>NZ_CM173543.1:2500-5057500 GCF_057787725.1 Shinella sp. OV683
TTTTGCTGTTTAGCCGATGGAGATCTTGATCTTCGGATGCTTTCTGGCGGATGGCATGGTTGATGTTGCCTGACCGCGCATCATTCCGCATGTCTCGAGAAGCTGGTCTTACATGGATCCTTTGATCCATGTTAAATTAGAATGTGCCAGTGACTCTTTGTCCTTCCAATTCCGTTGTCGTTGATGGGATTGGACGGAACCGAAAGGTTCCGCAAGACCAGAGGTCGTCACCAATCGTTTGGTGGCCCGTCTGGAGCGCGACCAGCGCGTCAAGACAAAGAGTGTTCCAAATGCTTCGCATTTGGATGAGCATTGGCAATGAGAACGATCAAGTGAAATAAGGGCAATTGGTGGATGCCTTGGCATGCACAGGCGATGAAGGACGTGATACGCTGCGATAAGCCGTGGGGAGCTGCGAATAAGCTTTGATCCATGGATCTCCGAATGGGGGAACCCACCTCAGATACTTGGAAAATCCAGTCTGTCCTCGGACGGTCTGGGTTTCCAAGTATTGATACGAGGTATCTACACCTGAATATATAGGGTGTAAGAAGCGAACGCAGGGAACTGAAACATCTAAGTACCTGCAGGAAAGGACATCAACCGAGACTCCGTTAGTAGTGGCGAGCGAACGCGGACCAGGCCAGTGGCAATGCGTCATAAAGTGGAACGGAATGGAAAGTCCGGCCTTAGCGGGTGATAGCCCCGTACATGTAGAAAGCGTATTGTCCTTGAGTAGGGCGGGACACGTGAAATCCTGTCTGAACATGGGGAGACCACTCTCCAAGCCTAAGTACTCGTGCATGACCGATAGCGAACAAGTACCGTGAGGGAAAGGTGAAAAGCACCCCGACGAGGGGAGTGAAATAGAACCTGAAACCGGTTGCCTACAAACAGTGGAAGCCCGCAAGGGTGACTGCGTACCTTTTGTATAATGGGTCAACGACTTAGTGTAACAAGCAAGCTTAAGCCGGTAGGTGTAGGCGAAGCGAAAGCGAGTCTTAATAGGGCGTTTAGTTTGTTGCATTAGACCCGAAACCAGGTGATCTAGCCATGAGCAGGTTGAAGGTTGGGTAACACCAACTGGAGGACCGAACCCGCATCTGTTGCAATAGATTGGGATGACTTGTGGTTAGGGGTGAAAGGCCAATCAAACCTGGAGATAGCTGGTTCTCCGCGAAATCTATTTAGGTAGAGCGTCGATCGAATACCCCCGGGGGTAGAGCACTGGATGGGCTATGGGGACTCACCGTCTTACTGATCCTAACCAAACTCCGAATACCGGGGAGTACTAATCGGCAGACACACGGCGGGTGCTAACGTCCGTCGTGAAAAGGGCAACAACCCTGACCTCCAGCTAAGGTCCCCAAGTCATGGCTAAGTGGGAAAGGATGTGAGGATCCCAAAACAACCAGGATGTTGGCTTAGAAGCAGCCATCATTTAAAGAAAGCGTAACAGCTCACTGGTCTAGTCAAGGGTCTTTGCGCCGAAAATGTAACGGGGCTAAAGCCATGCACCGAAGCTGAGGATGTGCACTTGTGCACGTGGTAGCGGAGCGTTCCGTAAGCCTGTGAAGGAGGACCCGTGAGGGCCTCTGGAGGTATCGGAAGTGCGAATGTTGACATGAGTAACGATAAAGGGAGTGAGAGACTCCCTCGCCGAAAGACCAAGGGTTCCTGCTTAAAGTTAATCTGAGCAGGGTTAGCCGGCCCCTAAGGTGAGGCAGAAATGCGTAGCCGATGGGAACCACGTTAATATTCGTGGGCCTGGTGGTAGTGACGGATTGCGTAACTCGTTCTTTCTTATTGGATTGAAAGGGCGGGGAAGCGGTTCCAGGAAATAGCTCCACCATTATAGACCGTACCCGAAACCGACACAGGTGGTCAGGTAGAGTATACCAAGGCGCTTGAGAGAACTATGTTGAAGGAACTCGGCAAATTGCACGCGTAACTTCGGAAGAAGCGTGACCCTATTGCACGCAAGTGTAGTAGGGTGGCACAGACCAGGGGGTAGCGACTGTTTATCAAAAACACAGGGCTCTGCGAAGCCGCAAGGCGACGTATAGGGTCTGACGCCTGCCCGGTGCTGGAAGGTTAAGAGGAGAGGTGCAAGCTTTGAATCGAAGCCCCAGTAAACGGCGGCCGTAACTATAACGGTCCTAAGGTAGCGAAATTCCTTGTCGGGTAAGTTCCGACCTGCACGAATGGCGTAACGACTTCCCCGCTGTCTCCAACATAGACTCAGTGAAATTGAATTCCCCGTGAAGATGCGGGGTTCCTGCGGTCAGACGGAAAGACCCCGTGCACCTTTACTATAGCTTTACACTGGCATTCGCCAAGGCATGTGTAGGATAGGTGGTAGGCTTTGAAGCTTGGACGCCAGTTTGAGTGGAGCCATCCTTGAAATACCACCCTTATCTTCGTGGATGTCTAACCGCGGTCCGTCATCCGGGTCCGGGACAGTGTATGGTGGGTAGTTTGACTGGGGCGGTCGCCTCCGAAAGAGTAACGGAGGCGCGCGATGGTGGGCTCAGAACGGTCGGAAATCGTTCGTCGAGTGCAATGGCATAAGCCCGCCTGACTGCGAGACTGACAAGTCGAGCAGAGACGAAAGTCGGTCATAGTGATCCGGTGGTCCCGCGTGGAAGGGCCATCGCTCAACGGATAAAAGGTACGCCGGGGATAACAGGCTGATGACCCCCAAGAGTCCATATCGACGGGGTTGTTTGGCACCTCGATGTCGACTCATCGCATCCTGGGGCTGGAGCAGGTCCCAAGGGTATGGCTGTTCGCCATTTAAAGCGGTACGTGAGTTGGGTTCAGAACGTCGTGAGACAGTTCGGTCCCTATCTGCCGTGGGTGTAGGAATATTGACAGGATCTGTCCCTAGTACGAGAGGACCGGGATGGACGTATCTCTGGTGGATCTGTTGTCCTGCCAAGGGCATAGCAGAGTAGCTACATACGGAATGGATAACCGCTGAAGGCATCTAAGCGGGAAACCAACCTGAAAACGAGTGTTCCCTGAGAGCCGTGGAAGACGACCACGTTGATAGGACGGGTGTGGAAGCGCAGCAATGTGTGAAGCTTACCGTTACTAATAGCTCGATAGGCTTTATCGTTCTCATTGTTCATGCTCATCAAAGCGCGATAGCGCTTTGATCAATCTTTGTCCTGACGCGCTGAAAGCGCTCCGGACGGGCCGCCAAACTGTTGGCGACGGCCTCTGGCCTTGCGAAGCTTCGCTTCGGAAGACGGTGGTGAGATGATCAAAAACAAAACACTGCACATTCTAATAAAACCAAAATCCAGCTTCTCGACAGACGATTAAATCCGTCTGCATAAAATGATTTGCGCTTTGCCGACCTGGTGGTTCTGGCGGGGTGGCTGCACCCGTTCCCATTCCGAACACGGCCGTGAAACGCCCCAGCGCCGATGGTACTTTGTCTTAAGGCACGGGAGAGTAGGTCGCTGCCAGGTCTGCAAAACGCAAATCATTCTTCTCAAAACACGATCAACAATACCGCATAATATCGCGGTGACAGACGGGCCGCCCTCAAAGCGGCCTATTCCTGTTGTAGACAAATCAAACGGGCCGAGCAGCCCAACGAGCCCTAAAGCCAAAACAAGGCAACAAGGATCAGAAAAGACCGGGGAAAACACCCCGTCAGCTCAAAGTTCCGACATTCTGCGGCGCAGAATGCGGAGATTGGCGCGGGGTGGAGCAGCCCGGTAGCTCGTCAGGCTCATAACCTGAAGGCCGCAGGTTCAAATCCTGCCCCCGCAACCAAACAAACAAATACAATCAAAAAGCCCTCGCAAATATGCCGAGGGCTTTTTGGTGTGCCGCCACGCGGGTAGGCTGGCCGAAACTGTAATTTCCCACGACGCAGTACTGCGATGAAAGCAGACAGCTCTCTTTGAGAGACGTAAAAGTGTCGGCAATCTGCCCTTCCTGAATCTCCAACTCTTGATTCGTCCGTCCATGATCGGACTGACTCTGCTCCAGTCTCGAGGAAATTACGCGTGGCGGGTCACTGAAATTCGCAGGTAGACCCAAGCAGGCAATTTATTGCGTGTCCACGGCCCATAGCCTCCTAAAATGACAGCGAACGAGCAACATCCTCCCGATCGGCGAAGGGCCAAATAGCTTGGCCCTCTCACCGCCTTAAAATTAAAATAGTCTTTCCATTCTGAGAGGCCGTAATACCAGCCTGCGTGCGCGACAACTCAAGGCATCGCTCAGCCAGCACGTCTGGCTTTATGCATATCCCATTCGGAACTGCCTTCCATGTCGGGTACATGTTCACGCCAACCGTCGAGCCGGGGTGATAGCGCGGAAGTCCCTTCGGAGGTCGAGCCACACGCGGAGTGCGGTACTCGCCGAACTGCCCGTCACGGGGACGAAATCGCCTGTGATGCGGCTGTCCGGACACGCATCGCTCAAAGTCAGACCTCAAGCCGTTGCCTGATCGAACCTTACGGCTGCGATGTGCGGTCTCCCGCATGTACATACTCAAGCAGTGCCAGCAACCCCTTCAGTATATCTGTCGGTGATGGCGGACAGCCTGGGATATGAAGATCGACCGGAATGGCCGCCGAAACACCCCCCAAAACGGCGTAGCTGCTAGCAAAACAGCCGCCATCGCGCGCGCAGCCGCCCAGGGCGACGACCCATTTTGGGTTGGGCGTGGCGTTATATGCCCGCTCCAAAGCCTCTCGCATATTCCTGGTTACCGGCCCTGTGACCAGCAGGATATCGGCGTGCCGTGGCGATGCGACGAAGCGGATGCCGAAACGTTCGATATCGTAAAACGCGTTGTTCAGGGCGTGGATTTCCAGCTCACAGCCATTGCAGGAGCCGGCATCAACAGCGCGGATCGACAGGCTGCGGCCGAGACGCCGGCGGGCAGGTCAGAACTCGATCCTCAAGGTCAGACCTCAGAATCGTTTTTTGATTTGAGCAGCATTCCACGTTCAACTGATCGAGCGGCAAATGCTTTTTATGGTTCGTGCAGCCGTAACGGCCCTTTGCCATGATGGCATATGGACCACCGCACTCTGCGCATTCCAGGATGCCGCTCAAAAGGTATGGGTCTTTTAAATTCCTGAGAACAGCCACGCGGCGCCGACGACAATCGCGATAACCGAGAGCGAAGCCATAAGCACTTTTTGACCTTTCACACTTCTGGCTGCCGGGTGTCCTCCGACCCAGCCAATGATCGATGAAAACGTTCCCATGGCAGCAATACTGCCGAGACTGAAGAGCAGAAGATAAGCGGCCGCAGCAGAATCCGAGGGCAGAGCAAGTGCCGGTACGATACCGAGCAAGTGCGAACTGCCGGCGAGCCCATGCATTGTGCCCACCGCAAAAGCCGGGTGCTTATTCACATGGACATGTGATTGCCCGGTGATGTCAGGTTAACTCGATCAAGTACGCTTTCGAAATGCTGGTTGCATCAGGCGGCGGTGCCGGTGACCGTCTTCCAATGTGCCATCGCTGCGAGGCGATGCAGATGAACAGCGATGGCTGAGTGTTGTGAGCGTGCTGGGACGAAAAGATTTCGGACCGCTGAGAAGACGCTTACGAAGCGTTGTAGCGCGCCTGGCGAGCGGAACCGCTGCATGATCCGCTCCCGTTTTCGCAGCGGAAGATGCGAGTTTTCGGCGCGGTTGTTCAATCCCTTGTGCGATCGATGCTCGATCGTGGGCATCAACTGCCGTCGTGCTGCGCCATAAGAGCGAAGCTTGTCGGTGACGATGCGCTTGGGGAGGCATCCCTGCTTCTTCATCAGCCGGATCAGCAGGCGTCTGGCAGCCTTGGTGTTGCGACGGGTTTGGACGATCTCGTCCAGAACATGGCCGTCCTGATCGACGGCGCGCCAGAGCCAGTGTTTCCGCCCGCCGATCGTCACGACGACTTCGTCCAGATGCCACACGTCATTGGGGCTCGGCACTTTCCGCCGCAAGCGGCCGGCATAGGCCGGGCCGAACTTCTTCGCCCAACACCGGATCGTCTCATAGGAAACAACGATGCCGCGCTCCAGCAGTATTTCTTCGACCAGGCGCAGGCTCAGCGGAAATCGGAAGTAGAGCCAGACCGCGTGGGCGATCACAGAAGGCGGATAACGATGACGTTTATAGCTAACGGTGGTCTGGATCATGGCCGCCGACTAGCAATCAAAAACTTCGGACGAGTTAACCTGACATCGCCGTCGGCTGTCACAAACAGTCCTTCTCGATCTTTCAATTGGTACAGACACTTAGGCGACCTAGGGAAGGGGTTGATGGTTCGATACCCATTATCCCTTGAGATAGTCTGAGGTGAGCAGGGACGGCAGACGACTGGGAATAGTCGGGACGCAACGCCGTTAGCCAGCAATTCAAAACGTTAATCGGCCTAGAAATGCGACCAGCTGGTTTTGTCGCGAAATATCCAGCTTTCGAAAAATACGCTTCATGTGATTTCGGACCGTACCGACGGATAGGCTGAAGACATCGGCTATGCTTTCTGGGCTGTCGCCCATTCCAAGCTGGATTGCGATCCGGGCCTCTGCCTCGGTCAATCCGAGCAGCTTCAAGGCTTCCGAGCCTACAAGCCTTCTGGTCCGGTTCGGATCGGCGATCAGAATGATCGCGCCGGAATCATAGCGAAACAACGCTGACAACGGCATTGAATCATGCCGGCGAAAAGGCATGGCCTGCACCAGCAGCGGATGTTTCCCCGAGGGCCGGGAAAGGGCGATAGGTGCGATATCGGCCAAATCGAGGCCGGGTTTCAGCGCGCCGGCGACCAGCCTGTCGAAGGCTTTCTGGTCGGCACGCGATGCGGTGACGAAACGTTTGCCGCTGACGCGAATGCCGTCGCCCGCCAGCGACCGCAGGGCATCGTTGGCAAATATCACGTTACCCGATGTATCGACGATGGAAACGCCACAATCCTGTTGGTTCAGAAGCGCGGCGACACCGTCGCCGACCGGATTTCCCTGGTTCGATTTCTGATAAATCTGCAGAGCGCGAACAAGGTGTCCGGTCAGCATTTCAAAGATACGCATCTCATCCTGCACCGGAGCGCCGGCGGTCATCGACCGCGGAGTCGCTAGGACATAAGGCACGATGGGATCGAACTCGGTGGTCAGCCGCGTCGCCGCGTAGAGCAAATCCGTGGATCGGGCATATTCATGGAAAATCGCATCATTGTTCAGTGTTGCCTGGTCGAGAAAATCGCCATCCCACCAGACGCCGTTCCTAAGGCCCTTTTGCTGGGCGGCCAGCGTCCTGGGACAGCGGCCAGCCGTCAACCAATGGTCGATATATATCGAAATGGGTTCTGCGATATCGCGGCTGGCATAGGTGAAAGCATTGGTCTGCTGGCCGAGTGAGAACATCATCAGTCCACGGCCGCCGCTGAGCGCAGCTATTCCATCAAGCGCAACAGACCAAGACGCGGGATTCAGCACCGCATCATAGATATGATCGACCTGTTTCGATAACGCGTCGAAATCAACCAAACCGTTCAATTTGCCCAACTGTCCAAAAGAGAAAGGATCTGTTCTACTGACGCCTCAGCAGCTGATATATTCGAAAAGCAGCCTGAGATATTTTCCAGACATATCCTGTTTTGCGACCGGCGCCTCTCTTTTTCACTTTATAGGGTCTGATGAAACGGGCCGCGCGCGGTCCAAGGCATCCAGATCGGGCAGCAATTCACCGCGCATATGTCACCCCGCCATTTGTCATATTCACGTCAGAGTGATTGACGTTTCACCACTCAAATTTGTTCGGCCTCCGAAATAAATCCGGCCTGTCCCAAATGGGACACTCGCTGATCGACCGAAACCTGTAGGCCATTCCAACGGGCCGGCTTGCCGGCCGTTTATGGTCCAACGGACTGAATTTGGTGAGCATCGGCGCCCGAGACGCGTGGCCGCTCATATCCAAAAGCGAGGCTTCCATGAAATATACAGCCGCAATCACGTCACAATCTTCGACCTTCTCCATCGACAATTCCCATGAAACATGGACGTTGGCGGCAGGGCAGACCATTACCAGCTCCAGTATCGGGATCTTCGAGTGGTCGGACTATCATGAAAATACAATTGTCGTGAATGGCAGCATTTCGGCCGGAATGGGAAGTAGCGCCGGCATCGATACGTTCGGCGACAAGACGACGATCACCGTCGGCGGCACGGGAACGATCAGCGGACTTCATGGCATCCGTGCCTTCGGCGATGAGTTCAGCCTGATCAATCACGGTTCGATCACGGCTGCCAATACCGCTGTTCATATCGAAGGCGATCACAGCCAATTCGTCAATCATGGCGCGATCACCGGCAATATATTCGCGGATTCAGCCGACAGGCTTGATATCGTGATTGGCAAGGACGGCACGGTCAACGAAGATACTGGCTACGCCATAACAATCGACAGTGGCACCGGCCAGACCGCCCATATCGTCAACCACGGTTCCGTCACAGGCGCGCCCACCTTTAGCTATGCCTTTAATAGTACGGACGGCGATGAGACATTGATCAACGATGGCACGCTCGTCGGCCACGTGGACCTAGGGGATGGCAACGATGTCTTTGACAATCGCGGCGGCACCGTTACAGCGGGCTATCACATAAGTGGCGACGACGGCGACGATCTCTTTATTCTCGACAGCAAGATCCAGATCGGCGAGGGTTTCAACAGCGGCACAGATACGATCAAATCCACCATCTCCATGAACATTTCGTCCGGTGTTATGGCCGGTTCGTACCTAGAAAACCTCACCCTTCTCGGCGCCAATAATCACAACGCCACCGGCAACGAACTGGGCAACGTGATCAAAGGCAACAGCGGCGATAATCACCTGTCCGGCCTCGCCGGCGACGATATCCTGGCCGGCGGCAAGGGTGCCGATATCTTCATTTTCAAGACTGGTTTCGATCATGACGCGGTGACAGATTTCGGGCTTGGTGCCGACCGGATCGACCTTTCGGATTTCTCGGCGGTGACGGGTTTTGCCGACCTGATGGCCCATCACGTCACCAAATCCGGCCTTGACCTGATCATTCATGCGGGAACCGACCATCTGACCCTTGAGCATGTCTCCAAGGCGGATTTGCAGGCATCCGATTTCATTTTCTGATCAGGGCTTTGCCAGATCGAAACTTATAGCGCGTTCCCGGAACAGTTCCGGGACGAGCTTTGCGACCCAGCGACAAAACATTTCGAGGTTTCCATGACCACAACAATTTCAATCAGTGCTGATCAAACAACCACGGTCGTCGCCACCCAGGTGGATACGACCTGGACTGTTGAGGAGGGCGTGACGGTTCATGTCGTTTCAGGCGTAGCGATCGACGGAAGTTCGCTCTATGCCGGCCGCGCGTTTGTCATCGATGGAAGCCTCATCTCCGATGATAATTACGGTCTCTATCTAGGAGGAACAGGCGAATACAACGGAGATGCAAATTCGATCCTAATCGGTGAAACTGGATCAGTTTCAGGTTTTTATACTGCGATTACCACATCGGGATATGGCACTTACGTTGAAAACAATGGCCAGATTTCTGGAACCAACGGAATTATGCTGGGCAGCGAAAATGGTACCTTTTTCAACAAAGGCACAACCTCTGGAGACTACTCTGCAGTTTACGTGAATTTCGAGGATATTAAAATCGAGAATTCCGGGATTGTATCTGGAAATGTATATGGCGTCATCTCGTTTGTGTCAGGCACATCAATTGAAAATTCTGGCGAGATTTCAAGTTCGAACTCAAGTGGCGCATCAGTCTATTTATCAGGATCACATTCAGACTTAACCAACTCCGGTTCCATTTCCGGACCATCCGCTATCGTTGTCAAGGATTCTGCTTGCACTATTGAGAATACCGGCACTGTATCCGCGACCATAGTTGGAATCACTCTGGGTGATCACGCCGATACAATACTGATCACCAATGCCGGCACGATTGCAGGCGATACCAGCGCGATCGTCTCCACCGGCGGGACGTTGAAACTGGTGAGTTCCGGCACGATCACGGGTGCCACCATACTTGGCTATGCCAACGACACCGTGCGAAATTCCGGCTCGATGACGGACCTCGATCTCGGCGGCGGCAATGACCGGTTTGACGGGCGCGGCGGTGCGGTCAGCGGCGTGGTTGCCGGTGGGCTTGGTGACGATATTTTCATTCTCGATAGCAAGACTGATGTCGTTGAAAAGACCGCCGGCGGCACAGATACGATCAAATCCACCACCTCCGTGACCTTCTCGGCCGGTGTTCTGGCTGGCCAGGAACTGGAAAACCTCACCCTTCTCGGCACCAAGAATTTCAACGGCACCGGCAATGATCTGGACAACACGATCAAGGGGAACAGCGGCAACAACCATCTTTCCGGCGTTGCCGGCGCCGATATCCTGACCGGTGGCAAGGGCGTCGATATCTTCATCTTCAAGACTGGTTTCGGCCATGACACGGTAACGGATTTCGGGCTCGGTGCCGACCGGATCGATCTCTCGGATTTTACAGCGGTGACGAGCTTTGCCGATCTGATGGCGCACCACGTCAGCAAATCCGGCGCCGATCTGATCATCCATGCCGGCACCGACCTTCTCACCTTTGAGGATACGTCCAAGACGGATTTGCAGGCTTCCGATTTCATTTTTTGATCCGGACCGTCTGTCAGATCAGCTCGTTCACACTGGCGAAATCCGACCGTCGAAATCCAAAAACTGCGAGGCTCCTATGAAATATACCAATGCAATCACCACTCAATCTTCGACCTTCACGATCGACAATTCCCATGAAACATGGACGCTGGCGGCAGGGCAGACGATTACCAGTTCCAGTATCGGAATCTTCGAGTGGTCGGACTATCATGAAAATACAATTGTCGTGAATGGCGGCATTTTGGCAGATTTGGCAAGCAGTGCCGGGATCGACACGTTTGGTGACAAGACAACAGCAAATGTCGGCAGTTCGGGAACGATCAGTGGACTTTTTGGCATCCGCGCCTTTGGCGATCAGTTCACACTGGTCAACAATGGCATGATCAGCGCCAGCGAAGACAGTGTTGTCATCTCCGGGGAGGCAGGCAAGCTGGTCAACAATGGTACGATCAGCGGCAACGATGACGGTGTTGTTCTCTCCGGGGACGCAGGCAAGCTCGTCAACAATGGCACGATCAGCAGCAGCGATGACGGTGTTGTTCTCTCCGGGGGTAGCAAACTGATCAACAACAGCTCGATCTCCGGCCTCGTAGGCCTCTACGTGGGGAGCGACGCCGGTCAGGCCACGCACATCGTCAACAATGATATCATTGCCGCGGCAGGAAACTGGGCTGTCGTCTGCAGTGTCGGTGAAGAGACACTCATCAATCACGGCACGCTCAATGGCAACGTCTCCCTGTGGGGCGGTAACGACGTGTTCGACAATCGCGGCGGCTCCATCGGTAACCATTACGTACGAGGCGATGAAGGCAACGATACGTTCATCATCGCCAGCAAGATCGTAATCGTTGAAGACGTCGGCGAAGGTACGGACACAGTCAAATCCACCATCGCCATGAATCTCTCGACTGGCGTGCTGGCAGGCCAGGAGATTGAAAATCTCACCCTTCTCGGCACCAAGAACCTCAACGCCACCGGCAACGAGCTGGACAACGTGATTAAAGGCAACAGTGGCGATAACCGTCTATCCGGCGCCGCTGGCGCGGATATCCTGACCGGCGGCAAGGGCGATGACATCTTCATTTTCAAGACCGGTTTTGACCACGATACGGTTCATGATTTCGGCCTCGGTGCCGACCGCATCGATCTCTCGGATTTTACAGCCGTGACCAGCTTTGCCGATCTGATGGCGCACCACGTCAGCAAATCCGGCGCAGATCTAATCATTCATTCGGGCGCCGATCATCTCATCCTTGATCATGTCTCCAAGGCGGATTTGCACGCCTCCGATTTCATTTTCTGATCTGAGACTGGGCGGACCAGCCTTTTCATTCCGGCGACATTGGCCATTGAAATGCGAAAACTGAGAGGCGTTCGTGAAATGCACCGCCGCAATCACGGCATCATCTTCAACCTTCACCATCGACAATTCCGATGAAACATGGACGCTGGCAGCGGGGCAAACGATCACCAGCATTGCAAACAGGGTCGCAACGGTCGCTGTAGGTGGTGGTGTGAACAACTGGAAGAATTTCCGCCCTATGCCATACGTAAAGCTTTGAGAAGGGTTTTGCGCGGTGAGGACAAGCTCCCATCTTGCCGGCTTTCATCGGTGATGTGAGGCTGGCAACCGAAACTGGCGTGTTGAACCGCAGGTGCGTCCTGCCAAAGTGGGAAGAGGGGTAGGAATGTTTGGTCGCAGCTACTGGCAGATTGCATTTCTGGTGTTGCTGGTCCTCTTACCGTTCGCCTGCTTTGCCGTATCCTTCCGGGTGCAGGATGAACAATGGCAGTATGATCATCCCGGACGTGGCCATTATTATCTGGTCACTGCAGCCATGGTTCTGTTTGTCAGTATCGGCATGCTGTTCCACATCTTGAGGGAAAACGCCCGGCTGATTTTTGGGATACTGGAAATCATCTTCTCGGCAATGTTCTTCTATTCGGCAATCACCAATAGCGAAAACATCCTCCGGGCACTGACGTCGAACAACTTCAGCTTCACGTCGGCTTTGGTCGCCGTTCTGGCATTGCTCGCCGCCGCCTTTTACGTCTTTCTCCGTGGGTTCGGCGACATTGGGCGAGGTGCTTTGGGGCGCCCTCGGCTGGAGAAGGCGTGGTGTTGGTTTAGTCTGAAAGTGTGAATCCCTCCGGCTGCCTCTCGCTGCGTTACCCGTTACCGCGGGAACTTCTCTGGGAGCAGTTATTCCGTAATAGAAGGCCGATGTCGGCCTTCGACCGCACCAACCCGTTTCCTCTCCAACAACAAGCATCCCTCACGATCACCGGTGATCCACATGCGTACTCTCCTTGCGTTTCTCTTTACCCTCGCGGCAGCGCAAACCTGCCTCGCTTTGGAAGCATCGACTTACAAAGGCCGCCTTGGCAAATTGCCGATCATCGTCGAACTGACGGAGGCCGGTCCGGATGGCGCGTTTGTGGGCCGCTATGCTTATATCGCCAAAGGCATCGACATTCCCCTGCATGGCGTCCGGATCAAGAACGAGATGACGTTTGAAGAGGAGCAGCCTTGCACGGTGGCGCTATGCAAGAAAAGTGACGGGAAACCTGTTGAGCATACTCCGATCGGTGCGGACTGGATATTGACGGCGAAAGCCGACGCGGCCCGGTTGTCCGGCACATGGCACGACCGGAAAGGCGGCAAATCGCTGGACGTGACACTCGTCCGTGTGGCCAAACGCGATCTGGGTAATGCCAGCAATACCGATTTCGATGCGCTCGATCCAATCAGAGTATTTGATATCGGACTTCCCGGCGTCTTGACGCCCGATGAGCTGCCCTACGATTTTCTGAAAATGCACCACCCGCTTAAGCAGGGTGAGGTGACCCTTGTCGGCCAAGCCAAATATAGCATGGATGAGGACCCGCGGGTCGGGTTATCCTATCCGACGATTGTTAGCCTGGGCGGCGCAAACGTCGAACCCGTGAACGCTTACTTGGCGCAGCAACGGCTAAAGTGGGAATATTTTGGCTTTGATTGCCTGCGGAAGGCCTATCTCGGATTCGGTTGGAGCGAGAACATTGGCGGTCAGACGAACGGTTATGATGGAAATGACATCGTCAGCATCGCGTACCTCACGCCGCGTCTGCTCGGCATGTGGGAAGACGGCAGCTTCTTTTGTGGCGGCGCGCATCCGGAAAACTTCTCACATATTCTGCTCGCGGATGTGAGGACCGGCAGGGCTCTTTCCTCTCAATCTCTACTCAAGGGCTGGCTGATCAAGAATGACGATGGCACCGTTGTCGACCCCGCCACGATCGCCGATCAATCAGATCTGAGATTTGAACCGAGTGAGGAGCTCATTCAGTTCGTTAACAGCAAGCGTCAGAAATTCGATGCCGAAACAGAGAGCGAATGCGGCATCGACGACCTCGTCCGCAGCAATCTCGGCGTCTATTTTACCGAGGACAGTCTGGTTTTCACCCTGAACAATCTGCCACACGTGATCTTTGCCTGCACGGATGTTCTTCTGACAGTTCCGCTCAAAGAGGCGCGTCCGCTGCTGACCGATGCCGGTGCTCGTTACTTTGAGACGTTTGATCGTTGAGACTGCTGCTGGACGAAAGAAAATGCTGATGACAACATCTCCAACAATGAGGGACCTGTGCCCTGTTTTGACGTCGCCTCCAACAAGGTTGCGCACCATGATATCCCTTAAGACCTGTTTTCTGTCTTTGCTTCTCCTGTTGCCGGTCAATCAGGCGGCGGCAGAGGCCTGCCGGTTGGACCATGCCACCTACCGGGAAGCTCGTTCCGGTGCCGAGATTCAGTTCAGACCCAAGAACAAGCCGACCGACGCTATGCTGACGACCGGCGTGTTTCAGCTGCACTTGCCCAACATCTCCGAGGTGTTCGAAGGTGACATCACCTGGACCGCGGGTCGCTACGCGCGGCCCAATGGCGAAATCGGGCGCTCATGTGTAGCGGATGAAAGCGCCGATGACGGCGGATGCTGGCTCTGGGCCGGAATTGTCTACAGTCTGCGCGATAGCAGCGCAGGACTGCTGGAGGATGAGGATATGATGGCGCCCGAGGCTATATTGTTCGTGGATTTCGGCCGGTCGCTGGCCACGACGGAGATTTTCGCCCGCGCAAATCCGGATCGGGCAACCTATGATGTGTTTACATTGACAGGCTGCAGTTCTTGACCACCGTGTTTGGGAATACGCCGTCATCGAAGCCGTGTTGCGGATTCTGCCGCATGGCCGGTGCGGTGGAGGTGATTCATGCGGCTATTTCTTCACTTTGGCTGTGGCGATGCTGACTGTCGCATTCTGCTCCCGTGCGATATCTGCCGCAGGCGATACCGCTGGTTGGTAAGGAAGGGCATCTTCACTGGTGCCGAATCCGCAAGCTACCAAATTTGATTTTCTGATCTGATTTTCTGGCGACGGAAACACAAACCGGCGGAAAGAGCCCGCCGAGATTTTCACGTCTGAAACAATTGCAACAAGAATATCGATCTCGCGAAATAAGCCTGAAACAGAAGGACGCGAAAAACACCCATCGAGAGCCTAAACGGGATCACTGCACAATCGACAGTCTTCAATACCGGTGGTTCCAATCAACCTTGGGAAGACAAAGCTTCGCCACAAACACAACCAAACACGCAAATTCAAGCTTAGGGGGCCGCTCAATGTTTTGTTCCAATTTCAAGTCAACGACTCGCCTGTTTTGCGCGGGTTTCGCAGGATTAGCCATGTCGTTCACCAGCGTCGCATCCGCTCAGGAACCCGTTTTCCTGTTCAAAATCATCACCACTAAAGATGAGATCGTCGTTGGCCTCACACCATCGGAAATTGCTGAACTCAAAGGTAATGATGTCAGTGCCATCGGGAAAGCCTTGGCTGTCGATGGCGAATTGTCACTCTGGCAGTACGCAGTCCGCAAGGGCAGCGATGGTTCGCTCGAGGAAGCGCCCCTTCGCCGTGTGAGCATACTCGGTCACGATTCGTTGCGGGTTGAGCCATACACAACGACGCTGAAGATCGTTCCCATTCAATAGAGCCAGCTTGACGTTGGGGCCTGTTGCTGCCGGCAATGGCCGCCGGTGTTGAGTTCCGCCACCAACTGACCCGCTTTTCCGTGTCGCGCTGAACACGCCGGCTTTCGAAAAGACAATGAAAAGCATGCCCGCGCCGACGAATTGGCGCTGACTTGGACGATCCATCAAAATAGCCCGAAAAGGCAGCGCAGCCACTCGACGCGGCCAAAGGTCAAGGCCATCCTAATCAACCGCTCCGGCGTTTCATATTCTGCAGCAATATTTCCTAGGCCCTTGAAGCAAGATCGGGAATTCGCTTTATGAAACAGCGACTGCGCATATTATTCTCACTGGCCCTTGCGATCCTTGGCCCAGGGACAGCGTATGCGGAAGAAGTTCCGAAAGTTGGAGGAGAACTCACCTGCCGCAGTCCGGTCTCGAACAGGGATACGGGCGAGAGCCTGTACCGGCGCTACGGGCAAGAGGCGAGTCTCGGTGATTTCCAGGATGGCAACTCCAGTTCCTTTATCGAGGTTTGGCTTTTTTCTTCTACGCGCAGCCTTGCCGGGTGAATGTCTGCTATCCCATCTTTTAAACCGGAAGCGGCGAGACCGCTACCGGCCCCAAATCAGTTATTCCGCTCAGCCCAGATTAAGCCCGGCCTAGAGAATCGCGTACGGATGGAAGTTGCAATAACAGGGTCGTTGGTTCGGTTCCCATCAAGCCATATTCCATCGCCGCTTGGCCTCATTCAGTCGATTTGCCGATGCGACGCACGACGGCGAGGCCGTCGAAGTCACGTCAACAGCCCCATTCTCCGAAGCCGGTACTCCAGCTTGGCGCGGGTCAGCCCAAGCTGGCGCGCAGCGGACGAAACGTTCCCGCCGGCGGCCTCGAGCGCTGAGCGATAGAGCTCGGCTTCGGCACGTTTGAGAGCCTCGGGCGCGGTTATCATTCGGCGCTCGTCCGTTAAGTCCATTCCATCCTGTGACGCCGCGTCGATGCGGCCCTCGCCGGTCAGTTTCAGCGAAAGCGACGGGACTTTTTCAAAACCCGTGAACATATGCTGCATATCGATCAGCGAGCCGCTTTCGACATAGATGACGCCACGCTCGACCAGGTTCTGAAGTTCGCGAATGTTGCCTGGGAAATCATAGGCGAGAAGGGCATCCATCGCACGCCGCGTGAAGCCCGCGACATCGCGGCGGTGACGCTCGCGGAACAGCTTAAGAAAATGTGCCGCAAGCAGCGGGATATCATCGCGCCGGTCGCGGAGTGGTGGAATGACGATCGGGAAGACGCAGAGGCGGAAATAGAGGTCCTGGCGGAAACGTCCGGCGCGCACTTCTTCGCCAAGATCGACATTGGAGGCAACGACGACGCGCACATCGACGGGGATCGTCCTGGTTCCGCCCACGCGCTCGATCTTGCGCTCCTGAACCGCCCTGAGCACTTTGCCTTGTGCGGAATAGGTGAGCGATGCGATTTCATCGAGGAAAAGCGTGCCGCCGTGCGCACGCTCGAAATAGCCGGCGCGGGACTGGATAGCGCCGGTGAACGCGCCCTTCTCGACACCGAACAGTTCGGATTCCACAAGGTTTTCTGGAATAGCCGCGCAGTTGATCGGCACGAACGGACCTTGCTTGCGCGGGCTCAGCTTGTGGAGTTCGTTCGAAAAGAGTTCCTTGCCGACGCCGGACTCGCCGATGAAGAGCACCGTCGCATCGGTATCGGAAACCTTTTCCAGCATCAGCCGAGTCCGGAGAAAGCTTGCCGAAACGCCGACGACCTGGCCTTCGGCGGCGTCCGGCGTCCCCCGGCCGGATGGCTCCGCCGCCAGCGCCGGTGCGGGGCGGGCCACGGCCACATGGCGTTGGCTCTTCCAGTCCAGTCCGAGATAATGCCGTTCGGGCGCGTCCTTGCCCCAGGCGTCAACATGCTGGCCGACGACCAGGCAGCGCGGGGCACCCATGCCCGCGCATTCAATCTCGCGGAAGATCACCGGCCTACCGAAGAGCGTGCTGGTATAGCCCGAAGGATAGCCCGTCTGCATCCAGCATACGGGCTCGCTGGAAATGCCATAGCTCGAAATGTGCTCCGCGGCTTCCGAGGAGTCGTCCCAGTAGAACTCGCCGAAATAAGTGCCCTTGCGCAGATCGAACTGGAACTGCTTCGTGGTGACCTTGACGAAGCCTTCGAGCGTATGGACGCGCGGGCCGGCGGCGAGCGCATGTGTGAGATCCTCCTGCGGAAAGCGCTTCTGGATCAGCTCTGCATCGCGGACGCCCTGCATGTAGCCCACGCGCATGAAGAGGCCTTTTGCCGTCTCGGTACCGAATGCGTCTATAATCTCCTGCCTGAGCCGCCCGAGCACGAGCGACTGGATCAGCACCATCCGCTGGTCGTTGAGCCAGATCCGGCCATCACCGAGCGCGAAATGAAGTGCTTCGGTGAGATCGGTGAGGGTGGGCGCAGCGCCGGTGTCGAGCTCGCTGAAAGCACCGCGCGTGAGGATCTTGCCCGTCTTGCGAGAGGCTTCGGCGAGAGAGATCAGTCCGTCGAGTTGATGTGTATCTGTCATGATCGCATTAATAATTTGATGAATTTATCAACGCTATTTCATTATTTTAGTAATCGCAAGCCTTTTGCTTCAGCAGCGGAGCCACCTTCCCGCCCCCGGCAGAAAAGCAAGTTTCATCAATAGCTTGCTGAATCATCTCGGCAACTGCCGTATGCCTTCCGAAATTCTGGCACGGCCTTTGCAGTGTTAGTTCAGACCGCTTGAGGAGGCGGCAGGAGGACATCGGCAGAAAGCCAAAGTGACGGCAATCCGACGAATCCGGGCAGAAACGCCCGGTCTCGTGACGGGGAAGCTGTGCCTGCGCTCCCAGACGACGGACCGACACTTTTTGAGGAGGAACAAGAATGAACATCGAGAACCAGAACTTCCTGGACGCCGAGCGTTGGCAGGGCCGCGCCTTCTTTGCCGACTGGCAGCAGACGGCCGCCGGCGTCATGGACGTGACCGATCCGGCCACCGGCGCAGTGATCGCCTCGGTTGGAGTCGGCGGTGCAGCCGATATCACCCGTGCTGCCGCTGAGGCGCGTGCTGCGCAAAAGGCCTGGGCCAAGACGCTGCCGACGGATCGGGCACGGATTCTCTCCAAGGCCGCCGACTTGCTCGAGCAGAACGGCGCGGAACTGATCCCCTGGATCATGCGCGAATCCGGCTCGATCTATCCGAAGGCCGGTATCGAAATCGAGCATGGTGCGCTCTTTATCCGCCACGCAGCATCACTCGCCACTTCGCCGATGGGGATGATGATCCCATCGATGGATGGCCGGACCAACTATGCCAAGCGGGTACCACATGGCGTCGTCGGCGTGATCTCGCCGTTCAACTTCCCGCTCGTGCTCTCGGTCCGCTCGATCGCCGCGGCGCTGGCATTCGGCAATGCCGTGGTCCACAAGCCCGATCCCCGCACGCCGATTTCGGGCGGCATTATCATCGCCCGCATTTTCGAGGAAGCTGGCCTGCCCAAGGGCGTGCTGCAGGTGGTGCCGGGTGGCGCCGACGCCGGCGAGGCGATGTGCACGGATCCCAATATCGCGATGATCTCCTTTACCGGATCCGCAAGAGGCGGCTCGAAAGTGGCTGAGATCGCCGGCAAGCATTTCAAAAAGGTCCAGCTCGAACTCGGCGGCAAGAACTCGCTCATCGTGCTCGACGACGCCAATCTCGATGTCGCAGCCTCCAATTCGGCCTGGGGCGCCTTCCTGCACCAGGGCCAGATCTGCATGGCGACCGGGCTGATCCTTGCCGACGAAAAGATCGCCGATGCGCTGACCGAAAAGCTTGTCGTGAAGGCGTCCCACCTTCCAGCGGGCGATCCCTCCACCAATCAGGTGGCGCTCGGCCCGATCATTTCGGACGCGCAGGTGGCGAGCATTCAGGCGATCGTGGAAGACGCCGTGGCCAAGGGCGCGAAGCTGCTGGCTGGCGGCACCCATGACGGTCGCTTTTATGCCGCCACCGTGCTCGCTGGCGTCAAGCCCGGCATGCGGGCCTTCGACGAGGAAATCTTCGGACCGGTGGCCTGCATTGCCACCTTCGCCACCGAGGAAGAGGCGATCGCGCTGACCAACAACAGCGACTACGGCCTCGCCGCCGGTGTGATTTCCGCCAATACCGGCCGCGCGATACGGATTGCCGACGAACTCGAAGTCGGCATGGTCCATGTCAACGACCAGACGGTCAATGGCGGCCCCTTCGCACCCTTCGGCGGCCCGCGCAAATCCGGCAACGGCACCCGCATCGGTGGCCCGGCCGACATCGAGGAATTCACCACCTGGAAGTGGATTTCCGTCAAGGACACCGCAACCGCCTATCCCTTCTGATCACTCCCAGGACCGGGATGCGGGCATCGCGGCCCGCATCCCTCGCGTGACATTTCATTCCGGAGATCACCATGCAGATCAAAGCCGCCATCGCCCGCGAACAGGGCGCCGACCTCAGCCTTGAGACCATCAATATCGAGGAACCGAGGGATAACGAAATCCTTGTGAAGGTCGTCGCCACCGGCGTTTGCCACACCGATATCGTCGTGCGCGACGGCATGCTGCCGACGCCACTGCCGGTGGTGCTCGGCCATGAAGGCGCCGGCATCGTCGAGAAGGTCGGCCGCGCCGTCTTGAAGGTGAAGGCCGGCGACAAGGTGGTCATGACCTTCAATTCCTGCGGCCATTGCCCGAGCTGCCAGGACCATCACATCAGCTATTGCCACGAATTCTTTCCGCGCAATTTCTTCGCCGCGCGCACCGATGGATCGAGCGCGCTCTCGACCGGTGACGAGCGGATCAACGGCCATTTCTTCGGCCAGTCTTCCTTCGCAACCCACGCCATCTGCCATGAAGTGAACGTCGTGAAGGTCCCGGATACCGCGCCGCTCGAACTGCTCGGGCCGCTCGCCTGCGGCATCCAGACCGGCGCGGGTGCGGTCATGAACGCACTCAAGGTTTCGGCGGGCAAATCCTTCGCCGCATTCGGATCGGGTTCCGTCGGCCTTTCCGCCCTGATGGCGGCGAAGGTCGTCGGCGCGACGACGATCATCGCGGTCGACATGAATGACGAGCGGCTGGCCATGGCCCGCGAACTCGGCGCCACGCACACGATCAATCCCGGCAAGGTCGATGCGACGGCGGAAATCATGGCGATCACCGGCTATGGACTGAATTTCGCGCTCGACACGACAGGCATTTCCAGTGTCATCCGCGGTGCCGTTATGGCGCTGGCGCCGATGGGTGCCTGCGGCATTCTCGGCGCCTCCGCCATGGGCACCGAGATCAATCTCGACGAAGTGCATTTCATGAGCGGCGGCCGCCGGCTGATGGGGATCGTCGAGGGCGAATCCAATCCGGATACGTTCATTCCGATGTTGGCCGAGCTCTATGCCCAGGGCCGCTTCCCCTTCGACAAGCTCGTGAAATTCTACGATTTCGCCGAGATCAACCAGGCGATCCACGATTCCGAAAGCGGCAAGACGATCAAGCCGATCGTGCGCATGCAATAGCCGGGCGGAGGGCCGCGTCGGCCTTTCCCCATCCGACATTTCAGGGAGGAAACCATGTCGAAAGCGCAACTCGATTTCATTCTCGATGTCAGCAGCCAGAACCCGCCGCCGGAAAACGCCACGCCTGAAATGATGCGGGCGTGGTTCGAGGGGATCAATGCCGGAACCCCGATCGCCGATGGCTCGATGATCGAGCGGGTTTCCGCAGGGCCGTGCGGCGGTGACCTGATCCGCCGCGACGAGACCGACAAGAGCAGGCTGGTCATTTACTATCACGGCGGCGGTTTCTTCTTCGGCTCGAGCCGGTCGCACCGGGTGATCGCCACCCATCTCGCCCGTACATCCGGTGCTGTGGCGCTCGCGGCGGACTATCGGCTGGCGCCTGAATATCCGGCACCCACCGCGCATGACGACGCATTCGCCGTCTACAAATGGGCATTGGCGCAGGGCTATGACCCGGCAGCGATCGCGCTGACCGGAGACAGCGCCGGCGGCAATCTCGCGCTTTCGGTCGCCGTCAGGGCGAAGAAGGAGGGCCTGCCGCAGCTAGGTGCGCTGGTTCTGATGTCGCCCGCCCTCGACCTCGCAAGTGTGGGCGACTCACATCATTCCGTAACCGATGCGCCGCTTCTGACGCCGCAGCTCATGGCGCTTTTCAACGCAGTCTATATCGGCACCGGCGACCGCAAGTCGGAGCTGGTCACGCCCTTCTACGGCGATTTCACCGGCCTTCCGCCGACGCTCGTCCAGGTCGGGTCCTGGGAGATCCTGCGCGACGATTCCGTGACCGTCGTCGAACGGCTCAAGGCCGCCGGTGTGTCCGCCGAACTCAATATTTTCGACGGCATGGTGCATTCCTGGCAGCTCTTCGCGCCGATGCTCGACGAGGGCATGCAGTCGATCGAGGAAGCCGGCGGCTTTCTGCGCGAACATCTGCAATCCGGCGTCGCAAGACGCGTCGCCGTCTGACGAATTTTTCAACGCTCTTCGATCTGGGAGGACAATATGGGCAAGCATCTTGATATCACGCGCCGCAGCCTGCTACGCGCCACGGGCAGTGTCGCGGGAGGCGCCGCTGCCGCATGCGCGATACCAGCGGGCAATCCCAAGGACAAGGCGGCAGTTGCCAAGGCCATATCGACGCTGAATGTCGAAACCACCACCGGTATCATCGACTTCACCAATGGCCCCGCGCCCAGCATGGCGGCGACCGGTCTGGTCGGCACGCAATGGCTGAAGGACGAGAGCGGCAAGTTCCCGTTCAAGCTCGAAGTGACGTCGAACTTCCTGATCAATCGCGCGCCGACCACCGCACCGCTCAAGCCCTACACGCTTGGCTGATTGAAAACGGGCGGGCTCGCGTGCCGGCGCCCGCATTCGGGGGAAACATGACGGAAATTCTTTCAGGCAGCGGCATCAACAAGACATTCGGCTCGTTCCAGGTGCTGAAGGATGTGAACTTCACCCTCACGGAGGGAGAGGCTCTCGGAATCGTCAGGCCCAACGGTGCCGGCAAGACGACATTGTTCTCAGTTGTTGCCGGGTCGCTGGTGCCGTCGTCCGGCACAGTGATGTTCTCCGGAGTCGACGTCACAAGGGCGGATGCAGCGCGCAGCTGTCGCGCCGGCATCGGCCGGACCCATCAGGTACCGCGTCCCTTTCTCGGCATGGCCGTGTTCGAAAACGTGCTTGTGGCTGCGCAGCATGGCTCCGTCCGCGTCGGGGAGGAGGCAGGAAATCTCGCTGCCGAAGCGCTGGAACGGAGCGATCTCCTGCCGCTCGCCAACAGGCCTGCCGCCACGCTGGGCCTGCTCGACCGCAAGCGGCTTGGCAATCAGAAGCTCGATCGCCAACGTAGCTTTGGCGGCCTCCACGACCTTGAAATCCGCTATCTCGAGTTCATCGACGATGTCCATTCGCAACAAAGGTTGGTCCTCGACGACAAGGACTGTGACGCGATCAGTGGTCATGATGATATTGTCCCGCACTTGCTGCCGTTTGCTGCGGAGACCAACGCGGCATGCGCAAGTTATCATGCAGTTTTACAGGCAGTAGAGACACAACGCATTCGAACGGAGAATCGATTGCTTGATGTGATTGATTCTCATGCCCCTTGATGTCGAGTACCTAAATGTCCGATTTCGCGTTGGATGTCCTGGCAGCGAACCGTCTGCAATCGGCCCCAAACCGGTCATTTCCATCCAAGCTAAGTCGAGATCCGCTATTGGGGAATCTGAGGCGAAAGGCGTATGTAACAACGGGTCGCTGGTTCGATCCCCATCAACTGCAACCTTACGCCGAATCACGGATCTCAGGTTCTGCTCCTATCAAGGCTGTGACCCCCGAGAGTGATGACTTCCGCCGCCGTTGTCGCCTTTCCCCCCAAAACAAATGCGATTTTGAAATTATCACAGCGGAAATCAGCCCGTCTGTGCCCTCAACTCGGCATTCTCCGCTTCAAGTTCACCAAGGCGTTTGCGCAGCGGATCAATCGCCGCGACAACCTCCGCCTCGGTGAAGCGCGGCGTGATATGCTGTTGGCAGTTCCAGTCGAAACTTGCGAGCCTCAACCGGAAAATGCGCTCAAGCTTGCCCTTGTAAGCACTGTCGGTGACGTGTTCGGTCAGGGCAGGGTCCTCGTCGGTTCCCAGTTTTTCCACCTGCGCATAGATCTTCAAACGGCTGCGGCTGGGATAATCCATCAGAATCAAGCAGGTGCGGTCGTTGGCCGCGAAGTTGCCGGTGCTAATATACTGCCGATTGCCTCGATAGTCTGCGAAAGCGAGGGTCCGGTGGTCGAGCACCTTCAGAAAGCCGCGCGGCCCGCCTCGATGCTGCACATAGGGCCAACCCGTCTCCGAGACCGAGGCCATGTAGAAACTGTCGCGCCCCTCAATGAATGCCTTCTCGGCATCCGTGAATCGGTGGAACTCCCTATGCCCACTGAAGTCGGACCATATATCGTCGGCGCCCATCTCGGCCTGGGCAGCCCTGACGCTTGGCGTGATGGCGATGTCTAAAAACCCGTATGCCATTTCACCCTCCGTGTTGGCTGATCGTGAATATGGGACTTGTTCCATTTTGATATAATCCGGTAATTATGGGGATGATCTCTCCGAAAAATGGGAAGATGAATGGATAGACTCGAAGCCATGTCGATCTTGAACGCTGTCGTGGAGAGCGGAAGTTTCTCTGCGGCTGCGCGGCAGCTTCGTGTTCCAGTAACAACAATTGCGCGGAAGATATCGAATCTGGAGGCGCTCCTGGGCGCCGAGCTTCTGATCCGCACCACCCGCAAACTCACCTTGACCGATGCTGGGGTGAGCTACCTCGCGGCGGCGCGGCGGATACTCGATCAGGTCGACGAGATCGAGCGCGAGGTCGCCGGAGAGTTCACCATTCCCAAGGGTGAGCTCGTCATCACCGCACCCGTTCAGTTCGGCCAGCTCCATGTGCTGCCGATCGTGATCGATTTCCTGGCTGCGTTTCCGGAGATCATGATCAGGCTGCTGTTGCTCGATCGAAACATGCATCTGGCAGAAGACCAGGTGGATATGGCTGTGCGCATCGGCAGGCTGCCCGATAGTGCGATGATTTCGACAACAGTGGGCGCGATGCGCGCCGTCGTCTGCGCCAGCCCGACATTGCTGGGCCTGCACGGCACGCCGCAGACCCCCCAAGACCTGGAGACAATTCCTTGCGTCACCTTCGATGGTCCCGGGCCCATGGCGGGGTGGCGCTTCACCGATCCAAAAACGAGAAAGCCCATATTTGTGCCGATTGAGGCGCGCCTCTCGGTGACAACGGCGGAAGCCGCCGTTCGGGCATCTCTGCAAGACGTGGGCGCGACGCGACTCTTGCACTATCAGGTTGCGGACGCGGTGAAGGCCAATGGCCTGCGAATTGTCCTTGAGCGGTTCGAGACTGAACCGGTGCCGGTGAGCCTCGTACATGCCGCACGCAGCCAAATGCCGATCAAGATGCGGCGCTTTCTGGATTTCGCGGTGCCCCGATTGAGGCGAAGGTTGCTTGAAATTGCGGACCCAAACGCTGCATCCGAGTCCAAGGGATAACTCGCTTGCGGCACGATAGGCGGTATGAGAATTGATGCGTCTCGTGAGATCCATGTACGCAAACGAGCAACAGCGCGCAGATCTCGCCCATCACCTGAGTTCGATGTCATGAAAATGTCTCGACAAAGGCGGCTTGTCCATAACGCCTGTCGGCTGCGCCTTGGTCATTGCGGCTACGATTGTCCCAGCGCTGCCGCCATCAATTCTTTGGTATAGTCGGCCTTCGGATGGTCGAAGATGTCGTTCACCGAGCCTTCTTCCACCACCTTGCCGCTCTTCATCACCATGATGTAATCCGACAGCGCTCGCACCACGGCGAGGTCATGGCTGATGAACAGATAGGCGAGGCCATGGCGCGCCTGCAGGTCGCGCAGCAGGTCGACGATCTGCTTCTGCACCGAGCGGTCGAGCGCCGATGTCGGTTCGTCCAGCACCAGCATTTTCGGCTTGAGGATGATGGCGCGGGCGATGGCGAGGCGCTGGCGCTGTCCGCCGGAGAATTCGTGCGGATAGCGGTTGCGGCTGGCCGGATCGAGACCGACCTCCAGCAGGGCTTCGACGGCGCGGCGATCGCGCTCGGCGCGGCTAAGCTGCGGCTCATGCACCAGCAGTCCCTCGGTGACGATTTCGCCCGCGGTCATGCGCGGCGACAGCGAGCCGTAAGGGTCCTGGAAGACCAACTGCATTTCGCGGCGCAGCGGCTGCATCTCACGCCGGCCGGCCTTGGATATGTCCCTGCCTTCGAAGACGACATTGCCCTCGCCGTCGATCAGCCGCATCACGAGCCGCCCGAGTGTGGATTTGCCCGATCCGGATTCGCCGACGATGCCGATCGTCTGGCCTTGGCGGAGCGTCAGCGAAACAGCGTCGACCGCTTTGAGATCGAAGGCCTTGCGCGCCAGAAATCCGCCGCCGACCCTGAAGGTGACGGAAACGTCCTTGGCAGCGACAATCGCCTCCGCATCGGCCGCCGGTGGTGCTTTGTGACCGGTCGGCTCGGCGGCTAGCAGCATCCTGGTATATTCATGCTGGGGGGCGGAGAAGATCTCCGCCGTCCGGCCCGTCTCCACCACTTCGCCGCGCCGCATCACCGCCACCCGATCGGCGAAGCGGCGGACGATGCCGAGATCGTGGCTGATGAAGATGATCGCCAGCCCGATCCGCTCCTTGAGTTCCTTGAGCAAAGCCAGGATCTGCGCCTGGATCGTCACATCGAGTGCCGTGGTCGGCTCGTCGGCGATCAGCAGTTCGGGGTCGTTGGCAAGTGCCATGGCGATCATCACCCGCTGGCGCTGGCCGCCCGACAGTTCGTGCGGATAGGAACCGAGCCGCCGCTCCGGTTCGGGAATCTGGACGAGTTTCAGCAGGTCCAGCGCGCGTTCACGGGCAACGGCCTTGGAGCAGCGGCGATGGTAGCGGATCGGCTCGCTGATCTGGTTGCCGATCGTGTAGAGCGGATCGAGCGAGGTCATCGGCTCCTGGAAGATCATGGTGATCTTGGCGCCACGCACCTCGTTCAGTGCCTTGAGCGATAGGCCGACCAGTTCCTGGCCGCGATAGCGCGCCGAGCCGGTCACCCGGCCATTGCCGGCCAGCAGGCCCATCACCGCCATCATCGTCTGGCTCTTGCCGGAGCCGGATTCGCCGACGATCGCCAGGGTCTCGCCCTTGGCGACCTTGATGTTGAGACCCTTGACCGCATGGATTTCGCCATCCGGAGAGTCGAATCTGACGTTGAGATTGTCGATATCGAGTATGGTATCGGTCATGGCTCAGCGGTCCTTCGGGTCGAATGCGTCGCGCAGCCCGTCGCCGATGAAATTCAGCGCCGTCAGCGTGACCACGAACAGGATGGCCGGATAGAGCAGCAGCCAGGTGCTGGCTTCGATCGCGCCTGCCCCTTCGGCGATCAGCAGACCCCAGCTGGTCAGCGGTTCCTGCACGCCCAATCCCAGAAAAGAGAGGAAGCTT
The DNA here is from genome assembly GCF_057787725.1 of Shinella sp. OV683. Taxonomy (NCBI): domain Bacteria; kingdom Pseudomonadati; phylum Pseudomonadota; class Alphaproteobacteria; order Hyphomicrobiales; family Rhizobiaceae; genus Shinella; species Shinella sp. OV683. The sequence continues at coordinate 29,780 of NZ_CM173543.1, forward strand.
TCGAGCAGGATCACCTGCGGCACCAGGAGCGTGACGAACACCACCACCGGTCCTATCGTATTAGGGATGATATGGGAGAGGATGATCTGGCGATTGCTCAGCCCCATGGCGACGGCGGCACCGACGAATTCGCGCCGCTTGATCGCCAGTGTCTGGCCGCGGACGATACGGGCCATGTCGAGCCAGTTGATCGCGCCGATGGCGATGAAGATCAGCACGATATGGCGACCGAAAAACACCACCAGCATGATGACGAAAAACACGAAGGGCAGGGAATAGAGGATCTCGACGAACCGCATCATCAGGTTGTCGATCTGGCCGCCGAGATAGCCTGAGATCGCGCCATAGATCACGCCGATCAGCAACGACACGATCGTCGCCATGATCCCGACCATCAGCGAGATCTGCCCGCCGACCATGATCCGGGCCAGCATGTCGCGACCATTGCGGTCGGTGCCGAGCAGGAAATACTGGCCGTTGACCAGACCGGTCACTACCGCCGTCTTGCCGTCATTCCTGGTCTCGGTGATCTTGCCGCCGTCGAACTCGTCGGGGCGGTCGAGATAGCGGATAATGCGCGGATCGACCGGTTTGTCGGTGCTGATGACGGCCGTATAGGTCGTGCCGTCGACGTCGAAACTGTCGAGATGCGCGCGGCCGCGTTCGACAGCCAGCTGCATCACCGGCTGCAGCGTATCCTCATGCGGATAGGGCGACAGGCTCGGCGGCACGGCGACATAGCTTGGATAGACCTCAGCATAGCCGTGCTGGTTGAAAAGCGGTCCGATGAAGCAGAAGGCCGCGACGATCACCAGCATGACCATGCTGACGAGCGCGGCCTTGTTGCGGCGCAGACGTGCAAACGCCAGCGAGCCGAGGCTGCGGCCCTGGACGGCCTTGCTTTTCACGGCCGTATCGACGGCAATCGGGGAAATGGGATCGATCTCACTCATAGCGCACCCTCGGGTCGACGAAGGCATAGATGACATCGACGAGCAGGTTAAGGGCAACGATGAACACCGAGATCAGCACCACCGTGCCCATCACCAGGGTATAATCGCGATTGAGCGCTCCGAGCACGAAATAGCGGCCGACGCCGGGCAATGTGAACATCGTCTCGACGATGATCGAGCCTGTCAGCACCGATGCGGCCGTTGGACCGAGATAAGAGATCACCGGCATCAGCCCGGCGCGTAGCGCATGCCGGCCAACGACGCTGCGGAAAGGCAGGCCATAGGCGCGGGCGGTGCGCACATGGTCGGCGCGCAGGGCTTCGATCATCGAGCTGCGCGTCAGCCGGGCGAAGATCGCTAGTTGCGGCAGTGCCAGAACGGTCACCGGCAGCACGAGATTTTGAAAGCCGCCATTGCCCCAGGACCCGGTCGGCACCAGCCGTAGCCCCAGCGCGAAGATCAGCGACAGAATCGGGCCGATGACGAAATTGGGCACGGTGTTGCCAAGCGCCGCGACACCCATCAACAGGTAATCCGCCCAGGAATTCTGCTTGAGTGCCGCATAGACACCCATGGTGACACCGCCGAGAACGGCGACCACCAGCGCCCAGGACCCCAAGACCAGCGAATAGGGCAGGGCCTGCAGGATGAGTTCGGCGACGGTATAGTCCTTGTAGATGAAGCTCGGGCCGAAATCGCCATGCAGCACGTTGCCGAGATAGTAGACGTATTGCGCCCAGAGCGGCTGGTCGAGATGATAGACCGCCTTGAGATTGGCGAGCACCTGCGGCTCGAGCGGCCGTTCGAGGTTGAACGGGCCGCCGGGGGCGATGCGGATCATGAAGAAGGAGAGTGTCACGACAATGAACACGGTCGGCAGGGACGACAAGAGCCGAACCAAGATGAAACGCAGCATGAGCGCCTCCTCTCTATTACGGGGGTCACATGACCCGCTGGCGGTTTACCGCCGGCGGGAGGCGGAGCGCGCCCGATGTGAGAACGGACGCCCCCGCGGACGGATCACTCGATGGAGAGGTATTTGGTCATGTGCTCGTTGACGAGGTTTTCCTCAAAGCCCTTCACCTTGCGATTGACCAGCCAGAGACTGGCATAGTTCATCATCGGGGTGATGGAATATTCGGACAGCATCAGTGCCTCGGCTTCGGCGAGGATCTTCATGCGCTTGGCCGGATCGCGCTCCTCGTAGGATGCCTTCATCAGCGCATCATATCTCGCATTGCTCCAGTGGCCGTAGTTGAAGGTCTTGTTGCTGGAGACCAGGAGATTGAGGAAGTTTTCCGGATCGGCATAATCGGCAGCCCAGCTGGCGCGGGCGACATCGAATGTCCCACCTTCCTGCAGATAGGCATAGTGGGCCTTCACGTCGAGATTCTGGGTGGTGACGGTGGCGCCGAGCGCCTTCCACATGTCGGCAACGGCGATCGCCACTTTCTTGTGGTTCTCATTGGTGTTGTAGCGGATGTCGATATTCAGCGGCTTGCCGCCGTCGCCATAACCCGCCTCCTTGAGCAGCGCCTTGGCGGCATCCTCGCGGTCCAGCTGATCCATCGAGGCAATGTCGACCGTCGGCGAGGTATAACCCTCCATGCCGGGCGGCACGAGAGTGTAGGATGGCAGCTGCGCACCGCCGAAAATCTTCTCGGCCAGGAAGTTGCGGTCGATGGCCATGGACAGCGCCTTGCGGACGCGCACATCGCTGAAAGGCTCATGACGGCCGTCGAAAGCATAATAATAGGTCGAGAGCGCCGGGCTCGCATACACCTGGTCCTTGCCAAGCTTCTTGGTCAGGAAGTCGCGCTGATCGGCCTGGAAATTATAGACGACATCCAGTTCGCTGGTCTCGAACATCCGCTCGGTGGCGGCCTGGTCTTCCGAAGGGTTATAAATCACCTTGTCGATCTTCACATTGGCCGCATCCCAGTAATTGGGGTTCTTGACGGCGGTGACGTGGTCGTTGGCGATATATTCGGTCAGCATATAGGCGCCGTTGCTCACCATCTTGCCCGGCTTGGTGAAGTCCTTGCCGTATTTGTCGATGCTGGCCTTGTTGACCGGAATTGCCGTGTAATGGCACATCAGCTGCAGGAAATAGGGCGTCGGGCGTTCGAGCGTGATTTCCAGCGTCTTGTCGTTGACGGCCTTGAGACCGAGGTCGGTGGCCTTGGCCTTCTTCTGATTGAACGCCTCGGCATTCTTGATCGGAAAGAGGATATTGGCGTAGCCGGCGGCGGTCACAGGATCGAGCACACGGGTCATCGAAAAGACGAAGTCGGCGGCGGTCACCGGCGAACCATCGGACCATTTGGCATTGTCGCGGATCTTGAAGGTGTAGACCGTGCCATCGTCCGATACCGTCCAGCTTTCGGCGGTCCCGGGAATGACCTTGCCTTTGGCATCATAGATCGTCAGGCCTTCCGACAAATCACGAACGATAAAACCTTCGATGTCGATCGAGATCTGCGACTGGTCGAGCGATTGCGGTTCGCCGCCATTGCCGCGGTGGATGACGGTTTCCGCCCAGACCGGAAGTGCGATCGATCCAAGCAACGCGGCGGCAAAAGCTGCACGGGTGAGGGACTTCAAAGATGGATGAATGCTCATGGCTCGCTCCTTTTTGTAGCGATTACGCCAGTTTCCCCACTGGTCACCTTGAACACTATTGGTTGAATCCAGAAAAGCAAACGGAAAAATCGCCGCTGGCCCGGCCATCGCGGGTAGTAGGAGATGCCCATGTTCGATCGCGTAGGGAGATTGATTTAACTAAATGGTACAAAGCGCCTTGACAACTATTAACCAGATGGTACAAAGATGGAACGAGAGGCTACCTGCCATAAGGCGGTTGGAATCAATTGCCGCTTGAGGAGGCGGCCGGGAGGGATTGATGGGCTACGTGCTCGACTTCAGCGTCGTCTATGAACGGCTGCCGGAATTACTGCTGGCGGCTTTGTCGACCATCGGGCTTGCCGTCGCCGGCATGTCTCTTGCGACGTTAATCGGCATTCTTGGCGTTCTAACGCGCACGTCCAAAACCCGCATTCTTCGCATTCCGACCATCGCTTTCGTCGAGGTTATCCGCAACACGCCTTTCCTAGTGCAGATCTTCTTCATCTTCTTCGCCCTGCCGCAGTTCGGGATCCGGTTGAACCCGACGGCAACAGCCATCATCGCGCTTGCGGTCAATGGCGGCGCCTATGCGATCGAGATCATTCGCGGTGGGGTCGAAAGCATCGGCAAGGGACAAATCGAAGCCGGCTTCGCGCTTGGACTGCATAGGGGGCAGGTGTTCCGTCACATCGTACTGAAGCCGGCTTTCCGGGCGATCTATCCGTCGCTGACCAGCCAGTTCGTCATGCTGACGCTCACGACGTCGGTCTGCACCTCGATCGCGGCCTATGAGCTGACATCGGTCGCTCAGCGGATCGAGTCCGATACGTTCCGCTCTTTCGAGGTCTATTTCAGCATCACATTGATCTATCTCGCCATTTCCGGGCTGATGATGGCGCTGTTTTCGACGATATCGAAGCTGCTCTTCAGCTATCCGGTCCGGTGAGGAGGGGCGCATATGGCAAATATCGGCGTAAACGAACTGCTCTTCCTCCTTCAGGGATTGAAATGGACCATCGCTCTTGCCGCAATCGGCTTTGTCGGCGGCGGCATATTCGGGCTGGGCGTCGCTTTGATGCGAGTGTCGACCCATGCGGTGCTGTGGCGCGGCAGCGCCGGCTATATCGCGGTCTTCCAGGGAACGCCGCTTCTGATGCAGCTGTTCGTCGTCTATTACGGCATCGGCCTTGTCGGTGTGAATGTCGATGCGTGGATTGCCGTCGCCATCGCCTTCACGCTGCATGCCAGTGCTTTCCTGGGTGAAATCTGGCGTGGTGGTATCCAGTCAGTCCCCAAGGGCCAGACGGAGGCCGGAAAGGCGCTGGGGCTGCACTACGTCTCGCGGATGAAGGACGTGATCCTGCCGCAGGCGTTCAAGATATCCCTGCCGGCCACGATCGGCTTTCTCGTGCAACTCGTGAAGGGAACGTCGCTCGCGGCCATTGTCGGCTTCGTTGAGCTCTCCCGTGCCGGTCAGATCGTGTCCAACCAGACATTCCGGCCGCTGATGGTCTTCGCGATCATCGGCGCCATCTATTTCGCGCTGTGCTGGCCGCTGTCATTGTGGGGAGCGCAGATGGAACGCCGGCTCGCCAAGGCCGCGCGGTGAGGAATTCGCAGAACTTTGTTGAAGAGGAGGAAACCATGATCAGCAAATTGAGACATGCATTGCGTCGCAGAAGCGTCCTTTTGGCCACGGCGGGCGCCATGCTCCTGCCACTGGTCGCGGCACTTCCGGCACAGGCCGGCACGGTCGAGGAAGCCAAGGCGAACGGCAAGGTCGTCATCGGTATCCAGGGCGACAATGCCCCCTGGGGCTTCGTCAATTCGAGCGGCGTTCAGGACGGCCTGGATGCCGATATCGGCCGCGCCTTCGCCAAGGAGCTTGGCGTCGAGGTCGAATTCGTCCCGCTTGCGGTCGCCAACCGCATTCCGTCCCTGGTCACCGGCAAGGTCGATGTCCTGTTCGCCACCATGGGCATGACCGCTGAACGGGCAAAGTCGATCCAGTACAGCAAGCCCTATGCGGGCAATGTGCTCTCCGTCTATGGGCCGAAGACGATGAAGATCGCCGACTACAAAGACCTCGCCGGTCTGACGGTCGGCGTGCCGAAGTCGAGCGCCATGGACACAGCGATCACCGCCGGTGCTGGCGAAACGGCGAACATTCTGCGGTTTGACGATGATGCGGCGACCATCCAGGCGCTCCTGGCGGGCCAGGTTCAGGTCGTCGGCGGCAACCAGTTCTACGGCGATCGCCTGAATACAGTCAGCGCCGACACCTATGAAAGCAAGTTCGACCTCAAGACGCTTTACAACGGTGCCGGCACACGCCTCGGCGAAAAGGACTGGAACGAGGCCGTCAACGCATTTCTCGACAAGATTATCGTCGATGGCGAACATGCCAAGATCTACGCGAAATGGATGAAGCGTGACGTTCCGAAGTTCCCGGAATCCATGCCCGACATTCCCTACACTGTGAAGTGATCGGAAATCTGAGGAGGACGTCGCCATGCCGAATATGAAAGTCGATTCCGGGGAAACCTTGATCGCGCTCGAGAGCGTCGAGAAATGGTATGGCGCCTTCCATGCCTTGAAGAACATCAACCTTTCGGTTCGCAAGGGTGAAAAAATCGTCCTTTGCGGGCCGTCCGGCTCCGGAAAATCCACCTTGATCCGCTGCATCAACCGGCTGGAAGAGATACAGAAGGGCAGGATCGTCGTGGAGGGGATTGCCCTTGATGATACCGGCAAGACGGTCGATGCCATCAGACGCGAAGTCGGCATGGTGTTCCAGAGTTTCAACCTCTTTCCGCATATGACCATCATCGAAAACTGCATGCTGGCCCCGATGCGGGTGAGGGGCATGACGAAGGCGGGCGCCCGGGACATCGCCACCAAATATCTCGGCAAGGTGCGGATCGGCGACCAATCGGACAAATACCCGGCGCAATTGTCGGGCGGCCAACAGCAGCGGGCGGCGATCGCCCGGGCGCTCTGCATGGAGCCCAAGGCCATGCTGTTCGACGAGCCGACTTCAGCGCTCGACCCCGAAATGGTCAAGGAAGTGCTCGACACGATGATCGGCCTGGCCCGCGACGGCATGACGATGATCTGCGTGACGCATGAAATGGGATTTGCCAGGCAGGTCGCCGACCGCGTGATTTTCATGGCCTCGGGCGAGGTGATCGAAGAGGCGCGGCCTGACGAATTCTTCAGCAACCCGCGGCACGATCGCACCAGGGCCTTTCTCGGCGAAATTCTCGCTCATCATTGATTGGTCTGCGCTTCGGGTTCCGAGATTTTGAGAGCCGGATTCTCGAAACGGACGGTCTTTGCCTTTGGATATGGAAATGACGGACAAACGTGCTGTGCTTGTCGGGCTGATCGGCTCCGACCTCAAACTTTCCAAGACGCCGGCTTTGCACGAGCGCGAAGGCGCCTGCCATGGGCTGGATTACCGATATGAGCGGGTGGACATTCGTGAGCGCGGTCTTACCGAGAGTGCTCTGCCGGACTTGTTGAGCGAACTGGAAGAAAGCGGCTTTTCCGGCACCAACATCACCCATCCGTTCAAGCAGGCCGTGCTGCCGCTTCTCGACGAACTGTCGGAGGATGCCCGCATGCTCGGTGCCGTCAACACGGTGGTGTTCCAAGACGGCAGGCGTATCGGACACAATACTGATTGGTACGGCTTCTATGAGAGCTTTAGGCGCGGCCTGCCGGATGCGCGGCGCGACCATGTCCTGCTGCTCGGCGCAGGCGGCGCCGGTGTCGCCGTCGCCCACGCTGCGCTCAAGCTCGACGTCAGCAGGCTGGATATTTTCGACCGCGATCCTGGACGCGCGTCGCAACTCGCTGACGATCTCAACCTTCGCTTCGGTGGCCATCATGCTCGACCGACGGACGATCTCACGAAATCCATGGCGGCCGCCAATGGTTTGATCCACGCCACGCCGACCGGCATGAAAAGCTATCCCGGCATTCCCATCGATGAGGCACTGCTGCAAAGCCGCCATTGGGTGGCAGACATCGTCTATATGCCACTGGTCACCGAATTGCTGGCGGTGGCATCCCGTCGGGGGTGCCGCATCCTACCCGGCGGCGGCATGACCGTTTTCCAGGCCGTGGGCGCCTTCCGCCTGTTCACCGGGCTCGAACCCGATGCCGGTCGAATGCAGCGTCATTTTGCCGAGCTCTACGAGGCGAGCGCCTGATAGATATGGGGCTATCTTATCTCTCGATCGGTCAGCGCCTCGGGCGTCGCGACATAGCGCAGAACCATCGCAGCGACTTGGCGCGCCAGCGGCTCCTGCGCCTCTTCGGCCCAAAGCGACGAGCCGAAAATTTGCGAGAAGGTCGCCCGGTTTGAGACGTTGAAGAATGACAGCGCACTGATCTGCCAATGAAGTTCCAGCGCGTCGATATCGTGACGGAATACGCCGTCCTTCTGGCCGCGCGCGAGGAGGGCCTGCAGCTTTTCGATCGCCGGCCGATTGAGTTCCCTGATCGTCGGCGAGCGTTCGAGATATTGCCCGTGATGGATGTTCTCGATCATCACCATGCGGATGAAGGCCGGGTTTTGCCTGTGATGATGAAAGGTGAACTGGGCGAGCCGCTCCAGCGCCTCGATCGGGTCGAATGCCTCAAGTTCGAGGTGGGACTCATCACCGCGGACATGGCGATAGGCTTCCTCCAGCGCGCGGGTGTAGAGCCCTTCCTTGTCGCCGAAATAGTAGTAGATCATCCGCTTGGATGTTCTTGTCTTGGCGGCGATTTCGTCGATTCTCGCGCCAGACAGGCCGTTGTCGGAAAATTCCTGCATTGCAACGCGAAGGATATCCTCGCGCACCCCCTCGGGATCCCGCTTTCCCTGCGGCTTAATTGCCCCGCTCTCCATTTCCTCCTCCAAACAGTAGTCGCATTCCCGAATCGTATGCTAGACCGGAGCGATGTTTTAACCTGTTAGTACAAAGATATTGACATTCTTAACCATTTGGTACAGAAGAACCGTGAGGAAGACAAGCCCGGGGGACTTGAGCATGATCAGGGAGGATCGGTCATGAAGACTTCCATCGCGACGGTGTCGATAAGTGGCGAACTTCCCGAAAAACTGGCGGCAATCGCCAAAGCCGGGTTCTCGGGCGTCGAGATTTTCGAGAACGATTTTCTGGCCTACGACGCGTCACCGAGAGAGGTGGGGCAGATGGTTAGCGACAACGGCCTGGATATCACCCTGTTCCAGCCTTTCCGGGATTTCGAGGGAATGCCGGAGCCGCATCGGTCGCGGGCCTTCGATCGTGCCGAGCGCAAATTCGACCTCATGGCGGAGCTCGGCGCCGAACTGATGCTGGTCTGCTCCAGCGTCTCGCCGATCGCGCTTGGCGGCATTGACCGCGCGGCGGCCGACTTTCGCGAACTGGGGGAGCGGGCGGCAAAGCGTGGGCTGCGCGTCGGCTACGAGGCGCTCGCCTGGGGCCGGCACATCAGCGACCATCGCGATGCGTGGGAGGTCGTGCGCAGGGCGGATCACCCCAATATCGGCATCATCCTCGATTCCTTTCACACACTCGCGCGCAAGATCGACGTCAATAGCATTCGCGCCATTCCCGGCGACAAGATATTCATAGTTCAGCTTGCGGATGCGCCGCTGATCGACATGGACCTGCTCTATTGGAGCCGCCATTTCCGCAATATGCCGGGAGAGGGCGACCTGCCCGTGGTGGATTTCATGCGGGCCGTTGCCGCGACTGGCTATGATGGCGTTCTGTCGCTTGAAATCTTCAACGATCAGTTCCGCGGCGGCTCGCCGCGATCGATTGCCGGGGATGGACATAGATCCTTGCTTTTCCTGATGGATCAGGTCCGGCTCAGGGAAGAGGATATCCGTCTGGAGGTTCCACCGATGCCGGAACGCGTGGCAGCGCAAGGCGTCGAATTCATCGAGTTCGCGGCCGGCGAAAGCGAAAGGCAGGATCTCGAAGCGCTGCTCACGACACTCGGCTTTGCAAGAACCGGCCGGCACAAGAACCGCAAGGTGGATCTCTACAGCCAGGGGGATATCCGCCTCGTCATCAATACGGACGAGCGGGGCTTTGCAAACTCGTCTTATTCGGTTCATGGCGCCAACGCCTATGCTTACGGGCTTAGGGTTGCCGACGCGAGCGCCACCATGGAACGCGCCTCGGCGCTAGGAGCCGATATTTTCGCGGAACCACGCTTGCCGGGCGAAGTATCGGTGCCGGCGATCCAGGGGGTCGGAAACAGCGTGATTTACTTCCTCGATGGTTCCAGCGCGCTCGCCCATATTTGGGAACGCGAATTCGAAGTGGTGGAAGGACCGGCCTCGGCGATGGACGCTGGCCTCACTCGCATCGACCACATCGCCCAGACGACCCGCTATGACGAAATGCTGACATGGCTCCTGTTCTACACGTCGATCTTCGACGCGCGGCGGACGCCGATGGTGGACGTGGTCGATCCTGGCGGACTTGTCCGGAGCCAGGCCGTGGAAGGCAATGACGGCGGATTTCGCCTGACGCTGAATGGTGCGGAAAATCGCAAGACATTCGCGGGCAATTTCCTCGCCGAGGGTTTTGGCTCAAGCATACAACATGTCGCCTTTGCCTCCCGTAATATTTTCGAGACAGCACGTTTGCTCGCAACTCTCGGTTTCCGGGCGCTGCCTGTTTCACGGAATTACTACGACGATCTCGAGGCGCGTTTCGGCCTGGATCCCGCCTTCGCTGACCAGATGCGCGAAAACAGCATCCTCTATGACCGGGATGAGGCTGGGGAATATTTCCAGATCTACAGCCGTACCTATGGCGACGGCTTCTTCTTCGAAATCGTGGAGCGGCGCGGCGGCTACAAAGGCTATGGGGCGCTGAATGCACCCTTCCGGATCGCCGCCCAAAAGCGGCTTTCCCGGCCGATTGGGCTGCCGAAGGTCTGAGCACTTACATTTACTTTATGGTAAAGCGCTGATTCCACGCTCATACTTGCTTCCGCGTCGTCCTGAGGGGCGCTTTCTGCGCAATGCGAGTCGCTTTTGCGGCGTGCCGGGCATAATCGTTACCCTACGAGATGCCGTGTCCGGTCCACAATGCGTTCCTGTTGCACAAGTCATGACCTGACACGGACTCATTGAAGGGCTGGGCCGCAACCTCATCTGAGCTACGGATCGCTTTGCAGCAAAGGCCCGAGCGCACCACGCTGAGTCGGTGATCAATGGGTCAGCGGTTCGGCTCCTATCTCCATCTTATCCCTATCCCTGTAGTGCAGAGGGACGATAATCGGCGATCCGGCAAGGCAGATGTCGGACAATCGGAAATAACTTCCGATTATCGAGACGCAGTTGTCGAGAACTTACAAGCCTCGGTGTGATCAGGGCCCCGCAACCAAACACACAAATACAATCAAAAAGCCCTCGCAAATATGCCGAGGGCTTTTTTGTGTTGGCCAGGGGGCGGCAAAGCGGGCCTGCAGGCGGAGAGATGGCCAATGCTGCCCCGATCGCAGCGCGAGGCAGAGCTGCAGACAAACGAATCCAAACGAAAAAGACCCGCTCTACACCCGGCCCGTTTGCGTTTTGCGTTTATCGCCTCTACCTGACATTCGCTCGCGCGCGGGGCCGCTGGTCGTTGCGCTCGTGCGCGAAGATCACAGCTGGCAGCGGCTGGCGTTCCCTGACGATGTCGGACCCCTTCTCGCCCACCATGATCGTCGGCGCGTTGGTGTTGCAGGATGGCACGCGCGGCATCACCGAGCTGTCGCAGACGCGCAGGCCTTCGAGGCCACGCACCCTGAGATCGAGCCCGACGACGGCCATGGGATCGGTGCCCATCTTGCAGGTGCCGACCGGGTGATGGTCGGTCTTGGCATTGGCGCAGCCGTAGTCGAACAGTTCCTGGTCGGTCTGGACTTTCAGGCCCGGCAGGCGCTCGGCCATGATGTAGGGCCTCAACGCCGCCTGCTGGAAGATCTCGCGGGCGATCTTGAGCCCCTCCAATGACATGGTCTTGTCATGCGGATCCGACCAGTAATTCGGATCGATCAGTGGCGCCGCTGCCGGAATACTCGACGACAGCCGCACCGTGCCGCGCGAACGGGGATGCAGATAGGCGGAGTTCAGCGTCACTCCGGCGTTTTTCAGCTTCTCGACACCGGCTTCGATGCCGGAACCTAACCCCAGGTGGAACTGGATATCGGGTGAACGTGCCTCGGTGTCCGCATACCAGAAGCCGCCGGTTTCGAACAGCGAGGAGGCGACGGGGCCGCTCCTGAACAGCACATATTGCAGCCCCGCCCACAGCGTGCGATGGAGCTTTGCCACGCCATCATAGGTATGGTCGCCGGTGCATTCGGAGATCACGAACAGATCGAGGTGATCCTGTAGATTACCGCCGACGCCGGGCAGATCGTGCTTGACCTCGACGCCGACCGAACGCAGGTGGTCGGCCGGCCCGATGCCGGATTGCAGCAGCAATTTCGGTGAGCCGATGGCCCCCGACGAGACCAGCACTTCACGCTCGGCGCGAATGATCTCGCTACCTTTCGACGTCACCACCTCGACGCCGATGGCGCGTGTCCCTTCAAGCACCACGCGGGAGACACGGCTGCCCAGCCGGATTTCGAGATTCTTGCGATCCTTGATCGGCGAGAGATAGCCGATCGAAGCCGACGAACGACGCCGGTTGCGTTGTGTCAGCTGATAAAAACCGACGCCGGCCTGCTGGCGGCCATTGAAGTCGTGGTTGTAGGGGATGCCGAGTTCCTGGCCTGCACGGATATAGGCGTCGCAGATCGGTAGCGCCGACACGGGCATCGAGACGCCAAGCGGCCCGCCATAGGAATGATAGTCGTCGGCAAAGCGCTGATTGTCCTCGGCGCGCTTGAAATAGGGCAGAACCGAGCGATAATCCCAGCCTTCGCAACCGTCTTCGGAGGCCCAGAGATCGTAGTCCGCTGCATTGCCGCGGGTGTAAAGCTGGGCGTTGATCGACGAGCCGCCGCCGATGACCTTGGCCTGGGTATAGCGCAGGACGCGGCCGTTCATATGCTTCTGCGGCACCGTTTCCCAACCCCAGCTGGCGACGCCCTTCGTCATCTTCGCAAAGCCGGCGGGCATGTGGAACAGGGGATTCCAATCGCCGCCGCCGGCTTCCAGCAGTAACACCTTGACGTCGGGGTCTTCGGTCAGGCGATTGGCGAGTACGCAGCCTGCAGGCCCGGCGCCAGTGATGATGTAGTCGTAGGTCATGTTGTTGTCCTTGTGTCTTCAACCGCGCCGCTTTCTTCCTCTTCTCCCCAGCGGGGAGAAGTGCCGAGCGAATGCGAGGCGATGAGGGGGCCTCGCATCCGCGGAAACACCCCCTCATCCGACCCATCGGGCCACCTTCTCCCCGCTGGGGAGAAGAGGGAGCCTGGAGCCAGCGCCGCAAATCCCAATCTCATCTACAATCTTGCTATCGACAGCCCGCCATCGGCTGATATGACCGAGCCGGTGGCAAAGCCGAATTGGCCGGATGCCAGGGCGGCGCAGATGCTGCCGATATCGGCGGCTTCGCCCCAGCGCTTCATGGGCACCAGCCCGCCGCCGATCAGCGCGTCGTATTTCGATGTCACGCCGGCGGTCATGTCGGTGCGGATAATGCCAGGGCGTACTTCGAAAACGGAAATTCCGGTCTCGGCCAGCCGCAACGCCAAACCTTGTGTGAAGGCCGCCAATCCAGCCTTGCTGACGCAGTAATCCAGCCGTTCCGGCGACGTCATGTCCGCCGAGACCGAGGTGATGTTGATGATCGAACGAGGGCGCGCAGGATTGTCCGTTGAGAGCATGGCGCGGACCACCGCCTGGGTGAAAAACATCGTGCCGCGCAGGTTGACGTCGATGATCGTATCGAAGTTCTCCGGTGTCAGCTCGAGGAAATCGCCACGAACCACAGCGCCGATGCCGGCATTGTTGACCAGGCAATCGATCCGACCGAATTTTTCCAGCACACGGTCTACAGTCGCGGCATGGCCGGCAACGTCTGAGACATCGGCGCGCAGGTAGATCGCCGTGCCACCGAAGAATTCGAGAGGCTTGAGTACGTCGTCGGCACTTGCATCGTCGCCGACGCCGGTAATGGCGATGTCGTAGCCCGATCCAGCCAAGGCCTTGGCAATACCGAGTCCGATGCCCTTGCGGCCACCGGTGATGAGTGCGACGGGTCTCATGCAGAAAGCTCCGTCTTGCCGATATGCTCGGCCACGCGCAGCGCTTGTGCGGCCACTGTCAGGGCGGGATTGACGGCGGCGGAGGTTACGAGGCAACTGGCGTCGACGACGAACAGGTTCTGGTGATCGTAGGACCGGCAGTAGACATCGAGTGGTGACGTCGCGGGGTCGTTGCCCATCTTCACCGTTCCGCACTGATGTGATGGCGTTCGTCTGTCGAAGGGCCGCGATAGCACGATCGGGAAGCCCGACTTTTTCAGCACGGCCTTGAGTTTGCGGACGAGATCGAGATGCGCATCCCAGTTGGTGCGGTGCCATTTCAGCACGATCTTGTCGCCATCGACCATGATGCGGCTTTCGGGATGTGGCACGTCCTCGCTCATCGCGTAGAAATCGATCGCATGCCTCGATACCTGATTGAGCAGCCATTCCGGAATGCTCGGCATGTTGGCCTTCAGGATCGCACCGGAGACGCGGCCGAGAAGCTGGACATTGCCGAGCGGAAAACCACCTTCGCCATCCGAGAGGTAGTAGTCGTTGAAGCCGAAGGTCTTCTGGTAGATCGATGTGTTGTGATAAAAGGGCGAGATCGCGAGAATAGCGGACGAATTGTGGTTCATGAAGTTCCGGCCGACCTGGTCGGAGGAGTTGGCAAGCCCTTTCGGGTGTTTGTCGTTGGCCGAACGCAGCAGCAGCACGGAGGATTGCACCGCTCCGGCAGACAGGATCACCAGCTTTGGCGATACGCTCTTCTGTTCCCCGTTGTGCAGATAGTGCACGGTCTCGATGCGACTGCCATCCGGAGACGTCTCAAGCTTCGTGACCCGCGATTTGGTCTGCAGTTTTACATTCTGATGCTGAAGCGCCAATGTCAGCGACACGGTCTCGGCATCCATCTTGCCGTCAAAGCTGTTGACGTGAGCATCCCAGGGCGTCTTGGCCTTCTTCAGCCATTGGTCGATGTCGATGCCGAGCGGCAGCGAATAGGGATGCATGCCATTGGCCTTCAGCCTCGCGCGCACGCTGGCGATCGGCGCTTCGTCGGGGATCGGCGGGAAGGGATAGGGCAGGGAGTGATGCGGTTCGGTCGGATCCTGCCCCAACGCGCCACGCACCTGGAATTGCTGCTCGGCGCGGCTGTACCAGCGCTCGAGTTCTTCATAGGGAAATGGCCATGCGGGCGAGACGCCCTCCCGGTGGCGCATTTCCAAGAAGTCCTCGCGGCGATAGCGGACCAGCACCGCACCGTAAAATTTCGAGTTGCCGCCGACATTGTAGTAATTGCCGGGGTTGAAGGCGGCGCCTCCATGCTCGTACCACATCTCCTTGGGGCGGAAGTGGCCACGCTGGAAGATGGCACGCTGGTCGCGATTTTCCGGCTGGTCCGGGATGTGATCGCCGGCCTCCAGGATCAGGATGCTGGCACCGGACGGTGCAAGACCGGACGCCACGGTCGAGCCACCGATGCCGGAGCCGATGATGACGATATCGGGTGAATTCTCCATTCTCTTGCTCAGGCGATGCGGGCTTGGCTGGCGGGATCGAAGAACACCGCCTTGTCGAGATTGAAGGCGAGCCGTGCCGTCTGGCCGGCAGCGATATGGGCGTCGGCGCGCAGGCGGGCCACGACTTCCTTGCCGCCCATCTTGGTGATCGCGAAGGTGTCGGAGCCCGCGGGCTCGACGACTTCAATGAGGCAATCGCCCTCGGCAAGGTTTTTCGCGTTGCGGTCGGCGCCATCCGGATCGGTGAGCGCTTCCGGCCGGATGCCGAAGATCACCTGCTTGCCGGCATAGGTGCCGAGCGCATTGCTGGCTGCGTTTACCAAAAGTTTGAGCGGTGCGCCTTCCGGGCGTTCCAGCGACACCTGCACGCCGGCATCGCCGCGTTCAACAGTCGCCGTCAGCAGATTCATTGCGGGTGAGCCCATGAAATCGGCCACGAACAGGTTGGTTGGGTTGTTGTAGATCTCGGCCGGGGTGCCGAATTGCTGGACCTCGCCATCCTTCATCACGGCGATCTTGGTCGCCAGTGTCATTGCCTCGATCTGGTCATGGGTGACATAGACGATGGAGGTGCCGGTTGCCTGGTGCAGTCGCTTGATCTCGACGCGCATGTCGACGCGCAGTTTGGCGTCGAGATTGGAGAGTGGTTCGTCGAACAGGAAGAGTTTCGGGTCGCGCACCAGCGCCCGGCCCATGGCGACGCGCTGGCGCTGGCCACCGGAGAGCTGGCTCGGCTTGCGGTCTAGCAGATGACCGATCTGCAGCACCTTGGCGACCTTGTCGATCGCCTTCTTGCGCTCGTCGACCGGCACACCACGCATTTCCATGCCGAAGGAGATGTTTCCGGCCACCGTCATGTTGGGATAGAGCGCGTAGCTCTGGAACACCATGGCGATATCACGCTTGGAGGGATGCAGATCGGCGATGGTGCGGCCATCGACGCGGATATCGCCCGATGTGATCGATTCCAGCCCGGCAATGGTGTTGAGCAAGGTGGACTTGCCGCAGCCCGACGGACCGACGAGCACCAGGAAGCCACCTTTCTCGAGCTCGAGATCGATGCCCTTGAGGATTTCGACTGCGCCGAAACGCTTTCTGAGGCCGGAAATTTCGAGGAAAGCCATGTTCTATCCTTTGACGGCGCCCGCCATCAGTCCGCGTACGAAATAGCGGCCGGCGAGTATGTAGACGAGGAGCGTGGGCATGGCGGCGATCATCGCCGCCGCCATGTTGACATTGTATTCGACGACACCGGTCGAGGTGTTGACGACGTTGTTGAGCGCCACTGTCATCGGCATGGAATCACCGGTGCCGGCATAGGCGGACGCAAACAAGAAGTCGTTCCAGATATTGGTGAACTGATAGATCACCGTGACGACGATGATCGGCAGCGAATTTGGCAGCATGATGCGGCGGAAGATCTGGAAGAAACTCGCGCCATCGACCTGGGCGGCCTTGACCAGTTCGGTTGGGAAGGCCTCGTAGTAATTGCGGAAGAACAGCGTCGTGAAGCCTATGCCGTAGACCACATGAACGAACACCAGATTGACAGTCGGGTTGCCGAAACCGAGCGACATGCCGATTTCGTTCCTGAGCGTCGCGCCGAAGCGGCCTAAGCTGCCGAGGATGGTGGCCATCGGCAAGAGCACCGACTGGAAGGGAATGAAGCAGGCAAACAGCATCAGCCCGAAAACCAGCGTGTGGCCGGGGAAACGCCATTTGGTCAGCACATAGCCGTTCAGTGCGCCCAGCAGCGTCGAGATCGCCACAGCGGGAACAACCATCTTGATGGAGTTCCAGAAATAGCCCTTGATGCCGGCGCAGGTAAGTCCGACACAGGCCTCGCCCCACGCCTTGAACCAGGGCTCGATGGTCGGCGAGCTCGGCAGCGCCAGCATGTTGCCGTTCTGGATCTCGTCCATGGTCTTGAACGAGGTCACCAGCATGACGAAGAGCGGCATCAGGTAGACCAAGGCGAAGAATGCCAGCAGGCTATAGATGAAGATGCGGTTGAACATCTTCGCACCAGACGAGCGCGGCGCGCGGGGAGCAGACGAGGTGACAGCGCTCATCGCGATTTCTCCCGAAGTTCGGAATAGAGATAGGGCACGATGATCGCCGAGATCGTCATCAGCATGATGATGGCGCTTGCAGAACCCACCGCCATTTCGTTGCGCTTGAAGGTGTATTCGTACATGAAGTTCGATGGCAGCCAGGCAGAGCCCCCTGGGCCGCCCGATGTCAGCGCCACGACAAGGTCATAGGACTTGATGGCCATATGGGCGAGCACGATGAAGGCGGAGAGAAACACTGGCCGCAGCAGCGGAATGACGATGCGGCGATAGAGCTGCGAAGTCGTCGCGCCGTCGATCTGGGCCGCCTTCATGATCTCGCCGTCGATGCCGCGCAGGCCAGCAAGGAACATTGCCATGACGAAGCCCGAGGCCTGCCAGACGCCGGCGATCACCACCGTATAGATGACGAAATCCTTGTTCTTGATCCAGTCGAAGTGAAAGCTCGTCCAGCCCCATTGATGCAGGGTCTGTTCCAACCCGAGGCCGGGATCGAGGAACCATTTCCAGGCGACACCGGTGACGATGAAGGACAGCGCCATCGGATAGAGATAGATCGGCCGCAACAGGCCTTCGCCACGGATCTTCTGGTCGAGTAGGATCGCCAGGAACAGTCCGAGCGCCAGGCAGATGCCGATATAGAGAAAGCCGAAAATGCCCATATTGGTGATCGACGTGTACCAGCTGGACGGCGGATCGCTTTCGAATGTCCAGCGCCACAGTCGCTGATAGGCGCGTGCGCCAGTGATCGCGTAGGACGGAAAGGTCTTGGAATTGGTGAAGGACAGGTAGCCGGTCCAGATGATGAAGCCATAGACGAAGACCAGCGTGATCACGAAACTCGGCGCCAGCACGATCTTCGGCAGCGCATCCTGCAGGCGCGAGCGCATGGAGATGTGCGTCGAACGCTCTGGCGTCAGTCTCGGTTCTGTGGTGGCTACGGTACTCATGAAATTCGTCCCCTCCCAGGGCCGTCATCGGCGTTAAAAGCCTTCCCCGCACCAGGCGGGGAAGGTCATTTTGCTCACGATATCAACGTGCGTCGTCGATCGCCTTGACGAGTTCGGCAACAGCTTCGTCCGAGGTCTTGATCTGGCCGTGGACGAACTTGGAGACGACATCCTTGTAGGCGTTGGCGATTGCCGGAGGCGCGCCATAGCCCTGTGCCAGCGAACCGAACAGCGTGCCGCCGTCATTGGCTGCCTTCAGGTCGGCGATGCCCTTCTTGCCGCAAGCGTCGAAGTCGGTGTCCGGCACGTCGGTACGGGCCGGGACCGAACCCTTGACGACGTTGAACGCCGACTGGAAGCTCTTCGAAAGTGTTGCGGTTGCGAGCGCGATCTGGGCGGCCTTGCGGTCATCCGGGACGTTGAACATGCCGAACATGTCGGAGTTGTAGATCACGCTGCCGTCGGTGCCTGGGAAGCGGTAGCAATAGAAGTCCGTGTTCGGGACTTTCTTGGCGGCTACGAACTCGCCCTTGGCCCAGTCGCCCATGACCTGAACAAGGGCATCACCCTTGATGACCATGGCGGTCGCGAGGTTCCAGTCGCGGCCCGAGAAGTTCGGATCGACATACTGAATGATCTTGGAGAGGTTATCGAAGGACTTCTTCATCGTGTCGGACTTCAGCGATTCCTCGTCGAGGTCATTGAAGGCCTTCTTGTAGAATTCCGGTCCGCCCGTCGAAAGCACGATAGAGTCGAACATCGTGGCTTCCTGCCAGTTCTGGCCACCAAGCGCGAGTGGGATAACACCGGCTGCCTTGGCCTTGTCGAGCAATGCGATCAGGTCGTCGAAGGTCTTGGGCTCGGTGCCGCCGATCTTGTCCATGACAGCCTTGTTGATCCACAGCCAGTTGACCGAGTGGACGTTGACCGGAGCGGCAACCCACTTGCCGTCATAGACGGAGAACTTCTGGAGCGCAGCCGGAACCGACTTGTCCCAGCCTTCCTTCTTGGCGGTTTCAGTCAGGTCGCCCATGACACCGGCCTGTGCATAGTCGAGCACGGTGTAGCCGAGCATCTGCGAAGCGGTCGGATAGGTGCCCGCGGCAACCATGGCCTTCAGCGCCGTCATGGCTGCATCGCCGCCACCGCCGGCAACCGGCACGTCCTTCCAGGCGTAGCCTTCCTTGGCGAGGTCGCCCTTGAGCACGTTCAGCGCCGCAGCTTCGCCGCCCGAGGTCCACCAATGAAGCATCTCCACTTCCTTGACGTCATCAGCGCGCGCGATCCCGCTCGCCGCACCCATTGCCAATGCTACCATTGCTGTCGTCATCAATAACTTGCGCATCGTTTTCCTCCCGGATTGCAAGTTCAAAAAAGCGGATGATCCGCTGCTCGACGCCCACGCGCTCCCCGCGCAATGAGCTGCTGTAACCACGGCATCACTGCCGCTTGGGGTAATTTAAAACGTTATAAACTCTGTCAAGTCAAGTGGCTCACATTGCCTTTTTACTTCAAGGTTCATGCCGTTTATTCTTTGTATTTCCTGCTCTTTCTTGGCTGATTCAAACTTTTCGGTTGGGCGGGCGAAAAATTTAAAACGTTTCCATATCAGCATTGCGTCGCCGCTCATCAAGCGTTAGTCTTTGCCTATCCCGTGCTCTCAGCAGAAGTCTTGACGCGTGCCCAGTATCGACACAACGACGCCTCCCTTGAGGAAAAGCCGGAAATCCAGCAAGCCGACGCTGCGCACCATTGCGGACCTTACCGGGCTCGCGGTGACGACCGTGTCGCGGGCGCTTTCCGACGATCCGGTGATCAATCATGAGACTCGTAAGCGGGTGCACCGGGTGGCTCTCGAGATCGGCTACTCGCCCGACCGCGCCGCCCAGAGGCTGAAGACCGGGCGCACCAATGTCATCAGCGTGCTGCTCGACCCGCATGAGGAAATCCTCGGTTTCGGCACGTCGATCATGCTGGGCCTGACCAATGCGCTGCAGGGCACTGCCTACCACCTTATCGTCATGCCGAATTTCATCAAGTCGAGCAATGTCGAGGCGGTCGAGTATATCGTTCGCAACAATCTCGCCGACGGGCTGATCTTCACCCGCACCGAGCTGCTTGATCCGCGCGTGCGTCTGTTGCTCGAGAAGGAATTTCCCTTCGTCACCCACGGCCGGACCGAGTTCTCCACCCAGCATCCCTTCGTCGACTACGACAATTTCGCCTTCGCCTACGAGGCGACGCGGCGGCTGATCGCCAAGGGTCGCGAGCGCCTGACGATCATCCTGCCGCCCAAGCGGCTGACCTTCTGCCAACACATGCAGCATGGATTCATGACTGCGGTGCGCGAAGCCGGCATCGCCCATGAGGTGCCTGAAGGCATTGATCTGGACTCTCCGGCTGGCGCGGTGCGCGACTATTTCCGCGGCCGCATGGAACGGGCCGATCCGCCGGATGGATTGATCTGCCCCGGCGAAGTTTCGGCCATGGCGGCGATCACCGGCCTTTCCGAGACCGGCCGCATGCTGGGCCGCCAATACGACATCGTTGCCAAGCAGACGTCGCAGCTGCTGAGTGACATCCAGCCCGGCGTCGAAACGATCTACGAGGATCTCACTGCGGCAGGCGAGGAGCTTGGTCGCATCCTGTTGCGGCGTATTGCCGGCGAGAAGGTGAGCGATCTGCAGGTGTTGCAGCCGCCGCAGTTGAGTTTCGCCGCGGCGGGGGTGAGCTGAGGGACGCGTAGCAAGCATAGGAATGAGGGAGCATGAGGAAGTTTCCGCGCTCTGCATAAATTGTCCTGCCATCGTCTTCCTCCTTTCTCTCAAGTGCCTGTTATCCGGCGAATCTCAGCGCGGCATCCACCAGCCGGTGCGGCTGCCGATATGCATGTTGAGCGTCTTGGTTTCGGTGTAGTCCTCCACCGCATGCCGGCCGAGTTCGCGGCCGAGGCCGGACTGGCGGTAGCCGCCGAAAGGCAGCTCGGGCGTACCGTCCATGAAAGTGTTCATCCAGACCGTACCGGCCCGCACCTTGCGACCGATGGTCATGCAGGTGTCGAAATTGCTGCTCCAGACGCCGGCTGACAGGCCGTAGTCTATGGCGTTGGCGATCTCGATGGCTTCTGCGGTGCTCTCGAAGGTCAGCACCGACAGGACCGGGCCAAACACTTCCTCCCGCGCAACCGCCATGTCCCTGGTGACATCGGACAGGATCGTCGGCGCCATGTATTGGCCCATGCCGAGATCGAGCGTGCCGCCGCCATGCGATACGGTGACGCCTGCCTGCGCTGCGGCTGTGACGTAGCCTTCGATCTTGGCGAGATGCTGGGGCGTGATGATAGCGCCGACCTGGGTAGAGGGATCCAAGGGGTCGCCGACTTTGACCTTTTTCGAAAGCTCGGCGATGCGGTCGATTACATCCCTGGCGATATCCTTGTGCAGGATCAGCCGCGAGCCGGCATTGCAGCACTCGCCGGCGTTGAAATAGGCGCCGAACACCGCCGCATCGATGAATTCGTCGAGATTGGCATCGGGGAAAACGATCTGCGGGTTCTTGCCGCCGAGTTCCAGCGACACCTTCTTCAGTGTCTGGGCAGCGTTGCTCATGGTCAGCTTGCCGACGCCGGTGGAGCCGGTGAACGATACCATGTCGATGTCGGGATGGGTAGTCATCACAGCGCCGACTTCGGGGCCGGTGCCAACGAGGATGTTAACCACGCCTTCCGGCACGCCGGCTTCCATCAGAATTTCGCCGAGCACCAGTGTCGAGCCGGAGGTCAGTTCCGAGGGCTTGACGACAGTGGTGCAGCCTGCCGCCAATGCGAATGGCAGCTTCTGGCCAACGATCAGGAACGGGAAATTCCACGGCGTGATGATCGAGACAACGCCGATCGCTTCGCGCAGCACCACGCCCATCGTGCCTTCGCCGAGATTGTTATAGCTCTCGCCATAAAGATTGCGGGCAAGCGAGGCGGCATAGCGCCAGATATCGACGGCGCCGCCCAGTTCGCCACGGCACTGGCTGATCGGCTTACCGGCCTCGATGGCGTCGAGATAGGCGAGTTCTTCAAGGCGCGACGCGATCAGGTCAGCGGCTTTCAGAAGAATGTTGGAACGTTCGCCGCCGGTCATGTTTGGCCAGGGACCAGTATCGAAAGCCTTGCGCGCTACGGCAATCGCACGCTCTGCGTCCACCTTGGTGGCAGACTGATAACGGCTGACCAGCACACCATGGCTGGGGGCGACACGTTCGATGGTGCGACCTTCGGCGCCTCCGGTCCACTTGCCATCGATCAGCATGTTGAAGTCACGGACCGCGAGATTATTGATCGCCTGCGGACGGATCTGGATCGTCATTACCATTCTCCCTTGAAGGTCGCCGGACGCTTTTCGGTGAAGGCTGCGACCCCTTCCTTGAGATCACCGGTCTTGGCTGCCAGGATTGAACCGAGCGCTTCGACGCCCGAGCCGTTGTCCTCGCCATTGGCGACCGCGATCATGAGTTTCGATATTTCTAGTGCAGCCGGGCCGCGACCGGCGACGCGCGCAGCGTAAGCCTTGGCTTCCGCAAGCGATGAACCGGTTTCGACCACGGCGTCGACCAGACCATGCTGGCTGGCTTCGCCTGCGGAAAACAACTCGCCGCCCAGCACCATGCGCCGGACGATCTGGGCGCCGAAGCGCCGCACCAGCCGCTGGGTGCCGGACCAGCCCGGCACCATGCCGAGGCCGGTTTCGGGCAGGCCGATCTTGATGTGGCTTTCGGCGATGCGGATGTCGGCGCAGGCGGCCAGTTCCAGTCCGCCGCCGAGGGCGTGTCCATTGAGTGCTGCGATCAGCGGCATCCGCAGCGTCGCCAACCGTTCGAATATGCGATGGCCGTAGCGGACCCAGGCATGTCCGAATTCCTGCGGCCCCATGCCACCCCAGGCCTTGATGTCGCCACCGGCGGAAAACGCCTTGCCGTCGCCGGTGATGATGGCGACGCGGATATCGGCATTAGCTTCGACCGCGTCGCAGGCCGCGCCAAGAGCCTTGAGCATGTCGAGGTCGAGAGCGTTCAGGCGGTCCGGCCGCGAGACGGTCATGACAGCAATCGGGCCGTCGATGTCCACCTTAACCTGTTTGTCAGACGCTGATTTCTCAGACATGGACGCCCTCCAGTGTGCGGACGGGCTTTGTCGGCAGTGCGAGACCGATCAACTCGTCGGAAAACAGCGCGGCATCCATGATCTTGAGATCATCGGCAACAAGAAGCGGAAATTCCGACTGGTCCAGAATCGCGGTCTGCAGGTCGATGCCCGGCGCGATCTCCGTCAGTACGATGCCTTGCTGCGTCAGTTTCATCACGCAGCGCTCGGTCACGTAGGTAATATCCTGTCCTTGTGCTACGGCCCGGGCGCCGGAGAAGGTGACGTGTTCGACCTCGTTGACAAGTTTCTTGAGTTTGCCTTCCTTCTCGATCACCAGCTTGCCGTCTGAAATGGCGAGTTTGGCGCCGGCATTGAACATGCCTGAAAAGACGATCTTTTTTGCCCGCGCGGTGATGTCGACGAAACCGCCGGCGCCAGCCGTCACATGTGGACGGAAGGACAGCTTGGAGACATTGACCGAACCATCGCGGCCGATCTCGAGGAAGGATAGCAGCGAGGCATCGAAGCCGCCGCCCTGGAAATAGGTGAACTGATAGGGCGAGGGCATGTAGGCATCGGCATTCGACGCGCAGCCGAAGGCGAAATCGAGCAGCGGCACGCCACCCACGGCGCCTTGCTCGATCACCCAGGTGACGGCCCCGTGCAAGCCTTCTTCCATCAGGATGCGGGGCACATTGGCCGAGATGCCAAAGCCGAGATTGACGCAGCTATTGGCCTCGAGCTCTTGCGCCACCCGGCGCGCAATGACCTTCTGGATGTTGAATTCGGGCACCCGGAATGTTTCCAGCGGGCGGAAGATTTCGCCGGAAATGGCGGGGTCGTACAGAGTCTGCGTCGTCTGTTTCTGGTCGGCATCGACGACGATGTAGTCGACCAGTATGCCTGGCACGCGCACGTCGTGCGGTTTCAGCGAGCCCTGCTTGGTGATGCGTTTGACCTGGGCGATGACGATGCCGCCATTGTTGCGTGCGGCGAGCGCCTGATCGAGGCCGCCGAGAGTGGCGCCTTCATGCTCATAGGTCAGGTTGCCGTGTTCATCTGCCGTGGTGGCGCGGATGATCGACACCTGAGGAACGATGACAGGGAAGAATAGCCACTCTTCACCCTCGAACTCGATCTTCCTGACGACGGGCTCGGCAGCGGCGGCATCGTTCATGGCGCAGCCATGGCGGGCGGGATCGACGAAGGTATCGAGGCCGATCTTGGTGATCACACCCGGGCGTTTGGCGGCGGCTTCGCGGTGCATGTCGAACATGATGCCGGAGGGAATGTTGTAGGCGGGGATCTCGTTGCCGGTGACCATCTGCCAGATGAGCGGCGGCTCGGAGGTCGAGGGACCGGACGGGTAGGAGCCGCCGAGGATCTTCTTGAGCAGCCCCTTCTTGGCGATATGGTCGATGCCCTTGATGCCGCTCATGTCGCCCGCCGCAATGGGATGCAGTGTCGTCAGGTCGCGCGGATGGCCGGTGGCGTCGAAACGCTCGCCGATCGCCTTCAGCATCAGGTCCGGGCAGCCGAGCCCGCTCGACGACGAGACGGAAACGATCGCTCCATCGGGGATCAAGGCTGCCGCTTCGGCTGGGGTAATGTGCTTGTTCATGCTCGTCGTCTCAAAGTCCAGATTTCACTACGCAGGATTCGCTCATGCTTGCTGCCGCGCTGACCGCTAGGGCAGTCGCCAGCGACCAGATACCATCTTCACCGGTCGCCGAGGGTTTGCCTTCGCCCGCAACGGCATTGTGGAATGCCTCGAGCGCCGTGTCGTAGAGATTGCGCGTGTCTAGCGGCAGCGTCTGCTCGCCATCGGCATTGCGGAGAGTGACTGTGCCGATCGCACGCTGGATCATGACGTTCCTGCCGATCAGCGAGCCCTCGGTGCCGTGGACCTCGAAGCCGGTCTCGGCATATTTGGTGGTGAAACCATCATGGAACTGGGCAATGACACCGGACTTGAAGCGTATGACGCCCATCACGGCATCCTCGAGACCCTGTTGTCCCATACCGCCGGACTGGCTGAAGGCGATGGCGTCGACCGGGTCGTCGTTCAGAACGAAACGCAGCGTGTCGGCATCGTGGACGGTAATGTCAAGGATGACGCCGCCGCCGGCATCCGGCCGTTCCAGCCGCCAGCCCTGCAGGTGCGGCGGCAGATAGACGGCATGGAAGACACGTGCGGCAAGCGGCTTGCCGATCTTGCCCGAAGCGATGGCGTCACGCATGGCGCGGTGGCTGGCTGCGTTGCGGAGATGATGATTGGTGGCCAGCACCACGCCGGCATCCTTCGCCGCATTGACCATCGCATGCGCGTCGGTGAGCGTCATCGCCAGTGGCTTTTCGCAAAGAATGTGCTTGCCGGCTTTGGCTGCAGCGATGGCCTGTTCGACATGCAATTCATTGGTGGTCGAGATGTAGACCGCGTTGATTTCGGGATCGGTGAGCAGAGCGGCGAGGCTGGTGACCGAGCGGGCGATCTTGTGGTCGGCGGCATATTTGGCGCCGCGTTCGGCGCTCGTGCTCATGACGGAGACGATCTCGCCGCCGGTGGCGCGGATCGCATCGATCACCCATTCATGCGCGATCGTGCTTGCCCCGATCAGGCCCCAGCGGGTCGTCATGCGATCTTCCTTCCATGTGTGTTGAGGCCGCCCTTGCTTGACTCGCGTACGACCAGCCGCACCGAGCCAATGATGGCCTCTGCATCGGCCTTGCCGGCATTGATCTGCTTCAGCAGCAATTGCGCGGCGCGGCCGCCCATCCCTTGCGGATCCACCGATACCGTGGTGAGTGCCGGCACAGCCGTCTTGGCTTCGATGACATCGTCGAAGCCGACGACGGCGAAATCGACGCCCGGTTCCAGTCGCTTGGCCCGCAGGCCGTCGCAGGTGCCGAAGGCGACCGCGTCATTGAAGCAGACGGCGGCGGTCGGGGCATTGGGGAGTTGCAAGGCGCGGGTGATGGCATCGACGCCGCCAGCTCGAGAAGGCGCCGAGCCAATCACTAGTTCATCGCTCGGCTCAAGGCCGGCCTTGCGCATGGCATCGCGGTAGCCTTCCAGACGCTCGGCGAACACCGCTGTGTCCGGAAAGCCGCCCAGGAAGGCGATCCTGACATGGCCAAGTTCCACCAGATGCTGGACGGAGGCAAATGCGCCGGCGTGATTGTCAGACATCAGCGACGAGACCTTGGCGCCGGGCACATTGCGGACGACGACCACCACCGGAATGCCGCTGGCGACGAGGGGCTTGAGATCCGCAGCCTCGGTACCGCGTGCGGGCGAGACGATCAGGCCGGAAATCCCGTGCTCGCGCATCGAGGCGATGACCTCGCGCTGGCGGTCGATACTTTCGCCCGTGTTGGAGAGGAATTGCACATAGCCGGCAGACTGCACGACCATGTCGACGCCCACCGCCAGTTCGGCAAAGAAGGAGTTGGTGAGGTCGTTGACGACAATGCCGATGATCTTCGACTTGGAATTGGACTGGCGGAGATTGGCCGCGCCTCTGTTGTAGACATAGCCGAGCTCGCGGATGACGGCGTTGACCTTGGCGCGGGTCGCCTCGTTGACCAGAGGTGAGCCCTGCAGGACCAGCGACACAGTCGATTTCGACACGCCGGCGGCATGCGCGATCTCGACAACGGTCACCCGTTCCTTGGCCATGATTTCCTCCTCGGGTCTCCTGCCCGTTGATGGTGTTTTAATTGGAACGTTCCAAATTTGTCAAGTCTGAATCGAGGCGTCTGCGGATTATTCTGTTCCTGTAAAATCTCTTGGTGCTGGGCAAAGCGAACAAAATTCTACGAAAATTCTGTATTTACAATGATGTTGATGGCCGTCGCTCTCTGTCGCCGAGACCATACTCACGCAACCAGACAGGCTTCGTCACTTTCTGCTTGAAATTTGGAACGATCTAAATTATTGGCATTCCGGACTTTGGGAGGAACCAATGACCCCTATGCTGAAGCTTCCGAATGCCGCCGGCGCGATCGAGGCCTATCACCTGACCGGAACGCCGATTGCCCGGCCGGCAACGCCGCCGACATTCAATCGCATTGCCTATGCGGCAGCGCATGTGGTTTCCGATCCGTTTCGCGATCTCGATCCGTGGAACCGGCCGGCCGTCGATTGGGACACGACGATGGCGTTCCGGCATCATCTCTGGAGCCTCGGCTTCAAGATCGCCGAAGCGATGGATACGGCACAACGCGGCATGGGGCTCGACTGGGCCGGCGCGCAGGAGCTGATCCGGCGTTCATTGGCAGAGGCGCGCACGGTGCCGGGCGCCGATCTGGCCTGCGGTGCTGGCACCGACCATCTCGATCCAGCCGATGTGAAATCGCTGGATGACGTCATCGCAGCTTACGAAACGCAGGTGGACTTCGTTGAGAAGCACGGTGGACGGGCGATCATGATGGCAAGTCGGGCGCTGGCGCGGGTTGCCAGGTCGCCGGACGACTATGCCAAGGTCTATGGCCGCATTCTCTCGCAGGCCAGGGACAAGGTGGTGTTGCACTGGCTTGGTGACATGTTCGATGCACAGCTCGCCGGCTATTGGGGCAGCCGCGATTTCGCGGTTGCGCTGGACTGCGTGATCCGGATCATCACGGAAAACCAGGAGAAGGTCGAAGGCATCAAGATCTCGTTGCTCGACAATTCGAAAGAGGTCGAATTGCGCAATCGCCTGCCGGACGGCGTGCTCTGCTTCACCGGCGATGATTTCAATTATGCCGAGCTGATCGAGGGCGACGGCAATCGGTACAGCCATGCGCTGCTAGGCATCTTCGATGCGGTGGCGCCGTCTGCCTCCAAGGCGCTGGCATCGTTGGCCGCGGGTGATGTCGCGACCTTTCGTTCGGTCATCGAGCCGACCGTGCCGCTCTCGCGCAAGATTTTCGAGGCGCCGACGCAATATTACAAGGCCGGCGTGGTATTCTTGGCCTGGCTCAACGGCCACCAGAGCCATTTCAGCCTGCCCGCAGGCATGCAGTCTGCGCGCGGTATCTGCCACTACGCCGATATTTTCCGCCTGGCGGATCAGGCAGATGTGCTGGACAAGCCGGAACTGGCGGTCGCGCGCATGAAGAATTTCTGTGGTGTGTTCGGGATCGACTGAGCCGTCATCCCCGGCTTGATTTTATGGCTGGCTCGGCTACTCCTCGACAAACCTCTTTCGGGGATGCCAGCATGACGCGATACATAAAGGTTCCGGCCGCCGCACCGTCACCCAGAACGGCGCGTTACTCGCATGCGGTCGAGGCGGGCGGCCTGCTGCATGTCACCGGGCAGTTGCCGATCGATCCGGAAAATCCGTCCGCCGAGCTACCGCCGACGATCGAGGCGCAGGCCGAGCTTGTGTTCCGCAGCCTGATCCTGATTGTCGAGGCTTCGGGCTATGTGCTCGCGGATGCGGCGTTCGTGCGCATCTATCTCGCCGATTTCGACCGCGATTATGTCGGCTTCAATTCGGTCTATCACCGGCATTTTGACGACGACGAAAAGATGCCGGCACGCACCACGGTCGGTGTTGCGCGGCTGGGGCGCGGCGCGCTGGTCGAAGTCGACATGGTGCTGGCGAAGGGTTAGTTCCTGATATAGAGCGCGGCGAGTTTTCTCACTTCGGCGATCCGGCCGGTGGCGTCGTTGCCACCTTCGGTGATGAAGCCCGGCACGGATTTCAGGAGATGCTGGAGAACCGGCGCCATGGCGGTCACCTGCGCTTCGGTCCGTCTCGGGTCCTGTGCCTGCAGCGCCCTCGCAAGGCCCGAACGCATGCCATTGCGCAGGATTGAGCGACGCCCGATCGAATCCTCGCTTTGATCCACCAGCGCGATGGCGACGGATCGATCGTCGACTGTTTCCAGCATCAGGTCGACAAGGTGGTCCGCCAGTTGTTCGGCGGAATAACGGCTGCTTGCGACAACGATCTCTTCCAATCCGCCGAGCAGATGTTCGGCATAGCGCTGGATCAGCGCATCGGCGAGTGATTCCTTGGTGGGGAAGAAACGGTAGAGCGAACCGATGGCGGTGCCGGACCGGGCGGCGATCTCGGTCATCGTCGCAGCGTCGAAGCCCTTCGTGGCAAAGAGGGCGGCGCCAGCATCCATGATCGCGGCGACACGCAGCTTTCCACGTTCTCTTTTCGGTTCGACGGCAACAAGGCTTCTTGACATTTGCGAGGATATCCTCAACTATCCGTTTTGCGAGACTATCCTCACATAACATGACATCGCCATGCCGTCACGTCGGCCGTTGGCGCATTTATTCCCAGAGGTTCCCTATGCTTGATCCCAAGAAGTCAGCGCTTGTGCTCATCGATTTGCAGAGAGGTATCGTCGCCCAGCCAACGCATCCGCGCGGCGGGGAGGTTGTCGTGGCGGCCAGCAAGGCAGTGGCGGAGCGGTTCCGCGCGGCGGGCGCGACAGTCATCCTTGTCAACGTCAATTTCGGGCCCGGAGATGCCTTGCGGCCCGCACAGCAAGTCGACCAGCCCATGGCGCTGCCCGCCGGTGGCCTGCCGCCTGAATGGAGCCAGTTGGTTGATGGCCTTGCCGCCGACAGCGATATACGCGTCACCAAGCATCAATGGGGAGCGTTTCATGGCACCGGCCTCGACATGCAGCTTCGCCGGCGCGGCATCGACACGATCGTGCTGGGTGGTATCTCGACCAATGCCGGTGTCGAATCCACCGCAAGGCAAGCCTGGGAACACGGCTATTCGCTACTTCTGGCCGAAGATCTCTGCGCCAGCAGCATATCCGAGGCGATGCACAAAATGACGATCGAGACCATCTTTCCGCGCATTTCACGTGTGGTGAAATCTGCCGATATCGCATTTCAGGGATAGGACGACGATCGATCATGGAAGCCGTGATGAAGGCCAGCACCAAAACCACGCGCTGGCTGGTGCTATTGTTCCTTTCCGTTCTCGCCGTCATGGCGCTGACGATGATGCATGTGCCGGCGGCACTGCTGATCGGGCCGATGTTCGTGGCGATCTTTCTCGCCATCAATGACCGCATGGCCAAGGTGCCGGGCGAGATGATGTTCTTGGCACAGGGTGTCATCGGCTGCCTGATGGCCAATTCCATTCCATTGACGCTGCTTGCCGAAATCGGCCGGTCGTGGCCGGTCTTCCTTGCAGGCGTGTTCTCAGTCATCGCGGCTTCGGTGCTGTTCGGCTGGCTGCTGGCGCGGTTGCAGATCCTGCCCGGCTCGACGGCGATCTGGGGCTCCGTGCCGGGTGCGGCCTCGGCCATGACCATCATGTCGGAGAGCTACGGTGCCGATGTGCGGCTGGTGGCGCTGATGCAATATACAAGGGTGCTGATGGTAGCGCTGGCGGCGGCCCTGGTGGCCAAGCTCTTCCTTGTCCATTCGAGCGCTGCGCCTGCGCCGGTCGTATGGCTCGCGCCTATCGCTATCGTGCCGTTCATGCAGACGATCCTGTTGATCGCGGTCTGTGCCGGCATCACCCGGATCATCAGGATACCCGCCGGCATGATGCTGCTGCCGCTGGTGATCGGCGCAGGGTTGCAGAATTTCGGCTACATGAAGATCGAACTGCCGCCGCTGCTGCTGGCGGCGAGCTATGCGATCGTCGGCTGGAGCATCGGTCAACGGTATACGCGCGAGATCCTGCTCTACGCCGCCAAGGCTCTGCCGCGCATTCTGCTGTCGATCGCGGCGCTGATCGCCATCTGCGGCTTCTTTGCCTGGTTGCTGATGCTGGCGACCGGCGTGGATGCACTGACCGCCTACCTTGCGACCAGCCCGGGCGGCGCGGATTCCGTCGCGATCATCTCGGCTTCCGCCCACGTCGACATATCCTTCGTCATGGCCATGCAGCTCGCACGGTTCCTGGTCATCCTGTTGATCGGCCCGGCGCTGGCGCGCTTTGTCGTGAAGCTCGCCCGCTTTCCGGTGGCGGACAAGCATCCGCTGCATGCCACGCCAGTTGAGGAGCGCGTGAAGGCGCTGACGGATTAAGCCCAGGCCCTAACCGAAATGTGGAATCCAAGTGTATAGTGGTGCCGAATCCGCTTGCGGCATGGGCGTTCCGTACGTTTTCTTGCCGGAGATATTTTCGCGAGGCATTCTGTGCACTCAACTGCGGCAGAATGCCCATCTTGGCGACGTCGCAAAACTGACGCTTAATCAGGATTATTGCGACAAGGAACCTGGATAACACCATGACGACGTTGAGCCGCCCGGACCTAAGCGATATCCACCGGGGTGACTGGGTGGATCGCCGGTTGCCGGCTTTATGGCGGCCATATACACGGCTGGCGCGGCTGGATCGCCCGGTGGGAATATGGCTGACGCTGTTTCCGTGCTGGGCGGCGCTTGTCCAGGTATCGCACGGTCTCCCGGACCTCCGGCAACTGGCTGTCTTCTCCCTCGGCGCCTTGCTGATGAGAAGTGCCGGTTCCACGGTTAACGACATTGCAGATCGGAGGTTTGACGGCCACGTGGAGCGGACCCGCCTTCGGCCCTTGGCCAGCGGACAGATCGGCACGCTACAAGCCTTGGTGTTTCTGGCCGTTCAGCTCGCACTTGCGGCTTCGCTTCTGCTCTTCCTGAGCTCCTACACGCGATTGGTCGCGATGTGTGTTCTGCCGCTCGTATTCATCTACCCGCTCTGCAAGCGCTTCACCTACTGGCCCCAAGCGGTCCTGGGGGCGGCATTCAATTGGGGCATGCTCATGGCTTGGGCCGAGGTTGCAGGACATATCCCGGCTGGCGCTGTGCTTATGTGGGCCGGTGCTATCGCATGGCAGATCGGCTACGATACGGTCTATGCCTATGTCGATGTGAAAGATGACACCCGCCTTGGCCTGAAATCGACGGCAGTCCTGTTCGGCCAGCACGGTAAGACCTGCATTGGCTTCTTCTACATCTTGACGGTCGGAGCGTGGTCGCTTGGGGGCTGGCTGTTGGGAATGTCGCTGCCCTACGCCATAGGAATGCTGGTGATCGCTGCGCACCTTGCCTGGCAAACCTGGCGGATCGACCTCGCCCGTCCCGAGGTGAATTTCCGCTTGTTCCTGGCGAACATTTTGACCGGGGCGCTGCTGGCCTGCACGGTATTCATCGGAACATGGTGAGCTGTTAGCTCGATCAAGCCGCAAAATTCCTAGATTTCATGACAAAATCTGGGTCGCTAAAGGTTTCAGGGGAATTTCTGTCGCAAAGTTTGAAGTTATGCGATCGAGTTTTGCGACAGAAAGTATTCCACATTTCAGTTAGGGCCGGCGACTAAGCCGCCTTCTTCTTTCCGCCCTTGCCGCTCTCCAGCCATACCACCTGTTCCGGCGTGAGCTTGAGATTGAGCGCCGAGAGGCTGTCCTCAAGTTCCGTCAGGTTGCGAGGCCCGATCAGCGGGATCACCGGGAAGGGCTGGGCGAGCACATAGGCGAGCGCGATATGGATCGGATGCCTGCCAAGCTTTTTCGCCAGTTCGATCGCCCGGTCGCGGCGTTCGAAGTTCTTGTCGGAATACCAGACGCGAACGATTTCCTCGTCGTCCAGCTTGTCGCGACCGGCACGGTCGGTGAAGAAGCCGCGGCCCTGGCTCGACCAGGCGAAATTTGGAATCTGGTTGTTGGTCAGCCACTGCTTCCAGCCGTCGTCGGAGGCTGAAACGCAGCCGTCCCAGATCGGGTCCAGCATTTCGGCAAGCGCGAAGTTGTTGGAGAGGGCGGCGGGTGCCGTCTTGCCGTTCTCAGCGGCATAGGCGATGGCTTCGTCCATGCGCTCGCGCGTCCAGTTGGAGCCACCGAAGATGCCGCGGATGCGGCCGGCCTTGACCTCGGCATCCATGGCATCGACGAATTCGCCGACAGGGATTTCCTCGTTGTCGCGGTGCATGAAGTAGACATCGACATAGTCGGTCTTCAGGCGTTCGAGCGATTCTTCCAGCTGCTTGGCGATGCGGTCGGGATAGCAGAGCGGCGAATGCGCGCCCTTGCCGATGACGATGATGTCTTCACGCGGCACGCTGCGGCTCGTATGCCAGTCGCCGAAGATGGCTTCGGTCATGCCGCGGTTATAGATATAGGCGGTGTCGAAGATATTGCCCCCGGCCTCGTAGAAGGCATCCATGGTTAGCGACGCGGCTGCGAAATTGGGGAAGAACTCGAAGCCCAGCGCGGCAACGGAACCCTGCTTTGCAAGACCGGGAATGTCGCGACGCGGAAGGCTGTTGCCCACCTTGACCTTGCTGCCCGCTATGTTCAGCACCCGGCTTTCGGCTTTCTCGACGCCGTATTCTAGGCCGATGGCCGCGCGCCATTGGTCGAGAACGCGCAGGTTGCCGAGCGAATCCGACTGGCTCATGCCCGGAGATGCGAATTCCTTTTTGCCAGCGCGGATGGCGCGGCCGGCGGCGTCGACTTCGAAAGAATAGAGCCAGCCCTTTTCCTTGACCTCAATGGTTTTCTTGGAGCCATCGGGTTTGACGATCTTGATCTTGCCCGTGCCACCTTTGTGCCCGGATGCGAACCAGAAATCCTTGACCTCGATGCGGCCATCCGAGCCGATGATGCGTAGCGTGTTGTCCTGGTTCGCCATGATCGAGCAGGAGACTTCGGCGATGATGGAGTTGGGGAATTTCAGGATAGCCGAGGCCCATTCGTCGACGCCGGTCTCGCCGAGATGGCCGATGCCGTGGACGGTTTCAGGTTCGAGATAGGGGAGGCCCTCGACCGCACCGGCGATCAACCGCGCCATCGAAACCGGGTAGCCGCCGACATCGAGGATGCCGCCGCCAGCCGTCTCCTGCGCAAACAGCCGGTGCTCCGGGTTCACTGTGCCCATGTTGAAGCCGAAGCTCGAACGGATGATACGAACCTTGCCGATCGCCCCGCTCTGTACGAGCTTGACGAGCTTCGCTGTCTGCGGATGCAGGCGGTACATGAAGGCTTCGCCGGCAAAAACATTGGCCTTGCGCGCCTCGTGATAGACGGCGGCTGCATCATAGGCAGACAGCGCGATCGGTTTTTCGACCAGCACATGCTTGCCGGCGCGGATGGCCTTGATCGCCCATTCGGCGTGCGATGTGTGCGGGGTGGAAATGTAGATGGCATCGATCTCCGGATCCGTGAGCAGCGCATCATAGCCATCGAGGATGCGGGCGCCGGGAAACTGCTCGGCCAGACCCGACTTTCCGGGATTGCGGCTGGCAATGGCGGCAAGCACGCCTGTTTTAGAGTGGGCAACGCCGTCGGCAAATGTGCGGGCGATGGTACCGGGGCCAATAATGCCCCAACGAATCTTGCTGTCTCTAGACATGGGCTTTTCTCCTGCCGAGCATGATTTCAGAGCTACGAATACCGGCTCCAGGAATCGAGCTCGATTCGTGGAGTGAAGTGGACGGGTCCAGTGTTTTGCAGAACCTCTGGCGTCGTTTCCGGCGCTCCGGTCCTGGAGGTCAGCGCAGGCGGTGGCCCGCGCCGTCGAAAAGGAAGGACGTGGCGGCGGAAATTCCGACCGTCAGCTTATCCTTGCTCGTTGCCGAACGGGATTCCTCCCGCTCGACAGTGATGCGTTCGCCCGAACCGACATGGGCATAGATGAAACTGGTGTTGCCGAGATGCTCGGCCACATCGACGTCGATAACGAGGTTGGTGTCGCCTTCATTTTCGCCGAGGAAATGTTCCGGGCGAACGCCGAGCGAGACCTTGGCTCCGACCGCGACGGAAGGCGCTGATATGGGAAGCGTCAGGCGAGCAGCAGGCTGGCTGGCGAGCGTCAGCGTTACGCGACCGGCTTCGACCTCGACGACGTCGGCCGGCAGGAAGTTCATCTTCGGCGAACCGATGAAGCCGGCGACGAAGGTGTTGGCCGGATCGTCATAGAGATCGAGCGGCGCGCCGACCTGCTCGACCACGCCTGCCCGCAACACGACGATCTTGTCGGCGAGGGTCATCGCCTCGACCTGGTCGTGCGTGACGTAGATGATGGTCGTCTTGAGTTCCTTGTGCAGCTTGGCGATCTCGACGCGCATGTGGACGCGCAGTTCGGCATCGAGATTAGAAAGCGGCTCGTCGAACAGGAAGACATCCGGGTTGCGGACGATCGCCCGGCCGATGGCGACGCGTTGCCGCTGGCCACCGGAAAGCGCCTTCGGCTTGCGATCCATCAACGGACCAAGTTCGAGGATGGCGGCGGCATCATTGACACGCTTGTCTATCTCTGCCTTCGCCATGCCGGCAAAGCGGAGTGCAAAGCCCATGTTCTCCCGCACCGTCATGTGCGGGTAGAGCGCATAGGACTGGAAGACCATGGCGATGCCGCGCTTGGAAGGGTCGACGTCGTTCATCTCGACGCCGCCGATCTTCAGCGTGCCCGAGGTAATGTCCTCAAGGCCGGCGATCATCCGCAGCAGCGTGGACTTGCCGCAGCCAGAAGGCCCGACAAACACCACGAACTCTCCCGACCTGATATCGAGATTGACGCCCTTGATGATCTCGAGGGCACCGAAGGTCTTGCGTATTCCAGTGAGCGTGACGTCAGCCATGTCAACCCCTTATCCGCTCACGGAGAATGTGACGATCTGTTCCGCAAACAGGCCGCAATTGGCTTTGAGGGTGATCGTGCCCGCCGTTTCGCCAGCCTCCAGCCAGAAGCCGGTGACGCCGCCCTTGAAGCTCTGCAGCGACGGTCCGATGATGCGGCCGGGGCCTTCGACGGTGAAGCTGATTGGCTCTTCATAGAACGGCAGGACGTTGCCGCACTGGTCGAGCGCGCGGACGATGACGCGAACGGCGTCGTTTTCAGCAGCGCGCAGATCGGTGGCATCGGGGGCGATTTGAAGCGTGGTGGGGATCGGGTCGCCCGGCAGCTCGACGGTCTTGACAAGCTCGCCGTTGACGTAGCCTCGGAAGATGCCTTGCTTCCAGACGAAGCCCCAAGTGCCGAACTCTTCCGGCGTGACATTGCGCTGGTCGAGCACGACGGGTGGATGGGGAAGATGCGGATAGGTCTCGCGGTCGGGATAGTAACGCTTGACCGGCCGATCGCCGAACTGGGTTTCGATATAGTCGCAGTTGGTGAGAATGATCAGCGGCAGCACTCCGCCGATATTGCGTTCGCCGCGCGCCCAGTATGTGACCGGCATCAGCACGGCACCGGTCGATGGATCGCCCTGCGAAGTGTAGGCATAGGCGGCGAATTTCGGTTCGCGGAAGGTGTCGAGCACGCCGTGATAGCAGACGCGGTCGCCCGAGCCGAAATCCTTGTGGGTGTTGTAGTCGAACATGCACCAGCCGGTGGAGCCGGAGATGTTCTCGTCGCCGGCGGCTGCATCCAGCACCAGCAAGTGGCGCGTGACATGCTCGGCCTGACGCTGCTCCTGGTCGAAGCGCTTGGTTGGATACATGTGGCCGTTATATTCGGTGATCATGTAGGGGATCGGACGGGTGATGCCCGTCGTCTCGACGCGGTCGCGCAGTACGACGCGTCCACGGTTGTTGCCCGGCTGCTCCTCCATGCCGAGGATGAAGTCATTCATCGTGTAGACGTCTTCGAGCAGTTCGGAATTGGTGATGAAGCGGACGCCGCCGGTCTGGCGCGTCGAGTCCAGTTCACGGGCAAGGCGATTGGTCTCGACGTAGAAGTCGTGATTGTCCTGGCTCTCGTTGATGCGCACGCCCCAGATGATGATCGACGGATGATTCCAGTCGCGCTCGATCATGCGGCGGACGTTCTCGATCGATTCCTGCTGCCATTCCTTGCCGCCGATATGCTGCCAGCCGGGGATTTCCTCGAAAACCAGCAGGCCGATCTCGTCGCAGCGCTCGATGAAGCTTTTGGCCTGCGGATAGTGCGAGGTGCGGACGATGTTGCAACGCAGATCATACTTCATGATATCAGCGTCTTTTTGCTGGGCGCGCTTGCCCATCGCATAGCCCGAATAGGGGAACGCTTGATGCCGGTTCAGGCCGCGCAGCTTCAGGAGTTTGCCGTTCAGCAGAAAGCCGGTCGGGGTGTATTCAGCGGTACGGAAGCCGAAGCGACTGGACACGGCGTCCTTGCCGGCCAAGGTTTCGATCTCGGCGGTCAGCGTATAGAGCACGGGATTGTCGATGTCCCAGAGCGACAGGCCTGAGAGATCGGCGAGCGTGACCAGCGTCTTCTCGCCGGCAATGGCGGCCGATGCCGTGGCAAGTGTTGTGCCCGCCTTGTCTGATATGCTGACCTTGATCAGACCGGACAGCGCCAGCGCCTGATGGTTGGCGAGATCGACGCGGACGGCGACCTGCTTCTTGTCGGCCAGCGCATCGGGCGTTTCAATCTTGACGTTCTTGATGGCGACCGGGCTCGTGACCTTCAGCCACACATCGCGATAGATGCCGGCATAGGTGAGGTAGTCGATCATGCCGCCGAATGGCGGGATTTCGGGGTTTTCCGAACCGTCGATCTTGACGGTCAGCAGGTTGTCGCCGTGTTTCAGATGCGGGGTGAGGTGGGCCTCGAACGGTGTATAGCCGTCCTTGTGGGCGATAACCTTTTCGCCGTTCAGATAGACTTCGCTGTCGGCTATTGCCCCGTCGAAAACAACGGAGACTTCACGGCCCTCGAAGCCGGCGTCCCATGCAATGATCTTCTGGTAGGTGAACGGCTTCTGGTAGCTGGTTTCATCGAAGTAATTGTAGGGCAGCTCAACAGCCGTGTGCGGCAGGCGTACGGTCTCGCCCTTCAGCAGCTGTCGTGTCGAGGCGACCTCGAAACCGTCACTGAAAACCCAGTTGGCGTTGAAATTCTCGTATCTGCGCATTGGTATGTATTCCTATTTTACCGAGCCAAGCATGCCCTGGACGAATTGGCGCTGCATGACGAAGAAGACGAAAAGCGTTGGGAGGGTGGCGAGGGTGGCGCCGATCGCTACCACACCGAAATCCGGATAGTAGGCCGAGGCGAGGGACGAGACGACGAGCGTGATGGTCTTCGTTTCATTCGACTGCAAGACGATCAGCGGCCAGAGATAATTGTTCCAGTTGGTCATGAAGATGATGACGAATGCCGCCGCATAGGTCGAGCGCATCACCGGCACGTAGATATAGAGGAAGATCTGCCATTCCTTGAGGCCGTCGACCTTGGCCGCATCGCGCAACTCGGTCGGGAAGGCTTTGGTGGCCTGGCGGAAATAGAAGATGATGAAGGCGGACGCGATGGTCGGCAGCAGGATGGCGACGTGGGTGTTGATCAGGCCGCTCTTGGCCATCATCATGAATAGCGGGATCATCAGTGCCGCAAAAGGCACCATCAGCGTCAAAAGTACGATCGAATAGATCCGGTCGCGCATTTTGGATCGAAACATTTCGAAGCCGTAACCGGCCAGCGACGAGACGACGATGGTCGCCACGGTTGCCAGGATCGCGACCTTTGCCGAGTTCCAGAACACCAGCGGCACATCTACCAGCGTGAAGAAATTGCTGACATTGGTCAACAAGGCGGCTCCGAAGGTCGACTTGCCCTTGATGATGTCTATCGACTTGTTGGTCGCGCTGATGCCCATCCAGATGAAGGGGAAGATCGACAGGAACGCAGCAATGCTGAGCACGCCATACAGGATCGCCGGCGCAATGAGGCGGGTGGCACGGGCGGAGATCATTTGCGTTCCCTCACGGCATAGAATTGCAGGAACGAGAGCACCGCCACCATGACGACGATCACATAGGAGATCGTTGCCGCATAGCCGAAGCTCGGCATGTAACGGAAGGTCAGATTGTAGATATAGAGCGACAGTGTCAGCGTCGAATCCGCCGGGCTGCCACGGCCCTCGGTCAGGTTATAGACTTCGTCGAACAACTGGATCGTGCCGATGGTCGAAATGATCGTCGTGAACAGGATTACCGGCTTCAGCATCGGGATGGTGATGTAGAGGAAACGGGCCCAGGATGGCACACCGTCGATCCGCGCGGCTTCATAGATCGACTTGTCGATGTTCTGCAGCGCTGCGAGATAAAAGATCATGTTGTAGCCCGTCCAGCGCCAGGTAATGGCCAGGATGACCAGCACCTTGGCCCAGAACGTGTCCGTGAGCCAGCCGATGGGCGATGAGATGATGCCGACGGCGTGAAGCGCCGAGTTGACGACGCCGTCCACCGCAAACATGCTCTTGAACAGCACGGAATACACAACGAGGGAGGCCACGCAGGGCAGGAAGATCGCCGTACGAAAGAAGCCTGCGAATTTCAGCTTGTCGCTATTGAGCATCGACGCGAGAATCAGCGCCAGCAGGATCATGATCGGCACCTGGACCACGAAGAAAGTGGTGGTGTTGATCAGCGCCTTCAGGAAGACGGGGTCGCCCGAAAGGCGGGTGATGTTGGCGAAGCCGCCGAACTTTATCATCATGCCCTTGCCGGTGTAAAACGACAGGAACAGCGAGCGGAAGATCGGGTAGACGAGGAAGATCGAAATCAGCAGCAGTGCGGGGGCGATGAAAAGCCAGCCGTTGACATCGTAATAGCGTTTCAATCCGCCTGTTTTCGCAGCTGCCATGGATTGGATCGTCCTACAGTTCGGGTGATCGATCATTTTAGGTCAATGCCCGTCATGGGCAATCGACATTGCCTCCGCCGAGCTACGTCACGATGACCGTAACTCCCGGGAAGGGGATGGGCGGCAAGCCGCCCATCCTGTCATGTGATATTCGTTACTGAATCTGGCCTTCGGCCTGGCTCTGGATGGCCTTGAGCACCTCATCGACCGACGTACCCTTGGCGAGCGACGGCAGATTGGCAGTCACGGCCGTGTCGACTTCGTTAGTGAAGATGCCGTAGTTCACAGGTGGCACCTTGGCGAGCCAATCGGAGAAGTTCTGCCAGACCGGTTCACCACCGAAGAACGCATCCTTTTCGGAATAGGCCGGGCCGGAGCGGGCTGCAAGAAGCGAGCCGACGGCGCCCTGGTTGACCAGGATCTGCTGGTAGAAGTCCTTGTCCTTGGCATAGACTTCATTGAGGAAGTCGATCGCCTCGTCCTTTTCCTTCGAGCTCTCGATCACATACCAGCTCGAGCCGCCGAGGTTGGAAGCATGGCCCGCGCCTTCGATGCCAAGGCTCGGGATCGGGGCGACGCCCCACTTGCCGGACTGATCGGCCTGCGCCTTGACGGTGCCTGTGATCCAGACGCCGGTGGTTACGGCAGCAACGTCACCTGACGTAAAGGCGCCGACCCATTCGGTCCAGCCTGCAGCAGGCTTGTAGATCCCGGCCTGGAGGATCTTCTGTTCGGTTTCGAGGGCGGCTTTCAAGGCGGCGTTGCCGGTGATGTTGAGGTTGCCCTCATTGTCGAAATACCACTGGCCGCCCGACTGCATGAGAATGCGGATGAAGCCGGCGTCATTGACGTCGAGGCCCATCATCTTCTTGCCGGTCTTGGCTTCGACAGCCTTGCCGATCT
The DNA here is from genome assembly GCF_057787725.1 of Shinella sp. OV683. Lineage (NCBI taxonomy): Bacteria > Pseudomonadati > Pseudomonadota > Alphaproteobacteria > Hyphomicrobiales > Rhizobiaceae > Shinella > Shinella sp. OV683. The sequence continues at coordinate 70,668 of NZ_CM173543.1, forward strand.
CGATGAAGCGATCCCAGGTGATGTTCTGCATGTCGGCAGGCTTGAAGCCGGCCTGTTCGAGGTAATCCTTGCGGTAGTAAAGGCCGGTGACGCCGGAGTCGAACGGCATGCCGTAGACCTTGTTGTCGACGGTCATCAGCTGCACCTTGTAGGGCGCGAAGCCGGAATAATCGACCTTGCCGGAGAGTTCGGCGAACGAGCCCGGGAACGACTGAAGATATTTCTGTGCGCCGTAGTCCTCGATCAGGACGATATCGGGAAGCGCATCGGTGGTGCCGGACGACAGTGCCGTCTGCAGCTTCTGCTCGACGTCAGTTTTGGCGAAGTCGACGATGTTGAGTGTCGTGCCGGGATGCGTCTTGGTGTAGCGCGCGCCGGCTTCCTTCATGATCGCGACGTTGAAGTTCGGGTCCCAGCACCAAACGGTGATTTCGCCTGCGAAAGCGGCGGTCGCGGTGAAAAGGCTCGCGCTTGCCAGTGCAATAGCCGCAAAACGCTTCAGAATTCCTGAATTTTCCATTGTGTCCTCCCTCTGAGTCCTTGGTGAAGACAGGCTCCACCCTGTCTTGGCTCGGGAGTATTTCCGAAAAGTTTCACGAGAGCAACAGAAAATTTAGTAAATATTTATTGCGAGTGCGAAGAACGGCTCAGGATTGCTGCGTTTGCACGGGCTTGCGGCAGCTTTCGCGCCATATCATTTCGGTCGCGATAATGACGTTCTTGGTATATTCGCGCCCCGAAAGTCGTTCCAGCAGCAGGTCGACGGCTGTCTCACCGATGTGCTCGCCATGAATTTTTACCGTCGAAAGTGGTGGGTTCAGGAACTGCGCGACCGGAATGTCGTTGTAGGACACCACGGCGATATCATCGGGAACCTTGAGGCCCGCCTCGCTGATGGCGCGGTAGGTGCCGATCGCCATATTGTCGTTGGCGGTGACGATGATGTCAGGCAATTTCTTGAGAGACACCAGTTCCTTGGCGAGCATATAGCCGGTTTCGAGCCGCAAGTTCTGGCCGGAATCGCAGCTTTCGCCCAGCGCCAGTAATTCCGGTTCGAACTGTCCACGTTGCTTGTGCCAGTCTATATAAGCCTTGCAGCGCTTTTCGCCGAAACGTTGTGTCTCGCCGTTGATATGCTCATAGCTGCCGATGAAGCCGATGCGCCTGTAACCCATGGCATCAAGGTGATTGAGGATCTTGAGCGTCGCCACGCCCATATCGCTATGGACGCTGTCGAGCGTGTCCGAGCGCGGGTCGAAGTCGGCAAACACAACGTGGCGGCAGTGCTGATCAAGCCAGGCGATCTCGTTGTCGGAATGCTTGCCGATGACGATCACCCCCGATACGCTCTGCAACAACTGCGGGTCCGGCAGGGTGTCCGAGTGGAACACCTTGACGATGTCGGTCTTCAGGTCCCGGCAGCGATTTTCGATGCCAAGCCGAACGCCGATATAGTAGGGGTCGGCGAGTTCATCGGACGGCTCGAGGAAATGTACGATTGCCAACCGCGACAGTGGTGTCGACGAGGCTTGGCCATTGCCGTTGGTCTTGTTGCGGTTGCGCGGCGTCGCATAGTTCAGCGCCTCGGCGGTCTCGATGATCGCCTGGCGTTTGGCCGCCGAAATCGACAGGGCAGGATCATAATTCAGGACACGCGAAACCGTTGCGGACGAGACGCCGACAGCCTTGGCGATTTCCTTGATTGTGACCATTGCTCTACGTGCCCGGCTGCTTCACCGCTCTAAATTGACATATTTCAGCTGAAGCCGGAAGGGAGATTAGTAAATATTTACCGGGAAGTCCAAACAAAGCTGTCGCTTCTCTATGCCAGCCAACAGCGGACAAGTCGAGCCATCGCCGCAGGAATCTCGATCGTGGGTGATTTTCGGAACGGATTGTTTCCATAAAATCGTACTATATCGTGCTAATATGATCTTTCCCTTGGGGCCTTCCGGGTGTACGGACCCCGCAAAACAAGAAAATCCGGAGTTACACCCATGTCTTCCTATGCCAGTTCGGCGCAGGCCGGCGTTCCGGCGAATTCGCGTGCGCGCGTTCTCCTCGCCAGCCTGGTCGGCACCACGATCGAATTTTACGACTTCTACGTTTATGCTACAGCCGCGGTGCTGGTCTTCCCGCATCTCTTCTTCCCCAAGGGCAATGAAACGACGGCGTTGCTTGCCTCCTTTGCCGTGTTCGGCGCGGCTATGGTGGCTCGTCCGCTTGGCGCAGTTTTCTTCGGCCATCTCGGCGACCGTCTCGGCCGCAAGGTGACGCTGGTCAGCGCGTTGCTGACCATGGGCATTGCCACATTCCTGATCGGCGTTCTGCCGACCTATCCGTCCGTCGGCTGGTTTGCGCCGCTGATGCTGGTGGTGCTGCGTCTTGCTCAGGGCTTTGCGCTCGGCGGCGAGTGGAGCGGTGCGGCACTGGTCGCCACAGAAAATGCGCCGAAAGGCAAGCGTGCGGTGTTCGGCACCTTCCCGCAGCTCGGGGCGCCGATCGGCTTCATTATCGCCAATGGCCTTTTCCTGATCATCGCGGCGCTAATGCCGTCGACCGATCCGTCGCGGCCTTCGGATGCTTTCCTCGATTGGGGTTGGCGCATTCCGTTCCTGTTTTCGGCCGTGATGGTTATCGTCGGCCTCTGGGTTCGCCTGAATCTGGTCGAAAGCGCGGCTTTCAAGAAGACGGTGAGGACCGGGCAGGTCCAGAAGCTTCCCGTGGCTGCCGTGTTTAAGACGCATTGGAAGCAATTGCTGCTCGGCACGTTTTATATGCTGGCGACCTATGTGCTGTTTTACCTGATGACGACGTTCTCGCTGAGCTACGGCCGTGCGGCAGTGGATGCGCCGGTCGCCGGCCTCGGCTATGACTATCGCAGCTTTGTGCTGATGATGATCGTCGGCGTGGTATTCTTCGGCATCTTCACCTATCTGTCCGGCCCCTGGGCCGACAAGTGGGGCCGCCGCAAGACGCTGATCATCGTCACGCTGGGCATCATCCTCTTTGGCCTGAGCTGGGTGCCGTTGCTATCGCTCGGCGAGGTTGGCGTCATGGCCTGGCTGATCATCGGCTTTTCGCTGATGGGCATGACCTTTGGGCCGATGGGTGCGCTGCTGCCGGAGTTGTTCCCGTCGAATGTGCGCTACACCGGTTCGGGCATTTCCTACAACGTCTCGTCGATCCTGGGCGCCGCCGTGGCTCCCTTTATCGCAGTTGCGCTCTGGACCGCCGGTGGCGGCAGCCCGTTCTGGGTGGGTGTCTATCTGTCTGCCATGGCAGTGCTGACGCTGATCGCGCTGCTGCTCGGCGAGGAAACCAAGAACGTCGATATCGACGCCTGATCGGTTTCAAAGACAGGCAATTCAAAGGCCGCCGGATGTATTCCGGCGGCCTTTTCATCTTGTCGCTCAATAGTTCTTCATCGCCAGATGCGGAATCCCGGCGTCCATGAATTCCTGGCCATAGGCCTTGTATCCGAGCTTTTCATAGAGCGAGACCTTGTCAGTCTGGGCGGTGAGATAAAAGCGCCCGTTGGCGGCATCGCCATAATCATCCATCGCTTTCAACATCATGGCCTTGGCAATGCCCTTGCCGCGAAATGGTTGGCCCACGGCGACACGGCCGATCTTGTAATGCTCGGGGCGCTTGACGAGGCGAAGCGCACCGCAGACATCGCCATTCAGGATCGCGACCATATGGATTGCCGTAAGGTCTTCCTCGTCGTTCTCCAGTTCCGGCGGCACGCGCTGTTCGATGACGAACACCTCGCGCCGCAGACTGAAGGCGAGGTTGCCCAGTGCGCTGAACACCGGTACGGTGAGAATGGTGAGATCGGACATGACGGCTCCTTTGTCAGGAAAGCGCCGTCCTAGACCCGTCAGGCCCGGATATCAAGAACGCGGTTGCGGTGCTTGGGGTGGGTCGAATAGACGAAGACCTTGTCGAGATCCTTCTCGCTCATCAGGCTGAGAAAGCGGATTTCGGCGATGTTGTTGGCGAACACTTTCATCAGAATAGCACCCGTGCGGGAAATGCGCGCGTCCGGAACATCGAGATAGAATTGCTTTGGCAGCGTGAATTCTGTGTTGATGCCGATGACGGCGCCGCTGCGGGAAATCTTCAGCAGGTCGCAACGCCGGGCGGCAAGATGCATGACGCCCTTTTCGGTGAACTCGATGCGCGCCGCGTTCATCGTGTCTTCCATGGGAAACCGCTTCTCGCGGTCGTACATGAAGGACTCTTCCTTGTTCAGATAATTCCGCTTACCGGCCTGGGCTTCCATCGCTGCGTCCCCACTCAAATGCAGGTGCAGCCTAGGTGAAGAGTTTTAAAAATCGCTTGAGAATCTCATTATGACACACAGTTTCGGATCGTTTTTTCGAGTGCTATGCTTCGATGCGTTTCACACGGGATCGGACCAGCGATAGGAGCTGGCGGCAGTGTTCGCTCTTTCGACGATCATGAATTCCTCCATGGGCTGAAACGGCGTATAGTGTGGCAGCATTTCTATATCGGATAGACGTTTTTGGCTTGCGACGTGGCAGATTCAGCTGCTTTGGCCATAAAATGTGTCACAAACCTCTAACTATCTGAGAGTTGATCTGATACGAGAACCTCAAAGCAACGGTGGCCCAGTTGAAGCTTTCGCTTCTTGGCCCGCCCATTTCATTGATTCAAGGACACGATATGACCACGTTCACACTCACCCCGACGCAAATCCGTGGGCTCAAGCTCGCCAAGGATGGTGCGTTGTTTCCCCAGGCTGCGAAAAAGTGGACGCATCAGAACGCCGAGATCACTTATGCAAAGAGCGACCGCTTCAAGGAACGCCCGCAGAAGATCAAGTTCATGACCACGACAACCCTTGACGAATTGCGGGAACTCGGGCTGCTGGAGCGGAGCCATCTTGATGATCAGGTGGAAAAAGATGCCCACGAGATCACCATGGCCGGCAAGATCTGGCTGTTGAGAAACAAGTGATCGCAAGAGGTGGTGGTAGCACGAGCGCCCGCCTGACCCCTTGATCTATTGTCTGCGGGCCCCTCCCGCCTGTGCGGGTCTCTTCATTCTGATAGATAATCAGTCATCCATCCGGAGGTTTGCTCTGCCGGCCTTGCGTAGCTGCGCGCGAAAATAAACCTCCGGGATTCCGCACTGCACAAAAGTGCTAGGCAAAATTGGCCTGTTTGTCTAAAAAGAGCTGGTATCGTAAGCTATGAGCGGATCATGGCGAGACGAGCGCACCCCTTTGCCCGGCGACCGTTTGGACCGCGCCGAGAACGCATACGAGGATTGTAGCATGAGAGCGACGCGCAGCAGAAAATTGCTCGATTTTTCGTTACGCGAATACATCCTGATCCTCATCGTGACGTTTCCTGTGATCGGAACGATGTTTCCGTTTGACTCGTATCTGAGCGGCGGCCTCGGCGGTGTTGCGGGCATCGTCGCCAAAAGTCCCCTCAACACGACGGTAATTCTGTCGATTATCCTCGCTTACATCATGTGGCTCTATTCACGAGATGTTCCCAAGACAATGCAGGCATTGCGGGCGAATTGGCTGCTGTTTGCGTTTATCTTCTGGTCATTTTTGACATCGCGCTGGGCGGCGGATGCCGGAGTTTCCTTCAACAGGACCGGGCGAATTCTGGTTTTTACGCTTTACGCGATTTATGTGGTGAACTTTGTTCCCTTCGATCGGGCGTTGCGCGTGCTGGCGGCATGCCTGACGATATCTTGCCTGACCTCATTGTTTCTTATCGCAGCGCTTCCGTCGCTTTCCCACACGACAGACTTCCGCGGCGCCTGGCGAGGCGCGATGCTGCATAAAAACAGTTTGGGATCGATGGCGGCCATGACGTTTCTGGTGGCTATCTCCCTCTATCGCCTTCGGTTGGCGTCGGCATATTACGTGGGCGCCTTGATACTGATGTCGGCGATGTTGCTGATGCTTGCAAATTCGGCCACGGCATTGCTGTCCGTCTGCGCAATTACAGGACTGCTTTTCTATCTCACAAACGTCGTAAACCGCGCGCCATCGCCATTCACAATGTTGTTTTTCACAGCCTTCGTGGGTCTGGGGCTTGGATACCTGATTCTAGAAAGCGACATCATTTTCACACTGCTTGCGCGAGACGCAGGTTTGACGGGGCGGGATGATGTTTGGTTGCTGGCACATTACCTCATCGACCGGAAACCTTTCTGGGGCTGGGGCATGGCGGCATGGAGTGCTCCGGATTTTCAGGACTTCGTGTTGCATGAGGTGAAATGGCAAGCGCCTCACGCCCATAATGCGTGGCTGGATTTTCGCCTGCAGCTCGGTCTGCCGGGATTGGTGATCGCTATCGCCATCTGGATTGTCATGACGTTTCACATTTTATACGCGGTGGCCAAGCGGCGGCTTCCAGAAATGGCATTGCCGATCGGAATTTTTCTGGCCCAAAGCTTTCGTTCCTACACCGAAACCATTGTCGTCGACCCCGCGCTCAATGACATGTTCTGGGTAGCGTTTGCGTATGCGTCGCTGGCGGCGCTTCCGGCTATGGAGCGAGCGCGTAGACGCACCAGCGCGCCTACAAGGCCGTTCGCCGCAGTTCGGGTGCCGCGCTCGGCAAGTCCGGGCGAAAGTACCTCAATGCGTTAACGGACAAGGCATTCCGACGCGTCGTGTCGCTAGTCGCAAGCTGTTTTGTCAATAGCGGCAAAATTTCTTCGATAGGTTGCGCCGATCAACATCTCGGCGGCTTCGGCTGCAGTGCTTTCATTACGAAGCTCGATGGCGTCGATGATTGCCTCGTGCATTTTCAACGACTGCTGCAGGCCTCCGAACGTCTTCAACGTTGATTTCCACCGAGAACTGACCCGCAATACCGGGGTACAGATATCGGGCATGAAGCCTTGAACGAATGCCTTCTTCATCCCGATTTTGTACCAGGAAGAAGCGGGAAATCTGGAAAAGCGATAAAAATCAATCGGTTGACGGGAGGAAATGGCGGACAGAGAGGGATTCGAACCCTCGGTACGCTTTCACGTACACACGCGTTCCAGGCGTGCGCCTTCAACCACTCGGCCACCTGTCCACATTTCAGAAGAGATTAGCCGCATTCAGATCCCTGGCAATGCCGGGGCCCTTTTTCCGTCCAACTTCCGGGCGCGGTATATACTGATGATTGGGGAATGATCAACCCTTCATGACATATTTTTGAGCGGCTTCTGTGGGAACTGTCAAAGTTGCCACATTGAAAAGGTTTCATCCGGACGTTATCTCTCGGCGTATACAATGCGAAGCGCAGGCGAATGCCGGTTGGGCGCCTGTTGCATTGCAGAGAAAGTGGCGGTTGCGGACTGAAAAGGCCGTCACGTGGGAATCGAGGATCGTCCGCCGGGAGGTATAGAATGCGTTTTATCCTGCGGTTTTTCAGTCTCCTGTTTCTGGCGGCTGCGGTTATCGTCGGGATTATCGATTCTATCCAGTCCGTTGCGAGCGAGACCGTTGCGCTGACGCCGCTGGGCGCGGCACTGTTCAGCATCAATCCGGGAATTCTGGCGACTGCGGAAACCTATTTCCAGACGCATATCTCCGCTGCCCTCTGGGACAGTGTCGTCGAATGGATCCTCCTGCAGCCGGCCGTCATCGCGTTTCTGATCCTGTCACTGCTATTCTGGCTCGTCGCCTATAAGCGCAAGCCTGCTGCGGGGCGCTTTGCGGCCTAGCCGCCAGGGTTGCGGCCGAGCCTCTTCTTGACGATGAGCCGCGCCAGCATTGCCCCGCTGCAAATCCCGGCGAGTCTTGCGGTTTTGAAAGGCACGGATGCCGGCCATATTCTATCAGCCGAGCACGGACTGCCGGACCGTTTACTTCTTGATTCAAAAGAGGAAACACGTCCCCTCCGGCTTTTTTTACCATTTGAAAAATTTTTGGTGAATTTTTTCCTGCGGCGTGCAAGGATGCCGGCGCCCGGGTTCAAGAGGAATGAGGCCGGTGCTTGGTTGCGAGACGCGTAGAGGGGTCTCCTGCTGATAAGCAAAACTGTGTGAGCAAAAACAGGGCTACAAAAAATGAAAAAAATTCTTCTGACACTCATGGCCACCGCGTCCATGGCCGCATCCGCATTGGCTGCCGATGTGAAGCCGGCGCTGATCTATGACCTGGGCGGCAAGTTCGACAAGTCGTTCAATGAGGCTGCCTTCAACGGCGCTGAGAAGTTCACGGCCGACACAGGAATCAAGTATCGCGAATTCGAAATCGCCAACGACGCTCAGCGCGAACAGGCGCTGCGCAAGTTCGCCAAGGACGGCCAGAACCCGATCGTCGTGGCAGGCTTCTCCTGGGCTGCAGCACTCGAGAAGGTCGCTCCGGAATATCCGGACACCAAATTTGCGATCATCGACATGGTCGTGACCGGTCAGCCGAACGTCAAGTCGATCGTCTTCAAGGAACAAGAAGGCTCCTACCTCGTTGGCGTCATGGCGGCCATGGCAGCCAAGTCCGGCAAGGTCGGCTTTGTCGGCGGCATGGACATCCCGCTTATCCACAAGTTCGCTTGCGGCTATGTGGGTGGCGTGAAATCGGTCTCCAAGGACGCAGAAGTGTTCCAGGCCTATACCGGCACGGACTACACCGCATGGAACGACCCGGTGAAGGGTGGCGAAATCGCCAAGTCGCAGATCGCCCAGGGTGCTGACGTTGTCTATCATGCCGCTGGCGGCACCGGCGTGGGTGTTCTCCAGGCTGCCGCTGAAGCCGGCAAGCTCGGTATCGGCGTCGACTCCAACCAGAACGGCCTGCAGCCGGGCAAAGTGCTGACCTCAATGCTCAAGCGCGTCGACGTCGCCGTCTACAATGCCTTCAACGATGTCAAGGAAGGCAAATTCAAGGCCGACATCGAAAATCTCGGCCTGAAGGAAGAGGGCGTCGGCGCTGCCATGGACGACAACAACAAGCCGCTGATCACGCCGGAAATGGCCGCAGCGCTTGAAAAGGCGAAGGCCGATATCATCTCGGGTGCAGTCGAAGTTCACGATTACATGTCGGACGAAAAGTGCCCCTATTGATCTAGGAGAATGGCCTGCTTGTCCCTCCGGACGAGCGGGCCTTTTCGCACGGCGGAAACGGCCGTGGGACGGGTCAGTAATGCGGTGGCTTGGTGATCCCAGGCGCTTCGAGGTTTGCATCCTCCAGCGCACGGAATTGCTCCGAAAGCTGGCGCAGTTTCAGTTGCAAGTGATCGATGATCTTCCATTGTTCGGAGAGTTGCGCTGACAACTCATCGATCGTCATGCTTTGATGAGCGGCGTTTTCCTCAAGGAGCGTCACACGCTCCCGAAGCTGATCTTCGTCGCTGTCCATACCCGCCTCCCGTTCTGCCGATGAAAAAGGTGCTGGACAAGCAGTCCATTACCCTCACATTGTTATTTCCGCGCCGCGCCATGAAGGTCGGCCGGTATCTGATGGGTTGTCATGAGCGAACTCGCTATCGAACTCAAGGGCATCGACAAAAGTTTCGGCCCTGTTCACGCCAACAAGAACATTGACCTCAAGGTTCGCAAAGGCACCATTCACGGCATCATCGGCGAAAATGGCGCCGGCAAGTCAACATTGATGTCGATCCTCTACGGCTTTTATCAGGCCGACAAGGGTGCGATCGAGATCGGTGGCCGACCTGTCGCCATCAAGGATCCGAGTGCGGCGATCACCGCCGGCATCGGCATGGTGCATCAGCATTTCATGCTGGTCGAGAATTTCACCGTGCTTGAGAATGTCATGCTCGGCGCCGAGGATAGCCCGGTGCTCAACAAGGGCATCGTCAAGGCGCGCAAGGAATTGAAGCGCCTGGAAGATGAATACGAGATGGAAGTCGATCCCGACGCCGTCATCGAGGAGCTGCCGGTCGGCATCCAGCAACGCGTCGAGATCCTGAAAGCTCTGTTCCGTGGCGCCGAAATCCTGATCCTCGACGAGCCGACCGGCGTGCTGACGCCGGCCGAAGCCGATCACCTCTTCCGTATCCTTGGTCAACTGAAGGATCAGGGCAAGACGGTCATTTTCATCACCCACAAGCTGCGCGAGATCATGGCCATCACCGACGAAGTGTCGGTCATGCGCCGCGGCGAGATTGTCGCAACGCGCGAAACCGCCAAGACCTCGGTCGAGGAGCTCGCTGAGCTGATGGTCGGTCGTCGCGTTCTGCTCAGGGTCGAGAAGGGCGAGGCGAGGCCCACTGACGTCAAGCTTTCGGTCCGCAACCTTACCGTCAAGGATTCGCGCGGTGTGACCATGGTGGACGATGTCTCGTTCGATGTCCGGGCTGGCGAGATCGTCGGCATTGCCGGCGTTGCGGGCAACGGCCAGTCGGAGCTTCTCGAGGCGATTTCCGGCATGCGCCGCGCCGTCACTGGCACGATCGATCTCAATGGCCGGACGACGGATGTCACCGGTCATCGCGACCCCGCAGGCCTGCGCAAGCGCGGGCTCGCCCATGTGCCGGAGGACCGGCACCATATGGGGCTGGTGCTGAAGTTTGATGAAGCCGAGAATTCCATTCTCGGCTACCACGACGATCCTAAATACAGCCGCATGGGGTTGCTCGACGTCAATGCGATCCGCGAGGATGCGCAGCGGAAGATTGAGCAATATGACATCCGGCCGCCCAATGCGCGGCTGAAAACCGCAAACTTTTCCGGCGGCAACCAGCAGAAGATCGTGCTGGCGCGTGAGATGGAGCGTAATCCCGACGTGCTGATCATCGGCCAGCCGACACGCGGCGTCGATGTCGGCGCCATCGAATTCATCCATCGCCGCATCATCGAGATGCGCGATGCGGGCAAGGCGATCCTGCTGGTGTCGGTCGAACTCGACGAAATCCGTTCGCTGGCCGACCGTATCCTGGTGATGTTCTCCGGCCGGGTGGTCGGCGAGCGAACGCCGGACACGCCGGAAGGGGAAATCGGTCTGCTGATGGCTGGTGTCGAAGACAGAATGGAGGCAGCAGAATGAGCGCGCCCTTTGCGAAACTACCGAACTGGGCGGAATATGGCCTGATACCACTGGTCAACCTGATTGTTGCCTTTCTTATCTCCGGGCTCGTCGTGGTGTTTGCCGGCGAAAACCCGTTCAAGGCGGCCTCGCTGATGATCACCGGCGCGTTCGGGTCGGGCGAGGGGATCGGCTACACGCTGTTCTATGCCACCAACTTCATTTTTGCGGGCCTTGCGGTCGCCGTCGCCTTTCATGCCGGGCTGTTCAATATCGGCGTTGAAGGGCAGGCCTATGTCGGCGGCATCGGTGTCGCGGCAGCGGCGCTCACTTTCGACGCGACGCTGCCCTGGTATCTCGTCTTCGTGCTCGCCATCATCGGCGGCGCCATCATGGGCGCGCTTTGGGCGCTGATTCCGGCCTGGCTGCAGGCCTATCGCGGCAGCCACATCGTCATCACCACCATCATGTTCAACTATATCTCGTATAACCTAATGCTGTGGATGTTGAACAATGTCTACAAGCCGCTCGGCTCCATGGCGCCGCAATCGCGCACCTTCGGGCCGGGGGGAGAATTGCCGAAGTTGGATTGGCTGCTGGCGATATTCGGCCTTGATAACGGCAACTCGCCCTTCAACCTGTCCTTCCTTCTTGCGCTTCTCGCCGCCTTCCTGGTCTGGGTGCTGATCTGGCGGTCGCGGCTGGGTTACGAGATCCGCACGCTCGGCCATTCGCCGGGTGCGGCGCGTTATGCCGGCATCTTTGAAAAGCGCATCATCATCATCACCATGCTAATTTCAGGCGGTCTCGCCGGCCTGCTGGCGATCAATTCGATCATGGGCGACCAACACCGTATCCAGCAGGAATTCGTCTCCGGCGCCGGCTTCGTCGGGATCGCCGTGGCGCTGATGGGGCGCTCGCATCCCATCGGCATCGTGCTGGCTTCGGTGCTGTTCGGCATGCTCTATCAGGGCGGCGCCGAGATTGCCTTCGACATGCCCAATATCTCGCGCGACATGATCGTGATCATCCAGGGGCTTGTCATCCTGTTCGCCGGCGCGCTCGAGCATATGTTCCGGCCGTCGATCACCTCCGTCTTCGCCCGCCTGCACAATCGCGGCGCCGCCGTCTCTAGCCACGCGGGAGTATGATCGATGTCCTATGCTGAGATAATCTCGATCATGCAGGGTACGATCCGCATGTCGGTACCGTTGATCCTCACCGCACTGGCGGGCCTCTATGCGGAGCGCGCCGGCGTCGTCGACATCGGGCTGGAGGGCAAGCTGCTTGCATCGGCTTTCGCCGGCGCCTCGGCTGCGGCCTACACCGGCAATGCGATGCTCGGCCTGCTCGCCGCTATCGCCTGTGCTGTGGCGTTTTCGGCCGTGCATGGCTACGCGTCGATCTCCCAACGTGGCGATCAGATCGTGTCAGGCACGGCGATCAATTTCATTGCGTTGGGCGGCACGGTGATCATCGGCAACGCCTGGTTCAATATGGCCGGACGGACACCATCGCTCGGCGAGGGCGCCAAATTCAGCGCCGATTGGGGCCTTCCGTTTGCGGCCTCGGTCGCAAATATCCCGGTTTTGGGCGAGATCTATTCCAGGATTCTTTCCGGCCACTACTGGCTAACCTATCTCGCGTATGCGCTGGTGCCGATCACGTGGTGGGTGCTCTACAGGACGCGCTTTGGCCTCAGGTTGCGCGCGGTGGGTGAAAATCCAGGCGCGGTTGATACGGCCGGCATCTCCGTGGCGCGGTTACGCTACCAGGCTGTTCTGCTTGGCGGCGTATTCGTAGGCCTGGCCGGCGCGTTCATGTCGATGGCTGTGAGCCAGGGATTCACCAAGGGCATGTCAGCGGGCAAGGGCTATATTGCGCTGGCGGCGTTGGTGTTCGCCAACTGGAAGCCGAAGAACATCCTTTTCACTTGTCTGCTGTTCGGCTTTCTGGACGCGCTGTCGATCGCCATGCAAGGCAAGACCATACCGCTGATCGGTGAAGTGCCAGTTCAGCTGTGGACTGCCTTGCCCTATGTGCTCACCGTTGTCCTCCTGGCCGGGTTTATCGGCAAAGCGACGCCGCCAAAGGCGTCTGGCACGCCCTATGTGAAGGAACGGTAAGATGTCCACCTACCAACTGTTCGAAGCCGCACGCGATGCGATGGCACTGTGCTATGCGCCCTATTCGAAGTTCCCTGTCGGCGCGGCGATCCGCGCTGAGGACGGCAAGATTTACAGGGGCGCGAATGTAGAGAATCTTGCCTTTCCGCAAGGCTGGTGTGCCGAGTGCACCGCGATTGGCGCCATGGTCATGGGTGGCCAGCGCAAGATCGTCGAGATTGCTGTGATTGCCGAAAAGATGGCGCTTTGCCCGCCCTGTGGCGGTTGCCGGCAGAAGATCGCCGAGTTCGGCGATCGCAACACCCGCATCCATCTCTGCGACGAGACGGGTATCAAGAAGACCATGACGATGGACGAGCTTCTGCCCTTCAGCTTCCAGACCGACACGATCGACGGAGCCCAGTGAATGCTGCCGCAGGAAGTCATTCTCGCCAAGCGTAATGGCGGGACCCTGCCGCCGGCGGAGATTTATGAGTTCATCAAGGCTCTGGCGGAAAACCGCATTTCCGAAGGCCAGGTGGCGGCCTTTGCCATGGCCGTGTGGTTCAACGGCATGAGTGCCGAGGAGACGGTGGCGCTGACACTTGCCATGCGCGATTCCGGCGATGTGCTGGATTGGCCCGATCTCGGCAAGCCCGTTGGCGACAAGCATTCGACCGGCGGCGTCGGCGACAATGTCTCGCTGATGCTGGCGCCCATCGTGGCCGCCTGCGGCGTGGCCGTGCCGATGATTTCCGGCCGGGGGCTGGGCCATACCGGCGGCACGCTGGACAAACTCGAATCCATTCCGGGATACGATATCTTCCCGACTACGGAAAAATTTCGCGACGTCGTCAAGCGGGTGGGCTGCGCGATCGTCGGCCAGACCGGCCAGATCGCGCCGGCCGACAAGCGTCTCTACGCGATCCGGGATGTCACAGCGACAGTGGATTCGGTGCCGCTGATCACCGGCTCCATCCTGTCGAAGAAGTTGGCCGCCGGGCTGCAGTCGCTGACGATGGATATCAAGACCGGCAACGGCGCCTTCATGCAGAGCATGGAGGAGGCGGAGGTGCTGGCGCGCTCGATCGTTGATGTCGCCAACGGGGCGGGAGTGAAAACCTCAGCGCTGATCACCGACATGAACGAGCCGCTCGCCGACTGCGCCGGCAATGCCGTGGAAGTCGCGCATGCGATGGAGTTCCTGAGCGGCAACAAGCCAGGTACCCGCAGTCATGAAGTGGTGATGGCGTTTGCGTCGCATTTGCTGGTCAACGCTGGCATTGCCGAGACGCTCGATGCAGCGGCCGCCGAAGCCTCTTATGCGCTTTCGAGCGGCAAGGCGCTGGAACTCTTCGGACAGATGGTGGCGGCGCTTGGCGGTCCCGACGATTTTGTCGAGAACTGGAAGGCCTATCTGCCGGCAGCGCCGGTGATCTCGCCCATCCTGGCGCCGAACAGCGGCTATATCTCCGCATTCAAGACACGGGATGTCGGGCTCGCGGTAATTGGATTGGGTGGCGGTCGGATGCGGCCGGATGATGCTATCGATCACAGGACCGGTTTTTCCGCTATTCTGCCGATCGGCAGCCGTGTCGAGGCCGGCGCGCCGATCGCCTTCGTGCATGCACGGAGCGAGGACGCGGCTGCAAAAGCCACGCGAGATTATCTCGATTGCGTCGGTATTTCCGAGGTGCCGACCATGCGGGGGCCGGCGATCCTGAAGCTCATCAGTTGATGAGTCGCATCTCGTCATTGTCGGCGGAGTAGGAGCCGAGCTTCTGCATGAAGCTCATGCCAACCAGGGGAAACTGCAGCGACTTGCCGCGCAGCACCAACGCCTCGACGTTGCGGACCGATACGGTGCCGATTTCCACCGACTTCATCATCACGCGGGCAGCCTTGACTTCACCATTGGCGGTGGAGACCTTGTAGCGGAAATTGAGCTCATTGCCGCCGTAGCCGAGGCTGCGGGCGTCGGATTCGTTGATGGTCACAAAGGTCGCCCCTGTATCCACCATTGCCCCAATCGGCTTGCCGTTGAAGCGGAACTTGCCGGCGAAGTGGCCCTGCTCATTGGCCTTGAGGACGTAGTATCTGCCATTCTCGGCTGAGACATTGACGACATCGGCGGACTGGCTTTCGCTCGCGGCCACGCTCTTGGAGACGAAGCCCACCATATTCGGCACATTGATCGCGACGACGACCGCCGACGACCATATGAGAATTGCGCGTCCGATCATTTGAGATGCCTCGTTTCGGGTACTCCGGAAACGATAGGCGGAATTCCTAATCGAAATGTAAATTAGTGACCGCTGTCCCCGTCAGATATTAATCTGCGTTAACAGCGGGTTAATTATTTCGTTCCGTACATGCGATCGCCGGCATCGCCCAGGCCCGGCACGATGTAGCCCTTCTCGTTGAGATGGCTATCGATCGAGGCGGTGTAGATCGGCACGTCCGGGTGGAAGGCGTGGAAGTTCTTGATGCCCTCCGGCGCTGCCAGCAGACACAGGAAGCGGATGTTATGGGCGCCGCGTTCCTTGAGCTTGTCGATGGCTGCAATCGAGGAGTTGCCGGTGGCCAGCATCGGGTCGACGACGATGACGAGGCGCTCGTCGATATCTTCCGGCGCCTTGAAATAGTATTCGACCGGCTTCAGCGTTTCGTGGTCGCGATAGACGCCGATATGGGAGACGCGGGCCGAAGGGACGAGGTCGAGCATGCCTTCGAGCAGGCCGTTGCCAGCGCGCAGGATCGAGGCGAAGACCAGCTTCTTGCCCTCGAGAATGGGCGACATCATCGTGGTCATCGGGGTTTCGATTTCCTCGATGGTCATTTCGAGGTCGCGGGTCACTTCATAGCAGAGGAGGGTGGAAATCTCCCGCAGCAACCGGCGAAAGCCAGCCGTGGACGTTTCCTTCTTGCGCATGATGGTCAGCTTGTGCTGCACCAGCGGATGATTGATGACGGTTACGCCTTCCATCGGAGTTGCCCTCTTCTTGATTGATCTCTCGCCCAACTCTTTTCACGCGGCGGGAAGCGCTGCAAGGAAACATTTCCGTTTGCAGTGCTCATCCCCATTTTAGAGCATGCTTTTGCCGTGCTTGCCGTGGCCGATCGAAAGATGTGCAGCAATGGTTTCACCGATATCGGCGAAGGTCGAGCGCAGGCCTTGCGAGCCGGGAATGACGTCGGGGCCGAAAGCCAGCACAGGCACGCGTTCGCGGGTGTGGTCGGTGCCGCGCCATGTCGGATCGCAGCCGTGATCGGCCGTCAGGATGACGAGATCATCCACACGCATGCGGCGGGCGATCTCCGGCAGCCGCCGGTCGAAGGCCTCAAGGGCTGCAGCATAGCCCGGCACATCGCGGCGATGACCGTAAAGCATGTCGAAATCGACGAAATTGGTGAAGACCAGATCGCCGCCTTCGGCCTTGTCCATGACCGTTAGCGTCGCATCGAACAAAGCCATATTGCCATTGGCCTTGGTCAGCGTGGATATGCCCTGATGGGCAAAAATATCGCCGATCTTGCCGACGGCATGGACGTTGCCGCCCGCGTCGATCAGCCGGTCGAGCAAGGTGGGCTCGGGTGGCGGAACCGAAAAATCACGGCGGTTACCGGTGCGCTCGAAATTATTGCGCGCCGTGCCGATAAAGGGTCGGGCAATGACGCGGCCGATATTCAGCGGATCGAGGATCTTGCGGACGGTTTCGCACATGGAAATCAGCCGGTCGAGGCCGAACGTTTCTTCATGGGCGGCAATCTGGAAAACCGAGTCCGAGGAGGTGTAGCAGATCGGCTTGCCGGTGCGCATATGCTCCTCGCCGAACTCGGCGATGACTTCGGTGCCGGATGCGTGGCAATTTCCAAGAATACCGGGGAGATCGCACGCCTTGCAGATCTCCTGCACCAGTTCGGGCGAGAAGGCTTCCTCGCCAACCTGAAAGTAGCCCCAGTCGAACATTACGGGCGTTCCGGCAATCTCCCAATGTCCGGATGGCGTGTCCTTGCCGCGCGAGGTCTCGCTGGCAGCGGCATAGGCGCCGATCACCTTGGCGGGCAGTTCAAGTCCGCGCGGCGGCCTGCCGTTGGCTAGCTGGTGGGCATGGATCAGGCCGAGGCTCGCCATGTTGGGCAGTTGCAATGAGCCTTCGCGCAGTCCCTCACGATCGCCCACGCCGGCAGCGCAGAATTCAGCGATATGTCCAAGCGTGTCCGCTCCCAGATCGCCATATTTCTCGGCATCCGCGGCGCCGCCGATGCCGAAGGAGTCGAGCACGAAGAGGAAAGCGCGTGCCATTGATATGCCTTTCGAGCCCAATGGGGCTCAGAGTGTCGATTGCCAACCCGCATTGAGTAAAGCCAGGCGAATGGTTTGGCAACCGATGGCGATCAGGAGCAATCGAGGCAGGCAATATCCTCGCTCATGCGCTGGCGATAGAAGAAGTCGCGGGTGATGGTGATGGTGCGCACCGAATTCGCGAAACCTGTCGGCGATCCAAGGAACAGCATCATCTTGTGCGGCTGCGAGATTTCGGCATGCACGAGGAAGGAGGAGGGCGTGCGCATATCGGACGGCACTGTCACGGCCGCGCCCTTCGTATAGGGCGCGTTGCCCTCTTCATCCCACGACCAGAGAACCTTGGCATTGCCGGCGCTATCGATCGTCACGCCGGTGATCTTCATCGTCATGCCGGTGGTACCATTGGGGGCGATAGTGGCTTCCGCCGTATCGATCATATCGTTGAGAAAGGCTTTGTTGACGGTCGACTGCCGTGTGACGACGTCGGCGACGGTGCCTGCAGCCTTCAGCACCTTGCGGGCGACCGTGTAGCCCGTGGTGATCTCGAATGAACTGAGATAGATCGCCAGCAGGATTGGCGCGAGAAAGGCGAACTCGATGGCACTCGCGCCGGATCGGTCGGAGAACAATGCCCTGAACCGTCTGGCAGATGCGGCGATGCGGTTTTTTGGCAGGTCTTCAAAACCGGACATGTGCGTTCCTGACGGCCTAGTACTTTTCATTCTGAAAAGCAGCGGTCGATACGATGAGATAGTCGGTCGGGATAAGCGTTCCCGGCGGGCGGATGTTGGTGATGAACGGCCGGACGAGATCGGTGACGATCTGCCAGCGGTAATAGGCGCGCACCATATTGTTGGTGTCGGAGCCGCCCGGCGCAAAGGCAAATTCCGAAGTGTCGAGATCGGCATATTCAGCGCTCGACACTTTCGGAATGTCCTTGGGCATGTCGGCAAACGATGCGAACTGGCGAACATCGAGATAGAGCTTGGACGGGGTGTTCGCCTCGGTGGATGAACACATCCTGAGAATGGCGATCTGGTCGCAGAATTCCTGGCGGAATTCGACCTCGGTGACGTCGGTTGCCTTGCCCTGGCCGAAGGTGATCTCTCCGGTGCGGATCTTGCGCGCCATGGTATCGACGGCATTTGCCATGAGCTGCTCGCCGGCAAAGGCGACGAATGTCTCGAAAGTCGCAAAAATCAGCATTAGAAATGGGATGGCCAGCAACGCAAATTCGATTGCGGCCGCACCTTCGCGGTCCTTTCGGAGCCGCTTGAAGATGGTCCACTCCCTGTTCTTGCTCGTCCGTTGCCCGGTCATCAAGCGTCCTTGCGCTGGAATTTTGGAGACAATAACGACAAAGCTTTAAGTCCCGGTTCTTGCCGGAAATACAAGTTTAACCGGTTTGGCAAGAAGGCCTTAAGATTCCAGCCGAAGCTTAATTAGCTCCGGTATCCAATGCTTGATGAACTTCGCAGGACGGAGTGCAGGAAAGGACTGTGCGTTCCGTCTGACGGAACATGCGCACGGTATTGCCTTCGTCGATCGAGACGAGGATGCGCTCGTCGAGCAGCGCGTTGCCCTCTGCATCGAGAAGGACGAGATTGGTCGTACCGAAAGCCTTGCCGGTCAGCACGATCGTCTGGGAATCGGCGACAGTCGCATCGGCCACCCTGGCATTGCCAACGATAACCTTGGAAACAGGCCGGTCGAGCTTCAGCACTTTGGCGTGATTGAGGAAGACGCGCATCATGTTGTCGTCGGCCTTTGCCGTCTGGCCTGCGACAAGCGCCACGACACACGCGAATACCGCGATGCCGGTCCACGATGATGCACTTCTGAGAGCGGCCGATAGGCGCATGACCTGATTCCAAACCCGGTTTAATGAATCGAGAATGGACAAGATTGATGAATGAAGCCTTAAGGCTCTGGTTCTTTAGCAGACATTCGCTTTAACGGCCACACTGCGACAGCGCGTTGCGTGCCATAATCCTGTCTCCTTTCGAGATCCGTCGCGCGCGCTCCCCCTACATGTGCGCGTATCGCTGACGGTTACCAGTACCGTTTGCGGCAAAGAGGAGAAAACGCCCAGCTACATGGTTTTTCAACGCTGCCAGACACAAGGCCGAATTACTTAAAAATGCGCGGATACGCTTAGTAATATTTTCACCAAACAAGAACTTGAAAGTCATTTACCAAATGTTAACCTCCTTTATTAAGCCGGGCGAAACGAGCCACATGTAGTCTGCAGCTATCCGATCAACGGAAAACAGTTGGCGGAAGTGCTGATGTACATTTACCAGGAGACCAACATGTCCGCGATTTTCGCACGCTTCATGAAAGATGAGTCCGGCGCTACCGCCATCGAGTATGGCCTTATCGCAGCCCTCATTTCCGTTGCTCTTATTACCGGCGCTACCGCGCTCGGCAATTCGCTCAACAAGCAGTTCAATGCGCTGTCGACCAAGCTGAACTACACCGGCTGATCTCTGTTCTCAAGAACAGCAAAGCGGCTCGCCAAAAAATGGCGGGCCGTTTTTTATTTTCGATACGTCCGTCTTAGTGAAGTATTATCTAATAAGTAAAATTAGTTTCACTTTTAATCACAGTATTAATCTGACCGCAATTCATCTATATTATATGTCTCTATGTGCAACGTTTGGTGTTGCATTTCACCGAACCGTGGGGGTTTACATGCTCAAGATTTTCGCAAGCTTTGCCAAAGATGAATCCGGTGCGACCGCTATCGAATACGGTCTCATTGCGGCACTTATTTCTGTTGCTCTGATCACGGGTGCCACTGCGCTCGGCAATTCGCTGAATACGCAGTTCAACGCACTTTCGACCAAGCTGAACTACACCGGCTGATTTCTACTCGCATACCCCATCAGCATCTTCTTCCTGAATGGAATGGCTCGCTTCATGCGGGCCATTTTCTTTTCTGGAATGATTTACGAGAATCCCCGTATGACACGGAAAACAGTGATGAATTCACGGTTGTTACTTGGCGTTTACCTATCCCGTTAAAACAAACTCAATGAAAAAGAATTATAGATGTGGATGACGAGGGTTGTTGTGGCTGTTGAAAAAGGGGTTCCCATGCCAAAGCTTTTCGCGCGTCTTCTACAGGACGAGTCTGGCGCTACCGCCATCGAATACGGACTGATCGCAGCTCTTATCGCCGTCGCACTGATCACCGGTGCCACTGCACTCGGCAACTCGCTCAATACCCAGTTTAACGCGATTTCGACCAAGCTTAACGTGACCTGATAGGAAGCGTGGATGCTGCAACTCTCCCGGCGAGGCCGTGGCATCGATTGCTTCATATCGTGGCATCTGAGCCGCACGGCGCCCGTATTCACCAGGAATGCGCGGCGCTGTGATCGTTTGAGGTTTGCGCTTTGTTAAGCCGGTCGGAGTAGAATTGCTCCTCTACCGATGATCCCGAGTTGATGGAAGGTCTCTGAGGATGATTGCAGCAACGATCCTTGTGGTTTTTCCGATGTGCATGGCGATGGCCGCGTTCAGCGACCTCCTGACCATGACCATACCCAACCGCCTGTCGATCGTGCTGGTGGCATCTTTCATTGTGATCGCCCCCTTCACTGGCATATCCCTGCACGACTTTGCCCTGCATATCGGTGCAGGTGGCGCAGTCTTTGCGGCATGCTTTGCGCTTTTCGCATTCGGCATCATGGGCGGAGGCGATGCCAAGATCCTGACCGCAAGCGCGGTCTGGTTCGGGTTGAATGAATCGCTGGTGGTCTACCTCACCTATGTCTCCATCCTGGGCGGCTTCCTGTCGGTTATCATCCTCATGCTGCGGGCCAATCACAATCTGATTATCGTTTCGCGGATGCCGATCCCCGAAACAATGCTGCATGCCAAGAAGGTGCCATACGGGATCGCCATCGGTGCGGCTGCGTTCCTGGCCTTTCCGACATCGCCGCTCGTCCAGTCGGTTATCGGCACAATTCACTAATTCAAGCAAGCTATAACGTTATCGCGTCTTCGACGATGTTCAACTGATCGAAGAACAACGAATTTATTTACAATTAACTATATTCGTAAGTGTCGCGTTAACCATAATTACACCAATTCCTGACCATTCTGCGGCTTGAAATTCGTCAACCGCAGGGATCCTGGAATGAAGCCCGCCCGCCTTATCATATTGAGCGTAGCGCTCGTTGCCGCAGGTGCTGCCGCATTCCTTGCCATGAATATGACGGGCAAGGAAACCGTGGTCCAGATGCAGTCCGAAACGGTGGTCAAGAAGGAACCCGTCGTCAACGTGCTCGTCGCGTCGGCCAATCTTCCGATCGGCTCGAAACTGACTGAGGAATCGATGCGCTGGGCCGGTTGGCCCGAAGGCTCGATCGTCGAAGGTTTTATTACAGAGCAGAAGCGCCCCGAAGCTCTGACGGAACTGAAGAACGCGATCGTCCGGATGCCGATTTTCGAAGGCGAGCCGCTGCGTGCGGAAAAGATCGCCGATCCCGGCAATGCCGTCATGTCTTCGTTGCTGCCCTCGGGCAAGCGCGCCGTGAGCGCGGATATCACCGTTTCCACCAGCGCCGGCGGTTTCATCCTGCCGAATGACCGTGTCGACGTCATCATGGTCAAGAAGGAAGAAGACGGCAGCTACTCAACCGAGACGATCCTGACGAATATCCGCGTCCTGGCGATCGACCAGAATATCCAGGAGCAGGAAGAGGGCGCAAAGGCTGTGGTCGGTACGACCGCGACGCTGGAGCTCAATCCTGACCAGGCCAAGATCATCGCGGTAGCACAGCAACTGGCTGACAAGCTGACACTGGCGCTCCGATCGGTTGCCGACGCACAGGAGCCTGACTCGGCGTTCGCCAAACATCTGCTGTCCGGCGATAGCGGCACTCCGACGATCCAGGTGATCAAGTCGGGCGTCATCCAGAAATTGAACGACACCAATTCCGGCGCTCAGCAGAGCCAGTGAACAGGGGCAGGTCCGTGAAGACATCAAACCGCAAACTTCTCATCCCGTTCACCGCGACGCTCAGCCTCTCGCTTGCAGTGGCGGGCGTGCCCGGCTTGGGCTGCCTGGACATTCTCGGCGTTCCCGAGGCGCACGCCGCCGCCCAGTCCATCTACAAGATCTCCCAGGTTGGCCCCGGCGTTTCCAAGAACATCAAGCTTGGCCTGAACAAGGCGATCGTCATCGACCTGCCGGTTGATGCCCACGATATTCTCGTAGCGAACCCCGAAGTCGCCGATGCTGTGACCCGTACATCGACGCGCCTCTATATCTTCGGCAAGGCCGTCGGGCAGACAAATGTCTTCGTTTTCGGCGCAGGCGGCGAGGAACTGGTGACGATCGATCTCGAGATCGAGCGGGATATCACCACGCTGCAGACGCAGCTCAAGCGGTTCATTCCCGATTCCGATATCACGGTCGAAATCATATCCGACAATATCGTGCTTTCGGGTACTGTGCGGACGCCGCAGGATGCCTCTCAGGCTTCGAAGCTTGCGGAAATATTCGTCACTGGTGGTGAAGCGACGACCAGAAACATCACCGCGTCGGCCTCGTCCGCTACAGGCGATGCTACGGTCGGACTGTTCAACGAAGCGCGGCAGACCTCGCAGATCGTCAATCTGCTGACGATCGAGGCGGAAGATCAGGTGACGCTGAAGGTTACCGTGGCCGAGGTGAGCCGGCAGGTGCTGAAGCAATTGGGATTCAACAGCAATATCTCGGGCACCAATGGTTCGATATCATTCCAGAATCCTACCAACCTCGGAGCGTCCGTCAATGCTTTCACAGACGCGACCGCTACCGGCACTATAGGAAGCCTGGACATCACCACTTTCGTGAATGCGATGGAGCAGGCTGGAGTTATGCGTACGCTTGCGGAACCCAGTCTTACCGCGATTTCAGGTCAGCAGGCTAAATTCAACGTCGGCGGCGAGTTCCGAGTGACGTCGAAGCAGGAACTTGAAAGAAACGGTAGCATCACACGCGAAACAGAGTCGGTCGAATACGGCATTGAGCTTAATTTCAAGCCTGTTGTACTTTCCCCCGGCCGTATCTCCCTCAGTATCGAGACGAATGTCTCCGAACCAACTTTCGAGGGATCGGTCGTCAGTCCTGGTGGTTTCTTTAGGAATGCGCTTGGCAAGCTCGAGAACCGCAGCGGCTCGACGTATGTAGGTATTCGCAAGCGCGAGGCCTCAACGACGGTGGAACTCCCGTCCGGTGGCTCCATCGTTATCGCGGGTCTGGTGAGCGACAATATCCGCCAGGCTACGTCCGGCTATCCCGGGCTTTCACGCCTCCCGATCCTTGGAACGCTGTTCCGCTCGAAGGATTTCCAGCGCAGCGAAACCGAACTGGTGATCATCGCGACGCCGTATCTTGTTCGTCCTGTCGAGCGCTCCAAGCTGGGCCGCCCGGACGACAACTTCAATCCGGAAGGCGATGTGGCGATGTATTTCCTGAACCGCGTCAACAAGATCTATGGCCGGCGCGACGATGCAAAAACGCCGGGCCGCTACAACGGCAATGTCGGCTTTATCTACAAGTGAGGGGACAAACATGTTGAACATCCAGAACGCTGCCCCTTCACATCAGGCCAGAGCCAGGGTCTTCCGGCTTGCGGGTGCCGCCGTGCTGATCGCCACCTCGGCGATGCTGGGCTCGTGCGGTACGGTCCGGCCGGACAGGCAGACCACGAGCTCGATCCCGGATGATTATCGCACGCGCCATCCGATCACACTGGCTGAAGTCGAACACAATCTCGATGTGCCGGTGGGAGCAGGCCAGAGCAGATTGACGCCGGCGACACGCGACCTGATCACTGGCTTTGCGCAGGACTACAAGGCGATCTCGCGTGGCACGATCGCGATCATCGTCCCCCAGGGTGCGGCCAATTCCGGATCCGCAAATGCAGTTCGCAACGAAATCCGCAAGGTGCTCGCTGCTGCCGACATTGCCAATACCAGGATCATTACCTCGAGCTACACCCCGCAATCGCCGGATGCGTCGGCGCCGGTGCGGTTGAGCTTCATTGGGGTGACCGCGATCACCAATGACTGCGGACAATGGCCGAGCGACCTGTTCGGCAAGACGGTGATCGACAATACCAATTGGGAAAACTTCGGCTGCGCCAATCAGCAGAACCTGGCAGCCCAGATCGCCAGCCCCGCCGATCTGGTCGGGCCGCGCGGCATGACACCGATCGATGCCGAACGCAGGGCCGAGGTTATTCGAGTTTACCGTGAGGAATAGTGCGGGCGGCATCTTCCGCCGGCAATTTCTCGAACAGAAAACGGAAGCAAGACGATGAACGCAGTCGAATATGGAATCAAGACGGGAGCCGACGAGCCGGATGCGGAAGTCCAGACGCGCCCGGGCGATCTCGATCATCTCCGCCCGCTTCCGCGCATTTCGATCCACGGCTTTTGCGAAACCGAGGGCATGTACGGCCTGATGGAAAAGCTGGCCCAGGATCGGCGCATGGCCAAGGTCAGCTTCCGCGTCAATCAGGGCAGTATCCAGGCCGCGGCCAACATGTTCTCGTCCACGCCGACGCCGAACCTGATCCTGCTCGAGACCAGCGCGCAACCCGGCGCGATCATGGAAGAGCTGGCACCGCTTGCCGAGGTCTGCGATCCCACCACCAAGGTGGTGATCATCGGCCGTTACAACGATATTCCGCTTTATCGCGAGCTGATCCGCTCCGGCGTTTCCGAATACATGGTCACGCCGGTGTCGCTGAGCGACCTGATTGCGGCGATCTCGTCGATCTTCGTCGATCCGGAAGCCGAGCCGCTCGGTCGCTGCATCGCCTTCATCGGCGCCAAGGGTGGCGTCGGCTCCTCGACCCTCGCCCATAATGTCGCCTGGGGCATCTCGACGCTGTTTTCGTCCGAAACCATTCTGGCCGATCTCGATCTGCCTTATGGCACAGCCAATATCGATTTCGACCAGGATCCAGCTCAGGGGATAGCGGAAGCCGTCTATTCGCCGGAACGTCTCGACGAAGTCTTTCTCGATCGCCTGCTGACCAAGTGCTCGCAGCATCTGTCGCTGCTTGCCGCGCCGTCGCTGCTCGATCGCGCCTACGATTTCGACCGCATGGCCTTCCAGCCAGTGCTTGACGTGCTGCAGAGGACCGCGCCGATCAGCGTTCTCGACGTGCCGCATGCCTGGAACGAATGGACGCGGTCGCTGCTTGCCGATGTCGATGAAGTGGTGATCTGCGCCGCGCCGGACCTCGCCAATCTGCGCAATGCCAAGAACATGTTCGATTCGCTCAGGAAGCTCCGGCCGAACGACAAGACTCCTCACCTGGTCCTCAACCAGGTCGGTCTGCCGAAGCGACCGGAGATCCAGCCGGCCGACTTTTGCGCACCGCTGGAGATCCAGCCGACGGCGATCATTCCCTTCGATACGCAGCTGTTCGGCGGCGCGGCCAATTCGGGCCGGATGATTGCCGAGATGGATGCAAAATCGCCCGTTGCCGAGATCATGTCGCAGATTGCCCATGTCGTTACCGGCAGGGCAACGATCAAGAAATCCAAGAAGGGCGGCCTCGGCGGCATTCTTGGAATGCTCGGCAAGAAGTGAAGTAGTTTGATGGGTACGGAGCAGTAGAGCCGATGTTTGGCAAGCGTGGAAATGAGGGTTTTGGCAAAAGCGGCGGCACGCAGGTGATCGCGCCGCCGCCGGCTGCGACCGTGATTCAGCCGCCTCCGCTGGCGCCGATGCATGTGCCGGTGCTTGAGGAGCCGAAGCGCGAAACACAATCCGTCCGCAACGTCGCTCCTCCACCGCAGCCGCGCAAGAAGACTGCGCGCTCGGAGGACTACTACGACACCAAGACGCAGGTGTTCTCCGCTCTGATCGACACGATCGACCTTTCGCAGCTCGCCAAGCTCGATACGGAGAGCGCGCGCGAGGAAATCCGCGATATCGTCAACGATATCATCACCATCAAAAGCTATGCGATGTCGATCTCGGAGCAGGAAGAGCTGCTCGCCGACATCTGCAACGACGTGCTGGGCTACGGCCCGCTCGAACCGCTGCTCGCACGCGACGACATCTCCGACATCATGGTCAATGGCGCGGGGCAGACGTTCATCGAAGTCGCTGGCAAGATCGAGGAGAGCGAAATCCGCTTTCGCGACAACACCCAGCTGCTGTCGATCTGCCAGCGTATCGTCAGCCAGGTCGGCCGCCGTGTCGATGAATCCTCACCGATCTGCGACGCGCGCCTGCCGGATGGCTCGCGTGTCAACGTCATCGCGCCCCCATTGGCCATCGATGGTGCGGCACTGACGATCCGTAAGTTCAAGAAGGACAAGCTGACGCTTGATCAGCTGGTGAAATTCGGCGCGGTTACGCCGGAGGGTGCCACGCTGCTGCAGATCATCGGACGCGTCCGTTGCAATGTCGTCATCTCCGGCGGTACCGGTTCAGGCAAGACGACGCTGCTCAACTGCCTGACGCGCTACATCGATCTGACCGAACGCATCATCACCTGCGAAGACTCCGCCGAACTTCAGCTGCAGCAGCCGCATGTGGTCCGCCTCGAAACCCGCCCGCCGAATATCGAAGGCGAAGGTGAAGTGACGATGCGCGAACTCGTCAAGAACTGCCTGCGTATGCGGCCTGAACGCATCATCGTCGGCGAAGTCCGCGGACCTGAAGTGTTCGACCTGCTGCAGGCAATGAATACCGGCCACGACGGCTCGATGGGCACGATCCACTCCAACAGCCCGCGCGAGTGCCTGAGCCGTATCGAATCGATGATCGCCATGGGCGGCTTTACGCTGCCCGCCAAGACGGTGCGCGAAATCATCGCCGGCTCGGTCGATGTCATCGTCCAGGCCGCCCGCCTGCGCGACGGTTCGCGCCGCATCACCCACATCACCGAAGTGATCGGCATGGAAGGTGATGTCATCATCACCCAGGACCTGATGCGCTTCGAGATGGAAGGCGAAGATGCCAACGGCAAGATCATCGGCCGCCACAAGTCCACAGGCATCGGCAAGCCGCATTTCTGGGACCGCGCCCGCTACTTCAATGAAGACAAGCGCCTGGCTGCGGCTTTGGACGAGATGGAAACCAAGTCGAGGGCTTAAGCGGAAATAGCCATAGGGCAGAAGCGGAATTCGGGAAGCTAGGTGTTTTGATGTTCGGTCTGGATCTGACAGTGATTGCTATCATCGCGCTCGTCGCCATCGCGGCCGGGGCGGTAAGCTATGGTGTGCTGTTTTCGCGGATCGAGGCCGACAAAAAGGCCCAGAGCCGCGTCGACAAGATCAAGGCTGCCGAGACCGACCGCGTCAAGGTCAAGGCCTCGCGCGATCGCATGGCCGAAATGACCAAGCGGCGCAAATCCGTTCAGGATTCGCTCAAGGATCTGGAAAAGAAGCAGAAGGAAGTCAGCCGCAAGAAGGCGGCGACCATCAAGGCGCGCATTGCCCAGGCCGGGCTTGGTTTCAGCGAAACGCAGTTTTACATCGGCAGCCTGATCCTTACCATCGCGACGCTGGTCGTCACCTTCATGCTCGGCATGCCGATCTACCTTTCGCTGGGACTTGCCTTCGTGATCGGCCTGGGTCTGCCACGGCTCTTCGTTGCCTTTATGCTGAAGCGCCGTCTCGGCAAGTTCATCACCGAATTGCCCAATGCGCTCGACGTCATGGTGCGGTCGATCAAATCGGGGCTGCCGCTCAATGACGCCATCCGTTTGATCGCCGGCGAAGCCAAGGAACCCGTCAAGTCGGAGTTCCGCAAGGTTGTCGAGGCGCAGCAGATGGGTCTCTCGGTGCCTGAAGCGATCAGCCGAATGCATTCGAGCGTGCCACTGCAGGAGGTCAACTTCTTCGCTGTGGTCATCACCATCCAGGCGCAGGCCGGTGGCAACCTCTCCGAAGCGCTGGGCAACCTTTCACGCGTGCTGCGCGACCGCAAGAAGATGAAGGCCAAGGTCAACGCACTTTCGATGGAAGCCAAGGCTTCAGCGGTGATCATCGGTGCGCTTCCGTTCATCGTGGCGACGCTCGTCTACCTGACTTCGCCACAATATATGATGATCCTTTTCACCGACCCACGCGGTCACCTGATCATGGGCGCCTCGGCGGTGTGGATGTCGATGGGCATCCTCGTCATGCGCAACATGATCAACTTCGATATTTGACAAGGGAACCAAGGCTATGAACGGCGATACCGTAAAGACCCTGACGGACCCGACGATCATCTTTGCCGGCCTCGTCGCAATCGCAGTGTTTGCAACGATCTACAGCCTCATCCTGCCCTATTTCGATCGCGGAGGGCTTGAGAAGCGGATGAAGTCCGTGACCACCGAGCGCGAATTGATCCGCGGACGCGAGCGTGCGCGCTTGAACGCCGAAATGTCGATGCAGAAGACCAGCCTTCGACACCAGAACAACACCAATATCCGCCAGATCGTCGAGCGGCTCAATCTTCGCGAGGCGCTGGTCGATGCCGGCACGGTCGACAAGCTGCGCGCCGCCGGTTACCGATCGCAGAATGCGCTGAATACATTTCTGGTCGCACGTTTCGCGCTGCCGTTCGCCTTCGGCGCCGCGGCCGCGTTCTACGTGTTCTTCCTGGGTTATCTCGCTGACCAGAGCTTCATGGTGCGGTTGCTGACCGTTATCGGCGTTGCCTATCTCGGTTTCTATGCGCCAAACATCTTCATCTCCAACAAGATCGGCAAGCGCCAGAAGTCCATTCGCCGAGCCTGGCCGGATGCACTCGACCTGATGCTGATCTGCGTCGAATCAGGCGTGTCGATCGAAGCGGCTATCAAGCGTGTGTCGGAAGAAATGACCGAGAGTTCGGCTGAGCTCGCCGAGGAAATGGTGTTGACCAACGCCGAACTGTCGTTCCTGCAGGAACGGCGCGCGGCCTATGAAAACCTTGCCAAGCGCACCCAGCTTGATCAGGTGCAGGCGGTCACGCAGGCGCTGATCCAGGCGGAACGCTACGGTACTCCGATCGCAATGGCACTGCGGGTGCTGGCGCAGGAAAGCCGCGACCAGCGCATGAACGAGGCGGAAAAGAAGGCTGCGGCGCTACCGCCTAAACTCACGGTGCCGATGATCCTGTTCTTCCTGCCGGTGCTGATCGCGGTCATTCTCGGGCCGGCCGGCATCCAGGTATCGGACAAGTTCTGAGTCTAGCAGACCGGGGCAAGCCGCAGCGGTCACTCATCTCCCCCTGACGGAAGGAGAGTGTTTTCCGTGCAAAATCTCGCACAGCCTAAGCACCTGCGTCCGCCACGAAATCAATGCGAAGAGGTGCTGCGTGTTATCCACTCTCCCCAGGGGAGGTGTCACGAAATGGCAGTAGGGTTATCGGGGAAAAGACTGCGCAGGATCATGGCCCAATTGATACGGTTGTCGCATGTAGATCGGCCATATCGGTCTCCGCTACATATCGCCGCCATAGATGGCTCGCGTCTGTTCATCGCTCAATAGTCGGAGGGCCGGAGGCCCTCCACCGTGCATTTCTGCCTGAGGATGAAAATACTCCCAATACCGCCCGTCCATCTCATCGAGGTAGAGAGTTTCCCAGCCGCTCGCCGAGACCGCAATCTTTCGCAGATAGCTTTTGGTCAAACCAAAGATGCGTTGGGCAGTTTGATCCCACAACGTCTTGCCGTCGTGTTCAACGAATTTGCCGAGAATGAACGTTTCATGCGGATCGATTTTCATTCAGGTTAGTTGGTATTGCTCTTCTTGTTGTCGGCGCTCGATAGCTTCTGCCACGAGCTTTCCTGCGCCAGCATGCCCTTGAGATAGGCGACATTGGCTTCGGCCTGTTCGGCCGTCAGTTCCTGGCGGGCGATGTTTTCGGCTTCCTGGAAGCGGCCTTGCAGCCCGACGACGAGCGCGAGATTCTGGCGGACGCGGCTGTCGGCGCCCGGCTGGTTGATGGCCGAGCGCATATAGGTTTCCGCCGTCTTCAGGTCGCGCGTCAGCAAGTAGGACATTCCGAGATTGGAGAGCACGGACGGTTCGTTCGGCTGGATGTCGAGTGCATCGCGATAGGCCTGGCGCGCTTCGTCGGGACGGCCCATCTGGTCGAGGATGGCGCCTTGGGCCGATTTCAGCCGCCAATCGGGACGATCCGGCGTCTGGGCGCGGGAGATGGTCGAAAGCGCCTGCTCGAGTTGTCCGGCGCCGGCCAATGCCTTGCCATAAGCCGAAAGCACATCGCGATCACTCGGATTGGCGATGGCGACCTGCTGCATGACGGCGAGGGACTGGCCATTCTTGCCGGTCATCCGCAGAAGTGCCGCGTAATTCAGGCCGGCATTGCGATCCTTGGGGTTCTTCGCATAATCGTCGCCGATCTTGCGCGTTGCCGCGGAGAGTTCGGCTGAATTCATCTGGTCGACGGGCTTGTTGAGATTGGGGATCGATCCCGTTGTCTCCCGGCTGGCAGTGGCACACGAAGCGAGCAACATGGCCAGGATGAGCGCACCGCTCTGCAATCCGCCCCGGGAGGTGAAAATTCTCGATCGAGCCATGTCGCAACCCCTATCAGTTTGGCCGGCGACAGCAAATTTGCCCGATTTCCATCGCAACCCTCGCTCCAGCAATAATCTGTTAACCCTAACGGATCGTTAATTCAGCGATTCAGACCTCGTATTTCCGACAGGATACTTCATGGCGCCCTACCAGTTCATCGACCGTCCGTCTCCCTTCAACACCAAGGGTGGCAAGACGCTGCCGATCTTCGCGGTGACACCCGCCCATATGGAGACGGGCATGGTGGATCCTGTCGCCTATGAATGGGCCAAGAAGGCCGGCTATAAGGGCGATACCGGCTCGCTGCTGCTGGTTCCGGGCGAGGATGGGCACCTTGCGGGCGCCTTGTTCGGTCTGGGCAAGAACCCGTCCGATGCACCCTATCTGACTGGACGTCTGGCGCGGCTGTTGCCGGCCGGCGACTGGCATGTCGAAACAGCGCCGCTGACGGCCAACCGCATCCTGTTGGGCTACGGCCTCGGCAGCTACCGCTTCGATGTCTACAAATCGGAGACCGCGAACCCGCCGACGCTGATGATTCCGGCAGATGCCGATGCCGCACAGATCAAGCGGCTGCTCGCCGGCGTGTTTCTGGCGCGTGACCTGATCAACATGCCGACCAACGATATGGGTCCCGATGCGCTCGAAGGCGCCTTCCGCGCGCTGGCCGCCCATTACAAGGCGGATGTCTCGGTGGTGCGCGGCGACGACCTGCTGCAGCAGAATTTCCCGCTGATCCATGCCGTCGGCCGAGCATCCGAACAGGCGCCGCGGCTGATGAAGATGCGCTGGGGCAAGAAAGGCCACCGGAAGGTGACGCTGGTCGGCAAGGGCGTGACCTTCGACACCGGTGGGCTCGACATCAAGCCGTCGTCATCGATGCTGCTGATGAAGAAGGACATGGGCGGTGCCGCCAATGTCATGGGCCTGGCGCTGATGATCATGGACGCGAAACTCAAGATCGATCTGACCGTGCTGGTGCCGGTGGTCGAGAACTCGATCTCCGGCAATGCCTTCCGTCCCGGCGATATCTACAAGAGCCGCGCCGGATTGACCGTGCAGATCGATAACACGGATGCGGAAGGCCGCCTTATTCTGGCCGATGCGCTGGCGCTGGCCGACGAGGACGAGCCTGATCTTCTGATCGATATGGCCACGCTGACCGGAGCTGCGCGCGTGGCGCTTGGCCCGGACCTGCCGCCATTCTTCACCGACGACGAGGATCTGGCGCACAGCCTTGCGGATTCGAGCCTCGAGGTCGATGATCCGCTCTGGCGCCTGCCGCTCTACAAGGGCTATGAAAAGGACATCAACGCCAAGATCGCCGACATCACCAATGCGCCCGCCGGCGGCATGGCGGGTGCGATTACGGCAGCTTTGTTCCTCAAGCGCTTCGTCAAGAAGACCGAGAGTTGGGCGCATTTCGACATTTATGCCTGGACGCCGAACGAACGGCCGCATTCGCCGGGCGGTGGCGAGGCGCAGGCCATTCGCGCCATCTTCAACATGCTGGAAGCCCGCAATTCCAAGAGTTAACCGTGTTTGACTGACGGACTTGCGCGACCCTTCATTTTCCCTGAAAATGGAACGGTTACGAAACGATCATCTGGAGAGGTCGCGTGTCCGTCGAATTGACCCCATCCCAGGCGCTTGGTCTGTGGCACTCGGTTGCCGTGGGGCAGGTCAAGAGTGGCGACGGCGATCTCACTGTGCGGCAGATGGCCATTCTGCTACATATCTATCTCGTGCCGCCGCCGCACACGGTACGAGGACTGGCTGGTATGCTCGGTGTCACCAAGCCGGTAATCACCAGAGCGCTCGATACGATGGGTGCCATGGGCATCGTCGACCGCATGCGCGACGATCGCGACCGGCGCAATGTGATCATAAAACGGACAGTCGCCGGTGCGCTTTACCTTGAAAAATTCGGAGATCTTGTTATCGACAAGGCGCACGAACTTTCGCACTGAGGATCCACCATGGCTCTCGACCGCCGGCTGAATGCCTTTCGACCCGATCTGGCCAATGCCAGCCTGACGGGACAGGTGACTGCCGACCGGTTTGCCGAGGGCACGCCGGCCGAAGTTATTGTCTCCAAGACGGCCATGCGCATCGAACCCAACACACCCTCTGCGATCGATACCGAACTGCTGTTTGGCGAGTCCGTCATGGTTTTCGATCGCCGCGATGGCTGGGCCTGGGCGCAATCGGACGTCGATGGCTATGTCGGCTATATCGAGGAGCACGCGCTTCGCGATCTCGTTGCCCCGAAGACCCATTGGGTCACGGTGCCGCGGACCTTTCTTTATCCTCTGCCCGATATGAAGATGCCGCCGATCGCCATGCTGTCGATTGGCAGTCGCCTGGCCGTGACCGGCGAGGTTGAAACGCGGGGCACGAAATATCTGGTGACCACCGAGGGTGCCATCATCGCCAGCCATCTGGGCGCGGTCGGCGAACCCCTCGGGACCGATTTCGTTTCGCTTGCCGCCCGATTGGTCGAGACGCCCTACCTCTGGGGCGGACGTTCGAGCTTCGGGCTCGACTGTTCCGGCCTTATTCAACTAACGTTGATGATGTCGGGCAAGCAGGTTTTGCGCGATGCCGACCTGCAGGAGCGATCGATCGGCGAGGTCATCGAAAGAGCGGATCTGCAGCGGGGTGACCTGGTGTTTTGGCAGGGCCATGTGGCGATCATGGAAAACACCACGACCATGATCCATGCCAACGGCTACTCGATGACCGTGGCGCGCGAGCGTCTGGCCGGTGCGATCAACCGTATTGCCCCTATCTACGGCATGCCGCGCCTCTATCGCCGGCCAATGTGATTGTCACCAATTTATATACTTAAATAGATTTTTTACCTCGATTTTTGTGAACAATCCGTGCTGGGTTGTGGGGCTTTCGAAACCGTCCTGTCGCGGGCATATATCATCCCAGAACAACGGCCTGCGCAGTCAGGCGAAAGGATCGTATCATGCTGAACCAGATCAAAGGATTGCATCACGTAACCTCCATGGCGGCGGATGCCCGCACCAACAATGACTTCTTCACCAAGTCGCTCGGCCTGCGCCGGGTCAAGAAAACCGTCAACTTTGACTCGCCGGACGTTTATCACCTCTATTACGGCGACGAGATCGGGACGCCGGGCACGGTGATGACCTATTTCCCGTTCCAGCACATGAGCCGCGGCCGTCCCGGCACTGGCGAAGTTGGAACGACCGTATTTTCCGTTCCCGAGGGCTCGCTGGGCTTCTGGCAGGAGCGGCTCGAAAAGCAGGGCGTCACGGGCATCAAGCGCGAAGAAAGCTTCGGCGAAAAGCGCCTCAACTTTGCCGGTCCCGATGGCGACGGCTTTGCACTGGTCGAGGTCAAGGACGATGCACGTGCACCGTGGACCGAGGGTGGCATCTCGGAAGATCACGCCATTCGCGGCTTCCACTCGGTTGCCATGCGTTTGCGCGACGAAGGTGCAACGGCCGAACTGTTGAAGTTCATGGGCTATGAGCAACTTGACTCCAGGGATGGCGTCACCCGCCTAATCGTTCCGGGCGGCAACGAGGCCGGTCTCATCGATCTGGAAACCATGCCGAACATTGCCCGCAACCAGCAGGGCGCCGGCTCGGTGCATCACGTTGCCTTTGCGGTCGAGAACCGCGAAAAGCAGCTCGAGGTCCGCAAGGCACTGATGGATACCGGCTATCAAGTCACCCCGGTGATCGATCGCGATTACTTCTGGGCGATCTACTTCCGCACGCCGGGTGGCGTGCTGTTCGAAGTCGCCACCAACGAGCCGGGCTTCGATCGCGACGAAGATACTGCCCATCTCGGCGAGGGCCTGATGCTGCCACAGCAGCACAAGCATCTCCGGCCGATCCTGGCGCAGCATCTTCCGAAACTGGAGGATTGAGGCATGGCTGTTATCGATCGTGTCGAAACCCATGGCTACGTGCACCGGCTGAAGGCCGGTGCACCGGGCAAGCCGATCCTGTTTGTCTTTCACGGCACGGGCGGCGATGAAAACCAGTTCTTCGATTTCGGGCGCAACCTGCTGCCCGAGGCGACGATCGTCTCGCCGCGCGGCGATATCTCGGAATACGGTGCCGCGCGGTTCTTCCGCCGGACCGGAGAGGGCGTCTATGACATGGGCGACCTTGCGCGGGCGACGGAGAAAATGGCTGGGTTCGTGAAATCGCTGGCCGAGACGCATCAGGCATCGGAAGTTTTCGGCCTGGGCTATTCGAATGGCGCCAACATTCTCGCCAACGTGTTGTTCGAGAAGGCCGAGCTGTTCGACAAGGCGGCGCTAATGCATCCGCTGATCCCCTTCAAGCCCAAGGACAATGCCGGGCTTGCCGGACGGCAGGTGCTGATCACGGCGGGCGAACGCGATCCGATTTGCCCAGTGCCATTGACGGAAGGCCTTGCAGATTATTTCAGGCGACAAAGGGCCGAGGTGACTGTCGAATGGCATTCGGGCGGCCATGATATCCGTTCGAACGAGATCGATGCGGTGGGGCGGTTCTTGAGGGGCTGATGTGAAGAAAGGCCCCTCCCAAACCCTCCCCACAAGGGGGAGGGCTTAAATCGAGGCGACACCCCACCTGAAATCTCGCCCCTTCAGCATACGCCGCAGACACAGTCGATGCGCGTATCCCGGGTTAAGCCCTCCCCCTTGTGGGGAGGGTTTGGGAGGGGTCTTAACTCGTCTCAATTCTCCTTCAGCCGATACGGCAGCATCGACCTGTTCTCATGGTCGATCATCAGCCGTCCCTTGAGCGGTGGCATGGCGCGGCTGGCGCATTTGGTGCGCTCGCAGATCCGGCAGGAAATGCCGATCGGATCAAAGGCTGCGCGGTTGCCCAGGTCCATGTCATCGGCATAGACGAAATTATCCGCATAAGAGATTTCGCAGCCCAGTGCCAATGCATAGTGTTGCTGCGACAGGCGGAAGCCGCGGCCGCCCTTGGTGATCTGCGTCGAGAGACAGAGATAGCGGACGCCATCTGGCGTCTCGGCCAGTTGGCGAATGATCCGTCCCGGCATTTCGAAGGCCTGATGGGCATTCCACAGCGGGCAGGCGGCGCCGAAGCGGGCGAATTGCAGCTTGGCGGCACTGTGGCGCTTGGTGATGTTGCCGGCACGATCGATGCGGGCAAAGAAGATCGGCACACCCTTGGCGCCGGGTCGCTGCAAGGTGCTCAGGCGATGGCAGACCTGCTCGAGGCTCGCACCGAACCGCACCGACAGAAGATCGAGATCGTGGCGGACGTCGCGCGCAGCCTGCATGAACTTGCCATAGGGCAGGATCAGCGCGCCTGCGAAATAGTTGTGCAGCCCGATGCGACAGATCTCATAGGCTTCGCCAGTCCGAAATCCGGCATTGCGAGCGATGCCATCCACCACCTCACCGGCATGCAGCTGGGCAATCTGCAGGGCAATCTGGAAATCGCGGGTTGATGCCGGCAGATAGGAGCTCAGCGTCAGCACGCGTGCCTGATGATCATAGGCGCGGATCATGTCCTCGTCGCGAGGGCCACGCACGATCCGCACGCCGTATTGCCGCTCAAGATAGGTTGCCAGCACAGGATTGGGATCGCTCTCGCCGATACCGATCTCGCTTGCGAGCTTCTCCGCCAGAATGTCGAGATCATGAATGTAGTTGTCGACGAAGTGAAAGAAATCACGCACCTCTTCATAAGGTGTTCGTTCCGTCAGCCCGGCGCCACGGCCGAGCGTGTCGTCGATGCTGGCGAGTTGTTCGGAATTGTGCCGGTAGGCCTGATGCGCAGTGATCAGCGCATGTGCGAGCCCCGGCGCATTCTGGGCAATGAGCTTCAGTTCCTGGAGGCTTGGTGTGTAGGCGTCGAAGAGTGGATCAGTCAAAGTCTCCGACAGGGCCGATATCAACCGGTCGCCTTCGCCGCCCGAAAGATCGGCAAGGTCGATTTTGAACTTCTCCGCCAAGGCCAGAAGCACGGCGGCGGAAACAGGCCGCTGGTTGTTTTCGATCTGATTGAGATAGGAAATAGAAATGCCGATACGCTCGGCAAATTGCGCCTGCGTGGCGCGATTGGCCTGACGCAGATCGCGTACCTTTCGGCCGATATAAAGTTTGCCCACAGCCATGTTCGCAACTTTGCAAAATTCAGTTCATAAATCTGTAAACTGCACACATTCGCCTGTTCAACAGTTTTTTTCCAATCCATTCGGATTTATGCAAAATTGGCTTTCTGATGGGGCGTCGACAAAGGTGTGGTGAACTATGCGTGAAATCCTCGAACAACTGGAATCCCGGCGCGCGGCCGCCCGTCTCGGCGGCGGTGAGAAGCGCATCGAGACCCAGCATTCCAAGGGCAAGCTGACGGCGCGCGAGCGGCTGGACGTGCTGCTCGATGAGGGCTCGTTTGAGGAATACGACATGTATGTCACCCACCGGGCCACCGATTTCGGAATGGCCGAAAGTAAGGTGCCGGGCGATGGCGTGGTGACGGGCTGGGGCACGATCAATGGCCGCCTTGTCTATATCTTCTCCCAGGATTTTACCGTGCTCGGCGGATCGCTGTCGGAGACCCATGCCCAGAAAATCTGCAAGATCATGGACATGGCCGCCCGCAACGGTGCGCCGGTTATCGGACTCAACGATTCCGGCGGCGCGCGCATTCAGGAAGGGGTTGCGTCGCTTGCGGGATATGCGGAGGTGTTCCGCCGCAATGCCGAGGTTTCGGGCGTCGTGCCGCAGATCTCGGTGATCATGGGGCCCTGCGCCGGCGGCGCCGTCTACTCGCCTGCGATGACAGATTTCATCTTCATGGTGCGGGATTCATCCTACATGTTCGTGACCGGGCCGGATGTGGTCAAAA
The DNA here is from genome assembly GCF_057787725.1 of Shinella sp. OV683. Classification (NCBI taxonomy): domain Bacteria; kingdom Pseudomonadati; phylum Pseudomonadota; class Alphaproteobacteria; order Hyphomicrobiales; family Rhizobiaceae; genus Shinella; species Shinella sp. OV683. Next base: position 108,468 of record NZ_CM173543.1, read on the forward strand.
CCGTCACCAACGAGATCGTCACGGCCGAAGATCTCGGCGGCGCCAAGACGCATACGACGAAGTCCTCGGTGGCCGATGGCGCCTTCGACAACGATATCGAGGCGCTGCTGAAGATCCGCGACCTCTTCGATTTCCTGCCGCTCAACAATCGCGAAAAGCCGCCGGTGCGGCCGTTCTTCGACGATCCCGATCGGCTGGAAATGCGGCTGGACACTTTGATCCCCGATAGCGCCGCCAAGCCCTACGATATGCGCGAACTCATCCTGGCAATCGCCGATGAGGGTGATTTTCACGAGATCGCCCAGGCCTTTGCCGGCAATATTCTCACTGGCTTCATCCGGCTCGAAGGCCAGACGGTAGGCGTCGTCGCCAACCAGCCGATGGTGCTGGCCGGCTGCCTCGATATTGATGCCTCGCGGAAGGCTGCGAAATTCGTGCGCTTCTGCGATGCCTTCAACATTCCGCTGCTGACGCTGGTCGACGTGCCGGGCTTCCTGCCGGGGGTGGCGCAGGAATATGGCGGCATCATCAAGCACGGCGCCAAGCTGTTGTTTGCTTATTCCCAGGCGACCGTGCCGATGGTGACGTTGATCACCCGCAAGGCCTATGGCGGCGCCTATGACGTCATGGCCTCCAAGCATATCGGCGCCGACGTCAACTACGCCTGGCCGACCGCTGAGATTGCCGTGATGGGAGCCAAGGGCGCGACCGAGATCCTTTATCGCTCCGAACTCAAGGATCCCGAAAAGATCGCCGCCCGCACCAAGGAATATGAGGACCGGTTCGCCAACCCGTTCGTGGCCGCCGAGCGCGGCTTCGTCGACGAGGTGATCTGGCCGCACTCTTCCCGCAAGCGACTGGCGCGCGCCTTTGCCATGCTCCGCACCAAGAAGCAGGAAACGCATTGGCGCAAGCACGATACGATGCCTTTGTGAGGAGCCGTTTAATGGAAGCTGATGGCAACGACCTGAGCAGCAAGACTCGATGGCTAGAAAATGTGTCAAAAGTCGATGTGGCGGCTATTATTCTTTCTGTATTAGCTCTTGCTATTTCAATACTGAGTTATGCTGAAACGAAACGCGCGGCAGACATAGCGGAGGCGTCTTTTCGATCGAATGAAAAGGCCATCTGGCGAATTGAGGCGGACAAGGAGGGTTACAAATTTCTTGATCCAAACGAAGCGGTTTTGGGTCAGCAGATACTTATTACAACACCTAAGGCGCTAGGTGGCGATAAATGGAATGTGATGGTCTCAGAACGAATATATTCCATAAGCCGCGTCGAAAAGGAAATAATCGACAGTCTGAAGCTTTTTGTTAAAGAGAACGACGATTACATAAAGGTTGGAACAATAGGATTTCCTGTTGTTGTAGAGTCGTATTTTGTAGTCAACGGAAAACAAATAGAAGATACTTCGGTCTATATCCTGAATTTTACTTATTCATCAGCCACATCTACCAAAGATTGGTCGGTAACACCGACTTCGGCGTTCTTTTCTGGTCGCGCCGCTGATGGTGAGCCGCCAGTTGATATCGATGAGTTTTGGAAGCTCACTTTGACCAGTGCGTTCATTAGACAACACGAAGGAAAGTGATGATGCCAACGCCAACGATAGCTTGGTGGTCGACGGCGTGACAAGAGTGTCACTGCCCATAGCGCCGATGCGATCGCCGCACCTATATAGTTTTTGGCTTGCCTGAAGCCAAAGGACACCAAGGACAAGATTTCCATGACTGACAAATTACCTGAGAACAATTTCCCCGCCGGCTACGAAGTCCCCAAGCTTTGGACCTGGGACAAGGCCAACGGCGGCGCCTTTGCCAGCATCAATCGCCCGATTGCCGGCCCCACGCATGAGAAGGAATTACCCGTCGGCAAGCACCCGCTGCAGCTCTATTCGCTGGCCACACCCAATGGCCAGAAGGTGACGATCATGCTGGAAGAGCTGCTCGCTGCCGGCCACGCGGGAGCGGAGTATGATGCCTGGCTGATCAAGATCGGCGATGGCGACCAGTTCGGCTCGGGTTTCGTGGAGGTCAACCCGAACTCCAAGATTCCCGCGCTGATGGATCGTTCGACGCCTGAGCCGATCCGCGTCTTCGAGTCTGGTTCGATCCTCGTCTACCTCGCGGAAAAATTCGATGCCTTCATTCCTGGGGATCACAAGGGCCGCACGGAGACGATGAACTGGCTGTTCTGGCAGATGGGCTCGGCGCCCTTCCTGGGCGGCGGCTTCGGCCATTTCTATGCCTATGCGCCGATGCACATCCAATATGCGATCGATCGTTACTCGATGGAAGTGAAGCGCCAGCTCGACGTGCTCGACCGGCATCTCGCCGATCACCAGTTCATGGCGGGTTCGCAATATTCCATCGCCGACATGGCAATCTGGCCCTGGTACGGCAAGCTCGCGCTCAACCAGTCCTATGGCGATGCCGGCTCCTTCCTTGATGTCGGCATCTACACACATGTCCAGCGCTGGACCGCTGAGATTGCGGCTCGCCCGGCCGTCAAGAGAGGTTGCATGGTAAACCGCACATCTGGCGATCCGTCGGAACAACTGCACGAGCGCCATGACGCTTCGGACTTCGAAACGAAGACCGAAGACAAGCTTGCCATGACATGAGCGCAGAATGAGAAACCGTCTCTGCCTTTGAAATTCGGCGCTTTGGTGAAAGTCACCAGAGCGTCAGGAATACCCTTCAGGAAGTATCCGCTCGATGATCAAGAAAATCCTTATCGCCAATCGTGGTGAAATTGCCTGCCGCGTCATTCGCTCGGCCAGGAAGCTCGGCATCGCAACTGTCGCGGTCTATTCCGATGCCGATCGCGAGGCGATGCATGTCAAGCTCGCCGACGAGGCGGTGCATATAGGCCCGGCGCCCTCCGCACAGTCCTATCTGGTAATCGACAAGATCATCGCTGCCATCAAGCAGACGGGGGCGGATGCCGTTCATCCCGGCTATGGCTTCCTTTCGGAGAACCGCGCTTTCGCCGAGCGGCTTAAGCAGGAGGGCGTTGTTTTCATCGGACCGCCGGTGGGCGCGATCGAGGCGATGGGCGACAAGATCACGTCAAAGAAGATCGCTGCCGAAGCCGGTGTTTCGACCGTGCCGGGTCACATGGGCCTGATCGCCAATGCTGAGGAAGCAGTGAAGATTTCCGCCGGGATCGGCTATCCTGTGATGATCAAGGCTTCGGCCGGTGGCGGCGGCAAGGGCATGCGCATCGCGTGGAACGATGCCGAGGCGCGCGAGGGTTTTCAGTCTTCGAAGAACGAAGCTAAGAGTTCGTTCGGTGACGACCGCATCTTCATCGAGAAATTCGTCGACCAACCCCGGCATATCGAAATCCAGGTGCTGGGCGACCAGCATGGCACCGTGCTTTATCTCGGCGAGCGCGAATGCTCGATCCAGCGGCGCAACCAGAAAGTCGTCGAGGAAGCGCCATCTTCCTTCCTGGATGAGGCGACGCGCAAGGCGATGGGCGAGCAGGCCGTGCTGCTGGCCAAGGCGGTCGGCTACTTCTCGGCCGGCACTGTCGAGTTCATTGTCGACGGCAAGCGCAATTTCTACTTCCTCGAGATGAACACCCGCCTGCAGGTCGAGCATCCCGTCACGGAGCTGATCACCGGCATCGATCTGGTCGAGCAGATGATCAAGGTCGCCAACGACGAAAAGCTGGATTTCGGTCAGGACGATGTCACCTTGAATGGCTGGGCGATCGAAAGCCGGCTCTACGCCGAAGACCCTTATCGCGGCTTCCTGCCTTCGATTGGCCGGCTGACGCGTTATCGGCCGCCGGTCGAGGGCCATCTTGCCGACGGTACCATCGTCCGCAACGATACCGGCGTCTATGAAGGCGGCGAGATTTCGATGTATTACGACCCGATGATCGCCAAGCTCTGCACCTGGGCGCCAACGCGCACCGAGGCGATCGAGGCGATGGCAAATGCGCTCGACAATTTCGAGGTCGATGGGATCGGCCATAACCTGCCATTCCTGTCGGCTGTAATGGCGCATCCACGCTTCTACTCCGGCAATATCACCACGGCCTTCATAGCAGAGGAATGGCCGGATGGCTTCCGCGGCGTCGAAGCCGAGAACGACCAGTCGCGGCTATTGGCGACCATCGCCACCTTTGCACAGCTTTCAGACGAAGGCCGCAAGACCAGGATTTCCGGCACGCTTGCCAATCATGCCCGCAAGCTCGGCACGCAATATGTCGCCGTTGGCGGCAAATACTACTGGCCGATCCAGGTGACCTACGAGAACAAGACGGTTGATATTTCCTTCGACGACGGCGTCTCCCATATCGTCTCATCGGATTGGACGCCGGGCACTGCGCATGGGCGCTTTACCGTCAACGGCCAGGCATTCGGCATCAAGATCGCCAAATCCTCCACAGGCTGGCGGCTGCGCTGGCGTGGGATCGACGAGGTCGTGCAGGTGATGAGCCCACGGGTGTTCGAGCTGTCGCAGTTCATGCCGGTCAAGAAGGCGGCGGATACGTCCAAGCAACTGCTTTGCCCGATGCCGGGGGTGATCACCCAGGTTCTGGTGAAGGAGGGCGATACCGTGGAGGCCGGCCAGTCTCTTGCCACCGTCGAGGCGATGAAGATGGAGAATGTGCTGAAAGCTGAAAAGAAAGCCGTGGTAAAATCCGTGAGGGTCGAGGCCGGGCAGAGTCTGGCTGTCGACGAAGTGATCATGGAGTTCGCGTGATGGTGGTGTCTGCGGCTTACCCCCCTCTGTCCTGCCGGACATCTCCCCCACAAGGGGGGAGAACGACTCGACCCACGCTCCTTGCCCAAAGACAACATCGAGGCGCGAGGACACGGCGAGAATTCGAGGCGGGGAGCGTGCTTCATCTACTCTCCCCCCTTGTGGGGGAGATGTTCGGCAGGACAGAGGGGGGCAGACCCCAGGAGATACGCCAATGACCAGCAAAACCATCGCCGACTGGGAAAAGCTAGCCGCCAAGGAGGTCAAGGCCGAGGCTGAAACCCTGACGTGGCACACGCCCGAAGGCATTGACGTCAAGCCGCTCTATACCGAAGCGGATACCGAAAACCTCTCCCATCTCGGATCGTTACCCGGATTCGCGCCGTTTACGCGTGGCCCCCGTGCCACTATGTATGCCGGCCGGCCGTGGACGATCCGGCAATATGCGGGCTTCTCGACGGCGGAAGAGTCCAACGCCTTTTACCGCAAAGCACTGGCCGCCGGCCAGAAGGGCCTGTCAGTTGCCTTCGATCTCGCCACCCATCGCGGCTATGACAGCGATCACCCCCGCGTCGCCGGCGATGTCGGCAAGGCGGGCGTGGCGATCGATTCGGTCGAGGACATGAAGATCCTGTTCGACAAGATTCCGCTTCAGGAGATGTCGGTGTCGATGACGATGAATGGCGCTGTCATACCGATCCTTGCCAATTTCATCATCACTGGAGAGGAACAGGGCGTGTCGCGTGCCGATCTTTCGGGCACGATCCAGAACGACATCCTCAAGGAGTTCATGGTCCGCAATACCTACATCTATCCGCCCGCGGCTTCGATGCGGATCATTGCCGATATCATCGAGTTCACCTCGAAGGAAATGCCGAAGTTTAATTCGATCTCCATCTCCGGCTATCACATGCAGGAGGCGGGTGCGACGCTGGTACAGGAGCTTGCCTTCACGCTGGCGGACGGCCGCGAATATGTCCGCGCGGCGATCGCCAAGGGTCTCGATGTCGATGATTTTGCGGGGCGTTTATCGTTCTTCTTTGCGATCGGGATGAATTTCTTCATGGAGGCCGCCAAGCTTCGCGCCGCGCGCCTGCTCTGGTCGCGGATCATGGAGGAGTTCAATCCGAAGAAGGCGTCGTCATCGATGCTTCGAACGCACTGCCAGACGTCGGGGGTGTCGCTGCAGGAGCAGGACCCCTACAACAACATCGTCCGCACCGCCTATGAGGCGCTGTCGGCCGCACTCGGCGGCACGCAGTCGCTGCACACCAATTCCTTTGACGAAGCGATCGCGCTGCCAACGGAGTTTTCCTCGCGCATCGCCCGCAATACGCAGTTGATCCTGCAGCATGAGACCGGGGTCACCAAGGTCGTGGATCCACTTGCGGGCTCCTACTATGTCGAGAGCCTTACATCGGAACTTGCCGAGAAGGCTTGGGCACTAATCGAGGAAGTCGAGGCGCTGGGCGGTATGACCAAAGCGATCGACACAGGGTTGCCAAAGCGGCTGATCGAGGAAGCTGCGACCCGCCGCCAGGCAGCGGTGGACCGCGGCAAGGAAGTCATTGTCGGAGTCAACAAATATCGGCTCAACGAAGAGGCCGATATCGAAACGCTTGATATCGACAACAAGGCTGTGCGCGAAGGCCAGGTGCGGCGGCTGGAGAAAACCAAACAGTTGCGCGACAAGGCCAATTGGGCGAAGGCCATCGAGGCCTTGAAGGTGGTGGCCCGGTCCGGCGAGGGTAATCTGCTTGCCGCTGCCGTCGAGGCTGCGCGGGCGCGGGCCACGGTCGGAGAAATTTCCGATGCGATGCGCGAGAGCTTTGGCGACTATACCGCGGTTCCCGAGGTTGTGTCGGACATCTACGGTCCTGCGAGCGTCAACGATCCGGAGTACCAGATCCTTGTTAGCCGGCTCAGGACCCAGATCGACAAAACCGGCAAACGCCCGAGAATCCTTGTCGCCAAGCTTGGGCAGGACGGCCACGACCGCGGCGCCAAGGTCATCGCGTCGGCTTTCGGCGATATCGGCTTTGAGGTCATCGCCGGACCGCTGTTCCAGACGCCGGACGAGGCTGCTGATCTCGCGATTGCTGAGAAGGTCAACGTCGTCGGTGTCTCATCGTTGGCGGCCGGCCACAAGACCTTGCTGCCGGAATTGATCGAGGAACTGAAAGCCAGAGGCGGCGGCGACATCATCGTCGTATGCGGCGGGGTCATTCCGCGCAAGGACTACCAGTTTCTGATGGATCACGGCGTCTCGGCTGTTTTCGGTCCGGGCACCAACGTTGTCTATGCTGCACGCGCCGTGCTGGATCTCACCGAAGGACGGCTCAGGAATGAATAGCATGCTCGGACGCGTCAATCACATCGCGCTGGCGGTGCCGGATCTGGCGGTGGCGGTGGAGCGCTATCGTACCAGTCTTGGCGCTGTAGTCTCCGAACCGCAAGTGCTGCCGGAACATGGCGTGACCGTGGTGTTTGTGCAGTTCGACAACACCAAGGTGGAACTGCTCGAGCCATTGGGCGAGAACTCTCCTATCGCGTCGTTTCTGGTCAAAAACCCGGACGGAGGCATGCATCACATCTGCTACGAGGTGGCTGACATTCTCGCCGCCCGGGACCATCTCAAAGCTGCCGGAGCGCGCGTCCTCGGCAGTGGCGAGCCTAAGATCGGTGCGCATGGCAATCCGGTGCTCTTCCTGCATCCCAAGGACTTCTTCGGGACACTGATCGAGCTGGAGGAGGTGCGGTAATAGCTTCTGAAGTATTTACCCCTCACCAACTTCGGCCAAGGGTTCACTGCGTTCACCCGGCCTTCGTATCCTCTCCCACAAGGGGAGAGGTAGGGTGCCAGCATTGCTGCGAGTTAACCTCTCCCCTTGTGGGAGAGGATAGCAAGCCCGCGTGAAGCGAAGCTGAGCGCCTGGGCGCGCTTGGTGAGGGGTGAAAAACGTACCCCTCGACCCCTCACTCCCCGTAGGGAATCCAGACATTCTTGACGTCGGTTGCCCGACGCAGGAACAGCGGGCCCTCGCCTTGCGCCGGATCCATCCAGTCCCATGCCTTGCCGTAATCGGTGAAGATGCGTTTGAGGTTGCCCGTCGATGCTTTCTCGGCCATCGCCGAGAGGGCCGGTGAGCCGAAGGCCCAGACCGCGTCCACATCGTTGTGGCTGGCAAGTGCCTTGCCGAGTTCCATGGCGGAGCCGGTGACGATATTGAGCACACCACCCGGTACATCCGATGTCTCGAGCACGGTGTAGAAATCCGTTGCCGACAGCGGATAGGGCTCGCTCGGCACTGCAACGACGCGATTGCCGACGGCGATCAGTGGCGCGACCAAGCTGATGAAGCCGAGCAATGGCGCTTCCGGCGGGCATATGACGCCGACCACGCCCTGCGGCTCGGGCAGGGCGAGCGCTACGCCGCGCAGGGGCGGCGTGTGGACGAGGCCCTCATATTTGTCTGCCCAGGCGCCATAGGTGAACAGGCGCGAGATCGACATGTCGACTTCGGCCTTGGCGGACGATGCCGAACGGCCGGTCTGTGCCATGATGCGGGCGGCGAACTCATCCTCGCGGGATGCAAGGTTTTCGGAGATGTAGTAGAGGATCTGTGCACGATTATGCGCTGTCGCACTGCCCCAGCTCGAGGCCGATTGTGCTGCGGCCACCGCATTGCGGATGTCCTTGCGGTTGCCCTCGCCGACCTCGCCGATCACCTTGCCCTTGGGCGAGACGATTGGGCGCGAATAGTTGCCGTCCGGGCGGGCCTGCTTGCCACCGACATAGAGTTTTGCCGTGCGGTCGATGAGAGGTGCTGCAAAATCGCCCTGCGTGGTCTTGAGCTGCGGCACTGCGATTTCAGCGCGCGGCTTGGCATTGGCCCAAACCTTGGGCTTGAGATATTCGTAAGCGCCTTCCTTGCCGCCTTCGCGGCCGAAGCCGGATTCCTTCTTGCCGCCGAAGCCGGCCGAAGCATCGAAAAGATTGGTGGCATTGACCCAGACGACACCGGCTTGCAGCTTGGCGGCGACGTGCAGCGCCAGGCCGATCGTCTCGCTCCAGACGCTGGCCGCGAGGCCATACCGCGTGTGGTTGGCGAGCTGAATCGCTTCATCTGGGGTGCGGAACGTCATCGACACGGCAACCGGCCCGAAGATCTCTTCGGTGGCAACGATCGAGGTCGGCTGGACATTGGCGAGCAGCGTCGGCTTGTAGTAGGAGCCAATCTTGGGGAGCTCGATTTCGCTTTGGTAAAGTTCGGCGCCTTCCTCGACGCCTTGATTGACCAACGCCTCGATGCGCCGGAGCTGCACCGGCGCGACGATGGCGCCCATGTCGATTGCCTTGTCGAGGGGATGGCCGACGCGCAGCGTCTGCATGCGGCGGCGGAGCCGGGCGTGGAATTTGGGTGCAATGCCTTCCTGTACGAGAACGCGGGAACCGGCGCAGCAGACCTGGCCCTGATTGAACCAGATGGCATCGACCACGCCTTCGACCGCGCCGTCGATATCGGCGTCGTCAAAGACGATGAAGGGCGACTTGCCGCCGAGTTCGAGCGTCAGTGACTTGCCGGAACCGGCAGTCTTTTCGCGGATGATGCGGCCGACTTCCGTCGAGCCTGTAAAAGCGATCTTGTCAATGCCGGGATGGTCGACGACGACTGCGCCGGTCTCGCCTTCGCCGGTGACGACATTGAGGACACCCGGCGGTAGCCCGGCTGCGGCAGCCAGTTCTGCAAACAGCAGTGCCGTTAAAGAGGTGAATTCGGCTGGCTTGAGTACGACCGTGTTGCCAAGCGCAAGTGCTGGCGCAACCTTCCAGGCGAGCATCAGCAGCGGGAAATTCCACGGGATGATCTGGCCGACGACGCCAACCGGATTGTGATCGGCAAACTCGGTTTCTTGCAGCTGCGCCCAGCCGGCGTGATGATAGAAATGGCGAGCGGCGAGGGGGATATCGATGTCGCGAGTTTCACGCACCGGCTTGCCGTTGTCGATGGCTTCCACGACTGCCAGCAGTCGACCGTGCCGCTGGATCATGCGAGCCAAGGCATAGAGATGGCGGGCACGCTGGTGGCCGGAGAGCTTTGCCCACGGCCCTTGCGCCTTGCGAGCGGCGGCGACTGCGAGATCGACGTCTTCGGCGGTACCAATCGCCAGCTTGGCGAGATCGGCACTGGTCGCAGGCTCATGGGTGACAAAGGTCTTGGCCGATGTCGAGGGGCGGAAATCGCCGTTGATGAAATGGCCGAACGAGGCGCCATGACGTTTCAGCCAGTCACGCGCTTCGGTGTCGGCTTCAGGTGCGGGGCCGTAGGACATCTGGTCGAAATAGGTTGCAACGGACATATCAATCATCCAATCGGGTGTCTGGAGAAGGAAGAGTAAGCGCCTGATATGTGATGTTCGAGCTGGCGCTCGATATCGGCAAGCAGGCTCGACGCGCCGATGCGGAACAGATCGGGCTCCAGCCATTCGCGGCCGAGTTCGTCCTTCATCAGGAACTGGTAGTTCAGCACGTCCTTGGCAGTGGAGATACCGCCGGCCGGTTTGTAGCCGACCTTGAAGCCAGTGCGTTCCTCATACTCACGGATCATGCGGATCATGATCAGGGTCACCAGCAGCGTCGCGTTGACGCCTTCCTTGCCGGTCGAAGTCTTGATGAAATCCGCGCCGGCCATCATGCAGACAAGCGAGGCGCGGGCGACATTACGCAGCGTCTTGAGGTCGCCGGTCGCAAGGATGGCCTTGACGTGAGCCTCACCGCAGGCAGCACGATATTCCTGCATTTCCTTGTAGAGTGCTTCCCAATTGCCTGTCAGCACATGTTCGCGGGTGATGACGATATCGATCTCGCGGGCGCCATCGGCCACGGAGGCCTCGATTTCCTTGAGCTTGGTCGTATGCGGCGACAGGCCGGCAGGAAAGCCGGTCGAGACGGCGGCGACTGGAATGCCGGTACCATCAAGCGCCTCGACCGCGGTCGCGACGAAGCGGTGATAGACGCAGACGGCGCCGGTGGTGATCTTGCGATCGCCCATTCCCAGAGCATCAAGAATATCGGGGCGGACCGGGCTGGCGGCCTTGGCGCAGAGGCGCTTGACGCGTCCGGCAGTGTCGTCGCCGTTCAGCGTCGTCAGGTCGATGCAGGTCAGCGCCTTGAGCAGCCAGGCGGCCTGCGCGTCCTTCTTGACGGTGCGGCGACCGGGAAGGGTCGCCACGCGGCGCTCGCCGGCGGAGAGGTTGACCCGCTGGTCCATGACCCAGCCAAGATCGAGCTTCATGCCCGGATTGCGCGGCCAGCCGTGATTGGCAGTATGCGCAGGTTTGTCGATGGTTGATTTGTCCACATCAGCCTCCCGGCCTTGCCCCATTCGGGCAATTTGTTATGATATTATCAGATTGATGTTATTTTTACACCAAAACGCCGATCCGTCAAGGCGCATTCTTTGCCGTAACAGGGGCAGGAGTTAGGCGTCAGGCACCGGCTCGGATTGCCACGTGCCATCTTCGGTGTAGATCGCATCGAATTCATCCGGGCGCGCGAAGAAGGCGGGGCGAATGCGACCGATCTTGCTGCTGTCGAGAATCAGGACTTTCTTGCGCGAAACGCTCATCGCCTTACGTTTGATTTCCGCCTCATGGAAATGCACGCAGGTGGCGCCGCGATCCTCATCAAGCCCCGCAGCTGAGAAGAAAGCCGTGTTGATGCCCATCTGGCTGAGCAGATCGAGCGCCGACGAGCCGGAGAAGGAGGCCGAGGCTGGGTGGTAGAAGCCACCCAGCATGATCAGCCGCATGTGCGGCTTCAGGGCCAATTTGTCAGCGATATTCAGCGCATAACAAACTGCAGTAAGCGGCATGGAGTCAGGAAGGAGGTCTGCGAGATGCATCAGCGTCGAGCCGCAATCGACGAAGATGGTGTCCTCGGCGCGCAGGTGGTTCAGCGCATGGATGCAGGCCTGGCGCTTGGCCTGGGCATGACGGTCCGCGGCCGCCGAGAGTTCGTAGGGTTGCTCAGGTTCGACCGCCTGCGCCGGCATGATATGGCCGCCGAGATAGGCAAAGCGGTCCGTCTCGCCAGATATGTCGCGGCGGATGGTCATTTCCGAAACGCCGAGTGCTTTTGCTGCATCCTTCAGGTGAATGACGCCGCGTTCTGATATCAACGCCCCGAGATGATCCAGCCTGTCCTTGTAGCGCGCAACCATCAGCCGACACTCTTGTGAAACGATGCAACAAGATGTGGCGACTGGTGTGAAAAGTCAACTCTGTCTGTTATGAATATAACATCCAGATCACGGATAGCTGGCCTTCAAGTCTTTCAGCGCGTGCACCAGCACAGCCGCATCCGAGCCGATCGCAACCATGTTGGCGCCGAGTTCAAGGTAGCGTTTCGCATGGGCCGGTTCGGCCATATAGATGCCAACGGCCTTGCCATGGCCACGAACCCGTTTGATAGCATCCTCGATGACCTTCTGGACTTCATCGGCGAAAGGATTGCCGAGGTAGCCCATGTCGGCGGACAGGTCGGAAGGGCCGATGAAGATGCAATCAACACCATCCAGCGAGGCGATGTCGTCGAGCGCCGCGATCGCTGCGCGGCTTTCAGCCTGCAGCATCAGGCATATCTGGTCATTTGCGGTGTGCGTGTAATCGCCGATATTGCCGAAATAGGATGCGCGGGCCGAGCCGGCGCCGACGCCGCGGACGCCATGCGGCGGATAGCGGACGGCCTTGACCATCAGTTCGGCCTGCTCGCGGCTTTCGATCATCGGGATCAGGAAAGACTGCACGCCCATGTCGAGATATTGCTTGATCAGGTGTACCGCGCCGATTGGCGGGCGCACGATCACCGGCGATGTCGACGATCGCAATACCTGCAGCTGCTCCATGATCGTCCGCAGGTCGTTCGGCGCATGCTCGCCGTCGATCAGCAGCCAGTCAAAACCGATATGCCCCGCAAGCTCGGCGACATAGGGGCTGGTCAGTGATAGCCAGAGCCCTGTCGTGCGGTCGCCATTGCGGAGGCGGGCCTTCAGTCGATTTTCGGGAGCAGGCATCGAAATCTCCGGATTGGGCTCTAGCTGAGCAACGATTTCAGGTTCAGGGAATGGTCTTCGACCTGGGCGCGGGTCAGCGTCTTGCCGCCTTCGAGCATGCGGCGGGCGATCATATAGGTGGAGCCATCATTAAGGCAGTCAGCGGCAAGGAACTCGTCGCCACGGAAATAGAAATGTGATTTTGCCCCCTCACGCACGCCCAGCCGGGTGATTACATGGCTATAGCCGAGATTGAGACCTGCAATCTGCAGCTTGAGATCGAACTGATCCGACCAGAACCACGGCACCGGCTTGTAGTCGACGTTGCCACCCATGATGTTCTGGGCTGCGACCACGCCCATGTCGTTGGCGTTCTGCACCGATTCGAGGCGGATCATCTCGCCCTTGTAGGGAAAGGATGCGCAGTCGCCGATCGCGTAGATCGAGGGATCCGACGTTTCGAGCCGGCTGTTGACTGTGATGCCGTTTTCGACGACGAGACCGGCGGCTTCGGCAAGCGCGGTGTCCGGATTGACGCCGATGCCGGTGACGACGAAGTCAGCGGCAATGAAGGAACCGTCAGTGAGCTCGATGCCGGTTGCCTTGCCATCCCGCTCCACGATGCGTGTGACGCTGGCATTCTCGAAAATGCGCACACCGTGGGAGTGATGCAGCGTCCGCACGTCGTCCGCCGTCTCGGGGCAGGCGACGCGCTTGAGGATGCGATCTGCGGCCTCGACGACGGTGACGGCAACACCCTTCTTGGCGGCTTCGGATGCGGCTTCCAGCCCGATATAGCCGCCACCGATGACGACGAGGCGGGCGTCTTCCTTCATCTGGTTCATCAAAGTCAGGGCGTCGTTGAGCTCGCGCATGACATAGACGTTTTCCAACGTGCCGCCGATCGCCGCCGGCAGCCGGCGCGGCTTGGCGCCCGTGGCAAGCACGAGGTGATCATAGAAGAGCTGTTCGCCATTCGACAGATCAACGGATTTGCCGCGACGGTCGATCGTCGCGACCGTCAGGCCGGCTTTGAGGACGATCTTGTTGGTTTCGTACCAGTCTTCGGGGCGCAGCAGGATCTGCTCGAGGGTCACCTTCTGCGACATGAAGGCCTTGGAGAGCGGCGGCCGCTGATAGGGCAGGCCTTCGTCGCTGGAAACGATGGTGATCTCGGCATCTGCCGACAATTTCCGGAGGTCGGCGGCCAGTCCGAGCGCGGCGTGGCTGCCGCCTATGATGAGTGTTTTCAATTCGTCCCCCCGAGATGCGGACCCACATGAGCATTGACGCTGCCCTTATGCGTGCAGCTAGAACATGATTTCCGGTCGCTTGGCAAGAAGTCGGCTTCGCGGCGACGATTTACCGACTGTTTTGCGGCGCTTGTTTGTTCCCGGCGATGGTGAGTTCTATTTCGCTGGCCTCAAGCATGCGAGCGATGTCTTCGGGTGGGCGGGCATTGGTGACGAGTCGCGAGTAGATTTTGGGATCGTCGATGATGATCGGCGCCGTCAGGCCGAATTTGCCGGCATCGGCAACGATGATGCGGTTGTTGGCCTGGCGAGCGGCGGCACGGGCGAATTCCGCCTCTTCCATGTCCTGCAGCATGAAGCCGTTTTTAGCATCGATGGCGGTGACGGACAGAATGGCATGCTCGACATTGAATCGCTTGACGAAATTGATCGCCTCAAGCCCAAAAGCGCCGCCATCATGCGAACGGAGCGCACCACCTGCGAGGAAGACGCGGTTGTTGTTGCGGGTGGCCAGCGCATTGGCGACCGATAGCGAATTGGTGACGACGAACAGGTTCTGGTGCTTCTGCAAAGCGACTGCAATGAAGGCGGTCGTCGATCCGACATCGAGAAACAGCGTGTCCCCATTGCCGATCATCGAGGCGACTTCGGCAGCAATCATCCGCTTGGCCTCGGCATTCTCGTTCATCCGGAAATGCAGCGGCTGCTCGCTGGAATGGCCCTTCAGGTGCACGCCGCCATGCACCTTGATGACCAGCCCGCTCTCTTCCATGCTCTTGAGATTGCGGCGGATGGTCTCTTCGGAAACAGCAAGCCGCTCGGCAAGGAACTGGATCCGGCTCGAACCGCCGGACAGACGAAGTTCCTCGAGAATTTCCCGCTCGCGATGATTGGCGTGCTGCATATGTGGGTTCGCCTTTTTCCTCCCGCAAACGGGGATGATAGCAGATATTTACACATTTTCTAAAAACAACAATTTCCCAAGATTTTGCGTCAATATGTGGTTTTTGCTTGACCGGGCCTTGGATTTCGGGAAATTTGCAGTTGAAGGCGCATTGCGCAACATTCGATTGCTGACAAACTTACTCAATACTTTACCACTTAGCGAGCATTTGCATTTTCCGGCCGGGAGAGACGGGGCATGAGTGAAACGCCCGAGGACAGAATACGCAGCCTCGATATCTGGCAAGGCAGCATATCGGTCGAGCCGCTTTCAGGTGGCATGACCAACCGCAACTATCTGGTAAAGGACAGAGCCCGCACAGTAGCCGTGCGTTTGGGCGAGGATATACCGGTCCACATGATCAGCCGGTCGAACGAACTGGCCGCCAGCCGGGCAGCGCATGCAGCGGGGGTTTCACCGGCGATCCTGCATCATGCGCCCGGCGTTCTGGTGATGGAGTATCTCGAGGCGAAGACATTCTCGCCTTTGGATGTCAATGATTCCGCCATGCTCGGCCGGATCGTCAAGCTGATCCGGCAGTGCCATACCGAGATCCCGAAGCATTTCCGCGGACCGGCAATGATCTTCTGGGTGTTCCAGGTGATCCGTGATTATGCCAATACGCTTCGGGATGGAGATAGTCCCTATGTTCCAGACCTTCGCTTCCTGATCGAGAAGGCGGAGCAGCTCGAAGCTGCTGCCGGACCGTTCACAATTGTTTTCGGCCACAACGACCTGCTGGCCGCCAATTTCCTCGACGATGGCAAGCGGCTCTGGCTGATCGACTGGGACTATGCCGGTTTCAACTCACCGCTTTTCGATCTTGGCGGGCTGGCTTCCAACAATTCGCTGCCGGAAGACAAGGAAGTGTCGGTCCTCGAGGCCTATTTCTCCACGCCCGTCGATGACCAGCTCTGGCGCCGCTACCAGGCGATGAAATGCGCCTCGCTGCTGCGCGAAACGATGTGGAGCATGGTGTCGGAAATCCATTCGACCATCGGCTTCGACTACAAGAGCTACACCGACGAGAACCGGTCACGCTTCGAAACCGCCTATGCCAATTTCCAGGAATCCTGAGGACGTCTGATGAAGCAACTGCCGAAAACTGCAAAGATCGTCGTCATCGGCGGCGGGATCGTCGGTTGTTCGACCGCCTACCATCTGGGCAAGCTTGGCCTCGGCGATACGGTGCTGCTCGAGCGCAAGCGGTTGACATCCGGTACGACATTTCATGCTGCGGGACTGGTCGGGCAGTTGCGCACCAGCGCCAACATTACCCAGTTGCTCGGCCATTCGGTGCAGCTCTACAAGACGCTGGAAAAGGAAACCGGGCTCGGCACCGGCTGGAAGATGAATGGCGGCCTTCGGCTTGCCTGCAACGATGAGCGCTGGACCGAGGTCAAGCGCCAGGCGACGACCGCACACTCCTTCGGGCTGGAGATGGAACTGCTTTCACCCAAGGAAGCGCAAGAGCTCTGGCCGCTGATGCAGGTCGACGATGTGGTGGGCGCCGCCTTCCTGCCGACCGATGGCCAGGCAAATCCTTCCGACATTACCCAGGCCTTGGCCAAGGGCGCGCGCATGGCCGGCGTCAGCATTTTCGAGGACACCGAAGTCACCGACCTCGAGATCGACAATGGGCGCATCCGGGCCGTGATCACCGAACACGGCCGGATCGAGTGCGAGAAAGTCATCGTCTGCGCCGGGCAATGGACGCGGGAATTTTCGGCACGTTTCGGCGTCAATGTGCCGCTGGTCTCCGTGCAACATCAGTATATCATCACCGAGCCGTTCGGCGTGCCGGCCAACCTGCCGACGCTGCGCGATCCCGATCGCCTGACATACTATAAGGAAGAGGTCGGCGGGCTGGTGATGGGAGGCTACGAGCCGAACCCGATCGGCTGGGCCGAAAAGGGTATTCCCGAGGGCTTTCACTACACCCTGCTCGACAGCAACTACGATCATTTCGAGCCGATCATGGAACTGGCACTGGGCCGGGTGCCGGCGCTGCAGACGACAGGCGTCAAGCAACTGCTCAACGGTCCGGAAAGCTTCACGCCGGACGGCAATTTCATCCTTGGCGAAGCGCCGGAACTCAGGAACTTCTACATCGGCGCCGGCTTCAACGCCTTCGGCATCGCCGCCGGTGGCGGCGCGGGCATGGCGCTTGCGGAATGGGCAGCCAAGGGCGAGCCGCCTTTCGATCTCTGGCCGGTGGATATCCGCCGCTTCGGCAGGCCGCATTTCGATGCCGACTGGGTGCGGACCCGCACCTACGAGGCGTATGGCAAGCATTACACGATGGCCTGGCCTTTCGAGGAAAACCAGTCCGGCCGGCCGGCGCGCAAGTCGCCGCTTTATGATCGGCTGAAGGCGCAGGGTGCCTGCTTCGGCGAAAAGCTCGGCTGGGAACGGCCGAACTGGTTTGCCGACGCCCCCAGTGGCGAGGAGCCCAAGGATATCTACAGCTTCGGCCGCCAGAACTGGTTCGATGCCGTTGGCCGCGAACATAAGGCGGCACGCGCCGCCGCCGTTGTCTTCGACCAGACCTCGTTTGCCAAGTTCGTGCTCAAGGGGCGTGATGCGGAGAAGGCGCTGCAATGGATCGCATCGGGCAATGTCGGCCGCAAACCGGGCTCGCTGACCTACACCCAGATGCTCAACGACAAGGGCGGCATCGAATGCGACCTGACCTGCGCCCGTGTTTCGGACGATGAATATTACATCGTCACCGGCACGGGTTTTGCCACCCATGATTTCGACTGGATCGCTCGCAACATTCCGGACGATCTCAACGCCTCGCTGGTCGATGTGACATCAGGCTGGTCGGTGCTGTCGCTGATGGGCCCGAAGGCGCGCGACATTCTCGCGGCGGTCACATCGGCCGATGTTTCCAATGCGGGCCTGCCGTTCGGGCAGTTCCGCACGATCGGAATTGCCGGTGCGCCTGTGCGGGCGCTCCGGATCACCTATGTCGGCGAGCTTGGCTATGAGCTGCATGTGCCGGTCGAATATGCCGGCGCGGTGTATGACCTGCTGATGGAGAAAGGCGCGTCGTCGGGGCTGGTCAATGCCGGCTATCGGGCGATCGAAAGCTTGCGACTTGAGAAGTTCTATCGCGCCTGGGGCTCCGATATCGGTCCGGACCACACGCCTGTGGAGGCGGGACTTGGCTGGGCCGTGAAGATGAAATCCGGCATTCCCTTCCGGGGCCGCGACGTCATCGAAAGGCAATTGAATGGCGGTGTGAAGAAGCATCTCGCCTGCTTTACCGTCGAGGATCCAGGTGTCGTGCTGCTCGGCCGCGAGACGATCTACCGCGATGGGCGGCGAGCAGGATGGCTGACATCGGGCAGCTTCGGCTACACGATCGGCAAGTCGATCGGCATAGGTTATGTGCGGAATCCTGAAGGCGTGACGGAGGACTATGTGATGTCCGGTGAGTACGAGTTGGAGGTTGGTACAGAGCGGGTCAAGGCAGAGGTTTCGGTCAAGCCGCTGTATGATGCCGAGAGTGCGCGCGTGAAGATGTAAGACTCTCCGCATTTGTCTCGAAGCGTCAACCTCTCCTCCCTCATTGCCTGCTTCGTGCAGGCAATCCAGCCGCGCGAAGTCTTTCGCGCGAAAGAGTCTTTTGCAGCGCAGACGCGCTGCTGCTGGATTCCCGCCACAAGGGCGAGAATGAGGGGAGTTTGTAGGTCGCGTGCTGCCACGATTGGACTTCCGCTATTATCGGCCTACACCAAGCTCTCAAGCTCGCGCCGTTGTTCCTGCATTTTCAGGAAGATCCGGTAATCGCGATCGAGCGATTTTGCACGTGCCAGATTTGGCGAAAGGGTTTTCGTCGGCCGTTTCATCGCTGACGCCGCCGCCCCAAGCGATGGATGCCAGCCCGCCGCACTTGCTGCCGTCATCGCGGTGCCATGCAGCATCGCTTCGTCGCCGGAGGAAATCACCACGTCGCGGCCGGTCGCATCGGCATAGAGCTGGGCGAGCACCGTATTCTTGGCATGCCCGCCGCCGAGATGAAGCGAGCGGATCGGTGCGCCATGCGTCTCCATCAGCTCGATGATCTGCCGGATGCCGAGCGCCAGCGACACCATGGCGCGGTAATAGAGCGTCGAGACACCGTCGAACGAACTGTCGAGACGCAAGCCGTGAATGACGCCGAGGCTGCGGGGATCACCAAGCGGCGAACGGTTGCCGTGGAAGTCGGGCAGGATGTGTATCTCTTTGCCGAGATCGGCATTCGCGGCTAGCAATCCTGCGACATGGCCAAGAATCTGCTGATGCAACTCCGCAGTGGCTGCACGGCCAAAATGGCTGCGGATGAGATGGTCGAGCAGCGCCCCGGTGGCGGATTGGCCGCCCTCCAACACCCAGCGGTCATCGAGCCCCGCACCGAAAAAGGGTCCCCAGAAAGACTTGATGAATTGTGGCTCGGTCGAAAACCGCATGACGCAGCTGGATGTGCCGCCGACCATGGAGACAGCGTCGGGCATTTCCGGATTGGTGCCTGTCAGCGACAGCGCTCCGGCGAAGGCGTCGATCATCCCGGCCGCGACCTTGCAGCTCAAGGGAAGGCCGAGGGCAGCGGCAGTCTCGGCGTTCAAGGTTCCGATGGCCGATCCGGCTTGTATCGGCTTACCCGAAATGCCAGCCTTTTGCACGAGGTCGGGGAGGCCGGACTCTTCGAGCAGATGCCTGTCCCAGCCGGAAGCCTGATGATTGAGAAAATTCCACTTGGGGGTGAGGGTGGAGGCAGAGCGCACGAGGCTGCCGGTGGCGCGAAAGGTCATGTAGTCGGCGAGATCGAGGATAATGCCGGTCTTTGCCCAGACATCCGGCAGATGAGCTTTTACCCACATGATCTTCGGCAGCTGCATCTCGGGCGACATGATGCCGCCGACATAGTCCAGCGCCGGAAGTCTGGCCGATGTGAGTATGGCCGCCTCGTCGATGGCGCGATGGTCAAGCCAGGCAATCGTGTCCCAGCCGGGCGCGCCGCTTTCCGCGACGCCAAGGGGCACGCCATCTCGGTTGAGAAACACCAGCGAACATGTGGCGTCGAAGCCGATCGCGTCGACCAGCATGCGGTCGACATTGGCTGTCGTCAGTGCATCATCGACGCTGCTGATGACGGCAGCCCAGATGTCGGCGGAATTGTGCTCGGCGGTCAGGCTGCTTTCGCGGTTCATCGCGATCGGCCGCATTGCGCGGGCGATCAGCGCACCTTTTCTGTCGTAGACGCCTGCCCGCGCACTGCCGGTGCCGACATCAACTGCGACAACGAATTCCCCCATCCTCCGCTCTATGTCCTCACCGCATCGATCAAACTGGCGAGACCAGCCATATCATCAAAAATCGCAGTTGGCTTCAGTTCGCGCACGGTTTCGGTCAAATTTGAGATCTCGGCGTGCGAGCCGCCGGTAAACGCCAGGACTTGCATGCCGGCGGCATGGGCTGCCCTGATGCCCGCCGGGCTATCCTCGACAACGATGCAGTGAGAGGGGGCAAAGCCCATGGTCTCGGCCGCGTGCAGGAAGAGATCGGGTTCCGGTTTGCCGCGCTTGACCATGGTCGCGGAGAATATGTTGGGCTCGAAGAACGAGATCAGCCCGGTCTTGGTCAGCGACAGCCGGATGCGCTCCGGCTGGCTCGAGGACGCCACGCAGTGCGGGTAGGGAAAATCGGTGAGCAGTTCGAGAATACCCGGCACCGGCTGCAATTCGGCCTGGAAGCGCGCGAAAAGCTCCGTCCGCATCCCTTCGATGTGCTCCTCTGACAGGGAAATCGCGAATTCATCGGCGATCATGCGGGTGATCGACGCCATGCTCTTGCCGAGGAACTGCTGGTAGGCGTGGCTTTCCGAGACATCGACGCCAGCACTGATCAATGTGTCGCGCAACACGCTGAAAGAAATCGGTTCGCTATCGACGAGAACGCCGTCGCAATCGAAAATCACCAACCTGTCGGTATGCACGCCCATCTCGGCTGGTCCTATCCATTATGTCATCCTCCGAGGCTGCCCTCCAGATAGGCAGACAGAGTCTCTCTCGTACCCCTTTCCCGCAAGGAGGCGAGGGCCCGGGTAAAGCGTTGCTGGAAGATCCCCGATTTGCCAACATCGCCGAAGATGTCGCCGAGTTCAAGGAAGGCGAGCGGATATTCCCGTGATTTCAACGCTGCGGCATGCAGGCGGTCGGCATTGGCGTCGTTGAACTGGATTTTTCGTCCGCTATCGGAGGTGCCTTCGAAATAGCGGCACCAGAGTGCCGACACCAGTGCCAGGCCGACGACGTCCTCGCCCTTGCGCAGCCGGTCCGCTGTCGACGGCAGGATGAATTTCGGCTGGCGGTTGGAGCCGTCCTGGGCAAGCCGGGAAACGGTGTCGCCGATCTTGGGATTGGCAAAGCGGCGTTCGATCAGCGCAAAATAGTCGTTGAGATCGGTGTTGGGTACCGGCGGGATGCAGGGAATGATTTCCGACATTTCCAGCTTGCCGAGGAAATCGCGGATCAGCGGTTCTTCCATCGTCTCATGAACGAAATGAATGTCCAGCAGTTCGCCGGGATAGGCGATTGTCGCATGGCCGCCATTGAGGATACGGATCTTCATCAGCTCGTAGGGCGCGACATCGTCAACGAAGGTAACACCGACTTTCTCAAGTGCGGGACGCCCGGCTGTGAATTTGTCTTCCATCACCCATTGCTTGAATTCCTCGCAATAGACCGGCCAGCGATCTGATATGTGGAAGGTCTCCTCGCAATGCTCGATTTCGCGGCTGCCGGTAGCCGGCGTGATGCGGTCGACCATGGAATTCGGAAAGGCGACATTTTCGGCAATCCACTCTGCGAAAGCCGGGTCGGAAAGTTTGGCAAGGCCGGAGACGGCGTGTTCGGTGACATGGCCATTGCCGGGGATGTTGTCGCAGGACATGACGGTGAAGGGAACGACCCCGCGTTCGCGGCGCAGCTTGAGGCCGGCAAGAATGATGCCGAAGACCGTCTTCGGGTCGGCCGGGTTCTTCGCGTCCTCGACGATTGCCGGATGGGCCGGATCGAAGGTGCCGGAGGCGGGATTGATGAAATAGCCGCCTTCGGTGATGGTCATGGAGACGATGCGGATGGCGGGGTCGGCGAGCTTGTCGATGATCGCCTTGCGGTCGGCAGGATCGAGGAAATCGATCATGGCGCCAGTGACGCGTGCTTCGGACTTGCCGACATCCTGCTCGACCACGGTGGTGAGGTAATCCTGGGCCTTGAGCTTGTCGCGCATCGCGCCGTCATAGGTGGTGACGCCCGCGCCGATGATACCCCAATCGTGGTCGTGGCCGAGATTGAAAAGCTCGTCGAGATAGACGGCCTGATGGGATCGATGGAAGTTTCCGATCCCGAAATGGACGATGCCGCCCTTGATGTGGCTTCGCTGATAGCGAGGAATCGCCGCCCTTGCCTGGATGTGGCGGAGGTTGTCGAGCGATAGGGCGTTACTCATGACATTCTGTCCTGTTGCTTTTGATGAGATCAACTCATCCAGTTGCCGCCATCGACATTGTAGGTCTGGGCGACGATGTAGTCGGCTTCCCTGGACGCCAGGAAAATGGCCATGCCGGTGAGGTCCTGAGCGGTTCCCATGCGTCCAAAGGGCACTGCCTCGCCGACCAGCCGCTTCTTCTCGCCGAGCGGGCGGTTTTCGTATTTCGCAAATTTTGCGTCCACATCTTGCCAATGTTCACCATCGACGACGCCGGGCGCGATCGCATTGACGTTGATGCCGTGCTCGATGAGGTTGAGCCCGGCCGACTGGGTGAGCGAGATGACGGCGGCCTTGGTAGCGCAGTAGACGCCGACCAGCGCTTCGCCGCGACGGCCTGCCTGGCTTGCCATGTTGATGATCTTGCCGCCTTTGCCGCGCCTGATCATCGAGCGTGCCGCCGCCTGCATGGTGAACAGCGTGCCGGATACGTTGATGGAGAACAGGGTGTCGAAGCTCTTGCGGGTGATGTCGACGATCGGGGCAAGATCGAACAGGGCGGCATTGTTGATCAGGATATCGATGCCGCCGGTGCGCGCTTCGACGGCTGCAATCGCCGCATCGATCGATGCCTGGTCGGTCACATCCATTCTGATGGGATAGGCCTGTGGTCCAAGCTCTGCAGCAGTCTCTTCTGCCCGCTCGATATTGATATCTGCGATTGCCACAGTGGCGCCTTCGCCGATATAGGCCTCGGCAAAGGCGCGACCGATGCCGCGCGCCGAACCGGTGATCAGTGCTGATTTTCCTTCTAAGCGGTTCATCGGATGGCCAGGCCTTTCTCATCAAATCTGTGTATCCGGCTGGGATCCGGCGTGATGAAGACTTTGTCTCCGAAGCGTATGTCGGTGTCACCTGGCGCGCGCACGGTCAACATGCCCGCACCGTCGGTCTTCACGTGAATGAATGTGTCCGATCCGAGATGCTCCGTGACCCCGGCTGTGCCGCTTAATTTCCCGTCGGTCTTGGAAACGGTCAGATGCTCGGGCCGCAGGCCGATGGTCGTTGCGCCATAGGGCTTGGCGATTTCCCCCGACACCAGGTTCATCTTCGGTGAGCCGATGAAGCCGGCGACGAACAGGTTGTCGGGACGGTGATAGAGATCCATTGGCGAGCCGACCTGCTCGACATTGCCGGCATTGAGAACGACGATCTTGTCGGCCATGGTCATGGCTTCGACCTGGTCGTGGGTGACGTAGATCATCGTCGTCTTGAGCTGATGATGGAGTTCGCTGATTTCCAGCCGCATGTTGCCGCGCAGCGCTGCATCGAGGTTCGACAAGGGTTCGTCAAACAGGAAGGCGGACGGTTCGCGAACGATCGCGCGGCCGATGGCGACACGCTGGCGCTGGCCGCCCGAGAGTTGGCCGGGACGGCGTTCGAGGTAGTTGGTGAGGTTCAGCACGCGCGCCGCATCGGTGACTTTCTTGTCGATGACCTCCTTGGGCAGGCTGGCCATCTTCAGCGGGAAGGCGATGTTGTTGCGTACGCTCATATGCGGATAGAGAGCGTAGGACTGGAACACCATGGCCAGCCGGCGCTTGGCAGGCGCCTCGCCGGTCACGTCGCGGCCGTCAATCTCGATGGTGCCGGATGTCGTGTCTTCAAGGCCGGCGATCAGGCGCAGCAGGGTGGACTTTCCACAACCCGACGGGCCGACGAAGACAACGAATTCTCCCTCGTTGATCGTCAGGTCGATGCCTGGAATGACAGCGGTGCTACCGAACGACTTGTTGACTTTCTTGAGCTGAATGTTTCCCATTTTTCCCTCCGGTTCCCTTTCGGGACCTCCCTTATTGCTTGACGGCCTTGTTACTTGACGGCGCCGAATGTCAGGCCGCGAACGAGCTGCTTCTGCGAGAACCATCCCATGACCAGGATGGGCGCGATGGCCAGTGTCGAGGCCGCGGAAAGCTTGGCCCAGAACAGGCCCTGCGGGCTTGAGAACGAGGCGATGAAAGCGGTCAGTGGCGCCGCGTTTGTGGTGGTCAGGCGGATCGTCCAGAACGCTTCGTTCCAGGCGAGGATGATGTTGAGCAGCATGGTCGAGGCGATGCCGGGCACGGCCATCGGGGTCAGGACATAGACGATCTCACCAAACAGCGATGCTCCATCCATACGCGCCGCTTCGAGGATCTCGCCGGGAATTTCGCGGAAGTAGGTGTAGAGCATCCAGATGACGATCGGCAGGTTGATCAGCATCAGCATCACGGTCAGACCGATGCGGCTGTCGAGCAGGCCAAAGTCACGGAACAGCAGGTAGATCGGCACCAGCACGGCCACCGCGGGCATCATCTTGGTGGACAGCATCCACATCAGGATGTCCTTGGTCTTGCTGGTCGGTGAAAATGCCATCGACCAGGCCGCCGGTACGGATATCAACAGCGCCAACAGTGTCGAGCCGACCGACAGGATGACGGAATTCATGAACGGCTTGAAGTAGTCCTTCTGCGTCTGCACCTCGACATAGCTTTCGAAGGTACCGGACGGAATCAGGTTGAACCCCTGGATCGCCTCGGTTTCGGACTTGAAGCTGGTGATGATCGTATAGAGGATCGGAAAGAAGATGATCAGTGCGATGATCCACGCAGCGATGGTAAAGGCGGCGGTTCTTCTGGTTGATACAGCTCTGGCCATGATGTCCTCCTACTTGTCCAGGTTCTTGCCGACGGCGCGCATCAGGAAGAAGGCGACGATATTGGCAAGGATGACTGCGATGATGCCGCCTGCCGAAGCGCCGCCGACGTCGTAGCCGAGCAGGGCCGTGCGGTAGATCAGGAAGGGCAGGTTGGTGGAGGCGTAGCCCGGGCCGCCATTGGTGGTGACGAGGATTTCGGCATAGACACCCAAGAGGAAGATCGTCTGGATGAGGATGACGACGGTGATCGAACGCGCCAGATGCGGCACGACCAGATAGATGAAGCGGCTGACGAAACCGGCGCCATCCATTTCGGCGGCTTCCTTTTGTTCGCCGTCGAGCGATTGCAGCGCGGTGAGCAGGATCAGCGTCGCAAACGGCAACCATTGCCAGGCGACGATGATGATGATCGACAGCAATGGATACTGGCCGAACCAGTCAACCGGCTTGAGGCCGATCGCGCGGTTGATATCGGCAAGCACGCCATATTGCGGGTGCATGATCATGTTCTTCCACACCAGTGCCGCAACGGGCGGCATGACGAAGAACGGCGAGATCACCAGGATACGGACGATGCCCTGTCCCCACATCGGCTGATCGAGCAGAAGTGCGATGGCGATGCCGCCGATCACCGTGATGAATAGCACGCCTACAACGATCGCCAGCGTGTTCCAAATCGACTGGAAGAAGGCCGGGTCGGTGTAGAAATACTGATAATTGAACAGCCCGGCAAAGCTGACATTGCCCGGATTGAGAAGATTGTAGTTCTGGAAAGAGAACCACAGCGTCATCGCTAGCGGTACGACCATCCAGATCAGAAGCAGGCCGACCGATGGCGCCATCATGAAGCGGGCCAGGGTGCGTGTGTTTTGCGTTGCCATTGGAAATGCTCCTCCCGTGTCCCCCGGAGCGTCCTGCTTGTCGCAGGTTACGTCGCCAGGCCTGATTCATCGACAAAGCTGAGTTTCGGGGCGGGCTCTCTGATGGTGCTTCTGCGCGCGGCCACTTCCGAAAGGGCTGCCCGGAGAGGGCCGGGCAGCCAGTTGCCTTGGGAGACCTTTTTACTTGATGTATCCGGAGCGGGTCATTTCGCGTACGGAAACCGATTGCGCCTGAGCGAGCGCATCATCGACGCTCATCTGTCCAGCAAGCGCTGCAGAGAAGAGCTGGCCTACAGTGGTGCCGAGACCCTGGAATTCCGGGATCGCCACGAACTGCACGCCGACATAAGGGACCGGCTTGACGGTCGGCTTGGTCGGATCGGCCGAGTTGATCGAATCCAGCGTCATCTTGGCGAAAGGCGCTGCCTTCTGGTACTCGGGATTGCTGTAGAGCGAGGTGCGCGTGCCCGGAGGAACGTTTGCCCAGCCTTCCTTGGAAGCGACGAGGTCGAGATAGCCCTTCGAGGTTGCCCAAGCGATGAACTTCTCTGCACTTTCCGCCTTCTGCGTGCCAGCCGGGATTGCGAGCGTCCAGGCCCACAGCCAGTTGCCACGCTTGCCGAGGCCGTTGTCCGGCGCCAGCGCATAGCCGACCTTGTCAGCGACGGTAGAGTCCTTCGGGTTGGAAACGAAGGAAGCGGCGACCGTTGCGTCGATCCACATGCCGCACTTGCCTTGCTGGAAGAGCGCCAGGTTTTCATTGAAGCCGTTGGACGAGGCACCTTCCGGGCCGGCATCCTTCATCAGCGTCACATAGGTATCGAGCGTTTTCTTCCATTCCGGCTGGTCGAACTGTGGCATCCACTTTTCGTCAAACCAGCGTGCGCCGAAGGAGTTCGACATAGCCGTCAGGAACGCCATGTTTTCACCCCAGCCGGCCTTACCGCGAAGGCAAATGCCGTTCACGCCGGTGGCGCGGTCGGTCATCTTGCGAGCGGCTTCACCGATGAACTCCCAGGTCGGGGCGTCGGGCATCGTCAGCCCTGCCTTTTCCATGAGGTCCTTGCGGTACATCACCATCGAGCTTTCGCCGTAGAACGGTGCTGCATAAAGCTTGCCGTCTGCGGACAGACCGCCACGGATGGCGGGCAGGATGTCATCGACGTCATAATCGGCGCCAAGATTGTCGAGCGGCAGAAGCCAACCCTGCTTGGCCCAGATCGGAACTTCATAGGTGCCGATCGTCATGACGTCGTATTGGCCGCCCTTGGTCGCGATGTCCGTTGTGACGCGTTCACGGAGTACGTTTTCCTCGAGAGTGACCCATTCAAGCTGAATGTCCGGGTTCTTCTTGGTGAAGTCGTCGGTCAGCTTCTGCATGCGGACCATGTCGCCGTTGTTGACGGTGGCAATGGTCAAGGTTTCTGCATTTGCCATGGAGAACATGGCAATTGCCGAGCAGGCGCCCAGCAAGATCGTTTTCAATGTCATGATCTTCCTCCCAGAAGAAAAATGAGCAAATGCTATGCTCATGGGCATTTATTCGACCATTGCGACGAACTGTCAAGCGGAAATCGTCGCTGCGGTGCAGCAATGTTTATTTGCCATGTGAAAAAAGCAGGGCGCGAAGGCGCGAAAACGCCCAAGAAATGCCACTGAGACGGCATTTCCCGTAACGAAATCAGGAAAATGGAAGGAAATCAGGCTGGGGAAGCCAGCAGCTTCTCGGCCGTTTCTTCGTCAGTGATCAGCCCGTTGATCAGGGCGCCGCGAATGGCGGCTCGGATGCCGGGCAGTTTTCGCGGACCTTTTGCGGCGGCAATCACCAGCGATGTGTCGCGCGGCGGGATGGGTGCCGAGGCAACGCGCTCGTTGGTCAGCCCGGCGATCAGCTTGCCATTTTCATCGAACGACCAGCCGACGATCTCGCCAACCGCGCCAGCGACCTGGAGCGCCTTCAGCTCCGTCGTCGTAATAAATCCATCGACGAAAAGCGGGGCGTCATCCGTGAGTTCGCCGATGCCAACGAATGTGACTTCGGCTTTCTTCGCAAGATCCAACGTCGGGCGCATCATTGCCTGGGCATGCAGCATTTCCCGTTCGCTCGGCGTCGTGGCGATGACCGGCAGTGGCATCGGAAAGGAGCGCACATTGACCGTGTCCGACATCGTGAAGACGACGTTGTAGTACGCCGCAGAGCCATCCGGAGCGATATTCCCTGTCAGCGACACCACCTTGTGCTGGCGACAGTCCATGCGCGGCAGGAGCTCGACGGCTGCCTTGAGCGTACGGCCCGTGCCGACGGC
The DNA here is from genome assembly GCF_057787725.1 of Shinella sp. OV683. Classification (NCBI taxonomy): domain Bacteria; kingdom Pseudomonadati; phylum Pseudomonadota; class Alphaproteobacteria; order Hyphomicrobiales; family Rhizobiaceae; genus Shinella; species Shinella sp. OV683. The sequence goes on from NZ_CM173543.1 coordinate 136,803, forward strand.
GATCAGGACCGGATCTTCCCGCCTCAACCAACGTTCGAGTTCGGCGCTCGCCGATTCGGCAATGCCGGTAATGGTCGATTCCGAACCGGGGTCGGTCGGCACCACATCGACGAATTTGAGCTTGAAGCGTTCGCGCAGGCGATCGGAGAGTTCGAGACAGTTGGCAATGGGGTGATCGATCTGCACCCGCACCAGCCCTTCTGAGCGTGCAAGCGAAACCAGCCGCTGCGCCGTTTGCCTGCTGACGCCGAGTTTGGTGGCGATCTGATCCTGGGTATTTCCGGCGACGTAATAGAGCCATCCCGCGCGTGCGGCGTCGTCTAGGCGGGTGGATCTCTTTGTCATGGGATAAGGCAGCCTCCAAATGCTGAGCGGATATTAGGAGCGAGTTCGTTTTTCTGCCAGAGGGGAAGAGAAAAAACCCGACAGCCGCTTGGATTTGCGCGACGAAGCCGTAACTTCAGACAAACGAGGCGAATCAAGGCGGGCATGATGCGGATACTGATTGTCGAAAATTTCAAATCCTCCGAGCTCGGCCAGGTTGGCGTGGCGTTGGAAGAGGCCGGCGCGGAGCTCGAATTTGTCAAGCCGTTCATCGGCGAGACCCTGCCGGAAAGCCCTGACTCGTATGATGGCATAGTGGTGTTCGGCGGCGAGCAGAGCGCTATCGACGATCACATTCATCCGTATCTTCCTGATCTTGCCAGGCTGATGCGTAGTTTTGGCGAGGCGGACAAGTCGGTGCTCGGCATCTGCCTCGGCAGCCAGATCCTGGCGCGCGCCTACGGTGGGGAAAACCTGCTGGGGAAGGCGCATGAATTCGGCTGGAAGCAGATCGAGCTCACCGAAGAGGGGGCCAACGACCCGGTGCTTGAAAAAGCCGGTGAGGCGTTTTCGACGTTTCAGTGGCACGGCGACACATTCACGCTGCCCGAACAGGCGGCGCGTCTTGCCTCAAATGGCGCGACGCCCAATCAGTGTTTTCGCATCGGGCGGGCGAGCTATGGCATGCAGTTTCATTTCGAGGCCAGCCAGAAGGTGGTGGAAGGCTGGAACGCCGGCTTTGCCGATACGATGGAGCGTCTGTCGCCGGGTTGGAGCGAGGGCTACAAGCATCTCGCGGAAACATACGGCCCGTCGGCCGATGCCACCGGTTTGGCGATTGCGCGGGCGTGGGTCGCCACCGTCAATGCCGGATCGGTTGCGGGTTCGGCTCAGCGTGCCGCAAATGTGATGAGCTGAACGGTCGCAGCGCCACTCTGCGCGAACGCGGACTGCTGGTCGCGAATGAAATTGCCGATCGACAGGAAGATCAGCTGAAGTTTCGGCTGAAAGCTCTGCGACATGGAGCGGCCGGTCGGGATGGAGCCCGTCACGATCTCATCGGTCGTGACCACCATGTGCTGGCGACTCAGTGAACCCAGGCTCATCGCTTCGGCGCTCGGAACGGCAAACGCACTGATGGCGATAGTGGCGGCAACGGCGATAGCGGATGTCTTCAGCATTGTCCTGTCCCTGTTCTCTGGCCGTCCAGTCCTGTTTTTTCTCGAGGTGACTGGCGTTTTGCGGCACGTATTTCGTTTCTCTGAAGCTGAGATTACCGCGGCGTGTTTGCGGTCCGCTTAAGTGGATCGGTAAAATTGTTTGCAATTGCGGATTTCTGTATCGTGGCGGCACAGGGCGGGCAAAACGAGACGTCCAAATCCGGCTTTTCCGATTTGCGCCGGGAAATGCTATTGAGCGGAGACGATTCTTTCGACCGCCATTCCTGGAAAGCACCTGCGCCGTTCATGCCCGAGAAAGTCACAATAAACCGGATCACGCTGACCGCCTTCCGCAACTACAGCCACGCGTCGCTTACCTTGGACGGCAGGCATGTGGTGCTGACGGGTGAGAATGGAGCCGGCAAGACAAATCTCTTGGAGGCGATTTCCTTTCTGTCACCGGGTCGCGGGCTTAGGCGTGCGGTCTATGCCGATGTCGCCCGCCAGCAGCAGGACGCCGGGTTTTCGATCTTCGCGGAAATCGACGGCATGGAGGGAAGCGTCGAGATCGGCACGGGGTTTTCGCCGGGCGCCGAGGCTGCGACACGTCGGGTGCGGATCAATGGCACGGATGCCAAATCGGCCGACGAGATGCTTGATCACCTGCGCATTCTCTGGCTGACACCGGCGATGGACGGGCTTTTCACCGGTCCCGCGTCAGATCGGAGACGGTTCATCGATCGTCTCGTGCTGTCGCTTGATCCAACGCACGGGCGGCGTGCTTCGGATTTCGAGCGCAGCATGAAGATGCGCAACAAGTTGCTTGAAGAGGGCCGCTACGATGCGGACTGGCTGACCTCCGTCGAGCGGCAAATGGCCGGTCTCGGCGTAGCGATCCTCATAGCGCGCGCCGAGCTTGTTTCGCTATTGCTGCATCTCGGCGATCGGGAAGGTTCGGGTTCTGCGTTTCCGAATGCCGATCTGCATGTGACCGGCTTTCTCGACGGCATGCAGGGACTGCCGGCGCTCGATCTCGAGGATCGCTATGTCGACCTTCTGGCAGAGGGACGCTATCGGGACCAGGGAGCCGGGCGCACGCTCGAAGGCCCGCATCGGATGGACCTGATTGTCAAACATCGCGAAAAGGCGATCGAGGCAGGGCTCTGCTCGACCGGGGAGCAAAAAGCGTTGTTGACCGGACTGGTGCTCGCGCATGCACAACTCACGGCCAATATGACAGGCGCCGCACCGATCCTGCTTTTTGATGAGATCGCCGCGCATTTCGACGCCAAGCGGCGGGCGTCGCTGTTCGACCTGATCGACCAGCTTGGCGGCCAGGCCTTCATGACCGGCACCGACCGAGATCTTTTCGAGGCGCTCGGCGACCGCGCGCAAATGCTCACTGTCGCCGATGGCGCCATACAATCCTGATCGCCGTCAATGCCGCGGCACGCAATCGTCCATTACCAAAGTTTAATTTAGCGGCCTTGGCCCGCTTCATTGAAATGCCACATTTGCGGAGGCACATTAGGTGATCGGCAGCCGGTGCCCCTTGGCTGCCATTCCGGAGTTTGGCACGTCCCCCGCCGACCCGGACTTGCGAACAGGACGCCCCTTATTCCTTGTTCGCACTTAAAGAAGACCGTCATGGCGTTGCCCTCCGGCCATGGCGGTCTTTCCATTTTCTGGATCTTCCCAAACTTGCAGGCATGAAAAAGGCCGGACTGCGCCGGCCTTTGTTCCGCGATTTTGCGTGTCCTACATCAGGCCGACGCTCTTGTAGGCTTCCTCGATGCGGCCCTTGCCCCATTTCTTGGTTTGGGAGACGTCGGCGCCGAACAGCGAGCGTGTCTTGGCATCCGAGGCGATATCGACGCCCTCGCCGGCGCCAACCTTGCGGATCGTGGTGCCGCTTTTCACCTCGACGAGGCCATGCTCGACGAAGACGGCGAAGTTGCCACGGCTCTGGCCGGTAAAGAACTTGGTGCCGCGCACGCCGATCTGGCCGAAAGTCGTGCGGATCGTCAGGTCGATTTTCGGCATGCCTTCCGGCCGGTCGAAGACCATGTCGCCGGAGACGAGTTCGAGTGTTCCGCCCTGTTCGGCAAGGAAGCTGTCGAGCAGCACTTCGGTGTTCGACCCCATGATGATCTTGGTGTCTGAGCCTAACATCATCGAGGCAAAGCTCTTCTCGCCGGTGGTCATCAGGTCGTTGTTGTTAAGCGGTGCGCCAGACTTGATCTTGGTCTCGATATCGTTCTGTGTTCTCAGAACATTGCCCTTGGCGTCGACAACTTCGCCGATGCGGTCGTCGGCCAAAGCCGGCAATACAGATGCCAATGCCAGTGTTCCAGCCAGTCCACCGGCAAGGCCGAGCGTTTGGCGCCGCGTCAGGCCTTTGTTGATGTAAAATGTTTTACCGAACATGGCAGGAGCCTCCTGAAAGTCGTTCTCAACAAGCTTATTCCTGACGTGGCGTTTTTGAAAGCGACGTCAGGAACAGCTTTGATCTGTTTCATTATCACCGCCAATGTTTCAGGACGATGTTTCCGGGGGAACATCGGTATTATCAGCCTGTTACAAACGACCTGCGATCGGCCTGCCCGGTTAGCGGATCGAACCGGCCTCCGGCCCCCAGACATCGGTGACCGCAAAGCCATCTGCCGTCGGGTCGGTGGGGTCGAGCGCCACCTGCGTCAGCCCGAATGTCCAGGCGCGGCCTGAAATGGTGGGGATGATGGCGGGTCGGCCGGCGATCTCGGTGACTTCCTTCAGGCCAACGCGGAACTCTGTGCCGATGGTCGAGCGCGAGGTCAGCACATCTCCAACCTTGACCTTGCCGCGAGCATAAAGCGTGGCGAGATTGGCCGAGCTGCCGGTGCCGCAGGGCGAGCGATCTACGCGGCCGGGCCACATCGTCGTGCAGGTGCGCACGGCCCCATCGGGCTCCTCGCCGCGGAACATGACATAGGCAACGCCGGAGATTTCCGGGATTTCCGGATGCACGACCTTCATCGTCCTGTTGATGGTTTCCTTGAGCGCCATGCCGGCTTCCACCAGGCCGCGTGCATTGGCCTTGCTGATCTCCAGCCCGACCGACGATGCGTCTGCGATCGCATAGAAAATGCCGCCATAGCAGATATCGACCTTGACCTTGCCCCAGTGTTCGGTCGCAACCTCGACATCGAGATCCAGCACGAAGGAGGGCGGCATGGTCAGCTCGACGCGCTCGCAGCGGCCGTCCTTGCAGGTCGCCGTTGCTTTGACGAGCCCTGAGGCGGTGTCGAGCATGACGATGGTTTCGGGCTCCTTCATCTCGACAATGCCCATCTCCAGCAGCGCGGTGGTGACGCAGATCGCGTTGGAGCCGGACATCGCATGCGCCTGGTCGGCCTGGAGGATGATGAAGCCGGCATCGGCGCCTTCGCGCCTGGGCGGCAGCAGCAGGTTGACCGAGCCCAGAGGACCCGAGCGCGGCTCAAGACACAGGAAGCGCCTGATACTGTCATCGACATGATTGATGTAATGCAGCTGTTCGGCGATCGAATTGCCGGGAATGTTGGGCACGCCGCCAGTTGCGAGACGGCCGATCTCGCCCTCGCAATGCACATCCACCAACTGGATCGTCCGCTTCCATCTCATTGTATTGTCCTGTCAAAATCTGTCGATGCGGAAGGGGTTCATGTCGACCGGCGGTCTCCTGCCCATGATCATGTCGGCCATCAGAATCCCCGTGGTCGCGGCGAAGGTCAAGCCGAGATGAACATGCCCGGTCGCGTAGAAAAGACCGTTTGTCGCGGCCGAGGGTGACAGAATCGGGATCGGCTCCGGCAGCGATGGCCGATGACCCATCCATTCGCTGTAGTTCTCGACTTTCAGCGCTGGCAAGGCGAATTTGGCATGCTCGACAAGAATGCGCGCACGCCGCCAATTGGGCGGGCGTTTCACTCCGGCCATTTCCACTGAGCCGCCGACGCGGATGCCGCCCGCCGTAGGTGTTATCATGAAGCCGCGTTCCGGCCAGATAAGCGAATAGGTAAGATCCATGCCTGGCGACATGATCTGGGTGTGATATCCTCGCTCGGTTTCCAGCGGGATCGCCTCGTCCAATGCCTCGGCAAGCGCGCGGGTTTGTATTCCCGTGGCCAGCACCAGCCGGTCGGTCTCGATGCGGCGGCCATCGTCAAGGACGAGTGCTGTCACACCACGATTGTCATGTTCAATCCGACTGATATTGCCGGCGACCATTGTGCCGCCGTTTCGCTGCATCGCTTCGACCAACCGCCCGACCAACAGGAACGGGTCGGAAATGAACGGGTTCTGCGGCAGCAGCGTGGCTTTGGGGATTGCCGGATTGAGCGCCGGCTCCCGCTCCCGGATCTCGCCTCGCGTCAGTATTTCGTATTTCAGGCCATACTCATCCATGAGCTCGCGATTGCAGTGATCGTCTTCAAAGGCCTTTTCGGAGCCGTAAAGTGACAGGCATGTGGCTTGGCTCAACATGTCGCGGGCACCAATCCGGTCGAGCACTGTGGTCCAGTCATCGAGTGCGCGCGTGGCGAGGCTTGCGCCTGCTGCCTCAATGGCACGGATCCGCGACGGCGTGCCGGCGGCGAGGAATTTCAGGAACCAGGGCAGCATCTTGATGGCATGACGAGGATGGGCTGCAACAGGCGCTTCCGGATCGACCAACCAACCGGGAATCCTCTTCCAGGTGGAGGGGCGCGAAATCGCTTCGAAGCCGTTGATGGCGATGCTCGCCATATTGCCGAAGGAGGCGCCGCGGCCCGGTTCCTGCCGATCGACGAGAATGACTTTCTCTCCACGTGCAGACAATTCGTGGGCGATTGATGCGCCGATGATGCCGGCGCCAGCGACAACAACGGGAAGTTTTGGGCTATTCACGAATCATCCTGCCTTCAATAGCTGGGCCTGCGGGATCGGAAGAAGGTTCCGCAAGCGCCTGATCTTCAATTCTGCTTCGCGTACAGCGGCAACCGCCTGCTTGCGCGTGACCTCGACAAAGCCAAACTCGGCGCCGGTCGGCAATTGCGCCAGTTTCCACAGATCGGGCTCGATGACGTGGCCGATCTTGGGATAGCCGCCGCAGGTGTTGGCTTCGGCGAGCTGGATGACGGGCTGGCCGGACGGCGGCACCTGGATCGTGCCCGGCATGATGCCATGCGAGAAGAGTTCGAGTTTTTGCGTCAACGCCAGTGCCGGGCCTTCGAGCCGCATGCCCTGACGGTTGTTCTCCCTGGAGACGTGCCATTGCGTCGCGAGAAGCGCGTGCTGAGCCTCCGCAGTGAACGCGGAGAACTCGGCTCCGCGCATGAAACGCAGGGAATGGGCGTTTTCGCGAAACATCGTTGGGTCTACACCGAAACCGTCCGTCTGCTTCAGGCCAACCGAGGGGATTCCCAGCTCCAACCGATCGCCGCGTGTGAGCGTCCGGCCGTCCAGGCCGCCGAAGACGCTCTTGAGGTCCGTGGCGCGCGAATCCAGCACCAGCGGTAGGTCGATGCCGCCCGCGAAGCTGATGTAACCGCGTGCGCCTTCCTGGGGCGGATCGATCCTGAGTTCATCGCCCGCTTCAGCTCTCCGCGACCACCACGCCGGCAGCGTCACATCGTTCAGGGTCACTTTTCCCGTCGCTCCCGTGACGGCAAACAGGCAGGGCGCATGAAAACGCAGCCGGAACGGAAAGATCGAGATTTCGATGCCTGCGGCATTTTCCGCATTGCCGACCATCAGGTTGCCGATCCTCAGCGCGTCGGCGTCCATGGCACCACCGCGACCGATGCCCTGGTCGAGATAGCCGGGCCGGCCGAGATCCTGCACCGAATTCATCAGCCCCGAAGACAGAATTTCGATCATGCCACCACCTGCGGCACGAAACGAATGCGGTCGCCGGGCTTGAAATATGCTGGGCGTTCGCGGTGCGGATCGAACAGGTCGAGCGAGGTGCGGCCGAGAATGTGCCAGCCGGACGGCGCGGTGACTGGCATGATGCCGGCCTGGGTGCCGCCGATGATCACAGATCCTTTTGGTACGCCGCTGCGCGGATTGGAGAGTCGAGGTGCCGCGAGAAGCGGATCAAGCCCGGAGAGATAGACGAAACCCGGCATCGCGCCGACTGCGGCCACGGAATAAAGCGGCGCTGCGTGGCGCGCGATGACTTCATTGACCGGCATGTCCTTGGCCATGGCGAATTCGATGAGATCGACACCCATCTCGCCACCATAGACGACGGGCACGTCGTGGACATCCTGCGCCATCCCGGAGGGTTTGATTCTCGACCATGCCTTGCGTATCTTCGTCCGGAGTTTGGCCCCGTCCACCTCGAGGGGGGCAAACGTCACCATCAGATTGTTCATGCCGGGCACGGTTTCGCGGACTCCGTGTGCGGATTTCAGCTTCTCTGCGAGCCGCCAGATTCTGGCCTGGACGTCATCCGAAAAAGCCTGCCCCGGTCGGTGCAGCAACAGGGCGCCGGGTCCTTCGAAGACGAATTTGGTGATGTCGGTTTCTGGCACGGGAAATGTTCCGGACATTGGATTTCCAACTGATATATCAGATTGCCACGACTGCCTACACCACACGGAAAATATTCTTGGCGCGTCAAGCTGCCGCTTGTGTGGCGCAACATGCGAAGTCTAGTATGATCTGGCGACAATTGCACCCAAGGTAGCACGATGACGGCAGGCGACAGCGGACTGGTGGTCGATCTCAACTCCGATATGGGTGAAGGTTTCGGCGCCTGGAAGATGGGCGACGACAGCGCCATGCTGGATATCGTGACATCTGCCAACGTCGCTTGCGGCCTGCATGCCGGCGATCCCGAAGTCATGGCGAACACATTCGCCAAGGCGAAGGAGAAGGGCGTGTCGGTCGGTGCGCATCCCGGCTATCCCGATCTGTGGGGTTTCGGTCGCCGCAACATCCCTTTCACCATGGGCGAGACCGAGCGGCTGATCGCCTACCAGATCGGCGCGGCCGAGGCGATGGCCGCCTATGCCGGATATAAGATCACCCATGTGAAACTGCATGGCGCACTCGGCAATCTCGGCCAGCAGAACAAGGACGTGGCGCTTGCCGCCTGCCGGGCAATCAAGGCCGTCAATCCGAGGCTGGTGTGCCTGACGATCGCGCTGGGCGAGATGGAGAAACTCGCCCCAGAGATGGGACTGACGATTCGTTCGGAGATTTTTGCCGATCGCGCCTATACCGATGAAGGTTATCTCGTCGATCGCAAGTTGCCGGGGGCGGTGCTGCACGATCCCGAAGAAATCGCCGGACGGATCCTGTCGATGTTGAAGGAAGGCGCGATCGAGACCGTCACCGGCAAGAGGCTCAAAACGCCGATCGACTCCATATGCGTGCATTCCGATACGCCTTCCGCCGTCGACATTGCCCGACAGTTGCGCGCATCGCTCGAAGCGGCTGGCGTTGGTGTCCGGCCGTTCGCCGGGGTATGAGGACGATCATGGATCTCGAGTTGATCGAAAAAATGATGCGCATGCTGGAAAGCTCCGAGCTCAACGAGCTCGATGTCACCGAGGGTGGCATGCGCATCCGGCTTGCCAAGCAGCGCGGCAATGGGGCCGCAGCCACGGTACACGACCCGAATGGGGATATGCTCGACGGGAAGTTCTTTGTGCCGGAGGGGCTTGGGCTGACGATCAGGGCTGGTATGGCAGGCACTTTCTATCGCTCGCCTTCTCCAGGCGCACCGCCGTTTGTTGAAATCGGCTCGCTGGTGAAAGAAGGTGAGCAGCTTGGTATTGTCGAGGCAATGAAGATGCTCAATCCCGTAGAAGCTGAACACGACGGCATCGTCGTGGCCATCCATACCGCCGATGGAAGCTCGGTCGAACCCGGGACTGCGCTTTTTGATGTCGAGCCCGATTGAGATGGCTCTGGTCAAGATTGCAAGGGCAGACGAACGCAAGCTGCTGCGGATGATGGCCCGCTACGGCATTGCCGAGTTTGTCTATTCGGCCCCAGGCTGCGATGTCCAACTCACGTTTGAATCCAAGTTGCATCCGGAAATCACGTGCCGCCAGGCCGGCAGGTTCCTGCACCGCCATCCCGCCGACACGTCAGGCCCTGCTTTTCCGCGCGATGTCCGCAAGGGCGAGATTGTCGCCTATCTCAAGATCGGTGCGCTGCTGATGCCGGTGACGGCCAGCGAGGACGGCTGGTTGCCGTCACCGCTGGTCGAGCATGGTGCAATCGCCGGCTACGGCGATATTCTCTTTTGAGCTCAGCGCTTGGCGCGCAGGATGCGTTTCCAGATCGTGCCGCCGAGGAAACGATTGAAGACGACGAAGTAAGCGATGATCAGCGCAAACATCAGCAGCGCAGGGCCGCCCGTCAGGTTGAAACCGCCCTCGGTCCGCCCACCGAACACGGTCGCGACTGCGAATCCAAAAACGAAGAACGCGGTGAAGAAGTCCAGGATCGCGGCGAGAACAATGCGCCAGGTCGAAGGTCCTGCCGGTCGTTGAACGTCTACCATTTCGTTTCCCCCTAGATGTCGGAGCCCTTTTCCGACTCGGTCGGAGGTGCTACCTCTGTTTCAGCCTCGGTGCCGCTCTCGGCCTCCTCGCGCGCCGTGCGGCGACGCGCCGGTGCACGCTTGCGGGTGATCCGTACTTTCTTGATGCGGCGCGGATCGGCATCCAGCACGTGGAACTCGAAGCCCGGAACGGCCTGGACGACTTCGCCGCGTGCCGGAATGCGGCCGAGCTCTGCGAAGATCAGGCCGCCCAGCGTGTCGACTTCGTTGACCTGGCCGGAAATATCGAAATCCGGACCGATCGCGGCCGCGATCTCTTCCAGCTCGACGCGGGCATCGGCCACGAAGACATCGGCGGAGGGATGCGTGAACATCACATCCTCGTCGTCATGTTCGTCCTCGATGTCGCCGACCAGCATCTCGACGATGTCTTCCAGCGACGCCAGCCCATCGGTGCCGCCATATTCGTCGATGACCAACGCCATCTGCGTGCGCTCGGCCTGCATCTTGGCCATCAACTCGGAAGCAAGCATTGACGGCGGCACGAACAGCACGGGCCGGATGATGCCAGCCTCGGCAATGGTCGTGTCGGGATTGACGCGGGAAAGGTCGAAAGGCTTGGGCGCCTTGGACGTGGACTTTGGCGCCGGAGTGGGTGCTGCAGGCACAGGCGCGGCAGCTGCAGCGGCGTTCGACTTCGGTGCAGCGCGGCGCTTGTTGCGGCCTTCCTTGATCATATAGCCCAGGAGGTCGCGGATATGCACCATGCCCTTGGGATCGTCGAGCGTTTCCGAATAGACCGGCATGCGCGAGCGGCCGGTGTCGTGGAACAGCAGCATCAATTCGCCGATCTTGGTGTCCTGATCGATGGCCTCGATTTCGGCGCGGGGCACCATGACGTCCTCGACCCGGACTTCGCGGAAACGCAGGATGTTGTTGAGCATGGCGCGTTCGACAGGCGAGAAGCCGATCGAGGCGCTCTCCTCGGTTGCCAGCACATCGGCGAGATCCTCGCGAAGGCTCGACGCATTTTGGGGACGCAACAGGCGCGCCACCTTTGCCCAGAGCGATGGCCTGGGCGAGGTGGTACTCTCACCTTTTATCGAATTGCCGCCGTCATCGGCGCCATTATGCGCCGAAGGCTGGTGTGCCGCTTCATGCGGCCGTGTGGAAAAGTCGTTCATTGCCTCAAACTGTCAAATGTGGTCATCATCCCCGTAGGGATTTTCAAGGCCGAGTTCCGCCAATATGCGGATTTCCAGACCTTCCATGACCGCCGCTTCCTCATCCGTTATATGGTCATAACCAAACAGGTGCAGGAAGCCATGCACCAGGAGATGCGTCAGATGATCGTCAAATGACTTGCCGAGGTCAAGGGCCTCGCGGCGCAAAGTTTCCTCGGCAAGGATGATGTCGCCCAACATCGGCCCCGGTTTGCCGCCGGGAACCAGTGGAAAAGCAGGGAAAGACAGCACGTTTGTCGGCTTGTCCTGCCCACGCCATTCCGCGTTGATGCCCCTTATATCGTCGTCGTCGGTGAAGACCAGCGAAATCTCGATCGGCTGTTTCGCAAAGGGCTGCTTCTCGTTCACAGCAAGAAATGCGGCAGCCTTTTCCAGCACTTGCGATGCGAAACTGCCGAGCTTCTCCTCGTCCGGCCAGTTGCCTGCCTCGACGCCGAGCTGAATATCCAGCTTTTGCGTCCGAGGCATCAGGCTTCCGGCTGGGAGCTGTTGGCAGCGCCTTCAGCGTCATAGGCGCGGACGATGCGGGCCACGAGCGGGTGGCGCACCACGTCGGCGTCCTTGAAGCGAACCACCGTGATACCCTCGACACCGTTGAGGATATGCAGCGACTCGATCAGGCCGGATTTGGTGCCGCGCGGCAGGTCGACCTGACTCGGGTCACCGGTGATGATCATGCGGCCATTCTCGCCAAGGCGGGTCAGGAACATTTTCATCTGCATGGCGGTGGTGTTCTGCGCTTCGTCGAGGATGACGCAGGCATTGCCGAGCGTGCGGCCGCGCATGAAGGCGAGCGGTGCGATTTCGATGACCCCGGCGGTGATGGCGCGTTCGACCTTGTCGCCCGGCATCATGTCGTAAAGCGCGTCATAGAGCGGGCGCAGATAGGGATCGACCTTCTCCTTCATGTCGCCGGGCAGGAAGCCCAGGCGTTCGCCCGCCTCGACGGCGGGGCGCGAGAGGATGATACGATCGACGGCACCGCGTTCTAGCAACTGGGCAGCATGGGCGACGGCGAGATAGGTCTTGCCGGTGCCGGCCGGGCCGACGCCGAACACCAGTTCCGAACGCTCCAGCGCCCGCATATAGGCGTCCTGGGTCGGAGTGCGCGCAACGATGGTCTTCTTGCGTGTCGAGATCTGGCCCATCGTCAGCTTGGCTTTCTTTTCGAGAGCGGGAAAGACAAGTTGGTCGTCGGCGGCCTGCGCCATGCGGATGGCGCCTTCGACATCGGATGCTTCGATGGCGCCGCCATTCTGAAGCCGGCCATAGAGATAATCGAGCGTCCTGCGGGCAAGGTTCGTCGCCGCGACATCGCCAGAAATCGACACGGTGTTGCCGCGAGATCGGGCCTCGATGTGGAGCCGATCCTCGATGAGTTTGAGATTCTGGTCAAACTGGCCGAAAAGCTCGCTTGCGAGGCGGTTGTTTTCGAAGGTAAGAACGAAGTGACTGGCGTCTGCCGGAGTCCGGATTGGCGGGCGCTCATGAGAAGACATCAACTCGGGTCTGTTCAAACCGTCCTGCTCCTGTTGATCGACCGGTCGGTCTGTCATGCCAATTCGGCGTGGAGACTGTTGGTCCCGGTCTTGCTGATTCGTGCCCTTATAATGTCACCGATTTTTATATCTTTTGCATCAATAATAACGGGCAGCAGCCAAGGCGACCGGCCAACCACCTGGCCTTCAAAACGGCCTGGCTTTTCCACAAGGACATCAAGCTCTTGGCCGACCAGCGATTGCTGGAACTCAGTCTGCTGGCGAAACAACAGCGCCTGCAGACGCTCGAGCCGCGCGGCCTTGACGTCTTCGGCCACGTGATCCGCAAGGTCTGCACCGGGTGTGCCGGGCCGCGCCGAATATTTGAAAGAGAAGGCCTGGGCATACCGGACGCGCTCGACAAGCCGCATCGTCGCTTCGAAATCCTCGTCGGTTTCGCCGGGAAAACCGGTGATGAAATCGCCGGAAAGCGCGATATCCGGGCGGGCGGCGCGAATCTTATCCACAAGCGCGATGTAGTCGGCAGATGTGTGGCGGCGATTCATCGCCTTGAGAATGCGGTCCGAGCCGGATTGTACCGGCAGATGCAGGTAAGGCATCAGCTTGCGGAGATCGCGATGCGCCTCGATCAGCCGCTCATCCATGTCACGCGGATGGCTGGTCGTGTAGCGCAGCCGGGCGATGCCGGAGATTTCGGCGAGGTGATAGAGCAGATCGCCGAGTCCCCAACTCTTGCCGTCGGGACCCTGGCCATGCCAGGCGTTGACGTTCTGGCCGAGCAGGGTGATTTCGCTGACCCCGGCATCCACCAGGCGCGCGGCCTCCGTGAGGATCTGGCCCAACGGCCGCGAGACTTCCGAGCCGCGGGTATAGGGCACCACGCAGAAGGTGCAGAACTTGTCGCAGCCTTCCTGCACGGTCAGGAACGCCGAGACGCCGCGGGCAAGGGTCTTTTCGCGGTTGATCTGCGGCAGGTATTCGAACTTGTCCTCGACGGCATAGTCCGTCTCGATCACCCGTTCGCCATTGCGGGCACGGGCGATGGCATCCGGCAGGCGGTGGTAGGTGGTCGGGCCGATAATGACATCGACAACCGGCGCACGGCGGGCGATTTCCGCACCTTCGGCTTGCGCGACGCAGCCGGCAACGCCGACCATCAGCTCGCGGCCGACCTTGGCGCGCGCCTTCTTCATCTTCTGCAGCCGACCAAGCTGGGAATAGACCTTCTCGGCGGCCTTTTCTCTGATGTGACAGGTGTTGATGAGCACGAGATCGGCGTCATCGACGGTATCGGTGGATTGATAGCCGCTCTCCGACAGCGCATCGGTCATGCGCTGGGAGTCGTAGACATTCATCTGACAGCCATAGGTCTTGACGAACACCTTCTTGGTGTTCGAAAGCGGCTCGGCGGGCTTTGGCGATACGATCTGGTCCATGCCCGGCTCTTTAGAGCATGTCGCTGGTCATTTCAATGTGTCGCGGCCATGCAGCATGTTGTGCAGCATGTCGCGGATTTCGCTCTCTGCCTCGGTGCTCAGCTGCTTGCGATTGGTTGTCGCCGTGACCTCGATCGGCGCGCCGAAAGCCACCTCGACATCCAGCGCCCCTTCCTTGAGCACGCCCAGCAGATGCGGCAAGAGCTCCACGTCGCCCGGCCAGGCGGCAATCGGCCGGTAATACAGGCCCATCGGCAGGCCGTGCACCTTGGTATAGGCAACGGCGACCGGCTGGACATGCACCATGCCAGTCCTGGATTCCACGGCTGCAGAAGTTGCGGCGGCAAACAGCGAGGACTTGATCGGCAGCAGGCCATTGCCGTCAGACGTCGTTCCTTCCGGAAACAGCACGACAATCTCGCCGGCGTTGAGCCGGTCGGCCATGTCATTGGCCTGGTCCTGCGTCTTGCGGCGCTGCTCGCGCTCGATGAATATCGAACGCTGCAGGCGGGCAAGGATGCCGAAGATTGGCCAGTCGCGGACTTCGGCCTTGGCGACATAGGTAACGTCGGCAATCGAAGCCAGGACGAGGATGTCGAGCCAGGAGCAGTGGTTGGACACGAGCAAGAGCGGTCGCTCGACGCCTGGCGCGCCGCGGACCACCACCCTGATGCCCATCGCCCAGAGCGTCATCTTGTGCCAGTAGCGTGGCAGGCGATTGCGCCAGGGATGCTTGAGCCAGAGAAAAACCAGGTGAAACGGTAGCAGCACCAGCGTCATCACGGCAACGAACAGAACAGCCAGCGTGATGCGGATGTTGGCGATCATCGCCCGCTACTGCTTCTCGTCGCGAGACAGCGGTATGCCGTAGAGTTCCAGCCGGTGATCGACGAGCTTGAAGCCGTGCTCGCGGGCAATCTTTTCCTGCAACGCCTCGATCTCGGCCGAGTGGAACTCGATGACCTGCCCGGTCTTGAGGTCGATGAGGTGGTCGTGATGCTCCTCGGGGACGGTCTCATAACGCGAACGGCCGGCGCGAAAATCATGCCGTTCGATAATGCCGGCATCCTCAAACAGCTTGACCGTGCGATAGACGGTGGCGATCGAAATCTTGGAATCGACCAGCGACGAGCGGTGATAAAGCTCTTCGACGTCGGGATGGTCCGATGATTCCTGCAGGATGCGCGCGATCACGCGACGCTGGTCGGTCATCCGCAGGCCGCGTTCGGCACAAAGCTCCTCGAGCGTTTGGGTGATGTCCGCCATATCAGCTACCTCTGCATCCCGTCCCGAAGGACATCCTATTGCAGGGGAACTAGCGGAGATCAAGCCGCATGACAAGCGCCGTGGATTTGTTGCCCTTGGCGTCGGAATAGTAGCCCTTGCGCTCGGCGACCTGGACGAAGCCCAGCTTGCGGTAGAGGCCGATCGCAGCGACATTGCCGTCATCGACTTCCAGGAACATCGTCTCGCCGCCGCGCGTCTTGGTTTCGCGGATAGCTGCCAGCATCAGCCGCCAGCCGAGGCCCAGCCGGGGAAACCTGTCGGAGACAGCGACCGTCAGGATTTCGGCTTCGCCTGCCACTTCACGGCAGAGCACGAAACCACCAAGTGCCGCGGAGGCTGAATTGGTAATCCGGGCGGTAAAGCCAAAAACATTGGATTGGGTCATCAGGGAGTGGAACTCGCCATCGCCCCAACCGCGATAGAAGCGTTCGCCATGCAATTGGGAAAGATCGCGGCAATCATCGGGGCCGGCCGGAAATACATCGAATTCCGCCTTGCGAGAAAACAGATTTTCGAGCAGCGACACCGGATTCATCGATATTTCCATCCCAGAGAGGTGTTTTCTCCTATAATCACCGCAAAAGATTGATAAATATATATAGTTTTTGCGATTTCAGGCGTGTTTTACCGCGTAACCTGATTGCGGCTTGGCATCGGCGCCGCGGATATAAAGCGGCTGTGCTTTTGTCGTCGCCGGTAGCCGCGCGCCAATCCGTCCGATGACATCAAGCGGAAAGGCATCGATCTGCGGCGAGGGTGCTCCAGACAGGACCGCCGCTCCCGATCCGACGATATCAGCGCCGTGCTGCTCGGCAAGAGCCTTGATATCCTCATAGGCGAGTTCCGCTGGCTCTGACCACGATGATCCATCGGCGGCAAACAGCTCAGCATAGAGCGCATCGCGCCGCGCGTCGATTGCCGCCAGAACGGCTCCTCCTGCACCGGCGAGATGCGGCTCGGCAACCACCTGAAGCGTGCTGACACCGACCGCAGGCACCTTCAGCGACAAAGCCAGCCCGCGCGCCAGCGCCACGCCGACGCGAATGCCGGTAAACGAGCCGGGACCGACGGTTACCGCGATCCGCTCGACATCGCCAAGCGACACCCGTGCTTCGGCAACGGCCGCCTTCACCATGCCGGGCAGCACTTCCGCATGCCCCTTGCCGATCGTTTCCGACCGGTGGGCACGCATTGCATCTTTAGAGCTGTCATAGATCCCGGCCGCGCATTCAGGGCCGGAGGTGTCGATTACCAATACGAGCATCGGCGTTCCGCCGGCTCAGACGGCTTCGACTTCCTGGACTTCCGGAATGAAGTGGCGCAGCAGGTTCTGGACGCCATGCTGGAGCGTGGCCGTCGAGGACGGGCAACCGGCACAGGAGCCCTTCATGTTGAGGAACACCTTGCCGTCGCGAAAACCACGGAACGTGATGTCGCCACCATCCTGGGCCACGGCTGGGCGCACGCGCGATTCCAGCAGTTCCTTGATGGTGTTGACGATGTTGATATCGCCTTCGTCGAAGAACTCGTCACCAGAATCGAGCTCTTCCGCCGTACCATTGCCGCCCATGATCGGCGCGCCGGACATATAGTGTTCCATGATGGCGCCGAGGATCGCCGGCTTGAGATGCGCCCAGTCGGCGTCGTCCTTGCTGACGGTGACGAAGTCATAACCGAAATAGACACCGGTGACGCCGCGGATATCGAACAACCGCGATGCGAGCGGCGAATCCTGGGCATCGTCGGCATTGCGAAATTCGGCAGTGCCGGTTTCCAGCACGACCTTGCCGGGAAGGAACTTGAGGGACTGCGGGTTCGGGGTAGCTTCGGTCTGAATGAACATCGGTATCTCCGGAGATCCATGCGGTTCAAGGCCGCAGGATTTTAGAACTGTTCCAAATAAAATAGGACCTTTGGATGCTGTGCGCAAGAGT
The DNA here is from genome assembly GCF_057787725.1 of Shinella sp. OV683. NCBI lineage: Bacteria > Pseudomonadati > Pseudomonadota > Alphaproteobacteria > Hyphomicrobiales > Rhizobiaceae > Shinella > Shinella sp. OV683. The sequence continues at coordinate 154,208 of NZ_CM173543.1, forward strand.
AAAAGAAGTGCAACAGCGTCAAGAATTCGAGCGCCATCACGCATTGAACCGCCTGCGATCTTAACGGCAATCTAGTAGGCCTATTGCAGCTTTGAAAGTAAACGTCGATGAATGGTGGAAGCAGCCAGGAGCGATCGGCAAAGGCCCAATTTATGGATGAGATAGGAGAATTCACCTGGAAGTTCCTTGACGAAAACTCGGGCTTTTCGGTTATGTTCGACGACGATGGGCGTGTCGCCTACGCCTACATTTTAGACCCGGACGGGAACATTGTCGGCGATGTCTGGCTCTACAATCGTTGCGAGACGCCCGCGGAGCCTGAATGGCACGACAAGAGCCAGCTGCCATTTGCGAATCCGGCGAGCTTTGTAAGGGGCGAAGCGCGCATCGAGCCTGTCAGCAACGTTTGCGACGTTAAAGTGCAATGGAAACTAATGGACGACGGGCAACTAAGAGCGAATGTTCTGATCAGGAATCATCTTGCCGGCGTCTTGACCAACGGTTCTAAGCCGGGCTGGTCAACCCAAGCCTCGAGAAACGGTCCTCTGGCGAAGGCTATCGACGATATATGAACGGCTCGGTCAAGGCACCAAAAGGCTTGCTCAAGCACCCTACGACAGTGCGTCGATATCCGCATCCGTCAGGTGTTCGGGCACGATGGTGACCGGGATCTGGAAGGCAGCGCCGCGTGTCGCAACTGCGGTGACCAGAGGGCCGGGTCCTTCCTTAGCGCTACTTGCAGCCAGGACGAGGATGGCGATGTCGCGATCTTCCTCGATCAGTTGCAGGATCTGGTCGGTGGCCTTGCCCTCGCGGATCACCAGTTCCGGCTCGGTGCCGATGGTCTCGCGAACTTCCTGGGCGATCTTGGCCATGACGGTCTCGGCCTCTTCGCGCGCTTCGGCCCGCATGATCTCGCCGACGCCGATCCATTGGTTGAAGTCGGCATCGGAGACGATGTAGAGCAGCACCAGCCCGCCGCCCGAATTCTTGGCGCGCATGCCGGCATAGTGGACGGCGCGCGCGCATTCCGGAGTGTTGTCGATCACCGCCATGAACTTGCGGCGGTGACCTTCCAGTCGCGATTGTCTGATGGATACCATCGGTGCCCCCCTGCGCTTGGCCGAGTCTTAGCGCAGAAAACCGATGATGTCGCGCACTTCGTTCATCGTCACCTTGGCGCGTTCGCGTGCCCGCTCGCCACCCTTCTTGAGGATCGCGTCGATGTGCGTCGTGTCATCCATGAGCCGGCGCATTTCGCCGGTGATCGGCGACAGCACCTGCACGGCGATGTCGACGAGCGCCGGCTTGAACACCGAGAATTGCTGACCGCCGAATTCGGCCAGGACATCGGCCTTGGTCTTGTCGGTCAGCGCCGCATAGATGCCGACGAGATTGTCGGCTTCCGGGCGGCCCTTGAGGCCGTCCACTTCCGACGGCAAGCCGTCCGGGTCAGTCTTGGCCTTGCGGATCTTCTTGGAGATCTCGTCCTGGTCGTCCATCAGGTTGACGCGGGAGAGGTCGGACGGGTCGGACTTCGACATCTTCTTGGTGCCGTCGCGCAGGCTCATGACGCGGGGCGCCGGGCCATCGATCAGTGGCTCCACCAGCGGGAAATAGGAGTGCACCTGCTCGTTGCCGAGGGTGACATCCCTGCCGAGGCCGGCCCGACGAATATGGCCCTGATAGTCATGGTTGAACTTCATGGCGATATCGCGGGCGAGCTCCAGATGCTGCTTCTGGTCGTCACCGACCGGCACATGGGTGCCGCGATAAACGAGAATATCGGCGGCCATCAGGCTGGGATATGCCAGCAGGCCGAGCGAGGCGTTCTCGCGGTCCTTGCCTGCCTTGTCCTTGAACTGGGTCATGCGGTTCATCCAGCCGATGCGGGCGACGCAATTGAACACCCAGGCAAGCTCGGCATGCTGCGGCACGGCGGACTGGTTGAAGACGATGTGCTTTTCAGGATCGATGCCCGAGGCGATGAAGGCTGCGGCGATCGAGCGGATCTGGCCACGCAGGTCGTCGTGCACCAATTGCGCGGTGAGCGAATGCAGATCGACGACGCAATAGATGCAGTCATTGCCGTCCTGCAGCGCCACGAACTTGCGGATTGCGCCGAGATAGTTGCCGAGATGGAGATTGCCGGTCGGCTGGACGCCGGAAAAGACGAGTTTCTTGAATTCGGTCATGATGTCCTCATAGGGAGCAATGGTGCCCAATGCTCCGGGCTTGTGGAGGGCCCCAGGGCAGTATGTCGCCCATGTTGCTAACGGACGGGCTTATGCACGTCAGATACGTGACAATCAAGGGGCAGCACAGGGCGATGCCGAGCAGATTTTCCTGAGTTCCATGCGTTAAGCCGCATGATATGCGGAATTGGCGAGGCCGTTCTGGCTTTTGAGCATTCCTATCCTCAGAAAAGCCAATTTCTTGGAATTCTTTTCCGGCGTGCGGCAACTCTGGACCCCGAACAGTCAAGCTGGCGGGTCCCATGAGGGAGGTGGTGTCATGCACAATGCCTGTTCCATGGCTCTGGCGACTGTGTTCGCCTTTTCTTCACTTTGTATCGAAGACACAGAAGCCGGGTCGAAAAGAAAGACTTATCGCATTTCGGAAAAACCCCGTGTAATCCTCGCATATGCCATGCAAACGCCACGCGTCAGCGCGAATTGTTTTCCAGGGCGCCTGCGTGCCGTTCTTGCGCATATCGCGCGGCGAACGGGGCGCAGGCCAATGGTGACCTCTGGCCTCAGGCATGCCGGCCGACATGGCTCCTATCACCGGAAATGCATGGCGGCTGACATAAGAGTGCCCGGTGTTTCCGTCTCGCGAGTTGTTGCGGCGGCGAGAAGTGCTCCCGGGATCGGTGGCATCGGAACCTATTGCAACGGCATTGTTCATGTCGATGTCGGCCCGCGGCGGCGATGGTTCCATTGCTGAACAGGTAGGCCCGCTCTTGCGTCGCTACATGCGATGCTCGATCAGATCCCAGAGATTGCCGAAGGCATCGCGGAACACCGCGACTGTGCCGTAGTCCTCGTGGCGTGGCTGCTCGATGAATTCGACCCCGCGCGCGAGATAGAGGGCGTGGTCGCGGGCGAAGTCGTCCGTCTTGAGAAAGAAGGCGACGCGGCCGGCCGTCTGGTTGCCGATCGCCGCTGCTTCCACATCGCCGTCCGCGCGTGCCAGCAGCAGGCCGGCGCCCTCGGCCTGATCGGGCTTCATCACCACCCAGCGCTTGCCTTCACCCAGGGGCTGGTCGATCGCCAGTGCGAAGTTCAGCACATCGCGATACCAGACAATCGCCTGATCGTAATCCGGAACGATGAGCGCTACGAGAAACAGGCTTCGCATCATTCGTCTCCTGTGATCGGTGCAGAAGGCGCTGCCGCTCCGCGCTTCATGTTGCGGCGGAGCATGCCGAGGCTTGCGCCGCCAATGGCAAAGGCGACGCCGAAATAGACAGCCATGGCGATGCCGATCAGCACGAAGACCGTGGCGATCTCTTTCAGGATCCCCGACTTGGGGGCGATGTAAGGTGCCGCGTAGATCGAGGCATATTCCAGCACGCTTGCCATGATGGCGGCCGCTATCAGCAGGCGGATGATGCGGCTGACGAAGGCCCGGTCAATCTCCAGATGGCCGCGCCGGATCAGAGTCGTAAACAAGAGCGTCGTCGAGATCCAGCCGGAAACCACTTCGGCCGTGGCGATGCCGCGTTCGGCGAGGAACGGAAAGAGCGACAGCGCCAGAGCGCAGTTGGTGGCGACGGCGACCATGGTGAAGCGCATCGGCGTCTTGGTGTCTTCGCGGGCGAAGAAGCCGGGATTAAGCGCCTTGATCATCACGAAGCCCGGCAGGCCGAGCCCGTAGATGGCCAGGATGCCGGCGACGGTCGAGGTCATCGACGGATTGAAAGCGCCGTGCTCATAGACGACGCGAATGATTTCGTCCGACAGAACCCAGATTGCTGCAGCAGCCGGCAGCGTCAGGAAGAGCACGAATTCCAGCGAGCGGTTCTGGATATTGGAGGCTTCCTTGAGGTGGCCGGCTCGCAATGAACGGGCCAGTTCCGGCAGCAGCACCACGCCGACGGCGACGCCGACGACGCCGAGCGGCAGCTGGTAGATTCGGTCGGCATATTGAAGTGCGGCGATTGCGCCGTCCTTGGTCGAGGCGATCATCTGGCCGATGAGCTGGTTGATCTGGGTGATGCCGCCGGTGATGGCAGCGGGAAAGGCAAGGATCAGCAGACGTTTGACGTTGGGTGTCATCTTCGGCCGCTTGAAGCCGATCGACATGCCGGCATGCCGGACGCCGGCATAGAGCACGCCCATCTGCAGCAGCCCCGCGACCAGCACGCCCCAGGACAGGTACCATGCCGTCATCAACGGATCGGCGCCGGTATAGAGCCCGTAGAACAGCGCCGCGATCATCGCCAGGTTGAGGAAAATCGGCGCGACGGCGGCGGCAAAATAGTGATGCAGCGAATTGAGCATGCCCGACAACATCGCCGTCAGCGACATGCACATTAGGTAGGGGAACATGACGATGGCGAGCTTGACGGTCACCTCGTATTTCTCGCTACCGACTTCAAAGCCCGGCGCGATGATCGTGCGGACGATCAGCGGCATCGCCAGTTCCATGACGATGGTAATCAGCAGCAGCACGGTGAACAGGACGCCGAACACTTCCTCGGAGAAGCGCCGCGCCGCATCCTTGCCGCCCGCCTCGATCTCCTTGGCAAACAGCGGCACGAAGGCAGCATTGAATGCACCTTCGGCAAACAGCCGGCGGAAGAGGTTGGGAAAGCGGAAGGCGGCATAGAAGGCGTCGGCCATCGGGCCGGTGCCGAGTGCCGCCGCCATCAGCGTTTCGCGGGCAAACCCGAAGGCCCGGCTGCCGAGGGTGGCGCCGCCGACAGTCATGAATTTCTTGACAAGGCTCATGCGTTGGTTGCCGGTTTCTTGACGAGCGTGCCCTTGGGCGACAGTGGCGTGACGACGCCGGGGGCAACCCGTGATTTCCCATCGTTTTCATCATCCGGCATGATCGCCTTGAGGCGGGCGGCGATCAGTGCTTGCCGGTTGTCGGTGGTGATCTTTTCGCCGGTGAGGTCGGTGACGTAGAATGTGTCGATAACCTTTTCGCCGAAGGTGGTGATGCGCGCGGAGGTGATATCCAGCGAAAGATCCGCCAGCATCGAGGTGATGTCGGACAGGAGACCGGTGCGGTCGAGGCATTCGATCTCGATGACGGTGAAACGGTTCGAAAGGATGTTGGAGATCGTCACGCTCGGGGTGATGGTGAAGGTCTTGTCCTTCTTCTTGCCCTTGGTGCGCGTGGCGATGACTTCCGGCAGGCGGCGCTTGCCGGAAAGCACGTCCTCGATGGTCTTGGAGATCGTGCCGCCACGGCGAAGCTCATCGGCGTCGTCCTTGAACTGGCGGCTGACATGGATCGTGTCGAGTGCCCGGCCAAAGGCGGTGGTGAAGATCTGCGCGTTGACGATATTGGCGCCGGCGGCCGCGCAGCAGCCTGCAATGACAGCGAGCAGGCGCGGATGGTCGGGGGCAAACACGGTGATTTCGGTGATGGCGTGGAAGGAATCCGTGCGCACCATCGTCGCCATCGCCTTGTCCTCGCGGTCGACGTCGCGGATAAAGGTCGTGTGCCGTACCTGGTCATCGAGCGGCACGGACAGCAGATAGGGGGCATAGTGCATGCGCACATAGGCCTTGCGTTCGCTCTCGGGCCAATCGGAGAGCGCGGCCGACAGCTTGTCGCGGGCATTCTGGACGCGCTCGGTGCGCGGGCTTTCAGAAAAGCCGCCGGCGAGCAGAAGCTCGGTTTCATAATAGAGGATGCGCAGCAGCTGACCCTTCCAGCCGTTCCAGACGCCGGGGCCAACGGCGCGGATGTCGACGACGGTGAGGATCAGCAGCATCTTCAGGCGTTCGAGCGATTGCACGCGGCTTGAAAAGTCCGAAATCGTCTTCCAGTCGTTGAGGTCGCGGGTCTGCGCCACCATCGACATGGTCAGGTGTTCCTCGATCAGCCAGACGACCATTTCGGTCTGTTTCGGTGTCAGGCCGAAGCGTGGGCAGAGCTTGCGCGCGACCCGTGCGCCGGCAACCGAATGGTCCTCAGGGCGACCCTTGGCGATGTCGTGGAGCAACACGGCGACATAGAGGGCCTCGCGATCCTCGACCGTCTTGATCATGCCGGCGATCAGCGGATGGGCCTCGACTTCCTGGCCCTTCTCGATGCTCGAAAGGATTCCAACGGCGCGGATGAGGTGCTCGTCGACCGTATAATGATGATACATCGAAAATTGCATCATCGAGACGATCTTGCCGAATTCCGGAATGAAGCGGCCGAGTACGCCAGCCTCGTTCATCCGTCGCAGCATCAGCGAGGGGTCCCGCCGCGAGGTGAGAATGGCGATGAACAGCCGGTTGGCTTCCTCGCTTTGGCGAAGCGTATCGTCGATCAGGTTGAGCGAGCGGGTGACGTTCTTCAGCGCATTGGGATGGAATTCCAGCGCGTTGAGATCGGCGATATGGAACAGGCGGATCAGGTTGACCGGATCACGCTTGAACACCTGGTTGTCGGTGATATCGAGCCGACCCTTGTCCTCGACGAAATCCTGGGTACCGGCGATCTTGCGGCGGCGGTTGGCAAAGCGGCTGAAGACGCCCGAAATGCCCGGATGCTCCTTGGCTTGTTCGTCCTCGAGTGCTGCGCAGAGGATGCGGGTCAGATCGCCCGTGTGCTTGGCAATCAGGAAGTAGTGCTTCATGAAGCGTTCGACAGCCGACAGGCCGGGGCGCGAATGATATCCCAAGGCTGCGGCGACTTCCGGCTGAAGGTCGAAGGACAACCGGTCCTCGGGCTTGCCGGTGATGTAGTGCATATGGCAGCGGACGGCCCAGAGGAAATCCTCGGCCTTCTGGAACAGGCGATACTCGCTTTTCGACAGCACGCCGAGGCGGACGAGATCGGCAGTGTCGCGGACGCGGTAGAAATACTTGCTGATCCAGAACAGCGTGTGCAGGTCGCGGATGCCGCCCTTGCCTTCCTTGACGTTGGGTTCGACGAGGTAGCGGGTGTTGCCGGAGCGATTGTGGCGCTCGTCGCGCTCGGCCAGCTTGGCGGCGACGAATTCCGGGCCGGTGGATTTGACCACCTCATTGTCGAAACGGCTCACCAGTTCCTGTTCGAGCGCTACGTTTCCGCAGATGTAACGCGATTCGAGAATGGCGGTGCGGATCGTCATGTCGCTCTTCGACAGGCGGAGCGATTCATCGACGGTGCGCGTCGCATGGCCGACCTTCTGGCCCATGTCCCAGAGCATGTAGAGGATGAACTCGACGACCTTCTCGCTCCATGCGGTCGGCTTGCCGGGCAGCAGGAACAGCAGGTCGATATCGGAGCCGGGCGCCAGCGTGGCACGGCCATAGCCGCCGACGGCGGCCACGCAAATGCTGGTGCCGCCGTTCGGGAAAACATAGCGGGTGGCATAATTGAAAGTCTGGGTCAGGATCTGGTCTTGCAGCCAGGAAATCCGCCGGGCGCAGCCCATGCCGCTGCCGTCCTCGTTGAGAATGGCGTGGGCTTTTTCGCGGCCCTGCTGGTTGACCAGCCTGATATAGGCGAGCAGGGCAGCGCGGGCAGCTTCCTTGTCGGCCTTGTGGCTTTCGGCGATGGCATTCACACCGTCGCTGAATTCCGCGACGTTGAGGATCTCGGGATAGCCGGCCTCAGGGGTCGGTTCTGCCAGGGCCTTGATATGCTGCATCGACTGAAACCTCTCCGGCGACGTGCCGGACGTCCGGCGCTATAACGCGGTCACCGGGCGAAATACAGTGATTTGTTTGCACCTCGCTTAACATAGGGAGATTCGGTCGAAAATGGGACCGGTGGTTATGCCCGTCAGACCAAGGGCCTGATACGGGCGCGTCACCGCTGGTCGAGCCGCGTATCCGCGCCGACAGATTGCCAGATATCGAGGTCGGCAAGAAGCGCCTTTGCGTGTTCCCGGACAGCCTCGATGGCGTCGCCGCCGAGTTGCAGGCGAAGCGGCGTGTTTTCTGCGGCGAGCGCCTTGTCGATGGCTGCGGCAGCCTTCAGCGGATCACCTGCCTGGGTGCCATCCATCTCCTGCATTGCCTGCCGGACCCTTCCCACCACATCCCGATAGCTTTCATGGACCGGCATGAAACGCTCACCGCTGCTGACGAGCGATGTCCGGAACGCGCCGGGCTCGACGATGAGGACCTTGACGCCAAACGGCGAAACCTCCTGAGCCAGGGCCTCTGAATAGCCCTCAAGCGCGAACTTGGTGGCAGAATAGGCCCCGACGCCTGGAAAGGACATCTGTCCGCCCATGCTGGATATATTGACGATTGCGCCACGCCGCTGTTGTCGAAGATGCGGCAGTACGGCGGCAGTGACGGCGGCAGCGCCGAAGAAATTGGTTTCCATGAGCGCGCGAAGCTCTGCTTCCGGCGTCTCCTCGATCGCCCCGACGATCGCGTAGCCGGCATTGTTGATGAGCACGTCGATTGCGCCGAAGTGCTCCACCGCCGCGGTGACCGCGCGGCTGGCATCCCCTGGTCGGGTAACGTCGAGTTCAAGCGTCAATACCCGATCCGGATATTCGGCTTCCAGTTCCCTCAGCTTTGCTGTCGTGCGCGCCGTGGCAACGACATTATAGCCCTGGGAAAGCGCATAGCGGGCGAAGGCATTCCCGAAGCCGGAGGATGCGCCGGTGATGAACCATGTTGTGTTGTGAGATGGCATTTTCTGTCTCCTTGGTTTGCGTTTTCGCTGAGGAGAAAGCTAGCTGCAGATCGAAGCGATGATAATGTGGTTTAATATGCATGCATTGTGCGATATTGCTCATGAATGGATAGAGACCTACTGGCGCATTTTCCGGTGTTCCTGGCCGACGCGCGACACGGCGGCTTCGCTGCCGCCGCGGCGGATCTGGGCATGAGCCCTTCGGCTGTCAGCCATTCGATACGTACAATCGAGATGCGGCTGGGATTGACGTTATTTGCTCGCACGACGCGTAGCGTCGCGCTCACCGAGGCAGGCCGCAGTCTGCTTGCGTCGGTCGGAGATGCTTTTGTCGAGATCGGCGAAGCGGTCGAGCGGTTACGCTCAAGTGCCGGTTGCGTTACCGGACATCTGAGGCTCAGCGTTCCGAGAACGGCACTCCACGCGGTGATCACGCCAGTTGTTGTCGAGCTTACGTGCAGATACCCCGAGCTTGTTGTTGAAATCGCCAGCGAGGATGCTTCGGTCGATATCATCACCCGGGGTTTCGACGCGGGCGTGCGTCTGGGGGAAATGATCGCACAGGACATGATTGCGCTGCGGCTGACGCCACCGTTCCGGATGATCACCGTCGCTTCACCCGACTATTTGCAGCGTAGGGGAGAGCCGGAGACAATTGCTGCCCTTGGCGATCACAACTGCATCGGTTTTCGCCTGATTTCGGCGGGCGGCCTTTACGATTGGGAACTGGAGGGCGAGGGAAAGCCGGTCGAAATAGCCGTCAGGGGGTCCGCTATCGTCACGGATGCGACCTATGCCAAGGAGCTCGCAATCGCCGGCGGCGGCATCGCATATCTGATGGAACCGCTTGCGCGTGCGGAGATCGACGCCGGTTTGCTGAAAATCGTCCTACCGGACAACGCGATCGAAGAGACCGGGCTGTTTCTGTACTATCCCCGCAGGGCATCCACGGCGCCGAAGCTGCGGGCTTTCATCGATGTCGCAAAGGAACTGCTCGCCGGCAGGCTGCGCTGATGGCGAGGTGACGGGTGGGTTACGCCCGCTTGGCGCTGGGCGGCGAAAGCTCTTCGCCGAGGGTTGCGATCCTGTCGACGGCTTCCTTGATCTGTTCGTCCGGCACGGTCAGCGACAGGCGGATGAAGTCCTTGGCGCCGGCGCCGAACGAGGCGCCGGGCATGACGGCGACGTGTTGCTCCTTGAGCAGGCGCCAGGCGAAATCTTCGCCGGACAGGCCTGTGCCCGATACGTCGAGCAGGATGAACATGCCGCCTTCCGGCATCAGCGGGGTGATGGTGTTGGAGCCGGCAATTTCCGTCGCGACGAGCGCTGCGCGGCGGGCGTAGTTGGCGCGCATGATCGAGGCAGTCTCGAAATGTTGGGAGACGGCCATCGCCGTCATGTCGGCGATGAAGGGCTGGCTGCCGAACAGCATGGTTTCGGAGACCGGCAGCAGCCGCTCGCAGAACTCGGCGGGACCGGCGGCCCAGCCGCTGCGGAAACCCGGTGCGGCATGTGATTTGGAAATCGACGAGACAGCAATGGTGCGTTCGGCGAGCGCGGGATCGTCAAACGGCGAGGCAAAGCTTTTGTCGAAGATCAGCTCTTCGTAGACTTCGTCGGAAACGATCCAGAGGTCGTGCTTGCGGCAGACCTCGCCGATGGCGGCGACTTCTTCCTTGCTGAGTACGGCACCGGAAGGATTGTGCGGATTGTTGAGCAACAGGACGCGCGTGCTCGGCGTGATCGCGGCTTCGAGGTCGGCAGCCCTGAGATGGAAGCGTTCTTCTGCCCGAAGCGGCACGGTCACCAGGCGCGCGCCGGTCGAGGCGACGACGCCTTCATAGGTCGCATAGAGCGGATCGCCGACCAGGACGGTATCGCCGGCTTCGACCAGGCCCAGCATGACGGCAAACAGCGCGGTCTGGGTGCCGGGGAAGCAGAGGATGTTCTTCTCGGTGACGTCGGGACGGCGCTTGCGGTATTTTTCGACCAGCGCAGACACCACGGAAGGTTCGCCCCGGCCGTTGGAATAGCGGGTGCGGCCGGCATACATGGCGCGCATGCATTCCTCGAGTAGGCGCTTGTCGGGCGCGACATCCGGTTCGCCGATCGTCAGCTCAATGACAGAATTGCCCGCATGGATCATGTCGCGAGCCGCGGAATGCAATGCCCATTTGCCGGAGCCGAGACCGGAGAGCCTGTCGGTGATGGAAGCATAACGCATGATATTTATCCTTTGAGTCAGTTCAGGCGACGGGTTCGAGCGGCAGGCCGATCAGGCGTTCGACCGAGCGCAGCGCGGTACGGGCAAGTTCGTCTTCCTGGAAGAGATCGCCCGCCATGCAGCCTTCCAGCCACAGCCCGTCGATCAGGCCGTTGATGGCGATGGCCAGTCCGCGGCGTTGCTCGGCAGTGGTGGCCAGGCCGCCAGCGGCCATGGCATCGGCAACCAGCAGTTCCAGCGAATCGCGATAGGAGAGGTAGCTCTCGCGATGAATGGCCGCGAGCGCCGGATCGACGCCGGTCTGCGAGATGAATGTCGCCCAAAGCGACAGCATCCGCTGGTCGATGATCGGTGCCTTGAAATTGGAAATGACGAAGACTCGCAGCTTCGACGCCGGATCGGCAGCTTCATCTTCTGCCGCCTTGCTGGCGGTCTCGAACATCGTGTAGACCACCTCGCGATAGGCAGCCTGCAGCATCAGGTCCTTGCTGATGAAGTAGTGCCGGATGAGGCCCGGCGTGACGCCGGCGCGCTGGGCAATCTGGCGCACGGTGGCGCCCTGGATTCCATAATCGACGATACAGTCGAGCGTGGCGGAAATCAGATCCTGCCGGCGCACGTCCTCGCTTTCATGATGGAATGTCCGTCGCGTCATGGATCGCGCCTCAAGATGGGCCGGGTCAGGCAGGTCGGGCCGCCTTCGCAGGCGATGCAGAGCGCATCGGCCTCGAATGTCTCGACCTCGCAGCCTGCCTGTTCCATCGCCGCCTTGGTGAGCGGGAAGCCGGCGACCATGATCACCTTCTTCGGCGACAGCGGCAGCACATTGAGGCTGAGGCCATTGGAGGCGGCGAACTCTTCGGCCGGCGCGACGATCATGCTGATGCCGCGTTCCTTGAGCAGCAGGTAGAACGAGGCAGGCAGCAGCGGCGCATGGACGAGGACGAGGTCGTCGGCCAGCGGCGAGATGACGCTCATCAGATGCAGGCAGGCTTCCTCGCCTTGCCAGAGCGGCAGGTCGAAGCCGAGCACGGTGACGCCGAGCGGCGCAAGAATGTCCGAGAGTTGGTCGATGCCGGCCTGGTTGGAGCGGATGCCGCGGCCGATCGCCAACGTCCTGGAATCGACCCAGACGCAATCGCCGGATTCGACGGTGCCCGGCGCCACGAGCCGGCCGAGAATAGGGATGCCGGCCTTGCGATAGGCGGCTTCATGCAGATCGGCTTCCTGTTGGCGAAGAGCCTTGCCCATGCGCAGGATGACGGCGCCGCGGTCGGTGACGAAGGACGGATCCTGGGTGAACATCGCGTCCGCCAATCCGTCGCCGTCATCTTCCATCCAGACGACCTGGGTGTCCGACTTTTCCACCAGCCGAGCGAATTCGTCGTATTGCGCGATCGCCTTCTGGCCGTCGAAAGTCGGGCCATAGTGCCATTCAGCCGGGTCGGCCGCGGCAAGGCTTTTGCCCGGGCGGCGCATGAGCACCTTGAGAAGCCGGGCCGACATGGCTTGTGAGCCATAGGCGTTGTTTACGGTCATTTCCATGAGGGCACTTTTCAACTGATATGGCGGACAGGAATTTTCTTTCGTTATACACTTGTGCAATTGCAAAACAAGTGCTTTACTGATTTTTAACACCCGGACGGCCAAGCCAGCGGCGGTCACGGGACGGTAAGAAAACCGGGGAACGAGATTGGCATCGGGCGCGTATTGCCCGGCATTGGCGGTACCATGACAGAGACGGCGCAAGCCATCGAGATCGTAGACTTGCATAAAAAATTCGGTCCGCTGGAGGTGCTGAAGGGGGTTTCCCTTTCCGCGCGCCAGGGCGATGTCATCGCCATTATCGGCGGCAGCGGATCGGGTAAATCCACCTTCCTGCGCTGTATCAACATGCTGGAGCTTCCGAGCGCCGGCACGATTACGATTCATGGCGAGACGATCGCGATGAAGAAGGATGGCCGCGGCGGCATGTTGCCGGCCAACCGCAAGCAGGTGCAGCGCATTCGCTCCCAGCTGGCGATGGTGTTTCAGAATTTCAATCTCTGGCAGCACATGACGGTAATGCAGAACGTCATCGAAGCCCCCATCCACGTGCTTGGCGTGCCGAAGGACGAAGCCGTCGCGCGCGCGGAGACCATCCTCAAGCGGGTTGGGCTCTACGAGAAGCGCGACGTCTATCCAGCCTTCATGTCGGGCGGCCAGCAGCAGCGCGCGGCGATCGCCCGCGCACTGGCTGTCGAGCCCCTGGCGATGCTGTTTGACGAGCCCACCTCGGCGCTCGATCCCGAACTGGTGGGCGAAGTGCTCGCGGTTATCGGCGATCTCGCCAAGGAAAACCGGACGATGATCCTGGTCACCCACGAGATGAAGTTTGCCCGCAAGGTTGCGAGCCACGTCGTCTTTCTCGCCAATGGCCTGATTGAAGAACAGGGCCCGCCGGACAAGGTGTTCGGCGACCCCAAATCCGAGCGACTGAAGAAATTCATCAGCTCGGTTCACTGACATCGGCGCTTCATAGCCATGAAGCGCTCCAAGACCCAAGAAATACAAAAGGGAACGACTATGAAGCAGGGAATCAAGATTGCAGCACTCGCTCTGGCCATCGGATTGACCGGTGCAGCCCAGGCTTTCGCCGAACAGGTCAAGGTCGGCTTTGCCGCCGAAGCCTATCCGCCTTTCACCTCGCTGGACGCCTCCGGCAAGTGGGTCGGCTGGGAAGTCGAATTCGCTGACGCTATCTGCAAGGAAGCCAAGCTCGATTGCGTGATCACGCCCGTTGCCTGGGATGGCATCATTCCGGCACTGACGGCCAAGAAGATCGACATGATCGTCGGCTCCATGTCGATCACTGGCGAGCGGATGAAGACCATCGACTTCTCCGACAAATACTACAACACCCCGACCGGCATCATCGGCAACAAGGAAGATAAGTTCGATTCCACGCCGGAAGGCCTGGCTGGCAAGATCATCGGCGTCCAGAATTCGACCGTGCATGCCGACTACGCCAAGAAGCACTTTGGCGACAAGGCATCCGAAATCAAGGAATACCAGACGCAGGATGAGGCCAATGCCGATCTGGCAGCCGGTCGTGTCGATGCCGTTCAGGCAGACGCGATTGCACTCGATGCGTTCCTCAAGTCGGACGCCGGCGCTTGCTGCGAATACAAGGGCGATGTCGCCGACGACAAGGATATCCTGGGTGCCGGCGTCGGCATCGGCTTGCGCAAGGGCGATACCGAACTCAAGGACAAGTTGAACGCCGCCATCAAGGCAATCCGCGCCAACGGCACCTACGACACGTTCTCGAAGAAGTATTTCAGCTTCAACATCTACGGCGAGTAACACCGCCGGCTTTCGGCGCATGGCGGTCATCCCGCCGTGCGCCTCCTGCCCCCTAGCAAAAGCCGGTGCCGATGCACGAAACGTTGTTTACACTTTCCAATCTGAGTGTCCTGTCGTTCGACTCGGCAGCAGGCGGCTGGGGCAGCGTGCTGCTGTGGGGGTTTGTTGCCTCCGTCGAGATCGCCGCCGGCAGTTACATTCTCGGTCTCATCATCGGCATGCTGGGCGCGACCGGCAAGCTCTATGGCGGCGTGGTCGCCCGCGATCTATGGGAAGTCTATACGACGCTCGTCCGTGCGGTGCCGGAACTGGTGCTGATCCTGCTCCTCTACTACGCCGGAACGGACGGCTTGAGCCGCTTGCTGGCGGTGTTCGGATATCCGGCTGTCGATATAAACGGGCTTGTCGCCGGCATCGTGGTGCTCGGGTTTGTGCAGGGCGCCTATACGACTGAGGTGTTGCGCGGCGCGATCAGGGCGATTCCCGGAGGTCAGATCGAGGCCGGACGTGCTTACGGCATGTCGCCATTCAAGATTTTCCGGCGAATCACCGTGCCGGCCATGCTGCCCTATGCGATGCCGGGTCTGGCCAATCTGTGGATGGTGGCGACCAAGGACACTGCGCTACTCGCCGTCGTTGGATTCACCGAACTGACGCTGGCCACCAAGCAGGCGGCCGGCGCCAGCAAGGCTTACATGACTCTCTTTCTCGCTGCGGGCGCGATCTATTTCGCCTTCTTCCTTTTGTCCAACCTCGTCATCCGCATTATCGAACGTCGGGCGCGGCGCGGCATGGCTGGGGCGATGTAAGATGAGCGAGCAATTGGCAACCCCCTCCGTTCTCGGCGACATCCATCGCGATACAATCTTCAAGCCCCACCGAATCGTGCTTGCGCTGATCTTTGCAGCCATCATTTTCTGCGCGGCTTATTTCATGCGTTGGGACTGGATTCCGCAATACCAGGGAATGCTGGTGCGCGGCGTCGGCATATCGCTGCTGATGCTGTTTTCTTCGGCGGCTGTCGGCTTCGTGTTTGCCGTGCTGCTGGGGATTGCCCAGGTCTCCGGGCCATGGTGGCTGCGTTGGCTTGCGGTCAGTTTCTGCTCGATCATCCGCGGCACGCCGCTGCTATTGCAGCTGTGGCTGCTCTACTACGGGCTGGGGTCGATCTTCGCGCAAATGCCGGGCCACCGTGCCTGGTTGCTGTGGCCCTATCTCAAGCAGGCCTGGCCCTATGGCTTTGCTGCGCTGACAATTTCGTTTACAGCCTATGAAGGCGAGGTGATGCGCGGCGCATTCGCCGGAGTACCGCGCGGCGAGCTTGAGGCAGCGCGCGCCTATGGTATGAGCCGGTGGACAACGTTCCGTCGCATCTGGCTGCCACGCGCCGTGCAGCGGGCACTACCGACGCTGAACGGCGAGACCGTGCTGCAGCTCAAGGCGACGCCGCTGGTTGCGACGATCACCGTGGTCGATGTCTATGGAGTAATTTCCAAGGTCCGTCAGGACACGTTTCTGACCTACGAGCCGCTCTTGCTGCTCGCACTCATCTACATGATCCTGACGGGGATTCTGGTCGCGGTGTTCCGCTATTTCGAGAACAAGATTCCGGTGAAGATGTAAGGCGGCGTCAAAGCCGCCTTGTTCATGCCGGCTTGTTCACCGGCATGGGCTTGAGCACGCTCATCAGCGCGCCATAGGGCAGCAGCAGCACCAATGCTACCGTCAGCTTGACCGCCAGATCACCCATCGCCCAGGAAACCCAACGCGGCGCTTCAGCAGCGAGAACGCCGAGAATCGGGGCGTTGCCGATGGCGAATTCGTCGTTCGGTCCGAAGATCGAAAACATCGGCGCGAAGGCAAACGAGAAGAAGATCACGGTGTCCAGCATCGAGCCGATCACCGAGGCAAACAGCGGCGCCTGCCACCACGCCTGGCGGCGCAGCCTGTTGAACATCGAGATGTCCAGGAATTGTCCGAGCAGGAAGGCCGAACCCGAGGCAATGGCGATTCGCGGCATCGACAGATACCAGGAAAGCGTAACGCCGACGACAAAACCGGCAATGACCACGAGGCGGGCATATTTCGGCCCGAACTGGCGATTGGTAAGGTCGGTGATCAGGAAGGCGACCGGATAGGTGAATGCACCCCAGGTCAGCAGGTCAGCGAGATTGATGCCGAGAAACGTGCCGTTGACCGGATATTGCACCAGCACGTTGGAAGCGACGACGACCAGCGTCATCAGGAGAATGTAGATAGGAGTATAGCGTTGCGCAGGCATTTTTTTATCCTGGGTGATGCCACCAGTTGGAGGGACGATGAATGTGATGTTCCGAATGAACATCACACAATGACAAAAGGCCTGAGCGGTATCCCGGTCAAGCCTTCATATCATGTGCAGACAGCTTGGATCAGGCAGCAGCCTTCTTGGCGATCTGGCGCTTCAGCAGGCGGGCGCGGATCGACAGTTCGCTCTCGTCAGCCTTGACGAGGAAAGCATCGAGGCCACCGCGATGCTCAACCGAACGCAGCGCATGAGCAGAAACGCGCAGACGGAAACGCTGGCCGAGAGCGTCGGAGATCAGCGTGACCTGGCAAAGGTTCGGCAGGAACCGGCGCTTGGTTCTGTTGTTTGCATGGCTGACATTGTTTCCAGAGAGGACGGCTTTGCCGGTCAATTCGCAACAACGGGACATGGTATCACCTATTATCTATATAAGGCTTGGCAACAAAACGACGTGACCCGTAAGGGGCCCGCGAGCTGCTGGCCTGTTTTGGAAGTTGCGGTTCAATAGTCAGAGAGGTCCGGCCTGTCAAGCCAAACCTTGGATTTCAGCGAAATTTATCCAGTGTTCCAAGGTTTTCGTTGCGCAGAAAAGCCGCATTGGTTTCATAAGGCCCGTTTACATCAATCTCCGGGAAGTGTGAATGTCCAAGCCTGCGGTGTTTTTCGTATTCCTTCTCTCGCTCGTGCTTGCCAGTGGCCGGGCCGGTGCCGAGGAAGTCCATAACCGCACCAATTACCAGATCCTGCTGTCGGGCATTCCCCTGGCAAATGCTTTCTTCCAGGCGCGCCGGGACGGCCAATCCTACTCGATCGATGCCCAGATTGCCACGACGGCGGTGGCCGCAATCATTGCCGAGAGCAAGGCGGAAATGTCGTCCAAGGGCAATGTAAAGGATGGCAAATTCGAATCCGACCGATTCTTGTTCCGCTACAAGTATGGCAAGCGCAATCGCCGTTTCGAGACCACGTTTGCCAGCGGCGACGTCAAGCAGGCGCTGATCGAGCCGCGGCCGAAGAAGAAGCGCAAGAACTGGATCCCGCTGCAGCCCGGCGACATGCTTGCAGTGACCGATCCGGTTGCCGGCCTCGTCATTCCCGCCGACCAGGATCCGTGCCGCTCGCCGATTGCGATCTTCGATGGCGAAGCGCGCCTCGACCTGAAGCTGGCGCACAAGAGCGACAAGACGTTCAAGACCGAAGGCTTTTCCGGCCCAGTCGTGGTCTGCAGCCTGCGCTACGAGCCGAAGGCGGGCTATCGCAGGGGCCACAAGGATATCGAATATGTCCGCAAGCTCACCAACATGGAAATCTGGTTTGCGAAATCGGCGGCGATGAATGTATATGCTCCGGTCTATCTGTCCGTGCCCACCTCATGGGGTCCGCTGACGATAAGGGCGACGCATTTCGACGGCTGATTTCGTCGACGGCTGATTTGGGGGGATGACGCGTGAATTGGCGTGCGACTTTGATCGGATTTTCGGCGATTCTTATGTGGTCGTTGCTCGCACTCCTCACCGCCGCCTCGGGCAAGATGCCGCCATTCCAGCTTTCGGCTATTTGCTTTGCGATCGGCTCGCTGCCGGGCATCGCCGTTTTCATCGCCCGGCCCGAGCGGCTGAAGCTGCTGCGCCAGCCGCCCGCGGCCTGGGCGACCGGGGTCATCGGCCTGTTTGGCTATCACTTCCTCTACTTCACCGCGCTTCGCAACGCTCCACCGGCTGAAGCGGGTATCATCGCGTACCTGTGGCCGCTGTTGATCGTGTTGGGTTCGGCAATGCTGCCGGGCGAGAAGCTGCGCGCCGTGCATGTCATCGGCGCTTTGATCGGTTTTGCCGGGGCAGTTCTGATCATTTCCGGACGGCAGGCTGACGGGCAGGAATTCGGCGATGCTCAGCGGTGGATCGGCTATCTCGCAGCCTTCGCCTGTGCGTTCACCTGGGCTGGTTATTCCCTGATCAGTCGGCGATTCGGCGAAGTGCCGACGGACGCGGTGACAGGCTTCTGCCTCGCGACTTCGATTCTTTCGGCGATCAGCCACATGATGCTGGAGACCACTGTGTGGCCTGGCGCTGCGTCCGAATGGGTTGCGGTGATCGGTCTCGGCCTGTTTCCGGTCGGGCTTGCTTTCTATGCCTGGGACTATGGCGTCAAGAAAGGCAATATCCAGGTTCTCGGTGTCGCCAGCTACGCGGCGCCGGTGCTGTCGACGATCGCGCTGATCGTGGGCGGCTTTGCGTCGCCGTCCTGGCTCATACTGCTTGCCTGCCTGCTGGTCACAGGTGGCGCGCTGCTGGCCGTATCGGGCACATTCCGCAAACCCCAGCCCGCGTGACATCTGATGAACCCGGTTTTCCGTTTCGCCCCGAGCCCGAATGGAGAACTGCATCTCGGCCACGCCTTGTCCGCCTGGCTGAATTTCGAGATGGCGGAGGAGTCGGGTGGCACCTTTCTACTGCGGATCGAGGACATCGATCCCGCCCGCTGCCGGCCGGAATATGAGGTCCAGATCTATGAAGACCTGTACTGGCTGGGGCTGTCATGGCCGGAGCCGGTCCGCCGCCAGTCCGAGCATGCTGATTTTTATCGACAGGGTTTGGAGCAGCTGAAAGAGCAGGGGCTGGTCTATCCTGCCTTTCTCTCTCGCGCCGAGGTCAAGGCGCGGGTGGCTGCATTCGAGGCGGGGGGTGGCACCTGGCCGCGCGATCCGGATGGGACGCCGCATTATCCGATCGATGAGCGAAAGCTCGATCCAGCGATTGCGGCGAAACGTATCGCCGGTGGAGAGCGGCATGTGTGGCGGCTGGATATGGACAGGGCAGAGGGGGGTGATCGCCAGACTCTCTCCTGGCTGGAAACCGGCCACGGTATCCCTCAGACCATGTATGGGGATCCCTCCATCTGGGGCGATGTGGTGCTGTGGCGGTGGGATGCGCCGTCGAGCTACCATCTGTCGGTGGTGCTGGACGATGCGCTACAGGGTGTCACGCATGTGGTGCGCGGCCTTGACCTGATGCCGGCGACACCGGTGCATCGTCTGCTGCAGAGCCTACTGGACCTGCCGGTTCCGGAATATCATCACCATCGGCTGCTCGAGGACGATGATGGCGAAAAGCTTGCCAAGAGCCGTCGGTCCACGGGCTTGCGTGCATTGCGCGAACAGGGCTTTTCGCCGTCAGAGGTCCGCAGGCTTATCGGCCTGGTTGCCTTGTGACATCGACCTTGTCAGCAGGTGTCGGACGCGAAACTTCATCAAGGCGGCGTTAAGCTCAGCCCCCAGCATGAAAATCACGCCGGTCATGTAGAGAAACACCAACGCGATCATGATCGAGGCGAGGCCGGCATAGGTGGCGGCGTAGTTGGCGAAGGTCGAGAGATAGTAGCCGAAGATATAGGCGCCGGCGAACCAGGCAATGATCGTCAGCACGATGCCGGGCACGACGTCGAGGAAAGATCGCTTGCCTGCCGGTAGCCAGAGATGGGCGACGAACAGCGAAATCAGCAAGGTTGCGCCGGCGCCCCAAAGGCTCCAGTTGTCGACGACGACCATGAAATCCTGTGCCCACGGAATCCATCGGCCGGCAAAATGCACTGCCAATGGCGCGGCGACGAGGAAGGTCGAGAGCGCCACCAGCGCCAGCACGGCGGCGAGCACATAGCAGAGGCTGAGCGTGCGGGTGACATACCAGCGGCGTGGATCATAAACGCGGTAAGCGCGGTTGAGCGAGATGCGCAAAGCCTCGATACCGTTGGAGGCAAAATAGAAGGCGGCGAGCACCGAAATCGTCAACAGGCCGCCGCGCGGGATGGTCAGGACCTGGACGACTTCCTTGGAAATCGGCGCGGCGATGATGGCCGGCAAATTGTCGAAGATCAAATGCACTGCAGTGTCGGAGAATTGATCGGCGCCCATGAAGGTCGCAAGCGTGGTGCCGAAGATCAGGAAGGGAAAAATCGCCAGCAGTACGGACAGCGCGACGTGGCTGGCCATCGCCCAGCCGTCGTCCTCGCTGAAATGCCAGATGGCATCGAAGATCACTTTCCAGAACATGCGTAGCAGGGCGGGCATTCCACCTCCTGGCGGTCATCGGTCTTGGTATTTGGAATCAAATATGGGAGACCAAGCAACGTTTGTACAGGAATCGCAGGCATATGGATCAAAAACCAACCATCATCGTCACCGGCGCTTCATCCGGCATCGGCGCGCATTGCGTGCGCGCGCTCAAGACGGATGGCTGGCGGGTATTTGCAACGGTGCGCCGCGAGGACGACCGCAAAAGCCTGGAGGATGAAGGCATCGAGACCTTCATCATGGACTATACCAAGGCCGAAACGATCCATCAGTTGGTCGCCGACGTGTTCGCGCGCACCGGCGGTACATTGGACGCACTCTACAACAATGGCGCCTATGGCCAGCCGGGCGCGGTGGAGGATTTGACGACCGATGTGCTGCGCGTCCAGTTCGAGACCAACTTCTTCGGCTGGCATGAACTGACACGGGCGGTGATCCCGGCAATGCGCAAGCAGGGACATGGCCGGATCGTCCAGTGTTCCTCGATTCTTGGCCTTGTGCCCTATCCGTGGCGCGGCGCCTATACGGCATCGAAGTATGCGCTCGAGGGACTGACGGTTACGTTGGCGATGGAACTGAAGGATACCGGCATCAAGGTGAGCCTGATCGAACCAGGCCCGATCCGGAGCAAATTTCTTTCGGCTTCGCTGGCCGCGGCAGAAGCGAACATCGATATCGACAATTCCGTGCACTACAACGAGTACCAGCGGCAGCTGAAGCGGTTGCGTGGCGAGGCCGCCGGGGTCAAGGGCAAGCTCGGGCCAGAGGCTGTCTATGCCGTGTTGTCGCACGCCTTGACGTCCCAGCGTCCCAAACCGCATTATGTCATCACCACGCCGGCCAAGCGCGGCGTTCTTCTCAAGCGGCTCCTGCCTGCGGGCCTGTTCTACAAGCTCCTCAGCAGCATCTGATCGCACATACGGAATAAAGCCATGAGTACCGTTACCTATTTCGCCGCCATTGTCGTCATGTTCCTGGTGATCATCGTGCTGGGACGCGGCCTCTTCAACATGCTGAAAGGCGGCGATGGCAACACATCCAACAAGCTGATGCAGCTGCGTGTATTGCTGCAGGTAGTCGCCGTTGCGCTGATCATGCTGACCCTGTGGCTCACCGGCGGCGGGCGGCCTTCCTGACATGGTCAAGCTCAACAAGATCTACACGCGGACGGGTGACGACGGCACCACCGGTCTTGCTGCTGGTCCGAGACGCAGGAAGAGTGATCTTCGGGTCGAGGCCTTCGGCGCTGTCGACGAAGCCAATGCCGTGATCGGGGTCGCGCAATTGCACGCAGCCGAGACGCCGGGCTTTGACGCGATGCTCACCCGCATCCAGAACGATCTCTTCGATCTCGGCGCCGATCTTGCCACGCCGGATACAGGCGAAGCGATTGCCTGGGAGCCGTTGAGAATCATCGCCTCGCAGGTGACCTGGCTGGAGCAGGAGATCGACCGGTTGAACGCCGAACTCAAGCCGCTCAATTCGTTCATCCTGCCCGGCGGCTCGGCGCTGTCCGCGCATCTGCATGTTGCGCGCACCGTGGTGCGCCGTGCCGAACGGCTGATGGTGGCCCTCGCTGATCAAGAAGATGAGATCGTCAGCGCCGACGCGCTGAAATATATCAATCGCCTCTCCGACCTGTTGTTCGTCGCGGCCCGATATGCCGCCGACAAGGGCGCATCAGACGTACTCTGGGTGCCGGGAAAGAATCGATAAGGATGTCTCCCCGGCCTTTCCCCTTGTGGGAAGGGGTTGGGGAAGGATACTAAGGATTGCAGGCTCAATGGACGCGGGGATCCAGGCGCAATGTTCGTTCCGATTTATGACGTCAATGCGCTGCGATACATCAAGGTCCAATATGTCACGATCAGCCTGATCGTCATCAATATCCTGGTCTGGCTGGTGACTAGCCTCGGCGCCAGCGCGGAATTTTCCTACCACGCCTCGCTTGGTCTCGGATTCATCCCGGCGCTGATCTTCGACAACGCGCATCTTGAGCCGGGCCTCGAGATCGTGCCGGAAAATCTCACCTTCATTACCTATGCGTTCCTGCACGGCGATTTCTGGCACATCGCCACGAACATGCTGTTCCTGTGGGTGTTCGGCGACAATGTCGAGGACGCGATGGGGCACTTCCGCTTTCTGATCTTCTATCTGCTCTGCGCCGCGGCGGCCGCCTGGTTCCATGGCTATCTTCTGCCGCAGTCGGAAGGGCCGTTGATCGGCGCGTCGGGGGCGATTTCCGGTGTCGTTGCCGCCTATTTCTTCCTGCATCCGAAAGTGCGGGTCTGGGTGCTGATCTTGTGGCGAATCCCCCTGCCTCTGCCGGCCTTCATTCCATTGATCTTCTGGATCCTGCAGCAGGTCTACATGCTGGTTGTCGATCGCGACGGCAGCGTTTCCTTCGCGGCGCATGTGGGCGGCATTGTAGCCGGACTGGTGCTGACGCCCATCCTCAAACGCCGCAGCGTGCCGCTGTTTGACCGGACGATCACTGCTCCCAAAGCTGTCGTCACCGAATCGAAGGTGCCCGAGAAGGAAGCCGAGCGGCCTGAACCCACGCATTGGGGCCGTGGATAAAATCGATTTGACTGGCCATGGCGCGTATTGACGTGCACGTAAGGGCTCTATATTCCCGATGCGACATTGCGTCGGGGAGGGGAATGTGGTGCCAGATGGCGAGAAAATCCCTAAAACTGCCGCCAACAGACCATCAGAGCGTAGCGGAAGTGTCGCATTTTCCGCCGGAGTGACCAAACAGGAAGGGCAGCGATGAAAATCCTTGTGACCGTTAAGCGTGTCGTAGACTACAATGTGAAGATCCGCGTGAAGTCGGACGGCATGGGTGTCGAACTCGCCAACGTTAAAATGTCGATGAATCCGTTCGACGAAATTTCCGTCGAAGAGGCGCTCCGCCTCAAGGAAGCCGGCAAGGCCGAGGAAGTGGTCGTCGTTTCGGTCGGCCCGGCCAAGGCTGAAGAGACGCTGCGCACGGCGCTGGCCATGGGTGCAGACCGCGCCATTCTCATTGAGACCGACGAGCTGGTCGAGCCGCTGGCTGTCGCCAAGCTCGTCAAGGGCGTGGTCGAGGAAGAAAAGCCGGGCCTGGTGATCGTCGGCAAGCAGGCGATCGACGACGATTCCAACCAGACCGGCCAGATGCTTTCGGCGCTGCTCGGCTGGGCACAGGGCACGTTTGCCTCCAAGATCGAACTCGGCGACGGCACGGCCAATGTCACCCGCGAAGTCGACGGTGGCCTGCAGACCATCGCCGTCAAGCTGCCGGCCGTGGTCACCTCCGACCTCCGCCTCAACGAGCCGCGTTACGCCTCGCTGCCGAACATCATGAAGGCCAAGAAGAAGCCGCTCGACAAGAAGACGCCTGCCGATTACGGCGTCGATGTCACGCCGCGCCTCAAGGTCGTCAAGACGGAAGAGCCGTCGGGCCGCAAGGCCGGCGTCAAGGTCAAGTCGGTCGCCGAGCTGGTTGAAAAGCTCAAGACCGCCGGCGTGCTCTAAGAAATTCGAAAGGGAATTATCAAATGGCTATTCTTCTTGTTGCCGATCACGACAACGCTGCCCTTTCGGACCAGACCGCCAAGGTGCTCTCGGCTGCCACCGCAATCGGCGGTGACGTGCATGTGCTGGTCGCCGGCAAAGGTGCCCAGGCCGTGGCTGATGCCGCTGCCAAGCTCTCCGGCGTCTCCAAGGTCCTGCTCGCCGAAAGCGACGAATATGGTCACTTCCTGGCCGAGCCGCTCGCAGCCCTTATCGTTGCGATGGCGCCGGGCTACGACACGATCATCTCGGCCGCCACGGCATCCGGCAAGAACGTCCTGCCGCGCGTTGCAGCACTGCTCGATGTCGCACAGATCTCGGAAATCATCGAAGTGATCTCGGCCGATACCTTCAAGCGCCCGATCTATGCCGGCAATGCACTGCAGACCGTGCAGTCGACCGACGCCAAGAAGGTCATCACCGTGCGCACCGCAAGCTTTGCCGCCGCTGCCGAAGGCGGCTCCGCATCGGTGCAGACAATTGCCGCCGAAGCCAATCCGGGTCTTTCTAGCCATGTCGGTGACGCGCTGTCGTCGTCGGACCGTCCGGAGCTGACCTCTGCCAAGATCATCATCTCGGGCGGCCGTGCACTTGGTTCGTCGGAAAAGTTCAAGGAAGTCATCCTGCCGGTGGCCGACAAGCTCGGTGCCGCTGTCGGTGCTTCCCGCGCTGCGGTCGATGCGGGCTATGCCCCCAACGATTGGCAGGTCGGCCAGACCGGCAAGGTGGTTGCTCCGGATCTCTACATCGCCTGCGGTATCTCGGGCGCCATCCAGCATCTCGCCGGCATGAAGGACTCCAAGGTCATCGTCGCCATCAACAAGGACGAGGAAGCGCCGATCTTCCAGGTCGCCGACTACGGCCTCGTCGCGGACCTCTTCGAAGCCCTGCCGGAACTCGGCAAGGCGCTCTGAGAGGCCGATTAACCAGCTCTTCGCAATTGCGAAAAAGAACTGGCTATCGGGCATGAAGCGCATTATCAAAAGGCCGGGCTTGCGAAAACGCAAATCCGGCCTTTATATGTTCCAGAGAGGCCTTAAGGCCCGCGACAGGCAAATAACAACAATAATATTGGAAACGGTAAGACAATGGGCAGCGAAATCAGGACTATCGGGGTGGTCGGTGCGGGCCAGATGGGTTGTGGCATTGCCCAGGTTTCAGCCGCTGCCGGTTTCCGCGTCCAACTCTACGACCTTTCCGCAGAGCGGATCGAGGCGGCCCTTGCCACCGTCAACGGCAACCTTGCCCGACAGGTTGCGACCGGCAAAATGACCGAGGAAGAGCGCAAGATTGCACTCGGTAAGATCGCCGGCTCTGCCGATGTCAACGATCTGGCTTCCGCCGACCTGGTCATCGAGGCGGCGACCGAAGACGAATCCGTCAAGCGCAAGATCTATTTGTCGGTTTGTCCTGTGATGAAGCCCGAGGCCATCCTAGCCACCAACACTTCGTCGCTTTCGATTACCCGCCTTGCCTCGGCCACCGATCGGCCCGAGCGCTTCATGGGCATCCATTTCATGAACCCGGTTCCGGCGATGAAGCTGGTCGAGCTGGTGCGCGGTATCGCGACCGATGAAAAGACCTTCAATGCCGCCAAGGAATATGTGACCAGCCTTGAAAAGGTGATCACCGTTGCCGAGGATTTCCCGGCTTTCATCGTCAACCGCATCCTGCTGCCGATGATCAATGAGGCGATCTATACGCTTTACGAAGGCGTGGGCTCCGTCGACGCGATCGATACCGCGATGAAACTTGGTGCCAATCACCCGATGGGCCCGCTGCAGCTTGCTGACTTCATCGGGCTGGATACCTGCTTATCGATCATGCAGGTGCTGCATGATGGTCTGGCGGACAGCAAGTATCGCCCTTGCCCGCTGCTGGTAAAATATGTCGAGGCCGGTTGGCTGGGACGCAAGTCGGGTCGCGGCTTTTACGACTACCGCGGCGCCGTCCCTGTTCCTACACGCTGATATCAGTTCCATCGCCTCTCCAAACAATTGGGGAGGCGTGGTTGTTTTTGTTGCAGTCGGATCAAAAATCATACAATTTCCTGGGCATTGATCCGGTCGTCACCGGTGGCGGGGAGATGTGATGAGCAAGGGTGAAGTGTTTGGCACGGGCCGCAATGGCGAAACCGTTACGCGGATTTTCCTGAGGGGTGGCGGGCTTGCGGCAAATGTGCTGACATGGGGCGCAATCATCCAGGACCTGCGGCTGGAGGGCCATGACGCACCGCTGGTGCTGGGCTTCGAGGCGATGCCGGACTATCTCAATCACTCCCCCTATTTCGGCGCTACACCGGGCCGCAATGCCAATCGCATCGGCGGCGGTCACTTCGCCATCGACGGCCAGGAATACCAGCTCGAACTCAATGAGAAGGGTGTCACCCACCTGCATGGCGGCACCGATGGTATCGCCAACCAGAACTGGGATCTCATCGAAGTTTCCGACAGTCGTGTGATGCTGCAGATCACCGACCGCGACGGCCGGGCCGGCTATCCCGGCAATTGCACCGTCACCTGCATCTATGAACTCAAGCCGGGTGGCGTGCTGTCGGTGACCTATGAGAGCACCACCGACAAGCCGACCATCGCCAATGTCTGCCAGCACAGCTACTTCATCCTCGACGATTCAGGCGACACATCGGCTCATGAAATGATGATCAAGGCCGATTCCTACCTGCCGACAAATGCGTTACAGATTCCGGAAGGTGGCGCGAAAGATGTCACCGGCACGCCGTTCGATTTCCGCACAATGAAATCCGTCGTCCAGCATGAAAACGGTGCGCAGGTCCTCTACGATCACAATTTCTGCCTGTCGGATCAGCGCGTCGCCAAGCGGCTGGTGGCCGAGGCGCGCAGCCCGAAATCCGGTGTTTCGATGAAGGTGCTGACGACCGAGCCGGGCGTGCAATATTATGCCGCCTTCAAGACCAATGTGCCGGTGCCCGGTCTCGGCGGCCGCCATTACCCGCCATTCTGCGGCTTCTGCCTCGAAACGCAGATCTGGCCGGATGCGATCAACCAGAAGGGTTTTCCGAAAGCCGTATTGCGCCCGGGCGAAGTGCTGACCCAGGAAACGGATTACATCTTCGCAAAGGCTTGAGCTGTATTTGCCAGACGCGACAGGCCGGATTATACTTGATTGTGCCAATCGCGAGGCCATGTGCATGAACGTTTCGATCAAGGATGCCAAGGAACTACTGGAAGATCTCGTCCGCCGCGCCGAGGCGGGTGAGCATGTCGTGCTGACCCGTGATGGAAAGCCGGTCGCGGAGATCGGGCCGACGCCGGAGAAGGAGCAGGGCGAATCTTCGAAATTCGGTTCGCTGCCGCGCGTTGGTGCATTCAAGGACAAGGAGCTTTGGATCGCTCCCGATTTCGATGAACTCGGACCTGAATGGGACGAGTACGTGAAATGAACTCGTCCTATCTCGCTGACACGCATGTCATATTGTGGAGTTGGCATCAGCGGCAGGAGCTGCCTGCAAGGTATGCTGAAATCCTGGCATCCACTGTGCCGATCTATGCGAGTATCGTCAGCATATGGGAAATTTCGATCAAGGCCGGGATCGGCAAGCTACGCACGGTCGACAATGTGACCGAGAAGCTGGAGCAGACGGGCTTTAAACTTCTGCAAATTGAGCCACGACACGCTGAGGCGGTAAGACATCTTCCCCATCATCATCGCGACCCATTCGACCGAATGCTGATTGCCCAGGCGATGAGCGAGAACCTGCAGGTGCTCACCGCCGATCGCAATTTTGCGCTCTACGACATTTCGGTCGCCTGACATCAGTCTCCAGACGGACGCGTTCTACACCGACTTTTCGACCTTCTGCTCGATGGCGCCAAAGATCGAATGCCCGACGGCATCCTTCATCTCGATGCGGACGATATCGCCTTCCTTGAGGAATTGCGTCTTCGGATCGCCGGAAGAAAGCGTTTCGACCATGCGGGTCTCGGCAATGCAGGAGTAGCCTGCACCACCATCAGCGACCGGTTTGCCGGGGCCGCCGTCCAGGCGGTTCGAGACCGTGCCCGAGCCGATGATCGTACCGGCCGAGAGCGGCCGCGTGCGGGCTGCGTGCGCGACCAGCTGGCCAAAATCGAAGATCATGTCGACGCCGGCATTGGCGCGGCCAAACGGCTTGCCGTTGAGATCGACACGCAGGGGCAGATGCAGCTTGGCATCTTTCCAGGCGTCGCCCAGTTCGTCTGGCGTTGCCGCCACCGGCGAGAATGCCGACGACGGCTTGGCCTGGAAGAAGCCGAAACCCTTGGCAATCTCGCCCTGGGCCAGTGCCCGCAGGCTGATATCGTTGACCAGCAGCACCAGCACGATGGCCGCCTGAGCATCCTCGACACTTGCGCCCATCGGCACATCGCCGACGATGACGGCCACCTCGGCCTCCATGTCGAGGCCGAGGCTCTCGTCGATCAGCGGGATCGCGTCGCGTGGTCCGAGAAAGGTGTCAGAGCCGCCCTGATACATCAGCGGGTCGGTCCAGAGATTGGCGGGCATATCCATGCCGCGCGATTTGCGCATCAACTCGACATGGTGGACGTAAGCCGAAGCGTCTGCCCATTGATAGGCGCGGGGAAGCGGGGAGGCGGCATCGTGCTCGTGGAAGCGCATCGTCGGCTGGGAACCGGTCTCAATGCCTTCGGCGACGCGTATGAGCCGCGGGCCGGCATAATCCCAGTCATCAAGCGCCGCCTGCAATGTGCGGGCGATGTGGCCGACATCCGAGC
Organism: Shinella sp. OV683; assembly: GCF_057787725.1. NCBI lineage: Bacteria > Pseudomonadati > Pseudomonadota > Alphaproteobacteria > Hyphomicrobiales > Rhizobiaceae > Shinella > Shinella sp. OV683. The sequence continues at coordinate 183,256 of NZ_CM173543.1, forward strand.
AACGGGTCAAATCCTTCGAGACGACAACCAGCCGACCGTCTCGGGTCGAATCCTTCAATGTGGCGAGCTTCATGATTCAGTGTTTCCTCCACTCCAGCGCCGGCTTGCCGGTCGCAGCGCCGGTTGCCCGGTCGCTTCGGGATCGTGAAGGAATTTTGACGGTTTGTCATCCTGCAACTGCAGGCACCGGCTCTGAAGGGCGAGCAAGCCGCTTTATTGCGCGGCTTCGCTCGTTGCCGTTTCCACACTTTCGGCCACCTGCTGTGGTTCGTCGGTGGCTTCGTGCAGCCATTCCCGCCAGATGGCGACAAGAAGGGCCATCAGCACCGGCCCGAGGAAAAGGCCGAGAAAGCCCATGGTCTTGACGCCGCCGATCAGGCCGAAGAAGGTTGGCAGGAACGGCAGCTTGATCGGCCCGCCCACCAGTTTTGGGCGCAGCGTCTTGTCGACGATGAACAGCTCGATCGAACCCCAGGCCATCAGGGCCGCGCCTTCGAATGGCGAGCCGGAAGCCACGAGATAGATGGAGACCAGTGTGAAGCTGAGCGGCGCGCCGCCCGGTATCAGCGCCATGATGCCGGTGATCAGTCCGAGCGTCACCGGGGACGGCACGCCGGCCAGCCAATAGGCGCCACCCAGCACGATGCCTTCGCCGATGGCGATGATGGCCATGCCGGTGACGGTCGAGCTGATCGTCAGCGGCACGACGCGCGAGACGCGCTCCCAGCGCAGCGGCAGGATGCGTTCGCCCAACCGATCGAGTTGCTCCACCAGCTTCTCGCCGTCGCGATAGACGAAGAACAGCGTGATGAGCATGAAAAGCAGCGTCAGGAAGGCCTGGAAGGCCGAAGCGCCGATCACCACGACGCCATGATAGATGTTGCCGATATTGGAGCCGCTGATCAGCTGCACCAATTCGCCGAGGCCACCCGGCCGGCTGAGATATTTCATCCATTGCTCGGCGAGATCGGCGCCGACAACCGGAATGCCGTTGAGCCAGGTGGGCACGGAAGCACCGACCTTGTTGGCCTCGATCGCCCAAGCCGCCCAGATCTTCACTTCCTTGACGGCATAGACGACGGCGAGCGACACAGGCGCCACGATGAAAAACAGCACCAATATGATGGCGATCGTCGCTCCGAGGGTGCGGTTGCCGCCGATGGCGTTGAGCAGCCGGCGATAGATCGGCCAGCTGGCAAAGCCTATCACCAATGCTGCAAGCACCGGCACGATGAAGCCATGGAAGAAATATACGCCGGCGAGCAACACGAAAACCAGCAGCCAGCGGGCAATCGAGGTGGGGCCTACCAGTGTCGAGCGAGCATAGCCACCGCTGCCGAAAAGGCGCGATTCCGTGCGGGGTTCATCCTGCTCGCGACCGCTCAGATGCATGCTTCCTCCTCAGACGGACAAGCTGCCCGACGATGATCATCGACCGTGGCTACCCTATTTTTACGATGCGCCCTAGCAAAATTTCGGTGGGGTTTATGAAGATTGTGTGGAGGCGAACCTCCGAAAAGCGCTGAGCTTTGAACCAAGTCGATCGTAGTTTGGATTTGTCGCAATCTAAGAGTGTATCGAGTTGGTTGCGCTGCATCTCCGGCTCCCCGACTATTCCACCCGTTCGGGGGAGCACGAAAATCAGGTGGATAGCACGATCGAGGCGTTCATTGCGCGCTGGCAGGATCAACAAGGCGGCCAGGAACGAGCGAATTACGGCATGTTCCTGATGGAACTATGCGACCTGCTCGGGCAACCGCATGCGGATGTCGCCGGCGTCTCGACGGAGAACAATGACTATGTCTTTGAGCGGGTCGTAAAGGACACCGGCCGCGATGGCGCGGTTTCGAGCCAACTGACCCGCAACATCAATCCCCTCAGCTATGTATTGGGAGGGGTAATGGCAGGGGTCGACCTAATTTTTCAAAGAAGACTTGTAAATTAGGACAGTAAACCCCTAAATAGCAGGGTTGCGGTTTTATTAACCACAACAGAAACGAGTCGGCCCAGCGGTGTGTCGAGCACCACTGGGCCTGAGATAACCACCTTGCGGCGGGTATATGTGATCACATGGCATTTATGTAGTGGGGCCGATTCGAATGTCAAGAGGTTTCTAGCCTTCCGCATAAAGACATAACGAAAGGTTTATGTCGAATGTCGGAAATGAAGGTAATGATGTTTAAAAGCGCGCGTATTCGCGTGGATGAGAATGGGCTAGTTTGCCTAAACGATATCTACGATGCGGCGGGGTTTTCAAAGAATCAAAAACCCACCGACTGGATTGCCCTCCCAAGCGCCCAGAAGGAGGTTTCCGCATTGTTGCGTCGAAAGTCTGGAAAATCCGGACTTTGGACAAAAGAGGAAATGAAGTCCGTCTACTCCACCAAAAGAGGAGACTCAGGTGGGACGTGGGCGGACGAAAACCTTGCACTCGGGTATGCGGCCTATCTTTCACCTGCGTTGGCTGTCGAGATTCGTGACGTCTTCTTAAGGTTTAAAGCAGGCGATGAGACGCTTGTAGCTGAGATCCAGGAAAACAAAGCAAGGCGGGACAAGGCCTTTGACAGACACCGCGAGATCGGCAAACAAGTCCGGCGGAATTACACCGACACTCTTCAAGAGCGCGGCGTAAGGGAGTGGTATGAGTACGCGAACTGCACGAACGAGACCTACAAAGCTCTTTTTGGTGGCACCGCTTCTGAAATCCGCGAAAGACGGAAGCTTCCCAAGAAAGCTAACGTTCGCGACAAGATGTCGATCAGCGAATTGGCATATACTATGGCGTCCGAGGCGTTGGCAGTCGAACGTATTGATGGACAAGATGCAAACGGGTATCCGGCACTGAAAACTGAAACCCGACTTGCAGCCCAATCAATCAAGTCGGCGATTGAACAAGACCGCCAGAATAGGCAGACTAAGCTAGTATGAGACGAAAGGCGGGCTTAGGCCCGCCCTTCCCAATCCAATCTCCGTTCGCACCCATGGCCGCGGCCCGCAAAACAGTCTGATAGTTGTGTGTTTGAATATAATTATTCGTGCTGATTGAAATATGTTCACGTGCGGATTCCTTTTGGGGAGGGAAGCATGCATCAAAAAATGATATGCGCAGCGATTGCGGAACGGCAGGTTATTGAGCTTCGCTACGACAAGGACATCCAGTTCCGAAAATTCAACCCGCATATTGTCTGGAAGACAGATGACGGGAACGTACTGCTTGAGGGCCTTCAGGTACTAAATCCAGCAAAGCCGCTGGAACGAAACCGTTGGCGAAGATTTGCCCTTTCCGACGTTAAGGGCCTGAACGTCCTCAAAGAACTGTTCCGGATTGAGCCTACGTTTTATCCCCTCAATGAGAACTATGTCGGCGGGATCATTTGTGTCGTGCCTCAATATCTCCATCAAAATCCATTAGGTAACGTCGGCGGCGTCCGCTAATCGATCCTCAAAGTCAGCAAGCGGCACCTGACTATTTCTGCAGCGCACGTTTCATCCATTTCTGCTGTGGTTGCCGACCTGCCCGAGGAGGAGGTGCTCGCCCGACTCGTGGCGCTCAACAAGGAGTGGGCGGCAGAGGAAAAGCGCGGTCTGGTCCGCTGGCTGAGGCCCGACTACCAGATCCCGCGCTTCGGTTCGGAAAAGGAGAAGGCCGAGCAATTCGAGGCTGATCTCGGCACGCCCGTCGAACTCGTGGCATCCGGCCCCAAGCCATCCTATCCCACCGGCGACGACGTGGCGCAGACGGGTTTGGTCATCGATACCCTGATCGGAGCCGGCGGTGCGCTCGACGCATCGGCCATCTCTTCGCGCTTCAGGCAGGGCCAGAAGGTGCGCCCCGCCGTCACCAGCGTGCTGGCGTCACTGCATCGCATGGGGCTGGTGTCGAGCGCAGACGGCGGCCGGAGCTTTGCCTATCGTCGCGCCGCCTAGTCCAGCTTGGGCGCATGGGTGAAGAAGTCGCGTGCGTCCTTCGTGGCTGCCAGACGGGACGCCTCCGAGGTGTAGAACATGTGGCCGCCGCGATAGAGTTTCAGCGCCACGCGCCCGTCTGCGAGCGTCGGCGGCAGGTGGTCGAGCACATATTTGCTGGCGCCGTAGGGCGTCAGCACATCGCTATAGCCATGCGCCACCATCAGCCGGAAGGACGGGATGGTCGACAGCAGGATGCGGATATTATCATCGACGCCGGCATCGGCGCGCGTGCCGGAATTGCCGTCCGTCCAGTCCCACTTGCGGTTCACCTCGGTGTTTAGCAGCGAATAGGTCATCTCGCAGGGATAGCCGAGATCGTTCTTGGCATAGCTGGCAAATGCCGGCCCGTAGGCACGGGTGAAGCCGTCGAGCACGGGATCTTCGCCGCGATCGAAGGTGGCGTCGGGATAGGGGTCGGGCGCCACGTAGCCGGCATCATAGGGGCTGACGATCTTGCCGGATGCCGCTTCGACATTCTTGGCGTAGAGATCGCCGACAAAGCCGCGCGCCTTGGCAACGGCGGCCTCCGGGATGCCGGTCAGCTTTGCGACGCGGGCGTAAAAGGCATTGGCCGCCTCGCCCGTTGGCTGGGGGCCGGCCAGTGACACGAGGTAATCGGTCATGGCGAAGTGCTCGGCGCTCGCGACCGCATCCTCGCTGAAAGCGTGCCTGCGTTCCAGTTCGGCGGCCGCTAGCGAGGGAAATTGCAGGGCAGCGCCAAGCGGATAGTCCGTCGCGCCAAAAATCAGCTTTGCCTCGATCAGCGGCGACAACATCATGATGCCGGAGACCAGGATGCCCTGGCTGTCCTTCAGCGCCGTCGCCACCTTGGCAGCGCGGAAGCCGCCATAGCTTTCGCCGACCAGATATTTCGGCGATGCCAGCCGATTGTTGTGCTGCACATAGAGGGTGATCACCTTGGCGAGCGTTTCGGCATCCTGCTTGACGCCATAGTAACCCTTGGCCTTGTCCTCGCTGGTCGCCCGGCTCCAGCCCGTGCCGATCGGATCGATGAACACCAGATCGGTGAAATCGAGCCAACTGTCGGGATTGTCGGTGAGGATCGGCGTGGTGGCGTTGTTGCCCTGGGGACCAAAATTGAGGATCTTCGGGCCGATGATGCCGAGATGCAGATAGGCCGAGGCGGCGCCCGGCCCGCCATTGAAGACGAAGGCCAGCGGCCGATCAGCGCCACCGTCCTTGGCGACATAGGCGGTGTAGAACACCTTGGCCGAGATCGAGCCGTCCTGGCCGCGGAGGTCGAGTGTGCCGGCCGTGGCTGTGTAGGGCAGTGCACGCTTGGCGGTCTTGAGGATATGCTGGGTGACCGAATCCGCCGGCAGCATGCTGAAGATGCCGCTCTCGGCAGTGCTGCTTGGCTGCTGCTCGCCTTCCTGGGCATGCAGTGGGCCCGCGAGCAGGGCGATGGCGGCAAGGGCGGGAAGCAGTCGGCTGATTTTCACGGGCGGGTCCTCATGCGGGCAATTCTGGTAGCATCCAACTGGCCGTAGAATTGTGTCCAAGATTTGAGCGCGGCCGGCTTTATGTTTTCCTTATGGGTCGATCGCGCCATTCCAATCGATATCTTATGCGGATCGACACTATATATGATCATCATAATAGCGTGATGGTGAATGCCATGACTTTGAAAACCCAACACACGGACCGACCGCCAAACTTCTCCCTGCTGCTGACGATTGCCTTCGCTGCCATCCTGATGGTCGCCGCCATGAGCGCCTTCCAGCTGCTGGAAGCAATGATCGGCTAGCCCGCGCCTTCGCCGGAACTGTCTCGAACTCAGCGAATTTCTCGTTGTGGCCAAACGTTGAAGCTGCATATGTCTTGTCGCGTCGACAATGACCTGCTTTCAAGAAGGCCTTGTGCTGACGCTTCGTCGTGTCGCTGCCGTCATGGCGCTCAGTTTTTTTACCGCTCAGGCTGCCTTCGCCGGGGAATGTCGGCTTGATCATGCCTCCTACCGTGAGGAAAAATCCGGGGCCGAAATGCAGTTCCGACCCAAGGACACTGCGGTCGACAATACCCTGACGACGGGCCTGTTTGAGCTACACCTGCCTGGCATAAAGGATGCGTTTGCCGGCGACATCACCTGGAATGCCGGCAGCAATGCGCGGCCGGATGGCGAAATCACCCGACCATGCGGCGCTAATGAGGATGCCGAAGGTGGGGCTTGCTGGCTGTGGACAGGCAATGTCTTTACACTGGGAACGCAGAGTGCCGGACTACTGGAAAATGCTGATATGCTCGCACCCAAGGCACTCTTGTTGAGTGATTTCGGTCGATCGTTGCTCACATCTGAGGCTTTCGTCAAGGCCAATCCGGACCGCGGGGCTTTTGACGCCTTCATTCTGGCGGGCTGCAAATGACCCCTCGCAAAGCTGTTTTGGCGCTCATTCTTGGTGCGTTGGTTTGTCCGGTCCCTTCGTTTGCCGGTGAAGCGGATTGGCAGGTCAAGGCCGAGGCGCTGGTGCCGGCCGGCTATGTCGCAGGCCAGGTCTATCGCATCGATTACAGTGCGATGGCGGGCTACCTCGCGGCATTTCCGAAAGGCGCCAATGATATCGCGACCCCTGGCAGCGCACTTGACCCCGGCTATGTGGTGACCGCAAAGCTTCGCCAGGAAGGTGAAAAACTGGTCTTCGTCTCCGGCACGTTCGGCCCGCGCCCCGCCACCGATCTCTCCACGGATGCCAACGAGGACTATCACCGGGCGGTGCGCAAGACTGTTGCAGCAACGACCAAGGACCTTCCGACCGGTACCACGCTCTGCCTGATCTATGGGTGGTCGGCGGACAGGGATGGCAAGGGTCTGGACGTTCGTGCTGCACCTGCTGATAAGGCCGAAGTGCTCGGATCTCTGGCGCCGCCCTATCTGGATCCGAAGAGCGAGGTTTCGCCGGCCGAGGGCTGGCATGCCGAATTCACTGTGATCGGCTATCAGCACGGCTGGTTCCTGATCGACGACGCACAGGAGCCGGGTGCGCCCTATGAGGAAGCGAAGCCGGGCCAGAAGCCTTCCTATGCCGGGCGCGGCTGGGTGAAGACATCAGAGGTTCTGGCAGCCTATGCCAATACCGAGATGCCGCAGGGCTGGCTGCTGCAGGCGCCCAATATCGACGCCGCGGCCTTCGTGCCGAAGGACGCCGCTCCCGGCGACAGGTTGTCGATCGATGGCACGCTGAAGACATTGCTTGCCTGTTCCGCCAACTGGGCACTGACAGAAAACACCAATGGCGTAGTCGGCTGGTGGCGTGGCATCTGCTCCAACCAGGCGACCAACTGTAGCTGAAGCTGATCTGCTATCCACAGGTCAGCACTCCCGCCTCGCAATTGCACCGACGTCCTTCATCCGATACTTGTTTGAAAAGGTTGGTTGATTTGGAGGGCCTGATGGGCAAGATACGCATCCTCGATGGCGGCATGAGCCGGGAACTTATTCGTCTCGGTGCCGAGTTGCGGCAGCCTGAATGGTCGGCGCTCGCCCTGATCGAAAAGCCCGAGATCGTCGGCCAAGTGCATGCCGAGTTCATCGATGCCGGTGCCGATGTCATCACCACCAACAGCTATGCCCTCGTGCCCTTCCATATCGGCGAGGAGCGTTTCCAGTCGCAGGGGGCGTCGCTGATTGCGCTGTCCGGCAAGCTGGCACGGCAGGCTGCCGATGCCCGCACCGACCGCAAGGTGTTGGTGGCCGGTTCGCTGCCGCCGATTTTCGGTTCCTACGAGCCACAGCTTTTCGATCCGGCGCGGGTACAGGATTACCTGTCTGTACTGGTTCGCGAATTGTCGCCCTACGTCGATGTCTGGCTGGGCGAAACGCTGAGCCTGATTGCCGAGGCAGAAGCGGCACGGGTCGCGGTCGCCGCGACCGGCAAACCGTTGTGGATTTCGTTCACGCTTGCTGACGACGCCGAGGTAACGGACACAAGCGCGCCAAGGCTTCGCTCGCGTGAGCTTGTATCGGACGCCGCCGCCTGGGCGGCAGGTTCGGGTGTGGAAGCCCTGCTTTTCAATTGCAGTCGGCCCGAAGTGATGCGGGCCGCTGTCACGGCAGCCGCAGATGTTTTCAGGAAACACGATTCGCAGATCGAGATTGGCGTCTATGCCAATGCCTTCGAGCCGGAAACGGATGGCGCGGCCAACGAAACGCTGCATGACACGCGCGAAGACTTGACGGCGGATCACTATTCGCGCTTTGCCTGCGGCTGGGTCGAAGCCGGGGCCACGATGGTGGGCGGTTGCTGCGGCATCGGCGCTGCGCATATCCAGCGGCTGGCACATGCTTTGCGCGGCGATATGTAGCGATTGGGAGATTTCCGTGAGCGGGATCGAGACACTTTTCACACAGGCGAAGCTGGCTGACGGATCGCTCAATGATATCGGCGTGGCGGGCGGCAGGATCGTCTCGATCACGCCAGCCGGCTCGGTAACGGGTGCACCGGCCACCATCGATCTCGGTGGTGCGCTGTTGGTGCCCGGTTTCGTCGAGGGGCATATCCATCTCGATACGAGCTTTTTCGGCGACAAATGGATTCCACATAAGCCCTGCACCAATGGTTTCGACGTGCATGAACGCGTTGCCTTCCTGGCCGAGAATTTGGCTCAGGCAGCACCGATGGCAGAGCGCGCACGCAATCAGCTCGATCTCTGCATCGCCAATGCCAGTACCGCGATGCGCAGCCACGTGATGGTCGATGGTTCGGTCGGGCTGAAATCGCTCGAAACCATTTTGGCAGTGCGCGAAGAATATCGTGGACTGATCGATATCCAGCTCGTCGCCTTCCCGCAAAGCGGTATTCTCAAGAGCCCCGGCACGCCAACGCTGCTGCATGAAGCAATCGCGCTGGGAGCCGATGTCGTCGGTGGTCTCGATCCCGGCAGTTTCGACAGGGATGTCAATGGTCACCTCGATGTTGTGTTCGGCGTTGCCGAAAAGCGTGGCGTCGATATCGATATCCATTTGCACGATGCCGGCACGCTCGGGCTGTTCACCATCGAGGAAATCTGTGCACGCACCAGGGCGCTCGGCATGGGCGGACATGTGGCGGTCAGCCATGCCTATGGTCTCGGCGACTTGCCGCCCGATGCCGCCAAAAAGGCCGCCGACCTGATTGCTGCCAGCGGCGTCTCCATCATGACCAATGCGCCGGGCAATCACAATTTCCCACCGGTGGCACTGTTGCGGTCGGCCGGCGTCTCGGTGTTCAGCGGCAGCGACAATATCCGCGATTCCTGGTGGCCCTACCGCGATGGCGACATGTTGGGCCGTGCCATGATGATCGGCTACCGCTCGGGATTCTACACCGATGAGGAACTGGCAAGCGCATTCGATGTGGTGACTGAGGCAGGTGCCAAGGCGTTGAGGCTGGAAGGCTATGGTATCATGGTGGGCTCAAGGGCTGACTTCGTGACGCTGGCAGCCGAGCATGTGCCGGAAGCGGTCGTGGCGGTTCCCAAGGGACGTTCAGTCTACAAGGCCGGCAAGCTCGTCGCGCAGAACGGCGCCGTGATACGCTGACGATCAATGGCGCCAAGGTACTGAAGGGCGGTGCAAGGGTTTCGAAAGCACTCGCCCCATTGATCCCCAAGCCCGAACCGCTCTAGTCTCGGTGGAATCAAATGGGAGCCTGCCTTGAGTGACATAACCAGCTTGTCCGCCGTTGAACTGTCCGCCGCAATCCATGCCCGCCAAATCTCCTGCCAAGCTGTCATGCAGGCCTATCTGGAGCGCATCGGAGCCATCAATCCGAAGATCAACGCACTCGTCAGCCTGAGGGATGCGGATGCGCTGATGGCGGAAGCAGCAGATGCCGATCGCGCGCTAGATGAAGGGCGCTCACGTGGTTTCCTGCATGGCTTTCCGTTTGCGATCAAGGACCTGTCTGAGGCCAAGGACCTGCTCTGCACCTATGGTTCGGCGATCTACGCGGATTTTATTCCCGATTTCGATGATATCCATGTCGAACGCATTCGGGCTGCCGGGGCCATCATCATCGGCAAGACCAACGCCCCGGAAATGGGGCTGGGGTCGCACACCTACAATCCGGTCTTCGGCATCACCCGCAATCCCTATGATCTTGCGAAAAGCGCCGGCGGTTCGAGCGGCGGTGCGGCGGCCGCGCTGGCGGCCCGATTGGTGCCACTTGCCGACGGCAGTGACATGATGGGATCGCTGCGCAATCCTGCCGGTTTCAACAACGTCGTGGGTTTCCGGCCGTCCTTCGGGCGGGTGCCGGGGCTTGGCAACGAGCTTTTTCTCGGTCAGCTGGCGGTCAATGGTCCGATGGGCAGGTCGGTGGGTGATGTCGCTGCCCTGCTCGCCATCCAGGCCGGCCGCGATCCGCGCGACCCGCAATCTCTGCCGACCGAGGATATTGCCTTGGAGTCCGCACCGAATGTCTCCGGCATGCGGATCGGCTGGCTGGGTGATTACGATGGCTATCTGCCCTTTGAGCCTGGGGTGCTGGAGCTTTGCGCGTCGTCGCTCGATACGTTCTCCGCCATGGGGGCAAAGGTCGAGCCTGTGGCGAGTGGCTTCCCTATGGATCGGCTTTGGCAGGGCTGGCGGACACTCAGGCATTTTCTGGTGGCGGGCGGGCAGGCCGCTGATTACGCCGATCCCGCCAAGCGCGCCTTGATGAAACCCGAAATGATCTGGGAGATCGAAAACGGCCAACGACTGTCGGCGGCGGAGGTCTATGCGGCCTCGGTGATCCGCAGCGACTGGTATCGCTATCTGCTTGGCCTGTTCGAGCGTTTCGATTTCCTGGTCCTGCCGTCGGCGCAGGTGTTCCCGTTCGATGCCGAAATGCATTGGCCAAAGGAAATCGCAAGCAGGGCGATGGACACCTATCATCGCTGGATGGAAGTGGTGATCGGCCCGACAATGGCGGGACTGCCGGTGGCGGCGATGCCTGCCGGTTTCGGGACAAATGGACTTCCAGCCGGCATTCAGATCATCGGCCGGCCGCAGGCAGATCGCGCCGTTTTGCATATGGCTGCCGCTTACGAGGCGCAGACAGACTGGCTGACACGTGAGCCCGCTGTTCGGTAGAATCTAGCTCTTGTCGTTCGGCACTGGCGCTTCGTCTTCAACCAGGGAGACGTTCTCCCGGCGCAGGAATATCCTGGCGACCAGCCAACAGGCACTTGCCCAGGCGGCGCCCGCACACCAGCCGCCGATCACGTCGGTGGGATAGTGGACGCCGAGAAACACCCTGCTCATGCCGATCAAAAGCGTCAGGAAAACTGCGACCACCATGAAATAGATGCGGATCGTCTGGCTGGCCTGCGTCCGTGACAGCAGGGCCGCCAGCGTCAGATAGGTGACCGCCGACAGCATGGCATGGCCGCTGGGGAAGCTGAGATCGTGGACCTCGACGAGATGCGGGACGATATCCGGCCTCGGCCGCGCGACCCCCAGCTTGAGGCTGTTGCTGACGAGCCAACCGCCGGCCACGGCGATCAGCAGGAAGACCGCCGTCGAGGTGCGTTTCGAGAGCAGCAGGAAGATGATGGTCAGCGCCGTCATCAGCGTCAGCACGGTGGTGCCGCCGAGGCTGGTAATGTCGGTCAAGGCGTGGGTGACCCAAGACGGCCCGATCGGCACGGCGAGATCGCCGGGTTGGCGAAGCGCGCGCAGGATGGCTTCGTCAAAATGCCGCGTTTCGCCCTCAAGCGTCTCATCCATCAGTCGTACAAAGATGAACAGACCGATGGATGCGACGCCGAAGGCCATCCAGGCAAGAGGTTCAGAGCTTCGGGCCCGATCCTTGAGGGACGTGGCGAAAGACGAGACGCGTTCGAGCAATGTGTTTTCCTGGCTTTATCGGGCTATGGATATGGATAGGCACGGCTGCGGCGAGGCATCGCCGATGTCCGCAGACGTCTAACCACTGCATCGATTAACGTCCAATCGTGTCAGAAAAGCAGTGCTTCGATGTATTGGCAAGTGTCTGGTCGCAAAGGATATATTTGGTGGAGCCAGGCGGGATCGAACCGCCGGCCTCTACATTGCGAACGTAGCGCTCTCCCAGCTGAGCTATGGCCCCACATGCGCCTTTTAAACGGCACAGCATTTAGATAGCACGTCCCGATAAAACTTCAATTCGGTGCGACCCTAAAATCACGGCCGGGATCGAATTTACCAAGCGGGGCATGTTTGTTTTGCATCGCGGTATAATTCGGTTAATGCTCTGGCTCATCACGATCAGACAAGAGGGACGACGCGTGGCAGCTGCATTTGGAACATCTGGACTTCGTGGTCCGGCGACGGATTTCACTGAAAGCGTCTGCACGGCTTATATCACAGCCTTTCTGGAGAGATGCGCCGGCCAGACGCCGGGCCGGGTGGCCTATGTTGCCGCCGACTTGCGGGATTCGAGCCCGCGCATAGCCGGCCAGTGCCTGGCAGCGGTCAAGGCGCTTGGCTGGGAGCCGGTCTGGGCGGGCACCGTGCCGACGCCGGCGGTCGCCGCCTATGCGATGGCGCGCAATGCGCCGGCGATCATGATCACCGGCAGCCATATTCCCGAGACCTATAACGGCATCAAGTTCTATCGCCCGGATGGCGAGTTCCTCAAGGAAGACGAGGCACCGGTGCGGGTTCGCGCCGAACAGATCATTGCAGAGGACCGCAAGGCCGCTGCGATCGCGCCCGGCGCACCATTGGCAGCCGTTGCGGAGGATTATGTCCGCCGCTACGTCTCCGCCTTCGGCGCCGCTGCGCTGTCGGGGCTGAAGATCGGCATCGACCTGCATTCCGCCGTTGGCCGCGACCTGATGGTGCAGATCTTCGAAGGCCTCGGTGCCGAGATCCATTCGTTTCGCCGCGTCGAGCGCTTTGTCGCCGTCGATACCGAGGCGCTTGATGCTGACGATATCGCCCGTTCGCGGGCACTGATCGAAGAGCTTGGCCTGGATGCGGTCATCTCCACCGATGGCGATGGCGACCGGCCGCTGGTGATCGATGACAAGGGACGGCAGATCAACGGCGACGTGCTTGGCGTGCTGACGGCCAAGGCGATCGGCGCGAAAACCGTGGTGACGCCGCTCTCCTCGACCAGCGCCATCGAGCAATCCGGCTGGTTTGAGACGATCGAGCGCACGCGCATCGGCTCGCCTTATGTGGTGGCCGGCATGGCAGAGGCGGTGCTGCATCCGGTGGTTGGTTTCGAGGCCAATGGCGGCTTCCTGCTTGAGGACGATATCACGCTTGCCAATGGCAAATTGACCCGCCTGCCGACCCGCGATGCCGTGCTGCCGGCGGTTGCCTGCCTGGTGTTGGCCAAGGCCGAAGGCAAGAGCCTTTCGGCGCTTGCAGCCACGCTGCCTTCGCGCTTCATGAAGGCGGATCGCGTCAAGGATGTCTCGGCAGAAAATGCCAAGCTTTTCCTCGAGCAGATCGAAACATCGGCCGATTTCCGTGCCGAATTCGATTCCCGCATCGCGTCGCCGGTCGAGATTGCAACGCTGGACGGGGTGCGCATGTCGTTCGCCAACGGCGACACGGTGCATTTTCGTCAGTCCGGCAATGCGCCGGAAATGCGCATCTATGTCGAGACGGGAACGCAGGCAGGCACCGAGCGATTGCTGTCGGAGTTGATCGCCAAGCTCGCACTGCAGTTTTGATAGGAATATCTTCGGGGGAGGGGACGAATGACGACAATTGCCGAAATCCGCGACGCACGGGCGGGGGATCTTGCGGAGTGGATGCCGCTCTGGGAGGGCTATCTCACTTTCTACAAGGTGGAGATCGCGCCTGATATCACCATGAACACATGGGCGCGCATCCTCGATCCGATGAACCTGCTCAATGCGCGCGTGGCATTTGTCGGCGGCAATATGGTCGGCTTTGCCCATCACCACACGCATCTGACGACGTGGGACACGCGACCGGTCTGCTATCTCGAAGACCTGTTCGTCAGCCCAACCGCGCGCGGGCTCGGCATCGGGCGGCAACTGATCGACGACATGATCGCGCTCGGCAAGCAGAAGGACTGGGCGTCGGTCTACTGGATCACCGCCGAGGACAACAAGACGGCGCAAGGGCTCTACGACACCTACAACAAGCGCGATCCGTTCATTCGGTATAGCGTGGTGCTTTAGCAGCTGCAAAAGACTTGGGGTCAGTTTCGACAAGCGCAAATCTATCCCCGTCATTCCTAGGCTTGTCCTAGGAATCCACCATCGGCGCGTCTGCGCCGCCAAAGAGTCTTTTGCGCTCAAAGACTTGAGCGCGCTGGATTCCTGTAACAAGCACAGGAATGACGGTGTGGAGGGTGCCGCGCTCCAACAAAATAGTCGTGGTGAAGTTTTCTAGCACGTCGCTTCGCACCGACTTGCTACACTGTGGCGGGCAACTGCCAGTCGATCGGTTCGATGCCATGGGCTTTGAGAAAGTCGTTGGCTTTGGAGAAATGCTTCGAGCCAAAGAAGCCGTTATGCGCCGAGAGCGGGGAGGGATGCGGTGCCTTCAGCACCAGATGCTTCCTCTGATCGACGAAGGCTGCCTTCTTCTGCGCATAGGAGCCCCAGAGCATGAAGACGGCGGGCGTCTGCTGTTCGTTGACACGCGCGATCACCGCATCGGTGAATTTTTCCCAGCCCTGGCCTTGATGCGAGGCAGCCAGCGAGCGCTCGACCGTCAGCACGCTGTTGAGTAGCAGCACGCCCTGTTTGGCCCAATGTTCGAGAAAGCCATGACGCGCCGGTGGAATGCCGAGATCGGACTGCATTTCTTTATAGATATTGACCAGTGAGGGTGGGATCCTGACTCCCGGCTGCACCGAGAAGCACAGGCCATGCGCTTGTCCGTCGCCATGATAGGGATCCTGGCCAAGGATGACGACCTTCACCTCGCCGAGCGGTGTCAGGTCGAGTGCGCGGAAATATTCCGAACCTCTGGGGAAGATCACCTTGCCGGCTTGCTTTTCGGCCTGCAGGAAGGATTTCAGGTTTGCCATGTAGGGTGCTGAGAATTGGTCGGCCAGCGCCTGTTTCCAGCTGTCTTCGAGCTTGATTGCGGTGTCGGGCATTGGCGTCTCCTTCGGTGGAAGGGAAACCGATACACAGCCCGATCGCAAGCTCCTCTTTGGTTTATGCACAGGGCCAGCCAAAATCCGTCGCAATTGCGACGGGAATACACGCGCCATCGCTCACGAAAATCGCTATGACTGACGCCATGTTGTGCGAGGGGATACTATGAAAATTACCGATGTGAAGACCTGGGTTGTCGGCAATCCGCCGCCGGGCGCGGGCGGCCGTTATTTCATTTTCGTCAAGCTGACCACCGACGGCAATGTCGTGGGGTATGGTGAGGCCTATAACGCGACCTTCGATCCGCATCTGACGGCCAAGCTGATCGAGGATTGCGCAGCGCGCTATCTGGTCGGCCGCGATCCGCACGACATCGAGACATTCTTCCGCAACGCCTATTCCTCCGGCTTTTCGCAGCGGCCCGACATCACTATGATGGGCTGCGTGTCGGCGCTGGAAATGGCCTGCTGGGACATTATCGGCAAGGAAGCCGGCCAGCCGGTCTACAAGCTGCTGGGCGGGCAGGTGCATGAGAAGCTTCGCACCTACACCTACCTTTATCCCAAGAGCGGTTCGGTCGTGCCGGCGGAGATCGAGGGCAGAAGCGTCTATAACGATCCTGACATGGCGGCAGCCTGCGCGCTCGAATATCTCGCCGAGGGTTTCAACGCGATTAAATTTGACCCGGCCGGCCCCTACACGATCTATGACGGCCACCAGCCGCGGCTGATCGATATCGACCTGTCCGAACGCATGGTGAAGGCGGTGCGCGAGGCGGTCGGCACCCGCGCCGATATCCTGTTTGGCACCCATGGCCAGTTCACCGCATCGGGTGCGTTGCGCATGGCGCGAGCGCTGGAAAAATACGATCCGCTGTGGTTCGAGGAGCCCGTGCCGCCCGACATGCCCGAGGTGATGGCGGAGGTGGCGCGTGGCACGTCGATCCCGATCTCGACCGGAGAGCGTCTGACGACGAAGTGGGAGTTTGCGCGGATCATCGAGCATCGCGCCGCTTCCATATTGCAGCCCGATCTCGGCCGCTCCGGCGGCATCCTCGAGACCAAGAAGATCGCCGCTATGGCCGAGGCTTTCCACATCCAGGTCGCGCCGCATTGCTATTGCGGGCCGATCGTCGCGGCGGCCAATATCCAGCTGGCCACGACGCTGCCGAATTTTTTGATCCTTGAGGCGATCAAGCAATTCGACGGTTTCCACGAGACGCTGTTGAAGAAGAAGATCGAATGGCAGGATGGCCATGTCATTCCATCCAAGGAGCCGGGGCTCGGCGTGGAACTCAACGAGGATGTCTGCGATGCCCATCCATGGGAGGGCGAATTGCTGCATCTCGGCATGGTCGAGCAGGTGATCGGCGGCTGAGGCTGGCCGTCTGGGCCATGCGGGACTGGAAATGACCGTCTCGCAGCGCCATCTCTTGGTGCGACGCGCTGATGCGCCGAGGACGAAGAAGGAAATACATGCAACGCGATGCAGATCGGCTGGACCGGATCATCGACCGCTATTCTGAGCGCTTGCCGTCATGGCTGGCCCGGTTTATCGCATGGCTGCGCAAACCCGAACTGCGCTGGCTGCGGCTGATCGCAGGCGTGCTGCTGGTGTTCTTCGGTTTTCTCGGCTTCCTGCCGATCCTCGGCTTCTGGATGGTGCCGCTCGGCCTGCTGCTGCTTGCCAAGGATATCATGTTCTTGCGCCGACCGACGGTGTCTGCGATCTATTACATTGAACGCAAGATCGAGGCCCGGCGGCGGTCGCGACGGAAAAGGGGCTAGGTCTTCTTGTTTTCCCGCGCCGCTGGCGAAGACAGTGCAAATAGCCCTGCGGTGATGATCAGCACAGCACCTGCGATCGTGGTGATATAGGGGATCTCGCCGAAAAACAGAAAGCCCCAGAGCGGCGCCCAGAGCATGCCGGTATATTCGAACGAAGTGACGACGCTGGCCTTGGCAATGCGATAGGCGTGGGTCAGGAGCGTCATGCCGATGGCGGCGATGACGCCGCAGGAGCCGATCAGCAAGAGGTCGGTGACATCAGGCCAGACCCAGGCTCGTACCAGGAACTCGATGGATTTGTGGCTGGCGTGGTGAATGCCGGTGAGCTGGAAGAAGCCCGCAATCGCCAGCGCTCCGAGCAGATAGATGCCGTTCTGATAGAAGGCCATGACCGACGCCGTGGTGTTGGTGCCGATCTTGCGGGCGATCAGCATGGCCGTTGCATAGGTGAATGCCGAAAACAGCGACAGCAGCGCGGCCGGTTCGAAAAGCCCCGCGCCCGGCCGCAGCATCACAACCACGCCCATGAAGCCGACCAGCACCGCCGTGATCCGTCGCCAGCCGATCGTTTCCCCGAGCATGGGAGCGGCAAGCGCCAGTGCAAACAGTGGAACTGTGAAATAGAGCGCTACTGCGTCGGCGAGCGGCAGCGCGGGAAAGGCCATATAGTAGGTCGTGTAGGCCATCAGCATCAGGAAGGAGCGGCCCATCAGGGCGCGAAATTCGCCTGCCATAAGGGCTGGCAATCCCGCCTCGAAATGCACCAGCACCAGCAGGATCGGCGCCGACACCAGGCAGCGGATCGACACGACTTCGGTAAGCGGATAGCCGCCGGAGACCGCCTTGATGATGGCATCCTGCAGCGAGAAGATCAAAATGCCGAGACAGAGATAGATGATCCCGAGCGTGGCGCGGTTCTGCAAGATGATCCCCCAGGTAAGGTGCTCACCTTCTATCAAGATTCGCTGCGATGTCTCCCCTTTCGCGACATCGGTCGTTCCGGCACAACATGAAATTGTCTGGAGGGTTCCGCGTGCGGCCGCCTTGAAATCGCCTTGGCCACTCCCTAGCTGTTGGTCTGCGGACCGGGCCCCTCTGGCTGTTGCTCCAGGCAACAGTGATGTCGGATCGCATCAAAAGGGCCCGCATGCAAACGAATGATCGCGGGCTCATGTCCAATTAATCGTTTGGAGGTCCATAAATGAATTCCCCCCATCTCGGTATGATGTGCCCGTCCTGCAACGTTGCGCTTGTGATGAGCGAGCGCCAGGGCGTCGAGATCGATTATTGCCCGCAATGCCGCGGTGTCTGGCTCGATCGCGGCGAGCTCGACAAGATCATCGAGCGGGGCAGCAAGGAGATGGCTGCCCAACAGCAGCCTTCGGCGCCGCCACCGCAACAATATGGCCAGCAGCAGTATCCGCAGCAGGCCTATGGCAAGCCGCATCATGATTCCTATGGGCACGGCTATCCCAAGCGCAAGAAATCGTTCTTCGAAGAACTGTTCGACTGATCGAATGAGAAGGTGTGTGTCAGGCGGTCACTTCGCCGCCTGACGCTTGTCGTGCTCGCGGCAGCGCTCCCAGGCTGCCTTGCCCCAGTTGCGCAGCGCCTTGTATTTCAGGTAACCACTTGTCGCGAGGCCCGCGCTGCGCATGTCGCTGAGATAGCCGTCGTCGCAATCGGCGCGGCTTCTGCCCTGAGGATCGGAATAGCAGGCGTCGTGATTGTAGCAGGCGACGTTTTCGCCCTCGGACGGACGCAGGATCGCGTCGTTGCAGTAGATCTTCGATTCCTTGTAGGGGCGCTTGGTCGTGTTGGTCACCGGCACCGGATTTGCTAGTGCTGCTGATGTGATCAAGGCCATGGCGATGGCAACGATGATGCGCTTCATTTGATTTTCCTTCCGTCCGGTACTGGTCCTGATCGCTTACATGATTGGGCATAACGGAAAATTAATGACGAACGCCGACCAGCTTAACCCCATTCAGGTTTCAGCGCCGCTACCACGAAATCGATGAAGGCACGGACCTTCGGCGTTCGCGCATGCCGGTCCTGGACGCAGGCATAGAAATCCCACGGCTCGGGATCGAACATTTCGCCGCCGGGCTGGCTGAACATCTGCACCAGCTGGCCGGACTTGAGATAAGGCCCGACGATGAATGTACCGAGCCGGGCAATTCCCGCGCCAGAGAGCACCATTTCCGCGAGCGCATCAACATCGTTGGTGACGATCAGCGGCTTGATGTCCGGCTCCCGCTGTTCACCATCGATCTCGAAGCGCCACTTCCAGACCCTGCCGTCATGCGGAAAGCGGTAGAACAAGCAATTGTGATCGAGGAGTTCTTCCAGCCTGTGCGGCCTGCCGCGTCGCGCCAGATAGTCCGGAGAGGCGCAAAGCGTCATCGGCACATTGGCGATCTTGCGGGCGACAAGCCCGGGCTCGAGCAGTCGCTCGAAGCGGATGCTGACATCGATTTCCTCGGCGATGTGGTCGACGCCCCGATCGGTGAGGATGAGTTCTGCGGCGATTTTCGGATAAAGCTCGGCAAACCGAGGAATCAGCGGCGCAATGACATGCCGGCCAAAGGCAAGCGTTGCCGATATCCGCAATCGCCCTGAAATATCCCCTTGCATCACCGAGATTTCCCGGCCGGCGTTCTCAAGCTCCCGCACCAGTGGACGAGTGCGGTCGAAATAGACCTTGCCGCTTTCGGTGAGGCTGATCTTGCGCGTCGTGCGGATCAGCAGGCGCGAGCCAAGATTGTCTTCCAGCTTGCGGATATTCTGGCTGACGGCAGCGGGTGTGACGCCCAGTTTGCGGGCTGAGGCGGCAATCGAGCCTTCCTCAACCGTGGTCACGAAACTTTCAATGCAGCGAAGCCGGTCCAAAGCTCACCTTGCGGGGTCCATTCGATAGAATCTCTTACTAATGCAAAAAGCAACGAAGATCTACTCTAATGAGTGAGGGCTGCGTATGTAGGGGCCAGCCAATCAGGGCAACCATTTCAGGAGATCGTTCCATGGACAATCAATACGCACAGGCCGCACGGCCCGGCTACAAGCTGCCGGCATCCAGCACACCCATCGTCTTTGCCTTCTTCATGGCGCTGTTCATGTCATTCTTCATGTGCATGATCATCACCGCGGCCAATTTTGGTCTCGGAGGGGGCTATGTCGGCCAAGTGCTGAAAGTCTGGCAGATCGCCTTTCCCTCGGCCTTCGTCATCGTGCTCGCCATCCGGCCGGCGGTGCTGAAGCTGGTGAAGCTGGTCGTCCGCATGGCGTGAGAGATGTCCGCTAAACAGAAACCTGACTGCCGAGTTCGACGACGCGATTGGCGGGAAGCCTGAAATAATCCGACGGATCGGCTGCGGCCGAGGCAAGCGAGATGAACAGGCGATCCTGCCATACGGGCATTCCGGAATTGGCATCGGAAATGATCTTGCGGCGCCCGACATAAAAGGAGGTCGTCATGATGTCGAACTTCAAACCGTCCCTACGCATGCGCGCCAGGGCGTGACTGATATTCGGTTCTTCCATGAAGCCGAATGTCAGCGTGACGATCGAGAACCCGTCGGAAAGTTTCTCGACTTTTCCCCGTTGTTCGGCCGCCGCTGTCGGTGTGCTTTCTGTCTTGATCGTCAGGATGATGTTATTTTCGTGCAGCACGTGATTGTGCTTGAGATTATGCAGCAGCGCGGGCGGCGTGGATTCCGGCTGGGAAGTCAGGAAGATCGCCGTGCCCGGCACGCGATGCGGCCCATGGGCGCTTTTTCGCTCCAGCGAAGGGATGAAATCGCGTAGCGGAATGTGTTCGCGTTTTGCCTTCGCCGCAATGATGGCTGCGCCCCGGCGCCAGGTCCACATCACGGTCACCATCAGCGCGGCGATCATGATCGGCACATAGCCGCCGTCATGAATTTTCAGCAGGTTGGCTGACAGGAAGACGAACTCCAGCGCAGCCAGCGGCAACACCACGGCGAGGCTGAGTGCCAGGGACCACTTCCATTGGAAGCGGACGAAATCGAAGAACATTGCCGTCGTCACCACCATCGCGCCTGTGACCGAGATGCCATAGGCCGTTGCCAGCGAGTCCGACGTCTGGAAAACCAGCACCAGCAGCATGACGCCGAACAGCAGCACGGTGTTGATGCCCGGCAAATAGATCTGGCCGGTGTTGGCAATGGAGGTGATCGTTACCTCCATGCGGGGCAGGAAGCCGAGATGCATGGCCTGCTGGGTGAGCGAGAAGGCGCCAGTAATGACGGCTTGGCTGGCGATGACGGTTGCCGCCGTTGCAAGAATGACGACCGGCAGCACTGCCCAATCCGGAAACATCAGGAAGAACGGATCGCTGGCCGCGGACGGATCCTTGAGCACCAGCACACCCTGGCCGAGATAATTGAGCGCCAGCGAGGGAAAGACCACCACGAACCATGCCCACTGGATCGGCCGCCGGCCGAAATGGCCGAGATCGGCATAGAGTGCCTCGGCTCCGGTCACGGTCAGGAACACGGCGCCCAGGACGACGAAACCAGCCCAGCCGCCATTGAAGACGAACCAGACTGCGTTCCACGGATTGAACGCTGCAAAAATCCTCGGATCATCGGCGATGTGCGCCAGGCCGCCCAGCCCCATGACCATGAACCAGACCAGCATGATCGGTCCAAAGGCCTTGGCGACAGCGCCCGTGCCGCGCGCCTGCACTGCAAACAGCCCGACGAGGATAACGACGGATATGATGATCACGAAACGGGACAATTCCGGCGCGACCAGCTTCAGCCCCTCGACGGCGGAAAGCACGGAGAGCGCCGGCGTGATCATAGCATCGCCGAGAAACAGCGCCGCACCGAGGAGGCCGAGCCCAAGGAGAATGCCGCGGCGACGATCGGAAACCTGATTTGACAGCAAGGCTAGCAGCGCCAGTGTGCCGCCTTCGCCCTTGTTGTCGGCCCGCAGCAGGAAGCACACATATTTGACGGTGACGATGATCGTCAGCGTCCACAGCATCAGCGAGACCAGCCCGATCACCTCTGCCCGGTCTATGCCGTCGCCTGCCACCGGGCGCAACGCCGCGCGGAACGCGTAGAGCGGGCTGGTGCCGATGTCGCCATAGACGACGCCGACCGATCCGAGCGACAATGCCGCCAGCCTTCTTACCGACATGTGGTTCTTATGCGGGTGGGCGGAATGTGTACCAGTCAACAAGGGTTTCCTAGGAAGCACGAGGGGCGGGCAGAATACGCTCCACGATCAAACAGCGCGGCTCAAGCACCCAGCTTGCCACGCAGCTATCTCGCGTAAAGCATCATGTATAAAGATTCCATATGTGCAAATGATGTACCGCATAAAGATTCCATAAAGATCAATCCTGCAAGGCGTCTCCACGCGCTGGCGGAGCTTGGACAATCGCTTGGTTGACCGAGGTGGAGAAGTTTGCTTCTGTCGCAGGCAGAGGAACTCGGGGGTCTTTACTTGCTTGGAAAGATCGCGTTTGCGGCAGTTATCGCGCTGCTGGGATATTCTGGTGTGCGTGCTGAGGAATGCAGCGGCTTGGCGAATGACGCCGATGCGGCGACCTACACCGGTACGATCGGCAAGCTGCCGATCATTGTCGAGATGGGAGCTCCGCGAGAAGGCGACACCTTTGTTGGTCGCTACGCCTACATGTCCAAGGCGGCGGATATTCCGTTGCATGGCACCAGGCTTGCCGGGTGTGGCCTCACGCTGGAAGAGGAAAAGCCCTGCACGGAGAAACTCTGCAAGACAGGGGACCAGACGGTCGAGGCTGCACCGATCGCTGCCGAGTGGACATTGAGGGCCGATGATCAGGGACTGTCCGGCATCTGGCGCGACAAGGAAAGTGGTAAGTCGCTGCCGGTCAAGCTGGCGTTGAAAGCCAGGCGCACGCTATCGGACAACGGCATGACCGGGCTCGAAACGATCGACCCGACCTATGTCTATGGCACCGGCAACCCGCCGATCTTCACCCCAGCGCAACTGCCCTACGATTTCATCAAACTCGAGCGGCCCTTCAAGGAAGGTGCCGTCACCAACTTGGGCGATATCGCCTATCGGACGGACGAGGACACGCGGACAGGCCTTGCCTATCCGACCGTGCTGAAACTCGGCGGCGAGGATCCCGCGCCGCTGAATGCCTATCTCCTGCAGCAGCGCCTGCAGTTCTCGTTGCCGGCTTTTGAGTGCCTTGCCGCAGCCTATCTCGGCTTCGACTGGGGTGGATTCGGCGGCCAAGGCACGACCGGATATGAAGAAGGTGGGGCAATTGTCACCGTCGAGCATTTCAGCACGCGTCTCGTGGGTTTTGTCGAGAGCGGCAGCTATTACTGCGGTGGCGCTTATCCCGACAATTTTGCCAATCAACACCTTGTCGATGCGAAGACCGGTCAGGCACTGGTTGCGGAACAATTGCTGCGGGGATGGGTCGCGACCAATACCGATGGCGCGATCGTCGATCCGGCAACGGTCGAAGATCAATCTTCGCTCACCTTCGGACCCAATGACGAACTGGCAAAGTTCATCACCAGCCATCTCGACGCCAGCATCGACGCATCGATGAAAAGCGATTGCGGTATCGACGATCTCATTCGCACCAATCTCAGCGTCTACTTCACCGACACGGACATGGTGTTCACGTTCAAAGGCTTGCCGCACGTTATCTTCGCCTGCACGACGGATCTCGCGACCGTTCCGTTGAAGGATGCAAGACCGTTGTTGACCGAGGCAGGCGCAAAGTACTTCGCCGTGTTGGATCGATAAGACGTCGGCTGCGATAACCGCTCCGTTGATCTGTGTCGCGAACTTTGTTTTTGTCGCAAACGGGTGAATTGGAGGGGCTTCATTTGCTTGGAAGGATTGCGTTCGCTGCACTCATCGTGCTGCTGGGATCTCTTGGTGCGCGCGCCGAGGAATGCAGCGGGTTTGCCGTGCAGGTGGCGACCGACGCGGTGCCCTATCAGTACCCGCGCGGCCTGCAGAGAACTGCGGCCTTGCTCAGCAATATCCCCGCCCGGGCAGAGATGATCCTGCTCGGAGACTCGCTTGTGGCGCTCTGGCCGCACGATATGGCCGTCAAGCAGTTCAAGACCGACAACATCTGGAATATCGGTGTCGGCGGTGCCGAAAGCCAGAATGTGCTCTGGGAGCTCAAGCAGCTTGCGGTGCCGGCGCTCAAGCCGAGTCGTGTGTTCGTGCTCATCGGTACCAACAACCTGACGCATGATTACATGCCGGCATGCGCGATCGCAGCCGGCATCAAATCCGTGGTGACATCGACGCATCGGAAATGGCCGGAAGCAGGGGTTGATGTCATGGGTATTCCGCCGCGTGGGATCGATTTCCGGTTCCGCGACAAGGACCGGCTTGCCGTCAATGCCGAAGTCAAGGCGTGGAGCCGCGACCTGGCCTATCTGCACTATTTCGAGGTCGATGCTGATGAAATGACCTGCGGGCAGTATGATCGTCCGGTCGAGGTTGCCAATGCGAGTGCGGCATCCATGATCGGGTCGCGCTGTGCCAATTACGCCGACGATTTCGGGCATTTCAAGCGCGACGGCTATGACGTGGTCTTCAAGACGATGATGAGGGACCAGCCGGCTCGCTGATGAGATTTGGAGGCAATTTCTTAACGCGCCGGCAATCTCTATGATATCCATTGGCGCTCGACACGACCGGCATAGCGGATAGAGACATGCTGAAATTCAAGACCTCCACGGGTATCGTTGACGTCAACAATTGGGGCTATGAGCTTCAAGGTCCGAACGGCCGTCCGCTGAAGACCGGCGATCTGGCCTCGGCTACCCACGACCTCATCGTCATCGACGCCTCGCATGACGGCACCGACGCCAATCGCTTCACGGTCGATGAAATCTCCCGCATCAAGGATGGCATGGGCGGGCGCTCCGTCGTCGTCTCCTATATTTCGATCGGCGAGGCCTCGGACTTCCGCGATTACTGGGACAAGGACTGGACGACGACCGGCAAGGCCACCGGCGCGCTGACCAATGCGGCGCCCGACTGGCTCGGCCCGCTTAATCCCGACTGGCCGGAATCCCGCAAGGTTCGCTACTGGGACCAGGACTGGCAGAACATCATGTTCAACGACCAGAAGACCGGCGATGTCGACGCCATCGTCAAGGCGGGCTTCGATGCGGCCTATCTCGATATTGTCGATGCCTATTACTTCTGGGGCGCCGAGGTGAAAGCCAAGGACCGTGAGGTCGGCGATCCCAAAAACGAAAAGCAGGCCGCCCAGCGCATGGTCGACTTCGTCATCGATATGACTGAGCATGCGCGCGAGACCAACAAGGATTTCTTCGTCATTCCGCAGAATGGCGCCTGGATCATCGATGCCCTGGGTTCCGACAAAGCACGGATCCACGACTATCTCGATGTCATCGGCGGCATCGCGGTCGAGGACCTCTATTATCGCGGCAACAAGGACGAGAACAACGCGCTGAGGCCCGACAAGCAGACGATCAACGTCCTGAAACACGACTTCCTGGACAAGGGCATTCCCGTCTTCGTGGTCGATTACATCAACGGCAAGAGCCGGGTGGACGAGTTCAACAAGCTGGCGCTGAAGGACGGGTTCATCCCATTCGCCGCCCCGCATCGCGATCTCGACAAGCTGGTCGGCACCTATGACGGCGATCCCGCCTATATCAAGCCGACCTCCGGTGCGGACAGGCTGCGCGGCTCGAACCTGGGCGATACGATCGATGGGCTTGGCGGCGACGACAAGATCAATGGTCGTGACGGCAATGACAAGCTGCATGGCGGGCTTGGCAACGACGTGCTGACCGGAGGCGCGGGCAAGGACCAGTTCATCTTCGACAACAAGCTCGGCAAGGCGAATGTCGATGCGATCATTGACTTTGAAGTCGGCAACGACCGCATCGCGCTCGACCACGGCGTCTTCACCAAGCTGGAGACCGGCGACCTCTCGGCGTCCGACTTCGCAATCGGTAGCAAGGCGGCCGATGGCGCCGACCGCATCATCTACAACGACAAGACCGGTGCGCTCTACTACGACGCCGACGGATCCGGGAAGGCAAAGCCGGTGCTGTTTGCCGAGCTCGACGCGCATCTGACATTGAGCGCCAGCGATTTCCTGGTCATCTAGCCGCCATTCACCAGATCAAGGATAAGCTGATGAATATTTCCGCCCTTGGTGAGTTCCACCCGGTCGAAATCTACGCTCCTCTGCCGTTGCGCAAAGGAGATCTCGACGAGCCGCTTCGTCAACTTGGTCCTGATCTTCGTGCAGTTTGGGTCGTTGGGCGCTGAAAGGCCGATGCTCATCGTCTCGATATCCCGGACCATCTGCTTGATGAAATCGCCATGCACCCTCTCATGGCTGGCGACGCCGGTGATGAAGGTCTGCCAGTTCCTGTCGATCGCAGGCGGCAGCTTGGCGGATGGTTTCGGCAGTACATAGGTGATGATCAGTTTGGGCCGAGCCGAGACCAGCGTGCAGGCACCATCGGCCTGTGGCTCGTATTTCCTTGTCCACGTCAGTTTGAAGCTGGTATGTGCGATCACGCGGACCTTGCTGCCCATCAGCGGGCCGCGCGCGCCGATCGCGGCATAGAGTTCGGGTCCCGTTTTACCCGAAACAGAATAAGTCTGCGTCTTCTCCACCGCCTGCCATTCTGCCTGCGAGACGGCCGGCATGAGCAATGCCAATACCATCGTGAAACAAAGTCGGAAGCCTGCTTTCAAATCTGTCCCCTGCCGTATTTCATAGTGCGGTGCCCATCTCGCCTCGGCGCGCCTGCCTCAAAAGTGATCGAATCCTGTCGAGAAATTGGAAGATGGCACGAATTTGCCGTCAGGGACGAAAAATCCGCTGCCGTCATCCCGGATTGGG
This sequence comes from Shinella sp. OV683, assembly GCF_057787725.1. Lineage (NCBI taxonomy): Bacteria > Pseudomonadati > Pseudomonadota > Alphaproteobacteria > Hyphomicrobiales > Rhizobiaceae > Shinella > Shinella sp. OV683. Next base: position 209,962 of record NZ_CM173543.1, read on the forward strand.
TATACAATACCACCATGACTGAAACCCAGCCGTTGTTTGATGTGCTGCGCCAATCAGTGCAGCCTGATATCGTCGATGTCCTCGAGCGGTTCGTGCGCGACGCACCGGATCGTAAGCTTGGCCGTGTCAACGTGCTGGCCTTTGCAGCCGGCGAGGGGCTCGACGAAGAGCAGACCATCGCTGCCTTCCTGCACGCATCGCGGCTTGGGATCTTCGACATGTCGTGGAACATTCTCTGCCCCGGTTGTGGTGGTGTGCTCGATGTCAACGCTTCGCTGAAGACGGTGCATGCGGAAGCCTACACCTGCACGCTCTGTTCAGCCGGCTATGAGCCGACTTTGGACGACATGGTCGATGTAACTTTCACCGTCAGCCCGCGGGTGCGGCACATCGAGGCGCACAATCCTCATGAACTGCCGCCGCTCGAATATTTCCGCCAGATCTATTGGGGTTCCGGCATCGACCTGCCGGAGGAAGGTTACGAAGAGAAGGTCGAGGAATTTGTGCTCGAGGTGCTGGAACTGCCTCCGGGCGAAAAGGCCGTCATCTCGCTGGCACTACCCGAGGGCTTTGCCGTCGTCTTCGAACCGGTAACGCATGCGGCCTATTTTCTCGAAGTGAAAGGCGAGCCGACAAAGGAACGCAAAAGCCTCTCGCTCGTCTTCGACCGCTCTTACAGCCAAAGCGAAGCTCTCGAAATACGACCCGGTCCCGTGCGTATCCAGGTCGAGAACCATACCGATGTTCGCACGTTGCCCTCGGTGTGCGTCGTCAACGATGCGCTTCATGCCCTCCTCGGTCACCGCCGGCCGTTCCTCACGGCCAAGCGCCTGCTGTCCAACCAGACATTCCGGGATATCTTCCGCACCGACACGATCGACATCGACCAGCGGCTCAAGATCGCGAGCCTGACATTTCTGTTCACCGACCTGCGTGGTTCCACCGAACTCTACGAGAAGGTCGGCGACCTCGCGGCCTTCGAGCTGGTGAAGGCACATTTCAGCGTTCTCCACCAGATCGTGGCGCAGGAGGCCGGTGCGGTCGTCAAGACGATCGGCGACGCTGTCATGGCAACTTTCCCGACCTCGGATCGGGCAGTTGCCGCCGCCATGCTGATGCGGGATGCCATGCGCGAGCTCAACAAGCAGCGCGGCAGTGAAGACCTGCTTCTGAAAATCGGCATTCACCAGGGCCCGTGCATTGCCGTGAACCTCAACGAGCGGCAGGACTATTTCGGGCAGACCGTGAACATCGCTTCACGCGTGCAGCACCTTGCGACGTCGCATGAAATCTTCGCTACCAGCTCGGTGCTGGACGATGCGCGCGCCTCGAGCTTTCTGGCGGATCGTGGCCTCAATCCGATGTCGCACAATGTCGCACTCCGCGGCATCACCAACGAGATCAGCATTTTTTCCATTCCGTGAGCCGGTTGTCGCGCTCGGAGGCGCGGCGAATCCCGTTCTTTTCAGCCGTTCCGGCGCGAAGAACCTTTACACTTTTACGCTTTCCATTGTATGCGGGCGGCCATGAGCACAGAAAATCGCACGCCCCTATCCCATATCCGCAATTTCTCGATCGTGGCGCATATCGACCACGGCAAGTCGACGCTTGCCGACCGGCTGATCCAGACCACCGGCGGCCTTGCCGATCGCGAGATGTCCGAGCAGGTGCTCGACAATATGGATATCGAGAAGGAACGAGGCATCACCATCAAGGCGCAGACGGTGCGGCTGCATTATCTCGCCAACAATGGCGAGAAATACATCCTCAACCTGATGGACACGCCGGGCCATGTCGACTTCGCCTATGAAGTCTCGCGGTCGCTGGCGGCCTGCGAGGGCTCGCTGCTGGTGGTCGATGCCTCGCAGGGTGTGGAAGCGCAGACGCTGGCCAATGTCTACCAGGCGCTCGACGCCGGTCACGACATTGTCCCGGTGCTCAACAAAATCGACCTGCCCGCCGCTGAACCGGATCGTATCAAGCAGCAGATCGAGGATGTGATCGGTCTCGATGCCTCGGACGCCGTGATGATTTCGGCCAAGACCGGCCTCGGCATCCCCGATGTGCTTGAAGCCATCGTCCACCGCCTGCCGCCGCCCAAGAGCGGTGACGAAAAGGCACCGCTCAAGGTCATGCTGGTCGACAGCTGGTACGACACCTATCTCGGCGTCATGGTGCTGGTGCGCGTCATCGACGGCGTGCTCAAGAAGGGCCAGACCATCCGCATGATGGGCACTGACGCCAAATATGGCGTCGAGCGCATTGGCGTGCTGACCCCCAAGATGGTCAATGTCGAAGAACTCGGCCCCGGCGAGGTCGGCTTCATCACCGCCTCGATCAAGGAAGTGGCCGACACGCGCGTCGGCGATACGATCACCGAAGACAAGCGCCCGACCGCCCATGCGCTGCCGGGCTTCAAGCCGGCGCAGCCGGTGGTGTTCTGCGGCCTGTTCCCGGTCGATGCCGCTGATTTCGAAGATCTGCGCGCCGCCATGGGCAAGCTCAGGCTCAATGACGCGTCGTTCTCCTTCGAAATGGAATCGTCTGCCGCACTCGGCTTCGGCTTCCGCTGCGGTTTCCTCGGCCTGCTGCATCTCGAAATTATCCAGGAGCGGCTGGAGCGCGAGTTCAATCTCGACCTGATCGCCACCGCGCCTTCGGTTGTCTACAAGCTGACCATGACCGACGGCACCGAGCGCGAGCTGCACAATCCGGCTGATATGCCGGACGTCGTCAAGATCAAGGAAATCCAGGAGCCGTGGATCCGCGCCACGATCATGACGCCCGATGATTATCTCGGTTCGGTGCTGAAGCTCTGCCAGGATCGCCGCGGTATCCAGATCGAGCTCACCTATGCCGGCGCGCGCGCCATGGTGACCTACGACCTGCCGCTCAACGAAGTGGTGTTCGATTTCTACGACCGGCTGAAGTCGATCTCCAAGGGCTATGCCTCGTTCGACTATCACCTGACGGACTACCAGGAAGGCAATCTCGTCAAGATGTCGATTATGGTCAACGGCGAGCCGGTCGACGCCTTGTCGATGCTCGTCCACCGTTCGGCTGCCGAAAAGCGCGGCCGCGACATGTGCGAAAAGCTGAAGGACCTGATCCCGCGCCACATGTTCAAGATCCCCATCCAGGCGGCGATTGGCGGCAACGTCATCGCCCGCGAGACGATCTCGGCCATGCGCAAGGACGTGACGGCAAAATGCTACGGCGGCGACGCCACCCGCAAGCGCAAGCTGCTCGACAAGCAGAAAGAGGGCAAGAAGCGCATGCGCCAGTTCGGCAAGGTGGACATCCCGCAGGAGGCGTTTATCGCGGCACTGCGGATGAGCGATGATTAAAGATTGTATCTCGTCGATGCTGATATAGTCATGCGAGTGATCCGAGGGGGTGCGTTGCAGGAGAGAATGCCGGGGGATCTCGGGCTGTGTGCTGACCCTTGTGGTCTGGCAATTGGCCTGTATCCTGGGATATGCTGAGTCGTACGAATACCCCTTTAGGTCGTGTTCAGACTTTGGCGTTACGCTGCGCAAGTCTATCCCGAAAGCCGGAGAGTCTCTCGTGAGTGCCATGACGCTGGAAGGCGTGGATCGTGAGATCCGCAAGGGATTTCGACTGCTGCGTTTTGCACCTGAAATCGAAACTGCCTTCCTGCGTGACTATGTGGCTTCCCGCGTGCGGCTTGCACCGATCTGGGCGGTGATCGGCATCCTGATTTACGATCTCGTCTATTTCGGCGACGCCACCATGATGTCAGATGTGTTTTCCGGACTGGTTGTCGTTCGTTTTCTGATCTTCACACCGTTCGTCGTCGCCAGCGTTCTTGCCGTACGCCGCTGGCCGAATGCTTTGGCCTACGATCTACTGTCGATCGCAATCGCGGTCCTTGGCGTTACGCTGCCGATGGCCGTCGCGGTCAGCAGCCACAGTCCCTACATGTTCGTCTACCAGAACGGCAACGTTGCAGCCTTTCTGTTTTTCGTCATTGCGCTCAGGCCACGTTTTGCCGCCATCCTGGTCGGTTTGGTGGCAATGTGCGCTTCGCATTTCACCACAACCAGCCTTACCGGCGCATTCGACGCGGTTACCCAAAGCGGCATCGTCACATTCTACATGACGGTATCGATCTTTCTGGCGATGAGTGCCTATTTCATGGAACACAAGGACCGGATGAACTTCCTAAACCAGCTCCGGGCAGGACTGTTACACGCACAGCTGGAACAGAAATCCGAACGTGATGAGCTGACCGGCCTTCTGAACCGCCGTTCCCTGGCGCGGATACGCGACGCAATCTGGAACGAGCGCAGCGCAGTTGCTTCAGTGGCCGTCGTGATGCTCGATATCGACAGGTTCAAATTGTTCAACGATGTTCATGGCCATCTCGAAGGCGACGATTGCATTCGCGCTATTTGCCGGTGCATTTCGCTGGAGGTGGGTGACGCTGGCGAAACCTTCCGGTTCGGTGGTGAGGAAATTCTCGTATTGCTGCGAGATACTGACCCGCTGACCGCTCTGGTCAAGGCCGAGCTGATAAGGGCGGCGATCGAAGGCCTTGACATTCGGCACCGCGGGCTCACTGATGGCCATGTCGTTACGGCCAGTCTCGGCGTGGCGTGTGGCAAGTCCTCGGAATGGTCGCTCGACGCCCTGCTCAAGGAGGCGGACGCAGCACTTTACAACGCGAAACGAAACGGCAGGAACACGGTGTCGATGGCCGACATCGCTAGCGACTCGCTATCGTTGGCCAGCTGACGGCAGAAGTGGATATCGTGGCGCCGGATCAATGACGAACGTCACGCATCAGCAGCCTTTATCTCTCAACCAATTGCTGTATCGTTTGCTCTGTCGATGGACGCCAACATCTGCTGCAAAGGATTGATGCGATGTCTGCTGTTTATGCACTCACTATTTTTCACGTTTTAATCAGTCTGGTCGCCATCGTGGCGGGTATTCCGGTGGTCTATGGTTTTCTCAAGAGCCAGATATATCCGGGCTGGACAAAGACCTACATCGTTGCGACTGCCCTGACCCTGATCACCAGTTTCCTGTTTCCGATCAACGGTTTCACGCCAGCGATCGGTGTTGGAATTCTCTGTATTCTGATTTTCATTCCAACCCTTTACGCCAAATACCGTACGTCGCTGACGGGCATATGGCGCCTTGTCTATGTGGCTGGATCGGTGGCGCTGCTGTATTTCAACTGTTTCGTGTTAATCGTGCAGTCATTCCAGAAGGTTCCCGGTTTGCACGAACTGGCACCAAAGGGAGATGAGCCGCCGTTCCTTGTCGCCCAGGTTATTTTGTTGGTGATCGCGCTGGTGTTGGGTGTTTTCAGCGTTCGGCGGTTTCATGTGGGTGCGCCGACTCTGAAGATCGTTCGTTGAACTGATCACCATTGACGACAAAGCCCGCGCCCATCTCTAGACGCGGGCTTTGTATTTCAGCTCACTCGTTCACTCAGCGGCGGCATTGACCGCGGCGCGGCGGCCGATCGTGGCCTGCGTCAGCACGAAGGCGAGGGCTGCGGCGAGTGCGATGCCAGCGACCATTGGCAGGGCGCTGCCGTCGAAGAAGAAGCTGACGATCACCATCGCGATGGCCGCCGTGACGAAGTGCAGCGTGCCCATCAGCGACGAGGCTGTGCCTGCGATTTCGCCGTGTTCTTCAAGCGCCAGCACTGCGCTGGTCGGGATGACCAGGCCGAGGAAGCCGTAGCCGACGAACAGGAAGCTCGCCATGACCGGCAGCTGGTTGAAGCCGGCATGCATCACCACGGCCATCGTCACCATGGTCAACGCAAAGGCGGTGACGGCAATCCGCATGACGCGGACGAGGCCGAAACGTTCGCCGAGCCAGCCGGTCGCCTGCGACACGGTGAAGAACGACACGGCATTAATGGAGAACGCGATGGAATATTGCGTCGGCGTCAGGCCGTAATGGTCGATCAGCACGAAGGGGGAGTTGGCGAGATAGACGAGGAAGCTCGAAATCCCCAGACCGCCGATGAAGGTCAGCGTCAGGAAGTTCTTGTCGCGCAGCAGCTTGCCATAGGCGGCGAGCGCCGAGCCGATACCGCTTTCGGCGCGATGGGCGGCCGGGCGGGTTTCCGTAAGCTGGGTCGAGAGCAGCACGAGGCCGATCAGCGCCGCAACGGTCACGGCCCAGAACACGCCGCGCCAGCCGTAGAACTCGATGACGGCGCTGCCCGAAAGCGGGGCGAGAATCGGCGAGATCGAGAAGACCAGCATCAACAGCGACATCAGGCGGGCAGCCTGGATGCCGGTATGCATGTCACGAACGATAGCGCGGGGAATGACCATGCCGGCCGCACCGCCGATGCCCTGCAGGAAGCGGAAGGCGATCAGCGTTTCGATGTCGGTCGCCAGCGCGCAGCCGACGCTGGCGAGTGCGAAGATGCTGATGCCGATATAGAGCGGCGCCTTGCGGCCCCACATGTCGGAGATCGGGCCGTAGAACAATTGGCTCAAGGCAAAAGAGATGAAGAAGGCAAGCAGGCTCAGCTGCGTGATCGAGGTGTCGGCGCCGAGATCCTTGCCGATGGAGGGAAGGGCGGGGAGATACATGTCGATGGCAAACGGGCCGATGGCCGAGAGCAGGCCAAGGACAACTGCCGTGCGATAAAAGGACGTCGTCATGGTGTCGATCTTTCATAAAACGGCGACGCTCGAACCGGATTGTTCTCCGTCGCCTGTTTCCGAATGGGTCCGTGATGCAAGGGTGCCGGCGAGCACTTGGGAGGATGTCGCCGGTCGTAAACACTGTGTCCATTATTTTGGACACAGATGTAAAATTAGACACTGTTGTCTAATTCGTCAAGACGCACTATCTTCTTCTGATGAACAAAATTTCGTCAGTGGCAAAGAAGGCGCCAAAAGCCTCATCGAGCGGACAATGCGCAAAGCGCGTATCGATCCTGGATGCGGCAGCGGAGGTGTTTTGTCGGGAGGGGTTTTCTGGGGCAAGTATCGATGAGATTGCAGCCAATGCCTGCGTCTCTCGCCAGACTGTATACAACCATTACCGGGAAAAGGAAACCCTTTTCATGGCTGTGGTCGATGATGTCATGAATCGCGCCAATGCCATGCTGTTTGCCATCCTGTCCACTTTTCCGGACAAGGCTGACAATCTCGAAGATGACCTCACCGCTTTTTCCATCAAGCTCAACAAGAATTGCATCTGCAATCAGGATGGCAAGTTCCTGCGCCGGTTGGTGCAGAGCGAAGGCGAGCGCTACCCGCATCTGTTCGAATCCTGGCGCCAGCAGGGCCCACTGAAGATCACCAACGCGCTGGCGGCTTTGTTTGCGCGGCTCAGCGTTACCGGCAGACTGAACATCGACGATTTCGATCTCGCCGCCCGGCAGTTCCTGGCGCTCGGCGACGCCGATATCCGCATGCTGACGCTGTTTGGTGAAACGCCGACCGATGCCCAGCTTGAAAGTGCCGCCCGCAATGCCGTTCGCACCTTCCTGCGCGCCTATGGCAAGCCAGCAGAGAAAGCGTCGCCTGCGAAGGCTGAACTGGAAGCCGTGAGCGGCTGAAAATCTTGCCATTGAGCTTCTGCATTAAAGCCAATAAAACCACCCCCGTGTGATTTGGGGTGTGGTATGGAATTCCGGCGTTTCGAGATTGATGGACCCGTACTGGTCGAACCGAAACGGATAGGCGACAGCCGTGGCTGGTTTTCCGAGACGTTCCGGCAGGACCGCTTCGATGCCGAAATCGGCGCGCGGACCTTCGTCCAGCACAATCAATCGATGTCGGCGGTCAAGGGCACCGTGCGCGGGCTGCATTTCCAGCTCGATCCGATGGTGCAAGGCAAGCTCGTTCGCTGCCTGAAAGGCGCCATCCTTGATGTCGTCGTCGATATCCGCCGCGCCTCGCCAACGTTTGGCCAGCATGTCTCCGCCGAGCTGACCGCCGACAACGGCCATCAGCTGTGGGTGCCGGAAGGCTTTGCGCATGGTTTCGTGACGTTGGCTGCGGACACCGAGATTTTCTACCTCGTCACCAATTATTATAGTGCGGCGCATGACCGCGGTCTCCGGTGGAATGATCCAGCGCTCGGCATCAACTGGGGTGTCGACGAGGCTTCAGCCCAACTTTCCGACAAGGATCGCAAGCAGCCGCTGCTCGCCGACCTCACCGAAGCGTTCGCCTGAGGAGATGACGATGCGGATTCTGGTTACAGGCGGGGCGGGCTTCATCGGATCGGCACTGGTGCGCTACCTGGTTTCCGAGATCGGCGCCGAGGTGCTCAATGTCGACAAGCTCACCTATGCCGGCAATGTCGCGTCGCTGAAAGTCATCGAGAACGCACCGAACTATCGGTTTCTCAAAGCCGATATCTGCGATGGCCAGGCGATGAACGAGGCCTTCGACAGCTTCCGGCCGGATCGCGTCATGCATCTCGCCGCCGAAAGCCATGTCGACCGCTCGATCACCGGCGCTGCCGATTTCGTCCAGACCAATGTCATGGGCACGTTCTTGCTGCTTGAGGCCGCCCGGCGATACTGGAACGGGCTGGAAGGCGATGCGAAGGCGGATTTCCGCTTCCTGCACGTCTCGACCGACGAGGTCTATGGCTCGCTTGGCGACGACGGCCTGTTTCATGAGATGACGCCCTATGATCCATCCTCGCCCTATTCGGCGTCGAAGGCGGCCAGCGACCATCTGGCGATTGCCTGGCAGCGCACCTATGGCCTGCCGGTCGTGGTGTCCAACTGTTCCAACAATTACGGACCGTATCACTTTCCGGAAAAGCTGATCCCGCTCATCATCCTCAATGCGCTCGAAGGCAAGACGCTGCCGGTCTATGGCCAGGGTATCAACATCCGCGACTGGCTCTATGTCGAGGATCATGCCCGCGCGCTGCATCTCATCGCCTCGCGCGGCCGGATCGGCGAGAAGTATAATGTCGGCGGCCGCAACGAGCGCCGCAACATCGACGTCGTCCAGACGGTCTGCGCGATCATGGATCGCTTAAATCCCAAGCCGCATCGCCACGAGACGCTGATCACCTATGTCACAGACCGTCCGGGCCATGATGCCCGCTATGCGATCGACGCCACCCGGCTGGAGACCGAGCTTGGCTGGAAGGCGCTGGAGAACTTCGACACCGGCATCGAGAAAACCGTCACCTGGTATCTCGAAAATGCCTGGTGGTGGCAGCCGCTGCGCGACAAGGTCTATTCCGGCGAGCGGCTCGGTACGTTGGAAAAGAGCAAGTGATGCGGATTGCGGTCACCGGCAAGCAAGGACAGGTGGCGCAGAGCCTCGGCGCAGTCGGGGCCGATCTCGGCGTCGAGATCCTGCTGACAGGCCGGCCGGAACTCGATCTTGCCGACGCAGCATCGGTCTATCCCGCACTGGCCGCGCTGAAGCCGGATGCGATCATATCGGCCGCCGCCTATACTGCCGTCGACAAGGCGGAGTCGGAGCGCGACGTCGCCTTTGCCATCAATGCAGCGGGCGCAGGTGCGGTGGCGGAAGCCGCAGACAGGCTCGGGGTGCCGATCCTGCATCTGTCGACAGATTACGTCTTCGATGGCACCAAGGACGGCGCTTATGTCGAGACCGATCCCACCGGCCCGACTTCCATTTATGGCGCCTCGAAGCTCCACGGCGAGCAGCGGGTCGCGGCGGCAGCACCCAACCACGCGATCTTCCGCACGGCATGGGTCTATTCGCCCCATGGCAACAATTTCGTCAAGACGATGCTGAGGCTGGGCGAGACGCGGGACACGCTCTCCGTCGTCGCTGACCAGCGGGGTTGCCCGACCTCGGCCGAGGATGTCGCCCGCGCCCTGATCGTGGCGGCGAAGGTTCTCGTTTCCGATTCTGACCCGCGTTACCGTGGCATATTCCATCTCACGGGCTCCGGCGAAGCGACCTGGGCGGATCTTGCCGAGCATGTTTTTGCCACGGCCGAGAAATTCGGGCGTAAGGCCGTCTCCGTGCAGCACATCACCACCGCCCAATATCCGACGCCGGCAAAGCGGCCGGCCAATTCGCGCCTTTCGGCTCTTAAGCTCGAAGACATCTACGGCATCACGCTTCCGCAGTGGCGGCAATCGACCGAAAAGGTCGTTCGCACGTTGCTTGGCTGACAGGAGGGACGCATGAAGGGTATCATCCTCGCGGGCGGCAGCGGTACACGGCTGCATCCGATGACGCTGGCGGTCAGCAAGCAGCTGCTGCCGGTCTATGACAAGCCGATGATCTATTACCCCCTGACCACGCTGATGCTGGCCGGCATTCGCGAGATTCTGGTCATCTCGACGCCTCATGACGTCGAGCTGTTTCAGCATCTGCTCGGCGACGGTTCGCAATGGGGTATTTCGCTCTCCTATGCCGTGCAGCCGAGCCCGGACGGGCTGGCGCAGGCCTACATAATCGGTGCCGATTTCGTCGGCTCCTCGCCGTCCTGCCTCATCCTTGGCGACAACATCTATTTCGGCCACGGCCTGCCGGAATTGCTGGCTGCGGCGCGCGCCACGGCCAAGGGCGGCACGGTGTTTGCCTATCATGTCGTCGATCCGCAACGCTACGGCGTGGTCGAGTTCGACCGCGACATGCGAGCGCTGTCGATCGAGGAAAAGCCGGTTCAGCCGAAGTCGAACTGGGCGGTGACGGGCCTGTATTTCTATGATTCCTCTGTGGTCGAGATCGCCGCCAACCTGAAACCCTCGGCGCGCGGCGAACTCGAAATCACCGACGTCAATCGCGTCTATCTCGAGCGCGGCGAGCTCAACGTGTCGATCATGGGGCGTGGCTACGCCTGGCTCGATACCGGCACGCCCGATAGCCTGATCGAGGCCGGCGAATTTGTCCGCACGCTCGAAAAGCGCCAAGGCTTCAAGATCGCCTGCCCGGAAGAGATCGCGCTGGGGCAGGGCTTCATCTCCCTCGAAATGTTTGCCGCGCAGGCGGAGAAATACGGCAAGGGCGATTATGGGCGGTACTTGCAGGCACTGGCCAGGCAGATCGAAAGGGCCGGGTGAGGGCCGGTATTCAAGGACGATAATGGTGAGTCTTGTAGCATTCCCAACATCGACCTTGAATGCCGTCGACCCCTCATCCGGCGCTGCGCGCCACCTTCTCCCCAAGGGGAGAAGAGGGGGGTGCCGATCCCGCTCGTAACCCGCTACCTGCATAGCCGCGGCCCCAGCTTTTGATATATTGAGCAAGCCACGATCTCCCTCTTCTCCCCTTGGGGAGAAGGTGGCCGAAGGCCGGATGAGGGGAAGCCAAGCCCACCATGCGTTACACTTTCCGAGCTACCTTCCTGATCACCTCGAATGCCGTCACCGCATCCGCCTCGGTCATCTCGAACTGGCCGGCCTGGAAGCGGATGGCGATCTTGCCGTTGACGCGTGTCTGGGTGAGGTAGATCCGGCCGTCGTCATTGATGGCGTTGACAACGGCAATGTTGTGGGCGTCGGCATTGCTGCCGCCTTTGTGGCGGAAGGAAAACAGCGACAGCATGGGTTGCGTGACGATTTCGAAGTCCGGTTCGAGCGCCAGCTTGCGGGCCAGGTCTTCGGACCACCGGACATGGTTGCGGATCATCGTCCTGAGGCCTTCAAGTCCGTGGAAGCGCAGCAGGAACCACAGTTTCAGCGCCCGGAAGCGCCTCCCTAGCGGTACCGACCATTCCGAATAGTTGATGATGCCGTCATGGCCGTGGGTCTTGAGGTATTCAGGCTGGATCGCCAGCGTCCGGACGAGGTCTTCGGGTCGGCGGACAAATTGTACCGAGCAATCGAACTGCGCGCCCAGCCATTTGTGCGGATTGAAGACAATGGAATCTGCTGCCTCGACACCGCTCCAGAATGTACGGAATTCAGGGCAGATCATCGCAGAGCCAGCCCAGGCGGCGTCTACATGCAGGTATAGGCCATGCTTCTTCGCGATTGCGGCGACGTCGTCGATCGGGTCGCAGGCGCCGACAGATGTGCCACCGGTGCAAGCGATGATGCCGGCCGGCAGGAAGCCCGCCTCACGGTCCGCGAGGATTGCCGCTTCCAGTGCTGCCGGGTCCATGCCATTGCGGTCGCCTTTCACCGGAACGCGAACGAGGTTCTTCTCGCCGATGCCGGAGACCCAGATGGCCCGATCGATCGAGGTATGCACCTGATTGGAGGAATAGATGCGGATCGGCGGATGATTGGCGAGCCCGTCCTTGTTACCAAGCCATTCCAGCGCTTTTTCACGCATCACAAGCACGGCGTTGAGCGTCGCTGACGACGCCGAATCCTGGATGACGCCGGTAAACCCTTCCGGCAGGCCGAGCGCCTGGCGCAGCCAGTCCATCACCTTGGTCTCAAGCTCGGTGGCGGCCGGCGAGGTCTGCCACAGCATGCATTGCGTGGCCATGGCCGTCACCAGATATTCGGCGACGACGGAGACGGGCGCGGCATTGGCTGGGAAATAGGCGAAGAAGCGCGGATGCTGCCAGTGGGTCATGCCGGGCACGATGATCCGCTCGAAATCGGCAAAGATCGTTTCCATATCGTGGGCGGTCTCGGGTGCACTTGGCTCGATCTGCGCGGCGATATCACCGGGTTTGGTCTGCGCCCGCACCGGGCGGTCACGCAGATTTTCCCTATACTGAACGCCCCATTCTGCCGCCTTCTCCGACCAAAGGCGGAACTGATTGCTGTCCATTCTTTCCTCCCAATTCATGCTTTGCCGATCTATACGCGAAAAAAGTCGGCCATCACGCCGCTATTTGCGTCAAATGTTCCGAAAGCGGCGCTCGCCGCTCTATGCTGTTGATTTCACTCATGCTATTAGCCGGATGTTTCGGCAAAGCCGAAATCGATTTGGGGGAAATACATGTATAGGATTATCAAACTTTCCATGGCGGCATGGGTCGCTTTGGCGTGCCTTTTGACCGCCTCGGCTGCCTCGGCTGCCGACGTCACATTCCAGATGAAGAACAGCCATCCGAATGCTGTCGAAGTCGAGCTCTACAGCCAGGATCGGGCAAACTATGTCTGGCCGGGCAACGACGAGGTCTACCTCCTCGATGACGGCGAGACCAAGACGATGGCGCTTTCATGCAACGAAGGCGAAAAGATCTGCTACGGCGCCTGGATCAAGGGCGACCGCGAGACCTATTGGGGCGTCGGCCCGGGCAACACCCAGACCTGCGAGGACTGCTGCTACACCTGCACCGGCGGCAACACCGAAGTCATCGAACTCTCCGAGTAATCAGCTTGCATTCTTGACCTCTCCCCATTCGATCTCCTTGTAGTCGAACCCGTATTCCAAGGTGGGTTTGACGATATGGAAGAACGGGGAGAGATCGAAATCTCTCGGCGCATAAAGCGAGTGATGGCGGATATGCAGGATCTCGCGGCGTGAAAAGGCCGATTGGGCATGTGCCTGCCCGGCCTTGGGCTCCGTTTCCGGCAGGATGGGGTAGCGCACCAGCCCGAAGGCCTCGGCGATCAGCGTCGAGCAGATTGCCCGTGTCGGATCGCCCGAACCGAAGGCGATCAACTTGCGCCGCCATTTCACCGGCACCGGCGGATTGGGCAGGAAATAACGCAACAGATCGACGATGTTCCTGAGGTCGTATTTGCGGCCGATGCTCGCCACCATGAAGGATACGATCGTGTCGAGATCCTCCGGCGTCAGCCCCGACGGCCGGCAGATGCGCGTGTTGTAGGTCTCGTATTTGCGGAGGTGCGAGGCGACGCAGCCGTCGGCCAGCGTTACCTCGATGAGCTCCGGCCGGTCAGCCTCGGCGCCGTCCCATGGAATAGCCTTGCCTGCATAGAAGGCCGAATGCGACCATGTGGATTGGGTGAGGTATTTCACCGCCGCTGAAAGACGGTCATTGCCTTCGATGAGAATGATATCGCCCGGTCGCAGCGTCCGACGCAGCACATCGGGATCGGATGGGGTGAACGGCTCGTAGCCGGATGTTTCCTCACGCAGCCGTTTGGCGAGAAATTTTCCGATCCTGTCCAGAAACAGCACTTCTCCGGCGGCTTCCATGCATGGCTCCGATTCGAGTTCTCCAGGCCGAGATTAGCGAGCCTTCCCTTACACGTCGACTGGCGATCACAGCTGGTTTACCCGCTTGACAGTTCAAAACGGCGGATATCCTATATTGCGATGCGAAAAGAGGACAAGCCATGAGCGACGACGACACTTCCCTCGATAGCAAACTCACCACTTCAAAGCGCCGTTGGGCGGCCGAGGGCAAGTTCCTGACCGGCAAGATCAGCCGGCCGGAGACCGATCGCCTGCCACCCGGCCAGCACCTCGTCAAGAACTGGCCGGTGCTGGATCTAGGCCAGCAGCCCAATATTTCAACCAGCACATGGAAGCTGGATGTCCGTGGTCTAGTCGAACACCCGGTAACGCTGAGCTGGAGTGATTTCCAGGCGCTGGAGCAAAGCACCAAGGTCACCGATATCCATTGCGTGACGACATGGTCGCGCTACGACAACCAGTGGAAGGGTGTGTCGACGCGTGACCTGCTCGACTTCGTCATGCCGCAACCCGAAGCGCATTACGTCATGCTGACGAGCTATGACGGCTACACGACCAACCTGCCGCTGGTGGATTTCGCTGCCGAGGATGCCATCCTTGCCACGTCCTGGGAGGGTGCGCCGCTGAGCCGCGATCACGGCGGACCGATGCGGCTGGTCGTGCCGCATCTGTATTTCTGGAAAAGCGCCAAGTGGCTGAGCCGCATCGAGTTGATCGCTGAAGACGCCGCCGGCTTCTGGGAGCGCAATGGCTACCATATGTTCGGCGACCCGTGGCGTGAGCAGCGATATTCCGACGATTAGCGGCATAAAAGCTCTCGATGCCTTGACCATGACATTCGATCCGCTTATTTAGAATCATTCTAAAAATAGGCGTGTCATGCTCAGCTCTTTCTTTCCGTCGTCCAAACGTCCGCTGGCCTCGCTCTCCGAACAGGAAGTGCTGGCGCTCGCCATCTCAAACGAGGAGGATGATGGACGTATCTATCTCGCCTATGCGGATGCGCTGCGTGGAGACTATCCGCACTCTGCTCATATTTTCGAAGATATGGCGGAAGAGGAAAGTCACCATCGGCAAATCCTCATCGACCAGCATGCGGCGCGTTTCGGCAGTCGCATTCCGCTGGTCCGGCGCGAGCACATCAGGGAGTTTCCGGAGCGCAAGCCGGACTGGCTGATCCGCTCGCTGTCAGTGTCGGAGGCCCGCAAGCAGGCCGAGGCCATGGAGGAAGCGGCGCACCGCTTCTATCTGCAGGCCGCCAGCCGCTCGACGGATGCCGCAACCCGCAAACTGCTTGGCGATCTGGCGCTGGCCGAAAAGGCACATGAGGGTCTTGCCCACAGTCTCGAAGAGAAGCATCTGCCGGATAACGTGCGGGCCGAGGAAGACCAGACTGCGCGCCGACGCTTCGTGCTGACCTGGGTGCAGCCGGGGCTGGCTGGTCTGATGGATGGATCGGTGTCGACACTGGCGCCGATTTTCGCAGCCGCCTTTGCGACCGGCGATACGTTCCAGACATTCCTGGTCGGCCTGTCAGCATCGGTCGGTGCCGGCATTTCGATGGGGTTTACGGAAGCTGCCCATGACGACGGCGTCATTTCCGGCCGAGGCTCACCGATCAAGCGCGGCCTTGCTTCGGGCATCATGACGGCGATCGGGGGATTGGGGCATGCGCTGCCCTATCTCATCCCGGATTTTTACACCGCAACAGTGATTGCCATCTGCGTGGTGTTCGTGGAACTCTGGGCCATCGCCTTCATCCAGAACCGGTTCATGGAAACGCCGTTCTTCAAGGCGGCGCTTCAGGTGGTGCTGGGTGGGGCCTTGGTGCTCGCAGCCGGGATCCTGATCGGCAACGCCTGACACGGTGTCAGGCGCCAGCCGTTTCTCTCCTACTTCTCGACGGCGCCGACGACGACTTCGTCGGAGTTGTCGATCGTGACCCAGCGGCCGGTGTTGAAGCTCGCCTGACGCTTGAGGAAGCGATAAGGCGTTTGCGACCAGAGCTTCACATTGGCGTCGAGGTTGTCGAGAATGTAGTCGCCGTCGGATGTGCGCAGCGTCAACACGGCGTGGCCTTCGCCATCGGGCTTGCGAACGACGGTGATCAGCAGGTCAGCAGGCGAGAAGCCCTTGTCCAGCAGGATCTTGCGCTTCAGCAGTGCGAAGTCTTCGCAGTCGCCGACATCCTTCGGATAGGCCCAGACTTCGTCGCGGCCATAAATTTCCTGGTCGGTCATCGGCATGATGTCGTGGTTGACCTGGGCGTTGACTTCGCGGACGACGTCCCAACCGAATTCAGTGACGCGCGGCGCAATCGTGCTGGCTGATTTAATTGAGCATTCGGCTTCATGCGTCTGGCAGAAAACGTAGTGGCCGATCGGCTGGGATGTGACGGAGCCGGTCTGCATGTAGCGTGATGCCGCCTCCGCACTGGTTCCCGTCAATCCGCCCGCCAAGATGGCCAGAACCATCAACCCGGCCTTCGCACTCAATGCCATTGCCCACGCCCCTTCAATCCTTAATGAAGAGTTAAATTAATTTCGGGGCGCGGAGTCAATCGTTAAGGAACCGTTAACCATGTCGTTCGTTTAATATGGTTAAGATTCGCCAGGTATTTAAGCAGTTTGTGACATACCCGACACTGCCTCGCAGACGCGTTCCAGGTCTTCGGGCCGGGAAAGCCGGTGGTCGCCGTCGCGGATCAGCGTCAGGATCGCATCGTCATGGGCGATTTTCTCCATGATCTTCAGGGCATGGCGGTAGGGGACGTCGGGGTCCTGCATACCCTGCAGTACGTGTATCGGGCAGCCGGTCTCGATCAATTTGTCGAGCACGAGATTGTTGCGGCCGTCCTCTATCAGCTTGCGGGTGAAGCGGTTGGGCTCGGGCGAATAGTCGGACGGCTCCTCGAAGTAGCCTTTTTCGGCAAGCGAGGCGCGTTCGGCGTCGCTGAGATTCGGCTCAATGAGATCATGGGTGAAGTCGGGCGCGGGCGCGATCAGCACCAGGCCGACGGCCTTGGTCTTGCTCTTCTTGTCCTTGCGCAGTTCCTCGATCAGCCGCAATGCGATCCAGCCGCCCATCGAGGACCCCACGAGAATGAGCTTGCGGCCCTTGGCATGTTCGGCGAGCACTGCTTGGGTGTCCTCGAGCCAGATGGAGATCGTGCCGTCCTGATAATTGCCACTCGACTGGCCGTGGCCGGAATAATCGAAACGCAGGAAGGGAATGCCGAGGCTTGCCGCATGCGCTTCGAGTGCAATGGCCTTGGTGCCCGACATGTCGGATCGGTAGCCGCCGAGCCAGACGACGGTCGGGGCATCCTTCCTGCCCGGATTGCCCGAGGCGATGACGGCAATGCGGCGGCGGTCGCCTTCCGGTCCGGCCTCGACATAAGCGGCAGAAGTGTCGTTGTCGGCCATGGATTTTCCTTTCATGCAGGGCAATAGGCGTGCAACCGCTCGATTTCCGGTGGTGATTTTTCGAAAAAACCGTGCTAAGCACTTGCCCGCGGTCAATTCGGCGATTGCTTTCGAGAGTCGCTGATGGCAGAAAGGCCGCGCGTTGTAAACAATTAGGAGAATACGACCATTCGCAGACCTTTCAAGGCGGAGGGCCCCACCAAAGACGGCCCGCGTTCCAATAGGGAAATTCGCGTTCCGCGTATCCAGCTGATCGATGCCGATGGCAATAACCAGGGCATCGTGCCGACAGACCAGGCGCTCGCCATGGCAGAAGCCGCCGGTCTGGACCTCGTCGAGATTTCGCCGAACGTCGAACCGCCGGTGTGCAAGATCCTCGATCTGGGCAAGCTGAAATACGCGACCCAGAAAAAAGCAGCAGAAGCCCGCAAGAAGCAGAAGGTCATCGAGATCAAGGAGATCAAGATGCGCCCGAACATCGACACCCATGATTATCAGGTGAAGATGAAGGCTATGCAACGCTTCTTTGACGAAGGCGACAAGGTCAAGGTGACCCTGAAGTTCCGTGGCCGCGAAATGGCCCATATGGAACTCGGCATGAAGCTTCTGCTTCAGGTCAAGGACGACACCCAGGTCATCGCCAAGGTGGAAGCCGAGCCGAAGCTCGAAGGCCGCCAGATGATGATGGTGCTCGCACCAAAGTAAGCCTCATCCGAGGTTCTGAATGTTTGAAACGTCCGGATGCCGCATCCGGACGTTTTGCTTTTATGGCTGATTTGCGCAGCCACTATCGCCGTTGACGCCGTTTTCGGTTGGAACGCTCGTATCTGCGTGCACCCGCTTCAATGCAGCCCAAACATGTGTTTGGGCCACCGTTGAAATCAAGCGTCAGACCTTCACCAGCGCCGCCGTTGCATACATGAAGAGGACGCCCGCGGCGAGGCCACCCATCACTGAAGGTGTAAGGAAGGCCTCCATGCCTTTTTTGTTGGTGCGCATCAGATAAGCGCCGACTTCGATGACGACCTGAAGGATCGCGCCGGCGCCGATGGCAAGTGCGAGTGCCGCCCATTGTGGCGAATAGGCGAGGCTGCCGAGCCACATGCCGAACACCGCTGGCACGCCGGCCAGCAGGGTAAGACCGACAAAGACCCACAGCGGCGGCCTGTTCTTGAGGATGGGTGCCGCGATGCCGATGCCCTCGGTGATGTTGTGCAGCGTGAAGCCAAGAATAAGGAAGGTGCCGAGGCTGGCCGAACCCGCGGCAAAGGCAGCACCGATCGCAAGACCTTCGCCGAGATTGTGCAGGCCGATACCGAGCGCGATGTACGTCGCCAGCGCCAGCCCTGTCGGGACGCCCTTGCGCCGTCCGACCGCCATCAGGATCAGGAAGCTCGCAAGCCCTGCCAGCACCACCATGACTGGTCCCTGGAAGATGGCAGCGGTCGCGTCGGCCAGTTCAAACGATTCGCCGCCCATGTCGACCAGCAGAAAGACCAGCAGCCCGATGGTCAGCGCCAGCAGGAAGTTCATGCCGTTTTGTCCGACGCCACGCAATGCCGGATAGAACATCAGGCCTATGGCGATGGGAACGACGCCGACGATGATGCCGACCAGTGCCTGCGACCAGAGTTGGCCAGCCGTGGCGCGGGGCGTCGGCACCGCAACGGCGATTTCGTGATCGAACGTCGTGCCGGAACTGGTCACGGCGGTGACGGCATGGGTGTCGCCCAGCCCCCAGGGGAACGGCACGTTCAGCCAGGCAGTCGAGCCTCGGGCGATTTCGCCGGGCGGGTCCTGTGTGAACTGCCAGTAGGCGGCATCGATCTGGATCTGGGCGATCTTCATGGGCTCTGCGCCGCCCGCCCTAACAAGCAGATGCACCCCCTTGTCATCGAGGATGGTGCGCTCGAAGGTCAGGTTCTCGACGGGTGGTGCGCCGTTCCTGAACCCTTGCAGTGGATCCGTGGCAACGACCCAGGCGATCGCCAGCAGCAGTGCCACGAAGGGCAGAATAAGCCAGGCGAGCCTGAGAGGAGAACGCGCAGGCGTTTTCGTTCCGACGATATTGCTCACGACAGCGTCTCCACGACATCGAACATGCCCATCCAGCCGAGTTCCGTGAACTCCGTCTGGTGTGCGTGGAACATGTAGAGACCAGGCTCGTGCTCAGCGAAGGTGAACTCCAGGATACCGCGCTCTGCCTGGCATTGCGTGATCAGGTCCACCGTCTTGAGCGTCGGTGTCAGCGTCGTGCCCTGATTATAATAATCGAAGAAGTTTGCATGCAGATGGAACGAGTTGATCGGGTCGAACTCGATCACGTTGACGAGATAGATGCGCACGGGTTTGCCGCGCTCGATCCTGATCGGGGTTTTCGCATAGGCGTGCGCAATGGTGTTGGCCGCGTAGAACTCGTTCTCCTCGTCAAAATTGGTGTCGAAGGCGTTCATGACCATCACCATTTCCTGCCAGCCGGCATTCTCCGGTGTGCCGAGGAGGCGCGAGCGTGCGACATCGGCGTGTTCGGGGTGCCTGGCGGGATCGGGATCGATGATGAAGGCGCCGTACATGCCCTTGACCATGTGCCGGCGCAGCGGCAGGGCATGGCAATGGTAGAGATGGCAGCCGAAGGGTTTTGCATCGAATTCATACGTGAATTCGCCGCCGGGATCGATCATGCCGGCTGTGCCCGGAACACCGTCCATGCGCGCCGAATGAATGCCGTGGAAATGCATCGAGTGGGGATGTGAGCCGTAGTTCTTGAAATTGACGCGGATGCGGTCCCCTTCTTTGGCGCGGAGGGCCGGGCCTGGCACGCGGCCGTTGAAGGTCCATGCCGGATAGGTCACGCCCGGAGCGATCTCGATCTCCTTGTCCTCGGCGACCACCTCGAACGTTCTCAACGTGCGGCCGTCCGGCAGCGTCTCGACCGTTCCTGTCTCCCAATCTGTCAGCATCGCGATCGGATCGAAACCGTTTGCCGCATTGTCTACGTCGCCGACGGTGATCATCGCGCCATGCGCATTCATATGCGCCGGGACTGCCGCCTTCGCGACGCCGGCGGCCGGCTTCATTTCGTGTCCTGCATGGGATGTCTGGCCGAGTGCACCGCTTGCGCAGATCGCCGTTCCACCGGCTGCTGCAAGCCCTCCGGCGAGCAGACCTCTGCGGCTCAGCAGTTCGCGTCGTTTGTCGTTGATTTCCACTATTGCCTCTTTCACGAACCGGGGCGCGTCATTGTCGTGGAGCGCATTTCGCCGAATTGCTGTCGGTTCACTGCGTCACATGGTGCGAGCGCCCGACAATAATGCGCATATCCTTAATGCAATTGCAAATCATTCTCATTTAAATGCAGGAAGGTTCGAAAAAAGAAAATTCCCTGGCCCGTTGCGCTTTTTGATCCCTGCGGTTATATGGGCGCGTTCCGAACGGTCCGGCAGGGCATGCCGTGGCCGTTCTTCATGCTTGAAATGGACCTCATCAGTTCGTTTCTCAAAAACCGAAAACAATGGAGTAGCAAAATGCCCAAGATGAAGACGAAGTCGTCTGCCAAGAAGCGGTTCAAGATCACCGCAACCGGCAAGGTTCTGTCGGCAGCTGCCGGCAAGCGCCACGGCATGATCAAGCGTAGCAACAAGTTCATTCGCGACGCCCGCGGCACCATGGTGCTCTCTGAGCCCGATGGCCGCAAGGTGATCAAGAACTACCTCCCGAACGGTCTCTAAGACTACCGGTTTTTTGTTGTTATAAGGAGATCATGAAATGGCACGTGTAAAAAGAGGCGTAACGTCTCACGCTAAGCACAAGAAGGTTTTGAAGGCAGCCAAGGGTTTCTACGGCCGCCGCAAGAATACGATCCGCACCGCGAAGGCTGCCGTCGATCGCTCGATGCAGTACGCAACGCGTGACCGCAAGGTCAAGAAGCGGAATTTCCGCGCTCTGTGGATCCAGCGTATCAATGCTGCTGTCCGCGAACATGGCCTGACCTATGGCCGCTTCATCGACGGCCTCTCGAAGGCTGGCATCGAAGTCGACCGCAAGGTGATGTCGGAAATGGCAATCAGCCAGCCGGAAGCATTCGGCGTGCTCGTCGCAGCCGCCAAGAAGAACCTTTCCTACCTCAAGGAAAAGGGCACCACCAACGAGTTTGAACGCGCAGTCGGTTAAGACCAGCGCTTCCCACTCTATGTTCTTATTGGGAAACCCGCGCTGGCAGGCTAGCGCGGGTTTTTTCTGTTTATTCCATTGAAACGTCACGAGCGATCCATGTCCGATCTCGACCAGTTGAAACAATCCATTCTCGCTGATGTCGCGGCTTCCGCCGACGAAGCGGCGATCGAAAACGTCCGCGTCAATGCGCTCGGCAAGAAGGGTTCGATTTCTGAGCTCCTCAAGACGCTCGGCACCATGAGCCCGGAAGAGCGGCAGACACGTGGCGCCGCCATCAACCTCCTGAAATCAGAGGTGACGGAGCAGATCACCACCCGCAAGGCGGATCTCAAGGATCAGGCGATCAACGAGCGGCTGGCGCGCGAGACTGTCGACGTGACGCTGCCGGTGCGCTCCTCGCCCGCAGAGCGCGGCCGTATCCACCCGATCACCCAGATCATCGACGAGATCACCGCGATCTTCGGCGATATGGGTTTTTCGATTGCGGAAGGTCCGGATATCGAGACAGACTATTACAATTTCACCGCGCTGAATTTCCCCGAAGGACATCCGGCCCGCGAGATGCACGATACCTTCTTCCTGCCGCCGAATGAAAAGGGCGAGCGCAAGGTGCTGCGCACGCATACCTCGCCGGTTCAGGTGCGCACGATGGAGAGCCAGCAGCCGCCTATCCGCATCGTCATTCCCGGCAAGACCTACCGTCAGGATTCCGACGCCACCCACTCGCCGATGTTCCATCAGGTCGAAGGCCTGGTGATCGACAAATCAGCCAATGTCGCCAACATGCGCTGGGTGCTGGAAGAGTTCTGCAAGGCCTTCTTCGAGGTGCCTTCGGTCAACATGCGCTTCCGCCCGTCGTTCTTCCCGTTCACCGAGCCCTCGGTTGAAGTCGATATCCAGTGTGATCGCTCCGGCGACGTGGTGAAGTTCGGCGAGGGCAACGACTGGATGGAAATCCTCGGTTGCGGCATGGTGCATCCCAATGTGCTGCGTGCCGGCGGGCTCGACCCCGATGTCTATCAGGGTTTTGCATGGGGCATGGGCCTCGATCGCATCGCCATGCTGAAATACGGCATGCCCGACCTTCGCGATTTCTTCAATGCCGATATCAGATGGATGAACCACTACGGCTTCCGCCCGCTTGATTTGCCGACGCTGTTCGGCGGTTTGAGCGCGTAAGGGAGGGGATAATACAATGAAATTCACGCTGTCCTGGCTGAAGAGCCACCTCGATACGGACGCCACGCTCGAGCAAATCTGCGAACGGCTGACATTGATCGGTCTCGAAGTCGAGGATGTCGACGACAAGGCGAGCTTCAAGCCCTTTGTCATCGCCAAGGTCCTGACTGCCGAAAAGCATCCGCAGGCCGACAAGCTTAAGGTGCTGTCGGTCGATACCGGCAACGGCAAGGCCGTGCAGGTGGTCTGCGGCGCGCCGAATGCGCGCGCCGGCCTGATCGGTGCGTTTGCGGCTCCGGGCGTCTATGTTCCCGGCATCGACGTGACGCTTGCGGTTGGCAACATTCGTGGCGTCGAAAGCCACGGCATGATGTGCTCGGAGAAGGAGCTGGAAATCTCCGACAGCCACGATGGGATCATCGATCTGCCGGAAGATGCGCCGGTCGGCACGTCTTTCGCGACCTATTATGGCATCGACGATCCGGTCATCGAGATCAACCTGACGCCGAACCGGCCGGATTGCACCTCTGTCTACGGTATCGCGCGGGATCTGGCGGCCTCCGGCATGGGCACGCTGAAGACGCGCCCGGCGCCATCGTTTGAGGTGTCCGGCGAGACGCCCATCAAGGTGGTTCTCGACTTCTCCGAAGAGGACAAGCACCTTTGCCCCGGCTTTGCGCTGCGTCTCGTGCGCGGTGTCAAGAATGGGCCGAGCCCGGCCTGGATGCAGAGGCAGCTGCGCGCCATCGGTCAGCGGCCGATCAATGCGCTGGTCGATATCACCAATTTCATGACCTTCGACCAGGGCCGGCCGCTGCATGTCTTCGACGCCGCCAAGGTCAAGGGTAATCTTGTGGTTCGCCGAGCCAGGGACGGCGAAACCGTGCTGGCGCTGGACACCAAGGAATACAAGCTCAACCCGTCCAACGTGGTGATCTCCGACGACAATGGTGTCGAGTCGATCGGCGGCATCATGGGCGGCGAGCATTCCGGCTGCGATGAAAACACCGTTGATGTGCTGATCGAATCCGCACTCTGGGATCCGCTCAACATCGCCCGCAGCGGCCGCAGCCATGGCATCATCACCGATGCACGCTATCGTTTCGAGCGCGGCGTCGATCCGGAATATATGGTGCCGGGCCTCGAACGCGCCACAGAACTGGTGCTGGAATTGTGCGGCGGTACGCCGGCCAAGACCGATGTCGTCGGCTATGCCGGCTATACCCCGAAGGCAGTGGGCTTCCCGCTCGCCGAGGTCAAGCGGCTGACGGGCCTTGATGTGGCGCGCGATGAAAGCCTTGCGATCCTCAATCGTCTGGGTTTTGCCACTGAAGGCACCGGCGACACGGTCACGGCCCATGTGCCGTCGTGGCGCCCGGATGTCGATGGCAAGGCCGATCTGGTCGAGGAAGTCATGCGCATCCATGGCATCAACGAGATCAAGCCGCAGGCCATGCCGCGGCTCGGCGATGTCAACACCAAGATCCTGACCACGCTGCAGATCCGCTCGCGGCTGGCCAAGCGGGCGCTGGCCTCGCGCGGCATGCTGGAAGCCGTCACCTGGTCGTTCATCCCGGCTGAACATGCCACGCTGTTCGGCGGCGGCAGCCCGGCGCTGAAGCTTGAAAACCCGATCGCGGCTGATATGTCCGACATGCGGCCATCGCTGCTGCCGGGCCTGCTGACGGCTGCGCAGCGCAATGCCGACAAGGGCTATGGCGACGTGGCTCTGTTCGAAGTCTCGGGCATTTACGAAGACGACACGGCCGAAGGCCAGCGCCGCATCGCCGGCGGCATTCGTCGCGGCACCGCGACGCTGAATGGCGCCGGCCGCTTGTGGTCGAATGCCGCCAAGGGCGGCGGCAAGCCGGTCGATGTCTACGAGGCCAAGGCCGATGCGCTCGCCGTTCTCGAAGCCTGCGGCTTTCCTTCTGCCAACCTGCAGATCGAACAGGGCGGTCCCGCCTGGTATCATCCCGGCCGCTCCGGCACGATCAAGATGGGCCCGAAACTGGTGATCGGCCACTTCGGTGAGTTCCATCCGAAGGTGCTGGAAGCGCTCGATGTCTCAGGCGCACTCTGCGGCTTCGAGATCGTCATCGACAAGCTGCCTGAGCCGAAGAAGAAGGCCACCCGCACCAAGCCGGTGCTGGAGCTCTCGCCCTTCCAGGCGGTCAAGCGCGATTTCGCCTTCATCGTCGACCGCAAGGTCGAGGCGGGTGCGCTCGTGCGTGCAGCGGGCAGTGCCGACCGCAAGCTGATCGCTGGCGTCACCGTGTTCGACGTGTTCGAGGGTGCATCGCTGGGCGAAGACAAGAAGTCGATCGCCATCGAAGTGTCGATCCAGCCGTCCGACCGGACATTGACCGACGAGGATTTCGAGGCTTTGACCGGCCGGATTATCGCAAACGTGGAGAAGTCTACGGGCGGGGTGTTGCGGAGCTGATTGAAGTCGGCCGCGCAAGGCGGCCGGCCTTCTTCGAACGCAAAGAGTCTCGCACGCCGCCGACGCGGCGTGACTGGATTCCTGTGACGAGCACAGGAATGAGGGAGTTTGTTTGGGTTTGTGCATAGCAACCATATCCTGAGCGACCGCGCCTTAAGCCTCCTCCAAGCTCCTTTATCCGCGAGCATCAAATTTTCCGTCATTCCTGTGCTCGTCACAGGAATCCAGTCGGCTCGCGTCTGCGAGCCGGAAAGACTTCTTAGAGGAAATTGCGAATTGCACTAATTTCTGACAGACTTCGCGCATGAAGGGATACGTCTATATTCTCGCCTCAAAGCGGAACGGCACGCTGTACATTGGTGTGACCAGCGATCTTCCCACTCGTCTTTACGAGCATCAGAACAATTTGAAACCAGGTTTCACAACAAAATATGATGTGAAAATGCTTGTGTGGTTCGAAGAGCATGTTCTCGTAACCGCCGCAATAACACGCGAAAAAACAATGAAGAAATGGCCGCGGCAGTGGAAGCTAAATCTCATTGAGCAGATGAATCCCGATTGGCAGGATATTTCCCACTATCTGCACGGCCTCTGAAGAGGCATCTTCTGCGCCGCCGACGCGGCGCGCTGGATTCCTGTGACAAGCACAGGAATGACGGAGTTGGTATAGGCCGTCTGCGCGAGATAACCAAATCCTGAGGGACAACGCCTGCGCTAACCCTGACTTCCCCCATTCGAGAGCATCAAAGTTTTCCGTCATTCCTGTGCTTGTCACAGGAATCCAGTCGGCTCGCGTCTGCGAGCCGCAGAGACTACAGCAACCTTAAAAACTATACGCCTTCCGCGCGCCCCTGACCGGCTTCATCTCCGGTTCCACCCAGTTGCTCGGCGGCGCCAGCAGGTCGTGCGGCGTCTCCGGCATCGGCAGGTCGTTCATCCACAACCAGACGCGCATACACAGCCAGGCATCCTCAAGCGCGCCGTGCTGTTTGCCGCGAGCCTTGTGGCCCATATGGTCGAGCACCTTGTCGAGCCCGCCGGGACGGGCGTGTTTCTTCTTGTAGGCGCGCATCGTGCAGTCGAAGCGGGCAGGCGACAGGGTGTGGCCGCACAGCGAAAATTCGGTGCGCATAAAGCGTTCGTCGAAGGCGGCGTTATGGGCGATGACCATTTGCGAGCGCTCGAAGGGCTGCAGCACCTCTTCGGCGTGGGTGGAGAAATCCGGCTGGTATCGCAGCGTCCAGTCGTCGTAGCCGTGTACGGCGGCGGCGAACGGATTGCTCGGTCGGCCGGGATTGAAGATCATGTGGCCGGTGCTCGCCGCTTCAGCGCCATCCCTTAGCGCTTCGAGATCGAGTTCGACATAGCCGAGTGTGATCACACGGTCGTCATAGGTCAGGCCGGTGGTTTCGACATCGACGAAGAGCAGTCTGTTAGGTTTTGTCACGCGTGATTCCGCAAGCGAGGTGGGTTGTTCTGGCAATAGTTGCGCCGGGCGGCGATGGCAAGACGAGCCGCGCATTAACCACTTGCAAGAGTCAGGCTATCCGCTATTTCCTCGTGATCCAGCCGAAAACGGAGACATTCATGCCCTGCGGAAAATCGATCGCCCAGCTTTCCACCCTCATCCAGTCCGGCGCGCTCGATCCGGTTGATCTGGCCGAAGAGACGCTGGGCGTGATCGGCGACTATGCGGACAAGGCAGTGTTCATCGACATCTCGCCGGATCGGGCGATGGCTGAGGCACAGGCGTCGTCGGCCCGGATCAAGTCCGGCCGGTCCCTCGGGCTTCTCGATGGTATTCCGATCGCCTGGAAGGACCTGTTCGACATGCGCGGTCATGTGACCAAAGCCGGCTCGGTCGTGCTTGCCGAGGTGCCCGCGCAGGAGGACGCCGCAGTCGTTGCCGCGCTGGCTGGCGCTGGCATGGTGAGTGTCGGCCGCACCAATCTCAGCGAATTTGCGTTTTCCGGCCTCGGCATTAATCCACACTACGGCACGCCAGCCAATCCCAACTCCATTGACGGCCATCGACTACCAGGCGGGTCGTCGGCGGGTTCAGCCGTGGCGGTTGCGGCCGGGCTGGTGCCGGTGGCGATGGGCACGGATACCGGTGGTTCGGTGCGCATCCCAGCGGCGTTCAACGGCATTGTCGGCTACAAGGCAACGCGCGGGCGATATTCGATGGCGGGTGTCTACCCGCTTGCCAGGAGCCTGGATTCGCTCGGTCCTCTTTGCCGCACGGTGCAGGATGCCGTCTGGATCGATGCCGCGATGCGAGGGCTGGCGGCGCCGTCTGTTGGCCGAGGCACGGTTGCCGGCCTCAAACTGCTGGTGCCGCAGACGGTGGTCTTCGACGGCGCCGAATCCGGGGTGATTGCCGCTTTCGAGGCGGCAGTCGAACGGCTGATCATGGCGGGCGCCGTGGTGCGGCGCTTGGAAGTTCCGATCTTCTCGGAGATTTTCGAGATGATGGCCCAGCGCGGCCCGCTGATTGCCGCGGAAGCCTATGTGCTGCACAACAAAAGACTGCATGGGCCGGAAGCCGCCGACATGGATAGGCGTGTCGTCGCGCGAACCATGCTCGGGGCAAAGATTTCGCTGATCGATTATGTCGAGACGCTCAACACGCGCGAGTGCATGATCGCCGAGATGGCGGATCTTCTTCTGCCGGGTGAGATCATCGCCTTTCCCACCGTGGCGCACGTGGCTCCAAAAGTCGCACCGCTTCTGGAAAGCGACGACGCCTTCTTCGCCATGAATGGCAAGACGCTGCGCAACACCACCATCGGCAATTTCCTGGACTGGTGTGGGGTGTCGATACCCTGCGGCACGGGCGATGCGGGCATGCCGGTCGGGTTGCTCCTGTCGGGGTTGCCGGGCACGGATGAGCATCTGCTTGAGGTGGCGCTGGCGGCTGAGGACGTGGTGAGAGGGTAGGACGGCGCGTCCTATCGAAAGACCCCCTCATCCGGCGCTGCGCGCCACCTTCTCCCCGCTGGGGAGAAGAGGTAAACCGCTGAACCGGCCTGCGCAAATTGCCCCCGTGTCCTAGGCGAGCAATTCAATGCGCAGAGAGTGCGGCGGGTTCCGTCTTCTCCCCAGCGGGGAGAAGGTGGCGCTCAGCGCCGGATGAGGGGGAAGCCACCCTCCAAGCAATCATTTTGCCCGCGACAGCACGAAATCGTGCTCGACATCGTAGTAATGATCGCCCTCGAATTCGTATTCCCGCATCCTTTCAGTGTCGGTCCGCTTTTTAAACTCGGCCAGTAGGCTTTCCTTCACCCCGAACACGGCATCGGAATGGATGTAGGGGTCGTCGGGATCGAAGATATGGGTGACCAATGTCTCGAAGCCTTCTGACGAGATCATGTAGTGCAGGTGCGCCGGCCGATAGGGGTGACGGCCGAGTGCGCCGAGCATCTTGCCGACCGGTCCATCGTCCGGGATCGGATAGTATTTCGGCTTCACCCCGCGAAACCAGTAGCGACCGTCGGCGTCGGTCTTGAAGACGCCGCGCAGGTTGAAATCCGGCTGGATGCCTTTCTGCTGCACGTCATAAAAGCCTTCGTCGTTGGCCTGCCAGACATCGATCACCGCACCCTCGACCGGCTTGCCTGTCGTATCGAGAATCCGGCCGTGCACGAACATCGGTTCGCCCTTGCCATCCCTGCAGATATTGGCGCCCATCTGCATATGCGGGGCATTGTCGATGTGGAAGGGGCCGAGCACGGTGGATTCCGAGGCGCCCGAGGGCTTGCGGTGATTGATCGCATCGACCAGCATCGAGACGCCGAGCGTATCCGACAGCAGGATGAATTCCTGCCGCCACTCCGTGCACATATGGCCGGTCCGGGTGAGGAACTGCAGCGCGGCCATCCATTCGTCCTGGGTCGGCTCGATTTCCTTGACCGCCTCATGCAGTTTGCGGACCACCACCTCCATGATCTCCTTCAGCCGGGGATCCTGGGTGTTCCTGTTGCGGTCGACGACAACAGCGACGGAGTTCTCCTCGGTGAAATAGCCCTTGTCTTCAGCGCTCATGGTCGTGCCTCATTTCGATAGAACTTGCTTCAATACGCGATCGAGCTCCGCCGCGGGATCGTCTGCCATCGCCTGCGCGCGCCATGCAACGTGATGATCAGGGCGGACGAGCACTGCGCCGGAATCGCCGATCTCACTTGCGCGTGCCCAATCGCCATAGTGGTCCTGCCACTCCTGGCGCGGGCCGATGACGTGGCAATCGAGCGCGATGCCGAACTTTTCCGCTGCGGATTTGGCAGCGCCAACCCATGCGCTGCCCGATATGCCGGTCAGCAGCGTGAACCTGCCATGGCCGCAGAGATCGAGCGTCGAGGCCTTGCCCTTCTTGTCGCTGAAAATCCACGCATGCGGCATGCGGGCGCCGGCCCAGGTGGTTTGCTGGAAATACAGCTCCTTGTCCCGCTCGAACGTCGGCTCGGCCTCGCCATCGGTAACGGCGGCGGTCGAGACGTAGCGATGGTTCATCTCGACGCCATGGGCGTCGAATTCGTAGACCTTGAAGGCGATCGCCTCGCGCAATTTCTGGCGCTGCTGCTCGGCGCCCGGCGAATCCTCACAGCGGCGGTCCATGTTTTCTTGCATCTTCACCGGGTCGATGGATTCGAGCAGGCCGAGTGCGCCGAAGATCGGGCCGAATTCCTCGATCGACTGGTTGGCGCGGGTGACGATCTGCCTGGCGATCGGTGCGCGCTCGGTGTCATAAGTGTCGAGCAGGCCAGGGCCTGCCTTGCCCTTGAGCACCAGTGAAAGCTTCCAGGCGAGATTGAACGCATCCTGGATCGAAGTGTTGGAGCCCAGGCCGTTGGAGGGCGGGTGGCGGTGGATTGCATCGCCCATGCAGAAGACACGGCCGTTCTGGATACGGGTGGCATAGCGGTTGTTGACGGTCCAGGTCGAGACGCTGGTCAGTTCGATCTCGAGCTTGGGATCGCCGATCAGGTCGCGGGCAACCTTGGTGGCCAACGCCGCATCGACTTCGGGGGTGGGTTCGTTGATGTCATAGCCCCAGACGATCAACCATTCGTTCCAGGGCCTGACCATGCGCACCAGCCCCATGCCGATACCGCCGACATTCGAGCCGGGCTGCAGCACCCAGTAGAGCACCGACGGGCGATGGGCGACATACTTGGACAGGTCGGCCTTGAACAGGATGTTCATCGAGCCGCCGACGCCCATCTTGCCCTCGAAGGGCAGGCCGGCATGTTCGGCGACCTTCGAGTTGCCGCCGTCTGCACCGATCAGGTATTTGGAGCGAACTGTGAGCTGCTTGCCGGTCAGGCGGTCGAGGCAGGTGGTGGTGACACCCTCGCCATCCTGCTCGTGGCTGACATATTCCGTCGACATGCGCGCCTGGCTGCCGCGCGAACAGGCTGTCTTGAACAGCAGCGGCTCCATGAAGGTCTGCGGCAGGTCGTTCATCAGCGAGGGGGATGACAGCAGATGCTCGGCCTTGGAATTGGGATGCGTGCCCCAGGTCTTCAGCCGCCCGAGTTCTTCGCCGGCCAGCGACGTGCAGAAGATGTTTTCGCCCATGATCTCCTGTTCGCTGGCATGCATATAGGCTTCGGCTTCAACATCCCGGCCGAGGTCGCGCAGCACCTCCATGGTGCGCTGGTTGGTGATGTGGGCGCGCGGGGTGTTCGACAGCCAGCGATAGCGGTTGATCACCATATTGTTGACGCCGTAGGTAGACAGCAGCGCCGCCGCCGCCGAGCCTGCGGGTCCCGTGCCGATCACCAGCACATCGGTTTCGATATCAGCCATTAGGCATCCTCCCAGTTCATTCAATGTCTCGATCCGCCGTATCGATGGCGGCGGACCGGTAATTCTCGACGTGCCTCAGGTCAGGCGATCGGCTCCATCTTGCCGCCGAGCGGGATCGACGGCGTCGTCGAATTGTCGACGATCACCAGATCATAGCCGCCATCCTTTTTGCGCCACTGGCCGCCGACCAGAGGCGTCTTGGTGACATTCTTCTGGGCGAAAGGCGGCAGCTTGTCATTGTTCCAGGCGATCGGACCAACCACCGTATCGAGCTTGGTGGCGGCAATGGCCTCGACGATCGAAGCGCCGTCGGTGGCGTCCTTGGCGCGGGTCAGCACGTCGGTGGCAACTTCGAACAGCGCATGCACGAAGCCGATCGGCTGCGTCCAGGGCTTGCCCGTCGCCTTGGTGTAATCGTCGGCCAGTGCCTTGGCGGTCTGGCCTGTCAGCGACGACGTGAACGGATGGCTGGGCGTCCACCAGACCTCGGTCGACAGATTGTGGCCGTGATCACCGAGTGCCGCGACCGCCTGCGGAAACAGCAGTGCCTTGCCGATCGAGGCGATCTTGGGATTGAAGCCCTGCTGCTTGGCCTGGGTCAGGAAGGTGGTGCAATCGGGCGGTATCATCACGCCGGTGACGATCTCGCATTGCGCCGCCTTGAAGGCGCCGATCTGGGCGGAGAAGTCATCGGTCATGTTCTGGTAGCGGCCCGGATCGGTCAGGCCGTAGCCGAGCTTGTCGAGCACCGGCGGGAAGCCGACAACCTTGTCGCCCCAGGCATTGCCGTCGCCATCGTTGGGAAACAGGCCGGCGACCTTCTTGTTGGTATCGATCTGGCCCCACATCGAGGTGAAGACCGCGATCACATCCTCGAGGCCCCAGAAGAAATGGTAGGAATGGTTGAACTGCTTCCAGCTGGCGGGGTCACCCGGATTGCCCTGCTGGCCGATGAACCAAGGTTGCCAGGGCGCCATGGTGGAAATGCAGGGCACTTCCTCGGATTCGCAGGTGGTCGAAACCGGATTGGTGGTCTCAGGCGTCGAGGCCACCAGCATAAGATTGATTTCGTCGTTGACGATCAGTTCCTTGGCCACCTCGGCGGCGCGGTTGGGATTGGACTGGCTGTCCTTGACGATGACCTCGACAGTCAGCCCCTTGGCCTTGGCGGCGGCGAGAAAGCCGTCGATGATGAACTTGTCGGCTTCGGCAAACGCGGCGAGTGGCCCGGTCTGCGGGCTGACATAGCCAATCTTCAGCGCCGCACCTTGCGCAAGCGCTGGCATTGACAGGCCCGACGTGCTGGCGAGCACCCCGGTGGCGGCGGCATTCCTGAGCAGTCTGCGTCTTGTGATCATCATCTCTCCTCCCAAGAGTATGGTGCGAATTCTCCAATGCTGCGGCAGTCTGGGCATCAGTAGTCTGGTCGATCTCCGTTCCAGGCCTGCCGGAGCAGGGCGGCGATGCTGGCGCGGTCGAATGGCCGCGGATTGGGATAGGGGCTGCCGGCGGCAATCTCGGTGGCGCGGTCGAGATCCGTCTCGGCAAAACCGAGCTCTTTCAGCGACATCGGCGCGCCGATCGATTGGGCGAAATCATAGAGCGCCCGGCCGGGTGAATCGTCGAAGATCCGGGCAATCGGATGGGTCAGATCCGGCACCGCTTGGGCGTTGAAACCGATCGTGTGCGGCAGCATTACCGCATGCGTTTCGGCATGCGGCATGTTGAAACTGCCGCCCAGCGTGTGACAGATCTTGTGGTGCAGCGCCATGCCGACGGTGCCGAGCACTGTGCCGCAGAGCCAGGCGCCATAGAGTGCATCCGAACGCGCATCGGCGTCGCGCGGATCGCGCACGATGACCGGCAGGGCCTTGGCCAGTGCCCGCATACCTTCGGCGGCCATCAGCGAAGAGACCGGATTGCGGTCGGCTGCATAGAACGCCTCTGCCGCATGCGCGATGGCGTTCAGCCCGGATGTTACGCTCATGGCCACGGGCAGGCCCAGCGTCAGGTCGGGGTCGTAGATCACCACGCCGGGCAGGATCTTCCTGTCCTTGAAGGTGGTCTTCAGCCCATCCTTGGTCTCGCCGAGAATGGGCGTGACCTCGGAGCCGGCATAGGTGGTGGGAATGACGATCTGCGTCAGGCCGGTGCGCCAGGAAATCGCCTTGCCGAGCCCGGTCGTCGAGCCGCCGCCGAGGGCAATGACGCAATCGGCACCGACGCTTTTGACATAGTCTATCGCCTTGTCGGTCGCATCGGTCGGGGTATGCATCACAGCGCCAGGATAAACGCCGACGGCCAGTGTGCCCAGCTTGCCGGCCAGCGTCCTGGCGTCACTCTCCTGGTGTGGAGTCGACAAGACGACGGCGCGCGAATGGCCGAGTTTTTCCACCCATTCTCCGACCTTGCGGCTCGCGCCGCTGCCGAAAATGATCGTTGCCGGGCTGCCCTGATAGACAAAGTTCTCGCTCATCCCGCCTGCCTTCCATTCTTGCGCGCCCGTGCCATGACGAATTCGACCTCAAGGCGCCATGCCGGCATCTTGCCCTTCACCGGCTGGAATGTCCGCACCAGTTCGGGCTTGACGCCGAAGATCGCATCTTCGCCGAGATGTGGGTCGTCGGCATCGAAAATATGTGTTGTCAGCGTCTCGAAACCCGGCGCTGAAATCTGGAAATGCAGGTGTGCGGGCCGCCGCAGGGGATAGCCGATGCCACCAAGCAATTCGCCGGCCGGACCATCGGAGGGAACCTCGTAGCCCGCCGGGCGGATGGTCTTGTAGTTGAAGCGGCCGTCCGTGCCGGTTGCGAAAATACCGCGCAGATTGAACTCCGGCTGCAGGTCCGGCTGCTGATTTTCATAGAGGCCGTCGGAATTGGCCTGCCACGTCTCGACCTGCGCGTTCGCTACCGGCAATCCGTCGAGGTCGATCACCTTGCCATGCACCTCGACGGGAGCGCCCTTGCCATCAAGGCTGATATTGACGCCGTTGGCCTTGCGCGGCGCATCCGGCCGATAGAAGGGGCCGCGAATAGTGTTCTGCGTTGCGCCCTTCGGGCGCTGCGAGTTGATTTCCTCCACCAGTGCCGAGGCACCCAGCATGTCGAACAGCAGCACCCACTCCTGGCGCTTCTCGTCGCAGGCATGGCCCATGTCGGTGAGGAAGCCAATCGCCGCACGCAGCTCGACCTGGCTCGGGCGGACCTCGCGGATCACCTGATGCAGATGATCGACCACTGACATCAACGCACGGACGAGAGGCTGCTCGGCACCATTCTTCAGCCGCCCGACAACGACGTCAGTCGAATTGCGCTCGGTCAGGAATGACTGCGATGTCATCTTCACGTGTTTCTCCCCACGGCTTTCGCCATCTTGAGGATCATAACGCCGGAGAATGTGCCGGTTGATGATTTCTTTCGGATTTAGTATAGCATTTTGTTATGAAGATCGATGAAAGCCATCTCGTCCAGCTCGCTGCCGTGGTGCAATGCGGTGGTGTCACCGAGGGTGCGAGTTTTCTCAACATGTCGCAGCCCGCCGTATCGCGAACGCTGGCCCTGCTCGAAAAGCGGCTGGGTCAGTCGCTGTTCGTCAAGGGAAGGCGGCCGTTGCAGCCCACCACGCTTGGGCAGGCGCTGGCAGATCATGGCCAGGTCATTCTGGCTGCGTCCCGTCGTGCCTCGCAAACCGTCGACAGTTTTCGCCTCGGCAAATCGGGCACGGTGCGGGTGGCCGGTACCCAGTTCTTCATGGATGCGCTGATTTCCGGCATGATCGCCACGTTTCAGGACAGCTACCCGGATGTGCGGGTCGAGCAATCCTACGGCTATCTCCCCGATTTGCGCGCGGCGCTCGAGGCCGACAGGATCGACCTAGCGATCTGCCCGGTCGATATCCTCGACGAGGGTTCGGGCATCCAGTTCCAGGAAATCCTGCCGGGTCGCAACGTCGTCGCCTGCCGCACCACGCATCCACTGTTGATGAAACGCAAGCTCAGGACGACGGAACTCTTGGACTATCCGTGGATCGCGCCGCCGCCGGGCAGTCCGCTTTATGATGATCTGCGCTCGATCCTGCTGTCGCTCGGCGCCACCGAAATCAAGATCCGCTATTCTGGCGGCTCGCTCGCCAGCGTGCTCAATTACATGGTGGCGACCGATGCGCTGGCGGTGCTGCCACACAGCGTCGTTTTTGCCTTCCGCAAGCAGCGGGCGGTCACAGCCCTGCCGGTGAAGATCCCGCATCCAGACCGGGCTCTGTCGATTCTCAGGTCGGCGGCGGCGCCCAAAGTGCCGGCGGTGGAGAATTTCGCCGCCCACATATCGGAGAGTTTTGGACATCTGCGCCACCTGATCAAGCGCCACGAGGAGGCCATCGTCTGGGGGGCGTGAGACGCGGTCAGTAAGTGATCCGCATGCGGTAGCGGACGTGGCCGTCGGTCTTCACATAGGTGTCGTAAAGCTTGCGAGCCGTCGCATTGCCCTCGTCGGTATGCCAGTAAAGCCGCGCCCAGCCATTTTTCCGGGAGAGCTCGACCAAGTCGTCCAGCAGTGCCCGGCCGATGCCCTGGCCGCGGAACTTGGCGTCGAGATAGAGGTCTTCGAGATAGCAGTCATTGCCGATCACCCAGGTCGATGGATGGATGAGATGGATGGCAAAACCCGCAAGCGCGCCATCCTTCTCCGCCACCCGCATGGCGACCGGCGATGCAGGATCGAGTATCCGCTTCCATGTGGCGTCGGTGACGGCAGGGTCGAGATTGACCTTGTAGAACGACAGATAGCCCGCCCACAGTTTCCGCCAGGCTTTTTCGTCGGTGGGTAGGGCGTCGCGGATATCGGTGGTCATGGGGGGTGGTCCTCGGATTTGCGGTTTGAGGAATGTCTTAATAGATGGCTCAGGCTGTTGCAATTTCTGGCACTTGGCTTTCGCATGGTAGTCGACGAAACATTACCCCTCACCAAGCGCGCCCAAGCGATCGGCTGTGCCTCTCGCGGGCTTGCTATCCTCTCCCACAAGGGGAGAGGCAAATCGAGGCTGCGCCGCACCTCTACTTCTCCCCTTGTGGGAGAAGAAGCAATTTCATCGGCTTAGCGATTGCGCCCGAAAAGGGTGCCTACAAATGGGACGGTGCGCGCAATCGCTAAACGATAGAAATTGCAGATGAGGGGCTCATGAGGCGGAGACAAACCAAGCCAGCAACCGTGTGAATCAAGATACACCAACATACTCAATGGCTTATCCGCCAATATCCCCGCCTTCTCAATCTCGCTTATACTGATTCCCGTCCCATCACGGATACACCATGAGGCGTCATGGCGAGGTGGGGCCGGTGCCTGGTTGGAGAGGACGACGTAAATTCTCTTATCGGGGGCCTGTGAGAAACGGAGACCTCTTCGGCGGCGTTCGAAAGGACGCGACTGGCCGCGGACGTGCCTCAGAGGCACACATCTCCCCATCGGGCACACTGCCGCGATGGGGAAGCAGATCTCCAGGTTCGCAGGCAAAAACCACCGAAACGGGGCACGCTTCGTGTCACCTAAACTAATTACCCTGAGGCATGGAACGTGCCCCGGCCGACTCCGTTGGAGTCTATTATGGAAATGCAGTATCGCCCGGAGGCATGCGCGCCTGCCGGGTCCGGAATCATGAAAGTTCACGATATACGTCCATCATTTCGCCGATTGCCTATCGGGCGTGTTGCCAATAAGGTTCGGCCAAATCCAGAAATAGGGAGAGAAACATGTTGCGCTTCGGAATCATTTCGACTGCAAAAATCGGCCGCGACCTGGTGGTTCCGGCCATCCAGGATGCGGAAAACTGCGTGGTGACCGCCGTCGCCAGCCGCGATCTCACTAACGCCCGCGCCATGGCCGACCGGTTCTCGGTGCCGCATGCCTTCGGTTCCTATGACGAGATGCTGGCGTCCGACAAGATCGATGCGGTCTATATTCCGCTGCCGACCTCGCAGCATGTGGAGTGGTCGATCAAGGCGGCCGATGCGGGCAAGCATGTGCTCTGTGAAAAGCCGATCGCGTTGAATGCCGGCGAGATCGACCAACTCATCGCCGCCCGCGAACGCAACAAGGTTGTGATCACCGAGGCCTACATGGTCACCTATGCGCCCGTCTGGCGCAAAGTGCGTTCGCTACTTCAGGAAGGCGCGATCGGCACGCTTCGGCATGTGCAGGGTGCATTCACCTACTACAACAGAGATGCCGGCAACATGCGCAACATTCCGGCGCTCGGCGGTGGCGGCCTGCCGGATATCGGTGTCTATCCGACGATTTCCACACGTTTCGTCACCGGCAAGGAGCCGTTGCGCATCCAGGCGCGGACCGATCGCGATCCGGAATTCGGAACGGATATCTATTCGTCGGTGAAGGCGGATTTCGGCACTTTCGAGCAGACGTTCTACATCTCCACGCAGATGGCTGCGCGCCAGGTGATGGTGTTCCACGGCGACAAGGGCTTCATCGAGGTCAAGTCGCCCTTCAATGCCGATCGCTATGGTGCCGAAGAGGTTGAGTTGACCAACCAGAACCATTCGCAATCGCAGCTTTTCCGCTTTCCGGACAGCCGGCAGTACAAGCTCGAAGCCGAAGCCTTTGCGCGCGCCGCGGCCGGTGGCGACGAGGAGATCGTCACGCTCGAAAGCTCAAAGCTCAACCAGAAAGTCATCGACGCCATCTACAAGGCGTCTGAGAAGGATGGCTGGCAGACCGTCTGATTTGACAAATCAGACGGTCTGATCGCTGGACAATGAAATGATCCGGCGGTCTGATCAGCCATTAATGGCGATCAGGCCGCCGATGATCAGCACTGCGCCGAGCAGATATCTGAGCGTCAGCGTCTCGCCGAGAAAGGCGAGCGCCAGCAGCGGCACGAACAGGAATGTCAGGCCCATGAAAGAATAGGCGACCGTCAGCGGCACCTGCTTGAGGACGAAAATCCAGACCACGGTGCCGAAGCCATAAAGTGCGAGCGCCGCAAGGAAGATCGGGTTGAGGAACAGCCCGATCAGTCCCTTCGCATCCAGCCCGCCGGTGGTGGAACTGGTCAGCTTGAACAGCACCTGACCGGCGGCGATCAGCAAGGGTGTGCCGACCAGTCCGATCCAGGCGCCGGAGGTCAAAGACCCGAACATCAGCCGCGCTCTTCCGAATAGAAGATGTCGCGGCCGATATCGATGCAGATATATTTTGCCGGCACCGGATGGACGGCGCGCAGGAAGGAATGCGTGTAGGGGAAGAAGTTGAAATGCGGGTTGAACGTGTAACGGGATTCCCGCTCGCGGGGAACGACGATGATCAGCCGCTTTTTGGCGATGCGACGCAGCTCGGCAATCGCTTCGCGATATTCGAGCACATGCTCGATGACATGGGTGCAGATGACGGTGTCAAACTCGCCGTCCTCGAAGGGCAGCTTCTCGATCATCGCCGCGACATATTCGATGCCTTCCAGCTTCGATGCGTCGTCGATAACGAAGTCGACGCCTGTCAGGCGCTTCAGGCCGGGTACGCCGGTCTGGATGCGGCGAAGCAGGGCGCCGGTACCGCAGCCGACATCGCAGACGCTTTCGCCCTGCACCGAGCCGACGATCTTCTGGATGCAGGCCTCGGAATTGTCGGTGCCTTCGTGCACGCGTGGATGCTTGCGATAGAGATCGGCATATTCCTTGGCGGTGAGGAACGGTGCACGTTCACGGAAGCTCGCGAGGTGATCGATGTGGTCGCCCCACGCGAGCTTGGCGGCGCGGCGGAACAGTTGTGAATCCCGGACGACGGGCGGCAGGACGTCCTCGATCACGAAGCGGATGCGGTTGGTCATTTCCCTGTTCATGGCGGTATCCTGCAAAATGTCTGTTGGCGCGGTCAGGCCGCGATCTGCTCGACGACGGCCTCTTCTTCCTTCGACGGGAAGCTGAAGGATGGACGGGCAAAGCCGAAGGCCGAGGGGATGGCGAGGTAGCCAATGCGAAGTGTCTCGATGCGGGAGCGGGCCAGCGAATCGAGGATGATGCCCGCCATGAACATGCCGAAGGACATGCCGATCAAGGTGACCGACAGCACCCAGGTGGGCATGCGATTGACGAGGCCGGTCATGAAGAATTCGATGAGGACGGGCACGGAAAGGGTGAGGCCGGCCGCCAGCAACGCCGACGCGAACATGCCGAAAAAGGCGAAAGGCCGGGTTTCCTTCATCAGCATGGCGAACATCCAGAGGATCTTGCCGCCGTCGCCGAAAGTCGAGAGTTTGGACTCCGAGCCTTCCGGCCGGCGGCCGTATTCGAGTTCGATTTCATTGACCGGCATGCGCAGCCGCGAGGCGTGCACCGACATCTCGGTCTCGATCTCGAAGCCGTTGGACACGGCCGGGAAGCTCTTGACGAAACGGCGGGAAAAGGCGCGGTAGCCGGAAAAGATGTCGGTGAAATCGCGGCCGAAGATCGACTGGTAGAGACGGTTGAAGATCAGGTTGCCAAAGGCGTGGCCCTGGCGCCCGGCATCGACCTTGACGTCGCGGCGGGTGCCGACGACCATGTCGGCGCGTTCGGTGATCAGCGTATTGATCAGGTCCTCGGCATCCTCGGGCGCATAGGTGCCGTCACCATCGGCCATAAGATAGATGTCGGCCTCGATATCGGAAAACATTCGGCGGACGACGTTGCCCTTGCCCTGGCGGCGTTCGCGAAACACGGTGGCGCCGGCAAGCGCTGCGCGCATGGCGGTGTCGTCGCGGGAATTGTTGTCGTAGACATAGATGCGCGCCGTCGGCAAAGCGCGGCGAAAGCCGGTCACGACTTCGCCGATTGTCAGCGATTCGTTGTAGCACGGAATGAGCACTGCGATGTCGTAGATGTCGCTCATGGCTGCCTGTCACTCCTCCGGCAGGAATATCGAGCCTTTACTATTTCTTGAGAAGGTTAAGGCTAGGTTTCAGGAAGCCTTATAATCGTCGCCAAGAGCTCCCTGATGATCAAAAATGGTAAAGAAGACGCATCCGGCGGGCTGTTTATGGGAAGCTGGCGGCTGCCATCCAGCGATGAGCCGCTGCAATTCTGGCGATCCGTGCTGTTGTTCAGCCTCATTGCGATCGTCTTCCAAATCGGTGCGCACTTTTCCAACTACAGCGATTACCTTGGCCCCGATCCGGACGATTCCATGCGGATGGTCGAGATCCGCGATTTCCTCGGTGGCCAGGGCTGGTTCGACCTGCATCAATATCGCCTGGGACCTGCCGGCGGCACGTTGATGCATTGGTCGCGGCTGATCGATGCGCCAATGGCCGCGCTGATCACCGTCTTCTCGCTGTTTCTCACGCCACACATGGCTGAAGTCGGGGCGGTGTTTGTCTGGCCGCTGCTGCTGGTCGTGCCGTTGATGGCCGCGATTGCGCTGGCGGCTTATCGCACGGGCGGCAAGCAGGCGATGGTCATGGCGCTGATCCTCGCGACGCTGTTTCTGTGCGCGATCATTCGCTTTCGGCCCGGCGCCATCGACCACCACAATGTGCAACTGGTTCTGGCAACATTCATCACTGCCATGCTGCTCGATCCGTTGGCGCGCGCATCGAATTTCGGGCTGGCCGCGGCCGCCTGCGGGTTGGCGCTGGCGATCGGCGTGGAGACGACCCCGCTTGTCGCGGTGGCCGCTATAACTGTCGGCGTGCTCTGGGCAATCAATGGCGAAAGATATCATCGCGCCGCGATCGGTTTTGGCCAGTCGCTGGGCGTGGGTACCGCAGCGATCTTCTTCGGCACGACGCCGTCCTCGCTCTGGGGGTCGGTTGCCTGTGATACGCTGTCGCTCGGTTTTTTCGCGCTTGCTGCTGCTGGTGGCGCCGGGCTTGCCGTTGCGGCAACCCTGTGCAGCCGTCAAGCCATCGGCATACGTTTCCTCGCTCTTGCGGGCGTGGGAGCACTGGTCGGCGTGGTGGCGCTCACCATTGCGCCGCAATGCCTGCACAATCCGCTGAACGACCTCGATCCGTTGTTGAAGACAATGTGGCTGGGCTCGGTGACGGAAGCGCAATCGATCGTCGCCGAGATGGCGATCAATCCTGAAACAGCCGGCGGCTTCTATGCCGTGGGGCTGCTCGGCATGGCGGTGGCGGTTTTCCGGATCATGCGCGGGCAGCAGGTGATCGCACATGCCATCCTGTTCGTGCTGGTCGGCGTCAGTTGGGCGGTCACGCTTTTGCAGGTGCGCGGCATGATCTTTGCCAACTTCCTTGCATTCATACCATTGGCCGCTCTGATCGCTGACCTCAGGGATATCTATCGTGCCCAGCAGAACAATGCGCGGGCGGCGGTGGCCTTCGTGCTGTCGGCGCTCGCGAGCATTCCCTCGGTCTGGACTTTCTCCGGCGTCATGGTGCTCGAGGCGGGCCAAGCGGTGGCAGGTGTTGCAAAGAAGCCCGATGAGGAAGACAAGGCCTGCATCACCGAGGCGCGGCTGAAAGTCCTGGACACCTTGCCGCTCGGCCGCATCCTGTCGACGGCCAATCCGGGCTCGATGCTGCTGCGCTACACGCCGCATGCGGTGCTGACGGCGAACTATCATCGCAACCAGACCGGCATGGTCGATGCGCTGAAGATCGGCATGGCCAAGCCAGCAGATGCCTTGACGATGATGAAGGACCTGAAGGTCGGCTATGTCCTGCTCTGCAAGGGCGATCCGCAGGTCGGCATGATGACGAAGGATTATCCCGCGGGGTTGTTCGCGCGACTTGCCAAGGGCGATGTCCCCGAATTTCTCGAGCCGATCGATCATGGCGGCGACAATGAGTTGCTGATCTTCAAGGTGCTTTGATTTTTCTCTTCTCCCCAGCGGGGAGAAGTGCCGAGCAAAGCGAGGCGATGAGGGGGTGCTTCGGCAATCGCGATACCCCCTCATCCGGCCCTAACGGGCCACCTTCTCCCCGCCGGGGAGAAGAGACGTCAAACCAGCGCCACGATATTGCTCGCCGTCGTGCCCGAGGCCATGACCTTGGTCAGACGCACCGGCAGCAGCGTGCCGGCTTGCACGGCCGAGAAAGTAATGCTCGCACCCGAAAGCATCAGGCCGGCAACATCGCCTGACGTGCCGACATAAAGTCCGCGCGTTGTTTCGGAAAGCAGGCTGGAGTCGCTCGGGCTGACCGCGAAGGCGTGGCTTGCGGGACCGGAAAGCGAAGGCGAGGATGTCTGAAATCTGTCTGTCATC
Source organism: Shinella sp. OV683 (assembly GCF_057787725.1). Taxonomy (NCBI): domain Bacteria; kingdom Pseudomonadati; phylum Pseudomonadota; class Alphaproteobacteria; order Hyphomicrobiales; family Rhizobiaceae; genus Shinella; species Shinella sp. OV683. The sequence continues at coordinate 252,239 of NZ_CM173543.1, forward strand.
AAATGGCTCCTTGAAATGGACAACGGGCCATTATCCCATGCCTCTGCGAGGCGGGGATATGGCGTGATAAGCCATTCAGAAGTCAGCGTTTTTTCAGTCTTAGACGAATGCCGTTTTCCGAGCGGAGCGTCAGCCTTGCGACCGGCTTCGGCACATGGCCCTCGACCGGCAGGATCTCGTAGTGCCTCAGGATCATCGACAGGATGATCGCCGATTCCTGCAGCGCGAACGATGCGCCGAGGCAGACGCGCGGACCCTGGCTGAACGGCATATAGGCGGAGCGGATTGCGTCTTTTTCGTCCTCGCGCGAAAAGCGATCGGGATCGAACGTGTCGGGGTTTTTCCAGATCTCGCGATGGCGATGGAGAAGCCAGAGCGAGATGAAGATCGCCGAACCCTTCTTAAGTTTCTTGTCGCGCATCACCTCGGGAATGGTGACGTCGCGCGGTACGAACGAGACCGGTGGATAGAGCCTGAGCGTTTCGCGAAAAACATCGCGCGTCAGCTTCAGGAACTTGAAGTGGCGCGGGGCAAAGCCGCCTTCCTGGCCGAAGGCGAGTTCGGTTTCGGCATACATGCGATCCTGGATATCCTTGTCGCGGGACACCAGATAGAGCGCCCAGGACAGCGCGCTGGCCGAGGTTTCGTGACCGGCCAAGAACATCACCGCGATCTGGTCGACAAGTTCCTTTTCGGAGAATTTCGATCCATCGGTGTCGCGCGCCGCGATCAGCGACGACAAAATATCCTGCGGCGGGTTTTCCGGATTGGTTTCGAGCAGTTCGAAACGCTTGCGCACCATGCGGGCCAGCGGTCCGCGGATGTTGCGCGCATGGCGGACAGCCCGCAGCCGCGGGATCGACAGTGCTTGCGGCAGGCCGGCCATGTTCCAGACGCCGTGGATATAGGCGAGTTCCTGGTAATGGTTGAACGCGTTGAAGATTTGCGCCGCTTCCTCGCGCGGGATCGGTTCGGAAAAGATCGTCCGGAAGATGATGTCGGCGGTGACATGGGTCATCTCGAAGTCGATCTGGACTTCTCGACCGTCGGCGACCTCGTCCAGCCGTGCCTTCATGTCGTTGGCCGATTGCATCATCAGGGGGAAGACTTCGGAGATACGGGCGAAATCGAAGGCCGGGTTCATCATCCGGCGCTGTTTTTTCCAGGTGTCGCCATTGGAGACGAAGATGCCGTTGCCGAGGATCTGGTAGAGGATGGTCCCCATCAGGTCGCTTTTCGGATAGAGATCGACATCGGATGCCAGTACGCGATCGACGATATCGGGCTGGGTGAGGAAGTAGAATTTCCGCCGGGCGCCGCGAAACTCGCCCATTTTCATCGAGTAGCTGCGCTCAAACAGCACATCGAGCGAGGAATGGCGGCCCTTGAAGATGCGTGTCAGCGGCGAGGGTCGCGTCTTGCGGATTTCCGGCATGGGGCCGATGATGCGTGGGGGCATGTCAGCGCTCCTTCTTGAAGAAGGGCTTGCCGGAGGGCCGCTCGCCGTAGCGGTCGCGCGCCTTCTGGGTGCCGCCGATTAGCAGCACGAAATCGTAGAGATCGCCGTCGAGTTGCGGATCGTCCGAGGCCTGCATGTAGAAGAAGTGCATCAGCATGCGGTAATATCGGGCCTCGTTCATATGCGCTTCGGAGAAGATCCGGTGGAACTGGGCATTGAGTATCCGCGGCATCGCTTCGGGGGGATTTGGCAGGAAATCCAGCACGTTGATCATCGCAAAGCAGGCGCCATCCGGTGGCGAGGAAAAGTCCAGCCAGGTAAAATCGGGAAATTGCGCAAAGCGCGATAGTTCCTCGTGATACCAGTTCGGCTTGTTACGGAAGGCGAGCAGGCACTGGGTCTCGCCGAGCGTGATCAGCGCTAAAGGCCCGTCCTTGCCGCCCCATTGAGGTCGGCGCTCCAGCACGCGGGACGTGAGGATCGAGGCGAGGCTGGTGCCGAAACTGTGGCCGATGATCAGCGCTTCGTCGGGATTGCCCGCTTCGATCGAGGCGATGACGTGGTCGGCCATCTGGTTCAGGCGCTCGTCGAGGCCGGGGACGAAGTCGCGGGACTTGACCATCTTGTTGGCAAACAGGCCGATGCGGCCGTTCCATTCCGGTTTGTAGCGATCCATGTTCTTGCGAATCCACCACAGCGCATAGGCGCCAAGGCCGATAAGGCCGAGTGCCACGATCTTGCCGATGATGCCCGGAAACAGCCAGAGCCCGAGAAGGCCGATCAGCGGTAGGAGCACGCCGAGGCCATGCAGGATGGCGGTCATAGCAGGCGCCGACATGACGATCGAGATCGGCCAGCTGTCGCGGATCGTCCGCGTGTAGACGCCGTCGAGGAATAGTCGCCAGAGGCCGACGATAGACTGGATGTAGACCAGCCAGTTGCGCTTGTCCCAGTGCGCGCGAATGATATCATCCCACTGGAGAAAGTCGAATTCGGTCTCGCTCTTGCCGGTGGGCAGGTCCGATGTGATTGGCCAGCGGCGGACGAGCTTGGAGATGTTCTTGCGGGCGCCGGTCTTGACCGGATGGCCTGTCGTCGTGCTCCACTTCTCCGTTTCCGTTACGCAGTTCTTATGCAGGAACAACACGCCGCGCGGGTCGAAGCCACTGATAAAGAACACTTGTCTGCGAAAAGGGCGGGAAGAATCGTCAGCCATCAACTATCCGGTTGGGTTTTCACTCATTGCTGGTGATTAGCCCATAAAGTCTTGGCGGTCCATGATGCAGATCAAATTCCGCCACTGGAGTCCCAGCCGCTTTGTCGGCATGATGTCGAACCATGACTTTCTTCGAAAATGATTCGCCGTCCAACCTCACCGAATACACCGTGACCGAGCTTTCCGGCTCGATCAAGCGGACGATGGAGGCTGCCTTCGACCAGGTGCGGGTGCGCGGCGAAATCTCCGGCTATCGCGGCCCGCATTCATCAGGTCATGCCTATTTCGCGCTGAAGGACGATCGTTCGCGGCTGGAAGCGGTGATCTGGAAGGGCTCGTTTTCCAAGCTCAAGGTGCGGCCGGAAGAGGGCATGGAGGTGATCGCCACCGGCAAGATCACCACCTTCCCCGGCTCGTCGAAATACCAGATCGTCATTGAGAGCCTGGAGCCGGCCGGTGTCGGTGCGTTGATGGCGCTCTTGGAGGAGCGCAAGCGGAAATTCACCGCCGAGGGGCTGTTCGATGCCGGTCGCAAGCAACTCTTGCCATTCATGCCTGCCGTCATCGGCGTCGTCACCTCGCCGACCGGCGCGGTCATCCGCGATATCCTGCATCGTATTTCAGACCGCTTTCCGCTGCATGTGATCGTCTGGCCGGTCAAGGTGCAGGGCGAGGGCTCGGGTGCAGAAGTCGCCAACGCCATCAATGGCTTCAATGCGTTGGAGCCGGGCGGGCCGATTGCCCGGCCCGATGTGCTGATCGTGGCGCGCGGTGGTGGTAGTCTCGAAGACCTCTGGAGTTTCAACGACGAGATCGTGGTGCGGGCGGCGGCGTCATCCGAAATCCCACTGATCTCGGCCGTTGGCCACGAAACCGACTGGACCTTGATCGATTACGCCGCCGACCAGCGCGCGCCGACGCCGACGGGGGCAGCGGAAATGGCCGTGCCGGTCAAGGCCGATCTTGAAGCCCAGATTGCCAGCCTCGGCGCCCGGCTTTCAGGCGCGATCAGCCGGCAGATGGACAATCGCCGCCAAGGCGTGCGCGGACTGGTGCGGGCACTGCCCTCCATCGATCAATTGCTGGCTTTGCCGCGCCGTCGTTTCGACGAGGCGGCCGCACGGCTGGAACGCGGGCTGGAATTGACGGCGCTTAACAAGCGGCGGTCGTTCGAAAAGGCGGCGTCGCAGCTGCGACCGGATATCCTATCGGCGCGGATTGCCGAACGCCGGCAGCGGATTTCGGAGCAGATGCTGAAGGCCGAGCGGATCGTCGAGCGGAAACTTGATCTGCTGCGCTCGCGGATCAACCGCGCCGATGCGGTGTTTGCGGGACTGCCGCTGCGGCTTGCGGGAGAGGTTGCACGAAGCAAGGAGCGGCTCAGCAGCATTTCCCGGCGCGGCGATGCGGCGCTCGACACATTCATGCGGAGGGAACGGCAGGCGCTCGTGGCGCATGACCGCATCCTGCAATCGCTGTCCTACAAGAATGTGCTGAAGCGCGGCTATGCGGTCATCCGAGACGAGGAAGACAAGGTGCTGTCCTCGGCATCGGCGATCCAAGAGGGCAAGCCGATCGCCATCGAGTTTGCCGATGGCCGCGTCGGGGCTGTCGCTGGCGAAAGCGATGCGCCGCAGCCGGTGAGGAAGAAAAATCTCTCCAAGGCGCCTGCTTCTTCAGGCACATCCGGGCAAGGAACCCTGTTTTGAAGTTTCTCGTCGTTCTCGCACACCCAATCAACGAAAGCTTTGCGGCTTCGGTTGCGAGGACAGTGGTGGCTGCGTTAGAGGCCAAGGGCCACAGCGCCGACCTGCTCGATCTTTATGCGGAGAACTTCGATCCTCGCCTGACGGCGGCGGAACGGGCGAGCCTTGTGGAGGAAACATACGACTCCTCGGCGGTCGACCCGGTGATCGCGCGCCTCAAGGCTGCAGACGGACTCATTCTTGTGTTTCCGCAATGGTGGTTTAATTTGCCCGCTATCCTGAAGGGCTTTTTCGACCGCATATTCGTTCCCGGCTTCGCTTATGGTGTCGAACCGGATAGTGGAAAGCTGTTTCCCACTCTCGACAACATCAGGTATTTCTGGGCGATAACGTCGACCGGTTCTCCGTGGTGGGTTGTGCAGTTCTACATGAACAATCCCGTGAAGCGAATCCTCAAGCGAGGGGTGGCGAAATTCTGTTGCCGCCGTGTCAATTTCCGCATGATGTCGCTGCACAGCATGGACGAGACGACGCAAGAGAAACGGCTGAAATTTCTGGAAAAGGTTCGGCGGGCGGTGGGACGTCTATAGTCACTCAAAACTACTAAGGAACTTCGCCAGCAGTCCATCCAGCACCTTCCGCTCCTCCTCACTCAACGCTTCGACCAGCCGGTGCTGATTAGCGACATGGGCGGTCACGGCCGCATCGACGACGGCAAAGCCCTTGTCCGTCAGGGCGATGATCATGCCGCGGCGGTCGTCGGGATTGGTGGTGCGCTCGACGAGACCAGCCTTTTCCAGCTGGTCGATGCGGTTGGTCATGGTGCCCGAGGTCACCATGGTCGTTGCGATCAGCTCGCCGGGTGATAGCCGATAGGGCGGGCCGGAGCGGCGCAAGGTCGCCAGCACATCGAAGCTCGAGCTTGAGAGGCCATGCCTGGCGAGCTCTGCCTCGACCTCACGGCCGAGATGGCCACGCAGCCTGGTGATACGCCCGAACAGGCCCATCGGGCCGACATCAAGGTCGGGTCGTTCGCGGTTCCACTGGGTGAGAATTTTGTCGACGTGATCCATATCCTCACTATGGCAAAAATTATCTTGACGTCAAGATAAAATGGAATATCTTGATGTCAAGATAATTTGAGGATGCATCCGATGGCCCGCCTGTCTGACATATTGCTCACCGCCATTGCCCCTGCCGTGTGGGGCAGCACCTACATCGTCACCACGCAATTGCTGCCGCAGGGCTATCCGCTGACGGTCGCGATGTTGCGGGCTTTGCCGGCGGGCCTGCTGCTGTTGCTGGTCGTGCGGCAATTGCCGTCCGGGCAATGGTGGTGGCGGTCGTTCCTGCTGGGTGCTTTGAACTTCTCCTTCTTCTGGGCGATGTTGTTCGTCTCGGCCTATCGCCTGCCGGGCGGGGTGGCGGCAACCGTCGGTGCCGTGCAGCCGTTGATCGTCATTGGCCTGTCGCGGGTGCTGCTGGCGTCGCCAATCAAGACATTGTCGATCGTAGCCGGAATTGCGGGACTCATCGGCGTGGCGCTTCTGGTGCTGACGCCAAAGGCGGCGCTCGACCCGATCGGTATTGCAGCAGGTCTAGCGGGCGCGGTTTCGATGGCCTTCGGCACGGTGCTGAGCCGCAAATGGCAACCGCCGGTCTCGCCGTTGACCTTTACCGCATGGCAGTTGACGGCGGGTGGTATCCTGCTGCTGCCGGTGGCGCTGATGCTGGAACCGTCGCTGCCGTCGCTGACCTCAGCAAATGTTGTGGGCTTCCTGTGGCTTGGACTTGTCGGTGGCGCGCTGACCTACATTCTCTGGTTCCGCGGACTGGCGCGCATCGAGCCATCCGCGGTCTCGACTCTGGGCTTCCTGAGCCCGATGGTCGCCGTCATTCTCGGCTGGGCGCTGCTGGGGCAGGATCTCGGAGTCTTGCAGGTCGCCGGCATCGTCGTCGTGCTCGGCAGCACCTGGCTCAGCCAGCGGGTGCAGGCACGACGTTCGCCGCCGTCCCAGATCTGGGCGGTTGAGAGGACTTAAAACTGCAATAAATGCGTGCTATTTTGTCCCTGCGGCAATCGATCGTTGGAGGGGCAGATGAGACTTGCATCCTATAATGTTGAGAACCTGTTCGACCGTGCCAAGGTGATGATGCTTGATGATTGGCAGGATGGTCGCACCACGCTCGAAAACTTCGCAGCGGCCAACAAGATCCTTGGGCAACAGGTCTACAGCGCCACCGACAAGGCCGCGCTCGCACAATTGCTGATCGATCTGGGCCTCCAAAGAAGCGATGAGAGTCCGTTCGTCATCCTGCGGCGCAATCGCGGTGAGTTGCTCAAGCGGCCGACGGCTGGCGGCATCGAGATTCTTGCCGACGGGCGCGCGGACTGGGTCGGCTCGCTCGAGCTCAAGGAAGCGCCGGTCAATCACGAATCCATGCTGAATACCGCGCGGGTCATATCCGACCTCAAGGCCGATGTGCTGGGGGTCGTGGAAGCAGAAAGCCGGCCTGTCCTGTCGCAGTTCAACAAGGACATCATCAGCGCGGTTGGCGGCGCACCTCACGATCACGTCATGGTCATCGACGGCAACGACACGCGCGGCATCGATGTTGGTATCCTCACCAAGTCGGATTTCCCCATCATCCGCATGGCGAGCCACGTCGACGACAAGCAGGCCAACGGCGAATTCGTCTTTTCCCGCGATTGTCCGGAATATGAAATCCGCACCAAGAATGGCAACGACCTCTATGTGCTGGTCAATCACTTCAAGAGCAAGGGATTCGGTTCACCGGCGACTTCCAATGCCAAGCGCCTGGCGCAGGCGACGCGGGTCGCTGCCATCGTCAAGGCGCTTCTGGATCGTGGCATAAAATACGTCGCCGTTATCGGCGACCTCAACGATACGCCGACGAGTCCGCCGCTGCAGCCGCTTGTCACCAGCGGCCTGCTGCAGGACGCCTACGACCATCCGAATTTCGACAACGGAGGTTTTCCCGGCACCTACGGAGGCTGTACGGCCGCCAACAAGATCGACTACCTGTTCCTGTCACCGGACCTCTACGGCAAGGTGCAGGCGGGCGGGGTGATCCGCACCGGTATGTGGCCCGGCGTTCGGCCAAAGAAGTGGGACGTCTATCCGACGCTGGTAAAACCCGTGCAGGCGGCGTCCGATCACGCCGCCCTATGGGTGGACCTCGATATCTGAGGTCAGGGCAAAAGGCCTATATCAGGCCCATTCGCCCTTGCGCAGCACCGGTACGCGGCTGCCGTCGTGGGTGATGCCGTCGATATCGACTTCGCCGGAACCGATCATCCAGTCGATATGGATGAGGCTGGTATTGCCACCCTTGGCGGCGATCTCGTCCTGGGTGAGATTGGCGCCGTTGACGAAGCACTTGGAATAGCACTGGCCGAGCGCGATGTGGCAGGCGGCATTCTCGTCAAACAGCGTGTTGTAGAACAGCAGGCCGGAAGCGGAGATCGGCGAGGAATGCGGAACGATCGCCACTTCGCCGAGACGGCTGGCGCCTTCGTCAGTTTCCAGCACCTTCTTCAGCACGGCTTCGCCCTTCGACGCCTTGGCTTCGACAATCCGGCCACCTTCGAAGCGAACCTGGATGTTGTCGATCAACGTGCCCTGGTGGCTGAGCGGCTTGGTCGAGGACACGAAGCCGCTGACCTTATGCGCATGCGGCGTGGTGAAGACTTCTTCGGTCGGGATATTGGGATTGCAGAGCACGCCGTTCTTCGAGCGCGTCGCGCCGCCATGCCATTCGTGGTCGTCGGCGAGACCCACCGCGAGATCGGTGCCGGGGCCGCGGAAATGCAGGGAATCGAAATTCTGCTCGTTCAGCCATTTGGCCCGACGCGATAGTTCCGCATTGTGGTTCTTCCAGGCGGCGACCGGATCGGCGAGGTCGACGCGAGAGGCGGCGAAGATTGCGTCTGCGAGCTTCTTGACCGCGACCGCTTCGGAATCCTCCGGAAACACCTGCCTGGCCCAGGACGGATTGGGGTAGGCGACGATGTTCCAGTTGACGTTGAAATTGGAGATATGCTCGAGCGCCGGCTTGTAGGCCGTCGACAGCGCCCGGTTGGCGCGCGCCACCTTGGTCGGGTCCTCGTTGGCAAGCAGCATCGGATTGTCGCCGGCGATGGCCAGCCGTGCCGAACCATTGGCATAGGCCTTGGCCATGCCGTCATAGAGCCAGCCGGATGCCTTGTCGAAATTGTCGTCGCTGGCATGGGCATAGCGCATCAGCGTCGCGACTTCGTCACTGTAGAAGGTCGTCACCAGGCCACCGCCGGCGAGATAGGCGTGCTTGGTGATGAAGCGGGCGAGGGGGGCGGCAGCCAGCGGCGCGGTAATCACCAGGTCCTGGCCCTTCTGCAGGTCGAGACCGACCTTGACGGCGACCTCGGCGAGTTTCTCGAGCTTACCCATGTCGATGGCGGAGTCGATTTCGGCAGTCATGCGGACCTCTATGCGGTTTGTTCGGTTGGCAAACATTTGGAGTATTTGGTGCGGTTTGTGAAGACTTGGCGGCAAATTAACGCATTTCGAAGGCAGGACGATTGGTGGCTTATGGTGCATTGCCGTCGGGCCTCCGCTCCACTATTTTGAGGCGAGATGAATTATCGCGGGCTGCCTCATGACCTTGAAAGACAAACGCATTCTGCTGATCGTTGCGGGCGGAATTGCAGCCTATAAGAGCCTCGACCTGATCCGCCGTTTGCGGGAGCGGGGCGCAGTGGTCATTCCGGTGATGACCAAGGCGGCCGAAGAGTTTGTCACCCAACTCGCCGTCGGTGCACTTGCAGCCCACAAGGTGCATGTCGACCTGTTTTCGCGCGACGACGAAGTCGATGTTGGCCATATCAGAATGGCGCGCGATTGCGATCTCGTGCTCGTCGCACCGGCCACCGCCGACCTGATGGGCAAGATGGCCAATGGCCTCGCCAATGATCTCGCCTCGACCATCCTGCTCGCCACCGAACGGCCCGTGCTGCTGGCGCCGGCGATGAACCCGAAGATGTGGTCGAACCCGGCTGTCAGCCGCAATGCCTCGCAATTGCTGATCGACGGGGCGCATTTCATCGGGCCGATGAGCGGCGAAATGGCCGAGGGCGGTGAAGCGGGCACCGGCCGGATGGCCGAGCCTTTGGACATCGTCGCCGAGGTCGAAGCCTTGCTGGACACCTCGCCGAAGCCGCTGGCCGGCAAAAAGGCGATCGTCACGTCGGGCCCGACGCACGAGCCCATCGACCCGGTGCGCTATATCGCCAACCGCTCATCGGGCACGCAGGGGCACGCGATCGCCGCGGCGCTGGCCAAGGCAGGCGCTGATGTGATCCTGGTCTCCGGGCCGGTTGCACTTACCGATCCCAGGGGCGTGAAGACCATCCATGTCGAGCGGGCGGAAGAGATGCGCGACGCGGTGCTTGCAGCGCTTCCGGCCGATATTGCAGTGATGGTCGCGGCGGTTGCCGACTGGCGGGTGGCGTCCACATCCGGCGAGAAGATCAAGAAGCAGGCGGATGGCTCGACGCCTTCGCTGGCGCTGACCGAAAACCCGGATATCCTGAGAACAGTGGGACATCATGAAAAGCGCCCGACCCTGGTGGTCGGCTTCGCCGCCGAAACCAATGATGTCGAAGCCAATGGACGCGCCAAGCTGGAGCGCAAGGGCGCGGATTTCATCGTCGCTAACGACGTGTCGCCGGAGACCGGCATCATGGGAGGCGCCCGCAACCGCGTTGCGATCATCAGTCGCGACGGCGTGGAGCACTGGCCTGATATGGCCAAGGACGAGGTGGCGGAGAGGTTGGTGGGGTTGATTGTGGGGAAGTTCCAGTAACCTCCGTCATTGTCGGGCTTGTCCCGATGATCCAGCCGCACGAAGTCTTTCGCGCGAAAAGAGTCCTTCGCGTCGCAGACGCGACGCCGTTGGATGCCCGACACAAGGCACGGGCATGAGGGGAGTATGTGGGACTGCTACTCCGCAGCCGCCATTCTCGAGCGTGGTACCATTGCCGGCGTTCCAGTCTCGAACACCGAGACCTCCAACCCGTCGGCGCCGATGACGACGGCGCTGCCGTCGGGGATGCTCATCCAGCTCTGGCGGTTGCCATCGAGCGGCTCCGACACCAGGCAATAGCCGCCCTCGAGCCCCATCGTCGAGGCATAGAGCGTCGGCGCGTTCTCGTCGGTCGCGTAGCGGACCGCATAAAGCTTGTCGCCATCCGAGAAGGCTGACGTAAATCGCACGCGTGCCTCGACGCCAAGGTGCATCGCCAGCCGTTCGATGAAGGAGATTGCCTCGCGGAAGGCGATCAGCGGTGCGTGCTCCAGCCCGAAATGCAGCGCCAGCAGGAAGATCAGTTCGGAATCCGTCGTGCCGGTGCGCGCCGCGTAGAGATCGTCCGGTAGCATGGTTTCGAGCGGCCGGCGCAGGCGGTTAAAATGATCGATCTGGCCATTGTGCATGAACGACCAGCGGCCGTGGACGAAGGGGTGGCAATTGTCGCGACGCGTGCCACCCGAGGTGGCGGCGCGGACATGGGCCAGAAACAATGGCGACCGGATCTGGCTCGCAAGGCTTTTGAGATTGCAGTCCGACCAGGCCGGCAGGATGTCACGATAGAGGCCGGGAATTTCGCGTTCGCCATACCAGGCCAGGCCGAAGCCGTCGCCGTTGGTGGGCGTGCGGGCCTCGATGGCGGAGTGCGACTGCTCGATCAGCGAGTGGGTTGGCGAAGAAACGATATCCTCGATAAACAATGCATTTCCGCGATAGGCGGCCCAACGGCACATGATCAGTCCTAGCGAACGCAGCGACGTGATTGTCGAATAGGTGATCATCCCCCGACATGGTTAACAAAGGCTGAAGGGGTGCCTGGAGGGGCGATCTTGATGCTCTCGTGAATTGGTGGTAAATATTGCTACCAATATAAAGGGATCGCAGCCGTGTCGAATGTCGAGAAAATTAGTGTTGCCCTCACCAGTCAGCAGGTCGCATTGCTACGCGAGGCGGTCGATGCAGGCGAGTATGCAACGACCAGTGAAATCGTGCGGGAAGCAGTGCGTGGCTGGCAGGAGAAGCGTGAACTTCGACGTAGCGATGTTCTGAGGCTTCGAGAACTGTGGAACGAAGGCAAAGTCAGTGGAGAGGCCACTGAACTCGATTTCGAAGAGCTGCGACGTGAGGCACGCCAGAGGCTGACCGAGGCAAAGCCGAATGGCCGCTAGGCTGCTTTGGTCGCCACAGGCACGCGCCGATCTTCTGGAAATTTACGTGGAACTGGGCTTGGTCAACCCGAGTGCTGCCGAGAGGTATTATGATCGGATCGACGAAAAGAGTGCACGACTGATGGATTATCCTCGGATGGGCACCGATGCGGGAACTGCAGAACGGCACGTTCATCAAGGCCGAGCATTAAGCAAAATTCCCCTCCCCAACTTGCGGGGTAGAGCCACTCGTCTCTACCCGTCCTTCGGACCCCCACAAGGGGGAGGGCTTAGCTTGCCGATCTGCTTCCTGCTGATCCGGCGGGTTACGCGGCTGCGTGGTTGACAATGCGGTGCCGCGTCTTAGCCCCTCCCCAAAAGGGAGGGGACTTGCTTTTAGCCCCGCGCCACTTCCTGCCCCAGACTGTCCAACAGCCCGCGGAAACCTTCCTCGCGGCCCTTGGCGGCATTGGGATCGTTGAAATAGGTGCCCTGTTCGGTCTGGGTCAGCAGCGTGCCGCCGTCCCTGGCCTCGAAAGTCTGGGTCAGGAGCGATACGGAGAAGGTCTTGCCTTCCATGGCCATGCTGTAGGAGGTGATGATCCGCTCGTTCTCGACGATTTCGTGATAGACGCCGTCATTGGTGATCTGCGGGCCGTTCTGCCAGCGGAAGGCCGAGTGATCCTTGCCGCCGACGGTGAAATCATGCCGGAAGGCGTCGACCGTCCAGCCTTCGCCTTCCACCAGCCATCGGCGCAGCTTCTCTTCCTGTGCGAAGCAGGCGAAGACCTTGGCCGGCGAGGCGGGATAGTGGCGCTCGATGGTGAAGCTTGAATGATAGAGAATTGTCTCGGTCATATCGTTTCCTTTCATGCCGCATTGAGGCGGCGCTAGTTTTCCGGGTCCATTTCGTTCAGCAGATCGCCGAGCCGGTCGAGGCGTCGTTCCGCCGGTGTCTTGCGATCGGCAATCCATTGCGACAGGCCGGCGAGGCCGCCGGGTTCGATCCGGCAGGTGCGCACCCGGCCGATCTTTTCCGTCTTGATCAGCCCGCATTCCTCCAGGACCTGCAGGTGCTGGACAATAGCCGCGAGCGACATATCGAAAGGTTCGGCAAGCGCGCTGACGCCTGACGGACCATCTGCGAGCCGCTCCAGGATTTGCCGCCGGGTGGGTTCCGCCAGCGCCTTGAGAACGGCATCGATGTTTTGATGCTTAAGCATGGACTTTAGTAATCTGTCGCCAGCAAATAGTCAAGTGTGCACTTAAGTATTTGCGAGACTTTTGGTGAGGCAAAGATGACAACTCGATATTTTCCGCATCTTGTTTCCCCCATTCGCAATCCCAGCCTCTTGAATTCAGTTCGTTTTTCCGATCTCTTGAGCACGTTCATCGGGGAGGGACGAGAATGAAATTTAAGCACGCGTTGATGTTTGCATCCGCGGTGACAGGACTGAATGTCCTGGTGCAATCGGGTTTTGCAATTGCGGGGCTCGTCAGCCCGGCCTCCATTCTTCCGGCAGGAGCGGTGCCGAATGATGCCTCGTTCCTGTTTGCGCTTTATGCCGCCGCGCGGACATTCGCTCTGGCGCTGTTCGTGTTTTTCGTCATCTGGAAGCGCTATGCGCGCATGCTGATCGTGCTCGGTATCCTGGCCGCGATCATCCAGTTCGCCGATATGTGGATCGCCATCTATCAGCTCGATATCGGCAAGGCCATCGGGCCGCTGGTCCTGGGCTGCCTGCAAAGCTATGCGATCTGGATGCTGCATAAGGCGCGTCCGGATGTTCCGAAGGTTCTAAGTAAGGGGCGATCGCCCAGGGGATAAGCGCATGTACAAACTGTATGGATCGCCGGGCTCCGGCAGCGCTTCGGTGGAAGCGGCGCTGGCGGAAGTGGGCGCCAAATACTCTGTCGCGGTCATCAACACCGGCGACGGCAAGCATCTGACGGACGAATACCGCGCGATCAATCCGCGCCAGCAGGTTCCGGCGATGGAGCTGCCCGACGGCTCAGTGATGACCGAAGGTTCGGCGATGCTGCTGCATCTGGCCGATGCGTTTCCGGATACCGGATTGGCTCCGGCGCCCGGAAGCTCGGCGCGTGCACAGCACGATCGCTGGCTGATCTTCATGGCCGTCAACATCTATGAAGGCGAGTTGCGCAAGGCGTATTCTCTTCGCTACTCGGGCGACGAAGCCGGTGCCGAGGCTGTGCAGACCTGTGCCGACGCTTATGTGAAGCGGCAATATGAGATCCTCGAAGACGCGATCGGCGCAGGCCCGTATCTGTTCGGCAGCGCGATGACGATGGCCGACATTTATCTATGGATGCTGGCCTCCTGGATGGAACCAGGCTGGCTCTCCGCTCATTGCCCGAAGATTGCCTCGCTTGCTGCTGCCGTTCGCGGACGGCCCGCCGTGGCACCCATTCATGAGGCGCATTACGGATAGGAGACGATGCGATGCATATCGACGGTCATTGTCATTGCGGCCATGTCACGTACGAGGCCGAGATCGATCCCAAAGATGTGTCGATATGCCATTGCACCGATTGCCAGCAACTGACGGGCTCGGCGTTTCGGGTCACGGTGATCACGCCTGCCGAGAATGTGCATCTGACAGGCCATCAGCCGAAGCTCTACCGCAAGTTCGGCGACAACGGCCGGCCGAGGCTGCAATATTTCTGTCCGGAGTGCGGCTCGCCGCTATTCACCACCGGTGACGGAGAGGATGCCAAGACTTGGGGCATCCGGCTCGGCAGCATCAGCCAGCGGCGGCAGCTTTCGCCGAAGCGGCAGATCTGGCATCGGTCGGCGCTGCCGTGGCTCGATTGGCTCCATGAGCTGCCCGCCACCGAGACCGAATAGATTTCGCCGATCGCCGGCCGGAACCTCGCATCGGCTTTTCGCGTTGAACACATGAAATTGGGGCCTTTCGTGCAGGCTATCGGTATCCGGCCTGGTCGACATGGCTCCTCCTCTCTGTATTCATGCACAATGCATTGTCGATGCGGTCAGCTTTGTGGCCGAAAACCCAGGGCTCATTGATGAAATTGTTCCAGTGCCAGAATTGCGGCAACACCATCCATTTCCGTAACGATGTCTGCCTGAGCTGCGGTTTTCGCGTCGGCTACATCAGTGATCTCTTTACGATGTCGGCGCTGGCGATTGAGGGAGACCAGATGCAGGCGCTCGTCGACCCCGGAAAGTCCTATTTCTTCTGCCAGAATGCCGCCGAAGCTGCCTGCAACTGGCTGGTGTTGACTGGGCTCGGTGAGACTTTCTGCCTTGCATGTCGCTACAATCTTACGATCCCGGATCTCTCGGTCCCCGACAATCGCCAACGCTGGCAGAAGATCGAGCAGGCGAAGAAGCATCTATTCTATTCGCTCACCCGGTTCGGCCTGCCGATACCATCGCGTCGCGATCATCCCGACACCGGGCTGGCCTTCGAGTTCCTCGCCGATCGCGAAGAACCGGACGGCACGATCGATAACGTTTTGACCGGTCATGCCGACGGGCTGATATCGATCAACACAGCGGAGGCCGATGATGCTGAGCGCGAAATTCGCCGTAAGGCGATGGGCGAGCCCTATCGAACACTGATCGGCCATTTCCGCCACGAGATCGGCCACTTCTATTGGGATCTGCTGATCCGCGAGCAGGGCAGGATCGAGGACTTCAAAGCCGTCTTCGGTGATCCGGATGAGGACTACGCCGCCGCATTGCAACGGCACTATCAGAATGGTGCGCCACTGGACTGGCAGTTCAATTTCATCAGCCCCTATGCCTCGTCACACCCTTGGGAGGATTTTGCCGAGACATGGGCCCACTGCTTCCACATGATCGATGGATTGGAGACGGCGCGCGAGTTCGGCATCCGGCCCGATCTGCGGCCAGACGACAATATTTCGGAGCCTGTCGAGGCTCACGGATTTGACTATTACAAGTCCGCCGATATCGCTCAGGTCATCGCGGGCTGGGTGCCGCTGACGGTGGCGATCAACAGTGTCAACCGCAGCCTCGGCCAGCCGGATTTCTATCCGTTCGTGCTATCGGAAACGGTCATCCACAAGATTGATTTCGTACTGAAGCTCATCGACGGTGCACGAATTCAAGTCGTTTGACGGAGCACTCCAGATCGCCGGGTGATTTTTCGCAGTATCAGGGAGGCTCTTCACAGAGTACATGCATGGCGACGACAAAAGTGACTTCCGGCCTGCTGCGAGATCGTGAAGCAAACTCTCATTTCCTTGCAATTTTCTCTTTCGTCATGATATTATTTTTATCACGCGGAGGAAAAAATGGCATCAAGACCAACCATTGCAGATCTCGCGAAAGCCGCCGGCGTCAGTGTTGCAACCGTCGATCGCGTGATCAACGGCCGCTATAAGGTGCGCGAGGAAACCAGCCGCCGGGTCTACGAGGCAGCCTCCCGCATCGGCTTTCACGGTCTTGCCCAACTCAGCCATCCCGCGGAGGGCGTCCAGCAATATCGGCTGGGCTTTATCCTGCCGAAGCCGAAGAACCATTTTTTCCAGTCGCTGGCGACCGAGCTCGAGCATGCGGTGAATGCCGCGCCCGGCGTCCAGGCGACGGCGCAGATCGAGTTCGTCCAGGACGATAATCCGGCACAAATCCTTGAAACGCTGCGCACGGTCAGCAACCGCAATCATGCCGTGGCGATCGCCGCACCGGACTATCCGATGCTGGCAATTGCGGTGGCGGAGCTCAAGGCCCGCAATATTCCGGTCTTCTCGATGCTCAGCGATTTCGCACCAGGCATCCGCGAGGGCTATATCGGCGTCAATAATCGCAAGGCGGGGCGCACTGCGGCATGGATGATCGCCAAAATCGCGCGGCGGCCGGGCAAAGTTGCTGTTTTCGTTGGCAGTTATCGCTTGCAGGGGCACGAGCTTCGCGAGATCGGCTTTCGCTCCTATTTTCGCGAGAACGCACCCGAATTCGAAGTGCTGAATACGCTGGTCGATCTCGAAGCGCGTCAGTCGACCTATGACGCGGTGGCCGAGTTGCTCAGCCGCCATCCGGACCTCACTGGCCTCTATATCACTGGCGGTGGCATGGAAGGTGCGATCGGCGCGATCCGCGATGCCAAGCGTGATCGGGACCTGCATGTGGTGGTAACCGAGCTGACGCCCGAGTCACGCGCAGCATTGGCCGATGGCGCTATCCTGATGGCGATTTCCACCCCACTCAAGAATCTCAGTCGCGAGCTTGTCACCCTGATGATCGGCGCGGTCGAGCACGGCGCCGCCAGCGTGCCGGGTCAGACATTCATTCCCTTCGAGATGTATGTGCAGGAAAACCTGTAGCTTGCGGGTTGAAAGTTTTTATATCAGAATTCCAGCTGACTTCTTGCAAGGGAGCCGTTCTGCAAATCCGTTGAGGACTATTTCAGAAAAACTCGCACGCTGGCCGCGCGGCCCGCGGCGTCGATCACCGTCAGGGTCGAATAGCCGCTGCCGTCCGGCTGCCACTGGTAGTTTCGCTTGCGGGTGGTCTCCAGCATCGGCTTGCCATTGGCGAGCCAGCGGAAAGGTGGTCGGCCGCCCTGCAGCTTCAGCGACAGGGGCATGACGTCGGCTGTCTGAAGCCCGAGTTCGACCTGTGCGCCTTCCGGCGGATAGACGATCTGCGGCGCAGGCTCGCGGGCGCTCATCGAGATCAGGCCCGATCGGGTCAATGCAAAGCGCTTGAGGCTGGCTGGCAGTTGCGCCTCGTCCAGCCGCAGCGCGCCGGCTGGTGCAGAGGGCAATGCGGTAAAGGCGACGCCGGATCGCGCAAAGGCCTCGAACAGGATGGGGGCTGCCGAGATGAAGCCGCTGAGGCCGGGGATCGCACCATTGTCGGCGCGGCCGACCCAGACGCCGAGGACATAGCGGCCGTCAAAACCCACCGTCCACGCATCGCGGTAGCCGTAGCTGGTGCCGGTCTTGTAGGCGATGCCGCGATCGACGGCGCCGAGCGGCGGGCGCATGCCGGAGAGAATGTCGGAGACCTGCCAGGCCGCACCGGACTCAAGGATCGGCTCGCCGTCGATGACCGATGGTTGGTCGTAGATGCCGTCGCCGAGCTTTACCGGCTTGCCGCGATTGGCAAGCCCGGCATAGAGCTGGACGAGATCGTGCAGGGTGATGCCGACGCCGCCAAGGCCGATCGCCAGGCCCGGCGTTTCGTTGGGCGGCAGGGTCGGCCGGACGTCGGCGCGGCGGAAGCGCACCAGCAGCCGCGACGGCCCGACGGTATCCAGCAGTCGCACGGCTGGCACGTTGAGGCTCATCTGCAATGCTTGCCGGATGGTGACGTCGCCCTGGTAGGTCATGTCGAAATTGCGCGGGCGATAGCCGAAGAAGTCGGCCGGCCGGTCCTCGATCAACGTCTGCTGGGCGATCATGCCTTCCTCGAAAGCGAGGCCGTAGATGAACGGTTTCAACGTCGAGCCGGGGGACCGCAATATGCGCGTCATGTCGATCCAGCCGCGGCGCGAGGTATCGAAATAGTTGGCCGAGCCGACCTCGGCGACGATCTCGCCGGTCCTGGCATCGGCCATGACCATGGCGATCGACAGCTTCGGTCCGAGCTTGGCGGCGGCCTCGGAGGCGACCTCTTCGAGCCCGCGCTGGATGTCGCGTTTCAACGTCGTGTGGTGGGTGACTTCCTTGGGCGCCTTGCGAAGAGCTGCTTCGGCGAGGTGGGCGGCAAGCGACGGCAGCGCCCGGCGTTTGTCGGGGATCGGTGTCAGTTCGGCGCGCCCTGCTTCGCCCTCACCGATGACGGTCGATACGGCCAGACGGGCAAGCACCCGGCTGCGCGCCGCTTCGGCTGCCTTATGATAGCGGTCCGGCCGACGCTTTTCCGGCAATTGCGGCAAGGCGACCAGGAGTGCTGCCTGGCCGACCGACAGCCGGCGCGGCTCCTTGCCGAAATAGGCGAGGCTGGCCGAGCGGATGCCCTCGAGATTGCCGCCATAGGGCGCAAGGTTGAGGTAGAGGTCGAGAATCTCAGCCTTTGAAAGCCGACGCTCGATCTGCACTGCGCGCGCCATCTGCAGCAGCTTGGCCGTCATAGAACGGTCCTGGCGCGGCTCGATGAGGCGCGCCACCTGCATCGACAGCGTCGAGGCGCCTGAGACGATGCGGCCGTGGGTGACGAGTTGCAGGCTGGCGCGGCCGAGCGCGATCAGGTCGATACCGTGATGTTCGTTGAAGCGCTGGTCCTCATAGGCGACCAGCATCTTGAGAAATTGCGGGTCGACGTCGGCGGCCTTGATCTTGAGCCTCCATTTGCCGTCCGGGGTGGTGAAGGCGCGCAACAACTCGCCATCCGCGTCGAGCACTTCGCGGGAAGCGACCGCCGCCTTGTCGAGCGGCGGCGGATAGGCCTGGTCGAGCGCATGCAAGCCCCAGGTGATCCCGGCAGCAAGTGCTGCCTGAACCACTGTGAAACCTGCGAGTGCGCGACCAAGTCTCATTTTACTTCTCGACCGTCATCTTGCCAGTCGCGGTACGGGCCGAGAATTGCGGCCGGTACATATCCTCGACGCTTGCTGCCGGATGGTCATAGACGCCGGGGTTTACGGCGCGAACGACGTAAGCAAGGGTCATCTCGCCGCTGCCGGTCTGGTCGAGCGCCGCCATGAAGCGGTCGTAGCGGAATTCGAGATGGGCGGCTTCCTGTTCCGGCAGCCAATCGAAATTCGACATATCGGCGCTGTTGACCAGTCCGGGATTGTCGATCTCGAAGCCGGCCGGCAGAAGATCGGTGATCATCAGGCGGCTGGCCCACTCGTTTTTCTGCGTGACCTTCAGAACCACGACATAACGCTCGTTCTGCTTGACCTCGCTGACATTGGCCTCTTCGCCATCCAGCGTGTAGTAGGCGCGGGAGATGTCGAAGCCGTCACCGCCAGCGGTCAACGGATCCTTGGGAGAGGCGACCGTGGTGATCACGGCGGTCACCGGGTCGTTGGCCTGGTTGATGAGATTGATCGGCCTGGCAAGCAGTTCCTCGCCGGTCATCCGCGTCTGGTAGCCACCGGTCTTCAGTTCGTCGTTGACCGAGACCTTGATGTCCTGGTCGCTCGATTTCAGCGCACGGGCGGCCAGGATCATCCAGGTTTGTTCCTGGGTCGAGAGCCATGTCGTGCGTTCCCATTCCTTGGCAACAAGGTTGGAGAGTTCGGGAATGATCGCCGATTTCGGATTGCTTTCGGCAGCCAGTGCCAGGATCGCCGCATCGTCGCGAAGCGCCGAACCATAGTCGGAACGTGCCCAGCTGACATTGACGAGCAGGCCGGACTGGCGTGCCGCATTGGCGAATATCCGTTCCGAACGCTCGTGGTCGCCATAGAGCGCAAGCGATGCAGCGATATGGGCGCGCGACAGTTCGGTGGGGAACTGATCGAGCATGGTGTCGGCGTAGTAGCGGAGGTCGCTGATCGCGGCCCGGCGATTGCGCGCCAGCACATAGAGCGCATAACCCATCTCGTTGCCGCGCTCGGAGACATTGTTGTCATAACCGAGCTGGTTTTCGAGATTGGTCAGCGCCGCCACCATGGCCGGTTCCGGCACGTCGTATTTCTGCTCGCGGGCGCGGGTCAGGAAGTCGGTGACGTAGGCGTCGAGCCAGAAATCACCCGAACCCGGTGCCCACAGGCCGAAGCTGCCGGACGAGGACTGGTAGGAGAGGACGCGGTAGATCGCTTCCTGCACCCGCTTCTTGACTTCACCGTCATCCGGCAAGCCGGACAGCGCGTTCAGCTCGGAGAGATAGAGCAGCGGCAGCGCGCGACTGGTTGTCTGCTCGGCGCAGCCATAGGGGTAGCGATCGAGCGTCATCAGCAATGCCGGGATATCGAAGGCGGCGTTGCGCGTCAGGTTCACGCTGATCGAGGCACCCTGCATAATCGAATTGGCCATCAGCTGGCTGTCGACAAGCAGGCTGCGACCCGGATCAAGCCGCACCAGCCGCCGCTCGGTCATCGGCAGGGTGGATGGCCGCACGTT
This sequence comes from Shinella sp. OV683, assembly GCF_057787725.1. Taxonomy (NCBI): domain Bacteria; kingdom Pseudomonadati; phylum Pseudomonadota; class Alphaproteobacteria; order Hyphomicrobiales; family Rhizobiaceae; genus Shinella; species Shinella sp. OV683. The sequence continues at coordinate 272,882 of NZ_CM173543.1, forward strand.
GATATTGGCGACCTGGGTGATGGCAAAGGCGTTAGCGCCGTTGAGCGTGATGTTGATCATGCCGTCGCCCGGCAAGCCGCCCTTGATCGGCACCGTCAGCGAGGTCTTGCCGCCGGCGTCGAGATGCAGCGGTTTGCTGGCGGCGCTGGCGTCGATGACGACATTGTCGCTGGACGTCAGCGTGAGCGTATAGTCGCCCGCTGGCGCATCGGTATTGGTAATGTCCAGCCGGAGCTCGGCAGTGTCATTCGGCGCGAGGAATTTCGGCAAGCTGGTGGTGACGACGATGGGGTCGCGGACCACCACATCCTTGACCGCATGGCCGACGCCCGTCTTCGTCCAGCCGACCGCCATGACGCGAGCCGTGCCGTTGAACTGCGGGATATCGAAGCTGACCTTCGCCTTACCCTGTGCATCGAGTTTCACGGGACCCGAGAAGAAGGCCACAAGCTTTTCCGTCGGCGGGTTGCCCTGTAGCGGTTGCTCAGCACCGTCACCACCATTGCGCAGGCGTCCGGTTGCGCCCAGCGAGCCGTCGATCAGGCGGCCATAGAGGTCGCGGATTTCGAGACCCAGCTGACGCTGGCCGAAATACCAGCCATCGGGATCGGCGGGTTCATAGCGGGTCAGATTGAGGATGCCGACATCGACGGCCGCGACCGTGATATAGGCTTCCTCATTGGCGCCCGCGCCCTGTACGGCAAGCTCGATGTCGAGCGGCTGGCGGGGCAGGGTCTTTTCCGGCACGGTCAACTGCATGGCGAGCTTGTTGTCGCCGGGATCGACGGCAAGCCACTTGATGCCGATGGAGCGCATCGGCAGCCGGCTTTCCTGTGCATCGCCCGGACGGAAAAGCGTTGCGGTGACATAAGCGCCCGCACCCCACTCCTTGGTGACCGGAATGTCGATGACCGCGCCTTCCTTGGCAACGCTGGCATTGAGCGTGGTGATGACGCTTTCGGTGCCGACATTGATCAGGGCCTCACCAGCAAAGCGCGGCGAGATCTTGAGTTTGGCCGTTTCGCCGACCTTGTAGTTTTCCTTGTCGAGGGCGATTTCCAGCCCATCCGGCGTTTCGGTCGAGGCAGCAGCGACATACCAGCCGGCATCGAATTCGACGCTGGAGGTCGGGCCGTCATTGGCGGTGGATTCGACTTCGAGGCGGTAGCGACCCCATGAGACGGCGGCCTGAACGGTCGCGCCACCTGTGGTCACATCAACGACGCCACTGTCGACATCCTTGGTGGTGACGATCGGCTCATAGCGCCAGGAGGAGCCGTCGCGATACCATTGGTAATTACGCTCGACGCTGACCAGCTTCCAGCGCAGGCCGGTCATGGCTTCCTTCTTGCCCTCGGCATCAAGCGCGATGAGGTGGAACTTGGCAATCGAATTTTCCTGCAGGTCGCCTTCGAATTCCGGCTTGATGCCGATCATCTCGTTGCCGGAATTGACCGGCAGCACGAGATCGCGCTCGACGGCCCGGCCGCCAGCCTCCTTGAGGCGGACGACGACCTTGGCCTCGAGGAACTGCGTTGTGGACGGCAGTTCGGGCAGGTTGACAGCAATCGTCGATTTGCCCTGATCATCCAGTGCGTCGAGGTTGTCGAGCGGCACGCGGGTTTCTTCCTGCGCTTCCTCGTCGGCGAGGCCGAACTGGTAGCCTTTGAATTCGGCGCGGGTGCGGGTCGGCTTCAGGGCAACGTCGCCTTCGAGCTCGAGGCCGGCAGCGGGTGCTCCATAAAGGAAGCGACCGTCGATCTCGATGCTGGCTGGAATGCCTGGCTTGATGTCCTTGTCCTTGGCCACCATGTCGAATTCGATCCGGTCGGGCACGAAGTCCTCGACCAGGAAGGTTTTCGTCGCAAGCGTCGGTTGTTTTGGATCGGTATAGACATTCATCGTCCAGGAGCCGTGCATGGCATTGGCCATCAGCGGCAGATCCAACGTCGAGCCACCGAGATCGCCGCCATTGGTGACGACACGGCGGTCCTCGACGCCATCGGGACGAGTAAAGACGAAGGTCAGCGGCAGTTTCTCGATTGCCTGTCCTGCGATATCGCGGGCGAGTGCCGCAATGTGCACGGTTTCGCCAGCACGGTAGATACCGCGTTCGGTCCAGGTGAGAACGTCGATCGCGCCCGGTGCTGCACGTCCGGTGACGCCGCGATCGGAGAGGTCGAAGCCGGCGCGGGTCATGTCGAGGAAGACGTAGTCGCTGGCGCCGTTCTGTGCGGTGAGAACGGCCGGCGTCAGCGCTGCCGTGCCGCGCATCAGGCCGGCGGGTATCACGGCGCGGCCGTTGGCATCCGTGGTCGCGGTGCCGAGGATTTCATTGTTCTTGGCGAGCAATTGCAGGGTGACGTTCGGCAACGGCTTGGCGGAGGCCAGCGAGCGGACGAACACGTTCAATCCATCGGTGCCGGCATAGGTGGAGATGCCGATATCGGAGACGACGAACCATTGCGTCGCCTTGCTATCCCAATAATTGCCGTTGGCCTGGGTCGATTCCGCCGTCAGCACATAGACGCCGGGCTTGCGCTTCGGCAGGGCCTCGTCGACGGGGAAGCTGGTGACGACGTCCTTGTTGAGCTCGTTCTTGATGTCGATCGAGCCCTGCCAGATCATCTCGCCCTGTTCTTCCTCGATCTGGCTGGCGCGATAGCCATCGAGCTGGGTGAGGAACTGCGAGCTGGTCAGGAAGGATGCGATGGCGCGGTCGCCGATGCGGTAGAGTTTCAGCTGGGCGCTGTCGGAGTTGATCGAGACGATCGGGATGCCGCGGCGAGCGGTGCTCGGCAGCACGAAGCTGTCGCCGGTGAAGCGCACCGTCGGGCCCCGATCCTTGACGTAAAGGTCGAGATCGACCTGGGCGAGCAGGGGTTCATTGACGGACGACGGCAGGTTTTGGCGCAGAGCCAGCTTGTAGCGGCTGCCGTGGACGAGGCCTTCGACGCAGATTTCGCTGCCCTTGGCTTCGAGTGCCTTGGGTGCTGCGCCGTCCAGCGTGACGAAGGAGGTGTAGTCGACGCCGGACTTGACCAGCGGTTCGGAGAACTGAACGCAGGCGCTCGGGGTAGCACTATCGGAATTGACTGTGTTGCCGATCACCCGGAAACCCTGGCGGACGCGCAGATCCTCGTAAGCTGCCTGGATGGTCGGGTTCTCGACGAGCTTCAGGCCGGCCTTGTACGCATTGATGGCGGCGCGATAGTTCTGAGTATATTCCAGCGCTTTCGCCATCGTCACCAGAGTCTGGGCGCGCACGGACTTTGTGCGGGTGAGCTGATAAGCGTTGACGGCGGCCTGCAGGCCCTGATTGTTGATGTCGTAATTGTTGGCGACCCGGCCGCCCATCTCCGACATCCGGATCCACAGGTCGATATTGTCGGGATCGATCGCCAGCGCCGACTTCAGGTCTACCATGGCCCGATCGACATTGCCCGCCAGGGCATCGCGTCCAGCCAGGGCGATAATGGCGTCGACGCCGAGACCTTGCATGCCCGGGTCCACTGCGAGCCCCTCACGCATGGTTCTGGCGTCGTTCACCTGCTGCTGGGTCAGGAAATCGAGGCTGTCGGGCGCGCCGATGTCACGCTCGGCCACTTCCATGACGATCTTGCCGGCCACCGCACTGGGGAACGGGTTCATGGTGTTGAAATCGGATTTCAGGAAGCACCACTTGGCCTTGGTGTTGTAGGTGAAGGCCTTGCAGGCATCGTCGTCCTTGCAGGTCTGGCCGCATTGGTCGAGCGTGACGTTCTGGACGGTGCGAAGATCAAAGCCGAAATAGTCGGCGTCCTTGACGGTCACCACGGTCTTCTGTGACTCCTGCGCCAAAGCGGGAGCCGCAAGGGCGGGGAGCAAGAGACCGGCGAGAAGAAGAGTGGATCGGATAAGTGCGCGCATGGACGTGGTAACTCCCGATAGCGGCTGGGCCGATGAATGCTAATTATTCGTGTCAGGCAAAGAGCGACGTCGGCGTGGGCCGGCGACGGCTTGAAAGATCGTATCTGTGGTGAAAGACAAGAAGTTGCAGCCTCGGAACGGGCTCCGATCGCATCGACGTTTCAGGAATATGGACCATTGGTGCAATTCCCCCCGCACACTGTTCCAGCCGGTCGCCCATCTCTCCTCGGAGACTTCAGGCAATCGACTGCCGCAAAATGTTCTACGTTTATAGGCTGAACTTTATTCGAAGAACAAAGACATTTTCATGAAAAGAAAAAGCCGCCCGGGTTGCGGGCGGCGTTGCAAGCGGTTGATGGTGCAAAGAAATAACCCCGATCGCCGTTCAGTCGTCATTGCTGGCGTTGAGGTCTTCCGGTCGCGTTCCTTCATCGATGATGAGGTCGCCGGCATAGACTTTCAGGTCGGCGTAGAACCCGTCGACGATTTCGATCAGCAGCCTGATTGTGGCCTCGTCTTCGGCGGTAGCCGACGGGGTGACATCTTCAGCGCCGGCATGGACAGCAAGGTGTCCGGACTTCATCTTGTCGATCCGGGTGCGCAGTTTAGCGATGTCCTTCAAGACCTGCTTGAACCGCTCCATTCGATCGTCTTGCATTTTTCCCACTCCATCGATCGCATGTCACATGCGGCAATCCACCGGACTGCCGCATGTTAGCATTATTTCGATGCGATGGATGTCACCTGCGTATCAGGCCGCTTTCAGCGTCGCCATGTCGATGACGAAGCGGTACTTCACATCGCCCTTGAGCATCCGCTCATAGGCGTCGTTGATCTTCTGCATCGGGATCATTTCGATATCCGAAAGCACATTATGCTTGCCGCAGAAGTCGAGCATCTCCTGGGTTTCGGCAATGCCACCGATGCCGGAGCCCGCAAAGCTGCGGCGCTTGGCAAGCAGGGTGAAAGCTGCAACCGACAGCGGCTTTTCCGGCGCGCCGACGAGAACCAATGCACCGTCGCGCTTGATCAGGCTGGCATAATAGTCGACGGAGTGGTCGGCGGAAATGCAGTCGATGATCAGGTCGAGGCTGTTGGCGTGCTTGGCCATATCGTCTGGATTGGTCGACAGGATGACCTCGTCGGCGCCGAGTGCCTTGGCATCAGCGACCTTGGACTCTGAAGTTGTGATCACCGTGACATGCGCGCCCATTGCATGGGCAAGCTTGACGCCCATATGGCCGAGACCACCGATGCCGGCGATGCCGACACGCTTGCCGGGACCGGCATTCCAATGGCGGAGTGGCGAAAACGTGGTGATACCGGCGCAAAGCAGCGGCGCGGCAGCGGCCAGGTCAAGGTTGTCGGGAATCCGCAGCACGAAATCCTGCTCAACGACGATATGAGAGGAATAGCCGCCGAAGGTGTGGCCGAAATCCTTGTCGGGGCTGTTGTAAGTGCCGGTGTTTTCGTTCTCGCAGTATTGCTCGAGACCTTCGGCGCAGCTGTCGCAATGGCGGCAGGAATCGACCATGCAGCCGACGCCGACGCGATCGCCGACCTTGTACTTGGTGACCGAGCCGCCGACCTCGGCGACGATGCCAACGATCTCATGGCCCGGCACATTCGGATAGACGGTATGATGCCATTCGTTGCGCGCGGTGTGCAGATCGGAATGGCAGACACCGCAGAACAGGATCTCGATGCGGATGTCGGTGGGGCCGGTGTCCCGGCGGGAAAAGCTGAAAGGAGCAAGAGGCGCGGTGGCTTCCTGTGCCGCATAACCGGTGCACGAAAACATGGAAAACTCCTGGAATGTCATGGGATATGTGTGGTGGTGGGCAGGGCGACTATAGTCCCCACCGAGTGCAGGTGTAAACCGCTATATGCATTTGCGAACGCCGTCGCCCGGTCAAAGCGACGGCTGCGAGGATCGTGCTTTGCGGATTATTCTGCGATCCCGGTGAGGATTTCGGCGAAGTGCTTGATCTCGTCCGATGTGTTGTAATGGACGAGCGAGGCACGCACGGCACCGCTATTCATGGCCAGCCCAAGCCGGGCCATCAGGCGCGGCGCATACATGTGGCCGTCGCGGATCGCGATGCCGGCATCTGCCATCGTCTGGGCGACGAGAGCCGGGCTGCGATTTGGAATGTTGAAGCAGAAGGTCGGTACGCGTTCTGCGAGCCGGGCCTCGTCGGAGACGCCATAGATGGTCGCGTTGCAGGATTTGAGAACATCAAGCAATTGGCGCGACAGCGTCGTCTCATAGGCGCGGATCGCCGTCATGCCGGCGACGAGATCGTCGCGTCGCGACGCTCCGCCGGTAGTTGCAAAGTTGCGGCCGAGGGATTCCAGGTAGGACACGGCGGCGCCCATGCCGACAGCGTTCTCATAGGTGAAGGTGCCGACCTCGATCTTGTGCGGCGGCTCGTCGGGAATGAAGTCTTCCTTGAAGGTCGGCAGCGCCTTGAGCAGGTCGAAACGGCCCCAGAGAAAGCCCATATGCGGCGAGAAATTCTTGTAGCCCGAGCAGACCAGATAGTCGCAATCCCAGGCCTGCACGTCGATCAGCCCATGTGGGCCATAGTGGACACTGTCGAGAAACACCTCGGCGCCGACTGCATGCGCAAGCTTTGCCACCGTAGTGACATCGACGAGCGAACCGATGGAATGGGATGCCACCGTGCAAGCGACCAGCCGCGTGCGGCTGGACAGTAGCGGACGCAGGTCATCGATATGCAGGTTGCCATCGTCACGCATGCGCCACCAGACGCATTTGACGCCTTGCGCTTCCAGCGCCAGCCACGTCGAGATGTTGGCGTCGTGGTCCATATCAGTGATAACGATTTCCGGCCTGTCGCCCATGGTCTTGGCAATGCCAAGGCTCACCAACCGAATGAACGAAGTGGCGTTCATGCCGAACGAGATCTCGGCGGGATCATAGGCGTTCACCAACAGTGCCACGCTTGCGCGGGCGTCGGCCACTGCCTGGTCGACTTCGCGGCTGGCCCTATAACGGGCGCCACGCTGTACCATTCGATGAAGCATATGGTGGCTGACGGCATCGAGCACGCCCTGCGGCACCTGAGCGCCGGCACCATTGTCGAGGAACACCGGGGCGTTGGGCAGCGACAGTGCCGGGAACTTTGAACGGACGACGTCAACCGGGAAGGATGTGGCCAGCTGTGCGGCGGAGGGCGATGTCGTGATGTTCATGATAGGCCTCAGGCGAAATTGAAATGTTGGACAGACCCCCCGAAGGCGCCGATGTCAGTGCATGATCTGGCTCAGGAAGGCTGCGGCCCGCTCGCTGCTCGGAGATGTGAAGAACGCCTCCGGCTTTGCTTCTTCGCAAATGACGCCATGATCCATGAAGATGACGCGATCGGCGACCTTGCGGGCAAAGCCCATCTCATGGGTGACGACCAGCATGGTCATCCCATCTTCGGCCAGCGAGATCATCGTGTCGAGCACTTCGCCAACCGTTTCCGGGTCAAGCGCCGATGTCGGCTCGTCAAACAGCATCACCTTGGGCTGCATGCAGAGCGAACGCGAAATCGCCGCGCGCTGCTGCTGGCCGCCGGAGAGTTGCGACGGATAGCGATCGCCGAGATTGCCGATGCGGACGCGCTCGAGATAGTGGCGGGCAATTTCCTCGGCTTGCCTGCGGGATGTTCCCTTCACGGTCATCGGCGCGATGGTGCAGTTTTCCAGGATCGTCAGATGCGGAAACAGGTTGAAGTGCTGAAACACCATGCCGACTTCGCGGCGGATTTCGTCCAGCCGCTTGCCCTTGCCTTCGAGCTCAATGCCATTGACGGTGATCGAGCCGCTTTCATGCTTTTCGAGCTGGTTGATGCAGCGGATGGTGGTGGATTTGCCCGAGCCCGATGGACCGCAGATGACGATGCGTTCGCCGGCGGCTACCGTCAGGTTGACATCGCGCAACGCATGATACTGGCCGTACCATTTGTTGATGTCGCGCATCATGATTGCCGGGCGGTCGGAAGCCTGGGCGATGGATAGATCTGTCATGTTCAAACCAGTTCGGATAGGAGCTTCAACGCGCCGTCTTGGCGGTCGCACTGCGCTTTTCGAGATAGCCGACCAGGCGAACCATCGGCCAAAGGAAGATGAAGTAGATGATGGCCGCGCCAATCAGCGGAGTCGGATTGCCCATCAGCGCCTGGGTATCGTTGGCCTGCTTCAGGAGGTCGGGCATCGCCACGACCGATGCAAGCGCGGTGTCCTTGAAGGTCGAGATGCTGTTGCTCGTCAAAGGCGGGATCATCACCTTGACGGCCTGCGGCAGGATGATCTTGCGCATGGCCGACCAGAAGGGCAGGCCGAGGCTGGCTGCGGCTTCGAACTGGCCCTTGGGCACGTTCTCGATGCCGGCGCGGCAGACTTCGGCCGTAAACGCTGCGAGCACCATCGACAGTGCGAGCGTGGCTGATGTGAAGGAGGACAGCGAAATGCCGACGAAGGGCAGGGCGTAATAGATCAGGATCAGCACCACCAGGATCGGTAGCGCGCGGAAAACATCGATATAGGCGATCGCCAGCAGTTGCAGCGGCCGCGGCGCATAGAGCCGGACGAAACAGAGAAACAGGCCGGCAATGCTGCCGATCACGATGCTGACGCAGCCGAGGAGCAAGGTGTTGCCAAGCCCGCGCATCAGGATCGGAAATGACCGAACAAGGATGTCCCAGTTAAAGAATGTATTGATCAGTTCCATGGGTGTTGCCTGGTTGTTCGGCAGATAAGGCCGGGTCGTTCAAAAGGAAGAGGGCCGCGGCACATGCGCGCCGCGGCCCTGAGTTATTACTGAGCGGTGGGGATCGGCATCGGCGTGACGGTGCTGGTGCCGGCATCCGGCTCGACGCCAAACCACTTCTTGTGGATGGCAGCCATCGTGCCATCCTTCTTCATTTCCGAGATCGTATCGTTGACCTTGGCGAGGATCGGCAGATCCTTCTTGGCCATCATCGCGAAGCGCTCGCCGGTCGGGATACGGACCAGGATCTTCAGGGCGGGGATCTTGGTGATGGCGTACTGGAAGCCGGCGAGTTCACCGGCGCCACCTTCGATACGGCCGTTCTGCACGTCGAGCAGCAGGTCCTGCTGAGCGGCATAGCTCTTGACTTCGGCAATGCCGTATTTGTCGGCATTTTCCTTGGCCCAGGCTTCGCCGGTCGTGGCGGCGACAACGCCGATCACCTTGCCCTTGAGGTCTTCGAGCGTCTTGACGGTGGAATCGGCCTTGCCGACGATCGTGCCGTCGCTGTCATAATAGGCTTGCGTGAAGGACTGGCTCTTCAGGCGTTCGTTGTTGATCGAGATCGACGAGATGGCGAAATCGATGCGGCCGGAAGCCGTGGCTGCGAACAGAGCCTGGAAGCCGAGCGGTTGAAAATCGACATCCATGCCGAGACGCTTGGCGACTTCGGCGGCGACTTCGACTTCGAAGCCTTCGAACGTGCCGGCCTCGTTCTTGTATTCCCATGGCGGGTTGGCGGCATAGGCGCCAACCACGATTTTGCCTTCGGCACCTGCCGACGAGACCATCAGCGACAACGCTGCGGCTGCGAGAATTGCGATTTTTGTAAACATGGTTCCTCTCTTTTCTAGCCTTCTTGGTGTTGAATATTCAAAGCGTGCGGTGCCGAAGCCTTTGCTTTCAACCTGTTCGCACGTTCCTTGCCGGCACAATGCGCTCCAGCGCATTGAACAGAGTGTCGACGGCGTCGGCCGAGGTCACGACGCCGGGCGAGAGCCGCATCGTGGTGCCGCGCGCATCGCAGTAAAGCTTCTGGGTCCTGAGTTCCGCCACCACGGCCGGGGGACTGACCGTGTCGGGCAGCGTCAGCATCACACTGCCGCCGCGCTCGGCATCATTCACCGGCGAGACGATAGCCCAACCGTTGCTCTGGGCGCGGCCGATAATGGCATGAGCGGACGCGAGATTGTTGGCACGAACGGCTTCGATGCCACGCTCCATCACCCACTCGATGCCGGGCAGCGAGGCGACCGATGCCAGAACGGCCGGCGTGCCATGATCGAAACGTCTGATATCGCCGGCATAGGAGAACTTGTCGAGATCCCAAGAGAACGGATTTTCCTGGCTGAACCAGCCGCGCAATTCGGGGCGGCATGTCGCCAGCAAATCGGGGCGGACATAGAGGATGCCGGCGCCTGATGTGCCGCACAGCCACTTCAACGAAGTCGAGACGACGAAATCGGCATGGTTCGTATTGATGGAGAAGGGCAGGACGCCGACGCCCTGGGTGATATCCACGCCGACGATCGATCCCATCGCGCGGCCATGCGCTGCAAGACGATCGACGTTGACGCGGTGCGAGGTGGTCGAGGAGACGAAGGTCAGCAGTGCGAGGCCGACATCTTCCTTCCAATGGGCGATGAAATCGTCGTCACGGACCCAGCTTTCGCCGGGACGCAGCGGGACGGTGTCGAGCGTGAAGCCGAAGCGATCTGCAATGCCGGCGAGCAGGAAGTGCAGGCTGGGGAAGCAATCGGCGGCAACGAGCAGCCGCTTGCCGCGCAGGCGATCCTCCGGCAGGGCGCCGATCAGGCTATACAGCGCCTGCGTGACATTTTCCGAGGTAGTCAGCGATCCCACCGGCGCATCGATGATGCCTCGCCACGCATCGATGAAGTTCTGGCGTAAGCCGAGCGCTGCCGGCCACTGTCCGTCATCTTCCGCCGACCATACCGTGGAAAAGCGGGCGAGCGCATCGCACATCCGCTCGGCCTTGCCGGGGAACGTCCCGATGGAGTGGTAGAGAAAATAGCCGGACATTTCAAACCTCAAGTATTTTGATCAAAAGATCACAATATCGCGGTGCCGTCAATTAGCCCCATGGAGAGATTCGCATAATTGTATTTTTCGCCCCTTCAAGGGCGGGATGGCTGGGTTTTCAGGCGTTCAAGCGCGCTTCTGCTTGTTGCTCAGCAATCATTCAGGGGCGGTTTGCTTCTATTGCGCAATCAACTTGCGTAGCAGGTCCTGAGTATCGCGGATGTCGGAAACCATTTCCTCCCGCGCCCGCCCGGCATCGCGCTGGCGCATTGCGGCGATGATTCTGCGATGACGCATGGTGTAGGACATGAAGTCCTCGCTGGTCATTCGCGGTTCGACATAGGCCGACAGCATGCGCATATAGGGGCCGTATCGCAACCAAAGCGTGTCGATCAACTGGGTCAGGACCTCTGATCTCGAGGCTTTGTAGACAAAGTAATGAAACTCGCGGTTCTTGTCGAGCATCGCGAAGACCTGGCCCGCCTGGGCGCAGGCCTCGTGCTCGGCGACGATCGTTTCCAGCACATCGATATCGTCGGGGCTGATCAATTGCGCTGATATCTCGGTCGCAAGGCCCTCGATGGCAGCGCGGGCACGGCAAAGATCGTCCAATCGCGAGACGCTGACGGGTGGCACGCGGGCGGAGCCATTGCGCGCGACTTCCAGCGCATTCTCCGCGGCGAGCCGGCGAAGTGCTTCGCGCACCGGCATGTGACTGGTGTCAAAGGATTGTGACAGCGAGGCGATCGTCAATACCTGGCCGGGATCAAACCTGCCGGTCAGCAGTGCCTCGCGCAACTGGAGATAGACGCCGTCCTGAATCGTTACCCGACCCGCAACCGGTCCAAATCCTTCATCCAGCGCCAATGCATCATCTCCTTGTTCGGTACGGTGGCCGGCCGAACTTGCTTGAGCCCTTTGAAGATATCAAATGATCAGGTCTGTTTGGGCTTGGCAAGAACGGATTTTGCTTGAGAGGTCGGCGTGCACGTATTTCTCGGCAGAGAAAATGGTCGAAATGTCTGTAGTGAACCTATGGGAACGGCCTGCCAAAGTGCTGGCACTCTGGCGTTCGCTCGCGTTTCTGACACTCAAAGAAAAATATTTGATCAAATGCTCAAATTGAGCTAGGACGGTGACAGCGCGGATCGGTAGCGCAGCGGAATTGATAAAAGGATGGGACTTTCATGACACGCTTTGCACGGCGGATATCGCAAACCTCGGCCAAAAGCTTCGGCATGTTCGAAAAAGCGGCTGCGATGGCTGCCAATGGCGTCGATCTCATTCATCTTGAGCTTGGTCGGCCCTTCCATGACACGCCGGCCCACATCAAGGACGCGACCGTCAAGGCATTGCGCGATGGACTGGTGCACTATAGCGACCTGCGTGGCGAACCGGCCTTGCGCAAGGCGCTGCAGCAGAAGCTTGCCGACTACAACAAGATCGACGTGACGCCGGACGAGATCCTGATGGTCAACGGCCTGACCCAGGCCTCCTATGCTGCCTTCATGGCGCTGCTCGACGACGGCGACGAGGCGATTTTGCTCGAACCCTATTATCCGCAGCATATCAACAAGATCGAGATGACTGGCGCCAAGGTGGTGCTGGCGCCGCTCGACAAGTCAACCAACTTCGGCATCAAGCGCGAATTGATCGAGCCGCTGATCACGCCGCGCACGCGCATGATCGTGCTGGTCAATCCATCCAACCCAACCGGTCGGGTCTATTCACGCGATGAGTTGCAGGTGCTCGCCGACCTGGCCATCAAGAACGACCTCATTGTCGTTTCCGACGAAGTCTATGAACAGATCGTCTTTGATGGCGCCGAGCATGTCAGCATTGCGTCGCTGCCTGGCATGAAGGAACGGACGATCTCGATGTTCGCCTTTACCAAGGCCTATGCGATGGATGGCTGGCGTCTCGGCTACATTGCCACCGATGCCTCGTTGATGCCCGGCCTGATGAAGATCACCGCCAACGAGATCACCCATGTCAACACGTTCATCCAGTATGGCGCGCTGGCAGCAGTGACGGGTCCTGCCGAGATCCTTCAGGATATGGTCGATGACGACCGCCGCAAGCGCGATCTCGTCGTCAGCCGGCTCAACCAGATGCCCGGCGTGACCTGCGCCAGCCCGGAAGGCACGATCTATGCGTTTCCCGATATCAGCGGTACAGGGCTGAAGGCGCAGCAGGCTGCGGATTTGATTCTGGAAAAGGCTGGCGTGGTGGTGGAATCCGGTGCGTTCTACGGCCAACTCGGCGACGAACATCTGCGGGTCTGCTTCGGCTCGCAGAGCTATGAGCGGCTGGAAGAGGCGATGGACCGACTGAGCGGGTTTTTCAACGGGCTCTGATGTTTCGTCGCAATCGACACATGAAAAGCAGGCCCCCACTGGAGCCCGTCAGACTACTGACAAAGTCTCTGACGTCATCCTTGGGCTTGTCCCAAGGATCTGCGCACGTGGACTATAGCCACTATTTTCAACTATTTAATGAACCGTGAGCAGATCCTCGGGACAAGCCCGAGGATGACGTCGCCGGGTTGGCTTGTCAACAAGCTAACGGGGCTCCAATGGAGCCCCGTTCTGCGTTTGGGAAATGTAAAGGCAGAAGCCTCGTTACATCATGCCGCCCATGCCGCCCATGTCAGGCATGCCGCCGCCGTTTTCCTTCTTGGGGAGTTCGGCGATCATGGCTTCCGTCGTAACCAGCAGGCCGGCAACCGAAGCTGCATTCTGCAGAGCCGTACGCACAACCTTGACCGGATCAACGATACCCATGGCGATCATGTCGCCAAATTCGCTGGTCTGGGCATTGTAGCCGTAGTTGTCGGTGTTGCTTTCAAGGATCTTGCCGACAACGATCGAGGCTTCGTCGCCTGCGTTTTCGGAGATCTGGCGAACCAGCGACTGCAGTGCCTTGCGGATGATGTTAATACCGGCATTCTGGTCGTCGTTTTCACCCTTGATGTCGAGGACGACAGACGCACGCAGCAGAGCCGTGCCGCCGCCCGGAACAATACCTTCTTCGACGGCTGCACGCGTTGCGTTCAACGCGTCGTCGATGCGGTCCTTCTTTTCCTTGACTTCGATTTCGGTTGCACCACCGACGCGGATCACGGCAACGCCACCGGCGAGCTTGGCGAGGCGTTCCTGGAGCTTTTCCTTGTCGTAATCGGAAGTGGTTTCTTCGATCTGGGCCTTGATCTGGGCAACGCGGCCTTCGATGTCGGACTTCTTGCCGGCGCCGTCGACGATCGTGGTGGTTTCCTTGGTGATCGAGACCTTCTTGGAGCGGCCGAGCATTTCAAGTGTGACGTTTTCGAGCTTGATGCCGATGTCTTCGGAGATCACCGTGCCACCGGTCAGGATAGCCAGATCTTCGAGCATCGCCTTGCGGCGATCGCCGAAGCCCGGTGCCTTGACGGCAGCGATCTTGAGGCCGCCGCGCAGCTTGTTGACGACGAGCGTTGCAAGCGCTTCGCCTTCGACATCTTCGGAGATGATCAGCAGCGGCTTGCCGGTCTGAACGACAGCTTCGAGAACCGGCAGCATCGCCTGGAGGTTGGAGAGCTTCTTCTCATGCAGAAGCACGTAGGCATCTTCGAGTTCAGCAACCATCTTTTCAGCGTTGGTCACGAAATACGGGCTGAGGTAGCCGCGATCGAACTGCATGCCTTCGACGACTTCAAGCTCGGTTTCCGCGGTCTTGGCTTCTTCAACTGTGATGACGCCTTCATTGCCGACCTTCTGCATGGCGTCGGCGATGTACTGGCCGATTTCCTTCTCGCCATTGGCAGAGATCGTGCCGACCTGGGCGATTTCTTCCGAGGTGTTGATCTTCTTTGCCTTGGCAACGAGATCCTTGACGACGGCGGCAACCGCGAGATCGATACCGCGCTTCAAGTCCATCGGGTTCATGCCGGCAGCAACGGCCTTGCCGCCCTCGCGAACGATCGCCTGGGCCAGAACGGTTGCCGTGGTCGTGCCATCACCGGCGATGTCGTTGGTCTTCGAAGCAACTTCGCGGACCATCTGGGCGCCCATGTTCTCGAACTTGTCTTCAAGTTCGATTTCCTTGGCGACGGTGACGCCATCCTTGGTGATGCGCGGCGCGCCGAAGGACTTGTCGACGATGACGTTGCGGCCCTTGGGACCGAGCGTGACTTTCACTGCGTCAGCAAGGATATCAACGCCGCGCAGCATCTTTTCGCGAGCATCGCGACCGAATTTGATTTGTTTGGCAGCCATTTTAGAAAACTCCCGGGCTCATGGCCCAATGGTCGTCGTGGAAGGGATGGAAGGGCGATCGGATGATCAGCCCATGATTCCCATGATGTCAGCTTCCTTCATGATCAGAAGGTCTTCGCCGTCGAGCTTGACTTCGGTGCCCGACCATTTGCCGAACAGGACGCGGTCGCCAGCCTTGACATCGAGCGGGATGATCTTGCCGGTTTCGTCACGGGTGCCAGTGCCGACGGCGACGATTTCGCCTTCCTGCGGCTTTTCCTTGGCGGTGTCGGGAATGATGATCCCGCCCTTGGTCTTTGCTTCGGCCTCGACACGGCGCACGACAACACGGTCGTGCAGCGGACGAAAAGTGGTGCTTGTCATTTTATGATCCTTTGATGAGATCAAGGCGAGTGCCGATCTCGTACGTACCTGTAGCACTCTACACCTGAGAGTGCTAGCGGGATTCTGAAGATACATTTTACGTGGTGAACGAGCGCGGCGATGTCGTCATCGGAAGTCCGGCGAGCAGCGAAATCGAACATGGTGAGGCAAGTGCGATCGTTCTTGCTCGCGCTTTTTTCACATCTGTGCCACACAGCACAGCTATCCAGCCCCGGCGGGATAAACAATGAAGAAGTGAGGAACACATGGATTATGTTGTAAAGCTGGGCGACAGCACATCGGCAGCGCCGGTTACTGAGGATCTCGACGGCTGGGTCGTTGTCGAAGGCACACCGTCGATGAAGACTTGGGTGCTGCATACATCGGACGATGGCAGCATGATTTCCGGCTATTGGGAAGCCACGCCCGGCACCTATCACGCGACCTATACGGACTATGAATTCGTCCACATCATGGAAGGCAAGCTGACCATCACCCCGGACGGCGGTGCACCCGTGGTGCTCGGACCGGGCGACGCGTTCGTGGTCGAAGCTGGTTTCAAGGGCCTGTGGAAGATCGACGAAACCATTCGCAAGCACTTCGCCATCAAGCTCTGAATGGAGCCTGGGCAACGGCCGGTCGCAAACCGGCCGTTTTGCGGAATGAGGCTTATCGACTCACTTTGCGAAGGGTCCTGGAAGACAAGGCCGGCGGCTGTCGATTTGAGTAGCGATGAGTGGCACCCAGTTTTCGCGACCACCAACCGGACATACCGCTTCGGCCTCGATGCCGGGCAATCATCACAGGATAGTGCCGATGTCTGATATTGCTCTTTCCACGGCCGTTGCCTCGACCTTGATCGACGACCGTATTCGCGGCTTCCCGGCCGGGCATCCGGCACTGCCGCTTGAGGCAATCGGCAGACAGGGCTGGAAGCCGTTTGACGGCGCGATGTCTTTGCCGTTGATCTCGCTCGACCGCGCAGCCTTTGCAGCCAATATCGACCTGATGATGCGCTATGTCGGTGGGCAGGGCGTCGAGATCTCCCCGCATGCCAAGACGCCAATGTCGACTGCACTTGCCCGGCAACTTCTCGATGCCGGCGCCTGGGGTACGACCGTCGCCGATATCAGGCAGGCCTCGGTGATGCTGAAGGCGGGCATGACGCGTCTGATCCTCGCCAACGAGATCGGCGGCAGGTCGGCAGCCAAGCGCCTTGCTGCATTGCTGGCGAACCATCCGGAAGCAGAGATTCATATCTTCGTCGATTCCGTCGAACTGGCAGAGGCGTTGCGCGATGCCTGGACAGGACGCAGCGATCTGCCATCACTCGGCCTGCTGGTAGAGCTTGGTGCAGCGCGTGCCGGGGCTCGCTCGAAAGATGTCGCGAATGCCATCGTCGAAACCATACTTGTGGCGGAAACCGACAATTTCCGCCTGTGCGGTATTGCTGCCTATGAAGGTGCAGCCGCGACCGCAGATCCAGCCGACACCGCGGACCGGATTTCCGGCTTAATGGAAATCACCGGCGACTTTTACCGGGCGACACGCGCGCGCATCGGTGCCGATCGCAAGCTCATCGTGACCGCGGGCGGATCGGTTTATTTCGACATGGTGGTAGCAGCGCTGAAACCTGTTCTGGCAAGCGATGCAAATGCCACGCTTGTGCTGCGCAGCGGGGCAATTTTCTTCCACGATCATGGTGTCTACGAGCGCGGCCTCACATCGCTCGACGGCCGTGCGGGGTTCCAGATCGACGGCAAGGCGGCATCTGCGGCGAGCGGTTTCAAGCCTGCTTTGCGACTTTGGGCGGAGGTTCTGTCGCGGCCCGAAAGGGGCCTTGCGATCTGTGGCATGGGCCTTCGCGATGTGGCAATGGACCAGGGGCTGCCACGCCCGTTGTCGATCTACAGGGACGGCAGGCTTCTGCGGCAGATCGAGGGCGCCGAGGTGATCAAGCTCAATGACCAGCATGCCTTCGTCACTATCGGCACCGATACAGATGTCGTTATCGGCGACATCGTTGAATTCGGCATCTCGCATCCCTGCACCTGCCTCGACCGGCACGCGCTGCTCTACGGCCTCGACGAAACCCACACGGTTACTGCGGTCTTTCCCACCAGCTTCGGCTGACCAAGACTGCCTTCCAAGACCAGGAAAAGGAAAATACCCCATGATCATGCGCTATCAGAAGGGCTCCCGGATGAGCCAGGCCGTCAGCCACGGCGGCGTCGTCTACATCGCCGGACAGGTTGCCGAAAATCGCAAGGCCGGCATCGAAGACCAGACCCGCGACGTGCTGTCCAAGATCGACCAGCTGCTGAAGGAAGCCGGCACCGACAAGTCGAAATTGCTGGCCGTCAACGTCTTCCTGCCGGCGATCGTCGATTTCGAAGCGATGAATAGCGTCTACGATGCCTGGATCGATCCGGAAAATCCGGCCGCGCGCGCTTGCGTCGAGGCCCGGCTGGCCGACCCCGATCTGCGCGTCGAGATGACAGCTATCGCGGCGCTTTGATGCATACGTGAACCGGCGGAACTCCCGCCGGTTTCTTTTACGATGTTCCCGTCGAACTCTGAAGGAAACCACATCATGCAGGATACGCTCATTCGTGGCGCGCGCATCATCGATGGCACGGGGTCGCCGTGGTATCGCGGTGACGTGCTGGTGTCCGGCGGCAAGATCGTGCGGATCGGCCATGATCTTCCGGCTGGTCCGGATGTCGACATCGTCGATGCCGCCGAGCGCTATCTGGCGCCGGGCTTCATCGATGCGCATTGCCATGACGACCTGATTTTTCTCAGGGAGCGCGACCGCCCGGAAAAGGCGTTCCAGGGCGTTACCAGCATCGTTGTCGGCAACTGCTCGTTTTCGCTTTACCCGGCGACGGAAGGATCTCGCGAAAACCTGCGCCAGCACTTTTCGGGCCTGCTCGGCGAGACGGCGGAGCGCGAGATTTTCGGTGACCTCAATGCTTATCGACATGCGCTGGAGGGCGAGGGGATAGCGCTCAATGTCGTGTCGCTTGTCGGGCATGCGGCCCTGCGGCTGGCGGTGATGGGTCACGACCGGCGTCCCGCAAGCGAGGCGGAAATCGACGGGATGTGCGCTTTGCTCGCCAGCCAGCTGCAACAGGGTGCTGCCGGTCTTTCGCTCGGGTTGGTCTATCCACCCAGTGCTTTTGCCGGGCAAGACGAGCTTTTCGCGCTTGGCCGGACTGTGCGCCAATATGGCAAGGTGCTGGCCGCGCATGTCCGCTCCTACGAGGCAGGGCTGATGGATGCGATCAACGAGTTCGGCGATGTGCTCAGGGCCTCGGGCTCGGCCGGCTTGCTGTCGCATCTTCAATCGGCGGGAAGGCCGAATTGGGGACAGATCCCCAAGGCGATCGAACTGCTGGAGGATTTCCGCAGCGAAGGAATCGACATCAGCTTCGACATGTATCCTTATCCGGCCGGCAGCACCTGGCTGCTGCAGCTTCTGCCACCAGCTGTGATGGATGGCGGCCTCGATGGCCTCAAGCGGCGGCTTTCCGATCCGCAGGCGCTCGCCGCACTCAGGAACTGGGTGGAAAATGGTGGCGATAGCTTTCACGGTCAGAGCAAGGTCTGGCTGATCGGCTGGGAGAATGTGCGGCTTTCCGCGATCGGCGTCGCCGGTTTGAAGTATCTTGAGGGCCTCAGCATGGTCGATGCGGCGACCCAGCTTGGTATAAAGCCATTCGACCTGATGTTGCGCTTCATCGAGGAAGACAATGGCCAAACAGGCATTATCCTCTTTCAGCTCGATGAGACCGATCTGCACGACGCCTGCTGCAACCGGCTCTACATGGCCGGTTCCGACGGGCTGCCACGCCCGGGTTCCAAGCCGCATCCGCGCGCATTCGGCACCTTTCCGAGGATTGCCGGACCTTTACGGCGCGACAAGAAGTGGTTCTCGCTTGAAGATGCCGTGCGGCGGATGACGTCGGTTGCCGCGCAGCGCTTCTCGCTTGCCGATCGCGGGCTTGTGCGTCCGGGTCTGGCCGCCGATCTGGTGCTGTTCGACGATGCGATCGCCGACAATGCGACTTTTGCGGATTCGACGCTGCTTCCATCCGGCATCAGCCATGTCTGGGTCAACGGCGAGGCCGTGATTGCCAATGGCCGGCAGACCGGGGCCAGACCCGGCCGGCTACTGTAAAATCCGCCAGATTCCGATCAGCGGTCGTCTCCAGCCGCTCAGGCCGCCAGTGCCTGCTGGGCCTTCGGGAAAGGCTTGAAGGTCAAGGCAATCAGGAAGGCACCAATTCCAATGGCCCAGGCGCCGATATAGAGCCAGCTATAGGAGCCCAGGTTGTCGTAGATCAGACCTCCCGCCAAAGGGCCGGTCGCCATGCCCAGACTGCCGGCCATCGCCGTTCCGCCGATGACCGTTCCCATCATGCGCTGGGGAAAATTCTCACGGGCGATGACGGCGTAGAGAGGCATGACGCCGGCATAGATAAAGCCGAACAATGCCGCGACGGCATAGAACCCCTCGAGATTGCCCACGAACACATAGGCCAGCGCGCCGAATGCCTGCACCAGCAGTCCCAGCACCAGAACCTGCTTGGCCCCGAACCGGTCTCCGAGGATGCCGAAGGCGACGCGACCACCCATGCCTGCCAACCCTTCCAGACTGTAGATCGAAACAGCTGCTATCAGCGGTATTCCGCAGCTCACGGCATAGCTCACCGTATGGAATATCGGACCTGAATGGGTGGCGCAGCAAAAGAAATTGGTCAGCAGCAAGACAATGAATTGCGGCGATTTCACCGCCTGACCCACGGTCATGGACGATTGCAGATCGTCACTGGAAGATGCGGCCGCGCTGTCGTTCCCAGGCGGGCGGCGTATCAGAAGCGCCACCGGGATCATCACGGCCGCAACGATGATGGCAATGATTTGAAGGCACGTTCTCCAGTCATAGATGGAAACGAGCCATGCCGCCAAGGGCGACATGGTCATTGGCGCCATTCCCATGCCCGCAGACACCAGGGACACTGCAAGGCTGCGATGCGTGTCGAACCAACCCGTGACGCAAGCCATCATCGGCGCGAAGATCGCCGCGGTGGCACCGCCAACGAGCATGCCGAAGACGAACTGGAACCCGAGAAGCGACGTCGCCTGGCTTGCCAGAGCCAGGCTTCCAGCGAGGATGGTGGACCCGATCACCAGTATCAGGCGGGGCCCCAGACGGTCAGACAGACCACCCCAGACCATGCTCGCCAATGCCATCGAGATAAAGCCGATGGTCATAGCGCTGGACACGCCGGTCATGGACCATCCGGTATCCCGCGAGATGGGCAGAAGAAAAACAGGCAGCGAAAACATGGCGCCTATCGCGATGCAGCCCAACAGGCCGCCGGCAGCGACAATCACCCATCGATAATAGGAAGTGCTCATTTTGTGTCTCCGTTCCAATGTCTTTATGCTTAAGGGGAAACCTGCCCGCTCCGTCAGCCTATCGCGTAGACCATGCTTATGCGTCCACCTGAAAGCTCCTGGACCTTTCGCAACTCCAGCCCGCGGCGACGCTCGGCTGCGGCAAAGAGCGACTTCCCTTCACCGGCGATCAGCGGATAGGTGATAAGCCTGAGCTCATCCACCAACCCCGCATCGATAAGGCTCGCGGTGATTTGCGCGCCACCCATGAGGTAGATATCCTTGCCGGGCTGCTGCTTGAGGGCGGCGATATCGTCTATGCTTTCAATAAAGCTTGTATTCGACCAGGCGGTCGAAGTCAGGGTGCTCGACAGCACGTAGTGCGGGGTCCGGGCGGCAAACCGAGCCCATTCACGTTCAGCCGCTGTCGGCGGGCTGCCGGTGATCCAGATTGGTGTTTCCGGCTCGTTCTGGATCGCGGTCCAATATCGCTCATAACCGCGATACATGTTTCCACCGAGCACGCAGGCATCGATCTGTGGCGTCAATCCATAGTCTTCCGACCACGCCTCCACCCAGTCGGCCATAGAATCCGAGCCCTGAATCTTCCCGTCAACAGAAATTTTCATTCCAGTAATCATCTTCCGCATGCCAATCTCCATTTGCTTGTGGTGCTCCGTCCGGTTGGACCGGGCGGTAGACTGAACGCCGACGGTGACTTAGCGCACGAGTATCCGCTCGCTCTCGGTCATGGGTTGGCCGACATTGGGTTGGCCCTTGCCTGTCACGATCAGGCTTCGCAAACTGCCGTTGATGTAAGTGCCCCATCCGTCGGAGCAGATCTCGTAGCACTCGTATTCGGGAACCAAGCCTTGGTGCGTGAGCCGGATTTCGGTCTTGTCACCCTTCCTGGAGATATCAAAGATGGCATTGGTGCCGGTCCATTCGGCCGTGTCTTCGGTAAAACTGAAGTAGTTTTCCAGAATGGCCCACGCGACTTTTTTGCCTGGAACCAGTTCGGTTACCTTGATTTTGCAGCGATGGACGTCCTTGAAACGATATTTGAACTCCTCGCCGACCTTGTCGGTTCTGCCCTCGATTTCTTCCGACCACCATCCGCGGACATTGTTAATGGCAGCGAAGGCTTCTTCCGGACTTTGGTCTACCGTAAAGGCAGTGGTGTAGCTGCGCTCATCCATGATCATCTCCTGTTTGTCGTGTGGGGTGAGGCCTTTGCGAAGGCCTGCACCATCGGGTTCGGATTTCTTGGTTCAGTCAGGCCGGCAGACGCCGGTCATATTCCTTCCTGAGGCGGCTCCAGCCGTCCCAGAATGGCTCGGGCTCCGTGCCTGTCACGCGGGCGACCAGGATATCGAGGTGCATGTGCCAGCCGGCTCCGATCATCAATCTGGTCGCACGCTCGGCTATCTGGCGGTGGGTCACCGTCAGCAGCACCTTGTTGCCCTTCGGCTCCAGTTCGAACGAAACGTTGCCGCTGCCTTGCCAGGTAAAGGAGAGCTTGCGGGGTGGGTCGAACTCGGTGATCTGGCTCTGCATGCGCTGCTCTTCGGAAAAGCCGGATGGCCGCTGGCCGGGTGGGTTCGTCAGTTCGTCGTTCCGCCAGACGAGTTCGAAAGGTGTACCTGATTTCATTTCCATCTCACCCGCCCCCAACCACCGGCGGCGCAGTTCGCTTTGGGTGAGATAGGCCCAGACGCGGTCGATGGGGCCGGGCAGAAGGCGTTGGATCGTCAACGTGGCATTCTCTGTCAGCACGCCGAAGTCGTCCGTGGTGGCAAGTTCGGTCATTCTTCGTCTCCTTTGTGGATGCTGCTGATGGCCTTTGGTGAAGGGCTTGTCCTTGCACATCCCGACGAATGGTCCGGAGGCGCTTGCAGAAGTTCAGCATCTCAAATGCTCTTAGTTCAACCATGTGGTTGAATGTAAGCGCTCGATTCTAAATAGTCAACCGATTAGTTGAATGTTTTATTCTTCGTTGTCATGCCTGTGGAATCTAACCATGAAAGGCTCTAGGCGCCGAGAAAGGAATTTAAGATCGGGGCAGCAGCCATGTCGGCATATCGCGGAGATGCGGAATGCACACGCAATCTTCCTGCGCGATGTATCCTGCAACTAGGTCGAAGTAGTATTGGAAGTTTAGCTTGATCGACGCACGGCGTCGATCTTGCCGCCGCCTGTGGCGTTTTCCAGCGGTTACGACGGCTCTCTGTTCGGCGCATTCTTTCGATCGGCAAGGGCACCCAGATCGTCCTCAGCCCGCACCTTTGTGAGCTGCTCCTCGACCTCTGTTGCTTCGCGCTGGCGGTTCCACATCTGCGCATAGAGGCCGTTGTAGTCGAGCAACTCGGCATGGGTGCCGCGTTCGGCGATGCCACCGTCCCTGAGCACGATGATCTCTTCGGCATTGACGACCGTCGACAGCCGGTGGGCGATCACCAAAGTCGTGCGGTTCTCCGAGACGACATCGAGAGCGGCCTGGATTTCCTGTTCGGTGCGCGTGTCGAGCGCTGATGTCGCTTCGTCGAGGATCAGGATCGGCGGTGACTTGAGGATGGTGCGGGCAATCGCCACGCGTTGTTTCTCGCCGCCGGACAATTTCAGGCCGCGCTCTCCCACCATGGACTTGTAGCCACCCGGCAGCGTCTTGATGAAATCACCGATCTGGGCGATCTCGGCTGCCTGCTCCACCTCGGCCTCGGTCGCGGATGGCCGCCCGTAGCGGATGTTGTAGGCAATGGTGTCGTTGAACAGCACGGTATCCTGCGGCACCATGCCGATCGCCGACCTCAGGCTCTTCTGCGTGACGCCGCGCACATCCTGCCCGTCGATGCTGACGGAGCCGGATTGCACGTCATAGAAACGGTAGAGAAGCCTCGATATCGTCGACTTGCCCGCGCCCGACGGCCCGACGACGGCCACCGTATGGCCCGCAGGCACATCGAAGGAGATGCCCCTCAGGATCGGCCGTGCCGGATCATAGGCGAAATGCACGTCCTTGAACGAGATGGCGCCTGATGTGATCACCAGTTCCTTGGCATCCGGCGCATCGACGATTTCGGCTGATGTGTCGAGCAGGTCGAACATCTGTTCGATATTAGCCAGGCCTTGTCTGACCTCGCTATAGACGAAACCGATGACGCCGAGCGGCAAGGCAAGCTGCATCAACAGCACGTTGATGAAGACGAAATCGCCGATCGTCTGGGTTCCGGCCCGGATGGCCAGCGCCGACATCGACATCATCGCCATCATGCCGGCGCCGAAGATTACCACCTGGCCGAAATTCAACAGGCCCTGTGAGGTGTAGACCTTGGTAGCGGCCTTTTCGTAGCCCTCCATCGATTGATCGAAGCGCCGGGCCTCCATCTCCTCGTTGCCGAAATACTTGACGGTCTCGAAATTCAGCAGCGAGTCGATCGCCTTGGAACTGGCCTCGGCGTCTGATGTGTTCATGGAGCGGCGAACATCGATCCGCCAGTTGCTTGCCCGAATGGTGAACCAGACATAGGCGGCGACCATCAGCGCGGTAACCGCAAAATAGCTTAGCCCGTAAGTCCACACCAGGATCGCCGCTGTCAGCGCCAGTTCGATGATCGTCGGAATGGTGTTGAGTATGACGAAGCGGACGATGGTCTCGATGCCTTTGGTGCCGCGATCGATCACACGCGACAGCCCGCCGGTGCGCTTTTCGAGATGAAACCGCAGCGACAGCCGATGCAGATGCAGGAATGTCTTGAGCGCCAGCTGGCGCACCGCATACTGGCCGACGCTGGCAAACAGCGTGTCGCGCAGCTGGTTGAACCCAGCCTGGATGATGCGCGCCAGATTGTAGGCGGCCACCAATGCCAGCGCCCCCAGCATGAACGGGGGCAGGATGCCGGCGGCAGAATCCAGCTTGCCATTCAACGCATCCGTCGACCACTTGAAGAAATAGGGTACCGACAGCAGCACGATCTTGGAAAGCAGCAGGAAGAGCGTGGCCCAGGCCACCCGCATCTTCAGATCCGTCCGCCCCGCCGGCCACATGTAGGGCCAGAGGTTGTAGATGGTCTGCAGCACCTTGCCGGATTCGGCGGAGACCGTCTTCTTGTCGGATGCCATCGAATTCTCCGGAAATCGCGAAAATGCAGCGCGCTATTCCAAGGCGAATTGCCGCTTGAAGCAATGGGATAGTTTCAAAGGCCCGTATGTGCAACCAAAACTGTTGGTCGTTCTACCGGCAAGCCGTGGAGAAATCGGCCATTCCAAAATTCTTATTGACTAACTAATTAGTAAATTATACTTCGGATGCTGCAGATCGAGTTGGCCAGCCGACGTCCCGCCGGTGAATGGCCGCGAAGCATCGCAAGGGGGAGCGTCTTGACAGAAATGCAATCCGCCATCGAGGCGAAGGGCGTAACAAGGGTTTTTCAATCAGCCGGCCTGGAGCCGGTCACGGCGCTGGACAAGGTCTCCGTGACCATCCGCGAGAACGAATTCTTCACCCTGCTCGGTCCTTCGGGCTGCGGCAAGACCACGTTGCTCAGGCTGATTGCCGGGTTTGAGTATCCCACTGACGGCGAGATCCTGCTCTACGGTCAGGACATCGCGCTGCTTCCGCCTTTCAAGCGACCCGTCAACACGGTGTTTCAGAGCTATGCTTTGTTTCCGCACATGACGGTCGGCCAGAACATTGCCTTTGGTCTCGAGATGCTCGGCCGGCCACGGGCTGAGATCGAGGCGCGTGTCGATGCCATGCTGAAGCTCGTGCACATGCAGGAGCTCAAGAACAGGCGCACCAGCCAGATTTCGGGCGGCCAGCAGCAGCGTGTGGCACTCGCCCGCGCGCTCGCCCCGCAGCCGAAGGTGCTGCTGCTCGACGAGCCGCTTTCGGCGCTTGACTACAAGCTGCGCAAGGAAATGCAGATCGAGTTGAAGCGCCTGCAGCTTGAGACCGGCATCACCTTCATCTTCGTCACCCATGACCAGGAGGAGGCGTTGACCATGTCCGACCGCATCGCTGTCATGTCGGCGGGCAAGATCCTTCAGGTCGATTCCCCGTGGGCAATTTACGACCGACCGGCCGACCGTTTCGTCGCCGACTTCATCGGCGAGACCAATTTCCTCACGGCACGGATCGACAGCATCGATGGCGGAAAGGCGAGCGTGACGCTGAACTCCGGTGCGAAGATTTGCGCCACTGTCGCCGAGGGTTTTAAGCCCAACGGCAAAGCCACCGTCGTCGTCCGGCCGGAACATGCCAAGCTCGTCGAGGGCGCCGCAGACATGGCCGGTGTTGTCGAGACCGTGGTCTATTTCGGCACCGACACCCACATCCACGTCCGGCTGCGAGACGGCGACCTGTTCACCGTGCGCCAGCAGAACACGCGCAATGGCGGCTGCGGTTTCGACAAGGGCGAGCTCGTCGGTGTCCAGATCGGCAACGATGCCGCCCAGGTTCTCAAGGATTGAATGATGGGAACCGCCAAGGATATCATCGAACAAGTCAAACGTCGGGACATCCGCTCGCGCTGGCTGCTTTCAGCGCCGGCACTGCTCATCATCCTGTTCGCCGCCGCCGGCCCGCTGCTGATCGTCGTGGTCTATTCGTTCCTCACCCCGGGTTCCTATGGCGACGTGAAATGGCAGTTCTCGACCGACGCCTGGGTCAGCGTGCTGCTCGAACGCGACATGTTCGACGATACATTATCTTTCGCGAGCGCCCATCTGACGATCTTCTGGCGGTCGATCCGGCTATCGGTCGCCACCACGTTCCTGACGCTGCTGCTGGGTTTTCCGACGGCTTACTTCATTACCACGCGGTCGGAGCGAAGCCGGGATTTCTGGCTGTTCCTGATCACGATACCGTTCTGGACAAACGTGCTGATCCGCACTTTCGCCATTCAGGAAGTCATCCGCAACGGCGGCGTGGTCAATTCGTTGCTCGAGTGGAGCGGCATCACCAACCAGCCGCTGCAGCTGATGTATACGGATTTCGCCGTGTTGCTCGGCATGATCTACGTCTTCCTGCCGCTAATGGTTTTGCCGCTCTATGCCAGCATGGAAAAGATCGATTTCCGGCTGGTCGAGGCAGCCTACGATCTCTACGCCACACGCTTCCGTGTGTTGCGGCGGGTGATCATCCCGCTGGTTAAACCCGGCATCATCGCCGGTTCGATCCTGGTCTTCATCCCCTCGCTCGGCGCCTATGTGACGCCACGCGTCATGGGAGGCGGCGCCAACCTGATGATCGGCAATCTGATCGAACTACAATTCGGGCAAGGGCGCAACTGGCCGCTCGGCGCCTCGCTTTCGATCACGCTGATGGCGATCGTCATGGTGGCGATGATGGTCTTCGTCCGCAACGCCAACAAATCGGGAGCCGGTCATGTCTGATGCTGCCCTCACCGACTCCTCTCTCCAGGGCAAGGTTCCCATGATGGCAAACCGCGCGCGTGGGTTCGATGTAAAGCAACAGGGCGGCTTCACCTTCGTCGCTACGCTGTGTTTCTTCGTTCTGTACGTGCCGATCGCCACATTGGTGGTCTTCGCATTCAACGACAACAATTCCACGGCCATCTGGCGGGGTTTCTCCACACGCTGGTTCGAGGCGGCCTGGAACAACAAGCAGGTTGTCGAGGCATCGATCCGCTCCTTCGAGATCGGAGCGATCGCCGCGGTGCTGGCAACGGCGGCGGCAACCATGGCCGCGCTGGCAACGACGCGTACAAAGCCCTATCGCGGGCTGCAGTTCAAATACGCATTCATCAACCAGCCGCTGATCGTCCCGGAAATCGTGCTTGCGGTCGCGCTGCTGATCTTCTTCTCGCGGATCAAGCTGGCGACCGGCTACACCGGCCTTGGCTATCTCGTTGCAGCGCATACGGCTTTCTGCATTCCGTTCGCCTACCTGCCGATCCGGGCGCGACTGGAAAACATGGACCTGTCGCTCGAAGTGGCGGCAGCGGACCTCTACGCGACCCCGTGGAAGTGCTTCAGACGGGTGACGCTGCCCTTGCTCTGGCCGGGCGTGATCGCCGGGCTGATGCTCGCCTTCGTCGTCTCGCTCGACGACGTGGTCATCACCGAGTTCGTCAAATCCGGCGGCCAGGAAACCCTGCCCACCTACATGCTTGGCCAGCTCCGACGCAGCATCACGCCAGAGGTCAACGCCGTCTCGACGATGTTTCTGCTGCTGTCGATCGGTGTCGTGACAATATTTTTCTTTGTCAGCAAGAAACGGGCCTGAGGTCACCGACCGACCGCCCCAATAACGGGAGAACGACAATGAACTGGAGGACGACAGCGGCCATGGCCGCCCTGGTGATGCTCTCTTCGGCGGGCTCGGCATTGGCCGATGGTGAGCTCAACATCTACACTTGGGGCAACTATACCAGCCCCGAGCTGATCAAGAAGTTCGAGGAGACCTACAAGGTCAAGGTCACCATCACTGACTTCGATTCCAACGACACGGCGCTCGCCAAGATCCGCCAGGGCGGACACGGCTTCGACATCGTCGTGCCCTCGGCCAGCGTGGTGCCGATCTGGATCAGCGAAGGCCTGCTCTTGGAATCGCGCCCCGACCAGATGGAGAACTTCAAGAATGTCGATCCGAACTGGGTCAATGTCGACTTCGATCCGGGCCGCAAATATACCGTTCCCTGGCAGTGGGGCACGACCGGGATGTCGGTGAACACATCGGTTTATTCAGGCGATCCCAATACATCAGCAATCTTCCTCGATCCTCCGCCCGAGTTGGTCGGCAAGATCAATGTCGTACCGGAGATGGGCGATATCCTCTACCTTGCTATCACCTATGTCGGCGGCGAATATTGCACCGGCGACAAGACAATCCTGAAAAAGGCCCGCGACAAGCTGGTCGAAGCCAAGCCGAAATGGCTGTCCCTCGACTACGGCGCTGTCGACGGCCTCGGCAGGGGCGATATCCCGGCCGGCGTCAACTGGAACGGCATCTCTTTCCGCCAGCGGCTGCAGAACGACAAGATCGTCTACGGCTACCCGAAGGAAGGCTTTCCGATCTGGATGGACAATGTCGCCGTTCTCAAAGACGCCAAGAATGTCGAGAATGCCAAGCTGTTCCAGAACTTCATCATGGCGCCGGAAAATGCCGCGATGATTTCCGCCTTCGCGCGCTATGCCAACGGCATCAAGGGCTCGGAAGCCTTCATGCCGGCAGACATGAAAGATGCCCCGGAAATCAACATTCCGGCTGCCTTGTTCGACAAGGGCAAGTTCCTGCCGACGTGCCCAGAGGACATTCGCAATCTCTACACCAAGATCTGGATCGATCTCCAGAAATAGCCTGATCTGCGGCAACCCCGGCAACAACGGCCGGGGCTGTCCGCAAGCCGCCATTCGAAAACGGCGGCACACCACACTCAAATTTCAAGCGCGACCGCTGCGATTGCAGGAGACTTTTCATGACTGATCTCGACCTTTGCTACATGCCTGCAAACGAGGCGCTACGCCTATTCAAGGCCAAGAAGCTCTCGCCCGTCGAGCTGATGCAGGCCACCATTGCCCGCGCCGAAGCCACCGAGCCGACCATCAATTGCCTCACCTACACCTATTTCGACGAGGCGATGGACCTGGCCCGCAAGGCCGAAGCGAAATATGCAAAGGGCGCAAAAACCGGGCCGCTTGAAGGCCTGCCGATCGGCATCAAGGACGAGAGCTACATCAAGGGCAAACCGACATCGCACGGCTCGCTTCTGACCAGGGACCAGATCAGCGATCACACATCACCGGGAAATGAGCGCGTCATGAAGGCGGGCGGCATCGTGCATGCCCGCACCGCAACGCCCGAATTCTGCTGCGCCGGCTACACCTGGTCGAAGCGCTGGGGCGTCACGCGCAATCCGTGGAATCCGGATTTCACGCCGGGGGGCTCATCGGGCGGCACGGCGGCAACGCTGGCGGCAGGCACATCTGCAATCGCCACCGGATCGGATATTGCCGGGTCGATCCGCATTCCGGCATCGGCCTGTGGCCTCGTGGGTTTCAAGCCGCCCTATGGCCGCAATCCCGACGAGCCGCCCTTCAATCTCGATTTCTACTGCCACACCGGGCCGCTGGCGCGAAACGTCAAGGACGCGATTCTGCTGCAGAATGTCATGGCTGGGCCAAGTCCACTCGACATCGCCACGCTGCGACCGAAACTGCGCTTGCCGCTCGACTACAAGCCGATCGGCGGCTGGAAAATTGCCTTCTCGATGGATCTCGGTTCGTTTGAGGTAGATGAAGACGTGCGTCGCAACACGCTGGCTGCGTGCGACGTGTTCCGTTCGCTCGGTGCCACGGTGGAGGAAGTCGACCTCGGCTGGGGCGACGAGGTGCTGAAGGCCGGCATGGCCTATCTCGAACATCTGTTCGGTGCATCGCTGTCGCCGCTGCTTGCCGAACACGGCGACGACATGACCAGTTATGCGCGCCAATTCGCCGAGGATGGCCGCGACTCGAAAGCCGCCGACTTTGTCGCCACTCTGGAGGTTGCCGCGAGAATGTACCAGACGCTCGGCCCGCTGCTGGAAAAGTACGACGTGCTGATTTGCCCGACCAATGCGCTGGCCTCGGTGCCGGCAGAGTTCGATCACTCCAAGGACACGGTCGAGATCAACGGCAAGAGCGTCAACCCTTCGCTTGGCTGGGTCATGACAACACCATTCAACATGCAGAGCCGTTGCCCGGTCCTGTCGATGCCGTCCGGCCATGCGCGCAACGGTGTGCCAACCGGCATCCAGATCGTCGGTCGCACGTATTCCGATGCCGACGTGTTCCGCGCTGCGATGGCCTACGAGATGGCGCAGGGCGAATGGTACCTGAACTCCGCAACGCGCCCATCGCTCTGATCCGACGCTTGCGCCAGCGGCTGTCCACGTGACCTTGCCGCTGGCGCTTGATCAACGGCATCAAATGTGATGAGTGAGCGATCGACAGGGCCTTGAAGGCTGGCTGAAGAAGTGCGGGATCGCAATGGCAGAGGTTAAGCGTTCGCGGGCCAATCCCGCCCCCAAGGACCGTCGGCGGGAGCGCGGCGAGGCGAGCGTCCAGCGGATCATCGACGCCACCATCGACCTGATCGCCGAGGAGGGCCTGGCGAGTCTGACGATGCAGCGCATCGCCCAGCAGGTCAACGGGTCCACTGCGTTGGTGGTCTTCCATTTTGGCAGCAAGGAAAACCTGTTCCGGGCTGTCCTCAAATATCTCAGCGAGCAATACGACCAACTCTGGGCAACGCTGGTGCGTGTGCCGGATCGGTCGCCAGTGCAGCGCCTTCTAGGGGCGGTCGAGTGCGCGCAGATTTTCGGACGGCAACATCCGAAATGGGTCTCGGTGTTTGTCGTCTTCGCCAGCGATCGTAAAAGCATGCAGCTCTATCACGAAATCGGCCTGCCCGGCGACCTCGCCTACAACAGGGAATCAAGGGACCTGATCGCCGAAATCGCCCGCGACGGTGGCTACGACAATATCGATCCCGAGGCCCTCTCCGAGGGCCTCAATTATCTGGTCCACGGTGCCTGGTTCTGGGACCACGTCAATCCGACGGCGGCCGATACCGACGTGTTGCGCAAGACGGTGCTGAGGCTGCTGCATCAGGCGTTTCCCCGACATTTCGACCTCGCGCCGGCGTGACCGCTCGCAGAACAGTCGCGTAATGATCGCAGGCACCGATGCCAGCGACGCCACCGTGCTGCGCATGTGCCGGACCGCCGGCTTCCAGGGCTTCACCGATCTCAATGCTGACCGCAACGCAGGCGGTCGTGGTGACCGGCGTTCACATCAATGCTTTGCCTCGCGAAACACGCTTACCAGCCAGTCGATGAACACGCGCACGCGCGGCGAAAGCTGCCGGCTGCGCGGATAGAACAGGGAAACGGGCGTCGGCGTCGGAGGCAACGCCGGCAGCACGACGATGAGAGCGCCGGATTCGAGGTCTTGCTCGACATGGTATCTCGGCACCTGAATGATGCCGAGGCCCTGCTTTGCGGCGGCAACGAAACTTTCGGCCGCATTGACGGAGACGATCGTCGGCAGGGTTTTGTAGACCATCTTGCCGCCGTGCGCGAATTCCAGCGGAATCAGTGAACCGGTCGCAGATGAGCGAAATCCCACCATCAAATGGCCTGCCAGCGCTTCGACGCTTTCGGGCACTCCGTAACGAGCGACATAATCCGGCGATGCGCAAGTGACTTCGTCCAGCACCGCCACACGCCGTCCGATCATGTCGCCGCCCTGCGGCTCGCCGACGCGAAGCACGCAATCTATCCCCTCACGAACGAGGTCCACCAGCCGGTCGCCCTCGCTCATATAGAGCTCGATGCCCGGATAGGAGTTGAGAAATGATGGCAGGTTCGGCAGCACGAAGTGCCGTGCCAGTGTCCCGTGCACGTCAACCCGCAATAGCCCCTTCGGCGTCGCGCCGCCGAATGCGCCTTCGGCATCCTCGATGTCGTCGAGAATCGATATGCAGCGCTGATAATAGGCTTCGCCGTCGAGCGTCGAGCTGACATGGCGCGTCGTCCGCTGCAGAAGCCGCACGCCCAACCGCGCCTCAAGCTGCTTGACGGCATCGGTCACCGTCGATCGCGGCAGGCCAAGATCGTCGGAAGCCAGCGTGAAGCTTTTCCGCTCCACCACCCGGCTGAAGATCCGCATTGCATCAAGCCGATCCATTGTTCGTATTCTCCGCACAGTGACGCCGAATAATGGATGATTATCCGCCCTTTGGATAGTGACATCTTGCTCCTCGTCAACAGGCTCAACGCCACGAAGGAGAACGAAATGTCCGAGAACACAAGCCAGGTCGCAATCATCACCGGCGCATCCCGCGGTATTGGCGCTGCGATTGCCGAGCGCCTCGCAGACGATGGTTTCACCGTTGTCGTCAATTATTCCGGCAGTGCGGCCCCTGCCGAGGAGCTGGTCCGCAAGATCGAGGCCAAGGGCGGGCGGGCGATCAGCGCACAGGCCGACGTCTCCGATGCCGCAGCCGTGGCACGGATGTTCGACTCGGCGGAAGCGGCCTTCGGCCGCATCGACGTTCTGGTCAACAATGCCGGGATCCTGAAGACGATTGCCCTGGCCGACACCAGCGACGAAGAATTCGACCGCCACTTTGCCATCAACACCAAGGGCACGTTCAACACGATGCGCGAGGCGGCAAAGCGGATGAGCAGCGGCGGTCGCATCATCAACTTCTCATCCACGACGCTGGCACTCAACATGCCGGGATATGCTGTCTATAACGGCACCAAGGCGGCGGTGGAAGCCTTCACCCGCGTCTTCGCCAAGGAACTGCGCGGCCGCAACATCACGGTCAATGCCGTGGCGCCCGGCCCGATCGCCACCGATCTCTTCCTCAACGGCAAGAGCGAGGAACTGGTCGCCCAGTTTGCCAAGATGCCGCCGCTCGAACGCCTCGGCCAGCCCGCCGACATCGCCAAGGTCGTCGCCTTCCTCGCCGGCCCCGATGCCGGATGGGTCAACGGCCAGATCCTCCGGGCCAATGGCGGCGTCGCATAAGCAATCCCCTCCAAGCCAGCTCTTAAATCAAAGGAACATGACAATGACCAAGCACGTAATCGTCGTCACCGGGGCATCCAGCGGCTTCGGTGCCATGACAAGCCGCCAGCTGGCGCTTGCAGGCCACACCGTCTACGCCGGCATGCGCGCCACCGAAACCCGCAACGCCAAGGCCGTCGCCGACGCCGCAGCCTTCGCAGCTGAACACGGTGTCGACCTGTGCTCCGTCGAGCTCGACGTCGCCTGCGACGCATCCGTGGAAGCAGGCATCGCCAGGATCATTGCTGAAGCCGGGCGTCTTGACGTCATCATTCACAATGCCGGCCACATGTCTTTCGGGCCGGCCGAAGCCTTCACCCCCGAGCAGTTTGCCCAGCTCTATGATATCAACGTGCTTTCCACCCAGCGGGTCAACCGCGCAGCACTGCCCCATATGCGCAAGCAGGGACGCGGCCTCGTCGTCTGGATCTCGTCATCGAGCACCCGTGGCGGCACGCCGCCATTCCTGTCGCCCTATTTTGCGGCAAAGGCTGCGATGGACTCGCTTGCCGTCTCCTATTCGACCGAACTCTCGCGCTGGGGCATCGAAACATCGATCGTCGTGCCGGGCGCCTTCACCAAGGGCACAAACCATTTCGCCCATTCCGGCTCGCCTAACGACAAGGCGGTGGCGGCCGAATACACCGAAGGTCCCTATAAGGGCGTGCCCGAGCAGGCGCTCAAGGGGCTCGCCGCACTCGAACCAATTGACGCCGACCCGGCAAGTGTCGCCGAAGCAGTGGTTCGCATCATTGACGCGCCATTCGGCACCCGTCCGTTCCGCGTTCACGTCGACCCCTCGCAGGATGGTGCCGAAATCGTCGCCGGTGTCGCCGATCGCGTCCGCATCGAAATGTACCGCAATATCGGCCTTCAGGATTTGCTGAAGCCCGCGCAGTTGATCTGACACTCCTGCCGTCGGCGCTGGTGGTCGGGCTACCGATCATGCGGTTTTCGGGCACCGCCGTGACAATTGCCACCATGTAGCTGATGATCGTCAGCTACATGGCGCTCCGCAACTGGAACTGGCTGGCCGGCGGACAGCAATCGCTGATCGGATTGCCCGGATATGTCCGGCTTTGCCCTCACCTTGCCCCTGGAATTCCCGCGCCACTGCCTACTTTTTGAAAACGACAAAGAAAAAGCGCCTCAAGGGCGCTTCTTTTAAGCCTTTGACTTGGCTTGAAGATCGAATGGTGGGCGTGACAGGGATCGAACCTGTGACCCCTACGATGTCAACGTAGTGCTCTCCCGCTGAGCTACACGCCCATCCGATGGCGGCGCATAGACCACAGTCACTTTCGAAGGTCAATAGCCTTTTTTCGTGACCTGTGAATTCTTTGCGCCGAGGCCTTTGTCAGGCCGCGAGCATCTTGTTGACCTCGTCGACGAGGTCGCGAAGGTGGAAGGGTTTCGACAGCACCTTGGCATCCTTGGGCGCCTGCGAATCGGGGTTCAGGGCGACGGCGGCGAAGCCGGTAATGAACATCACCTTGAGGTCCGGGTCGAGTTCGGTGGCGCGGCGGGCGAGTTCGATGCCGTCCATTTCCGGCATGACAATATCGGTCAGCAGCAGCGAAAAAGGCTCTTCGCGAAGCCGATCATAGGCGCTTGCGCCATTGTCGTAGGAAATGACCTTGTATCCCGCCTTTTCCAACGCCTTGACCAAAAACCGCCGCATGTCGTTGTCATCTTCGGCGAGAAGTATTTTCTGACTCATAATTTTCTTACCCGTGTCGTGCGCAGTGTTCGCGGAATTTGACGGACTATGGAGGGAGTCGGGTAAAAATCCGGTGAATGCATCTGTGGATACTCTGCGCTCACGCTTCAATAGCGGCTTCGCACGTAAATTTGAAGATGCTTATTGTCACTGTCTCACTGGACTTGCCGGCTGCCTGCTGGCAACATGGCAAATCAGCCGCTTCGCCGAAGAAAGGAACGATTGTCCGAATGGTCTGGGATTTCAGGGACGGAGAATTGTTCGAGATCTGGGAGCCAGCCGCACAACGGATTCCCATCATCCTCAATTCGCCCCATAGTGGTCGGGTCTATCCCCGCAGCTTCATGGAAAATTCCCGCCTGGACCAGATGGCCATTCGGCGTTCCGAGGATCACTTCGTCGACGAGCTGTTTTCTTCGGGTGTGCGACTGGGCGCGCCGATGCTGTGCGCCAATTTTCCACGCGCCTATGTCGACGTCAATCGCGAGCCGTATGAGCTCGATCCGAAGATGTTCGACGGGACCCTACCGCCGTTTGCCAATACCGCTTCGATCCGGGTCGCCGGGGGCTTAGGCACCGTGCCGCGCATCGTTGCCGAGAATATGGAAATCTATCGTCAGAAGATGCCCGTGGACGAAGCGCTGACGCGGGTCGAGCAGATCTACAAGCCCTATCACACCGCCCTTCGGCGGCTGATTGCCCGGACCCATACCGCTTTTGGCCGCGCCGTGCTGATCGATTGCCACTCGATGCCTGGCAATATCCGGCTTTCGGGCAGCGGCATCCGCCCGGATTTCATCATCGGCGACCGCTATGGCACGTCGGCCTCGTCCGAATTGTCGCGGCTGGCGCTCAAGCTGCTCGAGGACATGGGTTTTGCTGCGGTGCGTAACAAACCCTACGCCGGGGGCTTCATCACCGAGCACTATGGACGGCCGGCGCGCGGGCTGCATGCCCTGCAGATCGAGATAAACCGGTCGCTCTACATCGATGAAGTGACGCTGAAGAAGAAACCGGAATTTTCGCGGATCGTCGGGGCGATCCAGCATTTTCTCGAGAATTTTGCAGCCGAGATCACCGCCAGCGAAGATACGATCGCTCTTGCCGCCGAATAGGGCGCAGACTTCGCTGAATTTCTGGACTGGCTAAATTTGGACTGGTCAAAAAAGAACCGCGCTCGAAGCGCGGTCAAGTCTAGGGAGGAAACACCCAAGGAGGGCATTTACAGCCGGTAAGGACTGTAAGCAAAAATTACTGCTGCATCGCAAGATAGTCAATAAAAATATCGAAATTTCTGCCTAAAAAATGTGTTCGGAGACTATTTGTCTAAGATATGTGCAGCAGGCGAATTTTTAACCGGTCAAGCCGAGACAACTGTCTTGAAATTGATCGTCTCCGCTCTGTAAGAGAATTCCGAGCCGACCTTGATCGGACCATGCCAGACGGAGAAATTGCCTCAATGCTCCCAGATCGCGCCTTTTTCGACCGACTCGCCGATGCCGCCAAGGCAGAAACCCTGCCGCGCTTCCGTTCGGGCCTGCGCGTGGTCGACAAGGGCGGTCAATACTACGATCCGGTCACTGAGGGCGATCAGGCGGCGGAAACGGCGATCCGCTCGCTGATCGAGGCGAATTTTCCCGATCATGGCATCCTGGGCGAGGAACATGGCTCGGTCGGGCTCGATCGCGAATATGTCTGGGTCATCGACCCGATCGACGGCACGCGCGCCTTCATCTCAGGCGTGCCGGTCTGGGGCACGTTGATCGGCCTTTATCAGAATGGCCGGGCGCGGATGGGCCTGATCGACCAGCCCTTCACGGGCGAGCGCTATTTTGCCGATGGCACGCAATCGCACTATCGCGGCCCCGGCGGCGACAAGGTGCTGAAGACCAGCGGCTGCACGTCACTTTCGAGTGCTATCCTGTTCACCACCTCGCCGCATCTCTTCCAGGACGAGGAGGATCGGCGTTATCGGGCGGTGGAATCCAGGTCGCGGCTGTTCCGCTACGGCACCGATTGCTATGCCTATGCGCTGCTGGCGGCCGGCCATGTCGATCTTGTGGTCGAAAATTCGCTGAAGCCGTATGATGTCGGCGGGATCATCCCTGTCGTTGAGCAGGCTGGCGGCGTCATGACGGCGTGGGACGGCGGCCGGCCAGAAATGGGCGGCACCATCATCGCTGCGGCGACGCCGGAACTGCATGCCGAGGTTTCGGCCATTCTCAACAACTGATAAAGGCGGTCAAATTCCCGTCGAGGCGTCGGAGAAGATCGAGGGGTCGGCTTCCGACCCCGGAATGAAGGCGTCGATCGCTGCCAGTGCCTGGGTGCGGAAGACGTCGCGATCCTGCAGGATCTCATGGGCGGCGCCCGGAATGGTGATCAGCTTGCCTGCCCTGAATTTGCGGGACAGATCTTCATAGGCCGAATAGGGAACCACCTGATCAGCCGAGGGTGCAATCACCAGGCTGGGTACTTCGATGCGTTTGAGAAAGTCGATGGTCATGATGGTTTCGATCGTGTCGATCATGATCGAGATCCAGCGAGCGGTGGGTGGCCCGAGGCCCAGCTTCGGATGTGTCCTGGTGATCAACTGGTTTCGCTCATAGCGGACCGGATCGGACGTGACATTGTTCTGCGCAAAGCTCTTGCCGCGGATGTCGCGGGTAAACTGCGCCCAGCCGAAGCCAAACAGGTTGGCGGTGTTGGCGAGCAACTTCAGCAACCAGTCCGGCAAGCCGATGCCGACCGCGCCGACGAAAGGCGCCAGCAACACCATCCGTTCGATACGGTTGGCCAGATGTGGCGCGGCCTTCAGCGCCACAAGCGCGCCCATGGAATGGCCGAGAATGAAAAAGGGCAGCTTGGTGTCGGGCAGCACGATCGTCTGCAGGAAGACGTCGAGGTCCTTCTCGAGATCGGAAAAGCGCCTGAGATGGCCGCGGCGCGGATTCTTCAGTGGGCGAGGCGAGGCGCCCTGGCCGCGCCAATCGAATGTGGCCACCCACAGGCCCATGTCGTTGAGGTCGCGGATGGTCTCGAAATATTTCTCGATCGTCTCGTTGCGGCCGTGCAGCAGCACCACCGTGCCCTTGGGAAATTGCGAGCCTGAGCGGAACACCGCATAGCGTAGCTCAACGCCGTCGAAGGACTTGAAATAGCCGGCGAAGTGATTGGGCGGGACAGGATTGCCGGGCGAAGCGTTCAGAATATCCAAGGGATGCTCAAATCCGGAAAGTTGGTGCTTAGGTTGTGATTATCACGATTCTAAGCGATGGCGAGAGCAAGTGAGGTATCGCCGGAAGAAAAGCGACCGATAAACGGGTTCTCACAGGAGAAACCGTCTATCGGTCAAAATGAGGACCGGCGTGGAAGGGACGTTTCACACCAGTCACGGGAGGGGCGCTCCCAATGGTGCCTTGATAATCCCCGGCGGCTGAATGCATTCCGAACCAGCCGTTCATCTCGCGTTCATCTTTTGAAATTTGCATTTTGAGGCCTTGAAAGCGGCAATTCCGCTTACCACCTCTTGGAGCACGAGGCGCCGATGACGGGCCTCGCTGAACGGAGCCGCCAGCGCCTGCAAATCAGGGCGGCCGGCTCTTATGACAATCGCAAACGTTGCTCTTGAAGGAGGACACCATGCGTCATTTTGATTTCTCGCCGCTTTACCGTTCCACAGTCGGTTTCGATCGCGTCTTCACCATGCTGGACAGCCTTGCCCAGCCGGAACAGCAGACCTATCCGCCCTACAATATCGAGAAGACTGGCGACAACGCCTATCGCATCTCGATGGCAGTGGCCGGGTTCGACGAAACCGAACTTTCCATCGAGCTCAACCAGCACCTTCTCACCGTGAAGGGCGAAAAAGCCGATGAAAAGAACGAAAACGGCGATCTGCTTTATCGCGGCATTGCCAAGCGCGCTTTCGAGCGCCGCTTCCAGCTCGCCGACCACGTCGAAGTGCGTGCCGCTCACCTGAAGAACGGCCTGCTGCATATCGACCTCGTGCGCGAAATTCCGGAAGCCATGAAGCCGCGCCGCATTGAAATTGCCGGTGCAGCCGGTAACGAAGCGCCGAGGGCTATCGAAGCCCAGGTCGTCAACAACTAATCACTCTCCCCTCGGTGATTAGCAGAAGAGCCCCTTCGGCCCGGCCGGAGGGGTTTTCTTGTTTAGAGAAGGGCGGCCACCGCCTCGATATCCTCGTTGCGGGTCGCAAACGACGTTACGAAGCGATAGATCTTCTCGTTCGACCCAAGCTTGCCATGCATGGAGTCGGGTGTGTCCCATGTACGGATCGGGACACCGGCGTCTGCCATCTTCGCCGCGGTTTCATCATCGATGATGATGAACAGCTGGTTGCCGCCGGTTTCCCAGGCGAGACGCGACGATTTCGACGCCTTGACGGCAGCCGCGAGTTTTGCCGCCATGCCGTTGGAGTGGCGCGCGAGCGTTCGCCAGAGATCGTTTTCCAGCCATTCGTCGAACTGTGCGGAGACGAAGGTGGATTTGGAAAACAGGTTGGCGGCGCGCTTGCGCAGATGCGGCATGTCGATCGCCATTTCCGGCTTGAAGAAGACGATCGCCTCGGCACACCAGCAGCCATTCTTGGTGCCGCCCAACGACAGGATGTCGATGCCCGATTTCCAGGTCATCTCGGCCGGCGTGCAACCGAGCGCGGCAATGGCATTGGAGAAGCGTGCGCCATCCATATGCACTGGGAGTCCGGCTGACTTGGCGATTTTCGACAGCGCCTGGAGTTCATCCAGCGAGTAGATGGTGCCGGCCTCGGTTGCCTGGGTGATCGACAATGCCATCTTCTGGCCGACATGCACGTCCGCGGGATAGCGCGCCATGGCCCTTTCGAGCTGGGTGGTATCCATCTTGCCTTCGGTGCCGCCGGATACGGGGATGAGTTTTGCCCCGCCTGTCATGAATTCGACAGCGCCGCCTTCATGGTGGATGATGTGGGCAGCCGAGTGGCAGAAAATGATGCCGCCGGTCTTCTGGATCGAGGCGAGCGACAGCGAATTGGCTGCGGTGCCGGTGGCGACGAAGAAAACCTTCACATCACGTTCAAACAGTTTTGATAGCTTTTGCTCGACCTGATGGTCGAGTTCGCTTTCGCCATAGGGCGTCCAATATCTGTCTGATTCCCGCACCAGCCGTTCGGAAATAGCCTTGTGGGCACCGGCCCAATTGTCGGACGCAAAATTCACGGTTCGGTTCCTTCTCGTATGCGGCATTTATGGAGAAATCCGTAAAAATAACGGACACCTAGGTGAGATAGCGCAGGCAACAAATTACATTTGCCGAAGATGTCAATAATTTTCGAATAGCGGCTTGCAGGGCGGTGTCGTTTCTGTCATAGAATTGTTGAATTAGGACAGTCATGCTGTCCTATTTTGCTCCATGGATCCTGAAGGCCGGAACACCGGTCTTTAAGAAGCGGTCCGGCCTTCGACACCGGTGGGGAAAAACGGGCGGAGGCAGAAGCCGGCAGCTGCGTGAAGATGGGCCGAGTCTGGCCCGGTAATTGCAGCTTGTTCAGGAAAATGCGAGAATTAAAATCGTTCGCGAGGCGGCCATGGCTGGTCTTGCGGGGCCACATCAGGGTGCCCACTCCGGGCTACCCAGCAGGAGGATCAGAAGATGACGGAATTTACGCCATCACGCGCATTCGGTGAGTTCGAGACCCTGGCGTCCGAGACTGCACTGAAAACGCCCTCTTTCAATGTTGGCCTGCCGAAAAAACAGGGCCTTTACGATCCGCGCAACGAGCACGATGCCTGCGGTGTCGGCTTTGCCTGTCATCTGAAGGGCGTCAAGTCCCACCAGATCGTGCGCGACGGCCTGTTCATGCTCGAAAACCTGACGCATCGCGGTGCCGTCGGTGCCGATCCGCTGATGGGTGATGGTGCGGGGATTCTCGTGCAGATTCCGGACCGGTTCTTCCGCGAAGAACTTGCGACCCAAGGCATCGACCTGCCGCCGGCCGGTGAATACGCCGTTGGCTATTTCTTTATGCCACGCGAAGAAGAAGCACGGGCTCACATCAAGAGCATCATCGCCGAAGTCGTCGCGGCCGAAGGCCAGGTGCTGCTCGGCTATCGCGAGGTGCCGGTCGATAACTCTTCGCTTTCCAAAGCGCCGCACATCGCCGCGACCGAACCGTTCCACCTGCAGGTGTTCATCGGTGCAGGCGCTGGTGTTGCCGACAATGCCGAGTTCGAGCGCCGGCTGTTTACGCTGCGCAAGGTGATCTCCAACCGCATCTATGGCGAGACGCAGGGCGAGGACAACGGGTTCTATATCGTGTCGCTGTCGACCACGACCGTGGTCTACAAGGGCATGTTCCTGGCCTATCAGGTCGGCGCCTATTACAAGGATCTGGCTGATCCGCGATTTGAATCGGCCGTGGCGCTCGTTCACCAGCGTTTCTCGACCAACACTTTCCCGTCGTGGAAGCTGTCGCATCCCTATCGCATGGTCGCCCACAACGGCGAAATCAACACGTTGCGCGGCAACGTCAACTGGATGGCGGCCCGTCAGGCGTCGGTATCTTCACCGCTCTATGGCGACGATATCTCCAAGCTCTGGCCGATCTCCTACGAGGGCCAGTCCGACACTGCCTGCTTCGATAACGCGCTGGAATTCCTGGTGCGCGGCGGCTATTCGTTGGCGCATGCGGTGATGATGCTGATCCCGGAAGCCTGGGCCGGCAACCAGCTGATGGAGCGCGAGCGCAAGGCATTCTACGAATACCATGCCGCCTTGATGGAGCCATGGGATGGTCCGGCTGCGGTCGCCTTCACCGACGGCAAGCAGATCGGCGCGACGCTCGACCGCAACGGCCTGCGTCCGGCCCGCTACATCGTCACGTCAGATGATCGCGTGATCATGGCATCCGAAGCCGGTGTGCTGCCGGTGCCGGAAGAGCTGATCATCCAGAAGTGGCGCTTGCAGCCGGGCAAGATGCTGCTGATCGACATGGAAAAGGGCCGCATCGTTTCCGACGAGGAAGTCAAGCAGCAGCTTGCCAGTGCGCATCCCTATTCGGAATGGCTCGACAAGAGCCAACTGATCCTCGAAGACCTCGACCCGGTGGAGCCGCGCGCGTTGCGTCGCGATGTATCGCTGCTCGATCGCCAGCAGGCTTTCGGCTACACATCCGAAGACACCAAGCTCCTGATGTCGCCGATGGCGACGACGGGCCAGGAAGCCGTCGGCTCGATGGGCACCGATACGCCGATTTCGGCGATGTCGGACAAGTCGAAGCTGCTTTATACCTATTTCAAGCAGAACTTCGCCCAGGTCACCAACCCGCCGATCGACCCGATCCGCGAGGAGCTGGTCATGAGCCTGGTGTCCTTCATTGGGCCGCGGCCCAACATTCTTGACCATGAAGGCGCATCCAAGGCCAAGCGGCTGGAAGTGCGCCAGCCGATCCTGACCAACGGCGATCTCGAAAAGATCCGCTCGATCGGTCACACCGAGGATCGTTTCGACACCAAGACGCTCGACTTCACCTACGACGTCGAGCGCGGCGCCGAAGCCATGCCCGAAATGCTCGATCGCCTGTGCGAGCGGGCGGAATCGGCCGTGAAGAGCGGCTACAACATCATCGTGCTGTCGGACCGCCAGATCGGCCCGGACCGCATCGCCATCCCGGCGCTGCTGGCGACGGCTGCCGTCCACAACTACCTGATCCGCAAGGGCCTGCGCACATCGGTCGGTATCGTCGTGGAAACCGGCGAGCCGCGCGAAGTGCACCAGTTCTGCTGCCTTGCCGGCTATGGCGCCGAAGCAATCAACCCCTATTTGGCATTCGACACTCTGATCGACATGCACAAGAAGGGCGAGTTCCCCAAGGAAGTCTCCGAGGACGAAGTCGTCTACCGCTACATCAAGGCGGTCGGCAAGGGTATCCTCAAGGTCATGTCCAAGATGGGCATCTCGACCTACCAGTCCTATTGCGGCGCTCAGATCTTCGATGCGGTTGGTCTGTCCACCGAATTCGTCGACAAGTTCTTCTTTGGCACCG
Organism: Shinella sp. OV683; assembly: GCF_057787725.1. Classification (NCBI taxonomy): domain Bacteria; kingdom Pseudomonadati; phylum Pseudomonadota; class Alphaproteobacteria; order Hyphomicrobiales; family Rhizobiaceae; genus Shinella; species Shinella sp. OV683. The sequence continues at coordinate 315,982 of NZ_CM173543.1, forward strand.
CGACGCAGATCGAAGGCGTCGGTCTCGACGAGATCGCCAAGGAAACCTTCTATCGCCACGTTGCAGCCTTCGGCCGCGACCCGATCCTGGCGGCATCGCTCGATATCGGTGGCGAATATGCCTACCGCATGCGCGGCGAAGCACATTCCTGGACGCCCGACGTGGTGGCCGAGCTTCAGCACGCCGTGCGCGGCAATGCCGAGGATCGCTACCAGGAATTCGCGCGGCTGGTGAACGAATCCTCCGTTCGGATGAACGCTATCCGTGGCCTGTTTTCGGTGAAGATGGCGGAAGCATCCGGCCGCACCCCGATCGACATTTCCGAGGTCGAACCTGCGGTCGATATCGTCCGTCGTTTCGCCACCGGCGCCATGTCCTTCGGCTCGATCAGCCGCGAGGCACATACGACGCTGGCGATCGCCATGAACAAGATCGGCGGCAAGTCCAACACCGGTGAAGGTGGGGAAGAGTCCGAACGCTACCTCCGCAAGCCCGATGGCACGCTGCCGCTCGAACGCTCGGCGATCAAGCAGGTGGCTTCGGGCCGCTTCGGCGTAACGACCGAATATCTCGTCAATGCCGACATGCTGCAGATCAAGGTCGCGCAGGGCGCCAAGCCCGGCGAAGGCGGCCAGTTGCCCGGCCACAAGGTCGATGCGACGATCGCCAAGACCCGCCACTCGACGCCGGGTGTCGGCCTGATCTCGCCGCCGCCGCACCATGACATCTACTCGATCGAAGATCTGGCCCAGCTGATCTATGACCTGAAGAACGTTAACCCGACCTCGGATATCTCGGTAAAGCTCGTCTCCGAAGTCGGCGTCGGCACGGTGGCCGCCGGTGTCGCCAAGGCACGCGCCGACCATATCACCGTCTCGGGTTACGACGGCGGCACGGGCGCCTCGCCGCTGACCTCGCTCAAGCATGCCGGCTCGCCTTGGGAAATCGGCCTTGCCGAAACCCAGCAGACGCTGGTGCTCAACGGCCTTCGTTCGCGCGTGGCGCTGCAGGTCGATGGCGGTCTCAAGACCGGCCGTGACGTCGTCATCGGCGCGCTACTGGGCGCCGACGAATTCGGCTTCTCGACCGCGCCGCTGATTGCGGCGGGCTGCATCATGATGCGCAAGTGCCATCTCAACACCTGTCCGGTTGGCGTTGCGACCCAGGATCCTGTGCTGCGCAAGCGCTTCAAGGGCACGCCGGAACATGTCATCAACTTCTTCTTCTTCGTTGCCAATGACGTGCGCGAAATCCTCGCCGCCATGGGCTACAAGAGCCTGAACGACATTATCGGCCGCACCGAGCTTCTGGAAAAGGAAGCCGCGATCAGCCACTGGAAGGCCAAGGGTCTCGATTTCAGCAGGATCTTCCACAAGGTCGATGCGCCGATCGAAGCCACGCGCTGGACGACACGCCAGAAGCATCCGATCGACGATATCCTCGACCGCAAGCTGATCGAGGCGGCGATGCCGGCGCTGGAAACCAAGCAGCCGCTGACCATCAATGCCGAAATCAGGAACGTCGACCGTTCGGCCGGCGCCATGCTTTCGGGCGAAGTTGCCAAGCGCTACGGCCAGAAGGGTCTGAAGGACGATACGATCACCGTCAAGCTCACGGGTACGGCTGGCCAGTCGTTCGGCGCATTCCTGGCGCGGGGCGTGACCTTCGACCTGCAGGGCGACGGCAACGACTACGTCGGCAAGGGCCTGTCGGGTGGACGCATCATCGTCCGGCCGCCGGAGAACAGCCAGATCGTCGCCGAGAAGTCGATCATCGTCGGCAACACCGTGCTTTACGGTGCGACCACAGGCGAATGCTACTTCCGTGGTGTGGCCGGTGAACGTTTTGCCGTCCGCAACTCGGGCGCCATCGCTGTGGTCGAGGGTGTGGGCGACCACGGTTGCGAATATATGACCGGCGGCGTGGTTGTCGTCATCGGCGAGACCGGTCGCAACTTCGCAGCTGGCATGTCCGGCGGCGTGGCCTATGTGCTTGATGAAAGCAGCGATTTCGCCAAGCGCTGCAACATGGCAATGGTCGAGTTGCAGCCGGTGCCGGAAGAGGATGAGTTGCTCGAGAAGCTGCACCACCATGGCGGCGACATTGCCCATATGGGCATGGTCGACGTCTCCGGCGACATGACGCGCCACGACGAGGAGCGGCTCTTCCAGCTGATCTCCAACCATGCGCACTACACCGGCTCGACCCGCGCCAAGGAAATTCTCGACAATTGGCCAGCCTTCCGGCCGAAGTTCCGCAAGGTCATGCCGGTCGAGTATCGCCGTGCGCTAGAGGACATGGAGCGGATGAAGATGCAGGAGGCGGCTGAGTAATCAGCTGCGTCATCCAGACACAGCATGAATTGGGGTATCCTGAGCATTCAGGATGAGGCTAAAAGACTGGCTGCGCTCTGCAGCGACTTTAAGGCAGGATGAGTATGGGCAAGGTAACGGGTTTTCTTGAAATCGACAGGCAGGTTGGCAAGTACCAGCCGGCCTCGGACCGAATTCGTCATTTCCGCGAATTCACAATTCCGATGTCGGATCAAGAAGTGGAAAAACAGGCCGCCCGCTGCATGGATTGCGGCATTCCCTTCTGCCACGGCCCGACGGGGTGTCCGGTGCACAACCAGATCCCCGACTGGAACGATCTCGTTTTCAACGGCAAGTGGGAAGAGGCGATCCGCAATCTTCACTCGACCAACAATTTCCCGGAATTCACCGGCCGCGTCTGCCCCGCGCCCTGCGAGGAAGCCTGCACGCTGAACCTCGAAGACGTTCCTGTCGCCATCAAGACCGTCGAGCAAGCAATTGCCGACAAGGCCTATGAGATGGGCTACATCGTGCCGCAACCGGCAACGATGAAGAGCGGCAAGTCGGTCGCGGTCATCGGCTCGGGTCCCGCTGGCATGGCTGCTGCCCAGCAGCTTGCGCGTGCTGGCCACAATGTCAGCCTCTACGAGCGCGAAAGCCGTCCGGGCGGGTTGCTGCGCTACGGCATTCCCGACTTCAAGATGGAAAAGAATTTTATCGACCGCCGCATCGAGCAGATGAAGGGCGAGGGCGTCACCGTTCATTGCGGCGTCAATGTCGGCGTCGACGTCAAGATGGAGACGCTGCTCGCCGATTATGACGCGGTGCTTTATTGCGGTGGTTCGGAAACCCCGCGTGATGCCGGCATTCCGGGCGTTGATTTCGCCGGCGTCCATGATGCCATGCCCTATCTCGTGCAGCAGAACCGTCGCGTCGGCCGTGAAAACATCGAAAGCGTCGGCTGGCCGTCGGCGCCGATCCTGGCCGGTGGCAAGCATGTGGTCGTGGTCGGTGGTGGCGACACCGCATCGGACTGCGTCGGCACGGCATTCCGCCAGGGTGCAGTCCGCGTCACCCAGCTCGACATCCGCCCGCAGCCGCCGGAAAAGGAAGACAAGCTCGCCGTGTGGCCCTATTGGGCAACCAAGATGCGTACCTCGTCGTCGCAGGCCGAAGGTGCCGCTCGCGAATTCCAGGTTGCAACACTCGAGTTCGTCGGCGAAGATGGCGTGCTGACCGGCGTCAAGGTCTGTCACGTCGATGAGAAGCGCAAGCCGATCGCAGGCACGGAATTCGTGATCAAGGCCGATCTTGCCTTCATCGCCATTGGCTTTTCCGGTCCGTTCCGCGATAGCCTGATTGCCGATCTCGGCGACAGCCTGACCCTGAATACCGATCGCCGTGGCTCGACCAACGTCGTTGCCAACGACAAGGACTACAAGACGTCGGTCGACAAGCTCTGGACTGCCGGCGACATCCGCCGCGGCCAGTCGCTGGTGGTCTGGGCGATCCGCGAAGGCCGCCAGGCGGCCAGCGCCATCGATGAAGCGTTGATGGGTTCCACGACGCTGCCGCGTTAAAAATATGCAGCTTCAGCCCGCCGGCTTTGCCGGCGGCGTCCATTTGTAGTCGTCGACGCGGCCCTCGGGCGCGTCGCCGGTCTCGCCCTTGCCGACCAGCAGATCGCGAGGGGAGAGACCCGACGGCTTAGGCACAAGGCTGCCGTCCAGCAACGCGCCCGATCCATCCAGTTCCGGGTCCAGGAAACTGATTGGCGGCACGCTGATGATGTTGACCGCAGTCGGCACCTTTGCTGCATCCTCCAGTGGCAGGTTGGCAGCATCGAGCCGGATCAGGTTGGCAATCTCATCTGTGCCGAGCAGCCGTCGCAGGTCCTTTTCAAGATAGAAAGCCATCTTGCGCTTGCCGGCCTTGGTCAGGCTCAAGCCGTCGGAGCCACGCAGGCGCACAGGCTGGCCGTTCATGTCGGAGCCGCTGGCGATGAACTTGCCGTTTTCGTCGGCAAATCCATCCCAGATATCGATGAAAGTGCCGCCGGCCATTTCGACCTTGCTACGGTAGAAGCTGTTGAAGGTGGCGGCGTCGGCCGAAAGCGAGGGCGACTGGAATGCCGGTAGCCCGGTCCAGATGAAGGGCACCTTGTTTTTCGACATCACAGCAATCAGTGCCGAGACGCGCTTTTCGTATTCGGCATTCCAAGCTTCGGATCGGAATTTTTCCTTTGTGCCGTTGACCGTCATCTGCTGACGGTCGTTGGTGCCGATCATGACGACGACGAGCGCGGGCTTCAATTCGCCGATCCTGGTCTCGAGCGTCACCGGCCAATCCAGATGATCGGCGCGGACAAGGCCCGATGAGCCGTCGGCACCTTTTTCAATCGCAACAGACGGATCATTCTCCACTGCCATCGTCAGCCCATCGGCCAATGCGGAAGCCATGAAGTCGCCTATGACGAGCACCTTCTTGGCATCCGGTGCCTTCTGGACCGCCGTTTCCACTTCAACGACGGAGGAACGGGAGGAGGAGTTGGAGGAGTTGGGAGTATTGCGCTGTACGACCGAGTTTCTCGGCTTGCGCTTTTTTCTGGGCTGGTTAAACACCGGCCGCTGGATCTGCATGCGTGGGCGATTGCGCCGGAAAATCATGTCGATGATCGAGCGTCGCTCGCGATATTCCTGTGCATGGGCCTGTTCGGCGGCAAAGAACACGGGCAGCGGCAGAGCGAATGAAAACGCCACGACAATCGTCAATAGCAGCCGAAGCGGTGCAAAAACGCGGTTCCCATGCGACGGGCGTGTCATGGTTTGAATTCCTCGATGTTCCTGCCACGTCGAAAGGCCGGATTTCTGTCCGGCCTTTGCCAATCACCAGATCATACGGCGAAACGGTCTATTTCTGCAAGGCGCGCAGCAGTTGCTCGGACGGCTGGCCGTCCTGGGTCATGCCGAACTGGGCCTGGATCGCCGAGATCGCCGCTTTCGAGCCGGAGCCGAAATTGCCGTCGATCTCGCCATCATAATAGCCCATTTCCTTCATGCGCGACTGCAGTTCGAACTTCTGCTTGACGTCGAGCGTGCCTTGCGGGCGTGGCCAATTCTGCTTCAAGCCGCCGTAGCCGGCGATCTCGTCGGCCAGCATGCCAACCCCCATCGCATAGGAATCAGCGGCATTGTATCTCTTGATGACGTAGAAATTCCTGGTCATCAGGAAGGCCGGTCCGTTGGCGCCGGCGGGAAGCTTCAGCGTGGCGCGGTCCTTGCCGTTCTTGAAGCTCTTGCCGTTCGGGCGGAGGAAACCGAGGCTTGCCCATTCGGCGAGCGACTTGGACTTGCCGGCGTATTTTTCGGCATTTGCACCCACGGTGACCTCGTAGCCCCAGGTCTTGCCGGCCTGCCAGCCATTCTTCTTGAGAAGATTAGCCGAAGTCGCCAGTGCGTCGGGGATCGAGTTCCAGATATCGCGCTTGCCATTGCCGTCGGCATCATAGGCGTAGATCAGGTAGCTCGTCGGGATGAACTGGGTGTGACCCATGGCCCCAGCCCAGGAGCCGGTCAGCTGTTTGGGCGAGACATCGCCGTTCTGCAGGATCTTCAGCGCCGCGATCAACTGGGTTCGGGCGAATTTGGCACGCTTCTTGTCTGTATAGGCCAGAGTAGCCAACGCGCGCGGAACATTATGCAGCTTTTCCGGTTTATCGAGCACCGCACCGTAATTGCTTTCCATCGACCAGATGGCCAGGAGAACATATTTGTCGACGCCGAAATGCCGCTCGATCGCGTTGAGGGTCGCGCCATGCTGGCGCAGCATGTCCTTGCCAATTCCGACGGTGTAGGGGTTGACGCGGCTGTCGAGATATTCCCAAATCCGGTGCTTGAACTCGGGCTGATAATTGGCCTTTTCGAGCACAGTGGGGTCAGGTTCTGTAATACCCTTGAACGCCTTCACATAGGTCGTGCGGCTGATCCCGGCCTTGGCGGCGACAGGATAGAAGGAATTGATCCAATCGACGAAGCCCTGATCGGCGCGGGCGGGAGATGAAAAGAGCAGGCCGGCCACCATCGCGATCGGCAACAGGCTTCGTATCAATCGATTCTTGCGGTCATTCTGCATGGCTACAACCCGGTCTTGATGCTTCCTGGGGGCCGGCGACGCCGGCTCAAACCGACAAATTACAGCAGCGAAGTCAACAAATTCTTTACCATGGAAAATGCACTCGGTCACTTTCATTAAAAAACAATAGCAAATAGAGTTTAGAACGTGACAGAGAAGCAAAAATCCGTCTCGGCATATGGAGAAAAAAGTGAGTTTTGGAAAAGTCAAAAAGGCAGTTTTTCCCGTCGCTGGTCTTGGTACCCGCTTCCTTCCGGCAACAAAGGCCGTCCCAAAGGAAATGATGACGGTGGTGGACAAGCCGGTTATTCAGTACGTTGTTGATGAAGCCACCGAAGCCGGCATCGAACACTTCGTGTTTGTTACGGGTCGCGGCAAGGCAATCATCGAAGACTACTTCGATATACAATTCGAACTGGAAGCGACGCTGAAGGCGCGCAACAAGAAGGCCGAGTTAACGATTCTCGAATCAATCCTGCCAAAGGCAGGTGCCGCGAGTTTTACCCGCCAGCAGGAGCCGCTCGGCCTCGGCCATGCCGCCTGGTGCGCGCGTGACATCGTCGGCAATGAGGCTTTCGCGCTGTTGCTGCCCGACATGATCATGAAGTCCGATGTCGGCTGCATGAAGGGTATGGTGGATCTCTTTGCCATCAGCGGCGGTAACGTCATCGCGGTCGAGGAATGTGCGCCCGAGCTTGCGCATCGCTATGGTATCGTCGCTACCGGCGAACAGGTCGGCGCTGGTTTCCAGATCACCGGCATGGTGGAGAAGCCTGCGCCGGGAACGCAGCCGTCGAATTTCTTCATCAACGGCCGCTACATCCTGCAGCCGGAGATCTTCAAGATTCTCGAGACGCAGGAACGGGGTGCCGGCAATGAGATCCAGCTCACCGATGGCATGCTGAAGCTCTTGAAGCAGCAGCCATTCACCGCCTATCACTACAGGGGCGCGACCTACGACACGGGTGCCAAGGACGGGTTCATCATGGCCAACGTGGCTTTCGCGCTTGATCGGCCCGATATCCGTCCGCTGGTCGAAGCCGACCTGAAGGCGCTGGTCGCAGCCCTCAAATAACAACAAAAGCCGCCTGCCGATCGGATTTCGGCAGGCGGTCTGTTTGCTTCTCGCCATGAATTGAACCGCGTGCCCGAAAAGGCGCGCGGTTTTCTGCTTAGTGGAGGCTGCCATCCAACATGGTTGCGCCGATCGGCACGTGGCCGTAGGGATCGATGTCCATGGTAACGGCACCGAAGGCATGCCCGGCCACATGCGCATCGCGCTTGGCCTCGGGGTGGAATTCATGCAGTTCGGAGGCGAGATCGAAGGCTTCCGCTGCGCTCGAATGGGCGATGGTCGCCGAGAAGGTCGCATTCTTGATCGTCAATTCGCCGGGGTTGACCTGGGCAACGTCGATCTTGCCACCAGCCCTTTCCAGCGCAGCCTTGCCGTTTTCAAGCCGTGATACCGTCAGCCCGAGCAGCGAGAGATAATCTTGTCCGAATTTCTGTTGCGGCACCGAGCGCACATGGCGCGCCAGCGAGTCGTTGAGCTTGCGTTCGGCCCAGCCGAGCCGTTCTGCAGATTTGAGCAGATGGCCGACGGGTTCCGCTGTGGTCGCCTGCAGGTCGTCGATCTCGAACAGACAATCGCTGTCGACATGCACGTTCTGGAAGCTCGCCTGGTTGTCGCGCAGCCGCATGCCCGGCGTCATGCGCGGCAGGAAACAGACTCCTTCGCCACCCGAGGGCAGGGGGCTGATGATGACGATGAAATCGGCATGGATCATGTCCTCGGTCGCCTCGACCGAACCGTTGAGGCGCCAGCCCGGCTTGCCGAGCTCCGGCAACAAGGTGGCGGCATTGCCGTTGATGGCATCCGCGAGGTGAAAGATGTCGCCAGCCAGCGCCCGGCCATGGAAATAGCTCGCCGGACCGTTCGCCGCCAAGTCGCGGAGCAACTCGACGCAATAGAGGTGGTTGGACAGATACGTGGCCGCAAGCTTGTTGGCAGCGGCAACCTTCAGGACAATTTCGCCCAGCACCGCATTCGAAACGTCGGCTCCGCCCGAATCGGACGAAACGGAAATTCCGAGCATGCCGGAACCGGCGAGCATGCCCGCGATGGCACGCGCATTCAGTTCATGCGCTGCACTCGCATCAGCGAAAGTCGCGAGGCGCCGAACGATATCGTGAACGCTGTCAAATGCTTCGGCTTCGGAGCCGATGATCGGGGCGGTCATCCGGACTTTCTCCGGCAGGCGTGAAACTGTTCCCATGAGGAGTCCCTTTCAGGTCTGTTTGGAGTGACGACGCGAACGCTTCAAAAGCACACACTCGATATATATTATAGATAATGACCGGATTGGCAAGCTGGAAGGCATGCCCTTCGGCCCGAGCCTTCGTTTAGTACGGCCATTCCCCACCATTCAGGCACAGCATTTTCTTAATCTATAAAAAATATAGAATATATTTTCTTTTTGTGACGGATGCTGTATGAAAATATGGAAAGGTGCAATTTTGGGTGACGCTACCAAAAGGGGATGCTCCATGCCGACGAAGCTGATCATACCGGGTTTGAACGGTTCCGGCGAAGGCCATTGGCAAGATTACTGGCTGCAGGACGACCCTGACGCCATCCTCGTGCAGCAGCGCGACTGGACTCGTCCGGACCTCGCTGAATGGACGTCGGAAATCGAAAAGGCGCTGTCGCGGCATCCCGGTTCCATCATCGTAGCCCACAGCGTCGGTGCGGTTATCGCGGCAGGTCTGGCGACCAGACCGTCGCGGCATCTCGTCAAGGGCGCCTTGTTGGTTGCGCCTTGCGATCTCCTCCGGGTGAATGGCTTGCATCCCGGCAGCGTGTCGCTTCGGTCGATGCCGGCCGAAAAGCTGCCGTTCCCATCGCTGCTGGTCGCCAGCCGCAACGATCCCTACATGCCCTATGATGCGGCGGTGCAATATGCAGACGCGCTGGGCAGCGACCTCGTCGATCTCGGGCGCGCGGGCCACGTCAACATCGCCAGCGGCTACGGTCGCTGGAAGCGTGGTTATCGGCTCGCCGCGCGGCTCGATCGCCACAGCTATGGTAATGTCTCTGAGCCGCGAACGGGTTTCTTTGAAGGGCTGTTCGGCCTTGGTGCCAAGGACTCGTCGCGCGACTACGACTGAGTTGCAGAAATTCAAGCAAGAGAGCGGTGGCCGCGTGCCGCCGCTCTCTTGCGATTCCGTCGATTTTCCGGATTTCTCCACGATTTCGTCAATCACCAGATATGGGAAAACAAACTCTATAAAAATGGTGGATTAAATAAAATTAATGCGTATTATGGTCGATGTGTAGAACGAATCTCCGGAGACCAGAATGACGAAGACCGATATCGCCGTGCTCGGAGCGGGCTTTTCCGCCACCGCCGTCGTCATCAATCTTCTTGAGCATTTGCCGCCGGAACGCCGGATTTCCGTCATCGGTTGCCAGAATGGATTTGGCCGCGGCGTCGCCTATTCGACCGATGATGAAAACCATCGCCTGAATGTCGCCGCGGGTCGGATGAGCCTGTTTGCCGACCGCCCCAACGATCTCGTCGAGTGGCTGGACCGCCGGGGTAGTCGTCACGGCGCCGAGGATTTCATCCCGCGCAAGCTGTTCGGATCCTATATATCCGAGACGCTTGCGGAAGGCTTGCAGCGTACGGGAAATCGCGCTCGCATACAGTTCGTCGATTCACAGGCGTTGGTCTGCCATCAGCTTTCGTCGGAACAGCAGGTTTTCGAACTCACCAACGCCGATGTTGTCGATGCGAGCCAGACTGTGTTCTGTCTTGGCGGCACGCCCGCCGGCCTGCCGATCGCACCATCGCGGATCGAAGCGGATGCGCAGCCGCTCATTGTCAACAATCCGTGGGCCGAGCCATGGCTGGATCGGATCGACGGCGATGCGCCGTTGTTCATCGTCGGCAGCGGCCTAACGATGATCGATCAGGTCGTCTCGCTGCGCAGGCGTGGACATCGTGGGCGTATCCATGTTCTTTCGCGGCATGGTTTGCTTCCGCATCCGCATGTCGTGCCAAGGGCGCCGGCGATCGATCCAGGTCTTGAGCCCGGTTCCGCGCGGCTGAGCGAAATGCAGCGGATGTTGCGCAAGGCGGCTGGCGAGGCTGCGGACTGGCGCAGCGTCATCGACGGCTTGCGGCCGGTAACCCAGGCCATCTGGCAGCACATGGATATCGAGGAGCGTCGTCGCTTCCTGCGTCACGCTTCCTCCTGGTGGAACATTCACCGTCACCGCATGTCGCCAGAGATCGCCGGTGTGCTGGATGCAATGCGCGCTTCGGGACAACTGGTCATGCACAAGGGCTGGATCGACCGGATCTGTGCGGATGGCGAGTGCCAGGTATCGGTTACTTTCATGGAGCGGCATTCGCGCCTGGAGCGCCGGATTGCCGCGAGCCGGGTCATCAATTGCACCGGCATGGAAAAATGTTCGATCGGCAAGCTGCCGCTGCTCAACGACATGCTCCAAAAGGGCTTCATTGCGCAGGATGCATTGGGTCTCGGCGTCGCCGTCGATTCGCAGTCGCGTGTGCTTTCGAGCGGCGGCACTGCTGATACCGGCTCGTACGCCATCGGCCCGATGACAGTCGGCCAGTTCTGGGAAATTTTCGCTGTTCCGGATATCCGGGTGCAGGCGCGGGACGTCGCGCAGCGGCTGGCCGTGGCCGCTTGAGCAACTTGATCGACTGAAATGAAATTGCTCAGGAGAGTTGACCGTACAACTTTGTTGGAATTTTATTCTAGTTTCCGTCTTTAGTAATTGACAAAAATGATAGATTAAGATAATTTCCGATCATAGGCGATCGGGAATCGGTCGCTCCTGGTCGAAACGGAAACAGGAGGGAATACTATGGTCACCATTCACGCCAAATCGTATGGCCACATCCTTTGCGCTCCGTTTTCAGCCTGCATGTCGTGTTTCTGTAATGAACGAATGTGATGCTTAGGCGTCGGCATTCCAACACACCAGCAAAACAGACCCAGATCATCGAGCGGGTAAGATCATGCACAAGGCTGTCGTCGAATTTGGCGGGGTTCCCGTCGGTATAGTCATTCCACTTGAAGGCGTCTTTCAGTTCATGGCCGTGAAGTATCACGTCATGGGGCTGGACGGCCGCCGGTTTCGCTCTCTGAGCGAAGTGAACATTGCGATTCGCGCGCATCTGAGCGGCGGAGCAGCGTTCGCTGCGTAGGTCTTCAGGGGCGGAACGGCGAAGTTTTGCCCCGAAGGACGCGAATATATCGATTTTGCCGTATATTTCCGAAGTCTAAACACCTTTCAGCGATGCTAAAGCCCATAAATTGGCGTATTCCACCTTCATTGATCCGCCAAAGCGGGTTATGTAGGGCAATACCAGTGGCGGAATCGGTGTGAGATGCTGACGAACAAGGGAAAATACGGCCTGAAGGCCCTGATCGCGCTGGCGAGTTTGCCGCCTGGCGAAACTGCATTCAGCGCCGAAATCGCCTCGCAGAACAACATTCCCAAAAAGTTCCTCGACACGATCCTGCTTGAACTCAGGAATGCCGGCATCGTTCGCTCCAAGAAGGGCCCCACGGGCGGCTACTCGCTCTCGCGTCCCGCCGAAGAGGTTCGCATCGGCCATGCCATCCGCGTCATCGATGGGCCGCTGGCGCCAATCCGTTGCGCCAGCCGTACGGCCTTTGAAGTTTGTGACGATTGCCGCGATCCGGAGACCTGTCTGGTGCGCCGGTCGATGACCGAGGTGCGCGATGCCGTTGCCGAAATCCTCGACAATATGACGCTGGCACGGCTGGTGTCCGGCCACTACGCCGAGGTCGACCTTACCCCCAAGGAAAAAGTCGCGTCCTGATCAGCTGTTGGTAGCGATCTGGAACGGGCTGGCGATGCCATATTTGCCGTTGTTGTAGATCAGCGACTGGCCGTAGCCCGAGACGACAGCAACCGCACGCCCGAGAATGATGGCGTGGCTGTGGCGCTCGATGATTTCCTCGACTTCACAATCGATCGCTGCCAGTGCATCGGCCAGTACAGGGGCGCCGGTGACAAGCGTCGTCCACTGCGCGCCGAGGTAACGGTCCGTACCCTTGACGCCACCAATGCCTGCGAAACGATCGGCAACCGCCTGCTGCTCGTGCGACAGGATGTTGACGCAGAAATGCTGGTGGCGGCTGATGACCGGCCAGCTTGACGAGCTCTTGTTGATGTTGACGATCATGGTCGGCGGATCCATCGACAAGGCGGTTGCCGAGGTGACCGTTGCGCCGGTGCGATCATCGCCGCGTCCTGCCGTGATGACCGAAACCCCACCGCCCAAGCTGCGCATGGCGAGCTTGACCGCCGCAACTTCCGCATGCGCTGAACGCTCGGAATTTTCCTGCGGAAAGGCAGTGTGATTCTGGGCAATGTTCATGGCAAACTCCATTCTCTTTGATGCCGGACGAAGCGGCCTTACGCTAAAGGTAGAGGCAAAAAGCATATTGTCAACTAATATTATAGATTATATATGCATTGGAAATCGGCTGGTACTTCACGCCGTAATGCGGGTGCCATCGACCGGCGGTTGCCGGTTGCCCGTAATTGTGAGAAAAATGAGCTACGGCCTCGGAGACTGCGATCATGACGAACGAGAACCGCCAGACAGTGATCGGCATTATCGGCGGTGGGTTTACCGGCGGCACGCTCGCCTTTCATCTCGCCTCCAATCCGGCCGCCGATGCCGCCGGCATCGTCATTTTCGAACCGCGCCAGAAGTTGGGCGCTGGCCTCGCCTACGACACATCCGATCCCGTCCACCGCATCAATGTGCCGGCAACGCGCATGAGCATCGACCCGGAGCGGCCCGAGCATTTCTCTGAGTGGATCGAGAAGACCGGTGCTGTCAGCGGCGACATCGGCGTGGTCGCGCGTGACGGCCAGCTGTTTCCGCGCCGGCAGGTGTTCGGCAACTACGTCAACAGCCATGTCATACCCTTTGTCGACAACGGTCGCATCGAGCATCGCCGCGAACGTGTCAGCGCTGTTCACAAGGATGGCAAGAGATGGGTGATCCAGTCGGAAGACGGCGGCGAGCTTGCGGTCGATCTCCTGGTGATCGCCACTAGCCACCCATCGCCTGCTGCGCCAAAGGCCCTGGTTTCGATTCTCGAGGGACACCCCCGCTTCATCGCCGATGCGACCATTCCGGATGCGCTGGCTGCGATCCGCACTGACGACAGCGTGCTCGTCGTCGGCAATGGGCTGACCTCGGCCGATGTTATCGCCTCGCTGATGGAAAACGACCATTGCGGCAAGATCACCGCGATTTCCCGCCGCGGCCTCCGCTCGCGCGGTCATGCGGCGGCACCGCAGGAGGCCTACGGCGATTTCACCTCGCGGCCAATTCGCTCGGCGCGGCTTTTGACGCGACGGATTCGCGAGACCATCCGCGAGGCGGCGATCTTCGACGTCAGCTGGCATGCGGTGATCGATGCAGTGCGCGGGCAGGGACGAGTGATCTGGCAGAACCTGCCGGTGTCCGAACGCAAGAAGATCGTCCGGCATCTGCGGCCATTCTGGGACGTGCATCGCTTCCGCATCGCGCCGCAGGTCGAACAAGCCATCATCGATGCAACGTTGCGTGGCCAACTCGAAACGCTTTCCGCCTCGATCGCTGTTGTTTCCTACCATGAGAGTCGTGTCCGCGCGGCGCTGAAGCTCGCCAAGGGTCGCGGCACGCTGATCCGTGATTTCGACGCGGTTGTCGTCACGACCGGCCCGGCGCATGGCGGCATCCTCAGCAGCCAGCCATTCCTCGAACTGCTGGCGGACGAAGGCGTGATCACCTCCGATCCCGCCAGGCTGGGCATTGCCTGCGATGAGAATTCTCAGGCGCTCGACAAAGCGGGGGTTGCTGTTCCCGGCCTCTTCATCGCCGGCCCGCTGGCCCGGGGCACCTTCGGCGAGTTGATGGGCCTGCCGCAGGTTACAGAGCACGCGGTCGAGGTCGCTGGCCAAGTGGCCCGGCGCGTGGCCAAGAAGGACTCAGCGTTGGCGCCGGCATCGGACGCGGCCTAACCCGGTTTAGGCCTCGGCACGCCCTTTTGGCGATTGTTGGAAAATGATTCCGTTATTTCCGGATTGGTGGAAATCTGATCCGGAATGGGGTTGTTTTTTGTGTCGATATAATATCGATAAAAATAATAGAATATATCAATATAGTTGTCATGGCGCACTGAGTGGGTGACGGCCAAGGTCTTTTCATCGAGAGGATATTTTTCATGGTTACGCGCAGACAGACATTGGGTCTCCTTGGTGCCGCAGCAGCAGCGATGGCGCTGCCGTCCGTCCGGTCGGCTCAGGCGGCCGATCCCATTACATTGCGGATCGGCTGGCAGAAGTTCGGCATCCTGGCAATCGCCAAGCAGCGCGGCGTGCTGGAGAAGCGACTCGCAGCCAAGAACGTGTCGATCGAATGGTCCGAATTCAATTCCGGCCCGCCGCTCCTTGAAGCGCTCGGCGCCAACGCGCTCGACTTCGGTCCGACAGGCGATGTGCCGCCGCTGTTCGCCCAGGCGGCCGGCGGCAACCTTCTCTATGTCGGCACCTACAAGCCACCGAAAGCGTTCCACGGTCTGCTCGTGCACAAGGATTCGCCGATCCAGACGTTGGCCGACCTCAAAGGCAAGAAGGTCGCTTACAAGCGTGGTTCGAGTGCCCACAATTTTGCCTTCAAGGCTCTCGCCACCGTCGGCCTGACACCGGATGACATCGAAAGCGTCGATCTGCCTCCGGCCGATGCCGCAGCGGCATTCAAGAATGCCAGCGTCGATGCCTGGTCGATATGGGATCCATTCTTCGCCGTGGCGGAAACCGATCCGCAAACGCGTCTCCTGGTTACTTCCGAAGGCATCGTTGACCCTTGGGGCTACTTCCTCGGCAACGGTGACTTCGTGAAGGCTCATCCCGATATCATCGTCGATATCCTCGATGAGGTGAAGAAGTTTGGTGCCGCGGCGCAGGCCGACATTCCGAGTACCAACAAGGCGCTCGCCGAGATCACCGGCCTGAAGGAAGAGGTAACCCTCAAGACGCTCACTCGCGCCGGCTCCGATCTCGGTGCGATCGACACCGTGTCGGATGCAGCGGCAAAATATCAGCAGGACCTCGCCGACTACTTCTATTCGCTCAAGGTCGTGCCGAAGCAGCTTACCGTCAGCGACATCGTCTGGCACCCGAAGGAAAGCTGAGACGCCTTGTCGCCAGCATTATGGAAAAGGAAATTGGCATGTTCACACGTAGACAGACATTGCTCTCGATCGGCGCGGCTGCTGCAGCTGCGGCCATGTCCGGTCCCTTGAGTGCGCGCGCGGCCACTGCAAAAACCTTCCGTATCGGCTGGCAGAAAAATGGCGTCCTGGCGCTCGCCAAGCGCACGGGGGCTCTCGAGAAGCGATTTGCCGACCAAGGGATCGCGATAGAGTGGTCGGAGTTCTCATCCGGTCCGCCTCTGCTCGAAGCGCTCGGCGCCGGTGCCCTCGATTTCGGTCCGACCGGGGACGTGCCGCCGCTCTTCGCCCAGGCCGCCGGTGGCAATCTTCTTTACGTCGGAACCTATCACGGCGCGGCTGCGAGCTCCGCCCTTCTCGTCCACAAGGATTCGCCGTTCAAGTCGATCGCCGACCTCAAGGGCAAGAAGGTCGCCTACAAGCGTGGCTCGAGCGCCCACAATTTTGCCGTCAAGGCGCTGAGAACAGCGGGCTTGACGCTCGATGACGTCGAATCGGTCAATCTCTCCCCACCCGATGCTGCCGCTGCCTTTGCGACCAATTCGATCGATGCCTGGGCGATCTGGGATCCATATCTCGCGGTGGCGGAAGCCGAGCCGAACACACGCGTCCTGGCATCCGCCAATGGCATCGTCGATGCCTGGAGCTTCTATTTCGGCAACGGTGACTTCATCGCCGCCAATCCGGATATCATTGCTGGAACCATAGACGAACTTCGCAAGCAAGGTGCCTGGGCGCAGGCGCATCTTGACGAGACGGTTCCGGCGCTCGCCGAAATCACCGGCGTTCCCAACGACGTCACGCGCAAGATATTGAACCGACCCGGCGCCGATCTCGGCAAGATCAGCACGATCACCGACGAGGCCCTCAACTATCAGCAGGCGCTGGCCGACGAGTTCTATGGGCTCGGCATCATCCCCAAAAAACTGAACATCAGCGATATCGTCTGGCGCCCCAAGGCGAGCTGATCGCGATTCCCTGATCCCATTGGAGAAAAATCATGTCTTCCAAGAAACCTCTCGATCTTTTGTGGTTCATTCCGACCTCCGGCGATGGCACCTACCTCGGTTCCAGCGAACTCAACCGCGCGCCTGATATCGGCTACCTCAGGGAAATCGCTTCGGCCGTCGACCGGCTGGGCTACTCCGGCGTCCTGCTGCCGACCGGCGTCGCCTGCGAGGAATCGTTCGTGACGGCGGCGGCGCTGGCCGCGACGACAGAGCGATTGAAGTTCCTCGTCGCCATTCGTCCGGGAACGGCGTCTCCTGCATATTATGCGCGTCTTGCCACCACACTCGACCGTATCTCGAATGGCCGCCTGCTGCTCAACATCGTCGTTGGCGGCAGCCCCGCGGAGCTTGCCGGCGACGGTATCTTCCTGCCGCACGACGAGCGCTACGACCACGCTGAAGAGTTCTTCGACGTGTTCGAGACGCTGCTTGCCAAGGGCGAAGCGACGCTCGACGGAAAATATATCCAGGCCAAGGGCGCCCGTCTCGGCTTCCCGCCGGTGCAGGCTCCGCGCCCGCCGCTCTATTTCGGTGGTTCGTCGGATGCCGGCATCGCATTTGCCGCGCGCCGTGCCGACAAGTATCTCACCTGGGGTGAAACGCCGGCGCAGGTCGCGGAAAAGATTTCCACGGTGCGTGCGGCAAGTGCCAAGACGGGCCGGGAACTCTCCTTCGGCATTCGGTTGCATCTGATCGTGCGCGAGACGGATGAAGAGGCCTGGGCGGCAGCGGACAAGCTGATTTCAAAGCTGTCGGACGATACGATCCGCGAAGCCCAGGAGCGTTTTGTCACGGAAGCCGATTCCGTCGGACAGAAGCGCATGGCAGCCTTGCACGGCGGCCGGCGTGACAAGCTCGAGGTTTCCCCCAATCTCTGGGCGGGCATCGGCCTTGTCCGGTCCGGCGCCGGCACGGCACTGGTTGGCTCTGCGAAGACCGTCGCGGCGCGGCTGAGGGAGTATCAGGATGCCGGCATCGATACGGTGATCGCATCGGGCTATCCACATCTGGAGGAAGCCTATCGCGTTTCCGAACTGCTGTTTCCTGAACTCGGTTTGGCTGGCCCGGCTTCGACGACAAACCCCAACAGCGAGTTCCCGCAGGCACGGGTTTTCGGCGGCGGTGGTCATGGCGGCAACCTCAAGGTGGTTTCCGGATCGTGATTTGAACAGTCGGGCGCGGAGAATCCTCGCCCGGCCCCTACACGATCTTGTCCGGTAGCAGGCAACAGAAAGCTGGAGAAACGACATGGTTGTTTTGGATAATCTGGGACGTCAGGATGCTGCGTCCACGATGTCGGGAAGTACTACGCTTCCGAGGCGGCCGCAATTCTCAGCCGATCAATTCCTGCCCTATCTCGTGCCGGTGCTGATCATCGTCGTCTGGCAGCTACTGTCATCCGTCGGCTGGATTTCAGCCCGGATCATGCCGTCGCCCGTCGATGTGTTGAAGGCATTCTGGTCGACGACCATTTCCGGCGCCCTGCCGCATGACATCGCCGTCAGCGCCGCGCGCGCCTTTGCGGGTCTGCTGGTCGGCGGCACGATCGGTTTTCTGTTCGGGATCGCCAATGGCGTGTCGCGGCTTTCGGAACGGCTGACAGATACCAGCCTGCAGATGATCCGGACGATCCCGCATCTGGCGATGATCCCGCTCGTCATCCTGTGGTTCGGCATCGGCGAGGAATCCAAGCTGTTCCTCACCTCGCTCGGCGTGCTGTTTCCCGTCTATCTCAACACCTATCACGGCGTCAGGAATGTCGATCGCGACCTGATCGAGATGGGCCGGGTCTATGGCATGCGCAACTGGACCCTGTTTCGCAAGATCATCTTTCCCGGTGCCCTGCCGTCGATCTTCGTGGGCCTGCGCTATGCGCTCGGCATCATGTGGCTGACCCTGATCGTGTCGGAAACCATCGCTGCATCGTCCGGCATCGGCCACATGGCCAATGAGGCGCGCGAATTCATGATGACCGATATCGTCGTGCTGGCGCTGGTGATCTACGCGCTGCTCGGCAAGGTGGCGGATGTCGCCGTGCGCTATCTTGAGCGCAAGGTGCTCTCCTGGAACCCGGTCTACCAGAACTGAGGATATCGAAGATGAATGTTGCTTTGTCCAGATCCGAATTCGTCGACGCCTCCGAACCTCGCAAGCCGGTTTCGATCCGTCTGCAAGGTGTCGAGAAGGCCTTCGGCAACAACAAGGTGCTGCGGGGTGTCGATCTCGACATTCCTGCCGGTCAGTTTGTTGCGATCGTCGGCAAGAGCGGCTGCGGCAAAAGCACGCTGTTGCGGATCCTCATGGGTCTCGAGGAAGAGACCGGAGGCACGATTTCCTTTCTGGATGAAGATGGAAACCAGGCCGAGCCGAATTCCCGCATCGTCTTCCAGGAGCCGCGCCTGCTGCCATGGTTCAATGTGGCGGGCAATGTGGAAATTGGGCTGAAGGAGGGCCTCGCGCCTGCCGAAGTCAGCCGCCGGGCGCGACAGGCGCTCAATGAAGTGCAGCTTGCCGAGAAGGCGGGCGAATGGCCCTCACAGCTTTCCGGCGGTCAGCGCCAGCGCGTGGCGCTCGCGCGCGCTTTGGTCAGCAAGCCGGACTTCATGGCGCTCGACGAACCTCTTGGCGCACTCGATGCGCTCACCCGCATCAGCATGCAACAGCTGCTGAGTCGTGTATGGCGCGAGCAAGGGTTCACCACGCTGCTGGTGACGCATGATGTCAGCGAAGCGGTGCATCTCGCCGATCGGGTCATCGTGCTTGACCAGGGGCGGATCACGCTCGACCTGCCAGTGCCGCAAGCCCATCCGCGCAAGCATGGAAATGTGGAATTGGCCGAGATCGAAGGCGTTTTGCTGTCGGCAATTCTAGGGAATTCAGCGACTTAGAAACTGTTCGGTATCAAATCCCTATTCTCTATTGACTATATAGAGATTGTTGTCATTATGGGATTGTTAACTTGGAGAGCTTCCGATGATGATCATGAATGTCTTCCCGATCGGCTTCTTCTTTCCCAAGCAGGATTTCGTGCAGCCCCTGGCCAAGCGTGATGAAGGCGCTGACAAGGCCCGCGATGCGAAGGTCGCCAATGCTAGTGCAGCGGTCGAGGATATCAAGGAACAATCCTTCGGCATGCCGCTATACGCTTACAGATTTTTTTGAAAGTTCGGTTCTGCCCCGTTGGCACCCGGGCCCAAGCGGTCCGGCTTTTTTTCCCGACGGGCAATATGGAGTAGGGTAGTCCAATGGCGATGTCATTCACGTCAAAAGATCAAACACAGCGTGCTGGCTCCCCGACGGCGCGCCGCTCCCGCTCGGCACAGGTCGATGCGCTTGTTATGAAGGTGGCAATCGTCACCGTTTTCGTCTTTGTCGGCTCGATGACTCTCGGCCTGCTCTAAGCGGGCATTCAATGCGAAATTTCCGCCACAATTAGTACATATAATCTATTGATTATAATATCAATTATTGAAATGTGGGAACCGCATCCCCATATCTTCGTTATACCGCAGCGAGATACCTGCGGAACAGCGTGGCCGGGTCGGAAGAGGTAAATTGCCCTAAGTTACGCGTCGATGGCCAAAGGAGGCCGACATGACTGCATTGAATTCGGGCATGCATTTTCTTTCCGGCGTTGCGCTTTATCTTGGTGCGCCGCTTTCCGTACGTTCGGTGCTGCAAGCTCACACAGCTGCCAAGCCGCGCCGCAGGGTTTCTGTCGCTGCTCACAAGAAAACGCCGCTGAGCGACCGCCAGAAGCAGGAGCTGCTTGAAAGCATCCGCAACGACGACTGGCACGAATAACAGCGAACCTCGCTAGCTGCTTGCTAGGCGGCCAAGCCGCCATATTGCTTGAGATAGGCGACGATTTCCGACACGCCGTCACCTCGTTTCATATCTGAAAACAAAAACGGCTTTCCCGCGCGCATCCGCGTCGCGTCGTCCTGCATCACATCCAGATCGACGTCGACATGCGGCGCCAGGTCCTTCTTGTTGATGATCAGAAGATCTGACTTGGTGATGCCCGGCCCACCCTTGCGCGGAATTTCCTCACCCTGGCAGACCGAGATCACATAAATCGTCAGGTCGGCGAGATCGGGCGAAAAGGTTGCTGCGAGATTGTCACCGCCCGATTCGATAAAGACGAGGTCGAGATCGGGGAATTTGCGGTTGAGATCGGCAATCGCGGCGAGATTGATCGAGGCGTCCTCGCGGATGGCCGTATGTGGGCAGCCGCCGGTTTCGACGCCAACAATACGGTCCGAGGTCAGCGCCTGCATGCGCACCAGCGCATCGGCATCCTCCTTGGTGTAGATATCGTTGGTGACGACGGCGACCGAATAATCCGACCGCATCGCCTTGCACAGCTTTTCCGTCAGCGCTGTCTTGCCGGAGCCGACCGGTCCGCCGATGCCGATGCGCAAGGGGCCATTGCGTGTGGTCATGATAAAAATCCTTTCGTCAGGCAGACAGCGCTCATTGCGAAAGGACGCTGAGCGGTCCGAAATCCAATTCAGTGTGGCAAACGACAGCGCAGGCGTCAATTTCCGTCATGCCGATAAGTCCCGCACTCACGAGCGGAACAGCCGCGAATACTGCGTTTCGTGGCGAATAGCAGTGATATCGGCGATCACGGTTGCGCTGCCAAGATCGTCCAAGGTCGAGCGGGCTGCATTGGCTGACGCTTGCAGGATGATTGCTTCAAGGCCCGCCAACACAGCTACACCCTGCTTCTGGCCAAGCACGCTCAGGCGGATGGCGGCGGAGACGGCCTGTGACGCCAGAGCATGCAGGAAAGCGGCAATGGCCTGCTCCAGGGCTACTCCATGAGCGGCGGCAACGGCACCGGCCGCAACGGCATAAGGTGGGCGGTCACCCAGACGGTCAAGTACGGTGTCCGGCCATGCGCCCGCAGCGGCCGCGAAGGCTTCGCCCTGGGTTATGATCTCGAGATGCCGCTCGGCCGAGCCTGCCAAGGCTTCGGCAAGCTCGCAGACCTCGGCGAGACTGTCGTGCGAGCGCCAGGCTTCGGCAAGCAGGACGGCATCGTTCCACCACGCGCCTGATGTCAGCAGCGTTTGCAGCCAGATATTCAAGCCATCTGCATCCGCGACCAGACCATCGTGAACAGCGCGTTCCAGGCCGCCGGAATAGGCAAAACCGCCGACCGGGAAGGCGGGCGACAACCACGTCATCAGCCGGATCAGCGACTGGTTGGCCTGATCAATGCCCATGGTGGTCGTGCGAGCCGTGACTGTGATAGGCACCATGGACGGGGTGGAAGGGCTCGATGACCTCGGCGACGGTGGCACCCAAACCCTGCAGCATCGCTTCAATCACGTGGTCGCGCTCGATGAGAATACGATCTGCATCGATCTGTGCAGAGAGGTGGCGGTTGCCGAGATGCCAGCAGAGTTCCATCTGGTGCTGCATATCCCGTGCCTTGATTTCCAGCAATTGTTCGGCCGCGGCCGCAATGGCGATGAAGTGGCCGTCCTCGGTCGCCAGCAGGTCGCCATGTTCCAGCACGACAGGCTCCTTCAGGTCGAGCATGACAACGTCGCCGTTGGTCATATGCAGCAGCTTGCGGCGCAGATGCCGTTCGTCATGGGTGAGCGTCACTGTGTCGATCGGCGCATCCGCGGCGTGGCTGTGCTTTTCGATCCGGGTTGAGCGATAGGGCATCGTATCGGCCTCCAAATGCTATTCAGATCGGCAATTGACGGCATTTTGGCTTGCAGCGCAATGCGCAAAAGCGGAATCCGCGCAAGAAAAAGCCCGGTCTCCCGGGCTTTCAATCTCTCGGCAATGAGATCAGGCGGCTTGCTTCATGGCGCGCAGGTTTTCGAGAATGTTCTGCGGCGAGGAGACGCCATAGGGGTCAGATTCGCAATTGTCCGCGAAGCCTTCTTCCTCGAACCATTGCTCGACGGCGCCGTCATTGATGATGGCGGCGTAGCGCCAGGAACGCATGCCGAAACCGAGATTGTCCTTGGCGACCAGCATACCCATCTTGCGGGTGAATTCGCCTGAACCATCCGGAATGAGCTTGAGATTGGCGATACCCTGGCTCTTGCCCCAGGCATTCATGACGAAAGCGTCGTTGACGGAGATGCAGTAGATCTCGTCGATCGCTTCAGCCTGGAATTCGCCGAACAGCTTTTCGAAATCCGGCAACTGGTAGGTCGAGCAGGTCGGGGTGAATGCGCCAGGCAGCGAGAACAGCACGACGCGCTTGCCTGCAAAGAAGTCATCACTGGTCTTGTCTTCCCAGCGGAACGGGTTGGGGCCGCCAACGGCTTCATCGCGAATACGGGTGCGGAATGTGACATCCGGGACGTGTCTGCCGATCATTTTTTTCTCCTGGTTCGGGCGTGCACAGCCGTCAAGTCTTGGGAGGATGAAACGGCTGCTGGTATTTTTTTATCATACTAATGAGAATCGTGCTGCAATGCAGCAGAAAATTGAACAGCCAAGTCATGTTCATGGCTGCCATGCCAGGCGCGCATGGCTTACTCTACAGGCCGTTGGGGAAGTAACGGAGATAGATGTCGTTGAGCCGGCCGCTGCGGGCAAGTGCGATCAGTGCGCTATCCAATGCCTCGGTGATCAGTGGCGCATCCTTGCGCGTCATCATCGCCAGGCCGTCCCCTAGAAAATAGGTCGAATAATAGGGGCCGCCCAGATAGACGCAGCAATCGGCGGCAGTCTCCGACTCAAGCCAGAAGGCCAGTTGCAATCCATCGCCGAACGCCGCCTTGATCTCCCCCTTCTTCAGCGCGTCGAGCAGCGCTACGCGCGTGTCGAAGACTTTCGGTTTCAAGGCCGGGAAGAACGTTGCGAGCATAGCCTCATGGGCTGTGCCTTTCACGACACCGGTCTGGCCGGGCTGCAGTTGGTCCGGGGAGCGGATCGTGGGGGACGATGACCTGGCGATGACAAAGCGTGCCGGCAACTGCATGAATACCCGCGAGGCGCCATGGGTCCTGCGGAGCTCCGGCGTTATGCGCATGCCGGCGAGAATGACTTCGCCATCGCCCTTGTCGAGCTTGCCGATGAGATCCTTGTAGCGTGCGGCCTCGATTTGGCAGCGTTCGGTGATTTTCAATTCGCGGCAGATCTCGCGCGCGAGATCGACATGAAAGCCGGAGAGCTTGCCGGACTGGTCGATGAAATTGAAGGGCGGGAAGTCGACCGTGGTCAAAAAACGGATGCGTGGAACCGGCGCGAGATCCGGTTTGGCGACGCGCTCGCGCAAATCGAACATCAGCGACATGGAAAGGGCAGGTGATTCCTCGGCTTCGGAGGGCGAAATACTCGCGAAAAGCAAGAAAAGCGAAAAAAATGCACGCAATGGATAAATACAACGTGACTCAACCAGCGGCTTCATTAATATTAATCCAATTTTAAGCAAATGCGTTTCATCGGCATCGTACCAGACTTATGCGCCAGGGGGAATATTACCAGACCGGTCTTGAAAATTCCGACCACTTCGGTGTGCCGGCGGAGAGCAACGTACTTTCCTTTCCAGCCGAGATCATCACCCTCCCGATCGACCGTGAGTGGGACTTCCTGAAGAAGCTTGGTTTCTCAAAGCCGCTGCTTGAAACATTGCGGAAGCGGGCGGAAGAAAACGGAACGACCATCGAGACCGAATTGCTTGCCGATGGTCGGATAGAGCACGAAGCCTATTATGGCGCACTTGCCAGAGTGCTCGATTTGCCTTTTCTTGCCGAGATAGATCCTGCAACGGTCGCCGATCGACTTGAGCTCGATACCCAGCTTTTGCAGCCACGGATGATCCGCTGTTACCTGCCTGACAGGGCGCCAGCGCTGGCCATTGTGCCGTCGGCGCGAGAAATCGCAATGGATGACGCGAGCATCTGCTCCTTGCCCCGGCTTCGACAAAGGGTTGTGGTGACGACGCCGTCGGCCATTCGAGGAGCGATTTGGCAGGCCGGCTCCGCCCGTCGCGTCGACGCTGCTGCCAATGCGCTGTTTGAGACCCGACCCGAGATGAGCGCGAGAATCGTCTATTCGGGCAGCCAGGGGTTTCTCACCGGTCTGGCGGTGACGGTTTTTCTTGGAAGCCTGTTCATCATTCCGTCGATTGCGTTGCTTTGCCTGCATGTTTTCCTGACGTCGGCCTTCTTCCTGGCGCTCTGGATACGCGGACTGGCTTTGCATTTCGGGCCGTTCATCGTCCGGCCCAAAAAGTTACGCGCGGCGACGCAGCTGCCGGTCTACACAGTGCTGGTGGCGCTCTATCAGGAGAAGGATGTCGCCGGGCAACTGATCGAGCGCCTCGACAAGTTGAACTGGCCAAGATCCCGGCTGGACATCAAGCTGATCTGCGAAGCCGATGATGCCGAGACGATGGCGGCGCTGAAGACACAGCGCCTGCGGCCCGAATATGAGATCGTTGTCGTGCCCGACATGCGGCCTAAGACCAAGCCCAAGGCGCTGAATTATGGGCTGGCGGGGGCTCGCGGCGATTATCTGGTCATTTATGACGCCGAAGACCGGCCGCATCCCGATCAGTTGCTGGAAGCCTATCAGCGCTTCCAGAGTGCCCCGGCCAAGGTTGCCTGCCTGCAGGCGCCGCTCGTCATTTCCAATGCGCGGGAAGGCTGGCTGTCAGGCTTGTTTGCGCTGGAATATTCCGGCCTGTTTCGCAGGCTGTTACCACTGCTTGGCGATTTGCGCATGCCGA
Source organism: Shinella sp. OV683 (assembly GCF_057787725.1). Taxonomy (NCBI): domain Bacteria; kingdom Pseudomonadati; phylum Pseudomonadota; class Alphaproteobacteria; order Hyphomicrobiales; family Rhizobiaceae; genus Shinella; species Shinella sp. OV683. Next base: position 341,445 of record NZ_CM173543.1, read on the forward strand.
TGCCGCTGGGCGGAACCTCGAACCATTTCCGCATCGATGTGCTGCGTGCTGCCGGTGCCTGGGATCCGTTCAATGTCACGGAAGATGCCGATCTCGGGCTGCGCCTCTATAGACTTGGCTATGTCGCCGAGATGATCACGCGGCCGACGCTTGAGGATGCGCCGACTGAAAAGCGCGTCTGGCTCGGACAGCGCGGACGCTGGCTGAAGGGCTGGATGCAGACTTGGCTGGTTCTGATGCGCGATCCACGTCGGTTGACGGCCGAATTGGGCCTATTCGGCTCGATCGTGTTCCATGTGATGATCACCGGCATGTTGCTGTCGGCACTCGGCCATCCGTTGATCGTCGCTTTCATCGCTATCTCGGCGTGGCATGCGGTGCACTCGCTGTATGTCACTCCGCTAGACCAGATGCTGTTCGTCATGGATGGGGTCACGACGGCCGGATCCTATATCGTTTTTGTGCTTGCCGGGCGGGGCGCGATGACCCGCGACGAGCGCAAGCGGCTCGGCCTGAAATGGCTGATGGTGCCGGTCTACTGGCTGATGATTTCCTACGCTGCTTGGCAGGCCTTGATTGAGCTGCGCACCAATCCATTCTTCTGGAAAAAGACGCCGCACAAGGCGACATCAGCGCAACCTGCCAATTCAAATAGTTAGGCGCGGGCGTAAGTTTGTTGACAAAAATACCCTTCCTTATTACTTAGGTACATGCTTAACCAACAGAGCCCCTTCGACGGAATTTTCCACGCGCTCGCCGATCCGTCTCGTCGCATGATGCTTGAGCGGCTGTCGGACGGCCCGGCCTCGGTCGGCGAGTTGGCCAAGCCGCTCAGCATGTCGCTGCCCGCCGTCGTCCAGCATCTCGGCGTGCTGGAAGGATGCGGGCTGATCACTACGCACAAGAGCGGCCGGTTCCGCATCTGCCAGCTGGACACCAAGGTCTTGCGGTCGGCAGAGCAGTGGATCAGCGAACGGCGGACGACGATGGAAAAGAACCTCGATCGTCTGGGCGCCTATCTGGATGGCCTTGAGGCCGCAAGCAGCAAGGAGGACAATCATGAGTGAAGAAACCAGAGCCATTCCTGATACCTTTGTGCTGGAGCGGCGCTACAGCGCTAGCCCAACCAGAGTTTACGCTGCGTGGGCCGACCCGGAGGTGAAGGCCATCTGGTTTCGCGGCGGCGAGACGTGGCGGCAGACTCGTCGGGTTCTCGACCTCAGGATCGGCGGCACCGAAATTCTGGAAGGTGTATGGGGCGAGGGCAATGTCACGCTCTATGACGCAGTCTATCACGACGTGGTGCCGGGCAAGCGGTTGGTATATGGCTACCGGATGTCCGGTGGCGGGCGACTGCTGTCGGTGTCGCTTTCCACCGTCGAGTTCCTGGCCGACCATGGCGGCACGCATCTCGTCTATACTGAACAGGCGGTTTATCTCGATGGCTTCGAAGATGGCGGTGGGCGTAAGCATGGCACCACGATACATCTCGACCGGCTGGATGTGCTGATGGCGGAAACGGTCAGCGCCACTCACTAAGTTCGATCAGAAAGATCGCCACGTCGCGTGCGGCTTCAATCGTCAGGGGGCCGTCTTCGGGCTCGACAATCGCGGCATCGAAGCGTTGCATCGACACATCATTGAGTTGGGCGTCGCCGTTGAACACCAGAATTGTACCGGGCTGGGTGATCTCCGCCACGCCCGAACCGATGCGCTTCATCTGATGCCGGAACTGGCCGCGACGGGTCATGATGTTGAGGTCGATCGTCTTGCCCGACTTGTTGCGACTGGAAATCTCGAGATCGCCGGAAAAGGCAAGGGGCTCGGATCGCGGCGTCAATTCCACGGTCCGGCCTTCTGGGAAATCCAGAGAGAGGCCGTCGCCCTCCAACAGTGCAATCGTGCGGTCGATGCCGGCGAAAACGGAAAACGGTCCGTCTGCACCAACGTGGGCGATGGAAAGCCGCCAGCCGAAGGTGCCGATATCGCTGGCAGGCGGGAAGGCCATCACCTCTTCGGTGATGCCCATCTCGTTTTTCCACGGCATGCTGATGTAGTCCTGATGCCTGAGAATCTGCATCAGTTGCCCAGAATGCCGGGCAGGCGCAGGCCTTTTTCCTTGGCGCAGTCGATGGCGATGTCATAGCCTGCATCGGCATGACGCATGACGCCGGTGGCCGGGTCGTTCCACAGCACGCGTTCGAGACGGCGGGCGGCATCGTCGGTGCCGTCGGCGCAGATGACCATGCCGGAATGCTGCGAAAAGCCCATGCCGACGCCGCCGCCGTGATGCAGCGATACCCAGGTGGCGCCCGAAGCCGTGTTGAGCAGTGCATTCAGCAGCGGCCAGTCGGAGACGGCATCCGACCCGTCCTTCATCGCTTCGGTCTCGCGGTTGGGCGAGGCGACCGAGCCGGAATCGAGATGGTCGCGGCCGATGACGACGGGCGCCGAGAGTTCACCCGAGCGGACCATTTCGTTGAAGGCGAGGCCGAGGCGGTGGCGGTCGCCGAGACCGACCCAGCAGATGCGCGCCGGCAGGCCCTGGAATGAGATGCGCTCGCGCGCCATGTCCAGCCAGCGATGCAGATGGGTGTTGCCGGGGGTCAGTTCCTTGACCTTGGCGTCGGTCTTGTAGATGTCCTCGGGATTGCCTGAGAGGGCGGCCCAGCGGAACGGGCCGATACCGCGGCAGAACAGCGGGCGGATATAGGCCGGCACGAAACCCGGAAAAGCGAATGCGTTTTCGAGGCCCTCTTCCTTGGCGACCTGGCGAATGTTGTTGCCGTAGTCGAGGGTGGGCACGCCCATATTCCAGAAGTCGACCATGGCGGCGACGTGGATCTTCATCGAGGCGCGGGCAGCTTTTTCGACCGCCTTGGGGTCGCTTTCCTGCTTGGCGCGCCACTCGCCAACTGTCCAGCCAAGCGGCAGGTAGCCGTTGATCGGGTCGTGCGCCGACGTCTGGTCGGTGACGATATCGGGCTTGATGCCGCGCTTGACCAGTTCCGGGAAGATGTCGGCAGCATTGCCGATCAGGCCGACGGACTTGGCTTCGCCCGCCTTGGTCCACTGGTCGATCATCGCAAGCGCTTCATCGAGTGTGTGCGCCTTGGCATCGACATAGCGGGTACGGAGCCTGAAATCGACGCGGGTCTCATCGCACTCGACGGCAAGGCAACAAGCGCCGGCCATGACTGCCGCCAGCGGCTGCGCGCCGCCCATGCCGCCGAGGCCGCCGGTGAGGATCCACTTGCCCTTGAGGTTGCCGCCGTAGTGCTGGCGTCCGGCCTCCACGAAGGTCTCGTACGTGCCCTGGACGATGCCCTGCGTGCCGATATAGATCCACGAGCCGGCAGTCATCTGGCCGTACATGGCCAGTCCCTTTTTATCCAGCTCGTTGAAATGATCCCAGGTTGCCCAATGCGGCACGAGGTTGGAATTGGCGATCAGCACGCGCGGCGCATCCTTGTGGGTGCGGAACACGCCGACCGGCTTGCCCGATTGCACCAGCAGCGTCTCGTCCTCGTTCAGATCCTTCAGCGAGGCTACGATCTGGTCGAAATCTGCCCAGGTGCGAGCGGCGCGGCCGATGCCGCCATAGACGACGAGATCATGCGGACGCTCGGCGACGTCGGGATCGAGATTGTTCATCAGCATGCGCATCGGCGCTTCGGTCATCCAGCTCTTGGCAGTGATTTCGGAGCCAGTAGCAGCGCGGACGTCGCGGATGTTGTGACGTGGGTTATTCATGTCATTTCCCCTTGGTTTTGAGGTCGAGCGCGACGCTTTCGATGCGCTCCAGAATGGTTTTGAGGTGGCTCCGCAGGCGTTCGGCCTTGGCGGGATCATAGGCGAATGGAGGCGCCTCGGTGGCGAGATGGGTGGATTGGGCGAGTTCCATCTGGATCGCATGCACGCCGGCTTCCGGCCTGCCGTAATGGCGCGTCGTCCAGCCGCCCTTGAAGCGGCCGTTGAGGATGCTGCTATAGCCCTCGGCCTCGGCGGTGACCTCGACGGCAGCCTGCTCGATGGCGGGATCGCAGGTCTTGCCCATATCGGTGCCGATGTTGAAATCCGGCAGCTTGCCGTCGAACAGGAACGGGATATGCGAGCGGATCGAATGGCAGTCATAGAGAACGGCGACGCCATGGATCGCCTTCACCCGCTTGATCTCGGTGGCGAGTGCCGCGTGATAGGGGGCGTGGAAGTCCCGCAGCCGTGCGGCAATGTCGGCCTCAGTCGGGGCCTCACCATCCTTCCAAATCGGTTTGCCGTCGAAATCGGTGTCGGGCACCAGGCCCGTGGTGTTCTGGCCGGGATAGAGGCTGGCGCCATTGGGATCGCGGTTGGCATCGATGACGTAACGATGGAAGGTGGCGCGCACGGTGGTGACGTTGTCGAGCAGGCCTGCGTAGAGATCGTGGATGTGCCAGTCGGTGTCGGCGAGGATGCGGCCGTTGTCGCTGAGGCGCGCCCAGATGTCGGCGGGCACATCGGTGCCGGTGTGTGGGAAGCCGAGGATGATCGGGGAGGTGCCCTGGCGGGCTTCGAAGACGGGTGAGGTCATGTTCTAACCCCTCACCAACTTCGGCCATGGGTTCACTACGCTCACCCGGCCTGCGTATCCTCTCCCACAAGGGGAGAGGTGGAGTTGCGGCGATGCCTCATCTTTGCCTCTCCCCTTGTGGGAGAGGATAGCAAGTCCGCGAGAGGCAAAGCCGATCGCTGGACGCGCTTGGTGAGGGGTGGGGGCTACAAATACTCTTGGGAGGGCCATCTTCACCGCTCCAGCGCCGGCAATATACCCGTCGAGACCGACGCATTCAGCTCCCCCGACGCCACAAGCGTTGCCGCTGCCGCCAGGTCATTGGCCATGTAGCGGTCGATCTCGAGCGTCGCCACCACCCCGCGCAAAGCGCCAATCGCACTCTGCAATTCGGGGCTGGTGGTCAGCGGCGCGCGGAAATCCACGCCCTGCGCTGCTGTGATTGCCTCGATACCGATAATGCCGAACAGGTTTTCGGTCATCTGCAACAGACGGCGGGCGCCGTGGCAGGCCATAGACACGTGGTCTTCCTGGTTGGCCGAAGTCGGGGTCGAATCCACCGATGCCGGGTGCGACATCTGCTTGTTCTCGCTCATCAGAGCCGCGGAGGTGACTTCGGCGATCATCAGGCCGGAATTCAGGCCGGGCTTCTTGGCGAGGAACGCCGGCAGGCCGTATGAGAGGGCGGGGTCGACCAGGAGCGCGATGCGGCGCTGGGAGATCGCGCCGATTTCGCAGACCGCGAGTGCGATCTGGTCGGCGGCGAAGGCTACCGGCTCGGCGTGGAAATTGCCGCCGGAGACGACGGAATTGTCGGACAGCACCAGCGGATTATCGGTCACGGCATTGGCCTCGATTTCCAGCGTTCGGCCGACCGAGCGCAACAGGTCGAGGCAGGCGCCATCGACCTGTGGCTGGCAGCGGATGCAATAGGGGTCCTGAACGCGCTCGTCGCCTTCGAGATGGCTTTCGCGGATCACCGAGCCAGCCAACAGCCCGCGCAGGGCGGCGGCAGTATCGATCTGGCCTTTGTGGCCGCGCAGAGTGTGGATATCGGGATGGAACGGGGCGGACGAACCCATGGCCGCGTCGGTGGACATCGCACCTGTGATCAGCGCAGCCTGGGCGGCGCGATGGGCGCGGAACAGGCCGGCCAGAGCGAGAGCGGTCGAGGTCTGGGTGCCGTTGATCAGCGCCAGCCCTTCCTTGGCCGCCAGTACGACCGGCTTCAGGTCCGCCTTGGACAGAGCATCGGCACCGGAAAGCCGCTCACCATTATAGAAGGCCTCCCCTTCGCCCATCATGACGGCGGCGAGGTGGGCCAGTGGTGCAAGATCCCCCGAGGCGCCGACCGAGCCTTTTTCCGGGATGACCGGCGTGACGCGCGTTTCCAGCATGCCCTCGATCAGGCGCACGAGATCGAGGCGAACGCCTGAGGCGCCACGGCCAAGCGAGACGAGTTTGAGCGCCATGATCAGGCGGACGATGTTTTCGGGTAGCGGCGCGCCGACACCACAGCAATGCGACAGGATCAGGTTACGCTGCAGTGTGGCCGTATCGGCGCTGTCGATCTTGATCGAGGCCAGCTTGCCGAAGCCGGTGTTGATGCCGTAGACGGCGGCGTTGCCGGCGGCGATCTCGGCAATGCGATCGGCGGCCTTTTGAATACCGGCATCGAAAGCCGGATCGAGCCTTGCGCTCTCGCCGGTCCAATAAATGGTCTCCAGCTGGTTCAGCGAAACCGAGCCGGGATGCAGAGTGACGGTCATCGATTGATCCTTTCGCCCTTGAAGATGCGGGCATGCAATGGGTTGAAGCCGATGCGGTAGACCAGCTCGGCAGGGCTTTCGATATTCCAGATGGCGAAGTCGGCTGATTTGCCCTGCTCCAGCGTGCCGGTGGCATCCAGCAGGCCAAGGGCGTGGGCGGCCTCGCGGGTCGCACCGGCTATGCATTCGGACACCGTCAGGCCGAACAGGGTCGCCGACATGTTCATGGTCAGCAGCAGCGAGGTCAGCGGCGAGGTGCCGGGATTGCAATCGGTGGCGATGGCGATCGGCACGCCTGCCTTGCGGAGCGCGGCAACCGGCGGCGCCTGTTTTTCATGGATGGCATAGAATGCGCCGGGCAGCAGCACGGCCGTGGTACCTGCCTCGGCCATGGCGGCCACGCCTTCATTATCGAGATATTCGAGATGATCGGCGGAGATCGCTCCATAGGATGCTGCCAGCTTGGCGCCGCCGAGATTGGAAAGCTGCTCGGCATGCAGCTTGATTGGAATGCTGAGCGCCTTGGCCTTGTCGAACACGCGGGCGATCTCGTCGGGCGAAAAGGCAATGCCTTCGCAGAAGCCATCGACGGCATCAACAAGGTCTTCCGCATGCGCACGTTCGAGACCTGGCAGCACGACCTGATCAATATAGTCGGCATTGCGACCCTTGAATTCGACGGGCGTCGCATGGGCAGCGAGATAGGAGGTAAGCACGCGAACCGGGCGGACGGTGCCTAGCGCCCGTGCAGCACGCAGCATGCGCAGTTCCGCCTCGACATTCAGGCCATAGCCCGATTTGATCTCGATGGTGGTGACACCCTCGGCCAGCAGTGTATCGAGGCGTGGCAAGGCCGCCAGCATCAGCTCCTCGACGCTCATGGCGTTCGTCGCCTTGACGGAGGAGACGATACCGCCGCCAGCGCGGGCGATTTCCTCGTAGGACGCGCCGGCCAGCCGCATTTCGAATTCCTTGGCGCGATTGCCGCCGTGGACGATGTGGGTGTGGCAATCGACGAGGCCGGGCGTCACCCAGCGGCCACCGAGATCGGTGACATCGGCGCCATCGGCAAGTTCATTTGGCAGGTCCGCTTGCGCGCCCGCAAAAAGAATACGACCATTGTCATAGGCAATCGCACCATCTGCGATAATACCAAGGCCTTCGCTGCCGGCGGCGAGAGTCGCAAGCGATGCATTCGTCAGGATCTGGACCGGTTTCGACATGAGACTGTTCCTGTTGATATCGATTGCATCTTCCGTCGTTGCGGAATATGTATATACTTAATGACGGGCGACGCAAGTGGTTTCGCAAAGGAAAAGGTTCGAATTGCAATGGCGGCTTTATTCGCAGACCGGATGCTGGGTCCCTCGGGCTGGATCGACAATGCCAGGATCGCGATAGAAGATGGGCGCATCCTTTCGTTCGACGCAGGTGCCCAGGCACAATCCGACGACGAGCGGCATTCTACGATATTACCGGGCATGGGCAACCTGCATAGCCACGCATTCCAGCGCGCTATGGCGGGGTTGGCAGAGACGCGGGGCCCTGGCGACGATTCGTTCTGGAGCTGGCGCAACATCATGTACCGCTTCGCGCTGTCGATGACGCCGGAGCAGGTCGAGGCCGTCGCCGGCCAGCTTTACATGGAAATGCTGGAAGCGGGTTTTACCCGGGTCGGCGAGTTCCATTATCTGCATCATGACAAATCGGGCGAGCCTTATGCCGATATCGCCGAGATGGCGGCGCGGATCGGGGCGGCGTCGGTGGAGACGGGCATCGGGCTGACTCTGTTGCCGGTGTTTTATGCCAATTCCGGCTTCGGCGGTGCCGAGCCGTCCGAAGGGCAGAGACGCTTCATCAATTCGATCGATCGCTATGCGCAGCTGCATGCTGCCTGTCAGAAGATCATTGGCGGAGTTGACGGCGCCAATCTCGGCGTCGCGCCACACAGCCTGCGGGCCGTGACGCCGGAGACACTTGATGCCGCGGTGAAGATCGCCGGCAATGGGCCGATTCACATCCATATCTCCGAGCAGGTGCTCGAAGTCGAGGATTGCATTGCCTGGTCCGGGCAGCGGCCGGTCGAATGGCTGCTCGACCACCAGGCGGTCAACGAGCGCTGGTGCCTGATCCATGCGACGCACATGAGTGGCGATGAGGCGCGCGGCATGGCGCAGAGCGGCGCGGTGGCGGGTCTTTGCCCGATCACCGAGGCCAATCTCGGCGACGGCACGTTTCCGGCGCTGGGTTTCCTCAATGCCGGTGGCAAATGGGGTGTCGGCTCGGACTCCAATATCCTGATCGGCATGCCGGACGAGCTGCGCCAGCTCGAATATTCGCAGCGGCTTTTCCACAGAGCGCGTAATGTCATCGCCCATCCGAATGCCTCGACCGGGCGGCGGCTGTTCGACGGCGCGATTGTGGGTGGAGCGCAGGCCCTGGGTGTCGAGGCGGGCATCGCGGTCGGCCAATCCGCCGATTTCTTCACCCTTGCGGCCCGAGATGTCGAATTTGGTGATGACAGGCTGCTTGATCGCTTTATTTTCTCTGGAGGAGCCGATATCGATTGTGTCTGGGTGCGCGGGAAGAAGTGCGTGGATGGCGGCCGGCATGTCCATCGGGACAGGCTGTCGGCGCGATTCAAATCAACCATGCGCGAACTGGCCGAAGGATTGTAGCGGCGATTTGATGATTTCGGGGAACTCTGGCGAGCAGGGCTGAATGGCACCTTCCACCACCAATGCGGAACTGAGTGCAGATCTTTCTCTGCATCAGCGCATCGTCAACGATATCGAGGGCAAGATCCTCTCGGGTGAGTGGCCGCCCGGCTACCGGCTGCCCTTTGAGCTGGAAATGGCCGAATCCTATCAATGTTCGCGAATGACCGTGAACAAGGCGATGAATCAACTTGCGCGCACCGGCCTGATCGAACGCCGCAAGAAATCCGGCAGCTTCGTCATCCAGCCGCATGCGCAATCGGCGGTGCTGGAAATCAGCGAGATCAAGCAGGAAGTCGAAGGGCTGGGAAAGGCCTATCGCTATAAGCGCGCCTCGCGCGACATGCGCAAAGCAAACGCCGATGATCGCACGATGCTTGATCTTGCAGCCTCCGGCAAGGTCATCGAAATCAGCGCGCTGCATTATGCTGGCGAGCGTGTGTTCTGTGTCGAGGAGCGGCTGATCAATCTCGCCTCCGTGCCCGAAGCGGCCGAGGAGACATTCGAAAAGATCGCGCCGGGCACATGGCTCCTGCAGCAAGTGCCCTGGAGTGCCGCCGAACACAAGATCAAGGCTGTCGCCGCCGACGAGCAGGTTGCCGAGACGCTATCGGTGCCGCTTGGCTCCGCCTGCCTGGTGGTCGAACGACGCACCTCGATGCTGGGTGTGTTCATCACCCATGTCAGGCTCACCTACCTCGGCAGCAGCCACGAACTGGTGGCGCGGTTCACGCCTTCGCAGACCGGCCAGATTTGATCGTGTCGATCTGTGCGCATGATCCGGCGTTCCCGTGGGCTAAGGATCGCGCAGTGCGCGCGAGCCTCAATGGCTCGGATATCAGGCCAGATCCGAGATAACACCAACATTGGGACAACCTCCGGATGGCGATCGTGCTAGTATAGCAATCTTCCGCATTCAGCAGCGCATCGAGGCCATGCTTCCATTCACTGGAACCAATTGTGCTTGCGCAGAGGTGGCGAATGCGAGGAGGGCGACTGATGTCGCCCGTGAAGAGGGTCCCATGGCCCGCCAAAGCAGATAAGGGCATCCAGGCATCATTCGAGGCGGACATCGTTCCGGCCTGAAGGGATAGCTTCCGCTGTGCTCGATTCTCGGCTTCGGCGAGCCTGCCAGCCACAACGAAAAGATCTGCAGCGACAGAACGACTTCAATGACGAAAGCATGCTCCTGATCGAAGGATACTGGCTTATGTCCCGATCCCAAGCGCATCTTGCTTTGTTGCTGGCGGCCGCATTCTGGGGCTTTGGCAATATCTCGCAAAAGCTTGTCCTGCTGCATGTGGGGCCGCTCGGTGCCGTATGCCTGCGATGTTCCATAGCCGCAGTCGTCATCCTTCCCCTCGTGTGGCTGGAACGTCGAAGCACGAGGAAGCCGGGCTATTGGCTGAGCGTCATGATCGTGTCCTCGGCCTTTGCCACGGCGCTGACCATACAGCAGATCGCCTATATGGAGGCTACTGTCGTCAATGCCAGTTTCCTTGTGAACACGGCGACCGTCTTCACGCCGCTCATCGCCTGGCTTCTCCTCAGGGAATATCCCGGCTGGCACGGCGCGGTAGCAGCAGGATTGACACTGCTCGGCATTTTCCTGATGTCGGGTGGGGCCACCAGCATCGCCACCATGAACGGCGGTGATATTGCCTGCCTCGTTTCGGCAGTCTTCTATGCATTCTGGATGATTGCGCTAGGGCAACACGCGCAAAAGTACGGCCTGCCGGTTACCTCGGCCTTCCTCCAGTTCCTGGTCGCAACACTGGCTGCATTGCCCCTGTTCCTGACATTTGAAAGCCCCCGGCTGGATGATGTCGTAGCCGCCGGTCCCAACTTGCTCATCCTCGGTGTTTGCACGACCGCCGTCGCCTTTGGCCTGCAAACCTATGCACAGCGTTTCACCACGGCGTCGAAGGCTGCAGTTCTGGTCTCGGCGGAAAGCATCTTCGGGGCCGTCGGCGCCTTTGTCGTCCTGAACGAGCGCCCTTCCGTGGTAATCATGGCGGGTGCCGCCATCATCTTCGCCGCCATTGTTGTGGTGTCGCTGGCATCGGGCAAAAACGTGGAGCCCATCGGCTCAAAGGCGTAGTTCCTTGCTCAATTGTAAAGCTTCATTGAGATTCCGAGCGTCTGGGGTATCGGGTTCCATAGTCCAGTGCGAAGCCCGCCTTCTCGGAGCGCCCGCGCCGTCCAGGTGTTGCAGCCAAGTAGCGCATTGAAAGAACCATTGGCCTCGAAGAAGGCGTCGTAACGGCCATAACCTTTGCCGAGGATCGGGATTTGCTTCTGCTGGTCGACAGCGAAGCTCGACTGGATGAAGGCCAGCATGTGCTCGAAGCCGGGATCATCGACATCGAACCTCGTGATCGCCGGATCGCTTTCGGAAAGCGAACCCGCTACATCGACATGCATCACCGATTGATCGACGGTCAGTGCCCTGAATACCGGCAGAGGCTTCAGGTCGGCCCAATGCGGCGTTTCCAGATAAAAGGACCTGCCGCCCCAGCCGACGATCACGTACTGCACACCGGCATTGTCGATCGGCACGCCGGCTTCAGCGAGGAAACCGAAGCGGTTGCGGATGGCATCGTCGACGGGAATGGCGATATCGGTGTGGATCGGGTTGGAGAGCACCAGAATGTGGCGTGTTCCGGCCGACGGATCGGCCGCCTTGGCTGAGGGCCAGAGGGGGCGCGGAATAAGGGTGCCGCCTGCAGCGAGCAGTGCGATCAATATGATCGATCGGAGAACCCATCGTCTAGCACGCCCCATTGTCTAGTTCCCCGAATGTACACGCGTAGCCAGCCCTCGAAATAGGGCGCAACCTTGCTCAGAACAGAAAATAGCGCTGTGCCATCGGCAGCACCGTCGCCGGCTCGCAGGTCAGCAGAAGGCCGTCGGCACGGACTTCATAGGTTTCCGGGTCGACTTCGATATGCGGGGTCAGGGCGTTGTGGATCATCGACTTTTTGTTGATGCCGCCGCGCGTGTTTTTCACCGCCAGCAGTTTCTTGGCGACGCCGAGCTTGTTTTGAATACCAGCATCGAGCGACGCTTGGGAGACGAAAGTCACCGAGGAATTGGTGCGCAGCTTGCCAAAGGCTGCAAACATCGGGCGGTAATGCATGGGCTGCGGGGTCGGGATCGAGGCGTTGGGATCGCCCATCGGCGCGGCTGCGATCGAGCCGCCGAGCAGCACCATTTCCGGCTTGACGCCGAAGAAGGCCGGCGACCAGAGGACGAGGTCGGCGCGCTTACCGACTGCGACCGAGCCGATCTCATGGCTCAAGCCCTGGGCGATGGCCGGGTTGATCGTGTATTTGGCGATGTAGCGCTTGACGCGCATGTTGTCGTTGTCGCCGGTTTCTTCGTTCAGAGCGCCACGCTGGCGCTTCATTTTGTCGGCGGTCTGCCAGGTGCGGATCGCCACTTCGCCGACGCGGCCCATCGCCTGGCTGTCCGACGAGATGATCGAGAAGGCGCCGAGATCGTGCAGGATATCTTCGGCGGCAATGGTCTCCTTGCGGATGCGGCTTTCAGCAAAGGCGATGTCTTCCGGGATCGACGGGCTGAGGTGATGGCAGACCATCAGCATGTCGAGATGCTCGGCCAGCGTGTTGGTCGTATAGGGCCGCGTCGGGTTGGTCGAGGACGGGATGACGTTGAGCGATCCGCAGACCTTGATGATGTCGGGGGCGTGGCCGCCACCGGCGCCCTCGGTGTGAAAGGCGTGAATGGTGCGGCCCTTGATAGCGTCGATCGTGTCCTCGACGAAGCCGGATTCGTTGAGCGTATCGGTGTGGATCATCACCTGGATGTCGTATTCGTCGGCGACCGACAAGCAGTTGTCGATGGCGGCAGGCGTCGTGCCCCAATCCTCGTGCAGTTTCAGCGACGAAGCGCCGGCGAGCACCATTTCCACCAGTGGCGCCGGCAGCGAGGCGTTGCCCTTGCCGGCGAGTGCGAGGTTCATGGGGAAGGCGTCGAAGCTCTCGATCATCCGTTCGATGTGCCAGGCGCCGGTGCAAGTGGTGGCCAGCGTGCCATGGGCGGGGCCGGTGCCGCCGCCGAGCATGGTGGTAACGCCGCTCATCAGGGCTTCGTCGATCTGCTGCGGGCAGATGTAGTGAATGTGCGCGTCCATGGCGCCCGCCGTGAGGATCTTGCCTTCGCCGGCGATTGCTTCGGTCGACGGGCCGACGATGATGGTCACACCCGGCTGGGTGTCGGGATTGCCGGCCTTGCCGATGGCGGCAATTCGGCCATCCTTCAGGCCGACATCCGCCTTGACGATGCCCCAGTGATCGATGATCAGCACATTGGTGATGACGGTATCGACGGCGCCTTCGGCACGGGTCGCCTGGCTCTGGCCCATGCCGTCGCGGATCACCTTGCCGCCGCCGAATTTCACCTCTTCGCCATAAGTGGTGTAATCCTTCTCGACCTCGACGAACAGTTCGGTATCGGCGAGCCGCAGCTTGTCGCCAGTGGTGGGACCGAACATCGAGGCATAGGCCGCGCGGGACATCTTGTAGGACATGGGATCAAACTCCTGAGGCGGATCTTCTAATTCTGGCTTCGAAAAGGCGGTTCACTTGGCCTTCGGCAATCCGGGCTTCTATCCATTGCCGCTCGGCCGCCCAGGGATGCCACTCCCAGCCCTGATGGCCAAAGCCGGCGAGAGACACCTGATCGCCGGCCTGTCGGAAATGGGCGAGAAATTCGGCGATGGCGACAAGGCCCGTGGACGGCACGACATAGGGCGGCGGATCATAGGCTGCGAGTTCGCGATCAAGCTGCTCATGCGTGGCTGCGGGGATGACATGCAGCGCCTTGGCGGTACCCTCGCAGAACGCGCGAAAACCGTCGGTATAGTCATCGCAGAAATCATCGAGCTCCGGATGCGTCAGCGTCAGCGGCGCACGCATGTCGACAAATTTCAGTGGATCGCGCACGCACCAGATCGTGGATGCGGCGAGCACGGCCGGGTTGTCCTTCCAGCCCGGTTCTTCCAGCATCTTCTTGCCCGGGCGACCGGTGTTGCAGACCGTGACGATATCGGTCTTGCTGCCGCCTGCACCGACCGAACGGCAGTCGTTGAAGCGCATCACCAGATCGGCTGCATCGATGACAGCGGCAAGGCCTGCCTCGATTTCCCCATTGCCGACGATCATGATGCTGCGTGTCATTCGATCAGTTCCCTAGGCCTTTGATCAGGTCGTTGAGTTCCCTGGTGCGGTTTTGCGTCAGGCCCGCGAGGCATCCGGAGACCAGCATAGGCGACATCGAGCCGCCAACGGCCTCATAGCCCACGCCATCGCACTGGCCGTCGCGATAGTCGATCCAGGCACGCTGGGCCTTCTTGAGCGCCTTGACCGCGCCAACATAGTTGGGGCCCATTTCGGCAGCCTGCTTGTCCACTTCGACCTGGCTTTCCAGTGCCTGCTTGTAGACTGCGTTCAGCTCCTTGTCGGCCTTTTCGAAATCCTGGTTGGCGCAGTAGTTCATATCCGCCTGGGACATGGCATTGGCGCAATCGACCTGCGGGTCTTCCTGGGCGCAAGCGGTGCCGATAAACAGCGCCAGCACCGAGAATCCCAAAACCATCTTGAGGGTGTTTTTCAAATCTTTTCCTCCATAAGATCCAACACATCCGGTATGAATTTCGCTGCAGCACGATCAAAGCTATACAATTTGCTTGCACCTGCGCGCTTGGCGACTGCAAAGATCAAACAGTCCGAAAAGTCGGCTTTCCCGTTGGTGTAGACGGCGAGTGCAAGGAGAACTGCGGGAAGGTTCTCGACCTCAAAATCGTCAGAGGCCACGAGTTGGTTGAGAAGATCGATGATGAATTGCTTCGGCTGCTTGTAACTGCGTATCAGAACCCAAACGAACTCGACGAGTACGATGTTGGACAGGAATGCCTTGTTGTCGTTTAGGCTTGCAATCAAATTCCTGGCCGCGTGCATTTGTCTCTCGTCGTCTGCAACGAAAATTCTTACCAGGATATTGGTGTCAATGCCGATCATCTGCGGTCCTGTCGCCGGGACTGCTCGAATTTTTCCACAGCAGCTTCCTCGACAGCGTCCTTGAGTTCCGCGTTGGAGAGCGTTTGACCGGACCGTATAGTCAGGTGCTCGATAGAATCCAGAATGCTCCGCCGCTTCCTCGGCGCGATGAACGCCCTTGCACCATCCTCGATGTCGAAGGCAATCTGGTCTCCCGGCTTCAGATCCCATGCGTTGCGCAACGAGATAGGAAGCGTGATCTGCCCCTTCGATGTCAACTTCGCATAGACCGTCGTCATGTCAATTCCTTTCGCGCTTGCAATTCCTTACCAATCTTATTGTAAGGAATTCGGCGACTCTTTACAAGAAAGCCTCTTTACAGCTTTCCCATCACGTGCTGGCGAAAGCCGTAGACTTCGCGCTTGCCGGAGAGCGGGATGAGCTGCACCGAGCGCTTCTGACCCGGCTCGAACCGCACCGCGGTGCCCGAGGGAATATCGAGCCGCATGCCGCGGGCCTGTTCACGGTCGAAGGCCAGGCCGGCATTGGTCTCGAAGAAGTGGTAGTGCGAGCCGACCTGGATCGGGCGGTCGCCGGTATTGGCGACCTCGATCGTCACCGTCGGCAGGCCGACATTGAGTTCGATCTCGCCCTTGGCGGGAATGAGTTCACCGGGAATCATTGAGGTTCCTTTCTCAGGCTGCTTTAGAGGGCGCGCAGCCCTCCGCTTTCAGCACGCGCTTGGTCGAGGCGGGATTGTTGATGAGTTTCGCCGCCGGGCGGATCGGCCGCCGAACCAACTCGCCGCCGCAGTTCGGGCAAATTCCTTCGAGCGTGTTTTCGGCGCAATCGGCGCAGAACGTGCATTCGAATGTGCAAATCCTCGCATCGCGGCTCTCGGGCGGCAGGTCCCGGTCACAGCATTCGCAATTGGGGCGGAGTTCCAGCATGGTAGCCTCAGCGGATCGGTTCGTGGACGGTCACCAGCTTGGTGCCGTCGGGGAATGTGGCTTCTACCTGGACATCGTGGATCATTTCGGCAATGCCTTCCATCACCTGGTCGCGGCTGATGACATGGGCGCCGGCTTCCATCAGGTCGGCAACGGAGCGGCCATCGCGGGCACCTTCGACGACGAAATCGGAGATCAGTGCAATCGCTTCGGGGTAGTTGAGTTTCACGCCGCGCTCCAGCCTGCGGCGTGCGACCATCGCCGCCATTGAAATCAGAAGCTTGTCTTTTTCACGGGGAGTGAGGTTCATCGATGGCTCCGCAACGAATAGGTCTTTGAATATTCAACCCTTCCCGCCCTTAGCCGCAATACGGCAAATGACGGTGGGCGTGTCTAGATGCTCCACACTTTCGGTGCAGGATCGCCATTTCGCAAGAGCGAAATAGCCGGGATCAGTATTTTCCTGAGTATGTAGCCCTCGCTGGCGATCAGGCGGATGACGAGCTTGCCGTTCCAGTGGCTGACACCGCCCATCGTGTCACCCAGCAGGGTGCGAATTCTGGGTACCAGCGCCTCGGCGCGCGATCCGCAGTAGACCATGGTGGCGAAAGCCTGGTTGCCGCCGAGAACAGGCGACTTGGCCTTCAGCGCCTCGATATCTCCGGACAGGCAGACGTCCTCGGCATGGATCAACGCGCCACCACGGCGAATGCGCCACCGATCGCGAAACATGCCGGTACGGACGATCTCGCCCATTGCCTTGCGGCCAAGCAGCACGGCCTCGAGGCCGATGAATTCGGCGGTTTCGTGCAGATCTACGTCGAGCGTGCGTTTCAGGGCGCCGTGGTCGAAGAGGATGGTTTCCTGCGGTAGCCAATGCAGCGTGGCATTTTCGCCGACACTAAGCCGGGAATTGACCTCGGCATGGCCGCCGGAGGATTTGTAGATGCGCTCGCAGGCCTGGGTGGTGACGGTAACGTGACAGCCTTCCCCGGCATCGACCTGCCAAGCGATGCGGTCGCCGCCGGTCAGGCCGCCCGACGTGTTGATCAGCACTGCCTCCATGCGGCCGTCATAAGATTCCGGCATGCGGATCTTGGCGGCGCTTTCCTGGTAGAAGACGTCGAGGCGGGTTTTACCGTGGGCGAATTTGGTGGCGAGGCGGGCAACGCCCTTGGTGCGCTGCGGGAGGATTTCCGGGTTAGGGGCGAGCATTATGCATGGCCCCAGTGTGTTCGTGAAAGAAGGGAAGAGTCCTTTTGCGGCGCAGACGCGCCGCGCTGGATTCCTGTGACAAGCACAGGAATGACGGAGTTGGTTTTGGCTGCCGGTTTCCCAGCGCATCTGTCGAAGCTATGAATTGGGCCCTGCGCGTGATTTCATTGGCTATGCAGAAGCGATTCTCTCCCTCATTCCTGTGCTTGTCACAGGAATCCAGTCGGCTTGCGTCTGCAAGCCGAGGAGACTCTCCAAGTGATTTGAATTGAGACTGTTGGCCGAAGCTCACATCAAACAAACGCCAAATCCCATTACACCGTCAAATGCCGCCGTGCTTCTGATGTGTCCAGCGTCTCGGCCGGGCCCTCATGCACGATCTCGCCGCGATCCATGATGTAGACATGGTCGGCGAGTTCGCGGCAGAAATCAAGGTATTGTTCCACAAGCAGAATTGCCATGCCCGTGGAGTCACGGAGATACTGGATGGCGCGGCCGATATCCTTGATGATCGAGGGCTGGATGCCTTCGGTGGGTTCGTCGAGCACGAGGATCTTGGGGCGCGTCACCAGAGCCCGGCCGATGGCGAGTTGCTGCTGCTGGCCGCCCGAAAGGTCGCCGCCGCGACGGCCGAGCATGGATTGCAGGATGGGGAACAGGCTGAAAATGTCGTCGGGGATAGAGCGGTCGGCGCGCTTCAGCGGCGCGTATCCGCTTTCCAGATTTTCCTTGACGGTCAACAGCGGGAAGATTTCGCGGCCCTGCGGCACGTAGCCGATGCCGAGCTTGGCGCGGGCATAGGGCGCCATGCCGTTCATGACCTTGTCGTTGAAGGTAGCCTTGCCGCCGCTCAGCGGATGCTGGCCGGTCACCGCTCGCAGCAGCGAGGATTTGCCGACGCCGTTGCGGCCGAGCACGCAGGTGATCTTGCCCATCTCGGCTTTCAGCGAGACGCCGCGCAGCGCCTGGGCGGCACCATAGTGAAGATTGGCGTTCTCGACTGTCAGCATGTTTCGCGTTCCTCAGTTCAGCAATGTTCGTTTCAAAGCCTGCAATGCGTTCTTCTGTTCGGTCGTTGCATCGCCGCCGATGCTGGCGACATCCTCGGCGATGCCGATCAGTTCCTGGCGTTCGTCGATATTCAGATGTTCAAGCCAGAGATCGCGGAAGCGGCGGATCGGGTCTTCGGGATTGACAACGGTCTTGGCGGCCCAGTCAGCGAAGATGATCACTTCCTCAACATCCTTGTCGGCGATGATACCCTTCATGCGCCTGGCGATCAGCTCCTTGGCGACATCCTTGTGCACCGGCTTTTCGTTGGCGAGGCAGAGGAAGAAGGCCACAGCGGCAATCGCCGGATCCTTGATCGTTGCCAGCGGAGCAGCCTCGGCCTTCTTGCGGAACTGCTTGCGCTTGTAGGCGCCGCGCATCCGCTCGACTGAATCGATGATCTCGCTTCCCGCTTCCTTCACCATCTTCAATCGCCACCACCAGACTGCCGCACCTGCTGCCACCATCAATATCAAACCGAGAAAAGGCATCGCTTAAACTCCAAAGTAGAAACTGGCCGACGTTAAACCCAGCTTTTCCTAGACGTTCAAGTGCCCTTCTCTATTTTCCTAGCGTCCCAGATAGTTCTCGATCACTTTCGGATCGGAACTGACGAAATCGATCGAGCCCTCGGCCAGCACCGAACCTTCGGCAAGGCATGTCACCTTGACGCCGAGGTCGCGGATAAAGCCCATATCATGCTCGACCACAACGACCGAACGGGTCTTGGCGATCTCCTTGAGCAGGATTGCCGTCTCGGATGTCTCCGCATCGGTCATTCCGGCCACGGGCTCATCGACCAGCAACAGTTTCGGCTCCTGTGCGAGCAGCATGCCGATCTCCAGCCATTGCTTCTGGCCGTGGCTAAGATTGGCGGCATAGTCGTCCTTGCGGGCGGTCATGCGCACGGTCTCAAGGATCTCCTCGATGCGCGCTTTGTCCTTCGGCGTCAGCGTATAGAACAGCGTGCCGAACACACCGCGATTGCGGTTGAGCGCCAGCTCGAGATTGTCCCAGACAGTGTGACTTTCGAATACTGTCGGCTTCTGGAACTTACGGCCGATGCCAAGCTGGGCAATTTCCGCCTCGTCCAGCTTGGTCAGGTCGACCTCGTTGTTGAAAAACACCTCGCCCTCGTCGGGGCGGGTCTTGCCGGTGATGATATCCATCATCGTCGTCTTGCCGGCGCCGTTCGGGCCAATAATGGCCCTGAGTTCGCCGGGTTCGATGACCATCGACAGTGAGTTCAGGGCCTTGAAGCCGTCGAAGGAGACTGAGACGCCACTGAGATAGAGAATGCTGCGGGGTTTCGGTTCGGTCATATCGTCTACTCCGCAGGCTTGGGATTGGCAGCGAGGTTCTCGGTGCGGGTCTTCTCGCTCGCAGCCGCTGTCCTGTAGGACTTGCGGGTGGCGAAGCTCTGCTGGATTGTGCCGACGATGCCCTTGGGCAGGAACAGGGTTGACGCCACGAACAGCCCACCCAACGCAAACAGCCAGAATTCCGGGAAGAGGCCTGTGAAGATGGTCTTGCCGCCATTGACGAGGATAGCGCCAATGATCGGGCCGATCAGTGTCGAGCGACCGCCGACCGCCGTCCAGATCACCACTTCGATGGAGTTGGCCGGGGCAAATTCGCCGGGATTGATGATGCCGACCTGCGGCACGTAAAGCGCGCCTGCGATACCGGCAATCATTGCCGAGACCACGAAGGTGAAGAGCTTCATGTGTTCGACACGGAAGCCCAGGAAGCGCACGCGGCTTTCAGCATCGCGCACGCCGATCAGCACCTTGCCGTATTTGGAGCGGACGATGCCCGATGCCAGCAGCAGCACCAAAGCGAGCATGATCGCCGTGGCCGCAAACAGCGCCGCACGGGTGCCATCGGCCTGGATGTTGTAGCCGAGGATGTCCTTGAAATCGGTCAGGCCGTTGTTGCCGCCAAAACCCATGTCGTTGCGGAAGAAGGCAAGCAGCAACGCGTAGGTCATCGCCTGGGTGATGATGGAGAGATAAACGCCGTTGACGCGAGAGCGGAAGGCGAACCAGCCGAAGATGAAGGCGAGCAGGCCGGGGACGACCACCACCATCAGCGCCGCGAACCAGAACATGTCGAAGCCATGCCAGAACCACGGCAGCGATTTGTAGTTCAGGAACACCATGAAATCCGGCAGGATCGGGTCGCCATAGCTGCCGCGCGGGCCGATCTGGCGCATCAGGTACATGCCCATCGCATAGCCGCCGAGCGCGAAGAAAGCGCCATGACCAAGCGAGAGGATGCCGCAATAGCCCCAGACGAGATCGAGCGCCAGCGCCAGCATCGCATAGGTCAGGTATTTGCCGAACAGCGACATGATGTAGGTCGGCACATGTAGCGGATTGTCTGGGCTGGTGAAGAGATTGAGCACCGGTACCAGGAGCGCGAGCGCCAGCAGGATGACGACGGCGATGACGATCCTGCGATCGAGCGAGCGGAGGAGAAAGGCCGTTATCATGCTTCCACCGACCTTCCTTTGAGTGCGAAGAGACCACGGGGCCGCTTCTGGATGAAGAGAATGATGAGCACGAGGACAAGGATCTTGCCGAGCACCGCGCCGGCATAGGGTTCCAGGAACTTGTTGAGAATGCCGAGCGTGAACGCGCCGACGAACGTGCCCCAGAGATTGCCGACGCCGCCGAACACCACGACCATGAAGCTGTCGATGATGTAGCCCTGGCCCAGATTGGGCGAGACGTTGTCGATCTGCGAAAGCGCCACGCCGGCGATACCCGCGATGCCGGAGCCAAGCGCGAAGGTGGCCGCATCCACCCATGGTGTGCGGATGCCCATCGACGAGGCCATGCGGCGGTTCTGGGTAACCGCGCGCATCTGCAGGCCCATCGGTGTCCGCTTGAGGATGAAAAGCAGCGCGGTGAATACGGCCAGAGCGAAGACGATGATCCAGAGACGGTTCCAGGTGAAGGTCAGCCCGCCAAGATCGAAGGAGCCGGACATCCAGGTGGGGTTGCGGACTTCGCGATTGGTCGGCCCGAAGATCGTGCGGATTGCCTGCTGGAGGATCAGCGAGATGCCCCAGGTGGCAAGCAGGGTTTCAAGTGGCCGGCCATAGAGGAAGCGGATGACGCTGCGCTCGATGACCAGCCCCACCAGCGCGGTGAACAGGAAGGCGACGGGAACCGACAGCGCCAGCGAATAATTGCCGAGTTCCGGCGCATAGGTGACGACCGCCTCCTGGACGACGTAGGTGGTGTAGGCGCCAAGCATGACCATTTCGCCATGTGCCATGTTGATGACGCCCATGACGCCGAAGGTGATGGCAAGGCCGATAGCGGCGAGCAGCAGTACCGAGCCAAGCGAGATGCCATAGGAGACGTTCTGGGCGATATCCCAGAGCGCAAGGCTGCGGTTGATCGAATTGATGTCGGTCTGGATGGCCGGCTTGAGGTCGTTGGAGGCGGTTTGCATCGCCGCCATCAGGATCGTCAGCGCGTCGCGGTCGCCACGTGCGGCGATCGTGTCGATGGCGGCCTTCTTGTCCTCGACGCTCGCATCGGTCTTCAGCAGGATGACGGCGCGGGCAGCCTCGATGGTCTTCTTGACCTCGGAGTCCTTTTCCTGCGCAAGCGCCGTGTTGAGCAGTTCGAGGTTGGCAGGATCAGCGTCCTTGAGAATGCCTTGGGCTGCGGTCAGGCGGGCTGTACGATCCGGCGACAAGAGGGTCAACTGGCTCTGCAGCGAGGCAATGACGCCGCGCAAGGCATTGTTGACCTTGACCTTGGTCATCATGTCGGGATCGATATCGGCGACCGCTTCGCCGGAAATGGGATCGGAATAGGTCGGCGTGTCTTCGTCGCCGCCTTGCAGCAGCACGGGGCCGCCGTCCGCGCTGACATAGAGTTGGCCGTCGCTCAACTGCTGCAGGATCTTGCCGACATTGGGATCCTTGGATGCGACCAGCGCCTTGATGGCAACTTCACGTTCCGGAAATCCGCCAACGCCGAGCGCGTCAACCAGCGTATGGAAATCTTCCTGGGCCCGGACGGAGGTCGCAGAGGCCGAAATGGCTAGACATAAAGCAACGACAATAATCTGGATGGCGCGATACATAGGCTTTCTCGCCTCGCTTAACGTTGAACATCCCTTGGATATCCGGGCGGGATGGCAACCTGCCGCCTGAGCGGCGTCGGTTTAAGTGGGGCTTCCGCCCGGACCTGGTCCGGACGGAAGTGCCTTCTGTGCGTCAAGTGGCCGGAGGGGATCAGGAACCCTTGCCGCCGCACTTGCCGGTGGCAACGTTGAAGTTGCCGCAGTTCATCGGCTTGCGCCAATCAGAGATCAGATCTTTGGAGTCAGGCAGGTAGTCAGACCATTCGTCGCCGACCACAGCTGGGGTTTGCTGGACGATTTCGAACTGGCCATCGGCTTGGATTTCGCCGATCAGAACCGGCTTGGTGATGTGATGGTTCGGCATCACAGTGGCATAGCCGCCGGAGAGGTTGGGAACAGTCGTTCCGATGATGGTGTCGAGGACGGCATCGGTATCGGTTGTGCCGGCAGCTTGGACAGCCTTGACCCATGCATTGAAGCCGATATAGGCGGCTTCCATCGGGTCATTGGTCACGCGCTTCTTGTTCTTGGTGAAGGCGTGCCATTCCTTGATGAACTTCTTGTTGGCCGGGCTTTCGACCGATTCGAAGTAGTTCCAGGCGGCGAGGTGGCCGACCAGCGGCTTGGTGTCAAGGCCAGCGAGTTCTTCTTCGCCGACCGAGAAGGCGACGACCGGGATGTCGGTTGCCTTGATGCCCTTGTTGCCCAGTTCCTTGTAGAACGGCACGTTGGCGTCACCGTTGATGGTGGAGACCACGGCGGTCTTCTTGCCGGCCGAGCCGAATTCCTTGATCTTGGCAACTTCGGTCTGCCAATCGGAGAAGCCGAACGGCGTGTAGTTGATCAGGATGTCTTCCTTGGGAATGCCCTTGGCAATCAGGTAGGCTTCGAGGATCTTGTTGGTCGTGCGGGGATAGACGTAGTCGGTGCCTTCGAGCACGAAGCGTTTGACGCCTTCCTTTTCCATCAGGTAATCGACAGCCGGGATAGCCTGCTGGTTCGGAGCGGCGCCGGTGTAGAAGATGTTGCGCGAGGATTCTTCGCCTTCATACTGCACGGGATAGAACAGGATGGAGTTCAGTTCTTCGAAAACCGGCAGGACCGATTTGCGCGAAGAGGACGTCCAGCAACCGAACACGGCGGCAACCTTGTCCTTTTCGATCAGCTCGCGGGCTTTTTCCGCAAACAGCGGCCAATCCGAAGCCGGGTCGACCACGACGGCTTCCAGCTTCTTGCCGAGAAGGCCGCCCTTCTTGTTCTGCTCGTCGATGAGCATCAGCATGGCGTCCTTGAGCGTGGTCTCGGAGATGGCCATGGTTCCCGACAGGGAGTGGAGGACGCCGACCTTGATCGTGTCGGCGGCAAATGCGTGCAGTGCCGAGACCGACATGGCGCCGGCAAGCAAGGCACTGGTTACCAGGTTCCTGAGCTTCATTGTAAATTCCCCTCTTATGAGCGTGGAGCAACGGTTTAAGAAATCGTTAAATTCCGTTGTCTGAGGGGATAATCAGGCCAGATTGTGCAATGCGATATACGTTAATTGACGTAGAACGAGGGGGAAAAGGAGGCAAAATGTGCAGCTTTTCTATCCGGCGCTTTCTGTCTCGACCTATTCGGCCGGTTTTGTTGATGTAATCGCGAAGGTGCCGCGAGAGCCGTAGACGGTGCCGCGCCCGAAGATCCATTCAGCACCAGCCGCAACGAATGCCCGAGCAATTGGTCCTATGGGCACGAATGCCCGATCCGGGCCTCTCCATCCCCTACGGTGCAAATCAGGCGCTTCAGATTCTTACAAAGCCGGAGAACGCCTGTTACCGCTCCGTTTCATCTGGTAAAGTCAATGGCGTGTGCACGCACTGGATGAGTATTGATGTCTACGTTGACGCTCGGGATTGTGTGAGACGGTTGTATGCGGTCTGCCGACTTCATGACAATTGGAGATAGCTGATGTCGTCCACTTCCATTGGACCTACAAGCAGAAATGAAGCTGAAGGTAGTTGGCTTGCGGTGCTGTCGCAGTCCCTGTCGGGCAGCGGGCTGATACTCGGAACGTTGTTTCTGATCGCTTCGCTCACTTCGACCCTGATTCCCCGAACCTATTTGACTCAGGGCATACTGTCCGGCTTATGTCTGGCTTTCGGCTACGGCATTGGGATTTTATGGCGCCGCCTGTGGGACTACATGGAGTTGCCGGTACCACAACAGAGACTGCTGCATATCTCTAAAATCTCAGCCGCAACCATCTGCGCTCTTGCTGCTATAGCGGCGCTGTGGTGGTCAACCGAGTGGCAGAATACTCTTCGCCTATCCATGAAGCTGGACCCGGTTACGAGCGCGCACCCGCTTTTAATCCTTCTGGTCGCCGGGGCATCCTTTCTTGTCACGATGGTTTTCGCGCGGGCCTTCCGATTTGTGTTTCGTTTGGCATTCTCGACTTCGAGCCGGTTGCTACCACCAAGAGTATCCCGGGTCGTCGGGTTCGCCGCAGCGGTCATTCTATTTTGGACGGTTGCAAACGGTGTGTTTTTCCGCGTCGTTTTCCATGCCCTCGATTCCTCCTTCAAGGAATATGATGCCTTGATCGAGCCGGGACTACCGCGGCCAACATCCGTCCTCAGGACCGGAAGCACAGCCTCACTGCTCAAATGGGATGAACTCGGACGCGCCGGCCGCGAATTTGTCAGCTCCGGACCGACGGCGGACGATGTTGGCTCCATCACTGGTCGCAAGGCACTCGAGCCAATTCGTGTCTACATCGGGCTTCGATCGGCTGAGACAGTCTCCCAGCGGGTAAAGCTCGCCCTGGAGGAACTGAAGCGCACGGGTGCATTCCATCGCTCCGCGCTCATTGTCATTACACCGACTGGCACTGGCTGGATCGATCCGGCGGCGATTGACAGTGTTGAGTATTTGAATGACGGCGATGTCGCTAGCGTGGCGCTTCAGTACTCGTATTTTTCCAGCCCGCTGTCGCTAATGATCGAGCCAGAGCGTGGCGCTGAAACGGCCCGCGCGCTATTCACAGAAATTTACAACTACTGGACGACGCTTCCGAAAGGAGAAAGGCCCAAGCTCTTCGTGCACGGTCTCAGCCTCGGCTCATTGAACTCCGAAAAATCCTTCGAGCTGTTTCAAATAATAGGTGACCCAATCAATGGAGCTTTGTGGAGCGGGCCCCCCTTTGAAAACAAGCTTTGGCGCACGATCACCGATGGCAGGCGGCCCGATTCCCCGGCTTGGCTGCCCAAGTACCGCGATAGTACTTTTGTCCGCTTTATGAACCAGAACGGGTCAGGCTTGCCCACGGATTCCCCGTGGGGAGCTATGCGCATCGTCTACCTGCAGTATGCGAGCGATCCTGTGACCTTCTTCGACTATCGTGACCTATATCGCAGGCCAGACTGGATGACCGCGCCCCGAGGTCCCGATGTGTCCGCTGATCTGGGCTGGTATCCCGTCGTGACCATGCTCCAACTCGCGGTTGACATGGCGATGGCAACAACGACGCCGATAGGCTACGGGCATGTTTATGCGCCGGAGCACTATGTCGATGCATGGATTGCGGTCGCGGATACTCAAGGATGGAGTGAAGATCAGGTCAGCAGGCTGAAACAGCGCCTTAGGCAAGAGATGCTCGTCGACATGACAAAGCCGGGCGAAGATAACCCCTACGCGGATCGTGGAGGATAATGGAGGATAATGGAGGAACAAGTCTTCTCCACCGTCAGACAGCGATACCAACGGACGCGGGGCTGTTGACTTTTACATAAGACCTGCTGCAGGCCGGATCATCTTAGCGGGTCCGGCGAGATAATGTTGAGAACAGTAGCCAAAGGCCAAGTGCCAGCACCAGAACTTCAACGAAGGTGGTAAGAATAATGACAGTCAGGCTGAGGACGTCGCCCGCCGACACCCAACTCGTCGGCCCGCTGGTCGTCTGAACGACCGGAACGCCCGCTTGTGGGGCGCGAAGAAAATAGAGGAATAGCTGAAACGCCTCGAACAGCATGATAAGCATCGAGAAGACGATGCCGACAATGCTCGCCACCAACCCTATCCACACAGTACGCGATAGAGATGCAACCTCTGGGATTCCAAAATCAGCCATACGTTTACCAATCAAAATGTATCGGTAGGACCAGATCGCGGTAAATGCCAACAACAACAAGCTGCCCAAGGTGAGGTATTGGATCAGAGCGACGGCGCCGCGCGTTCCCACCCCCGTCCTACGGTCCAGGAGGAAAGCAGAAATGGCCATCACCAGCGATATTGAGCCAATTCCCACTTGCGTCCAGAAGCCAACCCGGCCTGCCCAAAGAAATTGTCGGGCAAGATTGTCGTTCAACATTTGCTCGTCCTCCTCATCCAGTGCGGGCATTATCTGTTTAATGCATACCATATGATGTTTCGGCCTCATGCGCATCAAGTTTTGGCTGCATGCAGCTCTGTCGGTGCCGTCATCCTTTCCTTAGATGAAATGCGCCTCGTCCGTGGCAAGTTGGACTGGATTTGATACCGCGTTCTGTAGCGCGAGCTCACCGAGGGCATCGCCCAGCGAACGGCGATCGGTCCCCGGCGGAAGTCTTCGTTTACGCCGCCCTTCCCTTCACTACAAACCGCTTCTTGATCCGGTCTACCGGAGCGCCATCCAGCAGTGGTACCTGGACAAGTCGGTCGTATGTTTCAAATCCCATTTTCTCGTAGTAGGCGAGGCCACTCACATTGTCGGCCCGGATGGTGGCGTTGATGAGCTCAAGCCCAAGCGCTTCCGCCGCAATGCGCGTTGCCGGGAAAAGAGCAGTGCCTACGCCTTTTGTCTTGGGGTTCATGCGCGCGAATGTCGCAATATCCGCCGTCCCGTTGGGCGGGTTTCCGTAGATGCTCAAGGATTGGAAGCCGACGAGCATTCCATCGGATTCGGCGACATGGCAGGTGAGGGGGAATTCGCCATGGATGAACCAATCCGAAAACTCGGCTGCGGAAAGCGGCGTTTCGATGGCCGTGGTGCCGCCAGCGCGGATGATTTCATTCAGCAGATTGCTCAGTTCGTTCGCATCAGCAGAGACGGCTTTTCGGACTTTCATTGGACCCCCTTAAATTGCAAATCGACAAATAAATACATCCGGCGTGTGAGTCTACCATCGCCGTGCGCGTCAATAAAACCCAGCACGCGGGTCTGCTGGAAAATCGCGAGATATCCTGCGGCAGCCTGCTTAGAGCGGGGTCGATCGTAAAAGCCCTTGCCAAGCGCAATATTCTGTTGAAAAGTGCCCACGAAGTAATCATTTTTTTAGAGGCGCTAGTTTTTAGGCATGGCCGCACGTCAGCGCATCATCCCCGTCCGCCGCGACTACAACAGATGGGTCGCCAACCAGACGCTCGAAGATTACGCCCTACGATTCACTGCCAAGAGTGCCCGCCAATATTCGCCTTCTCGGATTTCGCAGACGGCGATCGGGGCGATTTCGTTCCTGGCGCTGGAGGCGGTCGGTGGGGCGATCACGCTGTCCTATGGCACCACCAATGCCATCCTCGCGATCATCGTTGCCTCGATCCTGTTGCTGATCATCGGTATCCCGATCAGCCGATATGCGATCAAACATGGCGTCGACATCGATCTGCTGACACGCGGTGCGGGCTTCGGCTATCTTGGCTCTACGGTGACGTCGCTGATCTATGCGAGCTTCACCTTCATCCTGTTTGCCATCGAAGCCTCGATCATGACCGGGGCGCTGGAGCTGACCTTCGGCATTCCGCTCTGGCTGGGCTACATCGTCAGTGCCGTGGCGGTGATCCCGCTGGTCACCCATGGTGTGCGCCTGATCTCGAAATTCCAGCTGCTGACCCAGCCGATCTGGATCGTGCTCAATATCCTGCCGTTCATCTTCATCGCCTTTTCCGATTGGGAAAAGTTCGATTTCTGGCTGAGCTTTGCCGGCAAGGGCCATCAATCCGGCGAACTCGGCACCATCGCGCCCTTCGATCTCGCCATGTTCGGCGCGGCCTCCGCCGTCATCCTGGCGCTGATGCCGCAGATCGGCGAGCAGGTCGACTTCCTGCGCTTCCTGCCCGCCGACGGCAAGCCGCAGAGCTGGGGCCAGCGGATCATGCGGTTTCTTGCCGGGCCTGGCTGGGTGGTGGTCGGTGCGCCCAAACTGCTGGCCGGCTCGTTTCTCGTGGTGTTGGCGCTGAGCTCGGGCATTCCGGCCAGCCAGGCGGCCGATCCGGCGCATATGTATGTCACGGCGTTTGGCTACATGATGCCCAATCACATGCTGGCATTGTTCGTGACTGCCGCCTTCGTGATCGTCTCGCAGCTCAAGATCAACGTCATGAATGCCTATGCCGGGTCGCTTGCCTGGTCGAACTTTTTCTCGCGACTGACGCATAGCCATCCCGGCCGCGTCGTCTGGCTGTTCTTCAATGTGGCGATCGCGCTGCTTTTGATGGAACTCGGCATCTACAAGCTGCTCGAGGAAACGCTCGGGGTGTTTTCGATCGTGGCCTCGGCCTGGCTCTGCGCGATCTCTGCGGATCTGTTTGTCAACAAGCCGTTGGGACTTGCGCCTCCGGGCATCGAGTTCAAGCGGGCGCATCTCTACGATATCAACCCTGTCGGCTTCGGTGGCATGGCGATCACGGTGGCCGTTGCGCTTGCGGCGCATTTCGGCCTGTTCGGGAGCTATGTCGGGTCGCTGGCGATCTATCTCGTGCCGATCGTTGCCTTTCTCGTCGTGCCGGCGCTGGCCTGGGCGACCAGGGGCAAGTATTATCTCGCGCGCAAGCCCCGGCATCAGTGGAAGAATCTCTCAACGATCACCTGCTCGATCTGCGAGCATCCGTTCGAGCCGGAGGACATGGCGTGGTGCCCCGCCTATGCAGCGCCGATCTGTTCGCTGTGCTGCTCGCTCGACAGCCGCTGCCACGATCTCTGCAAGCCAAAGGCACGGCTGCAATATCAGGTGCGCGAGGTCGCCAGCACCTTCCTGCCGACGGCTGTGATGGAGAAGCTGTCCACTCGCATCGGCCGCTACAGCATGACGACGGTGATTGCGCTGACCGGCATCGGCGCCATCCTGTGGATGATCGCGCTCCGCGCCGGCAGCGTCTCGCCAGAAACGGCGACCGTGGTCAATGCAACGGTGGTGCTGGTGTTCATCGTTTTCGCGGTGCTGACCGGCATCGCCGCATGGTTCTTCGTGCTGGCGCATGACAGCCGCGTCGTCGCCGAGGAGGAGAGCTCGCGGCAGAACACGCTGCTGCTGAAGGAAATCGCCGCCCACAAGAAAACCGATGCTGCGCTGCAGCATGCCAAGGAAACCGCCGAAGCCGCCAACCGCGCCAAGAGCCGCTATGTCGTCGGCCTGACCCACGAACTCAGGACGCCGCTCAATGCGGTGCTCGGTTACGCGCAACTGCTCGACCGCGACGAGGCCATCCCCGATTCCAAGCGCTCGGCAATAAGGGTGATCAAGCGCAGCGCCGACCATCTTTCCGGGCTGATCGACGGCTTGCTCGATATTTCCAAGATCGAAGCGGGGCGGCTGCAGGTCTATTCCAACGAGATCAACCTGTTCGATTTCCTAGAGCAGATCACCAGCATGATGAGCCCGCAAGCGGAAGCCAAGGGGCTGGAATTCAGCGTGCTGCGCGATCCTGCCCTGCCGCAATATGTGCGCACCGACGAGAGACGGCTTAGGCAGATTCTCGTCAACCTGCTGTCGAATGCGGTCAAATACACGGCGGCCGGTCGCGTGCAGCTCGATATCCACTATCGCAACCAGGTGGCGACGTTTACGGTGAGCGATACCGGCAGCGGCATCCCGGCCGATGACCTGCCTGTCATCTTCGAGCCGTTCCAGCGTGGCGCCGGCGAGCAATCCAAGCTCGCGCCGGGTCTGGGGCTTGGCCTGACCATCACCCGGCTGCTGACCCAGACGCTGGGCGGCGAGATCACTGTGGAAAGCGAGATCGGGGCCGGCACGGAGTTCAAGGTGCGGCTGATGCTCTATGGCCTCAATCGCTCCGCCGCGCCTGCGGATCGCAAGATCCTGGGCTATTCCGGGCCGCGATGGACGATCATGGTCGTCGACGACAACGAGGAACACCGCGAGCTGATGCGAGAGGCGCTGGCGCCGCTCGATTTCGTCGTGCTGACCGCCACTTCGGCGCCGGAATGCCTGGCCCTGATCGAAGGCGTGCGGCCAGACATTTACCTCCTCGACATTTCCATGCCCGGGATGAATGGCTGGGAGCTTGCGGCGAAATTGCGCGAGATCGGCCAGACGGCACCCATCGTCATGCTGTCGGCCAATATCGGCGACGGCGCGGCCGGCGCGCCGGTCAGCGGCGACCATAACGACACGCTGCCCAAGCCGGTGGACTTCCGCCAGTTGCACGACAAGCTGGCAAAATGGCTCGGACTTGAATGGTCCTATGCCGTGCCGCAGCCGGAGACGCTTCCGAAGCCGGAGGGCGAGATTAGGAGTCCGGGCGCCAGCCATGTGCAGGAACTGATCCGGCTCGGCGAGATCGGCTATGTCAGGGGCATCGAGGCGAAACTCAACGACCTTGCAAAACACGGCGAAAACAGGCACTTCACCGATATCATGACCGCTCACATCCGCGCCTTCGACATCGATGCCTATCTCACCGATCTGAGGAAACTCGAGCGCGAGGAGGCAACGCCATGAGTGCCGCCCCGGGGCCGCGCGACATCGTGCTTCTGGTCGATGACAGCCCGGATTCGCTCGCTTTTCTGACTGACGCGCTGGAGCAATCCGGCTTTTCGGTGCTGATCGCCACATCGGGCAATTCGGCGCTGACCATCGTCGATCGGATCACGCCAGACCTTGTGCTGCTGGATGCGGTCATGCCCGGCATGGACGGCTTCGAGACCTGCCAGAGGCTGAAGGCGATGGGCTCGGTGGCGCAGGTGCCGGTGATCTTCATGACCGGCTTGACCGAGACCGAGCATATCGTCCGGGCGCTGGAGGCGGGCGGGGTCGACTATCTCTCCAAGCCGATCAATATCGACGAGTTGAGAGCGCGCATCCGCGTCCATCTTGCCAATGCGCGCTCGGCGCAAAGTGCGCGGGTGGCGCTGGATGCCGCCGGCCGGCATCTGCTGGCGGTGCGCGGCAACGGCAAGCTGTTGTGGTCGACACCGCAGGCGACGCGGCTGGTGAATGCCGCGACCGGCAGCGACGAGGGACTCGATCTCGTCTCTGCACAAGTTGGTCAGTGGTTGGAAGAGCGACGGCTGACCGGGCAGACGCGCGATCCCGGCATCACCGTGGAGACGTCAGGCGAGGCGACCTTGTCATTGTCGTTTCTCGGCTCCATTGGCGCCGACGAACATCTCTTCCGGCTGACCAGCCAGACCCAGGCCAAAGACGACGACCGCCTGCGGCAGCATTTTTCGCTGACCGGGCGAGAGTCGGAAGTGCTGGTGTGGATCGCCAAGGGTAAATCCAACCGCGACATCGGTGAAATCCTCGGCCTGTCGTCGCGCACGGTCAATAAGCATCTCGAGCAGATCTATGTGAAGCTCGGAGTGGAAAACCGCGCCTCGGCAGCGGTGAAGGCGGCGAGTATTCTGATGCAGGGATGACGGGGCCTGGGCGCTTGTTCCGCAGGGCGCAAACCTATTCCCCGTCATTACCTGCTTCATGCAGGTAATCCAGTCGCGCGAAGTCCTTCGCGCGGGAGGAGTCTTTCCGGCTTGCCGACGCAAGCCGGCTGGATGCCCGCCACAAGGGCGAGCACGAGGGAGGATAGATATCGCCCCTCTGACTTGCTGAGCAAAAGGCATATTCAGGATGTGAAAGAGCGTTCACGCGGCGGGTTTCCGTCCGTGGCATGGGGCATTTCCATTCTCTGGCCCGCTAGGGCCGGCCGGGGCGCATCAGTCGCCTCGTTTAGTAATTTATATGTGGCGCATAATGCGCCCCGCTTCGGTGGTTTTTGCCTGCGAACTTGGAGATCTGCTTCCCAACCGCGACAGTGCGCCCGATGGGGAGATGTGTGCCTCTGAGGCACGTCCGCGGCCAGTCGCGCTCTTTCGAGCACCGCCGAAGAGGTCTCCGTTTCTCACAGGCCCCCGGAAAGAGAATTTACGTCTTCCTCTCCAACCGGGCACCGGCCCCACCTCGCCATGACGCCTCATGGTGTATCCGTGATGGGACGGGAATCAGTATAAGTGGGTTGGAGAGGGCGGGGATATTGGTGGATAAGCCATTGAGTATGTTGGTGTATCTTGATTCACACGGTTGCTGGCTTGGTTTGTCTCCGCCTCATGAGCCCCTCATCTGCAATTTCTATCGTTTAGCGATTGCGCGCACCGTCCCATTTGTGGGCACCCTTTTCGGGCGCAATCGCTAAGCCGATGAAATTGCTTCTTCTCCCACAAGGGGAGAAGTAGAGGTGCGGCGCTGCTCCGACTTTACCTCTCCCCTTGTGGGAGAGGATAGCAAGCCCGCGAGAGGCAAAGCCGATCGCCTGGGCGCGCTTGGTGAGGGGTTTTGGCCGACACAGCGACAGAAAGCAATCCCTTGACTCCCGTCCCTCCATCCATTACATAGCCAAATAGCAATATAGCTAAATGGAAATATAATGCTCACCACATCTACCCATCTCGACCAGGTCTTCGGGGCACTTGCCGACCCCACCCGGCGTGCCATTCTTTCGCGGCTGGCGCTGGGGCAGGCGACCGTCAATGAGCTTGTCGAGCCGTTTGCGCTGAGCCAGCCGACGATCTCCAAGCATCTCAAGGTGCTGGAGGGGGCGGGGCTGGTGACGCGTGGGCGCGATCAGCAGTTCCGGCCGGTGAAGCTCAATGCCGCGCCGCTGAAGGAAGCGATGGGCTGGATTGGCACCTACCAGCAGTTCTGGGAGGAAAGCCTCGATCAACTCGCCGACTATGTGAAGACTTTGCAGGACAAGGGAGTGAAGTGATGGATATGTTTGCCAAGACTACCGAGCCGGCTGCAGAGCGCACGCTCGACATCGTCAGAGTGTTCGATGCCCCGGCGAGCCTGTTGTTTCTTGCTTATTCGAAGCCGGAACACATCATGAAATGGTTCGGCCCCAAGGAGTGGCCGGTGACCAAGTGCGAGATGGATTTTCGGGTCGGCGGCGAGTTCCATTTCGCCATGACCGGTCCCGAGGGCGAAAAAGGACCGCCGTTCGGTGGCACCTACCATGAGATCGTACCCTACAAGCGGATCGTTTACGACAACGGTTTCGAGGAGTTCGACGATGGCCGGATGCTGGTGACGGTGACCTTCGTGGAGGCCGATGGCAAGACGACGCTGACGATCAGCACGCTGTTTGACAGCGTTGCCCGGAAGGAATCCTACACCGAGCAGGGTTACATCGTCGGCACGGAATCGAGCCTCGACAATATGGAAGAGCTGTTGGCCACGCTGAAGGCGTGATCTCGCTCGCAGATGGAGAGGAGAGGAGAAGAGCAATGGACACTTCAGTGAAAGCCACCGAGCCGGTCGCCGACCGCACTCTTGAGATCGTGAGGGTGTTCGACGCCCCGGCGAGCCTGCTGTTTCTCGCCTATTCGAAGCCCGAGCATATCAAGCGATGGTTTGGCCCGAAGACCTGGCCGGTCACGACCTGCGAGATGGATTTTCGGGTCGGCGGCAGGTTCCATTTCGCTATGACCGGACCCAAGGGCGAGGCGGGACCGCCGTTTGGCGGCACCTATCGCGAGATCGTGCCGAACAGGAAGATCGTCTACGATCAAGGCTTTGAGGCACCGGGCAGCGGTCGCATGCTGGTGACGGTGGTCTTCGAAGAGCATGCGGGCCGCACGACGCTGACCGTAACCACCGTCTTCGATACGATTGTGATCAAGGACGAGTATCTGAAAATGGGCATGAAGGAGGGCATGCATTCCGGCTTCGACAATCTCGTCGAGCTTGTCGCCGAGATGCAGTCAAAGGGCTGATCCGCGGATGGAGGCGACGGCGTGTTGCCGTCGCCTCATTATTTTTCAACAATGTCGCAGGCGGCGAATCGCCGGGGTTAGCCGAACCGCGGTGGTTGGGGAAAAAGCGTCAATCGCATTTTGCTAACACTCTTTTAACCATAATCAGGTCTTACTGAAGTCACTCAAATTTTGTGCAGTGCACGCCTTCGTTTCACCAAATTTGGCGTAAAGAAGGCTAGCATACGGAGCTTTAGCAACAGTCAAGGCCAAAGGTTGGACATCCAGCCGACTAGCGACGGACAAATTGAAGAACGCCGCCCGGCTTGGATCGCGATCTCAAGGCCGGGTGTTTGGATTCGGGGACTTTGAAATTATGGAAACTGCAAATCTGGCAGCAGCTGCAACCGCTGATGTGACGCTGCTGTCGCTGTTCATGCAGGCAGGCTTTGTCGTCAAGCTGGTCATGCTCGGCCTTATCGGTGCCTCGGTCTGGACCTGGGCGATGGTCGTCGACAAGCTGGTTAGCTACCGCAAGGCGCGCAAGCAGCTCGACAGTTTCGAGCAGGTATTCTGGTCCGGTCAGTCGCTGGAAGAGCTTTACCGTACACTGGCCGAGCGACAGGTCTCGGGCATGGCGGCGATCTTCGTTGGCGCGATGCGCGAATGGAAGAAGAGCTTCGAGCGCGGCGCCCGTTCGCCGATCGGCCTGCAGATGCGTATCGACCGCGCCATGGACGTGACGCTGGCGCGCGAGACCGAAACGCTGGAAGCGCGGCTTTCCTCGCTCGCCACCATCGGTTCGGCAGCACCCTTCGTCGGTCTGTTCGGCACCGTCGTCGGTATCATGACCTCGTTCCAGGGCATTGCCGCCTCGAAATCCACCAATCTCGCCGTTGTCGCGCCCGGTATCGCCGAAGCGCTGCTGGCCACCGCGATCGGTCTCGTGGCCGCTATCCCGGCCGTTATCGCCTACAACAAATTCTCGGGCGACGCCGGCAAGCTGGTGGCCCGCATGGAAGCTTTCGCCGACGAATTCTCCGCCATTCTTTCGCGCCAGATCGATGAAAGACTGCAGCCGCGCCCGGCTGCGGCGCAGTAAGGGAGGCGACCGATGGGAATGTCAGCAGGCGCCAAGGGTGGTTCATCCGGCGGCCGCGGCCGGCGCAGGGGCGGCGGCAGGAAGCCGCCGATGAGCGAAATCAACGTCACGCCGATGGTCGACGTCATGCTGGTGCTGCTGATCATCTTCATGGTCGCTGCACCGCTGATGACGACCGGCGTGCCGATCGACTTGCCGGAAACGCAGGCCAAGGAAATGAATTCGGACACCAAGCCGATCCAGATCTCCATCGACAAGACTGGACAGATTTTCTTCGGCGAAGAGACCGAAGCTCCGGTGTCGATCGACGAAGTTGTGCCGAAACTGCAGGCGATTGCCAAGACCGGTACCGAGGAACGGATTTTCGTGCGCGGCGATGCGGGAACCGAATACGGCGCGATCATGGGCGTCATGGGCCGCATCCAGGCAGCCGGCTACAAGAATATCGGTCTGGTGACCCAGCCGGAAAAGAACTAGGGGCCGGGTAAGAGAAGGCGATGAAGGGTAGCGTCATCACATCCATCGGGCTGCACGTGCTTTTGCTCGTGTGGCTGCTGGTGTCCTTCGGCTCGCCGGAACCTTTCGTGGTGACGGCATCCGAAGCGCTGCCCGTCGAGCTCGTACCCATCGAGGAAATGACCCAGCTGCAGCAGGGCGACAAGGAAGCGCCGAAGAAGGAAGAGTCGGCAACCGAAGTCACCAAGAACGAGCCCAAGGTCGACAACGCCATCAATGCCGGCGACAACAATTTCGACCTGAAATCCGTGCCGACGCCGATGGACAAGCCCGACAACGTCCAGAAGGCCGCCGCTCCGAAGAAATCGGAGAAAGATCTGCCGGAAAAGGACGTCACCCCGGTCGATGTCCAGGAAATCATCAAGGAAGAGACCCAGGTCGAGCCGGCGACGGAACTCGCCAAGGACGCGCAGCCCAAGGTCGAGGTCAAGCCGGATCCGAAGCCTGACGTGACCGAGGACAAGCCTGCCGAAGTTGCCAAGGAAGAACCTGTTCCCGACAATGTGCCCGTGCCTGTGACCCGACCCGAAGTGGCCGAGATCCAGAAGACCGAGCCCAAGAAGGAAGAGAAGAAAGAAGAGCCGAAGCCGAAGAAGGTCGAGGAAAAGAAGGAAAAGCAGAAGGAGGTCGAGGTCGCCGAGGCCAAGACCGCCAAGACGCAGGACCGCAAGAAAGACGAGAAGAACAAGAAGACGGCGAAATCGACGACCCAGAAGGATTCCGATTTCAACGCCGACGAAATTTCGGATGTTCTCAACAAGGTCGACAACAATTCGGGCGGCGCCAAGCGCAACAAGAAGACCAAGTCCTTTGGCGCCGAAAAGGCGACGGGCGGCCAGAAACTCAGCCAGGACGAGATGAATGCGCTGCGCGGCATGATCGAAAAGAACTGGTCGATCATGCCTGGCCAGGTCACCGACAGCGGCATCGTCATCACCGTGAAGTTCGAACTGAACGAGAGTGGCGAGATTGTCGGCGATCCCGAAGTCAAGGGAACCGGCGGCGACGAGTCTTCGCTGCGGGCGCTGGAAGGCGGCGCGCTGCGTGCGGTGATGAAATCGCAGCCGTTCGACAAGCTGCCGAAGGATAAATACGACACATGGAAAGTTGTCACAGTGAATTTCAGTCCCAGTGACATGATGTGACCGGATTCGAACTGTAGCGGGGCGATCTCCGCTGGATGAACAAAGAACAAGTAGGCTGAAAGGCTGATACAGGATGATGAAACACCCAATCTTCAAGGCACTCTTCGTGATCGCGGGGCTGATTGCGATGTCGGTTGCGCCGGCAAACGCCGATGTGACCATCGATATCCGCAAGGGCAATGTCGAGCCGATGCCGATTGCGATCACCGACCTGCAGTCGGGCGATGCGCTCGGCGCCCAGGTGTCGCAAGTGATCGCGGCCGACCTGCAGCGTTCCGGCTTCTTCAAGCCGATCGACAAGGCTGCCTTCATCCAGAAGATTACCAATCCGGATGCCGCGCCACGTTTTGAAGACTGGAAGGCGATTAATGCCCAGGCACTGGTTAGCGGTCGCGTCACCAAGGAGGCCGATGGCCGCCTGCGCGCCGAGTTTCGTCTCTGGGACGTCTATGGCGGCTCGCAGCTGATCGGCCAGCAGTTCTTCACCCGTCCCGAAAACTGGCGTCGCGTCGCTCATATCATCGCTGACGCCGTCTATGAAAAGCTGACCGGTGAAAAGGGCTATTTCGATACCCGCATCGTGTTCGTCTCGGAGACCGGCTCGAAGATCGATCGCGTCCGCCAGCTGGCGATCATGGACCAGGACGGCGCCAATGTGCGGGTTCTGACCAAGTCCAAGGCCATCGTGCTGACGCCGCGCTTCTCGCCGAACCAGCAGGAAATCACCTATATGTCGTTCGAAGGCGACCAGCCGCGGGTCTACCTGCTGCAGCTGGAGACCGGACAGCGCGAAGTGGTCGGCAATTTCCCCGGCATGACGTTTTCGCCGCGCTTCTCGCCGGATGGCCAGCGGGTGATCATGAGCCTGCAGGAAAAGGGCAACGCCAACATCTTCACGATGGACCTGCGCTCGCGCACGACGACGCGGCTGACCTCGACGGCTGCGATCGATACCTCGCCGTCCTATTCGCCGGATGGCCAGAAGATCGTCTTCGAAAGCGATCGCGGCGGCCGCCAGCAGCTTTATGTCATGAACGCCGATGGTTCGGGCCAGAACCGGGTTTCCTTTGGTGACGGCGCTTACTCCACTCCGGTCTGGTCGCCGAAGGGCGATCTGATCGCCTTCACCAAGCAGTCGGGCGGCAAGTTCTCGATCGGCGTGATGCGTCCGGATGGTTCCGGCGAACGCATCCTGACCACGGGCTTCCACAATGAGGGCCCGACCTGGGCGCCGAACGGCCGGGTGATCATGTTCTTCCGTCAGGCTGCAGGTGCAGGCGGCCCGGCGCTGTTCTCGATCGACCTGACGGGCTATAACGAGCAGCGCGTCGCCACGCCGGCATTCGCCTCGGACCCCGCATGGTCGCCACTTCTCGAATAGTGGGACCAAGCCGGAGAGGGGGTTACATTGTCAAAAAATGATACAGAAACCCCTAATTTCCGGTTTGTTAACCATGAATCTTGAATCGTGATTAACCCCATCGGGTTAGAGTTCGGAAACCGTAATTCTTAAGACTTAGGAGCAGGCCATGAGCCACACCACAACCTATCAGCCCGGCCGCATGGCGAAGCTCGCACGCAACCCATTCGTCATCGCGCTCATCTGCGGCGTCGCGCTTGCAAGCTGCGCCAAGAAGAACAAGCTCAACAGTGCCGACGACCTTGGCCTCAACGCCAACTCGGCAACACCGGGCTCGCCGCAGGATTTCACCGTCAATGTCGGCGACCGCATTTTCTTCGACACTGACTCCTCGTCGATCCGCGCCGATGCCCAGCAGACGCTTTCCAAGCAGGCACAGTGGCTGAACCAGTATCCGAACTACCGGATCACCGTCGAAGGCCATGCCGACGAACGCGGCACCCGCGAGTATAACCTGGCGCTCGGCGCCCGCCGTGCTGAAGCCACCCGCGACTACCTCGCATCGCAGGGCGTCCAGGGCAACCGCATGCGCACGATCTCCTACGGCAAGGAAAAGCCGGTCGCGGTTTGCGACGACATCTCCTGCTGGTCGCAGAACCGTCGCGCGGTCACCGCTCTCAACGGCGGCCCGAACGGCTGATATCGCAATCATCGCTCCCTCGCGGGGCTGACGTCAAAGGCCACCCGCAACGGATCGCTGCGGGTGGTTTTGTTTTTCGATGCTGGCTGTTGTCCAGTGCGCTCATGGGAATGCCGCGTGGTGGCGGGATGCAATTTTCCGGAACTTGTGCTAAGGCATGAGCTAAGAATCTCGTAGATTGACTAAGACCGAGGACGAACCATCTCCAGCACATTGAAGAAAATCAGGGTTGCGGATTTCCGTTTCAAAGCCGCAAGGCTTCAGGCGCTGCAGTTCGTCGCCTCGCTTTTCTTCGCGCTGATCCTCGTCGCACCGAGCCTGCAGGATGGCAGTGCGGCGAGCCCCACGGCCGGCATGTCGGCGGTCACACAGCCATCACATTCAGCGCTCCTGCTGAAGAAAGACACCGCCCGGGCGGTGGTTTCTGCCGAGCGGCGGCATGGCACGAAATCGCGCTGGAACGATCTTCCGGACGCGGTGATCCCGGCCGTATCTGAGCCCAATCATCTCGCATCGAACGGCATGCCGCTGCCCGGGGCATCGTTTGAGCATCCCCGTCACACCTATTCTTCCGTCTTCCAGGCGCGCGCGCCACCTCGCTTGACCAGCTGATGTCTTAGCTCCGGGGCTTGCTCCGGAATTGGTCAATGCGAACCTGCGCGGCGCTTGCCTGCGTGGGGTTCGGTGCATCCAGGAATACTATCTTGAAAAACTCTCGCTGGACGGTGGGGGCCTACCTGGCCATCATCCTCATCGGAATGCTCGTGGCATTGCCGAACATACTCTCCACCTCGACATTGGAACGCTGGCCCTCATGGCTGCCGGACAAGAAAGTGTCGCTCGGCCTCGATCTCAGGGGCGGCTCGCATCTGGTGCTCGAGGTCGATCGTGCCGACGTTGAAAAGGAGTGGCTGCAAAACCTTGTCCAGGACAGCCGCAACGCTTTGCGCGGCACTGGCGTTGAAACAACCTCCGTCCGGCGCGATGGTGCCGCCATCGTTGTGACGCTGAAGGACCCGGCCAAGCGCGATCAGGCGATCACGGAACTGGGCAAACTTACCAACCAGGTCGCCCAGGGCATGGCAACTCCGGCGGCGGATCTGGACATTGCACCACAAGGCGCCAATGCCGTCACTGTTCGCCCGTCAGAGGCCGGCATCACCCACCGAATGACCGGTGCTGTCGACCAGAGCCTTGAAATCATTCGCCAGCGCATCGACCAGGTGGGCGTCGCCGAACCGACCATCCAGCGTGTTGGATCCGATCGCGTGCTCGTCCAGTTGCCGGGCGAGCAGGATCCGTCGAATGTTCGGGCATTGCTCGGCTCGACGGCGAAGATGAGCTTTCATCTTCTCGGCCAGGAAGGCCAGCGCGGCGTCACCATGCTCAAGGACGAAGAGGGTAACGTCTATCCGGTTGAGGATCGCGTCCAGCTTTCCGGCGATCGCCTGACGGACGCGCGTGTCGGCTTCGACCCCAACAACAATCAGCCGGTCGTCAGCTTCCGTTTCGACAATGCCGGTGCGACACGCTTTGCTGAGATCACCCGCCAGAATGTCGGCAATCCGTTTGCCATCGTGCTGGATGGCAAGGTGCTGAGCGCACCGACTATCCAGGAACCAATCACGGGAGGCTCCGGCCAGATTTCCGGCTCCTTCTCGGTGACCGAAGCCAACACGCTGTCGGCACTGTTGCGCGCGGGCGCATTGCCCGCCAAGCTGACGGTCATCGAAGAGCGCACCGTGGGCGCCGACCTCGGCAGCGACGCGATCGAGATGGGCCTCTATACCGGCCTCGCTGGCTTCCTTCTCGTGGTGGGTTTTATCATCGTGCTTTATGGCGCGTGGGGCTTGCTTGCCGTGCTGGCGCTTGCGCTGAATGTTATCCTGACATTCTCCGGCCTGACATTGATCG
This sequence comes from Shinella sp. OV683, assembly GCF_057787725.1. NCBI lineage: Bacteria > Pseudomonadati > Pseudomonadota > Alphaproteobacteria > Hyphomicrobiales > Rhizobiaceae > Shinella > Shinella sp. OV683. Next base: position 382,500 of record NZ_CM173543.1, read on the forward strand.
GCGCGACGCTTACGCTGCCCGGCATTGCAGGTATCGTGCTCGGCATCGGTCTGGCGGTGGATGCCAACGTGCTGATCAACGAGCGAATCCGCGAGGAAGTGCGTAAGGGCAGGGGCGCCTTTGCCGCCATCGATGTCGGCTTCAACAAGGCCTATTCGACGATCATCGACAGCAATGTCACGGCGCTGATCGCCACCGTGCTGCTGTTCTGGTTCGGCTCGGGTCCGGTGCGCGGCTTTGCGGTGACGATGGGCCTCGGCATTGCAATCTCGATGTTTACCGCAGTGTCGGTGGTTCGCGTGGTGATGATCTACATTGCACGGCGCCAAAAGCTGAAGACGATCAACATCAAGCCGCTTCTGCCGCTCAATCTGATCCCGGACGGGACCACGATCGACTTCATGAAGGCGCGCCTATTCGGCATCGGCGTTTCGGCCTTCCTGTCGATTTCCTCGGTGATCCTGTTCATCTCGCCGGGTCTGAACTATGGCGTCGATTTCAAGGGCGGTATCCAGATCGAGGTATCGACGCAGAAGCCTGCCGATTTGGCGGCCTTCCGGTCGGGGCTTGACGGACTGGGTCTGGGCGAGGTGGCGCTGCAGGAGTTCGGCGACCAGAACCATCTGCTGCTGCGCGTGGAGCGCCAGCCCGGACCGGAGACGGCACAGACAGTGGCGGTCGAGAAGCTGAAGGCCGAGATCGCCAAGATCGATTCGACATCGAAGATCGAACGCACCGAGGTCGTCGGGCCAAAGGTGAGTGGCGAGTTGGCCACGGCAGGCTTCCTGTCTGTCCTCCTCGCGAGTCTCGCAATGCTCGTCTATATCTGGGTGCGGTTCGAATGGCCGTTCGCAGTTGGAGCAATCGCGACGCTTGTGCTTGATGTCACCAAGACGGTCGGCTTCTTTGCATTGACGGGGCTCGACTTCAACCTCACCGCGATTGCGGCGTTGCTGACGCTGGTGGGCTATTCAGTCAACGACAAGGTCGTGGTCTATGACCGGATGCGCGAGAACATGCGGCTCTACAAGGCCATGCCGTTCCGCGATCTGATCAACCTGTCGATCAACGAGACGCTGGCGCGAAGCCTCTATACGTCGGGCACCGCATTCCTTGCCTTGCTGCCGATGGCGATCTGGGGCGGAAGTGCGGTGGAGAGCTTTGCGGTGCCGATGGTGTTCGGCATCTTCATTGCGGCATCGTCGTCGGTGTTCATCGCGGCGCCGATCCTGTTGTTCCTCGGCGATTGGCGCACGCGCAGGAGAAAGGCGGCGGAAATCAAGGCCGAAGCACACGCGGCTTAGAGATCAGGCTGTAAAAGCAGAAATGGCGAAGCGGCGGCTCGGCTGAGGCTCGAGCTGCCTTTTTCTTGCGGCTGTGGCTATCGGCCACCAATCGATCTTACTTTAGCCCGACTCCGTTGCTTTTTTGTCCCAAAATTGAAAGAACTCCAGTTGTTGCGCTGCTTCGCGCGACACTCTTGGATCAACAGGATAGTCACAATGAGAAACAAGGTCATGGCCGGCATGCTCGCGCTTGCGGCCAGCGTACTTCTGGTATCGCAGCCCAACGCTATGTCGCTTGGCGAACTTATCGGAAAGACGCATGCGCGCAGTGATGCGCCCGTGATCCTCGCCCAGGCGAGCGATGCCGAAGTTCAGGTGCAGCAGCTGCAGGAGCAGCTTCGGCAGTTGAACGGCCGCGTCGAGGAAATGAGCTTCCAGCTCCTGCAGATGCAGGAGACGCTCCGCAAGGCGCAGGAAGACAATGAATTCCGCTTCCAGCAGCTGGAAGGTGGAAAGAAGAAGAGCTCGAACGAGACCGTGCCGAGCACAAACGATGCAGCAAATGCTTCCGGCGAGACAACGCCGGGAGCAAACGCCGACGACACGGCTACGCTCGACCAGCCGCCGATGGACGACATCCAGGGCGAGAATATCGACCCCAACAAGGGCAAGCCGGCCATCGATCTCGGCCAGCTGAAGATCGACCAGAACGGCAATCCTGTCGGTGTCGACGACCAGAATCCGGATGCGATCAACGGTACCAACCTGCCGCCGCCGGACACATCAACGACCGACGATTCTTCCCAGCAGACCGCAGCGGTGACCCCGACCGGCGACGACGCACAATATCAGTCAGCCTACGAGCAGGTGTTGGCCGGCGACTATGCGAACGCAGAACAGGGCTTTGCGGCCTTCATCAGCGCCCATCCCGAAAGCAAGCGGATTTCCGACGCCAATTTCTGGCTCGGCGAGGCACAATATTCCCAAGGCAAATTCAACGACGCGGCCAAGACCTTCCTCAATGGCTACAAGGCCTATGGCAAATCGGCCAAGGCGCCTGAAATGCTCCTGAAGCTAGCCATGTCGCTTGCCGCGCTCGACAGCACCGATACGGCCTGCGCGACATTGCGTCAGGTTTCCAAGGCCTATCCCAAGGCCTCCCGCGCCATCATCAGCAAGGTTGCGAGCGAGCAGAAGCGGCTTGCGTGCTGACAGTCCATTCAAGAATGCGCCATGACGGGCTGCAAATGGCAATTTCTGCGCTTCCGGCGCTCACGTACTTAAATGTACGCTTCGCTTCGGTTCTCGAAATCACCATTTTCGCCGCCTCCTGGCGAATTCTTGAACGGATTGTGAGATGATCGCACCGCATTCCGGCAGGTCCGCTCCGCCTGAAGATGCAGCACTCGAATTTCTCAAACGGCTGAAAACACCGAGCCACCTGCTGGTGGCCTATTCCGGCGGCGGCGATTCGACTGGCTTGCTGGTGGCGCTGGCCACGTGCCTGAAATCGAATGACATGGCTGTCACGCTTTCCGCCGCGACCGTGGATCATGGCTTGCGTGCGGGGTCGGCTGAGGAGGCAATCGAGGCAGGCGCGCTTTGCCGCGGCCTCGGCATTTCCCATGCGGTGTTGCGCTGGGAGGGCGAAAAGCCCACGACCGGCATTCAGGCGGCCGGCCGCGAGGCACGCTATCGCCTGCTGGCCGATCATGCCCGCAAGATCGGCGCCGACCTGATCATCACGGGACATACGCTCGATGACCAGATCGAGACATCGGCGATGCGCCAGGCGCGCAATCCGGATTCGTCGGGCGGCATTTCCCAAGCTGTTCTCTTCGACCGGCGGATCTGGGTCGTACGGCCGTTCCTCGGCGTGCGGCGCGCCGATATCCGTGACTACCTTTCGGCGCACAGGATTGGCTGGGTCGATGATCCCAGCAATGACAATCTCAAATTCGAGCGAGTGCGGGTGCGCAAGGCGAGGGCGGAGGATGCTCCGGTTGCTGACTTCGATGCCCTCGCCAAGACGCGGCGAGCGCTGGCCGCCGAGACGGCGCGGTTTCTGGAAAGCAATGCCGTGATCCATTCCGCGCGCGTGGCAGAACTCGATCTCACCCGTTTCGATGTCGATGAACCCTCCCATTTGCAGTCGCTGCTCTATCTCACATCCTTTATCGGCGGGCGCAGCCACTTAGCTGGGCGCGAGACGACGGCGCGGATCCTGGAATTTCTGCGGAGCGGCGAGACACGGCTTGCAGCCGAGCGGGTGGTGTTCGATCGGCGCAAGCAGACGCTCTATCTGGTGCGCGAACGCCGCCTGCTGCCGGAATTGGTCGTTCAGCCCGGAGGGACGGTCGTCTGGGATAATCGCTTCCGGATCGTCAATTCCGGTAAGGATGCGGTTACCATCTCCGTCAGGAGGGGTGCCGTGCCTTCGACGCCACTGCTGTCCGCTGATCTTCCCGATCTGCCGAACGCTGTTCGGCAATTGGTGCAGCAGACCGAGCCTGTGATGGTCCAGGCCCGGGAAACCAGCCTGAAAATCGAGCCCATCATTGCCAATCTCGACCGCTTTTTGCCCTTTGACATATTTTTGATTGCTAATGTTCTTGCCAAACTCGTCGCATTGGCTCATTTTCCAGACATACCAACAAGGTGATCCGTCGCTTTTGAGCTTGCCGCGGCTTGGCAAGACTGCCAAGCATCCCTATGTTACACCTTGAAAAGGCCGTCATCGGGCATTAGTCCGGCGGTCGTACATATCCGGTGAGGTCAATGAATCCCAATTTCAGAAACATCGCCCTTTGGGCCATTATCGCGGTTCTCCTGGTCGCGCTGTTCAGCATGTTCCAGACTCAGGGCGACCGCGCCGGCAGCTCGAGCGAGATCCCGTATTCGGATTTCGTCAAGGCTGTCGACGGCGGCAAGGTGCGCCAGGTCGAATTCACCGGCAGCAAGGTGCGCGGCGTCTATGCCGATACCGGCTCGGTGTTCCAGACCTATTCCCCGACGGTCGACGATGCTCTCGTGCAGCGGCTGCAGGACAAGAATGTCACGGTTTCCATCCGGCCGGAGACCGACGGTTCGTCGGGCATCTTCGGCTACCTGATCAACCTGCTGCCGATCCTGCTGATCATCGGCGTGTGGCTGTTCCTGATGCGCCAGATGCAGGGCGGCTCGCGTGGTGCCATGGGTTTTGGCAAGTCCAAGGCCAAGCTTCTGACCGAAGCGCATGGCCGCGTCACCTTTGACGACGTCGCCGGCGTTGACGAAGCCAAGCAGGACCTCGAGGAAATCGTCGAATTCCTGCGCGACCCGCAGAAGTTCCAGCGCCTTGGTGGACGTATCCCGCGCGGCGTGCTGCTCGTTGGCCCTCCGGGCACGGGTAAGACACTGCTGGCGCGCTCCGTCGCTGGTGAAGCCAATGTGCCGTTCTTCACCATTTCCGGTTCGGACTTCGTTGAAATGTTCGTCGGTGTCGGTGCATCCCGCGTGCGCGACATGTTCGAGCAGGCCAAGAAGAATGCGCCCTGCATCATCTTCATCGACGAAATCGACGCCGTCGGCCGCCATCGTGGCGCCGGTCTCGGCGGTGGTAACGACGAACGCGAACAGACACTCAACCAGCTGCTGGTCGAGATGGACGGTTTTGAAGCCAATGAAGGTATCATCCTGATCGCGGCGACCAACCGTCCCGACGTTCTCGATCCCGCGCTTCTGCGTCCGGGCCGCTTCGACCGCCAGGTCGTCGTGCCGAATCCGGACATCGTTGGCCGCGAACGTATCCTCAAGGTTCACGTCCGCAACGTGCCGCTGGCTCCGAATGTCGATCTCAAGGTTCTGGCGCGTGGTACGCCCGGCTTCTCCGGTGCAGACCTGATGAACCTCGTCAACGAATCCGCGCTGATGGCTGCCCGCCGCAACAAGCGGCTGGTCACCATGGCCGAATTCGAGGACGCCAAGGACAAGATCATGATGGGTGCCGAGCGCCGCTCGTCCGCCATGACCGAAGCCGAAAAGAAGCTGACCGCGTATCACGAAGCCGGCCATGCGATCCTGGCGCTCAACGTGCCGGCCGCCGATCCGCTGCACAAGGCGACGATCATTCCGCGCGGTCGTTCGCTGGGCATGGTCATGCAGCTGCCGGAAGGCGACCGCTACTCGATGAGCTACAAGTGGATGGTCTCGCGTCTCGCCATCATGATGGGCGGTCGCGTCGCCGAGGAAATTACCTTCGGCAAGGAGAACATCACCTCCGGCGCATCCTCCGACATCGAGCAGGCGACCAAGCTTGCGCGTGCCATGGTCACCCAGTGGGGCTTCTCCGACGTGCTCGGCCAGGTCTCCTATGGCGAGAACCAGCAGGAAGTCTTCCTCGGCCATTCCGTTTCCCAGACCAAGAATGTCTCGGAATCCACGGCCCAGAAGATCGATACCGAAGTTCGCCGCCTGATCGACGAGGCCTATACTGAAGCGCGTCGTATCATCACCGAGAAGCACAGCGAGTTCGTGGCGCTGGCCGAAGGCCTGCTCGAATACGAAACGCTCTCGGGCGACGAGATCAAGGCGCTGATCCGTGGCGAAAAGCCGGCCCGCGATCTCGGCGACGACACACCTGCGAGCCGCGGCTCGTCGGTGCCGAAAACCGGCACCCGCAAGGACGGCCCGACTGCCGAAGAAGGCTTCGAGCCGCAGGCGCAATAGGACCCAAAGCCAGCAGAATCAGCATTTGCAAAACCCCGGTCACAAGCCGGGGTTTTGTCATATCTGACAGATTGTCGTGTTTTTCATCCCCTTTCTGAGGGATGCCGCAGAAAACCTGCTTTGTTGCCGATTTGTGACAGTGGTTTTGCAGTCGGCAAATCTGTTCTAAAAATGGCCGCTGCTTTCCCGCTCGACGCAAAAACATTCCTCGTTCCTGCGAGGGATACCTGTCCGGCGAAATTCTTACGTAAATTAGCCAACGGCGTGCGATGCAGGGTGCCGGCAAGGCTGCGTTGAAAATCATCTTTCGCTGAATATCATGTCGATATCACGAGGGAGGACAACGTGGACATTTCAATTAAAAAGACCGGCCTGGCGGCCATCATCACCTTTGCTGCCCTGTGTTCATCGGCACATGCCGGTGGATTTTCATGGGGCGAGGCCGACACGGATATCCTGTTCGAAGACGGCAAGGCGGTGGTGCGTGCAGGTGTGACTTATGTGTCGCCGCAGCGCAAATATGACACGATCATGGGCGTCGATGGGGTGGACGGGAGATATTCCGATTCCTATTTCGTGCCGAGCCTTGCCATCAAGGCCAACGTTTCGGAAAACTTCGCCTGCGCCGTGACCTATACGCAGCCGTTCGGTGCACTCGCCACCTATGGCGACCAGGCAAGGATGGCCGAGGCCGCGATGACCGGCAACTACACGAAGCGCAAGGAATTCACCACCAACGAATATGGCGCGACGTGCGACGCGAAATTCGATCTCGGCCCGGGCAAGGCGCATTTCCTCGGCGGCATATTCCTGCAGGATTTCGACTATACCGAAGAAACGCTGTTTGGCACGCTGCATCTCAAGGATGATAGCGCGCTTGGCTACCGGCTGGGCGTCGCCTATGACATTCCCGAATATGCGATGCGCGCGCAGTTGATGTATCGCTCCAAGATCGAGCATAAGGTGGATGGCGATTTCACGCCCGACGCACTGGCTGCCGTTGTCGGCGCCGACCCGCTCAATGCCTATGGCACCGGCACCCTGCCACAATCCGTCAAGCTCAGCTTGCAGTCCGGCGTTGCGCCGGGCTGGCTGGTTTACGGTTCGGTCATGTGGACGGACTGGAGCGTTCTCCAATCGTTCGATTATACGATCGACGTGCTCGGTCCGCAGAAGGATATCTATAACTGGAAGGACGCCTGGACGGTGCAAGCAGGTGTCGGCCATTCCTTCACCGACAAGATTGCCGGCACGATCAACCTGACCTGGGACAAGGGCGTCGGCACGGGTGCCGATATCCAGACCGACTACTGGACGCTTGGCGCAGGTGCGTCGATCAACGCGGGCCCAGGCCAGTTCGTGTTGGGTGCCGGCATCACCTACATGACCTCGGGCAGCCAGTCCGTTGCTGATGGCGCCGATTACGACGCGACGGCAGCCGGCGACTGGGCCTATGCTGCAACCGGCTCCTACAAGATCGCCTTCTGATATCGCAAGAAGCGAACAGGCTTAGCGAAGCCCGCCGATCTGGTCGACGAGTCCGTCGATGTGATCGGCGGGCTTTTTCGTTGGATTTCCGTGCTCGGTAGTCTGCCGCTAAAGCTTTGTGTGCTCGGTTTAACGAAATTGATGTGGCAAACGGCCCTTTTTGTGGCATGAAATTACCGTGTTTACAGGCAATACGATCGCTATTCGAACAACCGGACAAATCATGAAAAGACGCTACTTCGGCACCGACGGCATTCGCGGCCAATCCAATGTATTCCCCATGACGCCCGATCTCGCCATGCGGGTCGGCATTGCGGCGGGCACGATCTTCCGCAACGGCGCCCACCGCCACCGGGTGGTGATCGGCAAGGATACGCGGCTCTCCGGCTACATGCTGGAAAATGCGCTGGTTGCCGGCTTCACCGCGGCCGGCGTCGATGCCTTCGTACTGGGCCCTATTCCGACCCCTGCCGTTGCGATGCTGACGCGCTCGCTACGCTGCGATATCGGCGTGATGATCTCGGCCTCGCACAATCCCTATCAGGACAACGGCATCAAGCTGTTCGGCCCGGATGGCTACAAGCTTTCCGATGCAATCGAATCCCAGATCGAGGACTTGCTCGGCAAGGATATTGCCACGCAGCTCGCCGATCCCGACAGCATCGGCCGGGCCAAGCGCGTCGATGGCGTGCATGACCGCTACATCGAATTTGCCAAGCGCACCCTGCCACGCGACGTGACGCTCAAGGGCCTGAGGGTGGCGATCGACTGCGCCAATGGTGCGGCCTACAAGGTGGCGCCCGCCGTGCTGTGGGAGCTTGGTGCAGAGGTCGTCTCCATCGGTGTCGAGCCGAATGGCACCAACATCAATTCGAATTGCGGCTCTATGCATCCCGAGGCGCTGGTCAAGAAGGTGCATGAAGTGCGCGCCGACATCGGCATTGCGCTCGATGGCGACGCCGACCGCGTCATCATCGTCGACGAGAAGGGCACTATTGTCGATGGCGACCAGCTGATGGCACTGATCGGCGAGACCTGGGCCAATGAGGGCTCGCTGCGCGGCAACGGCATCGTCGCCACCATCATGTCCAATCTCGGCCTCGAGCGCTTCATGACAGACAAGGGCATGACGCTTGCCCGTACCAAGGTGGGCGACCGCTATGTGGTCGAGCATATGCGCGAGCATGATTTCAATGTCGGCGGCGAGCAGTCCGGCCATATCGTGCTGTCGGACTTCGGCACGACCGGCGACGGGCTGGTGGCCGCACTGCAGGTGCTGGTCGCGGTCAAGCGTCTCGATCGCACCGTCAGCGAAGTCTGCCGGCGCTTCGAACCGGTGCCGCAACTGCTCAAGAATGTCCGCTTTTCAGGTGGCAAGCCGCTTGAGGACAAGGGCGTCAAGGCCGCGATCGCCGATGCCGAAAGCGAGCTTTCGAGCCGCGGCCGGCTGGTCATCCGCCCTTCTGGCACCGAGCCGCTGATCCGCGTCATGGCTGAAGGCGATGACCAGGGACAGTTGGAGCGCATCGTCAATGGCCTGGTCGACGTGATCGGCAAGGTCCGCAACGCCGCCTGAGCGCAACAGAATACTTTGTCACAAAACGGGTTTCGCAGCAGTGCGGAGCCCGTTTTCTATTAAGAAAACTTCAACCTATTCAGTTGTTTGCTAATTCATATGGTAAACAGGTGTGGTTAAGCGGGTTTTAACCTTTCCGCTTCATTATCCAACATAACCAAGAATTGTCCTCCCGGTGAATTGCGCCGGCCAGAGTGTTATGCGGAGTATGGATTATGAAGAGAATTTTGGCATTAGCTTCCCTCGTGCTGGCGCTGTCCAGCCAGGCCTTCGCGGCCGATCTCTATCAGCCTGAACCCGTCGAGGCTCCGCCGGCGGAACCCGTCGCGGTCGCCTCCAACGGCTGGTACCTGCGTGGCGACGTTTCCTACGATTTCATGAACCTGCGCGGCGCAAACTTCCAGCAGGGTGTAAACAGGGAGAATGCCAGCTTCGGGCAGGCAGATCTCAGCGATACCGGCAATATCGGCATCGGTGTTGGCTATCAGCTCAACGACTACGTCCGCTTCGACAAGACGTTCGACTACATGTTCAGCGCCAACTTCAGGGGCTCGACGACCGGTAGCGGCGGCAACACCGGCAGCGTTTGCGACGACGGCTGCAAATCACGCGACCGCTCGTCGCTGACAGCGTACAGCCTGATGGCCAACGCCTATGTCGATATCGCTCACTATGGCATCCTGACGCCCTATGTCGGTGTCGGCCTCGGCGCCACCCATGTGAAATGGGACGGCCTGAAGAACACATCGTGCAGCACAACCACTGGCGACTGCGATCCCACGGTCACTCACAGTGGCCGCGAAAGCTGGCGCTTCACCTACGGCCTGATGGCCGGTACCGCAATCGATATCAATTGCAAGCTCAAGGCTGACGTTGGTTACCGCTATCGTCACGTGTCCGACGGCCCGATGTTCGGCCGCAAGCTGAACGGTGGCCCGGGTCGCGACGACGGCTTCGACATCCATGAAGCCCGCGCCGGCCTGCGCTACAGCTTCGGCGATGACAATTGCCAGCAGGCCTACCTGCCGCCGGCCGAAATGCCGCAGCAGCCGGTCTACAAGTAAGCAAGCGCCTCATTCCAGACTTCGAGAACCGCCCGGAAACGGGCGGTTTCTCGTTCTCGAGATGTCAATCGAGCTGCCTTAGAGAATGAAGATGTCGTCGGCGCTCAGCTTGGCGTGATTGTCGAGCGTGGCGAGCAGGTGTTGCTTGTGGCCGCCCTCGCCATCGTCGTCATAGTAAAGCTTGCCGCTGGCCTTGTCGTAGATGATGTGATCGTTGGCATCGAGCGCTTTCGTGCCGAGGACGAACTCGTTCGACGACAATGCACCTTTGTCAATCGCAGAGAAGATATGCCGGTCCAGGTCGAACAAATCGGTGCCGTGCTTGAAATCCATGACCTTGTCACTGTCCGCTGCGGCGAACGAACGGAAGATAAATGTATCTTCGCCCGCGCCGCCCGTCAGTTCGTCGTGGTTCTGGCCGCCATTCAGGTGATCGTTGCCGGCATCACCATATATGAAGTCATCGCCGCGGTGGCCGCCGATTCCGTCGTTACCACCCTTGCCATAAATGATATCCGAGTACCTCGTACCGTCGATATGTTCGCTTTTGGAGGTTCCGTTAATGAGTTTACGCATGACGCTCTCCCTATAACAAGCAGTTCAAATCGCTATGCCGAGCGAAGAACAGATTCCCTGTTGCTATTGGCATGTCGAAGAATTGGCTGCCACGGCGGATTAAATACTCTATTTTAGTGAAGTCAAATTAATCCTCTGTGCCACATAATCACAATTTGATAAAATACGGGTTCGAGTTAGACAATCATCAGAAGTATAGTTGACTGTGAATCTCATTTTTCGACTCTCCTTCTGTCCTGCCGGATGAAGAAGTGGCAGCGGCCTCTGCCCGGCGCCAAGCATGAGTGTCTGTAAACGGAACAGCTTTTCTGCTAGGGTGCGCGGGCGGAAGAATTCGTCTGGCTGAGGAATACTCATGTGAGGCCGATCGAAACCCGATACGCGTCCAGCGGTGATGTACGGATTGCCTATCAGGTCGTGGGGCAGGGTTCCTTTGACCTCGCCCGATACCCGGGCCAACCAACGGAGATCAAGATGTTGCAGACCAAGGAAACTGTAACGCCTGCATCCATCAAGCAGGCAATCGAAGGCCGCGACGGCAAGATGCTGGCAAGCTTCTATGCCGACGACGCGCTGGTGCGGGTGATCGACCGCAACAATCCGCCCAGCAAGCCGCGTGAAATCCGCGGACGTGCCGCGATCGGTACGTTCTGGGATGATATCTGCAGCCGGGCGATGACCCACAAGGTCGATACCACCGTCGTCGAGGGCGACAAGCTCGCCTTCACCGAGGCTTGTGCCTATCCTGATGGTACCAAGGTGTTCTGCGCCGCCACCCTCGATTTGAAGGATGGCCTGATCGCCCAGCAGACTGTCGTGCAGGCCTGGGACGAGTGAACTGCGTCATCCGACACTCTGCGGATACTCCACAGGACCCGCGGGCCGGAGCGCGCCATCCTACTGCAAATGCGGCTTTCTGAGAAAGCTGCGGCGGTCGGCGGTCTTGACGCGCAGCCAAGCATCGCGGCCATCGCGCAGCACCCGCATTGGGATTTCTGCACCGGCTGGGCCGCTGCTCCAGACTTTCCGGTAGAAGTCGGCGAGGCCGTCGACTTCTCCATCCCTGATTTCTGCGATGATATCGCCCTGACGCAGGCCTGCTTGCGCGGCGGGGCTGCCCTCGGCGACATTCATAACAACGACATCGCCATTGCTTTCGGCTGAGAAGGCACCAAGCCACGGCCTCGGCGGCTTGTTGACCCGGCCACGGGTGAGCAGGTCATCGAGGATTGGCCTCAGCAGGTTGATCGGCACGACCATGTTGATATCGGCGACCTCGCCGCCCTGGCTCATTTGCAGCAGAAGCGATCCGATGCCCAGTAGCCTGCCGTCAGCGCCGACAAGCGCCGCACCGCCCCAGGAAGGATGCGCCGGTGCGATGAACAGCGCCTCATCCAGCAGATATTCCCAATAGCCGGCAAATTCCTGCTTGGCGACGATATGTGCCTGCACCGATCGGCCGGTGCCGTCGGCAAGCACAACGGGGTCGCCGATCTGGGCTCTGGATGCGTCGCCGAATTCCAGAGCGGGCAGATCAAGGGCCCCAAGCGCCTGGACGAGGCCGAAGCCGGTTTCCTGATCATAGGCCAGCGCATGACCCGGCACGACGCGACCATCGCTGGTCGTCAGCCACACCTCTTCCGCCTCGGTGATCAGATAGCCGATCGTCAGCACCAACCCATTGTCGCGGATGACGACGCCGCTACCTTCCCTGAGGGTGCCCAGTGTCGTCGCCGTAAAGGCATCTTCGGGGATGGAGGAACGCACGGTCACGATTGACCGCAAAATGGCATCGATCTTCATACTCTTATCCTCGTCAAACGCAGCACTTCGGCTCAAGATCCAACAATCATCGAAGCCGAAAGTACATCGTCTCCTATAGGTATGAACCGCGATGGCCGAGCGCAAGACTTTCGCAGTGATGGAATCGTCGACGGAGGCAGGCTCGTGTCAAACGAGCGTTCGGCAAAGTTTCATTTTTGCCGCTGCGGATAGATCGTCTCGCCGCGCTTGAGCATATCGACGAATGCTTCGATCTTCTTCTTCCGTCCGGCTTCGGTCTTCATATTGTGGGTGCGGAAGGCCAGTGCGAAGCGGTTCTGCTCAGTGAGCTTGCCCAGCATCTCCCGGGCTTTGGGCTCGGCATCGATGGCGACCTGAAGATCGTCGGGAATCTTCATGCTTTGGCCACTGCCATAGGCGCGGTCCCAGCGCCCATCGGCCTTGGCCGCCTCGACCTCCCTGAGGCCATGCTCGGTCATTCGACCTTCCTTGATCAAGCGGGCGACGTTGTCGACATTGATCTTGCTCCAGATGCTTTTCCTGGTGCGCCGGGTGTAGCGCTGCAGGTAGCTCTTGTCGTCAAATCCCTTGCGGATGGCATCGATCCAGCCCCAGCAGAGAACCGCGTCGATGGCCTGCTTGGGCGTGATCGACTTAAGGCCTGAATCCAGCTTATGGATCTTGATCCAGACTTCATCTTCGCTGTCGTGATGCATTTCAAGCCACGCGTAGAAGCTCAGTTCGTCGGGGAACTCGTGCACCTTGTCCGGATCGACTTTAAAAGGCGCCATTCGCTTCCTCTCCTGTTTGAACGTTTGTTTGCTTCGCGTTTCCCATTCCCGCAAATTCTGTCCACCGGCCCGGCCATTACCTCTAATCATGGTAAAACACTTCGACACCGTGCCCGAAGAGCAACCGTCGGGTGGTCGACCATTTTGACGATGGCGCGCTTGCGCTCGAGTTAGGATCCAATGGGCATGCGGGCCCGTCAAGTCTTCGGTGTTGCGCCGCGCCGCTCGAGCGCGGTCTTGCGGATAATATCTGCGATGTCCGGGTTGCTGCTGGACAAGATCTGGAAATCCACCGAATACAGCGACAGTAGTGAGACGTCAGTCGCGGCGCTGACGGTCGCCGAGCGGGGCTCGCCGCTGATCAGCGCCATCTCGCCGAAGAAGCTGCCGGCGCCAAGCTCCACCGGGTTCGGTGTCGCGACGCGGACGCAGCCTTCGACGATGAAGAACATCTGGTCGCCCGTTTCGCCCTTGCGGCAGATTACGGTGCCGGCCGGTACGACGTGAGGCCTCAGTGCCCGCACGATCTCGACCAGGGCGCTAGAGCCAAGCCTCTGGAATAACGGCACGGCCGCAACCAACTGCCAATTGCGCACGAAGTCCCTGCGACGGACTTCTTCGTAGAAGCCGGTGGCGAGGATGCCGGCCCAGAGCGCAAAGATGCCTATGCCGCTCATCATCACCAGCCCGGCGAGGACGCGGCCGGCGAAAGTTTGCGGAATCTCGTCGCCATAGCCGGTGGTCGACAGCGTGACCACCGCCCACCACATCGCCTGCGGGATGCTGCCGAACTTGCCCGGCTGGATGTCGCGCTCGATGACATAGGCTGCAAGCGCCGCACCGAACAGAACGATGCAGAAGATCGAGGTGACGCCGATCAGGTTGCGCGCCTCGTTGGTCATGACCCTGCCCAGGAGCCGGAAGAAGATCGAATCGCGCAGGGGCTTTAGCAGCCAGATGCCACAGTAGAGACTCCAGTCGCGCGTGCCGACAAACAGGAACGCGGCGAGAGGGACCAGGACGGCAAGCACATCGACGATGATTGTCGGCATCCCGTCCCGAACGTCTCTCGCCCGCTGTATGATCAGTGTCTCGATCAGTTGCACGACATAGGCGGCCCAGATGCCGGCGAGCAGGACCTCCAGGGTGAGCCTGGTTCGTCCTGCTATATCAGGTGTCGTCAGTGCAGCGACCGTAACGAGCCCGATCGCAGCGAGCAGCCCGTTGAGTGGCGCAGAAATCTTCAAGAAAGGTCGTGTCGACATTCAATATCTCCCAGCCGCCCGATGCCCATTCCTCCAGTTCGGCAGAACCTCCTGCTCGCCCGTCTTGCGACTGAGTGAACCAGGGATCGGCGCAATCGCCATTCGCTTCTTCTCCTGTTTGCCTGTCTAAATAGGATGCCGATTGCGGCTACCACTGTAAATGTTGGCGAATGAACATGCTTGCATGTGCAGGCAAATACACACAAGAACATTGACGAGTCCTGCCATCTCTCGTGAAAAGCTGCCCATGAGCATTCCTACAACGCATCCTTTCGCCTTTGATCCCACCTATGGGATGCAGCTCGAACAATTGCTTGCCATCAGGCCGCCGGAAGCGCCGGATGGATTCGAGGCCTTCTGGACGGAGCGCTATCTGAGCGCGCGCGCAGTGGACCCGCGGCCTTCGTTGAGCGCCAGCGCAAGCTGCCATCCCGACTGGCAGGTCAGCGATATCGTCTATGTCTCGACCGGTTCGTTCGAGATTGGTGGCTGGCTGTTGCTGCCGCGCAAGGGAGAGGTGCGGCGCGGTCTTGTGGTTGGCCACGGCTATGGTGGACGGGAGCAGCCCGATTTCAACATTCCCGTCGAAGAGACGGCGATCCTGTTTCCCTGTTTCCGCGGGCTGTCGCGCAGTGCCCGGCCCGGGATTTCCCAGAATCCGGCGTGGCATGTGCTCCACGGCATCGACCGACCCGACGATTACATCATCGGCGGCTGTGTCGAGGATCTGTGGCTGTCGGTCTCGACGCTCGTCAGGCTGTTTCCCGGAATATCCGGTGATATCGGCTATAGCGGCATCAGCTTCGGCGGAGGCATCGGGGCACTGGCCATTGCCTTCGACAACAGGATCGACCGAGGATACCTGGAGGTGCCGACCTTCGGCCACAGGCCGCTCTGGCTAACCCTGCAGACCACCGGCAGTGCGCAATCCGCCCAAGTCTACCAAAAACGCCATCCCAACATTATCGAGAACCTGCGCCTGTTCGATGCGGCAAGTGCTGCGGCGTGCATCACGGTGCCGATGTTGGTGGCCCCGGCACTTTTCGACCCGGCGGTGGCCCCGCCCTGCCAGTTCGCTGTCGCGAATGCGCTGACGAAATTTAACGAAAACTTCATACTCGACGCCGGTCATTTCGATTACGCTGGCGAGGCAGCACAGAAAAAGCTGCTCCGTGACAAGATCGAAGGTTTCTTCAGGTGCCATGAACCGCGAATATTTCCGCTGGTACAGTCATAGGCTTCATCGCGACATGGAGCTTCTGGTGTTCGGCCATGCCGGCGCCAAGGTCCTGATGTTCCCGACGCGGGACGGCCGCTTCTGGGAATATGAACAACTCGGCATCGTCGGCAGCCTCGCCGAAAAGCTCGAGGCAGGACAGCTTCAGCTTTATTGCATCGATGGGCTGGCAAACGAGACGTTCTACGGATCTCGCCGTCATCCGGCGGAGCGCATCCGACGGCACGCCGCGCTGGAGGAATATGTGCTCAACGAGGTTCTGCCATTGATGGCCGAGAAGAACCCGCATGATTGCACCATCGTCCAGGGCTGCAGCCTCGGCGCCTATCAGGCCGCCAGCCTCGCGTTCCGCCATCCGCATCTGTTTCGCAAGCTTGTCGCCTTTTCAGGACGCTATGACCTGACGATGAAGGTGGAGAGTTTCGACGACCTGTTTGACGGCTACTATGACGACACCGTCTATTTCCACACGCCAACGCATTTCCTTCCGGGGCTCGCCTGCGACTGGCGACTCGAAAAGCTGCGGCAACTGGAT
This sequence comes from Shinella sp. OV683, assembly GCF_057787725.1. Taxonomy (NCBI): domain Bacteria; kingdom Pseudomonadati; phylum Pseudomonadota; class Alphaproteobacteria; order Hyphomicrobiales; family Rhizobiaceae; genus Shinella; species Shinella sp. OV683. Next base: position 398,807 of record NZ_CM173543.1, read on the forward strand.
ATCATTCTGACCATCGGTAATGACGATCCCTTCCTTGACAACAATCGCCATCTCAGCCGGCTGCTGGCGGACAAGGGCGTTCGCCATCAGCTGCATTTCTGGGATGGCCGCGCCCATCGCGCCGGCGTCTGGCGCCGGATGGCTCCGCTTTACATATAGCCTTGTCGCAACACGCCTCCGGCAACGCCGCCAAATCATGGTAAATCATTCCCTGCCAAACATGCTTGCTTGTAAATGTTGTAAACAACAATCGAGATTTCAATAAAAGTAATAAGATTCAATAAGTTGATTGACCTTCGTGGTGCTCCTGTCACTTCCCTGGGTAGTCGGCACCGAACTGATAGGGGCGCGTGAAGCGCTTGCCATTAAATGTATGGGTGCAACACTCGCATGTGGGATTCAAGTCGTGCTCGGTGACGCCTGGGTCGACGGCCGCAAGCGTATCGTTCTCATCGACATATAGGCCGCTGTAGTAGGTATTCTCACCAATGCGGACGACGGACTGGCGATTGAGTTCGTTTGTGGCGACGATCCAGAAAACGGGGTCGGGGCGATCTATCCTTGCGACCGCCTCGCTGTACGTCTTTGCCCAGTCCTCTCCTATCTTTGAAAGAAGGAACTTGAACAATGGGGTGTAGTCGAGGCCGCGGCGTTCCTTGCCGTGCATCGAGCCAAAGGCTGACTGGTTCTCCCGCTGCCGATTCGTGGTTCTCTCCCAAGCGAAGTCTCCACCACTGCGATGCCTAACACCATGCGTCCGCGTATTTACGGTGCGATACAGAGGCTTTTTCCGTTCCATTGTGATGGCTCACTGTTGGTGACGATCCGCGAGTTTCTTACAGGATCCTGCGATCTGTGGCCACGGATCGGCGACGTGGGTTGCGATTTGGACAGTAAACAAATCCTGAACAAATTCGGTAAAGTTTTAACTTCAAAACATGCTTAACCGCGGGTTAACCTCTGGTTGGCATAGTCTTCCGAAAGCATATTCAAACCGGGTTCGTCCCGGTATGTCGGAAGGAAATGCCATAATGATCCGCCATGGCCTCGCAATCGCCGTACTCACGATGGGTCTCGCCAGCCAGGCTGCCGCGTTCGACATGCCGCCGCCGATCGACGCGCCCGAAATCGACACCGGTTCGATCGCGTCGACGACGGATGGCTGGTACATTCGTGGCGATCTTGGCTACAATGTCTCGACGGAGTCTGACAAGCCGACATCGCGCAACTTTGATTTCGGCTTGAAAACCTATTCGGGCGTAACCTTCGACAAGAACAGGTTTTCCAACGACATCACGCTGAATGCCGGCATGGGTTACCAATTCAACGATTTCTTCCGTTCCGATCTGACGGTCGATTATTTCGGCACCAAGATGCAGGGCCTGGGAGATCTGGGCACTTGTGGAATTTCTGCTACGAGCCGGGCAAATTGCTTTTATCGTCAGCAGGACATGACCGCGCTTGGCCTGCTCGCCAATGGTTACGTGGATCTCGGTACGTATTGGGGGCTGACGCCCTATGTCGGCGCCGGCGCCGGCGTGAGTTACGTAAAGTGGGGGGCCGTAGGTCAGGTCGGGAGCTGCACTGTCGGCAGCTGCGGCGACATAGATCCCATCAGCGTTCAACGCGAAGGCGCGGATAGCTGGCGCTTTACCTACGCGCTGATGGCAGGCATGTCCTATGATGTCGGAGACCGGATCAAGGTCGACTTCGGCTACCGCTTCTCGCAGATCGCTGATGGGGACATGTTTGCTTTCAACGGCTATGAAAAGAACTACGGCGCCATTGGCATGAAGGGCAAGGATGGCGGCCTGACGCGACACGAATTCCGTACCGGCATCCGCATGGTGAACTGGTAATTGCCCTAAAATCTTCTCGCGTTGGAACCAAGTCACGTCCATCCCGTTCAAGCCAGTTGAAGCACTTCAACTCGAGTTGGACGGGATTTTCGTCATGGCAGCACGCTCCTTCTGGAAGGGCTATCTCAAGCTATCGCTGGTGACATGTCCGGTGTCGATGTCGCCGGCGACCACCGACGATGAGAAGGTCCGTTTCCACACCCTCAATCGCCAGACCAACAACCGCGTGCTCAGCCGCTACGTCGACTCGGTGACCGGCAAACCTGTCGACGAAGATGACGAGGTGAAGGGCTATGAGCGTGGTGAGAACGAGTATGTCATGCTCGAAGACGACGAGCTCGAGGCGGTAGCGCTCGAAAGCACGCGGACGATCGACATCGACATGTTCGTGCCGAAGGACAGCATCGACTGGATCTGGCTCGACAAGCCGCATTATCTGGTTCCGGACGATCAGGTCGGCGAGGAGGCTTTCTCGGTGATCCGCGACGCCATGGCATCCAGCAAGATGGTGGGGATCTCGCGGCTGGTGATGTATCGGCGCGAGCGGGCCGTGATGCTTGAGCCGCGCGACAAGGGCATCGTGGTCTGGACGCTACGCTATGGCGACGAAGTGCGCGGCGCGGAGGACTATTTCGGCCACATCAAATCTGAAAAGGTCGAGCCTGGGTTGATGACGCTGGTGGAGACGCTGATCGACGAGCGCAAGAAGCCCTGGGATCCGAAAATGGTGCAGGATCCGGTACAGGAGCGATTGCTCGATATCATTGCCGCGAAGAAGAAGGGTCATAAGCGACCGACGCCGGCCAAGGTCGAGGAGGTGGGGCAGCCAAGCAACGTCATCAACATTATGGACGCGCTGAGGCGCAGCGTGAAGACCGAAGCGGCGAACAAGAAGCGTTGATAGCCGTCGGGCTAGCGCGAAATCCTGATGGAATTCACGACGTGCAGCTAGATCGCGATCAGCCGTGACGTGGCAGATGCGGCCGCGACAGGTGCTGACGAAGCCATGCTATCGCCTTTTTGGTGGACACCGTGAGGCGAGATTGGCGGAGTTCGCGAGACGACTCCTGTTCGAGAGCCGGCTCGTCTTCGAGTGATTGATACCCGAATTCGCGATGGTCCTCGACGAAAGCCGAGTACAAAGAGTAGGTTTTTTCTTTTTCAGTCATACAATACTCCCGGCTCGGGAATGCTGTTATTTGTGGTTGCTTCGAGCTTCTATTAAATTAGCATTTCCTTTATGAATGCAAGATGAATTTCGCGTTCATGCTAAGAATAGCACGCCTGAGGACATTACCACAGGTCGCCGTCAAGCGCTTCTCCTTTTCCCTGCCAGCGATGGCAGCGGTACAGCTGCCGAGCGAAGTTCCGCCCAGGGATCCGATTTCAGCGAGGCAAGCCGGGTCGGCGCATTCAGCACCGTGAAATAAGCCGGGCCGATGGCCGGACTCAACTCGTCCCAGGCGAGCGGCATCGACACGGCGGCACCGGGGCGGGCGCGGGTGGAATAGGGGGCCACGGCCGTCTGGCCACGCTGGTTGCGGAGATAATCGATCAAGATCTTGCCCTGGCGCTTGGACTTGGTGATCGTCGAGACATATTTGTCCGGACTGTCGGCGGCCATCGCGTCGGCCAGCCCCTTGGTGAATGTCTTGATATCGGGCCATTCGGCCTTAGGCTTCAGCGGCGCGCAGACATGCAGTCCCTTGCCGCCGGATGTCTTGACGAAGGGTGCGAGGCCGACGTCGCTCAACCGCTGGCGCACATCCTCGGCGGCCGAGATGATTGCTTCCCAGCCCACACCGGGACCTGGATCGAGGTCCATGATGATCATGTCCGGTCGTTCCCAATCACCGATCTTCGAGCCCCATGGGTGGATTTCCAGCACGGCGGCCTGCACGAGGCCGATCAAGCCATCGAGATCGCTGATGGCAATCAGTGGCTCGCCGTCCTTGTCGGTGGGATCGACGACCGTCGATATGTTCTTGTTGATGCCCTTCCAGGCGTGCTTCTGGAAGAATTGCTCGCCATCGATGCCGGTCGGGCAGCGCAGCAGCGCCAGCGGCCGGCCTGATATGAAGGGGGCGATATGGGGCCAGACCTCGGTGTAGTAGTCCGCCAGTCCTTCCTTGGTCACACCTTCGGCGGGCCAATAGATGCGGTCGGGATGGCTGAGCTTGACGGTGCGGCTGACTTCTACGGGCGCTTTTTCGGTGCTGGCCTTGCCGGCTTGTGTCTTGGGCGTTTCGCGCATGATGTCCTTCGGGTCCTTGTCCTCGCGCAGGCCTCGAAACGAAGCGTGCCGCAAATGTCCATCGCCAGTCCAGGCGCGGAATTCCACTTCGGCCACCAATTCCGGCCTGACATAACGTACCTGCCGGGCTTCCTCGGCGGTCAGCCTGCCGACGAAGGGGCTTTCGTCGGTCCTTATCTTGGTCAAGCGCTGAAACAGATCTTCGGCGACGGAGTTGGAAAATCCGGTGCCGACGCGGCCGACATGTTCCAGTCCTTGCTTGCCGTAAACGCCCAGCACCAGCGAGCCGACCGCCTTGCGTGAGGTGCTGGATGGCACAAAGCCGCCGATGACGAACTCCTGCTGCGACGAGCATTTCGACTTGATCCAGCCCTTGCTGCGGCCAGAGCGATAGGAGTCGCCCGCGAGCTTCGAGACGACACCTTCGAGGCCAAGCCGGCATGCATGCTTGAGGATGATATCGCCGTTCTCGTCGAAATGATCGCTGTAGCGAATCTTGCCCGGTTGCGCCTCGACCAGCTTGCGCAACAATCCTTTTCGCTCCGTAAGCGGTGACGCACGCAGATCGTAGTCGTCGAGGTAGAGGAGATCGAAAGCGTAGAAGATGAAGCGACTGGTGCGGCCGTCACTGAGATCGGCCTGCAGGGCGGAAAAGTCCGAGGCGCCGTTGGCTGATTCCACTACCAGCTCGCCATCAATCAAGGCTTTGCCGACCGGTAGCTCCTTCAAAGCTGTTATGATCTCCTTGCCGAACTTCTGGGTCCAGTCGAGTCCGCTGCGGGTGAGCAGCTTGACGCGGCCGGCGGTGATATGTGCCTGAAGGCGATAACCGTCGAACTTGATTTCGTGGATCCAGCGCTCGCCGGGTGGTGGCTTGGTGGCCAGTGTTGCCAGCGTGGGTTCGACAAAGGCAGGCAGAGGCGCTTTGCGGGCACCGGTGAGCTGCGAAGGGTCGAGATCCGGCGCTTCGACCGGTATCGGCTCGGCGGCTTTCTTGGCCTTGGCGGACTTTGCCTTCCTCTTGTCGATCTTGCCTGTTTTCGATGACCAGCCGGGTTCCTCGCCGGCGATGTCGGGGATGTCGCGGCCGGTCTTGACGGATTCGGGGCGCTCTTCAAGAATGTCGTCAGCACCTTCCGGACGGGCAAACGCGTCGTCGCCCTTGATCAGCAGCCAGTTCTCGTGTTTTTCGCGCGGCTTGTGCTGCATGCGCACGAGATGCCAGTGCCCGCCCAGCTTCTCGCCGTACAGGGTAAATTCCATATGCCCCTTGCGATAGGCCTTTTCCGGATCGCCGATCGGCTCCCAGGTGCCGCGGTCCCAGAGCAGCACGGTGCCGCCGCCATACTCGCCCTTGGGGATCGTGCCTTCGAAGCCGCCATATTCGAGCGGGTGATCCTCGACGTGTACCGCAAGACGTTTTTCGGCCGGCACGAGGCTGGGGCCGCGGGTCACCGCCCAGCTTTTCAAGACGCCATCCATCTCCAGCCGGAAATCGTAGTGCAGGCGTGTGGCGTCATGCTTCTGGATAACGAAGCTGTTGCCCTTCGCCCCGGCCTTGCGGCCTTTGGGCTCCGCGGTCCTGCTGAAATCGCGCTTCTGGTTATAGGTTTCGAGATCCATCACTCAGCTTGCCTTGCGCCGTGGCTCAGCCGCCTGCTTGGCCTTCTTTGCCGGTGCGGCGTTGGCTTTCTTTGTGATTGCGACGGCGCTCTGGCGTAGCGCTTCCATGAGGCTGCTGACCTTGGTCTCCTTCGGCGGCCTGGGTGCCTCGATCTTGCGGCCCTCCATCTTCGCCTTGATCAGTTCGGCGAGGGCGGCGTCATAGCGGTCGTCGAATTTCGAGACGTCGAACTCGCCCTTCTTGGTCGAGATGATGTGATTGGCGAGGTCGAGCATTTCGCCCTCGATCTTCATGTCCGGCACATCGTCGAAGGCGTCCTTGGCGGAGCGCACCTGGTATTCGAAATTCAGTGTGTTCGCGATCAGCCCATCGTCATGCGCGCGGATCAGCAGCGTGCGAACGCGGCGGAAGAGCACCGTGCTGGCGAGCCCCGCCACGCCCTTCTTGCGCATTCCTTCGCGAATGAGTGCAAAGGCTTCCTCGCCCAACTTGTCGGACGGGGCGAGGTAGTAGGGCTTGTCGAAATAGACGTCATCGATTTCCGCGTAGTCCAGAAAGGCGTCGATCTCGAGCGTCTTGTCACTTTCTGGGACAGCGGCGGCGACCTCTTCCGGCTCCAGCACGATATAGTCGTTGTTGCCGACTTCGTAGCCTTTGACCTGGTCTTCGCGCTCGACCGGCTTGCCCGTCTCGCTATCGACGAACTCTCGGCGCACACGGTTTCCGGTATCGCGATTGAGAGTGTGGAAGGCGATTCGCTCGGCGGTCGAGGCGGCGGTGTATAGCGCGACCGGACAGGTGACTTCGCCGAATTTCAGGTAACCTTTCCAATTTGCACGCGGTGCCATGCTGATACTCCCCGAACAGACGCCAGAACAACGGGATTCAACGGCGGTCGACGATATTGGTTCCGCACATATCTTAGCGCTTGGGCAAAGCTGCGTCAAAAAGTCTCCTGTTTGCGCCAAGAGATGCTTGACTTGAAATGGCGCTTCCCATATTCACGGCGGCGGGACACCTCTCCCCAACGAGAGGCCATATACCTGGAAGGGTAGCTTAAAATGGTTGATACCGCTCTGCCGACACTGCGTCCGGCAAACTCGCATTTTTCTTCCGGCCCCTGCTCGAAGCGCCCCGATTGGTCGCTCGACGCGCTCAAAGACGCAGCGCTAGGCCGCTCCCACCGCTCCAAAATCGGCAAGAACAAGCTCAAGCAGGCCATTGACCTGACTCGCGAAGTTCTCGACGTGCCGGCCGATTATCGCATCGGCATCGTTCCCGCTTCCGACACCGGCGCTGTTGAGATGGCGCTCTGGTCGCTGCTCGGTGCGCGTGGCGTCGACATGGTCGCCTGGGAAAGCTTTGGCTCGGGCTGGGTCTCCGATGTCGTCAAGGAACTCAAGATCCCCGACGTCCGCAAGTTCACTGCCGACTACGGCAAGCTCGTTGATTTCGCTGAGGTCGATTTCGATCGCGATGTCGTCTTCACCTGGAACGGCACGACGTCTGGCGTGCGTGTCGCCAATGCTGATTTCATCCCGGCCAATCGCCAGGGCCTGACGATCTGCGACGCGACGTCTGCCGCCTTTGCGCAGAACCTCGATTTCGCCAAGCTTGATGTCGTCACCTTCTCCTGGCAGAAGGTGCTGGGCGGCGAGGGCGCGCATGGCGTCATCATCCTTTCGCCCCGCGCTGTCGAGCGGCTGGAAAGCTACAACCCGGCCTGGCCGCTGCCAAAAATCTTCCGCATGACCAAGGGCGGCAAGATCATCGAGGGCATCTTCCAGGGCGAGACGATCAACACGCCGTCCATGCTCTGCGTCGAGGACTACATCGATGCGCTGCTCTGGGCCAAGCAGATCGGCGGCCTCAAGGGCTTGATGGCCCGTGCCGATGCCAATGCCAAGGTGCTGTTCGATTTCTGCGACAACAACCCCTGGCTGGCCAATCTGGCTGAAAAACCGGAAACCCGCTCCAACACATCGGTGTGCCTGAAGATCGTCGATCCGGCTGTCACGGCGCTCGATGCCGCAGGACAGGAAGCATTCGCCAAGGGCGTCGCCGCGACGCTCGAGAAGGAAGGCGTTGCCGTCGATATCGGCGCCTATCGCGATGCCCCTTCCGGCCTGCGTATCTGGTGCGGCGCGACCATCGAGACCTCCGATCTCGAGGCGCTGGCGCCGTGGCTGAACTATGCTTTTGAAAAGCAGAAGGCTGCGCTTTCCGCCAAGGCTGCGTGATCTCTTCCCTTCCGCGATGAGCGGAAGGGGTCCCCAATTCTCTGACTATCCCAATGGAGGCCTTCATGGCACCGCGTGTTCTCGTATCCGACGAACTCTCAGAAACTGCTGTCCAGATTTTCCGTGACCATGGCGTGGAAGTCGATTTCCAGCCCAAGCTCGGCAAGGACAAGGAAAAGCTCGCCGAAATCATCGGCAATTACGACGGTCTCGCCATCCGCTCGGCCACCAAGGCGACGGAAAAGCTGATCGCCGCTGCTACCAACCTCAAGGTTATCGGCCGCGCCGGCATCGGCGTCGACAATGTCGATATCCCGGCTGCCTCGCGCCGCGGCATCATCGTCATGAACACGCCGTTCGGCAACTCGATCACCACGGCCGAACACGCGATCGCGTTGATGTTTGCGGTTGCCCGCCAGCTGCCTGCCGCCGACACCTCCACCCAAGCCGGCAAGTGGGAGAAGTCGAAGTTCATGGGCGTCGAGATCACCGGCAAGACGCTCGGCGTCATCGGTGCCGGCAATATCGGCGGTATCGTCTGCAAAAAGGCCATCGGGCTCGGCATGCATGTGCTGGCCTATGACCCCTTCCTTTCGGCAGAACGCGCCCAGGAAATGGGTGTCATCAAGGTCGAGCTCGACGACCTGCTTGCCAAGGCCGATTTCATCACGCTGCATGTGCCGATGACCGACAAGACGCGCGGCATCCTCAATGCCGAGGCGCTCGCCAAGACCAAGCCGGGCGTGCGGATCATCAACTGCGCTCGCGGCGGCCTTGTCGACGAGCACGCGCTCGCCGCCGCCATCAAGTCCGGCCATGTCGCCGGTGCCGGTTTCGACGTGTTCGAAGTAGAGCCCGCCACCGAAAGCCCGCTGTTCGGCCTGCCTAATGTCGTCTGCACGCCGCATCTCGGTGCCTCGACCACCGAGGCGCAGGAGAATGTTGCGTTGCAGGTGGCTGAGCAGATGTCGGACTACCTGATCTATGGTGCCGTTTCCAACGCCATCAACATGCCGTCGATCACCGCCGAGGAAGCCCCGCGCCTGAAGCCGTTCATCAAGCTCGCCGACGTGCTCGGCGCCTTTGTCGGCCAGGTGACGGAACATGCGATCAAGGAAATCGAGATCCTTTACGATGGTTCCACGGCAGCCATGAACACCAAGGCGCTGACATCGGCGCTGCTGGCCGGTCTCATCCGCAGCCAGGTCGCCGACGTCAACATGGTTTCGGCGCCTGTTATGATCAAGGAAAAGGGCATCATCCTGTCCGAAGCCAAGCGTGACAAGTCGGGCGTCTATGACGGCTACATCAAGCTGACGGTGACGACCGAAAAGCAGACACGTTCAGTGGCGGGCACGGTGTTCTCCGACGGCAAGCCGCGCTTCATCCAGATCAAGGGCATCAACATGGACGCCGATGTCGGTGCCAACATGATCTACATCTCCAACACCGACGTCCCCGGCATGATCGGCTTCATGGGCACGACACTCGGCGAGGGCGGCGTCAACATCGCCAACTTCCAGCTCGGACGCGACAAGCAGGGTGGCGATGCGATCGCGCTGCTCTATGTCGATGAGCCGGTGAAGGCAGAGGTGCTGGCGAAACTTGCGGCCAACCCGGCAATTCGCCACGCCAAGCCGCTGTTCTTCAACGTCGACTGACGTTCATCCTCCCAGGATGAAAAGGGCGCGGTTCTGCCGCGCCCTTTTTTGTTTTGTTTTCACGCATCGGTGCTTTCGGCACCGGGTGGATCAAGCCTTGATGAATGCGAGCAGGTCGGCATTGATCACATCGGCATGCGTGGTCGCCATGCCGTGCGGGAGACCCTTGTAGGTCTTGAGCGTGCCGTTCTTAAGGAGATTGATTGCGAGCAGGGCGGAGTCCGCGATCGGCACGATCTGGTCGTCCTCGCCATGCATGACGAAGGTGGGCACGTCGATCGCCTTGAGGTCGTCGGTGAAGTCGGTCTCGGAAAAGGCCTTGATGCAGTCGTAATGGGCCTTGGCGCCGCCCATCATGCCCTGCCGCCACCAGTTGCGGATCACACCTTCCGAAGCCGTGGCACCTTCGCGGTTAAAGCCGTAGAACGGGCCGGTAGGAACATCGAGGAAGAACTGCGCGCGGTTGGCGACGAGTGCAGCACGGAAACCGTCGAACACTTCGATCGGCAAGCCGCCGGGGTTCTTCTCCGACTTCACCATGATCGGCGGCACGGCACCGATCAGCACCGCCTTGGAGACGCGGCCAGGCTTGGCGCGGGCGACGTAATGGGCGACTTCGCCGCCGCCCGTCGAGTGACCCACATGGATCGCGTTCTTGAGATCGAGCTTGTCGGTCAGGGCGGCGACATCGGCGGCATAGGTGTCCATCTCATTGCCGGTGTCGGTCTGGGTCGAACGACCATGGCCACGGCGGTCGTGGGCGATGACGCGATAGCCCTTTTCGAGGAAGAAGATCATCTGGGCATCCCAGTCGTCCGACGACAACGGCCAGCCGTGATGGAAGACGATGGCCTGGGCATCCCTAGGTCCCCAGTCCTTGTAGAAGATTTGAGTGCCGTCCGTGGTGGTGATCGTGCTCATGTCGTGTCTCCTTCGGTTCGGTTGAAAATGACGCCGGCACTGCGGAGTGCCGAAATGATGGGTGATCTGCCGATAATTTAATCGTGCACGATTAAATCGTTCGCGATCTTTAGTATCTCCCTTCGCTTTGGATATGTCAAGCGCTTGCGATTATCTCGCGCGCGATTTATATTCCTGGGTAGCCCACGCCAGCAGGGAGACAGATGAATATGGTTGCGATGACCGGTGCCGAAAGGTCCGATGATGGTTTGGATCTGGAGCAGTTTCTGTGTTTCTCGATCTATACCGTCAGCCATGCCTTCAACCAGTTCTACAGGCCGCTGCTCGAGGAGATTGGCCTGACCTATCCGCAATATCTTTGCATGGTCAGGCTATGGTCGTGTGACGATCTGACCGTCAAGGAGCTTGGAAAAGCGCTGTTTCTGGAGTCTAACACACTGACGCCGCTGCTGCAGCGGATCGAGGGGCTCGGCCTTATCTCAAGGACACGCGATCCGCAGGACGAGCGCCAGGTCAGGGTGAAGCTGACCGAAGCAGGGCGCGCCCTGCGTGCCCGCGCGGCCGCTGTGCCGGCCTGCGTGACCGACACACTCGACATGCCCAAGGCCCGGATCGAGGCGCTGCAAAAGGAAATCGATGACGTGCGCGATCGATTGCTGGCAGCTGCCCGGAAGTGACCGACCTCGTCTTCTCCTACATCAGCGCCATGACGATCTCGGTCTTGCCATAGCCGAACTGGAATTCGGCAGTGCCGGTGTGGGAGAGTGCGATCCAGTCTCCGGCGGTGAGATAGGCGAGAGCGGTGGCCGACTGGCTGTAGCTCTGAGATCCCGTATCGCTGTCGCGGATGGTCAGGATCGATGCCGAACCGTTCTGCACCGCACTGACCGAATAGCTTGCCGCGGCCGCCGACGAGACGTTGACCGTCACGAGATAAAAGCCCGTCACCGGCACGACCAACCGGTTGCCGGAGCCTGAAGGCACGGCGGCACCCAGCGAGAAATTGCCCTGATTGAGTGAGAGCGTGTTGAATCCTGTGAGTGTACCCGAGGTGGGTGTCATCGCGGTTTCGCCATAGGTCGCGCGGACCAATGGCCGGTTGGGAAACAGCACCGCGCCGTTGCCGAGTGCCTGCAGCGCCGATTTCCATGTCGAGCCGTCGGCAGAGACCTTTATTTCGAAATTATCGGTGCCGGCGAGTCCCATTTCGGCACGGCCGGACCAGTTCGTCTGGAAAAGCAGCGAGCCGGTATCGCCTGCCGTGGCCTTGTTGAGCTTCATCTGGTGCCCATGGCCCTCATTATTGAAGAGGCTGGCGGGGGAGGAAACACTGAGTCGGTTGGTGGAATCGGCTGACGCATTGACTCCCAGAAGAGAGAAAGATTCCTCGCTGGCAGCGGTCAGGTTTTGCCACGATGCATCGTTCCAGATCTTCTGGCGGCTGGCATCGACGAACCAGGCGATCCAGCCCTGACGCGGGGAAATGAAGATCCAGGCGCCATCCTGGTAGAAGGCGATCTTCTGCGCCTTGCCCGTCCAGGCGCTGGTAGGCGAGGCGAGCACAGCGTAGCATTCACCCTCGTTGGGCGAGGCGGGGGGTGCGGTCAGAGCTGCCTGAATGACGAGCTGGACGGTGGCGTCGAGACGCTGTAGCGCCTCGTTGTGGGTGATGTGCTTCTGGGCCTGCGAGGAGAGGATGTAGGGCAGTTGGAGATTGGTGGTCTGTTCGGGCATCGGATGTTCCTCAAATGAACCGGTTGACGATGGGTTCGATTATGAGGGCATGCGGGAGGGCGGGGATATTGATGGGTAATGGTTTGAAATATATTGGCGATTTCGATTGTGACGACCCCTCATCCGGCGCCGGGCGCCACCTTCTCCCCAAGGGGAGAAGATCAATTCGCTGCACCACATCGACTCTATCTGGCGAAGTGCTCTCGTTCCCTCTTCTCCCCCTGGGGAGAAGGTGGCGCGTCGCGCCGGATGAGGGGGGCTTCCCGGCGAAGAGGGACATGTGAACCAAACGAAAAAAGGCCGCAAAGGCGGCCCTGTATGGTCTGCATTAGAACTAAGCTAGTGGCGGTATTGCTGGATGCGCGTGGTGCGCAGGCCGGCAAGGCCATGATCGGAAATGGAGCTTTGCCAGGACAGGAATTCTTCCACGGTCAGCGTGTAGCGATCGCAGGCTTCCTCGAGGCTCAACAAGCCACCGCGAACGGCCGCAACGACTTCCGCCTTCCTTCTGATCACCCAGCGCCGCGTATTGGCAGGGGGTAAATCAGCGATAGTAAGTGGACTGCCATCAGGGCCGATGACATATTTAACTCTTGGACGAATTGCTTCGGTCATTTGGACTCTCTACACAAACAAAGACCATATCCAGCGACGATAGTCCGTCACATTTAAAAATTGACTAAGCCTTCCGGAAAAAATTTATCAAAACCCTAGGCAAATCAGTCGAGTGCCGTAATTTGCTCACGAAAAGGGTGCAATTCCCGGCTTGCTGCGCGGGAAATTAGTTCCTATATCGGCACTGAAATTCGTGTTAGCCTCGCAGCGCAGCCCAGTTTTGAGTATCCAACAGAAGCAAAAGACCGTGAACAGCCTCGATTTCGACAAGCGTCCTGAAGACACCCGCGTGGTCGTCGCCATGTCCGGTGGCGTCGATTCTTCCGTCGTGGCCGGCCTTCTGAAACGCCAGGGTTACGAAGTCATCGGCATCACACTGCAGCTTTACGATCATGGCGCCGCCACGCATCGCGCCGGTTCCTGCTGCGCGGGCCAGGACATTGATGACGCGCGGCGGGTCTGTGAAACGCTGGGTATTCCTCACTACGTGCTGGACTACGAGCGCCGCTTCCTGGATGCGGTGATCAATCCGTTCATGGAAAGTTACGTTGCCGGCGAAACGCCGATCCCCTGCGTCTCGTGCAACCAGACCGTCAAGTTCGCCGATCTGCTGGTGACCGCCAAGGAACTCGGCGCCGATGCGCTGGCCACCGGCCATTATATCCGCTCGCGTCCGAACCCGTCGCCGGAGCATCCCGAACGCCGGGCGCTTTATCGCCCCGTCGATGCCGAACGCGACCAGAGCTATTTCCTGTTTGCCTCGACGCAGGACCAGATCGACTATCTGCGCTTTCCGCTTGGCGACATGCCAAAGGCGGAAGTGCGGGCGCTGGCTGCCGAAATGGGTCTCGTGGTTGCCGCAAAGCCCGACAGCCAGGACATCTGTTTCGTGCCGCAGGGCAAGTATTCCGATGTTATCAACAAGCTTCGGCCGGATGCAGCGATGTCGGGCGACATCGTCCATCTCGACGGCCGCGTGCTCGGCCAGCACGAGGGCATCCTGCATTATACGATCGGCCAGCGCCGCGGTATCGGTGTCGCCACCGGCGAGCCGCTCTATGTCGTGCATCTCGATGCGCGCAGCAAGCGGGTGATCGTCGGGCCGAAGGAAGCGCTGGACACGCGCCGCATCTATCTGCGCGACGTCAACTGGATCGGCGACGAAGCCCTGCTCGGCACGCCGGAGAGCGGTTTTGATTGTTTCGCCAAGGTGCGTTCGACACGGCCGCCGAAGCCGGCGAAATTCTTTGTCGGTCCCGAGGGCATGTATATCGAGCTTGAAGAGGGCGAACCCGGCGTCGCACCCGGCCAGGCCTGCGCGCTCTATTCTGCGCCGGGCGAGGATGCACGCGTCTATGGCGGCGGTTTCATCTCGCGTTCGGAGAAGGATTCATCTGCCGAACTGTTGCTCAAGCGGCTGCTGACCATGCACGAAGCAGCCTGAAAATTCTGAACGGATCGCCGATTTCACGCGATCCGGATTTTTGCTGTGCGTGCGTTTCTTTTTGCCCGATATCGCTTGACAGGATGTCAGACCCGCCTTTATAAGCCGCGCACACGACAGGGTAACCCGGCTGATCTGGCCGGAAAAACCCGTGTGGGTATGGCGGGATAGCTCAGTTGGTTAGAGCGTGGGACTCATAACCCCAAGGTCGGCAGTTCAACTCTGCCTCCCGCTACCATCAAAACAGCCGACAACTCTGGTCGGGCTACGGCTGACAGCCATCCCTTGATTTCATATTGATCGGCCTTCCAGAGACTGAACAACCTTCTTGGAAATGACGCCTAGAGCAGTTCACCGCTGCCGACGGCGGCTGGGATAGCCATCTGGCTCGCGAAATATTCCTAGTCCATCGTGTCGAAGGTGTGACGCCAAAATCCTATTGGGTTGACGGTGGCGAGAGGCATTGGCGAACACATGTCATCGCTACAGCCCAGACGGAAGCGCAGCGATCGCGCTTCGCAGTAAGTTCTTCAAGATCGGCGTGGATGCCGATCAATTGATCGAGGACGAGACCCGTCGACTGATGAAAGCCTTCAAGGTGAAGATTCGCACCGAGGCCCTGACCAAGATCCATGCCGCGCTTCCACATATCTTCGGGAGGCCGACGTGATCGGATCTCGGCGGCCTATGTGTAACGTTCTGACCGTCCCAACGCCAAATTCATCAATCACTCTCTGACGAAGAACGCACGCAGTCGCGCAAAAACGCTGTTCTTCGGATTAAGCACTTCCCGAACGCGACGGGCAGCGTCGGCGCCGCTCACTGTGTTTCCGAATTCGCAATAGCATACAATCCGGTGCAGTTGCCCATCGCTGACTTCAAAGAATTGTCTTGCTTCATCGTAGGTATCGTTTCCCATGCCTTCGGCTTGCAAGATGGAATCTCTGAACGCCACCGAAATAGGCGTCCCGTTTGCGCGCATGCTGGCGCGTATCGCAGCGGGTTGATGCTCTGTTTCATGAAGAGTTGACAGGCTATGATGCGCGACCTGCTCTAGAAGTTCGGCCCAACGCTCAAGGCGTTCATTGCGCGAGAGAAGCGGACGCGAAAGATCTATCTCGGTCGCGCCGATCGACTGCAATTGCTCCAATGTGTGGTGTTTCACTTTAGCCTCCATTCACAGATGCTTGCTCGACAACGCAACGTGGTACCCGCAAACTGGGCTTCCTTCGTGCGCTGAAAACAAAACACGGGAGCGCATTATCTGTTCCCTAGCCTACCGAAGAATTGTTTGCGGTCACTAGTGGTCCACGTCTCCGGCGCGAGCTGCCGTGCACCCCTACCACCATTGGGGGTGGTTTCTTTGCGCTTTTTGCAAACAATTCTCAGCCCTCGTTTACGGTGGGCTTTCGCATTTCTCATGCATAGGGAAAATGGATGCACGCTGTATCGGGAACTTGAGGATGCCAGATCTAACGCGACATCGATCAAGCTCAAAATCGAGGATCTGGAAGACAGATTTGATCCCCATTCGATCTCTGTTTGTTCATGCTGTCGGCTGCAATGACCAGTATGCACTCCCGCTACCATTCCCAGGTCACACACCTCCCTACATTTCCTGCTCGTCGTCGATGATACCGTTTTGCGCCGTGCCATCGCTGGACTCTCCGTTTGGCGTTGTCTGACATATGATCGCGGATCGAACGAACTCGGTGTCCCTTAGCGTTGAAGGAGTGCCTGCATGCCATTGACGATCATTACTTCCCTTGTGGGTCCCGGAGCCCAGTTTCTCGAGGACGACGGTATTGCAGGCAACGCCACTGGCCAGATTCGCTGGGCGGGCACGACAACCTCTCCATTCGTCTATCCCGCCGATTCGCTGGCAATTCAAAGCGCCGCCGGGCAGTCGTTCGTCATCAACTTGCTCGACTCCCTGACGACAGCGACTTTCACGATCGGAAGCCTGACGAACACGGCGATCACTCCGGATGCCCTGACGCTCCGGAACATCGAATCCACCGCCGCAATGACAATGGTTGCAACCAAGAAGATCAGTGAAGGCGGCAGCGATGCTGCCGCTGAGGTGACGGCCGCGAGCCTGGTGTTGAGCGCTGGTACCGGCATCGGCCAGTCCAACGCAATCGAGACCCAGGTTTCCACTCTTGAAGCGGAAACCACGACGGGCGGCATCAACATCGTCAATCTCGGCAACGTTAACGTCGGCGGGCTGACCGCCGACGTTTCGGGGTTATCCGTCGGTACATCCGGCAGCATCAATCTCACTGCCTTCGGGTCCATAGGGCTGACGGACACCGATGGTTTGGCTTCGATCCAGAGCGGCAGCAGCAGTGGCAATGTCGTGCTCAAGGCTCAGGGTGCGGGGGCATCGATTTTCAGTTCGGTCAATCATGATGCGATCACTGCTGCCGGCGGCAACATCACCATGAGTACCGGCGGCAATGTCACTTTCGGTACAGGTGGCAACGATTTCGATAACGATGTGAGAGCCAAGGGAAGCATTGAAATTACCGCAGGTGGCTATTTCTATATTGACGGCTTCACAGATATCGCCTCCGACGATTTTGCAGCCAATACCGGCAAGGGCATCAAGATCAACGCCGCCGCCGGTATCTACATCCTTGATAATTTGGGCTCGGATGCCAGCCTTTCGGCGGGCGGCACGGCTGGTGCCGATGTCGTCCTCAAGGCCGGGGCGAACAGCACTTTTTCGCTGCAGGGGGTGGGCACCACTGCGATATTCTCCAACTCCGGCGATGTGACCGCCAGTGCGGATTACATGAGCATCGCCACCGATTCCGGGATCACTGCGCTCAACGGCACAGTGACGCTCAGGCCGACTACATCAGGCCGACGGATCGACATCGGCACTGCCAGCGACTCCGCCGTAGCGCTCGGATTGTCGGATGCCGAACTGGATCGCATATTCTCGCCCCAACTCTTCATCGGTGGCGCGAACACCGGGAAGGTTACGTTTTCCAGCAGCATAACGCCGCTCAACGTCACCGATCTCACCGTCCAGGCCGGCAGCGACATCATGGTCAATGCGGGGGTTGCGGTGCTGACCACGGGGAAGCTGGTGTTGCGGGCCGCCGATGACATCCTGTTGCTGGCTGGATCGTTCGTTCAGGGAAGCAACGGTGTTCTCGGCTTTGTCGATAACTCCGACGAAGATTCTGTTGGCGGCAGGGCGTCTGTGGATGCCGCTTTCGCCGGGACAGTCCATTTCATCGGCAACAAGGACAGGGATACGCTGTTTGGCGGTTCGGTCGGTGACATCCTTGACGGGCGAGGCGATGGCGACACGATGACCGGGCGCAACGGCGACGATGTCTATTATGTCGATACGGCCAGCGACAAGGTCATCGAAGCTGCCAGCGAAGGTGAGGATACCGTCCGCAGCTCGGTCAGCCGGACGCTGGGAGCCAATCTCGAACGGCTCGAGCTGCAGGGCAACGGCAATCTTGACGGAAAAGGCAATGCGCTAGCCAACACGTTTGTCGGCAATTCGGGAAACAATGAGCTCGAGGGCATGGCAGGCGCCGACGAGCTCAACGGCGGCCGAGGCAACGATAAACTTACAGGCGGCGGCGCTGCGGATAGTTTCGTGTTCAACTCGAAACTCGATGCCAATACCAACGTCGACAAAATCACTGACTTCTCGATCCCCAATGACACGATCGAGCTGGAGAGCAGCATCTTCAAGCATCTCGGCGGTACCGGCACGCTGTCCGCGGCCGTCTTCCACAAGGGTGCGAGTGCTGCCGATGGTACAGACCACATCATCTATAACGCCGCCAATGGCTGGATCAGCTATGATCCAGACGGCAAGAACGGCGATGCGGCAATCCATTTCGCGACGGTCGATGCAGGGCTGAACCTGACGAGAAACGACTTCGTCGTGATCTGAGCACTCTTGTCAGCCCATCGTGCGGCTGATCTCCTCCTTGCGGCGGGCCACGAAGGCTTCGAGTTCCTCGTCGATGGCGGGATCGAGCGGCGGCTGCTCGTAGGTGCGCAGCAGCTCTTTCCAGATCAGGTTGGCGCGCTCGGTACCAGTCCTGGCGCCACTTTCCGACCAGTTCTCGAAGTTGCGCCAGTCCGACAGCATCGGCTCGTAAAACGCGTTCTCGAAGCGGGCCAGCGTGTGGCTGGTGCCGAAGAAATGCCCGCCGGGGCCGACCTCGCCGATCGTCTCGATCGCCATGCTCGCCTCGTCCACCGCGATCGGATCGAGGAAACTGCGCATCATCTGCAGCATTTCGGCGTCGAGGATCAGCTTCTCGAACGAGGCCGTCAGCCCGCCCTCGAGCCAGCCGGCAGCGTGTTCGATAAGATTGACGCCGCCCATGATCGTGCCCCAGAGCGACATGCCACCCTCATAGGCCGCCTGCACGTCGACGGCGTTGGAGGCTGTGACATTGGAGGACCGGAACGGCAGATGATAGCGCCGCGCCAGCTGGCCCGAGGCGAGCTGCGCCTTGGCATATTCCGGCGTGCCGAAGGCGGGCGACCCGGTGCGCATATCGACATTCGAGGTGAAACCACCATAGAGCACCGGGGCGCCGGGATTGACGATCTGGGCAAGAGCGATCAGCGCCAGGGCCTCGGCGTTCTGTTGGGTCAGCGCACCGGCAATGGTGATCGGACTCATGGCGCCCGACAGCGTGAATGGCGTCAGCGCGATCGGCTGGCCGGCGCGCGACATGGCGCAGAGGCCTTCGCCCATGGGGATGTCGAGCCTGAGCGGCGAATTGGAATTGATGATGGTCAGTGTCGCCGGGTTCTTCTTCAATTCCTCGCGTGACTGGCCGAGGGTAATCGACAGCATGTCGATGGCATCCTCGACGCGGTAGCCGCCCAGTGCCCAGCATTGCCAGTTCTTGTCGGTCAGCCGGATGGCGGCGTGGTAGAAATCGAGATGGCGGCTGTCGGGCGGTAGGTCGGTCGGTTCGCAGGGGCACCCGCCCTCCTGATGGATGACATTGAGGCTGTGGATGACGCGGATATAGTCGCACATGTCAGCATAGTTGCCGGCGCGGCGGCCGCGATCGAGATCGCTGACAAAGGCTGGGCCACCAGTCGCGGCAAAGATCATGCTGCCATCGCCGACCGTGAGATTTTTGGCGGGATTGCGAGCCTGCAATGTGAAGCTCGAGGGTGCCGTCCTGATCTTCTCCTCGATGAAAGCCGGATCGAAGCGCACGCGCTGGGTCGATTCATCGACATCGGCCCCGGCTGCCTTGAACAGGTGGCGGCTTTCGGTGTGCATGATTTCCATGCCGGTGTCGCGCAGCAGTTTCAGCGAAGCATGATGGATCGCCTCGATCTCGTCGGCGCTGACCACCTGGATCGGCGGGTAGCGGTTCACGGCCTTGCCGAATGGCATCTGCCGGACACTTGCGCCTTCCGCGAGACGGCGTTCGCGGCGGTTTGTCGAACTGCGGGCCATGTGTGAGTTCCTTATTGTTCGTTATGCCGGGAAAATTCCCCTCCCAAACCCTCCCCACAAGGGGGAGGGCTTAACGTGTTGAACCCTCCGCATAAGAAGTTACGCCTCACTTCGGGGAGCATGGCTTTGAGCACCGGTGGTGCCGCGCCTTAAGCCCTCCCCCTTGTGGGGAGGGTGGGGAGGGGTCTTGTTTTTCCCTAAGCCTTCACAAACCGCGTCATGTCGAGATAGCCATCGGCCAGAATGCAGGGCTTCAATCCCTCGCGGGCGACGGCGGCGAAAGTCTCGTGGGTGATGAACACGAAGCCGCCGGATTCCTCCATCAGGTCCTGCATCTTTCGGTAAATGATACCGCGCTTTTCCTGATCGGTCTCGGCCATGCCTTCCTGGTAGAGCTTTTCGAATTCGGGGCTGTCGAACTGCGCCCAGTTGTAGACGCCGATCTGCGACGGGCGGAACCAGGTGAGGTTTTCCGAGGGGTCGACGCCGCCGGCGAAATTCATCAGCACCAGTTCGAGCGTCTTCCAGCTCTCGCCGGAACTCTTGTCGCCCAGAGTCCAGTAGACGCCGTCGTCGTAGTTCTTGATGTCGACGGTGATGCCGACCGCGCCGAGCAACGCCTGGATGATCTGGCAGGTGAGCTGGCTGGTCTTGTCGTTCTGGGCGGCCAACTCAACCGTCAATCCCGACACGCCGGCTTCCTCCAGCAGCGCCTGCGCTTTGGCGGCGTCGGCGGGATAGAGGATTTTGTCGCGATGGCCGACCAGCGCCGGCGGCACGACGCCGGTGGCGGCGGAAGCCAGACCAGAATAGGAGCCCTCCATGATCTGGCTGACATCAACGGCATACTGGATGGCGCGGCGGACCTTTTCATCGGCGAATTTCGGATTCTTCACATTGATCGCCAGCCACGCGAAGCGGTTGCCGTCCATCTGGATCAGCGAGGTCTTTTCCGGCAGCTTGGTCTTGTAGGTGGCGAGCGTGTTAAGGCTGATCTTGGCATAGTCGATCGCCTTGGATTCGTAGGCGAGAGCAGCGGCCTCGTCGTCGGTGACGATCTGGAACTGCACCTTGGCGAAAGCCGGCGCCTCGCCCTTCCAATTGGGATTGAGCGCCAGCGACAGGCTCTGCTTCGGAACCCACTTCTCGATGACATAGGGGCCGGCGCTGGCGGGAACCTCAGTGGTGAACTTGCCGCCGGCGGCCTCGACTGCTTTCTTGCAGACGATGTGGCCCATGTAATAGGGCAGGGTGGTCACCCAGAACGGTGCGGACGGTGCCTTGAGATGAATGATGCCGGTCTTTTCGCCGGTGACCTCGACCTTGTCCATGGCGTCGAAGGCATAGGCCCAGGCCGACGCGTTCTTGGGATCGGCGACGCGCTCGAACGAGTATTTGACATCCTCGGCGGTCACCGGGCCGAAGTCACCGGTCCAGACCAACCAATCCTGCAGCTTGAATTCGATCTCGGTGGGTGATTTCTGCGTGAGTTCGCTGGCGGCATAGGGCTTCCAGGCCACGCCCTCGCGGACATCGTTGAGCCGGTTAAGCGAGACGAACAGGCAGCGGCCGATTTCTTCTTCCAGCAAGCCGTTCTGGAAGGCCGGGTCGAGCACTTCGATGTCGGAGGCGCCGCGGATGACGAGCGTATCACCTTCGACCGCATAGGAAAGGCCGGGGCGCATGGCGAGCGCGGTGGCGCCTGCGGCGGCACCAAGCAGGAAATGTCTTCTGTTGATCGAAATCGCGTTCATGATGATTTTCCCTCTGGTTTTTGGTTTGGTCTTCTCTTGTCTTGTTATGTCGATATGAGGCGGAGATGGCGGGCGTCGGCTGCTGGCGGCGTGGCCAGCGGAAAGTGGCATGAGACCTGGTGTGCTTCAGCTGAAAGCGCCGGCGCCTCCGTCCGACAGCGCTGCTGGGCAAAACGACAGCGCGTATGAAACTCGCATCCGCTCGGGCGCGCTGTGATGCTCGGCACCTCGCCAATGACCGGCGGCTCGGTACGGCGGCGGGCGGGATCGGGGATCGGCTCGGAATCGAGTAGCGCGCGCGTATAGGGGTGGCGCGGTGCGCAGAAGATTTCGGCCGTCGGGCCGCTTTCGACCACCCGGCCGAGATAGAGAATGACGATGCGGTCGGCGATGTGGCGGGCAATCGACAGATTGTGGGTGATCAGCAGGAAGGCGGTGCGATGCTCCTCGCGGATGTCGAGGAAGAGGTTGAGCACGCCGCCCTGCACCGAGACGTCGAGGCCGGCAGTCGGTTCGTCGGCGACGATCAGCTTCGGCACCACCGACAGCGCGCGTGCCACGGCGGCGCGGCGGGCTTGGCCGCCCGAGAGCGCGTGCGGGAAGCGGTTGAGGAACTGCCGGCCGAGACCGGCCTTGGCTGCGAGTTCGGCGATATCATCCATGCGGGTCGAACCGGCGCCGGTGATGCTGCGCGGTTCGGCAATCATTGCGCCGATGCGTTGGCGGGGATTGAACGAGGTTAGCGGATCCTGGAACAGCAACGCCGCCTGCCGCCGCACGGCGCGAAAACTGCGGTTGGAAAGATCGGGCAGCGCGGCGCCATCGAGCACGATCTCGCCAGCTGAAGGTTTGATAAGGCCGAGAAGGGCGCGGCCGAAGGTCGTCTTGCCCGAGCCGCTTTCGCCGACCATGCAGACGATCTCGCCGGGGTGAATGGCGACGGAGACATCGACGAGGATGCTGAGCGGCTTTACGCGCGAGAACGGCAGTATCGCCGCCGGCACAGCAACCGAAAGCCTGTTTGCTTCGATCAGGGCCGGCGATGAGCTCATGAGGCGCTCCTGTGGCAACGGGAATGATGGGATGGATCGGCTTGCCCTTGCACCCATGGCGGCGTGAGGCTGAGGCAGCGGTCTTCCACCTGCTGACAGCGGCTGGCGAAATCGCAGCCTGCGCCGCCCGGTCGTGGCACCTCGCCGCCGATGACCGGCAGGCGGGTGGCTCCGGGCTGGATCAGCGCCGGCTCGCAGGCAAACAGCGCCTGCGTATACGGGTGGCGCGGATCGCGGAAGATGGTTTCGACCGGACCTTCCTCGACGATGCGGCCGGCATACATGACGGCGACCCGATCGCAGATTTCGGCGATGACGCCGAGATGGTGCGAGATGATCAGGATGGCGATGCCGGCGCTGTCCTTGAGCGTCCGCATCAGATGCAGGATCTGGGCTTCCATAGTGACGTCGAGCGCCGTGGTCGGCTCGTCGGCGATCAGCAGCGAAGGCTTCATCAGTAGGGCGGCGGCAATCGCCACACGCTGCAGCATGCCGCCGGAAAACTGGAAGGGGTAGGCATCGAGCTTGCCGATCGGGTCGGGAATGCCGACTTCCCGCAAGGCGGCAACGATGCGCTGGCGTTTCTCGGCCGAGGTCTGGTGCTTGTCGCGCCAGAGCAGGTCGGTCAACTGTCGTCCGAGTGTGTGAATCGGGCTGAAGGCGGTCATCGGGTTCTGGAAGATCATTGCCGCTGCAGGACCGCGCAAGGCTGCAAGCTGGCTTTGGTCGGCAGTCAGCATTTCGTGGCCGGCCAATGTGAAGCAATCACCGGAGACACTGGCGACACGCGGCAGCAGACCGAGCACGGCATGGGCCAATGTCGACTTGCCGGAGCCGCTTTCGCCGATGATGCCGACGACCTCGCCGGGATTGATGACGAGATCGACGTCGGCGACAGCGCGGATCAGGCCACCATAGGTGACCGACAGATTGCGCATCTCCAGCACCGGCTCACTCATGGCTTGCGCTCCGGGTTGAGCTTGGGGTCGAGGGCATCGCGCATCGCCTCGCCGAAGAAGGTGAAGCCGATGGTCGCAAGGATCAGTGGCGCACCGCCCGCGATCACTGGCACGGCGCTGTTGCGGATCACGGCAAAACCATCGCTGAGGATATTGCCCCAGCTGGGGATCTGCGGCTTGACGCCGAGGCCAAGGAACGACAGGCCCGCCTCCAGGGTGATGACAGTCGAGATATCGAGGCAGGCAAGGATCAGCAGTGGCCCGACGACATTCGGCAGCAGGTGCCTGAACAGGATGCGGGGCAGGCCGGCATTCATCACCTGCTCGGCCTTGATAAAGTCGCGGCTCTTCAGGCTGAGCGTCTGGGTGCGTACGAGCCGGGCATAGGACGGCACGGAATAGAGCACGATGACGAGGATGACGGTGGAGACGCCCGCGCCCAGCAGCACGACAACCGCCAGCCCCAACATGATCATCGGCAGCGAGCTGACGCTGTCGAAGAACAGGATCATGATCGCATCGAGCCAGCGTGGGCCGTAGCCTGCAATCAGGCCGAGCGGCAAGGCAATGGCAAGCGCCGTCGTCAGTGCGGTCAGTGCCACGGTCATCGCGGTGCGCGTGCCGACCACGACGCGTGAGAACAGGTCGCGGCCGAGCTGGTCGGTGCCGAGGAGATGGCTGAGCGACGGGTCTGCCAGTCGCGCCTTTACGTTGATCGCCGTTGGGCTATAGGGCGCGATATAGGGCGCGAAGAGTGCGGTAAGGATAATGACTGCGACCAGAACACAGCCTATGGCCCCGAGCGGTGTCGAGAACACCAGGCGAAAGACGTGGCCAGCGCGGGCAAGGATGCCGGGCTCCTGTGCGGTCTTGGTCGTCGTCGGAGTAGTTGAGATCATCGCCACGTCAGAGGGTACTCCTGACACGCGGATCTAGCCATGCGGTGACTGCATCGGCGAGGATCATGCAGGTGACATAGAGGAAAGATGTGACCAATACCGTGCCCATGACCAGGGGATAGTTGCGCGACATCACGGCATCGTAGGTCATCTTGCCGAGGCCCGGCCGGGTGAAGACGATCTCTGCGAATACCGAACCGGTCAGCAGCCCGCCAAAGCCGATGGCGATGACCGCCAAGATGGCCAGCAGCGCCTGCTTCAACGCATAGCGATAGACGATCCGGCTTTCACCGACGCCATAGGATCGGAGCGTGCGGATGTAGTCCTCGCCCATCGCCTCGATCATCGCGGCCCGGACCAGGCGGGAGACATAACCTACCCAGCCCAAGCCGACTGCAAACGAAGGCAGGATCAGCGCCCGGAACTGGGCACCAAAATCGCCGGGTTCGCCAGCGCCGATGGCCGGCAGCCAGTTGAGCCAGACGGCGAAGATCAGCAGCGAATAAAGGGCCACGACGAAAGAAGGTACGGCGACGAAGGCGATCGAGACGATGCCGATCAGCCAATCCGCCCATTTTCCGTGATGGACGACGGCAACGCAACCAAGCAAGACGCCTAGCGCCACGGCCCAGACGAAACTCGCCAGCGCCAGGGTCACCGTATAGGGCAGGACCTCCACGATCATCGTGAAGACTGGGCGGCGGCTCCAGACGTCGAGGCCCAGATCGCCGTGGCCCAGACGCAGCAGGAACATGCCGAGTTGCTCAAGGATCGGTTTGTCCAGGCCCATCATCTGCCGGAAGGCTTCGCGCATCTCCGGTGTCGAACGCGGCCCGAGCGCCACCACGGTGGGATCGCCGGGGATCAGGTGCATCATCGAAAACAGCAGGATTGCGACGATCAGCAGGATGACGGCAGCAAGCGCGGTGCGACGGATGAGGAAGGTGATCATAGCTGACCGCCTCCATTTTCGGAGCGCGTCTTGGGGTGTGTTACGGAGCGAGACATTAGATATGATCGCGATCGATCCATTCGTCTCCCTCCTTCTCGAAAGCCAGTTCACCGCGTTCGCGGACTTCAAGACGCCATTTCAGCCGGAACCGGGTGACGTCGGAGGTCAGCGTCACCAGCGACTTGGTCGTGACATCGGCGTCGGCGCTCTGGAAGCCGAGTTCCCAGCCGGTGTCGATGCGGGCCGACAGAGGATCGCCCTCGGTGATTTCCATGCGGTCGATCACTACGGCATCGGTGATGTTGGCGCGGTCGGTGAGGTGCTGGCGACCGTGGTCGCTGGTCAGCGTGATGACCTGGCGGCCGCTGGCGCCGTCGATGTAGACCTCGCGACGATGATCCTCGCCGCGCAATTCCTCCATCGGCACGGGTGGCGAGATCTCGGCGGGTTCGAAGGTGATATCCTGTTCGCCAGCCACGTGCGCCCGCACCGGCAAGGCCAGACGGCACGCGCCGCTTTCAATGCTCAACACCGGCATGCCGGGCGTGGGCCACAGCACAGGCCAATGCTGGTTGGTCAATACCAGCCGCAGGCGGTTGCCCGCAGCAAAGCGGCGACCGACATGGTTGAGTTCGACGCGGGCGCGGAAGCTTTCGCCGGGCACCAGCGGTTCTGGTTTGAGGTGGCTATTGCGATGCGTGAGGTTTAGCACGCCCCAGGTGACCAGTGTCGACGTTCCGTCCGGCCAGACCTCGCAAAGTCGGGCAACGATAAGGCCATGGGCGCTATCGCTGGTGGCCGTGATATCGACCGAGGGTGCACCCAGCATATCGAAATCGACCATCAGTGGCGGGCCGTCGAAACAGAGGCCCAGCCCGTCCTCGCGCCGCTGGTCGATCGCCATGTCGGGCACATCACTGCCGTAACCGCCGTAGCGGCCACAATCGCGGCCGGCGGTAACTGGCGAACAGAGAAGCATGGCGTTTCCGCCAACAGGCTGTGCGGCGAGACCGCCTTCGTTGAGATGCAGCACGCGCAGGTC
The DNA here is from genome assembly GCF_057787725.1 of Shinella sp. OV683. Classification (NCBI taxonomy): domain Bacteria; kingdom Pseudomonadati; phylum Pseudomonadota; class Alphaproteobacteria; order Hyphomicrobiales; family Rhizobiaceae; genus Shinella; species Shinella sp. OV683. The sequence goes on from NZ_CM173543.1 coordinate 425,287, forward strand.
GATATTCGGCGATGGCCACGAAGGTTCGCCGACGAAGCGACCAGGATGATCGGGATAAGACGGCTGCGGCAGATGCGGTGCGTTGATCCAGGTCGTATAGACTGGCTCATCCATGATGCCGGTATTTGTGCCTTCCAGCCAATGCCGCCACCAGCGGATGGCTTCCTGCAGATAGCCGATTGCCGGACCCGGCGCGCCGAGGAACGGATAGGCATGCGTCCACGGGCCGACGAGGCCTTTGCGTGGGCCGCTGAGTCCTTCGAGCAGGCGTGGTACGGCATTCGAATAGGTGTCGTCCCAGCCGCTGATTGCATAGACGGGAATTTTTATCCTGGAGAAATCCTCGCAGACCGAGCCGCGCTGCCAATAGGTGTCACGGCGCTGGTGGCGCATCCATGTCGAAGACCAGCAGGTCGTCGCTTCGAGTCGCTCCTGCCACATCGAGCGCCAACGCTCGCCGACGATCTGCGGGTCCGGTGGCAAGGTGCCAAGCGCCATGATGAAGGCGGACCACATGGCGTCTTCAGTCAGCAGAGCGCCGCCGAAGTAATGGACGTCATCGGCATAGCGGTCATCGGAGCAGCAGAGCGCGATAATTGCCTTCAGCGCCGGCGGCTGGCGGGCCGCGACCTGCAGCGCGTTAAAGCCGCCCCAGGAAATGCCGGTCATGCCGACTGCGCCCGTCGACCATCTCTGGCTGGCGAGCCAGGCGATGATCTCCTCGGCATCGTTGAACTCCTGCTCGGTATATTCGTCGGCGAGAATGCCTTCGGAATCACCGGAGCCGCGGATATCCACCCGGCAGCAGGCAAAGCCGTGGCCCGCGACATAGGGGTGCATCTTCATGTCGCGGAAGACGGTGCCGTCACGGCGGCGATAAGGAATGAGCTCGAGAATCGCCGGTACCGGCTTGTCCTCGGCGTCTTCCGGCAGCCAGATCGTGGCGGCCAGTCGCACGCCGTCCTTCATGGTGATGAAGACCGGATCGAGGCATTTGATGTTGCGCGGGAATGTATCGACCACCTTTGTCATGGTGTGGCCTTTCCAGTATCGCCGCCGTCGGCATCGTCATGTGGCGTCCATTCATAGACCGCCGGCGAGGTCTGCGGATAAGCGACGAATTGCTCGCGAGACTTGGCCATGGGCTGGCGATAGCGGCGCCAGAGCGCATAGGCGGCAAACAGCACCGAGAGGCCGGTCGCATACCAGAAGAAGATCGCGGTGCCGAAGGGCTCGACACCGGCGGTGACGATGGCGGGGCCGATCGTGCCGCCGAACGCCCAGATCAGCAATAGGTTGGACGACAGGGTGACGAATTCCGAGGGGTCGGCGCGGTCGTTGGCGTGGGCGACGCCCAGTGGGTAAAAAATCTCGGATATGCCGCCGAAGATCGAGAACAAGATCAGGAACAGCCAGAATGGCGTCGTCGGCCCGAGAAACAGGAGAGCGGTACAAAGGATGGCAAGCGCGACCGACAACCACAGCATCATCATGCGGCGGTCGAGTCGGTCGGAGAGATAGCCGAGCGGGAATTGCAGGAACAGTGCTCCGAGCTGGGTTGCCGCCATCAACAGCACGATATTCTGCTGCGAGAATTTCAGTTCCAGCCCGTAGAGTGGCCCGATGGAGGCAAAGGTCGAGGAGATCAGGCCGGTCATCAGGCAGGCGAGAGCGCCGATCGGCGAGATCCGGAATGTGCGGAATAGCTTGATGCCGATCGGCACATGCAGCGCCGGCTCACCAACCCAGATGGCGGTGACGGGAACCAGGGCGATGACGTAGAAGGCTGCGGCGATCATCAGCATCGGATGGCCGGCGGGGTCGATGCTGGTCGCGAGCAGCTGGCCGAGGCCATAGAACAGGCCGAGCAGCAGGACGTAGAGAGTCAATATGCGGCCACGGTTCTGGTTGGAAACCATGGCGTTCATCCAGCTCTCGATCACTACCGCCTGGCCGGCATTGGCAAAACCGACCACCGCCTGGATGATCATGAACACCGCGAGATGCGGCTGGGTGCCTAGCGACAGGATGAGCACGGCGGAGGTGGCAGAGAGCGCGGCATAGGCGCGGACTTCGCCGACCGAACGGATCAGACGAACCGAGCCGATGCAGCCAATCAGGAAGCCCGCGCCCTCCGCCCCCACCACGAGACCAACCGCATCTGCACCGTATCCGTCGGCCACCAGCCGGAGCGGCAAAAGCGTGTGGAACAGCCCCGAGCCCACGGCATGCAGCGCGCCACCCGCCAAAGGCGAAGCGATGGAAAACCGGGACATGGACGGGGCTTCGCTCATCAGCTCCCCTATTCGGCCGCGACGGCCTGGTCGAAACCAGGTTCGCAGTCGGTGATCGGCGTATCACGCAAAAACAGCTTGCGGCCTGTGCTCATCCCCATTTCGCGGGCTGCCTTATGGCCGCTGTGTACCGCGTGAGTGATGGCGCCCGGTGCCAGTGCGTCGCCGATCGTGGTGATGGACTTGATACCGGCAGCCTCGATGTCGGAAGCTCGCGCTTCGAGCGCCTCCGGCAATTCTGTTCGCGGCAGGCGAAGGCCGACGATCAGCACCGAGCGACAACTCACCTTGGTCTGCTCGCCGTTGAAGAGATGTGTCAGCGTTGCCGTCTCGCCATCAAAGGCAGTCAGCATCTGCAGCGTGGTGACCGGAACGTTGCGGCGGGCGAGCGCCTTGTGCACCAGCGGTAGTTCGTTGGTCATGATCGTCCAGGCGGAGGCCTGGCCGGCGGGCGTGACATAGGAGACGGGAATGCCTTGGGCTGCCAGATGCTCCGTGAGCACGCCGCCATAATAGTAATTGTCGAAATCGAAGACCAGCGTCGGCCCCGAGGGCAGGCGACCGGCGGCGATATCATCGGGCGTGTACACTTCCGGGTGGTTGAGTTGGCCGACCGGGATTTCCATCGAGGAATACAGCATGTTGGTCCAGCGGGCACCCGTTGCCAGCACGACGTGATCGGGCGCGAGATCGATGATCTCGTCGACGCCGAGCGTGCTCTCCAGATACATCGCGACATTGGTGAGTTCGTTGAGCCGGCCGAGGCGATAGTCGACGACGCGGTTCCAGGCTGCGAGACCGGGCAAGGTCTTTTCAAAAGTCAGCCGCCCGCCCCAGGACTTGCCGGCGTCAGCGAGTGTCACTTCGTGGCCCTGGCGCGCCGTGGTCAGCGTGCATTCGAGGCCAGCAGGTCCGCCGCCGATGATCAGCACCTTCTCGCGGGTCTTGGCCGCTTCGACGCGTTCGGGATGCCAGCCGCGGCGCCATTCTTCGCCCGCAGTCGGGTTCTGGGTGCAACGGACCGGCACGCTGTCATGCCAGCTGGAAATGCAGATGTTGCAGCCGATGCATTCGCGGATTTCCTCGGCGCGGCCTTCCTTGATCTTGTTGGGCAGGAAGGGGTCGGCGATCGAGGGCCGTGCGCCGCCGATGAGGTCGAGTACCCCTCGGCGGATCTGGCTGACCATCGTGTCCGGCGAGGTGAACCGGCCGACGCCGACGACCGGTTTGGTGGTGAGCTTCTTGACGAAATCGATCACCGGTTCGTGGCTGCCTTCGCCAGTGAACCGGGAGGCGGAACAGTCCGTCGGACTGGAATCCATCTTCACGTCGAAGAGGTCGGGGATATCCGAAAGCAGTTCGACCAATTCGTGAGCTTCAGACGGCTGGTTCTGGCCGGGGCGGCCGCGCAGTTCCTCGAGGCTGACGCGAAGCGCGACGCCGCAATCCTTGCCGACCGCGTCCTTGGTGACCTCGATCATTTCGCGGACGAAGCGGACGCGATTGGCGATTGAGCCACCATAACAGTCCGTCCGCTTGTTGTATTCCGGCAGCAGGAATTCATAGCCGAGATAGCCCATGCCGGCATAGACGTAGACAATGTCAAAGCCGGCGGTTCGGGCCTTGCGCGCGCCTTCGGCCTGCCAGCGCAACACGTCCTTGATATCGGATTTGTCCATGGTCTTGGGGCGCAGATTGCCCATGAAGCCGATATGGGTCGCCATCCACGGAATGCCCGAGGGCGACAGAGGCGGCAGGCGGCTGGCGCGGTTCATCACGGAAGCGCCGCCATGCCAGAGTTCCACGCCGGCAAGAGCGCCGTGCCGATGGACGGCCTCGGTCATCATCGCATGTGCCCGGATATCGTTCTTGTCCCACATTGTCGCAAACGGCAACGGCGCATCGTCCGAGGTGGGGTCGATGGAACAGGCACCAGTGCAGATGACGCCCCAGCCGCCCTCGGCCTTGGTCTCGCGGAAAGCGGCGCGAACCCTTGGCAACGCATTGGTCATGCCGCTGGCATGTGGCACCTGGTAAAAGCGGTTCGGCGCTGTGACCGGACCAATCCGCACAGGCTCGAACAGCACGTCGTAACGGGAATCCCGCGTCATGCTCTATCCTCAGTTCCCCGCCCGTCCTGTTTTCGACGGGTCATTGAAGGGAAGGATAGGCACGAAAAAAATTTTGCGCAAGAGAAATTATAAGATCGTATAATAACTCTTGAAACGGTAATTATTTCATGTATTTACTATGAGAATGAGGCAAGATATCAACAGCTTTGTCGCTTACCATCTGCCGGATCGGCTTTTCATATCGGCCGGGCACGCGCATGAGTGAGGCCATGGACGAGGGCTTGTGATTTGGCCAGGACCGAAGTGACAAAGACAAGAGCACGTTTCCGCCGCGAGACGCCGGAAGATCGTCGTCGGCAACTGGGCGAGGCGGCGCTGCGCTGCATCGTCAAGCATGGCAATGCGGGTGTGTCGGTGCGCCAGATCGCTGCGGAGGCGGGCGTCACCCAAGGGCTGATCACGCATCATTTCGGAGAGATCAACGAATTGGTGGCCTATGCGTTCGACATCATGTCGACAGGGTTGCTGCAGGCAATTCTCAAGGCCGTCGAGGAAGCCGAGCGGACCCCGACCGCACGTCTTGACGCTTTTATCGAGGCATCTTTCTCGCCGATCCTGTTCGACCGGGATGTGCTCGGCGTCTGGGTGGTTTTCTGGGGGTTGATCCTGCACTCGCCGCGCATGAGTACCTCCCAGCAGGGCGAGTATTCCGATTATGTCGGTACGGTCGAGGGGCTGATCCGGGACCTTTCAGAGGCGGAGAAGTTTGCGGTCGGCGATATCCGTTTGACCTCGATCGCGTTTACTGCGCTGCTCGACGGGCTTTGGCTCGCATGGTGCTTGAATCCCGCCGCCTTCAAGCCCGAAGAGGGCGTCCAGATCTGCCGCAGTTGGATCGAAGGGTTGCGACGCGGCGCCTACGCCTAGTTTTCAATTTCACATCTTCTCGTAGCGACCCTGCCTAGGCGTTTTCGTGCGCACCGGCGGGCCGCGCTGCCATGTTTCCGCTTGTGTTCTGATCATATCTGAATATATTATTCACATAAGAATTTCTGGGAGGAATGAGTGAACCCATAAATCGCGCGCAAAACGACATCTATATCGGACAATCGCAGCAATGCGGATGGCCGACCGGATCACTTAAGCGCTCAAAAACAGGTTCATTCGCCGTGCCGGAAGGTGCGGTCGAGGAAGATTTCAAGGAAAAGCACACGATATGACTGAAGACAACGAACTGCCGCTCGCCGGCCTGCTGGTCGTCGATATGAGCCAGTTTCTTTCCGGACCCTATTGTTCGCTCAGGCTGATGGATCTCGGCGCCCGCGTCATCAAGATCGAGCGGCCGGATGGCGGCGATCTTTCGCGCCGCCTTTATCTCAGCGACACCGAGATTGGCGGCGACTCCACCATCTTCCACGCCATCAACCGCGGCAAGGAAAGCCTGGCCATTGACTTGAAGAGCGAGGCAGATCTGAAGGCATTGCGCAGTCTCCTGGAACGCGCCGATGTGATGATCCAGAATTTCCGTCCTGGCGTCATCGAGCGATTGGGCCTCGACTATGAGGCGGTCAAAAAGATCAATCCGAAGCTCGTCTATGCCTCGATTTCCGGCTATGGCGAGGAGGGTCCGTGGGTCAAGCGCCCCGGCCAGGATCTGCTGGCACAATCGCGCTCCGGCCTGATGTGGCTGAATGGCGATGAGAACCAGGGGCCGGTACCATTTGGCCTCGCCGTTGGTGACATGCTGGCGGGCGCAGCTTGCTGCCAGGGTATTCTGGCCGCACTCGTCAAGCGCGGCATCAAGGGCACCGGCAGCCATATCGAAACCAGCCTGCTCGAGGCGCTGGTCGACTTCCAGTTCGAGGTGCTGACGACCTATCTCAACGATGGCCGCCGCCTGCCAAAGCGTTCGGATTTCCGTAGTGCGCATGCCTATCTCTCTGCGCCCTACGGCGTTTATCCTGCCAAGGACGGCTATCTCGCCATCGCCATGACACCGCTCGGCAAGATCCAGGCGCTGCTCAGTATCGAGGAACTCGCCACCTATAGCGACAACCCCTCGAGCTGGTTTACTTCACGCGACGAAATCAAGAAGCTGATCGCCGCAAAGATTGAAACCAGCACGATCGACCACTGGCTCTCGGTTCTGGAACCTGCCGACATCTGGTGCGCCAAGGTGCTGAACTGGGAAGAGCTGATGGAGCATGACGGCTTCAAGACGCTCGATATGCTGCAAAAGGTAGAGCGCGATGACAATGTCTCTATCCTCACGACCTGCTCGCCGCTAAGGGTCAACGGCGTTCGTCCGCACGGCGATCGCGCAGCGCCTCGCATCGGCGAGCACTCGGACAGGATCAAGGCGGAGTTCGGACTATGAGCGTGAAATTGAAGGGCATGACCTGGAGCCATCCGCGCGGCTATGACCCGATGGTGGCGTGCTCTGCACTCTACAAGCAGAAGACCGGCGTCGAGATCGAATGGGACAAGCGCTCGCTGCAGGATTTCGAATCCTTCCCGGTCGAGGAACTGGCGCGCCAGTACGACCTCATCGTCATCGACCATCCGCATGTCGGCCAGATTACCAAGGAAGGCTGCCTTGCGCCGCTCGATATCGATGGCCGTGACGCGGAATTCGAAGCGCTTGCCGCCGGCAGCGTCGGCGAGTCCTTTTCGAGCTACAATTGGCAGGGGCGCCAATGGGCGTTCCCGATCGATGCTGCAACGCAGGTGCAGGCTTTTCGCGAAGATCTGGTCGATCCGGCCGAAAGCTGGGACGAGGTGATCGAACTTGCCGAACAGGGCGCCGTGGCCCTGGCGCTTCGCCCGCCGCATTCGTTGATGACCTTCTATACGCTCTGTGCCAACCTGATGGCGCCATGTGCGTCCGGCGGTGACAAGCTGGTCGACGCGGAGATTGGCGCCGAGGTCTTCGACATGATCGCCGAGCTGGCGGCACTCGTCGAGCCAGCCTGCTTCGATATGGACCCGATCGCGGTATTCGAGCGCATGGCCGACGAAGGCAGCGTGATTGCGTGCTCGCCGTTCATCTACGGCTACGTGAACTATGCGATGGACGGTTTCCGCAAGAACGTGCTGACCTTTGCAGACATTCCCGAAGCTGGCATTATCGGCCCGGCGGGCTCGGCCTTGGGCGGCACAGGTATCGCGGTTTCAGCCTTCTCCAAGGCGACCGACGCGGCGGTGGATTTCGCCTACTGGATCGCAAGCGCCGATATCCAGAAGGGGCTCTATGCCTCTTCCGGCGGACAGCCGGGCCATGCTGCCGCCTGGGAGGATGAGACGGTCAACGAGGCCACCGGCGATTTCTACGCTAATACAAGAGCCACGCTGGAAGCCGCCTGGGTGCGTCCGCGGCATGAAGGCTACATGACGTTCCAGAATGCGGCATCAGATCGGATCAATGCGGGGCTGAAAGCGAAAGAGAGCGGTGCCGTCGTTATCGCCGACCTCAATCGGATGTTCCGCGAAAGCCTTGGCTGATCATCGTGATTTAAAGCAAGAGGTGCGCCGGCCGTTCCCGGTGCGAGAGGCGCGGGGCTTTCGAAGCCAACTGTTTGTGCTATTCTTCGCCGCATTTCCATAGAGCAGTTCATTTTCCTCTGTTGCGAGGGCAGTCTCATGGTTGTAGGGGGCGACGGGCGCGAGAGCTATCGCGAGATGGCTTTTCTCGTGCGAGCAAATCAGATTTCGAAGATGATCGAGGTGGCTGCTTCGCTCGGGCTGGCGGACAGCATCGATGAAGAGCCGCGACCTATCGAGGAACTTGCCCGCCTTTGTGTCGCGCATCAGGGAGCGCTGCTCCGTCTTTGCCGTGGTCTTGCCGCCTTCGGAATCTTTTCCGTCGATGCGCAAGGCCTTGTCGGCCATACCGCCAAATCAAGGCTACTTCGGACCGACACGTCGCCAACGGCACATTATGCCTCACGATATTGGGGACTGCCAAGCAGTTGGCTCGCCTGGAGCGGATTGGAATATTCGATCAGAACGGGCAAGCCCGCCTTCGAGGAAAAGCTTGGTGCACCGCTTTTCGACTATCTGCGTGCCAATCCTGCAGACGGCGAGATTTTCGACAAATTCATGCAGAACAGCCCGGACGACCGCCATAATGCGGTGGCGGAGGCCTACGATTTCGCATCCGCGCATCTCGTCGTGGATGTCGGCGGTGGCAATGGCGCGTTGCTTGCCGCGATCCTGGCCAAAAATCCATCCGTTCGCGGAGTACTCTTCGACCAGCCAAATGTCGTCGTGGGTGCCGAAACTGTCCTCAGCGATGTCACCGACCGTTGCGCGATCGATGCCGGCAGCTTCTTCGACTGGGTTACGGAGGGCGGCGATATCTATACGCTCTCGCAGATCCTGCACGACTGGGACGACGCGCATTGCCTACAGATCCTGCGAAACATTCGCGGCGCGATGCATCCAAATTCGCGCCTGCTGATAATCGAGCGGGTGCTGACCGACGATCCGGATGCATCCCTCGCGCTGAATTTCCTCTCGGACATCCAGATGCTCGTCCTCTTTCCCGGTGCTAAGGAACGAACGACCGCGGAATATGGCGCCCTGCTGGCGGAAGCTGGATTCGGGGAGCCAAGCCCGATCATGACGCGTTCTCCCTTTTATATTATCGAGGCAAAGCCTGCCACCCGATCTTAGTTTTTCGGCTTGCCGTCGCGATACTTCACCGTCTGGATATGCTCGCAATACAGCACCAGTTCGCCTTCGCCCTTGTAGACCTCGTAGGATGAGCGGATCAGGCCCAGTTCGTCATATTTCGGCTGCTTGGAGAGATTGGTGCGGATCGTGTAGATCGTGTCGCCGATGAAGGTCGGCTTGATGAAGCGCAGCTTGTCGTAGCCATAGGAGAAGGCGTTGATGCAATTGGTTGCCACCAGGCCAAGGCCGGCGGAGAAGACGAAGGCGCCGGCGACCAGGCGACGCCCGAACAGGCCTTCGGTTTCGGCGAAAATCTGGTCGCTGACATAGGGGTGCATGTCGAGCACCAGCGCGTTGAACTGCTGGGATTCGCCTTCGCTGATGGTGCGGCGGAGCGAGCGGATCTTGTGGCCGACCTCGAAATCCTCGTAGAACCAGTTTTCCGAATTCCAGACGGGGATTTCGGCGTGGTCGGCGGGCATGGTCTTGGGATGCGTCGATGAGACGCCGACAGTTGCGGTCATGGCATAGGTCCTAGGCGAGTTTCAAATTCCAGAGTTTTATGGCGTTGCGGCTGAGAAGCGCTGACTTCTCGTCGGCACTGCAACCTTCCAGCAGCGTATGCGTGGCACCTACCCAGGTCGAGAGCGTGCCGGCGAGCGTGCAGACGGGCCAGTCGCTGCCCCAGATCATGCGGTCGAAGCCGAAGCTCGAAATGGTGTGCTCGGCATAGGGGCGGATCGTGTCCACTGTCCAGGCGCCGGTATCCGTATAGGCGACGATGCCAGAAAGCTTGCCGACGATGTTGGGTCGCTTGGCGATCTCGGTCATGTTCGCCCGCCACGGATCGAGAGCGCCGCCCTTGATGTCCGGCACGCCGCAATGGTCGAGCACGAATTGCACGTCTGGTGCGAGATCAACAAGCTTGGCGACGATCGGCAACTGGTGCGGCAGGGCGCAGAGGTCAAAGGTCAGGCCGGTGCCGGAAAGACGCTTGATGTTCTCGCGGAAGAGTGCCGAAGTCGAGAGTTCGTCCGGCGATTGATGCAGGATGCGGCGCAGGCCGCGAATGATCTTCTTGTCGGCAATCCGCTCGAGATAGGCGGCGAAGCCATCTTCTTCCGGACGGCAGGCGGCAATGGCGCCCACCAGCAGGCTGTCTTCGCGTGCAGCAACGGCGGTAACGTAGTCGGTTTCCTTCTCGATATCGGCAGCGGCGACGTCGACTTCCATGTGCAGGGTGGCGGTAATGCCGAGGCGTCGGGCCTCGCGCGCATAGTCCTCATAGGAGGCGTTGCGATTGAGCGGACCGGCATTGGCGAGCCATGGATAGTTCAGCGCCGCCTGGTCCACGATATGCAGATGTGTATCGACAATCATCCCATTCCTCCCGGATCGTTCTGGCAATGGAAGCCGCCTCCCTCCCATGCCTCTTCAAAAGCCTAACAGCAAGGCGGCCATTATTCAAATAGAAATAATATCTTCAAATAAGAAAATCAGCCCGTCATCTTGATATCCAGTCCTGCCAATTTGGACAACTGCTCGCTGGTTTTCACCAGCAACTGGATGGTTTGCGAAATGTTGGGTGCGGCTGCAGAATTGATGATGGTGATGTAGGGAATCGTCAAGGCCGCGATCGCCTTCTGATCCGGTCCCATGACCGGGGCGGAGAGGTTGACGACGCCGGCGGTCTGGACGCTGGGCATCATCTCATAGCCCCGCTCGCGGATCTGGTCGAGCCGCTCGGTGAAATCCAAGGCCGGCTCCAGTGGCGCTTCGCCGCGCTCCTCGTACTCTTGCATCATCATGGCGCGCTGTTCCGGTGTGCGGAAGGCCAGCAGCACATGACCCGAGCCTGTGTTCAGCAGGCTGATATGCGAGCCGACCCGGATCGAAATCCCCCAATATCCCGGTGCTTCCTGCTGGGCGATGACCACGGCGGCGCCACGATCGAAGACCACCAGTTGGTTGGCCTGCATCGTCTGCTCGGCAAGTTCGCGCATCAGCGGCGTGGCATAGGATGCCAGCCTGCGCACTGGCGCGTGCAACTGTGCCAGGCCGAAGAGTTTCAGCGTCAGGGAGTAGCGGTCGCCATCCAGCTTGGTGACGTATCCACGCTTCACCAGCCGGTCGAGCATGCGGTAGAACTCGTTGGCATTTTTGCCGACGCGCTTGGCAATTTCCGCCTGCGTCAGGCCGCCATCGATGCCCGCCAATAGCTCCAGAATGTCGAGGCCCTTGTCGAGTGCCGGGGCGCGGTAACGGTCATTGTCGTCATTATCCAAGCGCATTCCCTCCTGTGAAGTGCAGTATTCATATACGCATAATGGATTCGCAAGCAAGATAATTGCGCTTGACGCTCCGGTGAAGATGCTGTTTATATATAAATGAAACTCTCATCCGTGAGAGTTTGCATCCGTTACCGCCCCTTTTTGGCGGCGGCGCTCTTGGGAGGAAACCATGAAAAGTCTTTTGGCCAGCGTCTCCGCTGGCGTTATCTCTGTTATGATGTTCGGCGGCATGGCTTCGGCTGCGGATCTGCCGGGCAAGTTCGATGGCGTGACCATCGATGCCAAGCTGATCGGCGGTCAGCAGTATGAAGCGCTTTATGCGCGCATCGCCGAATGGGAAAAGCTGACCGGCGCCAAGGTCAACGTGCTTTCCAAGAAGAACCATTTCGAGCTCGACAAGGAAATCAAGTCCGACATAGCGTCTTCGAGCGTCACCTGGTGCGTGGGTTCGAACCATTCGTCCTTCGCCCCACAGTATCCGGATATCTATACGGACCTGAACAAGCTGCTGCCGAAGGAAGAAATCGACGCCTTCGTGCCGACCACGATCATGGCGTCCACGCTTGACGGCAAGCTGGTGATGCTGCCGCGCGCGCAGTTCGACGTGTCGGCGCTTTACTACCAGAAGAGCCTCTACCAGGACGAAGCCAAGAAGGCCGCGTTCAAGGCCAAGTATGGCCGCGATCTCGTGCCGCCAGACACCTGGGCCGATCTTGCCGACCAGGCAGAGTTCTTCGCCAATCCGCCGGATTTCTACGGCACGCAGTTTGCCGGCAAGGAAGAAGCCATCAACGGCCGCTTCTATGAAATGGTCGTTGCAGAAGGTGGCGAATATCTCGACGCAGAAGGCAAGCCGGTGTTCAATTCCGACGCAGGCGTGCGTGCGCTCGACTGGTTCGTGCGGATGTACAAGAACAAGGCTGTGCCGGCCGGCACGACCAACTATCTTTGGGATGACCTCGGCCAGGGCTTCGCCTCCGGCACCGTGGCGCTCAACCTCGATTGGCCCGGCTGGGCTGGCTTCTTCAACGATCCGAAGTCGTCCAAGGTTGCCGGCAATGTCGGCGTGAAGGTGCAACCAAAGGGTTCGGCTGGTATCCGCACCGGTTGGTCCGGCCATCACGGCTTCTCGGTCACCGAGAATTGCGCCAACAAGGAAGCTGCTGCGTCGCTCGTCTGGTTCCTGACCAACGAAGACAGCCAGAAGCTTGAGTCCGCCGCCGGCCCGCTGCCGACGCGTACCGCCGTCTGGGAATACAACATCAAGCAGGCTGCCAACGATCCTTATCGCACCGAGGTGCTGAAGGCATTCCAGGAAGCCGCGCAGAATGCGTTCCCGGTTCCGCAGACCCCGCTCTGGATCGAAATCTCCAATGCGGTCTATCCCGAACTGCAGGCTGCGATCCTTGGCGACAAGACCTCCAAGCAGGCACTCGATGATGCGGCCAAGAAGGCCAATGACATCCTCGAGGAAGCCGGGGCTCTCTAAATCCTGTGATAAAAGAGGGCGCGCTGCACGCGGCGCGCCCTTAATTCTGCCTGCCCCATTTCTCACTTAGAATGACCGGAGTACCCTGCATGAAAGGATGGAGACCGCCAGCGCCGTTTCTGCTGCTGCTGCCCGCCATCGTGGTCCTGGCCGCAGTGGTCATCGTGCCGCTGCTTCTGTCGCTCTATTCGAGCTTCACGCCCTTCCGTCTGACCAAGCCCGAAACCTTGTGGATCTTCATCGGGTTCCGGAACTACATCAAGCTGCTCGGCGACGCGGAATTCTGGTGGGCCTTCGGTCGCACCGTATTGCTGCTGACCATAGCGCTCAATCTCGAGATGCTGCTTGGCCTGGGTCTTGCGATGCTGGTCGAGAAGGCCACCCGCGGCCAGCGCATCCTGCGCACCATCATGATGTTTCCCATGATGTTTTCGCCGCTGCTGGTCGGCTTCCAGTTCAAGTTCATGTTCAACGACAATGTCGGGCTGGTCAACAATGCGCTGCAGGCGCTCGGTTTGAGCGATACGGCAATCCCCTGGCTGATCGACGGCCGTCTCGCCTTCTTCTCGATCATCGTTGCTGAAGTCTGGTCTTCGACATCGGTCTTCGCGATCCTCATCCTCGCCGGCCTGCTGGCCATGCCGAAGGAGCCGATCGAGGCGGCGCGCGTCGACGGCTGCACGCCGTTCCAGACATTCCGCTATGTCGTCTGGCCGTTCGTTATGCCGTTTGCCTTCATCGCCATGACCATCCGTTCGCTCGACGTGGCGCGCGCCTATGACATCGTCAAGATCATGACCGATGGCGGGCCGGCAAAACGCACCGAGCTGCTCTGGACGCTCGTCTCGCGCACCGCCTATGGCGATGCGAAGATGGGCATGGCCAACGCCATGGCATATTTCTCGATCCTTCTGTCGATCGTCTTCACTGTCTACTTCTACCGCAAGCTTGCTGCGGCCAGAACCCAGATCGGCGCGGAGTGGTAATCATGGACATCAACCAATCCCATCGCCTGCGCCGTCGCCTCCTCAAGGTCGGCCATTTCATCGGCCTGTTTGTGGCCATGACCATCATCTGCCTGCCGGGCTTCTGGATCGTGCTGTCTTCGCTGCGCCCGACGGTCGAGATCATGGCCAAGCCGCCGGTCTGGATCCCCAACGAGATCTCGTTCGATGCCTACATCGCCATGTTCTCCGGCGTCGGCAAAGGCGGCATTCCGGTCATCGAATATTTCCGCAACTCGCTGATCGTCTCGATTACCTCGACGTTGATCGCCATCGGTATTGGCATGTCGGGCGGCTATGCGTTTGCCCGCTATCGTTTCCGCGGCAAGTCCGGCTACTTCCTTGGCCTGATGCTGACCCGCACCGTGCCTGGCATCGCCTTGTCGCTTCCACTGTTCTTTGTCTATGCCAAGCTCGGCCTGCTCGACACGCATTTCGGCCTGATCCTCGCCTATGTCGCGCTTAATGTTCCCTTCACGATCTGGCTGATCGACGGCTTCTTCCGGCAGGTGCCGAAGGATCTTGCCGAGGCCGCCCAGATCGACGGATGCACCCGGTGGCAGGCGTTCTGGCAAGTGGAGTTTCCGCTGGCCGGCCCGGGCATCGCATCGTCCGGCATCTTCGCCTTCCTGACATCCTGGAACGAGTTCGCGCTCGCTTCCAACCTGACGCGCTCGGTCAATTCCAAGACCCTGCCGGTCGGGCTGCTCGACTACACCGCCGAGTTCACCATCGATTGGCGGGGCATGTGCGCACTCGCCGTGGTGATGATCATCCCGGCGCTGATCCTCACCTTCATCGTTCAAAAGCATCTGGTTTCCGGCCTGACTTCCGGCGCGGTCAAAGGGTAAAACATGGCACCTGTCTCACTCAGAAATCTGGTCAAGCGCTACGGCGCGCTCGAGATCGTCCATGGCATCAATCTTGAAGTCGCGGACCGCGAATTCATCGCGTTGGTCGGCCCATCGGGTTGCGGCAAGTCGACGACGCTGCGCATGATCGCCGGCCTCGAGGACATTTCCGGTGGCGAGATCGCCATCGGCGGTACCGTCGTCAACGACCTGCCGCCACGCGCCCGCAACCTGGCCATGGTCTTCCAGTCCTATGCGCTCTATCCGCATATGACCGTGAAGGAGAATATGGGCTTCTCGCTGAAGATCGCCGGACGTCCGCAGGCCGATATCGAAGCACGGGTCGCGGATGCGGCGAAGACGCTCGACCTCGAAGCACTGCTCGACCGTCGTCCGGCGCAGCTTTCCGGGGGGCAACGCCAGCGCGTCGCAATGGGTCGCGCAATCGTGCGCAATCCGGAAGTCTTCCTGTTCGACGAGCCGCTTTCCAATCTCGATGCCAAGCTCAGGACGCAGATGCGCACCGAGATCAAGAAGCTGCATGCCAAGGTGCAGTCGACGGTGATCTACGTCACCCACGACCAGGTCGAGGCAATGACGCTGTCGGATCGCATCGTCATCATGCGCGACGGCTATATCGAGCAGGTCGGCACACCGGAGGAAGTGTTCAAGCGGCCGGCGACCCGTTTCGTCGCCGGCTTCATCGGCTCGCCGCCGATGAATCTGGTGGAAGCCACGATCGACAATGGCCTGGTGACTTTCGCCAATGGCGATACGCTGCCGGTGCCGCAGCAATTCCGCGACAAGGTTTCCGCCGGGCAAAAGATCGTCTTCGGTCTGCGCCCCGACGATATCTACCCCACCGGCCACGGCATCAATTCGGGCGAGGCGTCCGAAGTGCACCAGGCGACACTGACAGTGTCGATCACCGAACCGCTCGGCAACGAGACGCTGGTGTTTGCCGAGTTCACCGGCCGTGACTGGGTGTCGCGCATGCTCAATCCACATGCGCTGAAGATGGGCGACAAGATCGAGATGAGTTTCGACCTGTCGCAGGCGCATCTGTTCGATGCGGCAACCGGCAAGACGTTGAGGGGCTGAAGGCCATGGCTAAGATCGAGAAAGTCGAACTGCGGATGGTCGACCTTGTTCCGAAGGTCAAGCGCACCGATGCGATCCAGAGTTTCGTCAGCCAGGAAACGCCGATTGTTACCATAACCGACAGCGATGGCGCGGTGGGCACCGGTTATTCCTACACGATCGGGACGGGCGGCTCCTCCGTCATGCGCCTGCTCAAGGATCATCTGGCACCGCGCATCATCGGTAGGGATGCCGACATGATCGAAGGCATCTGGCACGATCTCGAATTCTTTACCCATGCCACGACAATCGGTGCGATTACGGCCATCGCCATTGCCGCGATCGACACGGCGCTCTGGGATCTCCGCGCCAAGAAATTTGGTCTGCCGCTCTGGAAACTGGCCGGCGGTGCCAAGGATCGCTGCCCGCTTTATACGACAGAGGGCGGCTGGCTGCATATCGAGCAGCAGGCGCTGGTCGACGACGCGCTTGCGGCACAGGCCAAGGGCTTTACCGGCTCCAAGGTCAAGATCGGCAAGCCGCACGGCTCGGAAGATTTCAAACGTCTCGAAGCGGTCCGCAAGGCGGTCGGCGACGGCTACGAAATCATGACCGACGCCAATCAGGGCTTCAAGCTGGACGAGGCCATTCGCCGATCGTCGCGCCTCAGGGATATCGATCTCGCCTGGATCGAGGAGCCGTTGGCCGCCGACGATATCGATGGTCACACGCGGCTTTCGGCTAGCACCTCGACACCGATTGCCGTCGGTGAATCGCTCTACTCCATCCGTCATTTTCGCGAATATATGCAGAAGGGCGCCTGCTCGATCGTCCAGGTCGATGTCGGTCGGATCGGCGGCATCACGCCCTGGCTGAAGGTCGCGCATGCGGCCGAGGCCTTCGACATTCCGGTCTGCCCGCACTTCCTGATGGAATTGCATGTCAGCCTTACTTGTGCTGTCCCGAACGGCAAATATGTGGAATACATTCCGCAACTCGACGAGATCACCGGCAAGCATATGGTGATCGAGAACGGTCATGCGCTTGCCCCCACCGAGCCCGGCATCGGCATCGATTGGGACTGGGACGAGGTCAAGCGCCGGTCGATCAGCGAGTTCAATTCCGTCGTGACACGAGGGGAGGTGTGATCATGCAGCGCATGGGACAGATCATCGGCCTGAACGCCGATAAGGTGGCCGAGTACAAGCGGCTGCATGCTGCGGTATGGCCCGAGATTCTCACTATGATATCGGCCTGCAACATCAGGAATTACTCGATCTATCTCAAAGAGCCTGAGAACCTGATGTTCGCCTATTACGAATATCACGGCACCGATTATGCCGCTGACATGGCCAAGATGGCTGCCGATCCGAAGACGCAAGAATGGTGGTCGGTGTGCATGCCTTGCCAGAAGCCACTAGAAAGCCGCAAGGAAGGTGAGTGGTGGGCCGGGATGGAAGAGGTGTTCCATCTTGATTGATCTTGCAAAGTTGCCCCTCACCCTAACCCTCTCCCCGCAAGCGGGGCGAGGGAATCTGCTCCGCGCTTGCCGCGAGTCCCTTCTCCCCGTTTCAACGGGGAGAAGATGCCGGCAGGCAGATGAGGGGCAAACATGACCACCTTCGACCCATCCTCCCTTTCACAATCCTGGCCGAAGCCTGCCAATCCGCGTCCGATCGTGACATTCGGAGCAGGCTCGATCGTCGGCGATGCGCATTTCCCGGCCTACAGGAAGGCTGGCTTTCCGGTTGCGGGTCTATACGACCCGGATCTGGCCAAGGCCGAGAAGCTCGCCGATGCCTGGGGCGTGAAGGCCTATGGTTCGGCCGAGGAAGCGGCTGCCGTTGACGGTGCGGTGTTTGATCTGGCGACGCCTCCGGGCGCACATGTTGCGGTGCTCAAAGGATTGCCGGATGGTTCGCCGGTGTTGATCCAGAAGCCGATGGGCAGCGATCTGGCCGGTGCGACCGCCGTTCTCGACGTCTGCCGCGCCAAGAACCTCAAGGCCGCCGGCAATTTCCAGCTGCGCTTTGCACCGATGATGCTGGCACTCAAGGATGCGATCGCCAAGGGCCTGTTGGGCAGGGTCGTGGATATCGACGTGCTGCTGGCGGTCGACACGCCGTGGAGCCTCTGGGCATTTCTCAACGGCTTGCCGCGCATCGAGATCACCATGCACTCGATCCACTATCTCGACGTGATCCGCCAGATACTCGGCGATCCCCAAGGTGTGCACGCCAAGACGATTGGCCACCCCAATCACGAAATGGCCCAGACACGTACGTCGGCGATACTCGATTACGGCAATGAGGTCCGTTGCTCGTTGTCGATCAATCACGACCACAAATTCGGCCGCCGGCATCAGGCTTGCGAGTTTCGCGTATCGGGCACGGAAGGCGCGGCTTACCTTCAGCTCGGTCTCAATCTCAATTATCCGCATGGCGAGCCGGATATTCTGGAAATCTATCCCAAGGGCGGCGATTCGTGGGTCACCGTGCCGCTCCAGGGCGAATGGTTCCCGGACGCTTTTGTCGGCCGCATGGCCAACCTGCAGCGCTTTGCATCCGGCGAGGACAGCGAGTTGATCAGCTCCGTCGAGGACGGATGGAACACGATGGCGTTGGTGGAAGCCTGCTACAAATCGTCCAGCCAACCCGCGACCCCGCTCGAACAGAGGCCAGCGTAAAATGGAAAAGGCGATCTATTTCGAAGACTACGAGCTCGGCCACATCCGCATCACCACCGGGCGGACGATCACCGAGACCGATTTCGTCGTGCATGCCGGCCATACCGGCGATTTTTTCCCGCACCATATGGACGCGGAATTTGCCAAGACGACGCCGTTCGGCCAGCGCATCGCGCATGGCACGATGATCTTCTCGATCGGCGTCGGGCTGACCGCAAGCCTGATCAATCCGGTTGCTTTCTCCTATGGCTATGACAAGTTACGGTTCATTCGGCCCGTCTTCATCGGCGACACGATCAAGACCCGCGTCACGATCTCGGCGAAGGAAGACGACCCGAAACGAGCCGATGCCGGCCGCGTTATCGAGCGCTGTGAAGTGCTCAATCAGCGCAACGAAGTGGTGCTGGCGGCCGATCACATATTGATTGCCGAAAGGCGAGTGAAAACCGTCTGACCCCGCGGGCCGGACGCAAGCGAATGTTGGAAGGACAGACGTCATGACTGCGAATTTTCAGGGCAAGTCGGTGCTGGTTACCGCCGCCGCACAGGGTATCGGCAATGCGATCGCGCTCGGTTTTGCCAAGGCCGGCGCCAAGGTTCTGGCGACCGATATCAACGAAACCATTCTCAAGGAGATCGACGGCAGGGACGGTATCAAGACGCAGAAGCTGAACGTGCTTGATGACGACGCCGTGCACGCGGTCGTCGCCGGTCATGGGCCGTTCGATATCCTGATCAACAGCGCCGGCGTCGTCCACAACGGCTCGATCATGGACATGAAGGATGCGGATCTGGAATTCGCCTTCGACCTTAACGTCAAGTCGATGATCCGCACGATCCGCGCCGTGCTGCCGGGCATGCTGGAAAAGGGCGAGGGCGCTATCGTCAACGTCGCGTCCGTCGCCTCGTCGATCAAGGGCGTGCCGAACCGCTTTGCCTATGGTGTCACCAAGGCGGCCGTGATCGGCCTGACCAAGTCGGTCGCTGCCGACTACGTCTCCAAGAACATCCGCGTCAATGCAATTTGCCCCGGTACTGTCGAGAGCCCGTCGCTACAGGACCGCATGCGTGCCCAGGGTGATTATGATGCTGCCCGTGCTGCATTCATTGCCCGACAGCCGATCGGCCGGCTTGGTACGCCGGATGAAATTGCCGATCTCGCGCTCTATCTGGCCGGCGCGACCTATACGACCGGCCAGGCGATTGCTATCGACGGTGGTTGGACCATCTGACCGAAACCAAACCAGGAACACGATTATGAAGTTGATGCGAGTGGGCGCCGCCGGCGCCGAAAAGCCAGCCATTCTTGCCGCCGATGGCACGATCCGCGACCTGTCGGCCCATGTCACCGATATCGGTGGCGCCGCCATTTCGCCCGAGGGACTGAAGAAGATCGCGGCGATTGACCCGTCTTCGCTGCCGGTTCTGTCCGCCGACCAGCGCATCGGCGCCTGCGTCGCCGGCACGGGCAAATTTATCTGCATCGGGCTCAACTATTCCGACCATGCCGCCGAATCCGGCATGGCCGTGCCGCCGGAACCGGTGATCTTCATGAAGGCGACGTCGGCCATTGTTGGCCCGAACGACGACGTTCTCATCCCGCGCGGTTCTGAGAAGACCGATTGGGAAGTCGAGCTCGCCGTGGTGATCGGCAAGACGGCCAAATACGTTTCGGAAGCGGATGCACTCGATTATGTCGCCGGCTACGCTGTCGCCCACGACGTGTCCGAGCGTGCCTTCCAGACCGAGCGTTCCGGCCAGTGGACCAAGGGCAAGTCTTGCGACACATTCGGCCCGACCGGCCCGTGGCTCGTCACCAAGGACGAAGTCACCGACCCGCAGAACCTCAACATGTGGCTCAAGGTCAATGGCGAGCAGATGCAGAACGGCACGTCGGCCACCATGGTCTACGGCGTAAAATACCTGGTTTCCTATCTCAGCCAGTTCATGAGCCTGCATCCGGGTGATATCATTTCCACCGGCACGCCTCCGGGCGTCGGCATGGGCATGAAGCCGCCGCGCTACTTCAAGTCCGGCGATGTCGTGGAACTCGGCATCGAAGGCCTCGGCACACAGAAGCAGACGTTCAAAGCCGATATCTGATCGGTATTCCTAGCAGCATTGGTGAGGCTATCTTGACGAAAATTACTGAACTCCGGACGCTCGACATCCGCTTTCCGACATCGCAGAGCCTTGATGGTTCGGATGCCATGAATCCGGATCCGGATTACTCGGCCGCCTATGTCATCCTCGGAACGGACAAGGGCGGACTGGAGGGTCACGGCCTTACCTTCACCATCGGTCGCGGCAATGAAATCTGCTGTGCCGCGATCGAAGCCATGCGCCATCTCGTGGTCGGTCTCGACCTCGACTGGATCCGCGAAAGCCCGGCCCGCTTCTGGCGGCATGTGACATCGGACAGCCAGTTGCGCTGGATCGGCCCTGACAAGGGCGCCATCCACCTCGCCACCGGCGCCGTGGTCAACGCTGTCTGGGACCTGCTGGCCAAGCAATCCGGCAAGCCGGTCTGGCGGCTGGTTGCCGACATGACCCCGGAAGAGATCGTCGAGATCGTCGATTTCCGCTACCTCACCGACGCCATTACCAAGGACGAGGCGCTGGCTATCCTCAAGAAGGCCGAGCCCGGCAAGGCCGAGCGCATCGCCAAGCTCGATGCCAAGGGTTATCCCTGCTATACGACGTCGGCCGGCTGGCTCGGCTATGACGATGACAAGCTTCGCCGCCTCTGCCAGGAGGCGATCGACGAGGGCTTCAACCATATCAAGATGAAGGTCGGCCGCGATCTCGAAGACGATATCCGCCGCCTGACCATCGCCCGCGAAGTGATCGGCCCGGATCGTTACCTGATGATCGACGCCAACCAGGTGTGGGAAGTCGAGCAAGCCAAGGATTGGGTCAAGAAGCTGCAGTTTTGCAAGCCGTTCTTCATCGAGGAGCCGACCAGCCCGGACGACGTGTTCGGCCACAAGGCGATCCGCGAAGCCATCGCGCCGGTCAAGGTCGCGACCGGCGAAATGTGCCAGAACCGCATCATCTTCAAGCAGATGATCGCCGGTGGCGCGATCGACATTGTCCAGATCGATGCCTGCCGCATGGGCGGGTTGAACGAAGTGCTGGCCGTGCTGCTGATGGCGGCGAAATACGGCCTGCCGGTCTGGCCGCACGCGGGCGGCGTTGGCCTCTGCGAATATGTCCAGCATCTCTCGATGATCGACTATGTCGCCATCTCGGGTACGATCGAAGGCCGGGTGATCGAGTTCGTCGACCATCTGCATGAGCATTTCCTCGACCCCTGCATCATCAAGGATGCCGCCTACATGCCGCCTAAAGCTCCGGGTTTCTCGATCGAGATGAAGCCCGAATCTCGGGAAGAGTATACATTCCGGGGATAAGATTCTCTCGAAAGGGAGGCGCGGACAGGGCGCCTCCTGTTAAGTCTCCAGCCGATTGCCCAAGAAGAATTTAGCGAACTCAGCTTATGTCGACCGTATTTTCGCGGAGGACGGCATAAACCGGGTTTGGATGTATTTGGTAATTTGACACGTCGTCAGAAATCTCGCAGAAACATGCTTGGGTACAGAGGGGCAACTGCGGCACACAATCCGATACTTTGGTCCTGATCGACGTTTCGTCAGGACTCGCTTCTTCAGTGTCTCTTGAAACATCTGCCCATATGCAGCTGAGCATTTTCAATTTTGAATTTCAGAAGGATACAGGCATGACCACCAAGACGATCGACGGCACGCACTACGAGAGCGTTATTGTGTCCGTTTCAAACACCACATTTGCGGTTACTCAAGACGCTGTGATTTACAGTGGTGGCGATGCCTCCGGGACACCCGATGCGTCCACTTTCGGTCGCGCCCTTGTGGAGGATATAACGAACAAGCCGCACATCAAGGGCAATACCTACAATATCGACGGCAGACTCAGCGGTCTTTACGGCGGTGTGGTGACCTATGGTGACAACGCCACCATCAACATCGGCAAACATGCTCACGTCTCCGCCAGTATTTTCCTCGGTAGCCCCTCGGCTGGCCTTGGTGCCATCAGTGCTTCTGGAGAGCACAGCAAGGTTACGATCGCGCAAGGCGGTGTGGTTTCTGGAACGGTGGGCGTTGTCCTTACGGGCGCAAATTCAGTGGCGACCAACAACGGCCAGATCATCGACGGCATGTGGGGCATGGTGGGCGGAGATTTGAGCGGCGGGGCCGCAGTGGATGGAATCCGTCTCGTCAACAACGGGTCGATCGATGCGCTTGTCGGGATGACAGTCGGTGGAGCCGATGCGACCGTCATCAATGGCGCGAAGGGCGAGATCCTCGCCTACGCCGCCGGCATCGCTGCTGCTGGCAAGGCAACCATTGCCAATCACGGCACCATCCGTGTCCTGGTGGAAGGTAGCGGCGGGCCGCTCGGCGCAAGTGCGGCTATTTTCGGTGCCGATGGTGTGCAGAAGGTGACGAACGATGGCACGATCATCGGCCATGTCGCGCTCGGAGCTGGGAATGACAGCTTCAACACGATAGGCGGCGTGTTCAGGGGCAAGGTTTACGGCGGCGAAGGCAATGACACGTTTGTCACCGACAATGCAAAATACAAGCTGGTCGAGTCGGGCCTCGAGGGAACCGACACGGTGCGGTCGACTGTCAGCTACAAGCTTTCCGCGAATGTCGAGAACCTCGTGCTGATCGGTGCTAAGAATGCCAACGCCACGGGAACCATTGGTTATGACGGCCTTCAGGGCAATAGGGGCGACAACGTGCTCACCGGGCTTGCCGGCATCGATACGTTTCACTTCGGCACCAAGGGTGGGACGGACACGATTGCGGATCTGGAGCTCGGTGTCGACAAGGTCGATCTTTCTGGATGGAAGGGGATGGCGGATATCGGCGATGTTCGCAGCCATGCCCGAAATCACGGTGCAGACGTCTGGATCACATTGGGCGAGGACGTGCTGATCATCAAGGGCCATGAAAGGGCCGATCTCGTCGTCGGCGATTTCCTGTTCGCATAAGCGCCGTTGCTGCCGTCAGGCGACCGGTCGGGCGGATAAACCGCCCGACCGACAAAAAAAGCCGGGGCATCGCTGCCCCGGTGGGAGAGAAGTGCAACGCTTCTTCTTATTTCTGCCAGCTCTTGACCAGTTCGTCGTAATTGACGGTCAGCGGCTTTTCTTTCTCGTTCTCGATCTTCAACTGCGGAGCGAGATGGCCGTTCTTGACGGCATCGGCGTTCCAGTAGTTGATGTCATGCTCTTCGGCCAGTTTCGGGCCGATATCGCCCTGGATGCCCGACTTTTCGATGCGGCCCATGACCTTTTCCTGCTCGGCGCAGAGCGAGTTCATGGCTTCCTGGGCAGTCTTGGCACCCGATGCGGCATCGCCGATCGCCTGCCACCAGAGCTGTGCCAGCTTCGGATAATCCGGCACGTTGGTACCCGTCGGCGACCACTGGACGCGGGCCGGCGAGCGATAGAACTCGATCAGGCCGCCAAGCTTCGGAGCGCGTTCCGTGAAGCTCTTGTCCTGGATGGTCGATTCACGGATGAAGGTCAGGCCAACATGGCTCTTCTTCACATCGACGGTCTTGGAGGTCACGAACTGCGCATAAAGCCATGCGGCCTTGGCGCGGTCATCCGGCGTCGACTTCATCAGCGTCCAGGAACCCACGTCCTGATAGCCGAGCTTCATGCCTTCCTTCCAGTAGACGCCATGCGGCGAGGGGGCCATGCGCCACTTCGGCGTGCCGTCCGCATTGACGACCGGCAGGCCATCCTTGACCATGTCGGCGGTGAAGGCTGTGTACCAGAAGATCTGCTGGGCAATTTCACCCTGAGCCGGAACCGGGCCGGATTCAGAGAAGGTCATGCCCTGGGCAGAGGCAGGGGCATAGGCCTTGAGCCAATCGAGATATTTCTGGATCGAATAGACCGAAGCCGGGCCGTTGGTGTCGCCACCGCGCTCGGTGCAGGAACCGACCGGACGGGAATTGGCATCGACCTTGATACCCCATTCGTCGACCGGCAGGCCGTTCGGAAGGCCCTTGTCGCCATTACCGGCCATCGACAGCCAGGCATCGGTGAACCGCCAACCAAGCGACGGGTCCTTCTTGCCGTAGTCCATGTGGCCATAGACCTTCTTGCCGTCGACTTCGCGGCCGGTGAAGAACTCGGCGATGTCCTCGTAGGCCGACCAGTTCACCGGTACGCCCAGATCGTAGCCGTATTTTGCCTTGAAGTCGGCCTTGTTCTTCTCGTCGTTGAACCAGTCGTACCGGAACCAGTAGAGGTTGGCGAACTGCTGGTCTGGAAGCTGGTAGAGCTTCTTGTCCGGTGCTGTCGTGAACGACGTGCCGATGAAATCCTTGAGGTCAAGACCGGGATTGGTCACGTCCTTGCCTTCGTTTTCCATCCAGTCCGTCAGATTGCGCACCTGCTGGTAGCGCCAATGGGTGCCAATCAGGTCGGAGTCATTGACCCAGCCGTCGTAGAGGTTCTGGCCGGTCTGCATCTGGGTCTGGATCTTTTCAACGACGTCACCTTCCTGGGTGAGGTCATGCGTGACCTTGATGCCGGTGATGGCCGTAAATGCCGGAGCCAGCACCTGTGATTCATATTGGTGCGTGGTCAGCGTTTCCGACACAACCTTGATTTCCATGCCCTGGAACGGTTTTGCGGCATCGATGAACCACTGCATTTCCTTTTCCTGATCAGCGCGGGAAAGCGTTGACAGGTCGCCGATTTCCTTGTCAAGGAACTGCTTGGCCTCATCCATTCCGGCGAATGCGCTGCCTGTAAAGGCAAGCAGCATCACCGCTGTCGTTGTCAGTAATTGCTTTCGCATATGATCCTCCCTGGGTTTTGCGATTGCGATAGGAGCGGTCCGGTGGCAGCCGGATCGCTCATTCCTTCCGAACCCTAGACCAGCCTGAAGACGCCGATGGCGTAGACGACAGACAGGCCAAGAGCCCACCACAGATTGGGGCCGATCAGCCCCAGCCATGCGAGGTGAATGTACGCTGATCCAAGCAGCGATATGAAGAGACGGTCACCCCTGGTCGTCTCGAACCTCAGAATGCCCACCCGCGGTTTGCCGCCCGGCGAGGCATATTCCCACACCGCCATGCCGACCAGCAGCAGCAGGATGACGATGAAGAAGAGGGTGGTCGGCAATGTCCATGCCATCCATGCAAAGCTGCTCATAGTGTCCTCCCCCTTCTTAAACGCGGCCCAGGGCAAAGCCCTTGGCGATGTAGTTGCGGACAAAGTAGATCACCAGCGCGCCGGGGATCAGGGTCAGCACGCCGGCGGCTGCCAGCAGGCCCCAGTCCATGCCCGATGCCGACACCGTGCGGGTCATGGTCGCAGCGATCGGCTTGGCATCTGTGGTGGTCAGCGTGCGGGCGATCAGCAGTTCGACCCACGAGAACATGAAGCAGAAGAAGCAGGCGACGCCGATGCCGGAGGCGATCAGCGGCATGAAGATCTTCACGAAGAAGCGCGGGAAGGAATAGCCGTCGATATAGGCGGTTTCGTCGATTTCCTTCGGCACGCCGGACATGAAGCCTTCAAGGATCCATACCGCGAGCGGCACGTTGAACAGGCAGTGCGCCAGCGCAACCGCGATATGCGTGTCTATCAGGCCGAAGGCCGAATAGAGCTGGAAGAACGGCAGCGCAAAGACGGCGGGTGGTGCCATGCGGTTGGTCAGCAGCCAGAAGAACAGGTGCTTGTCGCCGAGGAATCGGTAGCGAGAGAAGGCGTAGGCGGCCGGCAGGGCGACGCTCACCGAGATCACCATGTTCATCACCACATAGGTGATCGAATTGATGTAGCCGGAGTACCAAGCCTGCTGGGTGAAGATCGTATAATAGTTGGCAAGCGTCGGATTGTGCGGATAGAGCGTCAGCCCGGATACGATCTCTTCGTTGGTCTTGAAGCTCATATTGACCAGCCAGTAGATCGGCACGAGCAGGACGATGATGTAGATCGTCGGCACCAGCCACCACCAGCGGGATTCGCTGCCGCGTCGGCGCATGCGGCGGGTGATTTCGTCCTGGGACAGGTTGCTTGCAATCTTGCCGGTGCCTGCGCCGTTCATCGTGTCCGCGGTTCTTGTTGAAGTGTCGGTCATCTCAGCGCTCCGCGTCGTAATTGGTCATCACGGTGTAGAACACCCATGACAGCAGCAGGACGATCAGGAAGTAGACCAGCGACATGGCTGCCGCCTGGCCAAGGTTGAACTCGCCGAGCGCCATCTTCACGAGGTCGATCGACAGGAACGTCGTCGAGTTGCCCGGGCCGCCGCCGGTGACGACGAAGGGTTCGGTATAGATCATGAAGCTATCCATGAAGCGCAGCAGTACGGCGATCAGCAGCACGCGGTTCATCTTCGGCAGCTGGATGAAGCGGAACACCGCCCAACGCGAGGCGCCGTCGATCTTGGCCGCCTGGTAGAAGGCGTCGGGGATCGACACCAGGCCGGCATAGGAAAGCAGCACGACAAGGCTGGTCCAATGCCAGACATCCATGATGATGACCGTGATCCAGGCATCGAGGGGGTGCTGTACATAGTTAAAATCGATGCCGATGGCGTTGATGTAGTAGCCGAGCAGGCCGATATCGTTGCGCCCGAACACCTGCCAGATGGTGCCGACGACATTCCAGGGTATCAACAGCGGCAACGCCATCAGCACCAGGCAGACGGGTACGCCCAACCCCTTCTTCGGCATGTTGAGCGCGATGAAGACGCCGAGCGGCACTTCGATGGCCAGGATGATGCCCGAAAAGATCAGGTTGCGCAGCATCGACGCCCAAAAACGGTCGGATGCCAGCAGTTCCTGATACCAGTCGACACCGTTCCAGAAGAACTGGTTGTTACCGAAAGTGTCCTGGAAGGAATAATTGACCACCGTCATTAGCGGGATCACCGCTGAGAAGGCGACAAGCACCAGCACCGGCAATACCAGAAACCAGGCCCTGTTGTTCCAAGTCCTGTCCATGACTCAGGCCTCCACGTTGCTGCGGTCGAAATCGACCCGCCAGGAATCGGCATAGATGTTGATACCCGCGGGATCGAAGCTGAGCTTCGGGTCTGCCGGCACGCTTTCATCCTCGCCGATAATTGCCGCGATCTCGCGACCTTCGAGATTGGCGCGCACGACCTTGTGGCGGCCGATATCTTCAATCTTGCTGATCGAGACCGGCATGCCCGTAGCGCCGAGGCGTACATATTCGGGGCGGATGCCAAGCTCGACGCCAGTGGCAGCCACCTTAGGCGCACCCGGCAAGGCGATCGCCTGCGAGCCGAGCCTGGCGATCCTGCCGTCGACGGTTACGGGCAGGACGTTCATGCCCGGCGAGCCGATGAAATAGCCGACGAATGTGTGCTTTGGCCGCTCGAACAATTCTGCGGGCGTGCCGATCTGCACGATGCCGCCGTCATACATGACCACGACCTGATCGGCGAAGGTCAGCGCCTCGGTCTGGTCATGGGTAACGTAAACCATGGTGTAGCCGAACTGACGGTGCAGCAGCTTCAGCTGCGACCGCAGCTGCCATTTCATATGCGGGTCGATGACCGTCAGCGGCTCGTCGAACAGGATGGCGTTGACATCGGAGCGCACCAGGCCGCGGCCGAGCGAGATCTTCTGCTTCTGGTCGGCGGTCAGCCTGCGTGCCTTCTTGTTGGCCCAGTCGGCGAGGTCGATGATATCAAGCGTCTCGCGTACCTTGCGGTCGACGTCAGGCTCCAGAATGCCGCGATTGCGCAGCGGGAAAGCCAGGTTGTCGTAGACGGTCATGGTGTCGTAGATCACCGGGAACTGGAACACCTGGGCGATGTTGCGTTCCTGCGTCGACAGCCGCGTCACGTCTTTGCCGTTGAACAGCAACTGGCCATGCGAGGGCGTCAGCAGGCCCGAGATGATGTTGAGAAGGGTGGTCTTGCCGCAGCCGGAGGGCCCAAGCAGCGCATAGGCGCCACCGTCCTCGAAGACGTGGTCAACTTCCTTCAGCGCGTAGTCGGACGGCTTTTCGGGGTTTGCCATGTAGGAATGGCGGATATGGTCGAGATTGATGCGTGCCATTGTGCCTCTTCCTCCTATGCCGCTCGGCTCAGCGGGCGGGATGCATTGCTCCCGTCGTCGCGAAAAGCGAGGAGATGACGCGTATCGAGATAGACCGTGATGCTGGTGTCGGGCGCCAGGTTATGAACGCCTTTGGCGAGCATCACCCATTTGTCGCTGCCGTAAACCAGGTGGATGAAGCTTTCCGAACCGGTGATTTCCGTGACGGTCACCCTGGCCTGAAGTTGTGCGGTCGCATTGCTTTGCTGTGCGGGCGACAGGTGATGCGGCCGGAAGCCGACCGTCAGCGGGCCGTCGTCAAGCGCCTGCATATCCCCGGGCACCGGGATTTCCGCACCGCCGTTGAATACGAAGATGTTTCCGCGTTTTACCGCGTCGATGGTATTGAGCGGCGGATCCGAAAACGTCTGGGCGGTGATCAGGTCGGCGGGCTTGCGGAACACATCGACAGTGAGCCCGAATTGCGTGACCGTACCCTCGGACAGCGTGGCCGTATTG
This sequence comes from Shinella sp. OV683, assembly GCF_057787725.1. NCBI lineage: Bacteria > Pseudomonadati > Pseudomonadota > Alphaproteobacteria > Hyphomicrobiales > Rhizobiaceae > Shinella > Shinella sp. OV683. The sequence continues at coordinate 454,336 of NZ_CM173543.1, forward strand.
CCGCCGAGCAGCAGTGCTTCGGACGGCTCGGTGGTCGCATAGACGAAGATCGCCCCGGTTTCGGCAAAGATCTTCGGCAGTTCGGCGCGCAGTTCCTCACGCAGCTTGTAATCGAGATTGGCGAGCGGCTCGTCGAGCAGCACCAATCCTGCATTCTTGACCATGGCGCGAGCGAGCGCGGTGCGCTGCTGCTGACCGCCGGAGAGTTCGAGCGGCAAGCGCTTGAGATAGGGCCCGAGCCGCAGGAGGTCGGCGGCCTTCATCACCTGACGGTCAATCTCGGCCTTATCCGTGCCTGCGACCCGCAGCGGTGAGGCGATGTTCTCGTAGACGGTCATGGCGGGGTAATTGATGAATTGCTGGTAGACCATGGCGATGTTGCGCGCCTGCACAGCTACGCCGGTGACGTCCTTGCCATCGAACCAGACGGAGCCCTTGGTCGGACGGTCGAGCCCGGCCATCAGCCTCATCAGCGATGTCTTGCCGGAAAGCGTTGGCCCAAGCAGGACGTTCAGGCTGCCTCTCTCGAGCCGCAGCGATACGTCGCGGATGTGCATGTCCGCGCCGACCTGTTTGGATACGTCCTTCAATTCCAGCATTCTTCCTCCTCCCAGTCGGAAATTGCGCTGCCTTGGCTCCCGTGAGCCACTATTTCCGACGGTCTACTGTGCTGCCAGCTGCATGTTGCCTGCCTGACGGCCCTTCAAGAATTCTTCCAAGACCTTGACGCCCTCCGCGTCGACCTTCAGACCCGTCTTGGTGCGGCGCCAGAGAATGTCCTCGGCGGCACCGGCCCATTCCTGGTCCATGAGATAGGTGATTTCGGCCTCGGTCAGATCGGCGCCAAACGACTTGCCGAGATCGGCCATCGACTTGGCCTTGCCGAGGATGGTCATCGCGTTGGTGCCGTAGAGGCGAACGAGCCGCTTGGCGTGTGCGGCGCCAAGGAAAGGATAGTCCTTGCTTACCTTTGCCAGAAGTCCGGCAAATCCCGATTTGTCGAAATCGCCGCCGGGCAGCGTCGCGCCGCGCGTCCATGGCTTGCCGCGCGCACCGAGCACCTCCTCGATCTTTTCGAGCATGGATTCGGCGAGCCGGCGGTAGGTGGTGATCTTGCCGCCGAATACGTTGATCAGTTGCGGCTCGCCTTCGGCACCTTCCGCCTTCAGAACGTAGTCGCGCGTGGCTTCCTGCGCCTTGGAGGCGCCGTCGTCATAGAGCGGGCGCACACCGGAATAGGTCCAGACGACGTCGTCGCGGCGGACCGGTTCACGGAAATATTCGCTGGCGCCGGCGCAAAGATAGTCGATCTCGGCATCGGTGATTTTGACGCCGGCCGGATCGGCCTTGTAATCCTGGTCGGTCGTGCCGATCAGCGTGTAGTCTTCCTCATAGGGGATGGCGAAGAAGATGCGGCCATCGTTGTTCTGGAAGAAATAGGCGCGCGGGTCGGTGAACTTCTTCTTGATGACGATATGGCTGCCCTGGACGAGCCGGACATTATGGGCGTTGCTGCCGGCTGCCTGTTGCAGCACTTTGTCCACCCAGGGCCCCGCCGCATTGACGAACAGGCGGGCGCTGATCGTTTCGCTACGGCCGGTGGCGACATCCTCGATCGTGATCGCCCAGAGGCCATTTTCGCGCCGTGCCGATGTCACTTTCGTTCGGGTGCGGATGATGGCGCCGCGGTCGGCGGCATCGCGGGCATTGAGAACCACGAGGCGGGCATCGTTGACCCAGCAATCGGAATATTCAAAGGCTTTGGCAAAGCGGTCCTTGAGCGGCTTGCCGGCCGGGTCCTGCTTGAGATTCAGCACCTTGGTCGCCGGCAGCGCCTTGCGGCCACCGATATAGTCATAGAGGAACAGCCCGAGCCGGATCAGCCAGGCGGGGCGCATATCCTTGTGCAGCGGCAGCACGAAACGCATCGGCCAGATGATGTGCGGCGCCATCGACCACAGCACTTCGCGTTCCATCAGCGCTTCGCGCACCAGACGGAATTCATAATGCTCGAGATAGCGCAGGCCGCCATGGATGAGCTTGGTCGAGCCCGAGGAGGTTCCCGATGCCAGGTCCTTCATCTCGGCGAGGAAAACCGAAAAGCCGCGCCCGACCGCATCACGCGCAATGCCGCAGCCATTGATGCCGCCGCCCGCAATGAAAATGTCGTGGACTACATCCACCGTCACTGGTTCAAATCCCCTTCGCAATGCAGCATATCTCGCAATTTCGAAACTAAAAGCATTCAAAACGAAAACAAAACGAATGTCAATCGAAAATCAAATCCAGGCGCGTTCTTGCCTCGATAGAACGCGAAACGCGGGCGGCTACAATCGCTGGCATGTCAGGGTTCGGGTGACGTTTCGATCAGTTCGACATTGTTCTCGCGACAGATCCTGCGGATATTGGGCGGAAAACAGCGGTCGGTCACGAACGTGTGAACCTGGGAAATATGGGCGATACGCACGGGCGCGGTGCGTTCGAACTTGGTGGAATCCGAAACCAGGATCACATGCCTGGCATTAGCGATAATCGCCTGAGCCACCTTCACTTCGCGAAAGTCATAGTCGAGCAAGGCGCCGTCGTCGTCGATGGCCGAGGCGCCGATCACGGCATAATCCACCTTGAACTGGCGGATGAAATCGACCGCGGCCTCGCCGACGATGCCGCCATCGGTGCCTCGTACGACGCCGCCGGCAATGACGACCTCGAACTGTGGGTAGACGCGCAACCTGTTGGCAACATTGATGTTGTTGGTGATTATCATCAACCGCCCGTGGTCAAGCAGCCCTTGGCTGACGGATTCCGTCGTCGTGCCGATATTGACGAACAGCGATGCATTGTCGGGGATCAGCCTGGCGGCGGCGCGGCCGATAGCATCCTTTTCCGCCGAGGCGATCTGGCGGCGCTGCTCGTACTGCATGTTCTCCATGCCCGACGGGAACATCGCGCCGCCGTGGATGCGGTTGAGCAGCTTCTTTTCGCACAAGTCATTGAGATCCTTACGGATCGTCTGCGGCGTGATCTCGAAGCGGTTCGCCAGTTCCTCGACGAGCACCTTGCCCTGGACCCTGGCGATATCGAGAATTTCCTTGTGGCGAGGCGAGAGAAACATTCGTGCGATCCATCAGCGAAAATCGGGGTCACGATAGAACGAAAAAAACGAAAGTAAAGGCACCTTCCCGAATCGCGGTGAATCACCGCAAGGTAAAACCCGCAAGGCCCGCGTAATCCGTACACTTTAAAAGCGGCTGATTCGATTGCAAGGACGTGATTTCAAATGAAAAGAATTCTGGTTACGGGCGGCGCAGGTTTCCTTGGCTCCCATCTTTGCAGCCGGCTGCTCGAGCGCGGCAATTTCGTGACCTGCCTCGATAACTATTTCACTGGCGCTGTCGATAACATCGCGCATCTGCGCGGCCACAACAATTTCGCGATGATCGAGCAGTCGGTCATCGATCCGGTAGACGTGAAGTTCGACGAGATCTTCAACCTGGCCTGCCCGGCGTCGCCAGTGCACTATCAGACCGATCCGATCTACACGTTCAAGACCAGCATCGTTGGGATGATGAACCTCTTGGAACTGGCGTCCAAGACCGGCGCCAAGATCCTGCAGGCCTCGACTTCGGAAATCTACGGCGATCCGCTCATTCATCCGCAGAAGGAATCCTACTGGGGCAACGTCAACACGATGGGCATTCGCTCCTGCTATGACGAGGGCAAGCGTGGTGCCGAGACGCTGATGTATGATTATCATCGCATGCGCGGCGTCAATATCCGCGTCATGCGTATCTTCAACACCTTCGGTCCGGGCATGAACAAGGCCGATGGCCGCGTCGTGTCGAACTTCATCGTCCAGGCGCTGAAGGGCCAGGACATCACCATTTTCGGCGACGGCAACCAGACCCGCTCGTTCTGCTATCGCGACGATCTCGTCGATGGCATGATGAGGCTGATGGATGCGCCCGACAGCATCAATTATCCCATCAACATCGGCAACCCCGGCGAATTTACCATGCGCGAACTTGCCGAGATCGTGCTGGAGCTGACGGGCTCGAAGTCGAAGATGGTGTTCATGCCGCTGCCGCAGGACGACCCGCTGCAGCGCTGCCCGGATATCACCAAGGCAAAGGAAGTGCTCGGTTGGGAGCCGAAAATTGCACTCCGCGAAGGCCTTGTCAGAACGATCGAGTATTTCAAAAGCGTGATCTGAGGTCGGGCTATTCCCTCAGGACTTGTCGATCGGTTTGCTGCGCAGCCGGCTGACGGTTTCACGCTCGGCGCGTTTGCAGGCGACGGGCGGCAGGTGACGGGAAATCTGGCCGAGATCCTCTAGTACCAGCTTACCGATATTCTGCAGCGCCGATGTCAGGGCGCCGGCCCGGTGTGCGGAGAACAGGATGTTCGGCACCTTGCGGATCGGATCGTCTGCTCGAACCGGCTCTTCGGGAAAGACATCGGTCGCGACCCGGATGCGGCCAGATTCTGCGAATTCCTTCAGCGCAGCAAAATCTGCCACAGCTGCGCGGCTGAGCAACAGCAGCTTGGCGTCTTTCTGCATCAGCGACAGCTTTTCGGCATTCAAGAGATGGGCGTTGTCGGTGGTGATCGTCGCCACCACGAAGACGAAGCGGCTTTTCGACAGCACGTCCTCCAGCGACGCCGGCTCGACGCCAAGGCGGAGCAGCGCGCCGTCCGAAAGCCATGGATCGTAAGCGCGGATGCGCGGCTGGAAGCCGGCCAGCAGCTTGTGTACGGCACGGCCGAGATCTCCGAAGCCGACGAAGCCGACATCGGCGCCGGCCAGCAATTCGGCCTCGTGGTTGCCGTCGAGGCCGTAGAGTTCCTTGCCGGCAACGAAATCGGCATGGCCGGTGTGGATGCCACGGGCGAGCGACAGAGCCATGCCGAGGCCGATTTCGGCGACCGGAGCCGCAAATACCGAGCTTGGGGCGATGACATGGATGCCACGCTGGAAGCAGGCCTCGTAATCAACATTCGGCAGGAAATTGGTCTCGACATTGACGATCGCCCGCAGCTTCGGTGCGATGTTCAGCCGGTTCTTTTCCATAGCCTGCTGGCTGATCAGCACATCGATGTTGGGCAAGTGCTGCTTGTAGAATTCCTCTCGGTCCTCGCCATTCCAGGCGACGACGTCGTAGGTGCTCATGAATGCCTTGAGGTCTTCAGCGTTGAAGATATCTTCGGCTGCCCGCGGTTCCGGGTCGAAAAGAATACGCATGGTTCCTCCCAGCAAATCTTGTAGTGTTGATCTACCTTTATCGCCTTCAGATTTGAAGGCAAGGTCTTGCAAAAGCTCTATCGCTGGGCAATTGACTGAGTGAACAGAGAAGTTCGGGAGGCAGCATGAGCAGGGACATCGATCTCGACAGTTTGACGCATGTGATTGCCGAACGCGGTGCAGAGGGGCGTTCGATCACCGCGATCGCCGGACCACCGGGATCGGGGAAATCGACTGTTGCCGAAGACATCGTCTACGCGCTCAATGCCCGCGAACCGGGCTCGGCGGCGGTCTTTCCCATGGATGGCTTTCACTATGACGATCTGGTGCTGATCCCGCGGGGCCTGCGCCCACGCAAGGGCGCGCCGGAGACGTTTGACGTTCTCGGTTTTTCCCACATGCTGGGGCGGCTTAGGGAGAATCGCGACAAGGAAATCGCGGTACCCGTCTTCGACCGCACGATCGAGATTGCGCGGGCTGGCGGCCGGATGATTCCGCAGCATGTGCGCCACATCGTGGTCGAGGGCAATTACATCCTGCTCGGGACGGGAGACTGGGCCGACCTGCACCGGCACTATGATACGACCGTGCTGATCTCGGTGCCGGAAGAAGAGCTTCGCCGTCGTCTCTCCGAGCGCTGGAAGGATCTGGCGTCGGAGGATTTCGCCTTCAAGATGGAAGAGAACGACCTGCCGAACGGCAGGTTGGTCATGAGCGACAGCGTCAAGCCGGAGTTTATTTTTCGGCAGGGGTAAGTCGCGTTCGTCGCGAGGCCCCTCATCCGGCCTTCGGCCACCTTCTCCTTGGAGGTGGCCCCAAGGGCCGGGTGAGGGGTGCAACAAGCGGAACGTCCCGAAAAGACCAAGGGCCCGGATTGCTCCGAGCCCTCGAAATCATCATCGCTATAAAGCGATATTATGCAGCAGCGAGATTGCCAGCAGCAGACTTGCCGGTGCGACGGTCAGCGAGCACTTCGTAGGAAATCTTCTGGCCTTCATTGAGCGTGGTCATGCCAGCGCGCTCGACAGCCGAGATGTGGACGAAAACGTCCGGGCCGCCGTTGTCAGGCTGAATGAAGCCGAAGCCCTTCTGCGAGTTGAACCATTTTACGATGCCAGTGTTCATCTGGGTATTCCTTTCAGGGACTTGCATTCGTTGTCTTTGCCGGCCGAAATAGCTGACGTTTATATCGATATATTCGTCTGCTGAGAGGTCGTTGGGCCGCGCACCGGGCGGTGGGGGAGCCAAGCCATTCGGCCTTAAAAAATCGATGCAAATCAAATGGCAGAAAAATTTGCCGGTTACAAGATAGTCCGGCTATGATTTTTTCCTGTTCTGGGACAGGTTGTGTCCATCCTGTCCCATATGCTTAAGCGGTTGCAATCAAGCACCCCATTCAGTGGAATGCTTGTCTCAAACCGGTGCATCCTCGCGCATCAGGCCTTGCGCCTTGAGGTCTGCCCAAAGTGCGGCGGGAATGGCCTTGTCCAGGATTGCGCGGTTGGAACTGACCTCGTCGACGCTCTGGCCGCCCGGGATCACCGAGACCACCGAGGGATGCAGCAGCGGGAAATTCAACGCGGCCTCGATCATTTTCACACCATGGCTTTCGCAGACGTCATTGATCTTGCGGACTTTGTCGATGACCTCCTGCGGGGCATTCGAATAATTGTATTGCGCGGTCTCCGAAGGGCCGCGCGCCAGGATGCCGGAATTGTAGGGGCCACCTAGGGTGATGCCGATGCCGCGCTTCTGGCAGAACGGCAGGAAGCTCGTGAGCGCCTCCTGCTCGAGCAGCGTATAGCGGCCGGCAAGCAGGAAGAGGTCGAAGTCGCCACGCTCAGCCAGCCTCTCGCAGATCTCCCATTCGTTGATGCCGCCGCCGAAAGCCTTGATGACACCCTGATCCCGCAGCGACAGCACGGCGTAGTAACCGCTCTTCATGAACGCATCGATATAGGCGTAGGCGGCTTCCTGCGAGCCATGGGTGTAGACGTCGAGGTCGTGGACATAGAGGATGTCGAAGCGGTCGAGGCCGGTGCGCTCGAACGATGCTTCGATCGAGCGCATGACGCCGTCATAGGAATAGTCGTAGACTTGGCGGCGGGTCGGGGTTTCGAAGAACTTGCCGATGGCGGTGCGCTCTTCCGGCGCACAGACTTCCAGGTAGCGGCCAACCTTGGTCGACAGCACATAGTCGTCGCGGTTCTTGGTCTTGAGGAAGCGACCCATGCGGGTTTCGGCAAGACCCAGTCCATAGAGGGGTGCTGTGTCGAAGTAGCGATTGCCGCTCTCCCAGGCGGCTTCGACCACCTGATAGGCGTCGTCGTCGGAAATGGCCTTGTAGAGATTGCCGAGCGGGGCAGAGCCGAAACCCAGCTCGCTGAAGTCAAGACCACCATTGCCGATGCGGTCCCAGTGACGAATTTTCATGTAGTTTCCTCCCGAAGACGGCGGTGCGAAACGCCCCATTCCGTCGAATGATTTTGGCCGGATTAAAAACAGTCGGGCGGTTGAAAGCAATTGTTTTTATTCGATTTCAAAAGCTCAGTGATGACAAGCGAGAATCGAAATGCAAATGTGCGACCGAATTATTCGCATGGAGGATTTTGCGTTGAGTGCCAAGTTGAAGCGTATTTTCGGCGACAGGAAGCCGGTCATTGCCATGGTGCATTTCGGCGCATTGCCGGGCGCACCGCTCTATGACAAAGCCGGCGGGCTCGAGGCGCTTCTCGCGGGTTGCCGCAACGACCTGCATGCGCTGCAGGATGCCGGCTTCGATGCCGTGATGTTCGGCAACGAGAACGACCGCCCCTACGAATTCAAGGTCGATGTCGCTTCGACCGCGACCATGGCCTATGTCATCGGGCAGCTGCGCTCCGAGATCACTATTCCGTTCGGCGTCAATGTCCTGTGGGATCCGGAGAGCTCGATCGCGCTGGCCGCGGCAACTGGTGCATCCTTCGTGCGCGAGATATTCACCGGTACCTATGCGTCCGACATGGGGCCGTGGAATCCGGATGCCGGCAAGGCGATGCGCTACCGCGACCGGCTGGGCCGCGAGGATCTGGCGCTGCTCTACAATATCTCGGCGGAATTTGCCTATTCGCTCGACCAGCGCAGCGTTGCCGATCGGGCGCGCAGCGCGGTGTTCTCTTCGATTCCCGACGCCGTGCTGGTGTCCGGCACCATCACCGGCGAGGCGGCCGAGATGGGGGATCTCGAAGCGGTCAAGAAGGTGCTGCCCGACACTTACGTTTTTGCCAATACCGGCGTCAAGCACGCTACGGTGCGCGATACGCTGAAGGTCGCCGATGGCGTCATCGTCGGCTCGTCGCTGAAGGTCGATGGCCACACCTGGAATGCGGTCGATGCCGAGCGCGCCAAGGAATTCATGCGGCTGGTCAAGATGGATCGCTAAGGAGCGCGGGATGAAAACGCGTCTGAGGAAGCTGCTGACCGATCTGATGCTGATCCCCGGCCTTTCAGGTTACGAGGGCCGGGTACGGCGCTATCTCAAGGCCGAGATGCAGGCGCTGGGGCTTGGCACCCGCACCGATCGGCTGGGCAATCTGATCGCCACGATCGACGGCGAGGCGGGCGCGCCGTCGGTGATGTTGTTCACCCACATGGACCAGCTGGGGCTGGTGGTGCGCAAGATCGAAAAGAACGGCTATGTCAGGGTCGAGCGGCTGGGCGGGGTGCCTGAGCGGGCGCTTGCCTCGCAGGCCGTGCTGTTCTCGATCGGCGAGGGCAGGGATGTGCCTGGGGTGATTGCCAACAAGGCGCATCATGCCACCCAGCCCGACGAGAAATACAAGGTCGTGGCCTATCCGGACCTCTATATCGATGCTGGCTTTTCGAGCGCCGAAGAGGTGCTGGCGGCGGGCATCGATGTCGGCACGCCAATCGTCTATCAGCCGAACATCGTTGAGTTGGCGGGCGACCGTATTGCCGGCACCTCGGTCGACGACCGGGCTGGCTGTGCCGTGGTGGTCGAGGTGGCGCGGGCGCTGGCCAAGGCCGACAAACGGCCGACGGTGCATATCGTCTTTTCGACTCTGGAGGAGTTCAACCTGCGCGGCGCGGTGACGGCGGCGCAGATGCTGCAGCCGGACATCGCCATCCAGATCGACCTGATCCTGGCAGCCGACACGCCTGATATGGGCAGCCGTGGCGACGTCAAGCTGGGCGAGGGGCCGGGCATGGCGATGTTCTCGTTTCATGGCCGCGGCACCCTGAACGGCACGATCCCGCATCCGGCGATGGTTGATTTGTTCGAGAAGACGGCTGCGGCTGAAAGCATCAACCTGCAGAAAAGCGCCCACATTGGCTGCCTGACGGATTCGTCCTATGTGCAACTGGTTGGCCAAGGCGTTGCTTCGATCGATATGGGGTTCCCAATGCGCTATTCGCATTCGTCGCTGGAACTGTGTGATCTGGGGGATCTGGAGGGGCTGACGAAGCTGCTGGTGGCCGGGATCGGCAGTCTCGGCCCGGGATTCAGTCTGGATCGGGATGATTTTGAGCAATAGGATTGCGGCAGATGCATATTGAGAATGTCGAGATTTTTTCCGATCGAACCAATGCAGCCATCATGCGACATCCAGGGCGAGCTTTCCCGGGCGTGCTCCTACAAGGAGATACGTTGTATATCTTATGTAAGCAGGCGGATGCTGCATGCCTGAGTGTCAAACGAGGATCGCCAGGATTCAGCGAGCTTAACGAACTCAGGAATTCGCTCAGGGCCTTTTTAACGCACTACAAATCGACCTTGGCTGAGCATGACATGGAACTGCCGTTCCTCGAACAGCCATAGGAATTCTGAGATCAGATTTGCTCGGAAGGGAAATTAGCTCGATGTCGCCAAAATGGTTCGATCCGCGTCGTTTTCTGGGATTCTCGCCTAGCACTGTTGATGACTTCCTGAAGAACGAAGCTGTCCGGGCCACACTGCGGCAGCAGGGAGACAAGGGAAAAGCACCAAGACCAATCGAGCACTATGCCTATTTCCCCACGTGCGAAGGATTAGATAGCTATCGTGAATTCATCACCTCGCGCGGCTATAAGGTCGAACGCGAGGACGTTAGCGCCAGGGGTACCGAGCAACTGGTTATCATTTTTTCGAAAGTTCAGGCCCCAGCCGCCATCGACAATGAAACCGTTCTTCTTGGTGACCATGCTCGACAGAGGGGCGGAGATTACGATGGATGGGAAACAGAAGTTGTCCGCCGGCCATAGTTGTCCGAAGGTTGATCCTTCGTCATCCGCCGAGCTTAGAATGGGTAAACCATGAAATACTATCTCGGCATCGACATCGGCACATTCGAATCCAAGGGCGTGCTCGTGGATGAGATGGGCGCGGTCGTGGCGCAGGCCGCCCGCCCACACAAGATGCTGGTGCCGCAGGCGGGCTGGGCGGAACATGATCCCGAGCAGGATTGGTGGGGCGATTTCTGCTTCCTGTCCAACAAGCTGCTTGCCGAGAGCGACATCGACCCCAAGGATATCCGTTCGGTCGGCGCGTCTGCCATCGGCCCCTGCATGCTGCCGGTCGACACCGAGGGCAATGCGTTGATGAACGGCGTACTCTATGGCGTCGACACACGGGCAGCCAAGGAAATCGACGATCTCAATGCTGCGCTCGGCGAGGAGAAGATCCTCGACCGCTGCGGCAATGCGCTGACCTCGCAATCCGTCGGGCCGAAGATCCTGTGGCTCAAGAACAACTGCCCCGACATCTATGAGAAGGCGGCGAAGATCGTTTCCTCGACCACCTTCATCATCCAGAAATTGACGGGTCGCTGCGTCATCGACCATTACACGGCGGCCAACTTCTCGCCGCTTTATGTGGTTGACGAACAGCGCTGGTCCGATGATCTCAATCCCGGAATCCTGCCGCTCGACAAGCTGCCCGAAGTGCTGTGGACCACCGAGATTGCCGGTGGCGTCACCCAGGCGGCTGCGCACGCCACTGGCCTTGCCGTTGGTACGCCAGTGATCTGCGGTACGATCGATGCTGCCGCTGAGGCTTTCTCCGTGGGCGTGCTGGATGCGGGCGACATGATGGTGATGTATGGCTCGACCATCTTCATCATCCTGCTGACGGAGAAGCGGGTGCGTGATGCGCGCCTCTGGTATGCGCCCTGGTTCTTCCCCGGCGAACACGCCTCGATGTCTGGGCTTGCGACATCCGGCACGCTGACACATTGGTTTCGCGACCAGTTCGGGCGCGATCTTGATCCGGTCACGGCTTTTGGCGAGCTTGCGAAGGAAGCATCGGACTCTCGGCCCGGCGCCAACGGTCTGGTGTTCCTGCCGTATTTTTCCGGCGAGCGGACGCCGATCCACGACACCAATGCCAAAGGCATGTTGTTCGGGCTCAACCTGACGCATACGCGCGGCGATATCTACCGGGCGCTGATCGAGGGTATTGCCTATGGCACCAACCATATTTTCGAGACCTATGCGGAAGCCGATGCGCGGCCCCGGCGGCTGATGGCTGTTGGCGGCGGCACCAAGAACCACATCTGGCTGGAGGCAACGTCGGACATTTCGGGCCTGCCGCAGATTCTGTGTGAAAAGACAGTCGGAGCATCCTATGGCAATGCGTTCCTGGCGGCGCTGGCGGTGGACGACGTGCGGCGCGAGGACATCGCGCGCTGGAATCCGGTGGACAGCGAAGTGCCGGCTGTGGGCGACAAGGCCTATGAAAAACAATACGAGATTTTCAAACGGCTTTATCTACAGACCAGGGATCTGATGGCGGAACTGGATAAGTAGCCGGCTCCGAACGATAATACCCCCTCATCCGGCCTTCGGCCACCTTCTCCCCGCTGGGGAGAAGAAGTAACCTGCTGAAGCGCCTGAGAAAAAGGGATATCCCGCATATGCGGGGCTTCCGGTAGATGAAGAGCACTGCGGTCCATTTCCTCTTCTCCCCAGCGGGGAGAAGGTGGCGCGTAGCGTCGGATGAGGGGGCCGGTGCAGCGAGGCAAGCGGCCTTACTTCACCGAGCCAGCAGTCATGCCCTTGATGATATAGCGCTCGAGGAAAATCCCGATGATGACAAGCGGCGCGATTGCGGCGGTAGAAAGGGCGGCCATCGACCACCAGTTGATGCCTTGCGAGCCGGTCTGGCTCGCCACCATGACCGGTATGGTCGTGGCATGCGTGGAGGTCAGCAGGGCCGCGAAGAAATACTCGTTCCAGCACAGCACCAGCGCCAGGATGAAGGCAGCGACCATGCCGGGGGCTGCGAGCGGAAAGACGATGCGGAAGAACGCGCCCCAGATCGACAGGCCATCGACAAGCGCTGCTTCCTCAAGCTCGATCGGGATGCCGCCGAACTGGTCGCGCATGATCCAGATGACGATCGGCAACACCATCAGCGTATAGAGCAGGATCAGCCCGATGGTGGTATCGAGCAGCGCCAGTTCCTTGTAGAGCGCCAGGAAAGGCAGCGCCAGCACCACCGGCGGCAGGATCAGCTGCGACAGGAAGAAGAACGAAATGTCCTTGTTGCGCATCCAGCCGATCTTGTAGGCAAAGCGGCTGAGTCCATAAGCGGCCAGCGAACCGATCAGCACGGCCAGCAGCGAGGCGCTGACCGAGGTGATGACGCTGTTGTAGAAGCGCTTGATGAATTCGTCGCGGACGGTGGACGGGCGAAAGATCGTGTCCGGCGACAGGCCGAGCGACCGCCAGCCGAGCCAATTGGGCTGGTAGCCGACCCAGGGCACGATGGCGCCTTTTTGCACGTCCTTGGCGACCTTGAACGTGGTCGTCAGCGTCCAGTAGATCGGAAACAGGCAGATGATCGTCCAGAGGGCCAAGGCGCCGTAGATGAAGAATCGGCCGAAATAGAACTTTGCCGACGTATCATTTTCTTGCGGGACGTCGGCGATGCGGATCGTTTCTGATAGGGTTGTCATGTCAGATATCCTCTTTCAGTCCGATGCGCATTCATTCCTGGCCGCTGGTGTTCCAGCGGCTGGCGAGTTTCAAAAGTCCGGTGACGAACAGGATGATCAGCACCAGATAGACGAAGGCCAGCATCGTGCCGTAGCCGACATTGGATCGCTCCCGGTACTCGCGGAAAATGAAGCTGGTCACCGTATCGGTCGCGCCACCCGGTCCGCCGGCGGTCACGTTAATGACGATGTCTGCAAGCTTGAGCTTGAAGATGACGCGCAGAATGACGGCGGTGATCGACACCGGCAGCATCAGCGGGAAGGTGATTTTCCAGAATGCCTGCCAGCCGGTGGCGCCGTCGACGCGGGCGGCTTCCTGCACTTCCTTCGGCATCGCCTGTAAACCGGCCAGCAGCATGATCAGCATGAACGGGATAAAGGTCCAGGCGTCCATGATCATGATCGAGGTGCGGGCAAGGCCCGGCGTTGAAAAGAAGGCGGGTTGACTCCAGCCGAGATGGCGCGCCAGCGTGGCCAGAGGGCCGAAGCGATACTCGCCAAGCGATTTGCCGATCATCCAGGATACGGCCACCGGGCTAAGCATGAAGGGCAGCAGGAAGGCAACGCGGAAGAACTTGCGTGCCTTGATCTCGGCATTCAAGAGCAGGGCAAGCCCGAAAGCGATCGCGTATTCGACGATGATCGCCAGGCTGTAGTAGATCATATTGACGATGGCGTTCCAGAAATACGGATCATGCCACATCTGCACGAGGTTATCGGTGCCGTTGAAATGTTGACCCGCGAAGGCTGAGAGGTTCCAATCGGTAAAGGCGATATACAGCCCGAACAGCGTCGGAAAAATCACCATGAATACGGTAAACAGGAATGCCGGCAACACGAACAGCAGCTTCTTGCCGGATTCGCCGTGGGCCATGACCAACGAAACGCCGAGCGCCAGGCACCACAGCACAACAGCGTAGAGCACCGGCTGCCAGTTGTCGAAGCCGAACGAGGTCTTGCCCGCCTTGAAGAGGCCCTCGACAAGGAACGAAACAATGACCAGTGCGCTTGCCGCCCACAAGATGACGCGGCCTAGCGTTCTCCTGCTGGCAGGTATCTCGGCGTCGGTGTTGACCGTGTAGAGCCGGTCGATCATCATTTCAGTCTGTTTGGCCATGCAGATACGGTCCTGTCAGTGCGTTCAGTCTTCTTGTAGCGCCGAATCGATGGCAGATACAAGAAATGGGCTGGCGACGTAACGCCGTCGCCAGCCCATGTTCAAGCGGTTGGTGCTCAGGCGCCGAGCGAGCTCTGGTAGAGCGCGATCTGCTTGTCGCGACCGATCTGGTCGGTCAGCTTTTCCCAGGCAGCGGCGATCTTGTCGGCACCTTCCTGCGCCGTCATCTGACCGGCAAAGATCTTCGCCAACTCGTCTTCCGCGACCGAATAGTACTGGAAGATACCCGGGATGCGCGGCTCGATGGCAGCGTTCGGGTGGTTGTAGGAGTCTTTTTCCGAGTTCAGATAGGACGTGATGAAGGCTTCGTCATAGCCGGCTTCGACCCATTCCGGAATGTTGAAGTGCGAGTTCCGGTAGGGCTGCATGCCTGACGGGTAAGCAGCCGTCCACAGCGAGATGTCCTTGCCGCCGAGATGGGCAGCAGCAGACCAGGCGGCCTTCTGCTTGACCGGATCGGCATCGACACGGGCCATGACATAGATGCCCCAGCCGATATAGGCCATGTTCGGTGCATAATTCGGACCGGAAGCAAGCTTGTCCCAAGCGCCGGTCTTGGCATTGTAGACGTCGTCCGAGCCGGGCAGGATCGAGAAGCCCACGGTTTCGCCGACAACGGAGCTGTCGGAGGTCTTGGCCATAGAGCCGACGTCACCCCACCAGGAGACCATCGAGCCGGTGCCGGCGAGGAACTGCTGGAAGGCAGTCGTGCCGGGGTCGGCATTGAGCTGGTCGGCCGGTTCGGAGGGCAGCGCGTCGATGACGTCCTGGATGGTGCGGACCCAGGCCGGATTGTTGATGCGCGGCTTCATCGTATCGGTGTCGAACAGCCAGGCCTTGTCATCGGGATGCTTGGCATAGGCCGTTGCGCGGGACGCCAGGAAGTAGAAGCCGAAGCCGCCCCAGCCTTTGGGGGCGTCGAGGTAGCCATAGAGATCGGCGCCGTCGAGCTGCTTGCCCTTGAGGAATTTGGTGACTTCCTGAACCTGCTGCCAGGTCTTCGGAACGGCCCATTCGCCCTGATGGCCTTCGTCCTTCCAGGCTTTGCCGAGGTCGGCGGAGCCGAATACATCGGTGCGATAGTTGAAGTTATGGCAGTCGCCATCGACCGAGATGCGGTAGGTCTTGCCATCCCAGGTGCCCACCGGAGCATGCAGATAGCCGACATAGTCATCCATTTCGATCTGGGTCTTGACCCAGTCCGGCATGACCGATGCAAGGCCCTTGCCGCAGACATCGCCTTCGAACGGCGCGCCCATTTCAAGGATGTCGAAGTCGACGGTGCCGGTGGCGATCGATTGCTGCAGGCGAGCATTATAGTCAGCCTGCGCAAGGTCGATCCAGTTGATCTTGGCGCCGGTATACTGTTCCCAGGCGTAAAGCAGGCCGCGGAACAGCACGTTGTGAAGGTTCTGGTTGTTGAGGCCCATGAACGAGAGCTCGACGCCCTTGAACTCGCCTTCTTTCACGGAAGCCTTGGTGGCGCCGAGGCACATCTCGCCGACCTTCTGCCAATCGGCGTCCGTCGGGGAACCCTTGCCAACACCCGGCACTTTCAGGATTTCGGCACGCAGGTTGTCCGCGGCAAATGCCGGCGTTGCCGCCATGCCCATGAATGCGGGACCGGCAAGCGCCATCGCGCTCACGCCTGCTGCGCCCTTCAGCAGATTGCGGCGGTTGATCGCCTGCTGGGCCATTAATTCGTAGAGTTCTACTTTCACGCCATATCCTCCCTCAATGGTTACTTAAACGGAAATATTACTCCCAACACCTCCGCCCTCGCGCCGCAATCTTGCACAGCAGTCACATTGGACGCAAATTGTATTTTATCGCCATTATTAAGGACAGCGAGGCCGTCTGATCGCATTTGTATTTCGGGACTATTTCCATTTAATGCGATGGAAAATAAAACCTTTGCAGGATTGGCGTCAATCGGCATTTTTCAAGTAATTATATTGCATTGCAATATTAGTATGATGCAACGCGAGCGGCCGCCACAGCAAAATCAGTGGACAACACAGGAGGCCTCGGTTAGAGGATTTCAAAATTGCAGCGCTTTGCACTTCTGCGACAGGTGCCCATTGGATTGGTATTTTTGCAACCAACCGGTGCGTCGCCAGCAGCAGTGCGGTGGGCGTTTGCAGGGCAGCGTCAAGTCGGGGAGGGATGATGTCTCAAGTTCTGGTTCAGGATGTGCGCAAGGCCTATGGCACGATGGAGGTCATCCACGGGGTGGATATCAACATCGCCGATGGCGAGTTCGTTGTCCTCGTTGGCCCCTCGGGCTGTGGAAAATCAACGCTTTTGCGCATGATCGCCGGGCTTGAGAGCATTACGGGCGGCAAGATCGCCATCGGCGAACGGGTGGTCAACAACGTGCCGCCGTCCGATCGCGACATTGCCATGGTGTTCCAGTCCTATGCGCTTTATCCGCATATGAAGGTCCGGGAGAACATGGCGTTCTCCCTGAAGTTGAAGAAGACCGAGCCAGCGGTGATCGACGAGCGCGTCAAATCGGCGGCCGGCATCCTCGGGCTGACGCCTTATCTCGACCGTTATCCACGACAATTGTCGGGCGGCCAACGCCAGCGCGTGGCCATGGGCCGGGCGATCGTGCGCAATCCACAGGTCTTCCTGTTCGACGAGCCGCTCTCGAACCTCGATGCCAAGCTGCGCGTGCAGATGCGCACGGAGATCAAGGAACTGCACCAGCGGCTCAAGACGACGACAGTCTATGTCACCCACGACCAGGTCGAGGCGATGACCATGGCTGACCGTATCGTCGTGCTGCAGGACGGCAATGTCGAACAGATCGGCGCGCCGCTCGATCTCTACGACAACCCCGCCAACCTGTTCGTGGCGACCTTCATCGGTTCGCCGTCGATGAACCTCATCAAGGGCAAGGCGAGGATCATCAATGGCGAAATCTTCGTCGAGGCCGGCAACGTGCTGTTTCCGGCTGGCTCGCATCACCAGGTGACCGAGGGGCAGGACGTGACCTACGGCATCCGCCCTGAGCATCTCGAGATTGCCGAGGACGGCTTTGAGGGCAAGGTCGGCGTGGTCGAGCCGACGGGTTCGGAAACCATGGTGTTCGTGCATCTCGGTGGCCGCGATATCCTGGCGCTGTTCCGCGAGCGGCATATGTTCTCGCCGGGCCAGGCGATCAAGCTCAAGCCGCGCAAGGATGCAGCTCATATTTTCGACAGCGCGACCGGCAAGCGAGTCTGACCGCAAATCTACTGATGGCCCTTGCGGAAGAGGGCCGAATGCCATTCTGGAGGAAAGCCATGCTTAAAGGTATCTCGCCGCTTCTCAATGCGGATGTTCTCTACGCGCTCAAGGCCATGGGCCACGGCGATTATCTGATCCTGTCCGATCTCAACTTTCCGTCGGATTCCGTCGCCCAGCAGACCACCTATGGCAGCCTGCTGAGGATGGAGAACACCACCTCTGCCGAAGCCGCCGAAGCGATCCTGTCGCTGATGCCGCTCGACAGCTTCATCGACAATGCTGCACAGCGCATGGAAGTCGTCGGTTCGCCCAGCGAAATCCCTGAAGTGCAGAAGGAAGTGCAGTCGGTGATCGACAAGGCCGAAGGCAAGCATTGGCCACTGGTGCCAGTCGAGCGCTTCGCCTTCTACGAAGTCGCCAAGAACGCCTATTGCGTTATCCAGACCGGTGAGCGCCGTTTCTATGGCTGCTTCGTGCTGACCAAGGGCGTTATCCCGCCGGATGCGAAGTAAACGGTGCGATCATGAAGCATGACATTGTCATTCTCGGTGTGTTCGTGGCCGATACGGCCTATCGCGCCAGCCGCCAACCGAAGATGGGCGAGACGTTGCTCGGCAACGGTTTTGCGCTGGGGCCAGGCGGCAAGGGTTCAAACCAGGCAGTGGCCGCGGCGCGCGCCGGCGGCGACACGGCGTTCCTGTCCAAGCTCGGCGTCGATGCCTTCGCCGACATGGCGATGAAGACCTGGGAAGAGGCGGGCGTCCATCCGGCCATCACCCGCGATCCCTCGAGCTATACCGGTGCCGCCTATATCTTCGTCGAGGAAGGCACCGGCAACAACGCGATCATCGTCTCGCCGGGTGCTGCCGCAACCATCTCCCCGGCCGACATGGACGCCAATGCGGACTTGATCGGCGGGGCAAAGATCTTCGTGACCCAGCTCGAGCAGCCGCTCGATGCGGCGGTGCGGGCATTGGAGATTGCTCGCAAGGGCGGCGCAATCACCGTGCTCAATCCGGCGCCGGCGCAGAAGCTGGATGCCTCCGTCTTCGCACTCTGCGATTATGTGACCCCCAACGAGACCGAGACGGAAATCCTGACGGGATTGCCGGTCACCAATCTCGATGAAGCCAAAGTCGCGGCCGATAGGCTGCTGGAACTGGGTGTCAAGACGGCAATCATCACGCTCGGCTCGCAAGGCGCGTTGTATCATAGCAAGACGGAGTCGGTGCTCGTTCCTGTCTTCAGGGCAGGCCCCGTGGTCGAGACGACAGGGGCAGGGGACGCATTCAATGGCGGCTTTGCCGCTGCCATCGCCAAAGGCATGACGCCGCTCGATGCCGTCCGCTTCGGTTCCGCAGTCGCCGGCATATCGGTGACCCGTCCTGGCACCGCGCCATCGATGCCGAAGCTCGAAGAGGTCGAGGCGCTGCTCGCGCGCGGCTGATCCATTCACAGCATTAAAAATCGGAAAGGCCCCGCTGCGTTGTCGCAGCGGGGCCTTTGCTTTTGAAACAACGATAGCCGGATCACAATCCGGCTGGCCAAATCCAGGGCGCAGTCGAACACCCCGGCCGTGGCCTGGGTTTGGCTTGATCGATGTGTCGAACGGATGTGCGCCGTCAGGCGCGCATTCTCAGGTCCCGTTCCTCAAGTGCCGAGGCCTTGTCGAACTCGGACTGGAGTTCATCCACCAACGCTTCCGCGCCCTCCTGCTGGACTTTCAATTCCTTGATCGAGACCTGTAGATTATCGGACCGCTGGCGAGCGGCCTTGGCAAAGGTCGAATAGGCAAAATGGCTTGGATCAGTGATGCCGGATTTCTTTTCTTCATATTGAATCTGGTTCTCCAGATCCTTTGCCATACGCTCAAATTCGGCCATCATCATCTGAAGCTGTTTCAACTGACGGCGTTTTTCCTTCAGCTGGAATTCCTTCAGACGGACTAGGCTCTCACGCGACTTCATACGCAATACTCCGTGGATAGCGAGACCCCGGTTAACAGGAATAATCCCGTTTCCGACCCCATCTTCATGACGGACCGAAAAAAAATTCACCGACGTTAATAATTATATAACGGCGGTAACCTTTCATTTACGGGCATCGTTAATGATAACGACGATCATTTAAAGGTCGGTAAATGGCGAAACAGTTCGTGCCGATTTGACTAAGAATGAGTCCGGAGAGTCATTTGGCGCCATTGGTTAATGTAAAACATTAAAATGGTAATGTGAAAATACCTATGAAAAACAGTTGTCTGGAAAAATTATTTAACAAAGTCGATACATCTTGCCAGGATGAATCAGAATTTGTTAACCATTCCATGGCAGCCTCCAAATCAGCCAAAAGCTGGATCCTGGCCGGATGGGGAGTTTGCAACCTTTCAAGGCGGCGGAAAAGGGGATGAATTTATGCGGGTTCTACTAATTGAAGATGACAGCGCGACAGCGCAGAGCATCGAACTAATGCTCAAATCCGAGAGCTTCAATGTCTACACCACCGATCTCGGTGAAGAAGGCGTCGACCTCGGCAAGCTCTATGACTACGACATTATCCTGTTGGACCTTAACCTGCCCGACATGTCGGGCTACGAAGTGCTCAGGACCCTGCGTCTGTCCAAGGTCAAGACGCCGATCCTCATCCTTTCCGGCATGGCCGGTATCGAGGACAAGGTTCGCGGTCTCGGCTTCGGCGCCGACGACTACATGACCAAGCCGTTCCACAAGGACGAACTGGTGGCGCGCATTCATGCGATCGTGCGCCGCTCCAAGGGTCACGCCCAGTCGGTGATCATCACCGGCGACCTGATCGTCAACCTGGATGCCAAGACTGTCGAAATCGGCGGTCAGCGCGTTCACCTGACGGGCAAGGAATACCAGATGCTGGAGTTGCTCTCGCTCCGCAAGGGCACCACGCTTACCAAGGAAATGTTCCTCAACCATCTCTATGGTGGCATGGACGAGCCTGAACTGAAAATCATCGACGTGTTTATCTGCAAGCTTCGCAAGAAGTTGGCAGCAGCGGCCGGTGGCGCGAACTACATCGAAACCGTGTGGGGACGCGGTTACGTGCTTCGCGAGCCGGATACAGCGGAATATATGGAAACCGCGTAAGCCTTTAGCCTTCGACAAGACCTGCAGGAACCCGCTCCGAACCATCGGGGCGGGTTTTTCATTTTGGGGTCACCCAGGGTTACCGTTCGCGGCCAACCCATCCCGCAGTGCCTGGACCTTTTCATTAAGGTCGATCATCTGGGGCACCGTGAAGCCCGAGCGGCGCAGAAGTGTGTCGGTGAGGCATCCTGTCTTTGCATGCAGCTCCTTTCCCTGCTGGCTCAGAAACACCTCGACAAGCCGCTCATCCACAGCACTTCTTCTTCTAATCACGAAGCCGGCTGCCTCCAGCCGTTTCACGGCGGGAGTGATGGTGCTTGGCTCCAGCCCGAGGCGGTCGGCGATTACCGATATGCTCAGTCCATCGTGTTCCCAGAGGGTGCTCAATGCTAGATACTGGGTGTAGGTTACCCCCAGGTCATCGAGTAATGGCTTGTAGGCCCTGTTGATCGCGATGGCGGTCGAGTAGATCGAGAAGCACAATTGGCTGTCGAGCGGCAAGGTGGGGGTGTCTGGCATGGCTTTCTCCGAAATTATGTTGCAACGTTTTCAGCATATTATCACAAAAATGATTATTGCGATAAGAAAAAACTAGACAGCGGCCGAAATATCGCCTATCAAATGCATATCGCGATAATGATTATCGCGAAATCAAACCCAAAAGGAGTTACGCAAATGACCAAGAATTCCCTGCTCGCTGCCGCCGCCTCGATCGTCATGGCCGCTACCGGTGCCACCACCGGCGCTGCCCAACCGACCGGTGTCAAGAATATCGTCCTGGTTCACGGCGGCTTTGTCGATGGCTCGGGCTGGAAGGGCGTCTACGACAT
The DNA here is from genome assembly GCF_057787725.1 of Shinella sp. OV683. Lineage (NCBI taxonomy): Bacteria > Pseudomonadati > Pseudomonadota > Alphaproteobacteria > Hyphomicrobiales > Rhizobiaceae > Shinella > Shinella sp. OV683. The sequence continues at coordinate 475,905 of NZ_CM173543.1, forward strand.
CCTGAAGAACGACGGCTACAATGTCAGCATCGTCCAGAACCCGACGACGTCGCTTGCCGATGACGTTGCGGTCACCAAGCGCACCATCGACCAGCTCGACGGCCCCGTCGTGCTCGTCGGCCATTCCTACGGCGGCGTCGTGGTCAGCGAAGCCGGCACCAATGAGAAGGTCAAGTCGGTGGTCTACATCGCTGCCTTCGCCCCCGACAAGGGAGAGTCGGTTTCTTCCCTGATCGCCAATCCGCCAGCCGGCGCGCCTGTTCCGCCGATCCTGCCGCCGGTCGATGGCTTCCTGATGCTGGACAAGGCAAAGTTCGCCGCCTCGTTCGCTGGCGATGTGGATGCCGAGACCGCATCCTTCATGGCTGACTCGCAGGTTCCCTGGGGTGTCGAAGCGCTCACCGGTGCCGTGACCGACCCGGCCTGGAAGAGCAAGCCGAGCTACTACCTCGTCGCCGCTGATGACCACATGATCCCGCCGCCAGCGCAGCGTCTGATGGCAAAGCGCGCCGGTTCCACCGTGGTCGAAGTTCCCGGAAGCCATGCCATCTATGTCTCGAACCCGAAGGCCGTTGCCGATCTGATCGAAAAGGCCGCGACGACCGCCAAGTGATACGTCGACAGTGCGGCGAACTCGCCAAATCAAAAAGTCCGTCCCGATTGGGGCGGACTTTTTGCATGTGCAGACGGTGGAAACCGTGGCTTCAGGCGGCGGCCGAGATCTTGATTCTGGAAAAGACCTCGCGCAGCGCCTTGCGGTCGAAAGGTTTCAGCACGACGTCGTTGGCGCCGGCGTTCTTCGCCGCCATCAGCGTGCGCAGGTCGGCCTTGGAGACGCTGTAGAGAATGTTGAGGAACTGGCTGTTCGGCAGCATGCGCAGGTTCTGCACGAGCTCAAGCGAGCCATCGAGGCTCGAATCGACGATGACGACATTGGGCATCTCTGCCTGGCATCGGACGAGCGCATCCAGCGTGCCCGAGGCTTCCCGGGCGGTGAAACCGAATTCGGCAAGGATCAGGCTGCAAACCTTGCAGATGGCGTCGGACTGATCGACAATAAGCACGTTGGGCATTTGGTCCTCGTTGCCGCATCGCGGCACGTTCTGCTCTCCCTTTCAAAGTAAAGAAGAAAGCATAACAGTTTCTTACCGCGTGTATCGACGTGGTACTTCAATGTTTCAGAACGTGCGAGGTATTGTCCTTATTCGGTACCGCCGAGTTCGGCCGTATAGACCAGCGCTTCGTCGGTCTGGGTCGCCGTCAGCACGAAGCCCGCTTCGTCTGCCAGCATCACCGTGTAGTAGGGCTGGATGGTGTGGGCATCGATGGCTTCCTCGATATGGCCGGAATTGATTTCGAGGAATTTCGGCGGCAGGCGCATGATGCGGCCCTTGGCGGTGATCGTGAACTTTGCGTCGGTTTCCGGATTTTCGAGGATGACATCCATCGAGCCGCCGCGCGGGATCGAGCCGTAGGCAACGAGAAAGAGGTTCATCAGCAGCTTGACGCGGTTCTTGGCGATGATGGCGCGCGGGCCGCTCCAGGTGATCTCGGTCTTCTTTTCGGCGATGGCATAATCGCGCAGCGCCTTTTCGGCCTCGCCGGTATCGATCGAGGCACCGACAGAGCCGGACGCACCGAAGGCGAGCCGGGCAAGCTTGAGGCGGACCGAAGCATTGAGCGCCGAGGTGCGGATCAGGTCGAGCGCGTCAGCATCGGAGCCGCCTTCGTCGAGCAGTTCCAGACCATTGTTGATGGCGCCGACCGGCGAGATCACGTCATGGCAAACCCGGCTGCAGAGCAATGCAGCGAGATCGGATCCTTCAAGGGTCAGATTCGGGTTCTTAGCCATTTAGTCCTCCTGGTGACGCGGGCCACAAGGCGGTCCGGCCAGCGCACGTGTCGTTGCATAAACGGGCAAATCACGACAGCGAGACACGAGAATCGCGGCAAGCGTCGGGAATGCTATGGTTGCCATAATGACACCACATTTGGTAAACCGATTGTTAATCGGATCGGCTCACAATGCACTTAATTCAGTTTGGTTGGCTTTTTCAATGCCGTGATCGGCTTGCAAGCGCCAAAAGCTACGGGGTGGATCCGAAAATGCGTGTGAACACGAGCTTCGCTTCAAAATTCCTTGCAATCGCGCTCGCCTTTGTCGGGCTCATGGTCGCGGCGATCAGCCCTGCGCGAGCAGAAAATGCGCAATACACGATGCAAGAGATCGTCGATGCCGGCCATGGCTTCTTCGGCTCGACGACCGGCGGCTTCGCCAAGGTGGTGGAGAAGGCATTCCAGCAATACGGCTTGCCGAATGGCTACGTGCTCGGCCAGGAAGCCGCAGGTGCTTTCATCGCCGGCGCGACTTATGGCGAGGGCGACCTTTATACCAAGAATGCCGGCCAGCATTCGATGTTCTGGCAAGGCCCATCGCTCGGCATCGATTACGGTGGCGAAGGCAGCCGCGTGATGATGCTGGTCTATAACCTGCCCGATGTGAAGCTTGCCTATTCGCGGTTCGGCGGCATTTCCGGCCAGGCCTATGTTGTTGCCGGCTTCGGCATGACGGTTCTCAAGAGCCACAATGTGGTGATCGTGCCGATCCGTACCGGCGTCGGTGCCCGGCTGGGCGTCAATGTCGGTTATCTCAAGATGACCCGCCGCGCCACCTGGAACCCTTTCTGATCTATAGTCAGATTTGCTAAATTAACGACACATCCAAAAATTGACCGTGCCTGTTCCCCACGTAACTTGCGACAGGCACGGCTGCATGCTTTAACGCCTCAAGGATATATTGGTGCAAACGAGCATCGTTTCTGCCATCCCGTGCGTTTCCTTGTCGGTGCTTAGATCTGCAGGTTTGTCGTGATAGAATATGCTTTGCTGTTCGGGCTCGGATTTCTGACCGCCATCCTGGTGGGTCTGCTCCTCGCACCTGCCATCCACCGCCGCATCGTCAAGTTCACCGAAGCCCGGATCGTGGCGACGATGCCCGTCAGTCCCCAGGAACTGAGGGCCCAGAAGGACATGGTGCGCGCCGAGATGGCCGCGTCCGTCGCCCGCACCGGCCACGACCTCCGCCTGGAACGGCAGAAGGCCGCCGATCTCTCCGTCAAGCACGATGTGCTGTCGCAGGAAGCTGGCCGGCTCTATGGCGAAAATGTCGACCTGCGCAACGAGATGGACGAGATGACCATTCAGGCCGGCGAAATGCGCGCCAGCCTGCGCAGCGAGGAAATGAAGATCGGCAGGCTGCATGAGGACCTGTCCGCCACCCAGCATTCCGAGCGGCTCAAGGACAGCCGTATCGACGAACTGCTGCACCGCTTGCAGCAGGTGACCATGGATATCGATACTCTCAAGATCGACCTGGTCACACGCGACACCGAGGCGGAGAGCTTCCGGGCCCGCATCAACGCGCTCCGCGATGAGCGCGAGGCGCTACGCGGCGAACTCAAGCTAATGACCACACGGGCCAAGGATGCCGAGCTGAAGCTGGCGCGCGAGGAAAACCGCGCCGTCCGGCTCGAAGACCGGCTCAACACAGAAGTGTCCGGCAGCGTCGACAAGGATACGGTGATCGAGAGACGGATCAGCGAGATCAACCGGCTGAAGGAACGGCTGAAGAGCGTCAGCTCCGAAGCGCGCGAGGCGAGCCGCACTATGCGTGCCAATGCGCCAAAGCCGGTGACCTCGACGCGTATCCGCAATGCTGCAGCCAATTCAGATGGCACCATCGAGGCCGTGGCTCATCCCATGCCGACCGCAATCATCACCGACGAGCGGGTCAGCGAACTCATCGATGACGTGCGCGGGCAGGCAACTGCGGCCGCCGACATGCTGGTCAATCTGAACGACACTGCGCACGACGACGCGTTGCGCGGCGAACTCGCCGACATCGCCGCCAAGATGATCGCTATCGTCGCGCAGAAGGAGGGTGCCAACTCGCCCATTCGTTCGATGATCTCGGGTAAGCCGGGCCAGAGCCAGAGTGGACGCGTGTCACTTTCCGAACGCGCCTCCAAACTCCTGCACCAGGAATAGTCGATTAGCCATGAAGGGCTCCGGCAGGTAGCCGCAATCGCAGTTTGTTTTCAGGCGCAAATCTATCCTCCGTCATTCCCTGCTTCATGCAGGGAATCCAGCAGCGTCGCGTCGGCGGCGCGAAAGAGTCTTTTGCACTCAAGGGCTTGAGTGCGCTGGATTCCTGTGACAAGCACAGGAATGAGGGTTGCGGAGGCTGTGCTCAAACTCAATCACTGTCGTCGAACGTACAAAATACGACAAACGAGTTTTGCACAGCATGCTTTAGATCCGTCCCATAGCGGAGGCGATGGCATGCAGCGCAATTCCCGTTGCAGTCGCGGCATTCAGGCTGTCGAGGCCGGGCGCCTGGGCGATGCGCGCGGTGTGGATCGAGGCCATGATGTCTTGCGGCAGGCCTTCGCCTTCAGTGCCAGTCAGCAGCGCCATTCGTGGTGATGCCCCTATGTTGCGGAGATCGGTCTCGCCGCGCGGCGAGAGGCCCCAGAGGGCGAACTCGTTGCCATGCAGGGCTCCGATCAGATCCGCGGTCGAAGGCGTTATCGCATAACGCACCTTCAACACCGCGCCAACCGATACGCGGATCGCCTTGCGATAGAGCGGATCGCAGCATTCGCCATCGAGCAGAACCGCGTCGGCACCGAAGGCTGCGGCATTGCGGAAAATGGAGCCGATATTGTCATGATTGGCGATGCCGGCGGCTGCCACGACCAGCGCGTTTTCGGGCAGCGATGCCAGGAGCTGCTGCGCTGTCTGCTCTGTCGATCGAACGCCGAGTGCCAGCACGCCGCGGTGAATGTCGAAGCCGGCAATGGCATTCATGACCGCCTTGTCGGCGATATAGACGGGCACATCCCCACGAAAGGCGCCGAGAACGTCGCTCAATCCATCCAGGCGGTTTTCCAGCACCAGCACCGCTTCGGCGGAAAAGCCGGAGAGTGGGCGCTTGTCAGCTTCCGCCAGCATCCGCAGCACGACCGTGCCTTCGGCAATGAAGCGGCTTTCATTGCGCCTGAGATCGCGTTCCCGGATGTTGGCAAAGCCTGCAATGCGCGGGTCGGCGGGGTCGGTGATGCGGATGAAGCGGTCGTCGCGCATTGGCTATGGAGCAATCACGCTGATTTCCGTCAGCGTCTTGCCGGTGCCGATGTCGTGGACGATCATCAGGTGCTTGCCTTCGACCGTGCCCATGAACCAGACGCGATTGCCATCGACGGTGGTGGATTCGAGCGTGAACCCCTTGGGCAGCGTGATGGTCTGCTGCGGCAGTGTGATGGCGGCCTGCGAGACGGGCGCAGGGACCTCGGCGGCGGCCGAATTCTTCTTGGCCTTGTAGACAATCGAGCCGAGGACCGCCATAAGAGCCAAAACGATCACCGAACTCGAAATGACGAGCAGGCGCACCATCTTCCGGCGGATTTTCTCCACGGCCGGATCGAGCGGCTTTTCTACGTCATCGGGGAAATTCGGGTTGGTCATGTCAATTCCTGAACTGGATCATGGGTGAATGTCAGCTTCCTTTAATGGAGACGATACGAGCGATGCAAACGGAAAAGTCCTGGTTGCTGATAAGGCGGCTTCCGGGCGGCTCGACGCATGGCTGGCGCAGGTGCTGGACGGCGAGCTTTCGCGCAATCGCGTCAAGGCGCTGATCGAGGGTGGCGATGTCACGCTGAACGGCAAGCCGGTCACCGAACCCAAGCGCAAGGTCCAGCCGGGCGACCGGATCGAGATCACCCTGCCGGAGCCGGATGCGCCGGAACCATTGGGCGAGGATATCCCGTTGACCATCCTTTATGAGGATGCGGACCTGATCGTGCTCATCAAGCCTGCCGGTCTGGTCGTGCATCCCGGCGCCGGCAACTGGACAGGCACGCTGGTCAATGCGCTGATCCACCATTGTGGCGACAGCCTTTCGGGTATTGGCGGCGTCAAGCGCCCGGGTATCGTCCATCGGCTCGACAAGGAAACCAGCGGTGTCATGGTCGTCGCCAAAAACGATATCGCCCATCGCGGTCTGGCCGAGCAATTCGCCGACCATGGCAAGACGACTGCACTGGAACGCGCGTATCATGCGGTGATCTGGGGCCTGCCGCGACCGTACAAGGGCACGATCGATGCGCCGCTTGGCCGGGCAGGGGACCGTATCCGTCGTTCCGTAACCTCGTCGACCGCGCCGGATGCGCGCCACGCCATCACCCATTATGAGGTGGTCGAGCGTTATCATGAGAGACCGGATGCGACGGCGCTCGCCGCCAGCGTCCATTGCCATCTCGAAACCGGCCGTACCCACCAGATCCGCGTGCATATGGCTCATATCAATCACCCGCTGATCGGCGACCCCGATTACGGCGGCGCGTTCCGCACCAAGGTCAACCTTCTGCCGGAAGAGACCAAGGCAATGGTTGCCGGTTTTTCACGCCAGGCGCTGCATGCCTATCTCCTGCAGTTCGAGCATCCCCGCAGCGGCGAGGTCATGCGTTTCGAGTCAGATTTGCCGGATGATATGATCGCGCTAGTCGAGGCGCTGAAGCGTCCCCTGTAGAAAAATTAGTAAGGTGATCTTATATTTCACGAAAATGTGAACTGTCGGCCTTGAAAGCGCCGCAGCAACACCATAAATGACACATGTGGGCCGGGGGGACTCCCGGCCAAGAGGCTTGCCGCACAGGAAGCCGACAGAGAGGGGTGCTTAATGGCCCGTAGTTCATTGCCGATGTTGACCGCCGGAGAAGGCGGCCTGAACAGATATTTAGACGAAATACGCCGTTTTCCAATGCTTGAGCCGCAGGAAGAGTACATGCTGGCCAAGCGTTATGCCGAACATGAGGATCGTGGTGCCGCGCATAAGCTGGTGACCAGCCATCTGCGTCTGGTTGCCAAGATCGCCATGGGTTATCGCGGTTACGGCCTGCCGATCGGGGAAGTGATTTCCGAAGGCAATGTCGGCCTGATGCAGGCGGTCAAGAAATTCGAGCCGGATCGGGGTTTCCGCCTGGCCACATATGCTATGTGGTGGATCAAGGCGGCAATTCAAGAGTATATCCTGCGCTCATGGTCTCTCGTGAAGATGGGCACCACCGCCAACCAGAAGCGGCTGTTCTTCAACCTTCGCCGGTTGAAGGGCAAGATCCAGGCGATCGAAGAGGGCGATCTGAAGCCCGAGCAGGTCGCCGAGATCGCCACCAAGCTGAAGGTCAGCGAGGAAGAAGTGATTTCGATGAACCGTCGCCTGTCCGGTGATGCTTCGCTGAACGCGCCGATCAAGGCTGCCGACGGCGATGCCGGCCAGTGGCAGGACTGGCTCGTCGATGACCACGAAAGCCAGGAAGCCATCCTGATCGAGCAGGACGAGCTCGACACCCGCCGCGCGCTGCTCAACAATGCGCTGAAGGTGCTGAACGATCGCGAAAAGCGCATCTTCGAGGCTCGCCGCCTGCGCGAAGAGCCGGTAACGCTCGAAGAGCTGTCGTCGGAATTCGACATCAGCCGCGAACGCGTCCGGCAGATCGAGGTCCGCGCCTTCGAGAAGGTGCAGGACGCCGTCCGCCAGGCCGCACTCGACCAGGCCAAGGCGTTGCGTGTCGTCGAACCCAGCTAACGGGTAGAATGATTCGAGAAAATAGGAGCCGTCCGGATGAAAATCCGGGCGGCTTTTTCTGTTAGGAGTTCGCAGGCGAGGGATGGACGGCCAGTGCATGGTGGCGGATGCGGCCCACCGGGCGAGGCTGTCCTGATCCTCTCCTCTCAGGAAGGCCAGTTCATTATATTAAACGAACCTGACAGGTTTCTTTGCAGGATAGCGTCTGCGGCTTCTGGTTGTCCTTTACGACCATTTCCGACCCCCAGCTTGCCGCGAGGCGGTCATCCGCTGACCCATTTGACATTGAAAAGGCTGCCATTTTAGAATAAGGCGATTAATGGGCAATGCTTGGCAACGAAGGTTGTGTTCGCATGAAGAAGCTTTTCCACCACCCGGCGACCGTCCGCGCGCTTGCTGCGGTCCTTTCCGGCTACATGCACTTCGTGTTCGCCACCAGCCGAGTGCACGTGGTCACATCCCTGCCCGTACCGCTCACCAATGGGCCGGTTGTACTGGCCAGTTGGCACCAGCAGATCCTCATGCTGCCCCTCATGACGCGTCCGAATCCCCCGAAGCTGCTTGCCCTGATCGCTGCCAGCCGGGCAGGCGCCCTCATCCGCACCATCGCCACATGGTTCGGCATCGGCGCTGTGGAGGGCTCCAGCCGTCGCGGCGGCATCGAAGGTGCGCGCATGCTCGTCCGGGCGGCACGTGACGGCTATTCCCTTTACATCACACCCGATGGCTCGCGCGGCCCCGCCCGCATTGCCAAGGAAGGCGCCACCGAAATCGCCCGCCTGACGCGCCTGCCACTGATCCCCTGCGCGGCGTGGCCGGCGCGCGGCAAAACCTTCAACACCTGGGATAGCTTCCGCTTTCCCTATCCCTTCGGCACCATCCGCGTCGCCTATGGTGAACCTCTGCAAAGGCTTACTCCGCAAGGCCTCGGTGATGCATTGAACGTACTCACCGCCCAAGCACAAGGCATCTCCGACCTGCGTGCGCGCCTCAATTGAGGTGTTGACCACATTACGAATGCAACGCTGTGCCTCAGTATCCGCCATTCAAAAAACGGTTATCGGACGCTTTTAAAACGAACAAATTCGCAAGTATGAGTGGTTTTCCGTTTACTTGAACCAGAATTGCGCAGATTATTAGCGAATGGGAGGAAGTCTTCGGCCCCACTCTCGATAAATCGCGCTCGAATGGCTTTCGTCCCTGGTTTCAAGGGAGGACCAATCATGAAGCGGATATTGTTGTACGTGGCATCGGCCGCGGCGTTATCGCTCGGCATCCCACAGGCATTCGCACAATCGGGCAGCGTCGAGAAAGCGGTTGGCGGTTACAATTTCGAGGAAGCCGCAAAGGAAGCCCCCGGCACGAAGGATTTCCATTCGGCTGACGGCCATTTGACCTTTGCGATCGTGACGCACACGGCGGGCAACGGGTTCTTTGACCCTGTCTATGTCGGCGCGACTGTCGCCGGCAACATGATCGGCGCCAAGATCCTGCTGCTCGGCTCGGAATCGCCGGTGGATGATCCCGCCCGCGAAATCGAAATCCTGAACCAGATCGTTCAGGACCCGACCATCGACGGGATCATCATGACGACGCCACAGGTCGGCGCCTACAATGACATCGTCAAGGCCGCCGAAGCGGCTGGCATCCCGATCGCCACGACCAACTCGTTCGACGGCACAATACTGCACCGAAACGCGATCAGCCACACCGGCCAGGACGCATCTGCTGCGGCAATCGGCGGCGAAGCGCTCGCAAATTGCGTGCTCGCCAGTGGTGCGACCAGCGGCTCGATCGTCCTGCCGTCTTCCACAGCGATGGGCAATATCGAGGTGAACAACCGCGTCACCGCCGCCTTCAATGCAATCGTCAAGACGTTGAAGGACGCGGGCAAGATCGACGCCTTCAAGGTTGACGCTGGCCCCGAGAATGTTGGTATCGACACCAACCCGAACGACCCGGTCAATGCACTTGTTTCGCTCTTCGAGTCCCGTGGTGACGTTGTCGGCGCCTTCACGGCCAACAACGTCTTTACGCCGCCGCTCGTTAAGGCGGTCGCTCAGATGGGGCGGACCGGCAAGTTCTGTGCCTTTGGTTTCGACCTCGGTCCGGCACAGCAGGAGGGCATCGCTTCCGGGAACCTGACCGGTTCGCTCGGCCAGCAGCCCTTCTTGCAGGGTTTCTGGCCTGTCATGCAGCTTTATCTGCAGATCGATCGCGGCATCGCGGCTGCCAATCTCGACACGCGCGCCCAGCTCGTGACGAAGGATACGGTCGCAAATGTCGGCAAGCGCTTCGAGAACTGATTTCGTTTGAAATGGTTGGAATCGATGCAGGAGGGCGCGAGCCCTCCTGCATCGCAAGGGCAAGGAACGACCGGTAGAACCCCATGGCGCTTACCACGACGACATCGCTCGGCCGTGCGCCGCCTCAGCTCTTCGGCGGCTGGGAGGCCGGACTGCTAATATTCCTTGCGTTGCTCTATTTCGGCGGGGTCGTCGTCAATCCTGCCTTCTTCGGTTCAACGGAAGCCCTTCATGCGCTGCTGCGTGACACATCCCGTGTGGGGATTATCGCGGTCGGAATGACTTTCGTCATCGCCAACAAGGATCTCGACCTCTCGGTCGGTTCGACTTACGGTCTGGTCGCCGTGGTCTTCGCCAGGCTTTTTGCGTCGAGCTTTCTCGACTTCGGCATCACTGCGTCCGCGATCCTCTGCGTGCTGCTAGGTACGGGGATTGGTCTGGTCAACGGCGTGCTTGTCACCATCCTGAAAGTGCCGGCGTTCATTGCCACGCTGACGATGCTTTTCATCGGTCGCGGCTTCGTGCTTGCGCTCACACACGGGCAGGCAATCTATTACTCCGACAAGGCGAAAGACTATCCGCTCTTCTTCCACCTGGGCGAGACGAATGCTCTCGGCTTCAACAACCAGATCGCGATCTTCTTCCTCGTCGCCATAGTCGGGGCCTATGTGCTTGCCAAGACCCGCTGGGGCTATGAGACTTTCGCCACCGGGGGAAATGAGCAGGCGGCAGCCTATGCCGGCATTCGTACACGCTGGGTGCGTATTCGCGCCTATCTGCTGTCATCGCTTTGCGCGACTCTTGCGGCTCTCCTGTCGGCTGCGCAGGACAAGGGTGTGACGCCTCTTTACGGTGTCAGCTGGGAGCTTACCGTTATCGCATCCGTCATTATCGGTGGCGCATCGATCCTTGGCGGGCGCGGGCGTGTGATCGGCTCGTGCCTTGGCGCTGCCGTCGTCGTCCTGATCGACAAGGTGCTGCGGGAAGGTTGGCCGATCACACGCATCGTCGTCATTGACGGTGAGAGCATTGCAGTCGGCGCCAAGTTCACCCTGCCGGCGGGCGCCGTGCTGGTTTTCCTCGGTCTCCTTCTCGTCGTCGCCGTGCTCATCGAGCCTCTCCTCATCCGGCGCCAGGTCGCGGCCCGGCTTTGGGCGTGGCTGCGCGGCCGGCCATCGCCACCAGCCTACGAGATGGGCGGTGTGGCGCTTGAGGGCGTGCAGACCAAGGGGGCCATGGTGACCGACACGGCGCTGTCGGCCACGGGGCTCGGCAAGTTTCTCGCCCGCCGCGACGCACTTGCCATCATCCTGACGGCTGTGTTGTGGCTGACGGGCCTCGCTCTGAGGCCGGACTACTGGTGGAACCTGTCCAACACCTTTGCCATCCTGCTCAATTACACGGAACTGGCCCTCATTACGGTCGGCCTCAGCTATGTCATCGCAGCCGGCGATATCGATCTCTCGGTTGGTGCGGTGCTCGCCCTTGCCGGTAGCACAGCAGCCTATTTCCTGAAGGTGCTCGGCGCCGACCCGCTCACCGCCGTCGCGATGGGCCTGCTCGCAGGAACGGCCGCCGGATTCGTCAACGCCATCGTCACAGTCGGCTTCAAACTGCCTGCCTTTATCGCAACGCTCGGCATGTTCTACATTGCCCGGGGCCTCGCGGCCTGGTTCGTAGCAGGACAACAGCTGACCGGCTGGCCCGAGGGCTACAACCTGCTGGGCCGCAAGGTGAATGATGTTCTCCTCCATTTTGGCCTTTCGTTGCCACCGGGGATCATTCGTACGGTAGCCGAGGTCGTCAGCGTCCAGACGATCTGGATGTTTTTCGTCGCCCTGATCGCCGGCATCGTGCTCGCCTATACACCGTTCGGATGGAAGGTCCGCGCTGCCGGCGGCAATGTCCGTGCTGCTGCCTATGCCGGCATCAACACCAATCGGGTACGGTTCGTCTCGCTGATGTTGGCCGCGCTCTGCGCCAGCATGGCGGGGATTATCAACGTCGCTTACTTTCGCAGCTTCAACCCGGTTGCCGGCCAATTTCGTGAGCTTGACGCCATCGCTTCCGTGATCATAGGCGGTGCGTCGATCTTCGGTGGCTACGGCACCATGATCGGTGCGCTTGCGGGTGCGGCCGTCATTACGCTCGTGCGGGCGCTCCTGCAACTTAACGTCCAGGGATTCAGCATGCCGCAGCACTGGATCAATGTCTTTGTCGGCGTCATCCTGATCGTAGCGGTGCTGATCGACATATGGGTGCGCCAGACCAACATTTTCGGACTCCTACGTGCCCGCCTCGCAAGAGGTGCGCCAACACTGGGCAGCGGCCATGGCTGACGCGACTTCGTCCAAACCGATAGTGGAAATGCGAGGCATCCAAAAGGCCTTCGGAGCGGTGCAGGCGCTTCGTAATGTCGATCTGACGCTCTATCCAGGCGAAATTCTTGGCTTGGTCGGCGACAATTCGGCCGGCAAATCGACACTCATGAAGATCCTGACCGGAGCTTATCAACGCGATGCGGGTGATATCCTGGTTGCCGGGCAACCGGTGCGCTTCAAGAGCCCGCACGAGAGCCGCGACGTTGGCATCGAGATGATCTACCAGGATTTCGCGCTTTGCGGAAACATGGACGTCGGCCAGAACATTTTTCTTGGCCGCTGGCCGCTCAAAGGCCCCTTCGTCAATCGGCGGAAGATGTATACGGAAGCCGACAGCGTGCTGAAACGCCTCAAAGTCGATGTGAACTCTGTCTATCAGAAGGTCGAAAGCCTGTCGGGCGGCCGCCAGCAGTCTGTTGCGATTGCCCGCGCGATCTCGTTCGAGCCGCGCGTCGTGATCCTCGACGAACCGACCGCCAACCTTTCCGTAATGGCGACCGAACGGCTGCTCGAAACCATGCTGGAGCTGAAGAAGCAAGGTGTTGCCCAAATCATCATCTCACACCGCCTTGTCGACATTTTTGCAGTGGGTGATCGTGTCATGGTTCTCAAGCGCGGCGAGTATGTCGGCGACCGCTACGTCAAGAACACGGACGAGCATGAAGTGCTGGAGATCATCGTTTCCGGCACGCGAGAGCGCGCGCTGACGGCCGATGAGGCAAGAGCCATTTGATCCATCGGCTGCAGGCCCAGCATCTACGCAACCCAGTAGCGTAGACTGGTTCCTATACGATTTGTCCTCTTTGTGCGTTGCGACAGCCGCAGCTGGCCAGGAAACTTCTCTCTTATTCTTTTGGCAATTCTGGCGTATATTTGGAATTATGAATATTAATCGGGTGATCGTGCGACCCCGGAGGTTTTGCCAACAAGCAATCCGAATGTTCGCTCTGGCACTCATCTTGGGTTCGATATTCCTGTTTTCCGTCGTACCGACAACGGGCTCGGAGCGTGTCGCTTTGTTGCTGCGCTTGAATGGCGCCGTCAGCCCGGCTTCCGCTGACTATGTGATACGCGGTATTCAGCTGGCCAACGAGCGTAAAGTCGCGCTGGTCGTTCTGCAAATGGACACTCCCGGCGGCCTTGATACGTCAATGCGGGACATCATTCGCGCAATCCTTGCCTCGTCCGTGCCCGTCGCGAGCTACGTTGCCCCGAGCGGCGCTCGCGCGGCCAGCGCCGGCACCTACATTCTCTATGCCAGCCATATTGCCGCCATGGCGCCGGGCACCAATCTGGGCGCCGCAACGCCCATTGCTCTCGGCGGCGGCGGAGAAGACAACGACCAAGGCCGCGACAGTAAGAAACAACAGCCGCGCAACGCCGGAGAGGCCAAAGCAGTGAACGACGCGGCTGCCTATCTTCGGGGGCTGGCCGAACTGCGCAATCGCAATGCCGACTGGGCAGAGAAGGCGGTGCGCGACGCAGCCAGCCTTTCATCGACCGCTGCCGTACGTGAAAAAGTCATCGATTTCACCGCAACCACTGTTGATGACCTGATGGCGCAAGCCAATGGTCGCACGGTACGAGTAGGAGAGACGGACATAAGGCTCGATACGACCGGTCTCGTCGTCCAGAACATCGAGCCTGACTGGAGAACCCGGCTGCTGTCGGTCATCGCCGACCCGAACGTCGCACTCATCCTGATGATGATTGGTATCTACGGCCTGATATTCGAGTTTCTTACTCCGGGAGCGGTGATACCGGGGACAGTCGGCGGTATATGCCTCCTGCTCGGTCTTTATGCTCTGGCCATGCTGCCGGTCAGCTACGCCGGCGTCGGTCTCATCGTGCTTGCGGTTGCTCTGCTTGTCGCGGAAGCGCATACGCCGACATTCGGGGTCCTGGGCCTTGGTGGCGCGGTCGCGCTCGTCCTGGGCGCAACTATTCTTTTCGATACGGATGTGCCTGATCTGCAAGTGAGCCGACAAGTCCTGGTTGGCATCGGCATCTCGGCTCTCGTCTTCAGCCTCATTGTCGTTCGACTCGCATTCGCCGCCCGCCGGCGCGCCGTCGTGACAGGTGCGGAACAGATGATCGGCATTTCAGGTAAAGTTTCCAGCTGGGCCGACACAACCGGCTACGTTGTCACCCATGGAGAGCGCTGGAGCGCCGTCTCCGCCGAACCGCTCACGGACGGAGACGACGTAACGGTGATTGCTAGGGATGGGCTAACGCTCAAGGTCGCCCGCGATGCCCGCAAGGATCGGCGACCTTCGGAAGGCAGGGAGGAGCACACATGACCATGCTCGGAGGTTTCATCTTCTATATCGTCGCGGTTGTCCTGTTGTTGGTCATCCTGGCGAACGCGATCAAGATTCTGCGGGAGTATCAGCGGGCGGTCGTTTTCACGCTTGGCCGATTTACCGGCGTGAAGGGGCCTGGATTGATCCTGCTCGTTCCCTACGTGCAGCAAATGGTGCGGATTGACCTGCGCACGCGCGTGCTCGATGTCCCCAGCCAGGATGTCATCTCGCATGACAACGTTTCGGTTCGCGTCAGCGCGGTGATTTACTTTAGGGTCATCGATCCGGAGAAGTCGACGATTCAGGTCGAGGATTTCATGGCAGCCACGAGCCAACTCGCCCAGACGACGTTGCGCTCGGTGCTCGGTAAGCACGATCTCGATGAGATGCTCGCGGAACGCGACAAGCTCAACGAAGATATCCAGAGAATGCTCGATGCCCAAACAGATGCGTGGGGCATAAAAGTTGCCAATGTCGAGATCAAACATGTCGACATCAACGAATCGATGATCCGTGCGATCGCCCGCCAGGCGGAGGCTGAACGTGAGCGGCGCGCGAAAATCATCAATGCCGAGGGTGAGCAGCAGGCCGCGGCGAAGCTGGTGGAAGCAGCCGAAATGCTGGCCAGGCAACCTCTGTCCATGCAACTGCGCTACTTGAGCACGTTGAATGTCATTGCCGGAGAAAACAGCTCAACGATCATATTCCCGTTCCCGATCGAGCTCGCTCACCTCCTGGCTGCCAAGACGGACGCGCCGGCCAAATGACAATTGGCCGCGATCCCATGAACATGCTCGTCTGGTTGCAGTGGCCGTGCTATCGGAAGGTGCGGCCCCGTATACAGGCTTCCTCTTCTTAAAAGCGCGGAACGGTGAGGCGCGGCAATGCCGCGCCCAACAAGTCGCTATCCGATCACAGATTGAGAAACAGCGGCGACGTCCAGACGCGCGACTGATCGATCTGTCGGGCGGTGATGAACAGCGGGTGTTCACGTCCCTTTTCCAGCTTCAAGGCACTGATGTCGATCTCGCCGCCGAGATCACGCGGGAGTGCGGCTTCGGTGATTTGCTCGACTATAAGCCGGAGTTCGACCCCCGGAATGTCGAGCGAGACCGCTCCCGAGGCAAGCAGTTCGTCACCGGAGACGACAAGTCGAGCGGTAGGTGCATCGACATGCGGTGGTGGCTGCAAGGGGTCGCCGACCTTGACATAGCCGTAGAGGTCGGTCCGGATCTCTATGCGGCTGCCGGCGAGTTGCGACAGCGATAGTTCCACGCCATCGACATCGCCATGGGTGGCGGAGTTGAACCCGACAGTCGTCGCGTCCTTTCGCCAAGCACATTGTTCGGGATGGTCAAACCCGATGCCGTCATGGCCGAGGAGTGCTGCCCCGGTTACCGAGATCTCGCCCTGCCAATAAGCGGCACGATAGCGGTCCTTGACGCGCGCGCCGCCGAACCTGACGCGTACACGCCGGTTCGAAAAGCCTGCCTCACTGTGCAGATTACGCGTCCATATCAGGCGATCGGCATCGTAGAGGCTGACTTCCTCCCAACCCCGGTCGCCCAGCAAGCGGTAGACGAGCGGATGGGCGAGGTCGGCGTTGACGACCTCTCCCATCCAGCTCTCGCCCAGTCGCAGGCTGGCAGAGCTGCGTTCACCTGTCGTGGCGAATGTGCGCCGCGCCCTGAGAGCCTTGCCGACAGAGGCGCGGTCGAGCGTTTCGGCGAACACGCCGGTCAGCCCACCGCGCGAGCCGAACACCGCGGTGGCCGGTGCGCCACCGCCGCAGCGGCCCTGATGCTCGTCGCTGGCGGCCGATGCGCCCAACCGGTGGCCGCGGCTTAGCGCATCGATGTAGTTCCAGTGGAATTGCCCCCAGGCAGAGGTGATTTCGGTCAGGCGTTCGAGTTCGGGGTGATGCCAGTCGAAGATGCAGCGGCGGCCGCCGACATGCGGGATCAGCAGATGGCCTTCGGGGTCATTTTCATAGGCGGCCCAGAGTTCGTCCACCGGCCAGACGCCCGGCCGGATCGTGCCGGCTGTAAATTCGTTCCATTCGAAGGAGCGTACGGAGCGCCCCTGTTCGTCGAAGGGAAAGCGGGGCTTGCCGTCGCGCAGGAAGACGACATTGCGATCGCCGCCGGCGGCTGAATTGCCGCACCATTCGGTGCCGGGATAGCAGACGAAGCGGCCGGGCTCGTTCAGTTCGCCGATCAACCCGACCGCTTCATTCCACTTGGCTTCGGTGATGTTGAAGTCGTTGACGGTATAGCCGACCACATCGAGGCCGGCGATGTCGCGGCCGTAGCTGAGATTGTAGTAGGTGTCGTTGGTGCCGACTGTGTCTTCGGAATGCACGTGAAGATCGGCATAATAAGAATGCAGACCGCCCGCGGTTGGCTCGACCTGGACATAGGCAGTTGCCGGCTCGATCGCTATGCCATCGGCTTCCGCCTGCAGTTGCCATTCGCCGTTTTGCCCAAGCGACAGCTGCAATTGTGTCGCCGTCCAGCCGTCCGATGCGAATGTCAGACGCTCTTTCCGGGCGTTTCCATCCGGGCCGGTCAACAGAAGCTGTCCGACGACCTGCCGGTCACGGCAGGTATTACCCCAAATGTCGTCAATGCGGGCGAGCACCCGCAGCGTCTGGTCCGGGCCGGCCAGGCGTGGGGCGATGAGGGTGACCGCATGCGGCGCGCCGGCAACGATATCGAGGGCGCAATCGCCTGGAACCTCGGCGAATTTGGAGCTGCCAAGCGGATCGACGAACATTCGGAAACGGAAGTTCTTCTCGACGAAGGTTTGCACACGCGTGCCAGCGCCGCCTTGCCGCCGGTCACCAAGCCGGATGACGATACGGTCACCGGCATTGAGATAGCCATCAACCACGTCGATGATCACAGCTTTCTGGAAGGGACGTTCATGGCCCTTCTGGTCGAACCGCACCTTCAGCGCCCTGACGGTCGACGGACCCTGGCCCGCCAGCAGCGCTCGCGCATGATATTCCGCCGAGACATAATTGGCGCCCGTGGGATCCGAAGTCTGGAACAGTGCCCAGTCCGAATAGAATTTGAAGGCGAGTTTGAGCCATGCGCCATCGGCAAGCCCGACCCCGCCGATCTCATAGGTAAGCGTCAGTTCGGTCCATTCGCCGGCCGTCAGTGTCGTGCGGTCACACGTCAGTCGGCCGAGAAACGGTAACGACTTGATGTGGGCATGCAGACCGGTGGGCGCAACGGAGCCAACTGCCGAGGGCAGGCCGCTCGAATTCGTCAACATGGATAGTGACCTCATTGCTGTCCGCGCCAGCTTTCGTAGCGGCGCTCGATACGTCGGAAAACCAGGCTCTCCATGAGCCAGGCGATCAGTCCAATCAACGAGACGCCGAGAAGCACCTCGCTGGAATTGCCGGTCTGGCCGCCCATCGCCACCATCCAGCCGATGCCTTGGGAGGCGCCGATCATTTCGGCGGCCACCAGAGCCCGCCAGGCTTGCGAAAAGCCGATGCGCAGAGCGGTGGTGATGAACGGCAGCGAGGCCGGCAGGTAGATATGCCGCAGGAGCTGAAACCTGCTGGCGCCCAATGTTCTTGCGGCGCGAACTTCGCCACCCTGGATGGCGAGCACGCCTTCCTGGATCGTCGCTGCCATCGGGAACACGGCGGCGATGAAGATCACCACGGCAATCGATAGATAGCCGAGACCGAAGAAGATCATCGACAGCGGCGCCCAGGCAATCGGCGGTATCGCCATGAACAGGCTGTTGAGGGGGCTCGCAAATTCCCGAAACCGGGTGGAAAGCGCGCCGGCCGTGCCGAGCGCCAGCGCGGCAACCGTCGCCGCCGAAAAGCCGCCGATCTCGCGCAGCAGGCTCGCCCCCATCTGGTGCCAGAGATCGCCGGAACGGATCCAGTGCCCGGCCTCCAGCACGACCTCCCACGGCTGTGGCAGGACATAGGACGGGACCTGGCTTGCGGCCAGGCACCAGACGACTAGGAGGGCCGGTAGCGACGCCCAACTCCAGGAGGGCTTCAGTGACGTGATCAATGCGGACATTTCAGCTCTGCTCAGTTCTGCGCGCCGGTTGCCCGTACCCAGAGGCTGGTGTCGATGACATCATCGGCTTTCAGGGGCTTGGACAGGAAACCGAGCGCCAGGGAATAGTCCATCAGCCGCTGGATGAAGGCGCGGTCGCTGTCTTCGATGGCATCGGACCAGCCCAGCCGCTTGCGGGCTTCCGCAACAATGGCTTCGGCCGGCACCGTCTTGCCATCAGGCGATTGGACGGCTTGCAGTTTGAAGGCCGCGGCGATGATCCGGTCGGATTCTTCGGGATGATCGTGCAGGAAGGCGATCGCCTTGCGATGGGCGCGCAACAGCTTGACGATATCATCCGGGCGTGCGCCGACGGTCTTGCGCGTCGCAGCGATGACATACCAGGGATAGCGCGGCAGGGCTTCGTTGACGTCGAAGACGACCCGGCCCGCGCCGCGCAGCACCGACTGGCTGACGAAGGGTTCCCATTCGAAAACCGCATCGACGACACCCGTGTCGAGTGCCGCATTCATGTTGCCGGCCGGCATCTGGGAAAGCTGGAGATCGGCGTCCGGGTCGAGCTTGGCCACCTCCCCAAGCACATAGCCGCGCAGCAACACGTCCATGCCGCTGCCGCGATTGACGCCGGCCAGCCGCTGCCCCTTGAGATCGGCAAGCGTGCGGATCGGGCCGGATGCCTTGGCGACCAGTGCCGCCTGGCCGAAATTGACCTTGGCGAGGATGACGCTGTCGAGGCCGCGCGCGAACCATTGATAGACCGGCGGAGCACCGACATAGGCGACATCGACGTCGCCCGACGCCACGGCCTGCTGGATCACCGGACCATCGCCGAACGGCTTGAGTTCGACGTTCAGTCCTTCCTGCTTGAAGAAACCCTTCTTGTCGGCGATGACAGCCGGGGCATTGGCCATCGCCGAAACCCAGCCGATACGGAGGGGATGCTGATCTTCGGCAAAGGCTGGGGCCGCGGCCATCAGCGCCATCGCTGCGGCCAGAATGCTACCCTTCATCGTCTTAAACGCTTGCATAGTGACGTGCTCCTGATTGTTCGAGGGACGCAGGCCGTCCAGGTTGAGTGATTGCGCCGATCCGGCCCATCAGTTGTTCGCCGTAGTCGGCAAACCGCGCCGAGCTGCGGGTTTTCTGGCGGTCGCGGGGGCGTGGCAGGTCGATGAGGGTTTCGCTGTCGATGCCATTCGGCGGAAGGCCGAGAACCACGACGCGGTCGGCGAGGAACACGGCTTCATCGATATCATGGGTGATGAAGACGATGGTCTGGCCGAGATCCGACCATAGCCGCAGCAATTCCTCGTTCATGTGGATGCGAGTGATGGCGTCGAGCGCCGCGAACGGTTCGTCCATCAGCAGGATATCGGGCTCGAGCGCCAGCGTACGGGCCAGCGCCACGCGCTGGCGCATGCCGCCGGACAGCTGGTGCGGAAGATCGGTTGCCGACTTCTCCAATCCGACCAGCGCGAGATAATGGCGGGCTTTTTCGAGCTGTTCGGCCGGGCTGGTCTTGCCGGCCATTTTAAGGCCGAAGCGCACATTGTCCTCGACCGAAAGCCAGGGAAACAGGTTCGGCGATTGAAAGACATAGCCGAGTGCCGGCATTTCCGGAAACACCGGCTGGCCGTTGATGCGTATCGTCCCGTTGCTCGGCTTGAGAAAGCCCGACAGCAGATTGAGCATGGTGGATTTGCCGCAGCCGGAGGGGCCGAGGAGGGCGGTGAACTCGCCCCTTTTCACCGTCAGCGAAAAGTCTCGGAACACTTGGCGGCCGTTCTTGTAGGCAAAGCCGACGGCATCTGCGGAGAGAACTGGCGGCGAGCGGAGAGGGCTGATAATCTTCATTGACGACTAATTCCATAGACAAACACGCGATTGATAATACATTTTAATACAAGTACCGCAAGCCCTGAATCGACAGAGCAAAAAATGACCTGTATGAAACGCTGGAACTCCTCACATGATCGAAGTTGTTGAATGTCAATCGTCAGGGACAATGCCACCTCGCTCTACCGGCAGATCGCGGCGAGGCTGCGCGATGAAATCGCCGGCGGCCGCTTCGAACCGTCCGGCAGGCTGCCGTCCGAGGCGGAGATCGGTGCGCGCTTCGCTGTCAGCCGGGTCACTGTTCGGTTGGCGTTGGAAGAACTTGCCAAAAGCGGTCTGATCGAGCGGCGCAAAGGCAAGGGCACCTATGTCGCGGGCAAGGAGGTGCGCCATGAGCTCGATACGCTCAGGAGCTTCCACGAATCGCTGCTGCTGCAGGGGCTGAATGCGGGGATGCGCATTCTTGCCTTGGAGACGGTGCGGACGCCTGACAGGATTGCCGCAGCGCTCGGCGCGGGCTGGGAGACATGCCTGTTTCTGGAGCGCCTTCACCTCGTCGACAATGAGCCGATCGCGCTCGGGCGCAGTTTCCTGCCGGCGGCATTGGCTGATTTGTCTCGCGAGGAGATGGAAAGCCGCCCGACCTACGCGATCGTTTCCGCCCTTGCCGGGCTCGATGTCGAGCGCGCTCATGTCACCATCGGCGCGCAAACCGCCGATCCCGATCTCGAAGCGATCCTGAAGATTCCCAAGGGCGCCGCACTTCTCACCATGGAGCGGACATCCTGGTTCACCGACAACACACCGGCCGAGCGGTCGACCTTCTATGTTCGCCCCGAGCGCTACCGGTTCGTCATGAATAGCGTCTTCCGCTAACAGGCGCGGTGAACGATTCGGGCAACGGACCGTCGAATTTGTTGTAATCTGCCTCAGGCAGACCAGTCATCATGCGAGGAGATTCGTCATGACCGTTCCACATCCATCCAAGACCCATATCGGCAACCACAAGCTCCATCCCGAGACGCTGATGCTGAATTACGGCTATGATCCGGAACTGTCGGAGGGGGCCGTCAAGCCGCCCGTCTTCCTCACCTCGACCTTCGTTTTCAAATCCGCCGAGGAAGGCCGCGATTTCTTCGATTTCGTCTCTGGCCGGCGCGAACCGCCTGCGGGCACCGGCGCCGGACTGGTCTATTCCCGCTTCAACCACCCAAACAGCGAGATCGTCGAGGATCGGCTTGCCGTCTACGAACGCACGGAAAGCTGCGCGCTGTTCTCCTCCGGCATGTCGGCGATCGCCACCACGCTGCTCGCCTTCGTCCGCCCGGGAGATGCGATCCTGCATTCGCAGCCGCTTTATGGCGGCACGGAAACGCTTCTCGCCAAGACGTTCCTCAACATGGGCGTCGCGGCTGTCGGCTTTACCGATGGCGTCAACGAAGCCTCCATCCAGGCAGCGGCGGAAGCGGCCATGGCCAAAGGCAGGGTGTCGGTAGTCCTGATCGAAACGCCCGCCAACCCGACCAATAGCCTGGTTGACGTGGCAAAGATCCGCAGGGTCGCCGACGCGATCGGTGAGAAACAGGGGCACATACCGGTTGTCGCTTGTGACAACACGCTGCTCGGCCCGGTTTTCCAGCGGCCGATCGAACACGGCGCCGACATCTCGCTTTACTCGCTGACGAAGTACGTTGGTGGCCACTCCGACCTGATCGCGGGGGCGGCGCTTGGCGCGAAATCGGTGATGAAGCAGATCAAGGCCCTGCGTGGCGCCATCGGCACGCAGCTCGACCCGCATTCGTGCTGGATGCTCGGCCGGTCGCTCGAGACGCTTTCGATCCGCATGGAGAAGGCCGACAGCAATGCGCATGCCGTCGCCGACTTCCTGCGCGACCATCCCAAGGTCGAGAAAATCCATTATCTTCCCTATCACGACGCCCAATCGCCGCTGGGCAGGACATTTGCCGCTCAATGCAGTGGCGCGGGATCGACATTTTCATTCGACATTCGCGGCGGCCAGCCCGCCTCGTTCCGGTTTCTGAACGCGCTGCAGATCTTCAAGCTGGCCGTCAGCCTCGGCGGCACCGAGTCGCTGGCCAGCCACCCCGCGACGATGACCCATTCCGGTGTGCCTGTGGGTGTCCGCCAGCGGATCGGCGTGCTGGAATCGACCATCCGCCTGTCGATCGGCATCGAACACCCCGATGACCTGATTGCCGACCTGACGCTCGCGCTGGACGCCGCATAGGTCACGACATGCTGGTTTAGCGGGGCCTTGCGGGGCCGTTGATGCGCTGGTTTCGAAGCAGTTGCTTCATGTTCTCGAAGCGTTGGCCGTGTTCGGCGTCCCGGCGCAGACCCACTGCCGAGCAGAGGATGTCGACCACCACGAGGGCCGCAATACGCGAAATCGTCGGCGTGTAGATATCGGTGTTGTCCAGCGTCTCGACGAGAATCGCAACGTCGCAATGGTCGAGAAGCGGCGCGCGCGAGCCCGAGACCCCGATGACCTTGGCGCCGCCGTTGCGCGCGACTTCCGCGACCTCAATCATTGCGATCGTGTGGCCGGTATTGGAGAAGATCACGGCGACGTCGCCCGCCTGCATCATCGACGCTGTCATCAATTGCTGGTGCGTGTCGGCCTGCGCACCACAGGGTACACCGAATAGGGGAAACTTCTGCTGCGCGTCCAGCGCCACGATCCCGGAGGCACCGAGTCCGAAGAATTCGATGCTGCGGGCCTCGCTCAGCAGTGCGATCGCCTGTCCGAGTGCCTCGGTATCGAGGTGGCTGCGCGCCCAGTCGAGGCTGGTCATCGTGTAGCCGAAAATTTTCTCGACCAGTTCGGCCGTCGAGTCATCCTTGGAGAGCACGGAGTGGGTGGCAGTCGTGCCGAGCGCCAGGCTGTGGGCGAGCCTGAGCTTGAACTCCTGGTAGCCGGTGCAGCCTATTGCCACGCAGAAGCGGATCACGGTGGGTTCGCTGACATCGGAAAGCGCTGCAGCCTCCGACAGAGCCGCATTCAGGATCCGATTAGGGTCTTCGAGCACGCGATTGGCAACCTTACGCTCGGACTTGCGAAGGTCGGGCAGCGCCTGCCGCACGATTTCGAGGATATTCTGCCCGGCATTCCGGGCTGAGATGTCTTCATACGCCATGGCCGATTCCTGCCATTGCCCGCTATCCACCGTCAAGGCGAAACTCTGTGTGGTAGCGGGCGCGCAGCACCTCCATTGGAGCGTCCCGCGCGGCGCGCTCGATCTCGGTAGCCGATATCGTGTTGAAGGCGAACATATCGTAGTGGTGCGCAATCATGGTGCCGATCCCGCAGCGCTGGCAAACTGCGATCGCTTCAGACATCGTGAGATTTCCGGCAAACCCGGCTGCCTTCAAGGTCGCTGAACGGCCATTGACCGGCAGTAGCGCCAGATCGGGGGCGAACCCCCTGATTTCCTCATCCTGGCCTTCGAACGGGATTGTGTCGCCCGAGTGAAAGATGCGGGCGGAGCCAAAGTCCAGCCCGTA
Organism: Shinella sp. OV683; assembly: GCF_057787725.1. Lineage (NCBI taxonomy): Bacteria > Pseudomonadati > Pseudomonadota > Alphaproteobacteria > Hyphomicrobiales > Rhizobiaceae > Shinella > Shinella sp. OV683. The sequence goes on from NZ_CM173543.1 coordinate 499,962, forward strand.
GCCAAGGAATCTGTGGTGGCCGCTTTCATCCTGTTCCAGGGTTTCATGCGCGGCGCGTAGAACATGGAGCTCGAAGCCACTGAACTGTATTCTTTCCCCTGCATCGACCAAAATCAGCCGGTCGCTATTGACGCCGATCCGCTGCATGGCCAGTTCGCACGATGCAGCGGGTACCACGAATTTCAGCAACGGCAGGCGGTTTGCCAGTGGCTTGAGCGTCTCGGCATCCATATGGTCGGTATGCTGATGGGTGCAGAGCACCAGATCGACCTTGCCCAGCTGATCCGGCGTCAGTGGCGCCGGCGCCATTCGCTCGTGCGGGTAGCGGGTGCTGCGGTACTTGTCGGCAAGCGAGTCCGAGAGATAGGGATCAATGACGATGCGCTGGCCACGCGCTTCAACAACGAAGCCGGCCTGCCCCAGCCAGAACAGCGAGATGCCATTGCCCGGCCCAATGCTGAGCTTCTGGGCGAGCGGTTCTTCGAAGGAGATCGGGTTGAGATGAGACACAGCCATGCCTTACGCCGTCAGGGCGCGTTGTTCGAGACCGAGTGATTCCAGCAGGTTGAAGATTGCCATTTCGGTGGCGCGATTGACGCTTTCCTCGGTATAGCCGCCGATATGGGAACTGGCGATCACATCCGGTCGCGAGGCAAGGCCGGGATATGTCGGGGGCTCGGGGTCGAACACATCGACGCAATAGGTCTGCAGTCGCCTTTCATCGAGCGCTGTGATCACAGCCGCTTCATCCACAAGCGACGCCCTTGCTGTGTTGACGAGTATCAGGCCGGGTTTGACGGTCTTCAGCATGTCGGCATTGATTAATGCCTTGCCATCCCGGCTCGGTGGACAATGCAGCGTCAATATATCGGTTTCGCGGAAAATCTCCGCATGCTCCGCCCAACGGAATCGTGCCGGGTCGATCCCGAGTTCCGGTCGCGCCGGGTCGTAAGCTAACACATGCGCGCCCATCGCCGAGGCCAGCCGCGCCACGGAGCCGCCAACTGCGCCGCAGCCAATGACGCCCACGGTGCGGCCGAAGAACTCGATGCCGCGACGGCGGGGCCAGCCGCCCACCTTCAGGCCCTGATCGGTATAGGGAAGGTGGCGCATGGCCGAAAAGATCATCGCGATCGCCAGCTCCGCCACTCCGCGTGCATTGGCACCATCGGCGGTACGCACCGTGATGCCTCGCGCCTTCATCTCGCCGAGCGGCAGGTTATCAAGGCCTGTGCCGTTGCGGCTGACGACCCTTAGTCTGGTGGCAGCGGCAATGACCTTCGGCGAGACTGGTTCGACACCGGCCAGCCAGCCTGTGACCTCGGGCACCAGCCGCAGCAGTTCGGCCTCATCCGGCAGCTTGCCCGGTGTCGCATAGACAATCTCGACCCCGTGACCGATCATTGCCTCGACGGCGGGATGGGGCGCTTCCGTCAGCGAGCGCGGCGTGACAAGCACTTTGTGACCCATGGTTCAACCCTTCGAGACTTGCTGCGCGATGCGGGAGATTTCATCGAATCTTGGTCCGCTGGCGGGAATGTCGATATGGAAGACTTCCGCAATCACCTGCGTCCAGCCATGGATGAAGTAGATCCAGCCATCCTCGATCTGCAGCTCCTTTGCCGCTTCTTGCGCCCGCGCCTGATCGAGAAAGATCAGCTCGCCGCGATAGTTGAGATCCCAGACGATAGCGCCTTGCGGAAATTGCACCGCATCGGACAGTGGCGAGCCCGGCGCATCCTTGCCGAGACCGGTCGCGTTGATCACCACGGAATCCGGCTTGAGGGATGCTACGATGGCGTCATTGTCCGTTGGCCGAGGCGCCAGCAGATAGTCGACCGGCACCGTCGTGTGCATCGCATCATGGATTCGCTTGATCTCGTCCAGTCGGTGCTGGCTGCGGTTGGAAACCACGATCCGGGAGGGCCGGTCGCCTGTGCGCCGCGCATGCATCATGTGCCAGGTCAGCGCGATGGTCGAACCGCCGGCACCTATCGAGAAAAGTTCTGCGCCTGTGCGTGTAAAGTAGCCGTCCGGCAGGAACGCATCCAGTGCAAGGCCTGAGGAAATCGGGTCCTTGGCATGACAGACAAGTTTGCTGTCGCGCTTGGAAATGCAGCTCGTCTCATCCATCAGCTGCGCGTGAGGGTCGATCTCGTCGAACATGTCCTTGCACGCGTTGAAGAGGTCGATCTTGTGGGTGGTCACCAGGCCCCCCAGCGACATCGGATCGTCTCGGATGAAGGCGACCGCGCGGCGATAGGCATCCGGTTCCGCATGCAGGGGAAAATCGATGCCCTTGATGACGGCATTTTCGAGCCCGAGATACTTGGCCCAGGCAGGAAACACCTTCATGATCGAGCTTTTACCAGTTGTGACGCCGATGAAATACAGCGTCGGCTGGGCCGCCGGAGCATAATCCGTCATTCTTCCTCTCCTCCCGGCTGCTTCAGTCGACCATCGCCATGATGCTATCGACCAAAGCCTTTGGCCGGGCGACATAGCTCTTGTTTTCGACAGCCTTCCAGCCGCCCTTGCCGTCGTCGATGATGCGGCTGCGCATGCCGCCAGCCTTGGCGATGATATCGTAATCCTGGCCGGAATCAGCAGGGTAGGAGAATGTCATGACCAGAGGTTCGCTGCCGACATTGACCGAGCGGTGAATCCAGAAGGGCGGCACATAGCACATCGTCTTCGGGCCGATCTCGATCGTACGCACCTGGCCGTCGGGGGCTTCAAGCAGCATGACGCCAAGGCCGCTTTCGCCATAATACATTTCCGGCCGGTTCGGTCGCGCATGAATGTGCCCGCGCGTCATATAGTACTCGTTACCCACCTTGCCAGGCTCCATGCGGGTCACGCCGATGATGATATCGCCCGAATTTGCAGAGGGTTTGTAGTCGGTGACCTCATAGGCGACCTCGCTGCCGCGGGCGGAGATCAGATCAGCGAAAGCCGCTGCATCTTCGTAAAGACCATCCAGATCCCGGAATGTTTTCACATAGCGGTTGGTCGCACCTTTCAATTGTCCGGCCGCGATGTCGACGTAGCCGACGCCCGGTTCGAGCAAAGCCATTGCTATTCTCCCTGCGATTCATCAATGTAGTAATACTACACAAAAGCTTGCCCAGCACAAGTGCGAAGGGGTCAAAATCTGGCTCACTAGCGTCGTTGCGGCGCAACATGGGTCCATTGCGGCGCAATGTACGTTACAAATGTGTCTTAATCGCAAATATGGGAACGAAATAATCCTTGACCGCCATCCGAAAATGTATTTTAACTACAAGAATGGGAGCCAAACATGCTTCCCACGTCATGGAAATCGGAGGAGTAACCCATGAAGATCACACTTTCAGGATGCGTGTTGGCTGTCGCGATGAGTGTCGCGTCTTTCGGCGCAGCGAATGCGGCTGACTGCAAAGTCGGCATTGCGATGTATACGCTTGGAGCACCTTATTTCGCTGCACAGGTCGCCGCCGCAGAAGATCAGGCCAAGAAGGCGGGCTGCGAAGTCACCAGCGCTGACGGCCAGAACGACATGGCCAAGCAGATCGCCGACGTCGAAGACATGGTCGCCAAGGGCGTCAACCTGCTGATCCTCAATCCGCGCGATCCGGAAGGCCTGGTCGCCGCCGCCGATGCCGCGACTGCTGCCGGCGTCAAGGTGGTGGTGATGGATTCGTCGATCAGCACCAAGGCCAATGTCATCACCCAGGTTCGTTCGTCCAACGACCAGAATGGTTACCTCGTCGGCCAGTGGCTCGCCAACACCATGAAGGGCAAGCCGATGAAGATCATCCTGCTCTCCGGCGACAAGGGCAATGAAGTCGGCCGCGACCGCCGCCTCGGCGTCTTCAAGGGTCTTGTCGAAGGCCAGCTCGTCAATGACGGCAAGGTCAGCTTCGAAGTGGTCGGCCAGGGTTGGGGCGGCTGGGCCCATGAAGGCGGTCTTGCTGCCATGGAAGACCTGCTGACGGCGCATCCCGATGCCAATGTCGTGCTCGGCGAGAATGACTCGATGGTGCTCGGCGCCATGAAGGCTCTCGACGCTCAGGGCAAGACCGACGTGCTGGCGCTCGCCGCCGCTGACGGCCAGAAGGAAGCGCTCGCGCTGATCAAGGAAGGCAAGTACGGCGCTACGGGTCTGAACGATCCCGATCTCGTTGCCCGCACGGCCGTCGACATCGGTCTCAAGGCTATGAAGGGCGAGCTGCCCAAGGACTTCCCGAAGCTCGAACTGACGACGCCTGCGGTCATTACCAAGGAAAACGTCGACAAGTACTACCGCGCCGACGCTGTCTTTTAATACTGTTCCTCCCGAGACGGCTGAAAAGCTGTAGAGATGAGACGGCGGGGCAAACCTCCGTCGCCTCATTGCCATCTGTCCGGAGAGCCATGGTGACCGAACTCGTCAATCTCAAGTCAATCTCCAAGTCGTTTGGAGGTATCCACGCACTGAAATCGGTGAATTTCGACGTGCGCCCGGGTGAGGTGCATGCGCTGCTCGGCGAGAACGGTGCAGGCAAATCCACACTCATGCGCGTTCTTGGCGGCGAAATGACACCCAGCCACGGTGAAGTCGTCATTGACGGCAAGCCGGTCCATTTCCGCGATCCGCGCGATGCCCGGGCACTTGGCATCGTCGTCATCCACCAGGAACTGGCGCTGGCGCCGGATCTGACGGTGGCGGAGAACATCTTCCTCGGCGAACTGCCGGGCCTTATTTCCCATTCCAGCCTGCGCAAGCGGGCAAGGGAGCTGATCGATCGCCTCGGCTTCAAGATCGATCCGGGCCGGATCGCCGGCACACTTGCGGTCGCCCATCAGCAGGTGGTCGAGATCGCCAAGGCCCTTTCGCAGGACATCAAGATCATCGTCTTCGACGAGCCCACGGCTGTGCTGGGCGCGCAGGATGCGATGAAGCTGCACCAGATCATCCGTGGCCTGCGCGACCGCGGTGTCGGCGTGGTCTATATTTCCCACCGCCTTGACGAAGTGTTCGATATCGCCGACCGCATGACTGTCATGAAGGATGGCCAGACCGTCGGCACGGTCAATACGGGAGACGTCAAGGTCGACGAAATCATCCGCATGATGGTCGGCCGGCCGATCGCAACGATGTTCCCCGAACGCGCCAAGCGCGTGATCGGCACGGAACTGCTCAAGGTCGAAAACCTGAATGCTGGTCGCATGGTGCGCGACATCAGCTTTTCCGTCAGGGCAGGAGAAATCGTTGGTCTCGGTGGCCTGATCGGTTCCGGTCGTACCGAAGTCGCGCGCGTCATCTTCGGAGCCGATCCACTCGAAAGCGGCACGATTACCCTCAGAGGCAAGGTGCTGAAGCCCCGATCGCCGAAGGATGCGGTTGAAGCCGGCATCGGCCTAGTACCGGAGGACCGCAAACAGCAGGGTGTCATTCTGGACAAACCGATCCGCGTCAATTCCACCATGGCCAGGATGTCCTCGGTGGTAAACGCGTTCGGCTTCCTCAAGCGGAGCCAGGAGCGCGCCGATGTCACAGCGCTCGGCAAGAGCCTGCGGCTGAAGGCGTCGAGCGTCGATGCGCCGGTATCCAGCCTCTCTGGCGGCAACCAGCAGAAAGTCGTGCTGGCCAAGTGGTTTCACGCCGATGGCGATGTCATCATCCTCGATGAGCCGACGCGTGGCGTCGACGTTGGCGCGAAAACCGAGATCTACGCGCTCGTCAACAAGCTCGCGGAGGATGGCAAGGCTGTTTTGGTGATTTCGTCGGAACACCAGGAACTGTTCGGCCTCTGTGATCGGGTGCTCGCGATGGGGCAGGGGCAGATCCGTGGCGAACTGATGCCCGACAACTACAGCGAAGAGAACCTGCTTGGCCTGTCGATGACGGGCGGAACCATAACTGCAAATCAGGGTATCCAGGCATGACCAGCACGACAGACACTGCAACACAGCCGGAAGAAAAGCGCACCGTCGATTATCGTTCGATCATCCAGCGCTTCGGAACGCTCGCAATTTTCCTGGTCCTCGTTATCGTCGCCACCCTGTGGTCCGACAGCTTCCTCAGTCGTGGCAACATCCTCAACGTGCTGCGACAGGTGGCATCGAGCGCTGGCATCATGGCGGTCGGCATGCTCTTCGTGATCCTGACGCGCGGCATCGATCTGTCGGTCGGCTCGGTCATGGCGTTGGGTTCGGTGTTGACGGGCTATTTCTGCGCCATATCGGGCTATGGTACGTTCGTGACTATCCTGCTGGTTCTGCTGTCTGGCGCTGTTTGCGGCTTGGTGACAGGAGGCTTCATCGCCTATCTCCGGCTGCCCTCCTTCGTGATGTCGTTGGCGATGATGGCGATCGCGCGAGGCCTTTCGCTGATCACTTCGGAGGGACGGCCAATCCCGCTCGATGATGCCGGCGATGCGTTCAGCCGGTTCGGTTCGGGCTTCCTGTTCGGCATCCCGCAGCCGGTCATCTTGATGTTTGCTGTGTTTATCGTCGGCGGCATCGTGCTCAATTACACCCGCTTCGGCCGCGTCATCACGGCGATCGGCTCGAATGAAGAGGCCGTGCGTCTCTCCGGTATCGCCGTGCCGCGCTATATCCTGGCGGTTTATGTGATTTCCGGGGTCCTGGCTGCAGTGGCCGGCATTATCTCGGCCAGCCGCACCGGCGTCGGCTCGGCCCAGGTTGGCGTCGGCGCGGAGCTCAATGTCATTGCGGCCGTGGTCATCGGCGGCGCCAGCCTCATGGGCGGCAAGGGGGGCGTGATCAACACGCTGTTGGGCGCGCTGGTGATGGGCATCATCGCCAATATCATGAACCTTGCCGGCGTTCCGGGCTATCACCAGCAGGTCTATATGGGCGCAATCATCGTCGTTGCCATGCTTCTGCAATACGGCACCGGCTCGCTGAAGCGCTGAACAGGGGCAGGCTGAAAATGACCAATGCCCTCACGCTTGCCATCGATGTCGGCACGGGAAGCGTTCGCGCCGCCCTTGTCGATGGCGCGGGCCGGATCGTGACCATCGCCGCACGCGAGCACGACCAGATCGTGCCGCGCTTCGGCTGGGCCGAACAACGTCCGGAAGACTGGTGGACTGGCGTCGTGGTTTCGATCCGAACGGTGCTCGCTGATGTCCCTGATGCCAAGTCGCGCATCTCAGCGGTGGTCGCCTGCGGTCAGATGCATGGCACGGTACTGGTCGATGAAAAGGGCAAGCTGACCCGCGACCTCGTGCCGCTCTGGAACGACAAGCGCACCATCGGCCTCGTCCGCGACTTCGAGCGCGCCAATGCACCCGAAACCTATCTCGCCGAAAGCGGCAACCCGCCGACGCCCGCCTGGCCGGGCTTCAAGCTCGCATGGTTGCGCGATAATGATCCGGATGCTTATGCCCGCGCGGCCTATGTCATCATGCCGAAGGACTACATCAATCTGCGGCTGACTGGCGAAATCGCTATGGATGAGGGTGACGCATCCTGCTCGTTCCTGATGAACCCTGCCACCCGTCAATGGTCTGCGGCTATGGTCCAGCGACTGGGTCTTGATGGCACGAAACTGCCGCCGATCCGCAATCCGCTGGAAATCCTCGGCCATATCACAGAGGCCGCGGCCCTGGACACGGGGCTTGCCTCCGGTACTCCGGTGCTGGTTGGCGGTGCGGATTATCCCGTAGCACTGCTGGGTTCGGGCACTTGCCGGCCCGGGCTGGTTTCGGATGTCACCGGTACTTCCTGCATTCTGACGCTGATCGCGCCAGCACCGCTTCTCGATCCGGAAATCTCCAATGTCGCCACGGTCGAAGGCAATTGGGGGCCGTTTGCGCTGCTCGAAAGCGGTGGTGATGCGATGCGCTGGGCCCGCCGCGCCCTGCATGAAGGCCGTGAAAGCTATGATCAGCTGGTGGCGCGCGCGGCAGATGCGCCTGTCGGTTCCGATGGCTTGTTCTTCCTGCCGTTCCTGACCGGCGAGCGTCTCGGCGCGCATCGCAATGCACGGGCGCAATTCTTCGGGCTCGGCGCTGCCCACACACTCTCGCATATGAACCGGGCGGTCCTCGAAGGCGTCGCCTTCGCCGGTGCACGCCATCTCAGGATCATGGAAAAAGCGTCCGGCCAGAAGATCGAGCGCGTCATCGCCTCCGGCGGCGGGGCCAAGACAGAGCTCTGGCTGCGCATCAAGGCAAGCGTCTATGGCGTGCCGATCGTCGTGCCGGAGGAGCAGGAATGCGGCATTCTCGGCTGCGCGGCAATGGGTGCCGTGGCAACAGGCCGGTTCAACTCGCTCGGTGAAGCGGTCTCCGCCTTCGTTCGCTATGCCGACGAGATCAAGCCTGATCCGGCGTGGCAGGAAAAGTACCGCCGCATGCAGCCGGTTTTCGACAAGCTCTATTTCAACAGCCAGTCCCTCTATGACGATCTCGACGCGCTGGCTGCCGCAGAATCCGGGAATGAATGAGGAAGCCATGTATCTCGAACTGTTCAGCCTGAAGGGCAAGACGGCGGTTATCACGGGGGCTGCGCGCGGCATCGGCTTTGCCACGGCCGATGCGCTGAGCGAGGCCGGCGCCAAAGTCATCATCACGGACATGAATGGCGAGGCCGCCGCCAAGGCAGCGGCCGAACTCAGTGCCAAGGGGCGCGAAGTGTTCAGCGAAGTGCTGGATGTCACCGACCCGCGTGCGGTGGAGGGGGTGCATGCTGATATCACGGCCCGACATGGCCGCGTCGATATCCTCGTCAACAATGCCGGCATCGCCATCTCCAATCGCCCGGCCGAAACGATGGACGATCCGACCTGGCTGAAGGTGCTCGACGTCAATCTCAACGGTGTCTTCTGGTGCTGCCGGACGTTTGGCAAGGCGATGCTGGAGCAGGGCGGCGGCAACATCGTCAATGTCGGCTCGATGTCGGCCGACATCGTCAACCGGCCGCAGGAGCAGTCGCAGTACAATGCCTCCAAGGCTGGCGTTCACCACCTGACGCGGTCGCTGGCGGCGGAATGGGCGACGCGCAACGTTCGCGTCAATGCGGTGGCGCCGACCTATATCGAGACCGAGCTGACCCGCTATGTCTATGACGATCCGGACATGATGAAGCACTGGGTCGGCAACACGCCGATGAACCGCATGGGCCAGCCGCCGGAAATCGCCGCCGTCATCCTGTTCCTGGCGTCGGACGCCTCGAGCCTGATGACCGGTTCCATCGTCGCCGCCGATGGCGGCTATACGGTCTGGTGAGAGGGATGAACGTCTGTGAGCATCGAACGTTGGAGAGGAGCGTTTGCAACTCGCTCCCTCTTCTCCCCAGCGGGGAGAAGTGCCGAGCAGAGCGAGGCGATGAGGGGGACGGCAACCGATGACGGCGCAGGAAGCCCCCTCATCCGACCCTTCGGGCCACCTTCTCCCCGCTGGGGAGAAGAGGGAGCCAGGCAATCAGCGCCGTGCAATCAGTTGCTCCGGCATTAGGAAACAAGGGAGAGTTTGATGAAAGCCATATTGGATACCTTCCGTAAGGATCTCTATGCCGGCCATAAGGTATTGGTCTCGGGTGCCACGAGCGGCATCGGACTGGCAATTGCCCAGGGTTTTGCCGGCATGGGAGCCGATGTCGTGGCGACCGGCACGTCCGAGGCGAAGATCCACAAGGCGCGCAAGGACCCGGCGCTTGCTGGCATTCGCTTCGAGCAGCTTGATGTTCGCGATCGGGCGGCGATCGACACATTCGTGCCGTCGCTCGGGTCGCTTTCCGTGCTGGTCAACGCCGCCGGCATCGTCAAGCCGGACGAGGAGTTCAATGAAGACGCCTATATGGAAGTGATCGACGTCAACATGAACAGCGCCATGCGGCTGGCGATGGCGGCGCATCCGCTGCTCAAGCAGTCCAGGGGCGCGATCATCAACACGGCGTCGATGCTCTCCTATCTCGCCGACGACCGCGTGCCTGCCTATTGCGCCTCGAAAACCGGCATTGTCGGCCTGACGCGCGCGCTGGCTCACAAGTTTGGCCCGGACGGCATCCGCGTCAACGCCATCGCGCCGGGCTATCACAAGACTGCGATGACGCGGGATATTTGGTCGGTGCCGGAACTGGCCGGCAAGATTGAACATCGCACGGCGTTGAAAAGATGGGGCACGGTCGATGACCTGGTTGGCACATGCCTGTTCCTGGCCTCTCCGGCTGCAGCTTATGTCACCGGTACGACGCTGCCCGTCGATGGCGGTTATGTAAACGGCGGCTGGTAGCCGCAAGCAGGAGGCATTTGGGCAGAACTGCGTCCAGATGCCTACAAATGTAAAGTTCATGCACGATTGTGCGAAAGGGATTTTGCCATGACAACGGAAAATTCAGGCGGACGCTCCTTCGGCGGACCGAACAAGTACATCCAGCGCGCCGGCGAACTGGCCCGGCTGGGCGAGCATATTTCGCGCCTCGGCGAGAGGGCGTTCCTGCTCGCCGATCCCTTCGTGCTCGATCAATATGGTCCGGCGCTGAAGCAGAGCATGGAGAAGGCGGGCCTCGACTTTCAGTTGGAACGTTTCAACGGCGAATGTTCGAGCGGCGAGATCGATCGTATCACTGGGCTGGTGAAGAGTTCGGGAACCGGCGTGGTCGTCGGCATCGGCGGCGGCAAGACGGCCGACACCGCCAAGATGGCGGCAATCGCAACCGACGGCCGGATCGTCATCGTTCCGACCATCGCCTCGACTGATGCACCCTGTAGTGCCATCGCTGTCCGTTACACCGACGATGGCGTCTATCAGGAAGCGCATTCGCTGGGCCGCAATCCCGATATGGTCATCGTCGACAGCGAGGTGATCGTCAGGGCACCTGTACGCTTTCTGGTGTCGGGGATCGGCGACGCGCTTTCCACTTGGTTCGAGGCGCGTTCCAATCTCGACTCGAACTCCACCAATCTGGTCAGGCCCAACATGTTGCCGCCGGCCGCTGGCGTTGCCATTGCCCGCGCCTGCCATGATGTGCTGATGCGCGATGCCCTGGCAGCCAAATTTGCGGCCGAGAAGGGGGCGCTAACCCCCGCCGTCGAGAATATCATCGAGGCCAATACGCTACTGTCGGGCCTCGGCTTCGAGAATTGCGGGGTGTCCGCCGCGCACGGCATTCATGACGGATTGACCGTGCTGGACGAGACTCATTCCTTCTTCCACGGCGAGAAGGTCGCCTTTGGCGTGCTGTGCCTATTGATGCTCGAAGGCAGGCCGCTCGCCGAGATCAGCGAAATGACGGCGTTCTGCCGCAGTCTCGGCCTGCCGACCCGGCTTGCCGATCTCAATCTTGCCACCGTCAGCAAGGCCGATCTGGAGCGTGTGGCGGTAGCCGCACTCGCTGAGGGCTCACCGACCTGGAACGTGGCAGTGCCGCTTTCCGTGCCGATTGTCCGCGATGCGATCATCGCCACCGACGCCTTCACCAGCAGCTTCCCAGGCTGAGTATTCATCCAAAGACAGGACCACACAAATGCGCGCAGCCGTCATGTATTCGCCCGGCGATATTCGCCTCGAAGATATTCCCAAGCCCGAGCTCAAGCCAGGTCACGTCATGCTCAGGGTCGCCGCTGTCGGCGTCTGCGGCTCGGACATTCCGCGCATGCTGATCAAGGGTGCGCACAAGATGCCGATCGTCTGCGGCCACGAATTTTCGGGCCACATCACCGAGATCGGAGAGGGCGTCGAAGGCTTCTCGGTTGGCGAGTTGATGGGCGTCCCGCCAATGCTGCCATGCTACGTCTGCGACCAATGCATGACCGGCAATTTCTCCCGCTGCCGTGACTATGATTACTTCGGCTCGCGCCGTGACGGCGCCTATACGGAATTCGTCGCCGTGCCGGTCGGCAACCTGCTGCGGACACCGAAGGGCATGGATCCCCGCGCAACGGCGATGATAGACCCCGCCTCGATCGCTTTGCATGCAATCTGGAAGGCACCGCCGACCGCCGGCCAGCGCGGTGCTGTCATCGGCTGCGGCCCGATCGGGCTTTTCGCCATTCAGTGGATGAAGCTGATGGGCTGCTCGGAAGTCGTCGCCATCGATGTGTCGGAGGAAAAATTGGCCCAGGCGCGGGAAGCGGGTGCCGATCACACATTCCTGGTCACCGATGCCATTCCGGCTGAGATCAAATGCGATATCATCATCGAGGCGGCCGGGCACAATTCGTCCATCAACGTCGCTGCAAAACTTGCCGCACCCGGCGGCCATGTCGTGTTCATCGGCATTCCGGTCGGCGACATCACCTTGGAAAACAAGACCTTCCAGCATTTCCTGCGCCAGGAAGTTTCCCTGCACGGCGCCTGGAATTCCTTCGGCGCGCCCTATCCCGGCAAGCAGTGGACGGTGACGCTTGACAGCCTGGCGAGCGGAAGGCTCAAGTGGGAATTCATGATCACCCATGAGCTTGGCTTGGAGGAGCTGCCCGCGATGTTCGAGAAAATCAAAAACAAATCCGAATTCTTCTCGAAGATCATGTTCCGCCCATAAATCCCGAGAATCGGAGCACTTCGCATGGCCAAACTCCTCGGTCTGGATTTCGGCACCGGCGGCATTCGCGTTGGCGTCTTCGATCTCGAAACGCGCTCCATGCTGGGCGAGCGCGAGGAGCAATACGAGACCGCCTATCCGCGTCCGGGCTGGGCCGAGCAATCCCCGCTCGATTGGTGGGACGCACTGGGTAGCACCTGCCGAGCGCTGATGCAGGATCTCCGTTCGCCGGAGATATCGGGAATTTGCGTTGCCACCACGGCATCCACCGTTGTGGCCTGCAAGAGTGATGGCACGCCGCTTCGGCCTGCGCTCTTGTGGATGGATTGCCGTGCCGCCGAGGAGGCGGAGCGCAGCGGCAAGTCGAAGAACTCGATCATGGATTATGTTGGCGGCGCCAATGCGTCGGAATGGCTGATCTCGAAAGCGATGTGGCTCGCTGGCCACGAACGCCAAGTCTATGCCGAAGCCGATATCATCTGCGAGTGCCTAGACTACATCAATTACATGCTGACTGGTCGGTGGGTTGGCTCGCGGATGAACGCGACCTGCAAGTGGAATTATGATTCCGTGCGGAAGCGCTTTCCCACGGAACTCTACGCCGAGTTCGGCGTGGACGGACTTGAAGCCAAGCTGCCGCCCGACATCTTCGCTGTGGGCGCCCCGATCGACCGGATCAGCGCGACGGCTGCCGCCCATCTCGGCCTCGACAATCGCCCCATCCTGTCGCAGGGCGGCATCGATGCGCATATCGGCATGCTGGGCGCCGGAACCATGAAGCCGGGGGAAATGCTGATGATCGGCGGCACCTCGGTCGTCCAGCTTTTCCAGCTCGATCGCCAGCGGCCGATGGATGGCTTCTGGGGTCCCTATCCGCATGCCCTGGTCGACGATCACTGGCTGGTCGAAGCAGGCCAGGTCTCTGCCGGGTCGGTGCTTACCTGGTACGAGAAGAACCTGTTCGAGCTCGACGCGGTGGGCCGCATAGCCCTGCGGGAGAAGGCCGCCGCCATTCCGGTCGGTGGCACTGGCCTGCTGACGCTCGACTATTTCATGGGCAACCGGACGCCTTATCGCGAGCCGCTGTTGCGCGGCGCGATCATCGGCCTTTCGCTCGGCCACGATCGGGCGAGCATGTACAGGTCGGCGATCGAGAGTGTTGCACTGGCATCCGCCAATGTGCTGAAGCGGGTGCATGAGTTGGAAGTGCCCGTCGACCGCATCGTCAGTTCGGGTGGCTACGCCAAGAACAGGCTGTGGCTGCAGGCGACCGTTGACGCCATTGGACTTCCAGTCGAATTGCCTCGCGAGGCAAATTTGACCATTATCGGTGCTGCGGCCGCGGCTGCCGCAGGTTCGGGCCTGGTAGGCGATCTGTTTGCCGCCGCCGACGCCGTGCGGCAGGAAACGACCGTCATCGAGCCGGATCTTGACGCACATGTGATCTACAAGCATTTGCTTGACGAATATCTCGAGGCTACAAAACTGCTGATGCCGCAATCGCGGCGGCTGGCCACCAGCCAGCTGGAGGGGTAGGCCGCAATGAAGCCAGATCGGCTGGAACGCGATATTCAGTTTCGCTCGCTCTCCGCCGAGCAGCGCGAACAATTGATGATCCAGGTTGCCAAGCGCTATTATCACCTCGACATGACGATGAGCGACCTGTCCGCCGAGCTGGGCCTGACCCGCTGGCAGGCGAGCCGGTTGCTCACGGAAGCCAAGGAGATCGGGCTTGTGCGGATCGAAATCGTGCCGCATACGCCGCGCTTGCCCGGGCTTGAAAGCCGGCTTGAAGCCGCCTTCGGGCTGAAGGAAGCGGTCATCGTCCCGTGCAGCAGTGATGAGGATGCGGCCCTGGTGCTCGATGCCGTCGCGCGCGCCGCCGGGCAATATCTCTCGGGCTTGGGCAATGTCCCCGCCGTCGGCGTCTCCTGGGGGCGGACAATGACGGCGGTCGCCCGTCGCCTCCCTCCCTATTGGAATGAAGGCGTCGAGGTCGTTCTGCTGAACGGCTCCATGAATGTCCGTTCCTCGGGGCCGCAGACCAACAATGTCGCCGAGCTTTTCGCCAGTGCCGGCAAGGGCACGGCGATGCTGCTGCCCGTGCCCGCCATGTTCGGCCATGCTGCCACCAAAGAAGCGCTGGAGCATGATCCGACCATTGCCGCCGTACTGGATTTCGCTGCGCGCGTCCCGGTCATATGTTTCGGTATCGGCGCCATGGTGCCGGATTCGGTGCTGATCCAGTCCGGTTACGTGTCGCTGGAGGAGCATGAACAACTCAGGCAGAAGGGTGCTGTGGGGGATATCCTCAGCCGCTATATCGACGCTGAAGGCAGGATCGTCGATGCCGAACTCGACGCCCGAACCATTGGCATCAGCTTGGAATCCTGCCGGAATCGTACGCTCTCGATTGGCGTTGCCGCCGGGCTTGCCAAGCGCGATGCGATCCTTTCCTGCCTGCGCGCCAAGTATGTCAATGTGCTGATCACTGACGAGGCGACGGCGCTGGCCGTTTTGGAGTCGAAGCCGCCCTTGAGTTTTTAGAGCACGAGACTCGCAATGCGCTATCCGCAGGCAGCCGCATAGTTTCGGAGCACTCGCGTAATGGCGGCCTGAAGCAGGCCATGCGCCGTTGGCTTGGTCGTTCCCTCCATCACTTCCGGCCAGGCCGATCCGAGATATTGGCTGATCAACGGTTCTGGCAGGCGCTTGTTGCCCAGCCGCGCCAGAAGTCCTGCAACGGCCTGTTGCGCCGTGGGATGAGTCCAGTAATAACGAATCCGGTCCGAGTAGCTGAAATGGCGCTGGATTCGCTGTTCGTCCGTCGTGCCCGGATAGTACCTTTGCCAATGTTGCGGCTCGGCTGTCATGAGAGCTTCCATGGCCGGCTTCAGGTGCGGGGCGCCGCCATTCAGCTCGGCTTCTATCAGATCCAGCCCATAAAGAGCCTCCCGCAGCGCGAATGTCAGGCCCGGTCCGACCTTGAGGATTGAGAACCCGTCCTGAACCAATGCCTTGAGTGCTGCAGGCGTCTGGTAGTCGGTGGAATGGGCTTCGAAAACCAGATGGGGGAGCAGATGCAGGCTTTGCGACAGAGCATGTGCTGCCTGTGGTTCATAGGCGACGACATTCTGGTTGCCGAATTCGACGCCCGGCTGCACGACCAGTCCGACGACGCGTTCGAACGCGCTCTGCAAATTCCGGGTGGCAAAGGCTGCGGCATGGACTTCCACCGTCTCGCGGGCAGCCTCCGGTGATGTCACCTGCAGATGCTCGACCTCTTCGAGCGCGCCGCCTGGGATGGGGACTTCGGTGCCGATGACGTAAACCGGCGGTGTGTGTGCGCTTCGTTCGGCAATAGAGGCCAGGTCTGCCGCGCGATGTGCCGTTGTCTCGTCGTCGAGTGCGATCGGCTCACCCGCGCATCCCATCGAGCAATCGAGGTGGATTTTCTCAAAGCCCGCCGCCGCATAGGCCGCGACCATCGTGCGCGCCTTCTCGATGGCCTGTTCTGCCGGCAGATGTTTCCACGGATTGGGTCCGAGGTGATCGCCTCCGAGAGTGATCTTGCGGGGATCGAAACCGGTTTCAGCGGCGATCCCCTCTACGAACCGCCGGAAATCGACCGGTGTCATGCCGGTGTAGCCGCCGTCTTGATTGACCTGATTGCAGGTCGCTTCGATCAGCACCTGTTGGCCCATGTCCCGCCCAAGCGTCAGCGCGGCGAGGATCACGTCGGGATGGGCCGAGCATACCGACGTGATGCCGGTCGTCTTTCCCTGCCGATGGAGATGGGGGAGCGTGAGAAGAAGGTTCGTGGACACTTTCTGCCTCCAAATGAGAAACTAAACGATCAATAACGATCATTTTTATGATTGACAATGATTCTTTTATGCGGAATGTTTGCGCCATAGTGAACGAATGAATGTGCTTCCAAATGAAAAACGACCGCGCCCAAGCCATCCGCCAGTTTCTGTTTTCGAACGGGTCATCGTCGATTGCGGCTATCGCGCAAGCGGTTGGGGCGTCGGTGCCAACCTTGCGGCGGGATCTGGTCGAGCTCGAAGATATGGGCGTCGTGGTCCGTACCCATGGCGGTGCCCGGCTCGCGGATCAGTTTGAGGTCGAGGTGGCTTTCGAGCAACGTGAAGCACAGTCGCTTATGGCCAAGCGCGCAATCGGCGATCTTGCCTACGAGATGCTGCAGCCGGGTACTTCGGTGTTTTTGGATTCCGGCACCACCGTCCTGCAGCTTGCGCGCAAGATCCGCGTCAATCCGCTGCCCCTCAACGTCTTCACCAATTGCCTGCCTGCGGCGCAGATGCTGATCGATGTCACCGGAGTGAAGGTCACGCTGCTTGGGGGCCAGTTGCGCAAGGAAAACTCTTCCGTTGTCGGGCCGTTGGCCGAGGAGATGCTGCAAGGCTTGTGGTTCAAGCAGTTGTTTCTCGGTGCCGGTGCGATTGGCGATGACGGTGCCATGACGTCAATCGACGAGAACGAGGCTCGGCTGAACTCGGTAATGATTGCCCGGTCGGAACAACGGATTCTGCTGGCAGACGCGAGCAAGTTCGGCCAGCGTCTGACCTATCGGGTAGCGCCATTGTCCGATTTGCAGTCGGTGGTCACCGATACTGCCCTGTCGGCGGAATGGATGGAGCGGATCGCGTCCCTGGGCGTGGGATTGCGCAAGGCGGATTTGCCGAATGGGGCCGCCCAATGAGCTTTGTTCTCGGACTGGATTCGGGAGGGACCAAGACGCTTGCCGCGATCGTCGATGAGAGCGGTCAAGTTCTCAGCCAGTGGACCGGGCCGGGATTTGACCCGATTGCCAGCGAGGGATGGCGTGGCGAGCTTGCCGATGCCGTCAGTCAACTTTGCAACGGCACTCTGCCTGCCGCTGCCGTGCTTGGTCTGCCTTGCCATGGTGAGGTCGCAAGCATCAGCGAGGCGCAGCGCGAGGCGGCAAAGGCCATTCTCGATTGTCCGCATCTGGTGTTGAACGATGTCGAGGTGGCCTGTGACGGCGCCTTTGCGGGCGACGATGGGGTTCTCCTGCTCGCCGGGACTGGCAGCATGGCCTGGGCAAAGGTCGGCGGTAAAAGCCTGCGCGTCGGCGGCTGGGGTGAAGCTTTTGGCGACGAGGGATCTGCCTTCTGGATAGGGCGAACAGCGTTGTCGCTAACCTCGCAAGCGCTTGACGGGCGGAGAGACGCACCGGGCTTTGCAGCGGCAATACTCGACACCTGCGGTGTTGATGCCCCTCGGCTGATCGCCTGGGCCTACGACCAACCGAATGCGCGGGCGCGGTTTGCCGCCTTGGCCGAACGCGTGAGTTTGCTTGCGGAGGCTGGCGATGCGGCGGCGATCAATCTCTTGAGGTCGGCGGCGCGATCGCTCGCCGATCATGGAGAGGCCGCGCGCCAAAGGCTCGGGCAGCCATCGCTTGCCTGGTCTCATGCCGGCGGAGTTTTCCAATCTCGCATCGTTGGTGAAGAAATCGCCCTGCTACTCGGCCGGCCGGTTGCCGCCAAACTGCCGCCGGTGGGCGGGGCGCTCTGGCGGGCGGCCAGGCTCGCGGGCTGGGATACGGGCGCGCAGTTTATCGCGTCGCTCGCCAATTCGCTTCAGAATTTCAAGACCAAAAAAGGGAACACATAAGATGAAACGTCGTACATTGCTTTCTGCCGCCATGGCTCTCACGGTCAGCACCGCGCTCAAGCCGTTCAGCGTTCGCGCTGCCGAGGCGCTCGCTGTCCTGTTGCCGCCGTGGGTCACGCTTCCCAAGGAAATGACGGATAAATATACCGCCAAGACTGGCGGTGCGCTCGATGTCCAGACGCTCGGCTGGGACGAAATCCGAACCAAGATCGTCACATCGATGATGGCCAAAACGGCGCCCGCATCAGCAACCGAAATGGATTGGTCCTGGGTCGGCCAGTTCGGCAGTGCCGGCTGGTACGACGATCTGTCGGGCATTCTGTCCGAGGAGCTGAAAGCCGATCTGCCGACCACCACGATCTTCACCTTCGACGGCAAGCTGATCGGCGTACCCTACAACAACGATTTCCGCGTGCTGATCTACAACAAGGCACATCTGACAAAGGCCGGGATCGCCAATGCTCCGAAGACGCCGGACGAATTGCTCGCCGCAGCCAAGGCGATCAAGGAAAAGGGCATCGCGGAGCATCCGATCGGCCTGCCACTGTCGGCCACCGAGGGTTCGGCTACAGCTTGGTATCTACTCACCAAGGCATTTGGCGGCGATTTGTTCGATGCTGATTTCAAACCGCTGTTCATCGAGCCGGACAGCGCCGGCTACAAGGCGATGGCGTTCGAAATTGCTGCACTCAAGGATGGATTGATCGATCCGGCTTCGACGTCGCTCAAGGACGTCGAGATCCAGGAGCTTTTCAAGTCCGGCAAGATCTCGTTCGATGTCGCCGGCTGGGCGGGCAACCTCGCTGTCTATACCGATCCTGCGAAGTCGCAGGTGGCAGCGGACGCGGCAGCGGCACTCATTCCGAATGTCAGCGGTACCTCGCGCACTATCGGCCTGCCGGGTGCGCTCGGCGTTCCAGTGTCCGCCACCGACAAGGAAACGGCGCATGCCTTCATCAACTGGATGCTCGATCCCGACACAATGGTCGACAACTATGAGAAGCTGGGCAATCTGCCGACCCGCATTTCGGTACTGGCACTGCTCAACAACGACGGCAAGCTCAAGCAGGGCGATGTTCTGATCGAACAGGCCGCGCTGGTGGAGCCATTGTTTGCCGGCGGAACGCCCGGCTGGTATCCGGAGTTTTCAAGTGCCGTCGCCACAAATCTGAATGCCGCTGCCAAGGGGCAGCTGTCCGTGGACGATGCAGTCAAGGCAATCGCGGCCGCTGCTGTCGAGGCGCAGCAGTAATGACCACTGGCTTCATTTCGAAGCGCTTCCTGCTGGGGCGGGAGGCGCGGCTGGGGTTGATGCTTTCCGCCCCGATCATCCTCATCATGGGCGGGCTGGTCATCCTGCCGCTCATGGTGACTCTCTTCGAGAGCTTCTTCCGCATCGAGCCGATGAAGATGGGTACGCCCTTCGTCGGGTTGAAGAACTACATCAACCTGATATTTGACAGCAACGTGCTGGAGAGCTGGAAGAACACGTTCCTTTACGTGCTGCTGGCGGTGACGATCGAGACGGTTGGTGGGCTGGGCGCGGCGCTGGTGCTGCACAAGGCAAAGATCGGGCGAAGATGGCTGCTGGCCGCCGTCATTCTGCCGTGGTGCCTGCCGCCGGTGGTCAATGCGATCATCTGGCTGTGGATCTACAATCCCAGTTACGGCCTGCTCAACGGCCTGCTTCGCTCCGTCGGGATCATTTCCGAAAATCATGTCTGGTTCAATGATCGCTTCACGGGTCTCCTGCTGGTGTCGATCGTGCATGCCTGGCGGATGATGCCGCTAACGGCGATCATCTTGCTCGCGGCGTTGCAGTCGATTCCCGCCAATCTCTATGAGGCCGCGAGGCTTGATGGTGCGACGAAGTGGCGCCAGTTCACGCTGATTACGCTGCCGCTGATTTCGGGCGGGCTGGCGATCGCGCTCAGCCAGTCGACAGTTTTCGCGTTCAACCTTTTCGATGAAGCCTGGATCCTGAATGGCAGTTCGCTCGGCACACGCAGCCTCATGGTTCAGGTCTACATGATGGCGTTCCAGAACATGAAATTTTCGCTCGGTATGGCTCTGTCGATCCTGGCGATGATCGCCTCGCTGATCGTCTCGGCGATCTACGTCCTTCGGGTCTACAAAGAGACGAGGTTCGACTGATGCGCCGTCTCGGATTTTACGCCGCCGTTGCGGTGCTGCTGATCTGGTCGCTCGGCCCGGTCTACTGGTCGCTCGCCACCTCGTTCACACCGCCGAATGCGCTTGTGACCGACGAGCTTCGCCTGTGGCCTGAACATGCGACGCTCGAGCACTACGCCAAGCTGTTCGGCTCGACCTCGACCAGCCAGGGCAATGAAGTGCAGTCGGTCTGGCCGCAATTCTCGCGCGCCTTTGTAAACAGCCTCGTGACTTCGCTCGCGGCGACGTTGCTGACGGTGATCATCGCGGCCTTCGGTGCATGGGCGTTTGTCCGCCTGCGTTTTCCCGGACGCGATATCATGTTCGTGGCGATCGTCGCAACGCTTGGCGTTCCCGCCTACACGGTGATGATCCCGCTTTACCGGATCATGATCGGGGCCGGTCTCGTCGATACCTATCTCGGCGTGACGCTCATCTATATCTCGGCATTCCTGCCGCTGGCACTCTGGTTGATGCGCAGCGTCTACCAAGCGATGCCACTGTCGCTGGAAGAGGCGGCATGGCTGGATGGGGCGTCAAAACTCTACACGCTGGTTCGCATCGTGCTGCCGCTTGCCGGCCCCGGTCTGGTGGCCACTGCGATCCTGACATTCCTGTCCGCTTGGGGCCAGTTCATGGTGCCGCTGGTGTTTTCGCCGACATTGAGCACCAAACCCCTTACTGTCCTCATCCCCGAATTCGTCACCCGCAACTACGTGGATTACGGCCTCATGAATGCGGCCGGGATCGTGGCGATCGTACCGCCCATCCTGCTGGTGATCTTCCTCAACCGCTTCCTCGTGCAAGGCCTGATGGCCGGCGCAAGCAAATAAAGGATACGCATACAATGAACCTCACCGAAAAAGTCATCAAGGAACAGTTTCCCTTCTGGGAAAAGGCGCTTGTCCAAGAACTGCCCCCAGTGCCGGGCAAGACGGTTGTCGTCGTCGGTTGCGGCACATCCTTCTATCTCGCGCAAAGCATCGCCGTCGCCTTCAACCAGAATGGCCGTCAGGCGATTGCCGTTCCGGGGGCGGAATGGGCCGTGCGGCCGGGCGATTATCTGGCCGACCTATCCGACATTTGCGTCATCGGCATTTCGCGTTCCGGCACCACCACGGAAACCGTGCAGGCCGTGCAGGCCTCGGCCAGAGCCGGCATGAAGACGATCGCGATTTCCTGCGAGCCGGACACGACGATCCTCGCCGCGGCCGATACCGGCGTCTATCTCGAAACGCATAAGGAGGAGGGCATTGTCATGACCGCATCAGCCTCCCTCATGCTGCTGGCAGGATTGCGGATGGCGGGCGTCAAGCTCGGCTCCGTCGGCGAGGCGCAGGCTGCATTGGCCGCCGCCGAACAGGCCGTTCCCCTCATCAAGGACCGCTCGCACTTCGTCTATCTCGGTGCCGGCGTACTCTATGGCATGGCGACCGAGGGCTGCCTCAAGTTGCAAGAGATGTCGATCACCTTCAGCCAGGCCTTTCATCCCCTGGAATACCGGCATGGTCCCATCAGCCTGATCGATGACAAATCCGTCGTCGTTATCCTCTATTCGCCCAAGACGTTGGAAGACGAGAGCAAGGTGGCGCGCGACGTCCAGGCCAAGGGCGCGCACGTCATCGGGCTTGGCGGCCCCGGCGACCTATCAATCCCGCTTTCGCAATCCGGTGCCGCACGTGCGCTTGAAGTCCTGCCCGCCCTGCAGATTCTGGGAGAGCGGGTCGCCAACCAGAAGAACATGGACACCGCCCAGCCGCGCCACCTGAGCAAAGTGGTCGTTTTGCAATAACGAGGGAGCCCAGCGATGGCCAAGATCAGTCTTATTGGTGCCGGCAGCACCGTCTTTGCCCAGAACATCCTGTCGGATGTGCTGTCCAACCCTGACCTCGCAGACAGCGAGATTTCGCTGATGGATATCGATGCCGAACGACTGTCGACATCGGAGATCATGGCGCGACGGATTGGCGACACGCTGGGACTGAAAGATCTCAGGATCACCTCCCACACCGACCGACGCGCGGCCATGAAGCATGCCGATTTCGTTGTCTTGATGATGCAGGTCGGGGGCTACAAGCCGGCGACCGTCGTCGACTTCGAGATTCCCAAGCAGTTCGGCCTGCGGCAGACGATCGCCGACACTTTGGGCGTCGGTGGCATTTTCCGCGCCTTGCGCACCATTCCGGTGATCTTCGACATCGCCCGCGACATGCGCGACGTTTGCCCGGATGCGCTGATGATGAACTACGTCAATCCGATGGCGATGAATTCCTGGGCGATGGCAGAGGCATTTCCGGATATCCGCTATGTCGGCCTGTGCCACTCCGTGCAGGAAACGTCGGGCTATCTGGCACGGTCGCTGGGCGAGGATATCGCGGATGTCGATTTCCGTTGCGCCGGTCTCAACCATGTCGCCTTCTTCACCAAGTTCGAGAAGCGCCACAAGGACGGCAGCCGCGAGGATCTCTATCCGCGCCTGCGCGCGCTGGCTGCAAGCGGCACCTACGACAAGGACGAGGCGGTACGCTGGGAGACCATGAAGCATTTCGGCCACTTCGTCACCGAAAGCTCGATCCATTTCAGCGAATATACGCCATGGTTCATCAAGCGCGGCCGCGAAGACCTGCTCAAACAGTACCAGCTGCCACTCGATGAATACATCACCCGCTGCGAGGAGCAGATTGCCGACTGGCATGTGCTGCGCAAGGAGCTTGAAGACGCCGGCAGGCCGCTCCAGGTTTGCCGTTCCAACGAGTATGCCTCTGCGATCATTCATGGCATGGTTACCGGCACGAATTATTTGATCTACGGCAATGTCCGCAACGATGGCCTGATCGACAACCTGCCGCGCAATGCTGCCGTCGAAGTGCCGTGCCACGTCGATCGCAACGGCATCCAGCCGGTTCGGGTCGGCTCGGTGCCGCCGCAACTCGCCGGCATCATGCGCATGTCGCTGAATGTGCAGGAACTCACGGTGCAGGCAGCGCTGACCGGCAAGCGCGAGCACATCTATCACGCCGCAGCACTCGATCCGCACACTGGCGCAGAGCTGTCG
Organism: Shinella sp. OV683; assembly: GCF_057787725.1. Taxonomy (NCBI): domain Bacteria; kingdom Pseudomonadati; phylum Pseudomonadota; class Alphaproteobacteria; order Hyphomicrobiales; family Rhizobiaceae; genus Shinella; species Shinella sp. OV683. Next base: position 523,330 of record NZ_CM173543.1, read on the forward strand.
CTCGATGAAATCCGCGACCTTTGCGACAAGCTGATTGCCGCCCACGGCAATTACTTACCCGCCTATCACTAAGGAGGTGTGAGCATGGTCTTTACGGCTGTATTCAGGGCGAATGGCCTGGCTCCCTCTTCTCCCCAGCGGGGAGAAGGTGGCCCGGAGGGCCGGATGAGGGGGTGCCGCACGGCACATCGTTCATTGCCGTCTTCCCATGCCACACCGTCGCCCCCTCATCTGTCCTGCGGACATCTTCTCCCCGAGGGGAGAAGATGGAGCCTGCAGCCAACTCTTGCTTCACATCACCCCGAGCAGTCGGGTCCAGTGCTGTCTAACGCACTCGGCATGCTCTGAGAGGAAATTCATGGCCCAGGTATTACTCCGCGATCTCAAGAAATCCTACGGCAACGTGCCCGTCATGCATGGTGTCGATATCGAGGTCGCCGATGGCGAGTTCGTGGCACTGGTCGGGCCGTCCGGCTGCGGAAAGTCCACGCTGCTGCGCATGGTCGCTGGCCTCGAGGACATCAGCGGCGGCACTATCTCGATAGCTGGAAGGGTCGTCAACGACGTCGAGCCCAAGGAACGGGATCTCGCCATGGTGTTCCAGAACTATGCGCTCTACCCGCATATGACGGTGCGTGAGAACATGGGATTCTCGCTGAAACTGCGCCGCTCGCCCAAGGCGGAGATCGATGTGCGGGTCGCCGAAGCGGCCGGCATTCTCGGCCTCGGCGAATATCTCGACCGCTATCCGAAGCAATTGTCGGGTGGCCAGCGCCAGCGTGTAGCAATGGGCAGGGCGATCGTGCGGCAGCCTGCCGTGTTCCTGTTCGACGAGCCGTTGTCCAATCTCGACGCGGCGCTGCGCGTGCAGATGCGCGCCGAGATCCGCGCATTGCACGACCGGCTGCAATCCACCTCAATCTTCGTGACCCACGACCAGGTCGAGGCGATGACCATGGCCGATCGCATTGTCGTGCTGAGGGCAGGGCGGCTGGAACAGGCCGGTGCACCGCTCGATCTCTACGACCGGCCGGCCAATGTTTTCGTTGCCGGCTTCATCGGCTCGCCGGCCATGAATCTGCTCAAGGGACAAGCGCAAGACGGCCGCATTTCCCTCTCGCCAACGCTATCGGTGCCGCTACCGGTTACTGCCAGCGGGCCGGTCGTCTGGGGTGTGAGGCCGGAGCATCTCGATCTCGTCCCTGCCGAAACAGAAGGCGCGATCGGATTGCGGGTGACTGCGGTGGAAGGCACAGGCCACGCCACTTTCGTCATGGGCAAGGTGGACGACATTGCCGTCACCGCGCTGTTTACCGATCGTCCCCGGCTGTCCAAGGGTGACATCATTCATCTCAAGCCTCGCACCGACAAGCAGCACGTTTTCGCTGCAGCCAGCGGGGGCCGCATCGACTGAACCGGAATTTTGGAGCTTCAGGCACAAGAATAATCAGCCGAAGCGCCGGAAAGCATAAGGAACGATCCATCTCCCAGGCACGGTCCGGAGGAAAGGGCCGCGGCACGGGACCAGAAAAAGGGAACCATTGCCATGAGAATGCTGAACGCTACCCTGCTTGCCGTGCTGCTCTCGGTCACTGCTGCGCGCGCCGATACCGAAATCACCTATCAGTTCTGGGGCAGCCCGCAGGAGGCCAGTGCCTGGAACGCTGTCGCACGGTCTTTCGAGGCCGATCACCCCGGCATCAAGGTCAAGGTTGAGGTCTCCGACTGGGACAGCTACTGGGAAAAACTCAAGGTCAAGATGGCGGGTGGCTCGCCACCGGATGTGTTCGCCATGGATGCACCGCTTTACCGGGACTGGCAGTCGCGCGGCGTGCTGCTCAATCTCAAGCCGTTTATCGACAAGACACCCGGCCTGCTCCATGGTGTCTACCCGATCACGCTGAAAGCCTATGAGACCGCCGACGGCTACTACGGCCTGCCGCGCGATTTCCAGACCATCGTCCTCTACTACAACAAGGACATGTTCGACGCTGCCAAGGTCGCCTATCCCAATGACAGCTGGACGTGGGACGACCTGCGCAAGACCGCTGCCAAGCTCACGCTCGACAAGAACGGCGACGGCAAGACCGATCAATGGGGTTTCTGGGCCGAAGCCTATGACATGGAGCCGCTTTGGGGCGCGTTGGTCTGGTCCTTCGGCGGCGAGGTTCTTGACGCCGACGCCGGCAAGACGCTGATTTCGTCGCCTGAGGCGACAGCTGCATTTCAATTCCTTTCCGACATGTGGTTGACCGACAAATCCCTGCCGACCAGCCTGCAGCTGCAGCAATATGGCACCGACGGGTTCTTTGCGGGCATTTCGGCCATGGGGGTTTCGGGCCATTGGTCGGTGCCGGATTATGCCCCGCAGACCTTCAAATGGGACATCGCGCCGATGCCGAAGGGACCGGCGGGCCGCGCCACTTCGGTGAACTCGGCAGGGTTCGTCATCGCCAAGGACAGCAAGCACCCTGACGAGGCCTGGGAATTCGTCAAATATGCCATTGGCGACAAGGGGCAAGCCGAGCTTGCCAAGGTGGGCCTGGCCATTCCGGTGCGCAAGTCGATCGCCGAAAGCCCGGCTTATCTCGATCAGGCGACCAAGATCGATCATTCGCTCTACGTCAAGGCGCTCGACTATGCGCATATGAAGCCCGTCTTCAAGGGCTATGACGAATGGTCCAGTGCCGTGGGTGATGCGCTGAACATGGTCTGGTCGGGAGAAATGTCGGTCGCGGATGGACTGGCCGAAGCTGTCGCCAACGGCGACGAAGCGCTGGCGCGGAACAAGTAGCATGGGCTCGCTCCGGCCGATGGGCTCAGAACGATGGTGGGTTGTCCTTTTCCTGATGCCAACCCTGCTGGGATTGGCGCTCGGGACCTTCGGATCGATCTTCGCCACGATCGGGCTGAGCTTTACCGACTGGGATCTGCTGACGCCGCCCAAATGGGCCGGCGCCAGCAACTACGCGGCGCTTCCGGGTGATCGCATGTTCACCAGGGCGCTTTGGAATACGCTGGCCTTTTCGGCGCTCTATGTGCCGCTGACAGTCATCCTGTCGCTGCTGGTGGCGATGGGGCTGAACAGGAGGATTAGGGCCATCGGCTGGTTCCGGGTGATGTATTTCCTGCCCGCTGTCTGCTCGCCGACAGCCACCGGCCTGCTGTGGAACTGGATCTATGCGCCGGACAATGGGGTGCTGAATGCGGCGATTTCGGCCGTTGGCGTCACGCCGGTGAGCTGGCTGGGGCCGCGCATGGCGCTCTACTCCATCGTCATCGTCAATGTCTGGGGCGCGATCGGCGGTGGCATGATCATCTTCCTGGCCGGCCTTCAGGCCATTCCGCGGGAATTCTACGAAGTCACCCGGCTTGATGGCGCGACCGCCTGGCAAAGGCTGCGCTACGTGACCATTCCGGCGCTCGCGCCCAGCATCTTCTTCCAGAGTGTGCTGACGACGATCAATGCGTTCCAGGCCTTTGACTACATCTACGTCCTTACCCGCAGCGGCAGCGGCAATTCAACCATGCCGACGCTGGTGTTCTCGATCTATCGGAGCGGCTTCCGCTTCTTCCGGATGGGCGATGCGGCGGCGCAGGCTGTGGTGTTGACCGCGATGATTTTCATTCTCACCCTCGTCTATTTCCGGCTGCAAAAGAAATGGGGTGAGGCATGACCCGCTCAAGACGCGCAGACTGGGGTGCCTTCCTGGCATTGGCGATCGGCGCGATTGCCATGGTCGGGCCGTTCATCTGGCTGCTGTCGACCAGCCTCAAACCGATGGCCGAACAGTTCGAAATGACGCTGTTGCCGCGTGCGCCGACGCTTGGCAACTACGTCAAATTGTTCGAAATCATGCCCTTTCATCTGTTGATCTGGAACAGCCTGAAAATCTCCGTCATCTCGACGCTCGGCCAGTTGCTGACCTGTTCGATGGCGGCCTTCATTTTCGCGGTGGTGCGGTTTCCCGGCCGCAACTCGCTGTTCGTGCTGCTTATCCTGACGCTGATGGTGCCGGCGCAAGTCACCGTCATTCCGCAATTCATCATCTTCAAATATCTCGGTCTCTACGGCACGCAGGCGCCGCTCTACATTCCGTCGTTCCTGGGCGGGGCCTTCGGCACATTCCTGATGCGCCAGTATTTTCAGACCATCCCGCTGGAACTGGCCGAAGCGGCGCGGATCGATGGTGCCTCGCTGTCGCGGATTTTCTTCACGATCTACCTGCCGCTATCCAAGCCGGCGTTGGCGGCCTTTGCCATCATCGCCTTCATGTTCTCGTGGAATGACTTGTTCTCGGCGCTGATTTATCTGCCGTCGGATGTCGAAAAGACCACGCTGACGGTGGGCCTGGCGCTGTTCCAAACCCAGTATTCCGGCCATTGGACGCTGATGATGGCCGCTTCGGTGATCTCGATCGCCCCGATCGTGCTTGTATTCTTCCTGGCACAGAAACAGTTCATCTCGGGCATTGCCATGAGCGGGCTCAAATGAGTTGCAGCGAGCACATCTGGAGCGCATTGCCCGATGCGCTCCGTCGCCTTTGGCTCGGTGGATTTGGGCCGGACAGCTTGAGCGAGTTGATCCGAACAGTTGGCAGGCTCGCTCGCAGAGATGGACGTGCCGCCCTCCAAACTCCGGCGGAACGCCATCCAAGCGGCGACAATCGGGCTGGGTCAACCAGCTAGCGTGCCGCAACCACGCCGATCGCTTCTGCGTCCTTCCCTGTTTGCGCCGCCTCGCTGTGCTGTACCAGCGGGCGATTGCCCGTCAGCTTGCGAGCCAACACATAGAAGACCGGCGTCATGAAGATGCCGAAGAAGGTGACGCCGATCATGCCGGAGAACACGGCGACACCCATCGCCGCACGCATTTCCGCACCCGCACCAGTCGAGATGACCAGCGGAATGACGCCCATGATGAAGGCCATGGAGGTCATCAGGATCGGGCGCAGGCGCAGCCGGCTCGATTCAATCGCAGCCTGCACCGGCGTTCTGCCCTCGAATTCGAGCTCGCGGGCAAACTCCACGATCAGGATCGCGTTCTTCGCCGACAGCCCGACAAGGACGATCAGGCCGATCTGCGTGAAGATATTGTTGTCTCCACCGGTCAGCCATACGCCCGCCAGAGCCGCCAGAACACCCATCGGCACGATCATGATGATCGCCAGCGGCAGCGTCAGGCTTTCATACTGGGCAGCCAGCACGAGGTAGACCAGCAGCAGAGCCAGCGGGAACACCAGCATGCCCGAGCTTCCGGCAAGGATCTGCTGATAGGTCAGATCCGTCCATTCGTAGCCGATGCCCTTTGGTAGCACCTCGGCTGCGATCCTTTCGACGGCTGCCTGGGCTTGGCCGGAGGAGAAACCCGGCGCCGGACCGCCATTGATATCGGCGGCAAGGAAGCCGTTGTAGCGGTTGGTGCGCTCCGGACCGGTCGTGGCATCGACCTTCAGCAGGGCCGACAGCGGGATCATCTGGCCCGATGCCGAGCGAACTTTCAACTGGCCGATGTCATCCGCCGTGGCGCGGAACTTGGCGTCGGCTTGCACCCGGACGCTGTAGGTGCGACCGAAGGCATTGAAGTCGTTGACATAGAGCGAGCCCAGATAGATCTGCAACGTCTCGAACACATCGGTCACCGAGACGCCGAGTTGTTCGGCCTTGGCGCGATCGAGGTCGGCATAGAGCTGCGGCACGTTGATCTGATAGCTGGAGAACAGCCCTGCCAGTTCCGGCGTCTGATAGGCCTTGGCAAGGAATGCCTTGTTGGCCTCGTCAAGCGCCTGATAGCCGAGACCGGCGCGGTCTTCGAGCTGCAATTTGAAGCCGCCAGTGGTCCCGAGACCCTGGACGGGCGGCGGCGGGAACATGGCGATAAAGGCATCCTGGATGGCGCCGAACTTCTGGTTCAGCTTCATGGCGATCGCGCCACCGGAGAGATCCGGCGTCCGGCGCTCGTCGAAGTCCTTCAGCGTCACGAAGACGATGCCGGCATTCGACGAGTTGGTAAAACCGTTGATCGACAGGCCGGGGAATGCGATGGCATGCTCGACGCCTGGTTCAGCCAGCGCGATGTCGCTCATGCGCTTGATGACATCCTCGGTCCGGTCCAGCGTGGCCGCATCCGGCAGCTGCGCAAAACCGATCAGATATTGCTTGTCCTGCGCCGGCACGAAACCGCCCGGCACCGTGTTGAACACGCCGTAAGTGGCGCCGGCCAGCGCCAGGTAGATCACCATGACGATGCTCTTGCGCGACAGCAGCCCGCCGACGCTCTTTCCGTAGGCGTTGGAGCTGGCGCCGAAGGCGCGGTTGAAGCCACGGAAGAACCAGCCGAAGACGAAGTCCATGCCCCGCGTCAGCCAATCCTTCGGCGTATGATGGTCCTTCAGCAGCAGCGCTGCCAAAGCCGGGGACAGGGTAAGCGAGTTAATGGCGGAGATGACGGTCGAAATCGCGATCGTCAGCGCGAACTGTCGATAGAACTGGCCGGAGAGACCGGTGATAAAGGCCAGCGGCACGAAAACGGCAACCAGCACCAGTGCGATCGCAACGATCGGGCCGGACACTTCCTTCATGGCACGATAGGTCGCCTGCCGCGGAGACAGCCCGTTCTCGATATTGCGCTCGACATTTTCGACGACGACGATCGCGTCATCGACGACGATGCCGATCGCCAGCACCAGCCCGAACAGACTGAGCGCATTGATCGAGAAGCCAAACGCATACATCACCCCGAACGTGCCAATGATCGATACGGGCACGGCGATCAGCGGAATGATCGACGCCCGCCACGTCTGCAGGAACAGAATGACAACGAGCACGACGAGCGCGATGGCTTCCAGCAGCGTATCCACGACCTTTTCGATCGAGGACCGGACGAACTTGGTGGTGTCGTAGACGATCTCGTATTTCACGCCTTCGGGCATGGCCAGTTGCAGCTCGTTCATGGTCTTGACGACCTCGTCCGAGATGGTGATGGCGTTGGAGCCGGGTGCCTGGAAAACCGGAATTGCCACTGCGGCTTTGCCGTCGAGCAGCGACCGAAGCGAATAGTCGGCGGCACCGAGCTCGACGCGGGCAACGTCGCGCAGGCGGGTGATCTCGCCCTCGGCGCCGCTCTTGACGATGATGTTGCCGAATTCCTCCGGCGTCTGCAGGCGGCCCTGCGCATTGACGTTCAGCTGCACGTCAACGCCCGGCAGGCTCGGCGAGGCGCCGATGATGCCGGCTGCGGCCTGAACGTTCTGCTGGCGGATGGCATTGGTGATGTCGCTTGCGGCAAGGCCATGCTCGGCCGCCTTCTGCGGATCGATCCAGACGCGCATCGAATAATCGCCCGAGCCGAAGACCTGCACCTGGCCCACCCCCTGGATGCGCGCCAGCCGGTCCTTGATGTTGAGGACGCCGTAGTTGCGCAGATAGGTAATGTCGTAGCGGTTATCAGGCGAGGTCAAGTTGACGACCATCATCAGGTCTGGCGAACTCTTGACCGTGGTGACACCGATATTCTTCACCTCTTCCGGCAGGCGTGGTTCGGCCTGCGAGACCCGGTTCTGAACAAGCTGTTGCGCCTGGTCAGGGTCGGTGCCGAGCTTGAAGGTGACGGTCAGCGTCATCACTCCGTCGGACGTCGCCTGGCTGGACATGTAGAGCATGCCCTCGACGCCGTTGATCTGCTCTTCGAGCGGCGTCGCCACGGTCTCGGCAATCACCTTCGGATTGGCGCCGGGATAGGCGGCGCGCACGACGATCGATGGGGGCACGACGTCAGGGTACTCGGAAATCGGCAGCGATCGCATACCGATCAGGCCGGCGACCACGATGACGACCGATAGAACTCCGGCAAACACCGGGCGGTCGATAAAGAATCTGGAAATATTCATTTCAAGGCCCTCTTCGGCATGAAATTGGGATGCAAAGACCCTCTCCGGCGGTTGGGATGCCGCCGGTGGGTCAGGTCATGTCTCGGTTATCAAGGCCTCCTCCCCCTGGAGGAAGGGAGGAGGCCTATGCAGCTGCTTACTGCGCGGCTGCGACTTTCTCTTCCAGTTGCGGTGCGACGACCGCACCGGGACGGATGCGCTGCAGGCCGTTGACGACGATCTTGTCGCCGACCTTCAGGCCGCCTTCGACCACGCGCTGTCCTTCAGCGGTCGTCCCAAGCTGGACCGGCCGGTAGACGACCTTGTTCTCGGCGTCGACCACGAAGACGAACTTCTTGTCCTGATCGGTGCCGATCGCACGCTCGCTGACGAGGATCTTGTCCTCTGCCTTCGGCTGGCCCATGCGGACCTTGACGAATTGGCCGGGGATCAGCCTGCCGCCCGGATTATCGAACACGGCGCGGACGCCGATCGTGCCGCTGGCCGCATCGACCTGGTTGTCGATCAACTGCAGCTTGCCCTTGATCGGTGTGCCGCTATCGGCAATCGTACCGATCTCGACCGGAATTTGATCGAGGGCCGGTGTCGCGCTAGTGGAAGCCGGAAGCTGCGCGAGTGCCGTGGTCACCATCTCCTCGCTCGCGCTGAAGCTGGCATAAATCGGGTCGACCGACACGAGCGTCGTCAGTGCCGGCGAGGTCGAGCCGGCAGCAACGAGGTTACCGACCGTGATTTCCACCTTGCCCACCCGCCCGGCGACAGGCGCGCGGACCTGGGTATAACCGAGATCGAGCTTGACCGTCTGCAGGGCAGCCTCTGCGGTGCGCAGGCCGGCCTCAGCCTCGGTGAAGGCATTCTGCCGCTGATCCATGTCGCTTTGGGAGATCGCGTTGCTTTGGGAAAGCTTCAGGCCTCGGTCCAGCTCCAGCTGGGCAAGACTGACCTTGGCTTTGGCGGAAGCGAGCTGACCCTCTGCTTGGGCGACGGCCGCCTGATAGGGTTGCGGGTCGATGGTGAACAACAGGTCGCCCGCCTTCACCAGCGCACCTTCGCGGAAACTGACGGCCTGGATGGCTCCGGCGACGCGCGACCGTATCTGCACCCTGTCGACCGCTTCGAGGCGCCCGGAAAATTCTTCCCAGGTCGTGATGTTTCGGCTGGTGACCATGGCCACCGTCACCGGTATTGCGGGTGCCGCTGCCGGTGCCGCGGATGCCGCAGCGACCGCTTTTGTCGGCAGGTCCACGAACATCGCCACAGCACCAAAAGACGCAGCCAATCCCAGGCCGGCGCCCAGCAGGGCCCAGCGTTTGCTTTTCGATGTCATTGTTCTATCTCCTTGCGGTCCCAAGCGGACGCGCATGATCAATCTTGTTTCAATGCAAATTACTGAATGCCGATTTCACCGACGAAGCTTGCGAACTGGGAGCGAACGCTGTCTTGCCACGTCGGAGCATGCTCGGATTTCCCGCCATAAATCGAAGGCCAACCTGTCCCAGCGGGAAGGACATGTTGACGAACCTTGTTGCCTGCCTGTTGCAGGCGATCTGCATAGCCGAGCGCTTCATCGCGCAATGGATCGTCAGTTGCTGTCAGTAGCAGCGTCGGGGCCAAACCGGCGACACGCGAACAGAGGCACGGCGCGGCATAAGGGTGGCAAACGCCGGCGCTCAGATAGCGGCTCCAGCCGTCGGCCCAGCGCTCACGCATGCCGATTGCATCTGCCTCGCGCATCGAGGCCGCGCCCATGAATGGGTCCACCAGCGGCGAAAGCAGGACTTGCCCATCAAGCTCCTTGGCAAAGTGATCCCGCGCCTTCAGAGCCACGGCTGCGGCAACATTGCCACCAGCCTCCTCGCCGCCAACCAGCAACAGCGACTTGCGATCGCCAAGACCTGCGCGCTTGTTGGCAAGGTATGAGAAAATCGAAAACCCGACTTCCAGCGGTTTCGGGAACGCATTGCCAAGCGGCGCGATATAGTCAGGCACCACGACGATCGCACCGATGCTCGCCAGACACTCGGCCACTGGGCAATCGCGCAGACCCTCGTCCAAAAACGCGCCACCACCGAAGAACAGCACAATCGGCGGACCCTTGCCAAAATCGGCGCCCTGATAGACGCGTGCGGATACGGGGCCGATGGCCACCTTATCCAGCATCATGTCTTTCACTTCTACCGACATCGTCTTCGCGTCCATATATCTCGATTAGCACATCTCATGCCGAGAATGCTTGCAATCTCTGAGAAAAACATATTGTTGTTCACATGGCGGAACAAGATAGCCAAATACGATCACACTATTCGAAATTTCGAACAATACCGCACTGCGGCAATCAGGGTGATTTTCGATGGACCAGCTTTCGGCCATGCGCGCCTTCATACGCGTCGTTGAAACGGGCAACTTCACACGCGCCGCCGACGCGCTTCGCATGCCCAAGGCGACCGTGACCAATCTCATCCAGGGCCTCGAGGCACATCTCCACACCCAGCTCCTCAACCGTACGACCCGGCGGGTGGTGGTGACCACCGACGGCGCCCTTTACTACGAGCGAGCAGCCCGCATCGTGTCCGAAGTCGAGGAACTCGACGGTAGCCTCTCCAACTCGCAGAGCAATCCGAGCGGACGGCTGAGGGTCGAGATGGCGGGCGCATTCGCGGACTGGATCGTCATCCCGGCGCTCTGCGATTTCTACACGAAATTCCCCGATATCCGCATAGACCTTGGGGTCGGCGACCGTACCGTCGACTACCTGGCCGAAAACGTCGACTGCGCGCTCCGCGGCGGACCACCCGGCGACCAATCGCTGATCGCGCGACGCGTTTCCGAAGTTGGCCTGATCACCTGCGTTTCGCCAACCTATGTCGAGAAATTCGGTGTGCCAGCATCTCCTGAGGAACTCGAGACAAACCATTATTGCGTGAACTATTTCCGCGCCCAAACCAACAGGACATTGCCGTTCGAATTTAGTAGGGATGGCCAGGCAATCGAGACTTCCGGCCGCTATATCGTCTCGGTCAACGACGCCCGGAGCTACGTGGCCGCGGCACGTGCAGGCCTCGGCATCGCCCAACTCCCCCGCTTCATGGTTCCCGATGAACTGGCCAGCGGCCAACTGGTGCAGGTGTTATCGAAGTGGAATGTCGAACCGATACCCTTGTACATCGTCTATCCATCAAACCGGCACTTGAGCAACAAGGTTAGAGTTTTCGTCGATTGGCTGGTCAAACTTCTGGCGGGATGGCGTTTGAACGAGACGTGAGGTGTTTTGTTGCAAGCTAGCGCACGTCAGCGGCAGAAGGCATGTGCCGTTTCTGCCTTCCAGCGCAACAGGACATCGTCTCCCTTCGCCAATCCCTGAAGCTCGGGATTGCCGAAGGGAACCCGCACGGCAAGGGCAGTCTGTCCCGCTCCCTCGACCAGCACATGCGTGTTGTTGCCAAGGAAAGTGATGTCCTTGACCTTGCCCGACAGTGCCGGCCGATCGTTCTGCGATGAGCGGGCAAGGTCGATGCGTTCCGGCCGCAGCATCAGCGATACATGTGCTCCAGTGCCCGCTTTTCCGTGAATGGGAATACCGCTGAACAATTCACCATTCGCAAGCTTCAACTCGGCGAGCTTGCCATCGACGGAAATGATCTCGCCATCGAGAAAATTGCTGTCGCCGATGAACTCCGCCACGAAGCGGGTCGCCGGATTTGCGTAGAGCTCGGGGCCTGTGCCGATCTGGTCGATGACCCCCTTGCTGAACACGGCGATCCGGTCGGAAAGCCGCAGCGCCTCCTCCTGGTCGTGGGTGACATAGAGGATCGTCACCGATGTCTCCTGGTGGATGCGGCGGATTTCGTACTGGATTTCCTCGCGCAGCTTCTTGTCGAGCGCCGAGAGCGGCTCGTCCATCAGCAGGACAGGGGGATTGTAGACCAGTGCCCGGGCCAATGCCACACGCTGCTGCTGACCGCCGGACATATGCGTTGGCATCCGGTCTTCATAGCCTTCAAGCCGAACGAGCCGCAACGCCTCGCGGACTTTTGCCGTGATTTCCGCCTTTGGTTCACGACGGACGCGAAGAGGGAAGGCGACGTTCTCGCCGACCGAGAGGTGTGGAAACAGCGTGTAGCGCTGGAACACCATGCCGATGTTGCGCTTGTGCGAAGGTGTGGAAAGCAGGCTCTTGCCTTCGAGCAGAATGTCGCCCGCGGTCGGATCTTGAAAACCGGCGAGAATGTAGAGTGTCGTTGACTTGCCCGAGCCAGATGGACCGAGAAAGGTCAGGAACTCGCCTTGCCGAACATCGAGGGTCACGTCGCTGACGGCGGTCACGGGGCCATATTGCTTGCGGATACCCTGGATCTGCAGGAATGGTTTGTTCATTGCTTGAATCCTTTGCGCACCAGTGCGACCAGCAGCATCAACACGATGGTGAAAAGAACGAGAAGGGTGGAGGCCGCAGCCACGACGGGCGTCAGGTCCTGCCTGAGTGTCGCCCATATCTTGACGGGCAGGGTCTGCAGCGTCGGGCTGGCCATGAAAATCGCCAGCACGACTTCGTCCCAGGAGACGAGGAAGGAGAAGATCGCGGCGGCGAACAATCCGTGCTTGATCGCCGGGAGCGTCACGCGCAGGCGCGCCTCCCACGGACTTGCGCCACACAGCACGGCGGCGTCCTCGATCGACTTGTCGAAGCCTTCAAGCGCATTGCCGATCGAAATAATCGAGAAGGGCAAGGCGATGACGAGATGGGCGATGACGAAGCCGGTAAGCGTGCCGTTCAGGCCGATCTTGAGGAAGAAGGCGTAGAGGCCGACGGCGAGCACGACCACCGGCAGGATCATCGGCGTCAGGAACAGCGCGCGCAGCGTCTCCTTGCCGCGAAACGTGCCGCGCGTCAGCGCCAGCGAGGCAAACAGGCCGATGACGACGGAAAGGACCGTGACGATGGCGGCCACCTTGGCGCTCGTCAGAGCTGATTCCAGCCAGCGTGGATCGGCGAACAATTCCTGGTACCAGCGCAGCGTCCAGCTTGGCGGCGGAAAGATCAGCCACTGTGACGAGCCGAAGGAAAGGGCAGCGATGAAGACGATGGGCATCAGCAGGAAGATCGCCACCAGCGTGGTCACGCCAACCAAGATCCATTTCCACGCACCGAGACGATTGAAGTCAAGCAGCATGGCACTATCCCAGCTTTCTCGCGCCGAACAGCCTCAGCTGCAACGCGTAGAGTGAAAGGGTGATGACCAGCAGGAGGAACGCTGCGGCGCCACCCATACCCCAGTTGACGAGCGACTGGACAAACTGCGCGATCATCTCGGCGAGCATCATGTTGGACGTGCCGCCGAGCAGCGCCGGCGTGACGAAGTAGCCGAGCGACATGACAAACACCATCAGCCCGCCGGATGCCATGCCGGGCAGCGCCAGCGGGATCAGCACGCGCCAGAGTGCCTGCCAACGAGTGGCGCCGCAGAGGGCAGCGGCTTGCAATATGGCAGGATCGATAGCGCGGATCACGCCGGTCAGCGGAAGTATGATGAAGGGCAGCATGATGTAGGTCATGCCGACCGTGACGCCGAAAAGGTTGTTGACCATGACAAGCGGCTGGTCGATCAGGCCCAGTCCCATCAGAGTCTTGTTGATGACGCCGGTCCGCTGGAGAAGCACCATCCATGCATAGGTGCGGGCCAGGAGGTTAGTCCACATCGACAGCAGGATGATGGCAAAGACGATCTTCGACCAGAAGGCCGGCATGATCGCCAATGTCCAGGCGACCGGAAAGCCGATGACCACGGAGAGCAGGGTGACGACGCCTGCGACCAGGAATGTGTTGAGGAAAATCTTCAGGTAGGTCGACGATCCCAGCAGCGCCGCATAATTCTGCAAGCCGGGCTGCGGCTCCATGACACTTCTCATCAGAAGCGAGACGACCGGCACGACGAAGAACAGCGCAATAAGCAGCAGCGCCGGCAGTGCGTTGGCAAAGCCGTTGGGGCGCCGTGTGGCGTATGGAGATGCGATTGCCGTGTCGGTCAAGGTCGTTAACTCGTGGTGTAGTCGAGAGATATGGAGCATCCCGGCGGGGTTTGGCCGGCCGGGATGTTTGTGCAAATGTTACTTTGCCTGCCAGGCATACCAGCGCTCGCCGATGGCGTCGCGATTGGCGGCCCAGTAGGTCATGTCGGCGTTGACCTGGCTGGCAGACTGCTTGTCCGGCAGGGCGTTGCGGGCCTTCTCATCGAGGATGGTATCGGATTCCAGATTGATCGGCGCATAGCCGGTCGCCATGGCGAAGCTCGCCTGCTCGACGGCACCAGTGGCCTGGGCGATGAACTTCATCGCCGCTTCCTTGTTCTTCGTACCCTTGGGGACGACGAGTGCATCGGCGGCTGTGATGTTCTGATCCCACGAGGTTTCGACATTGACGCCGGTATCGGTCAGTGCGGTCAGGCGGCCGTTCCAGAATGAACCGAAGGGTGTTTCGGCAGAAGCCAGCAACTGCTGCGACTGGGCGCCACCTGTCCACCAGATGATGTCTGATTTGATCGTGTCGAGCTTCTTGAAGGCACGGTCGAGATCGAGCGGATAGAGCTTGTCGGCAGGCACGCCGTCAGCCAGCAAGGCCGCCTCTATGACGCCCGGCGCCGACCACTTGTAGAAGGCGCGCTTACCCGGAAATTTTGCAGTGTCGAACAGGTCGGCCCAGGTCTTCGGGCATGCCGCCGCGGCATCCTTGTTGCAGCCGATGACGAAGGAATAGTAGAAGCTGCCGACGGAGTAGTCGGTGACGAAGCGCGGATCGAGCTTGTCCTTGTCTATGACGGAGAAATCGAGCTTTTCGAGCAACCCGGCCTGGCCCGCCTGCACAGCATAATCGCCTTCGACGTCGACCACATCCCACGTGGTTGAGCCTGCATCCACCATGGCTTTGATCTTGCCGTAGTCGGTGGGGCCGTCCTGGAGCACGTTGATGCCCGTGGCCTTGGTGAAAGCCTCGGCCCAGGAAGCCTTCTGGGCATCCTGTGTCGTTCCGCCCCAGCTCGAAAAGACCAGGTCGGCAGCGCTTGCCGAACCGCTCATGCCAATGGTCACCGATGCGACCGCCGTCAGAATGAATTTACGCATGTTCCCGTTCTCCTTGTTTTTGTTTGGCATCATTTCAAAGGCAGAGATCACCCATGGGTCGGGGAGAAGGCTGCCGGTTTCATGATCTTGTTTTCAGCGACCTCGATGAGATCGCGAATCTTCGGCAGGAAGGCCTGCCAACGCGCATCCGCCATCAGTCGGGCGCGGCGTTCGGCGCGGTCATCCAGGCTCTTGAAGGCCCAGATGTGGACGATTTCGTTGATCGGACCAATTTCGGACGAGAAATATCCAACCAGCGTCCCGAGATGCCTTTTCTGGATCTCTATGCCTTCGTCCTCGACGACGCGCAGATATTCAGGGATCGCGCCATTCTTGAGCCTGTAGGTGCGGATCTCGTAGAACATCGCCATCACCGCATCACGAAAGGGTCGGGGATCGGGTCGTCCGATGTCCTGAGCCACACCGTCTTGGTCTTGGTGTAGTCGAGTGCTGCGGCGAGCCCGCCTTCGCGACCTTGCCCGGACTGACCATAGCCACCGAACGGCGCGATCGGCGAGACGGCGCGGTAGGTGTTGACCCAGACCACGCCGGCATGGATGCGCTTGATCATGCGGTGGGCGCGGGTCAGGTTCTGGGTGAACAGCCCGGACGCCAGTCCGAAGGGCGTGTCATTGGCGAGTTCGAGCGCCTGTTCCTCGGTCTCGAAGGTCAGTACCGAGAGCACCGGACCAAACAGTTCGGTCTCCACTGAAGGCGAGGTGACACCGGTGCAGTCGAGGATGGTCGGCGGGTAATAGAAGCCGGCGCGATCGAGCGCCTTGCCGCCGGTTATCAGTTTCGCGCCTGCACTGACGGAGTCCGCGACGACCGTTTCGATCAGCTTGCGCTGGCGGTCGGTACACAGCGGCCCGACCTCGGTCGCGCGATCCAGCGGCGAGCCGATGGCCACGGCTTCCGCCTTCGCCTTGAGGATAGCGAGGAAGCGATCCTTGACCGACGCTTCGACGATCAGGCGGGAGCCGGCAACGCAGCTTTGGCCGGTGGCTGCGAAAATGCCGGCGACCTGGGCATTGGCGGCACTTTCGAGGTCGGCGTCGGCAAAGACGATGAAGGGTGACTTACCCCCGAGTTCGAGCGACGTGCTGGCGAGATTTTCAGCCGAGTTGCGCACGACCTGCCGTGCCGTCGCCGGGCCGCCTGTGAAGGCGACATGGGCGATCTTCGAATGTTTGGTCAGCGTCGCGCCGCAGGTGGCCCCGAAGCCGGTGATGATATTGACGACACCGGCCGGAAAGCCTGCCTCGTGGATCAGGCGTGCAAACTCGAGCAGCGGAGCAGGGCCGTCTTCCGATGCCTTGACCACCAGCGTGCAACCAGCCGCCAGCGCCGGGCCGATCTTGACGGCTGCGAGAAACAGTTGGCTGTTCCATGGTACGATCGCGGCGACAACGCCGATCGGCTCGCGGCGCAGCCAGACGTCCATGTCGGGCTTGTCGATCGAAAGGTGCGCACCTTCGATCTTGTCGGCGAGGCCGGCATAATAGCGGTAGTAGTCGGCGACATAGGCGATCTGAGCGGAGGTTTCGCGGATGATCTTGCCTGTATCCCGGGTTTCGATCTCGGCGAGTTTCTGGGCGTTTTCGGCCACCAGATCCGCCAGTTTGTAGAGCAGTTTGCCGCGTGCGGTTGCCGTCATTGCAGGCCACGGACCCTTGTGGAGCGCGCGATAGGCTGCCTCGACCGCGCGGTTCACATCGGCTTCGCGGGCCTCCGGCATTTCCGCCCATGGCGCGCCCGTTGCAGGATCCACGCTCCGGAAACGGGCCTCGCCATCCTCGAATGCGCTGTCGATATAGTGCTGGAATTGCCTCATGTGATCAGCTCCCGAATGCCGGCATGACGTCAGCGATGAAGCGTTCGAGCGACGCTTTCTTGCGCTCGAAGCTCATGCCGGTGTCGATCCAGAAGGAATATTCGTCGTAGCCGAGCGCCTCGTACTTCCGGACGCGCTCAATCACCTCGTCTGGCGTGCCGACGATGTTGTTCTTTCGCATGGCGTCAGGCGCATACATGGCATTGGCAGCCATTTCCTCTTCGGTGAGGCGCTCGATCAGCCCTTGCGTGATCGGTTTCTCGTTCTTGAACCAGGCGCCGAAGTAATTGTAGTAGACGCTGATCTCGCGGGCCGCCTGTTCGATATCGGCTTCCGTAGTGCCGACATAGGTGTGGCGCAAAACCATGATCTTCGGGCGCGGCGTCTCCGGATACTTGGCGCAGGCATCGTTGAAGCGGCCCATCAGGCTTTCGACTTCCTCGTCGCCGAACCAGAGCGGGGTCACCTGTACGTTGCAGCCATTGGCGACAGCGAATTCATGGCTGTTGGGGTCGCGTGCCGCCACCCAGATCGGCGGATGCGGCTGCTGTAGCGGCTTGGGGGCCGACGTGGTCGAGGGGAAATTCCAGTATTCGCCCTCATGGGCATAGTCGCCAGCCCAGAGACCCTTGATCGCCGGGATCATCTCGCGCATCCGCTGGCCGGCATGCCACGCGTCGAGGCCGGGCGACAGGCGCTGGTATTCGAAGTTATAGGCGCCGCGCGCAATCCCGATGTCGAGCCGTCCATCGGTGATGATATCCGTCATCGCGGCTTCGCCCGCCAGCTTGATAGGGTTCCAGAAGGGCGCAACGATCGTGCCGGTGCCGAGGCGAGCCTGCTTGATGCGGCCGGCAAGGTCGGCGAGATTGATGAATGGATTGGGGGCGATGGTGAAATCCATGCCGTGATGCTCGCCCGTCCAGATGGCATGCATGCCTCCACGATCGGCGATCTTGCAGAGTTCGAGGAACTCGTGATAGAGGCTCGCGTGTGTCTGCTCCGCGGTCAGCCGCTCCATATGGACAAACAGCGAGAACTTCATGGGTCAGGCCTTTCTGGCAAGAGGATGGACCTTGCCGGTATGTTCGTTGCCAACGTAGACGCCGAAGTTACCGAGCACACTCTCGGTCGCATAGCGCTTCAGCACGTCAAGGATGGCAGGCTTTGCAATTTCTTCCATCGGCAAGGCATCGAGTGCGAAGAGCTGCCCGCCGACAACATCGCCTTGCCCCAGCGTCGAGCGATAGACGATGTGCTGCGTGCCATTGCCGCGATCCTCGTAGACCGAGTAGATAAAGCCCACCGATGCGGGCAATCCGGCGACTTCGGAGAGATAGGACTGAAGAACATCGGGACCCTCTCCAGCCAGCAAAGGGCAGGAGGGTAGCGTCAGTTTGCCTGATGCGTCACGGACCAACAGCACCTTGCCATCCTGCTCGGCGACTGCGCTGACCACAAGCGGCAGATCGGATGCCGCTGCCGACAACGCCCTTTGTGCAAGGGCGGGGGTGAAATAGCCGCCGCGTGCATAACCCAGGCCGTTGGCCTTGTTGTTTTCGAAAGCTTCGATCTTACCGATCAGGATCACATGGTCGCCACCGTCGACAACACTGTGGGTGGAGCAATCGAACCAGGCCGCCACATCTGCAAATACCGGCGAGCCGTGCGGTCCGTTCCTCCAGGTCAGATTGGCGAAGCGATCTTCGGAGGGCCGGGCGAAGGTGTTGGAAATGTCCTTCTGATGTTCCGCCAGGATGTTGATGGCAAAGCCACCGGCCTTGGTGAAATTCTCGAAATTGCGCGATGTGCGAGCAAGACAGACCAGCAGCAATGGCGGATCGAGCGAGACGCTGGCAAAGGAGTTGGCGGTGAAGCCGACCGGGCCGTTTTCGATGCTGTTGGTCGTAACCACGGTCACGCCGGTCAGGAAAGCACCGAATGCATCTCGCAAGTTTCTCGGATCGATCATCGCGTTCATGATGGCACCACCTCCCTGGCAAGCCATTGTGAAAGGACTTCGTTGACCGCGTTGGGGGCGGTCAGGTTGACCATGTGACGGTGGCCGGCAATGACCTTGGCCACGCCATGTTGCGCCGCCTTTGCCATCGCGACGGTCATCTCAGCCGTAGAATTCGGGTCGTCCTCTCCCGTGAGGAAAAGGGCAGGGCAAGAAATCCGCGGCCACGCGTCGGCATAGGTGGCGTCACCGCCGGCAAACGCGGAATAGGCAGTCGCATAGCCCTGCGGATCCACTTGGCTGAGCCAGGAATCCGTCAATCTATAGGCTTCGCCGTCAGCCTCGTCTTCGGAGAACCAGCGCTTGAGCGGTCCCGTCGGGTCCATTTCGCCCTTCTCGATCTGGGCCGCCCGCTGCATCACCGCATCACGGGCGGCAGGGTCACGCTTGTAGACAGCGTTGAGGAGAGCTGCCCGACGGATGGTGTTGCTAAATGTTGCCGCAGCACCACCTGCGATCAGGGCGCCCATCGAATGCCCGGCCACATTGGCATGCTCGATCTCGAGTTCATCCAGGAAAGCACCGAACCAGGCGACAAAATCAGCGAGCGTGGAGGAGGATGGGATCCGTTCGCTGGCGCCGTGGCCGGGCATGTCGACCGCGATCACGCGGTGTGTTTCTTGCAGTGCCGCAATCTGCGGCGCCCAGGCTTCCAGCCGCATGCCGACGCCGTGGATCAGCACGAGCGGTTCGCCAGAGCCGGTCTCGATGTAGGCGCTGCCTCGACGGGTCTTAGACCGCTGCGGGATTGTCGACATTGTGGCCGAGTTCCTTGAGGTCCTGGTAGCGATTGCCGATGCGATGATGTGGGCGGCCGCCGACCGAGGCGCCGAGCGCGATAACGATCTCGTCGGCGGCGGGCGCATCGGAAATTGCCGTCTGGATGGTGAGATAATGCGAGCGACGGCCCTCGTCGTTCTTGTCCATCAGCGGGATCATGACGGGCGCATTGGCTGGGCCACGGGTGTTGCAGAATGCCAGATAGGACTTGGCGCCAACGGCCTCGCGGTAGTGATTTCCGAAGCGCAGCGTGTGGATCAGTGCCGAGGCGTGCTCGATTTCGCCGGACAGGCCAACCACCGCGGCCTTGCCGTAGGCCTCCACAGCTTCGCCCGAGCCGACCGCATCCAGGATCATTGATGTCAACAGCTTGCCGAGGACCGGGGCAGCGGCGTGGATCTCCGGCTTCAGGTCTTCGACAAAGCCGCGGCCCGCCCAGGGATTGGTGACGACGGCCATCGCGGCATAGAGCGTCAGTGGCGTGGGAGCTTCTTTGCCGCCCTCGATAAAGGTCTTTTCCACTGTCAGCAGCGTCTTGCGAATGGCGATCGACATCAGGCACGTCCTTGTCCAATTAAGTGATGGTATCATGGTATACCAACATATCGCGTGTCAAGCTCTTGTTAATTTCTTTTTCTGAGCTTATGAAGGCGCATGAACAGAGCAGTCCAAGATATCGAATCTCTCAAGATCGTCAGCCCGCCCGTGACCCTGCGTGAAATGGCGCTGGAGCGCATCCGCGATGCGATTATCTCTGGCTTGTTTTCTCCGGGGCAGAGGCTTGTGGAGCGCACGCTCTGCGATCAGCTTGGCGTCAGCCGTTCCGTTATCCGCGAGGTCATCCGCCATCTCCAGGCCGAAGGATTGGTGGATATATCCAAGCAAGGACCCGTCGTTGCCAGCATGGACTGGGACGGCGCGCGGCAGATCTACGATATTCGTGCCGGGCTTGAATCTTCAGCGGTTGCCGATTGTGCCCGCATGGCGACTGAGGCGACGAAGAGCCAGTTGCGGGCCGTGCTCGATGAACTCGACCAGAACTCGTTGAAAAACGAGCCGCCGACTGTCCTCGATGTGACGACGCGCTTCTACGAGATCATCTTTGCCGCTGCAGGCCATGATATCGCTTGGGAAATCGTCTCACGCCTTAACAGCCGTATCTCACGTCTGCGCGTCATGACGCTGAGCACCACCAACCGCAGCGTTTCCGGGCCGGCGCAACTGCGCGAGATTTTCTCGGCAATTGAGCGCAACGACCCCGAGGCCGCCGCAGCAGCCTGCCGCGAGCACGTTGCCCAGGCTGCGCGGTTGGCTGAGGCCTTGCTGCGGGCAGCCGATTAGTCCCGCTACTGTCCAGTGGGCTAAGCGCGCCGAGACGGGGAAGCTTGTGCGCAATTGGCTGGCCGACCCTGACAGCCCCTTGCCGCCAAGAGATCATAATTCAGATGGTCTGATCATATCCCGCCCATGCAGAGATATTTCATCTCCAGGTAATCTTCGAGGCCGTGACGAGAGCCTTCCCGACCGATGCCGGATTGCTTGATGCCACCGAATGGCGCGGCTTCCGATGACATGCGACCTGTATTGATACCGACCATGCCATATTCCAGCGCTTCGGCGACACGCCAGACACGCTTCAGGTTCGAGGCGTAGAAATAGGCGGCCAGCCCATAGATCGTGTCGTTGGCCTCGCGCACGACTTGCTCCGCGTCGTCAAACCGGATGATCGGTGCGATCGGGCCGAACGTCTCTTCCTGAGCTGCGCGCATATCGTGAGAGATTCCGGTCAAAACGGTCGGTTCGAAGAACGTGCCGGTCTCGCCGATGCGGCGTCCTCCACAACGAATCTCGGCGCCTTTCGCTTTGGCGTCGGCAACGTGGGCCTCGACCTTGAGGATTGCATGGCTATCGATCATCGGGCCGATCGTGGCGCCGGGCTCGAATCCGTCTCCTACTTTCAATTCGGCGACGCGCGCGACGAATTTTTCAGCAAATGCGTCATGGACGGCCGACTGCACATAAATGCGGTTGGCCGATACGCAGGTCTGGCCGGCATTGCGGAATTTCGCCTGGATCGCACCATCGACTGCCTCATCGATATCGGCGTCGTCGAAGACAATAAACGGCGCATTGCCGCCGAGCTCGAGGCTGACCTTCTTGATCTGGTCGGAGCATTGCCGCATCAGCAGCCGACCCACTTCCGTCGAGCCGGTGAAGCTGATCTTGCGGACCTTTGCATTGCTGCAGAGCTCTCGGCCGACTGCGCTGCCCTCGGACGCGTAGATGAGGTTGAGTGTGCCCGCAGGGAAACCTGCCATCGCGGCGAGCGCAAACAGGGCGCCTGCCACAAGTGGAGTCTGCTCAGCCGGCTTGAGAATGATCGTGCATCCGGCGGCAAGTGCCGGCGAGATCTTGCGTGCCACCATCGATGCCGGGAAATTCCACGGCGTGATCGTGCCGACGACACCGACCGGCTGCTTGATGACGAGCATGCGCCGGTCGTTGGAAGGTGCAGAAATCGTCTCGCCGTAAATGCGGTTGGCTTCTTCCGCATACCACTGCACATAGGCTGCCGCATGGGCGACCTCGGACTTCGCCTCGGCCAGCGGCTTGCCCATTTCCGCCGTCAGGATTGCTGAGAGATCGGCGGTGTGAGCGACGATCAGCTGATGCCAGCGGCGCATGATCTCGCTCTTGTCCTTAGCGGGAAGTGCCGCCCATTCGACTTGTGCAATTGCGGCGCGATCGATCGCCCGGCTTGTCTCGGCAACGCCCATATCGGGCAGCGTCGCGAGCAACTCGCCGGTCGAGGGATTGAAGATGTCGAATGTGGGTCCCTGCCAGTTGTCGCCGATATCGGCGACCTCCTCCAGCTTTGCGAAGAGTTCGGGATGCGTCAGGTGCCGGTTCATGGCTGGCGAGAGGGGCAAGGCGGTCTCCCTTGTAAGTGTCAGCCAAGCGCAGCATTGCTGCCTGTTCCGGCTGTCGAACGCAACCGGTTTTGCTCAGGCAGGTGCTCGGTCAATAGCGTTCGGGCTGCAGCCCGTCAATCGGACATGCGGAAACGTTGGATGCAAAATGTCACAGCTTGACCGAGGTCGCTGCGGCATAGTTCGCGAGCACCTCGTCAACGGCCGCCATCACGATCTCGTCCACCGAGGCGGTGTTCAATCCCGCTGGCAATCCGGGAAGAAACTGGCTGAACAACGTATCCGGAATTGTTGTGTGCCTGAGAGTCTCCGTCAGCCGCGCGATCGCCGACTGTGCCTTGGCATGCGGCCAATAGTAACGGATCCGGTCCGAATAGGAATAATGGCGCAGCACGCGCAATTGCTCCTCAGCTCCCCGATAGTGCCCCTGCCAGTGGCCGGGCTCGACGAGCAGGATTTCTTCCATGGTTCGGGCTAACGGTCGCACTCCGTAAGTAGTTGCTAACTCTCCGGCAATGATATCGAGCCCGTAGAGCGCTTCTCGAAGCGCAAATGTCAGTCCCGGGCCAACCTTCAGGATCGGATATCCATCGCGCACCAAAGCCGAGAGCGCATCCACTGTCTGGTAATCGGTGGAATGCGCCTCGAAAACCAGGCCATCGCTCTCGTCGAGGACCGCACTCAACGCTGCGGCCTTGCCCGGTTGATAGGCGATGACATTTTCATGGCCGAACTCGACGCCGGGTTGGACAACGGCTGCGATCACGCGGGAGAATGCATCGGCCAGCCTGGCTTTGTGAAACACCTCGCGATGGATGCCGATCGTCGCTCTCGCTGCCGCTGCACTGGTGGGCGTAACCACATCCAGTACATGGTCAGCACCTCCCGGAACAGGAACTTCGGTGCCGATGATATAGGCGAGGCGGCTGTTATCCGATGCATATCTTTCGGCGATGGCCGCGAGCGCTGCGGCACGCTCGGCAACCACGCCATCTTCGAGTGCTGCTGGCTCGCCCGCGCAGCCCATGCTCGCATCGAGATGAAGTTTTTCGAAGCCGGCCTCGACGAACGCGCGCATCATCGCTCCGGCTTTCTCGAGCGCGACCTTGGGGGCGAGCGACTTCCAGGGATTGGGCCCGAGATGGTCGCCGCCGAGAATGAGGTTTGCTGGATCCAGCCCCTCTTCTTCAGCAATTCCAAGCACCAGTCGTCGGAAATCGGCCGGTGTCATTCCGGTGTAGCCACCTTCCTGGTTTACCTGATTGCAGGTCGCTTCGATCAGCACCGCCGTATCTGTGGCCACGCCGCGGCGGATGGCTGCCCGGATGACTAGCGGATGGGCGGAGCAGACTGAGGTAATCCCGCGTGGTGCGCCAGTGCGTCGGCTTTCTGCCAGGTTTTTCAACGCGGGATGCATGTCATCTCCTGCCGGCTTGAGCGATAAAGGCATCCAGCGTCTGAAGTGTCGATGCACCTTCCATTGGGCCGCGAACCGTAACCGCCAGCGCGCCAGCAGCATTGGCGTATTCAAGTGCCTGCTCTATTGGCAGTCCGAGCCTGCGGCAGGCCACATAGGCGCCGCCGAAGCAGTCACCGGCGCCAGTCGGATCCACTTCGTCCACCGCAAAGCCCGGTGCGTCGATGCGGCCGGCCTTGGTAAACGCCGTCGCTCCGTCGGCACCGCGCTTCAGGACGATTTCGCTGATGCCGAGACCGAGGAGATAGTCGACCGCAACGGCTTCGCTCTTCGTCGGCGCTGCGGCAAACAATTCGTCGCCCGATGGCAGCAATATATCGACGCGGCCAAGGACGGCGGCAAATCGTTCACGAAAGTCCAGGCTGGCCAGCAATTCCTTGCGGACATTCGGATCGAAGGAAAAGCTGCCGCCGCGCTCGCGGATGACGTCCATCGCATGCTTGATGACCGGCCAGGCATTGGGGATCGTCAACGCCGTCCCCATCAAATGCAGGTGGCCGGCCCGGTCGATCAATGCGCGGGCCTGTTCGGTGAGATGGAGTTCGCCCGCGGCGCTGAGCGCAATGTTAAAGACGAAATCGCGGCCGCCATCCGGTTTGTAGCGCACGAAAGCCGTTCCTGTGGGGTGTTTGGGAGCAACTGCAATTGCCGATACATCGACGCCGTCGTCTTGCAGCCGCCTTATGTTGACCTCTCCGAAATCGTCGGCACCGACCGAGGCAATGATCCCGGCCGAGGCACCCGTGCGGGCAAGCTGGTCGATGAAGATTGCCGGTGCGCCAGAGGGATATGGCCCCCTCAGCGCCAAAGGTTCCAGAAAACCCTCGCCAGGCAAATCGGCCATGATCTCGACGAGGATTTCACCGATTGTGATCGCCGGGCCGAGTGATTCCGGTGCTATTGCGGGTCTTTCGGCTTGGCTCATGCAGTCTCTCCAGGCAATGTCTTCCCTACCCATGCGATGACCGCCTCATCGGCCGGCGGCAGGGTTGTGTCGACATCATAGACTGGTCCGAGCCGCGCCGGCGAGGCCCGTGCGGCGAGTTCCACAAGTTCGGGAATATAGGCTGCACCGGGATGGCCGGGCAGGCGCTGTTCGAGCCGCGCGGCGTAGCGTTCTGCCAAGACCTCTCCGGGCGCATGGCACCAGATTTCGGCGATATCCGTCACGCCAGCGGTGGCGAGATGTTGCTGCAGCAACTCGATCGGCTGGAAGCCAAACCATGCGTCGACGATGAAGGTCGAGCCGGCCGGCGCATCGCGGACCACGGAGAAGATTGCCTGGTAGCTTGCCTTCCCCAGCGTTCGATTGAACAACCGGTCGACGCCTTCGATATGTTCAAGGAACGGATTCTTGACCGTGTCCAGCGCAAGGATCGGCCATCCCGTGCGCTCCGACAACACGTGTGACAGCCGGCTCTTTCCCGAAGCGGGAATGCCGTTGACCATGAGGATACGCTTGCCGGCCGTTTGGGTGCGAGGCTGACGGCCTGCAGCGTCAAAGGCGGCGAGACCGGCACCGATCACGCCGGCATCGTCGCCAAGAGCGGCCCCTCGCACTTCTGTGCAGTACCAGCCTTGGGGAGGAGGAAGAAAGCCAAGCGCCTCGATTGCCGCATGTCCCATGCCTCCGCCGAGCAAGAGCACCGCGGGGTCGAAGGTGGCAGACAGGGTGCCGATGGCCGCTCTCAAGGGTGCGGCCCAGTTCCGCATGACGCCCAACGCGCGCTCGTCACCGGCTCGGGCCAGCGGCAGGATGTCCTCGAAGCGCGTATTTTCGGAATAGCCGGCTTCGTCGAGATGGCGGCGAAGGGCGCTGCCGGAAGACTCTGTTTCCACGCAGCCGCGTTGCCCGCAAACGCACAGGCGGCCGGTGTGGTTGACGATCAGGTGACCGAGCTGGCCGGCGCTTTGCTTGCCATTGACGATCCTGCCTTTTTCCATCGCCGCGCCGCCGATGCCGGTGCCGATCGTCAGCATCACGACGTTCTCGACGCTGCGTGCCGCGCCGACGCCTGTCTCGCCGAGCAGTGCCATGCTGCAATCATTGGCAAGCGCGACGGGTCTGGCGAAGGTCTTCTCGATCAGCGCCTTGAAATCGCAACCGGAGAGGTCGAGATATCCGCCGGACAGAACCGCGCCGGTGACGGCATCGACCCGCCCCGGAACGCCGATACCGATGGCGATGGCGTCCGGTCCGTCCATCTCGCCGATGAGATCGAAGATCAGACCGACCGCCGTCTGGCGATCACGGCTGCCGGCAACGATCTTCTTGCAGATGATGTCTCCGGCAGCGGAGATCCGCGCGGCGCGGATATTGGTGCCGCCGATATCCACGCCGATTGTGTATTGTTGCGTTTCCATCTGTGCGGCTTGGCCTCATGCTGCCTTGCTATGGCTCGCGCGATAATAGCGCGCAATCAGCGCCTGAATATCCCGCAATCTGGAAACCGCGATTGTCGATAGTTTCGTGGCAGAAACTTCACGGTCGAGCGAGATGCAATCCTTCCACAGCGAACGGCCGGCGATGACGCCGGATGCGCCATTCTTCATGGCGGCCTCGACCTGGCCGAGGAAGGTCTGGTGATCGACGCCGGCGGACAGGACCGCCCATGGGACGTTGCCGGCGATGCGGGTGATCTCGGCACAGGATTCTTCCGAGCCGGGATAAGGGATCTTCAGCACCTTGGAACCGAGATCGAGGCAGGCGCGCGATCCTTCCTGGATCAGCATCGGGATCTTGGCTTCATAGTCTTCGACGCTCTCGCCTTCGAGACGGTAGGTCAGGAACTCGACCACGAGCAGCAGGTCTTCGCGAGCGAAATCCTCGATGCTGTTCTTCAGCGTTTCCAGGTTCTTGGTATTGGCTTCCGGCACGTCCATGCGCAGGTAGACCATGATCTTGCCGCCGGTGCCACCGAGTTCGCGAACGCGGCGGGCATTGACGCCCTCGACCATCTTGGAAATGCGGTAGCCTTCGGGCGAAGTATCCCAACCCGAGGCGTCAATGCCGATCAGCAGCGCTGTATCACGGGGCAGGATGTCGCCGTCGACGAGCTTGGGCACCGCGCACATCGGATCGACCAGCACGCAGCCGGCATGAGAGGCGAGGTGCAGGGTGATATCGGCCTTGACGTCGCCCAACACATCGTTGCCGATCTTGGCCTGTTCTTCCGGCGTGGAGGCGAGAAGCGTGCGCATGCCTCCGCGTTGATCGCAGGCGATCACCATCATTGCCCCGCTGGCGCCGCAGATCTGTTGGTACCCGCGCCGTTCCGCTGTCGTCATTGCTGCCATCGTGTATACTCCTGCTCCGCCCGATATCTGGCGGCTGTTGATCGAATGCCCGGCGGAGCTCGGAAAAAAGACAATATCGTAGCGCCTCGCGGCCTCATGTGAGACGCGTCTGAACAAGCCGGAAATTAGGCATCTTTAGCGCATTGCGATTTTGCTGTTTTTCAGCGATAACTCCTCCAAGTCGCGTTCATGTAACACGTTTCAGAAAGGAATTGCAAGCTGCCTCCGCAACCCACCCAGGAAACACCTGCTTCGCGGGCGATGCTGCACATGGTCGCCAAGCTGCATTATGAGGGCGATATGGCACAGGTGGATATTGCCCGGAAGCTGGGTGTGTCGACGGCAACCGTCTCCCGCCTGCTGCAGAAAGCGCGTTCCGTCGGCATCGTCAGGATCGAGGTGCTGGACCTTGCGTCACCCGAGGAGATCGTGCTCGATCTGGTCGAAGCCCTGGGTGTCAGGCGTGCTGCCGTCATCGACACGCCGGCCTCGGGTGTTCTGGGTGCGCTTGCTGCGCCGCTCGGCAATCTGCTGAAGGAAGAAGGCTTGGGCACAGGATCCATTCTGGGCATTGGCTGGGGCCGCGCGGTGCGTGAAGTGCTGGAGGCGGGCTTGCCGCGCATTCCCGGCGTGCTCGCAGTACCGCTGAATGGTGGCATGCAGCAGGCTGCGCCGCATTTTCAGATCAACGAGTTCGCCCGACAGGCGGCCGAGCAGATGGGCGGCGTACCGCACTTCCTGCATGCGCCCTACCTGTCTTCGACCGAATTACGGGAGGCTTTCCTCAGTGATCCGTTCGTCCAGGAAACGACCGGGCTCTGGGATCGCATGGACTGTTGCATCGTTGGCATCGGGCTGCCGCATGCGATCAATCCGCCGGAGGCCAGCGCCGCGACCTTGAACGAGCAAGCGCTCAGTGCGGTTGGCGATGTCATCCGCCACTACGTTGATGCTGAGGGCACAATTCTCAATTGGGACGGTGAGCAGCGCATGATCGCTGCATCGCCGGATCAACTGCGGCGCACCAAGCTTTCGATCGGTGTCGCGGCGACTGTCGAGAAGGCGGCCGGGATCGTCGGCGCCGTGCGTTCCGGCATGATCAACGCCGTGGTGACGGATACCGCGACTGCGCAGGCGATTCTGGACATCGTTCGGGCATCGCCACGAAATTGAATTTTGTGCGGCCGCTAGGCCATTTGCAATAAACGCAAAAAAACGCAAGAAATTCGTTACAGGAATATATTTCGCTTGACGAACAGGCATTCTCGGCGTGATATGGTTTCAACCGGTTCCTGGAGGAGTTGACCGGGTACCGATAGAGGAACCAGCTCACATAAGGAGGAGACCATGGAGCGCCGTTCATTCTTCAAGATTGCCGCAGCAGCGACGATTGCAGCTTCGGCTGCATTGACCGCAGGTCATGCAAGTGCTGCAGACAAGAAATTCACCATCGCACTTGTGCCCGGCCTGACGACCGACGCATTCTACATCACCATGCGCAAGGGCGCCGAAGCCGCTGCCAAGGCCGTGGGCGCTGATCTGGTTTTCCAGGGCGCTCCGGACTTCAACCCGGTAACCCAGGTTCCTGTTCTCGATGCCGTCATTGCCAAGCATCCCGACGCGATCCTGATCGCGCCGACCGATAAGACCCAGCTCGTCCAGCCGCTCAAGAAGGCTGCCGATGCCGGTATCCCGGTGTTCACCGTCGACACCTTCATTGGCACCGGCGTCTACCAGACGGGCGCTGGCGATGCGGACTTCCCGCTTTCCTACATTGCCTCTGACAACATCCTTGGCGGCGAGATTGCTGCGCGCGCGCTGGCAAACGCGATCGGCGACAAGGGCAAGGTCTACGTGTCCAACGTCAAGCCTGGCATTTCCACCACCGACCAGCGCGAAGAAGGCTTCAAGCGCGAAATGGCCAAGCATCCTGGCATCGAGGTGCTGGAAACCCAGTTCAACGAAGACGATGCCAACAAGGCAGCGTCGCAGCTTCAGGCGGTGTTCGCGCGCAATCCCGACCTCGCTGGCGTGTTCGGCGCCAACCTGTTCTCGGCGCTCGGCGCAGCCAATGGCGTGCAGCAGGCTGGGCAGACAGGCAAGGTGCGTGTCGTTGCCTTCGATGCGCCTACCAGCATCGTCGACAATATCAATTCCGGCCTGGTTGACCTGGCGATTGCCCAGCATCCCGCCGAAATCGGCTACTTCGGCGTCATGGCCGCTTATGCCCACCTGACCGGCAATTCGGTACCAACTGCGATCGGCACCGGCTTTACGGTCATCGACAAGAGCAATGTGGCCGACCCGAACGTCGCCCGGTTCATCTATTCCGACTAAGTCCTCCCAACGACTCAGGCATCCGGCTTAGTGCCGGATGCCTCTTTCTTTTGGCTCTTTCAGACGGAGGCGTGTCGCTCAGCCGCGCCCCGCTGTCCGGAAACCGTGATGTCAGAACAACAAGTATCCCTAGATGATGCGACCAAACACGTGGCGCCCCAGGCCGATCACGGCGAAGTGGCCAAGTCCGTGGTCCAGCGCATCGCGCAATTGCGAGCATGGCTGTTTCTCGCCGGCCTGCTGGTGACGTTCGAAATATGGGCCCGCGTCGATTTCGGCGGCACATTCATTTTCTCTTCCTATAACTGGCAATCGGTCGCCGTCTTTGCGGTCGCGCCCCTGCTGATCGCCGTCGGCCAGACCTTCGTCATCATTTCGGGCGGCATCGACCTTTCCACGGGCTTCATCATGGGGCTTGCGGCGGTGGTTGCGGCCCATCTCACCAATATTGCCGGGCTCTATATGCCGCTGCCCTTCGCTATGCTCGTTGGCATTTTCTGCGCGATCCTCGCCGCGGGCATTCCAGGCATCGTCAATGGGTTGCTGATCTCGCGGCTTAAGGTGCCGCCGTTCATTGGCACGCTCGGCATGTTCGGTGTGGCGCGCGGCGCGGCATTCCTGCTCGCCGGCGGCACCACAGTTCCGGTGTCCAATTCCTATTTTGCCGCGCTCGGCAACGGCCGCTTTTTCGGCATCCCCTATCTGGTCATCGTCACCGGCATCTTCGTGTTGCTGATGCACTATCTTCTCAGCCAGACGCGGTTCGGCCAGCACAATTACGCAATCGGCGCCAATGTGCAGGCGGCACGCCGCGCCGGTATCGACATCAAGGCGCATATCCTGCGGCTTTACGTCCTGTCGGCAATGTGTGCGGGGCTGGGTGGCGCGCTCTATGCTGCCCGCTTCACGGCTGGCGCGGCACAAGCCGGCGAACCACTGCTGCTCGATAGCGTGGCGGCCGTCGTCATCGGTGGCGCAAGCCTGTTCGGCGGCTCGGGCTCGATCATCGGCACCGTTGCCGGTGCGCTCGTCATCGCGGTCATCCAGTATGGGCTGGTGTTTCTCGATGTCGAACCCTTCTGGCAATTCATTGCCGTTGGTGTCGTCATTATCATTTCCGTGCTGATCGACCAGGCCCAGCGCCGCTTCAGCGGAGGCAAGCAAGATGAATAGTCAAACCCCGCTTCTCGAGGTCCGCAATCTGTCCCGTCACTTCGGCGCGGTGCGTGCGCTCGATGATTGCTCGCTGGTTGTCCATCCGGGTGAAGTCGTGGCCTTGGCCGGTGACAACGGCGCTGGCAAGACGACGATGATCAAGGCCATCTCGGGCGTCTATCCGCCGACATCGGGCGAAATCCTGATTGAGGGCAAGCCGGTGACCTTCTCTTCGCCGCAGGAGGCACGGGAGCTTGGCATCGAAACGATCTACCAGGATCTGGCGCTTGCCGACAATCTCACCATCGGCGCCAACATTTTCCTCGGCCGTGAACCGATGCGCAAGGCTTTCGGCTTCCTGCCTGTCATCGACCGCAAGGCTATGGCCAAGGCAGCCGGCGAGACGATGGCGCTTCTGGATTTCCATGTGAAGCGCCTTGATGCGCCGGTCAGCAATTTCTCCGGCGGTCAGCGTCAGGCAGTTGCCATCGGCCGCGCCGTCTATTGGAATGCCAAGATCCTGATTATGGACGAGCCGACGGCAGCGCTCGGCGTGCCGGAGCAGCGCAAGGTGATTTCGCTGATCAAGTCGCTGAAGGCGCAAGGGCGTGGGGTCATCTTCATCTCCCATAATCTCCAGGATATTTTCGCGGTATCCGACAGGATCGTGGTGCTGCGGCGAGGTGTCGTCGCCGGTGAAAGATTGATTACCGAGACGACACATGACGAAGTCGTCAAGCTGATGATCGGCGGCTGAGGTTCCGCCTTGGCAACCCACATACGTGCCTGTTAGAGAAGGGTCGGTCGGTTGATCGGCCCTCTATCTGTTGTGACGGGAGACCATGGAAGACCAGTCTGATAGCGCCAGATCGCCATCGCAGACATCGGGCAGTGCCGCGATGCCAGCCGTTCGTCACAACCGGCTTGTGGAGCTTCTGCGCGAGCACGGCCAGATGACCGTCAACGAGATGGTCGAGCAGCTCTCGGTTTCTCGCGACACGATACGCCGCGACCTCGACCAGCTCGAGGGCAGGGGCCTGCTGCTGAGGACACACGGCGGTGCAATTTACAATGACACGCTCGTTCGGGTCGACACCACGCTCGGCTCGCGCATGGATGCTTTCACATCTGCCAAGCAGAGGATGGGCAAGGCGGCTGCGGCCCTGATCCGCGATGGCGAGACGTTGATCATCAATGGCGGCTCGAGCACTTGTTTTTTCGCCGCCGCGCTCGGCGACCGGCAGAATCTGACTGTTATCACCAACAATCTCCGCCTGCCACCGGTGACGCCGGAAAGCTGCCTGCGCTCGGTCCATATTCTGGGCGGGGCCTATTGGCCGGTGTCACAGGTGACGATCGGTCCAGTCGGCTTTCCCGAAGTCGCCGGTATCAGCGCCGACACTGCCGTGATCGGCGCCACCGGCATATCCGCCGGTGGGGTTTCGATGGGCCGGCTGGAAGAAGCGTCGGAAACGACCGCGATGATCAAGGTTGCCTCGCGAACGATCGCGCTGCTCGATCAAAGCAAATTCAATGTCACGGCCTTCGCCCGCATCGCGACATTCAGCCAGATCACCTTTGTGGTGACGGACGCCTGGCCGCCCGACGCCATAGTGACGGCTCTCAAGAAGGCCGGAACCCAACTGATCGTTTGCTAGAGACCTCGAAGCCAGGCAATTCTCGCGGCCAGATCCGGATCTCCAAAGGCCAGCGAGCCGAGTACTACCGTTTCTGCGCCGGCGCTGCGAAGGGCGGGAACGGTATTGTCGCGAATGCCGCCGTCTGCGGCCAGCACGATGTCCTTGCGGCCCGCGTCGTTGAGAATGCGACGAGCCTGCTGAAGGCGTGCGCATGCGCTATCTGACAATCCCTGTCCCTTAACGCCGATGGCAGTGCCAAGCAAAGTGACGAAGGACAGCCAATCGATCAGCGGCCGGATCGTCTCCACGGGCGTTTCAATCCGCAACACGACACCCGCCTCAAGACCAAGCGACCTGATCAACGTCAGTGCTTCGACAGTCACTGGCCCATTTTCAGGATGGACCGAGATCAGATCGGCGCCGGCCTCGGCAAATTGCCTGACCTGGCTGAGCACGATGTCGCCCTCCACCATCAAATGCACATGGATCGGCTTCTTGGTCAGCTTGCGGATGCGCGCCATCTGATCGGGAAAAAACAGGAATGACGGTGCAAACCGGCCATCGGCAACGTCGGCATGATAGAGATCGACGAATTCATCGACGCGACTGATGTCGCCTTCGAGATTTGCAAGATCGGCGGACCAGAGCGAGAACTCCCCGAGCAGCCGGTCGCGGGGCAGTGCTTGCAGCCAGGCGGCTTGCGGGTTTGAAGCTGTGTTCATCGAGCGGGTTCCTCAGTGATGGCGTATTTTCGCAGGAATGCGCCCATCGTGGCACGCAGTTCCGCGGTATAGCGGGTCTTGTCGACAGCCTTGGGTGTGATCTCGGCGAGGTGGGCATGAGGGATCATCTCGGCCAGACGGCGGGCATGGTCGAGTGGGTGCACCAGGTCATGGCCATGACCGACGATCAGAATCGGGATATCCAATGCGCGCAATTGTGTTTCGGTGATCCCCGGCCCATCGAGCGCGATTGCTTCCAGGAGATCGGCAAGTCGAGTGGGATCATCACGATCGAAAAAGCCTACTAGCGATGCCAAATTGTCTGGCGCCTCGGATGAGAGCCGGAGACCGGTTGGCGAGCTGGCAAACATCTCCCTTCCATCCCGTCCATATCTCCGCAAAAGCTGCGCGGCTTCGGCAAAAGGGCGCATGTTGTCCGGCGCCGGTTGGGTCATCCATGCTGGCCGCACGAGCATGAGCGCCGAGATGCGTTTGGGGTAGGCGATGGCCAGCCTCAGCGCGATGGCCGCGCCCATGGAAATGCCGCCGACAGCGAAGTGCGATACGCCGAGCCTGTCCGCAACGGCCAGTACGTCTTCGGCAAATCCACCAATCGAATATCGATCACGCGATCCATGGGGCGAAAGCCCATGGCCACGGCATTCCACCGTGATGCGCAGGCAAGGCACATTGTCCGGGAAACTGTCAGCCACCTGATGTCTATCGCCGCCCAGGCCATGCTGGAAAACGACCGGATAGCCTTGGCCCTGATCCACGACATTGACCAGAGTGCCGTCCTGCAGAGGCACAGACGTCTCACTCATGCGAGCAGCCCGGCCAGGAAGCGCGCCACATCCGGCGCCTCGCGCTCTTCCAACCCGTGAGTGACGACTGCGCCGTCAAATCCCACTTCTCTCAGGCGGTCGATGAAGTCGGGAAAATCAACGACGCCACGTCCAGCCGTGACAAATTGTCCATCGGCGTCGCGATCCTTCGCGTGTGCCATGGAAATGCGGTCGCCCAGTCGCTCGACCGAACGCGCCACGATATCGCGGGCTTCAGCCGGCGTTGCCCGTTCAAAGAGATTGGCGGGGTCGAGCACGATCCTGATGGCGCGGGAAGGCACGTCGCGCATCAGCCGCAGTGCACTGTCGGCGTCCTGTACCACATTGGCCTGCTCGGGCTCGATGCCGAGAGAAATGCCGTGAGCCTCGGCAAAGGCTGCCGCCCTTTCCATCTCCGTCACCAGGTCTCGCCACGCGTGCGGGCTGCTATTGTCTGGATGATGGCGCCATTGGTCATCGGCATCGCGTGTCCCGGTGCAGAGCGTTACCAGCGGTATCGCCAGCCGAGCGGCGATCTTGAGGGAGAGTTCGAGCCGCCTCATGCCGGCGTCGCGGACAGCCCTGTCGGGATGGATCATGTTGTATGTGGCGGACAGTGCTGCGATCTCGACGCCGGTTGCTTGTCGGGCGGCAACGATGGCGAGGATGGCCGATTCCTCGACGGCATCCGGCATGGGAGGCAGCCCGGAGCAGGCGAAATTGTACTGCACGCAGGCATAACCGGACGCTGCGGCGCGCGCCAACACGGCTTGTGGATCCGTTCCTGCAAAGGTCTTGGCGAATATCCCTGCGCGCATCACACCGAACCCTGCATACCAGCGACATCAATGCTCTGCCCGGTTTCCACGGACCGGGCAATCGCGGCCATCGCCTTCACTGAAGCCAGACCATCGTCGATATTGGCGCCGCGCATCGGCACGCCATCCAGGATAACGTCGGCGAAACCTTCGAGCTGGCGGCGATAGAAATGACCATCGGCCCCCAGCGGGCGTTCGTAAGTGGCCGTCTTTTCACGGAAGATCTCAACGTCGCTTGAGCGATAATACCAGGGGTTATAGGTCTTGGCGACCACGCTGCCATTCTCGCCATAGAGCTGGAAGCCCTCGTGCCAATCCATCCGCACCGCGACAGTCAGATCGAGATGACCGAGCGTGCCGTCGGAAAAACCCGTTTCCACGAACCAGCAATAGGCGCCGAACCGCTCCAGCAGGCGGGCCCGCACCCACTCGATCTCGCCGCAGAGATGCCGTGCCAGATCGACCAGATGGCTGCCATGCGCCAGCATGTAATAGCGCTTGAGGTCGGCCTTCGGATTGCCGGCGGGCTTTAGCGCTGCCCTGCTGAGGATCGGCAGCGGCTGCACGGCATCCGTCATCGTGTAGCGATGGGTGCTGTCGCAATACCATGCCTTAAGCGCCATCCGGGCGCCCATTTCCTCATCGATGAATTGCTTGGCAGCCTCGATGCCCGGGTCGAAGCGCTTCATATTGCCGATCTGCAGCACCTTGCCGGTCTTTCGAACCGTCTCGGCAAGCGCCTCAACTTCCTCGACATTGACGCCGATCGGCTTTTCGCACAGCACGTGTTTTCCCGCCTCCAGTGCCTTGATGGCGGTTGGGACATGGAATGCATCCGATATGGCGATGATCACCGCCTCCAGCGCCGGGTCCGCCAGCATTTCATCGTAATCGAGATAGATCTTCTCCGGCTGATAGGTCGCGCCCATTCGGGCGGCCAGATCAGGGGCGGCGTCGCAGATCGCGTAGAGGCAGGCATTGCGCGCTTTAACGCTCGATTCAAAATGCGCAAATTGCGCGATCGGTCCGCAACCGAGAACGCCGACACGCAACTGCCGTTCCTGTTTTTTCAACGCTTCCTCCTACGCCATTGGCGCAGATATTGGTCAGCGTTTTCGTGCTGTATGTCAATACAAAAATGCATATATACGCAAACAAGCGCAAAGAAACGCAATGCGCTTGCCGTCTTTCATCGACATCGGTGAGAGCTATTGAACGCCAAGTCCGGCCAGCAAGCCTCCATCTATTCTGTAATCTGAACCGGTAATGAAACCGGCGCGGTCGGAGGCGAGGAACGCCACGAGACCGGCGACCTCTTCCGGCTCGCCGATGCGGCCGATCGGATGGGCGGCGCCAAATCGCTTGAAGACATCATCGACATCGGCACTCTCGCCGTCGAACGTGCGGGCAGCGAGTTCGAGTATTGGGGTGCGCACTGAACCGGGGCTTATGGAATTGACCCTGATCTTGTCGCCGGCATGGTCGAGTGCCATTGCGCGCGTCAGCGCATGGATTGCGCCCTTGGTTGCTACATAGGCGGCAACATTCTTCTGGCATGCGTGTCCCTGGACCGAGGCGATGTTAACGATGGCACCGCCGCCGCGCTTCACCATCAACGGAATACCGAAATGCGCCGTCAGTTGGATCGATCCGACATTGACAGCATAGGCGCGAAGAAACACGTCCGACTCGGTCGTCACGACTGTGCCATAGGGGTGGATAGCCGCCGAATTGACGATAATGTCGAGGCCGCCGAATTCGGTGGCGAGCATATCGGTCGCAGCCTTGATCTCGTCCGCTAATGACACGTCGGTCTTGCGCACCACGATATCAAGCCGATCGCGGCCGGCAATCTCATTGAGTTCAGTGTTGGATTTGTCGTCGATGCCCAGGCTAAGCACACGCGCACCAGCTCTTGCTAGTTCCAGCGCGGACGCACGGCCAATTCCCGATGTGCCGGTGACCAGCGCCACCTTGCCGTCAAACTCCCCCATCAATTCCTCCTCGAGAAAGCGCTGCTCCCGGCACGAACCGCATGCCATAATCCAGATGGCGGCCGACCAGATAGGCATAGGCGATGCGGTCGCGCGCTCTCAACGCGTCGATGATTTCCTGATGTGCGGTGAACGTCGCTTCCTTGATTGGCCGTTCTTCCTTGCCGAGCGTCATGATATCCATCACCGCGTCGCGCTGGTAACGAAAGCTCGCCAGCAGCACGCTATTGCCGGCCAGGCCGACCAGTTGATCGTGGAAGGCGAAATCTCGCTGGGCGGCTTCGGTCACATTCTGAGCCGAGAGGATGTGCCGATTGGTCTCTTCGAGCCTCTGCAGATCTTCTTCGCTCAGGGTCAGCATCACAGCGTCGCCGGCGCCGATCTCGATGATCTTGCGGAAGCCCTGAACCTCACGAAAGGAGGCGGGCGAAATCTTGTGATGCAGCGTCATCAATTGCGATACGGCATGATTTTGCCGATTGGCAAGAACCGCGCCCGTCTTGGGCTTGATGTCGATGACGCCGTAGGCGCGAAGATACTGCAATGCTTCGCGCACGGTGTTGCGGCTGCTGCCGAACAACTGGCCGAGTTCGCGCTCGGTCGGCAGCGGGTCGCCGAATGCCAGGCCGCGCTCCGCGATCATCGTCTGGACGTGTTCGACAAGCCGCTCGACGGCAGAGCCGCGCGGGGAGCTTTTCGATATCTCCGCTTCGACAGTTTCCATGCGTGCTACTCGTGGTCCCCCAATTCGGTGAATTGTTGGGCTAGATCGCCGATTTTGTCAATCACTGAGTCCCCACAACGTCGATATTGTCATTCATGACGAATTGTGGTCCAACAAATGAAAAGTGGAGGAAATGATGGAAGAGTGCTTTCGCTGGTATGGACCGACTGATCCGGTGCCGCTCGACCACATCAGACAGGCGGGTGCAACCGGTATCGTCTCGGCGCTGCATTACATCTATGATGGCTCGGCGTGGCCGGCAGATGAGATCGCCGCCTACCGCGCGGG
This sequence comes from Shinella sp. OV683, assembly GCF_057787725.1. Classification (NCBI taxonomy): domain Bacteria; kingdom Pseudomonadati; phylum Pseudomonadota; class Alphaproteobacteria; order Hyphomicrobiales; family Rhizobiaceae; genus Shinella; species Shinella sp. OV683. Next base: position 561,175 of record NZ_CM173543.1, read on the forward strand.
CATTGAAGCGTCGGGACTGACATGGTCGGTCGTCGAAAGCATTCCGGTTCACAATTCCATCAAGATCGGTTCGGCCGAGCGATCGCGCTACATCGAACAGTACACGCAAACGATCCGCGCGCTCGGCGATGCCGGTATCCGCACCGTCTGCTACAATTTCATGCCTGTGGTCGACTGGACCCGCACCGATCTGATGTATCGACTGCCTTCCACCGGCTATGCCTTGCGTTTCGATGCCGTGGATTTCGCAGCCTACGATATCTTCATCCTCGAGCGGCAGCATGCCGCCGATTCATATTCCGGTGCACAGGTTGCCGAGGCGAAGGCGCGCTTCAAGGCGATGGATGCCGAGACCGCGGCCAGGATCGAGAAGAATCTGATTGCCGGCCTGCCGGCCACCGAGCGAGCCTATGACCGGCCTGCCTTCCGCAAGGCGCTTGCTGACTATGACGGTATCGATGCCGACACCTTGCGCGCCAATCTATTCTATTTTCTTTCCGAGATCATTCCTGTCGCTGCGGAATGCGGTGTCAATATGTGCATCCATCCTGACGATCCGCCGTTCTCGCTGTTCGGCCTGCCGCGTGTCGTCTCGACGGCGGAGGATGCGCGAGCGATCCTGGCGGCAGTCGATCTGCCTCAAAACGGCCTGACGTTTTGCACCGGCTCCTACGGCGCGCGCCCGGACAATGACCTTCCAGCCATGGTGACGGAGTTTGCCGACCGCATTCACTTCACGCATCTGCGCAACGTGATGCTCGAGCCTGATGGCTCGTTCTTCGAGGCCGATCATCTGGATGGGTCGACGGACATGGTGGCCGTCGTCATTGCGCTGACACGCGAGGAAATCCGCCGTCAGCAGGCGGGACGCAGCGACTGGAGAATTCCCATGCGACCGGATCACGGCCACCTTCTCGCCGACGACATCGGCAAGTCGCGCATCAATCCGGGCTATTCACTGATTGGCCGGCTGAAGGGGCTCGCGGAATTGAGAGGCGCGATGCGCGTCGCGAGGCGGTTTCTCGAATAGTGCTGGGCGCCGATGAGGCAACGAAGAGCGGCGCGTGCCACTTGTCGCGGATACGGGCAGGAAGGCCGGGGGAGTCTGATGCCCTGTTCAGGCGTGGCCGGCTGTTGAAGCAAGCCGTGTGAGCAACATCGTATGCTGCGGAAACAGCGCCACCAGTTCGGTGCGGGATGCGAGGATCATGTCCTCCATTTCCCAGCCTGGCGCAACGACCTCGCTGACAAGGCCGAACTCTCCGGTTTCTAGCTCCGCAGCCTTCCATGTGCCGCCGGCCACAGCCAATTGGAGCTGATGCCCCGCTGTGATGTCCGGCCCCAACACAACCTTTTCATATCGACCATCCGGATGGATCAGGTGATAGGTCAACGGCGCACCCAGATGGTAGAACTGGATGCCGTCGGAGTGCTTGGTGTGGAAGACATCGATCGGTGAATCGCTCGCCAGCATGTAGTAGATCGCCGTCATGGTGGAACGTAACCCCCTCGGCGTCTGCACGCGGTCCCGGTGATCAGCGCGGAACGTTTCCTTGAAATAGCCGCCCTCGAAATGCCCCACGAGGCCGAGCGTCTTCATGATGTCGTCTTTTCTCATCCCACTCTCCACTAACCTTGTCAGAGCTCTCAGACCGCGCGCGGAAGGGCCGCGCGGCAATGCTCTTCCCATGTCGTCAGCATGGCCATGATCTCAAGCGAATCCGACAGGCGCGGCGACGGTCGCTGGCCGTTATAGCCGCTGCCATGGTGTCAGAAATGAAGCCCGTGCCGATGATTGCCCAGCGTAGCATCGCGGTGCCTTGTTTTTATCGATGCAGATCGAGATATGCGGAGGCGACCCGCGCATCGATGTCGTCCGGCACGGGCACCACGCACATCGACGCATCGAGGTTGCCGGTTGCAACGCGTTCCAGGCATCGCGCCTGCAGGGTGAAGCCGAGGTCCATCGATTCCACCGAATTTCCGAGCGGTCGCGGCCCGGCGAGATTGGCCATATGGCCGCCGCCCAGCACATGAATCCGACGTCCGTCGTTTAGGTGGATCGTCTCGATCCCGTCATCTCCATATCTGTCAACCTTGGTCACGGACGCAACCGCCCGCAAGCCTGCGACGTCGATTTCGCGAGGGAAGTGGCCACCATTGATCAGGACGACGCCATCCTTGAGGAGCCCCAGGTCGGCCGTCGTCAGGATGTCCGGATAACCTGTCGCAGTGATGATGATGTCAGCCGCACCTATTGCATCGTTGCGCCGGGGCGTGGAAAATCCGTCGAGATGCGCCTCAAGTGTCGTCACCGGATCGATGTCGACCACGCTGACGACGCTATGCGCATTTCTGAAGCATGCCGCGGTGCCCTTTCCGCAGGCACCATAACCGAAAACCGTCACCCGCTTGCCGTTGGTCGAGCGATTGGTGAAGCGCATGTAGCTTTCGAACAGGCTCTGGCCGACCGCATGGCGGTTTTCGGCGAATTGTTTGATCGGGCTATCGTTGATGACGAGAATCGGCAGATTGATTGCAGCGCGCATGGGTTCGAGCCGTGTGCGCCCGGATGTCGTTTCCTCGGTGCCGCCAAGCAGTTTCCCGTAGGGCCGCTCGGCCACGCGTGCAAAAAGATCGCCTCCATTGTCGAGAAGTAGCTCAGGCTGCCGGGCGAGCAATGTATCGATGAAGCCGCGATGTGCCACTTCATCCGTCGTCTGCCCACCGATGACCTCGATGTCGTGGGCATTGAGATAGGCGACCGTTTCAGGCTGGGTGCTGTTGAGATTGCCGGTGGCGACGAGATGCGCGCCTCCCGCTTTCAGCGTCATCAGCAAAGCCACGGTTTTCGGCTCGAGATGAATTGCCGTGCCGATGGTCAGGCCAGAGAAGGGACGGGTGTTTTCGAATTCGGCAGCGGTTTGCTGCAACAGGCTGCAGCTGTGTCCGACCCAGTCGATACGGGAAAGCGAAGGCGAGATCGTCATGGCAGGTCCTGATGCTCCGGAGTTTTCAGGTCCATGATAGACGGGATGATCCTGCCCGGCACAGGGACATTAAACTGATGATCCGGGTAGTTTTCCTTCCCGTGCAAGCGGCTTGGTTCCTTCCTCGACAAGCCACGCGCGCAACGCCGCAATCGGTTTGCGATTGCGGTCCGCCACCCGGCAACAGAGTCGGTAGCCTGCCGGTCGCGCTACAAAACCAAAGGGCGCCAACAGAGCTCCGGATGCCAGCTCAGCTTCGATGGATGCGCGCGGCGCGATCGTCATCCCGAGCCCTGCCTTGGCCGCGCTGAGTGCCAGGGTCAGGTCCTCGACCTCGATGCGCCTGCCGAACCGTACGGGCGCATGCCCGCTTTCCCGGAACCAGTCGTCCCAGAGATAAGGGACGTTGCGCGCGATCAAGGCATTGGTATTTTCCAGGCTGCCGAGAGGTGGGGCAGGGCCGACGATGCTCATGGCTTGAGGTGCAGCGACCGGACCGAATTCATCCGCCATGAAGGTCGTCGCAGCGATATCCGGCAAAGGTTTGTATTCGCCGCCGACGATCATGGCGTCTATGTCCGGCATGTCGGATAAGGATTGCGCTACGGGCACCGGGACGACATCGATCTCGAGTGACGGTGTCGCGGCTTGTATGCGCGGCAATCGTGGGAAGAACCAGGTCGTGGCCATGGGCATGGGAACACCGAGCCGAAGGCGCACCATTTGGCTGGTGGAGGAAATCTCTTCAGCCGCGCGCGACACGATGGCGAATGCGACGCCGACCGCGTCGGCCAATCGGCGCCCTGCCGGGTTGAGTGCGACACGGCCGGCATCCTTGGTCGAAAGCGGAAAACCGAAATAGTCCTCAAGGCTTGCCAGCTGCTGCCGGACAGCTCCGGGCACCACACCGAGATCACCCGCAGCAGCGCGCAGACTTCCAGACCGGGCAAGCGCGTCGAAAGCGCGAAGCGCGTTCAATGGCGGCAGGGACCTTGCCTGAACCGATTGCAGTTCGTCCTTTTTCACCAATGCCGTTGATCTCCTGATACCTTACCGCCCAGTCGGACGATCTCGTCCAGGTCTTGGACGATAAGGTCATATGACTGATGCTTAGTTTGCTATCCCGCAATCTCGAAGTTGAAAAACCTCTGTGTAGCGAGTGCTGCGGCACCGCGAGCCCAGGAACCCGGCACCCAGTCTGGCAGAAGCGGCGGCTTCGTGAAAAACGTGAATTCCTCCATCGTCTTCCGAATGGGCCCGAAAAGTGCCTCGCCGAACTGCACGGATTCACCGCCGATAACGATCATTTCCGGATCGAAAAGATTGACCAGATCCGCAAGATGACGCCCGATTCTCGATCCCGCTTCCGTCAGTATTGCCGTGGCCGGTTCCAGGCCGGCGTGGACGGCGGCGACCAGATCGGCTCGTGTTGCCGTTGCAGTGCCAGTTTTCTTTCGCCACTCTTCCAGCATGAACGGTTCCGCGGCGTGTGCCATGAGGCATCCGTGCCGGCCGCATTCGCAAAGCCGTCCGCCCGGAACGGAAATCGTGTGCCCTATCTTACCGGCAACACCTTTGCTGCCGTGGTAAATTTCGCCGTTGATCACCAGCGAACAGCCGATGCCCGCGCCAACTGCCAGAGCCGCGAAGTTGCGATGGTTGCGACCCGCTCCGAACAATTTTTGCGCAACTGCAAATGCGTTGACGTCGTCGTCGATCCACACGGGAACGTGGACGCGCTCGGCCAGCAGCTGTGCGATCGGAAGGTCCCGCCATCCAAACCGAGGGCTCTGAAGGCAAATCCCGTTGCGGGCGTCTATTTCGCCGGGGATTGATAGGCCAATTCCCATGATCGCCCGTTCCGGGCGATCGGCTTCGGCAAGAAGCCTGGGTATCGTTGCCGTGATCGCGTCCAGCATGCCTTCCGGGCTGGTGTCGGACACCGGCACTTCCAGCGAGACGAGTGGAGTGGTCGCAAGATCGGTCAGCACGCAATCGATCCTGCCCAAGTGCAGCTTGATGCCGATGGCCCAGCGGCCGGCATAATTGATGTCGATCGGCACGGGGCGGCGGCCGCTCGTCCCCTTGCTCGTCACACCCTCGATGATGATGTCCTCCTCCAGGAGGTCAGCACATACGGAGGTGACCGCCGCCGGGCTGAGCCCAATACGCACGGCAAGATCGGCACGGCTCATCGGGCCCTCGCGACGCAGGAGGTTTAGCAAGACGCGCCGGTTGAGTGCCCGGGTGGTGCTTTGGTCGCCTTTAAGAGTCATAATTCCTCGATAGTTTATTTAGTGAATTAACTATTGCATTTCGGCGGACATTACGCTAGCGTTTTTGTCGAGATCACGGGGAGAGGACCCTAGGGTTGATCGATGGAGGAGACAATCATGCACACCCGCATTCCGGCTATTTTTGCGCCCACGCGTCGCACCTTTCTGAAGCAGACGGCAAGTGCGCTCGCCGCGACGGCGTCGGGCGGCCTCTTTGCGCCGGCTATCGCCGCAGGTGGCGAAGTCCAGATCATCTCCGATCTCGGCAATGCCGATCAGCGCGCCGTGCTGGCGCGGCTGGCAGCCGAATATGAGAAGAAGACCGGCACCAAGATCGTGATCAACAACATGGATCACGAAGCCCACAAGACGGCGATCCGCAGCTACCTCGCCGTCAGTGCGCCGGATATCTGCTTCTGGTTTTCGGGCAACCGGATGAAGGCGTTCGTCAACCGTGACATGTTCGATGACATTTCAGACCTCGTCGAGCGCGAAGGCCTGAAGGATAAGCTCGGTGCCACCATTACGGCCGTGACGGTCGACGGCAAGCAATATGGTTTGCCGATGGGCGGCCTGCTCTGGGGCCTTTTCTATCGCAAGGACGTATTCGAGGAAAAGGGCTGGACCCCGCCGAAAACCTGGGACGACATGGTCAAGCTCGGCGAAAGCGCGAAATCGGCCGGCATGATCCCGATGAGCATGGGCACGAAGGAGTTGTGGCCGACTGGCGGCTGGTTCGATCACATGAACCTGCGTATCAACGGGCTCGAGAAGCATATCGCGCTGATGGACGGCAAGGTGTCCTATACTGATCCGATGCTGAAGCCGGTGTTCGACAAGTGGGAAGAACTGATCAATGCCGGCTTCTTCTCGCCGAACGGCACGTCTTTCGGCTGGGAGCAGGCCGGCGCAGCACTCGCGCAGAAAAAGGCGGCGATGATGGATCTCGGCGGCTTCATCAAATACGCCGTCCCGGAGGCCGAGCGGCCGCAACTCGCCTATGCACCCTTCCCGGAAATCGTGCCCGGCATGGCTCGCTACGAGGACTTCGCGGTCAACTCCATCCACATCCCCAAGAATGGCAAGAACAAGCAGGGCGCCCGCGATTTCCTCGCCTATTTCTATCAGCCGGACAATCTCGGCGCCTTTCTCGAAGCCGAAGGGGCGATCCCACCGCGCAATGATTGCCCGCCGAGCAAGGATCCGCTCGTCAACATTGCCGTCGAGGAACTCAAGAAAGTCCAAGGCACGTCGCAGTATTACGATCGCGATACCGATCCCGACATGGCTCAGGAAGGCATGAAGGGCTTCCAGGAGTTCACGGTGAAACCCGAACGGCGCGAGCAGATCCTCGCCCGCCTCGAAAAGACGCGCGAGCGCATCTTCAAGTAAGTTCTCCCGGGCGGACTGGCGGGGCAGGCAGGTCTATCCGGCCTGTTTCGCTCCGTCGACCGCTTCATCGCCATCTCCGGTGTCGAGTCGGGATGCGACATAGCCTATGCTTTTGGAAGGTTTCCCGATGAAAACCGTTTGGCGAAGGAACAGGCACTGGTTGGCGCCGCTTTTCTTCATCGTCCCTGGCGCGATCCTGTTCGGTGTCATCATCATTCTCTCGTCTTTCGAGACGGTGTGGATCTCGTTCTTCGAGTGGGACGGAATGGGGCCGAAGGTCTGGGTGGGGCTGCAGAACTATGTGGAGCTCTACAACGACCCGCAATTCTACGTTTCGCTCAAGAACAATCTGATCTGGCTCGTGCTCTTCATGGCTGCGCCACCGATCGGACTCGCTCTTGCGCTGCTCGTCAACCAGCAGATCAGCGGCATGCGGTTTCTCAAATCGATGTTCTTCATTCCGCTGGTGCTCGCCACGGTCACTGTCGGCGTGGTGTTCGGCTGGGTCTATGATCCCAACTATGGGCTGCTAGCGCTGATTTTTTCGGTTTTCGGAGCCACGGCTCCCGCGCTGCTCTCGGATGAGACTTATGTCACCTACGCGATCGTCGTCGCCGGCCTCTGGCCCCAGATTGCCTTTTGCATGGTGCTGTTTCTTGCGGGGCTCAACAATCTTTCCCCCGACCTCATCGGTGCGGGCCGGGTGGACGGCGCGCGTGGCTGGCAGATGCTTCGGCATGTCGTGTTGCCGCAATTGACGCAAGTGGGATTCATCGCGCTTGCGGTCACCGTCATCGGTGCTCTGCGCTCCTTCGACATGATCGCCGTCATGACTTCGGGCGGACCGTTCGGATCCTCCAGCGTGCTCGCATACCAGATGTATGAGCAATCCATATTCTCCTATCGCTTTGGCTATGGCGCGGCGATCGCCACCGTCCTGTTCGTCGTCATGGCGCTGTTCATAACCTGGTACATGCGCGTCATGGCCAAAATGGAAAGGGAGACCGGCTGATGTATCCTCGTCCCATCCCGGAGGACCGCCCCGGCCTGCGCGCACTTTACGTGGCCGGCGTCATCCTGATCCTGATCCTGTGGCTGCTGCCGCTGTTTGCGGTGATGCTGACCTCGATCAAATCTGTTGACGAGATCATGGCCGGAAAATACTGGTCCTGGCCGGAAAAATTCAGCCTGATCGAGAATTACACGGCCGTGTTCCAGCAGACGGCGATGTTCCGCTTCTTCATCAACAGCCTGATCATCACGCTTCCTTCGGTCGCTCTGGTGCTGTTGCTCTCGACGCTGACCGGCTTCGTGCTGTCCCGCTATCCGTTCCCAGGCAACGGGCTGGTCTTCGCGCTATTCGTCGGCGGCAACTTCTTGCCGGCACAAATCATGATGATCCCGGTCCGCGACCTGATGGTGTGGCTCAATCTCTATGACACATTCTATGCCCTCATCATCTTTCATGTCGCCTTCCAGACCGGATTTGCGACTTTGTTCATGCGCAATTTCATCGCGGCACTGCCGGGAGACCTGTTTCAGGCGGCGCGCTCGGAAGGTGCCTCTCCCTGGCAGACGCTCTGGCATGTGGTCGTACCGTTGATGCGCCCGGCGCTTGCCGCACTTGCTATCCTCACCTTCACTTTCATCTGGAACGATTATTTCTGGGCGATCGTGCTGACCCAGAGCGATGCGGTCAAACCGGTGACAGCGGGCCTCAACAATCTTCGCGGCGAATGGACCTCGGCATGGAACATCGTGGCGGCTGCGACGATGTTCGTGGCGATACCGCCGGTCGTGATGTTCTTCCTGATGCAGAAACACTTCATTGCCGGCCTGACCATGGGCGCGGTGAAGGGCTGACCAATCGTTGCCCTCACCCGTCCGCTAAATCACTCGGAGCAGATCCAAATGACCCACGTCCAATTGATCAATGTGGACAAATACTACGGCAGCTACCACGCGCTGAAGTCCGTGAACCTCACCGTCCAAAAAGGCGAGTTCATCGTCATGGTCGGACCGTCCGGCTGCGGCAAATCGACGATGCTCAAGACCATTGCCGGGCTGGAAACCGCCAATGCCGGACAGATTCTGATCAATGGCCGTGACGTGACCAAGGAAGAACCCGGCGATCGCGGTATCGCGATGGTATTCCAGTCCTATGCACTCTACCCGCATATGACGGTTGCCGAAAACATGGGCTTCGGCCTCAGGATGGCCAAGCGCCCGAAGGCGGAAATCGATGCGGCGGTCAAGCGCGCCGCCGAAATCCTGCGCATCACCGACCAGCTCGACAAGCGACCCAAACAGCTTTCGGGCGGCCAGCGCCAGCGCGTGGCCATCGGCCGGGCGATCACGCGGTCGCCGGAAGTCTTTCTCTTCGACGAGCCGCTCTCCAATCTCGATGCGGCGCTCCGGACGCAGATGCGCGTCGAACTCTCCACGCTGCATGAGCGGCTCGGCTCGACGATGATCTATGTCACCCACGACCAGGTCGAGGCGATGACGATGGCAAGTCGCATCATTGTGTTCAACAAGGGCATCATCGAACAGGCGGGTTCGCCGCTCGAACTTTACAACAACCCGAAGAACCAGTTTGTGGCCGGCTTCCTGGGTGCGCCACGCATCAATTTCGTGCCGGTGACGCTGGATTCGATTTCGGATGGCCTGGCGCAGGTGACGCTCGATGGAAACGGTCAGAAAATCGGAATTCCCGTGCTCGCGCCTGCCGGCCTGAATGCGGGCGACAGGCTGACGCTCGGCGTCCGACCCGAAGGCCTGCGAGTCGGTCCGTCGCCGCAAGATTCGGCCATTACCTTTCAGTCTACCGTCAAGCTCGTCGAACATCTTGGCCGTGAGACTATCCTCTATGCCGATGCCGGTGCGATTCAAACGGTCGATTCCGACAGCGGCACGCAGAATTTCACCATCCAGATCGGTACCACGTCAGAGCATCGGATCGGCGAGGCCCTCAGCGTCTCCGCCCCCTTTTCGGCTCTCTATCTCTTTGCACCCGACGGCGCGACGCTGAGCCGCGCCAAACCCATTCTTCCATCTCTTTGAAAGTAAGTGCCTGTCATGAAGCCTCGTCCCCGCAAGCCACTCTCCGTCTGGCGTCCTCTCAATCTCGATGATTTTCTCCTGGGCGTTCCGCACTACCCTGAACATGTCGATCAAAGCTACTGGGCGCGGGATGCCGAACGCATGGCCGCCGCCGGCTTCAACACCGTGCGCATGGCCGAATTTGCCTGGCATATCCTCGAGCCGCACGAAGACCATTTCGATTTCGCCCTGTTCGACAAGGCAATCGATATCCTCGGGCAGCATGGTATCAAGACGATCCTCTGCACGCCGACAGCAACGCCGCCGCGCTGGATGACGGCGAGATATCCCGAGATCCTGAGGGTCGACGCCAATGGGCGTCAGATGAGCCATGGCTCACGCCAGCACGGCGACACGACGAGCCCGGTTCTGCGCCGTCATAGCCAGCGCATCACCAAGGCCATGGCTGTGCATTATCGCGACAACCCGCATGTGATCGGCTGGCAGACAGACAACGAACTGAACACCACGGTGTCGGAAAGCTACTCGCCCTCGGCGCTGATCGAGTTCCAGAAATTCTGCCAGGCCAAGTACCAGACGATCGACGCATTGAATTTCGCCTGGGGCGGCGACTTCTGGGCGACCGCCTATCCGAGCTTCGACCAGCTCGTGCTGCCGATGCCGATGAACCCGACCTTCTCCAGCCCCGGCCATGTGCAGGACTACCACCGCTTCCTGGCGTTTGCCACGGCACTCTTCCAGCACGACCAAGTGGAAATCCTGCGCGCGACAAATCCGGACTGGTTCATCTTCCACAATCTCGGCAATCTTGCCGATATCGATTTCCGCGGCCAGTTCGGCCAGGATCTCGATTTCATCGGATACGATATATACCCGTTCCTTTATGATGAGATGCGGCGCGGCGGCGGCCATGCTGCGATGCAAGCCTTCCACCTCGACCAGTGCCGTTCCTATGCCGGCAATTTCATCGTCCCGGAACAAGCTTCCGGTCTGGGCAGCCAGCCGGGCTTTTCCTCCATGGCGCCGGAGCCCGGCGAAATGCGACGCATGGCGATGACATCCGTGTCGCGCGGCGCCGACGGGTTAATGTTCTTTCGCTGGCGACCAGCGCATTTCGGCGCGGAAATCTACTGGAACGGCATTCTCGACCATGACGATGTGCCGCGGCGGCGCTACGAGGAAGCAAAGCAGTTCGCCACGGACATCCATCGTATCAAGGATGAACTGCTCGGCACCGTGGTGCGGATGGACATCGGCATCGCCGGCGCCGACTTCGACAACCAGGAAGCCCACAAGACCTATCCGATCGGCCTGCCGAGCCCGCTGCAGGATGCCCAGCTTTTGCACCGCGCCTGTTACCGGGCAGGCATCGCCTGTGGCTTCATTCATCCCGAGGATGATCTTTCACGGCTCAAGGCGCTCTATGTTCCCCATTGGGTGATGTGGAAGGACGAGTGGAACGCAGCCGTTGAAGCTTTCGTCGAAAACGGCGGCACGCTGGTTCTCTCGGCCATGACCGGTACACGCGACGAAAACAACCATGTCGTTCGCACGCAGGCGCCCGGTCCGGCCCTGGCCAAGCTCGCGGGCGTCCGGGTTTCGGAATTCGGGCCACTCGCGGCACCCGACGCGGGCGGTCTCCTGCAAGGCTGGAAGGAAGGCAGCATGGGCAGCTACCAGCCTGCCACCCGCGCGCCCGCGACGTCCGCCACCCGCGAATATACGTTCACGGTCGGAAACCGCGAATTTACCGCCGGCCACCTCTACGAGCGGCTAGAACCGGATGCGGATACCGAGATCATCGGACGCTGGTCGAACCGTTTCCTCGATGGCGAGGCGATGCTGACCAGACGCCGCCACGGCAAGGGTCAGGTTCTCTATTTCGGCACCTACCTGACAGAGGATTTGTCGACAGCGCTTCGGGATATGCTGGTCATGCAAGCCGATGTTCGGCCATTGGTGGAGGATATTCCCGACGGTCTGGAAGTATGCCTTCGGGAGGCGGACGATCGGAAACTTCTCTTCGTGCTCAACACCACGCATGAAGCGCTGGCTGTCACGCTGCCATCCGGAACGGACCTATTGACGGGCAAAGCCGCTGAGAAGTCCGTGACGATCGAGGGATATGGCGTGATGGTCATCGGGCTCGACCCGCAATAGGGGTAGAATCCGAACGCCCGGCGGCCACGCGGACGGGCCGCTGATAAACGGGCCGGTGCGTATGTCGATGATGGCCGTGGCTGCATGGTTCAAACCAATCCCATAAGATGGGCGGCACCGGCCAGCGATGCTGCGGCTATCAGCCAGACGATGAATTGACCCGGTGTGCCCTGAGTCAGTACTGCCTGCTCGGGGGTAGCGGGATTGTAAAACACGTCTACCGGCTGCCCCGCAGCGAACCGGGCCGCCCCGTGTTTCGCAAATAGCTGAAAGCTTGCGTAACTTTGGCCACCGAAGCTTGTGCGGTCGCTCTCGTATCTCACACCCGCCACCTTGTACGCATAACGCGTGCGCGATCGGTACAGGGTCCTGGTTCGCCAATAATAGGCCGGGTTCAACGATAGCCGCATTTTCACGGTATCGACAGACGATGAAACAATGGTGCCGGTCACTCTTGGCCAATGAAACGTGGCAGCACCGCGCTGGTGCAGCACATATCCGAATGCACCAGCAAACAGGCCCATGACAGTGAGGAACATTGCGCCAGGCGTTGGTCGCATGTCACTATCGAGCTGGCTCAGCCATTCGTACAGACCGCTGGTGGCGAAAATAACCAACAATCCACATACACCAAACAATGCACCGGCAAGAATTGCGATCTTAAAAGTTCGACTGGACATATCCCGCTCCAGAACGCAATTTTCCGGGCGATTCTTGTCATAGAAGACCGTCACATCCGTACCTACCGGATAGCGCTGCAGTTTTTCTGCAACCCGAAAATTCCCCAAGTCTTCGCCGATACTGATCCTATCGCTCTCGACCCTGCGACCATCCACCTTGAATGCGTAGCGGACGACAGCAAAGTTCCGGATTTCCGTGTCTACGATGGCATCGCGGCCCGAACCGCTCCTCCTCGTTATCTTGCGCGCTTCGGATCGCGACGAAACGATCCGGGCTGGAGCCGCGATCCAGAGACTGGCTCGCTGAACCTCACGGTATTTGCTGATGACGGCGGCCATGAACAGGCCGTAAAACGCCATCACGACACCAGAGAGGAGCAGTTTCAGTTCCGGGTCCATTATTCGGTCCTCTTGCGCGGAGCGTCGCTTGTCGCTTGGCTGATGCTTGATTGGCCGTGAGAATGGCAGCCCAATGTTTCAGTCAGAGTTCTTGTGGGGTCTCAATGTTTCAGCATTGTTTCCAGCGGGGCGTTGAGGTCCTCCGCCAGAGTTTTCAAAGCGTCAGCACCGCCCTCCGCGAGCAGGCAGGCGGCGGAAGATGCGGTCGATCTCACAGATGTGGACGTTTGTGACAAGCCAACGAACCGAGGCGCTCGCTGTAACTGTCTGAAAAGAGCAAGGAAAATGAGTGGTGCCCGGAGGCGGATTTGAACCACCGACACGCGGATTTTCAATCCAGCGCTGTTGAGCCTTCCTCAGATACTTACGACAAAATAACTGTCAAACCCGCGTGCGGAAATAAAGAACTTAGCGGCGATTTGTCAAATTCCAAGACGCCCGTTCAAGTTGCGGCCCTATGGCTTGCCGCACATCGTGACGAAATCATAGGGCCGGTAATTCCGACTGTCATGAAGCGCTTTGATCTCGGTATCCGCGAGGCCATCGATGCGTTGAAACAAGGCCACGCTCTGCGCTATGGGGGCGCTCGTGACTGACACGACAGAACGCGTCGGCCGCGTCCGCAAGGGACGGCGCGACAGCGGCTACACCATTGTCCATAACGATCTGATCAATCACCCTGAGCTGTCGATCGAAGCGCGCGGGTTGATGATCTATTTGCTTTCCAGACCCGACGACTGGGAATTGCGGCTCACCGACGTGCGGCGCTTCCTCGGCTGTGCCGGCAAGCCATGCGGTCGCGACAAGAGCTACAAGATCGTCGCCGAACTGCGTCGCCAGCGATATCTTGTGATGTGCGAGAACGTCATGGACAAGCACTTCGCGGGCGTCACGTACTACATTTTCGACGAGCCAGTCAGCGACACTAGAGACGTGCAACGAAAGCACCGAGCCGGCGAGGATGCCCTCGATGTAGGGCTTGGATCACCGCTTCCTGAAAAGCCGGAAGCGGGTCAATTACCGCATCCTGTTTTTCCGCATCCTGAAAAGCCGGAAGCGATAGTAAGTAAAGATACTATACAAAATACTGAAACCCCCTTTATCCCCCAACGGCGCAAGACGAGAAGTCGGAAGGGCTCTGGAGAAAGAGCTGAGAGCGAACCGACAGCACCGCGTACCATTCTCGACCCTTGGTCGATCGCATGGATGGAACTGCGCATTTGGCGCCTGATGCAGGGACCAGAGGCACCGGCCCCGAAGCCTACCAACACGATCAAGGCGATGATTGCCAAGGGCGGGGAAGCAGCTGAGAGGGTTCGGCTCGAACACCAGGCTAAGCACTGCTGGCCGTCCGTGCGGTTTGCCGATGAACGGGCTGTCGGGTTCCGTCGTGGCTGTGCGATGCCGGATGGCTTTGCGTTCGACATGAGCTTGCTGCTCGGGAAGTATCATTCCGTCAGCCTGGACAGTGACGAACTGCGGCTTTGGCAGGAAGAACACGCTCGACGTGGTTGGCCGTTGATGCCGTTGCCTACACAAGCCACGAACGTGTGGCTGCCGAAGGTTGGCGTTGCCGCGCTCAACATGCCGAATGACCAGAGGTCGGCGGCATGACGGGCGTGGATGCACATGAACCCGCCCGCCATTTCGCGTGGGTCCCTTCTGGGTACCTACCCCAAGCGGGCCGGGACGACCCCGAGGTTCCGCTAGTCAGAGCAATGCAAAACCTGACCTGTCAACCTGTCATTCCCCCTGTCGCGCCTGTCATGAAAAGGAATTTCGATGAGCACTGACCAGTCACCGCCCGACGAACTTGGCGTTTGGATCACCATCTCCGAGCTTGCAAAGCGCAAGGGTGTATCTCGCCAGGCTGCCCGAGAAAAGGTTGACCGGATGGAGCGTGACGGGCTCATTTCCACGGTGCAACGAGGCCGGAATCGTTTCGTCGAGCTTGCCAGCTTTGATCGCGCGGTCGGGGTGGCCGGTGACGCAATCAAGGAAATCGGAGCTGACACCAAACGCATTGGTTCGCTGTCGGCACTGCCCGCACCCCTTCGCGATGCCCAGACCGAGCGCGCGCAATACGAAGCGAAGCTCAAGGCGCTCGACTATGCGGAGCGCACGGGCCAGCTCGTTCCGGTCAAGGGACCGCATGGTATTGAGGCGGCGCTTATCCGGTTGAGTGAGCATCTTTTGCGCGATCTCAACCAACCCTTGAATTGGGTGTCAGAGCTCATGGAAAAAGCCCGTGAGGGCGAGCCGGCGGTCCGGCGTCTGTTGCGTGCCAAGCTACACGATCAGCGAAACGCGATCGCGTCCCGACTGCAATCCCTTGCTGAGGATGCAGTGATCGAGGAGGCGAGCGGGGTCGAGGCGGACATATCTTCTGGCGGCGATTTTTAGTTTCGTGCGTCACCTAGTTGACGGCGCGACAGAGTTGATGTATTTAGTTTCGCGAGAAACTAAGGATGATTGAGGCATGCACAAGTTGAAGGACTACTATCTCGCCGGTGAAGTTGGCGCTGCCATCGGCGTGCAGCCAAATACGCTTCGCGTGTGGCGTGATCGGGACTTGTGCAGCTTGGGGCACACTGAACTGGTCGACGGGAAAGAAAACCATCGCGCGCGTCGACGCTACACCCCAGTCGACATCTGCCAAATGGCCGTCGCACTTCGACTGGTCGAGGCTGGTTTTTCGCATAAGCGGGCCTTTGAATGGGTCGAAGACCCTCGGCGGAACGGCGCCATTATCGATGCCTACGCAGCTGGCGTCGTCGATCTCAAAATCTCGGCATTTATCATCTGCGTTTCGCGCAGCGGTCCTATCGGTGCGGAACAGATCATCACGTCCATGAAATACTCTGGCGCCGAAACACTCAAGCCGGCTTTTGCTGCAGAGATCAACGTCGAGATCAACGTCGAACATGTGGTTGCTCGGATTTTGGCGACGCTCGCGGCAGGCGTTGCCGACGCATCGCCGCCTGAGGACGAGTGAAATGAAATCTTCATCGCAGCGCAAAGCACCCTCTCCGGACAAACCGTCGCGCCGAGAAACTGTCTTCACGCCCCGCACGTTGGATCCCGAGACGCGCACGGTCGAGGTGGTTGCCGCAACGGAAACGCCGGTGCTGATGGCGAGCTTTTTCGGGCCGGTGCGAGAGATCCTGAAGTGTGATGCGGCGTCGGTCGAAACAACCCGACTGGACGGGCTGCCGGTTCTCGATAGTCACAACAGATCAAGCATTCTTTCGACCCTTGGCCGCGCCACCAAATGGCGCCTGGCAGACGGGCAGTTGCTCGTAACATTCAAGTTTGCCGACACTGACCGAGGCCGCGAGGCCTTCGACCTCGTCAAGGACGGCATGATCAACAAGGTTTCGGTTGGCTACCGGATCGTCGAATTCGAAGAAACGGAAGCACGACGCGGCGATGTGCTTCGCACCGTTACCAAATGGACGCCGTACGAGGTTTCCCTGGTCAATGTGCCAGCGGATCATAACGCAACGATCAGAGGAGCATCCACTATGGATCGCGACGAAATTCAAGATACCGATACCGACGATCGCTCATCCGATCGTGGCGACGTAGGCAGCCAGAGATCAGCGGGATTTAGCCGTGAACTCGACTATCTTCGTAGATCAGCCGCCGCCTCAGGGATAAGCGAGGCTGACTTCGAAGTTAATATCAAGGACGTCCGGACCATTACAGGCGCGCGAGAGGCGACTCTCGCGATGTTGGCCGACCGGTCTCGACAAATCAAAACAGTTCCTTTTCGCGGCGACCCAGAGTTTTCTTCTCACCATCGAGGCGACGGCATCAACAATCAAGTCATTGATGCAATTGCTGTACGCCTTGGAGCACCGGCCTCCGACAGCGAGAACCCCCTCCGGCACCGATCGCTGACGGAAATCGGGCGCGCGTACTTCGAGAATTCGGGTGCGAATGTCCGGTCGTTGAGTGATCTGGAAATCAGCAATGTAATGCTCGGCCAAGGAGGGTCATGGATCGGGGGGTCACGCTCGATGCATACGACATCGGACTTTCCGATGCTGCTTCAGGACGCTGCGACCAGGGCGCTGCTGGCGCGATATGGTGTAGAGACTTCGCCGCTCAAGATCTTTTCGCAGCGGCGTGACCCGAGAGATTTTCGAACAACGACAATGATTCGCCCTGGCGAAGCGCCGCTTCTGGAAGAGGTCCTTGAAGACGCGGAAATCAAGGCGGGAACCCTTGATACAGCTTACGAGCAATTCAAGATCAAAACCTACGCCAAACGGTTCGGGCTTAGCCGACAAGCGATCGTCAATGACGATCTCAATGCGTTTGCCGACTTTGTCCAGGCTATGGCCGAAGCAGCGGTCCAGACCGAAGGCAATCTGTTCTACGCACTGTTGTCGCAAAACAGCCTTGGTGGAGCAAAGACCACGGACGGCAATAACTTCTTCCATGCGAATCACAGCAACCTGGCCACCCCGGGAACGGCTATTACCGTCGACGACATCGGCAAGGCGCGCGCGGCAATGCGCAGACAGAAGAACGTCAACGGCACCGGCTACGCCGGCACGGTGCCAAAGTACCTTCTGGTCGGTCCCGACAAGGAAATAGAGGCGCAAAAAGTCGTTGCGAATATCAACGCCGCCAGCGTTGACGAGGTCAATCCCTTCAGCGGCAAGCTTGAAGTAGTGGTTGAAAATCGCATTGCCGGCCTCGACTGGTATCTCTTCGGCGATCGACCGGCGTTCATGCACGGCTACCTCAGCGGATACGAAGGCCCTCAGATTACCACGAGAGACGGCTGGGAAATCCTCGGCACAGAGTTTCGATGCGTTCTCGATTTCGGGTGCGGGCCTCTCGATTACAAGGTGGCCTACCGCAACCCCGGCGCTTAGGCTGGTTCGAGTTTCGCGGCCGAGTTTTGAGAGATTTCGCGGTCGCGGATAGCTGGGGTTTTCAGTTCCTCCCCCAGTATTGCGGCTCTCCGGGGAGAACACGGGGAGCCGCCTTTTCACAAAGCGGAAAAGGTCATGACGGATCATTCAACTCCTACAATATCACTCGCAAGATCTGCCTTGCCGACCGTCGCTGGCGGGGAAGGATTTGCTGGTTTGTGTCTTATTACGCCAGCCTCGAAGGGCGATCAGCGCAGCATGCTAACGATCAAAGGCCATCCGCTAATCTTGAGAGGACTAAAGATCCTGTTCTACGGTGCGGCGATAGTGCTGGAGGCTTAAATGGCAATTTTCCCACCGCTCGATATGGATGCGCCTGGCGCGGCGGAAGGCCATCTGGGCGAGGTACTACGCAAGGCTATGAGACTTCAGGATTTAACAAAGGCGCCGAGCGCCTTGCCTACAGTCGTAGGCATAGATTCGTCTGGTGCGCTGAAACAGGTCTTTGATGCCTTTCTAGGTGGCTATCAATCCAACCGTGTGTTGAAGATGGCGTGTCTAGGGGATAGCCGCAGCGGGGTGAACCTGTTCCATAGCCCGACCCGTATCCCCTCGGCAGGATGGGCCTTCTGGGCCGCCTTGTATTCACGTGGCCGCGTCGATGTGACCGATCCGGCGCTCAATTTTGGTGTCTCTGGGGATAATTCTGGTCAGATCCTCAGTCGTGTGCCTGATGTGCTGGCTACTGACTGCGATGTTGTGGCCGTCCTCTCCAGCGTCAACGATCCAACTGGCATGGCAAGCGCAGATAACGTCGAGGCGACCGTCATGGCGCTGCTGGCGGGCGGCAAGATCGTCATCGTCATTCCGGAATTGCCGCGGGTTGCCGGCTGGTCGAATGCGCGGATCGCGCAGCATCTCTCGGTTCATCAACGCTGCCGGGCTTTGGCGCAGACGTTGCGGGGGTGCTATATTGCAGACCCATGGGCTGCAATGGCCGACCCGGCGACGGGCGGGATCGCCGCGGGCATGTACTACGACATCTATGTGCACTTGACAAAGCTCGGCAACAGTTGTGTTGGCAAAGCAATAGCCGACGTATTGATAAAACTGGTGCCCGAGCCGTCGATCCTGCCAGCGGTCAATGTCGGCGGGTACGATAGTGTCTATAATCCTCTCGGTAACATCAACAACAATCCTCTGATGACCGGTACCGCAGGCAGCAAGAGTGGCACGCCCTCCGGAGATGTCGCCGATGGGTGGGTTCTCACAGGTACGACCGATCTCACCGTTGTTGCCTCCAAGGTCACGATAGCCGGCGTGGAATGGCAGCAAATCGTAATCAGCGGCACGGCAACGGATGCGGCACAATATGTCGAGCTGTCCCAGAATATCCCGACCGCCAAGCTTCAAATCGGTGATGTTCTGCGAGCCGTCGTTGATTTGCAAGTTGACGGTAGCGCTGCCAATGTTCATGGGCCGATGCTCGAGATTACCGGCAGCGGCGGGCTAACGTCCTATGTCTCAGTAGGTTATGATACCGTAAACGATACTGCACTTGACACGCCGAATGTGGCCTATGCCGGGGTGATGGTTACGCCGCCGATTGCCGTAAAGGCGGGACTGAGCGCGCTAAAGGTCAACATTAAGGTAAAGATCGATCCAGACGCAGCGTCGGCACTGACATTCCGAGTGCGTGCTGGAGGCTTGGCTAAGCAAGATATCAATCCCTCGCCGGTGCCGATCCCGGTTCTCAATGTCATCGCTCGCATGAGTCCTGCGCCGAACGCCGCACGCGAAACCCTCATCAACCAGCTCTATTCCAACATTGGTTCGGTCATCTATAAACTGGACGCCCTCTATGTTCATGCCGCCCATGCCCAGCAGGGCGCCCGCTTGAATTGGGTCGCCGCAGCCTACGACTTGACTGAGAACAGTTCCCCAGCATGGGTGCCGGACGGCTATTATGCCGGCGACGGCTCAACTTCCTATCTTTCTTCCGGATACAACCCAGCCATTGCATCCGGGCTATACCAGCCGAGCGATGCGCATATGGGGGTATGGATGTTGACGAAGGATTCGTCCTCAGCGATTTCCGCGATCGGCAACACGAATGCTCGTATCGGGATGAACGCTTCGGATGCTTTGGGCATGCGTGCGAATGAAGGCAGCGGATTTGCAGGCGCGGTTGCCGGCCTGCCTGCTTATGCCCTCTGGTCTCGTTCGTCGTCTGGCGCATTCGGGCGGTACAAGAACGGCGTCCGACTTGCCGAAATCGGGGCAGCGACTCCAAGTATGACCAGCGCCGAATTCACCATCTGTCGTGCCGGATCGACATTTGTCACGAACCAGATCGCAATAAGTCACTGGGGCAAGAGTCTGTCAGACGAAGATGTTGCCGCGCTGTACTCCGCCTTCAACACTTACCTCTCATCTCTCTAGGCTAAAGGAAACCACCATGGTAATCCCCCCGCAAACTAAGGGGGTTTAAAAGTAGGGTCCGTAACGAAAGATGCGACGGGGCGTCGGTGTAGGCGAATTTTTCCTCAACAGAGGCCAGAACGAGCACCTCGACGGCCCTTGACGGCTCGGGTCCTGTGAATTTCTGCCGCTGCTCCCATTCTTCTAGTTCGGGGCTTCATCTTTCCCACCTGGGATCACAGAGAATGGAATGTTTGGTTGTTTGGAATCATCTAACTTGTATTCAGAAGCCTCCCGCATTCTCGCTGCAATAATTTTCGCGCCTGCAGTGCCAAGCTTTTTGTCCAATGCAGTTTTTGCATGGGCGAGGATTTCATCGCGCTTCTCGCCTTCGAAGCTGTCTGCGATGCTCCCTAAGGCTTGCGAGGTGTGACGGGCAAAGTCCGGATCGAACAGCTCCACAGCGTGGAAGAGCTGCTGCGTGAGCATCCTCTCCGCTATCAATTCAAACTCCAGAGCCGAGATTTTTTCGTTGCAGGCAGAAATTTGATTTGCCAAAAATTGAATCGCGCCGTCCACATCTCCCGAATACCGGTTTGTCATTTATAGTTTCCACGGTTTGATTGATCTCAAATTTTAAAGGGATTTACCTAAACGTCACGCCTATTGCTCGCGTTCTTCCATCGGCCAATAGCGCCAGAGGGAAATCGCCTTCCATCCTCTTGGTTTTGTCAAACCAAATACAATGCGCAACGGTATCGCTGATTGTCTCAACCGTCATGCGGGGCCCACCTGATCTCAAAACAACGACATCACCGATATTGAACATTTTATCTCTCCATTCGACTACGAGGCAAGTTCAGTTCCGCAGGTCAAGCCGCCGCGCTAGAAGTATTATTTGTCCCCGTCACCAAGCACGGTGGTCATGGCAACAATCTCCTCGACCACCTTCGCCTGGCGGAGGTCCTCATCCGGATCCGAGGCATTCCCTGACAAGGTGCGGTCGGTAGCCGTTCGAACCATGTCCCAATTTGTGTAAGCGGCTTTCGCGGTCTCAAGCGTCGCCATCGCCAGCTCGGAGGCATCGCCTGGAAGAAGGTTTCTCGCAATCAAGCGGTTCACTTCGCCGGCGGCTAAGCCGGCTTTCACCACGTTGTTTTTAGCCGCTGCAAAAAGTTCGGGACGATACTCATCAAATACCATTGCGATCTGGCAAAGCCGCCGGATCGCCTCGGCGCGCGTCCGAATGCGGTTCTTAAATCCCCAATCATCGATTGTTTCCGCCTCGGAAGGTGAAAGCATCAGCTGAAATTTAATGGTTTTGAGATCGTCCGCCATATCGTCCTCACTTGTCGCCGCCTAGATAATCCACATCCGTCATCACCGCAATAAATGGAACTTCCATCTATCGCTTGACTTGTGTCGCAAATCGCGGCAACTGTTATCCATCATAGATGGAAGTGATGGAGGTTTTAGTGCGGAGTTCAGAAATCAAGACCGAGCGCTTTCAGATGCTCATGGATAAAACGACGCTCAATGCCGTGGACGAGTGGAGTTTTGCAAACCGCGTTCGGACGCGAGCCGAAGCGATACGCAGGCTGATTAAGGTCGGTCTTGCTGATGAAAAAACTGAAACCAAAAAGACCGGTGAAGCAGCCGCCTAGATCGTTAAAAGGCGACGGTTCCCAATCGTTGTTCGTCAACCGGCGCCGCATATTTCCCCACCGTCAACAAACATCCTGAAGGGATATCGCTATGCGTGGAGTGAATGCAGGTACTAAATTTTCTGTGGATCTTGTCAAAGGCGCCGCCACCTTGGTTGCCGTCGACAACTTCGAAGAATTGCGGATGATGATCGACGAGTACGACGAGATGATCGCCCGCTATGCCGCCATCGATGCCGAGCTGATGCGCCTTGGCCAGCCGGCCCCAGGGATGTTTACCCTGGCACAGATCATGTCGAACCCAACCGACTACCCCACCACCGATCATGATCAGGAATTCTACTGGGAAAAGGATATCGAAACCTATTTTGCCGGACGGATCTTTCATGTCGCTTTGATGCGCGAGCAACACAAGACCGAGTATTACGCCCGTCAGTTATCGCGCATCAGGCACGATTGGAATTGTGCCCTCGCAGATATTAAACGGCGTCGCGAAGCTTGGGAAAGCTTCGAGGTGCGGCCGGAGGTGGCGGCACTTGAGAAACAGGCGGAAGCGCTTTTCGACAATGCCTATGACCTCAAGAGTGCGATCTGCGATCTTCCTTGCCGGTCGTTGCGCGATGTCCAGATCAAGGCCGAGCTGGCGTCCCGCTGGTTCAAAGATCAGGCCGAGCACGCGTTCGAGTTCGTGGCAATCCTGAAGTCCATCAACATCATCGACACCGGAACCGGCAGCGCGTCCCCCCGCAACATGCACGCTGCCGCCGCCGGGTGACCCTGTCATCCGGCCCGGCGGCCCCGCATTCTCGCTGGCGGGGCCGCCTTTCGAACCAAGGATTTCATAGAAGGTGCTGGAATGACTACCGCAACATTGAATGTGAAGATGTCTCCGCGGCGCATGCTCTCGCAACGTGAGGCGGCCGAATACGTCGGTGTACCGCTGAAGCGCTTTCCGGCCTTGGCGATCTCTCCAGTGCAGATCGCAAAGGATGTCGTGGTCTACGATCTGCACGATCTCGACGCCTTCGTTGACAACGTCAAGAGCGGCGCCGTCGACAGTGACGACGCTATCGTAGGTCGCCTATGACACCGGACGGTCGAAAGATCCCTGGCTTTCAAATCTGGCAGGACCGGAAGCTCCCGTTCAAATGGCGCGTCCGTCACCGCAAGAGTGGCGAAACGATCGATACGACCAAGTTTCCGCTCTACTCCATCCCCTTCTATGTGGAAATCGATCGTATCACGAAGGCAAACACTGCGGTCGCGGCCAAGCCTGGCACGCTCGGCATGTTGATTGCTCGCTACAGGGCAAGTGCAGATTTTCAAAGTCCGGAAATTGGCCTCGCACCTCGCACAAGGGCTGATTATCAGCGTGTGTTCGACTGGCTGCAGGCGATCGAGGGGACGAACTTGATTTGGTTCACGACTGCCAGGGTCGTCAAGATCCGCGATAGGGCCTTCGTAAAACTCAAGCGCAAGTGGGCAAACTACGTCGTGACGGTCCTTTCCGTGCTGTTTAAATGGGGAAAGGAACGGGACTACATCTCCTCAAATCCAGCCGCCGAGATTAAGCCTATCCGCCGGCCGAAAGGATTGGCGGCCGCAAATCGTCCTTGGCAGGACGCCGAGCGCGAAGCCGTCATGAACGCGTTGCCCGCGCATATGCGGTTGCCAATGGCGCTGATGATGTATTGTGGTCTTGATCCGACCGACGCCTGCGTCTTACCCCGCGCAGCCATCAAAGATGGGCTGCTGGACACGCGGCGAGGCAAGACTGGCGTGCCTGTGTGGATCCCGCTTCCGGCCCCTCTGCTGGAGGTCATCAGGGACGCGCCAAGTCATGCCGCGTTCACTCTTTGCGCCAACAGTCGCGGCCAGCCCTGGACCTACAGCGGCTATTCCACCAATTGGGACAAGATCAAAAACAAGCTCATCGACGCCGGCGCGGTACAGCCTGGCCTCACTCTCAAGGGCTTGCGCCATACGGTGGCGTCGCTCCTGGCAGAGCTTGGTTACGACGATCGCACCATCGCAGACATGCTCGGGCAAGAGACGTTGGTGATGGCTCGCCACTACTCAAAGCGCGCCAACAAAACCCGCAAAATGAGCGGTGTGGTTGCAAGCCTAGATGTCGAATGGAGCAGGCGGGAGGCGGAGAATGTCAAACCGTCCTGAAAATACTGTCAAACTGGCAGGAGAAAGCGAAATGCCAAATTCACTGATATGTCGAGATTTGCAGGCTGTTGGGGAGTGGTGCCCGGAGGCGGATTTGAACCACCGACACGCGGATTTTCAATCCGCTGCTCTACCAACTGAGCTATCCGGGCAACGCCGCTTTCAGGCTTTTCGGCCTGTCGGGGTTTGGTTTTCCCCGGGAGCGAGCGGGGTTATAGCAGCTTGCCGGAGAGTCGCAAGCCCTGTGACAGATTTTTTTCAACTATTCACAAGGCAATGAAAACGCTGGATTTTTCAGTCGTTCTCGCGGCTCTGGCGGTCGGTTTCGTCGTCGGCATTGGTCTCGTCCTCGGTCACCGGAATGGCGTAGGAGCCGGAAAACCAGCGCGACAGATCGAGGTTGCGGCAGCGCTCGGAACAAAACGGATAGGATTCGCGCGTCGACGGCCGCTTGCATTCGGGGCAGGGGCGGGGTTTGCGCAATGGCTCGACATTAGAGCCCGTCATCGTCAGCCCTCCTGCCATTTCTCATGGAACTGGAAGCCTTCGCCGCTCAGCAATTGCACGGTCTCATGGAGCGGCAGGCCGACCACGCCGCTGTAGGAACCGGCGATCTTCTGGATGAAGGTGCCGGCAAAGCCCTGGATGGCGTAGCCGCCCGCCTTGCCGCGCCATTCGCCCGACGCCAGATAGAATTTCAGTTCTTCATTGGTCAGGCGCTTGAAACGCACCTTGGTCTCGACGACGCGTAGCCGGCTGACGCCCTGCGGCGTGATCAGGCAAAGGCCGGTATAGACCCAGTGGCTGCGGCCGGACAGCAGGTGCAGCGACGAAGACGCTTCCTCGAGATATTCCGGCTTGCCGAGAATACGGCGGCCGACGGCGACGACGGTGTCGGCACCGAGGATGTAGCAGCCCGCCCATTTCGGATCGGTCTTGACGGATTCGAAGGCGGCTTCCGCCTTGTCATGCGCCAGCCGCCTGGCAAGCGAACGCGGATGCTCGGCACGCCGTGGCGCCTCGTCGAGATCCATCGGCAGCAGCTTGTCCGGCGTGATCCCGGCCTGGGCCAGTAGATCCAGGCGGCGGGCCGATCCTGACGCCAATATCAGCCGTTGTGTCAGCAAAACCGGTTTCCTGCTATTTCTGAGAGGTGATTACTTGAAGCGATAGGTGATGCGGCCCTTGGTCAGGTCGTAGGGGGTCATTTCGACCAGCACCTTGTCGCCTGCCAGAACGCGGATGCGGTTCTTGCGCATGCGGCCGGCGGTGTGCGCGATGATTTCGTGCTCGTTTTCCAGCTTGACGCGGAAAGTGGCATTCGGCAGCAATTCGGTCACGATTCCCGGAAATTCCAGTACTTCTTCTTTCGGCATATTTTGGGTGTCTTCCTAGAGGTTTTATCGAAGGCTCCAGATGGGCCTCCGCGAATTGGCGCGGAACCTACACAAAAGTCATTGGTTTGTGAACTCTCCGGGCACGGCTATTTAGGCTTTAATCCCTGCTTTCGCAAGTATTGTGAACAAAATCAGGGGCCGGCGGGTGCCGCGACCGCAAGGCGAGCCAATATCAGCTTGGTGAGGTGATCACGCACGGCCCGATAGGCCTCCAGGATTTGTTCTCGCGTGCCCGTGGCAACGGTCGGATCGGGTGTCGGCCAATAGGCGATGTCGACCGCCCAGGAGCGGGTGATGTCGAGCGCCACATGGTGGGCTTCCGGCGCTAGCGTGACGATCAGGTCGAAATAGTCGTCCTCGAGGTCATCGAGCATATGCGGTTGGTGCTTGCCGAGCGTCAGGCCGATCTCGTCGAGCACGATGTCGACGAATGGGTCGCGCTCGCCGCGGCGCACACCGGCCGAGGCGACATAGACGCTCTGCGGCAGGTAATACCGCGCAATGGCTTCGGCCATCGGCGACCGAATCGAGTTCATCCCACACATGAAGAGCACGGCACTGTGAGGCCTGTCTGTGGGGGAGGCGCCGGGAAGCTCCATCCGGCTCAACCCCGCCAATAGAGCACGCAGACGAGCGTAAAGAGCCGCCTTGACGTGTCGAAATCGAGCCCGATCTTGCCTTTCAGCCGGTCTTCGAGTGTTTGCGAGCCCTCATTGTGGATGCCGCGCCGGCCCATGTCGATCGCCTCGATCTGGCTGGGCGTCGAGGAGCGGATGGCCTGGTAATAGCTCTCGCAGATCATGAAATAGTCTTTGATGATCCGCCGGAAGGGCGTCAGCGATAGGATGTGCGTCGCCACCACCTCGCCGCCTTCGGTCATGATCGAGAAGACCAGCTTCTGGTCCATCAGCGAGAGCTTCAGGTGATAGGGACCGCCGGGGTGACCTTCGGGCGCGAAGGAGTTTTCTTCCAGCAGGTCGAAAATGGCGACGGCGCGCTCATGCTCGACGTCGGGCGTCGAACGGCCGATGGATTCATCCAGCGTCACATCCGAAAGCCGGTAGGCGCTGCTTGCCGCCATTCGCTATTCTCCAGGGTTCAGCCGTATTGCCACCGATCTTGCATGCGCATCGAGGCCTTCGCAATGGGCAAGTGTGATCGCGGCGGGACCCAGCGTCCGCAACGCATCGGTTCCAAGCTTGAGGATCGAGGAACGCTTCATGTAGTCCAGCACCCCAAGTCCCGATGAGAAGCGCGCCGAGCGCGCCGTCGGCAGGACGTGGTTTGAACCACCGACATAGTCGCCGATCACTTCGGGCGTATGACGGCCGAGGAAGAAGGCGCCGGCATTGCGGATCCTGGCCATCATGGCCTCGGGATCGTCGGTGGCGATCTCCAGATGCTCGGCGGCGATGCGATCGGCGATCGGCGCTGCGGCGTCGATGTCCGGGACCAGTATGATCGCGCCGAAATCGCGCCACGAGGCGGCTGCGGTTTCCGAGCGCGACAAAAGCTTCAGCTGCCGCTCGACGGCCTGCTCCACGGCGCTGGCGAAATCGGCGTCGTCGGTGACAAGAATTGATTGAGCGCCGGTGTCATGCTCGGCCTGGGCCAACAGGTCGGCCGCCAGCCAGTCCGGATCATTGTCCTTGTCGGCAATGATCAGGACTTCCGAGGGGCCTGCGATCATGTCGATGCCGACTGTGCCGAAGACATGGCGCTTGGCAGCGGCGACAAACGCATTGCCCGGGCCGGTGATCTTGGCGACCGGGCGGATCGTTTCCGTTCCATAGGCAAGGGCTGCAACGGCTTGCGCACCGCCGATGCGGTAGATTTCGTCGATGCCGGCAATCTTGGCAGCTGCCAGCACTGCGGGGTTGATGGCGCCTTCGCGGGCCGGAACCACCATGACGAGGCGCGGCACGCCTGCGACCTTGGCCGGAATGGCATTCATCAGCACCGAGCTTGGATAGCTCGCCATGCCGCCTGGCACATAGAGGCCGACGGCCTCGATCGCCGTCCAGCGCGAGCCGAGCGTCGCGCCCAGCGCGTCCTGATAGATATCATCCTTGGGCAGTTGGCGGGCGTGGTGTTTCTCGATGCGTTCGGCGGCGAGATGCAGGGCATCGCGCACCGCCGGGTCGATGGCAGCGTAGGCTTCATCGAGTTCCGCTGACGTGACGCGCATCGAAATCTTGTCGAAATCGAGTGCGTCAAAGCGCAGGGAGTATTCCTTCAGGGCCGCATCGCCGCGCGCCACGACATCGGCGATGATCGTGCGCACGGTGGCATTCACATCTTCGGAGACTTCGCGCTTGGTGGTGAGAAAGGCTGCGAAACGCTGTTCAAAGTCGTCCGCCTGCCGGTCGAGCCAGATTGCCAAAGGGAAGTCCTCGTATGCTAGAAATATCTCAGGCGGCGCCGGGGTGGCGCGGCTTCATTGTGGTTTCCCACGTGCCGCCCGTATCCGCAAGCTGAACTTCGATACAGTCCACATCGAGCAGGATCGAGCCACCGCCGGCGAGCACCAGTTCGATGTGACCATCGGGGCCTTCGCCTTCCTTTTCGAACAGGACGGCGAGCAGGTTGAGGACCTTGTCCTTGTCCTTGCGATCGACGCCGATCGAGCGGACGCCCTTGACCTGCTTGAAGCAGAGGGCCGAGCGGCTGCGCTCGAAACCCTTGGCGCTGCGCACCGCCTCTTCCCAATCGAAGCGATTGGCCGAAATGGTGAGGTGTTTGTCCTTCGGGGTATACTCGACATCGGCAACGCGGAACACGGCGTCCTGCATATGGGCCGAGATCACGGTCAGGTCTTCGTCGTCAAGCGCAAGCAGCTTCAGGGGCATAGGTCAATCCAGTCTCGCTGGGCCGGCTGCGCCTCGGGCGTGCCGGCCAATTTCCATCTTTTCCCTGAGATAAGATGCGCGTGGCG
The DNA here is from genome assembly GCF_057787725.1 of Shinella sp. OV683. NCBI lineage: Bacteria > Pseudomonadati > Pseudomonadota > Alphaproteobacteria > Hyphomicrobiales > Rhizobiaceae > Shinella > Shinella sp. OV683. The sequence goes on from NZ_CM173543.1 coordinate 589,616, forward strand.
TTTTCGCAACAGTCGGGCTGTTTATTCGCTTACGCGTTCAACAATTGCGCCGCAGCGCGTCAGCTTTTCCTCGAGCCGCTCGAAGCCGCGATCGAGATGGTAGACGCGCGACACCATGGTCTCGCCTTCGGCAGCAAGACCGGCAATGACCAGCGACACTGAAGCGCGCAGGTCGGTTGCCATGACTGGTGCCCCCTTCAGGCGCTCGACGCCTTCGATGCGGGCCGTCTGGCCGCTGAGCGTGATCTTGGCGCCGAGGCGGGCAAGTTCCTGAACATGCATGAAGCGGTTTTCGAAGATCGTCTCGGTGATATGGGAAGCGCCGTTCGACTTGGTCATCAGGCCCATGAACTGCGCCTGCAGGTCGGTCGGGAAGCCCGGATAAGGGTCGGTGACGACATCGACCGGTTTGAGGATCTCGCCGTTGCGGCGGACACGGATGCCGCGTTCGGTGACGCTGACTTCGGCGCCGGCGCGGCGGACGGCTTCAAGGGCGGTCTCGAGATAGGTGGGGTCGGTGTCGACGATTTCGACATCGCCGCCGGCCATCGCTACTGCCATGGCATAGGTGCCGGTCTCGATGCGGTCCGGCATGACGCGGTGGCGGGCGCCGGACAGCGAGGTGACGCCCTCGATGGTGATGGTCGACGTGCCCTGGCCGGTGATCTTGGCGCCCATGGCGTTCAGGCACTTGGCAAGATCGACGATTTCCGGCTCACGGGCAGCATTGCCGATCACGGTCGTGCCGCGGGCAAGGCTTGCTGCCATCAGCATGACGTGGGTGGCGCCGACGGAAACCTTGGGGAAGGTGTAGCGGGCGCCGACAAGGCCGCCCTTGGGGGCGCGGGCATTGACGTAGCCGCCATCGATTTCCATCTCCGCGCCGAGCGCCTGCAGGCTCTCGAGGAAGAGATCGACGGGACGGGTGCCGATGGCACAGCCGCCGGGCAGGGACACGCGTGCCTGGCCTTCGCGGGCAAGCAGCGGTCCGATGACCCAGAAGCTGGCGCGCATCTTGGAAACCAGCTCGTATGGTGCGGTGAGGTCGGCGATGGTGCGGCAGGTGAAGTGGATGGTGCGGGCGTAGGAGCCATCCTGGTGCTCGCGGCGGCCATTGACGGCGATGTCGACACCATGGTTGCCGAGAATGCGGATCAGCTGCTCGACATCGGCGAGATGCGGCACGTTTTCGAGCGTCAGCGTGTCCGACGTCATCAACGAGGCAATCATCAGCGGCAGGGCCGCGTTCTTGGCACCAGAGATAGGTATGATGCCATTCAGCGGACGGCCGCCGACAATTCTGATACGATCCATAAAGCTATATCCCCTTGGCGCCCGGGCGGGCGCCTCCAATCCTGTCGGCCCATGTAGCGAATTGTGCCAAGCAGTTCAAGCAAGGGTGATTCAGCCAAGGCCGGAGATTGGGTTAAGACGCGTAATTGAGGGGAATTTTGGGCAGGGTCAATCAGACCGCGCAGGATCGTCGTCGGAAAGCAGGTTGCCGGGCCGATCATCCTCGGCGCCTTCCCGGCGCGCCCGCGCCTGCAGCTTGCGACGGGCGAGATTGGCACGCAACTCGGCCCGCAGGCGCTCGGCACGCTTTTCAGCCTGGATCTTCAGCGAAATATTGCCCTTCGGCGCTGCCGAATCCGAATCGGTTCCGGCGTCCGCGTTGTCATTGCCGATGTCTTTGACGCGTTTGTCATTCATGGCCTCTGTCATAATGCAAAGCTCGCTCCGGGCAAAGCGCTGGCGTGCAGGGCGCGGGAAATTCTTTCGGCCGTTCGGACGATTGGCGCTTGCGCTTGCCGCGAAGCTGTGGCAATAGCCAGCCCGCTTCACCGGTTCAGACAATTCGCACCGGTCACGATGCTGCTATAGCTCAGGGGTAGAGCACTCCCTTGGTAAGGGAGAGGCCGAGAGTTCAAATCTCTCTAGCAGCACCATTTTTCCCCTGAGAAATAACCAAGATACTCGTGTTTATGGGCTGGGCGCCACTGCTTGCTGCTATTGCCTAAGTCGATCCCTTGCTGCTGCCGTGGGCAGCCGCAGGCCTCACTCATCTGATCTGGAAAATGGCAGACGTCCCTTCCCAAAGGGAGGCTTTGTTGTGAGTGCAATTTGTGGTATTGAGCCTGACGCATTTCAAGTCAGTGGGCAAGTCGTGAATATGCCCTTGAAATCATATGATTCGAATGATATATTTCTCACTTAGAGGTGGTGTTTGACGCGAAAAGTTGAGCCCGTACAGGAGTTTGAAAAGGAAGTTCTCACGGATTTCTCCTCGCCATCGGTAAGATGTGTCGAGGGAGCGGACTTGCTTTTGCAAGAGCTTGAGGAGTGTGATCCTGACTTGAATGAGCGGTGTGGATTATTGGCCAATCGCTATGAAATCTATGCCCAAGATATTCCAGGCTGTTCCACCTTAAAGCTTATTGTTTCTCTGGACACGTACGGCATTCAGCCTTGGCCGTGTAAGGTTCATGGTCTGGTCAGTCGTGCTGGGCGACCGTGTGAAATTGGACGATCAAGAGCTGTCAGACACCTGAAGTTAATCAACCCGAGCTGGGAGCCAGCTGATGACTGAGAAGAGTTTTAGATCAAAGGTTCTCGAACTGCGACCTGATGTGGTTGAGAGCAAGGCAAACAATGACTTCAAGCGGCAGCTTGCAATGGCGCTCCGCGCTCTTCGCAAGAACAAGGGTTTGACGCAAGGTGATATCGAGTCGCGTTCCAGCTTGACGCAGCCAATGATTTCGCGCCTGGAGGCACCTACGGGGCCGCTTCCTAACTGGGATACGGTGGTTCGTTACGTTGAGGCTTGTGAAGCCCACATGCTTGTGGGCTTTTCTCCTCATGAATTCAATGAGCACAAACTTGGTGGATCAACGGAAGAGGCGGCTGAAGATGTTGTCTTTGCCGTCGCTGTATAATGGCGCCCGCCGACGCACACTGGTGGCTTAACGTGGCCTCATTTACAGGGATCGCGATACTCGCGATTCCAACCTGGTCGCTTAATTTCAGAAAGAAGAAACTAAAAAGCATTCACGAAGCCCTATCCGGCGAGCCAACGAATTTTCGTGAAAAAGTACTGGCTATTGTGAAGGACAAGCGGGGGCGGGATGTGTCCGAATGGAGAGGAATAGATGAAGTTTGCTTATCCCTTGGTTATCTTTTCCTCCTTGGAAGTGCCCTTTTGAGGCTGTTTGTTCGAGTAAGTTGAGCACACCTGATGTCCGGTCGCTTCGCGACGGATGCGGAGATCGGACGGGTTGGAGGTGATAGGGTGTTCCCGGGACGTCCTCGCCCTCAACCCTCCTGATAGGAGTATCGGAACGTACAACAGTCCGCACCCGCCATGATCGTTTGTTTGCGCTCCAATTTAATCTTCGGATCATACCCCTGACAGAATGTGCCATCCCTGTTGCAGGACATCAGGTGGCCAATGTGGCCGAGGCCCATTTCCTTGTAAGCTTCGGCATAGCGACAGCGCGTGACATTGAAATCGAATGTGCGCTCTGACGCTTCAAGCACCTCGATCTCGAGGGCGCCGTCATGCGTCCAAAGTTCGTAGAGCTTGATGAAGTCCGACATCGAGGTCTTGCCTTCCGGCGCTCGCTCGGCAAATGCCTGGCCCTCGGCGATGGCAGCCTTGCGGACCGCAGCGTCGAGAACGGCGTCGGCCTTTTCCTTGCCGAATGCTTCGACCATCTCGGCATGGATGGGGCCGATGACCTGCGCCTGCAAGCGCCGTTTCAGCAGTACCGGTACATTCAGATGTTCGCTCATCGGGAAGTCCATTCGCTTGGAAGGCGCCTCCGACGGCGCCACACGTGTCTAGCAAACAATAGCGAACAATCGGCGATCTGGCCATTTCCAGCAGAGCTGGCTGGCAGAAATCTACTCCCAGACCTTTGCCACCTTGCCGCGTTCCACCACGTAGAACTTGCCGGCATCCACCGTCTGCCATTCGCCCTTTTCGCCGTCCGGCCAGAGGATGCGGATTTCTGTCTTGTCGACGCTGCCGATGCCGAAATGCCAGAAGCCGCGTTCGCCGGAGACATGGCCGCCGCCGATGGTCATTTCTCGGCGCATGGTTGTTTCACCGCATTTGACCTCGATCCAGCCGCCGATCGCGTCGCGATTGGCGCCGGGCTGCTCGACTTTCAGTTCGATCCAGTGGCCGGCGCCCTTTGTGGTGTTGCGCCAGAGCTGCGCGGTCTGCCAACGGTTGACGACGACGAGGTCGAGCAGGCCGTCGAGATTGAAATCCGCTAGCGCCGCGCCGCGCGAGACCGCCATGCTGTCGACGCCCGCCTTGTCGCCCACTTCCTTGAACTTGCCGTCGGGCTGCTGGATCAGCAGGTTGTTGGGATCCTTGGCGGCAAAATCTTCCATTTTGGCGACGTTGCCCTTGGCGATGAACAGATCGACCATACCGTCGTTGTTGACGTCCTCGAATTCGGTATGCCAGGCGGTCGAGGGGTGCCAGTCGCCGCCGATATAGGGGCGGTGGGCGGTGGCGCCCTTAGCAAAGGCGATGTCCGTATAGGACGGCTTGACCTTGCCGTCCTTGGGGACGTCGCCGAGCGACTGCATCTTGTTGTCGGCCATCGAGGTCAGGAAATATTCGGGATAGCCGTCGAAATTGAGGTCGTAGCTGGCGATGCCCATGCCCCAGATGCGTAGGTATTTCCAGCCTTCGGCCTGGGTGTAGAGTTCGGGCTTCCTGCCCGGCTCGACCTTCCACATCTGCTCCTGGCCGCCCTTGTAATATTCGCGGTCGTTGGAGACGCGGAGACTTGGCGTGCCGGATCGGTTCCAGTCGGTGAACATCATTGAAAGCGGACAGTAGCTGGGCTTGAGCGCCAGCGGCTTGGCGAATTTCTTTGCACCGACCGCTTCCGGCCGTAGCAGCCAGTTGTCGGTGCAGGTGCCCCAGGGATAGGTGTCTTCTTTGCGGTCTACATAGGAGCCGACGGCCAGCGTCGGCCAGTCGTTGCCATGTTCCCATGTGGCCGCAAAGGCGGTTGCCCATGCGTCACCGCCGTTGAAATTCCAGGCCTCGTTGGCGCGCGCGAACTTGCAGCCGCCCAGGCCTCGCATCACGACATTTTCGCCGACCCGCAACACGACGAGGTCGGTCTTGCCATCGGCATCGATGTCGATGGGATAAGCGCCGGTGACGGCATCGAGTTCGAGGCCGCTTTTTTCCTTCGTGAATTTCAGGGCGCCGCCACGGGCCGAGACGTTGCGGTAGAAATTGGCGGGCTTTTCGCCGCCAGCCAGAAACATGTCCGGCAGGCCGTCGTCATTGCAGTCGAAGGTCGCGGCGCCGCCGCCGACCATATATTGCCAGTCGCCGGCATAGACCGAGTCGATGCCCGCCGAGTTGGTTTCCTCGGTGAAGGAGGGAATGACGAGCGCGTTGTCGGCGGCATGGGCCGTGGTTGCACCAGCGGCGATCAAAACGAGGCAGAGAGCGGTGAGACGCATGGCCTATTTCCTCGTCTTAAGTTTGGTCGCGTAGGCGCCGATGCATTTGCCCTGATCGAGGCCGAACTTGATGGCTGCGCGATAATGGATGCCGCCATAGAGGCGCGAGATGCCGGCCTCCTCGGCTGCAGCCCAAAAACTCTTGAATTTGCGCGGGATCAGGCCATCCGCCTCGTGCGTGTGGTCCTCGAAGGCGTAGTTTTCGCCGAACAGGCTCGCGAGCACCACGGCCGCGGCACCCGATTGTGTCGAGTGGCCGGAGGGATATTCCGGGAAGGGCGGGGTGATCAGCAGCGCTTCCCATTTCGGGTCGATCAGACGCTTGATGTAGGTGATGGGGCGCACCAGATCGTATTTGAACTTGGCGTCCCAGCAGCCAATGAAGCTGTCGGCCAGCGTCACGCCAAGGCGGGCAAGCACATCGACGCTGCGCTCGACATCGGCATGCTCATGGTCCAACACCTGCATGGCGATCGAGATCCAGTGGCCCGGCGGGGTGGGCGACAGCATCGGATCATCCGACCAGAAGCGGGCGATGGCGCGCTGGTCGGGCGTCAGTGTGTTGACGGTGTCGTAGACCTCGTAGCCTTGCTTGTAGAATTCGGAATTCTTGTCCTCGCTGTATTGCGGCGGGGGAGGCAGGGGGCAGGTCGCGCCATTCGGCATGGCGAAGGTGCGGTTTTTGCTCCATTCGGGCAGCAGCGGAAATTGCTGCTGGGAGATCTTGCTGGTCGGCACCCAATGCGCCGGGCCGGGCGTCAGCTTGTATTCGAGCGGAAAGCCCATGTTTTCGATGACGGCGCCGCCGTCGGTCATCGACCATTCAAGGACATGCTCGGCGACTGCCTTGCCGTGCGCCTCGCTGCGGGCGATGACGTCAGCGGCCACGCCGTCGGACACGTTGGCGCGCATCTTCTTCGACATTGCCGCGAGCGCCCGCTGGCCGGTCGGGCCGGTATGGGTGAAATAGCTCTGGGCGGCAAAGGCGATTGCCGCGTTCAGTACCACCGCTTCGTCATAGGTCTTGCCGGCTTCGCGGCTCGGGCTGGGCGTCAGGCCGTTTAGCTGTCCCGAAAGCGAGATCATGTCTTTGGAGCCGGTGGCCGTCGCCTCGAACATGGTCACGCCGAAATAGGCGAACGATCGGCTGGCGACGGGGGGCGAATAGGTGGGCGTGTGGCGCACCAGTTCCAGCACCAGCTTGTACCAGTTGCCCAGCACCTGTTCCGGTGTCTTGCGGGCAGCCTCGGCTGACGTCGCGCTCAAGGAAATGGCGCATGTTAACACCACAGTCATCGCCAAAGCGGCGATCTGACGTACGAATTTCATGTAGTTCCCCCAAATGTGCCGCTTGTACTTTTTTCTAGCTCACACACCATGATTAAGCATGCCAGGCAGGCTTTCCGCAAGAGGGCTGCAAGCGCTAGTTCGCATGGATGGTTAAAGCCAAACGGCCCCGGGCTTTCAGAGCCCGGGGCCGCCAAAGTTCTGGTTCGCGCATCGGTTCAAGCTGCGGCGATTGCCTGCTCCAGATCCGCAAGAATGTCTTCGGGATGTTCAAGCCCGATCGACAGCCTGACATAACCCGGCGTGACGCCAGTTGCGAGTTGGTCATCGGCCGAGAGCTGCGAATGGGTCGTGGCGAGGGATGGATCGCCAGCGAGCGGGCGTCGCCGATATTGGCGACATGATAGAACAGTTGCAGCGCATCGATGAAACGGCGGCCGGCTTCGCGACCATCTTTCAATTCGAACCCCACCAGCGCGCCGAACCAGCCCGGCTTCAGGTATTTTTCCGCTCGCGCCTTGGCGACACCAGACTGGAATTTCGGGAAGATGACGTTGGAAACCTTGGGATGCGCCTTGAGGTAATCGGCGACGACGATGGCATTTTCATTGTGCTGCCTCAGCCGCAGCGGCAGTGTTTCCAGGCCCTGGATGAACTGGAAGGCATTTTGCGGGCTGATCGCGGCGCCGAGATCGCGCAGCAGAACGGCACGCGCCCGGAAGATGTAGGGCAGGAAGTCGATGGCGGCTGCCTTCTGGATCCATGTTGCGCCCTGATAGCTCGAGTCAGGCTCGTGCAGTGTCGGCAAGCGCTTGGGATAATCGCCGAACGGAAAGGTGCCGCTCTCGATGATCGCGCCGCCGATCGACGTGCCGTGGCCGCCGATATATTTGGTGGTGGAATAGACCACGACTGCGGCGCCGTGCTCGAAGGGTCGGATCACCAAGGGGGCTGCGGTGTTGTCGACGATCAGTGGAATGCCGAAGCGGCGACCGACGCTGGCGACCTCCGCAATCGGGAAGACTTCGAGCTTCGGGTTGGGCAGGGACTCGGCATAGTAGGCGCGGGTGCGATCGTCGGTGGCGCGGGCAAAGACTTCGGGATCGGTGGCATCGACAAAGCGGGTTTCGATGCCGAAATTCTTCAGTGTTGCGGCAAACAGCGCCCAGGTGCCGCCGTAGAGGCCGGCTGCACTGACGATGTTGTCGCCGGCACGGGCGAGGTTTAGCACGGCGAATGCAGACGCTGCCTGACCGGAGCTGACCGCAAGGGCGGCCGCGCCGCCTTCGATCTCGGCAAGACGCTGCTCGAAGGCATCCTGTGTCGGGTTGGACACGCGCGTGTAGAGATGACCGGCGGCTTCGAGCGCAAACAGCTTGTCGGCGCCTTCGGTACCCGGCAGCTGATAGGACGTCGTCTGGTAGATCGGAACGGCAACGGCACCCGATGTCGGGTCGAAGCGGTAGGAGCCGCCATGCAGCGCGATGGTTTCCGGATGACGACTCTTGAAGAGCGCGCTGCCGTGTGGTGCCGCCGGAGCGACGATTTCGTCCGGATTGTTATGGATGTTCATGGAAATCTCCTTGAGGTGATTGTCTTGAGGCTCAGGCCGTTTCGGTGATCTTTTTCTGCTCGGCGATCAGGTCGGAGTGATGGGCTTCGGCGACATCCGGATGGGAGCGCAGCCGTGATTTGAGGAAGTTGCGGCCGACCTCGTTGAACAGCGGATTGAGCGGGTCCTGGGTGACGCCGCGCACTTGCTTCTGCAGATCCGCCGGCAGCGTCAGTACGGGCACCGTGGCGGCGAGGTTGGCGCCGAGGAAGAAAGCAACCGACAGCCGTTCCTGGCCGGCCGGCGGGGTGATGACGCGGTGGATATTGGCGCGCAGGAAGCCGTTGGAGGCCATTTCCAGCAGCTCGCCGGTGTTGATGACGAACGTGCCGCGCACCGGCTTTGCATCGATCCAGCCGCCGTTTCCATCATCGACCTGGAGGCCGCTGACGACATCCTGCAACAGGATGGTAACGAAGCCGCTGTCCTTGTGGGCGCCCACACCCTGGTCGGTTTCGGTTTTGTCTCGGCCGGGATACCGGATGATCTTGAGAAGCTGGTTGGGGCCGCCGTCATAGACCGGCTCGAAAACGTCGGGCGATTGGCCGAGCGCCTCCGCATAGGCCTTCAGCACGCGGATGCCGACGGAAGTCACGTCCTCGATCCATTGCTGGATGACAGGCTTGAGTTCGGGCAGGGCGGAGGGAAACTGGTTGGGCCCGACCAGCCGTTTCCATGCGGGATCGCCCGATTTGACATCCAGCTTTTCGCGCTCTGAGCCGAAATCCACCTGCTCGCGCCAGTCCTGCGAGCCGCGGGTATATTCAAGCCCGGCGCGGTTATAGCCGCGGAAATGCGGTGATTTCTTCATCTCGATTTCGAGCTTCTGCTGCTCGGGCAGCGCGAAGAACTGCTTCGACAGCGCAATCACGGTATCGATGCGTTCCTGCGGAATGCCGTGATCGGTGAGGTAGAAAAAACCGAACGTCCGGGCGACCTCGCGCAACTGTGAAAGCGCCACGTCACGTTCAGGGTGGGATGGTGAAAACCGCTCAAGACTCAGTAGCGGCAATGATTGTTCTGCTGTCACGACTCAACTCCCCTATGCGCCAACCCGGAAGCGTGCCTCGAAAGCCAACTTCCACGAGTGATGCTCGCTGATGATTGTCGACGATAGGCTCGCAAAGCGAGATTGGCAATATTGTCTATAAAAATGATATAAAACTCTGATATTAAACGATAATATAAGAATGTCGCGCAATCCTAAGTGACGAATTAGCAAAGAAATTCCAGCAAGCTCCGCCAGCACGACGATTGCATTCCAAGCTGTCGGTCAAAGTTAGAATATAAAATCTATAAAAATTATTGATTAAAAGAAAATGCCAGATATGCTTTAGGCATCGAAGGCTGCAAGGGGCAGCATCAAAGCTTCACGAGGCTCTCACATGACCGAAGAGAACAGCAAATCCGCCAAGTCGAAGGCCAGCGTTTCGCGCCGCACCGTGCTCAAGGGCGCGGTTGCCGGCGCCGGTGTGGTCGCCGCGGGTGCCGTCACCTGCAACGCACTCTTCACCCCGGCGATCGCCGGTCCGGCACCGAAGATCCGGCTGGCCTGGACGGAAGTCGCAGCCTGCCATTCTCCTCTCGGTTTCGGCGTCGCCAAGGGGATCTACAGCAAGCATAATCTCGATGTTGAGTTGTTCTACCAGGGCGCCAGCGGCCAGACGCTTATCCAGGCGCTGGCCACCAACAAGGCCGATGCCGGTGCCGGCCTGATCGGCGACTGGCTCAAGCCGCTGGAGCAGGGCTTCGACGTGAAACTGTTCGTCGGCTCGCATGGCGGCTGCCAGCGGCTGATGGCGTCCAAGGCTTCGGGGATCACCGACCTCGCCGGCGTCAAGGGCAAGACGATCGCCACTTACGGCATCGGCGCGCCGCCGCAGGTCGCCTTCCAGGTGACGCTGAAGAAGGCCGGTATCGACCCTGAGACCGACGTGACGTGGAAGGCCGTGCCGTTTGAACTCGTTGGTGAAACGGTCAATCGTGGCGATGCCGACTTGGCTGCCCATCTCGACCCCTGGGCCTATTCGATTGAGAAGCAGTTCGATTTCAAGCTGATCGCGGACACCCAGACGGGCGTCTACGAAGGTCATACATGCTGCGTGCTCGGCGCCAGTGGCGAATTCCTGAAGGCCAACAAGGATGCGCTGCGTCGCCTGGCGGAAGCCAATATCGAAATCCACGAATACACGGCAAACCATCCTGATGAGGTTGCCAAGTGGTATCTCGAAGCATTGAAGCCGGCCGGCCTCAGCCTTGAAGACCTGACCGCCGTCATCAGCAACCTGCGGGCTCACAATCATCCGATCGGCCCCGAACTGGTCGAGCAGATCCGCATCACGTCGGAAGACCTCAAGCTCGTCAAAGTCCTCGATTCGACCACCGATCCCAAGGAATTTGCCGAGCGGATCACGGTCAACCTGTTGGCATAAGGAATAGAATGATGACGGACGCCGCGCCGACCTATGTCGACGACCTGACATCACCGCTTGCGCTTCGGCAAAGCGTGTGGCTGCCGGGTTTCATAGCCGCCTTCTTCTGGGCTCTGACGGCGATCGTCACTGTTGCCTTGCCCGACGTCGTGGTGTGGGGCAGCGCCGACCTGTTTGCAATTATCATGGGGGTGGGAGCCGCAGCCTTAGCGGGTCTCGCCTTCGCAGTGCCGCGGCTCGGCAAATTCGGTGACCGGGTTGCCTATTATGGTCCATGGCTGATCGCGCTCGGCGTCTGGCTGCTGCTCTGGGAATATTCGACCGCCAAGACCGGCTTCCTGCCCAAACCATTCTTCTCGCCGCCGCATGGACTGCTCAATGTCTATGTGGTGGAGTGGCAACGACTGCTGATCTGCATCGCCTACACGCTCAGGCTCTGGATTCTCGGCTTCTTTTCCGGTGTGACCGTCGGCTTCGCACTCGGCGTGGCGCTGGGCTGGTCGGTGCGCTTCAACTACTGGGGCATGCCGATCCTCAAGCTGATCGGTCCGGTGCCGGCCACCGCATGGATCCCGGCAGCGTTTTATTTCTTCCCCACGACCTTCCAGGCCTCGATCTTCATCGTCGCGCTGTCCTGCGGCATTCCCGTTGCCATTCTGACGGCGGCCGGCGTCGCCTCGGTCAACAAGGCCTTCTACGATGTCGCCCGGACGCTGGGGGCAAACTCCCGCTATCTGGTGCTGAAGATCGCCGTGCCGGCAGCCCTGCCGCACGTTTTCGTTGGTCTTTTCATGGGGCTCTACTCCTCGTTCGCGGTGCTCGTCGTCGCCGAAATGCTCGGCGCGAAGTACGGGCTCGGATGGTACATCCAGTTCCAGACGGCCTATTCGGGCTACGCCAATGTCTATGCCACCATCATCATCATGGCCCTGCTTTGCTCGGGCATCATCAAGCTGCTGTTCGTGGCGCGTGACTGCCTGCTGACCGGCCAGGAAAGAGGGCTGATCTGATGAACATTGCCGTCAAACCCGCCACCACTGAACGGAGGGCGATTGCACTCGATGTTAGAGGTGTATCTCACCATTTCGAGATCAATGGCGAGAAGCTCGCCGTGCTCGACAATGTCGACCTCAACGTCAAGCCGGGCGAATTCATCGCATTGCTCGGGCCTTCCGGCTGCGGCAAATCCACCCTGCTGAGGCTGGCGGCCGGGCTCGATACGCCGCGTTCAGGCGTGCTGCTCGAGGAGGGCGTGCCGATCACCGAGCCTGATCCGTCGCGCATCCTGGTGTTCCAGGACCCGACGCTGTTTCCTTGGCGGACGGTGCGCAAGAATGTTGCCACTGGACTCGAAGCGCGCGGATTGCTCAAGACCCACGGCCACCGCGTCGATGAGGCGCTGCGGATCGTCAAGCTCGAAAAATTCGCCGATGCCTATCCCAACCAGCTTTCGGGCGGCATGGCCCAGCGCGTGGCGATTGCGCGAGCGTTGGTCAACGATCCACATCTGTTGCTGCTCGATGAGCCCTTCGGCAAGCTCGATTCCTTGACGCGGCTTGGGCTGCAGGGCGAGTTGACCAAGCTCTGGCGGGATGTCGGTTTCACTGCGATCCTGGTCACTCACGATGTCGAGGAAGCGCTGCTGCTCGCCAACCGGATCATCGTGTTCAGCGACAGGCCGGCGCGCATCGTTGCCGAAATCCTGGTCAACAAGCCCTATCCACGCAAGCGCGACGACAAGGATCTCGTGCATCTCCGTCAGAAATTGCTCACGAAACTGGGCATCCATCATGACTAGAATGTCCGTGCCCAACGTGCTGCTTCTGTCCGGTGCCATCCTGACCGCACTGGCCGTTGGCTGGTGGTGGGTGGTGTTTGACGAGCTGGTGAAGACCAACACCATGTCGCTCAGTGAGATCGTGCCATGCCTGGTGCGGGATTCCGACATCTGCTCGCTGGCGCAATCGGTCTGCCGCGAGGAGCATTTCCTGAATATCCGCAAATATTTCGTCCAGGCCTTCTGGGTATCGGGTGCACTGTTTGTCGGCGCTGTCGCCATGCGCTCTATGCCGTCCGAAAGCGAAGGCTAGCCCAGCATCACTCCGTATCCAAGCAACTTCCAAGGAAAGGTCAAGTCATGGGTTCCCAGGCTGAAAACAAGATCGACTACACGGTGCATCCACGTGTCAATTCGAGCGATCCCGTTCCTCCGCGCCCGCATCCGATCAAGTCAGCGCACATCATCAAGACGGATGCAGAGGCGATCGAGATCGCCCACGAACTGGCGGCGGAGTTCGCGAAAGGTGCCGCTTTCCGCGATCGCGAGGGGCTGTTGCCGCTCGAAGAACTCGACCGCTATTCGCAGAGCGGCCTCTGGGGCATCAATGTGCCAAAGGCCTATGGCGGGCCGGGCGTCTCCTATGCGACGCTGGCCGAAGTCATCAAGATCATCGCTGCAGCCGATTCCTCGATTGCCCAGATCACCCAGAACCATCTGGCGATCTCCGGCCATATCGATCTCGACGGCACGGAAGCGCAGAAGAAGGAATTCTTCGGCTGGGTGCTGAAGGGCCTGCGGTTCGGCAACGCTTTTTCCGAACTCAACAGCAAGACCGTGGCTGCCTTCGAGACCAAGGTGGTCAAGAACGGCGCGACAGCGACGGTCAACGGCGAGAAATTCTACACGACCGGCGCGCTGCTCTCACACATCATCCCGATCGTTGCCGTCGATGAGAACGGTCAGGGCTTCCTGGTGTTCACCGAGCGCGATGCGCCGGGGATCATCGTGACCAACAACTGGTCGAGCTTCGGCCAGCGCACCACCGGCTCCGGTGGCGTGCGGATCGAAAATGTCACGGTGCCGATCAACCGCCTGCTGCCGGTGGCGGCCTTCGAACGCCCGACGATCGCCGGTCCCGTGTCGCAGATCATCCAGGCGGCCATCGATGCCGGTATCGCCAAGGGCGCGATCGAGGACACGATCGCCTTCGTCAGGACGCAGTCGCGTCCCTGGATCGACAGCGGCAAGGAGACGGCCGGCGAGGATCCGTTCACGATCTCGGCTATCGCCGACCTCCAGATCCGCCTGCACGCGGCCGAGGCGCTGCTGGAAATTGCCGGTCTGGCGATCGACAAGGCCAATGCCAATTCGACCGAAGCCAATGTCAACGAAGCAACGATAAAGACCGCCGAGGCCAAGGTGCTGACCACCGAGGTTGCCATCCAGGCCACCAACAAGCTGTTCGAGCTTGCCGGCACCCGTTCGACGCTCGCGCAGCACAATCTCGACCGGCATTGGCGTAACGCCCGTGCACATACTCTGCATGACCCGGTGCGCTGGAAGTATTTCCACGTCGGAAACTACTACCTGAACGGCGTCCAGGCGCCGCGTCATCCCTGGAGCTGAATTTTTGCACGGGCGCCCTTTCGCGAGGGCGCCCGGTCTTGCCCCGGCCATTCAGCGACCTATATCAAATCCATCCACATGATCGACGGGGGCCAGGATGACTGAACGGCAATTGCGTCTGGGCGCTTTCATGCGACCCGTCAGCCTGCATACCGGCGCATGGCGCTATCCCGGCGCCTATCCGGACGCCAACTTTAATTTTCACCACATCAAGTCATTTGCGCAGAAGCTCGAGGCCGCGAAGTTCGACGCCTTTTTCATGGCCGATCATCTCGCCGTGCTCAACATGCCGGTCGAGGCCTTGCGGCGCAGCCATACGGTGACGTCGTTCGAGCCGTTCACGCTGCTTTCAGCGCTGGCTGCTGTGACCGAACGGATTGGCCTGGTCGCCACGGCGTCCACGACCTATGACGAGCCATATCACATCGCCCGGCGCTTTGCTTCGCTTGACCATATCAGCGGCGGCCGCGCAGGCTGGAACATAGTCACCACCTCTAACCCGGACGCCGCACTGAATTTTGGTTTGGACGCCGATGTCGAACACGGCGAGCGCTACAAGCGTGCGCGGGAATTCTACGATGTCGTCACCGGCCTCTGGGACAGTTTTGCCGACGATGCCTTCATTCGCGATCGCGACAGCGGCATTTTCTTCGACCCGGCCAAGATGCATGCGCTCGCTCACAAGGGTGACGAACTCAGCGTGCGCGGTCCACTCAACATCGCGCGACCGCCGCAGGGCTGGCCGGTGATCGTGCAGGCGGGTCAATCCGAGCCGGGCCGGCAGTTGGCGGCGGAAACCGCAGAGGTAGTGTTCTGCGCGCCACGGGATCTCGCCGGCGGCAAGGCGCTTTACGCCGATATCAAGGCGCGCATGGCAGCGATCGGCCGCAACAAGGATCATCTCAAGATCCTCCCAGCCGCCTTTGTCATCATCGGCGATTCCGTCGAGGAGGCCAAGGCGAAGCGGGCAACGCTCGACAGCCTCGTACACTACGACAGCGGCATTGCCTCGCTGTCGGTCTCGCTTGGCCACGATGCCTCGGGCTTCGATCCCGACAAGCCATTGCCGCCGATCCCGGAATCCAATGCCAGCAAGACCAGCCGCGCGCAGGTCATCAAGCTCGGCGAGGACGAGGGCTTGACCGTGCGCCAGCTTGCGCAGCGGCTGGGCGGATATTCGGGGCTCGCCTTTGTCGGTACGCCGCAGACGGTCGCCGATGAGATGGAAAAGTGGCTGCATGAAGAGGGTTCGGATGGCTTCAATGTTGTCTTCCCCTACCTGCCGCAGGGACTTGATGATGTGACCCAGCGGCTGGTGCCGGAACTCCAACGTCGCGGCCTGTTCCGGAGGGAATATGAGGGCACGATGTTGCGAGATCATCTGGGCCTGCCACGGCCGGCCAACCGCTTCTTTCCGGAGTGATCGCTCACCTGCTCCCCTTGGCCTGAAGCCGAAAACACGCTATCAGCGCAGCGTCGGTGCGCATCTCGCCTGACTGGTGTGGGAGCGGACCCGTGAATGCGACTGAGGTAAAGAACGCTGTCGGCGCCGATTGGGCGGCAATTGCCGTGGTGATTTTCGGCGTCACAGCATTCAGCATTTCCCAGGGGCTGACCTATCCGCTGATCTCGTTGGTGCTTGCCGCGCGCGATGTATCGCCCGGCATGATCGGCCTCAACGGTGCGTGCTTTGCCGCCGGCATGGCGCTGTCAGTGGTGCTGGTTGGGCCGATCACGCGCAACATCAAGGGGCACCGGCTGATCGTCGTCTCACTGCTCGGCGCATCCTTCAGCCTGGCGATGTTTGCGAGTTTCGACGCCCTGTGGGTGTGGTTTATCGCCCGTTTCGTACTCGGCTTCAGCGCCAGCCTGATCTTCATGATGAGCGAGGCCTGGCTGAACACAGCCTGCCCGGATCATATTCGCGGGCGGGTGACGGGGCTTTACGGCGCGAGCCTCTGCGCAGGCTTTGCCGCCGGGCCGATGGCCATTCCGCTGTTCGGCACCGAGGACGGTTTCGCCTTTGCGCTGCTCGCCGTCTATGTGGCGTTCGTGGCCTTTGCCAGCGTCATCATCAGCCGCAAGGCCTATACCGAGCCGCCGCGCGCGGCATCGGGCACATTCCTGAAATTCGTGTTTGCCGCGCCTATGCTGGTCGCCATGGTGCTGGCTTTCGGCTTTGCCGATATCGCCGCAATCTCCGGTATGCCGGTGTATTTCACCAAGCTCGGCTATTCACCGACATTCGCTGCCATGAGCGTCACCATCATGGCGCTGCCGACGGCGATTGCCCAGCCATTCGTGGGTGTGCTGCTCGATAAGATGTCGCGGACGCTCGTGGCGGTGGTGACATCGCTGATCACCGCTTTCTGCTTTCTCATCCTGCCGTTCCTGCAGTCGGACATCGCGATCCTCATCGACTTCGCCGTCATCGGCGCGGCGAGCCTGGGGCTCTACACATCTGCGCTGACGCTGCTCGGCGAGCGCTACAATGGCGGCATGCTGGTGGCGGGAAGTGCTGCTTTCGCGATGGCCTATGCCGCAGGCAGCGCCGGCGGCTCGACGACATTCGGCCTAGCCATGGAGGCGTTTACGCCAGCAGGTGGGCCAATCACAGTCGGCGTCGTCATCGCGTTCTTCTTCGTTGCTTTCGTCGTGGCTCTGCTGCGGAAGAGGCGGCCGGAGGCGGAGTGAGCCGCAACGCAGTCGCTGCGGCCCATTGATCTCACAGAGAATTACTTCTGCGCGGCGATAATGCCGATTTCGATCTTGTATTGCGGAGCGGCCAGTTTGGCCTCGACCGTGGCGCGGGCCGGCGTGTTGCCAGCCGAGACCCATTTGTCCCAGACCGAGTTCATCTCGGCAAAGGTGCTGATGTCGGCGAGCCAGATGGTGGCCGAGAGGATGCGGGTCTTGTCCGAACCGACCTCTTCCAGCAACGCGTCGATCTGCTTGAGGATATCGGCAGCCTGCTCGGCGACCGACGTGCCATCGGCATTGTCGGCAACCTGGCCGGCGAGGAAGACGAAACCATTGTAGGTGACGGCATCGCTCATGCGCGGGCCTGTGTGATAGCGCTGAATATTCATGTCATTCTCCATCTCTCATGCGTGATACGCGGATTTCACCCTCCCGCGGACGGGTTGGCCTGCAACTAGCAAAATGACGGCGAAGTCGATAGGGAAATTTTCGCTGAGGGCTCGTCACTTGGCTTTCTGCTGCATATTTATCGTTCGTTTTTTCCAATTCGGCACGGTTTCGTTTCCCTTTCCGGCAAAGCGAATCTAAGGTGTGATTGAGCTGTGCAAGTGGCTCGAAAGATTGCGCTTTTGGCTGGGAGGAGCTTTGAGTTGGGGGGGGATATACCGAGGTTTGTCATCGTCGGGGGCGGTACGGCTGGCTGGCTGGCCGCTTTCATCATCCAGGACAGTTTGAAGCGCAGGAAGATCGACGCGAAAGTTACCGTCATCGAGTCCTCGAAGATCCCGACCGTCGGCGTCGGCGAAGGCTCGACCGCGGCTTTTCGAGTGATGATGCAGTATTTCAAGCTCGATGAATTCGAGTTCCTCCGCGAGACCGGGGCGACCTTCAAGCTCGGCATCCGCCACAAGGATTGGCGGCGCAAGGGTTTTACCTATGACGGTCCGATCGACGATCCACATCAGGTCGTTGCAGCGCCCAAGGGCGCTCCATCGGACTATCTCAATGTCTTTGGCGTTGCCGCTGGCCGCAAGCTGCAGGACATGCATCTGTTCGGCCCGCTGCTGGAACAGCGCAAGGCGCCTTATGCGTTGAAGGACGACGGGTCGCTGGTGGCGCTCGGACCGTTCCATCATGCCTTCCACTTCGATCAGGCGCGGGTCGGGCAATTCCTGAAGAAGCGATCGAGGGGTGTCGAGATCATCGATGCTACGATCGCGGGCATCGAGAGGGATAGCGAGAGCGGCGATATCCGTACGTTGGTCTTCGACAATGGCGAGAAACTCGACGGCGATTTCTTTATCGATGCCTCGGGTTTCCGCAAGCGTTTGATCGTGCAGGAGCTGAACGCACCGTGGCTGTCCTATGCGAAGGAATTGCCGGTCAACCGCGCCATGCCCTTCTGGCTGGAGATCAAGGAGGGTGAGGAGGTCGCCAACTACACGCTGGCGCATGCGATGGGGTCAGGCTGGATGTGGCAGATCCCGACCCAGTGGCGCTATGGCTGCGGCTATGTCTATTCCGACGAGTTCCTCGATCCGGAGGGTGCCAAGCGCGAGATCGAAGCGGCTCTCGGCCGCGAGATCGAGGTGCGCGACGACATCCATTTCAAGATCGGCCGTCTGGAGATGCCGTGGGCTCACAATTGTCTCGCAGTCGGGCTGAGTTCGAGCTTTCTCGAGCCGCTGGAGGCGACATCGATCCATGGTTCGGTGGTACAGTTGATGTTGTTTGCCGATCGGTATCTCAAGCATCCCGATGAGATGACGGGTGCCGATCGCGCCGACTACAACAAGCGCTTCGGCCGGCAGGTCGACGATTTCCGCACCTTCGTCAATACCCACTATGTCACCGAGCGCGACGATACGCCGTTTTGGCGAAATGTACGTGCCGAGCGGCTGCATCCCGAAACGAAGGAACGGCTGGGGCGCTGGCAGAAAGAGATGCCGAGGCGCGAGCATTTCAGCGATTTTCTCAACGGCCTGCCGCATGTCGAGACGCAGCTGCATTATCCGGTGCTGGATGGGCTGGGCCTGCTCGATCCGACGGTGGCACGGGCTGAGATGGATCGCGATCCCGCGCTGAAGAAATTCGCTCGCGAAGCGGCGGATGGCTTGGTGAAGGAATATCGCCGGGCGGCGTCAAAGGCGTTGGGGCATCGGGAATTTCTGGAGAGGGTGAATGAGCTGTGAGGGTGGCTCTGGCTCCCTCTTCTCCCCAGCGGGGAGAAGGTGGCCGAAGGCCGGATGAGGGGGCTCACAATGTACAAAACGTCCGTCGTTTGCGCTTCGAAGCCCCCCTCATCGCCTCGCATTCGCTCGGCACTTCTCCCCGCGGGGGAGAAGTGCCGCCTGTGGGCCTCACGTCGCCACTTCGAACGCCGCCTTGACCAGCTTGCTGGTATATTCCGTTTGCGGATTGGACAGCACGTCCTCGACCAGGCCCTGCTCGGCGATGTTGCCATGCTGCATGACGATGACCCGGTGGCAAAGCGCGCGAACCACCTTGAGGTCGTGCGAGATGAACAGGTAGCTCAACCCCCGTTCGGCCTGCAGCTTGCGGAGCAGATCGATGATCTGCGCCTGCACCGAGAGGTCGAGCGCCGAGGTCGGCTCGTCGAGCAGAATGAATTCCGGTTCGACCGCGATGGCGCGGGCGATGGCGACGCGTTGGCGCTGGCCGCCGGAGAATTCATGCGGAAAGCGCGACAGGATATTGGTCGGCAGGCCCGAACTCCTGAGCGCATCGCGCACCCGGTCCAGCCGCTCAGCCTTATTGGCGCCGATATTGTTGACGATCAGCCCTTCCTCGATGATCTGGCCGATGGTCATGCGTGGGTTGAGCGACGAAAAGGGGTCCTGGAATACGACCTGGATTCGGCTGCGGAGCGGACGCATTTCCTCGCGGGAATTCTTGGTGATCGGCGTGCCGTCGAACAGCACCTCGCCACTATCCATATGGATCAGCTTTATCAACGCCTGACCGAAGGTGGTTTTGCCGGAGCCGGATTCCCCCACCAAGCCCAACGTTTCGTGCTTCTTGAGCACGAGGCTGAGACTGTTGACGGCGATGAGATCCTTGTATTCCGGCCTGAAAAAGCCGCCGGATTTCAGCACATAGGCGACGCGGACGTCGCGGCCCTCGAGCAGGATCGGTGAATTGTCCGGGATCGGATTGGCGCGGCCGCGCGGCTCGGAACCCAGCAGATGCTGGGTATATTCGTGGCGCGGATTGGCAAACAGTGCCTCGGTGGTGTTGTGTTCCTTCACCTCGCCGCGGCGCATGACATAGACGTAGTCGGAGAACTGCCGGACGACTGTCAGGTCATGGGTGATGAGGATCACCGCCATGCCGTGGGCCTTCTGCAGGTCGCGGATGAGGTTGAGGATCTGCGCCTGCACCGTCACGTCGAGTGCGGTGGTCGGCTCGTCAGCAATCAGCACATCGGGATTGTTGGCGAGGGCGATGGCGATCATCACGCGTTGGCGCTGGCCGCCGGACAGCTGATGCGGATATTGCTGCAGCCGCGCTTCCGGATCAGGAATCTTGACTTCCTTCAGAAGCGCAAGCGCCCGGTCACGGGCCTGGCTGCGGCTGACGCGATTGTGAACACGGATGGCCTCGATGATCTGGCTGCCGATCGTATAGACCGGATTGAGCGAGCTCATCGGCTCCTGGAAGATCATCGAGATGCGGTCGCCGCGCAGGCTGCGGCGTTCGGCCTTGGAGAATTTCAGGACGTTGCGGCCGTTGTAGTCGATTTCCGAGCCTGCCGCTATCGTCGCACGCTTGCTGAGCAGGCCCATGATCGAGCGCGCGGTGACCGATTTGCCCGAGCCGGATTCTCCGACAATGGCAATCGTCTCTCCGCCATAGACATCGAAAGATACGCCCTTCAATGCCTCGACTTCACCGGCTTCGACCTTGAAGCGGACAGCGAGGTTCTTGACCGCGACGGCCGGCACGTCGGTCGTCTCCTTGCGGTCGAGGCGGTAGGGCGGTGCGAATTGTTCGTCAGTGGACATGTCGCGCCTCAATAGGGGTCAATGGCATCGCGCAGGCCATCGCCGAGCGCATTGAACGCAAAGACGGTGACCAGCACGGCACCCACAGGCGCCAGGATCCACGGATAGGAGCCGATCACCGAGTAGTTGGATGTATCCTGCAGCATCAGGCCCCAGGAGATCAGCGGCGGCTTGACCGCAAACCCGAGGAAGCCAAGGAAAGATTCCAGCAGCACGACATTGGGGATTGCCAGCGTCACCGCGACGATCACATGGCTCATCACATTGGGGAAAATGTGCTGGAAGATGATGCGCCTGTCGCGGGCGCCGATCGCCATCGCCGCCTTGACGTAATCGACGCGAGCGAGCGCCAGCGTCTTGCCGCGCACTTCTCGCGACAGCTGCGCCCAGCCGAGTGCCGACATCACGATGATCACAAAGGCGAGGAACACGTTGGTCGGCGCGGTGACTGGGATCAGCGAGGTCAGTGCCAGATAAAGCGGCAATTGCGGAAAGGCGAGTACGAGTTCGACAAAGCGCTGGACCCAGACATCGAATTGGCCACCGAAATAACCCGACACCATGCCCACGGTCGTGCCCACCACGGTGATGAAGAACACCACGGTCAGCGCGATCATCAACGAGATGCGCGAGCCGTAGATGACGCGCGACAGCACATCGCGGCCAAACTTGTCGGTGCCGAGGAAATGCACGGGCTGACCATCCAGCGTGCCGAAGAAATGCCGGTCGAGGTTGAACAGACCCCAGAGGACGGGATACTCGAAACCCTTGACGAAGAAACCGAGTTCGATCGGGTGATCAAAATCCGGCGCCATCAATGGCTGGAAGGTGACGGGATCGAGGTCGGTGCCTTCCACCATCTGGTAGATGCGCGGACGAAACGAGAAAGCGCCGTCCTTGCCGGTGAAGTGGATCGCGTCCGGTGAGGCGAACCCGTTGTCTGTCGCCTTGGGATCGACGGGCGCGAAGAACGGTGCGAACACCGACATGACCAGCAGGGCGATGACCAGAACCAGCCCGAACATGCCGGTCCAGGAGCGGCGGAGCCTGCGCCAGACCAGTGCCAGGTAGGTTTCGTTGCTGGCGTCGGCAGCGGCGTCGGCAAGCGGCTTCAGCGTATTTTCCGGAGGTGCGAGAATGCTCATCGGCCGGCTCCCAGGCGAATGCGGGGGTCAAGAGCCACGAGCAGCAGGTCGGCGATGATGTTGCCGATGATCAGCGTGACGGAAAGAACCAGCATGAAGGTGGCGGTGACGTAGACGTCCCCGACATACATGGAGCTGACGATGGCCGGACCAACCGTCGGCAGCGCGAAAATGATGGCCGTCTCGATCTCGCCGGTCAGCATGTAGGGCAGCACGACGCCCTGATACATGACCAGCGGATGCAGCGCATTCGGCACTGCGTGCTTGAGAATGACCTTGGACTCCGACAGGCCCTTGGCGCGTGCGGTCTCGACGTATTGGGCGTTCAGCGTGTCGAGCAGATTACCGCGCATGACCCGCATATTGTAGGCAAGTCCGCCGAATGTGGCGATCGCCACGACTGGCCAGACGTGCTGAAGGAGATTGACGAACTTGCCCCAGGACCACGGTGCACCGCCGTACTTCGCCGAGAAGAAGCTATTGATCTCGCTGACATTGAAATGGAAGACGAGGATGTAGACGATGATCAGCGCCATCAGGAACCTCGGTACAGTCATGCCGAGGAAGGAGATGGCCGAGATCAGCTGATCTGCCCAGCTGTATTGCCGGGTGGCGGCAATAATGCCGAGAGAGATCCCGAGGATGGATGCCAGGATGTGGCAGGTGAGCGCCAGCAGGATGGTGCGCGGCAAACGCTCGCCGACCACGTCCGCTACCGGCTTGTTGTAGAAGAAGCTCTGTCCGAAATCGCCGCGGCTGACGATGCCCCAGATCCAGTTGAAGTACTGCGTCACCATCGGCTGGTCGAGACCGTGCGCCTGTGCATAGGCCTTGGCCTGTGCGTCAGCGGCTGCGAAGGAAGCGCCGCCCTGGTTGATGAGCTGTGAGCGAATGTAATCGCTGTAGTCTCCCGGCGGCGCCTGGATGATCGCAAAGGTCACGATGCTCAGGATGATGAGCACGGGGATGGCCGAAGCGATCCGGACGAGAAGAAATCGAAACATGTCGACCTTTCAGGTGGCATGAAGACTTTCATAAGTCTTGAGAAAGCGGGTCCCGGAACCTCGCGAAGAGGATCCGGGACCCACCCGGGAGAACCGCTTACTGCAGCGGATTCTTGTCGCCTGGCTTGCCGACCATGGTTTCCTTGTGCAGTTCGAAATCCGACTGCTTGTCGGCAGGAACATACACCCGCTCGCGGATGATGTTGTCTTCAGCCCAGTTGAACATGAAGATCGGGGCGCCGTTCGGAATGTTGGCGAACCGCTTGTTGATGATCAACGCACCGGGATATTCCGTCAGGCCGACGCCGTTGATGTTCTCGGTCGAGACCTTCTGGTATTCCTTCATCAGGTTGGCGCGTTCCACCGGATCGCCCGACTTGATGAATGCGTTGACGAGTTCAACCATCTTTTCCTCGAAAGGCAGCCTGTCGACCTTGTCATCCTTGCCGGCACGATGGAACCAGCTGGTCTGTGGGCCGGTCGTGGCCAGAGCCGAGGTGTTCTGCACCGTGGAGGTGATCTCGGAATCGTGGCGTCTGATCAGCCAGTCGAACTTGCCGGCATACTCGCTGGCATCGCGCTTGGTGCCGTCGAGCGTGTTGAGCACGACGCGAATGCCGAGCTTCTCCATTTGCCCGACCACGCCTTCCGCGAGGTTCTTGTCCGTGCCGTAGTCACCGTTGACGAGCAGTGTGATCTCGACGTCCTTGCCGCCCTTGTCGGCGGGGAGGTTGACGATACCGTTGCCATCGGTGTCTTTCAGGCCAGCCGCTTCCAGTTCCTTCTTTGCCTCATCGAGGCTGAAGGGATAGTAGACCGTCGAGGCGCGGTCGTAGAAGTTGTTGCCCGAGGACAAGCCACCTGGATAGATAGAGGTGAACGGTCCCTTGACGAGCGCCTGGCCGAGCTTCTGCCGATCGACCGCCATCGTTACAGCCTTGCGGAAATGGAGATCCCGATTGAGGTTGCGGACTTCCTGGGCTCGTTCGTCAGGATCACCCCAGCCATTGGCCGACAAGTTCATGTAGAGGTTGTAGCCGATGAGGCGGGCGCCGAATGCCAAACGCGCAGGCGCCTTCGGGTCAGCGGCACGCTTGAGCGATTCCACGAAATTCTCAGGCTGCTCGAGGTTCGAGAAGTCGCCCGATCCGGCCACTGCCTGCACGTCGCGATCCGACCATGTAGAGAGCTTGTAGTGCATCTCGTTGAGGTAAGGCAGCTGGTTGCCCTTGTCGTCCACCTTCCAGTAGTAGGGATTGCGGCGAAGCACGATGATGTCATCCGGCCGATATTCCACCACGCCCCAGGCGCCCATGGTCGGGAAGTTCAGGTATTCCGGCGGAAAGGCGTTCTTGTACTGCTCGTAGGTGTTTTTCGAATATTTCGGATGCTGCGGCTTCAAGAGATGCGCCGGGCCTGGGCAGAATGTGCCGTAGGCCATTGCATAGATATATTGCTTCGGGAAGGCTTCCTTGAAGGTCCATTCGACGGTGTAGTCGTCGATCTTCTTGAGCGTCGTGCCGGCACCGAAGGTCTCGACCGAAGCGGGAACCAGCGGCGTGACGTTGGGATCGACGACATTGTCATCCCAATAGAACATCACGTCTTCGCTGGTAAACGGCACGCCGTCTGACCATTTGGCACCTTCGATCAGGTGCATGGTGAGAGTGTGGCCGTCCTTCGACCATTCCCAGCTCTTGGCAAGATTGGGCAGCGGCTCAAGCGCCTCGGGCTTGACTTCGAACAGCGGGCCGGTGCGTGTCAGGCACTCCGAAAGACCGATATCGATGCCGCCCCAACCCTGGCTCTGGCCAGCGATGAAGTTCCAGCCTTCCGGCCGGCCACCGATGACGTGGCGCATGACGTCGCCGTAGACGCCGATGCCATCGACCATGTTGGTTGATTTGTAGACCATCGGCTCCTTGGGGAGACGATCTTTGACAGCAGGCAGCTTACCGGCCTTGACGAATTTCTCGGTGACCCAATCGGGCTCGTGATAGTCGGGCAGTGCCTTGAATTCGAGGATGTCGCTGCCGAGCACGTAGTCGACCTTGCCCTGCGCGGCGAAGGTCTTTGGCTCCGGCGGCGATTCCGCATAGGACGATGCAGCGCTCAGCGCGATGGCCGAGACGCTGACGGCGAGCGCGAGGCTCGTCTTGATCAGATAGTGCGTGTTCATCTCTTCTCCCATTTTGTTTGGCCGGCCTTTTGACCGGTTTTCCCCTCATTCATTCCCGTGGGTGCAAGCCTCCACCTGCGCCCACGGGTATTGGTGGCGTGATCAGCTGGCCTTGGCGAGCTTTTCAGCCTTCAATTCATCAATCGAGCGCACTGCGCGGCGCGCCGATCCCGCCCATTCCTTGGTCTTGACCTTCGGGTTCTTCAGCCGCTCGCGGGCGGCGGGAGTGGCGTCGGCATATTGCGGCAACCAGGCGGCTTGCGCCACCAGCATTTCATCGACCATCTGCCAGATCTCATCGGGCGTCGAGATCGCGCCGACCAGCGGGTCGTGCAGCATGGCGAGCTTGAGGAGATCGACATCGCCGCTGATCGCGGCATGCACGCTCATGCGCTGTACGTTGATCGACGACATGCAAGTCGCGGCACAGGCTTCCGGCAGGGTGATGCCGGCGGCCATGTTGAGCCCGAAGCGGTCCACGAAACCGGGGGACTCGATGATCGCATCTTCCGGCAGGTTGGTGATGATGCCCTTGTTCTTGACGTTGAAGTGGCCGCGATAGACCCGGCCCGTTTCCAGTGCCTCGAGAATGTGGCTGGCATGCTCGTTGGAACGCTCGTACTGGCTGAAGGGTTTTTCGGCTTCCTTGAGGAATTCCGGAAACTCGGTCTCGAACCAGTTGCGGTTTTCGGTGGTGTAGCGGAGATAGCCGCCGGTCTCGCCGTGGATCCAGTCGGACATATCGATCCATTTGGTGATCTCGTCGGGCCGCTTGCGATACCAAGGCAGGTATTCGGAGAGATGGCCGTTGCTTTCGGTGGAATAGACACCGAAGCGCTTGAGCACGTCGATGCGCACCTTTTCCTGCTTGGAAAATACCGGATGCGCCTCGAAAGCGGCGACCAGCTCATCCTTGCTGACCTTGCGGCCGCGCAGGCGGACATCGACGAACCAGGTCTGGTGATTGATGCCGGAGCAGATGAAATCGAGCTCGCCGGGGCCTGCACCGAGGATCTCGGCGATCTGCTCGCCGCCGTGCTGGACGCCGTGGCAGAGGCCGATCGTGTCGACCTTGCCGTATTCGATTGCCGCCCAGGTGTTCATTGCCATCGGGTTGGCATAGTTGAGGAACTTGGCCCCGGTCTCGGCCACGGCATTGATGTCGCGGCAGAAATCCAGGATCACCGGAATGTTGCGCTGGCCATACATGATGCCACCGGCGCAGATCGTGTCGCCGACGCACTGGTCGATGCCGTAGGAAAGTGGGATGCGGATATCGTCCGCATAGGCTTCCAATCCGCCGACCCGGACGCAGGAAAGAATGTAGCGCGCACCTTCGAGCGCTTGTCTGCGATCGGTTGTCGCAGAAATGCGAACCTTGAGGTTATTTGCGTCCTTGATCCTGGTCAGCAAGGTCTGAATAAGGGAGAGATTGTGCTCTGACATATCGGTCAGGGCGAACTCGACGTCCTGGAACTCCGGCACCGACAGGATATCAGTGAAGAGTTTGCGGGTGAAGCCGACGCTACCGGCTCCGATAATAGCGATCTTGAAGGTCATCGTTCGTACGCCTATGAAATATTCGCAAATGCGGCAGAAACCGCCCTACGAATCCGGAAAAATGCGTGCAGGAAGAACATCCAGTTGCGGCTGCCTCCTCGTGCTGCCGCCTGTTTCCTCCATCCTCAGCTTGAATATGCCGACAATCCATGAGATGGAAAAGGGAGCGATTGTGCTATTGATGGTAATTTTATGCTGCAAAAGTTGATCGAACACGGACATGGGATGAAAACGGTGTCGCTACCGCGTGCGCGACATCCGCTGCATGCGATGCCGACGAGCACGGGCTATTCGCTGCAGACCAGCCCAAGCTACATCTGGGATGGCAGGGCGCGGGGGCAGACGCCGTTCACGGTGCTGCAATATACGATCAGCGGCATGGGAACCCTGCGCTACGAAAACCGGATCATGAAGATCAAGCCCGGCGAGGCACTGCTCGTCGTGGTGCCGCACAATCACTGCTATTGGCTGGAAAAGGGCGACGAATGGGAGTTCTTCTGGATCTCCATGCACGGCACCGAAGCGCTCCGCATCCATGAGATCGTGCTCAACATGCAAGGGCCGGTGCTCAAGCTGAAAAGCAATACGGTCGACAAGCTCGCTAGCTGCACACTTCGGCTGATGGAGAACACGACGGACCTGCCCGGCGAGAGTTCGGCAATCGGCTATGAGGCGGCGATGGCGCTGTTCGACGACACTTTCGGCCCGTCGGAGCGTCTGCCGGCCTCGGAGAATTCGCTGACGCGCGCCAAGCAATATGTTTCGGCCAATATGGGCAGCGAATTGACCGTGGATGTGCTGGCCAAGGTCGCCGGTTTGAGCCGTGCGCATTTCTCGCGCAGTTTCGCCAGCATGACCGGGCTGGCACCCGCGGAATATGTGCTGCAGGAACGGATGAAGCGCGCGGCCAAGCTGCTCATTGCCAATCGCGACCTTCCGGTGAAGGAGATCGCAGCGCTTTGCGGCGTACCCGACAACAACTACTTTTCGAAGGTTTTTCGTCGGACCTACGATATCAGCCCCACCGATTTTCGCGATACGGGCATGTATGCCACACGCCGAAAAGGTTAGCGGCCGAGGCCGAAACAGGGCTGCAATTTCGAGTGGCAAGCGTCTGCAAATGTGGTATCGCGGACTCGAACGATGATCGTTTGACTGGAATGAGTGCGATGTCTCCAATTCATGCCCGGCCCAAAAGTTTTGCTCCCGTCGCGCGGTGGTCGAAACTCCTGATCATTCCAGTTCTCATCACCTTGCAGGCCTGCCAGAGCCATGCCGTCGGTGTCATGACTCCGACGGCCAGCGCCGAAAATGGCGGCCAGTCGATCGTTGATATGCTTGTCATCACCAGCCGCAGGCCTTCCGGCGATCCTGCCAGCCTGTTTTCTGGCGAACGCAGCCCCCAGCCGACCATCACCGATGTCGCAGTCTCCATTCCTTCCGACAAGCACAGGGCCGCGGGCTCCGTTCAATGGCCCAAGAAGCTGCCGCCCAATCCCGAGACCGACTTTACCGTCGTGCGGGTGGAGCCGGTGCCGACCGTGGTTGAAGCGCACAAATGGGTTCGCGTGCACCGCAAAGGTGGCCGGGCCATGGTGTTTATCCACGGATTCAACAACACATTCGAAGATGCCGTGCTTCGCTATGCGCAGATCGTCCATGATTCCGGCGCGGATGTCACTCCGGTGCTGTTTACCTGGCCGTCGAGAGCCAGCTTGTTTGACTATAACTACGACAAGGAAAGCACCAATTTCTCACGTACGGCGCTTGAGCAGACGTTGAGAGGGCTGTCGAAGGATCCCTCCGTCAACGACATTACCGTGTTGGCCCATTCGATGGGCACTTGGCTGGCGATGGAATCGCTTCGACAGATGGCGATCCGCGATGGTCAGATCTCACCCAAGATCAAGAACGTCATCCTTGCCTCTCCGGATATCGACGTCGACGTGTTTGCCCGGCAATTCTCGGAACTCGGCGACAATCGCCCGAATTTCACGCTGTTCGTTTCACAGGACGACAAGGCGCTGGCTCTGTCACGCTATATTTCCGGCGACGTGCAACGACTGGGCCAGGTCAACCCCGCCAGCGAGCCCTATAAGAGCCAACTGGAAAGAGCGGGTATCACCGTTGTCGATCTGACCTCGGTCAAGACGGGTGACCGCCTGAACCACGGCAAGTTCGCCGAGAGCCCGGAAGTCGTGCAGTTGATCGGCAAGCGTCTCGTGGACGGGCAGACGTTGACGGATTCCCAGGTCGGCCTCGGCGAAGGGCTGACAGCCGTGGTTGCTGGAACGGCTGGCAATATCGGCAAGGTGGCCGGTACGGCAGTCTCGGCGCCGGTGACGGTGCTGACGCCCAGGAAAAAGATCGTCAAGCAGATAGACGACATCGACCAGACCCTCGAAGGTGCCAAGCCGGTGATGGAGTAAGCTGCGCAGGCGACCGGAGACGTCGTAGCAGAGGAATGAAACGGGGTGTTGGCTTACCCTGCGCGGCGTCCGGAACGCACGATGTAGATCGCCGCGCCGGCAACCATCAGCGCCAGCGCAAACCATGTGATCGCGTAGACCAGATGATTGTTGGCAAACCGGATGATGGTCAGGCCACCGACCGGCAGTCCGCCCGGATTGGGCGTTGAATCGGCGTCGATGAAATACGGAACGACATTGGCGATGCCTTGCTTTTCCGCAATCGCGGCGACGTCGCGGGAGAACCAGCGATCTGCAGTCGGGTCATTGCTGCGCAGGAATGCGCCTTTTGGCTCCGAGAGCCGCAGTAGGCCGGTGACGGTGGAAGGGCCTGCGATCTCGCTTTGTTTGCGATCAGCCGGTTGACGCTTGTCGCTGGGGACAAAACCGCGGTTGACCAACATGACGCTGCCGTCGCCAAGTGTAATCGGCGTCATAACCCAGTATCCGGGGCCGAGTTCAGTCGAGGCCTGGACTAGCGTTTCCTTGCTGTAGTCGAAGTTGCCGGTCGCCTGTACATGTAGATATTCCTGCTCCTTGGCGTCGAGACCCACCCATTGCGCACGGGTCGGCGGCGCAATGGCAGCGGCATGCACGCGGGCATCGACGCGGGCAATCAAGTCGAGCTTCCACGACAGGCGCTCGATCTGCCAGATGCCGAGGGCGCAAAAGCCGGCAAACAGCACGAACATCAGAATGCCGAGAATGGCGCGGGTCAGCGGCGATCGGCGTGTGGTGGCTTCTTGGGGCAGCGGCTGGGTCATGGCTCACATACGAAAAGGGCGGCGTTTCCGCCGCCCTGTGAGAGTGTGCCTTACGGCATGTTCTTCATCATTTCCGGCGACATCGGCATCATGTTCACGTTCAGATGATGCATGACCCAGAAGGAGCCCGAAAGCGCGATCGCCACGAGCAGCAGGGTGAAGATCAGCGCCAGGAATGTCCAGCCGCCCTCAGACTTGGTGTTCATGTGCAGGAAGCAGACCATGTGGACCACGATCTGGATCGCGCCGAAGATCATGATCAGTGCCGCCGTGGCGATAGGGCTCGAGAACACCCCGGCCATGACCAGCCAGAACGGGATCGCTGTCAGGATGACGGAGAGGATGAACCCCGTCATGTAGCTCTTCATCGTGCCATGGGCCGCTTCGTGGCCGTGGCTGTGGGCATGGTGCGCCTCGTGGGCGTCTTCGTGTGCGGGGGCTTGAGAACTCATTTGAGAACTCCCATCAGGTAGACGAAGGAAAAGACGCCGATCCAGACGACATCGAGGAAGTGCCAGAACATCGACAGGCACATCAGCCGGCGCTTGTTCTCGACGATCAGGCCGTGCTTGGTCACCTGCACCATCAGCGTGATCAGCCAGACGATGCCGAAAGTGACGTGCAGGCCGTGGGTGCCGACGAGCGTGAAGAACGACGACAGGAATGCCGAACGTTGCGGGCCGGCGCCTTCGTGGATCAGGTGGTTGAACTCGTAGAGTTCGATCCCGAGGAAGGCCGCGCCGAACAGGCCGGTGATCGCCAGCCAGAGCAGTACATTGCCCCTCTTGCCCTGTTCCATTTGCAGCATGGCGAAGCCATAGGTGATGGAGGAGAGCAGCAGCATGCTGGTGTTGATCGCCACCAGCGGCAGATCGAAGAGATCGGCCGGGGAGGGGCCGGCTGCGTAGTTGCGGCCGAGCACGCCATAGGTGGCAAACAGCACCGCGAAGATCAGGCAGTCGCTCATCAGATAGAGCCAGAAGCCCAGCATCGTGCTGCCTTCGGGATGATGCTCTTCCGTCAGGTAGAATTGCGGATTTTCCGTTGTTTGGACTGTTGTGTCGCTCATGCTTTCACCTGCTCGGCAAGTTGCGCCGTCCGCTCGCCTTCCGTCTTGATGACCGTTTCGGCGGGGATGTAGTAATCGCGCTTGTAGTTGAAGGTATGCCCGATCCCGATGGCGATCATCGCGACGAAGGTCACGGCGGCCAGCCACCAGATGTACCAGATCATTGCGAAACCGAAGGCGACGCTCAGGCCACCGAGGATGACGCCGGTGCCGGTATTCTTGGGCATGTGGATCGGCTTGAAGCCACCGAGAGGCCGCTCATAGCCGCGGTTCTTCATGTCCCACCACGAATCGTGGTCATGGACGACCGGGGTGAAAGCGAAGTTGTATTCCGGCGGCGGCGACGAGGTCGACCATTCCAGTGTACGGGCATTCCAGGGGTCGCCGGTGACATCGCGCAGCTCTTCGCGCTTCATGAAGGAAACAACGAGCTGGATCAGGAACGAGCCGATGCCGAGTGCGATCAGGCCCGCGCCGATAGCGGCAATGACGAACCAGATTTGCAGCGAAGGATCCTCGAACTGGCTGACGCGGCGGGTGACGCCCATCAGGCCGAGCACATAGAGCGGCATGAAAGCGAGGTAGAAGCCGATGAACCAGAACCAGAAGGACATCTTGCCCCAGAAGGAATCGAGCTTGAAGCCGAAGGCCTTCGGGAACCAGTAGTTCACGCCGGCAAACAGGCCAAAGACCACGCCGCCGATAATGACGTTGTGGAAGTGCGCGATCAGGAATAGCGAGTTGTGCAGCACGAAGTCGGCCGGCGGAACGGCAAGCAGCACGCCCGTCATGCCGCCGATTGTGAAGGTGACCATGAAACCCACCGTCCACAACATCGGCACTTCGTAGCGGATGCGGCCGCGATACATCGTGAACAGCCAGTTGAACAACTTGGCACCCGTCGGGATCGAGATGATCATCGTGGTGATGCCGAAGAAGGCGTTGACCGATGCGCCTGAACCCATCGTGAAGAAATGGTGCAGCCAGACGATGTAGCTGAGGATGGTGATGACGACGGTGGCATAGACCATCGAGGCATAACCGAACAGGCGCTTGCCGGAGAAGGCGGCGACGACTTCGGAGAAGATGCCGAAGGCAGGCAGCACGAGGATGTAGACTTCCGGGTGGCCCCAGATCCAGATGAGGTTGACATACATCATCGGGTTGCCGCCGAGGTCGTTGGTGAAGAAGTTCGTGCCAACGTAGCGGTCGAGCGTGAGCAGCACGAGCGTCGCGGTCAGGACCGGGAAGCTCGCGACGATCAGGATGTTGGTGCAGAAAGACGTCCAGGTGAAGATCGGCATCTTCATCATGGTCATGCCCGGCGCCCGCATCTTGATGATGGTGGCGATCAGGTTGATACCGGACAAGGTCGTGCCGATACCGGCGATCTGAAGACCCCAGATATAATAGTCGACGCCGGTGCCGGGACTGTAGGCGACGCCCGAAAGCGGCGGATAGGCCAGCCAGCCGGTGCGGGCGAATTCACCGACGAACAGGGAGATCATCACGAGGATCGCGCCGGCGGTGGTCATCCAGAAGCTGAAATTGTTGAGGAACGGGAACGACACGTCGCGGGCGCCGATCTGCAGCGGTACCACGAAGTTCATCAGGCCGGTGACGAAGGGCATGGCCATGAAGAAGATCATGATCACGCCATGGGCCGTGAATACCTGGTCGTAGTGGTGCGGCGGCAGGAAGCCCTCGTTGCCGTTGAACGCCATGGCCTGCTGGCCGCGCATCATCAGCGCGTCGGCAAAGCCGCGCAGCAGCATCACCAGCGCGAGGATGACATACATGATGCCGATCTTCTTATGGTCGATGCTGGTGAACCATTCGCGCCAGAGATAGGCCCAGAGCTTGTAATAGGTGAGCGCGCCGAGGACCACGATCCCGCCGAGCGCCACGGCCGCGAAGGTCGCGACGAGAATGGGCTCGTGGTAGGGAAAGGATTCGAGCGTCAACCGGCCGAAGATGAACTTCAGAAGGTCAGGATTGGAAGACATGGAATAATCCGTTCATTGATGTCGCAAGGCCGCTGGTGCATTACTGCACCAGCATCCCTTCAATTGTTCGTCTGGGCAGGCGCGGGTTTGGCATCGTCCATGCCGGGCATCGTATGGCCGTCATGCATGTCCATGCCCTTCATTGCATCATCACCCATGGGCTTTTCCTCGGTCGCCGCAGGAAGAACCTCGGCTGCGGGCTCATGGGCGCCCACGATGTGTCCCGGGGTGACGGACAGGTCGCCCTGTTCGGCATTGCGGTCGTCATATTTGAGCTTCTCGCGGTTCTCGGCGCTTTCCTTGCCGGCGCCGCCCATGTGGTCGATATGCATCATTTCGTTCATGCACATCTTGCCCGGAGCGGCGCAGAGATTGAGGATGCGAACGAACAGACCTTCTTCAGCGGACGCAAAATAGCGGACCGGTTCGCGCTCGCTCGGCTTTTCGAGTTTCAGGTAGGTGTCGCGATTGAGCGCCGTGCCCTGCTGCTTGACCCTGGCGATCCACTGATCAAAGCCAGCCTGATCGACGCCATGGAACTTGAAGCGCATATGCGAAAAGCCGGCGCCGCTATAATTGGCTGAGAAACCCTCGAACTCGCCCGGCTTGTTGATGACCGCGTGCAGCTTGGTCTGCATGCCCGGCATGGCATAGATCTGGCCGGCAAGTGCGGGGATATAGAAGGAGTTCATCACCGATGACGCGGTGATCTTGAATTCGATCGGCCGGTCGACGGGGGCTGCGAGTTCGTTGACGGTGGCAATGCCCTGTTCCGGGTAGATGAACAGCCACTTCCAGTCGAGCGCCACGACTTCGACAGTCAGCGGCTTTTCGTTGGCAGGAATTGGGCGGCTGGCGTCGATGCGATCAAGCGGGCGGTACGGGTCGAGCTTGTGGGTACTGATCCAGGTCACGGCACCGAGCGCGATGACGATGGCAAGCGGGGCAGACCAGATTATGATTTCGAGTCGGGTCGAGTGATGCCAGTCGGGATCATACATGGACGCGGTGTTTGAGCGGCGATAGCGCCAGGCAAACAACAGGGTCAGGAAAATCACAGGCACGATGATCAGCAGCATCAGGATCGTCGACACGATGATCAGGTCGCGCTGCTGGACGGCGATATCCCCCGAAGGCGACATAACCACCAGATTGCATCCAGCCAGCAAAAGGAATGCCGGCAGCACCGCCAGGAGGCGGGTTAACTTAGGTACTTTTCGCACGTCGCTAAGCTCTTCTTGTTTCGTCCGTGAGGCGACTAAAGCACTTGCTTCGATTGCGGTATGAGGTGAGTTGTCGCAGTGCAGCAAATAATTTCGCGGTGCGATGGAACCTGTCCCCAGCCACGGCGTTTTCATTTCGATGATATTCGCTAGGCGCATTGAAACGACTGTGTATTCTGCCGCTTTTTGCATCATCAGGGGCGGCAAAAAGTATCACGCTGCGCAAAGAACGTGCTGGTTTTTCGCGCAATGTTTCATCCGTAGCTAATTTTCATCGAACCCGTCAACGATTTTTCAGCATTCGGACTTGCTAAATGGTATTTCATGTTCAAGATCATTGCGGGGCGCTTTGCGGCAAGCGCCTTGAAACGAGGGAGGCGTTTTGGAAATGAGCAGTGCATTGAACTACGGCCCATCTTCTTCATCGATGGAGAGAGATGCGCGTAAGATACATGACGACAAGCCGGTGTCCCCGGGCAGTATCGCCCTTGGGGTGATCATTGGTCGCATGTCGGAATTCTTTGACTTCTTCGTCTACGGTATCGCCTCGGTGCTGGTGTTTCCGAAGCTGTTCTTCCCCTTCGCGCCCGATCCGTTGACGGCGACGCTCTACTCTTTCTCGATCTTCGCGCTGGCATTTATCGCCCGGCCGGTCGGGTCCGTTGTTTTCATGACTATCGACCGGCTTTATGGACGCGGCACCAAACTGACGATCGCGCTGATCCTGCTTGGCGGTTCCACCGCCTCGATCAGCTTTTTGCCCGGCTTCCACACACTCGGATATTGGTCGATCGCTCTGCTTGCACTTTTCCGTCTTGGACAGGGTTTTGCGCTCGGCGGCGCCTGGGATGGCCTCGCTTCCCTGCTGGCGCTCAACGTGCCGCAGAACAAGCGCGGCTGGTATGCGATGATCCCGCAGCTCGGCGCGCCGATCGGCTTTGCGCTGGCCAGCCTGCTGTTCGGTTATTTCGTGGCCAATCTTTCGACGGAAGACTTCCTCGTCTGGGGTTGGCGCTATCCGTTCTTCGTGGCTTTTGCGATCAATGTCGTAGCGCTGTTTGCGCGTCTGCGACTGGTGATGACCAGGGAATTCGGCGATATGCTCGAGCAGCATGAATTGCAGGCCGCACCGGTGACCGAGGTCATTCGCTTCCATGGCCGCGATATCCTCATCGGTGCCTTCGTGCCGCTGGCGAGCTTTGCGATGTTCCACCTCGTGACGATCTTCCCACTCGGATGGATCACGCTGTTCGGCAAGCAGTCGGCGGGCGAGTTCATGGTCGTGCAGATCATCGGCGCAGCTGTCGGTATCGTCGCGATCATCGCCTCGGGTCTTCTTGCCGATGCGATCGGCCGCCGCAGCCAGCTGACCGTCTGCGCGATCATCATCGCCATCTTCAGCTTCTTCGGACCGTCGATGCTCGCATCGAGTTCCTGGGGCCAGGAAGCCTTCGTGATCATCGGCTTCGGGGTGCTCGGCCTGTCCTTCGGTCAAGCGACTGGATCGGTTTCCTCGCGCTTCAGCCAGCGCTACCGTTACACCGGTGCGGCCATGACATCGGATCTGGCGTGGCTGATCGGCGCGGGTTTTGCGCCGCTCGTGGCGCTGAGCCTGTCGGCCAATTTCGGCCTGGCCTTTGTCGGATACTACCTGCTGTCGGGTGCGATCTGCACGATCGTAGCGATCTATTTCAGCCGAACGCTGGAGCCCTATCATCCGGCTCGGCCAACCACTTGAGTCGGAACTAGCTGCGGCCGGCCACCCAGTGACGAATGATCTGTAGAGGCCATTCGACATTGGGGGCAGGCTTGCGGCGGTTGGTTCGATTTCTATCCTACCTGTTTCTGGGGCTTGCCATCGCCTTAGCCACGCTGTGGTCGGCGCTGGCTTTGTGGTATCGACTGCCATCTCCGGAGATTGTCCGATATCTCGCAGCCGGATCATTCGGGTTGCTTGGCCTTCTGGCTATCATCGCTCTGTTTGGCCGCTGGCGCTTGCGCGCGCTTGCAGTCTTCATCATCGCCTTCGGTGCGCTGCTGTTCTGGTGGAGCACAATACAGCCATCGCGTGATGCGGATTGGGCGCCGGACGTTGCCCGGCAGGTTACCGGCGTCGTCAACGGCGATATCCTGACGCTGACTGATGTGCGCGACTTCGACTGGCGCAGCAACAGTGATTTCACCGAGCGCTGGACAACGCGCAGCTACGATCTTTCCAAATTGCAAAGCCTCGACATGTTCATGTCCTATTGGGCCGGGCCGGACATGGCGCATGTGATCCTGAGCTTCGGCTTTGAAGGCGGTGAGCAGTTGGCCTGGTCGATCGAAGTGCGGCGGCGCAATGGCGGGGCCTTCTCTCCCATTGGCGATCTCTTCAAAAGCAATCCGCTGGTTATCGTTGCGGCCACTGAGCGTGACGTCGTCGGCGTGAGATCAAATGTCCGTGGCGAGGACGTCCAGCTTTATCGGCTGCGGACACCGCCGCAAGCGGCGCGAACCTTGCTGCTGGAATATGTCGCCGATGCAAATGCGCTTTCGACGGAGCCGAGGTTCTATAATTCGCTGACCACGAACTGCACGACCACGATCTTCAAGATGATCCGTGCCGTCGGTGACAAGGTTCCCTTCGACTGGCGGCTGATCGTCAACGGCTATCTACCGGATTATGCTTATGATCGCGGCGCGCTCGACGCGAGGCGGTCATTGCAGGAATTGCGGCAGATGGCGCACATCGATGAACGTGCAAAGGCGGCTGGCTTGTCTCCGGACTTTTCACAGGCGATCCGCGTCGGAGTCCCGTCCCCGCTGGAAAACTACGCTTCTCCTTGAGCAGGGCGTTCCTATCAGCCTACCTTTTGGACGATCTTGATCCAGCCAGACTGATCCAGCCCGATCGTGATCGACGCATAGTCGTCGATCGAAGAGTGTGGCGTTTCCATCGGGTGCTGGTGGGTGGCCTTGATAACCATGACATCGGCGCCGGCGGCTTCTGCCGCCTGGATGCCCGCAGGTGCATCTTCGAACACCAGGCAATCGGCGGCAGATACGCCAAGCTTTTCAGCGGCCAGCAGGAACGGATCGGGATGGGGCTTGCCCTTCGCCACATCCTCGGCCGTCACCACGACATCGGGCGTTGCGATACCGGCGGCCTTCAGCCGGCGGCTGGCGAGATCGAGCGAGGCTGATGTGACGATCGCCCAGCGGTCTGCCGGCAAGGATTGCAGAAAGGCAGCGATGCCATCGATCGGGATGATACCGCCGACATCATTGTATTCCGCTTCGGTGACCCACTGCACCTCGGCATCGATATTGATGTTCGGAATGTTCTGCTTGCGGATTGTGTCCTCGGCGCGGACGCCGTGGATGGTCGGCAGGAAGGCCGCGACATCCAGGCCGTGACGCTCGGCCCAGCTACCCCAGACGCGTTCTGCCGCCTCGATAGAACTGAGGAGCGTGCCGTCCATGTCGAACAACAGGGCAGCGTAGGATTTCTGGGTCACTTTTTGCAGCATGATCGTCCGATGTCAGAAGAGGGATTAGTTGGCCGACTGGTCGCCCAGAGCGTTCCATTCGGAGAGCACCTTGTCGAACACAGCGGTGCCGGTGGCGCCCTTTTCCAGCGTGATCAGTGCGCGGCGGCCATTGCGATAGGTGATCGGAATGTCGATCCAGGGCCGCTTCATAAGCTCGAGATTGGCCTTGCGTGCCTCGGCGTCGTCGTTGAGCGCCACCATGTGGAAATCGTCGGTGATCTTGGCCGGAACTGCGACCAATGCGTCGCCGCGATCCTGCTCCGTCGGCTTGAAGGCGACGCGCTGGATGCTCTCGACATTGCCTTCGGCAAAATCCTTGGGCATGGCGAAGACGATCTCGATGATGTGGCTGGCCGGCAGCGACGGGTCGGTGTTGCGCTTGAAGGTCATCAGCGCTGTAATCTTGCGCTCGGGAATATCGAGCTGCGCCTCGATCGTCGGCTCGGGCTTGCCCTCGACAGTCTCGTTCTTCTCGCTCCAG
The DNA here is from genome assembly GCF_057787725.1 of Shinella sp. OV683. Classification (NCBI taxonomy): domain Bacteria; kingdom Pseudomonadati; phylum Pseudomonadota; class Alphaproteobacteria; order Hyphomicrobiales; family Rhizobiaceae; genus Shinella; species Shinella sp. OV683. The sequence goes on from NZ_CM173543.1 coordinate 628,006, forward strand.
ACGATGGTGCCGGGTACTGCGACCGGCGATGTCTGGCCGAGGCGCTCCTCATAGAGGAACATCTTCTGGGTCGCGGCAAGTGCCGGAGCGTTGGCCGCTGCCTTGCCGGCATCCGTTGTTGTCTTGCCGTCGGCAGAGGCGACATCCTTGCCCGGCTCGGTCTGGCCGAAGACGTTCTTGCCTTCCTTCAGAGCCTGGTCGACCGGCAGCTTGGACTTGCTGGTGTCGGCTTCCGATCCATCCGGCATCAGCCGCTGGGTGAATTTCTGCGGACCGGTATCGAGCGAAGCGACTTCGGTATTCTTGGCGGCGTCGGCGGGTTTGTCGGTTGCCGTCTTTTCGGCTGCGGTGTCGACGGCCTTTGCATCGGTCGTGGATTTATCCGCCGGCTTGGTCGTGTCGCTGGCCGGCATGATGTTGGCGACCATAGCGGACACATTGTCCTTGTAGTGCCAGAGCGCATAGGCGCCGCCACCGAGCACGAGCGCGCCGACCACACCCAGGCCGATAACCATCGGGTTGAAGCGATTCTTCTTTTTCTTCTTCTGGTGCCGGAAGGACTTGCCTTCCAGCTTGTTGACCGCGCGCGCGACGTCGGGCGGCAAATCACTGGTGGCCGTTGCAGATGCCGATTTTGGTACGGCGATCGGACCGCGGTCGAAACCGATGATGTCTTCAAGCTCTTCGCGAGCACTGGGCTGAGCTTTGGCCGCCGCTTCGCGCGCCGCAGCCTGAGAGGCAAGCTCCTTCTGCTTGGCTTCCAGCGCTTCCTCGAACGCGGCCGGCTTGGTGACCTCAGGAAGATCGTCAAAAGGTGCGTCCCAGGAAAACTCTTCCTTCTCCGCCTTTTTCGGCGGAGGCGGCACGACGGAGCGGTTCATTTCCTGCTGAACGAATTCGTTGAACCCGGAAACGACATCGTTTTCGTCGTAGGACACCTTCGGCATCGGCACGGCAGACTCGTCTTCGTCTGGCGGAACGACTTGAGGCTCCTCGTCGATATCGACAGCCCAGTTCGTAGGCGCTGCGGCGGCCTCCTGGGTCTGCGCGCTCTCGGCCTGAACCTCGGCATGGAAGGGATCGGCCGCGATGACCTGGTCTTCGTGATGGTCTTCAACGACCGGCGCCGACGAGATCGTGTCGTCGCCATAGGACACCGCTGCCTGGGTCTCAGCTTCGGGCTCGGCCTTTTCAACCGGCTGTTCGTCTGCCTGCAGTTCCTGCTCTACGGGTGCCTGATCGGGGACAGGTGCTACCTCTTGAGCGGGCTCGAGGAAGTCATCGACGCTTTCCTGACGGGCGGGCTCCGGTTCCGTTGCGGCTGGCTGTTCGGCGGCAACTTCGGCCGGAGCTGTCTGAACCTGTTCGGGCTCAGGGGCCTGTTCGACAGGTGTTTCATCGACGGAAGCTTCTTCGACGACGGCGGTTTCTGCCGGCAAAGCTTCGGCGTGTTCTTGCTCGACTTCGCGGATGGCGGCATCCAGCTTGTCGAGCTGCTTCTGGAACATGACCTCGGGGGGCCGGGGCTTCATGTTTTCGAGCTGCCGGACAACGGCCGAGCGCGCACGTTCGTAGACCTTGGCCCGCATTTCGGGCGTATTGTCGCTCAGGCCGTCAACGGCGCGTCGGATGACTGCAATAAAATCCGCCATATGGTCTTTCTCTAATCTCCGCGCCGGGTTCTAGAAGCCCAGCGCGTCGGATCAATCTTCAAACGGGTCGGTGACGAGAATCGTGTCGTCGCGCTCCGGGCTGGTCGACAGCAGCGACACCGGCGCACCAATCAATTCCTCCACCTGGCGAACATATTTGATCGCCTGTGCCGGAAGATCGGCCCATTTGCGTGCGCCGACGGTCGATTCTTTCCAGCCTTCCAGTGTTATATAGACCGGCTGGATCCGGGCTTGCGCTGCCTGACCTGCGGGAAGATGGTCGATCTCCACACCATCGAGCATGTAGCCGGTGCAGATCTTCAATTCATCCAGCCCGTCGAGCACATCGAGCTTGGTGAGCGCGATGCCGGTGACGCCGTTCGTGGCAACCGACTGGCGCACGAGCGCGGCATCGAACCAGCCGCACCGTCTCTTTCTACCGGTAACTGTGCCAAATTCATGACCACGCTCACCTAAAAACTGGCCGACCTCGTCTTTGAGCTCGGTGGGGAAGGGGCCTTCGCCGACGCGGGTCGTGTAGGCCTTGGTGATTCCGAGGACGTAATTGAGGGCAGAAGGACCCATACCGGATCCGGCGGCAGCCTGGCCCGCGACCGTGTTGGAGGAGGTCACGAAGGGATAGGTGCCGTGGTCGACATCGAGCAATGTGCCCTGTGCGCCTTCGAACAGGATGCGCGCACCCTTGCGGCGTTCGCGATCGAGCAGCGCCCAGACAGTTTCCGAGAACGGCAGGATCTGCGCGGAAACCGATGTCAGTTCGGTCATGATGGCATCGTGGCTGATTTCCTTTTCGCCCAAGCCGCGGCGCAGCGCATTGTGGTGGGTCAGCAGGCGATCGACCTTGAGGCCGAGCGAGTCGGGATCGGCGAGATCGGTGACGCGGATGGCGCGACGGCCAACCTTGTCCTCGTAAGCCGGGCCGATGCCGCGGCGGGTGGTGCCGATCTTGGTGCCGGAATTGGAGGCCGCGTCCTCGCGGATGCCGTCGAGTTCGCGATGCAGCGACAGGATCAGCGTGGCATTGTCGGCGATGCGGAGATTTTCAGGGGTGATCTTGACGCCCTGGGCGCCAAGCTTGGCGATCTCGGCAATCAGTGCATGTGGGTCGATGACGACGCCGTTGCCGATGATGGCAAGCTTGCCCGGACGCACGACACCCGACGGCAGCAACGACAGCTTGTAGCTGGTTCCATCGATCACCAGCGTATGGCCGGCATTGTGTCCACCCTGGAAACGGACGACGATGTCCGCGCGCTCGGAGAGCCAATCGACAATCTTGCCCTTGCCCTCGTCGCCCCATTGTGAACCGACTACAACCACATTCGCCATCTGATATTTCCTGTCAAAGACCCGGACGGAAGGCCGCCCTCACAAACCCGCGCACATATACTTCGTTCAAATCAGGAAAGCGACCCTGTATTTGCACGGGATTCGGCTTTTTGCGTGACACGGGCGGCGTCGCGACGATATTGGACGGGCTGCCTCGCCCTCCTGATCAGTGATTCCATGCCGACATACGTGAAAGCCTATATTTTCCTGTTGCTTACCACGCTAGGCTGGGGCGGCAATGCGGTGATGGGCAAGTTTTCGGTTGGCCATATCGCACCTTTCACGCTGTCGGCGGCGCGCTGGACGCTTGCCCTTGTCCTGATCGTGGCCATTTCCGTTCCGCAGATCCGCAAGGACTGGCCGGAGATCCGCAAGCATTGGCTGCTGATGCTCGGCTATGGCGCGGTGGGCTTTGCCGGCTTCAACGCATTGCTCTATACCGCGCTGAAAACCACTTCGGCAATCAATTGCGTCATCGAACAGGCCGGCATTCCGGGTATCATTTTCCTCGCCAATTTCGTGCTGTTCCGCATCAGGGTGGGGTTGGCGCAGTTCGTCGGCTTTACGCTGACGCTGCTTGGCGTGGCGCTGACGGCGACGAACGGTTCCCTGTCATCGATCAGCGGCATCCATCTCAATGTCGGCGACGGACTGATGCTGGTCGCGGCGATTCTCTATGCCGGCTACAGTGTCGCCCTGCGTTGGAAGCCGCCCGTGCATTGGAAGACCTTGATGGCGGTCTCGGCGCTCGGGGCCGCGCTCGCTTGCCTGCCACTGCTTGCAAGCGAAGTGGTCGCCGGCCGTTTCATCAGGCCTGACGCCATCGGCTGGCTGGCAATCCTCTACACTGGAACCATTCCATCGCTGATGTCGCAGATTCTCTGGGTCAAGGGCGTAGAACTGATCGGTTCCAACCGTGCCGGGTTGTTCATAAACGCCATTCCGATCTTCGGTATCCTGCTCTCGCTGGTTTTCCTGGGTGAGCCGTTGCAGTCATTCCATCTCGTCGCCATGGTAATGGTCATGGCCGGTATCTGGATTGCCGAATGGGGACGCCGATGAAACTGTTGCTGCCGCTGCTGTTCGTGCTGGCGCCGCTGTCGTTTGCGCTGGGCATCACGCTGCCGCTGGTAACATTCGAAAAGCTGTATTTCTTTGAAGACAATCCGTCGCTGCTCGGCATCGTCGGCTCGCTTTACGACAATGGAGACTATGCGCTTGCTGGCCTGGTCGGTCTGTTCTCGATTGTCTTTCCATTGGCAAAGATGGTGGCGATCGCGGCCGAGGCACTTGAAGGTGTCGGTGTTGAAAAAGGCTGGTTTGCCAAGCTGGTGCCGTTTCTCAGCAAATGGTCGATGATGGATGTGATGCTGGTGGCGATCGTCATCGCGGCAGCCAAGACATCCGGCCTCGCCAATGCGTTTACCGAGGCTGGCCTGTGGTTTTATGCGGGGTCGGCACTGATGACCTCGATTATCCAATGGATAGTATCGCGGCGCACGGTCTGATCAGACCAATGTGTGACCGGCGGCAAGCAGCGTGGCTTCCGCCTGCCGGATGCTCTCGGTCTTCAGCAACAGATGATCGCCATCGAAGGTCGAAACGACAAAAATTCCGAGACCGCTGTCTGACAATGGACCGATGACCGATGAAACGATGCCGGTTTCATCGAAGGCAAATGGTCCAACAAGCTTGTAGCATGTCCATCCGCCGTCGCTGCGGACATCGTCCGGCACGCGCTCTGCGAGGCAAACGATGGACAGTTCGTCATCACTGCGGCAGATACTGAGAAAGCCTGCGCCGTCGGCCCAATCGGGAAAGCGGGACGACGCATCCAGTCGAGAGACGGCATATTCTCCGGCCAATCGCTTCAACTTAACCTTCGCCGCCAACGCTACGCTCCCCTTGCTTAGCGGTCGTTGCGCTTGCCGAGATGGGCTTCCCAGTCGAGTGCGGTCTTCACGATGAATTCGACATCATCGTATTGCGGCACCCAATTGAGTTCCTGCTTGGCGAGCGAGGGATTTGCGACGATCATCACGGCATCGCCCGCACGGCGGCCGGCAAGCCGGACGTCGAACTCCTTGCCGTGCACTTTCTTGACCGTTTCCAGCACTTCGAGAACGGAGAAGCCGGTGCCGTAGCCGCAATTGGCAATCATCGAGCCGCCGCCGGCGCGCATGCGTTCCAATGCCTTGAGATGGGCGTTGGCGAGATCGCTGACATGGATGTAGTCGCGCACACAAGTGCCGTCCGGTGTCGGGTAATCGGTGCCGAACACGTCGATATGGGTGCGCTTGCCGAGTGCAGCCTCGCCCGCGACCTTGATCAGATGGGTTGCACCGACTGTGGACTGGCCGGTGCGGCCGCGCGGATCGGCACCGGCGACGTTGAAATAGCGCAGTGCCGTATAGGTGAAGTCATAGGCGTTGGCGGCGTCACGCAGCATGATCTCGGTCATCAGCTTGGACGAGCCGTAAGGCGATTCCGGATTGAGCCGGGCGCTTTCTAGCACAGGTTCCGGCTCGTCCGGCGTGCCATAGACTGCTGCCGTGGACGAGAAGACGAAATGCGGCACCTTGTATTTGACCGCAGCCGCGATCAATGCCCGCGACTTGACGGTGTTGTTTTCATAATAGGAAAGCGGATCGGACACCGATTCCGGCACGATGATCGAGCCCGCGAAATGGATGATGGCGTCGATGTTGTTTTCGGTGAAGACCTTCTCATGCAACGATTCGTCGGCGATATCGCCGGCATAGAACTTTGCCTCGGGGGCGATGGCCCAGCGGAAACCGGTCGAAAGGCGGTCAATCACCGCGACATCCTGGCCCGCATCGAGGAGTGCCCATACCATGTGGCTGCCGATGTAGCCTGCGCCGCCAGTCACCAAAACTGTCATATGTTCATCCCGTTCCAACTTTTCGTGGGCGGTTTCTAGCCCGGAAATCGCTTCCAGTAAATGACGCCGGCCAATCTTCTCCGAGCCAACATTGCCCACATACGAGAGTCTATCCTCGGAAAGATCGGCTGTGACTTCCGGCCGGCAGTCACAGAATTGCGTTTCCAAACGCGACTGCAAGCCTTATTGATGGGGCATGAACGTCTCTTCCGCCGATCAGCTCAATGCGTATGAACTCGCCCAACTCCTGCATTTCTATGCGGAATCGGGCGTGGAGTGGGTATTGGAAGCCGAGCCGGTCGATCGCTTCGCCGAGTTCGCGGCGCTGGAGGCCAGGCGCGCCGCGCCAGCGCGGGAGCCGGAACGAACCGCGGCGGCTCCGGCAATGGAACGCCAACGGCCGGCCGAAAAGCCAGTGGCGCCGCCGCGCCCGCAGGTCGTGGCGATACCTGATGCCGAGGCGATTGCGGAGGCGCAGCGACTGGCCGCACAGGCGATGACGCTGGATGAGCTCGCCGAGGCTGTGGCAGCCTTCACCGGCTGCAATCTGCGCAACGGCGCGCGCAATGTCGCCTTCATGAGCGGCAGTCCCACTGCGCGTTTCGCCATTGCCGGGGGTGTGCCGAGTGCGGATGACGACCGCGACGGCACGCCGTTTTCGGGAGCATCGGGGACGATGCTCGCTCGAATGCTGGCAGGAATCGCCATTCCGCCTGATGATGTGATGATGTTCAATCTCATTCCATGGCGGCCGCCGGGAAACCGTGCGCCGACAGCGCATGAGACGGAAATCTGCCGGCCATTCAACATGCGCCTGTTGGAAATTCTCAAGCCGGCCGCGGTTCTCGCGCTCGGCAATTATCCCGCCAAGATGCTTTCGGGGTCGATGGAAGGCATTCATGCGCTGCGTGGCAAGCGGATCGATATCGATGTGGGAGGTACAAAAATGCCAATGCTGGCGACTTTTCATCCTCAAGATATTATTTCCACACCACTCAACAAACGCCTCGTCTGGCAGGATCTGCTGGCGTTCCGCGCCGAAATAACCGGCTGAATCCATTTCCTTTTCTTATAATCAAGTGAAGTGTGGCATAGATGCCACGCAGGCGGACACAAAGCCGTCACCTTCCACAAATAGCGTGCGCTGAAATTGAATATTGCTGCGTCGCAACATACATTGATGCAATGCAATATAAGATTCGCCCCGGGAGGATAGAAAAGGAATACCAAGATGCGTGAGATTCACCGTCCTATCCATTCGGGTTATGAAACCCTGAGACAGCGCACCAGTCCCGGCAATCGGGAAGCGCTGTTCAATCGCAAACCTTCGCCGGCTAATGAGCAATTGACGGCGCTAGGCTTTGCCGCAAGGCTTCGTCCACAGGACTTTCCCGGGCGCACCTATTCAAAATAAACAACCGATTGTAAGAAACAGTATGCGTCAATTTTGCGCTGTTTTTGCCGCACTCGGTTGAAAATGCAGCGCTTTATAGAGGGATAGGCGTAGTAATCCGCCGGTCGGCGCTTTCATTGGCTTAACGAATGTGCAAGAGAATTGTTGCAAATTCGGACTCAAGCGTGAAATACGTTTGATCGAAAAACATTGGAGCCGGAATCGACTTTCGAAAAGAAAGACATTCAGGCCGATATTGCCTGCCGGGAACGGGGTGGCCATGCAAATGCGCCGCCGGAGGGAATTTGAGTGAAATGCGTCAAGCGGTAATGACCACCAAGCGGCTGGCTAATCTTGCAAAATTTGCGATGGGCGTCGTTACGGCGTTGTCAGTGGGTGTGGCAGCCGGCTGTAGCACCGTCGTGCCGAACGACGGCCCCACCGCGTCGGAAATCCAAAAGTCGTCGACCGGCGACAAGGCTTACTCGATCCCGCAAAGCGATACCAAATTCGATGTCGTGCAGGTCGATCAGCGCGTTTCCAACTCGGTCACGCAGCTCGGACAGCCCTCGCTTGTCAGGACCTTCGGTGTCGGTGGTGCCCCCGGAACGCCGGTGATCGGCGTCGGCGACGAGCTTCAGGTAACGATCTTCGAGGCAGGCCCGGACGGTCTGTTCTCGACCACCAACAGCAAGGCCACCAATGTGCCTGTCGTGGTCCAGCCCGACGGCCACGGCCAGATCCCTTATGCCGGCTCGGTCCTGTTTGCAGGCAAGACGCTGGAAGGCGCACGCCAGGAAATAGCCAACGCCTTGAAGGCCAAGGCAGTCGAACCCGATGTCATCGTCAACATGACCAAGAACTTTTCCCGCGCCGTTTCGGTGCAGGGTGCGGTCGGTGCTCCGCAGATGGTGCAGCTCGGGCTCGCCGCCGTCCCTCTCACGAGCGCCATTGCCATGGCTGGCGGCCCCAAGCAGCAGGCTTATGAAACCTATGTCACTCTGACCCGTGGCCGAAAATCCAGCACGGTTCTCTTGCAGAGCGTCATCGACAACCCGAAGGACGATGTCTTTATCAGTCCTCGCGACAAGATTTTCCTGACCTACGATCCGCAGACATTTACCGCGCTCGGCTCTGTCGGCACCGCAGGCAAGGCAGGCAAGATTCCATTTGCGGCCGGCACGCTCAGCTTGGTTGAAGCGGCTGCGCTCGCCGGCGGTCCGCGCTCGGATCTCGCCGACCCCAAGGGCTATTTCGTGTTTCGCTACGAATATGAGCCTGTCTATCGCCAAGTCGTCGGCGACAGCCGGTTTAACGACCTGCTTGCCAAGGGCATGATGGCCAACAAGGACGGTCGTTATCCGATTGTCTATCGTGTCGACATGACCGATCCACAGAGCTACATCGTCACCCAGTCGTTCCCAATCCGAAACAGGGATGTGCTATACGTGTCGCATCATCCGTCTACGGACTTCGCGAAGTTCATGGCGCTGATTGCATCGCCGATCCGTATCGGCCGGGATATTCAGTACCTCGAAACCCATTGATGGCAAGTGGCCCGGCAACTCCGGGAGGATGGAAATGATATCCGCCACCACCGGTCTGCCGCGCTATGCAGTGACATCGCGCGGCCTTTGGGAACAGCGCGGCGATCTCTCCATCCTGCTGGGCGCCGAGATTTTGCTCTGGCCGTTTTGTGCGACGTCTTCCATCGACGGCTTTATCGGCTGGGGCCGGCGGCCATCGGGGTTGAGGGCGCTGAGACTTGGTGCCTTGCATGGCAAGGACGTCCTCACATTCGAGGATGGTTTTCTCAAAAGCTACGCGCCCGGCCGGGGTGACCCCGCCCACAGTTTCATCATCGACCGGCGCGGCATCTATTTCGACGCCACTCACGGCAACGATCTTGCTGGCCTGATCGAGCGACCGGATCTCGACGCGACGCAGGTTGCCCGCGCCGAGGCCTCGATGGCGTTCATTTGCGAGAATCGTATTTCCAAATACAACAATTCGCCGCTTGTCGGTCTGTCGGATGCCGGCGTGCCGCAGGGCAGGCCCTATGTGCTGCTCGTCGACCAGGTGGCAGGCGATGCTTCGATCGCGGCAGCACTTGCCGACGAGGGCGCCTTCGCCCGAATGGTGGAACATGCACATGCGGAGTATCCGACTGCGACTTTGGTCGTCCGAACGCATCCCGCGGCCAACAACAGCCTGATTCTCGCCGGCGCGCGCAAGCTTGGTATCGAGGTCGTGACGCCGGGCCGAATGAATCCGTGGCCGCTGCTGGAAAATGCCGACGCCGTCTACACGGTCTCCAGCCAGCTCGGTTTCGAGGCACTGATGGCGGGCCGCAAGGTGCATTCTTTCGGTGTTACCTACTACTCCCACCGGGGATTGACCGAAGACCATTGCGCCGCGCCGGCCGCGCGACCGGCACGTTCGGTGGCGCAGATATTCCACGCTGCCTATATCGGCTATTCGCATTATCTCGACCTGCACGACCGCCAGCCGGTGGCGATCGAGCGGGCGCTTGAGCAGATGCGCACCGTGCGCGATCAGCGCAACCGCATCGAGACCCGCGTCTATACCGGCGGTCTTTCGCCCTGGAAGCGTAAGGCGCTCTCTCCATTCATCGAGGGACCGCAGGGCAAGCCCATTCACTGCCAGCGATTCTCCAGAGCGGTCGACCTGGCCAGGAAAAATTCCGGGGAGGTCGCCGTCTGGGGGTCGTCGCGACCGCTCCCGCACGGCGTTGCGGCGGTCCGGTTCGAGGATGGGTTCATCCGCTCGCGCGGACTTGGCGCCAACCTGGCGCTGCCCTGTTCGCTGGCGATGGATGACGAGCATGTCTATTACGACGCGCGAGGTGAAAGCCGGCTCGAACATCTCATAGCCAATCACGAGTTTCCGGCTGAACTCACCGAACGGGCGGCTAGGCTGGTTGACATGATCGTTAAGCGCGGCGTGTCGAAATACAATGTCGGGACCGACATTGCGTTACCCGATGTGGGCGAGGGGCACCTTCGCATCCTTGTTCCCGGTCAGGTCGAAAAGGACGCATCCATCAGGTTCGGCTCACCGGAGGTGAAGACCAACAAGGCCCTGGTGGCGGCTGTCCGCAAGCTCTACCCGGATGCTTTCCTTGCCTACAAGGAACACCCTGATGTGACGACCGGGCTCCGCTCAGGGGGCGAGACGCCCACGGATGCCGATATCATCGTCCGCGAAGGGGACATAAAGCATTGGATCTCCTGGTGCGACCGGTTGGAGACCATGACATCGCTTGCCGGCTTCGAGGCGTTGATACGGAGGAAACCGGTCGGGGTGCATGGCATTCCGTTCTATGCCGGTTGGGGGCTGACGGATGATCGACTCAAGGTGCCGCGGCGTCGCCGCGAGGTGAGCATGGAGATGCTCGCCGCAGCGACTCTCATCCTCTATCCGTTCTACATACATCCGCTGAGCGCGATGCCGTGCACGCCGGAGGAGCTTGTCGAAGAGATCGCATTGAACCGTGTCGTGCCGGTCGGATGGCTGACGCGGGTCCGGCAGCAGGTTTTCCAATCAATTAATCGTTCAGCCGTCAAAATACGTGATGGCCGCAACTAGCCGTTATCCCGCCCCTTATTCCGTGGGCTTGTCGGCCCCGCATGTGTTCCAAAATGGGGCGTTGTGGGCGGCCAGCAGGATTAAGCCCTATATTTCAGGTTGTTACCGATCTTTTCTGCGTTGCAACAATTTCACACTTTGGTAACGAATTGCTCCTAGCCTGCGATCGGTGTCAGACAGACTCCTGTGTCTTTGTTACATCAGGTCATTTCGACCTCTCTTCAAGCGGTTGAAAAAGCATCATCATTATGTAAAGAGCAGTTCAGGCGGCAAATCCATCCTCATCAAGGTTCAAGCATTACCATATGACCCTGCCCTATGATGAAAACGGCCAGAACGGTTCGGCTTCGCGGCAACGCCCGCGGAATGCATCTGGCCGATCCAAGGGGCTGATCACATTGCCTTTTATCGGGCGAGCCCGACGTGTGTTTCCCAACAAGAATTCCCCGCGCGTTGTTATGCTGCAGGGGCCTGTTGGCCATTTCTTCCGCCGTGCGCAAGAGCATCTGAACGCCAATGGATTCGATGCCTGGCGCGTCTGCTTCAATGCTGGCGACCGGCTCTACTCGCGTGGCGAGAAGTCGCTGAATTTCTCGGGCTCCCCGGACAATTGGCGTGGCTGGTTTACGGAAATCCTGAGGGAAAACGGTTTTGATGCGGTGGTGCTGTTCGGGGCGGATCGTCTCGTGCATCGCATTGCGCTTGAATGTGCCGAAAGTGCCGGCATTCCTGTCCTGTGTCTCGAAGAGGGATATATCCGTCCGGGCTATGTGACGATGGAACTCGGCGGAAACAATTGGCGTTCGCCGATTGCGGGACAACTTCCGCCCGAGACCTTCAATTCGCCTCGCATTGACGGCCCGAAAGCGGTGCTTTGCTCCGGCTCCTTCAGCGCCATGGCTTGGAGTGCGCTGCAGTATTTCACCATCCGCGCCCTGATCTCGACACCCGGCGAACGCAAACTTTTCCACAAGCACAAGCGTACACTGGTGTCGGAAGGCTTTTACTGGTTCAAGAACTACTATCGCAAGTTTGCCCATGTCGGCCGCAACTATCGCGTCTCCGAGCGGCTGCTCGAGCATCACGACAAGCGCTTCTTCATCGTGCCGCTGCAGGTGCACGACGACACCCAACTGGGCCGTGCGGCCAACAGCTGGAACAACCAGAAGCTCATTCTCAAGACCATCGTCTCTTTTGCGCGCAATGCACCCTCTGACCATCAACTGGTTTTCAAGATCCACCCGATGGAGCGTGGACATACACGCGACTGGAACTTCATCCGCCAGGTCAGCGCGCTCAACGATGTGAAAGACCGCGTGCATGTGCTGGATGGTGGCTCACTCAGCCTGCTGACCCGTCATTCCGCCGGCATGATCACCATCAATTCCACATCGGGCCTCTCGGCGCTGCATCACGGCGTGCCGCTGGCGGTGATGGGCCAGGCGCTTTATCGTCACGAGGACCTGGCATTCTGTGTCGAGCGAGGCATGGATCTCGACCGATTCTGGCATGAGGGTCGTGTTGCGCCGAACGATCTTCGTCAACGCTATCTCAGCTGGATCCATCACGAGTGTCTGGCTGGTGGTGATTACTATGCCAAAGATGGCGTCGAAGGCGCGATCGTCGCCATGCGCGAAAAGATCGAAGCGGCGCTTGTGGGTCGGGCTCGCGTCCTGGCCAAGGCTGGCGAAGTGATCAGCGGTGTCTTTGGCAACGCCAAGATTTCCGGCGAACGATAGACCCCTTTCGTGCTTATGAAAAAGGCCCGGAAAACCGGGCCTTTTTATTATCTCGCCACTTTTTCAGTGCCGGTTCAGGGCTTCACACCCCAAGCAATAAAATTGCCGTTGGCAAAATCGCTGTCGGTGGACTGGTTGGTCTTGCCATAGCGGAATGCAGTGCTGTCAGGATTGACCGTCAGGCCGCCGGCTGCGCGCAAAACCGCGTCACCGGCTGCCGTATCCCATTCCATCGTGCGACCGAAGCGCGGATAGACATCCGCCACGCCTTCCGCAACCAGGCAGAATTTCAGTGACGAGCCCACAGAAGTGGTCGAGGAAATACCCTGTTCGGCGAGAAACGCTTCAGTTTCCGGTGAATTGTGCGAGCGGCTGGCAACGGCGGTCAGCGTTTCGCCTCTCGTGCGGCAGCCGATCGGCGCGCGCGATACGATGCTGAGATCATCGGCGATCTGGAGCTTCTCGGCGGCGCCATTCGCGCCGGTATAGGCGACCTTCTTTGCTGGCGCGTAGACGATGCCGGCCACCGGTACGCCATTCTCGATCAGCGCGATGTTGACGGTGAAGTCGTCGCGGCGATTGATGAATTCCTTGGTGCCGTCGAGCGGATCGACGAGGAAGAAGCGCTTGCCCGAGACGTCGGGGATATGGCCGGCAGCCGCAGCTTCCTCGGCCACGACCGGGATATCCGGGAACGCCTTGCCGAGACCTTCAAGGATGATGGCTTCGGCACGCTCGTCGGCTTCGGTCACCGGCGAGCAGTCATTCTTGTAGGTGACGTTCGGCCCGGCGCTGTAGACGTCGAGGATGGCCTTGCCCGCGGCAAGGGCGAGTGTTTCCAGTGTGTCGAGCATTCGCTTACCGCTTGTTCAAGTAGGTTTCGATGATCACGGCCATTTCGGCGGGTTCGTGGCCCAGCGTATGGAGATGCACTTCCGGGTTCTCCGGCGCTTCGTAAGCCGATGAGATGCCGGTGAAGTTCTCGATCTCGCCGGCCTGCGCCTTCTTGTAAAGGCCCTTGGGGTCGCGCTTGATGCACTCTTCCAGCGGCGTATCGACGAAGACCTCGATGAATTCGCCTTCTGGGAACAGGTCACGCGCCATCTGCCGTTCCGAGCGGAAGGGCGAGATGAACGAGACGATGACGATCAGGCCGGCATCGGCCATCAGCTTGGCGACTTCCGAGACGCGGCGAATGTTTTCAACGCGGTCGTCATCAGTGAAGCCGAGGTCGCGGTTCAGGCCGTGGCGGATATTGTCGCCATCGAGCATGAAGGTGTGCTTGCCCTGTGCGGTGAGCAGCTTTTCCAAATTGTTGGCAACGGTCGACTTGCCGGAACCGGAATAGCCGGTGAACCAGACAATGGCCGGCTTCTGGCTTTTCAGCGCAGCGCGGGCATCCTTGTTGACTTCCATCGCCTGCCAATGGACGTTGGAGGCGCGGCGCAGCGGGAAATCGATCATGCCGGCGCCGACGGTCGCATTGGTGAAGCGGTCGATCAGCACGAAGTTGCCGGAGACGCGGTTCGACTTATAGGCGTCGAATGCGATCGGCGACTGGGTCGAGATGTTGCACTCGCCCACTTCGTTCATGTTGAGGTGCTTGGCCGCCTCATGCGCGAATGTGTTGATGTTCACATGGTGCTTGAGCGTGGTGATGGTGGCGCTGACGCTGTCGACCTCAGTCCTGAGAATGTAGGAACGGCCCGGGATCATCGGATGGGCGTCAAACCAGACGATGCGCGCCTGGAACTGGTCGGCCACATGCGGGCGATTTGAGGGATCGACCAACATGTCGCCGCGCGAGATGTCGATCTGGTCTTCCAGCACGATGGTGACGGCCTGGCCTTCGACGGCGCTGTCGAGATTGCCGCCATGCGTGACGATCTCCTTGATGCGCGATTCCTGGCCCGACTTGGCAACGGTGATCTTGTCGCCGGCGGCGATTCGACCGGACGCTATGGTGCCGGCAAAGCCGCGGAAGTCGAGGTTCGGGCGCACGACATACTGCACGGGAAAGCGGAACGGCTTGTCGAGATAGTCGTTTTCAACCGGTACGTCTTCCAGATGGCCGAGCAGTGTCGGGCCGCTGTACCACGGCATTTTCGGAGAGGCCATCGTGACGTTGTCGCCGAAGCGGGCCGACATCGGGATCGGCTGGATCGTCGCAAAACCGAGATCCCTGGCGAATTCCATGTAGTCGGTTACGATCGTGTCGAAGACATCCTGCGAATAGTCCATCAGGTCGATCTTGTTGACGGCGAGCACGATATGGCGAATGCCGAGCAGCGAGGCGATGAACGAATGGCGGCGCGTCTGGCGAAGAATCCCCTGGCGGGAATCGACCAGCACGACTGCGAGATCGGCGGTCGAGGCGCCGGTGGCCATGTTGCGGGTATATTGCTCGTGGCCTGGGGTGTCGGCGACGATGAACTTGCGCTTGGAAGTGGCGAAGAATCGATAGGCGACATCGATGGTGATGCCCTGTTCGCGCTCGGCTTCGAGGCCGTCGACCAGGAGCGCGAAATCGATGTTTTCGCCATCGGTGCCATGCTTGAGGCTGTCGCGCTCGAGTGTGGCCAACTGGTCTTCGAAGATCAGCTTGGTGTCATAGAGCAAGCGGCCGATCAGGGTCGACTTGCCATCGTCCACCGAGCCGCAGGTCAGGAAGCGCAGCATCGACTTCTTTTCCTGCTCGCGCAGGTATTCGATCATATCGCCGGAGACGTCATTTGCGATTGAAACGTCCATCAGAAATACCCCTCGCGCTTCTTCTTCTCCATCGAGCCCGCTTCGTCCTTGTCGATCAGGCGCCCCTGGCGTTCCGATGTGCGCGCCGTCAGCATTTCGCGGACGATTTCCTGCAGGTCGGCAGCATCGGATTCGATCGCGCCTGTCAGGGGATAACAGCCGAGCGTACGGAAGCGAACCAGCTTGTTTTCGATTACGTCATCAGGGCCAATAGGCATGCGGTCGTCGTCGACCATGATCAGCATGCCGTCGCGCTCGACGACCGGGCGCTTGGCAGCGAAATACAGGGGAACAATCGGGATGTTCTCCTTCATGATATACTGCCAGATGTCCAGCTCGGTCCAATTGGAGATCGGGAAAACCCGGATCGATTCGCCCTGGCCGACGCGGGTATTGTAAGTTTTCCACATCTCCGGGCGCTGATTCTTCGGATCCCAGGAATGCTGCGCGTTGCGGAAGGAGAAGATTCGCTCTTTGGCGCGGGACTTCTCTTCGTCACGGCGAGCGCCACCGAAGGCTGCGTCGAAGCCGTATTTGTCGAGTGCCTGGCGCAGGCCCAGCGTCTTCATCACATGGGTATGGGTGTTGGAACCGTGGGTGAACGGGCCGATGCCCTGGGCGACGCCATCCGGATTGATATGGACGAGAAGGTCGATGCCGAGCTCCTTGGCCATCTTGTCGCGGAATGCGGTCATCTCCTTGAATTTCCAGCCAGTATCGACATGCAGAAACGGGAACGGCGGCTTGGCGGGATAGAACGCCTTCATCGCCAGATGAAGCATGACGGACGAATCCTTGCCGATCGAATAGAGCATGACGGGATTGGAAAACGTCGCGGCCACTTCGCGGAAAATATGAATGGCCTCAGCCTCTAGGCGCTGAAGATGGGTCAGTGACATGTTCGGCTTTTACTCCGCTAAATCGCTGTCGCGAAAGGTTTGAAGTGCGTTTAGTGATTTTGTCCCGGTGAGGCAACCTCTTTGACTGCAAATGAGGCGTTTTGGCGTCTTATAACTGGATGGAATAGGAAACTCGATTGCGACTTTTTCCGCATATTTCGGCCGCGAGGAGACAGGCGCACAAGAAACATCTCTGATCTTTTCCCGACGTGACCGAACTAAATGCGGCCAAAGACCTGCTGGCCCAAATTGCTAATTACATGTCTCATTGTGTATAGAAGTCATGTGGGCGGTGCGGCATGGTCTTTGCAACTGAGGAGGCGGCTTCCGCCTCGCCAATCAAAATGAGTGGAACGAAGAATGCGCTTTTCGGCCTTTTCCATTTTCAAGGAGGCGCTTCGGGGAAACCGGGGCTGGACGCCGCAATGGCGCGAGCCCACGCCCAAGCCGCACTATGACGTCATCATCGTCGGCGGCGGTGGCCACGGCCTGGCGACCGCCTATTACCTCGCCAAGGAATTCGGCATCACCAATGTCGCGGTGCTGGAAAAATCGTGGCTCGGGTCCGGCAATATCGGCCGCAACACCACGATCATTCGCTCCAACTACATGCTTGCGGGCAACGAGCCGTTCTACGAGCTCTCCATGAAGCTTTGGGAAGGCCTCGAGCAGGATCTCAATTACAACGCCATGATCTCGCAACGCGGCGTGATCAACCTCTTTCATTCCGACGGCCAGCGCGACACCTATGCGCGGCGTGGCAACTCGGCGCTGCTGGAAGGTGCTGATGCGGAGCTGCTCAATCCCGAGCAGTTGAAGGAAATCGCTCCGTTCCTGAACTTCAAGCATGCGCGCTTCCCGATCTTCGGCGGATTGATGCAGCGTCGCGGCGGTACGGCGCGCCATGATGCGGTCGCCTGGGGCTATGGTCGCGGCGCCGACATGCGTGGCGTCGACATCATCCAGAATTGCGAAGTCACCGGCATCGTCCGCAAGAACGGCGTGGTTACCGGCGTCGAGACGAGCAAGGGCACGATTGGCTGCAACCGGCTGGCGCTGGCCACGGCTGGCCATTCGACCATCACGGCCAACATGGTCGATCTCCGCCTGCCGGTGGAGAGCCATGTGCTTCAGGCCTTCGTCAGCGAAGGGCTGAAGCCGGCAATCGACAATGTCATCACCTTCGGCATGGGTCATTTCTACATCTCGCAATCCGACAAGGGCGGCCTGGTGTTCGGCGGCGATATCGACGGCTACAATTCCTATGCGCGTCGCGGCGGCCTCTACACCGTTGAGCATGTGTTCGAGACGGGCCTGTCGATGATCCCCGGCCTGTCGCGCGCCAAGGTGCTGCGTACCTGGGGCGGCGTCATGGATATGAGCATGGACGGCTCGCCGATCATCGACAAGACGCCGGTGCCAAACCTCTACCTCAATACCGGCTGGTGCTATGGCGGCTTCAAGGCGACGCCTGCATCGGGCTTCACGTTCGCGCATCTGATTGCCAAGAACGAGCCGCATCCGGTGACGCGTGAAATGCGGCTCGACCGCTTCGAGCGCGGCTATTCGATCGACGAGGGCGGCAAAGGCCCTCAACCCAATCTGCATTAAGGGCGTGAAGTATCATGGCTAGCCTTATCCACTGCCCGCATTGCGGCGTCCGCGCCAGAGACGAATTCACCATCAAGGGCGATGCGACCGTGCATCGGCCCGCTGTCGAAGCATCCGACAAGGAATGGGCGGACTATGTGTTTATCCGCAACAATCCGGTGGGGTTGCACAAGGAGTATTGGCAGCATCTTGCTGGCTGCCGCCGCTGGCTGATCGTCGAACGCGATACCGTTTCGCATCAGGTATTTTCGGTCACCGATGCGCAGGCCACCTATGCGGGAGGCGAGGCATGAGCGCTTATCGTCTTTCCTCCGGCGGTATCATCGACCGCAACCACGACATAAGCTTCAAGTTCGACGGCAAGGCCTACAAGGGCTATGGCGGCGACACGCTGGCCTCGGCGCTGATCGCCAATGACGTGCTGCTCGTCGGCCGCAGCTTCAAGTATCACCGTCCGCGTGGCGTGATTACTGCCGGTTCTGCCGAACCCAATGCGATCATGACGATCGGCGAGGGCGGCCGTTCGGAGCCGAATGCGCGCGCCACGATGGCAGAACTGCATCAGGGCATGATATCAGCCAGCCAGAATCGCTGGCCGTCGCTGAAATACGATATCGGCAGCGCCAATTCGCTGCTGTCGCCGTTCCTGTCAGCGGGCTTCTACTACAAGACCTTCATGTGGCCGAAGGCATTCTGGGAGAAGGTCTACGAGCCCTTCATCCGCAAGGCGGCAGGTCTCGGCAAGCTGGCGATCACGGAGGCCGATCCGGACTCCTATGAAAAGTGCTGGGCACATTGCGATCTGCTGGTTGTCGGTGCAGGCCCGACCGGCCTGAATGCGGCGCTTGCGGCCGGTCGTGCCGGCTTGCGCGTCATTATTGCCGATGAAAGCTTCCGGCTCGGCGGCTCGCTGCTTTCGACCCGTGCCTCGATTGGCGGCAAGTCGGCAACGGACTATGCCGCGGGTGTGGTCGCGGAACTGAAGTCGCTCGACAATGTGACGCTGATGGCTCGCACCACCGTGTTCGGCTGGTACGACGACATGGTGTTCGGCGCGGTCGAACGGGTGCAGAAGCACGTCGCGATACCGGCACAGGAACGGCCGGTGGAACGCCTGTGGCGCATTGCGGCCAAGCGCGCGATCCTGGCCAGCGGTGCCGAGGAGCGGCCCCTGGTGTTCGGCGGCAATGACCGTCCGGGCGTCATGACATCGTCGGCCATCCGCACCTATGCCAATCGCTATGGCGTCGCTGTCGGCAAGAAGGTGGCAATCTTCACCAATGGTGCGTCGGGCTACGAGACTGCCCGCGATCTGGTAGCACAAGGCATCGAGATTTCAGCGCTGATCGACAGCCGCGCCCAGGCCGACGATGTCGCTCCGGCTGGCGTGCGGACGCTCATGGGCGGCAAGGTGGTCGATACCAAGGGCAGCTTGCGGGTCAAGGGCCTGGTGTTTGATCGGTCCGGTTATGTCGATTCGCTCGAATGCGATGCGCTGGCATCTTCCGGCGGCTGGAGCCCGATCATCCATCTTCTCTGCCAGCGGGGTGCAAAGCCGGTCTGGTCCGATGAGCTTGCGGCTTTTGTGGCGCCGGTCAGCGATCCGGCCTTCCAGCCGGCCGGCGCTGCGGCTGGCGAATATGGGCTCGGTGCATGCCTCGCCGACGGCTGGGCCAAGGGTGTTGTGGCAGTTGAGGCACTCGGCAAGACGGCCGCAGCCTATGACAAGCCTGAAGTCGAAGGCGAGGCGGGGCAGGGTTTTTCGGCGCTGTGGTATGTCTCCGGCGCCAAGTCCAAGGCGTTCGTCGACTACCAGAACGACGTGCATGTGAAGGATCTGAGCTTGTCGATCCGCGAAGGCTACGGTCATGTCGAACATGCCAAGCGCTATACGACCAATGGCATGGCGACCGATCAGGGCAAGCTCGGCAATGTCAACGCGTCGGCAATCCTGGCCTCGATGCAGGGCCTCACGCCGCGCGACACCGGCATAACCACGTTCCGGCCATTCTACACGCCGGTGACCTTTGGTGCGCTCGTGGGTGCCTCCAAGCACGAACATGCGATGCCGGACCGGCTGTCGCCACTGCATAACTGGGCCAAGAAGAATGGCGCGGTGACGGTGGTGACCGGCCTCTGGCACCGCTCGTCGTGGTTCCCGCGCGCCGGCGAAACCGGCTGGCGCGAAAGTGTCGACCGCGAAGTGAAGACTGTCCGCCAGGCCGCGGGCATCTGCGATGTGTCGATGCTCGGCAAGATCGAGGTCGCAGGCCCCGATGCCGCCGAGTTCATCAACCGGCTCTATTCCAACCCGATGCTGAAGCTGCCGGTGGGCCGCGCGCGCTACGGGCTGATGCTGCGCGAGGACGGTGTCGTCTACGACGACGGTACGGTCAGCCGGCTGTCGGAGAACCACTTCTTCATCACCACGACGACGGCCTATGCCGCCGAAGTGCTGGCGCATATGGAGTATTTCCACCAGACCAAATGGCCCGATCTCGACGTGCGCTACATCTCGGTCTCCGACCAGTGGGCGCAGATGTCCGTGGTTGGCCCCAAGGCCCGCAACATCCTGCAGGCGGTCATATCAGACGATCTCAGCGACGAGGCGTTTCCGTTCATGGCGGCGCGGGAAATCACGCTGAAAAGCGGCGTGGTCGGGCGACTCTATCGCATCTCGTTCTCGGGCGAACTGGCCTACGAACTGGGTGTACCTGCGGGATACGGCGAGGCTGTCGCCGATGCGGTCATGGAGGCCGGCAAGGCGGATGGTATCTGCGCCTATGGCGTCGAGGCGTTGAACGTCATGCGCATCGAGAAGGGCCATGTCACCCATGCCGAACTCGACGGCCGCGTGACCGCCGACGATGTCGGCCTCGGCAAGATGGTCTCGGCCACCAAGACAGACTTCATCGGCAAGCGCCTGCTCGACCGCTACGGCATGAGAGCAGCCGATCGTGCCCAACTCGTGGGTCTGAGGCCTGTCGATCCGAAGGCGGAGATCAAGTCCGGGGCGCATATCCTCAAGACCGGTGCTGTCGCTTCGACCGCCAACGATCAGGGCTGGGTGTCTTCCGTCTGCTTCTCGCCGGCGCTCGGTCACATGATCGCGCTCGCCTTCGTCAAGTCGGGCCGCGAGCGCATGGGAGAGACCGTTGTCGTCTGGGACAAGATCCGCGGCATGGAAACCGAATGCGTGATCGGCTCGACAGTGTTCTACGATCCTGAAAACACCAAGCTCAATGGATGAGGTGACTGCGATGCCGGATACGATGATTTCCCGCCACCCGCTGACCGACAGCACCGTTCATGGCATCGAGATGCCGGGTGCCAATCACCTGGAATTGGTCGAGGCAGCCAAGATCTATACGGTCCAGGCATTTCGCGGCAGGAACGGCGAGGTCAAGAACCAACTTGCCGCAACGCCGGGCATCGCGCTTCGCTTCGTCGGTCCCGGTGACTGGGTCGCGGTCAGCATGGACGCAGCACCGAAAGTCGATCCGGCAGCCGCCCTGGTCGTCGACCAGAGCCATGGGCGCACGCTGTTTCGTCTCAAGGGCCCCGACGCCATCGACATCCTGATGAAGGGTGTATCTGTCGATATCGCAGGTGAGGGGCTGCCGGTTGGCACATCGGCCAACATGGCCTTCGGTCACCTGACGATCAACCTCGCTCGCACGGGTGAGACTGAATTCGAGATCGTCGGCGCGCGCAGCTTCGCGGAGAGCCTTTATCACGACCTGAAGCAAGCGGGCCGTGAGTTTGCAATGTCCTTCGCCGTCGTCGAGCAATGAGTGGCTGGTGATGGGCCGGCGGTTTGCCGGCCCATCACTGCGATTTTGGCGCAAACAGGCTAATTGTTTTCGCCTGAGCGACAAGAATTGCCCCGCTTTGAAAATAGTCTGCTCTCGTGAACTCGAGGGCGGTTCGGAGCTCGCGCGCAAGCGTGTAGCGGATCGGAATGCCTTTTCCAATCAATTGGTTATCAAGAACGGGGGGATTTTAGCATCCCTCCGGCGGCGGAGCTGTGCGCATGAAAAGTCAT
The DNA here is from genome assembly GCF_057787725.1 of Shinella sp. OV683. Classification (NCBI taxonomy): domain Bacteria; kingdom Pseudomonadati; phylum Pseudomonadota; class Alphaproteobacteria; order Hyphomicrobiales; family Rhizobiaceae; genus Shinella; species Shinella sp. OV683. The sequence continues at coordinate 649,957 of NZ_CM173543.1, forward strand.
ACCAAAGTGGTCGTCATTGGCGGCGGGGTCGTCGGTTGTTCGGTGCTTTATCACCTCACCAAATTCGGCTGGACCGATGTCGTGCTGCTGGAGCGCTCGGAACTGACGTCGGGTTCCACCTGGCATGCGGCGGGCGGCATGCATACGATCAACGGTGATCCCAATGTCGCCAAGCTGCAGAAATACACCGTCGAGCTCTACAAGGAGATCCAGGAATATTCCGGCCAGGATGTCGGCCTGCACATGACCTCTGGCCTGATGCTAGCGGCCACCAAGGACCGCTTCGACTGGCTAAAGACCATCAAGGCCAAGGGCCGCTACGGCGGGCTGGACAGCGAGTTGCTGACGCCGAAGGAAGCGATGGAATTCATGCCGCTGATGGATCCCGACCAGTTCGTCGGCGCGCTCTACGATCCGGTCGAAGGACATCTCGATCCCTATGGCACCACGCATGCCTATGCGAAATCGGCGAAGAAGAACGGCGCCGAAATCTACCTGCACACCAAGGTCGAGGATCTCGTGCAGCGCGAGGATGGGTCGTGGCGCGTGATCACCAATCAGGGCGAGATCATCGCCGAGCACATCGTCAATTGTGCCGGCCTCTGGGCGCGTGAAGTCGGCCGGATGATCGGGCTCGAGCTGCCTGTTCTGGCCATGGAACACATGTACCTGATTACCGAGGACATGCCGGAGGTCGAGGCGTTCAACAAGGCGAGCGGTCGCGAGATCGTCCATTGCGTCGATTTCGACGGCGAGATTTACATCCGCCAGGAACGCGGCGGCATGCTGATGGGTACCTACGAAAAGGACTGCCGTCCATGGTCGCCAATCACGACGCCATGGGATTTCGGCCATGAACTGCTCGGCGAAGACCTGGAGCGCATCACCGGTGAACTCGAAGTCGGCTTTAGGCATTTCCCGGCCTTCAACAACGCCGGCATCAAGACCGTCATCAACGGCCCCTTCACCTTCTCGCCAGACGCCAATCCGCTGGTCGGGCCAATCCGGGGGCTTCGCAATTGCTGGTCGGCCTGCGCTGTCATGGCTGGCTTCAGCCAGGGCGGCGGCGTTGGCCTGGCGCTCGCCAACTGGATGATCCACGGCGATCCCGGCTTCGACGTGTTTGCCATGGATATCGCCCGCTACGGCGACTACGCGACACTCGCCTACACCAATGCCAAGGTGCGCGAAGCCTATTCCCGCCGCTTCTCGATCCGCTTCCCCAACGAGGAACTGCCGGCCGGTCGCCCGCTGCAGACGACGCCAATCTATGACAAGCTCAAGGAGATGGGCGGCGTATTTGGGGCTTATTACGGACTCGAGCAGGCGCTCTGGTTTGCACCGAAAGGCGTGGAGGACAAGTTCTCCTGGCGACGGTCGACCGATTTCGACACGGTCGGCGAAGAGGTCGAGGCCGTGCGCGCCTCTGTCGGGATGATGGAGACATCGGGCTTTGCCAAATATTGGGTGAAGGGCAGGGGCGCCAAGGCCTTCCTCGACAGGATGCTGGCTTGCCGCATTCCCGACGTCGGCAAGATGACGCTGGCGCCGATGCTGAAGGACGACGGCAAGCTGATCGGCGATTTCACGCTTGCCACCTTTAGCGATACCGAGTTCCTGCTGATCGGCTCGGGCGTGGCCGAAAACTATCACATGCGCTGGTTCGAGAGCCATCTGCCGACCGACGGGTCGGTGACATTCGAGGCGGTTGGGCTCGGCCTCACCGGTCTGGCGATTGCCGGACCCAAGGCGCGCGAGGTCATGGCCAAGCTGACCCACACCGACATGTCGACGGAAAACTTCCCGTTCATGGCGATTCGCAAGATGGATATCGGCCAGGCGCCTGCGATCGTCGGACGTGTCAGCTATACCGGCGATCTCGGCTACGAGATCTGGATGAAGCCGGAATACCAGCGTCATATCTTCGACAAGCTGCTCGAGGCGGGCGAGGAATTCGGCATTCGCATGTTTGGCCTCAGGGCACTGAACTCGCTGCGCCTCGAAAAAGCCTATGGCAGCTGGTCGCGCGAATATCGGCCGCTCTATGGACCTTATGAGGCCGAGCTTGGTCGCTTCATCGCGCTCAAGAAGGACGCGGATTTCATCGGCAAGGCGGCTGCTGCCAAGGAGAAGGCCGAAGGTGGCGCGATGCGGCTCAGAACCTTTATCGTCGAGGCGCGCGATGCCGACGTCGTCGGCGACGAGCCGATCTGGCACAAGGGCGAGGTGCGAGGCTGGGTGACATCAGGCGGCTATGCGCATACCCCGGGACTGTCCGTTGCCGTTGGTTACGTGCCCAAGGAAATCGCTGATGTTGAAGGGGGCTGGCAGGTCGAGCTGCTTGGCGATATGCTGGATGCACGGCTGCAGGCTGTGCCACTCTTTGATGGTAATGGGTCCGTGATGCGGAACTAGCTTGCTGCTAGGCGACTTTTCGGCCGGAGAACTGATGTTTTCCGGCCGGCATTAGACTTTTGTCTATGGTTATAGTGGCTTTGTCTGTTTTTTTGACTTTGTTCGATTTTTTCCACGGCAAACGCCTTTAAAAGCGCCGAACTTAACTAATGTTACAAAGTTTTTTCTGAAATCGCACTTTTTAGCTTCACATTTATGTCGAAAACAGTATGGAATCCCCTCACCTAGAGAGCCCATAAAGGGCCGGGGCAAAAAAGATACGCGCAGCAAACAATAACTGCGCTAGGGGAAAAACGGATGGAGTATTTTATCCAGCAGCTCTTAAACGGGCTGACGCTTGGCTCGATTTATGGTCTGATCGCAATCGGTTACACAATGGTCTACGGCATTATCGGCATGGTCAATTTTGCCCATGGCGATATCTTCATGATGGGCGGATTTTCCGCCTTGCTCGTATATCTGGTGTTGACGGCGATGTTTGCCGGCCTTCCGGTCGCCGTTTCACTGTTCGTGATGATGGTCGTTGCGATGGCCGTCACCAGCTTGTGGAACTGGTCGATCGAAAAGATGGCATACCGGCCATTGCGCGGGTCTTTCCGGCTCGCGCCGCTAATCACCGCGATCGGCATGTCGATCCTGATTTCGAACTTCGTGCAAGTGACGCAGGGACCGCGCAACAAGGCGATCCCGGGCATGATCACCGACGTCTACAGCTTCGGTAACATCACGGTGTCGCTCAAGCAGATCGTCATCATCGTGCTGACCGCGATATTGCTGACCGGCTTCTGGTACATCGTCAATCGCACCTCGCTGGGCCGCGCGCAGCGCGCCACCGAGCAGGATCGCAAGATGGCGGCGCTCCTGGGCATCAATGTCGACAGGACGATCTCGATCACCTTTGTCATGGGCGCGGCACTGGCTGCCGTCGCCGGCACGATGTACCTGATGTATTACGGCGTCATCTCCTTTGCCGACGGCTTCGTGCCGGGGGTCAAGGCGTTCACCGCAGCCGTTCTCGGCGGCATCGGCTCTCTGCCTGGCGCTGTGCTTGGCGGGTTGCTGATCGGCCTGATCGAGGCGCTTTGGTCGGCCTATTTCAGCATCGACTACAAGGATGTCGCGACGTTCTCCATCCTGGCCATCGCGCTGATATTCAAGCCTTCGGGCATCCTCGGACGACCCGAAGTCGAGAAGGTCTGATCCCATGCACAGCACCTATCCTACGCAAAAGGCGGCCACACCAAACCTGACCGCCTATGCCATCCGCGAATCTATCTTCGCCGGTGTCATCGCTCTCGGCCTGTTCATCCTGTTCATCGGCCTTGAGACGACGCAGAACATCCACAACGAGCTGGTTGTCGTGACCCACTGGGTCAGGCTAGCCCTCGTCGTCGTTGCGGTGATGGTCATTCGCTTCCTGCTGATCACGGTTATCCGGCCGCATCTGGCAGACCGCAAGGCGGCGAGCCTGTTGCCTAGCTTCGTTCCGGGCAAGGCTGCGCAGAAATTCTACGCGCTGCCTTATGCCGCCGCCGCATTAGCGATCGCTGCGATCCTGGTGGTTTTCGGGGCACAGCTGAAAGCGAGCATGCCGGGTCGCGACTGGATCGTCTCGGTCATCGAGGCCGTTGCGATCATCTACTTCATCTCGTGGGTCTTCTATTACTTCCGCGCTTTCATTTCGCGGAATTTCACGCTTCTGGCGGTGCTGGCGCTGGTGCTCTATCCGCCGATCGTGCTCTATTTCGCGGGCACGCAGGGTTCGTTGAAGTATATCGACAATTTCGGCATCCAGATCCTCATCTACGTGATGCTGGGCTGGGGCCTGAACATCGTCGTCGGCCTCGCCGGTCTGCTCGATCTGGGCTACGTCGCCTTCTACGCGGTGGGCGCCTATTCCTACGCGCTGCTGTCGCAGAAGTTCGGCCTGTCCTTCTGGGTGCTGCTGCCAATGGCGGGCATTCTCTCGGCCTTCTGGGGCGTGATCCTCGGTTTTCCGGTGCTCAGGCTCAAGGGCGATTACCTGGCGATCGTCACATTGGCGTTCGGGGAAATCATCCGGCTGGTGATCCAGAACTGGCGTGAAGTGACCAATGGCGTGGCCGGCATCTCCGGCATTCCCAAGGCGACCTTCTTCGGCATCAAATTCGATGCCTCACCGACCGGTTTTGCCGCGACATTCGGACTGATGCCATCATCGGCCTATTACAAGATCTTCCTGTTCTATCTCATCCTGGCTCTCTGCGCGCTGACGGCATTCGTGACGATCCGGCTGCGCCGCATGCCGGTGGGCCGGGCCTGGGAAGCTCTGCGCGAAGACGAAATCGCCTGCCGGTCGCTTGGCATCAACACCACCAACACCAAGCTGACGGCATTTGCGATCGGGGCGATGTTCGGTGGCTTTGCCGGCTCGTTCTTCTCGATCCGCCAGGGCTTCGTGTCGCCCGAATCCTTCGTGTTCCTCGAATCGGCCATCATCCTGGCGATCGTGGTTCTCGGCGGCATGGGCTCGCTGGTGGGCATCGCGGTTGCTGCAGTTGCCATGATCGGCGGCACCGAACTGCTGCGCGAAATGGAGTTCCTCAAGGAAATCTTCGGCGAGAATTTCACACCTGAACTCTATCGCATGCTGATCTTCGGCCTGGCGATGGTGGTGATCATGGTCTGGAAGCCTCGTGGATTTGTCGGCAGCCGCCAGCCGACGGCATTCCTGTTCGAACGCAAGAACGTTTCGGGCAGTTTCACCAAGGAAGGCCATGGCTGAGGCGCCGAGGGGAAAAGCAATGGATAAGAACACTCTGCTCGAAGTCGAGCATCTCTCAATGAAGTTCGGCGGCCTGATGGCCATCAACGATCTGTCGTTCAATGCCTATGAAGGCGAGATCACGGCGCTGATCGGTCCGAACGGCGCCGGCAAGACCACGGTCTTCAACTGCATTACCGGTTTCTACAAACCGACGATGGGGATGATCCGTTTCAATCGCAGCGACAAGAAAGTCTTCCAGCTCGAACAGATGCCGGATTTCAAGATCACGGCGCATGCCAAGGTCGCCCGGACGTTCCAGAACATCCGGCTGTTCTCCGGCATGACCGTGCTGGAAAACCTGCTGGTGGCCCAGCACAACAAGCTGATGAAGGCGTCGGGTTTCACCGTGCTCGGCCTTCTGGGGCTCGGCCCCTACGCCAAGGAGTCGAAGGCCTCGATCGAGCTTGCTCGCTTCTGGCTGGAGAAAGCCAATCTGACCGATCGCGCCGACGATCCCGCCGGCGATTTGCCCTATGGCGCCCAGCGGCGGCTCGAAATCGCCCGCGCCATGTGCACGGGGCCGCGGCTGCTGTGCCTCGACGAACCCGCGGCCGGCCTCAATCCGCGCGAATCGCAGGCGCTCAACGATCTCTTGCGCAGCATCCGCACCGAAACGGGCACATCGATCCTGCTGATCGAGCACGACATGTCGGTGGTCATGGAAATTTCCGACCACATCGTCGTGCTGGAATATGGCCAGAAGATCTCCGACGGCAATCCGACGCATGTCAAGAACGATCCGAAGGTCATCGCGGCCTATCTCGGCGTCGATGATGAAGAAGAAGCGCTTAAAATCGCCGGAGGCAATGTTTGATGTCCCAGCCTCTGCTCAAAGTACAGGGTGTTGAAACCTACTACGGCAATATCCGGGCGCTTGGCGGCGTCGATGTCGAAGTCAACAAGGGCGAGATCGTCTGCCTGATCGGCGCCAACGGCGCCGGCAAATCGACGCTGATGATGACCGTCTGCGGCAGCCCGCAGGCGCGCAGCGGCTCGGTTACCTTCGAAGGCCGCGACATTACCCATATGCCGACGCATGAGATCGCCCGGCTTCGCATCGCGCAATCACCGGAAGGCCGGCGAATCTTTCCGCGCATGACGGTGTTCGAGAACCTGCAGATGGGCGCCGGCCTCGATAAGCAGAAGTTCTTCGATGAAGACGTGAAGCGGATTTTCGCGCTTTTCCCGCGTCTTCAGGAACGCCAGGCACAGCGTGGCGGCACGCTTTCGGGTGGCGAACAACAGATGCTGTCGATTGGTCGCGCGCTGATGGCGCGCCCCAAGCTTTTGCTTCTCGACGAGCCGTCGCTGGGTCTGGCACCGCTGATCTCCAAGCAGATCTTCGAGGCGATTGGCAAGCTCAACAAGACGGAGGGCCTGACGGTGTTCCTCGTCGAGCAGAACGCGTTTGCCGCGCTTCGCCTTGCCCATCGCGGCTATGTCATGGTCAACGGCCTGGTGACGATGAGCGGTACGGGGCAGGAGTTGCTGGCAAGTCCGGAAGTGCGCGCCGCCTATCTCGAAGGCGGACATCACTGATTATCGAATTGGCGGCCTATCCTGGCTCGGAAGAATTGCCGGGAAGGCCGCATGAGGGAGCTTTGAAATGCAAGGTATTCTCTACGAAGAACCCAGCTTCTGGTCGTTCGTGATGGTATCGTTCCTGATCGGCGGCTGGACCGCCTGGCGCACTGGCAAGGGCGTCGCTGACGGCTGGGGCCAGATCATCCCGCATGTGGTGATCTACACGCTGCTGCTCGGCATCGGCATCCGGTTCGTGCACCACGCGCTGTTCAACGGCACGATGTTTTCGCTGCACTACTACATCGTCGATACGGTTTGCCTGATGATTTTTTCGCTGGCCGGCTTTCGCTACACGCGGGCCAAGCAGATGTCGACCAAGTACTACTGGCTCTACGAAAAGGCGGGCCTGTTTGCCTGGAAGAAAAAGAGTGTTTGACAGAATTCCATCGGCTGTGAACAGATAGCCGAATGGGGAATAGCCTTGGCCGCGAAAGACGGGCGGCAAGGGCAAATAAGGAACCATACCGTCTCTATTATTGGGAGTTAAATATGAAAAAGATGCTTCTCTCAGCCGTGGCGATTTCGGCCATGGTGGCATTCGGCGGCACCGCCTGGGCTGACCTGCTGGTCGGCGTAGCTGGCCCGTTGACTGGCCCGAATGCGGCCTTCGGCGCACAGCTCCAGAAGGGTGCTGAACAGGCTGCCAAGGATATCAACGACGCCGGCGGCATCAATGGCGAGATGGTCAAGATCGTGCTCGGCGACGACGTTTCCGACCCGAAGCAGGGCATCTCGGTTGCCAACAAGTTCGTTGGTGATGGCGTCAAGTTCGTGATCGGTCACTTCAACTCCGGCGTTTCGATCCCGGCTTCTGAAGTCTACTCCGAAAACGGCATCATGCAGATCACCCCTGCGTCCACCAACCCGAACTTCACCGAGCGGGGCCTTTGGAACACCTTCCGTACTTGCGGTCGTGACGACCAGCAGGGCGCGGTAGCCGGCCAGTACATCGCCGACCACTTCAAGGACGCCAAGGTTGCCGTGGTTCACGACAAGACCACCTATGGTCAGGGCCTTGCCGACGAAACCAAGAAGGCAATGAACGGCCTCGGCATCACTGAAGTGATCTACGAAGGCATCACTCCTGGTGAAAAGGACTACTCTGCCCTTATCGCCAAGATGAAGGAAGCCGGCGTCTCGATCGTCTATTTCGGCGGTCTGCACACCGAAGCCGGTCTCATCATGCGCCAGATGGCCGACCAGGGCATGAAGGCTACGCTGATGTCCGGCGACGGCATCACCTCCAACGAACTGGCTTCGATCGCCGGCGACGCCGTCAACGGCACGCTGATGACCTTCCCGCCGGATCCGCGCAACAACCCGAACGCTGCTGCTGCCGTCAAGAAGTTCCGTGACGCCGGCTTCGAGCCGGAAGCCTACACGCTCTACTCCTACGCTGCTCTGCAGATCATCGCTGACGCTGCCAAGGCCGCCGGCACTAGCGACCCGATGAAGGTCGCTGAAACCGCCAAGGCCAAGGGTCCGTTCAAGACCGTCATCGGCGACATCGGCTTCGACGCCAAGGGCGACATCACCCGCCCCGACTACACCATGTACCAGTGGAAAAAGGGCGAAGACGGCAAGTACAACTACTTCGAAATCGGCACCAAGTAAGCCGTTTCACCGTCTGAGCGAGATAAGGAGCCCGGCGAAAGCCGGGCTTTTTTGTGGGTGTTGAGCGGTATCTTGATGACCCCCGCTCTTGCAATTTCTACCCCTCACCAAGCGCGCCCAGGCGATCGGCTACGCCTCTCGCGGGCTTGCTATCCTCTCCCACAAGGGGAGAGGCAAAATCGGAGCAGCGCCGCATGCCTACTTCTCCCCTGGTGGGAGAAGAAGCAATTTCATCGGCTTAGCGATTGCGCCCGAAAAGGGCGCCTGCAAGTGGGACGGTGCGCGCAATTGCTAAACGATAGAAATTGCAGATGAGGGGCTCATGAGGCAAATCATCGTCAATCGTATGAAGCGAGATACGCCAACATACTCAATAGTTTATCCCCCAATATCCCCGCCCTCTCAATCTCGCTTATACTGATTCCCGTCCCATCACGGATACACTGTCAGGCGTGACAGCGAGGTGGGGCCGGTGCCTGGTTGGAGAGGATGACGTAAATTCTCTTGCCGGGGGCCTGTGAGAAACGGAGACCTCTTCGGCGGCGTTCGAAAGGACGTGGCTGGCCGCGGACGTGCCTCAGAGGCACACATCTCCCCATCGGGCACACTGTCGCGGTGGGGAAGCAGATCTCTAGGTTCGCAGGTAAAAACCACCGAAACGGGGCGCAAAGCGCGCCATATACTATTTACTTACGAGGCACGATTTGCGCCCCGGCCGGCCCTAACGGGCCAAGAGAATGGAAATGCCGCATGCCACGGACGGAATCCCGCCGCGTGAACGCTCTTTGACATCCTCAATCACCTCACGCTTGAGCGCCCGCAAAAAAGGCGGGCCTTGCGACCCGCCTTCGTCGTGTCAAACCCAGCAACCTTACTTGGAGGCTGCGTCGGTGATTTCGGTCGTGTAGGCGCCTTCCGGCTTCTTGGCGATGATCTTCTGGTCGAGCAGCGCCTTTTCGGTGCGGTCATAGAGTGCCATGTCGAGCTTGCCGTCGCCGGTGCCCAGGAGCTTGGCGACTTCGCCCATCATCCGCTTCTGGTGGTTCTCGTCCTGGCCGCCATTGTCCATCACGATGCCGGCGGCTTCATCCGGGTTGTCCATGGCGTATTTCCAGCCCTTCATGGACGCCTTGACGAACTTGACCATCTTCTCCTTGAAGGCCGGGTCCTTGAGCTTGTCTTGGAGCGCATAGAGGCCATCCTCCATGAGGTCGTTGCCCATGGCGGCATAGTTGAAGACGATCAGGTCGTCCGGCTTGTAGCCGGCGTCGATCAACTGCCAGTACTCGTTGTAGGTCATGACCGAGATGCAGTCGGCCTGCTTCTGGATCAACGGCTGGACGTCGAAGGATTGCTTGAGGACGGTCACGCCATCGGCGCCGCCTTCGGTCTTCAGGCCGAGCTTGTTCATCCATGCGAAGAATGGATACTCATTGCCGTAGAACCAGACGCCGAGCGTATGGCCCTTGAAATCGGCTTCGGCCTTGACCGGGCCATCCTTCGGGCAAACGAGCTCCATGCCGGCCTTTGCGAAAGGCTGGGCAATGTTGACGAGGCCGACGCCCTTTTCGCGGGCGGCAAGTGCGCCGCCGGCCCAGTCGACGATCACATCTGCGCCACCGCCGGCGATCACCTGCTCAGGTGCGATGTCGGGGCCGCCCGGCTTGATGTCGACGTCGAGGCCTTCCTCGGAATAGAAGCCCTTGTCTTTGGCGACGAAGTAGCCTGCAAACTGTGCCTGGGCGACCCATTTCAGCTGCAGGGTCACCTTGTCGGCGGCCAGCACGCTTCCCGCCATCAGTGACATGGCAAGAGCAACAGTAACTTTCATTGCATTTTTCATGCTTTAGTTCCCCTTTGTTGCGGCACCGCTTTTGTTAGCGATAGGACGGGTGCCAGAAAGTCGTAGCACGTTCGAGAAGTGCGAGCGCGCCATAGAACAACGACCCGACAACGGCTGCAAGGGCAATTTCCGCCCAGACCATGTCGAGATTCATCCGACCCACTTCGGTCGAGATTCGAAAGCCCATGCCGACGATTGGCGTGCCGAAGAACTCGGATACCAGCGCGCCGATCAGGGCGAGCGTCGAGTTGATCTTCAGGGCGTTGAAGATGAATGGCATCGCGGCCGGCAGCCTCAGCTTGAGCAGCGTCTGGAAGTGGCTTGAGCCATAGGTGCGCATCAGGTCGCGCTCCATGTGGCCGGCACTCTTCAGTCCCTCGATGGTATTCACCAGCATCGGGAAGAAGGTCATGATGATGACCACAGCGGCTTTGGACTGCCAGTCGAAGCCGAACCAGATGACCATCACCGGCGCGATACCAATGATCGGCAGCGCCGAAACGAGATTGCCGATCGGCAGCAGGCCGTTGGTGAGGAACTTGAAGCGATCGGCCAGCACCGCCACTAGGAAGCCAGCACCCGAGCCGACGACGAAGCCGAAGATCACCGCCTTCAGCACGGTCTGCTTGAAGTCCGCCGCCAGGATCGGCAGCGACGTCATGATGCGGGCGCCGACCGCCGACGGTGGTGGCAAGAGCACGAAGGGCACGCCCGCGCCGCGGGTGATCGCCTCCCACAGGATCAGGATCCAGATGCCAAACAGGCTTGGGGCGGCGATCCGGCCCCAGAAACCCTGTCCCGACCGCTTCGTGCCATCCCCGGAAAGCACGGTGACCAGTCGCCAGGCAATCAGCCAGCAGGCGGCGAGGGTGGCGAAGAAACTTGTTCCGGCTGTGCCTTCCGCGCCCGCCACCGTGCCGATCAGGATAAGCACCGCGACGTGGACCGCCAGCCCGACAACCACGGTTGGTGCGGCTGTCAGCGCATTGACGAGCGAGGCACCGATGGCGGCCGCGATGAGCACAAGGATCGCCACCGTGCTCAGGGCGGAGGCGACTGTGGTCAGCGGCAAGAAGAGCACGGCGAGGACGAGGGCGAGCGTAGCAAGCATTGCCTGCCAGTTGAGCTTGAAATGCATCATTCCGGCCTCCCGCCCATGCCGGACCGGACGAAGCGCGCGGCGATGTCGACGATGGTCACCAGGATGATGGCGACAAGGGAGCCCATGATCAGTGCCGCCCAGACATCGATGGTCTGGCTGTAATAGGAACCGGCCAGCAGCTTGGAACCCAATCCGGCCACTGCACCGGTCGGCAACTCGCCGACGATCGCGCCGACCAGGCTTGCGGCGACGGCGACCTTGATCGAGGTGAAGAAGAACGGGATCGAGGCGGGCACCCGCAGCTTCCAGAACACCTGCGATTTGCTTGCGAAATAGGTATGGACCAGATCAAGATGAATGACATCCGGCGAGCGCAGTCCCTTTACCATGCCGACGACCACGGGGAAGAAAGAAAGGTACGTGGAGATCAGCGCCTTGGGCAGGATACCGGTGATGTTGATTGCGGCGAGCACGACGACAATCATCGGTGCGATAGCCAGGATCGGGATTGTTTGCGAGGCGATGACCCAAGGCATGAAGGACCTGTCGAGTGCAGGGATGTGGACGATGCCGACGGCGATGACGATGCCGAGCACCGTGCCCATCAAGAAGCCGAGCAAGGTCGACGAGAGCGTCACCCAGGCATGGTAGACGAGGCTGCGCGCCGACCACGGCTTTACCGTGAAGATGTTCTTGTAGAGGTTCTGCACGACCTGCTGCGGCGCAGGCATGGTCGGCTTGGGCTGCGACCACGTCTTCAGAACCAGTTCGGGAAATGTCGAGGTCACACCGTCGCGCTTGTCCTGATCGCGCTGGAAGGGCGCGTTCATGAACACCGAGGCAATGAACCACATGACGAGGATGATCGCCGAGATGGTCAGAACCGGGATGATCTTGTCGCTGGTTTTGGTCGCTCCATTCATCTCAGACGCTCGCGCTGGTCGGCCAGAGCATCAGCACCACGGCAATCAGGCCGAGGCCGACGCCGCCCATCTGGATGGACGACAATCGCTCCTGAAAGAAACCGAAGGCGATGAGATTGGCGAGAACAAGCTGGGCAATCGCCGAGATCGAGATAGCCAGGCCGAGGCCTCCCTCGCGCATCAGCCGGATCATGATCAGATTGCCGACGATATAGAGCGACAGTGACAGCACCACCCACAGCACGTTGCTGGATGTGACGTAGAGGCGGGACGCGGTGGCCGCACTGACGAAAATCACGGCTGATATGGAAAGCCAGAGAAGAAAACCAAACTTCATGAACGGGCGCTCCAGGTCAAATTCGATGTGTCAGACATGTTCTTCATAGCTGTGTCCCGCCCTGAGGCCCTCGCGGACGCGATGGGCGATTTCGAGGAATTCCGGCGTCTCGCGAATGCCGAGGGGGCGGTCGCGGGGCAGGGTGGATTCGATGACGTCGGTGACGCGGCCGGGACGCGGGCTCATCACCACGATCTTGGTGGAGAGATACACCGCTTCGGGGATCGAGTGGGTGACGAAACAGATGGTCTTGTCCGTGCGCTTCCAAAGCTCGAGCAGCTGTTCGTTGAGATGGTCGCGGACGATTTCGTCGAGCGCGCCGAAGGGCTCGTCCATCAGCAGCAGGTCGGCGTCGAAGGCAAGCGCGCGGGCGATCGAGGCACGCTGCTGCATGCCACCGGACAGCTGCCAGGGATATTTCTTGCCGAACCCCTTGAGATTGACGAGGTCGAGCGTGCGCTCGATGCGCAGCTTCTGCTCACCAGCATTGTAGCCCATGATCTCCAGCGGCAGCGCGATGTTCTTCTCGATGGTGCGCCAGGGAAAGAGCGCGGCTGCCTGGAACACATAGCCATAAGCACGCTTGCGGCGCGCCTGTTCCGGCGTCATGCCGTTGACGAGGATGGCGCCCGAGGTCGGCTTTTCGAGATCGGCGATGACGCGCAGGAAGGTGGTCTTGCCGCAGCCCGAGGGGCCGATGAAGGAGACGAAGTCACCCTTCTTCACATCGAGATTGACATCCGTGAGTGCTGTCACCGGCCCATCATTGGTCTGGAAGGTCAGTCCAAGATCGGTCGCCGAGACCACGGTTTCATTGGTGTTTGACATATATACCCAGTTTCATTCTGATATGTTCCCACGAACGGTTCGTCCGCCCTGTGATGATTTCTTATGTCGAGGATCGCGTTATGTCATCATCCCCTTATCCCGAATGCAAGCTCATCCGCCCCACTATCCCCTACGACGGCAAGCAGGGATTTTCCTATCTGGAAGGCATATCGAAGGAGTCTGCCGGCTCGCACGGCATTGCCATGATGCTGCTGACAGTGCCGCCTGGCGGTCGTGCCAAGGCGCATATGCATGAGGGGCATGAGACGGCGATTTTCGTACTGTCCGGCGAGGTGGAAACCTTCTACGGCGTCAATCTCGAACACCGGGTGATCACCAAGGCCGGCGACATGTTCTACATCCCGGCCGGCGTGCCGCACCTGCCGGTCAATCGTTCGACGACGGAGAGCTGTTCTGCAGTGATCGCCAGGACAGATCCCAACGAGCAGGAGAGCGTGGTGTTGTTGCCGGAGCTGGAGGCGGTGGTGGGGTGAGATCACCTGCATCGCGTCATCGGCCCCCAAACGGAGCCGTCCTTGAATTTGACGGTGTAGCTGTCGTTGCCAGTGCGGATGACATCGGCGACGAAATCCTGGTCGCCTGACTCGCCCTCATCGGCACAGGTGAGGGTCGCGGTGATCGTGTCGCCCACGGTTTTGTCGATGCTTTTGAAGCTGCAATAGGCCACCGAAGACCTGACGTCGTCCGGTGTCAGCAGCAGGAAATCGTCTTCGCCCGAGGACTCCTCAGTTTTTGCATAGTGGCATCCCGGTTTGTTTCCATACTTGCCATCGATCGGAAGCGAAGCCGCCGAGGCCGCGAAGGGCGCCACGCAAAGTATGCTCGTGATGAGAATGCGGGGCGCTTTCATTTTTCAGACCCCGCTTGCCGGTATGCCTGAGCGCTGTACCTTGCGGGGCGCAGTGACTTCCTTCCACTTGGTGAGCGCCGAGGAGACCGCAGGGAATGGCTCGCGGGCCACGAACTGGCCGTGGCCTTCGCGCGTCTTGATCGTCGTTTCCTCGATGGCGACATGGCCGCGGGTCAGCGTATAGCGGGGCAGGCCGGTCACCGTCTTGCCTTCGAAGACATTATAGTCGATCGCCGACTGCTGGCTGGAGGCGGAGATGGTTTTTGAACGCTTCGGATCCCACACGACGATGTCGGCGTCGGAACCGACGAGGATCGCACCCTTGCGCGGATAGACGTTGAGGATCTTGGCGATGTTGGTCGAGGTCACGGCTACGAATTCGTTCATGGTCAAGCGGCCGGTGGCCACACCATAGGTCCAGAGCATCGGCATGCGGTCTTCGAGCCCACCGGTGCCGTTGGGGATCTTGGTAAAATCGCCGACGCCGGTGCGCTTCTGCGCAGTCGTGAAAGCACAATGGTCCGTTGCCACCACCTGCAGCGAGCCTGCGGCCAGACCGGCCCAGAGGCTGTCCTGATGCAGCTTGTTGCGGAAGGGCGGGCTCATCACGCGGCGGGCGGCATGGTCCCAATCCGGATTGGCATATTCGCTCTCGTCGAGCGTCAGGTGCTGGATCAGCGGCTCGCCATAGACGCGCATGCCGTTCTGGCGCGCGCGCCGGATGGCTTCATGCGCCTGTTCGCAGGAGGTGTGCACGACATAGAGCGGGGCGCCCACAGCATTGGCAATGATGATGGCACGATTGGTGGCTTCACCCTCGAGTTCGGCAGGGCGGGAATAGGCGTGCGCCTCGGGGCCACTGTTGCCTTCGGCGAGCAGCTTTGCCTGCATCTGGGCAACGACATCGCCATTCTCGGCATGCACCAGCGGCAGGGCGCCGAGGGCGGCGCAACGCTGGAAGGAGGAGAACATCTCGTCGTCATCCACCATCAGGGCACCCTTGTAAGCCATGAAGTGCTTGAAGGTATTGATACCTTTCTCTTTGACGACGGTCTCCATCTCGTCGAACACCTGCTCGCCCCACCAGGTGATCGCCATGTGAAAGGAATAGTCCGAATTGGCGCGGGTAGACTTGTTGTCCCACATCTGCAGCGCCTCAAGCAGTGACTGGCCGGGCGAGGGCAGACAGAAATCCACCACCATTGTCGTGCCGCCAGCGAGGCCGGCGCGCGTGCCGCTTTCGAAATCGTCGGAGGAATAGGTGCCCATGAAGGGCATTTCGAGATGCACATGCGGATCGATGCCGCCCGGCATGACATAACAGCCGGTCGCATCCAGCGTCTCGTCGCCGGAGAGGTTCGGCCCGATCTCGACGATCTTGCCACCGTCGATCTTCACATCGGCCTTGTAGGTCAGGTCGGCGGTGACGATGGTGCCATTCTTGATGACTGTGGTCATGGTTTTGTTCCCTCGTTCCTAGAAATGGCGATCACGTGCGCCGGCGAGAACCGGATCGTGGCACATGGAATAAAGATCTTGCCGTCCAGTACCGCTAAGATCGTCTCAAGCACCGCGCGTCTTTCGCGAAGAATCTCGTCGTTCCAAAAGCGCAGGACAGAATAGCCTTGCGCGTTCAGCCAGTCGGTGCGTCGTACGTCGCGTTCACTCTCGGCATGCTGCGAGCCGTCGAGCTCGACGATCAGGTTTTTCTGCCGGCAGAGAAAATCCACAACGTAGGGGCCTAGCGGAATCTGTCGGGCGAACTTGTGGCGGTTCAACAAGCGGTTTCGCAGGTCGCTCCAGAGCCGGTATTCTGCCTCAGTTTCATTTTGGCGGAAGCCTCGCGCCTTTGTGGTTGATCCGGCTTTGCGCTTTGTGACGACTTTCTCCGGGTTTCGCATGTGGCATGCCCCCTCATCCGACCCTTCGGGCCACCTTCTCCCCGCTGGGGAGAAGAGGAAGCCCGCTTCATGCTCCCTGGCCCAATTGAATGTCTCGCGAGATGATAGCGAGTAGAACGTGGCGGGAATGGCAATCTCCCCCTTCTCCCCAGCGGGGAGAAGGTGGCCCGAAGGGCCGGATGAGGGGGCGGTCTTGCGCCAAGCCGACATTGGACTACTCCACAATCCCCGCCGTCTCCACCACCGCCCGCAGCAGCACATCGGCGCCGGCGGTGGCCCATTCCTTGGAGATGTCTTCGGCTTCGTTATGCGACAGGCCGCCGACGCAGGGGCACATGATCATAGTGGCCGGCGCGACCTTGGCGGCCCAGCACGCATCGTGGCCGGCACCGGAGATCAGGTTCATATGGGTGTAGCCGAGGTCTTCTGCTGCCTTGCGGACGGCCGAAACCAGCGCTGGATCGAAAGTGACCGGATCGAAATGGCCGACGGCCTCGACGGAACAGCCAACGCCCAGCGCTTCGCATATCTTGGCGGCCTCGGCCTCGATCTTGGCACGCATGCGATCAAGCTTGACCTGATCCGGCGAGCGGATATCGACCGTGAAGATCACGGTGCCGGGCAGCACGTTTCTGGAATTCGGCGAGAATTTTACCTGGCCAACGCCGCCGACGCAGCCGGGCAGGTTTTCCATTGCCACGCCCTGCACCGTCTCCATGATGCGGGCCATGGCGAGGCCGGCATTGACACGCAGATTCATCGGCGTCGAGCCGGTATGGGCCTCGCGGCCGGTCAGCGTGAATTCCAGCCACCACAGGCCCTGACAATGGGTGACGACACCGATCTGCTTGTTCTCGGCCTCGAGGATAGGGCCCTGTTCGATGTGATACTCGAAATAGGCGTGCATCTTGCGGGCGCCGACCTCTTCGTCGCCCTGCCAGCCGATGCGCTTCAGTTCGTCGCCGAACGACTTGCCATCAAGGTCCTGGCGTGAATAGGCGTAATCCATAGAAAGCACGCCGGCGAACACGCCCGATGCCAGCATGGCCGGGGCGAAACGGGCGCCTTCCTCGTTGGTCCAGTTGGTGACGACGATTGGGTGCTTGGTCTTGATGCCCAGATCGTTCATCGAACGGACGACCTCGAGGCCGGAGAGCACGCCGAGCACGCCATCATATTTGCCGCCGGTCGGCTGGGTATCGAGATGGCTGCCGATGTAGACGGGCAGGGCATCGGGGTCGGTGCCGGGACGAGTCGCGAACATCGTGCCCATCTTGTCGATGCCCATGGTCAGACCTGCAGCGTCGCACCATGTCTTGAAGAGGTGGCGGCCCTCGCCATCGGAATCGGTAAGAGTCTGGCGATTGTTGCCGCCGGCCACGCCGGGGCCGATCTTGGCCATATCCATCAGCGAATCCCATAGACGGTCGCCGTTGATGCGCATATTTTCGCCGGGTGCAGTCACGATCATTCTCCCATGCCGGGCTCTTCGCCCTTATCAAGCGAGACGTGCCGAGCGGCCGCCTCATTGTTCCCGATGGTCTCGTCAGGGGCGTTTATTTTGCCATTACCTGAAATGGACAGTTGCGTTTGAGCGCCGTTTTGTCCAATAATTTGACCGTTTGGTAAACATTACAATTTCTGACGCCGCACTCAAGCCGAAAAAGAAAACAAACCAACATTTTTCGGGACTTGGGTGACGCCGGGAGCAGCGAGTTCAATGGCGATACCTCGGGCAGCACAGACACAGCGGCGAACGCGCATCCAGGAAGAAAAAGAAGAGAAGATTCTCGAAGCTGCCCTCGATGTATTTTCCATGCATGGCTTCCGCGGCGCGACGATCGACCAGATCGCCGAGGTCGCCGGCATGTCGAAGCCGAATGTCCTCTACTATTTCCGCACCAAGGAGGCGATGCACCGGGCGCTGATCGAGCGTGTACTCGATACATGGCTCGATCCGCTGCGCGAGTTCGATGCCGAGGGTAATCCTGAAGCCGAGATTCGTTCCTATATTCGCCGCAAGCTGGAAATGGCCCGCGATTTCCCTCGCGAAAGCCGGCTGTTCGCCAACGAGGTGCTGCGCGGTGCACCGTTGATCGAGGATGAACTGAAGGGGCCGCTCAAGGAACTGGTCGATGAGAAGGCCGAGGTGATCCGCACCTGGGCCAAAGCCGGCAAAATAGCCAAATGCGACCCTTACCACCTGATCTTTTCGATCTGGTCGACGACCCAGCACTACGCCGACTTTGACGTGCAGGTGCGCGCCGTGCTCGGCCAGGAGAAGGCTGGTGACGGGCGTTTCGAGGATGCGGCGCGCTATCTGGAGCAGCTGTTCATGGGCGGGCTGGCAATCTCGAAATGAAAAAGGGGCGGAAAACCGCCCCTCGAATTGCTGTTTAAGACCGAGGCTTAAAACTCTTCCCAGTTGTCCTTGGCGACAGCGGCCGAACCACGCGACGCGACGGCTGCCCTTGGTGCTGCGACCGGGCGTGCTGGCGCCGAATAGGCCGGCCTTGCTGCTGGTGCAGCCGGAGTTGTGGCAGCGCGCATCTGACGTGAGGTTTCACGCAGCTGTGCCACCTGGTCGCCGAGGCGGAAGTTGGCGAGCAGCGCGCGCAGCTGGTTGCTTTCGTCGGCCAGCGACATGCCTGCAGCATTCATCTCCTCGACCATTGCCGCGTTCTGCTGGGTTGCCTGATCCATATGGTTGACGGCGGTGTTGACCTCGCCGAGACCGACCGACTGCTCCTGTGCGGCGGTGGCGATCGCGTCCATATGATCGTTGATGGTCTGGACGAGCTTTTCGATGGCGTTGAGGCTCTCGCCGGTATCGTTGACCAGCTTGACGCCCTGGCCGACCGCCGAGGCCGAATTGGAAATCAACCCCTTGATCTCCTTGGCGGCGTTGGCAGAGCGCTGCGCCAGCTCGCGGACTTCCTGGGCGACGACCGCAAAACCCTTGCCGGCATCACCGGCCCGTGCCGCTTCGACACCGGCATTCAGCGCAAGCAGGTTGGTCTGGAAAGCGATATCGTCGATGACGCCGATGATCTGGCCGATCTGCTTGGAGGATTCCTCGATCTTTTCCATGGCCAGGACGGCATCGCGGACGATCTTACCAGAGCCATCGGCGGTCGTGCGGGCAGACTTGGTAACCTCGCGCGCTTCATTGGTGCGCTTGGAAGTCGAGACGACGTTGGCGGTGATCTGCTCAAGCGCTGCAGCCGTCTCTTCCAGCGAAGCGGCCTGCTGCTCGGTCCGCTTGGAGAGATCGTTGGAGGCGTTGGAGATTTCCGAGCTGCCCGAGTTGACGGACGACGCCGAACGGCCCACGGCACTCAGCGCCTCGCGAAGCTGCTGAACCGAGGCATTGAAATCCTGGCGCAAGGGCTCGAACTGGGCGGTGAAATTCTCGTGGATCTCGCAGACCATGTTGCCGGCAGCGAGTTGCTTGAGGCCCGCAGCCAAAGCGCCGGTTGCCTGGGTCAAGCGCTCTTCGGCTTCCGCTTCGGCGCGGCGCTGCATCTCGACGCGATCGAGTTCAGCCTGCTTGCGGCCTTCCTCGGTCTGCCGCTCAAGGTCGGCGTTACGGATCGCGGCTTGCCTGAAGATCTCGACCGAAGCTGCCATGCCGCCGATCTCGTCCTTGCGCTCGGCCGCGGGAACGGTGACATCCGTGTTGCCGCCGGCGAGCGCGCCCATGCACTGCGTCAGTGCTTCGATCGGGCGGATTACCCGTTTCAGGACAACGATAATGCCCATTACGCTGAGTGCGACTGCAATGAGGAAGATGGCGAGGTAGACAATGCTCAGGGTGAAGGTGCTTTGCATTTCCGCCGCCGCCTGTTCGTTCATCTTGTCCATGGCAAGCGAGGCAACATTGGCGACGGTTTTCAGTGTCGACGTTGTCAGCGGACGCCAATCGTCGATCGCCAATGGCGGCTTCGCGCCGCTTTCCAGCGCTGTGACCATCGACTTGCGGGTTTCAACAAAGGGACCGGTGAAATAGGTCGTGTTGGCTGTGGCGTAGGCGTCCTTGATCGCGGGCAGCGTATCGGGGTGATCCACGAGGACACCCGTAGACTTCCAGGCAAAAGCCGCATTGGCATCGGCGACCGCGACTGTTGCGCGCAATTCCGGTGTCATCGGCTTGCCGCTGGCCACCAGACCGTTGATCACGAGTGCGCCCGCGCCGCCGAATGCACGCGTTGCCCAGGCAAAGGAGCGGATCTGGATGAGTGGCGTCATCGCGGTATCGAGCGTGCGGATGTGGCCCTCGACGGCATTCGAAGCGTTTTCAAGGGTGATGAGAAACTCGCCGCCCGTTGCCAGTGACGTCTTTGAAGTCTCTGGATTACGCTTTTCGAGCGGCAAGGCCAACTCGGAATCGACGCGGCTGCGCACCTCCAAAATCTGCGAGTAGGCAGCCTTCATTTCCTGTGTCGACTGATCGAGGGAGGAGACATCCAGCCCGGCCCTGATGGCAAGAGCTTCCGCCATCGCGGCATCGACCGTTTTACGGTTCTTGCCGAGCGATTCCAGAGTCTGGCTTGCGTCTGCCTGCGACAGCGATAGCGCCGTCGTGTTGTCACCGCGCTCGTTGCGGAAATTCAACAGGGCCTTGAAGAGTGCCTTATCGAGGGCTGCAGACTGGAAGACTTCGGAATAGATTGCGTGTTTCTGATAGTTGGTCACCGTCAGGTTTCCGACCATCAAGCTCAGCGCGACGCTGAACAGCAGCAGGAGGCCAAGCAATACATTTCTGATGGACATTGATTTTACATCCTATGCCGAGGTTGCATCCGGTTCAGACCACGGAATTCCAAGTGGTCGAAAATGCGGACTTCTGGTTCACTGACAGTTGCCGGACACGGGTTCCCCGCCGCCGCGACTCAGGGGCCGCTGGCGTATTCACACCGGAACCGGACACGAAGCGCGGTCAGTGGCGGATCAGGTTGCCGTGTGGAGAAAAGCGTCATGCTCGTCTCTGCGTTGCAGCCATGGAGGCGGCCGCACAGATAGCTTGCGCCGACATTCGCATCGAAAGATTTTAAATTGCTGAAGCCTGAACAATGACTTCTTGCTGGTCATTTATTGGGTAAAATAAGAGGGTTATGAAATATTTAGCAGTTTCCACGGTTGTGTGCGCAAGCCTTGCGTATGAACGCGAGCAAATGATGTCGCGAGGCCCCTGGCTTCTTAGGCGAGCATGGATTTTGATCGGCACGTGCAACGTTACGCAACGGTTGTTGAAGTGGGATTGCCGCTTTCCAGAGTTGCTACTTTAGCATACAATTGTCGGCAGTTTCTGCGTGAAGCGGGAACATCTTTGATGTGGAGGCAATCATGGATCTTACGGCAATCATAGCACAGATCATCGGCGGCGTTGTCGGCGGCACTGCCAGTGGCAAGGTTATCAAGGATTCCGATCTTGGGTCGATCGGCAACCTGGTCGCGGGGGCGATCGGCGGGCTCGGCGGCGGAACACTTCTCAGCTCCATTCTCGGCCAAGCGGCGACTGCCGCCGCCACGAGTGGCTCGCTGGATATCGGTCACATCATCACGCAACTCGTGGGCGGTGGCGTCGGTGGCGTGATCCTGCAGGTGATCGTCGGCCTCATCAAGAACAAGATGATGGCCCGATAGGCTCGAAAGTTCGATATGCCGCGGCCGTCGTCGCGGCATATTGCTGATCTCAATGACTGACCGATTTCGATAGCAGGTTGATGACCAGCACGCCGGCGATGATCATGGCGAGCCCGAGGATTGCGGCGAGATCCAGCTTCTGGCCGAAGATCAGCCAGCCGGCTAGCGCCACCAGCACGATCCCCGCACCTGACCAGACCGCGTAGACGATGCCGACCGGCATGGACCGCGTCACCAGCGACAGCAGGAAGAAAGCAATCCCATATCCGACGACGGAAAGCAGGCTTGGCCAAAGATTGGTGAAGCCGTCGGTCTTGGCGAGAGCCGATGTGGCGATGACTTCGGCGACGATGGCCGCGGCGAGATAAATGTAGATCATGGTCCGGTCATATCCGCCCCGATGCCGCGACGATAGTCTTGCACCGGCATAAATCTTCGCAACTTTGACCAAACTCCGCGGCGAGGCTGTTTCAGGCGGGACTTGCTAGATGGGCCTTCAGGCGGATATGCGGTCTCATCGATCCACCGGGATTCCCACGGCAGAGCTCGTTCGTCACACAGTATGTCATCAATGAACACGTCAACAATTTCCTCGATGCGATGTATTTCACAGTGACGACGCTGACGACGATGGGCTTTGGCGATATCACGCTGAAAGGCGAGGTCGGCAGGCTGCTTTCGATCCTGATCATGGTGTTCGGGGTATCGCTTTTCTTGCGCCTGATCCAGACGATGTTCCGCCCGTCGAAGGTGCGTTTTACCTGCCAGCAATGTGGGCTTTTCCTGCACGAGGCGGATGCGGTGTATTGCAAGCATTGCGGCGCCGTCCTCAACATTCCATCCGATGGCGACGTGTAGTGCCGATTACCTCTTTTGTAACGCCTGAAAGGCGCAGACGGCATGCCTGACTTCTCCCTGCTTTTTGCATCCATCCAGACGGCTCTCCCGGTCCATTCGAGCGGCCAGTTGGCTGCGCTGCTGGTGACGCTGTTCGTTGCCGGCATGGCGCGCGGATTTTCCGGGTTCGGTGCTGCGCTGATCTTCATCCCGCTCGGCAGCGCGCTCGCGGGACCGGGCGTGGCAAGTCCCCTGCTGCTGGTGATCGACACGGTGGTTGCCGCTTCGCTGCTGCCGGACGCAGTGCGCAAGGCGGACAAGAAGGGCGTTGCGGCGATGTCCTGCGGTGCCGTTCTAACCGTGCCGCTTGGAGCTGCGGCACTCGTCTACCTCAATCCGGAGACCGTGCGCTGGGCGATTTCGATCAGTGCGATTTTCTTCCTGGTGCTGCTGGTGTCGGGATGGCGCTTCAAGGGCGAACCTACGGGCCTCACCGCTGCGATCGTCGGCGCCATTACCGGGGTGTTCAGCGGAGCAGCACAACTCGGAGGCCCTTCCGTCGCTGCTTACTGGTTGGGCGGCAAGAACAGCATATCGACGGTGCGGGCCAACATCGTGATGTTCTTTGCGATTTCCTCGCTCTTCACTGCGGTCAGCTATCTCGTCGCACATCTGCTGACCATGCAGGTTTTCCTGCTGGCGCTGATTGCTGCGCCGTTTTACGCCTTCGGTCTGTTTCTGGGTGCCAAGTCGTTCAGGCTGGCGAGCGAGCGCACTTTTCGGCTGGCGTCCTATAGCCTGATCGGCATCGCTGCGGTGACCAGCCTGCCGCTGCTCGATCCGCTGCTGCGATAGTCATTCCGGTGGGTCGGGCTGCCAGAGCTCTATCCGGTTCTGCTCGGGATCGTAAAGCGTGGCGAAGCGGCCATTGGGATAGATCTCCGGATCGATGGTGACCACGATGCTCGCAGCCCTGAGCTGGGCAACCATTGCGTCGAGATTCCTGACGCGAAAATTGATCGCCCAGGTCTTCTCCGGTGCCCCGAAGTAATCGGTGTCTTCCTGGAAGGGCGCAAGCACGGTGTGGCCCGCCTCCTGCCGCCAGGCCGGATCGTCGTAGTTTTGGGCGACGGTGTTGATGCCAAAGTGGTCTTCGTACCATTTCGACAGTGCGTGGGGATCCTTGGCGCGAAAGAAGAAGCCGCCGATGCCGGTGATTTTTTCCATCAATTTCTGTCCCCTACAGATGCTGCCTATTGGAAACGTATCAAATTGTAAGAAACTGTGCACGTGGAGCCTGTTGCAATTCGCGCGAACAGGCCTACATTCAGCGTATGTTCAACGTAATGAAAGGAAGGTGATCCAATGTCTAATGAGATTTCGGTACTCGTGACAGGCATGGGAATGGAGTTGACGACTGCGAGGCAGCCCTCGCTCTGAAAACCTTCCTGACCGCAACTGCGGTAGGCCGTCCGAGGCCAAAGCTCATGGGGGCCGCCATTGTGCGGCCCTTTTGCTATTCTGAGAGGGAAGCCGGATGAGCAAGAGCCGCATCCTGATGCAGAAAGCAGTGCTTGCCGGAATCGATCTGGTCGAGGCCGATTCCGCCCAGAGCTTTGCGCGCCATACGCATGAGCAATTCGGCATCGGCGCGATCATGCGCGGCGCGCAGGCGTCTGCCAGCGGACGCGGCAGGGTCGAGGCGGGTGCGGGCGATCTGATCACCGTCAATCCGGGCGAGGTGCATGACGGCATGCCGATCGGCGATCACGGCCGCCAATGGCGCATGGCCTATTTCGATCCCCAGACGATCCTGGCTGTTGTGACTGACATCACCGGCGACATGAACGACCCGGAGTTTCGCTTCCCGGTGTTAAGGGACACGGGTTCCTCACGAGCATTTCTGACACTCTATGACGCACTTGCGGGCCACGAACGCGAGGGGGAAATCAAGGTGGAAGAGCTTCTTTTCCAATTGATCGAGCGTTTGGTGGTCGAAAAGAAGGCGGCTTTAACCGCGAAAACACCATCCTCCATCCGACATGCTATAAACCTGATCGACGACGCGCCGTCGGAAACGCTGACGCTTGAGGATCTCGCCATCGCGGCTGGCCTCAGCAAATTTCAGCTGTTGCGCGGTTTCTCCCGGCTGACCGGGCTGACGCCACATGCCTATCTCATGCAGAAGCGCACCGACCTTGCGCGACGGCTGATCCGACGCGGTAGGCCGTTGGCGGGTGCCGCTTTCGAAAGCGGGTTTGCCGACCAAAGCCATATGACGCGGATGTTTGCCACCAAGTATGGCACAACGCCTGGCGCCTATGCGGCGGCATTCTGCTGATCCGCAATCCTGTTCAAGACCAGGATTTCATGACCGCTTACTCCTATGGCTTTGAGCAAGTCGACAGGGAGTTTGGCATGAGCCCGGAATTTCTTCTCACCACATTCATCATCGTTGCCTCGCCGGGAACCGGCGCGATCTATACGATCGCCACCGGGCTGACGCGCGGCGCACGCGCAAGCCTCATCACTGCCTTCGGTTGTACGCTCGGCATCGTTCCGCATCTGCTTGCCGCGATCGGCGGCGTCGCCGTGATTCTGCACAGCAGCGCGATGGCCTTCGAGATTCTCAAATATCTCGGTGTCGCCTACCTGCTCTATATGGCCTGGAATTCATTGAGGGAGGCGGGAGGGCTTAAGATCGAGGCTGAAGAACGCGAGCGGACGGTGCTGGCGGTGATCGTGCATGCGGTGCTGATCAACATCCTCAATCCGAAATTGTCGCTGTTCTTTCTCGCCTTCCTGCCGCAATTCGTCGGCAGCGACCGGAGCCAGCCGCTGGTGGAGATGCTGGTTTTGAGCGGTGTGTTCATGGCCATGACCTTCGTCGTCTTCGCGCTCTATGGGCTGTTTGCTGCTGGGATGCGCGATCAAGTGATCTCGCGGCCCGCTGTCATGAGGTGGATGCGGCGGAGTTTTGCCGCGGCATTCGTTGCGCTCGGGGTGAAGCTGGCGCTGGCGGAGAGGTGAGAGGTCTTCACAGTGGGGCCAATTTGATATATATCAAAAATACATATCAAGCGGAGCTTTTGATGGATACGGCAAAAGTATTCTGGACCGGGCGATCGCAAGCGGTGCGTCTACCAAAGGAATATCGATTGGCCTCCGACGAAGTCCGAGTCCGGAAGCACGGCAATGCTGTTATCCTTGAGCCCATCCCGAATGGATGGACCTGGCTTGATAACCTCGTTGGCCCTGTTGACGACGATTTTGTTGTCAGCGTTGAAGACCAGGAGATCGCGCTGGACAAACCCGAACTCGATTTCTTCAAATGAAGTTCCTGTTGGACAGCAATGCGGTCATTGCGATCATGAAGGGGAATTCGGCCGTTCACACCCGGCTTAAGCAGCATCGCCCCGTCGATTTCGCACTGCCATCTATTGTCATGCACGAGCTCTACTATGGTGCTTGCAAATCGGAGCGGAAGACAGAGAATCTGGCCCGCCTCGACCAGTTGCAGTTTCCGGTTCTCGAGTTTGATCGCGAGGATGCTGTGGCGGCCGGAGAGATACGTGCTGCCCTGGCATCTTTGGGGCAGCCCATTGGTGCTCATGATGTCTTGATCGCCGGCCAGGCGCTATGCCGGGAGCTTACTTTGATAAGCCGCAATGTTCGCGAGTTTTCGCGCGTCGAGGGATTGCTGCTGGAGAATTGGGAGGATTGAACCAATCCCTCTAGGATTCGTTTCGACAGCGACAGCGCGCAGATGCTGCCGCTTGAAACCGTAGCGCCGAGGTTTATCTCTTTACCATGCGTGCATCCGACCTTCTCCTGCCCATGCCGCAAGGCCTCTATTGCCCACCCGGCGATTTCTATGTCGATCCTGTGTCGCCGGTCGACAAGGCGCTGATCACCCATGGCCATTCGGACCATGCACGTTCCGGACATTCCAGGGTTCTAGCGACATCGCAAACGCTTGATATCATGGCGTTGCGCTACGGCGAACGCTTCGCCGGATCGACACAGGCGGCGGTGCTCGGTGAGACTATTGATATCAATGGCGTCAGCGTGCGGTTCGTGCCTGCCGGCCATGTGCTAGGCTCGGCGCAGATCGTCGTCGAGAAGGATGGAATGAGGATCGTCGCTTCGGGCGACTACAAGCGCAAGCCGGACCTGACGTGCCTGCCATTCGAGCCTGTCGCCTGCGACGTGTTCATCACCGAGGCGACCTTTGGGCTGCCGGTGTTCCGTCATCCCGATGATCATGTGGAGATCCGCCGCCTGCTACATTCCGTCGCCCAATTTCCGGAACGCACGCATCTGGTCGGCGCCTATGCGCTGGGCAAGGCGCAACGGGTGATCAGCCTGCTCAGGCAAGCCGGTTATGAAAAGACCATCTATCTGCATGGCGCGCTGGAGAAGCTCTCGGCCTATTACCAGAGCCAGGGCATCGACCTCGGTGAACTGGCGCCTGCAACGTTGGAAAAGGGCAATCGCAACGACTTTGCCGGAGAGATCATCATCTGCACGCCGTCGGCCTTTTCCGACCGCTGGGCGCGGCGGTTTGCCGATCCAGTCACCTGCTTCGCATCGGGCTGGATGCAGATCCGCCAGCGTATCAAGCAGCGGGGCGTGGAACTACCCTTGATCCTGTCTGACCATTCCGATTGGGACGAGTTGACTGAAACCATCCAGGAGACCGGCGCATCGGAGATCTGGGTCACGCATGGGCGGGAGGAAGCTTTGGTGCGCTGGTGCGAGCTGCACCAGATCGCCGCGCGACCCCTGCATCTGGTCGGCTATGAGGACGAGGCAGAATGAGGGCTTTTTCCGAACTCATCGACCGACTGGTACTGACACCGTCGCGCCTCGGTAAGCTGAAACTCCTGAAGGACTATTTTGCCGAGACGCCGGATCCGGATCGTGGCTATGCACTCGCGGCCCTGACAGACGGGCTCGACATTCCGGCGATCAAACCGGCGCTTTTGCGAGCGCTTGCCGTCGAGCGGCTTGACGAGGTGCTGTTTGCCTATAGCTACGACTATGTCGGCGACCTCGCGGAGACCGTGTCACTGATCTGGCCGGAAAACGAGTTGCTGGTATCCGCCGATCCACTGACGCTGTCCCAGGTTGTCGATACGCTGATGGCGGCATCTCGCACCGAAGCGCCAAAGCGGTTTGCTGGTATCCTTGACCAACTCGACGCGCCGGGACGCTATGCGGTGATCAAGCTGGTCAACGGGGGCTTGCGGATCGGCGTGTCCTCCGGTCTTGCCAAGCAGGCGCTTGCCGATTTCGGGGGCAAGGATGTCATAGAGATCGAAGAGCTGTGGCATGGGCTGAAGATTCCCTATGTCGATCTTTTTCAATGGTTGGAAGGCAAGGCGGGCAAGCCGGAAAATGCGGCCCGCGCGCTCTTTCGGCCCGTCATGCTCGCCAATCCCGTGCAGGACGGCGATCTCGATGGTCTATCAGTCGACGATTATCGAGCCGAATGGAAGTGGGACGGCATACGCGTGCAGGTGAGTTCGGAAGGCGGCGTAAGGCGGATGTATTCGCGCAGCGGAGATGACATATCAGGCACCTTCCCCGATATCCTCAATGCGATCGACTTCGAGGCGGTCATCGATGGCGAATTGCTTGTCGGCACACCACCCGATCATGTCGGCACCTTTAGCGACCTGCAGCAGCGGCTGAATCGCAAGAGCGTCTCGCCCAAGCTGACGGCGCAGTATCCGGCTTTCGTGCGTGCCTATGATCTGCTGATGGAGGATGGCGAGGATTTGCGCACACTCGGCATGGATGAGCGGCGATTGAGACTGGAGAAGCTGGTCGCGAAGCTCGATCCCGAGCGCTTCGATCTTTCGCCGCAGCTTGCCTTTGCCAGCTGGGATGATCTCGATGGCATGCGCACGCAGCCGGTGCATCCGATCATCGAAGGCGTAATGTTGAAGCACAAGGACTCGCCTTACCTGCCGGGGCGGCGCAAGGGGCCATGGTTCAAGTGGAAGCGCGATCCACACACGATCGATGCCGTGCTGATGTATGCGCAGCGTGGCCACGGTAAACGATCGAGCTTTTACTCCGACTACACGTTCGGCGTCTGGCAGGAGCAGGCGGGAATCCGCCAGCTTGTGCCAGTCGGCAAAGCCTATTTCGGCTTTAGCGACGAGGAACTCGGCCAGATCGATAAATATGTGCGCGACAACACAATCGAGCGGTTCGGGCCGGTGCGGTCGGTGAAGGCGACGGAAGAAGAAGGGCTGGTTTTTGAGGTGGCTTTCGAAGGGCTGGCGCGATCGACACGCCACAAGTCCGGTGTCGCGATGCGCTTTCCCCGGATATCGAGGCTTCGCTGGGACAAGCCGGCGGCGGAGGCGGACACGTTGGAAAATCTCGAGGCGCTGTTGAAGGAATAGGTTTTCTACTACGAGATGGTCAAGATCTCGAGTTCCTGGTCGCCCACGGCAACAACGTCCCCGACTGCCTTGCCCATGAGAGCCCTTGCCACTGGCGAGACGAAGGAAATCGACCCGGCCTTGGGATCGGCCTCATCCTCACCGACGACGCGATAGGTCTGCACTCGGCCATCGTCACGGCTGAAGGCGACCGTGCTGCCGAAGGCGACAATGTCAGCCGATGTCGGATCCGGTATGACATGGGCCGTGCGAACCCTTTCGGAGAGGTAGCGCGCATCGCGCAAGGGAATGGCTGCCTGCCGCCGCCGCTCGTTGACGTCTTCGATCGCGCCCGCAGCATCGTAGGCCTCGCGCGCCTGCTGAAGCTGCAATTCCAGAGCCTTCAATCCCGCTTCCGTGACAAGGTTCGGGTGAGGTGAAATCGGGCGATCCGGAAGCAGGGTTTCCGAAGCAGTTTCGGCACTCTCTTCCTTCATGAAGGCGACGCTCAATCTCGGACTCCTTGTACAGACGCAGCATTCTGCCGCGATCGTCCTGGATACGATGCCAGCAGAAAATCGGCAATACCGAACAGTTTCAATGGCCCCTTCTTATTCCGTACAGGCGGCCTACGTCTTTCTGCTCTCTACAGCCGCCAACACCTCTGCCAATGTCTGCCGCAGCCCCTCGATCTCCTCTGCGCTCGTCAGGTCGGCCCAATTCTTGTCGACCACCTTGCCGGCCGCACTCGCTATCGGTCGAACCTTTTTGCCGCGTTCCGTCAGGAAAACCAGCCGGGCGCGCTTGTCGTTCGGATCGGGAAGGCGTTCGACGTAGCCAAGTTTTTCCAGTTCCTCGACCGTCTGCGTCATCGACTGCTTGCGCATATGGGCGAGCTTGGTGAGCTCGGCAACCTGGATGCCCCCGGGCGGCACGAAGGTGAAGACGTTGGCGTGATGGGGGCGGATATCGCCAAAACCTTCCTCCGCCAACCTGGTGTCCACCGCAAGCGTCCATTGCTGATAGGTGAGCCTGAGCAGAAGGCCGAGCGAATCGTGATGGAGAGGATTTTCCGACATCGACATATTGACATGTGCCTGTCTAAAATACATATTGGTCAGGCACCTTACTATATTGCGTTCGGAAAGGATAGGCCGATGTCCGTGATCAAGGCTCTCGATTCGACAATTCACTATGAGGAGCAGGGGAAGGGCATGCCGTTCGTCTTCCTGCATGGCAATCCGACGTCTTCTTATGTCTGGCGGAATATCATGCCGCTGATTGGCGAAGGCGTCCGTTGCCTTGCACCCGACCTGATCGGCATGGGCCAATCCGGAAAACCCGACATTGGCTACAGCTTCGCCGATCATGCGCGATACCTGGAAGGCTGGTTTGACGTGCTCGGTTTGCGGGACGTGGTGCTTGTCGGGCATGATTGGGGTGGCGCATTGGCAATGGATTGGGCGGCGCGCCATCCGGACCGTGTCCGTGGGCTGGTGCTGATGGAGACCATCATGCGGCCACTGACCTGGGACGATATGCCCGGCGCTAGGGCGCGCTACGAGCTGCTGCGGTCCGCGGCCGGCGAGGCCAAGGTGCTTGACGAGAACTTCTTCATCGAGCAGGCGATCCGGCTCACCATCGCAAAAGGCATCAGCGACACCGATCTCGACGTCTATCGCCAGCCTTACCCGACGCGCGACAGTCGCCGGCCGCTGCTGGCATGGCCGCGCAGCATGCCAATCAAGGGCGAACCGGTCGATGTCGTCGAACGTATCGAAGCCTATGACCGCTGGCTTGGTGAGAGCGCCGACGTGCCGAAACTGCTGCTGGCATTTGAGGGCGCACCCGAGACGTTGCTTGTCGGGCCTGCGATCATCGATTGGTGCAGGCAGAATATCGCCAATCTGGACATCAGGAATTGCGGGCCGGCAAAGCACATCGTGCCGGAAGACCAGCCCGAGGCAATCGCTGCGGCGATCTTGGAATGGGTGGTGAGGAAGGGGCTGGGTTGAGGGCGTGCGCCGATCATTGATCCCATGGGTTGATGGTCGGAATTCCGGCCGCGGTGAAGGGTATCAGATCGCGTGTCGCGAGGGTGAAGCCGTGCACGGATGCGATTGCGGCAATCTGGCCATCGGGAAAGGCGATGGAAACGCCGCTTTCGCGCGCATTACGCGCTATTTTCGCATAGGCTTCAGCCGCGTTTACATCGAATGATAAGATGCGCGGCCCGAAAAGCACCGATATCAATCTTGCAAGTTTGCCTTCCAGACCGCGCTTGCGCTTTCCCCCACGATGCCAGCCAGCAATTCTGCCAGGGTAACGGATGTCGTGAATAGCGTCTCTGCAACCTGATTATCCAGCCACCGCTCGACACGAGGATCGGGATCCTGCCTCATAGGTTCCGAGATGACATTGGTATCGAGAAGGATCATTCGAAACTGGCTGGTTCGACTGGCGTTCGGTCGCGCTCCATGTCGAGATCAATTCCTTCGAATTTTCTGCCAAATTCAGCAAGTGCAGTGCCGATCTTCAGTCGGTCGTGACCGTGTACGGCATCTTCCAGAATTGCACGAATTTCCGCCTCTGTGCTTCGACCATGGTGGGCAGCGCGAAGCTTGAGCGCTCGGTGTTTCTCATCGGTCAGATTGCGGATCGTTACGGCTGCCATCGGAATATTCCAGTTTCGACACTGATATCACAATTCGTGCCAGTCATCTCCATGCGACAGAAAGGCGGCCACCGGCCGCCTTTCTTGCTTCACTCCGCGGCCTGCTTGGCCATCGGGTTGTTGGGATGCGTGGTCCAGTTGGCGTAGGTGTCGGAGACCACCTTGCCGGTGCGCTTGTCCATCTGGCCTGCGGCGAGCGGCACCATGGTGATGCAGTTTTCGACCGGACAGACGTCGATGCAGAGGTTGCAGGCGACGCATTCCTCTTCGATCACTTCGAAGTGTCTGACACCATCGAGCATCGAGGTGATTGCCTGGTGCGAGGTGTCCTCGCAGGCGATGTGGCAGCGGCCGCACTTGATGCAGGCGTCCTGGTCGATCTGCGCCTTGGCGATGTAGTTGAGGTTGAGGTACTGCCAGTCGGTGACATTGGGGACTGCCTTGCCCTTGAAGTCGTCGAGGGTGGCGTAGCCCTTCTCGTCCATCCAGTTCTCGAGGCCGGTGATCATTTCCTCGACGATCTTGAAGCCGTAGGTCATCACGGCGGTGCAGACCTGCACATTGCCGGCGCCGAGCATCATGAACTCGGCGGCATCGCGCCAGGTGGTCACGCCGCCAATGGCCGAGATCGGCAGTCCGTAGGTTTCGCGGTCGCGAGCGATTTCCGCCACCATGTTCATGGCGATCGGCTTGACCGCCGGGCCACAATAGCCGCCGTGGGTGCCCTTGCCGTCAATCGACGGCGTGGGAGAACAGGTGTCGAGATCGACGCCGGTGATCGAATTGATCGTGTTGATCAGCGACACTGCATCGGTGCCGCCGTTGTGGGCGGCGCGGGCCGGCTTGCGGACGTCGGTGACGTTCGGCGTCAGCTTGGTGATGACGGGCATGCGGGAATATTGCTTGCACCAGCGCACGACCATTTCGACATATTCCGGCACCTGGCCGACTGCGGCACCCATGCCGCGCTCGGACATGCCGTGCGGACAGCCGAAATTGAGTTCGATGCCATCGGCCTCGGTCTCTTCGACCAGCGGCAGGATGGCTTTCCAGGCGTCCTCCTCGCAGGGCACCATGATCGAGGCGATCAGGGCGCGATCCGGCCAGTTCTTCTTGACCATCTTCATTTCCTGCAGGTTGACCTGCAGAGGACGGTCGGTGATCAGCTCGATATTGTTGAGGCCAAGCAGGCGGCGGTCGGCGCCCCAGATGGCGCCATAGCGCGGGCCGTTGACATTGACCACCGGCGGGCCTTCTTCGCCCAGCGTCTTCCAGACCACGCCGCCCCAGCCTGCCTTGAAGGCGCGCTCGACATTGTAGGCCTTGTCGGTCGGCGGCGCAGACGCCAGCCAGAAGGGGTTGGGGGATTTGATGCCGACGAAATTGTTGCGGATATCAGCCATATCTCAATCCTCCCTCAAGCCACAGCCGAGGACGGCTGGCGTCCGGCGCTGAATTGGCGATCAATCGATTCCGCCGCGTCGCGGCCATTGGCAACAGAGGAAACCGTCAGGTCCTCGCCGCCGAGCACACAGTCGCCGCCCGCCCAGACGCCGTCGAGCGATGTGCGGCCTTCGGCATCGACGACGATGCGGCCACCCTCCAGCTTCAATGCGCCAAGTGCTGACGCTTCGAACTTCTGGCCGATCGCCTTGAAGATCTGGTCGGCGGCAATCACGCCGGTCTCACCGGTGGAAACCAGCTTGCCATCTCTGACCGCAGTATATTCGACTTCGATACCGGCGACCTTGCCGTCCTTGCCGATGATCGATTTCGGCGCCAGCCAGTGGCGGATGATGACGCCCTTGGAGGTCGCCAGATCCTGCTCATATTCCGAGGCGTTCATCTGTTCCTTGCCACGGCGATAGCAGATCGTCACTTCTTCGGCACCGAGCAGCTTGGACTGGATCGCGGCATCGATGGCGGTCATGCCGCCACCAAGCACGACGACGCGTCGGCCAACCTTGATCTCCGCCTTGTTATCAGCCTGACGAAGGCCGGCGATGAAGTCAACGGCATCCTGGACGCCGTCGAAGCCTTCACCACCAACATTCAGCGCATTGACGCCGGCAAGCCCGAGGCCGAGGAACACCGCATCATATTGCGACTGGAGATCGGAAAGGGAGAAGTCGCGGCCAAGAGCCTTGCCATGTTCGACCGTGATGCCGCCGATGGAAAGGACGTAATCAACCTCTGCCTGGGCGAAGTGGTTGGGCGCCTTGTAGGCGGCAATGCCATACTCGTTGAGGCCACCGGACTTTTCACGCGCATCGAAGATGGTGACCACATGCCCCTTGACGGCCAGGCGGTGGGCGGCGGCGAGACCGGCAGGCCCTGCGCCGACAACGGCGACTTTCTTGCCGCTCGGCGCCGCGCGTTTATAAAATTGTTTGTCGGCCGCCATGGCCGCGTCGGTCGCATAACGTTGCAGCCGGCCGATCTCGACAGGTTTTTCTTCGGCCGTGTTGCGCACGCAGGCCTGCTCGCAAAGCGTTTCGGTGGGACAGACGCGCGCGCACATGCCGCCAAGGATGTTCTGGTCGAAAATGGTCTTGGCGGCGCCGATCGGGTTGCCTGTCGATATCTGCCGGATGAACAGCGGGATATCGATTGATGTGGGACAGGCCGTCATGCAAGGCGCGTCATAACAGAAATAGCAGCGGTCCGACGCGACCAAGGCTTCGTGCCGGTCGTAGGCCGGATGCAGATCGGAGAAGTTGGCATCATAGGCTTGCGGGTCGAGGCGACCGCCCTGAATGCCGGGTGTAGTTGTTCCCATTGTTTCTGTTCCTCTCGTTTTCTTTTGACGAAAGGTAGCACAGCCAAAAAATTTATCAAACGGTAAATTTTTGACTATTGGAAGGGTTGGATGATCACCAACACAACGATGCAGGCCACGAAGAGGATGGTGACTGCGGCCGAGTTGCGCAGGAATGCGGAGGGCTGGACCGCCGGCGTTTGCAGCATCTTGCGGAATGCGCCGCCCTGCATGCCGTGGATGCCGCTGAGGATGAAAGCAAGCGTCATCTTGATCATCAGCCAGACGTCGGAGAAGTAGCTGCCGAGATAGCCAAGAGAGAGGCCAAGCACCCAAACGAGCAGCAGGGCAGTGCCGATTATGGGGCCGTTCCAGAATCTGGCGGCCTTCAAGATCCGTTCCGATTGCGCCTGGCCGGCTGCGAGATAGCGCAGCAGAAAACCGTTGAGGATCATACCGCCAACGAAGGTCATCACAGCGATGATATGCGCCGCCTTGATCCAGAAATAGTAGTCCATGCCGTTCTCTCCAATGCCTGGGTGCCCTCGCAGCACGTTTCCGTATTTATTTGTGCTGCCGGTGATTTGAAAGTCAGCGGCTTCGTGCGGCGCAAGTTTTTGTTTTGGAAACGAGCAACGCCGCGCCCGCCAACGCCTTTGGCGGTGGTTTGACCGCCTTCCTTACCGCGATGAGCGTGGGCTCATTTCGCTGAGTTCCGGTCGTCGTGGCGATGTTCGCACAGACTGGCATGATGATGAAGCTGGAGGATGTGGTGGCCAGCCGCCTTCGGCCAGCGATTTCAGCTGGCCGTAGAATACCGGGATCACAACAGGGCGTGATCCCGCGCCTTTTCTTTTCCCTTGGTGGGCAGCACGGCCGGCTTTTGCCGGTCGCGGGTCTGGCGGCTGCGTTCCCGCTCGCGGAATTGCCTGGGGGTGTCGCCGGTCTCGCGTGAGAAGAAGCGTGTGAAGTAAGCAGGATCGGCAAAGCCCAATGTATAGGCAACTTCCTGCGCGGTCATGATGGTGAAGACGAGATCGCGCTTGGCCTGCGAGATGATTTTGTCGCTCAGCAACTCGTTCATCGTCCGGCCCGTCTGGGCCTTGGTGATGCGGTTGAGGTGGGTTACCGAGACATTCAGCTCCCGCGCATAGAAATCCACTGGCAAATGCTCGCGGAAATGTAGGCCGATCAACTGATTGAGGCGGGAAATGCGGGTGATGTCGCGGGTTGCCGCGCCATCTTCCGACTGGTCTGCCAGCTCAGCGGTCGCCGCCAGTGTCAGAGCAATTTCCAGATAGGCGCCGACCAGGCCTTCGCGGGCGCCAAAACCGTTGGCGAGTTCGCTCTGGATGCGATCGAGCGTCACCACCAGGTAGTCACGATCGGGATCGTCGGGCGACAGTTCGATAAGGCGTGGTCGCGAAACGAAATCCCGCAGCCGCGTATCCATCCGCTTGTTGATTGGCAGCCGTTCCGTCAGCGCGGTGATGATCTGGCCATCGATATCCTTGGAGAAGCGAAAGCCGTGACTTACCTTTTCCGGGATCAGCACGATCGCGCCCGGCGACAGCCGATAGACGTTGCCGTCGATGGTCGCATCACCGGTGCCGCCGCGAATTTGCAGGATCTGGAAAAAGTTCTCGTGACGGTGCTGCTTGATCTCCCAATTATAGCGGCTGCTGCGCTCGGAAATGGATTCCGTGTGAATCCAGAAATCCGGCACAGCTTCGCTCGCCTCTCCATAGAGGCCATACGTGGGAACGTTCGTTTTCATGC
This sequence comes from Shinella sp. OV683, assembly GCF_057787725.1. NCBI lineage: Bacteria > Pseudomonadati > Pseudomonadota > Alphaproteobacteria > Hyphomicrobiales > Rhizobiaceae > Shinella > Shinella sp. OV683. The sequence continues at coordinate 686,273 of NZ_CM173543.1, forward strand.
CTCCTCCTGGCGCCGAAATACCGGTTACTCCTCAATAGCCGGTGTTCGGAAAATGCAATTCTAAGGTCTAAAACTGCATTCTGTGAGAATGACGGGAGCGGTAACATTTTGCAATAGTCGAGAGGGCGTTACCATACGTTTTCTTAAGAAAAGTGAAGGAGAACGCCGTGCGCAGCCAAGTTGTGATCATTGGATCAGGTCCTTCGGGCCTGTTGCTTGGCGCTTTACTGACCAAGGCCGGGATCGAAAACGTGATTCTCGACCGTGTTGGCCGGGACTATATCCTTGGGCGGATCCGTGCCGGCGTGTTGGAATCTGGCACTGCCGACCTTCTGGATGAGGCTGGTGCGGGCGCGCGGATGCGTGCCGAAGGGCTGGTGCATGATGGCGTCAGCCTCGCTTTTGCAGGGCGCCTGCATCGCATCGACCTCAAGGGGCTCAGTGGTAAGTCGGTCATCGTCTATGGTCAGACGGAACTTACGCGTGATCTGATGGACCATCGATTGGAGACCGGCGGGCTAACCATATACGACGCGACTAATGTTGCGCCGCATGATTTCGACGGCCCGCACCCTTATGTGACCTATGAGAAGGACGGCGCCACGCACCGGATCGATTGCGATTTCATCGCTGGCTGCGATGGGTTCCACGGTGTCTCCCGTGCTGCGGTCGAAGGCAAGGGGCTGCAGCATTTTGAAAAGATCTATCCGTTCGGTTGGCTGGGCTTGCTGGCAGACGTGCCTCCTGCGCATCACGAACTGGTATATGCTAATCACTCAAGGGGCTTTGCGCTCTGTTCGCAGCGCTCGCATGTCCGAAGCCGCTACTATCTCCAAGTGCCACTTGAGGAAAAGGTCGAGGCTTGGTCCGACGATGCGTTCTGGGACGAGTTGCGCCGCCGCGTGCCTGCCGAGGTCGGTGATGCCGTCACAACAGGTCCTTCGATTGAGAAATCGATCGCGCCGCTGCGGTCCTACGTCGCCGAGCCGCTGCGGTTCGGAAAGCTGTTCCTGGTCGGTGATGCGGGTCATATCGTGCCGCCGACGGGTGCGAAGGGGCTCAATCTCGCTGCCTCCGATGTGCACTACCTGTTTGAAGGTTTTCGAGATTTCTATCTGGACAGGTCGCCGGCAGCGATCGACGCTTATTCCGCTCGCGCTTTGCAGCGCATCTGGAAGGCCGAACGGTTCTCCTGGTCGATGACGACGCTGATGCACCGCTTTCCGGCAAGCGGCGAATTCGACCAGAAGGTGCAGGAAGCCGAGCTCGATTATCTCTCGGGATCGCATGCCGCACAAACTGCACTTGCGGAAAATTATGTCGGATTGCCTTATTAAGATACACGTTTTTTGCTCGAAAGTCGTGTCGTGCAACCCGATTTTATTTATTGACTAAAAAAATCAAGTTTAATCTTTACTGCGTTTGTCAACTTATGTATCTCTCGTCTCACGCCAGCTGCTTCGGCAGGCTGATTTGCAACGGGATAGGGGCTTATGGGCAAGAAATCTTCGAAGGGAAAAGCGGCCAGCGAACGCCCGCAGGCAGCCGCCGCAAGCCAAGCGAGACCAAGCCTCAGGGGTCGCTCCATCCTTTATGTCGGTGGGCGCGACTGCCAGGTTGCCCATCTCCGCCAGATCGCCGAGAATTTCGGTGCCGAGCTCATCCACCACGACGGTGGGTTGCGTGAGGCGGTTTCCAGAATCGATACCGTACTGCCTTCCGTCGAATGCGTTTTCTGCCCCATCGACTGTATCAGTCATGATGCCTGCTTGCGGGTAAAGACCGGTTGCAAGAAGACAGGCACGTCCTTCGTGCCGTTGCGCAACGGCTCCAAATCCAGCTTCGAGCGCGCCATGCAGGAACTGCACGAAAGGGCCCAGGGATGAGCGACACTACATCGAACGAATTCATGATGATCGGGCTGCACAAGCTGGCGGCCGAGCGTGGCGACGGGCTCATTCCGGAACTGCTGGCGCTCTATGCCGAACGTCAGCGTCTGGCGATGCAGGCGCCGAACGTGGTTGCCTTTCCGGAAGAGCTCGCATCCCCGGCATCGGCACATCCGCTTGGCAATGTCGGCAACGACAATGTCATTGCCTTCAAGCCCTATCTCGCGCAAAAAGCCCGCAGGAGATAAGTGGGAGTCTTGCCGATGTATATCGCCATGAACAGGTTCAAGGTCGCCGCCGGTTTCGAGGCGGAATTCGAGGATGTCTGGAAGAACCGCGATTCCAGCCTTGATACCGTTGCCGGTTTTGTCGAATTCCGGCTGTTGCGCGGCAAGGCTTTCCCGGATGAAGGCTACACGCTGTTTTCTTCGCATACGACCTGGGCATCGGAAGCAGATTTCCAGGCATGGACCAAATCGGAGAATTTTCGCGAAGCGCACAAGAACGCTGCCGGTAACCGCCACCTCTACAAGGGTCCGCCGGTCTTTGAAGGTTTCAACGTCGTAGAAGGTGCATGATGGTCGACCGCGCTTTGACATCCGATGATCGCGTTGAAGTGCTGCCGATGCTGCCCTCGTTGTCGATCCCTGAGAGTCGCGACTTTTACCGGGATTTTCTCGGTTTCAGCGAGGTGGTTTACGAGGACAAGGACTACCTGATCTTACGTCGAGACTTTCTCGGCAGTCCGATGGAAGTGCATTTCTGGCTGACCGATGATCGCAGCATCTGCGAGAATTCGGGTATCTATATTCGTGGCGGCGGCATCGATGCGCTGCATGCGGAATTTAGTGAGCGTAATGTGCCGAAGCTGACACCAATGACCGTGCGGCAATGGAACATGGAAGAGTTCTATGTCTGGGATCCGCACGGCAACATTCTGAAATTCGGCCGCATTCCGCAGGCTTAGGCTGGCCGCCTGAAAAGCGCCCCGACGGCAATCGCCACCCATCCCAGGATCATCATCGTGCCGCCGGTCGGCGCTGACATCGGAAACAGGCCGTGGCCGAATCTCGTCCGGAACAGCAGATCGGCTGAGAACAGGATGCAACCGATGCCGATCAACAGGCTGGCGATCACGGCTGTCCTGATCTTGTCGAACCCGATGTAGAGTGCGAGCAGAGCAGGCGCCTGCGCCATGCAGGCCACGGCGGCGGCGCTGACGAGTCGTGGGTCCTCTCCATGTGCTGCCATAGCCGAAAAGATCACGCCGAAAGCACCGATCAGCCCTGCAAAGAACAAGGTGAGGCGCGGAAAGAGATCTGATTTCATTTCGGGATGCTCTCGTCCTTGTTCTGCATGTGAAAGGCTAGTCGCTCGATTGGCGCCCAGATGATTTCGCGAAGCTTGGGGTGCTCGATTGCCTCCCCCATTGCCTGCTGGAAACACAATATCCAGCCGTCGCGTTCCTCCGCTCCGATCGAGGCGACGAAATGCCGGGAGCGCAGCCGCGGATGGCCGTATTTTTCGGTGTAGATCGGAGGGCCGCCCAGATAGCCGGTCAGGTACTCGTAGAGCTTCTGTTCGGCGCTGGCGAGACTTGGCGGATGCACGGCGCGGCAGGCGCGGGCCTCGGGCAATGTGTCCATCAGGTCATAGAAACGGCTGACCAGCTTGCGGATCGTGTCGTCGCCGCCGATCGCCTGATAAAGTGTGGTCGTTTCTTCGCTCATGGCAACCATATGGCGTGCGGCATGCGCCCGGTCAATGCGGCAAAGCGTGCGCGGCGTCAGCGCTTGAGGCTGAAGGCATCGCTCTCGCCGGGTATGAAGGCCAGTGGCCAGACCTTGTTGTTGGCCTGATCGGGATAGAGGCTAGCATAGGCCGGCATGCCTGCGAGCAATGTTTCGGCCAACGAGCCGCCGAGTTCCGCGAGAGAGAAGGAATGGCAGGTGAGCGAGGGATTGAGGTAGTGCGTACGCGGATTGTCGCGGAAGCCGATAATAGCTACATCTTTGCCTGGCGCCATCCCGTGCTCCTTCAATCCCTGGTAAAGACTGGGCGCGACCGCTTCGCTCGAGAGGATGATTGCAGTTGGTGGATTTGGCATGGCGACGATCCGGGCGGCGATATCGCGGCCTCCCTCGACGATGCGTTCCTGCCGAAACACAAGGCTGGGCTCGTAGCTGATGCCGTTGCGAGCAAGCGAATCGCGATAGCTGGCATGGAAAACATGCCCGAGATTGATGTCGTCAGCTGGAATGGCGACTGCAATCCTGCGATGCCCGTGCTCGACCAGTCGGTCCACCGACTGGCTGGCGACGCCTTCGAAATCGAGGTCGATCCAGCGGAGATCCTCGCCGGTCTCCGACCGGCCAAGTGCGATGAACGGGATGCCGGCCTTCTTCAGGAATTCGATGCGCGCATCGCGGCGGAAGGTGGCCGAAATGATCATCGCATCGACAAGGCGACGGCCAACGATGCGCTGCAGATACTCGACCGGCTGCTGGTCGGCGGGGCAGGGAAAGACGACGAGGTCGAGCTTGTGGCGCGACAGCACGGTCTGCACGCCGTCGAACACGCCCATGAAGAAATCATCGCTCGAAGCGTTGGCGTCGGCGGAAAGCTCGATCATGAAGCCGATCGCGTTAGTGGTGCCCTGCCGCAGGCTGCGCCCCGACTGGTTGGGTGCGTAGCCATAGGCCTGGGCCGCCGCCATGACGCGTTTGCGAGTCTCCGGATTGACGTCCGGCTTGCCATTCAGCGCCCGCGACACCGTTCCAATTGATATGTCGAGGTGCCGGGCAAGCTGCTTTATGCCTTTCATGCGAACGCGTCCTGCAGCAAAAACTTAAGGAGTCATTATTGGTCTATTGACACAGATGCCTATGTTAGCATAGTCTTCGTAAACGTTTACGGAACTTCTTGTCACAAAGCAAGTTCCGGTCCTGCGAGACCAGGGAGGGGTTTTGTGCAGCGAAATACAGTAATTTGCGGCTGCGGCGCGATGGCGCGCGGCTGGCTCAAGGCCATCACTGAAAACGAGGATCTGGCAGCCGGTATCAAGGTCGTCGGTTTCGTCGATCTCGATATCGAGGCGGCCCGCAATCTTGCCCAGGAATTTGGTTTTGACGGTGCTGCGGTTGGCAGCGATCTCGACGCTCTGCTCGCTGAGATCAAGCCGGAACTGCTGTTTGACATCGTCGTGCCGCCGGCGCGCATGAATGTCGTCGCCACCGCACTTGCCCATGGTTGCCATGTGCTGTCTGAAAAGCCGATGGCGTCGTCGCTCGACGATGGTCGCAAGGTCATCCAGCTCGCCCACAAGGCAGGTCGTGTCCACGCCGTCGTGCAGAACCGCCGCTATATCTCGGGCATCCGCCGCCTCAAGGCTTTTGTCGATAGTGGTGCAATCGGCACCCTGACGGGCATCCATTGCGACTTCTTCATCGGCGCGCATTTTGGCGGATTCCGTGAGGAGATGGACAATGTCCTGCTGCTCGACATGGCGATCCACACATTCGACGCTGCCCGTTTCGTCTCCGGCAAGGTGCCGGAGGCGGTGTATTGCCATGAGACCAATCCCGACGGCTCTTGGTATCGCCACGGTGCCTCGGCGTTTGCGATCTTCGAGATGGCTGACAAGGTGACGTTCACCTATCGCGGCTCGTGGTGCGCCGAGGGCGCCAATACCAGCTGGGAGAGCCAGTGGCGGATCACCGGCTCCAAGGGGACGCTGCTCTGGGATGGTGCCGATGGCTTCGATGCGCATCGCGTTGCCTCCGACGAGGGGTTCCTTCGCGAGCAGGAGGAAGTGGCAGTTTCCGAGGATGTCAAGGATTCAGAAACGCATGGTCATGCCAGCGTGATTTCCGCCTTCCTCAAGGCGATTGAAACCGGAGTGCCGCCGGAAACGGTAGCAGACGACAATATTCGTAGTCTCGCCATGGTGTTCGCAGCAATCGAAAGCGCGAAAACCCGCCAGCGAGTGATGATCAGAGAAGGATGAACAGAATGAGCAATCCGGCAAAATCCATTCGCATCGGCACGATGGTGAGCGCCAGCGGGGGCAAGGCGGCGGAGCGTATCGGTCAGATCGGCGATATGGGCTTCGAGAGCTTCGAGCCGTTCTTCTGGCAGACGACGAATGGCCAGGACCTTGCCGACCTCGGCAAGCGCTGCATCGAAGCAATCGGCGACCGCGACATCACCATTTCGACGCTGGGCATGTTCGGTAATCCGCTGGAAACGACCGACATCGATCTCGATACGCTGCAGGGCTGGAAGGATTGCATCGACAACGCCCATCATTTCGGTGCGACATGCGTGGCCGGCTTTACCGGCCGCATCCGCAACAAGCCGCTGACCGACAGCCTGCCGCGCTACAAGGAGATCTGGAGCGAGCTTGCCAAGCGCGCCGCAGACAAGGGCGTCAAGATCGCGTTTGAAAACTGCGCGATGGACGGCAACTGGGCGACCGGCGACTGGAACATCGCCCACAACCCAGACGCCTGGGAGCTGATGTTCAACGAGACTCCCGATGACAATATCGGTCTGGAGTGGGAGCCGTGCCATCAGATGGTCTATCTGATCGATCCGTTGCCGCAGATCCGCAAATGGGCCAGCAAGATCTTCCACGTGCACGGCAAGGACGCGACCATCCGCTGGGATGTCATCAAGGAGCACGGCATTTTCGGCAAGGAAAAGTTCGTCTTCATGCGCACGCCGGGTTTCGGCGACACCAACTGGACGGACGTCATTTCCGAGCTGCGGCTCGCCGGCTGGAGTGGTTCGATCGACATCGAAGGCTGGCATGATCCGGTCTATCGCGACGCGCTGGAGATGACCGGCCAGGTTCACGGGCTCAATTATCTGAAGAATTGCCGAGGCGGAGATTTTATTGTCGATCCTTGATCGTCCGCCTATGGTAGGGCGAACGCCGGGCTGGGAGGCCGGGCGGCGCCACGACTGACTGACATGGGTCTTTTCGCGGCGCAGCCGCTTTTTTGGGAGGAAAGCATGAAAAGAATAGCAGGACTTGCACTGGCACTCGGCACGGCGATGCTGATGACATCGGTCGGCCATGCCGAACAGAAGACTTTCAAGATCTGGTGGTTCGAGGAGCCGACCACAGCCCAAGGTATTGCCTGGACGAAGGCGCTTGAAGAATTCAAGTCGACGCATCCCGACGTGAAGGTCGAGTTCGAGCAGAAGACCTTCCAGCAGCTTCAGGCCTCCGGCGCCATGATCCTCAATTCCGATCAGGCCCCCGACGTTCTTGAGTACAACAAGGGCAATGCGACCGCCGGCCTTGTCTCGAGCCAGGGCCTGCTGACCAATCTCGATGACTATGTGACGAAGGAAGGCTGGGACAAGATCCTCAACGAAGGCGATTTCGTCCTGAGCAAGTACGACGAAAAGGGCATTTATGGCTCCGGCCATGTCTGGGGTATCTCGGTCTACGGCGAATATGTGTCGTGCTTCTACAACCTCGACATGTTCGAAAAGGCCGGCCTGAAAGTACCGACGACACTCGAAGAGTGGGTCGCCGATATGGAAGCCTTCAAGCAGAAGGGCATCACACCTCTCGCCCTCGGCTCCATCGATACCAGCGGCCAGCATCTGATTGCCTCTCTCGCCTATACCAAGGCCGACGATACCTGGGTGCAGAACTATCAGGGCCTCAAGGCACCGCTCGACGGCGCGCCTTATCTCTATGCGGCCAATACTCTGATGGACTGGGTCGCGAAGGGCTATATCAGCAAGGACTCGACGGGCATGAAGGACCCGGACGCGGCCCTGCTCTTCACCTCCGGCAAGGCGCCGATGTATGTTTCCGGCACCTGGAATCTCGGCACGTTCTCGTCGACCATCAAGGACTTCAAGTGGGGTCAGTTCGTGATCCCGACGCCGAAATACTCGGTCGGTTCGACGGGCAACCTCTGGGTCGTTCCGAAGGCCAGCAAGAACCACGATCTCGCCGCCGAATGGATCAGCCTGACCCTGTCGCCGAAGTATCAGGCCGAACTCGGCAACAACGGTGGTGTTCCGATTGCGGCGGATGCGGCTGCGATCACCAACCCTGTCGGCAAGAATGCCGCTTCGGTCTTCAAGCAGATTTCGGACAAGAACGGCCTCGGCTTCTATCCTGACTGGCCGGTGCCGGGCTACTACGACGTGCTCATCCAGAAGGGTACGGGCCTCTTCCAGGGATCGCTGACCGCCGAGCAGTTCGTCGAGCAGATCAAGCAGATCTACGACGACGCGCAGGAAAACCAGTAAGCGATCTTCAAAGCCAGGCTGCGCCCTCGGGCGCAGCCCATTCTGGAGGCGTGAGGAAGAACGACATGGCAGCAGTCAGTCAGCAGTCGAGCGACAGCCGGCGCGTTTATAGCCTGTATCTTATCCCGGGAGCGATCGGCTTCATCCTGATCGTGCTGATACCGCAACTGGCCAATCTGGTGCTGAGCTTCACGGTCTGGAAGGGCGTCGGCACGCCGCGCCTGGTCGGCCTGCAGAACTATCATCGGCTGCTCACCGACGACCAATTCTGGGGATCGATGTACCATACGCTGCTGTTCATCGTCTCGATGACGGTCCTGCCCGTATGTATCGGACTGGTGCTGGCTGCCGTGCTGTTCGACTATGTCAGGGAGGAGTTCGGGGAGGGCGTTGCAAGCTTTTTCAGGGCCGGTTTCTATCTGCCGCAAATTCTTCCCGTGACGGTCGCTGGCGTCCTCTGGGGTTGGATTCTCAATCCCGTCGGCGTCATCAACATCGTTCTCAAGGCAATCGGCCTTGAATCGCTGGCCCAGAACTGGGTCGGTGACGCGACATATGCGCTTCCCGCCGTTTCGCTTGTCATCGTCTGGATTCAGGTCGGCTATTGCTTGGTTGTGTTCATGGCCGGCCTTTCTCGCATCGACCCTTCTCTCTATGAAGCAGCCCAGCTGGACGGCGCCAGCTGGTGGAGTCGGCTGGTGACGATCACCATTCCATTGCTGGCGCCTGAAATCTTCGTCGTGGTCCTGACAACGCTGATCGCGGCGCTTAAAGTTTTCGCGCCGATCTTCGTCATTACCGCGGGCGGGCCCGACAATGCCACGCTCGTGCCCTCCTATCTGACCTACTACCACTTCTTCACAACACAGCGCGTGGGCTATGCCGCAGCGATCGCGGTCGTGCAAACGATCCTTACGATCGCCCTGGCGGTGATCTTCCTGCGCTTCCAGGCTCGGCAGGAGGCGACGGAGTAGATCATGACCTATTCAGCTCTCGGCGACGATAAGACCAAGGCCAGGGCGACGGCGACGGCGACAGCCCATCGCACCCGGCGCGACCCGATGCGATGGGTGGTGCTGACCATCCTTGTCTTGCTTCTCGCCTTCACGCTTTTTCCGTTCTTCCTTGCCCTGCTCAATGCCGTCAAGGCGAGTGCCGAGTACGCCGTCGGCGGACCGCTTTCGCTCCCGCAAACGATAGACCTTACAGCGGTCGAGAAATTCTGGGTGGTTTCCGATTTTAGTCGGAAGCTGGTCAACAGCGTGGTGATCAGCCTCAGTGTGTCGGTGTTGGGGGTGCTGATCAGCCTCTTCAACGCCTACGCGATCGGAATCGGCAAGGTGCCTGGCTCGCGTTTCATTCTCGTGATCTTGCTTATGGGCATCATGGTCCCGCAGGAGTCGATCATTTACCCGCTCTACTACATGGCGAAGGCGACCGGCCTCTACGATACGCAACTCGTCGTCATCATCATTTTCGCAGTCCTCCAAAGTGCTTTCGGGACTTACCTGCTCTCGACCGTCCTGAGCACGTTTCCGAAGGAAATCCTCGAGGCGGCCGAGATGGATGGTTCGAACCACTGGAAGACGCTGTGGTTCGTTGTGGTCCCGGTGCTGCGACCGGCGCTCATGGTCTTGGGAACCTTCTTCTTCATCTGGACCTGGAACGAATTTCTGATCCCGCTGGTCATGCTCGTGTCCAACAACAATCAGACGGTCTCCGTGGCGATGGGGCTTACCCGGGGCCAGAACATGTCGGACCCGGTGCTACAGGCGTCGGCCGCGTTCCTTGGCATCATTCCGACCGTGATCTTCTTTCTGATCTTCCAGCGTACGCTAACGCGCGGCATCGCAGCCGGAGCAGTCAAATGACGGCGCTCTTCACTCTCGGGCATTTCATCGGTCTCGTTCCGGGACCAGCAAGGTTTTGTGCATGAACCAGGAAATCCAGATCGAACTCTCGGGAATCGAGAAGCACTACGGCGCCTTCCACGCGCTCAAGGATATCAATCTCACCATTCCAAAAGGCATGTTCGTCGCGCTGGTGGGGCCGTCGGGCTGTGGCAAGTCCACGCTTCTGCGTTCGCTTGCCGGTCTCGAAAAAATCACCGGCGGGACGATGAAGATCGCGGGCGAGTTGATGAACGACGTGCCGCCGCGCATGCGTGACATCGCCATGGTGTTCCAGTCCTATGCCCTCTATCCGCATATGACCGTGGAGCAGAACCTCACCTATTCGCTGCGGATGCACAAAGTGCCCAAGCCCGAGGCGAAGAAGAAGGCAGAGGAAGTGGCTGTGATCACCGGGTTGACCGGGCTGCTCGAACGCTACCCGCGTCAACTTTCCGGCGGCCAGCGGCAGCGCGTCGCCATGGGGCGCGCGATCATCCGCAATCCCAAGGCCTTCCTGTTCGACGAGCCATTGTCGAACCTCGATGCGGCACTCCGCGTTTCCATGCGCAAGGAAATCCGCGCGCTGCATGACCGGTTGGGCGCCACGTCGGTCTATGTCACCCACGACCAGGTCGAGGCGATGACCATGGCCGACCATGTCGTGGTTATGAAGGATGGCGTGATCGAGCAGCAAGGCGCGCCGTTGGAACTCTATGATCGCCCCGCCAATCGCTTTGTTGCCGGCTTCATCGGTTCGCCGGCGATGAATTTCGTGTCGGCTGTCGGTGATGGCAGCGGCCGCATAACGCTCGAGATGGCAGGCTCGCCCGCCATCGCCTGCAATGTCAACGTCGAGGCTGGCCGCAAGGTGCTGGCCGGGTTGCGGCCGGAAAACCTGCGAGTCTCTCATGATGCCGAAGGTTTTGAGCTGCCGGTCAGCTCGATCGAATCGACGGGGTCGCTGACCTATATCGTGCTCGGCACCGATCCTGAAGTGACGCTGGTGGAGCAGGGGCGCGAGCGGGTCAAGCCTGGCGACCGGCTGAAGGTGGCGATCGATCCCGCGCTGGTACACCTCTTCGACCCGATCACGGGCTTGCGAATCTGACGAGCGAATTGGCGCTTTTCCAAAGCGCTTTCATGTGTCGGTTTTCACCGGAGTAAATCGAACAACTTGACGCATGGCAGGAATTCGCACTTGCCAGCGCCGGAACGAGCAGGTATTTTAACGAAAATTGAAAGCGCTTTCAATTTCTTTGGAAGCATGAACGCCAGGAGGAAACCATGGCCATCCGTACCGTCGTCTGGGGCGAAAACATCCACGAACGTGTCAACAAGGTCGTTGCGAAGCTTTATCCCAACGGCATGCACCAGACGATCGCAGACGCTCTGAACGCCGATTCCGCGATTTCGGCCACCACCGCCACGCTGCAAGAGCCGGAACATGGCCTGAGCGAAAAGCGGCTTGCCGAAACCGATGTGCTGCTCTGGTGGGGCCATCGCGACCATGGCGCGGTCGATGACGCCATCGTGGAGCGTGTTGCCAAGCGCGTCTTCGAAGGCATGGGGCTGATCGTCCTGCATTCGGCGCATTTCTCCAAGATCTTCAAGCGGCTGATGGGCACGCCCTGCGCCTTGAAGTGGCGCGAAGCCGGTGAGCGCGAGCGCGTCTGGGTCGTCAATCCCGGCCATCCGATTGCCGCCGGCCTGGGTGAGCATTTTGTTATCGAGAACGAGGAAATGTATAGCGAGCATTTCTCCGTGCCCGAGCCGCTGGAAACGGTGTTCATCTCCTGGTTCCAGGGCGGTGAAGTCTTCCGCTCCGGCATGACTTGGCGCCGTGGCGCCGGCAACATCTTCTATTTCCGTCCGGGCCATGAGACCTACCCGACCTATCACAACGACGACGTCAAGAAGGTGCTCGTCAACTCGGTGAAGTGGGCCTACAACCCTGTCCCGGCCTATACTGCCGTTCATGATGCGCCGAACGTGCCGGTCGAAAAAGCATGGGAGCCGATCGTCGAGCGCGGTCCCAGGCTGCACGATCACGGCGAAGAAGGCTTCAAGTGAGACCCGGGGAGAACATGATGCGTCTTTTGATTCTTGGAACCGGAGGCATGGCCAACAACCATGCCGAACACTTCGCTGAGATCGAAGGTGTCGACATGGTCGGCGCGGTCGATGTCGATCCTGCGCGCGTCAAGGCATTTGCCGAAAAGCACAAGATCCCCAACACGTTCGCTTCGCTTGACGAGGCGATCGCCTGGGGCAGGTTCGATGCGGTCGCCAATGTCACGCCCGATCGCGCACATTATCCGACCACGATGCAGCTCATCAAGGCCGGCAAGCACCAGTTCTGCGAAAAGCCACTGGCTGAAAACCATGCGCTGGCCAGCGAGATGGCCGATGCGGCAGAAAAGGCGGGGCTCATCAATATGGTGAACCTGACTTACCGCAATGTCGCGCCGCTGCAGAAGGCGCGCGAGATGGTTCTTGCCGGCCATGTCGGCTCGGTCAAGCATGTCGAAGCGTCCTACCTGCAGAGCTGGTTGATCTCCAAGCAATGGGGCGACTGGCGCACCGAAAGCCAGTGGCTCTGGCGCCTCTCCACCGGGCATGGCTCGAACGGCGTTCTGGGCGATATCGGCATCCATATCCTTGATTTCGCATCCTATGGTGCAGGTCTCGAGATCGATCACATCTTTGGCCGGCTCAAGACCTTTGACAAGGCCGAGGGTGGCAAGATCGGCGAATACACGCTCGATGCTAATGACAGCTTTACCATGTCGGTTGACTTCACCAATGGTGCGCTCGGCGTCGTGCATGCGACACGCTGGGCTGCCGGCCACTACAACGACCTCAGGCTGCGGATTTTTGGCGACAAGGGCGCTATCGAGGTGTTGCACACCACAAAGGGTTCCTGGCTGAAGGCCTGTGTCGGCGAGAGCAATACGGAACACGCTCTGTGGGAAGAGATCGATGCGGGCGACGTGCCGACCAACTACGGGCGCTTCGCTGCAGCTGTCAAAGCCGGCAAAAACGGCGAGCCGGATTTCCGCCATGCCGCCAACCTGCAGAAGGCACTGGATCTCGCTTTCGTCACCGAGAAGGAGCGCCGGGAAGCCGCGCTCTAAGTCCCTGACGCGTCGCTGCCCGCCCTTCTGCATGATGGGCGGGGAGCCTTTTCGATGCTTGATCGACAAAATCAACTTGATGCCGCCCGCGAAGCTTGAATGTCGATTGGTTCCGGGCTAAGAGACCTCACCGGCACGCGGAATCCTCTGCTGATTTCCGCTCAAAAGCACCCGTAGCTCAGCTGGATAGAGTGTTGGATTCCGATTCCAAAGGTCACAGGTTCGAATCCTGTCGGGTGCGCCAAATTCTCGCTATTACGGAACGAAACTGGGCACAGGATCGCAGGGGGTCAGTCGAGTTGATCCCTAACCGTGGAGCCTGACAACGGCTTGAACATTCAGCGCTGGCGGGATGCCAGATTGTCAATGAGGCCTTTTTTCATTATAGTTGACCACAGCTTGAGAAGAACCCACGAAGTCGATAGAGCCACGGGCACCGGGCAGGAAAGCTTCCGAATTGGGACTAGAGGTGGAACAGAACTCGGAGATCGGCCCGGCCGGGCCTGACGACTTCCCTGCCATTCGAGCCCTGTGCAACGGCTTCATCGAGTGGTGCCGGTCGCGCTATGGCGAGAATGCTTGGTTCGTTGATCGCTACTACACGCCAGAGCAATGGGCCGCACTTCTGGACAACCTGCCGAGGATTCACTCGGCTCCAGATGGCGAGATTCTTGTTGCCCGCCTGAATGGAAAGGTGGTCGGCTGTGTGATGATGCAGCGGATCGACGAACACACATGCGAGATGAAGCGCATGTTCATCAGCCCTGACGGCCGAGGCTTAGGTCTGGGCTTTCGTCTCGCTGAGACCATCTTGCGCGTGGCTGCTGAGCGGGGCTACTCCACCATGCGGCTGGATACAGGCCGCAACCACGATGAGGCGCTTAGCCTCTACCGTTCTCTGGGATTCCAGGAGATCGCCCCCTACTACAAAGCACCTCCTGAGCTGCACAACCATCTCATCTTCATGGAAGCCTCTCTGGCGGAGTAGCTCCGTCGCCCTCTCGATCATTTCTCGCACAGGTGCAGCGGCGGAGCATGCTCGTCGAAACCCACCGATATCAAGGCAAGAGAGGACGGCTATCAGCAATAAGGGGGTCTTCTTCTCGTTCAAGGCAGACCACCGCTGTGAAATCATACAGCACTTACAATTACATAGTGGTGCCCAGTTTCATCTCGTCCGGTGCGCCAGTCTTCCCAAATGCTTCTGAACATTGCAGCAGCCTCTTCCGGCGCCTCAGTCGCTGCACTTGTCTCGACGTAGTCAGCTCATCTCAGCCTAACTCCCGCGACGCCGCATTGACGATATGAGGTAACCCAATGCAAGCGTTATTGCGGCGACTGCTATTCCGGTGCTAATTACGCCAGCCGGCGTTATTCTAGCGCTGCCCTGCAAGGTAATGTGTTTCCCCACGCGCAGATCGAAAGTGGATTTGATTTCCTCAGGGTGCGAGGGGACTGCGGTCGGAGGCTCTTCCTGGATGGCTGTCATTTTGATGCTCCGTTGCAATGCGCCGCGGCCGGATACCCATTCCAAGATGGGCCGATGATACAATAACATAGCAGTTCGCCGTTTCATCTCGTCCGGAGCGCCAAATCTCCGCCATTCCGGAACAAAACTGGGTATGGGGCCGCCGTCGATCCCTTGCGGACATCTTCGCTGTGCTCCATGATGACTATTCGCTCCCACCATGTGCGCCTCGAATGGTGGATCGCGTGCGCTAAAGAGGGTTCCACAATGGCCAACGAGAGTGGTAGTCGTCCTCCTGTCGCACTTGAAGAGCGCAGCGTGAGCGATGACCTGCGCATGTTCTCGCCATCGGTCGCGAGAAATTCGGCGCCGATCCTCGCGGTCCTGCAACGGGTCCTTCCTGTGCGTGGCCTGATCTTGGAAATTGGTTGTGGAACCGGCGAGCACGCCGTTCATTTTGCAGGTGCGATGCCCAACCTAAGTTGGCAGCCGAGCGATCCGGATTCACGTTCGCGCGCAAGCACCGCAGGCTGGATCGAATTCTCCGGACTCACCAACGTGCTCCCGCCACTCGATATTGATGTGTGCGCAACAGCATGGCTTGAAGAACGGTCGGCGCAGTTTGATGCTATCGTGTCGCTGAATATGGTGCACATTGCACCGTGGGCTGCGAGTTTAGGATTGTTCGCGGGTGCTGGGGCCTTACTCCGCCGTGGTGGGGTTCTCTTTCTCTATGGCCCATTCATGCGCGATGGCGCACATAACGCGCCATCGAACGCGGCGTTCGACGTCACCTTAAAGGCGCAAGATCCAACTTGGGGAGTGCGTGATATCGCTGACCTTGAGCGCGTAGGTAAGGCATCCGGAGTTACTCTGCGCGAGACGATCACGATGCCCGCGAACAATACGTCGCTCGTATTCATCAAGACAGTGGATGGCCTGGAACATTCCGAGTCTGTTGGCAATTGAGGGCTGATTTGGAGCGGGACCACGCAGAACCCCTGATGGCGCCCCAGGGTTACCTGTTCCAATTATAGAGGCCCTTCAATCACATAGCGGTGCCCAGCTTCATCTCGTCCGGCGCGCCATTTTTTCTTGAAATTCGGCAATTAAATCAGATACTTATGATTTTTTCGACTGATTTTTCAACGCATTTTGTACACATGGGTAGGTTGCGGGCACAATTGCCGAGCGATATTTATTCGGTATGGCAATCTTTCTTCGCGGTTCGCGAACACGTCGCCGTCTCCCCCGCCCGCAGCGGGCGATTGCAATGACAGTGCCGTTCGTCGTAAACATTCCGCTCGCTTGATTTTGGAGGAGACACAGCATGGACCGATTCGCGGGCGGTTGCCTGTGCGGTAACGTCCGAATTGTGGCGTCGGGACGCCCATACCGGGTCGGCCTTTGTCACTGTCTCGACTGCCGCAAGCATCATGGAGCCCTTTTTCACGCTTCCGCGATCTTTCCGCAGGATGCAGTGACGATCGATGGCGAAACACGCGACTACGCCGGGCGGTTTTTCTGTCCCCGTTGCGGCTCCTCCGTTTTCGCACGTACCGCAGACGAAATCGAAGTGAACCTGGGCTCCCTGGATGCCCCTGACCAACTGATGCCAACCTACGAGCTCTGGACCGTCCGTCGCGAGTCCTGGTTGCCGCCGTTTCCGCTCACGAGACGATACGACCGCGATCGTGACGCCACGGACCGCTTTGAGGAGTAGGTCGCACGAACGGTACGAAGGCGCCCGCTGTGCTCTCGGTTGGCTTCAGCATGACCGATCGGTCGGAGTGCTGAAGGCGGTCGAGAAGGCCGCTTTCACTATGCGGCCATGCAGGCAAACGACATCCGTGCCGATGTCTGTATTTGTTTACGGAAAACAGTTATCTGCAAGGGATGCAGAAAAAGCCGCCACCAAATGCGCTGTCGCTGGTTGTCCTCGTTATAGACGAGAACAGGATTCGTGCGTCAATCATTGAGGCGGGCCTGCGCGAAGCCGGTTATGAACATGTAACGGTCATTGATAATATCGACGGCATCGCCAGACGGATCGCAGAAACAAACCCCGATGTCATCGTCATAGATCTTGAAAACCCCAATCGCGATATGCTGGAAAGCATGTTCCAGCTTTCGCGGGCGGTGAAACGACCCGTGGCCATGTTCGTCGACAAATCGGATGAGGCATCAATCGAGGCTGCGGTCGAAGCGGGCGTGTCGGCATACATCGTCGACGGCTTGAAGCAGGAGCGTGTCAGGCCGATTCTGAAGATGGCAATCAGCCGCTTCAACGCCTTCGATCGCCTCAACCGCGAATTGGAGGAAGCAAAGGGCGCGCTGGAAAACCGCAAGATGATCGATCGCGCCAAGAGCCTGTTGATGAAATCGCGAGGGCTTTCGGAAGACGCCGCCTATGCGCTGATGCGAAAGACCGCGATGGACCAGAACCGCAAAATCATCGACATCGCCCAGAGCTTGATATCCGTCGCTGAGATGTTCGACCACGGAGGTAAGCCATGACGACCCGATTTGAAGTCACGGCCGGCTTCGTTCCGCTTCTCGACAGCGCCCTGCTGGTTGTTGCGAAGGAAATGGGCTTCGCTGAAAGCGAATCCATTGTGCTGTCCCTGGTCCGCGAAGTCTCCTGGGCCACAATCCGGGACCGGCTTGCGGTCAGCCAGTTCAATGTCGCGCACATTCTCGCCCCCATGCCGATCGCCTGCAATCTGGGGCTCACGCCGCTTGCGCCGCGCATGATTGCGCCGATGGCGCTCGGGTTGGGCGGCAACGCGGTGACTGTATCCGAAGATCTCTGGAAAAGGATGTCGGATCACGGCGCCACCGCCGATCTCGACGCAGCGCGAAATGGCGAGGCGCTCAGGCAGGTCATCGCCGGACGAGATGGTCAGCCCCCGCGCTTTGCCGTAGTGCATCCGTTCTCGGGCCATAATTATGAGTTGCGATATTGGCTGGCGGCCTGTGGGATAGATCCCGACCGGGATATCGAAATGATGATCCTGCCGCCGCCGGAAATGCCGAACGCGCTGCTGATGGGCGCGCTCGACGGCTATTGCGTCGGCGAACCCTGGAATACGGCGGGCGTCCTTAATGGTCGCGGCCACATTGCCACCACCAAGGCGGCGATATGGCGCTCCAGCCCGGAAAAAGTGCTCGGCGTCAATGCCCGCTGGGCTGATCGCCAGCCGGAGGCGCTGATCGCGCTGCTGCGGGCGCTTTATAAATCCGCGCTGTGGTGCGCGGCTCCTGAGAACAACGAAGCTCTCGCCGCGTTGCTCTCAAAGCCCGCCTATGTCGGCAGGCCCGCCGAATGGCTGTTTCCCGCAATCACCGGAAATCTGCAGATCGGCAATGGCATATCATTGAGCGTCAGCGACTTCTTCATGGTGCAAGCGAAAGCCGCCACCTTTCCATGGAAGAGCCATGCGCTGTGGTTTTACAGCCAGATGGTCCGCTGGGGACAGGTTGCCCATCAGCCGCAAAACGGCACCGTCGTCAGCAACACTTACCGGCCCGATCTCTACCGTTCGGCATTGAAATCCCTTGGCGTCGCACTACCGAGCGCCAATTCGAAAGTCGAGGGATCATTGGTCCGAGAGACCCCCGTCGGATCGACCGGTGCACTCATGCTCGGCCCGGACGGATTTTTCGACGGCGCTCTATTCGATCCCGACAAGCTGGATCAATATATTGCGCTCCAGCAGGCAGATCCGGCATCCTGATCTGCCGAATTATTGTGCAGTGCGAAAGCTGCCGCTCAAAGATTTATCAACGGCAAAGCGTGCACCTCGGTAACCGCAGACTTTAGTTCGCTGATTTTCTTGATCCTTATCCCCAATCTCCAAACTGGCACGGCCATTGCATAACTATAGCTGAAGGTCGCGAGACCTAAAATATCGACGTCCAATGAAGGGCGTCTCCAGCAAAGCCGCTGAACGGGACTCAATCGCACGGTCGTGTGTGGTTAGGTTTTGTTCAGCGGCTTTTTCTTTTTCCCGATGCAGCCGGCGCAAAAGCCGAACAGCAACACAGGAGACATTGGAAATGACGATGAGTGACAAGACGAAAGCAGTCTGTTCCGCCACGCGGCGCGAATTTCTCAAAAACACCGCAGCAACGGTCGCCTTTCTGGCCGCTGCCCGCGGGCTCCTGCCTTCTGGCGCACATGCTGCGACGACCGCTCCCGAGGTGACGGGAGCCAAGCTCGGCTTCATCGCACTCACCGATTCCGCAGCCCTGGTCATCGCCAAGGAAAAGGGTCTGTTTGAAAAGCACGGCATGCCGGATGTCGAGGTTGCCAAGCAGGCCTCCTGGGGCGCGACGCGCGACAATCTCGTGCTGGGGGGCGAGGCGAACGGCATCGATGGCGCCCATATCCTCACGCCGATGCCGTACCTGATGGAAACCGGCAAGATCACCCAGAACAAGCAGCCTGTGGCCATGTCGATCCTCGCCCGCCTCAATCTCGACAGCCAGGCGATCTCGGTTTCCAAGGAATATGCCAATACCGGCGCCGGGCTGGACTCTTCCAAGCTCAAGGAAGCATTCGCTGCCAAGAAGGCTGCCGGCAACGAAGTCAAGGTGGCCATGACTTTCCCCGGTGGCACCCACGATCTCTGGATCCGCTACTGGCTTGCCGCCGGCGGTATCGATCCGGACACCGATGTCTCCACCATCGTTGTGCCGCCGCCGCAGATGGTTGCCAACATGAAGGTCGGCAACATGGACGCATTCTGTGTCGGCGAACCCTGGAACGAGCAACTGGTCAACCAGGGCATCGGCTTCACCGCCTGCTCGACCGGCGAGATCTGGAAGGGGCACCCGGAAAAGGCATTTTCGATGCGCAGCGAATGGGTCGAGAAGTACCCCAATGCCGCCAAGGCCATCCTAATGGCCATTATGGAAGCGCAGCAGTGGTGTGACAGCATGGACAACAAGGACGAGATGGCCACCATCCTCGGCAAGCGCCAGTGGTTCAACGTGCCGCCCAAGGACATTCTCGGCCGCCTCAAAGGCAACATCAATTATGGAAACGGCCGCGTTGCCGAGGGCACCAACCTCTACATGAAGTTCTGGCAGGGCCATGCGTCCTACCCCTTCAAGAGCCATGACCTGTGGTTCCTCACCGAAAACATCCGCTGGGGCAAGTTCGCCGCCGATACCGATACCAAGGCATTGATCGACAAGGTCAACCGCGAGGACATCTGGCGCGCGGCCGCCGCCGATCTGGGCGTCGCCGCTGCAGATATCCCGGCCTCGACGTCGCGCGGCAAGGAGACCTTCTTCGACGGCAAGATTTTCGATCCCGAAAATCCCGCCGCCTATCTCGAAAGCCTGTCGATCAAGAAGGCTGCGTCCTGATATCCGCGCCGGCGCGCCTCGGAGGTGCGTCGGCCTCGACCCTTCTTCCTGGAGACAACCATGACCGTAACCGCACTGAAAAAAGAGATGGCAACTGTGGCAGCAACAAAACAGCCCAGTCATGAACCCAGCCAGATCGTGCCGTTCACAGCAAAGAAGACATCGCGCTTTCAATGGCAGCCGGTCGCGGCCGCCCTCGGCCGCAATATCCTGCCGCCGCTGGTGGTGCTGATCATCATGCTGGCTGTCTGGCAGGTGACCTGTTCGGCGCCGGGTGCCACATTGCCGCCCCCGAGCCAGGTGTGGGCCGACAGCTATGATTTGATCGCCTATCCGTTCTTCGATTATGGCTCGCAGGATATCGGTCTTGCATGGCGGGTGCTGGTGTCGCTGCAGCGGGTCGCCGTCGGTTTCGGGCTGGCAGCCATAGCGGGTGTCATCATGGGCGCCATCGTCGGCCAGTCGGTCTGGGCGATGCGCGGTCTTGACCCGATCTTCCAGATCCTCCGTACTGTTCCCCCGCTTGCCTGGCTCCCGCTGTCGCTCGCGGCATTCCAAGATTCCAATCCCTCGGCGATCTTCGTGATCTTCATCACTTCGATCTGGCCGGTGATCATCAACACCGCCGTCGGCGTGCGCAACATCCCGCAGGATTATCGCAACATCGCCCGGGTATTGCGTCTCAACCAGCTGGAATTCTTTTTCCGCATCATGATCCCGGCCGCGGCTCCCTACATCTTCACCGGGCTTCGCATTGGCATCGGCCTCTCCTGGCTGGCCATCGTCGCGGCAGAAATGCTGACCGGCGGCGTCGGCATCGGCTTCTTCATCTGGGATGCGTGGAACTCCTCCAAGCTCTCTGACATCATCGTGGCGCTCGCCTATATCGGCGTCACCGGCTTTGTTCTTGACCGTCTGGTGGCTGCTTTCGGCAGCTTCATCACTCGCGGCACTTCGGCAAACTAAGGAGAACCGCGATGACGGCCTATCTCAAGCTCGACCATATCGACAAGGCATTCCAACGCGGCGGAACCCGCACCGAAGTGCTGAAGGATATCGACCTGACGATCTCCAAGGGTGAGTTCGTCTCCATCATCGGCCATTCCGGCTGCGGCAAGTCTACGCTGCTCAACCTGATTGCCGGCCTGACGACGGTCACATCAGGCGTAGTGTTATTGGAAAACATCGAGGTCAATTCCCCTGGCCCCGAACGCGCCGTGGTGTTCCAGAACCACTCGCTGCTACCCTGGCTGACTGTCTATGAAAACGTCAATCTTGCGGTCAGTAAGGTGTTTTCCGGCAAAAAGACCAAGGCCGAGCGCCACGATTGGGTAATGCGCAATCTCGACCTCGTGCAGATGGCGCATGCCAGCGATAAACGCCCGGCGGAAATTTCCGGCGGCATGAAACAGCGTGTCGGCATTGCCCGGGCGCTGGCGATGGAACCCAAGATCCTGTTGCTCGATGAGCCGTTCGGCGCGCTCGACGCGCTGACCCGCGCCCATCTGCAGGACGCGGTGATGGAAATCCACAGCCGCCTTGGTAACACCATGATCATGATCACCCACGATGTCGATGAGGCCGTACTGCTCTCCGATCGCATTGTCATGATGACCAACGGTCCGTCGGCCAAGATCGGCGAAGTGCTTGATGTGCCGATCCCGCGTCCGCGCAACCGGATCGAGCTCGCCGCCGACCGGACCTATCTCAAATCCCGCGAGGCCGTGCTCAAGTTCCTCTACGAGCGCCATCGCTTTGTCGAAGCTGCGGAGTAGGATCAATGGCTGAAAAACTCGTCATTATCGGCAATGGCATGGCCCCGGGGCGTATGCTGGAACATCTCTTCGAACAGGCGCCCGGCCGCTATCAGGTCACGATCTTCAATGCCGAGCCGCGCGTCAATTATGATCGTATCTTGCTGTCGCCGGTACTCTCGGGTGAGAAAACCTATGAGGAAATCGTCATCCATGGCGATGGCTGGTACATCGAAAACGGCATCACCCTCTACAAGGGCCACAAGATCGTCGCCATCGACCGCCTGGCCAAGACCGTCACCTCCGATCATGGCGTTACCGAGAGCTACGACCGGCTGGTGATCGCCACCGGTTCGGTACCGTTCATCATCCCGGTTCCGGGCAACGACCTGCCCGGCGTGCTGAGCTATCGCGATCTCGACGACGTGCAGGCCATGCTGCTGGCGGCCCAGTCGCGGGCGAAGGCCGTGGTCATCGGCGGCGGCCTGCTCGGGCTCGAAGCCGCTGCTGGTCTCAATCTGCGCGGCATGGACGTGACCGTGCTGCACGTGCAGCCGACGCTGATGGAACGCCAGCTCGATCCCGCCGCCGGCTATCTGCTGCAGAAAGCCGTCGAAGACCGGGGCATCAAGGTCATCACCAAGGCGAATACCAAGGCGATCGTCGGCAATGGCAAGGTCGAGGGTGTCGAGCTTGCCGATGGCACGATCATCCCGGCAACGCTGGTGGTCATGGCTGTCGGCATCCGGCCCAATGTCGGACTTGCACGCGACGCCGGCCTCGCCGTCAATCGCGGCATCGTCGTCGATGACGGCATGTCGACCTCGGATGGCAGCATCATGGCGCTTGGCGAATGCGCCGAAGTCGGCGGTCAGGTCTATGGCCTGGTGGCGCCACTCTATGAGATGGCGCGGGTAGCCGCCTCACATCTCGGCGGCGACAGTCCGGCAGCTTTCGTGCATGCGGACACGCCGACCAAGCTGAAGGTGACCGGCATCGATCTCTATTCGATCGGCGATTTTGCCGATGGCGACGACCGCGAGGAAATCGTGCTGCGCGACGCCAGCGCCGGCGTCTATAAGCGGATCATCATCCGCGACAACCGCATTGTCGGCACGGTGCTTTACGGCGAGACCTCCGACGGCGCATGGTTCAACGACCTCAAGAAAAAATCGACCAATATCTCGGAGATGCGGGAGACCCTGATCTTCGGTGCGGCCTACCAGGGAGGGTCCCCGCTGGACCCTATGGCGGCCGTTGCAGCCTTGCCGGATGATGCGGAAATCTGCGGCTGCAACGGCGTATGCAAGGGCAAGATCGTTTCGACGATCACCTCGAAGGGGCTGACCTCGCTTGACGAAGTCCGCGCCCATACCAAGGCTTCGGCCTCCTGCGGCTCATGCACCGGTCTCGTCGAGCAGTTGATGACGATCACGCTTGGCGACAGCTACAATCCGAAGGCAGTGCAGCCGATGTGCGGCTGCACCGAACTCGGCCACGACGATGTTCGACGGCTGATCAAGGCCAAGCATCTGAAAACCATTCCGGCGGTGATGCAGGAGCTGGAATGGAAGACATCCTGCGGCTGCGCCAAGTGCCGGCCGGCGCTCAATTATTACCTCGTCTGCGACTGGCCGGATGAATATGCCGATGATTACCAATCCCGGTTCATCAATGAGCGCGTCCACGCCAATATCCAGAAGGACGGCACCTATTCGGTCGTGCCTCGGATGTGGGGCGGTGTGACCAACTCCGCCGAACTTCGGGCTATCGCTGACGTGGTCGACAAGTTCGACATCCCGTTGGTCAAGGTCACCGGCGGCCAGCGCATCGACATGCTCGGAATCGCCAAGGAAGACCTGCCGGCCGTCTGGGCCGATCTCGGCAAGGCTGGCTTCATCTCCGGCCAGGCTTATGCCAAGGGGCTGAGGACCGTGAAAACCTGCGTCGGTTCGGACTGGTGCCGCTTCGGCACCCAGGATTCAACCGGGCTGGGCATCCGCATCGAGAAATTCATGTGGGGATCGTGGACGCCGGCCAAGCTCAAAATGGCCGTCTCAGGCTGTCCGCGCAACTGCGCCGAAGCGACCTGCAAGGATATCGGCGTGATCTGCGTCGATTCCGGCTACGAGATCCATTTCGCTGGCGCTGCCGGCCTCGACATCAAGGGTACCGAAGTGCTCGGCCTGGTCAGGACCGAGGACGAGGCGCTCGAGCATATCGTCGCGTTGACACAGATGTATCGCGAGCAGGGCCGATATCTCGAGCGCATCTACAAATGGGCGAAACGCATCGGGCTGGACGAAATCCGCCGGCAGATCATGACCGATGGCGACAAGCGCAAGGCGTATTATGACCGCTTCGTCTTCAGCCAGAAATTCGCCCAGGTCGATCCCTGGTCCGAGCGTGTCTCCGGCAAGGACAAGCATGAGTTCCGGCCGATGGCGACGGTCGGCTTTCCCCAGGCGGCGGAGTGAGAAACATGGATATGAACCTGTCAAATGCAGATTGGCACCCGATCGGCGATATCAGCGACATTCCGCTACGTGGCGCACGCTGTGTCAAAACCCCGCAAGGCAAGATTGCCGTGTTCCGCACGACGGAGAACCAGGTCTTCGCCATTGAGGACCATTGCCCGCACAAGGGCGGGCCGTTGTCGCAGGGCATCGTGCATGGCGCCGCCGTTACCTGCCCGCTGCACAACTGGGTGATCTCGCTCGAAACCGGCAAGGCGCTGGGTGCAGATCACGGCGCGGTGCGGACCATTCCGGTTCGCAACGACAACGGCGCGCTGTTCATCGCGCTCGAAAACCTGATGCTGGCGGCGGCGGAATAGATGGTGGAAGAGATCAAGACCACCTGTCCCTATTGCGGCGTGGGTTGCGGTGTCATCGCCAAGGTGGACGATGACGGCGCGGTTTCCGTCAGGGGCGATCCTGAGCATCCAGCCAATTTCGGCCGACTGTGCTCCAAGGGATCGGCGCTGGCGGACGCGATTGATCTCGACGGACGGCTACTCCATCCGGAAATCCACGGCGAACGCGCAGGCTGGGATGCGGCTCTGGACCTTGTTGCTGGGAAGTTCGGTGAAGCAATCGCTGAGCACGGGCCGGATTCGGTGGCTTTCTATGTCTCCGGCCAGTTGCTGACCGAGGACTATTACATCGCCAACAAGCTGATGAAGGGCTTCATCGGCTCGGCCAACATCGACACCAATTCACGTCTCTGCATGTCGTCATCGGTGGCCGGCCATCGCCGCGCCTTCGGGGCGGATACTGTGCCCGGCGTTTACGAAGACCTCGAACTTGCCGATCTGGTGATCCTCACCGGCTCCAACATGGCTTGGTGCCATCCGGTCCTCTATCAGCGACTTGCAGCCGCCAAGGCTGCGAGGCCGGGCATGAAGGTGGTGGTTATCGATCCACGCCGGACAATGACCTCCGATATCGCCGATCTGCATCTGGCGATCCGGCCCGACGGCGACGTGGCGCTGTTCATGGGCCTGCTCGCTCATCTCGCCGCAAGCCCGGCGATCGACCAGAATTTCATCGGCCAACACACAACCGGTTTCGCCGAAGCCTTCGCCGCGGCATCGGCGCTGACATTCGACGACCTGCTCGACCGCACTGGTTTGCCGGCCATGCATCTGAGGACGTTCTTCAAGATGTTCGAGACGACCGACAGGATCGTGACCTGCTACAGCCAGGGTGTCAATCAATCCTCCTCTGGCACAGACAAGGTCAATGCGATCATCAATTGTCATCTGGCGACCGGCCGCATCGGACGACCAGGAATGGGACCATTCTCGCTGACCGGCCAGCCGAACGCCATGGGCGGCCGCGAGGTCGGCGGGCTTGCCAATATGCTTGCCGCACATATGTCGATAGAGGACCAAGGCGATCGAGATCGCGTCCAGCGGTTCTGGCAATCTCCTACCATTGCGGCAAAGCCCGGCCTCAAGGCGGTTGATATGTTCAAGGCGGTCGCCGATGGACGGATCAAGGCGCTGTGGATCATGGCCACCAACCCGGTTGTGTCGATGCCCGATGCCGACGCGGTGGAAGCTGCGATCAAAGCCTGTCCCTTTGTCGTGGTCTCCGACATTCTCAAGCAGACCGACACTGCGCGGCATGCGCATGTGCTGCTTCCGTCGCTGGGATGGGGCGAGAAGGATGGAACGGTCACCAACTCCGAACGCCGAATTTCCCGCCAGCGACAGTTCTTGCCCGCGCCAGGCGAAGCACGTTCTGATTGGTGGCAGATGGCTGAGGTTGGCCGCCGCATGGGGTTTGCGACGGCGTTCTCTCATCAGTCGCAAAGCGAAATCTTTAGCGAGCATGCCGCCTTATCCGCGTTCGAGAACGATGGCAGCCGCGATTTCAATATCGGCGCCTGCGCCGGAATAACGGAGGCGGCTTACAACGAGCTTGAGCCAATCCAGTGGCCGCAACCGGCGGGAGCCACTGCAAATACACATCGCTTTTTCGCGAACGGCCGGTTCTATCATCCGGATGGAAGGGCGCGCTTCATCGCCATGGCTTTGCCAGAGACGGATCGCACCAATCGGGAATTTCCGTTCACGCTGAATACGGGCCGCATTCGCGACCAGTGGCACACTATGACCCGCACCGGCAGGAGCGCTCGGCTTTCGGCCCACATCGCCGAACCCTTCGCTGAAATCCATCCGCGCGATGCCGTGGAACTTGGCGTTGCCGGCGCCGGCCTCGTCGAGATCCGGAACGCCCATGGCAAGGCGCTTGTCCGGGCGCTGGTCACCGAGCGGCAGGCCCGTGGCAGCATTTTTGCGCCGATGCACTGGAACGACCAATTCGCGGCGCAGGCCCGTATCGATGCACTCGTTCCGCCACTGACCGACCCGTTCTCAGGTCAGCCGGCATCCAAGAATGTTGCTGTGGCAATCAAGGGCTTCAAGGCGAGCCACTATGGCTTTGCAGTGTCCGTGGCATCACCGGATCCGCGTGGCGCGGCTTACTGGGCCAAGGCGAAGACGATGGGTGGCTGGCGGCTGGAGCTTGCTTTCGATGCTCCGGTCGAGGACTGGACAGCGTGGTGCCGGTCGGCCTTTGGCATTCCTGAAGGCGTCGAGCCACTGGGTTACGCCGACCGGCAAAGCGGCGATCGACGGCTCGCCTTCTTCGATGGCGACAGGCTGGTGGCCGCTCTTTTCCTGGCAACCCAACCGGTTGCCGTTGCCCGTAACTGGGCCGTCACCCAGCTGACGGAAACGCATGCCGAGTTGAGAAAGCGCTTCGCCATCGTCGCCGGTCGCCCTGGAGCCGGCCGGCCGGACCCGGGTGCAACTGTCTGTTCCTGCAATGCCATTGGTGTCAACCAGATCGTTGCCGCCATCCGCGACGGCTGCCACAGCGTGGAGGCCGTCGGCAAAGCGACATCCGCCGGGACGAATTGCGGCTCTTGCCGTGCCGAAATCAGAGGAATCATCGATGGATGTATCACCGCCGCCGCGGAATGAGCGCGCGAGGCCCATTGGCGGGCTTGCAACCCTACCTGTGTTCTTGGACCTGACCGGCAAGCCGGTGTTGGTTGCCGGCGGCAGCGAGGCGGCCGCCTGGAAGGCCACGCTGCTGTCAGCTTGTGGGGCCAATGTGCATTTATTTTGCCCGGCAGGCGATCTGCCGGACAGCGCCACCGCCCTGCCAGCAAATGTTGTCCATCATGACAGACATTGGCGTGAGACCGATTTCATCGGTTTTGCACTTGCAGTCGGTGACTGTGACACGACGGAAGCGGAGGATTTCCACAACAAGGCAAGAGCGGCCGGTGTGCCGGTGAATGTGATCGACAAGCCGGAATACTGCCAGTTCAAGTTTGGCAGCATCGTCAATCGCTCGCCGCTGGTCATCGGCATTTCCACCGATGGCGCGGCACCAATTCTCGGCCAGGCAATTCGGCGGCGGATCGAAACCCTTTTACCACCGTCGCTCTCGTCCTGGGCGCAACTGGCCCAGTCGGTTCGCAAGACCGTCACAACGCGGCTGCCTTCGCCGGACAAACGGCGGCGGTTCTGGGAGCGTTTTGTCGATCGCGCCTTTGCAGTGCAAGAGCCGGCCAATGATGACCTGGCGAGACTGGTCGGCGAAATCGACCGTATCGACAGCGGCGTCGCGGGCAATAATGGTTCAGTGACCTTGGTCGGGGCCGGACCCGGTGACGCCGAACTGTTGACGTTGAAAGCTGTGCGGGCGCTGCAGGCGGCCGATGTCATTCTGTTTGACGATCTCGTCTCCGACGACGTTCTCGAACTTGCGCGCCGTGAAGCCAAGCGCATGCTGGTTGGCAAACGCGGCGGCCGCAAAAGTTGCCGGCAGGAAGATATCAACGACACGATGCTATCTCTGGCCAGAGCAGGAAAACATGTTGTCCGTCTCAAATCCGGCGATCCGATGATTTTTGGACGAGCGGGCGAAGAGATAGAATATCTGGAGCGCGAAGGCATTTCCGTCAAAGTCATCCCGGGCATAACGGCTGCGAGCGCGATGGCAGCTCGCCTGGGTGTATCGCTGACGCATCGGGATCATGCGCAGGCCGTTCGCTTTGTTACTGGTCATGCGCGCGACGGCCGCCTGCCGTCGAATATCGATTGGCGCAGTCTAGCTGACCCTAACACCACAACCGTATTTTATATGGGCGGAAGGACCGCCGTTGAAATTCGCGCCAAGCTTTTGGGTGAGGGAATGCCCAGCAACACTCCGATAGCGGTTATGAGTGCCATAACTCGTTTGAATGAGCGCCGGTGGATTGGTGAACTCGATTGTCTTGGCATCGCGATCGAGACCATCGGCATAGATGAACCGTTGCTCATCGGCATCGGCTCGGTCTTTTCGAGGGCTCTTCGATCAAACAGCGACTGCGGGCCGTTGTCCAATTTTACGATGGACGAATTGAGGGATAACTTCGAGAGTGCACGCCGACTTGCTTAGGGATCCCGCATTTTTGAGCTCGATTTAGATCGATCCATTCAACGCGCGTATCGGCTGTACGGCGCATCGAAACACGCGGCGCCCGCCGTCGGACAGCCACGCTTTGTTGGCAGGCTTGACACACGTATATCCCGTCGGTTATGAGTTAGATCAATAGCCAACGAGTTATGTATTCCGATGCCGAATGCTCACGACGAACTCTTCAGGACGCTTGCAGATCCGACCCGCCGGGCGATCTTCGAGCGACTGTGCCGTGAAGGAGAGCAAACGGTCGGGGCGCTGACGGCTCAGGCCGGGGTCTCGCAGCCGGCCGTCTCAAAGCATCTCGGAGTTCTCAAGCAGGCCGGGCTGGTACGCGACCGCCATGAAGGACGACAAACCCATTACAGCGCGCAGCTTGGCGCGCTTGCCCCCCTGATCGACTGGACGAACCAGATGGGCGGGTTCTGGCAAAGCCGGTTCGATGACCTCGAAGATTTGCTCAAAAGGATGGACCAATGAAGGAAACATCGGCCCAAACGCGCCCCGACGTTGCTGAAAGAAAGTCCAAGACGACGAAAACGGCAAAACAGTCTGGAGCCGAGCCACTCCAGACGGCAGCTGAGCCGCAGCCCGGCGACGGCGCAAAGCCAGTGCTCCTGTCCGGCGGCAACCCTCAGATCGCCAAGGGTTACGGCAATGCTCCCGTGCAGGCCTATATCGCTGCCATGCCGGGCTGGAAGAGTGACGTCGGCCGCCGTCTCGATGCGCTGATCGAGCGTGCTGTCCCGGCGGTATACAAAGCGGTCAAATGGAACTCGCCCTTATATGGTATCGAGGGCCAAGGCTGGTTTCTCGGTTTTCATTGCCTGACGAAATACGTCAAGGTGGCCTTTTTCCGCGGCGCATCGCTCAGTCCTGTCCCTCCCGGGCCATCCAAGCAGAAGGACGTTCGATACCTCGATATCTACGAGGGAGACCAACTGGACGAAGCTCAGTTCACCGATTGGGTGAGGCAAGCCAGTCTTTTGCCCGGTGAAAGAATGTGAGCGTTCGATGCGAGATGGTGGCGGGCCTTGTCGGCGCCAAGCCACACGCGATTGATATCAAGTGACAATCTTCATGAGGAAAGTAACGATAGCCATGGAAAAGAAGAAAAGCGGTTCGAACGAAGGCGAACCCTCTCCCTCCCAACTGATAGATGCGAGAATAAACGATCTCCATGATTGGCGCGGCGAGATGCTCGCGCGGATCCGATCGCTCATCAAGCAGGCCGACCCCGACGTTGTGGAAGAATGGAAATGGAGAGGGGTTCCGGTGTGGGAGCATGCCGGCATCATCTGCACCGGCGAGACCTACAAGGCTGCCGTGAAGATGACATTTGCCAATGGCGCGTCGCTGGAAGATTCCTCGGGCTTGTTCAACTCCAGCCTCGAAGGCAACACGAGGCGCGCCATCGATTTCCACGAGGGCGACAAGATCGATGAGGAGGCCTTGAAGGCACTTATTCGGGCTGCCGTTGAGCTGAACACATCGAAGAAGATGGGGAAGAAAAAATGAACGAACATTCGATCGAAACGCGCACCGTCGTCGTCGAACGCGACATCGCTTATCCGCCGGAAAAGATCTGGCGCGCGCTCACGCAGCCGCATCTCATCGAGGAATGGCTGATGAAGAATGATTTCATGCCGGTGGTGGGCCACCGTTTCAATCTTCGCGGCGAGTGGGGCGGCGTGCTGGACTGCGAGGTCCTGGCCATCGAGCCGAACAAAAGCCTGTCGTATACCTGGAACTACGTGCACGACGATGCGGCCTACGATCTCAGGAGCGTGGTGACCATGACGCTTACGCCTACGGCCACCGGGACGCATCTACGGATGGAGCAGTCAGGCTTTCGTCCGGGCCAGAAGCAGGCCTACCATGGCGCCCATCACGGCTGGCAGGGGTTCTTCGGAGCACTCGAGAATGTCCTGGCGCGGCTGGACTGAAGCCGCGAATTGAATAAGCCCTGGCATCTGCCGGTGAACGTGACCACCGGCAGCATGTCAAACAAGTCAATGACACTGTGCAAGGAAGGTGGCGGTCAAGCGGATCGCCCGATGGTTTTGCACGTCTTCAGAGGAGGTCGAAATGAACTGGAACACATGGATTCGGCAGATTCACCGTTGGCTGTCCATCGCCTTTACGGTGGCCGTCATCTTCAATATCATCGCCATGGCCTGGGGGCAGCCGGCCGTCTGGGTCGGCCTCGTGGCGCTCTTTCCGCTCATCTTGCTGCTGCTCACCGGTCTATATATGTTCGTGCTGCCTTATACCGCCAAGCGGCAGAGCGGGCGACAGACCAGCATCCAGGAATGAAAACGACGGTCGGCTAAACGGGACCTCGGCGGGTCGCAAGCAAGGTTGAAGTGCGGCCCTCAGACCACTGCCAGCCCAGGTTTGCCGCTGGCTGATTTCTATGGAAGATTCAAACGATCTGTGCTTGGGATGACTTGGGCCATTGATGATGCGGCAAAAGGCTGGCTCATGAAACTGACATTTGCAATTTTATTGTGCCTTTGCCAATGCACTATGGCTGATCCAGCCTTTGCGCAGACACCCGAAAAGGCTGGCAACACAGTGAAGATCGTTGCATTCGGCACTTCCTTGACGGCGCGAGCGAACTGGCCGGAACGGCTCGGCGAAGCTTTGGCAGCCTGCACCGGTGCTGCGGTGACGGTGGAGAAGGCGGCCAAGAGCGGCGAGACCACCGAATGGGGGCTGACCCAGATCGACCATATCGTTGGGCTCGCACCGAATGTCATCCTGATCGAACTCTACGCCAATGACGCGGCACTCAACCGCTGGATCGGTGTGAGCGCCAGCCGGCAGAATTTTGCTGCCATACTCGACCAATTACATGCACGCTTGCCCAAGGCACGGATCATTACGATGAGCATGAACCCGATCTTCGGAATGCGGGGAATGATCCGCCCTTATCTGGACAGCTATGTCGAGGCACATCGCCAAGAGGCGCAGGCGCGGGGCTTGGAGTATGTCGACAATGCCAGGAACTGGGCGAAACTCGATGATGCCGAGCTTGGCAGGATCATTGCCGATGGAAGCCATCCCCTGCCGGATGAAGCATCCAAGATTGTTGTGCCGGAGTTGGTTAAGGTTCTCTCTCGTGGTCGCTGCAAGTCGCCAGACGAACAGTAATTCTAAGCTCGACGGCGGTGGTGCGATCAACGGCTATATCCGGCCGTGTGTGGAGATCGGGGCGGATAGCCCCTACAATTTCAACATCGAAGTCGGCATTTCCGTCATCAATTTCTGATGCCTCAAGCGTCCGTTGCGGCGTTTATGGGCCATAAGATGCAATGTGACCTCTGCGTGCATTAGGCAGTTGGCTGATAATTTGCATCGATTAGAATCCACCGTCCAGACGTAAGTAATAATTATCAATCTCGCGCCATCTTAGAAAACCGGACGCGAGGACTGAGCATGGTTGCAGATGAAGATGTGCATGAAATCGAGCGCCTCAAAGTGCTCGAAGAACTGCGTCTGATCAACACCGCCAGCTCTCCCGCCTTCGATGCGCTGGTAAAGGCGGCCACGGTCATTTTCAAATGCCCGATCGGTCTCGTCTCGCTGGTCAGCGATGACAAGCAGTGGTTCAAGTCCAAATGCGGCATCGACCTGGAGGGCACTGACCGGGCAGTCGCCTTCTGCGATTACACGATCCGCACCCGCCGCGAACTTGTCGTCGAAGATGCGCGGCTGGATGCACGCTTTGCCGATAATCCCTTCGTCACGGGCGAACCCCATATCCGCTTCTATGCCGGCATCCCACTGTCGATGGAAGGAACTTACCATCTCGGTTCGCTCTGCGTCATTGGCACCGAGCCGAAAATTCCGACAGAGGAAGAACTGGATCAACTCCGCCGGCTCGCCTGCGCGGTTGAAGGATTGTTCGTCGCCCACCGCGCTGCGGTCAACGCCAATGACGCATTGCTCGAAGCGCGCCTGCAGCGGCAGGAAACAGAACGGCGCGAAAAGTTGCTGCAGCATGTCGAAACGATGGCAGCAATTGGCGCATGGCGCGTGGATATCAGCAGCGGCGAAGTAACCTGGTCCGATCAAGTCCGGCGCATTTATGAAGTTCCTGCGGGCGAGGCGATCAGCCTCGAATACGGCATCAGCTTCTATGCACCCGAGGACCAGGAGATGGTGCGCGCCACCGTGGGGAGCGCAATCGAGACAGCATCGCATTTTCATTTTGATGCCGGCCTGATCACGGCGACCGGACGCAGGCGACAGGTTCGCGTTGCCGGTGATGTCGCGCGCGAGAATGACGGCCGCGCATTCATGACCGGGATCGTCCAGGACATTACCGAGGAGCATAGTGCCGCCAAACAATTGTGGCGCGCCGCCCATGTCGATGGGCTCTGCGAGATTCCCAACCGCACCTGGTTCCAGAAGACGCTGGTGGAAAAGATCGACAAGGCGAGAGACCTTTCGGGACACCTGACCTTGATGCTGCTCGATCTCGATGGCTTCAAGGAAGTCAATGACACATTGGGCCATCTTGCCGGCGATGCGGTGCTGCGCGTGGTCGCCAAGCGCCTGCAGGTCGCACTCGGCGACAGGGCGGCAATTGCCCGGCTCGGCGGTGATGAATTCACCGTGGTGATCGAGGAGCAGCTTCCAGCGGACGAGTTGCGAAAGTTGGCCGAAAGCCTGCTCGCGGACCTCCGCAAGCCGGTGCAATTCGAACGCCAGGCGATCTATTTTTCGGCCTCGATGGGGCTCGCCCGCTATCCGCAGGACGCGGGCAGTCCGGATGACCTGATGCGTTGTGCCGACATGGCCCTCTATAAGGTCAAGCGGGCCGGCCGCGGCTCGGTTGGCTATTATTCGCCGGAGATCGCCACTGTGTTCGACACGCGCCGGCTGGCGATCGAGAAGGTGCGCAGAGCCGCCGCCGATAGCGCGATCATTCCCTTCTATCAACCGAAGGTGAGGTTGAATGACCGGAGCATCTACGGGTTTGAAGCGCTGATGCGCATCCGCAACAGCGATGGGTCGATCAGCAGCCCGGCCGATTTCTGGCCGGCGCTCAGCGAGGCGACGAGCGCGCGGCTGATCAGCCAGCACATCATCACCGCCATTACCGACGATATTTCCTACTGGCTCGAAAGCGGACTCGACCCCGGTACGGTCAGTTTCAATGCTGACGAATTCTGCTTCCAGACACCAGCTTTTGCCGACGACCTGATCGCCCGGCTGGATCGCATGCACATTCCGCACGGGATGCTGGAGATCGAAGTCACGGAGACGGTGTTCTGGGGCGAGGACTCAAAGCTGGTCGGCAAGAGCCTTGAACGGCTTCACAAGCAGGGCATCCGGATTTCGGTCGACGATTTCGGCACGGGCTATGCTTCGCTCACGCATCTGCGCGATTTCCCTATCGACTGCATCAAGATTGACCAGTCGTTCATCGCCGGCTTGGGTTCCAAGGCTCAGCATACGACCATCGTCAACGCGATTGTCGATCTCGGCCACAATCTCGGCATGGAGGTCGTGGCGGAGGGGATCGAAACCGAAGGCCAGATGGATTTCCTGCGCGCGGTCGGCTGCAACAGCGGGCAGGGCTACCTGTTTTCCAAGGCTGTGCCCGCGGTCGAAGTCAGGAGCTTCCTGGTCGACGAGAGATCGGTCCTGCGCAAGGCTGCTACACTCTACTAAGCTGAGGCCGTCTTTTGCCGGCGGTGCGCGACCGCTTCCCGCCAGATGGTGAAGAGGCCCGCGCCAACGACGATGGCCGAGCCGATCACCACATTCCAATGCAGCGTTTCACCGAAGACGATGACGCCCATGAAGGATGTCAGTACCAGTTGAAAATAGGCGAAGGGCTGCACCAGAACCGCATCGAGATATTCATAGGCCTTGATCAGGCAGAAATGGCTGACGATGCCTGTGGTGCAGATCGCCGCCAGCCACAGCCAGTCGATCGGCGCAACGGCCGCCCAGTAAAACGGTCCGATGATGGTCATGAACAGGGCGCCAACGGTTCCGGTGTAGAAGAAGCTGGTGAGTGGGCCGTCATCGCGGCTGACGAGGCGTGTGATGACGGAATAGACAGCCATCATCACCGATGTCAGCACCGGGATCAGCAGCCCGAAATCGAACCCCGTCGGCTCGGGCTTGAGGATGATCAGCACCCCGCATAGACCGACGGCGATCGCCGTCCAGCGACGCCACCCGACAATCTCGCCGAGAATGGGCACCGACAGAACGGCAACGACCAGCGGAGTGGAAGCGAAGATCGCTTGCGAGTGAATGAAGCCGATTGTCTTGAAGCCGTAGAGAGCCACCGCGATCTGTGACGACAGCAGCAGGCCGCGAACAATCTGCAGGACCAGCCGCTTACTGCCCGCAATGGTGCGCAGGCCGGGCTTCGAGCGGCCGGCGACGATGATGGCGAAACCCGCAAACGCCCAGTAGCGGATCATGGTGATCAGCATCGGTGGATAGTGATCCGCGAGATGCTTGGATATGCCATCCTGCGTCGCGAAGATTGTGAAGGTGACAAGCGCGAAGAGATAGCCGGTTCGCTGGGATTTCATGATGTCTGCCATAGCGCTCGGCACGCCGAGCGGTTTACGGAACGGGCCGTGGATTGCGGTGGTTTCTTGCAGACCGACTGAGTCGTTGATGTGGTGCAAGGGCAGTTACCGGCCAATCAGTTCCGAAATGGCGCTATCTTAGGAATCGGTGATCAATCTGCCTCGGATCAGCCCGCGCAACGAGTTGCCGAGATAGAATGGCTGGTCGGCGAGCTCGGCGGGCAGGATGCGCGCAACCCGAGCCTTCTTCTGGCAAAGGAGTGAGGTGCGCAGTACCCCGGCAAGGCAACCTGAGGAGAGGGGCGGGGTCAGCAGCCTGCCTTCGGGACCTTCGACAAAGAGATTGGTGATCGTACCTTCGGATATTTCACCCTTGTCATTGAGAAGCACTACTTCATCGCACTGCTCACGCGTAAATTCACCGCGAGCAACATCATAGGTGCTGCGCATCGACGTTTTGTGGCGTAGGAGCGGCTCAGAAGAACTCAGCCGGACCGAGGCGGCAATGCGCACCGTCCACACTGCGTCGTCCGGAAGAGGTATGAAAGCGGCGCTGGTGATCTCATGGTGGCCATCGCCGAACAGTTCGAGCCGCACGCGACTCGGTTCGCTGAGAGTGCCAATCTTCTGAAGCAGTGCCGCTTTCGATTCTTCGTAGCCGGAAAAACCAAGCTTGCGGGCGGAGTTTGCCAGTCGTGCCATGTGCAGGCGCAAGCGGATGATGCCTTGACCGCGTTCGAAACGCATCGTCTCGATCAGCGAGAAGGCATTCACCGTCCGATCTCCTCGTCGCCGATTGCGAAACGGGCCTTCCAAAGACATTCGGCATATTCGTCCTGGGCGCGGGAGTCGAAGACGATGCCTCCGCCGGCATTGAACACTGCGCGACCGTCGTCAAACAGGGAGATGGTGCGGATTGCCACGTTGAAACACATGCGGCCATCGGGGGCGATGAAGCCGATCGAGCCGCAATAGGCATCGCGCGGACCGGTCTCGAGATCGTGGATGATCTCCATCGCCCGCATTTTTGGTGCGCCGGTTACAGAGCCACAGGGAAACAGTGCGGCGAAGATATCGGTGACAGTGAGGTTTGGCAGCAGCTTGGCACGGACGTGGCTGACCATCTGGTGGACCGTTGGATAGGTCTCGATATCGAACAGCTTCGGCACATCGAGCGTGCCGACTTCGGTGATGCGCGAGATATCGTTGCGCAGGAGATCGACGATCATGCGGTTTTCGGCCTGCGTCTTCTCGTCTGCCTTCATGGCCTCGACGATGGCGCGGTCCTCCTCCGGCGTTGCACCACGCTGTGCTGTGCCCTTCATCGGATGGGTCTCGATCCATCCGTCTCGATCGATATTGAAGAACAGTTCCGGCGAACGGGAGAGAACCACAGGTCCACCGAGATTGACGAGCGCACCGTAGTGTACGGGCTGGCGCTCGATCAGCGACCAGAAGGCGGCGATCGGATCGCCGGTCCATTCGGCGCGGATCGGCATGGTGAGGTTGGCCTGATAACAGTCGCCCTGGCGGATATGCCAATGCAGCTTGTCGAAACGCACCTTATAGTCGTCAAAGCTCCAGTCGGGCCGGGCGCCCTTGAGAAAGGGTTCGTTCTCTGTGCGCTGGCGCGGTGTCGACAGGGAATGATCGGGCGTCGGGCCGTCGAAGATCCCGAAAGCCATCAGCGGCGTTTCGCGGTCGAGGCTCGCTAAAGGCGCGAGCTTGTTCTCGAAGAGGTAGCCGGCTTCGTAGGACATGAAGCCGGCAATCCATTTGCCCTCGTGGCGCGCCTGTTCGAGCCGGGCGAGACCGGCGAAGAAAGACTTGGCGTCGCGTGCGACGATCAGTTCCCGAGGATCGACGAAGACCATCGTCTCGTCGGCCGGATCGTCCCGCAGCAGCACGAAGGGGGCTTCTGGATGCATTCGCCTTATCCTGACTGGTGTTTAGCCAGCCCTATCAAGGGCCTCCAACTCGTCGATAAGGCCTTCGATCATCGACAGGCCCTTGTCCCAGAACGACGGATCGGCGGCATCGAGCCCAAACGGCTGAAGAAGCTCGGCATAATGCTTGGTGCCGCCAGCCTTGAGAAGCTCGAAATACTTCTGCTGAAAGCCTTCAGCAGCATTCTGATAGACGGCATAGAGTGAGTTCACCAGGCAATCGCCGAATGCATAGGCATAGACATAGAAGGGTGAATGAATGAAATGAGGGATATAGGCCCACCAGCTCTCATAGCCCTCGGAAATCTTGATCGCCGGCCCGAGGCTCTCGCCCTGGACGGAGAGCCAGAGCTCACCGATCTGTTCCGAGGTCAGTTCGCCCTCCTTGCGCGCCGTGTGCAGCTTGCGCTCGAATTCGTAGAAGGCGATCTGGCGCACGACCGTATTGATCATATCCTCGACCTTCTGGGCGAGCATCGCCTTGCGTTCGGCGCGGTTGCTGGTCTTGGCAAGCAAGGCGCGGAACGTCAGCATCTCGCCGAATACGGAAGCGGTCTCGGCAAGGGTCAGCGGCGTCGAGCACATCAGCGCGCCCTGGCCGCCGGCCAGCACCTGATGGACGCCGTGGCCGAGTTCGTGGGCGAGGGTCATGACATCGCGCGGCTTACCGAGATAGTTGACCAACACATAGGGGTGCGCCGACGGCACGGTCGGATGGGCGAACGCGCCCGGCGCCTTGCCGGGACGGGTGGGGGCGTCGATCCAGTTCTTGTCGAAGAACTCCTTGGTGATCGCGGCCATCTCGGGGGCGAAATCATGATAGGCCGACAGCACGGTCTCGCGTGCTTCTTCCCAAGGCACGAGTTGTGCCGGCGTCTCGGGCAACGGCGCGTTGCGATCCCAGTAATTGAGCTGCTCCATGCCCAGCCACTTGGCCTTCATCTTGTAATAGCGATGCGACAGGCGCGGATAGGCTGACTTGACCGCCGAGGCGAGCGCATCGACGACCGGGCCTTCGACCCGGTTGGAGAGGTGGCGGCTGTCGGCGATATCTACGAAACCATGCCAGCGGTCGGAAATATCCTTGTCCTTGGCCAGCGTATTGGTGATCAGCGTGAAGATACGGATATTCTGCTTGAACACCGAGCCGATGGCTTCCGCGGCGATGCGGCGGGTGGCAGGCGATGGCTCCTGGAGTTTGTCGAGCGCCGCCTCGAGAGACAGCTCTTCGCCGCCGAGCGGAAAGCGTAAGGCCGCGATCGTTTCGTTGAAAAGCCGGTTCCAGGCCGCGCCGCCCGTCTGGGACTTTTCGAGAAACAGCTGCTCGATCTGATCGTCGAGTTGATGTGGCTTTTCCTTGCGCAGGTCCTCGAGCCAAGGGCGATAGTGACCGGCCGTCGAGTCCTGCGTCATGGAGAGTTCGAGCAGGCTATCCTCGATACGGTTGAGCTCCAGACCATAGAACAGAAGATTGGCGGCGATGTCGGTGATGGCGGCACTGGTATCGGAGAAGAATTTGCCCTTGGCAGGGTCGGTCATGTCGCCGTAATAAGTGAGGCCCGCATAGGAGCCGATCCGGCCGATCAGATCTTCCAGCGCCTCGAACTCCTTGAGCGACCGACCGAGCCCTTCGTCACCTGTCCTGGCGCAGGCGGCCGCAAGGTTACCTTTCCATTTCTCCTGGAAGGCTGCCGCATTTACGCGCGCCTTTTCCATATCGCCCGAGAAAAGGGGGCCATCGGCGGAGGGATAGAGATCGCCAAGATTCCAGCTGGGCAGACCGCCAAGCGGAGCGCCAGCACCGCTTTCACCGCTGGCTGCGTGGCCGATCCTGTCGGCAGGCTGCAATACCGGGGCGGTCGGGATGAAGGTCATACGGCGGTCCTCTCAAATCAACAGGCCTGCACTCATAGAGCAAAGGCAAAGGAAGTTGAACCGTCCCGCAACAGATTTCCAGATCGATAAAATGCGAGTCTTTCTCAAAAC
Source organism: Shinella sp. OV683 (assembly GCF_057787725.1). Classification (NCBI taxonomy): domain Bacteria; kingdom Pseudomonadati; phylum Pseudomonadota; class Alphaproteobacteria; order Hyphomicrobiales; family Rhizobiaceae; genus Shinella; species Shinella sp. OV683. Next base: position 725,546 of record NZ_CM173543.1, read on the forward strand.
GGGATTTTCAAGCCTCTGTGTAAAATTGGCTTCAATACCCAAGAACAACAGGGAGAGAGCCTGTGAACACGCATATTCTTTTGATCGACGACGATCCGGTGCAGAGACGACTTCTCAAGCATGCGGTCGAACGGATTGGACATACTGCCCATCTTGCCGAGAACGGCAAGCAGGGACTGGAGTCGCTTTCCCGCCACGGTGACAAGATCGGCGTAATCATCCTCGACCTGATGATGCCGGAGATGAACGGTATCGCCTTCCTGAACGCCATTCGCGAGCAGGGTGTCGAAATCCCGGTGATCGTGCAGACAGGGCAGGGCGGTATCGAGACTGTGGTCATGGCGATGCGCGCCGGGGCCTTCGATTTCGTCGTCAAGCCGGTGAGCCCCGAGCGTATCGGCTCGGCCATCACCAATGCGCTGAAGGTCGATCGCAGCGGAGCATCCCGCGCACCGGCCAAAGCCCGTGCCGGCACGATCCGTTTCGGTGACATCGTTGCCGTCAGCCCGTCAATGACGCGGGTGATGGATCTGGCACGCCGCGCCGCCCAATCCGATATCCCGGTGGTGCTGGAAGGCGAATCCGGTGTCGGCAAGGAAATGGTGGCCCGCGCCATCCAATCCGGCAGCGACCGCGCCAACAAACCGTTCATCACGGTCAATTGCGGCGCCATTCCGCAGAACCTGGTCGAGAGCATCCTGTTCGGCCATGAGAAGGGCGCGTTTACCGGCGCCACCGAAAAGCACGCCGGCAAGTTCGTCGAAGCTGACGGCGGCACGCTGTTTCTGGATGAGATCGGCGAGCTGCCGCTCGACGTCCAGGTCAAGTTGCTGCGTGCCATCCAGCATGGTGAGATCGAGACGATCGGTGCCCGGCGTCCGCTCAAGGTTGATGTGCGGCTGATCTCGGCCACCAACAAGGACCTGATCGCTGCGGTGAAAAATGGGGAGTTCCGCGAGGACCTCTACTATCGCCTCAATGTCTTTCCGATCACCATTCCGGCGCTGCGTCGCCGCAAGGAAGACATTCCGGTGCTGGCCCGGGCCTTCGTCGAGCGGTTCGCCGCCGGCCAGAAGCTGGACTATGTGCCGGAACTGACACCGGCTGCCATGGCACTGCTGACTGCTTTCGATTGGCCCGGCAATATCCGCCAGCTTGAAAACACGATCTTCCGTGCGATTGTGCTGGCCCAGGGTCATCAACTCAACATTGATGACTTCACGCAGATCGCCGCGCAGATTCCGGGTTATATCACCGAGAATGGCGAAAGCATCTTCTCGGGGAGCCGGGATGTCATGCCGGTGCCGAGCCTTTCGATCACCGACATGCCGGGGGTCTATCCCGATTTCCGCAGACCTGAGTCCGAAGAGCGGGAAACGCAGAGGTCGCAACCTGCGGCCGCAGCATCGAACTACTCTGCCGATGGCACGATTGCCGGCCTTGGCGCAGACGGTGGGGTCCGCACAATCGCGGCGGTTGAAGAAGAGTTGATCCGGTTCGCGCTCCGCTTTTATCGTGGCCAGATGAGCGAGGTTGCTCGCCGTCTCGGAATCGGACGCTCGACGCTCTATCGGAAGCTCAAGGATTACGGCATCGATCCGGATGATCCGCTGAAGCATCCCGTGCTCGAGGAAAGCGAAGTCGGATAAACTGATTCGCAAAAAGGCGGCTAAAGTGATGAAATGCGCTCCAGGATCAATCCTTGGGGCGCTTTTTTCTGTGGATGCTGGCGTACCTTGAGTTGTCCGTCTGTGCGGCTCAACAATCTGTATTTGGCAGAAATTCATTGTTTTTTAGGGATTCAGCCAGCCTGGAACAAGAAAATTCGTTCACACTAATGTTCTGGAGTTTCACTTTCCGTGAAAAAAGCGCTGGAAAAACGCGCCAAAATCGGCATAAACGCTTCAGTTGGTAAAAATCACGGTTGGCGTTTAGTCCTTGTTAGGGCATCGTTCACTATAATTTTGGACAAGACGTTAAGTAGCGCATTTGCCATCGTCTTACCTCATTTCGCCTCCAAGGAGGCAAGCGGGACGGTAGCCAGTGGACGGGGATCGAGTTGTACCAAGCCATTAAGACCCAAAACCGGTTTGTAAGAGCACTGGTTGGTTTTGCTGCATATCTGCGGAAGCCTGCGGTCGCTTTGAAGGTCGCTGCGGCTGGCGCAGTGCTGGCAACCACGCTGCTTACATCGGGTGTCGCTGCTGCCGGACAGACCCGTGCGCTGAAGATTTATCACCTGCATACGCATGAGAAGATGACCATCGTCTTCAAGCGCAACGGCCGTTACGATGCTGCCGGCCTCAAGAAGCTCAACATGATCCTGCGCGACTGGCGTCGCAACGAACCGACCCGCATGGATCCGCGCCTGTTCGATTTGATCTGGGAAGTCTACCAGAAATCCGGTTCGCACGATTACATCAATGTCGTCTGCGGTTACCGCGCGCCAGAAACCAACCAGATGCTCCGCTCGCGTTCGCGTGGCGTCGCCGAAAAAAGCCAGCACATGCTTGGCAAGGCCCTCGACTTTTACATTCCGGACGTTTCGCTGCGTAAGCTGCGTGAAATTGGCGTGAAATTCCAGGTCGGTGGTGTCGGCTTCTACCCGACATCCGGTTCGCCCTTCGTGCATATGGATGTTGGTGGCGTTCGTGCCTGGCCGCGCTTGCCGCGCCGCGAACTCGCCCGCCTGTTCCCCGACGGCAAGACGCTGCATCACCCCGCCGAAGGTGGCCAGATGCCGGGCTATGCTGCCGCTCTGGCAGATTACAAGCGCCGCGTCGGTGCCGACGCGATCGTGGTTGCCGGCGGCAACTCCAAGAACAGCGACAATGTTCGCAGCGGCAGCAAGAGCCTGCTTGCGGCACTGTTCTCCCGGGCTGACGAGAACGAAGAAGAGATCAACGACGTTCCGGCAAAGGCAGAGCAGCCCAAGGCTGACCGCCGCCGCAACACCAAGCTTGAAGACCAGCCGATCCTGACGGCTGCCGCCGACGAGGAAGTCGTCAAGGAAGACAAGTTCAAGGCGCCGGTACCGATCGTTCGCCCCGCCTTCAACGACGCTCAGCCGACAATCGAAACGGCGCTGCTCGGCACGAAGAAGAATACTGCCGACGAGGCGATGCAGGCTGCTTTGACGACGAAGCCGGATGAGGAGTTGGTCGCCAAGAGCGAAGAAACCGAGACCGAATTCACCAATCTTGCTCAGTATCGCATTCCCGTTCCGCATCTTCTTGGCGCGCGCAAGCAGCCCGGCGATGCTGATGGCGAATTGCTGACAGCCTCTCTCGACCCGTCTGATGTTGCGTCGCTGTCCTCCGTGCCTGTGCCGGGCGTTCGTCCCGAGGCCCAGCTTGCCAAGGCGGATGACGGTGAAACAATGCCTGCGGGTGACCTGAAGCCTGAGGAAATCGCAGCGCTTGCTGCTGAAACGGGCGACGACCAGGGCGATGCGTCGACCGATGAAGACGATACGGCTAGCATCATCAACAGCCTGGACCAAGCCGATGCCAAGGACAGCCAGGGCAACCTCGCTGAAATGGCTTCGCTCGACGTTCCCAAGCAGGCCTTGACCCGCTCGTTCACGCTGCCTGCCGACGTGAAGATCGGCGATGCCGAGCCCGTCGTGCAGAAGGTGATCAAGGGTGGCCGCCCGCATAAGAGCGAAGCGGATGCCGCTGCTGCCGATAGCGTGCGCACCGAGCCGAAGCTGACCCAGAACATGATTGCCCAGTGGGCATTGGACAAGGGTCTCGCCGAGATCCTGACCAAGCCGGTCAAGGCGCCGCGTTTCGTCAGCCGCACGATGCGCAAGCTGCCGACGGAGGTCTATGCCGACGGATTTATCCAGACATCAGCGCAGGTCGATCCGGCGCGGTTCTCCGGCACGGCCGTCAACTTCCTCTCCGTGAAGAAGTTCAGCGCTCAGGACTGACCGAATATTCCGGGACGCCCAGAGCGGCGCCTCATAAAGACAAGACAGAAAAAAAGCCGCCGGATCGATGATCCGGCGGCTTTTTCAATTCCAGTATTCGAAGCTTATTCTTCGTCGGCCGGTGCGGTTTCCAGCATGCCGAGCGCGAGCAGGTAGGTTTCCAGGATCGCTTCCTGTTCCATCCGCTCATCCTTGTCCTGCTTGCGGATCGAGATCACCTTCTTGAGGATCTTGGTATCGAAGCCGGTACCCTTGGCTTCGCCGTAGACGTCCTTGATGTCGTCTGCGATCGTCTTTTTTTCTTCTTCCAGCCGTTCGATACGCTCAATGAAAGACCTGAGCTGATCGCGGGCCACGCCATGTGCATCAGACATACGCCTGCTCCTTGGATGATTCCCTGATTTAAAATCCGGCCGATCAGGTGCCGCGAAAGCCTCGTGAGGTCAAGCGGAATCGGCGAGAAAGAATGCTAACCGTGTTTGGGACGATTGGCTTCGAACGGTGCCTTCTGCGCGTCGGAGGCTTCCGATTGCTGCAAGCGTTTCCAGGCCTCGTAGGGCATGCCATAGACGTGCTCGCGGGACTCATCCTTGGTCACTGGCGCGCCTGCAGCATTGGCGGCCTCGAGATACCAGTTGGAAAGGCAGTTGCGGCAGAAGCCCGCGAGGTTCATCAGGTCGATGTTCTGGACATCGCTGCGCTCGCGCAGATGTTCCACGAGCCGGCGGAAGGCGGCGGCCTCGAATTCGGTCTGCTGGTCTTTGCTGAGTTCGGTCATTTCATTCCTCCCGAGAGCTATGCCTCATAGGGGCCGGTGCGCGATGTGTAGACCTGGTACTTATGCAGTCCCGGCTCGGCATTCAATGCAGAGAAAACCGGCGCCAGCCGATCGACCCAGCTCTGGACACCCGCATCGTCGCCGATCAGATCCTGGCGGACTTCCAGCAACACATGCGGAATGCCGACCTTCATGCAATGACGGTACATCGTATCGCCCCTGAGCGCACCGTCGTAGGGCTCGTTGTCGCCAATGGTGATGTCGCCCATCCCCGCGAGCATATCGATCAGGGGCACCGGTGCGCGCGGATCGGCATCCCAGAGTACGGCGGCGTGCCAGGGGCGCGCCACACCCTTCCAGAACGGGGTGAAGGAATGCAGCGAAATCACCAATGGCGGTTGGCCGGTCGCCTCCGCCATATCGCTGATCATTGCGGCGATGGCACTGTGGTAAGGACGATGGAAGCGCGCGATGCGCTCGTCCCATTGTTCTGACGAGATTGGATGGTTGCCGGGGATGACGGCGCCGTCCGAGATTTTCATCACCAGCGTCGGGTCGTCCTCGCCGCGGTTCGGATCGATCAGCAGCCTTGAAAAGCAGCTCATCACAGCGGGTGCGTCGAGCCGGGCAGCCAACCCCCGCGTCAAGGCTTCGATGCCGATATCGTAAGCGATGTGGCGCGCGAACGCCTCCGGCGCCAGGCCGAGCGAACCATATTCGGGCGGCAGGCGGTTTGTTGCGTGATCGGCAAGCAGAATTAAGCCGCGCGCAAGGTCACCCGGGATAGTTTCGAAAGCGGGAAAATCCGGCATCGGCACTCTTTTTTGACACTTTTCTTCTGTCTTTGCATGGAGTTCGGCTGCTTTCAAGGCTGCTGTTGTTGTGACTTTTCGCAATGGCGAATATGAGTATGAATCGAAACACGGCAACCGGGCCTCCGGGATGCGCGCACCATATGAGAGAGCAATCGCGACTTGGCGATTCCAGAAGCTGGCAGACACCGTTTTGCCGGATATAATCGATTGAAAATGCGTTGACATTCAAAACATATCGACGCACAAGAGCCACTTGGCAGGTCGGAGCCACTGACGTCATGCTCGTGAAATCAAAAGCCCGTAACGTCCATTTCACCCGGAAAGCAATTTCGGGTTCAGACGCGCGGCTTCCAAAGGGAATTTGGATGCGGAATTGCATATCGGCTGGGCTTTTCGCCGTTGCCGCCACCACATTTTCGTTCGCCGCCGCGGCACCCGCAAAGGCGGAATTCCGCGTTTGCAATGCGACGCAGAACCTTGTGGGCGTGGCGATCGGCTACCGGGCGAAGGAAGGCTGGATCTCCGAAGGCTGGTGGCAGATCCCAGCCACGCAATGCGCAACCCTGATCGAAGGTCAGCTGCAGTCGCGTTTCTACTATCTCTATGCCGAAGATGCCGCCCGCGGCGGCCGCTGGACCGGTGGCGTCAACATGTGCGTCGCCGAAAACGAATTCAAGATCACCGGCGTGCAGGATTGCTATGCGCGCGGGTTCCAGCAATTCGGATTCAAGGAATATGACACCGGGCGTCAGGGTAGCTGGATGGTTCAGTTGACAGACACGCCCGCATCGCAAGAAAGCCAGAATTGATGAAGCGGAACAGGAAAGTCAAAATCCTCGCCACCTTGGGGCCGGCCTCCAGTGAAGAATCCATGATCGAAAAGCTGCACCAGGCCGGTGCCGATCTCTTTCGCATCAATATGAGCCATTCCAGCCACGAGATGATGCGGACGCTGATCGGCCGCATCCGGGCGGTGGAAGCGCGTTCGGGCCGCCCGATCGGCATCCTCGCCGACCTGCAGGGCCCTAAGCTGCGCGTCGGCAAATTTGCCAACGGTTCCGTCGAGCTCAAGGCGGGCCAGACGTTTACGCTCGACAATAATGAAGCGCCTGGCGACGAAAATCGGGTCTTCCTGCCGCATCCGGAAATCCTGGAATCGGTCAAGGTCGGAGATCGCCTGCTGATTGACGATGGCAAGCTGCATCTCAAGGCCGAGGTTTGCGACGGCACGAGCATCGTCACGAAAGTGATCGCCGGCAACAAGATTTCCGACAAGAAGGGCGTCAGCCTTCCTGATACGCTGCTCGCCATCGGTGCGCTGACCGACAAGGACCGTGTCGACCTCGACGCCGTTCTGGCAACCGGCAGCGTTGACTGGGTGGCGCTTTCCTTTGTACAGCGGCCGGAAGATCTGGCTGAAGTGCGCAAGATCGCCAAGAACCGCGTCGGCATCATGTCGAAGATCGAAAAGCCGCAGGCAATCGAGCGGATTGACGAGATCATCGAACTCTCCGACGCGTTGATGGTCGCCCGTGGCGACCTTGGCGTGGAAATGCCGCTGGAAGCCGTTCCCGGCATCCAGAAGCAGCTGACCCGTGCCTGCCGCAAGGTCGGCAAGCCGGTAGTGGTCGCGACCCAGATGCTGGAATCGATGATCTCGGCCGCCGTGCCGACCCGCGCGGAAGTTTCCGACGTCGCCACTGCGGTGTTCGAAGGTGCCGACGCTATCATGCTGTCGGCGGAATCGGCTTCCGGCCAGTATCCGATCGAAGCGGTGACGACCATGGCGTCGATCGCCAGCACGGTCGAGCGCGACCCTTATTACTCCAACATCATCCATGCGCAGCGTCCGCAGCCGGAAGCGACCGGCGCCGACGCTATTTCGCTTGCGGCCCGCGAGATCGCCGAGACGCTAAAACTGTCGGCCATCGTCTGTTATACGGGCTCTGGGAATACGGGCCTGCGTGCCGCCCGCGAGCGGCCTGAAGTGCCGGTCCTGGCGCTGTCGCCGATCATCGAGACGGCGCGTCGCCTGTCGATCGTCTGGGGCCTGCATTGCGTGGTCACCGAAGACGCGCACGACCTTGACGACATGGTCAACCGCGCCTGCCGCATCGTCCACAATGAAGGCTTCGGCAAGCCCGGCGACCGGCTGATCATCACCGCCGGTGTACCGCTTGGAACGCCGGGGGCGACCAACATGCTGCGCATCGCCTATATCGGCTCCGATGGCTTGAGCGGCATCTGATTGTGTAAAGGAGATTGGGCGCCTTCGGGCGCCCTTTTCATTTGATCAGGAAGCGGCGCGTTTTCTGGCTGGCTTGCGATCTTCCTGGATCAGTGCCTCGGCTGCATCTCTCGGCATCGGCTTACCGAGCAGGAAACCCTGGACCTCATCAAAGCCCTCGGCACGCAGCAGACGCAATTGGGCTTCCGTCTCGACGCCCTCGGCGAGTGTCGTCGCGTTGAAGCCACGCGCGATGCCGGCGACAGCGCGGATGATGGCGAGGTCGCCTGCGCCCGTCTGGATGCCCGAGACGAAGCTTTTGTCGAGCTTGATCTTGTCGAAGGGGAAGCTCTTGAGATAGCTGAGTGATGAATATCCCGTGCCGAAATCGTCGATGGCGATGCGGACGCCGAGTTCCTTCATCGCCTTGAGCAACGGTATGCCCTGGACGTTGTCGGCCAGGAAGACGCTTTCCGTAATCTCGACTTCCAGCCTGCCGGGGCATAGCCCCGTCTCATCCAGAATGTTGACCAGCGTCTGCAGCAGGCCGGCGTCGCGGAACTGGCTGACCGAGAAATTGACGGCGATCTTGAGATGGCTGGGCCAGCCGGCAGCTGTCGCGCAGGCTTCGCGGAGGACCCACGCGCCGATCTGCGAGATCAATCCGTTTTCCTCGGCCACGGGAATGAACTCGGCCGGTGACACGAGGCCGCGTACCGGATGTCGCCAGCGGATCAGTGCCTCGAAGCCCGTCAGCTCGCCGCTCTTCAGCTGCGTGATGGGCTGGTAATTCAGCTCGAACTGGTGCTCAGCGATGGCTTCGCGCATCTCCATTGCCAATGAGTGTCGGCGCTCGGCTTCTATACGCATGTCAGCCGAATAGGAGCGATAGGTTGAGCGGCCGGCATCCTTGGCTGCATAGAGCGCGAGATCGGCGCTACGCATCAGCACATCAACGGTGCGGCCGTCGATGGGACCGAGCGCAATGCCGATGCTGCAACTGACATATTCCCTGACCCCATCAAGATCGAAGGGTGTCTCCAGTGCTCGGAACAGTTGCTCGGCAAATTCGCGCGGGCGCTTGCCGGTTTTGCCGAGATCGAGCAGCACGGCAAACTCGTCGCCGCCGAGGCGGGCGACGAAGTCCCGCTCATCCTTCAACTCGAGCAGGCATCGAGCAATCCCGCAAAGAAGCGTGTCACCGGCGGGATGGCCGATGCTGTCGTTGATGTGCTTGAAGTGATCGACATCGACATAGAGCAGGGCAAATGCGCCGGTGTTATCCAGTTCCGACAAGCGGCTGCGGATATGATCGGTAAACGCAGCGCGGTTCGGCAGGCCGGTCAGGGCATCGTGCATCGCCAGCCGTTCGAGCTTGGCTTCGACCAGGCGCTCTTCGGTGACGTCCTGGGAGATGCCGACGAGGTATCGCGGCGCACGTCCGTCGGTCGATGGCAGGGCGCGCCTGAGCGTTCGTACGGTGCGGCGATTGCCATCGGTGCGCTCGACCTTCTCCTCCACGTGGGTGGTCGACGACGATGCGAACGCCCATTCGTCCTGCACGCGGAACTTCATTGCCTGCTCTGCGGGGAAGAGCATCGTGTCGTCCTTGTTGAGGACCTGCTCCCGCGTCAGGCCAATGATCGCGCCACAGGCCTCGTTGAACCGGATGTAGCGACCGTCCTCGGTCATGTCCTTGACGAACACGCCGACCGGCAGGTTGTCGACGATGCTGTCGAGCAATGTCTTGGTGGCAAGCGCCTCCCGCTCGGCGGCGTTGAGCTCGGTCCGGTCCTGGACGATGGCTAGGATGGCATTCCGGCCCTCCAGTCGCACTTCGCGCCCGTAGGTCAGGACCTGGAAAATCTCGCCGTTGGATTTGAGGTGCTCCCAGCGTTCGGCGATCTCCATGTCGCTGCGGTTCTGGACGGCGTCCAGCATGCGCTGCCGCTCGTAGCTCGGGCGGATGTCGAGGACGGTCCTGGCGCTGAATTCAGCAAGGGAATAGCCATAAAGGTCCTGTGCGGCGCGGTTGACGATCAGGAAACGCAGTGTGCCAGGGTCATAAACCCACATCGGTGACGGGTGTGTCTCGAACAGCGAACGGAAGTCGCCCTCGACGATGGTCTGCTTCCTGCTGCCTTTGTTCACTGCATTCATTCCGGCCACTGATCTTCGAATGGTGGAACGATAATCGAAAAAACTAAATAAAATCAGAATCATAGCAAGATCAATGCGTAGGCAGATGCTTGCTTTTTGTGCAGTATTCGAACCGCCTAAAATTGAACCGTCGAGTTCTCGGCTATCGACGGCCGGTGCCCAGGCGCTTTTCTACGTCGCGGGCAATGCGGTCGAGATCCCTCGGCATGCCGGCAAGTTTTTCGATTGCGGCGATTGCCAGATCGGTGGCGACGTAGTCAGGCTTATGGCCGAGGTTGCGGATCCAGTAGAGTTCCGACCCCTTGATGTCGCGCTTCAGGCCGCGGGAATGCAGTTCCTCATAGACGATGTCGTCGCTATCGCCGGTAATGATGATCGTCGGTGCGGTGATCTCGCGGTAATGCGGCTGGGTCTTCGTCACGTAATCCGACAGATTGGTGACATCGCTGCCATTGCTGCAGAAATTATCCGGCCTCAGCACCAGCGGGATGGCGGCCTTTTCGCTGTAGTCTTCGGGAACAGGATTGGGTGAGAAGACGTGGGTGATTCCCGCGTCGATCATCATCAGTCCGGCAGGTAGCGCCAACGTGTTACAGAAGAGTGTACCGAGGACGGGTATGTTGGCAAGGTCGTAATACCAATCGACGCCGCCCGGCCAGGGATGGGTGGCCGGCGAAAGGAAAAGCAGTCCGGCCACCATATCCTTGTGGCGTAGCGCCAGTGTCGCGGTCGTGGCACCGCCGAAGGAGTGGCCAACGATGATGGCCTCATCGATGCCCCTTGCCTTCATCAGTGCAGCGATCACATCGGCCTGGCCGTCCGGGGTCTGGTTCTTCTCGTCACCGCGTTCGGAGTAGCCATGGCCGGGCCGATCGACGAACAGCATTTCGGCGCGACCCTTGAGAGGTTCGAAGAACGCACCCATCGGATCGCGCAGGTTCCCGCTGGCGCCATGGATGAAAACCAGCGGCGGCAGGTCGGCACCTGCCGGGCGCGGCCAGTGGACGCTGTTGACCTTGATTCCGTCGATCTCGGTCAACTCGCCGATATGGGGGAATCGCTCGGCAATCCTGCGCACCTGCCAACGTGTGAAGGCGAAGCCGCAGGCGGCAATCACGAACAGGATGACAAGGAGAATGAGAAACAATTTTATGGCAAATGACATGAAGCGCTGTGGTTTACGTGATCGGATAATTCTTCATACGCCGCAACGGCCCAGAAGGTTTCACGTCTTCTGGCTGGAAAGCTTGTTGATCAGGTCGAGCGCCTGCTTTTGCGCTTCCTGATCTGCTGGGTAGTAACTGAGGTAAGTCTCGAATGCCTTGAGAGCCTGCGCATCGCGACCGCTTTCCTGCAACATGCTGGCAAGACCCGCAAGCGCGCCGATGTGGCGCGGCTCGAGCGCCAGGACGCGGGCGGTGTCGGACATCGCCTTGGGCAGGTTGCCCATCATGTAGTGGACGCTGGCGCGGCGGTTCCAGCCCTCGGCAAAATCCGGCTTCAGCAATGTGACCTGATCCAGCAGATCGAGGGCCACGCCATAGCGCTTGTCGGTCGCGGCCTTGCCGGCATTGGCCATCAGCATATCGACAGTGGCGCTGCCTGAAACGGCCAGTGTCTCGCGAATCTGGTCGGCAATGGCGCGCGCCGATTCCGGGCTGCGTTCTTTCTTCAATTTGCTGAAGAGTTCATCGAGCTGGCCGTCATTCGGCGCCAATGGTCCGAGCGGTTGCTCGACCAGTTTCTCGGTCTTGATGGCGGGGGCAGCATCATCGGCCAATGCGGGCTGGAAGCCGCAAGCGAGCACGATGGAAAGGGCAGGCATGAAAAAGCGCATGGCGGGCATGGTAGCCCGCCAGTGCGAATATTCAAACAAGATTCTCAAGCGCTCGAAGACGCGGGCAATCAGCCCTGGCGTGCCTTGTAGCGCGGGTTGAGCTTGTTGATGATGTAGACACGGCCCTTGCGGCGGACCAGGCGGTTTTCACGATGACGTGCCTTGAGCGCCTTGAGCGAATTTTTGATCTTCATTGTACTGATCCGCGACGTTGCCGGGTTTCCCCGATATGACTGACATTCAAAAGCGTGCCATTTGAGGGCGCGCCCGAGTTGAGGAGGCATGTAACGGCAGAAGGATATTCTGTCAACCGCCAGAGCCAGCATTTTCACCGCTATAGGGCGGCAATTCAAAGGAAAAGCCGCCTTTTGGGCGGCTTTCAACAGCGGTGGGGACGCTGCATGCAAAGGACTCAGTGGGTACCGAAAGCGGTTTTCAACAGCGACAGCTGCGCCTGAACCGAATTTTGGTTGTTGGCGGCAGGAACCGGAACTTCCGACGGGCGGTAGATCTCGCGATCGAGCAGGGCGACCCGATTCTGCAGGCGAACCGACTTTTCGATCAGGTCGCGGAAGGAATCGGGAAGGTCGGTCCAGCCGGGCGCGGAGCGGTCGACATTGAATGTATCGAGTCGGACCTTCTTCTTTTCGCTCATCACCTGCTCGCGGCTCATTTCGCCATTGTTGATGGCGCGCTGCAGCAGCAGCCAGGAGGCGACCTGCATCAGGCGAGTCGTCAGGCGCATGGATTCGGCGGCATAAAGCACGGATGCCATGCGCGGCAGGCTCTTGGAAGCCAGGCGGCCGGCGCCATCGAGGTAGCTGGCGGTTTCTTCCACCAGCGCCATGCCTTCGGTATACAGCCCCTTGAACTGGGCGGAGGAAGCCGCATGGCCGGCAAAGCTGATAGTGTTGGCTCCGGATTCAAGCATTGTTTTTTCCTGTTAAACGCATGACTGTAACAAAGGCCCCGAGGGACTATTCTTGATAACAGGATGATGCAGCCAGTTTAGCCCTGGTGCAAGATGATTCTTAAGGAAGGGTTAATCTCCACAGATTACCTTAAATCTTCGTAAAATTCAGGGATTGTAATGGCACAAAAAAAGAGCCGCGAAAGCGGCTCTCAAGGTAAAACAGGGAGAAAAATCAGACCCAAACCCCGGAGGGAAAATTGCCTGAGTCCAGAAGCTCTGGATGACAATAGTAATAGGCTGGAAAGGTTAATATTCGGTTAACCAGTATAGACTCGGTGTATTATTTTGCGGCGCTGCACCTATACGCTTGCCTGTTCAAACTGGTCAGGGCTACGGTCCGAAGAGGAGTTGAAGACTTATGCCGCTACGAATGCGGCGGCCGGGTGAACGCATGTGCGCGGAACCGGATTATCCTTGGCTTGATACACGCGAGACCTCTTCAATTCGGCGCAATCTTCATCTAGGCTCCCGCCATAGTTTGGGGAGTGGAAGAATCGCATGGCAGGTTCGGGTTTTTTCGATCGGGACGATAGCGGTGCCCAGATCGCCTATGGACGCAAGCTCTCAAGCCCGATGTCCTATTTCTGGACGATGGTCATCTTCCTCATTCTGGTCGGCTTCGCCGCGGCCATCCTCTTCCGACAGGCCCACAATGCCTTCGTCGCCAATCCGGGCCTGAACAGCCTCATATTGGGCGTGTTGCTGATCGGCATCCTGCTGGCCTTCAACCACGTGATTTCGCTCAGGCCGGAAGTCCGCTGGTTCAATTCCTTTCGTGCTGCCGGCAGCACCGAGAAAGCAGGCCGCGAGCCGGTGATGCTGGCGCCGATGCGGGCGCTGATCTCGTCGAGCCAGACGGGGGCACTATCGACCACGGCGTTGCGCTCGATTCTCGATTCGATCGCCTCGCGCCTCGACGAGACACGCGACACGACCCGATATCTCACCGGCCTGCTGGTGTTCCTCGGCCTGCTCGGCACATTCTGGGGTCTGCTTGGCACAATCGGTTCGATCAACACCGTCATCCAGGGGCTCGATGCCGGAGGCGGTGAGACGGCGGATATTCTCAATACATTGAAGGAAAGTCTGTCGGCGCCGCTTCAGGGCATGGGTACGGCATTCTCGACGTCGCTGTTCGGTCTTGCCGGCTCGCTGATCCTCGGCTTCCTCGACCTGCAAGCGGGCCGCGCGCAGAACCGATTCTACAATGAGCTTGAAAACTGGCTGTCGTCGGTCACCGATGTCTCCGGCGATTTTGCCGTGGCGCCGGTCGTCGATAGTCTTGCCACCGGATCGTCGGAGGAGCTCAAGACGCTGTCGGAGCAACTGGTGCGGATTACCCAGGAAGGCGGCAGCTCGCAGCGTTCGACCGCCGCCATGGCCAATCTTGCCGAAGGCATCCAGGGGCTGGTGCGCAACATGCGCACTGAGCAGCAGATGCTGCGCGACTGGATCGAGGCTCAGCAGGAGGAATCCAAGGCGCTGCGCCGCACCCTCGATCGGCTGACCGACAAGATCGAGGAAGAGTAGGATGGCGCGTCGCGGCAGCCGCCGGGAGCGGACGGTCGACTACTGGCCGGGGTTTGTCGATGCGCTATCGACGCTGCTGCTGTCGATCATGTTCCTGCTGACGGTGTTCGTGCTCGGCCAATTCATCCTCAGCCGCGAAATCTCCGGCAAGGATGAGGTGCTCGACCGGCTCAACAACCAGATTAACGAATTGACGCAACTGCTGGCGCTCGAAAAGGGCGGCAAGCAGGATCTCGAAGACTCGTTTGCCAATCTGCAGGCGCAGCTTGCCATGGCGGAAAGCGAAAAGTCCAAGCTGCAGAAGTTGCTCGACCAGGGAACGGGTACTGCGGACAGCGCTGAGGCGCGGGCAGGCACGCTGTCCGGCGAGCTCTCTCAGCAAAAAGAGGTCAGTGCGCGGGCTCTGAACCAGGTCGAGTTGCTCAACCAGCAGATCGCCGCGCTGCGCGCCCAGATCGCCGCAGTCGAGGAAGCATTGCAGGTGTCTGAATCCAAGGACAAGAACTCGCAGACCAAGATCGCTGATCTCGGCCGTCGGCTGAATGTCGCGCTGGCACAACGCGTGCAGGAATTGAACCGCTACCGTTCCGACTTCTTCGGGCGGCTGCGCGAGATCCTGTCGGATCGTGAGAATATCCGCATCGTCGGCGACCGCTTCGTCTTCCAGTCGGAAGTGCTGTTTCCCTCCGGCGGCGCCGACCTGAACGCGGCGGGTACGGGCGAGATGGACAAACTGGCGTCGGCAATCATCGATCTTTCCAAGGAAATTCCCGCCGAGATCAACTGGGTGCTGCGGGTGGACGGACACACGGACAATGTGCCGCTGTCCGGTACCGGCAAGTACGCCGACAACTGGGAGCTCTCATCCGGTCGCGCGACGTCGGTGGTGAAGTACCTTATCTCCAAGGGCGTGCCGGCCAACCGTCTGGTCGCGGCAGGCTTTGGCCAGTATCAGCCGATTGCAGAAGGCGACAGCGACGAGGCTCGGGGCCAGAACCGCCGTATCGAGCTGAAGCTGACAGAGCGGTAAATCGGCAATCAATATTGATGCAGAACCGCCGTCACCAGCACGGCGGCGATCATTACCAGGGCAATCTTCCAGAAATCGCGGCGCTTGCGCAATCCCGGCAAACCGATCGGCCGGACGAGGTGCAGGACCATCAGAATGATCGCCAGTATCGGAACGATTTTCGTCAAAATTCCAAATCCTTAACCATTCTGCCACACAATCGGCACGATTATTTAATTGGGTGGAGCTCCTGCCGGTGGGGGATCGTTGGCAAGGTGCTTTGAATGCGAATCGCTGCTCTCCGCCAAATCAGTATCATCCGTATGACAAGCCGTCAGGCTATGCCATAGTGCATCGCCTGTGGCGGAATTCGACAGTCCAGAGAGCCGGTTCATGAAGCAAAATCTGATTTCCGTTTTGGCCCTCCTGACCGGAACCCTGTTTTTGTTTCTCGGCAATGGTTTGCACAGCCTGCTGATGCCGATGCGCGGCACGTCAGAAGGCTATACCGAAACCATCATGGGCTTTTTCGGTACCTCGTGGGCTGGCGGCTTCGTGCTCGGCTGCATCTTCGCGCGTGCGCTGGTCAAGCGCATGGGCCATGTGCGAGCCTTCTCCGGCTTTATCTCGATCATCGCCATCACCGCGCTGCTGACCGGCATCTTCGTCGATCCGACCTTCTGGATCATCTCGCGCGCGGTGACTGGCTTCTCGACCGCTGCGACCTCGATGATCATCGAGAGCTGGCTGAATGAGCGGGCGGACAACAAGAGCCGCGGCATGATCTTCTCGCTCTACATTTCGATTACGCTGCTGGGCGTGGTTGGCGGACAGATGACGGTGGCCTTCGTCGATATCCACACACCCGTTCTGTTCATGATCGCCGGCATCTATTATTGCCTTGCGATGCTGCCGACGCTGATTTCGACAGCGCAGACGCCGAAGCCGTTGAGCGAAATCAGTCTCGATCTCACGGCTCTCTATCGAAACTCCCCGGTGTCCTTTATTGGCATCCTGCTGGTCGGTATCGCCAACGGTGCGTGGGGCACGCTGGGCGCCGTGTTCGGCTCCAAGGCGGGGCTGACAGCTGGCGACATCGCGTTGATGATGACGATCACCATCTTTGCCGGCGCCGCCATGCAGATGCCGGCCGGCCGTATGTCCGATCGCATGGACCGGCGTTATGTCATGGCGATCCTGTCCGGCATTGCCTGGCTTGCCGGCTTCCAGATGTTCGTCCTAGCGCCGAGCAATGTCGTCGTGTTGTTGATCCTGGTGGGCGTCTATGGCGCCACGGCAAACGCGCTCTATCCGATCGCGGTCGCGCATGCCAACGACTTCGCCAAGCCATCCGAGTTCATGAACGTCTCGGGCGGATTGCTGCTGCTTTACGGCATCGGCACGGTGATCGGCCCGTCGGTTGGCGGCCCGATCATGCAGCATTTCGGACCCTATGCGCTGTTCGGGGTGACGGCGACGGCACATGCCTTGATCACCATCCACGCGATCGTCCGCTCCAAGCTCAGGGCGCCAATCCCGGTCGGGGAACGCGACGCCTATACGTCCGTGTCGTCGGGCACGCAGACGACGCCGGAAAGCCTGTCGCTCGACCCGCGCTCGCAGCCCTTGCCGCCTTCCAGCGATAAGACTAGTTTCGATGAAAAGGATCTGGGAACGGAGGCGACATGACCCTGTTCGACGACGACAAGCCAGTCAAGAAGACCAGCCACGAGATCGGTGCTGATCTGTCGGCAATTTCCGTCGACGAGCTCGACAAGCGCATCGCGCTTCTCAAGCAGGAGATTGCGCGTATCGAAGCGGAGATCGCGGCGAAGTCATCGAGCCGCAATGTGGCGGAAAGCCTTTTCAAAAAGTAGGTCGGGTTTGCGAATCCGCGGCGCTAGGGTTGGAGACGGAACTGTTACGGCATCTCAAAGCACGACCGATTCTGTTCCTCTGCATGCTGATCGGTGCGGTGCTGTTCTTTGCCGTTCCATTCGAAAATGACCATGCCGCGCGTTGGCTTCTCGCCTGGAACATATCGGTATGCGCATATCTCGTGATGGCGGCTTACAAGATGATTGGCGCCACCGAGGAGTCAATGCAGAAGCGAGCCGAATTGGTCGACGGAGGGCGATACGGATATCTGGTGCTCTCGATCATCGCGGCCGTTGCCAGCCTGGCCGCGATCGTCATCGAACTCGTGAAGCTCAACGAGGAAAATGGCCACAATCCGCACGCGCTCTTCTACGTCTTGGTGTCTCTGGCCACGATCGTGCTCTCTTGGGCGTTTATCCAGATCATCTTCACCGAGCACTATGCCCACGAATACTACATGAAGGGTAAGGGCGAGGACCGGACCAGCAATCGCGAGGGTGGTGGAATCAAGTTCCTCGGCCACGAGCGTCCCAACTACATCGACTTTCTCTATTTCACGGTGACCATCGGCGTCGCCAACCAAACCGCCGACATCGGTATCGTATCGCGACAGATGCGACTTCTGGTGCTGATTCAATCGGTCATATCCTATTTCTTCAACACCACGATCCTGGCGCTCAGCATCAACATCGCTGCGAGCTTTCTCTGATTTGACCTCGGTGTTGTCGCGCCGGAGCCTTCCATTTGGCCATGAAAGGCTCTAGAGATCGCCTTTCATTAGACGATACCAGAGGCCACATGGACGTGAAGATCAGCAAAGCGCAATTGCGCAAGGCGCGGCTTGGTGCCCGTGATGCTATTCCGGTGGAAGAGCGGATTGATAAAAGCCTGCTGATGGCCGACCTCGCATCTGAAATCATCATGTTCGAGCCGGGTGAAGTGATCTCCGGTTTCTTCCCCATCCGGACCGAGGCCGATATCCGGCCGCTGATGCACCGGCTGAAAGGGCGCGGCGCGCGCCTTTGCCTGCCTGTGGTGCTGGACAAGCACACGATCGTCTTTCGCGAAATCTCCGACGGCATGCCTATGGTCGAAACAGGCTTCGGAACCAGTGGGCCTGGCCCGCAAGCAACGGTCGTAGACCCGGATATCCTGCTTGTTCCGCTTTCCGCCTTCGACGCGAGCGGCCACCGCATAGGATATGGCGCGGGTCACTACGACCGGGCCATTGCCAAACTCTATGCGAAGGGCCGCAAACCACGGTTGATTGGCATAGCCTTCGATTGCCAGCAAGTAGACATAGTGCCATTCGAGCCTCATGACGTTCCGCTGGATGCGGTTCTCACCGAAAGCGGGCTGCACGTGTTTCGGAAGGATCAGTGAATGCGTTTTCTGTTTCTCGGCGACATGGTCGGCAAGGTGGGCCGCGAGGCGGTGTGGAGCCGGCTGCCGGGCCTCATCTCCGATCTCAAGCTGGATTTTGTTGTCGTCAATGGTGAGAATGCGGCCGGCGGTTTCGGCATCACCGAGGACATCTTCACCTCGACACTGGCAGCCGGCGCCGATGTGGTGACGACGGGCAATCACGTCTGGGACCAGCGCGAGGCGCTGGTGTTTGCCGGCCGCCACGACCAGTTCCTGAGGCCGGCCAACTATCCCTCCGGCACGCCCGGCAAGGGCTCGGGCCTGTTTTTCGCCAAGAATGGCGCGCGCGTGCTGGTTGCCAACATTATGGGCCGGGTGTTCATGCATCCGGAACTCGACGACCCGTTCAAGGCGGCTGAAACGATCATCGAAGCGTGCCCGCTCGGTGAGCAGGCCGATGCCGTCATCTTCGATTTTCACGCCGAAGCGACCAGCGAAAAGCAATGCTTCGGACATTTCGTCGATGGCCGCGCGAGCTTCGTCGTCGGCACGCACACGCATGTGCCGACTGCCGATCATCAAATCCTCAATGGTGGCACGGCCTATCTTTCCGATGCCGGCATGTGCGGCGACTATGATTCCTCGCTGGGCATGGACAAGGAAGAGCCGCTCAACCGCTTCCTGACCAAGGTGCCGCGTGGGCGCATGGAACCGGCGACGGGTGCTGCGACCATCTGCGGCGTCGGCGTCGAGATCTCCGATCGTACGGGACTTGCAGAGAAGATCGCACCACTCAGGCTGGGCGCACGCCTGCAGGAAACGCTGCCGGATTTCTGGCGCTAGGCCTTGGGGCTCACGGCATTGTGAGCCGGTCTGGACGTTTTCGGTCTGGACCTCGTAGTCATCCTCCCGCATGTTTTTGCGGTTGCGGAGAGCTATGCGAGGTGGCGAAATGCTGCGATGGCTTTTGATGTTTGCTGGATTGCTGACTTTTCCGGCGATTGCCACGGCACAGGAACAGCCTCGCCATTACAGCCAATGCCAGGCCATTGCCCAGAACTTGCCGGGAGCCACGTTCGCCCACTACGATGTTGGTGCTGCGCCTAAGCTAACAGCCATTCCCACCGCGGCGGATCAGACGGTCAAGCTGACCTTTATCGGTCACTCGACATTCCTGATCGAGACGCCTGCAGGTGTGACGATCGCCACCGATTACAACGGCTACATCGTGCCGCCAGTCATGCCGCGCGTTGCCACCATGAACCGCGCTCACTCGACCCACTACACACTGACGCCCGATCCTCGGATCGAGTTTGTGCTGCATGGCTGGAGCGATGATCCCAGCAAGAAGGCTGAATATCATCTCGTCGTTGGCGACACGTTCATCCGCAATGTGACGACCGATATTCGCGGCGGCCTCGGCGGTTTTCAGCCGGACGGCAATTCGATTTTCATATTTGAGGTGGCCGGTCTCTGCATCGGCCATCTCGGGCACTTGCATCAGGAGTTGTCGGAGGGCCAGTATGCCGAGATCGGCAGGCTCGATGTACTGATGGTGCCCGTCGATGGCGGGCTGGCCATGGGCGCGGTCAGCATGAGCAGGGTGGTACAGCGGCTTCGGTCGTCGCTGATCCTGCCGATGCACCGGCCGGGACCGCCCCTCGCAAACTTCCTGGCGATGTTCAAGGCGGATTTCGACATAAGGCTGGCGCCATCCAACATCGTCGACATATCGGTCGACACGCTGCCGAAGAAACCGGAAATCCTGATCGTGAAAGGCATGCAGTGAATTGCATTGCCCCCTTGAATGCCGCCTTTTCAGGCAATATAAGGCCGCATTCAAGAAAACGAACCGATATGCAGGGGTGCCATGGCAGGCCATTCACAATTCAAGAACATCATGCACCGCAAGGGAAAGCAAGATGGGATCCGTTCGAAGATGTTTTCCAAGCTGGCGCGTGAAATCACCGTTGCCGCCAAGGCCGGCTTGCCCGATCCCGATATGAACTCCGCGCTGCGCCTGGCCGTCAACAACGCCAAGGCCCAGTCGATGCCGAAGGACAACATCGATCGCGCGATCAAAAAGGCATCGGGCGCCGACGGCGAGAACTATGATCAGGTCCGCTACGAAGGCTATGGCCCGGGCGGCATCGCCGTCATCGTCGAAGCGCTGACCGACAATCGCAACCGCACGGCGTCCAACGTCCGTTCGATCTTCACCAAGGCCGGCGGCGCACTGGGTGAAACCGGCTCGGTGTCATTCTCGTTCGACCATGTCGGCGAGATCACCTACAAGCTCTCCGCCGGCGACGCCGACAAGGTGATGGACGCAGCGATCGAAGCCGGTGCCGATGATGTCGTCACCGATGAAGACGGCCACACGATCTATTGCGGCTTTGAAGCCATGAATGAAGTGTCCAAGGCGCTTGAAGGCCTGCTCGGCCAGGCCGAAACCGTCAAGCCGGTCTGGCGCGCACAGAACTCGATCCCGGTCGATGAAGACCGTGCGCTGTCACTGATCAAGATGACGGATTCGCTCGAAGACGACGACGATGTGCAGAATGTCTATACCAACATGGACATTCCGGAAGACGTGCTGGCCAAGCTGTCTGCCTGATCCCATCTGTCGTCTGAGATATTGAGTGCCCGGATGCGAACCGCGTCCGGGCATTTTTCATGCTGCCAGTTTCATCTGCCCCGGCAGCGCCGCGAAGTGTTCGATCGATTTGAGGCGGGCGCTGAAATCATGGATCGGCGTCGAGATGATCAACTCATCGGCCTTGGTCGCTTCAAGAAAGCGCGAGAGTTGTTGTTGGGCTGTTGTTGGTGAACCGACAATCGCAAAGCTTAGCGCGTGCTCGACACCCATCCGTTCCATGTCGTTCCAGATACCGTCCATCGACCTCACGGGCTTCGGGAAGGGGCCGCGGACATTGCGGCGCAGATTGACGAATTGCTGTTGCGACGAGGTGAAGTGATAGGCTGCTTCCTCGTCGGTATCGGCGATCACGCCCATGATGCCGACCATCGTGTAGGGTTTGTCGAGTTGGGCTGATGGCTGGAAGCGTTCTCGATAGATCTGCAGCGCCTCGAACAGCGAATCTGGTGCAAAATGCGAGGCGAAGGCATAGGGCAGGCCGAGCATGCCGGCGAGATGTGCGCTGTAATGGCTCGAGCCCAGGATCCACAGCGGCACATGCGTGCCGTAGCCTGGCACCGCCAGCACCTTGGTGTCGTCGGTGGCATCGGCGAAATAGGATTGCAACTCCAGCACATCCTCGGGATAGCCATTGGCACCCGCTTCGAGATCGCGGCGGAGCGCGCGCGCGGTGCGCATGTCCGTTCCCGGCGCGCGGCCAAGGCCGAGATCGACGCGACCCGGAAACAGCGAGGCCAGCGTGCCGAACTGTTCGGCGACGACGAGGGGCGAATGATTGGGAAGCATGACGCCGCCCGAACCGATGCGAATGCGCGAGGTTGCGGCGCCGACATGGCCAATCAGGATTGACGTTGCAGCGCTGGCGACGGCCGGCATGCCGTGATGTTCGGCCAGCCAGTAGCGATGATAGCCCAGTTCCTCAGCCTTGATCGCCATCTGCCGGGTATTTTCGAGCGACTCCGAAATGGTGCTGCCTTCGGCGACGGTCGAAAGATCAAGGATTGAAAAGGGGATCATGGCGCAATTCCTGCAGCGGGGGTGATCTCCCCAAGCTAGGAACTGCGCCGGATTTGTTCAAGTATGCACGGTCGATTTGGCTCAGCTTGCCTTGCGCCATTGTTGCGCTGCGGCGGCTGCCAGATGGAATTGACCAAGACGGCTATCCATTTCCGTGGCCTCTTGTGCAAGTTTGTGGATCGCGGCCGTGGTTTCCTCGACCATGGCGGCATTCTGCTGGGTCATGGTTTCGATCTGGCTGATCGAAGCGTTGATGTCGCCGAGGCTCTGGGATTCCTCGCGGGTCGACAGCATCATCGCCTCGATCTCGCTGCCGATGGCACGGACATCGGCGCCGATCGCCTTGAGCGATGCCCCGGCCTTCTCGACAAGCGCCACGCCGACTTCGACTTCACCCGTCGATTTGTTGAGCAGACCGGAGATTTCCTTGGCGGCCTTGGCCGAACGCTGGGCGAGTTCGCGGACTTCCTGAGCGACGACGGCAAAGCCCTTGCCGCTTTCGCCGGCGCGCGCAGCCTCGACGCCTGCATTGAGCGCCAGCAGGTTGGTCTGGAAAGCAATCTCGTCGATGACGCTGATGATGGTGTTGATCTGTTGCGACGACCCCTGGATCGCCTGCATCGCCTGAATCGTCTGCTCCATGATTCTCGCGGAGGCTTCGGAACCCTCGGTGGCGCCTCTGGCCATGCGGGTGGCCTGCTCGGCTCGGGCCATCTGCGCCTTCACGGTGCCGGTGATCGCATCGATGGCGCTAGCCGCTTCGCTGATCGATGCGGTTTGGCGCTCGGTGCGGGTGGCGAGCTGGTCGGCGCTCTGGCGCATTTCGTCTGAACCGGCCGAGATGGCGGTCGAGTTTTCGCCGATTGCCGTCAGGGCCTCGGCAAGGCGGGCAGCGGAACTGTTGAAGTCGTGGCGCAGGCTTTCGAGTTCCGGCGGGAAGCTGTCGCTGATCTCGAAAGCGAGATTGCCTTCGGCCATCTGGTTGAGGCCCTGGCCAAGTGCTGCAACCACGCGTTCGCGGCTCTCGGCCTGGGCGCGTTCATCACGCTGGCGATGGAGGCGGGCGGCCTCGTCGGCCTGTTCGGCGGACTTCGCCTGCGCCTGCATTTCGCGTTGGGCGATCAGCGAATCCCGGAAGCGGGTCAGCGCGCGCGACATCGTGCCCATCTCGTCCTTGCGCTTCTCGCCCTTGATGACGGTTTCGAGATCGCCATTGGCAACGCTCTCGGTGGCTGATGCAAGCTTGGCAAGCGGCGCGAACATGCGCTGGAGAATGAACCAGGCGATGGTTGAAGTAGCGGCGAGGACGACGACACCGAAGATCGCGAGCAGGCTGGCGATGTTGATGGCGCCGGCATTCAGCTCGCTGTTGAGCACGCTTTCGGAAATCAGGTAGGTCTCGCCCGCGTCGTTCAATTTCGCGCTGAAGCTCGTGGCGGCGCCATCAGTTCGGTTGAACGGCGCGCTGGTCATCGAAGCCGAACCCAAGGCCGCATCGCGATAGTCGTAGGCGGCTGCATCCGGCAGCGTCAGATGACCATCTGCCGTGGCGCCGATCACGGTACTGTCCGACGTGATGATGTTGGTCTGCTCGGAGCTGCCTTCCGGGATCGCCATTGTCAGCACCTGGCTCAACACACTGTCGCGGACCTTGAAGATCATGATACCGCGCAGCACACCGAGATTGGCAATGGGAACCGCGACATAAACATCCGAGGTTTTCTCTGCCTTGTTCATCACCAGACCGGAGAAGGATCCCGGGATATCATCGCCTTCCGCCTTCGCCACGCTTGCGACAGCCTGCGCATAGACCTTGCCGAGGCCGGTTGCCGACAATTTCGGCTCGGTGGCATTTTCCGCGAAAGCCTCGCCCTTCTGGTAGGTGAAGAAGATATTGCCTTTGCTGTCGGCCATCAGCAGGTCGCTGAACGGGCTGGCGGCAAGCAGCTTGCCCACCTCAGGCTGAAGTGCTTCATGCGCCGAATAGTAGTAGCCGCCGGGGCCTTCCGGCTTGATCAGCAGGTTGCGCTTTTCAGGCGGATTGGGATTTTCAGCGACGAAGTACTTTTGCAGTTCCTTGCGGGCATCGCCTGGTGATTTGTCGAGGCTCTTCCAGCCGCCCTTCAGGTTGACCATCGATTGCTGCACGGCTTCGATCTTGGCAAGCGAGGAGGCTTGGTCTCGGACTTGATGCAGCTGGTTGGCCAGGTTGCTGGCGCGGAATTCAAGGATGCTCTTCATCGATGCCGATGTCTGGTCCATGAAAATGGTGCTGGAACCGACGTAACTCAGGACCGACAAGCCGGCGACGGAAACTGCCGTGAGTGCCAGGAAGATGGCTATAACTTTGGCCTGCAAGGACTGAAACAAACGTGGCATCGAATTCCCCATCGCATCGAGCGTCATGTTCAATTGTGTAGAAGGGTGGGCGCGGCGGCCCCACACGGCAAATCGCACCGCATTCGGTATTTCTCTGACTGTCAGTTTTCCGCCAGAACTGCTTAATTCCCGGTAAATACGCGGGCTTGGCTGTTCACTTTTGTGACGATATCAAGGCAGTCGCCGGCGAAGTGCAATGCTGCGCACATGGCTAGTTCAGCTGGAAGCGACTATAGAAGAGCGATGAACAGCTTGATTCGTATCATCGGCATCGATCCGGGCCTACGCCGCACCGGCTGGGGTATCATCGATACGCTCGGCAATTCGCTGAAATTCGTTGCTTCAGGCACCGTGACATCCGATGACAAGGCTGATCTTGCCTCTAGGCTCTGCCAGCTGCATGACGGACTGGTCGAGGTGATCCATATCCACAAGCCGGATGAAGCGGCGGTCGAACACACCTTCGTTAATAAGGACGCGACCGCGACTCTGAAACTCGGCCAGGCCCGCGGTATCGCCATGCTGGTACCAGCACGCGCCGGGTTGCCGGTTGCCGAATATGCCCCGAACGCTGTGAAGAAAGCGGTCATCGGCGTCGGCCATGGCGAGAAGCAGCAGATACAGATGATGCTGAAAGTGCTGATGCCAAAAGCGGTATTCGTCGGCGCTGACGCAGCCGACGCGCTGGCGATTGCTATCTGCCACGCGCATCACATGGGTGGCGCACGGGCAAGGCTGAGGGCGCTCGGCGGATAGTTTGTTCTTGACTTGTTCCGGCTTCCTGCTAGGTAATACCTGAGAGGTATTACCATGCGAGTCACCGAAAAAGGCCAGGTTACAATTCCCAAGGATGTGCGCGACCGGCTCGGCATCGTGCCGGGGTCGGAGGTGGAATTCTTGCCCGACGAAAAAGGGGCAAGGCTCGTATTGATCGCCAGCCATGCGGATCGTGACCCCAAGGACTTCGAAGACTGGATCCGAAGCGTCAGTGGCACTTTCGATACCGACGGGATGACAGCCGATGAATATATGCAGTGGCTGAGGGGACCACGTGATGACCTCGATCCTCGTTGATACAAATGTGCTGATTGATGTGTTCGGACGACCGACACCGTTTCTGGAATGGTCAGCACGTCAGCTGACGATATGGAAACGTCAGGCGCAGCTCGTGCTCACGCCGATTGTTTGGGCTGAGCTTGCGGGAATGCAGCCGAGCGAGGCAGATTTGGCGGCGACTCTGGCGCCACTCGACCTTGTGCGAGAAGCATTACCCTTTTCGGCCGCTTATGAGGCTGGACGGGCACATGTTGCTTACAGGAAGGCTGGTGGTGCACGTGAACGTACTCTGCCCGATTTCTTCATCGGAGCGCATGCGATGGTGAAATCGTATCGACTGTTAACACGAGATCCTCAACGCTACCGCGGCTATTTTCCTTCTCTCGATCTCATCTCCCCCGAATCCCAATCCTGACGGACCACATTCATGATCGGAAAACTCAAAGGCACCATCGAGGAAATCGGCGAGGATTACCTGCTCGTCGATGTGCATGGTGTCTGCTACGTCGCCTTCTGCTCTGCCCGGACGTTGTCGAGGGCCGGATCGGTCGGCGAGGTGGTCGTACTGTTCATCGAGACTTATGTGCGCGAGGATCAGCTCAAGCTCTTTGGCTTCACATCGGCACTGGAACGGGAGTGGTTCAGACTGCTGCAGATCGTCCAGGGGGTAGGCTCCAAGGTGGCGCTTGCGGTGCTGTCGACGCTGACACCGTCTGAGCTCGCCAATGCGATTGCACTGCAGGACAAGACGGCGATCTCGCGGGCATCTGGTGTCGGCCCGAAGGTCGCCATCCGCATTCTCACCGAGCTCAAGGCCAAAGCACCGGCATTCGCAGGTGAGAGCGCGATCAATATCGGCCTCAAGCAGGAACTCGGCGAGGGTGTCGCCGCAGCGCCTGTCTCCGATGCGGTCTCGGCGCTGACCAATCTCGGCTATTCGCGCGATCAGGCGGCCAATGCGATCGCGGCTGCACTGAAGAATGGCGGTGAGGGGGCTGACAGCGCCAAGCTGATCCGGCTTGGTCTGAAAGAGCTGGCGCGTTGAAATCAATTCCCATCGGTCGCCTAGATTGCTAAGCGAGGGGGAGACAATGGCATTTGCCGCAATGGCATGGAACTTCTGCAATGAGTGAACTGAACACGCTCCTTACGCCTGAGCGGCGCGGCGATGACCTCGATACGGCGCTTCGGCCGCAGTCGCTCGACGAATTCACCGGGCAGGCGGAGGCGCGCGCCAATCTCAAGATCTTCATCGAGGCGGCCAAGAATCGTGGCGAGGCGCTCGATCATGTGCTGTTCGTTGGGCCGCCCGGCCTCGGCAAGACGACGCTTGCGCAGATCATGGCCAAGGAACTTGGAGTGAATTTCCGTTCGACCTCCGGGCCGGTGATCGCCAAGGCCGGCGATCTTGCAGCGCTGCTGACCAATCTCGAAGAACGCGACGTGCTGTTCATCGATGAAATCCATCGGCTCAATCCGGCCGTCGAGGAAATTCTCTATCCCGCGATGGAAGACTACCAGCTCGACTTGATCATCGGCGAGGGGCCGGCGGCACGCTCTGTAAAGATCGACTTGTCGAAGTTTACGCTTGTCGCGGCGACCACTCGCCTGGGCCTTTTGACCAATCCATTGCGTGACCGTTTCGGCATTCCGGTGCGCCTGAATTTCTACACAGTCGAGGAACTCGAACAGATCGTGCGCCGGGGGGCGCGGCTGATGGGGCTGGGCATGACCGACGAAGGCGCGCGCGAGATCGCCCGCCGGGCACGCGGCACGCCGCGCATCGCCGGCCGGCTATTGCGGCGGGTGCGCGATTTTGCCGAGGTAGCAAAGGCCGAGGCGGTAACCCGCGAGATCGCGGATGCGGCGCTGACCCGGCTGGATGTCGACCATATGGGCTTTGACCAGCTCGACCGGCGCTATCTCTTCATGATCGCCCAGAACTTCGGCGGTGGCCCCGTCGGTATCGAAACGATCTCGGCGGGGCTATCGGAGCCACGCGACGCGATCGAGGACATCATCGAGCCCTATCTCATCCAGCAGGGATTCATCCAGCGCACGCCGCGCGGCCGTGTTTTGACCGCAAATGCATGGAAGCATCTGGGTCTCAATCCGCCGGCAAACCTGGCGGCGACACAATTTGCGCTGTTCCAGGATGAAGAGTAGTTGCTCACCCGCCGCGGTTTTTTCAAACTCATCCTGTCGGGCGTGGCCGCGGTCGCGGCCCTTGGCGGTTATTCGGTTGGCGTCGAAGCCATGGGCCGGCCGCGGATTGCCAAATATACGTTGCATCCGCCGAACTGGACGCGGGGTCTAAAGCTGAAGATCGTGGCACTCGCCGATTTTCATGCCTGTGATCCATGGATGACCGCCGAGCGCATAAAGTCGATCTGTGACCAGGCCAATGCGCTTGAGCCGGATATCGTCCTGCTGCTTGGCGACTATGCGACCGGCATGAAGCATGCGGGGGCCATTGTCGATCCCGCCAAATGGGGTAGCGCGCTGAGCGTGCTGAAGGCGCCACTCGGCGTGCACGCGATCCTCGGCAACCACGATTATTGGGACGATCCGGACTTTCAGCTGGATCCTACCCGTCAAACGTTCAGCGAGGTGGCACTTAGGGACGCCGGAATCTCTGTCTACATCAATGAGGCTTTGCGTCTTGAAAAAGATGGCCATCCCTTCTGGCTTGCGGGGCTGGGAGATCAACTGGCGCTGCGGTCGCGCGGTCTTGATGACCTGCATGGCACGATGACGCAGGTCACAGACATGAGCCCAGTGATCCTGATGGCACATGAGCCGGATATTTTCCCTGAAGTCTCGGAACGTGTTAGCCTGACCCTCTCGGGACACATGCATGGTGGGCAGATCAACATTCTTGGCTGGGCACCCGTCGTGCCGTCGCGCTATGGCAGCCGTTATATCGGCGGGCATATCGAGGAGAATGGCAGTCACATCATCGTATCGCGCGGACTGGGCTGCACCGGGGTGCCCATACGCTTCGGGGCATGGCCGGAGATTCTCGAGATCGACCTTGCCTGAAAGAGAAAGGGCGGCCGAAGCCACCCTTTCCGATTTCTTGTCACCGCTGATCAGAGCTTGACGCGCTTGCCGGTCTTGGCGCTTTCCAGTGCTGCGTCGGCGAGTTGCAGCGCGATCAGGCCGTCGGTGCCGCTGGGGCTGATCTTCGAACCCTTTTCGACCGCCGAAATGAACGAGGCGATCTCGTTGGCATAGGCTTCCGTATAGCGGGTCATGAAGAAATCATGCAGCGGCGGACGCGTATATCCGTCTCCATTGGCGATCTCGATCGATACCGGCCGCTGGTTTTCGGCGGAGACAACGCCCTTGGAGCCATGGATTTCGATCCGCTGGTCGTAGCCATAGGTGGCGCGACGGGAATTGGAGATCACTGCCTGTTTGCCCTTGGCGGTCTCGAGGATCACGGTGACCGAGTCATAGTCGCCAGCTGCGCCGATTTCCGGATCGACCAGAACAGCAGCATGGGCGCTGACGGAAGCCACTTCTTCGCCGAGCAGGAAGCGCGCCATGTCGAAGTCATGGATCGTCATGTCGCGGAAGATGCCGCCGGAGCGCTTGATGTAATCGACCGGCGGGGCGCCCGGGTCGCGCGAGGTGATGGTGACCATTTCGACATCGCCGATCTTGCCGGCGTCGATTGCGGCACGCACCGCCATGAAATGCGGGTCGAAGCGGCGGTTGAAGCCGACCATCAGCTTGGCGCCGGTTTCTTCCACGACCTTCAGGCAGGCCTTGACGCGTTCCGCATCGAGGTCGACCGGCTTTTCGCAGAAGATCGCCTTGCCGGCGCGGGCGAAACGTTCGATCAGATCGGCATGGGTGTCGGTGGGGGTGCAGATAACCACGGCGTCGATATCGGAGGCCGCTTCGATCTGGCTGATCGAGCGTACTTCGGCGCCATACTGGGTCGCAAGTGCGGTTGCCGCATCGGCAAAGGCGTCGGCCACGGCCACCAACGTTGCATTCGGATTGGCGCTCACAGCTTTCGCATGCACTTTGCCGATCCGGCCGGCGCCCAACACTCCAAATCTTACGGTCATTGTCTCACTCTCTATGTTGTTCGGCACCGGGTGCCGGCTCGCCTGTTGTCATGGCATGCTTCCTTACCTGCATGGTGAATGCAGCAAAAGGGAATGCGGGGAATGTTTCAAAGTTGCGGATCGTGCCGCCTTCGCGGCCGCTCTGCCTCCCGCCGCCATGCTTAGCAAAACGGAACGAAATGTTCAATCTCGTATCGATGGAATATTTATTCCATCGCAAGCTGAGCGACATGATCGTTTCACCTCGCCTTGCCCGGCATGAACATATGTGGCATCAGCCTTGGAACGGGAACGGGACGTGGGATGAGATGGCGCCGAACAAGAGCAAGACACCCTTTTATCTGATCGACACGCAGAATCCGTTCTACAAACCGCTTTGGCTGCGGGGAGCGATCTGTTTTTCGGTGGTTATCTGGGCCATTGCCGAGTCGATTGCGCGCGAGCCGTTCTGGGCAGTGATCGCCATCTCCGCTGCCGCCTATTGCATCTATACATTGTTCGTGGCCTACAAGCCGCCGGCCGATCCGGTCGTGCCGGCAGCACGCCCGGAAGATCCGGATGAGCATGAAGCCGACGAGGCTTCCGAGGCCGTTGCGCAGGAGACGCCGGCGGACGAGAAGAAGCCCGACTAGGTCCTGGCCGACTTAAGCGCCTTGTCGATCAACTGGTTGGCGACCATCATCCGCAATGTCGCAATGGCCTGATATTCGGGGCTGACCGTGTCGGGATGGTTTTCACGCGCAAAGGCGCGACGCTTTTCCTGTAGCTGGTGTTTTGTGAGGGCACTGCTCAGGCCGACGTCCTCGGCGATCTCGTCATCCGTCAAACGGTTGAGCCAACGGGGTTTCTCAGGCTCTGTTGGCACCGGCTCGGCGATCGGCACCGGCGTGGGGTCCTCAATGAAATTCTCGAATTGCGCTGATGGGTCGGCATCGGAAAAGTGATCGCCATGAAAATTGCGGCCGACAAAGCCGCCGTTCAGGCCACGGATGGCCGGTTCGGAGGGATCGTCTGCCTCGTCTTCTTCGTCCTTGCGTGCGTCGATGCCCGCAAGCACGGTCTCGAATAGTGATTTTCCGAACAGCGTCATCTGAACTCCTGCCCGACATGTTCACAGATGACGGTTAAGCGAGGCTGGCGTCACTGCTGGCGCCAGGATTCCTCGAGGATCAGGTCGTGCAGCAGCTTGGCCGAGGGCGGCAGGGCGCGGCCGCGCGCGGTGATCAGGCTGAAGGGTTGCAGGACGATCTCGAAGGATGTGCCGAGAATGGCAATTTCGCCCATGCGGCTGCTTTGGCTTTCGAGAAAGCGCGCTACCTCTTCGGCAATCGGCGCGATGGCATCGCTTTCGGACACCAGCGCCATGGTCAGCAGAACGGATGAGGTGCTGACGATGTTGGCGGGAGCCGGCACGCCTTCCTGCATGAACATGGTTTCCATCGTCCGTCGCAGCAGCGAGCCCGGCGGCTGGAAGATCCAGTCATAATGGCTGAGTTCGGAGAGTGCCGGCGGCGGCATGGTCAGCAGCGGATGGCCGGAGCGGACGATCAGGCAGGCGCGTTCGATGCCGAGCAGCGTCGCATTGAAGTGCTGCGGATTAAAGTCGTCCGGTATGCGGCCGATGATGAAGTCGTAGCGGGCCGACAGCAGATCGCGGGCCATGACGTTGCTGGTCTCGAGCTGGCAGTTGATCTGGATGGCGGGATAGAGGCTGCGGACCTTCTTGATGGCCGGCACCGCGAGCCCGATGGCGGGCGCGGTGACCGAGCCGAAATTCACGGAGCCGCCGTAGCCGGTTTTCAGCTCGGTGATCTCGCGGTTGGCCTCGCGGATTTCGAGCAGGATGGTGCGCGCCCGCTTGGCCATCGCCTCGCCAAAACGAGTCGTCACCATGCCCTTGGCCGCCCTTTCGAACAGAGGTGCCTTGAGAAGTGACTCGACTTCGTGCAACATGCGGGAAGCCGCAGGTTGAGAGATGTTGAGAATCTCCGCTGCGGCGCTGACTTGACCATGGTCTGCGATGGCGGAAATGAGCCTCAGATGGTTAAGTTTCAATCCTGCCTTGATGAGGGAATCAGCCTCATTTTCAGGCGGATAGCCGCTTTGGCGGGCGATTTGCAAATTTTCTTGGGCTTTTCCAAATTTGGCCATGGAACCCTTCCATTTGAAAAGTATGACTTTTTGAGGATTATACCGTTTTTGTTATGCAATACTATCGTTATTCTATTTGACAGGTATAAGGGTTTGATTGCAGTTAAGGGGCGAACGCCGGGGAGGGAATGAGGGGGAGCGCTTGACGCTACGTCCAAGCACGCCCTTGAAAAGGCAGGACATCGGTTGCGCCGTTGTCCAAACTGAAACCCAGCGTTCAGATCCTCAGGCGGCCGTGCCGCCTGTGCCATGAAATAGGGAGAGAACCTTCATGAAACTGATTACTTCGCTGCTCGCCGCAGCCGCAATCTCGGTTGCTGCCTTCGTCGCTCCGGTATTCGCCGCCGACAAGGGCGTCGTCGGGATTTCCATGCCGACCAAGACATCCACGCGCTGGATTTCCGATGGCGAAACCATGGAAAAGCTGTTCAAGGAAGCCGGCTACACCCCGGACCTGCAGTTCGCTGACGACGATATTCCGAACCAGCTGTCGCAGATCGAAAACATGGTCACCAAGGGTGCCAAGGTTCTCGTCATCGGCGCCATCGACGGCACGACGCTTTCCGACATCCTGCAGAAGGCCCACGATGCTGGCGTCAAGGTTATTGCCTATGACCGCCTGATCCGTGACTCCGGCAATGTCGATTACTACGCAACGTTCGACAACTTCCAGGTCGGCGTGCTCCAGGCGACTTCGCTCGTCCAGGGCCTCAAGCTTGAAGGCGCGACTGCTCCGAAGAACGTCGAACTGTTCGGCGGTTCGCCGGACGACAACAACGCCTTCTTCTTCTATGACGGCGCAATGTCTGTCCTGCAGCCCCTGATCGACTCCAAGAAGATCGTCGTCAAGTCCGGCCAGATGGGCATGGACCAGGTCGGCACGCTGCGTTGGGACGGTGCCGTTGCCCAGGCTCGCATGGAAAACCTGCTGTCCTCGACCTACACCGATGCGCATGTCGATGGCGTCCTGTCTCCTTATGACGGTCTCTCCATCGGTATCCTGTCGGCTCTGAAGGGCGTCGGCTACGGCTCGGGCGACCTGCCGATG
Source organism: Shinella sp. OV683 (assembly GCF_057787725.1). Lineage (NCBI taxonomy): Bacteria > Pseudomonadati > Pseudomonadota > Alphaproteobacteria > Hyphomicrobiales > Rhizobiaceae > Shinella > Shinella sp. OV683. The sequence continues at coordinate 758,444 of NZ_CM173543.1, forward strand.
CCGATCGTTACCGGTCAGGACGCAGAACTGCCGTCCGTCAAGTCGATCCTGGCTGGCGAACAGTATTCGACCGTCTTCAAGGACACCCGCGAACTCGCCAAGGTTACTGTCGGCATGGTCGATGCGATCATGAACGGCAAGGAGCCTGAAGTGAACGACACCAAGACCTACGACAACGGCGTCAAGGTCGTTCCTTCGTACCTCCTGAAGCCGGTTGCTGTCGACAAGACCAACTACAAGGACGTACTGGTCGGCGCTGGCTACTACACCGAAGACCAGATCAACAACTGATCGCTGGATCGTCTGTAAAATGGGGGTCCGCATTTACTTGCGGACCCTTGTCTCTTAAAGAGCGTACGTTAATAGTCGCCCGGTCCGCGGGACCTTCGGATCGGATTGGAATGCTTGATCATGAACAATATCATTCTTGAAATGCGCGGTATCACCAAGACATTCCCCGGGGTAAAGGCCCTGGACAATGTCAACCTGAAGGTCCGCGAAGGCGAGATCCACGCGCTCGTCGGCGAAAATGGTGCCGGAAAATCCACCTTGATGAAGGTGTTGAGTGGCGTCTATCCCGCCGGCAGCTACGATGGCGACATCGTTTTCGACGACGAAGTCCGCCGCTTCAACACGATCTCGGACAGCGAACATCTCGGCATCATCATCATTCACCAGGAGCTGGCGCTCGTGCCGCTTCTGTCGATCGCCGAAAACATCTTCCTCGGCAACGAAGTCGCCACCAATGGCGTGATCGATTGGCCGCAGACGTTTTTGCGCACCCAGGGGCTGCTCGACAAGGTCGGGCTCAAGGAAGCGCCGTCGACGCTCATTACCAATATCGGTGTTGGCAAGCAGCAGTTGGTCGAAATCGCCAAGGCGCTGTCGAAGAAGGTGCGGCTGCTGATCCTCGACGAGCCCACTGCCTCGCTCAACGAAGCGGATTCGGACGCGTTGCTGACGCTGCTGATGGAATTCCGCAAGCAGGGCATGACATCGATCATCATTTCCCACAAGCTCAACGAAGTGAAGAAGGTCGCCGACCAGGTGACCGTCATTCGCGACGGCACGACCGTCGAGACGCTGGATGCTGCCACTGAAGAAGTCAGCGAAGACCGCATCATCAAGGGCATGGTCGGCCGCGAATTGCACGACCGCTACCCGCCCCGCGACGTCAAGATCGGCGAGACGATCTTCGAGGTCAAGAACTGGAACGTCTTTCACCAGAACCACCGCGATCGCCAGTTCCTGCATAATGTGAAGCTGAATGTGAAGGCTGGCGAAGTCGTCGGCATCGCCGGCCTGATGGGCGCCGGGCGTACCGAGACGGCGATGAGCATCTTCGGCAAGGCTTGGGGCCACAAGATCACCGGCGAAGTGCTGATGCACGGAAAGCCGGTCGATGTTAGCACCATCCCGAAGGCGATTGATGCCGGTCTGGCCTATGTGACGGAAGACCGCAAGCAGCTCGGCCTGGTGCTAATCAACAATATCAAGGACAACACCACGCTTGCCAATCTCGATGCCGTGTCGTCCAGCGGCGTGATCGATGAAAACCGGGAAGCCAAGGTCGCGACCGACTATCGCACCAAGCTGCGCATCCGCTCGCATTCGATCTACCAGGAGGCTGTCAACCTCTCCGGCGGCAACCAGCAGAAGGTCGTGCTGTCGAAGTGGCTGTTCACCAGCCCGGACCTGCTGATCCTCGATGAACCGACACGCGGCATCGATGTCGGCGCCAAATACGAAATTTACACCATCATCAACCAGCTGGCCGCAGAAGGCAAAGGCATCCTGATGATCTCGTCTGAAATGCCCGAGCTGCTCGGCACTTGCGACCGGATCTATGTGATGAACGAGGGGCGCATCGTCGCCGAACTCTCGAAAGCCGAAGCAAGTCAGGAAACAATCATGCGCGCTATCATGCGTTCCGGGGAGAAGCACTAATGGTCTCGGAAACCACCACCGTAAAATCAGGCCAGTCCGTCGGCGACTATCTGAGGAAGAATATCCGCGAATACGGTCTGCTCGTCGCGCTCGTCGTCATCATGCTGTTTTTCCAGGTGCTGACCGGCGGCGTGCTGTTCAGACCTGTCAATCTCACCAACCTGGTGCTGCAGAATTCGTTCATCGTCATCATGGCGCTCGGCATGTTGCTGATCATTGTCGCGGGTCACATCGATCTGTCGGTGGGCTCGATCGTGGCGCTGGTCGGCGGTCTTGCGGCTATCATGCTGGTCAAATGGCACATTCCCTACCCCATCGTCATCCCGCTTTGCCTGATTCTCGGCGGACTCATCGGCGCGGCACAGGGTTACTGGATCGCCTACCAGAAGATCCCGGCCTTCATCGTTACCCTGGCAGGCATGCTGGTCTTTCGCGGCCTGACCTATGTTGTTCTTTCGAACCGTCCGATCGGGCCGTTCCCCAAGGACTTCCAGGTACTGTCGACCGGCTTCGTGCCCGACTTCCTGTGGTTCCTTGCGGGTGATCCATCGACAAGCCTTATCAAGAACTGGACTGCGCTTATCGTTGTCGTTGTCGCGGTCGCCTGGATGATCTGGAATGGCTTTCGTTCGCGTGCCACCAACGAAAAGCACGGATCCGAAAATGAACCGTTCCTGTTCTTCGCGCTGCAGATGGGGATCACATCGGTCGTGGCGATTTTCCTCGGCTTCCAGCTCTCGACCTACAAGGGCCTGCCGAACGTGCTGGTGATCATGGCCGTGCTGATCGTGTTCTACACGTTCATCACCACGCGCTCGACCATTGGCCGTCGTATCTTCGCTCTCGGCGGTAACGAAAAGGCGGCCAAGCTCTCGGGCATCAACACCGAGCGCCTGACCTTCTTCACCTTCGCGAACATGGGTGTTCTGGCCGCTCTGGCCGGCATGATCATCGCCTCTCGCCTGAATTCGGCAACGCCGAAAGCCGGCGTCGGATTCGAGCTTGACGTTATCGCTGCCTGCTTCATCGGCGGCGCATCGGCCTCTGGCGGCGTTGGCAAGATCACGGGTGCGGTTATCGGCGCCTTCATCATGGGCGTCATGAACAACGGCATGTCGATCATGGGTCTCGGCATCGATTACCAGCAGCTGGTCAAGGGCCTGGTGCTGCTCGCAGCCGTCTACTTCGACGTCTACAACAAAAGAAAGGGCTGAGGACGAACCTCAGCCTGCCCGGGCAAAGGCCCGCCAATTCAATGAAGCGCAGCCTCAGGGGGCAGGAATACGCCTGCCACCGACGCTAGAGGCTTGCCATTCGAAAGGATAAAGACGTGCTTATTTCCCAGATCAAGGGCGACAATGGCGGCATCATCGTCGCTGCCCGCGAAGCCGGCGCGCAGGCTCGTGCCGTCAACAACGCCGCCAGCGTCTATGCGTTGGCGATGGAGGCCGCGAAGGCCGGCAAGTCGCTTGTCTCGGTGATCGAGGCGCATGGCCTTGGCGATGTCGTCGATCTTGAAAAGGCACGTGACGCAGGCAAGTTCCTGCCACCGATCACGCATCCGGATCCGGCGCATCTGCACCTCACGGGTACTGGTCTTACGCATCTCGGCTCGGCCGCGACGCGTGATTCCATGCACAAGAAGACCACGGAAGCTGCCGAGGAAACGCTGACCGACTCCATGAAGATGTTCAAGATGGGCATCGAGAATGGCAAGCCGAAGGCCGGCGAAAAGGGTGTACAGCCCGAATGGTTCTACAAGGGCAACGGCACGCAGGCGATTGCCAGCGAACAGCCGTTGGTCTCGCCCTCCTTCGCGCTCGATGGCGGCGAAGAGCCTGAAATGGCCGGCATCTATGTGATCGGCGAGGACGGCACGCCGTTCCGCGTTGGCTTTGCGGTGTCCAACGAGTTCTCCGATCACGTCACCGAGCGGATCAACTATCTCTATCTCGCCCATTCCAAGCTGCGCCAGGCGAGCTTCGGCCCGGAAATCCGCATCGGCGCGCCGCCGGAAGACATTCGCGGCACCTCGCGCATCCGTCGCGCCGGCAAGGTGATCTTCGAGAAGCCGTTCCTGTCTGGCGAGGCGAACATGTCGCACACGTTCGCCAACCTGGAATATCATCACTTCAAGTACCAACTGTTCCGTCAACCGGGCGAAATACATGTGCACATGTTCGGTACGGCGACGCTGTCGTTTGCCGATGGCATCAAGCCGGAAGAAGGCGACGTGTTCGAGATTGAAGTTCCGGAATTCGGGATTGCCCTGCGCAATCCGCTGAAAATTGCTGCCGAAGAACAGATTTCGGTTCGCACACTGTAAATGATTGGGGCACCCGGCATCCTGGCCGAGGTCGCTCGATAAGGAGAATGACATCATGGCACTGCATCAGAACCTGATCGCCGGCGAATGGGTCGGCAGCGAGTCCGTCGAGAACATCAATCCGTCCAACACCAACGAAGTCGTCGGCCATTACGCATCCGGCAATGCCGCCGACATGACCGCGGCAATCGAAGCAGCCAAGGCAGCATTTACGGAGTGGTCGCGCTCGGGCATCATGCAGCGCCACACGGTCCTCAAGAAGACCGCCGATGAGATCATGGCTCGCAAGGATGAGCTTGGCGCGCTGCTGGCACGCGAAGAGGGCAAAACCCTGCCGGAAGCCGTCGGCGAAGTGATGCGCGCTGCGCAGATCTTCGACTTCTTCGGCGGCGAAGCGCTGCGTCTCACCGGTGAAATGGTGCCGTCGGTTCGTCCCGGCATCGGCGTTGAAATCACCCGTGATCCGCTTGGCGTCATCGGCATCATCACGCCGTGGAACTTCCCGATTGCCATCCCGGCCTGGAAGATCGCGCCGGCACTCTGCTACGGCAACACGGTGGTGTTCAAGCCGGCTGAACTTGTTCCGGGTTGCGCCTGGGCGATTGTTGACATCCTGAACCGCGCTGGTCTGCCGAAGGGCGTGCTCAACCTCGTCATGGGCAAGGGCTCGGTGGTCGGCCAGGTCATGCTCGACAGCCCGCTGCTTTCGGGTCTTACCTTCACCGGCTCGACCGGCACCGGCAAGCGCGTCGCACTGGCCTCGATCGAGCATAACCGCAAGTTCCAGTTGGAAATGGGCGGCAAGAACCCGTTCGTCGTGCTCGACGATGCCGATCTCGGCGTTGCCGTCGAAGCTGCCGCCAATTCCGGCTTCTTCGCCACCGGCCAGCGCTGCACGGCATCCTCGCGTATCATCGTTACCGAAGGCATCCACGACAAGTTCGTCGCCGCGCTGACGGAAAGATTGAAGACGCTCGTCGTCGACGACGCCATGAAGGCCGGTACCCATATCGGCCCGGTGGTTGACGCCCGCCAGTTGAAGACCGACACCGACTACATCGCCATCGGCAAGCAGGAAGGCGCCAATCTCGCTTTCGGCGGTGATTTGGTCGAGCGCGAAAATCCCGGCTTCTTCCTGCAGCCGACGCTGTTTACCGAAGCCACCAACCAGATGCGTATCAGCCGCGAAGAGATCTTCGGGCCAGTTGCCTCGGTCATTCGGGTCAAGAATTACGACGAAGCGCTGGCCGTTGCCAACGACACGCCGTTCGGCCTGTCCTCCGGTATCGCCACCACCAGTCTGAAACATGCCACGCACTTCAAGCGCAACGCCGAGGCCGGCATGGTGATGGTCAACCTGCCGACGGCAGGCGTCGATTTCCACGTTCCGTTCGGCGGCCGCAAGGCTTCGTCCTTCGGCAGCCGCGAGCAGGGCAAATACGCCAACGAATTCTTTACCACGGTCAAGACCGCCTACACGCAGGCGTAACCACATACGCCTGAAAGGACAGTACAATGTTTAAGAAAGCGGAATGGCCGCGCAAGCTGAGGTCGCAGGAATGGTACGGTGGTACCAGCCGCGACGTTATCTATCACCGCGGCTGGATGAAGAACCAGGGATATCCGCATGACCTGTTCGACGGACGTCCGGTCATCGGCATCCTCAACACCTGGTCGGATATGACGCCGTGCAACGGCCATCTGCGCGAGCTCGCCGAAAAGGTGAAGGCTGGCGTATGGGAGGCGGGCGGCTTCCCGATGGAAGTGCCGGTATTCTCGGCATCCGAAAACACGTTCCGCCCGACCGCGATGATGTACCGCAACCTCGCGGCGCTTGCGATCGAGGAAACGATCCGCGGCCAGCCGATGGATGGCTGCGTGCTGCTGGTCGGCTGCGACAAAACAACGCCGTCGCTGATCATGGCAGCGGCCTCCGTCGACCTGCCGTCGATCGTCGTCACCGGCGGACCGATGCTGAACGGCTATTTCCGCGGTGAACGCGTCGGCTCCGGCACGCATCTGTGGAAGTTCTCCGAAATGGTGAAGGCCGGCGAGATGACGCAGGCCGAATTCCTCGAAGCGGAAGCGTCGATGAGCCGTTCGTCGGGCACCTGCAACACCATGGGCACCGCCTCCACCATGGCTTCCATGGCCGAGGCGCTCGGCATGGCGCTCTCCGGCAACGCCGCTATTCCCGGGGTCGACTCCCGCCGCAAGGTCATGGCGCAACTCACCGGTCGTCGTATCGTCCAGATGGTCAAGGATGACCTGAAGCCGTCCGACATCATGACGAAGCAAGCCTTCGAAAACGCCATTCGCACCAATGCGGCCATCGGCGGATCGACCAATGCTGTCATCCACCTGCTCGCCATGGCTGGTCGTGTCGGCATCGATCTGACGCTGGATGACTGGGACCGCTGCGGCCGCGACGTGCCGACCATCGTCAACCTGATGCCGTCGGGCAAGTACCTGATGGAAGAGTTCTTCTATGCCGGCGGCCTGCCGGTGGTCATCAAGCGCCTCGGCGAGGCGGGCCTTCTGCACAAGGACGCGCTGACCGTCTCCGGCGAGACGATGTGGGACGAGGTCAAGGACGTCGTCAACTGGAACGAAGACGTCATCCTGCCCGCTGAAAAGGCGTTGACGCAGTCGGGCGGCATCGTCGTGGTGCGCGGCAATCTCGCACCGAAGGGCGCGGTGCTGAAGCCGTCTGCCGCTTCGCCGCATCTGTTGTCGCATCGTGGCCGGGCTGTGGTGTTCGAGGACATCGACGACTACAAGGCCAAGATCAACGATGACAATCTCGACATCGACGAGAACTGCATCATGGTCATGAAGAACTGTGGTCCCAAGGGCTATCCGGGCATGGCCGAAGTCGGCAATATGGGCCTGCCGCCCAAGGTGCTGAAGAAGGGCATCACCGACATGGTACGCATCTCCGATGCCCGCATGTCCGGCACGGCCTACGGCACCGTGGTACTGCATACGTCGCCGGAAGCGGCGGTCGGTGGACCGCTGGCCGTCGTGAAGAACGGCGACATGATCGAACTCGATGTGCCGAACCGTCGTCTGCATCTCGACATTTCCGAAGAGGAATTGGCTCGCCGGCTCGCCGAATGGCAGCCGAACCATGATCTGCCGACATCAGGCTATGCCTTTCTGCACCAGCAGCATGTCCAGGGAGCCGACACCGGCGCCGACCTCGACTTCCTCAAGGGATGTCGCGGAAACGCGGTCGGCAAGGACAGCCACTAAAGACAAGGAGGCCGGAGCGATCCGGCCTTTCTTTTTGGCATATTGAATTGCTATTACGATATGCTAAAGTGGTCATTAATGACCACTTTAGGGTGATGCAATGTCACAAGTCAGTTTGAAGGATGCCAAGGCCGGATTCTCCGATCTGGTCGACAAGGCAATCAAAGGCGAGTTCGTGACGATCACCCGCCACGGAAAACCTGTTGCAGCGCTAGTTAGCGTCGAGGCAGCGGAGGCAGCCAAGAAGGCTATGGGGCGTGATCGGCCAAATTTCGGCGAGTATCTGATGCGCTTTCCGGGTGGCGTTGAATTCGAGCGCAGTGTCTCGAAGATGCGGGATGTCGACTTTTGAGCGGCTACCTGCTCGATACGAATGTTATCTCGAAATTGGCGCCGCAACGCTCCGAGCTTTCGCCCGCGTTCAGCAACTGGCTGCATGAAAAAGGTGCTGCGGACCAGATTTTCATTTCGGCAATGACCATCGCCGAGATCGCCAAGGGTATCCGAAAGCTTGAGCGCAAGGGCGCCACCGAAAAATCGAGGCAGCTTCAGACCTGGCTGGATGGGCTTCTCGAAATGTTTGAGGATCGTATCCTGTCAATGGATCGGACCGTCGCATTGCGCGCTGGCAGAATGGAAGAGGACGCGAGCGCTAGCGGTTTCGATCCTGGTCTGGCGGACGTTATCATCGCCGCCACCGCCGCTTCGCATGGCTTGATCGTGGTGACGGAAAACACGAAGCATTTTCAGCCGCTTGGGGTCGCGTTCGAACTGCCCGTTTCTTGAGGGGCCTTGAAAATATTCCCATCCGCCCCATATATTGATCAGACGAGAAATAAATCTGTAACATTTGACAGATAAAACTATCGGTATTCGGACTTTCCTGTGACCACGGATGTACTGGCACGGTCGAAAGCGAGAATGCCAGGGAGGCCAGGCCAAGTGCTTGGCCTTTTTCGTTTCTAGCCTTGCTTGGACGCGATATAGCTCCGGGCGATTTCCTGCATCCGCTGCTTGTTGTAGCTTGGCCCGTGGCCACCATGGCCAATCGTGATATCGAGATCCAGCAGGCGCTGCATTGTCTTGAGATAGGTCTCGATATCAGCACCGGGCACGTCATCCACCAACGTATCGTCGTAGATCGCGTCGCCGCTGAAGAACTCTCCGCTCTTCTCGTCCAGCAGCGCGATCGAGCCGGGTGAATGGCCGGGAAGATGCAGGATCTTAAAGACGCGGTTGCCGAGATCGACCTTGTCGCCTTCCTCCAGCAGTTCTGTCAGCGGTGCCGGCTGCAGCCGGCAGGCCTCCAATGTCCAGTTGGGGTAGGGCGGTTGGGCGACGGGCATCGCCTCGTTGCGGAACCAGGATTCGACTGTGCCATCGTCATCCATGTTGGCAAAGGTGTGTGCCTCCAGGCGATGGCCGGCGCGTCTGATATAGCGGTGGAAGCTGCCGACGTGATCGACATGGGCGTGGGTGGCGATCGCCAGCACGGGGTGGCCGGATGCCGGTGATACCGCAGTAAGGTCTTCGACACCCACACCGAAATCGAGTTGGATATCGAAATCGCGGCCGGAAATGCGATAGCAGTTGGCGCGGTAGAACTCGTGGACATGCGGCTCGGTGATCCGGATGACGCCGTCGCTCGGCCGCTCGGTGACAAACCAGGACACCATCGAAATTCCTCTTCTCCACCTAGCGGACGCTGCAGCTTGCACAGCAATACATGGTCCCCAGGTGGCGTCCAGAGCGGTTACAACCAGTCAACAAAGGGTCGCAATTGCACACCTGAAAAACTAAAAGTTGACAGAGGTTAAGGAAGTCCCTATAGAAATCAAATCGATAGTTGTTAGATTGATCTTTGTTGCTCCAACCGTTTCGGCGCGACTGACGAACTTCCCCCTTCAAAAATCGAGATAACCAGCATCGCGTTTTGATGCGATGCAGAATGTGAATTGCTAAAGAGAGGGTTCGTTATGACCACTGGCACAGTTAAATGGTTCAATTCCACCAAGGGCTTCGGCTTCATTCAGCCTGACAACGGCGGTGCAGACGTGTTCGTTCACATCTCCGCTGTTGAGCGTGCCGGCATGCGCGAAATCGTCGAAGGCCAGAAGCTTTCGTTCGAACTCGAGCGCGACAACAAGTCGGGCAAGATGTCCGCAGGCCAGCTTCGCGCTGCTTGATTGTATTCAGCCTTTCCGGTGACCACGGATGTACCGGCACCGTTGAAGGGTAGAATACGAATGGAGGTCAGGCTCAAGCCTGGCCTTTTTTTTCGCCTGTAGCCTGCACTATCAAAATGGGATGGTCATCATGTCCTCGAACACATCCAAATCCCGCGAACAGGCCGAAGCCGCTTTTGGCAAGACGCAAACCGAATTTCTGGCGCGAAGCCGCACGATTTCCGAGATCGATGCCGTGGCTGCTGCGCGTGACGAGAAGACCGCGCGCCTGCGAGAATTGCGCAAGGCCAAGGAAGCGGAGGCTGCTGCTGCGGCTGACGATACGAAGAGCAAGTAAGCTTTTCCGCTTGTTTGGCGATCGACTTCGCTGAGGCAATTCCACGACCGTCAGGTCGTTGCGCGCTCTCGCGTTTCGCCAAGACCCGGCATGGTTTCGTCGAGGAATACCAATCCCCGCATCAATCCGCCCTCGCGAATGAGCGCCCGATAGTCGGAATAGCTGTCGATGACACTCACTGTGACCGGTAGCCCGAAAATCGGCTTGGTCATGGCTTGTTCGAGATCTTCCATCATCAGGTCGAGCACCGAGACGCCGGGGCCTGCGAAGACAAGCGGTATCGGGTCGAATATCGTGAACAGATTCGACAGGCCCGTGCCGATTGCCTTGCCGGCAGCGCGGAAGGCACGGCGTTCCGGACCATCGTTGGCGCGGGCGCGCTCGGCAAGTTCCGCCATCGCAGCCTCCGTCGGGTCGTCCTCGGTGACGGTAGTGTCGTCTTCGCTGTGAGCCGATCGCCAGATCGCGTAGCCGCCTGCATAGGCTTCAACGCAACCCCGCCTGCCACAGCGACAGAGCGCGCCGTCCGGCTGATAGTTCATGTGACCGAACTCCACGGCCGATGTGCGAATGCCTGAAAACAGCTTGCCGTTGAGATAAAGCCCCATGCCGATGCCCACCGACAGCAACACGGCGGCAAAATCGGTGCCATAGCGTCCCGGCACTTTCCAGTGCAGCGCCTCGGCAATCATGTTGCTTTCGTTGTAGACGTCGACATCGACGCCAAAGGCGGCTTCCAGCGCCTGGCCCAGCGGGATATCCGAGGCGTCGGTCGCGGGCGACGATAAAAGCATGCTGCCGTCGGCATCGACGATGCCCTCGACGCCGATGGTGATGCGCGAAAGGGGCCCGATCGTTGCATCCTGCACATCGAGCAGCCGTCGCACCGTGGAAATGACCACCTGGTTAAAGTCGTCGGCGCTCAGCTTCTTGGTCGGCGTCCGCTCGAAAAGCGATGCGATCGTGTCTCCGGCATAGTCGGCGAAAGTCACCTGGACAGTGTTGAGCCCAAGCACAATCACGGCGACGGTGGCGTGCGACGGATTGGGCGACAGCTTGACCTGTGGCCGTCCGCGACGCTGGCCGGGAAACTCGCCAATCGCTTCCGCGACCAGCGCACCTTGTTCCAGGAGCCGATTGGTGATGACGGTGACGGTCGATGCCGACAGGCCTGTCGCCGCACTCAGATCGGTGCGTGACAGCGAACCATGCCGCCGCAGGGCCAGCAAAACGCCAAACTGATTCTGACGCCGGACGTCATCCTGGCGCACAATAATGGTCACTATCCCAGCTCCTCCCACTGGTACGATTATTCCCGCACTGCAGAAATACCCCGCAATGCAACAGTCTAATCGATTTGAAAATCATCTTGACACAGGAAGCGTTGTGCGTCACTACTTTTTTCGAACCTCGAAAAAAAGAGGCTCAGGAGCGGTTCCGCTTCACAAGTCCTGGATTTGGAGGGGGCTTGGAATTTCGGAACATATTTTGTTGATGCATTGTGCATCGGGAGGACAAGATGAAGAAATACGCTATTGCGCTTGCCAGCGCAGTCTTTGCCATGTCGATCGCAGCGCCGGTCCTGGCCAAGGACAAGACCGTTGCCGTTTCCTGGAAGATCTTCCAGGAAGAGCGTTGGAAGACCGACGAAGCCGTTATCAAGAAGATCGTCGAAGACAACGGCGACAAGTACATTTCCGCCGACGCCCAGGGTTCTGCTGCCAAGCAGCTGACCGACATCGAATCGCTGATGTCGCAGGGCGCCGACGTTCTGATCATTTGCCCGTGGGATTCCGAAGCGATCCTGCCGGCTGTTGAAAAGGCAGCATCCGAAGGCGTTCCGATGATCGCCTACGACGTGCAGATCGAGCATCCCTCGGTTCTTTACATGACCTTCGACAATGTCGGCGTGGGCCGCCTGATGGCGCAGGAAATGCTCAAGGTCAAGGATTCCGGCAACTTCGCCGTTATCAAGGGCGACTCTGGTGATCCGAATGCGACCTTCCTCTACAACGGCATGATGGAAGTCCTGAAGCCGAATATCGATGCAGGCAAGATCAAGATCGTCGGCGAAGCATCGTCGGACGGCTGGAAGCCTGAAAATGCCCAGAAGAACATGGAACAGATCCTGACGTCGAACGACAACAAGGTCGATGCTGTCCTGTCTGAAAATGACGGTATGGCAGGCGGCGTTGTTGCTGCTCTGCAGGCACAGGGTCTTGCTGGCGACGTTCCGGTCACCGGCCAGGACGGCGACAAGGCCGCTCTGAACCGCGTTGCCCAGGGCACGCAGCTCGTGTCGATCTGGAAGGACTCCCGTGCTCTCGGCAAGATCGCTGCCGACGCCGCCCTTATGCTCGCAGACGGCAAGTCGATGGAAGAAGTTCCGAATGTCGGCAAGTTCAAGGATGGTGCCCGCAAGGTCGAGATGAACGCAGTTCTGCTCGCACCGACCCCGATCACCAAGGCCAACCTCAACGCCGTCATCGACGCCGGTTGGGTTGACAAGGCCACTGTTTGCGCTGGCGTGACCGGCGGCGTGGACGCCTGCAAGTAATCTATGAACGATCTTTGACAAGTTGGTGCGCCGCCCTTTGAAAACCGAGGGGCGGCGCATTTTTAAAGAACATCACCACAAGCGGCATACGGAAGAGTGATTGACCCGGAGCGCCCGCGCTCTGGACAAACCGCCGGCGCCGGAACAAGAATTGACGCGGAGATCGAACGAGATTTCCGGGGGAAGGGAGCCCTGCGATGAGCCAGGTTCAGACACAGAGCGGCGGTCCTGCGATGGTGCAGGAAGGGCCGGTGAAGACATTTCTTCGGGCAACCGAGATCGACACGCGGATGATCGGCATGATCGCGGCGTTGTTGGCGATCTGGCTCGGCTTTCATTTCTATGGGCTGTTTGCCAATGGCAACGGCGCGTTCCTGACCACCCGCAACCTTTGGAACCTGACGGTCCAGACCTCGTCGATCACGGTGATGGCGACCGGCATGGTGCTGATCATCGTCACCCGCAACATCGACCTGTCGGTCGGCTCGATGCTCGGCGTCACCGCCATGCTGATGGGCGTCTTGCAGGTGCGCTTCCTGCCGGAATGGCTGGGTATCGGCCATCCGGCGATCTGGGTCATCACTGTGTTGTTCGGGCTGGTCGTCGGCACCTTGATCGGCACTTTTCAGGGCTATCTCATCGCCTATCTCGAGATTCCGTCCTTCATCGTCACGCTCGGCGGCATGCTGGTCTGGCGCGGTTCTGCCTGGTGGGTGGCGCGCGGCGAGACCATCGCCCCCATTGATGCCAATTTCGCACTGATCGGCGGCGGACCCTACGGCTCGATCGGCGCCACTGCCAGCTGGATCGTTGCGATCATCGCCTGTGTCGGCATCGTCGCCCTGCTGGTCACGGCCCGCGGCCAGCGCGCCCGCTTCGGCTTTCCGATGCGCCCGGTCTGGGCGGAATATTTCATCGGCATCGTCAGCGCGGCCATCGTGCTCGGCGCCACCTGGGTGGTCAATTCCTACTATTGGCCGAAGGGGATCATCAAGGAATTCGCCAAGGAACATGGGCTCGATCCGGAAACCATCGGCAATATCGGTCATGGCTGGGCCATTCCGGTGCTGATCGCGCTGTTCGTGGTCATGGCGATGACGTTCGTGACCACCCGCACCAAGTTCGGCCGCTATGTGTTTGCCATGGGTGGCAATCCGGAAGCCGCAGAACTTGCCGGTATCAACACCAAACGCCTGACGATGTTCATCTTTTCGTTGATGGGCTTTCTGGTCGGCATCTCGGCCTGCATCTCGTCGGCGCGCCTCAAGGCCTCGACGGTGGCGCTCGGCCAGTTCGACGAGCTCTATGTCATCGCGGCAGCCGTGATCGGCGGCACTTCGCTGGCCGGCGGTTCGGGCACCATCTATGGTGCGCTGATCGGCGCCCTGGTCATGCAGTCGCTCTATTCCGGCATGGTGCTGGTCGGCTTTGATGCCGCCATCCAGAACATGGTGGTTGGCGCCGTCCTCGTGCTCGCCGTCTATATCGACACCATCTATCGCCGCCATTCGAAGTAAGGGAGGGAATTCCTATGAATGCAACGTACCAGAGACCTCCCGGCACCCCGCTCGTAGAGATGAAAGACGTGTCGATCGCTTTTGGTGGTATTCGCGCCGTCGACCATGCCTCGGTCGATCTCTTCCCTGGTGAAGTGGTTGCCCTTCTCGGCCACAATGGCGCGGGCAAGTCGACACTGATCAAGGCACTGTCCGGTGCCTACCACCGCGACCACGGCGACATCCTCATCAATGGCGAGGAAGTCACCATCAACAATCCGCGCGACGCCAAGGGTTATGGGATCGAGACGATCTACCAGACCCTTGGTTTGGCCGATAATGTCGATGCGGCGGCCAACCTGTTTCTCGGCCGCGAGATCCTCACCAAATGGGGTACGCTCGACGACGTCGCCATGGAGGCGGAAGCCCGCAAGGTGATGGGGCGCCTGAACCCCAACTTCCGCCGCTTCAAGGAGCCAGTGAAGGCTCTGTCGGGCGGCCAGCGGCAGTCCGTCGCCATCGCCCGTGCCATCTTGTTCAACGCCCGCATCCTGATTATGGACGAGCCGACGGCCGCACTTGGTCCGCAGGAGACGGCGCAGGTGGGCGAGTTGATCAAGCAGCTGAAGGCCGACGGTATCGGCATCTTCCTGATCAGCCACGACATCCATGACGTGTTCGATCTTGCCGACCGTGTCTCGGTGATGAAGAACGGTCGCGTCGTTGGCCATGCCCGTACAGCGGATGTCACCAAGGACGAGGTGCTCGGCATGATCATCCTCGGCAAGGTTCCGCCTGCAGCCGAGCCAGGCCCGGGTGCGATGGCGAGCTGAGCAGACGGTCCAGCAACTTGAACACAAATGCGGCGTGCCTTAAAGGCGCGCCGCATTTTACATTGCGGGCCGGAATATGACCGTTTCTTGGAATTTTAGGTCATGGTTACCGAAATTTTCGACCGATTCTGGTGATTCGCATATGCCAAATTGGAGGCCTGATCACACAGAATGTGACGATTTTTAGAACGTACAATTCTTTGACTTAAAAATTTAATCGTTATTATTCAAATATCTGTACCGATCACGCGAAATTTTCTTGCAAAGAAGTCCTAATGTATCATTGTGAAGCAGGAGGATGAGGTCGGGGGAGAATAGACGTTGAGCGGCAACCGACTCCATTAAAATGTGAACCATTGAACTAAGGCGATCTTAGAATGGTTCGTGCAATCTCGCTTTAAGGGAATTGCATCGGAGGCGAACATGATTTTGGTAACATCCATGATGACGGGACTGTTTGCAGCGATGCTGCGCTCGGCCTTCGCCGTGATCATTGTTGCCTTCCTTATCGCGGTGCTTTTCGCGGTGGCCTTCGTCCTCTACGGCGCCTCGCTCATCAGCTTGGTTCTGTCGCTGATCGGCTTCAATGCTGGCCTGGCGCTCTACGGAGCCGCCTATATCGTCGCCTCGAGATCGCGCTCTGCTTCCTAAGCAATCATCGCTGAGCATCATGTCAAAGAGCGCCCACGGGGCGCTCTGCTTTTTTCCAGTACTCACACCCAGACAGCAAAATGCCCGCGGGAGAGATCGCGGGCATTCTGTATTGTGGATCGTGCTGCCGGCTACACAGCAGCACGATCCAAGGTATTAAAGCGAGCCGAGCAGGTCGTTGACGCGGGTTTCCATGTCTGTGAGTGCTGCGTCGACGTCCTTCTGGCCGGTTTCCGCGGCGTTCATTTCCTCGCCAACGATGTCCTGGATTGCGAAGCGGCGCTGCACGGCCGATGGCAGCGGGCGGCCCAGAGCAGCAAGCGGCGCCAATGTATCGCGGTGCGGCAGTGCCTTGAAGGCGTCGGATGCGAGAACCGCCTTGTAGGCAGGCAGGTGGCCTGTGCGCGACCATTCGAAATCATTGTCGGCGAAGAACTTCAGGAACTTGCCGATGGCGGCGAGCTGTTCCGGGGTGCGTTCTTTCTGCGAAACAGCCCAGCTGTGGCCGTCGGCATATTGCGCCTTGTCGCCGGAGAACAGTTGCGGGAACGGATAGACGGCATAACCGCCCGAATTCAGCGCCGTACCCGCCTTTTCGGAGGCCGCGGTATAGTCGCCAATGACCCAGGTGCCGTTCAGATGCACGCCACCATCACCGGCCAGAAACGCATTGATGCCTGTGCCGTAGTCGAGGTTCGGGGTAATGTCGCCGTTCGTATAGAGCGTGCGGAACATTTCGACGACCTTCTTGGCTTCCGGCGTATTCAGCTTGACGTGCTTCGGATCGGCGAAGAAATCGGAATTCTGCTGGAAGAGGTAGCTATAGAGATTCCAGGCCAAATTGGCGGTCTCGTTTGCCGTTGGCTGGATGAAATATGGCTTGCCTGTCTTTTCCTTGAACTGCTTGGCCTGGGCCAGAAGTTCATCCGCGCTTGTCGGCAGCTTCGGAGTGCCGTCGGCATTGACCAGTTCGGCTTTCTTGAAGAGGCCCATATTGATGTGGAACAGCAGGCTCCAGGTGTCGATCGGCAGGCCATAGATCTTGCCGTCATCCTTAGTGACGCCGTTGCGTGCGGCATCCGTGAAACTGTCTGGCGTGACGCCGACCGACTTCAACACGTCGTCGAGCGGCAGCAACAGGCCCTTGGACTGATAGTCCGCCAGCACCGATTCATGAATGGTGACGATATCAGGGGCGTCGCCGGAAGCGAACTGGGCGGTCAACTGGTCATAGCCCGGCCATTCCACCGTGGTGACGGACACGTGCACATCCGGATTGTCGGCATTGAACTTGTTGATCATAGAAGTGATGATCCCGCATTCGCCAACGGCTTTGGCGACATCGGTGTTGGTGCCGAAATCTGCGTCGCAGGCACCGAAGAAGCGCTGTACGGTCAGTTCCGTTGCTGCAAAGCTTGGGCTCGCCAGCATCATCACGCCCGCAGAGACTGCGGCAAGCAGTATTTTCTTCATTTTCATATCAGTTCCTCCTACTGAGTTTCCGCCACTCCACCCTGGATTGGCTTCATTCTTCAATCGCCGCGGCCATCCCTCGACCGTCAGGCAATTCTGGCTATCGCACTGCGGCGCCTGAGACGGCCGTGACGATGTATTTCTGGAAAAAGAGGTAGATGATCAGGATTGGCGCGCCGGCAAACACGGCTTGCGCCATCAGAAAGCCGATGCCTTCAGACTGGGCAAAGTTCGTCTGTGTCGAGGCCATGCCGACCGTCAGCGTGAACATGTCCTTTTTGGTCGCCGAGATCAGCGGCCAGAAGTAGTCGTTCCATGCGCCGAGGAAGGTGAAGATGCCGAGGGTTGCCTGTGCAGGCACCGTCAGTGGCAGCAGCACCTTCCAGAAAATCCTGAACCGGCTTGCATTGTCCAGCATGGCGGCTTCATCCAGCTCCTTCGGGATGGCCCTGAAATACTGGGTCATCAGGAAGACGCCGAACGAAGTCGACAGGCCGGGGAGAATGAGGCCGTGATAGGTGTTGTGAAACTTCAGCACGCTGAAGATCTGATGGCGGGCGACCAGCACGGCCTGTTCGGGAACCGCCAGACCAAAGAGCACGATCACGAACAGGATATTGCGGCCGGGAAAGTTCAGCCGGGCAAAGCCATAGCCCGCCAGCGACGACAGGATCAGCGTGCCGATTGTGAGCCCACCCGAGACGATGACGCTGTTGAGCACCCAGCGGAACACCGACGATGTGCCGATCGTGTTGATGTAGTTCTTCAGCGTATAGGGGGCGTGGAACACCGAGTTGGGATTGGCCATCAGCTCGGCATTTTCCTTGAGCGACAGGCCGATGACCCACAGAACCGGCGAGATCATGATGATCGACAGCAGGATGACGAGGGCCAGCAGCACGCGGTCGCCGAAGGCGCGTCCCTTGATGGAAGTGGCTGGAGCGCTCATGCCTGATCTCCCTTATTGCGTGTGACGAGGTACTGGGCCATGGCCGCGATCAGGATGAGGATGAACAGGATTTCCGAGGCTGCGGCGCCCATGCCGAGATCCCAGCGGCGAAACGCAGTGTCATAAATGTAGAGCACAATCGGCTTGGTCATGTTGTTCGGGCCGCCGCGCGTCATCAGCCAGGCCTGGCCGAACAGCTGGAACTGCAGCACGATCTGGATGATAATCACCAGGATGAAGGTGCGCTTGATCGATGGCAGCGTAATGGATCGCAACGTCTGCCAGCGATTGGCATTGTCGAGCGCGGCTGCTTCGTAAATATCCTGCGGAATCTGCTGGAGCGCCGAAAGAAACAGCATCATCGGCAGGCCGATGCACCACCAGATCGTGGCAATGGCAATGCCGATCATCGCAATGCTGGGATCGGAGATGAATGCCGGCGCAGTAGCCCCGAACCAGCCGTAGATCGTCGACAGCAGGCCGACATTTGGAATGTAGACGATCCGCCAGATCAGGGTGACGATGGTGACCGACAGGACCGAGGAGGAGAAGAACAGCGTCCGCAACACCGCGGCCGTTCGCGTCCGGCGGTTGAGGCAAAGCGCCAGGAAGAGACCGATCAGCGCCAGCGTCGGAACGGTGAGAAGCACGAAATAGAAGGTATTCCAGACCGATTGCACGAAGACCTTGTCATGGAACAGCCTGACATAATTGTCGAGGCCGACAAACCTGCCGGTCGAGAAAGTGTCGGCCTTGTGGAAGCTTAGCCACATGCCCCAGAAAAGCGGGAAGATCAGCAGCGTGGTGAAGAAGAACAGGAATGGTGCGACGAAAACGAAGTTTCGCCATTGCGGTGCGTAGATATTGGCGCTTTGGACCCTGACGCCGGCGGCCGGCATCGCGGTCGAGATCGTCATCTGGTCAGCCATATCAGGCCTCCCTCGCGTGCCAGGCGCGACCGGCCTCGTTGAAAAGATGCGATTTCCTGCCGTCGAACGTCAGCCCGACCGTATCGCCAACCGCGACACGGCTGTTGCCGGCATCGGATGCGACGATGATGTGGCCATCGGCGAGCCGGGCATAGACCAGCGTGCGTTCGCCGAGGCGTTCGAGCACATCGACCTTGCCGTCGATATTGCCTTGGCCAGCTGGCGCGATGCGCACATCTTCCGAACGGATACCGAATGTATGAGTGCCATCAATGATCTGGCTTGAGGCAATATCTGTGGCAACAGCCGCGCCGTCGCCGAATTTGACAGCAATGGCCTCGCCCGATCGATCGATCGCAACCTCAACGAAGTTCATCGCCGGCGCGCCGACAAAACCCGCGACGAATTTGGTCGCGGGTCGCTCGTAGATCTCCATCGGTGTGCCGATCTGCTCGATCTTGCGATTGTTCATGACGACGATGCGGTCGGCCAGCGTC
The DNA here is from genome assembly GCF_057787725.1 of Shinella sp. OV683. NCBI lineage: Bacteria > Pseudomonadati > Pseudomonadota > Alphaproteobacteria > Hyphomicrobiales > Rhizobiaceae > Shinella > Shinella sp. OV683. The sequence goes on from NZ_CM173543.1 coordinate 777,880, forward strand.
ATGGCTTCGACCTGGTCGTGGGTGACGAAGATCATCGTCGATTGCAGGCGCTGGTGAAGCTGGGCAAGCTCGATGCGGGTGCGGGTGCGCAAGGCAGCATCGAGGTTGGAAAGCGGCTCGTCGAACAGGAAGGCCTTCGGCTCCTTGACGATGGCGCGGCCGATCGCCACGCGCTGGCGCTGGCCGCCGGAGAGCTGGCCGGGCTTGCGCTCGAGCAGATGCGGCATTTCGAGGATACGGGCGGCTTCGGTAATGCGTGCATCGACGACGTCGCGCGCTACGCCGATATTGTCGAGGCCGAAGGCCATGTTATCGCGCACGGTCATATGCGGATAGAGCGCATAGGACTGGAACACCATGGCGATGCCGCGTTTGCCGGGAGGAAGGTGATCGATGCGCTCGCCGTTGATGGCGATCTCGCCGCTGTCAACGGTTTCAAGCCCGGCGATCATGCGAAGGAGCGTCGATTTTCCGCAGCCCGATGGTCCAAGGAACACGACGAACTCGCGCGCCTTGATGGAGAGCGATAGGTCATCCAGTACCGTCATGGCACCGAACTGCTTGCTCACATTCCTGATTTCAATATCGGCGGTCACGTCGACGCTCCTCCTCAGCGCATGCACTTCTTGTTAAGCCGCCTGAAGTTCTGACTTCAGGCGGCCTGATGTTAGAGCTTCAGGCGGATCATCTGGTAGGAATAGGCCGGCAGCGATAGGCTGAGCGTGCCGCCGGAAATGCTCGCACCGGAGCCTTTCTTTGGCGCAACATTGCCAGGCTTTTCGGCCGAATTGGTGGCCTTCAGGTCGGCATGAGTCATCACCTGGTGATCGACGATCTCGGCCGAGCCGAAGCCGGTGAGATCGATCGTGGTGTCGATCGCTTCGCTGGCATGGCGGTTGACGGCAAAGAAGGTCACGTGGCCGGTCGCCTCGTCATGCACGCCGGTGATGTCGGCATAGGCTACATTGCCCGCGACATCGGACTTGTAGGTCGGGCTTTCGACCTTCAGGTCCAGTGCCTTGCCGCGTCCATAGATGGACGCATAGAGGTAAGGATAGAAAGTCGTCTGGCGCCAAGCCGGGCCACCCGGAACCGTCATGATCGGGGCGATGACGTTGACCAGCTGCGCAAGGCAGGCAATCTTGACGACATTCGAACGCCGAATGAAGGTGTTGAGGATCAGGCCAACCTGCAGCACATCCTCGAAATTGTAGATGTCTTCGAGCAGCGGCGGGGCAAAGGGCCAGCCGTCATTGCCGCCGAGGATCTTCTTGTCCTGTTCCCTAGAATGATACCAGACGTTCCATTCGTCGAACGAGATGTAGACCTGCTTGTCGGAACGCTTCTTCGCCTTGATGTAATCGATGACACCGGAAACCGAGACGATATAGGCGTCGAGCTTCTCGCTTATGGCGAGGTAGTTCGGGGCATCGTTGGCTTCGTTGTCGAAATACATGTGCAGCGAGATGTAATCGACCTCGTTGTAGGTATGGTCGAGAACGGTTGCTTCCCATTCCGGATAGGTCGGCATCTTGGCGTTGGACGAGCCGCAGACGACGAGTTCGAGCGATTTGTCGAAGGCGCGCATGGCCTTGGCGGTCTCGTGGGCGAGGCGGCCATATTCGTCGGCTGTTTTGTGGCCGATCTGCCAGGGGCCGTCCATCTCGTTGCCGAGGCACCAGAGTTTGACGTCGTAGGGCTCCTTGCGGCCGTTGGCGATGCGCTTGTCGCTCCACTCGCTGCCGCCGGGATGGTTGGTGTATTCCAGGAAGTTGCGGGCTTCGTCGAGGCCACGCGAGCCGAGATTGACGGCGAGCATCATCTCGGTGTTGGCGGAAGTGCACCAGTCGGCAAATTCATGCAGGCCGACTTCGTTGCTTTCCGAGGTATGCCAGGCGAGGTCGAGGCGCACCGGACGCTCTTCCTTGGGGCCAACGCCGTCTTCCCAATTGTAGGCGGAGACGAAATTGCCGCCGGGATAGCGGACGATCGGAACGTTGAGTTCCTTGACGAGGTCGATGACGTCCTGGCGCATGCCATTGGCGTCAGCCGTGGGGTGGCCGGGTTCATAGATGCCGGTGTAAACTGCGCGTCCCAGATGCTCGATAAAGGATCCATACAGTCTCGGATCGATTTCCGAGACAACATAGCGCGGATGAGCCGTAACGGCTGCCTTCATTCGGAATTCCTCCCATTCAATATCACGAATGATGATTTAAATCATCTTGACTGATATTAAAGGCCAAGAAATGAGCGATGGTCAAGGGCGGAACAGGCAAAAGTATGATAATTTAGGCAGAAAGACTTGGATGAAGTGGCTATAGTGCTGTGTTTGCTCAATTATTTTTCATATCGAAAAGTTGGATATCAAGCGGTCTTTAACCGCAACAGGATATCCTGGTCGTAGTTGCCAAACCCCTTGCCGAAGATATTGATACCGCCGGGATGGGCTGCATTCTCGTAAACGCCGATGCGCAGTCGAATCGAATGATGGTTGACCAGATCGAGATCGGAGATGGTCACATCCGAAATCCTGATACCATCGACATAGGTTCCATCGGCAGCAATGCGCCAGTTCTTCAGCTTGCCATATTGTGAGCCTTTGAGCTTCCACCAGGCAGGTGTGAAGACACCGCGCTTGTCGCCGAAATCCCCTGGTGAGGTCCAGACGCCGACATCCTTGCCATTGACCGAAACCGTGATGTCCGATGGCCAGTCGGCGCTGGTGCCGGGGACCTCGGAGCTGAGCTCCATGACCACCTCGATCTCCTGGATCTTGATGTTGGAAAGCTTGGCATTGTTGGGGAACTGATACTCGACATAGCCACGGGTAAACCACAGCAGGCCGGCCTTCATACGGTCGGGATCGAGGAAGGAGTTCGGCACATCCAGAAGGCCAATAATGCTGTCAGGCGAACAGAGTCCACAGGGGGCAGTGACCTCGAAACTGGTGTAAAGCCCGATCGGCATCGACACTTCGATCGTGTCCTTGCGCATCTCGCGATACTCGCTCTTGAAGACGACGAGCACCTCCTCGGCGGCAGGATAACAGATCTTCTGGCTGCCCTTCTTGGCTTTCTGGTTCTCTGTGCGGATCAGGCCACAATCCTCGAGAACCTGGATATTGGTGGAGACGGTGGATTGCGGCAACGAGAGGACGGCGGCGATATCGTTGACGTTCATCGGCCCGCGTTCATGCAGTAATTTCAGCATGGATATGCGTGCAGGAGAGGCCAGTCCCCTAAGGACGGGCATGCCCTCCTCGGGCTCGATCACCAGAAAATTCCTGCTCATGCGTCCCGCAGTCTCTCATTTCATATCGGAAACTACGTTGTATATCGAGATTTCTGATTTTATCCAGAGGGGAGCATTGGAATTCTGATGTCGTGACGTATGGTGTCTGTCGATCAGGCGGCAAATACCTTTTCGCCGCCGATCCATGTGCCTTTCATCTGATAGTCCTTGGTCAGCACCACGAAATCGGCATCGAAGCCGGGTTTCAGCTGTCCCTTGCGGTGTGCAATACGGATGGCTTCAGCGGGATAGAGGCTTGCCATGCGCACCGCTTCCTCGAAGGGAAGGCCGATCTTTTCGTGGACGAACAGCACCGACGACAGCATGTCGATATCGGCTCCCGCCAGCGTACCGTCTTCCAGCGTCAGCCGTCCGTCCTTGCGATAGATCTGTCTTCCGTTGAGCAGGAAGCTGGTCATATCGGTGCCGATCGTTGACATGGCATCCGACACGATGAAGATCTTGCCCGGACCCTGCTTGGCATTGAGGGCGATCGTCATCGAGGCCGGATGGACATGGAAGCCATCGGCGATGATGCCGGCATAGAGGCTGCCGAGATTGACGGCCGCGCCGACGAGTCCAGGGGTGCGGTTTTCGAGCGGGCTCATGGCGTTGAACAGGTGGGTTGCCGTGCGAGCACCGGCGGCCACGTATTTCTCCGCTGTCTCATAGGCCGTGTTGGTGTGGCCGAGGCTGACCGTGAACCCGGCTTGCGCCAGCTGGCGCACCTGATCTTCCGTGGTGTTTTCCGGCGCAACCGTTATCATCAGCCCGTCGAAGGCTCCCTTGAGCGCCAGCAAACGCTCCAGATCGACCTGCTCCATCGGCCGGATGAGCTGGGGATCATGCGCACCCTTGCGGGCAATAGACAGATGCGGACCTTCGAGATGCAGGCCGAGAAAGCCCGGCACCTTTCTGGCCCAGGCATCCCTGCCGGCAGCGATTGCCGCGGCGGTGATCTCGCGCGTGTCGGTGATCAGCGTCGGCAACAGCGCCGTCGTGCCGAATTTCGCATGTGCCGCGCAAATCTGGGCAATACCGTTGGCTGATTGGTCGTCGTTCAGCATCACGCCGCCGCCGCCATTGACCTGTAGGTCGATGAAGCCTGGGACGATCTGCGCGCCCTGCGTATCGACGAGGGTTGCGCCGGCCGGGATATCGGCCGTGATGGCCTTGACCTTGCCATTCTCGATCAGCAGCGCCTGGCCCTTGTGCCATTCGGCGCCGTCAAAAATGTCGGCGTGGGTGAGTGCGGTCAGCTGGCTCATCTCGTCTCCGTCACTTTCTTCAGCGCTGGCGGAGCATCCGGGTTGAAGCCGCGCGAGCGCGACCAGGCCTCGACGAAGCCGTAGAACGGCACGATCAGCGCCAGCGCGTCGGTTAGCGGATGGCCGGTATCTACGAAGGGCAGGCGACGGGCGGACTTGGCGTCGTTGGCGGTGATGAAGGCAAGCGCCCCCTTGGCGGTCAGGCCATCAGCGGTTTCGATAACAGACTTTTCCGCATCATCGCGCGCGGCGAAGGTGATGACCGGAAAACGGCGTCCGACCAGCGCCACCGGGCCATGCAGCACTTCGGCGCTGGAATAGGCCTCGGCATGCATCTCCGACGTTTCCTTGAATTTCAGCGCAGCCTCGCTGGCAATCGCCAAAGCGGGGCCGCGACCGAGCATGTAAAGCGATTCCGCTTCACCCAGTTCGTCGGCGAGTTCCTGCCAATTGAGTTTGGTTGCCAATCGAAGCTTTTCCGGAAGGGCTGTGATCGAGCCCTTGAGGTTCTTGTCTTCGGTCCATTCGGCGAGGATTGCGAGGCCTGCGACGATCGAGTTGACGAAGGATTTGGTGGCAGCAACGGCCAGCTCGGGACCGGCGGCGATATCGATCGCGTGGTTCGATGCCTCGGCGAGCGGCGACGGCAGCGTGTTGGTTAGCGCGATCGTGAGCGCGCCGGACTTCGTGGCGGAACCGGCCATGGCCACGATGTCCGGGCTCTTGCCGGATTGTGAAATCGAGATCGCGGCGGCCTGGTCGAGCTTCAGCGACTTGCCATAGATAGAAGCAAGCGACGGGCCAATAGAGGCAACGGCGCGGCCGGCCCGCTGCTCGATCGCATATTTAATGAAATGGGCGGCATGGTCCGACGAGCCGCGGGCGATGGTGACGAGGAAAGCCGGGTCCTTCTCACGCAGTGCGCGGCCAGCCTTTTCGAGGCTCGCAGAGGAGTTCTCGAGCAGGCGGGAGACCGCATCGGGGATTTCATCGATTTCCTGGCGCATATGGGTGGTCATGACATTCTCTCTTCAAAAACGGCTTCAGACGTCGGTAAGCGTCATTTCCGCAACAAAATCATAAGCGTCGCCGCGATAGAGCGAGCGGGTGAATTCCACCACGCGGCCCGAGGCAAGATAGGAGACGCGTTCGATGGCAAGGCCTGCGGAGCCGACCGGCACGGCAAGCAGAGCTGCGTCATGGCGTTCGACATTGCAGGCGGAAATCCGCTGTACGGCCCGCACTGGTGTTGCGCCGAGCTTCTGCAGTTCGGCATAGAGCGAGGTCGTCACCCCCTCCGGATTGGGCAGGATATCGGCGGCAAGACTGGCGCGCTCGATGGCCAGCGGCAATTCATTGGCGATACGCAGACGGCCGAGACGGGCTACCATCATATCGACCTTGAGGCCAAGCTTCATCATTTCATCAGGGGAGGGATGGAAAAGACCGCGCTCGAGCCATTCCGAGCGGGTGACGTAGCCGCGCCGAGCCATATCTTCGGTAAACGAGGTCAGGCGTGACAGCGGTTGTTGCAGCTTGGACACCGGCTTCATGACGAAGGTTCCGGAGCCGTGCTTGCGGGTGAGCAGGCCATCCTTGACCAAGTCGTCGACGGCCTTGCGGACGGTGACACGGCTGACATTGGCGAATTCCGCAAGGTCGCGTTCGGGCGGCAGTGCCTGTCCATGGCTGAGCTTGCCGGTCATGATCGCATCTTCCAGCGATTGGCGCAGCTTGATGTAGAGCGGGCCGGTGCCACCGGATTGCAAGTCGTCGGGCGACAGGATGGCGGCGAGCGCGTCGTTCATTCCGCTGCCTCCATCGAAGCGCCATAAGTGGATGCTGCCAGTGCGATCGCGCCGGTCAGCGCATCGGCTGCGGCCGGTACGAGCCGGTCGCGATGGCGCTTGGCAAGATAGGATGGATAGAGTTCGGCCAGGCCGCCCAGCAGGCAGAGCCGGCCGCCGTTGGTGAGCTCGGAAACACGGTCGAGCGTCGCATCCACCCAGGCGGCGGATTGCTTGAGGATACGGCTCGCCGCCTCGTCACCCTGAACTGCAAATTCAAATACAAGCGGTGCAAAGCGGCCGTAATCGCCGGGCTTCGCACGCTGCGAGAAGGCAACCATCTTCGGCGGCTGGTTGCCGAATTCGACAAGCAGTGCTGATGTCATCGCAGTCTGTGGCTCGATGCCGTCATAGGCGAGCAGGCTTTCCACCAGCGCCATCTGGCCGAGCCGGGCGCCTGAGCCGAGATCGCCGATGTGATAGCCCCAGCCGCCGACATAGCGGACATCCGTGCCGCAGCGGGCAATGTAAATGCTACCGGTGCCGAGGATGGCCACCGCGCCGTCGCCGTCGCCGAGCGCGCCCTGCAGCGCGATGAAGCCGTCCGACTCGATGGTCGCCTGTGCGAATGGCAGGCGTGCGGATATATAGGCGACCGTGTCGTCAACATTGTTGCCGGCGAGGCCGAGATAGGCATGGGCTGAATTAACGAGCTCTTCACTCAAGCCAGCATTTGCGAATGCGGCGCGTGCGGCTTTCTCTATATTGGCGAGCGCCGTGTCGGGGGCGGTCATGATGTTGGCGGCACCACTCTTGCCGCGGCCCAATATGCGCCCGCTGGCGTCGGCAACCGCCGCGCGGCAACTTGTGCCGCCTCCATCGATACCAACCAGAAATTCACGCATGAAAAGCCTCCTGAATAAAGCATACCAAAAAAATACCAATAACCAAGTCAGATTTGTGAAGTTTTTGATAATTTCCATAACAGGCTGAAAATGCACGATTTAAATCTGTTCAAATGAAGGCGTGCGGTAAAAAATTAATGCAAAAGTAAATTTTTCTGGACAATTGGTATTTTTTTGGCATTATCCGACCGCAGAGGAGAAATTGCATGGCTGCACGTGGTACTGAGGCGTTGAACGACAAGGCGAGGGGGCTCGACACGATGGTGCCGGCCGATATCCTCCGTCTTCTCAGTTCCGCCCAGCAGCAGGCCGCAAGCGCCGTCGATGGTGCGCTTGACGCAATCGCCGCGGCGGCTTCGCTTGCGGCGCAGTCGGTTTCGTCCGGAAATAAACTGATCTATGCCGGCGCCGGCAGCTCTGGCCTGATGGCCATGGCTGATGCGCTGGAACTGCCTGGTACCTATGGAATTCCCCAATCACAGATCGTCATCCTTATTGCCGGTGGTCTTGGTGCGCTGGCCGATCTTGCCGGCAACCCCGAGGACGATCTGGAGCAAGCCAAGGACGATGCCCAACAGATCGGCGCAGGTGATTGCCTGATTTGCGTTTCAGCCAGCGGCTCGACTCCCTATGCTCTGGCGCTCGCCGATGCTGCCAAGGCAAGGGGTGCGAAGATCGTGGCGGTCGCCAATAATCCGGGCGCAGCGTTGTTCGAAGGCGCTGATGTGTCTGTCCTGCTCGAGACGCCGCCGGAAATGGTGTCCGGCTCGACCCGCATGGGTGCGGGTACGGCGCAGAAGATCGCGCTCAACATGCTTTCGACACTGATGGCCGTGCAGCTAGGCCATGTCCACGACGGCTACATGGTCAACCTGCGGGCGGACAATAAGAAATTGCAAAACCGGGCGGCACGGATAGTCTCCGAGATTGCCGGTATCGAGATTGCGGACGCAGCGCCGCTCGTCGATGCCGCGTCCGGTTCGGTCAAGACAGCAATCCTGCTTGCGGCAGGGGCGGAAAACAAAAGTTCGGCCGAAGCCATGCTTCGGGAAAGCGGCCACAATGTACGGCGCGCGCTCGGCATGCTCGGCAGATAGAATGGGAACTGGGTTCGTATGAACGCCATAGTGGCGTCATAACAAAAGGGAGAACAAAATGACCCGTAATCTAATCAAGGCCCTCCTTTTGAGCGCCAGCGTGCTCGGCTATGCAGGCATTGCATCGGCCGAGGACGTCACGCTGACGATCGAAAGCTGGCGCAACGACGACCTAGCGATCTGGAAGGACAAGCTCATTCCGGCGTTCGAAGCCAAGAACCCCGGTATCAAGGTGGTGTTTTCGCCATCCGCTCCGACGGAATACAATGCTGCCCTGAACGCCAAGCTCGAATCCGGCTCTGCCGGCGACCTGATCACCTGCCGCCCGTTCGACGCCTCGCTTGAGCTCTACAAGAAGGGCTACCTGGCTGACATTACCAAGAACCCGGGCATGGAGAATTTCGAGCCGGTCGCCAAGTCCGCCTGGACGACGGACGATGGTTCCGCCAGCTTCTGCGTGCCGATGGCTTCGGTTATCCACGGCTTCATCTACAACAAGGATGCCTTCGACAAGCTCGGCATCACCCCGCCGAAGACGCAGGCTGAATTCTACGCTGCGCTCGACAAGATCAAGGCGGATGGCACTTATATCCCGATGGCGATGGGCACCAAGGATCTGTGGGAAGCCGCGACTATGGCCTACCAGAATATCGGTCCGAACTACTGGCATGGCGAAGATGGCCGCCTGGCGCTGATCAAGGGCGAGCAGAAGCTGACCGATCCGCAGTGGGTAAAGCCGTTCGAAGAGCTGGCCAAGTGGAAGCCTTACCTCGGCGACGGTTTCGAAGCCCAGACCTATCCTGACAGCCAGAACCTGTTCACGCTCGGCCGTGCGGCAATCTATCCTGCTGGTTCGTGGGAAATCGGCGGCTTCAACACGCAGGCCCAGTTCAAGATGGGCGCATTCGCTCCTCCGGTCGAGAAGGAAGGCGATACCTGCTATATCTCAGACCACACCGACATCGGCATGGGCGCGAATGCGAAGAGCGCACATCTGGCCGAGGCTGAAAAGTTCCTGACCTGGATGTCCTCGCCGGAATTCGCCGACCTCTATGCCAATTCGCTGCCGGGCTTCTTCAGCCTCAACAAGACGGCCGTGAAGATGCAGGACCCTCTCGCTCAGGAGTTCGTATCCTGGCGCGAAAAGTGCAAGCCGACGATCCGCTCGACTTACCAGATCCTGTCGCGTGGCACGCCGAACCTCGAAAACGAAACGTGGGTTGAATCCGCCAACGTGATCAACGGCACCGACACGCCGCAGGCTGCTGCTGAAAAGCTGCAGAAGGGTCTCGACAGCTGGTTCAAGCCTGTCAAGTAAGCGCTAAGGCATGATTTCGTGGCGGCGCATCTCATGACGCGCCGCCACATCTGAAAACTGGATATCCAGTGCTCGAGCAAGCGAAGAGGGCGCGGCTTCCTGCAATCAGCGGGAGCAATGACAAGCGTCTGACCTTGCGCCATACTTGGAACGCCGCGGGGGCGTTGGCCCAAGTCTTTTCACCTATAGACGGAAGTTGTGGGATGTCCGATTCAGTCGACATGGTCAGTGCAGATACGCCGATCCGGCGGCCATTCCGCTGGCATATCATTGTGTTCATGTTGCCGGCATTTCTTGTCTACACGGCGGTGATGATCATCCCGCTCGCCGGTACGCTGTGGCTGTCGCTGTTCAACGAGGTCGATGGTCACAAGGTGTTTGTCGGATTTTCCAATTTTGCTGTCCTGTTCGGCGAGGACAAGTGGTCGGCCGGCTTCTGGAACGCGTTGAGAAACAACGTTATCTTCTTCATCATTCACATGCTGGTGCAGAACCCGATCGGCATTGCGCTGGCGGCGCTGTTGTCTTTGCCCAAGCTGCGCTTTTCGGCCTTTTATCGCACTGCGATCTTCCTGCCGACGCTGTTGTCCTTCGTGATCGTCGGCTTCATCTGGAAGCTGATCCTGTCGCCGATCTGGGGCGTGGCACCGGACCTGCTCGGCTATATCCACCTGAAATTCCTGTTCGCGCCATGGCTCGGCAAGCCGAGTTCGGCGCTGATTACCGTGTCGCTGATCTCGGTCTGGCAATATGTCGGCATCCCGATGATGCTGATCTATGCGGCGCTGCTGAACATTCCTGACGAGGTGCTCGAGGCTGCGGAGATGGACGGCATTACCGGCTGGAGCCAGTTCTGGAAGATCAAGCTGCCGCTGATCCTGCCAGCGATCGGCATCATCTCGATCCTCACATTCGTCGGCAATTTCAACGCCTTCGACCTTGTCTACACAGTGCAGGGTGCGCTTGCCGGGCCTGACGGGGCGACGGATATTCTCGGCACGCTGCTCTACCGGACATTCTTCGGCTTCCAGCTGCAGCTTGGCGACCGCTCGATGGGCGCTACGATCGCGACGGTGATGTTCCTCATCATCCTCGCGGGCGTCAGCTTCTATCTTTTCACCATCCAGCGGCGCATGCGCCACTACCAGTTCTGAGGAGCAGGAACATGTCTAAAGCCCGCACCTCCACCGCACGCGCAGCCGCAGCACATGCAGTGCTGATTGCCTACACCATTATTGCGCTGTTTCCCGTTGTCCTGACGATCATCAATTCGTTCAAGTCACGCGCAGCGATCTTCCGCAATCCGATGCAGCCGCCGCTGCCGGGCACGTTCGACCTTATCGGCTACACCACAGTGCTGGGGCAGGGCGATTTTCAGGGTTACCTGCAGAACTCGCTTGTTGTCACCATCGTTGCGATTGCCCTGGTGCTGCTGTTCGGCGCCATGGCGGCCTTTGCCCTCTCGGAATATCGCTTCAAGGGCAACACGCTACTGGGCCTCTATATGGCCCTTGGCATCATGATCCCCATCCGCCTCGGCACGATCGGCATTCTGCAGGGGATGGTCGCGACTGGGCTGGTCAATACCCGAACGGCGCTTATCCTTGTCTACACCGCTCAGGGTCTGCCGCTGGCGATCTTCATTCTGTCGGAGTTCATGCGAACCGTCTCCGACGACCTCAAGAATGCCGGCCGCATCGATGGGCTTTCCGAATACAAGATCTTTTTTCGGCTTGTGCTGCCGCTCATCCGTCCCGCCATGGCGACGGTAGCTGTCTTCACCATGATCCCGATCTGGAATGACCTCTGGTTCCCGCTGATCCTGGCACCTTCCGAGGCGACCAAGACGATCACGCTTGGCGCACAGATATTCATCGGCCAGTTCGTCACAAACTGGAACGCGGTGCTTGCAGCGCTATCACTCGCCATCGCCCCGGTTCTGGTTCTCTATCTCATCTTCTCGCGGCAGCTTATCCGCGGCATCACCGCAGGAGCAGTGAAATGAGTGCATCGCCTATCCGCGTTCTCGTCGCCGGTCTCGGCAATATGGGCATGAGCCATGCGCTTGCCTATGCCGCAAATCCCGGCTTCGAGATCGTCGGCCTCGTCAACCGCTCGAAGCCAGAACTGCCGGCCCCGCTGGCGGGCCGGGAAATCCTGCCGTCCTTTGATGAGGCGCTGAAAGAACTGAAGCCGGAGCTTTGCTCGGTCAACACCTATTCCGACAGCCATGCCGAATATGCCATCAAGGCGATGGAGGCAGGTTGCCACGTCTTCGTCGAGAAGCCGTTGGCCACGACCGTTGCCGATGCCGAGCGGGTGGTTGCCTGCGCGCGCGCCAATGGCCGCAAGATGGTGGTTGGCTATATCCTCCGGCATCATCCGTCCTGGATGAAGCTGATCGAGCTGTCACGCGATCTCGGTGGCCCCTTCGTGTTCCGCATGAACCTCAACCAGCAATCCTCCGGCAAGACCTGGGCGACCCACAAGGCGCTGATGCAGACCACGCCGCCGATTGTCGATTGCGGCGTCCACTATGTCGACGTGATGTGCCAGATCACCGATGCCAAGCCGGTGACGGTGCGCGGCATCGGCCTCAGGCTGTCCGACGAGATCGCGCCCGACATGTACAATTACGGCCATCTGCAAGTGACGTTCGAAGACGGTTCCGTGGGTTGGTATGAAGCCGGATGGGGGCCGATGATCTCGGAGACGGCTTTCTTCGTGAAGGACGTGATGTCGCCAAACGGCAGCGTCTCGATCGTCATGGATCCGAATGCCAAGTCCGACGACATCGACACCCACACCAAGACATCGACCATTCGCCTGCACAAGGCCAGGACCGGCGCCGACGGCAAGTTCGCCGAACCCGACCAGATGCTGACGATGGCGGGCGAGCCCGGCCATCAGGAACTCTGCGATCGCGAGCAGGCCTATGTGCTGAAGGCGATCCGCGAGGATATAGACCTCGATCGCCATATGAATGATGCGGTGCAGTCGCTGCGCATTTGCCTTGCCGCGGACGAAAGCGTCCGCACCGGCAAGCTGATAAATCTATAGTTTCGGAGAACGGCCTTGGGCAATCTAACTCTTAAAGCAGTGCGCAAATCCTTCGGTACGGTGGATGTGCTCAAGGGCATCGATCTTGACGTCAAGGACGGCGAATTCGTGATCTTCGTCGGCCCATCGGGTTGCGGCAAGTCGACGTTGCTCCGCTCCATCGCCGGGCTCGAGGACATCACTTCGGGCCAGATCATCATCGATGGCAAGGAAGTCTCGGCCGTGCCGCCTGCCAAGCGCGGTATCGCCATGGTCTTCCAGTCCTATGCGCTTTATCCGCATCTTACCGTGCGCGACAATATGGGTCTCGGCCTAAAACAGGCTGGTGAGGCGAAGGCGGAAATCGAAACGCGCGTCGCCAATGCCTCGAACCTGCTGTCGCTTGGTCCTTATCTGGAGCGTCGCCCAGCGGAGCTGTCCGGTGGTCAACGCCAGCGCGTCGCCATCGGTCGTGCCATCGTCCGCGAGCCTACGCTGTTTCTGTTCGACGAGCCGCTTTCCAATCTTGATGCGGCGTTGCGCGTGCAGACCCGGCTCGAAATCGCCCGGCTGCATCGCCGCCTTAAGGCGACAATGATCTACGTGACCCACGATCAGGTGGAGGCGATGACCCTCGCTGACAAAATCGTCGTGCTGAGCGCCGGCGAGGTCGAACAAGTGGGTTCACCGATGGAACTCTATAACCGTCCTGCCAATCTCTTCGTCGCGGGCTTCATCGGTTCGCCGCAGATGAATTTCATCGATGCTGATAAACTTGGCCAGAGCGGCTGCAAGACGCTGGGCATTCGCCCAGAGCACATGTCCCTGTCCCGCGAAAGCGGCACATGGTCGGGCAAGGTCGTGCATGTCGAACACCTTGGCGCCGACACGATCGTCTATCTTGAGAGCGAAAAGGTCGGCTTGCTGACAGTGAGACTGTTCGGCGAGCATGCCTATGCGCCGGATGACGTGGTTTATGCGTCGCCCAACGAGGGGGCCGCGCACCGCTTCGATGCGGATGGCAAAGCCATTCGATGATGGTGGTCTTGATACCCCCCTCTGCCCTGCCGGGCATCTCCCCCACAGGTGGGGAGAGCAGCAGGCGGCAGGTTGCATTGCCCCAATTCGACGATTTGGCTGGAAGGGCGCTCCATCCGCTCTCCCCCCTTGTGGGGGAGATGTCCGGCAAGACAGAGGGGGGTAAACATCGCCCCGGGCTGTCCTCATGATCCTCTGCTTCGACATCGGCGGCAGTTGGATCAAGAGTGCGATTGCGCGGCCCGCCGACGACATCGAAATTCTCGGCAAGCACAAAACGCCCGCGGATGACTTCGCAGCCTTTGCCGGTGTGCTGAAGGCTGAGCTGGAAGCGCTGCCGGAAAGGCCGGATTGCATTGCGATCTCGATGACCGGCGTCGTTGACCCGGACACCGGCATCATCACATGCGCCAACATTCCCTGCATTGATCAACGCCACCTGACGGAAGATTTGCAGGCGTTGCTCGGCGCGGCGGTGCTGATCGCCAATGATGCTGATTGCTTCGTGCTGGCGGAAGCCGGGCAGGGAGCCGGCCGAGGTCATCGGGTGGTGCTCGGCCTTATTCTTGGCTCCGGCGTTGGCGGCGGACTGGTCGTCGACGGTCGCTTGATCAACGCGGCTGGTGGCTTTGCCGGCGAATGGGGGCATGGGCCGATCATCGCATCCTCGGCGGGTGACCCGCCCGTCGACATTCCTGCCTTTGCCTGCACCTGCGGCCAGAATGGCTGCGTCAACACCATTGGCGGCGCCCGCGGCATCGAGCGACTGCATGCCATGATCCACGGAGAACAGCGATCGAGCACGCAGATTGTCTCGGCGTGGGGGAGTGGCGATCATCAGGCAGCGCGGACAGTGGAGGTCTACGTGGATCTCCTCAGTTCACCCCTGGCGCTAGCGATTAACATCACGGGCGCATCAATCCTGCCCACAGGCGGGGGGCTTGCGAATTCCGCCGCACTTTTGGCGGAAATTGACAGGACAATCCGACGGCGAATCCTGCGGCATGTCGATCGGCCGCTTGTGGTCCGGGCGGAATGTGATATCGAGCCAGGGCTGATAGGAGCAGCATTACTGGGGCTGGAGCACGTCCGGAATGGCTGAAATTTTACTCGAAGTCTGCGTCGATGACGTTGCCGGCCTCAAAGCGGCAATCGAGGGCGGGGCAGACAGGATCGAGCTTTGCAGCGCGCTGGCACTCGGCGGGCTGACGCCATCGGCTGGGCTGATGAGCGTTGCTGCGCGCTCACCCGTGCCCTGCTACGCAATGATCAGGCCTCGAGCCGGCGATTTTACCTATACGCCACGCGAAGTCGACATGATGACCAATGACATCTTCTTTGCGGCATCGGCGGGCCTCGCCGGCGTGGTGTTCGGGGCCAATCTCGACGATGGCCGGCTGGATGCGGACACGTTGAAGATCCTGTCGAACGCTGTTGGCAGCATGCCGCGCACCTTGCATCGTGCGTTCGATCTTGTCCCCGACATGAAGGAAGCCATCGACCTCGCAGCCGATTTCGGCTTCGAGCGCATCCTGACGTCCGGGCGGGCCAAGAGTGCGCCCGATGGTATTGACGATCTTGTCGATGCGATCCGGATTGCCAACAAGCGCATTTCCATCATGCCGGGCGCCGGCGTCAATCTTTCCACCATCGACGGGCTGCTTTCGCGCCTCAAGATCAAGGAGGTGCATTCCTCCTGTTCGGTGGATGCCGAAATCGCCGACTCGCGCGTCGTGGCGCTGGGCTTCTCCACTGCATCTGCCAAGCGGACTGATGCCGAGACGGTTCACGCCTTGAAGGCCAGATTGAAGGCGGCGTCTTAGAGCATTTCCGCTTTTCTTCGAATCGCGAAAGCGCTCTATCTTTTTGTTTTTACGCAATTCCGGGCGCAAAACCGCTACGCACTTTTGCTGGAATTGCTCTAGTAACCGCGCGCCGCGCCCGAAGCCGCCCGGCTGTCTATCGCGCCATTCAGCCGCGCTCCGTCGCCAGCCTCTATCTCTTCGAGACTTTTACCGCCGACCAGGATGCCTGCCGCCTGACCCCAGATCGGCCAGTCCATGTCGACGCTGACATTGTAGCCCATGTCGGCGAGTTTCTGCATCGTGTCACGCGACAGCGCAAAAGGCTCCATCGCCACTTTGTCGGGCAGCCATTGGTGATGGATGCGCGGTGCGTCGATCGCCTCCTGGATGTTCATGCCGTGGTCGATGACATTGAGGATCGCTTCGAGCGTGATGGTGATGATGCGGGCACCGCCGGGGCTACCGATGACCATGAACAGCTTGCCGTCCTTGGTGACGATGGTCGGGCTCATGGATGAAAGCGGTGTCTTCTTCGGCGCGATGGCGTTGGCCTCGCCTTGCACCAGCCCGTAGAGATTGGCGACGCCCGGCTTGGAGGTGAAATCGTCCATCTCGTTGTTGAGCAGTATACCGGTCCCGGGTGCGACGACGCCGGCGCCAAACGAGCCGTTGAGCGTATAGGTGACGGCAACGGCGTTGCCTGATTTGTCGACGATCGAATAATGCGTGGTCTCGTGGCTTTCAGCGAGACCTAGAGGCGTCACGTCGGCTGATTTTCCCGCCTTGAACGGATCGATGGCGTCGCGGATCGCCTTGGCATATTTCTTGTCGAGCAAAGTCGAGACAGGGTTCTTGACGAAATCCGGATCGCCGAGTGCCGCGTTGCGGTCAGCATAGGCATGCCGCATCGCCTCGACCATGACATGCACGGTTTCCGCCGAATTCTGGCCGAGGTAGGAGATCGGATAGAATTCCAGCACGTTGAGGATTTCGCAAATGATCACCCCGCCGGAGCTGGGCGGTGGCGAGGAGATGATTTCATAGCCACGATAGTTGCATTTGATGGGCTCGAGCTCGCGCACCGAATATTGCTCGAAGTCTGCCTTGGCGAGGATACCGCCCGTGGATGTGCTTGCCGCGACGATCTTGTCCGATATCGAGCCCTTGTAGAAGGCGTCCGGGCCGTCCTTGGAGATCGCTTCAAGGCTGGCAGCCAAATCGGGCTGCTTCAGCATGTCGCCGATTTCAAACGGCTTGCCGTCTGCCTTGAGGAAGATTGCTGCGGATGCCTTGTCCTTGGACAGTTTCTTGAAGCCCGAACCGAGCGAGGCGACATCACCCTGTTCCAGCGTGAAACCGTCTTTGGCGAATTTGATGGCTGTGGCCATCAGCTCCTGCCGGGATTTCGTTCCGAACTTCTCGCGCGCAGTTTCCAGCCCCATGACCGATCCCGGCACGCCAACGGCGAGATAGCCGTTGGTGCTGGCGCCCTTGACCGCGTCGCCCTTGGCATCGAGATACATGGCCTTGGTCGAAGCCAGCGGCGCGCGCTCGCGGAAATCGAGAAAGGCAGTCTTGCCATCCTGCAGCCGCACGGTCATGAACCCGCCACCGCCGATATTGCCAGCAACCGGGTAGACCACCGCCAGCACGTAGCCGACGGCGACTGCGGCATCGACGGCATTGCCGCCATTTTTCAGGACCTCGACGCCGGCGGCGGAGGCCAGCCGATGGGCTGTGACCACCATGCCATGCTCGGCGGCGATGGGTTGTGGTGCGGCGGCGCGGGCCGCATTCAGCGGCAAAAGCGAGAGAGAAAGAATAAGCGCGGCGCAAAGGCTGGACTTGATCCGGCTGGTCATGGCGGTCTCCCATCGTTGCGATCGGCGGCAGAGTAGACCGCTCAGTTCTTCTGTCTAGAACAAATCGCTGCGTCGGCCGTTGATCGGATGGCTAGACGTCCTATGTCTAATGGATGCCATCCAAAACGAAGGAATTCTTATGCTCGACAAGCCCGTCAAGATTCCAGGACCGGATCACCCGATCACCATCACGCCCAACCCCGCGCGAGTCGTCGTCCGTCTCAACGGCAGGACCATCGCCGAGACTGATGGCTCACTGACCTTGCAGGAGGCGAACTATCCGCCTGTCAGCTACATTCCGCGTGCAGATGTCGATATGTCGCTCTTGCAGCGGACAGATCATTCGACCTATTGCCCCTATAAGGGCGACGCCTCCTATTACAGCATTCCACTGGGCGGCGAGCGCTCCATCAATGCCATATGGACCTACGAAAACCCCTACGCCGCTGTCAGCGAGATCAAGGATCACTTGGCGTTCTATCCTGATCGCGTCGACAGTATCGAAGCCCGCGACGAGTAAGTCGCGGCTAACGCTGGTCTGGCGGGAACCAAAATCTGTCCTCCGTCTTTGTCCCGAATATTGCTATAGTTGCTGCAAGGCAATTGCAGGCAATGGACCGGAGGTGGACCATGCCGGACGCACCCATCTTACCGGCAGGCAATCGGCCTGCCGCGCCGCTCACATCGAATGAGTTCGTCACCACGATGTCGCACTATCATCGCGCCGAGATCGCCCGCATGGCCGGCTGGCGTGATCGGCTCGATCGCACGACCAACTGGGCGCTGACGGTAGCCGCCGCCATGCTGTCGGTGTCATTGTCGACGCCGAACTCGCATCATGGCGTGGTGTTGTTTGCCATGCTGCTGATGCTGCTGCTGCTGAGGATTGAAGCACGGCGATACCGCTTCTTCGATGTCTATCGTGCGCGGGTGCGGCAGTTCGAGCGCTACTATTTCGCCCAGATATTCTCGCCGCAGCCGGACTATGCCTCCAACTGGCTGCTGGTGCTTGGCGAAACCCTGCGCTCGCCCAAGTTTCTGATCTCCCAGCGAGCAGCCTTTGCCCGACGGCTGAGGCGGAACTACTTCTACATGTTCCTCATCTTGTTGCTGGCGTGGGTGCTGAAGATCTCCACACCCAATCTGCAGGGCACGAGCATCAAGCGAACCTTCGCCAACTCCTTGATCGAGGCGGTCGGCAATGCCAATCTCGGACCTTTGCCGGGCTATATCGTCGTGGCGCTGGTTGCAGTGTTCTATGCAATCCTGGTTTTCGTGGCCTACTTCACGCCGGACGACGAGGGCGAACTCGCCTTTGGCGACGTGCATGTGTGACTGAGGCTGCGTCAATATTGCCTGACAGGCAAGTTACTTGAATGGATTGCAAATCCCGGCAGGAGGGATATGGATGTGGCAGGCTTGCGGGGACACAGAGTCGCTCCCTTGCGGTCTTGCGGAGTTTCCCAATGAACAAGACTGTGCTGTCAGGCGTCTTGCTGACAATCTTTTCCTATTTCCTTTTTTCGCTCCAGGATGCCTCGGTCAAGTGGCTGGTTACCACACTGCCGGTATTCCAGATCCTGTTCATCCGCAGCGTCGTCATCTTCACGCTTTGCATTGCCTATGGCCGCGGGCCGCTGATCGCAAGCTCGCTCAACTCGCCAGTGCTGAAGCCGCTTTTCATCCGCAATCTGCTCCTGCTGGCGGCTTGGCTATCCTATTACTCCGCGGCGAAGTATCTCGGCCTGGCCGAGTTGACGACGATCTACTACGCCTCGCCTGTCATTATCACCATTCTTGCCGTGCCGATCCTCAAGGAAGAAGTGCCGCTGCTGCGGTGGGTGGCGGTGATCATGGGCTTCATCGGCGTGCTGATCGCCTGCAATCCGCTTGACAAGGGCTTCCAATTATCGACACCGGTCTGCCTGGCGCTGATGGCGGCAGTGTTTTGGGCGTTTTCCACGGTGCTTCTCCGAAAGACGGCGTTGCATGAAAAGACGCTGGTGCAGATGACCATCTCCAGCGGCTTTTTTCTCATCCTGTGCGGACTGGCAATGCTGGTCTACTGGACGCCGATCTCGCTGATGGACTTCGTGCTGATGGCCAGTACCGGGTTGTTTGCGGGCATTGCCCAATTTGCGCTGTTCGAAGGCATGCGCAGGGCGCCGGTCTCGGTGTTGGCACCGTTCGAATATTCGTCGCTGATCTGGGCCTTTGGCTTGGGTTTCCTGATTTGGGGCGATTTGCCGAAGCACAATGTCTTTCTCGGTGCGGGGCTGATTTTTGCCGCCGGTATCGTTATCCTGTTTGGCGAACGGTTTATGCGCGGCCCGACTCTGCCGCCCGCCGCCACCTGATTTGCTAGGAGATCGTAGATGGATATCAAGCGCAATGGTTCCCGACCGTCGACCAAGCCCTCGCCGGATTACTTTGCCGGCAATGTCCGGCAGGACCCGATCATCGAGACGCCTGCGCCTGCGCGTGTCCGCGCGCTCAGTGTGACGTTCGAGCCGGGTGCGCGGACCGCGTGGCACACACATCCGCTGGGCCAGACGCTCTATGTTACCAGCGGCGCCGGCCTCGTGCAGATCTGGGGCGAGCCGATGCAGGAGATCCGCGCCGGCGACACCGTCTGGTTCGCACCGGGGGAAAAGCATTGGCATGGTGCGAGCGCCATTTCCGCCATGACACATATCGCCATCCAGGAATCGCTGGACGGCAAGACGGTAGACTGGCTGGAACATGTCACCGACAAACAGTATGCCGGCGGCTGATCAGCTGCTAAGCCATGCCTCGATGCCCTGCGCTGCGGCTCGGCCGGTTGCCAGACAGGCAGTCAGCAGGTAGCCGCCGGTCGGCGCTTCCCAATCGATCATCTCCCCCGCCACGAACGTGCCCGGCAGCGCTTTCAGCATGTAGCCCTCGTCGATGCCGTTCCAGGCAACGCCGCCGGCGGATGAGATGGCCTCCTCGATCGGCCGCGGTCGGATGACCGAAACAGGCAAGGTCTTGATCAGATTGGAGACTGCTTCGGCCCCGGCATGCTGAATATCCGGCGCACATTCCCTGAGAAGCGCGGCTTTCACGCCCTCGATCCCCACGCCCTTGCGCAGTCGGTTGCTGAAGCTGGCCTTGGTGGGCTGGCGCGCAAGATCCCTGGCGATGCGCTCAACGGTGCGGCCCGGCATCAGGTCGAGGATCAGTCGCGCGCTGCCTTCGCTTTCCAACTCGTCGCGCAGGCTGGCGGAATGGGCGTAGACGAGGCTACCCTCGATGCCGTGTTTCGAGATGACGAATTCACCGGGGAACGTTCCAGCACCAGATGTTGCCGTAACCGCCTTGATCGGCGCGCCCGCAAAGCGCTCGACGAAGATATCGCTCCAGACAACATCGAAGCCGCAGTTGGCCGGGCGGAAGGCGCTGAACTCTACGTCTTTGCCGGTGAGCCAATCGACCCAACCCGCATCCGACCCGAGCTTCGGCCAGCTTGCGCCACCAAGGGCGAGGAGGGTGGCATCGGGCGCTACGGTTTGGCGGCCCTCGGGTGTTTCGAAGGAGAGTGCCGCGCCGTCAAAGCCTATCCAGCAGCGGCGCGTGAGGATCTCGACGCCTTGCTCCTCTAGCCGCCTGAGCCAGGCGCGCAGCAGCGGCGAGGCTTTCATCACTTTCGGAAAGACCCGGCCCGACGTGCCGATGAAAGTCTCCGTGCCGAGCCCTTCCGCCCACGACCTTACGTCACTCGGCGTGAAGGCATCGAGAGCAGGCCGCAGCCGCTTCGACGCTTCGCCGAAACGCGTCGCAAAGCGCGAAAAATCTTCAGAATGTGTGATGTTAAGTCCGGATTTTCCGGCAAGCATGAACTTGCGGCCAACGGTCGGCATCGCTTCATAAATTGTCACGGCGTGGCCCACACGAGACAGCATTTCAGCCGCCATCAAGCCTGCCGGTCCACCGCCAATAATGGCGATTGTTTTTTTGTGATTCCCCATCCGGACAGTCTTCACCTCTGTGGAGGGGCAAAGCAAGCGCTCTGGCGATCGCAATCCTGATACGTTCAGGCTTCGATTTCGATGAACCGGTAGCCCACGCCCGGTTCGGTGGTGATGATCCTGGGCTCGGCCGGATCGCGCTCGACCTTGGCGCGGAGCTGGCCGATGAAGACGCGGAGATACTGCATGTCTTCGGCATGCGCCGGCCCCCAAACTGAGGTCAGCAGCGTCTTGTGGGTCACCACCTTGCCGGCGTGATGGGCCAGCAGCGCCAGCAGGTCATATTCCTTGGGCGTCAGCTTGATGGCCGCACTATCGCGCTCCACACGCCGAAGCACCATATCGATGGTCAGGCCGTCTGACTGGACCTTGTCATTGCCCGCCTCGGTCTTGAGCTTGTGGCGGAGTGCGGTGCGGATGCGGGCCGTCAGTTCGCCGATGCTGAATGGTTTTTCGATATAGTCGTCGGCGCCGAGATCGAGGGCGGCGATCTTTTCGCTCTCGCGATCTCGGGCGGACAGGATGATGATCGGAATTTCCGACCAGCCGCGCAGCCGGGTGATGACCTCCTTGCCATCCATGTCGGGCAGGCCCAAGTCGAGGATCACGATGTCCGGGGCACGCGTGGCGACATCGCGGATCGCGGCTGCCCCGTTTTCTGCCTCGATGACGTCGTAGCCGGCAGCATCAAGCGCGGGTCGCAGGAAGCGCAGGATCTGTGGTTCGTCGTCGACGATCAGTACGCGGTGGCCGCTCATGCGTTCATATCCTCGAGTTTGGGCTGTTCGGGCACCGGAAAGCGCAGCACGAAGCGGGATCCGCGCTTTTTGACGGCAGGGCTTTCCGCCTTGATAGAACCGCCCATGGCTTCCACGAAACCACGCGCGATTGCAAGCCCCAGCCCGGTACCGGATTTGCCGCCATCGGCCTTGCCGCCCCGGCGGAAGAACTTTTCGAAGATGCGCTCAAGGTCTTTTTCCGGAATGCCTCTGCCGAGATCGGTGACCGAGACGATGGCACTGGCGCCGTCGCGCCTGGCATAGATTGCCACCGGCTCGTCGCCGCCATACTTCACAGCGTTGTCTATGAGGTTGAACAGTACCTGTCCCATCAGCACACTGTCACCATGCACCAGCGGCATATCCGTGGCGATGCTGGTCTCGATCTCGCTGTCCGGGAAGTATTTGCGTGCACGCTCGGTGGTGTCGCGAATGACGTCGGCGAGATCCACCCAATCGTGTTTCGCATTGACGGTGCCGGCCTCGATGCGGGTCATGTCGAGCAGGTTGGCGACGAAGCGAGAGAGGCGGTTGCCTTCTTCCTCGATCGAGATCAGCAGGTCGTCACGGCTTTCAGGCGACATCCGGTCGCCATATTGGCGGAGGCTGGTGACCGAGCCGGTGATGGTGGCCAGCGGCGTCTTCAGGTCATGGGAGATCGACGAGAGTAGCGCTGAGCGGAAACGCTCGCCCGCCAGCCGCGCGGTCTGCTCCATCGCCTCCTTGGAGAGCCGGGCGCGGTCGATGGCGATGGCCGCCTGATGGATGGTTGCGCCGAACACGCGCTCCTCGCCGCTATCAAGCGGTAGCTTGTTGTATTGGAAGCCGCAGACGCCGATCACCCCCTGCGGGCTGGTCAGCGGACGGAACTGAAAGGCGCTGGAGGGTAGGGTGCCGGTACCGGCGCCAGCAGGCTCATCCTTCTCGTAGGTCCAGCGGGCAGCGGCGAGATCGACGACTTCGAGCACCGAATCCGGCGGCCAGGTGGCGGCGGTCTGCAACTCGCCGTCGACCGGCAGGCTGATGACGATCTGGCGTTTCAGGAAACCCTGCAACTGCGACACCGTCGCCCAGACCACGTCATCGGCACGCGCTGTTCCCGACAACTTGCTTGAGAGATCATAGAGTGCTTCGGTCAACCGTGCCCGTTCGCCGGCCACCGCCGCCTGGTCGCGGATGCGCGAGGCGATGCCACCCGCGAAAATCGCTGTGACGATAAAGATCGCGAAGGCGAAGACCTCGTGTGGTGCTGCGATCGTCAGCGTGCCGATCGGGTCGATGAAGGAGAAATTGTAGGCAAGCGCCGAAAGCACCGCGGCGGCGAAGGCGGCGCGATAGCCACCGCGGATGGCTGAGATCATCACGGCGAGAAGGTAGAGCAGCGATACGCTGGGCACCGGCAGGATCTGGTTCAGGATAAAACCGAGAAAGGTCGCTGCCGCAACCGTGATGGCTGCCGGTGCGAGTTCCGTTGCAAGCGGCTTCCATCGCCAATCCGCGAGTGGCGCGCGCGCCGGTGGTTTGGTCGAACTGTCGGTGACGAGATGAATGGCAATGCCATCGACCCTGCGAGTCAGCGCATCTGCCAGCGACAGCCTGTAGCGGCCAAGCCAGCCGCGACTCTGCGGACGGCCGATGACGATCTGGGTCGCGTGCTCCTTGCGGGCGAGCTTGAGGATCTCGGCGACGAAATCCTGGCCGCGCAGCCGGCGGGTTTCGGCGCCCAGCCGTTCAGCAAGCCGGAAGGCCTCGTCGAGATTGCGGGTGGCTTCGCCTTCGATCGCCCTGTCGGGGCGCTCGACATGCAGCACGATCCATGGCGCATTGAGGCTGAGCGCCAGGCGACTGGCGGTGCGAATGACCTTTTCCGCCAGGCCATCGGCGGCGATGCAGACGATCAGGCGCTCGGCGGTCTGCCATGGGCCCTCGATGGCATTCTGCCGGAGATAGTCGACCATTTGGTCGTCGACGCGGTTGGCCGTGCGGCGCAGCGCCATTTCGCGCAAAGCCGTCAGGTTGCCGAGCCGGAAGAATTTCTCTGTAGCGCGGCGGGCATTGTCCGGCAGGTAGATCTTGCCCTGGTTGAGCCGCTCGATCAGCTCGACAGGTGGCAGGTCGATGAGGACAACCTCATCGGCTTCGTTGACAACGCTGTCGGGCACGATCTCGCGCACGGTAACGCCGGCGATGCGGGCGACGACATCCGAAAGGCTGTCGAGATGCTGGATGTTGAGCGCGGTCCAGACGTCGATGCCGGCTTCGAGCAGTTCCTCGATATCCTGATGGCGCTTGGGGTGGCGCGTCCCTTCCGCATTGGTGTGGGCGAGTTCATCGACGACGATGATCGCCGGTTTGCGGGCAAGCGCGGCATCGAGGTCGAACTCTTCCATCATCTTGCCGCGATAGTCGATCTGGCGGCGCGGCAAGACGTCAAGGCCGGTGAGCAGTTCGGCGGTTTCGCTGCGGCCATGGGTCTCGACATAGCCGATAACGATATCGGCGCCCGCAGCCTTGAGGCTGCGGGCGCGCGCGAGCATTGCATAGGTCTTGCCGACACCGGGGGCCGCACCGAGAAAGATCGTCAGCTTGCCGCGGCCGCCCCGGCCTGCAAGCGCAAGCAGGGCGTCCGGATCGGGGCGGGCTAATATGTCTCGGTCACGTTCGGCCATGCGATTCTTCTAGCCTCAAGGCTGAAGAGAATCGAGAGCCATATTGAGCGCGAGCACATTGACGCGCGGCTCGCCAATGATGCCGAGGCTGCGGCCTTCCGTGTTGCCGGCGACAAGTGCCGTCACCTTAGCCACATCGACGTTTCTTGCCTTGGCAACGCGAGCGATCTGCTCGTTGGCATAGGCAGGCGAGATATGCGGGTCGAGACCCGAGCCCGAAGCTGTGACCGCATCGATCGGCAGGTTGCCGGTCAGGCCGGTTGCATGCAGCCGGTCGACCTCGGCCTTGACCATGTCTTTCAGCTTCTGGGAGGTCGGGCCGAGATTGGTGCCCGACGAGGCCGCAGCATTATAGGGCGTTTCAGCTGTCGCCGAAGGACGCGGCCAGAAGTAGCGGTCAGAGGTGAAGGCCTGGCCGATCAGCGAGGAGCCGATGACTTTGCCGTCCTTGACGATCATACTGCCCTTGGCGGTGGTTGGCATCAGCGCGACAGAAATACCGGTGATCGACAGCGGATAGGCCAGGCCCGTCAGCAAGGTGAACAGCACGAGCAGTGTGAAGGCGGGACGAAGAATTTTGGTCATGATTTACACCAGATGCAAAGCGTTTACGATGATGTCGACGACCTTGATGCCCGCGAAAGGCAGCAATATTCCGCCGAGACCGTAAACAGTGAGGTTGCGGCGCAGCAGGGCGGCTGCACCGACCGGGCGATAGGAGACACCTTTCAGCGCGAGCGGAATCAGTGCCACGATGATCAACGCATTGAAGATCACCGCCGACAGGATTGCCGAGCGCGGCGAGCCCAGGTCCATGATGTTGAGAACACCGAGCGCCGGGTATGTGGCAAGGAACAGCGCCGGGATGATCGCGAAGTATTTGGCGACGTCGTTGGCGATCGAGAACGTCGTCAGTGCGCCGCGTGTCATCAGCAACTGCTTGCCGATTTCGACGATCTCGATCAGCTTTGTGGGGCTGGAGTCGAGGTCGACCATGTTGGCGGCTTCCCGGGCAGCCTGCGTGCCGGTCTGCATCGCCACGCCAACGTCAGCCTGTGCGAGGGCAGGGGCGTCGTTGGTGCCGTCGCCGCACATGGCGATCAGCTTGCCACCTTTCTGCTCGCCGCGGATAAAGGCCAGCTTGTCCTCAGGCGTGGCTTCGGCGAGAAAGTCGTCGACGCCGGCTTCAGACGCAATGGCTGCTGCCGTGATCGGGTTGTCGCCGGTGACCATGACGGTGCGGATGCCCATCGAACGCAACTCGGCGAAGCGCTCCTTGATATCGGGCTTTACCACGTCCTTCAGATGAATGACGCCGAGGATGCGTGAGCCTTCGGCGACCGCGAGCGGCGTGCCGCCGGTGCGGGCGATCTTCTCGACGCTCTGGCGGAAGCCCTGCGGCGCCGAGGCGTCGTCAAGGCCGGCGAATTTGAGGATCGAATCCACCGCGCCCTTGCGATAGGCCTTGCCTGATATATCGACACCGGAAATACGGGTCTCTGCGGCGAAGGGAATGATCGCATCGACCTTGCCCGCAGGCTCCTTCGCTCCGAAATCACTTTTGGCGAGTGCTACGATCGAGCGGCCTTCCGGCGTTTCGTCCGCCTGGCTCGACAGCATCGCGGCTTCGGCCAGTTCCTGGGCGCTGATGCCTGAGAGCGGAATGAACTCGGTTGCCATGCGATTGCCGAAGGTGATCGTGCCTGTCTTGTCGAGCAGCAAGGTATCGACGTCGCCCGCAGCTTCGACCGCGCGGCCGGATATGGCGATGACGTTGAAACGCACAAGCCGGTCCATGCCGGCGATGCCGATGGCCGACAGCAAGCCGCCGATCGTGGTCGGGATAAGGGTGACCAGAAGCGCCGAGAGCACGGTGACCGACAGGATGGTGCCGGAATAGAAGGCTAGGCCGCCAAGGGTGACGACGGCGATCAGGAAGATCAGCGTCAGGCCCGAGAGCAGGATCGACAGCGCGATTTCATTGGGTGTGCGCTGGCGTTCGGCACCTTCGATCAGGGCGATCATGCGGTCGAGGAAGGTGCCGCCCGGCGGCACGGTGATCTTAACCTTGATGGAGTCGGACAGCACCTGCGTGCCGCCGGTGACAGCCGAGCGGTCGCCGCCGGCTTCGCGGATGACCGGTGCAGATTCGCCGGTAATGGCGCTTTCATTAACCGAGGCGACACCTTCGATGACTTCGCCGTCGCCAGGGATGAGTTCACCGGCTTCGACAATGACGATATCGCCGACCTTAAGGCTGGCTGCCGGTACGACTTCTTTCAGGCCCTCGCCGCCTTTCGACAGGCGAACGGCCACGAGATCGGTCTTGGCGCGCTTCAGGCTTTCGGCCTGCGCCTTGCCGCGGCCTTCGGCCACGGCTTCAGCGAAGGTCGCAAACAGCACCGTGAACCAGAGCCAGGCGGCGATCTGCCCGGAGAAGATGGCGTCGGCGGGCTTTGTGACGAGGTCCCGGAGGAAGAACAGGGTCACGACGGCCGCGACCACTTCGGTCACGAACATGACCGGGTTTTTGGAGAGCACACGCGGATCGAGCTTCACGAAGGCCTGGCGGAATGCCGGGACGATAATGGCACGATCCAAGAGATGCGTTTTGGTTTTTCTACTCATTGGAATAAGCCTTTTTTAGAATGTCTGGCCGGCAAGCATCAGCAGATGCTCGACAATCGGACCAAGGGCGAGGGCAGGGAAGTATCCAAGCCCGCCGAGAATGAGGATGATGCCAACCAGCAGGCCGACAAACAGCGGCGTGTCGGTCGGGAAGGTGCCCTTGGACGCCGAGATTCGCGTCTTGGCTGCGACAGAACCGGCAATCGCGAGCACGGGAACCATGTAGGCAAAGCGGCCGAGCAGCATCGAGATGCCGAGCGTGGTATTGTACCATGGCGTGTTGGCGGTCAGGCCACCGAAGGCCGAGCCGTTGTTACCCGCAGCCGACGTATAGGCGTAGAGGATTTCCGACAGGCCATGCGGTCCGGGCGTCGAGATTGAGGCGACGGCAAACGGCAGGATTGCCGAGACGGCCGAGAAGCCGAGGATCGCCAGCGGCAGGATGAGGACGGCCAGCATGGCGTATTTCATCTCGCGGCTCTCGATCTTCTTGCCGAGGAATTCCGGCGTGCGACCGACCATCAGGCCAGCAACGAAGACGGCGAGTATGGCGAAGACCACAAGGCCGTAGAGGCCCGAACCGACGCCGCCGGGCAGCACTTCGCCAAGCTGGATCAGGAACATCGGCACCAGGCCGCCAAGGCCGGTGAAGGAACCATGCATGCCGTTGACGCCGCCATCGGAAAGACCAGTCGTGACCGCTGCATAGACAGCGGTCATTGCCTGACCGAAGCGGACTTCCTTGCCTTCCATGTTGCCAAGTGCGCCATCGAGACCGAGCGAGGTGAGGATGGGATTACCCGCACTTTCCGCCCAATAGATGAGGCCGCTGCCGATGATCAGGAAAAAGGCTGTGGTGGCAACGAATGCCCAGCCCTGTTTGCGGTCACCGACCAATTGGCCGAAGGTGTAGAGAAGGGCGGCCGAGAGCGATAGCATCGCCACGATGTTGAGATAGTTCGAGAACGCATTGGGGTTCTCAAACGGATGGGCTGCATTGACGTTGAGGAAACCACCGCCATTGGTGCCGAGCTGCTTGATCGCTTCCTGCGAGGCGATCGGACCGAGCGAGATCGTCTGCTTGGCGCCTTCCAATGTGGTCGCAACGATCGAACCATCCAATGTCTGCGGCAGGCCCATAGCAACGAAGGCCAGTGCCACGATGATGGCGAGCGGCAGCAGCACATAGAGTGTGGCCCTGGTCATATCGACCCAGAAATTGCCGATGGTCGATGCGGTCGAGCGGGCAAAGGCGCGGGTGACGGCGATCGCCACCGCCATGCCGGTTGCGGCCGAAAGGAAGTTCTGTACCGTCAGACCAGCCATCTGGCTGAAATGGGTCATGGTGGTTTCGCCGCCATAGGACTGCCAATTGGTGTTGGTCACGAAGCTGACAGCGGTGTTGAAGGCCAGGTCTGGTGCAACCGCGCCAAAGCCCTGCGGATTGAAGGGCAAAACGCCCTGCAGTCTCAGGATCGCGTAGAGCAGCACGAAGCCCAATGCATTGAAGGCGAGCATACCGAATGTATAGGCAAGCCAGCCCGATTCATGCTCCGGCCTGGCGCCGGCGACCCGATAGAACACGGATTCGACGGGACGCAATACGGGTGAAAGAAAGGTTTTCTCACCCGAGAAGACGCGCGCCATATAGACGCCGAGCGGCTTGATCAGGACGAGGACGATAAGAAAGAGGAGGCCGATCTGCAGCCATCCGATAAGAGACATGGTGGTTCTCCAAATGAGGATCGAGCGTTTTTTCTTGCGTATTTCCGGACGGCGAACCGCTTCACACTTCGCCTGGAAATACGTCTAGAACCGCTCGGGGAGGATCAGCGTGACGACAAGATAGGCGCAGAGCGCCAGCGCCACGGCGAGGCCGATTAGGACTTCAAACATTGCCATTCTCCTCAGATGCGCCCGAGCAGGCGGGCATAAACGGCAAAAAGGCCAAAGGCCGCGAGGCCGATGGCTAGGAATATCAAATCTGACATATCAAGCTCCTGGGATTGATCAGGCGTGCACCATGCGCCTGATGATCATCAAATCTCGATTGGGAAGGTGGATGTGCCATGTAAGGAAATCATAAGGACCGGGCTGGCGGTGCTGCATCCGCCTCGCTATGACACAGCGAGATTGCAGAGGGTGATATGTTCAGGCTGGCCGGCATCGAGACGTCAGAGCAGGAAATCAAGAAGAGCCGGTTCATCGCGATTGCCGGCCCAGTCGCAGATGAGCATGAAGCCAAGGCTTTCATCGCAACGCACTCCGATGCGACCGCCAACCACAATTGCTGGGCCTGGCGGATCGGCCAGGCCTACCGTTTCACCGATGCCGGCGAACCGAGCGGCACGGCCGGAAAGCCGATCCTGCAAGCTATCGATGGCCAAGCGCTTGACCATGTTGCGGTCGTCGTCATCCGCTGGTTCGGCGGCATATTGCTGGGCAGCGGTGGCTTGATCCGCGCCTACGGCGGCACCGCAGCTTTATGCCTCAGGGCTGCCGAGAAGATCGAATTTGTTGCCGAGGTCACGGTGACGCTGCAATGCGGATTTTCCGACCTGGCATTGGTCAAGGCGAGACTTCTGGCACGGCCCGGCTTGCGCATCGCAAGCGAAACATTCGGCGCGAACGGTGCGGAACTGACGCTTGTTCTTCCCGAGGCGGATGCGGAGGATGCCGCGCGCATGGTTGCCGATATCACCAGCGGACGATCCGCGATGCGGTTCGCGGATTAGGCGTCTGCACTGACCAAGACTGCTGGCCAATTCCGGGTCTCGGGATCGCGGCGAGATCCAAGGTCATTGTCAAGACGTAGTAATTGACGGGCAGCTTGCATGCACCATGTATGGACTTGCAGCCCTCTGAAATGCGCCTATTCTGATGAGCTTCTGGGAGGAGCCAAGGGTATGTTGAGCATATCTTCTGCTGAATTTGCCGGCATCCGTCCTCCGCGTCAGGCCTTTCCCTTGAAAATGCTGTTTTTGAGCCTCGTCGCCGGCGGTCTGCTGTCGGTGATGCCGATCGGGTTTGCCGGACTGTGGGATATCGGCACTGCCAATGCACAGCAGGATGACGCCGCGGCGCCCGACGACCAGAATTCGGATGCACCGGACGATTCAGGAGCTGCCCCCACCGACGATGCCAGCAACCAGTCGCCGTTCGACAATCCCGATATAGAGCCGCCCAATCCCGGCGAGGCGGTGGTCACACGGTTTTCGCTGACGACGGATGGCGTCGACGGCAAGGGCAAGCCGATCAAGGTCATCGATATCAACGGCATCAGCGCCAGCATCCTCGATGTCCGCAATCCCCCCGAACCGCCCTATGGGCAACACTGGATCGACGAGCCGCAGCGGATGTTCGTGACTGCCGGCGAGGTCGGACAAGTCTTCGGCGTGACCATCGCCAACAAGGATGGCGAGACGCCCGATATCTTCCTGTCGGCGACCTCGGCCTATGGCCTGCATATGATCGAAGCCGGAGACGGAAAGCCGGAATGGATGGCGGGCCAATGGGGGCCGGATGCCGGCCCGGGCAGCATCTATCGCATCAGCGCTCAAAACGGCTACAAGGCCGAGAAATTTGCCGATGTTACGCTCGATGGCCGCGACAATAGCGGCGCTTCGCTTGGCAACATTGCCTATGACAAATGGCACGGCCGGCTTTTCGTCTCCGATCTCGAAACGGGCATGATCCATAGCCTCGATGCCGAAACCGGCAAGGATATGGGAAGATTTGACCACGGCACGATGGGCCGCGTCGACTTTCTCGATGTGTGGAGTGATAAACAAGACTCGCTCGACCCCGTGGTCTTCGACCCCGCGACATCGGCCCAGATCGACACATGCGGCGCCGATTTCAGCAAGACGCCGGAATGCTGGAACATCGCCGATTTCCGCCGCCGCGTCTGGGGGCTGAAAGTGCATGGTGACAAGACCGGCGCGGTGCGGCTCTACTACTCAGTCTGGGGCAGCGACGCGTTTGGCAATGCCGACTGGCCGCAGGCCGGCGATGACCGGCGCAACGCCGTCTGGTCGGTGGCGATCACCGGGGACGGGCTGTTCGACGCGAAATCGGTGCGTCGCGAATTCTTCCTGCCTGCGTTCTGGCCGAGCGAGCCGTCGCTGGGCGATAAGGCTGGCAACAGCAACGCGGTCTCCGACATCACATTCCCGGAATGCGGCGCACAGAATGTCATGCTGGTCGCAGAGCGTGGTGGCATGCGCAATCTCGGGCTCTCCAAACCGGAGCCATTTACCCGGCCTTATGAGTCTCGCGTCGTGCGATACGAGCTTAGCGAAGACAATATCTGGCGACCCACCGGCCGCTACGATGTCGGCTTCCACGACCGCAGCCTCAGGGAAGGCGACCCGCTGCTGTTTGCCAATGCGGCCGGCGGCGTGGATTTCAATTACCGCATCAGCGAGAACGGCAATCTCGACCTGTCCAAGCCATCGCAATCGGTCTGGATGACCGGCGATGGCCTCTGCTCGCCGCTCGGCGGCTGCACCGACAAGGATAGGGGCGCCGGCGCCGATACCAGCGAGGTTCACGGTCTGCAGGGCATGCCCGGCGACGCGTTCGTTCCGGTAGAGTCGATCAGCAAGCCGACGCCGGACGCGCTACTGCGGTCCTACATGATCGACACCGACCTCAATATCGATGACAAGGGCGCTCCGATTGCCAATGAACTTGCCCGCAACGATGCCACCAAGATCGGCGATGTCGCCACCTATCAGGTCTGCGGGGCACCGCCGCTGCCGATCATCGATGTACCGGGCGAAGATAGAACGGAGGAGATCTTCCCGCCGATCGAGCCGCCGGTGGTTATTCCTGTTCACACCGTCAATATGAGCCATGCGAAATGGGCTTCGTCCGGCCACCGTGTGCGGCAGTCCTGGCATTGGCGCGAAGGCTCCTGGCATCAGGCCGACCGTTCGTGGCACTGGCGTGAAGGATCGTGGCACAGCGCCAACCGTTCATGGCATTGGCGCGGCGGCTCATGGCACGACTCCAATCGGTCCTGGCATCGTCGCAACGGTTCATGGCACGATCGCCAGCGTTCATGGCACATGAAACAACGGAGCTGGGACGGCCATCAGAGGGATCGCTCCTATCACGACAGAGCCCGCAGCTGGGGCAATGATCACCGGAAGGGCCGGTCCTTCCACGACAGGGCGCGAAGCTGGGACAACGACCACCAGAAGGGCAGGTCATTCCATGACCGCGGCCGCAGTTGGGGCAATGACCATGTCAAGGGTCGCTCCCAGCATGTGAGGAATAGAAGCTGGGGTAGCGACGACAATCCCACGCACCAGAAGGGCCGTTCCGCGCATGTCAAAGGCCGTAGCTGGGCTGGCGACGGCAATCCAACCCACAGCAAACGCCGAAGCGATGCAGCGGGAAACGACAACCCGACCCATCTGAAGAGCCGGAGCCGGAGTGATGACAACCAGCAACATTCCAAGCGGCGCAGCGACGCCGCAAAGAATGACAGCAAGCCGACGCATCTCAAGAGCCGGAGCGACGACAGCCAGCAGCACTTCAAGCGCCGCAGTGATGCCGCGCAGAACAACAACAATCAGGATAACAAACCGCAGCATCTCAAGAGCCGCAGTCGGGCCGACAGCAACGACAACCAGCATTCCAGGCGGCGCAGTAATGCCGCGCATAACAACAACCAGGACAACACGCCGACGCATCTGAAGAGCCGCAGCCGGGCCGACAGCAACGACAACCAGCACTCCAGGCAACGCAGCAACGCGGTGCAGAACAACAACCAGGATCAGAAGCCACGCCATCTCCGCAGCAACAGTCAGGGCGACGACGGTACGCCGTCGCGCATCAAGCGGAAAAACGCTGACAATCAGGACCAGCAGCCGCGGCGTCTGCACAAGCAGAACAACGGTGACGACAACAACGATATGCAGCTGCGCCGGAACCGCCAGAAACTGTTGCTTGAGAATGGCGAATGACGCAGCCTTGCGCAAGATCGTCCATGGATGCCGGAGGCAATCTACGGCATCCACCTTCGCACACCAGTTTGCAATACCCAGAGGATCGCGCCTGTGCCGAAGCCTAACATGCTGATTTTGCGTCTGATTGCTCTCGGCGCCGTCCTTCTCATCTCCCAGCCGGCACTCGCCGGCAAGACCGAGGTTTTCACCAACCAGGCCTATATCGAAGAGGCGCAGAACACGCCTGATTTCGACATCGCGGATATGAAGGCGGTGCTGGAACTGGTGCTCGGCAGCCTGCCGGAAAAGGTGAAGGTCTATCCGACTGAAAATTACTACTATTTCTATTTCCATTACAAAGGCATCCGCTATGGCGGCAACCTCCGCTTCGATGCGGCGGACCGCGACAAGGGCTTCGTACACTTCAACTATTTCAAGGATTTCACCAACTGGCAGCGCGATGAGACGGGCTTCAGTACCCTCTACGGCGAGAAGGATGGTGTGAGCCTCAAGGCTGCCGGCAAGCTGGCCTATGACCTCGAATTCAAGGGCAAGCGTGTGCGCTTCGATCTCAACGATCTCTCCGGCGTCAAGCCGCCCGCCGACGCCGTGCAGAAGGGCGAGACCTATATCGGCCCGGTCTTCGACGAATCCGGCATGCGTTTCTTCCTCGTGTTCGACGCTAGGGAGAAGATCTTCATGTATATTCTCGATGAGACCCAACCGGTCGCCGACCAGTTCAACGCGGCCGCGAGCGCTGATCGCATCACCATCGGCATCCGCACCGGCTTCGCCTTCTATGCCGACCGTTTCGCCAAGCGGAAAATCCTGGTGGGGGTCAACCAGTTCAACACGTCGATCAACAACTATCTCGACGGTCCCTTCGACCAGCTTCCGGACAATTTTCTCGTGGGCGAGACTTTGAGGACGGCAATCCTCACAGCAAGCCCGGAAATGAAGGGCCAGATCGACCGCTTCGGCAATTCGCCGGATGGCGAGACGCGCTATTTGATCGCCCCCTATATGCAATATGAGCAGGAGCGCGAGCTCGGTGATATTTCTGCATGTGCCGCGAGCGAGGCCCTGCCGGTCTATTACCGTTGCTTTTCGTTTGCAGATCTCGGCGCAAATGACGGCGAAGACAACAATGGCCAGCCTCCCGACGACGACAAGGAGCCGCCGGCTGCCGACAGCAAGCAGTAGCACCCTTACACCTGCTGGTCATGCGTGCCGCCGCGGAATGCAACTTACAACTAGCCAATCATATCGCTGAATGCTAATGTTATGTTATTGTTCGGAGGTTCAGTTTCACCTCCTGTTGTCATGGGCCGATATCAGCGACTTGAACCCAAGGCGCAAATGTCGGACCGCTATGCTGGCTACTATCGACGACACCACCTGTTAGACCGCGACTTCATTCATGCCGTTTGCGATTCTTAACTGCGGAGGACCAATTCAATGGCCAACAATCTCGTTTCCTACATCATGCAAATGCTGACGCCAGACCTGATCGGGCGCTTGGCGGGGGCGCTTGGGCTGGATGCAGCCAAGGTGCAAAGCGCCATCGGCGCTGCAGTACCGGCGCTGTTAGCCGGTCTCGGCGGCGTTGCCACGCAGCCGGGTGGTGCTGAAAAGATTGCTGATGCCGTCGGACAGCAAAGTGCGTCCCTGGGTGAGCTTGCGGGAATGCTGACCTCCGGCAACCAGGCGTCGCTTGCCCAGACTGGCTCGACACTCCTCTCTTCGCTGTTCGGCAGCGGAAACAGCGGCGTGCTGGCAAATGCCGTCGGCAGCTTCGCCGGCCTTGACAAGACAACCGGGAACTCGCTGCTTGGAATGCTCACACCGCTAGTGCTCGGCGGTCTTGCCGACCAGAGCGAGGGCGATCTCAGCCCCGGCAATCTTTCTGGCCTGCTGGCCGGCCAGAAGGACAATATCGCCGCCGCCCTGCCTTCGGGCATCGGCGACATGCTTGCGGGGACAGGCCTGCTGGGCACGCTGAGTGGGTCCATGCGTTCGGCGACCACGGCAGCAAGCCAAACGGCTGCCCGCACCAGTGCGACGGTTTCGTCCATTTCCAATGCGAGTCAGCGGACCGCAGCGGATGTGGCCTCGAACTCCTACCGCTGGCTCTATTGGCTGATCGCGGCATTAGCAGTCTTGGCAATACTCTATTTCGTTCTCGGACGCCGAGCAGAACAGCCCACCGCGCCGGCCGCCACAACCCCGGCCGTGCAGGAAACGACCACCGGGGCGGCAGATGTGGGCAAGCAACTCAGCGACACGCTCGCTGGCTTGCAAACGACTGTAACTGGAATCACCGATGCCGCCTCCGCTAACGCCGCCCTGCCCAAGCTGCAGGCAGCCGAAGGCGAAATCGGCAAGCTGCAGGCGACGATCGGCGCGTTGAGTGCCGAGCAGAAGACGGCGCTTGTGACGACCGTCAAACCCATGGTGGCAACGCTGAACGGCCTGCTCGACAAGATCCTCGCCATTCCGGGAGTGTCCGATGTCCTCAAGCCGACTGTGGATTCCCTGAAGGCGAAGCTTTCAGCCTTGGCCGCCTAAGCAGGACGGCTAGCCAAATCGCCGGCTTCCGGGGCCGGCGATGTTCCAATTCCTTGATGTCAGATTATTGCCGAAGAAGCCGCTAGTTTGCCTTGTCCGGCGCTGGAAGGCCGAGCGGTGTCGGGTTCCATCGGACGCCGTTTGCGATGCGGCCAAACAAGACTTGGCCCGGCCGCTCGATCACCCGACGAGTGAAGAGCGAAAACAGCAATGTCGTTGTGAGAAACAGCAATAACAGCAACACGGCCGACATCTCGCCGCCCGTGACGATCCGCGGATTGGGAATCGACATCGGCGGCAGGTAGGCGGGCCGCACAAGAACGATCGAGGCCTGCCGATCCAGCAGCGCCAGGCCCCATCGCAACACTTCGCGCAAAAGGCTGTGCGTCATGTAGATCGAAAACGACAGTTCTCCCAACAACACGAATGGCCTGAACGACAGCAGATTTGAAACGATCCCTGCTTCGAACGCAAAGATCAGGATCGCGGTGCCGAAGATCAGGGGTGAGAGGAATTGCAGTGGTGTGTGGGCATAGGCGGTGACGAAAGCCGCAATAATCCCAACCACCATGATTTCCAGGCTGCTCGACAACAAGCGGGATCGCGGCTGCGGGA
Source organism: Shinella sp. OV683 (assembly GCF_057787725.1). Taxonomy (NCBI): domain Bacteria; kingdom Pseudomonadati; phylum Pseudomonadota; class Alphaproteobacteria; order Hyphomicrobiales; family Rhizobiaceae; genus Shinella; species Shinella sp. OV683. Next base: position 814,498 of record NZ_CM173543.1, read on the forward strand.
ACTGCTGCAATCTCTGCCACAGGCCATAGACAAGACACCCGGCCATGAACCCGAACAGGCAGCGGGCGGTGGCATAGGCGGCGTAGGTTTCCATTCTGCCCGGACCGACCAGGAGTGCCACCAGCGCTGCCAACCACAAAGCAAGCAGCAGTGTCGATCGGGATATCCTTGAAAAAGCGGGCAGGGAGGCGAGCAGTAGCGTCGAACCAAAGAGGATATAGGTCCAGTATTCCACCGAAATGCTCCACGATGGTCCGTTAAGAGACGGATGTGGCCACAAAGGCGTGGAATGCAGAAACAGCACCGTGCTCAAAAGACCTTGGACGGACGCCGCCGGATTGGCTGCCGCAGTGCCAAGCGTCGCTGCTTTTACCAGTTGGAGAACCAGAAAAAGGCCGAGGATGAAGATGTGCAGCGGCCAGATTCTGCCTAGTCGCCGAACGGCAAAAACGGCCAGATCCTGCAGGCTGGCCAGCTTGTCGGCGTAGGTGTGTGTGATCACGAAGCCGCTGAGAACGAAGAAGAAATCCACGAATATCCAGCTATGCCTGATGAAATCATACTGGATGACACGGCCAACCGTGCTGAAGTGGAACACGGCGACCAGCACGGCGCAGATACCCCGCCAACTATCAAGCACGACAAAGCGCCGCTGGGACGACATGGCTGTAACCCATCTGCTTATGGGCAGCGCAGGCCGGCCCGATGCGGCAAGCATAGGCCGATATCCTTACGCCCACTTTAATAGACCGCACATTGGCTGGTTGACCTCCGCGGCGGCCGATCCCGTCTGCCACCAGCAGCGCGACTAGTCGAGGTGGAAAACCTTCGCCATCTCGGCCCACCATTCGCCTTCCTTGCGGGTTGCGAGAGGCTCCTGCAATGGATCGCAAATCTTCCACCACTCCCGCATGGCAGGCGCCTTGCCCATCTCGGCCGCATCGGCGGTGAAATCGCTGCCGTGATATTCCCAATAGGCGAACAGCAGGTTTTCCGGTTCGCGCAGGAAGATCGAATAGTTGCGGATGTTTGCCTTGGTGATAACAGCCAGCACGTCGGGCCAAACGGCGGCGTGGAGTTCCTTGTATTTCTCGATGAGGTCGGGTTTCAGCCCGATGCATAGTCCTATGCGCTGCATGTCCAGATCCCAATTTTCAGGCGCTACATGGTGGCGCCGACGCTCCAGGGTACGAATTCATTGTCGCCGTAGCCGAGCATTTCCGATTTCGTCTTTGCGCCGGAGGCGACACGCAGTATCTCGGCGAATATCTCGCGGCCCTTGGCTTCCAGCGAGACGCCGTCGAGCACATCACCGCAATTGATGTCCATGTCCTCGTTCATCTGTTCGTAAATGAACGAGTTGGAGGCGAGCTTGATCGACGGTGTCGGCTTGCAGCCGAAGGCCGAACCGCGGCCGGTGGTGAAACAGAGCACATTGGCGCCGCCGGCGATCTGGCCCGTGGCCGATACGGGGTCGTAGCCCGGCGTATCCATGAACACTAGGCCGGTCTGGTCCACGAGCTCGGCATATTCATAGACGGCCATGAGATTGGTCGAGCCACCCTTGGCCGAAGCGCCGAGCGATTTCTCCAAAATCGTCGTCAGCCCGCCTAGCTTGTTGCCAGGCGAAGGATTGTTGTTCATCTCCATATTGTGCCGCGCGGTATAGTCCTCCCACCAGCGGATACGTTCGACGAGCTTCTCGCCGACCGAGCGAGATCGGGCGCGCCGCGTCAATAGATGCTCGGCGCCGTAGATCTCCGGCGTCTCCGAGAGAATGGCGGTGCCGCCCTGGGCGACCAGCATATCGACGGCTGCACCCAGAGCGGGATTGGCCGTAATGCCGGAATAGCCGTCCGAGCCGCCGCATTGCAGCGCCAACATCAGTTCCGAGGCGGGCGCAGTCGTGCGGCTTGCGGCATTGACCTGCGGCAGCATCGCCTTGATCGCTTCGACACCGGCTTCTACCGTCTTGCGGGTGCCGCCGGCTTCCTGGATGGTCAGGGTGCGGAACGTCGCGCTTTCCTCGACACCATAGGATTTCATCCAGCGCGGGATCTGGAACGCCTCGCAGCCGAGCCCGACCATGAGTACGCCACCGACATTGGGATTGATGGCGAAGCCCCATTGGGTCTTCTTCAGCAGGTCATAGGCAGGGCCGTTGACATCGAGCCCGCAACCGGTGCCGTGCACCAGCGAGATAACGCCATCGACATTCGGATAGTCGTCGAGCATTCCGGAGTGATTGACCTGTTCGGCTATGAAGCGCGCAGCGCTCGCCGAACAGTTCACCGAAGTCAGTACTGCGATATAGTTGCGAGTGCCGAACTTGCCGCTCTCACGCCTAAAACCCTGGAATGTCGCGCGAACGGCATCCGCAACGAAGGACGTTTCCTTCAGGCGATCTCCGAACACATATTCGCGTTCGAATTCATGCACATAGACATTGTGCTCATGCACCCACTCGCCGGGTTCGATCGGGGTGCCGGCAAAGCCGATGACCTGCCCATATTTCACCACCGGCGCACCCTCCGCAATCGACTGGATTGCCATCTTGTGGCCGCGGGGGATGCGAACCTTGGCGGCAACAGCTTCCGCGCGGTCGCCGGGATTGAAGGGATCGACGGCCAGCACGATGTTGTCTGTGTTGGTAAGCTTGATGAATCTAGCCATGGTGCCTATTCGGGATGGGTTGTCGTGGAGGATCATTGGTGGCGTGAAAGATCAGTACGTCGTGCGTCCACCGGAGAGGTCGAAGGTTGCCGCGGTGGTGAAGCTGTTTTCCTTCGACACCAGCCAGGCGACCATCGAGGCGGCTTCGTCGACTTCGAGGAAGCGGCCGCGTGGGATCTTGCCGCGCATATATTCGATGAATTCCGGCTTGAGTTGTTCGAGAATGCGGGTCTGAGCGGTGGCGGGCGTGATGCAGTTGACCGCGATGTCGAAGCCCGCAAGCTCCTTGCCCAGCGATTTGGTAAAGCCCATCACCGCAGCCTTCGAGGCCGAATAGGCGGCGGCGTTCGGATTGCCTTCCTTGCCGGCGACCGAGGCGATGTTGACGATGCGACCGTAGTTGCGCTCCTTCATAGCAGGCACCAGGGCGCGATTGACATAGAAGGTGCCGTTGACATTGATGTCGATGATCTTCTTCCACATGTCGATGTCGTAGCTGTCGACCGGCCCATTGGCGCCGGCAATGCCGGCCGAATTGACCAGGATCGAGGCAGGTGCGGCAATCTCCTCGGTCTTCTGGCGGGCGGCATCGACCTGATCCCAGTCGGAGATATCGACGACGATGGTGGTCGCGGCAGACCCCAATGCCTCCTTTGCCGTCGCCAGCTGGGCGGCATCCATGTCCCAGAGCGTCACCGTCGCGCCGGAAGCGACAAACCGCTTGGCCATGGCAAAGCCCAGACCCTGTGCACCGCCGGTTACCACGGCGTGCTGGCCGTCGAGATCAATCCTGTTCATGCACGTCTCCTCGTATGCAGTCTGAAGCCAAATCGGAGTCACCGTTATATTAGTGTAACGGCCGGATCAAGATGATTGTACGACCGGCTGCAAGACTGAGTTTTTGCTATTCCATTGTGACGGCGGCAACCTCAAGCGCGTTGCGTAGCGAGGTGTTGAGGTGCTCGCGCATCGCCGCAGCCGCAGCGGCGCCATCATGACGCTGCAGCGCCTTGAGGATCAGCTTGTGCTGTTGAATGGTGATCTCGCCGTAGCCCGGCTTGGGGATCGACATATAGCGGCCGCGATCCATCTGCGCCTTCGAGATATCCACCGCTCTCCACAGCATCTGGAAGTCGTTGATCTCGGCAATGGTGCGATGGAAGATGTCGTCGAGACGAATGGCTTCAGCGTATTTCGCACGTGAGATCGCCAGCTCATGAGCAGCGATATTATCCTCAAGCAATTCGGCGTGATGGGTGGTCAGTTTGGTGGCAGCGCGCTTGGCACTTTCCATTTCAAGCGCACTGCGAATGACATAGGCCTCTTCCAGTTCCTTGAGGCTGATCGGTGCCACGAAGGTTCCCGTCTGCGCAAACACGTTGACCAGGCCCTCATCGCTGATGCGCTTGACGGCTTCGCGCACAGGTGTGCGGGACACGCCCAGCTGCTCGGCAATGGCCACTTCATTGATCGCGTCGCCCGGCCGCATTTGTCCGCTAACGATAAGTCCCCGAATATATTGATAAATCTGCTCGCGCAGCGGAAGCGTGCGATTGAGATTTGGTGCGTCCGTGGCCATCGTCGCTTCTGCTGCAAGGGTGAGTGATTGGTGGGTCACGATGAAATAATTATACTAGAATGTCAACGCAGGCCGACCAATGACAAGGTGTTTGCGGGGAATCGGCGCAGTTCTGAAATCACGCTTGCGGACACTGTTATACTAGTGTAATGAGTTTTTCGCTGCGGCCTCGGGAGGGTATGAGAGCCGCGTCGGCCGGGCCTTTTCATAGGTGCCGTTCACGTCTAGCGGCAAGATTCAGGGCGGAAGATGAAGCAGGTTCAATTCGTTATCTCACTTCTTGCGATGCGCAACGACTGTCACATCGGCATGTCGGCGTGAGGGGCGGGGCGATAGCCGCGACCTGATCACCCGCTTCGGCGACAAGATCACTGGCGTCTACTCAAACGACGACACGATGGCACGCGGCTTCATCGATGCTTGGAAGGAGGCGAATCCGGGTAAGCCGACTCCGCCGATCGTTGGCATCAACGGCCAGAAGGACGCCTTCGAGTCGATCCGTTCGGGCGAGATGTATTCGACGATCGTCCAGTCGCCGGATGAAGATGGCAAGCTCGCCATCAACACGATGGCAGAAATCCTCGACGGCAAGGACGTCAAGACACGCCTGCCGATCCCGCTGACCGTGGTTACCAAGGACAATGTCGACAGCGTCCAGCCGGCGTTCTGATCTGCACCGGCCTCAAAAAACCATAGCCCCGCTTTTGGCGGGGCTATTTGTTTCTAAACAGGATTGTTCGCTCTTACGATCGACAATTAGACGGCGACGCGTCGGGCTTCCTTGTCGGCCGATTTGCGGTCCGTGCCATATTTCTTGATGATGGCCTGTGCGTCCTCGACCGATATGCGATGCTTCTTGGCAAAGGCGATCGGCTCGTAAGGTTGTTCGGTGGTCGTCTTGGTATCTTTTTTCTCAGACATGGGTATCTCCCGGGATAGCGGCCTCAGCATGCTGCTGAACCGGACGTGATTGAAACGGGGATGAGTGCTGAAGAACACTGGCTGGCGATTTCGTCAAAATCGCAGTGAATGGCCGCTTCGACACTGCATTTTATTTAGGTTTCGTAAGGCGCTGTTTCAATGGAATGAAGCAATTGCCGCGATAAACACTAATTATCGCGGCAGGGCAATCACCCATCGGTGTTCCGGTTGCTTGCGGCCTGCCGGCACGGCGTCAACTGGTGACAGACGTTCACTTGCTCAATATTTATTTTTGCGGACGCTTTTATTGCCGCGTGCACCGACCAGGACCGGAGTTTTGCTGCGGTTTTCTTCAAGCATAGTCCGCCAGCGGGCAAGACGCTCGGCAGGAAGCGTGCCGGCGGCCACGGCAGCCTGTACCGCACATCCAGGTTCATGGGCGTGGGTGCAGTTGCGGAATTTGCACAGCGGCGCCAGATCGGTGATCTCGGCAAACAGCGTATCGATGCCGTCCGTGGCATCGCTGACATAGAGCGTCCGCATTCCCGGCGTGTCGATCACCCAGCCGCCGCCGGCGATCGAATGCAGCGATCTCGATGTCGTCGTATGGCGGCCCTTGGCATCATGCTCGCGGATTTCGCCGGTCTTTTGTCCGCTTTCATCGTCCATGCCGGCCAATGTATTGACCAGCGTCGACTTGCCGACGCCGGAGGAACCGACCAGCGCCACAGTCTGGCCGGGACCGCACCAGGGAGCCAACGCCTTCGCCGCATCCGCTGTCTTGGCGTTCAGGACAACGACCGGCAGATCGCGCTGCAGGGCGCGCGCCTGTTGTTCATAGGCATCGGCATCGGCTGTTTTGTCCGCCTTGGTCAGCACGATGACCGGATTGGTTTCCGCCTGATTGGCGAGCGCCAGATAGCGCTCCAGCCTGGCGGGGTTGAAATCATCATTGCAGGAGGTGACGATGAACAGCGTATCGACATTGGCGGCCGCCAGCTGCTGGCCATCCCGGCCCTCGGTGCGGCGCTGCAGCACCGTCTTACGTTCGAGGCGCCGGACGAACATGTCGGTGTCGGGATCGGCAAGCACCCAGTCTCCGACGGCATAATGGGAAGTGTTGGCATTGACGGGCAAATCGAGCGCCACCGGTCCGTTGGCGTCAACCGCGGTGATCCGTGCCCGGTGAACCGCGGCGATGCGCCTTGGCGCCAGGCCGGCTTCTTCGGGCTCGATCTGCGAAGCAAAGAAATCGGACCAGCCGAGCCGTGCAAGCGCAAGGGAAGGGGTGGTCAAATCATCCGTCACAGATCGATCCAAGAGTTCGCAGTGCATTCATAAGCTCGTTTCCTGGCAACATACTTGAAGCGCTTGTAGCGGATAGAATGGCAAAACAGCAAACGATTCCGCAGGTCGGTGAGCACGTCGCGGACTTGGCTTGGAGTGCGGATTCGTCGACTATCCGCACGTCGAAAATGTTGCGGTTCGGGTCGTAGAATCGTGCCGGATACTTATATCATCTTCTCGACAGTTTGTGTCGGCGGCAGCGGGCCAGGAGCTTGCTGGCTGGAAGCAGCAAAGAAGGAAAGCTATAATGGACAAACGGCCTCTGGGAAAAACCGGACTGAGCATCTCGCCGCTCGTGCTGGGCGGCAATGTTTTTGGCTGGACGATCGACGAAAAGACCAGCTTCGACGTTCTCGACGCGTTTGTCGATCATGGCTTCAATGCCATCGATACCGCCGACGTCTATTCGTCCTGGGCTGACGGCAACAAGGGTGGCGAATCCGAGACCATTATCGGCAACTGGCTGAAAAGCCGTCCAGGCATGCGCGAGAAGGTGGCCATTTTTACCAAGGTTGGTTCGGACCTCGGCATGCCGGGAAAGAAAGGTCTGTCGGAGAAGTGGATCACCCAGGCCGTCGACGAATCGCTTGCTCGTCTCGGCGTCGATGACATCGATCTCTATTTCTCTCATTGGCCAGACGCTACACCTTACGAGGAAACGCTGGGCGCTTACGACAAGCTGCTGAAGGCAGGCAAGATCCGCTCGATCGGCGCCTCAAACCTCAATGCTGCGCAATTGGGTGAGGCGCTGAAGGTCGCAGAGGATAGGGAGCTTCCCACCTACCAGGTGCTGCAGCCGGAATACAATCTCTATGATCGCTCCGATTTCGAGGGCGACTTGCGAGATCTCTGCGTCGCGAACGACCTGGGCGTCGTGACCTATTACAGCCTCGCGTCAGGCTTTTTGTCGGGCAAATACCGGTCGACGGATGACCTAGCAAAGAGCGCCCGCGGCGAAGACGTGGCCAGGTATCTCGATGCGCGGGGCAACAAAATTCTTGCAGCGCTCGATGAGGTCTCCGAGCGCCATTCGGCAAAGCCGGCCGAAATCGCCCTGGCCTGGGTGATGGCGGCGAAGGGCGTGGCCGCGCCTATCGCCAGCGCCACCAGCCGCCGGCACGTGGAGAGCTTCGCCAAGGCGGCGCAGTTGACGCTTTCTGCGGATGATCTTGCCAAGCTCGACGTCTGATAGCCGTCCGATAGCTGCTACCCACGCCTGATGCCGTCAGGCGTGGGTAGTCTGATCGCCGGGTAGGCCCAGAACGCCTATTCGCTGTCAAGTTCGGGATAGTGGCGGAAAATTCCGTCTTCATTGAAAGCCAGGCGCCGCGGCGACTTCAGGTAGGCCACAATGTTTGGCCGGCTTTTGACGGAGGCGTGCAGGGCTGTCAGCAACGGATACTTGCTGTTGGAGCCCGCCATGGCCTTGGGGAAGGCATAGGACAGGCCTTCCATCATCTGGAACAATGACAGATCGACGTAGCTGAGGGCGTCACCGACAACATGTTGTGATCCCTTGGGATTGCGGGCCAGCACGCGCTCGAAGTAGCCGAGGAATTTGGGGATGCGCTCCTTGATGAAATCGGCGGACCGCGCCTTGGCTTCGGCTTTTTGATCCTCATAGTAGAGTGAAACGCCGATGGGATGATGGGTGTCATGGACCTCAGCGACGAAATCGGTGATTGTCAGCTGAAGCCCATTCGCAACGTATCGCAGCTTTTCGTCTTTCGGCGCCAGGCCAAGCTTGGGGCCTAGATACAAAAGAATATTGGCGACATGGGAAACGATCAGGTCGCCATCCCTCAGGAATGGTGGCGCGAAGGGGAGATTTATTTCCTTGGAACTCTTCATGAGATCCATCATCGCGCCGGTGCCCTTGCCAGGACCGGACCCACGGGTCGTGTCGATATAGTCCGCCTGGGCCTCTTCCAGAGCGAGGCGCACGAATTCGCCGCGTCCCTGGATGCCATTCCAGTAATAGAGTTCGTATGCCATGCCTGCTATCCAGCCTTGTCTTCGACGTCGACTTCGGGGCGATCGCCTCCGTCGGAATGTTCGTAGTGCCATTCGCCGTTCTGGAGCTGATAAGAGATCTCGGCGGGTTCGCCGCCTACCTGCTGCTCAAGCGCAACGCTGCGGGCGCGTTTGAGCGCCTGCTCATGGGTGGCGAAGGTTTCGGAAAACACGTCTCCCAGCTTGTAGGCCCAGCCGCCGTCGTGTTGAACGATTTGGTAGGTGACTTTGGTCATGAAATGCTCCCGGCGACGGATGGCCAAGTTGCTGTCGCGCATGGGCACGACGGCGACCAACGGTTGATCGTTCCGTCAGTATCCGGTGCGGGTCAGGATTTTACAAGGGAGCGTGGTTGCGGCGCTATGAGCGCTTTGCGAATCGCGTCTGCGGGGCATGCTGAAGCGACGTAGGATCACCTTCAGACGGCGCGCTATCTGCCGGGTCTTGAGGGGAGTTGCCATCTTCCGACCGTGCCATATCCTCGGCAACCATGGCCACCTGGAGTTCGAGAAACTCAAATTCGTCCTCGTGCACCTCAAATTGCAGGCCAGCCTCCATCGCGGCGACAACGAAGGATGCTCTCGCGGCCTCAACCGAGCCCGGCCCCGAAAGTAAGGCTTCACAGTTGGCAATCGCACGCATGCAGCATGGGCCGTCGGGCTGAGGCCAGCGTTCGCGAAGATACGCCAGTGCATCGGTTGCATTCTCAATGAGATGCCAATCCTGGCCCAACTTGATCCCGACAACCCTGTCAAAACGACTGTTTTCCATATCCATCACATGCTCATGCTGCGGCACGAGTGAACGCTCTGGCTTGCGCGAGGCTGGATTTATCAGAGGTTGTGCACGTTAGCGAAAGCTGGCAAAGCGTCGTCAACGGCTGTATTCCAGTGCTGAAGCGGCTGTCTGTTTCCAGTGAAAACCAGCGGAATATTCTTTACGACTGCTTGGTGCAGATGGAAACGAAATGTAGGTTGTTATGACGCCCTTGCTGCCTTTGCGGCTCCGGCGCGATTGCGACGGCTCAGAGATCGCCGGCCTTGCGCGCGGCGCTGTAACCGATGCGGCTGGACTGATTGCAGGCGCAGCGATCGACGACAAGAGCAAGAAACAGAAGATCGTCATCATCACTAAGTGAGATGAGCTTCAAAGGGTGATCGTTTCTTCAGCGATTTTTAGATGTTTGGCTAAATTACTTGGCGGAGAGGGTGTCAGCCTAGCCCCTGTTTCAGGATCGTTCACAGTGGTTTAAAGTGATTTATTTTCAATCACTTGAGCTGTTGTCTGTTTCAGGGGCGTCCACCACATATCCTGTTGTTCCAGCGAGAAAGTGGGCCGCGATTGGGCCTAAGAGCGACAGATGGCAATTAACCGACTAACAGACAAACGCATTCAATCTACCAAACAACCTGGAAATTACCCTGATGGCGGGAACCTCTATCTCCGGGTGCGGGATACGGGTTTCAAGAGTTTCATCTTGAAGGTAACTGCCGACAGAAGGCAACGTGAATGGACTGTAGGCCCGTATGGCCAAGCATCTGATCAGTTAACTCTGGCAGCGGCCCGGCAGCGTCGCGATGAGATGATGGTCCATATTCGTGAAGGCAACGCCCCGAAGCTCAAGACTGCAAGTGATGGCTACGCACCAGCGAAAGAGCCTCTCCGATGCATACCTATCCGCCCGATCTGGAGCAGGAGGCCGTGCAGACGGTGCTAGCTCAGGCTGAGGTGATGTTGAGGGAGGTCACCATAGGTGTGGGGAATTGACAGCCGATGTGGCAAGCCTCCACCGAACTATTTAATATAGTTATAGTCTTTATATATATTTCTATTTCTCTTTTCTCTTCGAGATTAGGAAATACTTAAGTAATATAAAAGAGATGTCGGGGACCCTGAGGACTAATGCGACAATTTTAGCAATTGCATCTCTTTTTTGCTGCTTCTGGTTGAATGGCTCCGGTAGGTCCTACTCGGCAAGTTCCTCCGATGACATACGAACACATTGCGATCAAAAGAGGCTGGCGAACTGCTGTTTCGCGATTTCGATCAATGGAGAAAACATGTCAAAACAAAAGATTCCACATATCTTCCGCAACGTAACATTCCGCGGACAGACCTTGCGTATTACACAAATTGAAGGTGAGATCTGGTTCCTTGCGACTGATGTACGTGAGCTTACCGGTGGTCCACAGAGGCAAGTCAACAAGCTTTATGGGTTGATGCATGCCAAACTGGTTCGCAATGTTAACCCTGAAAACTGCGGCCCTGGCAGCAATCGAAAAGCCTTGTCGACTACGGGTGCCGAAATTGTGCTCAAAAGGGGTTTCTACAAGTACACAGATGAGTTTCTTGATTGGGTGAAATCCATCGATTTCTCGTCTGAGCCCGCGCCGAGCGCCGACCATGACTATATGACGGATTTGCGCTTGATCGTGCAACGGTTCAATACGGTCCAGAGTGAATTGAACAGCATGCTCATCAGCGTTGAGAGGCTGTCGAAGTGCCCGGCCTGATCGTGTCCCGTAGCGTGGTGTAGCTTTTGACAACCACGGTGTCTTCCGGTCTGGGCCGGAGGGAATATCAACGTGCCACGGCAGGCAAGTTGATGAGTGGATCATCGCTCATTTGGGCGATGGTTTCCAGTGTCATGTATCTTGATCGCTGGACGGCCCATTCGTCGTTCTGCTCCAGCAATAGCGCACCGACGAGACGGACGATGGCGTCGTCGTTGGGGAAAATACCGACGACCTCGGTTCGTCGCTTGATTTCGCCATTGAGGCGCTCGATGGGATTGGTCGAATGCAGCTTGGCCCAATGCTGCTTTGGAAAGGTCATGTAGGCCAGCACATCGTTCTCGGCATCGTCCATGAGCGCGGCAAGCTTTGGCACTTTCGGCCTGATCTGGTCGGCGACGCTGCGCCATTGCGTGCTGGCGGCCTCCGGCGTCTCCTGAGCGAACGCCGTGGCGATGAAGGCGGATACGACGCGCCGCCCGCTCTTTCCGGCATGGGCCAGGGCATTGCGCATGAAGTGCACCCGGCAACGCTGCCAGGTCGCGTTGAGCACCTTGCCGACGGCGGTCTTGATGCTTTCATGGGCATCCGAGACGACCAGCTTCACACCCCTCAAACCCCGGCGGGTCAGCTTGCGCAGGAACTCTGTCCAGATCGGCTCGGCCTCGGATGTGCCGATCTCCAGCCCAAGCACTTCACGGCGTCCATCGGTGTTGACGCCGACGGCGATAATCACGGCGACAGAAACGATGCGACCGCCGCGCCGGACCTTGAGATAGGTGGCGTCGATCCAGATGTAGGGCCATTCGCCTTCGATGGGTCGATCGAGGAAAGCCTTGACCCTGACATCGATTTCCTCGCAAAGCCGTGACACCTGGCTTTTGGAGATGCCACCCATGCCCATGGCTTTGACCAAGTCATCGACCGAGCGCGTCGAGATACCCTGGATATAGGCTTCCTGGATAACCGCCGTCAGAGCTTTCTCGGCCATTCGGCGCGGCTCCAGGAAGCTCGGGAAATAGCTGCCCGTCCGCAGCTTGGGAATGCGAAGCTCCACCGTTCCAGCCCGTGTTTCCCAATCACGGTCGCGATAGCCATTGCGCTGGGCGAGCCTGAGTGGCGTCTTCTCTCCATGCGCAGCACCCGTCGTATGGCCGACCTCCAACTCCATCAGGCGTTGGGCCGTGAAGCCTATCATCTCGCGCAACAAATCGCTGTCGGCGCTCTTCTCAACAAGCAAACGCAGGTTCATCATCTCGTCGGTCATCGGTGGTGTCCTTCAGGTTGGCTCTAAGCAACCCGACCCTACCGGAATTCACCGATGGCTATGAAACCCAGCTACACCACGCGCGGGGACACGATCCCCGGCCTTCCAAAATCCTGTTCTATAATTCCTGCCGGAGGATATGATAGCACTCTAGAAAACAGGAAACGTCCCCGAGTTTCTCTTGCCCTATGAAGCCCGCAACACCTTTTTTTCCTTGAAAAGATCGTGGTACCCTTCCGATGGTGCACGCCCCCTCAGTGGTATATATTGGCTGGCCCGGCGGTATGCTCACTTCGATGTGTTTCAGTGGAGCGAGTAGTCAGGGACGGGGACGTTCCCTCCTGTAATTTGGGCAGAACGTTCAGGGAGTTACGAAAAGTCACAACGAAAGTGGGCCTGCAAGTGGGCCCGCATTCTCCGATTGAGAAAATAACTTAACAAATACAGAAGGATATGGCGGAGAGGGTGGGATTTGAACCCACGGTACCCTTGCAGGTACGCCGCATTTCGAGTGCGGTACATTCAACCACTCTGCCACCTCTCCGCAGAAACCGCGCGTGACTGAACGGGTGTGGTGCCCTTGCCAAGCGAAGCATGGCGGCGATATAGCGTTGAAAAATGGCCAGTGCAAGTCAGAAAAGCAATGAAATTGTCTTTCTTCATCGCCCCTTGCCTTGACAGACTCTCTGCCCTCACGTACACGCGATACCCATGAAGCTGCGGATATCTATATCTTCGGCCCGTAAAAGTGTTTGCCGAGAGGCAGGCATTCCACCGGCGGATTTTCCGCCATACCAATCGACTGACAAAAAGACGGCCCGGCGATCCCAGGATTTTCGAGGCCCGTTCAAAGAACATGAAAGGATAAAAAATGTTCGCAGTCATCAAGACCGGCGGTAAGCAGTACCAGGTTGCTGCAGACGACGTCATTTCGATCGAAAAGCTCGAAGGCGAAGCCGGTACCAAGATCGAATTTACGGAAGTCCTCGTTGTTGGCGAGGGTGCCAGTGCCAAGATCGGCGCGCCTTTTGTTGCAGGTGCCGTCGTGACTGCGGAAGTCGTCGAGCAGGGTCGTACACGGAAGACCATTTCTTTCGTCAAGCGCCGCCGTCAGAATTCCAAGCGCAAGAAGGGCCATCGCCAGCATTTCACCAAGGTTCGCATCATCGCGATTGCAGCCTGATCTGAGTTAAAGAGGACTAAGGAGAACTAAAATGGCACACAAAAAAGCTGGCGGTTCGTCGCGCAACGGTCGCGATTCCAATTCCAAGCGTCTTGGCGTCAAGAAGTTCGGCGGCGAAGCCGTGATTTCTGGAAACATCATCCTGCGCCAGCGCGGCACACAGTGGCATCCCGGTGCCAATGTCGGCCTCGGTACCGACCATACGATTTTTGCGACCACCGAAGGCACTGTTGCGTACCGTACGAAAGCCAATGGCCGAGTGTACGTGTCCGTCATGCCGAAAACGGCGGCAGCAGCAGAGTAAGCCGGAGCTCTTTAAACAGCCGGCGCCTCATCGGCCCGGCTGGCACTTCAGGTCACAAAAGACCTCCAGGGTTTCAAAAGGGAAGATGGGGTAATGCCCATCTTCCCTTTTCGTTTTCAACCCAGGAGGCAGTCATGCAAAGCCAACTACTAAGGGAAAGCCAAAGTCAAAGCGGCTTTCCAAGCGAGAAGCGGCTCTTGCCGCAGGAGTTACAAACGCCATTGCTGGTTTCGGAGCGGCTGTTGCTGCGCGCGCCCGACACGACCGATATCAACGCAATTGCCCATCTCGCCAACAACATCAATGTCGCGTCCAAAGTGTCGCGCATGCCGCACCCCTACACGGATAAGGACGCCGAAGCTTTTGTAGCCCGCGTTGACTCGGGCGCGATGGGCAAATGCGTTTATGCCATCACTCGCAATGAAACGCGTGATTTCATCGGTTGCTGCGGTCTGCAAGCGCAGGAAGAAGGAAACGGGCTTGAGATCGGCTACTGGCTGGGCGAGCCCTATTGGAACAAGGGTTTTGCGACGGAAGCCGTGCAGACCCTGATCGACTTCGGCTTCCGGCATTTCGATACCGATTTCATCGACGGACGCGTCCGGGTGATGAACATCGGATCGCGGCGGGTGCTGCAGAAATCCGGCTTCCAGTTCCAGGGCACCGGCATGGCGCCGAGCCTCGCGCTCGGGGGCATGGTCGCGGTTGAATGGTTCCGGCTCGATCGCAAGACCTGGGGTTCGCTTCGGGCTTGGGGAGGGACGAGATGAACGCGCTCAACCACGCTTTCGATCTGCCGCAGGTCCAGGTTCAGGCCTACGATCCCGCCCCCACGTCGAGTGGATTGTCGGCTGCAAACCAGCCGCTGATCCGCACCGGCCGGCTGACATTGAGACGGCCCGAAGCACGGGATGCCGAAGCAATCGCCAAGGCTCTTGGCAATCACCGGGTTGCCAGGATGCTGGTTCCCGTGCCGCAGCCCTATCATCGGGATGATGCCGAGGATTGGCTGGCCGACATCAATGCTGCGGGCAAGCCGGACTGGGTGTTTGCGATCACATCAGGCGGCCTGCGCCGGATCCTGCTGGACGGGCTGGATGAGGTTGCCAACGATGACGACCGGCTGATCGGCGTCGTCGGCATCCACTGGCATGGCCGGCATGGGCAGGAAGGCTGGCAGCTCGGCTACTGGCTGGATGAGCCACATTGGGGCAAGGGGATCATGACAGAGGCGGTCAATGCCGCCCTCGCCAGATTCTTCCACGGCTTCATGGGCGAGACCATCTTCTCGGGCGCAATCGCCGAGAACGCGGCATCGCTGCGCATCCAGAAGAAGCTCGGCTTCGACATATCAGGTGTCGAGGCTGTCTATTGCGTCTCGCGTGCCGAACAGGTCCGGCTGATCACAACCGAGCTGACATTCGGCAGCTACATGCCTCTCTAAGATGGGGGTGAGGGCGGAGAAATTCGCCCTTATCCGATCTCCACCCACACCGGCTTGTGGTCGGAGGCGATGCAGGCTTCGTCGATGCCGGCGGATTTGACCCGGCCGGCGAGCGAGGCGCTGACGAAGCAATAGTCGAGATACTGGCGGATTTCGGGTTTGCCCGGCTCCTCCCAGGTATAGGCATCCGGCCCATTGCCGCCGAGATGGGCGTGGGCGTCGACCGGGCCAGTGGCGCGGGCCGTGCGGCCATAATAGATGTCCTTCGGCCCCATCATGGCGATGTATTCGGGGCTTTCGGGCAGCATGTTGAAATCGCCCATGATGACATAGTCGTCGGCATTCGGGATTTCGGCAAAACCGAATTCTGTTCCGCCGGTCACCGCGCCGCCTTCGATGGCGTAGTGGATGGCGCGGTCCTTGATGAAGTTGATCTGCTGGATGCGCTCTGAGGGATCGCGATGGTCGAGATGGACGGAGTAGACGCGCAGTGCGCCGCCCGGCGTTGATATGACGGCTTCGAGCGCCGAGCGCTGCAGGTTGAGCTTGTCATAGGTGCGGGTGCGCGGCAGCAGGATGTTGCGCGTGGAGAGAATGGGATAGCGCGACAGGATCATATTGCCGAATTGCAGGCGGCGCATATGCACCTTTCCGTCCTTGATCGCAGAGCCGGCATCGGTGTCCGTTCCAGGGCCGAAAACATGGAAATACTGGCCCATCAGATCGGCGAAAACCGCCGGAAGATCGGCCTGACTATTTTTGGGGAAATTGCGTGTGACTTCCTGCAAAGCGACGATATCGGCACCCTCAAGAGCCGTTGCAATGCGTTCGGGGCTATATCGGCCGTCCAAACCGAAGCCAAATTGGATGTTAAAGCTGATAAATTTCATGATATTCTTTGACCTTTGGGGGTTAGCAGCTATATCGAACACGCGTGCGGCCATTTGGCAATCCGCAATCCAACCCACGGCAGGCAGATGAAGTTTCTCGATCAGTGCAAAGTATTTATTCGGTCCGGTGATGGCGGAGGTGGCGCCGTCTCGTTTCGGCGTGAGAAATTCATCGAATTCGGTGGTCCGGATGGCGGCGACGGCGGTCGCGGCGGCGATGTCTGGATCGAGAGCGTCAACGGCCTCAATACCCTGATCGACTATCGCTACCAGCAGCATTTCAAGGCGCAGACCGGCGTGCATGGCAGTGGCCGCAATCGCCACGGCGCCAAGGGCGACAGCGTCGTCCTGAAGGTGCCGGCGGGCACGCAGGTGTTCGAGGAAGATGGCGAGACGCTGATCTGCGACCTCACGGAAGTCGGCCAGAAGTATCGCATCGCCAAGGGCGGCAATGGCGGCTTCGGCAACGCCTATTTCCGCAGTTCGACCAACCAGGCGCCTGATTGGGCGAATCCCGGCCAGGATGGCGAGGAAAAGAACATCTGGCTTCGCCTGAAGCTGATTGCCGATGCCGGCCTTGTCGGCCTGCCAAATGCCGGCAAGTCGACCTTCCTTGCAACCTGCACCAGGGCGAGGCCGAAGATCGCCAACTATCCCTTCACCACGCTGCATCCCAATCTGGGCGTCGCGACCGTGGACGCCCGGGAATATATTCTTGCCGACATTCCCGGCCTGATCGAAGGCGCGCATGAAGGCATCGGCCTCGGCGACCGCTTCCTCGGCCACGTCGAGCGTACCCGCGTGCTGCTGCATCTCGTC
This sequence comes from Shinella sp. OV683, assembly GCF_057787725.1. Lineage (NCBI taxonomy): Bacteria > Pseudomonadati > Pseudomonadota > Alphaproteobacteria > Hyphomicrobiales > Rhizobiaceae > Shinella > Shinella sp. OV683. The sequence goes on from NZ_CM173543.1 coordinate 831,451, forward strand.
TCGGCGCAGGAAGAGAATGTCGCCCAGGCCTACAAGACCGTGCGCGCCGAACTCGATGCCTATGGGGCCGGGCTCGAGGACAAGACGGAAATCGTCGCACTGTCGCAGATCGACACGATCGATGCCGAAACGCTGAAGAAGAAGAAGGCTGCGCTGAAGCGCGCCTCCGGCCAGACGCCTTTCGCTATCTCTGCCGTCATCGGCAAGGGTATGCCGGATGTGTTGCGCGCCCTTGCCTCGGTGATCGATACGAGCAAGGCCGAGGATCCGAGCCTGCCAAAGGCAGAGAGCGCCATCAACCTCAATCGCAAGCTGAAGATGGCGCCGATGGAGGATGAAGAAGACTGGGATGAGTCGGTCGATGACGCCTAAGAGCAATCTCGCTGGCTGCCGCAGGGTCGTCATCAAGATCGGCTCGGCGTTGCTTGTCGATCGCAAGTCGGGGCTGAAGAAGGCCTGGCTCGATGCGATGTGCGAGGATATTGCCGCTTTTGCCGCGAGAGGCGTCGAGGTGCTGGTGGTTTCGTCCGGCGCGATTGCCATGGGCCGCACGGTGCTCGATCTGCCTTCCGGCGCGTTGAAGCTCGAGGAAAGCCAGGCGGCTGCGGCTGTCGGCCAGATCGCGCTGGCGCGGGCCTGGTCCGAAAGCCTGTCGAAGCATGAGATCGTTGCCGGCCAGATCCTGCTCACACTCGGCGATACCGAGGAACGCCGCCGGTATCTCAACGCGCGCGCGACGATTTCCCAGTTGATGAAACTGAAGGCGGTGCCGGTCATCAACGAAAACGATACGGTCGCCACCACAGAAATCCGCTACGGCGACAATGACCGGCTGGCGGCGCGGGTCGCCACCATGGTCGGCGCCGACCTGCTCGTACTGCTGTCGGATATCGATGGGCTCTACACGGCACCGCCGCATCTCGACCCCAACGCGAAGTTTCTCGAACACATCGCTGCCATCACGCCGGAAATCGAGGCGATGGCCGGTGGTGCCGCGTCCGAGCTGTCGCGTGGCGGCATGCGCACCAAGATCGATGCAGGCAAGATCGCTACCTCTGCCGGCTGCGCGATGATCATCGCCTCAGGCAAGGTCGATCATCCGCTGAAGGCAATTGCAGAAGGCGCACGCCACAGCTGGTTTACCGCGTCGTCCGAGCCGGTGACGGCACGCAAGACGTGGATTGCCGGGCAGTTGTTGCCCGCTGGCCGCATCACCGTGGACGAGGGCGCCGAGCGAGCGCTTCATTCCGGTAAGAGCCTGCTGCCCGCTGGCGTGCGCGCGGTAACCGGTGAGTTCTCGCGCGGCGACACGATCGCCGTCATGAGCCTTGCGGGTATTGAGATTGCACGCGGGCTTGCCGGCTACGATGCGCACGAAGCGAGGCAGATCGCTGGCAAGAAGTCGATCGAGATCTCGGCCATCCTCGGCTATGCCGGGCGGTCGGCGATGGTTCATCGCGACGATCTCGTCATGACGTCCGGAAAAAGTGCCAAGGCCAGGGAAAATGCCGATGCTTGATGTGGTGAAGGAAGACATTCAGTCGCTGATGCTGGATATCGGCGCGCGCGCCCGTGCAGCGGCCCAGCCGCTTGCCATCGCTTCGGCCGAACGCAAGCATGCGGCGCTGGTGTCCATGGCTGCCGAAATCCTGGCGCGCAAGGATGCCATCCTTGCTGCCAACGCAATCGATCTTGAAAATGCCCGCGCCGCCGACGTGACACCGGCGCTGATCGATCGCCTGACGCTCAACGAAGCCCGCATTCGCGGCATCGCAGATGGCATCCGCACGATCGCCGAACTGCGCGATCCTGTTGGCGATATCATCGCCGAATGGGATCGTCCGAACGGCCTGCATATCGAGCGCGTGCGCACGCCGCTCGGCGTCATCGGCGTGATCTATGAAAGCCGCCCGAATGTGACGGCCGATGCCGGCGCGCTGTGCCTGAAGGCCGGTAACGCCGTCATTCTGCGTGGTGGCTCGGATTCAGTGCATTCGTCGCGCGCCATTCACGAATGCCTTGTGAAGGGCTTGAGAGACGGCGGCCTGCCGGAAGACGCGGTCCAGTATGTGCCCACAACCGACCGCGCGGCCGTGGGCGCCATGCTGAGCGGCCTGAACGGCACGATCGACGTCATCGTTCCGCGCGGTGGCAAGAGCCTCGTCGGCCGCGTGCAATCGGAAGCGCGCGTACCGGTGTTCGCGCATCTCGAAGGTATCTGCCACATCTATGTCGATGCCTCGGCCGATCTCGACATGGCGAAAAAGATCGTCGTCAATGCCAAGATGCGGCGCACCGGCGTCTGCGGCGCGGCCGAGACGTTGCTGGTCGATAGTTCAGCGATTGGCACCCACCTGATGCCACTGCTCGAAGCGCTGACGGAAGCCGGTTGCGAAATCCGTGCCTCGGCGGCCGTGCTCAAGGTGTTTCCGGGCTTCAAGCCGGCAACGGACGAGGATTGGTCTACCGAATATCTCGATGCCATCATCTCGGTTGCCATCGTTGATGGTGTCGGCGGCGCGATTGCGCATATCAACCGCTATTCCTCGCATCACACCGAGGCGATCATCTCCGAGAACTCCAAAAGCGTCGAACGCTTCTTCAACGAAATCGATTCCGCCATCCTGGTCCACAACGCCTCGACGCAGTTTGCCGATGGCGGCGAGTTCGGCATGGGCGGCGAGATCGGCATCGCCACGGGCAAGATGCATGCGCGCGGGCCTGTCGGTGTCGAGCAGCTCACCTCTTTCAAATACAGGGTCCGCGGCAGCGGCCAGACAAGGCCCTAAGAGACGTGTCGTTGGGGGAGGGGATTGCGCGCCGATACCTGGTGATGCCGCATGTCGAAGACGGCATGGTGGTCGGCCTGTTCGGTGGTTCGTTCAATCCTCCGCATGAAGGGCACCGGCTGGTGGCCGAGATCGCCATTCGCCGGCTCGGGCTTGATCAACTCTGGTGGATGGTGACGCCAGGCAATCCATTGAAATCGAAGCGCTATCTGGCGCCGCTGGCCGAGCGGCTGGAGCTTTCCGAAAAGCTCGCGGCCGACCCGAAAATCCGCGTCACTGCGTTTGAAAAAGCCCTCGGGCTGAATTATACCGCGCAGGTGCTTGATCGCATCAAGGCGCGCCATCCGCGCGTCCGGTTCATCTGGATCATGGGTGCGGACAATCTCCGTGATTTCCATCGCTGGCAGAACTGGCAGAAAATCGCCCGGACCTATCCGATTGCGGTGATCGACCGGCCGGGCGCAACTCTGGCGTTTTTGTCTTCAACGATGGCCAAGACCTTCGACTACGCCCGTCTTGATGAGGATGACGCCAATACTCTGGGCCGAACGCCTGCACCCGCCTGGACTTTTATCCACGGCCCCCGCTCGACATTGAGCTCCACGGCGATCCGCAGGGCGAACGGGCAGGCGAAGAGCTAATCCTCGATCTTCCGGGCTTCCGATTCCAGCATGATCGGGATGCCATCGCGGATGGGATAGGCGAGCCGCGCTCTTTCCGAAATGAGTTCATTCTTCTCGCGGTCGTAGCTCAGGCGACCCTTGGTGACCGGGCAGACCAGCAGTTCCAGCATTTTCGGGTCGGGTCGGGAGACGTTCTGGTCCATGATCGCACCGCTACTGCAACGTCTTGGCGGCGTCGCCGAAGGCGCGGGCCAGCACCATCTCGGTCATGGCGACCAGGGTTTCGGCGCGGGTCTTGAGATCGAACGCTTCCAGCAGCGCCTGCTTCTCGCGTGCGCCGAACGGGGCCATCATCGATAGCGAGTTGACCAGCGTGCGGTTCGAAGTCTTGGTCACCGCCTCCCAATCGACCTCCAGCTTGTTGGCATCGAGGTAGCTGCGGAACGCGCCCAGCAGAGCATCGCGATTGACGGACGGATCGTCCTCCGCCTCGCTGAGGTCGCTCATGAACGGGGTGATATGGGCGCGCCGATAAGGGTGGTGCGAGGGGCTGACCTCGTTCATCAGCCGGAAGCGACAGACGCCGGAGAGATCGATGACATAGCGTCCATCGCCGGTCTCGCCAAAGGTGGTGATGCGGCCGATCGTGCCAACCTTGCAGAGCTCGGGCGTGCCTTCCGGGCTTTCGGTCGTCTCGCTGAACACCGGCTGTATGATGCCGATCAGGCGGTTGCCCTTCAGCGCGTCATCAATGAGTGCGAGATAGCGCGGCTCGAAAATGTTGAGCGGCAGATGGCCGCCCGACAGCAGCAGGACGCCCGACAACGGAAACAGTGCGAGTGTTTCCGGCAGATCCGACTCGGTTAGATATCGGGCGTTTCCCACTTGCATGACTTCAGTCTCCGACGCGTCAACGACAACCGACCTGCGCCGGCATCAAGAAAACAATATGGAGGATAACTTCCGGCGTGCCGATATGGTTGCAGGATCTTTCGGGCCCCAGACTTCGAAGAATTGCACGAGCTGGCGGCGGGCGCCATCCTCATCGAAGGCGCGGTCCTTCTTCATCACATAGAACAGGTGTTCTGCAGCTGCATCCCTGTCACCCTCGACATTGAGGATCTTGGCGAGCTTGATGCGGGCCTCGTGATGATCCGGATTGAGCGCGAGTTCATGTTCAAGCGCACGCGGATCACCAAGCTTGCGGGCTTCTTCGATCTGGGCGATCTTGGTGGTCAGGGCCGTCAGGCTCGCGTCTTTCTTCTGCTCGTCGGTAAGGCCTGCAAGCAGGTCGCGGGCACGCTCCCACTGGCCTGCGGCGACCATGCAGTTGGCCATGCCGGCGAGCGCCTTGAGGTTTTCCGGATCGGCCTGCAGGATCGCCCCGAAGAGGTCGGCTGCGCCAGCCACATCGCCATTGGCGAGCAACGCCTCGGCTTCTGTGAGCGCCGCTTCGATTTCGGCAGCCTGGTCGTCAGCACCGCTGCCGGCGCCGGCGATCTTGTTGATGAAGTCTCGGACCTGGCTTTCGGGCAGCGCGCCCATGAAGCCGTCGACCGGGCGTCCGCCGACAAAGGCGATGACGGCGGGAATGGACTGGATGCCCAGCTGGCCGGCGATCGACGGATGGTCGTCGATGTTCATCTTGACCAGCTTGACCTTGCCTGCACCCTCGTTGACCACCTTTTCGATGATCGGGGTCAGTTGCTTGCAAGGGCCGCACCACGGTGCCCAGAAGTCGACCAGCACAGGCTGCTTCGTCGATTCTTCCAGGACGTCGCGCTGGAAGCCTGCCGTCGTGGTGTCCTTGATCAAGCTGGCTGGGGCAGCAGCTGCGGTGGCCGAAGCCGACATCTGGTTGCCAAAGCTTGCGCCGTAGGAATTGTCGTAGCCTGTCATTTCAAAAATACTCCCGAATATTGCGCCCTATGTCGGATGTCAGGCCGTCACTTTCAAGACATTTGCGGTATGGCCGGTCGCCTCGACGAAGCGGATCAGATCGTCGCGCCCGATCGACGTGGTTGCGTCGTTCGAGAGGGGATGGCAGTTGATGATGTCATTTTTCATCAAATCGGCGTCGAGCACAATGGTGACGTTCTGATCGACGTCGTTGATGACGCCGAAAGCGGTCACCGCACCTGGAATAACGCCTAGATACTCCATCAGTTTCTCAGGTCTGCCGAAAGAGAATTTCGAAGTGCCACCGACCAACTGATGGACGGTCTTCAAGTCGACCGTGGCATTTTCCTCGACGGTCAGCAGGAAATACTGGTCCTTCTTGTCCTTGAGAAACAGGTTCTTGGTGTGGCCACCGGCAATCGCGTCGCGTAGCGCCACGGATTCGGCGACAGTGAATACCGGCTCGTGCTGCAGGGTCTTGTGGGCAATTCCCAGACCATCGAGAAATTGGAACAATTCCCTGGCGCCCTTGGCCGGCACATCACTCATGATTCACGTTCCCTGACATCGAAAGACCCGTGTGATACGATGGTTTTTCGCCGCCCGCAATGGCCCGGTTGATCTGGGTGTGGATTGCAAAAGTGTTTTTATTCAATGACATAGAAGATATCGCCCAAAATTCTACAGGAAATTGTCATTTCCCTGTTGCATTTCAAAAGGGCTTGGGCCATATAGCCCCCGTCGCCGCCGGATGGTAGCGAACATCGGCCTAGCGATCTACCACGGGCCGTTGATAGTGAGCGGGTGTAGCTCAGTGGTAGAGCACGACCTTGCCAAGGTCGGGGTCGAGGGTTCGAACCCCTTCGCCCGCTCCAATTTTCTTCAGGACAGATGTAAGCCTCGGATTTTCCGAGGTTTTTTTGTTCTCGCATATCGGATTTTTTCCAGGGTTTAGACATATCACGACGGCATTTGTCGGGTGCGACAAAGCTGCAGGTCTTCGCTCGCGCTTGGGAAGGGCGCGTGGCGACCTTCGGCATGACATCATTGTCTCGTGCGCTGCCGTGAGCTAAGCCCCGGCGAGTTGTGGCATTTTCGCCCGATTGGCGGAACAAATAGGAGAATGTCGGCTGATTTTGGTGGCAAAATCGGTAAAAACCTTGCAAATGCCATTATTTATACTAAATTTATGGACTAACGAGAATATAAATGCATGAATCATTTGCGCCGGGGTTTCAGCCGGCCCTTGAGAGGCAGACATGCTCACCAAAAAAGGCAAATACGGACTGAAGGCGCTCGCCGACCTGGCTCAGTTGCCGCCGGGCGAGACCGCGTTCATCACCGAGATCGCCGCGCGCAACAACATCCCGAAGAAGTTTCTCGATGCGATCCTGCTCGAGCTTCGCAAGGCGGGCATCCTGCGCTCCAAAAAGGGGCCGGGTGGCGGCTATTCGCTGTCCAAGACCGCCGATGAAATCAAGATCGGTCAGGTCATCCGTACGTTGGACGGCCCGCTGGCGCCCATCCGTTGTGCGAGCCGCACGGCATTCGAAGCATGCGACGATTGCCGTGATCCTGCGGGCTGTCTCGTGCGGCTGTCGATGACCGAAGTGCGCGATGCCATGGCGGAGATCCTCGACAACATGACCCTGTCGCAGTTCATCGACAACGAGAAGCAGCCACCGGAAGAAGAAAAAGCGGTTTCCTGATCGTGACCGGATGTGGAATGGGCGCGATCAGTTCGCGCCCATTGCTTCCAGGATCAAATCGCGATCGGCATCCGAGATCTTGACCACGCCGAAGCGGAAGACGCTTCCCCAGCCGGATTTTCCCTTGGTCAGTTCCAGCCGGTCCAACAGCGACCGGATCGGCGTCTGCCGTGCGACAAACCAGTCCACATTGCGCCGCGTCGGCACGAAGCCATTGCCCATATCGAAGGGGTAGGGCTCCTCGTCGCGAACCACGCCGACAGCCGTGAAGGCTTGCAGCTTTTCGCCGCCGCCCATCTCGGTCGATGGAGAATAGTAGAACACGGTGTCCTGCGGCTTGACGCGCGAAAGCGGACCCGTTTTGCCGTGGCAGACCTGCATGAAGCCGCCTTGGCGGCCTCGTGCGACGTGGTCGGCCGAAGCCACTGCGATCCAGGCGCTCATTGGGCCATGTCCACGCAAAGCACCCGCAGGCGATGTCCATCCGGATCGAGCGCGGTGAAGGTGCGGCCGAAATCCACATCCTCCGGCTGCTGGATGATCCTGATGCCACGATCCGTCCATTCTCCAGCGATGCGGTCGACCGCATCCACTGTGTCGACCGGGAAACCGACTTCACAGCCGCCGGGTGTGCTGGCAGCCGGAACGACGCCGTTCTTGCCCCAAAGCCCGAATTTCACGCCCGAGGGCAGGACGAAAAGCACGAAGGTCGCGGAATCCTCGACCGGCTTCTGGCCGAGCAGGGTCTCATAGAAATCGCGGCTTTTTGCCGGGCTGTCGACATAGAGCAGGATGTAGTTGGCGTTCATGTCCATCACCTTTCCAATTGCGACCCCGATCCGGGTCCGATGAGAAAGGTATAAATGCACATGCTGTCAAATAGTGTCAGTATATTGCAAGGGATTGATTCCTTGCGACTCCCGCCATTCCTTCAGCAACACGGCCTTGCGGCGCGGATAGCGCTTGCCGGTGATTTCCATCGTCGCGATCCGATCGGTGCGGAAGTGGCGGAAACCGTTGCGCAATTCGCACCAGGCAACGATGATCCTGACGCGCTCGAAATAGGAGAGCGCAAACGGCCAGATGCGGCGGTTGGTGGTTGCCGAGGTCGCGTCGCTATAGGCGATGTCGAGCATGTGCTCGTGGCGGATGGCCTTGCGGATGCCGCCGAGATCGATATTGACCTCCGGCGGCTCGGGCGCGGGCCCAATGATCAGGTTAGCACCTTCCAGCCGCGGCTTCATATCGGCGGGGAGAACAGCGGCGACCTTGGCCAGCGCATTGGCTGCGGCAAGGCTCAGTTCGCCATCGGCACGGCTTGCCACCCAGCGGGCGCCGAGCACCAGAGCCTCGATCTCGTCTTCGGAAAACATCATCGGCGGCAGCATGAAGCCGGGCTTCAATATATAGCCGATGCCCGGCTCGCCCTCGATATCGGCACCTTGCGCCTGGAGCGTGGCGATGTCACGATAGAGCGTCCTGAGGCTGACATTGGTTTCGTCGGCGAGCGTCTGGCCGCTCACGGGCCGGCGATGTCGCCGCAGTGTCTGGATGAGGTCGAGCAGGCGTTCGGAACGGGACATGGATTTCTCGGCGGCAATTGTCGGTCGGGCGTTTGCGAGCCAGTGATTATGCTCCATTCTACTGTCATTTTCTGGCAGTATTAAGACGGCAATTTTGGCTCGACAGAACTGGTCTTGTCCGGTATCAAAACGGCGAAATTCAAACGTTTTAAGGAATGGCTCCGATGAGCAGCAAAACCGAAAACCTGGTGTCAACATTGAGCCTGCAGCCGGTCGTGCCGGTGATCGTCATCGATGACGTGAAATCGGCTGTGCCGCTGGCGCGCGCGCTGGTCGCCGGTGGTTTGAAGGCCATCGAGATCACGCTACGCACGGCTGCTGCGCTCGACGCGATCAAGGCGGTTGCCGACGAAGTTGAAGGTGCGGTTGCAGGTGCCGGCACCGTGCTCGATGCCAGGCAGTGGGACCTGGCAATCAAGGCTGGCTCGCGTTTCATCGTGTCGCCTGGCTCCGGTAATTCGGTGCTCGAAGCTGCAGATGAGAGCGATGTGCCGTTGCTGCCAGGGGCTGTGACAGCGACCGAAGTGATGATGCTGCGTGACCGTGGTTACAGCGTGCTGAAATTCTTCCCGGCCGAGCAGGCAGGCGGCGCGTCTTATCTCAACGCATTGTCTTCGCCACTTGCCGGCATTCGTTTCTGCCCGACCGGCGGCGTGTCGCTGAAGAACGCCAAGGACTATCTGAGCCTTTCCAACGTCATCTGTGTCGGCGGCTCGTGGGTGGCGCCGAAGGCGATGGTCGAATCCGGCGATTGGGCTGGTATCACCAAGCTCGCGGCCGAAGCGGCAGCGCTGCGGGGTTGAGCGGATTGCGGGGAAGGTAGTCTTGCGCTATATATCCGGGTATACATTTACCCGAGGTGCGTAATGTCCACATCCGCGCAGAAAAAGGCCAATGCGACATACCGGTCTCGCCTTGCCGAGCGTGGTCTGGTGCGCCTCGAGGTCGTGGTGCCCGAGAAAGATAAGGAACGCGTCAAGGCGTTCGCAGAGCAGCTTATCTCGGCATCTGAGATCGGTGCGGCCGCGGGAGAGTCAAAAACGGCCCCAGCAATGACCGGGCGTCAAATCTGGGAGTCGCTCAGGAAGGCTCCGCTTGCGGTTTCTAGAACCGAAATCGAACGTGTGGAATTCGAACCGCGCATAGTCGATTTTTGACCCGCTACCTGCTTGACACAAATGTCATAAGCGATCCATCCAAGCCCTTGCCGTCGAAGGCGCTAGAGACTTGGATGAGCGACAAGAGTGGTGCGGATCTTTTCGTTGCGAGCTGGACGATCGCTGAACTCTGGCATGGAATTCTTCGGGCGCCGCATGGCAAGAAGCGCGATGAACTGGAGAAATGGTATTCGGGACCAAGTGGCCCGCTCCAGATTTTCAGTGGGCGAATCCTGAATTTTGACGTGCGTTCGGCACAAGTCTGGGCCGAACTGATGTTTGAAGGTCGTCGCGTTGGGCGAGCACGCGGTGTGCCGGACACGATCATAGCTGCCGTAGCTGTTGTGAACGATTGTGTTGTTGTGACAGGCAACGATCGGGACTTTTGGGGGATCGATGTCGTCAATCCTTTTCTCTCCTGAAACATGAAATCAGATCCCAGCACTGCCTTTGCAAAACCACAGTCACACTCCTATGTTGAAGTCTGTTGGCTACAACCCCGCTAGGAGGAATATATGTTCGACCCGAAACAGCTCTTGGATCAATTGCTTGGAAGCCAGGTGCCAGGCGCCGGCGGTACGGTGAGGGACAGGGCAGGGCAGCTCGGCCAGATGGCCAAGGACAATCCCCTCGCCACCGGTGCCATTGCGGCCGTGCTGTTGGGTACCGGCACTGGCCGGCAGTTGACGGGTTCGGCGTTGAAGCTTGGCGGGCTCGCGGCGATTGCCGGTCTCGGCTACCAGGCCTACAAGAACTGGCAGGCCGGTAAGGATGTGCCGCCGGCGGACGCATCGACGACGGCTGCTGGTAATGCGGAATTGTTGCCGCCCCCGAGCGACAGTGGTTTCCATCCGCAAGATGCGGCCAATTCTGCTGATTTCGCGCTCATTCTCGTTCGTGCCATGATCGCTGCGGCCCGTGCCGATGGTCACATCGATGATGCGGAGCGTGAAGCGATCCTCGGCAAGGTCAAGCTCGCTGGGCTTGGTGCTGATGCGCAGGCCTTCCTTGAGGACGAGCTTGCCAATCCCGTCGATCTCGACGCGATCATCGCGGCGGCCGTGACCGATAGCCAGAAGGTCGAGCTCTACACGGCGTCGCGCATCGCCATTGATCCAGACAGCCGGGCCGAGCGCGGCTATCTCGATCTGCTGGCTGGCCGGCTGGGCCTAGCCGATGCGCTCATCGACCATGTCGAGGCGACCGTCGCCAGCGCCAAGGTCGGGTGACGCGGAACACATCAACAAATTTGACTTGCATATCAAGGACGGAGGCGATGAATATCGCCTCCGTTTTACATCTCAGAGAGTGGCCATGGAAGACCTGAAGAACTGGAAGCCCCGCCCCAATGTTGAGGCCGTCACTCTCAGGGGCCGCTATGTCACCGTCGAGCCCTACAAGAGGGCCGAGCATCTCAGTGCGCTCTGGGACGCGCTGGGCGGTATCGCGACCAATCAATTGCTGCAATATTTCGCCGCGCCCGATTTTGCCGATGTCGTTGCCTTTGGCGACTGGCTGGGCACGGTCGCAAAAGCCGGCTGGGTCACGGAAGTGTTCCGCGACAACGCCACCGGCAAGATCGTCGGCATGGCCAACTACATGCGCACCGATTCCGCCAACGGCGTCACCGAGGTCGGTGGCGTGGCGCATGGTCCGGCCATGGCGCGCTCGCCTCTGTCGACGGAAGTACATTATCTGATGGCCAAGCATGTCTTCGAGGACCTCGGCTATCGTCGCTACGAGTGGAAATGCAACAATGGCAATGCGGCAAGCAAGGTGACTGCCGAGCGCCTCGGCTTCACCTTCGAAGGCGTGTTTCGCAAGCACGCGATTTCGCGCGGCACCAACCGCGACACCGCGTGGTTTTCGATCGTCGACGATGAATGGCCGCTGGCCAATGCTGCCTTCGAGGCGTGGCTCGATCCCGCCAATTTCAATGCCGACGGTAGCCAGAAGCGCCAGTTGCAGGCGATCCGTGCAGACCTTGCCAAAGCGAAAAGCGCATGAGCGACGAAAAGCACGAAACGCGCAACAATGCCATCGCCGCAGCTCTCATTCTCGTGATAGCCGGTGGAGCACTTTATTTCATGCCGAAGATCGTGCTCGGCATCGGAGCCTATTCCCCGGTGCTCGGCTTTGCCGCAGGCATATTGATCATCCTCGCCTTCTTTGTGATCTTCTGGCTGCGCTCTAAATTCAAGAAATAAATCAATAATTTATGGCGAGGTGCACATCAGCGTGATGGGCGCCGCGCGATCTCTCACACCGATGTGACAAAGAGTTGTGAAACTCTTGGCGGCGAGTAACGTATACTCATCCGAACCAAGCATCGTTCAGGATCGAGGATCGTCATGCCGGCCTACAAGTTTCCTTCCATTCCGTCATCGGAAATCACGCCCAAGTCCCTGTTCATGAAGCGTCGGCAATTCATGACATCAGCGATTGCCGCCGGTTTGGCCGGCTCGGTGTTTTCCTCGGCGCATGCGGCGCTCAATGCCAAGCAGTCGGCCTACATCGTCAACGACAAGATCACGCCGAAGGAAGACGCGACGACCTACAATAATTACTACGAGTTCGGCACCGGCAAGGGCGATCCGGCCGCCTATTCCGGCGACTTCAAGCCGCTCCCCTGGAAGATCAAGATCGACGGCATGGTCAAGAAGCCGATGGAGTTCGATGTCCAGGAACTGATCGCAAAGATGCCGCTCGAGGAGCGCATCTATCGCTTCCGTTGCGTCGAAGCGTGGTCGATGGTCGTGCCCTGGACCGGATTCATGCTTTCGGATCTGCTCAAGCAGGTCGAGCCGCTCGGCAGTGCCAAATACGTCGCCTTCCAGACGGCGCTACGCCCCGAGGAAATGCCCGGTGTCGGCGGCTTTGCGCCGGTTCTCGACTGGCCATACAAGGAAGGCCTGCGGCTCGACGAAGCCATGCATCCGCTGACGATCATGGCGGTTGGCATCTATGGCGACATCCTGCCGAACCAGAATGGCGCGCCGATCCGGCTGGTGGTGCCGTGGAAATACGGTTTCAAGAGCATCAAGTCGATCGAGAAGATCACCCTTGTCGATACGCAGCCGGTTACGGCCTGGAATGTCTCCGCACCTGACGAGTACGGCTTCTATTCCAACGTCAATCCCGAGCGCGACCATCCGCGCTGGAGTCAGGCGCAGGAGCGGGTGCTCGGTGCGGGCGGTGGTTTCTTCGGCGGCACCGGCAAGCGCGACACCGAGAAGTTCAACGGCTATGGCGATGAAGTCGCCTCGCTCTATGCCAGCATGGACCTGATGGTGAACTACTGATGGCGATCGCGACAACATCCACAACAAAGGTCCGCAAGACGGATTATCCCAAGCAGATCAACAAGACGCTCGCCAAGATTTCACCCTGGTGGATCTATGGCATCGGCCTGATCCCGGCTGTCTGGTATTTCTACCTTGGCGCCGTCAACGATCTCGGCGCCAATCCGATCCAGACCTTCGAGCATCTCTTGGGAGAGTGGGCGCTGCGTTTCATGATCGCCACCCTGCTGGTGACACCGATCCGCGATCTGACGCGTGTGAACTTTTACCGGTTTCGCCGCGCCTTTGGCTTGATGACATTCTATTATGTGCTGTTCCACTTCCTCACCTACTTCATCCTTGATCGGGGGATGAACCTACCGGTGATTTTCGTGGATGTGTTCAAGCGACCCTATATCATCGTCGGCATGACAGCGTTTCTTTGTCTGATCGCGCTTGCGGTGACGTCCAACAACTGGGCGATCCGTGCCATGGGACGCGGCTGGGGCAGGCTGCACCGGCTCGTCTATCTCATCGCCACGCTGGGCGTGATCCATTTCTTCATGGCGGTGAAAAGCTGGCCGCCGCGGCCGTTCTTCTACGCGACCTGCATCGGCATTCTGCTGCTCTATCGAGTGTATGTTTTCGTCAGGGATCAGCGGCGGGCTGCATAGGCCTTCACGGCTTCGCCAAAGGCCTTGAACAGGCGTGCGGATGTGGCATCGCTCTCGACCCAGTATTCAGGATGCCACTGTACGCCGACGGCAAAGTTCTTGGCGTCGATCACTGACACAGCCTCGACAGTGCCGTCGTCGGCGACGGCCTCGACGGTGAGGCGCGGTGCCGCTTTGCCGATCGCTTGGCGATGCAGAGAATTGACGTCGAACTCGCCGGCGCCAAGCACATCGGCGATGCAACTGCCTTCCTTGACATGCACCTTCTGGCGGATCGCATACATGCGGTCGCGCTCGGGCACGTCGGGCCGACGGTGGTCCCAATTGCCCGGCTTGTCCTGGATCTCGGTGTCCAGCGTACCGCCAAGCGCAACGTTGAGCTCCTGGATCCCACGGCAGATGGCGAGCAGCGGGATGCCGCGCTCGATGGCGCGGCGGATCAGTGCCATGCTGGTGGCGTCACGTGGCCGGTCGTATGGGCCGTTCAATTCAGAATCGTCGCCGCCGTAAAGCGATGGATGGACGTTGGAGCGCGAGCCCGACAGCATCACGCCATCGACCCGATCGAGGATCGAATCGATGTCATTGCCCTCTAGCAGGGCCGGAACGATGATTGCCGTGGCGCCCGTGCCCTTGACCACTGCATTGACATATTGGTTGGGCGTCGCATGCCAGCCATAGCCGTCCAGTTCGCGCGTATCTGCGGGAATGGCGATGATTGGGCTGGGCATGATGGTCTCCAAGGGCGTTTCAAACACTGTGCATCCTGAGTGCCGGGTCCGGGCAACTCTGTCAATACCGCGACCGTGTTAGAGCATGATGCCGAACGTATGTGCGGTTTTCGGACGACATCATGCTCTAATTCTTAAATCTAGAGCGGATTCAGATTTTAGGTCGAATCGACCTGAAATCATCCGCTCCAGTGGCGGTAAGCACTCCCTTACCCGATGATATTGCGGCATAAATTTGGCACCTCGCGCTTGTACAGCCGGTTTGAACATGGTTATCTCTGCGCGTGCTGCGGGGAGGCAAGGCACATAAATGAGGAGCGCCTCCACCTCGCGCAGAAATTCAACCGGGAGGACATCAATGGATCGTCGCACATTCTTCAAGAAGGCTGGCACGGCTGCCGCCGGCGCTGCTGCTGCAACCGCGCTCGCCGCACCGGCCATCGCCCAGGAAAATCCCAAGATTTCCTGGCGCCTGACTTCTTCTTTCCCCAAGGGGCTGGACACGATCTATGGCGGCGGTGTCGATGTCGCTGACCGCGTGCGTGCCGCGACCGATGGCAAATTCGACATCCAGGTGTTTGCTGCAGCTGAAATCGTTCCCGGTCTCGAAGCGGCCAATGCCTGCGGTGCCGGCACGGTCGAAATGGCCCACACCGTGCTCTATTACTATTACGGCAAGGAGCCGACCTATGCGCTCGGCTCTGCCATTCCCTTCGGCCTCAACGCCCGCATGCAGAATGCATGGTATTGGGCTGGTAACGGCGGCACGCTGGTAAATGAATTCCTGGCGACTCAAAACCTCTACGGCATGCCCGCTGGCAATACAGGCGTGCAGATGGGCGGTTGGTTCCGCAAGGAGATCAACACGGTCGAGGACCTCAAAGGCCTCAAGATGCGCATCGGTGGCCTGGCCGGCAAGGTCATGGAGCGCCTCGGCGTGGTGCCGCAGCAACTCCCCGGCGGCGAGATCTATCCAGCACTGGAAAAGGGCACGATCGACGCGGCCGAATGGGTCGGTCCCTATGACGACAACAAGCTTGGTTTCAACAAAGTCGCTAAATACTACTACTATCCCGGCTTCTGGGAAGGCGGCCCGGTCGTGCATGCGGTGGTCAACCTCGCCAAGTGGAACGAGTTGCCGAAAAACTACCAGGCGATCCTCGGCGATGCTTGTGCTGCGGCTAACTCCAACATGCTCGGCAAATATGACGCCAGAAACGCGATCGCGCTAAAGGAGATCGTCGGCGGCGGGGCAGTGCTGCGTCCCTACAGCCAGGAAATCCTCAATGCGGCCTATGAGGCGTCGCTCACCACCTATGCTGAGCTCCGCGAAAAAAGCCCGCATTTCAAGAAAATCTACGATGACCAGCTCGCCTTCAAGAAGGACTCCTATCTCTGGGCGCAGATCGGCGAATACACGTTCGACACCTTCATGATGATCCAGCAGCGTTCCGGCAAGCTGTAATCTCAGGCAAAACCTCTCAAAAGAGGCCCGTGAAATATCTTTCCGGGCCTTTTTTCAATCGTTGTCGCATATAATCGATTTGATGCCGTTCTTGGCCGAATCACCGCATTGCGCTTCGTGAATTCATTGTGTAGAGCCAAATTGAGGGGCCGGGCTTAGCGGCTTGGGAGACCTTCATTTTAGGAGCTGCATCCGGCGCAGCAAGTTTCGCTGTGCCGTTATTGCCTTGGGGAGACATCAATGGCTGAACATCATTCGGGACCGGTCGAGTTGGGCGCTGAAATGGATTACGCCGAACATGAGAAAACCTACAACGGGTTCCTCAACGCGGCGAAATACGGCTCGATGCTGATCGCGGTCCTGTTGATCGCCATGGTGGCTGGTTTCTTCACCAGCGCAGGTTTCCTGTTTTCCTTACTGCTGTTCATCGTTCTCAGCATCGCCGGCTTCTTCGTCCTCTGACGTCGCATACATTGTGAGAGATTGCGTTCACGCTGCGGAGGTCTAGCGTGAAAGCGAAATCGCGTGCCTAGTTCATCGTGCGGGGGAGATATTTGTGACCAGCATTGTATTTATTGCCAAGGAGATCGAAGGGGAGGAGCCGCGCGTTGCCGGTTCGCCCGATACGGTCAAGAAAATGAAGGCACTCGGTCTCGACGTCGTGGTCGAAGCCGGTGCCGGAACGTTGTCGCGCATTCCGGACAGCGAGTATGAGAAGCTCGGTGCGCGGATCGGCACCAAGGCCGATGCGGCCAGTGCCGATGTGGTGCTGAAGGTTCGCCGGCCCACCGCCGATGAGATCAAGGGCTACAAATCAGGCGCTATCGTCATTGCGATCATGGATCCCTATGGTCACGAGGCTGCAATTGCAGACATGGCGCGGGCGGGGCTGACCAGCTTTGCCATGGAACTGATGCCGCGCATCACTCGCGCCCAGTCGATGGACGTACTTTCCTCGCAGGCCAACCTCGCCGGCTACCAGGCCGTCATCGACGCTGCCGCCTGTTATGACCGCGCCGTGCCGATGATGATGACCGCTGCCGGCACCGTGCCCGCTGCCAAGGTTTTCGTCATGGGGGCAGGGGTCGCGGGTCTTCAGGCAATCGCCACCGCCCGCCGTCTCGGCGCCGTGGTCTCGGCCACGGATGTCCGCCCCGCCGCCAAAGAACAGGTCGCCTCGCTGGGTGCCAAGTTCATCGCGGTCGAGGATGAGGAATTCAAGGCGGCCGAAACCGCCGCCGGCTACGCCAAGCCGATGTCGGCGGAATATCAGGCCAAGCAGGCGGTGCTGGTCGCCGAGCACATTGCCAAGCAGGATATCGTCATCACCACGGCGCTGATCCCCGGTCGGCCTGCGCCGCGCCTCGTGTCACGCGACATGTTGAAAGCCATGAAGCCCGGATCGGTTGCGGTCGATCTCGCTGTTGAACGTGGCGGTAATATCGAAGGCGCAGTCGCCGGTGATGTCGCCGATGTCGACGGCGTCAAAGTGATCGGTCACCTCAACGTCGCCGGGCGGATCGCGGCCTCGGCCTCGCTTCTCTATGCTAAGAACCTCGTAACCTTCCTGGAGACCATGGTTTCCAAGGAGACCAAGGAACTGGCGCTTAATCTGGATGACGAGCTGGTCAAATCAACCATGCTGACCCATGGCGGCGCCGTCGTTCATCCGAATTTCGGCGCCATGCCGAATGTCGACACCGTGAAGGAGGCTTGAGATGGCCAGTGAGGCTCTGAACAAGGCGCTTGAGAATCTCGATCATGCTGTCAAGGCCGTTCACGATGCGGTCGCCACCCAGCCGTCGATCGCCGATGCCGCGCATGCGCTTTCTGGCGGAGTGATCGACCCGTTCGTGTTTCGCCTGGCGATCTTCGTGCTGGCGATCTTTGTCGGCTATTACGTCGTCTGGTCGGTGACCCCGGCGCTGCATACGCCGCTGATGGCGGTGACCAATGCGATTTCCTCGGTGATCGTGGTTGGTGCGCTGCTCGCTGTCGGCCTGTCGGTCAGTCACTGGGCGACCGGCTTCGGCTTCGTGGCACTGATTCTCGCCTCGATCAATATTTTTGGCGGCTTCCTGGTGACCCAGCGAATGCTTGCCATGTACAAGAAAAAAGTAAAGTGAGGCCGTGATGTCAGTCAATATCGCAGCCTTTCTTTATCTCGTCTCCGGCGTGCTGTTCATCATGGCGCTGTCCGGCCTGTCCCATCCGTCGACCAGCCGCAAGGGCAACATCTACGGCATGGTCGGCATGGCAATCGCCATCCTGACGACGCTGGCGCTGGCGCGCCCATCGATCGCCGGTTTCGGCCTGATCGTGCTCGGTCTTGCCATCGGCGGCGGCATCGGTGCCGTCATCGCCCGCCGTATCGCCATGACGTCGATGCCACAGCTGGTTGCCGGCTTCCATTCGCTCGTCGGTCTTGCGGCCGTGCTGGTGGCCGCAGCAGCGCTCTATGCGCCGTCGTCCTTTGGTATCGGTGAAATCGGCGAGATCCACGGCCAGGCGCTGGTGGAAATGGCGCTCGGTGTCGCCATCGGTGCTATCACCTTCACCGGCTCTATCATCGCCTTCCTGAAACTCGACGGTCGCATGTCCGGCAAGCCGATCATGCTGCCCTACCGGCATGTGATCAATGCGGCCCTGCTGATCGGCATCGTGTTCTTCATCGCCGGTCTGGCGATCACCGAAAGCCATGTCGATTTCTGGCTGATCGTCGTGCTGTCGCTGGCGCTCGGCGTGCTGCTGATCGTGCCGATCGGTGGCGCCGACATGCCCGTCGTGGTTTCGATGCTCAACTCCTATTCGGGCTGGGCTGCGGCCGGCATCGGTTTCACGCTCGGCAATCTGGCGCTGATCATCACCGGTGCTCTGGTCGGCTCGTCGGGTGCTATCCTCTCCTACATCATGTGCAAGGGCATGAACCGGTCGTTCATCTCGGTGATTCTCGGTGGGTTCGGCGGCGATACGTCTTCGGCGGCTGAGGATAATTCCGACAAGTCGGTCAAACTCGGCTCGGCCGATGATGCCGCCTACCTGATGGCCAATGCCTCCAAGGTCATCATCGTGCCGGGCTACGGCATGGCGGTGGCCCAGGCCCAGCACGCCCTGCGCGAAATGGGCGACAGGCTGAAAGCCGCCGGCGTCGAGGTCAAGTATGCGATCCATCCCGTTGCGGGCCGCATGCCCGGCCACATGAACGTGCTGCTGGCCGAAGCAAACGTCCCCTATGACGATGTGTTCGAACTCGAGGATATCAACTCGGAATTCGCGCAGGCCGATGTGGCCTATGTGATCGGCGCCAACGATGTCACCAACCCGGCAGCGCGCGACGACAAGTCCTCGCCGATCTACGGAATGCCGATCCTGAATGTCGATCAGGCCAAGACCTGCCTGTTCGTCAAGCGCTCGCTCGGCTCCGGCTATGCCGGCATCGACAACACGTTGTTCTACAAGGATGGCACGATGATGCTGCTCGGCGACGCCAAGAAGATGACCGAAGACATCGTCAAGGCACTGGCACATTGAGCGAATAGACGATTGGAAACAAAAAAGCCCGGCATCCGCCGGGCTTTTTTCATGATCATCAAAAGAAGAATCAGTTCGCGGCTACTGCTGCGCGGGTACGCGCCACGCCATCCTTGGCAGGCTGGTATTTCGGATCGAGCGATGCCGCGTGGGCGTAGGACTTGTAGGCGCGCTTGAGGTCGCCCTTGCGCTCATATATCAGCGCCTGGTTGGCCCACGATTCGGCGAGCTTGCCGTCGAGCTCGATCGCGTGGTTGAAATCGGCGAAGGCATTGTCGTCGTCATTCATCGCCACATAGGAGATGCCGCGGCCGTTGTAAGGTTCGGCGGAGTTCGGCGACAGCGAGATCGCCGTCGAGAAGTCTTCGATCGCCTTGGCGTGGTTGCCGCGCTTTTGGTAGATCAGGCCGCGATTGTGGTAGGCGCGCGGGTCAGTCGTATCGAGGCCGATAGCCTTGTTGAAATCGTTCATCGCCGCATCGAGCTGGCCGGCCTGGCGATAGACGTTGCCACGGCCGATGAAAGCCACGTCGTAGCGCGGGCTGAGTTGCAGCGCCGTGTTGTAGTCCTGCAGTGCCTGTTCGGGCTGGCCGAGATTGCGATAGATCAGGCCGCGATTCGCATAGGCCTGGTAGAACTTCGGATTGAGCTCGAGGGCGCGATTGAAATCGTCCAGTGCGCTGCGGAATTCGCCGGCGCGGCCATAGGCCGAACCGCGGGTGTTATAGCCCTCGGGATCGGACGGATTGGAGTCGATAACAGCGGTCAGCGAAGCGATGTTCTCTTCGGTGCCCTGTTCCTTGTTGATACGGATCGTATCTGATGTGTCGGTGCTGGTGCAGGCTGCCAGGCCGGCGGTCAAGGCGAGCAGAATTACTCCCGACTTGAGCCCGAAAATGCGCGGGGGCTTACGATTTCCCCCTGTCGAGCCGATCAGGAAATCTGCAGTCATATTGGCCATTTCTCGTATTCTTCCCACAAGCCGCCCAGTCCGGGGCAGCCTATTCAACCAAAAAGGCGGCGGCGATTAGAATCGCCCCCGCCACACAGACATTAGATTTCGTCAGAACGACGGCAGATCAGCGAGCAGCAGCTGCTGCCGCAGGACGACCACCGGTGACGATGCCACCTTCGCGCTGGGCGCGCTTGCGAGCCAGCTTGCGCACGCGGCGAACGGCTTCAGCCTTTTCGCGAGCACGCTTCTGCGACGGCTTTTCGTAGTAGTCGCGCATCTTCATTTCGCGGAAAATGCCTTCGCGCTGCATCTTTTTCTTGAGAGCGCGGAGCGCCTGATCAACATTGTTGTCGCGAACCAGTACCTGCACGTGAATCCCGTTCCTTATCTCGAGTTGATTTTCCGAAACTATGCAGTTTCCGGAAGCAAACAATAGTTGTTTCGCAGGGCCGTTGGCCAAGCGATTGATGCTAGGCGATAACAGAACAATTGCGGCAAGTCCAGTGGTTCCATCATATTTTGATGAAATAGGGCTGTTATCTCAGCTTTCATTGTGGTGATTGAGCGCCGCCGGGCGTCGCAAAAGAAACGTTGTCAGCGTCGTATTTTTGCGATTTGCTTTAGCCAGCAATAGCAATTCGCCTCTTGCATATGGAGTTATCAGCGAATGCGCAAATACTCAGTTTTCGCCGTCGCCCGCGAGGCCCTCAGGGGGCATACGGGGTGGGAAAAGCAATGGACCTCGCCCGAGCCGCGCAAGGAGTATGATGTCATCATCATCGGCGCCGGCGGGCATGGCCTGGGCACCGCCTATTATCTGGCGAAAGAGCATGGCATCACCAATATCGCGGTGATCGAACGCGGTTGGCTCGGCGGCGGCAATACCGGCCGCAACACCACCATCATCCGTTCGAACTATCTCTATGACGAGAGTGCCGCTCTCTATAATCATGCGCTGAAGCTGTGGGACAATCTCTCGCAGGACATGAACTACAACGTCATGTACTCGCCGCGCGGCGTGATGATGCTCGCTCACAACATCCACGACGAGCAGGTGTTCAAGCGTCACATCCATTCCAATCGCCTCAATGGCGTCGACAATGAATGGCTGACGCCCGAGCAGGCGAAGGACTATTGCCCGCCGCTCAACATTTCCAAGTCGGCGCGCTATCCGGTCATCGGTGCCGCGTTGCAGCGGAAGGGCGGCACGGCTCGCCACGACGCCGTCGCGTGGGGCTATGCTCGCGGCGCATCCGATCGCGGTGTGCACATCATCCAGAATTGCGAAGTCACGGGAATCAATCGTGGCCCGGATGGCGCCGTTACTGGCGTTGAGACCACCAAGGGCTCTATCGGCGCCAAGAAGATCGCCGTCGTGGCCGCAGGCCATACATCGGTGGTCATGCAGATGGCCGGGCTGAAGCTGCCGTTGGTGTCCTACCCGCTGCAGGCGCTGGTTTCCGAACCGATCAAGCCAATCTTCCCATGCGTCGTCATGTCAAACACCGTGCACGCTTATATCTCGCAATCTGACAAGGGCGAGTTGGTGATCGGTGCCGGTACCGACCAGTATGCGTCCTATTCGCAGACCGGTGGCCTGCACATCATCAACCACACGCTCGATGCGATCTGCGAAATGTTCCCGATGTTTACGCGCATGAAGATGATGCGGTCATGGGGCGGCATCGTCGATGTGACGCCGGACCGCTCGCCGATCATCGCCAAGACGCCGGTGCCTGGCCTGTTCGTCAATTGCGGCTGGGGGACGGGTGGCTTCAAGGCGACGCCGGGCTCGGCGCATGTGTTTGCGCACACAATCGCCCGCAACGAGCCGCATCCGATCAACGCACCATTCACGCTGGAGCGCTTCCGCACCGGCCGGCTGATCGACGAGGCGGCAGCCGCCGCCGTCGCGCACTAAGAGGGGTTTGACATGCTTTTGATCCATTGCCCCTATTGCAACGAAGAGCGTCCGGAACTCGAGTTCCGCAACGGTGACGAGGCGCATATCGTCCGTCCGGAAAACATCACCGAGATCTCGGATGCAGACTTCGAGAACTATTTCTTCCTGCGCGACAATCCCAAGGGGATGGTCTTCGAGCGCTGGCGGCATATTTCCGGCTGCGGCAAGTTCTTCCGCGCCGTCCGTCACACGGTCACCGACAAGTTCGTCATGACCTATCGGCAAGATGAGCCCAAGCCAGACCAGGCCACAATCGACGCCAAGCTTGCCGGCAATGGAGGCCAGAAATGAGCGCTGCAAATCGTATCGCCGGCAAGGGCCGCCTGACGCCCGCCAAGACCGCGCGCTTCTCCTATGACGGTCGCACGCTGACGGCACTCGAGGGCGACACCGTCGCCTCGGCGCTGCTGGCCAACGGCATTCATCTGGCTGGCCGTTCGTTCAAGTATCACCGCCCGCGCGGCATCCTGACCGCTGGTCCGGAAGAGCCGAATGCGCTGATGGACATTTCCCGCGACGCTGGTCGTGCCGCACCGAATGTGCGCGCCACCATGCAGGAAGTCTATGACGGCCTGACCGTGAAATCGCAGAACCGCTGGCCGTCGCTGGCCTTCGATATCGGCGGCGTCAACAATCTGTTTTCGCCGTTTTTTCCTGCCGGCTTCTATTACAAGACCTTCATGTGGCCGAAGGCTGCATGGCACAAGATTTATGAACCGCGCATCCGCGCATCGGCCGGTCTCGGCGTTGCCCCGAAGGAAGCGGATCCCGATCATTACGCTGCGCGCTTCGCCCATTGCGACGTGCTGGTCGCCGGTGGTGGAGCCGCTGGCATTGCCGCGGCACTGGCTGCAGCCGAAACCGGCGCCAGCGTCATCATCGCTGACGAGCGTGCGGAGTTCGGTGGCTCGCTCTATTTCGACACCGGTGTCGCCATCGACGGAATGGACGGATTTGCCTGGGCGCAGAAGATGGTGGCCAAGCTCGCTGCAATGCCGAATGTGCGGGTCCTGAGCCGCACCACCGTGTTCGGCTACTACGCGCAGAATTTCATTGGCCTGGTCGAGCGCGTCACGGATCATGTTGCCCGTCCGGATCGTCACGCGCCGCGGGAACGGCTCTGGCAGGTCCGCGCCAAGCGCGTGATCCTTGCCACCGGCGCTATCGAACGTCACATGGTGTTTGACGGCAACGATCGTCCCGGCGTCATGTTGGCCTCGGCCGCCCGCATGTATCTCAACCATTTCGGCGTGGCCGTCGGCGCCAAGGTCGGCGTCTACACATCCCACGATTCGGCCTATGAAGCCGCGTTCGACTTGAAGGCTGCCGGTGTGCAGATCCCAGCGATCGTCGACACCCGTGACAAGCCCGGTGAGGCGGTGCTGGCCAAGGCCCGCGAACTCGGCATCGATGTTCGCACCGGACAGGCTGTCATCTCGACCGGCGGCAAGCTGCGCATCTCGTCGATGACGGTGGCCCGCAAGGGCATGCGTAGCGGCGAAAAGATCGCCGTGGATGCGCTGATCATGTCATCCGGCTGGACGCCGTCCGTGCATCTGTTCTCGCAGTCGCGCGGCAAGCTAGCCTTCGATACGGAAAACCAGCGGTTCCTGCCGGGCACCTATGCCCAAGATTGCCTTTCGGTCGGCGCCTGCAACGGCACTGGTTCGATCACGGCGACGATCGAAGAAGCGCTTGGCGCAGGCGAACTGATGGCGCGTGCGGCAGGTGCCGAGGGTGCTTCGAGCCTGTCGATCAATGCTACCCAAGCCTTCGAATGGACCGGTGGCATGGCCGGAGCCGGCGAGGGCGCCGGACCGGAAAACACCTCAGCCAAGGCCTTCGTCGATTTCCAGCACGACGTGTGCGCCAAGGATATCCGCCTCGCAGTCCGCGAAGGCATGCATTCGATCGAGCATATCAAGCGCTTCACGACCAATGGCATGGCGACCGACCAGGGCAAGCTGTCCAACGTCCACGGCCTGGCCATTGCTGCGGAATCGCTGGGTAAGCCGATCCCGGAAGTCGGTCTCACCACCTTCCGCGCACCTTACACGCCGGTCACCTTCGGTGCGATCGTCAATCATGCGCGAGGTCCGCTGTTCGATCCTGCCCGCAAGACGCCCATGCACCAATGGTCGGAAGATCATGGCGCGATGTTCGAGGACGTCGGTATCTGGAAGCGTGCCTGGTTCTATCCGAAGGCGGGCGAGGACATGCATCAGGCGGTCAACCGCGAATGCAAGACCGTGCGCACCGTCGCTGGCGTGTTCGACGCCTCGACACTCGGCAAGATCGAGGTGGTCGGCCCGGATGCCGCTACCTTCATGAACCTGCTTTATACCAACAGTTGGGACACGCTGAAGCCGGGCCGCTGCCGCTACGGCATCATGCTGCGCGAAGACGGCTTCGTCTATGACGACGGCGTCGTCGGTCGTCTGGCTGAGGATCGCTTCCATGTCACCACCACCACCGGCGGTGCGCCGCGCGTGATGCATCACATGGAAGACTACCTGCAGACTGAATTCCCGCATCTCAAGGTATGGCTGACCTCGACCACCGAACAGTGGGCTGTCATCGCCGTGCAGGGTCCAAAGGCCCGTGAGATCATCGAGCCACTGCTTGAGGGCATCGATCTTTCAGCCGAAGCATTCCCACATATGAGCGTTGTCGAGGGCAAGATTGCCGGCGTGCCGACGCGTCTGTTCCGCATGACCTTTGCCGGCGAACTTGGCTTTGAAGTCAACGTGCCGGCCGATTACGGTCAGGCCGTCTGGGAAGCAATCTGGGAACGGGCCGAGCCGATGGGTGCCTGCGCCTATGGCACCGAGGCGATGCACGTGCTGCGCGCCGAAAAGGGCTACATCATCGTCGGCCAGGACACCGACGGCACGGTGACGCCCGACGATGCCGGCCTTTCCTGGGCCGTTGGCAAGAAGAAGGCCGACTTCGTCGGCATCCGCGGCATCAAGCGCCCGGATCTTCTGGCCGAAGGCCGCAAGCAACTGGTTGGACTCAGAACCAAGGATACCAAGGACGTGTTGGAGGAGGGCGCGCAGATCGTCGCCGATCCCAACCAGCCGATTCCGATGAAGATGCTCGGTCACGTGACGTCGTCATACTGGTCGGAAAATTGCGGCCACTCCATCGCCATGGCGCTGGTAGCCGGCGGACGTTTGCTGATGGGCCAGACGCTTTATGTGCCGATGGCGGACCGGGTGATCTCGGTCGAGGTTTGCGACGCGGTGTTCTATGACAAGGATGGAGGCCGGATCAATGGTTGAGGCAATGCGCAAGACCCCTCTCTCGCAGGTTCATGGCGGCTCCGCTTCGGTGCGCCTGACGATGGCTCCGCCAGCGGCTCGCGCGTCTCTGCGTGCGGCTCCCGATGCCATCGCCGCCTTGTCGGCCGCGCTCGGCGTGACCCTGCCACAAAAGCCGAAGACCTCGGCCAATGGCAATGGCATTCATGCTCTCTGGCTCGGTCCCGACGAGTGGCTGCTGATCGGCCCTGACGGCACGGATTTCGTCGGTCTTGCCGCGAAGTCCGGCGCGCTGCATTCGGCGGTCGACGTATCCCATCGCAACATCGGCATCATCGTGTCGGGTCCGGGTGCGCAAACGGCAATCAGCTCGGCCTGCCCGCAGGATCTCACGCCATCGGTTTTCCCGGTCGGGGCCTGCTCGCGAACGGTGTTCGGCAAGATGGAGATCGTTCTCTATCGTCCCGAGGAAGACACCTACCGCGTCGAATGCTGGCGGTCGTTTGCCGAATATTGCTTCGGCATGCTCAGCGAAGGCGCAGCCGACGCGGATCTGTAGTACCGCCCAAAGCATGTTGCGCAAAAGTGTGCAGCGGTTTTGCGCCTAAAACATGCGTCAAAACGAAGAGCTAAAGCGCGACAGCGAATCCGAAGGATCGCGACGCGTTTTAGCCCTGCCATCCCCGCCATTTGACCCATCGGCCGTGAAAATCAGCACGGCCGATTTCTTGTTTTTGGCCGGCGGGCCAGATCTGCAGCGTCAGCGAAGCGCCGTCGTGGCCGCCGTCGGCTTCAAGCGATAGCCGAGCCAACGGCGCCTCATTGGTCGCACGCTGACTGGCCTCTGCAATCAATCGCTCGCCTTGTTCTTGAAGCGCTTTGGGCAAATATTGCCAGGCGATCGTATGGAAGATGACGTGTGTCGCGCCGGTGAAGGTCTTGTTTAGACGAAGCTTCAACCAGTCCACCGCATCCGCCTTTTCGACATGCAATTGATTTTTGGCGGCCAGGTCGAGCGCGTTGCGGGTGCGGCTGATGCGATCGGCCTGATCGGCCCAGATATAGGCCAGCATGCGCCTCCGGTCATCGGGATTGGCTGCGTCGAGCGGATTGAGATCGCAGGCGGCGCGCTGCTGCACTTCAACATTGCCGACGGGTGGGGTACCACCGTGCCAATCGGGTTCGATCAAAACCGTCGAAGCTACGTCACCCCATTGGCTGCCTTGCAGGATGTAGCCATAGCGATCCCATTGCAGGTTCAGGCCAGCACTGGCGCCGATCTCCGATAGAACCAACGGCTTGTCGAACAGCTCGGCAATGGTGATGAAGCCCGGCAGCAAGGCAGCGGAGCGGCGGACCTCGTTTGTCTGGGGCGCAGATTTCAGGCGCTCAAGGATAAATGCCGACTGCTCATCCAGAGTGTCGGATATGGCTGTCCATAGTGTATCCTCGTCTGTAGCATTTGGCGGATAGGACGCGGCAAGGGCGGCGTCCTTGCCTTCCAGCACCAAAGCGTGCAGGCAGCCGGCGATACGCAGCGGCACGGAATCGGCTTTCGAAGACGGATCGCCTGACCAGTTCAGGATCACGTCGGACACCGCCCCATCCGGCGCAAGGCGCTGGGCAAACAGGCGACAGACGCGCGCCGTAAACGGTGAACCGAGCGCATCGCAATATTGCGCCTGATCGAGAAAAGCCTGCCGAACGCGTTCAGATGACATTGTCCGGACCCTCCATCACGTCACGAGTCTAGCTCCGCTTATTGACGGGTTAACTGGCGGCGCTCACAAATATGCTCACCGATCTCGCCGCCAGCGTCATGCCATCGCCAACCAGCACTTGCCAGGATGCGTTCTCGGGAAGCTGAAGGGACACATCGTCTGCAGTACGGTTGAAGGCAATGGCCAGTCGCACCAATGTGCCGGTCTCGTTGTCCTTTGTCGTCAGCAGCATGACGAAAGCACCATTGGCGGGATTTTCCCAGTCGCTGCCCTGCATCGGGGCGCCATGAGGCGTAAGCCAAGTTACATCGCCAGCAGTCAGGAAGTGGGTTTGCGAGAAAACATCGAAGCGCTTCCGGACATCAGCCAATTTTGCCGCATACGCCAGCAACGACTCGTCGATATGCGCCCAGTCGATCCATGTCAGCGCGTTGTCCTGCGCATAGGCATTGTTGTTGCCGCGCTGGGTGCGGCCCATCTCGTCGCCGGCCATCAGCATGATCGTACCACGGCTTGCAAACAGCGTGGCCAGCATGGCGCGCACGTCCCTTTCGCGGGCCGCAAGTACGACGATGTCCGCGCTCTCGCCCTCGATGCCATTGTTCCAGGAATAGTTTTCGTTGTGGCCGTCGCGGTTTTCCTCACCGTTCAGCTCGTTGTGCTTGTGCTCGTAGGATGTCAGATCCATCAGCGAAGAGCCGTCATGGGCGGCGATGAAATTGACCGTGCGGGTGTCGGTCGCACCATTGCGGGCAAAGATGTCGGAGGACCCGGCGATCGCAGTGACGAAGCTGCCAAGCTTGCCGCCATCGCCGCGCCAGAACTGCCTGATGTCATCGCGGGCGCGATCGTTCCATTCCAAAAAACAGGGCGGGAAATTGCCGAGCTGGTAGCCGCCGGGGCCGATATCCCAGGGTTCGGCGATCAATATCCGATCGGCAAGCAGCGGGTCGTTGTGGATCTCTGTCAACAAGGGCGAGTCGGCGTTAAAGCCATTGCCGCTGCGGCCCATGATCGGCGCCAGGTCGAAGCGGAAGCCGTCGATGCCGGCATGGCGCACGAAGTGACGCAACGTGTCGAGCACGAGATCGTGGACGGCCGGGGAATCAGAGGCCAGCGTGTTGCCGCAGCCGGTGTCGTTGATCAGTTGGCCGGGCTGGCCCTCGGGTGTGCGATAGTAGGCGAGGCTGTCGAGCCCGCGCATCGAGATGGTTGGCCCCAGCTGGTCGCTCTCGCCGGAATGGTTGAAGACCAGGTCGAGAATGACGCCGATGCCCGCAGCATGCAGCGCCGAGACGGTCTCGGCGAGTTCGCGAACACCGCCGGGGCAGAGGCGAGGGTCGAGCGCCATCAGTGCCACGGGATTGTAGCCCCAGCTGTTGCGGAGATTGAGCGGCGGCAGATGCCGTTCGTCGATCCAGGCGGTGATCGGCATCAGCTCGAGGGCAGAGACGCCAAGCTTCTGGTAATGCGCGATCAGCTTGGGATGGGCGAGCGCCTTGATCGTGCCGCGCTCGGCTTCCGGGATATCCGGATGCAGCATGGTCATCGCCCGGACATTGACCTCGTAGACAAGGCTGCCAGGCGTGAAAAGTGGAGGTGCTATCGCGACTTCAGCAAGCTCCGTGACCACAGCTTTGGGAACCAGATCCATCGTCTCAGCGGCAAAGTTGCTGAGCCACGGATCGTAGATGAAGGCGCGGTCCAGCTCGATCGCATAGGGGTCGACGAGCAGCTTGGATGGATCGTACCAAAGGCCGCGATCCGGTGCATAGTCGCCATGCGCCCGAAAGCCGTAGCGCGTGCCCTTGCCGGAACCTTCCACCGAGATCTTCCAGACATTTCCTTCACCGCGCGTCATCGGCAGGCGGCAAAGTTCGTGGCTGCCCTGATCGGCAAACAGGCAGAGGTCGATGGCACTGGCATTGCCGGAGTAGACGGCGAAATCGACGCCCTGGGGAGTGATGGTGGCACCGAGTTTCGCAGGAATCATGAGCAATTGGCTTTCAGGTGGGGTTGGCTGATCAGAGCATATCGGGCACGTGATAAAAAGAGCTATCGGGTTGGAATATCATAGGCGCAGGAAAAAGCCGGCAGGCTGGGATGCCTCCGGGTGATGTGTCATTCTCATCTGATCCCGCTGCAATCCATCTTCAGATGCGCGCGGATCGGCCGGGGCGCAAATCGTGCCTCGTTTAGTAAATAATATGTGGCGCGCTTTGCGCCCCGTTTCGGTGGTTTTTGCTTGCGAACCTGGAGATCTGCTTCCCCATCGCGGCAGTGTGCCCGATGGGGAGATGTGTGCCTCTAAGGCACGTCCGCGGCCAGTCACGCTCTTTCGAGCGCCGCCGAAGAGGGCTCCGTTTCTCGCAGGCCCCCGACAAGAGAATTTACGTCGTCCTCTCCAACCGGTCACCGGCCCCACCTCGCCATGACGCCTCATGGTGTATCCGTGATGGGACGGGAATCAGTATAAGTGGGTTGGAGAGGGCGGGGATATTGGCGGGTAAGGCATTGAGTATGTTGGCGTATCTCGATTCGAACGATTGATGGTGATTTGCCTCATAAGCCCCTCATCTGCAATTTCTATCGTTTAGCGATTGCGTGCACCGTCCCACTTAAGGCAACCTTTTCGGGCGCAATCGCTAAGCCGATGAAATTGCTTCTTCTCCCACAAGGGGAGAAGTAGAGGTGTGGCGCGGCCTCGATTTTGTCTCTCCCCTTGTGGGAGAGGATAGCAAGCCCGCGAGAGGCGCGAGCCGATCGCTTGGGCGCGCTTGGTGAGGGGTGCCTTGAACGCCGACGAGCACTCACCCCACGGCGCCACGCAACTCTGCCAAAATCCTCCTGACGACAAAATCGAGACCCTTCTCGATCTCCTCGTTCCAGAACCGCAACACGCGAAAACCCTCCGCCCGAAACAGGGCATCCCTCGCTATATCTCTTGTGCTTTCCGCATGCTGGCTGCCATCGACTTCGATAACCAATCTGGCATCGAAGCAGACGAAATCGAGAATGAAGCCCTTGAGTGGAACCTGTCGTCTGAATTTCGCGTCGCCGATCTGGCGGCCCTTCAACTGCCGCCAGAGCATTTCTTCCGCCTTGGTCGAGTCGGTCCGCATGGCGCGAGCAGATCTTCGATGCTGTTCGGGTGGCTCATGATGGGGCATGGCAAAGTAATGACGCGAAAAATTGAACTGTGCAACTGGATTTGGCGTTGCGGTTCACCCCTCACCAACTCCGGCCAAGGGCTCGCAGGCTCACCCGGCCTGCGTATCCTCTCCCACAAGGGGAGAGGCAAGGTCGCGGTGAGCGCACATTTGCGCCGTGTCGCTGCTCTAGGAGAGGATGGAAAATTTGTGGGTGCGGCACTAGCTGCGTTCAGGAAGGGCGGTTTGAATAGTGATTGAGCGCTCGCAGATCTCAGCGCTTCATCGCATCTCCACCACCATTGCCTTGATCTTCACGGCCTTTTCGAAATGATCCAGCCGATGGTTGCGGATCCACCACTCGGCGGCTTCCATCAGGCATTCGGGATCGTCGTTCCGATTGGCGAAGAACGCGTAGAATGACAACCCGACGCCCGGGCCTTTTTCGGAAATCTTCCGGTCGCAGACCTCGATAATCTTCTGTCTAAGGCTGGACCGCATTCAACCCTTTCGCCTCAGCCATTCGGCGGCGGCTTCGCCCATGGTCTTGGGTGTGCCGTCCTTCATCCATGCCATGAAGGCGCGATCGAACCTGAATTCCTTGCCGCACGCCGCTGTCATGAAGCGGCGCACATTCTGGGTATTGCGGTAACTGTCCGTCACGACCGTGTCTGCTGTGATCGTGCCGCCATGCCAGTCGAAGTCACGCATGGATCACGTAATCACGCTTGGCTGGTCGCGGCCGGTGCGCGACTTGATCTCGGCAATCTCGTCGGCAACCGCGATCAGGTCGGCCAAAGCTTCCTGCGTGTCGATGTCGTGGCGCGAGGCATCGGGCTCGTAGCGCTCGATATAGACGCGCAGGGTTGCGCCTGAAGTGCCGGTGCCGGACAGCCGGAAGACCACGCGGCTGCCGCCTTCGAACAGGATGCGGATGCCCTGGTGCTCGGATACGGATTTGTCGACCGGATCGTTGTAGGCGAAGTCGTCGGCGGTCTGAACCGTGAGCGCACCAAATGTCTTGCCTGGCAGGGTGGCGAGCTGGGCGCGCAGATTGTCGACCAGGCCATTGGCGGCGGTGCTATCGACTTCCTCATAGTCGTGGCGAGAATAATAGTTACGTCCGAAGGCGGCCCAATGCTTGGTGACGATGTCCTTGACGCACTCGTTGCGCACAGCAAGAATGTTGAGCCACAACAGCACGGCCCACAGGCCATCTTTTTCGCGCACATGGCTGGAGCCTGTGCCAGCGCTTTCCTCGCCGCAAATGGTGACCATGCCGGCGTCAAGCAGATTGCCGAAGAATTTCCAGCCCGTCGGGGTTTCATAGATGCCGATGCCGAGTTTTTCCGCCACGCGGTCGGCCGCACCGGAGGTGGGCATGGAGCGGGCGATGCCGGCGAGGCCCTTGGAATAACCGGGTGCCAGATGGGCGTTGGCCGAAAGCATCGCGACGCTGTCGGACGGCGTCACGAAGATGCCCTTGCCGATGATCAGGTTGCGGTCGCCGTCGCCGTCCGATGCCGCTCCGAAATCGGGCGCATCCGGTCCCATCATCTGGTCGTAGAGCGCCTTGGCGTGGACGAGGTTGGGGTCCGGGTGATGGCCGCCGAAATCCGGCAGCGGGATGAAATTGTAGACGGAGCCTTTCGGGGCACCGAGGCGATTTTCGAGAATTTCCTTGGCATAGGGGCCGGTCACCGCGCTCATCGCGTCGAACACGACGCGGAAGCCCGAGGCGATCTTCGCCTTGATGGCCGGGAAGTCGAACAGCGTCTCCATCAGCGCCGCGTAGTCCTCGACCGGGTCAACGACGGCGACTTCCATTTCCTCGACATGCTTGATGCCCGGCACGTCGAGATCGATGTCGGCATCATCGGAGATCCGATACTTGTCGATCACCTTGGAGCGCGCGAAGATGGCATCGGTGATTTTTTCCGGTGCGGGACCGCCATTGGAAGCGTTGTATTTTATGCCGAAATCCTCGGTCGGGCCGCCGGGATTGTGCGATGCAGACAGGATAATGCCGCCAAAGGCGCCGTATTTGCGAATCAGGTGCGAGGCGGCAGGCGTCGACAGGATGCCGCCACGGCCGACCATCACCTTGCCGAAGCCATTGGCTGCGGCCATCTTGATGGCAATCTGGATGACTTCTCTGTTGTAGTAGCGACCGTCGCCGCCGATCACCAGGATCTTGTTGTCGAAGCCTTCCAGCGAATCGAAAATCGACTGGATGAAGTTCTCCGCATAGTTCTTCTGCTGGAAATGCGGCACCTTCTTGCGGAGGCCCGAAGTGCCCGGCTTCTGGTCGGAATAGGGCGTGGTCGGAACGATCGTGATCATGCTTAAGTCACCCTGCTGAGAAGAGTCTTGTATAGGTCGGCATATTGACGGGCTGAAGACGCCCAGGAGACGTCAGACTTCATAGCCGCCTTTTGCATCGTTGCCCATGTCTTCGGTTCGGAAAACAGCCGGAATGTGCGGCGCAAGGCTCCGATCAGGCCTTCCGCCGTCACTGGCGTGAATTCCACGCCGGTCGCGACTTTTGCGGCGACGGCTGCGCCATTGGCGTCGATGATCGTGTCGGCAAGCCCACCGGTATGGCCGACGATGGGAATGCAGCCATAGCGCAGGCCATAGAGCTGGGTCAGGCCGCAGGGCTCGAAACGCGAGGGAATGAGGATGGCATCGGCGCCGGCCTGCATGAGATGCGACAGCGGTTCGTCATAGCCGAAGATCACCGAGACCCGGCCGGGATGGCGCGCAGACGCATCCTTCAGGGACTTTTCCAGCACCGGATCACCGGAGCCGAGCACAGCAAGGCTGCCGCCGTTCTCGACGATGAAATCGATGGCTTCGGCAATGAGGTCGATGCCCTTTTGCCAGGTCAGCCGCGACACAACGCAGAAGATCATCCCATCGCCCGGCGTCAGGCCGAAGCGGGTGGCAAGGGCTGCGCGATTCTCGGCACGCTTCCTGAGCGAGCCGGAGGCGTATTGAGAGCCTATGTGCTTGTCGCTTTCGGGGTCCCAGACGGCATCATCGATGCCGTTGACGATGCCGTAGAGGTCGTCGACACGTTCTGCCACCAACCCTTCGAGGCCCATGCCGAATTGCGGTTCGAGGATTTCGGTGGCGTAGGTCGGGCTGACTGTGGTCAGCGCCCAGGCCGTCCTGAGGCCGCCTTTGAGGAAGCCGACATCGCCGTAATATTCGATGCCGCTGACGGAGAACGCGTCGAGCGGTAGCGACAGTTCCGCGAAGATCGCCGGGGAGTATTGTCCCTGGAAGGCGATGTTGTGGATGGTGATCACCGAGGGCGTGGTCGCGCCCACGGGCGAGTATTTCAGATAGACCGGCGTCAGCGCCGCCTGCCAGTCGTGGACATGCACCAGATCAGGCGTCCAGGCGGGGTCCAGCCCATTGGCCAGTTCCGAGCCTGCCAGCGACAACGCTGCGAAGCGCCGCCAGTTGTCGTCGTGGTCGAGCCCGACGACATCGGTATAGGGGCCGCCCTCGCGATCAAAGTAGAATGGCGCGTCGAGGATATAGAGATCGAGTCCGTGATGCTTGGCGAACAGGATGCTTGCCGGCTCGCCGAGCAGCGAAGGGATGTCGGCGATCTTGCGCGGGTCCTTAAGCTTCGCCATCACCGTTGGATAGCCCGGCAGCAAGGTGCGCATGGCGATGCCCAGCGGGGCGAGCGCCAAGGGCAGGGCGCCCGCGACATCCGCGAGCCCCCCTGTCTTGATCAGCGGGAAAACCTCCGAGGCGACGGAAAGGACTTTCATCTCACATGCCCAGTTTGTCGACCATCGCCTGGGTTATCAGGCAGATGCCCGATTCCGTGCGGCGGAAGCGCTTGGCATCGAGTTCAGGATCCTCGCCGACGACTAGTCCTTCGGGAATGATAACGCCGCGATCCACCACGACGTTGCTTAGCCGCGCACGGCGATTGACGATCACCTCCGGCAGAACAACGGAATGGTCGAGCTGCGAATAGGAATTGACCCGGCAGCCGGTGAACAGCAGCGTGCGATTGATCTGGGCGCCCGAGACGATGCAATTGCCCGAGATCAGCGACGAGACCGCCGAGCCGCGGCGGCCATCAATGTCGTGGACGAACTTTGCCGGCGGGGTGATTTCCGAATAGGTCCAGATCGGCCAGTTGCCGTCATAGAGGTCGAGTTCCGGCACCACGTCGGTGAGGTCGATGTTGGCCTGCCAATAGGCGTCGACCGTTCCGACGTCGCGCCAGTAGGCCTGCTTTTCCATCTCGGCGCGCACGCAGGATTCGGCGAAGCGGTGGGCGACGGCCTTGCCGTTCTTGACGATATAGGGGATCAGGTCCTTGCCGAAGTCGCGCGACGAATTGGGGTCGGCGGCATCGCGCTTGAGAAGTTCGATCAGGAACTTGGTGTGGAAGACGTAGATACCCATCGAGGCCAGCGCCATCTCCTCGTTGCCGGGAATGCCGGGCGGATCGGCGGGCTTTTCGATGAAGTCGATGATGATGTCCTTGGCATCGACATGCATGACGCCGAAGCCGACCGCCTCCATGCGCGGCACTTCCAGGCAGCCGATGGTGACGTCGGCGCCGGAATTGACGTGCTGGCGCAACATCAGCTCGTAGTCCATTTTGTAAATATGGTCGCCGGCCAGGATCACCATGTATTCGGGATTGTGCGGCTCGATGATGTCGATGTTCTGGTAGACGGCGTCTGCCGTGCCCTCATACCACTGCGTTTCCGAAACGCGCTGGGAGGCCGGCAGGATGTCGAAACTTTCGTTACGTTCAGGACGGAAGAAGTCCCAGCCGCGCTGCAGGTGGCGGATCAGCGAATGCGCCTTGTACTGGGTGGCGACACCGATGCGGCGGATACCGGAATTCAGCGCGTTTGACAGCGCGAAATCGATAATGCGCGTCTTGCCGCCGAAATAGACGGCGGGCTTGGCTCGTCGGTCGGTGAGTTCCTTGAGGCGGCTTCCCCGGCCGCCAGCGAGAACATAGGCCATCGCGTCACGCGCGAGAGGCTGGATCCGTTTTTCAGTCATAGTGTCCTCCCTACTCTTATTGTCATGCAACTCAATGTTACTTCGAGAATTCGGTTATTCCGAAAGTTCAAGCCAGATTGTCCCAAGTGGCGGCAGGACGCAACGCGCCTCGATCCGGCCAGTTTCCTGCCTCCATGCGGTCACTTCGCCGCCATTGCCCTTTCCGGAGCCCCAGTAACCCTCGGAATCGGTGTTCATGATCTCGCGCCACTTGCCCTCGAATGGCAGCGGCACACCGTAATTCTCGCGTACGACCGGTGTGAAGTTGGAAATCACCGCCACCGGCTTTTCACCCGGCGCCTTGCGCAGCCAGGCATAGACGGAATTTTCGCTGTCGTCGGCAATCAACCATTCAAAGCCCTCGCCCTCACAGTCGCGCGCATGCAAAGCCGGTGTGGTGCGATAGAGATTGTTGAGGTCCTTGACCAGCTTGCGCATGCCGTCGTGGTTGGGATAGTCGAGCAGATGCCAGTCGAGCGACTTGGCTTCCGACCACTCCGCCCATTGTGCGAATTCCTGGCCCATGAACAGCAGCTTCTTGCCGGGATAGCCCCACATGAAGCCGTAATAGGCCCTGAGATTTGCGAATTTCTGCCAGTCGTCGCCGGTCATCTTTGATATCAGCGAACCCTTGCCATGCACGACCTCATCGTGGCTGAGCGGCAGGACGAAATTCTCCGAGAAAGCGTAGAGCAGGCCGAAGGTCAGCTCGTTGTGATGATGCCGGCGATAGATCGGGTCGCGCTGCAGATATTGCAGCGTGTCGTGCATGAAGCCCATGTTCCACTTGAAGCCGAAGCCCAGGCCGCCGTCATGGACGGGTGCCGAGACCTTCGGCCACGAGGTGGATTCCTCGGCGATGGTGAGGATGCCGGGGTGCGAACCGTAGAGATGGCGGTTCATGTCCTTGAGGAATTCGACCGCCTCAAGATTCTCGCGCCCGCCATACTTATTGGGCACCCACTCGCCTTCCTTGCGCGAATAGTCGAGGTAAAGCATCGAGGCGACTGCATCGACGCGGATGCCGTCGGCATGAAATTTTTCCGCCCAATAGAGCGCCGAATTGATGATGAAGCTCACCACTTCGGTGCGGCCGAAATTGTAGATCGCGGTGTTCCAGTCGGGGTGGAAGCCCTGGCGCGGGTCTTCATGCTCGTAGAGCGCGGTGCCATCGAAATGGCGCAGCCCGTGCTGGTCGGTGGGGAAGTGGGCCGGCACCCAGTCGAGCAACACCGAAATGCCTGCCTTGTGGGCGCCGTTGACGAAGCGGGCAAAGCCTTCTGGCTCGCCGAAGCGGGCGGTTGGCGAAAACAGCCCGGTCGTCTGGTAGCCCCATGACGGGTCGAATGGATGTTCGGTGATCGGCATGAATTCGACATGGGTGAAGCCCATCTCGACGCAATAGGGGATCAGCAGGTCGCCCATTTCGTCCCAGGTGAGCATGGCATTGTCGGCGCCGCGACGCCATGAGCCGGGATGGACCTCGTAGATCGAGATCGGCTGGCGGCGTGCATCGATCGACGACCACCAGTCGCGATGTGCCTTGTCCTCCCACTCCTGGTGCATTTCCGGCGTGGTCATCGAGGCGGTGTGCGGACGAAGCTCCGAGCGCCGGGCATAGGGATCGGCCTTGAGCGGCAACAGCTTGCCGTCCTTGGCAAGGATCTCGAATTTATAGGCCTCGCCGCTGTCGATGCCGGGCAGGAAGATCTCCCAGACGCCGGTATCGCTGCGCAGGCGCATGACGTGGCGGCGGCCATCCCAATCGTTGAAACTGCCGACGACCGAAACGCGGGCTGCGTTCGGCGCCCAGACGGCGAAATGGAAGCCGTCGGCACCCTCGTGATGGAGGGGATGGGCGCCCATCTTGTCGAACAGCCGGAGATGCTGGCCCTCGCGGATGAAATAATCGTCCATCGGCCCAAGCACGGGGCCGAAGCCGTAGGGGTCGACCAAGTCCCATTCGCCATCGGCATTCCTGGCATGGTAGCGCAGCGGCTGGCGCGACTTGATGGTGACGAGCCCTTCGAAGAAGCCGGCTTGGTCGCGGCGAGGGATCGAGCCTGCGGGCTCGCCCTTCAGCGTGAAGGCCGTGACTTCCTCGGCGCCCGGAATGAAGGTGCGGGCAACGAATTCCTTGCCAAATTCATGCACGCCGAGCACCGCGAACGGGTTGGCGTGCACGCCAGCCACGATGGCTGCGACTTCCTCGTTGAAGATGCGGAAATCCTTGGCCACCTTGGTCTTTGGCACGGGCGGCGGGGCATCCACGGTTTCGCCCTTCTTGTTTTTCGTAACAGCCTTGTCCATCGCATCTCCTCCCGAGTTCGATGATTTCTTGCTTTTGGACTTGCCTGTCACGGATTTCATCCCGCCCTCCAGATTTCCTTCGCATATTGACGGATCGTCCTGTCGGAGGAGAACCACCCCATCCGGGCCGTGTTCCGTATGGCCTTACCCCACCAGTCTTTCTCATTCATCCATGTGCGATCGACCTCACGCTGGGCGGCCGCATAGGCGTCGAAATCGCCGGCCACCATGAACCAGTCGTGCTGGTAAAGCCCATCCACGAGGCTCGAGAAGCGGCCGGGGTCATCGGGGGAGAAGACGCCGGAGCCGATGGCGTGCAGTGCCTGGGCGAGCTCGCGCGAACCCTCGATGATGGCACGGGGATTGTGGCCCTCGGCACGCGCCGTTGAGACCTCCTCAGCCGACATGCCGAAGATCTGGATGTTTTCGGCGCCGACATGATCGCGCATTTCGACATTGGCGCCGTCGAGCGTGCCGATGGTCAGCGCGCCGTTGAGAGCGAACTTCATGTTGCCAGTACCGGAGGCTTCCATGCCGGCGGTCGAGATCTGCTCGGAAAGGTCGGCGGCGGGCACCAGGATCTCGGCGAGCGAGACATTGTAGTTCGGCACGAAGACGACCTTCAGCAGGCCGCGCACGGCCGGGTCCGAATTGACGACGCGGGCGACATCGTTG
Organism: Shinella sp. OV683; assembly: GCF_057787725.1. NCBI lineage: Bacteria > Pseudomonadati > Pseudomonadota > Alphaproteobacteria > Hyphomicrobiales > Rhizobiaceae > Shinella > Shinella sp. OV683. The sequence continues at coordinate 869,984 of NZ_CM173543.1, forward strand.
GCCAGTTTGATGATCAGCTTGGCATTGTGGTAGCTCGGGGCTGCCTTGCCGGCGAAAATCTTGACGCGCGGCACCCAGTCCTTTTCCGGGTGCGAGCGGATCTGGTCGTAGAGTGCGACGGCCTCGATGATGTTGAGGAACTGGCGCTTGTATTCGTGGATGCGCTTCACCTGGATGTCGAACATCGCCGACGGGTCGAGCTTCAGGCCCATGCGGCTCTGGATCAGTTGGGCGAGGCGCACCTTGTTGTCGCGCTTGACGGCGGCGAACTTCTTCTGGAAGTCGGCATTGTCGGCGAAGGCGTTGAGGTCCTGCAGCGCTTCTGTCTCGTCGAGGAACTTGTCGCCGATTGTCTCCCGCAGCAGCGTGACCAGACCGGGATTGCACTGGTTCAGCCAGCGGCGCGGCGTGATGCCGTTGGTCTTGTTGTTGATCCGGTCGGGATAGAGCTTGTGCAGGTCGGAAAACACAGTGACCTTCATAAGTTCGGTATGCAGCGCCGAGACGCCGTTGATCGAATGCGAGCCGATGAAGGCGAGGTTACCCATGCGCACGCGGCGGTCGCCGCTTTCGTCGATCAGCGAGATTGCGCGGATCTGCGGGTCGGTGAAATTTTTGACCTTGCGGGCTTCGACCAGCACCTTGGCGTTGATGCCATAGATGATCTGCATATGCCGCGGCAGCAGCCGTTCGAACAGCGGCACCGGCCAGGTTTCGAGCGCTTCGGGCAGGAGCGTGTGGTTGGTGTAGGAGATCGTCTTGCGGGTGATCTCCCAGGCGGCGTCGAATGCGAAGCCGTGCACGTCGCAAAGCTGGCGCATCAATTCGGCGACAGCAACCGACGGATGGGTGTCGTTGAGCTGGATCGCCACCTTGTCGGCCAAGTTTTCGAGCGTGTCATATTGCTGGCGATGGCGCCGCAGGATGTCTTGCAGCGAGGCCGAGGAGAAGAAGAATTCCTGCCTGAGACGCAGTTCCTGGCCAGCGGGCGTCGCATCGGCGGGATAGAGGACGCGGGCGAGGGATTCCGCCTTGTTGCTTTCCTTCAAGGCGCCGATATGGTCGCCGGCGTTGAAGGCGTCGAGCAGGATCGGGTCGATGGGCTGGGCGGTCCACAGACGCAGGGTGTTGACGCGGTTGGCGCGCCAGCCGACGATCGGCGTGTCGTAGGCGACCGCGATCACGCGCTCCGAAGGTTTCCAGACATAGCGTGCATCGCCGTCGGGGGCGAGCACAGAGTCGACCGTGCCGCCGAAGCCGATTTCATAGGCGCTTTCGCGGCGCTCGAATTCCCACGGATTGCCGTGGGCAAGCCAGGTCTCCGGCAGTTCCACCTGCCAGCCATCTGCGATCTGTTGGCGAAACAGGCCATGGACATAGCGGATGCCGTAGCCGTAAGCCGGGATGTCGACAGTCGCCATCGATTCCATGAAGCATGCTGCGAGGCGGCCGAGACCGCCGTTGCCGAGGGCTGCATCGGGCTCCAGCGAGGCGATGAGATCGACATCGACGCCGAGCGACTGCAGGGCATCGCGCACTTCTTCCATGAGACCGAGATTCGAGATTGCATCGCGCGTCAATCGGCCGATGAGGAACTCCAGCGACAGGTAATAGACGCGCTTGCCGCCCGATTCGTAGGTCCTGCGGGTTGATTCCATCCAGCGATCGATCACCCGGTCTCGGACGACGAGGATCGTCGCCGTCAGCCAGTCATGTGGCTTGGCCACCTTCACGTCCTTGCCAATGCGGTAGATCAGGCGTTCAACAATGTCGTTGGCAAGGGTTTGGGGATCGGTGGAACGCACTGGAGGACGGGGAAAATCTGTCGGCTCGGCAAGATTTTTCATAGGCGGCTCAATCACTTCTTTTAAGTTTCCAGCGCCTTCGGGAGGATCAAGGCGCCCCAGCACTTCAAAGATTTGCACCGTTCAAATGCACATGCAACGGTTTATTCGAATTGGAGAAGAATTTAGCAAAAATGGCAGTTTAGCCGGAGGACTTCGACCAGCGCCTTTTGGCGATTTATTTGCGAGCCGATGGCTGGAAGACAGGTGGTCAATGGTGCCGAACGAAAAAACCGCCGGTGCTAGGCACCGGCGGCTCAAGTCAGGGACAGGGAGGCGTCTGGACTACTGGGTGAGGCGGGTTGCGGTTTCGGTCGCACGGTCGCCGATATATTCGAAGGCGGCATTGAGATCGTCGGCGTCTTCGGCAGCAAAATAGTGGGCACTGGTGGTAGCGCAATAATTCAACAGCGCCTTGCCGCGGTCCGGTGCCATGAACGCCACGGAGTAGACCTCGATGCCGGCCGTTCTGGCCAGGTCGCACCACTGCTTCGTCGCGGTGTCGGCAGTGGTGTAGTTGTTGTCACCGTCCGTCATGAAGACGATGTATTTGGATGGAACCTGACCGTTCTTGGCCATGTGCTTGGCGTCTTCGGTCGCCGCCGACAGCGCGTTGTAGGCGGTCTTGAAGGCGAGGCTGGAGTCGGTGCCGCCGGTGGCGGTCAGTGCGCTGATGTAGCTCTTGGTGCTCGTCTCGCCCCAGGCCATGTCGACCGGCGTCTGCATGCTGGCGTTGTAGGAAACCGCACCGGTGCGCACCAGGGTGGTGTCCGGATCGGACGCTCCAAGCTGCTTCATCAGGTTGGTCGCTGCCATCCTGAGCGCGGTAATCTTGTCGTAATAGGTGTAGCAGGTGTAGGTCTTGCGGCCATAGCGGCAGGAATAGCTGCCAGACACCGTGTCTGTATATTCCGACATCGAGCCTGAGCGGTCGAGGACAAGATACATCGACAGCGCGTTCTTGCTCTCGGTGGTCGATTCGGTGGAACTCGACACCGTCAATCGTCCGCCGCTCTTTCCCAGGAAGGCGGAGAGTGCGGTGTATTTGACATCGTAGCATGTCGTGACTTTGACATCGTATTTCTTGGCCGTGCCAACCGTGGTCGTCTCGGTCACGTCGACATTGGTGCAACTACCGAAATTGAACGGCGTCGCCAGTTCTTCGGCGTTGTCGACATTGTTGGACATCTGCCCAGCAATGAAGTCCGCCGCCAGTGCCTTGGCCTCGGTTGTCGTCACGCCCTTGTTGGCGAGCGCCGATGCCGCGGCAAGCGCTGCGGCGTCGGCAGCGTTCTGCAGGGCCGTTCGGCTGGCGATCATCTTTGAGGCGTCGAGGGCCAGCCCCGCCGCGCCGAGGCCGACCGGCAGGATAAGCGCGGCCATGACCGAAAGATTACCATATTTGTCTTTGATGAGACGGCGGAGGACTGCAAATGAAAATGCAGATGAACGCATGGAGGTTCTCGTCGGTTCGGGGTTTGCCACTGAACGAGAAGTTAACAGACATTTATTTTGTTAGTGTTTCAGCAAACCCTTGAATTTTAAGAAAATCTTACACCAGGCATTATTGCGTGTGAAAAGTGCTGGTAGACCGCCAGCAACTCCCGCGAAGGCGCGGTAGTTTTGCTTGTGTACAAAGGAATGTATGCCATTTTTATAGAATAGATCACACGCTGACGGGGATGACATCAACCGCCTGGTCGGTCTTGTGACCGCCATAGCTTTTGAGAATGCCGACGACCGGTGCGACGTCGGAGTAATCACGGCCATAGGCGACGCGGATGTGGTCGCTGCCGGCCATGATATTGTTGGTGGGGTCCCACTCCATCCATCCCGTTGCCCGGCCACACCAGACACGCACCCAGGCATGCATGGCATCGGCACCTTCGAGCCGTTCCTTGCCCGGCGGGGGAATGGTGCGCAGGAAACCCGAGACATAGCCCGCCGGGACGCCGACGGAGCGCAAAGCCAGGATCATGACATGGGCGAAATCCTGGCAGACGCCTTTCTTCAGGCGGAAGGCGACATCGGCCGAGGTGTCGACCTTGGTGGCGCCCGGCAGATATTTGAACTGTTCGTGGATCTTGCTGCAGACAGTCGTCGCGACTTCGCGCACTGACATCTGCGGGTTGATCATCGTGCGGATCCAGGCGGCAATATCTTTGGAGTGGCCCAGACGCGGGCTTTCACCAAGAAAATGATGCGGCGCTTCCGGCTCCAGCGTCCAGCTGTCGAAGACTTCGGCACCCAGCTTTTCGATTGCCGGGCTGAAATCTGCCTGCGGGGCGGGGTTATCCACCTGCACGCGCGCCTGCATGCGGATTTCCAGCCGGTCGTGCGGATTGCGGAAACTGATCTCGGCTGCGGGGTTCTGGAAAAAGTCGACGAAGTCGCTGCGTTCGTCGGGTGCGGGAAGGATGGTCACGGTGCCTGCGATCAGGCGCTGACCGCTGTCGAGCGTCAGCGGCAGCACGCGCACGACATGGCGCGCGCCGGAGGCTGCGACCTCATAGGTATATTCGATGGTCATCGAGACATCATAGAGCATGGATCAACCGATATAGGTGCGAGCGAGAAGATCCGAGAACCGCTCCATCTCGTTTTCAAGCTTGTCATAGACCGCGCCGTCCATGCTTTCCGGCGTCATCAGGGCGAGGTTCGAATAGAGCCGCATCGCCTCGCGGTGGAAGGGCGACATCTGGCCGTTGACGATGGCGTTCGGCAATTGCTCGACTTCGGTGCGGATCTCGTTGAGCTGGTAGAGGATCGAGCGCGGATTGAGCGGATCGAGCGCCAAGAGATCGGTCACTGTCAGTCGTGCGGTCGCGACATTGTAGCGGCGGCGGTGGGTCATGACGCTGTCGCCAATCTCGATCAGCATGTCGAGCGCGCCATCCGGCGCATCAGGGCCGGAGAAATGCCCGAGCAGCCGCGACATGTGCAGGCCGCGTTCGAGATAGCGGCCAATCGACAGGAAGCGCCAGCCGGTGAAGCGATACATGTTTTCATGCACCAGACCGGCAAAGCCCGCGAGCTTGCGCAGGAGCACGGTCATGGCGCTGGTGGCGTCGTCGCCGGCCTTGATCTTCTCGCGGAATTCCTGCGTCGTCTTGGCGAGATCGTTCAGCGCCAGCCAGCCGTCGGGCGAGAACCGGTCGCGAATGTTGGAGGCGGAATAGAGCGCACTGGAGATGTTGTTGACCAGGCTTTCCGGGATCGTCTCTTCCGTATCGATATCGAGGGCGGCGAGATACTCGGAGACATTGGCCAGCAGCGGCTGTTTGCGGTCGGCGTACTCCGCGAAACGGCCATGCCAGGCGCGCAGGATGCGCAGTCCGCCTTCAGCCCGCTCGATATAGCGGCCCAGCCAGAAGAGATTGTCGGCGGCGCGGCTCGGCAGGCTGCCGGGCATGTTGCGGGTGAAGTTTTCTTCCGACGGCAGAAGCGTCGACCATTTGACCGGCCCGTCGGAGACGACCCAGACATCGGCGACCGAGCCGCCTTTCTGCATGGCGATCGCCGAGTTGTCGTCGCTGGTGCCGATGCGGGCAAAACCGCCGGGCATGATCTGCCAGCCGTCGCGGGTGCGGGCGGCAAAGACGCGCAGGCTCATCGGCCTGGGCTGCAGCTTGCCGTCGACGAAAGCCGGCGTGGTAGAAAGCTTGACGATCTCCTGGCCGACAAGGCCGTTGCCTTCTTCGGCGAGGCGCTTGAGGAATTCATCGCCGCTCTCCTTGAGCGCACTGCCGGCCTGCGACTGGTTATAGTCGTCGAAGAAGGGCAGGCTCGAATAGGCCGGGCCGATGACCATCTTGTCGAGATTGCGCGCGACGTGTTCGCGTTCGGCCTTCTGGCCGCACCACCAGGTGGCGATCGACGGCAGTTTCAGGTCCTCATTCAACAGCCGCCGACAGATGGCCGGCATGAAGGACAGGAAGGCGCGCGTCTCGAGCAGGCCTGACCCCAGCGCATTGACGATGGTGACGCTTTCGGCGCGCAATGCCTGCACAAGACCGGGCGTGCCGATCTGCGATCCCTGGTTCAGTTCCAGCGGATCTGCGTAGTTGGCATCGAGGCGGCGCCAGAGCACGCTGACCGGCTTGAGGCCGGCGACGGTGCGCACCATGACTTGATTGTTGACGACGGTGAGGTCTTCGCCCTCGAGCAGCATGAAGCCGAGATAGCGGGCGATGTAGGAATGCTCGAAATAGGTTTCGTTGGCCGGGCCGGGGGAGAGAACCGCTATGCGATCGTCGGCATGCTTCTTGTGGCTCTGCAGCGCATCGCGGAACGCACCGAAGAACGAGGCGAGGCGATGGACATGAGTCTCGGCGTAGATGTCGGAGAAGGCGCGGGTGGTAGCGACGCGGTTTTCGAGCGCAAAGCCCGCACCTGACGGCGCCTGCGTGCGGTCGGCAAGCACCCACCAGTTGCCGTCGGGGCCACGGCCGATTTCAAAGGCGATGAAATGCAGGAACTTGCCGCCGGCAGGGGTCAAGCCGACGACGGGGCGCAGATATTCGGGATTGGCGGCAATCAGCGCCGGCGGCAGGAAGCCTTCCTGCACCAGCCGGTTCTCGGAATAGATATCGGCGGCGATGCGCTCCAGCAGTTCGGCCCGCTGAACGAGGCCAGCCTCAACCACTTCCCATTCCTTGCCATCAATCAGCACGGGAACCGGGGCCAGCGGCCATGAGCGCTCGACATTGGGCGCGCCACCATAGGCGCGGTAGAACACGCCGGCATCGCGCAGATAACGGTCGGCCTTGGCAATCCGGCCTTCGAGATCTTCTTCGCTCATGCGCGAAAGGGAATCGATGAAATGCTTCCAGACCGGGCGCACCTTGCCGTCCGGTCCCAGCATCTCGTCGGCTATGCCCGGGAGCGGCCGATAATCAAAGCCCCGCTTCTTTTCCGCCACGGTTTCCCGTTTGCTGGTCGCGCCGGTCGCTGTCATTTACACTCCCGGCGGCCTCCTGAGATCCAATGTCAGCGGGAATTCCGGATGGGGTGTTTCCGGCAGGAGCTGGTAGCGCCCTGCGGTGTGGCCCCATGGTTCGAAGCGAGCAAGCCGCCGTGCCTGTGCTTCATAGCCGTTGACTGGAAATGTTTCATAGTTGCGTCCACCCGGATGAGCAACATGGTAAATGCAGCCGCCAACAGCCTTTCCCGTCCATTGATCATAAATGTCGAAGGTCAAGGGTGTATTAACCGGCAAAGCCGGGTGGAAACCGGCCGCCGGCTGCCATGCCTTGAAGCGCACGCCGGCAACGGCGCCGCCACCGGCCGTGGTTTTGTGGAGCGGCAAGGGGCGTCCGTTGCAGGCGACGGCGAAGCGCTCCGGATTGGACGTTTCGAGCTTGACCTGCAGCCGCTCGACCGAGGAATCGACAAACCGCACAGTGCCGCCGATGGCGCCCGATTCGCCCGTGACGTGCCACGGCTCCAGCGCCTGGCGGAGTTCGAGCTTGGTGCCGTCGTAATCGACTTCGCCATAGAACGGGAAGCGGAACTCGAGCTGCGCTTCGAACCATTCGGGGCGGAAGTTGAAGCCGTGCATCTTCAGGTCTTCCAGTACATCGAGGAAATCCTGCCAGACGAAATGCGGCAGCATGAAGCGGTCGTGCAGCGTCGTGCCCCATCGTGTCAGCCTGCCGTCGAGCGGCGATTTCCAGAACCGGGCGATCAGCGCGCGGATCAGCAATTGCTGCGCCAGGCTCATGCGGCTTTCAGGCGGCATCTCAAAACCGCGGAATTCGACCAGACCAAGCCGCCCGGTTGGGCCATCCGGCGAGAACAGCTTGTCGATGCAGATCTCGGCACGATGCGTGTTGCCCGAGGAATCGACCAACAGGTTGCGGAACAGCCGGTCGACCAGCCATGGCAGCGGGGTCACGCCTTTTCCGGGCGAGGGAACCTGCGAAAGCGCGATTTCAAGTTCGTAGAGGCCGTCATGACGGGCCTCGTCGATACGCGGCGCCTGGCTGGTCGGGCCGATGAACAGGCCGGAGAACAGGTAGGAGAGGGAAGGGTGGCGCTGCCAGAAAAGCACGATGCTTTTCAGCAGGTCGGGGCGACGCAAAAACGGGCTGTCATTGGGGTTGGCGCCGCCGACCACGACATGGTTGCCGCCACCGGTGCCGGTGTGGCGGCCGTCGATCATGAATTTCTCGGCTCCGAGGCGCGATTGCCGCGCTTCCTCATAGACCGCCGTGGTGATGTCGACGCATTCCTTCCAGTTTGTCGCCGGATGGATGTTGACCTCGATGACGCCGGGGTCTGGCGCGACACGGATGACATTCAGGCGCGGATCGTGCGGCGGCGTATAGCCTTCGATGTGGACCGGCAGATTGAGGGCCGCAGCGGCGCGTTCGGCCGAGGCGATCAGGTCGAGATAGTCCTCGACCGCTTCCGTCGGAGGCATGAAGACGGACAGGCGGCCATCACGAACTTCGACGCTGATGGCGGTGCGGACGCGTCCACCAATCTCTTCGAAGGACTGGCCGGTCTGCTTCTGCTGGATGGTTGTGGTTGCCTGGGTGGAATGCGCGGGCAGGGTGCGTTTGGCTTCTTTCTCGAAATCGGGAAGCTCGCCGCGCGGAACAGTCGGGTCGACCGGATGAATATAGGGATATTGCGAAGGCGGCAGATAAGGCAACGATCCCAAGGGCAGGCGATAGCCGACCGGCGAGTCGCCCGGCACCAGATAGAGGCGGCCGCGGCGCGTCTCCCATTTCTCCGATATCCATCGCCGCCCCTCGGCGCGCGCATTCCACGCCTGCACCGGCAGGACAAAGCCGGATGGCGCGGTCAGGCCCTTGGAGAACACCTTGGCGATGCGGGCGCGTTCCTCCGGATCCTCGAGCTTGGAATTGGATGGATCGACATTTTCCGGAAGGTTGGCTTCCTTGATGACCCACTCCGCCGGATCCTCATAGGCTGGCACGACGAGTTCCGGGTTGATGTCGAGTTCCTTGGCGATGCCGCCGAGCAGCTTTTCGGCGTCGGTGTCGGTGACGTCATACTTCTTGCCTTCGACGGCAATCAACTTCTCGTTTGACCAGACCGACTTTCCGTCTCGTCGCCAATAGAGCGAGAAGGTCCAGCGGGGCAGGCTTTCGCCGGGATACCACTTGCCCTGGCCGTAATGTAGGAAGCCGCCTGGTGCGAAGCGATCGCGCAGCTTGCGGATCAGGGTGTCGGCGAGCGCGCGCTTCTGCGGGCCGACGGCGCCGGTGTTCCATTCCTCCGACTGGAAATCGTCGATCGACACGAAGGTCGGCTCGCCGCCCATTGTCAGGCGGACGTCTTCTGTCTTCAGGTAAGCGTCGACCTCCTCGCCAAGCTTGTCGAGATGCTCCCAGGAATCCTGCGGGAAGGGCTTGGTGATACGGGGATGCTCGGAGACACGCGTCACCTTCATGTCGAAATCGAAGGTGGTGTTCGCCTGGCCGAAATATCCGCCGGTGATCGGCGCCGCATTCCGGAAATGTGGGGAGGCGGCAAGCGGGATGTGGCTTTCGCCGGTCAGCAGCCCAGATGTGGGGTCGAGGCCCACCCAGCCTGCGCCGGGTAGATAGACTTCGCACCAGGCGTGCAGGTCGGTGAAGTCGACCTCGGTGCCCGAGGGGCCGTCCAGCGCCTTGATGTCGGGCGCGAGCTGGATGAGGTAGCCGGAGACGAAACGGGCGGCCAGGCCGAGATGCCGCAGGATCTGCACCAGAAGCCAGCCGGAATCGCGGCACGAGCCGAGTGCGCTCGAGAGCGTGAATTCCGGTTCTTGAACGCCGGGCTCCATGCGGATGACATAGCCGATTTGCTGCTGCAGGCGGTGATTGAGGCCGACCACGAAATCGATGGTCTTGACCGGCGTCCGGTCGATCGTGTCGAGGAATGCTTGCAGAAGCGGCCCAACGGGCTCCGGCTTCAAGTAGATCGACAGGTCTTCCTTCAGGTCTTCCGGATAGGCGAATGGCCACATTTCCCCCGATTCCTCGATGAAGAAATCGAAGGGATTGTAGACAGTCATGTCGGCGACGAGATCGACTTCGATCTTGAGCTCGGTCACAGGCTCTGGAAACACGAAGCGGGCGAGGTAGTTGCCGTAGGGATCCTGCTGCAGGTTGACGAAATGATTCTCGGGCGAAACCTTGAGCGAATGGCTCAAGACCTTGGTTTTCGAGTGCGCGGCTGGTTTCAGGCGGATGATCTGTGGGCTCAGAACGACAGGTTTGTCGTAGATATAGTGGGTCAGATGATAAATACTGGCTTTGATGGACATACGCTCAGCAGTTCCCTGTTTTTTTAGTTCGCTCCAGCACTCATCAGGACGGTCTGCAAATGGCAATTTCTGCGCTTCCGGTGCTCACGTACCTTTAAGTACGCTCCGCTCCGGTTCTCGAAATCGCCATTTTCGCCGCGCCCTGAAGAGTGCTGGAGCGAACTTCGGGAGTTTGTGCAATGCAAACAAGGAAAGCAAGCTGCTATTTCATAAACCCGTCATCATCGCCGGTGCGACATTGAAAAGGTTGGAAACTCAATGAAAAGTCTTCTCGTCTCCTGGCAATTCTGGGCTCTCCTTTCGGCAGCATTCGCGGCGATGACGGCGATCTTCGCCAAAGTGGGCATCGAGAACGTCAATTCGGATTTTGCAACCTTCATCCGGACGATCATCATCCTCGTCGTGCTTGGCGGCATGCTGTTTCTCATCGGCGGATGGCAATCACCGCTGACGATCTCGCCGAAGACCTGGACGTTCCTGACGCTTTCCGGGCTAGCGACCGGGGCCTCATGGCTCTGTTATTTCCGGGCGCTGAAGATCGGCAATGCGGCGCAGGTGGCCCCGGTCGACAAGCTCAGCGTGGTGCTGGTGGCGATCTTTGCCGTGCTGTTTCTCGGCGAGCGGCCGACGCTTCTCAACTGGTCCGGCATCGTGCTGATTTTCCTGGGTGTGGTGATGGTCGCCTACAAGGCTTGACCTTGGTGTTTCAGTTCTGTAATTAACATTTATGTTAATTAACCAAAATGCTGATTATTCTCCGTCCCCGGATCGTTTGACGGCGATCTTCGCGGCGCTGGGCGACCCGACACGCCGTTCGATCGTCGAGCGCCTTGCCCAGGGGGAAGCGACAGTCCTGGAACTCTCCCGGCCGTTCGACATCTCGGCGCCAGCCATATCGCGGCATCTCAGGGTGCTTGAGGACGCTGGCCTGATCAGTCGGGGAAGAGAGGCGCAGACGCGACCCTGCCGACTGGAAACCGCCTCGCTCAAGGAAATTCGAGACTGGACCGTCGAGATGCGTCGATTCTGGAGCGAGAGCTTCGACAAGATGGACGAGTATCTCGCCGAGATCATGGAAGAAAGGGAGAAGGGCAATGAACATTCATAGCACATCCGACCGGGTTCTCATCCTCGAGCGCCGCTTCAACGCGCCCCGCGAACTGGTCTACTCATTCTGGACCCATCCCAAGCACCTCATCCGCTGGTGGGGTCCGCGCGGCTTCGGCCTTACCCATGCCGAGCAGGATTTTCGCGAAGGCGGCGCCTGGCGTCTGTGCATGGAAAGCGGAGATGTCGCGTGCTGGGTGTGGGGCACCTATCACGAGATATCACCGCCGGATCGGCTGGTTTTCTCCTACAGCATGGACAGCCTGCGCTACGAGACCTTGATCACGCTGGATTTCGAGGCGGATGGCGATGCAACGATCATGCGTTTTCGTCAGGCGGAGTTCCGCAGCGAGGAGGATTGCGACGGTCACCGTTGGGGCTGGAACAGCACGCTCGACATGTTCGCCGATTACGTTCTCTTCGCCCACGGTGCCGGCCTGCTGCAGCCTACGCACTATGATAAGGCCCCACGCGACGAACTTGCAGCGGACTACGCAGAGGCCGCTGCGCGGGCCAAGACCCAGCGGCTGGAAGATGCCGAGAAAGCCAAGGCCCCAGCCTAGGATATAATGACAGCAGACAGGACAGAAGCCGCCGATGACGAACGCCGAACCATACCCGTATCCAATCCATACGAACCGGGAACTTGAATTGATGTTGGCAGGGGAAAAGCCGCTTGCTGTATTCGCACATGAACGCGTGGCCGGTTTCGAAAAGTCTGATGCGCTGTCGGATCAGGACTTTGCATCACACGTTGCGAGTGGAATCATCTCCGAGCATATGAGAACTTTCGAAACTCGGCTGCCCAATGTTTCCCCTATTGATATCGACTACTATTTCTACACGTTGAAAGGCGAAGAATGGCGTGTCGAGGCTTATTGCCTGCTTTTGGGCATGCTTCGCAAAAATGGATGGTGTTCCCACCTGGAATGGCTTGAAGGAACTCTCCTCGGCTACACCGAGGAGCAGAACCGATACCACCTGTCACGAGCGTATCCAGGACATTCAGCGTCGCACTGTTCCAGCGCTGCGAGCTTTTAAGTCCGGATACTAGGAATTCAGCGTCCGGAAGCTCGGATCGCGGTGGACTTCCTTGCCGCCGAGCAAGGTCAGCAGCACCTGTGTGTCGCCGATGTCGTAGACGTCGCAGGTTGTTATGTCGCGGTCCAGCACGATCAGGTCGGCATACTTGCCGGGGGTGAGCGAACCGGTGTCGGCCGAGCGCCAGGCGGCTTGCGCTGCGTGGATCGTATAGGCCTTGATGCATTCCTCGCGCGTCATCCGCTGTTCCGGCAGGAAGACGGGGTGATCCTTCGGCTTCGAGGGTGGCTGGCGGGTGATAGCCGTTTCCATGATTTCGAACGGATTGAGGGTCGACACGCCCCAGTCGCTCGACAGCGCATAGGGCGCACCGGCATCGATGAGTGAGCGGAAGGCGTACATCCATTTGCCGCGGGCTTCGCCGACCATCGGCATCGCGACATCGGTGACCGACGGTTCGTGACGGGCCCAGAGCGGCTGGATGTTCATCATCGCGCCCAGTTCGTGGAAGCGCGGGATGTCGGCGGGGTCGATGCATTGGACATGGGCGAGCTGGTGCAGGCTCGGCCAGCGGCCGTTGACCACGCGGGCTTCTTCCAAGCCGTCCAGGGCGGCGCGAACGGCATTGTCGCCGATCACATGCACATGGATCTGGAAGCGGGCGGCATCGAAGGCGGTGAACAGGTCGAGGATCTGGGCGTGGCCGAACATCAGCGGCGCGTTGCCTCCGGGCGCATCGGAATAGTCGTCGATCATCGCGCCAGTGCGGTTTTCCAGGACGCCGTCGAGGAAGAACTTTGCCGAATGGACATGGAACATTTCCGACTGGTAGGCCGCGCGGTAGGCCGAGACACGGGCGACGGCATCAGCCGTTGCTTCATGCGGCTCGATGCGTGCGGTGGCGCAAACGCGGACGGTCAGCGCGCCGGCCTTTTCCAGTCCGTCATAGACGCGGACATGCCGGTCGGCGACTGACGCGTCTATGACACCGGTGATGCCATGGCGATTGGCCAGCGCCTGGGCAAACTTGATGCCGAAGGCAAAGTCTTCGTCGGTGGGCTGCGGCATGCGCGCATCCGCCCATTTGATCGCATCTTCATGCAGCATGCCGGTCGGCACGCCATCGGCGTCGAGCACGAAATGGCCATTCGGCGGATCAGCAATGCCCTTGACCAGCCCGACATATTCGCAGGCGAGCGAATTCAGGCAGGCATTGTGGCCATCGGATGCCAGGATGAAACTGGGACGGTCGGGAACAGCGCGGTCAAGCACATGCCGGTTGAGGTTCTCGTCGTTGAAAATGCCGGTGTACCAGCCGACACCATCGACCCATGGCCGGTTATGCGAAGCGCCGAAGGCCTGCATGGTGTCGACGATTTCATCCACGGTGCGCGCTTCGTCCAGGGCGGCATTCTGGCCGTAACCCTGACCTGAATCCTGCAAATGGATATGGGTGTCCTGGAAGCCCGGCAGAACGAGCCGTCCACCAGCATCGATGATTTCGGTGGCGGCGCCGGCGCGCGCGCAGATTTCCTCATCGGTGCCGAGCGCGATGACGCGGCCTCGCTTGATGGCGAGCGCCTCAGCCTTCGGGGTAAGTGGGTCCATGGTGACGATGTTGGCGTTGATGACGATCAGGTCGGGGGCGGGCATGCGGGAGCTCTTTCCAGTTCGGGCGGGAGGGAGGATTTAACGTTCGAGTTCGGCCCAGTCGGGCTCGATGATCATTTTGGCAGGGATGGCGACGTCGCGCGTCCAGGCGTAGATACAGAAGAATGGGACTGGACCGGACTTGAAGGCATGTGGAGCCCAGGCCTCGTTCCAGATGGGTTGATGGGCCGGCCGCCAGTCGAGCGGCGCGCCTGAGGCGAAACGCCAGCCGTTCGGGCCAGTCAGCGGCGCATAGAGTTCGGGAGCCGCATGATGATGATCGCGATAGAGCGTATCGGGCGCGACAACGAACAGCCCGACGTCGAAATCATCGGATGCCAGTTGGCCATGCTCGCCGATCAGTGAAGACGCGGCATGAGCAAGCGCGAATGTCTCACCGATTTCTTCGCGCGGATAGGGATCGTAGGCGCCCCATTCCAGATAGGGCAGGGCAGCCTCGATCGCCTCTGCGATTACGGCCTCGCCATTGTTCTTCATTGAGGCCAGGGCTGCATCGACATGGCGTACAGCCTCGATCGTGCCCGGTGCGATGTCCTGCAGCGGCGCCTTCGTCCAGCGCGCGATACCAGAGCGGACATCGGCGATGCCCGGCCCATCAAAGCGGCCGAGATAGGTGTCCAGGACATCGACGAGCGTCCTGATCGCGGTTTCGCGGGTCATTGTCATTTCCGTTTATTCATTCGCGGCGGTTGCCAGGTGGTAGTCGCGCTGCCTGCGAAGTTCCGCCCGGCTCATGATGAAACCGGCGATGGCCACGAAGAAGCCGACAATGACGATGATCAGGGTGGCAAGGGCATTGATATCAGGCGTGACGCCGAGCTTGACCTTGCTCCAGATCAGGATCGGCAGCGTAGTGGCGCCAGGCCCCGTCGTAAAGCTGGTGATGACCACGTCGTCGAGGGAAATCGTGAAGGCTAGCAGCCAACCCGACATGATGGCCGGGAAGATGATCGGCAGCGTCACGTCCTTCAGCACCTGCCACGGCTTGGAGCCGAGGTCCTGTGCCGCTTCCTCGATCGAGCCATCCATGGTGGACAGTCTTGATTGCACGATGGTGGTCACATAGGTCATCGAGAAGGTGATGTGGGCGAGAGTGACGGTGGTAAAGCCGCGCTTGCCCGGCCAGCCCAGCCATTGCGCCATCAGGATGAACAGCATCAGCATCGAGATGCCGGTGATCACTTCGGGAAGGATCAGCGGCGCGGTGACGAAGCCGGAGAACAGCGTCCTGCCCTTGAACCGGCCAAAACGCGCCAGCGCGATGCCGGCCATGGTGCCGAGGATGGTGGCGAATGTGGCGCTGACCAGCGCGATCCGCAGCGAAAGCAGCGCCGCATCGATGATCTGGTGATTGGCAAACAGCTTGCCGTACCATTGGGTGGAGAAGCCGCCCCAGACCGTCACCAGCCGCGACTTGTTGAAGGAATAGACGATCATCGAGAAGATCGGGATGTAGAAGAAGGCTAGACCCAACCAGAGGCAGGTCAGCAGGAAGACGGGCTTCTTGTTCATTTGCCCACCTCGCTTCCCGCTTGTGCGCGGGACTCGAAGTGGCTGTAGAGCATCATCGGCAGCACCAGTAGCAGAAGCAGCGCCACCGCTACGGCTGAGGCCATCGGCCAGTCGCGCGCCGAGGAGAACTCATCGGAGATGACGCGGCCGATCATCGGGTCATAGGCGTTGCCGACGAGGCTCGGGATGATCAGCTCGCCGCAGGCCGGGATGAAGACAAGCAGGCCGCCGGCTATGATGCCGGGGATCGACAGTGGCAGGGTCACGTCACGGAACACCTGCGACGGTCGCGAGCCGAGGTCCATCGCCGCCTCGTTGAGCGTCATGTCGAGCTTTTCAAGATTGGCGTAGAGCGGCAGGATCATGAACGGCAAGTAGGAATAGACCATCACCAGGACGACGGCGAAATTGGTGTTCATCATCGGGATATTGGCGATGGCCCAATCTGCCGGCACGACGGTGTTGTAGATTGAGGTCAGGCCTTTGTTGAACCAGCTGTTGGAGCCGAACAGGCCGATCCAGGCATAGACGCGCAACAGGAACGACGTCCAGAACGGCAGGATGACAAGGATGAGGAAGAAGCTTCGCCATGTGCGGCTGATGCGAGTGAGACCGAGCGCCATGGGATAGCCGATCAGCAGGCAGAGTATGGTAGCGATGCCGGCATTGTAGACCGAGATCAAATAAGCCCTGATGTAAAGCGTATCCGTGAACAGCCGCTGGTAGCCTTCGAGATCAATATAGGGCCATTGCGCCTTGTAGGCGAAAGGCGGTGAGGTCGGTGCGGTTTTGGCCAGGCTGATCGCGACGATGATCAGGAATGGCACGAAGAAGAAGAGGGTCAGCCAGAAATAGGGAGTGGCGATGATCGTCTGACGCCAGCCATGGCGATTGAACCAGTGGCGTAGGCCGGTTTCGTGCGGGATGGCGGAGGGTGCTTGCTCGATGGCCGCCATGATCAATCCTTGAGCAAGATGACGGCGGATGGGTCGAAGGACAGCCAGACCTTGTCTTCCCATTGCGCGACGCGTTCGTTTTCAGGCCGGCGGCGTGCATTGACCGAATTGACCTGCAGCACCGTGCCGGTCGCCAGCCTGATGCGATAGAGCGAATCCTTGCCGAAATAGCCGAGATCGTCGACCGTGCCCTGGACGCTGTTGCCCGGCACCTGCGGGGCTTCGCGCGAAATGAAGATCTTTTCCGGGCGGATTGCCGCCGAGATCTTCTGACCCTGGGCGATATCCTTGCCGGCGTAGCCAATGACGTCGATGCCGAGTGCTGCAACGCGCACGGTGGCAAGATTGTCGACGACCGAGATCACCTCGCCCTCGAACAGGTTGATCGAGCCGATGAAGCCGGCGACGAAGCGGCTGTTGGGATATTCGTAGACTTCGGTCGCCGTGCCGATCTGCTTGACGATGCCCTTGTCCATCACGGCGATGCGGGTCGCCAGCGTCATCGCTTCTTCCTGGTCGTGGGTGACGACGACAAAGGTGATGCCCGTCTTGTGCTGGATGTTGGCGATCTCGAACTGGGTGTGTTCGCGCAGCTTCTTGTCGAGCGCCCCCAGCGGTTCGTCGAGCAACAGAACTTTCGGGCTCTTGGCCAGCGAGCGGGCAAGCGCCACGCGTTGGCGCTGGCCGCCGGAGATCTGGTGCGGCTTGCGATGGCCGAGTTCGGAGAGCTGGACCAGATCGAGCATCTGCTTGACCCGGTCCTTGCGCTGGATATCGGTCATCTGTTCGTGCTTGAGGCCATAGGCGACGTTCTTCTCCACCGTCATGTGCGGGAAGAGCGCGTAGGACTGGAACATCATGTTGACGGGCCGCTCATAGGGCGGCACGTCGGTCATATCCTTGCCATCGATCAGGATACGGCCTTCGGTCGGCGTCTCGAACCCCGCCAGCATGCGTAGCAGCGTGGTCTTGCCGCAGCCCGAACCGCCGAGAAGGGCGAAGAGCTCGCCCTTGGCAATGTCGAGGCTGACCTCGTTAACGGCGCGGATGCCGGCAAACGATTTGGTGACCTTGTCGATTCGGACGAATTGAGAACCGGGGCTCGCATCTGGCGCAGGGCTTGTGCTTGGCATACCGGTCCTCGAAACAGAAATAACGCTCATGTCTCACCTCTGTCCTGTGGCTGGATCAGCCAGATTTCACATCTGACCAGACGCGGGTGAAAGCACGTTCCTGCTCTTCGGTCGGCGCCTTGGGCGCATAGAGGCGACCCATGGTTTCCGCATCCGGATAAACCGCCGGGTTTTTCAGCACATCGGGATTGATGAAGGGTCTCGAGGCGAGGTTGCCGTTGGCATAGTTGGTGAAGTTGGTGCACTTGGCGACGACTTCGGGGTCCATCATGTAGTTGATGAACTTGTAGGCGTTCTCCTTGTTGGCCGAGTCGCTTGTCATGCACAGGCAATCGCACCAGGCAGGAGCGCCTGTCTTCGGCACGTAATATGCGAGATTGATATCGACGCCGGCTTCCTTGGCGCGCGTCTTGGCCGTGGCGTAGTCGCCCGACCAATTGTTGATGACGCAGAGCTCCTTGTTGGGGATTGCGTTCAGGTAGTTCGAGTTGTCGAAGGTCTTGATGTATTTGCGGATCGGCTTGAAGGCGTCGGCGGCTGCCTTGTAGTCGGCTTCGGTCGCGGTGTCCGGGTTCTTTCCAAGATATCTCAGCACCATGAACAGAATGTCGGTAGGGCTGTCGAGCACGGAGATGCCGCAATCGGCGAGCTTGGCGGCATTTTCCGGCTTGAAGAGAATGTCGAGAGACTGCAGGTCGGCATTCGGCAGCCGTTCCTTGACCATATCAACATTGAAGGTCATGCCGACTGAACCCCACATATACGGCACACCATAGTTGTTGCCCGGATCCCAGCCCTCGAGAATTTTCAGGACGGCCGGGTCGAGGTTCTTCCAGTTCGGCAGCTTGGATTTGTCGAGCTTTTCGTAGACATTGGCCTTTATGAACGGAGGCAGGCTGAGGCCCGCGTGGTCCACGACGTCGTAACCGGTGGCGCCGGCCAGCATCTTGGCCTGCATTTCCTCCGCCGACGCATAGTTGTCGTAGGTGACGGCAATCCCCGTGGCGCTCTGGAAGTCCTCGATCGTCGTCTCGCCGATGTAGTCCGCCCAGTTATAGACTGCGAGCGTGCCTTCAGCGCGGGCGCGCTTGACGAAAGGGGCGGCAAGCACCGTGCCGCCTATGAGTGAAAGTGCTGTTCGTCTGGTGAGAAGTGGCATGATTTTGTTCCCTGTTTTGTTGTTTTTGTAGTCCGTCTGATATCTCGGGCGTTGCCAAGTACGCCGTCTGGCTATTTCATCTGTTCGCGAATCCAGTTCTGGAAGCGGTGGACATCGAATTCCTGTGGCATGAGCCGACCCTGGCGATATTTTGAGCTCTTGAGGCCACGCTGGTTCATTTCGCAGGCAGCGCCATCCTGGAGCATCACGATGGTGGCAAAATCGACTGTGTTGCCGAGGTCGAAGCCTGGCTGCGCCAAAGTCTCGGCGGGAAACAGCCATTCGGCTTTGAGCTCGGTGCGCTCCGGTCCAAGCGGCCTGAGCGACACGGCGCGCACATAGTCGACATGGGCAACGATGAACATGGTGGGCAGAAGCGTCACGAAGGTTTGGCCGGCGGCGCGTTCGGCGTCGCTCAGCCCTTGGAATTCCGGCCCGCAAGGCTGGCCGTTCATCGACCAGGTCGAGGCGCCTTCCTTGAGCACGTGGTCGTGGCTGTCGTTTTCCGGCGTCCAGCCGGGCGCCTCGTTGGGTGCCATGTAGCCCTTAGAATAGATGGGCACCATTTCGGAAAGTTCGGGGTGAATGCCGGGACAATGCAGGCATTCATTGTAGTTTTCCCAGAAGATCTTCCAGTTGCAGGCGAGTTCCTTGACCAGTGTATGGCCGGTGACAAGGCTTTCCATCGGCCAGTTGTCGAAAGCCCTGACGCCAAGATCGGGAGCGGTGGAAAAGTCCGATGCCTCGTCAGCGAGGCAGACGAAGATGAAGCCGTTCCAGATGTTCACGTGAACCTTGAACAGGCCATGATCCTCCTTGCGGAAATCCGGCGTCACAGAAATGAACGGGGTGCGCACCAGACGGCCGTCGAGCCCATAGCTCCACTGGTGATAGGGGCAGGAGATCAGCTTAGAAGACAGCTGTTTCTCATCGGTCAGGCAGAGTTCGGAGCCACGATGCCGGCAGGTGTTGTGGAAACACGTGACATTGTCGTCGCGATCGCGGATCAGGATGAGATTTTCGCCGGCAACGGAGATGCGCCGCATCGTCATGACAGCGAGATCGTTGAGGCGGCCGGCATAGACCCATTGGTGCGACCAGATCTTCGCCTGTTCGCGGGCAAACCATGCCGGATCGAAATAGCTTTCAGCGGGGAGGGTAGGCGGGCAATGGTCCAGAAGCGGGGAAGCTGAATGCGGCATGTGCATCTGGTTCATCGGTCTTCTCCCGGCTTAGCGCATCAGCCAAAATCGGGAAAAGCGCAGACACGCCAAGGAAGCGGCGGGCTGCTCCCAATACGTACCAAATAGCGCAAAGCGTCCCGGTGATGACATCTGCTGTTCCCGTTTCCGTTCGGTTCGCTGCACCAGTTCCATCCGAGCCTAGCAGCGTCCAACGTGATTACAAGTTCAGTTTTTTGCATTTTGACTGAACTGTCAATCAACAAAATTCGAGTTTCATGCAGATTTCTCTTTTCATCCGGCCGCCGTCCATGCAAGGGAATGAACTCAACGCAACCACAGGCTTGCCGATGTCTGCTTCGAACAAAAAACAGCTGGTTGATGCCGCGCCGCGCAAGGCGAGCCGCGAGATGCGGCGCCAGCAATTCATCGAGGCGACAATCGCGACACTTGCCCGGAATGGCTACGCGCGCACGACGCTGACGGATGTTGCGGCGACAGCGGGATTGTCGCACGGCCTGATTATCTTCCACTTCGAGAACAAGGAAAAGTTGCTAGCGGAAACGCTTGTCTATCTGGCACGGGAATACCGCGACAACTGGACGCAGGCACTCGCCGAAGCACCTAAACAGCCCGCAGCCCAGCTCGAGGCGCTCATCCGCGCGGACTTTGTGGAGTCCATCTGCAACCCGGGAAGGCTCGGCGCCTGGTCGGCGCTATGGGGCGAGATCCAGAGCCGTCCGATCTACCGTGAGTACGGGGTCAATTTCGACGTCGAATATGCGGCCACCGTCAAGGAGATCTGTGGTGAACTGATCGCTGAGGGCGACTATCCGTTCGATGTGGATGCGGTGTCGCGGGTCGTGCGCGTGTCGCTCGAGGGGCTTTGGCTGGAGCTGATGAACACGCCCGAGCCTTACCCGGTCGACCAAGCGCTCGGCGCGATGTTCCAGCTGGCCATGGCTTTCTTCCCGATGCATTTCGGCAAGGATGGCGCGCGGTAGGCTACTTCTTCTTGCCGTGATGATGGGACGGATTGACCCCGTCCGTTGAAAGCTTCATCGCATTCAACGGACGATCGTACGGCGTCGCGGGTGGCGTCTGGCAGCTTCCAAGCAGGACCGCCGTGGCGACCAGACTTGCCGCCAGGAAGGGTAGTCTCTTCACGCCAAATTCCTTGCGGTTCCTCTGGAACCGGCCGAGACTAGGGTCTGTCGAGATGATGGCGCGCGGCCCTACGCTGACCGTCGTCGGGATGCCGGTCTGGGTCCACTTCTGTGCGGCCACCCATACATGCCGAAAGCAGCACGGAGATCGCGAGCAGGCAGGAAAGCAGTCCGGGCAACGTTTTCATCTTGATTTCTCTCCACTATTTTGGTGGAGAGAATAGCGTCAAAGATTGCAGTCGGCAATCAAACTGTCGTGATCGTCCAGCGGGGACACGCAGTTACCGCTTAACGCCCGGCAATACACACAGCATCTCATAAAGCAGGTTGGCGCCGATCAGTGCCGTGTTGCCCGAGGGATCGAAAGGTGGCGAGACTTCCACGAGATCGCCGCCGACGAGATTGAGGCCGGCGCAACCGCGAATGATTTCGAGTGCCTGCCAGGTTGTCAGGCCGCCGATTTCGACAGTGCCGGTGCCGGGTGCGAAGGCCGGGTCGAGGCTGTCAATATCGTAGGTGAGATAGGTAGGTGTGTCGCCGATCTTGGCGCGAATCTCTTCCATCAGCGGCTTCATCGACTTGCCCCAGCAATCCTCCGCCTGGACAACGGTCCAGCCTTTGGTGCGGGCCCAGTTGAAGTCCTCAGGCGAGTAACCGGTGCCGCGCAAGCCGATCTGGAAGACCTTGTCGTTGTTCAAGAGGCCATCGTCATAGGCGCGACGGAACGGCGTGCCGTGGGCAATCTTCTCGCCGAACATTTCGTCGTTGATGTCAGCGTGGGCATCGACGTGGATCAGTGCTACCGGGCCATGCTTCCTGGCGATGGCGCGCAGGATCGGATAGGTCATCGTGTGGTCGCCGCCAAGGCTGAGCGGAATGCAGTCGTGCTTGAGGATCTCGTTGTAGTGAGCCGTGATGATATCGACCGACTTCTTCAAATCGAAGGTGTTGATCGGCACATCGCCGATATCGGCAACCTGAACGCTGTCGAAAGGGGCGGCACCCGTCGCCATGTTGTAGGGACGAAGCATGCGGCTTTCATCGCGGATCTGCCGCGGTCCGAGGCGCGTGCCGGGCCGGTTCGACGTACCGACATCGAGAGGAATGCCGACGAAGCACACATCGAGCCCTTCGGCGGTCGGCTGCGTCGGCAGCCGCATCATCGTGGCGGGGCCGCCGAACCGAGGCATTTCGTTACCGCCGAGCGGCTGGTTGAAGGTGGTCATGGTAAAGATCCTTCGTTTTCGACTGAGATCAGATCTCGTCTTAACTCTCAAGGGTTGGGTAGGACTTCGATAACTGTCCCCATGCCGACTAAACGAGCGCCTTCCTGTATGCGCCATTCGCGGCCGGGGTAAATCTGGTCTTTGAGGCCGGGCCAATATAGAAACTTGACCGGCAAATCCATGCTTTCACCCGGATGTAGTTCCTGGCCTTCGGGCACATCAATGGAACCCACAGTCATGTTTAGATTGTCAGCGCCGAAGAAGTTGTGGTTCGGACGATAACTTCCCTCGCGAATAGGTACGGCGCGGCCGCTCTCGGTGGTAGGTAGGAGCCGGATACTTGCGTTAACGAGAATGACTTCGTAGGCCATTTCACCAGCTCCTCAGGGATGGTCTTTTTCAATCCGAGGCACAGAAGATGCTAATCGAGCGGCCTCGCCGCTATCTTCTCCGCCTCTTTCCGCACATCCTCGCCAAACACGATCAGCGTCGGCTCCTTGCTGCGGCTTGCTGCGTCAACCATGGTGATCAGATCATCGACACTGTTGGCCGTCGCCGTCTCCCAGCCATAGGCTTCGCCGATGCCGATGAAGTTCGGGGTGTAGAGATCGACGCCGAGGGTCGGAATGTTTTTGGAGACCATGTAGGACTTGATCTCGCCATAGCCGAAATTGTTGAGCAGCATGACAATGATGGGAAGCTTGGCTTCCTTGGCCGACGCGAGTTCGGCGACGGAGAACTGGAAGCCGCCATCTCCGGCCAGAGCGATGACCGGCCGATCGGGTGCGGCAGCTTTGGCACCGATCGCAGCCGGCATGCCATAGCCCAGCGTGCCATAGCCGGTGGCGGAGTTGAAATAGGTTCCGGGCGTGGCGGAGGCATAACCGAGATTGCCGGAATAGACGAGCTGGGTGGAGTCGCCCACGAAGATCACGCCCGGTAGCCGGTCTCGGATCGCGTGCAGGATATGCAGGTCGCCGAGCATGGCAGGCGTCAGGTCGCGGTTGGGGTTTTGGGCAACGACGGCTGCGCGCGCAGCGCCATTGCGCTTGGCGGGGGTGACCGCCGATGCAAGCTGTTTGGCACTGGTCGCTGAATCACCGACAATGCCTATCTCGGGCATCACGGTGCGCATGATATGTACCGGGTCGATATCGATGCGGATCAGCTTGCCGGGAATCTTGAAGAAGCCGTCTTCGTACATGTCATAGTCGGTCGGACCGAACTCGGTGCCGATGGCCAGCACGACATCCGAGGCCTCGATGAGTTGACGGGTAGCGGAAAAGCTGGCCGACATCGACACGCCGAGCGGATGCTCGGGCGGCAGGATGCCGCGCCCGTTGGTGGTCATCGCCACGGGTGCATCGAGCTTTTCGGCGAGCGCGCGGATTTCAGACGCCGCACGGGTTGCGCCGCCGCCGGCGAGGATCACTGGAGTCTTGGCGCCATTCAGAAGCGCTGCTGCCGCAGCGATTTCTGCAGCCCCGGCGTCGGGACGGGATAGGCGCGCGACTTTCTGCGGTACCGGCAGGTGATCGGCCGATGCCAGCATCACATTGATCGGCAGTTCGATGTGAACGGGGCGGGGGCGGGCGCTATCGAACACGGCAAAAGCGCGAGCCAGTGCAGGCGCAAGTTCCTCAGGCCGGTTGACCGTGTAGCTGAAGGCCGAGACGGTGTTGACCAGCGCCTGCTGGTTTGGCAGCTCATGCAGCCAGCCTTCGCCGGAGCCCATGTGGCCGTGGCTGTTGACCGTCGAGATCACCAGCATGGGAATGCTGTCGCCATAGGCCTGGCCCATCGCCGTGACGATGTTGGTCATGCCGGGGCCGGTGATGATGAAGCAGACGCCCGGCTTGCCGGATGCGCGTGCAAAACCGTCGGCCATGAAGCCGGCGCCCTGCTCATGGCGCGGCGTGATGTGGCGGATCGACGAACCGGCGAGGCCGCGATAGAGCTCGACCGTATGGACGCCCGGAATGCCGAAGACGGTGTCGACGCCATAGGCTTCCAGCAGTTTCGTCAGATACATACCTGTGCTGATCACAGCATTCTCCCAAGTCAGATTCTTTTATTGTACAATTGTATAATTTGTTGCGGGCCGATGCGCTAGAGCATGATGCCGAAAAGTGTGCGCGGTTTTCGGGCGACATCATGCTCTACTTTCTTGAATCTAGAGCCGGATGATTTCAGGTCGATTCGACCTGAAATCATCCGGCTCTGGAGGGAATTTCACTTCTTGCCGGCAGCGAGTGCCGAGATTGCCGTCTTGCCGAGGATGACGGCAATGACGATGATGATCAGCACAACGGAAATCGCGGCGATGGCCGGGTCGATATTGTCGCGCAGGCCCATCCACATCATCCGGGGCAGGGTCACGGCATTGACCGAGGTAATGAACAGGGTGACGCCGATTTCCTCCCAGGACAGCACGAAGGCGAGGAAGAAGGCGGTCAGCACCCCGAAGCGGATGTTGGGCAGGATGACCTTGAAGACCCGCTGGAAGATGCCGGCGCCATAGCCGCGCGCGGCGAGATCGATGCGCCGGTCGACCTGCGCCAGTGCCACGGTGATCAGCACCACCGCGAAGGGCGCGATCATCACGGCATGCGCGATGGCAACGCCGATCGGCGTGTCATAACCCACCCAGTCGTTCATTTTGGACAGCGAGATCAGGAAGAAATAGAGTGTGATCGCTGAGACGACAGGCGGGGCAACCATCGGCATCAGCACCAGGCCGATGAGAATGCCGGCAAACCATGGGCGGAACATCCAGATGCCGAGGCTGAAGGCCAGCGCCAGCGCGGTGGAGATCAGGGCGCTCATGACGGCGATGCGCACCGAAAGCAGCGTCGCCGTCAGCCAGGCCGGGTTTTCAACCAGCGCCTGGTAGTGGCGCAGCGACCAATTGCCGTTCGGCATCGACAGAAAGCGGGCAGGGGTGAACGATACCGGCACCACGGCAAACAGCGGCAGCAACAGGAAGATTGCGACGAAAGCGGCGAGGACCAGGGCGAGGGTGCTTGGCTTGTACATGGCGGCTACCTCAACATGCTTTTGGGTCGGGCGTAGCGCATCAGCAGCGCCAGCAAACCGCCGACGATCACCATCATCAGCACGCTGATCGTTGCGCCAAGGCCCCAATCCGGGCTCTGGAATATGCGGAGATAGATCAGTTCCGCTGCCATCACCGAGCGGCCACCACCGAGGATCGCCGGGGTGATGAAGAAGCCGAGCGAGAAGACGAAGACCATGATCGCGGCTCCGAGAATGCCCGGACCGGTCATCGGCAGGAAGACCTGCCAGAAGATGCGGGTGCGCGA
Organism: Shinella sp. OV683; assembly: GCF_057787725.1. Taxonomy (NCBI): domain Bacteria; kingdom Pseudomonadati; phylum Pseudomonadota; class Alphaproteobacteria; order Hyphomicrobiales; family Rhizobiaceae; genus Shinella; species Shinella sp. OV683. The sequence goes on from NZ_CM173543.1 coordinate 895,584, forward strand.
GGCACCCATGCCGCGGGCCGCCAGTAGGACGCGTTCATCCAGGCTGCGTATCGCCGATGCAATCGGGAAGACCGCGAAGGGGATGAGGAAATGGGTCATGCCGAGAATGACGCCGAACTCGTTGCGCACCAGCGTCAGCGGCTCGGTGATCACGCCGAGCTGGGTCAGCCAGGTGTTGATCAGGCCGCGATTGGAAAGCAGCGACACCCAGCCGAAGGCGCGCGTCAACACGGAAATCCAGAAGGGAATGAGGATGCAGAGTTCGGCGATCAGCCGCTGCCCCGGCGTGCCGCGCACCCAGATCAGCGAGATCGCATAGGCCATGATGACGGAAAAGACCGTGACGAAGGCGCAGATGCGGAAGGTGCGGACGAAGACGGAAATGATCAGCGGATCGGCGACTGCCCGGCCATAGTTGCCGACGCCTGGCTCGGGCAGCGTGAAGCTCCAGCTGACGACACCAAGGAACGGCACGATATAGGCGACTGCGAGAAACAGCAGCAGGGGCGCTATCAAGAGCGTGGGTTTTAGGTAGTCGCGCATGATACCGCCTCCTTTCTTGAAGATAAATTCCCCTCCCCAACCCCTCCCCACAAGGGGGAGGGGCTTAACTCGCCGATTCGCCTCGCCCTTCCATTCCATGTTGCTATTCGCGAGATGGGTGAATTGGGGTGGAAGCGTGCCGCGCATTAGCCCCTCCCCCTTGTGGGGAGGGGATGGGGAGGGGATATTTTTTAGGCCGCGATGATCTTCGTGTAGGCGTCGAGCGCCGGGCCGTAGTTGGTCTCGTACCAGGCCATGTCGAGCGCGATCTGCTTGGCCATGTTTTCCGGATCGACCGGGTTGAGGCGCGCCTGTTCGGGCGACAGCAGTTCGTCGGCGGCCGGATTGGCCGGGCCCTGTCCAAGCATTTCGAACATCACGATCTGCTTCTTCGGATCCTGGGAGGAGGCGATGAACTTCATCGCGTTTTCCTTGCCGCCCGGATTGCCCTTGATGACGCCCATTGCGCCGGGCGAGATCAAGCCCTGGTCCCAGACGAACTTGATAGAGCCGCCGGAATCCTTTTCGATCAGGCCGGCGCGGGTCGACCAGATCAGCGCCATCGAGGCTTCGCCGTTCAGAAGAACCGACTGGCTTTCCGCTCCGCCGCCCCAATAGGAAACCACGTTGTCCTTGAAGGCGGCAAGCTTCTTGTGGGCACGATCGAGATCGAGGGGATAGAGCTTGTCGGCGGCAACGCCATCGGCGAGCAGCGCTGCTTCCCACATGCCTGCACCCCACTTGTAGAGCGAGCGCTTGCCCGGGAACTTTTCGACGTCGAAGAAGTCGGCCATGCCGGTCGGCACCTTGTCGCCGAATTTCGAGGCGTCATAGGCGATGATGTAGGAGAAGAAATAGGTCGAAGCGGCAAATTCCCAACCGAAGCCGGGGCGCATCTTGTTTTTGTCGACGACTGCATAGTCGATCGGCTCCATCATGCCCTTCTTGCCCAGCGCCTGGGCCGAGAACGGGTCGACGTCGACGATGTCCCAGCTGGGCTTGCCGCTTTCGAACTGCGCCTGAATGGCGCCTTCGGTCGGGCCGGAGCCGTCCTGCTTGACGGTGACGCCTGCTTCGGCCAGGAACGGCGCACCATAGGCCTTGTCATAAGCCGTGCCTGCATCGCCGCCCCAGTTGACGAAGACCAGTTCGTTGGCGGCGGCCATCGCACCCTTTGCCTTCAGGGCGGCCGGTGCGCCGACCAGCAGGAAGGCAGCGATCTGCGTGAACCGGCGGCGCGAAATCTCCCCGCGCGCGACCTTCTGGTCCAGGATATCAAGGCAATCTTTCTCGAAATTGTCACTCATGATGGTTCACCTCTGTTTTTATGGTTGGACATGCTTGATTTCGGTAGTGGTATTGATGTCAGGTCCGCCGCAATTTGCAGACTTTGGCATTGATCACAGGAAATATCCCTGCTCCTCCTTCCAGCCGACCCAGGCATGGCTGCCCGGCACGAGGCCAGGCGCTGCGGCATGGGTGGGCGTTTCGAGCACCAGCGCCGGGCCTGCATCGGCCTTGGCCGCAAAGCGCGTCGTGGATCCGAGATAGGTGACGCTTTCGATCATCACCGGAAGGGCATTGCCCGTGGCCGGCTTGTCCGCATAGAGCGCCATATGTTCGGGGCGAATGGCGAGATTGGCTGTCGGTGCGCCCGCTGTGGCCGCGGCGCGGATCACCTGATCGCCGCATTTCGCCTCGGCGCCATTGGCGATGCTTGAGGCGCCGGATAGCGGCAGAATGTTGATGTCGCCGAGGAACTCGGCAACGAAACGGTTGGCCGGGCGCTCGTAGATATCGCGCGGGGTGGCCACCTGCTGCAGCTTGCCATGATTGAAGATTGCAACGCGGGTGGAAAGCGCCAGGGCTTCGGACTGGTCGTGGGTGACGAAGACGAAGGTGGTGCCGGTTTCCTGATGGAGCCTGCGCACCTCGTCCTGCATCGAGCCGCGCAGATTCTTGTCGAGCGCCGAGAAGGGTTCGTCGAGCAGCAGCACGGAAGGTTCGAATGCGAGCGCGCGAGCAAGTGCCACGCGCTGCTGCTGGCCGCCGGAGAGATCGGCAGGCCGCTTCTTCTCGTGGCCACGCAGGCCGACCTTGTCGACCATGTCGTTGACCCGCGCCTGGATGTCGGCACCGCTCTTGCCGGCGATCTGCAAGGGGAAGGCGATGTTCTTCTCAACCGACATGTGCGGGAAAAGCGCATAACCCTGAAACACCATGCCGAAGGCGCGCTTTTCAGCGGGCAGCTTGGTAATGTCGATGCCGTCCTTGTGGAGCGTGCCGGAGGTTGCAGTGACGAAGCCGGCGAGGATCATCAGGAATGTCGTCTTGCCGGAACCTGAGGGGCCGAGCAGCGTCAGAAATTCCCCACGCCCGATGTTCAGCGAGATATCGCTGAGCGCGTGAAAATCCCCATAGGTCTTGCCAATCCCCTGGGCGGTCAGTTCTGCCGCCCTTTTTGTAGCCTGCATTGCCGTTCCCTATTTTTTATTGGAGCGTAAGGATGAAATTCCAGCAGCACAAACGAAATATTTTCGCCCTATCGACAAATTCTATTCACCTATAGGGTCAATTGCTGCTCATCCCACGCTCGTGCCTGCTTCATTTTTCATCACTTCCTCCTTCAGCCACGTGCTGAAGGCCATCACCGTCTTGTTGTCGGCTTTTGCCTCGGAAGCGACAAGGTAATAGGAGCGCTTGGACTCGATGTTGACGTCGAATGGCCGTACCAGCTGGCCGGTCTCCATCGCGGTGCGACAGATGAATTCGTCACCCATCGCAATACCCTGGCCGGAGGTTGCTGCGGAGTAGACCAGATTCATATCAGAAAAGGTAATTCCCGTCTGTGCGTATGATGGATCGACGCCGGCGGTGATCAGCCAGTTCTCCCAATCCTCATTGTCCACCAGATGCAGAAGGCAGGTCTTCTTGACGTCGGAGGGATCTGCGAGGCCGACTACCTTGTTGATGAGCACCGGACTGCAAAGTGGGGTGAACTCCACCTCGACCAGCAGCTCCACCTGCATGTCGGGCCAATAGCCGTTTCCGAAGGCGATGAACACGTCGACATCCGGATTGCTGACATCGTCGAGCCGGTGCGGCGTCTGGATGGTCAGCCGCACATCGGGATGGGCCTCGCGAAAGCTGGAAATGTGGGCGCAGAGCCAACTGGAGGCAAAGCCGGGCGAGCAGCAGACATTGACGGTACCGCTGATACCGCGATTGGCGTGGCGCACCGCGGAGCCTGAAATGGTGTTGAGCGCGCGGCGGATATCCAGCGCATAGCCGAGCCCCTGCTCGGTCAGTTCGACCTTGGTGCCGACACGGCTTAGCAGTTGAAAGCCGAGGTCGCGTTCGAGAAGGCGTAACTGATGGCTTACGGCGCTGCGGGTCAGGTTGAGTTCGTCGGCAGTCTTCCAGACAGAGCCGTGGCGGGCAAAACTATCGAGTGCCCGCAGCGATTGTGTCGACGGCAGATGCTTCATACCTCACCTCCTGAAATATGCGCCGAGCCTAATCCAAAATATGAGCAATGGTGAACAGAATTTGCCGGTGCTTGGAAAATATTTCACTTTTTCAATTTTTCGAACTGGGTTGTACTGCCTCCACCAAGGAGAATTGCAATGCCCCATTCGGCCGCACAGGCCCGTGCCAGCCACTATATCGACAGCATCAAAGCCGACCTTTCGGCCTGGACTTCGACCATTTTCGATTTTGGCGAGACCGCCTGGCGCGAATATCAGTCGGTTGACTGGTATGTGAAGACATTGCGTTCGCACGGCTTTTCCGTCGAGGAAGGGTCTGGCGGCATGCCGACGGCGTTTGCCGCACAGTGGAGCAATGGCGCCGGCCCGTCGATCGGCATGTATGCCGAATATGATGCGGTGCCGGGCAACAGCCAGGCGGCATCGACCCGGCAAGAAGGGCGTGGCGGACTATCGGTCCACGCGGGCGGCCATACCGATCCGCATTCAGGTCTTGGCATTTCCGGCCTCGGTGGTCTTCTGGCCACCAAGGCCGCGATGGAACACTTCGGCATCAAGGGCACTTTGCGATTCACCGGCGAGCCCGCCGAGAAGGTGCGCGGCTCAAAGCCCATTCATGCGGCCAAGGGGTATTACGACGGACTGGACGCAATGCTGTCCTTCCATCCGTTCTACATGCTGCCGATGTGCAATACGGTTCGCTGGGACACGCATTGTGGCGCGGCTTACTCAATGATCTATCGCTTCATCTGCGATGAGCCGGAGAATTGGGGCCTTAGCGACGGTGCGCCGATTCCGCAATCGCATTCGGCGGTGCGTGCGCCGGGCGCCAATGATGCGCTGATGACGATGTACACTGCCTCCAAGGCACTGCGGGATTCGATGCTGCCGCATCAGGGCGGCTGGTCGATCAGCGAGGCGTTTCTCACGGCGGGGCAGGCGACTGCGGACAATTTGCCTGCCGGTCTGGCCGAGATCCAGTACATGATGCGGGTGCCGACCATTGCCATGGCCGAGCAGATCACTGCCGTGCTCGATCGCAATGCACAGGCGGCCGCCGATATGACCGGTTGCCGCTATGAGCGCCACTGGGTCTGCAAATCGCGGCCCGGACTTGCCAACCACGCCATGGCCAATGTGGTCTGGGATGCGATGCAGACTGTTGGTGCACCGAAATGGGATGAGGATGCACGTGCCGTTGCCCGCGAGATCCAGACCAATCTCGGCCTTGAGCCGATGGACAATCCCTTCATCGACGAATTGGAGAGAATGGTCGATCCACAGCAGGCGGAAGCCACGCTGCGCCGTGACCTGCCACCGTCGCAGCTGAACTCGACGTCGGACGATTATACCGACATGTCGTGGCATGCGCCGCTGGCGCGCTTCTATATCGCGCGGCCAGCCTTGAAGGCGCCGCAAGGCTATCGCTATCCTTCCTGGGTGATGAACGCGCTTGGCGGCATCCCCGCGACCATCGATCCGATGGTGACGACGGCATCGAAGGTGTTGGCTGCTTCGGCGCTGCGTCTGCTCGAAGACGAAACTGCCCGCAAGGCGGCAATGGACGAGTTCAGGACCCGGACCGGCGGCGGTCAGGGTGGAAGCAAGTGGATTGCGCCGCTGTGCGATTACGAACCGCCCATCCATTTCCGTTGGCCAGAATACGTGACCACACCACGTGGCCGGGACTGGTGGATTCCCTCATTCTAATACCTGGAGATCATCGATGACAACGCAATTCAAAGAGCCGTTTTCCCTGCAGCGCCGCAATCTCAAGGGCGGCACGACGCCTCTTACGGAATGGGGCTTTGCCAACGAAACCGACAAGCTGACGGACGTGCTGCTTGGTTCGCCGGCCTACCTCCGGCACCTCGCCACCTCGTCGCTGTCGCGCAAGCATCTGCGCGAAAACCCCTGCAACATCCAGACCGCGCAGGCCCAGCACAAGGAACTGGTTTCGGCCTACGAACATTTCGGCGTCAAGGTGCACTGGCATGAGCCGACGCCGGAACTGCCGATGCAGGTCTATTCGCGCGACTCCGCCGTCATGACACCCTATGGCATGATCATCACGGCGATGTCACAGCCGTGGCGTCGCGGCGAGAACTATGCCGCAATCCGCACATTCGAAAAGCTCGGCCTGCCGATCTACGACATGGTCACCGCCGGCACGTTCGAAGGCGGCGATTTCAATGTCATCGAAGAAGGCGTGGTTTTGATCGGCTGCGGCGGCGCCCGCACCAACGAAGACGGTGCCCGCCAAGTCAAGGAATGGTTCGACAAGGAGGGCTGGGAAACCCGCCTGGCCTTCATCGACGAATATTATGTGCATATCGACCTGATGGTCGTACCGATCGCCGACAAGCTGACGGCTGTCTGCCTTGACTGCACCGATCCGGCAATCGTAACCTGGCTGAAGGACAAGGGGCACGAAATCGTCAACGTTCCGTTCCAGGACACGATGGCGTTGGGCTGCAACTTCATGTCGCTCGGCAACAGCAAGATCATCGCGCCGACTGCGAGCAAGACGCTGATCGAACAGCTGAAGGCACGCGGCTTCGAAGTTGCTGCAGTCGATACGGCGGAAATTTCCAAGACCGGCGGCGGCATTCACTGCATGGCGCAGGCGCTCCGCCGCGAGGCTGCGTAAGTTAGAATAGCACTGGGGGATTCATGGCAAACATCTCGAAACGGTTTCCATCGATCCCCTATATGAAAAAGACGGCCCGGTGGCGCATACCGGGTTTCGCCTGGGAATATATGAACGGCGGCATCGGCGTCGAAGAGAATGTCCGGCGCAATATGGATGACCTGCAAAAGGTTCTGTTCATGCCGCGCTATCTCAATGATGCCGGCACGCCGGATATCTCGACAAAGCTGTTCGGACAGGAATACTCGGCCCCCTTCGGTGTCGCGCCGATCGGGCTTGCGGGCCTGCAATGGCCGGGTATCGAGCCGCCGATCGCCAAGGCCGCGCGCTCGCACAACATCGTGCATGTGCTCTCGACCCACGCGACAACCAGCCTTGAGAAGATGAAGGCGCATTCCGGCCCGAACGGCTGGTTCCAGCTCTATCCGCCCAATGATGCGAAGATGGAAGCCGACATGCTGGATCGGGCCAAGCGTGCCGGATATGAGGTGTTGGTGGTCACGGTCGACATTCCGGCGGTCACCCGCCGCGACCGCGACATCCGCAACGGCCTCTCCGTGCCGCCGCAGCTGGGCCTTCGCACAGCTTTTCATGCGGCCATGCGGCCTCACTGGCTGTTGCGGCTCGCCAGGCATGGCATTCCCCATTTCGAAAACCTCGAACCCTATGCGCCGCCGGGACTGTCGGTGACCGAGTTCGGCAACTTCCTCGGCAAGATTCTCGCGGGGCATATCACTCCGGAGCGTTTCAAGCGCATACGCGACCAGTGGCCGGGCAAGGTCATTGTCAAAGGCGTGCTGGATCCGGAGGAGGCAGCTTCCTATCTGGCGCTCGGTGCCGATGGAATCGTGGTGTCGAACCATGGCGGCCGCCAGCTGGATGCGGCGCCGTCCTCGGTTTCGATGTTACCGCTGGTCCGTAAGCGCGTCGGCAAGGATGCGCTTGTGATGGCGGACGGCGGTGTTCGGTCTGGTCTCGACATTGCCCGCATGATCGCGCTCGGCGCCGACTACGTGCTGCTTGGGCGCCCCTTTGTATTTGCTTCGGCGGCAATCGGCGACGATGGGCCTGCGCATCTGATCGACGTGCTCAAGCAGGAGTTGGCCGGCAGCATGGCGCAGATGGGCTGCGCGCGGTTGGCGGATCTCCCGAACTTCCTGCACCAACATCCATTCGTAGGCGAGTTGCCATGAGCCGGCATCAGGACGAATTTCTTTCGACGCTTACCTCCCTGCTGGACGAGAATGTCCTGCTAATGGGAAACCGTATCCCGGAGAAAGCGCGCGGTGACGCCAGTCAGACGGGGCGGCATTTGCCGTTGGCCTATATCCGGCCCCGATCCATCGAAGAGGTCTCGGCGGCGCTTCGGGCATGCAACGCCTATGGCTTTGCGGTCGTGCCGCAGGGCGGCTTGACGGGCCTTGCGGGCGGGGCCAATCCAGACAGACATGACGTGGTGATTTCGCTGGATCTCCTCACCGGCATCGAGGACATCGACACCGCTGCCGGTACGATGACGGTGCTGGCCGGAACGGTGCTGGAGGTTGCGCAGAAGGCGGCCGAGGATGCGGGCTTCCTCCTGCCGATCGATCTTGGCGCGCGCGGTTCATGCCAGATCGGCGGCAATCTCTCGACCAATGCCGGCGGCATTCGCGTCATTACCCACGGCGTGACACGTGACAATGTGCTCGGGCTGGAAGCGGTGCTGGCAGACGGCACGGTGATTTCCTCGCTCAATCGCATGCAGAAGAACAATACCGGCTATGACCTCAAGCAATTGTTCATCGGCTCCGAGGGCACGCTTGGCGTCATCACCCGCGCCGTTCTCAAGCTGAAGCCGCTGCCGACAGGCCGGGCGACCGCACTGTGCGGGATAGAGCGGTTCGAGGATGTAGTGGCTCTACTACATGAGGCGCGGAAGGGGCTGAACGGCCTCTCGGCGTTCGAACTGATGTGGGAGACGTTCTTCCGGTTCAGCTATGAAGCCGAGGGCCTCAAGTTCTTCGAGAGCGACTATCCATTCACTGTGATCATCGAGCAATCCGGTGGCGAGGAAGGGACGCTGGAAGCGTTCCTCGGGGAGATGTTCGAGCAGGGTTTGATCTCTGACGCGCTGATCGCGCAATCCGAAAAGGAACGCGAGCGCTTCTGGAAAGTCCGCGAGGGGGCCGCGCTCGACAAGCTGCCGCGACTGATCAATTTCGACGTCAGCCTGCCAATCGGTGTGCTGGACGTGTTCGTCGGCGAGGTGACCGCGGCGCTGGAGGCTGAGTTCCCCGGCATCCATGTGTCGATCTTCGGCCATGTCGCCGACAGCAATATCCATCTCTGCATCTCGGCCGGCGCGATCGATGACGCGACCGAACACCGGATAGACGCGGTGGTCTATGAGCACGTTCGCCAGCATCAGGGCTCCATCTCTGCCGAGCATGGCATCGGCACGCTGAAGCGGGATTATCTGCCCTATTCGCGTAGTGCCGAGGAGCTTGATCTGATGCGGAGGATCAAACGAGCGCTGGATCCGAACGGGATCATGAATCCAGGGAAGGTGCTCGGCTGATATTCGCAGTCGTTATCCGCAAACTTCTTCGCATCTGCGAGATGAATAGCCTGCTATTCCGGCATTTGCGATTGACACTCAGATTCCCGGTTGATTTATTGGCTCGCAGTTGCGAACAATGCTTAAGATTTTTCCGAGGAATTGGTGCCGTCCAGGTGAGAGACAATTCAATAGATTCCATCCGCTTTTTCGGATTTCTGGCCGTCGCCCTGCTTCACACGGTATCCCATTCAACCCAATCTCCCGATGTTCCGGCGGTCCTCGATCACGCGACCAGATGGGCTGTGCCGATCTATTTCATGATCAGCGGCTACCTGTTCGAAAGCAGCTCGCGACCGACATTCGAGAAATGGTGGCGAATGCTGCAGCGTCTGCTGTCGCTGTTTGTTTTCTGGGAAATTGTTTACATCGCGGCTGATTTTGCGATTGGCGATAAGGAGCGCAACTATGCGCCATTTGCCTTTCTGAAGTTTACGCTGATTTCCGGCGGCGTCGCCTGGCATCTCTGGTTTTTGCCGAGTTTGGGAGCGTGCGTAACAGTGTTCGCCCTGATCCGCAGGTTGCCGCAGGTCTATATATTGTCGATTTCCTTCGTGCTGTTTCTTGTGGCGTTGCTGCTAAACCCCTATGCCGAGGTAACGGGTATCTCCGACATATTGCGCGGACTGGGCTTCGAGACCGGGACCTTGCCATCCCGCAACGGGCCGTTTTTCGGAACGGTGTTTGTGGCGGTGGGTGCGTTTATCGCATCGCGCGATGTGCCCAGGCATACGCTGGTGTTTGGCTTGCTGGCTGTCGCCGGCTTTGCGTTTCAGCTGTTTGAAGCGTTTTCGCTTGCCAGAACGGGCACGGACTTCGCGCCCTTCGATTTTCTCCTCGGGACGCTGCCCATGGGCGTGTTTGCATTCCTCGCCTTGCGTCATCACGATTATGGTGATGTTACCGCCTATCTTGGAAGGCTGGCGCTCGGCATGTATTGCAGCCATGTGCTGATTTTCATGCTGATCCGATATTTCTCGCCTTCACTGGCGGACGATTTCGGCTTCGTGGCGCTGGTCACCAAGTATCTGATCGTGGTCGTCGGCGCCCTGGCGCTCACTGTTGCATTCGCCAGGACACCGGGGCTGCGGCGCTTCGTTTACTAGCTGCGTGGAAGACGACCTTATTTCCGGGCGATCCAGTCCACCAGTTGTGACCAGAAACGGCTGTAGAACTGCCAGGCGACAAATTCCGGCGAGCCCCAATGCGGCGAGCAATCCGAGGCAAAGGCGGCGACGCGGCCTTCGCCATATTGTCCCAGCACCAGGAAGGGATTATTGCCTTCCTTGAGCACCGTCACCGCATCCGGCTTGGCGGTGAACCGTTGATAGCCGAGGAAATGCGGCCATTCGCGCGGGATGCCTGACAGCACCTTGTGATCGCCGACCACCTGCGGATTGACGCCTTCCGGGCACTCGACACGATCATCGTAACCGAGCATTTTCACCGGCAAAACATCGGCGAAGATGGTGTTGTGATAGCAGGCGTTGCCGCCGAAGCCGGAAAAACTCATGAAGCCGCCGACCATCAGCAGGCCGCCGCCCTGGGAGATGTATTCCGCCATCACCTTCAGCGTGTTGGGGCGGCGCAACGATTTGGTCAGCGTATCGGGATGCAAGAGGAACGTGTCGGCGCCGATATCGGAGAGGATGATCGCATCGTAGTCCTGCAGGCCTTCCAGTGTGTTGGGAAAGTCGCGCGGCACCAGATGGTTGGGGATATAGGTGACCTCGATCTTCTGCGACTCGAGCGCATCGATCAGCACCTTGCCGCCTTCCTCGTAGCCGCCGGTGGTGTAGATCGAAAATCCCTTGAGATGCAGGCCGAGCGATGTCCAGGACTCCCCGGCCAGCAATACTTTCAAAGACATGTCATCCCTCCCGAACTGATGTGTTGAGTGCCAACAGACCTTGTTCGGGTGGAATAATCAATACCAGTTGCCGCGTTCGGCGTCCGTGGACATCGCTGCCGGTGCCCGGTGCAGGAAGGCATCGTTGTTGACGATGATGCCGTCGTCGGTGATGTGCACCACCGCATAGGCGGGCGGCTCGTCACTATAGGTGGTCTCGACCGATCCGCCGACCAGCGGCAGCTGGTGATTGAGCGAGGGCAGGGCGGAAAAGCCGATGCCGCGCCAGACGCCACTGACGGCGCGATGGCCGTGGCCGAAGAAGATGTGCCTGATATCGTGGCCCTTGAGCAGGGCGGCGAAATCTTCCGGGTCATCAAGCATGATCAGGTCCATCAGCGGATGGGCGATGCCGAACGGCGGATGATGCATGAACAGATAGACCGGCTTGCCATTGGCCTTTTCGAGTTCGGCCTTCAGCCACGCCTTGCGATCGGCATCGTAGAGACCGGCGGAGGAGGGCGGCCCCTTCAACGTGTCGAGAAACAGGAAGATGTAGCCGTCCTTCTCGACGCCATGCTGGACGAAGCCCGCCTCATCGACGGGGTAATCGACATAGACCGATTTGAAATTGTCGCGGTCGTCGTGGTTGCCGAGAATCACATGCGTCTCGATCGGGAAAGTCGCCAGCGTATCCTTGAGCAGGGAATAGGTGTCGGGATTGCCGTTGTCCGAGAGATCGCCGGTGATTGCGACGAAGGCCGCATCGGAATGATGCTTGGCGATGTCTGCGAGGCAGGCGTCGAGTCGTTCGGCGGGGCTCAGACCCCAAAGTGTCTGGCCGGCCGGCACGAGGTGAAGGTCGGTAAAATGGATGAATTTCATGTGGGGTCGCTCCAAACTGGCATACTTTGACTTCTGCGTTCCCCCTCATCCGGCCTTCGGCCACCTTCTCCCCGCTGGGGAGAAGAGGGAGCGTGTTGTCAGCGCCCAATTTAACCAATGCTTTCAGCGTGTGTGGCTGCAAGAATGTCTAAGGACGAGAGAAAAATTTCCTCTTCTCCCCAGCGGGGAGAAGGTGGCCGAAGGCCGGATGAGGGGGCCGTTCAGTGAGGTGTTTAATGGCAAACTATGACAGTCTTATTTCAGCTCTTTCCACGCGGCATCAAGCGCGGTCTTCAGCGTCGACGCCATGAAGTCCACTTCCTCGTGGGTGATAATCAACGGCGGCGAAGCGAGCATGCGGTCGCCGGTGGCGCGCATGATCAGGCCGGCTTCGACACATTTGTTGCGCACCAGCGTGCCGACATCATCGGGCTTCTCGAAGCGCTGGCGGGTCTGCTTGCCGGACGTCATCTGCACGGCGCCCATCAGGCCGACCGACTGCACGTCGCCGACCATGTCGTGGTCCACGAGACCCTGCAACGCCTTGGCGAAGTAGGGGCCGATATCGTCGCGGACGCGCTCGACCAGTTTTTCTTCCTCGATGATGCGGAGGTTTTCGAGCGCTGCGGCGGCGCAGACCGGATGACCCGAATAGGTGTAGCCATGGTTGAAATCGGTCGCCATGATGACCTCGGCGACGCGATCCGAGACCAGCACACCACCCATCGGCAGGTAGCCTGACGACAGGCCCTTGGCGACCGGCGCGAGGTCAGGCTCGAAGCCATAATGCTGGTGGCCGAACCAGTTGCCGGCGCGGCCGAAGCCGCAGATGACTTCGTCGGCGACCAGCAGGATGTTGCGCGCCTTGCAGATGCGGACGATTTCCGGCCAGTAGGTTTCCGGTGGCACGATCACGCCGCCCGCGCCCTGGATCGGCTCGGCGACGAAGGCTGCGACATTGTCCTCGCCGAGTTCATCGATCTTGGCTTCGAGCTCTTTGGCGACCTTGAGGCCGAATTCCGCCGGGCTGAGATCGCCACCCTCGACATACCAGTGCGGCTGGCCGATGTGGTGAATGCCTTCGATCGGCAGCGCACCCTGTTCATGCATGTATTTCATGCCGCCGAGGCTGGCGCCGGCAACGGTCGAGCCATGATAGCCATTCTTGCGGGCGATGACCTGCTTCTTGGTCGGCTTGCCGAGGCCCGCCCAATAGACGCGTGCCATGCGGAACCATGTGTCGGTGGCTTCCGAGCCGGAGCTTGTGAAGAACACATGGTTGAGCGTCGGCCCGGCATGGGCCGTCACCTTCTGCGACAAGAGCGTCGCGGGTGGCGTCGTGGTGCCGAAGAAGGCGTTATAATAGGGCAGCTCGTTCATCTGGGCATAGACGACATCGGCAATCGACTTGCGGCCATAGCCGATATTGACGCACCAGAGGCCGGCAAAGGCATCGAGATACTTCTTGCCGGTGCTGTCGAAGATGTGGGAGCCCTCGCCATGCTGGATGATGCGCGTTCCCGTTGCATTCAACTTCTTCATGTCGGTGAAGGGATGGATATGGTGGGCGGCATCAATCGCGCCGAGATTGGACAAGGCGGCATTGGACGTGGTCATTTCTAGGGCTCCCCATTTTGCCACAGCGCGGGCATCCGACGGTGATGAATTCGGTCGGTTCAACCTCTGCCGTGTTTTTGCCTGATTGTAAGGCGGCGTGTTATCGGCTACGAAAATGACCTTGCCGCTCCATTTTGGCAAGCCATTTGCCGATTTTCTGTCGGCAATTCGCTCAAAACTCCTACCTATGAGGCCAAACCCGATCATGAATGACAAAAAACCGGTAGCCGGACATGCGGACGTTTCCACCCCGCCGCGCATTGAAATCCTGCTGGTCGACATGAACGGACGGCTCCGAGGCAAGCAGATTCCGCTGGAAGCGGAGAAGAAGGTCTGGCAGGGCGCGGTCAGGCTGCCGGCCTCGACGCAATCGCTGGATATCTGGGGCGACGACAATGACGATCTCACCGGCATTTCGCTGACGCTGGGCGATCCGGATGGCGCCGTGATGCCGGACAAAAGGTCGCATGTGACCATGCCCTGGGCGCCCAAAGGCTCGAGCCAGGTGCTGGCAACGATGCATACGCTGGAAGGAGAGCCGCATTTCTGCGATCCGCGCGGCATGCTGGCCAATCTCCTCAAGCGTTTCGAGGCGAAGGGGCTGACGCCCGTTGTTGCGACTGAACTCGAATTCTACCTGATGGATGGCTCGTCGCGTGAAACCGGCATTCCCATTCCGCCGTCGATCCTGACCTGCAAGGGCGAGTTGAACGGATTCCAGCTCTACGAGATGGATGCGGTCGACAGCATGCAGCCCTATCTTGATCTGGTTCGTGCCTATTGCGTGGCTATGGACCTGCCGGCCGATGCGACCACTGCGGAGTTCGGTCCGGGCCAATACGAGATCAATCTTAATCACAAGGCCGATGCGCTGGCCGCCGGCGACGACTGCATCTACCTCAAGCGGGTGGTGGAGCAGGCGGCGCGCAAATTCGGTCTCAAGTCCACCTGCATGGCCAAGCCCTACAGCGACCAATCGGGCTCCGGCCTGCATGTGCATGCCAGCCTGATCGACAAGGACGGCAACAACGTTCTGGACGCCAAGGGCGGCGACGATGTGCTGCTGCGCTCGGTGACAGCAGGCATGCTCAAGACGATGCGCGAGGCGCAATTGGTCTTCGCGCCGTTTGCCAATTCCTATCGGCGATTCCAGCCGGGCTCCTTTGCGCCGGTCGACGTCAACTGGGGCTACGGCAATCGCGGCACGGCGATCCGCATCCCGGAAAAGGATGGCCCGGGCGCACGCGTCGAGCATCGCGTCGCTGGCGCGGACGCCAATCCATATTTCCTGCTGACCGCGATCCTTGGCGGCATGCTGCTTGGCCTGGAAGAAACGCTTGACCCCGGTCAGGTCACAACGCCGACCTCGGGGCCAGAGAAGCCGGCACGCCTGACGCATGACTTCCTGACAGCCGTCGAGGATTTTGCGGCGTCGGAGTTCATCGGCGACATCTTCGGCAAGCAATACCAGAAGCTCTATGCCGACACGAAGCGCAAGGAAGCGATCACCTATCTTAGAACTGTCTCGGATTTTGACTACAAGACGTATCTGCCGCGGATTTGAGTCTTGCCATGAAGTTCGCTTATCTGATCGAACCGCCCTTCAACTATCGGGAGCCTGACGGCACCGTTACCGGCTGCGATGTCGAACTGGCCCGGATGGTGTGTGCGGAACTCGGTGAGAGTTTCGAACCTGTCGAGGCGCAATTCGCAGAGTTGCTGCCCGGTGTGGCGGACGGTCGCTGGCGGATGACGACGGGGCTGTTTTCGACCGAAGAGCGGCAGCAGATCGCTTCCTTCAGCCGGCCGATCTGGGCGCTGCCGGACGGGCTTCTGGTCAGGAAGGGCAATCCGAAGGGCTTGGAAGGCTATGCGTCCGTTGCAAAGTCCGCCCAAGCCAAGCTGGCTGTCATCCGCGACCAGTTCCAGCATCGCTCCGCTGTGGAATTCGGGGTGCCGGGCGATCGAATTGTCATCTTTGAGACTTATGCCGAGGCGGCAAAGGCTGTTGAAACCGGCCTCGTGGATGCCTATGCGAGCGTCGCCCGTGCGCATTCCGGATTCTTGGCACAACATCCGGAGGTCGAGATGGAAGTCTCTACTGTTCCAGTACATGAGAAGCCGCCTGCCTTCGGCTCCTTCGCGTTTGCCAACGACGACAATGATTTCCGCTTGTCTGTTGATCGTGTTCTTGAGACCTATATCGGCACGCCGGCGCACCGAACGATGATGGCGAGATACAGTTTCAACGACGCCGAGATAGATACGCTCATGTTGAAATCTTGACGGTAGCTTTTTCATGCTGTACCCATTGAAAGAGTACGAGGAGCCACCTATGCCACGAGCCGCTGTCGAAAACAATCGCTATGCGATGCGAATTCCACCTCAGGAGAAGGCGAGGCTGATGCGTGCTGCGTCATTGGAACAGACTGATCTGAAGGACTTCATCCTTCGCAGCGCATTGCAGGCGGCGGAGGCAGTCATCGATCGCGCCGAGCATATCGCACTCTCGGAGCGTGATACGCGGCTCTGGCTCGATCTGCTCGATAATCCTCCGAAGCCGAATGCGCGCCTGATTGCAGCAGCAAAGGCGCTGCCGGTGGAGCGATGAGTCTGCCAAAATGGCGTGAAGTCGCGATAGAGAAGAGACACAATCGTAAAGGCTTCGACTGTGGGCAGGCCGAGCTTAACAGCTTCCTTGCCGAGCACGCACGAAAAGCCCACGAAAACAGCATCTCGAAAACCTATGTAGCCCTCGACGAGATCGATGCCACTACGATCTACGGGTTTTACACACTCAGTCCCGCTCAAGTGGATTTCTTTCGCGTACCGGAACTGGCACGCCCCCGCGGAGGGCGATATCCGGTTGGTGGCTTCAGGCTTGGGCGACTGGCGGTCAGCAAGAGCTTTCATGGGCAGGGGCTAGGTGGTCAGTTGCTGGTTGCAGCGGCGGAACGATGTATTCGCGCATCGGCGGAAATGGGTGGAACAGCCTTGATCATTGATGCGAAAGACGAAAGGGCTGCAGCCTGGTATCGGCTCTATGGTGCGGTCTCGCTGAATGACGCACCTCTGTCATTGCTGTTGCCATACAATCTTCTGCTTGCTGCGTTGGAGGCGGCGAGCCGACCTGCGAGACAGGACAGCAGCCGGCTCGAATGAAAAAACAACAAACTGGTGAACTGAAAAACTGTGGAGTTAGACATCATGCCAGACTTGACGCCCATCCTGATCATCAACGCCAAGATCCTGACGATGGATGCGGACAATCCTCGCGCCGAAGCAGTCTATGCCGAGGGTGGCAGGATCATCGGTGTCGGTTCGAATGCGGAGATGCAGGCGCTGGCGAAGCCGGGTGCCGAGGTGATCGACGCCAAGGGCAATACGCTGGTGCCGGGTTTCTCTGAAAACCACCTGCATCTGTTTTCCGGTGCGGCCGAACTCGATCACCTGCATCTGAGCGGCGTACTGGGTTTCGATGCCTTGAAGAAGGCGGTGCAGGACTATGCCGTCTCGCGGCCGGACGACAAGCTGCTTTACGGGCAGGGCGCCGACTACACGATCCTTGGCGATGGCCAGCGCATTACCCGACAGCATCTCGACCAGATCCTGCCGGATCGTCCGTTCGCGATGTTTGCGCACGATCACCACACCGCCTGGGCCAATACCAAGGCGCTGGAAATGGCCGGTATCCTGCATGGCGCCGATCTGGGGCCCGGCAACGAAATCGTCATGGGCGACGATGGTCTGGCCAATGGCGAGCTTCGCGAGATGGAAGCTTTCGGTCCGCTGCAGATCGCCTCGGGCTTCGACCGCTATCGGCTTGGTCTGATGGGTCTCGAGCCCGATCCGTATCCGGAACAGGCCGACCTGGAAATCGACATCGCCGTCATGCGGCGCGGGCTGGAATATTGCTCGCACCACGGCTTCACCTCGCTGCAATGCATGGACGGCAATCTCTACCAGCTTCAGCTGCTGGGCGAGATCGAAAAGCGCGACGGCTTCCTGCCGTGCCGGGTGCAGATTCCGTTCCACCTCAAGAACTTCATGCCGCTTTCCGAGCTCGATCGCGCGTCGCACATGCATGAGACATACAAGTCGGATTTCCTCAGTTCCGGCCTCGTCAAGATGTTCTATGATGGCGTGCTCGACAGCTGGACGGCGATCATGGTCGAGCCCTATGCCAACAAGCCCGATTCCACCGGCGGCGAGAGCCTGTTCACGCCGCAGGCGATGAAGGACG
Organism: Shinella sp. OV683; assembly: GCF_057787725.1. Classification (NCBI taxonomy): domain Bacteria; kingdom Pseudomonadati; phylum Pseudomonadota; class Alphaproteobacteria; order Hyphomicrobiales; family Rhizobiaceae; genus Shinella; species Shinella sp. OV683. Next base: position 913,458 of record NZ_CM173543.1, read on the forward strand.
CGGCCATCGCGATTGACAAACGCGGCTTGCAGATTGCCGTACACGCGATCGGCGACGGGGCAGTGCGCGCCGTACTTGACGGCTACGAGGCGGCTGAGAAGGCCAACGGCAAGCGCGACAGCCGCCACCGCGTCGAGCATATCGAGGTGGTTCATCCCGACGACATCCACCGTTTCAAGGAACTGGGCGTTATCGCTTCCATGCAGCCTCCGCATCCGCCAGGTGCGATGGGCCTGCCGCTGGAGCCGACCGTGTCGATGATCGGCCGCGCCCGCTGGCCCTACTCCTATGCCTGGCGGACGCTGAAGGAAGCTGGCGCGCACATTCCGTTTGCCTCGGACTGGCCGGTGTCGCCCATCGAGCCGTTGCACGGCATCCAGGCGGCCGTGACCCGCAAGCCTTGGGCCGAGACCGATCCCGACCAGAGTTTTTCGCTGATGGAAGCAATCGCCGGCTACACGCGCGAAGGTGCCTACGCCGAATTTGCCGAGGACCGCAAAGGCATGATTCGCAAGGGCTATTTCGCCGACCTGACATTGCTGGACGCGGATATCGAGGCCGTCGACGAAAACGATATCCACACGATCAAGCCCGCCAAAGTGATTTGCGGCGGACGCTCACCCACTCCGCTTGAGGTTTTGCCAAGCGTTCGTTTCAACGCCTCTTCTGCCTGAAAACAGGGGAGGCGCGCTGGTCGGTGTTGTTAAAATGCAAGGCAGCAAAAAGCCTGCTTAGGCTTTTCCTAACTTTCTCCTCATGAAAATATATTGAATCGCAATCCAAAATCCCCGTTGTCAATTGCGTTTCGCTGTGGTCATCTAGCCCGGACTTTGCTGAGGCGCCTGTACGAAATAATCATAACAACGGCAGGCTGCAGGTCGGGGAACGACGGCTCCATGAGAGAGCCGATAGTGCAACTGGGCAGTGGGAAATTATGGCGGAACTGAGCGCGATCGAAATTCGCGGTGTGTCTAAATTCTACGGTTACGGTGAGGCCCGGTTCGCGGCGGTCAACGGCGCCAACCTTTCCATCAGACAAAATGAGTTCTTCACGCTTCTCGGACCTTCGGGATGCGGCAAGACGACGTTGCTAAGGCTGATCGCCGGGTTTGAATTCCCGGCGGAGGGCGAACTTCTGCTGCATGGCGAAGAGATCGAGGCAATGCCGCCGTTCAAGCGGCCGATCAACACGGTGTTCCAGAGCTACGCGCTGTTTCCGCACATGACCGTTGCCGAGAATATTGGCTTCGGGCTGAAGATGCTCGGCAAGGCAAAGGACGAAATTGCGGCGCGGGTCAACGGGATGCTGAAGCTGGTGCGCATGGAGCAATTCGCCAAGCGCCAGACCAGCCAGCTTTCCGGCGGTCAGCAACAGCGCGTCGCACTGGCAAGGGCGCTCGCGCCGGCGCCGAAAGTGCTGCTGCTCGACGAGCCGCTTTCCGCACTGGATTACAAGCTGCGCAAGGAAATGCAGATCGAGCTCAAGCGCCTTCAGGCGGAGACCGGCATCACCTTCGTCTTCGTCACCCATGACCAGGAAGAAGCACTGACGATGTCTGACCGCATCGCGGTCATGCAATCCGGCAAGATCCTGCAGATCGGCGCGCCGCGTGATATCTATGACCGGCCTGCCGACCGTTTCGTCGCCGACTTCATCGGCGAGACCAATTTCCTCAAGGGCAAGGTTTCGTCGATCAACGACGGCTCGGCCTCGATCGGCCTCAACTGCAACGTGACGATCTCGACGCCTGCGCCTGCCGCGGTCGGCGAAGGCGACGAGGTCACAGTGATGCTACGGCCGGAACATGCCCGTCTCGTCGGCGCCACGGACTCCAGCGCGACGCTTGTCGGTCCTCTCAACGACGTCATCTATTTCGGCACCGACACGTATTACAACGTCAAGCTTTCCGACGGATCGTTGTTTACGGTTCGCCAGCAGAACCGACCCGGCGAGGAGGGTGGCCGGTCCACGGGCGATGTGGTCGGCGTGACGTTCCCGGCTGACGCCATACGCGTGCTGAGGGGCTGAAATGGCAGGAGAAAGCGCCCTTATCGAAGATCAACAGAGGCGCGATGTCCGCAATCGCTGGCTTCTTTCGTCTCCTGCCTTGCTGATCATACTGCTCGCGGCCGTCGGGCCGCTGCTGATCGTCGTCATCTATTCCTTTCTGACACCGGGGCCCTATGGCGACGTGATCTGGAATTCCTCGACCGAAGGCTGGTTCGGGGTGTTTTTCGAGCGTGATGTCTTCGATGACACGCTGTCGGTCGCCAGTGCACACCTGTCGATCTTCATTCGTTCGGTGAAACTTTCGGTGATAACAACGATCGCCACGCTGATCTTCGGCTTTCCTACGGCTTATTTCATTGCCACGCGGCCGCAGCGCTCGCGGGAAATCTGGCTGTTCCTGATCACCATCCCGTTCTGGACCAATCTGCTGATCCGCACATTCGCTGTTCTCGAGATCATCCGCAACGAAGGCGTGATCAACACGATCGCCATGCGCCTCGGGCTGATCGACCAGCCGATCCAGATGCTGTTCACCGACGGTGCGATCCTGGTGGGCATGATCTATGTCTACCTGCCGCTGATGGTGCTGCCGCTCTATGCCAGCATGGAAAAGATCGACTTCCGGCTGATCGAGGCGGGATACGATCTCTATGCCACGCCGTTCCGGGTGCTGACGAAGATCATCATTCCCCTGGTCAAGCCCGGCATTATTGCGGGCGCTATCCTGGTGTTCATCCCGTCGCTCGGGGCCTATGTGACACCGACGATGCTGGGCGGCGGCAAGAACCTGATGCTCGGCAACCTCATCGAATTGCAGTTCGGCCAGGGCCGAAACTGGCCGCTCGGTTCGGCGCTGTCGATCACCATGATGCTGATCGTCATGGTGGCGCTGATTGCCTATATCCGCAATTCCAGCTCTGCGGAGAAAACCCATGGCTAACACATTCAGTATCCGGCGCCAGACGGGTTTCACCACGATTGCGATGATCACTTTCTTTGCGCTCTATCTGCCGATCGTCGTGCTCGTGATCTTTGCCTTCAACGATGGACCGAGCCTGTCGCAATGGCATGGCATGTCGCTGCGCTGGTTCCATGTCGCTTCGGGCAATTCGCAGGTCATCGATGCCTCGATCCGCTCGTTGCAGATCGCCGCTTGCGCAGCCATTGTCGCAACCATTGCCGCAACGCTGGCCGCCATCGCCACGACACGGACCGCCGGTTACCGCGGCCTGACCGCCAAATATGCCTTCATCAACCTGCCACTGATGGTGCCGGAAATCGTTACAGCGGTGGCGCTGCTGATCTTCTTCTCGCGCATCAAGATCTGGACCGGTTATGTCGGCCTCGGCTACCTGATCGCTGCGCATACCGCGTTCTGCATTCCGTTCGCCTATCTGCCCATCCGCGCACGGCTGGAAAGCATGGACAATACGCTGGAGCGGGCAGCGGCCGATCTCTATGCCACGCCGTTCAAGGCCTTCCGCTATGTGACGCTGCCGTTGCTGTGGCCGGGCGTTATTGCCGGCTTCATGCTGGCTTTCGTCATTTCGCTCGACGATGTCGTCATCACCGAATTCGTCAAATCCGGCGGTCAGGACACCTTGCCGACCTACATGCTGGGCCAGCTGCGTCGCGCCATCACACCGGAGGTCAACGCCATCTCGGCTGTCTTCCTGCTGCTGTCGATCGCGGCCGTGACCATCTTCTTCTTCATCAACCAGAAGCGTGCCTAATAAGAAACGAAAGGGAACTAGAATGAACAAGGGTAGGAAAATCATAGTCACGGCAGCCATGCTGCTGGCATCGGTCAGCATGGCGCATGCTGCCGGCGAACTGCATATCTTCAACTGGGGCAACTACACCAACCCAGATCTGATCAAGAAGTTTGAGAAGCAGTATGACGTGAAGGTCACCATCACCGATTACGACTCCAACGACACAGCGCTTGCCAAGGTTCGCCAGGGCGGCACCGGCTTCGACATCGCGGTTCCGTCGCAGAGCCATCTGCCGATCTGGATCGCTGAAGGCCTGCTGCTCGAAACCGATCCGGGCAAGATGGAAAACGCCAAGAACATGCTACCGGAGTGGGCAAATCCGGAGTTCGATCCGGCCCGCAAATATTCGGTGCCGTGGCAGTGGGGCACGGTTGGCGTTTCGGTTGATACCGCCGTCTACAAGGGCGACATCAACACCTGGGGCATCATTTTCGATACGCCGCCGGAGCTCAAGGGCAAGGTCAATGTCGTTCCCGAAATGAGCGACGTGCTCTATGCCGCCATCAAGTATAATGGTGGCAAGCTCTGCGAAACCGACAAGACGATCCTCAAGAAGGCCCGCGACACGTTGGTCAACGCCAAGCCGAACTGGCTGTCGATGGATTATGCCTCACTCGACAAGATGGTGTCCGGCGATATATCCGCCACCAGTGATTGGAACGGCTCGGCGCTGCGCCAGCGGCTGCAGAAGGCGTCCATCCACTATGGCTATCCGAAGGAAGGCTTCACCTACTGGTCCGACAATGTCGTCGTCCTGAAGGATGCCAAGAACGTCGAGAACGCCAAGCTGTTCCAGAACTTCATCATGGATCCGGAAAATGCGGCGATGATCTCGGCTTTCGCCAGATATGCCAACGGCATCGCCGGCTCTGACAAGTTCATGCCCGCCGACATGAAGGACGCACCGGAACTCAACGTGCCGGAAGACATGAAATCCAAGGCCGAATTCATGAAGCTCTGCGATCCGGCAACCCAGGAAATCTACACCAAGATCTGGACTGAACTGCAGAAGTAATCATCGCAAGGCCGCGCTCCTTTCCGGGGCGCGGCCTTTTGCTATTCCATTTTCTTCCTATTCCCTTTTTGGGCAGTGCAATCATGAAGTCAGTCTATTCTCCCCGCCATCTCGGCCATTCCGGCAACATGGAACTGGTGGCCGGGGCCATCGTTCCCGCTTTCGAAATGCCGTCTCGCGCCGAATACATCTTGGGCCGCCTGCAAGAAGTGAAGCTCGGTGAGGTCATCGCTCCGGTCGAGCACGACCTTTCCACCGCCGCCAAGGTTCATCGCCAGGATTATCTCGATTTCCTGCCGACCGTCTATTCGCGCTGGAAGGCCGAGGGCCGCGAAGGCACGGCGCTGCCGTTCACGTGGCCGACCCGTGGCCTGCGCGGCGACGTGCTGCCGGAGTTCATCGACGGCGCACTCGGCTATTACTCCTTTGACGGCGGTTGCGGCATGGTCGAAGGCACCTGGGATGCGATCAAGTCGTCCCATGATGTCGCGCTGACCGCAGCGAGCCTCGTGAATGGTGGCGAGCGCACGGCATTCGCGCTCTGCCGCCCGCCAGGCCATCATGCCGGTGCCGCCTTCATGGCTGGCTACTGTTACATCAACAATGCCGCGGTCGCTGCGCAGTGGTTTCTCGACCAGGGTGCGAGCCGCGTTTCCATCCTCGACGTCGACTACCACCACGGCAACGGTACGCAGGAGATCTTCTACCAGCGTGGTGATGTGCAGGTCATCAACCTGCATGCCGATCCGATGCAGGAATATCCGTACTTCCTCGGTCATGCCGACGAGAAGGGCGAGGGGGCCGGCGAAGGCTTCAACATCAACTATCCCCTGCGCTGGGGCACGCCTTGGGAGACTTGGAGTGCGGCGCTCGAGGATGGCTGCAACAAGCTCAAGGACTACGCGCCAGACGTCGTCGTCGTCTCGCTCGGTGTCGATACCTACGAGAAGGACCCGATCTCGAAATTCAAGCTGAAGACCGAGGATTTCCCCAAGATCGGTGCGCGGGTCGCCAAGCTGGGCCTGCCGACGCTGTTCGTCATGGAAGGCGGCTATGCCGTCGCCGATATCGGCGTCAACGCAGTCGGCGTGCTGACGGGCTTCGAGAGCCAAGGGAATTAAACTGCCCCGCCGACATTGTCATGGCGCCGGCGGCGGACAAGCCAGCCCCAATTTTTCCGGCAACGCTTGCAATGGCATGCGAAAACTGGTAGTGGCATGGCACCGCAAGTGAAGGGCAATAATTTGTTGTTGTTTTTCAAAGGGATGGGCGTGTAGCTCAGCGGGAGAGCACTGCATTCACACTGCAGGGGTCACAGGTTCAATCCCTGTCACGCCCACCATCCTGACCCGAGATTTCCAGTACTCTGGCGCCGACTGGCAGCACTTTTTGCGAAGTGCTCGACAGGTTTGGTCAAACCTCTCGCTCTGCTCTTGGCCGTTGCGCTGGCCAGTTGCGGGGACGGTTCCCGCCGCCTCGGAGCGTGGGCCAATAGCGAGGCCGTTAACCCCAAGCACTGCGGCGGCGCTGAAAGCCCTTACGAGGCCATCAAGGTCATCGAAGCGTGGGGCGCCATTCGTGATACCGCGCTGGATTTCCTCGACTGGTACCAGGTCGGTTTAGATTTTTTATCTGCTTCTTTGCAATCGATTGACAAAGATTTTCGCGCGGTCCAGAGGCTGAAGCCTTGAAATAGAATTCGACGACTTGTTGCGATCTGACGGCTTTCGGTGTTCTCTCGTGGAAGCCGTTACGGCCGTGGCTCCAGGATTCGAGGCTTGTCCTCCGGAAAGGACTCTAACCATGCTCTTCGCCATTCACTGCGTTGACCACGAGGGCGGGCTGCAGAAGCGCTTGGCGCATTATGACGCGCACAAGGCGTATCTGGCGGCTGCGACGGTGAAAACGGTGATCTCCGGGCCGTTGGTGGCTGAAGATGGCGAAACGATGATCGGTTCGCTTTTCGTCGTCTCCGCCGATTCCATCGACGAGGTGATTGCATTCAACCGCAACGATCCCTTCCATCGGGAGAATGTATGGAAGGATATCCAGATCAAGCGCTTCATCAAGCGGGTGGACAACCGCGAAAACAGCGATTGACGCAGTGGGATGCTCGGGCGCAGCCTCCGTGGCCCGTTGGATTCGATGCAGAACGAGCCTGTCACGCCCGCCATCCACCTGTCGAACGTAGCAAGACGCTTGCCGTTCATTTTCTCTCGATATGTATAGACACTTGCCGAAAAAGATGCTGCTTTGCAACAGGCGACGCGCCGTTGGCGGATGCGCAGGATGAGCAGATGGATATTCCAGCACTTTTCGATTTGACGGGCCGCAAGGCTTTGGTCACCGGCGCCAGCCGTGGCATCGGCCAGGCGATCGCGACAGCGCTTGCCTCAGCCGGTGCTGATGTGGCGATCACCGCACGGCATCTGGACTCGCTTGAGGAAACCGCGTCACGCATCAAGGCGCATGGCAGGCAGGCACATGTTTTTGCACTTGATGTACTGGATGTCGCTGCTTGCAGCGAGGTGATCGCGGCGGCGGCAGATGCGCTTGGCGGGCTCGATATCCTCGTCAACAATGCCGGCTATGAGGAAATCCGCCCATCGCTCGATGTCGATGAAGCGTTGTGGGACAAGATCGTCTCGACCAATCTCAAGGGCGCGTTCTTCTGTGCCCAGGCTGCCGCGCGGCAGATGCAGAAGGCGGGCAGGGACGGGGCGATCGTCAATCTCTGCTCGCTCACCTCCTATATCGGCGTGCCGACTGCCGTACCCTATGGATCGTCGAAATCCGGGTTGATGGGCATGACGCATGCGCTGGCCACAGAATGGGCCGGGCTCGGCATCCGCGTCAATGCGATTGCGCCGGGCTATTTTCGCACCGGCATGACCGACGTGTTCTACCAGGACGAGGCCTGGCAGCAGGCGATGCTGGCAAAAATCCCGCAGCGCCGGTTCGGTGCCATGGACGATGTGGCGGGCGCCGTGGTGTTTCTCGTCAGCGATGCCTCGGCCTATGTCACGGGCACGTGCATCCCCATCGACGGCGGCTATCTCGCATCAATTTGAATTGGAATAGGAAAACACCATGTCCGACGTCTCCTTCCACGATCTTTCGAAGCTCGACGATGCCGGCCGTACAGCGCTGCTGCGCCGCTCGGAAACCGATCTCTCCGGTTTCATCGACAAGGTCAAGCCGATCATCGAGGCAGTGCGGACCGAAGGTGATGCGGCGCTGGTGCGCTTTGCGCGCGATCTCGACAAGGCCGACCTCGGGGGCAAAGGCCTGAAGGCGACGGAGGCCGAATTCGACGCCGCCTTCGACAAGGTCGAGAGGGATGTCATCGACGCCATCAAGTTCGGCATCGACAATATCCGGCATTTCCATGAGGAGCAGAAACCGGAGGCGATGTGGCTGAAGGAAATGCGGCCTGGCGCCTATGCCGGTGATCGCTTCACGCCGATCAAGTCGGTGGCGCTCTATATTCCGCGCGGCAAGGGAGCCTTTCCGTCGGTGACGATGATGACGGCCGTGCCGGCCGTGGTGGCAGGCGTGCCGGAACTCGCCATTGTCACGCCGCCGGCGCCGGACGGCTCGGTGGATGCCGCGACGCTTGTTGCTGCACGGTTGGCGGGCGTCGAGACGGTTTACAAGGTTGGCGGTGCACAGGCCGTTGCCGCAGTCGCCTATGGCACGGAGACAATCAAGCCGGCGCTGAAGATTGTCGGTCCGGGCAGTCCATGGGTGGTCGCCGCCAAGCGGCTGTTGTCCGGCGTCATCGATCCCGGCGTCCCGGCGGGGCCGTCGGAAGCCATCATCTTCGCCGACGACACGGTCAAGGGCGGGCTAGCGGCGCTGGATGTGCTGATCGAGGCTGAACATGGGCCGGATTCATCGGCCTATATCGTCACCCACAGCCGCCGCGTTGCTGAAGAAGCGCTGGCAGCACTGCCCGAGCACTGGGGGCGGATGACCGAGCAGCGCGTAGCGTTTTCGAAGGCGGTACTGACCGGTGCTTGCGGCGGCATCGTGCTGACATCGTCGGTCGAAGAGAGCTATCGCTTTATCAACGACTATGCTCCGGAGCATCTGGAAATACTGTCCACCGATCCGTTTGCGCATCTCGGCCATATCACCGAAGCCGCCGAAATCCTGATGGGGCCGCATACCCCGGTGTCGATCGGCAATTTCGGGCTCGGGCCGAATGCCGTGCTGCCGACCAGCCGCTGGGCGCGCACCTATGGGCCGCTGTCCGTCACCGATTTCGTCAAGCGCTCGTCGATCGGCTATGTCACCGCCTCGGCCTATCCGGAGTTTGCCAGACACGCCAAAACCTTGGCGAAGTATGAAGGCTTTTCCTCGCATGAGCATGCGGTGTCGGAAATCCGCAAACAGTATCTGTGAGGACGTCGATGAAGGCGGCGAGGCTTTATGCTGCGGGCGATATCAGGGTCGAGGAGATCGAGCGGCCCGGCGCGCTGGAAGCGGGCTGGGTGCGCCTGCGGGTGACGGCAGCCGGTATCTGCGGCTCGGATCTGCACAACTTTCGCACCGGCCAGTGGATCAGCCGTTCGCCATCGGTTGCGGGACATGAATTCGCCGGCGTGGTGATGGAAGTCGGCGCCGGCGCTTCCGGATTTTCGGTCGGCGATACTGTGGTTGCCGACAGCCGCTTCTGGTGTGGAGAATGCCCGGCCTGCTTGAGTGGCCGGCAGAATGTCTGCATCAACCTCGGCTTTGTCGGCGAGGTCTGCGATGGTGGTTTTGCCGAGGAGACCGTTATTCCGGCACGGCTGCTGGTAAAGCACACGCCCGGGCTTGCGCCGTCGATTGCCGCAATGGCCGAACCGCTGGCGGTTGCCTTGCATGCCGTGCGCAAGCAGGCACTGCCGAGTGGGGAGCCTGTTCTGGTGGTCGGCTGCGGGCCGATCGGCGGGCTGGCGGCACTGCTGTTGTCGCGCCTGCACGATGGGCCTTTGCTGGTCGCTGACCGCAACATCGCCCGCGCCGCGCTGGTCACCGAAGTCAGTGGCGCCAGTGTGGTCGATCTTGCCAAGGGTGCTATCTCCGCGGCCTTGGGTGGCGGAGTGCTACGCCATGCGCTCGACGCAACCGGCAACATCACTGTTCTGAAGACGGTGCTCGATCTGCTTGGCGGCGGCGGCTCGCTGGCGCTGGTGGGTATCACGCACGGGCGGATCGATCTCGATCCTAACGAGTTGGTCGAACGCGAAATTGCGCTGCTTGGCTGCCACGCGTTCAAGGACGAGTTGCCCGATGCGGTGGCGATGCTGCCGGATCTGGCGGATGCCCTGACGCGCTTGATCGACAGGGAAATCGGCGTCGAAGACGTGCCTTCCGCCTATGCGCGGCTGCTTGGCGGCGACGTGACGGGATTGAAAACCATCATCCGCTTCGGTGACCGATGACATCAAGCCGGACCGCGGAGATCCGCCGCCTTGCCGTCCATGATGAAGCGGCTGCGATCTTGCTGCTGTCTGCATTGTTGCGCGAACTCTTTACGCTTGAGCCAACCAACATCGTCATCAACCGCGACCAATACAGCCTGAATTCGCTGAACGGCTTCTTCGAAGCCGGTGGCGAAGCGTTTTTCTTCAAGTTTCATCAGGAGGAAGGTGAGGAGGCGATGTCCGGCGAGTATTACCGCGCCGATATCCTCGCCCGTGCGGGATTGCCGGTCGACCAGCCCCTGCACATGTCCGTGCTCCCCGGAGAACAGATCCTGATCTATCGGCGGCGCAGCGATCCGCGATTTTCCGATGTGCTGCGCGGGCTCGATCTGGTGCCGGACGAACGGGCGGAAGCGCTGGCGATCGCTGCAGAGCGAGAATTGTCGAAAAAGCTGCTGGAGGTCTATCTGCGGACGCTGCATCCGATCACGGCGGCGCAGGCGGCGGATGAGCCCATTCATCGGTTGTTCTATGAGCGATTGATCGATCCGCTGAATGACACATTTCCCGGTGGCCGCTACAAAAACTTCTATGTCGGCCAGCCCATGGCGTTTCCCGGTGTCGAGCTTGATTGGGAGGCGTTTTCCACCGCACGTATCGTCATCAATGGCATCCACTACCGGTATACCGTCGCCGAGCTTTTCAGCCGCGCGGCCGAGCGCCTGAAGCCGGGGTGCATGGCGGATGCCGGTGGCGTGGTGGCGCATGGCGATGCCCACAATGCCAACGTCTGGTATAGCGCCAAGCCGGGTGGTGCCGAACTCTCCTATTTCGATCCCGCCTTTGCGGGAGAACACGTTCCAACCTTGCTGGCCGAGGTCAAGACGACGTTCCATAACATCGTTGCCCACCCGTTCTGGCTCTATGATCCCGCCGATGCTGCTTCTCGATACTCGGGCAAGGCGCGCTACCAAACGGGCACGCTATTTCTCGATACGGACTGGCAGCTGAGCCGCGTTCGGGATAGATTGTTGGCGGTGAAGGCCGAGTATCTATGGCGGCCGCTGCTGGCGGAGTTGAAGGCGCGCGGTTTGCTGCCGGATGATTGGCGCACAGTCGTTCGTTCGGCGCTGTTTCTCTGCCCGACGCTGGTGATGAACTTGCGAGCCGGTGCCTCGAGCCACAATGCCCTCTCGTCGCTGGTTGCCTTCTCGGTGGCCGTCATGGCCGGCAGCGAGCCCGTCGAGGGCGAGGATGTCGTCAGCCGATTTCTGGATGGGATAGCGCCCGTATAATTCGCTCTGTTTTTGTTTTTCTGAAGCAATCCAGTTTTTTTCATTACTTTCCTGAAGCCTGCCAATATGGCTCATATGCCAGCTGGATTTTGAGGAATCGCTGAAATGAACGAGATGCTGAGTTGGGGAACGAAATCGCCTCGTCCCGCGCGCTATGATGTGCTGTTCGAGCCGGTCAAGATCGGCCCGGTCGCCGCGCGCAATCGGTTCTACCAGGTGCCGCATTGCAACGGCATGGGCTATCGCGATCCGACTGCACTTGCACATATGCGCGGCGTCAAGGCCGAGGGCGGCTGGGCTGTCGTCTGCACCGAGCAGGTCGAGCTACACCATACATCTGAAATCACACCGTTCATCGAGCTGCGGCTCTGGGACGACCGCGATATCCCGGCACTGGCGCGGATGGCCGACAAGATCCATGAACATGGCAGCCTCGCCGGCATCGAGCTTGCCTATAACGGAATGAACGGCTCGAACCTCTATTCGCGCGAAGTGCCGATGGGACCGGCGCATCTGCCGGTCGCCACCTTCATGTATGATCCGGTGCAGGCGCGCCGGATGGATAAGGAGGACATTGCCAATGTCCGCAAATGGCACCTCGCGGCGGTCAAGCGCGCCAAGCTTGCGGGTTTCGACCTGATCTATGTCTACGCCGCTCACGCGCTGGGCTTCCTGCATCACTTCCTGTCGCGCCGCTACAATCAGCGCACTGACGAATATGGCGGTCCGATCGAGAACCGCATCCGGCTCTTGCGCGAAATCACCGAGGAAACCAAAAACGCCGTGGGCGATACCTGTGCGGTGCCGGTGCGCATCTCCGTCGATGAGTTGCTGGGTGAGGGGGGACTCTACAAGGAAGAGGTCGAGGACATGATTGGCCTGATGGCCGATCTGCCGGATCTCTGGGACGTGACGCTGGCCGGCTGGGAGAACGACAGCCGTACTTCGCGCTTTTCCGAGGAGGGCGCGCAGGAGCCGTTCATCGAGGGCATCAAGCGGCTGACGTCGAAGCCGGTGGTTGGTGTCGGGCGTTATACGTCCGTCGATCGCATGGTCAGCCTGGTCAACAAGGGCATTCTCGACATGATCGGCGCCGCGCGGCCATCGATCGCCGATCCGTTCCTGCCGAAGAAGATCGAGGAAGGCCGGTTCGACGACATCAGGGAATGCATCGGCTGCAATATCTGCGTGTCGGGTGACTTCACCCAGTCGCCGATCCGCTGCACCCAGAACCCGACCATGGCCGAGGAATGGCGCAAGGGCTGGCACCCCGAAAAGATCCGCCGCCAGCGGAACGAGAAGCCGGTGCTGGTCATCGGTGGCGGACCGACCGGGCTCGAGGCGGCACAGGCGCTCGGCAAGCGCGGCTATGAGGTGACCCTGGCCGAAGCAAGCAAGGAACTCGGTGGCCGCGTGCTGCAGGAATCGCGTCTGCCGGGCCTGTCGGCCTGGATCCGGGTGGCCGATTACCGCAAGCTGCAGCTCAACCAGCTCGCCAATGTGCAGACTTACTTCGATAGCCGCCTGACGGCTGACGACGTGCTGGGCTTCGGCATTCCGCGCGTGGCGATCGCCACCGGTGCGACATGGCGCAAGGATGGTGTCGGACATGCGTTCACGCTGCCGATCCCGATCCAGGAGGGGGCAGCAGTCTATTCGCCGACGGACGTCATGAGCGGCAACTGTCCCACTGGTGGCCGGGTCGTGGTGTTCGATGACGACCACTATTACATGGGCGGCGTCATGGCTGAGCTGATGGCCGAGAAGGGCTGTGACGTGACCTATGTGACGCCTGCATCCGAAGCGTCGACCTGGACGCGCAACACCATGGAGCAGCATTTCATCCAGAAGCGGATGCTGGAAAAGGGCATCAAGATCCGCTCCTTCACTTTGGTGGAGTCGATCAGCAAGGATGAAGCCGTCCTTGCCTGCGCCTTTACCGGTAAGCAGGAGCGTGTTGCCGTCGATGCCGTCGTGCTGGTCACCGCCCGGCTGCCGAATGAAGAACTGCTGCTCGATCTCAAGGCACGCCAAGACGAGTGGGCCGATGCCGGCATCGAGAGCATCGTGGCGATCGGCGATGCCCAGGCGCCGGCCACCATCGCGCATGCGACTTACGCCGGCCACCGTTACGCCGAGGAACTCGATGGCGCACCGCTGGCCGAAGGGCAATTGCCGTTCAAGCGCGAGATCGCCGAACTTCTGCCCCTGGCATAACACCGACATAACAAGAGGAAACACCAATGCTGCCTTTCAAACTCTCGATGGACCGGGTCAAACTCGACGCCTGGGGCGCGCCGGAAGATATCGGCGCCACGACGATCGAAGGCCCGATCAAGGTCGCCGGCAAATTGCTGTTCGGCACGTTGGAGACGGCCGTTTCCGGCGGTCTCTACAGCGCCACCAAGGGCAAGTACCGAGGCGTCTATGCCTTTCACGAGCATGCGACGCTGCTTGACGGCGATCTCGCGATCACCGATGAAACCACTGGCAAGACGACCGTTTATGGCCCCGGCGATTCCTGGATCATCGCCAAGGGTACGGCGGTTGTCTGGGACATCCGTTCGGACCATATTCGCAAGAGCTATCTCGCCGCGATGGCGGATCTCTGAGACGAAAAGCAGGAGAGGTGACATGGACCGGGTTCTTTCGACGCTCGAGAAACTGATCGCCTTTCCCACCGTCAGCCGCGACGGCAATATCGACCTGATCCGCTACGTGGCAGATCTGCTGCGGCAGGCGGGGATCGACGCTAAGCTCTATCCCGGCGAGGGCGGTGACCGTGCGTCGCTGTTTGCGAGTGTCGGGCCTCAGGGTTCCGGCGGTGTCGCACTTTCGGGGCACACCGACGTGGTGCCGGTCGAGGGCCAGGCCTGGTCGAGCGATCCGTTCAGGCTGGTGGCGCGAGACGGCAATCTCTATGGCCGTGGCACGGCCGATATGAAGGGCTTTGTGGCCTGCGCGATAGAGGCTGTGGTTGCGGGCAAGGATGCCAACCTTGCGCGGCCGCTGCATCTGGCACTGTCCTATGACGAAGAGATCGGCTGTGTCGGCGTGCGCCCTATGCTGGGCGAACTCGCCAAGGCCGGTATTCGACCCGAATGGGTGCTGATCGGCGAGCCCACCTTCATGCAGGTCGCCACCGGCCACAAGGGCAAGACCGGTATTCGCGCCACCTGCTGCGGCCATGCCGCGCATTCGGCGCTGGCGCCCACGGGGCTCAACGCCATCCATCTCGCTTCCGATTTTCTCAGCGAGATCCGCGCCATGCAGGCAGAGATCGAGCGTACGGGGCTGCGCGATCCGGACTACGACGTGCCATATACGACACTGCATGCCGGCGTCATCAAAGGCGGCACGGCGCTCAACATCGTACCGGACACGTGCGAGATGCTCTTCGAGATCCGCAATATCGCCGGCGACAATCCCAGGACGATCATGGACCAGTTCTTTGAGCGGGCCGAGGCGATCACAGCCAGGGAGCGGCAGCGGTTTCCGGAGGCCGAAATTCGGCTCGACATTTTCAATGAGTATCCCGGCCTCGGCACGGACCCGTCTGGGGCCATTTCCACGCAAGCCATCGCGCTTTCCGGCCAGACGAACCGCATCAAGGTGGCTTTTGGCACCGAGGGCGGGCTGTTCCAGGATGCGCTTGCGACCACCGCAATTGTCTGCGGACCGGGCAGCATGGACCAGGGACATAAGCCGGATGAATTCGTCAGCCTCGATCAACTTGCCCGGTGCCAGGCGATGCTATCGCGGCTAACGAAACGCCTCACCGGCTGAAGCGCGGCAATGGCTTCAGGCAAGCCCGGCGCCACAGCATTTCTTGTATTTCTTGCCTGATCCGCAAAGGCAGGGATCGTTCCTGCCGATCTGCAAGGCTGGCGCCTTTTTCGAGCTTAGGGATACGTCACCCCTGATGTAGCGCCAGGCGCCCATGATACGGCGAAATTCCGATGTCTCGGACAGTGCTGCGAGATGGCCATGCTGGCGGTAGCGTGCGGTGAATGTCACCGTGCCCGTCGTGTCGTCTTCCGCTCCGCCCGTCGTTGCCTCGATCGTCAGCCCGAGCCACTCGGTGCCTGATGCTGACCGCGTCGCCTCTTGGCGATTGAAGGTCAGGGCAGCTTCTCCAGCGCAGGTCTGCTCGATATAGGCGAAGTTTTCCACACTGTAGGCCGTGTACCGGGACCGCATCAACGCTTCCGCCGTGGGCGCAGGCCTGCCTGCCAGCAGCGGTCCGCAGCACGCAGAATAGTCCTTTCGGGAGCCGCAGGGGCATGGGGTCATCGAGCCATCTGTCCTTTTGAGAGCGGGATTTCAGTAGGCCAATCCGACTACAACAACAATGGCGGTCATGCGAGGCCGATGCCGAGAATTGCGATCTGCACGCGGCGGCCGCCATATGAAAGCCGCCCGGGCAGATCAGCCCGACCTAGCGAGCGCGCGCTGCGATTTGCTCCGCAACATATTTGGCATCATGCCATGCGCCCCAGATGAACGGCGATGCCCTGCGCGACAACCATGCCAGGCCGAGGAAGTAAAGTCCGGGCACCTTTGAGACGCCGTTCTGATGTGCGGGCCGGCCTTTTTCGTCGAAGGCGTCGAGATTGAGCCAGCCGAAATCGAGCTTGTATCCGGTCGCCCAGACAATCGAGGTGATTCCGGCCTTGGCGAGGTCGAGTTCAAGCACGGGATCGACGGCACACTGCGGCGCGGCACCGATGACGCGGGCCTCAAGCTCTTCGGGAAAATCCAGTCCCTCGCGGGCGATATAGGCGTCCGCAGAGTCAAGAACGGAGAGATAGTCCGCATCGCCTGCGGCGATATTCTTCGCAAGATCCGGGGCGAAGCGCATGATGCCGTCCTCGTATGCCTCGGCCCGCCCGACAAGCGTGATCCCCTTGGCGGCAAGGTCGCGGAAATCGACGGTATGGCCGCCATGCGCACCGCTTACTGCGATCGTCACATGTTCCAGGGCCGGGTCGTTGGTCTTGACGTCCCAAAGCCCCAACGCGCCCAGCCACCAGACGAAATCGCGCCCTCGGTAGCTTCTGGGCGGCCTGTTATGCGGGCCGACGGCGAGGTGTACCGACCGTCCAGAGCAGGCCAGTTCGTCTGCAATCTGCACGCCCGAGGAGCCGGCGCCGACCACCAGGACTCCCCCTGCGGGCAATTGGGCAGGGTTGCGATAGGCGGCGGAGTGGATTTGAACAATTCCGGTGTCTGCCGGCACAAGAGCCGGTATGATCGGCTTTTGAAACGGCCCGGTGGCGACGATGACGTTTTTCGCTTCGATCACGCCTTGCGATGTTTCTGCGCGAAAACCTGAGCCGTCTGCGGCCTTGCTAAGAGACTTGACCTCGACGCCGCAACGGACGGGCGCGGCGATCTTTTCTGCAAAGGCAACGAAATAGTCCACGATTTTGTTGCGCGGGGCGAAGCTGTCCGGATCGATGTCGGCAAAAGTCATGCTGGGAAATCTGTCATGCCAGGCAGGGCCATTGGCAACGAGAGAGTCCCAGCGTTCACTGCGCCAGCGCTCTGCAATGCGGTTTCGCTCGACGATGAGATGAGAAACGTTGTTGTTGGTGAGATGCTCGCTCGCCGCCAGCCCGGCCTGGCCTGCACCGACGATTAGCGTGTCGACGTTTTCAACCGTCATGCACCGGCTCCTTTTATCGAAATCCAGACTTCCCGACTGCAGGGCAGAGGGGTTGGGCAATTCGTAATCGAAGCGGTTGCTTCGAGAAATAATGATTTAATTCGCCGTTGCTTTGGATATTTTGATGTAGCGTCTTGAAGCCTCGCGGTGGGGTGCGAACTGTTATCTGCTCTTTGATCCACCTAACCAGAGGCGTCAGATGGTTCGGAATTTCAAATGCAAAGTCCATGGAAAGCCTTCTTTCCTTCTTTGCCGAGATGTGGCTCCAATGGCCTGGAATGCTTAGCCGCCTTCGCCGATATTACCCGTACCACGTTCAATTGAGAGTCGCCGATATGCCTGTTCACAAACGCATCCGCATGTTCAACACCAAGGACACCTATCCGGAACAGAAGCTGGATAATGATCTCTGCCAGACGGTGGTTGCCAAAGGTTCGATGGTGTTTGTGCGCGGCCAGATCGGCCAGGATCTCGACACATCGGCAAGCGTCGCGATAGGCGATGCTGCCGGCCAGGCCGAGCAGGCAATGGCCAATATCAAGATGCTGCTGGAAGAGGCAGGTTCCGAACTCGCCCATGTCGCCAAGATCACCATCTACCTCGTCGACCCGCGCTATCGCGAAGCCGTCTATCGCGTTGTCGGCAAGTGGCTAAAGGGCGTCTTCCCGGTTTCCACCGGCATCGTCGTCTCGGCGCTGGCCCGGCCGGAATGGCTGGTCGAGATCGACGCCATAGCTGTCATTCCGGACGAGGTGTAAGCGCATGACCTTCTCGATCTCGGCGCGCTGCGCAAAGACCGGCATGCTCGGCATCGCCATCAGTTCTTCCTCGCCGGCGGTTGCCGCAAGATGCGCGCATGCCAAGGCCGGCGCCGGCGTGGTTGCCAGCCAGAACATCACTGATCCGGCTCTCGGCCAGAAGGGCTTGATGCTGCTGGGTCAGGGGTTTTCGGCCAAGGATACGCTGGACACGCTGCTCGACGGCTACGAATTCGCAGAATTCCGTCAGCTGGCGATTGTCGATCGCAATGGCGGCACCGCGACTTATTCCGGCGCAAAGGCGCTGGGCGTATTTTCGACCTTCGAGGGCAAGGACTGTGTTGCAGCCGGCAATCTGCTGGCGAACGAAGATGTGCCACAGGCAATGGTGCGCGCGTTCGAGGCATCGACAGGCTATCTCGCTGACAGGCTGATCGTTGCGATGCAGGCGGCCGTTGCCGCCGGGGGCGAAGCGGGGCCTGTGCACTCCGCCGGGATGCTGGTGGTCGACAAGGTCAGCTGGCCGGTCGCGGACTTGCGCGTCGACTGGCACGAAAAGGATCCGATCACGGCGCTTGCCGACCTCTGGGAACTCTACAAGCCGCAGCTCAACGCCTATGTGACGCGTGCCCTCGATCCGACCGCCGCGCCGAGTTACGGCGTGCCGGGAGATGAATAGTCAAAAGCGCCGGGAGCGCTACTAACTTCAATGCTGCTTATTTGTAAATCGCTGTTGGCACAGCCATGCTCTTTATGTGTAGTTGACATTTAGCAAAGCAATTGGGGCACGCAGAATGGCTAAAAATTCAAGAGCTTACACCGCCGATGAATGCCGTGAAATGATGTTCGAGCACATCATCATTCTCTTTAAACAATGGCGCGACATGCCCAAGGAGGACCTGCTTCCAGGCAATCCCGAGCTTGATGCAAAGATGAGTGGATTCTTGCACTCTCTTTTCGTGATGTTCAGTGGTGGCAGCGATTTGCCGGGCCTAAAAATCACTGTCGATCCGGAATACGCAAATGAGGAAGAGGTTCTGGCGTCGGGCGCAACCCGGTGGTGGCCGGAGAATGTGAATCTCAGCGAGGAATTTTGGCATGAAGTCTTTCCCTGGGGCGAGCTAATGAACCCCGATGCGCTGAGAGACTCCGTAAACGCGAGTATCGCCGCGGCAGGCGGTGCGCCTTCTTTTGAAATTGATGAATGAAAACTAGGTGTCCTTTATGAACGACATGACCAAAATCGACTGGCAGACAGAAGCGACGCGCCTCACATTGCGCGGCGAGGCTTTCATCGATGGCAGGCGTGTGCCGTCATTGTCGGGCGCCACCTTCGACTGCATCAATCCGGCCACCGGCGGAGTGCTGACCAAGGTCGCGGCCTGTGACGCCGCCGATGTCGATCGTGCCGTGAAATCCGCCCGGGCAGCATTTGAGGACGGCCGCTGGTCGGGCAAATCGCCCGCCGAACGCAAGGCGGTGATGCTCAGGCTCGCCGATCTCATCCGCGCTAATCTTGTGGAACTGGCGTTGCTCGATAGCCTCGACATGGGCAAGCTGGTAAACGACGCTGCAACCGTCGACGTGCCGGGGTCGGCGGCGATCTTCCAATGGTATGGCGAGGCGATCGACAAACTCTATGATGAGATCGCGCCGACCGAGCCCGGCAATCTGGCAATGATCCGCCGCGAGCCGCTTGGCGTCGTCGGTGCTGTCATCCCCTGGAATTTCCCGCTTGATATGGCGACGTGGAAATGCGCGCCGGCGCTTGCGGTCGGCAACTCAGTCATCCTGAAGCCTGCGGAGCAGTCGCCACTTTCGGCACTCCGGCTTGCCGAGCTTGCCATCGAGGCAGGCCTGCCGGAAGGCGTGCTGAATGTCGTTCCGGGTTTTGGCGAGGTGACCGGCAAGGCACTCGGCCTGCATGCCGATGTCGATTGCATAACCTTCACCGGATCGACCGAGGTGGGCAAGATGTTCCTGACCTATTCCGGCCAGTCGAACATGAAACAGGTCTGGCTGGAATGCGGCGGCAAGAGCCCGAACCTGATCTTTGCCGATTGCGAGGATCTGGACGCGGCGGCCGACATGGCGGCGTTTGGCATCTTCTTCAATCAGGGTGAAGTCTGCTCGGCCAATTCCAGGCTGTACGTAGAAAAGTCGATCGCCGAGGTGTTTCTTGCAAAGCTGGTGGAACGGGCAGGGCGCTACACGCCCGGCAATCCGCTCGATCCCTCGGTGACGATGGGCGCGATTGTCGATGAAAACCAGACGCAGCGGATCATGGGCTTCATCGATGAAGGCCGCAAGACGGCGCGGCTTGTGGCCGGCGGCGAACGGGTGTCGGTCGATGGCAACGGTTGCTTCGTCCAGCCGACGATCTTTGCCGATGTTGGTCGCAACGACCGGCTGGTGCGCGAGGAAATCTTCGGACCCGTGCTGGCCGTCTCGACCTTCGAGACTGAGGATGAGGCGGTGGCGCTGGCCAATGACACGATCTACGGCCTTGCTGCCTCCGTCTGGACCTCGAACCTGTCCCGCGCCCATCGCCTTTCGGCCAAGTTGAAGGCGGGCACGGTGTCGGTGAATACGGTCGATGCGCTGTCGCCGATGACGCCGTTTGGCGGCTTCAAGCAATCCGGCATCGGCCGCGACCTGTCGCTGCATGCCTTCGACAAGTTCTCCGGGCTGAAGACTGTGTGGATTCGGTATTAGCTCGAGAAATCCCTCCCCAACCCGTCCGCCGTTTGGGGGAGGGACTTGAGCTGAGCTGAATTCCAACGGCTTGTTGTTATTGACAAGTCAGCTCAAACGCCGACATTGGCGCAAAACCAAACGGCGGCCCGCATGCGCTTTTCACTGAGACAGCTTGAATATTTCATCGCAGCCGGCGAGGCCGGGAGCATTACCCAGGCATCCGAGCGCATCAACATCTCCCAACCGTCGATCTCCACGGCCATCTCACAGCTCGAACAGGAGCTTGATGTTCAGCTATTCGTCCGGCATCACGCACAGGGTCTGTCGCTGACGCCGGCTGGCCGGACCATGCTGATCGAGGCCAAGCGGCTGATCGAGCAGGCGGAGTCGCTCTATGCGGTGGCGTCCGAGGCCAGCGATGAAGTGCGCGGGCAGCTGAATGTGGGATGCTTGACCACACTTGCACCGATGATCCTTCCTGAACTGGCAATCTCCTTCAAGGCCGGTTTCCCGAATGCCAATATCAGGCCGCAGGCCGATCATCAGGAGACGCTGCTGTCTGGCCTGCACAAGGCGATGATCGATGTGGCGATCTCCTATGATCTGCAGATCCCGGCCGACGTGGAATTCACGCCGCTGGTCGACCTGCCGGTACATGCGGTGGTGGGCGAAAGCCATCCGCTGGCGCGGCATTCCGCGGTGACGCTCGAGGAGTTGGCGAGTCTGCCTCTAATTCTGCTCGACCTGCCGCTGAGCGCCGAATATTTCCTGGCGATCTTCATGAAGGAAGGGCTGCAGCCCAACATTGCTTTCCGCATCTCGCATCCCGACGTGATCCGCACGATGGTGGCCAATGGTTATGGCTATACGCTTGCAAATGTCACGCCGCGCTCGGATCTGGCCCTCGACGGCCGCAAGGTGGTGCGGGTGCGGCTTTCGGGCGAGCACCGGCCGATGACGATCGGGCTCGCAACGCTCAAGCAAATCCGCAAGTCACGTTTGTTGACCGCCTTTGTCGGCCATGCACGATCGTTTATCTCTGATGCCTATATTCCGGGCATGGTGCCGCCGGCCATGGGGCAGAAGAAGCGCTGAATGGCGAATATTTAGGCGCTGTGCGTAAAGTCTGCACGTGCTTAGGTTTTTCCTAATCAGCAATACCAAAAATCATTGTTTTTGCGACGAAGGAACCGTGCTTTGTTTTCGACACCGGAACAAAGTTGAGCTTCGCCCGATGTTGACTGGGAAGAAAATCGGGCGGACCATAGCTTTGGCGCGGCAAAAGCCAGCGACATATAATCAAAAGGGAACACTATGACCAAATTGTCCTCACGCCTGCGCACCGTGGCCCTGGCGGCCGGTGTCGCGCTTATCGCCATGTCCACAGCCCATGCCGGCAGCATGAAACTCGGCATGACCACCTGGGTCGGATACGGCCCGTTGTTTCTCGCCCGCGACATGGGCTACTTCAAGGAAAACGGCCTCGACGTCGATCTCGAAATCATCGAAGACTCATCGCTTTACATGGCGGCGGTAGCGGCCGGCGAGCTTGATGGCAGCGCATCGACCATCGACGAAATCATGAAGTACCGCTCCAAGGACCTGTGCTTCAAATCCGTCTACGCACTGGACGACAGCCACGGCGGCGATGGCGTTCTGGTCACTTCCGACATCAATTCCTTTGCCGATATCAAGGGCAAGGAAGTCGCCATGAACGAGGGCTCGACCTCGCAGTTCTGGTTCGAAATCCTGCTCAAGAAGAACGGCATGACCAACAAGGACGTCAAGGTCACCAATATGTCGGCTGACGATGCCGCTGCTGCATTCATGGCGGACCGCATCCCGGTCGCCGTGACCTGGGAGCCGCACCTGACGCTGGCGAAGAAGGCCAACAAGGGCAAGGTGCTGGTCGATTCGTCCGCTTCGCCGGGCGTGATCGTCGATGTGGTCGAGCTGAGCTGCGACTACATCCAGAAGAACCCCAAGGACGTCGAAGCGCTGGTCAAGGGCCTCTACAAGGCCAACGAACTGATCAAGTCGGACCAGGCCAAAGCCTATGAAGTCATGGCCAAGGGTGTCGGCGGCTGGCTGAAGGATCCGAAGGATTTCGCCTCGTCGGCGGCCGGCGTCAACTTCTACGACGAAGCACGCAACAAGGAATTCTTCAAGGACGGCAAGGACGGCGAAGCAGGCAGGCTGGTTACCCTCGGCGGCGAAGTCTGGAGCAGCATGCAGAAGCTGAAGATGGATGTGAAATACGACGATATCGTCGACACCACCTTCCTTGGCGCGAAATAAGGGACTGCGCGAGGCGGTGCCAAGCGCCGCCTCCATCGCCCCTGGGCCGGATTGGGCCCATCATTCTTGATTTCAGCAAAAACCTGGCATCGCAATTGCTTCAGTCGGAGCGAAGGCCTTTCCCGCGTGGAGCACTCAGGTGAACGATCGAACTTTCTTCAAATCCCTGACGACACCCTATCAAGCCATTCCGCATGGCGTCGTCGTCTTCCTCGGTATCGCCGTCTGGGTCGTGGTGCTCGCGGCCTGGTTCGCGCTGACCTTTGGCGGCCTCGTCAAGCCGATGTTTCTGCCCAAGCCGAACGAGGTGCTGAACACGACGATGGCGCTGGCCGCCGACGGCACGCTCTGGCTACACACCTATGCCAGCGCCCAGGTCGTCATCATCGGGTTCGTGCTATCCTCGATCGTCGCGGTGCCGCTCGGCCTGACCATGGGCACCTATCGCGTCGTGCAGGCGTTTCTTGATCCGCTGGTCAATTTCATCCGTTATCTGCCGGTCACTTCCTTCGTGCCGCTGTTCATCCTGTGGATCGGCATCGGCATCGAGCAGCGCGTCTCGGTGATCATCTTCGGCATCTTCTTCCAGCAGGTGGTGATGATTGCCGATGCTGCGCGCTCGGTGCCGCGCGATCTGGTCAATGCAGCCTATACGCTGGGCACGCGACGTCGCGACACGGTCTGGCACATTGTCTTTCCGGCGACCCTGCCGAACATCTTCGACGTATTGCGGGTGACGATGGGCTGGGCCTGGACCTATCTCGTGGTCGCCGAGCTGGTGGCGGCTCGCTCGGGTCTCGGCTATATCTCGCTCAAGGCGATGCGTGGCTTCCAGGTCGATGTCATTTTCATGGCCATTGCCATGATCGGTATTCTCGGTCTGCTGACCGACCAGATCTTCCGCGTGCTGCGTCGCGTCGCGGCCCCGTGGGCAAATTAAGGCCATGCTGATGCTGAACAATCCAAACACCGCGACACGCAGTTCCGATATCGCTGTCGAAAAGGTGGCCCTGCGCTACGGCACCGGCGAGGGCGCGGTGCTCGCACTCGATGGTCTGTCACTGAATGTCAAGAAAGAGGAATTCTGCGTCATTGTCGGGCCCTCGGGCTGCGGCAAGTCGAGCCTGCTCTATCTGATCGCCGGTCTTGAGGACCGCACCGGCGGCATGATCAAGGTCGGTGGGCGGCCGGTCAATGATGCGGGCGCCGATCGCGGCATGGTGTTCCAGGCCTATACGCTGTTTCCTTGGCTGACGGTCAGGCAGAATGTCGAATACGGCCCGCGCCGCAAGGGAATGCCGGCGGCCGAACGCAACCGCATCGTTGATCACTACCTCAGCGAGATCGGCCTTGCTGCCTTTCGCGATCACTACCCGTCACAGCTCTCAGGCGGCATGAAGCAGCGCGTGGCGATTGCGCGGGCGCTCGCCAACGATCCGGAAGTGTTGCTGATGGACGAGCCGTTCGGTGCGCTCGACAGCCAGACGCGACACGCCATGCAACAGTTGCTGCTGAGCGTGTGGGAGCACTCGAAGAAGACGGTGCTGTTCGTGACCCACGATATCGACGAGGCGATACTGCTGGCGGACCGCGTCTTCGTCATGTCCGGCCGTCCCGGCCAGATTCTCGCCGATCTCACTGTTCCCTTCGAACGTCCGCGCGACATGGATCTGGTGATGGAGCCCGATTTCATCGCCATGAAGCGCGAGATTCTCGGGCTGTTGAAAAACAACGGCGGGCATTAAGCGCAAGGGCGAGGTTTGGCGCAATGGAACAACTGAGCTTCGACTATATCGTCATCGGTGCCGGCTCGGCTGGGTGCGTGCTGGCCAACCGACTGAGCGCCGATCCTGCGAAGACCGTGTGCCTGATCGAGGGCGGTGGCAGCGATGCCAGCCTGCGGGTCAGCGTGCCGGCGGGCATCCTCTCGCTCTACGGAAATCCGCGCTACGATTATGCCTATGTCGGCGTGCCGCAACCGAGGCTGAACGGACGGCGCCTGCCTGTCAATCGCGGCAAGGCGCTGGGCGGCTCGAGCGCCATCAATTCGATGATCTATATTCGCGGTGCCCGCGAGGACTACGACGAATGGGCTTCGCTTGGCTGCGCCGGCTGGTCTTACGACGATATCCTGCAGGTGTTCAAAGGCCTCGAACGCAATTTGCTGAAGCAGGATGCGGCCTATCACGGCTTTTCGGGCGAACTGCTGGTCGACGAGCCGCGCGATCCCAACGAGGTGTCCAAGGTCTTCGTGGAAGCCGGGACGCATGTCGGCTTGCCGGAAAACAAGGATTTCAACGGCAAGAGCCAGTTCGGCGTCGGCATCTACAACGTCACACAGGATCGCGGCCGTCGGTTTTCGGCCCACACCGCTTTCGTCAAGCCGATCGCCGATCGCAGGAACCTGACGACACTCGCCGACACCGAAGTCCTGTCGCTGGTTCTGGACGGGCGAAAGGTTGTCGGCGTTCGCGTGCTGCAGAATGGACAGGAACGTACAATCGGCTGCCGTGGCGAAGTCGTATTGTCGGCTGGCGCGATCGGCTCGCCCAAGCTGCTGCTCGCTTCCGGCATCGGTCCGTCAGGCGAACTCAGTGCTGCGGGCATCACGCCGCTGGTCGATCTGCCGGGGGTTGGCAAAAACCTGCGCGACCATATCGACGGGATGATCACAGTGCGCTCGAAGAGCAGCCGGACGCTTGGCCTGTCGGTGCAGAACCTGCCTGCGATGTTGGCAGCACCCTTCCAGTATTTCGGTGCCCGTCGAGGCATGCTGACGACCAACTATGTCGAGGCCGGCGGCTTTGCCAAGACGAAATTTGCGGGCGATGGCCCGGCCGATATCCAGTTCCATTTCGTGCCGGGCTATCGCAGCCATCGGGGCCGGCTGGTGGAATATGGCCATGGCTATGCGATCCATACCTGCGTGCTGCGGCCCAAAAGCATCGGCGAAATCCGGCTGGCTGCTGGCAAGAGCGGTGCGAGCAAGGCGCTTGAGATCGACCATCATTTCTTCACCGACGAGCAGGATGCACTGACGTTGGTCGAAGGCATCAAGATTTCCCGCTCCATCTTCGCCGACAAGGCTTTTGATGGTTTGCGCGGGCCGGAGATGCTGCCGGGGCCGGATGTGCGCAGCGACGACGAGATCCTTGCCTATCTGCGGGCCGAGGCGCTGACGGTCTATCATCCGATCGGCACCTGCAAGATGGGCACGGATGCCATGGCGGTGACCGATCCGCAGACGCTGCTGGTGCGCGGCATGGACAATCTGCGTGTCGCGGACGCGTCCGTCATGCCGACGCTGATCGGCGGCAACACCAATGCACCGTCGATGATGATCGGCCAGATGGCGGCGTCCATGATGCTGGCGCAGCCGGCTGCAAGCAAGGCGGCCTAGACATGTCCATCGATCCCAGCAACTTGACTGTCGAAGCTATTCACGAGGCCTTTGCCGATAGTGTCTTCAATGCGGAGGAGCTGACACGGGCGTGCCTTGCCCGCATTGCCGAGATCAACCCCACGCTCAATGCCATCATCTTTCTCAATGACCGAGCCATCGAGGAGGCAAGGGCAATCGACCGGCGCAGGGCATCCGGTGAGGCAGTCGGGCCGCTTGCCGGCGTGCCCTTCGTTGCCAAGGATACAATGAATGTCGCGGGAATTCCGACGACCGGCGGCTGGTCGCTGCTGTCGAGCAAGGCCGGTGGCGTCGACCTGATCCCGGAGAGGGATTGCACCGTCGTGGCGCGCATGCGGGCAGCGGGCGCTATATTGCTCGGCAAGACCAATGTGCCGGTCCTGAGTGCGACCGGCACCCATGCCGATGACAGTTGGGCGGGGCCGACCCTGAATGCGGTCGATCCATCACTGGTTCCCGGCGGCAGCAGCGCCGGCACCGCTACGGCGGTTGCCTCCGGCATGGCGGTGCTCGGACTTGCCGAGGAAACCGGCGGCTCGATCCAGAATCCGGCTTCGACGCAGGGGCTGGTGGGCGTCAAGCCGACCTTCGGGCTGGTCTCCAATGCCGGTGTGATGCCGCTTGGCGCCAGCACGCTCGATGTCATGGGGCCGATTGCGCGGACTGTGCGGGACGCTGCCGTTGTGCTCGATGTTCTGGCGGGTTATTCCGCCGATGATCCAAAGACGATTGCCGGCGTAGGCACCAAGCCGAAAGGTGGTTATGCCGCCTCGCTGGCCGGAGCCACGCTTGCGGGAAAGCGGCTGGGGCTTTACGGGCCGGGCTGGCGTGGCCCAACGGCCGGCCGGCGCGGAGAGCCGCTGCATGCCAATGTCGAGCGGGAATATGCCAGGGCACGGCATGAGTTGAGTTCCCAGGGCGCAACATTGATCGGCGATCCGTTTGCAGGTTCGGGCTTTTCCGATCTGGCGGAAATCCGAGAAGGTGGCGACGAGTACGACGTGCGTGGCATGGAAAGCGTGCCCTACGACCTGGAGATCTTCCTCAAGGGCCTCGGGCCGAATGCTGCGCTCAAGACTTTTGCGGAGTTT
This sequence comes from Shinella sp. OV683, assembly GCF_057787725.1. NCBI lineage: Bacteria > Pseudomonadati > Pseudomonadota > Alphaproteobacteria > Hyphomicrobiales > Rhizobiaceae > Shinella > Shinella sp. OV683. The sequence continues at coordinate 940,901 of NZ_CM173543.1, forward strand.
GCCGAGGCAACGAAGTCAGAGGATCCGTTTGCGCTAGATGGTGTGCTGAACTATCTCGCGGGTTTCGCCGAATTCGAGGCTTGCAGGGCGGCGCCTTCGGTTCCGCCGCCGCTCACCACCTTCTACGCCGCACGCGAGGCTTACCTCACCATCTTCAACGAGGTGATGGATCGCCATTCGCTGGACGGCCTTGTCTTTCCGCAGATGTGCGATCCGGTTCCCAAACGCGGCGCCGGTGTGCCGATCCGCGAAACGACGGTGTGCGAACTCAATATTGCCGGTCTTCCCGCAGTCACTGTTCCAGCTGGAAAACTGGTGTCGGGTGAGCCGTTCAACCTGATTTTTGTCGGACGGAATTGGAGCGAGTCTGGTTTGCTGGGCATGGCGCATGCCTACGAGCAGGCGGCTAATGGTCTGCGCTGAGCGAGATAGACAAACTCATTATCGGTCGCACCTGCGACGGCTTCGCGAGTGCAAAAAGTGATGTAGTGCGGCCTCAACTTGCGCTCGCGCTGTGAGGGGCGCTGAGTGTGATGTGTTTGCGCCCGGTCGCGGTCAATCCGACAGCCAGCTCGGACGCCTTGCCGATATTTGCGGCATGGGTTGCGAGAAGCCTCTGGGCCTCCGCCGAGTCCTCATTTGTCAGCACGCTTTGCGGCTTGAGCGAGCGTCGGCCGCGACGGAACTCGGCCGGGCTGCAGCCGAAACGGCTCCTGAATTTGTTGTAGAAAACCGCCGGGTTGCCAAAGCCATTGCGCTCCATCACCACGCCGATCGTGCCGTCCGTGGTGCGCAATTCGTTGGCCGCATTGTCAAGCCGGAGGTTTTGCGAGTAGTCGCGATAGCCGATGCCGAGATGCCGTTTGAACAGGCGCGAGAGGTGGCTGATCGTCAATCCTTCGGCCTCGGCGATTTCGCCCAGATGTTGTGAATCATCGCGTCCGCCGAGCGTATCCATGATCCGCAGGATACGGTTGCGGCTGTCGGAACGCAGCTGGACAGTCGACGAATCAGACTGTTCGTGCGGAATCGCGCGGTAGATATAGCAGGCAAGAAGATTGGCGATCGTCTCGCGGACCATCATCTCTTCCGGATGGTTGGTCTGGTCGAGGATGAGGCGCGCCGTGAATGTCTTGATCGGCGCGACCTTGTGTATGAAGGATCGGCTGTGCAAAAAGGTGCGGCATAGATACTGGCGGGAGCCAAAACCTGGCAGGCCCATGCGCTCGAAGTGGGCGGCATCGAGGTGCACGCCGCAGATCAGCGCGTCGCGTGAATTGGATGTGGAATTGTGCGGCACGTCGGCATTGATGATGATCACATCGTCCTGATTCATCTCGCAAATCTGACCATCGACGACCAGCTTGAAGCTGCCGCGCAAGACGAAAAGTATCTCCATCTCGCGGTGCCAGTGATAGGGCACATCGGCGTAGCCGTGGACAAAGGCGCGACAGTGCGAACTCTCGGCGGGAGCCATGCTCTGGAAGTCGCAATCGCGTTTTTCCGCCCAGGGCTCGGACCTGATATAGGCAATGTTCATCGTCTATCTCCTCAATTCCGACGTCAGTAAATATCAAAAACTGTCCTAATTCCAGCGCAATTTTCGCGGCTAGAAGGCTTTGTTTGGCTGTGTCATGAATTCGTCATTCTTTGAGGCGCCGTAAAAACGACGCCGGGGCGGGAGGCCTGCAAAGGCTGATGGCCGATGAGACAACGGGATGGAATGCCGATGACATGGAATATCTCCGACAAGGAACTCGATGCACTCGTCGCCCAGATGACGACCGAGGAGAAGATCGCATTGGTGAGCGGCAGCGGCCTGTGGCGGACGGCGGCCAATTATCGCCTCAATATTCCCGAAGTGCTGATGACTGACGGCACCTACGGCGTGCGTTATTCGATCGAACAGATCGATGGCGCGCAGGATAGCGACAGCCAGCTGGCGTCGTTCCTCAGCGTCGTCAACGCCGATCTGTCGCGTGGCGTCGAGGGCGCGTTCGGGTCTACCCGTCCGGCGACCTGCTTCCCCAACGGCTCGTCCTTTGCCTGCGCATGGGATGTCGATCTCGCCCGCGAGCTCGGCGAGGCGCTGGCAGTTGAATGCCAGGCCTTCGGCGTCAACATGCTGCTCGGGCCGGGTATCAATATTCGCCGCACGCCGCTCGCCGGCCGCAGCTACGAATACTATTCTGAAGATCCGATGCTGACGGGCGAGATCGCCGCAGCCGTAATCAACGGCCTGCAGGATAACGGCGTGGGCGCCTCGCTGAAGCACTTCGCTTGCAACAATTCCGAAGTCCAGCGCACCACGATGAGCTCCGAGGTTGAGGAACGTGCCCTGCGCGAGATCTATCTCGCCGGCTTCGAACGCGCCATTCGCAAGAGCAATCCATGGACGGTGATGAGCTCCTACAATCGCCTCAACGGCGTGCAGGCGGCTGAAAATCACTGGCTGCTGACCGAAGTGCTACGCGATGACTGGGGCTATGACGGCGTGGTGGTTTCCGACTGGCACGGCATCAAGGATCGCCCGGCCTCACTCAATGCCGGCAACGATCTCGACATGCCGGAAAGCGGCGCCCGCAAGCAGGAACTGCTCGAGGCGGTGGAAGCTGGCGACGTAGCCATGTCAACGCTCGACCTGTCGTGCCTGCGTATTCTCAAACTCGTGCGTACGGCCCGCAACGGTATCAAGCCGAATGCGACGGTCGATTTCCACAAGCATCACGAGCTCTCCCAGCGCATGGCTGCGGAATCGATCGTGCTGTTGAAGAACGAAGACAAGCTTCTGCCGATCAATGCCGAGAAGGTTCGCAAGATCGCAGTGATCGGACTTGCCGCGACCGAACCGGTCATCCAGGGTTCGGGCTGCGCCACGACGCGGCCGACCGAGGTCGATGTGCCTCTTGAAGAGATTCGCCGTCTTGCTGGCGGTGCTGCCGTCAGCTTCCATGGTTTTGGTGATTTCACCGCCGGCAGCAGCACGAAGCAGTCAGCGCTCTCCGATGTCGACAGCGCCGATATCGTGTTGTTCTTCGGCAATACTGAGGTCGGCTACGATGGCGAGGGGTCTGACCGCATGCATCTTAACCTGCACGATGGCCAGGACGACCTCATTGCCGCTCTCTCCAAGCGCAACAAGAAGTTCGTCGTTATTCTGGCAACTCCCGATGCAGTGGCCATGCCGTGGATTGACCAGACCGGCGCTGTTCTCTCGGCGTTCTTTGCCGGCCAGGGCGCAGGCCGGGCTCTGGCCGATGTCTTGTTCGGCAAGCAGAATCCCTGCGGAAAGCTCACCGTGACCTTCCCGGCGCAGCTTGAAGATACACCTGGCTTCCTCACCTATCCCGGCGAGAACAACCGGCACGTCTATAGTGAAGGCATCCATGTCGGATACCGCTCCTACGACAAGCGCAAGCTGAAGCCGCTTTTCCCGTTCGGTTTCGGGCTGAGCTTCGCCAAGTTCGAATATGCCAACATCGCGGTGGATGCGGATCGCATCAGCGCTTCGAGCACTGTCAAGATCTCGTTCGATATCACCAATACCGGCGATGTCGCGGGCAAGGAAATTGCCCAGGTCTACAGTCGTGCGCACGAGCCGCGCCTTCTGCGGCCACTGCGCGAGCTCAAGGGTTTCGCCAAGGTCAGCCTTGAGCCCGGCGAGACCAAGCGTGTCGAGGTGGTGATCGAAACGCGGGACCTCCGCTACTACGATCCGGATTATCGCGAGTGGCTGCTCGATGCCGGCAAGCTGACTTTCGAGGTCGGTGCATCCTCGCGCGATATTCGCCTCGAAGCGAGTGTCGAAGTCGAAGCGGCGGCGCGTCCATCGACAATCCTCAATGTCGAGAGCCAGCCGTTCATGGTGCTCGAACATGCCTTCGCCCGCGATCGCTTCGCTGCCTTCCTCAAGGAACAGCTCGAGATCGATGACGAGGAAGCCGAGAAGATGGTGGAATACTGCAACGGTTCGTTCCTCGGCATTTACAACACCGTTGCCTGGGTTGCCGGCGACAAGATCTCCAAAACCGTCATGGCCGAGTTCCTTGACAGCCTGAACAACGACATGGGGTCGGCCCTCGGCAAGGCCGCATAAGCACTGGAGAGGCATCCTGGGAGGATGCCTCTCGCATATCGAGAATGTCTTCAACGATAACGCATGGAAAGCGAGATTGACATGAACCTCCGATACCTCACTGCAAGCATGGCCACGCTTGGTCTTCTGGCGACTGCCGCTCCGGTGCTCGCCCAGACGGTCGATGTGCAACAATACTGGACCAGCGCCAGCGAATCCAAGGCGATGAACGCCATCGCCGATGCCTACAAGGCCAAGGGCGGCAAGTGGATCGACAGCCCGTCTGCCGATTTTGACTCGACGATCGCAGCGGCCACCAGCCGCATTGCCGGCGGCGAACCCCCGTCGGCCGTGCTGATGACGCCGAGTGCCGCGATGCGTGACCTTGCCAAGTCGGGACAGCTTCGGCACTTCGACGACATGGCCGCTGCCGGTGGCTGGCAAAAGGTCATGCCGCCGCTGATCTGGAACAAGCTCAGCGTCGATGGTCACCTTGTCGCCCTGCCAGTCGGCATCCATGCCGATAACTGGATCTGGTATTCCAAGCCGCTGTTCGATGAATTGAAGATCGAAGAGCCCAAGAGCCTCGACGAGATGTTTGCTGCCGCCGACAAGCTGAAGGCGGCGGGTCACACGGCATTTGCGGTGGGTGGCGAACCCTGGCAGGAAGTCTCGATTTTCACCGACATGGTCATCGCTCTAGGCGGGCCGGAATATTGGAACCAGCTGTTTATCAAGCGTGACCCTGAAGCCATGAAGTCGCCTATCCTCCCCAAGGCCTTCGACCTCTACCGCAAGGTATCGACCTATGTCGATCCGGCAAGCCCGGGCCGCTCGTGGAACGACACCACCAACATGGTGATCAACGGCAAGGGCGGCATGCAGTTCATGGGCGACTGGGCCCGAGGCGAATTCCTCGCTGCCGGCAAGGTGCCGGGCAAGGACTTCGGCTGTTTCCTGGCGCCGAGCGACAAGCCGGCCTATGCGGTGATCGTCGATATCTTCGCGTTCCCGGTCAACAAGGACGAAGATCGCATCAAGGGCCAGACCCTGCTCGCTGACAGCATCATGGATCCCGCCGTCGAAGCCAAGATAGCATCGGTCAAGGGTTCGGTTCCGTCGCGATCGGATGTCGACACCAGCATGCTCGACAGCTGCGCTGCCAAGGGCGTGAAGGCGCTGGCAACCCCAGGGCTGGCAGTTTCCGCTTCCTATGACGCATTGCCGGGGGATCTCAATGGTCAGATGACCGATCTGGCAACGCAGTTCTGGACTGACCCGTCAATGACCAGCGAAGCTGCCGTCGAGCGCCTGACGGCCATTTTGCAAAGCGAGTGATACACGGTCGCGGCCGGGTGGGGCGATAAGCCCGCCTGGCCGTGATGTCCGCCAAAGCGGACCGGAGGAGGGCAGCGCTGATATGATTTTGAATCAGGATCGATACGGGGATGAATGCGATGTGCGCTTTCCACGCTCCGCGTCAGGAGGCAAGATGACTACCTGGTTGCAGCGACAGGCCTATCGGCCGGACATTGCGGTTGCAGTGTTCTTCGCCCTGGTCGCCATCTTCTTCTACGGTTCGATCTTCTGGACCTTCTATATGTCGCTGACGCGCTCGACGCTGATGCCGAACTACCAGCTGATCGGATTTGACCAATATATCAAGCTGTTCACCAATCATCGCTGGCTAGTTTCGTGCCTCAACATGGTGATTTTCGGCGTGCTTTACATCGTCGGTACGCTCGCCTTCGGCATGCTGCTCGCTGTATTCGCCGACCGCCGCATCACGGCGGAATCGCTGTTCCGGACGATCTTCCTCTATCCGCTTGCAGTCTCGCTGATCGTCACCGGTCTCTCCTGGCGCTGGGTACTCGATCCGGTCAACGGGCTGCAGGCGCTTGTTCGCCAGACCGGCTGGGAGAGCTTTACCTTCGACTGGCTCACCAATCCCGATCGCGCCATCTATACGCTGGTCATCGCCAGCATCTGGCATTCGGCCGGTCTCGTCATGGTGATCGTGCTCGCGGGTCTGCGTGGCATCGACAACGACCTGTGGAAAGCCATCCGCATGGAAGGCATCCCGTTGTGGCGCGCCTATCTGCAGGTAATCTTTCCCGGCATGCGGCCGATCATCGCCTCCTGTGTGGTGCTGCTGATGTCGGAAGTCATTCGCGGCTATGACCTGATCATCGCCATGACCAAGGGCGGGCCGGGCATCTCGACGGAAATGCCCGCCAAGTTCGCCGTCGATTTCTATTTCGCCCGCGTCAATCTCGGCCTGGCTTCGGCCGCATCGATCATGATGCTGGTGCTGTCGCTGGTTCTGCTCGCGCCCTACTTCTACACGGAATTCAGGAGGCGCACGTGAGCTACGCTGTCTCGTCCCGCAATAGTAGTTTCGGACCACGCGCTGCACGCATCGGCATGTATGTGTTTCTGGTGGTTTCGGCTGTATTCTTCCTGCTGCCACTGATGCTGGTGATCATCAATTCGCTGAAGCCGATGGAGGAAATCCGTCAGGGCAACCTTCTGGCCCTGCCGATCAACCCGAATTTCGACGCCTGGGTCACAGCGTGGCAGAGCGCGTGTTCCGGTCTCGATTGCGGAGGGGTCCGCCCGGGCCTGTGGAATTCGATCAAGATCACCGTTCCCGCCGTGGTGATCTCGACGCTGGCTGGCGCGCTGAATGGGTATGCGCTGGCGCAATGGAAATCGCGTCATGCCAATCTGATCATGCTGCTCGTGACGGTGGGGTTGTTCATTCCCTATCAGGCGATGCTCTATCCGACGGTGAAGATCCTCAGCAATGTTGGGCTGTTCCGCACCTATGCCGGCATCGTCTTCGTGCACGTGATCTACGGCCTGCCATACACGACGCTGCTGTTTCGCAATTTCTACATCGGCGTGCCGGATGAGATCAGCCGGGCGGCGCGCATGGAAGGGGCTAGCTTCCTCAGGACCTTCTGGTCGATCATCCTGCCGATCTCGACAAACATCCTCGTCGTCGTCGCCATCCTGCAATTTACCGGCATCTGGAACGACTACCTGCTCGGCCTGATCTTTGCCGGCAACGACAACATGCCGATGACCGTGCAGCTCACCAATATCGTCAACAATGCGCGCGGCGCCGCCTTTCCGAACGTCAACATGGCGGCGGCCCTGATCACGGCCATACCGACGCTTGTCGTCTATTTTCTCTCCGGTCGCTATTTCGTGCGCGGCATCGCCGCAGGCGCGGTCAAAGGTTGAACATGTCCAGTGTGTCCATTCGCCAGATCAAGAAATCCTTCGCGGGCCTCACCATCCTCGATTCCGTCGATATGGAAATCGAACCCGGCGAGTTCATCGTCATCCTCGGGCCGTCCGGCTGCGGAAAATCGACGCTGCTGAATGTCATTGCCGGTCTTGACGATTCCGATGCCGGCCAGATCCTGATCGGCGGCGATGATGTCACCGGCCGCGAGCCGAGCCAGCGGGGTCTTGCCATGGTGTTCCAGTCCTATGCGCTGTTTCCCGCCATGACCGTTCGGCGCAATCTCTCCTTCGGGATGCAGATATCAGGCACGCCCAAGGCGACCATCGAGGAGAAGGTCGCCTGGGTTGCCAAGCTGTTGCAGATCGAGCCGCTGCTCGAACGCAAGCCCAGCCAGCTTTCCGGTGGTCAGCGCCAGCGCGTCGCGATTGGCCGCGCGCTGGTGCGCTCGTCCAGCATCTGCCTGTTCGATGAGCCGCTTTCCAATCTCGACGCCAAGCTGCGTGCCGAGACCCGCGTGGAACTCAAGCAACTGCACGAGACGCTGAAGTCGACGATGATCTACGTGACCCACGACCAGATAGAGGCCATGACCATGGCTGACCGTGTCGCAGTCATGCACAAGGGCAAGGTCGAGCAGTTCGCTCACCCGCAGTCGATCTACGAGAAGCCTGCCAGCCTGTTCGTCGCCGGCTTCGTCGGATCGCCGGCGATGAATTTCCTTGAAGGCAAGCTCGATGCCGAAGGTCGGTTTACGACCGGCGATATCAGCATCGACACATCGGCCTATGCCTTCCAGACCGCTCCTTCTTCCGGCGATGTCGTGCTCGGCGTCCGTTGCGAGGATATCAGCGTTGTCGCAGCAGGCGAAGCCGGCAGCATTCCAGCAACACTGGCATTCACCGAACTCCTCGGCGCAGATGCGCTTTCCTGGTTTGATTGTCTCGGCAAACGTTTCAGCGTGCGCCTCAGCGTCGATGCGGCGCGTGCGCTTGAAAAGAATGTCGGCCTGAGGTTCAACATGGCCAAGGCTTCGATCTTTTCCGCAGCGACTGAACGGCGACTTTAAGCCAGAAGCAACTCCGAACGATCTGGCCGTTCCCCCTCAGCGCCGATCCCGGCAAGCCCGCTCGTCGCAGTTGCCGGTGGCGGCCGAAACTGACTGCAATCGCAGCAAAATTCCGGTTTATGTTACGTAACATTGGGGCATTTACGTCCCGCCGCGAGATTTGCGGCCGTTTCTGTAACCGTTACGTACTTCTCTCCCGAAGTTCTTCTGTCAGGATCACGTTGCTCACACCGTTCCCGCGATTGGAGCGATCAGATTCCCATGCCTTTGGCTTGGCGATCTGTGCGAACGGCCCAGAATTCAACGACGAAGCAATGGGAGTTAAACGTATGCCAGATAGATCAGGTATTCTTCGATCGTCGATCGCGTCGATAAAAAGCAAAGGGCGTTCCATGCTGTTCGCCGGCGTTGCCACCGCCGGGACAATCGCGCTCACCGCCGCCATCGGCTCCGCTCCGGCCTATGCGCAGGAAGCCGCCCAGCCGAACATTCTGGTGATCTTCGGCGACGATGTCGGCCAGACCAACATCTCGGCCTATTCGTTCGGCGTAACGGGCTACAGGACGCCAAACATCGACCGCATCGCCAAGGAAGGCATGATGTTCACGGATTATTATGCCGAGAACAGTTGCACGGCGGGACGTTCGACATTCATCACCGGCCAGGTCTGCCTGCGGACCGGCCTTTGCAAAGTCGGCATTCCGGGCGCGACCGTCGGCCTTCAGGCACGCGACGTCACGATCGCCCAGGCGTTGAAGCCACTCGGTTATGCCACCGGCCAGTTCGGCAAGAACCATCTCGGTGATCGCGATGAATTCCTGCCCACCAACCACGGCTTCGACGAGTTCTTCGGCAATCTCTACCACCTGAATGCCGAGGAAGAGCCGGAGCGGCCTTATTATCCCAAGGACGATACGGCGTTCGTAAAGAACAATTCCCCACGCGGCGTTCTCCACGCTTTTGCGGATGGGAAGATCGAGGATACCGGCCCGCTGAACCGCAAGCGCATGGAAACGGTGGACGACGAGACCACCGCAGCGGCCATCGAGTTCATGCAAAAGCAGGCAAAGGCAGGAAAACCCTTCTTCACCTGGATGAACACAACGCGCATGCACGCTTTCACGCATGTCCGGCAGAGCATGCAGGGCCAGAGCGGCATGCCAGGTAACGAATATGCCGATGGCATGCTCGAACATGACGGCGATGTGGGCAAGTTGTTGAAGGCTCTCGACGATCTCAAGATCGCCGACAACACGATCGTGCTCTATACGACCGACAACGGTCCCAATCAGTGGTCATGGCCGGATTCGGCAACGACGCCGTTCCGCGCTGAAAAGGACACCAACTGGGAAGGCGCCTTCCGCGTTCCCGCTCTCATCCGTTGGCCGAATCACATCAAGGCCGGCGAAGTTTCGAACCAGATGGTATCGGGCCTCGATTGGTTCCCGACGCTGGTGGCCGCTGCTGGCAACGCCGATGTCAAAGACCAGTTGCTCAAAGGAACCGATCTCAATGGCAAGCAGTCCAAGGTTCACCTCGACGGCTACAACCAGCTTCCCTATTTGACGGGGAAGGAGCAAAAGTCCGCGCGCAACGACTTCTTTTACTTCGATGACGATGGTCAGTTGGTCGGCTATCGTTACAATAACTGGAAGATCGTCTTTTGCGAGCAGCGGAAGCCCGGCGGCTTCGAAGTCTGGTCCAATCCGTTCACTTGCCTGCGCGCCCCCAAGGTCTTCAACTTGCGCATGGACCCCTACGAACGCGCCGACATCGTCTCTGACCAGTACTATGACTGGCTGGCACAGAACGCCTACCTCATCCAGTATGGCGTTTGGCGCGTCGCACCGTTCCTCGGTACCTTCAAGGAATACCCTCCGAGTCAGCGGCCGGCGAGCTTCAGCGTTGACCAGATGGTTGAGGCGCTGATGAAGTCTCTCGATCAGGCGCCTGGCGCGAAGTAGCAGCCACGTCTGGCTATGACAAACCGGTTGGTGCTTAGAGCGCCAGCCGGCCTGCCGACTGGGTCAAAAACACTGGTGGTGCTCGACGAACCAGAGCGACCAAGAGGGCTGGGAGCGCTACGGCCGGACCGTCGCGAAGGAAACACCCGGCAATGCCTGTTACGGATGGTTCTACGGCGAGGCGTCACAATGAGCACCAGAGATCATATTTCTGGCGTTGGGTAAGCGCATGGTACCGCGCCGACAGATACTAATCCTTCGCCAAGGCTTGGCACGGCTCAATCCGTGATCAACATTGTCGCCATATATGCGCGATGTTACCGTTACGTACTTCAATCAGGGATGTCTTCGTTGCATGTAAACGTGAGAGAGTAGTCTGGGACCAGGCCATGGGTCGCATGGAGAAGGAGGACGACATTGCTTTCGGAAGCTGAAACGAACGCGTCGCCAGTTTTGCGATCGAGTGGCACTACCCCGCGCGAAATGATCTGGATTCCGGCCAAGACCTATCTGATGGGGTCGAACGACCATTATCCGGAAGAGGCGCCGGTGCACCCGGTTTCCGTGGATGGCTTCTGGATCGACGCGACGCCGGTGACCAACCGGCAGTTCGCTGAGTTCGTCAAGGCGACGGGCCATGTGACGATGGCCGAGAAAGCGCCGAAGGCTGAGGACTATCCCGGCGCGCTGCCGGAGATGTTGCGGGCCGGATCACTGGTGTTCACGCCGCCCAAGCACGCCGTTGCCACCAACGACATTTCGCAGTGGTGGAGTTTCAAGTTCGGCGCCGACTGGCGCCATCCCTATGGTCCCCGCAGTGACATCCGTGGCAAGTTCGACCATCCCGTCGTGCACGTGGCGTATTCAGATGCCAAGGCCTATGCCGACTGGGCGGGGCTGGACTTGGCCACCGAAGCCGAATGGGAGCTGGCCGCACGTGGTGGCCTGGATGGTGCAGACTATGCTTGGGGCGATGTGTTCATGCCGGACGACCGGAGGATGGCAAATACCTGGCTCGGTGTATTTCCGCACCAAAGTCTCAAACCCAAGGGCCTTGACCGGACCTCGGCGGTGGGCAGCTTCCCGGCCAATGGCTACGGGCTCTACGACATGATCGGTAATGTCTGGGAATGGACGAGCGATTATTGGTCGACCCAGCATGAGGCGCCGGCGCCCAAGGCCTGCTGTATCCCGGAAAACCCGCGTGGCGGCTCTGCCGAGGCGAGCTACGATCCCCGCCTGCCGGACATCCGCATCACCCGGCGGGTGCTGAAGGGCGGCTCGCATCTCTGCGCACCCAACTATTGCCGCCGCTATCGCCCCGCCGCCCGCCATGCGGAGCCCGACGATACATCGACCAGCCATGTCGGCTTTCGCTGCGTGCGGCGTACATAAGAGGCCAGCGGATCTCAAGCACCCCGGAGGAAGCCATGTTGAAACATCTATCCCCGGCTCGCTTTGCAAATCTGATGGTTATCGTGTTCGTCCTGCTGGTCGCACCGGCCATCGCGCTTGCCCAGGAAGTGCTTCCCTCGTGGAACGATGGGGCGACCAAGGCGTCGATCGTCGATTTCGTCAAGGCGGTGACCATCGAAGGCGGCGACAAGTTCGTACCGGTCGAGGATCGCATCGCGGTGTTCGACAACGACGGCACGCTGTGGACCGAGCATCCCATCTATTTCCAGTTCGCCTTTGCGCTCGACCGGGTGAAAGCAATGGCGCCGGACCATCCCGAATGGAAGGAGAACGAGCCCTTCAAATCCATCCTTGCCGGCGACATGAACGGGCTCGCCGCCAGCGGCGAAAAAGGCCTTGTTGAAGTGATGATGGAAACCCATGCGGGCATGAGCACCGACGATTTTACCAAGATCGTCACAGACTGGTTTGCCGGCGCCCAGCATCCGCGCTTCAAGAAGCATTATAACGAACTGACCTACCTGCCGATGCGCGAGCTGCTTGACTATCTCCGCGCCAACGGCTTCAAGACCTATATCGTCTCAGGCGGTGGCGTCGAGTTCATGCGACCGATGACCGAAGCGATGTACGGCATCCCGCCGGAGCAGGTGATCGGTAGCCGGATAACCACCAAATACATGCTCAAGGACGACAAGCCCGTGCTGATGCGCGAGGCGAAAGTCGACTTCATCGATGACAAGGCAGGCAAGCCCGTGGGGATCAATTCGATCATCGGTCGCCGCCCGATTTTCGTCGCCGGCAATTCGGATGGCGACTACGAGATGCTGCGCTGGAGCACCGCTGGCGAGGGCCCACGCCTCGGCATCATCGTCCACCATACCGATGAAGTGCGTGAATATGCGTATGACAAGGACACGAAGGTCGGCAAGCTCGACAAAGCCATGACTGAAGCGCCCAGCCGCGGCTGGGTGCTCGTCGACATGAAGAATGATTGGAAGAAGATCTACGCCTTCGAAGGCAAGTAGACGGCTGAGGAACCTCTCGCACAAACAAAAGAGCCGGTCCGCCATCAAGGTGGACCGGCTCTTTTGTTTGTGGTGGTGGTCGTATCAGGTTGGTGCCGCGGCCGGCAGCACCGATTTCACGGTGCCGTTGACATCGACGGTACAAGTGAATTTCTTGCCGCTCGCGTCGAGTTCGACGCTGTAGTTCTGGTCGTCGATCTTGGCTGAGCTGACCGGAAGGATCTTGGCCGCCTCCACCTTTGCGGTGGTTGCCGCAGCGTTGGCGCAGAGCAGTTGCAGGTCAGCAGGCGCGGTGTCGGTGGTGGTGCGCGCCATCTTGTCGGGTGGCGGCGCAGACTGGCACGCGGCAAGCGGACTTGCGCATGCCAGAACGATGACAAACTGCTTCATGCGACGGGAATTTGCAAATCTCTTCAGCACGCCCTCATCCTCCAAAGTCTCTTGGTTTAAAAGCCGGTTCAGACACCCTTGTAGAGCGCGGCACCCTGCATCAGCACGATGACCTTGTTGCCGACCGCCACGCGCGAATGCAGATCCGTGATGTCGTCGTTGCGCATGCGGATGCATCCCGAAGACACGTCGAGCCCGATCGTCCAAGGTTCGGGAGTGCCATGGATGCGGTAGATCGTGTCGCGGTCGCCCTCATAGAGATAGAGCGCGAACGCACCGAGCGGGTTGTCCGGTCCGCCGGGCATGCCGGCTGCCCATTTCTTCGCCTTGTCGTCGCGCAGCACCATTTCGGCAGGCGGCGTCCAGGTCGGCCATTGCTCGGACATGCGACCGATACGCACGATGCCGGCCCAGCCGAAGCCATCGCGGCCAACGCCGATGCCGTAGCGGACTGCCTGGCCGTTGGCCTGGACGAGATAGAGGTAGTGCTGGTTGCCGTCGATGATGATCGTTCCGGGACGCTCGGCCGTGCGAAAGGTGACCGTCTGCATGCGGAAGGCTTCCGGCAATTGCTTCTTGTTGTGGGTGTAATATTGCCGTGCCTTCTTGCTGTCGAAATTGACCCACTTGCGCGCCTTGGGATCCCAGATCTGCGTCTTCGCCATGGCCTGCGTCGCGGGCAGTGCAGTCATCGGGGTGAGGGTTGCGGCGCCGGCGGCAACCATCATGCCGAGGAATTTGCGCCGGTCAGGTGCGTGGAAACGATCTGTCATGGCTTGGCCCACCCATCGACGCGTGCTTTCTGGGCATCCACCCATTTGGTTGCGAATTCGAACGGCACCTGCCGCTCCACCTGCAGCGCGTAACTCATCGCGGTGACTTCATCCGTGGTGAAATCGACCTTCTCGAGAAACTTGGCGATATCGGGATGCTTGGTGGCGAAGGTCACGCCGTAGGCAATGTGGAAGCGCGCCGCATCCCAGGCTACCGGTGCGCTGGACTTGGAGATCCACAGGGGATCGCTTGCCGACGCGATCTTCCATTTTACTGCGTCATACGGCGGCTCACTGAGCTTGACGATATCATGCAGCTTGAAGACATGGTGTGGCGTATAGCAGTAAAAAACCATCGGCTGCTGTGTCGCGACCGCCGCATCGACCGCCGCCATGGCAACGTCTTCCTCAGCTTCGACCAACGTCACATTCTTCGACCATCCAAAGCTGTTCGCCCGCACGCGTTCGATGCCGGTCGAAAGCCACGTGTTCGCACCGATCCAGACCTCGCCCTTGCCATCGCCATCGGTATCCAGCGCCTTGGTCTTTTCCGGATCGCTGAGATCGGCAACGCTCTTGATGCCGACGGTGTTGGCGGCGGCCGGCGTGGCACAGAGCCCTTGCCAAGCGGCAACTGAATGTTGGGTTAATATGACTGACTTTTTCTCCGCCACGTATTTTTTGATGATGTCGTCATAATTGGGCCGCCAGACCTCCGGATGGATGGCGACCTTGCCCGAGTCCAGGCCTGCAAACGCGCCGAGCGCGCCCAATTCCTGGACATCGGCGTCGAGGCCGAATTCCTTCTTGATCGCGACTTTGAGAATGTTGGCGCTGGCCTGTCCGGAGGGCCAATTGGGCATGGCGATCAGCAGATCCGCCGCCTGCGCAGACGTGCCTGCCGCTGCCAATGCCAGCGTTGCACCAAAGAACCTAGACAACATATCCACAGAGCCCCTCCCGCCTGAGATGCCTTTTCTCGTGCTGCTTATGCGTGGTTCATCATTAACCGCGTAGTTGTCATTTGAAGGCAGTGCACCACTTTCTGGCGCGGGAGTCAATCGCAGAACGGGCCGGCCAGCGCGCAAGTAGCGATGTGAATGCAACTTAAAAACGCATGTGAGATGCGTGCTTGAAGAGAACCGAATAGCAGATTTTCAGGCTTGATAGCGCTGTCATTTTGGCCCAAGAGTCTGGTGATCGATACAGGGGCTCGACATCGCAATGGTGCTGGACAAGCTAGAGAAACCAAGGCGAGCGCCGGCGACGCTGGCGCAAGTGGCGCGCATGGCTGGTGTCAGCGAGATCACGGTTTCGCGCGCGGTTCGCAATCATCCGTCGGTCACCGAGGCCACGCGTGCCCGCGTGCTCGAGGTGGTGCGCGAGCTTGGCTATGTGCCGAACCGGATCGCTGGCAGTCTCGCCTCGACGGGATCGAAGCTGCTTGGCGTCATCGTGCCGTCGCTCTCCAACATCGTTTTTCCCGAGGTTCTGGCCGGCATTCATGCCGCAGCCGGTGCTGCCGGATACCAGGCCTTCATGGGCGTGTCAGGCTACGATCCCAATGAGGAGGAACGGCTCGTCGGCTCGCTGCTTTCATGGAAGCCGGCGGCAATGCTGATTGCCGGTTTCGACCATACCGAGGCCGCGCGGCGATATCTGCTCGATAGCGACGTGCGTGTCGCCGAACTGATGGATATCGGCGAGGAGCCGATCGACGTTGCTGTAGGGCTTTCGCATTTCGAGGCGGGCAGGGCGACCGGGAAATATCTGATCGGGCGAGGCTATCGACGCATCGGCTATGTCGGGCACGACTGGGACGCAGACCGCCGGGCGCGCATTCGTCATGACGGGTTGTGCGCGGCGCTCTCCGAGGCAGGGCTGTCGCTGGTTGGAGAGAAACGGTTTGAGGGACCGAGTTCGGCGCTA
The DNA here is from genome assembly GCF_057787725.1 of Shinella sp. OV683. Taxonomy (NCBI): domain Bacteria; kingdom Pseudomonadati; phylum Pseudomonadota; class Alphaproteobacteria; order Hyphomicrobiales; family Rhizobiaceae; genus Shinella; species Shinella sp. OV683. Next base: position 956,795 of record NZ_CM173543.1, read on the forward strand.
GCCGGACGCGATACGCTTGCGGCGCTGCTGGCTGATTTTCCCGATATTGATGCCGTGGTGTTTTCCAACGACGACATGGCGATCGGCGGGGTGTTTCATCTGATCGCCGCCGGAATCCCGGTGAAGGAAAAGGTTGCAGTGTTCGGCTTCAACGGGCTCGATATCGGCCAGGTGCTGCCGTTTCCGCTGTCCACCGTGCGCTCCAACCGCTTCAATATCGGCAAGACGGCGGTGGAGATCGTGCTGCAATCTGCCGAGCGGCCCAGCCAGCGGCAGATCGTGGATACGGGCTTTGACATCATCGAAGGCGCGACGGCGTGAACCTGTCACCAGAAGGAAGAATGACATGAGTTTGCTTTTGGGCGCGGTCGCCGATGATTTGACGGGCGCCACGGATTTGGCGCTGACGCTGGCGCGCGGCGGCATGCGGGTGGTGCAGGTAGTGGGTGTGCCGGATGCCGCCCATCCGTTGCCCGATGCGGATGCGATCGTCGTGGCACTGAAATCGCGCACCAATCCGGCCGCAGAGGCTGTGGAACAGTCACTTGCCGCAGCCATCGCTCTGAGGGCGGCAGGCGCGCGGCAGATCCTGTTCAAATACTGCTCGACATTCGATTCAACGGATCAGGGCAATGTCGGCGTTGTTGCCGAGGCACTGCTGGAGCTGCTCGGCAGCAATTTCACCATTGCCTGCCCGGCATTTCCCGCCAATCAGCGCACGATCTACAAGGGCCATCTGTTCGTCGGCGATCTGCTGCTGAGCGACAGCCCGATGAAGGATCATCCGCTGACGCCAATGCGCGATGCAAACCTTGTTCGCGTGCTTGGCCGGCAGGTAAGGTCGAAGGTCGGGTTGGTGGCGCATGGAACGGTGTCGCGGGGCGGGGAGGCGATTTCAGAGGCTTTTGCCGCACTGACGAAGGACGGCCATCGTTTCGCCATCGTCGATACGATTTCCGATGACGATCTTATAGCGATCGGCAAGGCGATCAAGGATATGCCGCTGGTCACCGGCGGTTCGGGCATTGCGCTGGGCATCCCGGACAATTTCCGAGCTGCGGGTCTGCTATCATCGGACGGGGCCCAGACGATTATCAAGGCGGGGCCGGGGCGTCGGGCCGTGCTTGCCGGTTCGTGCTCGGCAATGACTCGCAGGCAGGTTGCGCATGCCAAGGTCGCTGGTTTGCCGAGCTGTCAACTCGATCCCATCGCGATTTCAGAGGGCAAGGTCACCGCTGGTGAGGTGGTCGCCTGGATCAAGGGTTTGCCTCGGGACGCTGTGCCGATGGTCTATTCGAGCGCCGACCCGGCCGAGGTGCTGCAAGCGCAGGAAAAATTGGGCCAGGAGGCTGCCGGCGCGGTGGTCGAACATCTGCTCGGCAAGGTCGCGCGCACATTGGTTGCCAATGGCTTCGACCAGCTGCTGGTGGCGGGCGGCGAGACATCGGGCGCGGTGGTCGAAGCGCTCGGCGTGCGGCAATTGCGGATCGGTCCGGAAATCGATCCCGGCGTGCCATGGACGGAAAGCGCTGACACCAAAAGGCCGATCGTGCTGGCGCTCAAGTCGGGCAATTTCGGCACCGAGGATTTTTTCACCAAGGCATGGCAGGTGCTGAAATGACAGGCGTGATTTCTGAGGAAACCAAAACCCGCGACGAGATCTGCCGGATCGGCAAGTCACTGTTCGATCGCGGCCTGACATTCGGCTCCTCGGGCAATATCAGCGCCCGGCTGTCGGATGGGCGGCTGCTGATGACGCCGACTAATGCCTCGCTCGGCGCACTTGAGCCGGAGCGGTTGTCCAGATTTTCGGCTGAGGGTGTGCATGAGACCGGCGACAAGCCCACCAAGGAAGCTTTCCTGCACACCTGCGTCTATTGCGAGAGGAAGAAGGCCGCAGCCGTGGTGCATCTGCACTCGACCCATGCCGTTGCGGTCAGCCTGCTTGATGAGGTCGACCCTCAGGACGTGCTGCCACCGCTGACGGCCTATTATGTAATGCGGGTCGGCCGGCTGCCGCTGGTGCCCTACTATCCACCGGGCGAGGAGACCTTGGCCGAGGCGGTGCGTGTGGAGATGGGCAACAGCCATGCGGTGCTGCTGGCCAATCATGGTCCCGTCGTTTCCGGCGCGACGTTGGCCGAAGCGCAATATGCAATGGAGGAATTGGAGGAGACGGCCAAGCTCTACCTCTTGACGCGGCCCTACAAAACCAGGCCGCTGACAGCGGAGCAGGCCGGCAAGCTCAGAAAATAGCTGCTACATCAGACTACCAACTGCGGCGCCCGACATCCTCGGCGACTGCGCGAAACCGCACGGGCTCACTTCTCTCCGATTTCTCGTTGGCCAGCATCAGGAAGCGGATGGGGAAACAGATCGCCTTGCGGTTGGCGCCCGAGAGATCGTCATGCTCGCCGCCGGCAGTGGCCGAAGCCTCGGCCAGCTTGAGCGCGTCATGCACTTCGGCATGGGTCAGCAAGCCTTTCTCCACCAGACGAGCGTTAACCGCCGATATCGCCAGATAGAGGCCTTCAAGTCCGAGGTTCGCTGTATTCATCTGATGCTCCTCTCATGAATGTCGCTCAATCGACATAGCATTTTCAGCGTGGCAACGAAAGTTGGAGTGTGCGACATGGAAAATGCAAATAGTATGACTTTTAAATTGGCCATTGAACTGGATTTGACATGAGAATCCGCTAAACGTCATTGGCTTCAATGAGGATTCGCATAATGGCTGATGACAAGGGCAAGGGCGGCGCTGTGCCCGCAAGTGGCGAACTGGATGAACAGGCGCTTTTCTTCCACCGCTATCCCCGACCGGGAAAGCTGGAAATCCAGGCAACCAAGCCGCTCGGCAACCAGCGCGACCTGGCGCTCGCCTATTCGCCCGGCGTGGCCGCTCCTTGCCTTGCCATCAAGGACGATCCGGAAATGGCTGCGCTCTACACATCTCGCGCCAATCTCGTCGCCGTCGTATCCAACGGCACCGCTGTTCTCGGCCTCGGCAATATCGGGCCGCTGGCCTCCAAGCCGGTCATGGAAGGCAAGGCCGTTCTGTTCAAGAAATTCGCCAATGTCGACGTCTTCGACATCGAAATCGATGCGCCCGGCATCGATGACATGGTCAAAGTGATCTCGGCGCTGGAACCGACCTTCGGCGGCATCAATCTCGAGGACATCAAGGCGCCGGAATGTTTCGAGGTCGAGCAGCAGCTGCGCGCCAAGATGAACATCCCCGTCTTCCACGACGATCAGCACGGCACGGCGATCATTGTCGCGGCAGCGATCCTCAACGGCCTCGATCTCGCCGGCAAGAAGATCTCCGACGTCAAGATCGTCGCGTCAGGTGCAGGGGCGGCCGCGCTGGCCTGCCTCAACCTTTTGGTCGAACTCGGCGCCAAGCGCGAAAACATCTGGGTGCATGATCTCGAGGGCCTCGTTTACAAGGGCCGCCCGGTGCTGATGGATCCGTGGAAAGACGTCTACGCGCAGGACAGCGACAATCGCGTCCTGGCAGACTCGATCGGCGGCGCTGACGTGTTTCTCGGCTTGTCTGCTGCCGGCGTGTTGAAGCCTGAACTGCTGGAAAAGATGGCGCAAAAGCCGCTGATCATGGCGCTTGCCAATCCCAATCCGGAAATCATGCCGGAAGCGGCGCGCGCCGTGCGCCCGGATGCGATGATCTGCACCGGCCGATCGGATTTCCCCAACCAGGTCAATAACGTCCTGTGCTTCCCCTATATCTTCCGCGGTGCGCTCGATTGCGGTGCCCGGACGATCAACGAAGCAATGAAGATGGCGGCGGTCAAGGCGATTGCGGCGCTGGCCCGCGAGGAAGTCAACGAAGTCGCGGCCAAGGCGATCGGCGGGGAGACGCCGATCTTTGGGCCGGACTATCTCATCCCGTCGCCGTTCGACCAGCGGCTGATCCTGCGTATCGCGCCTGCAGTCGCCAAGGCTGCTGCCGAGACAGGCGTCGCCGCTCGGCCGATCGTGGATTTCGAAGCCTATCTCGACCAGCTCAACCGCTTCGTGTTCCGCTCCGGCTTCATCATGAAGCCGATCTTTGCGGCCGCGAAGGCCGCCCAGAAGAAGCGGGTGATCTTCGCAGAGGGCGAAGATGAGCGCGTGCTGCGCGCCGCCCAGGTGCTGCTCGAAGAGCAGACTGCTGAGCCGATCCTGATCGGCCGTCCGTCAATCATCGAGGCACGCCTGCAGCGCTATGGCCTGCGCATCCGTCCGGGCGTCGATTTCGAGCTCGTCAACCCGCAGGACGATCCGCGCTACAAGGACTATGTCGACGAGTATTTCGCGCTGGTCGGCCGCAAGGGCGTGATCCCGGAAGCGGCACGCACCGTGGTGCGCACCAATACTACCGTCATCGGCGCCATCGCCGTGCGGCGGGGCGATGCCGATGCGCTGATCTGCGGTGTCGAAGGCCGCTATGCCAAGCATTTGCGCGATGTGTCGCAGATCATCGGCAAGCGCAAGGATGTGCTCGATCTCTATGGCCTCAGCCTGCTGATTTCGCAACGTGGCGCGACCTTCTTCACCGATACCTATGTGAAGATAATGCCGACGGCGGAAGAGATCGCCGAAATGACTGTCATGGCGGCGTCTGCCATCCGCCGCTTCGGCATCACGCCGCGAGCGGCGCTGGTGTCGCATTCCAACTTCGGCAGCCGCGATTCCGAAAGTGCCGCCAAGATGCGCAGGGCGATCAGCCTCGTGCGCGAGCTTGCGCCCGAGCTGGAAGCAGACGGCGAAATGCATGGCGATTCCGCCATCTCGGAATTGCTGCGCAAGCGCGTCATGCCGAGTTCGACATTGCATGGCGAGGCCAACCTGTTGGTCTTCCCGAACATCGATGCCGCCAATATTTCGCTCGGTCTCGTCAAGACGATGACGGATTCGCTGCATGTCGGACCGATCCTGCTCGGTGCGGCGCTGCCGGCGCATATCCTGTCGCCCTCGGTGACGTCGCGAGGCGTGGTCAACATGGCGGCGCTGGCCGTGGTGGAAGCGTCGTCTCCGAGCTAGCTGCTGGGCGCAGGATATTGCATTCTCGGTAATTGCAGCAGCTTGGGGAGTTTCATGGACAGTTCCGTGCCGCCAACGGCGAAATCCGACGCTGAGCCGGCTGATGGAAATGCCCCGGCAGCAACCCGCTGGGTGCTGCCGGTGACCATCCTGGGATCGAGCCTGGGCTTCATCGACGGTTCGGTCGTCAATGTGGCGCTGCCGGCGATGCAGTCTTCGCTGAATGCGCCGATCTCCACCATGCAATGGGTGGTCAACGGCTACATGCTGATGCTGGCGAGCTTCATCCTGCTTGGCGGATCATTGGGCGATCGCTATGGCCGCCGCAACATCTTCATTCTCGGCGTCATCATCTTCGCGCTTGCCTCGGTCGGCTGCGGCATCGCGTCCTCTGCAGGCATGCTCGTTGCTGGACGGCTGGCGCAGGGTATCGGCGCCGCGCTGCTGGTGCCCACCAGCCTCGCCATCATCGGCACGTCCTATAGCGAGGAAACGCGCGGCAAGGCGATTGGCACCTGGGCGGCTGCCGCCGGCATCATGACGGCGATCGGACCGCCACTTGGCGGCTGGCTGGTGGATGTGACGGGCTGGCGGTCGATCTTCTTCATCAATCCGCCGATCGCCATTGTCACGCTGCTTCTCGCGCTTAAGCTTCCTGCTGACCGCAAACGCAAGGCACAGCCGCTAGATTGGGCGGGGTCGGCACTTGCCGTGATCTTTCTCGCGCTGCTGAGCTACGGCCTCGTGGCGTTGGGGGAGGGCATCCGCACTGTTGGCACCACAGCGCTTCTTCTGTCCATTCCAGCCGCTATCCTGTTCATCATCGTCGAAGCGAGATCGAGCGCACCGATGCTGCCGCTCAAGCTGTTTCGCGACAGGAATTTCTCTGGCGCCAACGCAATCACCGTCGTGCTTTATGCCGGGCTGAGCGCCTCGTTATTCATCCTGCCATTCATGCTGGTCAAGGTGCATGGCTACAGTGCCTCGGCCACCGGTGCGGCGCTGCTGCCGTTTGCGGTGATTATCGGGCTCGGGTCGCGATGGACGGGGGAATTGTCGGATCGCTTCGGCACGCGCCTGCCGCTGATCGCCGGACCGACGATCGCGGCGCTCGGCTTTGCTCTGCTGGCCCTTCTCGGCGACGATGCCGGCTACTGGACCGGCCCGTTTCCGGGCTTGATCCTCGGCGGCGCCGGCATGGCAATCACCATACCGCCGCTGACGAGTGTGGTGTTCGCTTCGGTTCCCGATGAGCAGAGCGGCACGGCCTCCGGCATCAACAATGTTGCTGCACGTGGTGGAGGCCTGCTGGCGGTCGCGGCGATCGGGCTCGCCTTTGGCGGCGCGGATCTGGGAAGGATCGAGCCGGCTGCTGTCGCTTCAGGTTTCCAGCTGGTGATGATCAGCGCTTCGGTTTTGGCGCTGCTGAGCGCGATCTTTGCCGCCGCAACGATCAAGGGCGTGAAGGCAAAGCCGAAAGGGAAATAGCTCTCGAGAAAGCGTCTATTGCTCGACGCTAACGCTGACGATGATCATTTCGGGGGTGGTGCCGATGCGCATGCCGGAGACGGGCGCCGTGTCGGTGTAGTCGAGACCCGAGGCGACGCGGACATAGCGTTCGTCGGGGCAGACGCAATTGGCCACGTCAAATCCAACCCAGCCCAGTCCGTTGACGTGCGCTTCAGCCCAGGCGTGGCTGGCGGCACCGGATTCGTTGCCGTCTAGCATGTAGCCGGAGATGTAGCGGGCCGGAAGGCCCATCGCGCGAGCAGCGGATATGAAGATCTGCGAATGATCCTGGCAAACGCCTGCGCCGCCTTCGAGCGCTTCCTCGGCCGTTGTCTCCGAGGTGGTGACGCCTTCCTTGTATTCGACGGCGTCGCTGATGGCGGCCATCAGTGCATGCATTTTGGCGAGTTCGCCATCGCCCTCAATGGATTTGGCGAGTTCGCGGATCAGTTTGCCAGCCTTGGTCAGATGCGTCTCGCGACGAAACAGCCATAGCGGTACATAGCCGATATGCGGGCCGAAAACGCCGTTGCGCTCCTCGGTTTCCACCTCGCCGGAGGCCATGATACGGATCGTGTGTTCGCCGCCGGTGACGCTGACGAGTTCGACACGATTGCCGAAATGGTCGTCATAGGCAGCCTCATGGCCGGCGCCGCTGACCAGCGATTGCCACTGGATGACATGCTGGCCGGGGCAATCCTTGGGCGTCAGGCGGAGCCGCTGGAGAGCGAATTCCACCGGCTCCTCGTAGCTGTATTCCGTCATATGGCTGATCTTCAGGCGCATGATGTCAACTCATTTATAAAACCGGTAACCGTCGGTAATTTCGCTGGCGAGCTTGTCGTTGGAGAGGATGAAATCCTCCAGATACTCGTGCAAACCTTGCTGCATCACGGCATCGATCGAGCCGGTGAGCAACATGTTGCGGGTGCGGGCGGCGGTTTCGTGGGCAATGATCTGGCCGCCATAGTCGCGTGCCAGATGCGCCAGATTGCTGTTGATCGCCTCGTAGCAAAAGCTCAGCGATCGCGGCATCCGCCGGTTGAGGATCAGGAAGTGGGCGATATTGGCGGGTTTGTATTCGGCGTCATAGACCCAGAGATAGGATCGCTGTGCCGACACCGAGCGCAGGATCGATTGCCAGTGGAAGGTGTCGATCGACGAGCCGACATGCAGCAGCGATGGCAGCAGGACGTAATATTTCACATCGAGAATACGGGCCGTATTGTCGGCCCGTTCGATGAATGAGCCGAGCATTGAGAAATTGTAGAGCTCGTCGCGCAATTGTGTGCCGGAAAAAGCGCCGCGCATTAGTGCGATCCGGCGCTTGATGGCGTCGATCGTGTCCGGCAGCATGGTCTGGGTAATGCGTTTGGACAGCAGGTTCTTGATCTGCAGCCAGCTTTCGTTGATGGTTTCCCAGCTTTCACGGGTAAGCGCCGTGCGCACCATGCGGGCATTGTTGCGGCCGAATTCGATGCAATTGAGCACCGAGGACGGGTTGGATTTGTCCCTGAGCAGGAAATCGATCGCGTCCAGGCCGGTCACAGGACCTGTTTTTTCTACATAGAGTTCGTGGACGCCGGCGCTCTGCAGCACCCCGTCCCAGTCCTCGTCGCTGGCGACGGATCGCGTCAGCGACATGCGGAAGCCTGCATCGATCAGGCGGGCGATATTTTCGGCGCGCTCGAAATAGCGCGACATCCAGAATAGTCCGTTTGCTGTTCTTCCGAGCATGATCAGTCCTCCAGCACCCAGGTGTCTTTCGTTCCGCCGCCCTGGCTGGAATTGACAACCAGGGAGCCCTCCTTCAGTGCAACGCGGGTCAGCCCGCCAGGAATGATGTGCACCTTGTCGGAGACGAGGACATAGGGCCTGAGGTCGACATGCCGGGGCGCGATGCCCTTCTTGACCATGATCGGCACGGTGGAAAGCGCCAGCGTCGGCTGGGCAATGTAATTGCCCGGCTTAGCCTTCAGCTTCTCGGAGAACTCGGTGATCTCTTTCTTGGAAGCGGTGGGGCCGACCAGCATGCCGTAACCACCGGAGCCATGCACTTCCTTGACGACGAGATCGGGAAGGTTCGACAGCACATATTTGAAGCTGTCGGGCTCCGAGCAGCGCCAGGTCGGCACATTTTCGAGCAACGGCTTGCGGCCGGTATAGAACTCGACGATTTCGGGCATGTAGGAATAGATGGCCTTGTCGTCCGAGATGCCGGTGCCGGGTGCATTGGCAATGGTGATGTTGCCGGCACGGTAGACATCCATGATGCCAGCCACCCCGAGCGTCGAATCCGCACGGAAGGTGAGAGGATCGAGAAAGTCGTCGTCGACGCGACGATAGAGCACGTCGATCGGCTCGTAGCCGAGCGTGGTGCGCATGCAGACCTTGCCGTTGATGACGCGAAGATCGGAGCCCTCGACGAGTTCGGCACCCATCTGGTCGGCGAGGAAAGCGTGTTCGTAGTAGGCTGAGTTGAATATACCCGGCGTCATCACCGCCACGCGCGGCTTGCCCTTGCAGCCGGGAGGGGCGAGATAATCAAGGCTCTGGCGGAGCCGCGTCGGATAGTTCTCGACCGGCCGGACGCGTACGCGATAGAAGAGTTCCGGAAACATCTGCATCATCGTTTCGCGGTCTTCCAGCATGTAGGAGACCCCGGACGGCGTGCGGGCATTGTCTTCAAGTACGTAGAACTGGTCTTCGCCGGTGCGGACGATGTCGGTGCCGATGATGTGGGTGTAGACGCCGCCCGGCGGCTTCATGCCGATCATCTGCGGCAGGAAGGCGGAATTCTTCTCGATCAGTGCCCGCGGGATGCGGCCGGCGCGGATGATCTCCTGCTTGTGATAGATGTCTTCGAGGAAGGCGTTGAGCGCCAGCACGCGCTGTTCGATGCCCTGAGCGAGCTTGCGCCATTCGCCGCCGGAGATGATGCGGGGGATGAGGTCGAAGGGGATGATCTTTTCGGCGGCGTCTTCGTGGCCGTAAACTGCGAAGGTGATGCCCGTCTTTCGGAAAATATCCTCCGCGTCCCGGGCCTTCGCTGTAAGATAAGCGTGGTCCTGCTCGTTAAACCACTCGAAGTATTTCTTGTACGGGCCGCGCGGACTCCCATCCGCGTCAATCATCTCGTCAAACGCCAAATCTGAATTCCCCATTCTTATGCAGTCATTTGAAACCAATGTCTTTCGCAATGCAAGAACCATGCTGGATTTGATGCGAGGAATTTTTTCCAGCGATTTTGGGGTGGCAGCATGAGCGGAAGGGTGTCTGGCGCTCGCCATCCACCCCAAGCGATTTGCGCGCGCCTAAGTAATGAGCATCCAGCAGGCGCGCGCTTGAGGACTCTGCCGCTATTGGGGCGGTGTCCCGTCGGAAAACTGCGCGGCGAATTCTGGTGACAGGGGGATAGGCTTGATGACGTCGATCATCACGCCGTTCGGATCAGATGTGATGAAGTGTCTCTGTCCGAAGGGTTCGTCACGCAGGCTATGGAGGATCGGCAGGCCCGCGGCCTGTACCTTTGCGTAAATCGCATCGGGATCTTCGACTTCGAAATTCAGGATGATGCCGCTAGCCGCCTTTCGCCCTTGCGGCGGAACGGTGTGGTGGTCGAGGCTGACGAAAGCCAGGTTGACGGTCTCGTCTTCGCGGGATTGCAGATGCACATACCAGTTGCTGGCGAAGAGGGACTTGAAGCCGAAATTCTCCTCATAGAACCGGGCCGAGGCGACGACGTCGGCAACGAGCAGGACGGGATAGTAGCTGGTCGTTTTCATGCTTTCCTCCTTCATATAAAAGACATACAGTCTGTATGTGGTTATCACAATAACAAACAGGCTGTATGTATGCAAGAGAAGACAAGACGCAGCAATGTGGATCGGAGCCAGCAGACGCGCGACGCGCTCATTAAGGCGGGCAGGGAGTTGTTCGTGAAGGCTGGCTATGCCGCGACCGGTACGCCGGAGATCGTCGCTGCGGCAGCGGTGACAAGAGGGGCACTCTATCACCATTTTGCAGACAAGGCTGATTTGTTCGAGGCCGTGATCCGTCGGGAGGAAAAAGCGGTGGCGGATGAAATTATCAGCCGAACCGCCGACATAGAGGATCCGCTTCTGGCGCTCGAAATCGGCACGGACGCCTATCTGGACGCAATGGCCGAGCCGGGGCGGACGCGCCTGCTGTTGATCGAAGGTCCTGTCATTCTGGGACGTAAAGCCATGGATGACATCGATCGCGAAAGTTCAGCGGCGACTCTGGTCGAGGGGCTTGCCGCCGCAATCGGCCGGCCGGCCGACATCAGGATCCGCGCGCAGGCGGACTTGCTGGCAGCCGCATTCGATCGAGCCGCGTTGGAGATTAGTGGGGGAGGGCTGGTGGATATCTACCGGTCGGTATTGCGGACCATGCTCTCCGACGCGATCAGGAACGCAAGAGTCGAGCAATAGACGCAATGTGGCGGGATTGCGGGATGGAAATCTCTCTATCACTGTTTTATGAAATGACCGGCGCAAGGCGTGTCACTCTGATCCAGTGACCGCCGCTGAGCGTAACATGAGGCATGAATGGCGACAGGCACACATCTCCGGGATTGTCCGGCCGGCGGCTCTTCAAGGCGTCGCATATGGCCGTAGCGGGCGACAGGGAAAATCTGTCTCCGCCGGAGGAGTTGCAACTGCTTCTCAGGCAAGTGGCCGAAAGCCGCGACAAGCAGGCTTTCGCTACCCTGTTCCGTTTTTATGGACCACGTTTGAAGTCGTTTCTCGTCAAGCAAGGGTTTTCGGATATCGAATGCGAAGACCTGGTTCAGGAAACCATGCTCAACCTCTGGCGCAAAGCCGAGAGTTTTGATCCAGCCAAGGCCGGCGTTTCCACCTGGATTTTTACGATCGCCCGCAATTGTGGCATAGACCGCCGTCGCAGGACTGCGAGGATCGCCCCCCAACCAGCCGAAGAGGCCACGGAAGAGCCCGATCCGGATCCATTGGCGGAAGAAGTGCTGATCGTGCGCCAGAATGAGGCCGCGATCCGGGTCGCCCTCGGGAAATTGCCGGTCGAGCAGGCGGCCGTGATCCGCATGTCGTTTTACGGAGACAATCCGCAGGCCGAGATCGCCCGTTCGCTCGGCATTCCGCTGGGAACGGTGAAGTCGCGCGTGCGGCTTGCCTTGCAGCGGCTTAGACAGATCATGGAAGAACATTGATGACGACCACGCACAATGCCAGCGATGAGTTGTTGCTCGCCTATGCGGCGGGACGGCTGAGTGCTGCCCCGGCATTGGTGGTGGCCAGCCATCTGGCAATGTCGAACGGCAGCAGCGAACGCTTGGCGGTTTATGAGAGTCTTGGTGGAGCGCTGCTTGATGAGCAGCCCATGGCTCCGCTTGCGCCTGATCTGTTTGAGCGGACGCTCGCGCGTCTCGACGATCCTGACAAGGAAGAACTTTCCCACGCGCAGGATCACAGCCGGCTTGATATGGGCATCGACCTTCCGGCTCCGCTCGCCCACCGCATGATCGGCAAATGGCGGATGATTGCGCCAGGCATGCGCTATGCCCGCGTGGAGGTGCCGGAGGATCCCAACTTCAATGTGGTCCTGCTGCGCGTCGGTGCCGGCAAGGCGCTGCCGATGCATGGACACACAGGCACGGAACTCACCCTGATCCTCAAGGGAGCCTATCGCGACGGCGGGGGGCGCTACGGTCCCGGCGACCTCGACGAGGAAGGCGAGGACACCGAACATCAGCCGATTGTGGAGGCCGATGGCGAATGCATCTGCATTGCCGCGATCGATGGCATGATGAAGCCGCATGGCTGGCTGGCGCGGATGCTGCAGCCGCTGTTCGGGTTTTGAGTATTCCAGTTTATTAGCAAATCCGACCTGATCTGGCGCGTGGCCTGCTTGTCCCGGCGCAATCATTGGGCTATCGCGCTGTCTGCGAACAAATCCTGCCGAATTTCCCCCGGAGTCTTATTGTGAAACTTGAGCGCATTGCGCCGGCCCTTTTTGTTCTCCTGTGGTCTTCGGGCTGGATCGCGCCCGTCTATGGCAGCCGGCATGCGACGGCGGAAGTGTTCCTGTCTGTCCGCTTTGCGCTTGCCGCGTTGGCTTTTGCCGCCTTCAGCGTCCTGGCTGGCGCGCGCTGGCCGCGCAGCCCGATCTTCATGTTTCACGGTTTCATGTCCGGCCTATTACTGCATGGCATCTATCTGGGCGGCGTGTGGTGGGCGATCTTCAATGGTGTGCCGGCCTCGGTTTCCGGCGTCATCGCGGCCCTGCAGCCGCTGTTGACCGCAGCGCTGGCGCCCATGCTCATCGGCGAGCGGTTGAGCGCCACCCAGGTCATGGGTCTTGTCCTCGGTTTTGCCGGCATCCTCACCGCTCTGGTCCCGAGCTTTCAGGGCATGGAGGCTGGCTCCGTTGCCACCCAGGCGTGGCCGATCGCCATCAACGTCATGGCCATGTTCGGCGCGGTGTTCGGCACGCTCTACCAGAAGCGCTTCATCATCGGCGGTGACATGCGCACGACGGCGGTGCTTCAGTATATCGGCGCATTCTCCGTGGTGTTCGTTCTGGCGCTCTTCGTCGAGGCGCCGCGCTTCGACCATTCGAGTGCCGAGCTGTGGCTGACGATGGCATGGTCGGTGTTTGCGCTGTCGATGGGTGCCGTGGCGCTATTGCTTTACATGATCCGCAGAGGGCAGGTGTCGCGCGCCGCCTCGCTGATCTATCTCATGCCGCCCACGGTGGCGATCGAGTCCTGGCTGTTTCTCGGTGAACCCCTGGGGCCATGGATGATCGCCGGCACGGTCATCGTCGTGTTCGGCGTCTGGCTGGCCGGACGCAAGCCGCAGCCCGAGATGGCTCTCGCCGAGGCGACGTCGAACTCCTAAGCGGTTTGCGGCAGAAGCATCGTCTTGATCGGCAGATGATCCGAGGCCATGCGGGCAAGCGGTGAATCATGCGCGCTGACCGCATCGATCAGCCCTTCTCGATTGGGGATGATGCGGTCGAGCGCCAGGAAGGGTAGGCGTGAGGGGAAACTCGCGACCGGGGCCTGCCACCCGAAATGGGTGCGCAGCATGTTCAGCGAGGATTTGGCGCCAACCCGCCATTCATTGAGGTCGCCCAGCAACAATGTCGGCCGCGCTTTGCGCTGCCGCATCACCTCGATGATCGCGCGCGCCTGTTGCTCTCGCGAGCGCTTCAACAAGCCGAAATGCGCGGCGATGATGCGCAGGCCCACACCTTCGGCGATATCGATGTCGGCCAGCAGGGCGCCGCGCGGCTCAAGCCCCGGCAAGTGAAATTCATGCACCGCGCTGACCATGTCCTTGCGCACCAGCACGATATTGCCGTGCCAGCCATGGGCGGCGGAAACGCGGGAAAGCTGCACCGGTACCAAGCCGCAATCATGGTCCAACCGCTGCAGGTTCAGCAGGCCCTTGCGCTCGCCGAAGCGCGTATCGACCTCCTGCAGCGCGATGATATCCGGACCGATTTCCTTGATGACCTGGACAATACGGTCGGGATCGCGTTTGCCATCGGTGCCGACGCATTTGTGGATGTTGTAGGAGGCGACGATAAGCTGCCCCTGCTGCCGCTCTGTGACGGGAGCGGCGCTTGGCCTTGCGCGCAGGTTGCGGATGGCTGAAAGGATCATATTGTCTCGTTTCTTCTCATCTTTAACGTATCGCCGCCCGGTTCACAAATAGGGCGAACCGAGCCAGACCACCTTTTCCAGGATTCTGATATAGAAAGGCCGGTTGCGCCAGTTTTCCAGCGTCACCTGTTCGGCATTGCTCATCGCCACACCGATGCGCCTCTCGATCTCGGCCGCAAAATCCCAATCCAGTATTTCGAGATCGACCTCGAAATTCAAACGCAGCGAGCGTGGATCGAGATTGCTGGTGCCGACATAGGACCAGGCGCCGTCGATGGTCATCAGCTTGGAATGGTTGAACGCGCCGCCGACGCGCCAGATGCGGCAACCGTATTTGAGCATCTGATCGAACTGCGCAGTCATGGCGCGATCGACGAGGCGCAGATTGTTGTTCTTCGGCACAAGGATATCGATCTCGACGCCGCGCCGCGCCGCCGTCACCATGGCACTGATCAACTCGCGATCGGGCAGGAAATAGGGCGACATAACACGCACATTGCTTTGCGCGATCGACAGCGCGCCCATCAGCATCTTGTGATTGGTCTCGAGACCCGCATCCGGCCCGGAGGAGACAACGCGGATGTAGCGAGGCGTGGCTGGCTCATCGGGATAGATATCATCCGGGGACGGGAAATCCGGCTTTTCGCGTGAGGCGAAATGCCAATCCTCGATGGCGACGGTCTGCAGGTCGCGGACAACGGGACCGGTGAGCTTGAAGTGGGTGTCATGGCTCGCCTCCTCGCCGGCAAATTCCGCGGTGAATGCCTCGCGGATGTTCATGCCACCGGTGAAAGCGATTGCCCCATCAACGACGATGATCTTGCGGTGGGTGCGGAGGTTTGCATAGGGCAGTCGCAGCCCCTTGATGACATTGCCGTTGAAGGCATCGACCGGCACGCCGGCCTCACCGAAATAGCCGACGATGCTCGGCGTCGAATAGCGTGCGCCGACAGCGTCGATCAGCACCCGCACCTCGACGCCACGCCGATGCGCCGCGATCAGCTTGTCGGCGATGCGCAAACCGATCTGGTCGTGGTCGAAGATGTAGCTCTCGACGATGATGCTTTTCTGGGCGCCGTCGATCGCCTCGCACATTTCAGCATAGGTTTCGTCGCCGGTTTCGAGCAGGTCGATCGAATTGCCGGTGGTCATGAAGAAGCGGGTGATGCTATCGCCCAGCCGGTTGAGCGCCATGTAGTGCCGCCCATAAAGCTCGGCGATGTCGTCGCGGCCCAGCACATGGGAATCGGCAGGCGAGAGCAGGCCGCGCCGCGCGCCGCGCTTTGTCGCGAGGGCCTCATGACGAATACGATTGATGCCGGCAATCATATAGATGAAGGCGCCCAGGATAGGCGAGAGCAGGATGACGCCGACCCAACCTGTGGCGGCACGCACGTCTTCCTTGGTCATCGCCGCATGGATGGTGGCCACGGTGCCGGTGACCACTGATATCGCTGCCAGGATGTGCGGCCAGTAATGTGTCAGGAAATCAATCATTTCGCTCTCATCGGCAGTACAAGCGCAGATAGAGCAGAGATATGGAAGGGCATTGCCCGGTTTGGCAAGAGGCCGATCGAGGATTTCTTGCGCAGCAACTTTTTCGACAAAATCACATCCGGCCCTTGTCAATTGCCGTTCTTTGTCTAAATTGAGAATAATTCTCAATAGCAGAAAGTTGACTGTGGCATGGATGCAAATGTGAATTGGCGCAAGGGGGGATGGCGAGGTGATCGGGGTGAAGCACCGCTTTCGGAAGTCCACCGCTCCATTGTCGTCGACAAGAATGCATCCAAGTTCCGCAAGATGGCGGCGTTTATCGGCCCCGGTTATATGGTGGCCGTGGGCTACATGGACCCCGGCAACTGGGCGACGTCGCTCGCCGGCGGCTCGAAGTTCGGCTACACCCTTCTGACCGTCGCACTAATCTCCAACATCATCGCCATCATCCTGCAATCGCTGACCGCCCGGCTGGCAATCGCCTCAGGTCGTGATCTCGCGCAGGCCTGCCGCGACGCGTTTCCCAAGCCTGTTGCCTGGATGCTTTGGGCCATGGCCGAACTGGCGATCATCGCCACCGACATTGCCGAAGTCATCGGCACGGCGATCGGCCTCAACCTGATTTTCGGCATTCCACTGGAAATCGGCGTCATCATCACCGCGCTCGATGTGTTTCTGATCCTCTATCTGCAGAAGCTTGGCTTTCGCTGGATCGAGGCCTTCGTCATCGGGTTGCTTGGCGTCATCGCCGTCTGCTTCAGTGTGCAGATCTTCATGGCCGATCCGGTCTGGGGCGATGTGATCCGCGGCTTTGCGCCGACCGTCGAAATCCTCAAGAATCCGGAAATGCTTTATCTGGCGCTCGGCATCCTCGGCGCGACGGTCATGCCGCATAATCTCTACCTGCATTCCGGCATCGTGCTGACCCGCGATTTCGGCGATACGATCGCGGAGAAGAAGCAGGCATTGACCTTTGCGACGATCGACTCGACCGTGGCGCTGATGTTTGCGCTGCTGATCAATGCCTCGATCCTGATCCTGGCCGCGGCGGCGTTTCATACGACGGGGCGCACCGAGGTGGCCGAACTCGGCGAGGCGCAATCGCTGCTCGCGCCTCTGCTGGGCTTTGCGGTGGCGCCGACCCTGTTCGGCATCGCGCTTCTCGCCTGCGGCATCAACTCGACCGTGACGGCGACGCTGGCCGGCCAGATTGTTATGGAAGGCTTCCTGCAGTTCCGCATTCCGCCCTGGGCGCGGCGGCTGGTCACCCGCGCCATCGCCATCGTGCCTGCTTCCATCGTCACCATCTGGTACGGCGAAAGCGGTACCGGCAAACTGTTGATCCTGTCGCAGGTGGTGCTGTCGCTGCAGCTTTCCTTCGCAGTCTTTCCGCTCGTGATGTTTACCGCCAGCAAGGCCAAGATGGGCGAACTCGTCTCGCCACGCTGGCTATCAGTGGTCGCCTATTTCATCGCGGTGTTCATCGCGGCGCTGAATGTCAAGCTGCTCTACGACATCGCGATGGGTGGCTAGGCCGCTCTATCAGCCGGCCGCGGCCATCGGCGATGCAGCGTGTGCGGATCTGGTCACCGTGATCCGGTTCCGTCCGTTGCGCTTCGATTCATAGAGTGCGTAGTCAGCCCGCGTCAGCACATCTTCGGCCGAAGCATCGGCTGGCTGGAATTCGCTGAGACCTCCGCTGATCGACGCCGCGATGCCCATCGTGTCCTTGAGATGCAACGCGACCCGAAGCCGCAGCAGGTTCGCCATGGGTTCAGCGTCCTCGCAAGTCGAGCCGGGCAGCAGGACCACGAATTCGTCCCCGCCAAGGCGCGCAAGAAAACCGGTTGCGCCGATCTGCTGTCGGCAAACGTCGCTGATTGCTCTCAGGACATTATCGCCTGTCTGGTGGCCAAGTTGATCGTTGATGTGCTTGAAATTGTCGATGTCGAACATCAGTGCGGTGGTCGGTAGATGTTCGCCCGAAAACAGTTCGTGACGAGCATTTAGAGCTTCCAGCAGTTTTCGCCTGTTGAACAGGCCAGTGAGAGAATCCGTCTGGCTCTGCTCGCGCAGTTGCATCTCGACCGCATTTTTCTCGGTGATGTTGCTTGCGACCCAAACCACGGCATCTTCACCCTCGACCTGGAAGTCGAGGGCCTGTACCCGGCCTTCGAACCATATGGGATGATCCGGCCCGGTGGCGTCCAGACCTTTCACGTCGCTGCCGCTGAGCGTGTATTCGACGATAAGCAGCGTTCCTGTCTCAAGCGCCTTGCCAATCTGCTCGGAGAACCAGCTTGCCTTGTCATGGTGAAGGACATCGAACGTGCTCTGCCCAACCAGGCTGCTGCCGTCATGATAATAGCGATCATCCGTACCACCGAACAATGCCGCATAGCGACCACTGCGGGTTAGAATGAATGCCGGATCTGGAAGGGTGGAAAGGATCGAGTGCAACTGTTCATGCGAAAACAAGATCTTACCTCTGCCTGTGCGTCAGGATCGGGAAACAATACTCATTGTTATCTATTATCGTTCAAAGTTTATGAAAAGATTGAAAACGCCCGAAGTTATTGCCGAGCATCTACCGGAATGCCCTTGAAAATCCGGCATAGGCTGCGCGATGGCGAGCAGCTTCGAGACTTATCGCGGACACGAAAAAGGGCGACTCGATGGCCGCCCTCCGTCTATTCGATGATCTGACGATCAGCCCTGGCGATTGCCGCCATTGGCCTTGCGGCGCTGGCCGCCGGAGCCCGGACGGTTGTCGCTGCGGTTGCCACCGTGGAACGGCTTGCGGGCGCCTTCGCCTTGCGGCTTGCGGGCCGGACGTGCTTCCTGCGAAGCCTCGCCACCGATCAGGTTGCGGTCGTCGGCAAAGCCGGCGTGGCGGGCAGGGGTGTGGCGGTTCGGTGCATGCGGCTTGTGACCGGCAGCAGCGGCGTCGCCATGCGGGCGACGCTCGCCATGGGCAGGGCGCTCGCCCTGTGCCGGACGTTCGCTGCGCGCCGGGCGATCACCATGAGCAGGACGTTCGCGACGCTGTTCGCCGGTGCGGCCTTCCGGACGGCGTTCGCCACGGCCTTCGGTGCGCACCGGACGGAATTCGCCGCCGTTGAGTTCTTCGACTTCGGCAAAGCTCGAGCGTTCGCGGGGTTCGCGCGGCTGGCGTTCTTCGCGAGGTCCACGGGCAGCATGCTGTTCCTGACGTTCGCGCTGTTCGCGGGGACCACGGCTGGTTTCGCGCTGGCCGCGGTGGCCTTCGCCGCCGGTCTTGGCCTTCTTGCCCATCCATTCCGGGCGTTCGCCGGAGGCGACGGGAATGGCGATGCCCATCAGCTTTTCGATGTCGAACAGCAGCTTGACATCTTCCGGACCGCAGAATGCGATGCCGACGCCTTCGCGGCCAGCACGCGCGGTGCGGCCGATGCGGTGGACGTAGGATTCAGCGACATTCGGCAGGTCGAAGTTGAAGACGTGGCTGACGCCGGGGACGTCGATGCCGCGTGCGGCAACGTCGGTGGCGACGAGCACGCGGACTTCGCCGTCACGGAAGCCCTTGAGGGCGCGGTCGCGCTGGCCCTGGCTCTTGTTGCCGTGGATCGAGGCCGCCTTGAAGCCGGAATGGGCCAGATGCGTCATCAGCTTTTCGGCGCCGTGCTTGGTCTTCGCAAAAACCAGCGACAGGCTGTCCGGGTTGGCGCGCAGCAATTCCTTGAGAAGTACGGTCTTGTGGTCGCGTCCGAGAACGAAATGCACCTGCTGCTCAACCTTGTCGGCGGCCTTGCCCGGAGGCGTGACGGAAACCTGGACGGGATTTTCCATGTAGTTCTCTGCGATATCGGCGATTGCAGCCGGCATGGTTGCGGAGAACAGCATGGTCTGGCGGCGCTTCGGCACCATCTTCACGATCTTGCGGAGATCATGGATGAAGCCGAGATCCAGCATCTGGTCGGCTTCGTCGAGAACGAGGTAACGGGTGTGGGTCAGGGTCAGGGCGCGACGTTCGCACAAGTCGAGCAGGCGACCCGGCGTAGCAACGAGGATGTCGATGCCGCGACCGACGATCTGCATCTGCTTGTTGATCGATGCGCCACCGACGACGCTGGTGATCTTGAGCGGAGTCTTGCGAGTGAAAGCCAGCAGGCTTTCGGCGATCTGGTTTACCAGTTCGCGGGTGGGAGCGAGGATCAGCGCACGGGCAGCCTTCGGCTCGGGGCGGGCGCCTTCCTTCAAGAGCATCTCGACGATCGGCAGGCCGAAAGCGAGGGTCTTGCCGGTGCCGGTCTGGGCGAGGCCGACCATGTCGCGGCCTTCGAGCAAATGCGGGATGGCCTCAGCCTGGATGGGTGTGGCGGTGGTGAAGTTGTTGGCTTCAAGTGTGGGCAAAGTATGCTTGGAGAGTCCAAGCGTATCAAAGCTGGTCAATTCAATTGCCTTTCGGGGTGCCAAACAGCTTTGCCGGAAAAGCATCATTGCTTTCCGGTTTGTCTGGCCCAAGTACCCCGCGTGATTTGGGAACTTGCTTGTTTATGAAAAATGCTTTCCGGCGCGTCCTAGCCCGTTCCAAAACAGGCATCACATTCACCGCGCTTTATCCTGTTACTTGCGAGTGTGTGTCGCACGGGCAGCTCACGCGGCGCCCTTGAGGGGAAAGCTGAGCGCGGTGTCGTTCATTTGGTGTAGAAAGTCAAGTGGTTTGTTTCGCAAGTGCGAAAGGCGGCGGCGAGGTCGCCACCGTTGCCCACGAGATCAGGAGGTCAGGTCTCCGCTCAGCGTCACGCGAAGGCCGCCCTGCGCTTCGTTCTCGAGGTGAAGGCCAATGCCGTAGACTGTGGCGATCTCCTGGACGATGGCGAGCCCAAGCCCGGAGCCGGGCCTCTGGTGGTCGAGACGCAGGCCACGGGTCGTCAACTGGCTGAGCTTGTCTTCGGCCACGCCCGGACCGTCATCGACAATGACGATCTGCCATCCGTGCTGGTCCGCGGATGCGGTGACACTGACGCGCACACGCGCCCATTTCGATGCGTTTTCCAGCAGATTGCCGATCAGCTCGCGAAAGTCGTTGGGATCAAGCGGGAGCATGAGCGTCTGCGGCACGTCGGTGACCCAATCCAGCCGTTCGCCGTCTTCCGTGCGCTTTAGCGTCCGGATCAGGTCGGCGACTAGCTTCGGCGCATCGGCGTCGGATCGCCTCTGTTCCGGTGAATGCGCGATCCTGGCGCGGGCAAGTTCGTGGTTGACATGCGCCAGCATCTGACGGGCCAGGTGATCGAGTTCGCTGGCCATTTCAGTCTCGCCCTTGTCCTCGAGCTTCTGGGCGTTGTTGGACAGGATGGTCAGCGGCGTCTTCAGGCCGTGCGCGAGATCGCTGGCGCGGGTGCGTGCCTTGTCGATGGCGCTCGCCTGCGCCAGGAGCAACCGGTTCAATTGGCCGACGAGCCCGGAAAGCTCTCGCGGATATGTTCCCGGCAATGTCTGGCTGCGGCGTTCGCGAACGTCGTCGAGGTCGCTGGCAATCGTCGACAGGGGCCTCAGACCGATCATCAGTTGCGCCACCGACATCGCCACCAGGAAAACTGCCAGTGCGGCGACATAGGGGATGATCGCACGGGTGAAATCGCCTTTGGCGTTGTCGAGCACCGAGGCGTCGATGGCGACGGCTATGCGGATGGTACGCGGCCCGCCGGGCGCTGCAAGCTGCAGCACGCGTTCCTGGACGATGACGTCGCCGCCTTCGGGACCCTTGAGATGGTAGCGGTGGATGGCGCCGACGGCGTGCCTGTCGGCCGGTAGCGGCAGGGCGTAGTCGAAGAGAGAAGGGGAGCGCAGCTCTGCATGCCGCGCGGCGTCGTCGATCTGCCAGTAAAGGCCGCCATAGGCCTTGTAGAAGCGATTGTCGGCGGGGCTTTCAGGCGTCTTCAGGCTTCCCTCTGGGGTAAACTCCAGCGCCCCGGCCAATCGGTTGATATGGCTCGTCAATTCGGTGTCGATGCGTTTTTCGTAGTTGTCGGCGAACAGCGCGACCAGAAACCAAGAGGCGAGCGAAAGCGCTGTTGTGACGCTGATCAGGGAGACGATGATAAAGCGCGTGCGGATGGAAATCATTGTGCCTCGTCCGGGGCGATCTGATAGCCGAAGCCGCGCTTGGTGAGGATCGAATCCTTGCCGAGTTTCTTGCGTAGCCGCCCGATGAGAACTTCCACGGAATTGCTCTCGCGCTCGAAATCCTGGGCGTACAACTGTTCGGTCAGTTCCAGCTGGGATACCGGGCGGGCCTTGTTCAACATCAGGATCATCACGCAGCGGAATTCGAGCGGCGTCAGTTCGACCGGCAAGCCCTCGGCGCTGACGACCTTGCCCCGGGTGTCGATGCTGACGGGGCCGCTGGAAAGGACGGGGTTGCCGTGGCCGGCGTAGCGCCGTAGCACGGCCCTCAGCCGCGCCAGCAGTTCCTGCATGCGGAAGGGCTTGGCGAGGTAGTCGTCGGCGCCGGCATCGATGCCCTCGACGCGTTCCTCCCAGTTGCCGCGTGCGGTAAGAATGATGACGGGCAGTTCCCGTCCTGCGGCCCGCCAGCGCTTCAGCACGTTGAGCCCATCCATGCCCGGCAGGCCGAGATCGAGAATGGCGGCTGCGAAGTCTTCGCTGTCGCCAGCAAACCAGCCGTCCTCGCCATTGGTTTCGTGCGACACGAGATAGCCGGATTTTTCGAGATAGAGAGTGACATCGCGCGCGATCATCGGATCGTCTTCAATCAACAGGATGCGCATCACTCGTTCTCGACTTCGACAATGGCACCATCGGCGGCGTTGACCTCGACCTCGATCAATCGACCCCCAGCGTTGAGGATGCGGAGCTCATAGAGGGTCAAACCGTGTTCGCGGCTGATCGATACGCCGACGATCTCGCCCGGCCAGCGGGCCTCGACCTCTGCCTTGATCGTTGCGAGCGGCAGCAACTTGCCGTCCTGAACCGCCTTGCGGATCCGGTCGTAGTCAACGGTGTCGCCATCGTCGTCGGCGCGCGCCATACCGGCATTCACCAGCAGGCCCAGGCAAAGAGCCATGGTCGCCAGTCTGGAAAGCTCGAGGAATTTGCGCATGATGACAGCATAGTCTCCCGAAGATGACGGATAGCTGACAAAGCGCGTCAGGTGGTTGTCAGTCGCCCGCCTCTATTGTGCGGTCAACGGATTGGGCAATCAAGCCTGTCGGTTCATCACAAGGAGCATTCCACATGAAGACGATCATTCTCGCTGCCACCATCCTCACTACCGCCTTCGCAGGTCTCGCCCACGCCGAAGATACCCACGATTGCGGCAATGTCCCGCAGGAAAAATGGATGAGCAAGGACGCCCTGAAGGAGAAGGCCAAGGCCATGGGCTACGACGTGCGCAAGATCAAGGTCGAGGGCAGCTGCTACGAAGTCTACGCGATCGATGCCAAGGGCGCCAAGGTGGAGCAGCTCTTCAACCCGGAAACCGGCGTGGTCGTCGGCAACGAGGAAGGTGAGTGATGGCTGCTGTAGACGACGCCGATAGCGGGGAGGTCGCTTCGGCGGCCCCCATGATGGTGGCTCCAATGATAAAAGTGTGGGATCCTGTCGTCAGGATCTTTCACTGGTCACTGGTCGGACTCTTCACGTTTTCTTTCTTCACCGGCGACGAGTGGAAGCAAGCCCATATCTATTCCGGCTACGTCATCATCGGCCTTCTCGCGGTTCGCATCATCTGGGGCATCTTGGGATCGCGCCACGCACGCTTTTCCAGCTTCATCTATCATCCCGCTACCGTCCTGCGTTTCATGGGCGACAGCGTGAAAATGCGCGCAAGACGCTATATCGGCCACAATCCGGCCGGCGGCATGATGGTGGTGGCACTGTTGCTGATGATCTCGACCATCGTCATGACCGGTTACATGATGACGACGGATGCCTACTGGGGCGAGGAGTGGGTGGAGACCGTTCACAAGACGGCGGTCTACATGACTATCGGACTGATCGTCCTGCACATCGCGGGCGTCGTCTTCGCCAGTCTGGAGCATAGGGAGAACCTGGTCCGGGCGATGATAACCGGGCGCAAGCGGCGGCAATAGCGCTTCTCGACGTCCCGGTCGATGACGTCCGGGATTTCGCGCTCGCGGCAAGGGTTGTCCGATCTACCAGAGATTTTTGCCGTCGATCACCACGACGGGCACGGCCTGCAAGTCGAAATCGTCGAAGAGATGGGCGTTGATCGAGACGCGGGGATTGTCGAGATTGGCCTCGCCTGTCGACCAGTCGGGGGTCTCCGTGAACGTCCCGCAACCACAGACCGGGCAGAAATTGTGACCGACCAGCTTGGACTGCCAGCGATAGGTGGCGATGTTTTCGCGCGGTGTCAGCAGGGTGAATTGCGCAAGATCATAGTACGCCCAGAGCGCGCCGCGTTTGGAGCAGATGCTGCAGGTGCAGCGCGTGACGGTCTGCGGTGCCTCGGTGACTTCGAACTTTGTGCCGCCGCAGTGGCAGCCGCCCTTGAGTATCATCACTTTTCTCCCATGTCGTTCCATCCGAGGATAGAACGACATGGTGACGAAAAATGGCAGTGTGCGATCAGAAGTCCGTAGCCACGCCGCCTTCTTCCTTGCGCTTGGCAACGAAGGCGTCGAGTTCTTCCTCGACGGCGGGATCGATCGGCGGGCGCTCATAGTTGGCGAGCGTTGACTTGTAGACCTTGTTGGCCTTGTCGAAAGCCGTCGGGCTGCCGGCCTCGACCCAGGTCTCGTTGTTGCGCCAATCCGAGATGATCGGCGAATAGAAGGCGGTCTCGTAACGCGCCAGCGTGTGCGGTGTGCCGAAGAAGTGGCCGCCGGGGCCGACATCGCGGATGGCATCGAGGCCGAGTGCATCGTCCGACACATCGATCGGCTTCATGAATTCGGCGACCATCTGCAGGAGATCGACGTCGAGGATGAATTTTTCGAAGGACGCCGTCAGGCCGCCTTCGGTCCAGCCGGCCGAATGCATGATGAAATTGCCGCCGCCCTCGATGACGCCCCAGAGCGAGAAGACCGATTCATAGGCAGCCTGTGCGTCGATGGTGTTGGCGGCGTTGGTGTTGGACGTGCGATAGGGGAAGCCATAGCGGCGGGCGAGCTGGCCGCCGGCGATCACCGCCTTCATGTATTCCGGGGTGCCGAAAGCAGGCGCGCCCGTCTTCATGTCGACATTCGAGGTGAAACCGCCGTAACCGGCGGGCGCGCCGCGACGCACCATCTGGGTAAAGGCGATGCCGCACAGGGCTTCGGCATTCTGCTGGACGAGCGCGCCGGCGATGGTCACAGGGGCCATGGCTCCGGCCAGTGTGAACGGCGTCAGGATAACTGCCTGGTTGGTCGAGGACATTTCGATGATGCCCTGGAGCATCGGTCCGTCGAGACGCAGCGGTGACGACGAATTGATGATGGTGAACAGTGACGGCTCGCGCTCCATCTGCTCCATGGAAATGCCACGGCCGATGCGGGCCATCTCGATGGCGTCGGTGTTGCGCTGCTTGCCGAGCGAATAGGCGTGGAACGGCTTGTCGGTCAGCTTGATGAGGTCGGAGATGCAATCGAGGTGGCGGACAGAGGCGTGGATATCGACGGGTTCGACCGGATAGCCGCCGGTCGTGTGGATGATGTCATAGGACTGGGCAAGCTTCAGCAGGTCGCGGTAGTCCTTCTGGTTGCCGGTGCGGCGACCGCCGTCGAGGTCGGAGACAAAGGGTGCCGAGGCGACCTGCGCGAAGACCAGATTATTGCCGCCCATCTGCACATTGCGGAGCGGATTGCGGGCATGCAGGGTGAATTCCTTCGGCACGGTCGAGCTCATGTCCATGATCAGCCCACGGTCGAAACGAACGCGCTCGCTGCCGGGGGTGACTTGCGCGCCATGCGCCTGCATGCGTTCGCGCGCTTCCGGCAGCATGATATCCATGCCGATTTCTTCCAGCACGGTCAGCGAGGCGTTGTGGATCGCCTCCAGCTGGTCGGCTGAAAGAAGCTCGGTTTTCACGCGGTCGTTCTTGAGGTTGAGGTAGGAGGCGCCGCTGGACTTGCGGGTGCGGTCTCCACCGCGGCCGCCGGGGCGCCGGCGACGGGCACCATCGCCGGATTGTTCTTCGTGAATGGTCGCAGCCAGTGTTCCCTCAGTGCTCATGTCGTGCCCGTTCCAGATTCTATTTGCATATACATAATGATGACAGATTCCGGTTTGTCCAGCCATCGTTTGCGCGACATGAGAAGCGGAATGGCTGGCGCGAAACGAGCAGCGGCTGTTCTTGCTGCGCCAGCAGGGCTGCGATCACCCTTAACGATTCACACCTTATGGTTAACCAATTCTTCAACCGGGCCCTGCTAATAGGATAGCTCTGCGCAGTCCGCCAATAAGCGGGAGAACATTTTGATCTACTACCGCGATCCATTGCTCGACAAAATCTGCGATCGAATTATCGATCTGCCGGAACCCGCTTTCATCAAGAATAGCGAGTTGGTCTATGTAGCGGTCAACGATGCCTATGCACAGCTTTTCAGTGCCTCGATCTCCGACCTGATCGGCACCGGCCGAGGCGATCATGAAGAAATCGAAGCGCTGCTGCATATCGAGGACAAGGAGCGGGCCTGTCTGGTTTTCGGCGAGGAGCAGGCTGCCAATTTCTCCCACCCGTTCGGCAAGGGCAGGTTCCGGATTGAGCTTGAGCGGTTCACGCTCGCCGATGGCCAGACATTTCTCTACGGTGTCTTTGCCGCTCAGAGGATAGCTCCGGTGGAAGCTGTTCAAGCACCGCTGGCGAGGCAGCAGCCTTCGGCCGCTGTCGATAATCACAAGGCCACGGACCACGCCGACGCGCCCGGCGGCGATCTCGATAGGCAGCAATTCGAGCAACTGACCGAAGAGCTCGACGTCGGTCTTTGCATCTGGAGCAAGGATCATAAGCTCGTCTATTTCAACGAGCGGCTGAGGAACTATTATGAAGGCTTCATCGACAACCTGCAGCTCGGCATGGACCTGCGCGAGAGCCTGGCGGCCGGCTACGATTCCCTCGCCAAGGCGTTTCCCGATAGCTTCCCCTTGTCGCCGGAAAGCCGTGACCACGCGATCGAAGAGAAGCTGGCTTTCTACGGACGTGAGCGGCTCTCAGAATATGCCAAGCTGCCGAATGGCCGCTGGCTGCATGTCATCAACCGCCGCCAGCCGGACGGCTCGATCTTCGGCTTGCGTCTCGACGTCACCGAGATGAAGAACAGGGAGTTGCTGCTCGAGGAGCATATCGAGCATGTCAGCCTGTATCGCGAACTCCTCAATCGCCTGCCTGTGGCGGCATTCGTGCGTGGGCCGGACAGGAAACTGGCTTTCATCAATCAGGCCTATGCGGATTTCTTCGGGCGGAGCTACGATGAGCTGATCGGGACTGATGTCGAGGAGGTCGTTGGCGATCCGGATTATGCCCGGCACGCCGATCTTGCGAATGTCCGGACGCTGGAGACCGGCGAGGAATATTCGCTTGAGGAAGATGTTCCAGTTGCCAATGGTCGGATTGCACCCAGTATCGTCAAAATCGGCCGGCTGATCACGGCCAAAGGCACGCCGTTCATCGTCGGCACACTCGTCGACATCTCGGCAATACGCCAGCGTGAATTGCAGCTCAAGGAAGCCGTCGAGCAGATGCAAGCGGCGCGACTGGACATAGAGAACATCGTTTCGAGCGTCGATATAGGGCTAATCGTCCTCGACAAGGATTTGAATATCCAGCTGATGAACGAAGCCTATAAAAAGGTGATCTCCGGCGAGTCCGGAGAGTACGGGCTTGCCGACATGATCGGGCGTCCCCTGCGCGACCTGATGCATGAAAACTACATTAAAGGCCGCAGCCCGGTGGCCAACAGCTCCTTCGATGCTTACTACGAGCGGCGGGCGGCCGAGATCCGCGCTGGCCGGATCGAGCCACGCGAAGCCCTGCTGCTCAACGGCAGGTCACTTCTCTATTCGAGCATTCCGCTTTCCGACGGCCGCTCGCTGCTCTGCTATGTCGACCTGACCGAGCTCCGAAAGCGTGACTCCGAAGTCGCCGAAGCCCATAGCGATGCCGAAAACGCTCTGCAGCTTGTCCGCACCGCCACCGACATGATGCCTGAAGGCCTGATGGTGATCGAGGGCGACCGAATTATCTTTGCCAATGGCAGCCTTGCAACCCTGTTCAATGTGCCGGACCGGCTGATCGTGCCTGGCGCATGCTGGGAAGATCTCTACCGAGCCACCGCATTGCAAAATCGCGCCGCCAGCCAAGTGGAAATCGACGAAAGCGTCGAACGGTTCCGGCTTGCACTCTCAGGAGGGAAGGATGTTGCTTACGACTTCCCGCTCGACAACGAGCGCTGGGTGCATCTGGAAATGCGCGGCGGTGCCAAGGGCCAGACCGTGGTCATCTGCAGCGACGAGACGCTGGTGGTGCGGCGCGAGGCCGAACTCAAGCGCCTGATCGCCAAGGCGGAAGCCGCCGACCGCGCGAAATCCGAATTCCTGGCCAATATGAGCCTCGAAATCCGCACGCCGATGAACGGTATCCTGGGCATGGCGGAACTGCTGTCGAAATCGCAACTCGACACCCGCCAAAAGGCGTTCACCGACATCATCGTCAAGTCGGGTAAGACGTTGCTGACGGTCATCAATGATATTCTCGACATTTCCAAGCTCGATGCCGGCAATTTCGAGCTGAAGTATGCCGCGTTCGATCCCGCCGAAGCCATTGAAGACGTAGTGTCGCTGTTCGGCTTCAGGGCGTCGGAGAAAGATCTCGAATTGATCGTCCGGCATTCCGAGGGTGTGCCGCGCCAGGTGATGGGTGATGCGACCCGGTTCCGCCAGATCGTTGCCAATCTCGTCAGCAACGCGGTGAAATTCACCGAGCGCGGTCACGTCGCCATCAATACCGGCGTCGTCAATGACGGTATGGGCCAAGCCATCATCGGAATATCGGTGGAAGATACCGGTGTCGGGATTCCAGCCGACATGCTCGGCGCGATCTTCGAGAAATTCTCGCAAGTCGAATCCTCTACCAGCCGTCGGGATGGCACCGGTCTCGGTCTCGCCATTGCCCAGCGGCTGGCTCATATCCAGGGCGGCACGATCTCGGTGCACAGCGCCGAAGGCAAGGGCTCGACGTTCACCTTCAGCCTTCCGGTCAAGGTGGCCGAGGAACAAGCTCGCCCGAAGCCGATACCCGCAAATGTGATCTCGGCGAGAATCCTGATTGCCGACGACCACGAGGTTGCCCGCACCCACCTGATCGAGCAGGTCGCGAACTGGGGCTTCGATTGTGTCGGCGCACCGGACGGGGCCACCACGCTATCCATTCTCGAAGCGGCTGCCGAGAACGAAGTCGATGTCGATGTGCTGCTCATGGATGGGCAGATGCCCGACATGGATGGCGCCGAGCTCGTGCGGCAAATCCGCGCCAACCCCAGATTTGCCGGCCTGTCGATCATCGTGCTGACGTCGCGCGATTTCGGCTCTGATACCAATCTGGCAGATGATCCGAACGTGCAGGCGCAGATCATCAAGCCGATCCGGGAGCTGTTCCTGCGCGACACGCTGATTGAGGTCATCCGCGCCGGACGCATGCCTCGCCGCAACGCGCCGAGCGTGCTGCCGCTGAGGCCGGCGGTTGCGACGTCAAAGCCTTCAGCGGATGTTGCACAAGACGATGCGGCGATACCATCGAGCAATCCCGAACCAGCCGCCAGGCGCCCTTATATCCTTGTTGCCGAAGACAACGAGGTGAACCGGATGTTCTTTTCGCAGATTTTCGAGGCGGCCGGGCTGGATTTCATCCTTGTCAGCAATGGCGAGGAAGCCGTAGCGGCGTGGCAGCGCGAAACGCCGCTGGTCGTGCTGATGGACACATCCATGCCGGTCCTCGACGGATTTCAGGCGACTGCGCGCATTCGAGCTATCGAGGCGGCGAGCGGCGGACACACACCGATCATCGGCGTTATCGCCCATATGCAGGAATCCGAGCGAGAGCTTTGCCTTTCCTCGGGCATGGACGATTATGTCATCAAGCCGGTCACGCCCGAACGGTTGGAGGACAAGATCCGCCAGTGGCTCGGCGAAGATGTGATCTCCATCGCCGGCAAGCAGGATCACGTTTGACCACTGATTTGACTCTTATGCCTCTGGCATTGTGCGGCTGTTGCCCGTAAGTCTCGAGCAGATCAAACGAGGCATGGCACAATGGCGCTTTTTCTTATCGGACTTGTTCTCTTTCTCGGCTTTCATCTCGTCGGCCCGCTTATGCCTGACCTCAAGGCGCGGCTAATAGGCTCAATGGGCAAGGGCGGCTATCGCTTGTTGTTCTCGATTGCGGCCATCGCCTCGCTCTGTCTTCTCATCTATGGCTTCGGCCAGGCGCGGATGGAAACCGGCGTCCTCTACACGCCCCCGGTGTTTCTGGCACATATCACGCTCCTGCTGATGCTGATCGCGATTGTCGTTCTTGTGTCGACCTTCTTGCCTGCCGGTTACATCGCCACCTACACCAAGCATCCGATGGTGCTGGCCGTGAAGATCTGGGCCTTGGCGCATCTGCTGGCCAATGGCGAGACGGTACAGGTCATCCTGTTTGCTGCGTTTCTCGCCTGGGGCGCCATCCTCCGAATTTCATACAAGCGTCGCGAGCGGAGCGGCGAACTCGTTGTCCGGCCGTACAAGTCGTGGACTTATGACATCGCGGCCGTGGTGATCGGACTGGTGGTCTATGGGCTGATCGTGATGAAGCTGCACACGCTGCTGATCGGCGTTCCTGTCATGGCGGTGTGAGATTCTCCCGATCCCCCCTTACATCTCGGCAAAAATCGTTTAGAAGCGGCATTTCCATACTGAATGCGCCAGACGGACGACGATATGACGATGATGAATGACAATGACAGTTTTATCCGCGAGGTAAACGAAGAGCTGCGTTCCGACCAGATGAAAACCGTCTGGCGGCGGTTCCGGCCCATTATCATCGGTGTTGCCGTGCTGATCGTCGTCGGCGTCGCCGGCTCCTCTCTTTACCAGTGGTGGGAAAGCAAGCAGTCGTCGGCCTCCGGCGACCGTTACCTCTCCGCCATCAAGGATGCCGAAGGCGCGCGTGCCGACGAGGCTGCGAAGGCGCTTGAGGCGCTCACCAAGGATGGCTTCGGTGCCTATCCCGTTCTTGCCCGGATGCGGCTTGCGACCTTGAAGGCTGAAAAGGGCGATGCCGCTGCGGCGGCAACCGACTTCTCGGCAATCGGCAAGGATCAATCGGTTCCGTCAGCGATCCGCAATGCCTCGCGCCTGCGGGCTGCATGGCTGCTGGTCGACAACGGCACCTATGACCAGGTTGCGGCCGAAGTCGAGGAGCTCGCCGTTCCCTCGTCGCAGATGCGCCATGGCGCCCGCGAGGCTTTGGGTCTGTCTGCCTACAAGGGCGGCGATTATGCCAAGGCGCGCGACTGGTTCCAGCTGATTGTCGACGACCAGGAAGCACCGGGTGGGGCTGTGAACCGCGCCCGCACAATGCTCGCCCTGATCACGGCCAGCGGCAAGCTGTCCTGATTTCCCGGCGATCTGACCTGACTGACAAGCGGAGCGTTCAATGACATTCACTGTGGCAATTGTCGGGCGTCCCAATGTTGGTAAGTCGACACTGTTCAACCGCCTTGTAGGCAAGAAACTTGCGCTGGTCGACGACACGCCCGGCGTGACGCGCGACCGTCGTCCCGGCGACGCCAAGCTCATCGATCTCAGGTTCCGCATCATCGACACGGCTGGCCTCGAGGAGGCTCACGAAGACACGCTCGAGGGCCGCATGCGCGCCCAGACGGAGCTGGCGATCGAAGAAGCCGATGTGTCGCTGTTCCTGGTCGATGCGAAGTACGGCCTGACACCCCTGGACAAAACATTCGCTGAAATGCTGCGCCGTCGCGGCAAGCCGGTCGTGCTGGTCGCCAACAAATCGGAGGCGCGGGGCTCCGATGGAGGCTTCTATGACGCCTTCACGCTCGGGCTTGGCGAGCCATGCCCGATCTCGGCTGAACATGGCGGGGGCATGATCGACCTGCGCGACGCCATCGTCGCGGCGATCGGCGAGGAAAAGGCCTTCGAGGACGAAGAGGACGTCGCCGAAACCGATGTCGATCTGCCCCAACCTGCCGAAGGCGAGGAAGAAGACGAGGATTTCGAGCCGATCTATGACGAGACCAAGCCGCTCAGGATCGCCGTCGTCGGCCGCCCGAATGCCGGCAAGTCGACGCTGATCAACAAGTATCTCGGGCAGGACCGTTTGCTGGTCGGACCCGAAGCCGGCATTACCCGCGATTCCATCTCGGTGGAATGGTCGTGGCGTGGTCGCACCATCAAGATGTTCGATACCGCCGGCATGCGCCGCCGCGCCAAGGTCACGGAAAAGCTCGAGAAGCTGTCGGTTGCCGATACGTTGCGCGCCGTGCGTTTTGCCGAGACCGTGGTTATCGTCTTCGATGCGACCATCCCATTCGAGAAGCAGGACCTGCATATCGTCGATTTTGCAGTCCGCGAAGGCCGTGCCGTGGTGCTTGCCTTCAACAAGTGGGACCTGATCGAGGACCGCCAGAAGGTGCTCGCCGACCTGCGTGAAAAAACCGATCGACTGTTGCCGCAGGTGCGCGGCATCCGCGCCGTCACCGTTTCCGGCGAAACGGGCGAGGGGCTCGACCGGTTGATGCAGGCCGTCGTGGATACCGACAAGATCTGGAACAAGCGCGTCTCGACAGCCAAGCTCAACCGCTGGCTGGAATTCCAGACGCAGGGCCATCCGCCACCGGCCGTGTCCGGTCGCCGGATCAAGCTGAAATACATGACACAGATCAAGGCACGTCCGCCGGGCTTCATCATCAGCTGCTCGCGCCCGGAGGCGCTGGCCGAAAGCTATACGCGCTACCTGATCAACGGCCTGCGCGATGACTTCGGGCTGACCGGCGTGCCGATCCGCATCGCCTATCGCGGCACGGTCAATCCGTTCGAGGGCAAGACGAATAAGAAAGATTATCCGGGCCGCAGGGCTGCGGGTGAGAAGAAGCCGAAGAAGTAGAATTAGGCTATTCCGCCGCCAGTGCCATGAAGTTGGCGCGCTACCAGGTCATCAGTGGGCAGTCGTAAAGCGTTACCGTCTTGTCCTTGGTTACCAAGTGCATCGGCTCGATTTTTGCTTGCGCAATCAACAAGCGATCAAAGGGGTCTCGGTGATGCAAGGGCAGTGTTCCGGCTGCCGCGGCATGCTCGGGCGTTAGTTGCAAGAATTGGAACCCGACAGCGCTGAAGTACTCGATGGCTTGTTTCCCGCTGAATGGCGGTGAGTCTTTCTTGCCTAGCTGATGTTTGACGGAGATTTCGAAGATGCTGACTGAGGAAACAAATGCATCTTCGGGCGCCTTTTGCAGCATGGACAGGATATCGTCGGAAAGCATATGAGATTGCGATACCGCCCAGATCGCCACATGCGTATCCAGCAGCAGTCTCACTCATCCTCTCCATAAAACAATTTTGCGATTTCTTCGTCTGAGGCGTTAAAATCCTCAAGAGACATCGGCGGGTATTTCCCGTCGAGGAAGCCAAGTTTCCGATGTGGAGCCGCTGCCGCAACCGGCACAAGTTTTGCAGCCGGCCGTCCGTTGCGGGCAATGATGACCTCGCTCTCGCTGCCGCTCTCGACGGCATCGACAAGTTTGGAAAGGTTGGTCTTGGCATCCAGCATGTTCACGACACGCATGGAGTAGCTCCTTGGCTAAGTCTGACCAAGTTAGTGCAGAGCGTGCGAAAATGCAATGCTTCGTCTATTCCGCAGCCAGCGCCACGCCGTTGGCGCGCATGACATTGGTCAAGAACTGATGTGTGGCCGCTTCCCAGGTGAAGGTTTCGGCCAAGGCCCGGGCGCCTTCGCGGGAGCAATCCAGCGCCTTGATGCAGGCCGTACGCAGATCTGAATCAAGCGCGCCCGCTTCGGGATGGCCACCAAGAATGTCGGCGGGGCCGGTAACGGGATAGGCCGCGACCGGAACGCCCGAGGCCAATGCTTCCAGAATGACATTGCCGAACGTGTCGGTCTTCGATGGGAAGACGAATACATCGGCCTGCGCATAATGCTCGGCCAGTTCCGTGCCGAATTTCGCGCCGGTGAACAGCACATCCGGATGCGCCTTCTCCAGCTTTTCCCGATCTGGACCATCGCCGATGACGACCTTGGAGCCGGGCAAATCAAGCTCGAGGAAGGCCGGGATATTCTTCTCGACTGCGACCCGGCTGACCAGCATGAAGATCGGACGCTTAAGGCCGAAGGGTTTTTCCTCCAGCGGCCGCGGCGCATAAAGTATGTGGTCGATGCCGCGCGTCCAGCGCTTGAGGTTGCGAAAGCCGCGGCCGGCGAGTTCGCTCTCGAGGCTTTGCGTCGCAACCATGCAGAGATTGCCGGCATTGTGGAACCGGCGGACGATGCCGTAAAGCATGCTTTTCGGCAGCGGGATGCGCGCCGAGACATATTCCGGAAAGCGGGTGTGATAGCTGGTCGAGAACGGCATGCCGTTCTTCAAGCACCATTTGCGGGCGTAATAACCGAGCGGGCCTTCTGTGGCTATGTGCACGTATGACGGCTGGAACTTGTCGATTTCGGCAGCCACCGTCTTGTAGCGCGTCAGGGTAATACGGATCTCGGGATAGGAGGGTAGTGGTATGTTGCGGAAGCGGTCCGGCGTCACCATCATGATCTCATGGCCCAGTCGCCGCATTTCCTCGATCGTGCTGTCGAGGGAACGGACCACCCCGTTCACCTGGGGATGCCACGCGTCCGTGACGATCGTGATTTTGGCCATGTTGTTCCGCGCTCGAATCCCGGCGATGTGTCCTGCGCATGGCTTTTGTGCTGATTTTGTTACAGGCGTATGACGAGGCTGTTGAAAGCTAAATCCATGCTCTCGCGGCATGTGCCAGATGTTCGGCTCGGCCACTTGCACCCCTCCGGTGCATTATCGACGTCGGGATATGCTTGCCCAAAACCAGCGCTGCGCCAGGTCGACCAAGCGGATGGGCAGGTGCCCCGAACTCTCCCTGGTTGCCAAGATTTCGTTTACGCTAACCGACGATACAATTGGACTAATTTGCTTTCGCGTTCATATTATTGGCTTGCAACCAATGATCGTCGCAAACTGTATTGAGGCCTGTCATGAATTATCTCTTCGGCATCCAAGGGCGTATCGGGCGTCTGCAGTGGTGGGGTGGGCAGGCAATTATCCTGGCGATTATCGTGGTCGCCATCATGCTGTTCGGCGTTAGCATTGCGGGTCGAGGCTCGGAAGGAATCCGGGGATACGTCGATCAGAACGGGGGAAGCATTTTGCTTGCCATGGTGGCAGTCTATGCCCTCTGTGTCTGGATAAACGTGGCAATCACGGTCAAACGCTACCATGATCGCAACAAATCCGGCGCCTGGTTTTTCGTCATCTTCGTACCGTTGATTGGCGGCATCTGGCAGTTGATCGAATGCGGCTTCCTCGCCGGATCTCTCGATTCAAACAACTATGGCCCGCGCGGTGGCAGCAGTAACACTTATGGCGATTTTGCCAGCTCTGGTCTCGATGGGGCCAGGCTCAACTCCATCGATGCCGCAATCGAGGCAATGAAACGCGAGCGCTCCGCGAACGGCGGACGCCAGCAAGAGCAGGTCGGAGCAGTTGTCCGAACCAGACGCGAGCCACACCCGATTGGTCGCACCCAACCAGTTGGGTTCGGCAAGAGAGGACGCTAGCTGTCAGGCTAGATCCTCAGAGCCTTGCGATCGATCAGGGCGCCGGGATGGCCGATGACGGCTGCGGCAACACGGGCGCCAAACGCCGCGGCCTCATTGGGATCTTTTCCCTCGGCGATGGCAGCAAGATAGCCGCCGTTAAAGCTGTCACCGGCGGATGTCGTGTCCACCACATCTTCCGTCAGGTGCGCAGGCACATGGATAATGCCCGCTTCCGAACCGATCGTGGCGCCTTTTTCTCCATCCTTGACGACGACCGTCTCCACGCCGAGCGCTCGGTAGCGCTCGACCGTTGCTTCAACGTCGGCATCGCCGAAATGCGTGGCCTCGTCGTCGAAGCTCGGCAACAGCAGTGTGGAGACGCGTGCGGCCTCCGTGATCGCCTCGAGCATTTCGGATTTATGGCTCCAAAGCCGCGGGCGGATGTTGGGATCGAAGGCGATTGTTTTTCCCAACGCCCGTTGCAGGCTCAGGAGTTCGATCAGCGTCTGGCGGGCAGCAGGTGTGAGGATGGCGAGCGTGATGCCGGAGAAATAGATCGTGTCAGCACGGTCGAGAGCCGCTTGCAGCGCTTGCGGATCATCCGCCAGATGCCGGGCCGCCGACACACTCCGCCAGTAGCTGAACGAGCGCTCGCCGCCATCGAGATGGATCATGTAAAGGCCGGGTGCCTTGCCCCGATGTCGGCGGATGAACTCCGTGCCGATGCCCGCGCCAGCGATGAAGGCTTCCATATCATCAGAGGCGCGATCATCGCCGAGCGCCGTGAAATAGCTGACACGCCAATCCGGCGGCAGGAAAGCCCGCGCGTACCATGCCGTGTTGAATGTATCGCCGGCAAAACCCTTGCGCAGCCGGTCGCCGCCGAGGCTGGCGATTTCTATCATGCATTCGCCGATCGACAGCATCTGCTTCATGGAGGAACTCTTCGGGAGAGGGCAATGAGATACCCCCGTTTACGGAATCGGTCGTTGCCGGTAAAGGGTAATGACCGCAGAATTTTCCCCGCACGGAGCTCCCCCATGAACATTGCCGCCCCTGCCTCGACGACCGATGCAAACTGGTGGCGGGGAGCGGTGATCTACCAGATCTATCCGCGCTCCTTTCAGGACACCGATGGCACCGGCAGCGGCGATCTCAAGGGCATCACCAGCCGGCTCGGCCACGTCGCCTCACTCGGCGTCGATGCCATCTGGCTGTCGCCCTTCTTCAAGTCGCCGATGGCCGACATGGGCTACGACGTCTCGGATTATTGCGACGTCGACCCGATGTTCGGCACGCTTGCGGATTTCGATGCGCTGGTTGCGGAAGCCCACAGGCTGGGGCTGAAAGTGGTGATCGACCAGGTGATTTCGCACACGTCGGACAAGCATCCCTGGTTCATCGAGAGCCGTTCGAGCCGCAAAAATCCGAAAGCCGACTGGTATGTCTGGGCCAATGCCAAGCCGGATGGCACCGCGCCCAACAACTGGTTGTCGATTTTCGGCGGCCCGGCCTGGGAGTGGGACGGCGTGCGCATGCAATACTACATGCACAACTTCCTGACCTCGCAGCCGGACCTGAATTTCCACAGTGCCGAGGTTCAGGACGCGCTGCTGGATACGGTGAAATTCTGGCTCGAACGCGGCGTCGACGGCTTCCGGCTGGATACGGTCAATTTCTATTTCCACGACAAGTTGCTGCGCGATAATCCGCCGCTGGTGAAGGTCGAGGGTGCGACCAGCGCCGATGCGCCCGACGTCAATCCCTACGGTTTCCAGAACCACCTCTACGACAAGACGCAGCCGGAGAATATCGGCTTTCTCAAGCGTTTCCGGGCGCTGCTCGACAAGTATCCGAACCGGACATCGGTGGGCGAGGTCGGAGACGGAGCGAGGTCGTTGCAGACCGTGGCCGCCTACACCTCGGGCGGCGACAAGCTGCATATGTGCTATACGTTTGACCTGCTGTCGCCGAATTTTACTGCCACACATATCCGCCGCTGCGTGGAGGCTGTCGAGGCTGAGGCCGGGAGCGGATGGATCTGCTGGGCGTTCTCCAATCACGACGTGATGCGTCACGTGAGCCGTTTTTTCGAGGAAGGCGATGACATGGCGCGGATCGCCAAGATCGCACTCAGCGTGATCGCTTCGCTGCGTGGCTCGGTCTGCCTCTATCAGGGCGAGGAGCTCGGGCTCACCGAAGCCGACCTTGCATTCGAGGACTTGCAGGACCCATATGGCATCCGCTTCTGGCCATCATTCAAGGGTCGTGATGGGTGCCGCACGCCGATGGTCTGGCAGGCAGGCTTGCCGCAT
Organism: Shinella sp. OV683; assembly: GCF_057787725.1. Lineage (NCBI taxonomy): Bacteria > Pseudomonadati > Pseudomonadota > Alphaproteobacteria > Hyphomicrobiales > Rhizobiaceae > Shinella > Shinella sp. OV683. Next base: position 994,632 of record NZ_CM173543.1, read on the forward strand.
GCGGGCTTCTCTGCCGGCAAGCCCTGGCTACCCGTGGGCATTGAGCATGCGGCGATGGCGGTCGATACGCAGAACGGCATCGAGGCCTCGGTGCTGACGCACTACCGGCAGACGCTGGCGTTCCGCAAGGCGCATGCCGCGATGGTCGACGGCGATTTCAAGTTCATCAGTACCAATCAGGACCTGCTTGCCTTCACCCGCAAGAAGGGCGACGAGACGTTGCTGTTTGTCTTCAACCTGACGCGCAAGCCTGCTGATTTCGCCATTCCTTCCAAGTTCAAGACGGTCGTTCCAGTCGTGCTGCCGGGCTTTGCGCCTGTGCTGGAGGGGCGGACGGCGAAGCTAGACGGGATGAATGCGTTCTGCGCGAAGGTTTGATCAACATCAAATCTCCTTATTTTTCATGATTATGGCGGTGACATTTTCCAGCCGGTTTTGACATGCGCCTTTTTTCTGCACTTTCGCTCGCCCTGCTTTCCGCTGCGTCTGCCGTTGCCGGCCCGGTTGAGGAAAAGCCAAAGCAGTTGGTTATCGTTTCGTTCGACGGCGCGCACAACAACCAGCTTTGGGACCGGTCGCTCCGGCTATCTGAAAAGACCGGCGCGAAGTTCACCTATTTCCTGTCCTGCACCTTCCTGATGAGCCAGGCCGAGCGCCACGCCTATCAGGCGCCGCACCAGAAGCGGGGGCGTTCCAATACCGGCTTTGCACAGGATTCCGCAGAGGTGCGCACGCGGCTTGGCCACATCTGGCAGGCACATCTGGCCGGCCAGGATATCGGCTCGCATGCCTGCGGGCATTTCGATGCCAAGGATTGGTCTGAGGCGGATTGGGCGCAGGAATTTGCGGATTTCGACCGCACGCTGCTCGGTGCCTGGAAAGAAAACGGCGCGGCTGATCAGGAGCCGCAAGGCTGGTCCGATTTCGTCAAGAATGACATCAAGGGGTTTCGGGTGCCTTATCTGTCGACCGGGAGCAGCCTTGTCCCGGCGTTGAAGGCGCATGGCTTTCGCTATGATGCCAGCCTAGTGTCAAAGGGGCCGGCCAGCGTCGTCAATGACGATGGGTTGATGCGTTTTGCGCTGCCGCGTATCCCGGAAGGTCCGAGTGGCAAGCTGGTGATCGCCATGGATTACAATCTCTATGTCCGCCATTCGAAGGGTAGGGATGACATCGCGCGCGCGCCGACCTTCGAGGCGCGGACGCTGGCGGCATTTCGTGATGCCTTCAACGCGCAGTATCACGGCGAGCGGATACCGTTGCAACTCGGCTTCCACTTTGTCGAGATGAACGGCGGCGCGTATTGGAACGCGCTCGATACGTTCCTGACTGAGACCTGTTCAAAGCCTGATGTTGCGTGCGTGAATTATACGCAGGCGCTTGATATGGCAAAGAAAAAGGCGGTCGGAACCGCCTTTTGAGTGAATACGCTGCCTAGCCGGCCTAGTCGTCAACCAATCCGGTTTCGAGATACGTCTGATCGATGGTCGGTAGGGGCTCATCGCCCAACACGGCTTCGAAGGCTCGAAGTCGCTTGAAGATCGACAACAGTTCGACGATGTCCGCCCACGAGTTCGCAAAGAACCGGAATGAGTCGTCAACCTTGCCAAATGCGTTGAGAACCTGCTGAAACACACCGAACGTGATGCCGGCAGTGACCACCGTTGGGCCAAGCGCGAAATAGGGAACGAATGTGGCGCCCTGGAGGTAGGCCCACTTGGCGACGTTGAAGTACATGTAGTTGAAATAGAGCCGGAAATAGTTGCGCCGAACAGCGGAGTAAAGTTCCACCAGTGTCAACGGATCTGCGCGGTGCGCGTGATCCTCGCCGTAAACCAGTTCCTTGCGGTATGCCGCTTCGACGCGTTGATTGCGAAATTCCAGGCCGGGTAGCTTGAAGCCGATAAGCGCGAGCAGGATCGTGCCGAAGCTTGCCGAGATAAGCGCCACGAAAACCAGCGAGCCGTCGACATTGCCGATGATCGGGATGTTCTTCACTTGCCTGGAAATGGTCCACAGCACCGGCAGAAATGCGATCAGTGTCATGACAGAGCTGACAAGGTTCACGCCGAGGTTCTCGACTTGTCGGGCAAAACGCATCGTGTCTTCCTGAACACGCTGCGAGGCACCTTCCACCATGCGCAACCGCTGCCATTCAGAGACGTAGTAGTCGTTCATCGCTGTACGCCAGCGGAAGATGTAGTGAGAAACGAGGAAGCTCAGCAGAACGATGAACGAAATACTGATGACGAGGATCAAGCCGACTGAGAACAAGGATCCATAATACTCGTTGACCGAAACGACGCGCGTCTTCGAAAGCGCAGCCTGCAACATGTCATAAAAAGTGCCGTACCACTCGTTCAGATAAACATCGATCTGAACGTTGAAGTAGGTTGAGAGCACGATGACGGTCGAGCCCCAAACTGACCAGGACCGCCATTTGTGGTCGCTAGCGAAAGTCCAGTACAGCGAGAATAAGATGCCGGCGCCGATGATGAAGGTGTAGATATACAGGCGGTCAGGCGTGATAAATGGCATGCGGCCATCGGGACCCGCCACGTTCGAGCCAAATTTGCCGAAAAAGGCCAACGCAGTTTGCCAACTGCCAAGAAATCCGAACCAGATTGCGCCGCATACCATGGACCACGCCACCGCCGACGAGAAAAAGACGGTGGGTTTGGGAAAGAACGACTTGAACAATGCAATCAGTCTCCGCTGTCACCCCGCAAACGATTGCGGAGCATCTATTCGCCGCGGACGGTAGTTTAGAAACCTTGTGCCTGCAATGGCTGCAAACCAACATGACACAGATGTAATCCGGCGGTTAGCCGGCTTTCACGTTTATCAGCCGCGAGCATGAAAAAGGCCGGACAAAAGGCCCGGCCGAATTGGTGCTGTCGATGCGTGTTGCGCCTTAGAACCTGCCGAGGCGGCTGCTCTGGCGATCTTCCCATTCCTCACGAGCCTCTGCCTGCGTGGATGCGCGAGCCGTCAGGCTGGGGTCGAATTCTTCCCAGCCGGCTTCCGTGTAGGTGCGGCGGCGTTCGCCGATATTGACCCGGCCTGCGCGGTCGAGAATGCCCTGAGCCTCGATGATGCGGTCATCGTGGACATGGGTGGTCACCAGCGAGCCGCCGCGACGGACGCTTTCGGCATAGACGTGGGCGTCTTCCTCGGTGATGTCAGAGCTGGTCAGCGCGCCGATGACACCGCCTGTGGCTCCGCCCACGACTGCGCCGGCCGCTGCGCCGGCAAGGGTCGAGGCAAGCCAGCCGGCTGCAACGACGGGGCCGATGCCCGGAATGGCAAGCATGCCGAGGCCTGCCAGCAGGCCGCCCGCGCCACCGGCAACGAGGCCGAGGCCGGAGCCGACGCCAATGCCGTCAGAGGTTGTCGAGTCGGCGCCATCGACAACGTGAGTCGGATCGCGCGAGATAAGCGAGATATCGTCTTCGGCAATGCCCGAGGCCCTGAGTGCCAGTACGGCATTTTCGGCTTCGGCATAGGTGTCGAAAAGTCCTGTAATTGTTTTCATGGTCGTTCTCCCTTCTCGAGGTTGAAGCCTACCGGGCTGCGACGTTGCCTTTGAAATCGAGGCCGACCTCCACCGGTGTCGATCCTTTGACGGCCTTGCCGCGCCAGATGCCCTGGGTGTCGAGCGCCAGCCCGGAAACACTGGTGAAGCCTGAAGCCTCGATGCGCTCTCTTGCCTGATTTTCGGTGAAGCTGTTTTCACCGGCCACCAGCGGCACACGATTGATGGCGCCGGTTGTCTCCGTCGCGGCATCTGGTGCAGGTGCTTGTGCATCGAGTGCAAGCACGGGAGTCGTCATGGAGACGGCGATTGTGCCGGCCAAGGCGGCGGTCAATAGCTTTTTCATATTGGCTCCTCGAGTTGTCGCCCCTTCGCCAGAAGGGTCCCCGACATAAACTCAAGAGCGGCCGGAAGGTTCCGATTTCAATTAGTCAGGCAGGGTCATGACGAGGGGGCCGTTGCGGGTGGCGACCACCGTATGCTCGTATTGTACGGTCAGAGTCTTCTTGTCGGCGAGCAGGGTCCAGGGGTCGTCGCTTGCCTCGGCCCACTGAGCGCCAAGCGACAGGAACGGCTCGACAGTGAAGACCTGACCTTCCTGAATAATACGCCGTTCGCTGGGATCCGGCCATGTCGCCAGTTCCGACGGCTCCTCGTGCAGCGAGCGGCCGACGCCATGGCTCGCCAGGTTCTGGATCAGCGTGTAGCGGTTCTTGGCGGCGAATGCGCCAATTGCCTGGCCAATCTTGGCATAGGGTTGGCCGACCTTGATCTGGTTCAGCCCGACCCAAAGCGCGCGCTTGCCGTCGCGGCAAAGCTTTTCCGCCTTCGACTGGCCGGGCGGTATGACGAACGAGGCGCCGGTGTCGCTGAAATAGCCGTCTTTGACCGCAGACACATCGATATTGACGAGATCGCCGGCCTTCAGCACGCGCGGCCCTGGAATGCCGTGTGCGACTTCTTCATTGACGCTGATGCAGGTGGCACCGGGAAAGCTGTAGCAGGTCTCGGGCGCCGATTGTGCGCCTTCATCCTCCAGCAGCTTGCGGCCGATGGCGTCGAGTTCGGCAGTCGTCATACCGGGCTGCATGGCGGCGGCCATCTTCTGCACCGTCGTGGCGCAGATGCGGCCGATTTCCCTGAGCTTGACGAGTTCTGTATCGTTGGAAACGACCATGTCTTCTTCCGATTTGCTTCAGTCGCTTCTAACGCTGACCTCGAACATAGGTCAATCAGTTCATTTACCGATCGCGTGGCGAACGATGGGCGCGACCTTGGTGCCGTAGAGCTCGATGCCGCGCAAGATCTGGTCATGTGGCATCAGCCCGATTGCCATCTGCAGCAGGAAGCGATCGTTGTTGAAGATCTTGTGGTGGGCGATGATCTTTCTCGCCAGCGTTTCCGGATCGCCGATGAACAATGCGCCATCCGGGCCGGTAGAACGGTCATATTGCGCCCGGCTCGACGGACCCCAACCGCGTTCGCGGCCGATACGGTTCATGACCTCGGTCGAAGGGCCGAAGAACTGGTCCTTGGCAAGCTGATCGGTGTCGGCGACGAAGCCATGGACATTGATGGAGGTTTTCAGCTTGGCCGGATCCTGGCCACCTTTTTCCGCCGCCTGACGATAGAGATCGAACAGCGGCGCAAAGCGCGCGGGCTCGCCTCCAATGATGGCAATGGCCAGCGGCAGGCCGAGATAGCCGGCGCGCGCGACCGATTGCGGGGTGCCGCCGACAGCGATCCACAGCGGCAGCGGATCCTGCAAGGAGCGCGGATAGACGCCGCGGTCGTTGATCGGTTTGCGCATCTCGCCCGACCACGTGACTTTCTCCTGGTCGCGGATGGCCAGCAAGAGGTCGAGCTTTTCGGTAAACAGCTCGTCGTAGTCGCCAAGATCGTAGCCGAACAGCGGAAAGGATTCGATGAAGGAGCCGCGCCCCGCCATGATTTCGGCGCGGCCGTTGGAGATCAGGTCGAGAGTGGCGAATTGCTGATAAACGCGTACCGGATCATCGGAGCTCAACACGGTGACGGCACTGGTGAGCCTGATATTCTTGGTGCGCGCAGCGGCCGCGGCGAGCGCGATTGCCGGCGCCGAGGCTAGGTAATCTTCGCGATGATGCTCGCCAAGCCCGAAGACGTCGAGACCGACCTGGTCGGCAAGCTCGATTTCCTCCAGCAGGTTCTTCATCCGCTGGGCGCCCTCCGGCCCACGCTGACCGGGTGCGGGGTTGGGGTTGACGTCTGCGAATGTGTAAAGGCCGAGTTCCATCGATGTGCTCCAAATCTCAATTGGCCCGAACATGGCTGTCATCGTGCTGAATTTAAAGAGCAACCGCGCGAAACAGACTGTTCGGTTTTTCGATTTTGCTGTTGCAAAGCGCGAATGCCTGTGGATTGCTCCGGTTTCAAACAGGGAGGTTCTTCATGTCGATCGAACATTGGCTGGCATTCAGCGCGGCATCCGCAATCCTGCTCGCAATCCCCGGACCCACGGTGTTGCTGGTGATTTCCTACGCGCTCGGCCACGGCAAGAAAGTCGCCTTTGCCACCGTCGCAGGTGTAACGCTCGGCGATTTCACCGCGATGACAGCGTCGATGATGGGGCTCGGTGCGCTGCTTGCGGCGTCGGCAACGATCTTCACCATCCTCAAATGGGTGGGAGCAGCTTATCTCATCTATCTCGGTATCAAGCTCTGGCGCGCACCCATCGCATCTGCCGCGCAAATGGAAGGCGATGAGCCGGTTTCGAATGAAAAGCCGCTGAAAATCTTCCTGCATGCATATCTTGTCACGGCACTGAACCCCAAGAGCCTGATCTTCTTCGTGGCCTTCCTGCCGCAGTTCCTCGATCCAGCCGCATCGCTTGCGCCGCAACTGGTGATTTTCGAAGCGACATTCCTTGTGTTGGCGACGCTGAATGCATCCTTCTACGCACTGCTGGCCGCGATGGCGCGCAAGCAGATCCGCAAGCCGCGGGTGCAGCGAATCGTCAATCGCACTGGCGGCTCATTGATGATCGGGGCAGGGGTGCTGGCGGCGGGATGGAAGCGGGCCAATTGAACGGGCGCGAAACGCTCCGCGCGGCTTTCTCGGATGAAGCCCAAGATGACTCGCGGAGGGCCTAGTCAAGCCTTTACAGGTATCACTTTCCGCAGCCACGGATAGCGGAAATACAATCCACCCCAGGCGATAATCCCGAGATAAAGCCCGAACAGCGTGTGGGAGAACAGTGGATTGCCGAGGCGGTAGTGCGTAGCCATCGCGCCGCCGAGATAGCCGGTGAGCAGGATGGCGCCGAGGATCGATGTTCGCGGGATGGCGTAGAGTAGTGTGCAGCCTAGCGTCAGCACGCCGAGGAAACGTGCGGAATTGACGTCGGCGGGAAGGCCAAGCTCCCTGCTGGTGTCGAGAACCACCTGCAACGGCACGAGCTTGATCGCGCCGTCGAAGATCAGGAAGGCGATGAGCAGGCCACTCAGAACCCAGCCGGCTATGTTGGCGCCACGGGTGGGGGCCTCGGAAATATCAAGCGTTTGCATCGGATTGATCCTTGATCGAAATCTACTTGGCGAGAAGGGCGGCGAGTTGGTCGGCGCATTGGCCCCAACCCTCGTGGAATCCCATCGTCTCATGCGCTTGCTTGTCTTCGACGGTCCAATGGCGGGCGGTGGCGGTGTATTTGGTCTTGCCGCCCGGCTGTTCTTCCAGCAGGATTTCGCCGACGAAGAACGGCTTGGCAGAGGGCTTCCAGCCTCCGGTAAACGCGTCGGTGAAGACGATCTTCTCGTTGGGAACCAGTTCGAGGTAGACTCCGACATTCGGATATCTGTTGCCGACCGCGTCCTGCATGACGATCATGTTTTCGCCTCCGGCTCGGACGTCGAGATGTGCTTCCGGTGTGGTGAATGGCAAGGGCGCGAACCATTTCTTCAGAATGTCCGGCGTGGTCCAGGCTTCGTAGATCTTTGCGGCCGGCGCATCGAATGTCCTGACTAGGACAAGTTCGCGGTCGGCGGTGTTGTTGGCGGCGTCGGTCATGCAATATCCTCCGTAAGATCTGGTTTGTATCTGCTGATGTTCCAAGGACGCCGGTCATCCGGTTGATCCGACAACCGTCAGCAAAAATCTCAAGTTTTTTCGTGTTCAGCTTCCGCTTCGAGCTGGTCGAGGTGCGTGCGGATATGGGCGGCCTCAGCCGGCGAATTGGCGAGTGCGATGGCGCGGTTGAAAGCCTCGCGGGCGGCGCGAACATCGCCGAGTTGCTTCAACAGTCCGCCCCGGACGCCATGGAAATAGAAGTAGCTGGAGAGTTCGTTCTCCAGGGGCGCGATGAGCGCGAGAGCAGCGGCGGGACCATCGGCCTTCGAAATCGCCACCGCGCGATTGAGGGTGACGACGGGCGAGGGTTGCAGCTGTTCCAGCATGCGGTAGAGAAGTTCTATTTGCCGCCAGTCGGTATCCTCGGCCACCTTGGCGCGCGCATGGAGAGCGGCGATTGCCGCCTGGATCTGGTAGGCGCCAGGCTGGCGATGTCTGAGCGCCTTGTCGATCAATGCTAGCGCCTCGCCGATCTGGCCCTCGTCCCAACGCGTCCGATCCTGCTTTTCGAGCAGGATGATTGCACCATTCGCATCCAGGCGCGCATTGCGACGGGCGTGTTGCAGCAGCATCAGCGCCAGAAGGCCCATGATCTCCGGCTCGGCGGGAAACAGTCGCAACAGGAGACGAGCGAGACGTATAGCCTCGTCACAGAACTGCGTGGCATCAGGATTGGCAGCTGCAGAGGAATAGCCCTCGTTGAAGACGAGGTAGAGCATGGCAGCAACGAGGCCAAGCCGCTCGGAGCGTTCGACGGCGCCGGGATTTTCAAACGGCATGCCGGCGGCCGCGACCTTGGCCTTGGCGCGGGTGATGCGCTGCTCCATCGCCGCTTCGCTCACAAGAAACGCCCTGGCGATCTGCTTGACGGAAAGGCCGGAGACGATGCGCAGCGCCAGTGCCAGTTGCTGTGTGGCCGGCAGATCCGGATGGCAGCAGATGAAGAGGAGGCGGAGAATATCGTCTCGGTAATGCGAGCCATCGAGACGTTCGACCAACCCCGCTTCCGCATCGCCGGTATCGGAAAGCTGATCCTCGGGCGGCAGTTCCGTCAGCTTGGCGCGGCGGCGGGTCTGGTCAACGCCGGCGTTGCGGCCGACCAAGATCAGCCAGGCGACGGGATCGGTCGGCGGGCCCTTGTCGGGCCAGCTTTTCAGCGCCCGCAGGCAGGCTTCCTGGAAGGCCTCCTCGGCAAGGTCCAGGTTGCGAAAGTAGCGCAGCAAGGCGCCCATTGCCTGGGGGCGAGCGCCAGTGAGTGCCGCGTCGATCCAGGCAATGTCAGTCATTTGGGGTTACCTGTAAAATTCTGGGGCGGATGGTAGAGGGCAAGCGGCCGGATCTCATAGGAGCCGGTGCCGGGGTTGGCCTCGGCAAGGTCTTTGGACATGGCGATTGCCTCTTCGAGATTTTCGCAATCGACGACGAAGAAACCCAGGAACTGCTCCTTGGTTTCGGCGAAGGGGCCATCGAGAATGAAATTTTCCTTGCCGGTCTTGCGCAGGGTCGTGGCGGCTGACGTTGGCAGCAAGCGGGCGACCGGGCCGAGCTTGCCCTGGCTGGCGATCTTGGCGGAGACGGCCTCGAGGCGTGCCATGGTCGCGGCGTCCTCTTCCTTGGACCAGTTCCAGACAAGATTTTCGTCGTTGTAGCAAAGAATGGCGTAGAGCATCGGATGTTCCTTCTGTGACCGAGGACGCATCAATACCGCCTAAGCCGACAACCGGCAGCAAGAATTTTCTGGGCCTTTGAGACATGATCTTGTTGGTCCCTGTCTGTGATGATATACATTTCCGAAATGTATATCCAAGGAGGGTGGAATGCGGATTTCCAAATGGGGAAACAGTCTGGGCGTGAGATTGCCAGCTTCTCTGGTTGAGACACTCGATCTCAAGGAAGGTGACGAAATCGAGTTGCACGCATCGTCGCAACGAGATTTCGAAGTCTATCGTAAACCGAGCCGGCAGGAATTGCTCGACCGATTGGATGCATTCCGGGGTCGATTGCCCGCTGATTTCAAGTTCGACCGAGATGAAGCGAATGCCAGGTAGGTTCCTGGATGCCAATGTCCTGCTTTGCCTTGCATCGCCCGATCAGAGGAAGGCATCTGCTTCAAAGCGTCTTCTTGAAGAAGAGTGCGTCGTCAGTGTTCAGGTACTCAACGAGATCGTAAACGTCCTGCGTAACAAGAACAGCATGCCGTGGGAGGAAATCCGTTCGTTTCTTGAGTTGGTAAAAGGGCTTACCGAGGTCGTGCCGGTCAATGTGGACACGCACCTCATCGGCGTGAACATTGCGGAACGCTACGGCTTCACTATCTATGATTCAATGATAGTAGCAGCGGCGATCCAGTCTGACTGCGATGTCCTTTTCACCGAAGATTTGCAGCATGGCCAGTTGATCGATGGGCTGACGAGAGTGGTTAATCCCTTCGCTTGATCGCCTATCCCCCGCTCAGCGTCCGTTTCACCGCCGCGTTCCAGCCCTTGATCTTGGTCTTGCGGGTCTTCTCGTCCATCTCCGGCGTGAACTTGCGATCGAGCGCCCAGCTCTCGGAAAAACCCTTCATGTCGGGCCAGACGCCGGCGCGGGAGCCGGCGAGCCAGGCGGCGCCGAGCGCTGTCGTCTCAAGAATCTTCGGGCGATCGACGGGAGCGTCGAGAATGTCGGCGAGCGCCTGCATCGTCCAGTCTGATGCCACCATGCCGCCGTCGACGCGCAACACGGTGTCGCGCTCGCCTTCGACCTTCCAGTCCTTGTGCATCGCGTCGGCCAGATCACGCGTCTGGTAGCAGACCGATTCCAGTGCGGCGCGCGCCAGCTCCGCAGGCCCGGTATTGCGTGTCAGGCCATATATCGCGCCACGCGCATCGGGATCCCACCATGGCGCGCCGAGCCCGGTAAAGGCGGGAACCAAGTAAACCGATTGTGCGGGATCAGCCGAGGCTGCAAGTGCCGCAGTTTCCGAGGCGTGCTTGATGATCTTCAGGCCATCTCTCAACCACTGAACAGCGGCGCCCGCGACGAAGATGGAACCCTCGAGCGCATAGGTCGTCTTGCCGTTCAGCCGGTATGCGATAGTGGTCAGCAGCCGGGCTTTCGAAGGCACCATATCGGCGCCGGTGTTAAGCAGCGCAAAGCAGCCTGTGCCGTATGTCGCTTTCAGCATGCCGGGCTGGAAGCAGGCTTGCCCGACCGTGGCCGCCTGCTGGTCGCCAGCGATGCCGAGAATGGGGATTTCAGCGCCGAACAGCGCCTTGTCGGTGACGCCAAAATCGGAGGCGCAATCACGCACCTCCGGCAGCATCGCCTTGGGGATCTCGAGGATTTTGAGAAGATCGTCGTCCCAGTGGTTCTCGGCGATGTTGTAGATCAGCGTGCGGGAGGCGTTGGTGGCGTCAGTGAGGAAGCTCCTGCCCGATGTCAGCCGCCAGAGTAGAAAAGTGTCAACCGTCCCGAAGCACAGTTCGCCCCTTTCGGCGCGCGCCCGGGCTCCCTTGGTTTTGCTCAGCAACCACGAGAGTTTGGTTCCGGAGAAATAGGGATCGAGCAGCAGGCCAGTCTTCTTGGTGAAGGTCTTTTCCAGTCCCTTGATCTTCAAGGCGTCGCAGAGGCGCGCCGTGCGGCGATCCTGCCAGACGATGGCGTTGTGGATCGGCTCGCCGGTCTGGCGATCCCAGACGACGACGGTCTCACGCTGGTTGGTGATGCCGATCGCCGCTATTCCGGCAGCCCTGATGCCGGCTTTGTCGATCGCTGTTCGGATCGCCCAGAGCGTCGTTTCCCAAATTTCCTCGGGATCGTGCTCCACCCAGCCGGATTGCGGGAAGATCTGCCGGAATTCCTTCTGGCCCTGGGCGACTGCCTTCATTGCGCCGTCGAAGACGATTGCGCGGCTCGATGTCGTGCCCTGATCGATCGCCAGAATATAGCCGGTCATTGGATCCTCCCCACCCATTTTCTTGTGTTGATTTTCAATATGAACTCAAAACGAAAGTCAAAGGAAAATAAACGCGCATCACTACTGCTTCAAAGCGCGGCAAAGGCCTTGGCGTAGTCGACTTTGCCGGAAGCCGCCGGAAGATCGTCTTCGCGCAGCGATAGCGCCATGAGATAGGGGCCGGCATAGGGGTTTTCGAACGGTGCCGCAGTCTCGGCAAGGAAACCGAAGCGCTGGTAATATTCCGGATCGCCGAGCACGAAAATGCCGTCCCATTCCTCCACACCAGCAAGTTCGATGCCTTCCTGGATAAGGGCCGCAGCGATGCCTTGGCGCTGATAGTCCGGCAGGACGGCAACCGGCGCCAGACCCAGCGCCCTGAAGGGTGCTGACATCCGCGAAAAGATCACCGTCCCGCAAAGCCGCCCATGCATCTCGGCGACCAGCGAGAACACGACATCGCCGTCCTCATAAAGGCGCGAGACGAGATCGGCCTCCTCCGGGCCTGGAAAGGCCTGCAGGAGTATCGCCTCGATCTCCGGCAGATCGGCCGGCATCGCATTTCTGATGATCATGTAACTCTCCTTCAACCGGCGGCACAGAACCATATTTCTTGCCATTTGCAAGTCGATGGCTAATTTTTGACCATCAGGTAAAATTCGCCTCTTGCGATTTTACGCATCTGCGCACAGGCTAGTGCCGGACAAGACAAAAGCGGAACAGCATGACTGAAAACTACCAGAACCACATTTCCTTCATCCTGAATGATCAGGATATCGTGCTCGATGCCATCTCACCGCGCCTGACGCTGCTCGATTGGCTGCGGCTCGACAAGCGGCTCACCGGCTCCAAGGAAGGCTGTGCGGAAGGCGATTGCGGTGCCTGCACCGTGCTGGTCGGGCGATTGGTCGATGGTGGGCTTGTTTATGAATCGGTCAACAGCTGTATCCGTTTCATGGGGTCGCTGCACGGCACGCATGTGGTGACGATCGAACACCTCAAGGGCAAGGACGGCGTTCTGCATCCGGTGCAGCAGGCGATGGTGGATTTCCATGGCTCGCAATGCGGCTTCTGCACCCCGGGTTTCGTCATGTCGCTCTATGGTTTGTGGCTGAGCGAGACCAATCCGTCGCGCGAGCGGATCGAGCAGGCGCTGCAAGGCAATCTCTGTCGATGCACGGGTTACGAACCGATCGTCAAGGCGGCAGAGATGGCGGCTTCGGTGCGGCCGTCTGCCATTTTTGATCCAATCGAAAAGACGCGCCACGAAGTGACGGAGAAGCTGACGGCGATTGCCGAAGGTGGCGCCGTGAAGATCGTCTATGGTGATGACGCGCTGTATGTCCCTGCCTCGCTAGCCGATCTTGCGGAGATTCTCGGCAAGCATCCGCATGCGACCGTCGTTGCCGGCTCAACCGATGTCGGCCTATGGGTGACCAAGCAGTTCAAGGCGATCAATCCGGCGATTTTCATTGGCGGACTGACTGCCCTGCAAACCATCGATGTGACAGAAGAAGGGATCAAGATAGGGGCTGGCGTCACCTACACGCAGGCGCTCAAGACGCTGTCTGAAACGCACCCGGCATTCGGCAAGCTGCTGCCGCGCATCGGGGGCGAGCAGGTCCGCAACATGGGCACGATCGGCGGCAATGTCGCCAATGGTTCGCCGATCGGCGATACACCGCCGCCGCTGATTGCGCTTGGCGCTTCGGTGTCGCTGCGCTCTCGCGAGGGTGCGCGAACCATGCCGATCGAGGAATACTTCATCGACTACGGCAAGCAGAACCGCGAGCGGCATGAATTTGTCGAAAGCCTTTCGGTGCCCTGCCTGCCCAAGGGCGTGGAGTTTGCGGTCTACAAGATCACCAAGCGCCGCGACGAGGATATCACGGCCGTTCTCGGCGCGTTCTGGCTCAAGCTCGATAGTGTGGGCAAGGTCGAAGAAATCCGGCTTGCCTATGGCGGTATGGCGGGCATTCCAAAGCGCGCCACGAATGTCGAAAACGCGCTGCTCGGCCTTGCCTGGACCGAGGCCAATGTAGCGGCAGCGGCGGCTGAACTCGGCAAGGATTTTACGCCGCTCAGCGATTGGCGCGCGACCGCCGAGTACCGCCTGTTGACGGCAAGGAACCTGCTGACACGGTTTTTCCTTGAAACGCAGGGCGAACAGGCCGAACTTGTGCGTTACGCAGCAGGAGCAGGCCGATGAACAAGATCGATCTCGTCTTCAAGTCCGAAATCTCGGGCCAGGTACACAAGGACCTCCGGCACGATTCCGCCCACAAGCATGTCAGCGGCGAGGCCGACTATATCGACGATATGGTTCTGCCCGAAGGCACGCTGCATATGGCGGCCGGTCTCTCGGACCGCGCGCATGCCGATATCTTGTCGCTCGATCTCTCCGAAGTCGAGGCCACGCCCGGTGTCGTTGATGTCCTGACCCACAAGGATATTCCCGGCCACAACGATATCGGCCCGAACCATCGTGACGACGAGCCGCTGCTGGCTGAGAAGCGCATCGAGTTCCATGGCCAGATGGTGTTCGTCGTGGTTGCCGAAACCCGCGAAATTGCCCGTGCCGCTGCCCGCAAGGCAAAGTTCACCTATCACGATCTGCCGCATGCCACCGATATTCTCGATGCCCGCAAGCTCGGCTACAAGCTGGTCACCGACCCGTTGACGCTGAAGCGCGGCGATGCCAAAGCCGCACTGAAATCGGCGCCGCGGACACTGAAAGGTTCCATGCGCATTGGCGGACAGGAGCATTTCTATCTTGAAAGCCATATAGCTCTGACGATCCCGGGCGAGGATGACGAGGTGATCGTCTGGTCTTCAACCCAACATCCCAGCGAAATCCAGCACATGGTTGCCAACATCCTGCAGATTCCGGTGCATGCGGTGACCGTCAATACGCGGCGCATGGGCGGCGGCTTCGGTGGCAAAGAAACTCAGGGTAGCCAGTTTGCTGCACTTTCCGCGCTGGCGGCCAAGCGGCTCAAGCGGGCTGTGAAATTCCGTCCGGACCGCGATGAAGACATTGTCATGACCGGCAAACGGCACGATTTCCTTGCCGAATATGAGGTGGGCTTCGACGATGACGGCCAGATCCTTGCGGTGAAGACCAATTACGCGGCGCGTTGCGGCTTTTCCTCCGATCTCTCCGGACCGGTCACGGACCGAGCGCTGTTTCACGCCGACAACGCCTATTTCTATCCCAATGTGCTGCTGACATCGGAGCCGATCAAGACCAATACGGTGTCGAACACAGCTTTCCGCGGTTTCGGCGGGCCGCAGGGGTTGTTGGGTGGCGAGCGCATCATCGAGGAAATCGGCTATGCGATCGGTGTTGATCCGTTGGAAATCCGCAAGCGCAATTTCTATGCGATCGAGGGCGACGAGCGGTGCCTGACGCCCTATCACCAGAAGGTCGAGGACAATATTATCCACCGGATCGTGCACGAGCTCGAGACCTCGGCCGATTACCAGGCGCGTCGCAGGGATATCATCGAGTTCAACAGGACTTCGCGCGTGATCCGCAAGGGCATAGCGCTGACTCCGGTGAAGTTCGGCATATCGTTCACATTCACGCCGTTCAACCAGGCGGGCGCGCTGGTGCATCTCTATCAGGATGGCTCCATTCACCTCAACCACGGTGGCACCGAAATGGGGCAGGGGCTCTATACCAAGGTTGCCCAGGTGCTGGCCGACGAGTTCCAGGTCGACATCGACCGGGTGAAAATCACAGCAACGACCACAGCCAAGGTGCCGAACACATCAGCGACGGCGGCCTCCTCCGGTTCGGATCTCAACGGCATGGCGGCCTATGATGCAGCGCGCCAGCTCAAGGAGCGACTCTACGCATTTGCCGCCGAAAAGTGGAAGGTGCCGGTTGCCGAGATTGCTTTCCTGCCCAATCGGGTGCGGGTCGGCGATCGGGAAATTCCGTTCCCGAATTTCATCAAGGAAGCCTACATGGCGCGCGTGCATCTCTCCGCCGCGGGCTTTTACAAGACGCCGAAGATCCATTGGGATCGCGCCAAGGGGCAGGGTCGGCCGTTCCTTTACTATGCCTATGGCGCTTCTTGCTCCGAAGTGTCGATCGATACCTTGACCGGCGAATACCAGATCGAGCGCACCGACATTCTCCATGATGTCGGCAAGTCGCTGAATCCGGCGATCGACAAGGGTCAGGTGGAGGGCGCTTTCGTGCAGGGCGTGGGCTGGCTGACCACCGAAGAACTCTGGTGGGACGGCAAGGGCCGGCTCCGCACACATGCGCCCTCCACCTACAAGATTCCCCTGGCTTCGGACCGGCCGCGCATCTTCAACGTCAAGCTGGCCGAATGGTCGGAAAACAAGGAGATGACCATCGGTCGTTCCAAGGCCGTTGGCGAGCCGCCCTTCATGCTTGGCGTGTCGGTGTTCGAGGCGTTGTCGATGGCGGTGGCGTCCGTGGCTGATTACCGGGTCTGCCCGCGGCTCGATGCACCGGCGACGCCCGAGCGGGTGCTGATGGCGGTGGAGCGGATGCGGGCGGTCTGAGGGACAAATGACCTTCGAAAACTTCCTGTCGCTTCCCAGCGAAAAAATCCTCATCGAAGTCACCCGCACCCGCGGTTCTACGCCGCGTGAGGCTGGGACCTTCATGCTGGTCAGCGGCGGCAGTCTGTGGGGCACGATCGGCGGCGGGCATATGGAGTTCGAGGCTGTCGATCTGGCCCGCGCCATGCTGGCCGATGGCAGATCGGCAGAGATGCTCGATATCACGCTCGGACCTGACAGTGGCCAGTGCTGCGGCGGACGCGTCGAGCTCTCGCTGAAGCGTGCGGACACCAGCTCTATCGAAGCACTGAGGGCGAGGTTAGTGCGCGAAGCTGGCGATTATCCTGATGTCTATATCTTTGGCGCCGGGCATGTTGGCCGGGCGCTGGCCGTGGCGCTCAAGCCGTTGCCCTTCAAGGTCACGGTGGTGGAGACAAGGCAGGAAGAGCTCGATCTGCTGGCGCCGGGCATCGAACATCGACTTGAGGCGATGCCGGAGTCCGTGGTTGGGGGTATAAGAGCTGGCGGGGCTGCTGTAATCACGACCCACGATCATGCGCTCGATTTCCTGATAGGTGCCGAGGTGCTGAAGCGCGAGGATCTCGCCTATGCCGGCATGATCGGCTCGAAAACCAAGCGCGGTGTGTTCCTTCACTGGCTCGAAGACGCAGGCTACGAGCGATCGATCATCGACAAACTCGTGCTGCCCATCGGAGCGAGCCGCCTCAAGGACAAGCGGCCGGAGGTGATCGCGGCGCTGGTGGCGGCGGAACTGCTGGTCGCTCTGCTCTGACTATCCTTCGGCACCGCTTCCGTCGTCCCACGAGCCTGCAACAGCCCCGGACAAGCCGTTGTTGGCAGTATCGCTCGATGTAATCTGGCGAGAGACAAACGTGGCGATTTCGACGGCAGAGAATCTGGCAGGCGATAGCGTCGCGCTGTTGGAGAGCGGGTTGCGCGACCCCGACATGTCGCGGGAAGGTGCAGCCCAGGTCTGGCGCCAGCTCGCCAAGATGATGCTCGGGCAAAATTCGCTCAAGCTTGCCGTCGAAGCGCTGCTGGAGGCAGTTTCACTCGATCCCAATGACGGTGAAACGTTCTTCGATCTCGGCAATCTGCTCTATCGGACGGGCCAGATCGAGGCTGCGGTCAGCGCTTTCCAGCAGGCGTCTCGGCTTGCACCGGATAATGCCGGCGTCTGGCACAATCTTGGCAACGCGCTTTCGCAGGCTGGCGATAACAGCGCCGCCAAGGTCGCTCTCTACGAGGCGGTGCGGCTCGAGCCGAGAAACGGCACTTTCGTGCGGACGCTTGCAATGCATCTGCTGGAGACCGGACGGAAGGAGGCCGCGCGGGCTGCCTTTGCCTGGCTTGTGGAGATCTCGCCCACCGATGGATTGGCGCATCTCAATCTGGCCGGGCTCACTGACTACAGCCCTGACGATCCGCACATTGCCACCATGCAGAGGCTTCTCAAGGAGCCCGGTACCGCGCTCGACGATCGCATCGGTCTCGGTTTCGCCCTGTTCAAGGCGCTGAACAGGGCAGGTGACCATCCCCGCGCGTTTTCCTATCTCGAGGTTGCCAACCGCCTCCGGCGGGAAACACTTGAGTATGATTTCGAACCGGAGCGGGTTGCATTTGGCGCGATGAAGCGGTTCTTCACTGCCGACTTCCTGCACAGCGTCAGTGACATAGGATTTGCGGAGGCCGCGCCGATCTTCATCGTCGGCATGCCGCGTTCGGGAACGACGCTGACAGAACAGATATTATCGTCCCATTCGGCCGTTGTGGCGGCGGGAGAATCAGCCGCGCTCCGCGATCTGGTCAGGGAGTTCTTCGGCAAAGCGGAGCCGAGCGGACTGATCTTTACCGACGCCAGCTTTTCGGCGGATACTGTCGCCGAAATGGCAAATTTCTACCTGTCACGGCTGGGCGTCGCGCAAAAAATGTCGCAGCGGGCGACCGACAAGATGCCGCTCAATTTTCGATGGGTCGGCATTGCCGCCGTGATTTTCCCGAACGCACATTTCATCCATTGCATGCGCGATCCGATCGAGACCTGCTTCTCGATCTATTCGAGCCATTTCGTCACCGGCGGTAATCACTTCAGCCATGATCTGTCCGAGCTCGGTACCTATTATCGGGAATATGCTGAACTGATGGACTATTGGAAGACTGTTTTGCCGGACCGCATCCATGACGTGCATCTCGAGGATATGGTGGCGGATCAGGAGGTCGAGACCCGGTTGATGCTGGAGTTCTGCGGCCTAGGTTTCGAACGGCAATGCCTCGATTTTCAGGAAAATACCAATCGCGTGCGGACGCTGAGCGCCACGCAGGTGCGCAAGCCGATCGAAGGCGGCCATGCCGATCGAATTCGCCCCTATCTGCCATATCTCGGCAGGCTTCGCGAGGAACTCGCCGACCTTGCCTGATCCGGATCCGCTCTGCTCGAGCGGTCGAGATTAGGTCGGGATACTATCCCGGTTTTGCCGTTCACCCTTTGCGCAGCCCCTGAAAATATGGGAGTAATTTCGCGGGGCTGGAGAGAAACGGGGAACTGAATGTACGAATACGCCATAGCCTGGGAATGGCTCGCCTTTGCGGTTCGCTGGCTGCATGTGATCACGGCAGTCGCCTGGATCGGCTCGTCATTTTACTTCATCGCGCTCGATCTTGGTTTAGTGAAGCGTCCTGGCTTGCCGGTGGGGGCCTATGGCGAGGAGTGGCAGGTGCATGGCGGCGGCTTCTACCACGTCCAGAAATATCTCGTGGCGCCCGCTGCAATGCCCGAACATCTCACCTGGTTCAAATACGAGAGCTACTTCACCTGGTTGTCTGGTTTTGCCATGCTGGCGGTCGTCTACTACGGCGGCGCGGACCTTTTCCTGATCGACCGGCATCTGCTTGATGTGTCCGTGCCCGTGGCGATCCTGATTTCCATGGCGTCGCTGTCGGTCGGCTGGATCTGTTACGATCTGCTCTGCAAGTCGCCGCTGGGAAAAAATACCTGGGGCTTGATGGGGCTGTTGTTCGTTCTGCTGGTGGCCATGGCGTGGGGCTACATGCAGATCTTCACAGGCCGCGCCGCCTTCCTGCATCTCGGCGCATTCACGGCGACGATCATGTCGGCCAACGTGTTCTTCATCATCATCCCGAACCAGAAGATCGTCGTTGCTGATCTGATTGCTGGCCGCACGCCCGACCCCAAATACGGAATGATCGCCAAGCAGCGGTCGCTGCACAACAATTATCTGACGCTGCCGGTGATCTTCTTCATGCTGTCGAACCATTACCCGATGGCGTTCGGTACACAGTTCAGCTGGATCATCGCCGGTCTGGTGTTTCTGATGGGCGTGACGATCCGCCACTGGTTCAACACGGTGCATGCGCGCAAGGGCGAGCCGCACTGGACATGGTTGCTGACGGCGTTGCTGTTCATCGCCATCATGTGGTTGTCGACCGCGCCGAAAATTCTGACGGGCGAAAAGGAGGCGAGTCTCGCGCCGACCTTCCAGCGCTTCGCTGACGACGCTCATTTCACCAAGGTGGTGGAAACGGTGGCCGGACGCTGTTCGATGTGCCACGCTGCCGAACCCGTCTGGGAGGGCGTTACCTTTCCGCCAAAGGGCGTGATTCTCGACAATCAGGTTGCTATCGCCACCCATGCCCGTGACATCTACCTGCAGGCCGGCCGCAGCCATGCCATGCCGCCGGGCAATGTCAGCGAAATCACCGATGATGAGCGCAAGCTGCTGGTGGCATGGTATGAAAGTGCTGTTTCGCGCGGCGCCGGACAAAACTGAGTATCGGCTTGTGTCGCAGATCAGGCATCCAAGATGTCGGCGAAGTCCGTGACGATCCGGAATCGGTGGAAGAAATCCACGATTTTCTGACGGTTCTTGCCGGTAATGGCGGCGCCACGACCTGCGACACCTTTGTTGAAATGCTCGTTTTTCGATCCGCCCTGGCTTAGTTCCTCGGTCAGGCGCGGAATGTCAGCTTCGGAGGCTCCGAGCTTTTCAATGATCCGGGTCGCGAGCACGGATTTGTCGCCCAGAATGTCGGTCTCATAGCTCACCCACAAGGGGCTGATGTCGCGCTGTTGTTCGCAAAGCTTCCAGCTGGCGTAGTATCTCGCATACCAGGGGAGCTGAAGATCGAGCAGGAATTCCATTCTGTCCTCGAATTCCATCGCGAACCAATCTTCGGGGAATCCAAATCGGAGGAACCTGTTCTCCGTCGTTGTCGGATAGAGCTTTCGGATATGTTCGTCGAAGCTCACGAACGTGTCGAAGACGTTCCGCTTGGTGATGATCGGCTTGACATTGTAGAGCGCCGCCTGCTTGCCGAGATATGGGGTGCATATCATGTGGTGATGCGCGACATAGCCTTTGGGACCCATTGCCGAGGTGAGCAGGGCGACTTCATCGATGTCATGATCGCGAAGCGCGCCGCCCATCGTGTAGTGTCCATAGCTTTTTGAGGACTGGAGCGTGAGGCTGACCTTGGAGAGATCGAAGGTTCGGACGAGGGCGCCTGACAGAAAGGTGGAGCCCGTCTTGGGCGCGGAGGCGATAAGCACACGATGTGTCTGCGTGTTGGCGGCGACGATGCGGGCCATTGCAAGGCTTTTGGCCCAGGCATTGATATTAAAGAGCTTTGCGGGCTCTGCGCCGGCCGGGAGATGTGGAACGCAAAGCGGATGATTGACGGCGCCCACGGCCAGGAGCAATGTCCTGAGCTCAGGATCCTTGTCGTTGAACGCTTCGTCGGCAAGACTTCTCGCCGCCTCAAGGTCAACCTCGTGCTGCAATCTTTCGAAGAAGGCTTTTCTCTTTTCTTCGCGAAAGTCGCTGTGTTCGGTCAATTCACTGCTCCGGATCCGTTTGGTTGGCTGTTCGCGCGACGGCTCGCCACCATTTTACGCCTAACGCTAGATTGAAATACTTGTGTCGGGCTTGCTGGAACGCCCTTCGGAATCCCTTTTCTTCGCAATTGGATGCGGGTATTCCTTGCTCCACAAACAAAAAGGCTGCGGCAGCAAGTGCTCCCGGCCACGTGTCCAGTACAGGATCAGAGAATGAGCATATTGCTTCGCGGTCGCCTTTTGTCGTTCACCCGGGAGCCGCAGGACCTGTTCGATGACGGCAGCTATCACTACGTCAACGATGGCGGGTTGCTGATCGAGGATGGTATCGTCGTCGCGATGGGTGATTTTGCAGACGTTTCAAAATCTGCACCGGAAGGCGTCGAGATCGTCGACCATCGACCACATCTGATCATGCCCGGATTTATCGACACGCATTTGCACTTCCCGCAGATGCAGATTATCGGCTCTTACGCCGGCAGCCTGCTCGAATGGCTCAACACCTATACCTTCGTCGAGGAGCAACGCTTTTCCGATCCCGCGCATTCGGCGCGGATTGCTGTCCGCTTCTTTGACGAGTTGATCCGGCATGGTACGACGACGGCTGTCGCCTATTGCTCGGTCCACAAGGTTTCCGCCGACATGTTTTTCGCCGAAAGCCTGCGCCGCAACATGCGCATGCTGGGCGGCAAGGTGATGATGGATCGCAATGCGCCGGAAGGCCTGCGCGACACCCCGCAGCAGGGCTACGACGAGACCAAGGATGTGATCGCGCAATGGCATGGCAAGGGGCGCAACCACGTGGTGATCTCGCCGCGCTTTGCCATCACCTCGACACCGGAACAGATGGAGATGGCGCAGGTGCTGGCGCAGGAGTATCCCGAGCTCCATGTTCAGACGCATCTGTCGGAGAACCGCGCCGAAGTTGCCTATGCATGCGAACTCTATCCGCAAGCGAGGGATTATACGGATATCTACGCACATTACGGGTTGCTCGGGCCTAAAAGCTTGTTTGGTCACTGCATCCACCTGTCAGATCGGGAAGCCGATGCGATGAGCGAGAGCGGCTCCGTCGCGGTCTTTTGCCCGACCTCCAACATGTTTCTCGGTTCCGGCCTGTTCGGGCTGAAGCGGCTGACCAAGCGCGAGAAATCTGTGCGCGTTTCGGTGGCGACCGATATCGGTGGCGGCACGTCCTACTCGATGCTGCGGACGCTCGACGAAGGCTACAAGGTGCTGCAGTTGCAGGGCGAGCGAATGACGCCGTTGGAGAGTTTTTATCGCATGACGCTCGGCAATGCCCAAGCGCTGGGGCTGGCTGACAAGATAGGTACGCTGGACGTGGGCTCGGATGCCGATATCGTGGTCCTCGACGCTCGCGCCACGCCGGCAAGCGCGCTGAAGATGGAAGTGGTAAAAAAACTCGCCGAGGAGTTGTTCCTGATGCAGACGATGGGAGACGATCGGACCATCGTCGAGACTTATGTGGCGGGCAGGAAGGCCAAGAGCGGGATCGGCCTAGCTTGAAACAGTCGTCGTGAATGTGTATATTTAACGAGATTTATACACATTGGAGGCGATATGCGAACCAACATCGATATCGACGAAGACTTGCTCGACGAAGCCATTGAACTCTCCGAATTGAAGACCAAGAAAGCCGTCGTCGAGGAAGCTTTGAAGGCAATTGTTCTCCAGCGGAAACAACGCAGGGCGCTCGATGAACTCTGGGGCATCGGTTGGGAGGGCGATCTCGAAGAGATGCGGCTGGGCTTTCCGTCACTCGACGAGAAATGATAGTCGTCGACTCTTCAGTCTGGATTGATTTCTTCAACAGGGTTGAAAATGTTCAGACATCCAAGTTGCACAACGTGCGGAACATCGAGGCAGTTATCGTCGGGGATATCGTCCTCTTCGAGGTTCTTCGAGGCGCGAGAGATGACGCACATGCGCGGCGCCTTGACGGTCGTCTGCGGTTGTTTCAAACCGGTGTGATGCTGGACCAGGTGCTCGCGCGGCAGGCCGCAGCCAACTATCGACGCCTGCGAAGCCTCGGTATCACGGTTCGGAAGTTTCCCGACATGATCATCGGGACCTATTGCATCGAGAACAACCACCAACTCTTGCATCGCGACCGCGATTTTGCGCCGATGGTCGAGCATCTCGGCCTGCGGGAATTCTAAACAGTGGGCCGGGTCGCCTCGGCCCACTGCCGTTTCAGAAATCAGCCTACACTCATATAGCCCATCATGCCGCTCTCCATATGGTAGAGGTGGTGGCAGTGGAATGGCCAACGGCCTGCGGTTCCCGCATCGAAAGCGATCCGCACGGTCTTGCCGGGCGGCACGAGGACTGTGTCACGGAGCGCGCCGGACATGGCTGCTCCATCTATTCCCGTAATCTGGAAATGATGACCATGCAGGTGCATCGGATGCGCCATCATGGACATGTTCATCATCGATATTTCGACGCGCTCGCCGGGTTGGGCTTGCAGCGCTTCGGCACCCATCATGCCCCACTTGTAGCTGGCCATGTCGCCGGTCAGGTGCACCATGAATTGGCGGTCGGCTTTGCGAGACGGAAGCGGTGACGTGGATCGCAGCTTACTTTCGAGCATCAGATCCAACACGGGACCTTTGTTATCGGCTGTGGATGCGAGCTTCGTGACCGTCGCGCCTTTCGTGGCGAGGATGATGCCTGTTCGTTCCGCTGCGCCTTCCCGTAGCGCCAGGATTGGAAAATCGCCACCATCCCTCGGGATTTCGAGGAGTAGATCGATCCGTTGGCCCATGCTCATCGGAAACAATCGATCCGTCACAGACTCCACTGCTTGCCCGTCGACGGAAAGAACCCTGGCGTCGAGGCTGCCCGTCGAAATGCTGAAAGCGGTCGACGCTGCGGCATTGATGATGCGCAGGCGCACCCTGCCAGATTTCTCGACGGCGACTACTTCCGGATCGTCAAGCGTCCGGTCGTTGGCGAGATAGGCGTCATATTCGATGTCGTTGAGATCCATGCCGCCCATGGACTCCATGTTCATCGAACTGTGGTCCATCGCACCCATATCCATGGCGTCCATGTCCATTGCACTTTGATCCATGGAATGGTGCGCCGCGGCCTTGCCGCCGGTGAGATTGGCAAGCAGTTCTGATGCGGGAGTGAAAGAGAAATCGTGCAGCAGCAGCACGACCTCCTGCATGTCGGCCTTCTTGTCCTCCTGGGAATGGACGACAAGTGGAGCGGCGAGCAGGTTCTGCTCCTGCAGCGTATGGGCGTGCATCCAATAGGTGCCAGGGCGTTCGATGGCGAAATTGAAGGCGCGGGCCTCGCCGCCGGCCAGCATCGGCAGGGGATTGTTGCCGACACCATCTTGCTTGAAAGGTGGGGTCAGGCCGTGCCAGTGGACGATGGTTGGCTCATTGATCTCGCTGGCGAGATTGAGCGAGAAGCGCTCGCCGGGTGCGAATGTCAGCCCCGGCACCTTGCCGCCCTCTGCAAGGCTGAAGACCGTGGCAGCCTTGCCGTTGATGTCGAGGGTTCGGGTGGAGATGCGCAGGTCGCGCGGAGTTGCTGCCTGGGCAGGGAGCGCCAAGCCTGAGGGCAGCATGACGCTGCCGGCAATCAGTGCCGACGATTTGAGGAATTGTCTGCGGTACATGGGTTTTGCTTTCGTTGGACGATTGGAGAGCCTCAGAAGGCCGTTTCAAATGGGTCAAACGAAGCGGGATATGGGCGGCTCCAATGGCGGGCCGAGCGACCAACCCTCAAGAATTTCCGCTGGGAGATGCGGGATCAGCGGCGCACCGATCATCGGAGCCGGGAAGTCTATCCGGAAAGGCGCAAAGCCGGTGACACCGAGGCAGTGGATCAGGCATGCGAAGGCTGATTTGTCGGGAAGCGGCTTGCCTTGATGGTGCATCGCCTTGCCGTGGTCTATCATGGCGGCCGGATGCGTCATCGCCGGCATCCCGCCCATGCCCTTGTTCATGCCGTTATGGCACGGCATGCCGAAAGCCATTGCGGGTGCGGCGGCAAGCCCCGTCAGCATGCAGACGATCAGCAAAAGGCGAGACCAGAAGCGCATCCGTGTTCCCATGTTCGAGTGGCAGTCTAGCGACTCGTCTGCAGGTTGCCAACCTCAGGCATCGGCGTAGCGTTGCGGCTCGGATCGCAGCCGGTCGATATCGCGCTGGGGCGGCGCGCCGAACAATCTTTTGTATTCGCGGCTGAATTGCGAGGGGCTGTCGTAGCCGACTTCGTAACCGGCGCGGGCGGCATCGAAGGAATGGCTGAAGATCAGCCGCCGCGCTTCCTGCAGGCGCAGTTGCTTCTGGTATTGCAGCGGGCTCATCGCGGTGGCCTGGCGGAAATGCAGGTGCAGCGACGAAGTGCTCATGCCGGACAGGGATGCGACTTCCTCGATGCGGATCGGCTTGGCATAATTCTCCTTGATCCAGCTGATGGCGCGGCCGACATTGCGGTTGCGGTTTTCTGGCTCCAGCATGCGGCGGATGAAGGCGCCCTGGTCGCTCTTCAGCAGGCGATAGAGAATTTCCCGCTCGATCAGCGGCGCCAGTTCCTCGACGTCGTCCGGGGTCTCGTGAAGCTTCAGCAACCGGATCGCTGCATCGATGATCTCCGGTGGCGTATGGCTGATGGCAATGCCACGTCCTGGCTCGACAGCGCCCGCAGGCGGCGACTTCATCAGCATTTCGGCGCACAAGTCCATGTCGAGTTCCAGCCGCACGCAGAGATATGGTTCTTCGCTGGTCGCGCCAACCACCTGACCGATGACCGGCAGGTCGACCGAGACGAGCAGATGCTGCATGGGGCCGTAGCGAAAGATCTCCTCGCCGACGATGACCTGCTTCATGCCCTGCGCAATGATGCAGATCGCCGCCTTGTGGACGGCGTGCACGGGATCACTCGGCTTGGAGACCCGGACGATCGACAGGCGCGGCACGGACGTCGCCTGCACGCCATCATTCTCAGCGTATCGTGCAATCAGGCTTGCGAGTTCTTTATGCTGTTTCATGATGAAGTTCCGATTATCTGTCATAATTTCAGATGATTGACAGTCAATTTCTACGCCGTTGACGTTGGAAATCAAAGGCCATTTTCTAAATTCTGGAGAATTGTGCAATCATCGTGGAGAAATGTTCTACCACTCAAGCCGACCTTTCCTCCATATTGGCGTTGTCAGATACAACGCAACCCGATCAGAAAGGAACGACGATGACCGCTTTGACCAAACACATAAATGTCATCTGGGATTTCCCGGTGATGGTTTTCAATATGGGGCGCGAAAAATTAGCAAAGATTTTTGCAAACCGCGATGAAGATGAAGGGAGATGGCTCAATGGCTAACAACGGAATTCTATTGAGCGCCGTGGCGTTTTCGATCTCGCTCGTGGCCGCCCTAGCCTCGTTTGGACCCGCTTTGGGTGAGACGGCGCGGCGCAAAAGCGAAATTCATGGAGATGTTGGTATGGGTGAACAGAAATTTTCAGGCCTGTGGGTGACCGGAGATGGCGAGATCCGCCATGAATTGCTGCCCAATGGCCGCTATGTCGAAGCACGTGGACCGCGCGAGGCGGCCTATGAGGGTCAATACTGGATCGATGGCAACCACATCGAATATAAGGACGACACCGGCTTTACCGCCGATGGCGATTTCAAGGATGGCATCCTTTATCATGCCGGCATGGTGCTCTATCGCCGCGACCAGTCGCTGCAGTGAATGAGTACGCAATCTTGAAGATGTGAAAGAGCGTTCACGCGGCGGGTTTCCGTCCGTGGCATGAAGAATGAGACCGGAGAGCCGCGCGAAAGCGTTGCCTCTGGTTTTGTTTTATTAATGGCTTCGCTTTCGCGCGGCCACGAGGTGTTCTTCGGAGCCTGTCCGGGCTCCTTCAGACGCGGTCCTGCTTCGCTGCACGAGGATTTTAAGCCTCGCTTGCATGGCGGACCCAAACCGACCTCCGGACAGGAGGAAGGGGGAAGCCTGTGACGACGGCATCTTGCAATGCCGCAGCGTCCCGCGTCTCTTTCGTCTCGTTTCATACGTTTTGAAACAAGACGAAAGCACCTCATTCCGCCTGCACACGAACGTCTCGCGATACACTCCGGCGACGGAACAGGGGTATTATAAAGGAGGTGTGGAAGGCGGGGATATTGGCGGATAAGAGATTGAGTATGTTGATATATTTCGATTCGGATGATCGGCGGATTTGGATTGTTTTCGCCGGATGACCCCCGCTCCAAGATGTTCAGATGTGGAATGACGGGGATAGAATTATTTTCAATAATGAAAACGGCACTGGGCGATGATCAATGTTTGGTCGTCGTCCTTACCTTTTACATAGTAGACGAGGCGATGCTCATGGTTGATGCGCCGGGACCAATAGCCCTTTTGGTCACCTTTTAACGGCTCCGGTTTGCCTATGCCGAAAAACGGGTGACGCAATGTATCTTTCAAAAGATCATTGATCCTTGCCGCAAGCTTCGGATCAGCATTCTGCCAATAGGAATAATCTTCCCATCCTCGGTCCGTGAAACCCAACAACATTTCAGTCGTCATTCACACCGGGAATGATCCGCAAAGTATACCTTCCGGCTTCGATATCCGCCTTGGATTCATAGAGGCGCGCAGCATTTGCAGGTGTGGAGAGCAGATAAAGTGTCTCCACCATTCCCTCATACTCATCCTTGCTGATCAACACGGCAGAAGGCTTGTCGCGCCGGACGATCTCAATCGGGGCGGCATCGTCGTTGACCTTGTCGAGCAGACCGGCGAGTTCCGCCCGCGCTTTGGAAAAGATTACAGTATCCATCGTTTACCTCATGACTTGTACCACATATGGCACAAGTCAGGGAGATTTACAACATTCACTCGATCAGCTCGAATTTGTCGACGTCTACCAGCCCCCTGTCCGAAATCTTCAGATGCGGAATGACCGGCAGTGGCATGAAGGCGAGTTGCAGGAAGGGCTCCTGCAACGTCGAGCCCAGCGCATAGGCCGCCTGCCGCAGGTGATGCAGCGTGTCACACACCCATTCATAGGGCTCGAGGCTCATCAGGCCGGCAACCGGCAGCGCAATTTCGCCCGTGATCTGGCCATCCTCGACCACGACGAAGCCGCCCTTGATCTCCGAAAGGCGGTTGGCGGCCATGGCCATGTCCTCGTCGCTGGCGCCGACCACGCAGATATTGTGGCTGTCGTGACCAACGGTGGAGGCGATGGCGCCTTTCTTCAGGCCGAAGCCCTGGACGAAGCCGGTGGCCATGTTGCCGTTCTTGCCGTGGCGTTCGATGATCGAGATCTTCAAGATGTCGTTTTGGAAATCGACCGTGGTCTGGTTGCCGCGGCTTGGCAGGCGGTAGCGGCGATGCTCGGTAATGATCTTGCCGGGGACGACGCCCATCACCGATGCTTCCGTATCACGCGCCGGCACCGCAAAATCAGCCGATGTCACTTGCCTCGCGCGGACACTGTCGAGTCCAACCGGTGCCACGGGCTTGCGGGTGGCAAACAGCGCATCATGCACCCGTCGCCCGGCCGCAAACACCATGTCGGCCTTGCAACTCTCAAGACTGTCGATGACAACCAGATCGGCGCGCCAGCCCGGGGCAATCAGACCGCGATCGCGCAGGCCGAAGGCCTTAGCGGCCGAGATCGAGGCAGCCCGATAGACGACCAGCGGGTCGACGCCGTTGGCGATTGCGGAGCGGATCATGAAGTCGAGATGGCCTTCCTCTGAAATGTCGAGCGGGTTGCGATCATCGGTGCAGAGCGCCAGATAGGGCGACAGGCGCTCGGTCATGATGGGCAGCAGAGCGTGCAGGTCCTTGGAGACGGAGCCCTCGCGGATCAGGATGTGCATACCCTTGCGGATTTTTTCGAGCGCTTCCTCGGCGCTGGTGCACTCGTGGTCGGTGCGGATGCCGGTCGAAAGATAGCCGTTGAGGTCGTTGCCGCGCAGCAGCGGGGCATGGCCATCCATGTGGCCGTCCTGGAAGGCCTCCAGCTTTGCCAGCGCGATGGGATCCTTGCGGATCACTCCGGGAAAATTCATCATTTCGGCCAGCCCGATCACCTTCGGATGCTTGCGGAACGGCAGCAGCCGCTCGATCGGCAGGTCGGCGCCGGAGGTTTCCAGATGCGTCGCCGGCACGCAAGAGGACAGCTGCACGCGGATGTCCATGATGGTCTGGTCGGCGGAATCGAGGAAGAACTGCAGCCCCTCAGTGCCGAGCACGTTGGCGATCTCGTGCGGATCGCAGATCACGGTCGTGACGCCATAGGGCAGCACGCAGCGATCGAATTCATGCGGGGTGACGAGGGAGGATTCGATATGCAGATGCGTGTCGATGAAACCGGGCACGACGATCTTGCCCGAGATATCGATTTCCGCCTTGCCGATGTAATCGCCTGAGGTCCCGACGATCCGGTCCTCACAGATGGCAATGTCGGAGACGACGAGTTCGCCGGTGACCAGATCGAAGAAACGGCCGCCCTTGAGCACGATATCGGCGGGTTCGCGGCCGGTGCCCTGGTCGATCAATCGTTCAAGTTTTTGCATCTGCCACTCCGATTCAAGATGGGAGCCAGTCTAGCCGGGTGGAGTGGGGAAGCAAAACGGAAAGAATGGGCAGGCGAGGCGGAGGCCCGCCTACTTGGTATCGAAGAGTATGCGATCCAGCCCGGGCAGACCAACCACATAGCTGGCGCGGAAATGGCCGTTGTCCTTCAGGATCGTGTGATTCTTGGCATCAAGCACGCTGCAGCGGTTGCCCTTGCACCAGCCGTCGCTGAGATCAGCGATGATGGTGTTTGCGGACTCCTGCCTGAACGTGTCGAACAGCGAGCGGATATTGGCCGGCGGAGTCCGGGAAATGTCGCGATAGGCTTGCAGGCCCCGGTTATTGAAAACGTCGGAGGCGAGATTGTCGGGTCCCGTGGAGCCGATGTCCGGGCTGGGCAGTCCCACCGCGACATCCTTGCCAAGTCCCTCCATTCTCTCAACGAATTGCTTGAGGTGCTCGATCGCCACAAGCGCGGTCCGCCTGCTGTTCACCTTCTGGCAGCCCGACGCCGACAAAACGCAGCTGCTCTGGTCCGGATTCTGATAATCGAGGTAATTGTTCCAGCTACCGATAATGGCAATGCGCTTGTATTTGGGGTCGCTCGCCAGGGCTTCGGCCAGAAGATTGAATTTTACGCATTTGGGACTGCTGTTGCGCGCCAGACCTAGTACCGGCGGGCACCCCGCCATCGTGGCAAAATCGACCGAAAGATTGCGGCTCGACGCTATGCTGGTGGCACGGGGAAACCACATTTGCGCATAGGAATCGCCGATGACCAGTGTTCTGCTGTCGGTCGCGGTGCCAAGGCTGCAAAGCCTCAGCTGGTCCTTGGCATCATACCCCTCGCAGCTTCCCGGGAAGGTCCAGTCGTCCTTGGCAACGATGGCATCGGCTATGATTTCGCGCGCATTTGCAGGCGACCTGCTGATGAAGCCGTCCTGCTTGTAGATGCCGTAGGGTAGAAAAGCGGCCAGCAAAAAGACGGCCCAGGCCGCGGCGAAGCGCGGTGAGCGGAAATGCACCGCATTGACGAGCTTGCGACCCGGTTCCTCCACGAAGCGGTGAGACAGCCATCCGAGCAGGATGCTCGCCGCAAAGCCCAGGGCAAGGCCGATGGCGGTGTCATTGCCGGTGTAGCGAAGGGCGACGAGGATCGGCCAGTGGGCGAGATAGATCGAGTAGGACCAGGCGCCGATCCGCTGGGCGACCGGATTGCCGAGCATGGTCGCCGGGCCGCAATTGGCTGATATGATCATGGCAGCGGCCAGCGCCGGCAGCAGCGTATAGACACCCGGCCAGGGCGTGTTCTTGGTGAAGATGAACAGCGTCACGAGCAGCAGCACGACGCCGATGGCCTCGAGAGCCCTCCGGGCTTTGATCGCCAGCGCCAGCGGGAAAAGATAGAGACAACCGCCGAGCAACATTTCCCAGGCGCGGGTTGGAAACATGTAAAACAGGAACGATGCGATCTTCGGGTTTCCCGCGAAGCTAAGCGCGATCGTGCTGGTGCACAACAGCACGAGGGACACGACGAAAATGGCGCGGTACAGCCTCGGGAACACACGAACGAGAAGCAGCACGATCAGCGGATAGAGGAGATAGAACTGCCACTCGACCGACAGCGACCAGGTATGCAGGAACCAGACATCCTCGGCGGTGGGCCCGAAATATCCGCTGGTGAAGAAAAACAGGATGTTGGACAGAAACGCCACGGCCGAGGCCGCCTGCAACGCCATGTCCTTGTAAGCGAGTGGATCGACAAACAGCCAACCCCAGGCAAGCGTTACGGCGACCATGACGACAAGGGCGGGCACGATTCTGGCTACGCGCGCCTTGTAGTATCCGATCAGACTAAATGTGCCCTTGGCGTGCGCTCCAAGTATAATTCGTGTCATCAAGTAGCCTGATATCACGAAGAAAACGTCGACGCCAGCATAGCCGCCGCCAACAAAAGGAACGCTGAAGTGGAAAAGAAGCACCATGAGAACGGCAATCGCTCTCAATGCATTGATGTCTAGCCGGAAGTCTTTTTTCAGGTAAAGAGTTTCTTTGGTTGTCGAATTCATCGCTCGCCTATGCGTGGGCGCCAGTTCGGCATCAGGTCAGGCGCCGGCTTGACAGCGATATACAAAATTTTATTGCGGTGCAACAAAAGAAAAGCGTTGTCCCGAGTTTGCAAACTTCCAGAACAACGCGGGCCGAAGCGCCATCTCGGAGCTGGGTATTTTCGGCGATGTCGAGGCGGTCCAGAGGGAGGCTGTTTCTGCCGTCTTTGTACCAATTCGGTGCAAAGCGTTCAATCTTCCAAAATGGATTCTGCCTATTTTAAGTTTTAGATGGCATGAATGCACGCATCCTATTGCGGGGCTTCATGATTGTGGCGGCATGTTCACCAGAATTTCAACTCTCCACAAGGCCGGACGTGCTTTGCGAAGAGGCGCTGGCCTGGCTCGATGGCTCCGGCTCACGGTCGCAGATCGACGACAGCCTGCTTTCGGCGGAAGCGGCTTCGGCGATGCGGATTTGCATTCGCAAGGCAATGACGCTGATCGCCGGGCTTGATCTCGGCAAGATGCTTGCCACGCAACGTTGGTTCGACAGGCTTACCGGAGCCGACGTGGAGGCGCGACTGCGGTTTGAACTGTCGGCCAAGCAGATCAATCTCGCTTTCGATGCATTGCAAGGTGCTGCCACGCGGTCTCGCGCGCTTCTTGCGACCATGGCGATGGAACGCCAGCGCATAGCCGATGAGCAGGAGGCACTCGCAGACGCCATCGCCTATGCTCAAACTCTCGCCGTGGGCAGGGGCCGAGCCGACTCATTTCTTGTCCAGCGGTTTGACAGGCGCTTTGCCAATCTGAGCGCCATGCAATCTGCCAACGCCATGGCGATCGAGCAATTTCGGCTCGCCGAGAATGGTCTCAAAGCACTGCTTGATCGCTACACCGACATCGCAACGGTCGTCATTCCACTCTGGCAGCAGCATTTGTTTGCCATGTTGCATGCACCGGGAAGACTTCGCGAAAGTGATCCCGATGTCGCCGACTTCGCTCTTTGTCATTCCGCACTTGATGAGTATTTCACCGGAGAATCAAGATCATGAGCAATGCCGTGACCAGACCGGAGCTTTCCCCCGGCAACGAGGCTCGCTATGAAATCGATGCTGCGCATGAGAGCGAGGTCAATGAACTCGCCGCTTCGATCGATTTCTTCTCACCCAGGACGATCCTGGAATTCGGCTCGAAGGCCGTAGAGCGCGCCAACAACTACACCGACGAGATGTTGAGCAAGGCGCGGGCGAGCGACCTGGACGATACCGGCAAGAAACTGTCCGAGATTGTCGCGACCGCACAGGAATTCAACCTCGATTCGCTCGACAATCCCTGGAGCCGTATCCCCATCATCGGCTCGGTGCTGAAGTCGGTGATGATGTCGAAGGAGCGCGCCATGGCCCGCTTCGACAGCGTCAAGACGCAAGTTGACAAGCTGGTCGCCACGGTTGAAGGCACCGCAAAGCAGTTGCAGCATCGGGACGGGGATTATCAGGCCATCTATCATGGCGTCCGCGACGAATATGAAAGTCTGGGACTGCACATCGAAGCCATCACCAAACGGTTGGGCGAGCTTGATCGCGACCTTGCACGGCTGAATGACAGCCAGGCAGACATGGCAGCCCTGGAGCAGATTGGCGTTCTGGAGGCGGCGAAGAAAACGCTTTCCAAACGTGCGGACGACCTGCGTGTGCTGCAGCATTCGGCCATGCAGACCTTGCCCATGGTGCGCATTCTGCAGGCCAACAATCTGGCGATCGTCGATAAATTCACGACAATTCGTAACCTGACACTGCCGGCCTGGAAGCGGACTTTCCTGCTGTCGCTATCATTGAACGAGCAGAAGGAAGCCATCGGATTGGCGGACTCGATCGACAATGCGACCAACGCGATGTTGATGCGCAATGCCGAGATGCTGAAGCAGAATTCGGTGGCCGTCGCCAAATCGAACCAACGGCTGGTCATCGATGTCAGCACATTGAAATCGGTGCACAACAATATCCTCGATACTCTCAAGGAGGTTCGCCAGATCCATATCGATGGCGAGGCGTCGCGGGCAACTGCGCTGCAGGAACTGGACAGGCTGCGTGTTGAAATGGTTGCCGGAGTGAAAGCCATTGGCGCTCCAGGCCAGTAGAGCCGGCACGATACGCCGTGCAACCGACCTTGCTTCTTCCGACGCCGCGAGCTCAAGTCAGGCTGACGTCGACGACCGCTTGGCCGAGCGCGAAAGGCTTTTGCGGCTGGTCGGTGAGTTGGCGCTGTTTTTCGGCACCATGGCGCTGCTTGCGGGCCTTTATTTTGCCCGCCAGATATCGGGTTTCGATTACCTGAAAGAAGGATTGATCCATCTGCCGGACGCACTGGTTGGTGGATATGACTATGCCAAGCCGGTCATAGAGCAGCGCCTGCTTCCTGAATTTCGCAATGTCCCGGCCGGCAATCCGTTTTTCACCGTCGTCCTGCTATTTGCCGTCTTCAGCGCATTGCTTCGCAAACGGCAGATCATCACATGGATATTCCTCGGCTTTTGCATCCTGCCCTGGCCACTTCTGGGGCTGATGATCCCCGGCCTCGGCGTGGCGGCCTCGCTGATCCTCATCTACAAACTGCTGTCGGCCTTGCGACGCAAGGATCTCGGCCGGGCAGCCATTCTCGGCGGGTGTTTCGTCGCCATGTGGACGTATTTCTCCGTTGACCAGATGGATTTGATGCGCAGCGAGAACCGCAGGCCGGTCGTGCGCTACTTTGGCTTGGTCAATGACAGTAAATCTGTGACGAGCAAGGCGAAGGAAATTCGCCGCCTCACGACATTCGGCGACATGATTGTCTCCACGCCAGCGATGACCGGCGCCAAGGCCTATGCGCTCGCACAGGAAGGCTTTTTCCGCAATGATCCCGGTATCGTCAGCGCGAACCTCGGGCCGGCCATGGCCGAATTCGGCTCGTCCGGCAGCCTCGAGAACAATCGGCTTATTGCACTTCGAAACTATCTGGCCTCCAAGGAAATCGGTGACCCCGCGGTGATCTCTGCCTATCGGTCCCGTGCGACCTTCTACAGAATCGTGACCAACCTCTTCTTTGCACTCGCGGCTTTTGGCATCCTGTCTGGCAGCATGTTGGAAATGCTTGCCGCGCGCATCGTCAAGCGAACCCTGCGGATCGAAAAGATCCGGGAGAAGCTTGAGCCGTTGGATGCCCGGCCGAAGGTCGCGGGCGGCGGCGCTGCCCCTGTCTCGCTCGAGGCCGCGAGCATTCGCAAATTGAAGCGGCGGGCAATGTGGATGGGAGTGGCCGCCACGCCTTTTGCAATCGCGGCGGCAGTTGCAGGAACCATCGCCCTGTATCTGTCAATTCCCGCAGCCACCGGCAACAATGGCTTTTCGGCCGTTCATATCCTGCCGCCGGCATTTTCCAATTTCCCCAAGGGCTACCTCAACGTGACGCCGGATCAATTGGATTTTCTGGTTATGCCGTCGCCATTGATTGCGATTCTACCTTATGCCGCCTTTGTTGCACTCGTGGTGCTGTTGGCATTGCGAAAGTATCGCTATTTCCTGATCGTTCTAGCGTGCGCGGTGCTCTATTCGTTTTACGGCGTCTTCGGCGCCACCCGCAGCGGTCTGATCGAACTGCCCATCGCGGACATCAAGCCTTCGACGATTGGAGCGATGCAAAACCACCTGTCGATAACGCTGCCTGTCGATGGTGCGGAGTCGGCAGCGGAAGGCAGGACCCGTGAGGCCTACCGCTATGTCCTGGCCCAGATCGCCTACATCTCCGGCAACAGAGACGACACGGCCACTCAATTGCAAGCACTGGGAGTGCCAAAATACTGGGACATCCCCTCGGTTCAGTGGCGACTTGCAATCATGCAGGAATGGCTTGCGGCCAACGGTATCGCGCTGACAAGCGAAGCCCAACCGTTTGTCAGTCCCGATGTGTTCCGCACGCTTTCCAACAACCTGTTGCTGATAGCCCTTGGATTGATCGCGCTGGGGGCGCCCTTTGCCGGACTGGCTGCTGTACTAATGGTTCGCAAACGGAGGGTAGAGGCGTTCATTGCGGAAATCAGTCGGCAAAGTCTTGGCCGCAAGGCTGCCTTGATAAGCTGAGTTTCGAGAGTCCCGAGCGCTGCGGATCGTCCCCGCATGTCGGCAACGAAAAAGGGCGGCATCACGGCCGCCCTCACATGCTCTTATGTGTCTGCGAGATCGATTACTCGGCGGAGACGATCTTGCCGCCTTCCCACTTGTAGAGCGAGAAGCTCTGTGACGTCATGTCGCCGGTTTCGCCGTAGGTGATCTTGCCGATGGCCGTAGCGATCGGTTCGCCGGTCTTGAGTGCGGCGACAACGGCCTGCGAATCTTCGGCCGTCTTGGCCTTCTCGATGCCCGCCTTGATGACTTCAACTGCGGCATAGGCGTTCAGCGTGAAGGCTTCCGCGGGTATGTTCTTGGCGGTGAGCGCGTCGACGGCCGCCTTGGAATCCGGGCTCTTCAGCGCGTCGGATGCGTTGGTGAAGATGGTGCCCTGAGCGGAATCGCCGCCGATGGTCGAGAATTCGGTGTTCGACAGGCCGTCGCCACCGATGATCTGGGCGTTTACCGCAATATCATGCAGCTGGCGGGCGAGCAGGCCGGCCTCGGGATGATAGCCACCGAAATAGACGACGTCGACCTTCTCGGCCTTGAGGCGGGTCGTCAGCGCGCTGAAGTCCTTGTCGCCGGGGGTCAGCGCTTCATTGAGTACTTCGGTGACACCACCCTTGTTCAGCGTCGCCTTGAAGGCGTCGGTCAGGCCTTTGCCGTACTGGCCCTTGTCATTGATGATGGCGATCCGCTTGTCCTTGAATTTTTCGAGGACATAGGTTGCCGCAACCTCGGCCTGCTGGTCGTCGCGACCGCAGGTGCGCAGGATGTTGGTCAGGCCTCGCGCCGTCAGGGCAGGGGCGGTTGCCGTCGGCGTGACCATCAGCACACCATTTTCGGCAAACACGTCCGAAGCGGGAACGGCGACGCCGGAGGTCACCGGACCGACGACGAAATGGATGCCTTCGCCGACCAGTTGGTTCGCAGCAGAGACACCCTGCTTGGGCTCGCCGGCATCGTCGGCGAATTTGATCACGACCTTCTCACCGAGAATGCCGCCCTTCTTGTTGATCTCATCGACGGCGACCTGGGCGCCGTTCTTCACCTGGTCGCCATAGGCTGCCACCGGTCCGGTCAGAGGCGCGATAACGCCGATGACGATGTCAGCATGCGCGAGCGTGGCAAAAGCCAGCGACGCGATGAGAGCGGTGCCCGTCAACAGTTTCAGTTTCATGGTTTCCTCCGTGGGACGGCCGTCATTTTCCGGCGGCGGCCTTTCGCCGAGCAATCGGTGCGATTGCCTGTCGTCTCGCGCGGCGTTGCGCGCAATCCTGCAAGCGCACGGAGACTGCTGCCTCCGTGCGCAAGAAAAAATCAGTGTAGGTCATTGGCGCATTGAAGCAAAGCGCCTGGCAATATCTGGCCCCCGCCGGTCAACGGCGAGGGTCGCATTGATCTGGCGATCAGGCGTTGGCGATCAGCACTTCGCGGAGCTTGCCGAACAGTTCGTCGATATGGCTCTTCTCGATGATCAGCGGCGGCGACAGCGCGATGATGTCGCCCGTCGTGCGGATCAGCAGGCCCTTTTCGTAGGCCTTGAGGAAGGCATTGAAGGCGCGCTTGGTCGGCTCGCCGGCGATCGGTGCCAGTTCGATGGCGCCGATCAGGCCGATATTGCGGATATCGATGACATGCGGGCAATCGCGGAGCGAATGGATCGCGTCTTCCCAATAGGAAGCGAGTTCGGCGCCGCGGGTCAGCAGGCCTTCTTCCTTGTAGGTGTCGAGTGTGCCGAGCGCTGCGGCCGAGGCAATCGGGTTGCCCGAATAGGTATAGCCGTGGAAGAACTCGATCATGTGTTCCGGGCCGTTCATGAACGCGTCATGGATCTCGGAGGTCACGAACACCGCGCCCATCGGGATGACGCCATTGGTCAAACCCTTGGCTGTGGTGATCATGTCGGGCATGACGTCGAAATACTGGGCGGCAAACGGCGTGCCGAGACGGCCGAAGCCGGTGATGACTTCGTCGAAAATCAGCAGGATGCCGTGCTTGGTGCAGATCTCGCGGAGCTTCTTGAGGTAGCCCTTGGGCGGCAGGATGACGCCGGTGGAGCCGGCAACCGGCTCGACGATGACAGCCGCGATGGTCGAAGCGTCATGCAGGGTGACGATGCGTTCGAGTTCGGAAGCGATATCGCCGCCGAATTCCGGCTCGCCCTTGGTGAAGGCGTTCTTGTCCGGGAAATGGGTGTGCGGCATGTGGTCAACGCCGGTCAGCAGCGTGCCGAACATCTTGCGGTTGGAGACGATGCCGCCGACCGAAATGCCGCCGAAGTTGACACCGTGGTAGCCGCGTTCGCGACCCACCAGACGGAAGCGCGAGCCGTTGCCCTTGACGCGGTGATAGGCCAGCGCAACCTTGAGTGCGGTCTCGACCGATTCCGAACCGGAATTGGTGTAGAGAACGTGGTTCATGCCTTCGGGCGCAATATCGACGAGGCGGTTGGCCAGTTCGAAAGCCTTGGGGTGACCGAGCTGGAATGCCGGTGCATAGTCGAGTTCGCCAGCCTGCTGGCGGATCGCTTCGGTGATCTTCGGGCGGCAATGGCCGGCATTGACGCACCAGAGGCCAGCGGTGCCATCGAGCACGGTGCGGCCATCATGTGTCTGGTAATACATGTCCTTGGCGCTGACGAACAGCCGCGGTTCTTTCTTGAACTGGCGGTTGGCGGTGAAGGGCATCCAGAACGCCCGCATATCATTGGGCGTCGTGTTCAGGCGGTTGGACATTTTTGGCTCCAGAATTCTCGAAATTGGTGCAGATTCCGTTCAAAAATGTCCGAATTAGCGCTCGTGGGCGTCAATTTGGCCGGTTCCTACGGCATTCTGCTTTGGGAAGCCAACCTACCAACAGCGCTGCCATGGTCAAGGCACCCCAACGAATTTCATAAGAGATCACTGGATTTGATACGAGCGATGAAAGGCTGGCGTTGTAAGTCCGGCACAAGATTGGTGTGAGAACCATGGTGTCGGAGAGGACAACCACTGGTGGGGCATAGCGGCCAGGTGTTGTCCTCTTCCAACGACGGCGGCAAGCCAGAATAGCTCCGTTTCCCATTGACCGGGGAAACGGAGTTTTTGTTTTGAGGATTTGCTGGATCAGCGATCCAGCACGTCGCGGATGTCGACGAGATTGTTGCGGGCGTTCAGCAGGTAGAAGCCCTGGGTCGACAGATGGTTCGGCATGATCCAGCCATCCTCGCGCCCATTGGAGATGATCGCCGGCTGTATCCTCAAAGTCGAGCGGAATCGCTCCAACATCTGTTTCCAGAGCGCGCCGAGGTTCTTTTCGGTAATGACAGGCAGAAAGTCAGCCCGGGTCGCCGTCAGGATGGCGTAATAGCCGTACATCTGGCCGTAGGCGAACCAGAAGCGGTCATCGGCGCGGGTGTCGAACCAGCCGGCATTGTGGTTTTCCGAACGCTCCTTCAGCATGGCCGATGTGCTGCCAAGATCGTTGGAGATGCGATCGAGAAACTGCAGCAGGTTATCTGTGCGGCCGTCGAAAATTGCTGCGCAGCTTTCAAGTTCCTTGTTGAAGTCGCGCAGTTCGGTGATCGCCTGGCGATAAACGTTCTGCGTCGGGGTACGGAAGCCGAAGGGCGAGAAGCTGATATACCAGGACTCCTCGTCATACTGCATGTTCTGGCGGGCATCCTGCAGGTTCCTGTTGATGCCCGAGGTGGCGCGCACGCGGGTCAGCGTATCGACCAGTTCGATCGTCGTGCGGCGAACGGCCTGGTTGACGCCCCGCTGGAAGCTTGCCTTGTTGTCGAGGAAGGGCGTGCTGTCCCAGTCCAGTCCGAAGAAGCCGGCCTTGTAGGTGGGCATCGAGGAAATCCAGGTGTTCTGGTTGACTTCGAAATCGATCAGGTCGGCAGCAACGGTGACGATGGCCGAGCCCTGGCATTTCTTGGGCGCCGCGGCGTCTGCATTCGGCACATCCGCACCGGCTGCCAGCTTGCGCTGGTCTAGCTTGTAGCTGCTGATGAAGTCGGGATTGAAGGTCGACCAGACCTGCGTCTGCCAGATGAAATGGGCATAGATGACCACGAGAAAGAGCAGGATCAGCCCGACAACAGCCTTCAAGATCAGGCCGCGCGATGCGTACCAGCGGCTGGCGCTGAGGAAAGGAAACAGGATCCAGGCGATGACGATTCCGACGCCACGCCCGATGGCGCTGAAGATGCTCTGAACGAATTGGATGATCGGATCGAGCATGGTCACTCCTCTTTGATACCATAAAGGCGCCGACGGAATTCGACTTTGTTCTTCAGATATGTGTTTTCCAGCGTCTTCACAACGTATTCGCGGAACTTTTCGGAATACTTCTCATAGGCTGCGTAAAAGCCCTGCTTGTCGAAGATGTAGCGCGAGACGAAATCATGCGGCTGCATCTGCGACAACAGCTGGTTGACCAGCCACTGATCCGGGTGGCTCGGCTCGGCACGCACCAGAAGGAAGCGATAGCGCGCGGCGACATCGGGCATGCGGATGCTGCCGGTCGTGGTGACCACGCGGTACATTTCGTTGAGCAGGGGATAGCTGCCGTCCTGCGAGACCAGGTTGGCGTTCATATGCGCCCAGGTCGTGAGCCAGACCATGTCGGCACGTTCAGGATCGAAATTCGGATCGGCGTCATTGGCAAGGCCGAGCAGGATCATCTGCATGCGGTGCTGGTAAAGGCCCGATTGCTGGATCCACGAGGCCTGCGGCAGTTCGATGCGCTTGGTGCGGGCAAGAAAGCCGTAGATCGTGTCATAGTCGTTGATATCGATATAGGAGACCTGCCACGGCCGCGCCTTGCGGAAACCGGGCACGGTGGGCTGGCAGATGACGGTGGTGTTGCGACCATCGTGGAAGACGAAGACGCCGCCGAAATGGTTGGCCCAGAAAGCATCGTGGCGGAAGACCAGCTTGTCCGGCACCAGCGTGTTCTGTCTGATGTCGCCGGTGACCTTGGCGAGTTCGACCATGCGGTTGAGCATATCGTCATCGCGCCACGCATCGGGCTGGGAGACGAGCCGGTCGGCGAGCGAGCGGAGTTCGGACGCCTTGCCAAGAATGTCTTCGGCCGAGTGGACCTTGAAGTTCACCTCGTTGATCGACAGCAGGTCCTCGATATGATCGACGGTTGCGACCGAATCCTCGATCTCGCCATAGAGCGCGTCTTTGATCGTGACTGCGCTGATGGCACGCGCATTGGCAGTGAAGAACTCGTGCATCAGGCCGGCGGTGTTGGAAAAGCTGGTGTGAACCACCGGCAATTGCTCCTGCTCAGGCGCCAGGATGATGAAGCGGCGATTGACCTGGTTGGGATCGAGATAATCGCGATCCCCCAGCTCGTCGGCGACCTGCGGCGAAAAGCCGGTCATGTCGATATCGAATTCGGTGAGCTTGGTCTCCTTGAGGCCAAACGCCGTCAGGGCCTTGTTGTAGCGGGCAATCAGATGCGGCTCGGTCACCGGCAAAAGCCGTCCGTAAATCAGTTCTGCTTCGAGGAGGCGTTTCATGCGGTCAACTTACTCATGAGCATGTTCCGAGAATCGAGGCGGTGAAAGCCTCATTCCACGTCATCTACCAGATCGTCTATCGTCACTTGCAGTTCCTGCGCAATTCTTTTCAAGGTGGCAATGCCGCCGTCTTTCTTTCCGGTCTCGATTTCGGAAAGGAAAGCGGCACTAATGCAGGTGCGTTCCGCCAATTCCCTGCCCGAAAGGCCCCGAAGTTCGCGATAAACCCGGATGGGATGTTCGCCGTCGATCAATCGGTTTGCAAATTCCGCAGGAATTGCTTCTTCCTCGCCGGTGCCCAGCTTCGTCTTGTAGTCGGCGACAGCGGCAAGATCCTCGGCCAGTTCAGCTTTCTCAACGAGCTCCTCATAGTCATGTCGACTGAGGACGATCATTTCCTCGCCATTGGGTGTCTTAAACGATACCGCTGTATTCATCGCCCTTATCCTTTGTAGATATCGCCTCGCGCCCCGATCTTGATGACTTCGATCACGACGTCGTTTTCATCGAATATGACTCTCCAGTCGCCAACGCGTAATCGATAACAGTCAGATCCCTGCAGTCTCTTTACGTTGTTTGCCATCGATGTCGGATCAGACGCGTATTGGCTGATTTTAGTCCTGATCTTTATGGATTCGTTGTTCGGAATACGCTTTAAGCTTTTGATCGCTTGTTTGCTGTAAGCTATTTTCTTCAACGAATCATAGCCCCAATGCATGAAATTGGCAACATAATTCGCTTTTAGCGAATTTTCTTATGCGCCCCACCGCCCATCCTTCTTCATTTCCTCGATCTCGTGGATGGCTTTTTCGCGCTGGCGCTCGCGGCGGATGATGTCGTTGATCGCCGCGTCGTCCGACTTGTCGGTGTAGCGGAATTCGCTATCGGCGTAGCGGTTGATCTCCTGCAGCACCATGTCGATGGTGATCGGGCCGCGCAGTTCTTCGATCATCGCTTTCTTCTCATCATAGGGCCTGTGCATGAAGTTTTCGGGCTTGGCGAACCAGTCATCAGGCAGGTCGACATCCATGGCCCGCATCTTGATCGCATCGGTGATGTTCTTGACGGCGCGGCCGGTGAAGCGGGGTTCGGCGACGCGGATCATGTAGAGGTAGGTGCCGACATCGGCGAGCGTCGACAGGCCGCCCTTTTCCTTCTGGTACTTGTCCCATACGGCCATCAGGCCTTCCTCATGCGGCTTCGCATAGGCCTCGTAGGATTCCGAGACGGCCTTATTGATCTCCTGGTTGGCATAAAGCGCGTGCTGACCCAGAGGGATCGAATGGTTCTTGCCGGCCAGCAGCGCGAAGATATCGATATAGTCCTCACGGCTCTGCGGGCCATCGACCAGCCAGCGGGCGCCGGCGCGCTGGCGGAGCGCATCGTCGACATTTTCGGGGTAGTTGGAAAACATGCCGAAAGTGGCATTGCCGCGCACGACGGTCGAGGCGCCGGCGAAGCTTTCCATCAGCACGGCGGTGACTTCCTGCTGGCCTGCCGAGGCGCGATCATCGGAGCGCTTGGCGGCCACCTGGTCGACGTCGTCAACGGTGCCGAAGCCGATGGCCTTCGGGTTCATCACGTTGTTGATGAAGTCCTTGCAGTTCTGGCCCGACTTTCCCTGATAGGACGAGATCTGGTCGACGCCGAAATTCTCGTAGTGGAACGCATAGCCGGCGACATCGCAATAGTCGTTGATCAGGCCGGCAATCATCTGGATCAGCGTCGTCTTGCCAGTGCCGGGCATGCCGTCGCCGATAAAGGTGAAGAGGAAGCCGCCGAGTTCGACGAACGGGTTCATCTGCTTGGTGAAGTCGTAGGCCATGATCATCTTGGCGAGCTTCATGCCCTGGTATTTGGCAATGTGGTTGCCGATCACCTCGTCCGGCTTCTTGAAGCTCATAACAAGCGGCTTGCGCTTGGCACCGGGCGCG
The DNA here is from genome assembly GCF_057787725.1 of Shinella sp. OV683. Taxonomy (NCBI): domain Bacteria; kingdom Pseudomonadati; phylum Pseudomonadota; class Alphaproteobacteria; order Hyphomicrobiales; family Rhizobiaceae; genus Shinella; species Shinella sp. OV683. The sequence continues at coordinate 1,037,858 of NZ_CM173543.1, forward strand.
ACATCGAAGCCATTGAGATCGAAATCATCCTGCTCGACGCGGATATGGATATTCTCGAATGCGGCAAGACCGGTGAAGCGCGCCTTGCGCTCGGTCAGGCCGGCGATCGCCACCCGGGCAAAGGCGCGGGCGCGAGACAGCATGGCGGCATCGTCAACCGAGCCCTGGATGGCGCGCTCCAGCCCGGCGATCATCGACTTGGCGGCATCCTGTGGCGTGTCGAACAGGAAATCGGGTTCCGGCACGTCCTCGGCCGGTTCGCCCTCGCCGGGGATGGTGACCGACAGATAAGCGGCAATCGAAAACGCCGTGATGTAGGCTGCGGCATTCAGCAGGTTGCGGAAGGTGTCAGCATCCGGGCCGGTCAGCGGTGCCGAGGCATTGCGGGCCTGCAGGCCTTCGAGATTGGTCTGGCGGGCGAACACGTCAGCTACGGCAAGCCCAACCATCGTGCCACGGCGGGTGCGAAACAGCAGCGTATGCTGGTTGGGCGACAGCATCTGGTCGGTCGGCCGGATCGACTGGATCGTACGCGCCAGCTCGACCTCGCGGGTGCGCCGGACCGAGCCAGTTGATACCGTAGAGACGAAGCGACGGCCGGTACCGGCGAGTGCCGTGCCCGAAGTGCCGCTATCGTTTTCCAGAATGACGATCTTGGTGACGAAGCTCTGGGCGATCGACAGATGCTTGAGGATATCGTCCTCGGGAATTGCCGTAAGGCCGGTGTTTAGGGACATGCGGTCTTCCTTTCCTCGATCGGGCCGGGGGCGGACGCCTGCCCCTAGCCTGCAAATTGGCGGTTACACGTTGCGGGATTAACCCTCACCAAGCGCGCCCAGGCACTCGACTTTCGGTCTCGCGCGGGCTTGCTATCCTCTCCCACAAGGGGAGAGGCAAACTTGCGGCGCTGCCGCGGATTACCTCTCCCCTTGTGGGAGAGGATAGCTCGTCCCCAAGAGGCGAAGCCGATTGGTTGGACGAACTTGGTGAGGGGTATTCGAGCGCATCAATCTCACACCTCGCTCGTCACCTGGTTTCCGGAAATGACATGGACCTTGTAGCCCGCGAAAATACGCTCGGCCTCGCCGGAGGCGTAGAGCGCGGTATAGGCTTCGTGCGGCACGAGCGCGTGTTTTTCAAAAGCGCTGACACCCATGCGGGAGGCTTCGAGGTCGGTGGTGTCGATGTGGAATTCCTGCATCGCCGGGGTAGACGAAAAGAAGCCCTTCTGCGCCGGAATTTCCTTGGTCGAAAATACTTCCTGCACCGTCCAGGTCAGCAGCCAGGCATTTTCCGGCTTGCGGACGCGTGACAGGATGCCGTTGATGACGGCATTGTTCTCGGTGATGCCGGCCGAATAAAACGGACCGATGACGATGCGGCGCATCTGCTTGGGATGCAGGGTTGGGAAATCACGGTCCAGGTTGGTAGCGATGGTGACAGGCGACAGTGCGTAGCTGTTGTTGCGGATGACGAAATCGTCAAAGCGCGAGGCAAGTTCGGGGTTGAGAAATCCACCGACCGGCAACGGAATATCGATATCCGGATTGAGCGTGCCTTTGTCCGTTACCAGCATCCGCACCATGTTTTCAGAGGAGTCTTCGATGCGGGCGATGTAGATCATCGGCAGTGTCTGTGTGCCGTCGAAGGACGCCCAGTTGACGACGCAGGACGGGCGGCCGTTCTGCGGATTGACTGAAACGGCCGAGGTTTCCGGCAGCATCACCGGCGAAAACACCTCGCCCTTGACGACTTCCTCCAGATAGAGCCGCTCGGCCATGCTGGTTTGCAATACCTCGGGAAAGCTCTTGGTGCGCAGGATGAAATCGACCATCTCGGCACGCAGCCTCTGGCCGTCGGGGATGGCCGCCAGCCGTTCGGGCGCGCTCTTGCGGTCGTTTTCGAGCTCGAGGACATTCTGATAGACCGGAAAGCCGGATTCCGCCCGCGAGATGCGGAAGTGATCCATGAAGCCGATCTTGTTTTCCCAGCAGCCGAGCGACGTCTTCAGCCGCTCGACATATTTCATGATCAGCGTCGCGGTCAGGTCCTTGATTGTCTGGCCGCGGCTCATGTCGTCGAGATAGAGCTCCATTCCGCCAAATGCGGATCTGACCGTCTGGAAATATTGGCCGACCGTGGGTTCCATCGCATTCATGAGATCTGTCCGCTGTTATTTCATGCCGATGAAGGGCAGGGCTGAACCGGGCACCATGGTGTTCGGCAACTGGCCGTTCCATTTTTCCGCAGCCGTGAGGTTTATGAGCGAGGGATTGTCTTGAAGCGCCGCACCCTTGGCGCGGATCGCATCAGCCTCGGCGTTACCGGCAAGCCGGGTGGCGGCGGCATTGGCTTCGGCTTCGGCGCGCACGGCGTCGGCCCGGGCATTGGCCTGGGTCACGGTGATCTGTGCCTGGACTTTTTCGCGTTCGGCATTCTGCCGGAGCTTCTGAACCTCGACCTCGGCCAGCATGCGGTTCTCTATGGATTGCTCATAGGCATCGGAGAAGTCGATGTTTTCGATCTGGACGCTGTCGATCATCACCGGTCCGATCACGGATTTGGTGATCGCTTCCTGTGTCTGGGCGTTGAGCCGCGCCCGCTCCTGTATCGCGGTGACGGCGTTGAACTGGCCGAAGACGTTCTTGACCTGCTCAAAGACACGGCGGTCGATCAGCCGGTTGACGACACCTTCTTCGCCGCCATATTCGGCGTAGATCTTCTGCACCTGGTCGGCGGGCAGGCGGTAATTGACCGAAAGGGTGATGTCGGCGGGCTGCTGGTCGCGGGAATAGGTGTTGACGTGCTCATAGACCTTGCTGCGGTTCTGGGTAGTGATCTTCACCACCTTGTCGATGATCGGCAGCTTGAAGCCGAGGCCCGGCTCGGCGGTGCCGACCACCGCCCCATTGCGGAGGATGACGCCGCGTTCGCCCTGGTCGACAGTATAGAAGCTGCCGCCGCCGAAAATCAGCAGGGCAAGAAAGATCACGATCGCGATAGAGGCGATCCTGACATAACTGCCTCGCTTCGTCGGCGTGGCGGCTATTGTGTTCGGCATGAAAACCTCCCGCAGGTGCGCGGCCTGCGCCGGATCAAATCCACCGCAAACGCGCGTTCACCAATGTTCTGCCTAATTACTGCTTCACGTAATTTGCTGAATTATGCTTGTCCATCACCGCCTGGAAGCGGCGAGCGAAGGCATCGTCGGCCAGTTTCTTGCGGCGCTGGATATCCTGGGTCGAAAGCATGTTCTTCTCATGCATTTCCAGGAGATCGCCGATGTGCTTCTGGGCTGCGGCGCCGATGCCGGCCATGGTTTCTTCGGCTGCGGTATCGACCTGGCTGCCAAGGGTGTTGATCTTGTGGGCGACGTCCTGCTGGGCTGCCGTCTTCAACGAGTCCTCAAGCGCCTTGTAGAGCACGATGCGCTGTTCGGTATCGATCGTCAGCTTGTTGATCAGCGTGTTCTGGGCGGCGATCTGGTTGTTGAGCGAATCGACGAAAGTCTGGAACATCGAAGTATAGCGCTCGAGCGTCTGGCTTTCGGCCAGCAGTTCCTGTTCCTTGGCCTGCATCTGATTGTATTCTGTGGCGAGCTTGGAACGGTCGCCCTCAAGTGCCGTGCGGCCCATCTGGTCGGTCGCCGAGGCGATCTTGTTTTCGATGTCGAGCAGCAGCGGGTTGATCTCCTCGATGCGCTTCTGCACGGCCTCTAGATTGGTGATGGTGTTCTTGCGGCGCTCGATGACCTGGATGAGGTTGGCCTCAGAGGTTTTGTAGCGCTGGTCGAGAACGTTCTTCTGTTCCTTGAGCATGCCGACGATGGAATCGGACTTCGACAGCAGTTCCTGCAGGTTGCCGGCCAGCGACATGTTGCGGACGCGCTCGGTGCGCATGCGGGTGGCCTGCTGCTTGGAGAAGATGCCGATGAACTTTTCCCAGCCGGTCTGGCTCTTCATGCTCTCGAATTCGGAGCCGAAGACATTGGTGGCGTCTTCGAGGCCGATGATCAGGTCGGCGATATTGCCTTCCATGGCCTTCTGCTGGTTGATCACATCCTGGATGCGCGCATTCTCGATGTCGAAATTCGCGTCGCCGATCTTCGTATCGGCCTTGGCGAACTGGTCGAGGACTCCCGTCGAGGCATCGAGCTTGCCGCGCATGTCGTTGATCGTCGTGCGGGTTTTTTCGATTTCTGCATCGAAGGATTGGAGCGTAGCCATATTCATTCCCCCTGGATTCTGCTGGTAGCAGAAGTTGAAACTGGTTCGTTCGGCGCGACAATATCGCTTTTTGGTTTTTTTGAAACCCGGCCACGGCTGTCTCGGCCAAACTTGTTAAAGAATTGGTGCTGCTAACCTGACGCGCAAGGGCTCGACAATATTCGCTAGCGAAAAAATCGACATTGCGGCCGATATAATCGTCTTCCATGCATCATTCTATTCAGCGACCTTGGGGTTCTTCAGGTAAGCAATGATGTCGGCGATGTCCTCTGGTTTTTTCAATCCGGGGAAGAACATCTTGGTGCCGGGAACGATGTCTCGCGGTGCGGCGAGGTAGATTGTCAACGCCGCTTCATCCCATTTCGGTGCTTCGAGGGCATGCTCGCGCATCGCGTCGGAATAGGGAAAGTTCGCGACCGATGCGACAGGCCGTCCCACCAGGCCAAACAGGGTTGGCCCCATGCGGTTCTGCCCTTCGCCGAGGCTGTGGCAGGACTGGCACTTTCTGAACACAACGTAGCCTTTGACGGGATCGCCGCCTGCATGGGCGTTTCCCGCACCGAAAAGCGCCAGGGCAAATGCAACAAGACAGATCCTTTTCATGCCTGTTCCCTCGTTTGTGAAATGATCATTTCAGACCTTGGCGAATTGCTTTTTGGTGCTGGAGTATTTGCCATCTTCACGCAAAAAAGCAATTGCGACCGTTAAGGGTCGCATATCAACATGTCGACGACGCCAATCCGCTTGAATTTCCCTCGCTTTGGTGGTTGGCTAACGGCAACCAAAAAGAGGGAGAACTAAAAATGAAGTTTAGAATTTCGACGGCAGCCTTGGCACTCTCTGCATCCATGCTCGTGATGGCTGGTGCAGCGAAAGCTGCGGAACCCGACAGTTGCGGTACCGTTCATTTCGCCGATGTGGGCTGGTCCGACATCGCCGCAACCACGGGTACGGCTTCCGTCATTCTCAAGGCTCTGGGCTATGAGACCGACGTCAAGGTGCTTTCGGTGCCGGTGACCTACCAGTCGCTCAAGAACAAGGACATCGACGTTTTCCTCGGCAACTGGATGCCGACCATGGAAGCCGACCTGAAGCCTTTCCGTGAAGAGGGTTCGGTCGAAGTCGTCCGCGAAAATCTCGAAGGTGCGAAGTACACGCTCGCCACCAATGAAGCCGGCGCCAAGCTCGGCATCAAGGATTTTGCCGATATCGCCAAGAACAAGGACGCGCTCGAAGGCAAGATCTACGGCATCGAGCCGGGCAATGACGGCAACCGCCTGATCCTCGGCATGATCGATGGCGACAAATTCGGCCTTAAGGGTATCGAGCTGGTCGAGTCTTCCGAGCAGGGCATGCTGGCACAGGTCGCCAAGCTGAATGGCGACGACAAACCGATCGTCTTCCTCGGCTGGGAACCACATCCGATGAACGCCAACTTCAAGCTGACCTATCTTTCCGGCGGCGATGACGTGTTTGGACCGAATTTCGGCGGCGCGACCATCTACACCAACGTGCGCAAGGGCTATACGAGCGAATGCTCGAATGTCGGCTCCCTGCTGAAGAACCTCAAGTTCTCGCTGCCGATGGAGAACGAGGTGATGAAGAAGATCATCGACGATGGTGCAGAGCCTGAAGCTGCGGCCACCGATTGGCTGAAGGCCAACCCGGCAGCGTTCGAGCCTTGGCTCAAGGGTGTCACCACCCGCGATGGCGGCGACGCCACAGCGGCGCTGAAGAGCACGCTGGGCCTCTAAGAGAGCATATAGCGGGAGCGGCAAAGACCGCTCCCTTCTTTTTATCGTTACTTTGGGATCGGGGATGCCCATGCACGACTATTTGCCGTGGCTATTGGATGACGACAACAAGATAAAGGTCGGGCTGGGGGCCAAGGCAATTGTCGAGTGGCTGACCAGCAATGGAAAGGCATTCTTCAACTTCGTATCGACGGTGCTGCAGTTCTGCATCGATGCCATTCTGTTCGTCCTGCAGGCGCCCTATCTCAAGAACACGCCTTATTCCGATGTTTATGCGCTCGGCATGATCGCCGCTATTACGGCGTTCGCCTGGTACATGCGCCGATCGGTCGGCATCACCATATTCACCCTTCTCGGCCTGCTGCTGATCTACAATCAGGGCTACTGGTCGGAAACCATGGCGACACTGGCACTGGTGCTGGCGGCCACCGGCGTGTCGATGCTGGTCGGCGTTCCCGTCGGGATCGCGGCGGCGCGTCGTCCCTGGCTTTATTCTACACTCAGGCCGATCCTCGATCTGATGCAGACGATCCCGACCTTCGTCTACCTGATCCCGGCGCTGATCCTGTTCGGTCTCGGCATGGTGCCGGGATTGATCGCAACCGTGATCTTCGCCATTCCCGCGCCGATCCGCCTAACCCGGCTCGGCATCATCTCCACGCCGCCCTCGCTGGTGGAGGCGGCCGAATCTTTCGGCGCGACACCCAAGCAGGTGCTGCGCAAGGTCGAATTGCCGTTCGCGCAGCCGCAGATCATGGCAGGCCTGACGCAGACGATCATGCTGTCGCTATCGATGGTGGTCATCGCGGCCCTCGTCGGCGCTCCGGGTCTCGGCGTGCCGGTGGTGCGCGCACTCAACACAGTCAACATCGCCAAGGGCTTCGACTCGGGCCTCTGTATCGTCATCCTGGCGATCATTCTCGATCGTATCTTCCGCTCGTCCGATGAAGGAGACGCAGCATGACGGCCGTTTCGTTCAACAATGTCTCGATCATCTTCGGCTCCAATCCGCAGCGCGCGCTGCAAATGGCCGATGCGGGCAAGACGCGCGACGAGATCAGTGCCGAAACCGGCCTTGTGCTCGGCGTCGCCAATGCCTCGCTCGACATCCAGGAAGGCGAGATCCTCGTGCTGATGGGGCTTTCGGGTTCTGGCAAGTCGACGCTGCTGCGTGCGGTCAATGCGCTGGCGCCAGTCGTTCGTGGCGAGGTGCAGGTGTTTTCCGGCGGCAAAACTACCAATCCCTACAAATGCGATCCGCAAAAATTACGCGATCTTCGCATGCACAATGTCTCGATGGTGTTCCAGCAGTTCGCGCTGCTGCCATGGCGGACGGTGGCTGAGAATGTTGGCTTCGGGCTCGAGCTCGCCGGTGTGCCGGAAGCGGAGCGCCACAAAAAGGTCGAGGAGCAATTGGAGCTCGTCAACCTCTCCAAGTGGTCGAGCCGCAAGGTGCAGGAGCTTTCGGGCGGCATGCAGCAGCGCGTCGGTCTTGCCCGGGCGTTTGCCACGGGCGCACCGATCCTGCTGATGGACGAGCCGTTCTCGGCGCTCGATCCGCTGATCCGCACCCGACTGCAGGACGAATTGCTCGAATTCCAGCGGCGGCTCAAGAAGACCATCCTGTTCGTCTCTCACGATCTCGATGAAGCGTTCAGGATCGGCAATCGCATCGCCATCATGGAAGGTGGTCGGATCGTCCAATGTGGCACGCCTCAGGACATCGTGCGCAATCCGATCGACAAATATGTTGCCGATTTCGTCCAGAACATGAACCCGATCAATATGCTGACAGCGGCCGACGTGATGCGTCCCGGCAACGATGGCAATGCCACCGTTTCGGGCACCGCAAAGCCGGATGCCCGGCTCGTTGACGTGCTCGATGCAATGACCCGCCAGCCGGGCGTGGTTGGTGTGGTGGAAAACGGCACGGTCATCGGCGTGATCTCCGCCCAGGACGTGGTCAACGGCTTGACGCGGCATAGAAACGTCGGTTGACCACAGCCGCTGAGTGCCATTGAGGGGAGGGTTATGATCGTAGACAAACCCTCTCCCATCCGGCCGACAGACCAGGATGCCAGGCGGCTGGCCAGGACCTTGGTGCGCGGCGCACGCTTTGGTGCCATCGCGGTGCTGGAACCGGAAAGCGCCCATCCCTTCGCCAGTCGGGTCCTGCTCGGGACGGATGTCGATGGTGTGCCTGTGATGATCGGGTCTGATCTGTCGACCCATACCAAGGCGCTTCTGAAGGATCCGCGCTGCTCCATCCTGGTGGGCGAGCCCGGCAAGGGCGATCCGCTGGCATGGCCGCGGCTGACCATTCTCGCCACCGCTGAGCGTGTCGCCGCCGGCAGCGAATCACATGCCCGTATTCGGAGACGATTCCTTCAAAGACACGCAAAGGCGAAGCTTTACGTTGATTTTCCAGACTTTTCCTTCTTCAAGTTGAATCCAAGTTCAGCGAGCTTGAACGGTGGCTTCGGAAAAGCATACATTCTTGAGGAAAATGACCTCGTCATCAACTCGCTCCTCAGCGGTGTCATAGCAACCGATGAGTTGCAGATCATAAGTCGGATCGAGGGGCTGGGCGAGGGGGTGCCAGATTTACTAGCGAAGAGATTTTTCAAAGAAAAATCATACAATTGGCGGATTTGTGGCTTGGATGGGGCGGGCCTCGAACTCTGCCGAAGAGAGATTCTGAGGCGGCTGGAACTGGACGAAATGCCGTCAGATCTGAACGCGCTGATTGGCATATATTCTAAAATGCTAAAATGACTACACTAGAATTAGTAATGTACAGACATGACGGATGCTTGCTAATATTTTAACGTTCAATTTGAGTGTGGCGAAGAATTGATCGCGGGGTGAGCAAAATGCTCAGGGGAAAAATAAAAACATGAAGATGAAGAAATTATCGGAGCATTCGGACTCGGCCGCTGCGCTACTGTCGGCCATCGCCAATCCGAAGCGACTTTTGATCCTTTGCAATCTGGTCAACGGCGAAATTCCTGTCGGCGTTCTGGCAAATCAGGTGGGGCTCAGCCAGTCGGCTCTGTCCCAGCATCTTTCCAAACTCAGGGCGCAGAACCTGGTTCGTACGCGCCGTGATGCGCAGACGATCTACTATTCGAGCAATTCACCTCAGGTCTTGACGCTGCTTTCGGCGCTTGAAACCATCTACGACGATGCGTTTCTGAGCAAATCCGCAGCCTGATTTCGTCTGGACAGCCTATTCGCGCCGCATGCCCACCCAGGCGTGCGGCGTTTTTATTGCGTCGATTTTTTAGCCGATGATCCGCATCCGCAGCGCCTTCGCTACGAGTTGCGTGCGGTTGACGCAGTCGAGCTTCTTCAAGGCGTTGTTCATGTAGGCATTGATGGTGTGGTCGGACAGCGACAGGATCATGCCGATCTCGGCGGACGTCTTGCCGGTGGCGCTCCAGCGCACGACATCGAGTTCGCGCTCGGTCAGGCGCGGATTGTTGCCGAGCGGATGACGCGCCCGGTCGTAGGAATCGAAAAAGTGCATCGACAGCATGAAAAGGTCGTTGGTCTCGTCTTGCAACGTTGCCGGCCGGTCGCCATCGAACCTTATCAGGTGCCGGGTACCGTCGATCGACGCCAGCGGCACCAGCATTCCGCCTGTGAGGTTGTACTCGCGGAGGTGTGCCACAAGGGGCGGCTCAGCCTCGTTCATCAGCGTTTGCTGCCGAGAGATCTGCTGAATTGACCAGGGCAGCGGCAGGAGGGAGCGCCGGACGGCATCGTATAGCGGGCAATTTTGTGGAGGGCAGAGCAAGTCGCAGACCTTGAAGAACTCCATGCCCAGATTGGTTTGCAGCACCAGGCTGGCTGTCGCTTTGTCCGTCTTGGCCGGCATGATCATCAGGGTTGCCGACTGGAACCCGAAAACGGCGGCAATTTCGAAAAGCGTGGTTGCCAGAGTGGTTTGGGAATCCGCGTCTGCGATTGCGGCATAAAGAGTCTGGCTGCTTGGTGAAAGAGTCATGCGCATCGGCGGCATCCACGCCTTGCAGGCCGGGCAGCGGATTCAAACAGCGCAGCCGCGCGGCCGCAGGCGCGCGCGATCACCTGGAGAACTTTCACAAGCAGAGGCATCATCAAACCAGTGTTCCGCAAATTCCATGATGCCGAAATCAATGCACCAGGGTGGGTTTAGTCAATTCAATATTCGTAACATGAGCATCAGCCCGCGCCGAAACGGCGAAGGTACCTGTGAATCCCGGCAGTGCCGGGGTCTATAAAATTGTAGTCAGGCTAAATATTTCTAACCGGGCTGAAATTATTTGCAATCGATTTTTGTCGTCTGAAGAACTCAACTTATGCTTAACTGGGGACGCGGTTAACGCGCTCAGATCGGCAGCATCGACGCTGACTTGATCTCCTCCATCACCGCGTAGGTATGCGTCTCGCGGACGCCGGGCAGCGGCAGGATCACCTCGCTCAGGAATTGCCTATAGGCCTCCATGCCCGCAACGCGGGCCTTCACGAGATAGTCAAATCCGCCTGCTACCATGTGGCACTCCATGACGGCCGCACTCTTGCGCACCGCGGCCGCAAAGGTCTCGAAAACATCCGGCGTGGTACGGTCGAGCTTGACCTCGACGAAGACAAGCAGATTGAGGCCGAGCTTCTCCGGTGATACGAGTGCCATGTAGCCGGTAATATAGCTTTCGCGGGTCAGCCTTTTGACCCGTTCGGCCGTCGCCGTGGGGGAAAGCGCGATGCGTTCGGCGAGCTCGGCGTTGCTCAAGCGACCGTCCTCCTGGAGCAGACGGAGAATTCTGCGGTCCAATTTGTCAAGATCTTTCATGTTTCACCGAAAAAATGACGTGTGGTGGATTTTTCAACGGAAAATTGCCACATAAATAGTGAAAAAGTCAATTCATCCTGTGCTATTGCAGCGTCATCCACTATGCGAAAGGGCAATAAACATTATGGGAACCCAGACTGTCCGGTTTTCCGCTCCTTGGGGCGGCGATGATGCGAAGCTGATGCGGGAATTTGCTTCCGAGCTGCAGTTCACGGCATCGGAAAGCCAATCCATCGACGTGCGCGCTGGACGGCTGATCAACGCTATCCGCGAACAGTCTGGCGCCGCTGGCGGCGTCGAGGATTTCCTGCGTGAATATGGCCTTTCCACCCGCGAAGGGCTGGCCCTGATGGTGCTTGCGGAAGCGCTGTTGCGCGTGCCGGATTCGCTGACCCAGGACAAGCTGATCGAGGACAAGCTGCGCGAAGGCCGCTGGAGCGAACATGAGGGCCAGTCGGATTCCTGGTTCGTGTCGGCTTCGGCCTGGGCGCTGGCGCTTTCCTCCAAGGTCATTCGACCGGGTGAGACCCCGGAAGGCATCATCAGTTCGCTGGTCAAGCGGGTCGGCCTGCCGACAGTGCGCAGTGCGACCAAGCAGGCGATGCGTTTCCTCGGCTCGCATTTCGTGCTGGGGGAGAGCATTCCCGATGCGCTGGCACGCGCCGCAAAGAGCGAAGAGAAGGGCTATCGCCATTCCTTCGACATGCTGGGCGAGGGCGCCCGCACCGCAGAAGATGCCAAGCGCTATTTCAAGTCCTATGCGGATGCGATCGAGGCGATCGGCACGTGGCAGACCAGAAACAAGCCGGCCCATCGTCTACCCGATCGAATGGGCATATCGGTCAAGCTCTCGGCGCTGCATCCGCGCTATCTCGCCACCCACAAGGATCGGGTGATAGCGGAACTGGTGCCGCAGTTGCTCAAGCTTGCCCAGCAGGCCAAGAAGTACCAGCTCAACTTCACCGTCGATGCGGAGGAGGCCGACCGTCTCGAACTGTCGCTCGAGGTTATCGAAGCGGTGTTTGCCGATCCGTCGCTCGACGGCTGGGATGGCTTTGGTCTGGCGATCCAGGCCTACCAGAAGCGCGCCGGCGCGGTCATCGACTTCATCGATGCGCTCTGCGTCAAGTATCAGCGTCGGATGATGGTTCGCCTTGTCAAGGGCGCCTATTGGGACAGCGAAGTCAAGCGCGCCCAGGAGCGAGGCCTCGACGACTATCCGGTCTGGACCCGCAAGGCCGCGACCGACATGGCCTATCTCAAGTTCGCAAAGCAGCTGCTGTCCAAGCGCGAGCGGATTTTCCCGCAATTTGCCACCCACAATGCGCTGACCGTGTCGAGCATTCTCGAACTGGCCGGCGACCGCACCGGCTTCGAGTTCCAGCGCCTGCATGGCATGGGCGAAGCACTCTATGACAATCTGCTCGGTAGCAACGACCGCGTTGCCTGCCGCATCTATGCGCCGGTCGGCGGTTATCGTGACCTGCTCGCCTATCTCGTCCGCCGCCTGCTTGAGAATGGCGCCAACTCCTCGTTCGTGTCGATGGCCGGCGACAAGAATGTGCCGGTCGAAAAGCTGCTGGTACGGCCTGCCGAACAGCTCGGCCTCAAGGAAGGTAAGTCGGCGCGGCACAGCCAGATCCCGATGCCGAACGAAATCTACGGTACGCGCAAGAACAGCGCCGGCGTCGAATTCGGCTACAGCGAGAGCTTTGACGGCCTGATCAAGTCGATGCAGAAGGGCCTGTCCGGTCTGAAGGCGACGCCATTGGTGCCGGGCCTCAAGGTCCACTCGGCGGAAATGCCGGTGAAGTCGCCGGCGCATGCCGATAAATCCGTTGGTTCCGTTAGTGTCGCCACCGCTGCCGACGTCGCTCTAGCGGTTCAGGCAGCGAAGAAGGGCTTCAAGACCTGGCAGAAGCGGCCGGTGGTCGAGCGCGCCGCAGCACTCGATCGCATGGCCGACAGCCTGGAAGCCAATCTTGGTGGTCTCATCGATCTCTTGGCACGGGAAGCGGGCAAGTCGCTTGATGACGGCGTGGCGGAGGTCCGTGAAGCCGTCGACTTCTGCCGCTATTATGCGTTCGAAGCACGCAAGCTGTTCGGTGCCGCCGAAGGCATGCCGGGACCGGCAGGTGAGGACAACAGCCTGGCCTGGCGCGGTCGCGGTGTTTTTGCCTGCATTTCGCCGTGGAATTTCCCGCTGGCGATCTTCCTCGGCCAAATCTCGGCCGCTTTGGTTGCCGGCAATTCGGTGATCGCCAAGCCGGCGCCGCAGACGCCGCTGATTGCCTTCGAGGCCGTAAAGCTCTTCCATGCCGCCGGCATCCCGACCGACGTGCTCATCTACCTTCCTGGCGGACCTGAGGTGGGTGCTGCATTGGTGAGCGACCCCGCAATCGCCGGGGTCGCCTTCACGGGTTCGACGCGCACGGCGCGCGCCATCAACAAGACTTTGGCGGACAAAGACGGGCCGATCGTGCCGTTCATCGCCGAGACGGGTGGCCTCAATGCGATGATCGTCGATGCCACGGCGCTGCCGGAACAGGTCGCCGACGACGTCGTCATGTCGGCCTTCCGTTCGGCCGGCCAACGCTGCTCGGCGCTCCGGCTGCTGTTCGTGCAGGAGGATGTCGCCGACCGAATGCTGGAAATGATCGCCGGTGCTGCCGACGAGCTGAAGCTCGGCGATCCCACCCGCCCGGATACCGATGTCGGCCCGATCATTGACGCCAACCAGCAGACGATGCTCAAGGACCACATCGCTGATATGAGCAAGAGCCAGAAGATCCTCTATGCCGGCAAGGCGCCGGCCGAGGGTACGTTCTTTGCCCCGCATATCGTTGAACTCAAGTCGGCGGCCGATCTCAACAAGGAAGTCTTTGGCCCTGTGCTGCATGTCGTGCGCTGGAAGGGCAAGGATCTCGACAAGGTCATCGACGCGGTGCAGGCCTCAGGCTACGGCCTGACGCTCGGCATCCATTCGCGGATCACCGACACGATCTCGACCATCACCAATGCGCTCGATGTCGGCAACATCTACGTCAATCGCAACATGATCGGCGCAGTCGTCGGCACGCAGCCCTTCGGTGGTTCAGGTCTCTCCGGCACGGGGTTCAAGGCGGGTGGGCCGAACTACCTGCGGCGCTTTGGGCTGGAGCAGGTGATCTCGGTCAATACGGCAGCCGCAGGGGGTAATGCCAGCCTGATCGCCATCGGGGAAGGGTGAGGCCCTTTGGGCGCGTGGCCCCCTCATCCGGCCCTGCGGGCCACCTTCTCCCCGATGGGGAGAAGAGGGAGGGGTGTGGCGTCGCCTCCAGAGACTGGGCAGTTCGGCATATGCAGCGGCAGATTTCAGCGAGTCGCTTCGGCAAATTACTTCTTCTCCCCATCGGGGAGAAGGTGGCCGAAGGCCGGATGAGGGGCATCTCAGCGAGAAGATGTTCGCCAGATTTGCGCAGACGCTTGCGATCAAAGCCCCTTGTCTGCGTAGGCAGCCTTGTCCTTGCCCTTCAGCGAGGTCATGATCTTCTCCAAGTAGCCGAGCATCAGGGCGGAGATCACGAAGGCGATGTGGATTGCTGTCAGCATGATCAGCTTTGACGTCTCGTACTGGTTGACGTTGAGGAAGACCTGCAACAGGTGGATCGAGGAGATCGCCACGATCGAAGACGCCACCTTGATCTTCAGGCTGCCGGAATCGAGCTTGCCGAGGAATGAGACGTCCGTGCCTTCTTCCTCGTCGAAGCGGCTGACGAAATTCTCGTAGCCGGAAATCATCACCATGACGATAAGGCTTGCCACCAGGGCTGCATCGATCAGCCCGAGCATGGCAAGAATCATGTCGGCTTCGTCATAGGCGAAGGTGTTGATCGCGACCTTCCAGAACTTGTAGCCAAACGAGACCGCATAGACGGCGAGCGCGGCCACCAGCCCGAGATAGAACGCCACGAGAATCCAGCGGCTGGAAAGGATGATGCGTTCAACGAGCAGTTCGAGCGATTTCATACGTGGCCCTGATTTTTCCCAAGAATTCCGTTTCCGTGTCAATAAACGTCCCGGCATTGTGGTGCAATGCCGAATGGCCCGCATTGCTTTTTCATCCCACATGCCAGGAAAAAAATGCGAATGCGGCAGTCTCTGAGACAGCAAGCGCCCTTGCAAGTTTTGCGACAACGACACATTGTAAACGCGGTAGCCTGTTTTGCTGCCTCTTGCGGACCTAGACGTGCCTCGATCCATACACACACTCGTTCGATTTCTGGTTGTTGCCCTTGTTGCCCTCGCCGTCACCTCGACAGCGGTGCTTCCAACTGCATCAGCAGCGTCCCGCAACCAGATGACGGCAAAACCCGCCAACCCCTTCGACCTTCCGATGCAGTTCGTTATCGTCCGCAGTGCTGCGGGCTATTGCGAGCCCAACTGTCCCGAATGGATCTATGGCGAAGGCCAGATCGATGCGACGACGCCGAAACTTTTTCGCGCCATCTTGAAGAAAGCCGGTGACCGCAAGCTGCCGCTGGTACTGCTGTCGCCGGGCGGAAACGTCATCTCGGCGGTCGAGATCGGTCGCATCATTCGCAAGAGCGGCATGTTCGTGGAAATCGGCTATACGCGCTTCGGCGCCTGCCGGCCGCGTGATGATGGCTGCAAGAGCGACGGGCTACAGGACGGCGAGTTCAAGGGCGTCGTCATGTCGAACGGTGCCTTCTGCTGGTCGGCTTGCCCGCTGATCCTGGCCGGTGGCAAACGCAGGCTTTCAAGTGCGGTGGCGCTGACGGGCGTGCATCAGGTGACCACTGTCTATCAGCGCGAACGCATCTATTATCGTGAGAAATACAGGATCGTCGACGGCGAACGTAAGGTCGTCAGCCGCAAGGAGGTCAGGCGTAAGAAGGCTGGCACGAAGATAACGACAAGACTGCCGAAGGCCACCCGGGCCTTATTAATGAGCTATTTCAAGGAGATGGGCATCAACAGGACGTTGCTGGATGCGATGCTGTCGACGCCGCCCGACAAGATCCGCAGGCTTGAGCCTGAGGAGATGCTGAAGATGAACCTGATCACGGAGATCGCGGCCTCCGATCTCCTGACCAATCCCATGCTGTGCATCCATGATGACGCGCCGGGCTACTGCATTACTCGCGCGCCGAAACCATCGTCCCAAGCCTCGCCGCAAATGCCGCCCATGCAGAATTGAGCCGCAGCGGGTCGCAATCGGCCTATCGCGCGACCTCGGTGGTGGGTAGCTTCGTTCGCCAGAGCAGACAAAGAGTTTTCCGATGATCATCCGACCGCGCCCCAGTTTCCTGGGGTTGTTCTTCATTCTCCGGGGCTCGATCGTTCCCGATATCGTCGGCCAGATCCTGTGCACGGCAGCGTTTGCGGGCCTCATCGTGCTTGCTCATCACCTCTGGCCATCGGCTATACCGGTGTTCAATGGGGCGCCGTTTGCGCTGGTCGGCATTGCGCTGTCCATCTTCCTCGGCTTCCGCAACAATGCCTGCTACGACCGCTGGTGGGAGGCGCGCAAGCAGTGGGGCGAGCACATCTTCCTCGCCCGCAATTTTGCCCGGCAGACGCTGGCGCTCGAAGGCACGCCGGGACCCGAAGGTGCTGAAAGCCGCCGGCGGCTGATCCGGCTGGTGATCGCGTTCACCTGGACGCTCGCCAAGCATTTGCGCCCGAGCGCCGTCGGTCGTTCCGGACCGATGGAATGGTTGGAGGGGGCGGATGCCGAGTTCGTTGCCCAAAGCCACAACAAGCCGGACGCGATCCTGCGGCTGGTCGGTTCCGAGCTTGCGCGGTTGCGCGCGACGGGCGTCATCAGCGATATCCTGTTCCAGACGCTGGATGCGACCGTGGGCCGAATGGGGCTGGTGCAGGCGGCCTGCGAGCGGATTTCCAATACACCGGTGCCGTTTGCCTATACGCTGCTCCTGCACCGCACCGCCTATGTCTTTTGTTTCCTGCTGCCCTTCGGCTTTGCCGACTCTCTGGGATGGGCAACGCCGTTTGCAACGGCGCTTGCGGCCTATGCTTTCTTCGGGCTCGACGCGCTCAGCATGCATCTGGAAGAGCCCTTTGCCGACATCCCCAATGGTCTGGCCATCTCGGCCATGGCCGAGACCATAGAAATCAATCTCAGGGAGTCGCTGGGCGAAGCCAATCTGCCGCCTTTACCAAAGCCGCGGGCCTACATTCTGATGTAGCAATTCTGCCGCAAGGCCATCGCGAAGCAACGAATGTCGCAAATTGTCCACATAACGGCAGCTTACGGGTTCGCATTCACGCTTGCTTCGGGCTCTAATTCTTTATATCTCAGGAAAGAAAATTTCCTGTCTTGAAACTAGACAAATGACAACCGGGAGGCATTCAAGTCATGTCAGAGGTCAAATCCGACATCGAGATCGCGCGCGCCGCGAAAAAGAAAAACATCATGGAAATCGGCGCCAAGCTGAACATTCCATCTGACCACCTGCTGCCCTATGGCCACGACAAGGCCAAGATCTCGGCTGAGTTCATCGCCGAACAGCGTGGCAAGAAGAACGGCAAGCTGATCCTGGTGACCGCGATCAACCCGACGCCGGCTGGCGAAGGCAAGACCACGACGACGGTCGGCCTCGGCGATGGCCTCAACCGCATCGGCAAGAAGGCAATCGTCTGCATCCGCGAAGCCTCGCTCGGCCCGTGCTTCGGCGTCAAGGGCGGTGCTGCCGGCGGCGGATATTCCCAGGTCGTGCCGATGGAAGACATGAACCTGCACTTCACCGGCGACTTCCATGCCATCACCTCGGCCCACAATCTGCTGTCGGCGCTGATCGACAACCACATCTATTGGGGCAACGAGCAGGGTCTCGACATCCGCCGCATCGCGTGGCGCCGCGTCATGGACATGAACGACCGCGCGCTGCGCGAGATCGTCGGCTCGCTCGGCGGTGTTGCCAACGGCTACCCCAGAGAAACCGGCTTCGACATCACTGTTGCCTCGGAAGTCATGGCGATCCTCTGCCTGTCGAACGATCTGAAGGATCTCGAAAAGCGCCTCGGCAACATCATCATCGGTTATCGCCGCGACAAGACTCCGGTGTTTGCCCGCGACATCAAGGCCGATGGCGCCATGACCGTGCTGCTCAAGGATGCGATGCAGCCGAACCTGGTGCAGACGCTCGAAAACAATCCGGCCTTCGTGCATGGCGGCCCGTTCGCCAACATCGCCCATGGTTGCAATTCTGTCGTCGCCACCACGACGGCCTTGAAGCTCGCCGACTACGTCGTCACCGAAGCCGGCTTCGGCGCCGACCTGGGTGCCGAAAAGTTCTTCGACATCAAGTGCCGCAAGGCCGGCCTCAAGCCTGATGCAGCCGTGATCGTCGCGACCGCGCGCGCCATGAAGATGAATGGCGGCGTCAAGAAGGAAGACCTCGGCAAGGAAAATATCGACGCCGTCAAGAAGGGCTGCGCCAATCTCGGCCGTCATATCCAGAACGTCAAGAAGTTCGGCGTTCCGGTGGTCGTCGGCATCAACCACTTCATCTCCGACACCGAAGGCGAAATCCAGGCGATCAAGGACTATGTCGCGACGCTCGGTGCCGAAGCCGTGCTCTGCAAGCATTGGGCCCAGGGCTCGGCGGGCATCGAGGAGCTCGCCAACAAGGTCGTCGAGCTCGCCGAATCCGGCCACTCGCAGTTCGCTCCGCTCTATCCCGACGACATGCCGCTGTTCCAGAAGATCGAAACGATCGCCAAGGACATCTACCATGCCGGCGAAGTGATTGCCGACAAGTCGGTCCGCGACCAACTGCGTGCCTGGGAAGACCAGGGCTACGGCCACCTGCCGATCTGCATGGCCAAGACGCAGTACTCGTTCTCGACCGACCCCAACCTGCGCGGTGCGCCGGAAGGCCACACGGTTCCGGTCCGCGAAGTGCGGCTTTCTGCCGGCGCTGGCTTTATCGTCGTCATCACCGGGGAGATCATGACCATGCCGGGCCTGCCGAAGTCGCCGTCGTCGGAGCGCATCTTCCTCAACGAGATGGGGCAGATCGAAGGCCTGTTCTGATCTCCTAGAGCCAAGTCGAACGATGCAGACCGGGTGCGTTCAGCGCGCCCGGTTTTTTTGTGTTCAGCGGGCGCTTTGCGAAAGTGATTGCAAAATAAAACCAGTTGTGATGAATTGCCGTGGACAGATTTCTGAGGAAGAAAAATGACCAGTACTGTCGTGCACAGCGGCAATGCCGAGATCGCGGTCGAGACTTTCGGCAAGCCATCCGATCCTCCAATTCTTCTGATCATGGGTGCCATGGCTTCGATGCTGTGGTGGCCGGAGGAATTCTGCGATCAACTCGCCGGGCGAGGACGCTACGTGATCCGCTATGACAATCGCGATACGGGGCTTTCCACGACATGGCCTGTAGGGGAACCGGGCTACAGCTTCGCTGATATGGTTGCCGACGGGCCCGTTATTCTCGATGCGTTGGGCATACGGGCGGTGCATGTCGTTGGTATGTCGATGGGCGGCGTGATCGCCCAATGCATGGCGCTTCGCTATCCCGATCGTGTTCTGACACTGACGGCGATCAGCACATCCCCGCTCGGGATAAAAGACCTGCCGCCGGTGACCGAGGCCTATGCACAGCACTCCGAAAGCGGCGAGGCGGTGGACCGGGGCAACCGTGCTGATGTGATCGATTTCATGATACGCGATGCCCGTGCGCTTGCCAGCACTGCCCACCCGCATGATGCAGGAGTGGCAAAACGGCTGATCGAGCGTGATATCGCCCGGGCGCGGTCCTTTGCCAGCGCCACCAATCACTTCCGGCTATCCGGAGGCGAGGGCGGACCAAAGCCGGAGGCGGCCGACATTCGTATTCCCGTTCTGGTGATCCATGGAACGAGCGATCCGATTTTTCCGATCGAGCACGGTTTGGCGTTTGTGAAAACCGTCCCGAACGCGCGCTGGTTGCCGATCGAAGGTGGAGGCCACGAACTGCACAGCGACGACTGGCCTGTTATGATCGATACTATCGTATCGCATACGCAAGTCGCTCGCGGTGACACGTCTTTGCACGGCGCTGGCAGCGGATGAAATGGTCGCAGTCGCCCCTACCAGCAGAGCCTGTAACCGCTTTTCCGCTCAATGATATCGAGATGCAGGTGCGTCTCGTGGGCAGCATCGCTGCCGGGATCGAGCACGGTTGTGAAGTAGAGGCACGCGGCGGCAGTAATTGCGCGCTGCAGGGCGCCGTCCATGGTCGAATCCTTCATACGGGGCTTGATGGTGAAGGTGGCTCCGCTCTTAAATGTCAGGCCGGCGATGTCGACCGCGTTGCCGTGCGCGTGCTCGGAGATCTTGCCCGTAGTAGCATTGTTGCGCTTGCGGCAGACGTAGGTGGACGCCTGATTGAGGGCAGACAGGGTTTCGTCGGGCTTTGCCTGCTTCAGTGATGGAATGACGACGTTGGCCGCCCACTGAGCCAAGCTTAGTGCGGTCTGGCAGCGCATCTCGCCCCCAGGCTTCAGGGAAACATTTTGACCGAGGGACGTCACCGTGATCGGTCGGTCGATGCCGCAACCGTTGTTCTCCTCAATGGCAGGGCTCTCCTTGAAGGCCACGCCCAATGCCTTCAGCTCTGACAGACATGCAGCGAACTCTACCGGATCTTCCTTCTCGATCGGTGGCGGCACATAGTCGTCTTCGACCGTTTTCTGCTCTTCTTCGGGCTCGGCTTTGTCGTCCTTTGGTTCGGGCTGTTGAGGTTCGGATTTCTCGACCTTGTCCTTGCGCTCGGGCACGGGCGTCGTCTCCGGGCGTGGTTCCGGGATCGGCACGTTTTTGGGCAGGTCGGCGCCCATGAGGAAGGCCGAGGTCGCGAGAAGGATTGCCAGACGAATGAGAATTGCGCCGCTCCATATCAATACGTTGCAATAGGCAACGCCGCTGGTCGCTGGAAAGTTCAGCGGAGATCGGCAGAAAGTTTGGATACGCTCACCTCAACCGGCCTGGAGCTGCGCACGTTTGCCCATCACGGGAGGATATTTGCCTAGGATTGCTAGAGGTGGTATAGCTAATATGAGGGCATTTCCCTTGTGGTAAATATTAATTTTTCCAGACTGCAGTTTAACGCGAGGTATGTTTGTCGTTCGTTGCTTATTTAGACTAAAATTCGATGTATTCTTCGTGTAATACAGTCTTAAATTCGAATTGTAATCTCGCATGCATGACATCAGGTCATTTGATGATTGTGGGGGCGAATATGAGGCGATTTCTTCTTCCTGCTGTTCTCGGCATGATGCTGAGCGCATGCAATTCCCAGACGGTGAAGATCGATGTCGATTTCGCCAAGACCAACTACGGCTTCCTGAATTCCGGCGGCTACCGTCCTGGATCGCTGCTGCTCTGGAATATCAAGGAATCGACGCTGTCCTATAAAGGCCAGGTGGAGTGCTCGCCTCCCGGCGGCGATCCCGGCAGTCCCTCGGACATCGAAACGCAGTATGAATTCTCTCTCGAAGCGAATCTCGATCTTACGCCGGCGCAGATATCGGCGATCGAAAGCGCGGTGAAAACAAGATCGTCGCTGGTCGCCAAGGATTCCCGGCGGTTTCAATGCAAGTCCATTCTAACCAGCTTGTCTAACAGCGTGATTGCCGATCCGACAGTGCTCGAAGATTGGTCT
Source organism: Shinella sp. OV683 (assembly GCF_057787725.1). NCBI lineage: Bacteria > Pseudomonadati > Pseudomonadota > Alphaproteobacteria > Hyphomicrobiales > Rhizobiaceae > Shinella > Shinella sp. OV683. The sequence continues at coordinate 1,059,351 of NZ_CM173543.1, forward strand.
TTCAGGGAGGCGGCCAGGGATCCCAATCTCTATTATCTTGTTGTCACGGACGTCACGATCGGTGACAGCGTGGAGTTGACGGTCGATAACCAGGTGATGGCGAAGGCCGGTTTCCCGCTCAAGATTGGCTCGAGTACATTCAACGTATCGATTGCAGGAAATGGGCTCGGCAAGATTAGCGGCAACGATGTATTGCTGATGTTCAATGTGCGGGCGTTCCGGCCTACTTTCATCGATAATGGAATGGGCGGACAAAACGCGGCATTCGAACCAAAGAGTGGCCTCGATCTGCGCAAACTGAAAACATTGCTGCGACGCGTCGGTGACTCCAGCTGAGACAACGGTCAGGTTGGAATGGCGGCGTTGCAAAGCGCCGCCATTTCCGCGTCAGGCCGCCGCAGCCGACATCCGGCGGGCATTGCGGTTGGAGTTCAGGATGTTGTCGATCGGCAGGCTCTTGCCGTTGCTGATTGCATCTATCCAGGCATCCGTTGTCGCGACGGCCGCAAAACCGGTATGCATCACCACGGTCACGACGCGGTGGATTTCCTCGGCGGAAGCCTCGCCTGCGCTGTTCGAGTAGGGTAGGGCGCCGGTCGCATCCGACAGGAACTCGACGGTGAAACCCATATGCGATGCATAGATGACGGTCGAGAGATCGCAATTGTGCGTCATGTAGCCGATGACAGTCAGCGTGGTGACACCGTTCTTGATCAACCAGTTCTCCAGATCCGTGCCGGCAAAGGCGCTCGCCATCTTCTTCTCGATGTGATGGTCATGCGGCCGATCGCGAACAAGCTCGTACAGTGCTCCGCCGTGGCTTCCCTTGGCGAACGCGGGCGATTTCTCGTCGGCGACATGCTGTACGGTGATAACCTTCACGCCGGCCGCCTGGGCGGCATCCATGGCCTTGGCGACGTTCGGGACGGTCTCCTTGAAAGGCGGAAATTCGATCGGCAGATTGCCGTCGTCATATTCGTTCTGCACGTCGATGACGATCAGGGCGCGGTGGCTGTTGTCATGCTTGGTCATGGCGTTTTCCTTTTTCCATGAGGTTGATGGCCCGATCATAGGCCAGGACGGCTTCGCCGAAAGTGGCCCAATTGACAATATTCGAAAGAAATGGGACATTTTGGCGAAATGCTGGAGTGGCGTCTTGAGAAATCCTCGCGTCGCAGTTCTGATGTTTGAAGGCATGAGCGCGTTTCATCTGTCGGTGCCCTGCCTGATCTTCGGGCAGGATCGGCGCGCGCTTGGCCTGCCGGAATTCGACTTCAAGATCGTGGCGGCGGAGGCGGGCGAGATGCGCACCGATGTCGGTTTCTTGATCCCCTGCGAAAAGGATCTATCGGTTGTCGAGATGGCCGATATCGTCATCATCCCCAGTTGGGGAGACATCGTAGCACCGCCCACCAAAGAGCTCGCCAACGCCTTGCGTGCTGCCTATGCCAATGGCGCCGTTGTCGCTGGACTTTGCCTCGGCGCTTTTCCACTGGCGGCGACCGGTCTGCTCGATGGCAAGCGCGCGACGACGCATTGGGCCTATGCCGACGAACTGGCCCGGCTTCATCCCGCCGTCGGCATCGATGCGAAAGTGCTTTATGTCGATGAGGGACGGCTGTTTACTTCAGCCGGCGTGGCGGCCGGGCTTGATTGCTGCCTACACATCGTCCGCGAGCTTTATGGCAGCAAGGTCGCGACGCTGCTAGCGCGCCATATCGTCATGTCGCCGCATAGGCTGGGCGGTCAGGCGCAGCTGATCGACATGCCCATGCCTCCGCCGGATCGCAACGATCGCTTTGCCGCCGTGTTGGACCAGGTGCGCGCGACACTCGATATGCCGCATTCGCTCGACAGCGCGGCAGAGGCTGCCAACATGACGCGGCGGACTTTTACGCGCCGGTTCCAGTCGGCGCATGCGATGAGTTTTGGCGAGTGGCTGGCGCGCGAGCGGACAAGCCTTGCACGACAATTATTGGAAACCACCGAACTCGGCATCGAGGACGTGGCGCTCAAGGCTGGCTTCGGTACATCCACGACACTCAGGACGCATTTCTCCCAGCAATTCAACATTTCTCCAACGCTTTACCGGCGAGGATTTTCCGAGCTGAAGGCTGACCGTTCCTAAATCTGGCACGATCGCAAAACGGCGCCCAAGTACGCTCGACTTGACCGGATTTCCCCAATAGGCTGCGCCGAATCGTGAGGGGATTTCATGGCATTAGTGACAAGCAAGGATCTGATCGGCAACTATTCCGCGGCAACGGAGCAGATGCTGAATTCCATCACCGCCAACAAGATCTGGGCGGAAACCAGCCTGCAATATTATGTCGGCGACAGCACCGCTCTTAGTCTCGACGGTGAATTTCTCGATGATTTCCGGAGTACCTGGAGCGGCAATCCCGACGCGGTTTTTGCCTTCGGTGCGGTGACCGCGCGCGCCTACGCCATGATCGACACGGTTTCACAGCTCGATTTCGCCCAGACTGACGTCGTGGCCGATGCCGACGCCGTGGTTGTCAGCGTCGATAAGCCCAACAGCGACATCGAGGGCTTTTTCGAGTTTCCCGGCACATCCTACGATGGGCCTAAAGCGAATGGAGACAGCTGGTCGCTCGGTGCCTTCAACAGCGGTCTCGACTATATGCTCGAGGCGGGTGAAACCGGTGGCGGTGAATATGCCAACTGGACCATTCTGCACGAGATCGGCCACAGCCTCGGCCTCAAGCACACGCACCGAGAATCCGACGGCGCGCCGCTCGCGACGATCGGCAAGTTCATGGACAATGAGCGCTATTCGGTGATGTCCTATAATGGTGCCTCGAATGGCACGTCTTATGGGCATGCAGTAACCTTCATGGCGCTTGACGTTGCCGCGCTACAGGCGCTCTACGGCAAGGAAGACTATGCCGTCGGTGCCTCCACATATGAGCTCTCTGCCGCCAAGATGCAGGCTCTTGATCTCACAGAAAGCGCCGTCGAGATCGGCCGTGCCTACTATTGCATCTGGGACTCCTCGGGCGAGGACCAGATCGCTTTCGATGGCTCTGGCAAGTCGGTGCTGATCAATCTCAATGCCGCGACACTCGACACCGATACCGTCAGCTCCGGCCTCAAGGCGATGATTGCCGAACTCAAGACCACGGTGTTCTACAAGCATTTGTCTGACGGCCTGCAGCAGGAGATCATCGATCCATGGCACCATGCCGGCGGCTTTTTCTCACGGGTGCTGGACACGGTTTCGGGCGGCTACAAGAGCACGGCGGGCGGTTACACTATCGCCCATGGCGTGACGATCGAGAATGCGTTTGGCGGCGCCAGCGCCGATCTGTTGATTGGCAACCAGGCCGGCAACAAGCTCTACGGTTCCGCCGGTAGTGACACGTTGCTCGGATCCGGCGGCAACGATTTCCTCTATGGTGGCGAAAATAAAGACCGCATTGATGGCGGCAAGGGCGATGACTTCCTTATGGGCGGCAGCCGCGCAGACCGGTTCATCTTTTCCGACGGCTATGGCAAGGACCGGATCGATGATTTCATGCATGGCGAGGACAAGATCGACTTGATCAGGCTCACCGACTTTTCGAGCTATAACGATCTCTTCAACAATCACATGAAGGACACCGCAGCAGGCGTGCTGATCCGGATCGGCACCGATCAATTGATCATCGAGGATCTCACCAAAGCCGACCTGCACAACTCGGACTTCCTGATCTGAGGCCCCGTTTCCCAAGTAACAGCAATTAGGTTTTCCGGCGGGTTGTGTCCTGGGGGCACTTGCCAAGCGAAAAAACTTCGGTATTTGTAGTGTCCATGAACACGTCTTTGAACATGGTTGCTTGGTGGTGGGCTCGCTGAAAACGCGGCCTCGAACAGTCATGTGACAAGACTCGAAACGAAGCCGCCCGATCTGAGGCGGCTTTTTTCGTATCCGGGCCGCGCGAAGACCGGGCCAAAACGGGAGTTGAGAATGGGAACGCGCGTACTGGACGATGGGTCCGAGCAATATATCACCAAGGGCGGGATTACCGTGACCCGCACCCGGCGGGAAACCACCTATGCCGACGCGATCGACTCCTATGTCGAAAAGCTCGATGAGCGGCGTGGCGCGGTGCTCTCCTCCAACTACGAATATCCCGGCCGCTATACGCGTTGGGATGTCGCGGTCTGCGATCCGCCGGTCGGCATCTCCTCCTTCGGCCGCAGCGTCTGGATCGAAGCCTATAACGAGCGCGGCGAAGTTCTGCTCGACATCATCACCGAAAACCTGCGCACGGTGGAGGATGTGACGCCGGGTACGAAGACGGCGCGCCGGCTCGACCTCACCATCGATGAACCCAAACGCGTGTTCACTGAAGAAGAGCGCTCCAAGATACCCACCGTGTTTACGGTGCTGCGCGCGATCACCGAACTGTTCCATTCGCCGGAAGACGCCTCGATCGGCCTCTATGGCGCTTTCGGCTATGACCTTGCTTTCCAGTTCGACGCGATCGAGCTGAAGCTCAAGCGACCCACCGACCAGCGCGACATGGTGCTGTTCCTGCCCGACGAGATCCTCGTCGTCGACAACTATCAGGCCAAAGCCTGGATCGACCGCTACGAATTCGCCAAGGATGGCCGCACCACGCTGGGCAAGGCAGGCGACATCCCGCCCGATCCCTTCAAGTCGACGGACAAGATCCCGCCGCGCGGCGATCATCGTCCCGGCGAATATGCGCAGCTCGTCACCAAGGCCAAGGAGAGTTTTGTCCGCGGCGACCTGTTCGAGGTTGTGCCCGGCCAGAAATTCATGGAGCGTTGCGACTCCAAGCCATCGGCGATTTCGCGCCGCCTGAAGGCGGTCAATCCGTCGCCCTATTCCTTCTACATCAATCTCGGCAATCAGGAATATCTGGTCGGCGCATCGCCCGAAATGTTCGTGCGCGTGTCCGGTCGCCGCATCGAGACTTGCCCGATCTCCGGCACCATCAAGCGCGGCGAGGACGCGATCTCGGATTCTGAACAGATCCTCAAGCTCTTGAATTCCAAGAAGGACGAGTCCGAGCTGACGATGTGCTCCGACGTCGACCGCAACGACAAGAGCCGCGTCTGCGAGCCGGGCTCTGTAAAGGTCATCGGCCGCCGCCAGATCGAGATGTATTCGCGGCTGATCCATACGGTCGACCACATCGAAGGCCGCCTGCGCGATGACATGGATGCCTTTGACGGCTTCCTCAGCCACGCCTGGGCGGTGACCGTTACCGGTGCGCCGAAACTCTGGGCGATGCGGTTCGTGGAAGCGCATGAGAAGAGCCCGCGCGTCTGGTATGGTGGCGCGATCGGCTGGGTCGGCTTCAATGGCGACATGAATACGGGCCTGACGCTACGCACGGTGCGCATCAAGGATGGTATTGCCGAGGTCCGGGCGGGTGCCACGCTGCTGTTCGATTCGGTGCCGGAAGATGAAGAGGCCGAGACCGAATTGAAGGCGTCGGCAATGATCGCCGCGATCCGGGATGCAAAATCGGGGAATGCTTCGATGACCAAACGCGACGTTGCCAAGGTGGGGCAGGGGGTCAACATCCTGCTCGTCGACCACGAAGACTCCTTCGTTCACACCCTCGCCAACTATTTCCGCCAAACGGGCGCGACCGTTTCGACCGTGCGCTCGCCGGTGCCGGAAGAGGTGTTTGACCGGATGAACCCGGATCTCGTCGTGCTGTCGCCCGGACCGGGTTCGCCGAAGGATTTTGATTGCAAGGCGACGATCAAGAAGGCGCGCGCCCGCAACCTGCCAATCTTTGGCGTCTGCCTCGGCCTGCAGGCACTGGCGGAAGCCTATGGAGGCGAACTCAGGCATCTCGCCGTGCCGATGCATGGCAAGCCATCGCGCATCCGCGTGCTGGAGCCCGGCATCGTGTTTTCTGGTCTCGGCAAGGAAGTCACCGTCGGCCGCTATCACTCGATCTTTGCCGATCCCTCGACGCTGGCGCGCGAATTCATGATCACCGCCGAAGCCGAAGACGGCACGATCATGGGCATCGAACACACCAAGGAGCCGGTCGCGGCCGTGCAGTTCCACCCGGAGTCGATCATGACGCTCGGCTCGGATGCCGGCATGCGGATGATCGAGAATGTGGTGGCGCATCTGGCAAAGCGGGCGAAGGTGAAGGCGGCTTGAGCCATCCTTTTTGTGGAGCGCGCTCAATTAGTGAGTGCGCTCCGGTTCTAAATGGCAGATTGGGAGGGCCGCTTGTTCTGGAACCGTCGCAAGAGCTTTTCGTATACATGCGCTTGCTGCGGCGAGAAGTTCAAGGGCTCGCCGTCTTTTGCAGTCCAAAACCCGCCGTTTCTTCTCGACGTGTCCGACGCGGAATACCAAGAACGAGTGACTTGTGACGATGACTTGTGCTGGATCAGAGCCGCTGAAGGTCAGCCAGACGGCGACGACATCTACGCAATTCGAGTGACCCTCGAAATTCCCATTCATCGCGTTGCTGCACCCTTCACTTGGGGCGTCTGGGTCACGCAATCCAAGGACAGCTTCACTCGCTACATAGACGCCGTCGGAACAGACCGGCGAGGTGAGATTTCATTTGGTTGGCTGCCTGTCGTTTTGTCTTATTACAGGCGCAGAGATCCATATGAGCCTCTCCCAAATCTCGCTTGCGACGTGATGTGGCAGGATATGGGGCTGAGGCCAAAAATTACGCTGCATGAGAGCGATCATCCACTCTACCTCGATCAGCGGGACGGTATTTCATGGGATAGAGCAGTTGAAATTGCAAAATGGCAGATGAAGCAAGTTCACGCGGGTGGCTAGATTTGCCCAGCCTTCGCGGCATACCAAAATGATTTACGCTTGACCCCCACGCCAAATCCGCTAATAGCAGCCTCACACAGAAACCGCGCGAACGCACCCCGTTCGCGCGGTTTCGCGTTGAATACACACGCAAATGCTATTCATTCGCATTTGCGGCGGGGACGGTGAGATGGAACAGAAGAACATATCGGTGCAGCGCCTGGCGTTCTGGGGCATTCCGCTGGCGTTCGGCGTTATGGGGCTGAAGATGGTCGCCTGGTATGTCACCGGCTCGGTGGCGCTGTTGTCCGATGGGCTGGAATCGACGGTCAATGTCATCGCGGCGGTCGTTGCCTGGATGGTCGTCGGCTATGCCGCCAAGCCAGCCGACCAGGATCATCCGTTCGGCCACTACAAGGCTGAATATGTGTCGGCCGTCGTGGAGGGCGTGCTGATCGTGGTGGCGGCGCTGATGATTGTGTCGCAGGCTATTCCCCACCTGTCGAACCCGATCTTGCTAGACGCGCCGGTGCTCGGTCTTGCGATCAACGCAGCCGCCGGCGTCATCAATGTCGTTTGGGCAGGCGTGCTCATCCGTGCTGGCAGGAAATATCGTTCTCCGGCGCTGACGGCCGATGGCCAGCATATCTGGTCGGATGTCATCAGCTCGGCAGGTGTGCTGGTTGGCCTTGTGCTCGCCATTGCCACAGGCTACGCCATCCTCGACCCCGTCATGGCGATACTGGTGGCGATCAACATCCTGTGGCAGGGCTGGAAGGTGATCTCGCATTCGATCGGCGGATTGATGGACCAGGCGGTTGAGGCGCATGACGAGGAGGCGATCAAGACGGCCATTTCGAAGAGCGGCTACGGCGCCTTGAATGTTCATCACTTCCGCACCCGCCGCGCGGGCCAAGTGAGTTTCGTGGTTTTCGACATGGTGGTGCCAGCCGGCATGACAGTGCGTGAGGCACATGATATCTGCGACCGGCTCGAAGACGCGATCCATGAGGTCCATCCCGGAGCGCAATGCGTCATCCATGTCGAACCTGAGGGCGAGAAAGCCCACGGCGTTCGCGTCAACATGATGTAATTCTGGCTAATGAAAGGGCAATGTCATGCCAATCACCGACGTCTCCAATCTCACCCAGCTGGGTTCCGAAACCAAGGGCTTCGCCAGCCCCGAAGAGGCCGTGCTTGAGCGCGTGCCGGCCGGCCATCAGGGCACTGACTACGTCGTGCGTTTCGTGATGCCGGAATTCACCTCGGTTTGCCCGATGACCGGCCAGCCGGATTTTGCCCATATCGTCATCGATTATGTGCCGAATGCTTGGCTGGTAGAATCAAAGTCGCTGAAGCTCTATTTCCATTCATTCCGCAATCACGGCGCCTTCCACGAGGATTGCACGCTGGATATTGCCAAGCGCATCGTTGGGCTGCTGGAGCCGAAGTGGCTGCGCATTGGCGCCTACTGGTATCCGCGTGGCGGCATGCCGATCGATGTGTTCTGGCAGACGGGCGCGCCACCGGAGAATGTATGGCTGCCGGACCAGGGCGTCGCGCCCTATCGCGGGCGGGGGTGAGAAGAGGGGGGCTGTCCATAAACTATGGTACACGTATTCAGTTTCCTAAATGAGATTATTGATGACGCCACAATGACGCTCACCCCTTGTGTGGATGGCGTGAGTCTGGCTGTTCTCGTCGAAGATTTCGAGAACCAACAAGGGTACAAAGATCCTGCCGGCGGGTATGGCGGGGTGGTACCCGATACCTATCGTTTTGGCTCTCTGTCCAAGTATTTTATGGGAGAAGAAGGCGTCTACGGTCATGAACCCGGAAAAGTATTTTTGCTGTTCTGCCAATGTGGCGAGGCGGGCTGCTGGCCGCTAGAGGCTCACATAAAGTCAGAAGGCGACAAGATCATTTGGACCGATTTTCGGCAGCCGCATCGGCCAACGCGGAACTACTCGGCACTTGGTCCATTCGAATTTCAAAGAGAGCAGTATGAGGCAGTTGTCAAAGAGATTGCATCGCTCGACACATCTCATTGAGCACGCATTGCGAGCGCTCGTGGTCGACAAGAATTGTGTCTTGCCGACCACGCAATCAAATTTTCAACCAAACGTCAGCCATGCTCCACCGAGAGCGGTCGCCGCACCGAGCGTACGCGCCAGCACTTGACCGCGGCTGGCAATGGCCATGCCGATCCCAAGGCCGATGCCGTGCAGAACTGCAGTGGCAATCACGAAACCAAGTGCAAATGACAGGGGCGTAGCCGCACCCAGTTCGCCGCCATGCGCGTGGCCATGGAACACTGCGAAGACGCCGACTACAGCAGCACTGACCGGAGCCGGCACCTTGACGGCGAGTGCGACGAGGAGGCCGAGGCCGGTGACCGAGGCGAGGATGCCGGGTTCCACGAACGGCAGATAGATGCTGTTCATCGCCAACAGGAAGCCGGCTGCCATCATTGAGACGAATGTTGCAGGAATGATCCAGCGCGCCTTGCCACCGATCTGCGCCGCCCAGAGGCCGACCGCGACCATAGCCAGCACGTGGTCCGCACCCGAGAACGGATGGGAAAGGCCCGCCATCAGCGAGCCATGCTCTGCCGGATTGAGATGGGCGAAGGCCGGAGCCGTCATGGCGACCAGCATGGCGGCGGAAATGGAAACACGTTTGAACATCATCGTCCCCTTGGTATTGCGACAGGCATAGCTGAATTTCTACCGTTGGAATCGCTGGCCTGTCCATACGGCGTTTGCCGCAATGCCGCATTTTTGGACGATTTGTTACGTTGCTGCTTTGGTGGGCAGGGATATGCGGGAGTTCCACGCCTTTACCCGCAATTCACCCGTTTCGCTTAAACGCGTTTTGTTGCATTGTTTTTCAATGTGAGTCGCCCTATCTCAAGGGCCTGCAAGTTCTATATCGGAGAATTGGATGAACGACGAAGACGACGACGACAAGGAAAAGAAAACCGAAGCGCCGATGGGCAAGGACATCGAGTCCAATCTCTTCAAGTCGCGTTCCATCTTCATCTATGGCGGCATCACGCAGGAACTCGCCCAGCGGGTCTGCACGCAGCTCGTGGCGATGGCGGCGGCCAGTGACGACGATATTCGTATCTTCGTCAATTCGCCGGGCGGCCATGTCGAATCGGGCGACTCGATCCACGACATGATCAAGTTCATCAAGCCGAAGGTGTTCATGATCGGCACCGGCTGGGTGGCTTCCGCCGGCGCGCTCATCTATGTCAGCGTCCCCAAGGAACAGCGTCTTTGCCTGCCCAACACCCGCTTCCTGCTGCACCAACCCTCGGGCGGCACGCGCGGCATGGCATCGGACATCGAGATCCAGGCCAGGGAGATCATTCGCATGAATGAGCGGCTCAACAAGATCTTCGCCGTGGCCACTGGCCAGACCGTCGAAAAGATCTCCAAGGACACGGACCGCGACTATTGGCTGTCCGCCGAGCAGGCCAAGGAATACGGCCTGGTTTCACGGATCATCGATTCGCAATCCGACATCTGATCGGTCGAGTTGTACTGATTTCAAAGCCCTCGCCAGCGAAAGCCGGCGGGGGCTTTTTGTTTGTCAAATTTGTGCCACAGCCCGATTGTTTTCGTCCGACGGACGCCAGGCAATGACGCCGGCCGTGCGTGCGCGTACAGCCGGGGAGGCAAGGCAGGTGGCGACGGCCTCGTAGCCGGGCGCGCCCGGATGAGGCGCGACTTGAACCGGTGGGCTGTGGTTGGCGGGGCAGAGAATGATCGTCTCGTCGGGGCCGACGGCGCTGAGGTCAAGGATCGCCGACGAGCGCGTCATCAGGAACAGCGGCCGTGCCTTCGGGCCGCGGTTATGCAAGTGGGCCATCAGCGCCTCCTGCGACGCGTGGTCCAGACCCTGCTCGACCATATCGACGACCAGATAGGCAGAGGTGTCCGATTCAAGTGCTGCGACAAGCGCGGTGAGGGCTGTCGATGCCGTCGCACCGTCTTCCACCAGCCAGGCAAGAACCTGGTCGACCCGCGATTTCAGCTCGATATCATCCGTCAGTCGAGACAGAGCTTCCCAGTTGTCACCTTCCATTCGTTCGAGACCCAGAAAGGTGCCGCCGGGGAGGTTTTTGGCAAGGGCTTGGGCAAGCCGCGTCTTGCCGCTGCCCAGGGGGCCAATGATGTAGTTAATCTGTCTTACATCGCACAGTTCGAATCGCTCGCCGCCCCATGGCCAGGGAAGGTCGAAGGCGACAACAATCTCGGCGGTTGGTCGCACCAGCCGCGCGAGTTCTCCAACGAGAGGTGCTTCGCCGTGGGCGAGGCTGGTGCGCAGGCTATGAACCTTCTCCACGGTATCGGCGAGTTGACGGATCTGGCCTTCCAGCATCGACTGGTGCGCAGCCAAGGCTGGCCCAAGGGCCTGTGGGTCACCCTTCAGCACCCGCGCCACTTGGGCAAGGCTGAGGCCCAGAGCGCGCAGCGCAACGATCTCGCCGGCGCGTGCCATCTCCATGGGGCCGTAGGTTCGCCATCCCGCTGAGGTGCGAAGCGGGGTGACCAAGCCGCGCTGTTCATAAAGGCGCAGTGCCTTGGGCGACACGCCGAGCCTTTGGGCGGCTTCGGATGCGTTCAGGAATTGGGTGGAAGGGCTCACGACTCACCTCGCTATTGTTGCCGCACCTCTTATCGGGCCAGCCCCAGGGGCCAGGTCAACCGCATATTTGCAACATTCGCCTGGCTTCGCCAAATGGCGGGAGTGAAGGCCTGTCTGAGCACGTCGACTGCATTTTCGTAGGATGGTGTGGCGCAAGGCGCCTTGTAACCGCTTCAAATTGCTCATATCGTCGCGCTCTTCACGAATCCGATGCATAGGAGAACGAGATGTTCCAAGCGATCGCGGCGCCCAACGTATGGCGCAAACCCCTTTCGATGAAAGCCACCGGCAGGGCAGCGCGCATCGCGTTGACAGCACTCGGAATTTTCGCGGCACCGGCAATGGCGCTCGCTGACGAGACGACAATGACGCTGGAGGGCGGCATTTCCGCGACCCTCAACATGCCTGCCCATTCCGACCCGGTTCCGGCTGTGCTGTTGCTGCATGGGTTCGGCAGTTCCAAGGATGAAGTCGGCGGCATGTATGCCCGTGAGGCGCGTGCGCTTGCCGACAAGGGCATCGCCTCGCTGCGTATCGATTTCCCGGGCTTCGGCAGGAGCGAGGGCGATACCGGCGCGACCACCATCGACCAGCAACTGGATGCGGCCAAGGCGGCGCTGGATGTGTTGCGCAAGACCGACGGCGTCGATCCAGCGCGCACCGGCGTGCTCGGCTTCAGCCTCGGCGGCGGCATCGCCACGTTGCTCGCCTCCGGTGCACCGCAGGACGTCAAGTCGCTGGTGACGTGGTCCTCGGTTGGCGATCTGCAGCAGGATTTCCTCAGCGAGATGGGCCAGAAGGCCTTCGATCGCGCCAAGGAAGACGGCATTGTCGGCCTCGACCTGGGCTGGCGGACGATCGCGCTCAAGCAGGCGTTCTTTGACAGTCTCGGCAAGTACAAGATCGACGATGCGATCGCCTCCTATCCCGGTGCCTATCTGACCATTGCCGGCTCCAAGGATTTCTCGGCCGGCTACACCGATCGCTTCGTGGGGCTGGCGAAGAGCCAGACAAAGGAAGCCTACGTCGTGCCGGATGCCGATCATATCTATGGCGTGCTCGGCCCTGACCAGAAGGTGGCCGACGGCGTGATCGTCAAGACTGCCGAATGGTTCGCCAAGACGCTCTGAGCTTGATCACTTGTAACGCCGGCCTCGAGCCGGCGTTTTTCAATCCTGCCTTCTCCGGACGTTTCAGATGCTCAAGGATCTTTCGCCGCAAAGCTTCGTGATGGGGCTGCTGACTGCTTTTGTCGGCTTTTCCTCGTCGTTTGCCGTGGTGCTGCAGGGGATCAAGGCGACCGGCGCCACGGACGCGGAAGCGGCATCAGGGCTGATGGCATTGTCGATTGCCATGGGGCTGTGCGGCATCGTGCTGAGCCTGTGGAAGAGGATGCCGATCTCGATTGCCTGGTCGACACCGGGGGCTGCCTTTCTGGCGACGGTCGGCACCGTTCAAGGCGGATTTCCGGTGGCGGTCGGGGCGTTTCTGATCTCGGCCTTGCTGATCATCGCCGCGGGTCTCTTTAGGCCGCTCAATCGCGCCGTTTCGGCGATCCCGCCCCCGCTCGCCAATGCGATGCTGGCCGGTGTGCTGATCTCGCTGTGTTTTGCGCCGGTGAAGGCGGTTGGCTTCAGCCCGGCACTTGGTTTGCCGATCGTGGTGGCTTACTTCCTGGGCGGAGCGATCAACAGGCTTCTGGCCGTGCCGGCGGCTCTGGCCGCCTTTGTGCTGGTGATTATCTTTGGGGTGCAGATCGATCCGGTGGCGCTTGCCCATGTCGGCGATGCGCTGATTCCCACGCCGGTTTTCGCCTGGCCTGAATTCACGACCTCGGCGCTGATTTCGATCGCGCTGCCGCTGTTCATCATCACTATGGCCTCGCAGAATATTCCGGGGATCACCGTACTCAGGGTCAATGGCTATGCGCCTGCGCCGGGGCCGCTGTTCACGGCAACGGGTATCTTCTCGCTGCTGGCGGCGCCGTTCGGTGGCCACGCGGTCAATCTTGCCGCGATCACGGCGGCGATGTGTGCGGGCGAGGATGCCCATGCCGATCCGAAGCGGCGCTATTGGTCGGCCGTCATCGCGGGCGTCGGTTATGTGATCCTCGGATTGCTGGCGGGGGCAGTCACCGCTGCGGTCGCACTGGCGCCGAAAATCCTGATCGAGGCGGTGGCGGGTCTGGCATTGATTGCTGCATTCTCCGCCTCGGCGCTGGCGGCCTTCAAGGAACTTGAGACACGAGAGGCAGCGGCAGTCACCTTCATCGTCACGGCATCGGGGCTGTCCTTCGGCGGCATATCGGGTGCGTTTTGGGGGCTGCTTGCCGGTGGCTCGGTGATGGCTATCGCCCGGCTGCGCAGCCGTCTCCGGTAGGTATCATGCTTAATCAGGTGTGAAATCTCCGCATGGGGTTTGGCTGCGTCGCCAAAATCAGCCAAGGCTCGATGAGCATGCCCGTCACGGGCCCGCCTTACGCTTCACAGTCCAGCAAATCTTCCTGCTCATGGTTGGCCTAAATAAGGTCATCTTGCCGTGGCATCAGCAGACATCGCGGTACGCTGCTTGTGCAGTTCGTCACGTACCGCATTACCTATGCCAGCATAGGCGCCGTGTGACATTGTTCTGCGTCACGCACGACACCCCACGATTTTGAACGTCGCTGTTCTCACCCGCACCTTTTAAAAGGTCAAGGAGGTCGTGCAATGGCTGTAAAGTTCACTGGAATTAACCTGTCAGGTCTCGAGTTTGGTGGCGGTATCGGAGGGGTCCTCTGGACAGACTATGTCTCGAACGGGAATCCACAATACGATTATTGGTCTGGTGCGGGTGCAAATACAGTCCGGCTCCCATTCACTTGGGAACGCTTGCAGCCCCAGGCAAACGGTGCACTGGATCAAGGGTATCTCCAGCTTCTCCACGACGCTGTAGATTATGCCAAAGCGCATGGTCAGCTTCTCATCCTCGACATGCACAATTTCGGGGGATATTTCGGCCAAAGCATGGCTGGCGGATCGACATCTCTCAGAGCCGCCTATGCCGATGTGTGGGCGAAGCTCGCAAACGAGTTCAAGGACGAGGACAACGTCTGGTTCGGGATCATGAACGAGCCGCACGATATCGATGTCTCGACATGGATGCGCTTCGCTCAGGCTGCCACCAACGCCATCCGCGGAACGGGCGCGGAAAACAAGATCCTCGTTCCCACCGTCGACTGGTCCGGAGCGCATCGGTTCAACGATCCAGACTATGCCGACGAAAAGGCTGCTTATGAAGCCTTCGTGGATTCCGCCGACAACTTTGCGTTCGAGATCCATCAATATCTTGATCAGAACAACTCAGGCACTTCGGCCGACGCGGTGGATGGAAAGGGCGCGACGGTCCTGAAGGGGGTCGCCAACTGGGCGCGCGCGAAGGGCTATGAGCTTTTCCTCGGCGAGTTTGGCGTTGCGGCGAATGGGCAGAACGCAGACGAGTATGCCGACTTGCTGAAGTATATGAACAACAACAGCGACGTGTTCCTCGGTTGGACGGCCTGGGGTGCGGGAGAGTGGTGGCCACCGTCGTATCACTACTATCTCGGCAGCCTGGGCAGTTCGGGCACCAATATCCTGGACGATTTCTTCAACCCGAATCCCGTTGATTACGAAAACGAAATCATCAACCCGACCTTGGTTGGAACGGCGAGAGGAGAGACGCTCCACGGCACGTCGGGCGTTGACAGAATTCTCGGCGGGGGCGGCGACGACGCCATTTTCGGCCACGCGGGCAGGGACGTCCTGAACGGTGAGGCCGGAAACGACAAGATGTCTGGTGGGCCGGGCAGAGACACCTTCAAATATGAGCCTGGTGGAGGCGTAGACCATGTTTCCGACTTCAATGTCGCCAGCGATATTGTGAAGCTGAAGCTAAACGGAATCAGCAGTTTTGCCGATCTCCAGCCGATGCTGCATCAGTGGGGCCGAAACGCCGCGATCTTTATCGACGCCAACGACTATCTCGTTCTCTCCCATGTATCGCTCGGCAGCTTGAGGGCCGGCAACTTCCGATTCAGCAATGACCTTAGCGCCAATCTGGTGACCGGCACGTCCGCCGGCGAAACGGTGAATGGAACCAAGGGTATCGACAATATCCGAGCGGGCGCTGGCAACGACGTGCTCTATGGGCATGCCGGCAACGACATTCTCGGCGGGCAGCAGGGCAATGACACTCTTTTTGGTGAAGCCGGCAGGGACACATTTGTCTTTAGAACTGGCGGAGGCATTGATTATGTCGATGACTTCAGTCTTGCCGAAGACCATGTGCGGCTCGATCTGAACGGGGTCAATTCGTTTGCTGACGTACAAGCGCGACTGCAGCAATGGGGTCCCAACACTGCGATCTACGCCGGCCCGAACGACTATCTCGTTCTCGAAAATGTGAACGTGGCCAGTCTTACAGCCAGCCACTTTTCCATCGTCTGATTTGGTGTCAGTTGCTCGTCGACATTTCCTGGGGTGGCGGGCGACTGATCGCAATGTTCGTTGCCTTTGCGACAAAATCATCCAGAGTTGCTTTGTGAAATGCTGACCCGTTTTGATGTCACCAGGATGTCTCCGAGCGAGCGGCTGTGTAACAGCGCCCGTCATTTTCAGCCGACAAGCTTCGAAGTGATGTAAGTTAACCGTATCCAAATTGAAAGTTCAGAATTGGTATATCGATAATAAAAAGTTTATGTTTGGTCGATTTCCGGCGTGCATCTCTCCACTATGAAGATATTATCATTTATATTTATGTAGTAATACTTTGTTATTGAGTAAATTTGTGCTGAAAACGATTATTGTGCTTTTCAATAATTCTACTTCTAGTCGAATTATCTCTTCAAGTATTGCGCCGTAGGTGATCTGCAAGGCTGGAATGGCCGCAGGTGAACTCTGACATCCAGAAACGCTAATGGAGTAGAGGTAAGATCAAAACGCGAGACATTCCCCCTGTATTGGAGTAGTATTGCCGAGCATCAAATGATCTGAGGTTGTTAACGGAGGTTGTCATGACCCAACGGATCTCAATGAATGCTGGTGTCCGCACAGTCGTTTTAGCTTTATGCATCGCGAGCCCCATGGTCGCCCATGCAGTCTGCATCGACTCTCCTTGCCCGTCCGAGAACCGCTCGCAGTATACGGGGCCGGCGGGGGCGTTAGAATGGACATTCAAGAGCAACTATAAATACAAAGTCCGGCTAAAATTCTATTCCCGGACACGCGAGGGCCATGAGTGGCCCGCTGCCGACGAACACTACGTGATCGACGATTACGACACGCACACCTACAGGCTGAACTGCAGGGCGGGCGAGAAAATCTGCTACGGCGCCTGGACAGGGAGCGAAAGCACCACCTATTGGGGCGTTGGCAAGGACGGCCGAGAAGCCTGCGACGACTGCTGCTATAACTGCGGCGACAACACTCGCCGGAAAGTCCTGAATGACTAAGTTCTTCCTTGCGTTTTTCTAAGCTGCGGTTGCGGCGTCACTCAAGACAGCGGCGGAGGCGGCTGTCTTGTCTTCTCTGCCGGATCGACGGTTCCGGCCGCAGTCTTTCTACGCTCCGCGTTTTTCCAGCATTGCAAACCGATGCGAGCTCGATTATACGGGTTCGCATGATCGGATCGAAGGACAGCATTGCCATCTTCAGCAGCCACGCCGCCGGCGCGGTCGCGAATGCTCGTCCGCTCTCCTCGCTTCTTCTCCTTAGCCTTACTCGCGGTTGCCGGGTCCACTGAGGAGCGCCCGGCGGCCGAGACCGCCGCTGGCGTAAAATCGCTTCTCACCAAAACCAAAAATTCAATATTTCGCTGGCTGAAATCAGATTCCTGTCGTCAAGCGCAGGCAAATTCAGTATCAGCGGAGCGATTGCCAAGGTGAAGCTCAAATGATCATGAAGACCCACTCCGTCAAGGACGGCATGCCCGACGCCGCTGTGAAATACCAGCCCTTTGGGCAGATTGCGCTCAAGGATCGCACCTGGCCCTCCAAGACCATCGATACTGCTCCCGTGTGGTGTTCGGTGGACCTGCGCGACGGCAACCAGGCGCTCATCGACCCGATGGGCCATGACCGCAAGTCGCGGATGTTCCAACTGCTGCTCGACATGGGCTTCAAGGAAATCGAGATCGGCTTCCCCTCTGCCTCGCAGACCGATTTCGACTTTGCCCGCTGGTGCATCGAGGAAGGCAATGTGCCTGCTGACGTGTCGCTGCAGGTGCTGGTACAGTGCCGGCCTGAACTGATCACCCGGACATTTGAATCCCTGAAGGGTGCGACCAGGCCGATCGTGCATTTCTACAATTCGACCAGCGAGTTGCAGCGGCGCGTGGTGTTTGCCAAGGATGTCAACGGTATCAAGCAGATCGCTGTCGATGCCGCCAAGATGATCACCGACATGGCCGAAAAGGCTGGTGGTGGCTTCCGTTTTGAATATTCGCCGGAAAGCTTCACCGGCACCGAACTCGATGTGGCGCTGGATATCTGCAACGCTGTTATCGCCGAGGTCAGGCCGACTGCCGACAACAAGCTTATCGTCAACCTGCCTTCGACCGTAGAGATGGCGACGCCGAACATCTATGCCGACCAGATCGAGTGGATGTGCCGGCAGCTGGACAACAGAGAGAACCTGATCATCTCGCTGCATCCGCACAACGACCGCGGCACGGCAATCGCTGCGACCGAGCTGGCGCTGATGGCGGGTGCCGATCGTGTCGAAGGCACGCTGTTCGGCAATGGCGAGCGCACCGGCAATGTCGATATCGTCACGCTGGCGCTGAACATGTTCACGCAGGGCGTGGACCCCAAGCTCGACTGCTCCAACATCGAGCGGATGAAGGATGTCTTCGAGTATTCCAACCAGATGAAGATCCCCGAGCGCCACCCTTACGTCGGTGAGTTGGTCTACACCGCCTTCTCCGGCTCGCATCAGGATGCGATCAACAAGGGCATGAAGGCGCTGAAGCAGGCCAACAAGCCGCTCTGGGAAGTGCCTTACCTGCCGATCGACCCGCAGGATGTCGGTCGCACCTACGAGGCGATCATTCGCATCAATTCGCAGTCGGGCAAGGGCGGCATTGCCTACATCATGCAGGAAGACTACGGCATCAACCTGCCGCGCAACCTGCAGGTCGAGTTCCGCAATGACATCCAGCGGATTACCGATGAAGAGGGCAAGGAGCTTCCCTCCAAGGCGATCCATGCGCGCTTCCTCGAACGCTATGTCGATCAGCCGAACGGCCGGTTCAAGTTCATCGATCACCACACCTATCCCGATGTCGACCACAGGGGCGTGCGTGTTCTCGCTGCCGAAATCACCGACAACGGCGAGACCAAGCGCATCGAGGGCAAGGGCACGGGTCCGATCGATGGCTTCATGAATGCGATGTCGATCTATCTCGGCACCGACATTTCGGTGAACGATTACTCGGAACATTCGCTCCAGCACGGCTCGAATGCCGCGGCCATCGCCTATGTCGAGATGAACACGCCGGGCGGCAAGCTGTTCGGTGCGGGCATCAACACCAATATCGTCGCGGCATCGCTCGAGGCCATTACCTCGGCGATCAACCGGATGCTCGACGACGGCAAGAAGTAGGCGCGACGGCTGCCCTTCGGGGCAGCCTATTGCGTGCGGATCAGCCGTTCTACGATTTCTGAATAGCGCGCCGCCTTGTCATCGAACAATTGGCTGCCGGCCTCGCGTCCGGCAGCTTCCAGCTTGCGGCGCTGCTGGGAAATGGCTTCAAGCACCGCCTGTTTGTCCTCGTCGCTGTATCGGAAGCTCACCGATTTGTCGAGCTTGTCGGCCAGAGAGACCAGATCATGCTCATGGCCGAGCACATCCACCAGGGCTTTCGCTTCGTTGCCGATCGAGCTCATGGCCGTCGGCCAGAGCGGGCGGAGAAGGCTTGCATGCATCCAGCGATCCTGACTGCGCTTGCGCAGCGCGTGAAAAGCCTCGCTGTTATCGGGCTCGACGCAGCCGGCAAGCGCCTCGATCGCCTTGCTGTCGACCTTCTGCCAACCTGTTGCCAAGCAACTGGCTGCTGTCTTGCGCTTGTGTGAGAGATCAAGGTCGGCGAGCGCCTTCGCGGCCGATCGCAATCCTGCAATCGCCGTCTTGATCGTGGCCTTGAGCGCGGCCTCGTTGCCTGCGACCTCTTCGCATTCGCCCTTGAGCGCTGCGGCAACACGGCCGATGGCGCCGACATGGGCCTGCGCCTCGACATTGGCGTGCAGGTAACGCGCGGCCTCCACATGCGCCGCGGCATCGCGCAGATGCGTAAGCTCGCCGCCGATCTTGCTGAGCCGCTCATTTTCGCGCTTCGCAAATTTCTTGGCGTCGCAACGGATCAGCCGGTAAAGCGCGCGCGTGCGCTTGATGCGCTTGCGGGCATCATGCACGGCCTCATGCGGCCCTTCGGGCTGATCATTTAGCAGATCGAGTGCCGCTGACAGTTGGTGCGAAGCGATGCGGCGCACCTCATGTTCCAGTGAATGGTCGAAATCAATCCGGTATGCCATTGCGCCAATCGTCTCCGAGACTGCCTTCCGCGAGCGACTGGTTGGAAAAGCGCTTGTCGCCGGTCACTTCGCGGCCGAGCCATGTCGGGAGTTCAGGATTCTCGGTCTCGCTCTTCATCTCGACCTCGGCGACGACCAGTCCCTCGAGCTTACCTTCGTAAACGTCGACTTCCCAGGTGTGCTTGCTGTGCGGAACTTCGTAGCGGGTCTTGACGATCGTGCTGCCATTGGCGAGCTTCAGGAGCTCGGCGGCGTCGGACATCGGCACGTCATATTCGAATTCGTGGCGCGACATGCCTGATATCCCGATCTTCAGCGTCAGCCGGGCCTTCTTGCCGTCGATCGAGCGGATGCGGAGCGATCGGTTGCCATCGGAAAATATGATGGCCTGCCGCATGCTTTTGCCGGAATCGGCTTTCTTTCGCCATTTATCCGTTGCGACGAGGAATTTCCGTTCGATTTCCTTTGGCATAAAGGCGTTACTCCGACACGGACACATGACGCGACACGTTCCTTAGCACGGATGACGGCTATAAAAAACCTACCAGTGATGGACAAACGAAAAGAACCGGACCTTGCGGCCCGGTTCATCGATTTGTCGGCAGAAACTTACCCGTCAGAGAGCGGCGCGAACGCTGTCTTCCAACTTGCGAGCCTGGGCTTCATCCTGCGCGGCGATGAAGTAGCTCGTCGCATCCTTCTGGCCGCCGACGACGGAAAATCCGTCTTTTGCAGGGATGGCGCCCGTGACATCGGCGTTCTTCATGAAGTAGACAGCGGCGACATTGCCTTGGCCGTTCTCGTAGAACAGCGCGCCGGTTGGCTGCCCAACGGCGACAACAAGCTTGCCGCCCCTGAGCTTGAAACCTTCAGCGGACAGATCTGGAACGGAAAACTTCACCGAGGTGACCGCTTCCAGATAGCCTTTCAGCTCGCCTTCCTGTGCGGCCGGGACCTCATCGGGATGTGTCTTGTCGGCGGCGTAGACCTTGTGAAGGCTGGCGATTTCCGCCAGCGCGACGTCGGACTTCGAAATACTCTCCGCAGCCGGTGCCTCGAAGGTGAAGCCCCTGGTCTTGACGCCCTTGGTTTCGGCTGGCGCCTGGAAAGCCGAGGTCTCGGAGATTTCCGCCGGGGTCTCGACAACACTGCGCTGGCCGAGGAAATAGCCGGAATAGCCGCCTGCCAGAAGCAGTACGGCACAGGCGGCGATCGCCTGCGGCACGAACCGCATGAACGAAATCGAATTGCCGTTGGCGGCAATGCGCACAGGAGCCGGCTTGGTTGCGGCTTCCTTGATGGCGCGCACCACGTGCAACGGCACCGGCTCGTTCAGCATGTCTTCGAATACCTGGTTGCCGAAGTCCGAACCGGCCTTCAGCGTTTCAAGAATGTCCTGTGCCTGCCGGTCGCTCTTCAGGAGCGTTTCGATCTCCTGGGCGTCCGCGGCGTCCAATTGTCCATCAAGATAGGCCGACAGCCGGACTTCCAGCGGCAGTTCCTTGAAATTTTCCATTGTCATGCCCTCACTTCGCGTGCGCCATTGATCATGGCTGCCAGTTTCATCCGGGCAGTTGAAAGCCTGCTCATCACAGTGCCGATCGGGATCCCGAGGATCTCGGCAGCTTCCTTGTAAGAGTGGCCTTCGACATTGACGAGAAGGAATACGGAGGAAAGTCCCTCCGGCATGGATAGAATCATCTTGTGGAGTTGCGTGGCGTAGATAGCCTTTTCGGCGTTGGCTTCGACGATCAACTCGTCTTGCTCTGTCGCATCGACAGTGCCGCCGCCAGTACGCACTTTCCGTTTTCTGATCTCATCCACCCATAGATTTCTCGTCATGGCATAGATCCAACTCTCCAGTCGCCCTTCCCCGTTCCAAAGGTGGCTCCTGGTAATTGCCCGTTCACATGCTTCCTGCACCAGATCATCTGCATCTGATGAATTCCGCGTGAGAGTCATCGCAAAGCGACGAAGCTTTGGCAGCATGGTGACCAATTCACGGCTAATCTTTTCTGCCTTGGCTTGGTTACTCATGATCTCTCACAGAATATGACGGCGACGGTCATTGGTTTATTCAGAATGATTCGAAAATTATGCGGACGGTCCCGGCGTCTGACGGGGTTTGTATGAAACATTTTGATAGCAATTCGCAAGAGGTGAAAAAGGAATGGACGCGAAAGCTCGCGTCCATGGTTAGAATAACGTCATTTTTCATACAGATTGAGGTGGTTAGCCCGCCAATCAGTATGTGTTGGAGTGCTTGAGCGAATTATAGAGCAGCTTGTAAGCATAGGTGTCCTGGCCGCCACGGTCACGAATCTCGACCAGCTGGGTGCGCGCGCCTTGCACGTCACCCTGCAGCAGCAGGGCCTGGCCCATATAGGAACGGGCGAGGATGAAGTTTGGATCGATCGCCAGTACCCGCTTATAGTAGCTCATGCCGAGTTCCATCCGGCCGGCCTTGCGGTTCGAATAACCCATATAGTTGAGGATGCGCGGGTCATTCTGGTTTCTTGCCAGCTTCAGCACCGCGATCGCGTTGTCATACTGGCCGGCATAAGCCATCTCGCGCGCTGCGTCATAGAGCTGGTCGTCATTGAAGCTGCTCTGGTTCGGCTTGACGCATTTCTTCTTCGCCGTGCTCCATATCTTGCCACTCTTGCATTTCTGCGTGGTTTCTGTGCGCGAGGGTGTGCTTCCAGTGTTGCCAGTGTTGCCAGTGTTGCCGGAATTGCCGCCGGCAGCGAAGGCAGGCAGGCCAAGTGCCATCGTCAGCGTCGCTGCCGCCACAAAAGTGGAAAGGCGCTTCAGTAGTAAAGTTGTCATTGCAGAACATCCTTTTTTGGAGTGCCGGCACTTGGGAAGGCGCCAGCCTTTTTTCGCGAGCCACACGCCATCAAAATCTGCTTAAAATACATATGCTGCAACTCAAATCTTCGGGAGCGACGTACAAACTTTGGTATGTTTACCGGTGGGCATTGCCTTGAGTTAATCAATCGATTAAACTATCCCTAGGTTTGGAGGCGTTGATGGACAGGCCGATATCAGGCGCGGAGGTCACCCGTGTCACTCTGGTGGAATCTGCGATCCGGCTGTTCGGCGAGCGAGGCTATGACGCCGTCTCGACGCGCGAGATTGCCGATCTCGCCGCAGCCAATATCGGCTCCATCGCCTATCATTTCGGCGGCAAGCCGGGTTTGCGGCGCGCCTGCGCGGAATATGTGATTGCCAATATCCGCAAGCAGATCGGCACGGCGCTGACGCAGCCGATGCCGAAGCTCAGCCCGGACGAGGCGCTCGGCATGCTCGAGCAGACGCTCACGGTGTTCTGCCGGTATTGGCTGACCAGCGAGCAGAGCTTTCATTTCGTCAATTTCGTGCTCAGGGAAATGATGGATCCCGGCGAAGTTTCCGAACTCTTCTACTGCAACTGGATGAAGCCGATGCATATCCGCTTCTGCACCCTGGTCGGCCTGGCCACCGGGCTCGACCCGAACTCGGAAGAGGCCAAGATTGCGGTGTTTTCTTTCGTGGGGCAGGTTTTCCACTTCCGGCTGGGGCGTCCGTTGATGATGCGCCGGCTGGAATGGGATGAGATGGGCGAACGCGAGGCCAATCGCCTGTGTACGCTTCTGGTGCGCAATGCGCGCGCGATCGTGACGTCGTATCGTGAGGCCGACTGATCTGCGCCTCGGGGAGGGATCATGGACTTTCTCTGCAGCCTGCCGCTGATTGCCGGATTGTTCGGTGCCTGCGCGCCGCCGCTGCCGATGGCCACCGGCTACGTCGAGGGCGAGTATGTGCTGGTCGCGCCCGTGGAGACGGGCCGCGTCGTATCGCTCGCCAGGAAGCGCGGTGATCGCGTTTTAAAGGGCGAGGTGGTGGTGCAGATGGAATCGTCCGATGCGGACATTGCCATTCGTGAGGCGGAGGCGGCGCTCGAGCAGGCGAAGGCACAACTCGCCAATCTCAAGGAGGGCAAGCGACCGGAGGAGATCGACGTCATCGCGGCGACCCTCTTGTCTGCGCAGGCCCAGGCAGCGGAGGCAAAGCGGGTCTTCGCTCGCGAAAGCAATCTCGCCAAGCGCGGCATCAATGCCAAGGCGGATCTCGATCAAGCTGCCTCGGCGCTGGAGCAAGCCGATGCGCTTGTCAGCCAGACCAGAGCCAATCTCGCGGTTGCCCGCCTTCCTGCCCGACCACAGGAAATCGATGCTGCGGACGCCCAGGTAAAGCAGGCCGAGGCGAAGCTCGAAGATGCCCGCTGGCGTCTTGACCATCGCCGCCTGAGGGTGCCTTCCGACGGCGTCATCAGTGACATCGTCCGCCATCCCGGCGAAGTCGCGGGGCCTTCGCAGCCCGTGGTTTCCGTGCTTCCCGATGGAGCGGTGAAGGTGCGCCTTTATGTCGGCGAGCAGTATCTCTCCGGCCTGAAGCTGGGAACGATCCTCACCATCCACTGCGACGGCTGTGGCGGGGATGTGCGCGCCCGGATTTCCTACATATCCAATGGGCCGGAATTCACGCCGCCGGTGATCTATTCGCTGCAG
The DNA here is from genome assembly GCF_057787725.1 of Shinella sp. OV683. Classification (NCBI taxonomy): domain Bacteria; kingdom Pseudomonadati; phylum Pseudomonadota; class Alphaproteobacteria; order Hyphomicrobiales; family Rhizobiaceae; genus Shinella; species Shinella sp. OV683. The sequence goes on from NZ_CM173543.1 coordinate 1,083,889, forward strand.
AACCGCCAGAAGCTCGTCTATCTCATCGAGGCACGGCCGGAAGGCGACCAGCCCCTGTTGAAGCCGGGCCAGATTGTCGATGCGATGCTCGCGGCCGATCCCTCATGAACGCGATCGAGGTTCAGGGACTGGTCAAGAAATATGGAGACAAGACTGTCGTCGATCATGTGTCGATGAGCGTGGCGGCGGGCGAGATTGCCGGCTTTCTCGGTCCGAACGGCTCCGGCAAGACAACGACGATCCGGATGATGTGCGGATTGCTGACGCCCGACGCGGGTACCGGCACGGTGCTTGGCCTCGATCTGGCGACCAGGAGCCAGCAGATCAAGCGGCAGGTCGGCTACATGACCCAAAAGTTCTCGTTCTACGAGGATCTGTCGATCGAAGAGAACCTGATGTTCGTGGCGCGCCTTTATGGGCTGACGCCCCGCGACTATGTGGAGCGCACGCTTGCCGATCTCGGCCTGACGTCGCGCAAGGATCAACTGGCTGGCAAGCTCTCCGGCGGCTGGAAGCAGCGGCTGGCGCTGGCGGCCTGCATCATGCACGAGCCGAAGCTGCTGCTGCTCGATGAACCGACTGCTGGTGTCGACCCCAAGGCGCGGCGCGAATTCTGGGACGAGATCCATCGGCTCGCTGCGCATGGAATGACCGTGCTGGTGTCCACCCATTATATGGACGAGGCGGAGCGCTGCCACCGCATCAACTACATCTCCTATGGCAAGCTGCTTGCCAGCGGCACCGTCGAGGAGGTCGTGCAGAATGCCGGCCTGCACACCTTTGTGCTGGAAGGCGAGGGGGTCGATACGATTGCGGAGGAACTACGCGGCGTAGAAGGGGTGGATCAGGTCACCCCATTCGGGGCTGCGCTGCATGTGGTCGGCCGCGACAAGGCCGCTCTCGAAAAGGCGCTTGAACCCTATCGCAACCGCCAGGGTCTCGAGGTGGCCGAAGGACAAACGAGCCTCGAAGACGTGTTCATCCAGTTCATGAGCGGCTCGAAGGACAATATGGGATGAACCGGTTGTTCTCGCCGATGCGGCTCAGGGCGCTGCTTGCCAAGGAGTTCATCCAGATGCGGCGGGACCGCATCACCTTCGCAATGATGCTCGGCGTGCCCTTGATGCAGCTTCTGCTCTTCGGCTTTGCCATCAACAATGATCCGAAGAGCCTGCCGGCGGTGCTCGTGACCTCCTCGTCGGATCACTATGTTCGCGCAATGGTCTCGGCGCTGGAACTGACCGGCTATTACCGCTTCGTGTCGGTCGGCGAGAGCGCCGAGAAGGCGGAGCATCTGATCCAGAGCGGCCAGGTATCGTTCGTCGTCACCATCCCATCCGACTTTGCGCGTCGGGTCGATCGCGGCGACCATCCACAGATCCTGATCGAGGCGGATGCGACCGATCCATCGGTGGCTTCCGGTGCGATCTCGACACTTTCGAGCGTTGCCTCGGAGGCATTGCAACGCGAGCAAGGGACTGAGGCGCAGTCGGCGGAAATGCAGACGCATGCGCTCGAAGTTGTCGTGCAGCGTCGCTACAATCCCGAAGGTATCACCCAATACAATATCGTGCCGGGCCTGCTGGGCGTCATCCTGCAGATGACGATGGTGATGATGACGTCGATGGCGCTCACCCGTGAGATCGAGCGCGGCACGATGGAAAACCTGCTCGCCATGCCGGCGACGCCATTCGAGATCATGCTCGGCAAGATCCTGCCCTACCTGACGGTCGGAGCGGTGCAGGTCTCCGTCGTGCTGATTGCCGCCAAGCTGGTCTTCCATGTTCCCTTCGCAGGTTCCCTCGGCCTCTTGCTGGGGGCCATCCTGGCCTTCGTGTTGGCTCTGGTGCTGCTGGGCTACACGATCTCGACGGTGGCGGAATCGCAGATGCAGGCGATGCAACTGACATTCTTTTTCTTCCTGCCGTCGCTGCTGCTCTCGGGCTTCATGTTCCCGTTCCGCGGCATGCCGGTCTGGGCGCAATGGCTGGGCGAGATATTCCCGTTGACGCATTTCATTCGCATCGTTCGTGCCGTGATGCTGAAGGGTGCGATCTGGCAGGACATATCCTTTGAGGTCACGATCCTGTTCGTCTTCATCGCGGCCTTTGCGGGAATGGCGCTGCTGCGCTTCAAGCGTACGCTGGATTGACGAGTGTCGCGGCTTCCGCGAGAGCAAATCCGGCGCCGTCTGCGGTCAGCGAATAGCGCTCGCGCGACAGAATCCAGTTGCCTTGCTCACCACCGATGTGGAAGAGATTATAGGCGGCCGGAGGCTTCTTGCCGCCGGGGGCCTGGCTGCCGGAGGCGATGCCGACCACGGGCACCTGCACACCCGCCTGGCCACTCAGCCAATTGACGGTGTTGAGGTGGGTGTGGCCGTGCAGGACAAGTTCAGCGCCGCCCAGATGCACGGCAGCAGCAAAGCGGCGGATGCCCATCATGCGTTTGTAATTGGCCGTAGCGCCGCGGATCGGCGGATGATGGATCAACACGACGCGAAACAGGCCGGCATCGCCCGTTGCCCGCAGCAGATTGGCGAAGCGGCGGGCCTGGTTGCTGCCGAAATAGCCTGACGCCATGAAAGGCGGCGTCGCGGTTGCCGTTGACAGACCGATCAGCGCCACGTTCTTGCGAATGCGCAGGAAGGGAAAGCGATGGCCGTCTTCGCCGGGCCGGTCGCCACTCATCCACGGCGCCCATTTTTCCACGGCCTCGTCGATGGCATTCGGCACATAGGCGTCGTGATTGCCCGGAACTACGGTAACATCGTATGAATGCGGCAAGGTTTTCAGCCAGAGGGCGGCGGCATCGATCTCGATGCTGGCGGCGAGATTGACAAGGTCTCCGGTGATCGCCAAATGATCGGGATGGCGCTTGTTCATATCCGCGATCAGCAATTCGAGCGTATTGCCAAAAAGATGCTTGCGCCGGTTGCGCTGCCAGTTCACATATCCAGTAATGCGTTTGGACATCAATTCGCCGAACGACATATTCGGAAGAGGGCCGAGATGGACGTCGGAGATGTGGGCAAGGGTAAACATTGCCGCCAACATAGGGGCTCGTCCGGAATGGAGCAATAGCAATAGCATGGCCGATGATTTCACCCCACCGGAATTGAGTGCGCTGCGCTACCGCATCCTCACCCGCATCGCCCATACGGCGTATTTCTTTATCAAAGGCATGACCATCGGCGTCCGCGCCGCCTGTTTTGACGACCAGGGCCGCATCTTTCTCGTCCGCCATTCCTACATTCCCGGCTGGCACATGCCGGGTGGCGGCGTCGAGCGCCGCGAAACGGTGGGACAGGCAATTGCCAAGGAACTGCGCGAAGAGGGCAATCTCGAACTCACCGCGCCGCCCGAACTCATGCATATCTATTTCAACAGCCGCACATCCAAGCGCGACCACGTGGTCTTCTATCGCTGCAAGGTTCGGCAGACCGCGCCGCGCGTGAAGGACCATGAAATCGTGGAAAGCGGCTTTTACGCCCTCGACGCGCTGCCGGAAGGCACGACCTCGGCAACGAAACGGCGCCTGAAGGAGCTTTCAGGCGCCGCGCCTTACGACGAAATCTGGTAACGCTCACCTCGAGGGCGCGTGCACCACGCTCAGCCGTGGTACATGATGCCCGTGATGGGTCCCGCCATGATGATCGTGGCTATCGCCGAACTGGAATTGCCTGAGCTGGTCGATAAGCGACTGGATCTCGTTTGCCAGCGAATTGCTCGCCGCATTCGACTCCTCGATCATGGCCGCGTTCTGCTGGGTGCCCTGGTCGATCATGTTGACGGCGCTATTGATCTCCTTCAGCCCGATCGACTGCTGGCGGGCGGAGTCGGCAATTGCCGCTACATTCTGGTCGATGCGGGCCACCTGCGCGACGATCTCGGTCAATGCCACGCCGGTCTGGTTGACCAGTGTCACGCCGGTGTCGACCTGCTGCGAGGAGATATTGATCAGCGCCTTGATCTCCTTTGCGGCCTTTGCCGAGCGCTGGGCGAGTTCGCGGACTTCCTGGGCGACGACTGCAAAGCCCTTGCCGGATTCGCCAGCGCGGGCCGCCTCGACGCCAGCATTCAGTGCCAGAAGGTTCGTCTGGAAGGCAATCTCATCGATGACACCGATGATGTTGCTGATTTCCTTGGACGAATTCTCGATGCGTCCCATGGCCTCTATGGCAGTTTGCACGACCTGGCCGGATTTCTCGGCGGCGATCCGGGTAGCCGTGACCAACTGCCCTGCTTCGACAGCCCGGGTGGATGAGTCCGCCACCGTGGTGGTGACCTCCTCGAGCGCGGCTGCGGTTTCTTCCACCGATGCCGCCTGCTGTTCGGTGCGTTTGGCGATGGTGTCGGAGGCGTCCTGCAGATGCTGGGCATTGGAGGAGATGACGCCGGCATTTTCGTAAATGCCCTGGACGGTGGTGCGCAATTTGCTGACTGCGGTGTTGAAATCGATGCGGGTTTTTTCCATGCTCGGCACCAGTGGCTGGTCGAGATGAACCAGAAGATTGCCGTGCGCGACTTCTGAAATCCCGCCGCCGAGCTTGTCGACCGAGTTCATCCGCTGGGTCACGTCGGTGGCGAATTTCACGACCTTGATGACCTTGCCGGCATCGTCGAAGATCGGATTGTAGGCCGCCTGGATCCAGACCTGCTGGCCCGCCTTGTTGTAGCGCACGAACTCGTTGGAGAAGAACTCGCCGCTGGCGAGACGCTGCCAGAACTGGCGATACTCCTCGGTCTTGATATATTCTCGATCGCAAAACAGACTGTGATGCTTGCCGACGATTTCGTCCCTCGCATAGCCGAGCGCGCCGCAGAAATTGTCGTTGGCATCAAGAACGATGCCTGCCGGCGTGAACTCAATGACAGCCTGCGAGCGCGACAGTGCATCGAGCTTGCTGGCGTCTTCCATCGCCCGGCGCTTAGCTTCGGTGATGTCGGTGGCGACCTTGATGACCTTGACGGGCTTGCCGTTCTTGAAGACCGGGTTGTAGGAAGCTTCTATCCAGATCGCGCGGCCGCCCTTGGCGAACCGCTTGTATTGGCGGCGATCGAACTTGCCGGCCTTGAGGTTGGCCCAGAACTCCCGGTACTCATGGGAGCTTGCATAGGTGGGGTCAACGAACATGCTGTGATGCTTGCCGATGATTTCTTTCAGCTCGTAACCGAGCGCCTGACAGAAATTCGCGTTCGCATCGAGAATTATGCCGTCTAGATTAAATTTGATGACAGCTTGGGAAGCGCCAATTGCTGCCATTTCATTTGCTACATCACGACTACCAATCCCTAATATACCCATCTTAGTATCCCCCAGTTGAACGGCGCCATGCCGCAACTGATAGGGGAATCTACGCTTCGGTTATTAACGAATGTTTATCTTGAATTGCTAAAATAGCACTATTTTTAGTAATGATTTACGCGATATTTTAATCACGCAATGCGTGCAGTTCCGTAAAAATTTCGGCGCCGTTTTCGCTTGGGCTGGCGACTTGCGGAAACCCGCAAGTTCGCCTGCTAAGAACCGAAATTCTATACGAAATCAAGCTCGGGCCCAACCGGGACGATGCCATTCGGATTGATGGTTCTGTGGCTCCCATAATAGTGACGTTTGATGTGGTTCATGTTCACCGTGTCGCTGATTCGCGGCGTCGAATAGAGATCGTGCAGATAGCCCGAAAGGTTAGGATAATCGGCGATCCGCTGCCTGTTGCATTTGAAGTGGCCGACATAAACCGGGTCGAAACGAACCAGGGTCGTGAACAGCCGCCAGTCGGCTTCCGTCAGTCGATCCCCGAACAGGTAGCGGTTCCCTTCGAGGCGGGTTTCGATCGTGTCCAGTGCGGCAAACAGCGCATCGAAATTCTGCTCATAGGCTGACTGCGTCGTCGCAAAGCCGCATTTGTAGACGCCGTTGTTGATGTTGTCGTAGACATAGGCGTTGAGGGCGTGGATCTCCGCCCGCAGTTCTTGCGGGTAGAAATCCTGGTTGTTGCCGGTGATGTGGTCGAAGGCCGAATTGAACATACGGATGATCTCCGCAGATTCATTGGAGACGATCGTATTCGTCTTCTTGTCCCAGAGGACGGGGACGGTCACGCGACCGGAGTAAGCCGGATCGGCTTTGACATAGATGTCCGAGAGCGTCGCCGAGCCGAAGAGATGATCGACCGTCGCGCCGCCTTGTTCTTCCTTGAACACCCAGCCTTTCTCCAGCATCAGCGGATGCACGACAGAGACCGAAACATGGTCTTCCAGGCCTTTCAGCTTGCGAAAGATCAGCGTCCGGTGCGCCCAGGGGCAGGCGTAGGAGACATAGAGGTGATAGCGGCCGCTCTCGGCTGCGAAACCGCCCTTGCCGGTGGGGCCAGGCGCGCCGTCTGCGGTGATGAAGTTGCGGAATTTCGAGCCTGAGCGGACGAACTGGCCGCCGGAATCCTTCGTGTCGTACCAAACATCGTGCCAGACGCCATTTACAAGCAGGCCCATAAGAAAATCTCCTTCGTGTTGATGGCAATGTCGCAATCCGTTCGGGCTTTTGCGAGTGCTATTTTGATGAACGGTGCGTTTTGGCTCTTGGCGAAAAGAAAATTTCCTGCTATCCGGCTGCCACTTCTAAATTCTGGAGCCTTACAAGGCATGACACTGCTGCGACGACCGCGATGAACCTCTTTTGCCAGCACGCTCCCCAGCGCGCCGGCCTCATCGTTATTGTCAGCCTGAATTTAGCGTGTCCTTCCCATGAAAAAGCATGACCTCGTCTACCTGACCGAAGACGCATCCCATGATGCGGCCATCGACCATATCAACGAAGAGGCCTTCGGCCCCGGCCGGTTTGCCCGTGCCGCTGCCCGCATTCGCGAGCAGGGACCGCATGACATCGCGCTCTCCTTCATCTGCGCCGATCGCGGCGAGACCATTGCCTCGGTACGGATGACGCCGGTACTCGCAGGTTCGGTCAAGGGCCACCTGCTGGGACCGCTCGCCGTCCAGCCATCGCACAAGAATATGGGCATCGGCCGCGAACTCGTGCGCATCGCCATCGAAGCCGCCCGCAAGAAGGGTTCCGAAGGCGTGATCCTGGTTGGCGATCCGCCCTACTACATGCCGCTCGGCTTCGAGAAGGTCGCCTATGGCGCACTCAGCTTTCCGGGGCCGGTCGATCCGAGCCGGGTTCTTGTCGTGCCGTTCAATGATACGGTGCATGGGCGTCTCAAGGGCGTGATCGCCTGGCGGAAGACCGACGCCGAAATCGAGATGCTGGCACGCGCCGTCGCCTGACTATTTTCTGAGAATCATAACCCGCGCTCGCGATAATGGTGGGCGCGTTTTCCTCTCGACTGTGATGCATCCGGGGAGCATTGTCGCGGCTGCGGCCAGAGCGGGTTTGATCCCAAGCACCCGCCGCCTCAAACCTGATCAAAGCGTCAAGGAGAAGCATCATGGATCGTACAAAAGCCGAAAAAGGGCGCAAGGCGCCATTGGCTACGCCCACCGATCTCGGGTCAAACGCCACGGCCGAAATCTCGGCAGCGCTGACCGCACTGCTCGCGGACACGTTCGCCATCTACCTCAAGACGAAGAATTTCCACTGGCACATGTCCGGTCCGCATTTCCGTGATTACCACCTGATGCTGGATGAGCAGGCCGAGCAGATCTTCGCCATGACCGACGATATCGCCGAGCGCGCCCGCAAGATCGGTGGCGCGACCTTGCGCTCGATCGGACAGATCGCCAAGCTGCAGCGCATTCTCGACAACGATGCCGCCTATGTGACGCCGGATGATATGCTCGCCGAACTTCACGGCGACAACAAGCAACTTGTCTCGATCATGCGTGCCGTGCACGCGACCTGCGACGAACATAATGACGTCGCCACCGCCAGCCTGCTCGAGAACTGGATCGACGAGAGCGAGCGCCGGGCGTGGTTCCTGTTCGAGACAACCCGCCGCGGTGAGTAACGTTTGAGCTGATATTTGCAGATTTGAAAGCCGGGTCCAGTGCCCGGCTTTTGTTGTTACTGTTTTAGCGACAGTCGGCGTTCTTGATCTGGTGCCAAAATATGGTACCATATGTTCATGAAACGAAAGCATCAGGCCACGCTCGAAAAGATCTATTCCAGGCCTGTGAGCGGTTCGATCAGGTGGCTTGAGGTTGAAAGCCTGTTTCGGGAACTCGGAGCCGAGATCAGCGAACGTGAAGGCTCACGGGTCGGCGTGTTCCTGTTCGGCGAAGTGCGTGTTTTCCATAAGCCGCATCCCTCTCCGGACACAGACAAAGGTGCCATCGTCAGTATCAGAAAATGGCTGGAAAGCCATGGAGTGAAGCCATGAAGAATGTTTTGGAAATCGACGGGCAGAAGGCGGTTGTGTCCTTCGACCCGGATATCGGCCTGCTGCGGGGTGAATTTCTCGGCCTTTCGGGCGGCGCGGATTTTTATGCGGCTGACGTCGAAAGTCTGGAGACGGAGGGACAGCGGTCGCTGAAGGTCTATCTGGACATGTGCCGCGAAAAGGGCATCGAGCCGCTCAAGCAGTTTTCTGGACGGTTCAATGTGCGATTGGAGCCCGAGCTTCATGCGGCGGCGGTGATAGCCGCAGCGGCCGCAAACAAAAGCCTGAATGAATGGATCACCGAACAGATCAGGCAGGCTGCTGAAGCAGCCTGATGCTTACCGTCCCTCGCGCCACCACGTGGAGCCGATTGCCAGCATCATCAGGCCAAGGCCGAGGAAACCGGCAAACAGGGGCAGTGACGTCACGCCCTTCAGCGCCGTCTCGTCGGTCATGCGGATCACCATGCGGTCGGGATCGTCGAGCCGCACCTGGCCGCGTACGGTGAGGATCTGCGGCAGGGTGATGTCGCCATTGCCGTCATCGAGGCGCTTGACGATGCCTTTGCTGGCTTTGGCAAGCGGCGCGAGCTTTTCGGTGGTCGAGACCATCTCGCGGAACTCCGGCGCATCGACGGCACCGACATGCACAAGCGTGGTGAAGTCGTCATTCCTGACCTCGTAGAGGCCGTTGGTAGCGGTCTTTAGCGTGCCGCGAAACAGGCCGGGCTCGGAAGAGGTCAATGTTACTTCCGATGTCGTGCCATCCGGCTTTTTGATGAGGGCCCTGGGCGCGGTGTCCTTGAGTGTCTGGCGGGTGATCTCGATATCGCGGCCCAGCGCACGCGCCGTCAACGCTTCTTCTTCGAGCGCGGGTTCCTTCATCAGCCAATGGGCGATGCGGCGGTAAAGATCGATATGCGGACCACCGCCTTCGAAGCCGCGCGCCCAGAGCCAGCCCTGGTCGGACAGCAGCATGGCAACGCGGCCCTCGCCATTGTGCGACAGCACCAGCAGCGGTGACTTGTCCGGCCCGTCCATGACGACGTTGCCTTCGGGCGGGTTGACGCCAACGGAGCGGAACCAGCGGCCCCAATGCGGCGGTTCGCTATTGGCACCGTTCAGGCCTCGCGTTACCGGATGCTTGGCGCCGATTGCCGAGAGGCGTGGATAGAACGGCTTTTCGTTCATGCCGCCTGTGGGCATGGCGGGCAGCACGGTTTCGAGCGGCGTATAGGCCAGCGATTCATTGCCGGCATGTTCGGGACCGGACACCAGCAGCAGCGCGCCGCCTTCCTTCACATATTGGGCGATGTTGTCGTAGTAGAGGATCGGCAGCACACCCCGATGCTGGTAGCGATCGAAGATGATCAGGTCGAAATCCTTGATCTTCTCGACAAACAGTTCGCGGGTGGGGAAGGCGATCAGCGACAGCTCGTTGATCGGCGTGCCATCCTGCTTCTCCGGCGGACGAAGAATGGTGAAGTGCACCAGATCGACCGATGCGTCGGATTTCAGCAGGTTACGCCAGGCGCGTTCGCCGGCATGCGGCTCGCCTGACACCAGCAGGACGCGGAGATTTTCGCGGATGCCGTCGATCGACTGGACGACGCGGTTGTTGACCGGCGTGACCTCGCCGGCAATCTCCTCGACCGAAACCTCAAGGATGTTGTTGCCGGCGCGCGGCAGCTTGAAACGGGCGGTGCGGGTGGCGCCGGGCTGGGCTTCGATACGATTGACGACCTCGCCATTGACCTTGACGGTGATCTCGGCCGGCGCGTTCTGGGCGATGCCGTCGTCGACGACACGTAGCGAGACTTCCTGGTCGAGGTTGACGATGCCGAAGCGCGGCGCTTTGACGATTTCGATGCGGCGATCGTATTCGCCGGCATGGCCGGTGATCAGCCCATGCACAGGCGCGTCGATGCCGGCAATCTGATTGTTTTCGGGCAGGTCGTGCACCTGGCCGTCGGTGACGGCGATGATGGCGCCGATCCGCGACGGCGGCACGTCTTCCAGCGCGCTGGCGAGCGTGGAGAAAAGATGCGTCGAAGGCGTGTCGGAGCCGGTGTCGGCGGCTGCGTCGATCACGCGTGTTTCGATGCCGCCATAGCGGGCGAGCGAGGCTTTCAGCGCCAGCACGGCTTTGTCGGTCTGCTGCTTGCGATCGCCGACATCCTGGCTCTGGCTGCGGTCGGCGGCGATGGCGACGACGGTCGGCAGCGCCTCGCGCTCCTCGCGGATGACAAGCGGATTGCAGAGCGCGCCGATCAGCAGCGCCAGCGCGATGGTGCGGATCGCAGAGCCGCGCTGGCGGCGATAGAGGGAAAAGGCGGACAGAGCTGCCGCGATTGCGGCAAGCAGGCCAATCAGCCAGGGTGATAGAAGCGGCTCGAAGACAATGCTCATGCTATTGGCCCAGCCTTTCGAGCAGCGCGGGCACGTGCACCTGGTCTGCCTTGTAGTTGCCGGTCAGCATATACATCATGATGTTGACGCCGGTGCGGTAGGCCATTTCGCGCTGGTTCTCATCCGGTGGTACCAGCGGCAGCATCGGTGCGCCGAGACTGTCCACGGCCCAGGCGCCGGCAAAATCGTTGCCGGTGATCATGATCGGGGTCACGCCATCGCCGGCCCGGGCAGGGCGGTTCGGATCGGCCTTGCCGCGCGACGATGCCTCGACCCAGAGCGGGCTGCCGGAATAGCGGCCGGGATAGGATTTCAAGAGATAGAAGGCTTTTGCGAGCACATGGTCGGACGGCACAGCCTCCAGCGGCGGGATGTCGATATTGGCGAGGATCGCCCGCAGCCGCTCGGTGTTGGGGCTGACATTGCCGGTCGCGGTGATCGCCGAGAACTGGTCCTGGGTGTCGAACAGCACCGTGCCGCCGGCGCGCATATAGGCGTCGATCCGGCTGATGGTTTCCGGCGTGGGCATCTTGGCAGTCGCAGTCACCGGCCAGTAAAGGATCGGGAAAACCGCAAGCTCATCCTTGGAGATGTCGACGCCGACCGGATCTCCGGGTTCAAGCGTGGTGCGGTAGTAGAGATAGTCGGTGAGGCCGGCGAGGCCACGCTCGGAGATCTTGTCGACCTCGGACTCGCCGGTAATCACATACGCGAGGTGGGTCTTGTCCAGCCGCGCCATCAGTTGTGCATCGCCGGGCTTGGAATCGTCGGCACGGGCATGGTCGGGGCTGACCATGCCAAGCCCCATCGTCAATGCCAGCATGGCGGCCGCCGTCGCACCAGCGCGGCGCGCAAAGGCGCCACCCAGAAACAGCATGATGATCGTATCGAGAAGTGCCAGCAAAACGGCACCCGCCAGCAGCCAGGGTTTCAAGGACACGCTGTCATCGCCTGCAAAGCCGGCGCGCGTGATGCTCAAATCGGCGGGCGGGGCAATTGGTTCCAGCTTGGCGTTCTCACTGAACAGGTTGAGCGCCTGGAAGCCATCGTCGCTGCCATAGAGACCTGGCGGGTGAGCATAGGACACGGTGGTTTTGGCGCCAGCCTCGATCGGCTTTGCCAGGCCCTTTTCGGTGGTCAGTTGGCCGTTGGCGTTGAGCAGGCGATAGGGTGCCAGCACCGTCTTGCCGTCAGCCGTGACTGCACCGCCCGCCGTATGAGAGAGTTGGACGATCCGCCGCAGCATTTCGACGAAATCGCCGGATAGCGGCAGGTTGGACCAGGAGGATTCAGCACTGACATGGAACAGCACGATGCGGCCGGCGCCGATCTTGCGCCCGGTCACCAGCGGCGTGCCATCGGCGAGGCTGGCCCAAGTCAGGTTCTGCAATTCGCTTGTCGGCTCGGCGAGTACCTGGCGGTTGACCAGCACGCCCTGCGGTTTGCGCAGGCCGGCGAAGGGACTGGTTCGCGGGTAGGCGTCGAGCGGCTGCGGCTCGGCCCAGGACATGGCCCCACCCAGCGCGCGCTCGCCCTGGCGCAGGCGCACCGGGATCAGCGGATCGTCGGCCGGTGCTGCCGCAAGCCGGGGGCCGGCAAAACGCACCAGCGTGCCGCCGTTCTGGATCCATTTGCTCAGCGCAGTCTCGGCCGTTGCCGGCATCCGGCCGATATCGGCGAGCACGATCACAGCCGGTTCGGCTTTGGTCATCGCGGGAATGGAAGTGGCAAGGTCGGAGGTCTGTGGTTCGCTCAAATTGGCGAAGGGCGAAAGTGCACGGCTGATGTAATAGAGCGGCGAGAGCAGCGGCTGGCTGCGGTCAGCACTTTCACCGGAAATCAGGCCGACGCTGCGGCGCTTGAAGCTGTCGTCGAGCAGTCGTACCGCGCCGGCTGTCTCGTGCCCGTCGATTGTCAGTCGGGCGAAGTCGTTGCGCAGCTCGAACGGCGCCTCGATGACGCCCTGCGCATCGGCCTTGCCGGCTGCAAAATCCACCTTGGAAGAGCCCAGGATGCGGCCCTGCATGTCGCGTGCCGAGACGACGACGGATTGCGGCAGCGCGGTTTCGAGCCGGGTCAGCGAGAGCGTCAGCCGATCCGCTGCGTTAACGGCGCCGGTGATGGTCATCGCATCCGTGTTGTCGGCGCCGTAGAGGCTGACCTGGCCGGAGAGTGCCTTGAGGCTTTCGAAGAATTTCGCGTCGCCATCGGAGCGGATGCCATCGCTGAACAGCGCGATCATCGCCGGTTTTGTATCGGCGAAGGCGGTTGCGAGCGCGGCGCCGATGGCTTGGCGGTCGGCCGGTAGTGGGGCAGGGCGAGCGGCTGCCAACACCTTGAGCTGGTCGTCGGCGCGCTTGAGGGTAGCGTCGTGAGTTTCTTCCGCCGTGAAGACCAGGCTGACCGGCAGGTCCTGCTCGGAAGCCTCGCGTACCAGCATTTCGGCGGTGGCGCGACGCTTCTCGAAACTCGGGGCACTCGCCCAGCTGTTGTCGAAGACGATGGCCAACGGACCGCTCAGGCCGACGGCGCGAAGATTGGGATTGAGCAGTGGACCAGCCAGCGCGACGATCAGCGCGGCCGCCAGCAGCAGCCGCAACAGCATCAGCCACCAAGGCGTGGTCGCCGGCGTTTCCTCACGCTTGCGCAAAGCGAGCAGGATGCGGAAAGGTGGAAATACCTCGCGTTCAGGACGTGGCGGCGTGATGCGCAACAGCAACCAGATGATCGGCAGTGCGGCGAGTGCGAGCAGGATCAGTGGCGAGGTGAAGGCGAGCGCACCCATCAGTGCCCTCCCACTTCAGCGCGGCCGGGCTGGCCGGAGAGATACATATGCACCGAGACCAGCGCTTCAGATGCCGGGCGCGATGTGTTGTGGGCGATGAAGTTCCAGCCCATGTGCCGCATGCCGTCGCGCAAGCCTTCACGCCGGGCGAAATAGGCCTGGCGGTAGTCGTCGCGCAGAGTTTCGGAGCGGCCCGAGAGGAATTTCTGGCCCGTGCTCGGGTCGGAAAACTCGATACGTCCGGCATAGGGGAAGGTTTCCTCGACGGGGTCAGCGATTTCGATGACATGGCCGCGCAACCCGCGTTGCGAAAGCGGCTGCAGGCGCGCCAAGGTCTCGGGTACCGGGTCGAGAAAGTCGCTGAACAGCACGATGTCGCTTGATCCACGGATCATCGAGGTGTCGGGCAGGCTGTCCACGAGATCGGCATGCAGCAGTGCATGCGCCAATCGCTCAGCGGCGTTGCGCGCGGCGATCGGCTCCATCACGCCGGGGCAGCCGATGCGTTCGCCGGAGCGGGCCATGATCTCGGCGGTGGCCAGCATCAGCACCAGCGCGCGGCTTTCCTTGGAGACGGTGCCGAGCGTCGACTTGAACATCATCGAGGGCGACAGGCTGGCCCAGAGCCAGATCGTATGCGCGGCCTCCCATTCGCGCTCGCGGATATAGGTGTGGTCGTCGCGGGCCGAGCGGCGCCAATCGACACGCGACAGGCTGTCGCCTTCAACGAAAGGCCGGAACTGCCAGAAATTTTCGCCGACGCCGCGCTTTTTGCGGCCATGCCAGCCGGCGATCACCGTATTGGCGATGCGCTTTGCCTCCACGAGACAATCCGGCAAGAGGCGAGCACGTTCACGCGCCCTGACAAGTGCTGCACTCGGTGTCGTCGCGACGATTTTCTGGCCTAGGGGCGCCAAGTTCTTGCGTTACCTCTCAGTGCTTCAAAGGCTCGACGAGCCGGGCAATGACATCCTTCATGGTGACGCCATCGGCGCGCGCGGCAAATGTCAGGGCCATGCGGTGCTGCAGCACGGGGCCGGCCAGTGCCACGACATCATCGATCGAGGGCGCGAAACGGCCCTGGTAGAGGGCACGGGCACGGGCAGTCAGCATCAGCGACTGGCCGGCACGCGGGCCTGGACCCCAGGCAATGCGGCTGTCGGCGATCTCGCTGCCATTGCCCGGGCGGGCGGAACGGACGAGCTTGAGGATGGCGTCGACCACGCTTTCCGGAACCGGCATGCGGCGGATGAGCGTCTGGATTTCCAAGAGGCGCGCGGGCTCGAGCACAGGCGAGACCTTGGCTTCGGATGTGCCCGTCGTTTCAAGCAGGATCTGGCGTTCGGCCGCAAGATCGGGATACTCGACGTCGATTTCAAGGAGAAAACGGTCGAGCTGTGCCTCGGGCAGGGGATAGGTGCCTTCCTGCTCCAGCGGGTTCTGGGTCGCCAGCACATGGAACGGCTGCGGCAAGTCATAGCGCTGGCCGGTGATCGTCACGTGATATTCCTGCATCGCCTGTAGGAGTGCTGACTGGGTGCGTGGGCTGGCGCGGTTGATTTCGTCGGCCATCAGCAATTCTGTGAATACCGGGCCCTGCACGAAACGGAACGTGCGCTTGCCGTGTTCGTCCTGGTCCATCACTTCGGAACCAAGGATGTCGGACGGCATGAGGTCGGGCGTGAACTGGATGCGGCTGGTGGCAAGTCCCAGCACTGTCGCGAGTGTTGCGACCAGCTTGGTCTTGGCAAGACCCGGCACGCCGACCAGCAGCGCATGGCCGCCCGAAAGGATCGCCAGCACGGTCTGTTCGACGACCTTTTCCTGCCCGAAAATGACCTTGGCGGTCTCGGCCTTGATTGCGGCGATGTCGGCAAGCGCCCTTTCGGCCTCGGCCGCGACGGCTTTTTCGTCGAGTGGCTGGTCTGCCGGTGTCACTGCGCCCATGTAGCCCTCCGGGATGTTGGCGTTAGGGTTCGAATCGAAAAATCCGATCGTTCCGGTTTGCTTTGTAACCTGACAGGGGTAACAACACCTGACAAGCACGATTCCAATCAAGATTGCGTCACCATATCGGATGCGATAAGGACAGAAGCATGGCAAGCGGCGAAATCAGCACGCAAAAAGATGCCGGCGATCTCGCCGCGCTGATCGCACGCGCGGCTGCAGATACCAATGCCGGCACGCATGGATTGCCGCCGGTCGAGCGGTGGAATCCGCCCTTTTGCGGCGACATCGACATGGAGATCAAATCCGACGGCACGTGGTTCTACATGGGCACGCCTATCGGCCGGCAGCCCCTAGTGCGGCTGTTTTCCACCGTCTTGCGCCGAGATGACGACGGCAAGACCTATCTGGTCACGCCGGTGGAGAAGGTTGGGATCCGCGTCGAGGATGCACCTTTCGTCGCCGTCGAGATGGCGGTGGAAGGCGAGGGTGCTGCACAGAAATTCACATTCCGTACCAATGTCGGCGATGTCTCACAGGCCGGGCCGGAGCATCTGCTACGCTTCGAAATCGCCGGTGAAAACCAGGAGCTGAAACCCTATCTGCATGTCAGGGGCAATCTCGAAGCGTTGGTGTCGCGACCGGTGATGTACGATCTGGTGGAATTGGGCGAAACGGCGGAGATCGATGGTGTCGCAATGTTTTGCGTGCGCTCGGCCGGCGTGCTTTTCCCGGTGATGCGGGCAGACGAACTGGAAAGACTTTCGACGTGAAGAGCTGTCGCGCAGAGATACTGAGTTGGTTTCGATGAGCGCGCTGTTTTCCGCTGCCGAGTTCCGGCGCCGCGCCGAAACGCATATTCAGGACAATCCGGGCGATTACCTGCAATATGGCGATTACCGGCTCAATATCGGCGCCGAGCATGGCTTGGAAGGTATGGAATTGCGCGATGCGGCCGTGCTGGTCGCCGTGGTTGACGCTGGCGACGAGGCGCGGGTCATCTTTACACAACGGACCTCGACGTTGCGCAAGCATTCCGGCCAGATCGCCTTTCCGGGCGGCAAGCTCGACCATGCAGAAACGCCCGAGGTGGCAGCGCTTCGTGAAGCCGAAGAAGAGATCGGGCTTGCCCGCCATTTTGTCGATGTTATCGGCCATCTGCCCTCGATCCCGGTTCTGTCCGGTTTCCGGATCACGCCGGTCCTGTCGGTGGTGCGGCAGGGCTTCGAGTTGACGCTCAATCCGCACGAGGTCGAGGAGGTCTTCGACGTGCCGCTGTCGTTTTTGATGAACCCGGATAACCACGTCCGCGAAAGTGCGATGTTTCGCAATCTCAAGCGCAACTACTATGTCATGCCCTATGAGGATTGGCGGATCTGGGGCATCACCGCGGGCATCGTGCGTTCGATCTATGAAAGGCTTTATGAATGACCAGCATCGCTTCCGAGGCGTGGTTTACCGACAAGGATCTGACGCAGGTTCTCGCGCTGCTCAACAGCAACGGCGGCGAGGGGCGTGTGGTGGGCGGCGCTGTGCGCAACAGCCTGATGGGCATTGCGGTCAGCGACATGGATATTGCCACGACGCTGCGTCCTGAAATGGTGTTGGAGCGAGCGGAAGCAGCCGGCGTCAAATGCGTTCCGACCGGTCTCAAGCATGGCACGGTGACGCTCGTGGTCAATAGCCGTCCGTTCGAGGTCACGACGCTCCGAAGGGATGTCGAGACCGATGGCCGTCATGCCGAGGTCGAGTTCACCGACGACTGGCGGGCAGACGCCGAACGGCGGGACCTGACCATCAATGCGCTCTATGCCGACGACAAGGGCGAGGTGCATGACTATGTCGGCGGGCTCGATGACATCAAGACGGCGACGATCCGCTTCATCGGTTCGGCAGCCAAACGCATCGAGGAAGATCACCTCCGCATCCTGCGGTTCTTCCGATTCTTTGCTTACTATGGCCAAGGACGTCCGGACGCAGAGGGGCTGAAGGCAAGTGCAGCCGCCAAGAAAAGCCTGCAGTCCCTGTCAGCCGAACGCGTGTGGGCCGAAGTTCGCAAGTTGCTGTCCGCAGAGGATCCAGTCCGCGCTCTGCTGTGGATGCGGACGGCCGGCGTTTTGACCGAAGTGCTGCCCGAGACCGAGAAATGGGGCATCGACCTCATGCCAGCGCTCATTCGCGCCGAGCGACAGTTCGGCTGGAATCCGGATCCGTTGCTCCGGCTGGCCGCGATCGTGCCCCCGGTCCCCGAACGGCTGAAGGCAATGGTGGAGCGGTTGAAAATGTCCGGCGCCGAGAAGGGCTTCTTTAGCCAGTTTTCGGAGTTTCCGGATGTCGCCGAGACCATGGCAGGCGGCCAGTTCGAAAAGCTGCTCTACAAACACGGCTCCGAGGGTGCAGTGACCAAGCTGAAACTGGCGATCGCCAGTGCCGTCGGCAAGGGCGAGGACGATCTGGAGGCTTTGCGGCGCATCGGCCACATGACGAAGCGGCTTGAGGAAACTCGGCAATGGCAACGGCCGGCGTTTCCGCTCAAGGGTGCCGATCTGCTCGCGCGCGGCATGGAAGCGGGGCCGGAGATCGGGAATCTTCTCGAACGATTGGAGCAAAGCTGGGTCGCGTCCGGCTTTGCACTTTCGAAAGACGAGTTGCTTGCCAGCCTCAATCATTAGTGTGCCAACGAAAAATTTTGCAACGCGCAAAATTTCTCTTGCATTTGCCGCAGTGCAATAATATAGTCATATTAATGAAGCGGTTCACCTCCTCCCGAGCCCCTTCATCCAGACTGGCGACACTCCTCCTCCCAGTTGTCAGTCATTATTAAAGCCCGGTGCAACTCCTCCCGCACCGGGCTTTTTATTTTCTCGCAGCTGAAATGGATTTTGGTTCCGGAACAACGGCTCTAATTGCGCATGTATTCCGGCATAGCCCATGCATCGAAGCAGGCTGATGCGGGTTGCCGATGCGTATTCGGCGACGTCGTATTGTCGTTGTCGGCTTCGATGGGCGTGAATTGCTCGAAGTAGGAAATGCGCTCAATGAAATTGAGTGTTTGCGGTTCTTGCGTTTTCTCGATGCCCGGATTTCGATCCTCAGTCACTGCCATGATAACCTCCTCCGGCTGATCAGGGACGAACCGACTCATAGCATATATTAGGTTTAAAAAATATGACATTCTGCGTGTATCGATTTGGGGCGGAGTGCCTGTGGATAACCGGGTTCAGCTCGATACGAGTCACCGGTTACAGGTTCAAAAATCACACTTTTGAGGGCGTGATTGTTCCAACCAATCCGCGAGCCTGATGGGTGCCTCTTCATAGTATGACCCATGTCAGCACAGTATCACCGGGTTGACGCGCGGTTGCCCCGGTTACGGCCAGCGCACCACCGGCGGAAGCGACGAGAGGATCGCCTCGACATTGCCGCCGGTTTTCAGGCCGAATGTCGTGCCGCGGTCATAGAGCAGGTTGAATTCGACGTAGCGGCCACGGCGTACGAGCTGCTCGTCGCGGTCTTCTTCGGTCCAGGGCGTGTTGAAATTGTCGGTGACGATCTTGGGGTAGACGAGGCCGAAAGCGCGGCCGACATCCCGGGTGAAGGCGAAATCGGCGTCCCAGCCGCCGGCTTCGTCGTCCGAATGCTGCCAGTCGTAGAAGATGCCGCCGATGCCGCGCGCCTCGTTGCGGTGCTTGAGAAAGAAGTAGTCGTCGCACCAGCTCTTGAGCTTCGGGTAATCGGCGACCTTGTGACGGCCGCAGGCAATTTCCAGCGCGCGATGAAAGAGCTTGCTGTCGGGATCTTCCTGCTTGCGGCGGCGGTCGAGCACCGGCGTCAGGTCCGCGCCACCGCCGAACCACCAGGACGATGTCACCACCATGCGGGTGTTCATATGCACGGCGGGAACATTCGGGTTCACGGGGTGGGCAATCAGGGATATGCCAGAGGCCCAGAAGCGGGGATCCTCGGCAGCTCCGGGCATCTGGTTGCGCATGTCGGCCGAAAATTCGCCATAAACTGTTGAAGTGTGGATGGCGGCTTTTTCGAAGACCCGGCCTTCGAGCGTCGACATCGTGCCGCCGCCGCCACGACCTTCGTCCCGCTGCCAGTGCTTTTTCTCGAAGCGGCCGGGCGGATAGTCGGAAAGCGGCCCGGAAAGCTCGGTCTCCAGCCTCTCGAAGGCCGCGCAAAGGTGGTCGCGCAGGCTTTCGAACCAGTTGCGTGCCGCCTGCTTCTTGTCGTCGATATCGGCCGGGAGGCCCTGGGGAAGTTCTGGTCTTTCCATGGAAATGAGATCCGTTCAGCGATTCTGCAGTCCTATTAACACTTGGATCAAAATCCGAAACGGAAAATCAACCATGGGCGCAAATAGTCGCATCGGAGCTGTTTTGACGCACCGGTTTTAAGCGTTTGCTAGCACATCGGGTTTATTCCGGACCAGATGGCGTCAATCCGTCCGAAGAGGGCGGCTTGGCGAATACAGGTTTTCCTGCAGGCCATCCCCAATGGGGCCGTCTGCAAACAGGAGGCCGGATGGACATTCCATCTGTGCGGAAGTGCAGTGCGAATTTCGTCCAGCCTATTGGGTAATAAATGGCTTTTGATTGGTTCAAGAAGAAAGAGGAAGGCACGGCCGGCACAACGCTTGCCGGTCGGCGCACCGCGCCTGATGTCCTTCAGGGTGCCGAGCCGGGTCGGTTCGACGTCATCCAGGCGCTTGCCAAGTACAACGCCCGCCGCGTCAAGCAGATGATTGTGGCGATCAACCTGCTGATCGTGCTGTCCATCGTCAACAATCTTATCTTCGACCGGGGCATCTGGCTGAGCATTGCTGCAGGATCGGTGTTCTGCGTGCTGTTCGCTGCTCGCCGTTTCTACGACAACGACCGCCCGGCGGCGGCACAGTTCATCTTCCTGTGGGCAATCTTCATCGCGGTGACCTATATCACCTGGCAGGGCGATGGGCTGCGCGACCAGATCATTGTCGGCAATGCGATTGCGCTGGTGTTTACCGCCATCCTGGCAACGCCACGGCATTTCGCTATCATGTATGTCGCCGTTATTCTCAATGCGGTCGCGCTCGGATTTGCCAACGAGTACCATTGGGTCGACTACAGCGCCTTCTATTTCGACTGGTCGAATGTCGGCGATGCCGTCATGCTCTATTCGGTGACGGCGGTGACCGTGTTCATGCTCGCCAATGACATGCGCCACCTGCTGTCGCGCTACAACAGCGAGTATCGCAAGGCCAAGGCTTCCGAAGACGAGATATTCCGCCTTGCCAACCACGATGCGCTGACGGGCCTGCCCAACCTGTTCATGGCCGAAAAGGAATATCGTGACCGCTATGCTGCGAGCGACAGTTCCAAGATCAGCCTGTTCCTGATCGGCCTCGACAATTTCCGGACGGTCAATGACTCCCTCGGCCATGTCTTTGGCGACGGTGTCTTGAAGACGATCGCCGAGCGACTGACGAGCGTGACCAATGACGACGCCTTCGTGTTCCGCATCGGCGGCGATGTGTTCGGTGTCATGACCGAAAGCGTCATCACGCCCGAGGCCGTCGAGACGATGGCCGAGCAGATGCGCAAGAAGATCTCCGAACCGCTTGGTTCCGGTCACCAGTTCATCATGGTCACTTGCTCGATCGGTGCGGCCATCCGCGAGGAGGGTGCCTTCGAATTCGCTCGACTGCGACGCGAAGCCGATATCGCCATGTTCAAGGCCAAGAGCGCCGGCCGCAACCTGTTCAAGCTGTTTGACGAGACGATGAGCAACCAGGCGACTGCGTCGGTCTCCATGGCGGCAAAGCTTAAGACGGCGATCGACAGGCAGGAGTTCAACCTGTTCTTCCAGCCGAAGATCGAACTCGATACCGGCAAGATAAGAGGTGCCGAAGCGTTGCTGCGCTGGTTCCCGGATGGCGGCAAGCCGATCCCGCCGGATCAGTTTATCCCGGTTGCCGAAAGCACCGGCATGATTGTCGAGATCGGCGAATGGGTGATCCGCGAGGCCTGCATGCAGTGCAAGCGGATTCAGGATCTCGGCTCGCCGAGTTTTTCCGTCGCGGTCAATATTTCAGCCGTGCAGTTCAAGCGCGGCACGCTCGAGCATATCGTCATGGACGCGCTCTATGTCAGCGGGCTCGAGGCTAGGTATCTCGAACTCGAGCTAACGGAATCGCTGCTGCTCGAAGACGAATACGATATCAAGGGCCAGATCAGCCGGCTTGCAGCCAAGGGCATCACCTTCTCGCTCGACGATTTCGGCAAGGGCTATTCCAACCTCAGCAATCTCGGCAAGTTCGATATTGCGACCCTGAAGATCGACCAGTCCTTCGTCTTTGCGATGTTCGAAACGCCGCAGAGCGGCGCGCTGGTGGAAGCCATCGTGCGCATGGCCAAGTCACTCGGCCTCAAGGTGGTGGCGGAAGGCGTGGAAACCCAACGCGCCGCCAATATCCTCGGCCTTCTCGGCGTCGATGTCGGCCAGGGCTACTACTGGTCCAAGCCGCTGCCGGTGGATGATTTCATCTGCTATGCCGGTATCGGCAAGTCGTCGAGCAAGGTGGTCAGCGCTTAGAACGCTGGAACGCGTCGGCCTTGGACCCGTCAAGGGGCAATCTTATGCCGTCTGAAACACGCATGCCACGCCTTGCTGTTCTCATCGACGCCGATAATGCGTCGCCCAAGATCGCCGATGGTCTGTTCGAGGAGATCGCCAAGATCGGCGAGGCAAGCGTGCGCCGGATCTACGGCGATTTCTCGGCCGCACGCTCCAAGGGCTGGGCCGACATCCTCACCAAGTATGCCATCATTCCCCAGCAGCAATTCGCCTATACGACCGGCAAGAACGCGTCCGACATCACCCTGGTGATCGATGCGATGGACCTGCTTCATAGCGCGCGCTTCGACGGCTTCTGTCTCGTATCGTCCGACAGCGATTTTACCCGCCTAGCCGCGCGCATCCGCGAGCAGGGCGTGGATGTATATGGCTTTGGGGAGCAGAAGACGCCCGAGAGTTTTCGTCAGGCCTGCAGGCGGTTCTTCTACACCGAGAACTTGCTGCCGGGCAAAGACAAGGGTGGCGACAGCGCCGCTTTGGACAAGGAGCCACTGAGGCAGCCGAGTGCGGCCGTTGCGCTGATCAAGCGAGTGCTCTCCGAAGCCGACGCCGAGGATGGATGGATGTTTCTCGGCGAAGTCGGCAACCAGCTCCTCAACATCGCACCAGACTTTGACGCGCGCACGTTTGGTTTCAAGAAGCTCAGCGACCTCATCCGCAGCACCGGACAGTTCGAGCTCGAGGGCAAGCCCATCAGAATTCGCACCAGGCCGTCCGCCAAGAAATAACAATCCAGACAGCACTAAAAAAGCCGCCGATCATGACATCGGCGACTTTTCTATTGGGGGCGATGTCAGCGATCAGCGGAACAGCTGGCTAAATTTCCTGCTATCGAAATTGGCCATGTTGAGCATCTGCGCCTGCAACTGTGCCTGCACCCGCTGTGCAGCGAGATTGGCCGACTGCTCTTCCATATCTGTATCGACCAGGCTGCCGATGCCGCTGGTCGTGGCATCGTTGAGATCGTAGAGGAACTCGTTCTGCGCGGTCAGGGTCGCCTGCGTCGCGCCGACCTTGACGCTGGCATCGCTCAGACCGGAAAGGATCTTGTCGGTGGCGGCGATCATGCCGGCGATCTCGTCCGCCGTATTGTCGTCGCTGACCGCGATCTCCGTCGAGCCGGATGCCGGTGTCTGGGAGCCTGCGTCGAGGAGGTGATAGGTGTAGGTGCCGCCGGTGCGGGTCGTCACGCCATAGCCTGCGGTGAGCAGGCCGTCGTCTGCGTCGGCCTCGCTGGCCAGCACGACGCCTGTCGTATCGAGGTCGATGGTGTTGACGGAGCTGTTGCCGTCCGGATCCGATGTGACCGACGAGACCAGCTGCTTGGTCGAGGGCTGCTCACCAGCACCAAGCTTCAGCCAGTTCTCGCCGCCGAAACCGGAGGAGTCGGCGATCGATTTCAGCTGTTCCTTCAGCTGGCCGATCTCGCCATTGATAGCGTCGCGGCCGCCGGGCAGCGATGCTGCGAGGATCAGCTTGGAGCGGATTTCGGTGACGATATCGCTGGCTGCGGAAACGCCCATCGCCGTGACATCGGTGATCGCCTGGGAAAAGCCGATGGCATCCTGCGCGGCGCTGTTGGACAGCACGGTGGAATCCATCATCTTGGCGATCGACCAGAAGGCGGCATTTTCCTTCGCGGTGTCGACATCCCGCCCAGTGGCAACCTTGTTGAGCGTCTTGTCGTATTCCGCCCTGTTGCCCGTCAGCAGCGACAGTGCCGAGCTCGCCGTCGAGTTTAGTGATACATTCATCGCGCCAAAGTCTCCTAATTCAGGCCGACCATGGACGAGGGAACTTCACGTCCCGTTTAGCCAAATGCTAGACTTTTAACGAAGGCCCAAGAATCCGCGCTGTCTCAGCGCTTCCCCGGCAATCATCGCCGCCGACATCGCCACATTGATCGATCTCTGGCCCTCAACCATGGGAATGATAACCCTGACTTCGGCTGCATTATGGACATGATCCGGCACGCCGGCGCTCTCACGGCCGAAGAGCAGAATATCATCATCGCGGTAGTCGACCGCTGTGTAAGGCTCGGCGGCTTTGGTGGATGCCAGCACCAGGCGGCGGCCGGTATCGGCCCGCCAAGCCTCGAAATGCTGCCAGTCGATATGCCGCGTCAGCAGCACGGTCTGCGCGTAATCCATTCCGGCGCGCTTGAGATTGCGATCGGAGACGTCGAAACCCGCCGGCTGGATGATCTCGACTTTCAGGCCCAGGCAGGCGGCGAGCCTGAGGATCGTGCCGGTGTTTCCAGCAATATCGGGCTGGTAGAGTGCGATCGAAAGCGCCTGCATGCTTTTCCCGTGTCGATGTGTCTGTGCCTATTTGGCAACAAAAAGTCGTTTGATGGACATTCGCTGCAAAAAGAGGCAGCTGCACCTCTAGCGATTTTCCGCAAACCGGTCTATGCCAGACGCATCATCAACGCGAAGGAATGGGAGGCTGTCATGGATAATATTGCTCGTCACTGGCGCCTTCTGCGAATGACGCCAAAGTCGTTCTGACCTTTTCTTAGACCCTTCGCCTTTCCATATATTCCGGTTGAAAGCTCACGGCGTATCACTGCGTCGAATCCGTTTACCCCGACCGGCTTCCACACAGGGACGTGTTTGCGCGTCTCTCATCTGGAGAATTCCGAAATGTTTGCCTGGTTTGAAAACCGCGTTAATCCATATCCTGCCGAGGAACCCGTCCGGCCGCCTGCCACAATCCTCGCCTTTGTGGTGCATTATTCGCGTCCGGTTGCCGGCTGGCTGCTGCTGATGACCATTGCGACCGCCGCCATCGGCGTCGGCGAAGTCGTGATGTTCAACTTCCTCGGCCAGATCGTCGACTGGCTGTCGAAGTCCGATCCCACAACGTTCCTTGCCCGCGAAGGCAACACGCTGTTGGGCATGGGCGCCTTTGCGCTGATCGGCTTGCCCGCGCTCGTCATCTTCCAGTCGCTGATCATCCATCAGGTGCTGATCGGCAACTATCCGATGATCGGCCGCTGGCAGATGCACCGCTACCTGCTGCGTCAGAGCATGACGTTCTTCTCGAACGAGTTCGCCGGCCGTGTCGCCACCAAGGTGATGCAGACGTCGCTCGCCGTGCGTGAAGTGGCGATGAAGGTGCTCGACGTCTTCGTCTATGTGCTGAGCTACTTCATCTCGATGTTCGTGGTGGTCGGCAGCGCCGACTGGCGACTGATGGGTCCCTTGGCGCTGTGGGTTGTTCTCTACTCGTTGCTGCTCTGGTACTTCATCCCGAAGCTCAGGAAAATTTCCGAGCAGCAGGCGGATGCACGCTCGATG
The DNA here is from genome assembly GCF_057787725.1 of Shinella sp. OV683. NCBI lineage: Bacteria > Pseudomonadati > Pseudomonadota > Alphaproteobacteria > Hyphomicrobiales > Rhizobiaceae > Shinella > Shinella sp. OV683. The sequence continues at coordinate 1,109,290 of NZ_CM173543.1, forward strand.
ATGACCGGCCGTATCGTCGACAGCTACACCAACATCGCCACGGTGAAGCTGTTTTCGCATGCGGGCAGGGAAGAGACCTATGCCAAGAGCGGCATGGACGCGTTCCTGCAGACGGTGCACGGACAGATGCGCTACATCACCGCGTTCCAGGCGCTGGTTTATGCCAACAACGCGCTTCTAGCCTTCTTCACGACGTCACTGTCTATCTGGTTCTGGATGAACAACTCGATCTCGCTCGGCGTGATTGCGGTGGCCATTTCGCTGTCCCTCCGCGTCAACGGCATGTCGCAGTGGATCATGTGGGAAGTCTCGGCTTTGTTCGAAAATATCGGCACCGTCTATGACGGCATGGCGATGCTGTCGAAGAAGCAGGATATCCGCGATGGATCGGAAGCCAAGGCGCTAAAGGCGCCGAGCGGTCGGATCGAGTTCGACAAGGTCCACTTCCACTACGGCAAGGACAAGGGCGTGATCAGCGACATCTCGCTCAACATCAAGCCGGGCGAGAAGGTCGGTCTGGTCGGTCGCTCCGGCGCCGGCAAGACGACGCTGATGAACGTGCTGCTGCGCTTCTACGACCTCGAAGGCGGGGAAATCCGTATCGATGGCCAGGACATCTCTAAGGTGACGCAGGATAGCCTGCGGAGCCGGATCGGTGTCGTGACGCAGGATACGTCGTTGCTGCATCGCTCGGTGCGCGACAACATCGCCTACGGCAAGCCGGAAGCGACTGACGCCGAGATCATCGAAGCGGCCAAGCGGGCCAATGCCTGGGAGTTCATCCAGACGCTGGTCGACCCAAACGGCCGCGTCGGGCTGGAAGCCCAGGTCGGCGAACGCGGTGTCAAGCTGTCCGGTGGCCAGCGGCAGCGCGTGGCGATCGCCCGCGTCTTCCTCAAGGACGCGCCGATCCTGGTGCTGGATGAGGCGACCTCGGCGCTCGATTCCGAAGTGGAAGCGGCGATCCAGGAAAACCTCTTCCATCTGATGGAAGGCAAGACCGTGATCGCCATTGCCCATCGGCTGTCGACGCTGACGGAGATGGACAAACTGGTCGTGCTCGACAAGGGCAAGATCCACGAGCAGGGCAGCCATATCGAACTGGTGTCCAAGGGCGGCATCTATGCCGATCTCTGGAAGCGCCAGTCCGGCGGGTTCCTCGCCGACGAAACCGATGAGGCGGAAGTCGCTGCGGAGTAAAATGAGATGCCGGGGTTTGCCCCGGCATTTTTTATTCGGCGGCCTCTCCCGGGATTGCCAAGGGTTCGGCGGAAATCGGTCGTACGGCCAGTCCGAAGCCCAGCGATTTCAGGACTGCGATCGTTGATTTCAGGCTCGGATTGCCGTCCTCGCTGAAGGAGCGATAGAGCGCCTCACGCGCGAGCCCCGTCTCGTCAGCGACTTTGGTCATGCCCTTCGCCCGGGCAACGACGCCGATCGCGTGGGCAATATACCCGCTGTCGTCAGTTTCCAGCGCATCGTTCATGAAGAACTCAAACGCCTCTTCATCTTCAAGAAGGGTTGCGACGTCGAATGGAGTGAACGCTTCTTTCATCTTATCGATCCCACGAAAAAGCTATCTGTTTGGCACGCTCGATATCGCGGACCTGACTACCTTTGTCGCCTCCGCAAAGCAGCAGTATGATCTCAGTCTCACGCACCTGAAAATAGATCCGATACCCTGGCCCGTAGTGGATACGCAATTCACTCACACCGTTGCCAACCGAAGCGACGTCTCCGAAAAGTCCGAATTCAATTCGAGCTAATCTCGCCGCGACAATCTGTTTCGCCTTGCGATCTCGAAGATACTCGATCCACTCTACAAACTCAGTGCTTCTTACAAGCTGATAACGCATATTGTAACCTATGAATCACAAGTCCTCAAGATCAAGCACCCGACGCATTCCTCACATCCGCAATTCATCCTCGATGTGCGCCTGGATGATCGCGTCGAAGGAGGCGTCGGCCACAAAACCCAGATCCCTGGCACGCGTGGCGTCAAACCGTTCAGCCCAGCTTGCGACGATGCGCATGATCGACTCGTCGGGCTGGCGGCGGATGAGGGCCACGGCATTGTCACCGGCTGCTCTGCGGAGCGCCTCGATCTGTTCGCCGACGGTGCAGGAGACGCCGGGCATGGCGAGATTGGGGCGACCGCCCAGCTTCGCCGTATCGATCTCCGCGGCATGGATGAGGAAGCCCACGGCCGAGCGCGGTGAGGCGTGCCAGTGGCGGACGGTATCCGGCACCGGCAGGATGGCCTCCTGGCCCACCAGCGGTTCGCGGATGATACCGGAGAAGAAGCCGGAGGCGGCCTTGTTGGGCTTGCCGGGGCGTACGCAAATGGTGGGTAGGCGGATGCCAACGCCATCGACGAAGCCCTTGCGGCTGTAGTCGGCCAGCAGAAGCTCGCAGATCGCCTTCTGAGTGCCGTAACTGGTCAGTGGTGTCAGGAAGAAATCGTCGGGGATCGAGGTGGGGAAGGGGGTGCCGTAGACCGCGATGGACGAGGTGAAGACGAGGCGTGGCTTGTATCCATCGGCGCCGTGGGCGATGCGGATTGCCTCGAGCAGGATGCGCATGCCGTCCATGTTGATGCGATAGCCTTTTTCGAATTCCTCCTCGGCTTCGCCCGAGACGATCGCCGCGAGATGGAAGATTACGTCCGGGCGCATATCAACAAGCTTCTGGATCTCGTTTTCGGAGGAGAAGTCGCCCGCCAGCACCGTGGAGTTGCCATCGAACATGTCGGGAGTGTCGGCTTCGATCACATCGGCGAAGGTCAGGCGGTTGATCGTCTTGCCGCCGAGTTTACCGTCGGCGACGAGTTTTGCCGCGAGCTTGCGGCCGACCATGCCGGCGGCGCCAATGATCGCAATATGCATTTGTGATTTCCTCCGAGATCAAATGTTTGGAGCTATAGAAAGGCTTGGTTGCAGATTTGCAAGCCTTGCGGATCGGTCTTTGCGCCGCCACAGAATCTGCCTATATCCGAAGGATGATTTTTCACCGGCTCGCCCGAACATTCGAATCCTGGATCGATCCCTTTCGTCTCAAGGCGAGCTACCAGCCGCCGAAGGGCACGGCTGCATTCATCTGGTTCTATGTTTCCCAGGCCAGGGGCGCATTTTTCGCCATGCTTGTGCTGGGCGGCATCGTGGCGGTGCTGGAGGCCGGGCTATTCTGGTTCGTTGGCCGCCTCGTCGACATTCTCGACGAAGTCGGGCCGGGCAAGGGTTGGGATGGGCTGATCGCGGCGCATGGCTGGGACATCGCACTTATTGCGTTTGTCGTTGTCGTCGTCCGCTTTACCGCCATCGCGCTCTCCGCGCTGGTGGAAGAGCAGACAATCGTTCCCGGCTTCTTCAATCTGGTCCGCTGGCAGGCGCATGCACATATCTCGCGCCAGTCGCTGACCTTCTTCCACAACGACTTCTCCGGCCGCATCGTCGCCAAGGTCTGGGCGGCAGGGCAGGCGACCGGTGAGTTGATGGTGTCGCTGCTGCAGGTCGCCTGGTTCATGGTGATCTATTCGCTGACGACGTTGTCGCTGGTCGCCGGCCTCGACTGGCGGCTGGGCGCGATCGTACTGGTCTGGATCGTGTTGTTTTCCGGGCTTGCCCGCATCTACGTGCCGCGCATTCGCAAATATGCACGCGAAACGGCCGAGATTTCCTCGATGCTGACGGGCCGGCTCACCGATTCCTATTCCAATGTGCAGACGCTGAAACTCTTTGGCCGCGAGGAGGACAACGACCGCTACATCCGCGACGGATTCGAACGCTTCAAGGATGCGATCCTGCCGTTCACGCGCTATCTGACGAGTGTACGCTCGGCGCTCGCCTTTCTGTCGGGACTGATGATCACGGCGGTCGGCGCGATGACGATCCAGCTCTGGCTCGACGGGCAGATCAGCATCGGCGCGGTCGCTTTCACGCTTGGCCTCGTCCTGCGCATGAACATGCTGCTGGGCCGGATGATGGCGCAGTTCAACGCCATCATGCGTAACATCGGCACCATCCAGAATTCCTCCGAGATGCTGTCCGAGCCGATCGGCTTGATCGACCGCAAGGATGCGCCAGAACTCGTCGTAGACCATCCCTCGATCATCTTCGACAACATCTCCTTCCACTATGGCAAGGGCTCGGGCGTCATCGATAATCTAAGCCTGTCGATCGCACCGGGAGAGAAGGTTGGCATTGTTGGTCGCTCGGGCGCCGGCAAGTCGACGCTCGTCAACCTGCTTTTGCGGTTTTACGATATCGAGAAGGGCGAAATCCTGATCAGCGGCCAGGATATCGCCGGCGTCAAGCAGGAATCGCTGCGTCGCCAGATCGGCATGGTCACGCAGGATACCGCGCTCCTGCATCGCTCGATCCGCGACAACATCATGTTCGGCAGGCCGGATGCCACTGAAGCGGCGATGATGGACGCGGCGAAGGAGGCCGAGGCCGACACGTTTATCCCGCTGCTGCAGGATTTTCGCGGCCGCAAAGGCTACGATGCCCATGTCGGCGAGCGCGGCGTGAAGCTTTCAGGCGGCCAGCGCCAACGTGTGGCTATTGCCCGGATGCTGCTCAAGAATGCGCCCATCCTGGTGCTGGATGAGGCGACATCGGCGCTCGATTCCGAAGTCGAGGCAGCGATCCAGCAGAACCTCGAAAAGCTGATGAAGGGCAAAACGGTGATTGCCATCGCCCATCGCCTGTCGACGATTGCCAATCTAGACCGGCTGGTGGTGATGGATCACGGCCGGATCATCGAGGACGGCACGCATCGGGAATTGCTCAGCCGCGGCGGGCTCTACGCCGATCTCTGGGCGAGACAGTCCGGCGGGTTTATCGGCGAGACGGCGTAAACGATCCGCTCATGGCAGGATGACGATCTTGCCGCGCACATGGCCGGTCTCGATTAGCGCATGCGCCAGCTTCGCCTCGCCCAGGGAGAAGGTCCGCGCGATTTCTATCGACAGAAGTCCTTGCTCATAAAGGCGGATCAGTTCCTCCAGCCTGTCAAGGCTGCGGCTGGTCGTGATCTGCTGGATATCAAGCCGCTGAGCGAGCGGATGAAACGCGACCGCAGCGACGCGCGAACGTTCCAAGCCAAGCTCGGATGTTGCCAGAAACGCCTGTTCGCCGCCCGCTGCGATCAGCACGGCGGTTACGTTGCTGGCTGCGGCATTAAGGTTCGCCAACAAGTCGCCGGCGTAGTCGACAGGAATTGCTCCGAGGCTGCGCAGATAGGCATGGTTTGCGGGCCGCGCCGTACCAATAACCCGCGCCCCGCGCGAGACTGCAATCTGCACGGCGAAACTGCCGACACCTCCGGCCGCTCCATGCACGACAAGCGTGTCGCCGGGTCTGATGTGGAGAACCTCAAGGGCAGTGCTGGCCGTTTGCCCAGATGCCGAAATCACCCCGGCCTCGGCCCAGGGCATGCTTTGCGGCTTGTGCACGATCTGGTCGGCAGCCACAGACAGATGCTCGCTATAGGCCTGCTGCATCGTCCAACCGAGCACGCCCGAGCCGACTTCAAAATTCGTGACGCCTCCGCCGATAGCAATGATTTCGCCAGCGAATTCGTTGCCCAGCGTCTGCGGGAAGTGGGCCGGCATGCGCTCGCGCACGGCCCCGGATCGGAACATCGCATCGAAGGGCTGCACGCCTGCGGCCCGGACGCGCACGGTCACATGACCGGGAATGACCTGTGGCACTGGTCTGTCGACCGCATGCAGCACTTCAGGCCCACCATATTGTTCGAAGATAACGGCACGACTCATCTGAATTGCCCCTAGACAAATGATCGGGAAGTGTTCCTCAATCTTAGATGTATAGTGTGGCCAGCAAGTCAAGAGTCAAAAACGGTTTGAAGATTACTTGCGATCTTCATAAGTAGCCGTGGGATCGATCAGAAAAACCTCTGCCATCAGGCCGAAATGGTTGGAGCCGATGGGATCCGGGACCTGTGTCAGCGCATTAATGCGGAGGGGATCAGTGACGAAGACGTGGTCAATGGCCGCGCCGATTGCCGGGTAGTCGACCGGCCAAGTGTGCGGCTCCCATTCGTAGGTCATCAGCTTGTTGTGCGTGAGGAACCCGCGGACATCCGGGATCAGGATCGAGCCGTTGAAATCACCCGCCAGCACAAGTGGGCCCTTCAACTGATCAAGCCGTTCGGAGATCTTTTTCAGTTCGACTGCATGCATGGTGTCGAAATACGGCTTGGTCAGATGCACATTGGCGAAGTTGACCAGCTTGCCGTCAAATTCGATCGAGGCGATCATCAGACGATCACGGTAGATGGGGCTGGCCGTATAGACATCGCCGGTCACCAGCGGCGTCTTCGACCACAAGGAGCTGTCGCAAGTGATGGTCTTGGCGCCGCAGCCGAGGCGATAGGGGTAGACCACCTTCATGCGATCGATCTGCGGTCCGATCGGCGCCGATTCCTGGATGAAGACGACATCGGCGCCCGAGCCGATGATGTAGTCGGCGATCTTGCCGCCATTGGCTGTGTTGTCGCCCATGATGTTGATCGACAGCAGCTTGAATGTCGGCGTATCGCCATATTCCTGCAGCGCCGGCTGGCGAAAATCATCGAGCATCTGGTAGCCGTGGATGCCGATCCCGGCGGCGAACGCCATCAGCACGACATTGACCAGGCTGCGACGAAGGAGAAAGGCAATCGCAGCGATGACGAACGCACCCACCGCGCCCTGGATCTGGAAACTGGCTGGTGTGTAAAACAGCCAGAAGCCCGTGAGGTAACGCCCGAGCAGCGCCAGAATAAGCAGGGCGGCAAGCGTGCCGAGGATGGTTGAGAGCGTCTTCATCGGGGCGGGATCCAGACTGGTTTCACCATGCCGCTAGCACGCGGCGGCGGCATAGGCAATTGGCCGGCGGGCTGGTGGCCAACGCCTGTATCGACATGGATTTGCGGCGATCGGGGAGCGTTTGCATCGGGATGTGCGACAAAATAGCCGATTTCGGGGAAAGGTTATGGATGTGGGGCAAATAAGCGCGACATTGTGCCATCACCCCTTGCCAAGTCTGGACTTATTGGGCAATCAAGCTTAGAACGCGCCGAAAAATGGGGGAATCTGTGGCCGTATTGTGTCCAGTGATAACTCAATTTTTGCGAGTGTTAGGATAAACTTTCGTGCAGAGGATGGAGCCGTGAGCGGACACGACACGACTAGTGGGGATGGGGGCGGACCTACCCGTCGCGATTTTCTTTATTTGACAACAGGTATGGCAGGCGCCGTCGGTGCCGTCGCAGCCGTGTGGCCGTTCATCGACCAGATGCGGCCGGACGCTTCGACGCTGGCGCTGGCTTCGATCGAAGTCGATGTCGGTGCGCTTGAGTCTGGTCAGTCGCTGACCGTCAAGTGGCGGGGCAAGCCGGTCTTCATCCGCAATCGCACGGAAAAGGAAGTCGCCGACGCCAAGGCGGTCAATCTGGCCGACCTGAAGGATCCGTTGGCACGCAATGCCAACGCCGCGGCTGACGCCCAGGCAACTGACGCTGACCGTTCGCTCGCAGGCAAGGAAAACTGGCTGGTGATGATCGGGGTCTGTACCCATCTCGGTTGCGTGCCGCTCGGCGAATCCGGGGAATTCGGCGGATGGTTCTGTCCTTGTCACGGCTCTGTCTACGATACCGCGGGGCGTATCCGAAAGGGTCCTGCGCCGGAGAACATGGCTATTCCGAAATCCAGTTTCATTTCGGATAAAGTCATCCGTATCGGTTGAGAGAGGGGCAATTTGATATGAGCGTTGAACATTCTTCAACCTACGAGCCGCGCAGCGGCATCGAAAAATGGGTTGATTCCCGCCTGCCGCTGCCGCGCCTGATGTATGATTCCTTCATCGCATACCCGGTGCCGCGCAATCTGAATTTCGCCTACACTTTCGGCGCGATGCTGTCGGTGATGCTGATCGTGCAGATCCTGACCGGCGTCGTGCTGGCCATGCATTATGCGGCCGAGACATCGGTTGCCTTCTCTTCGGTCGAAAAGATCATGCGCGACGTTAACCAAGGTTGGCTACTGCGCTACATGCATGCCAACGGTGCGTCGTTCTTCTTCATCGCCGTTTACCTGCACATCGCCCGCGGCCTCTATTACGGCTCGTACAAGGCGCCGCGCGAAATCCTCTGGATTCTCGGTGTGGTGATCTACCTGCTGATGATGGCAACGGGCTTCATGGGCTACGTGCTTCCTTGGGGACAGATGTCCTTCTGGGGTGCAACCGTCATCACCGGCTTCTTCTCGGCCTTCCCGCTGGTGGGCGAGTGGATCCAGCAATTCCTGCTCGGCGGCTTTGCGGTCGGTGATCCGACGCTCAATCGCTTCTTCTCGCTGCATTACCTGTTGCCCTTCATGATTGCCGGCGTTGTCGTGTTGCACGTCTGGGCGCTGCATGTGACCGGCCAGACCAATCCGACCGGCGTCGAAGTCAAGTCGAAGACGGACACGGTGCCGTTCACGCCTTATGCGACCCTCAAGGATGCGCTCGGTGTGGTGATCTTCCTGCTGCTCTATGCGTGGTTCGTCTTCTACATGCCGAACTTCCTGGGCCATCCCGACAACTACATCGATGCCAACCCGCTGAAGACGCCGGCCCACATCGTTCCGGAATGGTACTACCTGCCGTTCTACGCGATGCTGCGCGCCATTACCTTCAACATCGGACCGATCGACTCCAAGCTCGGTGGCGTCCTGGTGATGTTCGGCGCGATCATCGTGCTGTTCTTCCTGCCCTGGCTGGACACATCGAAGGTTCGCTCGGCAGTGTATCGTCCCTGGTACAAGCTGTTCTTCTGGCTGTTCGTGGCGGACTGCCTGATGCTCGGTTGGCTCGGTTCCCGAACCCCGACCGATCTGTTCACGCTGATGTCGCAGCTCGGCACGCTCTACTACTTCGGCTTCTTCCTCGTCGTCATGCCGGTTCTCGGCCTGATCGAGACGCCGCGGCGGCTTCCGAATTCGATTACGGAAGCGGTTCTTGAAAAGAACGCCAAGGCTTGATGGGAAGGATGAGAACAATGAAAAAACTTTTCACAAGCATGGTCATCGCTGCAGGTATCGCCGGTTCCGGCGCTGCCTTTTCGCAGGCAGCCGAAGAGGGCAAGGATCTCGCAGCCGAGATCCATCACGCCGTCGAGAAGGGCCATTATCCGGTTCTCAAGCCGGAGGAACAGAAGTGGTCTTTCGCCGGCGTTTTCGGCAAGTATGACAAGGGACAACTTCAGCGCGGCCTGAAGGTCTACAAGGAAGTTTGTTCGGCCTGCCATTCGATGAAGCGCGTGGCCTTCCGCAATCTGGAAGACCTCGGCTACACCGAAGCGCAGGTCAAGGCTTTCGCCGCCGACTATGAGGTGCAAGACGGCCCGAATGGCGATGGCGAGATGTTCACCCGCAAGGCTGTTCCGTCCGACTACTTCCCGGCGCCGTTTCCGAACGACGAAGCGGCCGCTGCTGCCAATGGCGGCGCTGCGCCTCCGGATTTCTCCCTGCTTGCCAAGGCACGCGGTGTCGAACGCGGCTTTCCGCAGTTCCTGTATGATATGATCCCGCTGGTTGGCGGCTATCAGGAAGGTGGACCGGATTACATCCATGCGCTGATCACCGGCTTCCAGGAACCGCCGGCTGGCGTCACTGTTGCTGAAGGCACGCATTTCAACCCGTATTTCTCGGGTGGTATTGCGCTGAAGATGGCGCCTCCGATCGCGAAGGACCAGGTCACCTATGACGACGGTGCTCCGCAGACGGTGGACCAGTATTCCAAGGATGCGGCTGCATTCATGATGTGGGCCGCCGAGCCGAAGCTCGAGGATCGCAAGCGGACCGGCTTCATGGTGATCCTGTTCCTGGCCGGCCTGACGGCGCTCGTCTGGCTGACCAAGCGCGCGGTCTACGCCGGCAAGCATTGAGCCGGAGCATATATCAAGAGAAAGGCGGCCTTGCGCCGCCTTTTTTGCTGTCAAGGTGCCGCGAGATTGGTATGGTCCGCGGCATCGCCTACACCGATTTCCATCAGATGGATGATGATATGAGTTCAGTTCAGGACACGCTCCGCGCGGCCATTCGCAACATTCCCGACTATCCGAAGCCCGGGATCATGTTCCGCGATATTACCACGCTGCTGGGCAATCCGCAGGCTTTCCGCCGCGCCATCGACGAACTCGTCCACCCCTATGCCGGCATGAAGGTGGACAAGATCGCCGGCATCGAGGCGCGTGGCTTCATCCTCGGTGGCGCGATGGCCCACCAGATGGCCGCCGGCTTCATTCCGATCCGCAAGAAAGGCAAGCTGCCGCATGACATCGTGCGCATTGCCTACAGCCTGGAATACGGCGTCGATGAAATGGAAATGCACCGCGATGCCGTGCAACCCGGCGAGAAAGTCATTCTCGTCGACGACCTCATCGCCACCGGCGGCACCGCAGAGGGTGCTACCAAGCTTCTCCGCCAGATGGGTGCTGAAATCGTCGCTGCCTGCTTCGTCATCGACCTGCCGGCGCTCGGCGGCCGCAAGAAGCTCGAGGATCTCGGCGTCAAGGTTCAGACCCTCATCGAATTCGACGGACACTGACAGATACCCTGGGAGGGGACATGAGCAAGAAGGCATTGATTTTCTGGGGTGGCTGGGAAGGCCATACGCCGGAGCAGAGCGCAACTGTTGTCAAGGGCATCCTTGAGAGCCACGGCGTCGACGTGACACTGGTGCAGGGCACGAAGGTGCTCGCCGAGACCGATCTCTCCATGTTCGATGTGATCGTGCCCATGGTCACCATGTCGGTGATCGAGAAGGAGGAGGTTGCAGCTCTGCTGAGCGCCGTCAAGGCTGGCGCGGGCCTCGCTGGCTTCCACGGCACGATGGGCGACAGCTTCCGCAACGAGCCGGAATACCAGTTCATGGTCGGCGGCCAGTGGGTGGCGCATCCCGGCAATATTATCGACTACAAGGTCAATGTTACCAGGCCGAATGATCCGATCATGGCTGATATCAGCGACTTTGCCTACCATTCAGAGCAATATTATATGCATGTCGATCCATCCAACGAGGTGCTGGCGACCACGACATTCTCGGGTGAGTATCTCGACTTCATCGATGGTGTGACGATCCCCGTCGTCTGGAAGAAGATGTTCGGCAAGGGCAGGGTGTTCTATTCGTCGCTTGGGCACGTCGCCGCGGAATTCGAGGTGCCGGAGATGAAGACGATCTTCGAGCGCGGCGCGCTGTGGGCGATGCGATAGTTATGGATGGGACGTTATGTCGATGATCGTGATCGCATTCTTATCAGGTCCATAAAACCAGAAGATTCGATATGCGCCCGGCGTGTTGTTTTCTGCATAGGCTTCGAAGATCTCTTCCCCATTCGGGCCGGACAGTGAAGTGTATTTATGCGTGTTAAGGCCGGGATGGCGTGGATTCGTTTCGAGATAACCCAAAGCCTTCCGAACGGATTTCAATCTTTTGCTCAATGCAGGATTGGTTTCGAGCGCATCGAGTTTGGATTCGGCGTGTTCGGTGAAGTGTAGCTCGAACGCCATCAGTCGGTTTCGTCTGCGACATAGGATGAAAAGCTGCCACGTGTTCTGACTTTTCCAGCTGCCGCATCAGCCAGTCCCTTTTTGACGCTGGCGAGCGCTTGCGGATTTTCATAAAGCCAGGCTTCGCGTGCCGGCACCTCCTTGAAGGGTTCTAGCAAAAGGCTACCGTCCGGCTGCTCTCTTACCTGAAAGCTGCTTACACCCTTGGCCAGAGATCCGAGCGTGATCCGCCCCTTGGCATCTGGTCGCACTGTCAATTCACGTTGCGCTGCCACGATAGTTTTCCTGATTGTCCTAACCATAATATCGCATCTGGTGGGATATCATTCAAGTGGGATATCAATCAAACTCCACCACAGTGCAATCGAACCGCATCACCCTCTCGCCGTCCTGGTTGACGCCTTCATAGGTGAGATCGCATATGTGACGTCCGGGGCGGTTGGGGACGGCTGTGTCGTGGTTGAAGATCATCGAATAGGTGACGACATCGCCGGCGAACACCGGCTTCAGCCATTTGAGATTGCGAATGCCGGGGGAAGGGCCGAGCTTGGGTGGCAGGCCACCTTCCGCGGTGATCCTCTTTGCCTGTGCCGCGATGTTGGCGACATTGCATTTCATCGCTGCCGAGCAGATGTGCCAACCGGAGGCGCAGAGCCCGCCGAACAGAGACTGCTTGGCTTTTTCGGCATCAGTGTGAAAGAAGTGCGGGTCGAACTCCTCAGCAAATTCGACGATGCGTTCGGCGGTGAATTCATAGGAGCCGATGGCTTGCGCTTCGCCGGCCGGCAGAAGATCGCGCAATCTCATGCCGTCACCGCTTCGCGCATGCGGAACATGCCCGGATTTTCCATGGTCATCACGGTATCGCCATTCTGATTTTTGACGGCATGCTTGACCTTGACCATACCGACGCCGGGGCGCGACTTGAGCGGCCGCGCGTCCACGACCGTTGTCGTGGCCGTCAGGGTATCGCCTGCCAGAACCGGCTTGCGCCACTCGATCAGGTCGATGCCCGGCGCCCCCTCGCTGGACGACCAATGCAGCAGGTTGTCGTAGAACATCCGCATCATCATCGAACAGGTATGCCAGCCCGAGGCAGACAGGCCGCCGAGAATACTATCCTTGCCCGCCTCCTCCGACAGGTGGAACGACTGCGGATCGAACTCGCTGGCGAAACGAATGATCTCTTCTGACGAAACCGTCTTTTTTCCAAGATCAAACACCCGGCCGGGCGTCATATCTTCGTACCAGTATCTGATTTCCGACATTTTCTCTTGCATCGTCCTCCCAGACCTTATTTCTTCCGCAAATCATTTCAGGGGGCTCGATGCAAGTGAAATATGACCTCGGCGATTGGGAAAAGCGCAAGGCTGCACTGCTGCCCGCGATCGATGCGGCTGCGATGGAGGGTTTGCTGTCGCGGGAGAATGTTGGAAAGCTCTCCGATTTCCTGCTGGGCCGCGGCGTCGCGATCACCACGCTGCCGATCGCAGCATCGCTCGTTGATCAACCGGAGACTCTCGACACGCCCATCGCCGCCGAGCGACCCACCGGGCTTGAGGAAAGCGAGGCGCCGCGCTTCATCCGCGGCTTCCACGATATCCTGATCACCATCGGTCTGATCATAGGACTTGCGGGTTTGGCAGGGCTGGCGACGGTTTACGCCATCTTCCCGGCCATCATTGTGCTCGGGGAAATACTGGTGCGCCGCCAGCGCCTTGCTCTGCCGGCGGTGGTGTTGACGCTGGCCTTCATCGCCGCAGCGTGCTTTGCGGTACAGCCCGTTTTCGAGGCGATCTCCTTGCCGGCGCACTGGCAGCCAGCTGTCGGTGCCGCCATCGTCATGGGGTTGCTTGCGCTGTTCTACTGGCGTTATCGCGTGCCGATCGCCTTTGCGCTGATGTGCGCCGTCGCTTATGCCACGGTCGTGCTGGTCGCGGCCGCCCTGATCTTCCAGACTGCCGATGACGCCTATCTGCTCGACAAGTATCCGCTCATCCTGGCCGGCCTGATCGGCCTGTTTGCCGTGCTGACCTTCGGCACGGCGCTCTACTTCGATTTCTCCGACAGGATGCGTGCAACGCGCAGATCCGACGTGGCCTTCTGGCTGCATCTCGTTGCTGCGCCAGCGATCCTTTATACGGTCATCACGCTGGTTTATTCGCCCTATAAGCAGTCATGGTTCGACAGCAATACATCCGCTGTCCAAGCTGGCTTGATCGTGCTGACGGTGGTGGTGTTGATGCTGGTCGGCATCATGCTCGACCGCCGCGCCTTCGTGACGTCGGGGCTGCTGTCCTTCGGCTATGCTTTCAAGGTGCTGCTGCAGGAAGGCGGCATTGCCAGCCTCTTTTCATCGACCGACACGATCGGCTTTGTCATCCTGCTTGCAGTCGGGGTGATCGTGCTGACGCTCGGTATCGGCTGGCGGCCATTGCGGCGGTTAGTAATCGGGGCGTTGCCCCCAGAGGCGGCTGGCCGCTTACCGCCCGTGCAGTAGAGGGAGATCCGTCGCGGCTCAGGCTGCATCCATGTTGACGAGCTCAGGACGCACCTTGACCGAAAGATCCACGACGATTTCCTCCGGCCGTACGAGGACATCCGAGAACAAATGAAAGAGCTCGCCTGGCGTCCGCACGTCGCCGATGTTGTCGGGAAATACCAGGTCCTGCTCTGACGTCAGGCCGCTGAACGTCAGTTCAGGGCGCGCCGCGCCGGTGCCCCAGAACACCGGATTGAAATATTCGAGATAGGTGCCGCCTTTCCAGCTTTCGATCGCCACTCTGTAGCGCTCCGACACCAGGTCGAAATCCGCGCGATCGCGGAACAGGCTGCAATTGACCGCGAATGCCTTCACAAGATTCTGCTCGTATCCTTCCTGCTTCAGGCCGTATTTGTGCCCCAGCCAATGCTGGATGAGGTAGATGCAGGCGGTGAGGCCGTGCCATGTCCGAAACGGCGTGTCCTTGAAACATTCGTCGTCATTCATGTCTCGCCCGAGTTCCCGGAAGAACTTGGCCTGGTTTTTCGCCTCTTCTTCCACCCGGCCGATCGTTGCAGAGGAGGAAAGTGGGCAAGCACCGAGGACCGAGAATGGCCGGGCTACGTGGATGAATGTCTCGCCGAGCAGGATAGCCTTAAAGGCCATCTCGTAGTCGATAATCGGAAATTCGAAATAGCGCCCGCTGCCCATTTTGCGAACCTTGTCCAGTAGCCGCCGGGACAATGCGCCGTGATAGATTGAGAATCCGGCAAGTGGGACGTGGTGGCAGCCTTCCCACATGAAGGCCTTGCGCATCAACAGCCGTTTCTGGAACTGGGTGACGTGGGTCTTGAGGCTGATCGTGATCGAATGTGGCGCCGAGTTAGGCGTGGGCCAGGTATAGTTCGGGCCGGTCCACGCGACCGCATCGGCATCGACTGTCTTTTCAAGATTGACCAGGAAGCCTGCCAACTCCGGGTCGAGAAAGTCATCATCGCCGATGAAACTGACGAAGCGGCCCGTGGCTGCGCATAGCGCCCGCTCCCAGTTGTCCATCATCGGCAGCGTCTTGTCGGCGGACGGCAGGTAGCGGATGCGCCGGTCGCCGCGATGCTGCTCCATAAACCCGTCCATGATGGCCGGATCATCGGAATTGTCGGCGAGTACAAATTCGACATCGTCGCGCTGGCATGCCAGCAGCGACTTGATCGTCTCCTGAAAATAGACTTGGCGATTGCGCGACGGCACGCAGATGGAAAGGACGGGTTCGGACATGTCGGGCCTCTGTTCGAGTGAAGCCTAGCCGTCCATCCTTTCCCCTGGCTGGTTCGCGCCCCGTCTAATCAGGTATTGCGTCCGATCAGGTGTTGAAGCGGAAGTGGATCACATCGCCGTCCTGGACGACATATTCCTTGCCTTCGTCGCGTGCCTTGCCGGCTTCCTTGGCGGGCACTTCGCCGCCGAGGCTGACATAGTCGTCATAGGCGATGGTGAAGGCGCGGATGAAGCCGCGCTCGAAATCGGTGTGGATAACGCCGGCAGCCTGCGGGGCCTTGGTGCCGCGGACGATGGTCCAGGCGCGGGTTTCCTTGGGGCCGACGGTGAAATAGGTAATGAGGTGAAGCAGGTGGTATCCGGCGCGGATCAGGCGGTCGAGGCCGGCTTCTTCCAAACCGAGCGCGGCGAGGAATTCCTTGGATTCTTCATCGGGCAGCTGGGCAACTTCGGCTTCGATCGCAGCCGAAATCACCACGCATTCAGCGCCCTGTTCCTCGGCCATCTTGGCAACGGCTTCGGTGTGCTCGTTGCCGGTCACGGCATCGGCTTCGGCGACGTTGCAGACATAGAGGACCGGATGCGAGGTGAGCAGGTTGAGGCCTTTGAGGATCTCGATCTCGTCGGCAGCGAGCGTCTTGAGCAGCAGGCGCGCGGGCTTGCCGTCGTTGAGCAGTTTCAGCACGGCCTCCATGACCGGAAGCTGGGCGACCGAATCCTTGTCCTTGCTCGAGGCCCGCTTGCGGGTCTGGTCGACGCGACGCTCGAGGCTTTCGAGGTCGGCGAGCATCAGCTCGGTCTCGATCGTATCGGCATCGCCGACCGGATTGATGCGGCCTTCGACATGGGTGATGTCGTCGTCCTCAAAGCAGCGCAGCACATGCACAACGGCATCGACTTCGCGGATATTGGCGAGGAACTTGTTGCCGAGGCCTTCACCTTTCGAGGCGCCGCGCACGAGGCCGGCGATGTCGACGAAGGAGATGCGGGTCGGGATGATCTCCTTGGAGCCCGCGGTCGCCGCAAGCTTCTGCATGCGCGGATCGGGCACCGCCACTTCGCCGGTATTCGGCTCGATGGTGCAGAACGGATAGTTGGCAGCCTGTGCCGCCGCCGTGCGTGTCAGCGCGTTGAAGAGGGTGGACTTGCCGACATTCGGCAGCCCGACAATTCCGCATTTGAAGCCCATGGAAATTTCGTCCGGTCTTTTAAAGGTCTCGATTACCCCTGCCTATGCGGAAAGAGGGCCGCAAGGTCAAGAGATGACGGCTCCGATTTGCCAGCATCTTGAAAAATCGGCTTCGGCAGTCCAATATATAATCGTTGTCTGGGTGCAACCACTGGCGCCCAAGGCGATGTTTACGAACATTCCAGCCATTTTGCCGGGGATCCAAGCCCGTGAGCCAAGACGACATTGTCCTTACACCAAAGACCAAGATCAAGCTGAAGGTCGACAAGCCGAAGCTCTACAAGGTCATTCTGTTCAACGACGACTATACGCCGCGTGAATTCGTCATCATGATCCTGCAGGCGGTGTTCAAGACCGGGGAATCTGCCGGTTACCACATCATGATCACAGCCCACCAGAAGGGCTCCTGCGTGGTCGCTGTCTACGCCAAGGATATCGCCGAGACCAAGGTCAAGGAGGCGATGGACTATGCAAAGGATGCGAGTTTTCCGCTGATGTTCACGGCGGAGCCGGAGGAGTGAGGAAGCGTTTTCGCGGGTGAATACCCCTCACCAAGTTCGTCCAGCCAATCGGCTACGCCTCCTGGGGACGAACTTTCCTCTCCCACAAGGGGAGAGGCAGATTCGCGGCACCGTTTTGCCAAGAGCGAGAGCGGCGATTGAGGCACTCTACCTCTCCCCTTGTGGGAGAGGATAGCAAGCCCGTGAGAGGCGTAGCCGATCACTTGTGCGCGCTTGGTGAGGGGTAAAGCCCCGCCCGTCACCCTATCTCTTCTTCTTCACCCCAACCCCCAGCGCTTCCGCCGTAACCCAGAAGACCTCGCCCTGCGACTCCTCGGTGTCCAGCCAGAACAGGTCGAGATCGGGATATTCCTCTTCGACGATCTCGCGACCGGTGCCGATCTCGCAGAGCATGCCGCCGCCCGGATTGAGGTGTTTGGGGGCTTCGCTCAACAGGCGTCGGACGATGTCCAGTCCGTCGGGGCCGCCATCGAGCGCCATGGCCGGCTCGGTCTGGTATTCCTCGGGCAACACGGCCATCTCGTCGTGATCGACATAGGGCGGGTTGGTGATGATCAGGTCGAACTTCTTGTTCTTGAGCGGTGCGAACAGGTCGCCGTGATGCAGCGTCAGCCGGTCTTCCAATTCATGCTCGGCGAGATTTAGCTTGGCGACTTCCAGTGCGTCCGGCGACAGATCGACAGCATCGACTTCGGCATTAGGAAACAGGCCCGCTGCTATGATCGCCAGACACCCCGAACCCGTACAGATATCAACCACGCTTTCGACGCCGAAGCGATCCGGCAGGTAGAGCGAGTCCTCTTCGCCGGCATATTCGGAAAACAGGATCTCGCCGATGAACGAGCGCGGCACGATGACCCGCTCATCGACAAGAAAGCGGATGCCTTGAATATAGGAGCGGCCGGTGAGATAGGCCGATGGCTTGCGGGTCGTGACGCGGGCTTCGATACGCTCGGCCAGCAGCTTGCACTCGGCTGACGTCAGCTTGGCGTCGAGGAACGGATCGAGCGTGTCGATCGGCAGGTCAAGCGAATCCAGCACCAGGAAGGCAGCGTCATCGGTTGCCGTCGATGTGCCGTGGCCGAAGGTCAACTTGGCCGCCTGAAAGCGCGATATGGCATAGCGCCAGTAGTCGCGAAGCGTGGTGAGCTCCTCGGTGATCTGAGTGGTCGGGCTAGCGGGCATTTTTTCCTCCGGCAGAGATATTGACCTGAAATACACGTTGGGCGGCGGGCGCGCCACAGCCAATTGCTGCGAAAGCCGCCAACACGATGCCTAGAATTGGAGTGGTGTGGTTAAACCGATCTTGCCAATCTACCGCTATGGTGGTGCCATCGGAGGAACGTCAAATAGAAGTGCAGGCCTATCGGCTGAACCAAAGCGGGGGTGGTGGAGTCAGGCGACTAGATCAAAGCGGATCTGGAAACCGGTCTTATCCTGCTTGAATCCGCAGCTTTCATAGAAGGCCCAGACACCTGGATCGGCTCGGCCGGTCAGCAGCATCAGCTTGTAGCAACCGGCGTCGTCGGCAAGTTCGGTGGCATGACCAATCACGGCGCGGCCGGCGCCAATCCGTCGATACCCCGGGTGAGTCACGACGTTTTCGATAAACGCGTAAGGCGCGGCCCCGCGGGTCAGGTTGGGAATGATGACCAACGTGCAAGTGGCCGCCATCACTTCCCCGGTGAAAGCGCAGATCACCGACATCCCCGGCTGCGCGAGCATCTCGACGAAGCGCGTTTCGGCCTCTTCTTTGGTTAGTGGGGGATCGGCGGGGTTGAGATAATGATAAAGTGTGAGAAGTGCCGGGAGATCGGCCTCTTCCGCTGGGCGTACTGAGATTGGCATATTGTTGATCCGAGATGGCGGGACCTGTTCTTGCCGGAACCGCGTGACGAGACGATGACTGATCTCGGCAGTATCTTTCGCGGCCGTCAGTCGCCTTTCCCGCCAAACAGCTTCTTCAGCATGTCGGCCATTGGCCCGGACGTGGGCATAACCGGCTTGTTGGTGCGCGCCTGGTGGATATGCGATTTGCCGGTCGAGGCAGATTTAGAGACTGAAGCCTCAACTTTTTTTTTCGCCTCGGGGGCAGGGGCGCCGGCGAGTTTGTTCATGAACTGGCTGCCGTCGCCCTTGAGCAGCAGGCCCGCATTCAGCGCGATGTCGTCGAGCAGGGGGTCGAGCCAGCTCTGGTCGACCTTGTGGAAATCGCCGAGCACATGGCCATGCACCAGGTCCTTGACGCCGGGATGGCCGATGCCGAGCCGCACGCGACGGTATTCGCGGCCGCAATGGGCGTCGATCGACTTGAGGCCGTTGTGGCCGCCATTGCCGCCGCCGGTTTTCACCTTCACCTTGGCAGCCGGCAGGTCGAGCTCGTCGTGGAAGACAGTGAGATCGGCCGGGGTCAGCTTGTAGAAACGCATCGCGTCGCCCACCGCCTCGCCCGAGAGGTTCATGAAGGTCTGGGGCTTCATCAGCAGGATCTTTTCGCCGTCGATTTCGCCCTCGGAAATCTCCGACTTGAACTTCTTGCTCCAGGGGCCGAACGGGTGCTTGCGGTGGATGGCGTCGACGGCCATGAAGCCGATATTGTGGCGGTTTGTCTGATATTTTCCGCCCGGATTGCCCAGGCCGGCAAAGATAAGCATGGAAGCAGTTCCTAGATGACGTTTCGCCTTTCAGATGGCTGAAATCGGGCGAAAGTCAACCTTTTGCGATCGATCTTTTGTCAGTTGCCCTTCTCGTCGAGGCCATATTTCAGGAACAGGGTCTTCTGGGTACCGTCTGCGATGAGGGCGGTGAGAGTCTGCTGCATCTTGGCGATCGTGTCGTCGGCCACGCCCTTGTTGCAGGCGATGGAATAGATCGTTTCGGCGAGAACCAGCACGAATTCGACCTCCGAGCCCTCGCGCCTCAGCTTGTCGTAGTACTTCTCCGAAATTGGCATCATGTCGATGCGGCCGAGCATCAGCTTCTTGTAGGTGAGGTTGAAATCGCTGGCCAGATCGACCTTGGCGAAATGGTTCGACTTCAGGACATCGGCCGTGAAGTCACCACGTTGGGTGCCGATGACATATTTGGTCGCTTCAGCCAGCGTCTTCGGGTCGACTGGGCTGCCGCGCTTGCGGATCAGCACCGTGCGGCCGGAAAGCAACGGCTCTACCCATTTGAATTTCTTGTCCCGCTCTTCGTTGTGCACGGTCGTGAAGACACAGGTGGCCGGGTCGGTTTCTGCGAGCGTCAGGGCGCGTGCCCAGGGCATCATGTCGATGGAGTGATCGATGCCTGCCCGGGTCATCAGCACATTGACCTGATCGACGGAAACGCCCTTGTAGACCTTGTTTTCGCGGAAGCTGAAGGGCGGATATTCCTCCGTCACCAGTTTCAACGTCTCCGCGTGGGCAACGCCGGCAAAGAGGAGGGGAAAGAGGATTGCCAGACGCTTCATATGTCTCATCCCATGTGCCGACGCCCTGCTTAGGCTCTGCGTCGCGTTTCGATATCGGTGAAATTCTCGATGATGGCGTCACCGGGCATCGGCCGGCCGAAAAGATATCCCTGGCCGGCATCCACACCCATCGCCGTGAGAATGTCGCGCTGCTCGGGCTTTTCGATGCCTTCTGCGACCACCAGGCAGTTCATCTGCTGGGAGATGGTGGTGATGCCCTCGACCAGCATGCGGCTCTTGTGGCGGGCAAGCTCGGTATCTTCGGTCAGGGAGCGGACGAAGGACTGGTCGATCTTGACGATGTCGACGGGGAACTTGTGGAGATAGCTGAGCGAGGAATAGCCGGTTCCGAAATCGTCGAGCGCCAGCCGGTAGCCGGACTTGCCGAACGCCTCGAGGATGCTCTGGACCGCGGGGTTGTGATGCATCAACACGGCCTCGGTGATCTCGACCACGATGTTGGCCGGCGATACGCCCCACTTCATAAGCGACGCCGTCATGCGGTCGAGAAGTGCAGGTTCGAATTGCAGCGGTGAGAAATTGACGGCGACGTAGGCGTTGCGGAATTCCTCATGGCTGCGAAGCCGCGCCAGCTGGGCAACTGCCTTGTCGAAGATGCACTCCCCGATTTTCGTAATCGTTCCGGTTTCCTCGGCATTCTGAATGATGCCGGCGGGTGGAAGAAGCCCACGCTCCGGATGATTAAGGCGCATCAGAGCCTCGAAACCGGCGATGCGACCGGTTTTGAGGTTGAAGATGGGTTGGAGATGAGCCTCGAACCAATCCTCTCGAAGGCCGTCTTCGATATAGGCCTCCATCTGCACCCGACTCTGCGCGGCGCTCGCGAGCTCCGGATCGAAGAGGCGCGCGCCGTTCTTGCCGTTGCGCTTGCGGGCATACATGGCAAGGTCAGATTTTTGCAGCAGTTCGGCTGCCGTCTGGGCGTGATCGGGATAGAGCGCGATGCCGATGCTGGCGCTGAGATTGACACGATGCTCGTCGATATTGAGCGGCATGTCGATGACGCGGCTGATGCAACGGGCAATTTCGAGCGCCGCATTTTCCGGCGCCTCGGCCGCAATCAGGATCGCGAACTCGTCGCCGCCTAGCCGTGCCATCGCATCGGACGGACGGAGCTGAGCGCGAATCCTCGAGACGATCGTCTGCAGCACTTTGTCGCCGACCGAGTGCCCCAGCGTGTCGTTGATCCACTTGAAGCGATCGAGATCGACAAACAGACAGGCAAGGCCAGTGGCTTCGCGGTCAGCGGTGGTGATTCTCTGTTCCAAGATTGTCTCGAAACCCTGGCGATTGAGCAGACCGGTCAGATGGTCGGTGATTGCCTGGATATGGTTGCGCTGTTCGGCCGTCTTGAGTTCGGTGACATCGGTCATGACGGACAACGACATGCGGTCGGCGCCGTCGGCGATCGCCGTCTCCATGATCAGCATGTCGGCGAGGCGACCGTTGGCCAGACGAAATTTGACCGTGACACTGTTGCGGATCGTCAGGTCGAGCTCGTCGCGCCGCGTCTGGTAGGTCCGCAGGTCGTCACTGGCAATGAAGCCGTGGAACAGCTTGCCGATCACGGAGGCGCGCTCGTAGCCGGTCGCGAGCAGCCAGTAATCGCTGACGGCGGTCAGGCGATCGGCGCCATCTACCGTGTAAAGCATGGCAGGCGTGCGGTTATAGGTCTCGGTGGTGCGCGCATGAGCGGCGCGGATTTCGAGCTCTTCCTCGGCGAGGCGCGCCTGCATAGCGTTGAAGTTGGCTGCGAGCGCGCCCATTTCGTCGTCGGAATCCCAGTCGACCTGATGGCGCGAACCGAGCCGACGGGTGGCCTCGATCGCCGCCGTCAGACGGGTCAGCGGCTTGATGATCAGCTGGCGGTTGCCGACGATGGCCGCGCCGAAGATCAGAAGCACGGCGACCGCAAAGATGAGAAGGACTGTGAATTCGCCGTCCAGTCTCCCGTCGAACAGGGAACGCTTGACGATATGCATTTCGATCAAGCCGACCTTCTTGAGGCCTTCGACCGTCCGGTATTCGATGATGCGGGTAAGCACGATGTCGCCGTCATCATCGCCGTCGCTGCCGTTTTCCCCGACCTTGATGTTGATCTGGCCGGTATTGTCGCTGACGGTAACCCGGTTCACGATGCGGATGGCGGCAATCGCCTTGGTGATCTGCTGGACGCTTTCAATATCGAAATCCCAAAGCGGCTTGCCGAGCGCCTGGGCATTGGCTTCGATGAGGATCTGGCCGCGATCTAGCGCGTCCTTGGCCGAGCGTTGTTCGGAAAGCTGGAAGAACAGCACGAATAGCGGGGCAACAACGAGGATCAGGACCGCGAAGATGATCGAAATAAAGCGATTTTCAACCGAATGTGCGAACATGAAAATTCGTATGCCTTGCCCCTGCAATCCCGATGCGGCAATTGACCAAACCGCTGCAATGGACGGCCTTGCTCATCGGCAGGACCTTACAATGGCAAACATTAAATGTTGCTGAAGTTACGGGAGCGGGCGACCTGGCGCGGCAAGTCATGTGCATTTGACATGCTAATACAGTAAACAAAACCCTGCGCAGTTGCCTGCGCAGGGTTCCGAATTCAACAGCTGCAGGATGAAGCGATTACTCTGCTACTTCTTCCGTGGTGCCGCCTGCGGGAGCCATGATCGTTGCGATCGTGAAGTCACGATCACCGATCACGGTGGTGGAGCCAGCCGGCAGCGTGATGTTCGAAATGTGGATGCCATCACCGATCTTCAGGCCAGAAAGGTCTGCGGTGAGGAATTCCGGAATATCGTTTGCCGGGCAATGCAGTTCGACTTCGTGACGAACGATGTTCAGCACGCCGCCGATCTTGATGCCGGGGGACTTTTCTTCATTGACGAAATGCACCGGCACTTCGACGGTAACCTGCGTGTCTGCGGAGACGCGGAGGAAGTCGACATGCATGGTGAAATCGCGCACCGGGTCGAGCTGGTAATCCTTCGGCAGAACCGAGATCTTCTTGCCGTCGACGTCGATGGTGGCAACGGTGGTCATGAAACCGCCGGCATGAATCTTCAGCGTCACTTCCTTGATGGGAAGGGCGATGGAGATGGGAGCCTGCTTGTCACCATAGATGACAGCAGGAATGAGGCCTTTGCGGCGAAGTTCACGGGAGGACCCCTTACCAACCCGATCGCGCAGCTCGGCCTTGAGCTCGTAAGCAACATGGCTCATGGCTATTCCTTTCTAGTGTTATGGAGGGCTCCTGTCCGACATCTACGAAGTGCAGGAACCTGCATGCCCGAAAGCATGCCTCCGCCCTGCCTCCAAGGGTGTCCGGGCGGATGCGGGGTCCATAACGCAATCGAATAATTTACGCAAGTCGCCCGTTGCTGCATATGCGAACCAAAACATGTTCGTTCGAGATGCGGCATTGACGGGCACCAGCCCAGCGGGCAATCTGCCGCAACAAATCAAGATGATACGGAGAAACACTCATGCGTCGCGCGCTATACTCCACCGTTGCAATATTTGCGACCCTTTTCCCCATGCAATCGATGGCCGCGGATATTTCCGAGGCGGGCGCGCGGGACATCGCCGAGAAGCTCACCCACTATCTGCCCAAGGATATTGTCGATACCGGCTTCCTCAAGGTGACCGCCGGAGCCAATCGCTACGAGCTGTCGGTGGACATGGAGCCGCTGCTGGCCAAGATCCCCAAGGATCAATTCTCGATCAGCGGCCTCAGGCCCTTCGTCCACTACCTGACGCCGCAGGACGACGGTCTGTGGAAAGTGGAATCCAACGACCATCTGAATGTCTCGGGACAATTCACCCTAGAAGGCAAGAAGCAGAGCTTCACCTATATCATCGAGAAGATGGCCCTGGAGGGAATGTTCGATCCGTCGATCACGTACTTCACCACGGGGCATTACAATCTCGACAAGCTCAGCATGACGACTGACACCGCTGGAGCCGAGAAGGTCGCTGCGACGATCGATTCCCTCGTTTCCGACATGAAGAGCGACAAGGTCGGTGACGGTTTCGTCGATCTCACCAGCACTATGGAGATGAAGAACCTCGTCGAAACTATCACGGACCCGACTGCCGGTACTGTCGATATTTCTGCGGCATCGATGACCGGCGACGTCAAAGCCGAGAAGATGGGCATTGTTGCCTTGCGCGATCTGGTCGTCTTCGCGCTCGACAAGGCGAAGGCACAGTCCGACAAACTGACGCCTGAAGAGGATGCCAAGCTCAAGGCGCTGATCAAGGCAAACGTGCCGTTTGTCGAAAACCTCGTCGAGAACATCAAGGTCCATGATGTCAAGGTCAAGGCACAGGGCCTGGAAGGCAGCGTTGAGGAACTGGGCTACAAGATCGAGTTCAACGGCATCAAGGCGGACACCCGCGCCGGTTTCGAAGTTAGCGTCGTCAATCCGATCGTCCCGGCTGGCCTGCTGCCGCCCGGCACCGAGGCTGCCGTGCCGCAGACCGCGAGCATGGGCGTTGCCGTCACTGGCCTCAATGTCGAGGGCGTCGTCTCCTATCTGCTGGAAAATGCCGATTTCACCAAGACGGATCCGCTCACCCCTGCGCAGTCCACCGAACTTGGCAAGATCGTGCTGCCGGGCGGCTGGATGAATGTCGAGTTCTACAATGTTGCGGCGAAGTCCTCTGTTTATGATCTGTCGCTCAGCGGCACGATGCAGGTCAACCCGGACGACAGCAGCAAGCCGCGCGCCGACATCACCATCACCGCGCGCGATCTCGACAAGACGGTGAAGTATCTGCAGGACAACTCCAAGACCGTGCCGGAATTCGGCCAGGCCTCGTTCGTCCTCTTGATGATGAAGGGTTTCGGCGAGGCCAAGGCTGACGGCACCATGGTCTGGAACGTCAAGCTTGACGAAGCCGGCAAGGTGACCGTCAACGGCCGTGAAATGCCGCGCTAAGACAGAGTTGTCGCAACCATGCGACACTGCTTGTGCCATTAGGCGAATCGACGACGCGGCAGGGCTTGTTTCCCTGCCGCTTTTTTATGCTACACTTATTTTCGAGAGGATATTGCGGCCTGTCCGTTCGGCCGCGAGCAGTGCATGGGGGAAGACAAGACTGACGCTTTGGGAGGAGCCTATGCTTGGACAGAACCAACACGCAGACCGGGTTTACGCGCTCGCGCAGGAGAAATCCGCAGGGGCAAATTCGCCTATCGCGGCCTCGTGGCGGCGATGTCTGACCCGTCATGGGTTGGCACCGGAGGAAAGCCGCCTGCCGATCCGCCTGACGGACGAGGAATTCAGGGAAACGCTCAGCAAGGCGGGACACATCGTCGAGGAGGCATCGACGGAACTCGACTGGCTGTTCGGCATGGTTGGCAAGGCCGGCTGCTGTCTCGTCTTCACGGACAGCGACGGCGTGGTGCTCGACCGGCGCGGCGTCTCTTCGGAAGACAAGCAGTTCCGTGATCTCGGCCTCTGGACCGGTACGCTGTGGAGCGAGGCCAGTGTCGGCACCAATGGTATCGGCACGGCGCTTGCGGACGGCCGCATGGTCACCGTGTTTCGCGAACAGCATTTCCTGTCGGCCAATATAGGTCTCTCCTGCGCCTCGGCGCCGGTGCGTGACCATATCGGGCAGATCGTCGGCGTAATCGACATATCGACCGCGCGCCGTGACGCCACCGAGATGATCATGCCGGTGCTGGCACAGGCGGCCAAGGACACGGCCTCGCGCATCGAGGTCAATCTTTTCCGCCGCGCCTATTCCAATGCCCGTATCGTGCTTTTGAATGCCGCGTCCCATTCCGGCTCGGCGCTGCTTGCTGTTGATCGCGACGACATGGTGTTGGGTGCGACGCGTGCGGCGCGGCTTGCACTGCGTATCGACGACACGATGATTGCGCAGGGCATTCCCGCCTCCGACGTCCTGCATGAAAGCAAGGAGCGCGAAGGCCGCGACCTGTTGGAGGCGGAACGAGCAGCGTTGAGAAGGGCGTTGTCCCGCAACAATGGCAATGTGTCGCTGACCGCGCAGATGCTGGGCATCAGCCGGGCGACGTTGCACCGCAAGATCAACAAGCTTGATCTGCATGGCTAGAGCAATTCCAGCAGAAATGCGTAGCGGTTTTGCGTCTGGAATTGCCTAAGAACAAAAAAGATAGAGCGTTTTCGCGATTCGAAGAAAAGTGGAAATGCTCTAGTGAGCAAACAGCGCGGCCTCCGGGACACCATTTCCGGATGGGGTAGTATCCGGAAATGTCTGGAGGGCAAGTGCTGTCCCAAGGGACCGCGCCGACGCAACGACACCATGATCGTTAGCTCTCGCGCCACTCATCGTCAATTTCGGAGTGCCGTTTCCGTGTGACCATTTTTGGTGGTATTTCCGGGATTCGGATGTGCTGAACGTTTCAGGCCGCCAGCCGTGCTGTTGCGGCTTCGAAGGCGTGATCGATGATCGACAGCTTTACGGCCTGTGCCTTGGCATATTCCTGCCGGAACCCGGCTGAAACCCACATCACCGAATGGCCACGGCGACCCTCCCAGCCGATCGAGCCGAGATCTTCGGCTTCCTTCAGCTTGCGGGCGAGATGGGTCCGCGACAGGCTGAGCTTTGTTGCCATGTCCCCGACCGATAGCTTACCTACCGGCACGCGATCGGTCTCGGGCGGCAGGTCCGGCATGGACGTGATCAACCAGTCCATCACCAGCCCACCATTATCAAGCCAGGTAAACAGCGAGAACGTGGCATCAGGATTGCGCACGGCGTGGGCATTGATGAGCCCGTCGGCGATGAGCGGCTGTGTATATGCGAGCAGGCCTGGGTGCTGCTGGAACGTGGGCAGCCGCTGGCCGCCGGTAAGCCTGTCCAGGCTTGCAAGATGCACCTGCAGCCAGCCGCCAATTGCCTCAATCACGGAATTAGCAGGCACCAGCGGCCGCAGGCGCTTGTCCATCGGGTCGGCGGTCTGGACGAGGTATTTGTATTTGATCAATTCCTTGACGTAGGAATCGACGGTGTTGCGGCTGGCAATACCGTTTTTGTGCACGAGGTCGATGAAATGCGAGATGTTGATGCCCGGCGTCCGGCCTTCGGTGACGCCGCGGAAGTAGATCTCGAGACCGACATGCGACATCAGCCAACGCTGCTGCGTGGCGAATGCCGCAGAAAGGCGCGTATCGCTCTCGAACATGTCGATCAACGCGCGCGACTGCACACGGATCTGCGAATACAGTGCCGGCATGGCCAGTATCTGGTCAGTCGTCAGTGCCAATTGTTCTCCACCCCTGGAATCCGAACGGCAGGCAAATGGCGCCGGCTTGCCCTCCGACGCTATCCCTTTGAGATACGCGAAGACGTGCATGCTCCGCAACGATGAAAACCTGATGGCGAAAGGAAAGAAACAAATAAATTCGAGCATCGAGGCGCTATTGCGCCTTCGAAACAAAACGTGCCGTCAAATTGAGATGCGCGACGATGAAATCCGTCAGTCGAACAGGCTGGAGACCGATTCTTCGAGGCTGGTGCGATTGATAGCCTCGCCGATCAGCGCCGCAGTCGAGATGACGCGGATATTGTGGGCGGAGAGCACGGCCGTGGGCGGCTGGATGGAATCGGTGATCACCAGTTCCTTGAGCTGGGAGGCCGCCACGCGATTGACCGCGCCGCCCGAAAGCACGCCGTGGGTGATATAGGCCGTGACGCTGGTGGCGCCATTGGCGAGCAGCGCATCGGCTGCATTGCACAGCGTGCCGCCGGAATCGACGATATCGTCGATCAGCAGGCAATCCTTGCCGGCAACATCGCCGATGATGTTCATGACTTCGGATTCGCCGGCCTTTTCGCGGCGCTTGTCGATGATGGCGAGATTGAGGTCGCTCAGGCGCTTGGCGAGCGACCGGGCGCGCACCACACCGCCGACGTCGGGCGAGACGACAACCACGTTATCGAGGTCGTAGTGCGCCTTGATATCGCGGGACAGTACCGGCACGGCGTAGAGATTGTCGGTCGGGATATCGAAGAAGCCCTGGATCTGGCCGGCATGCAGGTCGAGCGTCAGCACGCGATCGGCGCCGGCCTCGGTGATCAGGTTGGCAACCAGCTTGGCAGAAATCGGCGTACGCGAACCGGATTTACGATCCTGGCGGGCATAGCCGAAATAGGGCAGTACGGCAGTGATGCGGCGGGCAGACGACCGGCGGAACGCGTCGATCATGATCAACAGTTCCATCAGGTTGTCATTCGCAGGATAGGATGTCGACTGGATGACAAACACATCCTCGCCACGCACATTTTCCTGAATTTCTACGAAAATTTCCTGGTCGGCAAACCGCCTGACACTGGCCTTACCGAGAGGAACGTTCAGATACGAACAGATCGACTCGGCCAGCTGCCGATTGGAATTGCCTGAAAAAACCTTCATGACCTGCCGCCTGTTTTCATGCCGGATGAGCGGGTTAATAGCGGGCTTTGGCGTGAATGCAAGGGGTTTTAACGGTTTTCCTAGTTGGCATTTCCGCACATGCCTAATGGTCGTGCTGAGGAAATGCCGCAATGCAGCGAAAAGCCGGCCGGAAGAACGCCTATTTCAGGATCTTGCCGAAAAGGTTTTTCTTGAAACGCTCGACCGGTGCGGCGTCGCGATAGGCCTTCGAAAGAAGATTGGCACCCTGCATCGATTGAACGATGAAGGCGGCCGTTTCCTCGACGTCGAGATCCGCAGGCACCTCACCAGCCTGAACCGCGGCGCGCAGACAATAGGCAAGAGCGGCTTCGATCTCCTCGAAAATATGGAGCAGCTTATCGCGGATCAATTCGTTGTCGGACACCGTCTCTGCGGTGAAATTGCCGAGCAGACAGCCATTGCGCATGCTCGTTTCATTGAGCTTGTCCTTGCCGGCATCGATAAAGGCTTCCAAGCGTTCCAGCGGTGACCTGGCGTCGTTCAGCAACGTGTCGGCGAATAGCTCGCGAGAGCTTTCGTAGTAGAGATCGATGACCTCGAGGCCAAAGGCCTCCTTCGAGACGAAGTGATTTGTGAACGAGCCCTGCGGCACGCCAGCGGCCTGCACGATGTCGCGCACGCTGGCGCTGGCGAAACCGTGCTCATGCACGACCTGCAATCCGGCGCAGAGGATTCTCTCGCGATTTGAGACTCGGGACATCCGCGAAATATGGCCGTCCATAATGTCCACGTCAAGGCTGAGAAAGATAAATATGTACGTACGTATTTTTTCTTGAAAAGCAAGATGTACGTCCGTATTTGATATCCACGGCGCCGGCCAGGGGCTTGAGAGCGTCGAAATGGAGATTTGAATATGACCGAACAAGTTGTCCTGATTACTGGCGCGCTCACGGGTATCGGCCGCGCCGCAGCATTCGCCTTCGCCCGTGAGGGCGCCAAGGTTGTCGTGTCCGGCCGCCGCGAAGAAGCCGGCCATGCGCTTGCCGAGGAACTGCGCGGGCTAGGTGGCGAGGCGGAATTCATCAAGGCCGACGTCCGCTACGAGGACGAAGTCAAGCAACTCGTCGATAAGACCGTCGAGCGCTTCGGCCGGCTCGATGTCGCCGTCAACAATGCAGGCACCGAAGGGCAGATCGGACCCGTCACCGACCAGACCGCCGAAAGCGTCGCCGCCACATTCGATACCAATGTGGTCGGTATGGTGCTGAGCATGAAGCATGAACTCAAGGCCATGGCGCCGGCAGGCCGGGGCAGTATCGTCAACATATCGTCGCTGCTGGGTCATCGCGGTTTTGCCCATACTTCGATCTACACGGCCAGCAAGCATGCGGTTGAAGGGTTGACGAAAGCCACCGCGGTGGAAGTTGCCGAGAGCGGTATCCGCGTCAATGCCGTCGCTCCGGGCGCAATCGAGACGGACATGCTCAATCGTTTTACCGGCAACGATGAGGCCAAGGCTGACCTTGCCTCCGCCATCCCGATGAAACGCGTCGGCCGACCCGAGGAGCTTGCCAATGTCATCGTCTTCCTCGCCTCGGACAAGGCATCCTTCGTGACGGGCCAGATCTACAGCGCCGACGGCGGCAAGAACGCCGGCTGAACATTGTCGGGCGGGGAGCGATCTCCGCCCGGTCTATTCCTCGCCGTTTCGCCACACCCGGCGGAGCATGTCGAGTAGCTCAGTGCGTTCTTCGTTCGTCAACCGCTTGAGGACGCGGTCCTCATGTTGCCGTGCCATATCGCGCCATTTTCCGAGACCCGCCTTGCCGTTGTCGCTGAGATAGAGGCGCTGGATCCGGCGATCCTCGTCGTCATCGACGCGGCGGATGGCGGCGAGGCTTTCCAGTTCGGCCAGCAGCGTGACGATATTGGCGCGCTGCAGGCCGAGGATACGGCAGATTTCCGCCGAGGTGATGCCGGGCTGTTCGTCGATCACGCAGGCGACGCTGAAGCTGGTCGGGCGCAGCACGGTGTCGGCAAACATATCTCCGAAATCGCCCAGCATGAAAGCCGAGGCGCGGCGCATGTTGTAGCCGATGAGGTCATCGAGTTTCTCGGGCCTGTCATTGCTCATTGTCGGGCTCATCGGTCGGGCGTCCAGTCGGGCTCTTGCAAATTCAATATTGCTATGTAATATAGCAATATGAGCGCCGCATGGAAAGCGGTTGGTGAGGACTAGCATGGATGCGACCGGAATTTCATCCGGGTTTCTGCATCCGCATGGGAGGAGTTTCGATGAGCAACAGCGATGGCCCCGTGGCTTATGACGTGGTCGATGGCATTGCCTGGGTGCGGTTCAACCGGCCCGACAAGCGCAATGCGATGAATCCCGACCTCAACCGCCAGATGATGGAGGTGCTCGATGCGCTGGAGTTCCGCGCCGATGTCGGCGTGCTGGTGTTGTCGGGCGAGGGCGCGGCCTGGTCGGCGGGCATGGATCTCAAGGAGTATTTTCGCGAGACCGAAGCCAGGGGGCAGGGCGCGGTGCGGCAGGCGCAGCGTGAATCCTATGGCTGGTGGCGGCGGCTGCGCTGGTATCAGAAGCCGACCATTGCCATGGTCAACGGCTGGTGTTTTGGCGGTGGCTACGGCCCGCTGTTCGCCTGCGACCTCGCGGTTGCGGCCGATGAAGCGCAGTTTGCGCTCTCGGAAATCAACTGGGGCATCCTGCCGGGCGGCGGCGCAACCAAGGTGGTCGTCGATCTCTTGTCGATGCGCGACGCGATGTATCATGCGCTGACTGGCGAATTGATCGATGGCAAGAAGGCCGCGGCCTGGAAGCTCGTCAACGAGAGCGTGCCGCTCGACCGGCTCAGGGAGCGGGTCACCGAGATCGCCAAGGTGCTGCTGACCAAGAATCCGGTGGCGCTGAAGGCCACCAAGGACGCCATCCGCCGGGTTGCCGAGATGACCTACGACAATGCCGAGGATTATCTGGTGCGAGCGCAGGAGGCGGCGAATTTCCACGATGATGGCGGGCGCAAGGAAGGCATCCGCCAGTTCATCGACGAGAAAAGCTACAAACCCGGCCTCGGCGCCTACGACAAGTCGAAGAAGGGCTGAGGACATCGGCGCGGAGGAGACGCGCCGGTCGAGGTTGATATTTTGGGAGGATGGGAATGCCGGAGTGGAGAACACCCGATCCCGTGGCGCTGCACGCGCAGGCGCAGCCGGAAAAGCTCGCTTGCGTCGATCTCGCCACCGACCGGGAATGGACCTATCGCCAACTCAACGACGCGATCCAGCGCGCAGTCGCTGTTTTGGTGGGTCTTGGCATCGAACCCGGCCAGCGGGTCGCGGTGATTGCTCGCAACAGCGCCGATCTGCTGATCCTGCAACAGGCGGCGATGCGGTCGGGCGCGATCTTTGTGCCGGTCAACTGGCGCCTGTCGCGGCCGGAGCAAGCGGATATCCTCGCCGACTGCGCGCCCAGCCTGCTGGTTGCGGACGAGGATGCGGCTGGAATGACATTGCCGCGTGGTTGCGCGATGCTTTCGGTGGGCGAGTTTCGGGATGCTGTGGCCAACGCGGCGGCTGCGCCCGTGGCACCCTTGCCGCCGGTGGATGCTCCAATCATCCTTCTCTACACATCGGGCACGTCGGGGCGGCCCAAGGGCGTGCTGATCACCGGCCGCAACGTGTTTGCGACCGCAGTGAATTTCGGTGTGCTGGGGCAGGTTTCGCACAACAGCATCTTTCTCTGCGACACACCGATGTTCCACATCATCGGCCTGATCACCTCAATCCAGTCGCCATTGCTGCAGGGTGGCACGGTGCTGATCTCCCCGGGCTTTGACCCTCAAGTAACCAATGCGCGGCTGGCTGACGAGCGGCTTGCCGTCACCCACTATTTCTGTGTGCCGCAGATGGCGCAGGCCTTGCGCAGTGCGGCGAATTTCGAGCCGAGCAAATGGCGAAACCTGAAAGCGTTGTTCACCGGCGGCGCTCCGAACCCGCCCGCCAATATTCGTTGGTGGCTTGGGCAGGGCGTGCGGATGGTGGATGGCTACGGGATGACGGAAGCCGGTACGCTGCTCGGCATGCCACTTGATATCAGGCGCATTGAAGAGAAGGCAGGATCGGCGGGCTTGCCGCCGCCGGGGCTGACGATGCGGGTCGTGGACGAAAACGGCGTCGATGCGGGCGCTGGCGAAGTCGGCGAAATTCTTGTTGCCGGGCCGAATGTGACTCCGGGCTATTGGGCGCGGCCTGAGGAGACGGCGAGGGCATTTACATCAGATGGCTGGCTGAAAACCGGCGATCTTGCCTGCCGCGACGAAGACGGGTTCATCACCATCGTCGACCGCCGCAAGGACATGTTCATTTCCGGCGGCGAGAACGTCTATCCCGTCGAGGTCGAGACTGTGCTGGTCGAACATCCCGCCATTCTCGAGGCTGCGGTGATCGGCGTGGCCGACGAGAAATGGGGTGAGGTCGGTCGAGCCTTCATCGTGCTGCGGCCCGATTGCGAGGTGGAGGCCGAGGCGCTGGCAGCGCATTGCGCTGGGCTGATCGCGCGCTACAAGATCCCCCGGGACTATGTGCGGGTCGAAAAGCTTCCCCGCAGTGGTGCGGGGAAGGTGCTGAAAAAAGAGCTGAAGCGGCTGTGAGAGGTCATTGAATTCTCACAGCCCGCGCATCCCTACTTCGACAGGCTGTCTGGCGAGCAGGAGGTGAAGCGCACGGTGCACTTCTGTCCCATCCGCTCGCAACGACCCAATGCTTCGGCGGCCGAGCGCTTCCAGTTCGGGTGTACCGAAAAGGCGTAGTTGTCAGCCGCAGGGCCTTCACCTTCGAAGCGGGCGACGCTGATGCAGCTGTTCTGGAACGACGTCAGCGCCTGGCAGCCAAAGTCGGACTGACTACGGCATTTGGCCGCTGCGCCGCTCTGGGCAGCCTTCTTGCTTGCCTGGTTGTTGACAGCGTAGATGGCTCCGCTCATGTCGATGGCCGTTGCACCCCATAGAGTGACATTGGCCGCTTCCGGAGTTTCATCTGTCTTGGCCAGCGCGCTCGCTTTTTCAGTGCGCGAGGCGAGCTGTTTCTCAAGCTCCGCCTTCTGGCTCTTCAGGGCGGCGAAATTGTCCGTCAGGGTCTTGAGTTCCTTGGCATAGAGATCGCGCTCTTCCTGGAGTTGTGAGGTGGTCTCGTCAGGCGGAGCGTCGGCTGCGGCCTGCTGGTTGCTGTCGGGCTGGGAGGTGGCGGCGGCCAGCTTGGTCTCGGTGGCGGCGAGCTTCTGGTTAACCTCCGCGAGCTTGGTCGTGCTTGCGCTCGCCGACTTGGTCGAGGCGTCGAGATCAGCGGTCAGCTGCGCGATCTTGTCTTCCAACGCCGACTTTTCGAGGCTGGCTTCGGAATTCTTGCCGGCCATGGTTTTCAGCGCGTCTATCTGCACATTGGCTACTTCGAGCTTGGATTGGACGTCGCGCAGGGTCTTTTCGCGGTCGGCGAGGTCAGCCTTGGCCCTGTCGAGCGCTGCAGCCAGCGTCGACGTTTTCTCGGTTAGCGCGGATTGCTGTGCTTGGACCGTGCCGGCCTGGCTCCTGATCGCGTCGATTTCGGAATTGGCAGCGTTGAGCTTGGCTTGGAGATCCTTCAGTGCGGCATCTTTGTCGGCGATCGTTTTGAAAGCGGCATCGCGATCAGCTGCCAGCGTCTGTGCCTGCGTGGTAAGCTCGGCTACACGCGCATCGATCTTCTGGCCGGTGGCCTTGAAGGATTCGATCTCGGTCGTCGCGGCATCGAGCTTGGTCTGCAGGTTCCGGACCTTGTTGTCCTTGTCGACGACGTCTTTCAGCGCCGCATCGCGGGCTGCCGCGAGGTCAGCGGTCTTGGTACCGGCTTCGGCGATCTTGGCAGCGGTATCTTTGGAAGCGGCCTCCACATCAGCGAGTTTCTTGGCAAAATCCGCTTGGTCCTTGGCGCGCGCCGCCGTCGCCGACTGCGTGACCTGCTTGATCTGCGCGTCGCTCCCGGAGTCGAGGAGGTAGTAGGCGATGCCGAACCCGAGCACGAGGAAGAGCGCTGCGGCAATTGCTGTCGGCAACCAGGTCTGATGTAGCTGGTCGTCAACAAGCAGCCTAGTCGTTGCCGGGGATCGTGTATCGCGTCTTTCAGATTGCTTTGCAGGGATCTCCGCGACCGGTTTCGTCGCGGCTAGGGGCTCCGGCTCGACCGCCGCCGTCCCGGCCGCAAGACCCGGTGCGACCGAGCCAAGATCGGCAAGCGCTGCCTCCACCGGAATCGGCTCATCGACGGACGGTGTCACGATGGGCGCGGCCGGGACGCCGGATTCGGGCCAGAGAAAGACCTGCCGGAAATCCGATCCGGGCTGCTCGAGTGACAGGCTGGCGCGGGACGAGATCTTGCGGGTGAGCTCGGCATCGAGTTGGATGGTGATCATGTCGTCGCCGAGCACGGCTTCGGCTGGCAGCGCCGACGGAGTCTTCGTCCAGCCGCGCTTGGTGAGGTATTTATCGGCTGAGATGTCGTAGAGCCGGAAGCGCGTATCGTTGGTGCTAAATCCCCGTATTTCTATGACGGCGGCGCCGGAATCGGTTTCGTTCTTGACTGTAATTTCCGTCACGTGTGTGAAGCTCCATAAAGACATCTACTCCCCTGGTTGCACGTCTATTTCAGCACATTGGCAAGATTAGGACATTGTTAAGGGGGTGCACATTTCGCCTCCAAACCAGGATCGCCGGCCTGGCCTTCTTCTGCCATGCGGGATTGACATTGTCGATTTCATGTATCATTTAAAGTTACATGAAAAGAGACAGCAGACTTTCCGGCGTCTTGCACGTCGTCCTTCACATGGCCGAACACGGCAAGCCGATGACTTCGGAAGTGCTTGCCACGCACATGCAGACCAATCCCGTGGTGATACGGCGGATCATGGCGGGCTTGCGCGAGCAGGGCATCGTGCAATCGACAAAGGGTCACGGTGGTGGCTGGCAGATATCAGCCGATCTGAAAAAGGTGACCCTCAGGGACATCTACGAGGCGCTCGGCTCGCCGGAATTCTTCGCGCTCGGCAACCGCACCGAAAGTCCTGGCTGCCTAGTCGAACAGTCTGTGAATGCAGCGCTAGACGGCGCTTTCCGCGATGCAGAGGCCATGCTCATCGGGCGCCTCGGCAGCATCACGCTGGCTGAGCTTTCGGCCGATTTTCACCAACGCTTTCAGGCCTACAAGAGTGGAGTATCTCACCATGAACATTGATGCCATTGTCGTGGGCGGCAGCTTTGCCGGCCTTGCCGCAGCGACACAGATCGCCCGCGCCCGTCGCAACGTGCTGGTCGTGGATGCCGGCCAGCGGCGCAACCGGTTTGCTAGTGCCTCACATGGTTTTCTTGGGCAGGATGGTCGCGCACCGGCAGATATCATCGCCGATGCGCGGCGCCAGCTGCTTGCCTATCCCACCGTACGGATCGTCGAGGATACAGCGATTTCCGCGCGTGCAACCGATGCCGGCTTTGCCGTGACGCTTGCCAATGGCGGCGAAATTGAGGCGGCGCGGCTGGTGCTGGCCACTGGCGTTACCGATACGCTGCCCGAGGTGCCCGGCCTGCGTGAGCGTTGGGGCAGGTCGGTCTTCCATTGCCCCTATTGCCATGGCTACGAGATCGGCCGGGGGCGTATCGGCGTGCTCGGCGTCGGGCCTATGTCAATTCACCAGGCGATGCTGATTGCCGAATGGGGCGAGACGACACTGCTGACCAATGGTATATTCGAGCCTGATGCCGAGCAGGCGACGGCGCTTGCGGAAAGAGGCGTTGAAGTTGAGACACAGCCGGTGCTGGTTGTCTCGGGGAATGCGGATGTCGCATTGGCCGATGGCCGCCAACTGAGCTTTGACGGTATGTTTACGGCCTCGCTCACCAGCATGGCCAGTCCGCTCGCCGAGCAACTCGGCTGCAAGTTCGTCGAGGGGCCGCTCGGTCAGTACATCGAGACTTCGGGCTTCATGCGGACGTCGGTGCCGGGCGTGTTCGCCTGCGGTGACGCAGCACGAGGAGCGGGTTCGGTGTCGATCGCTGTGGGGGATGGCGCCATGGCCGGTGTCGGTGCGCACCAGTCGATGGTGTTTCCGCAGGCCGCATAAATACGATTTAGATCGCATAAGTACTATTTGGGCCGCCTGAATTCTCTCAGGTGACCTAGCCCTGCGCACCCTTCCACTTCATGTATTCGGCGATGGTGTTGACGCCGATCTGCTGCATGACCTCGGGTGGCACCGCCGTCCATGCGTCCCCGGATTTGCCGGGCACGCTCTCCTGTCCTTGGATGCGATGCAGCCTTGCGCCGGAATTGTCGAGAACGTCCCAGACATAGACGACCGTCACCTGCTTGCCGTCGCTAAAGGCGGAGAGATAACCTTTCAACACGTGTTCCGACGTTGCGTCGCCGGATGCCTTGATCGTTAGGCCGTTAGAGCGGGCGGAATTGCCGAGTTCCCGTGAGAGAGGCGTGACCGCGGTGACCGGCGCGCCGATGATCGGCAGGAAGCGGATCGAGCCTTTGGCCGTATTCGACGCATAGATGCTGCTGATCGGCTTGGCAGCACTGTCGCTCTTGTAGAGGTTGGCACCGAGGGAGGTGTTCTCCTCTTTGGTGAGCGACGGGTTGGGCTGGCCGCTCTCCAGTGCCTGCGCTTGCGCCTCCAACGTGTTCTGTGGCGCGTAAGTCGTGTTGGCCGCGTCGTTCACCGCCTGCGTTGAATTGTCTGCGGTGTCGTCGCGGACCGGCTGGCTGTTGGTGACGACGTTCTGCTGCGTGTCATTCTTGGCATTTGGGACATCGACTTGCGGCGTCAGCGCGTCGGGTGTGTTGCAGCCGGCAAGCAGGGAAAGGAGACACAGGGCCGCAAAAGCAAACCGTTGTCTGCACATGATTCCCTCCGATTCCGTTCGCATCCGCCGCGGATTTATGAGCGCCGCTGGGTATTCCTGTCAATTGGCGAATTTCAGACGGAAATCAGGTCGAGACTGTGACGCGTCAGGCTTTTGACCGCACCCGACGTTGTCAGGTAGGTCTGGCCGAGCGTCATCGCCGTGCCGGTGTCGGAATCCATGATGATCATATGCACGAACAGCGTCATGCCGGGCAGGATCTGTTCCGGATTGCCCGCATGGAACATCTGGTGCTCCATCCAGGACGGCGAGAAGCGTGCGCCCACCGAATAGCCGCAGGCATTGAGCCGATGGCGGGCGAGGCCGCGTTCGTCCATGATCCGGGCATGCGTGTCGAAGACGGTGCCGAATGTGTTGCCCGGGATCAGCACCTGCTCGATGGCCTCGATCGCATCGCGAGACGCGGCATAGAGCATGCGCTGATGCTCAGTCGGTTGACCAACAATGATGGTGCGCATCATCGGGGCATGATAGTGGGCGTAGACGCCGGCCCATTCGATCGTCAGCTGGTCCACCGCATCGAGATTGCGTCGGCCAGCCTTGTAGCGGCAGAGCAGCGCATCGGCGCCCGAGCCGAGGATGAATTCGTTGGCTGGATAGTCGCCGCCACCTGCGAAGACGGCGCCTTGCATCGCCGTGAGGATATCGGCTTCATTGGCGCCGGGCTTGACCAACGCCAAGGCTGCATCCAGGGCGTCGTCGGAAAGCGCGGCGGCCTTTTCGGCATATTCGATCTCGGCGGGACTTTTGATCAGCCGGAGATGGCTGACGATATAGGATGCATCGACCAGCGTGCCGAAGCTCACGAGCTGATTGTCGAGAAGCCGCTGGTTCTTGCCGGTCAGGCCATGGGTATCGTATTCGATGCCGATGCGGCTGCCCAGGAGGTCGAGATCCATCAGCATGTTCTTGAGGTCGGCTGCAGGATCGGAATTGGTGCGATCCACCCAGACGCGGATATCTTCGATGATCGACGTATGGCGCGCCTGGCGAAGGTCGGCAGAGCGGGTCAACAAGACCATCTGGCCATCGGCCTTAACCACCAGCGTCTGGAAGAAGCAGTAGCCGAAGGTGTCGTAGCCGGTCAGCCAGTACATGCTCTCTTGCGCAAAGAGCAGCAGCGCATCGAGTTTCTCCTCCTTCATCCGTACTTTCAGGAGTTCCATGCGGGACGCAAATTCGTCCTTCGAAAAATGAAGCGCCATGGTGATGTCTCCCTACGACCTGATCATTATAGCGGAAATCTGCCGGCCGTAATCCGGCTCCTGGCGATGCGTGGTGCGGCGATAGGAGAAATAGTTCTCCTCATCGGCATAGGTGCAGATATCGAGGTTCTCGGCTTCGACGCCAGCGGCGCGAAGGCGGCTGACGGTCAGGCCGGGCAGGTCGAACATGCTATGGCCGGGCTTCTCCGAGGCTATGAAAAAGCGCTGCCATTCCGGATTGCGCTCGACAAAGCGCGTAACGAATTCCGGGCCGACTTCATAGCTGCGTTGCGAGATGGAAGGACCGAGGCTTGCCTTGATCCGCTCGCGTTTCGCGCCGAGTCCGATCATCGCAACTATGGTGTTTTCGAGCACGCCGTCGAAGGCGCCTTTCCAACCGGCATGCGCCGCGCCGATCACGCCGGCATCGGCATCGGCGAACAGCACTGGGCCGCAATCGGCGGCCAGGACTCCCAGCACCACGCCGGGCGTCGCGGTCACCTGCCCATCGGCTTCGGGACGATCGCCGCCGCGATTGTCGGTGACATGCACGACGTCGGGCGAATGGACCTGGTAGAGTGTCGCAAGGTTTTCCAGTGGCCGGCCGAACCAGCCGGCGACACGGGCACGATTTTCGTGGATGTTTTCAGCAATATCGTTGGAACCAAGGCCGACATTCAGGCCGCGATAGAGCCCATCCGACACGCCTCCGCCGCGACCGAAGTAACCGTGAGCAATGCCGCCGCCGATGCTCTCAAGCAGCGGACTCTGGACAGGCGACAGGCTGGATTTTGAAGCCGCGTTCATCTTGGATCGACGCCTTTGTCATTCATGATTCGAAGATATAGACGAAAAAACCCGATCATTGCGACCGCCAATTGCGACATTGTTGGCAGAGGATGTTTGCCGGTGTCAACCGTCAGGCCTCGAACGGCTGCAATGCGATTTGCGGGCTCGAAACGGCCAGCACCTTGAAAAGTTCGCCCATTTCCCCTTCGCCCGCACCCACCAGTCTTGTGACCGCAGCGCGAATTTCCTCCTGCGTGTCGGCATTCTTGTCGCGGCCGAGAATGCCGGCACGCTCGGCAATCCCGAGCGCCAGCAGGAACGTGCCCTGATCCATCATTCCGTTGACATGCAGCGCGCGAGCCCGGGCCACCTGGGCAAGTACCGAAAAATCGACATGGCTGGTGAGATCGGCAATGCCGGGATGGGCAAGCGGCGGATCGAAGCGATGATCGAGTACCGCTTGCAGCGTATCGCCAAAGCCGGATTCGACATGGCCGTAGTCGATAAACAGCGCGGTGCCGCCGCTGGCAAACAGGCGATCGGAGATCGCCTGCATGATGGCTGTGCGGGCGGGGGCGATCTCAACGATCGTGCCGGGAGGCTGGCTGGCATAGCCCTCGGGCAGCAGCGAGGGATCGACGCCACCGTAGCCGGCGGCGAAACTCAACGTGTCATCTTCGCCGAGCCCGACCATCCGCTCGCGAAACCCGGAGGATGTCTTGACGAATTGGCGGATCGGCACTGCATCGAAGAATTCGTTGGCGGCCAGTAGCAGGAAACCGTCCGGCACATCCTCGAAGCTTTGATGCCAGGTGACTTTGCCTGCGTGTTCGGAGAGCGTCTTCGCCTGCAGGCTGGCCAGCTTGTCGCTGGTCTCGACCATATGCACTGTCGCGACGGCGTAGAGGTCCGGGGCGAGTCGTCTGATAACCCGCAGCATGTCGGCCATCATCGTCCCGCGACCCGGCCCGATTTCAACGATGCGGATCGGCGCCTTGGGCATGAGGTGCTTCTGCCACGCATGCACCAGGAAAATCCCGATCATTTCGCCGAAGAGTTGGCTGACTTCGGGCGCGGTGATGAAATCGCCACGGCTGCCGAAAGGCTCGCGGGTCTTGTAATAGCCGTGCTCAGGGTCAGCGAGGCAGAGCGCGAAATAATCGGTGACGCTGATCGGGCCATTCTGGCGGATGATCGCCTTGATCTTTTCGGCAAGCGGCGTGGTCATGCGGCTTCCGGAAGCTTCGCCGCGGCGGCCTTCGCCCGCAACATCGCCCAGATGCCGAGCAGCAACATGGGGATCGACAGCAGCATGCCCATGGTCAGCCAGCCGCCGAAGAGGTAGCCAAGCTGTGCGTCCGGTTGGCGCACGAATTCGACTGAAATGCGCGACAAGGCGTAGAGGCTGACAAAGGCACCGGCCACGAAGCCCGGGGTCTTTAGTCCACCACGGAAGAATACGAGCCAGGCGAGGATCAGGCCGGTGACTAAGCCTTCGAGACCAGCTTCATAGAGCTGGCTGGGATGACGGGCGAAAGGCTCCTGGCCCGGAAAGATTACGGCCCAGGGCAGGTCGGTGACCTTGCCCCACAATTCGCCATTAATGAAATTGGCGATGCGCACGAGGAACAGGCCGGTGACGCACACGGTGGCGATGACATCAAACAGCGACCAGACGCTAAGCCCGCGCTTCTTGGCAAACAGGATCATGGCGATGGTCGTGCCGGTGATGCCGCCGTGGAAGGACATGCCGCCATTCCAGATCTCGAAGGCGCTGATCGGATTGGCGATGATGTTGGCGAAATCGTAGAACAGGATATAGCCAATGCGGCCGCCAAGCACGATGCCGATGGCCGCCCAGAACACGAAGTCGTCGATGTCGGTCAGCGTCATGGCTGGCTTGTCGTTACGCCACAGGCGCGGCGTGGACAGGATCTTGCGCGCATAGAGCCAGCCGATCAGGATGCTGACGACATAGGATATGCCGTACCATTTGATTGAGACGGGGCCGATGTGGAACGCCTCCGCGCCGATCTTGGGAAAGGGCATGATGGCAAGGACTTGGAGGGCTTCGGTCAAGATCGTCTCCCGAGGGGCATTTGTGGGCGTGCAATAGCATGATATTTTGTGCCGAACAGCCTTTTGCAATGCGGCTATGGCTAAAAAGCGTCGCACCGCGTGGCTTTTTCCTTGCAACGATCGAGCCCAAATCCTACGTCAAAACCATGAAGAACCAAAATCCTGGAGACACGGAATGACCACTGGACCCAATCGCATTCTCGACGATTTCGCCAAGCTGATGACCGACGCGGCTGGAGCGGTGCAGGGCGTGGGCAAGGAAGTCGAGACGGCTTTCAAGGCGCAGGCCGAGCGCTGGCTCAACAGCATGGACATCGTCAAGCGCGAGGAATTCGAAGCCATTCGCGAGATGGCGGTGAAGGCGCGCGAGGAAAATGATGCGCTTTCGGCACGCATCGCCGAGCTCGAAGCCAAACTCGCAGCGAAATCGGGCAAATAATTGCCGCGATCCTGCGCCGGGTTGTGCTTATCCACAGCCCGAAAGGCGCTCATACAAGAAAGTTTTCGGCCTGTGGAAATGGCCGAAAAACCGTTGTTCGTGAGTCATTTAACTTTTTCTCTTGAATCTATTTCTCAGAGCTTCCCGAGGGCTCGTTCATAAATTTTCAACCATGAGGACTGGTTTCCGGAATCCGTCGTTATACACTGATTTTACAAGATGATTCGAAGCGGACGACGCAAGTTCCGGGCAGGCTAGACAAGATATAGTGCCCTAATCGGTTCGCGGATCATTCCAGTAATTTCCGGTCCCCGCCGGTCGTGCCAGTGTAACGATTGGCACGACGTGCAGGGATTCCTCATACTCAGGTGCTGCATGAGCCTTTTTGACTTCAAAGCCGAGCGTCAGTCCCACCCGGTGGACACGATCGAATTCGTCGCAGACAGCAATGACTGGACATTCGAACGCCCGGCCGACGACGAGATCTCGATGGTCGTCGAGGGCAAATGGGCTGACTACCAGATCTCCTTCTCGTGGATGGAAGAGTTCGAGGCGCTGCATCTGTCCTGTGCCTTCGATCTGAAGGTTCCGGATGCGCGCATGAACGAGGTCATCCGGCTCGTCAGCCATGTCAACGGCGAAGTGCTGATGGGTCATTTTGATGTCTGGCAGAATGCCGATATCGTGATCTTCCGCCATTCGCTGCTGCTTTCGGGCGGGCTTGAGCCCACCGGCCGCCAGGTTGAGATGATGTTGTCGTCGGCGCTCGAAGCTTGCGAAGCCTATTATCAGGCATTCCAGTTCGTCGTCTGGTCGGGCATGGATGCCCAGTCCGCCGTCGGCGCCGTGATGTTCGAGACAGTGGGGGAAGCATGAGCTTAGCCCTCAACGGTCCGATTGTTCTGATCGGTGTTGGTAACATGGGCGGGGCGATGGCCCTCGGCTGGCTCAAGAGCGGTATCGCCGGCGCCTCGATCATAGGCGCAGATCCAAATCCTCCTGAAGCCATCAAAGCCAGGTTTGACGGTAGCGGCATGCAGTTCGTCGCTGAGGCGCCGCAAGGCGTGACGGCAGCGGTTATTTTCGTCGCGGTCAAGCCGCAGGTCATGGCCGATGTGCTGCCGGCCTATCGCCATCTGATCGGTCCCGAGACCATCGTCGTGTCGATCGCGGCCGGCAAGACGCTCGCATTCCTGGAAACCCATCTCGGCGAAACAGCTATGGTTCGCGCCATGCCCAACACGCCGGCGATGATCGGCCGAGGCGTGACCGGTGCATTTGCCAATGGCAAGGTCAGCGCCGCACAACGCGAGCTGGTCGATGCCCTTCTCAAAGTGTCGGGCCCGGTGGAATGGGTCGATAGCGAAGCGCTGATCGATGCGGTCACGGCCGTTTCGGGGTCGGGTCCTGCATATGTGTTCTATCTCGTCGAGTGCATGGCAGAGGCAGGTCGCAAACTCGGCCTGCCGGCGGACCTCGCCATGCGGCTCGCACGGGCTACGGTGTCGGGCGCTGGTGAACTGCTTCACCAGTCGCCCGGCGTACCGGCCGAATTGCGCCGCAACGTGACCTCGCCCGGCGGCACCACGGCGGCGGCACTCGA
This sequence comes from Shinella sp. OV683, assembly GCF_057787725.1. NCBI lineage: Bacteria > Pseudomonadati > Pseudomonadota > Alphaproteobacteria > Hyphomicrobiales > Rhizobiaceae > Shinella > Shinella sp. OV683. Next base: position 1,153,256 of record NZ_CM173543.1, read on the forward strand.
AAAGCTGATGGCGGAAGATGGCATGCAGCCGCTCTTCGATGCAGCGATCAAGGCCGCGCGCGACCGCGCCCAGGAACTTGCTGGTTAAAGGTTTATCTTGATGTCCGAGCAGATCACCTATGACGATTTCGAGCGCGTCGATATCCGTGTCGGCACCGTGGTCGAGGCCAGTCCTTTTCCGGAGGCCCGCAAGCCAGCCATCAAGCTGGTCATCGATTTCGGTGACGAGATCGGTCTCAAGAAATCCTCGGCGCAGATCACCGTCCACTACACGCCGGGAACGATGGTCGGCCGGCAGGTGTTCGGTGTCGTCAATTTTCCGCCGCGGCAGATCGGGCCCTTTCGCTCCGAGGTGCTGACGCTTGGCTTCGAAGACGAAAATGGGGCGATCGTATTGGCCGCGCCCGGCTTGAAAATTCCGAATGGTCGAAAGCTGGTCTGACTCAATTTTTCCGAAATACGGGATTACGATTCCGGCATTGAATGATTTGAGGGGAACGGGGCGATGACGCTCAACGCTATTCACGAGCGCTTTCGTGTGTCCTGCCTGCCGCGTGCGGCCGAGGTAGCCACGAACTGGCGCGCTACACATGTGATTTCGCTCCTCGATCCGGCGCTCGCGGACGAGCACGTGCCGGTGATCCGCAGCGCCGAACACATCGTCGCGCGCCTGCGAGACCAGGAAAATCCCGAGGAAACCAGCCACTTTCCCGACGTCGTCGAGAGCCTGTTTGAAACGGTGCGGCCGGCGATCGAAACTCGAAACACGCGAATTCTCGTGCATTGCCATGCCGGGATTTCGCGTTCGACCGCGTTTGCCTATGCGATGATCGCGCATACTGCCGGCCCAGGTCTTGAAGAACAGGCATTCGGCGCGCTGATGTCGATCGTCAACAAGCCATGGCCCAACCGGCGGATCATCGAGATCCTCGATCGCCGCTGGCGACGAGACGGGGCACTTCTAAAGCCGCTCGACGATATGCGGGCGCGTTATCCTCGCCGCATCGAGGCGCTGCACAAGTTCAATCTCAAGCGCAAGTTTTTCGAACTGGTGCCATGCGAGATTTATAATCGGTGAGCCAAAGCATGTTGCGCAAAAGTGTGCAGCGGTTTTGCGCTCAAAACATGCGTCAAAACAAAGAGCTAAAGCGCGACAAACGAATCTGGAGGATCGCGACGCGCTTTAGGCTACGCCACCCGTTGCGGCAATTTTGAAATGTCATCTCCTGCCTTGTCGGCGGCAATGCGCAGATCATAGGCGCTTTGAAGATTGAGCCAGAATTGTGCGGACATTCCAAACCAGTGCCCCAGCCGCAAAGCGGTGTCGCCTGAAATATTGCGGTGGCCGCTGACAATCTGGCTGATGCGATTTGGCGGTACGTCCAACTGACGCGCTAGTTCGGCGAGCGAGATGCCGATTTCCTGCAATTCGTCGCGCAGGATTTCACCGGGATGGATTGCAGGACGGGTCATTTAGTTGTTCCTAATGATAGTCGATAATTTCGACATTCGAGGGACCGGGTGCACCTTCGGGCCATTGAAAGCAAATGCGCCACTGTTCGTTGATGCGGATACTGTACTGACCGGCCCGTTTACCCCTTAGTGCTTCCAACCGATTGCTCGGCAGGCGTCCCAAGTCGGTCAAACTCGTGGCGGCATCAAGTATTTCCAGGCGCTTGTAAGCTTGCGTCGCGAATCCCTGAAATTGCCGGATGAACTCGCCGGCGGCAAAGCGTTCGGTCGATTTGTCCGCGTAGCTTTGTATCATGGGCAATCATAGCAAAAAGACGGATGACGTCAAGCGTACAGGCGGCTACACCGGCACGCGCACCGTCGCTCTCAAGCCGCCGAGCGGGCTTTGCGACAGGGTGACGTTGCCGCCGTGGCTGCGGGCGATGTCGCGGGAAATGGCAAGGCCGAGGCCGGTGCCGGAGGCATCGATATTGCGGGCTTCATCCAGGCGGAAGAAGGGTTTGAAGACTTCCTCGCGCATCGCTTCGGGAATGCCGGGGCCGTCGTCATCGACGCAGATCGTCAGGAAGCGGCCGGAATTGCGCGCGTCGATGCTGATCGTTTCGCCGTGGCGCCAGGCATTGGCGACGAGGTTCATCAGCAGGCGTGTAAAGCCGTTGGGGCGAACGACAACGACCGGGTTGCCTTCGATTGATGTCGTAACGGCCTTGCCGTGCAGTTGGACGCTTTCTGCAAGCTGCGCCAGCAGTTTGGTGAGGTCTAGTTCGCCGTGCTGCTCTTCAGTTTCGCCGCGCGCGAACTGCAGGTAACCGTCGAGCATGGAGTTCATGTCGTCGATATCGCGGTTCAAGCTTTCCAGATCCTTGACGTCCTCGGCGATGGCCAGCTGCAGTCGGAAGCGGGTGAGAATGGTTCTGAGATCGTGGCTGACGCCGCTCAGCATCATGGTGCGCTGTTCGATCTGCCGCTCGATGCGCTCGCGCATCTGCAAGAAGGCATAGCCGGCGCGCCTCACTTCGTCTGCGCCGCGCGGCACGAACGGTTCGGTCGGTTTCTGTCCCTTGCCAAAGTTCTCGGCAGCGCGCGTCAGAAGTTCGATCGGGCGGATCTGGCCGCGCAGGAAGAGAATGGAGATGAACAGCAGGAACAGGGAAGCGCCCACCATCCAGAAGATGAAGATCTGGGTGTTGGAGGCATAGGCGCGATCACGTCGGGTAATGACACTCAGGATGCGGTCATTGTCCAGCCTGACGCGAATCTCCACGGTCTTTTCATCTGCTGACGTGTTGATCCAGAACGGCCTGTTGATCTGCTTACGGATCTGTTCGGAGAGCGTGCGGTCGAGAATCGAGAATAGCGGGATTGGAGTCGGCGGCGGCAGGGTATGGCCGGCCATGATCTTGGTTTCGAGGCCCATGCGCTCCTGGGCAATGCGGATGATTTCATTGTCGCCGACCACTTGCGGTGATGTACCCAGGAGATCGATCACGGAGGCGATATCGCGGGTCACTGCCGCTGACAGGCGCGTCGTCACCATCTGCCAGTGCCGCTCCATGAATACCGCGGCGACCACGCATTGCAGGATAACCATCGGGATGATGATGATCAGCAACGAACGAACGAACAGGCCCCGCGGCAGGTTGCGTCGCAGGACGCGGTCGAGTGTTCTCTCACGGGGGCGGGCGCGCTGCTCCAGTTCGCTTTGCGGACCTGCCTCGACATCTGTCATCCGTTTTGGTCCAGACACAGTTTGTAGCCGATGCCGCGCACCGTCTGTAGCCAGATCGGATTGCCGGGATCGTCTTCTATCTTTCGGCGAAGGCGGTTGATCTGCACGTCGATCGTCCGCTCGCCGACATCGGCGCCGTTGCCGGCGAGTTCATGCCGTGCGATCGTCTGGCCGGCATTGGCGGCAAAGATCATCATGATCTCTTGCTCGCGACCGGTCAACGGAATGAGGCTGGAGCCGCGGCGCAGCTCGCGCTTGACGAGCGAAAAGGTGAAGGGGCCGAAGATCAATTGATCGATCTTGGGTTTCAGCGGATTGATGGCGCGCTTGAGGATATTGGTGATCCGAAGCACCAGTTCGCGCGGGTCGAAGGGCTTGGCAAGATAATCGTCGGCGCCGGCTTCCAGGCCGGCAATACGCGACTCGGCTTCGGCCAGCGCCGTCAGCAGGATCACCGGGATGCTGCGGATCTCACGCAGCGAATTGGTCAGCGCGATGCCGTTTTCGCCCGGCATCATCACATCGAGCACGAGAAGATCGAAATCGAGGCCTTCGAGCTTGCGGCGGGCCTCGGCCGAGTCCGCTGCGACGGTGACGCGAAAACCCTTGCCCGTCAGGAATTTCTGCAGCAGTTCGCGGATACGCCGGTCGTCGTCGACGATCAGCAGATGCGGCGCGTCATCCTGCAGCATGTTTTCTTCACTCATTCCTTGCCTCCCCCATCTCCTTTGACTCCCGAGCCTTCCTTGACTCCCAAGTCACGCATGCCGTTCAGAAACCGGACGACATCGCCTCGCATTGCTGCCTGATCCCCACCAAATGCATTTTCAATGCGGCGCGATTGCGGTCTTGCCAGATCGAGCGCCAGCTCGCGGCCCGCCTGCGTGGGATAGAGCCGCCGCTGCCGCCGGTCGTCCGGCCCTTCGAGCTGGGTGATATAACCGCTGTCGATCAATTGCTTCAGCACGCGGGCCAGCGATTGCTTGGTGATGTTGAGCGTATCGAGGAGATCGGCCACGGTCATGCCGGGTTCGCGGTTGACGAAATGCACGACGCGATGATGGGCGCGGCCGAAGCCGATCTTGGCAAGGATCGCGTCCGGGTCGGAGATGAAATCGCGATAGGCAAAGAACAGCAGTTCGATGATTTCGAGATCGATCTCGCCGTCGCCGGTCATGCGCGTTCGTACCACATCGTCTTGCTTCAATTTGCTCTCCAGGCTGGCTGCCACATTCACTTCCTTCAGCGGTCGGCGATCTCACCGCCAAGATATGTCAGCTTTATTGACATAAATTCCAGCCCCTGTTAGCCTCAAAACGAATTTGAAAGTAGAAAAACCTCTGCTGAAGCGATCGTTCCAAAAGAGGCGATGCGGAGCGGCTTTCAAACTTCCATTCAATCGTCCCGATGCTCGAATTTTCTGGACAGAGCCGGATGAACGATTCAAATAATTCAATGACAGACGTTTTCGTCGCGGAGGTTACACCATGGCAGTTCCTTTTGACCAGCTAGACGGTTTCATATGGATGAATGGCGAGTTCGTGCCGTGGAAGGACGCTAAGGTCCACGTGCTTACGCACGGCCTGCACTATGCGAGCGCGGTCTTCGAAGGCGAGCGCGCCTATGGCGGCCAGGTGTTCAAGCTCACCGAGCATAACCAGCGCCTGCATGATTCGGCCGAGCTGATGGGCTTCAAGGTGCCCTACAGCGTGGCCGAACTGGATGCCGCCACGATCGAGCTTCTCAAGCGCCAGGGCTTTACCGACGCCTATGTCCGGCCGATCGCCTGGCGCGGCTCGGAAATGATGGGTGTTTCGGCTCAGGCCAATCGCATCAATGTCGCCATCGCCATCTGGCAGTGGGGCAGCTACTTCAACCCGGCCGAAAAGCTCAAGGGCATCAAGCTCGATCTGGCCGAATACCGTCGTCCCGATCCGATGACCGCACCCTCCAAGGCAAAGGCTGCCGGCCTCTACATGATCTGCACGATCTCCAAGCATGCTGCGGAAGCCAAGGGCTATGCAGATGCAATGATGCTGGATTATCGCGGCCGCGTTGCCGAGGCTACCGGCGCCAACGTGTTCTTCGTCAAGGATGGCGCGATCCATACGCCGGATCCGGATTGCTTCCTCAACGGCATCACCCGCCAGACGGTGATCGAGCTTGCCAAGCGCCGCGGCCTGGAAGTCATAGAGCGAGCTATCATGCCGGAAGAGTTGTCGACATTCTCGGAATGCTTCCTGACCGGCTCCGCCGCGGAAGTCACGCCAGTCTCTGAAATCGGCGGCAAGTGGTCCTTCACGCCGGGCAAGATCAGCGAAATGCTGATGAACGACTACATGAAGGAAGTCTATCCGGATGCGGCTGTGGCGGCTGCCGAATAGAGTTCTTATACAATTGCAACTATCGACGTGGCCCTTCGGGGCCGCTTTTTTTGTGTGGTTCCGGCTATGGAACCAAGCGGATCCCACGGCATTTGTTTCATAGGTTTCGGACTGCTGTTCCGACGGTGACATCCCAGCGATACGAACGGATGTAAAAAACAAGCAAGTTTGGTGGTGAATAACACCACATCGCCGGAATAGGGACAAATACAATGAACGCTTCAAGTGCCAGCCAGGACAAGGCCGTTTCCAAACAACTCCGCCCGCTCGTGATTATCGTCGCGACTGTCAGTGTTGCGGTTGCCACGCTGCTGATCACCACGGCGACCCTCGGGGCTTCGCCGATCGACTCCATGGTCGTCGCCCAGCTGGATTCGTAACTGCAACACGGCGAGGCGATTGCCCCGCCGCGGGCGTCTGACCCTCTGGTCCCAAACCAGAGGTGTGCGGTTTGAAGATCAAGCCTGCGCCGGCACCTTGTCGAGAAAGCCGATGACGTCGCCAATCCGTCCGTCCTTCACGCGGACAACATCGCTGCCTTCGATGATCGGTTCGGCATCGACCGGACCCAGACCCCAGGAAAACCTGATATAATCTCCGTGGCCGTCCGGCTTGCTGATCAGCGAGAAGGCAAAGCCCGGGAAGCGATCGTGAACCGCTGCTATAATCTGCGAAAGCTGCTCTGCACCATCGGCAGCCATCAGCGGATCGACATAGGTCGGCGCCGACCAGTTACTGGCAATCAGGGCATCACGCGAAGCCGCATCCTTCTCATTCCAGGTGTTGATGTAGGTTTCGGCGATCTGTTGAACGTTGGTCATGTCGTGTTCCTTTCGTTGTGGACCTCATCAGCATCCAGCGGAAAGGGAATGGCTTCAATTACCTCCGACGTAATGGAGTTTCAGATGGGATCGGCTATATCTGACCCATGGAAAACACGCTCGAATTCGGAGTTCTGCTCAAGGACTGGCGCAACCGCCGCCGCATGAGCCAGCTCGACCTCGCGATGGAGGCCGAGATTTCGTCGCGGCATCTCAGCTTCATCGAGACGGGACGGTCGCGCCCCACGCGTTCGATGGTGCTCAGGATTGCCGAGCATCTCGAGATGCCGCTCCGCGAACGCAACAACCTGCTGCTTGCTGCGGGCCTGTCGCCCGAATACCGCGAAGCGCCGGACAACGACCCGGCGGCGAGGGCGGTGCTTTCGGCGCTCGGCGAAATGATCGAGCGCATGATGCCGATGCCGGCGCTGATCGTCGACGGGGCGTGGAATCTGGTCGCGGCCAATGCGATGATCGGGCTGCTGATCGGCGGCGCCGACCCCAGTCTCCTTGCGCCGCCCGTCAATGTGTTGCGGCTCAGTCTCCATCCTAAGGGACTTGCCGGGAGCATCCGCAACTTCGCGGTCTGGCAGGCGCACCTGATGGAGCGCGTCGAGCGGCAGTTGGCGATGACCGGCGACAGAAGACTGCGGACGCTGGTCGAGGAATTGCGCTTCTATCCTATCGCCAAGACGGACAAATCGTCGGATCATGCGAGTGGGCCGGCGGTTTTGCTTGAACTCGACGTCGGCGGAGACGTTCTGTCGTTCATGAGCACGACGATGGTGATTGGTGGTCCGCGCGACGTGGTGCTGTCCGAACTTGCGGTGGAGATGTTCCTGCCAACGGATGAGACGACCAAGGCATGGTTGGCAAAGGTGCATCAAGCGCTTTGAGAGACGCTGTGTGCACCACGCGGGGGGTGACTTTTGCCGTTTGCCTTCTATGATCCCGCCGAATTTCCAAAGCAGCATGCCAAGGCAGGATCTGAACATGGCCCAACTTCAAGCCGGGATCATTCCCGTGACCCCTTTCCAGCAGAATTGCACGGTGCTGTTCGATCCCGACACGATGGAAGGCGTGATCGTCGATCCGGGTGGCGATGTGGAGATCATCCTGCAGACGATCCAGGAAAACGACATCAAGCTCAAGGAAATCTGGCTGACGCACGGCCATCTGGATCATGCCGGCGGCGCGCTCGAACTGAAGGAAGCGCTTGGCCTCAAGATCATCGGCCCGCACAAGGACGACCTGCCGCTGCTGCAATCGATGGAAGCCAGCGCCAAACGCTTCGGTACCGACTTCAAGGTTCGCAACGTCACGCCCGACCGGTTCCTGGAGGAGGGCGAGACCGTGTCGTTCGGGGAGCACGTGTTCGAGGTGTTTCACACGCCCGGTCATGCCCCCGGCCATGTGATCTATGTCAACCGCGCCGAGAATTTTGCCCTTCTCGGCGACGTTCTGTTCAATGGCTCGATCGGCCGGACCGATCTGCCCGGTGGCAATCACCAGCAATTGCTGGACTCTATCCGTGACAAGGTGCTGCCGCTTGGTGATGAGGTCGGCTTCATTTGCGGCCATGGTCCGGGCAGCCGTATCGGCGATGAACGGCGTAGCAATCCCTACCTGCAAGGTCTATAAGACCCATTCCGAATATGGAAATTGAAAAGGCCCCGTCCGCGAGGACAGGGCCTTTTTCATGAAAGCATTTGTAGCTTAGCCGGCCGTGCAGAAATGGTTCTGGCTGTCGTAGCCCCTGTAGGTGCCGGTGCGGGCATTGAAGGACTGGTAGCGCTGCGAGCAATAGGCGCGCCATTCGGCAGTCCAGGGCTCGATCGTGCCGCGGGCAGCGTAGTCGTCCTGCTGACGGGCTTGGCGATGCTGCGGGCGATCGGGGTAATAATCCTGGCGTGCCTGGTCGTTCATCTGCTCGTCGTCAATGTTCCGGTCGTCCCGGTTGCTGTAACGTTCTTCGGACTGGCCGTCATATTCATCAACCGGGCCGACATATTCAGGTTCGGCATAGACCGGACCCTCTTCGACAACCACGCGGCGCGGGCGCTCATAGACGACTTCGGGCTCTGCAAGCGCCGAGCCAACGATTACTCCAGCAGCAAGGCCACCCAGCACGCCGGCTGCCACCCAGCGACCGTTGTGATAGTAGCCATGGTGGTTGTTGCGCCAATAGGGGTAGCGGTCGCGCGCAGCGGCAAACTCGAATGAGGTGAAGAGTGTCGCGGCGGCGGCGGCGCCAAGCACTGCGATCTTGAAATACTTGTTCATGTCCAAATTCCCTGCTTCGTCAGGATATTTCCTGTCCTGCGCTCGAACCTAGGGAGAAAAGCCTGAATGCTGGCTGAACGGAAAAAGGCAACTTTGTGACATCGAGGCATAACGCATCGTACAAAAAGGACGCCGCCAGCGGGGTTGCCCGCCAGCGGCGCTGGTGCTCCATGCATTGGAAGCTTTATATCAGCCGGTGACCTGAAGGTTTACAGCCTTGGGACCCTTGCCGCGACGATCCGGCTCGGTGTCATAGGAAACTTTCTGGTTTTCGGTCAGGCCGGTGAGGCCGGACGCCTGGACGGCGGTGATATGGACGAAGATATCGGAGCCGCCCTTGTCGGGCTTAATGAAGCCGAAGCCTTTATCGGCGTTGAAGAACTTAACGGTGCCAGTGTCCACGGAGCAGTTCCTTTCCTCGCTGCCCATTCGACAAGGCAGCATCCTCTGTTATGCCCCGAAGGGCGCAATGCAGGCAGATTTCGAGAGGAAAGGTCCTAATATCGTGCCAGCCCGGCGGTTGCCCGCCTTTCTGTCACCCGGAGTTTCTTGCGCCTCCGGCGCGTTATTCTCAAGGTCTTCCCGTTGTTCGCAAATTGCCCGAACGGGGCGTAGATTGAGGGTATTCCTGCAATTTGGCAAGCAAAACTTTCATTTCTGATGCAATTTGGCATTACTTGCATCTAGAGATGGTGTCTCCAAATTAGAATAGCTTTGATTTTCTTGAATATTTTGGCGCCGGCGCAAGGTCAGGCGCGCGCATATTTCGATTTAGTTAGTTCAGGAACAATCTCTACCAAGATCATTGCAAGGAATATCAGGCCGCAGCCGACATATCCCATCATGCCGATCCGCTCACCAAGAAGTAGCGCACCAAACAGTGCTCCGAACAGGGATTCACTTGAAAGAAAGATGGCAGCCTGTGGCGCGTTGGTCCAGCGTTGGCCGATGATCTGAAGTATAAAGGCAATTCCGGACGAGAACAGGCCAGCATAGAGGATTTCCGGCAGTGCTGCGCGGATTCCCTCAAACGTGATGGGTTCGAAGAAGATTGCGCAGGCAATGCCGCCCAACCCGCAAACCAGGAACTGGATGGCCGAAAGTGCCATCGGCCGCTCGCTGCCGGGTGCGAAAATGCCGACCAGCAGCACCTGTATCGCCCAGAAGCAGGCGCAGACGATGGTCAGGAAATCGCCCGGGGCAAGTTCGGCGAGTGAGCCGCCGCTGAGGTAGTAGATGCCGGTCACGGCCATGATCGCCGCGGGCCAGATGATCCAGTGCGGCTGCTTGCGCAGCACGATTACGCTGAGCAGCGGCACGATGATGACGTATAGCCCGGTCAGAAAACTGGAATTGGTGACCGACGTGGTCAGCAACCCGAACTGCTGCGTGGTGGCTCCAAAGAACAGCGCCAGCCCGATCATGAAAAACGTCGCCATCTCGCGCCGTGCGAAGGGCTGGGTGGCGCGCTTGCTTTCGCGAAGCGCCAGCGGCAGCGCGACGAAGAACGCCACCAGAAACCGTAGGCCCACGAACCACAGCGGCCCCATATGCTCCATCGCCGTGTCCTGCGCCACGAAGCCTGCGCCCCAGATGGCGGCGGTGAGGAGCAGGACGAGATTGGCTTGCAGGCGGGTCATGAGGCAATTTCTTCTTCTGGCGAGAGGCAGGGAGGCGCCCAAGTGAGTTAGCACTTACATGCCGGTGAAACAATAATTGCACAGTTGAAGAATTTTGATGCGTTCTTCCAAAATCGTTCACAGCAACTTGTCATTTGGCTGATTTGCCGGAAATACTCTCACTCATCACGTCGACTCTCATCACAATGAGGCATGAATGGCCGGATATTCAGGCACACCGCTGCTGCGCAAGCTCGGCATCAGGCAAGGGCAGGGCGCGTTGTTGCTCAACATTCCCGAGACAGTCGCTGAACTTGACGGGTTCGATGATTTCGCATTTTGCGAGAGGTCGATGCCGTCCGACGACGCCAGGCGTTTCGATTACATCCATCTGTTTGAGAAAGACCGTGCGGCACTTGAGACGATTGCGCCAAGGCTGATGGCCAACCTCAAGCCGGACGGCATGGTGTGGATCTCCTGGCCGAAGAAGGCGTCAAAGGCGCCGACCACCATCACCGAGGACACTTTGCGCGAGATCTTCCTGCCGATCGGCTTGGTCGACGTGAAGGTCGCGGCGGTTGATGACATCTGGTCCGGATTGAAATTCGTGATCCGAAAGGAGTTGCGCGCCGGTCTATGAACCCTCGGCGCGTGAGATCCGCAGTAGGGCGCCATCGTCGGAATCCGTCGTCACTAGCAACGAGCCATCCGGCATTTCCTTGATGTCGCGCAGTCGGCCATAGGCATTGGTGAGGATTTGTTCCTCGCCGGCGATCTTGCCAGTGCCGTCGCGGCTGAGGCGGGAGATCAGTTCGAATTTCAGCGCCGTCACCAGCAAGTCGCCGTTCCATTCGGGAACATCTTGCCCCGATAGACCAGCATGGCACCCGGTGCGATCGACGGATCCCAATAGTGAAGCGGCTGCTCGTAACCCTTCGCCTGGGTGCCGATGCCGATCTTCGAGCCGTTGTAGTTGACGCCATACGAAATCACCGGCCAGCCATAGTTCTTGCCGGGCTCGGGGTGGTTGATCTCGTCACCGCCCTTAGCACCGTGCTCTGCGGTATAGAGCACGCCGGTCTTGGCGTCGAAGGCGATGCCCTGCGGGTTCCGATGGCCCTTTGACCAGATCACGGCGAGGCCTTTGGCGCCATCCTTGAACGGATTGTCGGCGGCAGGCGAGCCATCGCGATTGATGTGGATGATCGCGCCATGATCGTCGTGGAAATCCTGGGCGCGGTCGGGCATGAACTGGTCGCCGATACCAATGAACATGGTTTTGTCGGGCGCAAACGCAATCCGCGAGCCCAGATTGACGGCCCGCTTTCCGGGGCGTTGGGAGCGATAGATCGTCTTGATATCGGTGATGGCTTTCTCGTCATTGGAAAGCTTACCGGAGAACACGGCAATGCCGACACGGCGTTCGAATTTCCGCGACGCCGTGAAGAAGAGTGTTCGGTCGCTGGTGAAATCCGGAGACAGCGCGACATCCAGGAGACCACCCTGGTTACGGACGTAGACCTCCGGCATGCCGGCGACGGGCTCCGAGACCCGGCGATCGCGGAAGATGCGCAATTGGCCGGAACGTTCGGTGATCACAATCGCGTCATCAGGCAGGACTTCCACCGCCCAGGGATGGTCCAGTCCGGTCGCCAAGGTGTCGACAGATAGTTTGACCTTCTGCGTCTCAACGGTTTCCGCATGCGCGAGGGCGAGCGTAACGGAAGAAAGAAAGGCTGCCAGAACAGTGACATAGAGTGCCGTTCGCTGTGTCATCACGTCTCCTCGAGCAGCCTTGTGGCATAGCTTGAGAAAACAATGGGGCGGGAGCATGGAAAGTTCCCGTTGCCCGCCGGACACGTCGACGGTGCGCACTAGCTACTCAGCAACGTGCCGAGCTCTGTCAGGAAACGTCATAGAGTTGCGATATGCGGACCGTTACGTTGCTCTATCAGGACGGTTTCGACGATATAGCGCAGGTCGCCGCGGGTCTTTGCGTCGAGCGGCCAGCAGGTCACCAGCGCCAGATGCTTGCCATAGGCATGCGGGTTGATACCGCTGTCGTTCCATTTGGCGACGCGGGTGCCGGTTACCTTGAAGTCGAGCAGCTTGCCGTCGGGGTTGGTCACGCGGATCGTGTCGCCGACGACGACATCTTTGAGCCAGTCGAAATGCGTGTCGCGGTGGGCAGCAAAGACCGCGGTTCCTTCCCGGCCGGCATCCGGCGTGTTGGTCATATGGCCCGGGCCGAACGCCATGGCCTCGCCGCTGGCGCCTGAAATGACGATCTGCGAGCGATGCAGGCGAGGGGCCTCGATACGCGCAGCAAGGGTGAAATCTGCCCATGGCCAGGGCTTGGCATTGACGTCGCCGTTCAGGCGTTCGTCAAAGGCGCCGGCCAGCAATACCTGCGAGAGGGCGGATTTCGCCTTCATGTAAGCGCCATGGCCGGCGATGGCGACGCCGGTGAGCATGAGCAACGCGAGCAGGGCTTGTGCCAAACGCCGCCCGCCGAGCTCGAGTTTCCCCCTCATCCGACCCTGCGGGCCACCTTCTCCCCGCTGGGGAGAAGAGGGAATTCGCCGCTCGGTTTCAATACTGGATGTATCGTCGGCATTCGCAAGGCCATCGACGAAGGGGAGCGGCGGCTGCGGCTTACCTCTTCTCCCCAGCGGGGAGAAGGTGGCCGAAGGCCGGATGAGGGGGTGTAAGGTGCGCATTTCGCTCACCTCCGCACCCTGGCCCCACGCGGTAGGCGCAGCATCACGACAGCACCGAAGCCAGACATCAGGATAAGCACTAGGCCGACCCAGATCTGTAGATCCGCCGTCGTCGAGCCGGCCGGCAGGTCGACAGCCTTGACGTCGGCGGCGACGATGCTCGCAGCCTTGGCGGTCGGTGCCGCAGCCATCTTGCCGGCAGTCGCCATGGCAAACTGCTTGAGCTTGGTGTTGACAGCCTCGCGCTCATGCACCGGCATGTTGACGGGGATCTGTTCGCCATAGATCTTGTCAAAATCCCAGCCTTCGGGAAGGTTGAGGGGCACCTTGGTCTGGTCGGGAGGCTCGCCCGTCGGCCGCGACTTGGTGACGTCGACGGCGACCAGCGAGGTTACGCGCGACACAAGATGGTGGGCCATCGCCACGTCCTCGATCTTCTTGTCGAGGATCGCCGCATCGCCGAAGCGCCAGCCCTCGGCTTCGAGATCGGAGATCTTGCGGCGCGCCCAGAGCTTGGAAATGCCCGTGCCGTCGGCGGCTTGCGCGACATCCATCTCGACGCGCCATGGCTTGTCGCCGGTCTTGCCGATGATCTGCAGCTTGCCGTCGGGCTTGCCGGTAACTTCGGCCGTCAGCAGGACAGGCTCGCCATTGTAGAGGTCAGGCACCGGATTGGGCGTGATATCCTCGGCCTTGGCGTTCTCGAAGGTGGCGGCGATGTCGGTCATGACAGGGTTTTCGAGCTTGGTGAACAACTCGCCCATGCGCTCGGCCACCTGCTGTTCGGAGCCGATATGGGTGTAGGTGCCGCGGCCGATCTCGGCGGCCTTGTCCATGAAGAACGAGTTGGGTGCGGAGCCGATGCCGACGGTAAAGACGCGGGCATCGCCTCGGCTGCGTTCGATTTCCTTGAACAGTTGTTCCTCGTTGCCGATCGCGCCATCGGTCAGGAACACGACCTGGCGAATGGCGCCATTGGCGATCGGGCCCTGGTTGCGGAGTGCAGATTCGAGCGCCGGCAGCATCTCGGTGCCGCCGTCGGCGGTGAGGCCGTTGACGTAACCCATCGCCTGCTGGCGGTTGGTCTCGTTGGCGTCGACAGGAGCGGGGAAGAATACGGTCATCGTGTCGTCGAAACGGATGACATTGAAGCGATCATTCGATCCGAGCTTGGAGATGGCCAATGCCAGAGATGCCTTGGCCTGTTCCATCGACGGGCCGGCCATGGAGCCGGAATTGTCGATGACGAAGATGACTTCGCGCTTCGGAGCGGGAGCCTTGTCGTCTGCCGTGCTTGGCGGGGTGACGAAGGCCATCAGGTAGGTCTTGCCGCCCAGGCTTTCCTTGAACAGTCCGGCCTTGGGTGTCGCGCCATTGGCGGCCTTCCACGACAGTTCGAAATCCTTGTCGGCGGGCACTTCGTCGGTCTCGAGATTGACCGCTGCCATATCCTCGCTGGACTTCGTCACCTTGATCTTGTGATAGGGCGAGGTGACTTCGGCCAGCGGAAAGCCCGGCTTGAGGTCGATCGTCAGGTTGACCGGATTGATCTTGGCGTTTTCGCGCGGATCGAGCAGCGGCGCCTCGATCTTTTCGCGGTTGGGCACCACGTCGTCGGAGACGGCGTAGCCGGTGTTGGAATTGAGATCGACGCTCTGGACCACCGGCCGCGGGTTATAGCGCGGGGCTACGACCATTGGGAAACGGAAGGAAAAAACACCGGAAGATTGGCGTACGGCCTGCTGGTATTCGATCTGGATAACGATCGTCTCCCCGGGACCGATATTTGCGACCTGGTTTGTAAAGATGTTTGGACGCTGCTCCTCGAGCAGCGCAGCTTTTTTTCCCTCGGACTTTGCCTCCTCGTAGATTTTCTGGGCTTCGAGCCGGGGCTTGACGATGCCCTCGATAAATCGGTCACCGATCTGCATGCGCAAAGTGTCGACGGCGGAATCATCCGGCAGCGGGAAGACATAGGTGCCTTCGACCCAACCCTTCGATGGGTTGGTAAAGCGTTGGGTGACCCGTGCCCGTATGATCGGACCGGTAATGTCGAAATGGACATCGGTCTTCAGTCGCGGAGCCTCGACATAGTAGCCGGTTTCCTTGGACGGGAAGAGCAGGGAACCCATATTCACGTCATTGGGCGTGATCAGGCCTTCGTTGCTCTGATTGCTTGATGCAGCGGCAAACGCGAAGGCCCAAAGACCGGCGGCTAGCAGAATAAAAGCTGCGAAAATAGTGATTTCGATCCAGCGTGCGCTTCTCTGAGCGCGCTCACGTATCGTTTTGGTTGAAACTTCATCCACGAGGAACATTTTCCTCCCCCACATCCGGCATAATTGCCACCATAGGGAGAGGTTCGTCGCCGATCTGGACCGCTTGGGGACTGAATTAGGGCAGGAAGATGCAATTCTTGCGGCATAATTGTGGCGAAAGTAGAAACCTTGTTATCGCCGATTTTTCGTCGAATAAACGCGGTATTTAAAGCGTTTTCAGCGCGCCCGTTTGCCGAATGCAACAGTCTGGCGTTTGCCGGGACTGTAGGTCGGCGCAACGGCCCGGGGCAAATGCACCTCAGGATTGTATCGCTCGAGATCGGCGCCGGTCTTTATCTCCGCTGCAGCACTTGAGGCGAGTTCGGGGAACTCTTCGTTAAAGTTTGTGGGCGCGATCTGGGGGCGCGCAAGTGCATAGCCCTGCAACAGCGGTACCTCGAGATTGATCGACTGGTCGACCTGGCGGACATCTTCCAGGCCTTCGAAAATCGGTAGCACACCCTGTTCCATGAACTGGCGGACCATATGGCGCAGGAGCGCGGATCCAGCCGAATTCTCAAGGAAATCCTTGACCCACGACGCTTCGAACTTGACGTAGTCGGGGCGCAGGAGCGCCATGCGGGCGGCATCGCGTTCATCGGCGCCATATTCATCGATGGCGATGCGGAAGCCATGCTGGCGAAGCTCACCTACGAACAGCGCCAGCATGTCGGCGCTGTCGTTTTCCTTCTGGGTGATTTCGCACACGATGCGCTCGACGCCCATGCCTGCTTCGTGCGCGGCAAGGCGGATCTGCTCGACTTCGCGACGAATATCAGCGGAGGTGACAAACACGCCCGGATGGAAATTGACGAACAACTTGGCCTTGGTGCGCTTGAGCGCGCCGGTATTGAGGATATGTAGCGTCCGGCAGAGGCTGTCGATCATCGCGCGGTCTTCGACAGCCACGTCCGGGAAGAATTGCGCCGGTCGTACTTGTTCGCCTGCGCGGCTCGGACGGATCAGTCCTTCGAAAGCCTGGACTTCGAGAATACCTTCATCATCCTGGCTGAAGATCGGCTGCAGGGCGGATTGAAGCGTGTACGGCCCATAGGCTGCCGTCCACGAGCCATCGTCCTCGAGATTCAGATTTGAAAAAATGCTGTTTCCGGCCATATCTAGAAAATCCGGTCAAACTGTCATGGATATACCCCGAAAATTACACGCAAAACGTTACTGGCCCCTTAAATTCGAGGTACCAAATCTGAATTATGACAATCAGGAAATGTGCGTCGCCTGCGGCAGCAAGCCGCTACGACAAGCCGCAAATGCCTTGATCGGCAGGGGGCGATCTCCTATAACGCGCACGCCCGATTTTTCCTGGGTGAATTCCACCTGATACAATTCCAACGGATACAAGGAACTGAAGAATGGCCTTCCTCGCCGATGCCCTTTCCCGCGTGAAGCCCTCCGCAACGATCGCCGTTGCGCAGAAAGCCCGCGAACTGAAAGCCAAGGGGCGCGATGTCATCAGCCTCGGCGCAGGCGAGCCGGACTTCGATACGCCGGACAACATCAAGAAGGCTGCGATCGAGGCGATCAACCGCGGCGAGACCAAGTACACGGCCGTTGCCGGTATTATCGAACTGCGCGAGGCGATTGCCAAGAAGTACAAGCGCGAGAACAATCTCGACTATACGGCCAACCAGGTGATCGTCGGCACCGGCGGCAAGCAGATCCTGTTCAACGCGTTGATGGCGACGTTGAATCCGGGTGACGAAGTCGTGATCCCGGCACCGTACTGGGTTTCGTATCCGGAAATGGTGGCGATTTGCGGCGGCACCTCGGTGTTTGTCGGCACGACGATCGACAACAATTTCAAGCTGCAGCCCGCCGATCTTGAAAAGGCGATCACGCCGAAGACCAAGTGGTTCATTTTCAATTCGCCGTCCAACCCCTCGGGTGCCGCCTATACCCATGACGAGCTGAAGGCGTTGACTGATGTGCTGATGCGCCATCCGCATGTCTGGGTGCTGACGGACGATATGTATGAGCACCTGACCTTCGACAACTTCAAGTTTGCGACACCTGCCGAAGTCGAGCCTGCGCTCTACAACAGAACGCTGACGATGAATGGCGTCTCGAAGGCCTATGCGATGACCGGCTGGCGCATCGGTTATGCTGCGGGTCCGATCGAGCTCATCAAGGCCATGGACATGATCCAGGGCCAGCAGACCTCCGGCACCAATTCCATCGCCCAGTGGGCGGCGCTCGAGGCGCTGAATGGTCCGCAGGATTTCATCGAGCAGAACAAGAAAGTCTTCCAGGGACGCCGCGACCTCGTCGTGTCGATGCTCAACCAGGCCAGCGGCCTGAATTGCCCGACGCCCGAAGGCGCCTTCTACGTCTATCCGTCCTGCGCAGGTTTGATCGGCAAGACCTCGCCATCGGGCAAGGTCATCGAGACCGATGAGGATTTCGTCACCGAACTGCTTGAAGCCGAGGGTGTCGCTGTCGTGCACGGCTCGGCATTTGGTCTCGGCCCGAATTTCCGCATTTCCTATGCGACGTCGGAAAAGCTGCTTGAGGAAGCCTGCATGCGTATCCAGCGCTTCTGCGGTGTCTGCAAGTAAGTCTTTGCAAAGACTCAACTTCAAGAGCCGTCGCCGGTTTTCGGCGGCGGTTTTTTCTTGGGCTGAACGATGCTGGGTTACCTCAGTTGACTAGGCTAATTAGGAAACTTTTGAAGAATAAAATTCTCAATAATAATATATATGGCACCAACATCACCCGATAGTCTCCGAAAAATCGCTCATGATTCGTATAAAAAGTAAATTATGTGGAAATTTTTTCCACATATGCTTTGACGACGCGGGCAAATCACTTTAGGTAGAAATCGTTCCAAGCATGTCATCAGTAATCGGGAACAGAACCCAGCATTCGGTTGCTGACTGATGAGATGGCAATTTCGGCCTTGAGGCCGGTGGCGGCTTGTAGGGCAATCTCCAGAAATGGAGGGAGCCGCGGCCGGACCGGAGGCCGGAACCCCCGCATGGGTCGGATTCGCGTGCTGGTTAAAGCGGCGAAACGAATAACCCCATGAAGGAGGGTTAAATGAGCACTGTCTCATCGGCTGCCAGCAGCAATGCGGCGTATTATGCAGCCCAGCAAAAACTGTTCAGTAAACTCGATTCCGACCAGAACGGTACGCTCAGCCAGGATGAGTTCGTCGCTGGCCGGCCCAAGGATGTCAGCGAGGAACAGGCATCCGCATTATATTCCAAGATCGATACGACCAAGTCCAACGCGCTGACCGAGGATCAGCTGTCGAGTGGAATGGAGGACAATCGTTCGTCGAGCAGTCCGGAATCGCAGATCTCGCCGGAGGTCATGGCGATCCTGATGCAACTCACACAACAGGGCGGCATGATGTCGTCCGGCGGCGGTACGAGCGGCCAGGGCGGGCAATCCGCGGCCGATATCTACGCCTCGATCGATGCCGACGGCAGCGGTTCCGTCACCCAGGCCGAATTCGTCTCTGCACGTCCCGACGATATGAGCGAAGACGATGCCAAGGCGCTCTATGCCTCGATCGACACCGACAATACCGGTTCGATCAGCGAGGAGCAGTTTGCCGACAGCATGAAGAATGGTGGCGCCGGTGGCCCGCCTCCGGGCGGCCCGCAAGGCGCCGGCCAGGCAGCGCAGGCCAAGCAGACCTATGACGCAATGGATACCAACCAGGACGGAGTGGTGTCCGAAGCTGAATTCCTGGCCGGCAAGCCGGACGATGTGAGCACCGAGGATGCCCAGGCATTCTACGACTCGATCGACACTGAAGGCACGGGCTCGATCACCGAAGAGCAGTTCGCGGCGGTTATGCAGGGTCCGGCCGGCCCGCCGCCTTCCGGTGGCGCACAGTCGGCGCAGGAGGTCTATGACGCCCTTGATACCAATCAGGACGGCAGCGTCTCCCAGGCGGAATTCCTGGCTGCCAAGCCTGACGATGTAAGCACGGAAGACGCCACAGCACTCTATGCCTCGCTCGATACCGAGAATACCGGGTCGATCATCGAAGAGCAGCTGAGCGACTTCCTGCAGGCATCGCAGCCGCAGCGCCCGCCTGTGGGCATGAGCGGCAGTACGGACATTTCGAGCCTGCTCGCGCTGCTCGATTCTGCAGCTTCCAGCACGGAGGACGCGGCCAGCGTCCTCGCTTGACCGACCTCGAAATAGACATGGAGCGGGGCAGGCGAGAGCCTGCCCTTTTCTCGTTGCGGGAACGCAACGTGAGGCAGTGATTTCTACTCGGCGTCGGGAAATTTCAGGCAAAAAAAGAGGGCCACGAGAAAGCTCGGGCCCTTTAAATTGTGAAGGTAATTTATACCTCCAGAGGGGAACAGCTGATGCAGCGGCACTGGGAGGAAAACCGCTGTGTGCATCAACTGAGTGCAATATGGCTGTTTTTTGTGCGGTGCACAAGGCCCGTCTGCGCATGACAGCTATGCGCCGCGCAAGCATCGGATCTTCAGTTTTTTCTCAGCCGTGCAGCATTCTGACGGAATGCCAGTCATGTTTCGAAGCGGGAAATTTTGGGCAAAAAAAGAGGGCCACGATAATCTCGGGCCCTTTTATAGGTGTGAAGGTAATTTATACCTCCAGAGGGGAACAGCTGACGCAGCGGCACTGGGAGGAAAACCGCTATGTGCATCAACTGATTGCGATATGGTGCTTAAATGGGCAGGATGCAAGGAGTCGTGATGCATGTCTGATATGCAATTTCTGCATGCACCGGACACCTGCATCGATAACCCATTAATTTTAATAGGTAATTCAAATTTATTTCCTGGTAGGAAAATGAAAATTTGTTAGAATTTTTATGTGCGCACCAACGAATTTGCCTGATTTTCAGGCCATGCCGCCGGCGATTTCATAAAACCTTCACGCGAATAGCCTGCGAGGCAATGCTGTTTGCAAAGATTCGCAGATACGTATTCAGGTTGTGGTGATGCAGCTTAGAAATTCCAGTTGCGTGCCTTCGATACGATGAAGTCGCGGAAGACTTTGAGTTTGGCGGCGTTCTTCATCTCGCTGGGGTAGCAGAAATAGGTGTCGAAGGACGGCACGTCGGCATGCGTGACCAACTGCACCAGGCCGGGATCGCGACCGACGATATAATCCGGCAGCATGGCAATGCCGATGCCGAGCAGGGCCGCGCGCTTGATCGAGGTCAGGCTGTTGATCTGCAGAACCGGAATGCGCGGATTGTCATCCGGCCGGCCGGCTATTTCCAGCCAGTTGACGTCGAGAAGGTAATTCGGCGCGGGTTCGCCGAACGAAATGATCCGATGGCTGTCGAGTTCTTCCAGCGTCTGCGGCTCGCCATAGCGGCTGATATAGGAGGGCGCCGCATAGACATGCATATGAACGGTGAACAGCTTGCGCTGAATGAGATCGGATTGCTGTGGTTCGCGCAGGCGGATGGCGCAGTCGGCATGACGCATGTTCACATCGACTTCTTCGTTGTCGAGGATCAGCTGCACCTGCATATCGGGGTAGAGGCTGAGGAACTCCTGCACCTTGTCGGTCAGCCAGCCCTGGCCGAGACCGACCGTGGTGGTGATGCGCAAGCGGCCAGTTGGCTTCTCGGTGGTCTCGGTCAATTGCATCTTGACCGTTTCCAGCTTCATCAGCACGTCATGGGCCGTGCGATAGAGCAACTCGCCCTGTTCGGTGAGGATCAGGCCGCGCGCATGCCGATGGAACAGCTTGGTGTTGACCTCGGCCTCGAGCGCGCTGACCTGCCGGCTAATCGCCGATTGGGACAGATGCAATTTATCCGCGGCGTGGGTGAATGACCCCGCTTCGGCAGCCGCGTGAAAAATGCGCAGTTTGTCCCAGTCAAGCGACATTCAGCCCCCCCCAAATATGCGTTAGGTCGCGGATTATTCCGCGGCCTGAGCGATATGCAAATGCCCTGCCAGATAGCGTTCGACTTCCAGCGCCGCCATGCAGCCCATCCCCGCAGCTGTGACGGCCTGGCGGAACGTGTCGTCGGTGACGTCGCCGGCGGCAAATACGCCCTCGACATTGGTCGCCGTCGAATCCGGCGCGGTCCAGAGGTAGCCGTTCGGCTTCATCCGCAGCTGGCCGGTAAACAGTTCGGTCGCCGGCGCATGACCGATGGCGACGAAGATGCCATCGATCGTCCGTTCGGTGATTTCGCCGCTCTTGGTATTGCGGATCTTCACGCCCGTCACGGAGGCCGGCATCGGCGGATGCAGTTGCTCGCCGGTAATTTCGGCGATCTCGCTGTTCCACATCACCGAGACGTTCTGGCGCTGGGAGAGACGTTCCTGCAGGATCTTTTCCGAGCGAAAAGTGTCACGGCGATGCACGACAGTCACCGACTTGGCGATGTTGGAAAGGTACAGCGCTTCCTCGACGGCGGAATTGCCGCCGCCGACCACGATGACGTCCTTGTTGCGATAGAAGAAGCCGTCGCAGGTGGCGCAAGCCGAGACGCCAAAGCCCTGATAGGCCTTCTCGCTGTCGATGCCGAGCCACTTGGCCTTGGCACCCGTGGAGATGACGATGGTGTCGGCGATCCAATCCTGGCCGGAATCCGTCGTCACATGGAAGGGGCGGCTGGACAAATCGACCGAGGTGACGAGGTCGTTGATGATTTCGGCGCCGACATGCCGGGCCTGACCGAGCATCTGTTCCATCAGCCAGGGGCCCTGGATCGGGTCGGCATAGCCCGGATAGTTCTCGACATCGGTGGTGATCATCAGCTGGCCGCCTTGTTCGAGGCCGGCGATCAGCACAGGCTCAAGCATTGCGCGGGCTGCATAGATCGCGGCCGTGTAACCCGCCGGGCCGGAGCCGATGATGAGGACTTTGGTATGACGAGCAGACATGGTTCTTTCCTGCAAACTGAACGCCTGAGCGGCGCAACTCTTGGCTCTTATCTATGAGTGGAAGGCATGGCGTTTCAAGGGCACAGACCGTTATCCACTGATATACCGAAATTTCATGGCTGTATCGACCTTTATGCAAGGCACGGACCTCGCTCCGGGCCGCCGCCGATTAGCCGGAAGTCGAATATTGCCTGCCTTTCCAAGCCGGGGTTCTTCGTTTAAAGATTCTCTCCGGGGAAAGACTGCGCGGAAAAATGCGCAGAAACGACTGGAGGAAGAATGCAGGCTCTGTTGACACTGAGCGCAGGCATCGATGCCCTTTCGAAAAAATTTGGTCAGCTTGCCGACTATATGGTGCTGTTCTGCGCATTGATCAGCGCCGGTAACGCAATCGTGCGCTACCTGTTCTCGATCAGTTCGAACGGCTGGCTGGAAATCCAGTGGTATATGTTTGCGATCATCGTGCTCATGGGGGCTTCCTATACGCTGAAGATGAACGAGCATGTGCGGGTCGATATCTTCTACGGCTCGATCAGCGATCGCGCCCGGCTGTGGGTCGACTTCTTCGGCATTCTCTTCTTCCTGTTGCCGATCACCATCTATTTCACCTGGCTCTGCTGGCCGTTCTTCTATTCGTCCTGGGTCAATGGCGAGCAATCGCTGAATGCGGGTGGCCTGATCCGCTGGCCGGTAAAGCTTGTGCTGGTTGCGGGCTTCGGCCTGCTGACCCTGCAGGGGATATCCGAACTGATCAAGCGCATTGCGGCCCTTGCCGGCATCGTCAAGATCGACACGACCTATGAAAAGCCGTTGCAGTGATCGGGGCCTTGCATGTTTGAATTCGGTATTCTTCCGCCGCTGATGTTCTTCGGCATGGTCGTGTTCATGCTCTACGGGTTTCCCGTGGCGTTTTCGCTGGCGGCTGTCGGCATCTTCTTCGGCGTTATCGGGCTCTATACCGGGCATTTCGACGAGCATTTCCTCGAAAACCTGCCGTTCCGGTTCTACGGGATCATTTCCAACGAATTGTTGCTGGCGATCCCGTTCTTCACCTTCATGGGAGCGATCCTCGAGCGATGTGGCTTGGCGGAAGACCTGCTCGAGGGCACCGGCAAGCTGTTTGGCGCCATACCGGGCGGGCTGGCCTTCGCCGTGATCATCGTCGGCGCCATCCTTGGCGCGATTACCGGCACGGTTGCCGCTTCGGTGATAACCATGGGCATGATCTCGCTGCCGATCATGCAGCGCTACGGCTACAACATGAAGCTTGCGACCGGTGTCATTGCCGCGTCCGGGACCATCACCCAGCTCATTCCGCCGTCGCTGGTGCTCGTCGTCCTCGCCGACCAGCTCGGCCGCTCGGTGGGCGACATGTACAAGGGGGCGATCGGCCCGTCCATCCTGCAGGTGCTGATCTTCATCGCCTATATCGCGCTGATCGCCATTTTCCGCCCGAAGATGATGCCGCCGATCCCCAAGGAAGAACGCGGCGATCTCGACGCCAAGCTGATCATGCGGGTGCTGATGGGCATGATCCCGTCCATCGTGCTGATCTTCCTGGTGCTGGGAACCATCTTCATGGGGCTCGCGACGCCAACCGAAGCAGGGGCACTCGGCGTTGTCGGCGCGATCATCCTGGCGGCCATGAACCGGCGCCTGACCTGGCCGCTGATCCGCCAGGGCATGGAAACGACGATGCGGATCACCTCGATGGTGGTGTTCATCCTGATCGGCTCGACGGTCTTCAGTCTGGTCTTTCAGGGCATGGACGGGTCGCGCTGGATCGAGCATCTGCTGACCGGCATGCCGGGTGGGGCCGTAGGCTTCCTGATCTTCGTCAATATCTTCATTTTCGTCATGGCGTTCTTCCTTGATTTCTTCGAGATCGCCTTCATCATCGTGCCGATGCTGGCGCCGGTCGCTTCGGCGCTCGGCATCGACCTCATCTGGTTCGGGGTGCTGCTGTGCGTCAACATGCAGACCAGCTTCATGCATCCGCCCTTTGGCTTTGCGCTGTTCTATCTGCGGGGCATCGCGCCGCCATCGGTCAAGACCTCGGACATCTATCTCGGTGCGCTGCCCTGGGTCGGTATGCAGCTGATCCTCGTCGCTGTTGTGATCTTCTGGCCGCAATCGGTGACCTATTGGCTCGATAATGGGCCGAAGATCGATCCGAGCAAGGTGGAGATCAAGATCGACCTGCCGGGGCTGGGCGCCGATCCTGCCAACGGTCTCAATGGCCTGCCGGGACTGGAGATGCCGCCACCCGTCAAATGATCAGGCGTGGATGGTCAGCCGGGGGTCTTCTTCGGCCCAGCGGCGGACGTAGTCTTCTTCGCCTTCGAAGTCGTGTGGCGCAGATGTACGGGTGCGATCGCTGGACACCGATTGCGACTTGAAGAAATCGAAGCCGTAGAGATCGAGCCTCCTGCATTCGGAGCTCAGCAACAGTTCGATGACCATGAATCCGGTCGAGGGGCGTGAGCCGACCATCTTCTCAAGGCGGCCATATTCGACTGGTGAATGACGGTAGAGGCCGGCAAAGCGCAGCATCCATGCCGGCAATCGCTCCTGCCGCCGCGACATCCACAGCACATGGCTGGCGCCCTTGAGCGTCAAGAGATCGAGTGAAAGGGGTATGCTGGTGGCGATCCAGTCCGTCCGCGCGCCATGCGATTTTCGCGACATGATCGGCGCACGGTTACAGCGGATGACGATATCACTGCTATCGATCTCAGCGCCGTAGCCACGTTCGGCAAGCGCACGCGAATTGCCCACCAGCGCGACCGTCTTGCCTTTCAGCAAGGCGCGAATTGTCGAAGCGTCGAAGGGAGTGGTCCGTGGCTTCTGGACGTGCCTTGCAATGGCATTGGACAGGCGCTCGTATCGGCGTCTAAGGCTCTCCCGTCGCGCCGCGTGGCCGATTGCCAGTTTCTCCAGAAAACCGGGCTTCCACGTCAATATGAGGCAACTGTCATGTTCGATGCCGTTCAATCGCGTTGCCTCGGGGAAATGGGAAGCGATTGCTGCCTGCCATTCCTCCGGCGCCCGGATAGTCCGATGCAGGTTGTTGCCATCGGCATCGAGCTGGTCGGAAAAGCGCGTCGAGATGACGAAACAGATTTTTGCACCTGTCGCGGCAAGCTTGGCCAACAGTGCGGCGAGATGGGAAGGTTCAGTGCGTTCAATCGCGTTGTGGCAGAAAATGAAATCCGCTGTGCCGGCCCGCTTTTTGCCAAGTGGCTGAAACGGGAGGCTCGCTGGATCATGCGAGATGGTGATTGAATCCAACGCCATCGGATGGTTCGCGCCAAGGGCGAAGGCCAGGCGTCTTGCAAGCGTACGATAGACCTTGCGCATCAGGCCGCCGCTTTCTGGGTCGCAAGAGCCGCGACCTGATCGAAGAGCAGCTTCGTTTCGCGCCGGCATTGCAGGAGGCGTTCGGCAATGATCTGTTTCTCGACTTCGGAGAAGTGGAAGCTCTCGCCAGCCGCCAGCCTTGCCCGGATGGTTTCGACCGGCATCACCCGCCGATCGCTTAACCCGAAATCCTCGAGCAAAGCATTGATCTTCCATGAGTTCGATTTCACCGCGACGAAAGGCGTTTGCGTGAACAGGCAGAAGCACACGGCGTGGAAACGGCCTGTCACGTGCAGTTGCGCGCGTTGCAGCGATGCAATGAAGCCGGCCTCGTTTTCGTTGAACTCGATATTGCCGCGCCGCCACTGGCTGACCGTCGCATGCAGCTTGATATAGGCCTCACGGATGCCGTAGGCGAGAGGCCCATAGTGAGGCTTGCTGGCCTTCAGGGTTTTCAGGATCGGCAGGAAGCGCGCCTTTGGTGTCGCAGCCGCAAGATCGATGAGCGCAGCAGTCACGTGCCGGTCGACGGAATCGCCGACCAGCAGATCGGTGCGGCGGCTCGGATGTTCGGCAGCTAGCTGGCCTTCGCCGAGCGACAGGTCCGGCACGTGGCTGCAAGGCTTGCCAGTGAGGTCGGAGATCGCCTGCGCGCTGCGGGAATCTCGCGTCGAAATCAGTGCGATCTTGTCGATGTAGCGGCGCCATTCGGGGGGATTGGCCTGATAGATCGTGTTGATCAACGCCACCGGCTTGTCGCCGCGCGCGAGATGATCAACGACTTCCAGCAGGCGTTGGCCCTGGCCGTTGCCGTGATGCAGCGTGCCTTCGCCATTGATCAGCACCAGATCCGAGCGCCGCAGCGCTTGGAGAAGCCGGCCGTCATGCGCCCAGTCATTGCGGACAAGGCTGCGGCCGATGACCTCGATGCCGCGCGCGACCAGGTTTTCCTCGATGACCCGCATGACGCGGAAGCAGCCGAAATGATTGTCGCCCCGCGTGTCGTTGAGGATTACGGCCTTGGCCATGTGGTTCTGCTTTTCTTTTCGCTTGCTTGCCGGTATGTGCCCAATAGCGGGCGCAGTTTCAATATGGCAGCGCAGAAAAGTCTGGAATCGAGGGGATTGCTAACACGATGGGGTGGTCTCGATGAGTTTTGGGATCGGTTCGGACCGGCCGCTCAAGCGAGCGGTGGTCAAACTCGCCTGCAGGCTCCTCGGCAATGGCCGGGCGCATTATCACTCCTGGCTGCCATCCCTGAAGATAGAGGGCCGAACCGCGACAGCCCCCGGAACCCTGCTTTTCCGTGGCCGCAAGGTTCTCGATCTCCAATTCAGCAGTGCGTTGCGGGCGCGTGCAGGCGACCGCATCGTCATCCTCGGCTCGGGGCCGTCGATCAGGGGGCAGGATCTTTCATTGCTGCCGCCTCGTTCGGCCATCCTGCTCAATGGTGCGATCAGCCTGATCGCAAACGGACTTGCCGAACCGCTGGCGGTCGCAATCGAGGACGAACGTTTCGTGTGGCGGCATTTCGACATGATCAGCGAGAGCGTCGGTAAGGAGGTGCTGTGCCTGTTTGGGCCGGGCGTTCTGCGGGCGCTCTGCGAGATCGAGCCCACATGGCTCGATGGACGCTCCGTCATCCTGATCGATGATATCCGAAAGCCCTATGGAGCGCCGCGCCGAAGCTTCGATGATCTGCTGGAGCTGGATTTTGCCGCGCTCAGCTTCGACGATTCTGCCGGCTTCTCCAGCGATCCGGACGAAGGCGTGTTCCAGGGCGGCTCGGTGGCGATATCGGCGCTGCAATTTGCGATCGCCACGAATGCAAGCGAAATAGGCTTCCTGGGTGTTGATATCGCCAATGCAGACAGTACACGTTTTTACGAAAAGGTGGGTGATGTGGCTTTCTCGGGCATAGCCGGTGCGGAACGCCGCATTCTCGCGCATATTGCCATTGCCAACGCCCACGCCGAGAGAAAAGGCGTGCGGCTCGTCAATCACTCGCCGGTATCGGCACTCGCGTCGATCGGGCTGCGCTATCAGCCCTGGGTCCAAAGCGCCTGATAGACCCGGTCCAGGCCCGCCACTTCATTGGATATCGAAAAGTGATCAGTGACATGGGCGAGCGCGTTCTCGCCGTGGCGAGCAGTACGGGCGGGATCGGCGAGATAGGGCTCGATGGCGTTCTTCAGGGCTTCGCCATCGCTCGCTGGTACGACCATGCCGGTTTTCCCGGAGACGATCATTTCGGCATAGGCGCCGGCGTCGCTGGTCACGGCAGCCGCCGACGATGCCATTGCTTCGAGCGGCGTCAGGCCAAAGCCTTCGTTGCGCGAGGGAGCCACGAACAGTGCGAAACGCCGGTACCACAGCTTGACGTCGTCCACCTCACCGAGGAACAGGATACGGTCGGAAAGATGGGCCTTGTCGATGCGTGCCTTTAGCTCTGCGGCAAAAGCTTCGTGCTCCGGCGTTACGCGGCCGGTGATGACTGCGGTCCATAGAGGGTAATGCGGCAGCAGCGCAATCATGGCCTCGACAAACAGGTCGGTGCCTTTCTGATGGCGCACGCGGCCCGAGCAGCCCACGGCATATTTGCCCGGCAGGCCGGAGGCGGCAAAGCGGTCCTCGTCGTTGCGCGGTGGATGGAAAAGCTCGGTGTCGATGCCATGCATGACGACCGTGTGCGGCACTTCTAGATACGAGCCGGAGCGCGTCGAAGTGGCCACGACGAAGTCCATGCGCGCGATCAGCCATTTGGTGAACTTGGTGTGGTGGCGCTGGGCAGCCGAGGTGAACAGCAGCTTCATCGGCATGCGCAGCACGTCGCGCAGCAGGATGCCTGCCACCATTTCGACATTGCGGCGCGCATGCCAGATGCGCTTGCGTCCGGAAGCAGGGCGCTTCCAGCACTGCAACAGATCGCGATAGCGGAGTTTTGGCAGGTCATCCGGCAGGCCCGGGCCGATCGTGGCGATCTTCACGCCCGCCTCGATCTGCTTCGGTATTAGCTGGATGACCGTCGAGGTCACACCTGAGAGGCGCTGCTTGAAATGCGGCGCGATGACCTCGATTTCGGAAATATCCATCCGGGGCCTCAGCCCCAGGCGAGGCCGATGATTTCGTAAGCCTTGGAGCCGCCGGGAGCGTTGACTTCGATGGAATCACCGACTTCCTTGCCGATCAGCGCGCGCGCAATCGGCGACGAGATGGAGATGCGGCCTGCCTTGACGTCGGCTTCCTGGTCGCCAACGATCTGGTAGTTCTTTTCCTCTTCGGTATCCTCGTCGATCAGCTTGACGCGTGCGCCGAACTTGACCGTGGTTCCGGACATTTTGGCGAGGTCGATGACTTCAGCGCGAGCGATATAATCCTCAAGTTCTCCAACCCGGCCTTCATTGTGGCTCTGGGCTTCCTTTGCGGCATGATACTCTGCGTTTTCAGAAAGGTCGCCGTGGGCGCGCGCTTCGGAAATTGCCTCGATGATCCGGGGACGTTCCTCCTGCTGCCGCCAGCGGAGTTCCTCGTTGAGCTTTACAAAGCCGCTCTGCGTCATCGGTACTTTTTCAATCATTTCCATCGTCCTCAGTACTTCGGTGCCCCATCCAACCGGGCACAAAAAGAAAACGGTCCCAGAAGCGCAAACTTCAGAACCGTCAACATCACATCCGATCCTTATATCAGATTTGTTCGTTAAATTGCGAGAAAATTATTTTTCGCGCCCGGAATGGCGTCAGGAGCCGGGCGTCGATGCGCGCCGAATAAGTGCTTGCGGCAGCAGCGCTGCCTGGTCCTGCAGGGCGCCTGCGAATTCGGCGATTGCCGCCGCCACCGCGTCCGGATTTTCCAAATGCGGAATGTGATTGACCCCGTCGAGGACAACAAGCGTCGAGCGTGGCAGAAGCGAACGAATATGCTCACCCTGGGACAACGGGGTGACAGTGTCCTGGCGACCCCAGATGAGGATGGTCGGCCGCTCGAAGCGACGGTAATTGTCGGGATCGGCGGCAAGTGAGGCACTCTCGTCGGCAAACAGCCCGGTTGCCAGCCAGTCGGCGACCGCGCCGCTCGTCCCTTGCACGGAGAGCGGCTGTTGATAGAGCGCCACACGATCCAGCGTGGCCAGATTGTCGTCGGCGATGAAATCACGCAGGCCCTTGCCCGTCATCATTGGGTTGGTGAAGGTCGAAGCCGTGACGACTTGTCCGATGAACGGCGTAGCAAACAGTTTTGCGGTCCACGCCACCCCCCTTGTATCGTCGAGACTTAATGCCGCATCGAGCAGTATCAGCCCCTTTATCCGTTGCGGGATGGAGAAGGCGGCCTCAACCGTTGCGCCGCTGCCGAACGAGTGGCCTGCGAGCACGAAGCTCTCCAGCCGCAACGCATCGGCAAAACCGATGATCAGTTTCGCCTGCGCCTTGCGCGAATAGTTGCGATTGGCGGGACGGGTGGAAAAGCCGAATGGCGGGATATCCGGGGCGATGACGCGAAAGCCGCGAGCGGCGAGCCTTTCGCCAATATCGACCCATGTGCCGGACCAAGCCATGGTTCCGTGGATCAGCAGTATCGGCGGGCCATTCCTGGGACCCCATGTCTCGTAGTGGATATCGACACTTTCGACAGACGCGTATGTGCCGGTATGGCCGACACGCCCGGCCGGCAGCGTTTCGCGTAATTCGGCCGAGGTGTAGAACCAGAGGAGCGCGGCGATCAACACGAGGACAATGGCCAGCAGCCCGAAGCCGGCGTAGCGCACGCCGCGGGCAAGCAAACCGGTCAGGCCATTCGCTGTTTTCTGGGATGCCATGTCTTGTTCGGTTGTGGGAGCCGCATTCTTTGCAACACTTTGCCGCAAGGGGATTAACGGAACGCTGCAGCCGGATTTTCTAAATACGATTGGCGCTTAAAAAAGCGCTTTAAGTCGATCAAAATGCATCCTACATTCATTGACTTAGCTGATCATGCCAAGGGAGGCACTCGCGTGCTCACGGTGTTGCTCTACATTCTCGTGATGTTGCTGTTGATGCTGCTGGTGCTCGTCATCTTCGCGACGACCAGACCGAACGAATTTACGATACGCCGCTCTAGTTCGATTGCTGCCACGCAGCAGCAGGTGTTCGCGCTGATCGATGATTTTCGCCAATGGCCGAAATGGTCTCCCTGGGAAAAGCTCGACCCCACGATGAAGAAGACGCTGAGCGGTGCCGAAAGCGGACCCGGTTCTGTCTATGAGTGGGAAGGCGACAAGAAGGTGGGGGCGGGGCGAATGGAGATCCTGGCCACAGCGCCGTTCTCGACGATCGATATCCAGCTAAGTTTCTTCAAGCCGTTCCGAGCGGAGAACCGCACCCTGTTCACGCTCCTGCCGCAGAACGGCGGGACTTACGTGACCTGGGAAATGAGCGGCACGAACAATCTCATCCTGAAGATGATGGGCATCGTCATGAACATGGACAAGGTGATCGGCCGCGATTTCGAAAAGGGACTGGCTGCCATGAAGGCCGAGGCGGAGAAGTAGTCTCCGCTTTCACCCGTCTCAGAGATATGAAGTGATTTTGGGCTCATTCCACCAATTGTTGTTGAGCCCGTCGGCATAGTGGATCGGGATGGCTGCGAGCTCTTCCGGCGTGACATCTTCCAGGCAGGCAATGTTGACCGAATAATAAGCGCCGCCGATCGCCTCCACGTAACCGTGGCCATAGGCATGCAGCCCGCAGGTCTTGCAGAAGCGGTGATGGCCGCTGAGCGTCCCGAACTGATAGTCGAATGTCTCCGCTTCATCGCAAAGCAAGCGGAATTCCTCCGGCTTGACGTTGACACCCCAGTTGCGCGCCTTCGAACAATAAGAGCAGTTGCAGCGACCCGACCCTTGCGTCAGGTCAAGTTCGGCCTCGTAGCGCACTTTTCCGCAATGGCAGCTGCCACGATAGGTCTTTTTCATTGTCATTCCTCCAATTTCCGGCTTGCGTTCGACATCCAGTATGACAATATGTTGTCATTATGAGCGATATACAAAATAGACAACATGTTGTCAAATTGAATCGGCCGGAGCGGACCTTGGAAGGCGATGCTTTTTCCAAATTGGCATTTCTGGCTCTTCGACTCGGAGGACAGATGACCTCGGCCGGCGACGCGATCGCCAAGCCTGCCGGCCAGACCAGCGCGCGCTGGCAGGTGCTCGCCGGCGCACGGCACGGATCGATGTCGGTGGCGCAGATTGCCAAGGCGCTCGGTGTCGCGCGGCAAGGGATCCAGCGGCTTGCGGATGTTCTGGAAGGCGAGGGGCTGATCGTCTATCTCGACAATCCCGAGCACCAGCGCGCCAAGCTGGTGGGGCCGACCGAGGCCGGTGCGGCGGCCCTTGCGATCATTGAGGCCGGGCAAGCCAAATGGGCCAACGCGCTTGGAGCGGCATTGGGGGTGGCGACGATCGAGCGAGCGACGGAGGCGATGGAGGAGGTGATGGCCGTGGTGGAGAAACTTGCGTGACCCAGCGTCAGGTTATTTTTTGCGCAGTTTGATAGAGAATTTGCTCAGAAATTGGTCAAGACGCCTTGTCGCGGGGGAAACTACTCATTCGGAAACGCTAAATTAACGGGAATAATCTACATCTTGGCAAGTAGCCGGATGAGGTGACGACGTGTCTTTCAATTCGATGGCCCTTCCTCTTGCCTTCAAGCGATTGTTCCGCGACCAGCTGGGCAACTTCGGAATAACTGCCGCGCTTACGATCCCTGTGGTATTTGCTGCAGTGTCTCTTGGAATTGACTATTCAACGCTGGTTAACAACCGCCACGAGCTTCAGGCGGCAGTAGACTCTGCTACGCTATCTGCCGCGGCCTCGATCAATTCAGGTCATGGAGACATGACCTCGATCAGTTCCTACGCCAAGAACTTCCTGTTGGCGCAGTTGGCAAACTCCCTCAGCACATCGGAAAAGACCGAACTTGCCGCCGGGCTGGTCGTCATCCCCTTAAAGACGACTGCCGGAAACAAAAACACCTATTCAATAAAGATCACGGGCTCATACAAGGTATCGCTAACCGGCTTTGCCCAGTTCATCGGTTATTCGAAGGTGCCGATCGCGGCAACAAGTTCGGCGCAAAGTGAAAGTGTGTCCAAGAACGCGCTGTCGATGTACCTGGTGCTGGATCGTTCAGGTTCGATGTCTTTTGTAACCGAAACACTCAATACTTCCCTTACAAAGTGCCAGAATTATACCTCGTCGAACTGGTCCAATTATCCGAATCTCGGATCGACGAAGCCCTGTTACATCAACAAGATCGGCGCATTGAAAACCGCTGCGACAAGCTTGTTCGATGTCCTTGACCAGCAGGAGGCCGTTGACACGAGCGACAGCATCATCCGGGTAGGTGGCGTTTCGTTCACGGACAGCATGCAGACACCAAGTGCGCTTGCATGGGGAACCACCTCTACAAGATCATATGTCTCGTCCTTGCCCAGCTATCCGAGCGGGGGCACAGATATGACGGATGGGATGGCTCAGGGCTATCAAGCACTCATCGCCTCCTCTGAAGCGTCTGCACAGGCAGCCAAAAGCAACACCACCTTTTCCAAGTTCATCGTGCTCATGACAGATGGTGAGAATACCGGAGCCAGCAGTTCCTGGAAACCCGCGCTGGATACGGAAACCCTTGCAACGTGCAAATCCGCGCGCGACGCGGGAATAACGATTTACACTGTGGCCTTCATGGCACCGGCTAACGGTCAGACGCTACTCAAATCATGCGCCGGGACAACCGCAAACTATTTTGTCGCGGACGACATGAAGAGCCTCGTTGCCGCATTCGCCGCAATCGGTGCCAAGGCTTCGAACCAAATGACCCGCATCGTGAATTGATATTTATGGTTTCGACCGCACGTCGAAATTTTGCCGGCATGCGGATGGTGCTGATCAGGATGCTGTATCGTCACTTGCCATCTGCTGCTGAGCTTCTGCAACATACCTGTTCAATGCCTCAGCTTCCGCTTTCTTGATCCAGGCATCCTTGCAATCGGTGTAGGCGTGAGAGTCGTTTGGGTGCATCAGTTGGCAGTGCACCTTCATCCGTTCATACTCCGAGGCGATGTCCGATCTACTCCTGAGATAATCCCGAAATACAAGGTGCCGCGTTATCTCAGGCGAACCTTCGCCATAGATGTGTAGATGAAAGAGCCTGCGGCCTGAAGCGCTGTCGGTTTTGGTGCAGTACCGACGTCCCGGCAGGCCCAGTTCGCCCCACCATTCATAACCAAGCCCCTCGACGTCGCGCCTGCGGTCGTCAAGCTGGGCCAGGTTTGCAACCACAGGAATGAGATCCAGGGTCGGCTTTGCTCGGATAAAAGGTATGGAGGTTGAGCCAATGTGATGGACGGTCAGCAAGGCCGGGCCGAGTGTCGCCGAAAGCAACTTGCTTTCGGCGGCAGCCATTGCGGCCCAGTTCGGATCATGCGCGAGTAGTTCCACTTTCGTCGGTGGAGGCACATCCAAGCCCTTTGTGATGCATCAGAAATAGCTCTGGAGCGGCTTGACCTCGAGGCTGCCGGCCATCAGCGCCCGGATCGCTTCCGCAGCTGAAAGCGCGCCCGACATCGTCGTGTAATAGGGCACCTTCTGCATTAGGGCGGCGCGGCGGAGCGACTTGGAATCCGAGATCGCCTTGTTGCCGTCGGTGGTGTTGATGACCAGCTGGACCTGGCGATTGCGGATGGCGTCTTCAATATGCGGGCGGCCTTCGAGCACCTTGTTGATCTTGGCCGACTTGATGCCATTGTCGATGAGGTAGCGCTGGGTGCCGCCGGTCGCCAGCACCTTGAAGCCGATCGCGTCGAGAATGCGGATTGCCGGCAGCACGCGTTCCTTGTCGTCGTCGCGGACGGAGACGAACACGGTGCCGGAGCGCGGCAGTTCGACGCCGGCGCCGAGCTGCGCCTTGGCGAATGCCAGCGCGAAATCGGTATCGAGGCCTATGACTTCGCCGGTCGAGCGCATTTCCGGTCCGAGCAGCGTGTCGACACCGGGGAAGCGGGCAAACGGGAAGACGGCTTCCTTGACCGCGATGTGCTTGAGATTGCGTGGGTCGGGCTTTTGATCGATGTAGGCGGCGAAGGACGCGTCGAGCGTCTCGCCGGCCATGACGCGGGCGGCGATCTTGGCGACTGGTGCGCCGATGGTCTTGGCGACGAAGGGCACCGTGCGCGACGCACGCGGATTGACTTCGAGAATGTAGATCACGCCGTCCTTGATGGCGTACTGCACATTCATCAGGCCCCCGACATTCAGCGACTTGGCGAGCATGGTGGTCTGGCGTTCGATCTCGTCGAGGATTTCCTTCGATAGCGTGCGCGACGGCAGCGAGCACGCGCTATCGCCGGAATGGATGCCCGCTTCCTCGATATGCTCCATGATGCCGCAGATATAGACGTCCTTGCCGTCGGAGAGGCAATCGACGTCGACTTCGATGGCGTTGGTCAGATAGCTGTCGAACAGCAGCGGGTTCTTGCCGAGCAGCGTGTTGATCTGGCCGGTCTTGTCATTCGGATAACGTTGCTTGATGTCTTCCGGCACCAGCCCCGGCACTGTGTCGAGCAGGTAGCTCTGCAGCATGCTTTCGGAGTGGATGATCTGCATGGCGCGGCCGCCGAGCACGTAGGACGGACGCACGACAAGCGGAAAGCCGATCTCGGTGGCAACCAGGCGCGACTGCTCGACCGAATAGGCGATGCCATTCTTCGGCTGCGTGAGGTCGAGCTTCATCAACAGCTTCTGGAAGCGGTCGCGGTCTTCAGCGAGGTCGATCATATCAGGCGCCGTGCCGAGGATCGGAATGCCGGCACGCTCCAGCGCTTCGGCCAGTTTCAGCGGTGTCTGGCCGCCGAACTGGACGATTACGCCGAGCAACTCGCCGCGCTCCTGCTCGATCTTGAGGATCTCGATGACGTCTTCGGCGGTCAGCGGTTCGAAATAAAGGCGGTCGGACGTGTCGTAGTCGGTAGAGACAGTTTCCGGGTTGCAGTTGATCATGATGGCTTCAAAGCCCGCGTCCTTCAAGGCGAAAGCGGCATGGCAGCAGCAATAGTCGAACTCGATGCCCTGGCCGATACGGTTCGGGCCGCCGCCGAGGATGACGACCTTCTTGCGGTCGGAGATTTCGGCCTCCGAGCGGGCGGTGCCCACGAACGGCGTTTCATAGGTCGAATACATGTAGGCGGTGGGCGAGGCGAATTCGGCGGCGCAGGTGTCGATCCGCTTGTAGACCGGACGGACGTTCAGCCGATTGCGGATTTCGGCGACTTCCTTGGGGCGCTTGCCGGAAAGCGTGGCAAGGCGCGCATCGGAGAAGCCCATGGATTTCAGCATGCGCAGGTTTTGCGCGTCGTCCGGCAGGCCATGCTCGCGAACACGGGCCTCCATGTCGACGATACCCTTGATCTGCGAAATGAACCACGGATCGATGCTGCAGCCGACATGCACCTCTTCCTCGCTCATGCCCATGCGCAGGGCCTGCGCGACCTGGCGGAGGCGGTCCGGTGTTGCGGTGCCGATGGCGGCGCGTATGGCGTTGTGGTCGTCGCCTTCGCCCATGCCCGGGATCTCGATTTCATCGAGGCCGGTGAGGCCGGTTTCGAGACCGCGCAGCGCCTTCTGCAGCGACTCTGCAAATGTGCGGCCGATCGCCATGACTTCGCCGACCGACTTCATCGCAGTGGTCAGCATCGGCGAGGCGCCCGGGAATTTCTCGAAGGCAAAACGCGGGATCTTGGTGACGACATAATCGATCGAGGGTTCGAACGAGGCAGGGGTCGCGCCGCCGGTGATGTCGTTGTCGAGTTCGTCCAAGGTGTAGCCGATGGCAAGCTTGGCGGCGACCTTCGCAATTGGGAAGCCAGTGGCCTTGGAGGCCAGCGCCGAGGAGCGCGACACGCGCGGGTTCATTTCGATGACAACCAGGCGACCGTCGGCCGGGTTGACGGCGAACTGGACGTTAGAACCGCCGGTCTCGACGCCGATCTCGCGCAGCACCGCGATCGAGGCGTTGCGCATCATCTGGTATTCCTTGTCGGTCAAGGTCAGCGCAGGTGCTACGGTGATCGAGTCGCCGGTATGGACGCCCATCGGGTCGATGTTTTCGATCGAGCAGATGATGATGCAATTGTCCGCCTTGTCGCGGACGACTTCCATTTCATATTCCTTCCAGCCGAGCACCGATTCTTCGATCAGCACTTCGGTGGTCGGCGAGGCGTCGAGGCCGGAGCCGATGATCTCGAAGAATTCCGTGCGGTTATAGGCAATGCCGCCGCCGGTGCCGCCCATGGTGAAGGAGGGGCGAATGATGGCGGGCAAGCCGACAAAATCGATCGCCTGGGCGGCAATTGCCATGGCGTGGCTGATGTAGCGCTGCTTGCGGTCGCTCTCGCCGAGGTTCCACTGGTTTTCAAGCGCATCGAGTGCCTTGTCGAGATCGCCGCCGGAAAGCTCTGCCTTGACCTTGGAGCGTTCGCCTTCATGGCTCTTGCGGTCGAGGTCCTTGATCTCGGTAGCGTTGGCGAGCATCGACTTCGGCGTCTCAAGTCCGATGCGGGCCATGGCTTCGCGGAACAGGGCGCGGTCTTCGGCCATGTCGATGGCGGCCGGCTTGGCGCCGATCATCTCGACATTGTAACGGTCGAGCACGCCCATCCGCTTCAAGGACAAAGCTGTGTTGAGCGCCGTCTGACCGCCCATAGTCGGCAGCAGCGCGTCGGGGCGTTCCTTGGCGATGATCTTGGCGACGACCTCGGGCGTGATCGGCTCGACATAGGTCGCGTCCGCCAGGTTCGGGTCGGTCATGATGGTGGCCGGGTTGGAGTTGACCAGGATGACCCGGTAACCCTCTTCCTTCAGTGCCTTGCAGGCTTGCGTTCCGGAGTAATCAAATTCGCAGGCCTGTCCGATGACGATCGGACCGGCACCAATGATGAGGATCGATTTGATATCCGTGCGCTTTGGCATGAAGGCATCCATAATTTCGCCTGCGGCAAAGACCGGCTGTCGGTGCAATACCGGCCGGGGCGCAGGGTGTCGGGTCTTTTAAGGCTAGAAGCGGCTTATAGGGGAATGTTTTTGAGAAACCAACCCCATAAATGAGGCAGGTAGAGGAAAGTTGGGGAGGAAAAAGACGCCATCGTCACACGTCCTTCGCGTCGCCTTTGTAATGCCGGGAGACAACATCGAGAATGGGGATTTCACCACATGAACATTGCAGCAATTTCGCCCGAGCTGCGCAAATTCTCCAAGACCTTGAATCCCGAGCCGTCCATCCATCTCGGGCAGCGCTACAATCGGCACGGCAAATTCCTGCGTGAACCCGGCAACACGGTCGTCTGCCATCTGATCGAAGGGTCGGAAACCGAAAAAGCGCTGGTCGAGGCCCGCGCTCGCTATTCTGCCATGCCGGAGGCCGGGCACCTCGCCTTCACGCCCGTCTCCAGCCTGCACATGACCCTCTTCCAGGGAATCATCGAGTATCGCCGCCATCTGCCTTATTGGCCCATCGGCGTCGCGCTCGGGACGCCGATCGATGAAATGACAACGATCTTTCTTGACCGGTTGAAGTCGTTTTCCGGCGGCCCGACCTTTCGCGTTCGTGTAACCGATGCCCTGCCGACCGGGTTGGTGGTAGAGGGTGCCAACGAAGCGGACCGGAAGGCTCTCAAGGAATGGCGCAATGCGTTTGCCAACATCTTCGGCTATCGCCATCCCGATCATGAGAGTTACGAGTTCCACATCACCTTCGCCTATGTCATCGAGAAATTCGCTGACGCCACCCTGCCGGCATGGCAACGGATGCTGCGTGACGTCGCGCGCGCGATCAATGATCGGGTGGGAGTTCTTGAATTGCGCCCGCCCGCCTTCTGCGCCTTCAACGACATGAACCATTTCGAGGAATTGTGTGTGTTCGAGTTTTGTTGAGCGCGCAAACGAAGACGGCGGGGAAACCCCCGCCGTCGCATTATTCTGATGATGCGCGCTTGGCTCAGAATTCTTCCCAGTCGCCACCCGATGCAGCAGCCGGTGCCTTTGCCGAACTGAAGGCAGCGGCGAGTTTTCCGCCGAGTGCACGGGCCGGAGAGGGCGCCGGCTTGGCGTGAGCGGCGGCAGGTGCCGGAGCGGCGCTGCGGGCAGCGGGTGTTGCCATCGGGCGGGCGGCCGGCTGGGTTGTCGGACGCGCTGTATGCTGGACCGGCGCGCGGGCCACCTTGACGTCGGCGCCGAGGTTGAACTGGCCAAGGCGGGCCGAGAGTGCAGACACCTCGGTGACCAGCGTGTGCGAAGCGGCGTTCGATTCCTCGACCATCGCGGCGTTCTGCTGGGTTGCCTGATCCATCTGGTTGACGGCGGTGTTGATTTCCTGGAGGCCGGTTGATTGCTCGCGAGCCGCCTGGACAATCGCCTGGACGTTGCTGTTGATCTGCTGGACCTCGCCAACGATCGCCTGCAGTGCTTCGCCCGTCTGGCCGACGAGGCTGACGCCGCGCTTGACCTGTTCGCCGGACGAGGTGATCAAGGCCTTGATCTCCTTGGCTGCGGTGGCTGAGCGCTGGGCGAGTTCGCGGACTTCCTGGGCGACGACCGCAAAGCCCTTGCCGGCTTCACCGGCCCGAGCGGCTTCGACACCAGCATTCAGTGCCAGCAGGTTGGTCTGGAAGGCGATGTCGTCGATCACGCCGATGATGTTGGAGATCGACTGCGAGGAGGCTTCGATAGCGCTCATGGCGTTGACGGCGTCGCGAACGACTTCGCCGGACTTTTCCGCACCTTGCTTGGTGCGTCCGACAAGATTGCCCGCTTCTTCGGCGCGGATGGTCGAATCCTTGACCGACGTTGTGATCTGCTCGAGCGCTGCAGCGGTTTCCTCGACGGAGGCCGCCTGCTGCTCGGTGCGGCGGGCGAGGTTATCGGCGCCGGAGCGGATTTCTTCCGAGCCGGTCTGGATGGTGGCGGCATTTTCCGAGAAGGAGAGCAGGGCATCCTGCAGTTTCTCGACCGAGGCGTTGAAGTCGTCGCGGATGGCTTCCAGCGCGCCGGTGAAGGGCTTGTCGAGCCGCACGGTCATGTCGCCGTTCGAAAGCTTGGCGAGGCCACCACCGAGTTCGGCAACTGCGAACTTGATTTCGTCTTCCCGGGCTGCGTGCATGACCGAACGCTCTGTGCGCTCAGTTTCCTGCTGCGCCCGGCTGACTTCCGCGTCCTTTTCCAATTGCACCTTCTGGCGGCCGTTTTCGAGCAGGATGCCCAGCGAGCGCGAGAGGTCGCCGATTTCGTCCTTGCGTTCAATGTCCTTGAGCTGAAGGTCGAGTTGGCCATGGGCGATCTGGTCGGTCTCGCTGATGACATTTTCGATGCGCCGGATGAACTTGCGAGCAATCAACCAGCCAGCCAGTGCAAGCAGGATGGCAGCGAGCGCGGTAATGCCCACAGCGCTCCAGGCCATGTTGTTGAGCTGGGCAAACACGGTGGACTTCGGCACTGAGACAATGGCGTACCAGTTCAGCTCATCCGTGAGCTTCACCGGATAGGCGACCGAGAAGTATTGTTGGCCGTCTGGTCCCGTGATTTCCTGTTCAGTGCCAGGCTTGGCGATCAGTTGATCCCAGCCCTTCACTTTGTCGCCGGCATCCTTGAGGGACTTGCCGGCAAGAGCTGCGTCGGGATGGCTGATGATGTTGCCTGCGCCGGTGACAAGGCTGAGGAAGCCGGTCTCCATCGGATGGACGGCCGAGACCGCCTTGTTGGCGGCATCGAGCGAAATATCCATGCCTGCGACGCCCAGCGGCTTGCCGCCGACCATGATCGGCTTGGCGACCGATGTCATCAGCACGTCCTTGCCATCGACGGCATAGACATAGGGCTCGATGACGACGGTCTTCTGTGTGGTGTAAGGAAGCTGATAATAGTCACCCGCGCCTGAAACGGTGTAGTCGGTCAGCGGCGTGTGCTGGATCTTGTCGCCGCTGCGGACCCAGTAAGGAACATACCGGCCGGTGGCGTCATGGCCTTCCTTGCCGACGAAATCCTTGTCCTTGCCATCAAACGCATTCGGCTCCCAGCCTGTCCAGACACCGAGCGCCATGGAATTGTCCTGTAGCATGTTCTTCAGCAGGTCGTCAGCGGTGGTGCGGTTGGTGTTGGCGCTGTCCTTCATCGTCGATAGCGCTGTTTCGAGCGAATTGACGATGTTGATGGCGCCATCCATCGATTTTTCGATGGAAAGTGCATTGGTGTTGGCAATCTGCCGCATCTGTTCGAGGCTGGACTTGCGCATATCATTATAGGCGGTGTTGAAAAGAACGCCTGACGCAGCGATCGTCGCGACGACGCCACAGGCTGCTACCGAGAAAATATTACGGCTGGTGGCCGACTTGAACAGCATGCACTTGCCTCCCTAGACGGGCAGCTGCCAATCGCAATACGATCCAGCTGGCCCGCATTCCCCTAACCAAGAACGATTTCTTGAAGATACGCATGACATCAGCGCAAAACCGTTCGCATGTTAAAAGAAATACGAAGCTCTTGTTAATTTCCGGTGTATTTTGATGCTGTCCATGATGAAAAAACAGGCATAAGTATATGCGTTACTTGGAATTAAAGCCGCCCTAGCTGTTTCAGGGACGTGACGACGCGTGGTCGCAGTCCAGCGCCGGCGGCCCTATCGATTGCCGGGGATGACGATGACCTTCACCTCGCCGGCTGCCGCGGGATTGCGGATCACCTCGGGGGCCTCGTCGAGCGTGATCTCCCGCGTGATCAGCTTGTCGATCTCGATCGCGCCGGAGGCCACCAAGTCGGCGGCGCGACGGTGTACGAATGGATTAATGAACGAGCCGAGCACTCGCAATTCTCGAAACAGGATGTCGAACGGTTCCAGTTCGACTTTGACGCCCTGCGGCATGACGCCGAGAATGACTACTGTGCCGCCGGCTTTGGCGAGCCGGGTCGACTGCTGTACGGTTTCGGCGACGCCTGCGCATTCGATCACCACATCGACGCCGCCCGGCACGAGGCCGTTGGGGCCCGCAATCTCCTCGATGATATCGGATGAAGACGGGTCGACACTCGCGGTCGCTCCGACCTCCTCGGCGAGCTTCCGTTTGGATGCCTGGCGCGTGGATAGAATGACCGTCGTCGCGCCGGCAAGCCGTGCCAGTTGCACGACCAGAAGCCCGATGACGCCGCCCCCGAGCACAACCACGGATGATCCCGCCTTGATCGCCGCGATGTCGATACCATGCAGGCAGCAGGCCAGCGGCTCGCAGAACGCGCCGTGGGTGGGCTTGAGGCTGAG
This sequence comes from Shinella sp. OV683, assembly GCF_057787725.1. NCBI lineage: Bacteria > Pseudomonadati > Pseudomonadota > Alphaproteobacteria > Hyphomicrobiales > Rhizobiaceae > Shinella > Shinella sp. OV683. The sequence continues at coordinate 1,195,154 of NZ_CM173543.1, forward strand.
CGGGATGGTGAAGGCCTGCTTCTGTGGCACGATGACATGCTCGGCAAACCCGCCGTCGCGGTGGATACCGATGGCGCGCAGGTTGCGGCAAAGATTGACGCGTCCGGCCATGCACTGCGGGCAGCGGCCACAGGAAATGTTGGGATCGCCGGTGATCCGATCGCCGAGCTGGAAGCCTTTGACATCGGCGCCGATCGCCTCGACGATGCCGGCAAATTCGTGACCGATCGTCACTGGTGGGGTCGATGGAAACTCACCATGCAGAAGGTGCCGGTCGGTGCCGCAGATGCCGCAGGCTTCGACACGCACCAGCAGATCGTCTGGCCCGGGCGTGGGCTTTTCGACCTCCCGGACGAACAGGTTGCCGATGGATTCGAGCCGCATTGCCTTCATCAAACCAATCCTCCCAAACTGACTTGGCCATAGTTGCATAGGCGCAGGTGGGTGTCACCGGTCGCCGAAGCGGTTGCGAACGTCGGCAGCATAGGTGCGGCTGACCGGGATTTCCGTACCCCCGATGAGCATGAGCGAGAGCTTGCCGTCGTCTCGCTTGAGGGACTTGACGAAGTCATCCGCCACCCAGTGCGAGCGGTGCACCTGCAGGCCGGGTGTCGCGCCGGTTTCGCGTATCGCGTCGGAAAGGCGCAGCAGGATCAGCTCGCGGCCGCGACTGGTCTTTACCAGCGTGTAGTGATCTTCGACCGAGATACGCTGGAGGGCTCCGCGGTTTTCCGGCTTCAGGCGGGTGAGCAGAGGAGCCGGTGCGATCTCGCTCGCCTTGGCCACGGGTGCCGGAGGCAGGGGGTGTTCTTGCGGCGTCGGCTTTTCCGGTAACTCCGCCGATGAGGACATTGCGAGATAGCTGATCACACAAAAGATGACGCAGAGCGGAACGGCCAATGCCATTTCGGCGACCAGGTCGCCGATCGTTGGGACGCCGCCGAACCAGAAATATTCGACGAGCCGAGTGATTACCCCGATAGGGATGGCGGCGAGGACGGCGCCGATCATCATCCGCCAGAACATACTCTTCATAAGCGGTGCGAGCAGAATGTTGCCGAGAACTGCGAAGACCAGGGCAGCTGTCCATGCCGCCGCATGCAGAACCAGCCAGTAGGCAAGGCGCGCCAGGAAGGGCAGGCGCTCCATCGTGCCGAAGGGACCGGTGAATGCAAACAGCAACACCACGGCGGCGAAGGTGAGCCAGAGGTTCCGCGAGGCCGAAAGCCCCTTCAATTCACGAGGCGTGGATCGCAGAACGCTGTCTTTCACGAAGTATCCCCGTCAGGTCACGCAAGGTCGTTTGAACTCCGAGAGGTGATGAACGAGTGAGGTTGCGAATTCAACCCATTTCGAGGGCGAATCCGTGAACCTTGCACCAATTCTTGACGCACCGCTGGCTATCCAGTTGCATGTCGCCACCGTCCTGCCGGCGGCCGTGATCGGCCCCTATATGTTGTGGGCTAAGAAGGGCACGCCCGTTCACCGGCTGGTTGGCAAGATCTGGCTGGGGCTGATGGTGGTCGCCGCGCTGTCCTCGTTCTTCATCCACGAGATCAATCTGTTGATGGGCTTCAGCCCCATCCATCTGATTTCGATCTATGTGATTGTCGGAGCGTGGTTGGTGATCAGCAATGCGCGAGCGCACCGTATCGCAGCGCATAAGCGGCAGGTGCTCGGCCTCTATCTCGGGGGCATTGTTGGCGCAGGCGCCTTTACCCTGTTGCCGGGGCGGATCATGAACAAGGTGGTGTTCACCTATCCGGAGAACTGGCCGGATGCCGGCAGGATCGCCTTCTTCCTGGCTGTCATGGCGGCGGTCATCATGATCCTCTATATCGCTGCGCGTGCATCCGCACCAAAGCGCGCATGAATGGCACTCCAGCGTCGGAACTGATTGAAAGACAGACCGTTATCTGCTTACTTCTGCGATTATCTGCTTTCGCCATGAGCGCCGGGAGCAGATAATGATTTGATAAAGAGAAGCCGATACGGGAGCGACATCATGGATTGGAGAGGCCGACGGCAATCCGGCAATGTGCAGGACGAACGGGGCACCGGCCCGACAGATGCTCCCGGCGATCCCTTTGGGCGTCGCGGCGGCCTGAACATCCCGATCGGCAGTGGCAAGGGTGGTATCGGCTCGATCGTGCTGATCATCATCGTCATCGTCGTGCTGCAATTCATGGGTGTCGACGTGACATCGCTGTTGAACGGTGGGTCCGCGACATCGCCGGGCATTGATCAGACGACACAGAATACGCCCTCCAGCACGCCTGCTGCCGATGACGACATGAAGGCATTCGTTTCGACCATGCTTGCCGAGACCGAAGACATGTGGAACGGCATCTTCAAGGCATCCGGACAGACCTATGAAGAGCCCAAGCTGCTGCTGTTTTCAGGCTCCTACCCGTCAGCCTGCGGCCAGGCAAGTGCTGCGACCGGGCCGTTCTATTGCCCGAACGATCGCAAGGTCTATCTCGACATGGATTTCTTCCGCGAAATGTCGCAACGTTTCGGCGCTTCCGGCGATTTCGCCGATGCCTATGTCGTCGCACATGAAGTCGGCCATCACGTTCAGAACCTGATCGGCATCCTGCCGAAGTTCAACCGCGCCCGCCAATCGATGAGCGAGAGCGAGGCCAATGCAATGTCGGTTCGGGTCGAGCTTCAGGCAGATTGCTTTGCGGGCATATGGGGCAGATTTACCGAGCAGAAGGGCATGCTTGAAAAAGGCGACCTCGAGGAAGCCCTGAATGCCGCTCAACAGATCGGCGATGACAACCTTCAGAAAAAGTCCCAGGGTTATGTCGTGCCGGACAGTTTCACCCACGGCACGTCCGCCCAGCGGGCAAAGTGGTTCCGTCGCGGTTTCGATACTGGCAAGATGAGCGCCTGCGATACGTTCAACAACCCGATCTGACTGCCGATGATCTAGGTGTTTAGTCCCGGCAGTAGTCGTGGCGGTTGACGGTTGCGTCCTTGATCGTCCGGTTCATTCGCTCAACCTGGCCGTTGGCCCACGGATGTCTCGGCTTGGTCGTTCGTCGCCGCGGCACAGACGCTCGCCGGGCAGATGAAGCGGGCAGCAGGGCCTTCCGCAGAATGAAAGTGGCGCCTGGTTTCTGGACTGCGCCCGCCATCGGCGCAGCCCAAGGGTTGATCCGGAAGGGTGTTATGGGCTTTAATGCGGAGCAATCGGACATCCGCAAATCAGGCACGCCAGGGCCGTCATCGCGGTGGCGGATTCCGGAAAGGCAGGCCGATGTTCATCTCGCTGGGTTACTCATGTCAGACTCGATTCACACTCGACCTGGTCGATCCCGATCAGAAACGAATGCCGTTTGATTTCAATATTACCAGCCGGCCGGCGCTTATCAGGGCCTTTGAGACCGATGGTGCGTCGCTGCAGCATGGCGAGCACAGCGTGACCATCTATGGGATGAAATCCGGGGACCGCGAAGGGATCGAAGTGTCCGGAATGTTTTTCTGGCATGACTATCCGCTGGACGAACATAAGGTAAAGCTGCATCGCGAGTGGCCGAACAAGATCGCCACCGTCAATGAAAAATACGCGGCGCTGTGGAGACGGTTTGCTGGCCTGATGTGCTCCGACGATCCAAAAACGCTTGTTCTGTCGAATTCGCAGCGCAACCTGCCGGATTTTGCCGAGGACGCAGCCGATTTCGATCTCAAGTTCGGGCTCGGGCGGCAGGCCTTCGAGGAGATCGCCGGCGCCCTGGAGGCCTTTGGCGTGCGGAATTACCGGCTGAAGTTTCTCAGCCGGTCGGTCGCCGAACTGGAGGAAACGGTGGAACTCGGTGACGCCAGGCTGGACCACCGGTTCCTAGGCCCGACAACGCTGCGACTCGACCCGAAGATCGCTTTGCCACTGCTGGCAGACATTGGGGGAAGAGAGGGACGGGATGGTAGCGTTGGCATCCCTGGTCGCGACGCAGCCAGTTCAGACCTATGAAAATTGCTTTCTATTCGCCGCTCAAATCGCCGAACCATCCCGTTCCCTCCGGCGACCGGCTGATGGCCCGATTGCTGATCGCGGCGCTCGGACGGGCGGGCCACCAGGTCGATGTCGTATCGGAACTGCGCAGCTTCATCAGGGAGCCGTCAGCCGAAGCATTTGCCGGATGCGAAGCGCAGGCCGCGCGGGAGACCGACAGGATTGCATCGCTTTGGCAGGGTGAGGGTGCTCCGGACCTGTGGTTTTGCTATCACCCCTATTACAAGGCGCCCGATCTGCTCGGTCCCGATCTCGCTCGGTCGTTCGGCTTGCCTTATGTGACGGCGGAAGCCTCTCACTCGCCCCGGCGGAACATTGGTCCATGGAGGCAATCGCAGGACTGCGTGCTGCAGGCAATCGAACAGGCTGCGGTCAATATCTGCCTCACGGCACGCGATCGCGATGGGCTGCTTGATGCCTTGCCAACCGCATCCGTGGCCATGCTTGCACCATTTCTCGATTCCACGGCATTCCTGGCGATAGAACCGCAGCCACAGCCCCACCGGCTGATAACGGTGGCGATGATGCGCGCTGGCGACAAGATGGACAGCTACCGCATGCTGGCCTGTTCCCTGAAGCAACTTGCCGACATTCCATGGACACTTTCCATCGTCGGCGACGGCCCCTGCCGAACGGAGACAGAGGCGGTATTTGCGAGCTTTCCAGCGGAAAAAGTCATCTGGTGTGGGGAAAAAAGCCCGGCAGAAATTGCAGCGCTGCTGTCGCAAAGCGCCATCTACGTGTGGCCGGGATGCGGCGAGGCCTATGGGCTGGCTTACCTCGAGGCGCAGGCCGCAGGCCTGCCTATTGTGGCGCAGGAAATTGCAGGCGTTCCGGAAGTCGTCCTGAATGGGCGCACAGGCATTCTCACGCCGCCGGGTGACATCACCGCTTTTGCTGACGCCATCAGCTATCTCCTGACAAATGCTGCCGCGCGCAGCAACATGTCAGCAGATGCTCGTCAGTTCGCGCGGGAAGAGCGGTCTCTGGACGTAGCTTCCAGGCGTCTCGATGCGATCCTCAATCGGCATGTGGGCATTCTATGATGGCAACTGATATCTGGGCGCCGCTGATCTCGGAACTGACCCGATGGCAAAATGCGGCAAGGGTCGCTGACTTCTGGCTGCGAGACGATGATGCGGTCGAACCAACGCCGGCACTGATGCAATTGCTGGAATTGACGCATCGTCATACAGTGCCGGTCGCGCTGGCGGTCATTCCTGAACATACGGGAGATGCGCTGGCAAAATCGCTGGACAACGCGCCGCTGGCCAGTGTCGCCGTCCATGGTTGGTCGCACACCAATTTTGCCAGCGAAAATGAGAAGAAGCAGGAGTTGGGCCGGCATAGGCCGGTTGAAACGATCGCTGCGGAACTCAAAGCCGGCTTCGATCATCTGCTGGCACTTCATTCCAGCCGGTTCACGCCGGTCCTGGTTCCACCGTGGAACCGTATTGCATCGCCTTTGATAGTGGAACTTCCCGGCCTGGGTTTCCGGGGACTTTCAGTATTCGGGCCCGAAAAAGCGGCGGCGCTGCAGATGGTCAACAGTCATGTCGATCTCATGGATTGGCACGGAACAAGAGGCGGGCGTGAACATGCAGCGCTCATCGCCGATATCGTCAAGCGTATGCAACAGATGTTCGAGACAGGTGGCCGCATGGGCTTCCTGACGCATCATCTCGTTCACGACCGCTCTGCTTGGCAGTTTCTCGACGCGCTTTTCGATCGAACCACGCGCCATCCTGCCTGCCGCTGGAGGGCGCTACCGGATATGCTCGCTCAGTACTAGGCCGTCGACGTTGAAGATCTGGCCCTCGCGCGCCGAAAAAGCGCCGGCAAACTGATCGATAGCTATGCGATCGATCGCCTCGATCTCAGCATCGGTGCGCAAGGGGAAATGATGGAAGAAGGCCACGTTCTTTGCGCCGGCTGCCTTGGCGAGGCGAATGGCATGCTGCCATGTGGAATGACCATAGCCGACACGCAGAGGCATTTCTTCGTCGGTATACGTGGTGTCATATAGAAACAGGTCGACGCCCTCGATAAGCTCCAGCACGGCGGGGTCGAGAATACCGGGTTGATGTTCGGTGTCGGTGATTATAGCGACAGACCGGCCGGCCCATTCGACCCGGTATCCGATGGCGCCACCAGGATGATTGAGGGTGCCGGTTTTGATCTCTATTCCAGGACAGGGCTTGAGCACGTCGTTTGACTTGAAGTCCACGCAGCGGAGGTTTGCGCGGCAAACGTCGATCTCAATCGGAAACCACGGCGGTCGTATGAATTCGGTGACGATCTGGCGTGTGGTCATTTTTCCGGCGGTATGTCCGGACCAGAGAGTCACTGCAGAGCCGGCGTCGTATAGCGGCGCGAAGTACGGCAAACCGATAATGTGGTCATAATGACAGTGTGAAAAGAACAGGTTGTGTGTCGAAATACCTTCGGCCAAAAGCGCCTTGCCGGCTGGCAAGAGCCCTGAGCCCGCATCGAACAACAGTCTGTGCTCCCCGCATTGCATCTCAACGCAGATGGTATTGCCGCCATATCGCTGGAAGTCGGGACCAGAAACCGGCAGACTGCCACGAACTCCCCAAAAACGCACTCGAAACACAGTGTCGCTCTCTTCCTGCATCGCGCAATTCTGGGATTGTCCCGGTTGATTGCGCATTAGGTTTTCTGGCAAAGAAAAACGCTGCTGCATAAAACAGCTCTCGATTTTGCCGCAATTCTGACATGTTAGCCAAACTGCGAGGCATTGGCGAGCATCGAATCTGCATTACTTTCAATATGTCGAGTATGCTTTGGTGCTATGAAGCACAAAAAGTAGAATGGAAAACCCCAGAGAATGTCATCCTCGAGCCTGCCAGCCATAGCCGTGATTGCAGATGCGCATTTTCATGGTCTCTTTGGCAATTATGACATTGCTGGCGTTGCTGTCGGCGGCAGGGCAATGGCTCTACGGCCGTTTGCCAATACGGCGAGATCGACGCGCGTGTTCAACGAGAGCGGCCCTGCCTTACGGTATGCGCTCGACGACATCGCCGCGAGAGGAATCCGTCACGTGGTTCTTCTGGGCGATTACTCCGACGATGGGCAGGCGGCGACTATGAGGGGCCTGCGGGATCTCCTTGAGGAATACGTCCATCGCTATGCAATGAGATTCTTTGCGACACCTGGCAATCACGACATTTTCGGTCCAGGCGGGCGGCACCGGTCGAAGCGCTTTCTTAACGCGGCCGGCGGCCATGATCTGGTTACCAGCAATCCTGCCCGCAGTCTGGCCCCCGGGGACGATGCTCTTATCGTCAGTGAAAGCATGTATTGCGCCGGCTATCCGCAGGGCCTGCGGGCACTGGCCAATGTCGGCTACTTCAGAACCCCCGGCGACATCCATTGGGAAACCCCTTTCGGCTCCGACGACGATCCCTCTGCCAGGCGCTATGATGTTCGATCGTCGGATGGCAAGACGGTTCGCTCCCTCATGGACGCCTCCTATCTCATCGAGCCGTTCGCAGGTTTATGGCTGCTGATGATCGATGCCAATGTTTTCGTTCCGGTGAATGGCGCCTCGAACGACGATGAGGAAGCCTTCATCGACAGCACCGATGCAGGATGGAACGCCATGCTTGTTCATAAGCGTTTTGTTCTCGATTGGGCAAAGAGCGTTTCAGAACGAGCGGAAAAGCTTGGCAAAAGGTTGGTTGCATTTTCCCATTATCCCGCGCTCGATCCGCTGGACGACACACGAGACGACGAACTTGGTGTGCTGGGCCAAACCAGTCTTCTGCGTCGCATACCGGAGCAAAATGTCGGCCAGGCGCTGCTCGACGCCGGCGTCCGCGTACATTTTAGCGGCCATCTTCACGTCAACGATACTGCGCGCTATCGAACGGCAGCCGGCTTTCTGATCAATGTTTCCGTGCCATCTCTTGTGGCATTTCCCAGCGCCTACAAAATTATCCGCTTCGAGCCTGGTCAACTGAACATCGAAACCGTTGGCATCGGCGATATGGCGCTCGATGATGGTATCCTTGCCCAATACGGCGCGGAAGCCGCGAGGGATGGCATAGATGCGCGCCGTCTGCTGGATGCTCCGAATTATGCCGCATTCCTCTCGGAACACCTCGCACACCTCGTCGGCAGACGCCATCTACGTCGCGAGTGGCCGCACGATCTCGCCGAGGCGGTCAGGGCACTCAATCTCGCTGATCTGGCCCTGTTGGCCGTCATCGGCCAACCAGTATCTCCCGGCAATCTTGCGACGGTCATTCGCGCCGTGTCCGCGGACTCCGACATACGGCACCGGCTCGCCACATCTGCCGAGACATGCGGATTTGACTTTACCGCACTATCGCAGATCGAAGCCATGACGTTTCTAGGCGACTGGTATCGCGTGCGTATGGGAAGCGATCTCGGCTTGGAGGTTGTTCCCAGTCCGCACCTTGCGGCCTATAAGTGGGTATCACGTCTCTACGCCGATCGTGCGAGGGAGGAGGACGGACCGATTCAGGCATCCTTCGGCCGACTTTTCCGGATGTTCGAACAATTCATTTCCGGCCTGCCCTCGCGGAATTTCATCATCGATCTGACGACAGGTGACACGCAGGCGGTATGATCAGTGGGACTGGCCGGCTAATGCGTCCGCTCGGTGTGGCTGCGCGCTTCGGCCAATTCAGTCGTTGTCCGGGCGAGCCGGTCTGCCAGCGAGCGCAGAACCTCGATCGTCATTTCCGGGTAATCGGCGAGAAGCTTCAGGAAAACATCCTTTCGAATGCGCAATGCCTCAAGCGGAACGGCCGCCTTCACGGTCGCGGTTCGTGAAATGTCACAGAGAATGGCAATCTCGCCGACAATCGCGTTGTGGTCCAGTTCCGCGACCTTGATCTGCCCATTGGGAGAGTCGGTGAGAATGTCGGCCTTACCGGTAAGAATGACATAGGCGGCATCGCCCGCATCGCCCTGATGGAAGAGAACTTCGCCCGCTTGATAACTGACGCGATCGGAGGTGAATGCCAGCAGCTTCAGCTTCGCCGGTGCTACGCGCGAAAACAACGGGACTTGGCGCAGTGTCTCTACTTCGTCTCTTAGCAGCATGTTCGTATCCAAACCCAGTAATCGTCGATCGTTTGACGGGCCTCAATTTCACTTTATGACACAAGTTCCTTAAAGATACCGTTCTTCTCGATAAGTCCTTCATGCGTGCCGTCTTCGACCAGTTTCCCCTTTTCGAAGACGACGACGCGATCGAACAGATTCGAAAGCGATGTGTTGGAGAGCACCCAGACAATTGAAGGCTTGCGACCGCCCTGGTGGATCAGTTCCAGCGCATTGCGAACGATCTGGTCCTGAACGCGATGATCGAGGCCAGGCAGCGGACGGTTGAAGATGTAAAATGCGGACTGGCGTATCAAAGCACGCGCCAGATTGAGCTTCTGGCGCTGGACGGATGTCAGACGCCGACCGCCGGCGCCGACGTTGAAATCCATTCCTATCGCCAGGACGCTGTCAAAAAGCCCAAGCGTGTTCAGCAGCTTGCGCACGATGGAGCGGATACGCTCCGAGCCATCCAGGTGCTTGTGGCTAATCCTGCCGAACAGTACGTTGTCCAGCAGGCTTGCAGACGACGTGTAGCGCTCCGGGTCGTAACGTTCGATGGCATCGGCGAGATCTTTCGGCAATCCGTCATGAAATTCCCGTCTTACATCGACGATCTTCGCCATCAGTTCATCGGTCAGAAGGCCAAAGCGGTGACGCGGTTCGATATAAAGGAAACTCAACCTGATGATGCTGACGCGATCCTCGGCTGACACATCTTCAAATCGCCGACCTTTCAATTTCTGCAGCAGGACCTGATATTGCGGCAGATCGTCCGCAGTCATGAATGTCAGTTGCTGAAAGAACGGGTGATCCGGCGGCAGATCGCTAAAGAGGTTGACGGCATTTTCCGCGATCTCGATACCCATTTCGTAAAGAATGCGATCCAGGCCTGTCCGACTGACGACAGACAGAAAGTACGGATTGCTGGCGATGGCGCGGCCCATCAATTTGGGGCCGGTCGCGGCACCAAAAAGCAAATTCTCGCCGACGGTTGCCTCGGTATTATAGGCGCCGAGTTCAAAGGGAACGATCAGGCTGCTGAGATTTTCTTCATCGAGTTCCGCGCGAAGAGCGTGCCGCATCTCGACGATACGCTCGGCAAGGCCATCGTGATCGCCCGGATTGACGATCGAGCGCATGGCAAGATCGATGATATCCTTGGACAGCACGACAGCATCGAGCACGGCTTTTATCGATACGGAAAGATCCTGCGGTCCCGTGGCTCCGGCTGCCACATAGTCGATCCAGTCGCTGTTCATGTCATAGTCGGGGTTGCCGGCCAAACGAGCTTCGCTGACTTCCCATTTGCGCTGCGTTTCGCCGGCTCCATCATATGCCGCAGCAGCGAGCGGAGCATGTTTCAAGCCATAAAGCAGATTGTCGCGCAACGTTCCGTGGAAGAAGTACGTGTCGGATGATGCATAGGAAAGTTGTCGGCCTGTGACCGATTCCGGCAGTACCATGATGTCGTTGCCACCCAGCACCACCTTGCCGCTTTCGGGCCATATAAGGCGTGCGAAGGATTCAGCGAGCGCCTCACCCCCTGCAGCCGCTGCCCCGACGATTGCCACCGTTTCGCCGGGCTCGATCTGCATGGAGACGCCAGCGAGAAGACGGGCGCCACTGTCGTCGACCAGAGACAGGTTGACCGCGGCAAGCGCACTCGCGTCATGTGCGGGCTGCTCGGTGGCTATCGCCTGGTTCTCAGCGTTGATCATACCGTCGACACTGAATTGTTCCACCACCTGGACATATTTGACCTGCACGTCCTGGCGTGTCTGATCCCAGTCGATCAGCTCCTTCAGCGGTCCCGGCAGATCCTTGTAGGCGCCGATCACCGCAACCAGCTGGCCGATATCGAGCTGGCCGTGCAGCGCAAGGTAACCGCCAATGCAATAGAACAAAAACGGAGTCACCGAGGCGAGGAAATTGTTGATGAACTTGACCAGGAATTTCCACTGGTAGAGATCATAGCGGATCTTGAAAATGTGGCCGAGCCTGGCGGCGATATCCGCACGCTCATAATTGGTCGTATCATAAGCGCGGATCGTGCCGATGCCCTCGAAGATCTCGCTCACCCGCCCCGACAGTTCGCGCGCTGTAAGCTGCCGTTCACGACCCAGGACGAGCAGTCTTCTGCGCATGCGAGGAATGATGAAACCCTGGACGCCAACCATCGCGGCGGCGATGATACCCAGCCAGAGATTCTGCACGATGATGAAGAACAGCGCCGTCAGCGCCTGGCCGCCGAGCAATGCCGGTGACACGAATGCATCGCCCGTGAAACCGCCGAGCGGCTCGACCTCATCCTTGACCATGCTGGCGATTTCAGCGCCCTTTGCCCGCTTGAACTGGCTTGGCGGAAACCGCAGAATCCGGTCTACGAGTTCGAAGCGAATGCGCCTCAGCAACCGCTCGCCGAGACGGCCTTTATAGGTGTTGATATAGAACTTGAAGAGGCCATTGATGACCACCAGCAGCAGGAAAACCATGCTGAGCGCAAACAGCATCGACACGCGGTCGAGATTGAAGCCCGAGAACAATTCGACATGGCCCAGCCAGGGCAGGTCGAACGCAATGTTCATGAAGATCTGGGTGGCGCCCGCCTGCTCGAAACCCTTGCCCTGGATCGGTCCGTTGACAATCTGCTTGGGCAGGTCGAACGACAGGAAGTAGGGGACCATCGATATGGCGACGATGAACAGGATCCACAGCTGCTGCCTGCTCGTGTGCTTCCAGATATAGCGTGAAAGACGATTTTCCATCGAGTGCTCTTATGAGGTAACGACAGGTTCGATAACGTAGAAGCGTCTGTCCGCATACAGTGTGTCGGCGATTTCCGGATCGTGCAGGTGGATATCGAACGTCGTCCGAACTTTGACCGAGGGTCGCTCGATAATGTGCGGAACCTGCGAGGTTGCCCGCTCAAGCGCCGGCGGATATTCGATCACAACGACCTTGGCGTTGTCAATCAACGAGAACAGAAGTTCACCAAGCGGATCGCGGCTTCCGAAGGGCTTCAGCGAATAGCCGAGCAGTACCAGACCGTAGGTTCCGGGCGCATAGTCGTAGTCAACTTCCTGAAATTTGCGCGGAATGTGGCGCACGTGACATGGTTTTCCATGCAGCGTCTCCGCTTCGTAAGCTTCAGTTTTCGGATCGACGGAAGTAACCGAGAGGGGGGCGTGGGTCAGGTAGTCCGTGACGGGTCTGATATGTCCGCCGATCTCCAGCACATGAGGGCATTCACGCAGGAAATGGGCGGCGAAAACCTGACGAAGCGAGGCGCCGACACCGGCCAGATGAGGCAGATCCTGCCCCGGAAGGAGTGTGGATGTCGAGGCCGTCGATTTGACTTGCATTGCTTGCGCTCCGTAAAAGTCCAGCCTACAACACGGCAATGACGAACACCATCCACACCTGCACGGCGACCACAACTGATTGGCATGAAAGCGCATTTGACATCATGCGTGGCGTTGCCGAATACACGTCCAGCCCGATGCTCAAGGGTTTGGCGCGGGTGATATCGCACCACCCGGAGGCCGATCTCGGCAATGCTTTCAATCACAAACAGGTTGCCTGCAAGATATGGGCACGCCAGTCGCTGTTTGAAACCGTCGGCGGAAAATTCAGGCGCATCGTTGTCCTCGGCGGATGGTATGGCGTGCTCGCCGCGATGTTTTTTGACGATGCGCGCTTTGAAATCGAGGCGATCGACAGCTTTGACATCGACCCCGAAGTGGGCGCCGTCGCCGAGACTTTGAACGGCGCCTGGAAAGGTCGGTTTCGGGCGTTGACCGCCGATATGTATACGCTTGCCTTCGCCGAACTCGACGCCGACCTGGTGATCAATACCAGTTGCGAACATATCGCCGACCTGCCTGCTTGGCTCTCGCTGCTACCAGCCGGAACGCGCGTGCTCTTGCAGTCGAACGACTATTTCAGCGAACCGACCCACGTCAATTGCGTGTCCTCGCTCGATGAGTTCAAAACACAGGCATCATTGAGCAAAATTGAATTTGCGGGCGCCCTGCCAATGAAGAAATACACCCGGTTCATGCTGATCGGTACGGTCTAAAGCGCGTCGCGATCCTTCGGATTCGCTTGTCGCGCTTTAGCTCTTGTTTTGACGCATGTTCTAGGCGCAAAACCGCTGCACACTTTTGCGCAACATACTTTAGCGCATTCGCGAAAGGTCCCGAAGGATCTCCGCTGTGCGATGCGCACCGTTGAGATCAAGAACGTGGTCGGGCAGCGTGTTCCGCGCGAGCGCCTTTTCAATGGCAGCGGTCATGCTTTGCGCCGAAAGGTCTGCTTCCGTGAGAACAGTTGCCAGGCCGAGTTTTTCGAGACGTTCGGCTCTCACCGTCTGTTCCGTTTCGCCCCCCGCCGTGAATGGAATCAGCAAAGAGCGACAGCCTGCGCGCAGGATATCGCAGACGGTGTTGTATCCGGCCTGTGAAATGGAAAGGCGGGCCTCCGAAAGCAGGCTGGCAAAATCCTGCCTGAACCGAAAGACGCTGACATTGTCCGGCGCATCAGCCGCAATGCTGTCGAAATCCTCCTGGGGGAGATTCGGTCCGGTAACGATGCACCACGAGTGGGACCTTGACAGGACCTTTGCCGAATCCAGTGCTGCGCGTATGAGCATGGCACCGACGGCGCCGCCGCCGGCCGACACGACGATATCAAATGCCTCCGAAGCGGGCGGGGGCGGGGGCGCGGCAACGAGGCCGGTATAGGCGACCTTGTCGGCAATCGCACCATGGAGGCGAAAACTGTCCTCCAACCGCGCAAACTCGGGATCGCCGTGAACGAGCACGCGGTCGAAATGGCGTTGCACCAGCGCCACGCTCTCTTCGTCCCGGCCAGGCTTGGTGCGTTCCTGCAGGATATCGCGCAGCGATGTCACCACGAACGGCTTCGATCTCATTCCGCTGATTTCTTCAAGAAGCGGGATCAATTCGAAACGGACCTGCCGACGGCCGAAAGGGAAGGCCTCGATGACGACGATATCGGGCTTGACCTCCCGGAAGGTTTTGAGCAGCAAGTCGCGGCGACGGTCCTTGAACGCGTCATCGATCGGGCTGCCAGACGCGTCAGCGAGGCCTGAGAATGCCGCATCCCCGGCGGCAATGGCCGGCAGCGCCACATGCCGGACTTCGGGTCCGGGAAAGCCGGTCACCGGCATGCCGCCGGTGACCATTGTCACATCGAAACCGTTCTCGACCAGCGCTTGCGCGATCCGGCTGGCACGAGCCAGATGGCCGATGCCGAGAAGATGCTGCACATAGAACAACACACGCGATTTTGTGGTTTGCGCCGTCATTTGGTGATCGGCCATTCCGCCTCGAAAAGCGATTTCAGCTGGCGGATGCTGGTGTGGAAGTCAAACTCCGTACGCACGCGCTCTTCGGCGGCGCGCCCCAGACGGTGACGATAATCCGCGTCACGGATAGCCGTCTCCAGTGCCGCTGCCAAGGCTTCGGGATCGTCCGGCGGGACGATCAGTCCGTTCTGCCTGTCAGTCAGGAGTTCGGGCACGCCGGATATATTGGTCGAGATGGACACGAGCCCCTGGCTCGACGCTTCCACCAGCACGTTTGGCAAGCCATCCCTGTCGCCATCGGTCGTGATCCGGCAGGCGAGCGCGAAAATATCCGCGACATGATAGCCGGCGAGCACATCCTTCTGGTCGAGAGCACCTTTCCAGGAAATCTTCTCTGCAATCCCGAGTTCGCTGGCAAGTGCTTTTAATCCGGCGATTTTCTCGCCATCGCCAATATGCTCGAACCGCCAGTGGAGGTCCGCCGGAAGCAGGCTGAGTGCCTTGAGGAGAATGTCATAGCCCTTTTTCTCGACGGCGCGGCCGACACTGAGTATCCTGACGGGATCCGCGTGATCGCTTCCATTCCGCAGCGACCGGGCGCCAGCGAAAGGCCCGAACCGGGCAAGATCAACACCGTGGTAACTCAGGTGCACGCGGGATTTCGGACCCCCCAGGCGGCGCAGGTGGTCGAAGCCGGTATGTGTGCACGTTACCGTCCAGCGCGTGCTCACGAGCTTGCCTTGCAGCTCCCAGTCCGGCGATGTCCAGATGTCTTTCGCATGCGCCGAGCAGGTCCAGGCTATGCCGGTGATCTGGCTGGCATAGGCGGCGACGGATGCGGGCGTATGAATGAAATGCGCGTGAATCCACGTCGCTCCATCGGGCCATTCCGCTGCCAGAACCGCCGCCTGTCCGAAGCGTCTGATCCGATTGCGGCTAGGGTCCTTCAGAAAGTCAGCACAAACAGCTGCGACACAACGCCAGAAACCGGGCTTCGGCAGGCAGGCAAACAATGCCGAGAAAACGCGGCCGGGCTCTTCATGCAGATATTCCGGTAAGTAGCGAATAGGCGCCCGAATCTCGTCGTGCACCGGATGCGTTTTCTTGTCCGTGGGTCGGCGCAGGGCAACGAGAACGAGTTCGAATCCCGATTGTTCCAGCCCCAGCAATTCCTGCGCAATAAAGGTTTCGGAGAGGCGTGGATATCCCTTCAGCACCACAACGATTTTGCGACGATCAACCAATTTAATCATCCCTTGACGAGTGAAAGGTGATCCAGCTGCTGTCGCCGGTCCATCAGCGCGCCGACAATTTGCGAAATGTGGGGTAGGCCTTCGAGCCTGAAGCCTTCGGGTGCGCTCTTCGACGGAGCTTGCTTGCTGAGCAGCGCTTTCAGCGCAGCTACCATGCGAACGGGATCTTCCGCCTCTTCGGGCAGCAGCATGTCGATCAGCCCGAGTTCGGCCGCGCGCCGGGCGCGGATCAACTGCTCCTCGCGAGGCTGGACGCGCGGGACGATCAGCGCCGGCTTGTCGAAAGACAGAATCTCGCAATAGGTGTTGTAGCCGCCCATCGCGACCACGGCCTTGGCGCCGGCGACCAGCTCCTCCATCCGGTTATCGAATTCGATAACCTCGATATACGGGATGGTGGCGCCTTTGCGCAGCATCTTGCGACGCTTCTTGGCCGGCATATAGGGTCCAAGCACGACCAGCGCCTTGTGTTGCAAGGTCGGATCACTCTGATAAGCCCGCATGACATCATTGACGAGATCCGCGCCGTCGCCGCCGCCTCCAGTGGTCACGAGGATATAATCGCCCTTTGGGCGATGGTCGGGTACTTCCTGGTTGGAGACACTGCGCTGCAGGAAGCCCACAAAATTCATCTTGTCGCGCACGCTATCGGGAACGTCCAGACCGACGAGAGGATCGTAGAAATCCGGCGGCCCATAGACCCAGATAGCATCATAGAACTGGGGGATCTTGCCCATCACGTTCTTGCGCTTCCACTCCGCATCGAGCAGGTGCGGTGCATCCATCACTTCCCGCAGGCCAAGAACCAGCGTCGTTCCACGGGTCTTGAGATAGGTGAGGGTCTCCTCCACCTCTCCCTGCATGCCCATCGGCTCCTTGTCGACGATGAATATGTCGGGCTGGAAAGTTTCGGCGGTGTGGCGAATGATCGACTGCCGCATCTTCAGCGTATCGTGCAGGTCGGTATGCCGCTCCATGGATTGATATTCGCCGTTGCGCAGCTTGATCACACTCGGAATCTTGACGAAATCGACGCGCGCCCGATAGTCGAAAGCGCCGGCAATCGTGGCGCCGGAAATAATGAGAACGTGCAAGCCGCGATAATCCTCGACCAGCGAATGCGCGATCGTCCTGCATCGCCGCAAATGACCAAGGCCAAATGTGTCATGACTATACATCAGGATGCGGGCATCTTCTAAACGGCGCGTCATGATGCAAGCCTCGCGTTGCCCGGTCGCTCCGTCGCGCCGTGTGAGCAATGTTCCTGCATATTAAATTTCCATCTCAACGATAGGGATCGGCGGCATCGCGAAGACCGTCGCCGAGAAAATTAAAGGCCAAGATTACGAGAATGACCGGAACGATCGGAAACAGCAGCCACGGATAGAAGGCAATGACGCTGACGCTCCGGGCCTCCGTCAGAAGAATGCCCCAACTGGTTATAGGCGGACGCAGCCCCAGTCCGAGAAAGCTGAGGGCTGTTTCACCAAGAATCATACCAGGAATAGACAACGTTGCCGTCGCGATCAAGTGCGACATGAAACCGGGGATGAGATGGCGACCGATGACGCGGCCGCTTTTGGCGCCCATCAATTGCGCGGCCAGAACGTAGTCTTCCTCCCGCAATGACAGCAGCTTGGAGCGCACGGCGCGCGCCAGGCCCGTCCAGTCGAGCAATCCGAGTATGGCGGTAATTCCCAGATAAATCAGCATCGGACTCCATGTGGCGGGCATGATGGCCGCCAATGCCATCCATAGCGGTATGCTGGGAATTGACTGCAGAACTTCTATGACGCGCTGTACCAAGAGATCGAAAACGCCGCCATGGTATCCCGCCAAGCCGCCGATCACGATTCCGAGAGTGAAGCTGATGACGATGCCGATCAAGCCGATCGTCAACGATATGCGTGCGCCATAGAGGACCCGCGACAACACATCGCGACCGAGCCTATCGCTGCCGAGCAGGAACAGTTGCCCGCCCTTTGCCGGGCATACAAGATGGAGGTCCATCTCGATCATACCCCAGAATTTGTAGGGATCGCCGGAGCAGAAAAACCGCAACGGCTCGACCTGATCCAACTGATCGACGTAGACCCGCCGCAGCGTATTCATGTCCAGTGTCATCTTGCGCCCATAGACGAAGGGTCCGATGAATTCGCCATTGTCGAAAAGATGCACCCTTTGGGGTGGAAAATGGATGAAGTCGACGTTCCGCGTGTGAAGATTGTAAGGGGCCAGAAACTCAACGATGATTATCATCGCATAGAGAACGCCGAGGAAAATCCCGGATGCGACTGCCAGCCTGTGGGACTTGAATTTCCACCACATCAACTGCAGTTGCGACGCACGGTAGACGACGTTCTGTTCCTCCGTCATGACCTCGACCGAATGTGGGTCGAAGGGCGTGGTGGAAACGTAGTGCGGCAGCGGATCGCCCGGTTTCGGCAGGGATGAACTCACTTGGTACTCCCACCCTGAAGCCTGATACGTGGATCTAGAAAGGCGAGCGCGATATCCGAGATCAGCACGCCGATGACAGTCAGGAAAGCCAGGAACATCAGGAATGAGCCGGCAAGATACATGTCCTGGCTTCGAAGCGCCTTGATGAGCATGGGCCCGGTTGTCTCAAGGGAGAGGACGATCGCTGTGATTTCGGCACCCGAAATGATGGCGGGAAGGATCGAGCCGATATCGGAAATGAAGAAGTTGAGTGACATGCGCAGCGGATATTTGATCAGCGTACGGAAGGGATGAAGACCCTTGGCCCGTGCCGTCACTACGTACTGTTTCTGCAGTTCGTCTAGAAGATTGGCACGCAGTCGACGGATCATGCTCGCAGTGCCGGCAGTTCCGACGATCAGCACCGGTATCCAAAGATGTGCAAGAATAGAGGATGCCTTGGCCCAACTCATCGGCTCGGCCAGATATTTCTGGTCCATAAGATGTCCGATGGAGGTTCCGAACCAGATATTTGCAAAATACATCAGGATAAGCGCGAACATGAAGTTCGGTATGGCAATACCGAGCAGGCCCACCAGGGTCAATCCGTAATCCGCCCAGCTATATTGATGCGTCGCCGAATAGATGCCAATCGGGAAGGCGATGAGCCAGGTGAAAATAATCGTGAAGAACGAAACCATCACCGTCAGCCAAAGCCGGTCTCCGACGACTTCGCTCACCGGAAGCTGATATTCGAATGAGTAGCCGAAGTCGCCTCGCAGCATGCCGGCGACCCAGTAGAAATAGCGCACCACGGGCGGTTGGTCGAACCCGTATTGAGTGCGCAATTCCTCGACCTCTTGCATATCGACAGCTTCACCCTGGGCGCGAAGGTCCGAAACATAGCTTTCGAAATAATCGCCTGGCGGCAGCTCGATGATCGTGAAGACCAAGGCTGATATGATTACCAGCGTGGGGATCATTGCTGCGATGCGCCAAAGGATATATCTCAGCATGATCAGCTTTCCTCGCCATACCAGAATGCGGCGGGCATGTAGACACCGAAATACGAGGTCGGGTCGAAACCGTAGAGCCCCTCGTCCGGCACGTTATGCAATTTGGCAGATCTGAGAATTGGCTGATGTGTGCCGTTGACGATGCCGATCGAAAAGACCTGCTGAGAATAGATGTCCAGCATCTTCGTCCAGATACTGGCCCTTTGGGTCATACCCTTGGACCTTCGCCACTGCTGCAGAAGCTCTATCAGCTCCTGCACTTCAGGAATCTCAGGAGGATGGCCTTTCATGCCGTTTGACATGTAATACATGCCCCACACCGGCCATTGCAATTGGTCGTCGACGGTCGGTGCGAGTTGGCTCGGATTCATGTCCGCCGTCGGGATGCCATTCTCCAGCCCCGACCACATCGACATCATAATGTCGCCACCCATTGCTCGACTGCGGAAAACGTCACGCTGGGAGGTGCGGATGAACAGCGAAATGCCGACAGCCCGCCAATGATCCGTGATCAGCTCCAGGACATCGGTTTCCAGAGTGCTCTCACCCGCGGTTTCGACAACGATCTGCGCCGGGCGTCCATCCGGGAGAAGCCTTAATCCATCCTCATTGCGCATCTGCAAGCCGGCTGCATCCAACAGGGCATTCGCCTGTGCCGGGTCATGCGCACTCCATGCTGTCGTGTATTCCGGTTTATAAAGCGGGCTCTCGGGCAGGATGGCGTCAGCGCTTTCTGTTGCAAGCCCGTAGAACACAGCCTTGTTGATCTCCGTCCGGTCGATCGCCAGCGAAAGCGCGCGTCTGACACGAACATCCCAGAACAAAGCGTGCCAGACCGTGTCGCCACAGTTCAGGTTCGGCAACAGAGTTACCCGGGCCCCCTGCGTGCGCTTCCAGAGGCTGACCTTGACCGGATATCGCTTCTCGGAATCCTTGAGGAAGGCATAGTCGGCAAAGTCAATTCCATTCGCCTGCAGGTCGCTTTCGCCGGCGCCCGTCTTGGCGGCAATGATCTCCGACGAGCTGACGTTCAGGATGACCTGATCGACATAGGGTAATTGCAGGCCGTTCTCGTCGACGCGATGAAAGTACGGATTACGCTCGAAAACGAACTGTTCCGCTGGCGGAGCGGTGGTGTTGCGCCACGGATCCAACGTTGGCAGATCAGGGTTCTCCGGGCGATAGCTTCGCGACATCTTAAGGTGCAGATCGGTCCATTTCTTCGCCCGATACTGCTTCATCAGAGATGAAAGGCGGAAGCTATCCTGATACTTCTTGTGAAACTGCTTCATATAAGTAGACGGCAGCACGATCACGAGCGCTTGAGGCGCGGCCAGTTGAGGCAGGAAGTCGGGGTTGGGCGCGTCCCAGGAGTACCGGACAGTCAGTTCGTCGATAACTTCGAAACGTGGCGGCTTGCCGTTCACCAGCAGATCCCTCGGGACACCGCCGCGTTTGAGCTCGCCATTGAGCATGACGTCTTCCCAGCAATAGCGGAAATCTTCCGAGGTCAGATAGCCGCCATCCGACCAGCGGTGGCCCGGACGAATCCGGAAGGTGAAAATCCTGTCCTCGACCGTCTCGAAGCTTTCAAGAATATCCGCATGCAGATTGAGCGTCTCGTCGTAGCCGACCAGGCGCGCATAGCCGTAGATCGTCATCAACCGGATGTCTTTCTGGCTGCCGATGATCGTGCGGATGACGCCGCCATAGACGCCGGGCTGTCGCCCGGTGGCGGCCATGTTGATGATGCGCGGCGACTTCGGCAGGCGGTCGACGATGTCAGGCAGCGCGGCCGCGCGCAGTAGCGGCCAAAGGTAGTTCGGCTCCCGCGATTCCTGTGCCCGAGAAATTGCGGGCATCAGACAGGAGGCAAGCATGCCCAGTGCGGTGCGCCTCTTGATCAAGGCCTCAACTCCCGCACATCCACCGTTCGTCGGGCAAGCACCAGATGGCCGTCGCCGAGATCGGCCGGCGACAGCGTGTCCTCCCGGCCGTCGTCCTGAAACTGGCTGCCCCAGCTCCGCTTGTCGGACGCGCCGCTGGCCTTCAATCCGGCGAAATCCAGCGGACGGTCGAGATCAGGAAAGGGCACCGCCGCCAGTAGGGATTTCGTATAGGGATGGACCGGCGACTGCATCAGCGCATGGCGCGGCGCAATCTCGACGATGCGCCCGCCACACATCACCGCGATCCGATCGGCCATGTAATCGACGACCGCCAGATTGTGCGAAATGAAAATGTAAGTCAGCCCCAGTTCCTTCTGCAGGTCCTTGAGAAGATTGAGGATCTGCGCCTGGACGGAAACGTCGAGCGCCGACACCGGCTCGTCGCAGAGGATCAGGTCAGGCCCCAGCGCCAAGGCCCGGGCGATACCGATGCGCTGTCGTTGGCCGCCGGAAAGGCCATGCGGATAGCGGTTGAGGAAGCGTCGATCAAGCCCGACGGCCTCCATTAGTTCCGTAATTTTCTCCAGCCGGGACGCTGCGGTGCCTCGCCCATGGATCTCCAGCGGTTCGCTGAGAATATTCTGGATCGTCATGCGGGGCGACAACGACGAGACAGGATCCTGGAAGACCATCTGTATTTTCGTGCGAAGTGCCTGCAATCCGCTGCCGCTCGCCGCAAGCACGTCGACGGGTCCTTCGTTGCCGTTGAAGATGACCGAACCGGTATCCGGCGTGACGGCGCGCATCAATATCTTGCTGAGCGTAGTCTTGCCGGAGCCGCTTTCCCCCACCAGGCCGAAGCATTCCCCACGCTTGACATCGAAACTCACGCCATCGACGGCCTTGGTCGGAGGCGTATCGTCTTTCTTGAACCAGTTGGACTTGCGCGCGGCAAAGGATTTGGCGATGTCGCGAACCGAAAGCAGCACCTCGCTGCGGTTTGGGGCGTCCGGCTTCTTTTTTCCCATCAACTTGCCGACATTGACCGGCACGTCGCGCAAGGCTTTCAGCCGTTCACCCGATTTCATGTCGAAATGCGGAACCGCGGCCATCAGGCCCTTGAGATAGGGGTGGGCCGGCGCCCGGAAGATCGTCTCGACCGGCCCGGCCTCCATGATTTCGCCGTGATAGATGACCACGACCTCATCAGCGACGTTGGCCACCACGCCCAGATCGTGGGTGATCAGCAGCATCGCCATGTTGAGCTTGGACTGGAGTTCGCCGAGCAACTGCAGGATCTGTGCCTGGATCGTCACGTCGAGCGCGGTCGTGGGTTCGTCGGCGATCAGCAGGGACGGACGGCATATCAACGCCATGGCAATCATGGCGCGCTGCCGCATTCCTCCCGACAGTTCGAACGGATACTTGTCGTAGGCGCGGGCCGGTTTGGGAAAACCCACGAGACCGAGCATTTCTTCCGTCTGTTCGCGCCGTTCCGCCTTTGTGTCCCCGGTATGGATCTTGAGGACCTCGGAAATCTGGTTGCCGATCGTATGCAGCGGCGACAGCGACGTCATCGGCTCCTGGAAGATCTTGCCCATGCGGTTGCCGCGCAAGGTGCGGATTTCCCGTCCGTCCCTGGGTAGACCGAGAATATCTATGGGTGTTGTGCATAGCTGGTCGCTAAACAGGATCTTTCCACTGGCGGACGCGATAGGCGGCAGAATGCCCATGACGGCCTGGCTGATCACCGATTTTCCCGAACCGGATTCGCCGACGAGTGCCGTTACTTTGCCCGGCAGGACGCGCAGATCGGCCTTTTTGACAGCATCGATTTTTCCGCCAAGCAGGGCGAACGAAATGGACAGATTTTCGATCCTCAACAGATCCGTGCCGGAGATCATGCCTGCAGGCTTCCCTTGTTGTTCGTCCCTTGTGAGGGCCCCCCTGGATAAACGCTATCCCACGACTGTCGACGTGTCCATGATTAGATAGGCATAAACTCGCCCAAAGGTGCCACAACGCGGCGGAGAGCCACCAGTACGGGAAGACACTCTAGCGGCAATGCTTGTGGATATGATGGGAATTACTTGACCAGCGCGCATGCGGCGCTGTCACGAAGCACCTCTTTGCAATCAGCTGAACGGCGGAAATCGTCGTAGAAAAGCGACCACTCGTTCGTCCCGGCTGCGCGGTAGGGACCGAACTTGAAATACTGGTTCTGCCCCAATCCCGGGTCGTTGTGACCGATATGACCCTTGATCGTTGATATCCAGCGGCCGTTGGCAAAAATCTCGATATGGCCTGTTCCCTCCGGACCGGGTTTCGTCATGATCGCAAAATCGATCCATCCGGAATGCGGTGAGGGGAGAGCATTGCCCCGGTTCGTGACGATAATCTTGTCGGTGCACGCGGTGAACAGTTCTCCGTCTTCTGGAATCCAGTTGCTGTCCGTCGCAACGAGCGCTCGCATCTGGTTGGTTTCCGGCCGCAACCACACCGGTGTCTGGTTCTCGCCGCACGTCGCGGGGATGCCTTTCGACCCGGTAGAGGTCGGCGGATGATAGTTGGTTTCGACAGTGACGAAAAGCTTGCCCTTGTTGAGGCGCAGTGCCAGGAAAGGGCTGAAATCCCCCTTTGCGTCGGGGCCGATTTCCCGCTTCCACTGGGCTATCATGTACCGATGGTTATCCTGCGGGATGGGATCTGCGAACTTGACTGCGAAGCCATACCAGATGGCCTCGTCATAGGGGACGCGCAGCTCCGTCTTTTCCCAGATTTCGGCCCGCTCGCTGCAGTTCGTCGTCGTCTCCGTGCAATTGGCTCGCACGCTCAGCTTCAGTGCACGCGCTCCTGAGCGCGTTACCGCGCTCTGGAATTCGACGGTTCCCGCACGCTGTTCGTCGTTGTCGCGGTAGTACAATCCGCCTGATGGGGAGAAATCCTCTCCGTCGAAACTGTCTATGAGTGTTCTATTCAATGAATCGGCAATCGCTGGGTCGCTAACAAACAACGCAGGTATAAGTAGCGCCGCAGCGAATGTCTTTATCATTGCAAGAAATTTTCCCCAAGTTTCTGAGGCTTTTGGTCACGAGAGTTGCGAAAAAGCAGCATGACCTGTTCCGCCTCGGATCGCACGTCCGGCTTGCTCTTGTCCGTCGCTTCAATGCTGCTCATCTTCATGCTTTCCTCGCTAGGCGCCAGAACGGTAATCTTGTCCTCCACACCGCGCAATTTCTTCTCGCCTAGGGTCACCCAATCGCCGCCGCAATATGTGGCGAAAGCCTGGCTTGCGACAATCGGGTGGGCGGCGTAGGACTTCGTCAGGCCCTGCAGTCGCGACACCTCATTGACCGCGCCGCCGAACGCGGAGAACGTCAGGCGGTCCTTAAGTCCGACATTGCCGAACATCACATTGCCGACATGCAGGCCAATACCGTAGCGAATCTCGCCCAGCCCGCTCTTCTTGCGACCGTCATTCATGTCGGCCATGCGCGCGGTCGCATGTCGGACAGCAGCCATTGCGGCGCGTGTTGCGACCTGGGACGGCTCCCGATGTCTTCCGCAGGGATAGACGGCCAGAAACCCGTCACCCATAAAGCTCAGGATTTCGCCGCCATTCTTGTTGAACGGTGCGGCGATTGCATCGAAAAACTCGTTGAGTGTGTCGATATAGACTTGTCGGCCTGCTTTTTCCGCCAGGATGGTCGATTGCCGCATGTCTCCCATTACCAGTGCGGCGCGGATGGTCTCTCCGTCACCCCGGCGAACCTGGCCGGAAAGCACGCGCTTGCCGGCATTGCCCCCGAGATAGGTGGTGACCATGTTGTCGGCGAGCTTGCCTAGCACCGCCATCTTTGCGGCGACGGCAAGGCTGTTCTGAATTTGCAGGAGCGCTTCGATGACGTTGTCTCCGAAACCTCCGGGGACATCCGTCGTCCAGGAACCCAGCATGCCCTGGTTGGTTCCGTCGCCGAAGGCTTGCACAAAAGCGAGATAGTCGGTGGCGCCCATTTCCTTGAGGTCGTCGAAGATCGAAAATTCCGACGGCGAGAGCGGGTCGATCTGCCGGCGCAGATGCTGCAGATTGTTGCTCAAAAGATGGAAATAGGGGCTGTTCAGGAACCTGGCCGTGTCTTTTTCGCTGGCGGTGGCGCGAAATCCCTCGATCTCCATCCCTTTGCCGCGCACCCAGGTGAAGCCCAGGGCATCGTAAAGGGGATGCAACATGGAAAAACTCAGGTGCACGCGCATGAGTGGCACACCAGATGCGGCCAGTCGCTCGCAAAAGCCCTGTACGAGCTCTTCCAGAGTTGCACCGTTGAGCGCGGATTGTTGCAGCCAATTTGAAACGCGATCGAGTAACGTTTCCGACACATTAATTCGAGGGAAGTTCATTGTGTTATTGTTCTTTCCAGCATCAGCCGCTTCATCCATAGAGGCCTTGGGGCACCGCTATCGCTGCGCTTATCAAATCACGTACCAGCCAATATAGTGTCCGTTGGCGGCAAAGCCAGATTCACGGCAACAAATTTCCGCCGGGACGAAGGCGCTACGGAGCGGCGATGCTTGACATCGAGACGGCAAATCCGCAACTGAACGCCACGACAATTGCCGGAGAGCCAAGATTTTGATCGCCCCAGCCACGCTTCATGAAACCCTGCTTGCCAAAATTTCCGAGCGGTCCGCCCAGGCCGGCGTCATTGGTCTCGGCTATGTGGGTCTGCCGCTGGCGATGACCATTGCCAGCGGTGGCTTTGCCGTTACCGGATTCGACATTGATCCCGGCAAGATCAGCATGATCGAAGAAGGCAAGTCCTACATCGAAGCCGTATCGGACACGATTCTCTCGCATCACGTCAGTAAAAGCAGATTTCGAGCGACGACGGATTTTTCCGCGCTTTCCGATTGCGATGTCGTCATCATCTGCGTGCCGACTCCACTGACCAAACATCGCGACCCCGACCTGTCTTTCATCGTCAAGACTTGCGACGCGATCGCAAAGACGTTGAAGAATGGCCAGTTGATCGTCCTGGAATCCACTACCTATCCCGGCACCACCGATGACATCGTCCGGCCAATTCTTGAAATGACGGGGCTGCTGTCCGGCAAGAATTTCTTCCTCGGTTTTTCACCGGAACGGGAAGATCCAGGCAACCGCGATTTCGAAACGTCCAGCATTCCCAAGATCGTTGCAGGCGACGGCCCGGAGGCCTCAAGCCTCATGGCCGCTTTCTATGGAGCCGTAGTCAAGACGGTGGTGCCGGTCTCTTCCAACGCCACGGCTGAAGCGGTAAAGCTCACCGAGAACATCTTTCGGGCGGTCAATATCGCGCTCGTCAATGAGTTGAAGGTCGTCTACGAGGCGATGGGCATCGATATCTGGGAGGTCGTCGATGCAGCCAAGACCAAGCCCTTCGGTTATATGCCCTTTTACCCCGGACCGGGATTGGGCGGCCATTGCATTCCGATCGACCCATTTTACCTGACATGGAAGTCCCGCGAATATGAGCTTCCGACCCGCTTCATAGAGCTTGCCGGCGAGATCAATTCGGCGATGCCGCGCCACATAGTCGATCGGCTTGCTGAAGCGCTCGACATGCGTCTCGGCAAGGCGCTCAGCCGATCACGCGTTCTCATCATTGGGCTTGCCTACAAAAAGAACGTGCCGGATATTCGCGAAAGTCCGTCATTGAAGCTGATAGAGTTGATAGAGGCGCGCGGCGGCGCGACCGGCTATCACGATCCCTATGTGGCATCGATTCCATCAACGCGCGAGCATCTCGATCTGCAAGGCCGCTCATCAGTTGAATTGAAGGAAGAAATCGCCAAGGGCTACGACGCGGTCCTGATCGCGACAGATCACGACTCGGTCGATTACACGGCGCTTGCCAGATGGTCGCCTCTGATCGTCGACACCCGAAACGCGTTTGGTCGCCGGGGGATCATCGGAGACAATATAGTCAAGGCGTGATCGTCAAGGCATGACGGCCGCCGCTTTGGTCTGCGATGCAGCCTTACTCTTCATGCGCGTTGCCGCCAGGGCATAGCCGCCTGCCGCGCCATCGACGAAATGCATGTGGTCGCGGCTAAGCGGTGTCAGGACGAGGCAAGTCATCAACGCGGCATCCTGCCGATGCAGACCGTAGCGGCAGATGCGCGCGACGGCCGCTTCTTCGAGGCGCGCCTCGATTTTTCGGAGACTTTCGGCATCCACGTCGATAGTCATCTTCAGCCCGTCGTCGAATTTGCGAAAATCGGTGTTCTGCGCGACGTCGCGCTTGTAGCGCCTGGCATCAAAGCTGCCGAGCGTAAGGTTGAAACGGTCGAGAAATTTCACCAGAAAAAATTGCGCAACAATGATCAGCTTCCGCTTCAGTCTTTGACCTGTTGGTGCCGCAGCCCTTGCCTCCCAATCCAGACCGGAACTGGAGAGCCCGGCCTCTGGCCCATCGGCGGGAACAGGATGGCCGCCACGCTCCTGTCCGCCGGCCAACACGACAATGTCCGCAATCAAAGTCCGGAACGCAGAACTGTCGCCACCCTCATCCGGCACAGCGATGACCGATACGATCTGCCCATGCCGCGACGGTATTGGGTTCCATCGGCAGGACAGTCCAGTCAGATCCGGCCGGGTCGAGGCAGGCGCTGCTTCGACGGCAAAAAGGCCTTCCTTCATCTTGGTTTCCGCCCAGCTTGCTCCGCCGCCGGCGAACATCGCGTAGGATGCCTCGTCGCTGACCTTGAAGCGGGCGACACGCACGTCATGGCCTGCTGCCCGGATGTCCTTGACCGGCACGATCGCGGCGCGCATGACCAGATTCAGTTCTTCCTTGACCCAGGTTCGGACGGCAGCGATTGCATCGCGAGCCCTGTCGAGGCCCGATGCCGGAACAGCCACCAGAGCCCCGTCGCCGCCAAAAACGAATGGCAGGTCCTGCTGGCCCACCGCATTGAGAACGGCTGAGATGATACTCGCGCCGGCCATGTTCACGGACTTGTAGTTCCCCGTGTTGATGGCGCCGGTAGAGTTGACGATATCACCCGTTACCAACCCCCAATCAGGAGGGAGCGGGCGGTAATTGTCGATGTCTGTGACACCCGCGAATTCGACGAAGACCGGAACGCTGCTGAAGAATATATCATTGCTGATGTTGGCCATGAGACCAAATTAGCATGATCAAGCATCCGATGCGATCACAGTTGCGTAACTCGCTGCGAAAAATGCTGCTGATGTGTTCGTATCAAGGCAGCAGCAGAATATCGAATTGCTCCCTATCGGTCGGGATATCCTTGACCTTCATCTCAGCTTGGTCATCCTCGAAAAACACCAGGCAATCC
Source organism: Shinella sp. OV683 (assembly GCF_057787725.1). Lineage (NCBI taxonomy): Bacteria > Pseudomonadati > Pseudomonadota > Alphaproteobacteria > Hyphomicrobiales > Rhizobiaceae > Shinella > Shinella sp. OV683. Next base: position 1,223,539 of record NZ_CM173543.1, read on the forward strand.
TCATAAAAGCCCGACAAGGATTTGACGAAAGCGGAAGCTTGTTCTGGGCCATAAAACTGCGAGGTAAACTCGGTGTAGACAGGCACTCTTCGTGAGAACAGGCTTTGCATCGAACGGCTGGCAACCGGTTCATAGCCTTCGATATCCATCCATACGAGGCCGACATCGGCGACAGACACGCCGGCGTCCTCGAGGATGAGCGAAACCGGCTTGACCGGCACGACGATCCTGGCGTCGGTCGGATGCGAGCGGGTCATGCTGCTTTTGCCGTGATTGTTCAGATGCTGGAAAAACTCGATTTCACCTTGCATGTCACCGGCTGCACAGTTGATCGGCATGACGCAGTCTCCGATTTTATTCTGCGCAATGTTGGTCTGCAAAAGCTGGAAGTTACGCGGGTCCGGCTCAACGCAGACGATCCGCTCAAATGCTTTGCTGAGCGCGAAATAGACCGTCTGCGTGCCAATATTACCGCCCAGTTCCAGCAGGACCTTCCCGTTCAGCGGCAGGCCTCGGGCTTGCATGATGGCCAGCAACCGAGCGACGTGGTCGCGTTCGAAATGACCTTTTCGGAAGATCTTCCTTCCGATGTAGTCGGAAGGCGAGAATGTCATGATATGGTCGCCGCAATCGACCGTCATCGACAGCGCCCTAGGGCCGATGCCGTGGATCAGCAGCTCGCGGCCATATCTTGTGTCGAAAAATCGCGTGGCGAGCCTGTCGCGGAGTTTACGGAAGTAGCGCTTCAATATTCACCTTCAATCTGCGGCGGATCGCGTGTCGATTTGGGTGCTTTTAGAATCCTTTTGCAAAGGGCGCCACTGTCGCGGCTGTCGACTTCGCCCCGGCTGTTGTGTAAGCGGAGGTCCACCAACCTCTTTAGCAGAAGAACAATCCACCATGAGTCGTCTCGATAGTTTCATCCGGCGCCTTTCGGCCCAGCGCGATATATTCAACAGTATTCGTGACGAGGTGCGAGCGATCCCGGGCCCGATCATGGAACTCGGGCTTGGAAATGGCCGGACCTACGATCATTTGCGGGAGCTTTTCCCCGATCGCCGGATCATCGCCTTCGATCGCGTCGAACGATCCTTCGAAAGCTCGACACCGGATATGGACAACCTGGTTGTGGGGGAAATCAGGGATACGATCGTTAATTTTCTGGGCATCGGGGCGGCACTGGTTCACGCCGATATCGGCACGGGCCATGACGATCTGGATGCTGTGACATTGACCTGGCTTCCGGACGCCGTTGCGGGCCTGCTGGTGCCGGGCGGCATCGCGGTCAGCGGCCTGCCGCTCGACCATTCGGCCCTGATTGCGTTGCCCACCCCGGCCAACGTGCCGCCGCAGCGCTATTTCCACTATCTTCGTGTCATGGTTTAGATGAGAATTGGTGCGCGGATCAAATTTCAACGTTTGCGGTCTATGCGGCTGCGATCGAAACCAGCTTGATTGAAGCAGCATGCCGCACAAACACAACGCCGCCCGCCGTCATCGGGCGAGTTCAAACAAAATCCTAAGGTCAGGCCATCGGCCTGCGGTCGCGTTCGGCAAGGAAAGGCCCATGCGCCCATGCAATCGAGCTGTCGTGTTTTTCGATCATGCGGCGCAGGTCGGAAAATTCGCGCCGGAGGTGACCGATGAACTTGCGGCTTGCCGGATTTGCATAGGGTTTGCGCTTGGTCATGATGCCGAGCGCCCGCTCGGGTTGCGGAATGTCGAGGGGAATGACGGTAATCTTGCTCTCGCGACGGAAGGAGAAGGTGACGGAGAGCGGCAGGATCGCGAGCGCGTCAGTGCCGATCAGGTAGTTGATGACGCTGAGAAGCGACCCTCCCGCATAGCGGATGGAGACCTCAGGTATGCCGAGCGTGAGCAGGATGTTGTGCAGGTCGAGGACCAGCGGCGAGCCCGGCAGAGGCGCCACCCAGGGATAGTTGACGATGTCCTCTATGGCGATAGTGCGCTTGTGCACGAGGGGATGGCCGACGCTGCAGGCCAGCACGTTGCGGGCCGAGAGAATGGGTTCGAAGGCGTAATCGGCCCTCAGATCCGATGCGCCGGTCGGGGTCACGGCAAGATCTATCTGACCGGATTCCAGCCCGGCCATCAGGTCGGGATAATTCCCATAGGACTGGTCGATCATGATCCCCGGTTCGCTCCGCTGGAAGGAGGCGATCATTGGCGAGATCACGGCATCCATGAAGAAGGGCACTCCACCGAGCCGGACACGTCCTGACGAGCCGGATTTGAAGCTGCGGATGATCTCGTCCGCCTTTCTCGACGATGCCAGGATTGACTTGCCCTGCTGAGCGAGCTGTTCGCCGAGCGGTGTCGGTTGCATCGGCCTGCGCCCCGCGATGAAGAGCTGTTCGCCGATCCGCTTTTCGAGGGCCGAGAGGGTGCGCGACACGGCCGACTGGGTCATGCCGAGCAGTGCCGCCCCTTCTGTTACACCACCGGTTTCAACGACGGCGGCCAGTTGGACGAGATGACGCTCATCGATCTTCATAGCAAATTGCTATAGTGGTTATGAGAAATCTCAACAAGGGGGCGTGTGTGACGTGTACAGTCTCCTAATCTCTGGAAGCGACGCGGCAGCCGGCACCAAGCGTGCAGCGATCGTGGCGAACACGTGGGAGACGTGCCGGAGATTTGGATAGGTTCTTGAGGAGGAGGGCAAGGCGATGGCTTTGGTCAGCGGATATCATCATTTGACACTCAGCACCGATGGCGTGCAGGAAGACTACGATTTCTACACCAAGATTCTCGGTCTGTTTTCCGTGAAGCGGACCGTGCTGTTCGACGGCTCCGTTCCGGTCTATCACCTCTACTACGGCTCACGGGATGGCGATGCCTCGACCATCATCACCACATTCCCCTTCCGTAAGCCGGCGATCTTCGGGCGCCGCGGCACCAACCAGTCGAAAATCATTCAGCAGTCCATTCCCATCGGCTCGGCCGAATACTGGGTCAACCGGCTGAATGCCAAGGGCATCGAGGCCGCGAAGTTCAGCCGCTTCGGCCTGACCCGAGTTGGTTTCAAGCACCCATGCGGCATTCCGCACGAACTGGTGGAGAGCCCGGCCGATATGCGTCCCTCGATCGCCAACGAGGCGCACGGGGTCGATCCGCAACATGGCATCAAGGGCATTTACGGGGCGGCGATCGCCGTTTTCGACCGCACCTCGATGGACGACTTCCTGACGGTCGGTATGTCGATGAAGAAGGAAGCCGACAGCGACGAGGGCCTGATGTTTTCTGTGCCGAATGCGTCCGGTCCGAGCAGTATGGTCGAGATCCTTCACGAACCGAACGATCGCCAGGGTACATGGACGCTCGCCGGCGGCACGATCCACCATCTCGCGCTCAACACCGGCAACGAGGAAAACCAGCTGAAGCTCAAGGCACATCTCGAAGGGCTCGGCTTCACCGACGTTTCGGACCAGAAGGACCGCAATTACTTCAAGTCGTGCTATGTCCGCTCGCCGGGTGGCGCTCTGTTTGAAATCGCCTGGTCTGTCGAAGGCGGCTGGGCGCTCGATGAACCACCCGGCAAGATCGGCTCGACGCTCGTCTTCCCGCCATGGTTCGAGGACCGCAAGGCGGAACTGATTGCCGGGCTCGAGCCCGCAAACTTCTGAGCCAGGCCATGGGTATCCATGATGCTCCACTGCGCCTCGGCGTGCGGCCCGAGGAAGCGAAGGTCCTTTGCGTGTTCATCCACGGGCGCACCCAGGCGCCCGAGGACATGCGCGAGCAGGTGGTTGACAGGCTGAAGACTGCCGGCATCTCCTTCGTACTGCCCCGCGCCGCCGGCCGTAGCTGGTATGACGCCCGCGCCGTCGACCCGCTGAACGAGCAGACGTCTCGCCAGCTCGACGCCTCGCTCGTTCATGTCCGTGAGGTCGTCGCCGAATTCGTGAGGAATGCCGGGCGATCGGTGCCAATCCTCGTCGGTGGTTTCAGCCAGGGTGCCTGCCTGACGCTGGAATATGCGATGAAATATGGCCCTTGGGACGGGGCGATGGTGAACCTGACCGGCTGCCGGGTCGGCACGGCTAACTGTGACCGGCCCTTCGCAGACCTGGATCGCATGCCGGTTTATCTTACGGGCTCCGACAGGGATCCGTGGATACCGGTCGACGCCTTCGCCGGCGCGGCGGAAGCTCTCGGCAGGGCGCGCGCCGATTTGCGTTGCGACATCTTTCCAGACCGGGCGCACGAAGCATCTGACACCGAGGTGGCGCAGCTCGACGCAATGCTGTCGGACCTGGCTTGCGGCCGAAAACCGTTCCGGTCGGCTGCCAGCTAGCCCGCAATCGCATGCATCATGGTTGGCCGCATCCGGCCTGGATCACTCGGCACTCTCACTTTTTGCGTCCCGATGCCCATTGACGCGATAGGCCAATTGGGGGCGCGTCAGGCCGAGAAGGCGCGCCGCTGCGGAGAGGTTCCCGCCTGCGCGTTCGAGTGCTGCTCGGTAGACCGATTGCTCGAAATCGGGGAGTGAGAATTCCTGTGCCTCCATCAACCTGTCGAGCAGGGGTGATAGAAGGGCGCCGTCTTTGCTCGCCTTGCTGGTCACAGGCGACGGGCCGGCAAGGCGCGAAAGCTGTGTGGCAATCTCTTTCGCCGTGATCGGACCTGGGGCTGAATGGCCTGCGAGTGCTGCGGTCAGGACGCCCCGCATCTGGTGGAGGTTGCCCGGCCAGGTATGGTCCTCGATCCGTCGGACCGCTTCATCGTCCAGCGTTGGCGCTTCCATTCCCATCCGCGCAGCAAGCATCGGCAGCAATTCAATCGCGATTCCGGCCCGTTGGCCAGTGCGCTCTGCGAAAGACGGCAGGCGTATTGCCAGAGCCGACAGAGTTGAGCGGAGTTCGGATGACAGACCCGGAGAATTGATCGTCTGGTCTTCGTCCGACAAGGCAATGATGCGCGGCCCGCCGTTGATTATGCCATCCTCGATCGAACGGGCGAACTGCGACTGGATATCTGCCGGAATGGTCTCAACCCCGTCGATCAGCAACGTCTCACGAACGGGATTCCGCTTACCCGACTTGCCGGGCCGGGCAATTTCCGTGCAGAGCTCAAAATTGACCTGCGCGCCGAAAACCCGGCGCATATCCGCCGCCTGCATCGCGAATGCACGATGGAGATAAAGGGCCGCCCGGCTCCGGCCCGTGCCCGAGGCTCCGCAAACGAGAACCGGCAGTGCCATGGGCGCCACCAGGTCCAGATGCGACCGGACTGGGGCGAGGAGGATCTGATCAAGTCCGTTGAGGGCGCGTTCAACCGAAGGGGCGCCTGACTTGCGCAAGGGGTCGGATCCCGACGACGTCGGTTCCGGCGTGGCGACGATCCGATTGCGAAACAGTGCAACCTCCGGATCGGAGGCGCCCCATGCATCGGCATGCTTTCCGACCACGCGGCAATGGCTGTGCCCCTGGCCCGCACATTCGACTTCCTTGTAGACGATCAGGGTGTCGAAGAACTCGCTGGCATAGCCGGAAGCATAACCGAGCTGCGTCCAGCACACAGGATCGGGGGAGGGGCGGTTTTGGCGGAACTCTGCCGCTTCCGCGCTGTCATGCCAGAGGAATTCGGCTGTGAGCTTTTTCTTGCTGAAATCGTAGGTGTTGAACACCGTTTCCACACGGACGACACCACTGAATGTGTGAAGTCGGGTGCCGGCCGTGAAGGCGTCGCGTGCGTTGAGATTGGGCCAGCTGGCGCGGACGAAACGCGCATCGGACTGGCCCGAGAGAAAGCCGAGTCGGATCAGGAAGACGCGCGCCTCCTGCGGCCCAAGCATGCGAATGAGTTCTCGCCGGAGCCCGGTGCTGACGGCAGTCCGCTGCATCACAATGCGATCACCGTTAAGGCTGATCATGCCATTGCTGGGATTGAACACGATGCTGGAAAGCAGTTCTCGAACAGTTGGATTGCCGCCGCGATCCAATACTTTCGACGTCTCAATCGGAGCCTTCAATGCATGTCCTCCCAAGGTCACGAAAGCGTGGATCTGCAGCTTGCGGACTTTCATCAAATCGTCAAGCCAATTTGATGATTTCATCAATCGTGGATTTTATATTCCGCTTTTGCGGCGCAACAGAAAATCAATAAAAATATATAAATGTCAGATGGTTGCGATTAACGCAGTGTAAACGAAGCATGAATTTGTTCATCCGTTTGACAGTGTCATGCCTTTGGCCGTCCTAATCATCTCCAGGGACATCAGGCCGCTGCTCGGGAGGAGCGGATGGCGCCTGGAGAGATGGACGGTTTGGGCGCGAGGTCGCCCTGCCGGACCCTTAAGGCAGTGGCATGGGAGCAGGCATGACGACTTTACAAGACATGTTCGACGTTCGTGGCAAATCGGTCATTGTGACCGGCGGGGCTAGCGGGATTGGCCGCGCCTATGCCGAGGTCATGGCCGACAATGGCGCGCGGGTGTGCATTTTCGACATGGACGCGGACCGTCTTGATGCGGTCGTCAAAGAGTTGAAGGACGGCGGAGCCGACGTCTGGGGACAGGCGATCGATGTTAGCGACCGCGCAGCCATGGCCTCGGCGTTCGACGATGTGGCAAGCCGCAACGGCCGGATCGACGTGGTGTTCGCCAATGCAGGCATCGACGCGGGCCCCGGCTTTCTTTCAACCGAGGGCGATCGCATTGCCGAAGGCGCGATCGACGTGCTGGACGATCATCATTGGGACCGTGTGATCGAGGTGAACCTCACCTCCGTCTACACCACCGTCAAGCACGCCGCACGGCACATGAAGGCAACTGGCGGCGGCAGGATCATCGTCACGTCTTCGATTGCAGCCCAGATCAACGAAGCGATCGTCGGCACGCCCTACATGCCGGCCAAAGCCGGCGTCGACCACTTCGTTCGACAGATGGCGATGGAGCTCGGTGCTTACGGCATCCTGATCAATTGCATTTCGCCTGGGCCATTCATGACCAATATCGCCGGTGGTCGGTTGAAGATCCCGGCAGATCGCAAGGCCTTCGAGGCTCAGTCACTGATCGGCCGCATCGGCGATACTGAGGACATCAAGGGGCTGGCGCTCTATCTGGCTTCCCCCTGCTCATCCTATGTGACCGGAAGCCAGATCGTCATCGATGGGGGCGCGATGCACCGCATCAAGTGAGTTTCGCGATGACCGGTGGCGTGGAGGTGGCCGGTCAGCGCTGACATCGACTGAAGAAACCAAAGGGAGGAGACCATGGTGGATTTGATAGGAAATATCACGAGGCCGTCGCGCAGAACGGTTCTCAAGGGAATGGGTGCAGGCCTTGCGGTCTCGGCACTCGGCGCGCCGATGGTGGCGCGCGCGCAGTCCAAAGGCACGATCAAGATCGGCTTCGTGACGCCGGCAACGGGGCCGCTGGCGCTGTTCGGGGAGACCGATGGCTGGGCCGCCGACAAGGTCAAGGCACTGTTGAAAGATGGCCTTGAGACGCCCGCCGGCAAGTTCGACGTCGAGATCCTGATCCGCGACAGCCAGTCCGATCCCAACCGCGCCGCGGAAGTTGCCGGCGATCTCATCCTGAACGACGGCGTGCATCTTCTACTGCCGGCATCGACGACCGATACGGTGAGCCCCTCGGCCGACCAGGCGGAACTCAACGAGTGCCCCTGCCTTTCGACCGGCGCGCCTTGGCAGGCGATCATCATGCCACGCGGCGGCGCCGACAAGCCGTTCAACTGGACTTACCACTTCTTCTGGGGTCTCGACGAAGCACTCAACACCTTTGTCGGCCTGTGGAACACGCTCGAAACCAACCGCAAGGTCGGCATGCTGTTTCCGCAGAACGCCGACGGCGAAACCTGGGGCAACAACGACTATGGCCTCCCGGTGCCGACCAAGAAGGCTGGCTTCGAGATCACCATGCCGGGCTTTTTCCAGCCGCGCACCAATGACTACTCGGCACAGATCGCGGCCTTCAAGCAAGCCGGTTGCGAGATTGTCGGCGGCATCACCTATCCAGACGACCTCAAGACCTTCGTCAATCAGTGCGCCCAGCAGGGCTACAAGCCCAAGGCCGTCACGGTGGCGGCAGCGCTGCTCTTCCCAGGTGGCGTGCAGGCGCTAGGGCCGCTCGGCGACGGCATGTCGTCCGAGGTGTGGTGGACACCCGCCTTTCCCTTCAAGTCGACATTGACCGGCCAGGTGAGCCGCGACATCGCCGCACAGTGGGAGAGCGAGACTAAGAAGCAGTGGACACAGCCGCTCGGCTACAGCCATGCGATCTGGGAAGTGGCCCTCGACATTCTTAAGCGCTCGTCCAACCCTCTCGACCGCACCGCCAACCGTGATGCCATGGTGGCGACCAAGCTCGATACCCTGATCGGCAAGGTCGATTTCTCCAGCGGTCCGCATAAGAACGTCTCCACCACCCCGATCTTCGGCGGCCAGTGGAGAAAGGGCGACAAGTGGCCCTACGACCTGAAGATCGTCGACAACACCGTCAACAAGCTGTTCGAGCCCGAGCAGAAGATGGTGCCGATTCCCTGGGCGGTCTGAGTAACCCCCAATCATCAGAGGCGAGCCTGCCGCTCTTGAGGGAGGGCAGGCTCGGACTTGAGATGGAAATTCACGGATGACCTGCACGCATGATGTCTGGACGAAAAAGCATGGCAAACGACGTATTGCTTGAGGCGCGGGGACTGAGCAAGTCCTTCGGGGCTTTGTGTGTCCTGCATGACATCAGCTTCGACGTTCGCGGCGGTGAGGTGCTGGGCATTCTCGGTCCGAACGGCGCCGGGAAAACCACGCTCTTCAACCTGGTCAGCGGCGATATCCGCGTGGATGATGGTGACCTGGTTTTTGCCGGTAACAGGCTGGTAGGCCAGCCGCCCTATAGGCGATGCCAGATGGGTATCGGGCGGACTTACCAGATCCCGCGCCCCTATGTCGGCATGACCACGTTCGAGAACCTGCTCGTCGCGGCTTCATTCGGCGGTGGTCGCTCCGAGGCGGCAAGTTATGCGCGATGCGCCGAGATTTTGCGCGACTGCGAACTCGCAGACAAGGCCAATCGTCCGGCTGGTTCGCTGACGCTGCTCGACCGCAAACGGCTCGAACTGGCGCGAGCGCTCGCCTCCGGCCCAAAACTTCTGCTGCTCGACGAGATCGCCGGCGGCCTGACCGACGACGAAGGCAAGGCGTTGGTCGCACTCATCCGGCGCATCCGCGACAACGGCGTCACGATCGTCTGGATCGAGCACGTTCTGCATGCGCTGCTGGCCGTCGCGGACCGGATCATGGTGCTGAACTTTGGCGAGAAGATTGCCGAGGGCGCACCGGACGACGTCATCAACAATCCCGAAGTGAGGCGCGTCTATATGGGGATCGAGACATGAGTACCACTCTTTTGTCCACCCATGGGCTGGTGGCACGCTATGGCGATTTTCAGGCGCTCTACGGCGTGGATTTCGAAATTGGCGCAGGTGAGGTTGTCGCGTTGATCGGTGCCAATGGCGCCGGCAAATCGACGCTGCTGAAATCGATCATGGGTCTGCTCCGCGTGGTCCCGGACATGGTGCGCCTCGACGGCCGCCCTGTCGGCGGCAGCAAGCCACATCGCATGGTGGCCGACGGTGTCGCGATCGTCCCCGAAGGCCGGCGCCTGTTTTCGGGCATGTCGGTCGCCGACAATCTGCGGGTGGCAATGGACCATGCCGCCGCGCCACACGGCGAGGCGTGGACGATCGATCGGGTCTATGCGCTGTTTCCAATCCTCAAGGAAAAACAGGCTGTACTGGTGCAGTCGCTGTCGGGCGGCCAGCAACAGATGGTGGCCATCGGCCGGGCGTTGCTCAACCAGCCGCGCCTTCTTCTGTGTGACGAGATCAGTCTTGGCCTCGCGCCCAAGGTCGTGCGGGAAATCTACCAGTCCATTCCGTCGATCGCCGAAAGCGGCACCGCCGTCGTGGTGGTTGAACAGGACGTGAGCCTGGCCCGCTCAGCCTCGAACCGACTCTACTGCATGCTTGAAGGTCGCGTCACTCTCACCGGCCGGTCGGCTGACATCTCCCGCGAGGCCATCGGCGAAGCCTATTTCGGAGCGTCTCATGCATTGGGTTGACGGGCTCGTACAAGGTGTTCTGCTGGGCGGTCTCTATGCCCAGTATGCGCTGGGCATGGCGTTGATGTTCGGGGTGATGCGCATCGTCAATATTACCCATGGCGACCTGATGATCCTGCTTGCACTGATCGGCATCAGCCTCGCCTCGACCTTCTCGCTGGGGCCATGGTCGGTGCTTGTCGTGCTTGTGGCGCTGGGCGCCGTGTTCGGCGTGCTGCTGCAGAGTCTGATCCTCAACCGGGTGGTGGGTGAAGATACTCTGCCGTCGCTGATCGCCACGTTCGGACTTTCTGTGGCGCTTCAGAACGCGATGCAGCAAATTTGGTCGGCGGATACCCGCTCGCTTCCAAGCGGCGGCCTTGCGCAGGCATCGGTGCAGTTGGGGCCAATCTTCGTGGGCGTGCTGCCGGTGATCGTGCTTTGTACCGCCACCGTACTCACTGCCGGGCTTCACGCTTCGCTGCGCTATACGAGGTTCGGCCGCGCGCTGCGCGCCGCTTCCGCCGATGTCGAGGCCGCCGCGATGACCGGCGTGAACCCCAAGAGGATCTATGCCGGCGCGACCGCGCTCGCCGTGGCGATCCTGGGTTTTGCGGCCGTCTTTCAGTCGCTGCGGGCAACTGTGGCGCCCGCCGATGGTGCCTACCAGTTGATCTATGCGTTTGAGGCCGTGATCATCGGCGGCATGGGTTCGATCTGGGGCGCGTTCATCGGTGCCATGGTGCTCGGCATCAGCCAGTCGATCGGTTTTCGCATCGACCCCGGCTTCGGCATCCTTGCCGGCCATCTCGTGTTCCTGATTATTCTCGCCCTGCGACCGCAGGGCATACTTGGAAAGGGTTGAGCTCATGGCAGACATATTTGCTCCCGCTCATGCCGAGGTCGCGCAGCCTGCACCCGTGCGCGTGCAGCGCCAGACCGCTTCCGGTGTCGTGGCACTGATCATCGGCATCGGCGTGCTCCTTGCGATAGCCTCCATGTCGCTGTGGGCCAGCCAGGGCCTGATCCGCGACGTCGTGGAGCTCTGCTGCTACATCGCGGTCGCGCAGATGTGGAACCTGCTTGCCGGCTATGGCGGACTGGTCTCGGTCGGCCAGCAGGCTTTTGTCGGTGTGGCCGCTTACATGATGTTCGTGATGGCGCAGCTCTGGGGCATCAATCCGTTTGTCGCCGTGGTGCTGGCGATGATCGCCCCCGCGATCCTGGCTGTTCCCACCTATGGCCTGCTGCATCGGCTCGACGGACCTTATTTCGCCATTGGCACCTGGGTGATCGCCGAAGTCATGCGGCTCGCAACCTCGGTCTTCGGCTATGTCAATGCCGGCGCCGGCATGAGCCTCCGCGTCATGACGGGTTACTCGGCCGACGAACGCGCGCTGGGCGTCTCGCTCATCTCGGCACTGATGCTGCTGCTGACCGTCGGCGGCAGCTATGCGCTTCTGCGGTCGCGCTATGGCCTGGCGCTGATCGCCATGCGTGACAATCCGATCGCCGCAGCGAGCCAGGGCGTGAATGTCGGCCGCGTGCGCTTTCTGCTCTGGGTGGCAGCAGCCATGGGAACCGGGCTTGCCGGCGCCATCTACTTCATGGCCCAGCTGCGCATCACGCCGCCTTCCGCCTATGACCCCAACTGGGCCAACATCGCGATCTTCATCGTCATGGTCGGCGGGCTGGGATCACTTGAAGGCGTGCTGATCGGCGCTCTCATCTATTTCTTCGCCGACAGGTGGTTCGGCGAGTATGGCGCGACCTATCTGGTGGTGCTCGGTCTTCTCACCCTGTTCATGGCGCTGTTCGCACGTGGCGGTATCTGGGGGCTGATCTGCAAGGTGGTGGATGCGCCGTGGTTTCCGACGCGCCGCATACTTCTGGAGGACAAGCCATGAAGGCTGCTCTGTTCGACGGCGTCGGACAAGCTCTGCGTATCGACGACCTCAAGGTGCCCGAGCCGGCCGACGACGAGGTCCTGCTGCGGATCGCTGCCTGCGGCATATGCGGCTCGGACCTGCACATGACCGAGGACCCGGTGACCTTCGGGCTCAAGCCCCATGACGTGCTCGGACATGAATTCGCAGGTGAAGTCGTTCGCTGCGGCAGCGGGGTCACAGGGTTGAAGCTGGGCGACCGGGTGGCGGTCGCTCCGATGCGCGGTTGCGGCCATTGCGACAGCTGCCGGCGTGGCGAACCCGCCTGGTGCGCCGAGATGCGGCTCATCGGTGGCGGCTATGCCGAATTTGCGACCGTTGCGGCCCGGCAATGCCGTGTCTTGCCGGTAGACCTGCCGACCGCCGAAGGCGCGCTGGCGGAGCCGCTGTCGGTGGCTTTGCATGTGGTCATTCGATCCGGTTTGAAGCCCGGCGATCGCGTGCTCATCCTAGGTGCCGGACCGATCGGCCTGCTGGTCGCCTTCTGGGCTCGGCGCTATGGCGCGCGTGACGTGATTGTCGCCGATCTGGGCAGGCATCAGGAGGCGCGTGCGGCGGCACTTGGGGCAACCGGCTTTGCACTGTCGGGACCGGGTCTTGCCGAGGAATTCCGGGACCAGGCCGGCGGCGCGCCGGATATCGTCTTCGAATGTGTCGGCAAGCGTGGCCTCATCGATTTCGCCTGTCGCCTCGTCCGCACCCATGGAACCGTGGTCGGGGTCGGCCTCTGCGTCGGCGGGGATGAGTGGGATCCGTTCGCGGCGCTGTCAAAGGAGATCAGGCTGGTCTTCGCGGTGTTCTTCAACATGGCCGAATTCGAATCTGCGCTTGAAGCGCTCGGACCCAGCCGCTTCCGGCCACAGGAACTCATAACCGAGCGGATCGGCTTTGCGGAAGTTGCCGAGACCTTCGAGGCGCTCCGTCGCAGGACGACACAATGCAAGGTGCTGATCACGGCCAATGCAGGCTGATCGGCAATTTCCGGGAGGAACTGATGGATTTCGAAACTCTAAAGCACGACATCGACGGCGTATCCGTGGTCGTGAAGGCGATCGGGGTGGGTCCGGCCGTGCTGGCATTGCACGGCGCCGCCACGCTGGAGGGCTACCAATGGGCGCAGGGTCTCGCCGACCGCTTCCGTGTCTATCTGCCCTTCCATCCCGGCTTTGGTGAGAGTGCGGAGGCTCCGCATTTCACTGGAATGCAGGACATGGTGGTGCACAATCTGCGTCTTATCGCGGCGCTGGACCTCGATCGGCCGCATCTCGTCGGTCATTCGATGGGCGGCTGGATGGCGGCGGAAATGGCCGCGGTCGCTGGCGAACGCTTTTCCCGCCTGGTCCTTAATGCCCCCGCGGGGCTCAATCATCCGGACCACCCCGGCGCCGATCTCGCGGCCATTGGTCCTGAAGCGCTGCCCGGCTATCTCGCCCATAATGTCGACGTCGCCCTGCGCTACTTCCCCGGCGGCTCGGAATGCCCGCCGTTGGAGGCCTTTCTTGCCGCACGCGGCAAGGAGGGCCAAGCACTCGGCAATGTTCTCAAGGTTCACGGCATGGGTCACCCCAATCTCGGCCGTTGGCTGGGTCGAATTCCCAACGAAACGCTCATTGTCTGGGGCGACAGGGACCGCATGTTGCCGCCCTCACAGGCGCCGATCTGGGCAGAGCGCATCCCGAATGCCCGGACGCTGATCGTCGCGGATGTCGGCCATTTCGCCATGCAGGAAGATCCGCGTGTGGTGGCTGCCATCGGAGATTTTCTCGCGGGCTAAAACCGCGTGATCTTCAGGAAAGACGCGGCAGGCCTGTTGGCTAGGCCCACCGCACATCACGGAAATGCCAAGGAGGAATAGTCATGAATGCACCACTGAAGCATGGAACCTCGTACTGGGGCACGAAAACGGATTTTTCGTCGCTGATCGAACAAGTCAGCAAGATCGGTCCCGTTCTGGAGGAGAACTCCCAGGAGAACGAAAAACTCGGGCGCCTGAACGAGGCGACGTTCGAAGCCCTGAAGTCGCTCAGGATGTCGCACGTCTTTGCGGGCGAGGACATCGGTGGGGCGCAGCTTTCCCCGACGCAAGGGTTGCAGCTCATAGAGGCGATCACCTATCACAGCGGTGCTGCTGGCTGGGTATCGATGGTTCATGCCTGCATCGGCGCCATGTCGGCGGCCTTTCTGCCCGACACTGCCATCGCCCGCCTGTTCGGCGGTGATGCGGAAAACCGTTTCTCCGGGCAGGGCACGCCGACTGGCATGCTCAAGAAGGTCGACGGTGGCTACCTGCTGAATGGCAAGTGGTCGTATGCGAGCGGCATCTATCATGCCACCTTCACCCACACGGCAGCACTGCTCGATGACGGCAATGGCCAGCCCGCAAAGGACGAGAATGGCAATGTGATCGTGCTCTGCGCCCACGCCCCGGTCGAGGATCATGACCTGCTCGGAAATTGGCACTCGCTTGGCCTGCAGGCGACCGGCAGCATCGACTACGCTGCCAAGGACGTGCTCATTCCCGACGACATGGTGTTCCCAATCCTGACTGCCGAGCCGCAGCGGATGAAGGAATTCTTCAGCCTCGGCGTCGTCGGGCTTGCCGCCATCGGCCATTCCGGCTGGGCCATCGGTGCCTCGCGACGCATACTCGACGAGATGGCAAAATACGCGCTCACCAAGACAGGCCGGGCCGGCCTGCTTGGCGAGAGCGACAAGTTCTGGTTCGACTTCGGCCGGGCTGACGCCCGCGTACGCGCGGCGCGTGCCTTCCTCTTCGAAGTTTGGCGCGATGTCGAAGCGTCAATCGAGGCCGGTAATCGTGTTTCGACCCGCCAGATCAGCCTTGTGCACCTCGCCAAGTCCGAGGTGCATGAGGCAGGCGTCGATGCCTGCCAGTTCGTCTACCGGGCGGCTGGCGGCGCTTCGCTACGCTATGGCGTGATGCAGCGTACCTATCGTGAAATGCTGACTGCGGCCAATCACTTCACGATCAACCCCAATATCGTCGGCGCGGCTGGCCGCGAAATCGCCGGCCTGTGGAGCGACCGTGTCTGGCAGTTCTACGATCTGATCGAAAAGAAATGAGCGACGTGTTGAAAGTTCAGAGCCGGGCCGCGCGCAACGTTTCGGCGGATGGCGCGGTCAACGGATCGATGACGGTGATGGAGGCCTTTTTCTCGGCCTTCCGTCATCATCCATCGGGGGTGGCGATCATCACGGCCGATGCGGGTGGCGGGCCAGTGGCTCTGACGGTCAGTTCGCTAATATCCGTCAGCGCGTCGCCGCCAACGGTCGCCTTCTCGCTTTCGGCTTCATCCTCGACCGCAAAGGCAGTCGAACAAGCAGAGACCGTGGTGGTGCATTTCGTGCGGCGCCGGGACATGGAGCTTGCGCGGCTGTGTGCCACTAGCGGGGTCGACCGGTTCGGCCCAAATGTTCACTGGGACCGGCTCGCCTCAGGAGAACCCTATTATCCACAAGTCGGGCTCTGGTTCCGGGCGGCACTTCGCGGTCGGCTCGCGGTACCCGGTGCCTGCCTGATGACCGCCGAGCTTTTGTCGGTATCACCTTTCGCGCAAGAAGCGCGAGCGGATGAGGCGTTGGTCTATGCCAACCGTACCTGGCACGGGCTGCGGGAAATCTCCGATGCCAACAAGGCGCCAGTATTCTTGTGGCCCGAGGACTCGGCAACGTTCTGAAAAGCGTTTTGGAACCCTCCGGAAATGGCTTGCACCACGGGCCCCCGCGCCTTCGAGCATCACGACCATATTCAATACGCCCAGAGGGGTCAGTGGTGGGGTCCGCAGTTCGAATTCACTTGTCTGCCAAATAACAGAGAGCGACAGCAACGCAGAAATAACTTCCACGTCGCCGTCAGAGCACGACGAACATTCCGCGCAGGCACTTACTGACTCGTACGCTTCCGTTCCTCATTTCCCATCAAATGTCGAGCGCGCTAGCATGCGAGCTCAATTGGACGCAGAATGCTATCTCAAGCCGCATGCGCCATCGAGTTCAGAGGGATTTCAACCTCGATCTCGAGTCTGGAAAAATGGACTTCACGATCCACGCGTATGTGCACTTTATCGCTGTCGAGCTGGACGTGCTTTGCAATCACTGCGAGGATTTCTCCCCGGAGAACGGACACAAGGTCCGATTGACCTGCCCAGGAACGCTCATGGGATAGAAGCAGCTGCAAGCGCTCGCGCGCCATCGGCGCAGATGTCTGTTTGCGGAAAAGTCCGAAAATGCTCATGCGGCCCTCCGTCCGAAGATTTTGCCGAAGATGCTCCGTCTTTCACCCGGGATAGTGACGGGGATATCTTCGCCAGCCAATCTGCGCGCAGCCTCGAAATACGCCATCGCGGGCGCACTGCGGCTGTCAGCCAGCGTAACGGGTGAACCGATGTTTGAAGCGCGCAGAACATCCATGCTCTCCGGAATGATCCCGAGCAGAGGGATAGAAAGGATTTCGAGCACGTCGTCGACCTTGAGCATATCTCCGCGTTCGGCGCGATTTGCATCATAGCGCGTCAGCAGCAAATGCTTCTCCATGCGCTCTCCGCGTTCCGCCTTAAGCGTCTTGGAATCGAGCAGGCCGATGATGCGGTCCGAGTCACGCACGGAGGAGACTTCCGGGTTGGTGACGACAACCGCCATATCCGCATGACGCATCGCAAGTGTTGCACCGCGTTCGATGCCGGCAGGGCTGTCGCAGATGACCCAGTCAAAATAGCGCTTGAGGTCGTTGATGACCCACTCGACGCCTTCGGCGGTCAGATTGTCCTTATCGCGCGTTTGCGATGCCGGCAGCAGAAACAGCGTCTCCAGCCGTTTGTCGCGGATCAACGCCTGCGGAAGCTTGGCATCGCCCTGGATGACGTTGACCAGATCGTAGACGACCCGTCGTTCGGCACCCATGACCAGATCGAGATTGCGCAAGCCGACATCAAAATCGACCACGACGGTTTTTTCGCCTCTCTGGGCCAATGCCGCCCCGAGCGCCGCGGTCGACGTTGTTTTGCCGACGCCACCCTTTCCCGACGTGACTACGATCACTTTCCCCATTTTCGGTATCTCCTAAGCGTGACCAAGTGCATTTCAGACAAGTTTCTGCGCGCGAATGGCATCGCCATCGAGCCAGAGTTGAACTGCCTGACCGTAAAGATCGGGCAACAGTTCATCCGCCGTTGTGTAGATGCCGTCGATGGCGAGTAGCTCCGCCTCGAGCTTACGGCAAAAGATGCGGGCGCCGGCATTGCCAACCGAGCCTGCCAATGCCCGCCCGCGCAGGGTTCCGTAGATATGGACGGAGCCGCCGGCGATGACTTCGGCGCCCGAGGCGACCGAGCCAATGACGGTCACGTCACCTTCCGGAAAGATCACCGACTGGCCAGAGCGCACCGGCTCGCGAATGACAATAGACTGCAAGGTGGCGCGCACTTCGGGCACCGGGACGCTTGCGACGCTTTCCTTCGGCTCATCAGCCGCAGCCTCCTTGACCGTGACTTCAAAGTCGGAGGCCGCCCGCCCGCCCTTCATTGCTGGGGGCATTCCCGGCTCAAACAGCGAGGGGCGCGCACCCTCGATTCCCATGATGCGAACATTTCGTTCCGCAAGCTCTGCGATCAGCTGTTTGAGCTGAGGGCGTTCGATCGGCAAATCGGTTACGTCAAGCACGATCGGCTTTTCCAGGAAGAAGCCGGCCGAACGTGCTGCCAAGTCATCCAGCTGCAACAGCCACTGGTCGATAGGCAGGTCCGGAGACAATACGACCGCCAGGAAAGAGCGGCCCTTTAGACGGATGGAGCGAGCGTCTGTTAACACTTTGGTCATTCACGTTAATTTTTCGTTGATGAGTTTTACGTCGAAAGTGGTTAACGAATAGTTAATATTCCAACCCTGCACAGGGCTGGATCGATGGCCAAACTCGTCGCCGCGATGATGATGGAGATGCAGTCAAACGTAGGGAGAAGCGGTCCGCCGAACAGATTCAGAAGGAATGGGGTGGGCTCGGTTGCGGCGGGAGCCAATCGTGTCTTCTGCGTATCGGAGGAGGAGCCTTACGGGTAAAGTAACGTAGCCTTCAAAGGCGGCACGATGCTTCGCAAAATGGTGTTCGACCCGCGAGCCCGTCTATCTACCGATCTCGATTTCACCCGGTGCTGTTGCTGAGCATGGGGGAGAGAGATCCCAAGGGGCGCTGGATGATGCGTCGCATCCTGCCATTTGGCCAGTTCACGTCTATCTGGACAGGCGGTTCTCATCGTCGATCAGGGTGAGGCGGGACGGTGCTGTGTCAATCCATTTCCAGAGCACGAGATTAAGGTCATCGCCGGTAGCACCTGGCGCAAAGCTCCTGACGAGTATAGCGTGGAAACCGCCGGCGATCAGCCGTCGGGCGAAGGCTTGCGTTCTCGCTTCTCCGGTCGATTTCATCTGGTCACGCCACGTGCTATCCGCAATCGCGGCGGTGTCCATGCCCGCCGCTTGCAGGGCCGCTTCGTTTCGGCAGTCGAAAACCTCTTCAATCTCGGCATCATAGGAGACGAGCGTGGTTGGCTGGAGACTGCCCGCCTGATTGGCTTCTCTGAGTGCCGTCATCACGGTCAGGGACGTATAGAGTGCGGGGATGCCCTTGGGATTGAACCGCCCCCCATATAGCCCGGCCCCCCGACCCGACAACGGTTCGCGCGCATAGATGGGGTTAAGGGCGCGATAAAGCGGGCCGTGATAGAGCATGGGCGGGATCAGGCGTGGACGCCGGCATCGACCGCATCGACATAGTCGAGCACCTCCTCCGAGCGGCCGCTACGGACAAGCTGCATTGCGGTCTGGCCCGAGAATCCGGGCAGCGGCTCGGACCGATACCAGGCATAGGCCATCAGGGCGGAACCGAAACGCGGTTCCGTCTTGTTGATGATCTCGACCATCTGGCGCAGGCGGCGCTGGGTCTTGTCCGACCGGACGCGTTCCTTGCGCTGGACGGCGTCTTTTCCAAGGCCTGCTGTGCGGGCGACTTCCTCGCTGGTTGTGCGAAATACGTCAGCGATCTTGTTCGGTGCGAAAAACCCGTTGTCGGAATACTGGATCAGACCCATTGCGAATCTCCTGTCCGGCTCAACTAGCCGCTTATTATGACGGAATATAGCGTCATAATGAGAGGATTTCAACATGAGATGGCCCTATAGGAAAAGAACGAGGATAGGAAGGAAAACCCTCCTCGCAGGGAGCTCTGCCCAGGGACGATGATGCTCACCGCCGCCGCGCGATCCCGGCCGCGGCGTCCACCGCGGGGCTAAAGGCGACACCATAGGTTTCTATCTCGATCCGCGCGACGGTTGGGTGAAGTCGGTCGCCTACGTTTGCCGGAGGTGAAGAAAGCGAAGAACAAGGCCGGGCCGGTGATTATGATGCTGGCGGTGCGGTTACGCCACTTTGCCACCGTCTTTTTGGTTGATACCGTAGCGCTTCGATGGCGCTCTCAGGCTCTCTTGACCATTTTGTATTGCTCGACGGATCGTCTCAGTCGTCGTGGCGCTTCCATGTAGAATTTGTCCCATAGCGTATCCCTCCAAGCTTGTGAGAAAATTGCACCATCAAAGTCCGGGATCAAACAGCTAGGAGGCCGTTCCGGCAACATGGCGAACCGGAACGGCCGTAGTTCCCTCAAAGCATGAAATCGCTGGCGATCAGCTTGAGGGAATGGGAGAGGTGGATGGCGAAATCGGCTTGGCCATCACCGTTGGTATCGCCGTAGACATCAGTTCCGCCCGACGATTTTTCGAAACGTAATTCTCCCGCCGTGCCGGAGAAATCCTTCGAGCCGATGAAATCGAATGCCTGGTCCTTGCCAGCCTTGGTGTTGGCGTCGATGGCTGTGAGATTGATATGATCGCCTCTGGCGAAGTCGGTGATCACGTCGAATTTCGAGACGGTCGACTCCTTGGTCGACGTGAAGATGAACTCATCGTTACCGCCGCCACCCGTCAGCGTGTCGACACCGCTGCCCCCGGTCAGCTTGTCCGCTGCCGCACCGCCGAGCAACGTGTCGCTACCCGTGCCGCCATAGAGCTTGTCCTTGCCGCCACCGCCGGAGAGGCTATCACTGCCCTGGTGGCCATCCAGCACATCAGCCTTGTTGCCGGCATAATAGCTGTCTGCGCCCTTGCCGCCGGAGAAGTTCACTGCGGATGTGGCCAGGTATTTCAGGAAATTGGCGGGGTCGCCGGTCATCAGACCGAAGAGGATGCCGTTGACGTCGTCGCCATCCGCCTTGTCCAGCCCAAGGTTGGCAAAGCTGACGTCGGTGCTGCCCAGCGACATCTTTTTGGAAGTGACGCCAAAGCCGCCGGTAAGGCCGTTCAATTCCTCGCCGAGCGCCAGCGAGTCCAGCCGTCCGGTCACGACGTGCTCGACCATGTCATAGCGCAGCAGGCCCTTGGCCAACAGCGCCGGTCCGCCGGAGAACATGCTGCCCTCCTCTTCCAGAGCCAGGCCGTAAGCGCTGGCTGCGTTGAGGTTGTCGTAGAAGTAGCCGAAATTGCCCGTGCTGGTGTCGAACATCGACGGCAGGGTGTTGAGGTAGCTGCCTGCGCCTGAATTGACGTTGACGCCGGCGTTGGAGTTCACGGTGATGTTGATGGCCACAGTGTCCTGCCTTTCTTTTCAATAGGATCGGTGAAGCGGGCGCCTGCCGACGCCCGGTTCTTGCTGCACATTCAGAGGATGAAGTAGTCGGCCTTGAGGCTCATCGCATCGTCGAGATGCAGGACGAAATCCGCCTTGCCATCACCGTTGAGGTCGCCTTCGACGACCGTATCGCCCTTGACCTTGTCGAAATGCAACTCGCCGGCCTTCCTGTGGAAGTCCTGGCTGCCGATGAAGGTGAAGGCCTGGTTTCCGCCACGGCTGGAATTGGCATCGATATCGGAGAGTGCGATCCTGTCGCCACCCTTGCCGTCGAAATCGTAGATCGTGTCGAAGGCGTTCTTCCTGGAATCGGATATTGCCGTGAAGTGGAAGATGTCCGCACCGGCATTGCCATAGAGCTTGTCCGAAGCCGCGCCACCGTAGAGGTGGTCGTTGCCCGCGCCACCCTTGATAATATCGGCGCCGTTGCCGCCCCAGAGCTTGTCGTTGCCTGCAGCGCCATTGACCGTGTCGACGCCGGCATTGCCGCGCACGACGTCGTTGAAGATCGTGCCGGTATAGGTGTCGGCTTTCGCCGATCCGTTGAAGGTCTGGGCGTACGACGCCAGCAGCGCCTTCACATATTCGATCTCGGCGGGGTAGCCGGCATCAAGCCCATGCATGAAGGCCGAGGCGAGAACATTGACCTCGCCGAATATGCGGTTGAGCGGCGTGGAATCATTGCTGAGATCAAGGCCCGAGATCGTCAGCTCGGCCTCGGTGATGCCGATGTCGCTGCCGCTGTCCTTGCCTGCGCCGAAAACGAGGTCGGTAATATTGCCGCTGACGACGTGGGCGTCTTCGCCGGTGACCGGATCGGTCCAGTTGTAGACGAAATTGGAGCCGCGCATCGACATGAAGCTCTCGCCATTGCCGAAGAGGAACTCACTGGACGGATTGCTCTGGCTCCATCCGGTGCCGTTCGGCAGGAAGGCAGGCAGATAAGCCGACAGCTTGTCATGGTAGTCAGCGAGATAGGTGTTCCAGTTGACGCCGCCATTCTTGCCCGCAAGTGCCGTCGCGGCATCGATGGTGATCCGGCCGCGTGCGGTGTCGCCGGTTTCCGCTGCATCCAGCACGTTGACGTCGATGGTCTTCTGGTAAGTATTGCCGTTCGTATCGGTGGCCTGGAAGGTGACCGAGTGGCTGTCGAGCGTCTCGTGGTCCAGCTTCTTGGCGGTGGCGAGATAGTAGCGGGTGACGCCTTCGACGACGCGCGAGGTGATCTTGAAGGCGCCGTCGGCATCATCGACCAGTATTGCCGAAGCGATGTCGAAATCAGCGTCGAAGGCCGAGAGATAGCCTACTTCCTGGCCGACCTTGGCTGTCTCGACAACAGCGGTGTAATCCTTGCCAGTCGGAGATCCGGAGAACTTCAATGGATCGTCTTCCGCGGTGATCTCGATTGTGCTGATGGTTTCGTGGCCGTTGGAATCAGTCGCCTTGACGACCAGGTCATAGAGGCCGCCACCGACGGATTCATGGTTGAGCGGGTTTTTCAGCACGACGCTGACGGAGCCGTCGTCATTGGTTCGCAGCTTGAAACTGTTGTCGTTATCGCCCTGGCCGTCGACCAGCGACCAGGTGATGCTGTCGCCATCGGGATCGGTGGCCGACAGCACGCCGACTTCGAAGCCAGTGCGAGCGGATTCCTTGATCGTTGTGTTTGAGATGCCGATGTCGGTGGGTGCGACGTTTTCGTCGATGTCCGTGACGTCGATGGTGAATGTCTTTGTGACGGTATTTTCGCCGTCGAAAACCTTGACGACGATATCGTGCGAGGTTGCACTCTCGTAGTCGAGCGCACCGTTGACGGCGAGCTTGGTCACGCCGTTTTCGACCGTCAGGCTGAACAATCCGTTCGCATCGTCATCCAGAGAATAGGTTAGCGTGTCGCCCTCGGCGTCCGTGGCTGAAAGTTCGCCGATCACCGCGCCCAGCACCGAATTCTCCGCTATCGTTGTCGCTGACAAGGCGATGTTCGAGGGTGCGGTATTCTCGATTTCTTCTTCGACAGTCACAGCGACGGGGTCGAATTCGTCGTAGATCGAGAAGTCATCGAGGCCTGCGACGAAAGTGAGATCAAGCGTTCCGCCAAGTTCGAAGTCCGAGAAATCGATGTCGCCTATTGCGACCAACTGGAACGTGAAGCTGTTGGCGCCGCCGGTAACCAGGCCGCTGTTGTAGCTTGATGTCGTCGTGCCACCGTCCGTGCTGTAGGCGATCAGGTCCTCCAGTTCATTGCCATTCGCATCCACGATATATGGCGGAATCATCAGATAGACATCGGAAATTGCGTGGGTGGGGTTGGTGACCGTTACGCTGGCCAGGATGGTGCCCGATGCTGTTTCGTCCGCCAGAGCGGCGTATTCGATGGTGACGGTGGTTCCGTTCTGGCTGGTATATGTCGTCGTAGTCATCGGAAGTCCCTGTTTTCCAAGTCGGCGAAGTCTTAAGCCGGGGAGTGGTTCTGTGCTTGCATAGGAAAGCCAGCCGCCTTTATCGGCGGCTGGCCAGTTCGCGTTAGAAAATGAAGTCCGCGGCATTAATCGTGCCGCTGAACGAATTTACAGCGACGGCGAAGTCCGCGGTCGTGTCACCCGAGGTGTCGGCATAGATCGTGTTGCCGGAGATCCATGCCTTGTTGGCCGCGGCGACGCCGCCCCCGGAAAAACCGGTGAGGTTGAGCGCGTCCAGATCGATCTTGTCGACCGAAGTAGCCGCAAGTACGCCACCGGCGTTGAAGGAGGTGATCGTGTCGAAGGCGCTGGCGGAGCTATCGGACACCGCCGAGAATACGAAGATATCCGCATCGTCGCCGCCGGTCAGCGTATCGACGCCAGCGCCGCCATTGATGATGTCGTTGCCCTTGCCGGCATCGATCGTGTCGTTGCCTGCTTCGCCGAGAACGGTATCGACGCCATCATTACCGTTGATGGTGTCGGAGCCGCCGCCGCCGGCCAGCGTGTCGTCGCCGGCATTGCCATGCAGCGTGTCGCCCTGGGTGCCGCCCTGATAGGCATCGCCACCATTGCCGCCGTTGAAGATCACGGCGTTGGATGCAAGCCACGCTTCCAGATAGCTTTCGTCGCCGTTCATCAGGCCGTAGAGCACGTCGTTCATGTCGGAGCCGGAGAGGCCGAGGCTGGTGAGGGTGAAGTCCGTCGACGCCAGCGACATGGAGGTCGAGGTGTAGCCATATCCGCCCGGTGTGATGCCGCTGATCCCCGACGAGCCGAAGGAGAGCGTGTCGACCGTGCCCGAGAGCGCACCCTGGCTGTAGCTCATGTTGCCGCCGGCGATGAAGGCCGTGCCGTCGTCATAGACGCCGTCGCCGTCGCTATCGGCACCGGCAATGCCGTATTGTGAGGCATTGGTCCACGAGCCGTTCGAGTAGGGCACGTTGAAATAGCCGAACCGGCCGGTTGCCGGATCGAACGCGTCGGTGATGGTGTCGAGGTAGTTGGTCGCACCGTAGTTGATGTTCACGCCGGAAGAAGAGTTGATCGTGGCCGTCAAAGTCATGAAGATATCTCCTTGGATTCATGTCCGCTGGGCTCGCAGTCGAGCGCAGGACACCAGGAGGAAATGTGCTTGCCGATGCAGCCGGCGCCATGCGGCCGGCGGGGGCTATGATCCGAGTGAGCCATGTGTGTCTCCATCCCTGCTGAAGGCGAATTGGCGCATAGCCACCGCCAGCGGAACGGCTGGTGCCCGTCCGTCAATGGTTGCTTGTCGCATCCGACCGGAGCTGTGTTTATCACTTGTGGAACAGGGTGCTGCTGGCGCTGGCAAATAGCTTAGATTGCCGACGATGAGGCTGGCTCAACCCGTGAGCGCTGTTCTATTAAACATGATTATAGGAGTCAACTATTAAATGCGACTTTTACGCCACGCGGGTTTCAATTTTCAGTGGCGAGCTTGAACGCTTGAATAATTTCGAGTACACACCCTTTGTTCCTTTTATGTTCCGCATGTCCCGACGCAATCAGTAGAGGGTATCACCATGATTGACGAGAAACGCGCCCGCCGCGGGCTGGCGCTGGTGTTCTTTATTTTGCTCATGGACATGATGGGGATCGCACTCATCATGCCGGTAATGCCTGCCTATCTGAAGGAATTGACGGGCGCCGATGTCAGCCATGCGGCGCTGGAAGGCGGCCTGCTGTTTCTCGTTTATTCGGCGATGCAGTTCTTCTTTGGTACCTTCATCGGCAACCTGAGCGATCGCTTCGGCCGCCGGCCGGTGCTACTGGCTTCGGTGCTGACATTTGCGATCGACAATCTCATCTGCGCGCTGGCCGGCGCTTACTGGGTGCTGTTTGTCGGCCGCATTCTCGCCGGCATCAGCGGCGCGAGCTATGCGACCGCCTCGGCCTATGTCGCCGATATCAGCAATGATGAGAACCGCGCCAAGAATTTCGGCCTGGTCGGCATTTCCTTTGGCGTCGGTTTCACGCTCGGCCCGGTTATCGGCGGCATGCTGGGCACGTTCGGGCCGCGGGTGCCGTTCTACGCCGCGGCACTGATTGCATTCATCAATTTCGTGATCGCGGCGTTCCTGTTGCCGGAAACATTGGAGAAGCATCAGCGGCGGAAGTTCGAGTGGAAGCGGGCCAATCCGCTGGGCGCGTTGATGCATATCAAGGACTACAAGGGCATCGGCTGGATCGCGTCGGTGATGTTCCTGTTCTGGCTGGCGCATGTCGTCTATCCCGTCGCCTGGCCGTTCGTGGCCGATTATCGCTATGGCTGGGACCAGTTCATGATCGGCCTATCGCTATTCACGTTCGGCCTTATGAGTGCTGCCGTGATGGGCCTGGTCCTGCCGCGCCTCATCAACCTCTATGGGGAATGGAAGACGGCGGTCATCGGACTTTGCTTCTGCGCGGTCGGCTTCATGGGTTATGCCTTCGCCACGCAGGGCTGGATGGTGTTCGTGGTCATCGTCGTCGCCTGTATCGAGGGGGTGACCGATCCAGCGCTTCGGTCTATCTCGGCGGCGGGCGTACCGGCTTCGGCGCAGGGTGAGTTGCAGGGCGCGCTGACCAGCCTTTCAAGCGTGACGTCGATCATCGGACCACTGTTGTTTTCCGCGCTGTTCACCGGGTTCTCTGGACCATCGGCGCATTTCGAGTTTCCTGGAATGCCTTATCTTGCCGCCGGGGTCATGATCATTGCCGGGCTCGCCGTATTCATCTGGAAAGTGCCCAATCGTGCGTTGAGCACCTCTGCAGCCGAAACCCATCACGCGCATTGATGGATGCGATGAATAATCCTTACGGGAGGCCCTCGCTGCTGGTTATCTGAGGGAAATTCCTCTATCAGCCTCTCTTTGCTAGGAAAGTCTGAGGAAATGACCGGAATTGCAGTCGAAAACAGGGTTCTGGACGTCGACAACAGCTGGAAGGGCCACTTTCTCGCAACGCTGACGCTCGCCATTCCGCTGATTGGCGCGCAGCTCGCTCAGCTCGGCATCCATGTGACCGACATCTTCATCATCGGCCGGCTCGGAACGGTCGAACTCGCCGCGATGGTAATTGCGAGCCAGTATTTTTTCACGCTGTTCATCTTTGGCTCGGGCTTTTCGACCGCCGTCGTGCCGCTTGCTGCGCATGCTTTTGCGCAGGGTGACCGGATGATGGTGCGCCGGGCCGTGCGGATGGGCCTTTGGGTCGTCGCCGGCTTTTCGGTGCTGACCCTGCCGGCCGTCTGGTACGCCGAGGATGTGCTGTTGTTTGCCGGCCAGGATCCGCATGTGGCGAAGCTTGCCGCGGGTTACCTGCATGTTGCAGGCTGGGGCATACTTCCGGGGCTCGCCTTCATGGTTCTCCGCTCGTTCCTGAGCGCAGTCGGGCACGCCCGCTTCATTCTATACATCACGATCGTGATCCTGGTGTTCAACGCCTTCTTCGCCTACGGACTGGTGCTCGGGCATTTCGGCATGCCGGCGCTAGGCATGCTCGGCGCGTCGATTGTCGCTCTGGCCGCCAACATTCTGGGGTTGCTGCTGACGATCGTCCATATTGCGCGGGTCAAGGAATTGCATGCCTATGAGCTGTTCGTGCGCTTCTGGCGGCCGGATTTCCATGTTCTCTGGGAAGTGTTCCGGCTCGGCTTTCCCATCAGCATCACCATCCTTGCCGAAGTCAGCCTGTTCACCGTCGCTTCGCTGCTGATGGGATGGATCGGCACTGTCGAACTCGCCGCCCACGGCATCGCGCTGCAATGGGCCTCGGTCGCCTTCATGATCCCGCTGGGCCTGGCGCAGGCCGCGACCGTCCGCGTCGGCGTTGCGGCCGGCGCCAACGATCATGTCGGGCTGGTGAGGGCGTCCTGGGTGGTCGTGATTGTCTCTGCCGGCTTCTCGCTGGTCGGCGGGCTTCTCTACGCGCTTTTTCCGACGGAACTCGCCGCGCTCTATCTTGACTCGTCGAAGCCGGATGCCGCTGCGGTGCTCGCCTATGCCGGCGGCCTGGTGGTGATCGCCGGGCTTTTCCAGCTTGTGGACGGCCTGCAAGCCATTGCGGCCGGCCTCCTACGCGGCGTCAAGGACACGACGGTGCCGATGATCCTCGCCATGATCTCCTACTGGGTGATCGGCTTCACGCTCGCCTATGTGCTGGCCTTCCACTACGGCTTCGGCGGCACCGGCGTCTGGATCGGCTTCGTCTGCGGATTGTTGGCTGCCTCGATCCTGCTATTGGGTCGCTATGTGGTGCTGGTCAGGCGCTTGCCGAGGGCTTCTTGAGGCATCTCGCCTCAAGCGTTGGGTGCTTCAGGCGCCTAAAACTCCACCCGTCATTCCTGTGCTTGTCACAGGAATCCAGCGCGCGAAGTCTTTCGCGCAAAAGACTCCTTCGCGCCGCAGACGCGGCGCTGCTAGATTCCTGTGACAAGCACAGGAATGACGGAGGAGAGGGCTGCGCCCGAGATTTAAGCGTAGCTATTTCGGCAGCAAGGATACGAGCACGCGCGGTCGCGATGATTAGCGCTCGGCGAATGCCGGTTCGCCCTTGCGTTCCTTGATGAGGTTCAGGAAGCGGCGGAAGAGATAGTGGCTGTCCTGCGGTCCGGGAGAGGCTTCCGGGTGGTGCTGCACGGAGAAGACCGGCTTGCCGACCAGGCGCAGGCCGCAATTGGTGCCGTCGAACAGCGAGACATGGGTTTCCTCCACACCAGCCGGCAGCGACTTGGAGTCCACCGCAAAGCCATGGTTCATCGAAACGATTTCGACTTTGCCTGTCGTGTGGTCCTTGACCGGATGGTTGGCACCGTGATGGCCCTGGTGCATCTTCTCGGTCTTGCCGCCGAGCGCGAGGCCGAGCATCTGGTGGCCGAGGCAGATGCCGAAGATCGGCAGGTCCGAGCCGACCAGCTTCTGGATTGCCGGCACGGCATAGACGCCGGTCGCGGCCGGGTCGCCGGGGCCGTTCGAGAGGAACACGCCATCGGGGTTGAGCGCCAGGACATCTTCGGCGGAGCTGTTGGCGGGCATCACCGTGACCTTGCAGTCGAGCCCGGCAAACAGGCGCAGGATGTTGCGCTTGACGCCGAAATCGAGGCAGACGACGTGGTATTTGGCGTCGGCGGCGTCGAGGTCCGAGAAGCCTTCGTTCCAGACCCAGGGTTTCTGCGTCCACTGCGAGGACTGGCCGGAAGAGGCTTCCTTGGCAAGATCGAGGTCGAGCAGGCCGCTCCAGGCCTTGGCTTCAGCTTTGAGCACGTCGACGTCGAAGACGCCGACCGGGTCGTGGGCGATCACCGCATTCTGCGCGCCATGTTCACGGATCCAGGCGGTCAGGGCGCGCGTGTCGATGCCGCACAGGCCGATGATGCCGCGCGCCTTCAGCCACGCATCGAGATGCTTGAGCGCACGATAGTTCGACGGGTCGGTGATATCAGCCTTGAAGATGACGCCGACTGCGCCGTGGCGCGCTGCGGGCGTCAGGTCCTCGATATCCTCATCATTGGTGCCGACATTGCCGATATGCGGAAAGGTGAAGGTGACGATCTGGCCGAGATAGGAGGGATCGGTGAGGATTTCCTCGTAGCCGGTGAGCGCTGTGTTGAACACGACTTCGGCCTGGGTTCGGCCCGTGGCGCCAATTCCCTTGCCTTCGATGACGGTGCCATCGGCAAGAACGAGGAGGGCGGTCGGCTTTTCGGTGGTCCAGGCTTGGGTGCTCATATCGCTCCGTTCCGGCAGTGATCTCTGCCACATGCTCGCAGGAAAAGGCGCACGGAGTGTCCCCGTGTTCGCATTCTTTTCCCCTTTTCTGCAATTTTGCGGAAAATAGTGGCGGTTTGGCTTGCGGTCAATGCGCCACGGACTTTTCCCGGCAATAAAATATGAATAGATTCCAACGTCTTCGGCGACAGGATTGCTTTTTTTCTCTTCTCTCGGCATAAGCGCCGGATATTTTTGGAGAATCCGGCGATGCGCGAGAAATTGATGAATGCCTTGAAAGAGGCGATGAAGGCCAAGGAAACGCGGAAGATCACCACGATCCGCATGGTGCAGTCGGCCATCAAGGATCTCGAGATCGCCAATCGCACGCGCACGGATCCGACCACCACGGATGGCGAGATTGCCAGCCTGCTGTCGAAGCTCGTCAAGCAGCGTGAAGAATCGGCCAAGATGTATGACGAAGGCGCCCGCCCCGAACTCGCCGCTCAGGAGCGCGAGGAAATCGCCATTATCTCCGAGTTCATGCCGAAGCAGTTCTCGGAAGCTGAAGTCAATGAGTTGATCAAGGGCATTATCGCCGAGGTTGGCGCGACCAGCATCAAGGACATGGGCAAGTGCATGGCGCTGCTCAAGGAACGCTATCCCGGCCAGCTCGATTTCGGCAAGGCGTCGGGGCAGATCAAGGCGCTGCTGAGCTAATGTAACTTTGAAATCGGCATTGGCTGCGGCTGAAGCCGCGCCCGATGCCGATTGGCAGTTTCTCTTCGAAATGCTTATATCGGTCCAACAGGACCATGGCCATGCGTTTTTCCAACACGTTTCTCGATGAGCTGCGCGATCGCGTTCCGATTTCGGACGTGATCGGCCGTCGTGTGACGTGGGACCGCAAGAAGACCAATACCGGCCGTGGCGACTATTGGGCATGCTGCCCGTTTCACGGCGAGAAGTCGCCGAGCTTCCATTGCGAGGACCGCAAGGGCCGCTACCATTGCTTCGGTTGCGGCGTATCGGGCGACCACTTCCGCTTCATGATGGAACTGGATGGCATGGCTTTCAACGAAGCCGTCCAGCAGGTCGCCGATATCGCCGGCGTGCCGCTGCCGGCGCCGGACCCCGAGACCGAGCGTCGCGAGCGTGAACGGCATAATCTCTTCGATGTGATGGAACTGGCCACGCGCTTCTTCCAAGACCAGTTGCAATCGGCGGCCGGGGCCAAGGCGCGCGCTTACCTTCGTGATCGCGGGCTGACGGGTCGAACTATCGAGACATTCCGGCTGGGCTTTTCGCTCGACAGCCGTAATGCGCTGAAGGAGCACTTGTCACAGAAGGGCGTCAGCAAGGAACAGATCGAGGCCTGCGGGCTCGTCGTGCATGGCCCCGACATTCCGGTTTCCTACGACCGCTTCCGCGATCGCATCATGTTTCCGATCCTGTCGTCGCGCGAAAAGGTCATCGCCTTCGGCGGTCGGGCAATGTCACCCGATGCGCCGGCGAAGTATCTGAATTCCAACGAGAATGAGTTGTTTTCCAAGGGGCAGGTGCTGTTCAACTTCTCCCGGGCGCGCAAGGCCATGCAGGGCGAAGGCACTGTGATCGTCGTCGAAGGCTATATGGATGTGATCGCCCTGCATCAGGCCGGTGTCGAAAATGCGGTAGCGCCGCTGGGTACTGCGCTCACAGAAAACCAGTTGGCGCTGCTGTGGAAAATGGCGCCGGTGCCGGTGCTTTGCTTCGACGGCGATGGCGCCGGCATGCGCGCCGCCTCGCGGGCTGTGGATCTTGCTTTGCCGCAGGTCAAGCCGGGCTTTTCGCTGAAGATCGCTCTCTTGCCGGATGGCAAGGATCCCGACGATATCGTCAAGATCGAGGGGCGGGCGCCATTCGATCGACTGATCTCGGAAGCGCGGGCGCTGGCCGATATGGTCTGGCTGCGCGAGACTTCGGGCACCACCTTCGAGACGCCGGAAAAGCGCGCTGAGCTCGAAGGCAAGCTCAGGCAGGTGACGCAGGTGATCGCCGATGAAAGCGTGCGCCGCCATTATCAGCAGGATATGCGCGACCGGCTCTATGCGTTCTTCCAGGCCGCGAGCCCGAAGGGCCAGCAACAGGCCAAGCGACCGTTTACGCCGCGCGGTGAGGGTGGCCAGCGGGACCAGCAACCGGCAGGTAAGGGGCGGATGTCACCGATCTCGGATCGCCTGGCGAAATCGGGTCTGGTCGCTGGCTACCGGGCCTTGCCGTCGTTGCGGGAAGCGGTATTGGCGCTGACGATCGTCAACCATCCGCAGTTGTTCTTCGAGGATTACGACGAGATCAACCAGATCGAGTTCGAAAACCGCGATATGCAGCGCTTCTGGCAGGCGGTGATGTCGGTTGCGGCCGCAAGCGGTCCGGGACTGACGCGCGAGGACCTGATCAACGCGCTCGATGTGCAGGGTTTCGATGGTTTTCTGGCCGGGCTCGACCGGCAGATCCGATTTGCACGTTTGTGGATCGCCACGGAGGATGCGGCGATCGAGGATGCGCGCGAGGGCTATCGACAGGCACATGCGCTCCAGACACGGGCGCGCGCGGTGCTGCGCCATCGCCATGAACTCGAGCGGGAAATTGCTGACGCCATCGAACGCGGTGCGGAAGAGGAAGTCGAGCGGCTGATGTTGGCTCTCAACGAAAACCAGCTCGAATCCACCCGGCTTGAAAGTCAGGAAGCGCTGATCGATGGCTTCGGCGTCATGTCGGGCAGGATCAAGGGCCCGGCAGGCGGGCACTGAGGTAGTGGTCGGGGCAAGAGGTCCAGCCCAGACCGGATCGTCACACGGAAGGAATCAGCCCTGGCGGGCCTTGCGTGCGGCGTAGCGACGGTCGCGCTCTGCCTTGCGGGCAGCTTCGTCTTCGATGACGCGGGCGATCATGGCCTTGTCGGCAGCTTCACGCTCTTCAGCTTCTGCACGTGCGGCGGCTTCGGCCGCAGCTATGCGGGCTTCTTCTTCGCGCTGGAGGCGTTCTTTTTCCTCGGCCTTGGCACGTTCGCGCTCAGCGTTGCGCGCATCGCGGGCAGCGGCAATCGCCGCGCGCTCTGCGAGCTTGGCAGCAAGCTCGGGAGTCTGGCTGGCGCGATAGTTTTCGAGCAATGCCTTCTTGGCATCAGCCGCAACCTGGCGGCGGTCGGCGAGTTCGTTGTCTCTTTTTTTCAAGTGTCAGTTCCGATTGTGAATTGAGAGATAGTGACGCGCTGCCATGGCTGCATTGCGGTCGCTCGGTGATTTAGTATGGATCTGCGGAAGATGCTAGCGCGATTTGCGCGCGTTTTTTGCCGGTTTCGCGGAAATGCCTGCTGCGAGGTCGCTCGCTTCTTTTGCCATGCGCAGTTCGCGCAAGCGCAATGTCTTTTCTTCTCGGGCTTGCACGATCGCGTCGTCTTCGGACAATGTCCGGCTACGAGCTATAAACTGCGATTGTGTCTTCCCGAATGCAGCTTCGGCCCGTTCGCGGGATTTGCTGATAGTTTCGGTCAATGTCGTATCCTGGGTGTAGATCAAAAAAAAGCCAGGCAAACTTGCCTGACTTTCGATCGGAATCAGCTGCGGCGCGGTGCCAGTACATCCGTGGTCACCGGCCAAGCCAAATCCTGATTAGGCAGCCTGGAGGTTGCAAGCGGACATTTTGCCCGACTTCTTGTCGCGTTCCAGTTCGTAGGAAAGCTTCTGGCCTTCTACGATTTCGCGCATGCCAGCGCGTTCGACAGCGGAGATGTGGACGAATGCGTCTTCGCCGCCGTTGTCAGGCTGAATGAAGCCGAAGCCCTTGGTGGAGTTGAACCATTTAACTGTGCCAGTGGTCATAACGAACCCTTTCATAGCAATTGAATTTCCGACGCGCGGATGCGCAGCGGATCGTGGTGGCGATTTTTGAAGGGAGGTTCGTCGAGCGCACGTTGCTAAGGTGCAATAACAAAGGCTAACAAGCAAATATCGATATGCCGTAAGTAGGCGGTCGCAACCGCGAAGTCAACCTCTAGTTTTTCGATTGCGCGCAGATGCTTGAAAAGATGGAGAGATTAGATGTTTCCGCCATCCCGATTTCAAATCGTCGCTGCTTGTCGCGCCTGATATCGCCTTTGCCGCGAAATCCCGGTAGCGTACCAAAAATTGATCCACAGTAGCGAGACCGACAATGCCGACCGCACCCGCTTTCATCACTGAACCCGCCCGCCAGATCGCGGTGATCCGTCAGACCGACGTGCTTGTCGTCGGCTCTGGCCCGGGCGGCCTGGCCGCAGCATTGGCAGCGGCGCGTGCTGGCGTCGAAGTTGTTCTGGTCGAGCGCTTCGGCTGTTTCGGCGGCAACATTACAGTGGTCGGCGTCGAGGGGTTTGCCTGGTATCGGCACGAGGCGACGGTGGAGGCCAACGGCATCGGACGCGAGTTCGAGGAGCGTGCCAAGGACATGGGCGCGGCTGTGCCCGAAAGCCAGTCGCTGTCCTATGAACTCGATTCTGAAGGCTTCAAGCTGGTCGCCGACCGGCTGGTCGAAGAGGCCGGGATCTACCCGATGCTGCATCGGCAATTTGTTTCGCCGCTGATGGATGGTGAGGCGATCATCGGCATCGTCGTCGAATCAAAGGCTGGCCGCGAAGCCATCCTCGCAAAGCGGGTGATCGATGCGACCGGCGACGCCGACATTGCCTACCGCGCCGGCGCCACAACGCTGAAAACGCCGGTCGAGGAAATGCAGGCCGCCTCCGTGATGTTCCATCTTGCGGGCGTCGACAAGCGTGCATTCATGGCCGGTGTCCAACGTGACCCGCAGACCTACAGTGACTGGTCGACCGGTGAGTGGCAGATCGAAACGTCGGGCAAGGAGGACAAGATGTTCTCGCCCTTCCTCGCCAAGCCGTTTGCCCAGGCGATCAAGGACGGGGTGATCCCGAAGCACCTGAACACCATCGCCGGCACCTGGGGCGCGGCGCATGACACGGGCGAGCTCACCTATATGAATCTCGTCCATCTTGCCGGATGCGATGGGACCGATCCTGACAGCATGACCACATTCGAGATCGAGGGCCGCAAGCAGGCGATGCTGGCGATCGAGGCGCTGCGCCGCTACACGCCAGGCTGCGGAGGCGCGCGGCTGAGGAATTTCGGCATGACCATCGGCATCCGCGACACCCGCAAGCTGGATGCGGCCTACAACATGACCGAGAATGACGCGCGCCACGAAGGCCGGTTCGAAGATACGATCGGCATCTATCCCGAATTCATCGACGGCTATGGCGTGCTGATCCTGCCGACGACCGGGCGCTACATGCAGATTCCTTATCGCAGTATGCTGCCCAAGGGTGTGAAGAACCTGCTGGTCGCCGGTCGGGCAATCGGCGGTGACAAGATCGCCCATGCTGCCACCCGAAACATGGCCTGCTGTGCGGTGGCGGGGCAGGGGGCTGGTGTGGCGGCCGCGCTTTCAGTCAAGCATGGCTGGGGATTTGATCGCGCCGACATGCCGGCTATCCAGTCTGAGCTTGAGCGGCAGGGCGTTCGCATTTACTGATTGGCGCGTGGGTTGTTGCGTCGGAGCGAGTGAATGAAGAGTGCGATCGTTTTGGGTGCGGGCATGGTGGGGGTCTCCACCGCGCTCGCCTTGCAGGATCGTGGCTGGTCCGTCGTGCTGGTCGACCGCAAGCAGCCGGGACGTGAAACCAGCTATGGCAATGCAGGCATTATTCAGGCAGAAGCGGTCGAGCCTCCGGCAATGCCGCGATCGGTGGGTGAGTTCGTCGACATCATTTTCGGCCGCACCAACGATGTGCATTATACGTTTCGCGAGTTGCCGGCGCATGCCGGATCACTCCTGCGCTACTGGTGGCATTCCCAATCGAAGCGGCATCAGGTCATCTCTGCGGCATGGTCAAGCCTGATCGCGCAGGCGACATCAAAGCACGATGTGCTGATCCAGCGGGCAGGTGCCGACAATCTCATCCAGCGTTCTGGATATCGCGTGCTCTATCGCAACGCCTCGGAGCTGGAAGCCGCAGTCAGCAGCGCAGAAAGATTGTCCCGGACCTACGGTCTGGAATATCGCCCGGAATCGGCTAACGAGCTCGGCACGGCGGAACCTGCACTCAACCGCAAAGGGGCAGGGGCCATTCACTGGCTCAATCCGTGGACGGCCAGCGATCCGGGCAGCCTTGCTGCATCCTATGCCGATCTTTTCGAGCGCTCGGGCGGTACATTCGTGCATGGCGGTGCCGAAACGCTGAAGAGGAATGCCTCGAACACGGCGTGGGTCGTGCAGACCGACGACGGGCCGCGCGAGGCGGAGACTGTGGTGATCGCGCTCGGGCCGTGGTCGGCGACCGTGCTCAGGCAGTTCGGCCACAAGTTTCCGATGGTCAAGAAGCGCGGCTATCACGCACACTATACCTCGCCGGTGCCGCTGCGGGCGCCGGTCATGGACAGCGAGTTCGGTTATGTCATGGCGCCTATGGCGCTCGGGACGCGAATTACCACTGGCGCACATCTGGCGCGCTTCAACGTGTCGCCCGATCCCGTCCAGCTTGGGCGAGCGGAAGAAGCCGCGCGGCAGTTGATGGAACTTGGTGAGCGTGTCGAAGACCAGCCCTGGATGGGCACGCGGCCATGCATGCCCGACATGCTGCCGGTGATTGGCCAATCGCAGCACAACAAGGGACTCTGGATGAATTTCGGCCACGGCCATCAGGGCTTTACCCTCGGCCCGGCTTCCGCCGATCTGTTGGCATCCATGATGTCTGGCGAACCCCTCAGCATCGATCCAGCGCCGTTTCGGCCTGAGCGGTATTAGCCGGACCAGCGCGTCAGCCCGTTGGAATCGACCAACGCTAGATGATGCCACGGCAGGCAAAAGGCGGCGGATCGGCCGCCTTTTCTTTCCCGCAGAAAAGAGAATATCAGCTATACAGGCTCACAGTTGGAATCGTCCTGTTCAACGCGAAATCGCCAACTTCGCGGGCCTTGTAGAACACCGGATCGTGAAGCGTGTGCGTTCGAACATTGCGCCAGTAGCGATCGAACCCGTATTTCGAGGCGGTTGCACGCGCCCCCATCAGCTCAAACACGCGCGAGGTGATCTCCAGCGACACATGCGTGGCATTGACCTTGGCGGCATAGGCTTCGATCGCGGCCTCGCCGCGCTCTCGCTCGGTCACCGACGGCCCGCGATACAGCGCAGATTGTACGGCTTCTGCGGCCACGTCGGC
Source organism: Shinella sp. OV683 (assembly GCF_057787725.1). Classification (NCBI taxonomy): domain Bacteria; kingdom Pseudomonadati; phylum Pseudomonadota; class Alphaproteobacteria; order Hyphomicrobiales; family Rhizobiaceae; genus Shinella; species Shinella sp. OV683. Next base: position 1,259,685 of record NZ_CM173543.1, read on the forward strand.
CAGCGCCGCGGACGCCTTGAGTTGCGCCTTGAACTCGCCGATGCGCTCGAGGATATAGGGATCCTCCGCAGCCTTCGAAACGCCTGAGGTGATCCACGGCCGCGTCGTGGTTCTGACATAATCGATTGCAGCGTCGAGTGCGCCCTCCGCCGTGCCGAGATAGAAATTCACGAAAACCAACTGAATCAGAGGCGTGTTGAAGGTCGGAAGTACGGCGGGCGGGGCGTCAGGGGCCGCCAGCGGCAGGATGAAATCGCTCTGATAGACCGGGAAATCATGGAATTCGACGCTGCCACTGTCGGACAAACGCTGGCCGATATTGTCCCAGTCATCGTTGGTAACGTAACCCGCGCGGTCTGTCGGGATAACGAAATTGGCAACTTTGTCCCCGAAGGCGGCATTGACGTTGATCCGGTCGGAAATCCGGGCGCCGGTGGAGAAGGTCTTGCGGCCGTTGAGGACGTAGTGGTCGCCGCTGCGGGTCAGTGTCAGGCCCGGGTCGCGTGGATTGACCGCCGCACCCCAATAGAGGCTCTTGGCCACGGTTTCCTGGCCAAGTGCTGCAGCCTTGTCCGGATCCTCGTGCGCCCAGTAAATGTACTGGCTGTTGACGAAGTGATAGCCGAGCAACTGGCCGATCGAGCTCTCGCCGCGCGCCAGGATGCGCACCAGCCTGAGGCCATCGACCCAATTCAGTCCTCCGCCGCCGATCTGCGTTGCGTGCAGCGCATTCAGCAGCCCTGCCGATTTCAGTATGCTGATCTCGGCGTAGGGAGGCCTGCCTTCGCTATCAAGTTTCGCGCCGCGATCGGCAAGATCGCTGGAAATTGCTTGCGCCCGCGCAAACAGCGTCGCTCGCTGATCCGTGACTTCGGCTTTCTTGACGAGGTGGAGAGTGGTCATGGCTGGCTCCGCGATTTGGGATTTGAGGATGACCGCGGCCTCGTGTGAAGCCGCAGTCCTGCGAGATGCGTCAGTAGAGCTTGGCTGGGATCCACGGCGCATTGACCGCATCGCTTTCGCTGAAGGCCGGCACCTTGGCAGCCAGTTCCTCGATCGTCTTGACGCCGGCGTCGCGCAGCGACTTCTGCGTCAGCAGCGCCGGCTTGACGAGGATCGAATGCGGCACTTGCTCTCCGGCAATGCTGAGCGCAACGGCGCGGACCGAGACCGCACCGACGACGGCCGGATTGGTCGCCACGGTTGCCACCCACGGGCTACCTTCCTCGGTGATTTCCTGGATATCGGCTGTGGAGACGTCTGCCGAATAGATCTTGATCTTGTCGGAGATGCCGAGATCGGCGACCGCGAGTTTTACGCCGCGAGCAAACTCATCATAAGGTGCGAAGACGACGGTGATATCTGGATTGGCGGTGAGGGCGGCCTTTGCCTGGTCAGCAGTGCTCGTCGCTGTGGTGTCGCTGACATTGCCGAAACGAGCCTTTTCGACCACGCCCTTGTTGTCGGCCTTGAACTTGTCCCAGATCTCGTTGCGGCGATCGAGCGGCGCAAAACCGGCAACATAGACATAGCCGGCATTGAACGAGGTTCCGTTGTCCTTGGCCGCCTGTTCCAGCGCGAGCTTCGCCAGCTCGTGGTCGCTCTGTTCGACCTGCGGGATCTTCGGGTTGTTGAGGTTGACGTCGAAAGCCACGACCTTGATGCCGGCGTCGAGAGCCTGCTGGACGACGTCGCCGAGCGCTTCCGGCTGGCCGTGGTCGATCACGATACCCTGGACGCCGAGATTGATCGCCTGCTGGATCTGGTCACGCTGCTGGGTGGCGTCCTGGCGGCCCGGGAACACGCGGAGATCGATGCCGATCGCCTTGGCCTGCGCTTCTGCGCCTGATTGATAGGCCTGGAAGAAATCACCGGCCGAAATATAGGAGATCAGCGCGACCTTGACGCCTGCCTTGTCGAAAGGCGGCGGGGCTTTGGCGTTGTCGGCAGCATGCGCAACGCCGGTGAGGGTGATTGCGGCAACGCCTGCCACTGTAATTGTCTTGAGAAGGAAATTCATTGTTGTGCTCCTTTGCCGATTGGCTGCCGGTCCCACATGAGCACGGCCTTTATAAACATAAAATCCATAAAAAAAGTATACAATAATAATATGCCAACTTTACGCCGGCAATGAAAACGCTGTTGCGGCAATCGGGCCAAACTTGAAACGCCATGCCCTCTCAGTCGATATTGCGCATAATATACATAGATTAAATCATTTAAAGGTTACCATGCCACTCCTCCTCGCCGACTCCATCGAAAAATCCTTCGGCGCCACGCGTGCGCTGGCAGGCGCGAGCCTTTCCGTCGAAGCGGGTGAAATCGTCGCGCTGATGGGCGCCAATGGGGCCGGCAAGTCGACGCTCGTCAACATTCTATCGGGCGCCTTCGGGGCCGACAGCGGCACGATTATGCTTGGCGGCCGACCCTACGCGCCACGCGCGCCTGCCGAGGCCGCCGCACGAGGCATCGTTACCGTTCACCAGTCCACCGACAAGCTGGGCACGCCGGGACTTTCGGTGGCTGATACGCTGCTCCTCGATTCCTATGCGGATGGCAGTGCGTCCTTCTTTCTCAATCGAAGTTCTGTCCGTCGCAAGGCGCGAGGGATATTGCGGGATGCGGGCTTTGATCTGCCGCTCGATGCGGATTTTGCCGATCTCTCGCCGGCCGAACGGCAGATGCTGGCAATTGCGCGCGCCATCGGCCACAACGCTTCGCTGCTGATCCTCGATGAACCCACGGCCAGTCTTTCGGGCCGCGAGGCGGAGCGGCTCTACGATATCCTGAGGGGTCTGCGTGCACGTGGTATCGCCATACTTTATATCTCGCACCGCATCGCTGACCTCAAGGCGATCGCCGATCGTGTCGCGGTGATGCGCGGCGGTCGGGTGGTGGGAGAATTTCGTGCGCCGGTGGATTTCGGCGCGGCGATCGAGGCGATGATTGGCCGCTCGTTGGCTTCGATGCGTCCGGAAGGGTTGGGAGAGCCTGGCAAGTCGGTCTTGAGCCTGCGCGGCGCACGGCTGCACCCTGACACATTGCCATTCGATCTCGACCTGCATGAGGGTGAGGTGGTGGCACTGACCGGCGTACTCGGCGCGGGCAAGAGCCGCTTGCTACAGGCGATCTTCGGCACATTGCCGCTGGCCGCAGGCACCATGCTGCTGGGCGGAAGGTCCTATACGCCGCGCACCCCGCGCGAAGCAATCGATGCCGGTGTGTCGATGGCCGCGGAAGATCGCCACAAATCCTCGCTGATGCCGGCCGGCTGGCCCGGCGATACGATCCCGCAGACGATCAGCCTGCCGCATCTCGGCAAATGGTTTCCGACCGGCTTCACATCGGGTGGCCGCGATTTCGCCGAGGCCGAGCACGCCGTCAGGCGGCTTGGCATCAAGACCAATTCGGCGCGTGCTACGCTCGACTCGCTCTCCGGCGGCAACCAGCAGAAGGTCATCCTCGGCCGCTGGGAGGCCGAACCCTGCCGGCTGCTGCTGTTGGACGAGCCTTTCCAGGGCGTCGATGTCGGCGCACGACAAGACATCATCCAGGCAATTCGCGCCAATCGCTCGCGCGCCACCCTGATTGCCACATCGGATCCGGAGGAGGCGCTCGAAGTCGCTGACCGGATTCTCCACATCGACCACCATACACTCGTGCCGGGAGCCTCCGTGGCCCACCCGGTGCGCGAAACCGAAAGCATTTGACCATGACCACCCTGGAAAGCCGCAGCGGGTCCGTCGCCAGACCCGCACCTGCCAACATCTTGGCGAACAGCGTCGCGCTCCTTCGCTCCGGCGGCGTGCTTTTTCTGCTGTTTGCGATGCTGGTCGGCTTTTGGATCGCCCAACCGGTGTTCATCAATCTCGTCAACCTGATGAGCATCCTGCAGGCGGTCTCTGTGGTGGCGATCCTGGGAGTCGGCGTAACGCTGACGCTCGCTGTCGGCGGCTTCGACCTGTCGATCGGTGCGATCTCGGCATCATCTGTCATGGCGGCGACCTATGCGATGATCGTCTGGCAGCTGAATGTCTATGAAACCGTGCCGCTGGTGCTGGCTTTCGGCGCATTGGCGGGTGGCTTCAACGCATTCCTGATCGTCAAGCTGCGCATCCCGGATCTGTTGGCAACGCTGGCGATGATGTTCCTGTTGACCGGCCTGCAACTCATCCCCACGGCAGGGCGTTCGATTTCTTCCGGCCTCATCCTGCCCGACGGATCGAAAGCCGCTGGCGCGGTCGACAAGGCGTTCCTGCTGATCGGCCGTTCGAGCCTGTTCGGGTTCATTCCGATGCCGGTGGTCAGCATGGCTATCGTGGCGTTGGTCTTCTATGTCCTCATGGAGCATACCCGCATTGGCCGGCTGCTCTTTGCTGTCGGCGGCAACGCGGTGGCCGCACGGCTCGCCGGAGCCCCGGTCGCGAAACTCAAGACATCGGCCTATGTCCTGTCGGGCGTGCTGGCCAGCGTCGGCGGCATTATTATCGCCGCGCGCGTCGGCCGTGGCGACGTCTCCTCCGGCGCCTCGCTGCTGATGGATGCCGTAGCTGCATCACTGATCGGGTTTGCTGTGTTGGATCGTCGACGGCCAAATGTGTTCGGCACGCTGGTGGGTGCGGTTTTCGTCGGGGTCCTGCTCAACGGTCTGACAATGCTGAACGCGCCCTATTACACGCAGGATTTCGTCAAGGGGGCTGTCCTGGTAGGCGCACTCGCCTTGACGTATGGGCTCGACAGAGTTCGGGATCGCTAGATCATTCCCGAACCTATCGGTGGGCGCGTCGTTGAGCGGCGCCCTGGCGGTGATCAGGCTGGTAGGGCCGCGCCGATTTGCGATGCCGCGAGCAATTTGCGGGTGAAGTCGTCTTGCGGATTGTTGAAGACGTCCTCGAACGCCCCGCGTTCGAGGACGCGACCGTCGCGCATGACAAGCACCTCATCGCTCACGTGCCGGATGACACCGAGATCGTGCGAGATGAAGAGATAGGAGATGCGTCAAGTTGCGGCGGATGGCAGTCTCATCCAGTCGTAACATATGGTCGATCTCTCTGGTGCCTTGCATGGTTCAGTGTAGTTGCGCCCGATCATTCCAACGTCGCGGTGGGAGTTGTCCGGGTACGGATCAACGTTCGCGCCGCATGCTGGGGTTCCGGCAGGGGATCACTCTCTAGCGCGGAGAACAGCCAGTCGATGAAAACCTTGACGATTGGGGCGGCGCGTAGGTCGTTGCGACAGGCGACGTAGAAGGCGTTGTTTGCCGGCACCGTCAAATCGAATGGCGCGATGAGCTCACCCTTGGCGATAAGGCCACCGGCGGTGATCGTGTCGCCGAGCGCGACACCCTGGTTGTGCAGCGCCGCTTCGGTTGAAAGCCGGGCATCGCTCATAAAATGCTGGCGCCTGCGCGGCATGATCTCCCCATCGGCTGCTGCGAGCCATGTATTCCATTCCCGCCCGTCGTCGGCATGCAGGATAACGTGATCGCGCAGATCACGAATCGTGCGCAACGGCTGCATGTTCAGAAGCGCCGGACTGACGACCGGAAACAGCACGAGCGGGCTCCAGAGCCGCGACCAGTAATCCGGCCAGTCGCCATTGCCATAGAGCAGGCACAGATCGACATCGGGAGAAAAGAGCTGCGCCACATCGTTGGATGCAATCAGCGTCAGTTGTACGTCTGGAAACTGGCCTGTGAACTCATGCAGCCGCGGAATCATCCAGAAGGAAAGCAGGGCAGGGACGCAGGCAAATCTGAGCTGGCCGCTTGTCGTCGGCCGTGTCATGGCAGCCGTCGCAGCTGCGATTTCCCCGAAGGCGTGGGTGACGGCCGGCAAGAGAAGTGCGCCCTGCGGCGTCAGCGTCAGGCGCTTTCCGCCGCGAACAAACAGCGATACGTTGAACGACAATTCCAGCGCCCGGATTTGATGGCTGATCGCACCATGGGTGACATTCAGTTCGCGCGCTGCGGCAGAGACCGAACCGCGCCGGGCGGTTGCCTCGAAGGCACGCAATGGATTGAGAGGCGGGAGGCGGTTGTGCAGCGCAGGTGCTCCGGTCCAAAAGCATGTTGTGAATTTTTCTCACATCATATGCTATAACATTGTCAATTGATTTTCTATCGGGTTTGGCACTTAATAGAGTCAACAAGACGCCAAAAATGGGGAACATGCGTCGGAACCGGCCAACCGGGCGATGCTTCCGACTGAAATCGCGCGCACCTCTGTTCTGCACACAAGAAGTGCTGGAGGTCATGGTACGGCGCGTATCTGAACCCCGACCGACGGCAAGTCTTGTTCCAAAAAGCAGAGTCCAAAAAAGGGGAATGAAAAATGAGAACCAAGTCGACAATGAAATCGTCGATCGCCGCCGCCGTCATGCTGGGCGGCGCAATTCTGGCCATGGCAACGACATCGGCCAAGGCTGATGCCATCGACGACATCGCTAAAGCCGGTGTCCTGAACGTCGGCGTTTTTTCCGATTTTCCACCATTCTCGTCAGCCAGCGCCGATATGAGCCTCAAGGGCTATGACATGGACGTCGCCCAGGCGATTGCCGATGCGCTGAAGGTCAAGCTCAATCCGGTCAGCATCACCGGCCAGAACCGTATTCCCTACCTGACGGAACATCGCGTCGATCTGCTGATGAGCGTGGGCTACAGCAAGGAACGCGCCGAAGTGCTGGATTATGCGGTGGCCTACGCCCCCTACTACATCGCCGTGATCGGGCCAGCAGCCCTCGAAGTCAAAGCCAAGGAAGATCTCGCCGGCAAAAGCATCGCCGTCAACCGCGGCACGCTGGAAGATACCTCGCTGACCGAAGCGGCACCGGCCACAGCCGACATCAAGCGGTTCGACAACTACAACTCCGTGATCCAGGCGTTCATTTCCGGCCAGACGCAGTTGATGGTGGTCGGCAACGACGTTGGCGCCCAGGTGCTGGCGCGACAGGATGTGTTGAAGCCCGAGCAGAAGTTTCAGTTGATGACCTCGCCCTCGCATATGGCGGTCAACAAGGGCGAAGACCGCCTCAAGAAGCTGGTTGACGAAACGGTGGCCAAGATGCTCGCCGACGGCTCGCTGAACAAAAGCTCCGAAGCATGGCTCAAGACATCGCTCAATCCTGACAACCTCAAGGATTGAGAATGGGCTATACGCTCGATTTCGGCTGGCTCAAGGATGCCGTCGGATTGATTGCAAGTGGCGCTGTTATGACGATCTTCCTGATCGCCGTGACCTCCGTCATGGGCATTGTATTGAGTGTTCTGGGGGCGGCTGCGAAGCGTAGCCGTTACCGGATACTGCGCGCCGCGATAGTGGCTTACGTGGAGCTGATCCGCAACACGCCCTTTCTCGTGCAACTGTTCTTCATCTTCTTCGGCCTGCCGCGATTTGGCATCCGGCTCGATCCGATCACTGCCTCGATGCTGGCCATGACGCTGAACATGACGGCCTATACGACGGAAATCGTCGGCGCTGGCCTCGATGCCGTGCCATCGGGCCAGAAGGAGGCAGCCGCGGCGCTGGGCCTCAGGCCTTGGCTGGTCTTCGTCAAGATCGTCCTGCCGCAGGCGCTGAAGGTGATCTTCCCCGCGCTGACCAGCCAGATCGTCATCATGATGCTGGAATCTTCGGTCGTATCGCAGATCGCGGTGCGCGAGTTGACCTACGAGGCGGACCTGCTGCAGGCCCGCACCTTCCGCGCCTTCGAGACCTATTTCGTCATCACGCTTGTCTATCTCGGACTGAGCATTGGGCTGCGCAAACTTCTGTTCGCCGCCGGCCGGAAAACGATACCGGGAGGCATGGCGTGATCGAGTTTACCTTCTGGGACATCGTCCGCAATCTGCTGCTCGCCGCGCGCTGGACCATTGTGTTGTCGATCGTAGCCTTCGCTGGAGGCGCGATCTTCGGCGTGCTTATCCTGCTGCTGCGCATATCCAAGCGCAAATGGCTGCAGCGGAGCGGGGAATACTACATCGGCCTGTTCCAGGGAACGCCACTGCTGATGCAGCTGTTCCTGCTGTTCTTCGGCCTGCCGCTGCTCGGCTTTCGCGTCGAGGCATGGACGGCCGCAGCACTCGGACTGACGCTCTGCGCCAGCGCCTATCTCGCCGAAATCTGGCGGGGCGGCGTCGAATCCTTGCCGGCAGGCCAGTGGGATGCAGCCCGAAGTCTCGGCCTGCACTACGTGTCGCAGCTTCGCCTGATCATCCTGCCTCAGGCCTTTGCGATCACGCGAGCCCCAAGCGTTGGTTTTCTGGTGCAGTTGATCAAGAGCACGGCGCTCACCTCGATCATCGGCTTCAACGAATTGGTGAAGACATCGAACGCCATCAACAACGCGACATTCGAACCATTCACTGTCTATGGACTGGTGGCGCTGATCTACTTCTTCCTTTGCTATCCGCTGACACGCTACGCCAAGCATCTGGAGCTCCGTGCGGCAAAGCGGCATTGAGGCGTCTGCGACAACGTCGATTGCTGCTTTGTCACCTGGACAGCCCAGGCAATCGTGGTTGTGGGCTGGGATCGCTTGGTTGAACGGACTGAGTTCGATCCAACCTGTCTGGGCCTTTCCAATGGCCCACGTTGGATCGCACAAATGGCCTTCGATTGGCCGATATCCTCCCAACGTCAACATTCCGGCGTCGCGATTGCAGCATTCGGCCTTGGGTTCTGCTATACCGGTTGGCATATCAATGACGGCGGGAAATGACGGATGACGAATGCCTTTCTTGACCACATGCGCAGCGAACTCGACGGGCTGAAAACCGCTGGTCTCTACAAGTCCGAGCGGGTGATCACCTCCAAGCAGGCGGGCGAGATCGAGGTTGCCTCGGGCGCCAGGGTGCTGAATTTCTGTGCCAACAACTATCTCGGTCTGGCCAACAATGAAGAGCTGGCGGAGGCCGGCAAGCAGGCGCTCGACCGCTACGGCTACGGCATGGCCTCGGTGCGCTTCATCTGCGGCACGCAGGAAGAACACAAGCAGCTCGAAGCCCGGATTTCGTCGTTCCTCGGCATGCAGGATACGATCCTCTATTCCAGCTGTTTCGATGCCAATGGCGGATTGTTCGAGACATTGTTGGGTGAGGAAGACGCGATCATTTCCGATGCGCTGAACCACGCCTCGATCATCGACGGCGTGCGGCTCTCCAAGGCCAAGCGCTTCCGCTATGCCAACAACGACATGGCCGCGCTGGAAGAGGAATTGAAGAAGGCCGAAGGCAGTCGTTTCAAGCTTGTTGCCACAGATGGCGTGTTTTCGATGGACGGTATCATCGCCAATCTCGGCGGCGTCTGCGATCTCGCCGAAAAGTACGGCGCGATGGTGATGGTCGACGACAGCCATGCTGTCGGCTTTGTCGGCAAGCACGGTCGCGGCTCAGCCGAGCATTGCGGCGTCGAGGGCCGGATCGACATTATCACCGGCACGCTGGGCAAAGCCTTGGGCGGCGCATCAGGCGGCTATACGTCGGCCAAGCATGAGGTGGTGGATTGGTTGCGTCAGCGCTCGCGGCCCTATCTGTTTTCCAACACGCTGGCCCCGGTGATCGCTGCGGCATCATTGAAGGTATTCGACCTGATCGACAATGGCGATGCACTGCGTGAGCGGCTTTATGCCAATGCGAGCCTGTTCCGCAGCGAGATGACCAAGCTGGGCTTCAAGTTGGCGGGTGAGGGACATCCGATTATCCCGGTCATGCTGGGCGAGGCGACGCTGGCGCAGGACATGGCGGCGCGGATGCTGGATAAGGGCGTTTATGTCGTCGGCTTCTCATTCCCTGTCGTGCCGAAGGGCCAGGCGCGGATCAGGACGCAGATGTCGGCGGCGCATTCACGAGCCGATGTTGAGAAAGTGATTTCCGTGTTTGCCGACGTCGGGCGGGAACTGGGTGTGATTTCGTAGTTGCTGCCGTTTTCACCCCTCCCCAACTTCGGCCAAGCGATCAGCTACGCTTCTCGCGGCCTTCGTATCCTCTCCCACAAGGGGAGAGGCAGAGAGGCGGCGATGCCACAGGTTTACCTCTCCCCTTGTGGGAGAGGATAGTTCGTCCCCAAGAGGCGTAGCCGATTGGTTGGATGAACTTGGTGAGGGGTGAGCCGCGGATGGAATTCAATAAGGGAAACAATCAATGACCAACATGATGCGCGCGCTGGTGAAGGCAAAGCCCGAAATCGGGCTGTGGATGGAGCATGTGCCGGTGCCGGAGCCGGGGCCGAACGATGTGCTGATCAAGGTGAAGAAATCGGCGATCTGCGGTACCGACGTGCATATCTGGAACTGGGACCAGTGGGCGCAGAAGACCATTCCGGTGCCGATGGTCGTCGGCCATGAATTCGTCGGCGAGATCGCCGAGATCGGCTCGTCGGTAACCAAGTACAAGATCGGCGAGCGGGTATCGGGCGAGGGCCATATTGTTTGTGGCAAGTGCCGCAATTGTCGGGCCGGCAGGGGCCATCTCTGCCACAACACACTCGGCGTCGGTGTCAACAGGCCGGGCTCGTTCGGTGAATTCGTCTGCATTCCGGAATCCAACGTCGTGGCCATTCCCGACGACGTACCGGACGAAGTCGCGGCGATCTTTGATCCATTTGGCAATGCCGTCCACACGGCGCTGTCCTTCGATCTCGTCGGTGAAGACGTGCTGGTGACGGGTGCCGGGCCGATCGGCATCATGGGGGCAATGGTGGCCAAGCGCTCCGGCGCCCGCAAGGTCGTGATTACCGACATCAACCCGGTGCGGCTCGACCTCGCCCGCGCCTGCGGCATCGACCATGTCGTTGATGCATCCGCGCAGAATCTCGCCGATGTTATGGCGGAAATCGGCATGAAGGAAGGCTTCGACGTTGGGCTGGAAATGTCCGGCGCGCCGCCCGCGTTTCGCTCGATGATCGATACGATGAACAATGGCGGCAAGATCGCCATCCTCGGCATCGCGCCCGAAGGCTTTGGCATCGACTGGAACAAGGTGATCTTCAAGATGCTGACGCTGAAGGGCATCTATGGCCGCGAGATGTTCGAGACCTGGTACAAGATGATCGCCTTCGTCCAGGGCGGCTTGGATATCTCGAAGATTATCACCCATCGCATTCCGATCGACGAGTTCCGCGATGGCTTCGAGGCGATGCGCTCGGGCAATTCCGGCAAGGTGGTGATGGACTGGTAAGCCGCCTGCGTTTTCCCGGATACATCAAGAGCCCACCCAAAAGCGATCGGCTCAGAGCGCTGAAAAGGTCTCCATCGTCATCCTCAGGCTTGTCCCGAGGATCTGCGCGCCTGAAATATATCCATACTTTCAGTTGCTTGACGAGCCTCGATAGATCCTCGGGACAAGCCCGAGGACGACGACTCGGGGTTGTACAGGGTTTGTCAACAAGCTGCGGCGAAAGCCGAAAAGCTCTCGGATTTTACATTGACCAGCAAGAGAATTGACCAGCAAGAGAATTGTGGATACATGTAGAACATAAAGTGAACAAACGAGAGGCTGTGATGCGTTACTACGGCGGTTGCCATTGCGGCAGGATTGCATTCGAGGTCGAGGGTGACTTCAAGCAGGCCATCGATTGTGATTGTTCACTCTGCCGTCGGCGCGGCGGGCTTCTGGCCTTCGTGCCGCGTGGCAACATGAAGCTCAAGACGCCGGTGCAGAATTTGTCGACCTACAAGTTCAACAGGCAGGTCATCCAGCATCATTTCTGCTCGATCTGCGGCGCGGCGCCATTCAGCGAAGGCGAAAGCAAGAACGGTGAGAAATCAGCGATGGTCAATCTGCGCTGTATTCCCGATTTCGATCTAGATAGTCTGGAAATCATCAAGTTCGACGGCAGGAACCATTAGGCGCTAAGTCCAGAGATCCGAACCGTCGAGTGAGTCTCCGCTGTATTTCATCAGCTTCTTCAGATCGGTGAGATCATAGCCGGTGTCGCTGCTCGAGTTGAGGGTGCTGTCGAACAGTTCTTCAATCATGTTTTGCTTGCCGTGGAAGAATGAGGAGAGCGTCGTTTCACCCTGGTAGCCGTCGATGGTGATCAACAGATCATCGCCTTCGCGGGTAAAGGTCAGGTCGTCCTTGGCAACATTCTTGAAGACCAGCATATCAATGCCGGTGTGGTCGAAGATCCAGGCGTGGCTATCATTGTCCTCGATATGATACTCCTCGGCGCCGTCGCGGTCGCTTATGTGAGTGCTGTCGTGCCCGGGGAAATAGGCGTCACTTCCCTTGCCGCCGCTCATGATGTCATCGCCATAGATCGCAAACAGCCGATCGGCGCCGTCTCCGCCGTTCAGGGTATCATCGCCGTCACCACCGATCAGGATGTCGTTGCCGGCGTCGCCGTAGAGCCTGTCGTTACCGTCCTCGCCAAACAGGAAATCGTTCTCCGTGCCGCCGAAGAGACGATCGCTGCCTGCTTCGCCGTGCAGGAAATCGACACCTGCGTCGCCGCGAATGGTGTCCTTGCCATAGCCGCCATAAGCGATGTCCCACATGGCGCCGATGATCGGGGTGGAGTTGTTGCCGAGATCGATCTTGTCATTTCCGGCGCCGCCGTCGATCACATCGTTGCCGTCACCGCCGGAGAGGACGTCGTCGCCCTTGCCGCCCGAGATCGTGTCATTGCCGGCAAGACCCAGAATCCTGTCGGCGCTTGCGCTTCCGGTGAGGTCGTCGGCGTTTTCGCTGCCTTTTCTCGTCTTCATGGCGATTCCATCATGGCTCGAATGATCGAAAAGGGCTGTCATCACCCCGTTTGACGAGCAGCATAGTCGTCAAAGCTCGCCGCTAGCTGACCGGCAGGATAAAATTCGCGTAAAATGACGAGAGGTGCGGTGTTAACTTATCTTGTGGATTCAGGATGTTGAAGCTTGCTTCGCGACAAGTTTCGCGCAAGCTTCATTGTGTCTGCACTTGTTTTGGCGTGATTTTGCCCTACATAGAGATCAGGTTCTGGAATGGGTCCGCAAGCGCATCGCTGCGGGCTTTTTGCGCTTTTTTCAGCTAATACGCTTGACGGGACATGAAATTGCGGGAATCACCATCTCAGACAAAATCGTGAAGAAGTATCGAGCAGGAAGTACGAGATTGGGTCTGATCTGTCGCGGGTTGAGGCAAGTGCCGGTTTCCGAATGGAAATCTCCTCGCGATTAATCCGTCCTTAATCCGACTTCCTGTTATTTCGTTGTCACTGATTCGCTGCTGATGGCCCTGTGCAGCGAACAATTCCAGTGCTTCGAAGTTTGTAAGAAACCGGCGTTAAAGAAAGTCACAGACTATGGCAACAAAAGTCAAAGAAAACGAAGAAGCGGAAACGGAACGCGAAAGCGCGCCGGATGGCCCGCTTCTCGACCTTTCCGATGACGCCGTCAAGAAGATGATCAAAACAGCCAAGAAGCGCGGCTATGTGACCATGGACGAGCTGAACGCCGTGCTGCCGTCCGAAGAAGTGACCTCCGAGCAGATCGAAGACACGATGGCGATGCTCTCCGACATGGGGATCAACGTCGTCGAGGACGAGGATATCGAGGAGCAGGCTCCCGACACCGACGACAGCGACAGCGATAGCGACGGTGAAAGCGAAGGCGGCGAGATCGCCCCGGCTGCTGGCACCCAGCTGGCCACTGCCAAGAAGAAAGAACCCACCGATCGTACCGACGATCCGGTGCGCATGTATTTGCGCGAAATGGGCTCGGTCGAGCTTTTGTCGCGCGAAGGCGAAATCGCCATCGCCAAGCGCATCGAGGCCGGCCGCGAAACGATGATCCAGGGCCTCTGTGAGAGCCCGCTGACCTTCCAGGCGCTGATCATCTGGCGCGACGAACTCAACGAAGGCACGACGCTTCTGCGCGAGATCATCGATCTCGAAACCACCTATTCCGGCCCGGAAGCCAAGGCTGCGCCCCAGTTCCAGAGCCCGGAAAAGATCGAGGCTGACCGCAAGGCTGCCGAAGAGAAGGAAAAGGCCCGCAAGGCGCGCATGCCGGCTGGTTCCGACGAAGATGACGTCACCAATGTCGGCGGCGACACCATGAACTTCGAGGAAGAGGAAGAGGACGAAGACGAGTCCAACCTCTCGCTCGCCGCCATGGAAGCCGAGCTGCGTCCGCAGGTCATGGAGACGCTGGACCAGATCGCCGAGACCTACAAGAAGCTGCGCAAGCTGCAGGACCAGCAGGTGGAGGCTCGCCTCGCTGCCTCCGCGACGCTGTCGCCCGCCCAGGAGCGCCGCTATAAGGAACTCAAGGACGAGCTGATCACGGCGGTAAAATCGCTGTCGCTCAACCAGAACCGCATCGACAGCCTCGTCGAGCAACTCTACGAGATCAACAAGCGCCTCGTGCAGAACGAAGGCAAGCTCCTGCGTCTGGCCGAATCCTTCGGCGTGGCACGCGAAGAGTTTCTCACCCAGTATATGGGCGCCGAGCTCGATCCGAACTGGATGAAGTCGATCGGCAATCTTTCCGCCCGTGGCTGGAAGGATTTCTCGCGCAGCGAAAACCAGACGATCAAGGACCTCCGCCAGGAGATCCAGAATCTCGCTACCGAGACCGGCATCTCGATATCTGAATTCCGCCGCATCGTGCAGATGGTGCAGAAGGGCGAGCGCGAAGCGCGCATCGCCAAGAAGGAAATGGTCGAGGCAAATCTTCGCCTGGTGATTTCGATCGCCAAGAAGTACACGAACCGCGGCCTGCAGTTCCTCGACCTCATCCAGGAAGGTAATATCGGCCTGATGAAGGCGGTCGACAAGTTCGAATACCGCCGCGGCTACAAGTTCTCGACCTATGCGACGTGGTGGATCCGCCAGGCGATCACCCGCTCGATCGCCGACCAGGCGCGCACGATCCGTATTCCGGTGCACATGATCGAAACGATCAACAAGATCGTTCGCACATCGCGCCAGATGCTGCACGAGATCGGCCGCGAGCCGACGCCGGAAGAACTGGCCGAAAAGCTTGCCATGCCGCTCGAAAAGGTCCGCAAGGTCCTAAAGATCGCCAAGGAGCCGATCTCGCTCGAAACCCCGGTGGGCGACGAAGAGGATTCGCATCTCGGCGATTTCATCGAGGACAAGAACGCGCTTCTGCCGATCGACGCGGCCATCCAGGCCAACCTGCGCGAAACCACGACCCGCGTGCTGGCCTCGCTGACGCCGCGCGAAGAGCGCGTGCTGCGCATGCGCTTCGGCATCGGCATGAACACCGACCATACGCTCGAAGAAGTCGGCCAGCAGTTCTCGGTCACCCGCGAACGTATCCGCCAGATCGAAGCCAAGGCGCTGCGCAAGCTCAAGCATCCCAGCCGCTCGCGCAAGCTCAGAAGCTTCCTGGACAGCTGATCCGGCAAAAGCAGATTTGAATACCACGAGCGGCCCGGATGCGGCCGCTCGCTGCAATGTGGAATACTTTCCATTTCTTTCAGCCGCTTGGATTTGTCGCGAGACTTGGAGTTTCGCGACGGCGAGCCCGCATGACCCTTCCCGACTGATCGTGAATCATTGAGCTTGCGAATCGCATAAGTGTGTGCTTATGTGTCGGCATGATTGAGAACGATATCTTCAAGGCCCTGGCCGATCCGACCCGCTGTGCGATCTTCGAAAAGCTGGCATCCGGCGGCATGAATGCCAGTGCCTTGCGACAGGGCATGGAGATCAGCCAGCCGGCCATGTCCCAACATCTTTCGGTTCTGCGCAACGCAAGGCTGGTGCGGGAAGAACGGCAGGGCCGTTTCGTAAACTACGAAGTCGATCCAGATGGCCTGGCGCTCATCGCCGGATGGCTGGCGAAGTATCGCGCCTACTGGCCCGCGCGCATCGACGCGTTGAAAGTCTTGCTGAGGGATATGGACCAATGAACGGCATCGAGGTTGACGGGCAGGCGAAGGACATGGTGCTCGAATACGAACTCGAGGCGCCACCAGAAAAAGTCTGGCGAGCGATCAGCATCCCGGCGTTTCGCGAGAAATGGCTGCCGAAACGACAACTGGCCGAAGCCGAGCCGGTCTCTTCGGCGACGGGCGAGGAAATTCGCTACAGAATGCGGGACGACGAGCCGCCCTTCCTCGAAAGCATCGTGACGTTTCAGCTCAGGCCCAATGCCGCCGGCGGCACCAGGCTGAGAATCATCCATGAGCTGGCGGATGCGCGACTGGAGCGGCCTCCCCGAAGGGCTGCGAACACCAGCCGGTTCTGCCTCATGCGCGCCGCCTGACGGCTCGATTCTCCCAAAAAAATTCTGGAAAAAAGGAATTCGCCGATGCGCGAAGCGATGCAACTCGTCCCTATGGTCATAGAGCAGTCAAGCAGGGGGGAGCGGTCTTTCGACATCTACTCTCGCCTTTTGCGAGAGAGGATCATCTTCCTTAACGGCGAGGTGAACGACGCCGTCGCGTCACTCGTCTGCGCACAACTTCTGTTTCTGGAAGCGGAAAATCCCAAAAAGCCGATCAGCCTTTATATCAATTCCCCAGGCGGGGTCGTGACAAGCGGCCTGGCAATGTATGACACCATGCGTTTCATCCGTGCGCCCGTGCATACGCTGTGCATGGGAACGGCCCGTTCGATGGGATCGTTCCTGTTGATGGCGGGCCAGTCAGGCGAGCGGACCGCCTTGCCCAATGCCAGCATCCATATCCATCAACCCTTAGGCGGCTTTCAGGGACAGGCATCGGACATGCTCATCCATGCCGAGGAAATGAAGCGGACCAAGCACCGTATGACGCGGCTCTATGCTGAGCATTGCGGTCGCAGCTATGATGAGTTCGAGCGCGCCATGGATCGCGACCGTTTCATGACGGCAGAGGAAGCAGTGGAATGGGGTCTCATCGACCGCATTCTGCAGGTTCGTGAAGAGGACCGACCTGAGACCACAAAGATATAGCTGTCGTTGGCATCTGGGGCAGGCGGGTCGTGGCGCTTTTCCCTGCCTGTTTGCAGGCCATGCGCATCAGGCGTAAAATCCCTCCCGGATGCAGAGATGAGGCGATGCCTTTGCGAGGGGGTGTCGCATGGGAGGTATCGCATGACCACCTACATTGTAATGCTCAACTGGACGGAACAGGGAGTAAAGAGTCTTCGCGACTCGCCGAAACGCCTGGATGCCGCCAAGAAGGCGCTCGAGGCAATGGGAGGCTCCTTCAAGGATTTCTATCTCACAATGGGTGAACACGACATGGTGGCGATCTGCGAGGCGCCGGATGACGCGGTGCTCGCCCGCTTCGCACTGACGCTCGGCATGGCCGGCAATGTCCGTTCACGGACACTGAAGGCGTTTCCGGAATCGGCCTATCGCGAGCTGATAGCCACACTCTGAGTGAAATTGTCCAGAGACCTTTTTGCGCGACAGGGGCGGCGCCTCTGCCGCGCTTCCGGGAGATGTGAGCAGCAGCGAGCTTTGCAAAGCCGTTGCTGTTGACACTCACTATTGCAGCCGAGCGTGTGTCTGGCGATCGGCTGCCACCCCTGCCGTTTTGCCTCTCGTGACCTATTTCCGTCATTCTCTGCTGGCAAAGCCGCCATCAGCCTTTAAAGCAGCCGGCCGGCGACAATGGGAAGCGACTGAGGATCATGAGAGGAACGCTTTCCGTCTCGTTTCTACTGCATGCTGCCGTGCTGCTTGCATTGATCTTCCTGCAGCCCGGGGCGACGCTGAAGCCGCCCAGGGACGAAAGCGTCAGTGTCGAACTCGTGCAACTGCCTCAACCGGGGCAGCCGGCGAAGATGGACGAGCCAACGCCGCAGCTCGCCGTGCAGAAGATTCAGCGACCGCCGCTGACCTCGGACCAGATCATTCGCGCCGCCAAGGCCCGGCCGGTCGCGAGGAGTGAACCCAAACCCGCGCCGGACTTGTTGATCCCGGCGCGGCAACTCTATTCGGAAAAGCTGCTTTCCGACCGCCACAACAAAAGCGCGAGGCAGGCGATGAAGCAACTGGCGGCCGACGAGCGCATGATCCAGCTCTGCGATCTCGAGGCCATCGAGCAGGTGCGGCGTGCGAAACAAATGCTCAAGCCCGATTATGTGGTCGCCTACGCAATGTCCGATATTGCGTTGTCTGAGCACGGAGTGGAGGCGGGCGGCGGAGCATTTCACAGCCGGCGTGATTGGTATGGCATCAAATTCCGCTGTGCGCTTTCGAGCGACGATTCGAAGGTGGTTTCCTTCGCGTTTCTCGTCGGCGATCCGATTCCAAGGTCACAATGGGCCGCGCACAATCTGACAGCGGATTCCGGTTCGGCCGAATAGATAAAAATAACCTATAAAAATCAATTGTTTAACGAAAATTTACCATCCTGAACGCCGCATGAACGGCCAATTCCGATTTCGTTCACCATTGATCTCCTAAAACGACGTCAACGCTTCGGGGCGGGACAAACAAGCGCAAACCCCGGCAAGCGAAAAACGAATTCTAAGGAGAGCATCATGAACATCTTCACCAAAGTCGCCCTCGCAGCCCTCGTCGGACTTGGCGCCATGGGCGCCTCTGCACCGGCCAATGCCGCGCAGGTTGAAGTCATCGTTCGCCAGCCGCATGTCGTGGTTCGCAAGCCCGTCGTCGTCGTCCGCCCGGTCTATCGTGAGCGTGTCGTCGTCGTTCGCCCGGCTCCGGTGGTCATCGTTCGTCCGGCTCCGATTATTGTCGGCGGCCGTTGCGCTCCGGGCCTTGCTCTTCAGAAGGCTGCGAACCACGGCCTGAACCGCGTGGCGATCGAAAAGATCGGTGTCAACCGCGTCGTCGTCACCGGCAAAAGCCGTGGCGTATGGGCCAAGATGGTGTTCGCCAATGTTCGCGGTTGCCCGCGCCTGTAACGATTTGAGCTCAATTTCAGAGTTCGAATACTGTTCCGCTCCGTCACGTCTCCCCCACCCCCTGTCATGACGGACGGTACAAGGCCCTCCAAGGTGAAAACCTTGGAGGGCCTTTTCGTTTTACTGCTTGATGGCGAAGGTGACGTTGACGGTGACCGAGTAGCTGTTTTCGCCGCTGGCCACCGGTACCGAATCCGAGGCTTCCTTGGCCATCGACATGCGCATGACCGGCATGGGCTCGGGGCGTTGCATGTTCTCGGTGATCTCGACGACGCGTCCGAGCTTGACGCCGGCCGCGGTTGCAAGTGTCTCGGCCTTGGCAATGGCATTCTTCATCGCATCCTTGCGGGCAGCCTCGATGGTCTTTTCAGGATCGACATTGGTGAAACGGATTTCGCCGCCCTGGTTGACGCCGAGCGTCACCGACGCGTCGAGCACATCGCCGACCTTGGTGAGGTCGCGAATGCGCGCCGTCAGCATGTTGGAGACGGTGTATCCGGTCAGCACCGGCGGCTTGGGCGTACCATCCTCGTTCTGTGGATAGGTGTATTGTGGCTGGATGGAGAAGCCCGAGGTCTGCAGGTCCTTGTCGGCAATGCCATCGGCCTTGAGCGCCTTGAGCACATCAGCCATCGACTTGTTGTTGGCGTCGAGTGCCTCGCGGGCGCTTTGCTTGGTCTCGCTGACGCCGAGGGAGACAATGGCGAGATCGGGCGCGATGGCGGCCTCGGCATCGCCGGAAACGATGATCACGGCCTCTTTCGGCATGTTGTCCTCGGCAAAAACGGGCGATGTAAAGGGCAGGGCAATAGCGCCGGCGAGAAGCGCTGCGGCGAGTGTGCGGGACGAGACGAAAGTCATATTTCCTCCTGGGATTGTGGATACCATTCCCTGACAAGCGATTGTGCGGCTTTTGCGGCGGGCGCTTGCGGGGCAGAATATTTTCCGCTAGAGCCTAGCCCCAACGCATAACCATTGCATGACCTGATGTCACTCGGGTTCGGGCCTGTAGCTCAATGGTTAGAGCCGGCGGCTCATAACCGCTTGGTTGGGGGTTCGAGTCCCTCCGGGCCCACCATCACTTTCCTATTGCATTGATTTTCAAGAAAAAGTACCAAATTCAGGGTGTTGTGCGCCGTCTTGGTTCCAACATTGGTTCCAACATTGAGATATTCTGTGTTGTTTCCATTGTGTTTTTCACGTTTGGTTGCCCTCCCTTGATCCCCACAAGTGCTTGATTCATAACGTTCTTGTTTGCCTCTGACAACTTTGCACACTGGCTCAAAAAGGCTTCGATGGCTGCTTTGCCAAAAGCGGACGTGGGATCAATTTGAGCGAGCGACCGAACTGGGGCCGAGAGCAGTAGGTCCGCATGTGGCGCAGGGAAGAACGATAGCGGACTTAAATCTCCAGGATCCGATGTTCTGAGTTGACCCAGGACAGACCTTTGGCGGTCGCTCGGTGGTCGACTGCTTCGCGCACCTCTGCGGACATTCGAAACCATGATGTTTGATTAGCTTGAGATGCAATGCGTTCCAGGGTCGGCACTGCCAAGCGGCAAATCAAGCCGGGAGCCGCCACATTCGCACACGACCTGTACCACGCAATTCCGTTTCCTCGAGTGGGTCGCAAGCAAATTTTGGTCCAAGCAGTTGGTGAGTTGCATCCGAAATACGGATCTCATCGGGCTCCGCGGACGTTTGAATGCGTGAGGCGAGATTAACGGTCTCGCCCCACAGGTCATAGGCGAACCGCCTTTTGCCTATGACGCCAGCGACGATTGGTCCCGAGTGAATTCCAATTCTGAGTCTCAGCGGCTCTCCTGCGAAGCGTTCGCGCTTAACCACCTTCCGCAGTTCAAGTGCATAGTGCGCGAGGGCTTTTGCATGATCGGGTCGCGCGGTGGGCAGGCCAGCGACCACCATCACACAATCGCCGATTGTCTTGATCTTTTCGCAACCGTATCGTTGCGAGAGCCGATCCGCCGCCTTGAAGAAGTAATTTAACATAGCGAGCGTCGTCACGGCTCCGACGCTCCGGGTTCTTTCCGTAAAACCGACGATGTCGGCAAAAAGCACACTCACCTCTGCGTGGTTGTCTGCAATTTTTTGGTGCGCTTTTAACCGCTCCGCGATCGACGCCGGAAGAATGTTGAGGAGTAGGGATTCGGCGCGCTGGTATTCACGCGACAATCCCTCCTGGCTCTTCCTCAACGCCTCGTTCGTCGATTGTAATTTCTCGTTGAGTTGACGCTCCCTCTCTTGCAGGAGCGTCATTTCATAAGCCTTCTGTTGAAGCCGCTGCTTGTTGTCGCGTTCGGCAGTGGCGTCAAGAAGGAGCAGCCACACGCAGGCATTGCCGGCAAAAAGATGAAGGTCCGCGACACGCCCGCTGGGCAGTTCGACCATGGCCATATGATATGGAAGCTCCGGGCAAGGCAGCAAACCTTCCATAAATTCAAGCTGATCGGCAACAGGATTGCCGATGCGAAGCGATGAGAGCCCGTAATGTTTAAGGTTACCGCCCTTCGCAGCTATGCAAAGCTGGGCGTCAATTTTCAGATATGCGACAGAGTGCTCATTGTAGAAGAAATCGTAAATCCAGCTTCCGACTTCTTTTGGCAATCTATCCATGGTCTATTTGGTGACCATCGAAGCAAGCTGACGAAACGCATCATCAACATGTTCACCCGAAAGCGCACTTGTTAGATAGATTTGCCATCCAAGTTGCCTGAGTTCGTTAATCTCACTCTCCGATATTGTCCACCGATCGGCCAGGTCGGATTTGTTGAACAGCAATACAAACGGCATAGCGCCGAATTCGGCCTCGGCCCGCTCGCGTAGAGTGAGCGCCACGGCAAGAGTAGCGGCGCGGGTTCCATCGACGACAAGCACGAGCCCGGTCGCACCCCGCACATTGCTGACGCGGAATGAGCCGATATCGTCTTCGCCGGCCAAATCCCACAAAATCAGATCCACGGTTTTGTCCGGGAGTGCTACACTCTTCTTGTCGATTTTCACTCCCACCGTGGTCAAGTAGGTATCTGAAAAGATGCTTTGCACAAACCTGCGAACCAGACTCGTCTTTCCGACAGCGAACCCACCCAACATGCAGATCTTTTTTTGCAACATCCTAGCTCCGCACTACTCTAGGTTTACCGTAATCGAAACCCGGCGATTTGTGGAGCTCCCAGTTCGACTATTTTCGGGCACCACCGGCTCAAAGGTGCCAGCGCCCCGAACCAGCAGCAGTTCCGGAGCGACGCCGCGCTTGTTGAGAAGCGCGCGAACTGTCTCGGCGCGGGCGGCGCTGATCGACACGTTGGCCGTCTCACGGCCCGTGGCGTCCGCATGGCCGGTCAGCATGAACCGCGCTGTTACGCCTGACTTGCGGGCATTTTGGGCGAATTCCTTTATTTGATCCGCCAACCTGTCGAGGACCGGCATCTGCTCTGGTCCCGGCACAGCTTTGCCGGAATAGAAGAAAATATCGGTCGCCTGGATGGCCGCTCTCAAATAATTAAGTTCTGCAAGGTTCAGCTCACGCAGCTGCGAGACATCCAGAACCACTCCGTCCGCCGAAAGTTGTTCTGCGGCGGCCCGCGCCCGGTTGATCCAGTTGGCAGGAGCCTCACCCACGACAACGATGCGACCCTGGACGATCGAAAGCAGAACAGATTTGGGCGGAGCCAGCGACGCCGTTAGCCGCTTCAACACGAACTCCGGCTCAAGGCTCTGATAGAATTGCCATTGTGAATGAACGCGGGCGGGATCGACCTGCGTTCCGGACAACAGCGACTGCGGATCGGCGCCAAGCGGGTCTCTCAGGCCGGCAATATAGAATTGGCCATCGCGCACCTTTTGTTCCGCAACGATGATGCCCGGCAGGGTCTCCAGTCGCGACACATAGGCCTGCCAGTGCTCCGCCGCGCGTGCTTCGGGGCTCACATCACGAACCTTGGAGATGTCGAATTCCGGTCCGCCTGCCGAAAGCTGTCGGGCCGCTGCGCGCGCCCGATCTATCCAGGTGTCGGGAGCCTCACCCTCGGCAACGATGCGATCCTTGACGATCGAAAGTCGTACTGTATCCGGCGGAGCCAGCGACGCCGTCAGCCGCTTCAACACGAACTCCGGCTCAAGGCTCTGATAGAATTGCCATTGCGAATGAACGCGGGCGGGATCGACATGCGTTCCAGACAACAGCGACTGCGGGTCGGCGCCAAGCGGGTCTCTCAGGCCGGAAATGTAGAAATGTCCGCCCCTTGCCGTTTGTTGGGCGACGATGATGCCCGGTTGGGCTTCAAGTCGCGACACATAATACTGCCAGTGCTCCGCCGCGCGTGCTTCGGGGCTCACATCACGAACCTTGGAGATGTCGAATTCCGGGCCGCCTGCCGAAAGCTGTCGGGCCGCTGCGCGCGCCCGATCTATCCAGGTGTCGGGAGCCTCACCCTCGGCAACGATGCGACCCTGGACGATCGAAAGCAGAACAGATTTGGGCGGAGCCAGCGACGCCGTTAGCCGCTTTAACACGAACTCCGGCTCAAGGCTCTGATAGAATTGCCATTGTGAATGAACGCGGGCGGGATCGACCTGCGTTCCGGACAACAGCGACTGCGGATCGGCGCCAAGCGGGTCTCTCAGGCCGGCAATATAGAATTGGCCATCGCGCACCTTTTGTTCCGCAACGCTGATGCCCGGTTGGGCCTCAAGTCGTGACACATAGGCCTGCCAGCGCTGCCCGGATTGCCAGGAAAGAAAGAACCAACCGCCTGCCGGAATCAAAACCAGCAGGACTGCAGCCACCACTAGCCACGGAAATCCCTGGTTTGAGTCCTCCTGCTTCAGTTCAACGCAGGTCTGCAACTGCGTCTCTATGCCGGCTAACTGAGAACCGTCGCCGTCAAACTGCTCTAAAGCCTGTGAGTATTCATCATGGATGCGAAGCAACACATCGCGAACTATTTCATGTAATTCCTCGGGCGGATTTCCCCGGATCACTGCAACCAAGGTCGCAAACGGTCCAACTTCTGACCAGAGACGAAGCTCCCCAAAGCGGATAGTGTCCAGGCCGCTCTGTTCTTTCTCGTGAAATGAGTCTTTAACAAAGTCTTGAATTGCACTGAGCATCGAAGAAATGAGTTGAGGATCCTCGCTCGTTGCATTATCGGCAGTTACATGCGAGATCAAAAGCCCGGAATTTCGGTTAATGAGAAAGACATGTTCTACACGATAGACAAGAGAATGCTTCAGAACAACTTCCGAGAAGCTGGCACCAGTTCTCCAAGATTCAAATCTCCACTTGAGCCCATGCCAGGTAAATATATGTCTTAAAGTTTCATTCAGCGATTGAAAGGTCTGGTCGATCTTTTCCCCGATCGACTTGCGAATTGCTGGCAGAAACACCGGGTATAATATATCCGTCAGCGTGCGCGGGCTCTTCTGGATCGACCGTTGCACAGCCCTCTCGACGGCTGGCGCAAGGGCCTCGCCGAGCTGCGCATGAGGCGCCCGTGCGGCCGCACTGGGAAGAACGCCGCCCACTGCTTCCGCAAGCTGCTCCGGTTCGCCCAGCAGATGCGTAACTCGTGAAAGCTCCGAAATTTCACGGCCGACCAGCAACTGGCGCAGCGTTTCCATGCGACGATCGGCGGTTGGAACTCCGTCGAAACGCGCATGATGGTCCGGATCAACGTTCCGGGCAATTTCGACCAAAAGAATAGCCAGAGCCGCGCGATCGATTTCGGTATCGTTCGAGGCGGCTCTTTGAGGAAGCCTGATTGGGTCGACGGTCGACGTCAAGTTCCGATCAACTCACTTTCCAGTCACGTTCCGAGTTGCTCTTGCTACCCCCGGAATCCTGATTTATGCATTTTGCAACCTCGACAAACAGGCCAGCCAAAAGATTTCTGTCGGTCTTGACGTTGTTGAGATCGGAAAACATTTTCTCCATTAGCATCTGAATGCTTTCATTCTTTTGCTTGATTTCCTCACGCAGCAAATGATCGCTTTGATTTATCCGGTCCGCAACGTCGCGCTCAAGCTCGCTCAATTGATCCGACAACGCGCGCACCTGCTTTTCAAGTGCCTGATTGTGCTCGCGAAGATTCCGGTCAATCTCCTTGTCGGCCTCGGCTCGTGCATCTTTTTCGCTCCGCAATTGCGCCGCGAGCGATTCGACCTGCTTCTTTGCATTTGACTCGTACGTTTCAAGATTGCGCTTGGCCTCGGATTCGACATCCTTGAAGCGCTGCAAGAACCGGTCTTCAAGCTTGGAAAAACGGCGGTCATAGTCCTGCATCTGGTTGCCGAACAGCAGATCGCGTATCTTGTCGACACCTACAGCGTCACCGGAGATCCCGCCCTCGCGGGCTTGGGCCGCCATGAAGTTCAGCCCGTTTCCCTCTGCATTACCTATCAGATTTTCGTCCGCCTTATTCGCAGAAGAAGCGGTACTCGAAGATTCCTTTGCCATGCTTATGCCCCTCCATTTGAACAACTGCCACAGTGCAACCTGTTAACAGGTAACAATGTCAGCAAAATAGCCGGCCCACAAGCCGGAATCTTCTTGACTCAAGGTGATTCGTGACGCAGCCGAACACTACATCTTCTTGACTCAAGGTGATTCGTGACGCAGCCGAGCGCTACATCACTGACGTAGCAATGGAAGTTTAGGGCGATGCCATCTTAAAAGCGGGCGGCCGCGACTGGTCGGGGATTAAAGGCGGCAAGCGCGCGCGGTCGTCGAGCAATGACGGTCCGCAATCTATGCGCTCACTGCGTCAATGCGCTCAACCAGAAGGCGATAGCCCAAGTAACGGCGGCGGCAGGGAGCGATATCGCGCTCAAGGAGGGCGATCCGATCAAGCTCGATAAGAAGCGCTTCACCAATTACACGGCAACACTGCCGAAAGGTGCGGGCGCAACTCGTGCGGCTACAATGTCCGAACGCCTGCTTACGGGATCGAATAAGTCTGTGTCCAACGGCTGCCATGGGGGCGCGAAGCCGACGTTGAACGCGTCAACCGCAACGTTCGAAAAGGATCAGCTCAACCGCGCGGGACCTTTTGCACTAGAAGGAAGCAGAAGCTGAGACCCCGCATTCGGCGTCAAGCGCAGTTGATGGCAGCAGAACCTCGGACACCGTCATTTACGGTTCCATTTAAATCGGAAAATAAAAGCCACAACCGCAGAGCCGAGATCGATTCGCATCGCAACCAAGCTTGTTGAGTTCGATAGCATCAGGATGCTGACTATTGATTCCGTCTAACGTCCGACATTAGATGAATTGCCTGGTTCAGTTCGGAAGAATGGTCACGCTCTGGGTAAACTTTGTATGTTTTGCGGGTAAATTACTAATATGCTCAGTTTCTCCACTGATGACCTTCCTCTGCGGGATCGTTTCGATCACTGGTGCGAGTCGCGCGGCAGGAGCCTGTTTGGCGTCACGATCGAACTGCCGCGAGAGCGTCGGACCGATTTTTTCGGGCGGTTCAGCGCCCAGGTCGGTGGTGCGGTCGTCTCGGAAATGCAGGCCTCATCTTACAAGGTGAGTCGGACCGACAAGGATATCGGCCGGGTGGCAGGCCACAGTCTGTGCATCTCGCGCCAAGTGCGCGGGCCGGGCTGGGTGGATGTCGGCCGGGGACGTATACAGTCCGTGCGGGAGGGCGATCTCGCCATCAATCATTCCGATCTGCCCTATGCTGGCACCCCGCAGCGTTCCGATGGCTTCCACTTTCGCATGTTGAAGATTCCCCTGACGGGCGACATTCTGTTGGCGGCGCCGGCGCATGATCTTTTCGTGGCAACGTCGAGGCCGCAGAGCGTATTTGCCTGACCGCTCTCGGCGCTCTTCAACGCCATAACCGGCGAATGGCGTGATCTTGCCGATCCTTCCTCCGCGGTTACGCACATCGCAAGGGTCGCCATGCTCGAGCGCGGCCGCCTGCCGCCAGGCATGCCGGAATGCCGGGCGGCGCTGCGCGCGGGCTTCTTCCACGCAGCGCACGAGATTCTCACGCGCGATCACCATCTGCCGAACCTGTCGCCGGGGGCGGTCGCCCGTGAGCTCGGAATTTCGTTGCGGCAGATCCATGTTCTGTTCGAGCCGACGGGCCTGTCTTTCTCCAGGACGTTGACCGCCATACGGATCCGCAGCGCGTGCCGATTGCTGGAGACGATGCCGGCACGGTCTATCACGGATATCGCCTTTGCCTGCGGCTTCGACAGTCTCGCGACATTCTATCGCGCTTTCCGGGATTCTTCCGGCATGACGCCGACGGATATGCGCTCCCTTTACCGAAATTGAGCTTCGGGCTCGATGAATTCGGCTACGCACCGGATTTAAGTTGAGCCGCGTGCGCGCAATGAGAAGACGGCGACACATCCCTGTACTAAGCGTCCAGCACTTGGTCGGGGGAGACAAGGACTGGAGCGATGAATGCCGTGGAGTGCCCGTGCCGAACAATTGCTCGCAAACCCGGACGCTCTTTGCGTCGTTTGCGAGATTGCCAGGGGCTTCGCGCCCAACACGCCACGGCGAAGTTGTTTGGAGCTTCAAGGCCGATCCGGGCGGATGAGATCGAACGCGTTACAGATAGGATTGCACCATGTCGCATAGGCGCTAGCGCAGCTTTGGAAGCGTTTCGCTTCAGATTGTGAACTGGCCCTAGATTTCCGAAAGGACTAGGCTTGTGCCAAAGGAGTGTTCGGCCATGACGCGACGGCCTTACGGACTGATCTGCCCGATTTCACTGGCTTGCGAGATACTGGAACCGCGCTGGACGACCCAAATCCTGACCGAGCTCTGGAACGGCTCGACCCGCTTTAACGACATTCGGAAGGGGGTGGGGAATATCTCGTCCGCCATCCTGTCGAGACGGCTCAAGGAGATGGAAGCGCTGGGACTGGTCGAGCGCGTCGAGGACAAAGCGACGGGCGCCGTCGACTATTTCCGCACTGAGAAGTCGATCAAGCTCGAGCCGGCGATGAGCGCGCTGGCGGAATGGGCGCAATGCAATATCGAGGCGGAGATCGCCCTCAGCGGCCGGGATGCGTCGACCATCATGTGGAGCGTGCGGCGAATGATTGTCCTGGCTGAACTGCCACGGCGGCGCGCCGTCATCCGCTTCCATTTCCGCGACGATCCCCCACCGAAGTATCCCCATTACTGGTTCGTGGTCGAGCCAGGCGCGGACTTGCCCGAGTTATGCTCGCTCGACCCCGGCCGGGACGTCGACCTTTACGTTGAGACCGGCGTTGTTTCGCTGGGAGCCATCATCGAGGGCCGTTCCAGCATCGCTCGTGAGATGGAAAGGGGCGGCCTTTTCCTGAGCGGCGACGTGGAAACTCCGCCGGAGAGCGTGTGGAGTTGACATTGGTCAATCGACCGGAGAAGCTGGTACAGTATCGATCCGAGGGAGCATGAGAATGCGTAATTGGTCGTTTTCAGCACTAAAGAATTGTTTTCTCCTCGTCTTCCTCCTTCTTCCGGTTGCGTTGGCCGCGCAGAATGCGGCTCCACCTGTTACAGTTGCCAAGCCCGTCGTCAGGGACGTCGTGGACAACGACGATTTCGTCGGCCGGTTCGAGGCCCTTGACGAGGTGAGCGTGCGCGCCCGCGTCGGCGGCTATCTGCAAGAGATCCACTTCACGGACGGCGCGTTGGTGAAGAAGGGCGATCTGCTGTTCGTCATCGATCCCCAGCCATTCCAGATTGCAGTCGAACAGGCCGATGCGCAGGTGCAGTCCGCAGAGGCCACGCTTACCTATGCCGCAGCACAGTTGAAGCGCGCCGAAACGCTCGTGAAGAGCGGCGGCCAGTCCATTCAGACCGTCGAGGACCGCCGGCGGGAATGGCTTTCTGCGCAGGCAAGCGTCCGCGCGGTCGAGGCCACCGCCGACCGTGCCAAACTTGACCTGGAATACACAAGGATCACCGCCCCTATCAGCGGCCGCATCGATCGCAAGCTGATCTCGGTCGGCAACCTGATCCAGGCCGACCAATCGGTCCTGACGACGATCGTGACTTTGAACCCGATCGACTTCTATTTCGACGTAGACGAGCGGCGGCTGCTGAATTTTGCCAGGACTGCTCGCGGCCGTGGCGACGACCTCCAGGTCGGTGGCGGTGGCGTCGATGTCAAGGTGACGATCGCAGATTCCAACGAGAAGCCATTCAAGGGCAAGCTCGACTTTGCGGAAAACCGGGTCGACAAAGACACTGGGACGATGCGATTGCGCGCCCGCTTCGAAAATCCGAGCCTCATTCTGCAGCCCGGTCTTTTCGGCCGCATCCAGATCGAAGCATCGAATAGCTATCGTGCCATCCTCGTGCCCGATGAAGCGATCGGCTCGAACCAGAACGAGCGCGTCGTCTACGTCGTGGGTGCCGACGGCACCATATCCACCAAGCCGGTTCGTCCCGGCCCTCGCCTCTATGGCTACCGGGTCATCCGCGAAGGCATGGACGGCACTGAGACCATCGTGGTCAACGGGCTGATGCGCGCCCGTCCGGGCGCCAAGGTGACGCCTCAGATGATCGAGCTGCCGCAGCAGCGTGACGACATCGCCCCGGAAGCAGCGACCATGGAGCCTGCTCAATGAGGTTTGCCCACTTCTTTGTCGACCGACCGATTTTCGCGTCAGTCGTTTCCATCGTGCTGCTCATTGTCGGCGGTGTCGCTTATTTTCAGCTGCCGGTGGCGCAGTATCCCGAGATTGCGCCGCCGACCATCGTTATCCGCACCGCCTATCCGGGCGCTGATGCCGAGACGATTGCCAATACTGTGGCAACGCCGCTGGAACAGGAGATCAATGGCGTCGAGGACATGCTGTACATGTCCTCCTACTCCACCGCGGACGGCTCGATGGCGCTGACGGTAACCTTCAAGCTCGGCACGGATCTCGACAAGGCGCAGGTACTCGTGCAGAACCGGGTCTCGATTGCCGAACCACGTCTTCCTGAGGATGTTCGCCGCATCGGCGTCACCACGGCCAAGAGCTCGCCCGACCTGATGATGGTCATCCATATCTTGTCGCCCAACTCCCGGTACGACCAGCTCTACGCCTCGAACTATGCCCGCAGCCGCATTCGTGACAAGCTCGTCCGCCTCGATGGCGTGGGCGACGTCATCCTCTTCGGCGAACGAGAATACTCCCTGCGCATCTGGCTCGACCCTGAAAAGCTCTCGGCCTACGGCATGACCTCCAGCGACGTCGTGCAGGCGCTTCGCGAACAGAATGTGCAGGTCTCCGGCGGTCTGATCGGGGCGCCGCCGGCCTCCGGCAACAGCGCGTTTCAATATACCGTCACCACGGTGGGGCGCTTCTCCGACGCGAGGCAGTTTCGTTATGTGATCGTCAAGGCGACCGAAGGCGGCCGTCTTGTGCAGCTGCAGGATGTCGCGCGCGTCGAGCTCGGCGCAAAGGAATACGCCACCAATAGCTATCTCGACGCAAAGCCCGCTGTCGCAATCGGCATTTTCGCCCGACCGGGCACCAATGCGCTGGCCGCCTCCGAGTCGATCCAGGCGACCATGAAGATATTGTCCAAGGATTTTCCGCCGGGGCTTACCTACGACATCATCTACAACCCGACGGAATTCATTTCGGAATCGATCTACGAGGTCTACAAGACGATCATTGAGGCCACCATTCTGGTTGCCATCGTCGTGCTGGTCTTCCTGCAGTCGTGGCGGACTGCAATCATTCCGATCGTCGCCATCCCGGTGTCGTTGATCGGGACCTTTGCCTTCCTCCTCGCCTTCGGGTTCTCCCTGAACATGTTGACGCTGTTCGGCCTCGTGCTGGCGATCGGCATCGTCGTCGACGATGCGATTGTCGTCGTCGAGAATGTCGACCGCAATCTCGCTCGAGGCATGACGCCCAAAGAGGCGGCGCATGTAACCATGGACGAAGTCGGGGTTGCCGTTCTCGCAATCTCCCTCGTCCTTATCGCGGTCTTCGTGCCGACGGCCTTTATTCCCGGCATATCAGGGCAGTTTTATCGACAGTTCGCGGTGACAATCGCAGTGGCGACCGCCATATCCGCATTGAACTCCCTGACCCTTTCACCCGCCCTCGCATCGATCCTATTGAAAGCACATGAGGAGCAGCACCCCTCGCGCAATCCGCTCACGCGCCTGACCAGGTGGCTGGCGAATGGCTTCAATACTGGTTTCGACAGGCTGAGTGCCGGTTACTCCTGGGTTGTTCGTCATCTGGTGCAAACGCGCGCGGCGCTCGCAGCGTGCCTTCTCGTCTTTGCAGGCTTGCTCGCGGCGACCTATTACATGGGAACCACGGTGCCGCGCGGCTTTGTGCCGACGATGGATCAGGGCTACGCGATCGTCGTCGTGCAACTGCCGGATGGCGCCTCTCTCGCACGCACCGATGCGGTGATCAAGAAAGCCTCCGAGATAGCACAGTCTGTCCCTGGGGTCAGAAACGCCGTGGCCTTTGCGGGCTTCAATGGCGCCACGTTCACCAACGCATCCAATTCCGGCGTCATCTTCACACCCTTCCAGCCGTTCGAGGAAAGGCTCAAGCACGGTCAAAGCGCAAATGCGATCATCGGCGAACTCTACATGAAACTGCAGAGTATCCAGGAGGCCTTCATCATCGCCATCCCGCCACCTGCGATCGCCGGTATCGGCAATGGCGGCGGCTTCAAGATGCAGTTGATGGATCTCGAAAGCGCCGACATGCGCCGCGTGCTGGGCACCGCTTATCAGCTCATGGCCAAGGCGAACCAGACACCAGGCCTTGCGGGGGTGTTCACGACATTCTCGGCCTCAAGTCCGCAATATTTCCTCAACATCGATCGCGACAAGGCGCGCGCGCTGAACGTGCCGATTCCGAACATATTCGATACGCTGTCGATCAATCTGGGCACATCCTACGTCAACGATTTCAATGCCTTTGGTCGTGTTTACCAGGTTCGCGCGCAAGCCGACAAACAGTTCCGTGGCGACAGGGACAGCATTCTGTCGCTGAAGGTACGCTCGGCAACCGGCGCGCTCGTGCCGCTCGGAACGCTGGTCGATATCCTCGATACCAGCGGCCCGGCGCTCGTCCAGCATTACAACATGTACGTATCCGTTCCGGTCCAGGGTAATCCCGCTCCCGGATTCTCGACCGGCACCGCTCTCGACAAGATGGAGACGCTGGCTCGCGAGCTGCTGCCTGCAGGCACGACCTTTGAATGGACAGAGCTTGCCTTCCAGGAGAAGAACACCGGCAATACGGCGATCTACATCTTCGCCCTGTCGGTCGTCTTCGTGTTCCTGGCACTGGCGGCGCAGTATGAAAGCTGGATCCTCCCTCTGGCGATCATCCTGATCGTGCCGCTCGCCATTCTCGCAGCGCTGATCGGCGTGCATCTCAGGGGAATGGACAACAATATCCTGACCCAGATCGGTCTGGTCGTGTTGATCGGGCTTGCGGCCAAGAACGCGATTCTGATCGTGGAGTTCGCCCGGCAGGCCCAGGACGAAGGCAAGACTGCAGTCGAGGCGGCGATCGAAGCGAGCCATCTTCGCCTGCGTCCGATCCTGATGACAGCCTTCGCCTTCATTTTCGGCGTCGTGCCCCTCGTAGTCGCGACCGGACCGGGCGCCGAAATGCGCCAGTCGCTCGGCACGGCCGTATTCTCGGGGATGCTGGGCGTCACGTTTTTCGGACTATTCCTGACACCGGTCTTCTACGTCGTTCTGCGCGCACGCCGCCGCAAGGCCGTAGAACCACCGCCTGCCGCCACTGAGGAAGCGGGCGCAAGCTGAACTCCGCCGGTAGGCAGGTAGAAGTGTGAGGACTGCATGCATCAGCTCCCGCACCGCAATCGAGCAAAACATCGACCCGC
This sequence comes from Shinella sp. OV683, assembly GCF_057787725.1. Classification (NCBI taxonomy): domain Bacteria; kingdom Pseudomonadati; phylum Pseudomonadota; class Alphaproteobacteria; order Hyphomicrobiales; family Rhizobiaceae; genus Shinella; species Shinella sp. OV683. The sequence goes on from NZ_CM173543.1 coordinate 1,292,357, forward strand.
TCAATCGATGCGAGCATTTGAATTCTCTGCGGTGAAAATGAAGCTTCGCTACCGGAAGGCTTGCGCACTTGCTCGGCCCGGCTTGCGCTCACGACCTACACGCTGCGGAACAAACGGAACATCGCTCACAATAACCCCATCGACCCGATAGTGAATGAACGACCGGAACGGGGGCGCAAAGCTGTCCTTCGGAAGTCAAACTCCTATGGCTGTAATTGGGCCACAAGCGGTCAATTCATTTGCAACCGGGTTCAAAATTCATGGATGCGCAAAGACCGCTGGTTCCAACTTTGGTTCCAACAATTGTGGAAATAGTATTGATTTTGTTGCGTAAATTAGTATTGGTTGCCCCCTCCGGGCCCACCATCACCAGCGCCATCACACAGGCGAGTGCACAAAGCGCTTCACCATGTTGGTCGCCTTTGCATCTCGACCCATGTACCAACATCAACCTTTGTCTAATTTTGCGCGCACTTGCAGTCAATCCGGCACTCTGAACGGAAATCCGCGATTGCTTTCTACTAAAAAAGGCTGGCTGAATTGCACCTATGATTTTAGCCTGGCGATAAATTCCGCACGCTTCTTCAAGTCGCCAGCCGATAGTTGATGACGACCACGAATTCTGTAAAATTCGCCAAGGCGGGCTTGGCTATTGCAAGCGAGGAGTTGAAGGGCGCCACCGCGGGCGATGCTAAAAGCAGGCCTGCGAGTTCGGGACCCGGCGCCGCGCCAACAGGGGTTGGGACACCTCCGATATCCAGCGATGCGGGCGGCGCGCCTGATGTCCGGGCGAGGACGGCTATCGAAAGGACTGTTGGCGTATGACCACGCGCGAAATAGGGGAGGTCCTCTGGGGAGAGCGGGATTGTCGCTGCATTCGTCGTGTTAAACAAATGCCAAAGATCGGGACGATCACGCTTGATATCGATCGAATGGAAGAGACCTGTGCGGCTGGTCGCCAATGCCATCGCGTCGAGGCGTGTCCGGATACCATTGGCAACCATGTTGCGTAAGCTCGAACCGCCGTCGCGGGCCGTGTAGCGAAGCGTCAGGATCGCATCCGTGATGGTACCGTAGTCGAAAGGACGCAGCGCCTGCGGCAGTTCGAGCGTCCAGCTGCTGATCGCGCCCGCACCTTCGAACGGCAGGTAGCGTTGATCGTCAAGGCTTGGAGCGAAGAGACCAGAATCCTCGTCGCCGCGACTTGTGTCGATCGCCTCGATCGCTCCGACGTGATAGACAAAACGTGGATCATCCTGGTCTTCCGCATAAGCCTGCGCATCGGTCAGCCCGCCGCCAGACTTTCTCGCGGTCGAGACCCGTACGCGGTTGTCTATCAACGTCAGCTTTACCGGCACCGCGGTGTAGGGGCCAGCGACGCTGGGGATCGACAGACTGAGATGGCGGATCCTGCGGCAGTAGTGGCCGGGATGATCGAGATCGAACAACTGCTCGGGGATTTCGATGCGGCATCGGCCGTTCGTACGCAGGCCCAGCAGGGCCACAGGATCCAGTCGTGCCAGTGAAACTCGCCGGGTGATCTCGCGCTCCCGGACATTGTTTTCGAAATAGTAGGCCTCGAGCCGGCGCAGATCGACGGTCAGCGATTCGGCCGCAAGCAGGCCGCGGCGTGAACTGTCCCACTGGTCGCCTCTTATCATCGCGACCTCGGTACCGAGCTCGAAATTCATGCAGTGCTCAGCTTGTCGGGCAGCAGCGAGTGCGAGATCGTAGACTTGGCGATAAGCGGTTCTAAGCCGCTGGGCTAGCCAGTCGAACAGCTCGGTGCGGGTGAACTTGGTGGACAGGAAGTCCAACTGTGCATCAGCCTGTTCGATTTCGATCTTGTGCACGCGCTCGCTCTCGAGGGCGATGACTTCGCGGATTTTCTGCAGTTCAATTTCCCGCTCGGCGCGTGTCGCCTGCAAGTCGGACTGTACAGCATCCTGCGCGTGCTGGTCGGCTCTCTGATTATAGACACCCTGGGTTTCCAGCATGGCGCCACCCATGGAAAGCACAGAAACAAGCGACTCCAATGTCTTGACCAGATCCTCTGCGGCATTGCCGAAGTGATCGCCACCGGTCTGCGCATTTGCCGTTGGCGAGCCGCCGAAGCCGGCAGCGCCGATCATGAACTTGGGCAGTAGCTTGAGGCCACCCGAGGCGATATAGCCTACCGCCACCGCGGTCTGGACCAGGAGCGCAGCGCCGTTGGCAACGACTCCAAGAGTTTCCCAGACGTTCATATAGGGACGAGAACGCGCCCAGTTCGCCTGATCCACGAACACTGCTTTGGCGGCCTCGGCGCCTTCGCGCTGCTTGGCTGCCGATAGTCGCTCCTGAGCATAGAGTTCCTTTTGCTCCTTGCGCAATTTGCTCAGCTGCTCGGCACTCAGCCGCAAAAGCGCTTCCCCGTTGCGATCCTTCAAGGCCTGCAACAGCTTTTCGCCGAAGGCCTGGGCAACAGTTGCGACCTCGAGCGCGCGCTGCAGGGTCGGCATGAATTTGTAGGGCGGTCGTGGCGCACCGATGGCCGCCAGGATCGCGCTGATCGACAGGCCCGAAGCGGATGCAGCGATCAGCGCCTCGACGGATAGTGGGGGTGCAAACAAAGAAAGGCTACGCTCCACTCCATCAATGGTCTGGCTGTTGCGAAGCCGAAATTGCCTCAGTTCCAGCATATCCCACAGCTCGTATAGCTTAGGGCTCGGGGGAATGCAGAAATACAGGCTCTCGAGCGATACCGGCGGTGTCGGCAATTCTGCACCACCTTGCGGCAGGACCGACAAATCCGGAACCAGATTTTCAAGTGACATCAAGGCATTGCCAAAGGCATCAAGCTTGGGCTCGAGTTGGTTGAATGTCGACGGCGGCGTCGGAACGACCGATGGCACAATCCGGGGCCGCTTGCCGATCAGGCGCTCGACCCGCGAGTATCCGAGTTCCGCCTGCACAAGGCCTTCGAGCGTATCTTGCTTGAAGAACGAGTCGCTGCGGCCCATGTAGAGCCGAGCTGTGAGATCGACGATCGCCTGTTGGAAGGCAACCGGTCGTCCGCGCGCGACGAGATATGGCTTGTACGGCGCATTGCGCCATTCCTCGATCCGGTCGATCAGTTCAAGTTCTGTTGTACCGTTGGGATCATGGGCAAGTTTGTTCATCAGGTCGGTGATGCGCTGCGCTGCATAATCTGAAGCGCCATGTTCGTAAAATGGCTTGGTGATCCAGTATTTCTGCGGTGCGGGACCGCCTTGTGATCCGAGCGGGTCGAAGATGTAGCGCAACCAGGTCTCGGCATCGTCGAAACGTTCGTCTTCGATCAGTTTGGCGCCGATGAGGTGCGGAATGTGGAAGAAGAGTTCCATATTGTAGACGCCGTAGGCATCCTCTCGGCCGAACTCGAATTGCTCGATCGGATAAGGATCAAGGATGGCGCTGGTCGGTGCATATCCCGTCGAAGTGCTGCTGAAATCGAAATTCGACGTCGTAAGCTGGAGGTCGCGGCGCATAAGAGCCTTGATGCCGCCGGTGTAGAAGGTCTCACGGATCTTGCATGCGAATGGATGATAGAAATTTCGCACCTTATAGCCGAACCGGGAACTGATAATTTGCTGGAACTCGTCCCTGAGGCGGATGAATTCAAGATCCGAGGGAATTTTAGCGAGAATGTCGTCGACCTCAGCCTGACTCGTCGCCGCCAACACGAGCTGAATGTATTTTTGTACGAGCGCGACGACGTCCATGAGGAATCGCCTGAGGTTGGTGAACGTCCGAAACGCCACCTCGTCCTTTCCCTCCTCCCTTCGTTCGAGGCCCGGGACAAGCACATATCCGCGCTGGTTGTCCTCGAAGAACCAAGGCATTAGCGTTCCGTAGACGAGGATCTCGCCGTCCCGCTTGAAGCTATAGCTCAATACGGCCGCTATCATCGAGCTGATCAGGCGGTCGAACTCCGAGGCCTGGAATGGATAGGTGACGCGGAACCGGCCCGGAGTACGGCCAAACAACTGCTGGTCGCCACCTGTGCCGATTGTGCTGATGACCAGATCGTCGCCGGGATTCGCTGCGTTCTCGAGAAAGCGCTGGCGGTTGAGCTGCGTGTCCGTGAATGACGGCAAGATGCTGGCCCAGCCTGGCGGCGTGGGATCCACCTCCGGATAGCCTTTGCAGCCATTCAGCAGGAACCGTCCGAGCCCCGCATAATTGTAGCCATCGTTGCGATAGAAGGCATCTATCGTGAATCGCGTTCCGGCGCTGACCGTGAACACGATGTTTTCGATTTTGACCGGCTCTGTGTACCACGGGGTCACGACCGCGTCTTTCGACGTCCGCCTCGGCAACCACCGCTTACCCGTGTATTCGCTGATCGCCAGCTTGATCTCGATGCGCCGCTCGCTCTTGTCGATGGGCGTGTTTGGTGCGCTGTTCGGAACGGAGACGTCCTGCTGGTCATTGCCGCGTTCCTGAATGAGCGGCCAGGCTAGATAGAGCCGCTTGTTCCTGAAAAACGCGATCAGATGGTCGCCGGCAATATCCAGATCGATCTTGGCCCATGGCGTGAACGTCCGCTCGCGCTCGAAGACGCGATGATAATAGACTTCGGGCTCGCCTCCCTTCGTGCGGGCAAAGATATGCATCTGCTCCCGGTCGAAATCATAACATGTCGCCAAAACATCCAGAAAGGCGATCTGGTCCAGGTAATCCAAGTAGCCTTCGACAGCCGCCTCGGTCGTTTCGGCGGTGATTTCATCCTGCATCAGCGTGTCGTTGAGCGCGGTGAACGCCTCGGTTTTGTCGTCGCGCCATTCTGGACGAAGGTAATACTGCGGCTCGATCCAGACCTGCCGTGCCACCTGCCAAGGGCGAAACTGCGATTGCCAGTCCCACCAGCTCCAGCCGCTGTCGCCTTCGACATCGGCTGTGGCAGTGGGTTCGTCGCCGGACAGGCAACGCCTGATGTAATGCTGAAGCGTGCCATGGGCCGTAACGATGCGGGACCCTGGCATCTTGGCCGACCATTGAGAATCGACCAGGAAGTGGTCGTACAGGTCCAGTGTCGAGGTCAGAGCGGGGTTGGTCGCCATCAAGTGCGCCATCAGGGCATCGCGTTTAAGTTCGCGCAGCGGATCCACGATTCCTTTGAGGGCTACCAGCCAATCGCTCTGCCGATAACGCCTGCGCCGCATTGCGCGCGCCGCCGTGCTTTCCGCAGCCCCGGGAGCGGCACTCGCAAAGGCGAGAGCCTGGGGGAGGTCCACAGACAAGGGAGCAATAAGAACAGCGGCGTTTTCCATACGGCGCCAATGCGACGGCGATCCGTAGTTTGGCACAGTGGCCGTGAAATGTGCATGCAACGCAGTGACAAGATCCGCGGGCCAGCCGGTAACGAGCGCGAGATCAGCTAGAAGTGTGGCTGTCGGCACGCCGGCGCCCGACGCGCGGAAAATATCCAGTGCTCCGACTTGCCCGCCGCCCATACGCACGCGCGGCGGATAGGCAACTGCGAGTGCCATGATATCGGCCCAGTCGCGCCAGATCGGATAGGCTAGGGGCGGGATGCCCGGTTCGAAGGGCAGTAGCCCTAAATCGAGCAGGCCCAACGCCGGCGCGTCCTCGATCAGAAACTGCAGAAGCTCCGTCGACGGTGCGAAAGGGGCCAGCAGGCCAGTCGCGAGCACGGCCGCGCGCAAGGCGCGGAAGGGATGAGGTGCCGCTGCATCAGTCAGAGGCACTGTCGGATCGGTGATTGGGCCGGTCGTCAGCGGCGTCCCGATCGGCTGGCGGCCTACACCGATCGGAATCCTCAACCCATCGACGAACAGCGTTGCCGAGGCCAGGTCTAGTCCGGTCTGTGTCATCACCGCCGCAATCGCGGCCTCTTTGGCTTTGGTCGTCAGTGCCGACGCCGCCAAACCATCCATGAGCGCTTGCATCAGGCCGAGGCGTGCCGTTTCCAGCGCTGCCGGAACGATCGGACCGGCATTGGCGGCGGCGGCCACAAGATCGATAGCGGCCTTGACTACGGCGCCATCGACTTTTGCGGCCAGCGCACCATCCACCACAGCCTTGGCGGCGGCGACGACGGCCGCAGCAAGCGGTGCGTCCCGCATCAGTTGCTCGAACACGGCCCGCGCCGCTGGGTCCAGTACAGCTTCTCGCTCGAGAGCGGTCCGGAAGCCGGCAAGGCCCTCCTCCACGGTCTGTGACGCGTCGAAAGCTGAGCGGGTCTGTTCGGCGGCGTCCACCAGAGCGCTGCGAAGGTCGGTCAGGGTTGCCACCAAGGCGGCTTGCGATGGATCGCGGACTGCGAGATCGGCTGCCTGGCGGCGAAGCCGGTAGTCGAGATCCTCAACGTCCACGCCGGTCTTTTCCAGCAGCTTGGCCGCTGTGACGAACGCATCGAGCTGGGCAACCGACGACAACGGGTTGACGTTGAGAAGGCGTTCCAGGCGGATCAGTTTCTCGGCCGCAAGGCCCAACACACGTGCCAGTTCGACGCGCCCATAGACGGCTGCCAAGGAAAGAAAGCTCAGTGGCGGCTGCGGCCCAAAGGTGCCGATCTCAACGATTCGAGCCCGAATGCTCGCAATTGCAGACTCGGTCGTCGCGAAAGCGCGTGCGAGGTCGGCTTCAACGGCAGCGAGTTTCCGCCCCGAACCGGGGACCGCGGTTTCGTTCTGCTCGTTGAGTTTGATACCTGCCGGCAGCAGGATCGGATCGAGCGGACCGGTGGAAGCGACGTTCTGGAGCAGCAACGCATGAAGCGAGCCCTGTCCGTTGCTTGGGATCACGTCGAGCCAAGTGATTAAGCTCGGCAGATCCGTCCCCAGCCGCGGCGCGAGACGCATGAGTCCCACTAGGCCGGCGCGCGCCGCCGCGCCGAGGTCACCATTACCCAGTCGTGTGGCCAAAGCCAGCCGATCGAGATCGGCTATAGCGACACCGATGCGTTTGGACAGCCGCAGAACACGGTGGGCGCGATCCAGAATCGCGTCCGTGAGGTTGCGGATGTGGCGCATGGCGAGATCGCACGAAGAGTCATCAAAATGAATGAACAAGTTCGCGCCGCCCGCCACATAGGGCAGGGCAATGAGCGCCTCAACTTCCGCATAGGTCAGGCCGGTCTTGTCGAGAAAGACGTCCATGCGTTCCATGGTCGGTGCCGCTGTAGCCGCCTGAATGCCCCAGATTTCAGGCTGATCGGCGACGGCGGCGGCAAAAACCAGGGCCTGTTCGGCGTTCGACAGGCCAAGCGTCTCACCCTCGATGTCGCCGGCAGTGGGCACGCCCCCCTGCTGAACCGCACGCATCAACTCTGCGCGGTCAAGACCCGCGTCGGCAAGGAAAGCCCGCGTTTCCTGATGGAAGAGATCGAATGGCAGCGTGAACGCGGCTTTGCCGGCCTTGAGTGCCGCATAGGCCGCAGCATTGACATATTCGGGTGCGGCTGCGCGCTCGGCGGCCGTTCCATGCGTCTGGCGCAACCGACGAACTGTCCAGTTGGGCGCCGGTCCGGACAGGGCGTAAACGCCGATCTCGTCGCGTAGAACGAACTCATCGGGCAGATGAGGACCATAGATGATCGCATTGTCTCCGATATCGAAGTCCGCCGCCCTGATGGAACTGATCAATGCTGAGGGGGCGGCTCCCTCTACGATAGCGCCGTTGAAGGCAACGGTCGGCGTCGGCGCGATTTCTTCCTCCAGAAGTTCACAGACCAGGTCGATGTGCGGGATCGGCGTTTCCGCATTCTCGCAATTAAGGTCGATGTCGCCAATATCGGGCCGGCGGGCGAACAGTATGTCCTTTGCCGTACGAGTGGAGGCCGAGCCCGGATTGGTCTTGTCGATAACCAGCCGCTTCGAAAGCCAGCGCAGGACATCGGCGATATAGGCGGCCGGGCCGTAGATCGACTTGCATTCCTCGCAGGCGCAAATATCCTGTGTAGCAAACAACGACTTCAGCGTGGGGTGCTCCCCGATGATGGGAATGAGCTTGGCGCGGCTCTCCATCCGCGCGACCTCCATGCCCTCCACGCCGCCGGCATAGGCGTGCAAGTCGGTCGCGAGCAAGGTCGTCGCGAGGTAGACACCCTCGCTACGCGCATACACGCCCTCGGCCTCAGACACGGATAAACCTGACGTTCCGGCCTCCTTGATGAAGCTGGTGCGGCCACGCATGACGATGTCGGACGACGAGCGGATGCCGGAACGCAGCAACGCTGTGGCCTTCTCCGGATCTTCGACCAGCCGGTAGGTGCGTTGCACGGCCTCAATCTGGCGGAACGTCGATTCCGGTAGTGACCGCAAGGCTCTGGCCCTGGAGCTCGAGATGAATTTGCCAAGATTGTGCTTGGCAAGGTCGAATTCCGGATGAGCATCGAAAAAGTCGCGCACATCGTCGGCTTTGTCGATAACAGCCGGATCGCGCTCCAACCTGAGCGCCATTGCGGCAGATGGGAAGCGTTTGCCTGCGAGCGCTTCGACTGTCGCGACATCGCGTTCGAGGCGATCGTCTTCTAACGGGGGCTCTTCTGCTTGGCTTGCACGTTTCGACGTCCGCCGCGTCGGTCGGGCAGCCCCTCCGGCGGGTGCCAACATTTCACGGATCACGTCGCGGCCGACGCGGGCGAGCTGCGAAGCCCCGCCTCTCCGCTTGCCAACGGCAGCCGAAGCTCGCTCCAGAACGGCATTGTCGAAGCCGAGGATGCGCGTGAGTTCAATGCGTGTGCCGGCTGCTCTCGAACCTTTTGGGCGACGTTGACCCATCACGCCAAGCTGCTTCATGAGATTCTCGGTATCGCCGTCCAAGGCAGATGCAAGAATTTTCTCGGCGAGATCGGCATTGCCTTGCGCGAGAAATGGCGCAATCGCCTCGTTCAATCGTCGGGGACCCTCTGTGCGGACGAATTCGTCCGCTTTGGCACGATCCTCCGAAAGGCGCGAAAATGCCTTCTTGGCAAGATCGAGCACCTGCCGTGAAACCCAGGCGGCCGCGACCGCGCGTTCGACGGCTTTGAAGAACGTATCCTTGTCCAGCCGCACCGCATCGAAATAGACCGGTTCAATGGGCGTTGAAACGCCGATAGGGGCGTAAACGGGATTGGCGCGATCAGGGCCTATCCCAACGAGCACATCTGTCCGAAGCAGCGCGTAGAACAGTGCCGCCGGCAGCCCCACGAAGGCACCCAAGCGGTGCGCCACGACCACATGTTCGACCAGCCGCTGATCGATACCCGTTTCGCGCGACAGGAATATCACCTCTTCCAGCCTGCCGTCCGCGGCGATATCCTCAATCGAGGTCTTTTCAACCAGTGAAACGAGCACTGCGGTAAGCTGGTCGAATTCGTTCGCATCCGCCACTGTGACCGTGGCGAGATCTATGTCGATCCTGGCTTCGCGCGATGCGTTGTAGTGGGTCGTGCTGGCGTCATCAGCGTAGACAGGCTCATCGCCGCCCTTCCAGCGCACTTCAAGGGAGATGTCCGGGCCAGCTTTCTCGGCGCGTGCGAAAGACGACGCATCATAGCGGATGCTGTATCGACCTTCCGCGTCCGTGATGGCCTCGCCAAGCGGCTGTAAGGCTCGGAAGTCGCGATCATAGGCTTGCACCAGGAGATCTGCGGCGGGCGATCCGTTCGCATAGCGCACCGTGCCGTAGATCGCCCGTTCCGCAATCGCGGTCGCCGCTCGAAGGGCCGATAAAGTTCCGTCGTCCAGGATGCCGCTCGGATCAAGTCCGGCCTCCTTCTGGAACGCTTTGAGAGAATTTTTCGTGGAGACGCCGAATTCTTGCCTCTTCACCTCTGCCGGCGAGGGCTTGATCTTTGTCTGTTCGAGCAAATCATGCAGACGGGCGACATCCGCACCGCCCATGCCAATCGATAGGCCAACCCGCAAAAGCGACATCTCTGAGCTCCCCCGCATTGCAAGGACGATCAGCGTCGAACATCGCCGACCAACGCCGTCGTGCCTGCCGTTTCAAGAATTCAGATAAAACGAAAATAAGGTCAAAACCGTGCGTTCAAACGCGCACAATCTGACCGCAATGGGGCTCCAAGTCTTGGACTTTTCCGCCATAAGTTTTTTGAAAAGCTAACACCACCTGCGGAGACAGTCAATGAAAATATGCGACCGCGCGTTGACGAAATGGCAAAAGCACAATATGCTGACTGGAAATAGAATTCATCTATTGGCACGTACTGGTTGCAATATTGCCGTTTGATTTGCTATGCAAATCAAGAGGTCGCATGATATTTGGCGACTTGGAGTTCGGCGCGATGAAACGAGAGAGCACCTCTGGGTTGTCGTCTTCGCTCGGAACGGCGCAAGTGGCGCTGGGTCCGCATGTTGATGCCGATACGGCAAGAACTACTGCACCATTGCTACCAGAACCGACCTTGCCGCGCGGGGGAGGTGCTGTCCGTGGAATGGACGAACAGATCATGCCGGGAGGCTTTACTGGCGCTGCCGGAATGTCGTTACCGCTGCCATTGTCTCCCGGCCGCTCGGGCTTCGGGCCTTCTCTGAGCCTGACTTATTCCTCGGGAGCTGGAACAGGTTCTTTCGGCTGGGGCTGGACGCTTTCTCTCGGCGGCGTGACCCGCAAGACGAGCGCTGCCCTCCCAACCTTTCAGGATGACCTCGATCTCGACTCCTTTCTCCTGGACGGCGTCGAATTGACACCAATGATTGCGGGCGGCGCACCTGTCGAAGTGGTCCGCGGTGCATTTACCGTGCGGCGCTACCGCCCACGTCACGCTGACGACGTCAACCGCATCGAAAGATGGACCCGTAACGCGGACGGCATTGCTCATTGGCGTGTCATCGATGCGGCTAACATGACCCGCTTTTATGGTGATCATGCCGAGGCGCGAATATCTGATCCCCGCGATAACAGACGCATTTTCGCCTGGATGCCGACCCTTGCCAGCGATGACAAGGGCAACGCGATGCTCCATCGCTACAAAATGGAGGATGGCGCTGGCATCGCCGGCATCTTCGACGCTGCACGCACGGGGGCGGCCGCCTATCCGCAGCGTTATCTCAAGCGTATTCTGTGGGCCAATGACACGCCTTTCGTCTCCGGAGAAGACTCGCTGGCGCGAAATGATTGGCTGCTGGAGGCGGTCTTCGATTATGGAGAACACGATCAGGACGTGCCGAACGAAACGGCGCCCTGGGTCGTTCGGGCTGACCCGACCAGCAATGGCCGCCCCGGTTTCGACCTGCGAACCTGGAGGCTGTGCCAGCGTCTGCTGATGTTTCATCGCTTTCCCGAACTGGGGCCTGCGCCAATGCTGGTGCAGAGCCTGACGTTTGGTTATCGCGGCGCGACCGCTGATGCCCGACGCCGCGGTGAACCGGAAGGCGCCTTTCTCGAGGAAATGCAGATCACCGGCTACGCCCCCAGGGCCGGTGGGGGAATGGACCAACTGACTTTGCCGGCACTCAAGCTTGGCTACCGGCGAACGGAAATCGACGGCAGCGTCCACACTCTGGCGTCAGATGACATGAGGGGGCTGTCCCCCATGGCTATGGACGGTTCCCGCTTCGTCGATCTACTCGGCGAGGCCTTGCCGGGCATCCTGGTTCCGGTGAACGGTGCGTGGCGATTCCATCCCAACCGTGGCGGCCGCTTCGAAGAAGGATTCGTGGTGGATCCGCTGCCGGTGCTTGCCGCTGACCGAGAGCCCGTCAGCGTGCTGATCGATCTTGATGGTGATGGGCCGCGTGACGTCGTCATGCTTGAGGAGGCCAGATCCGGATGGCATCGCCAGAGCCATAATGGCGATTGGGCCGGTTTCTTAGCCTTCCAGGGCACACCTGAAATCGACTGGGCCGATCCCCAGTTGCGCTTTGTCGATCTGACCGGCGACGGAAAACTTGATCTTCTGCTTGCCCATGACGATGGCTTTGTCTGGTATCCCTCTCTTGGTGCCAAGGGTTTTGGAAGCGGCCGGTTTGTGCCTCATGGCGAGGAGGCGAACACCCCACGACGGCTCTTCACGACCGAGGCGGGTCGCGGCGTTTTTCTGGCCGATATGACCGGCGACGGGCTGGCCGACGTCGTCGAGATTCGGGCGCATGCTGCGTCCTACTGGCCGAACCTCGGATACGGAAACTTTGGTGCGCGGGTCCGGATGGCCAATGCTCCCGCTCTCGATGGCGAGAGCTCATTCGATCCCCAGCGCATACGTCTTGCAGACATCGACGGTGACGGTGCCTGTGACCTCATCTATTTGGGCAAGGATGGCGTCGATCTCCACTTCAACGCCTGCGGCAATGCGTGGAGCGCGCCCAGCCGACTTGCCGATGTGCCCCCATTGGCTGAACAAAAGGGCGTATTCGTCATCGATCTCTTTGGTCGGGGCACAGCCTGCCTCGTCTGGCCGGGTGCCGGAGAGACACCGCTTGCCTATGTCGATCTTCTCGGCAGCAGGAAGCCCCATCTGCTTGCCGATGTCGACAATGGCTTCGGGCGGAAAGTCATGTTCGACTATCTGCCCTCCACACGATATTTTCTCGATGATCTGGCAGCAGGCACCCCGTGGAGCACAAAGCTTCCGATCGTCATTCACTGCCTGTCGCGCCTGACAGTCCGCGATGCCGTCCGCGAGACCGAGCTTGTTAGCCGCTATTCTTATCACCACGGACTCTATGACCCGGTGGAGGGGGTGTTCGCGGGGTTCGGCAGTATCGATCAGCGCGATGCCGAGTCAGTAGCGGCCCCGAGTTTGGTTGGCGGAGTGGTTGCCTCGGCCGTGCGGCAACAGCCGCCCGTGCTGACACGCATCTGGCATCATCTGGGTGTGCCGGACGATGCCGAATTCGACCCGGGCAACGTACTCGATACCGCTTGGGAGAATCCGGTAACGCCGGAAATGATCTCTGCATGGACAATGCCACTGACCGACGACCCCGAGGCATATCGGCAAGCGGCCCTTGCGCTGCGCGGTCAGGTTCTGCGCACGGAGGTCATCGCTGAAGGCGATCCCTCCGGAGTGCCTTATTCGACCAGCGTATCACGCTACCTGGTCGTAGCGCTGCAGCCGAAACTCGACCACCGCCCGGGTGTCTATCGATGTACGCCACACGAGAGCTTCGGCTACTCCTACGAGCGCAATCCCGCCGATCCTCGTCTGAGCCAGTCTCTGGTGCTGCGCCAGGATGACAAAGGCCTCGTGACGCGCAGCGCCCGCGTCATCTACGGTCGCGCTTTGGCCGACTCCACGCTTCCGGCGGCGGTCCAGGCCGCGCAAACGCAGCGCACCATCTTCGTCGAGGAAACGGATTATACCAACGACGTCGTCGGAGCAGACATAAACCGGCTTCGCACAGCGGCGGAGGCACGGGCCTACGAATTGACTGGCGTAGCGGCAGGGCCGGTGACCATTGCAACACTTGTTGCGGCAATTGCGCTGGCGCAACCGCTCGCCTTTGAGGCCCCGCCTGCGGGTGGCCTGCGGCTCCGGCTGGTCCGGCGCAATCGCCAGCGCTTTCTCGCCAGCGACTTGGCCGGGCCACTGCCATTCGGTGCTCTCGATACTCTCGGCCTGCCGTTCGAATCCTACGAACTGGCGTTCACGCCCTCGCTGGTCGCATCCGGTTTCGCCGGCCGTGTCAATGACGCAATGCTGCTGGCGGCCGGCTATGTACATCTTGCGGGCGATACGAATTGGTGGATACCCTCGCCACGGCCCATATTTAATGCCGGCGCTCCCGGCCGCTTCTACTTGCCGTTGTCTGTGCGGGATGCTTTGGGCGCCACAACCTCCGTTGTCTATGATCCCCACAACATGCTCTCGATCAGCGCGACAGACCCGCTTGGCAATGTTATCACGGCAGTCAACGACTATCGCACGTTGAGCGCATCGCGCCTGACGGATGTCAACGGCACCTCGACGGCCGTCTCTAAAGATCTCCTCGGCAGGGTCATTGCGACGGCAATTATCGGACCGAACGGCGAGGGCGATACGCTCGCTGACCCCACCACTCACATTGAATATCAACTGACACGCTGGCGTGACCTGTCGTTACCGAACCGCGTGATCACGCGCGTCCGCGAACGCCACGCCGACCCGGCAACCCGGTGGATCCAGACCTACAGCTATATCGATGGCGGCGGCGCTCCCCTGATGTCCAAGGTCGAGGCGCCTCCGGGCATCGCGCGCCAGCTTCAGCCGGACGGAACCGTCACCGATTTCGATACGACCCCGGCTCCACGGTGGATCGGCAACGGCCGCACGATCGTTGACAACAAAGGCATGCCGATCCGCAGATACGAGCCCTATTTCAGCGTCACCCCCGAATTTGAAAGTGCCGCTGCGCTGGTCGAGACCGGTGTGTCGAACGAAATTACATACGACCCCCTCGGTCGTGCCATCAGGATCGATCACCCCGATGGCACCTACAACGAGATGGCGTTCGACACCTGGTCCAGCAGTGCTTCGGATACCAACGACACCGTGCTCAACAGTGGTTGGTATGCCGCCCGAGGATCCCCGCCTGCCGGAGGGCCCGAGCCGATGGCTTCGGAAAGCCGTGCTGCATGGCTCTCGGCACAGCACGCAGGTACGCCGAGCCGGGTGATATTCGATGCGCTCGGACGACCGGTCTATGCCTGGTCGGACAACGGAAACGCGGGCCGACGCACGACACGGCTCGAAGTCGACACAGGCGGGCGCGGTTGTCGCGCCTACGATACGCGCAACCGACTTGTCGCCGCGACACGTCTCAACCATGCCGGCCAGGCGATGGCTGTGGAATCCGCCGAGCGCGGCGAAAGGTGGGTGTTGCTCGACGCGCGTGGAGCATCTCTCTTTATCTGGGATTCGCTGGGGCGGTGGCGTACGCGCATGGATGCGTCCGGCCGTCCGGTCAGCGTATTTCAGCAACCTGCTGCAGCGGCCCAGGAACGCCGCGTCACCCACATCGTCTGGGGTGACGACCTGGCCGATCCCGACACTCCGCACGCCCGTGGTCGACCGATCGCGGTCTACGACACTGCAGGTGCCGTGCAGGTTCCGGCTTACGACTTCCGTGGCATGCCGGTGTCCATGCGCCGTCGTTTGACAACTCGTTACGATGTCGTGCCGGATTGGGCCGTGCTAGGAGCTGATGCCGCGCCCGACGTGATCGCGGCCCGCGCTGATCCGTTGCTCGAGGCGGAGTTTTTCGAATCCTCCGGCGCATTCGATGCGCTGGGACGGCCGATCGACATCAACCTTCCTGAGGGAAGCGTGTTGCGGCATTCGTTCAATGTGAGCGGCCGCCTCTCGACGCTGACGGCCCGTATTCGTGGGGCCGGTCCGTTCATGCCTTTTCTGACCCGGCAAAGTTTCGACGCCAAAGGCCAGCGCCTGGAGGCGGAGTTCGGGAGCGGAGCTGTAAGCCGCTATGGCTACGATAGACTCGATTTTCGGCTGAAGCGCCTGTTAACGCTGCGTCGGGGCACGGACCTGGAGGCCGATGCGCTGCAAGACGTGCGCTTCGTCTATGATGCCGCCGGCAACCCGGTCGAAGCCGATGACGTCGCCCAACAGACCCGCATCTTCGCCAACGCGGTGGTCAGTCCCCGACGTCGTTTCACCTATGATGCCACCGGTCAGCTGCTTCGCGCCGAAGGCCGCGAACTGGCCGCGATCGGCGCATCCCAGACAGGGCCAGGCGATGCAGGGTCGATGAACCTGCCGCATATCAATGATCTCCAAGCGGTCCGCCGCTACGTAGAGACGTATGAGTATGACGACCTTGGCAACATTCTGGAACTGCGGCATCAATCAGGACCGAATGCCTGGGTGCGCCGCTATCGTTATCGCTACGAAGATAGCCCAGGCGATCGCACCAACCGACTTGCGCGGACCAGCCGCCCATCCGATCCACTTGGTGGTTTTGGCGACAACTATGCTTACGACCCTTCCGGGCGGATGATCGCCATGCCGCATCTCACGTCGATCGCCTGGGATATGAGCGATCGGATGCTGAGCGCCGAGCTCGGCGGCGGCGGGCGCATGTTCAACACCTTCGCTCTTGAGGGCACGCGCATCCGGAAAGTGGTGGAGCGCCCCGGCGGCATCGTCGACGAGACCATATTTCTTGGGCCTGTGGAGCTAAGACGCCGCCGCAGGGGCGCCAGCCGCTTGGAGCGTTCGACTTTGAGGATCGCTGACGAAGCCGGGCCTCTTGCACAGATCGACACGTTGCTGCGGGATGACGACGGAACAGACCCCGCGCCGCTCGACGTGCACCTAATACACTACCGGCACGGTGATCATGCCGGCGCCGCGATGCTGGAAACCGACGCATCCGGAGACCCGATCGGCTACGAGGAGCATCATCCGTTTGGCACGACGGCCTATTCTGCGCGGTTGGCCGGCGGCTCTCCGGCCTTGCGCCGACTGCGCTACCATCAGCGTGCGCTCGATGAGGAGACAGGCCTCTATGACTTTGGTGCCCGTTTTTACGCACCTTGGCTCGGCCGCTGGATCAGCCCGGACCCCGGAGGTTTTGGCGACGGCTTCAACCTTTATGCGTTCTGCGCGAACAATCCGGTCGGTCGTGTGGACCCCGACGGACGCCAATCGAAACCGGATCAGCAAGAAGAAAAAACCCAGATCCCACTGGCCGGGCCGGAGGCCGAAAAGGCCGCGGCCGAAGGTCCCGATGCTGTTGCAAAATTCCTTTATGACCGCGGCTACCGCTTCACCGGCCCGGTGACCAAGGTAGGACAGGGCTACGACGTGGGGCGCTGGTTGAAAATCCCTGGCCAAGCGTCCATTGATCCCGACGCGAAGACCTGGACGCCTCAGGAGGGGGAGGGAACGGACAAGGCCACTGGCCCCCCCGATGCAGGAGTGGGCGGCGGCAGCGGAGCTGCGGCCAATGACAACACGCCCCCCGCGGCCAACGACAACAAGCCTGATGGCGGGAAAGAGGACAAGGTAGCAGCTGCGCCGGGAACGGCCGGCATTGCGGCCGCACAAGCCGGGCCGGGCGCGGAGAAATTCATCTGGAACAACAGATTTTCGAATGAAGGTCTGCCAGGCACCCAGCGCGGCCGTATTCTCGAATGGCTTTATGGAAATAGCTGGCGGGACAACACCAAAGGCTACGACATAGAGACTTCAACAGAAGTCAAGCAGATCAAATCCACTGAATCGTTTGACGATGTCAGCAAAATAGCGCGTGGGGCAACGCGGGATGCAGCGGATGCCATCAAGGCCAACCCCACCGGCACAATGACCGGCAAGGCGCCGCGCGCGGTGATTATTACTCCCACCGATGCACCCGCATCCGTTGGCACGGATCTTACAACCGCCTTGAACCCGGGTCGCGGGCGCAAGATCCCGGCCGGCGCCTTGCCGCCGGAAAATGTGCGCGGACTTCCCGGCCGCCCCGGTATGGTGAGTCGGGGATTGACCGGCGTGGGCTTCGGCCTCTCGGCGTGGGCACTCGGCGGCGACATTGCGCGCGGCGACGTGCCTATGGGGATTGGCGATGCACTCGGCGTTGCCGGTGGCGGGCTTGAACTCTATGCAATCGCGGTACCGGGGGCAGCTGTGGCCGGCGTCAGTGCCATGACTCTGGGCCTTGCAGTTGGCGGTGTCGGCCTGGCTGTCGTATCGGGTGTTTCGGCTTATCGAGCCTACAAGGCCGGTGATACCGCAGGCGCAATTGCAGGAGGTGTCGGTGTTGGCGCGGGGCTCGCCATTGCTGCGGGCGCCATCGGGATCATGGCCGGCGTTGCGGCAGCGCCCGTCGTGTTGGTGGTCGGGCTGGTCGCAGCCGTCGGTGTGGGCTTATTCCATCTCGGCAGATGGCTGGATTTTTGGTGATTGGACACGTTTGATATCTCGAAACCGGGTGGCCTCGAAGGCGGGCGAGAAGCCGACTTGAACGAATTTCCGGCCAGCCTTTTCCTCGCTCGCCATCACATCAAGGCACTCGGTGGACGACTGCGAAAGTGGCTTTTCACACAGCACCGGCTTGCCCGCAATGACAGCTATGCGAACAGTCATTGAAAACTCCTTGGTCTGATTGTCTTACCGGGCGTCACGGTTGTCCTGTGCCTGGCCGGCATTCATCCGCGCCTTCTTTTCCTGGAACCGCGCCTGCATCAGTTTATCGCCATCCTTGGTGCCGTCATGCCATGTGCCGAACCACTTGTCGAAGGGGACGGAGCCGTCGGCATAGTTCACCTCGAAGTACTTGTGATGCAGATAATGGGCATAGGCATGGCTGTCGAAGCCACTGTCGGGCCCGGTCTCGATCTTGTCAAAGCCGATATGGCCGACCACGGCGCCGGTGCCCGTAACATGCAGATGATAGAGCAGCAGCAGCGGATGCGACGGGATGATCAGGTGGATCAGGCTGTCGGACCAGTAGAGCAGATGCTCGACCGGATGCATCGAAAGCGACGACCAGGGGGATGGATTGACCGAATTGTGGTGGACGGAGTGGACCCATTTATAGAGGAACGGCGTGTGGATCAGCCGATGGATGCAATAGAAATGCAGCTCGTGAATCAGCGGGATCGCAAGGCCGAAGAGCGCAAGTGTCCACGGATGTTCCTCGAATGTCGTCCACGGACCCCAGCCGTTCGCCCAGGCATGCAGCAGGAATACTTCATAGGCAGACCAGATCGGCACGCCGGTTGCAAAGCAACGGATCATGCCGTCGATGGTCTGCGACTTGAACATGAAGACACCAGAGGGCGTCTCGTGCGGGAATTTCGCATTGAATTTGAAGCGATTACCCTGCGCCCGCTTGATGTAGAGCCGCAGTTCCAGAAGGCCGTATAGCAGGAACACGGCGGCGCTGCTGCGGGCCCAGATCCACAGGATCCAGCCCCAACCATAAGTCTGCATCGTCTCCTTTGCTGGGGTCAGGAAGAACCACCACAATGCGCCGAGAGCAAAGAAGATAATATTCCACGGCAGAAAATAGCTGGGCAGCCATCGCAGGAGCTGGAGAGGCCGCGGCGGCCAGACCAGAATGGGAGCAATCTCGAGCGGCTCGTTTGGCGCATAATCTCCGCGCTTGTTGCGCGTGCCGAATTTCAAGTCGTCCATCAGCATGTCCCTTCGTCAAAGCCACCGTTCCATAGCCCCCACCCGAAAAATCATCCCAAAACGCTGGCCAGCGTGACCGGACCGCCGGTCTTCACCGAAAGGGTTGCAGCCTCGGCCATGGCCAGAGCTGCGACGCCATCATCTAGTGTGACAGGCAGTATCCCGCCGCCATTGACGGCTTCGACGAAGGCAGCCCATTCGGCGGCATAGGCGGGCATGTAGCGCTCGAGGAAGAAATAGGTGGGCTTGGCGCCTGTTACGCCCGAAGTCGTCGATTTGACCACGGTGTTTTCCAGCATGTTCTGCGCCTGTAGCAGGCCCTCGGAGCCCAGAAGCTCCAGACGCTGGTCGTAGCCATAGACGGCGCGGCGGCTGTTCTTGATCACTGCGATCCGGCCATCGGCATAGCTGAGCGTCACCACCGCCGTATCGACATCGCCGGCGGCGCCGATCTCGGGATCGACGATGGAGGAGCCGACCGCCGTGATCGAGACGGGCGCCGCACCCATGAGGAAGTTGGCCATGTCGAAATCATGGATCATCATGTCCCGGAAAAGGCCGCCGGAGACCTTGATATAGGCAACGGGCGGCGGCGCGGGATCGAAGGAGGTGATCGACAGAAGCTCGGTCTTGCCGATTTCGCCGCGGTCGGCAGCGGCCTTCAGCGCCGCAAAGTTCGGATCGAAACGGCGGTTGAAGCCGATCATCACCGGACGGCCATTGGCAGCGGCAACTTTCTGGCAGGCCCGGGCGCGCGCCAGGCTCAGGTCCACCGGCTTTTCGCAAAGCACGGCTTTGCCGGCTGCGGTAGCTCTTTCGATCAGGTCCGAATGGGTGTCCGTCGAGGTGGCGACGAGCACAGCATCGATCGAAGGATCATTGAGGATCGCATCCGTGTCGCGCGCCTCGGCGCTATACTGCCCGCCCAGCTTTTCGGCTGCAGCACGGTTGATATCCGATACCGCAACGAGCGTGCTGCCGGGATGGCTGGAAATGGCCGTTGCGTGTACGCCGGCGATACGCCCGGCACCAAGAAGACCGACTTTAAGCATTCGAATTCCTTTCAATATGTGATCCCCCGATGGGTCGGGGAGATTGGATCGGCGCGCCATGCGCCATTGCGTGGATCAAGTGAGTTCGATTGTCCGACCCTCGGCAGCGCTGTGGTGGGCGGCATCGAGAACGGCGAGCGTTCGCCCAACCAGTCCGATCCGCATCTCGCGTCTCCTGTCCTAATTCCCGTTCAGGCCTTGAGCCCTGCCACCAGGGCGTTGAACTCCTCGTCCGAGATCGGCACATCGTGCTCGGCGGCCGGATAAGTCCCTGAATTGACATCGGCGATGAACTCCCGGAATGCGGCGATGCGCTCCTGCTGCAGGCGGGCGAATTCGGCGGCGAAATTTCGGTAGGTTTTGGCATGGCGAGGGCGGTGCCCAGCTGTGTGGCCCAACACATCCTCGGCAAACAGGTATTGTGCATCCGCACCGGGTCCGGCACCCATGCCCAGCATGATCATCGGGGTGTTCTTCGAGATCAGCGCGCCCACCCGGTCGGGTACCACTTCGAGCTCGGCGCCAAAGCAGCCGATCGCTTCCAGCCGCTTTACATGATCCCATACGTCTCTTGCGCTCTGTGCAGTCTTGCCCACGGCCTTGAAGCCGCCTGTCCAGGTGCATTGCGAGGGGATCAGGCCGACATGGGCGACGATCGGGACCGCGTTGTCGCAAAGCGTCTTCTGGATATCGAGGCTTGCCGCGCAATAGAAGCAATCGCCGCCCATCGCCATGAAATGGAACGCGGCTTTGAGATAATCCTCGGCAGAAACAAGCTTGCCGGAAGGGCCGTACGGCAACCCTACCTGAACGAAGCACCGGCCGGCGGCCTCGCGCATTTCCGGGCTGAAAAAGCGACCCTCGATGGAGAGCATGTGAATGCCGGCCGCATCGGCAGCCGCAGCCTCTTCGGGCGTTGTGACGAAGAGCATCGAGATCTTCTGGCCGCGTGCCTTCATGGCACGGATGTCGGCGACTGTCGGGCGGTTAGTCTTCGTGACCATGGGGCTACACCGTGAATGCGTTGCGGAAGGCCTCAAGGGCCGTTTCGGGATCGTTTGAGGCGAAGGCTTCCATGCCGACAGGGCCGGAATAGCCCATCGCTTTCAGAGCCTTGGCGACGCCATGCCAGTTGACCTCGCCGGTGCCGGGCTCACAGCGGCCGGGAACGTCGGCGACCTGAATCTCGCCGATCCAGGGAAGGCATTTGCGGCAAAGTTCGATCAGGTTTCCTTCGCCGATCTGGGCATGATAGAGATCGAGATTAAGCTGCAGGCGGGGATGATTGACGCCGGACACCAGCGCCAGCGTGTCCTCGGCACGACCGAACGGCACGCCCGGGTGATCGACGGGCAGGTTCAGGTTTTCCAGCGTGAAGGTCACGCCTTCTTCCTCGGCCATGTCGGCAATCCGGCAAAGCGTATCGCGCGCCTTCATCCACATCGCGCCCGTGACGACTTCGATCGGCTGGACGGGTAAACCACCTTCGCCGAGTCCCGTGCCATGCAGGTTGAGGCGCTGGACGCCGAGACGCTTGCCGACCTGTGCGGTCTCACGCGCTGTCTTCAGCAATTCGGCCGCACCGTCGTCATCGGTAAGGCGACCCGTGAGATAGCCGTTCATGATTGTGAAGATCGCTCCGGTCGCCTCCAGCTTTGCCAGATCGTGATCCGGCCAGTTCCAGAGGCCGACGCCGAAGCCCATCTCCTTGAGACGGCTTGCACGCCATTCGATGGGTCGATCGCGCCAGATCATTTCGGCGCAGGCAGCGAGGGAAAAATGTGTCATGTCTTAAATCTCGATAAAAACTTCGCCGTTTTCGACTTTGACCGGCCATGTCTTGAGGTTGATGCAGGCAGGCGCGCGTGTCGCCTCTCCGGTGCGGTAGTCGAAATGCGCACTGTGCTTGGGGCATTCGATGATGCCATCTATCACCAGCCCATCCTTCAGATGCACCTTTTCATGTGAGCAGATGCCATCCATGCAGTAGAACTCGTCTTCCGGGCTGCGGATCACCACGAAGGTCTGGCCGGCATGGTCAAAGCGGATCACGTCCTCGGGATCGATGTCATCGGTGGCGCAAGCGCGCGTCCAGGTGCCCATTGTTTTTCTTCCTTCCGTCTTCCTAGAGCTTGGACCAGGTACAATTCGGCCCGGCTTTATCATTGCCCGCCCGGCTGAATGCAGGGCGGGGTTTCAAGCGGTTTCCAACCGCGGTCACAGTCGTTCTCGTTCTTAAACGGCGAGGACTTCGTTGCCGCCATTGGCGATCATGAAGCCTTCGATTTCGGCTTCGAGCTCGGCCATGGCTTCGCCGCCGGCCATGAGGTCGGTGATCTCCTCGCGGGTTCTCTCCCCCTTGCGGAAATCAGCGGCCTTCGCGCCACGGATCAGCACGGCGAAGTGGTCGCCCACAGTCATGGCATGCACCACATTGTGGGTGATGAAGACCACTGCCAGACCACGCTGGCGAGCCTGGAGAACGATGCGCAGAACATGCGCTGCCTCCTTCACCCCGAGAGCCGCCGTCGGCTCGTCCAGGATCAGCACGCGCGCGCCGAAATGCACCGCTCGCGCAATGGCAAGCGACTGGCGTTCGCCACCGGACAGGCCGCCGACCAGCCGGTCACCGTCGTCGATCCGAGTGATGCCGAATTCGCGAACCGCCTTGACGGCGATGTCATTGGCCGTCTTGCGATCATAGAACTTCAACGGGCCAAACTTCTTGTAAGGCTCGACACCGACAAAGAATGAACGGCCGATGCTCATCAGCGGAAAGGTGCCGCCAAACTGATGCACCGTAGCAATGCCGCGCTCGCTGGCGTCCCTGGGGCTTTTGAAATCCGCCGGCACGCCGTCCATCTCGATCGTTCCCGAATTCGGCGTGTAGACGCCGGACAGGGTCTTGATGAGGGTGGACTTGCCCGCGCCGTTGTCGCCAAGAAGACAGAGGACTTCACCGGCACGTACTTCCAGCGAGATGTTGTCGAGCACGTCGATCGGCCCGAAGGACTTACAGACATTGGTGAGCTTGAGAATGGGAGGTGTCATGATGCCGCTCTCACTTCTTTTTCGGGCTGTAGGACAGGGCCATGCGGCGGAAGGTGTTGTTCATCAGCACTGCCAGAAGCAGCATCACGCCGATGATCAGGCTCGACCAGTTGCGGTCGAACTGCGTGAAATAGATGCCCTGGTTGACCACCGCAAAGGTGATGGTTCCGAAGAAGATGCCGATGATGGAGCCGAAGCCACCGGTCAGCAGAACACCGCCAACGACGACCGAGATGATCGAGTTGAAGATGAAGGACATCCCCGCCGAGACCTGCGCCGAGTTGAACAGGATCGCCTGACAGACGCCGACGAAGGACGCACTGGTGGCGGAAATGATGAACAGGATGATGGTCAGGCGATCTGTCGGAATGCCGGAATTTCTGGCGCTGTTTCTGTCGCCGCCCATCGCGAAGATCCAGTTGCCGTAGGGCGAATAGTGCACGACGTAGATATAGGCCACTGTCGCTGCGAGCCACCAGAAGATGATGACCTGGAACGTGCCGCCGATGAACTGGCCGAAGAGCATCTTCGCCCATGGCGCCGCTGTGATCGCGACCGACGTGGTGCCGGTCAGCAGCACCGAGAGGCCGAGAACCAGGCCGGCAACAGCAAAGAGTGTACCGAGCGTCACGATCAAAGATGGAACGGCTGTGCGCACCACCAGAATTCCGTTGATGAGGCCGATCAGGACGCCGAAACCGAGCGCAAGTGCAATGCCGAACCAGACCGGCAGGCCATAATGGCCGGTGGCAATGGCGACGGTCATCGAACCCGCCGGGATCATCGAGCCAATGGAAATGTCCAGCTCGCCGGCGATCATCAGAAGTCCGATCGGGATGGCGACGATGCCGAGATTTGCGGCC
The DNA here is from genome assembly GCF_057787725.1 of Shinella sp. OV683. NCBI lineage: Bacteria > Pseudomonadati > Pseudomonadota > Alphaproteobacteria > Hyphomicrobiales > Rhizobiaceae > Shinella > Shinella sp. OV683. The sequence continues at coordinate 1,316,395 of NZ_CM173543.1, forward strand.
ACGTTCAGCCAGCTGGAGGCACCAGCCGGTTTGATGACATCCACGCTTCCGAAGATCACGAAGAAAGCGAACACCGCGACGAGGCCCAGGAAAGCACCCGCTTCCGGGCGGCGAATGAGATTGCCGGCGGAGAAGCCACCGACGCGAAAGCGCGGCGCCTTGTTCGTCTCCACGACCGGCAGGCTGACTGTTTTCGTATTCATTGCACTCGTCCTTTTCGCAAAGCCTGTTGGGTCCGCGCGCGCTTTCGGGCCATGGCCTTTGGCGCGGCGATCTGCCGGCCCCCGAAAGGATCAGGGGCCGGGCATGCGGGGCCTGGTTGGCTTAGCGGGCGCCCTTGGAAACGCCGGCCAACGTCAAGTCGATGTTGGAGGCGTCGACGATGCCCGGGCCGGTCAGAACCGGAGCGGTTGGCAGGCTGGTGCCGAAATCAAGCTCGGAGGCCAGCAGTGTCACGCCAAGGAAAGATTGCAGGTAAGGCTGCTGGTCGATGGCGAACAGCTGGGTCCCGCTTTTGATGCGGGCCAGGCTGGCTTCGTTGAAGTCGAACGCTCCGAGCTTGACAGCGTCCGTCTTACCGGCCTGAGCTATGCCGCTGGCGGCGCTGTCGGCATCCCCGGCGGAGATCGTGATCACGGCGTCGATAGTGCCGTCCTGAAGCAGGGTGGCCTTGATGGCTTCTGCGACAGCCGTCGGATCGCCGAAGCTGGTGGCCGGTAGCGGCAGCTGCTTGCCTTGGCCACCCTTTGCGGTGATGCCTTCGATCATGCCCTTACAGCGGGCTTCAAGGTTGGCGGCACCCGGGATGGTGTTGACACAGATGGCATTCTTCAGGCCGATTTTGGCAAAATACTCGCCAGCGGCCACGCCGCCCAGGCCCTCGTCGGTTCCGACATAGTTGATCGCCTTGAGCTCCCTTGCCTTGTCGATGCTGCCGGCATTGATGATGACGACTTTGATGCCTGCCTCGACGGCAGCCTTGATGGCTTCGTCCTCGGCTTCCGGAACCCAGTTTGGAACTGCGATGCCGGTGACGCCCTGGCTGATCGCAGTGCGCACGAGCTGGGCCGCGTCGGGGCCGAGATTGTCATAGGTCTGGAGCTGCAGGTAGCTGACCTTGCCACCATTGGCCTCGATTACCACACGAGCATCGTCGACGCCCTTCTTGATCTTGTTCCAGAAGGCATCGTCGGTCTTGCCGCCGACGACAGCTATATTGGCAGCCAGTGCCATCGACACACCGATCGCCACGAAAGCCGTGGTCGCCAGTGCACGCGCAATATTCTTCACTCGATTCATTTCAGTCTCCTCCATTTTGTCCGCCGGGTGACGGACGAAAACCCCAATTTTCAGTGTTGACGCCCTGATCCGGGCCGGTATCGGGATGTGCCTTGCCTCCTCAGCAGGACACATCCAAATGCTCTCTCAGGACTTCGCCCCAGCCGACTGGGCGTTCATCCGCTGCTTCTTCTTCTCGAAGCGGGCCTGCATCAGTGCGTCGCCTTCCTTGGTGCCGTCGTGCCAGGTGCCGAACCACTTATCGAGCGGGATCAGCCCGTCGCCGCCATAGTTCACCTCGAAGAACTTGTGGTGCAGGTAATGGGCATAGGCATGGGTATCGAGCGGCGTATCCTCGGTGACCTCGAGCTTTTCGAAGCCGATGTGACCGTTCACGGCGCCGAAGCCTGCAATGTGAAGCTGGAACATCGCCACGATCGGGTTGGAGGGGATCAACAGGTGCCAGCAGGCGACGGCGTGATACAGAAAGCCTTCCACGGGATGCATCGACAGCGACGACCAGGGCGACGGATTGACCGAGTTGTGATGCACCGAGTGAATCCAGCGATAGAGCGGTCCCCAATGGATCAGGCGATGGATGATGAAGAAGTGGACCTCGTGGATCACCGGCGCCAACAGAACCAGCGTGGCCAGGTAATAGGGATTGTTGGCCCAGCTCAGCCACGGCACCCAGCCATTGGCGAAGACCCACAGGAACAGCACTTCGACCAGCGTCCAGAGCGGGATAGAGATAAAGAAGGAGCGCAGGAAATTGTCGATGTTCTGGCTCTTGAACCAGAAGACATCGGAGGGCTGTTCGCCCGGGAATTTCACATTGTATTTGAACCGGTTCCCCTGCTTGCGCTTGACATAGAAGATGAACTCGACCGAGCCGTAGAAAGCGAAGATGGCAGCGGCATTGACCGCATAAAGCCACAGTGCCCAGCCAAATCCGAGCGTCTTCATGACGCTGACATCAGGCACGACGTAGAACCAGTAGAGGAGCGTCGTCGCCATATGGAAGGCGTTCCATGGCCAGATATATTCCGGGATCCATTTCAGCACGGTCAGAAATTTCGGCGGCCACGCCCAGAGGGGGGCGACTTCCAGCCGGCGATCGGGAGCCCAGTCGCCGCGCTTGTTGCGCTTGCCATATTGCAGATCGTCCATCACATATCTCCTCCTGACGGCCTTACGCCCGGAAAACCTGGAACGTGGGCAAAGAAATACCGTCCCCCCGCAAGCCGATTGCCGCGAAAGCTCAAGCGCGCGGATCGACAGGATCCGCCACGCGCGGCCGAGGGCCGCCTCTGATGGTATTAAGTCTTCTCCCGTGAAATCCCGCGCCGCCTTCGATGCTGGTCGCGAGGACCCGTTCCTCCATGGCGATTACCATGCCAACTTGATGCATATTTAATCAAGTTATGATTTCTTGGTCGAGGTTGATTATCTCATTTGTATCATATATAGACATCAATGATATTTTTTGTATCAGGATATGCGAATGAGCCGTCCAACCATCCGTGACCTCGCGAAAGCCGCTGGCGTGTCCGTGGCAACGGTCAATCGCGTACTGTCCAGCGACGCCGGCGTGCGCACCCACACGCGCGAAAAAGTGCAGGCCGCAGCCGAGACGATAGGCTTCTACGGCCTTGGCGCAATTCAGTCGCGGAATGCGGCGGTGCGCCAGAAGTATCGTTTCGGTGTCATCCTGCTGCAGCCGCACCGGCCGTTCTACCAGCTTTTGGCGCAGGCATTGCGCGCTGCCGCGCAACGCGTCACGGATGCCGACGTCGAGCTTCGCATCGAGTTCCTCGATGATCTTTCGCCGCAGAACACCGCCGACCGGGCCATGGCGCTTGCGCAGGATTGCCAGGCCGTATGCCTCACCGCCGCCGTGCATCCTCTGGTCATTCAGGCACTTGAAATGGTGCAGGCCAAGGGCGTTGCGGTCTTTGCGCTGATTTCGCAGCTTTCCGCCACGGGGCAGGTCCATTATGTGGGGCTGGATAACTGGAAGGTTGGCCGCACAGCAGCCTGGACCTTCGAGCATGTCTGCAGGGCGCCAGGTAAAATTGGCATCCTGATGGGCAACCACAGGTATCGGAACCAGGAAATGAACGAAACAGGATTTCGTTCATATTTCCGCGAATATGCGCCAGAATTCACACTGCTGGAGCCGATATCCACATTCGAATCCTCGGCGGTCGGCCAGGAAATGACAGAGCAACTGCTCCGTGAACATCCCGACCTCGCCGGGCTATATGTGGCAGGCGGTGGCGTCAGCGGCGCGATTGCGGCGCTGCGCAACAGCGGTCGAGCAGGCAAGCTGGTGCTGGTCGGCTACGAACTCATGGAGAGCACCCGAGCTGCGCTGCTCGACGGCACACTCACGCTCGCCATCGCACACCCGCTCGGCCGTCTCGCCGACGAAGCCATCGGCGGTATGATTCGCTCGGCTACCGCTCGCGGAGACACAGCCAACTACACCAGTATCGTTCCTTTCGAGATCTACACCCGCGAAAACATATGAGATCGATTCCGCGAGCGCTCATCACGCAAGCGTCTTGCGCTACCGCTTCATGACGATCGACTTGTCGATCGTATTGCGCTCCGCAGAGAAGAGCGCCTCAAAAATCGCTTTCCGGTCATCGAACCGATGGATGTCAAGCCGATGCTGGCGGCCGATGCCCTGTGGCCAATCGGATGGGATGATTTCCCCAACTCTCGTCGCCCATCCGAAATCTATCAGCGAGAGCCTGCCATCGAGGACGACCAGATTGTCGCATTTGATATCATTGTGGCAGCATCCATGCTCGGACAGTGCAGCAAGAATGTCCGATGCCTGCCGACGCCAGTCGTCGGGTAAATTATATTGCCGGACCGGCTCCCCTCTATAATCCAGCGTCAGCGTATCCGCTGTATAGGATGACAAGCGAGGCACTATGCCTGTCGATTGCAGCTCGGTAAGCCAGCTGACTTCTCTTTCGAGAATTTTAAACTCCGAGAATGTCGAGACTGTCTTGATCACCGTGCCGGTGTTGAGCTTTATGACGACTGAGCTTATGGCCGGCTGATCGAGAGCGAGACAATAGAGGCCGCTGTCGTCCTCGTACTCGACACTCTTGCGGAAGGCTACGTCGGTAGGCCTGCAATCCAATGAGGTGAAGTGGACAATATTGTAGCTCTCCTCGGGGTCTAGCGAGGCGATGTATTCGCGCAATCTTGCTGGCACGATCATGGTGATGTCACTGCCTCGCGGCCAAGGCCTGCGAGATGGCCGCCTTTATCAACGTCGATGAAACGTCTGGGGTGCGCTTAAGATAAACGATCTCGACGCCGTGATATCCTCTGACCTGCTCGAACCTCGGATGTCCTTTCCAATCATCGCCGACGACGAGAAAGCTTGCACCGAAACGATCTATATCCCATTCCTTCTGATCCGGTTCTCGCTGAATGAAGACCTCGTCAACAAAGGGGAGATTGGTAACGGCGTTGCGACGGATCTGCTCGCTTTGCCAGATGGTCTTTCCCTTTTGCTGGCACAGCGCGTCCGAAACGACGCCGACGACGAGGTGATCACCCAGTTCCCTTGCGCGTTCGAGCAGATGCAGATGACCTTGATGGAACACATCGAACGTGCCGTAGGTCAGCACCGTGCTTCGAGGAACGGGCAGAAGACATTGGTTGTCAATATCGCTTAACTCACTGCTTTTCTTGTGAATGTTCCACTCCGGTCCAAAGCGCCACGACAAATACTCCTCCGGAGGGTAGGGAAGGAAAACCTTGATATCCTTGTCGGTGGGCCAGGCAACGGCCTTCTTGTTGTCGATGAGATGCCGGGGCTTCTTCCGCATCGTAACGTCGTTGATATTGAGAAATGCCTGTTCCGAGATGCCTTCGTAAAAGTAATAGATATCGACAATGACACCGTGATTGGTGTCGTCGCAGAATGCGGTTTGCATGACGATTCCGTCGAAGTAGCCTTCGCGGACAAGCGAAAAGCCTTCTTTTCTGAAAGCATCGACTAGCTCGGCAGCGGCTGCGCACGAACTGCGGCTTCCCCGGTATTTCAAACCAACTCTGATGTCGATATCGGTGTCATGGGGAATGAATCCGCCTTCGCGGACCATGCCCAGCGCTGTCCCGACACCGATCCACCAGTTGGGTCGCGAGCCATCGGAAAAGGCAAAAGACCGGCTGAGGATTTTCGTGGCTCTGCGAAGTGAAAGTTCCGGAGTCAGATCGTTGATGGGACGAACGTCAAGCGCGTGGGCGGTTCTGAAGATGACCCGTGGCTCCCGTGTTTCCGTGGCTTGATCCAAACTAAGAAAGAAAACCTCCGGATCATTGCTGAATCGAGCACGCCGGAGACGTCTGCCTTCGGCTTTTCCGAAGCGGAGATAGTGAACGAAAGGATTCATCCCTGCGGCCTTCACATCCGGGTAGGTCTCCAGATAGTCCGACGTGGCAAAAAGTTCGTTTGGATCGAGCCCGTAGCGCCAGCCCTGTTCCAGATAGTGCTCAACCGGGTCGAGATTTTCGGGGGGTGAGAAAAAGGTTCGCTCACGAATTTGCTGATTGTAGAATTCGGCATCCAGTTCCTCTCGGACCAGCGCCTTGGTCTCACTATTCTCCCTCACGAGACGCTGTTCGCTGCGTCCAAATCGAAGGTAGTGGAAAAACGGTATCATTCCGGCCGCAGCGACATCCGGGTTGCTGGAAAGATAGTCGGCCGTCGAGAACCAGGCATTCGGATCGCGGCCATCGCGCCATCCGGTTTGAATGTACTGTTCGACCAAGTCACAGGAAGGATCGTTTCTGACTGCATCTGCTACGTCTGGATAGGCCTTACAATAGAAATGCTTGTCAAACTCGCTCGCGATCAGCGATCTGATCTCGGCGCGCCCGTCAAATTTGGGGGCTGCCGGGCCTTCTTCGTGCGTTTCGATCGGCATTTCGTCCATCATGCGTCTAACTTTCGGATACCGTTCCATTCACGTGCGCCGGCCGGAAGGAGAACCATGGCACTCCCGAAGATGTCAAGGAAATGTATTCGGCTTATCTGACTAGTTTTGGGCTGTTTCGCCAAGTCAATTTTCGCCTGGACAGCATTGCTGCCAGAATTGGCATCGGCTGTCGAAGTAAGCCTGATCTGGCGCTTGTCGGTCAAGGGATGAATGCGGTCGGAAGTTGTTATACAGCACGACAACAGAACATCCACGGAACAGAAATTCGCGAGCTCTTACGGCGTCGGCCAAAGCTCGCTTCAGAGCTCGAGTCGAGCAATGGAGAACGCTCGTCCGACAAAAAAAGTTCAGTCTGTTTTCTGGGGATTTTGTTGCGCATTTGCCTGATGGGGCAGGGCGGCTTTGGCGGCTATTGCAAGCTGGCGGGCGTGCGCCCGCCGCATCGTGCAGCGTGTCAGTTGCAGATCACTTTGATCGCGCAGGCATTTGCCGGGCGCGTGCTCAGCTCGAAAGCGGAGGCGCCGAGCGACAGGGTAACCATCGCAAACAGCAGGAAAAATATGGCTTTCATTCTCGTGGGTCCTAAAGGCAGTGCGAAGCACATGTAGCGGCATCTGTGGGTGTCACGCTGATCGTCGACACACATGTCGAAAATGTGACGATGGTGAGCAGCGTGTAGGCAAATATTCTGATCATGCGATCCCTCGTATGACTTGTGTCAAAATGAGCTGACGTTCGTGGCAGCCTGATGGCATGCCAGCGAGAACGACGCTGTTTCCGAGGGAACACACGGGAATTTATGGTGATATAGTTAGGGATTGGTTACCCGCTTTATAAGAGATGTCGCATATGAATTTTGCTCACCTGTCATGCAGTTGCGGAATGGCTGAGAGGACCGCAGCAGCCACTCTTGTCAGCGTCTGGCGAACCGGGTAATCGGGAATAGAAAATAGTTTCCGAAATCCAGGCTTTCGGCTTGCGCATGTCTGGAAGCGGGTATATACCCGCGCCATGTTTGACGGACCCTGCTACTGCATCTTGCTTCGAAAAGCGTCGCGCCGGCTGAGCGCCCGCTATGACGAGGCGCTTGCGCCGCTTGGAATCAATATTTCGCAATTCAGCCTGTTGAGGAACATCGAGCGCAAGCAGCCGATCTCGCTGACTGAGCTTGGTGGGATCATGGAACTCGACCGCTCGACAATCGGCCGCAACACCAAGGTGCTGGAGCGGATGGGGCTGGTGACATCCGTCACAGGCGAAGATCAACGCGAGGCGCTGCTGTCGCTATCCGCCAAGGGGACGGACCTTCTCGAGGAGGCGACGCCGATCTGGGAGAATGTGCAGGTTGAGCTCGATGATCAGGTGGGCGAGGAAGCCAGCCTGCAACTGCAGCGCCTGCTGGAAATTCTTTGATTTCATTTGTCAATATGCGGGTATATGCCCGCATATTGGCGGCAAACAACATGATAAGAGGACGGAAACATGATTGCGAACCGGCTGGCGGCCACCCTCGGGGCCAGAAATATTCACTACGGCTGGGTTGTGGCCGCGACCACCTTCCTCACAATGCTGGCCACCGCCGGCGCGATGGGTTCTGCAGGTGTGCTGATCGAGCCGCTGCAGAAGGAGTTCGGCTGGTCGACGGCGAGCATTTCCAGTGCCATGGCGGTGCGGCTGATGCTGTTTGGCCTGCTCGGACCGTTCGCGGCAGCCTTCATGAACCAGTTCGGCATCCGCAAAGTGGTCACGACCGCACTTGCGCTGATCTCGTTCGGCATCATCGGCTCGTTCTTCATGACCCAGCTTTGGCAGTTGCTGCTGTTTTGGGGCGTGATCATCGGCGTCGGCACCGGCATGACGGCGCTGGTTCTGGGCGCGACGGTGGCGACTCGCTGGTTTTCCGAGCGGCGTGGCGTCGTGGTGGCATTGATGACCGTTAGCAACGCCACGGGCCAGTTGATTTTCCTGCCGCTGCTTGCCTATCTCACAGAGGTCGTCGGTTGGCGGATGGCGCTGACGGTGGTGGTTGCGGTCATTATCGGCGCCATGCTGCTCGTTCTGTTGCTGATCAGGGATTATCCGGCCGAAGTCGGACTGGCGCCCTATGGCGAGCGGACGATCGTGCCACCCCCGCTTCGCAACAAGAAGCTGGGCGAGTTGCTTCTGCTGCCGCTCAAGGCGCTTTACGAGGTGCGCGGCAGCGCGACCTTCTGGGTGTTGTTCGGCACATTCTTCATCTGCGGCCTCAGCACCAACGGGCTGATCCAGACGCACTGGATCTCGATTTGCGGTGACTTCAACATCGAGGCGGTCAATGCCGCTGGACTGCTGGCCATGGTCGGCATCTTCGATTTCATTGGCACGCTGTTTGCCGGTTGGCTGTCGGACCGCTACGACAATCGCTGGCTGCTGTTCTGGTTCTACGGTCTGCGCGGCCTGTCGCTGATCTATCTGTCGGTCTCCGGCTTCGGGATCGCGTCGCTGACACTGTTTGCCGTCTTTTACGGCCTGGATTGGGTAGCGACCGTGCCGCCGACGGTAAAACTGTCGGCCGAGAAGTTTGGGCGTGAGAAGGCGAACATCATCTTCGGCTGGGTCTTCACCGGCCACCAGCTCGGTGCCGCAACCGCGGCCTTCGGGGCAGGGACATTGCGTACCGACTATGCCTCCTACATGCCTGCCTTGCAGATTGCCGGCGCCATGTGCTTGGTCGCGGCAGTATCGGTGATGTTCCTTACCAAGCCGAAGCCCAAGCTGGCTCCGCAGGCAGCCTGATTAGCGGCTTGCTTTCATGCATGCCGTTATCCCAAAACCGCTATACACTTTTGGGCGGCATGCATCAGAATCTCGCCTGGGCGGACATGATCTCCTGGGCGATTTTCTCCAGAGGCGCGATGCGGTCGACGCCGCCGCGCGCGATCGCTTCCTTGGGCATGCCGAAGACGATCGAGGTCGCCTCGTCCTGGGCAACAGTAAAGGCTCCCGCCTGGTGCATCTCTTCCATACCGCGGGCGCCATCGTCGCCCATGCCGGTCATGATCACGCCCATGGCGTTGGAGCCGGCGGCACGCGCGGCCGAACGAAATAGAACATCGACCGAAGGCCGATGGCGAGAGACGAGCGGGCCAGTCCTGACCGAGACGTGATAGCGGGCGCCGCGACGTTCAAGCAGGGTATGTTGATCGCCGGGCGCGATCAGCACATGGCCGCGAAGAACGGGATCGCCATCGACCGCTTCCTTGACTTCGACTTCGCAGAGGCTGTTCAGCCGCTTGGCAAAAGCGGCGGTGAATTTCTCCGGCATGTGCTGGACGATGACCATGCCGGGTGCGTTGGCCGGCAGCCTTTCCAGCATTTCCCGGAGCGCTTCCGTGCCGCCGGTCGAGGCGCCGACACAGACGACCATCTCGGTCGTCTTGGCCATGGCGCGGCCGGTTGGGGGAGGAGGGAGCACGGCATCGGCCGTCAGCTTCTCCTGCGGGTTCAACGGTGTTGCGGCGATGCGGTTGCGGCGCAGATTGCCAAGCCGGGCTTTTGCCGCAGCCTTGACGACATGGCGGATGTTGTCGCCGATCTCGGCGAGATGGTCGGCCGCGCCGATCTTCGGCTTGAGGATGACATCGACTGCACCTGCTTCGAGCGCCTGCATCAGCGTTTCCGAACCGCTCTCCGTCAGTGACGAGCACATGACGACGGGGATCGGATGCTGGCTCATCAGCTTGCGCAGGAAGGTGATGCCATCCATCTGCGGCATTTCCACATCGAGCGTGATGACGTCGGGGATTTCATCGCGGATGCGCTTGGCGGCTATGAACGGATCGGCCGCCGCACCGATGACCTCGATATCGGGATCGGCCTCGAGCACCCTGGTCAGCGTCTGCCGGACGCTGGCGGAGTCATCGACGATAAGCACGCGGACTTTCTGGGACAAAGGCTCTAGATCCTCTGGAAGACGGTGTTGGCGACGGTCTTGAGCGGCAGGTCGAAACCGGCGACGGATTCGGAATGGCCGATGAAAAGATAACCGCCAGGCAGCAGGCAGTCGCAGAGACGCTGGAGCACGCCGGCCTGGGTTTCCTTGTCGAAATAGATCATCACATTGCGGCAGAAGATGATGTGCACGGGATCGCCGATGCCATAGCGCTCGTCCATCAGGTTCAGCCGTGCGAAAGCAACCTTGGAACGAAGGTGCGGCGCAATACGGACATCGCGGCTACCCCTGTTGACCGAGCGCATGATATATTTCTGCCGGAGATCCGCAGGCACCGGGTCGATGATCTCTGATGTGTAGATGCCACGCTGGGCTGTCGCGAGCACCTCGGTCGAAAGATCGGTGGCGAGGATGGTATACGGTGTATTGCCGTTCTGTTGGGCGTATTCCTCCAGCACGATCGCCATGGTGTAGGGCTCGGCGCCCGTTGAGCAAGCCGAACTCCATGCCCGGACGCTGCGCGCACCACGCCGCATGATGTCGGGCAGCGCCTGCTTGTGCATGAAGGTGAAATGGTTGGGCTCGCGGAAGAAATCCGTCTTGTTGGTGGTGACTGCGTCGATCAGGTAGATGGTCTCATGTTCGAGCCCGTCGCCCTTGAAGAGATAATCGCAATAGGAGTCGAAGCTCGATTTGCCGGTGGCGCGGAGCCGCCGGCGCAGGCGGCCCTCAAGCATGGTGAGCTTCGACGGCGGCATCTTGATGCCGCTGTAATCGTAGATAAATTTCGCCAGTCGATCAAAATTCTTTTTGCTGATGCCATCCGGCTGGATGGGCACGCTACGCGATACAGATGACATGCAGGTGTTCCCGGTTCTTATTGTTTATGCTGCGTCCCTTGATGACATGAGGGCAGTGTCGTCAGCAGTCAGCAACCGTGCGAGATCGATGATGACGACGAAGCCGGTCTCGCGGCGCACCACGCCGGAAATGTAGTCGGAGCGCCAGCGGATGCCGATATCGGGGGCCTGTTCGATCTGGTCCTGCCGGAAAGGCGTGACCTCGAAGACCCGGTCGGCGACGAGGCCCAGGCTCAGCGTGCGGTCGCCGAGCGGCACGTCGAGTACCAGGACGCGGGTATGCGGCGTCGGAATAGTGCGCGAGAGGCCGAGCTTCAGCCGGAGATCGATGGTCGGCACCCCTTGCCCCCGCACATTGCGGAGGCCGAGAAGGTAGTCGGGGCCATTCGGGATCTTGAAGGCCTCCTCATAATCCAGGATCTCCCGGACCACCTCGACAGGGACGGCGAAGACTTCCTCGCCGAGGCTGAACGTAACGAACTGTGCTTCGTGCGAGGAGGTCGCCATGATCATGCGCTTTCCCGGAAATCGGCGTCACCGGCATCCGGTCCGCCATGGCTGAGGTCGAGTGCGAAGCCCTTGACGCGAGCCTGCTGGGCACTGACGCTGTTGTGCTCGGTGGGCTTACGGGCAGAGGCGGCCGACTGGTGCATGTGCGCGGGGCGGCTGGCCGGCTTGGCCGGAGCCGCTTTCTGCGGGGCCTTGGCCGCGGCGTGGCCGCTCTCGACCTTGAAGAAGGCGATCGACGTCTGCAGCTCCTCGGACTGCGCTGCGAGTTCTTCCGAGGTGGAGGCCATCTCTTCCGATGCGGACGAGTTCTGCTGGGTGACCTTGTCGAGCTGCTGGATCGCCTCATTGATCTGGCTGGCACCGATATCCTGCTCGCGGCAGGCAGCGGTGATTTCCGAGACCAGTTCGGCTGTCTTACGGATGTCCGGAACGAGGCGGGCGAGCATGTCGCCGGCTTCCTGGGCGGCCTGGACCGTGGACGAGGACATGGCACCGATTTCGCCGGCGGCAGACTGGCTGCGTTCGGCAAGCTTGCGGACTTCCGAGGCAACGACCGCAAAGCCCTTGCCGTGTTCGCCGGCGCGCGCGGCTTCGACAGCGGCGTTCAGCGCGAGCAAATCGGTCTGGCGGGCGATTTCCTGAACGATGGAGATCTTCTCGGCAATGGTGCGCATGGCGGCCACGGCACGATTGACTGCTGCACCGGAGACTTCGGCATCCTTGGCCGACTGGCGGGCAATCTTTTCCGTCTGGGCGGCGTTGTCAGCGTTCTGCTTGATATTGGCTGCCATTTCTTCCATGGCGGCTGAGGCTTCTTCGGCGGCAGCGGCTTGTTCGGTCGCACCCTGGGAGACCTGTTCGGAGCTCGCTGAGAGTTCCTGGCTACCGGAGGAAACGTTGAGCGATGCCGAAAGTGCGTCACCGACGACGCCACGCAGGCGCTCGACCATGCTTTCGAGCGCAAGACCAAGCGTATCCTTCTCGGAGAGGGGCTTGGGTGTCACGGTCAGGTTACCGTTGGCAATCTGGTCGGCGATGCTGGCGGTCTCGCGAAGGTTGGCGGTCATGACGTTGATCGTGTCGACAAGATCCTTGATTTCGTCGTTGGTCTTGATTTCAATCTTCTGGTTGAGGTCACCGAGGGCAACCGCATCCGCGACCGTCTTGATTTTTCGCAGCCCGGAACCGATGCTCATCGAGATCCAGATCGCGGTACCGACCGCAGTGACGAGGGCGATTGCGGCGATCACGATCATCAGCATACGGGTCTGGAGATATGCGGCTTCCGCTTCGTCATTGGCGCGGCTCATGCGGTCGCGGTTGATCTGGACCGCCTCGTCCAGTTTGTCGCTCAACTCGTTTACCGCTTTCCGGCTCTCGCCGGCAGAAATCGCCACAGCCTCGGGCATGTTGGCTCGCTTCACCGCCGCGTCCACCTTGCCGTTCGCATTGTGATTGGCGCTTGCGAGCGCTGTGGTTTCATCCCAGAACGCTTTTTGGTCCGCTGACGCCGTAGAGGCCAGTTCCTCAAGCAGGGTCGTGAACTTTATTTCGAGCTCCTCGCCTGTTGTGTAAAATTTGTCGATCTCTTCCTGGGTTGTCGCCAGCAGCATGTTCTTCTGCGCGCGAATGCGGTTGAGCGACAGGATTTTCACTTGCTGGATCTTGTCGAGGCGCGCCGCGGCGACCTCGGTGACGTAGCTCATGGCTTGATTGGCGGACGCCAAACTGTAGATTCCGTAGCCGGCAGTTCCAATGAGAACCGCGGCGAGAAAGCCGAAGGCAACGGCAAGTTTCAATTTGATCGTAATACGCATCTGAGAGGCCCCTCGAAACCCGGACGTGCCCTGCCGGGATGGTGTGCTGAAAACATTTTGATCGCGAACCGTCAGAGCTCTCCGACGGTCCGCCCGCAATTCATTATGCACTTTCCCGGAAGTCGGCGTCGGCTGCATCCGGCCCGCCATGGCTCAGATCGAGCGCGAAGCCCTTGACGCGTGCCTGCTGGGCGGCAACCGTGTGGCCGGCGACCGGCTTGGCGGCTGGCCGCGGCTTGGTCGTGTGCAGGTGGGTGACAGCCTTTGCGGCCTTCTGCACCGGCTTGGCATGACCACCATCGACGCGGAAGTAGGCGATCGAGGTCTGAAGCTCTTCGGACTGTGCAGCGAGCTCTTCCGACGTTGCAGCCATCTCTTCCGAGGCGCTGGCGTTCTGCTGGGTCACCTTGTCGAGTTGCTGGATCGCTTCGTTGATCTGGCTGGCACCGATGTCCTGCTCGCGGCAGGCTGCAGTAATTTCGGTGACCAGTTCGGCCGTCTTGCGGATATCGGGCACCAGGCGGCCGAGCATTTCGCCGGCTTCCTGTGCGGCCTTGACCGTATCACCGGACATCGCGCCGATCTCGGCGGCGGCAGACTGGCTGCGTTCGGCGAGTTTGCGTACTTCCGAGGCAACGACTGCAAAGCCCTTGCCATGTTCGCCGGCACGGGCGGCTTCTACCGCAGCGTTCAGAGCGAGCAGGTCCGTTTGGCGGGCGATTTCCTGGACGATGGAAATCTTCTCGGCAATGGTGCGCATGGCGGTGACGGCCCGATTGACGGCTTCACCGGAGATTTCGGCATCCTTGGCCGACTGGCGGGCGATCTTTTCGGTCTGGGCGGCGTTGTCGGCGTTCTGCTTGATATTGGCGGCCATCTCTTCCATCGAAGCCGAGGCTTCTTCGGCAGCCGCGGCCTGTTCGGTGGCGCCCTGCGAGACCTGCTCGGAGCTTGCGGAAAGCTCCTGGCTGCCGGAGGAGACGTTCTGCGAGGCGGAGATCGCATCGCCGACGACGCCGCGCAGGCGATCGATCATGGTGTTGACGTAACCGAGCAGCTCGCCGATCTCGTCGCGGTTGGTAATCTCGGCCATCTTGGTGAGATCGCCGTCCGCAACATCCCGGACTGCTGATATGGCGCGATTGAGGCCGCGGCTGATGGTCAGCGAGATCCAGACTGCGGCAATGACCGCGATCAGGAAGGCGGCGGCTGCGACTGACATCATGATCATGCGGGTCGCGGCATATTGCTGCTCGGCCGACTCATCGGCTTCGTGCAGGCGGCTGCGTTCCAGCGTGACGACTTCGTCCAGCACCTTGTCGATTTCCGCAACGGTCTTGCGGTTTTCGTTCACGGAAATCTGCAGCGCGCCGGCGGTGTTTCCGGCTTCCACAAAGGCTCGTATCTGATCATCCTGCTTGAGGAAATCGGTATCCAGCGTGCGCAAACGGTTCCAGAAGACCCGGCCTTGTTCGGTGGCCTTGGCTTCGACGGAAGCCAGCGTTTCCTCGAATGTCTTGCGGCTGGCGTCGCTCTTGGCGATCGCGGCCTTGATCTCGGTCGGATTGGCGGCGAGCAGCAGGTTCTTCTGCTGGCGGATCTGCTGCAGTTGTTCGTTGTTCAATGTCATTGCCAGCTGCAGGCGTTCGGCGGGTCCGGTCAGGACGTTGCCGAGAGTATCGTTCAATGCGCCGAGGCTCATGATGCCGTAACCGGCCGTGCCGATCAGCAGCATAATGAGAAAGCCGTAGGCGAGTGCGAGCTTTAATTTGATTGTCATACGCATATTCGTATCCCCTCAAAAAGTTGGTGAGTAACGCGTGTCTGCAACGCTCACAGTTCGTGCCGGAACGCGAAAATGGCGTTCATGTTCGGTACGATTATAAAGTCGCTGCCCCGCTTCACGAGGCAGTCGATGTAGTCTGCGCGCCAGCGCATGCCGACGCTGGGCGGCGGTTCGCTGGCTGTCTTGGTCAGGGTGGTGACTTCGTTGACCTTGTCGGTGCGAACGCCGATCAGCACGGGCTCGCCGTCAAGCTCAAGCTCGATGACGATGATGCGGCTGTCATTGGTTGTCGTGGTCGCTTCCATGCCGAAGGCCAGACGGATATCGGCAAGTGGAATGACGCGGCCCCGGAAATTCAGGACGCTGGCGACGAAGGGTCGGGCGCCCGGCACCGGCGTTTCCGGCAAGAGATCCAGGATTTCACGAACGATCACCGCCTCTATGGCGAAGGTTTCGCCGGCGATGTCGAAGGTCAGGACCTCCAACTCGTCGCTGTCGTTCCAATGGGTGGCGTCGATCTTCTTCAGGGCTTGGTTCATCCGGCTGCGCGCAACTGCGCCTCCTGCTGTTGGCCTGCCGTGACCAGATGGGCCACGTCGAGGATCAGAGCGACGCTGCCATCGCCGAGGATGGTCGCACCCGAGAAGGTCGCAATATCATGGTGCAGCTTGGACATGGCCTTGATGACCGTCTGGTGGTCGCCGATGATCTGGTCGACCACGAGGCCGACACGTTCGGTGCCGGTCGAGATGACCACGATCTTCTGGTAGGGATCCGGTTTGGTGCCGGTGCGGAACTGATCGCGAAGGCGGATGAAGGGCACCAGGCTGTCGCGCAGCGAAATGAAGCTGCGGCCGCGCGAGCGCATGTCTTCTTCGAGCGACAGTTCGAGGCATTCCTCGACAGCCGAGAGCGGGATGACGTAGCGGCCGGAGCCGACACGCACGAGCAGGCCATCGATGATCGCCAGCGTCAGCGGAATGTTGAGCGAGATGTCCGATCCGGCGCCCGGCGTGCTGGTCATGGTGATGGTGCCGCGCAGCGCTTCGATGGTGCGCTTGACGACATCCATGCCGACGCCGCGGCCGGAAAGGTTGGTGACATTCTGCGCCGTCGAGAAACCGGGCTGGAAAATCAGCTGCAGCAGCTCCTGGTCGGAGAGGACGGCATTCGGCGCGATGATGCCGGAGGATTCCGCCTTGGCGCGCACGCGTTCGCGATTGATGCCGCGGCCGTCGTCGCTGATGGTAATCTTGACTTCGCCGCCGGTCTGGCGAGCCGAAAGCACGACCCGTCCGGCGGCGGGCTTGCCGGCGGCGATGCGCTCATCGGGTGTTTCGAGACCGTGGTCGCAGGAATTGCGGACGAGATGGACAAGCGGATCGGCCAGCCGCTCGATGACGGACTTGTCGACCTCGGTCGTTTCGCCTTCGGTGACCAGTTCGATCGTCTTGCCGGTCTCATGGGCCAGATCGTGGACGAGCCGCCGGAAGCGGCTGAACAACTGTGTCACCGGCACCATGCGCAGCACCATCATCGTGTCGCGCAATTCACCGGAGAGGCGTTCGATGTCCTCGGAGACGGCACGCAGCGGTATGTCGGCGCTGGCGCTCGCCAATTGCGACAGGCGCGATTGGGCAATCACCAACTCGCCGACGCGGTCCATCAACTCGTCCAAGCGTTCGGCCGGAACGCGGACATTCTCGTTGGCCTTGCTCTGCTTGGCATCGCTGATGGCCGGCACGCTTGCTGGCACAGCGGCAACGGGCTTGGGCTCAGGGCGAGGAACGGAGGCTGTATTCTTCACGGGCTCAATGGCCGCGACTGGCACCACCGTCGCAGGCGCTGCGACTTCTGGCTCGCCGGAGGTGATATCCAGCTCCATGTCGTCCATGACGAAGATGAAGACATCCTCGATAGCCGAGCGCGGCGCCTCGGATTTCAGGTCGACAGTCCATTTGACATAGAGGGTCGAAGCATCGATGACGCCCAGCGCCGGGATCGCAGAGCGGTCGGCGACGATGTGGCATTCGCCGAGGTCGCGCAGTTCGTCGAGCAGCGGCAGCGGATTTGTGCCGTTGGCCATGGCGTTGGCCGGCAAAGAGAACTTGACTGTCCAATGCGTGAGTTTCGGCCCGGCTACGGCAGGTGCGGGCGCGTCTTCACCGCCGGCTGCACTTTCGACAGCCTTGCGAAGGCTGTCGAGCAATCTGGTGCCCAGCGCGTCATGGTCGCCACTCGGCGTTTCCACCAGCGTGCGCATATGGTCCTTGGCTTCGAGAACGGCGGAGATCAGGGCTTCTGTTGCAGGAACCTCGCCCTTGCGGACGAGGTCGAATGCCGTTTCGCAATGATGGGTGAAGGCAGCGAGCGCCTCGAAGCCGAACATCGCGCCCGAACCCTTGAGGGTATGCAGGCTGCGGAAAACGGCGTCGATCTGTTCCTTGTCGCCGAGATTGCCGAGCAGGTCGAGAAGACCGGCCTCGATGGCTTCAAGCAGCTCTGCTGCTTCGGTTCTGAAGACGTCAATCGGGTCCGGGTGGCTCATTTACCGAGGACCTTTCTGACGATCTTGACGAGGTTTTCAGGGTCGAAGGGCTTTGTGAGCCAGCCGGTGGCGCCGGCTTCCTTGGCCTGTTGCTTGATCGAGCCGTCGGACTCGGTGGTCAGGAAGATGATCGGTATGCCCATCTGGCTGGGGATCTTGCGGAGTTCGCGGATCATCGTCAGCCCGTCCATGACAGGCATGTTGAGATCGGTAACGATCAGATCGAATTGGCCCGATGTCGCCTTGGCGATGCCTTCGGCGCCGTTGACGGCCTCGGTCACTGCGTAGCCGGCGCTGGACAGCGCGACGTTGGTGGTCAGGCGAATGCTGGCGGAATCGTCGACTGTAAGAATATTGGCAGACATTAAATCATCTCCTTATGGAGCCAGAATCTGGCGTCGTCGGCAGAAAAGCTTTCGAGGAAGCCCGCGCGCCCGAGCGTCGCGACAATGGCTTCGTTGGCAGGATTGACGAGCGCGATCTTCTTGCCGGTCGCGTGCGCATGATTGCGGGCGGACTCGAGCAATTGGACGAGCGACAAGTCGCATTCGGCCACCTGGCTCGCATCTATATCGACGGCGTCGTTTTCCTCGAACTGTGCGACGAGTTCGGCATGGGTGTCCTTGATGTTGCGGATGTTGACCTTTTGGCCGACTAGGTACGCCATGCGATTGCCCGCTTTTTCGAGTGGAGGAGAGATGCCCTATTTGAGCCACAATCTTTAGCGGGTTTGGTTAATAAATGGCGAATATTTCTACTCCAGATTTAGCATGCAGATTTAAGGTATGAAATCTCGCTGGATATCTTTACCTCTCTTTAAGTTTGTCTCCGATTTCTTGATACTCAAGTTTATGTCAATAAAATCATATATTTGAATATTCTTCGGCGCCTCGATCACGGTCTTTGCCCAGTGTCGAATGAATCAACTTATGCAAGAGTTTACGGCTCCTTGGGATGTTACCTCTATGGTCCGGGCAACAGGGGACTGCATAAGGATAAGAACCGTGCTGAAACGAAACACACAGGCCATGCTGCTGGTGCCGGCCGACAGGTCCGGCCTCGATGCGAAACTCGCTGCGGCACATGGAAAGCTGGAGAAGAAATTTCTCGAAGGCGGCGCGGTCCTGATCTCGATCATCGATATCCTCAAGCGACTGATCGGATCGCTCGATGCGCTGACAGGCGCGCTCGATGGCCAGACGACGAGTGAGACCATGGCCGGTATCCGAGCCACGGCGATCGAGCTCGGTGGGCTGACAGGTTTTGAGCTGTCGCGCCAGGAGCGTTTCGAGCAGCTCTCGGCGAGCTGCAAGATGATGCAGGAAAACGTCGGCGACATGCGCGAGACGATGCGCTACCTCCGCACCTTCGCGATCACTGTCAAGATCACCGGCGCCGGCCTTGCGGAGTTTGCCGGATTTGCCGATGAGATCCGCGAACGCATCCAGTCCGGTGCCAACGAGGTCGACAAGTTCGGCGTCCAGCTGACGACCATCCGCGCGCAGCTTGAGAAGGCGCGTGCCTTTTCCGGCAGCATCTCCAAGGACTATTGCGACATCGTGCCGAAGATCGTGCGCGAATTGGAACACGACGCCGGTCGCGTCGCCGAGCACCACAAGAACCTCGTCAAGACAGCCAATGAAGTCAAGGCGCTGGCGCGCGGCGTGCAGGGCAAGATCGCCACCGTCCTCTCCGCGCTGCAGATCGGCGACATCACCCGCCAGCGCATCGAGCATATCCGCACCAGCTTCGAGATATTCGAACAGTTCCGCCGCTCCGCTGAGGCTGAAGGTTTGGGCGAAGAGACGATCAACCGCATCGATGGCGCCATCAATCATCTCGCCGCGGCGCAGATGGACGAGACGCTCGCCGACTTCCAGCGCGAATGCCGCAAGGTCATGGAGAACATGGCCCGCTTCGTCGACGATGCGCAGGATATCCTGGCGCTGCGCGATACGATGCACCGCCAGAGCGACGGCGAGGGCAAGAATTTCCTTAGCGGTCTGGAATCCAATGTCGCCGCCGCCTCCAAGCTGGTGCTTAATGTCGAAGGCACAAGCAATGAGGCCAACGAAGTGGCACTCTCGACCAGTCGCACGGCGAGC
Source organism: Shinella sp. OV683 (assembly GCF_057787725.1). Lineage (NCBI taxonomy): Bacteria > Pseudomonadati > Pseudomonadota > Alphaproteobacteria > Hyphomicrobiales > Rhizobiaceae > Shinella > Shinella sp. OV683. The sequence goes on from NZ_CM173543.1 coordinate 1,336,200, forward strand.
AGCCTGCTGGCCGGCATCGAGGTGATCCGCTCGATCAAGACCGATATCCATTACATGGCGCTGAATTCCAACCTACGTTGCTCCAAGCTTGGGGATGAAGGCCGCTCGGTCAACGTCGTCAGCGGCGAATTGCGTGTCTTCGCCGAAAAGCTCGAAGAGCCCGCCAACAAGGTGCTGGAGCAGCTGCAGATCTTCGAAACCACAGCCGTGACCTTCAACAACGAGCAGGGCGGTGGCCAGGGCAATATCAGCGAGCCGCTGAATGCTGCACTCGACGCGATCCGCCAGGTCTCCGGCCGCATGGACGAGAGCATTGCCGAGTTCGAACGCGAGGGCCAGGAAGTGTTCAGCAAAGTCAGCGCTGCGATCGGCACGCTCGATTTCGAGAATGAGCTGGGTGACGTGCTGCAGGATTGCCTGGAAAGCTCATGGTCGATAGCCGATCTCAGCACCGGAGATATCTCCGATGTTGCGGGTGCGATCGGCGCCTTCAGCAACCGGATCTTCCGCACCTATACGATGGCATCGGAACGCGACATCCATCGCCGGTTCTTCCCCGTCGATATGGTGGTTGAAGCGGTACCCCAGGCAGCGCCTGCGGACGACGAGGAACTGTTCGAGGACGCGCTGTTCTAAAGCGCGTGGCGCTTTAGCTCTTTGTTTCGACGCATGTTTTAAGCGCAAAACCGCTGCACACTTTTGCGCAACATGCGTCAGGCAGCGCGGATCTGGCGCACATTCTGCAGGGCAGGCGCTGACGTCACCGCATTGCGGTTCGGCACATAGCCCAGTACTTCGGTCGCAAAGGCAGCGGCATTTTCCCGCGCCTTGTCGAGGTTGCTGAAGCGCTCGGCTGTTTCGTCATGCAAGCTGCAGCCGTAGTCGAACAGATCGCGATAGGCGGAGCGTTCGATGATCGGCGTGTCCAACACCCGTACATTGCGCTCCCAGAGCAATTCCTTGACCACCTGCAAGGCGCGGGTGGTGACCATGGAATTGACGCGCGACAGCACGACAGAGTGCGGGATGCGGATGCTGGCCTTGGTTTCCAGATATTGCAGCAGTTCCAGCACCTGCGCGCCGCCCTGAGCGTCCATGGCGCAGCCCTGGATCGGGATCAGCACATGATCCGACATGCCCACGGCCGTTGCAAGCAGCGGCGTCGAGGCGCCGGGAAGGTCGATGATGAAGTAGTCTGTCTTCGGCTTGTGGCTCGACATGACGGACTGTATGGTTGCCAGCGTCACATAGGGAACGACAGTGATGTTCTGCACCGGCTCGCCCGTCTCATGCCAACGGCTGATCCAGCGCTGCGGATCGGCATCGAGAATGGTGACGCTGTTGCCCAGGTGGGCGAGCTCCGTCGAGAGCAGCAGGACGGCGGTCGTCTTGCCTGCGCCGCCCTTGGTGTTGGCAAATGTAATCACCGGCATGTCGTATTCCCTGAAATCGGTTTTCGAGCTGGTCATCGCTCGGCAAACACCATTCATCCGGTGCGCGTCTATCCTTGCCAATCATGGTTAACAAAGCCTTGCGCTGCGAGGGCGAAATCGCGCATCCGGCGGGCGCTATTTTTCAGGCTTTGGCCACTATTAGCGATGCTGTGCCCATGGCGCCAATGTCCGCTCCAGCAGTCGCGCCAAAAGCTCGAACAGGAACGCGATCAGCGCGATTACGAAGATCCCGGCAATGACGATATCGGTCACCAGAAACTGCGCTGCGGACTGGATCATGAAGCCAAGCCCGCGCGAAGCGGCGATCAGTTCGGCGGCCACCAGCGTCGACCAGCCGGCGCCGAGCGCGATGCGGACGCCGGTGAGGATCGACGGGATGGTGCTCGGCAGGATGACGTTGAACAACAGCTGCAGCCGAGTCGCGCCAAACGAACGGGCGGCGTTGATGTGATCCTTCGATGTGGATTTGACGCCGGAGACTGTCGAAATGATGATCGGCGGCAGCATGGCCAGCGCGATAACGACGATCTTGGAGGCCTCGCCGATACCCACCCATATGATGATCAGAGGCAGATAGGCCAGCGGCGGCAGCGGCCGCAGGAATTCGACGATCGGGTCTAGAATGCCCTTGCCGACGCGGCTGAGCGCGATCGCCATGGCGGCGGGGACGCCGATCAGCACCGCGGCGGCCAGACCGCCGAATATGCGGTAGAGGCTCGCCAATGTGTGTTCCAGCAATGTGCTGTCGACAAAGCCGACGGTGATCAGTTGGTAGGACGATCTCAGTACCGCAAGCGGCGAGGGCAGGAAGACCGGTGACACCAACGCGAAGGCGGCCGCAAATGCCCAGAGGCCGATAATGGCTGAGATGGTGATTGCCGAGACGATCAGCGTGATATCAGCCGGTCGGCGCCGGCGCCGGCTGGTTTCAGCGTTTTCAGCGATCTCGGCCTCTTCGATCATGCCCGTGGAATAGGTCATGCTGCAAATTCCGCCTGTTCGGTGTGGATCAGCAGGGTCAGCCGCTCATGCGCCTGCTTGAATTCATTGCTCTGGCGGATGGTCGCGGCGTCGGTGCCGCCGAGATGCCGCCGGCCGAAATCGAGCGGGATGTCGGCGGCGATGCGGCCGGGATGCGGTTCGAGCACGATGACGCGGGTCGCCAGGAACAGTGCCTCGTCGATCGAGTGAGTGATCAGCAATACGCCGGTGGATGAAGCCTTCCAGACATTCAGCAAGAAGGATTGCATGCGGCTGCGGGTCAGCGCATCGAGCGCGCCAAGCGGTTCGTCCATCAGCAGGAATTTGGGATCCGAGGCCAAGGCGCGGGCAATGCCGACACGCTGGCGCATGCCTCCGGAAAGCTCCCAGATCTTCTTGTGGCCGGCACCGGCGAGGCCAACGAGATCAAGCAATTGCTCGGCCCGAATGTCGCGTGCTTCCTTTGGCACATGCCGTAGCTTGAGCGGAAAGCCGATATTTTCGCGCGCATTGAGCCATGGATAGAGGGCATCGTCCTGGAAGACGACGGCGCGCTCGCGACCAGGCCCTGCGATCGGCCGATTGTCGACCGAAACCGAGCCGCGCGTCGGTGTCAGGAAGCCCGCAGCGAGGTTGAGCAGGCTCGTCTTGCCGGAGCCGGAGCGGCCGATTACGACAACGAATTCCTGGTCATCCAGCGCGAGGTTGATGTTGTGCAGAATATCCTTGGTCTTGGCGCCGTTGGCGGCGGCATAGTTCAGGGACACACCCTGCAACGTCAGTCTGCTCATGTCGAAACTTCCTTCCCCCAAGGCACTGCCGGAAAACTGTCCGGCGCGGCGGGACTGGATTCCACCGCGCCGGACCGAAGCGGTTGAAGCTGGCAGGCGGTCAGGAACACCCGGCAGCTTCATCCGCATGGGATCTGTTATTGCGAGACCTTGAGTGCCTCGTTGACCCACTTCGCCGTGACATAGGGCTTGTAGTCGGTTAGCACGGCCGGAATTTTGCCTTGTTCAAGCAGGAACGCCGAGGTCTTGGTCACCGCATCGACGGTTGCGCCACCGAGCAGGTCCTTGGAAGCTTGCTCCTGCAGCGTCGGGAAATAATAGCCCTTGAGCAGTTGCGGCACTTCCTCGGTCTTGGCTCCGGTCAGCTTGGCGATCTTTTCGGCTTCGGGCGAAGTTGCGCTCCACTTGTCAGGGTTAGCGCGGTAGCTGGCATAGGCATCGCCGGTGACCTTGACGAAGCCGGTCACGACATCGGGATTTTCTTCGGCGAATTTCTTGCTGACGATCCAGGCGTCGAATGTCGGGCCGCCCCATTTCGCCACATCTCCGGAATCTGCGAGCACCTTGGCGTTCTTCTTGATCTGGCTGAGGACCGGATCCCAGACATAGGCGCCATCAATGTCACCGCGTTCCCAGGCGGCCGCGATTTCCGGCGGACGCAGATTGAGGATCTGCAGCGACTTCGGATCGACATTCCAATGCTTGAGCGCCGTCAGGAGGCTGTAGTGGGCAGTGGAGACGAAGGGCGTGGCGATCTTCTTGCCGACCAGATCTTCCGGCTTGTCGATGCCCTTGACGGCAAGTGCTTCGGCTTCATCGATCAGGCCGACGACGAAGATTGTCTCGAAAGGCAGTTCGCGGGAAGCGCCAGCGGCCAGCGGCGAGGAGCCGACATAGCCAATGTCGACCGAACCGGACGCGAGCGCTGCGATGACATCCGCGCCGCTGTCGAATTTCTGCCAGTTGACCTTGGCGCCGGTCACTTTTTCGTAGGTGCCGTCGGCTTGCGGCACGCGGGAGGGCTCGACGATCGGCTGGTAGGCGATGTTGACGGTCACGTCGGCGGCATAGGACTGCATCGCGCCGAAGGATGTTAGCATCGCAACAGATGACGCTGCTGCAAACAGGGTGCGCCTGGTAATGGACATAGGTGATCTCCCCAAATCATTTCTTCCCCACTCCACAGCGGAGTGCGATAAACATATAATATATAAAAATGATAGAAAATATAGACACGAAAATTCCACCGACCCGGCGGAGCGCGGGATAAAATTTCAAATTTTCGGCGAAAATAGGCGTGCTGGCCCGAAAGCGAGGCTTTTGCCGCATGACCGGCGGAGCGAAGCATGCCGTGCGACGAGCCTACTTCGCCTTTTCGCGCTTGCAGCTGTAACGCGCGCCGCTGGGCATATTCAGGAAGGCATCGTCACCTTTGGTCCAGAAGGCCATCTCGCCATTCTCGTTTTTCTCGATGTAGCGGGTACCCGCGCCAATGCCGACATGCACCTGATCGGCGAGCTGGATCGCGCTGATTGGCGGATCGCTGCCAATGAAGGTGGCCGTGACGGTGGATTCGAGCTTGTCACAGCGCAACGCGATCGGCCCCTTGGTGATGCCCTCTTTATCGCTGAGGCGTGTCGCCTCGTGATTTTCCCGCAGATAGTGAATTCTCACGGCATAGCTGGCGACGATGCAACTGCGCAGATCCTCGGAAAACCAGCACTCGTCGCGTAGCTTGAGCCAGCTTGCCCTGTCGTCGTTCAGTACCTTCTTCTGCTTTTCCGTCACGCCATTGCCGTCCCGGGCGAGGCGAAAGAGGCGTGTGGCCTCGACATCCATCAATGCCAATTCCTTATCGCCGCAAATCAGTTCCTCGGCCCGGCTGTCTGCCTTGGCGCAGTTAAACGATGGAGAGCCGGCCTGGGCGGGAGATGCGATCCAGAAAGTTGCTGCTGCAACCCCAGCCGACAGGGCGATAACTCTGAAGCTCTTGATCACGACCATCGAAATCCTCCTGGACCCCAGGCGGTTGTCTTTCACATGTCTCGTTGCGTGAGGGAGGCGAGAGCCCCGCCCAGCGGACAATGCCCGGCAAGAAAGTAACGTTTCTGGCCTCAAATCGATCCAAACAAAAATGGCCCGCGTGAAGCGAGCCATTCAATATTTGCCGCGATGGTCTGGAAATCAATCCTTGGCGCGCTCGACGTAGGAAGCGTCTTCGGTGAGGATGACGATGCGCGTGCCGGCATTGATATGCGGCGGAACGTTGGTACGAACGCCGTTCGACAGCATGGCCGGCTTGTAGGACGACGATGCTGTCTGACCCTTGACGACCGGCTCGGTCTCGGTGACTTCGAGCGTCGCGTAGCGCGGCAGCTGCATGGCGATGGCGTTGCCGTCATGGATCGACAGGACGACGGTCATGCCTTCTTCGAGATAGGCCTTGTCGTCGCCGATCATGTCCGGACGCGCGGCAACCTGGTCGTAGTTCTCCGGGTTCATGAAGTGGAAGCCTTCACCGTCCTCATAGAGATACTGGAAGTTCAGGTCTTCGACCACAGCGCGCTCGACCTGTTCGGTGGTCTTCCAGCGTTCCGAAACCTTCACGCCGTCGGAAATGCGACGCATGTCGATCTGGGTCACCGGGGTGCCCTTGCCAGGATGAAAATTCTGCGCGGTCAGCACGACGTAGAGGCGATTGTCGATATCGAGGACATTGCCCTTACGCAGCTGAGAAGCGATGACCTTTGCCATAAGACTTCCTTGTAACTTGTTTGAACGCGCTTTAAAGGACGGCAACCGTCCAGAACTCGCGCTTTATTGAGTTTGTGGCGCGCTACTAACCTGAAAATGGCAAAATTGCCAGTCTGAATCGAAAAACCATGACAAACATTTCCACATTGGCCCCGTCCCCCTGGTGGAAGCCGGATGTGCATGCAGACCGCCGGCCATTTCTGCTGGCGCGCAACCGTGTGCAAGCGGCGTTGCGCGACTATTTTGCGCGACTTGATTTCGTCGAAGTAGATACGGCTGCTCTGCAGGTCTCACCGGGCAACGAGACGCATCTGCATGCTTTCCGGGCTGAGATGATCGCGGAAGACGGTGTGGCACAGCCGTATTACCTCCATACATCACCGGAATTTGCCTGCAAAAAGCTGTTGGCGGCGGGGGAGAAACGTATCTTCACCTTTTCGCATGTCTATCGCAATCGCGAGAATTCACCGACGCACCAGCCGGAATTCACCATGCTCGAATGGTATCGGGTCGGTGAGAGCTACGAAGCGCTGATGGAGGACTGCGACAGGATTTTGCGATTGGCCGCAGAAGCCGGCGGTCAGTCCTTGTTCCGGTATCGTGGAACCGAACGTGATCCGGTGCTGGAGCCGGAACCGGAGAAACTGACGGTCGCCGAGGCGTTTTCGCTCTATGCCGGGATGGACCTGCTGTCGACGATAGGCCCTGACGGGCAAACGGATCGCGATGCGCTTCTGGTGCTGCTGCGTGACGCCGGCATGCGTACCGCCGAGGACGACACATGGTCCGATCTGTTTTCTCGCGTGCTGGTCGAGAAGGTCGAGCCGATGTTGGGCATCGGTCGGGCGACGATCCTCTGCGAATATCCGGCGGCGGAGGCAGCGCTCGCCCGCAAGTCGCCGCGCGACGGCCGGGTCGCTGAGCGTTTCGAGCTTTATGCCTGTGGGGTGGAACTGGCCAATGCGTTTGGCGAGCTTACCGATCCTGTCGAGCAGCGCCGCCGTTTCGAGATGGAGATGGCCGAGAAGCAACGCATCTATGGTGAGACCTATCCGCTCGACGAGGATTTTCTCGCGGCGCTGGCTATCATGCCAGAGGCAAGTGGTGCTGCGCTTGGTTTCGACCGGCTGGCGATGCTCGCGTCCGGGGCCTCGCGGATCGATCAGGTCATGTGGGCTCCAATGCGGTGGGGGTCGTGATGACAGCGCTCACCACGCCAAAGGACCTGCTCGACGCGGGCTTGATCGATCCTTCTGAAATAGAGGGCGTCGAAGCCGTTGCTGCGCGCTATGCGATCTCTGTCACCGATGCAATGGCGCGCCTGATGGATTTAGCCGATCCAGTTGATCCCATTGCTCGCCAATTCATCCCTGATCCCGCCGAGCTCACCCTCCTGCCCGAGGAACGTGAAGACCCGATCGGCGACCACGCGCATAGTCCCGTCGCGGGCATCGTGCATCGCTACCCGGATCGTGTGCTGTTGAAAGCCGTACATGTCTGTCCGGTCTATTGCCGGTTCTGTTTTCGGCGCGAGATGGTTGGGCCTCAGGGCGATGGCACTCTTGCCGGTGCGGCGCTGGACACAGCGATCGACTATATCGCCGACCATCCGGAAATCTGGGAAGTGATCTTGACCGGGGGCGACCCGCTGGTGCTGTCACCGCGTCGCTTAGCGCAAATCATGCTGGCGCTGGGAAAGATCGAGCATCTCAAGGTCATTCGTTTCCATACGCGGGTGCCCGTGGTCGACCCCGCGCGTATCGATGCTGAGCTGATTGGGGCGCTGAAATCCTCCGGCAAGACGGTCTATGTTGCGCTGCATGCCAACCATCCGCGCGAGTTGACCGAGGAAGCGCTGACTGCCTGTAGCGCGTTGATCGACAGTGGCGTCATGATGGTCAGCCAATCGGTGCTGCTCAGAGATGTTAATGACGATGCTGACATTCTTGCACGGCTGATGCGCCTGTTCGTCGAAAACCGCATCAAGCCCTATTATCTCCACCACCCCGATCTTGCCCCTGGCACGAGCCATTTCCGGATGACGGTAGAAGAGGGCAGGGCGATCGTATCGAGCCTGCGCGCCAAGGTTTCGGGCCTGGCGATGCCCGCCTACATCCTCGACATTCCCGGCGGCCACGGCAAGGTGCAGCTCAGCGATAGCCCCGTGCGGGCATCGGACGAAGGCTGCTACGATATCGAGGACCGGCTGGGTAACGTGCATTCCTATCGCGATTGAGCCGCGATCTGCCTAGAAATTGATCAATGATCCAGGCCGGCGGGCGTTCGGCGATGTCTCACGCCGGTGTTTTCCATTGGCACGATAGTTGCGTCGCATTTCCAGGCGATTTGCCTCGATCTCTCAAGGGAGTGCGCAAGATGGGTCTTTTCAGCGTCAAGCCAACCGACGAAGCAATCAAGCTCAACCCGGTTCAGGATCCGCAGATCCTGCCGGTGTCCTACTCAATGCCGATCATGTCACCGCGCTTCGCATCCCCGGCGGCAAGCGCCTATGTGCCGGAGAGTTTCTTTGCCGCGGTGTTCAAGAAGTTCTGAACGTTAATCCCTGACGATCAGCAGGTCGGAGCCGGAGAAGCTGGCTTCGATCGTGTCGCCGACGACCGGTGGCTTGATGGCGGGGTCGTTGAACATGTCGAAGGACAGTGGCTGGCCATCGACCAGCAGTTTGGTGCGGATGACAGAGCCCAGGAAGCTGACGGACTCGACCTTGCCAGTGAGTGAAAACTCGCGATTGCCGGCCTGGTTGAGCGACAGGGCTTCCGGGCGGAGTGCCAGGTTGATCTTGTCGCCGGCCTTGGCGGACCCCAGCGATTCCGGGATGGTGATCGTCCGGCCGCCGATGGTCACGGTGTTGGCGGAGGGATCGGCAACCGTTGCCTCGATGATCGACAGGGTGCCGACGAAGGTTGCGACGAACTTGGTCTTCGGACGGTTGTAAATCTCGAACGGCGTGCCGATCTGGTCGGCGCGGCCCTGATACATCACGACAATGCGGTCGGAGATCGACAGCGCCTCTTCCTGGTCGTGGGTGACGAAGATGGTGGTGATGCCCATCTTGCGCTGGATGGCGCGGATTTCCTCGCGCAGCGACACGCGGATCTTGGCGTCGAGCGCCGAGAGCGGCTCGTCGAGCAGCAACACCTGCGGCTTGATGGCAAGCGCACGGGCAAGTGCCACGCGCTGCTGCTGGCCACCGGAAAGCTGGAAGGGATAGCGGTCGGCTAGATGCTCGAGGCCGACCAGCGCCATCATCTCGGCAACAGTCTTGGCGGATTCTTCCTTCGACTTGCCCTTGACCTTAAGGCCGAAGGCGACATTTTCAGCCGCGGTCATGTTGGGGAACAAGGCATAGGCCTGGAACACCATGCCGATGTTGCGTTGGTTGGTCTTCAGGTCGTTCTGGCGCACACCATTGATGGTGATGTCGCCCGAGGTCGGGGTCTCGAAGCCTGCAACCATTCTCAGAGTCGTGGTCTTGCCACAGCCCGACGGCCCGAGAAAGGAGATGAACTCCCCCTTCTCGATGGTCATGTTGAAATCCTTGACGACCTGGGTGGCGCCGTAGATTTTCTGGATGTTCGACAGTTCAAGAAAGGCCATGAAAAGGATCCTCAGACGCGGGCACGCGAAACTTTCTGGAAACGCGCGACGAGATTAATAAGACCCATGGACGCCCAGGTCATGGCAAAGGCGATCATCGCAAGTGCCGGCGGCTCGTAGGCGCGGTTGGCGCCGATGAGCTGCAGATAGGGGCCGAAGGCTGGACGGTTGAGCAGCGATGGCAGGGTGAATTCGCCGATGACGATCGCAAAGGCGATGAATGCACCGGAGAGCACGCCGCTCATGACATTGGGAAAAATGCACTTGAACATGATCGTTGTCCAGGACGCGCCGAGGCTTTCGGCGGCCTCGGTCAGTACCCGCACGTCGATGGCCCGCATCGATGTGTCGACGGAGCGGTACATATAGGGCAGCGACAGCGTCATGAAGGCGAAGACCAGCAACAGGTCGGTACCGCGATCACTACCAGTGAGTGGCAGAAACGACGAGGAATTGTAGAGGCGGAGATAGCCGAAGACGATGACGATGGCCGGGATGACCAATGGCAGAAGCGTGATGAACTCGACGATCGGCCGCATCTGCGGCAGCCGCAGCCGCACCCAATAGGCAGTCGGCACGATCAGCAACATGCCGATAACGATGGTCAGGATCGCCATCAGGATCGAGTAACTGAAAGTCTGGCGGAACTGGATGTCGGCAAATACCGAGCGATAGGCGTCAAACGAATACTCGCCGCGGCGCATGCGCATCGAGAATTCGAACGTCGCCACCAGCGGCAGAAAGAAATAGATGGAGCCAATGCCGACGGCAAACCACGCGGCGAATTTCTTGCCGTTCATTTTTGCCACCTTTCGGCGCGCATGCGCAGCCAGATATAGAGGAAGTTGGAGATGCCGGTGATGATGACCATGCCGAGCGCGACCGCGTAGCCGAGGTTCGGATTGTGCAGCACGTCGCCGCGGATCTGCGCATAGAGCACGATCGGTACGATGTTGAGCGACGAGCCGGTCAGCGCATAGGCGGTGGCGATCGCGCCGAAAGCGTTGGCAAACAGCAGCAGGAACGTGCCCATCAGGCTTGGCCAAAGAATGGGCAGCACAACCATCGTCCAATATTGGGTGGTGGTGGCGCCGAGGATCGAGGCGGCCTCGTTCCATTCCTTCTTCAGGCCATCGAGCGCCGGCGTGATGATCAGCACCATCAGCGGGATCTGGAAATACATGTAGACCAACGTGAGCCCCACGAAGCTCAGGAGATTGAAGCCGTGGCTATAGACGTTGAAACCGAGATAGGTCGTCAGCAGCCAGGTCAGAAGTCCGGTGCGGCCCAGCGTCGCCAGGAAGGCGAAGGCCAGCGGAACGCCGGCGAAATTCGATGCGACGCCGGAAAAGGTCAGCATGAAGGAGCGGATCCAGCCGGGCAGGCCGCCCTGGGTAATCGCCCAGGCGAGATAAAAGCCGATCACCAGGCCACCGGTGGCGGACGCGGCGCTGATCTTGATCGAGATCCAGTACGCCGACAGGATTTGCGGCTGGAACAGATCATGGAAATTCTGGAAGGTGAACTCGCCGGCCGGATTGAAGAAGGCGCCCGTCACCAGGTAGAGGGTCGGCAGGATAAGAAATAGCAGCGCAAACAGCATGAATGGCACGATACCGAGCCAATCCACTATCATTCGCTGGTTCACGGTGCCTTGTGCCATGCGGCTCTATCCGGTCTGAATTCTGGAGGGAAAAGAACGATAGACCGCCTTCCCGGATTTTGAGCCGGGAAGGCGAGATGCGAGAAGTGGATTACTTGACTTCGACGCCAACGGCGTCCCAGCCCTTGGTGATCGTTTCCTTGTAGGCTGCCTGTTCGTCAAGCGTCGGGAAGACGGCCTTTGCATAGCCTTCAGCCGGCGGGAGCTTGTCGAGCAGGTCCTGCGGGATCTTGCCGTTCTTGGCGAGATCGTTGAAACGGATCGGGTGGCAATAGCCCTTCAGCCAGCCGAGCTGACCTTCGTCCGAATAAAGGTATTCCATCCAGAGCTTGGCAGCGCTCGGATGCGGAGCATAGGCCGAGATTGCCTGGACATAGACGCCGGCGACAACGCCGGTTGCCGGAACGATGACGTCGACTGGCGGGTTGCCCTTGAGCGTGTCGCGGTCGGCGAGAGCGTTGTAATCCCAGCGCAGGATGATCGGGGTCGTGCCCTGAGCGAGCGGAGCCGACTTGCCGATGACCGGCACGAAGTTGCCCTTGGCGTTCAGTTCCTTGAAGAAATCGAGGCCGGCCTGGCCAGACTTGGAGACGTCGCCTGCGGCGCCCGAAAGGCCGGCAGCGAAGACTGCCGAGATTGCCTGGTTGGCCGTGCGCGGGTCACCAGCAAGGGCAACCATGTTGGCGAATTCCGGCTTCAACAGGTCGGCCCAATCCTTCGGGCTTTCCTTGACGAGGTCCTTGTTCACTTCGAAGGCCATGACGCCGTAATAGTCGCCGTACCAGAAGCCGTCAGCATCCTTGGCCGTGTCCGGGATCGAGTCCCAGGTCGAGACCTTGTAAGGCTGGATCAGCTTGTCGGCCTTGGCAGACGGGCCGAAGGACAGGCCGACGTCGATGACGTCAGGCGCCTGTGAGCCCTTGTTGTCCTTGTTGGCCTTGATGGCTTCGATTTCGTCGCCCGAGCCGGCGTCGGGGTTGAGTTCGTTGACCTTGAGGCCGTACTTGGCCTTGAAGCCGTCGATCACGGCGCCGTAGCCGCACCAGTCGTGGGGCAGGGCGATGGTGGTCAGTTCGCCTTCGGCCTGAGCGGCCTTGACCAGGTCTTCCATGGAGTCGGCGCGAGCAATGGCTGTGGTTGCCATGAGCGTTGCACAGGTAGCTGCAACGAGCGTGTTGATCTGCGTTTTCACTGGGTCTCTCCTCTGTTTATTTTCAAGGTGAACGAGCAGTTAGTTTTGTTTCATGACGCCTGTGTGACAGTTGTATGTACTAAAAAACAGACGTTTTACTTTAGCAAACAGGTATACGCGTCCTGATTGCTATTCTCCGGCGACCGGCTTTCTAAAAAGCGGGTTGGATTCGAACAGGCCTTCGAGCATTGCCATGCGCTCGCGTGTCCGCTCCCAATGGGAGCCTTGCACCGCCTCGATCAAGGCTTCGACGACGATCAGCGTCACAACGGACGAATCCCAGGCTGACGGTGCCTCGATATTGATGCGGAACGTATGGCGCGCATGCTTGGCGACCGGCGAACCCCAATTGTCGGTAAACAGGATGATCTCGGCACCATTTTCGCTCGCCGCACGTGCAAGTGCTTCCAGTTGGCGCTCGTAGCGGCGGATGTCGAACAGGATCAGCACATCGCCGCGGCTCATGTTGAGCACATAATGAGGCCAGCTCGACAAGTTGGTCGAGATGCGCGTGACGCCCGGACGGATGACCTGGAGATGGGTGAACAAATATTCGGCCAGCGCACCGGTGATGCGGCCGCCGGCAAGATAGATCGCGCGCTTCTTATCGCCGATCATCTTGGCTGCCGCGTCGAATTCGGCTGGATCGAGCGAGCCGAGCGACTGGCGCATATTGTTCATGACAGCTTCGGCGAAGCGGTTGAGGATGTGGGCGCCCGGCGCGTTCGGTGCCATCCGCTCGTGCTTGGTGATGGGATTGGAGATCGTCTCCTCGAGTTCCTGATGCAGGCGCACCTGGAAATCGGTAAAACCCTTGAACCCGAGCTTCTGGACCATGCGCACGACGGTCGGCGTCGACACGTTTGCTGCCTCGGCGACAGCGGTGATCGAACCCAGTCCGGAGACGGGATAATTGTCGAGCAGGCTGTTGGCCAGCTGCTTCTCGGCACGGGTCATGGAATCATAACCCGCCGTGATCATATCGGATACGGTCTTGCTGGCGTTGGACACCCTCTGTCTTCCCCTCTCCAGTCTGCGCTGGATATTTCGAGAAAATAAGAAATGGAATCAAGGGCTGGAGTCAACTGGTTTTTTGAACTGAATCTTCCAAAGACATGATTGACAGAATTTAAATTTTGAAGAATTCTTTACAGAAAAGGGAGGGGCGCATGGGAATGTCTGAACAATCGCAGCTTTTAGCAGCGTCCGATGGGACGCCTGTATCGGAAGTGAATGTTCAGGGTTCGAGCGACGTGCTGCTGGTTTGCGAGCATGCCTCGCGGAAATTGCCCGCCAGACTGGGCAATCTCGGGCTTTCACCCGAGGCGCTCGAGGCGCATATCGCATGGGACCCGGGCGCTTTGGCTGTCTCAAAACGCATGGCGGTGCTTCTGGATGCAGCGCTGATCTTCCAGAATTTCTCGCGACTCGCCTATGACTGCAACCGGCCGCCGGAGGCGCCGGACGCGATGCCGGCAAAGAGCGAGATATTCGACATCCCGGGAAATATGTCGCTTTCCGTACAGGATCGCGCCCTTCGAACAGCGGAGATCTACGAGCCCTTCCGGGCGGCAATTGCCAAGGCCATCCACGATCGCAAGGCGCAGGACCGCGAGACCGTTGTCGTCACCGTACATTCGTTTACGCCTGTCTACAAAGGCGTGGAGCGGGAAGTTGAAATCGGCATCCTGCACGACACCGATGCCAGGCTTGCAGACCAGATGCTGGTGCTAGCGGGTGATGATCGGCGCTATCGCATCTGCCGCAACGAGCCTTATGGGCCGGCAGACGGAGTTACCCACACTTTAAAAGAGCACGGTCTTGCAAACGGCTTGCTCAATGTCATGATTGAGATTCGCAACGATCTGATAAAAGATGAAGCCGGCCAAGAGGTCATGGCCGGCTTTTTGGCAGGATTGATCCGGGAGAGTCTTTCCATTCCTGCCTAATAACAGACCTCGATATATCGCGCGGCAGATAACGATCGTGCGGGGATAAGTGCAGAAAGCATAGCCGGCGGCAATGGTGCCAACTGGCAGGGGAACAGGGGACATTAACAAATGTCAGGATATTCGGACGACCAACACAAGCAGGACACCCATGTCCTGCATTCCATGGGCTATGCCCAGGAGCTATCCCGGCGCATGTCGGGCTTTTCAAATTTCGCCATCTCATTCTCGATCATCTGCATTCTTGCAGGCGGCATCGGCGCCTATACCGTTGCTCTTGGCGCCGGCGGCGGCGGATCCATCGGTATCGGCTGGATCGTCGGTTCGGTCTTCGCGCTGGTTGTCGCGGCTTCCATGGGCCAGATCGCTTCGGCCTATCCGACCGCCGGTGGACTCTATCACTGGTCGTCGATCCTCGGCGGCAAGGGCTGGGGCTGGGCAACAGCCTGGATCAACCTGTTCGGTTTGTTGTTCGTCGTCGCGTCGGTGAACTACGGCGTTTACCTGCTGCTCCGCGACCTGATCCTGGTTGGGATGTTCGGGATGGACGCCGCCAGCTTCACCGGTACCGACCTGATCATCTGGGTTGCGGTCATCACCCTTATCCAGGCTGTGATGAACTACATGGGCATCCGCGTCACCACGCTGCTCACGGATTTCTCCGGATATCTGATTTTCGCGGTCAGTCTTGCCATCATTCTGGGCCTGATCTTCGGCTCGCCCGTAGCCTTCGACTTCTCGCGCCTGGTGACGTTCAAGAATTTTACCGGTGAGGCGGGTGCCAACACCTGGCCGGCCACGAACAGCCTGTTCTTCGCCTTCGTGCTCGGCCTGCTGCATGTCTGCTATACCATCACAGGCTTCGATGCTTCGGCCCATACGTCCGAGGAGACCCGTGATGCACAGCGTGCCGTGCCGAAGGGCATGATCAACGCCGTGTTCTGGTCGGGCGTGTTTGGTTGGGTGCTTGTTGCTGTCATCCTACTCGCCATGCCGAGCGTCGAGGAAGGTGCAGCCAAGGGCTGGTCGGTGTTCTATTATACGCTCGAAGCCAGCTCCATGCCGCAGTGGCTGAAATACTTCATTTCGGTCGGCATCGTGGTTTCGAACTTCCTCTGCGCGCTTGCCGGAATGACGTCTCTCTCGCGCATGATCTTTGCTTTCGCTCGTGACGGAGGCATTCCCGGTGCCTCGGGATTGCTTAAGAAAATCAATCCGAGATATCGTACTCCTGGCCCAGCCATTTTCGTTGGCGCCGGCCTGTGCTTCCTTCTCGGCCTGCTTGCTGGCACTGATGCCAATGCCTACATCATCCTGGCATCCGGCTGCGCAGTGTTCCTTTATGTGTCCTACATCATGCCCATCGGCGCGGGCTTGCTTGCCGAAGGCAAGAGCTGGAACAAGAAGGGCCCGTTCAACCTCGGTGTCTGGTCCAAGCCGGTTGCTGTGCTGGCCATCATCGGCGGCGCCATCCTGGCCTTCGTCGGCTTCCAGCCGCCGTACCAGCTCGTGGGCTACTTCCTTCTTGGCCTGATCGTCGTTCTGATCATCGTCTGGTATGCGTTCGAGCGCAACCGCTTCGCTGGTCCGCCGCTGAATGAAGCTGCTGTCAGGGCTCGTCAGGCGGAAATCGCAGCTGCGGAAACCGCGCTCAGCAACGCCTAACAATTCATTCGAAGATAGATCTCCGGCCCCGATCGGGCCGGAGATTCCCTTTCACGTTTCAATGGAACAGGCGGAAACAAGCCTGTCGCAGCCAACAGAGCGGGTTTTCTCATGAGCGCACCATACACTTTCGACGATCTCAAGCAGGACGTCGCCAATGGCCTTATCGACACTGTGCTGGCCGTTCAGGTCGACATGCAGGGTCGGTTGATGGGCAAGCGGTTCCATGCACAATTCTTCGTCGACAGCGCTTATGAGGAAACCCACAGCTGTAACTATCTGCTGGCAACTGACATGGAGATGGAAACCGTCTCGGGCTACAAGTCGACGAGCTGGGAAAAGGGCTATGGCGACTACACGATGAAGCCCGATATGACGACGCTTCGCCGGGTGCCATGGCTCGAAGGCACGGCGATGGTGCTCTGCGACGTGCTCGATCACCACACCCATGAGGAAGTGGCCCATTCGCCGCGCGCCATTCTCAAGAAGCAGATCAAGCGCCTGGAAGCCATGGGCATGAAGGCCTTCATGGCCACGGAACTGGAATTCTTCCTGTTCGACCAGACCTATGACGATGCGCGCCAGAGCGGCTATCGCGACCTTCAACTCGTCTCCGGCTACAACGAGGACTACCACATCTTCCAGACCACCAAGGAAGAGGATGTGATGCGGGCAATCCGCAACGGCCTGCAGGGCGCCGACATCCCGGTCGAGAATTCCAAGGGCGAGGCATCCGCCGGCCAGGAAGAAATCAACGTCCGCTATGCCGAAGCCCTGACCATGGCCGACCGGCATGTGATCATCAAGAACGGCTGCAAGGAAATCGCTTGGTCGCGCGGCAAGGCCATCACCTTCCTCGCCAAGTGGAACTACACCGCCGCCGGCAGTTCCTCGCATATCCATCAGTCGCTCTGGTCGCTGGATGGCAAGCCGCTGTTTTACGATCACGATCGCCAGTCCGGTATGTCGGAGCTGATGGAGCACTATGTGGCCGGGTTGCTCGCCCATGCCGGCGAGATCACCTATTTCCTCGCGCCCTATATCAATTCCTATAAGCGCTTCGTGGCCGGCACATTCGCGCCCACCAAGGCGATCTGGTCGATGGACAACCGCACGGCCGGCTATCGCCTCTGCGGCGCGCACAGCAAGGCCATCCGCATCGAATGCCGTGTCGGCGGCTCCGACCTCAATCCCTACCTGGCGTTTGCGGCGCTGCTGGCCGCCGGCATCGAAGGCATCGAGAAGAAGATGAAGCTCGAGCCTGCTTTCGAGGGCGATGCCTATGGCGCCAAGAAGGTTCGCGAAGTCCCCAAGACGCTGCGCGATGCGACCGAGATGCTGAACCGTTCAAAACTGCTGCGCTCGGCACTCGGCGACGATGTCATCGATCATTACGTTCGTGCCGCCCGCTGGGAGCAGGAAGAATACGACCGCCGCGTGACCGATTGGGAAGTGGCAAGAGGATTTGAACGGGCCTAATCGACCCGGGCCTTTGGGCTGATTGAACCCGGTCGGTCCGAGCCGGGTTCCCCTTATGGGGTATTGGACTGCCCGTTCGGGCGGTGTATCGGTCACAGGACAATAACAGACAGGAAAATGATCATGACCATGATCCAATGCATATCGCCGGTGGACGGCTCGGTTTATGCCGAGCGTCCCGCCATGAGTTTCGACGATGCCAAGGCGGCGATCGCTCGTGCCCGCAAGGCACAGAAGACCTGGGCCAAGCGGCCGCTTGACGAGCGCGTGTCGCTGGTCATGAAGGGTGTCGCCCGTCTCAACGAGATGGTTGACGAGGTCGTGCCGGAACTTGCCTGGCAGATGGGCCGGCCGATCAAGTATGGCGGTGAATTCAAGGGCTTCAACGAGCGCTCCAACTACGTCGCATCGATCGCCCATGACGCGCTGGCGCCAATGCTGGTCGAGAAGAGCGACAAGTTCGAACGCTACATCACGCGCGAGCCGCATGGCGTCGTCTTCGTCATCGCGCCGTGGAACTACCCGTACATGACGGCGATCAATACAATCGCGCCGGCCTTGATGGCCGGCAACACGGTCATCATCAAGCATGCCAGCCAGACGCTGCTCGTGGGCGAACGTATGGTGCGGGCCTTCAATGAAGCCGGCGTGCCTGAAGACGTGTTCATGAATGTCTTTCTCGATCATGCCACGACCTCGGCGTTGATCGCCGACGGCCAGTTCAACTTCATCAATTTCACCGGTTCGGTCGAAGGCGGCCGTTCCATCGAGCGCGCAGCCGCAGGTACCTTCACCGGTGTCGGTCTCGAGCTCGGCGGCAAGGATCCCGGCTATGTGATGGAAGACGCCGATCTCGACGCGGCCGTCGACACGCTGATGGACGGCGCCACCTACAATTCCGGCCAGTGCTGCTGCGGCATCGAACGCATTTATGTCAACGAGAACCTCTACGACGCCTTCGTCGAGAAGTCGGTTGCCTGGGTGTCCAACTACAAGCTCGGCAACCCGCTTGATGCGTCGACGACGCTTGGGCCGATGGCCAACAAGCGCTTCGCTGCCGTCGTGCGTGCGCAGATCGCCGAGGCGGTCGCAAAGGGAGCCAAGGCACTGGTCGATCCGAAGCTTTTCCCCGAGGATGATGGCGGTGCCTACATCGCCCCGCAGGTCCTGGTTGATGTCGATCACTCCATGTCATTCATGAACGAGGAGACATTTGGTCCAGCCGTCGGCATCATGAAGGTCAAGAACGACGCGCAAGCGCTCGAACTGATGAACGATTGCAAATATGGCCTGACAGCGTCGCTGTGGACAAGGGATGTCGAACGCGCCGCCCGTATTGGCGACGAACTCGAAACCGGCACCGTGTTCATGAACCGTGCGGATTATCTGGATCCTGCGCTTTGCTGGACCGGCGTCAAGGAAACCGGCCGCGGCGGCTCGCTGTCGGTGCTCGGTTTCCACAACCTTACCCGCCCGAAATCCTACCACCTGAGAAAGTCAAACTGATGCCGATCACCGCAAACTGGAGCTACCCCACCCTGATCAAGATGGGCGCGGGCCGCATCAAGGAACTCGCCGACCATTGCAAGTCGCTGGGCATGAAGAAGCCGCTGCTGATCACCGACCGTGGTCTTGCGCCGATGCCGATCACGCAGAACGCACTCGACATTCTCGAGGCGGGTGGTCTCGGCCGGGCGATCTTCGCCGATGTCGACCCCAACCCGAACGACAAGAACCTCGCGGCGGGCGTCAAGGCCTACAAGGATGGCGGTCATGACGGCGTCGTCGCCTTCGGCGGCGGCTCGGGCCTCGATCTCGGCAAGTGCGTGGCTTTCATGGCCGGCCAGACCCGCCCGGTCTGGGATTTCGAGGATATCGGTGACTGGTGGACGCGGGCCAATTCCGACGGCATCGCGCCGATCGTCGCCGTGCCGACCACGGCCGGCACCGGTTCGGAAGTGGGTCGCGCTTCGGTCATTACCAATTCCGAAACCCACACCAAGAAGATCATCTTCCATCCGAAGTTCCTGCCCGGCGTGACGATCTGCGATCCGGAACTCACCGTCGGCATGCCGAAGGTGATCACGGCGGGCACAGGCATGGATGCGTTTGCGCATTGCCTGGAAGCCTATTCGTCGCCCTTCTACCATCCGATGAGCCAGGGCATCGCGCTCGAAGGGCTGCGGCTGGTCAAGGAATACCTGCCGCGCGCCTACAAGGACGGCACGGATATCGAGGCCCGCACCAACATGATGTCGGCTGCCGCCATGGGTGCAGTCGCGTTCCAGAAGGGCCTCGGCGCGATCCACTCGCTGTCGCATCCGGTTGGCGCCATCTATCACACGCATCATGGCATGACCAATGCGGTGGTGATGCCGCCGGTGTTGCGCTTCAACCGTTCGGCGATCGAGGACAAGATCGCGTCCGCTGCTGCCTATCTCGGCATCGCCGGTGGCTTCAACGGCTTTTACGACTACGTGCTTGGTCTGCGCGAAGAACTTGGCGTGCCCGACAAACTTTCGGCGCTGGGCGTCGGCACCGACCGCATCGACGAGATGTCGGTCATGGCCGTCGCCGACCCCTCGACTGGCGGCAACCCGGTAGAACTGACGGTGGATGCGGCGAGGAAGCTGTTCATCGAGTGTATCTGACCACGCCAGTCACATGTTCGAAACGATTGCGGGGCCGAAAGGCCCCGCTTCCGTTTGTGGTGCAGCAACTGCTGGACGAGAACCGGTCACTGGCAGCTAGCGCCAGTGACCCCGAGCAGGCCTGCAGTAGGACACGTCGTTGCGCGGAATGCGCCTTCAAAACGGCTTAGTGCATGAGGCCGCAGAGACGAGAACAATGGAATTTAGATAAAACGCTTGTCTATCAGATGTTTCGCAAGTGCGCCCGTCTTGTAGAATTCGGTCTTCAGGCACCGCATCGAATCTGCTGTCACCGGCGAGGTTATTAGCGGCATGGCAGTACGGTCACCCTGCGTGACGGCGGCGATCGCCTTGCCGAAGACGGTACCGGGCGCAATACCACGACCATTATAGCCGGTGATCGACCAGACGTTTTCGGCGGGCTGATGGAAGACGGGCAGGTTGCTGCGGGTCATGCCGATCGTGCCGTCCCACCAATACTCGAAGTCGAATTCACCAATGAAGGGAAACAGCGACTTTATCGAGCGACGGACAAAGCCACGATGGGCCGCGGTGGAAATCGCATCGAGCGCGCCGATCGAGCCAAAGATCAGCCGCCCCGCCTTGTCCTTGCGGAACGAGGTCATCACCATGCCGGTGTCCCAGGTGCCGTGCTCTTCCGGCAGGATACGGTCGGCGATCGCACGGGGCAGGGGATTGGTGGCGAACTGGAAATAATTGAGGTGGGTCAGTTCTGCCTGATGATCGCTCCAGTTCATGGAGGGGACCACCGAAGTATAGACATTGCTGGCGACGATCAACCGCTCGGCGCTGACGATACCGCCCGGTGTGTCGAGCTGGAAGACGTTGCCGTCACGCGTGGCTTTGCGCACCGGGGTATCCGTGAAGATCCTGGCGCCGGCCTTGATGGCCGCAGCGGCGAGGCCGCGTGCGTAGGCGAGCGGCTGAACCGTGCCAGCACGACGGTCGAGCAGGGCGCCATCAAAGCCAACGGCGCCAGTCAAACGTTCGGCTTCCGATGCAGGCAGTGCTTCGACCGGTGCGCCGCGCTTCTGCCATTGGGCAGCGCGGGCGAGATTGTCGGCAACGCCTGAGGCGCCGACGGCCAGATGCAGCGTGCCATTGCGCACCGCCTCGCATTCGATGCCGTGCTTTTCGATGAGCTCGAAGACCAGTCCAGGGCCGGCGCCGAGATCGTCGAGCATGCGATTGCCGACGTCAACGCCGAGCGTTGCCACCACGTCGTCCGGCGGAAGCCACATGCCTGCATTGACGAGACCGACATTGCGCCCCGATCCGCCATGGCCGATGGCGATGGCTTCCAGCACGATGCAGTCTATGCCCGCCTGGGCCAGATGCAGTGCCGCCGAAAGGCCTGTGAACCCGCCGCCAATGATGGCTACTGTCGTCGAGATATTGTGATCGACAGGACCGGTTGGCGGTGCGGGTGGGGCGGAATGGGTCCAGAGATTCTTGTGGCTAGCCTGATCGCGCATGATGTCCGAAGTCTTGGAGAGATATCGGACGTGGCTTACCATGAGTTTGCCAACCGGGAAACGGGACTTGCCCGTTTCCCTTGGTTTTTCACACGCTTGTCTGTGTTTTACTCAGCAGCGGCCGTGTGGACGGCGGGCAATGCGGGCAGTTCGACATCGTCGATTTCGATGTTGTCGTTGGCAGACAGCCATTCGATATGCATTTCAGCCATCTCGCGCGACTTGATGGCAATCTCCACCATCGCATCGATCTGCGCCTCGCTGTGGTCTGCCATGACCTGCAGCCGCCAGCGGCAGGCATTGCGCGCTACGGCCGGATGCTCGACGAGATTGACGATGCCACCGAAGTCCACCGCATAGCGCGTCATCAGGCGGGCCAGCAGGATATCGCCGATCAGCATCGGCACGACGGCGCTTGGCTTGCCAAGCACTTCGAACCCGGCCTCTTCGAGTCCGGCGCGCAAGCGCATGCTGTTGTTGAGCAGCTTGCGACGGCGTTCAGCGCCTTCATCGCCTTCGACAATGTCGAGCGAGCCAAGAATGACAGCCGCCTGGATCGGCGACATGGCATTGGTGAAGGTCGAAGGACCGCACTGGCCGCGCAGGCCGAAGCGGAAACCCTTGTTGTTGGTGGCAACGAACCCGCCCATGGAGGCAAAACTCTTGGAGAAGGCACCGACGAGCACATCGACTTTACCTACGAGATCGAAATCCTCGAGCTTGCCGCGCCCCGTTGCTCCCAGCGCGCCGAGATCGTGGGCGCAATCCACCAGCAGCGTGGCGTTATAGCGATTGCAGATCTCCTGGATGGCCGGAATGTTCGGCACATCGCTATCCATCGAGAACAGTGTCTCGGTCACGACCAGAATGCCGTTGACCTCGTCCTCGCGGCGGATGCGGGCAAGGCGGCTTTCGATGGCGCGCAGATTGAGATGCGAGTGGACATGGACATTTTCGGTGGCGTCACGCGATGCTTCCTGAAGGCAGGCATGGGCGAGAATGTCGATCACCACGTGGTCGGTGGCCTTCACCAACGTCTTGACGGCACCGTAGCCTGCGGCCCAACCGATCGGAAAGACCACGACATCGTCGTATCCAAGGAATTTTTCAAGCCGGCGTTCCAATGCAACTGAGAGAGCGGTGTTTCCCATCAGTGCGGCAGAGCCGGCACTGTGCAGGCCATAGACGTCGATTGCTTCTTTGGCGGCTTTGATCAGCGCCGGGTGCGACGAGAGCGACAGGTAATCCTGGCTGGCGAAATTGTGCCCGCGGAATTCTGTACCGTCGCGATGCGCGCCCTCAATGAAACTGCCAACGCGGCTGGTAGAGTATTTCTGATAAGGGTCGAGGCCATGCTCCACGCGTTCCTGCCACCACTTTCCAGATTCATCCCAGCGAGCAAGAAGATTAACGGGATGGTTGTGTTTCTCAACCGCAGGAAGACTTGTTCTTAACTGGCCAGGAATATTCTCAAACATAACCTATCCTTCGGTATACAAGGAACGTTGCTGAAAGGGCGGTCCACTATTCAATTTGCAACGGTATAGAGTATCGTTTCAACTTCGTTGAACAAAAGCCCTTAACCTTTTAGAAAGATTAACAAACTCTGAATTTAAGTCAATTGTACAAATATGGCACATGTGCCAGAACGGCACTAAATGTTGTTATATGGTTAACAAAAAGCCCGCCGCGGCGTGCGACGGGCTCGTAGGACTATGGATTTTTAGGGGTTTAATCGATGAATTCGACGGTGACGCCCGGCTTAACCATTTTTGCAAGTTCGGTTGCATCCCAGTTCGTCAACCGAATGCAACCGTGGCTTTGGGTTTTTCCGATGCGGGAGGGATCGGGCGTGCCATGGATTCCGTAGGTCGGCTTATCCAGCGCGATCCAGACGGTGCCAACGGGACCATTCGGGCCTGGCGGAATGGTCAGGACTTTGGTGTTCTGGCCCTGCTGGAAATTGATCTTCGGATTGTAGGTGTAGTTCGGATCAAGCGCCACGCGATCGACGAGATGGATGCCGGAAGGCGAGGGTGTGTCGTTCGAGCCGATCGAAGCCGGGTAGGCGGCAATCAGCGCGCCTGTATCGTCATAGGCGAAGACCTGCTTACGTGCCTTGTCGGCAATAATACGTGCAACGTTGCCCTTACGGACGGCGCCGGGGTTGATCACCTTGATCACCGAGCCAGGCATGGTGAAGTCGACGCCGGGATTGAGTTCCTTGAGGTAGTTCTCATCCATGTGAAACCGCTCGCCGAGCGCTTCGGTGACTGAGGTGTAGGACATTGCCGGCAAGGTCGCCTTGACCGAGTAGTCTTCGGGGATCTGGGCAACATAAGGCCCCGCCGCATCGACCGAGGTGATGGTGTAGTTCATCACCGGCAGGCCGCCATTCAGGCCCAGCCGCGTCAGGATGTCTTCGGAATTGTTGGGGTCAAGCTTCTCGCCGGTGATCTTCTCGTAGGCGATAATGGCCTTGGAGACATTGAGGCCCATCTTTCCGTCGATGACGCCGGGGGAGGCACCCTCGCGGTCGAGGAAGACCTGCAAGGCGGTGATCTCGAATCTCGATTTCTTGCCATTGAGCGTGATGACAGGATCCGGATCGGGGCGCTGTTCCTCAAGCGCCGGCTGATTGGGATCGTTGGGGTCGAGCGATGCCATGTCCTGGTCGCTCTGGTCGCCATTCATATTGTCGCTCTGGATGCCATCCGACGGCAATTGCTGGTCCTGGAAGGTGCCTTGGGCGTTCTGGTCGTCCACCTCCGGCACGGAGCCCGTGACATCGCCGGATTGGCTGTCGCTGCGCGGGCGGGCGGGAAAATAGTTCGGATCGCTGTCGTCCTGATTGTTGGCGTAGGAATCATCCTGATTGTTATCGTTGCCGTTGCCGTAGACAGTAACGCCCGGAAGGCGCTCCGGCTGGCCATTGCGGCTACGGGCATAGCGGTTGGTTGGCATTTCGGTGGCGACGAGATTGCCGTAGTGGTCGATCAGGACACGGAAGCCCTGTTTGTTCTTGCGAACGGTGACGTCGCTGGCATCCGGAATATAGTCGAGGAGATCGCCTTCCGGCGTCACCAGCACCATGCCATTGGGATTTGCGGCCTGAAAATCCTGCGCAGACGCGGGCATGCCTCCGCCGAGTGTTGCAAGGAGCGGAAGTGTCAGAATCGAGGTCTTGATGACAGCGCGCATTTTCAAACTTTTGAACCGGTTAATTGAGCGTGAGCCAAACACGTGAAATTTGACTCTATTGTGGAATTTCTAAACCCTTGGTGAATAAAGCATGAAAAATTTAAATGTTCCCCTTGCGGATTGATCAATAGCGCGTGATTGGGGAATGCTGTCCCGAACTGGGACACCGGGCATGGGGAGGTCGGCGAAATGATTGTGGATAACCTGAATGGACTGGTGTTCGAACTCGATGAGGGCTCGGCGCTGGATATCGGTTCGTGCCGCCTGAATGGCGTCGAGATCGCACCGGGCGATGCCGTGCCCGATGATGGTGACGCTCGCATCCTGCATGCGGTGCATGGTTTCCTGTTTACCTGCGGGCCAGACCACAAAGGGCATCCGGAGCCGATCGAAGGCATGCCTGACAGGAAATTCCCCCTGCATGGGTCGATGGCGGCGACCAAGCCGACCGGTATCACCGAGAGTCGTGCGGGCGACATCCATCGGATCAGCGCCAGGATAGTGGTTGAGATCGCGCAAGGTGGCACTGCCGAAATCGCGCGCCTCTGGCAGGTCGACGAGACCACGGGCGAGGTGGTGCTGACCGACACGCTGACCAATGTAGGCGACAAGCCGTTTCCGCCGCTATGGATGTACCATATGAATATCGGTGCGCACCTGTTCAGCGAGGCGACGATGCTGACTGGCCCGACTTTCGACAATGGCCGGATTGGCTGGGTGTTCGGGGAGGGAGAGGGCCACGTGTTCTGCGTTCCCGCCAAGGACGAGCTTGAGGGCAGCGTTGCGCAAGTGGCCCTCGGCCCGATTGCCGGTGCCGGCGACAAGACCTTGATCGTTCGCTTCCACACGGACACGCTGCCGCATCTGCAGATGTGGCGCA
Organism: Shinella sp. OV683; assembly: GCF_057787725.1. Taxonomy (NCBI): domain Bacteria; kingdom Pseudomonadati; phylum Pseudomonadota; class Alphaproteobacteria; order Hyphomicrobiales; family Rhizobiaceae; genus Shinella; species Shinella sp. OV683. The sequence goes on from NZ_CM173543.1 coordinate 1,361,974, forward strand.
ACGAAGCCGGCCACTGCAACGTCGTGGGCATCGAGCCCGTCAGCCATCCCTTGAAGAAACGCACGGAGCTTGAGGCGTTGGGCTTGATGACGCCGCTGGCGCCTGGCGAGAGCAAGCGCTACAGGCTGTCTTTCGCCTTTCGGTGATTGACGCTCCAGATGCGGACCAATAGTAATGGTGCCGCAATATCAGACACAGGGTTCGAGCCATGGATTTACGCGAGATCAACGACGAATATGCAGTTTCCCCGCAGATCTCGGTGGAGGATGTCGATCAGCTGCATGCGCTCGGCTACAAATCGATCGTCTGCCATCGGCCCGATGATGAAGATCCCGGCCAGCCGGACTTCGCCGTGATTGCCGCCCGCGCCAGCGCGCTCGGCATGGAAACGGCGCATATTCCCGTCAGCGGCCCGCCGACGCCGGAAGCCGTGCGCGCCATGGTCGATGCCCTGGATGAGCTGCCGAAGCCGATGCTGGGTTATTGCCGTTCGGGCAACCGCTCGACCATCATCTACCAGCAGACCATGCACCTGCGGTAGTATTGGGGCGCTTCGGAGCCCAAGCGCCGTTCAGTTCAATTTATTGAGCCGTCTACCTGCCCGTGAGCCTCTCACAGTCGGGTGCGCCTTCTTGTTGTGTCAGGGTGTGATCTCGCACCGTTCATCGAACTAGTGTCCATGCCGAATATGGAAATTCGTGCCCGGTTTTCATATCTCTTATTTAGCGTATTAGGTTGTTCTGCCATCTCCGCACAACTTACGGACTTCCTGCGGATATTTCATGCTTTAATCTATTTATCTCAAAAAATTTGCGGATTTGGCAAGAATTGAGGGTGGCTCAGTTAATTCACTTTTAACGCCGATTTACGACAATTCGCATGGGCCAGAAGTATTTATGGCGTGTGTTGGGCACTTGACCGCCCGGGGGATGTGCAGTGAAGATCAGCGGTAAAATCTATAGTCTCGTCGCAGTGATGTGCATGGCGTCATTGCTTATCGGCGCAACCGCGCTGTTTGCGGTGTCGGGTTATGACCAGAAGCTCAGCCAGTTCCGGCTGGCGTCCGAACGCGCTTACCTGGGCGAACGTTTGAATCGCTATGTTACCGCTGTCGTCATGGAAGCGCGCGGCATTTACGGCGCATCGTCCACCGAAAAGGCGAAGAAGTTCGCTGACGGCCTGATTGAGAACCTCAGCGAGATGGATGCCGTGATTGCGCGCTGGAAGCCATTGGTGCCTGCCTCGCAGCAGGCGGCGTTCGACGCACTGGTCTCGCGCTCGCAGGAATTCAAGGCCTTCCGCAGCGAGACGGCGCGTCTGGGCATCGAAGTCGATCCAAAGAAGGCGAACGAGCAGGGCAACAACGATGCCAACCGCGCCAACCGCAAGGCGTTCCAGAAGGAAATCGATGCTGTCGTCGAAACCGATGTGGCGGCGCTGACTGCCGTCGAAAAGTCGATCGACGCCTTCAAGACCTGGATTTTCGTGCTTGTCGCCGCCACTGCAGGTGTCGGCCTTCTCGTCGGCGCAGGTCTCGGGGTCTATATCGCTCGTGTTCATCTGAGCGGCCCGATTGGTCGGATCACCGATACGATCCGCGCCGTGGCTGATGGCAACTTCGGCATTGACGTGCCCTTCACGGGACGCACCGACGAAATCGGCGATATGGCCAACGCTGTCGGCGTGTTCAAGGAGAACGGCCTTGCCGTGCAGGAGCTGAACAACAAGGAAGCCGTGCAGCGCGCCAAGGGCGATGACTTGCAGGGCCGGATGATCACGGTGGTCGAGGCCGCCGCCAATGGCGACTTCTCCAACCGCATCGACAAGGATTTCGGCGACAACAACCTCAATACGGTTGCTTCCAACGTCGACCGCCTGATGGCCAGTGTCGATGCCGGCATCAACGAAATGCGCTCGGTCATGAGCAAGCTCGCCGACGGCGCGCTGACCCACAGCATGAACGGCCAGTATCACGGCGCGTTCGCCGAACTGCAGACCAATGTCAACGGCACGATGAGCAGCCTCAAGCAGACGATCCGCGAAGTGCTGAACACCTCGGACTCGATCAATGGCAACATCAACGAGCTCGGCAATTCGACCAACGATCTTTCGCGCCGTACCGAACAGCAGGCCGCCGCTCTCGAGGAAACCTCGGCAGCGCTGCAGGAAATCACCTCCGTTGTCCGCGGTGCCACCGAGAAGGCCCAGCAGGCCGCGACGATGGTAACCGAGGCCAAGGATAATGCTGGCCAGGCTGGCAAGGTCGTTGGCCAGGCGATCGCCGCCATGGGCCGGATCGAGCAGGCTTCGCAGGAGATCAGCCAGATCATCAACGTCATCGACGAGATCGCTTTCCAGACCAACCTGCTGGCGCTGAATGCGGGCGTCGAGGCGGCACGTGCCGGCGACGCAGGCAAGGGCTTCGCAGTCGTCGCACAGGAAGTCCGCGAACTTGCCCAGCGTTCTGCTGGAGCGGCCAAGGATATCAAGGCGCTGATCACCAAGTCGGGCAATGAAGTCGAGACCGGCGTCAAGCTGGTGCAGGCGACCGGTTCGGCTCTGACCGAGATCGAAACGCGGGTGTTCTCGATCAACAGCCACATTCATTCGATCGCCGACTCCGCCAAGGAGCAGGCGACGGCGCTCAACGAAATCAACCAGGCCGTCAACCAGATCGACAACGTCACCCAGCAGAACGCCGCCATGGTCGAGGAAACCTCGGCTGCGACAATGAAGCTGGCGACCGAAGCCGACCGCTTGGTTGAGCTGATCTCGCGCTTCGAGCTGGAGGAGAAGGCTAAGGCGCCGGTGCAGGGTCGCCGAGCTGCTTAATCCGGCACGCGGAAGATAAAAGAAGAGGCCCGGCAACATGTTGCCGGGCCTTTTCTATTACGAGTTCTTCGAGTTATTTCCTGGCGGCATCCCGGATCTGGCTGAGTGTTCGGGTCGGCGTGATGGCTTCGGGATCAAGCGTGACCTCGATGATCGACGGTTGGCCGCTGGCGCGAGCCCGCAGGAACGCATCGGCGAAATCAGCTGTCTTCTCCACCTTTTCGCCGTGGCCGCCGAATGCCCTGGCATAGGCTGCGAAATCCGGATTGGTCAGGCCTGTGCCGCTGACGCGATCGGGGTAATCCCGCTCCTGATGCATGCGGATCGTGCCGTAGATGCCGTTGTTGATGAGCACTACGATGATTGGCAGATTGTAGCGCACGGCAGTTGCAAACTCCTGGCCATGCATCATGAAGCAGCCGTCACCGGCAAAGCAGACGACTTCGCGTTCTGGAAACTGCGCCTTGGCAGCCACTGCAGCCGGCAGACCGTAGCCCATCGAGCCGGAAGCAGGCGCTGCCTGCGTGCCGAATGCGCGGAAGCGATGGAAGCGGTGCAGCCAGGTCGCGTAGTTGCCGGCGCCGTTGGTCATGATTGCATCACGAGGCAGCTGTTCTTCGAGCCAGGCCATGATCGGACCCATGGCGACATCGCCCGGTCCAGTTTGTGGCGGTGTCGACCAGCCGAGATAGGCGTCGTGCATGGCCTTGGTCCGCGCCGCCCATGTAGGCGCGGCTTTCGGCGCAAGCGTGGTGAGGGCCTCCACGAAGCTCGTCGGGTCGGCATTGATGGCCAGATCCGGGCGATAGACGCGGCCGAGTTCCGACGAATCCGGGTGGATATGGACCAGCGTTTGCTTGGGGTAGGGGATATCGACCAGCGTGTAGCTCGACGATGGCATTTCAGAGAGCCGGCCGCCGAGCAGGATCAAAAGATCCGCGTTCTTGACGGCATCGCCAAGCGCCGGGTTGATGCCGATGCCGACATCGCCGGCATAATTGGGATGCAGGTGATCAAACAGCATCTGGCGGCGGAAAGAGCAGCCGACCGGCAATTGCCAGCGTTCAGCAAATGCCGTGAAATCCGCGACCGCTTCCGCAGTCCAGCGCGTGCCGCCAAGCACGACCATCGGACGCTCGGCCTTTTCAAGCAGGGCGCCCAGTTCAGCGATTTGCTTAGGGCCGGGATGGGTCTCGACCGGCATATAGGGCTGGGCTGCTGGCGCTTCGACCAGATCGCGGAGCATATCCTCGGGCAGTGCGACAACGACAGGGCCGGGACGCCCCGATGTGGCGACGGCAAAGGCGCGGGTCACCAACTCGGGAATACGTGTGGCATCATCGATGTCGACGACCCATTTGGCAAACTCGGTAAAGGCGCGGCGGTATTCGACTTCCTGGAAGGCTTCCCGCTCGCGCGCATCGCGCTGGACCTGGCCGATGAACAGGATCATCGGCACCGAATCCTGCCGGGCGATGTGCAACCCGGCCGAGGCATTGGTGGCGCCCGGCCCGCGGGTGACGAAGCAGATGCCGGGCTCGCCGGTCAGCCGGCCCCAGCAGTCCGCCATCATTGCCGCGCCACCTTCCTGACGGCAGACCATGACGTCGATATCCGTGTCATGCAGCGCGTCGAGCACGGCGAGAAAGCTCTCGCCGGGGACGCTGGACACGCGCTTGACGCCATTGGCGATCAGGGCATCGACAATCAACTGTCCGCCGGTTCTCTTCGACATATCATTCACTTCCATTTGTACCCGCTGGGACCGGAATTAGTGCTTGTCCCGGTCCTGCTCCTCCAGAATCCGCTTCTGATAGCGACTCTGGATGATTTCGACAATCACCAGCGTTCCGAGAACGAAGTAGAACGTCGATTTCGCCATCGGTTCGATAGCAAAGCCGAAGAAGGAGAGATGGGCGAGATGGCCGCCTTCGGAGAGGAGCATGTAGCCGACCAGCAGCAGCACGAAGAGGCCGAGCACCTCATACATGCGGTTCTTCTTGAGGAAGTTGGCGACATGATCGGCGAGCAGCACCATCAGCGCACCCGAGACGATGATGGCGGCGGTCATGACGATGAAGTTCTTTGTCAGCGCCACGGCCGACAGCACAGTGTCGAAGGAGAAGACGATGTTCATGATCAGGATCCACGTCAGTGCCGCGGCCACCGTGCGGCGCGGGGCCGAGGTGGCGCCGTGCTCCAGGTCAGTCGAGCCGATCATGTGGTAGATTTCCTTGATCGCCGTGTAGATCAGGAAGATGCCGCCGAACAGCACGATCAGCGCATGGCCACTGACGGAGGCGCCGAATATGGGCGAATGCACTTCCAAGATCGGTTGCTGGAAGGCCGCGATCAATTGCAGCACGACAAACAGCAGCACGATGCGCAGGCCGATGGCCAGCAGGATGCCGGTGCGGCGCACGGAGGCCTCGCGGGCCGGGTCGACCTTCTTAGACTCGATCGAGATATAGAGGAGATTGTCGAAGCCGAGCACGGTTTCGAGCGCGGTCAGGATCAGGAAGGTGATGAGGCTGTCAATCGTGAAGAGGTTTTCAAACATGGTTGAGCCTTATGATCGCGGAAATTGCTGTCTTCGCTGATAGCGTTTGCACCGCGCCATTAGCAAGCGCCCACGACCAAAAACCTGAGCTGTCCCGTCAGATATCGCTGACCGTGGTCTGCTTGTCCTCGCGCCAGATGATAAACAGGCCCGAACCGATGATGATGGCAATGCCCACCCATTTCATCGGATTGGGGAAATCGCCGAACACCCAATAGGCGACGATACAGGCGGTGACGATTTCCAGATATTGCAGCGGCGCCAGCACCGAGGCCGGCGTGGCACGATAGGCATAGATCGACAGGATGCCGGCGACCGTGGCCGACAGGCCAAGACAGGCGAGATAGATGACCGTGTTGATCTCCGGGATCACCGGATCATAGAGCGGGATCTCAGCGAGATGCCCGACCGCCAGAAGCAGCGACGCAACCACCAATCCCCAGACGCTTGACTGGAACTGCATCGACCAGGGGTCTTCGCTGCTCGACAGCATCCGAGTCAGCAGGAGAAACGTCGCGACCGTGAACGCCGTGACGATCGGCAAGAGCGAAACCCAGCCGAACTGGCTGAAGCTCGGCTGGATGACCAGCAGCGAACCGCCAAAACCGGTGGCGCAGGCGATGATCTTGTTACGGCTGACATGTTCCTTGAGGAAGATGCCGCTCATCAGCGTCAGGATGGCCGGCTCGACAAAGAAGATCGCCATCGCATCGGCAACCGGCATGGTCTTCAGCGCATAGGTGTAGACGGTCATGCCGATGACGATCAGCAGGCCGCGCAGGAAATGGAAGAAGGTCTGGCGCAGAGAGCGGCTGAAAAGCGGGCCGCGCGTCACCACGAATGGCAGCACGAACAGTGCCTGAAACAGGAAGCGCGCTGCCGTGACTTGGCCTGCAGGAATGCTGGCGACTGAGAGTTTGGAGAACACATCGATAAGCGGTGCCGTCAGAACCGAGGCGCACATCAGCACGATGCCCGCGCTGGGAAGCACGGAAGGGGCAGTTCTGGTGTCTGTCATCAGGGCATTCCGGATTCTCGGCTTACGACGCTGTCGGCCCAGGCGGCGAAGGCCTTGATCGCATCGTCCCGGTCGAGCTCGTTGAGCGTCTCGTGGCGCATCTCGGGATAGAGGGTCAAGTGGATATTGAGAAAACCCATCGACGTCATTCGCCTTGCCAGCCATTCCATCGCTGCGCCATTCGACGTCGCCGGGTCATGGCCGCCACCGACGATATTGACGGGCATCGTGCGGCTGAGCCGGCCGAGTGCGGTGACGGAGCCCGCCTCGCCGGCCATCTGGATGACATCGAGCCACATTGAGACTGAAGGGTCCCAGCCACAGAGCGGATCGGCGATATAGGCCTCGACTTCCCTTTGGTCGCGGCTCAGCCAGTCGAAATCGGTGATGTGGTCGGGCACGGATTTGGCCCATTGCTGGAAGGTGAATTTGGGACCGAAGGCGCTCGGCACATCGGAGCCCTTGAGCGCGCGCTCGATCTTCAGCAGCAGGTGGCCCATCTTGCCGGCAAGGCCGGGATTGAGATCGGCATTCCAGATCGCCAGGCCATCGAAGGCGTCGGGGTGGGCCTCGGCCGTGGCCGCGGCAATCATGCCGCCCATGGAATGGCCAAACAGGATAATCGGCAGACCCGGATTCTCGGCCGCCGCAAGATTGCGCACAGCCATGACATCGTCGACGACCAATTGCGGGCCATTCTTTTGCGCGAAGCGGCCGATCGGCGCCCCCTCGGCCCGCGTTGCGCCATGACCGCGATGATCGTGGGCATAGATCATGAAGCCTTGCGCGGCGAGGTGATCCGCAAACCGGCCATATCGGCCGCTATGTTCGGCAAGGCCATGCGAGATGACGATGACGCCCTGGGGCGCGGAGGTTGGTTCGGCCCAGCGCAAAGCGAGTAGTGCACCTGTCGGGCTCCCATGCGTAGTTGCAGTCATGAAGCCCATTTGTTCCCCTCAGATCTGTCGCGGCAACCACACATATCCAGAATTGTCGGCCGAGGGAAGGATGCCAATTTTCGTCTTCGCGGTTGCAAATAGCCTTCGCGGTCGCAAAAAAATGCAAAATTTTTTAATTCTGGGTTGAAACAATTGCCAAAATATACTCTATATGTTCCGTTAATGTTCCGTAGTACATTAGGAGTCTGTGATGTTTCTGTGCCGCATCGCATTTCGACAGTATCAAAGTGCAGCATTTATCCTATTGTTTTTTGGTCTTTTCTTGCCCGCGTCCGCAGGGCAGGCGATCGAAATGAACGGTCCGGTTGTCCATACAACCGACAAGGCGGAACAAAGGCAAAATGACGGGAGGACAATGATGATCCTCGGCGTCAGCTGGCATTCCGGGTTTTGCGAGACCAGGCCGGGTCTGCGGGAGTGCCGGAATCAGGCTGCGGAACGGGCGGAGGCACGACAGTTTTCCCTGCATGGCCTATGGCAGATCCGTAAGAGTTACTGCGGCGTGCCCGAGGCGCTCAAGGCCGAAGACAAGAAGCACAAATGGCTCGATATGCCGGAACTTGCGCTTGACGAAGGGCTGAAGGTGGAACTTGCGCGCGCCATGCCGGGCACGCAATCCGGCCTCGACCGGCATGAATGGATCAAGCACGGTACCTGTTCGGGCGATGTCGCAGCAGGCTACTATGCGAGGGCACTGAAGCTGCTTGCTGCGCTGAACGGCTCTGAGGTTCAGACATTATTCGAGGGCAATCTCGGCAAGGTTCTCAAGCAGGACGAAATCCAGCAGGCATTCGACAGCGCATTCGGCCCTGGGGCGGGTGAGCGGATCAGGATGCGCTGTGCCAAGGACGGCGACAGGCAGGTGATCACCGGCCTGACGATCGGCCTCGGCGCGGTGGACGAGGGTGAGCAGGATCTCGGTGTGATGATTGAAGCTGCGGGCACAACCAAGTTCGGTTGCCCGGGCGGTGTCGTTGATGAAGCCGGCCTTCAATAGGCCGAGCTGGTGACGCGCTTGGCGAAAGCCCGGATTGCGATTGCCCCGCAGCCTGATTTGCCCTACATAGCCGGGCAAATTACGGATACGGTTTCATCGAGGTTAGCATGGCACGTCAATTCATCTATCATATGTCGGGCATCAACAAGGCATATGGTGCAAAGAAGGTCCTGGACAATGTCCACCTGTCTTTCTATCCGGATGCCAAGATCGGTATTCTCGGCCCCAACGGCGCCGGTAAGTCGACCGTGCTCCGGATCATGGCGGGGCTGGACAAGGAATGGAGCGGCGAGGCCTGGCTGGCCGAAGGCGCGACTGTCGGCTACCTGCCGCAGGAGCCGCAGCTCGATCCGTCCAAGACGGTGCTCGAAAATGTGATGGAAGGCGTGGCCGCCAAGACGGCCATCCTCGACCGCTACAACGAGTTGATGATGAACTATTCCGACGAGACGGCGGAAGAGGGCTCGCACCTCCAGGACGTCATCGACGCCCAGAACCTCTGGGATCTCGAATCCCAGGTGGAGATGGCAATGGATGCATTGCGTTGCCCGCCGGGTGATTCCGAAGTCACCAGTCTTTCGGGCGGCGAGCGTCGCCGCATCGCGCTCTGCAAGCTGCTGCTGTCGCAGCCCGACTTGTTGCTGCTCGACGAACCGACCAACCATCTCGACGCCGAAACCATTGCCTGGCTTGAAAAGCATCTGCGCGCCTATCCCGGCGCCGTGATGATGGTCACCCACGACCGCTACTTCCTGGATAACGTCACCAGCTGGATCCTGGAGCTCGATCGCGGTCGCGGTATTCCCTATGAGGGCAACTACACCGCCTATCTCGCTGCCAAGGCCAAGCGCATGCTGCAGGAGGGCCGCGAGGATGCTTCCCGCCAGAAGGCGCTTTCGCGCGAACAGGAGTGGATCGCTTCCAGCCCGCGTGCTCGTCAAGCAAAATCCAAAGCCCGTATCAAGTCCTACGATGAATTGGTGAGCGCGGCCGAGAAGCAGCGTCCGGGCGAAGCACAGATCATCATTCCGGTGAGCGAACGCCTCGGGCAGGTGGTCATCGAACTCGATGGCGTATCCAAGGGGTACGGCGATACACTTCTGATCGATGGCCTGTCGCTCAAGCTGCCGCCCGGCGGCATCATCGGCGTGATCGGGCCGAACGGCGCGGGTAAGACGACGCTGTTCCGGATGATCACCGGCCAGGAAAAGCCCGACAGCGGTACGATTCGCATCGGCGACACCGTGCAGATGGGTTATGTCGACCAGAGCCGCGACGCTCTCGATAGCAGCAAAACCGTCTGGGAAGAGATTTCCGGCGGTGCGGAAATCATCAAGCTTGGCAAGTTCGACATGAACTCCCGCGCCTATTGCGGTGCGTTCAACTTCAAGGGCGGCGACCAGCAGCAGAAGGTCGGCACGCTTTCGGGCGGCCAGCGCAACCGCGTGCATTTGGCAAAAATGCTGAAAGCGGGCGGCAATGTTTTGCTGCTTGACGAACCGACCAACGATCTCGATACCGAAACGCTCGGTGCGTTGGAAGATGCGCTCGAAAAGTTCGCCGGATGCGCGATTATCATCAGCCACGATCGCATGTTCCTCGACCGGCTGGCGACCCACATCCTGGCTTTCGAAGGCGACAGCCATGTCGAGTGGTTCGAAGGCAACTTTGAAGACTATGAGCAGGACAAGGTTCGTCGCCTCGGTGCCGAATCGATCAATCCGAGCCGCGTGACCTACAAGCGCCTGACGCGCTGATCTGCTTGGACGGGTTTTGGACGCCCCTTTCGGGCGCCAATTCTGTCAGATCGCTATGCGAAAGCCGGTCCGAAAGGGCCGGCTTTGCCGTTTCAGCAGCATTCGAAAAGCGCCATCCAATTTTCCACTTGCGCCAATGTGCCTAATCATATAAAGATATCTTTATATCTTGATTGGGTGACTTATGGCGAAGGTACAGGGCTTTTCTCTCGACACATTGGTCGATATTCTCAAGGCGGCAGCGGAGCCGACGCGGATGCGGCTTCTGGTGCTTTTGTCCTCGAGCGACCTGACCGTCACCGATCTTACCGAAATTCTCGGCCAATCGCAGCCCCGCATTTCGCGCCATTTGAAACTGCTTTCGGAAGCAGGCCTGATCAAACGTTATCAGGAAGGCGCCTGGGCGTGGTTTCGTCTGCGTCGCGAAGGCGACGCCTCTGGCCTGGTCCGCAAGATCATTGATGAAGCCTCGGGCGCCGATGCCGTCATGACGCGCGATCAGTCGCGGCTTTCCCAGGTGCGGGCGGTGCGGGCCGAAAAGGCGCAAGCCTATTTCAGCCGCAACGCTGCTGGCTGGGACAATCTGCGCAAGCTGCATGTCAGCGAGGCGGAGGTCGAGCGCGCACTCAAGGCGCTGGTCGGCGAACGTCCGATCGACGCATTCCTCGATCTTGGCACCGGTACCGGACGTCTCCTGCAGCTCTTCGAAGGCACCTACCGGCATGGTACGGGCGTGGATGCCAGCCGCGAGATGCTGGCGGTGGCGCGCGCTAATCTCGAGCGGTCAGGCATTACCAAGGCGACGATCCGCCTCGGCGATATCTTTAACCTGCCGCTCGATGGCGGCCAGTTCGATCTGGTCTCGATCCACCTGGTACTGCATTACCTCGAAAACCCGGAGCTTGCGATCGAAGAGGCGGCGCGGATGTTGCGGCCCGGCGGACGGCTGGTGATCGTCGATTTCGCCCCGCATGGCCTCGACGACCTGCGCGGCGAACATCATCACGCGCGCCTTGGCTTTTCGCATGCGCAGATGGAGACCTGGCTGGTGAAGGCTGGCCTCGATGTGGTCGAGACTGTCGATCTCAAGCCGCAAGGCGACCAGGAAGCGTTGACCGTCACGCTCTGGCTGGCGCGCGACCGGCGTCTGGAAATTGCCAACGCCCCTGTGGCCGCGGTTTCAGCTGGAAGGGCATAACATGAAGAACGACAACGATATCAAGATTTCCTTTGAGTTCTTTCCGCCCAAGAATGCCGAGATGGAGTTGCAGCTCGAAAGCGCGGTTCAGGATCTCAAGCAATGGCAGCCTGAATTCGTCTCGGTGACCTATGGCGCAGGCGGCACGACGCGCGACACCACGCTTTCCACGGTTCGCCGGCTGATCCACGAACATGGGCTGGCAGCGGCGTCGCATCTGACCTGCGTCGGCTCGACCCAGGACGATGTCCAGCGCGTAATTGCCGAATGCCGCGAGGCCGGCATCCGGCATTTCGTGGCGCTTCGCGGCGATCCGCAGGGTGGCGTCGGCTCGGCCTATCAGCCCTATCCCGGCGGCTATGCCAATGCAGCCGAGCTGACAGCGGCGCTGACCGCGCTCGGCGGTTATGAGATTTCCGTCTCGGCCTACCCGGAAAAGCATCCGGAAAGTCGTGACACCGCTGCTGATATCGACATGCTCAAGCGCAAGGTCGATTCGGGCGCCGTGCGCGCGCTCACCCAGTTCTTCTTCGACAACGAGGTTTTCGCGCGCTATCTCGACCGGGTGCGGGCGGCGGGCATCGATATTCCCGTCGTGCCGGGCATCTTGCCGATCCACAATCTCGCCCAGGTCAAGAAGTTTGCGTCGCTCTGCGGCGCTTCTGTTCCCGATTTTGTCCAAGAGGCGCTCGCGCCGGTCGACGACCAGCCGCTGGAACGCGCCAAGCGCGCCGCCGACCTCGCCAGCCAGCAGGTGTGCGACCTCGTGGCGCTGGGCATTTCCGAGTTTCATTTCTACACGATGAACCGCCAACAGCTGGTCTCGGCGGTGCTGGAGCAATCCGATATTCGTCGCGCCGTGAGCCGCACCGCTTCGACCGCTGCAGCCTGATTTCATTATCCAAAAAAGAAGGGGCGCCGGAAAAACTTCCGGCGCCCCTTCGTTGAATATCTGACCAGGCGCTAATCAAGCCTGGGACCCACGCGGCTGTCAGATGAAAAGCATCAATCCGACGAAAAGAAATGCCGCACCAACCAACACGGCGTTCAATGATTGAGTAAGACCCATATCCGGACCTCCTGCTGGTGTTAACGCAGGGATAATAGGGGCATTTCTTAAGGATTGAAAAGCGGATTGTATGCTGCAATGCGACAAAAATGTGAATTCTTTGCGTTATTCACAGGGATAATAGCATGAAATTCCAACGTAATTTGCCGTTCACGAATTATTCACAGTTGTGACCGATTGGTTAACAGCAAGCTATGCTTCCGTTACGGAAGTTGGCCTGAGGTGCCTCATTTCTGGGCTTTTCAGCAGGCCAGCCCTTCGCAGTCTGCTCACGCCGAGGCGCGCGAGAATCGCCGAACCAGCCTGCCGTCGAGGATCAACAGGCCGATGGCGATGACCAGCATGCCCGCCCATTCGGCTGCCTGCAGCCGCTCGCCAAGAAAGAGAATGCCGAGCAGAATGGCGCTTGGTGGCACCAGAAGGGTCACCAGCGAGGCATTCGTGGCGCCGGCGGTCGAAATCAGCCGAAAGAACAGGATGTACGCGAAGGCAGTGGAGATCAGCGCCAGGGCCAGAACCGACAGGATAGCTGCCATGGGCGGCGTGGCGAGCGTCCACGGCTGGTCCAGGATCAGCGAGACTGGCAGCATGATCAGCGTCGATGCGGTCAACTGTCCGGCCGCAGTCACGGGAGCCGCTACGCCTTTGAAGCGACGGCTGAAAATGGCAGCGAAACCATAGGAAATGGCGGCGATGACCGGCAGTGCGATCGCCCAGAGCGGCGCGCCGGCCTTTTCGCCGATATGCGGGCTGAACAGCAGGATGGTGCCTGCCAAGCCGGTGAGGGTTCCGGCAATCTTTATGCCGCTGAGCTTTTCATCAGTGGTCAGGAAATGGGCGATGATGACTGTCCAGATCGGCGTCGTGGCATTGAGGATCGAGGCGAGGCCGGCGCCGATCTGCGTCTGACCGGCGAAGATCATCGTGTGCGGAATGGCGTTGTTGATCAGGCCGAGCAGCAGGAAGGATGGCCAGCGGGCCCTCAGTTCCCGGTAGATGTTGAAGCGTCCGGCAATGAAGATATGCAGCGCCAGTGCGGCAATGACGAATCGCAACAGCGCCAGCGTGACCGGTGGTATCGAATGGACCGCGACGCGAGCAAAGAAGAACGAGCCGCCCCAGAGCAGGCCGAGCAAGAGAAGCATCGCCCATGAAGAGGCGGTAAGCACGTTATTGTTGCTGTTCGACATTGTCTTGATTTCTGAAATCGCGGAAAGTTGGATTCGGGTGATATCCTCAATTATCGCCCGCACCTAAGTGACACCACCCGAAAAGCTTTGCAAGGAGACATCAGGCTGGAAGCGACCATTGCCCACGAAGCTGCCGGACATGCCGGACAGGCATCGATGATCGCCATTGCCGTCGTGGTTGCCGTGGCGGCCCTGCTGGGGCTCGGTTTCATGCGCCTGCGACAGCCGCCGCTAGTGGGCTTCATCCTCGCGGGCATCACGCTCGGGCCAACCGGGGTAGGGCTGATTTCCAATTCCGAAAATGTCACGCTGCTTGCCGAGATGGGCGTGATCCTGCTTTTGTTCTTCATCGGCATGGAGCTGTCGATCAAGGCCTTCGTGTTCACGCTGAGAGGTGCGTTGACGGTGGCGACGGGCCAGATCGCTGCTGCGATGATCCTGTCCGGCGCCATGGCTTTCCTGACGGGAGCGGCTGTCAGCGAGGCGATCATCCTTGGTTTCATCATCGCGCTGTCATCGACCGTCGTGGCGATGAAGATGCTGGACGAGATGGGACAGCTGCGCGGTGAGGCGGGGCGGATCGCGGTCGCAGTGCTGATCGCGCAGGATCTCGCTGTGGTTCCGATGCTGATTTTCGTCAGCAGTCTCGGCGGTGCGAGCGTCAGTATCGGCGCCATGCTGGTCAAGATCGCGGTGGCGGCCGGCATTCTTGGCTGGCTACTGTGGTGGCTCGGGCGTCGGCCAAAACTCAGGTTTCCCTTTGCCGAGGCGATCGAGGACAAGATCGAGATCCTGGCGCTGGGCTCGCTGGCGCTTTGCTTTGCGGCGGCGGCGGTTTCTGGTCTGGCGGGGCTCTCGCCGGTCTACGGCGCCTTCATTGCCGGGATACTGGTCGGAAACTCGACGCTGCGCTCGCGGGTCATTCCGGTGATCGAGCCGATCCAAAGCGTGCTGCTGGTGGTGTTCTTCCTGTCGATGGGATTGCTGATCGATCTCGATTTCATCTGGGATAACTTGTGGGAAGTGCTCGGCGCGTCTGTCCTTGTCGTGGCACTGAAGACCGTGGTCAATGTCTTCCTGTTGCGGCAGGCCGGCTACAGCTCGTCGATCGCCCTGATTGCCGGACTATCGATGTCACAGATTGGCGAGTTTTCGTTCGTGCTGGCGTCGGCCGGGCTGGCAGCCGGCGCACTTGGCTTCGATCTCTACAGGTTGGCTATCGCAGTGACCGCGCTCAGCCTGTTGCTGTCGCCGATCTGGATTTCGATCATGCATCGGCTGGAAGATATCGCCTCGGAGGGGCTTAGGACCTATCGAGAGCAGCTGGCGGTTGCCTACCATCATGAGATCGATGAAGTCGCCAAGCGCACCGCGTTGCTATCGCGGTTGGGGCATGCATTGCGGGTGCGCTACCGGGCTGTACGGCTGGCGATCTATCATCGCCGCGCCGAGGCCCGGAAGCAGAAAGGGCAATGAAGCCGCTTAGAGCAATTCCAGCAAAATTGCGTAGCGGTTTTGCGTCCGGAATTGCGTAAAACAAGAAGATAGAGCGTTTTCGCGGTTCGAAGAAAAGCGGAAATGCCCTAGAGAGCGTTGAGAAGATCCGGCGTGGCCCAGCCATCGGCCGGCATGCCGAGCCGCTGCTGTTCCTTCTGGATGGCGATGCGTGTGCCGCCGCCGAGGATACCGTCGATATCACCGACATCATGACCGGTCGCGTTCAGCTTGGTCTGCAGCTGCTTCATCTGGTCGACGGACAGGCCTTGTTCCGGCTTGCCCTTCTGGTAGGGCGGTGCACCGGCAAGGCGTGTGGCGAAATAGGCGGCCGACGTCGTGTAGATGAACGACTTGTTCCATTCGAGATAGATGGCGAAGTTCGGATAGGTCAGGAAGGCTGGTCCGAAGCGGCCCTGCGGCAGCACCAGTGCTGCCTGCAGGTGGCCGAAGTTGGTGTTGCCGTCACGCGGCTGGACGCCGAGCTTGAACCAGTCTGCTGCCGTCAGCGTGCCGCCGAGGCCGGATTTGTCGAAAGGCACGTTCTTCGAAATGGTGACTTCCTGCAGCCAAGGCTCGCCGCGCTTGAAGCCCAGGCTCTGGATGAAACGGGCGGCGGTCAGGATGACGTCGTCTTCGCTGGTTTTGAGATTGATGTGGCCATCGCCATCACCGTCGGTGCCGAACTTGATGATATCGCGCGGCAGCATCTGCACCTGGCCGATTTCGCCCGCCCAAGCGCCGGTGTTGGTTTGCGGATCGACGTCGCCATCGGCAACCATCTTGATCAGCGACATCAATTGCGGGCGGAAGAGCTCGGGACGGCGGCAGTCGTGGGCAAGCGAAACAAGTGCGTTGCGGGTGTTGAAATCGCCCTGAACGGCGCCGAAATCGGTCTCGAGCGCCCAGAATGCAGTCACGACAGCGGCGGGCACGCCGTAATCGGCCTCGGCCTTGGCGAAGGTGTCGGCGTGTTCCTTCATCTTGCGGCGACCGATATCGAGACGTGCCTGGCTGACCGTGCGCTTGGAGAATTCAAGAAAGGTCTGGCGGAAGACGCCCTGGCCGCGGTCCATGCCGAGCACCTTCTTGTCGAGACGAGCGCCAGCAAGGGCCTCGTCGACGGATGCGGCGGGAATACCGGACGCCACAGCTTCAGCCTTCACGCCGGCAAGGAACTCACCCAGGTCGCCACCGCATGCTGCCGTTTGGGCATACGCCGCTCCGGCAAAAAGGGACGAGATCACGAGAGTGAGGATAGCGGGCGCGTGGCGCGGGATCGGCATAGTTGGACCTTCTGGAAAAGCTTAGCTTCAGGGCGGTGAAGCTTTTCCAGAAGATTAAGGCAGATGCAAGAGCGCTCGCACCAGTTTGCATATAAAACAGTGTCCAGAGTCGGCATGATGATCGGTGGGATCAGGACTCCGTCCTGATCAGCGGGTCAGGACCCTGTCGACACCGCGTTGACCCAGTTCTGCCAATTCTTGCGCGAGCCGCCGAAGACGTTGATGTCGACCTCGCCCTTGACGCCGGGGATCACGCCGGTCGAGGTATATTGCCAGAATGCCCAGCGGCGATCCTCATAGACCTTGGAGGGGTGATCTGCGACGGCCCGCAGCCAGAAATGATAGTTCTTGAACTCGCCGACCAGCACGTCGCGATGGAAATCGACTGACGTGTAAATGATCGGCCGCTTGCCGTAGTAACTCTCGATCCGATCCATGAATTTCTGCAATTCGGCAACCGCGGTTACCTTCGACGGGCGATATTTGCAGGTCTTGGACGAGCCGTTCCATTCCACGTCGAGAACCGGCGGCAGGTACATGGCCTGCTTCGGCACGTTGCGGATGAACCAGTCGGCCTGTTCGTCGGCGGTCGAGCAGAAATAATAGAAATGATAGGGTGCATAGGGCACGCCGGCTGCGGCTGCGCCGCGCCAATTCTGGCCGAAGCGGTCATCGACCCGGTCCTTGCCTTCGGTCGCCTTGATGAAAACGAAGGAGACGCCAGAGGCGCGCGCCGTCCGCCAGTCGATGTCGCCATTCCATTTGGAAATGTCGATGCCGTGGACCGGATGATGATGCGGGGTCTTGACGCCGAAATCCTGCGGATCCTTGTCTTGGAACCGCGGCGGCCGAATCGAAGCGGTTTCGACCAGGTCATAGTCCGTGGATGTGCAGGAAGCCAATGCGAGGAGCAATGGCAGGATGACAAGTGCGAAACGGCGCATTGATCCCCCGGAGATACGCAAATAAACACCGCCCCCTTGCAGCGTATCCGCGACGGCGAATACCGAATGGAGGCTCGAACCTCCGTTCTCCACCATCATCGTAAAAATTGCGTTAGTTTCAAGCGGAATTTGCTGACATGCCAAGATATGGCACGTTAACTGTCAAAATAATCAGATATTTAGGCCGTCAGATCCTGTGAACGACGAGGATCCAGGCATAGTCGCGCGCATGCGGGATGAATTCCAGCCGATAGGACTTGTCGGCGATCGCCGCTTCGACGACGGCCTTCATCCGTGCCCGCGGCGTCACATGGAAGCGCTTCAACCAGCTATGCAACAAGGTCCGGAACCATCGGGGTAGGCCGCTCTGCTGGCCGAAATCGGCGATATGCAGTGAGCCACCGGGATTGAGCGCCGTGATCGCCATCTCGATGGTCTTCTCCCATTCGGGGATCATCGACAGCGCGTAGGAGATCATGATTCGGTCGAAACCAGCCACGTGGAAATCGGCCGATGTGAAGCGTGCCGCATCGCCGAGTTTCAGCACGGCGTCATAATTGCCTTCGCCAGCCAGGGACTTGCGCGCGGTGGCCAGCATCTCCGAGGAGATGTCCAGGCCATAGAGGTTGATGCCGGGGTAGAGCCGGCTCGCCACCGCCAGATTGCGACCCGTGCCGCAGCCGATTTCCATCAGGCTTTGGCCCGGCTTCATGTCGAGTTGCAGGATCAGCCGGTCGCGGCCGAGCAGGTAATATTTTCTGGTGAGATCATAGATGTGTCGCTGGCGGCGATACACCTGATCCATCAGATGCGAGTGGCCCGATAGGCCGTGGGTCGATGCTTCGCTCATCAGATTTTCTCGTAGATGTGGAATCCGCCGTAGATCGCCGAGCGGTCGGCCTTGCCGAGATTGACCGATTGCTCCGAGAGATAGCGCCACTGGCGGTCGATCTCCGGACGCAAGCGCCCAGCGACGATGCTCTTTTCGGCCGCCGTGCGGAAGATGATGCGTGCACCTTCAGCCGCGGTGCGGGTCATTTCAGCCCAGACTTCGTTGACCTGTTCGTCGGTCATCCAGTCCTGTGCATCGAGCAGGATGAAGCGATCCATCGAGCCGTCTGTCTTGGCGCCGAGGACCGCGCCGAAATTGGCGTGATGCATCGTCACCTTGCCGAGATTGTCTCGAATCGGGGCGTAGTTCGCAAGTGCGAGATAAGGCGGCAATTTGCCCTCGCCAGGGGCAGGATAGCGGCGCGCGAAGGCCTGCCAGGCGAAGTAGTTTTCGCTGAGCGGGAAGTCGCAGGCGAGCTTCTCGACCCGTTCGCGCAGCACCTTGGCGAGTGTCTTCTCATTGGCGAGGCTGGCAAGTTCATCGAACTGGCGTGGCGGAATGCCGAGGCCGAAAAGCGAACTCTTGCGGGCGGTGATCCAGCGGACGGCCTTGCGGTCGAAGATCGGCGCGATCTTGCGATCGAAGAAGTCGCGCTGTTCTTCGACTGTCCGGGCTTGCATCAATTCGCCGAGGTCGATGCCATAGAGGCGGGCAGCGATGTGGCTGGCGCCGATGAAGCGGCCGAGCAACCCGGTGCGGTAGAAATTGCCGTTGAACACCTCGATGCGGCGCTTGCCATTGAGGCGGCGGCCTTCCCAGTAGCGACGGCTGACCGGATCGAGATGGGATGCGATGAAACGGTCGTAAGCCTTGGAATTGGCGGGTTCGTTGGCCATGCCGAAGAAGCGCATGATGTCGGGATGCGAGGGCAGGTGGGCAAAGGCTGCGAGCTTCAGGCGGTTGAGGGCGATATGGCTGGCATTGAGATCGGCAACGTCGATCGATTTCAGCCCGTGCGCCAGATAGGTCAGCATGTTGCAGCCGCCCGAGGCGATGGTGGCGACGCGGTGATGTGGCTGAAGCTCCATGGCGCGGATGTCGACTTCGGGGTCTTCCCAGATCTGCGGATAGACAAGGCCGGAGAACAACAAACCGAACAGCCGTTCCGACATGCCGTCGAAACTCAGTGCCTTGTGCTGCAGGAGTGCGCCCTTCAGCTTTTCATCCAAACCGAAGCGGCGAGGCCGCGCCATCTGCGTCATTGGTTCGCTCCTTGTGACTAGCTGGAGCGGGAAATATTGCAGTACGGCGAAAGTTTGATGACAGGACTTGTGTATATCGCATTTTGGCGCCTCCCTGAGCCGCTCTTCCTAAGGAAAACTTAAGGATTGGCCGCTAGCGTCCGGACTCATTGCAGGAGCGGTTAACATGATGTTACGAGCGTTGCTGCCGGGTATTCCCCAACGACATGCGTTCGTTGGCTCGGCAATCGGGGCGTTGCTGCCCTTCATCAGTTATTCCACGGAGTTCCTCCAGTCCGGAGGAAATTTTGATATTTTTGTGCGGCTGGGTGATCCAGCGCACGTGTTGCTGTTCGCGGTGCCGCTGCTGACCGGAACTCTGTCGTATCAGTACGGCCAGACGATTGCGTCGCTCGGCACCAAGCTCAAGGCGCGCGAACGGGCCGAGCGTCATCTTGTCAACCTGTCGCTTCATGACCGGCTGACGGGCCTGCCCAACCGGCTGGCGCTGGAGAAGGAAATAGACCGCTTTATCGAGATGCGGCCGCAGGACGATTTTCGCCCTGCATTGCTGCTGCTCGACCTCGACAAATTCAAGCATGTCAACGACACGCTTGGCCACGATGCCGGCGATGAACTGCTTCGACTGTTCACCGACCGACTGAAGCAGACGCTCGGCCCCCTCGTGCGTCTCTTCCGACTTGGGGGTGACGAGTTCGTCGTCACCCTCAGCGGTCGACCTGACGAACGCGACGTCGAGCGCCTGTGCAAGGTGATCGAGGCAAAGGCCGGCGAGGCTTTTATGTTGAAGGCGGGCAGGGCACTCACGGGCGTCTCGATCGGCATTGCTCATGTCGAGGCCGGAGATCATTCGATGATTGATGTATTGAAGCGCGCCGATCTCGCGCTCTATATCGCCAAGGACATACCGGGCTCGTCACACGCTTTTCACACGGAGGGCCTCGGTCGCTTCATGCAGGCACAGATGGCATTCGAGCACGAAATCGCGCTGGCGCTCGAAAACGGCGATTTCTTCCTGGAATACCAGCCGATTGTCGGCGCCATCGACAACGACATTCAGTCCTTCGAAGCGCTGGTGCGCTGGCGGCATGCCGAGCGCGGCGTAATCTTTCCCGAACATTTCCTGCCGATGGCGGCGCGTGCCGGCCATATCGCCGCCGTGGGCCGCTGGGTCGTGGCCCAGGCGATCATGGATGCAACATCCTGGCCGGAGCATATCGGGCTTGCCATCAATGCCAGTGCCGAGGAGCTCCGCGATCCCGGTTTTGCCGCCCATATCGGCGACTGTCTCGCCTCATCGGGGCTATTGGCGTCACGCCTGACGATCGAGATCACCGAGTCGACGCTGGCTGCCGATATCGGCACCATTGGTGCAGGACTTGCCGGCCTCAGGGATCTTGGCGTGCGCATTGCGCTGGATGATTTTGGCATCGGCCTGTCCTCGATCAACTTGCTGCGCCAGTTTCCGATCGACCGCCTCAAGATCGACCGCTCGTTTACGCATGCGATGCTCGACGGCGGCCGCGAAGGCGACCTCATCGACATTATCGTCAAGCTCGGCCGGGCCTACAACATGCCGACCACCGTGGAAGGTGTGGAAAACGAACGCCAGATGCATATGGCGCTTTCCTTGGGCGCGGCGGCGGTTCAAGGGTATCTCATATCGCAGCCCGTGCCTGCCGGTGCGATCCAGCAATTGCTGGTCGCGGCCAATGGAATGGGCGAGGCAATGCCCGAGATTCGCTTCAGTGCCTGAGCCAGGATTTCCGGGGAAGACCTAGACCTTTCGCTTCCTCCGGATCGTGGCTCCTGATTTCTCGGGAAGCCTCGTTTCTCGGGAAGAAGGAGTAGCGCATTGCGTATGGTTGGCAAAATCGCCAAGTGGCTTGCCATTGTGGTTGTCGTGGTCATTGTTGGAGCTACAGGCTGGCTCTATTTCTTCCCCCCGGAACTGATCCGCGTCGGTGCTGCCTACTCCGCCAAGATCGCCTGCTCCAATGCCTTCCTCGCCCATCGTGATGCCGCGGCCGTGCTGGCTGACGATGTTCAGGCGCCGGGACATCCGCTGCTAAAGCATATCGAGCTCGAAAAGGTCGGCGATGATGGCTATGCCGCCAGCCTCTACGGTATCCTGGCCAGGGAGACAGCGATCTATCGCGAGGGCCTGGGCTGTACAGTTGTTGCGGACCATGATCTCGAGGCTGCGCGCAAGTTGCGTTTGGTCGCACGTCCGACCGTGGTCGGCGAGTCCGATTATGAATGGCCGATGGGCGACCAGGTCAGCCTCGCGCCCAACAACCGGGTCACCGCTGTACTGGCCGATGCGGCTTTGACAGGTCCGGGCATGCGCGCCGTCGTCGTCGTCAAGGACGGCAAGATCGTTGGCGAAACCTACGGCAAGGGCTATGCGGCGGATACGCCGCTGTTGGGCTGGTCGATGACCAAGACGGTGACTGGCGCGCTGGTTGGCGCCCGCGTCGCCGAGGGCAAGCTTCGCTGGGATCAGGACAAGCTGTTTGCCGACTGGACCGATGATCGCGCCAAGATCAAGATCTCCGACCTGATGGCGATGCAGAGCGGTCTTAGCCTCGAAGAGACCTATGGCGATGTCAACGATGTCACTCGCATGCTGTTTCTCGAACCAGACCAGTCAAAGTTCGTCGAAGGCAAACTGCTTGAGGCTCCACCGGGTACCAAGTGGAAATACACGACCGGTTCAGCCGTGCTGCTCAGCAAGATCTGGATGAATACCTTCGCCGATGAGCAGGAAGCGCTTTCCTACCCGCGCAAGGCACTGTTTGGGCCGATCGGCATGCGCAGCGCCGTTATGGAGACCGACGAGAGCGGTACATTCTCAGGTGGCTCGCTGATGTATGCGACTGGGCGCGACTGGGCGCGTTTCGGCCTTCTCTTGGCCGACAAGGGCGACTGGAACGGCGTGCAGGTGCTGCCGGAGGATTTTGCGGAGATGGCCGGAACGGCGACGTCTTTGTCGAATGGCCAATATACCGAAGGCCTGGCTTGGAAGATGGGCCCTCAGAACCTGCCGAACGAGAAGTTGGGACTGCCTGCGGACACCTTCTGGGCGCAGGGGCATGATGGCCAATATATCGCGATCATTCCGTCCGAGAAGCTCGTCGTGGTGCGTATGGGCCTGACGCCCGAAAAGCTTGGCTATGAGCCGGAAGAAATGGTTTCGAAGGTGATGGCCGCTGCGCGGGAAATGCCAGGAGATGACGAGCAGGTGCCGGATGCGGCAGGCGAAAGCGATGCAGGCGAAGAGTAGAAAAGAAAATAAGAAAAAGGTCTGCTGAAAATCACTTCATGTCGAGGTCGTCGAGGAGGTCTTTCCTCTTGGCCTCGTAATAGTAGCCGGTGCGATAGAGCCAATCAGCTTTCTTGGCGTCTTTCTCGGCAACCACCCAGGCGCCTTTGAGATACTTCACTGCATATTTGAGATTGGTCTCAGCGTCGAGTAGTCCGGTCGGGCTGCCCTGGTAGCCAAGGCCGCGGGCGGTGTTGTAGCGAATCTGCATCAGGCCCCAATTGCCGCGATGGACCGCACTCGGATTGTAGTTGGTTTCGCGACGGACCACATGATGGACCAGCGATTCCGGCACGTCATAGAGCGCCGCATATTTGTTGATCAACTGGTTGAGGTCGGTGTTCTTGGTCGACGTCACGAAAGGATCGAGCGAGCGGGTCTTCGGCTGCACCTCGACGAGCGCTGCGCTGGCCGTTAGTTCCGGCTGGCCGAAGCTGTCCTGCAGAACTTCCGGATTGCTGTTGGTGGCATTGACGATCGCGGCATTCGCCATGGCTTCCTGGCCCATGGCTGGATCGGCAGAAGCAAGCTGAATCTGTCCGAGGGCAGCGGCCGCCTCGTTGGCCGGCTTGGCCGACGGGATCGCATAGGCCATTGCCACCGACTTGTCAGTCGCCATGTCGATCGGCGTAGTCTGCATGGCAGCGGCAT
This sequence comes from Shinella sp. OV683, assembly GCF_057787725.1. Lineage (NCBI taxonomy): Bacteria > Pseudomonadati > Pseudomonadota > Alphaproteobacteria > Hyphomicrobiales > Rhizobiaceae > Shinella > Shinella sp. OV683. Next base: position 1,385,348 of record NZ_CM173543.1, read on the forward strand.
CTGCATTAGCAGGCGCAAGCGCTGTTGTATCGGTCTGCTGCAACTGCGTCAGCATTGCAATTTCTTCAGTGGAAGGCTTGGTAGGCGGAACGACGGAGTAAACCTTGGAAGACTGACAAGAGGCCAACGCACCCATGATCCCAGAGACCACAGCTATCTGTCTGGCCAACTTGATATTTTGTCTCATGGCAATGCCCGCATTTTATGATTGTTCTGCCCCCCGCGAAGCAGAAAGTATTCACAAATCGTTACGCCCTGATACCTCATTAACTTTTGGTCGGCAACCCTCGCCAATGAATTTAACAACCATTTGGCGATTAACTAAAAATATAATCAATTTTTAATTGAGAGTGAACGGGCAGTATGCGGCGCTAATCTTTTGTTAAAACAAGGATTTGGGGACGCACCCGGCGATCCGGGCGCGCCGCACAATTTTTCCGTTTCAGAGCTCCGACCACGACTGTCCGATGTGATCCATCATTTCACCAAACCATGCAACCGAGGTGTCGAAGTGCTTGCCGCCGGCGATTCTCTCGAATTCGATGGTGCGCAGCTTGCCGTTCTTGTCCTCGTCATGGCCGGTGACACCGGAAACACGGTTCAGCGCGCTTTCGACGGCAAGGTCGACCATGCTCTGGATGAGCCTGAGATCGTCGATATTGGCGGGTGCTGAACGGGCGAAATAGCCCGATTTCTGCACCATTGAACGCTCCGCACCGATGATCTGGCCTATCTGCTTGGAAAACCAGTTGCCGACATTGATCGTGTCGATCTTCACATGGCCGAAGGCGTCGCGTTTGATCTGCTCGCCGGCGGCTTCGCGTTCGGCGACGATCGCATCGACGCCTGCGCCTTCCGAGACGAAGACGGTGACGAAGCCGGACTTGTCCATGATCTTCTTGAGACGTGCGCCTTCCCTCTCGAAATCGAAATCGAGTTCGGGAATATAGACGCCATCGATGTTCTTGAGCTGGGTGTTCATCATCAGCCCCTCGACATATTCGTTATGCCGGGTTTTCTGGATATAGGCGCGGGCGGTCGCCGCCGTCAGCCAGCCGCAATGACGGCCCATCACTTCGTGGACGACCAGCGAGCGCGGTGCGGCGCTCTGTTCGTTGGAGACGTGGTCGAAGAAATGCGCGCCAACTTCAGCGGCAGTCCAAGCGCCCAGCGATTGCTTGATCGGCACGACGTCGTTGTCGACGGTCTTCGGCAGGCCGACCACTGTGAGATTGTAGCCGTTTGCGCCGAGATAGGCGGCGAGATCGGCGGCTGTCGTGTTGGTGTCGTCGCCACCGATCGTGTGCAGGATGGTGACGCCATCCTTGGTCAGCCGTTCGGCCGCAACCCGCAGCGGGTTCTCACCTTCCTTGACCAGGCCTCGCTTGAAGCAGTCGGCAGCATTGGTGAGCTTGACGCGGCTGTTGCCGATCGGCGAGCCGCCATGGCGGTGCAGGAGATAGGCGCGCTCGCGCATGTCCTTGGTGATCTGGATCGAATCTCCCAGCAGTACTCCCTGGTAGCCTGAGCGATAGGCGATCAGCTCGACGTCCGGGGCGATGTCGCTGTAGCGCTCGATCAACCCGCCGACAGCGGAAGAAAGACAGGGGGCAAGGCCGCCGGCGGTGAGCAGTGCAGCTTTCTGTTTCGCCATTTTCATCTCCATGCGCGTCTAATGTAAGTGCTTGATGATGCACATGGATGGGCCAGTCAGCGGGCCCTGTAAAGTGAAGAAATCATGAAAAACGGGCTTTTCTCGCCGCCCAGACCGTCAAAATAACCAGAAATGCGAATATAACCGTTTCAAGCGTCACATGCTCGCTGAGCAGCACTGTGGAAAAACCCAGCGTGAAGAAGCTTTGCAGCAGCTGCACCTGCGAGACACGCGCCGTGCCGCCCCGCGCCAGCCCCTCGTTCCAGAAAACGAAGCCGCCGAACATCGACATGAGTCCAAGATAGGCAAGTCCGCCATAGGCCAGCGGTGCGGGCGTGTGGATGCCGCTGCTCGCCGTCACCATCGTGCCGATCAGCGTGAAGGGCAGGGTGACGACCAAAGCCCAGGAGATCGACTCCCAGCCGGAGAGAATTCGCGAAAGCCGCGCCGACAGTACATAGCCGAAGCCTGCCGAAATCGCGGCCGCCAACAGCCAGAGATCGCCAACGGCCGGGTGAAAGCCGCTCTCGCGGATCGAATAGGCAATCACCAAAGCGGCTCCGACCACGCCGCAGAGCCAGAAGAGCGGGCTTGGCCGCTCGCCTTCGACAATCGCGGCGAAGATCGAGGTCAACAGCGGCAGCAGGCCGAGAATGACCCCGCCATGGCTCGCGGGCAAGGTTTGCATGGCAATCGACGAAAACACCGGAAACCCGAAGACAAGGCAGATGCCAATCACCACAAGGATAAGGCCATGACCTTTTGGCCAGCGTTTGCCGTTGTAGAAAAGAAAGCATGACGCGGCGATGGTGGCGATGACCGCACGACCGAAGGTGACGAACAGCGGTGAAAAGCCTGCCAGCGCCAGCCGCGTCATCGGCAGCGTCGCGCTGAAGATTGCCACGCCGATGAAGCCGAGGATGAGTCCGGTTTTCTGGGAGGAAATGGAGGGCGACATCGATGCTCCGATAAAAACCCGTCGTCGCACGCACATTCCCATGCGGTCCAATGAGTTTCCGTGAACTTCAGCATAATTCTGGTGATGAATCGATCCGCGGATCGTTTGGCCACCGCTGCAAAAATATGTGGTTTGGAACAATATTGCGCGTGGAGGCGCTTGGCTTGCTCGCTTTGCCGCCGGCAGTTTCGCTGCCCCGGCTCTGCAAGACGGCGTCGTCATCAAGGTCAAGAAGCGCGTCTGCACGTAATCGAGCAGTTCGAACCGTTCCAGGCTTGAGCTGTCTCATCGGAGATGGCCCGTTCTCATTTTTGGCGCAATTCGATAATCTATATTCCCGCGTACCGTCACATGACGAAAATTTGATCCTGTCATTTGCTTGCATTTCCATGGATTATTGTTCAACGTTTGACGAGCTCTCACGATTTGCAGCCGGGTGCGCCTATGTCCTTCTGGGAAAAACTAATGAATGCGGTCGCCGACACCGCCACGAACACGCTTTCGTGCCTTGTCGAGGCGATTCGCACGCTGTTCGAAGGTGATCCGGAAACGCGCCGCAAGGTGGCATTTTCCGTTGCCGTGATCGCGCTTTCGGCAAAGATGGCCAAGGCGGACGGCGTGGTCACCGAGACCGAGGTCAGGGCGTTCCAGGAAGTGTTCAAATATCCCGAGGAAGAAGCCAAGAACGTCGCGCGGCTCTATAATTTGGCCAAGCAGGATGTGACAGGCTTTGAGGCGTATGCCGAAAAGCTCTCGGGTCTTTGCAGCTCGCGGCAGGCCAATTGCCCGGTATTGGAAAACGTTCTCGATGGCTTGTTCCACATAGCCAAGGCCGATGGTGCGATCCACGAGAAGGAGATGTCCTTCCTTGAGAATGTCGCTGACATCTTCCATGTCTCCGAGCAGCAGTTCGAGCGGATTACGGCGCGGCATGTCTATGTCGAGGGCCGCGACCCCTATATCGTGCTCGGCGTATCCCGCAAGGATGATTTCCAGACGATCCGGCAGCAATATCGCAATCTCGTCAAGGAACACCATCCCGACAAGCTGATCGCGCGCGGCATGCCGGCGTCCTTCCATGCGATCGCCCATGATCGGATGGCGAAGTTCAACGCTGCCTATTCGGCGATCGAAAGAGAATTGCGCGCTGCATGACTGCCTTCCTTCCGGACTATCCCGCGGCCGAAGTGCGGCCGTCGCCCAATCACGGCGAGCGCAGGGATGGCCGGCAGCCCGACATGATCATCCTCCATTATACCGGCATGCCGACCGCTGAAGCGGCTCTCGACTGGCTGACGGTGCCGGAGAGTGATGTCTCCAGCCACTACATGGTGTTCGAGGATGGTCGCGTCGTCCAGCTGGTTCCAGAGGCACGGCGAGCCTGGCATGCCGGCAGGAGCTTCTGGAAGGGCGAGACCGACATCAATTCCTGTTCGATCGGCATCGAGATCGCCAATGCCGGCCATCCCGGCGGCTTGCCGGATTTTCCTGGTTTGCAGATCGAAGCCGTGACTGCCCTCTGTCAGGATATCCTCAGCCGCAATTTCATCCCGAGCGAGCGGGTGCTGGCGCATTCCGATGTCGCGCCGGTCCGCAAGGTCGATCCGGGCGAGAAGTTTCCGTGGGACCAATTGGCTGTCTTCGGCGTCGGCCACTATGTCGAGCCAGCGCCCATCGGCGGCGGCCGGTTCTTCCAGCGCGGCGATGGCGGCCCGCCGGTCCAGGCGTTGCAGGCGATGCTGGCGCTCTATGGCTACAATACGCCTGTCAACGGCGAGTTCTGCGATCGCACCGAGGGCGACGTCGCAGCTTTCCAGCGCCATTTCCGCCGCGAGCTGGTCGACGGCATCGCGGATTTCTCGACCATCGATACATTGCACCGGCTGCTGACAGCGCTGCCGCGCGTTTAGCCCAGCGGAAATCTATTCCACCAGGTCCAATCAGATTGGTCAATGCGAGGTAGTGACCCGTCGCACTCGATATTGGCGGTCACTTCATCTGCGCGAAGGCGGATCTCAGCCAAAGAGAGCCGAATGTGGCGTTCATATGCCACCGATCGGTATCAGGATGCAGTTCGTTGGATAGCTCGTCGCCGATATCCAGCCGACGTGACCCTGACGAGAACTCGCTCTTCGTATTCCATCCGTCCAGCGTGACTGTCGGCTGCATTATGAAATGCACACCGCTTCTCCCCAGGCTCTCGCTAAAAGCCTCGTAGGCATCAGCGTAGCTCAAAAATTGAGGCTGTACGGGATCGTCAGGCCCCTTTGCCGGCTGAGGATCGTGGCCAACGTAGATTGGTGCTGCTGTTGCGGATCGTATCAGTTCAACGAGCCTAAGATTGACGCTCCGTCCGCATAGGTCCAGGCAAAGCTGTGCCTTGACTGCGCTCGACAAGCGACTGTCCATCGCTGGAATGGGCATGGCCGATGCGTAGACGATGAATGCGTCGTAATCCGCTAGCTTGATTTCTCCAATCCCACCGCTTGTACGGGTTATGCTGTCCCTAATAATATCATTGCGTGGCACCAAAATCTTGTTCTTGAGCTTCAGCTGTGACAACCATTTTCCCCGAGCTCCGAAGAACATAAGTTTGTGCTGACTGAACTCGCTGAATATTTGGTCCCAACCCAGTTTCAGGCTTGCAATATGGCTATTTCCAAGAACGCATACGCGCATTTATAGAACCTATGTTTATCGAGAAAAGGCATCTAGCAGTTCTTCTTCGCAAACTACATCGTCGCGCGTGGCAGCCTGTTTCGGTGCGGTTCCTTTTTCTTCCCTTGCCTTGATCCGACGTTGCCTTTTTTCCTTCATTGCTTGCCTGCGATTTACAACTTGAGACGACTGCACATCGGGAAAAGCTGCCTTGAGGCATGTGAACAGGCAACTCATCACATGGTTGACGCCCACATGATTGACACTTCGTTGGTTGGCCTCAAAGAAAACGCCCCTGAACGGAGTGGAACTGACGATCTCATAAGATGGGAAATAGTCGACATAATCTATTTCACGTGCCACTTGGCCAGCTACGGCCCGCAATATCGACTTGGATTCCATCGTTGCAACAAGCACGTGATTGCCAGACTTCGTGGCAGTCAATGGGACCGGCGAGACCGTCAGCAAGAACTTGATCTCAGGGTTCAGCGTTCTGATTTTTTCAATGGCCTGTGTCAGGTTTTCCAGAATGAACACGTAATTCTGCTGGAAGAACTCGTGTCTCGATTCATCAAACTCGCCTGCTGCCGTACCGGGGCACATTGGATATTCGTATTTTCCCCGTCGATTAAACCAGCTCTCGGTCAATCCGAGAGTGAAGACGAAAATCTTGGCAGACAGGATCGAATCCCTAAAGGATTCGATAGCCATGTCTCGAGACCGCAAGATTTCCTCCTTCGAGGCAAAGCCGCCTGGCTCGATTACGGGGCGGAAAGGATCGAAGAAACGGCCATCCTTCTCCCAGATCTCGTTTGGCGGTATCGTGTCGCCACAGGCCCAGCTCACCCACTGCCTTAGCAGGGAAACTGTATAGATGTTGCCGGTGCGCGCGGAAAAAACACCGTAGTTGAAGTTTTTGGCATGCTGTTCTGTCAGTCCGAGAGGCGCTTGTTCACTTATCAGCCAATTGAAGCCTCGCTCATGCAGCGCCCTGCCGAAATGCTGCGCAAAGCAGGATCCGTAGGTGGCCACGCCATCGCTGGGTTTGATATCGTATTTGGGCGACCAAAGTTCAGAGATGTCAAACATGTTGCGATTCGCAACCGCAGGAGCCCAAAAGGCTCGCTTATCGAGATTGGTATACGGATTCATAGCCGCCTGCACTCACAAATCTTATCTGGTGTATCGGAAGCTTGTCAGCGCATGCCGTAAAAGTCTAGCTTTGTTTTTCGTCGACACAAGGCGGTAGGTCAGATTGCATCGAGCTGCTTTCCGGACAGCTTATCATCTTGTTTCGTTGGGTTCGCCATTCCATAACATGTGGAAAAACGAAGGTGAATCATGAATCCCGATTTCCAATACGCCATTGTCGGCCGCGGCTTAACCGGTTCGGCCGCCGCCCGTCATCTCGCTGAACAGGTGCCCGGCGTGGTGTTGATCGGGCCGGATGAGCCCGAGGACCGCCAGAGCCACAAGGGGGTGTTCGCGAGCCACTACGACGAGGGGCGGATCACGCGCACCATCGATCCCGACGAGAATTGGGCGCGGTTCGCCAATCGCTCGATTGCCCGCTATCGAGATGTCGAAGCGCGCAGTGGCGTGGCCTTCTTCGGCGAGAAAGGCTGCTTGATCTCCGGCCTGACGACCGGACGCAGCCAGCAATATATGGCGGATGTTCGTGAAGCTGCGACCAAGCTTGGCGTTAAGCCTGAATTGCATGATGATGCCGGACTGGTGGCGAAATTCCCCTATTTTAGCTTCCCCAAGGGTTCCGACGCGGTGTTCGAGCCCGAGCGTGCGGGCCATGTGAGTCCGCGACGGCTGGTGGCTGCACAGACTGCACTGACGGAGAAGGCCGGCGGCAGGGTGATCCGTGATTATACGACAGCCATCCGTCAGAAGGATGGCTATGTCGAGATCGATCTTGCCGGTGGACAGGTGATCACCGCGGCCAAAGTGCTGGTGGCAGCGGGTGGCTTTACCAACGGGCCGGGGCTTTTGCCCGAGGCGCTGGACCTGAAGGTCTATGGGCGCACCGTCAGTTTCTTTGAAGTCGACGAGGACGAGGCTGCTCGGCTGTCTTCCATGCCGTCGATGATCTACGAGCCGGAAGATATCATGATGGGCATCTATCTGCTGCCGCCCATTCTCTATCCCGATGGCAAATATTATCTCAAGATCGGTGGCGATATCGTCGACATTCCGTTGCCGACCCATGCCGACGTGCTCGAATGGTTCCAGACCGGTGGCGATGCGGTAAATCACGCGCATCTGGTCGCCACGATGCGTGAACTGATGCCGGATCTGAAGATCAAGGGCATCACCAACACGACCTGCGTCACGTCCTATACGCCACCCAACTATCCCGCGATCGGCTGGACATCACAGCCGTCGATCGGTGTGATGGCGGGTGGCTGCGGGGCGGCGGCCAAGAGTTCGGACGAGATCGGCCGGCTGGGTGCTGAACTACTGCTGCACGGACGGATCGTCGATGATGGCTATCCGACGGCAGATTTCGTGCCGCGTTTTCTCTGAGCGGAAAACTTTCCGCAATTTTGCGGAAATAACTCCGCATTCGCTTTCAATCCTGCCATCGCTGGTCTAAGGGGTGCCTGCCAGTTGGCCGGGCAGCCGCGCTTTGCATTGTCGAAAGACCGCAGGGTGAGGAAAGTCCGGGCTCCACGGAAACACGGCGCCGGATAACGTCCGGCGGGGGCGACCCCAGGGAAAGTGCCACAGAGAACGAACCGCCCGGCTTGCCGGGTAAGGGTGAAAAGGTGGGGTAAGAGCCCACCGCGGATCTGGCGACAGAGACGGCATGGCAAACCCCGCCGGGAGCAAGACCGAATAGGGATGGCGCGCATGCGCAAGCATCAGGCCCGTTTCCGGGCCAGCCATCCGGGTGGGTTGCGAGAGGCGGCGCGCAAGCGTCGTCCCAGATGAATGGCTGCCACGTTCCGGGCAACCGGAGCCATACAGAACCCGGCTTACAGGCCAACTGGCATTTTTCCTTCAGGCTTGCAAACGACGGGCTGAGCTACGAGGCCTAAAGCAGGAAATCCGCTGCACTGAGTGTGTCGATGTCGATGTTTTCCATGGTGAGGACGTCACCGGCACCGAGGTTAATGATCACATCATTTCCGGACTGGGTCATGTGATTTTGCCTGAGGTCCGAATAGTCATCGACCTCAACATCGTCAAACTGAATGATGTCGTGCCCGGCGCCCTTGGCGACGAAACCGTGGATCGTGTCCATGTCGAAGTTATCGGCGAACAGAAACACGTCCTGGCCGCCAAGCCCATTGATATCGTCGTTGCCAGCGAGCGCCCTGAAAGTTTCATCGCGGTTTGATCCCCTCAGCGTGTCCGCAAATTTGGTCGCCAGAATTGATTCCACGTTGGAAACGTGGTCGGTGTTGCCGTAGGGATCGATGACAATGCCACTGGCGAAATTGGCAGTAATACCGTTGTTGCCGCCATAGTTTGCATCGAAGCTGTAGTCGACTGTGTCGGTACCACCTCTGCCGTCGAGGACATCGTTTCCTTTAAGGAGGGCGAACTTTTCGTCCACACTGCTGCCCCTGAAGATGTCACGCATCTCGGTTCCCCGATATTTCTCGAAGTTCGAAATGATATCGTGACCACCCCACGGGTTTGTGGCAGTTCCTTTGGCCGCATCAAGTACGACGCCGCTCTTCTGAGGGAAGTCGTGTTCCCAAAATGCGGTCAACTGGTAGAAGAGCTGATCCTCTCCCGCACCGCCGTTCAATCTGTTGTTCCCCGGGCCGGCCCGGAACAGGTCGTCGCCGCCTCGACCATTAATGATGTCGTTACCGGCATCGGGCGACGTCATCAGTTCCTCCGATCCATTGGTGCCGGTGATCGTGTCGTTGCCCTTGATCAGAAATCGCAAGACCTCGAGCATCGCATATGGATCGGCATCAAGTGCCTTGGTGTTCAGCTGGCTAAAGCTCAGCGACAAGTCCGAGACGTCGAAGATGATCCTGCCATGACTGTCCCTGATCTCGACATCCGAAACCACGCCGGTGACGTTGCCGGGACCGGATGAATCGAGGTTTTTGCCGGTCACGGAAATCGTATTGCCCCCAGCATCCTCATACTCTGCGCTGGTGGTGGTTTCGCTCTCCTGGGACATGGTTGAAAACTGCTCGTACCATTCCTGGTCGTTCAAGGTTTCGTATGTTCCGCCCCTGCCCAATTGGATCGTGGCCATGAATCAATGCCTCCCCCTCTCCAGGGCGCGGATGCTATCCGATTTCATGATGTGTTTCTATTTTAGTTGAGTTGAAAACAGTCCTATTCGTGGGTATTCCGCACGGGCGGCATCGAAAGGGGCTTGGGCAGCACCGCAGGCGGCTGAAACCCAAAAAGCACAGCACAAGGAAATGTTTCGATCGGCCGCGGTGTGCCATACGCCGGCTTCGGGATGCCGCGGTCTCGCAATTTTTCGCCTGCCGCTTTCCAAATATCTGGAATCGTTAGGCAAATTTCGGAGCTTCAAATGTGTTTTTAACCGGTCGTTAAACTTAACAGCTTATGAATAATTGATCCGGAGTGCCGGTTCATTAGCTTATTCCCATTGACGCCCAAAATGTCCCATGGTATCCCAAAGATGCACTTTCACAGGGCGATATGAAGCCCGCTTCATATCAGGTGCGACCCGGCCGAGGGGTTTGGCCGGTTTGCCTGCGAACGCAAGACAGGACCTTGGGTTCGCAAGCAAAATCAAGTGCATGACGGCTCCGTCTCGCGTAGCCGAGTGCCTGGAAGCGGATGTATTGCGTCATGGGCCGGTTCCTTTCGAGTGCCACGAACAAGATCGATGCAAAAGGTCGGGCCTCCGTGCCCGCCACCTTCCGCAGCGTCTTGTCTTCGCAGGGTATCGAGGAGCTGTATGGCTTTCAGGATTTTCACTATCCGGCGATCAATATCGGCGGTCCGGAGCTGCTCGCCCGTTTCGAGCGGCGCCTCGAGGATCTGGACCCGTTTTCGCTGGCAACGAACAGGATTTCGCTGCTCATTCATGGTGGCGGGGTCTTCATGAAGCTCGATCCGGAAGGGCGCCTGATGGTGACGGATTTCATCCGTTCCTATACGGGCATCGAGGGCGAGGTGACCTTCGTCGGACGGGCGGACTACTTTCAGCTGTGGCGGCCGGAGCAATTCCTGGCGGCCCAGAAAGCAGCAAGAGAGGAACTGCGGGGGAACGGCCCCGGTTCCTGAGAATGTGGGGTAAGGGAATTATGGCGGATCGTGGCAGCGACTCTAGCGATGCCATTGGCGGACCAAGTCGCCATATTCCGGTCATGCTGGCCGAGGTGCTCACGCATCTCGCGCCGGCCCCCGGTCAAATCATCCTGGATGGCACCTTTGGCGCTGGGGGATACTCCAGCGCCATTCTCGACGCCGGCGCCGAGGTAATCGGTCTCGACCGCGACCCCACGGCGATTGCAGCGGCGCAGCCGCTCGTCGATCGCTATAAGGGCAGGCTGACGCTGCACCAGACCAAATTTTCGGCACTGGACAAATTCGCGCCTGAAGGCGGTCTCGACGGCGTCGTGCTGGATATCGGTGTTTCTTCCATGCAGATCGATGAGGCCGATCGCGGCTTTTCCTTCCAGCGGAATGGCCCGCTCGACATGCGCATGTCGAATGCCGGCGTCAGTGCCGCCGATGTCGTCAATCGTGCCAAGCTCAGCGACCTCATCCGCATCTTCTCGTTTCTCGGCGAAGAGCGCCAGGCAAGCCGGATCGCCCGCGCCATCGAAAAGCGCCGCCTCGACAAGCCGTTCGAAACCACGCGCGACCTCGCCGGCATGATCGAGATCGTCACACCCCGCAAGATGACCGACAAGATCCATCCCGCCACCCGCGTGTTTCAGGCGTTGCGCGTTTTCGTCAACAACGAGCTTGGCGAACTCGCCGTTGCGCTGTTTGCCGCCGAGCGAGCCTTGAAGCCGGGCGGCCGGCTGGTGGTGGTGTCGTTCCATTCGCTGGAAGACCGGATGGTCAAGCGCTTCTTTGCCGATCGCGCCGGAAAGGCATCGGGCTCGCGGCATTTGCCGGAGGTCCATCAAGCGCCGGAGATCTTCAAGCTGACGAGCAAGCAGGCTGTACTGGCAAGCGAAGCCGAGGCTGAGATCAATCCACGTGCCCGCTCTGCAAAACTGCGCGGCGGCATCCGGACCACGGCAAAGGCCGCCAAGCCGGATCTCGCGATATTCGACCTGCCCAATCTCGCCGATATTGAGAGACTGTAATATGCTGCGAACCCTCGACATCCTGCTGATTGTTTTCATGACCGCGGCTGCCGCGGTCACCTATTCGATCAAGCATCGCGCCGAAGCCAAGCTGGAAGAGGTACAGAAGCTCGAGGCGCAGATTAGGCTCGAGAAGGACACGATCGACCTGCTCAAGGCCGATTGGTCGATGATGGTTCAGCCAGGCCGGCTGCAACAGCTGATCACGGCCTACCAGTCCGAATTGCAGCTCGTGCCGACCGAATCGACGCAGCTTGCCCGTCCCAACGAATTGCCGATGCTGAAGGCCGAGCTGCCCGTCTACGACGAGGCGGATGCCGACAAGGACGGCAAGGTTTCGCCCAAGGAAGCCAAGGCATTTGCCAAGAAGGCCGCTGACGAAGCGGATAAGATTGCAACAGGATCGGTGGTGAAAAACTGATGTCTTTCCTTTCCCGCATCATGGTTCTGAAGAGCAAGGCGCATTTCAACACGGACGCGCGCGGTCTGCCGGCGAAGCCGCAACTTACCTTCCAGGGGACTCGCAAGGTATCCGGCAATCAGGCCCGTAACCGCATCACTATCCTTATCGGCTGCTTCGTGATGGTTTACGCCGTTATCGGCGGCCGGCTGGTGGAATATGGGATCCAGAAGCCGCTGACCGTTTCCAGTATAGGTCCGGCGGCGAACCAGGTCGCGTCCCGCCCCGATATCCTCGATCGCAATGGCGAGCTGCTCGCCACGGACGTCAGCACCGTGTCGCTGTTTGCCGAGCCGCACAAGATCGTCGATCCCGATGAAGCACTCGAGCTGATCACGTCCGTGCTGCCCGACCTTGATGCGAAGACGCTCTACAAGAAGCTCACCAGCAAATCGCATTTCCAGTGGCTGCATCGCCAACTGACGCCGAAGCAGCAGCAGGAAATCCTGGCGCTCGGCATTCCCGGTGTCGGCTTCCGTCCGGCCAAGCGACGCTTCTATCCGGCGGGCAATTCGCTGGCGCATGTCGTGGGCTACGTCAACATCGACAACCGCGGCGTCACCGGCATGGAGAAATATCTGGACAACCAGGGCCTGGCCGACCTGGCCGAGCTCGGCATGACCAGCACTTCGGCGCTCGAGCCGGTGAGGCTTTCCATCGACCTGCGCGTCCAGAACATCCTGCATGAAGAAATCGCCAATGGCATGCGGGACTTCAATTCGATCGCTGCGGGCGGCGTGGTTCTCGATATCCATACTGGCGAAGTGATCGCCATGGAATCCGTGCCCGATTTTGATCCGAACGACCCGGCCGGCACCATCGACCGCGCGACGAAGAGCGACATGAACCGCATGTCGGGTGGTGTCTTCGAGATGGGCTCAACCTTCAAGGCGTTTACCATCGCCATGGCCCTCGATGACGGCCGCATCACCATGAACGATACGTTCGATGCGCGGCGCCCGCTCTATATCGGCGGTTTCACCATCCACGATTTCCACGCCACGCGGCGCATCCTGTCGGTGCGCGACGTGTTCGTTCACTCCTCCAACATCGGCTCGGCACGCATGGCCGATACCGTCGGCGTCGATGGACACAGGGAGTTTCTGACGCGTCTCGGCCTGCTCAGCCGCCTGAAGACGGAACTGCCGGAGATTGCCAGCCCGAGCCAACCCAAGGTGTGGAAGAAGATCACCTCGATGACGGTGGCCTTCGGTCACGGCGTTTCGACGACGCCGTTGCAGACCGCAGTCGCCGGCGCGGCGCTGATGAATGGTGGCTTGCTGATCAATCCCACCTTCCTGCCGCGCACCGAGGAACAGGCGGACGAGGACGCCGTCCTAGTCGTCAAGCCGCAAACGGTCGAGAATATGCGTAACCTGTTCCGCGCCAACGTGCTGGACGGTTCCGGCAGCCGCGCCGACACTCCGGGCTTCCTCGTCGGTGGCAAGACCGGTACAGCAGAAAAGGTCGTGCATGGACGCTATGCCAACAATGTGCGCTTCAATGCCTTCCTGGCGGCTTTTCCGATCGACAATCCGCAATATGTGGTGTTGACGATTTCAGACGAGCCGAAGAAGGCCAAGGAGCGCTGCGGCGTGACGGCAGGCTGCAACGCCGGTGTGATGGCCGGCAACATTATTCGTCGCTCCGCGGCACTGCTTGGCGTCAAGCCCAAGTTTGGTAAAGACGGAAATGCCTTGCTTGTGTCTTATTGAACGTCAAAAAAAGCGTTGACGATTCGACCGGGCAGGGGACGGGACATGGAACTAAGCAAACTGGTGGCGGACGCGGGCCTTGATCGGCCACTCGGCGGGGCAATCGGCCAAACCGAGATATCGGGCATAACCTCTGACAGCCGCAAGGTCGAGAAGGGGCAACTGTTCGTCGCTCTTTCCGGCACCAAGACCGATGGCACGAAATTCATCAGCGATGCCGCAAGCCGGGGTGCCGCGGCCGTGGTGGTGGCTGAAGGTGCCTCCATTCCCATTGATCTCGCCATTCCGGTCATCCAAAGTGCAGATCCGCGCCAGTTGCTGGCGCTTGCCGCGGCAAAGTTTTACGGTGCACAACCCGAAACGATGGTTGCCGTAACCGGTACTGCTGGCAAGACCTCGGTGGTTTCGTTTACACGACAGATCTGGGGCGCGGCTGGCCTTTCGGCCGCGCAGATCGGTACGACGGGAGTCATCGCGCCCCACCGGAACGACTACGGCACGCTCACCACGCCCGATCCCGTTTCGCTCCATGCCTTGCTGGCGGAACTCGCACGCGATGGCGTGACGCATGCGGCGATGGAGGCTTCAAGCCACGGCCTCTCGCAGCGCCGTCTCGATGGGGTCAAGCTTGCGGCCGCCGCCTTCACCAATCTTGGCCGCGACCATCTCGACTATCATCCGACGATGGAGGAATATTTCCATTGCAAGATGCGCCTGTTCGAGACGCTGATGACCAAGGGATCGCCGGCCGTGATTTACTCCGACGACGAGTGGTCGGACAAAGCCGCCTTTACCGCGCGGGCTGCGGGTCTCGATCTACGCACGGTCGGTCGCAAGGGCGAATTCCTTGCGCTGAAGCGGGTCGAGCACTTCCGCGACAAGCAGGTCGCCGAGATCCATCATCAAGGCGAGATTTTCGAAGTGCATCTGCCGCTCGCCGGCGATTTCCAGATTGCCAATGCGATTGTTTCGGCGGGTCTGGCTATCTCGACAGGCGTCGCACCCGAAAAGGCGTTCGCCGCCCTTCACCATCTCAAGGGTGCACCTGGGCGTCTGGAACTCGTCGGCCAGACGAAGGACGGCGCGCTTTGCTATGTCGATTATGCCCACAAGCCGGAAGCGCTGGAAAACGTGCTGCTCTCCGTTCGGCCCTTCACCACCGGCCGTGTCGTCGTGGTGTTCGGCTGTGGCGGCGATCGCGACAAGGGCAAGCGACCGATCATGGGCGGCATTGCCACGCGCCTCGCTGACGTCGTTGTCGTTACCGACGACAATCCGCGTACCGAAGTCGCTACCACCATTCGCTCTGAAATCATGGCCGCAGCGCCAGGCGCCACCGAGATCGGCGACCGGCACGAGGCGATCCGCGCGGCCGTCGAGATGTTGCATTCCGGCGATACGCTGATCGTGGCCGGCAAGGGCCATGAGGAAGGCCAGGTCGTCGGCACCGAGGTTCTGCCCTTTTCCGATCACGAGGAAATCCGGAAAGCATTGGGAGGCTGATCCATGGCATTTCTCTGGACGATAGATGAACTCGTCGCCGCCACCGGCGGCAGACCTTCCGGCGGTATGCCCGAGGGCATCACCGGCATCACGATCGACAGCCGCACGATCGCACCGGGTGAAGCATTCTTCGCGATCAAGGGTGATCGCGTCGACGGCCACGATTTTGCCGGTGTCGCCGTCGCCAATGGCGCTGTTTTGCTTGTGGTCAGCGAGGCCAAGATTCCGGCACTTGGCCGGATCGCGGCGCCGATGATCGTCGTCACGGATGTGCTCGAGGCATTGGAAAAGCTTGGCCGTGCGGCGCGCGAGCGTTCATCCGGCAGGATCATCGCCGTGACTGGATCTGTCGGCAAGACGACGACCAAGGAAATGCTGCGCCAGGTGCTATCGGCGTCGGGCAGCGTGCATTATTCGCCCGCCTCGTTCAACAATCACTGGGGCGTGCCGTTGACGCTTGCCCGGCTGCCGCGCGATGCGGATTATGGCGTTTTCGAGATCGGCATGAACCATCCCGACGAGATCCGTCCGTTGGTCAAGATGGTACGGCCACACATCGCCATCATCACCACGATCGCTGCCGCCCATCTCGGCAATTTCTCGGGGCTTGAAGAGATCGCCGCGGCGAAGGCCGAAAT
This sequence comes from Shinella sp. OV683, assembly GCF_057787725.1. Taxonomy (NCBI): domain Bacteria; kingdom Pseudomonadati; phylum Pseudomonadota; class Alphaproteobacteria; order Hyphomicrobiales; family Rhizobiaceae; genus Shinella; species Shinella sp. OV683. Next base: position 1,401,215 of record NZ_CM173543.1, read on the forward strand.
TTTCGAGGGCATCGTTGCCGGTGGCCACGCGCTGATCAACCGCGACATCGAGCAGTTCGAGCAACTGGAAAATGCGGCGATCGAAGCCAACGTCACCAACATCCACTCGTTCGGCGCGCACGCGAAGGCCGACTTCCGGTTGGTCGACTACCAGCCGGAAGGTGAGGGCGCAGTATTCTGGACGACGATCTTCGGCAAGACATTCGAAGTGCCGATCAATGCCGCCGGACGGCATATCGCAGAAAACGCGGTTGCCGTGCTGGCAGCCGCCTCGCTTGCCGGCGCCAATATGGATCGTGTCGTCGCCGCCTTTGCGGATGTGAGTGCAGGAAAGGGACGTGGCCAGCGCCTGCAGCTTTTGCGCGACGGCCAGCCCTTCACCATCATCGACGAGAGCTACAACGCCAACCCCGCCTCGATGCGGGCAGCAATCGCGCTGCTTGACGGTGCCAGCCCCGAAGAGGGTGGTCGCCGTATCGCGGTGCTGGGCGACATGCTGGAAATGGGTGAATATTCCGCCGATGTGCATTCCGAGCTTGCCGAACCGCTTGGTAATTCGGCAATTGATGCTGTATGGCTCGCAGGACCCGACATGGCCCATTTGCGCGATGCGCTCGGGGACGGTATGGACGTTATCTACCGCGACAAGGCGGACGATCTTGCTACCTATGCGCTCGAAAATGTGCGTCCGGGCGATGTGCTGATGATCAAGTCGTCGAATGGCACCGGCTTTGGCCGTATCGTTTCGGCGCTCGCCACGAAATTCTCGGCCGAGCAGCCGACAGAGTAATACAGAGAGGAACCAAGGCAGATGTTGTTATGGCTGGTGGAGTTGTCGGATCATCTCCAGATTTTCAACCTGTTCCGCTACATCACCTTTCGGGCCGGTGCCGCGTTGTTCACCTCGGCCCTCTTTGTGTTCTTCTTCGGGCCGCGCATCATCAGTTCGCTGAGGGTCCGGCAGGGCAAGGGCCAGCCGATCCGCGCCGATGGTCCCCAGACGCATTTCAAGAAGGCCGGCACGCCGACCATGGGCGGCTTGATGATCCTGGCCGCCGTCGTCGCTTCGTCGCTGCTCTGGGCCGACCTCGGCAATGTCTATGTGGTGAGCTGCCTGCTGGTCATGCTCGGCTTCGGCCTCATCGGTTTCTATGACGACTATCTCAAGGTCACCAAGCAGACCACGGCCGGCTTTTCCGGCCGGATGCGGATGCTGGTGGAGTTCATCGTTGCTGGCATCGCCGTGTTCTTCATGATGAAGGCGACGATCCCGACCGGCCCGGAGAACATTCATCTCAACACATCCGTGGCCTTTCCGTTCTTCAAGGACCTGCTGCTCAATCTCGGCTACTTCTTCGTCGTGTTCGGCGCTTTCGTGATCGTGGCGGCCGGCAATGCGGTCAACTTCACCGACGGCCTCGATGGCCTTGCCATCGTGCCGGTGATGATCGCCTCTGCATCCTTCGGGGCAATTGCCTATCTCGCCGGTAACGCGGTGTTTTCCAATTACCTGCAGATCAATTTCGTGCCGGGCACCGGGGAGTTGACCGTGCTGGTCAGCGCGGTAGTCGGGGCAGGGCTGGGCTTTCTCTGGTTCAACGCCCCACCGGCCGCTATCTTCATGGGTGATACGGGATCGCTGTCGCTTGGCGGCCTGATCGGTTCGGTGGCCGTGGCCACCAAGCATGAGATCGTCATGGCGATCATCGGCGGTGTGTTCGTGATGGAGACGCTGTCGGTCATCATCCAGGTCGGCAGCTTCAAACTCACCGGCAAGCGGGTGTTCCTGATGGCGCCGATCCACCATCATTTCGAAAAGAAGGGCTGGACGGAAAGCCAGGTGGTGATCCGCTTCTGGATCATTTCGGTGATCCTGGCGCTCGTTGGCCTCGCCACGCTCAAGCTGCGGTGATTTCCGATGATTCCGGTTACCTCTTTCAATGGCAGGAAAGTTGCGCTTTTCGGGCTGGGCGGTTCTGGCCTTGCAACGGCTGAAGCGCTCGTCGCAGGTGGTGCGATCGTTACCGCCTGGGACGATAACCCGGATTCCGTCGCCAATGCCGGCGAGAAGGGCATTGGTACGGCAGATCTCCGGTCTGTCGACTGGTCGTCCTTCGCCGCCTTCGTACTCTCTCCCGGCGTGCCGCTGACCCACCCGCAGCCACATTGGACTGTCGATCTTGCGCATAGTGCGGGCGTCGAAATCATCGGCGATGTCGAGCTTTTCGTGCGCGAACGCCGTGCGCATGCGGCGGATTGCCCGTTCATCGCCATTACCGGCACCAACGGCAAATCGACGACCACGGCGTTGATTGCCCACATCCTCAAATCTGCGGGTCGCGACACACAGCTCGGCGGCAATATCGGCACCGCGGTGCTGACGCTCGATCCGCCCAGGGCCGACCGCTTCTATGTCGTGGAATGCTCGTCCTACCAGATCGACCTCGCGCCGACGATGAACCCGACCGCCGGCATCCTGCTCAACCTGACGCCCGATCATCTCGATCGCCACGGGACGATGCAGCACTATGCCGAGGTCAAGGAACGTCTGGTGGCGGGATCGAAGACGGCCGTCGTCGGTGACGATGACAGCTATTGCAGCCTGATCGCCGACCGGCTGGAAAAGGCTGGCGTCAACGTGTTGAGAATATCGCGTCGGCACACGCTGAAAAACGGCATCTATGCCGAGGGCCAGAAGATCCTGCTTGCCAATGCTAGCGGTACTCGTGAGATTGCCGACCTCGATGGCATCCAGACTTTGCGCGGCTCGCACAATGCCCAGAATGCATCGGCAGCCATTGCTGCCTGCCTGGCCGTTGGCGTCAGTGACGATGAGATCCGTGCCGGGCTGAAGTCCTTTCCTGGCCTCAAGCACCGTATGCAGCCGGTAGCACGCCGCGATGGCGTCACGTTCGTGAACGATTCAAAAGCCACCAATGCGGAAGCTGCGGCGCCTGCGTTGTCGAGCTACGAGCGGATCTACTGGATCGCCGGCGGCCTGCCGAAGGAAGGCGGGATATCGACGCTGAAGCCGCTCTATGGCCGGATCGCAAAAGCCTATCTGATCGGCGAGGCGGCGCCGCAATTTGCCGCGACGCTCGGCGTCGATGTGCCCTATGAGATCTCCGGCACGCTGGAGAAGGCACTTGCGCATGCCGCCGCCGATGCGGCTGCCGATAGTGCATCGGCACCTGTGGTGATGCTGTCACCCGCTTGCGCGAGCTTCGACCAGTTCAAGAATTTCGAGGTCCGCGGCGACTATTTCGTCGATCTCGTGCGCAAGCTCGATGGCGTCACGATGCTGGTCTGAACCCCGTTTCGGGGATTCAGCCTGCCTCATGTTTCGGCGTCTATCATCCGATTTCACGTGGTTAATGACATATTAAGAAGTCCCCCTCATTCTGAGGGAAAAAAGGATTCCCAGATGGTAAGCAGAGCGGAAAGAGGGCCTTTGGCCGAGTGGTTCTGGACGATCGACCGGCTGTTCCTGGCCGTGTTCATCCTCCTTCTGGGCACCGGTTTCATGCTTTCCTTCGCTGCGTCGCCGGCGGTTGCCGAGCGTATCGGCCTGCCCAGCTTCCACTTTGTCGAGCGGCATGCGCTTTTCATGCTGCCATCGATCTTGGTCATGGTCGGGCTGTCCTTCATGTCGCCACGCCAGGTGCGCCGCACGGCGATGATCATGCTGGTCATTTCTGTACTGATGATGGTGCTCGTGCTGTTCGTCGGCATGGAAGTGAAGGGCTCGCGCCGCTGGATTTCGATATCGTTCCTGTCCATCCAGCCTTCGGAATTCATGAAGCCCGCCTTCGTCGTCGTCTGTGCCTGGCTGTTTGCCGAGCATCAGCGCCAGCCCGATATTCCGGGCAACTTGTTTGCCATGCTGCTTTTCGTGATGGTCGCAGCCTTGCTGATCGCCGAACCCGACCTTGGCCAGACGATGCTGACCACGGCGGTGTGGGGCAGCATGTTCTTCATGGCCGGCATGCCGTGGCTGTGGATCATCGTCATGGCGGGTGGGGCGGCAGGGTTCCTGTTCATCGCCTATACGATCTTTCCCCACGTTGCCGGACGTATCAACCAGTTCCTGACGGGCGAGGGCAATACGTTCCAGGTCGATACCGCCCATGATGCGATCATGCGCGGTGGCTGGTTTGGCGTCGGCCCGGGCGAAGGCACCGTCAAGCGCATCCTGCCGGACAGCCATACCGACTTCGTCTTTTCGGTCTCGGCCGAGGAGTTCGGCATCATCTTCTGCATCGTGCTTGCCAGCCTCTATCTCTTCGTCGTCATGCGCGGGCTAGCCCATGCATTCCGAGACCGCAACGACTTCACGCGCTTTGCCGTCGCCGGCCTCGTGCTGCAGATCGGCTTCCAGTCGATCATCAATATCGGTGTGAATTTGCAGCTTTTGCCTGCAAAGGGTATGACTTTGCCGCTGATTTCCTATGGCGGTTCCTCGCAGATTGCCATATGCGTGACGGCTGGATTCATCTTGGCGCTGACGCGCCACAGGCCGGAGAAACGGGCCCAGGAACGCAGTCTCTTCCGTTCCGGTGCCATTGCCCCGGCGGAGTAAGGTATATGAGTGAAGGCGTTGTCGTGCTGGCAGCCGGTGGGACCGGCGGGCACCTCTTTCCGGCGGAGGCCCTGGGTCACGAACTCAGGGCGCGCGGCTATTCCGTGCATCTGGTGACGGATAGCCGGGCCGAACGGTTTGCGGGAAAATTCCCGGCCGACGAGATCCATGTCGTGCCATCGGCGACCATCGGTTCGAAGAATCCCATTGCCGTCGCAAGATCCCTGCTGACGCTCTGGCGCGGCATGCGCGCCGCACGTCGCCTGTTTGGCAAACTGAAGCCGAAGGCCGTGGTCGGTTTCGGCGGCTATCCAACGGTGCCGCCGCTGCTGGCAGCGTCCGGCATGAACATTCCGACGCTGATCCACGAGCAGAATGCGGTGATGGGCCGGGCCAACAAGATGCTGGCCCAGAAGGTCAATGCGATCGCCGGCGGGTTCCTGCCGGAAGGCTCGGGCAAATATGCCGACAAGACCATCGTCACCGGCAATCCTGTGCGGCCGGATGTGATCGCCGCATCGGCAACGCCGTATAAGCCATCCGGGCCGGACGATGTGTTCAATCTCGTCGTATTCGGCGGCAGCCAGGGCGCGCAGTTCTTTTCCGCCGCCATTCCCTCGGCGCTCTGCCTGATTGATGACGACATGCGCAAGCGCATCCATGTCGTCCAGCAGGCACGGCCGGAAGACAAGGACAAAGTGACCTCCTGCTACGGCAAGCTCGGCATGCCGGCCGACGTCTCGCCGTTCTTTTCCGACATGCCTGCCAAGATCGCTGACGCCAATCTGGTGATCTGCCGGTCCGGTGCATCGACCGTCTCCGAACTCGCGGTCATCGGCCGGCCTTCGGTGCTGGTGCCGTATCCCTATGCGCTCGATCACGACCAGGCGGCAAATGCTGCGGCTCTCAAGGCCAAGGGTGGCGCAGAAGTGATCGCGCAGTCGGCGCTGACGCCGGAAAAACTCTCCGAAATCATCCGCACCGCCATGGCTGACCCTGCCCGGCTCGATGCTGTAGCGAAAGCTGCGCGCGAAACCGGCAAGCCGCAGGCCGCGACGGCACTCGCGGATCTCGTCGAGGCAGTGGCCGGCGGCAAGACAGTGGCGGCATTCAAAGAAGGTACACACGCATGAAAATGCCCAAGAGCATCGGGCTCGTCCATTTCATCGGCATCGGCGGCATCGGCATGAGCGGTATCGCCGAAGTGCTGCACAATCTCGGCCACAAGGTGCAGGGTTCCGACCAGGCCGACAGCGCCAATGTGCAGCGTCTGCGCGCCAAGGGCATCGATGTTTTCGTCGGTCACAAGGCCGAAAATCTTGGTGAGGCGGAGGTCGTCGTTGTTTCGACGGCGATCAAGAAGACAAACCCCGAATTGATTGCCGCGCGCGAAAAGCTTCTGCCGGTGGTGCGCCGGGCCGAAATGCTGGCTGAGCTCATGCGCTTCCGCAACGCCATCGCCATCGGCGGCACGCATGGCAAGACGACCACGACCTCGCTGGTCGGCACGCTGCTCGAGGCCGGCGGGCTCGACCCGACCGTCATCAACGGCGGCATCATCAATGCCTATGGCACCAATGCGCGCATGGGCGAAGGGGAGTGGATGGTGGTGGAGGCCGACGAATCCGACGGCACCTTCCTGAAGCTGCCGGCCGAAATCGCCGTGGTTACCAATATCGATCCGGAGCATCTCGACCACTATGGCACGTTCGACAATGCGCGTGCCGCCTTCCGCCAGTTCGTCGAGAATGTGCCGTTCTACGGCTTTGGCGTGATGTGCCTCGACCATCCGGAAGTCCAGGCAATGGTCTCCAAGATCGAGGATCGCAAGGTCATCACCTATGGCGAGAACCCGCAGGCCGATGTGCGTTTCAAGAACATCCGTCATGAGGGTGCAACGTCGATTTTCGACATCGAGATCCGCCGTCGCCGTACAGGCGAGGTGATCGCGCTCAACGATCTCAAGTTGCCGATGCCCGGTAAGCATAATGTCTCCAATGCCACGGCCGCGATTGCGGTTGCCCAACGTCTCGGCGTCAGCGGCGAGGCGATCGCGCGCGGACTTGCGGGTTTTGCCGGCGTCAAGCGTCGTTTCACCTTCACCGGTGACTGGAATGGCGTGCAGATCTTCGACGACTACGGCCATCATCCCGTCGAGATCAAGGCGGTCCTGCGGGCGTCGCGCGACAGTTGCAAGGGCCGGATCATCGCCATCCATCAGCCGCACCGCTACAGCCGCGTGGCAAGCCTGTTCGAAGAATTCGCCTCGTGCTTCAACGATGCCGACACGATCTTCATTGCGCCGATTTATTCTGCGGGCGAAGATCCGATCGAAGGTGTAACATCGGAAGAACTGGTGTCGAAAATCAAGTCTGGCGGCCATCGGGATGCGCGATTCCTCGCGAGCCCGGACGCGCTGGCACCATTCGTGGCGTCGCTCGCCCAGCCGGGCGATTTTGTCGTGCTGTTGGGGGCAGGAAACATCACAAACTGGGCAGCCGCACTTCCGAAAGAGCTGGCAAGCCTTTCAGGGAAAAGAGCATGAAGCAGGTAGACGGAGCAAAGTTGCTCGAGCAGCTGGGCAGCAGCATGAATGAAGTGCGCGGTCGCTTGACGCCGGATGCGCCGATGGATCGTGTCACCTGGTTTCGCGCCGGCGGCCTTGCCGAACTGATGTTCCAGCCGCACGATGTCGACGATCTCTCGACCTTCCTCAAGGCATTGCCGAAAGAGGTGCCGCTGACGGTTATCGGTGTCGGCTCCAACCTGCTGGTGCGCGACGGCGGCATCAAGGGTGTGGTGCTTCGCCTGTCGGCCAAGGGCTTCGGCGATGTCGAACTGGTCGGCGAAAACCGCATCCGCGCCGGCGCTATCTGCCCGGACAAGAACCTTGCGGCCATGGCGCTCGACAACGGCATCGGTGGCTTTGCCTTCTATTACGGCATTCCGGGTGCTATCGGCGGCGCCCTGCGCATGAATGCCGGCGCCAATGGCTCGGAAACCAGCGAGCGCCTGATTGAGGTCGAGGCAGTGGACCGCAAGGGTAACATCCTGAAGATTTCGAAGACCGATCTAGGCTACAGCTATCGGCATTCTTCCGCCCCGGAAGACGTGATCTTCACGCACGGCGTTTTCGACGGTTACGCCGAGGACAAGGCCAAGATTCGAGCCGATATGGATGCTGTGCGCCATCACCGCGAGACGGTGCAGCCGGTCAAGGAAAAGACCGGTGGTTCGACCTTCAAGAACCCCGAGGGCTATTCGGCCTGGAAGCTGATCGATGAGGCCGGCTGCCGAGGATTGCAGATCGGCGGGGCGCAAATGTCGCCGATGCATTGCAACTTCATGATCAATATAGGCCACGCCACCGGCTCCGATCTCGAGCGGCTGGGTGAGACGGTGCGCCAGCGTGTTTTCGAGAATTCCGGCGTCCTGCTTGAATGGGAAATCAAGCGTCTCGGCCAGTTCATGCCGGGCTACGAGGTGAAGACTTTCGTGCCCGAACAAAAATGACGCAGTGCCAGAAAACATCGCGTCCTTGCTCCGTTTCTTGGCACTTCGATCTGATCCTAGTGACGCGCGAAAGGCGATCTTAAGATTTAGGCTTTCATGATATGTGCGAGATATTGAGCACGGAACTATGATAGCCCTTCTTCAGAACTGGATCATCCGTAAGATTGAGACGGGTCGCTTCTCAAAACGGAGGGACGTGTTCTGGTTTGCGCTGAGTCGCTCGATCTGGACGACCATTGCTGCCGTGCTTCTCAATTTTGCCGTCTACCAGATCATGGGGCGACTGGGCTTGCTCGGTGTTACCATCCCGCCCGATCCGGTTGCCGATACCATCGTCACCGCATTCGTTGCGGGTCCCATTTCTCTGCTGTGCTTCTACATCGTCGGTTCGGCGATCTACGATATCTCGATGTCGCGCAACGAGTTCGAGCGGCTGAGCCGGGTCGATCCGCTGACCGGCCTGATGAATCGCCGCGCCTTCGTCAACCACATTGCCGGGCTGCACAGCCGCTACGTGCTGGTGCTGTTCGACATCGACCGATTCAAGAGTATCAACGATAACCACGGACACGGTACGGGCGATGAGATCCTGGTGGCGGTTTCCGACATGTTTACCGAAGCGCTGGGCGTCCATGCCGTTGCGCGCCTCGGCGGCGAGGAGTTCGCCGGCGTCCTGACCGGGGTCACCAGCGCGGAAGCGCTCGACAAGATCAATGCTTTGCGTCAGCAGCTCGCCTCCCGCGTCTTCAGCTTTGACGGCCAGGATGTGCGGGTGACATTTTCGGCCGGGATGTCGCAGTCCGACGGCGAGATCAGCTATTCCACCCTGCTCAACCATGCTGACAAGGCGCTCTATCTCGCCAAGGCGTCCGGCCGTGATCGCGTGGTTCATTCCGACGAACTCGGTTCGATCCTGCCCGCCAATGAAGGCTTCCGTACTCGCAGGGCCATCTGAGCCTCACCTTGTCACGTCGGGCTCGAACGCCGAAATAATCGGGCAGGGGCCAACCCCGTGTCCGCTGCAATCGTGCGCCAGCCGTTGAAGCGAGGCGCGGGCGGTTTGCAGTTCGGCGATTTTCGCGTCGAGCATCGCAATTCGCTCCCGGGCAAGCGCATGCGCACGCGCGCGATCCTCGCTGGCATCCAATGTCAGCAATTCGGCGATTTCTTCCAGTGTGAAGCCGGCGCTTTGTGCCGAGCGAATGAAGCGTAGCCGCCGGATATCCTCATCACCATAACGCCGGACGCCACCGGCAATTCCGCCGCTTGAGGGCCGTTCCGGCGTCGCCAGCAATCCGCGCCGTTGATAGTAGCGAACCGTTTCCACGCCGACATTGGCGTGTCTGGCAAGGCCGCTGATTGTCGTGTTTTTCATCCCTTGACTCCGTACTATGGTACGGAACCTATATGGGCCGTATCTGATTTGAGAACAAGAGGATACGACGATGGCCAAACAGGCTACACTCTACCGCATGGTCATGAAGGGCCACACCTGCCCCTATGGATTGAAGGCCAAGGACTTGCTCGAACGGCAGGGCTACGAGGTCGATGATCGCTGGCTCAAAACACGGGAAGAGACCGACGCTTTCAAGGCCGAACATGACGTGAAGACGACGCCGCAAACCTTTATCGACGGCAAGCGCATCGGTGGCTTCGACGATGTCAGGCGCTTCTTCGGCAAGGCCGTCGCCGATCCGAAGGCGACCACCTACAAGCCGGTGATCGCGGTCTTCGCGATGACCGCGTTGATGGCGCTCGCTGCCAGCTATGCTGCATTCGGCAATGCATTCACCATTCGTACCGCCGAATGGTTCATCGCGTTCAGCATGGCGGTGTTGGCAATCCTCAAGCTGCAGAACATCGAAACATTCTCGACGATGTTTCTGAACTACGACCTGCTGGCAAAACGCTGGGTGCCCTATGGGTACATCTATCCGTTCGCCGAGGCGGGCGCCGGTATCCTGATGATCGCAGGCGCGCTGACCTGGCTTTCGGTACCCGTAGCGTTGTTCATCGGCGGTATTGGCGCGGTGTCGGTATTCAAGGCAGTCTACATCGACAAGCGCGAGCTGAAATGCGCCTGTGTCGGTGGTGGCAGCAATGTGCCGCTCGGCTTCGTGTCGTTGACCGAGAACGTGATGATGGTCGGCATGGCGCTGTGGATGATCCTTGCCTCGGCCGGGTCTATCGGCCACGCGATGTAGTGTCTTACGAGGTAAGGTTACTTTTGGTCTTCGGTGGCTTCGATGGGCATTTCATGACATGACGCTTTGGCAATTGTGAAGCCGTCAGGCATAAATGGAGGAAGACTTGAATCACTATTTCCGGATCGGGCTTGCAGCCCTGGTTGTTGCAACAACAGCCGTCGCTTCTACCGGCGCAGCGCGTGCCTGGGGTTGCATTGCGGTTTCCGAGGAAGGCTCCTACGGCTACAGCTACAACTACGACAATCAGGACGATGCCTCCTCACGCGCATTGAACGAATGCGCAGCAAAGACCACGACCGAGTCGACCTGCGAAATTACGGAATGCATCGAAGGCTCGTGATCTCGGCCTGATAGCCGTTGCAACGATCTCGCCAAGCCGCGAGACCCAACAAAATTCAGCCCGCGGCGAGCGATCGCTGCGGGCTTCGCTTTTCATTTTCGAGCGGGCATTCATAACCAGGCACGATCGTCCCAGCCGTCGGGGTCAGTCACAACGTGGTTGGTTCGGAAGTCCGGGACAAGTCGTGGCATCCGATCGTAGCACGTGACCGCTAGCAATTCGTCCCTGGGGGAGGGCTGTTGCCAACCGCGCACCCGTTGCCGTTGCCGCGTGCGTGCCACAAAACAGCTTTTCCATCGTTTTGCGCACCGTCCTGATTGTCTTTGACGCGGTTATCGTGTGCAAAGGTTGCGGCGGAAGAAACAATCAGCAGCACGGTTGCTAGCGACGAAAATCTATGGCCGATGTTTTTCATGTGATCTCTCCGGGAGGCTGAGTTTCAAGATAAAAACACAGCAGCTGAGCGAGCCCTCGCCCCCATTGTCGCACGAGCGGCCTTGATATCAAATCAAAAGATCGTGCATACGCGCACGATGCGCAACTAAAGATGGCAAGGCACGGCTTGATGAGTATTTTGACCTGGGCGCCAGCGCGGTCTTGGAGAACAGCAGATCGAGAGCAAAGGCGCTGCGTCGAAGGCAGCTAAATTGATTGGGGCATGGGGTCGGGCAGTTGTGTTTCAAGACAGTACTAACTACCGATGCATGTGGATCGATATGTATAAGCAATCGCTCACTTGGCAAACTTACTCATTCAGAAGACGATCAACAGCAGATCGTCTGGGAGGACATGATGAGCAAAGGTCCCTTGAAGCTTCGTACGCTTCCGCCGTCACCAACAACCGAGAGATTTCGCGTGCTTTTGCGCGAACGATTGATGCAGATGAACGAAGCCGCCGCGCGAAACGGTGCGTCACGCGAGTATCTTGAGAATCTCCAACGCAACACCGAGAAGATACTCCAGGCCACCCAACGGGACCAAGCAAAGTAAGGAACAGGCGGTACAAATAAGGTTGCTCGACATTGCGCTGAAACATTTCAAGCGGAACATCACGCCGGTGAGATTGTTGCCATTCCGAAATGGGGACCAAATCATGAAAGTTCGCCCGATCAACGATCCTGATCGCTTAATCGAATTGCAGGAAGGCCTTGATGACATCCTTGCAAGAGCGGCGGCCAAGCTGAACGACGCGGGCTTCGGCACCAAGGAGGTACTCGAAGCGCTTCATGAGATCGTGATGAATCGGTGGCGAGCCTACGACGAGGATCCCGACCCGGCTGACGATTCCGAATAGGATATCTCGGCATTGGATTAAGCTCCATGACGCCTGTGTCGATCGGCGGATCTCACATGCGGCCAGACCGTGGTAAGTCGAAGGGCGGCGTCTCAAGTCGCCTTGAAACGCCGCCCTGATTATGTTCAAGGCATTAGAGGCATGCTAGCACTGAGCAGCCTCGAAGCAAGATCGGTCAACCGAGGTCGAACCGGTCTCCATTCATAACCTTGGTCCAGGCCGCCACGAAGTCTTTCACAAACTTCTCCTTGGTGTCCGACAGCGCATAGACTTCCGCAAGCGCGCGGAGCTGCGAGTGCGAACCGAAGATCAGGTCGACGCGGGTCGCGGTCCACTTGACCTCGTTCGTCTTGCGATCACGCCCCTCGTACACGCTTTCGGAACCCGTTGACGGCTGCCATTGCGTGCTCATGTCGAGCAGATTGACGAAGAAATCGTTCGTCAGCGTCTCCGGTCGGTTGGTGAAGACGCCTTGGGCCGGCTGCCCGGCATTCAGCACGCGCAAGCCGCCGACAAGAACCGTCATTTCCGGAGCTGTCAGTGCCTGCAATTGCGCCCGATCCACCAACAGTTCCTCCGGGGACAGGCGCTGCTTGCCGCGGAGATAGTTGCGAAAACCGTCAGCGGTCGGTTCGAGCGCAGCAAACGACTCGACGTCGGTTTGCTCCTGCGACGCGTCCATGCGTCCCGGCGTGAAGGGTACCGTCACATCGTGCCCGCCGTCTTTTGCTGCCTTCTCGATCGCAACGCTGCCGCCGAGAACGATCAGATCGGCAAGCGAGACCTTCTTGCCGCCGGACTGCGCAGCGTTGAACTCCGACTGGATGGCTTCGAGTGTCTCAAGGACCTTCGCCAATTGAGCCGGCTGGTTGACATCCCAGTCCTTCTGCGGCGCGAGGCGAATGCGCGCGCCGTTTGCGCCACCGCGCTTGTCGGAGTTGCGGAACGTCGAGGCAGACGCCCAGGCGGTCGAGACCAATTCGGACACGGACAGTCCGGAAGCGAGGATCTTTGCCTTCAGCGCAGAAATGTCCTGCTCCACGATCAGTTCGTGATCGATCGCCGGAATCGGATCCTGCCACGGCAGCACTTCAGCCGGAACGAGCGGGCCGAGGTAGCGCACGACCGGACCCATGTCGCGGTGAGTGAGCTTGTACCAGGCCCTGGCAAAGGCATCCGCGAACTGATCCGGATTCTGGTGGAAGCGCCTGGCGATCTTTTCGTATGCCGGGTCGAACCGCAGCGCGAGGTCGGTGGTCAGCATGGATGGCGCGTGGCGCTTTGACTTGTCATGCGCATCCGGCACGGTGCCTGCGCCTACGTCATGCTTCGGCTTCCACTGATGTGCACCGGCCGGGCTCTTGGTCAATTCCCATTCGTAGCCGAACAGGTTCCAGAAGAAGTTGTTGCTCCACTTTGTCGGCGTCGTGGTCCAGACGACTTCCAGGCCGCTGCCTATCGTGTCGCCACCTTTGCCGGTGCCGTAGGCGTTCTTCCAGCCCAGGCCCTGCTCTTCGATACCTGCAGCTTCAGGCTCCGAACCGACAAGCGTCGCATCGCCGGCGCCATGGGTCTTGCCGAAGGTGTGCCCGCCGGCGATGAGTGCGACGGTTTCCTCGTCGTTCATGGCCATGCGCGCGAAGGTCTCGCGAATGTCCCGAGCCGCAGCGAGCGGATCCGGGTTGCCGTTCGGGCCTTCCGGATTGACGTAGATCAGGCCCATCTGGACGGCAGCAAGCGGATTCTGGAGATCGCGTTCGCCGGTGTAGCGCTCGTCGGCCAGCCACTTGCCTTCAGGACCCCAGTAGATGTCCTGTTCGGGCTCCCAGACGTCTGCACGCCCGCCGCCGAAACCGAACGTCTTGAACCCCATCGATTCGAGGGCGACGTTGCCAGTGAGAATCATAAGGTCGGCCCAGGAGATCTTGTTGCCGTATTTCTGTTTGATCGGCCACAGTAACCGGCGCGCCTTGTCGAGGTTGACGTTGTCCGGCCAGCTGTTGAGCGGCGCGAAGCGCTGCTGGCCCGCTCCGGCGCCGCCACGGCCGTCGCCGACGCGGTAGGTGCCGGCGCTGTGCCAGGCCATGCGGATGAACAACGGCCCGTAGTGCCCGAAGTCAGCCGGCCACCATTCCTGCGAGTCTGTCATCAGCGCGTGAAGGTCAGCCTTCAGCGCCTCGATGTCGAGCTTCTTGAACTCTTCGGCGTAGTTGAACGCCTCGCCCATCGGATTGGAGAGGTTCGAGTGCTGGTGAAGCACCTGAACATTCAGCTGGTTCGGCCACCAGTCGCGATTGGCCCTTGCAGCGGTCGTGTGTACGACCGGACACTTGCCGGCGCTCTCTTCGGTTTTTGCGTCCATTTTTCTCTCCTTTTCCTCCATATGCTTATGGTCTGGCGGCACTATCTGCCGAAAGTTCCATAATTTCCAATTGTATTTGTTGGAAATATCGATAAGAAAAACCTATCATGATCACGATCCGTCAAATGCGCTATTTCGAGGCTCTCGCCGCCACCGGGCATTTCGGCAAGGCTGCCAATCTCGTCAGCATTAGCCAGCCGGCGCTGTCGGCGCAGATCGCCGACCTTGAGAAAACGCTTGATACCAAGCTGGTCGAGCGAGGCCGGAATGGAGCCTTCCTCACCAAGGAAGGTGCGGAACTGTTGCCCGAGATTCGTGGCATTCTCGAAAGTATCGATCGGCTGCAGGCGCGAGGCCGGGAAGGGCAGGGCCCGCTCAACGGACGATTGCGGCTGGGCATCATCCCCACCGTCGCGCCCTATCTGGTGCCGGAACTCATTCCCAATGCGCGGACCAACTATCCCGAGCTGAATATCGAGCTCAAGGAACTGTTGACGCTGGGGTGCCTTGAAGACCTCAGGCACGGAAAGCTCGATTGCGCCATCGTCGCTTTGCCAATCGAGATGGAGGGTTTCGATAGTCTGCCACTGTTTGAAGACCGCTTTCTGATTGCCAGTTCCGAGGATGAGAACACCATATTGATGTCGCCGATGACCGAGAACAATGTCGATGTCGAGCGACTGTTGCTGCTGGAGGAGGGCCATTGCTTGCGCGATCAGGCGCTGGCGGTCTGCGGCACCTCGGCGGGCCGGCGCGTTGCCAATTTTGGCGCGACCTCGATGTCGACGCTGTTGCAGATGGTCAGCCACGGCATGGGCATCACGCTCATTCCGGAAATCGCCGTACGCGACGAGCGCTCGCGCAACCGCATGCGCATCGTGCCATTTGCCGAGCCGCAGCCCTCACGCACCATCGGCCTGATCTGGCGCTCCAGCGCCTCCGGCCGGCGGCGAGATTTCGAGGCGCTGGCGAAGATGGTGCAGGGCGCTGCGAGGATTTTACTGGCGGCGTGATCGTGTGGGTTGAGCCACATCTGGGCTCATTTCCATTGCTGGTAGACCAGACCGCTCTGTCGCGTTAGCTTGCCTGAAAGGTTCGAATTTCGAAAGCAAGGGATGCCGCATGACGAAGACAATCTATGACGAGGACAGCTTTGAAACCGTCACCCTCAGCGGGAAGAATGACGAGTATGTTATCACGTTGCATGGACGTATCTCGGTGTCCGACGGCTGGGGCTTTGTCGACCCCTTGGCGCCCAAGGCCAACAATCATATCGTCGTTAACGGCATTCTCGAAGGCGGCGGTGGCCATGGCGGGGTTTGGGCGCAAGGCGAGAACTTCGAGATGGATATCGGCAAAGGCGGTGTCGTCTCGGGCACAGCCGTCGGCATTGAAATGGCCAGTGTCAACGGCGATCTCGACAATGCCGGCTATATCTTTACCAAAATCGGTCACGCTGTCGCATTCTATGGCACCGGGGCGACGGTACATAATAGTGGGCTGATCCAGGGCGAGGGAGGGATCTATGCGTCGGGCGACGGCATCACTATCGTCAACGATGTTGGCGGTCTCATCAAAGCCGATTGGTCTGGCGGGGATGGCATCACCATCGCCTCGGGCGCCGGCCTCGACACCAGGACAGTCAACAATGGGCTCATCGTCGCCACGATCGGCGCCGGCGGGTACGATGGCGGTGAAGCCAACGATACGTTTATCAACACGGGCCGCGTTAATGGTGGCGTCGATATGCATGGCGGCGATGACGTCCTCGATAACCGCGGCGGCGTCATCAGCGGTTCGCTGACGGGCGGCGCCGGCGATGATTTGTTCATCACCGATAAGAACGAATACTTCTATGGTGATTCTGAAATCGACACTGTGAAGTCATCGGCGAGTTACACGCTGATCAGCACGACCGAGCGGCTTTTTCTGATTGGCAAGGCCAATATCAATGGCACCGGAGCGGAAGACGTGAACCGTATCTGGGGCAATTCCGGCGACAACCGGCTCTCGGGCCTTCAAGGTAACGATCGTCTCGATGGCGGCGCAGGCAATGACGCGCTGCGTGGAGGAGCCGACCATGATCGCTTCATGTTCGCCACCGGCTATGACAGCGACCGGATCAAGGACTTTACCACAGGTGAAGATACGATTGATCTGACCGGCTGGAAAGCGATCACCAGTTTCGCCGACCTCAAGAATCACCATGCGGACGATCACGGTGCGGATGTCTGGATCACTGCGGACAACGATAGGCTGATTATCGAAGATCTGCATGTGGGCGATCTCAAGGGCGCCTATTTCGATATTTAACAATGGCTTGCCTTGTCGAGAAAGCCCCAGTCGCGGGCTTCTCGGTCAGATCCCGTGCCGCTCGCGTCACAAAATCGAACGCTTCCCACAGAAATGTTAATAGAAGTAAACGCTTCGTTAACCTTAATCGTTTCTAGTGCCGCAAAGGCCCATTCGTAAGTGCCGAGACACGCAAACGCCAGTCTCAGGCAAGCGCGAATTGGTAGGCGGTGAATTTGAGTCTTTGGGGAATGCGTATGAGCGGAAAGCGCGTCGCGATGTTGATGGGCGGTTTTTCGTCCGAGCGACCGGTAAGCCTGTCGTCCGGCACGGCCTGCGCCGATGCGCTGGAGGCCGAGGGTTATGACGTGACCCGCGTCGACGTCGGCCACGATGTTGCCTCGGTACTCGCCGAGCTCAAGCCCGACGTGGCGTTCAACGCTTTGCATGGGCCGTTCGGCGAAGACGGCACGATCCAGGGCATTCTGGAATATCTCGAAATTCCCTATACGCATTCCGGCGTATTGGCTTCGGCTCTTTCCATGGACAAGGAGCAGGCCAAGCGCGTTGCCAAGTCGCATGGCATGCCGGTTGCCGAAGCCAAGGTGATGAACCGCTTCGACTTCACCTCGGCGCATCCGATGCCGACACCCTATGTGGTCAAGCCGGTGCGGGAAGGCTCGTCCTTCGGCGTTGTGATCGTCAGGGAGGACCAGTCGCATCCACCGCAGATCATAACCTCCAGCGAGTGGAAGTATGGCGACACCGTTATGGTCGAGCGCTACATCCATGGACGTGAGTTGACTTGTGGCGTGATGGGCGATGTTGCGCTCGGCGTGACGGAAGTGGTGCCGCAGGGACACGGTTTTTACGATTACGACGCGAAATACGCTTCGGGCGGTTCAAAACATGTCATCCCGGCGCAAATTTCACCAAAAATTTACCAAAAAATACAAACACTGGCTTTGAAGGCGCATAAGGCGATGGGTTGCCGCGGAGTCAGTCGTTCCGACTTCCGCTACGACGATCGTTTCTCGGAAGAAGGCGAAGTGATCTGGCTGGAAATCAATACCCAGCCCGGTATGACCCCCACCTCCCTGGTGCCGGAAATGGCCCAGCACGCGGGCCACTCCTTTGGTGAATTTCTCAAGTGGATGGTGGAGGACGCGTCTTGTTTGCGTTGAAATCCCGTAAATCGACAGAACTTTACGTGCAGGATGAAATGCCTGCCCAGACCGACAAGATGATCCTGCCGCGCCATCTCCGGCGTGCGGTTCGTTTTCTCGCCAGCCTTGCGGCCGGGCGCATCAATATTCCGCGCCATCTCGGCACCGTCTCGCTCGTCGCGTTTTACGGCATTGCCGCCGGCTACACCGTCTCGTTGAGCGGCGAGAGCCGTGATGTTACCCAGGCACTGACCTCGGCTGCCGGATTTGCCATCAACAACGTCAAGGTTTCCGGCAACGCCGAGACCTCCGAAATCGACATTCTTGAACGTCTCGGGCTCGATGGTACGACCTCTCTGATGGCGCTGAACGTGGTGGACACGCGGGCTGCGTTGAAGACGCTGCCCTGGGTCAAGGATGCCGAGGTCCGCAAGGTCTATCCGGACACGATCGAGATCAAGCTCACCGAGCGCACTGCCTTCGGCATATGGCAGCATGGCCAGGAACTGTCGATCATCGAAAAGTCCGGCAGCGTGATCGCGCCGCTACGCGACAACAAATTTGCCTATCTGCCGCTGTTCGTTGGGCTTGATGCCGAAACCGGCGCCGAGGAGATCATGGCAGATTTCGACCAGTGGCCCGACGTCAAGAAGCGGGTCAAATCCTTCATGCGCGTCGCCGGTCGCCGCTGGGATATCCGGCTGGACAATGGCGTGGTCGTCAAGCTGCCGGAACACGATATGGCGAAGGCTATGGCGGTGCTGGCGAAGTTCAATGCTGAAGAGCAATTGGTCGAGCGCGACATCGCCGCCGTCGATCTTCGACTAGAGGATCGCACCACCATCCAGCTGACCCCGGATGCCGCCAAGCGTCGCACCCAGGCAGTCGAGGCGCGCGCCAAGGCAATCAAGAAGGCGGGAGAAGAAATATGAGCATCTTCCGTCCAAACGGAGGCCCCACGCCACGGCTCAAGCCGCTGCCATCGAAGAAATCACACGTCGTGTCGGTCCTCGATATCGGATCGACAAAAGTCGTTTGCATGATCGCCCGGCTGACGCCGCGCGAGGCTTCGGAAGTGCTGCCGGGCCGTACCCACAAGATCGAAATCATAGGCATCGGTCACCAGAAGTCGCGCGGCATCAAGTCCGGCGTGATTTCCGATCTCGACGCGCTAGAAGGCGTGATCCGCAATGCCGTCGATACGGCCGAGCGCCAGGCGAAGCTGACGGTTGACAGCCTGATCGTCAACGTGACCGCCGGTCGCCTGCAGAGCGATATCTACACCGCATCGATCGATCTCGGTGGCCAGGAAGTCGACGAGGACGACGTCCGCAAGGTGCTCGTGGCTGCCTGCCAGCAGTCGCAGCGCAACGATCGCGCCGTATTGCATTCGTTGCCCACCGGCTTCTCGCTTGATGGCGAGCGCGGCATCGGCGATCCGGTGTCGATGTTCGGCGATACGCTGGGCGTCGACATGCATGTGCTGACGGCCGAACGCATGGCCGTCAAGAATATCGAGCTTTGCGTCAATCGCGCCCATCTTTCGGTCGAGGGCATGGTGGCGACACCTTATGCCAGCGGCCTTGCCGCGCTCGTCGACGACGAACTCGAACTCGGTTGCGCAGCCATCGACATGGGCGGCGGCACGACGACGATCTCGGTGTTCGCAGAAGGCAAGCTCGTTCACTCCGACGCGATCGGCCTGGGTGGCCATCACGTCACGACTGACCTAGCACGCGGTCTTTCGACCCGCATTGAAGAGGCCGAGCGCCTCAAGGTGATGCACGGATCGGCGATTTCCAATTCGACCGACGATCGCGAACTGATCTCGGTTCCGCCGATCAGCGACGACGAACACGAGCAGCCAACGCAAATTCCGCGCGCGCTGATCAGCAAGATCGTTCGCGCCCGCGTCGAGGAGACGCTGGAGATGATTCGCGACCGCATCCGTTCGTCGGGCTTTTCCCCGATTGTCGGAAAGCGGGTCGTGTTGACGGGTGGCGCGAGCCAGCTGACCGGCCTGCCGGAAGTCGCGCGCCATATTCTGGCCCGCAATGTCCGTATCGGTCGTCCCATGGGAATCAAGGGCCTGCCGCCAGCGGCAAAGGGCCCGGCCTTTTCCACGGCCGTTGGCCTGCTGATCTATCCGCAGTTCGCGGACATCGAGATTCATGCCGCCGATCACGGCATGTTGTCCGCCCTTTCGGGCGGAAATGGACGGATCGCGCGTGTCAGCCAGTGGCTGAAGAGCAGTTTTTGAGGTGGCGGAGCCGATGGCCGGCTTTCGCACCGAGAAGTAACTCGCCGGGAAACGGCCTGAATGACCAGGCAACGTGAAACGGCAAATCAGGACTTACAGCCGGGTATTGGCGATCCGGTCAGAATAGAGGAAGGACGGGTATCATGACCATCAAATTGCACAAGCCGGATATCACCGAGCTTAAGCCGCGCATCACGGTGTTCGGCGTTGGCGGCGGCGGCGGCAATGCCGTCAACAACATGATCAATGCCGGACTGCAGGGCGTTGATTTCGTTGTTGCCAACACGGACGCGCAGGCGCTGGCCATGACGCGCGCCGAGCGCATCATCCAGATGGGCGTGCAGGTCACAGAAGGTCTCGGCGCCGGCTCGCAGCCGGAAGTCGGCCGCGCAGCCGCTGAAGAGTGCCTCGATGAGATCATCGACCACCTCAACGGCACGCATATGTGCTTCGTCACTGCCGGCATGGGCGGCGGCACCGGCACGGGTGCAGCACCCGTTGTCGCGCAGGCCGCCCGCTCCAAGGGCATCCTGACCGTCGGCGTCGTCACCAAGCCGTTCCAGTTCGAAGGCCAGCGCCGCATGCGCATCGCCGACATGGGCATCAACGAACTGCAGAAGTCCGTCGACACGCTCATCGTCATTCCGAACCAGAACCTCTTCCGGATCGCCAACGACAAGACGACGTTTGCCGACGCCTTCTCGATGGCAGACCAAGTGCTCTATTCCGGCGTCGCCTGCATCACCGACCTGATGGTGAAGGAAGGCCTCATCAATCTCGACTTCGCCGACGTCCGCTCGATCATGCGGGAAATGGGCCGCGCGATGATGGGTACCGGCGAGGCCTCCAATGAGGGCCGCGCACTGGCAGCTGCCGAAGCAGCCATTGCCAACCCGCTACTCGACGAGACCTCGATGAAGGGCGCACAGGGCCTGCTGATCTCTATCACCGGCGGTCGCGACATGACCCTCTTCGAAGTCGACGAGGCGGCAACCCGTATTCGTGAAGAAGTCGATCCCGACGCCAACATCATCCTTGGCGCCACATTCGACGAAGCATTGGAAGGCATTATCCGCGTCTCTGTTGTCGCGACGGGTATCGATCGCGCAACAGCCGCGGGTGATCAGCGCCCTTTTGAAGTACGACCGGCTGCTCAGCGTCCGGTTGTCCGGCCGCAGATTACCGTGAGCCAGCCGGTCGCATCAGCGCCCATCAGCGCACCTGTGCAGCCGATTTCGGCTCCGCAGCCGCAGATGGCCGCCCAACCGGACCCGATCGCCGACACCATCCGCGCCGCGGAAATGGAACTCGAGCGGGAACTGGAAATCGCGGTTGCCGAACCGATGATGCAGGAATTTGCCCAGGCGCCAGCCGCCCAGGACAGCTTCCGTCCGGCCAGCAAGCTGTTTGCGGCCCCGGCTGAAGCCGCTCCGCGCGTCGCTGCCCCGGCTCCGCAGCCGGCCATGCACCAGGTCGAACCTGCTTACACCCAACCGGTCCGCCCGGCCATGCAGGATAGCGCTCCGGCCTACCAGCAGCAAGTTCGCTCGGAACCGTCGCTGATGGCCTCCGTGCGGATGGAAGCAGAACAGAGCCGCATGCCCAAGGTCGAAGACTTTCCGCCGGTGGTGAAGGCCGAGATCGAGCATCGCGCAGCTGGTCACACGGCGCAGGCAGAAGAGCGCGGCCCGATGGGCCTGCTCAAGCGCCTGACATCGTCGCTCGGCCGCAAGGAAGAAGAGCATGTTCCGTCCGACCTGACATCGGGTGCTCCGTCGGCTGCCTCGCAGCAGCGCCGGGCGCTGTCGCCGGAAGCGAGCCTCTACGCTCCGCGCCGGGGAAATCTCGACGATCAGGGCCGTCAGGTTCCGACTCAACAGAAGTCGCAGGAGTCGGAAGAGTTCGATATTCCGGCCTTTCTGCGCCGGCAGACGAACTGAACTGATACCGGCACTTACACCGGCTGGTAGCGTGAAGGCCCGGAGAAATCCGGGCCTTCAGTCTATGTCTGGCATATCGTTACAATTGGAAAGAAACATTGATTTGGATTGCGGGCCTGCCGTCTCTATTTTCAGCGTGGGTTCGCATGGGGAGCGTGAACGCCAATTGAGTTGAATGCGAATACGCATTTTGTTTTTTGATACGAGAATGTCCGGACGATACGGACAGGCGGCACGCACCGGAGCCGTCAGGAAAAGCGGGGCTACATGGCATCAGGACTTCCGGGATTTGAGACAACATTCGCAAACCCCTTCACGCTCCGTGGAATCGGCGTTCATTCTGGCGTCGATGTCAGTGCGACATTCAATCCAGCCGAAGCCGGCACCGGCATCGTCTTCCAGCGCTTTGGGCCGAACGGCGAAGTCACCGAGCTGAAGGCCGTTTCGGCGACCGTCGGCAGCACTGACCTGTGCACCGTTCTCGGCACGACGCCCGCTCGCTCGATCGCAACTGTCGAACATGTCATGGCCGCACTTTATGCGCTGGGCATCGACAATGCGGTCATCGAAGTCGACGGCGCCGAAATGCCCGTCATGGACGGCAGCTCGGCCGTGTTCGTCGATGCGATAGAACAGGCGGGCATCCGCTCGCTCGTCAAGAAGCGCCGTTACATCCGCGTCAAGAAGCAGGTCCGCATCGACATGGGCCCGTCTTGGGCGGAGTTCCATCCCTATGACGGCACGCGCTTCGAAGTCGAAATCGACTTCACCAGCCCGCTGATCGGCCGTCAGGCCTGGAAGGGCGACATCAACGGCTCGACCTTCAAGTCAGAGCTGTCGCGCGCCCGCACATTCGGCTTCATGCGCGACGTCGAGCGCCTCTGGGCTGCTGGCCTGGCGCTCGGTTCGTCGCTCGAAAATTCCGTGGTCATTGGTGACGACAACCGTGTCATCAATATGGAAGGCCTGCGTTATCCCGATGAGTTCGCCCGTCACAAGACGCTCGATGCCGTTGGCGACCTGGCTCTTGCCGGCGCACCGTTCCTTGGCCTCTATCGCTCCTATCGCGGTGGCCACAAGGTCAACGCCCTGGCGCTCAAGGCCTTGCTGTCCGACAGCTCGGCTTATGAGATCGTGGAATCCGCTGGTCAGCGGCCCCGCGTTGCGGTCCCGGAAATGATTGCCGTGACCCATCAGGAATATGCACCCTGGACGGCATGAGCCGTCATGCATTTGGGGATTGCCGCAATTTCTTGACCATTGCGGCAACACCCTGACCCGCTTTTGCCATAAAGATATAGGAATCGGTTAACACGGCGTTGCGGTTCCAGCTGATTTGTGGCTAGAACTGCCTGGGCAAAACGGGCGGGCAACACCCGTCCCGTCCATCGACGTCATTGGTTGGGGTTTGCAGGAAGAGACATGATGAATTTATCCGCGCGCGCCGTGCTTCTGATGCTAGCTGTTGGTGCCACAGGCACCCTGCTGGCAGGCTGCACGAGCGATCCCGATCTGGACATCACCAAGCTCTCTGCCGCGACAGATCCTCCCGACCAGCTCTATAATGAAGGTCTTGCCAATCTGAATGCCGGCAAGATGGCCGAGGCGCAGCGCAAGTTCGATGCAATCGACCGTCAGGAGCCGTTCTCGGAATATGCCCGCAAGGCGCTGGTGATGAACACGTTCGTCAAATATCGCCAGGGCGACAATGACGGCGCCATCATGTCCGGCACCCGCTATATGAGCCTCTATCCGCAGACCAAGGATGCTGCCTATGTTCAGTATCTAGTCGGCCTGTCCTATTCCAAGCAGATTGCGGTCGTTACCCAGGACCAGCGTGCTGCCGCCAAGACCATCGAAGCGATGAACAAGGTGATCAACGACTATCCCACCTCGGAATATGTCGACGACGCACAGACCAAGGTCCGCTATGCCCGCGACCAGCTCGCCGGCAAGGAAATGCAGATCGGTCGTTATTACGAAGAGCGCAAGGAATACCTTGCTGCAATTTCGCGCTTCCGCAACGTGGTCGAGTCCTTCTCCAACACCAACCAGGTGGAAGAAGCATTGTCGCGACTGTGTGAAAGCTACTACGCGCTCGGCCTTGTCGACGAAGCGCAGACCGCCGCCGCCGTTCTCGGACATAACTATCCGGACAGCGAGTGGTACAAGGACAGCTTCGCTCTCTTGAAGTCCAAGGGTCTCGCCCCGCAGGAAAACCAGGGCTCGTGGATTTCTCGCGCCGGCAAGAAGCTGCTCCTCGGCGAGTCCTGACGTTTAAGGACCTGAAGCATCCATGCTCGTTCAGCTGTCGATCCGCGATATCGTTCTGATCGATCGGCTCGACCTATCTTTCGCGCCTGGCCTTTCCGTGCTTACGGGGGAGACCGGCGCCGGCAAATCCATCCTGCTGGATTCTCTCTCGCTTGCCCTCGGAGGCCGGGGCGATGGCGGGCTCGTGCGCCATGGTGAAGACAAGGGGCAGGTGACCGCCATCTTCGATCTTGGCACGGCCCATCCTCTTCGCCAGCTGCTGCGGGAGAACGGCATCGATGACGATGGCGATGTGATTTTCCGCCGCATTCAATCCGCCGACGGTCGCAGCCGCGCCTTTGTCAACGACCAGCCCGTCAGCGTCCAGCTGATGCGCGATGCCGGTGCCCGTCTCGTCGAAATCCACGGTCAACACGACGACCGGGCACTTGTCGATGCCGATGCCCACAGAATGCTGCTGGATGCCTTCGCCGGACTGCAGGAGGAGGCTGAAGCCCTTGGCGGGCTCTATCGCACCTGGAAGGATGCCGGCCGCGAGCTGCGTACGCATCGTGCCAAAGTCGAGGCGGCAGCGCGCGAGGCCGACTATCTGCGTGCCTCGGTCGCGGAGCTGGAAAAGTTGACGCCCGTCGATGGCGAAGAGGACGAGCTGGCTGAGAAACGTTCGCGGATGATGAGGTCCGAGCGGATCGCTGGCGACATCTCCGAAGCATCCGATTATCTCAACGGCTCGGCCTCGCCGGTGCCGCATATCGCCTCGCTGGTGCGGCGGCTGGAGCGCAAGGCAGCCGAAGCGCCGGGCCTGCTCGAAGATACCGTGAGTGCGCTGGACGAAGCGCTGAACCTGCTGTCGGACGCCCAGAACATGGTCGAGGAAGCACTACGACGTACCGAGTTCGATCCCAAGGAACTGGAACGGGTCGAGGAGCGGCTGTTTGCGCTACGCGCCGCCTCGCGCAAGTTCTCGGTACCGGTGACCGGCCTTCCGGCGCTTGCCGCACAGATGATTGCCGATCTCGCCGATCTCGATCAGGGAGAGACAAAGCTCAAAGTGCTTGAAGTTCGAGAGAAGGAAAGCGCGGCTACCTATCTCTTCGCTGCACGCAATCTCTCGTCCAAGCGGCACAATGCCGGCCAGTCGCTTTCCGACGCGGTCATGGCCGAACTGCCGGCGCTGAAACTCGAGCGCGCTCGCTTCATGACCGAGATCTCCGCGGACGAGGACAATGCCAGCGCATCCGGCATCGACCAGGTGGCGTTCCATGTGCAGACCAATCCGGGCACGCGGCCGGGACCGATCATGAAGGTCGCGTCTGGCGGTGAACTCTCGCGCTTTCTCCTAGCGCTCAAAGTGGCGCTGGCCGATCGCGGTTCTGCGCCGACGCTGGTGTTCGACGAAATCGATACGGGCGTGGGCGGTGCGGTGGCGGATGCCATCGGACAGCGGTTGAAGCGGCTGTCCTCGCGGGTGCAGGTGCTGTCGGTGACGCATGCTCCGCAGGTGGCGGCACGCGCAGACACCCATCTGCTGATCTCCAAGGGGCCTGTGGAAGACACATCGGGCCGGATCGCCACCAAGGTCGCGACGATGGATACCGGCGAGCGGCGCGAGGAGATCGCGCGCATGCTGGCCGGTGCCTCGATCACCGAAGAGGCGAGGGCGGCTGCCGGAAAGTTGCTGAAGGGCGAAGGCTGACACCCCTTCCAATCGTCTTTTTCCCGGTCTAGATATTCCCCGAAGCATTCCGGGGAGAGCCATGCCGATTTCCACCACAGCGATTCCAGATCTCACCGCAGAACAGGCCGCCGCTGAACTCGAAGCGCTGGCGCACGAGATCGCACATCACGATGCGCTTTATCATGGCAAGGATGCGCCCGAGATCACCGATGCCGATTACGACGCGCTCAAGCGCCGTAATGATGCGATCGAAATGGCATTCCCTGATCTCGTGCGGACCGACAGCCCGTCGCGCAAGGTGGGCGCGGCTCCCGTTTCCGGCTTCCAGCAGGTCACCCATTCAAGGCCGATGCTATCGCTCGACAATACGTTTTCGGACGAAGACGTGCGCGATTTCGTCTCCGGCGTCTATCGCTTCCTGGGTGTCTTTCCCGACGGTTCCATTGCCTTTACCGCCGAGCCGAAGATCGATGGCCTCTCGATGTCCTTGCGCTACGAGCGCGGACGGCTGGTGACGGCGGCGACGCGTGGTGACGGCACGGTGGGCGAGAATGTCACCGCCAATATCCGCACCATCAAGGAAATCCCGCAGGTGCTGCCGGCTGGCGTACCTGGTGTCGTCGAGGTGCGTGGCGAGGTCTATATGGCCAAGCCCGACTTTGCGGCATTGAACGCGCAGATGGAGGCAGAGGGCAAGCCGACCTATGTCAATCCGCGCAACACAGCCGCCGGTTCGCTCCGCCAGCTTGATCCGAAGATAACTGCGACGCGAAAGCTGCGCTTCTTTGCCTATGCCTGGGGTGAGATCTCCGAAATGCCGGCTGATACCCAACTGGGCATGGTGGAGAAATTCGCCGAATGGGGTTTCCCGACCAATCCGTTGATGAAAAAGCTCTCGAGCGTCGAGGAGATCATCGCTCACTACAATGAAATCGGCCTGGAGCGCGCCTCGCTCGACTACGATATCGATGGTGTCGTCTACAAGGTCGATCGGCTGGATCTGCAGCAGCGATTGGGTTTCCGCTCGCGCAGTCCGCGCTGGGCGACGGCACACAAATTTCCCGCCGAGCAGGCAACGACGACGCTGACCGCCATCGATATCCAGGTCGGTCGTACCGGCGCGTTGACGCCTGTCGCACGGCTCGTGCCCCTGACCGTCGGTGGTGTCGTGGTCACCAACGCTACCCTTCACAACGAAGATTACATCAAGGGCATCGGCAATACTGGTGAGCCGTTGCGCGAGGGCCGCGACATCCGCATCGGCGATACTGTCATCGTCCAGCGTGCTGGCGATGTGATCCCCCAGATCGTTGATGTGGTGATGGAACAGCGGCCGAGCGATGCCGTGCCTTATGAGTTCCCGAAGATCTGCCCGGTCTGCGGCAGCCACGCAGTGCGCGAGCGCAACGAGAAGACTGGCAAGCTCGATTCGGTTACGCGCTGCACCGGTGGCTTCGTCTGCCAGGCACAGGCCATCGAACATCTCAAGCATTTCGTCAGCCGGGATGCCTACGACATCGAGGGGTTGGGCTCCAAGCAGATCGAGTTCTTCTTCGCGAGCGAAGATCCGGCGTTAATGATCCGCACAGCGTCCGAGATCTTTACGCTCAAGGAGCGCCAGGCTGCGTCGCCGCTCACCAAGCTTGAGAATATCGAGGGTTTTGGCAAAACGAGCGTCACAAAACTCTTCAACGCCATCGACGCCCGGCGTGAAATTCCGCTCAATCGTTTCATCTACGCGCTCGGTATTCGCCATATCGGTGAGACCAATGCCAAGCTGCTGGCCCGAGCCTATGGCACCTATGAAGCGTTTGAGGCCGGCATGAAGGAGGCCGCCGCGCTATCCGGCGACGCGTGGAACGAGCTCAACGCGATCGAGGGCATCGGCGAGATCGTAGCGCGCGCACTGGTCGAATTCTTCAAGGAGCCGCGCAATCTCGGTGTCATCGCCCAATTGCTCCGCGAGGTGACCCCACAGGCGGTCGAAGCTCCGAAGACGACAGGCAGTCCAGTCGCCGGCAAGACTGTGGTGTTTACCGGCTCACTCGAGAGATTTACCCGCGACGAGGCCAAGGCGCGCGCCGAAAGCCTCGGCGCCAAGGTGGCCGGCTCGGTATCGAAAAAGACAGACTATGTCGTCGCTGGCCCCGGTGCGGGTTCCAAGCTCGACAAGGCGACTGAGTTGGGCGTCGCCGTGATGACCGAGGACGAGTGGCTGGAGTTGATTGGGGGATAGTCCTTTCAGTCTCCAGCCCGCTCGGCTAAACTACCGATAGAATCCCATTCCCGGAGTGCCCCATGTTCCAGTCCTTCGAAACATCCGCCGAGCCGCAATTCGGCGCTGCCCGCGTTGCCAAGCTTCGCGAGAAGATGGCCGCACTTGGCATCGACGGGTTTCTTGTGCCGCGTGCCGATGAGTATCAGGGCGAATATGTGCCGGCCTCGGCCGAGCGGCTTGCGTGGATTACAGGGTTTACGGGGTCGGCCGGAGTGGCCTTGATCCTCAGGGACCAGGCTGTAGTGTTCGTCGATGGTCGTTATACGACGCAGCTCAAAGAGCAGATGGACGGCAATGTGTTCACTGGTGGCGATCTCGTCGGCGCGCCGCCGCATAAGTGGCTGGCGGAGCATGCGCCGCAAGGATTCAAGCTGGGCATCGACCCGTGGTTGCACACCGATTCCGAAGTGACCAAGCTGGAAGCCACTCTCGGTGCCAAGGATGGCAGCCTGGTGTTTCTGGAGAGCAATCCGCTCGACGAGATCTGGGACCATCGCCCCGAAGCGCCTATGGGCAAGGTGACGATCCAGGATATAGGCCAATCCGGCGTGCTGGCGACCGACAAGATCGCAAAGATAGCGGCGGATGTCGCCAAGGCTGGCGCCGCCGCTGTGGTGCTCACCGATCCGTCGTCCGTGGCCTGGACCTTTAATATCCGGGGCGCCGACGTGCCGCACACGCCGCACCCGTTGGCGCGGGCGATCATCTTTGCCGATGGTCGCGCGGAAATCTTCCTCGACGAAAAGAAGACCGGCATCGAACCTGAGGCCTATCTCGGCCAGATGGCCGGTCAACTGCCGCCGTCGGATTTCGTCTCGAGCATCGAGAAAAAAGCCCGTTCCGGCGCGCCTGTCATGCTCGACCCCAATCTCGCGCCCTATGCGCTTTATCAGATCATCGAAAAGGCGGGCGGCAAGGTGCTGGCCGAGGTCGATCCTGCCAGCCTGCCGCGTGCCACCAAGAACAAGGTCGAACTGGAAGGCGCCGCCAAGGCGCATCTGCAGGATGGTGCGGCGATGGTCGAGTATCTCTACTGGCTCGACAGCCAACCGGTCGAACAGCTCAATGAGATCGAGGCGGCCAAGGCGCTGGAAGCGGCCCGTGCCCGCGTCGGCGAGCGCATGCAAAACCCACTCAAGGACATCTCGTTCGACACGATTTCCGGTTCGGGCGAGAATGCGGCGATCATCCATTATCGGGTGACCAACGAGACCAACCGCACCTTTAAGTCCGGCGAAATGTTCCTGGTCGATTCCGGCGGGCAATATATCAATGGCACGACCGACATTACCCGCACAGTGGCGATCGGCGACGTGCCGACGGAGCAGAAGCGGTTCTTCACGCTGGTCCTCAAGGGCATGATCGCCATCTCGCTGGCACGGTTTCCCAAGGGCACGCGTGGTGTCGATCTCGATCCGCTGGCGCGCATCGCGCTGTGGAAGGCCGGCGCCGATTATGGCCATGGTACGGGCCACGGCGTGGGTTCCTATCTTTCGGTGCATGAAGGCCCGCAGCGAATTTCACGCGCGGCTATGCAGGAACTTTTGCCGGGCATGATCCTGTCCAACGAGCCGGGCTATTATCGTCCCGGCGCCTTCGGCATCCGTATCGAAAATCTGGTTTATGTGACCGAGATGGAGATGATCGAGGGTGGCGACCGGCCGATGCTGGGCTTCCAGACGCTGACTTGGTGCCCGATCGACCGGCGTCTTATCCTGCCGGATCTGTTGAATGACGAAGAACTGCGTTGGCTGAACGCCTATCACGCCGAGACACGCGAGCGGCTGCTGCCCCTGATCGACGGCGCCGAAGTGAAATCCTGGCTGAGGAAGGCAACCGCGCCAATCGGCGGCTAATAGCCCGTGAAATGCCGGAAGGCCACGACGAAGGCCCAGGCGATGCCGAGCATGGTCAGCGTCGGCGCGCGCAGGCCGATCAGCAGTGCCACGATCAGCGTCAATGTGACGTCGACACCGCCATAGACGAAGCTCGGTGCCACCAGCGCGGTCAGCACCGCCGCGGGCACGGCATTCAGTGCGGCCTCCATGCGCGGCGGGATGGTGTTCATCGACTTGATCAGCAGATAGCCGCCAGCGCGCGTGGCGTATGTGGCGAGTGCTGCGGCGAGGATCGTCAGGTTGAAGGCGAGATCCATCACGCTGCCTCCGGTGCGAGGTTCATGTCAGGGCCGGGCTTGAGGGGCAGGGCGGCCGCAACCGCGATGCCGGCCAACGCGCCGATCGACACGTGCCAGGGCGTGCCGATGAAGTGATAGGCGATCGTCGAGGCAATCGAGCTCGCGATGACGGTTGGGAGCCAGTTGTCCTTGGCTCGGAAACCCAGAACCAGGCCGAGGAAATAGACCGTCAGCAGTACGTCGAGCCCCAACGCCCTGGGGTCACCGACGAATTTGCCGAAGATGGCGCCGAGCACGGCCGTGATCTGCCAGGTGATATAGAAGGTCAGGCCGAAGGCCATGTACCAGGTAAAGGTCAGTCTCTTGCCGCTTTCGGATCGCTTGACGCTTTCAGCGAACTGCGGATCCACCAGCAGGAAGAAGGCGGCGATTTTCTGCCAGATGCTGAAGTGCTCGATATGGCTGCCGATGGCTGCCGAATAGAGGATGTGGCGGAAATTGACGGCGACGATCGAGGCGACGACGATCCAGGGCGCGACATTGTGCTTGAAGAGGTCGATGCCGACCAGTTGGCTGGCGCCGGCATAGATCGTCATGTTCATCAGGATCTCGCCGATCGACAGACCCATATTGGCCGAGACGGCGCCGAGCAGGATACCGAAGGGCAGGGCACTGAGCAGCGTGGGCAGGGCGGCGCGGATGCCGGCGGAGATTTCGTCGCGATTCATCGATCAGATATCCTGGGAGATGTCCGACCTATGCGAAATCAGCCGCTATGACAATCGAAGCCTTGAGATAGGTGCATAAGATTTGGTGAAGGGTGGGGAGTGTGGTTGTACATGCATGTTGGAGATGAGTTACTAGTGGCAGATTCGTGCCCAACTGCGGTCATTGCCTCCAAATCGGACCCGTAGGAAGCTTCAATCAACCAACCGGGGTTTGACCTCTTCAATGTTCTTGAGTGTTTGATGCGTGGGCTGTGCCGCCTGGCCACAAGCCATCGACGGTTTTCGGGTCACGGCCGGTCGCGTTTTGATACAATCTTTGTCGCGTTTTTGCACATAAGTGCATCACATTGAAGCGCCGCGCTGGCCAGCCTGCGGCTGATGTGCCGAAAATTGCGGTTTCCATTAGACTGAGCTAAACTACATCAATCGGAGGATCGGCCGATGAGCAATGTCGCTGTGCAAAGGCATTCCCGTATCCCTTCAATCTCCAGAGTGAAGCCTCAGCCGCTGTCACGTGAGGCCGCGGCACTGGCTTGTGTCATCCTGTTGATGATGCTGGCATGGCTCTATTGCTGCTTGGAGGATAGTTCCGGCTGACGATGGCTTGGGCATCATCCCTGTCTTTTCCGACGCATTGGTCGAATGCATGATCGAGTTCATCGTCTTGGGGCGACCCAGACAGAAACGGCAACGCCGTCCATGAGGGGGTGTGCAATGATGAGCGAGTGGACAATATTCGAAATAGCCGAACAGGTGCAGTTGGCTTCCCGCATGAGTCGGGAAGTAGAGGATGCGCTCAGTGCGTCGGATGCCTCGCTGCGAGTCTCGGTGCTTCTGCATGAGATCGGTGGCCTTGCATCGGCTCATGAACGAGTATTGGCGCGGCTGCGCGACGAATTCGGCCCGTTCGATCCCGCGCTTGAGATCGCTGACAAGCTCGCGAACCACTGGCGGCTGCTTTCGACGGCGCTGATCGCCAAGATGTCAGAACTTGCAGCAGCCGGTTCCCAAGCACCCGGTGTCGGCCCGTTGCCACCACCTCAGCCGGGGGCTTGAGTAACCGCCGTTGCGCCAATAGCGGCCACCCTCGTGGCGGAACAGCAATACTTAGAGCTTCTGCCGCTTGATTTGATAGGTGTGTTCCTCGGCAGGGAAGGTGCGCGCCCTGACTTCCGCCGCATAGTTTTCAGCGGCCTTGGAAATCTCGGGGGCGAGATCGGCGAAATGCTTGACGAAACGCGGCTTGAAGTTGGTGAAGATGCCAAGCATGTCGTCGCTGACCAGAACCTGGCCATCGCAAGCGGCGGAGGCACCGATGCCGATAGTCGCAGCCTTCAGGTTCGAAGAGATTTCGCGCGCCAGCGTTTCGATCGTGCCTTCGATGACGATCGCGAATGCGCCGGCATCGTCGATCGCCTTGGCATCGCGGCGGATCTTGTCGGCCTCCGCATCGGAGCGGCCGAGCGAGCGATAGCCGCCGGTGGCGTTGACGAGTTGCGGCATTAGCCCGACGTGGCCGCAGACCGGTATGCCGCGTTGGCTCAGGAAATGCACGCTCTCGGCCATTTCTTCGCCGCCCTCGAGCTTGACAGCGGAGGCGCCGGTTTCCTTCATGATGCGGGCAGCGTTGCGGAAGGCCTGTTCCTTGGACTCCTGATAGGCGCCGAAAGGCAGGTCGACCACGACGCAGGCATCCTTGGAACCGCGCATGACAGCCTGGCCGTGGGCAATCATCATCTCCAACGTCACCTGCACGCTCGATTCAAACCCGTAGATCACCATGCCGACGCTGTCGCCGACCAGCAGCAGGTCGCAATGCGGATCGAGCAGTTTGGCGATCGGAGCGGCATAGGCGGTGAGACAGACGATCGGGCGGTCGCCCTTGAGCGCTTGGATCGAAGCCGCGGTGCGGCGCTTCTGCAGGGGTTGGACGCTCATGGAAGTCTCCGTTCTCAGCGCATGTGGGCTGTGAGGATGCGATTATCAAGCAATCTGGTGCTGCCGAACCTGACGAAAAGCAGCAGGAGTACAGGTTTTTTCGAAATTGTCGCGATGCGTTCGAGCGTGTCGGGATCGCGAAGGGCGACGACTTCAGGCTTGGCGAGGGGCTCGGTTGAGAGAAATGTTGTCAGACCTACTTCGATTTCTGCCGGATCGGTCAAACCGCTGGCGAGCAACCGATTGGCTTCATCGAGCGCTTTGGGTACGATGGCCGCAGCGCGACGCTCTTCAGGCGACAGATAGACATTGCGCGATGACATGGCGAGCCCGTCGGCCTCGCGCACCGTCGGCACGCCGACGACGTTGACCGGCTGTGCAAGATCTTCGACCATGCGCTTGACGATCAGCAGTTGCTGGTAGTCTTTCTCGCCGAAATAGGCGTGGTCGGGCTGGATGATATTGAACAGCTTGGTGACAACGGTGCAGACGCCGGCAAAGTGTCCGGGACGAACCTCGCCTTCCAGCTGCCTGCCGATGCTTGGCACATCGACGACAGTTTCCATTGGCTGGGGATACATGTCTGCCACGCCGGGCGCGAACACGTAATCGACGCCGGCGGCTTCCAGCATGGCGCTGTCACGGGCGAGGTCGCGCGGATATTTCGAAAGGTCTTCGTTGGCGCCGAATTGCAGGGGGTTGACGAAGATCGATGTCGCGACGATGTCGTTCTCGGCTTTGGCGCGGGCGACCAGTGTCATATGGCCTTCATGCAGATAGCCCATCGTCGGCACAAGACCTATCCGCTTGCCGTCGCGCCGAAGCGGACGCAGATGCTCGCGCATCGCGGAAATCGAGGAAACTGTCTGCACTTGCGCCTCCCTGCGGCATTCGCCGCTCTTCAATATATGTTGCAGCGCAAGATGACAATATGGGCAATACGTCTCTTAAATGTGCAAAGCTCGCCGCATAAAGCCCGTATAGCGGCTTCGGAGCATGTTCAAAATATGCAAAAAACGCATGGCTCCCATGTGCGCAGCCCCCTTACTAAATCGGTTTGATTGAACTATCTATTAATCATCGGCGGGCGGGAAATAATCCCAAACAAAGATGAACTGAAGTTTCGGCCGACAGGCCAGAGTTTCATGTTCCGCGAGATCTGCATTGGCCACTCCTCCTCCCAGGCCCGGCAAATCTGGAACATGATATTGTCCTCGAAGAGCACTCCTCCTCCCAGCTCTTCCAGGACTGATCAGCCTTGCTGATCTAAGGCGGTGCCATCCTCCTCCCGGCACCGCCTTTTTTATTGCCGTTTTTCCAAACAGCCCCTCTTCAATTTAAGTTAGTCTCTCGCGCCGTAGACACGGCGCCGCTGGATCCCTGTGACAAGCATAGGGATGACGGCTTTGGTGGAACCGCCCGCGACCATTGGCAGTCCCACCTGCTGTCGGCAGCGGCTGAGCGCAAGGCAGCCCAACGCTCCGTCATCCCTGTGCTTGTCACAGGGATCTAGGCGGCTTGCGTCCGCAAGCCGAAAGACCTTCGAACATTGAGAAAGCGAAGTCTTACCGTCGCAGTTCGATGGTTACCCAGCCGTTCATCCAGGTCGTGCGCATATGCTTCAGGCCGGCGCCGTTATAGGCCGCAATCACCTTCCAGCGCTGGCTGGCGAGAATTCCCGAGAGAATGACGGTGCCATCGGCGCTGAGGTGTTCGACGACACTGGGCGCAAGCTTCATCAGCGGGCGGGCGAGGATATTGGCGATGATCAGGTCGAACGGCCCGTTATCGCGGAACACCGTGTGATGAAAACCCGGCGCGGTCGCCAGTTTGACGCCATTGGCGATGCCGTTGATGCGCACATTGTCGCACGCCACGCGCACGGCGACCGGATCGATGTCGGTGGCGACGACGGGAATGCGCGACATCAGGTGTGCGGCGATCGCCAATACGCCCGAGCCCGTGCCTAGGTCGAGCGCATTGCGGACCCGGCGTGATTTCAGCACATCGCCTATCATCGCCAGGCAGCCGGCGGTCGTGCCGTGATGGCCGGTACCAAATGCCTGGCCGGCTTCGATCAGGATGCCGATGTCGTTGATCTTCACCTTGTCGGCATCGTGGCTGCCATGGACGAGGAAGCGTCCGGCGCGCACCGGCTTTAGTCCTTCGAGCGACTTGGCGATCCAGTCAATATCCGGCAGCACCTCGCGCTCGACAGAAAGATCGGGGAAATCGGCTGCGACCAGGCCGGAAAAGCGCTCGGCAATCTCTTCCTCATCGGCTGCCGTCATGTAGATCGAGGCTTCCCAGATCTCGTTGGCCTCATCGACCTCCTGCGTGGCGATCGCGTAGTCGTCGTCGCCGAACAGGTCGGAGAGTGCGTTCATCACCTCCGCGGCGACGGCTTCGGAGGTGCTCACATACAGGCGAATCTCAGACAAGGTCAGTTTCTCGCAATCAGGTTTTCGAGTTTCTTCTGGGCGACATCGGGATTTTCGCCATAGGCGATGGTGCCGACAAACCGGCCCTGCCTGTCAAGCAGGAAGACCGATGCCGCATGGTCCATCGTGTAGTCGCCATTCGGATCGTTGGGGTCGGTGGGGACCTTCTTGAAATAGATCTTGAAACCCTTGGCCATTGCCTCGACCTTTGCCGGATCGCCGGAAATGCCGGTGATCCGGTCGGTGACGTTGGAGAGATAGGTGCCGAGTATTTCAGGCGTATCGCGGTCAGGATCGATCGAAATGAAATAGGCCTGCAGCTTGGATTTGTCGGGATCGACGGCCTTCAGCCAGCCGGAGAGCTCATAAACTGTGGTCGGGCAAATCTCGGGGCAATGGGTAAAGCCGAAGAACAAAGCTGTCGGCTTGCCATCGCGGAAAGCCTGTTCCGTGATCGGCTTGCCGTCCTGCTGGACGAGGCTGAACGGCACCCCGAACGGCGCTTCGGTGAGTGCCGTATCTTTCTTGGACACTTCGTTCCAAAGCCAAAAGAACAAGCCGGCCATCATGGCGGCAAGCACGAACAGGACAATCCGGACGGTTTTCATATCAAAGCCTTGGCGAATAGATCTTATTCCATGGCCTATCCAACAGATTGAAGGCAGGCGCAAGGCGGCAAATGGTTGCAGCGCCCATTGAGGGTCAGAAACACCAGGAAAGTCCGGCTGCGGCCATGTCGAGCAGGATGGAACTTCCGAAATGCAGCCATCCGGCAAAGGCGACGGCAAGCAGGAGCAGAGCGACGATGCTCACGCCCACTAGCGGCCAGTGTCTGATGTTGTTCGACGAGGTGTTGCTCATGTATGGGGTTTTCGCATGTTTTCATGCTCGAACTCAAACGATTTCGGCAATGTCCGCTGCTGTGAAATTCGGGGCTGCTTCATCTTCGTCGTCCATCGCTGCAGGGGATTACGAGTTCGGCGAGATGCCTGATCTCTCGTAGAGGTTTGTTAACCGGATTGCAGGGTTTTTGGCACAAGGATTACCGTGACACCAAACCGGCCGCCGCTGCTGGCGCATCCAGCAACTCTTGGGAAGAATTCCGATCATGAACATGTCGATCAAGCAATCAGGTGCGCACCTCGAAATCGTCTCCTTTCACCTCGGTGACCAGGAATTCTGTATCGACATCATGGCCATCCGCGAAATCCGCGGTTGGGCGCCGGTCACCCCGATGCCGCACACGCCTCCCTATGTGCTCGGCCTCATCAATCTGCGCGGCGCGGTTATCCCGGTCATCGACATGGCCTGCCGCCTCGGTATGAAAATGACCGAACCGTCGGAGCGCTCGGCGATCATCGTCACCGATATCGGTGGCAAGCTGGTCGGCCTGCTGGTCGAGCAGGTCTCCGACATGATGACCATCAAGAATGAAGACTTGCAGCCGGCGCCGGAAATCATCCCGGAAGCCCAGCGCGCCTTCTGCCGTGGCATCGTGGCGCTCGAAAAGTCGATGGTCTGCTTCCTGAACCTCGACACGGTCATCGCCGACGAACTCAAGCAGGCTGCCTGATAGCCTGATACGCTGCACAATCATAAGCGGGCCCATGCGAAAGCGTGGCGCTCGCTTTTTTGCGCCTTTGCACGGCTGAACCTGCAGCGCCTCTTGTCCGAGGGCTACTGAAGTATCCTCCCGCTTCTCCCCAGCGGGGAGAAGGTGGCCGAAGGCCGGATGAGGGGGCTACCTCAACGAGGCGAGCTGTTACTTCGGCTTGCCGTTGGTCCAGGTCGCATTCTGGTTGAAGAGCGGCACCGTTGAGATCGCCATCTTTGCCGAGCCATCGACAACCTGTCGTGAATGGATGAGGTAGATCAGAGTATCGTTCTGCTTGTCGTAGATGCGGTTGACAACCAGCGACTTCCAGATCAGCGACAGGCCGGCCTTGAACACTTCCTCGCCTTCGGTCGAGAGATCGATGTCGCCGATCACTACCGGTCCCGTCTGACGGCAGGCGATCGAGGAATTGGACGGATCCTCGAACCAGTTGCCGTTGCGAAGCCGGTCGATGACGCCGCGGTCGAAATAGGTGACGTGACAGGTGACGCCCTCGACTTTGGGGTCGTGGACCGCATCTATGACGATGTCGTTGCCGGTCCAATCCACTCCGACTTCGCCGACTCGCTCGGCGCTCGATACGCCAGTCGCCCCACTGATGATCGCGATCGACGCGAAAATTGCCAGAAGCGGCTTTCTCATCTGATGTCTCCTTCATTGCCTGCTTGCAAACGTGGACTGTGCCGACGCGGGATTCAAGGTTGGCCGCAAACAGTTGTGCAGAAATCGTTGTCGCTACCGACTAACTGCACGTATTTGTTGAAAAATGCCAACGAGATGATAAGCCTGAAGGGGCGAGGAAACTCTTACCTGGAGGGGTAAAATGACGAAGAAGTTGATTGCGGAATTCATAGGCACGTTCTGGCTGGTGTTCGGCGGTTGCGGAAGCGCTGTCCTTGCTGCGGCATTTCCGGATCTCGGGATCGGCTTTGTCGGCGTTGCGATGGCGTTCGGCCTGACGGTGCTGACCATGGCCTATGCGGTCGGGGGTATTTCCGGCGGCCACTTCAATCCGGCCGTGTCGTGCGGCCTTGCGGCGTCCGGCCGCTTCCCCGTCTCGAACCTGATTCCCTATGTCATCGCGCAGGTGGTTGCCGCGGTGATCGCCGGCGGCGTGCTCTACTTGATCGCCAGCGGCAAGGCGGGATTTGCGGCAGGCGGCTTTGCCTCCAACGGTTATGGCGAACATTCACCGGGCGGCTACAACATGACCTCGGCCTTCCTGATCGAGGCGCTGCTGACCTTCGTGTTCCTGATCATCATCCTGGGCTCGACGCATGCGCGCGTCACCGCCGGCTTTGCGCCGATCGCCATCGGCCTTGGCCTGACGCTGATCCACCTGATCTCGATCCCGGTCACCAACACCTCGGTCAATCCGGCCCGGTCGACGGGCGTCGCATTCTTTGCCGAGGGCGGCTGGGCGCTTGGCCAGTTGTGGCTGTTCTGGGTGGCACCGATCGTCGGTGCAGTGATCGCCGGCCTGGTCTGGAAGGCAATCGGCGAGAAGGATTGATATCCGAATTGACGGTGGCCGGAGACGGCCACCGTTTCCTTCACGATAGCTGATTGCTGCCGATCGTCAGATGCGGGAATTTCTCGGCTCCATCCACCATCAGGTCGCCGGTAACCTTGTCGATCCAGCGGTAGCCGGCGATTGCCGCTTCTACTATCTCGGAGAAGGTGTTGTTCTGGACGAGGATCTTGCCTGCGCCTTCGACCACCGTCACCGCGCAGCCGACACCGGCCTTGCGAATGACATTGCCCGTTGCGTTGACATTGCGGCCATATGGTCCCCAGCCCAGCAGCATGCCCCAGCGTGGCGCATTCTCGATGACGTTGCCGGTCACAGCTGCGTCGGCCTCCGCCTCGATACCGATGCCGAAGAACGCATCCTCCTGTGCATAAGGCGCGGTGAGCTTCAGGTTGCGGATCACATTGCCTGAGATGACGGCGAGCCGTCCGCCTTCGTTGAAATTGACCGACAGAATGCCGTTCGCCGCACCATCGATGAGATTGTTGGCGATCAGCGCACCCTCAAAACCGAATTCCGAATAGATCGCGGTCTCGCCCGACATCATGCAGTGATTGGCTGTGATCTGGACGTTTGAGCCGGCATTCGAGCGGATGGCGGTGAAGGCGCAATCGTTGATGTGGTTGTCTGATATCTGCACGTCGTCGGCGCGGAACACATTGATGCCGTTGCCATTCTCGCCGGTGCCGCCGGAACGGGCCGAAATCCGCGCAATACGGTTGCCGGCCACCATCGTGCCGTCATGGCCCTTCTTCCAGCGATGCACGAGAATGCCGCCATTGCCGCAATCCGAGACCTTGTTCTCACGGATTTCAAAATCGCTGTTGTCGACGGCATAGATGCCGGATTCCGCCGCGCCCGAAATCGTGTTCCGGCGTATCGATCCGCTTGATGCCTCTGCCCAGATGCCGAATTTGCCCGCACCCATGATCTCGCAATTCTCGATCGTCAGGTTGGCCACGTCTTTGAATGTCAGCAGTGCCTGCTGGTCGTCGGCAATCCAACGATTGGCGCCATCGATCGTCAGGCCCGAAAGTGAGACGAATTTGCTGCCCAGGGCGCTGAGGAACTTTCCATCGCCGGTATAGAGCAGCCGCGTCGCACCTGGCACGCCCTGCAGGCGGACATTCTCCGGCAGGTCGATATTGGCGAGCTGATAGGTGCCCGGTGGAAGGAAAATTGGTGTGTTGCGGCTCGACGCTTCCTTGAGCAGCTTGCCGAAAGCCTTCGAGCCGCGATCGAGCACGCCGGGTTCGATGCCGAAGTCCTTGGCGCTAAGCGAGCCGCGGAAATCGATATCGGTCATCAGCGGCGTGGCGCGCGCAACTGCCGGCACTGAGAGTGCGAGCCCGGCAAGGAACGTGCGTCTGGTCAGCGGCGTGATGATCGTCATACCCGGCTTTTCGCAAGAACCATGCCACGGCACCCGTGCCAGAATGGGACAGCGTTCCCCTGCGGATTCAACGTTTGATAATCTCTGGAAATCGCACTAACTATCGCTCAGGGGCAGTCGAGGGGAATGCATGCACAAGGGACGAGTGGAAGCTTTTTCGGATGGCGTGTTTGCCATCATCATCACCATCATGGTGCTGGAACTGAAGGTGCCGCATGGTGCGGAATGGCATGATCTCATCGCGCTCTGGCCGGTGTTTCTTTCCTATGTGTTGAGTTTCATCAATGTCGGGATCTATTGGAACAACCATCACCATATGTTCCAGGCAGTGAAGGCGGTCACCGGCGGCGTGCTCTGGGCCAATTTGTTTCTGTTGTTTTGGCTGTCGCTGATGCCGTTTTCTACCGCGTGGATGGGCGAGAATCATTTCGACACCATTCCGGTGGCGGTCTACGGATTTGACCTCTTCATGTGCGGGGTCGCCTACTACATCCTTTCCCACGCCCTCTTGCGCTGCCATCCGGCCGACAGCGCATTTGCAGCTGCGATCGGAAATGATCGAAAGGGGACGTTCTCGGCTGTTGCGTATGGTGTCTCGGTGCCGCTCGCCTTCTTCGTTCCGCTGTTGAGTTTCGCAATTTTTATCTTCGTCGCCTTGGTCTGGCTGATCCCGGACCGGCGGTTCGAGGGCCGGCTGAGCAAGTAGCCGACAGTTCCCCGCAAGCCCCGCGCCAGATGGTTGTGCAAGATGATTGCACCATCTGGAATCGGGGCGACACTGTCATGATGACAAAATCGGCAACCAAATTTCTCGCGCTGTGCCTGCTTGCAGGAGCACTTGGCGGCTGCAACAAGACATCCGACTACGATTTCTATGACAGTGGCTCGATGGACGCCGACCGGTTTGCCAAGCAGACCTATCCGGTCTGGAATGTGCCGGGTCCCTACAAGGAACGGGACATGTTCCGCGAGGACGACATCGTCCAGCAGAAATCGCTCTATGTGCCGCCGCGTGCCGAACCCGTCGTGGTCGGTGAAGTCGATGAGGGCTTTACGACCCAGTCCGTGCCGATGCAGCAGACGTCCAATCTCTACGGCAAGCTCGATGACGATGGCCATTGGTTGCCGGCGATCCCGTTGGAAAGCGTGCCTGGGCAGTTTCTGCGCCGTGAAGTTCGCTACGAGAGCGCCGAACCCAAGGGGACGATCGTCGTCGATACGCGCACCCGCCATCTCTATCTCATCCTCGGCAGCGGCCGCGCGATGCGCTACGGTGTCGGCATCGGCCGGCAGGGCTATGCGTGGAAAGGCGAGGGGCGCATTCAATATCGCAAGAAGTGGCCGCGCTGGACGCCATCGGAGGCCTATGTCACCGACAAGCCCGAGATGAAGATGTTTTCGGCCTCCTACGGCGGCCTCGTCGGCGGCATCAACAATCCGCTCGGCGCGCGCGCCCTCTACATCTTCGACAATGGCAAGGACACGCTGTTCCGCATCCACGGTACACCGGACTGGAAATCGGTCGGCAAGCAGGCATCGTCCGGCTGCATCCGGATGTTCAACCAGGACGTCATCGACCTTTATGGCCGGGTGCGGGATGGGGCGAAGATCGTCGTCAAATAAGGGCGATTCAAACTCTTACGCCTTTTCCAAATTCTCCCGTAGTGCCTTTATCGATTGCAAGAGCCGACCGGCAGAATCCAGATCGCAGCCCGTTGCTTTGCCGATGGCCGCGACGATACGGTTGGCGACTGCCCGCTTGGCTTCACCCTGTTGCGTCAGGCGGATCGCCACCTGCCGCTCATCCTGCGTGCCGCGCTCGCGCGTGATGTAGCCTGTCTTTTCCAGCCGCTTCAGTAGAGGTGACAGCGTGCCCGTGTCGAGGCCGAGGGCGGCGGCGATTTCCGTCACCCCGGCGACACGCTTTTCCCATATATAGAGCATGACCAGATACTGCGGATAGGTGATGCCCAGCTCTGCCAGCAGCGGTTTGTAAGCCTTTGTAAAGGCATGAGAGGCGGCATAAACCGCAAAGCACAGCTGATTGTCCAGTGATGTCATGTCTCGGTTCATCGTCATATCCTTCTGCCTCACCATAATCCGAGCGAAAATATTTTGCAAAATTATGTTGTGCACAATATAAATTTAACCTATATCGATCTCGTTCAATCAAAAAGGAAAATCGAATGCCTATCCTTTACACCACCAAGGCAACCTCCACCGGCGGCCGCGTCGGCTCCTCCAAGTCTGAAGACGGCAACCTGGCCGTCACGCTGACCTCGCCGAAGGAGCTCGGCGGCGATGGCGCTCCCGGCACTAATCCCGAACAACTTTTTGCAGCCGGCTATTCCGCCTGCTTCCTCGGCGCGCTGAAATTCGTTGCCGGACAGGCCAAGGTGAAGATCCCGGCTGAAACCACTGTCACCGCGACCGTTGGCCTTGGCCCGCGCGAAGATGGCGGCGGCTTCGGCATCGAAGTTTCGCTGTCGGTCAATATTCCGGGCCTAGACCGCGCCACTGCCGAAGATCTGGCTGCCAAGGCTCACATTGTCTGCCCCTACAGCCATGCGATGCGCACGTCGACGGAAGTAGCGGTGACGGTCGCCTCGACCGAAGTGCCGATGGCGATTGCCTAAGCGACGGACTATTTGTTGTTTCATCACCATGCCGCCGGGCCGCGAGGTTCGGCGGCATTTCCATGTCGGGGATCGGTTTTGACATGAGAAGGTCACAGGAATAGGCTTTGATACCGGCAGATGGCCATGGGAGGATACAATGGCACAGGGAAGATATGTCTGGTACGAACTCGCGACAACCGACCTGAGTTCGGCCACCGCCTTCTACAGCAAGACCGTCGGTTGGGAAGTCCGCGATTCCAGCATGCCCGACATGACCTATTACCTCTTCCATGCGCAAGGCGGGCAGGTGGCCGGAGCGATGAACCAGCCGGCCGAAGTCAAGGCGATGGGCGTGCCGCCAATGTGGACCGGCTATGTCGGCGTCGACAGCGTCGACGCTTCGGCGGAGAAGGCCCGTTCGCTGGGTGGCACCATCCACCACCAACCAACGGATATTCCTGGAATCGGCCGCTTTGCCATTATCGCCGATCCGCATGGTGCGGTGTTCGCGCTGTTTTCCAGCGACTCCGAGCCGCCAAGCTTCCCTGATCCAAGGGCGCCCGGGCTGTTCGGCTGGAACGAACTGCTTGCCGGCAATCTCGACGAGGCTTTCGCTTTTTACTCCGCCCTGTTTGGCTGGACCAAGGGCGAGGCCATGGATATGGGCGAAATGGGCATCTACCAGATCTTCATGCATGGCGACATGATGATCGGCGGCATGATGACCAAGCCGGAAATGGTTCCCGTGCCAAGCTGGCTTTATTACGTCAATGTCCCGAGTGTCACGGCCGCGGTCAAAACGCTGGAAGAACTCGGCGGCAAGGTGCTAAACGGGCCGATGGAAGTGCCCGGCGGCGCCCATATCGTCCAGGCGATCGATCCGCAGGGCGCGGCTTTTGCCGTGCTTGGGCCGCTGGCCTGATCTGCGGCGGACACTCTGCCAGCTCAAGTTTGGGAGGACTTGCGCAATGAACATCGACCAACAAATTGAGGACAACTATACCCATGGCGCGCTGGAGGAGGCGATCCTCGGCGGGCTGCGCAAGGCGGGCAAGGATATCGGCAAGCTTGCCATCGCCGACCTCGCAGCCATCGACCAGTTCCATCTCGGCTGGCACCCTGCGACCGTGGAGTTTGGCAAGCATCTTCATCTCCATTCCGGCATGAAGATGCTCGATGTCGGTTCGGGCATCGGCGGGCCGGCGCGGTATTTCGCTGAGGTGTTCGACTGTGAGGTCTATGGGATCGATCTCAGCCGCGAATTCGTCGATGTCGCGACGTCGCTGTCGCGCCGCGTCGGGCTTTCCGAGATGGTGACTTTCCAGCAGGCGAGCGCCACGGAAATGCCGGTTGCCAATCGCACCTTCGATCGTGCGACGATGAT
Source organism: Shinella sp. OV683 (assembly GCF_057787725.1). Taxonomy (NCBI): domain Bacteria; kingdom Pseudomonadati; phylum Pseudomonadota; class Alphaproteobacteria; order Hyphomicrobiales; family Rhizobiaceae; genus Shinella; species Shinella sp. OV683. The sequence goes on from NZ_CM173543.1 coordinate 1,445,183, forward strand.
GCATGTCGGTATGAACATTCCGGACAAGCACAAAGTCTTTGAGGAGGTCCGGCGGACATTGAAGCCGGACGGCCTGTTTGGCGTCTATGACGCGATGCGTGTGGGCGAGGGGGAGCTGCCTTATCCCATGCCCTGGGCCATGAGCGCCGAGACGAGCTTCGTCGAGCGACCGGCAGACTATCGACGGTATCTCGAAGGCGCAGGGTTTGTGATCGAGAGCGAGACAGATCGTGGCGAGCTCGCGCGGACGCTCGCCCGCGAGATGCGTGAGAAGATCGAGCGCGAAGGCCCGCCGCCGCTCGGAATGCACACGCTGATGGGTGAAACCGCCACCGTGCGGCTCGCCAATATCATGAGCATGCTTCAGGGTGGCGTAATCTCGCCGGTCGAGATCATCGCTCGCGCCGCGTAGCGGTTACTCGCTCTCGAACGATGCGAAGAATTCCTCCGGGTCATCGACCTCGACCAGCTTGCGCCTGTCGATCTGCCAGAAGCGGTTGCCGACATTGCGGATGAAACTGCGATCGTGCGAAACCAGCAGGCAGCTCGCCTGCTGGTTCAGAAGCTCGGCCTCCAGCGCTTCCTGTCCGTCGATATCGAGATGATTGGTCGGCTCGTCGAGCAGATAGAAATTCGGGTTGGTCAACCGCAAGACCAGCATGCCGAGCCGCGCCTTCTGTCCGCCGGAGAGCAGCCCCAGCACCTTGCTTTGCATATCTACATTGATGCCGGCTCCGGCCAGCAGGGTTCGGGCGCGCTGCTCCGGTAGCTCGAACCGCTGGACCAGAACATTCATCGGCACGTCTCGATCATCGAGATCGGCAAGGGCCTGATCGCCATAGCCAAGCACGAGCGACGGCGTTGCCTTGATGCCTGCCGGACTGGATAGCGGCTTTTCGATCGCCTGCTTGAGCATCGCGACCAGCCGCGTCTTGCCGGTGCCGTTCTGGCCCAGAAGGACGATGCGGTCGCCTTGGCAGATGAACTGTTTTCCGGTGCGGAACAATTGCGTGCGGTCGGGTGTCTCGACGGTGGCATCGTCCAGCGTCACCAGTACCTTGGCATGGCTACCCTGGTTGGCGAGGCGTATTGCGCCGGCCGAGCGTTCCATGTGTGCGGGTTTCGCCGACGCTTCGAGCTTGTCGGCTCGGCTCTTCAACTGCTTGGTCTTGACCACCAGCAGGTCGCTGCCGGAATTGATACCGATATTGTTGAGCTTGGCCGCTTGCTGCCGAAGCTGTTTGGCGACCTTCATGTCGCGCTCGAAGCGACGCTCGTCGGCCGCATCGGCGTCATCCAGCGCCGTTCTCGCCCGTGTGTAGGGGAGGGAAAAGCAAGGTGATTGTTCGGCGCGCAGAAACAGCGTGCGGTTCGTCACCGCGTCGAGAAAGGCGCGGTCGTGGCTGGCGATAATAACCGGCGTATCGCGCGGCAAGGTGCCGAGCCAAGCCTCAAGTTGGGCGATTCTGGCGAGGTCGAGATGGTTGGTGGGCTCATCGAGCAGCAGCACATCGGGCTCCGTCACCCAGACGCGTGCCAGCATCGCCAGCCGCTGCCAACCGCCGCTCAGCTGCGACAGGGATCGCGCGCGCAGCGCTTCCTCAACCCCGAGATCATCGAGGATGATGTCGACACGCCAGCTTTCACTCTCGGCCTGATCTTGCGACAGGGCATTGAGCACGGCATCGTAGAATGTGGTGCCCAGCAGCGCTTCGGGCACATTCTGCTCGACGTATCCAACTGTGAGGCCGCGAGCGCGAGTGATGTCGCCGGTCGTTGCTTCGTCTGTCCCGGCGATGCAGCGCAGAAGCGTGGATTTGCCGCGGCCATTGGCGGCGACGATGCCCAGGCGATCACCGGCATTGATGACGAGATTGAGGGCGGAAAACAGCGGCGTGCTGCGCGTGACGCCGAGATTGCGAATATTGATCAAGGTCATGAGAGGTCTCTGGTCTGTCGAGCCCGATTGCAAAGCGTGCAGATAACGATGCTCGGAAATCTAACGGTCGCGCCACAAGCCCAAAGGCTCGGATCGCGGTTCCGCAGAGGCAGACCAGGAGGAGAAATGTCGATCTCTGGTCAGCCCTGCAAACGCATTTGCAGGGCTTGGTTGGGGCCAAACTGGCGGTGTTGCCAACAAAAATGCGTCATCGCCAGGCCCTCCTTTCTTGAAATCGACGGCCGACGCTAGCATCGGCCGCTGACAATTTCAATTGGTCTATCGCCGGTCGCGCAGACTGCCGGCAATGCCGGGACACGATGGCAGCGCGAGTCATACTTTGACAAACAGCTACAGCCAGCGGCGTACGAGCCGGCAATAATCGCGGTAGCTGTCGCCGAATTTCATTGCCAGAACTCTCTCTTCGGGAATGATCTGGAAGCGGGTGGTATAGGCCACAAAGACTGCGGGGCCAATGAGTGTCCAGAGGCAACCGAGAAAGAAACCCCATGCGCAGAGGTCGAGCGTCAGGCCGACATACATCGGATTGCGGCTTATGCGGTAAATGCCGCCCGTCACCAAGTGGGAAGCATTTTCGATCCTGATCGGGTTGACCGTCGTGCCGGCACGCCGGAAGGAGCGCATCCCTCGAACGGAGAAAGAGGCACCGGCGAGCAAAAACACAGCCGCCGCGGTATAAGTCACGCCGCGCGGCAGGGAAGTGGCGGGCAGCCATTGGGCGGCGAGCCACATGAGTATGGCGATGGCCAATCCGACCAACGGCGGCGGGATCCGGCTTTCGAGAAAACTCATTTGCTAACCTCCTCTCATGCGCTCGCGCAGCAACGCGCTGGGATTGCTACCGTCGGCCTCGCAGGCTGCCGAGAATACCGCGGACGATGGCTGCGCCGACGGCGGTTGCCGCTGCACGGGCCGCCGACTTCATTGCTGCTTCCACCACGCTTTCGCGCTGGTAGCCGGAGCGCTTCTGTTCCTTCTGCTGCGGCGCCGGTGTGTCGTCGGTGCCGAAGCCCGGCAACGTCCAGCCGCCGATCGTGCCGGTGGTCTTCGGTTGGTCCGGCGCAGGAGCGGGCGCCTCAGCTTGTGCGGCGGCCTCCGCCTTCTTGGCCAAAATTTCGTAGGCGGATTCGCGATCGAAGTCCTCGTCGTACAGGCCTTTCACGGGGCTGACATCCATGACCGCCTTGCGCTCGTCATCGGTCAGCGGACCGAGGCGGGACGAAGGCGGGCGGATCAGCGTGCGCTCGACGATTGACGGAATGCCCTTGCCTTCGATGGTCGAGACCAGCGCTTCGCCGGTGCCGAGCGTGGTGATGACGGTGGCGCAATCGAAATCCGGATTGGGCCGGAACGTGTCTGCGGCAGTCTTCACCGCCTTTTGCTCGTTGGGTGTATAGGCGCGCAAAGCGTGCTGGACACGGTTGCCTAGCTGGGCGAGCACCGTTTGCGGCACGTCGAGCGGGTTTTGGGTGACGAAATAGACGCCGACGCCCTTTGAGCGGATCAGGCGCACCACCTGTTCGACGCGCTGGATCAGCACCGGCGGCGCATCGTTGAACAGCAGATGCGCCTCGTCGAAGAAGAACACCAGCTTCGGCTTTTCCGGATCTCCAACTTCGGGCAGTTGTTCAAACAGCTCCGACATCAGCCAGAGCAGGAAGGTCGCGTAGAGGCGCGGATTCATCATCAGCTTTTCGGCGGCGAGCACCGAGATCGCGCCACGGCCGTCATTGGTGGTGCGCATGATGTCGCTGATCTTCAGCGCCGGCTCGGTGAAGAACTTGGCCGCACCCTGCTGTTCGAGGATCAGGAGTTCGCGCTGGATCGAGCCGACCGAGGCCTTGGTGATGAAGCCGAACTTATTGGAAAGCTCGGTGGCATTCTCGCCCATATAGTTGAGCATCGCCTGCATGTCTTTGAGATCGAGCAGCGGCAAGCCGCCTTCATCGGCGATCTTGAAGGCGATGTTGAGCACGCCTTCCTGGGCGTCGGACGCATTGATCAGCCGCGACAGCAACAGCGGGCCCATTTCGGTCAGCGTCGTGCGAACGCGGTGGCCCTTTTCGCCAAAGATATCCCAGAAGATCACCGGGAACTCCTGGAAATCATAGTCGGCAAAACCGATGTCCTGGGCGCGCTTCATCAGGAAGTCTTTTTCAACGCCCATCGCGCCGATGCCGGACAGGTCGCCTTTCACGTCAGCGCAAAACACCGGCACGCCGGCATTGGAAAAACCCTCGGCCATCACCTGCAGCGTCACCGTCTTGCCGGTGCCGGTGGCGCCTGTGACGAGCCCGTGGCGGTTGCCGAACTTCAGATCGAGATATTCCGGCCTGTTGATCGAATCGTCCGGCTTGCGGCTGGTGCCGAGATAGATCTTGCCTTCTTCGAGCATGCCTTGGTCTCCCTTGCGCGACATCGACCTTAGTCGCCTTAGCCTTGCGCCTGTGATTGAATATTGGCCTCAATGTTATAAGGTGAGGACCGGCCGCACAACTGTGCTTCTTGTGGAAGCCGATGAAATTCCGATGCTTTTTCAAGGAGCCTCTTGCCAAGGGCTGAACCACAAAATACTTTGACGTAAACGTCAATAAACAACGGAGACACCTATGAGAGAAGTCGTCAACCAGATCGCTGCGGCCACAGGTCTCGCGCCGGATGTCGCAGAGAAGGCCATCGGCATGATGCTGGGATTTCTTGAAGAGGAAGCCGATGATGACGCCGTGCAGAAGATGATCGCCGCGGTCCCGGGCGCAAGACAACTCATTTCCGAGTATGGCAGCAAAAATAGCGGCGGCTTCCTGACCAGCCTGGTCGGTGGTGGCCTCATGGGCCTCGGCCAGCAACTGATGGGCCTGGGCATGGGCATGGGTGAGATCACCACGCTGGCCAAGCAGACGATCGCCATTGCCAAGCAACATGCCGGCGAAGAAGTTGTCGACAAGGTCGTCGCTTCGGTGCCTGGCTTGGGGCAGTTTGTTTGAGTGAATACTAGATTGTAGAATAGAGAGGCCGCCGGGCGCTGCCCGGCGGTTTTTGTGAATTTCAGTCCTCACCACACTATAGTTCATGTGGATAAGCAACGCGCGTTAATTGTGGCACGCAGAACATTGCACGCGCGTATCCGGCAAGCTAATCTCTGATCCCCAGCAAAGCGGGGGATGGGCATGCTGATACGGTCTTATGCAGATATCAAAAAACTGATCGGCAAGGCGAAGCTGACCAAGGCCGAACAGACCCTTCTCGATAACTTCAAAATCGGTGAGCCAACGGTTCTCGGCGTTGGCCGACCGGAGGGGCCAAGCCCGGATCGCAGCATTCGTTCCGGCCTTCTACGCTATCTTGTCCTTGGTGGCTGCGATGCATGTCCGGGGCATGAGTTGGGCGTGCAACTCCAAGGAGCCTGGATCGAAGGCCAACTGGATCTGAGTTTTGCAGTCGCGAAAGGCAGAACGGCGTTCCTGGACTGTGGCTTTGATCAGCCTGTTTCGGCCCAGCAAGCCCGGCTGGAACACGTGAACCTCAGCGGCAGTGCGCTGCCCGGTCTTGATGTCGAGGGCGTCATGATCAAGGGGGATTTCTTCTTGGACAATGTTAAAAGTACCACCACCGTATCTTTGGCAGGTGCCGAGATCGGCGGACAGCTGTCCTGCTGCGAGGCTGAGCTAAATGGTGGCGAGGTATATGCGCTGAATGTCCAGGGTGCTGCAATCAAGGGTGACGCTTTCTTGAATGGCACGAAAAGCACTGGTTCAGTCTCGTTCTCTGGTGCCGAAATCGGCGGACAGCTCTCTTGCAGCGAGGCTGAGTTGAACGGTGTTGAGGGAGATGCATTGGACGCCCGGACCGCAACGATCAAGGGAGGCGCCTTTTTGCGTCGCGTGAAAAGTATCGGGACTGTGTCGTTCTCTGGCGCCGAGATCAGCGGCCAGCTCGACTGCGCGGGCGCTGAATTGAATGGTGCCAATGGCTATGCACTGCATATCCAGGATGCTGCGGTCAAGGGCGGCGTTTTCTTGCATGACACGAAAAGCACCGGCACTGTGCTGTTCTCCGGCACCGAGATCGGTGGACAGCTCTCATGCGAAGGGGCTGAACTGAATGGCGGTGAGGGAGATGCGCTGAATGTCCAAGGTGCCATGATCAAGGGCGGCGTTTTTTTACGCCGTGCCAAAAGCACCGGTGCTTTGTTCTTCAGCGGTGTAGAGATCAGCGGACAGCTCTCATTCGAAGCGGCGGAGTTGAACGGAGGCGATGGCAAAGCCTTGAACGGCCAGAAAATGATTGTGCGGCGCGGACTTATATGGCGGGAGGTCTTATCTGTGACTGGCGAGGTCAACCTAAGCGCCGCTCATTTAGGTATTCTCGCTGACGATGCGGCAAGCTGGGAGTTGGTCTCGAATTTGTCTCTGATTGGCCTTACCTATGAGAACCTGACTGGTCCTTTGGATCTTGAGTTTCGCAAGGCTTGGCTTCGAACCGGCGCCCGCTCTAAGGGCCTCTTTCACCCTCAGCCCTATCAGCAATTGGCGAAGTTCTATCGCGACACCGGTCACAGGCGCGAAGCGCAGGAAATTCTGATCGAAAAGGAAATCGAGCAACGCAGGGCTGCGCGTGCTGCCATCAGCGAAGGTCGAAGCGCGAAAAAGAACCCTCTGGAGCCCAACGTTCTCATCGCCGTTCATTGGATATGGGATTTGCTCAGCCGCTGGATCACCGGCTATGGATATCGGCCATGGCTGAGTTTCGGCCCCCTGCTGACGCTCGTCGCCATCATGACCGTACTATCCTATCTCACCTGGGAGGCGGGTGATTTCGCGCCGAATTCCGATGTCATTCTTACATCGACGGATTGGAAGGCTTATGCGGATGGCACAGCGCAGCGCGCGCCCTCTGCTAATCCCGCCAATGACTGGTCGGAAGGTCCGGGTTCCAAGCCTCAGGAAAAGGGTGGACCCGGTAAGGACTATGAGACCTTCTGGCCCGTTGCTTACGCCATAGACGTGGTGGTTCCCGTCCTGAACCTCGGCCAGACGGCAGCCTGGTCGCCGTCGCCGGCCCGAGGAGAGTGGGGCTACTGGCTGTTCTATCTGCAGAAGCTGTTCGTGATTCTGGGCTGGGGTGTGACGGCAATCGTGGCGGCAGCCATTACCGGCATGATCCGCCGCGACGACTAGCACTCACCGCCCACATATGCCGCGAGCTTTTCCAAAGTCTCGCGGCAGCCGGCTTCGTTGTCTTCTAGCTGGATGCCGGGTGAGATGTTTTCACAGGTGATGGCGACTTCAGTGCCTGCCTCCTTCGGCGTCAATAGGGTTTGCACGGTCATCTCGCCCTGGAAGGACGGATCGGCGGAATCAAACACTGTCGCCCAGACGACTTCGCGATCGGGGACGAGTTTTGCGAAGCGGCCCTTGAACGTGTCGGTGTGGTCCGAGCTTTTTCCCTTGGAGGAGACGTCTTCGGGATAGACCAGCGACATGCTGAAGGCACCGCCTTCGCTTGCGTCGAATTCATGCACGACGCCGCGCATCCTGCCCGGCGGCAGCCATATGGCCACCGCCTGCGGGTCGAGATAGGCGAGGTAGATTGCGTCGGCCGGAGCGTGGATAACTTTCGATACGGTGGTTCTTCGAGCCATGGTCACATCGATTACCCATTCTCTGTCGGCAGAGCATGGAATGAAAGATCAAGCCTTACTGCTGATCGTCGTCATCCGCGTTACCGGTGTTGCCGGTCTGTGCGCCGCTTTGCTTCTGCTTCGCATCGGCGTTCTTGTCGTCCTGGCCGTCAGGTTTGGGCTTGCGAACACGGATGAGATCCTTGCCCATTTCGCCACCGACCTCGACTTTCATCGTCTTCTTGTCATAGACGCAAATGACGGCAGCAGGACCCTTGGCTTGCTTCGAACGACCGTAGACGATTGCCAGGCCGAAATTTTCGCTGCCCGTGGGGTCCACCACGACTTGCGATTTGCGGAATGTTTCGGCCGTGGCATCGGTGCATTTCTGCTCGACGTCCTTGGCGAATTTTGCCCATTCCGCGTCGGAAGAGGCGAAGGCTGCGCCGGGCAGCATCAGGGTAGCGACAACGAGGGAAATGGTTCTAGCGGCAGCAATCATGTTCAACCTCCACAAAAGTTGGTTTATCCCGGACTATCGTCCGGATTGCAAATGGTTATCAGCCCTCAGACGTTGCAAGGGCCGGAATTTATTCGCCTAAAGCTGTTGCCATCGAAGAGCGGCAAACTTATGTTCCATTCCGGTTTGCACCCTATATGCACAGAATGACGAAGGAGACACCACAATGGCTTTTGAACTTCCGCCTCTGCCCTATGACTACGATGCGCTCGCACCGTTCATGTCCCGGGAAACGCTCGAATTCCACCACGACAAGCATCATCAGGCCTATGTGACCAACGGCAACAAGCTGGCCGAAGAAGCCGGCCTGGCAAATCTCTCGCTCGAAGAGGTCGTCGTCCAGTCGTTCGGCAAGAATGCCGGCCTGTTCAACAATGCCGGCCAGCATTACAACCACATCCATTTCTGGAAGTGGATGAAGAAGGGTGGCGGCGGCACCAAGCTGCCGGGCAAGCTCGAAGCTGCAATCGCTTCCGATCTCGGCGGCTACGACAAGTTCAAGGCTGATTTCGTCGCTGCCGGCACCACGCAGTTCGGCTCCGGCTGGGCCTGGCTTTCGGTCAAGGACGGCAAGCTCGCCATCTCCAAGACCGCCAACGGTGAAAACCCGCTCGTGTATGGCGCCAAGCCGATCCTCGGCGTCGACGTCTGGGAGCATTCCTATTACATTGACTACCGCAACGCGCGTCCGAAGTATCTCGAAGCCTTCGTCGACAGCCTGATCAACTGGGATTACGTGCTGGAAATGTACGAAGCCGCAACCAAGTAGTCGCGACTGATCTTAGAGAGGCCCCGTGCGGAGCGATCCGGGCGGGGCTTTTTCGTTTGTGGTGTTCCAGCCGGCTATCCATTCGGCACGCAGGGTGTCGCCCTGGCCGATGAAGAATTCGTCGATGACCGCGCTGTGCTCGATGCGGTCGGCGCGAAAATTCCGGATTCCCTGCCGCAATTCGCACCAGCCGACCATGACGGCCCAGGCTGAATAGTAGATCAGCGCGATCGGACGGATCGTTCGAGCTGTCTCGTTACCACCTTCGTCGCGATAACGCAGTTTCAGCTTCTGCTCGTCCCGGATCGCCTGTCTCAGGACGGCGAAATCCGTGCCGCCTGGCGGCTGGGCAACCGTTCCCCACGCATAGATCGCATTGGCGGAGAGTGTCTGGCGAAGCGGTGGCGGCATCGCGGCAGCGATCTTGTCGGTGACGCGGTCTGCCGCTTTCTTCAGTTCCACGTCCCCCGTGCGCTTCAGTAGCGCCAGTGCCAGCACGATCGCCTCGGATTCCTCGATGGTGAACATCAGCGGCGGCAGGTCGAAGCCTGCGCGCAGGATATAGCCGATGCCGCGGCCGCCCTCGATCGGCACCCGCATCGCCTGAAGAGCTGAGATGTCTCGATAGATCGACCGTGGCGTGACCTCGAGGCGCTCTGCGATCTGTGCTGCGGTCACCGGCTTTCCGGCCAGCCGCAAGATCTGGATGATCTCGAAAAGACGCGATGCCTTGCGCACGGAAATTTCCCCACAACAGATGCTTCTGAGCAAACACTCCTGACACAATGCTGTCAATTGGCTTGCGGTATCAGATCCCCCAATCGCATGAATTTACTGGAGTTTGTCCGGAGCGCGCGACGATCGGAAATGAGGATACTGACAATGGATTACATACAGAACCTGGTTATTTTCACTGCGCTCCTGTTCGGCATCATTATTGTGCCCGGCATGGACATGCTGCTTACGCTGACCAACGCGCTGACGGGAGGCCGGCGTGCCGGCTTTGCGGCTGTCGGCGGCATCATGCTGGGCGGCGCGGTGCATACCTTGACCGGTACGCTCGGCGTCGGAGTGCTGTCTTTGATTATGCCTTTGGTACGGCAGCCGCTCATTCTGGCTGGCGCGGCATATATGGTCTGGATCGGCTATACCTTGCTTCGCAGCAGCATCGTCGTGGATGAGGTAGGCACGGCAAAGACCCGCTCGCTGCCGAAGATCTTCCGGCAGGGGCTGGTCACCTGCCTGCTCAATCCAAAGGCCTATCTGTTCATCATGGCGGTGTATCCGCAGTTCATGAAGCCTCAGTTCGGGCAGCTCTGGCAGCAGGCAATCGTGATGGGATTGCTGACCATTGCCATGCAGCTGCTGATCTATGGCACCATCGTTCTGGCGGCTGCGACCAGTCGCAATTTCCTGCTGACCAACCACAGCGCCACCGCCTGGGCTGGCCGGCTGGCTGGCGTGCTGCTTATCGCGGCGGCTGTGTGGACGGGGTGGCAGGGCTGGACGTATCAGGCTTGACGGATCTTGAGGTGAAAGCACCCTCAGCCTGCAGCAGCAGGATGTAGGTGGCGAGCAGCAAGAGTGGGGTCACGGGCAAACCTGCCTGCCCAAGCGGCAGCATGGCGATCGGCAGCACTGCCACGAGGATCAGCAGGATGCGCAGAGGCGAGGAAGGGGCTCGCTTGTCGGTCAGAGGCCACAGGGCGGCAAACGCCGCGAGCGCACCAAGATCGTATGCGACAGAATATGGCACGATCAGGAAACTCGCGAGCAACATCGAGAAGGCGCGGGCGCTGGCATCGTGCAAGCGAAACAGGCTGAGGGCAAACAGCACGGCGCCAATCGCCACGAAAGGCAGATGCACTTTCATTGCCACGGTGGCATCATAACCGAGGCTGCGCGCCGAGCCGAAGGCCGAGGCCATCATATGCGGGAAGTCGCCGCCGAACGTGTTCATGATTTTGGCCTGTTGCGACACGATATTGAGATAGAAGTCGCGCCAGCTATCCGCCCCGAAAAAGGCAATTGAGACGAGGACCAGAAACGCCGATGTCAGGACTGCCGCCCCGATCACTCGCCACTGGCGTTCGTAAAGCAGCAGCAGCGGCAGCAGTAGGCCGAGTTGCGGCTTGAAGGTCAAAAGGCCGAAGAAGATGCCCGCCAGCAATGGCCGACGTTCCCGAAGTGCCAGCCCGCCGATCATCAACGCGCCGGTGAGGAAGCCGTTCTGTGTCGCAACGAGATTGGCTGCTAAAAATGGCATGAGCAGGATAGCGCTGATTGGCGTCCAGCGAGCGGGCAGGGTACCGATAGCCAGAACATAGAGCGCCAGCGTCAGCCCGAGAAACAGCACCATCGACGGCAGATAGCTTAGCTTTGCAAATGGCAGGCAGAACAAAACCGCATGCGGCGGATAGCTCCAGTTGTGCCAGGGATAGTCTGCTCCGAAGATCGTTTTCATCCGCTCGAAGTAAAGCTGGGGATCGCCGAACAACACGGGCGCCTCGCCGGACAAACCGAGCTTGCCGCCCAGCCAGTAGTTGGCAAAATCCTTGTTCTTCAGCTGGAAGGGCAGGGCGTCGATCGAAATATCGATGATCTGCAGGCCGATTGCGCACAGTACGGCCAGCAGGACGATTGCCGCTGCGAGGCGGATCGTTCCTGGGCTTGGCCTGGCAGCGGATTGGCTCATGATTACCTTCGGCGTCTGGAGATCGAGTTATAGTTGACGCCCCGTTAAGGATCGTTGAACGGCGGCTGCCAACGCGCGGGATGGACCGGGACCTGTCGTCGGTCTCGGCCGCGTCCCGGCGACGATCACATAAAAGTTATTTTCCTTCAGTTTGGTATGGCTGCTTGATGGTGATCCCGAGCGGTGCGTCACTCGTACCAACGGGGCACACGTGGTAACCGGGAGACACACTATGCTGTTCAGAAGAATTCTAGCCGTAACCATCCTCTGTCTTTTCGGGGCGACTGCGGTCGTCTCGGCGGAAAACCAGCACGACAACCGCAAAGCCGCAATGAAGAAGGTCGGGGCATCTATAGGTGCTGTGGTGGCCATCGCCAAGGGCGAGAAGCCTTATGATGCGGATACGGTCAAAGCGTCCCTGACGACCATCAGTGAAACCATCAAGGTTTTCCCGAGCTACTTCCCCGCCGGTTCTGAAAAGGACGACGATGTGGCGAAGCCTGAAATCTGGGCAAATATGGAGGATTTCAAGGCGCGTGCCGCCAAACTCGGCTCTGATGCGGATGCGCTTCTCGCCCAGCTTCCTGCCGACCAGGCGGCGGTCGGTGCGTCCTTGGAGACGCTTGGAGGCAATTGCGCCGGTTGCCACAAGCTCTATCGCCTGACGAAGCAATAATATCCTTCTCCCTGCCCGCCGCGACTGCCTGACCTCCAGGCGGTTGCGGCGGTTTTTTCAATGATTCCACTTCTACGATAGCGCGGGCCGTGGCACTATCGACATGATCGGGTGAGCAGCGAGGGGGAGTAGAGAGATGGCCAGCAGACTGGTGAAAGCGATCGGCTTCCTCGTCGGACTGGCCGTGATCGCTGGCGGTGCCTTTCTTGTCGTCACTCGTCCGCAGCCGCAACCCGACGATTACTGGGCCAAGGCCGGTACGCCGGATGTCAAGAACGGCGAACTGGTGTTTTCGATGGGCGGCTGTGTCAGCTGTCATCAGAAACCGGGTGCCAAAGGCGCAGACACGCTGGTGCTTTCCGGCGGACTTGCCATCAACAGCCCGTTCGGAAAATTCCACGTTCCCAACATTTCGCCGGACGAGAAAGCGGGCATCGGTGGCTGGACGCTGGCCGAATTCGGCAATGCAGTGACACGCGGTGTAGGCCCCGGCGGCAGCCATCTCTATCCCTCGCTGCCCTACGGCTCCTATTCGAGGATGATGGCCAAGGATGTCGTAGATCTGTTTGCCTATATCAAGACGCTCCCCAAGAGCGACAATGTCGCGCCGTCGCACGAACTCGGCTTCCCGTTCAATATCAGGCTGGCGCTGGGTGGCTGGAAATTCCTGTATTTCAATGACCAGCCGCGCGTCGATCTGGCGAACGCCGATGCGGTGGTCAAGCGAGGCCAATACATCGTCGAGGGGCCGGGCCATTGCGGCGAATGTCATACGCCGCGCGACGAGTTCGGCGGCTTCAAAGCCGATATGTGGCTGGCAGGTGCCCCCAATCCCGAGGGTAAGGGCAAGATCCCCGACATCACGCCGGGTGGCCCGATCGCCTCATGGAGCGAGGCCGATATCGCCAGCTATCTCGAGACGGGATTTACCCCGGATTTCGACAGCGTCGGCGGCACGATGGTAGACGTACAAAAGAACATGGCGAAGTTGCCCAAGGAAGACCGCGAGGCGATCGCGGCCTATCTCAAGGTGATACCGAAGCACTGAGACTACGGCTGCTGAAACGGATTGTACCGGCTTACTTGTCAGCGACCTTCAGCGCGAAGGCATATTCATAGGCGATCTCCTCGAGCCGCTGGAAACGACCCGATGCGCCGCCATGCCCTGCGCCCATATTGGTCTTGAGCAGAACCGGGTTGCCGCTGGTCGAGAAATCGCGCAACTTCGCCACCCACTTGGTCGGCTCCCAATAGGTGACGCGGGGATCGGTGAGGCCCGACAGGACCAGGATCGGCGGATAGGGCAGACCAGCAACATTGTCGTAGGGCGAGTAGGAAGCGATGTTCCTGTAGTCCGAGGCGCTGTCGATCGGGTTGCCCCATTCCGGCCATTCCGGTGGTGTGAGCGGCAGGGTGTCATCGAGCATGGTGTTGAGCACATCGACGAAGGGCACGGCGGCGATGATGCCGCCGAACGTTTCCGGCGCCATATTGGCGATGGCGCCCATCAGCATGCCACCGGCCGAGCCGCCCTCGGCGACGATTTTGCCATAGGACGTGAACTTTTCGGCCACGAGATGGTCGGCGGCGGCGATGAAGTCCGAAAACGTGTTGGTCTTATGCTGCATCTTGCCGTGCTCGTACCAGGCAAAACCCTTGTCCTTGCCGCCGCGGATATGGGCGATGGCATAGACGAAGCCGCGATTGACAAGCGACAGGCAATTGGTACTGAACGAAGCCGGGATCGAGATGCCATAGGCGCCGTAGCCATAGAGCAGGCAGGGCGCGCTACCGTCGAGCCGGGTGTCCTTTTTGTAAAGGATCGAGACCGGCACTTTCTGGCCGTCCGGCGCGGTCGCGAAGATGCGACGCGTCACGTAGTCTTCGATCGTGTGGCCTGACGGCACTTCCTGCGTCTTGAGCAGCACGCGTTCGCGGGTGCGCATGTTGTAGTCGTAGAGCTGGCTGGGCGTGGTCATCGACGAATAGGAGAAGCGGATCCAGTCCGTGTCATATTCCAGCGCACCGCCAAGACCCAGCGAATAGGCTTCCTCATCGAAGGCGATGGCATGATCCTCGCCCGTCACCCGGTCGCGGATGAGAATGCGCGGCAGGCCTTCATGGCGCTCCATCCAGACGATGTGGCCGGAAAATGCGCTGACCGACAGCACGAGCGTGCCCGGGCGGTGCGCCACGACCTCAGTCCAGTTTTCCTTGCCCGGTTTGTCAACCGGGGTCTGCATGATCTTGAAATCCTTGGCGCCGCCATCATTGGTGAGGATGTAGAAGACGTCGCCGCCCTCGTTAAGCTCATACTCGATGCCGGTTTCGCGCACGGCCACCAACTTGGGCTCTGCCGTCAGGTCCTTGGTCGACAGGATGCGGTATTCCGAGGTTTCGTGATCATGAATGTCGATGAAGATGTAATCATCGAGCAGCGAGCCGCCGACACCCATGAAGAAGCCCGGATCCTCTTCCTCGAACACCAGCCGGTCTTCGGATTGCGGCGTGCCGATGATGTGGTGATAGACCTTGGAAGGACGATGGTTGTCGTCCTGCAAGGTGTAGAAGAAGCTGTTGCCATCCGGCGCCCAGGCGCCGCCGCCGCCGGTATTCTCAATGACATCGGGCAGGTCCTTGCCGCTGGTGAAATCGCGGATCCTGAGGGTGAAATATTCCGAACCCTTGTCATCGAAGCCCCAGATGCCCTTGTCGTGGCCCGGCGCATGACCAAGGCCGGCAACGCGGAAATAGTCCTTGCCTTCAGCTTCGCGGTCGCCGTTGAGCAGTACTTCCTTGAGGCCGCTATCGTTGCGCGGGGTACGGAAGTAATGTGCCTGCTCGCCGCCGGTGACATAGAGCGTGCCGTAGGCAAACGGGCCGTCCTTCATCGGCACGGAGGAATCGTCCTCCTTGATGCGCGCTTTCATCTCGTTGAACAGCGTCTGGCGCAAATCCGCCGTGTCGGCCATCGCCGCATCCTGATAGGCATTTTCGGCTTCGAGATAGGCGCGGATTTCCTTGTCGAGAATCGAGGTGTCCTTGAACATCTGCTGCCAGTTATCCGCCCTCAGCCAGGCATAATCGTCCGTTCTGGTGATGCCGTGATGGGTATCGGTCACGGGCTTCTTGGCGGGTTTCGGCGGAGTAGGCAGGTTGTTGAAGGCTGGCACGCGGTGTCCTCGCTGTTATTTTCTTGTGTCGCAGAGATAAAGAGGTTCACCACCGACTTCAAGCTTGGTGCACCAATCACGCATTTTGAACGGCGCTTTAGAAATCTGTAGTGCTTCTTGATCAGAATGCGCTAAGAGGTGCGAAAGTCGCACCTTTCAGCGCCGCAAGCATCGTTATTGGTTTCCCTTCGTGCTCAAGAAAATCAGCCTGGTCCGCTCCGCTGGTCTCGTCCTTAGTGTGCTTGCCTTCGGGCTGCCGGCCTCAGGGGCTGTTGCGCCGACCGTCAAGCCAACAAGCCATCGCCTGCTCGAACCGAGCCTGCGCCTCTCGGCCAAGTCCGTGGGCGTGCCGGAAGTGGCGTTGACCTTCGATGCCTGCATGGGCAAGGTCGATCACCGCATTCTCGACATGCTGGTCGAGCAAAAAATCCCGGCGACGATTTTCGTCACCGCACGCTGGCTGAAGCGCAATCCCGACGCATTTATCGTGCTGAAGGCGCATCCCGAACTCTTCGAGATCGAGGATCACGGTGCCAATCACGTGCCGGCAGTCGAACGTCCCGTCAGTATCTATGGCATCAAGGCGGCGGGGTCGCCCGAAGCGGTAGCGGCGGAAGTTGCCGGCGGCGCCGATGCGATCATCCAGGCTGGTGGCGCCAGGCCGCTGTGGTTCCGTGGCGCGACGGCCAAGTATTCGGCGCAATCGATCGCCCAGATCGAGGCCATGGGTTACAAGATCGCCGGCTTCTCCATCAATGGCGACGGCGGTTCGCTGCTTGGCGACAAGATCACCGAAAAGCGCATAGCATCGGCTAGGGATGGGGACGTGATCATCTCGCATATCAACCAGCCCGATCACAAAGCCGGCGACGGCGTTGTGCGCGGCGTGCTCGACCTCCAGAAGCGCGGGTATCGGTTCGTGCTGTTGCGCGATCAGGCCGAAGTGATGAAGACGGCAGGGCGATAGGCGCCTCTTCAACGAGAGGCGCGGCGCTTGTATTTCGGCCAGTCCCGGTCGGGCACAAGCTCGTTTGACCCGCCAGCCGCGTTGACTGGCGGAGATTTCTGCGTCTGAATCTGCTGCTTTCCAGAATGACCGTATCCGCTCCGCAATCAGGGACCAACACGAGCGAAACCGGCTTGCTGAGCAGCCAAACTCACGCTTCGACCAGAATCACCATGGACTCCGGCACCACGCCATCATAAGCCATGGCGTCAGCCGCTGCCTTGCTCTGCATCGCTTGCTTGACAGCGTCCATGTCAGAAACGTCCATCAGAACGCCAACCCGTGTCGGGTCCTGCGGATCAACGAATGTTCGAATGTTGGTCACGCCGAGTGGACCGAAAAACTCCTTGCGCTTTGGCGATTTGAGCCAATGTTCCGCGCCCTTGGTGATGGTATGGTAGGCAACAACTGTCGGCATTGTATCCTCCCTTTTGTGACATGAAGGTCCGGCGGCAGAAAAGAGCGCCAAGATCCATCCACGTCAATTCACGAAACGCCCCGTAGCTTGGACTGTCAAGCAACCTGTCGGGCGCAGAACCACATAGAAACGACGATGGCCAGGACTGTCGCTCCCGTTGAAGTACAACCGCGTCCGGCAGCCGGTTGGCTCGCGCTTGCACCATGGCACGTGGCTCACGAGAAAGGTATGTGCGGGTCCTGCACCAGGTAGAACTCGTCAACCGGCGTGACGTCGGTGATAAAAAAGCCGAACAACGTTCTGTCCTGGGGATCGGCGTGACCATCTTTGAAGCGTAGCCGGTCGAAGTGCTCAAAATGGTTCTCGAAACTGGCAAACCGGTTGGACGAAATGAAGTCCGGATTGGGGTGGACCTGATCAAATGACAGGCCATCGTAGAAGTCGCTTGGTTTGCCACGCGTCTCTTGAAGTTCGAATTCAAACTCGATCCAGGCCAATCCGCTCTTGTTCAGAACGACAACGCGCAGGTGGAACGCCCCTTCGGGAGTCGTTTGCGATCGAATTGGCTTGGCGGCCCTGATCACCAGGGTGACGGGGTTGGCGGAATAGAGTTCCTCGCTGATTTCGATCGGATCGGCTCTTGTGCCTGAGCCTGTCACTGAGAGGATGCGGAAGCCGCTAAGCTCATCGGAGAAGGAATAAGCCCCAGCATACCAGCGCCCGTCGTCAGCCAGTCCGGCACTGATGAATGACAGTGCCAGCAACGCAGCCAGAATTCGCAAGTGATGCGTCATCGTTTTGGTTCCTGCAGTGGAGTATCGCAGCGGCGCGGCGAATTTCAAGCGCGCAGTAGGCGTGGGGTGCGGATGGGCGCTCAGGGCTGGTGGCGGAAGAACGCCCACTTCCGCTTTGCGCCGCCACAAGCGGACATTCTTTCATGCCCGACGTTGCGGCCATGTTACCGTAACGTACTTGCATATCATCTAATAAACGGAGACGATCCATCTCTGTGGCGTGGCACTACCATTCTGGTTCCTTGCATACTCTTCGCGCCACCAATCAATAGTTTGATCTGAACAAGTCCATAGGCGCCTGCTGGCGCCGTTTGGCACGTTAGAGAGGGAAAATCCGATGAAAGAGAGCATCAACGCCACTAGGCGCGACCTTCTGTTGGCAGGGGGATCACTGATCGCCGCCTCAGCCGTCGCAACGATTGCGAATACAGCAGTGAGCACCGCCGCAAAGGCGGCCTCGTCAAGCAAGAAGCCGAACATCGTCGTCATCATGGCGGACGACGTGGGCATCTGGAACATCGGTGCCTATAATCGCGGAATGATGGCAGGACGGACACCACACCTCGACAAGCTCGCTGCGGAGGGCATGCTATTTACAGATTACTATGCGGAGGCGAGCTGCACGGCTGGCCGCGCCAACTTCATCACGGGTGAGCTCCCCATACGCACTGGCATGACCACGGTCGGTCAGGCAGGATCACCCGTCGGTCTGCCAGCGGCCGCCCCGACCATTGCGACAGTCCTTAAGTCGATGGGCTATGCCACAGGTCAGTTCGGCAAAAACCATCTAGGCGACCTCAACGAATTCTTGCCCACGGTGCACGGCTTCGACGAGTTCTTCGGGTATCTCTATCATCTGGATGCGATGGAAGACCCGTCCCACCCTGGCTACCCTCAGGAACTATTGAATGAAGTCGGGCCGCGCAACATGGTCCATTCGTGGGCTACTGAGGTTGACGACCCAACGGAGATGCCGCGTTGGGGCAAGGTCGGCAAACAGAAGATCGAGGATGCCGGAACACTCTACCCCAAGCGGATGGAAACTATTGATGATGAAATTCAGGCACTCTCCTTCAAATTCATCGATAAGGCGATGGACGATGGTAAGCCGTTCTTCCTTTGGCTCAACCCAACACGCATGCACATCGTCACCCATCTGTCGGAGAAGTACGAGAAGATGCGCACGTCCGAGAATGGGTGGACCATTCACGAAGCCGGTATGGCGCAGCTCGACGACATCGTCGGCGCAACTATGGACAAGCTCAAGGAACTTGGGGTGGATGACAACACCATCGTCATGTTCACCACCGACAACGGCACCGAGAACTTCACGTGGCCAGACGGCGGACAGACCCCATTCTTTGCAGGCAAGGGCACGACCTATGAGGGGGGCTTCCGTGCCCCAGCGATGATCCGCTGGCCCGGTCATGTTCCCGCTGGCGCGATTGGCAACGGGTTGTTCTCAGGGCTTGACTGGTTTCCCACCTTCGTGACTGCCGCAGGCGACCCGAACATTGTCGTCGAGTTGAAGGCAGGAAAAGAACTCAACGGCCAAATGTACAAGGTCCACCTCGACGGCTACGACCAGACCAGCATGATCACTGGCACGGGCAAGTCAAACCGGCATGAAATCTGGTACTTCGCCGAAAGTACTCTGGGCGCAGCTCGCATCGACGACTACAAGTACACCTTTAAGGAACAACCTGGGGGCTGGCTCGGAGACACGGTTACGCTTGGTGCGCCCACTATCACCAACCTGCGCCTCGATCCATTCGAACGTACGGCATTCTACAAGGGAACCAATGGCTCCCTTGAGTACTTCGAGTGGTACAAGTACGAGTTCTGGCGGTTCGTCCTCGTGCAGAAGAAGGTGGCAGAACTTGCGCAATCCGCCATCGCGTTCCCACCACTGCAGAGAGGTGCAAGTTTCGGTCTGAGTGCCGTCAAGGAGCAGATCGAGGAGGCTATAAGGAAACACGCGCAGTAGCAGAATTCTGAAGCAGGTGGACGGCCCGCGAGGGCCGTTTGCCTTACCCGTTGATGTGCCTATCCGGCCCGGAAATGGCGTCTAGAGGAAGTTGAATATGGAGCTGTGGGCGTCCGCAATGGGCGCCACAAGCAGCCCATCGCGAAGGTTTCCCTCACACCCGCTCGACAAACCCGTCCAGCACCCGCTTCTGCCCGGCACGGTCAAAATCGATCGTCAGCTTGTTGCCCTCGATGCCTGCCACGTTGCCATTGCCGAACTTGATATGAAACACCCGGTCGCCGACTGTGAAGGCGGAGGGGGTGTCGATCTTGGATTTGGCGACCAGTTCGCCCTGGATGACGCGACCGGTCGGTCCGGCTTCGCCGTAGCCGATCTTTTCCACCTGGTGGCCGGAGCGGCTGCCCCAGTTGTTGCGGGTGGCTTCGGTCTTGTTGGCCTGGGCGCGCTGCCAGCCGGGCGACGAATAGCCGGACGAGAAGGGTTCTTCCTTGTCGAAGCGCGACTGGCCGTACTGGTTGCGGCCATAGCCGCCGTAGGATTGCTCCATCTGCGCGACCTCGACATGGTCTTCCGGCAACTCGTCTAGGAAGCGCGACGGGATGGTCGATTGCCAGAGGCCGTGGATGCGGCGGTTGGAGACGAACCAGATATGCAGTCGCTTCTTGGCGCGAGTCAGGCCGACATAGGCGAGCCGGCGCTCTTCTTCCAGCCCGTTGCGACCGCCTTCGTCGAGCGCCCGCTGGTGCGGAAACAGGCCTTCCTCCCAGCCGGGCAGGAAGACGGTGTCGAATTCCAGGCCCTTGGCCGAATGCAGTGTCATGATCGACACTGCATCCATGTTCTCGTTCTTGTCGGCATCCATGACCAGCGAGACATGCTCGAGGAAGCCGCGCAGGCTCTCGAACTGCTCCATGGAGCGGACGAGTTCCTTGAGGCTTTCCAGCCGTCCCGGCGCTTCGGCCGTCTTGTCGGCCTTCCACATGTCGGTATAGCCGCTCTCCTCGAGGATCTGCTCGGCAAGCTCGGTATGCGGCATGTTGGGCAGCAGGTTCTGCCAGCGCTGGAAATTGGCGACGACATCATAGAGCGCCTTGCGGCCCTTGGGCTTCAGCTCTTCGGTTTCGACCATGTCGGCGGCAGCCGCCAGCATCGGGATATCGCGGGCGCGGGCATAATCGTGGAGATGGCGGACGGTGGTATCGCCGAGGCCGCGCTTGGGCGTGTTGATGATGCGCTCGAAGGCGAGATCGTCGGCGGGTTGCGCCACCAGCCGGAAATAGGCCATGGCATCGCGGATCTCGAGCCGCTCGTAGAAGCGCGGGCCGCCGATGACGCGGTAGTTCAGGCCGAGCGTCACAAAGCGATCTTCGAATTCGCGCATCTGGAATGAGGCACGCACGAGGATCGCCATGTCGTTGAGATTGTGGCTCTGGCGTTGCAGCTGCTCTATCTCCTCGCCGATGGCGCGGGCTTCCTCTTCCGAATCCCAGGAGGCGTGCACCTGCACCTTGTCGTCGTCGACATCGGGCTTTTCCGTAAACAGCGTTTTGCCGAGCCGGCCTTCGTTGTGGGCGATCAAATGGCCCGACGCGCCGAGAATATGGGCGGTGGAGCGATAGTTGCGCTCGAGCCGGATGACGGTGGCGCCCGGAAAGTCTTTCTCGAAGCGCAGGATATTATCGACATCGGCGCCGCGCCATCCATAGATTGCCTGGTCGTCATCGCCCACGCAGCAAATATTGATTTGCTGCGATTCTCTTGCGCCGCTATCGCGGCTGCGCTCCGCGGGGGCGGGCGAAACGTCGCCCGGCCAGCCGTCGCTGGCTCGGCCTTCGGCCGGCGCTGCCCTGCTCGTCGCTTGCTTTTTGCCGCCCGGCCGCTGGGCGAGCAGCCTCAGCCACATATATTGCGCCGTATTGGTATCCTGGTATTCGTCGACTAGGATGTAACGAAAGCGGCTCTGGTAGTCCGCGAGGATATCGGGATTGTTCTTGAGGATACGGATCGGGTGCTGCAGCAGGTCGCCGAAATCGCAGGCGTTCAGGCTGATGAGCCGGTTCTGGTAGGCGGTGTAGAGCTCGCGGCCCTTGCCATTGCCGAAGGAGCGTGCGTCGCCCTCGGCGATCTGGTTGGGGTCGAGGCCCTTGTTCTTCCAGTTGTCGATCATCTGGGCGAACTGGCGCGCCGGCCAGCGCTTGTCGTCCAGCCCCTCGGCCTGGATGATCTGCTTGAGGAGGCGGATGACATCGTCGGTGTCGAGAATGGTGAAATCGGAGCGCAGCGACACGAGTTCGGCATGCCGGCGGAGAAATTTGACGCCGATCGAGTGGAACGTGCCGAGCCATGGCATTCCCTCCACCGCTTCACCGGCGAGATGAGCGATCCTTTCCCGCATTTCACGGGCCGCCTTGTTGGTGAAGGTCACCGCCAGGATCTGGCTGGGATAGGCGCGGCCGGTCGCGAGAATGTGGGCGATGCGAGTGGTCAGTACCCGGGTCTTGCCGGTGCCGGCGCCCGCGAGCACGAGGACCGGGCCATCGAGCGTTTCCACAG
Organism: Shinella sp. OV683; assembly: GCF_057787725.1. NCBI lineage: Bacteria > Pseudomonadati > Pseudomonadota > Alphaproteobacteria > Hyphomicrobiales > Rhizobiaceae > Shinella > Shinella sp. OV683. Next base: position 1,467,357 of record NZ_CM173543.1, read on the forward strand.
CGCGCAATTGTTCGGGATTCAGGCCTTCGAGATAGGATGGTTTTGGCGCGGATGCCTGACGGGCGGCCATGGCGCGCGCGGCGATGCCACCCGCATTTGCGCTGCCTTGGGGGCGCTCGGGCGCACGTTCAGGTTTTGCGGGGCGAGCAGCCGGCTCCTCATCGAAGAAGGGAATGTCATCAAAGCCGTTCATCATCGGCATTCCATGTATGATTCGGCAGATTTTGGCAAAGCCCGGTCACGGTTTGTTCGCAATCTACGTTCACGATTACATTACAATTCGTCCATGTGGCAAATGGAAACTTGCCGCTTGGGTGTTAATCTCAGATAAGCACGACGGGGGAGAGAATCCATCTGCGTGCCCGGAGTTCCTTGATGCGCTTTGTCACCCAACTTCTGACCGGCCTGGTTTTTTTCGTTGTCGGTGCGCTTATCCTGCTGCACTTCATGTCGGGCTCGGCGCAGCTTGCCCGTTCGATTGGAGTGCCGGAAGCAGTTGTCAAGCTGGTGGCCCGCGAAACGCCCGAGGCAAAGCCGCAAGCCGCCGGCCAGAACAGCCGGCGCGGCAATCTCGCTGGCCCGCTCGTGGTGGTGGTCAAGCCCGCCGAAATCGGCAAGGTCAATGACCGGCTGAAGGCGATCGGCGATGGTGATGCCATTCATTCCGTCATCGTCACGCCGCTGGTGTCTGGCCAGATCAGTGAGGTGCTGATCCGTTCCGGCCAGATGGTCAAGGCGGGAGATGTTGTCGCAAGGCTCGACGACGATGTCGAGAAGATCGCGGTTGCTTCGGCCAAGGTAGCGCTCGAAGGCGCGGTCAACACGCTGACCCGCAACAAGGATCTGCAGAAGATTATCTCGCGCGCTGATTTGCAGGACGCGCAGACGGCGGTGGAAACCGCGCGGCTGACGCTGTCTGCCGCCGAACTCAATCTCGAACGTCGGGCGATCCGGGCGCCGGTCAGCGGTATTGCCGGCATCGTCAATGTTTCGCGCGGTGATTATGTCACAGTCAGTTCGGCCATTGTCACGGTCGACGATCGCTCGCGGCTGCTGGTCGATTTCTGGGTGCCGGAGCGCTTCACCGGCCTGGTCAGGGAAGGCCAGGAAGTGCAGGCGCTGCCGATCGCCCGGCCCGGCAAGACCTATCCGGGCAAGATCTCGGCTATCGACAATCGCATCGACATTGCCAGCCGCACGCTGCACCTGCAGGCGGAGATAGCCAACGATGGCGACGAATTGCGCGCCGGCCAGTCCTTCGAGGTGCAGCTCAATCTGCCCGGTGATGCGTGGCCTGCCGTGCCGCCGCTGGCGATCCAGTGGGACAGCAACGGCTCCTATGTCTGGCGCATCAACAAGGAAAAGAAGGCCGAACGTGTCGCAGCCGTGATCATCGAGCGCGATCCGGACCATGTGCTGGTGGATGCCAAGCTTGAGACCGGTGACATGGTCGTCACCGAGGGCCTGCAGCGGCTTCGCGCTGGCGCAACGGTGAAGATCTTCGGAGAGAAGGACGACACGGATAAGATTGCGGAGGCAGACGCCGGCAAGGCAGCTGCGAAATGAGCGCCGCAGCCAAGGTCCAGCAGGCTTTTTCGGCCTCGCTTTTCGTGCGCCGGCCTATTCTGGCGCTGGTCTTGAATGCGCTGATCGTGGTGGCCGGGCTTGCCGCCTTCCGCGGTATCGAGGTGCGCGAGCTGCCTTCCGTCGACCAGCCCGTCATCACCGTGCGCACCGATCTCGAGGGCGCCTCGCCGGAGACGGTCGATCGCGAGGTCACCGATGTTATCGAAGGCGCGGTCGCGCGCGTCACCGGCCTGAAATCGGTCTCGTCGATTTCCGCTTTCGGCAACAGCCGCGTGACGTTGGAATTTTCCGCGACAACCGATCTAGCCACTGCCGCCGCCGATGTCCGCGATGCGCTGAGCCGCGTCAGCAATGCGCTGCCGGACGATATCGTCGCGCCGCGTATCATCAAGGCCGACGCAGATTCGCAGCCTGTCATGCGGCTTGCAGTGACATCTTCGACGATGAAGGCCGAAGACCTCACCGTCTATGTCGAGGATAGCATCGAGAGTCGGCTTGCGGCCGTCGATGGTGTCGCCGACGTGCAATATTTCGGTGACAAGCAGAAGGCTTTCCGCATCGATATCGACCAGGCCAAGCTTGCCAGTCGCGGACTGACGGTTGCCGACCTGAAGACGGCGCTCGCCACGGCCGCGCTCGATATTCCGGCCGGTTCAATCGAGAGCGCATCCACCGATATCGTCGTGCGCGCCACCTCCGACATCACCACACCAGAACAATTCGAGGCGGTGATCATCAACGGCAAGGTGCGACTGGGGGATATCGCTGATGTGACGCTGGGCGCGGAGGAGGGTACGTCCTCAATGCGCTCCAATGGTGTTTCGGGTGTCGGCCTCGGCATCATCCGCCAGGCGCAGTCCAACACGCTGGATATTTCCAATGGCGTCCGCAAGGTCGTCGCAGAGCTGTCGAAGACCATGCCGGAAGGCATGAAGATCCGCGTCACCAGTGACGACGCGACTTTCATTCGCGGTGCGATCACCGAAGTCATTGTGTCGCTGATACTTGCCGTGGTCATCGTGGTCGCGGTTATTTACCTGTTCCTTAGAAGCTTCCGGGCGACATTGATCCCGACGATCACTATGCCGGTGGCGCTGATCGGGGCGCTGGCGGCGATCTATCTCGCAGGGTTCTCGATCAACATACTGACGCTGCTGGCCATCGTTTTGGCGACAGGCATGGTGGTCGACGATGCCATCGTGGTGCTGGAAAACATCGTCCGGCATCGCTCCGAAGGCATGGGACCGCGTGCAGCCGCCGTTCTCGGCACGACGCAGGTGTTTTTCGCTGTCGTGGCAACGACGGTCACTCTGGCGGCAGTGTTCGTGCCACTCGCCTTCCTGCCGGGCCAGGCGGGCGGTCTGTTCCGCGAATTCGGCTTTGCGCTGGCGGTGTCGGTGCTGCTGTCCGGTATCGTCGCACTGACGCTCTGCCCGATGCTGGCCTCGCGCATGCTTGGCCGCCACGATGTCGAAGAACACGGCGGCTTGCTTGGGCTGTTCGGCCGCGGCTTTGCAGCGGTCTATGAGAAGTCGTTGAGTGTGGTGCTGGCGGTACCGGGCATCGTCATCGCGATATCGTTGCTCATCTCGTTTGCAGCCGTGGTGACATTCTTCTCGCTCGGCCAGGAACTGACGCCGCAGGAAGATCGCTCGATCATCATGGTGCGCGCGCAGGCCGCGCAGGGCTCTAGCCTTGAGTTCACCGAGGACCAACTGCGCAAGGTGGAATCGCAGCTGCAGCCGATGGTCGATGACGGTGAGATCCTCAATATCTTCACCATCAGCGGCCAGGGCGGCTCGTCCAACCAGGGCTTCATGGTCTTGACACTGGCGCCGTGGGAGAAGCGTGTACGGACGCAGGCAGATGTTTCTGCCGATGTGCGCAAGGCGCTCAGGGTGTCGCCGGCACTGCAAGCCAACATCGTCCAGCCCAATAGCCTGGGTATTCGAGGTGCGGGCAGCGGCCTGAATTTCGCGCTAACCGGCAATGATTACGACCTGCTCTACCAGAACGCCACCAAGATGATCGATGCCCTGAATGCCAGCGGCAAGTTCGATCTCGTGCGGCTCGATGCCGACCCGACCCAGGCGCAGATCTCGGTCAATATCGACCGTGAAAAGGCGGCGGATCTCGGCGTCGATATCACCGGCCTGTCTGAGGCCCTGCAGGCGCTGCTCGACGGCACCAGTGTTGGCGATGTCTTCATCGAAGGCCGCGCCATCGACATCTTGCTCGTCTCCTCCAACAATCCCATCAATGATCCGCAGGATCTCGAAAACATCTTCCTGAAGACCACAGACGGCAAGTTCGTGCCGATGTCGGCGGTAGCGACGCTCAAGGAACGGTCGATCCCGCCGCAGCTGGCGCGCGAGAACCAGACGCGCTCGGTGTCGATCACCGGCGTGCCCAAGGAAGGCGTCGGGCTCGGGGATGCATTGGCCCTGGCGCAAAACCTTGGCAAGCAGATCCTGCCATCGGGTGTCAATATCCTGCCGCTCGCGGAAGCGGCGACCTTGAACGACAATTCGTCGGGCATGGCCGCGGTGTTCGGCTTTGCGCTGGTGATCATCTTCCTGGTGCTGGCGGCGCAGTTCGAAAGTTTCCTGTCGGCCATCATCATCATGTCGACGGTGCCGCTCGGGCTGGCCTGCGCTGTCTTCGCCATGCTGCTGACTGGCCAGAGTATCAATATCTACAGCCAAATCGGGTTGGTGATGCTGGTGGGCATCATGGCCAAGAACGGCATCCTGATCGTCGAATTCGCCAACCAACTGCGCGACGAAGGCCAGAATGTCCGGGATGCGATCCGCAATGCCTGCCGCATTCGCCTGCGTCCCGTGATGATGACGATGATCGCCACCGTGCTCGGCGGCGTGCCGCTGATCCTCGCCGAAGGTGCGGGCGCGGAAGCCCGTATCGCGCTCGGCTGGGTCATCGTCGGTGGCCTCGGATTGGCTACGCTGGTAACGCTCTACATCACGCCGGTCGCGTATTTGCTGATCGCGGGCCTGACCAAGCCACAGGCGCATGAAGAAGAGCGGCTCGCCAAGGAAATGGAAGAGGCGCATGCGCTGGGGCTGCAGGCTCCGCCGCCCGCGCCGGCGCAGTGATTTCACGCATGGTCCGCAAATATTCGACCACGCTGCATGGACACCGGACCTCGTTTTCGCTGGAGGAGGAGTTCCATCAGGCGCTCAAGGCGATTGCCGAAGAGCGCCAGATGTCGCTGGCTGGACTGATCGTCGAAATCGACGAGACGCGCGCGGAAAACGTGAATCTTTCCTCGGCGTTGCGGGTGTTTGTGCTCCGAACGCTGCAGGAAAGTTCATGACTTGTTGATGTTTTGATTCTGATTCCGTTGGGCTGCGCAAGCCGCTGAAATCAAACGGAAAACAGATTTCGTTCTTCATAGCCCTTGTCTTCAAGCTGCTCATCGATAAACAGCTCGGGCGCATCGAGGAACGAGCGGTAAATGCTGTAGTGGCTCGTGTCGCGCAGCTGGATGGGCTCGAGCCGGTCGCGCTTGATCTCCAGCAGCTCGGCGCCCGGAAAGGCCATCAGCAGTGGCGCATGGGTCGCCATGATGATCTGTCCCTGACCTTCGCGACGCACGCGCTTGAGGATCTTCATCAACTCGATCTGGCGTGCGGGTGACAGCGCCGATTCCGGTTCGTCGAAGATATAGATACCCTTGCTTCGCAGCCGCTCCTCGAAGAAGCGCAGGAAGCCCTCGCCATGTGAGTGCGAGAGGAAGTCCGGAGGGGCTTCGTGTGCATCCAGTGCCGCAACATCGAGATAGCGGGCGACGGAGAAGAACGTTTCCGCCTTGAAGAACCAGCCAGCCGTTGCCTTGGGCAGCCAGGAGGCGCGAAACAGGCGCGATGCTTCTTCCCCTGATTTCTCCAATGATCTGCTGTGATCGACGGGCCGATACCCCACTCCGCCACCTGATTGGTCAAAGCCGATGAGCGCCGCGATGGTTTCGAGCAGCGTAGACTTGCCGGTGCCATTCTCGCCTATAATGATGGTGATCGGGTTGGTGAAGTTGAGTTCGAAATCACCTTTGCGAAACAGCGGCAGGCAAAACGGGTATTGCTGGGGATCGAAAGGCCGATCCCGATCAAGCCACATCCGCTTCAGGAATGGCGCCCTGAGAATGGTCCTGCGAGGAGGCATGATTTGATCCTAGACCAGATGCGGCAACGTTCAGGAACTGAATCCTGTTGTCGCGCTACGATCATGTTGCGCTTGGAATATTAGGTGGTACTCATTGCGGCAGGCCGTCCAGGTTCAGGTTGGGCAATTGCGCGTCGCCTGACTTGTCTTGCTCCTCCCGGCGCTTCTTGCGCGCGGCTTCTTCCTCGCGGGCGAGTTCGCCGAGTTTCTCTTGGGCCGTTTTCAGCAACCGTTCTTCGGCCGCCGCCTTTTCCTTCAGGCGCTGGCGTTCCGCCTGTCTTGCGCGATAGAGTCCGGATTCGCGCCGAAGCCTTTGCTTCTCCTGCATCTTTGCCTGCAGGATTTCGACACGCCGCCGCTCCTGTTCGAATCTGCGCAGCGACAGGAAGCTGGTCATCTGGGTGAGGTCGATCGTACGCTCAGGGGCGATGAACGAGCCTTTCCAGCCAAGTGCGACGGTGGGGTCGGCGCCTGCGACAGCCTGCTCGCCGGGTTTGAAGGTCAGGTTGATATTGGCGTTGATGCTTGCATCTTCAAGCGACAGGCTGGTCTGGGCATCGATGGAGAGATTGTCGCTGACGGCGTTGATCTTGTCAGCCTGCAGCTTGGCGCCGGTGATGGTGAAGGGGATATCGAGGGCCGGCAGTTCGATACCGCCGCTGAACAATGACGCGGTAACGAAGGGTGTGATCGTCGCTTCCGAAATGTCCGACTTCACTTGGTCGGCATTGGCGAGGATCGAGGGCAAGGCGTTGCCGTTTATGCCGGCGATCTTGAGGCCTGTCAGCTTGAAGGCGCCGGAGCCGGTGGCCGTCTCCAGCATTGCTTGCGGCGTGGTGCCAGTGCTGTCGATAACGAGCGAGAGATTGGATTGGGCAGAGGCAGCCGGTGCGCCCTGATATTGCCAGAACGCGGTTTTCAGCGCGGCATCGGCGATATCGAACCGCGAACGGAAGAAGGCCGTGCCATCCGTGCTGCCGAGTTCGACCTGGCCCTTGAAGCGGCCGGTGGAGAACGCACCGCTCGCATTCGAAATGTTGATCCGGCCCGGCGATGCATCGAAATTCGCCTTGAAACCATCGACCGTGCCGAGATTGCCGAAATGGAACTGGTTTGCCGAAAGCGCCACGCTTGCCGGCACTGGCAGGCCGGTGTCCTTCGGCACGGGGATTTTCGACAGCGCACCGGTGAGCGGGTCGCTGATCTGCCCATAGACGGCTTCCGCCAGCCAGTCGAGATCGGCCGAGGCGATCTGCAGCTGGCCGGCGAACACCGGCTCGGGATCACGGCGGTTCATCGACAGGATACCGCTGAATGCGTTGCCGTCGGTGTCGCCCTTGATCGTGTCGAGTGTGATCGCCTCCGGCGCAGCATAGACATGCGCGGTCGCATTGAAAGGCAGGCCTTCGCTCAGCCGCGGCAGCACGATGCCGTTCATCAGCAGGTAGGGCGCAAGGTCGCCGCTATCGACGCTGAGCGTATAGGAGCCGTTGAGGAAATGCGGCGCGTCGAGCGCCATCTGGCCGTCGATATCGATGGTCGTCGTGCCGGACGCGAAGCCCGCATTGATCTGCGGGTCGCTTTCAGCGGGCTGATTGAGCTTGAAGGTCAGGATGCCGTCCTGGTCGGCATCGAAGGCTATGGTCGGCAGGCCGACCTGACCCAGCATCACCCAGGCTTCCGGGTTGCTGATCGTTGCGTCGAGCACCATGCCTTCGGGATTGGCGAGGCCGAAGGACTGCGCAGCAAGGCTGGCATCGATCCGGCTGCCCAGCGCCGTGCCCGCAAGCTTGGCCTCCACGGGCCAGTCGCCCTTGCCGAGCTTGAGGTTCAGCGCAAGATCGCTGTCGGCGAAAAAGCCTGCATTTTGGGCCAGTCGGGCCAGCGCCGGATGCGGTGGCAGGCGGTCGGCCATCAGCTTGAAGAGCGCGGTGGGGTCCTTGGCCTTGATCGTGATGTCCGCCTCGCCCGACGTCTGTTTGGCCAGTTCGGTGAAGTTGCCTGTTGCACCAACCTTGGCACCATAGAAATCGTCAACCGCCAGTCTCAGGTCGGAGATGCCGCCATTGGCGAGCGAAAACGCTGTGTCGACGCCTGCCGCTTGCAAGCCGAAGGCCGAGAAATTGGCAAATTTCAGCTTGGCGGCGATCTGGTGGTTCAGGAGCGATCCGAGTGAGGCCTCGCCGGTCAGCAGTCCACCGAGAGCCACGACCGTATCGAGATCGAACCGGTTGCCGGAGAGCTCGGTGGAAAGCGCGGGGCTTTCGCCGTCTTTCATCTGGTGTTCGAGGCGGCCCTTGAGGCTCGCTGAGCCGAAGGCGATTTCCAGATTCTCAAAGCGCTGAAGATCGGGTGTGATGCTGACATTGGCGGAAAAGCCCGCCGTCTTCAATTGTCGCACGCTGTCCGGCACATTGCCCGTGACCCATTCGGCAAAGCCCGAGGGCTGGTTGGATGCCAGCAGCAATTCACCCTCGAAGGACTGGCGGTTGATGACCGTCAGCTTGCCCTTGGCCTGTAGCGTTGTGCGCCCGGGCAATTGCGCCTCGGCCTGGTCGATCTGCCAGCCGTCCTTGGCCGGCTGCATCTCCAGCTTGACGTCGCGGATGACGGTATCCTTGGCGAGCAGCGCCGGCAGCGACACGTGCGCCTTGCCGGGCATTTGCGGGATCGGCACGTCGGCGAGCAGCGTCATCAGTGCCTTGACGCGCTCGCGCACCGGCACGGCGCTGACCGCGGCATCGTCAGCGGCGCCCTCGTTGTCGCTGCCAAAGCGGCTGAGATCGATCTGCTGGCCGACGGCCGTCAGCAGGAATTCCGGCTTGCGGCCCGCATCAATCGTTGCCTCGCCGGTAACGATGTAGGGATCGGCGGTGCTGCCCATCTGGAATTCGTATTTATCAATCCGGATGCGGTCGTTGGAAAGCTCGAACGCGCCGGAAATGCGCGGCGCCTCGGTCTGCTTGACCTCGGCGTCTGCGCCGGTGTTTTCGCTCGCATAGCGTTCGCGAATGCGGAAAGAGCCCTTGTATTGCGGCCGGAGGTCCTTGAGGCCAATCGTGCCGTCGAGTTCGGCAACGATGCCTGGCCTGTCCGGCAGCAGCCGCATCTTCAGGAAGACGCTGTTGTTTTCCGGCACGCTGGTGTTGATGACGACGCTGCCAGCCTGGTTATCGAGCTTGCCCGTGCCGGCAATCTTCCAGGGGCCTGCCAGCGTCTTGGCCGAGAGCTTGAGATTGAGGTCGGTGATATGCCGGTCCCGGCCGGTCTGCTCATCGACGAACAGCACTTCGCCATCGTCGATCGCCACGTTTTCGAGCACGACGCTGGAAGCGGGGATCTGCGGATTGCCGGTCTTGACCCAGTCGAGCGAGCCATCCTCGGTCAGCCGAAGCCGCAGCCTGGGATGCTCGATGCGCATGTTGTAGATCAGCGCCTCGCCGCTGAGGAAGGGGGCGAGCTCTGTCTGCATCGAGAACCGATCGGCAGTGACCAGACCTTGACCGCTTTCATCCTCGCCGACCCGGACATCGTTCATCGTCACGGTGGGAAAGGGCAGCAGACGCGCGTCGACCGCGCCATGCACCACGACCTTCTTGCCGATGATACGGCTCGCCTGAGTTTCGAAATCCTTGCGGAAATTCGTCCAGTCGATGAAGTACGGCGCAAGCAGCGCCGCAAACAGCGCCAGCACCAGAAGTCCGCCGAAGAAAACCAGTATGCGGCCAAGCACTTCGTTTATTCCCTACGTTTAAGTGCCGCAAGGTAAAGGGCTTGCCTGCCACAGCGCAAGCCTGAACTGGACTAATCCAGCGTGAAGATTTTGCCGGGATTGAGAATGTTTTTCGGATCGAGCGATCGCTTGATCTGCCGCATGACATCGACGGCACTTCCGAGCTCGGCAACGAGGAATTCCTGCTTGCCCTGGCCGATGCCGTGTTCGCCGGTGCAGGTGCCGTCCATGGCTAGAGCGCGGCCATTCAGGCGGGCGATGAATTCTTCCGACGCATGGATTTCGGCGGGGTCGCTGGCGTCGATCACCAGCGAAACGTGGAAATTGCCGTCGCCTGCGTGGCCGACGATCGGACCCATCAAGCCGTGGGCGTCGATATCCTCTTCGGTTGCCGTGACGCATTCGGCGAGCTGTGAGATCGGCACGCAGACATCGGTCGAGATCACCGTGCCATTGTTGCGCAGAGCCTTGGCCGCCCAATAGACGTCGTGCCGCGCCTTCCAGAGCTTGGTGCGCTCTTCCGGGTTTTGTGTCCAGGTAAAGCCGCTGGAGCCGTTTTCGCTGGCGATCTCGCCAAAAGCTTCAGACTGCAATTTTACAGAATCGGGTGATCCATGGAATTCGAGAAACAGCGACGGCATTTCCGGCAGGTTCAGGCCCGAATAGGCGTTGCAGGCCGCAACCTGTGGCGCGTTCATCAACTCGATGCGGGCCACGGGAATGCCGAGCTGGATGGTCATGATGACCGCTTCGCTGGCCTGCTTCAACGTCGGGAATGTGCAATAACCGCCGGCGATCTCTTCGGGGATGCCCTGCAGTCTGAGCGTCACCGAGGTCAGGATGCCGAGCGTACCTTCAGCGCCGACCATCATCCGGGTGAGGTCGTAGCCGGCCGACGATTTGCGGGCACGGTGAGCGGTGCGGATTTCCTCGCCATTGGCCATGACGGCGGTCACGGCCAGCACATTGTCCTTCATCGTGCCATAGCGCACCGCATTGGTACCGGAGGCGCGGGTGGCCGTCATGCCGCCGATCGTGGCATTGGCGCCGGGATCGATGGGGAAGAACAGGCCGGTGTCGCGGAGATAGGCGTTGAGGTCTTCGCGGGTGATGCCGGGCTCCACTGTGCAATCGAGATCCTCGGCATTGACTGAAAGCACCTTGTTCATGCGGGTGAAATCGAGCGAGAAGCCGCCGGACGGCGCATTGGTCTGCCCTTCGAGAGACGAGCCTGCGCCGAAGGGAATGAGCGGCACGCCATGCTGGTCGGCAAGTCGCACGACAGTCTTCACATCATCTGCCGTTTCCACGAACACCACACCATCTGGCAATTGCGACGGCACCCAGGTGGTGGTGTGGCTGTGCTGGGCGCGGATCGCCTGGCTGGTCTGGAAACGATCACCGAAGCGTGCCTGCAGATCGCTCGCCATCGCCTTCAGGCCGGCCTCGTTGCGGATACCCGGTTTGATATGTGAAAGACCCATCTCATTCTCGAAAAGTTGAACAGTGATCCGGTTTATTGAATTGCCGTATCAACTGTGGGCGTGTTGAACAGTTCCAACGCCTTGTGTTTGCGGAGAGGATGAGTAATGTTCCAAACACAGCCCCATGTCCAGCCTTCGAGCCCCTCATTGATCTCTCATTCCGCCAATTTTGATACGCCCGTCATTGCCCCGGAAATGACCGTCGAGGAGCAGTGGATCGACTATAACGATCATCTCAACATGGCCTACTACAACGTGCTGTTTGACCGGACGGGTGACTTTGCCGTCGATATCCTCAATATCGGCGAGGCCTATCGCAGGGCGACCAACAAGACGCTGATGACCGCCGAGGCGCATGTCACCTACATCAGGGAATTGAAGAAGGATGCGCGCGTGCGCGGCACCTTCCGCCTGCTCGATGCCGACCGCAAGCGGTTGCATGTCTACTACGAGCTCTATCACAGCGACGGCTGGCTGGCCGCGACATCGGAAAACATGATGTTGTATGTCGATCTCGACGGCCCGAAGGTCACGGCCTTTGCCGATGACATCTACAGCGATGTGCAGACGATGCTGAGATACCATCGCTCGCTACCGAAATCGAAATATGTCGGTCGGCTGATCGGGATAAGGCGCTAGACTGGCACTTTGGATCCGACTTGATATTTCGATTCAGAGTTTTCGGAAGTTGATTCAACGTACGGACAAACGGATTCCGCTGCCGCCGCTAAGCGCCCGCGTTCAATGATATATCAACACTTCAAGAAATATCCGGCGTGTCCAGCTTGCCCTGGTCGAGTGCCTTTTCAGCTTTCTCGTTGATCGCCTTGGTCAGGGTCTTTTCGGCCTTGGTACGGCCGAATTGAAGGCGGTTGGCATCGGCGGCCTTGTCCTTTTCGGAGCGGGCCTTCTGCTTGCGGAACTGGCGGAGATTGACGATGTCGGCTGCCATTGTCCGCCTTTCGCTGATGTCAGTTCTTCTTGCGGAATGAGTCGAGCGAGACGACCGAGCCGGCAGGCTTGGGCTCGCCGTCCTTCTTCTCTTCGGCGGGCTGGCCTTCCTCGGCCGTCGAAATCGGGTAAGCCGTGATCTCGGCGCTCTCTTCTTCGCCCTCGGCGACAGCAACGTCGAATTCGAGTTCGAAATTCACCGACGGGTCATAGAAGCCGCGGACGGCTGCAAATGGCACGGTCAGCTTTTCCGGCTTGTCGGAGAAGGAGAGGCCGATCTCGAACAGCGCTTCGGTCACCTTGAGGTCCCAGAACTGATGCTGGACGACGATGGTCATCTGCTCGGGATACTTGGACTTGAGGTGCTGGGAAATCCGCACGCCCGGTGCCTGGGTCAGAAAGGTGATGAAGAAATGATGATCAGCAGGCAAGCTACCCGTCGCGGCGACTTCGGACAAAACCTTGCGGATGACACCGCGTAGCGCGTCCTGAGCCAAAATATCGTAGCGGATGTGATCCTGCCCCATGTTGATTCCCATTTTTCTTTCTTGGACTTCGTGCCGACTATGCCATTTTCTCGTCGATTGGCAAAGCCCTTACCGCATCGGCAGCGGGGATGACATCGCCGGAATTGGCACGCATGCCACAAAGGCCACAGGAAACGCAACAGCAGGAGAGGGGATTAAGTGGAGGTTTCTGTTGCCAGGTACCTCCGAACCCCGCCTTACAGTGCTACCCGCAAGGACTTAAATTGGGTTTCTGGAACCGCCATTAGGCAGCTACAGCGTAACCCTGAGCATTGTTGTCATTTGCAACTACTCTGTTGACCCGATAACGGCGGTATCATGCCGAGCAAAAAGTCGATCTTTACACCCTTGTCGATCCTATTTCGCCCCCATCAAAAGCCGGTCTAGATCGTCCGGTTTTTGGTGGAGGCGCCGGGTACCGCCCCCGGGTCCAATGGGCTTATTTCACCGCTCATTTATCACCATAGCCGGCAAGCCGGCATCCCCTATATAGGGTGCGTGTACGCGTTTGGAAAGGCGATATCGTCGACTTTTTTGGATTGGCGTCGGCGACTTGCCGGGCGCTTGACAGAAAATGAGGCTTGGAGCAGTCTCACCCTCGCACAACCAGCGAGGAGCAGACTATGTCGGACTATATTGCAGATGTACGTAAATATGATGCCAAAGCGGATGAAGCCGTGGTTGCCAAGATCGTCAAGCATCTCGGTATCGCGCTGCGCAACCGCGATTCTTCGCTGGTGTCCGCCACCGACCAGACCGAACTCGATCGCGTCGAGGAAAAGTGGTGCGGCAAGAAGCTCGGCGTGACCGGCCCGTCGGCAAAGGCTGCCGTTGCAGCGGTCGCTACCGCCATGAAAGCCGACAACTCCAAGTCGCGCGTCACATTCTACTATCTCGTCGCCAAGGAACTGGGCAAGCTGGACACGCTCTGAGCCAGCTATCGAAATAAGCCGGGGACAGGCCCCTCGGCTTATTGGAGCTTGCCGCATAACGCATTATATTGGCGTGAATTCGGATTCGCAGGCGGCTTCCAATGAAACAATATCTCGATCTGCTGTCACATGTGCTCGAAGCGGGCACCGATCGCGGCGACCGCACCGGCACGGGCACGCGCTCCGTGTTCGGCCACCAGATGCGCTTCGACCTCTCCAAGGGTTTTCCGGTCACCACGACCAAGAAGCTGCATCTCAAGTCCATCATCCACGAGCTCCTGTGGTTCCTGAAAGGCGACACCAATATCGCCTATCTCAAGGACAATGGCGTTTCGATCTGGGATGAATGGGCCGATGACAAGGGCAACCTTGGTCCGGTCTACGGTTATCAGTGGCGCTCCTGGCCGGCGCCAGATGGCAGTCATGTCGACCAGATCAAGAACCTGATCGAAGGTTTGAAGACCAGCCCATACTCGCGCCGCCATATCGTCTCGGCCTGGAATCCGGCGCTGGTCGACGAAATGGCGCTGCCGCCATGCCATTGCCTGTTCCAGTTCTATGTCGCCGATGGCAAGCTGTCGTGCCAGCTCTACCAGCGCTCGGGGGACATCTTCCTGGGCGTGATATACTTTTCCTTCATCGGGTTGGTACCATCGCTTCTAACATATTGGAAGAAAATAACTTTACTAATTCGGCAGATGGTACCGGTACCAAGTGTTGAGTTCGCCGCTGTGGCCGCGTAAGAGCTGGTACCTATTGCAGCCTCGATATGAGATGTGCACCATAGCACTAGGTTCCACACGGATTTTTATGATGCCTCGACACCCCGAATATCAGTATCTCGATTTGATCCAGAATGTCCTTGAAACCGGTGATCGGCGGATCGACCGGACCGGCGTTGGAACGCTGTCGAAGTTCGGGGCGATGATGAGGTTCGACCTGTCAGCCGGAACTTTCCCAGTTTACACGACAAAGCGGGTCTTTTGGAAAACAGCTGTTAAGGAAATGTTGTGGTTCCTGACCGGCCAAACCAATATCCAATCTCTCCTTCGTGAAAACGTTCGTATTTGGACGGACTGGCCTCTGGACAAATACCGGAAGAAAACCGGCGAAGCGATTTCGCAAGAGGATTTCGAAGCTAGAATTCTCGAAGACGATAAGTTCGCACGCGAATGGGGTGACCTCGGGCCTGTGTACGGAAAACAGTGGCGACGTTGGGTTGACTCTCGCGGGGAGGAGCATGATCAGGTCGCGGGGATCATTCACATGCTGAAGACGAATCCTTCCAGCCGGAGGATGCTGTTCCACGCATGGAATGTTGGCGAACTCGATCAGATGGCATTGCATCCTTGTCACATGACATATCAGTTCCATGTTAGCGAACTCTCCGAAGACGGCAGCGGATCGCGCGGTAAGCTCTCTCTTCTCGTTGGCCAGCGTTCCTGCGATCTTGGGTTAGGAAACCCCTTCAACGTATGCCAGCAAGCGGCATTGCTGCACATGGTCGCGCAGCAGGTCGACATGACACCTGGTGAACTGATCTGGACGGGCGGCGACGTCCACCTGTATCTTAATCATTTTGAAATGGCCAAAACCCTCCTTGCACGAGAGCCGCGACCATTTCCCAAACTGCGGCTGCTGCGGCGTCCTCCGTCAATTGACGACTACCGGATCGAGGACTTCGACGTTGTGGGATACGATCCCCATTCCGCCATTGAAGCACCAGTTGCCGTGTAGGTAACTAGGGACTGACTACCTTCGCGCGTTCGACCGACGAGACGGCTGGCGCGTAAGCTGGCCGTTCGCCTCATCGTGTCGACGGAAATCAAAAGAAATTAAACCCTTGGAATCTATGTTTCCTTTCGTTGAGGAACAGAGAGGGAGAACACATGCCTAGCGACGAGGCGGACAATCGTCTGACACCTGACGAAATGCTATCTCCAGACCTAGACATAATAGGGATAGGCTGTACGCACGACGTAAATGGTGACATGGACCAGTGCCCGGACACGGCGCATAATGCGCCTAGCAAAACTAAGCGATATGTTCTGCAATCAGTTCCCGGGATTGAACCGCCAAGCGTACACGAACCAGCCCACCGCAACACCCGCTCAATTCCATCATCGACGGACGCCGATGTTGCACGATTGATGGAACGCTTCCCATCACTGCTTCCCTTTCAAGACTGTGCAATTGGTTCTTTAGATGCTCGCCTGGTAGCGATGCTGAACACCTGCTTTCTCCAGGGAAGGGTTCCGAGGGAGAGGGGCTCCACTCTTATCAATCAACACTATTTCGAAAGCGCAGTCGGAGCGTCCCGCAAGTCAATCCTACGTCGAGCGCCGTTATTGGAAGCGTACAATACTCTCTTACCACTTGTGGAACCCGTATCGGAAATACCCGAACGCGCGTTCGGAGTCGACTACGGAAAGAGCGAAACCGAGTTAGATGAGGCGTCCAGACATGTGGTTTCCCTTTATCCGACGTTGCGAAAGCACCAGTTCTATCTCGTTGGACGTTTTGCTTTCGGAATAGTGAAGGAACTTAACCGCCAGGTATTTGAAGAAGACATCGTTAGAACTCGTGGCGGCAAGATACATCGACTGCACATATGCGGAGTAGTTGGCGTCGGTGAGCGTGGATTTGCGGATTACCGAGGTATACTTAAAGACTACGAAGATGCTCTCGGCAAAGCGGAGTCCACGCACTACTACAAAATTCCTGAGATGGAGAGATGGCTAGATCAAGGCATTGAAGACGGAACCCTTTCGATGTCGGATGGCAAGTTCAGCCGAAAACAGTTCTTCACCCAATTTGGGTACAACGGCGCAATCTGGGTCGGCAACTACCCGAAGCTTGCTGAGCTTTTCGAACGTTATGACAAGCGCATCAAAGACTTGGAATATCACCCGCGCGAAGTAATGACCAAGCTTCAGGCGCTCAAAGACTTTCTCGCCAATGATCCACCTGTCAAGGGTTTGTCGCTGAGTCGAGAAGCGCTGCAAAATCAAGTTGGAATAACGCCCGCTGCATGCAATCGTGCTCCGTTTAAGGATGTCATAACTCGCGCCGAGCAAGATTACCATGAGCAGATCAAAAGTGATCCGTTGATATGCATTGTGGAGCCTCGAATATATCGGTTCGAATTTTTAGTAAAATTCGGCTGGCCGAATAAATTTTCCATACGCATAAAAGAAAGCTTTGAGCGTCATTATGGTAAAGCTGGAAGAAATGTTAAGATATACTATAAGATTATCTTTTGTTTGATCGATTATTTGTCAAGCAACGCATCGTCATCTGCTCAGGCTATAAGAGATGCCGTCCACGCACAGGTCCCAGTCCGTTTCTTGGCAAGGGAGTGGGCGCTAGCTACGCTTGATTTCAGCGACGCCCTCGCGGCGACCTACGAGAACCCCGGCACTTTGAAGTCTGTTATCTCAGCGACCAATTCGGTGCTCCGAAATCTAGCAAACGATGGCGTCCTGCCTCCTCTTGATTGCCAGCTCAAGCCACCAGGGCGGGGTCGCCGCACCCACCTGCCGTCTGTTGCCGAAGTTACCAGCGGTCAGACTGGTGCTCGATCAAAGCCACACGTCGACGATTACCTAATCTTTGCGACTTCGATGCTGGAACAGGCGAGTAGTGTCAACAGCCTGCGTCGGGTGACAACGATCTTCGATGCGTTGTTTGGCCGCTTTGAACGTCCTGTTTTCCACATGGGCAACGAAAGGCGTGCCGCATGGTATCGCGTTTCCCAAATCGTTGACCGCAGCCCGAACCTGGACCTGCCCAGAACACGGCATTAACACCGGAATTGGTTCGAAGCGGGACTTTAATACCAGGCATTCGGTGTATGGTTCAGCCGTCACCGCTCTTGGCAAGGTCATCAAGAAGCTGCAGCCCCAAAAAGAGAAAAAGCCGCGTCAACACGCGACGGCGAAAGCCAAGACGCTACGCATGGAAACCTTGATGCTGGAGTACAAAACCAGGTTGGAAGGCGTCAGTAAGCAATATGGCGAAACGGACGAAGCCCTGCAAAAGGCGCGTCGTGATCTAGGCGCTGAGCAAGAGCGCTATCGCGGCCTGTTGCGTAGGCTTGATCAGCTGCAAGATGAAAACGCCAGATTGAAGCGGGAACTTGCAAATCATGGTGGCGGGCTGAGGATAGTAAATTGATGGTGCCTTCAAACGCAATTTCCACAATCCTGCGTAGCCACCTTCTTGTCGAACGACTTACAACGTTGTTGGCCGAATGCGAGCCATCAGAAATCCCGTCCAGACGTGGTCGCGTCTCACGGCAATGGGTGGCCGAAAAGATCATGTGCTCAAAGGGAACTCTTTCAGAGAGCCCGAGACTGCGGAAAGTATTGGGCCAATGGGAACGCAACCACGCTCCAACCGAGGCTCGGCCACCTGACGTCACTACTGAAGAACAGGCGACCGCATTTTCGGAGACTGTGGTATCGTTTAGAAAACAGCACCTGAGCGACCTCATCTTGCCTGTCCAGTTGGACTCAGTGGGCAAGGTTTTTACGGTTCCGACACTCTACGATGGTGACCGCATCGACGAATGGGTCAGCCGCTATCTCCGCTACCTTCTGATCAGGCGTAAGTTGGCATATTCCAGTGTTCATGAAACGGCGAAGAAATTGCGAATATTTCGCCGCTTTCAGCGTAACCACAAAATGAGCTACTTGGATGTTACGGACGATGTGCTTCTGGCGTGGCGGCATTCCATGGAGGCGGCAGGGCTTTCGGTCACGAGGAGGAACGATTGCATATCGACCGTGTACAGCTTTTTTGAGTGGGCGGAGGAGCAGGGGCTGCTTACAAACCATGTCCAAATGCGGTCGAAGGCCGAATATGTGTTACTACCGGAAGAGTACGTTTTTCCAATTTCAAGCCAAGAGATATTGGTCAAACGGCATGGGCAGACATACACTACCTGGGTTTCGACACTCATTGAATCAGGCGGCACCAGTTCGTTCGGGTCCCGACATACTCCCACGGCTGCCGAAGTAGAGCGGCTCATTCTCGAAGTGGCATCCCACAAGAGAAATGCAGTCCGAAACGGCTTGCTGGTTTCTTGGGCGTTGCGCACAGGCGGTCGGGTCAACGAACTGCTTCAAGTTCGCGTAACCGACCTACCGGATGAAGAAGGTATTGGCGAACTCCTAGATCGCGGAGACGAACAGATTTCTATAACGGTCAACCGTAAGAATCGCGGGAAGAATTCGCTAATCGTTCCACTTGAGGTCGTTCTTGCGACCCTGCATTATATCTGGGCTGACAAGTATCGGGCCGACATAGTCGCAAAGTATCCACGCAAGGATAACGACTTTTTGTTTTTGTCGGAGAAGGGTGGTGTTCTCACCACAGATAGCGTCACACGAATTTGCGCCGGATTCTTCGAAAAAGCAAAGATCGTGAACGCAAACATCCATCGTCTTCGTGCCAGATTCATCACCGAGATGATAGAAAGCGTACTTGATGACTTCGCTGAGAGCGGACAATCCCTTGATCTAACAACAGATTGGGGTGAGACAATCCTCATTGTTGCCCGAAACCGTATGGGACATTCGCACGTGATGTCACTGCGCCCGTATCTCAATGAAATTCAAATTCGTCGGGTCTTGTCAGACGGCCAGGTTAAACGCCGCGAACAGGGGGAGGGAGTGAAGAATATAACCGTTCTAAATCGCGAACTGTTCGAACAGGTGAAGCAGAATCGCGACCTTGCTGAGGTTGATCGCCTTTTGGGTACGAATAAACTGGCAGCGGCGGCAATGCTTCGTAATATCGCTGACGAGATTGAGCGAAAAGCCGCGTAGCGCTATGCTTTGATCATGCTCGTGTTTGGGCGGCCAGCAGATCGTTGGGATATCGCAATATATGGAGATACAGGGCCAATCATGTCATCCAATAAACGCCTGAAGGTTCTAAGTCCGCTAACGCGCTCCCTTCTGGCGGCAGGCGAAGGCGACCAAGTCGATTTCAAGAAGACACCTGACAGTATCAGCCAGGACGTGTTGGTTTCCGCGCGGAACTGAGCCGGTTTTTCCACCGAGAAGTGAGCCACCTCTAAGTATGATTTTCTGATCAGGGTTTGGTCAAGGGGTTGGCTTTTTCTCCTCTCTTCTGGGCTGCCGCCGCCGAGCTGGCTTTGAATCTGAAGCTGTCGTTGCCGGTTTCCAGGATATGACAACGATGGGTCAGGCGGTCGAGTAGAGCGGTTGTCATCTTGGCGTCACCGAATACGGTGGCCCATTCACTGAAGCTGAGATTGGTGGTGATGATGACACTGGTGCGTTCGTAAAGCTTGCTCAGCAGGTGAAAGAGTAATGCACCGCCGGACGCGCTGAACGGCAGATACCCCAACTCGTCCAGGATCAACAAGTCGAGCCGTACCAGGGCCTCAGCGATCTGACCTGCCTTGCCCTTGGCCTTCTCCTGCTCGAGAGCATTGACCAGTTCGATGGTCGAGAAGAAGCGGACCTTGCGGCGATGATGCTCGATGGCGTGGATTCCAAGAGCGGTCGCGACATGCGTTTTACCAGTGCCAGGGCCACCGATAAGGACAACGTTCTGCGCCCCATCCATGAACTCGCATCGGTGTAGTTGGCGCACAGTGGCCTCGTTGATCTCGCTGGCGGCGAAGTCGAAGCCGGAGAGGTCTTTATAAGCCGGGAAGCGGGCAGCCTTCATGTGATAGGCGATCGAGCGAACCTCGCGCTCGGCCAATTCAGCCTTCAGCAACTGGGACAGGATGGGCACGGTCGCATCAAAGGCGGGAGCCGCTTGCTCGATAAGGTCTGTGACGGCCTGGGCCATGCCATACATCTTGAGGCTCCGTAGCATGATGACGACGGCAGCACTTGCGGGATCATGACGCATGGCGACCTCCTGCGATCCGGGCGCGTAGGCCATCGTAGCGTTCGACGTTGGCCTTGGGTTCACGCAGCAAGGTCAGCGCCTGTGGCGTATCGATGTCGGGACCGTCAGCCGTCTTGCCGTCGATCAGCCGATGCAGCAGATTCAGCACATGCGTCTTGGTCGCTACTCCTGCATCCAGGGCGAGTTCCACAGCCCTGAGTACGACGTGTTCGTCGTGATGAAGGACAAGGGCAAGGATATCGGCCATCTCGCGATCACCGCCGGGGCGGCGAAGCATCTGGTCCTGCAGTTGCCGAAAGGGCAACGGCAATTCCAGGAAGGGTGCACCATTGCGCAAGGCACCGGGTTTGCGCTGGATGACGGCAAGGTAATGTCGCCAATCGTAAATCGTTCGCGGCGGTTTGTCGTGGCTGCGCTCAATGACCCGCTCATGCTCGCATAGGATATTGCCCTCCGCCGCAACGACCAGTCGCTCGGGATAAATCCGCAGGCTGACGGGCCGGTTGGCAAAAGACGCAGGCACGCTGTAGCGGTTCCGCTCAAAGGTAATCAGGCATGTCGGCGAGACGCGCTTGCTCTGCTCGACGAAGCCGTCAAACGCGATAGGCAATGCCATCAATGCTGCCCGCTCATCAGCCCAAACATCTGCGATCGAACCGGACAAGGTGCCATGCGCCGTGTCCCGCCACAGGTCCTGGCAATGCTGTTCCAGCCAGGCATTCAATGCCGCCAAGTCCGGGAAGTCAGGCATCTGTTGCCACAGTCGTGGACGAGCATCCTGGACGTTCTTCTCGACCTGACCCTTCTCCCAGCCTGCCGCCGGATTGCAGAACTCAGGTGCAAAGACGTAGTGGTTCGTCATAGCGAGGAAGCGGATGTTGACCTGTCGCTCCTTGCCGCGACCCACCCGATCGACCGCTGTCTTCATGTTATCGTAGATGCCGCGACCAGGTACGCCGCCAAACACACGGAAGCCGTGCCTGTGGGCGTCAAAGAGCATCTCATGCGTTTGCAGTAGGTAGGCCCTGACCAGAAAGGCCCGACTGTGCGATAGCTTGATATGTGCAACCTGAAGCTTCGTGCGCTCGCCGCCTATCACGGCATAATCTTCACTCCAATCGAATTGGAATGCTTCGCCTGGGCGGAAAGATAGCGGAACGAATATGCCGCGGCCCGTCGTCTGCTGCTCAGCCCGCCAATCACGGGCGAAAGCGGCAACCCGGCCATAGGAGCCGGTAAAGCCAAGAGCCACCAGATCGGCATGAAGCTGCTTCAGCGTTCGGCGCTGCTTGCGCGACCTCCCGGCCTCGGTCTTCAGCCAGCCAGCCAGTTTGTCGGAAAAGGGATCAAGCTTGCTCGGTCGTTCCGGTACCGTGAACGTCGGCTCGATGGTGCCTGCGCTCAGATACTTCGCGATCGTGTTGCGTGACAGCCCAGTACGCCGGCTGATCTCGCGGATCGACTGCTTCTCGCGCAGCGCCATCCGCCGGATAATATTTAAAAGTCCCATGTGGATCACTCCGTTGCCCCCGTCGCTGACCGCGTTGGGGGGAAGGTTCACATGGCTCAATTCTCAATGGAAATTATGCGCCTAACCGGCTCAGTTCTGCGTGGAAACCAACAAGCTTATTCCACATGACGGTGCTCATAGATATTTGGCGATGTTTTTGAATTCGTCGACGATTTGGCGTTGGTCACGACCGACTGTTCCCACCGCGTCTTCGAGGCAATGATCGAGGTGATCCTGGATCAGGGTTCGTTTGGCCTGCGTGATTGCCTTTTCTACGGCGTGGAGCTGCTGAGCAATGTCGAGGCAAGGTCGATGACCCTCGATCATGGCGATAACGCTTTTGAGGTGCCCCTCGGCACGCTTCAGGCGCTTGACGATTTCGGGGTGAGATTCATGGATATGGTCTGTCATGCTTTTTCCTATCCCCCTGGAGGGGATAATTCAAGACAGATTCAAAGATTATGATGTGGCGCGACGGCGACTTATCATCTCTTTCCGCAACAGGAGCTGACGGGTGTTGCCATTTCCTTGATGATGACGCACTTGTCACCTGGGCCGCCAGCACAGGCTTCGTTGCACTGATCTACGAACCCCTGCAATCTCGTCTCCAATTGCTTCAGTTCAATCAGCTTTTGACGAACCTCATCAAGGTGCACCTGGGCTATATCTCGGGTTTCTGAGCAATCGCGATCCCCACTGATCGAGAGATCGAGAAGCACCCGGACTTGTTCGATGGTGAAGCCGAAATCACGACATTGCTTGATGAAGGTCAGTCGAGAGAGATCACTTTCCTCATAATGGCGCTGGCCCGCCTCGGACCGGCGTGCCTTGGGAAGTAGACCAATATCCTCGTAGTAGCGGATCGTCGGGGCGCTGACGCGAGCTGCTTTTGCCAGGTTTCCAATTGTGTACACGCGAATGTGAAGGGTCATGACTGATTTTGCTCCTTGCCCTTAAAGTTACTTGAAGGAGTAGGCTTCGACCAATCACAAATTCGAAAGGTCGAAAGTATGCAAAAGACGACGAAATTCGCCGGGGCGGCGGCGGTGGCCTGTGTCGCATGCTGTGCGTTCCCTGCAATCCCTGCGCTTATCGGAGGCGCAGGCCATCCCCTATTGGGGCGCTGCGGCGTTGCTGCTGACCATCCCGGCCACTGGCCTCGTCTTCTATGTCCGCCGCAAGTCTTCACCAACACAAAGTATCAGAAATCTCGTGGAGCCAGCAGACGCGTGCGGATGTGGTGAGAAATGCAGGTCGGGTCAAAAAGGGGAGGCACCGATTGCGTGTACATTGGACGCCAATGATTTCAAGGCCCGAACCCGGCTTATCGAGGACCTATCTGCCAATCAGCTTCTCTCGGCTCGACGAGACGGTTTAAGGCTCGATCTTACCTATTCTGCTGATGCGCTCTCAGATGTGCGGGACCTCGTCCGCGAGGAACAGACGTGCTGCGCCTTTCTGACGTTCAACCTCGCGCATGACCGTAACGGGGTTCATCTCACGATCATTGCGCCCGAGAGAGCGGCCGAGGCTGCGGATGAACTCTTCAACCATTTCATACTCAACAAAACCAACAATCTGGAGCCTGCTCAATGAACCGCCGCAACTTCCTTCTATGTGCCACCGGCATCGCTCTCGGCATCGCCACGCCGCTTGCAGCTCAAAACGGTGACGAGACTATTCCCGGATTTGACGAGGCGGCCGAAGCGGGCAACCCGGTCCTTATTCATGTCACAGCACCATGGTGTGAAGTCTGCCAGGCCCAAAAGCCCATCGTCGCCAAGCTACTTGAGTCACCCGACTTCGCGAGAATGAAGAAATTTGACGTGGATTTCGACAGCCAGAAGGAAATCCTGCGGCGCTATCGTGTGCAAACGCAGAGCACTATGATCATTTTCAAAAATGGCACGGAGATAGACCGGCAAGTGGGCGAAACCGATCCAGCTGTAATCGAAGCCTTTCTGCGCAAGGCACTTTGACCGATGATGATCCTCGCTTTGGTCGCAGGAGTCCTTTCGATCTTGTCGCCCTGTGTGCTGCCCCTCGTTCCTGTCGTCCTGGCGAGCGCAGTTGCAGAACATCGGTTCGCGCCAGTCGGATTAGCGGCTGGTGTTGCTTTGTCGTTCACTGCCATCGGCCTTTTCGTTGCGACGGCCGGATTTTCAATCGGCATCGACATGACGGTATTTCGGACGGTCTCGGCGATCCTTTTGGTCGTCGTCGGGGCCGTGCTAATGGTTCCGCGCTTTCAGGTGGGATTTGCCACCGTCGCGGGACCGGTGAGCAACTGGACGCAAAACCGCTTTGTAGGCTTCTCGCCTTCTGGCATAGGTGGTCAATTCGGGGTCGGGCTTCTTCTAGGGGCAGTCTGGACGCCTTGTATCGGGCCAACCTTGGGCGCGGCATCTGTCATGGCGGCGAGAGGCGAAAACCTTGAAACGGTTGCCTTTACCATGCTGATGTTCGGCGTTGGGACAGCATTGCCACTTCTGGCGCTCGGGATGGTTTCTCGCGAAGCGCTTGCGAAATGGCGGGGGCGAATGACCGGTGCCGCGTCGAACCTGAAGGTGGTGCTAGGCGTCTTGCTTATCCTGGCCGGAGCCATGACCCTGACTGGCCTTGATCGCTCGATCCAGACCGCGCTGGCTAGTGTCATGCCACCGTGGATCGTCAGCGTGACAACGAAAATATAGCCGAAGCGGCTACCGGCAATTTCTTATCCTGGGTGGCCTTCCTGCAAATTGTATGGGAGACCTTCGAGTCCGTGATACAGACTCTGAATGCGAGTTTTATATGCCAATAATCCTTTCCACCGGCCTGATTTTTGCTGCAGCAGCGATTTGTGAAATTGCGGGATGTTTTTCATTTTGGGCATGGCTCAAGCTTGAGAAGTCAATCTATTGGCTCGTCCCCGGTACTTTGTCACTGCTGGCGTTCGCCTATCTGCTGACGCTTGTCCCAAGTGCGGCGGCAGGCAGGGCATACGCAGCTTATGGCGGCATCTACATTGTTGCCTCTCTGATCTGGCTTTGGGCGGTTGAAGGACACCAACCAGATCGCTGGGACCTCTCAGGATCGGGTCTTGCTCTGGTGGCGTCAGCGATAATCCTGTTCGCTCCAAGAGGAGTGTAATCTCAAGGAGATCAACCCGCCGAACGCCGATCTTCCGGTCCACTCAGCTAGGCGGGCTCCGTCAAATGGTCACACGGAATTCTACGTGTTGTGGGCTCGCTCGGTTGCTTGGTTCAAGGCACGCGCGTCTTGCTGACACCGGAGCCGCCATCGGCTTGCCTTGAGCAAGGCAGCCCAAGCGGACCGTTCCTTCAGCCTAGTTTGGCGTTGCCGACGATCTGCCCGCTTTGCGAGTAGTTGCTCGGGTCACTAAGTTTTGTGCAAGGTTTTAATGATATTGCCGGGTGAATGTTTGCATACGGCGGCAATGGGTGAGATGACATCAGTCTGGCAGGTATTGATTGGCAATCTGACGTCGGTGGCTTTGCTGATCGCGATTTGGATGCATTTACACTACAAGTTTTATCGACTCTCGAAAAACCTGCTGAAGCTGGGTTTTGGCGCAACAATGGGCTTGGGCGTCGTCCTCTCCATGCTGCTTTCCGTGGAATTCGAAAAGGGCATCTACTTCGACTTGAGGAGTTCGCTGCTAGCGGTCTCAGCTATTTTTGGAGGGCCGCTTGCGATTGCCGTCACTGCGCCAATGGCACTTGTGTTCCGCGCGATGATGGGTGGGGTGGGAGTTACAAATGGCCTGACCGGCATTGTCGTGATCTCGGCCGTTTGCCTGATCATTCACCTGACGCTTGGGAAGCGGGCAGTAGGAACATGGGGCATCGCGGCGAGTGCGCTTGCTGTGCCAGTAACTCTGCTCGTCTTGATGATTTCACTTGCCAGGCCAAATGCTCCAAATGCCATTTATCAGATGTCTTTTCTGATGGCACTCCTCAATACCGTCGCCATCATTGTTTGTGGAAGTGTGATTACATATTTCCGCAGATTTACAGAGGAGCGCGACATTCTCTATGCGGCGCTCACCCAGGCTCCTGATTTCCACTACGTCAAGAACCTGGAGAGCGAGTTTGTCATTGCCAACCTGAATGTCGCCAAGCTTCATGGTCGGCAGAAATCCTCGGAAATGGTCGGTCTGACAGACTTTGACACAGCTCCGGCGGAACGCGCTCAAACGTTGTTCGAGGTTGAACAGGAGATCATGCGCTCAGGTCAGCCGATTGCGGATTTCGAGGAGGAACTGGCTGACGAGCAGGGAAATAGGAAATGGTATTCCACTTCGAAGGTAGCTCTTAGAAACCGCCATGGGGACATGGTGGGCGTGGCAGGGGTCACAAGGGACATCACCCAACAGAAGCACCTGGAACATCAATTGGTGGAAAGCCGCGATCTTCTTTCGCAAGCTATGGCAGAAATGTCGGATGGCCTGGCGATGTTTGATAATCTTGGATATCTGCTGTTCTGCAATGAGAGGTACAGGTCTCTCTTCCCTTTATCCGCCTATGCTCGTCAACCGGGTGCGCACATCACAGACATACTCCGTGCGGCGGCTTTGAACGGCGAACGCAAAGACTTCCCCACGGACGTGAGTGAAGTCTGGCTTCAGGATGCCGCGAACGAACTTCACGTTACACGCGATACGGAAATTCCACTTTCCGATGATCGATGGCTGAGCCTGCGCACGCGCATGACCCAGGATGGCTCAGCTCTCGTGGTTGTCTCCGATATCAGTGCTACCAAGCAAGCCGAGTTGTCATTGCGTCAACTGGCAAACCAGATGAAGGGTCTAGCCGAGACTGATGCGCTGACAGGCATTTCTAACCGCAGGGTGTTCGATGAGGCGATTGGCACCGAATGTTCTCGGGCCAACCGGCGCAATGGTCCGCTTAGCCTATTGATGATCGATGTGGATCGGTTCAAAGCATACAACGACCACTATGGCCACCCTGCAGGCGATGAATGTCTGAAGAAGGTGAGTGAGTGCCTGCGAACAGCAGTAAGTCGGCCCACGGATGTGGTGGCGCGGTATGGTGGGGAGGAGTTCGCAGTTCTCCTGCCGGGGACCAACCTTACCGCAGCATTGGGTCTCGCCGAGCAATGCCGTTCCGCGCTGGAACAACTTGGCATACCCCACACAGGGAGTGAGCACAAAGTCATTACGGCAAGCATCGGAGTATCGACGATTGCGGGCAGCGATCCGTTTCTGTCGCCCTCCCAGCTATTGGTGCGGGCGGACGAAGCGCTTTATCAGGCGAAGGAAAGAGGCAGAAATCGTGCCGATGCGTTCAGTGCAGAGGGATGGCCTGAACATCCCATGGAAGTTTCAGCATAGCTTTGGCAATCTTATCGGCAGTGTCGAAGCGGAACTGCAGATTCTCTCGTAGCAGAGACAAGTTTGGCTAGTCCAAATCGCCACCCGCAGCTCGGCGAGCTATGCACGTCAGGCCTCCGCTCGTTCTTTTTGAGCGGCTTCCCACACTTCTGCAGCGGCATCCAGATTCATAATGCCAATTGCGATGCCGACGATGAGGTCAGGCCAGATTGTCGGCCAGATGAATGCCGTCGCCAGGCCCGCCGCGATGATGGCGATATTGGCTATCGTATCATTCCGAGCCGATAGGAAGGCCGCTCTCGTGAGACTGCCCTTATGATGCCGATAACGTACCAGCATCATTGCGCAGGCGAAATTGACGACGAGCGCACCAAGGCCTGTGAGTGTCAACGGCAGCGGCTCGGGCGTGACCGGAGCCACGAATTTTTGATATGCGGTCCAAAGCGTCGCGAGTGCTGGGATCATTAGTATACCCGCAAGTGCCATTCCGAGGCGGGCTCGATTGCGGATGCTCCAGTTCATACCGAGCGCGATCAGGAGGTTAATTGACGCATCCTCCAGGAAGTCGACACTATCAGCAAACAGGGCGACCGAACCAATGGTCAGCGCAACCGCGAATTCGATGCCGAAATAGCCGAGATTGAGAAAAGCCACCCGCTTCACGACACGCATCAGTCCATGATCGATTGTCATCATGGTCTTGGCCTCACAGGATGCTTGAGAAGAAGCGGTTGAGGCGGCTTTCCCGACGAAAGAGAACGCCGACAAAAGCAGCAGCGATTGTTCCAGTGAGTGCGCCGCCGAGAATATCGGAAACATAGTGCGTACCGATGTAGACCCGCGAGATCGCGACCAGGATTGCGGCAGCCAACAACCAGAAGCCACGGCGGGATAGCCCGTGGAGGAGGAACGTGGCTGCGATGGCAAAAACTGCCGTGGCGTGATCTGAAGGGAACGAGAAATCGGCGCTTCGCTCGATGAGCAGATGGGTGATGCCGCCATCGTACGGACGTACCCGATGAACCATGAGCAGGACGAACTGGTTCAGACCCAGACCAATGAGGAATGATAGCCCTGCCGAGAGGATGACGTGGCGGTCCTTCGCCTTTTCTACGTTGAACCACCACTGGATCGCCACCAGTGCGATTAGTATCGGCACTCCCGCATTTGAAATCCAGATTAACATCGTATCCAAAAGGCTGCTGTGCCCAGCAAGGCCATTGATGGCGTGAGTGGTGGTTGCGTCGATGGAATAAACAGACATTCGGGACTACTCTAGTTTTGAGGTTAAATGGAGCCGCCTTTGGCCTCTTCATTGGCTTCGAATACGCGTTTGGCGTAGGCATCTAATACGGCCTCGCAGGTCTTCAGGCGCTCGGACGCTTCCTCAGCAAGGGAGGCTCCGTAAAAATCCAGCTTCCTAATTTTCCCCAACCAGTCCTGCAGCTTTCTGAGATCGGTGTCTTCTTCCTCAAGCTCGGCATAGGTGAACTTCTCAATCGAGATTTCTTTGGCGATTTCCTTTTCAAAATCGTCGCACCGTCCCATGAACTCACGATAATGTTCGTTACGGTCGGCCCTGAAACGCGCGATCACTTTCTCGCTTTGGCCCGGATCGAGGGCAGTGGTTTCGAGAATGACGGATTCCCCACCCATCTCCGAGATGTCATTTTCCATCATTTTGAGACGGCGCATGTTGTCGTCAGATTTGGGAAGGAGGCAAACTCCGTTCTGGAGATAGATTGCACCCAGGGCCTTGATCTTGCGCCAGAGAGCTACCCGCTTTGTCGCGGGTTCGGCCGGGACTTTGTAGGTGAGAAGCAACCAGGAAGAGTCAACCATAGATTCCGCATAATGTAACGGTCGTTGCATGTCAATGTATGCGATGGTAGTGCAGTTGGATGACTGCTGCCATTTGGTCGTCCCCAAACCCTCAAGAGGAACGTTCATTGCTGGACTCCGCAATCACATCAGTCACTTCTTTTATCGCGGTTCATCCACATCTCGCCTATGCCGCAATTCTCATTCTTGCGGCGTCCGAGTCTTTGCCTGTTGTCGGAGTCGTTTTCCCAGGAACGGCAGTTATACGAGCGTATAGTCATGCAGGGTTTGCAGGTGGTATTCGTCGCCGGAAACCACGAACACTACGGACACATCCTCCAGCACTCGATGGAAGACGGCAATGCGGTACGCGAGCGATATCCTGGTTTGCATTGGCTGGAAAACGAAACCGTTGTCATCAATGAAATCAGGTTCGTTGGGGCCACCTTGTGGACCGACTATGATCTCCATCAGCGGCCTGACGAAAGTATGCAGGTCGCGCTACTCTCCATGAACGACCACCGTCATATTCATACAGTCGATGCGGCAGGACGGCGCGGCCGGTTCTGGCCGGAAGATGCGCTGGCAATCCATCAGTATAGCCGCGAATGGCTAGAGCGAGAACTCGCGATGCCTTTCGCCGGACAGACAGTGGTCGTGTCGCATCATTGCCCGCACCCTCGCTCGATTCACCAACGTTATGCAGGAGACAGACTGAACCCGGCCTTCACCTCTGATTTATCAACCTTGATAGAACGCTTTCAGCCGGAGTTGTGGGTGCATGGACACACACACAGCTCGTTCGACTACTACATCAACAGAACGAGGATCGTCTGCAATCCTAGGGGCTACGTCAGGCGGACTTTTGCCGGGCGAGAGGTTGAAAACGAACAGTTCGAACCCTTTAAATTGATCACAATCTGATGGTCCGTGATAAATGACACGTCTTGCGCAACGATGATTTCACGAATTTGCCTTCAAAGGGCTTGCGCTCACGGCCACACTACCATTGGCGATCAGTTCTAGTTCGGCAGACGGCACATTGTGCCGCCGCCATCGCATTGCTCACCCCGAATAGTCCTCGTCACTTACCTTCTCCAACCACTCCACGGCCTTGCCATCGAGTGACTCCTGGATGGCGATGTGCGTCATTGCAGTCGTCGGACCGGCACCATGCCAATGCTTCTCGCCGGGTTCAAACCAGACAACATCACCAGGGAGTATTTCTTCGACCGGTCCGCCGTCTCGTTGCGCACGCCCAAATCCAGCGGTGACGACCAAGACCTGACCCAGAGGATGGGTGTGCCAGGCGGTCCGTGCGCCGGGCTCAAAGGTGACGGCGTTTCCAGCCGCCTTCGCTGGGTCGCGCACCGGAAAGAGCGGGTCGATCCGCACCGTTCCGGTGAACCAGTCCGAGGGCCCTTTACCGGAAGGCTGGCTACCAGCGCGTTTGATTTCCATGATTGTCTCCTTGATCGAGGACCACGGTCTCGGCCGTGGACCTGGGGATGCCTTACATTCGCAGCAGCGTTTTGATCGCGCGGCGCTCGTCCATGGCGCGGTAGCCTTCAGCGACATCGGCGAGCGGCACTTCGAGGTCGAAGACCTTGCCGGGGTTGATTTCCCGTTTCAGCACCAGTTCCATCAGGTAAGGGAGATAGCGGCGAACCGGGGCGGGCCCGCCCAGCAAGCTCTTCTGCTGGAAGAACATAAACTGGCCGTCAAGCTGCACGCCATGTGGTACGCCGACGAAGCCTATAGAACCACCAGGCCTTGCGCAGTTGATCGCCTGCATCATGGATTCCTGGGTGCCTACGCATTCGAGAACGGACTCCGCGCCGACACCACCGGTCAATTGCTTGATTTTTGCCACGCCTTCTTCGCCACGCTCGGAGATGATGTCGGTCGCACCGAATTCGAGCGCCAACTCCTGCCGAGCCTTATGACGGCTCATGGCGATGATCCTTTCGGCACCCATCTGTTTCGCGGAAAGCACGCCCATGAGCCCGACCGCACCATCGCCGACAACAACGGCCGTGCAGCCTGGTTGAACACGGGCGGCATCTGCAGCATACCAGCCGGTCCCAAGAACGTCGGATGTGGCCAGCAGGCTCGGGATGAGGTCATCCGAGGGGATTTCAGCCGTGGCCACAAGGGTACCGTCAGCCAGGGGCGCTCTTGCATAGGGGGCCTGTGCGGCAGACATGAACTCACGCTGCTCGCAGGACGACGGAAAGCCGAACTTGCAATGAGGGCAGGTATTGTCCGAGATGCAGAAGGACCCCACGACAAACTGGCCGGGACGAATGGTCTTCACCTCGCTGCCGATCTCGACAACGATACCACAGTATTCGTGACCCATGTGAGCAAGTTCATTCACCGGCTGAAGGCCGCGAAACGGCCAGAGGTCGGACCCGCAAACGCAGGATGCGGATAGTTTGATGATCGCGTCTGTCGGTTTCAGGATTTTCGGCTCCGCGACTTCCTCACAACGGATGTCGCCGGGCGCATGCAGAACTGTTCCGAGCATTGTTATTCTCCTTATTTATCCGAAACGGGTTCGATGGCGATGCTGAAGGACCCATCGATCAGTAATGGAGTTATCGGACCGTCCAGGCGGCCTAGGCGTGTGAGTCCGTGCGAATAGCGGTAACTGCTGTAGAAGATCGCGAGGTTTCCCCAAGGCGCATAATAGGCAATGTCTCCGGCTGCCTCGTCGTCAAATGGGGCGCTGCCCTCTGTTGTCAGTTTCCTGGGGAGATAACCGATCTTTTCCTTGCTGACGTAATCCTCCATTTGGAGATCAAGTGGCAGCATGGAAAAGAAGTCGCGTGAACTCGGATTGTCGAACAGCGTCGCTTCTATGCTGGTCCCATTTACAACGAGCTTGATGATCATGGAGCGTGGTTCCTGTTTTCGATTGCCGCCACGCCTGCTACCAACCCAGAACACGCCAAGAGAATAGCGCCTAGCGCGAAGGCGCTCCACCAACCCATGGCATCGAACAGGAAACCTCCGGCCGCCGCTCCTCCGGTTATGGCGAACTGAATAGCGGCAACCTGCAGACCACCACCGGCCTCCGCGTCATTGGGCAATACTTTGCTTAGCCATGTTCCCCAGCCGACCGGTACCGCTGTTCCGAAAAAGCCCCAGAGCGCCAGAAGTGCTGCGGTGGTTGCGGTATGAGAGCCGAATGCGATCAGTCCAGCAGCGAGAACCGCCATGATCAAAGGAATGACGACTAGAATGCTGTAGAGGCGCTTGTTTAGCTGTTGACCGATGAGCCAGGTCCCGGCGACGCCCGAGAGCCCCATGAGAAAGAGCATCATGGAAAGGGTCGTGACATCGACCTTCGTCACCGTTTCCAGGAAGGGCCTGAGATAGGTGAAGAGCGCGAACTGCCCTGCAAAGAGCAGAATCATTGACAGCATGCCCAAAGCGACCTGCGGACGTTTCAGGAGCGCAAATGGATTGGTCGACTTCCACACCTGTTGCGGGACAAGCGGAGGCAGGCTGATTGCCTGCCAGACCAGAGCCAAGAGCGCGAGCGGAACGACGAGGAAAAAAGCGCCACGCCAACCGATGAAATCGCCGAGAAAGCTTCCGAGCGGAGCTGCCACCGTTGCGGCGATGGCATTACCGGCATTGAGCATTGCCAGACCCTTAGGCACTGATTCCTTCGGCAGCAGGCGCATGACAATTGCAGTGGACATTGACCAGAATCCACCAATCGCTACGCCGAGGAGTGCGCGGCCGATCATCAGGACAATATGGTTGGGAGCGAAAGTGACGACGGTTCCGGTAACTGCCAGCAGCAGCGACAGAGAAGTCACCACGAGTTTGCGATCAATATTTCGAGTGAGGGTCGCGATTGCCAGGCTCGTGATGACCGCGAAAATTCCGGATATGGAAATTGCCTGGCCCGCCTGGCCCTCAGTAATTCCAAGGTCACCTGCCATGGGCGTCAAAAGGCTGACTGGCATGAATTCCGAGGCGATCAACACGAAGACGCAGAGCGCCATGGAAATGACCGCGCCCCACGCTGCACGCTGTCCGACCAGCCTCTCGTCATAGGCTACTTGCATCCGAGTTCTCCAGGATTGAAAACGGCACCTTCTGGGCCGATAGACCCACAGATAGCACCAATCGAAAGCTTCGATTAGCCATCGCAATTCGCTTGGACTTATCGAACTGGACCAATAATATGCGCGACAGTCATTCTTGATTGGACATTTCATGAACCGTGGAAACTTCAACGAGCTGCTTTGGTTTCTCGCCGTTGCCGAAGAGCGCAGTTTTACCAGGGCGGCATCCAAGCTCGGCATCGCGCAGTCGACGCTCAGTCATGCGATGAAGCAGTTGGAAGCCAGAATGGGCTTGCGACTACTTCATCGAACGACGCGAAGCGTAGCCACCACGGAGGCTGGAGAACGCCTCAAACAATCCATGGCCCCTCGCATCTCCGAAATAGAAGCGGAGATCGATGCGGTTATGGCCTATCGCGAGAAACCGGCCGGGGCAGTGCGGATCACTCTCTCCGACCACGCCTTGGACACGGTCGTGTGGCCCAAGCTGTCTCCAGTCCTGAAAGAATTTCCCGATATCAAATTGGAATTGAGCATCGACGATAGCTTTCGCAACATCGTCGAACACGGCTTCGATGCCGGTGTACGCCTGGGTGAGAGCCTGGAAAAGGATATGATCGCGGTCAGAATCGGACCAGACTGGCGTCTCGTCGCCGTGGGGTCGCCCGCCTATTTTGCAAGCCGATCCGTGCCTGCCCGTCCTCAAGACCTGATGAATCACAATTGCATCAACCGGCGACTTGCAACGGCAGGCGGCCTTTATGCATGGGAGTTCAGCAAGGACGGAGAAGAAGTCCGCGTTCGGGTCGAGGGTCAACTGACTTTCAACAACTCACAGGCGATGATTGACGCTGCAATCGAAGGCCATGGAATAATCTACGTTCCTGAAAGCACCGTAGAGCAGGAGATGTACGATGGTCGCCTACGTCTGGTGCTGGACGAGTGGTCACCAAAGTTTCCTGGCTATTATCTATATTATCCAAGCAGGCGGCAGAATCTCCCCGCTTTCTCGGTGATAGTGGATGCCCTCCGGCATCGAGGCTAATCTAAAATTGCGCACAGTGATTTTTGGCAAGGTATCAGAGATATATTTGGCTGCATCGCCTTGGCGAGGATATAGCCGGGCGGCTGGACGTGATCCCGGTCCAATTCCGCGTCATCTTCACGCATCGCCGCATATATACGCTCGCCGCGCCTGCACCGACGATCATAGAGACTCCCGCTCCGGCACATCTAATCCAGGGGATGTCCGACCCAGTCTTAAGGGCGAGACAGGTGATCTTCAATGGTTCGCCGCATTCGGGGTCTGACGGCCCCAAAAGGCCTGATAACGAGGTCCATGGGACTCTGGTTACTGTCCCTCTCAGGAGGTTCGACATGCACGGGGAGGGAGCTGGTAGCTCAGGCCCGATGACGACCGCCTCTCTGTTGCGCCAGCTTATTCCTGATCGATGGTCTGCAAGGAAAAGGGCAGTACGCTGCCGCCCTCTAACAAGCAGAATATGGTTTCGGTGAACAGACTTTCGCTAAACAAGTTCGAGAGCTTTTCGCACTAAGTGCCTCTCAAAGATTCATATTCTCCAGCTGATTGGAATAGGCTTTCGAGTTCGCTCGCTTCCAAGCGGCATTTTGTAGATAGTGCCGTGGCCATGGCAACAAGTAGCGTTTTTCTTTTCTGAAGAATAGACAGCGCAGTGTCGTATTGGTCATCGAGGAATTCTTCGATTATCTGGCGCACGTTAGGATCGGCCAGATATTCGCTTGGCTGTTTCTGTGTCGAACTCGGGGCAAGGTAGCTAAGGCCGGTGCCTAACCCCAGTTCAGCGAACATGCGAACGGCCAAGGCAGACGCTTTGCCGATATCGCTTCTCGGATCGCCTCCAGCGACGACAGACCGATCATCAAGCAATAGGTCCTCCGCGCACAACCCCGCAAGAAGTGTTGCGACCTGCTTTGAGAGCGATTGTCGCGTTTCAATTCTTTGATGCGCCGAATCGAGCCGAGTCACGCCGTGGGACGTTGTGCCGTCGACCTCTCCACCTTCTGGAAAGATTTCGACGGACAGTAACTTCGAACCGCCGAGAACGCGGGCGACGATGGCGTGCCCGGCCTCGTGAACCGCAATTCGGAAACGATCTTCCATCGACAGTTCGATTGCCCGAGGGGCGAGTTGCGTCAGGTCTTCTATCCGAACTTGGCGCTCATCGGAGCGAGCCAGGCGGCGTGCTTCTCTTGCAAGCCGCTCCAAATCTGCTCCAGATAAGCCTACGAACCTCTCAGCGATTGATGGCAGCGCGGGGTGCTGGGCAACGGAGGGGAGATAAAGTTCAAGGATTTGCTGACGGGATTGGGCGTCCGGAAGACCAATGCGGACGTGGGTCTCTAGGCGTCCACTTCGTAGGATTGCCTCGTCGATGTCCTGCGGACGATTGGTCGCCCCAACTACCACCACTCCCTCGCGCCCCTGAACACCATCAAGGGCTTCCAATACTGCGTTGACCACTTTTACCGAGTAATCGGAATTGTCTCCCGTAAACTGGCTACGTTTGCCAATGGCATCAAGCTCATCGATTAAGAGGATAGACGGTGCGTTTTGCGTAGCTTCCCTGAAGGACTCGTACATCGCCTTCAGAAAATCTCCGAGATGCCCCGCAGCTTGCCACTTTGCGTACGAGCCCTGAACAAAATGCGCTCCACATTCCGCTGCCAATGCCGCCGCAAATTTGGTTTTTCCCACACCTGGTGGGCCTGCAAGCAGAATTCCTTTGTCGATATCCGTCCAAGACAGCTTTCCTTCACGCCAGAGCGCTAAGTCGGCTTTTACGCGCTGTGCCCAAACCCCTGCGTTCCCAAAGCCGACTGACGTTTTCAGCGGATTCGCTGAATCCTCTTTCGCACTACGCTCGTATTCCCTGTGGCGTGCGAGAGCAATCGCCGTTGATTTTCCATGTCTGAAAACACAATCTATCGTTTCGCTGGGCAGCGTTGCGAGGTACCGCAAATCCTCTTCCGAGAGCGGGCCGCACTTTCGGAGTCGAGCAAGTGATTTAAAATGTTCAGCTGCGCCGATATCTAGGCTGAGCGTGGTGTCAGTGACGATAGAAAGATCAGATGGGATGTTCTGCCCTTCGTGGATGCACACAACGAGCGTCCGCGACTGCAGCAGAACTGGATCAAGCGGTTCCTTAACGCGCTTGGCCTTGGGAGGCGAATAGAGGTGCAGATGAATATCCGTCTCGCCCGTGCCCACGTCTCCAAAACACAAATCAAAGGCATGTGCGAGAAGATCAAGCTGCCACCGCCGTGGCACGATGATGACTAACACTTCACTGCGTGAGTGAAAGAGGGCGGCGTGATGTTTGAGGGAGGCCACGACGGCACAGTACGTCAAATAGGTCGTGGGCCTGCTTGCGAGCGCTAGTAGCGGTGCCTTTCGATTAAGGCGAAGGGCTGGTTCAAAAAAAGTGGCACTAGCCACATTTGCAATTGCTGTTTCAAGCCGAAGGAATTCTTCCTTAAGAGTTTTGTTATCTTTCCGAAAAACGCTCATCATTGCAATTCTCCAAGAGCGTCTCCTGCACTTCCCAGGCGATACCAGCGGCTGAACGTTCGCGCCAATCCAAGTGATGGGTTCATGAAGAAAACCTCGGAGGTTACTGCCGAAGCCGTTTTCAAAATTGGATGCCCTCGCACCCGCCCAATAAGGCAGGGCACAGAACGACGGGACACAGCCCACTGACTGATGGAAACCGGTGGCAGGGGAGGAACACGCCCGTTGCAGACAGATTCCAGATCGTCGGCCAATGCTCGCAAGCTGGCGATGGTGCTCAGCAGGTCCTCGGGGGAGTAACCTGATCCTTTTAGAAGGTCGTTCATGGCATCCTCGACAATACGAATGGTTCTGCCTCGATTCGGCAGCGTCCCGTGGTTGACGTCCGCACATTGAGATTCGTCGTCGAAAATGTCAACATAGTTGTCACATTTTGTGCGCCGTGATGTAACTCAATGAGCGATTCTTGTCACACTGTGCATAATGTTGACATTTTCGAATTTTGGCCTGCTTTTGCGTTTATGAGCGCGTATTTTTTTGGACCTATTTTGCGGGCAGGACGTGTGCTTGCCGGTATTTCCCAGGAGCAGCTGGCGCAGTCAGCTGAGGTTCATCGAAGGACTATTGCTCGCTTGGAAGAAGGCGAGGGAGTGCGTCTCGATATCGGGGTGCTGGGAAAAATCCGTGCAGAGCTTGAACGACGCGGAGTCGAGTTTACCGATGGGACGGATGTCTTTGGAATGGGCGTACGCTTTAAGTCCCCGAAGAACAAGTTGACCATCTCATCGGACGAGAAATGACTGCACGACAGTCCTACCCGAGGGAGGGGAGGAGTATGGAGCGAGCACTTATGGCCTGGCGGACTTTCAAGGCCCCAGCCCTGCGGGCCGGGGTCCCAGGGAGCAAACTCGCACCGCCTCGCTCCACCAGGCCGAAGCAGCTACAGCGTAATTTGGAAACGCGCAGCTTCGGCCCGGTCACGATAGATCAGCTGGCGGCTGCCGCTGATCGCGCCTATCATAAAGCCATCGATCAACAGTTTTTGTGGTACCGAATGATGAAAAAAAATAGTGATGTCGGAAAACCATTCAACATCGCGTCTTATGCGCTGCTGACGATGATGGTCGCGCAGGTGGTGGGGCTGGAACCCGGCGATTTCATCCTCACGCTCGGCGACGCACATATCTATGCCAACCACTTCGAACAGGCGAAGCTGCAGCTCGGTCGGACGCCGAAGCAACTGCCCGTGATGAAGATCAATCCCGAGGTGAAGGACATTTTCTCCTTCCGCTTCGAGGATTTTGAGTTGCTCGACTATCAGGCGGATGCCACGATCAAAGCACCGATCGCGGTATAGGCCCTGGTTTTCGCCGCGAGCGATGCATTTGAGGTTCTGATTGCCCCGCGCCCTTCGCCTTACGATTCTCTGCCATGGCGCGACGACGATGAGCCGTGCGGCGGGGTTTCCCGCCGATGACCCGCTCGCCGATGGTCAGGCTGAACGAGCCGCCAAGATCGGCGCATTTCTCGGGCGGGTCGACAAGGTGCTGTGCGCGCCGGAACTGCGCACGAGCCAGACCGCCGAGGCTCTGGGCTTCGACTACACCGTTCACACCGCCTTTCGCGATATAGATTATGGTCGTTGGGCAGGTCGCACGATCGATGACATCAGTGCTGGCGAGGCAGATGGCCTGGCGCGATGGATATCGGAGCCGGACGCTGCGCCGCACGGCGGAGAATCAAACTCGCAATTGCTCGAACGGATGTCGGACTGGATGGCGGGCCATCTCGCATGGGAAGGACATCATGTCATTGTCACCCATGCGGCGGTGATCCGGGCGATGATCATCGCTACGCTCGGCGCGCCAGCGCAGGCTTTCTGGAAGATAGATGTCGAGCACCTCAGCCTCACCGATATCCGCAGCGATGGCCGGCGATGGGCATTACGGTCGTTCGGGCGGCAGGTTTTGTTGAAACCCGAGCGCGCTGGCGGTGAGTAGCGCGGGGACGGCGTTGCCCGTCTGCTGCCAGTATCGAGTGGTGTTTTCCATATCGGTGTCGCGCTATCTCATGCTAGGAGAGGAAACATGAAACCCTTTACGGGCCGGTTCCTCCGAGTATCGTGCCTTTGGTGACCCTGAGATTGTGGAAGCGAAGGAAGTGATGGCGACGATGCAAACGATTTGGACTGCCGGAAAGCTTGTTGGCGCCAAGTTGCCGGTTGTCGCATGAAGATCTCGCTCGTCGTCGCCATGGCGGACAACTACGTGATCGGCCGGGACAATGGCCTGCCTTGGCGGCTGTCCTCCGATCTCAAGCGGTTCAAGGCTTTGACCATCGGCAAGCCCATCGTCATGGGCCGCAAATGCTACGAGTCGATCGGCAAGCCATTGCCGGGCCGCCCCAATATCGTCATCACCCGTGACAAGGCCTATCATGCAGACGGCGTGATGGTCGCGCATTCCTATGACGAGGCAATTTCGCTCGCGACTGCGGAGGCCGACAAGCTCGGCACCGACGAGATTGCCGTCATCGGCGGCGGGGAAATCTATCGGCTGGCGATGGAGGGAGCGGACATCCTGCAGGTGACGCATGTCAATGCGGTGATCGAAGGCGATACCTGGTTCCCATCGATCGACCCTGTGATGTGGAAGCCGGTTCGCGAAGAGGCCGTTCCGGCCGGCGAAAAGGACCAATATTCAACGAAATTCGTCACCTATGCCCGCGTCGACTGACGGATAGAATCGACTTCTGCCGAAACCGGAGCGGTAAAGACATATTTTCATCAAAAATCACTGATCTCTGACCGCATGCGTTGAAACGTAAACCGGGGATACCTATAACGGTCACGGGAATGCCGGCACCCGCAACGGTGGCGGTCGAGGTTCACTCAATAAAGAGGTATGAATGCCCTGGAGTAATCAGAATGGCGGCGGCCCTTGGGGCGGCGGCAAAAACCAGGGCCCTTGGGGACAAGGGCCGAACCGCGGGCGCGGACCCGGTGGCAATACGCCGCCTGATCTCGATGAGATCATCCGCCGCAGCCAGGATCGGCTCAAGAACATCTTGCCCGGTGGTTTCAATGGCGGCGTGGCAGTGATCGCGCTGCTGCTCGTCGCTGCATTCTGGTTGATGCAGGCCGTCTATACCGTCCAGCCGGACGAGCGTGGCGTCGAATCCGTGTTCGGCAAGCCGAAGGACGAGGTTGCCAGCCCAGGTCTGCATTTCATGTTCTGGCCGGTCGAGACGGTCGAACTCGTCAATGTGACCGAACAGCAGCAGAAGATCGGTGCTTCCGCCAGCGGTCAGCAGGGCGAAGGCCTGATGCTGACCGGCGACCAGAACGTCGTCAACGTGCAGTTCTCGCTGCTGTTCTCCGTCACCGATCCGCGCGCCTATCTCTATAACGTCGCCGAACCCGGCAAGACGCTGGCCCAGGTTGCCGACTCGGTGATGCGCGAAGTGGTGGGCCGCCGTCCGGCGCAGGACATTTTCCGCGACAACCGCCAGGCGATCGCACAGGAAGTCAAGGACCACATCCAGAAGACCATCGACAACTATCACGCCGGCATCGCCGTCAATACGGTGTCGATCGAGGACGTGTCGCCGCCGAAGGAAGTCTCCAGTGCATTCGATGAAGTCCAGCGTGCCGAACAGGACGAGGACAAGATGATCGAGCAGGCCAACCAGTACGCCAACAAGGTGCGCGGCCAGGCCAATGGTGAAGCGGCGCAGATCCGTGAAGAAGCGGCTGCCTACAAGAACCGCGTCGTCAAGGAAGCTGAAGGTGAGGCCCAGCGCTTCCTGTCGGTCTACGAGCAATACAAGAAGGCGCCGGAGATTACCCGCAAGCGCCTCTATCTCGAAACAATGGAAAAAGTGCTGCAGAACTCCAAGAAGGTGATCACCGATAGCAATGCTCCGAGCAACGGTGTGTTGCCCGTGCTGCCGCTCAACGAGCTGATGAAGCCCGCCACCAAGGAGGTCGCGAAATGAGTAATCGTATCGTCGTCTCCGCAGCCATCGTGCTTGTGCTGCTGTTCGGGATTTTCTCGTCTTTCTTCATCGTCAACCAGCGCCAGCAGGCAATCGTCATCCGTTTCGGCCAGATCACCGACGTGAAGACCGAGCCGGGCATCTATTTCAAGCTGCCCTTCGCGTTCCTCGATGCTGACCGTGTCCAGTATGTATCCAACCAGGAACTGAGGCTCGATCTCGACAACATGCGTGTCCAGGTTTCTGGCGGCAAGTTCTATGAGGTCGACGCCTTCGTGGTCTACAAGATCAACAATGCACGGCTGTTCCGCGAAGTTGCCTCGGGTGACGTAGCGCAGGCTGAATCGCGCCTTCGCACCCGTCTCGATTCGGCGCTTCGCCGCGTCTACGGTCTGCGTGGCTTTGAAGCCGCTCTCTCCAACGAGCGTGCCTCGATGATGAAGGAAGTGCGCAACGACATCACCAAGGATGCTGAATCGCTCGGCCTTACGATCACCGACGTGCGCATCCGTCGCACAGACCTGACCAAGGAAGTCTCGCAACAGACCTTCGACCGCATGAAGGCTGAACGTCTGGCCGAGGCCGAAGCGATCCGAGCCCGCGGTAATGAGGGCGCCCAGCGCCGCCAGGCGGTGGCCGACCGCGGCAAGGTGGAAATCGTCGCTGCTGCCGGCAAGGACGCGCAGATCCTGCGTGGTCAGGGCGATGCCGAACGCAACCGTGTCTATGGCGAAGCCTTCACCAAGGATCCGGAGTTCTACGCCTTCTATCGTTCGATGACCGCTTATCAGCAGTCGTTGGGCGGAGGCGATGCGACGCTGGTCTTGTCGCCGAATTCTGAGTTCTTCCAGTACTTCAACAGCGAAGTGCCGAAGACGGCTCCGGCGCCGGCCAGTGCTCAATGATCGACAGGTCGTCGATTTTTAGTTGATATCGAGGGGTTGCTCTATGGGCAGCCCCTCATTTCGTCGTAAATGGCGCATAGTAAGTGAAATGAAGTCCCGGCGCGGCCGGGCGGCGGAGGTTTCGAATGGCATTGCAGATCCTGAACAGCAAAGGCGCTTTGCGAGCCGGACTGTCCACCATTGCGGTCGCCGCGGTGTTGGCGGCGTCCGTCGGCCATCCGCTGCACGCACAGGAAGCCACGACCGACCACCGCACCCAGCATGGGCCGGAATCGGTCGCGGATCTGGCCGAAACGCTGACGGATGCCGTGGTCAACATCGCCATTACCCAGAGCGTCAAGCCGGAAGGCGACGAGGGCTTTCCATCGCCGAACCTGCCGGACAGCGCGCCGTTCAAGGATCTGTTCGACGATTATTTCAAGGACAAGGACAAAGGCGCCAACAGCGCCCGCAAGGTCAGTTCGCTCGGTTCGGGCTTCGTCATCGATCCCGCCGGCTATATCGTGACCAACAACCACGTCATCGAAGGCGCGACCGACATCGAGGTCAATTTCGCCAACGGCACCAAGCTCAAGGCCAAGTTGATCGGCACCGATACCAAGACCGACATCGCGCTTCTGAAAGTCGAGCCGAAGAAGCCGCTGACCTTCGTGAAATTCGGCGATTCCCGCAAGATGCGGATCGGCGACTGGGTGATGGCGATTGGCAATCCGTTCGGCCTCGGCGGTTCGGTTTCCGTCGGCATCATCTCGGCGCGCAACCGCAACATCAATGCCGGTCCCTACGACAATTTCATCCAGACGGACGCTGCGATCAATCGCGGCAATTCCGGCGGGCCGCTGTTCAACATGTTCGGCGACGTCATCGGCATCAACACTGCCATCATCTCGCCCTCGGGCGGCTCGATCGGCATCGGCTTTGCCGTGCCGACAGAAATCGCCGCGACCGTGGTTGCCCAACTCCGGGAATTCGGCGAGACCCGCCGTGGCTGGCTCGGCGTTCGTATCCAGCCGGTGACTGACGACATGATCGCCGACCTGAAGATGGACGCGCCGCATGGCGCCCTGGTTTCCGGCGTCATCAAGGGCGGACCGGTGGACAATGGCTCGATCCTGGCTGGCGACATTATCCTCAAGCTCGACGGCACCGATATCATAGAGATGCGCGACCTGACCCGTATTGTCGCCGAGAGCCCGATCGGCAAGCCGATGAAGGCGCTCATTCTCCGCGACGGCAAGCAGATCGAAGTCACGGTCACGCTTGGCAAGCAGTCGGAAACCGACGTCAAGGCCGCTGATGCGAAGCCGACAGTGCTCAATGACGACAATGCGGCGCCCGATGCTGACAATCCCGACAGCCAGGACAATCCGGATGCAACGGTTCCCGAACCGTCTGTCGACACGCTCGATCTTTCGCTGGCGGCGCTGACGGCCGAAAATCGCAAGGAATTCAAGATTCCGGAAAGCGTGGAGGGGGTCCTGGTACTCGATGTTCCCGAAGGCACGCCGGCCTACGAGAAAGGCGTCCGCAAGGGTGACGTGATCGTCGAGATCGCTCAGGATTTCGTCAATTCGCCGGAAGACGTTTCCTCCAAGATTGCCGAACTCAAGCAGGACGACCGCCGCAACGCCTATCTGATGATTGCCAATACCAAGGGCGATCTCCGGCTCGTTGCCGTGCCGCTCGAATAGCGGCTGGGCGGCTGTTGACGCGGGATACCCTGATGAGATTGGGCGCGCAATGCCGTGGCAGTTGCTTGAGTCTTAGCTTGCCTTTTTAATTGCCTCTTGCATGTAAAGCCGAAGGGCGCGGTTGATCTCTGTCTGGTATCGGCCGTTTTCCGCATGCGCCTTGTACCATTCCAGGAGGTCGGCATCGAGCCTGATAGTCACTGGTGTTTTGACGGGACGAAACAATGCACCGCGACGGGCGGTGGTCCATTGCGCATCGGTAATTTCAGGAATGTCGCTCGTATCGATCTGATCGTCAGGCAATTCCGAGAGATAGCGAAGCTCGGCTTCGCGCTCAGGTGTCATCTCCTGACTGATATCGTCGCCGTTCAACCGTCGTAGCTTTTCGGGCACTGATAATCCTCACTATTTCCTGGTCTTCCGTTCCACGGTGGGTGTGAACTGCGACCACCAAGGCGTATGAACCAACCGTTCCAATTGCGAGCCATCTCTCTTCGTCCGCCGAGCCACTGTCCATTAGTAGCAGATGTTTCGGATCGAGCCAGATTTCGCATGCATACTCGAACGAAACGCCATGCTTGGCCTTGTTGATCCGGTTTTTGTTTTCATCCCATTCGAACTGCATCGCAGTGTACCACACTCTCTAAAATGTACATACAAAAATGTACGTACAGCTACGCAGTCACGAAATCGCTCTTCCGGTATCCCTGGATGTAGAGGAGCGCTGTCAGGTCGCCATGGTTGATGCGCATTTTAGCTTCCGCTGCGACGGCAGGCTTGGCATGCAGGGCAACGCCCGAGCCTGCCAGATGGATCATGCCAAGATCATTGGCGCCGTCACCAACGGCAATGGCATCCTGCGGCGTGATGCCCAGCATCTCGGCGAAGGCGACGAGCGCGTCGACTTTTGCCTGCTTGCCTAGAATAGGTTCGGCGACCTCGCCAACCAGTTTGCCGTCTTCTTCGAGCAGGATGTTGGCGCGGTTGACGTCGAAGCCGATCATTTCAGCCACGGGGCCGGTGAACACAGTGAAGCCGCCGGACACCAAGGCGGTGAAATATCCCTTGGCCTTCATGGTGCGGACGAGCTCGATACCGCCCGGCGTCAGCGTGATGCGCTTTTCGATGACCTCGCCGACGACCGATGTCGGCAGGCCCTTCAGCAATGCGACACGCTCGCGCAAAGCAGGCTCGAAGGCAATCTCGCCGTTCATGGCGCGCGCGGTGATCTGCGAGACCTGGTCCTTGAGGCCGACTTCCGCGGCGAGTTCGTCGATGCATTCCTGGTCGATCATGGTGGAATCCATGTCGGCGATCAGTAGTTTCTTGCGGCGCAGTTCGGCCTCCTGGACCACGACATCGATCGGTTTCCC
Source organism: Shinella sp. OV683 (assembly GCF_057787725.1). Taxonomy (NCBI): domain Bacteria; kingdom Pseudomonadati; phylum Pseudomonadota; class Alphaproteobacteria; order Hyphomicrobiales; family Rhizobiaceae; genus Shinella; species Shinella sp. OV683. The sequence goes on from NZ_CM173543.1 coordinate 1,511,931, forward strand.
GTCCAGCGCTGCCCGAAGTGCAGCCTCCGCATCGCCCTCGGTCATGTCGTCACGGATGGCGATATCCGCGGCGATGCCGTCTGCCAGCCAGTAGAGACCGGAGGCATTGATGGCGGCGGCGGCCTTCTCGGCGAGCGCGACCGTGAGAACTGGATTTGACGGATTGGCTATAAGCGTGGCAACGAGGGCCATAAGGATATCCTTGGGGAATGGAATGGACGCGATCCTGATAACCGGGCCGACGGCCAGCGGCAAGTCTGCTCTCGCGGTGGAGATGGCGCAAAAGCATAATGGCGAGGTGATCAATGCCGACAGCATGCAGGTCTACGACACCTTGCATGTGCTGACGGCGCGGCCTTTCGAGCGGGATATGGACGGCATACCGCACCATCTCTACGGAACGGTGCAGGCGAGCGCCAAATATTCGACAGGTGAATGGCTGCGCAGCGCCGAGCGAGTGGTCACAGATGTGAGCGCGCGCGGGCGCATGCCTGTGTTTGTCGGCGGAACCGGGCTTTACTTCAAGGCGCTGACGGGTGGCCTCTCTGACATGCCGGATATCCCCGATGCAATACGAGAGAAATGGCGCAGTCGTCTTGTCGCAGAAGGCCCCGGTGCATTGTACGGCGAGCTTCAGAGCATCGATGCCAAGGCAGCCAGCATCCTCGAACCTGCCGATGGGCAGCGCATCGTGCGGGCGCTGGAGGTGATGGAGGCGAGCGGCCGGTCGATCGTCGATCTGCAGGCCGCCGCAGGCAGGGCGGTCATCTCGCCGGATCGCGCAGAAAAGCTCATTGTCGAGCCGGATCGCGCCGTGCTGCACGATCGCATCAACCGGCGGTTTGCCAAGATGCTCGACATGGGCGCAGTCGAGGAGGTGCGGGCGTTGCGGACTCTCGATCTCGATCCGGCCATGCCGGTGATGAAGGCGATAGGCGTACCGCAGATTGCCGCCATGCTGCGCGGCGAGATGTCTAAAGACGAGGTGATCGAAAAGGCCTCCGCCGCCACACGGCAATATGCCAAACGGCAGATGACCTGGTTCCGCAACCAGATGGATGAGAGCTGGAAGCGTCTTTGAAACGGCGCTCTATCGCTTGAAGAGCGTGTCGAGCGGCTTCTTGAGCAGGCTTTCGCGGCGCAACTGGCGTTCGGGACTCAAGTGGTCGGAGGAAGGGAGATGCGTCTGGTCGGAACCGGTATTTTCGCGCTCGCGTCCGAGCAGCGCGCTATAGCGATCGATTCTGGTATCATGTTCCATGCCATTGCGGGCAAGACCCGGCAACATCCCTGGATTATACGGTTCAAGCGTTTCGCGCTGCGGCAGGATGTCTGTATGCGCAGTAGTAGGCTCGACCGGAGTGGCGCTGTCGGGGTGGCTGCCAAGCACGGCTTGAAACACGGACGCTTCAACGGCCGAGACACGGCTCTGGAAATCGGAAATGTCTGGACCGCCGCTGGTACGCATCCTGTCGATGATCGTCGAAAGATTGATAGTGCCGGGATCGAAATCGGTGCTGTTTACCTCGGCGCCGTGCGCGCTCGGGAGCAGGCTTTCCTTGACGCGGTTGAACCGCAGACGCATCGGCACCGGTACGGCTTCGCCGAAGGCGATCGCTTCGCCATTGGCCAGCGAGGAAATAAAGCTCAATGCCGAAGCCGACGAATTGGGCAGCGCCTTGGCGATGATCTCCTGGTCGCGGTCGTTGGAGAGGCGCAGTGCGAACACCGTCGAGCACTGCGAGAGGATGGTCTGGTCGAGTTCATTGGGGCGCTGGGTGATGATCCCCAGTGAGCAGCCGTATTTACGGCCCTCCTTGGCGATGCGGGCGATGGCCTGGCGGGTCGGGAAGAAGCCGAGCGAGGGATCGGCCGGCACGTAGCGGTGCGCTTCTTCGCAGACGACGAGGATCTGGATCGCGCCCTTGCTCCAGAGCGAGACCTCGAAGGCCATGCGGCAGAGTACGGAGGCGACGGAATTGACGACTTCGGACGGGATGCCGGCCAATTGGAACGTGCTGATCGGCCGGTCGCCGCCGGGAATGCGGAAGATGAAGGCCACGGTCTCGGCGATCGTATCGGAGATCGTATTGGACGAGAACATGAAGCGATAGCGGGGATCGCTGATCGCCGCGGTGAGGCGAAGTTTCAATGCTCTCAGGTAAGGCTTTTCATTGCGGCCGTCGAGCTTGCCGATGCGCTCGTCGATCAGTGCCATCAAATCGGCAATGCGGTATGGAACCGGCGTGTCGGCAGTCAAGCCGTTGCGTTCGCTGAGCCGGCGGCCGGCACCTTGTTCCGTGCCGCGGAAGGATTTCTTGGCTTCCGGAATCAAGTCACGCAGCGCATCGATTTCGTCAGCCACCGGCGGCCGGCCGCGGAAGAGCACCTCGGCGAACTCGTCGAGCCTAAACAGCCAGAAGGGCAGGTCGAGATTGTCGGTATCGATCACCACCGCGTGGTCCGGGAAGGCGGCGGCGAATTCGTTGTGCGGATCGAGGATCAGCACGCGCAGGCGCGGATTGGAGGCAATCGCCTCACGCAGCAGCAGCGACACGGCGGTCGATTTGCCCGAACCGGTGCTGCCGACGACGGCAAAGTGCTTCGACAGCATCGAGGGCATATGGATCGCCGCCTCGATGCTTTCTTCCTGGCTCAGCCGGCCGATGACACGAGTCTCGGTCTTGCCGTGATCGTAGATGCGGATGAGATCCGAGGACCTGATATGATGGGCATGGGCGCCGAGATAGGGATAGGCTGAAATGCCCGAGGAAAACTTCTCCGTGCCGTCGGGTAACTGCCTGACCTCACCCATCAGTTCCAGTTCAACCTGGAAGGCGTTCGGCTTGTCTTCCGCCCAGAGCGGAGCCGTTGCATGGATCGACCTTGTGAGCGCCACTACGCGGTTTACACCGACAACGATCGTCACCAGACGCCCGACCGACCAGTCGCTCAACATTTCGGCATCGCTACCGACGATGCTCGATGAGATGATCGCCTTGCTGCCGTCGCAGGCAATGACATGGCCGAGGGAGCGGGTTTCCGGCTGCTCGATCTTGCGCCGTTCCTGCAGGCCCGCATTGGGAGAATTCTGCAAATCCTTGCTATACAAAACGCGGCTCCGATTGCATTCGAACGCCCACAATATCTGTGCCGAGTTAACATTCTCCTTTCTTTGCTAATGTATCGAAATGACACAGGCCGGCGGCGAGTTGCCGGCCTGTGATGTATGTCGAAACTTAAGCTTCGCGCGCTGCCTTCAGTGCATTGGTCCACCAGACGAGCTCGTCGAGCATCTTGGCCGCGCCTTCATCCAGATAGCCGAAATCGGCCATCGTCTTGCCCTCGCGCATGATGCCGAGCATTTCGGCCATGCCGATGTGGACGGGGTATTTCAGCGAGGCGACCTGCAGCTCGGCCAGGATGCCGCGCAGATGTTCCACCGCCCGTGCGCCGCCCGAACCGCCATAGGCGACGAAGCTTGCGGGCTTGCGGTTATACTCGGCATAGGCATAGTCGAGCGCGTTCTTGAGCACACCGCTGACCGAGTGATTGTATTCGGCGGTGATGAAGACATAGCCGTCGAGGCTTGCCATCTTCGCAGCCCAATTCTTGGCGACTTCGTTCTGAACCGGCACGTAAAAGGGCGAGCCGTTCTCCTCGAAGAAGGGCAGGGGATAATCGCGGAGGTCGACGACTTCGAATTCGGCATCGTTGCGCGCCGCTGCGATCTTCATCAGCCAGTTGGTCGGATTGTCGGCGAAACGTGCCGCCCGCGTTGTGCCGATGATAACGCCGATTTTGGGTTTGCCAGTCATGTTTGCTCCTATGCTTACGAATGGTAAGCAATGAACTAGGAGTAACCAAAGGAGCTGACAAGACGGCACTTTTTGGGAAGTGACGCACACAAAGGTAAGTATTGGAAGCCGGGCTACCTGTCCGACGAGTCGAAGGCGCTTTGCGATGCTTCGATGCCGTCGCGGTTTTGCATCACCCATTGGCCGATAGGATCGACGGCGGTTTTCAGCGAGCGGCCCAGCGGTGACAGTTCGTAATCCACACGTGGCGGAATGGTCGGATAGACGGTGCGGATGATCAGCCCGTCTCGCTCGAGATTGCGGACGGTGACGGTCAGCATACGCTGGGAGATGCCGGGGACGGCACGATGCAGCTCCTTGAAGCGCAAAGGTTTGTCGCCGAGCTGCTGCAGAAGCAAGATCGTCCACTTGTCGCCGACGCGCGACAGGATATGAGCAACTGCCCGGCAGTCCTCTGAGAGATGTTCGTTCGGTTTGGCCATCAGCGTGCTTATCACAATGTCAGCGGGGTGAAAAAGCCCCGTGCTCTGCCAGAGATGGTGTCAATCCATCGATCTGACAAGCGAGATGGCGGCCGCGAGGTCGGTCTGGCGCGAGAAGCCGGTCTTGGCGAAGATGTTCTTGAGATGCTGGCGCACGGTTTCGCGCGATATGCCGAAGGCCAGTGCAATGCCGCCAATGTCCTTGCCGCCGGCGATCGCCTGTGCGACGCGCGCTTCCATGGTGGTGAGGTCAAAGAGGCCGCGGATCAGCGCGGTCGGTGCTTGCTTGGCGACGTCGATCGGCGTGAGAATCACGAAGAAGGCGGCCTTGGTGAACAGGTCGCGGGCACGCCCCTTGACCGGCATGAGATGCAGGACCGCGGCGTTGCGATCTGCTGCGCGCGGCAGTGCCAGCGACCGGTTGGCGAGCCGGACGCTATGGTCGGCGGAGCGGAACGCCGACAGGCATTCGTCGAGCAACCGGTTGGCACTGTCGTTGAGCAGCCTGAGCCTGTCATTGGACTGGATCGCGATCTGGTCGGTCAATTCGGCAAACTGCCCATTGCAATCGATCACCCGGCCTCGCTCATCGACCGCAGCGGACGGCAGGCCGGTCATGCCCAAAGCCTCGTTGGCACTTTGAGTTCGTTCGAACGCCAGGCGCGAGGCGAGCATCGCCGAGCGGGCGATATGAGGGCGAAGCGCAGTCAATCGGTCTACCGCTTCCTTTGCTACCGGGCCTTTGCTGCGAGCCTTCTCGATCGACAGGATCAGGATGTCGTCATTGGGTAGGGGAATATGGTTGGCGACCGCATAGCCCAGCCCGGTCGGCCAGAGGAGATCGCGATAGATCGGGTCCTTTTCCATTTGCTCTGATGTGTAGTGATCGGCGTCCGAATGGAATTCGTTGGGGGAAAGGCCCATCAGTACTTCACCGCGGGTGTTGCGGCTCCACCAATCACCCTCCCGGGCTTTGACCATGAGTTCCTCGGCGCCCTGCGTTGATATGGTGCGGTTTGCCCGATAATCGCGGGTTGAGTGCAATAGTGCACCTTCTGCATCGGCAATGGCCGAGAGCTCGTCGAGCATCGCAACCCACAGCTCTGGCATGAGAGCGGCTTCGTAGATGCGGTCTATAATGCTACTTTCAGGTGCCATGTGTATTTGTTTCTCCTGAATGACAATTGCCTACACGTATGGAAAGTCAAGCGCCCCCGTGTGGGTTCCCACAAAATCACCTGAAAACAGCGCAATATGTGGGAATTGCTATGAAATTTTTCTGATTGACGATTGCCGCATTTCCTATTAACAGTTCCGCCCATGATTAAATTTGCAAGCATTCTTGTGGTGGGTAGGCGCATGGGCAGGATGGTGTAACCATCCGGCGAAAGCTCCCATGCGCTAGACGAGGCTCCTCCGGGGGCCTTTTTTTATGCCCTATAACTTGCTATGTGCGCGGAAATCGAAGGGAAGGAACTCTAAAAATGACGGGCAAAGATGATATGCGGATGACGGGGGCCGAGATGGTCCTACGTGCGCTCAAGGACAACGGCGTCAAGCACATATTCGGCTATCCCGGTGGTGCGGTGCTGCCAATCTACGACGAGATCTTCCAGCAGGAAGACGTCCAGCACATCCTCGTCCGCCACGAGCAGGGCGCCGGTCACGCGGCCGAAGGTTATGCCCGGTCGACCGGCAAGGTCGGCGTGATGCTGGTCACGTCGGGTCCGGGTGCGACCAACGCGGTCACGCCGCTGCAGGACGCCTTGATGGATTCCATCCCACTCGTCTGCATCTCCGGCCAGGTTCCTTCGAGCCTGATCGGTTCCGACGCCTTCCAGGAATGCGACACGGTCGGCATCACCCGGCCCTGCACGAAGCACAACTGGCTGGTCAAGGACGTCAACGATCTCGCCCGGGTTCTGCATGAAGCCTTCCGTATTGCTCAGTCTGGCCGTCCGGGCCCGGTCCTCGTCGACATTCCCAAAGACGTCCAGTTCGCCACCGGTACCTACCAGCCGCCGTCGGCGATCCCGATGGAAGCGCATTACCAGCCGAAGATCCAGGGCGACCTGTCTGAAATCGAGAGGGCTGTCGCACTGCTGGCCGGCGCCAAGAAGGGCGTCATCTATTCCGGTGGTGGCGTCATCAATTCCGGCCCTACGGCGGCCAAGCTGCTGCGCGAACTGGTCGAGGTCACCGGCCTGCCGATCACGTCGACGCTGATGGGCCTGGGCGCCTATCCGGCTTCCGGTCCGGCATGGCTGGGCATGCTGGGCATGCACGGTACCTATGAAGCCAACATGGCCATGCATGATTGCGACGTCATGCTCTGTGTCGGTGCCCGCTTCGACGACCGCATCACCGGCCGCCTGAATGCATTCTCGCCGCATTCCAAAAAGATCCACATCGACATCGATCCGTCCTCGATCAACAAGAACGTTCCGGTGGACGTCAAGATCATCGGCGACAGCGCCTCGGTGATGGAAGACATGCTGCGCATCTGGCGTGCGACTGCCAAGACTGCCGACAAGAGCCGGATGAAGGATTGGTGGGAGCAGATCAATCGCTGGCGCGGCCGCAATTCGCTGGCCTATGCGATGAACAACGATGTCATCATGCCGCAATATGCCATCGAACGCCTTTATGAGGCGACGAAGAAGCATGACACCTACATCACCACCGAAGTTGGCCAGCATCAGATGTGGGCGGCGCAGTTCTTCCATTTCGACGAGCCGAACCGCTGGATGACCTCGGGTGGCCTCGGCACAATGGGCTACGGCCTGCCGGCAGCTTTGGGTGCGCAGATCGCCCATCCCGACAGCCTGGTCATCGACATTGCCGGTGACGCATCCGTGCAGATGACGATGCAGGAAATGTCCTGCGCCGTGCAGTACAATGCGCCGATCAAGATCTTCATCCTCAACAACCAGTATATGGGCATGGTCCGCCAGTGGCAGCAGCTGTTGCACGGCAATCGCCTGTCGAACTCCTACACCGAAGCGATGCCTGATTTCGTCAAGCTGGCTGAGGCCTATGGTGGCCACGGCATTCGCTGCGAAAAGCCGGGCGATCTCGATGCGGCCATCCAGGAGATGATCGACGTCAAGAAGCCGGTCCTGTTCGACTGCCGGGTTGCCAATCTCGCCAACTGCTTCCCGATGATCCCATCGGGCAAGGCACATAACGAGATGTTGCTGCCGGACGAGGCGAGCGATGATGCAGTCGCCAACGCAATCGACGCCAAGGGCCGCCAGCTAGTCTAAGCCGCCTCTGCGTTGGCATGCCAACGCTTCGGCAGCTTAGAGATTTTGTTTAGGGCAGGTTCTTGTCGGAAAACCGCAAGGACACTTTTCCGGAACCTGCCCGGGATTTTGGGAGTGAAATACCAATGACCGCACACCTTCAGCCGACCGGTTCGGCCTACTTCATCTCCAAGGACACGGCGCTGGCCGAAAGCCACACGCTATCGATCCTCGTCGACAACGAACCGGGCGTGCTTGCCCGGGTGATCGGCCTGTTTTCCGGCCGCGGCTACAACATCGAGAGCCTGACGGTCTCCGAGACCGAACACGCATCGCACCTGTCGCGCATCACGGTCGTGACGCGCGGCACGCCGCATGTGCTCGAACAGATCAAGTCGCAGCTCGAGCGCATCGTGCCGGTACACCGCGTTGTCGACCTCACGGTTCGCGCCCATGACCTCGGCCAGGAACGGCCGATCGAACGGGAACTAGCGCTGGTGAAGGTTGCCGGCAATGGCGATCACCGCGTGGAAGCCCTCCGGCTCGCCGAGGCTTTCCATGCCAAGGTCAGCGACGCGACCGTCACCCATTTCGTCTTCGAGATCACCGGCAAGTCGTCGAAGATCGATCAGTTCATCGCCATCATGCAGCCGCTCGGCCTGATCGAAGTCTGCCGCACGGGTATTGCGGCCATGAACCGTGGCCCGCAGGGGATGTGATCACATAAGAAGGCGGCGCGAAAGCGTCGCCTTTGCATCCGCTTTGCGCCAATTTCAGCCGTTGCGGCAAACTTGCCTCTGCCCGGAAGCGGACATCGCGGGTGCCATGCTGGTTGTGCTAGTGCGCCATTTTCAGACATTCTTCGCGCCACTCCAACGCGGACCATCGTTCGAAGCGCAGTTTTGGGCTTAAAGCACCACGTTCAATTAGAATTTCAGGCTTGGACTTGGCGAACAATTAATGATCGCATGCATAATTCTGCGGGATGATTGTCGCCCGAACCCTCTTTATCGCATATGCGGCCTTGACCGTAGTAACCGCCTTGATGGTTGCAGTTCCGCCGCTGGCGATCCTTGTCGGCATTCTGACCCTTGGGCTCGGAGTGCTGATCCCCTCGATCTGGCTCTACGTCACGGCGATGATACCAGGACTGTTGCTGCACAGGAGTGGTGTTCACTGGTCGCTTGCGGCGCTCGTCAGCGTCACGGCGGCAGCGGCGCTCGCCATCATACCCGCCAGGATCGCCGCACCGCGCGCCGAGCAGACCCTGCTCGAACTGACCGCCGATGACTTCCGCAAGCCCTTGCCACGCAGGCCGGAGCGGATCGAGCTGATCCGCGACCAGGTGGCCTTTGTCCGCAAGGGCGACGATCCTGTCGAGCACGCGGCCTGCGACGAAATCTGCCAGCACCTGCTGCTGACGCATCAGATCACAACCGTGACCGTCATCGCCCATGCGATGTACGGCAAGCCGCCGATCGTGGTCAGCTACTCGCTCGCGGCGATGGCTAGGTGTCCCACAGCCTTCGACAGCCGCCATGCCAATGTACTTCGATCGACGACAAAGGCCAGGATTGCCGGCCTTTGCATCACCCCGGCGCGCGGTATCGGCATGACCGATGGCATCAGTATCAGCGAGCGGGAACTCGCCCACCGTTCGGTCCCCACATTCTCATTGACCACCGTCAAACTGGCCCGGCGGGTGGAAGTCTCGAAGAGACGACAGGGAGAGGACATTCCTCTGCTGCGCACCACTGAAGTGACGATCGGCAGCGCGTCAGCACCCTTCATGATCTTTCCCTATGCCGGGTTGCTGACGACGGTCAGCGGGACTGGCATCGCGAAGGACCACCGCACCGTCAACACGCAACCCTTGCTGGCGTTGATGGACCAACTCGGCTTCTCGCTCGTTCCCGATGGGAAACGACGGGACAACATGCCGGTCCAGGCGATGATCTCCCTTGCCGACGGGCCGCTGCAACCCGACAGGACCATAGTGTTGTCGATCCTGGCCCAGCCCGGCGCGGATCGCTTCGATCGTGACGTGCAGGATGCGGTAAACCAATGGACGGAAAAGTTCTGGTCCGGCAAGGTCGACCCGGACGATGAAGACCGTTCGACATTGTCCGCCGTAACGCTCGACCGCCGGATGTCGCGGATCGGTGGTCTGCATGTGCTGTGGCGAGGCCGTTCAGACATGGTAACGCTGCTGGCCGAACCGATCCTGACACGGTTGGCATGGCCGGTGAGTGACCCATACTACGACCAGGACCGACAACTGGCGCACCTGGTGCAAAGACAGGACAAGGCCTTCCTGTCGGCGCACTCGGCGGCGCTGGTTGCGATCGTGCGGGACCGCCTGTCACGCAACACTTCGCCGCTGCTTGTAGCGGCTGTCGGACTTGGCGCGGATGCAACGCCCGCAGTGCTGGCAGGCCTGGGTTCCGCGGACATTATGATCCGCATAGACGCCATTAACGCCGCCTGCCGGGCATCAGCGGACGCCGCCACGATCTTACCTGTCATCCGGACCATGTTGTTCGAACAAGGTCCGGAGAACAGCAACCTGATCGTTGCGCTGGCGGCTTTGGGCGGCATCGAAGCGGCGGAGCGGGAGATCGAACGTCAGCCTGCCCGGGACAAGAAGCGCCTGTGGGCAGTGCTGCGGCACAACACCGTCGGCGGCAAAGTCCGTTGTCCCGATTCCATAAGTTGATTCTTCGTGCCGGTGTTCGCTATGTTCACTATTGAGTATCAAGATTAGTCGATGAAAATCGGCTTTGAGTCGTCAGCGGAATGGCGGCTTGTCGACGCGATTGTCCCAAAAGCTGTCGGCCCGCTACGGCCGCCAAAGCGGTCTTTCATACGCATCCCTCACGTATCAAACTGCTGATAGCAAATATCGGCGATGCTTCTCAGGACGTCGCGGGGGATTTCTCCCGTGACGGCGTAGGAGAGGTTGTCGTCGATCCAGTAGAAGGTCTCGACGGGGCCGTCGGCGGCGAAGCGGAAGCTGGTGATGGCATCTTCCTCGCTCTGTCCGACAAGAACGGTCAGCCGCTTGCCGCTTGCCTCCTCATACATCAACAGCGCGCCCGCCTTGCCATTGACCGGTACCAGCCGGCCGCCGACCAGGCTGAAGCCGAGGCTTGAGAGGTCGGGTGCCGAAAACTTGTGGCCGAGGCGCTTGCCAAGCCAGGTGACGAGATGGTCCTTCTCGTCGGCGCGCACCTCGACGGGGTGGCGGACCTCGCTCGCATAGATCAGGAAGGCGGAATTGGCCTCGTCATGCAGCGATGCCTGCTGTATTTCGACCTTTTCCGTTGAGGGGATCCAGTGCCCGGTCACGGCACCAGCGGCAAACAAGCAGATGCCGGCAGCGACCAATGCAGTGCGCGCCAGCCACGGGCGGGATGCCGGATGCTGCGTCAGGTGCAGCAGGGTGGCATCATTGGGCAGCGAGCGCTGATAAGGGGCAAACATGCGCCTGATGTCGCTGTTCTGTGCCTGCCATACCAGCACCTCGGCCCGATCTTCCGGATGGTCATCGAGCCATTGCTCTACGCGCGCTAAATCTCCGGCCGGCAGTTGGCCGTCGGCATAGGCGTGCAGGTCATTTGCGGTGACTGGTTTTTCCTCGTCACTCATTCGGATCTCCAGAGCGGTATGATGTTATCCCCGGCAAGCTGCTTGCCGAGTTGTTCGCGGGCGCGGGCGAGCCGCGACATGACCGTGCCCTGCGGCACTTTGAGCATTGCGGCAACTTCGGCATAGGCATAGCCTTCGATCACCACCAGCATCAGCACGGCGCGATGCTCGGGGCTGAGCGTATCGAGCGCGCGTGCAAGACGGGCGCGTTCCAGCGGATCACCCGTCGTGTCTGTTGCCTGGATATGCTCGGCCTCTCCGATCTCGACTTCGGGAAAGCGCCGTCCGCGTCGCGTGCCGTTGCGATAGAGATTGGTCATGATAGTCAGGACCCAGCCGCGCAGGTTGGAGCCGGACCATGCGGCACGGCTGGCGAGCACCCGCTCGACACTGTCCTGCAGCAGGTCTTCGCCGTCGGCATCGGAACGGGTCAGGCTGCGCGAATAGCGGCGCAGGTCGGGCAGGAGGGTCAGCAGTCCACGTTCGAAACTGCCGGGCGGAGGCGCATTTGCCTCCTCCGCCCGAGGTGGCGGCTTATTCGGGCCGTGCGGCATCCCAAACACCCTTGAAGCCGTCACCTGTCACGTCGCCCTCTTTCTTGTCCTCCGTCCAATAGTAGAGAGGCTTGCCATAGTATGCCCATTGCATCGAGCCATCCTTGCGCTTGATGATCGTATAGTCGTCGTCGGCCTTGTCGCCTTTTGCAGCCATGAAAGGCGGCCATGCCTCGGCGCAGGCGTCATTGCAGTTCGACTTTCCCTTCTTGTCCTTCTTGAAGGTGTAGAGCGTCATGCCCTTCTCGCCAGCGATCACATTGCCTTTCTCCGTCTTGACGGTCTTGACCGGCGGTTCGGCAAAGGCGAACGAGGCGCTGGCCAGCAGCATGAGAGGAACGAGAGTTCGGATACGCATTTTGGTCTCCCTATGATGTGATGCCACAGCCATTTCGTGCGGCTATCCATGAGACACATGGCGTCGGGAATTTATTCCATCGGATCCGAAAAAATCTCAGATCATTTCCAGCGGCGTCTTTCTCGCCGGTGGCGGGAAGGCGGCATCGAGCGAGGCCCAGTCCTCGTCGGTGATCTCAAGCGATACGGATTCGCGGTTTTCAGCGACACGTAGCTTGCTCGATGTCTTGGGAATGGGGATGACGCCATCGCGCTCCAGCAGGAAGGCCAGCGCCACCTGCGCCGGCGTCGCCTGATAGGCCTTGGCGATGCGGATCAGTTCATGGTGGCGCAGAAGCTGGCCCTGCTCGATCGGCGAATAGGCCATCAGCGGGATGTTGCGCTTCTGGCACCAGGGCAGCAACTCATACTCCGGACCGCGGCGGGAGAGATTGTAGAGCACCTGGTTGGTGGCGACGTTTCCGCCAGCCGGAACACCCAGCAGTTCCTCCATGTCGTCGGTGTCAAAGTTGGATACGCCCCAGGCGCCGATCTTGCCGGAGGCCTTGAGAGCCTCGAAGGCCTCGATGGTTTCGCCAAGGGGGTAGTTGCCGCGCCAATGCAACAGGTAGAGATCGAGATGGTCGATACCCATGCGCGAGAGGCTGCGCTCGCAGGCCTCGATCGTGCCGTTGCGGCTGGCATTCCACGGATAGACTTTGCTGACCAAAAAGAGCCCATCGCGTCGTCCCTTGATCGCCTCGCCGACGATCTTCTCGGCGCCGCCATCGGCATACATTTCCGCCGTGTCGATCAGTGTCATGCCGAGATCGATGCCTGCCTGCAGGCTTTCGATCTCGTGCTTTGCTTCCTTGGCGCTCTCGCCCATGTTCCATGTGCCCTGGCCGAGAGCCGGGACTTCAACGCCGTTAGGAAAAATGATGGTCGGAATCGGGTCGTCCTGCATGAACATTTCACCTCGCTTGCAATGATTGGAGCATATTGCCTCCCAACGCGAGGTCAAATGATCTTCAATCAATTTCCGTGCGACGAATGCCATTTCTATTCATTGGACGAGGAGGGATAGGTCAGTATGAATGACCTAATCGGAGGTCTGCATGTCACTCGAAATTTTCTTGTCCCTTTTGCTGTTTGCATTCACGACCTCGGTCACGCCGGGGCCGAACAACATGATGCTGCTGGCGTCAGGCGTGAATTTCGGCTTCCGTCGCACGATCCCGCATATGTTCGGCATCGAGGTGGGGTTTGCGAGCGTGCTTCTCGCGGTCGGCTTTGGCATGGGGGCGATTTTCAAGGCGCTGCCGGTGCTGTACATCGTGCTGAAGATTGCCGGCGGGCTCTATCTCCTCTGGATAGCCTACTCGATCAGCATGTCGCGATCGCTCGGGGATGGCAACAGCAGCGCCTCTCCAATGGGAATATGGGCCGCTGCGGCCTTTCAGTGGGTCAATCCCAAGGCCTGGGTGATGGCGGTGTCATCGATGGCGGCGTTTGCCGATCCGGATCATCTGGTCCTGACTGTATCCATCATCACCTTCTCCTTCGCAGTCCTGACCTTCCCATGCCAGGGCGTCTGGGCCGGCTTCGGCTCGGTGCTGCGCGAATGGCTGAGCCATCCGGTGCGGCTGAAATGGTTCAACATCTCGATGGCGGTGCTTTTGGTACTGTCGCTCTGGCCGATGCTAAAATAGTGGAATGTAGGGCTTGGTCAGCATCAACCAGATGATGCCGATGACGGCGAAAAAGGCGGGAAAGCCGCAGGCGAACCAGATGCGATAAAGCCTGAAATAATCCGGTGGCAGCGGCTGGTTGTTGGCTACTGCCGTGCGAACCAAATTCCTGATCTGGATCTGTATGCGGACGACCGGCAGCCAGAACAGGCCGGTAAACACATAGAGCACCAGCGACAGCACGATCCAACCCTCCGCCAGCGACCAGCCGATTTCGCGTGTCAGCAAATAGCCGGTGATCGGCTGCACGATCGCGGCGGTCGCGGTAAACAGCGTGTCGGCAATCACGACGGTTCCGGAGACATGGGCGATCAGGGCGGGATCGCGCGTCCGATGGACCATGACCATGAAGAAGGCGATGCCGGCGCCGGTGCCGAACAGCACGGTGGCGCCGATGACATGGGTAAGCCTGAGGACATCCACCCATTCCGGCATCAGCGTTCCTCCAGGATGGCGAGGCCGACCAGGGCCAACATCATCGACGGCAGGACTTTTACATAGGGGCCGAGCGGATCAAGCCATAGGCCAGGTGCCAGCATCGTGCCGCCGAGGAGATAGGCGGCGGATATCACGAGCATGCCGATCAGCGATCGTCGGGCCCAGGGTCTGAACGCCACAGCGAGTCCGAGGCTGATATCGAGGGCGCAGGTCAGCAATGTCAGAGTGATCGCGACGCCAGCCGGCATGAAAGGTTCCATGAAGGCCGCGGCGCGCAGGGGGGCGAGCAGCGGGATCAGTCCGGATAGCAGCCAAAAGATCGACAGGACCAAAAAGACCAACGGCTTGGCGAGGTAAAGGCGGGCGAACCAGAGGTCCTGGATCCCGGCGGGGTGATTGGCTAGCGTCTGTTCGGCGGAACTGAAGATATGGTCGGCAGGGTGCCTGAGGATGGTCAGTCCGCCCGCCATCACCGCCATCGCCGTCGACCGCAGCGGCGAGCGCCAGCCCAGTTGTCCCAGCCGATCGGCGACCCAGCTGACAGGTCGCGCAAGCAGCGCAGGAACCGGTATCACCGGGGCCGGCGGCAGACCGAGCCAGCTGCGATGAAAGCGCACGAGGCTTTCCAGTGTCTCCGGTTTTGGCGAGGCGAGATCGTAGTCGCCATTGGCGACGATTTCGCCCGACACCGCCTTGGCGACGCAGTCGGCGACATCGTCCAGCGATACCGTCGCCACCGTATTGTCATGATAGGCCAGGGGGATGACGTCAGGGATGGACGCCAGTGCCCTCAGCAGTGCCGTGCCACCAAAAGCGTTGCGGCCGATGACGAGGGCAGGGCGGAAGATCACGTGTGGCAAGCCAGACGCCGCCAGCGCTTCGTCCGCTCGGCGTTTGGTCGCAAGGAACGGAGTGTCCGAACCCGCCGAGTGAGTGTTGGCCGAAACCTGCACGATCAGGCCGATACCCGCTTGCT
Organism: Shinella sp. OV683; assembly: GCF_057787725.1. Lineage (NCBI taxonomy): Bacteria > Pseudomonadati > Pseudomonadota > Alphaproteobacteria > Hyphomicrobiales > Rhizobiaceae > Shinella > Shinella sp. OV683. Next base: position 1,527,179 of record NZ_CM173543.1, read on the forward strand.
TTGCTGCTGCATAGAGCGCCAGCATTGCGCGTTCCTGGCTGGCGGCGAGGTCGTCGTGCAGACCGTCCTGAAGGGCGCCGGCGCAATTGACGACCACATGCTGATCACGCAGAAGCTGAATCCAATCTGCGGGTTGCACAAGGTTGTTGAGATCGGCTTTCAACCACTTCAAGATCTTTAGCTGGTTTCGCGCCCGCTCAGGATTGCGGCCTAGCCCGGTTATCGAGTGGCCGCCGGCTGCCAGCCGGCGCGCCACTGCCGAGCCGATGAAGCCGGTGGCACCTAGTATCAGAATGTTCATCTGTGACCCCGACGCTGTTTCCCCTGACAGACTTCAGCACTTATGCTGTTATCTTCATCTGCGGTAAAGAGGAGGCGATATGCTGAGCTATCTGAGCATTGGTGCAAACGACCCCGTCGCGTCGGGGCGCTTCTACGAAGCCGTGCTGCTGCCGCTTGGTTATGAGCGGGCAGAAAGCGGCGAGTCGATCCGCTTTTCGCTTCCCGATGTTGCTGACAAGGATAATGGCCCGGGCACGGTCTGGATCCAGCGGCCGTTCGATGGTGAAAAAGCGACGCCGGGCAATGGCATGATGCCGGCTTTCAGGGCTTTCAGCGTCGAAATGGTGCAGAGCTTGCATGCGGCGGGCATTGCTGCCGGCGGCACCGACGAGGGTGCGCCGGGCATACGCGAATACTACGCCGAGGACTTTTATGTCGGCTATCTTCGAGATCCCGTCGGCAACAAGATCGCGGTGTTTTGCGTACTTTAACGCGGCTTGGTCAGCTTGTTACGTTCGAATTTACCGTAACGTACTTCCCCCGTCGCACGTATCAGCGCCCTAATGGGCATGATCGCGGTGCGAGGCCAATGGCCAGCCTGCGCAGGTGGATCGGGGAGCCGCAAAATGGCCAACTGGGTGCCGACCGATCCCAACCGCCGTTTCGAGCTGATGTTCCGGCTCTACGCGTCGACTAAGGACCTCTTCGACAAGAAGTGGACAATGCCAGATGTCGAGCGGATAAGGTGAGGAAAACGTCATGAAGACTTTCGATTTATCTGCCTTGGTCGGCGTCTTGTCGCTAATTGCAGGCGCAACCGGCGCAACGGCTCAATCCGTCCCCGTTACTGCCGATAATTTCATTCGAGCGGAAACGGACCTGTATTTCGGCAATGCGCAAAAGGATGCGGGCGGCACGGGCAAGTTCTTTCATCATCGCGAGCCCACGCGGGTCGAGAAGCAACCCGTTATCAGGATGAACCGAGACACGCTCTATTCCGGTGCGGTCTTCGACCTTGACGCCGGGCCGGTGACGCTGACCCTGCCAGATGCAGGCAAACGCTTCATGTCCATGCAGGTGATCAACGAAGATCAGTATACGCCGATGGTGGTCTATAAGCCCGGCAGCGTGACGCTGACACGAGATGAAATCGGCACGCGCTACCTTCTGGCTGGGGTGCGCACATTGGTCGATCCGAATGATCCCAAGGACGTGGCGGATGTGCACGCGCTGCAGGATGCAATCAAGGTCGAGCAGGCCGCTTCCGGAAAGTTCGAGGTGCCGAGCTGGGACCCGGAAAGCCAGAAGAAAGTTCGTGATGCCCTGTTGGTTCTGGGGACGACATTGCCCGACTCCAGGGGGATGTTCGGTAGCAAGGATCAGGTCGATCCCGTGCGGCGGCTGATCGGAGCGGCTATGGCCTGGGGAGGCAATCCCGAAAAGGACGCGACTTATCTTACGATCACGCCGCCGAACAATGACGATACCGATCCACGAACACTCACCGTGAAGGACGTGCCGGTGGACGGATTCTGGTCGATCAGTGTTTACAATGCGCAGGGCTATTTCGAGAAAAACCCTTACGATTCCTATTCGATCAACAACATCACCGGCCAGAAGGCAGGGGATGGCGCCATCACCGTGCAGTTTGGTGGGTGTGACGGGAAGATTCCGAACTGCCTGCCGATTGCCAAGGGCTGGAACTATATCGTGCGGCTCTATCGGCCACGTTCGGAGATCCTTGACGGCACGTGGAAATTTCCAGATGCGCAGAAGTTGAAGTAAGCGTCTAAAGCTGCCGAATGAGGCATGCTGCCTTGTTTTGCCGCGCGAATCCTGCATGAGTGCGGCCATGCAATTCTCGACACAACAGGATGAGGCCCTCCAGGCCGTTTCGCGCTGGCTCAAGGAGCCGAGGAGCCAGGTTTTCCGGCTGTTCGGCTATGCCGGCACCGGCAAGACGACGCTCGCCAAGTATTTTGCCGACCATGTCGATGGCGAGGTGTTGTTTGCCGCCTTCACGGGCAAGGCAGCGCAGGTGCTGCGGTCCAAGGGAGCGACCAATGCCAAGACGATCCATTCGTTGATCTATCGCCCACGTGGCGAGGAAGAGGTAAGCGACGAGGTCACCGGCAAGACCAACATGACGCCGATGTTCTCCATCAACAGGCAGAGCCCGGTCGCCAAGGCGCCGCTGATCGTCATCGACGAGTGCTCGATGGTCGATGAGGCGCTCGGCAAGGATTTGCTCAGCTTCGGTACCAAGGTGCTGGTGCTCGGCGATCCCGGGCAGCTGCCGCCGGTCTCGGGTGGTGGCTTCTTCACCGAGCAGGAGCCGGACTATCTGCTGACCGAGATCCATCGTCAGGCGCGCGACAACCCGATCATCCAGCTTGCCATGCATATCCGCGAGGGCAAGGAAATCATGCATGGTGATTACGGCACCGCGCAGGTGATTTCCCGCAATGAAGTTACACAGGAAATGGTGCTGGAGGCCGACCAGGTGCTGGTCGGCACCAACAAGACCCGCAAGCGCTACAACCAGCGGCTCCGCGAGCTCAAGGGCTTTCCCAACGACTATCCGGCGGCCGGCGACAAGCTGGTCTGCCTGCGCAACGACCAGGTCAAGGGCCTGCTCAACGGCTCGCTCTGGCAGGTGATGTCGTCTTCAAAGGAAACCACCAAGCCCGGCATCAACCTGCTGATCCGGCCGGAAGACGACGACATGGATCGCGGTGCGGCCAAGATCAAGCTGCTCAAGGCCGCCTTTGAAAATGTCGACGGCGAGATTCCCTGGAACATGCGCAAGCGCTACGACGAATTCGACTACGGCTATGCGCTGACGGTGCACAAGGCGCAGGGTTCGCAATGGAACAACGTGGTGCTGTTCGACGAGGCGTGGGCATTTCGCGACACCCGAGAGCGTTGGCTCTATACGGCGGTGACGCGCGCCGCCGAGCGGCTGACGATCGTTCGCTAATCCCCCAGCAACCCGAGCAGGACTGCCTTGGCAACCGCCTGGAAGCGGTTCGAGGAACCGAATTTCTTGACGATGTTGGCTTCGGTCGCGAGAATGTCCTCGAACGGCCTGCGCAGCGTGTTGGCGATGCGGACTGGTGTATAGCCCTCTGCCATCAGCTTGAGGCATTGGAACTCTGCCTCGCTGAGGAACGGCGTGGACAGTTGGCGGTTATCGTTGCCTTCAAGCAGGCTCTCGTCGGACCCGTCGCTGAGGATTTCGCTGATCTGCTGCATCTGGCGGCGCAGCAGCGATTCATCCGACATCAGTTCCTTTTTGCGCGAAGTCAGTGCTGCCCGGAAAATCTCGTCACATTCCTGCTGGCTGCCGGCTTCGCTGAGTTCGGTCAACAGGTCCTGGATCTGAAGTACCGGCATGCCGGTTTCACGGCAGAGATTGATCAGCGCCATCACCTTGACCTGGCGTGGACTATAGACCCGCATCGCACCGATCCGGCTCGGCTGCAGAAGCTTCTTTTCCTCGTAGAAGTGCAGGGTGCGATGGGTGACACCGAACAGGTTGGCCATATCGGCGATGGCGACGGGTTTGGTTGGAATTTTCTGCGGCAATGGCACGCCGGGCAAGAACTGGGCATCGCCCGTACTTTCGGAATCTCCCGATGAAGACGGTCGCGAATTGTCCGTACTTCTATGCATGCCAGCGCGCCCCCATTGCTCCGGGTCGTCTGCTCCCGCCGGTTTTTGCTCGCCCTGGCGTTGCCGCCAAAACGATGACCACTTCCGGCAAAAGCGGTCGTCCTTGAATTCCCCTAATTCTATTCTTGCTAAAACCGCTTCCAAATCAACATCATCCGAAAATATTTCGCCAGAATTCGTCAAAAAAGGGGTTTTTAGCGGTTCACCATGTACCTATACGAGAATTTTAGAACAATTGTAACTACAATTTTCAACCAGCGGGGGTCCGGAAGGTGCGGCAACGCGCGATCAATCACGATTCTCGATATGTCCATGACGAAATGTCGCTGGCATCAGTCTTTTCAATCCTTTACTGAGATTTCAGATCAAGCATCATCGGACCGCACCATGCCCGCCAGACTTTCCGTGAACCTCAATGCGATCGCCATGCTGCGCAACCGGCGCGAACTGCCATGGCCTGATGTGGTCGGCTTCGGCCGCATCGCGCTCACCGCAGGCGCAGCGGGCCTCACCGTGCATCCTCGCCCCGACGAGCGGCATGTCCGCTTCACCGACGTGCCGGCGCTGAAGTCGCTGATCATGACGGAATTTCCGGGGCGTGAATTCAATATCGAGGGCTATCCGTCCGAGGATTTCCTGAAGCTCTGCGAGAAACACCTTCCCGATCAGGTGACTTTGGTGCCGGATGATCCGAGCCAGGCGACATCCGATCACGGCTGGGATTTCAAGGCGGAGCGTGACCGCTTGGTCGAGGTTTGTGGTCGTCTGAAGCGGGCTGGCATGCGCGTGTCGCTGTTTGCCGAGGGCGACAGCGACCAGGAAGGGCTTGAGATTGCCAAGGGCGCGGGTGCCGACCGGATCGAGCTTTATACGGGTCCTTATGGAAGCTGCTACGCGGATCCTGCCGAGGCGGCAAGCATCGTCGAGGTTCTCGGCCAGACCGCCGACCGTGCGCTGGCACTCGGTCTGGACGTCAATGCCGGCCACGACCTGACGATCGCCAACCTGCCGGCGCTTACGGCCCGTATTCCTCGACTGGCCGAGGTGTCGATCGGTCACGGCTTGACGGCCGATGCGCTGGAGCATGGCATGGCCGAGACGGTGCGACGTTATCGACGTGCGCTTGGGGAAATAATTTAGAGTCTTGATGCGTATCCTCGAAAGAGCCACGATGGTTTGAATTCGAGGGGCATCTTGAAAACAACAAGTTCAGTCAAGCATATCGCCATCTGCGGCGCCGGACCCGCCGGGCTGGCTGCGGCGCTGTTTCTCCATCGCGCCGGCCACAGGGTCGAAATCATCGAGCGTTTCGCCGAGCCGGCAGCCATCGGCTCCGGGCTGATCCTGCAGCCGACGGGGCTGACGGTGCTGGCGGCGCTCGGGCTGCTGGATACGATCCTCGCGCTGGGCCATCGCATCGATCGGCTACATGGCTCCGATACCAAGAGCGGCCGGACGGTGCTCGACGTCAAATATGCTTCGGGTCCGAATGGCCGGTTCGGGCTTGCCGTGCAGCGGGCGGCGTTGTTCGACACGCTTTATGCCTCCGTCCGCGCAGAAGGCATTGCGGTTCGCTCCAACGCCACGATTGCCGGCATCACGGATATCGAGACCCAACCGCTGTTGCAGCTTGCCGACGGCGATCGGGCCGGCCCCTATGATCTCGTTGTCGATGCGAGCGGCACTCGTTCGCAGCTTGTCGCAGAGTTGTTGCCGCAGGAGCAGGCGCTGGATCTGGCCTATGGTGCCTATTGGGCGACGTTGGATGTCGGGTCGTTTCCCTACGAGCGCCACGCGCTGCTGCAGCGCTATGAGCACGCCGAAGTGATGATTGGTGCCCTGCCGATCGGACGTTCCGGGCCCAAGGCGCCGGAAAAGCTGGCATTCTTCTGGAGTCAAAAGGTCGGCGAGACCTCTTCGCTGCACGCAAGCGGGCTCAATGCCTGGAAGAGCAGGGTGCTCTTCTATTGGCCGGAGATGGGGCCGCTGATCGCTCAGGTCAACAGCTGGGACGATATGGTCCTGGCGCGCTACCAGCACCGGACGCTCAGGCGACCCGCAGCCGGCAAGGTCATTTTCATCGGTGACGCCGCCCATTGCACCAGCCCGCAATTGGGGCAGGGGGCAAACATGGCGCTGCTCGATGCCGCAGCACTCGCCTTTGCTCTTGGCTGTTATGCCGATGTGCTCGACGCTGCTACCGCCTATTGCCGGCTGCGCCGCAATCACGTCCGCCTGTTCCAGGCGCTGTCGCGCATCTTCACGCCATTCTATCAAAGCGACTCGCATTTGATATCGGCATTTCGCGATCGCCTGGTTGCCACTACAGCGAAGCTGCCACCGATTCCCAGGCTGCTGGCCTCGATCGTTTCAGGCACAATGCTCGATCCGCTCGCGGCTGCGGGGCTCGTGGAAGTCGACTGGCGGGGCAAGATTGCGGCCGGCGAGCATAAAATGAGGGCAACTGCGTGAGAACTGGCCAAACGATCCCAGGCGGTTTCTCGCGATTGCAAGAACTGTCGTCAAAAATGGTTTAAGCCTATAATATTCAGTCGATTCCTGTCACATTTCCGGGCATTTATAGGCGATGCAATATGCTAATATACTGAAGTAAACATATGTATTTCCTCTCGCTTGGCGGCCACGAGGTATTCTCAACGGGATATATACAATTAAGTACAAGTAAATAAGCTATCTATGTGTAAAATCATACAGTTTTTGTATTGAGTTTCAATTTTAATTCATCTATCATGTTGGAATTGTGTGTCATTTTTAGAATTATGCTAATATTCTGAAAAACACTTTATTTTTTTCATGAGAAGCCATATATCACAAAAATGTGATCATCCTTCAGATTACCCCCTTGATGCTTATCCGACTACGAGACTTCACCCGCCATGATGACTTTGCCCGTAAAAATCCGCCGTAAAAAGCAGCCCTACCTTGCAATCCGCTCACGCCTGTTTCGCCGGCAGATCGAGAAGCAGGCTTTGCTTTTCATGTCGGAGATACGTGGTTATCTCGAAGGTCAGAGGATACAGGATTTTGGGCCGGCGTTCGTGCGTTACAATGCGTTCGATGAAAATGGCGAAGGTGACATGGAGTTCGGATTCTTTACCGAGAAGCAACATGTTGCGCCTTCGCCCATTCGTTCAGGCGTGCTGCCGGGCGGCATGTTCACCTCGACCACCTGGCGCGGGGACTATGAAAAACTCACCGACGTCAACACCCTGCTGATCGGGTGGGGCAATATGACAAACGTCCAGTGGGAATGCGCTGCCCTGGATCAAGGCGGCTTTCGCGGCTGCCGCTTGGCGATCTTTCACAAGACCTCGCGCACCGAGCCGGATCCCAAGGATTGGATGACGGAACTCGCGTTCCTGCACAAAGCCGCCGCCTGAGGCGGATTTTTCCCGTTATTGGTCGGTGTTGTCTGGCGGGAGAGGCAGGTTCATGTCGGCTTCGCATTCGGCAAGCGTATTCATTTTTACGCCCTTGACGCTCAGGAACTGGTGGCTGTCCTCATCTGCCTTGCCGAGTACGCAGGCGCATGCATAGCCATAGTTGCCGTAGCTGGACGTCGAATTATATTCGCCGGCGGTAAAGTCGGGCATGGCGTCCATGCCCTCGGCTTCATAGCCGTCCGGTTCGCTGATGATCCATTTCCCGTCCTGGTCCGACAGCCACCAGTTTCTAAAGGCGGGATTTACCAGCCATCCGCAATGCTTCTCTTCCACCGCTGCGGGCGGCGTTTGCACCACCGGCGGGGTCGCGTCCGCAGGTGGCGTTATCGTGGTGGTGGACGCGCTCAGATAAACCAGAATCGCAAGTATCTTCATAGGCATAATCTCCACCGCAAAGCGGCTGGATTATGCATACTTCCTTTCGGTTTCCAATGCCGTTTGGTCGGAGAATGCAAAGCGCGCTGCTGCGTCACAGTGAATTGACGTGGAGTCAAAGCCCGGCAGCGGCAGGTTAGCAGGATCCAGGCTGAGGCAAATTTCGGTGCAGCCAAGGATGACGCTGTCGGCGCCCGCGGCTTTCGCCTGCTCGATGATGGCGAGCAATTCCTGGCGTGACGAATCCAGAACCTTGCCCGCACACAGTTCTTTGAAGATAATGTCGTGCGTGCGGGTGCGGCCAGGCTCTTCCGGCACCATCACATCAATGCCGGCCATCTCCATGCCGCGATGATAGAAGCCATCTTCCATCGTGTAGCGCGTGGCGAGCAGCACCGGCCGCTTCCGGCCCGCGGCTTGCAGGGCGGTAGCGGTCTCATCGATGATGTTGATAAGCGGCACGCCGATGGCGGCTTGCACCTCGCTCGCGACCTTGTGCATGGTGTTGGTGCAGATCAGCACGCAATCGGCGCCCGCCGCCTCAAGATTTTTGGCGATGCAGGCGAGCCGGTCGGCGGCATCGGCCCAGCGGCCGGCTTTCTGCATGGCAACGATATCAGCGAAATTGACGGAATGCAGCAGGATTTCGGCCGAGGCCAATCCGCCGAAGCGGGCGCGGGCCAGTTCGTTCAGTGTCGTGTAGTAGACGGAGGTGCTCTCAAAGCTCATGCCGCCGATCAATCCGATAGTCTTCATCTCTGTCCTGCCAGTTTGCTATTTACGATTTGACCCAGAATGGCATGAATTCGATGGCGATTTTTTGCAAAGATTTGCGTATCGTTGTGATCGTCTGCAAGTTTTGCGCGCCACCTAGGGCATCGGCGCCTGAAATTTGCGATGCTGCGTCGAAGGGAGACGAAATGCTGGATGACCGAGACCGAAAAATCCTCACTCTCATGCAAGCCGATGCGGCGATTGCAGTGACTGAACTAGCCGATGCCGTCAGCCTGTCGGTTTCGGCCTGTTCGCGACGGATACTGCGCCTGGAGAACGAGGGTTACATAACAGGCCGCAGGGCGACCCTCGATCGTATGAAGATGGGTGTGCCCACCACTCTCTTCGCACTGATCAAGACCTCGAAACACTCCGACGATTGGCTCGACGCTTTCCGCAAGGCGATCGCCGATATTCCCGAGATTGTCGAGGCCCACCGGCTGACGGGTGTTTACGACTATATTCTCAAGATCGTGCTGCCGCGTGTCGAGCACTATGATGTGATCTACAAGCAGATCATCCGGCAGGTCGAGTTGTTCGATGTCTCGGCGTCGATCTCGATGGATGCCCTGAAGGAAGGTGGCGCGATCCCGACCGGCTACGCCATTTAGTTTCAAGTGCGTCCCGCATCACGGCAGCCATGCCAAAACGGCAATTGATTGTGCCCAGGAGAAATGAAACCATCCAGCAGAAGCGAAAACAAAGGGTTGGTTCATGAGCGAGCACCATGTCGTCATCGTTGGTGGTGGATTTGGCGGGTTGCAGCTGGCCAATGGCCTGAAGGGTGCGGGCGTTCGCATCACGCTGATCGACCGGCGCAACCATCACCTTTTCCAGCCCTTGCTCTATCAGGTGGCGACAACCATCCTCGCCACATCCGAGATCGCCTGGCCGATCCGCCAGCTCTATCGCGACAGGCCTGACGTGACGACGCTGCTGGCCGAGGTCACCGGCGTCGACAAGGTGGCAAAGACGATCAGCCTGGATGACGGTGTCAGCATCGGCTATGACACATTGGTGCTGGCGACCGGGGTCACCCACGCCTACTTCGGGCACGAAGAATGGGCGCCGGTCGCGCCCGGACTGAAAACGCTTGAGGATGCCACCACAATCAGGCGACGTGTGCTGCTGGCCTTCGAGCGGGCTGAGCTGGAAACCGATCCGGCGGCGCGGGATGCGCTGCTCACATTCACCATCGTCGGTGCCGGACCGACCGGCGTCGAGCTTGCGGGCATCATCGCCGAACTTGCGCATTACACGCTGCCGAAGGAATTCCGCAACATCGATACACGCAAGGCCAAGGTGGTGCTGGTCGAGGCAGGTGACCGGGTGCTGGCAACCTTTGCCCCGGAGCTTTCTACTTATGCGCAGGTAGCGCTCGAAAAGATCGGGGTCGAAGTGCATGTCGGTGCCCGGGTGACGGACTGCACTGCCGAGGGCGTGATGATCGGCGATGTGTTCATTCCGAGCCGAACGATCGTCTGGGCCGCTGGTGTGCAGGCGTCAGCGGCCGCCAAGTGGCTCGATATTCCGGCTGACAGGGCAGGGCGCGCGATCGTAGAGAAGGATCTGACCGTGCCCGGGTTTCCGGATGTCTTCGTGATAGGCGACACGGCTTCGGTGATCCAGCAAAGCGGCGCCCCCGTGCCCGGCATCGCGCCTGCGGCCAAGCAGCAAGGTGGCTACGTGGCAAAGGTGATCCGCGCGCGTCTCGCGGGTAGGCCAGCCGTCGAGCCGTTCCGCTATCGGCATCAGGGCAGCCTTGCGACGATCGGCAAAAGTGCAGCCATCGTCGATTTCGGCCGGATCAAACTCAAGGGATGGCTGGCCTGGTGGTTCTGGGGCATCGCCCACATCTATTTTCTGATCGGCACGCGCTCGCGTTTCGCCGTCGCCTGGAGCTGGTTCTGGATCTATATCAGCGGCCAGCACAGCGCCCGGCTGATCACCCAGAAGGAAGCCCCGCAGGCCGAGGCGTAGAAAGGCCCGGCATGTTGTCGGGCCTTCGTGGTTCAGGCGGACTTCCGTTCGCTGTCGAGATGCGCCATCTGTGCTTCCGCATAGCGGCTGCCGGCGACGGCTTCAGTGGGGACCGCGGCTTCCAGCGTGGCGAGATCGGCTGCAGTCAGCGTATGAGCGAGTGCGCCGAGCGATTCCGTCAGCTGGCTGCGTTTGCGGGCGCCGACCAACGGCACGATATCGTCGCCCTGAGCCGCAACCCAGGCGATGGCGGCTTGCGAGGCAGTCATGCCTTTCTCCGCTGCGACCTTCTGCAGGGCCGCTGCCAGCGCCATGTTCTTTTCGGCATTGTCGCCCTGGAAGCGCGGGCTCTGCGCGCGGAAATCGCCCTTGCTTGTTGCGCTGTCCTTGCTCCAGTTGCCGCTCAACAGGCCGCGCGAGAGAACGCCATAGGCAGTGATCGAGATGCTCAATTCGCGGCAGGTGGCAAGGATTTCATCCTCGATGCCACGCGACATCAGCGAGTATTCGATCTGCAGGTCAACGATCGGATGCACCGATGCCGCCTTGCGAAGCGATTCCGCGCCGAGTTCGGATACGCCGATATGCCTGACGTAACCGGCCTTGACCATGTCGGCGATCGCGCCGATCGTCTCCTCGATCGGCACATTCGGGTCGAGGCGTGCCGGCCGGTAGATATCGATATAGTCGACGCCGAGGCGGGTGAGCGTGTAAGCCAGCGCGGTCTTGAGGGCCGCCGGGCGTGCGTCAAAGCCGATCCAGCCAGCCGAAGGATCACGCTGGGCGCCGAACTTGACGCTGAGCTGGACCTTGTCACGATCCTTGCCCTTCAGCGCTTCGGCGATCAGCATTTCGTTGTGGCCCATGCCGTAGAAGTCGCCGGTATCGAGCAGGGTGACGCCGGCTTCCATCGCGGCATGGATGGTGGCGATGCTTTCTGCGCGGTCGGACGGGCCATACACACCCGACATGCCCATGCAGCCCAGTCCGAATGCAGAGACCTCGGGGCCAGATTTGCCTAACGTAACGTATTTCATGGTGGTACTCCTTCAAGGCGTCGCTTGACTCAACGGGATGGGTGCTTTTACCGCGTATCAGTCTGTGCGATAATCCGCTCATTGATGAACGACCCGTACGGAAAAATGCACAATGAACTCTCTGCCACTGGCCGACCTTGAAGCTTTCGCCGCTGTGGCCGAGGTCAGGAGCTTTCGCAAGGCGGCGTCCTTGCGGGCGGTTTCGGCATCGTCGCTCAGCGAGGCGGTGCGGCGACTGGAGGCACGGCTTGACTCTAGGTTACTCAACCGCACCACCCGTAGCGTGACCCCGACGGAAGCCGGACAGCGCTTGCTGGAAAGAGTGGCGCCGATGCTAAGCGAGATATCGGGAGCTCTCGACCAGGTCAGGAGTTCGGATGCGAGCCCGGCGGGGCGGTTACGGCTCAATGTGCCGACCATCGTTGCGCTCCACATTCTTCCTGACATCGCCATCCCGTTTCTCGCAGCCAATCCGGGCATTTCCATGGAGGTAGAGGGCAGGGACAGTTTCATCGATGTGTTTGCCGAGGGTTTTGACGCGGGCATCCGCTACGACGAGAGTTTGGAACTCGACATGATCGCTGTGCCGATCGGGCCGCGCCAGCAGAGTTTTGCCGTCGCGGCATCACCGGCCTATCTGGCCGCGCATGGCGTGCCGAAGCATCCGCACGACCTGCTCAAGCATGCCTGCATTCGTCACCGCTTCGAGAGCGGGCGCTTGAACAATTGGGAATTCGAACGCGACGGCGAGACGGTGCGGATCAATCCGGCCACAGGCCCATTGATCGCCAACAATCTGCAGATGGAACTGGCAGCCGCCCTCGGCGGGCTCGGTATCATTGCAACATTCCGCGATACGCTCGCGTCCGATCTGGAAAGCGGTGCGTTGGTGGAGGTGTTGGCCGATTGGCAGCAGCCGTTTTCGGGGCCGTATCTCTATTATCCCAGCCGGCGACATATGCCGGGGCCGCTGAGGGCGTTCGTGGATTGGGTGAAGGCGCATAGGGTGGAGTAGCCGCCGACTTGACTTTGTGGGACTCTTTTCAAGCAGATCGTGAAAGTGATGGCCGGAAGCTGGAATTCTCTTCCATACGGATGTATATAGGAATGCAATACGCTTTTGGAGGCGCAAATGAATGAAGTCACTCTAAAACGTGATGTCGGCGTTTCGATGCGACTTCGCGAGGACGATCTCGACCTGATCGATCGCGGTGCGGCGCTGAATGGACTTTCGCGAACCGAATTCATGCGCCGTGCGGCGCTGCATGAGGCGCAAATGGCGCTTATGAATGAGACCCTCGTGCGGGTTTCGCCCGATGCTTTCGAACAGTTTTGTATTGCGATCGATCGTCCTGTGGTGTCTGTTCCGGACAAATTGAGGGAACGGCTCAGCCGCAGACCTCCGTGGGATGCGGGCTCCACTCAATCTACATCCAGCTGATGATTTCACTGCCCGAACTTCTCAATGAAGAACACGATTGTTCGGCGTTCGATTGTGGCAAGCCTGCTCTGAATGATTGGCTGAAATCTCACGCGCTCTCCAATCAAGGCAAAGGGTTCTCGCGCGTTATCGTTGTCACTGAGGGCAAAAGGGTTGTCGGATTTTACGGTGTCGCACCCACCGCCGTTGTCCCATCCCGGCTATCGCGCGGAGTAAGAACCGGGCGTCACCCCGATCCTATCCCTGCGATCCTGCTCGGACAGTTTGCCGTTGATTCAATCTTTGCCGGCCGGGGCATCGGCAGCTCCTTGTTGCGTGACGCGCTGCATCGAGCCATCACTGGTGCCGATGCAATCGGAGGGCGCGCGGTGATCGTCCGCGCGATCGATCGGGGCGCGGAGCATTACTGGCAGTCCAACGGGTTCATCCCGTCCAAGGAAGATCCGTCACTGCTGTTCAGGTCCGTTGCGGATATCCGCTCGTGGCTGAACGATGCCGATTGACGAGTCTTCAATAGTCATCGTCCTTTTTTCGTGAAGTTGGCTTGACCTCCTCAAAAAACCGGCGCATAAACATCGCGAACCGTACCGTACGGTACGTATAGGTTTTGCGATGTTGAACACTGCTGACAGCCAAGGTCCGGATCATTTCTCGCCCCGCCAGAACGCCGTTCTGGAAGAGGCGTTGCGCCTGCTGGTGTCGGGCGGCGAGAAGGCTTTGACGACGGCCGGCGTGGCGAGGGCCGCCAATTGCTCCAAGGAGAGCCTCTACAAGTGGTTCGGCGATCGCGATGGGTTGATGGAGGCGATGATTGCCTATCAGGCGTCGAAGGTCCGTACCGGTGAAGTCTCGTCCGGGGCCTTGACGCGTGATACGCTAGAGCGGCTGCTCGATGAATTCGCCATTGCGCTGCTCGAAGTGCTTTCGGGGGATGTCTCGCTGGCGCTCAATCGGCTGGCGATCGGCCAGTCGAGCCGCGATGGCTCGATGCTTGGCGAGATGCTGCTGGAGCGCGGCCGCAAGCAGATCGGCCGCCGCGCCGCTAGCCTGCTGATATCAGCCAAGCGGGCAGGTCTGCTCGACTTCGACGATGCCGGGGAAGCCTATGAGACGCTCTACGGATTGATCGTCAAGGACTGGCATGTGCGCATGCTGCTGGGCGAGGATATGGCCGAACGCGCGAAGGATTTTGGCCCGCGGGCGAAGAGGTCGGTTTCGGCCTTCCTGCGCCTTTACGGGACCAGGCAGGCGGGATAAGAACCCGCCGGGATTTCATTCGGGCCGGTCCTCGTTTCTGACAAGACAAGCCCGCATTTCTAAACAAGACAAGCAAAGGGAAGGACATTCAAATGCGCGTCTATTACGATCGTGATGCCGATCTCAACCTCATCAAGTCCAAGAACGTCGTCATCGTCGGCTATGGCTCGCAGGGCCGTGCCCATGCGCTGAACCTCAAGGATTCCGGCGCTGCCAACGTCGTGATCGCGCTCAAGGCCGGTTCGCCGACCATCAAGAAGGCCGAGGCCGATGGCTTCAAGGTCATGACCGTCGCCGATGCCGCCAAGTGGGGCGACCTCTTGATGATGGCAACTCCGGACGAACTTCAGGCTGACATCTACAAGGCCGAGATCGCCCCGAACATCCGTGACGGCGCGGCGATTGCTTTCGCCCACGGCCTCAATGTTCATTTCGGCCTCATCGAGCCGAAGTCGACGCTCGACGTCGTCATGATCGCGCCGAAGGGCCCGGGCCACACCGTTCGCGGCGAATACCAGAAGGGCGGCGGCGTGCCGTGCCTGGTTGCGGTCGACAAGAACGCTTCAGGCAATGCGCTTGAACTTGCTCTGTCCTACGCTTGTGGCGTTGGCGGCGGCCGTTCGGGCATCATCGAAACCAACTTCAAGGAAGAGTGCGAAACCGACCTTTTCGGTGAACAGGTCGTTCTCTGCGGCGGTCTCGTCGAGCTCATCCGCGCCGGTTTCGAAACACTGGTCGAAGGCGGCTATGCGCCTGAAATGGCCTATTTCGAATGCCTGCACGAAGTGAAGCTGATCGTCGACTTGATCTATGAAGGCGGCATCGCCAACATGAACTACTCGATCTCCAACACGGCAGAGTGGGGCGAATACGTCTCCGGTCCGCGCATCATCACGGCTGAAACCAAGGCTGAAATGAAGCGCGTCCTGCATGATATTCAAACCGGCAAGTTCACCTCGGATTGGATGCAGGAATACCGTTCGGGCGCTGCCCGCTTCAAGGGCATCCGCCGCATGAACGACAGCCACCAGATCGAAGAAGTCGGCGCCAAGCTGCGCGGCATGATGCCCTGGATCGGCAAGAACAAGCTGGTCGACAAGTCGGTCAACTAAGCCATTTCGGTTGACGGCGAAATTCGAAACCGGGGAGGGCAACTTCCCCGGTTTTTTCATATCGCCGCAGCAAATTGCAGGTCTATTTTTCCGCGCTTGCACTTAAATGCGAGTGCTTGAATGCATCGGCATATTTTAGTCCGTAGCCAAGCAGGCGGTCGAGCCCGATATGGGCGGCCCAGATCGCTGCAATGCCAATCGCAAGCTGGCTGCCAATCGCAACCGGGCTGTTCATAACAATCCCGATGGCCGCAAGCATGAGCGGGACGACATAGGTATGGGCTGCATTGTAGCAGGCGGCGCCGAGCCGTGTTCCGCCGAGATAGCCGAGCATCGCCAGATCGGGGGCAAGCAGCAGAAGAGCATAGAGCCACCAGCTCAAATCCTGTTGGCTATAGGCATAGGTGGCGCCTATGAAAACGGCCAATCCTTCGATCCTCAACAGCATGTTGGGCGCGCCGGTCACCACGCCCGGCTGTGCGGCTTCAAAGGCAAACATTGTCTTTTGCGATTGTTCCGCCATTGCATCCTCCTGAAATTTCGAGATGTGGGTTCATCTGGATTTGTCAATAAATAACACCTGCTCAAGGCCTTCAAAATGTGCATCGCAGGTCAGCAGATCCGCATCTGCATGCAGCGCGGTGGCGTAGATGATAGCATCTGCTGTCGAGAGTTTGAACTTCCGGGTGCAATCCGCGGCGAGAAGGGCGATGACGGTATCCAGCGGAATGATATTGCATTTCATCGTGAAGGCGATGAAGCGGTCCGCTACGTCTTCGCCTTTTTCCCGAAAGAGCCATTTCGAAAGTTCCAGCTGGACAATGGTCGGGACGATACAAGCCTCCGCATCCGGAATTTGATCCTCCAGGCTCTGGCCGGTTGGGCTATCGACGAGCCATTCGATCCAAGCGGAACTGTCGATGACACGCATCAGAGGCGATCGCTCCGGTCGCGGTAGTTTGACGTCTCCGCCCCCTTCGCGAGGCCCTTGAGATCCTGCAGTGCCGGCACCGGCATCACGAGCATGCCTGTGCCTTTCGGAATGAAGACGAATTCCTGTCCGGCACGCCAGTTTTGCTGTTCGCGCACGTCTTTCGGTATCGAGATCTGGAACTTGGAGGAGAGCTTTGCCGTAGACATCATTCTTACTTTTCTCGATCGATAAGCCTGTCGTAAGATAGCACACTTGGACAAGATTCAAAGCCTGAACTGGTCTTGTGGCCGTTGCGGCGAATAATCCCGGCCTTCCCGCCGTTATCCCTCGTGAATTGCCCTAGCACAGATCGGCATAAACTGGTCCTGCACTTCGATGGCAAAGCGGCGTGCCGGCTGCGACACGTCATGATATCTTGAAGCCCGCCGCGGTGACGGCGCGCCAAATGCGCCCTTCATGACCTGATGACCTCAAGGGGAAACGCTGATGCTTCAGTCCATGCGCATTCTTCTTCTCTCGAGCCTGGCAATTCTGCCGGCGACAGCAGCATTTCACAGCGATGCGGCCTTTGCTGCTGCGTCAGACACGGATGCCCAGAAACGCGCGGATGCCGACGCCAGGGCGAAGGCAGAGGCTGAAGCCAAGGCCAAGCGGCCGGCGGAAGCAATCGCTGCTTGTGACAAGGGCGCGGCCGTGCCGCTCGACCCGACTGCCAAGGCACCGCCGGTCCAGTTCCAGGAGTTGTTCCCGCTGGATTTCGACATGAAGAAGCTAAAACCCCTGCAGGCGAAATGCCAGGAGGCCTGGGCCGGCGCGCCCGGCCAGAAACGGCTGCAATTGCAATGGCTGAGGGTGACCGTGGCGCTGAATGAGGCGGGCATCGACTGGACGATTCCGCAACTCAAGCTGTTTGCCGATGGCGGTAGCGCCGAGGCGCAATATCTCATGTTCAGCCTGTACAGCAACCACCGCAAGAGCACCGAGGGGGTCTCCTTCCGGGTGGAACGGCAGGACGCCATAAAGTACCTCAGGGCTTCGGCGGAGCAGGGCCACTTGCCGGCGATGACGGAACTGATGTGGCAATATCGCATTGGCCCGATTTTCCGTCGTGATGCTGCGATGGCAGTCAAGATGGGAAGGCGCATCGAAAGTGCTCCCCCGCAGGGCTTGACCGAGACGGAGTGGGAGCGGCAAACCAAGGCAGGCATGCAGCTGTCGATCGCGATGACGATCCTGGAAAGGCCCGACGGCTTCAGGCCGCAGGAAGTGAAGGCGGCATTTCGCACCGTCGAAGCCGAAGCGCAGAAATCGCGTGGCGAGATGACGTTCACGGTGTTGGCCTATGCCAAGGCGCTGCGGGAAGGAAAGGGCACTCGAAAGAGTGTCGCGAAGGCACGCGAATTGCTGGAGAAGCCCGGAAACACGTTTGTCGACAGATATGCCGTGGCGACCTTGGCTGACATGGTTGCCCGGGGTGAAGGCGGTCCAGCTGACCCCAAGCGGGCGCTGGGAATGCTGCGCGACGAGAAAATGAAATACGTCCCCGACGCCCGCAAGGTACTGGCCGAACTGTTGCTGGACGGCAAGACTGTCGGCCGGCAGCCGCAGGAGGCGATGCAGGCGCTCTACAGCAGCCATGATCTCGATGCTTATATCCAGCTTGCAGGCTTGCTTCTCGATTACCGGCCACGTCTCGACGGTCCCGAGGCGGTTGTCGAAAGATTGTCCGATGGTGCAGAAGCGGGAGAGCCCGGCGCAGCACTGGCGCTGGCGCGGCTGAAGCTGTCCGACAATTCGCAGTTCACCGATGTGGCCGGCGCTCGTGCGCTGCTGCAGCCGCTAGCAGAGGCCAATGATCGACAGGCGCTCTGGCTCTATGCCGGTTCGCAATATCTGCACCTCGATTCCACCAGCTATCAACCCTTGCGGCAGGAGGGTGGGCTGAGCGACAGCGACCTCAAACGGCTGGTGGAGGAAGGTATCGCCAAGAAGGAAGCAGACGCCTACCTGCTTTCGGCGAAATTCCTGCGGCGCGGTGTACTTTATCCGCAGGATGACCAGGTGGCGACCAAGATGCTGGTGGAGGCGGCGAATCTCGGCAATGTCGAGGCGCTGGTCTTGCTCGGCGATGCCTATGACGACGGACTGGGCACACAGAAGGACCCACGTGAAAGGACACGCGCATGGCGTCGTGCTGCTCATGGGCTCGCTCGAGGCGAGGAAGAAGCTCGCCGGCGCGTTCACCTTCGATACGTTCGACAGACTTCTGACGCTCAAGGAAGGCATCACCGAGCGCTTTGCGCTCTACAACAACGGCGTCGACCGCAAGTTCGACGGCATGGGGATTGCGAGCGACAGCCTGGCGGAGATGGAGTTTTCCGGCCTGTTCATGGGACGCGCTTCCGAAGCGGGCACCGATGCTGTGGCCGGCGCGGTGATGGATGCGTTTCGCGAAGCTCCGGCGGGGCTTGAGGAAAAGACACTTGTCGGTATTGGCAAGGCCTTGCCTGATGAAATCCGTGCCGCGATCGAGCGAAGGCTCAAGCAGCAAGGTTTCTACAAGGGCGAGCCGCAAGGTTTCTTCGGTCCCGAAGCGCGCACGGCGCTCACCGATTGGGTTTATGCGAACGGCCCGATGGGTTCCGAGGTGGCGCAAGCCGCTCCCGTAAAGGCCAAGCAGGCGGCAGCTGACGGCAAGGACGTTGTGGCCATGGAAATCGTCGATCGTGTCCGTGACCGTGCCTTCGAGGAGGCGAAGACCGCCAAGAGCGACAAGCAGAAGATTGCGGCGCTGAAGAAGATCAATGTCCTTGCCCGCTACGGTGACCTGGCCGCGCGCTGGGTGCTGGTCCGCAACTACCATCAGGGGCGTGTGGTTCGCAAAGCCACCAGCCCGGAAGAAATCAGCCGCTACGGCTTGGATATTCTGGTCAAGCGACCGGAAGGCATGGACAAGGCGGAATTTGAATTCATCTTCAACACCACCCAGATCGCCCAGGATGGCAAATCCGGCGCATTTGGCAAGGCAGTGCTTGACGCTATTCGCGATGACGAACACCTGCAGGATCCTCTGACGCTGGGTGGTGTGATGAAGCAATTCATCTTCGCACCTGAGGCCTGCGAGGCCGTGCTGGCCGCGGCCAAGAAGGCCCGCATCGATGCTATCGGTTCGGATGGCTGCGACGAGCAGACGATGGCGGCGGTGATCGCCTATGCCAAGGCCAGTGGCCCGGCTGGGACGGAGGCAAAAGCGCGAGCCGCGGCGGCGATGGAGATCAAATCGCTGGACGAGCAGGCGGCGAAGTAGGGTGCAAACCGCAGCTCTCCTTGACAGAATGGAGTAAACTGACTAGTTTGCTGACTAGTCAGTTTACGAGGCACGATCATGCGCCAGTGGCCCGTCCAGGATGCCAAAGCCCATTTCAGCGAACTCCTGGAAACCTGCCTTGCCGAAGGGCCGCAGATGGTGTCCAAGCGCGGCGAGCCCAAGGCTGTGCTGGTGCCTCTGAAGGAATGGGAAAACCTGCAGAAGCGCGCAAGGCCGACACTGAAGGATTTGCTGCTGGCGCCCGAGCCCAGGTTCGATCTGGAATTGCCCGATCGCAAGCAATGGAAATTGCGCGATATTCCGGATTTCGAGTAGGTCACTCATGTACCTTCTGGATACCAACATCATTTCGGAGATGCGACGCCCCCGTCCTCACGGAGCAGTGCGTGCCTGGTTTGCCTCAGTGTCGGACGACAGCATATTTCTGCCCTCTATCGTAGCGGGTGAAATTCAGATTGGCATAGAGCGTAGTCGAAAGGACAATATCGAGAAGGCGTCGGACCTGTCTGCCTGGCTGGACGAGATCGTCTCGCGCTCGCAATGGATCGAGCCGGGTCCCGATGTTTTTCGGATATGGGGCACGATTGTGGAACGCGCCAATCCGGTTCTTGTTGTCGACGCGCTCATCGCGGCGACCGCTCTTCATCACAACATGATCGTCGTCACCCGAAACACCAGGGATTTCGGCCAATTCGGCGTGCGCATGCTCGATCCGTTTCAACCGATCTCCTGAACCGTCCGATTCCGCACGACGATCAATGCAAACAGCGCCATAGCGGAGATCGTAGCCAGCGAACCGGCGATGGCGATACCCTCGTTCATGCCGAGATAGACCATGGCGATGCCGGGGATCAACAGCCACAGACCGATGGTCGCGACAGCCGCATGGGCAATGGCCAGCCGGTTCACCGCTTGTGGCACGGCGTGGTAATAAAGGCCGAAAAGCGCCATCGACACCCAGCCGAGCAGATTGAGGTGGGCGTGCACCGTCGACATCGTGTGATCATGCGAGGCGGCCATGAAGATGCCGAGGCCCATGCCGATAAACGCATAGATCGCGGCGGAGAGAAGACAGTAAAATGCGAGACCGCGCATGGGTCTGATCCCTTGTAAAATCGTTTGAGAAGAGGCGCCGGACAGATGCGCCCGGCGGCCATGCAGTGGGCTCAGCCGCCCGGCGGCGGCAGGATCTCGATGCCGAAACGCGCCGCGGTGGTCACCAGGAAGGGCACGTCAGGTGGGCTCATCGGCGGAAATTCGGTCTGGCCGGACGCAACCACGTCGCCGGCGGCGAGGAAGAAACCTTCATGCAATCCGCCCGGCAGGTTGAAGATCAGCATTTTCGAGGGTGCCGCGCTCATGTTCCGGAAGGCGTGCACCGAGCCCGGCTTGACATAGAGGAACTCGCCGGGACCGCACATCTTCACGGCGCCGTCGAGCATGAACTCGAACGACCCTTCGGTGACGAGAAAGGCTTCCTCGTCCGACTGGTGGTGCGGTGGTGCGCCGGCACCCGGGGCGGACAGGCACTCGATGACAGAAAAACTGCCATTGGTGTCTTGAGCCCGGGCGCGGAATGTCAGAAGGCTACCGAGAAAGTGGATTGTCTGGGGAAGCTGGGCAGAGGCGTTGAGAGTTTGTGCATGGGCATTCATGTTTTACATCCTTCGTTGTTCGTGATACATTTGGCTTGTAATGAGATTATTGTCTCATAAGGAAATGAGAATGAGCAGTCAAGAAAAAAGTTTTGAACGTGTGAATCAGAAGCGGCGGACGCGTGCCGAATTGTTGCGGGCCGCATCCGAACTTGCAGAGCAGGGATTGCAACCGACAGTCGCCGAAGTCGCCGATCATGCCGGCATTTCGCGAGCGACGGCCTACCGCTACTTCTCGAAGCCGGAGGATCTGCTGCGTGAGGCGGTGCTGGACGCGATTGCCACTGCGATAAAGCCGCATACGGAAAAATTGACCAGCAGTTCCAAGGAGGTGCCGGAAGCGCTTGCCGATCTCGTCAGCCAGATATTCGCCATGGTCGAGAACAACGAGATGATGTTTCGGACGTTTCTGGCAAACTCGGTCACCGGCAAGGATGGCGAGAAACGCGGCGGCAGGTGTGTGATCTGGTTGCGCGAGATTTTGCAACCGCTTGCCGGCAAAGTACCAAAAGCCGAGCTTGACCGGCTGGTCTACAGTCTCAGCCTGCTGACTGGCATCGAGACGCTGGTGGTGCTGAAGGACGTCTGCGGCCTCGACAACCGGAAAGCCGAGGATGTAACGCTGTGGGCCGCCAGGACACTTCTCGCAGGCGTTTCAAAAGATTAGCAATTTGGGGAACAAAAGCACGGAAGAGTGTGTTATAGTATTTGCGAATTACCATCGTCAGGAGGAGTGTGCGATGTTCGTTCTCGATTACTTCAGCTGGTTCGACGCCGCCATTTTGACGGCGCTTGTTGTGGTGGTGCTGATAGGCTTTGCCGGGCACGGCTCGGTCAGTTAATGCCTCTGATCAGTACTTGATGACATAGCGGCCTCTTGCCCTTCCTTCGTCCAGAGCGGTGAGGGCATCGGAGACCTGCTCGAGATTGACCATGACGATCTCGTTTTCGAGTGGTCGCATGGCATGCATGGCCACGACATCGCGCATTTCCTGCCGCGTGCCGACGCTGGTGCCGGTGATTGTCACGCCGGTCCCCGTCAGCCATTCCTGATTGAGTGGAACAGGTTCCGAGACAAGTGCGGCTGCGACAATGCGGCCGCGCGGTCGGATGGCTGATATCATCGCTTCCCAAGTCGCCGTTGTCGGGGCGAAATTGATGACGGCGTGAAATCTCGGTTCTGTCGCGCCGAGACGCTCGGCCAGACCCTGATCGGCAATCTCCGTTCTCGTTGCGCCATAAGATCTTGCGAGTTCCAGCTTCGCCGGGTCTCGATCGACTGCCGTGACCTCGACGCCCAGCCGTGCGGCGATCTGCACGGCATAGAGGCCGAGCCCGCCGCAGCCAAAAATGACGCAGCTTTCTCCCGCGACGAGTCCAGCGCGATGCACCGCGCCGTAGGCGGTCACGCCGGCGCACATGACGGGAGCGGCGGCAACCGGATCCATACCGGAGGGCAGGGCAACCGCAAATCGCGCATCTGCAACGACATATTCGGCAAAGGCGCCCGGCACGTTCAGCCCATGGGCACGCTGGTGCTGACAGAAGGACTCCATCTCGTCCAGGCATTCATCGCAGCGGCAGCAGGTATCGTGAATCCAGGGCACGCCGGCGAGATCGCCGAGTTGCCAATCCGTGACGCCGTCGCCGACTTCTTCGACGATGCCAACACCTTCGTGGCCGAGCACGAATGGCGAGGGGGCGTGCGGCGGCACGACATCGCCCTTCCAGATATGCACATCGGAATGGCAGACGCCGCAGGCCTGAAGCCTTACGAGGATTTCGCCGGGGCCAGGCTTCGGCCGGGCCACATCGGTGACATCGAGAGACTTGCCGTGCTCCGTGAGCACGGCGGCGCGCATGGTTGATGTATGCAAGGTCACTTGGCTAGTCCGAGTTCTGCCTTGACCGCATCGATACCGGGCTTACCGTCGAATGTGGTAACGCCATCGAGCCAGGTTGCAACCTTATCCGGGTGTTTGGCCATCATCGCCTTGGCCGCAGCGGGAACCTCCTCGCTATCGGTCATGATCATGTTCATGCCGGTATTCTCATAATCGATGTCGAAGACGAGGTTTTTGAACAGCTTCGTGACATTCGGGCAGAGTTCCGGATAGCCCTTGCGGACGATGGTGCGCACGGTCGCACCACCGAAATTCGGGCCGAATTCCTGGTCGCCGCCCGACAGATAGGTCATCTGCATGTTGACATTCATCGGATGCGGCTGCCAGCCGAGAAAGACGATCCAATCGTTGTTGCCGACGGCGCGGCGGACCTGCGCCAGCATTGCCGCCTCGCTCGATTCCACCACCTGCCAGTCCTTGTCGAGGCCGTGGCGCTTCTGGGCGATCATATCGAGCAGCGGCTGGTTGGAGCCGGGTTCGATGCCGTAAATGGTTCGGGTAAACTTGTCGCCGTGGGTGGCGAGATCGTCGAAGGATTTCACGCCGGCATCCGAGACGTATTTCGGAACCGCGAGTGTATATTTGGCGCCTTCGAGATTGGTTGCGACGGGAATAACCGAGCCATCGTCAAAGAAGGCTTTGTAGTCAATGTCCTGCACCGGGCGCCAATTGCCGAGAAAGACATCCATGTCACCTCGCTTCAGCGCATCGAAGGTAACATTGAGACCCAGCAACGTCTGGGTCGGCTGGTAGCCGAGCGCCTTGAGGATAAGCTCGGCTGTCGTGTTGGTCAGCGCGATATCGGTCCAGCCGAGATCGGACATTCGTACCGCGCGGCATTCCTCCTTGTCGGCGGCGAGTGCTGCGGCCGGCAGGCATGCTGAACTCAAGGCAATCATCATGGCAGTCGTGAATTTACGCATTGGCCTTCCCCTTTTTGTTTATGGCGGCAGCTTATCGAGTGAAAATTATCTGGCAAGATAAAAAATTGTTAGAGCGTACAAAAAATTTTTGGGCTATTTAGAAATTATGGCGACACGCAAGAACAAACAGAAGACCCGTATCGAGGACATCCGCCGCATCGAGTTGATCGAGGCGGCCCATCGCATATTTCTGCGCGAGGGGCTGAGGGGGCTGACGACGACCCGCATCTGTCACGAGGCCGGCATGTCGCAGGGCATTTTGACCTATTATTTCAAGGACAAGGACGAAGTTCTTTTCGAAATGGTGCGGGTTGCCAATCGCGTGCTGATGGACGAGGTCGTCGTTAACCTCAAAGGGGCCACCACGCGCTGGGAACGGCTGGTCGCCATTATCGACGGCAACTTTCCGACCGGAAAATTCGATCGCAATACCGCAAATGCCTGGATCTCGTTTTATGCGGAAGCCGGCCATAACCAGCGCTATGCGCGCTTGCAGCGGCTGTTCTACCGGCGGTTGGGATCGAACATCGCCTCGGTGCTCGCGCCTCTTTGCTCGAAACAGCAGATCGATCACTTCGTGCGTGGTTTTGCCGCCATGCTCGACGGGCTCTGGCTGCGCCGCGGCCACTCTGAGGAAGACATCGGGCTCGCAAGTGCCAAAGCCTTACTCACGGAATATTCGATCAAGATGCTGGGCGAGGAAATGATTGAGCAGTTGAAATCCGCGACGATTGCAGCAAAAAGCGTATAACACCGAAGTTTAGAAAGGTCCGGTCTTGTCCGAGCATAAAGCCGCCCATCATCAGCGCCTGCTGCATTTCATCGACCTTGCCGGCACGCTGACGCTGGCGATCCAGGGAGCGGTGATTGCGGCGATGAAAGGGCTCGACATGTTGGGTGTCGTGGTCGTGTCGCTGGCGACAGCGCTCGGCGGCGGCATCCTGCGCGACCTGCTACTCGGCGAGACACCACCGGAGGCCCTGCGCGGCTCGTCGCTGATCCTGACTGCGCTTGTCGGAGCATTCCTGACATTCTTTGCCTTCCATTCTGTGGAGGCCGTGCCTGAGCACTACTTGATCATTGTTGATGCCCTTGGCCTGTCGCTGCTTGCGGTCGTGGGCGCGGAAAAGGCGCTTGAGGCCGGGCTTTCGCCGGTGGCTGCGGTTGCTATGGGTGCTGTCAGCGGTGCTGGTGGCTATACCATCCGCGATCTGTTGCTGGCAGAAATTCCGGCTATCCTGCGGGTGGATTTCCTGGCGACGGCGGCGATCATTGGCGCTGCTGTGCTGGTCATTGCCCGCAAACTCGGCGTGCCGGCCAACATCTCAGCGCTCGCTGGTGGGGCGATATGCTGCATCCTCCGGCTCGTGGCCGTCTGGCAGCATTGGCACCTGCCGGTGGTTGCCGCCTGATCAGCAACCGTACATTCATGCCCGCAGTTTCGCAGTCCCGAAATGAAAGAAATTGTGATCATTTTTTGGTTCTCATATTAGGTCAGTAATGTTGACATATTTCCCAACTCGTGATGTCCTGCTAGGATAATAAGATCACGAGGAAATATCGCATGGATTGGGAAAATATCTTCGCCTCGCGCGCGATGCGCATGAAGGCGTCTGAAATACGTGAATTGCTGAAACTGCTGGAACAGCCGGAAATCATCTCTTTTGCCGGCGGCATTCCCGATAAGGCGCTTTTTCCCAAGGAAGCGGTGAGCAAGGCCTATGCCGACGTTCTGGCCAGTGACCAGGGCGATGCAGCGCTGCAATATTCCGTGTCCGAGGGCTACAAGCCGCTGCGCGACTGGATCGTTGCCGAGATGGCCAAGATCGGCATTCCCTGCACGGCAGGCAACGTCTTCATCACCTCGGGCTCGCAACAGGTGCTGGACTATCTCGGCAAGCTGTTCCTGTCGCCCAAGGACACCGCGCTGGTGACCTGGCCGACCTATATGGGTGCACTCGGCGCCTTCAATGCCTATGAGCCGACCTATGACAAGCTGCTGCCGCTGAGCAATCGTCCGGCTGCCTCCTATGTCGAAGCCGCCGAGAAGGCCGGCGGCAAGGTGAAGTTTGCCTACGCGGTCGCCGAATTCCACAATCCGACCGGCGAAACAATGTCGCGCGGCGAGCGCGAATGGCTGCTCGATCTTGCCGAGACGCTCGACATCGCGGTGGTCGAGGACGCAGCTTATCAGGCGCTACGCTACGACGGCGAGCCTGTGCCGCCGATCCTGTCTCTGGATATTGCCCGCCACGGCGGCGACATCAACAAGACCCGTACCTTCTATTGCGGCAGCTTTTCGAAGACGCTGGCTCCCGGCCTGCGCGTCGGCTGGGTCGTCGCCAACGAGGAGGTCGTCCGCAAGCTGGTGCTGATCAAGCAGGCGGCAGACCTGCATTCCTCGACCATCAACCAGATGGTCATCGCCAAGGTTGCCGAAACAGTGTTCGAGGAGCAGGTCAAGAAGATCAAGGGCGTCTACAGCCACCGCCGCACGCGCATGCTGGCTGCGCTGGAGAAGTCGATGCCGGCCGGTGTCGAGTGGACCAAGCCTGAGGGCGGCATGTTCGTCTGGGTGACCTTGCCGCAATGGATGGATGGTGCGGCACTTCTGGCTCGTGCTCTTGAGACGGTGAAGGTTGCGTTCGTGCCGGGCAAGGCGTTCCATGCCGATGGCAGTGGTGCCAACACGATGCGGCTGAGCTTCTCCTGTGCCTCCGATGAGATGATCGATCAGGGCATCGGCAAGTTGGGCAAGCTCATCGAATCCGAAATGGCTGCCAAGGCTGCGGCCTGAATCATGCGGAGCGGGCCTTGCTTGGGCGGGTCCGCTCTATCTCTTCCTCGATGAAATCGAGGATCATGCACAGCCCTCGATCAAAGATGCCGGGCAGGTTCGACAGGGCGAGATGCGGCACCGTTTCACCCGAGACAGGATAACCCTGCAGAAACTCCGGGTCTTGCAGGTGAAAATCGGTCCGCCGCCCGGCTTCCATTGTCGCTCCCTCGGTCAGTCCTGCGCCGCTCAGATAATATCCCATGATGCGGAACGCCATCGCGACGCCAACCGGCGGCAGGCCGGCACGCCGGAAGATCGATAGAATCTTTTCGAGCACCGGCAATGTCTCCGGCGTGTTGAAGCGGCGCGCCGCGAGCAACGGGAAGGAGCGGGGATAGCGTCGCGCAATGCCGATATAGCTGTGCGAGACCATCTCGATCGCTGGGCGCCAATCCATCTCTTCAGCCGGGAATTCGATCATCAGCGCGAGCCGCGTGGTGATCAGGTCCAGCAACGCGTCCTTGCTTTCGATATGATGGTAAAGCGCCATGGCCTGCACGCCGAGGCTACTCCCGAGCGAGCGGGTGGAAAGGTTGTCCAATCCCTCTCTCTCGATCAGTTCGATAGCGGCATCGACGATGACATCGCGTGTCAATTTTTGCTTTTTGCCAGCCTTTTCAGTCACGTCCGGAAATTCCTTTACAACGTAAGAATTTGCGCTATCTTACACTGTAAGGCAAAGGGAGGCAACTGCGATGACTATCTCCGAGCAAAGCCTTGCAGTCGAATTGATGGAAATGGAAGCATGGGCCGACCTGATGGAGGCCATGCCGGACGAGACCATGGCGATGATAGAGGGTGATTGCTCCGTGGTTGCCGACAGCCTGTCGGTCAGTGCCCGGAAGATCCCGCTCGTCACCTTCAACCGGGTCATGGGACTTGGCCTTTCGCACCGTGCCGACATCGCGGCATTGGAGGCGATCGGAGCGCATATGCGCAAGGCTTCGGCGCCCGTCGCGCAGTTGCAGATCGCCCCCTATGTGCTCACGCCGAATCTGGAGCACGAGCTCGAGGCGGCGGGTTTCGCGCGGTCCGGGGTCACCTGGGCGAAGATGGGCCGCCGAACCGACACGCCTCCGAAGATCGACACCGCGCTCAGGATCGTTGCCGCAGGGCCGGAGAGGGCGAATGCCTTCGCGCAGGTCGTGGTCAGCGGCTTCGGCATGCCGCCGTTCTTCGTGCCGTGGCTCGCGACGCTGCCGGGCCGCGAGCGATGGCGTTGCTATGTCGCCGAGGCTGATGGCGAGGTCGTGGCGGGCGCCGCCATGTATGTCGGCGTCGATTCCGTGTGGCTGGGTATTGCCGCGACCTTGGCTTCGGCCCGCAAACACGGCGCACAGAGCGCGCTGCTTGCACGACGCGTTGCCGATGCCGCCGAACTCGGTAAGCCGTGGGCTTATACCGAGACCGGCATTCTCGAAGGCCCCAATCCGTCGCTGGCCAACATGTACCGCACCGGCTTTGAATGCCTGCATGAACGCACCAATTGGACGCTCAACGGCTGAGTATTGATCAGCCTATTGGTCGAGAAACGGCGCCAGCAGCACCTTGTCGGCGTCGCTCAGGCGGTCGCTTGCCGTGTTGCGCTGGTGCCAGTAGGGGTAGAGCAGGGGCGGCAAGCTGACCTTGTCGAGTTTCTCTCGCTCTTCAGCCGTCAACTTGAGATCCGCTGCCTTGAGATTGTCGGCAAACTGCGCCTCGGTGCGGCCACCGGCGATGACCGAGGTGATGCCCGGCCGGCCGAGCGTCCAGGCGAGCGCCACCTGGGCAGCTGAGACGCCCTTGCTTTCGCCGACTTCCACCAATGCATCGACAATGTTCCAGAGACGATCTTCGTCGCGGATTGGCGGTTCGGTCCAGCCGGCGAACTGGCGGGTGCCTTCGGGCGCCGCCTGGTTGCGGCGATGCTTGCCCGAAAGCAGGCCGCCGGCAATCGGGCTCCAGACCAGCACGCCGAGACCCTGGTCAACGGTGATCGGCAGCAACTCGTATTCCGCCTCGCGAGCTTCGAGCGTGTAGTGGATCTGCTGGCTGACGAAGCGCTGGCGGTGCTCCTTGTCGCTGACCCCGAGCGCCTTCATGATGTGCCAGCCGGAGAAATTCGAGCAGCCGATATAGCGGACCTTGCCGTGACGGACGAGCGTGTCGAGCGCCTCCATCGTCTCTTCGAGCGGCGTCTGGCCATCCCATTCATGCAGTTGGTAGAGATCGATGACATCGGTGCGCAAACGCCTGAGGCTCGCCTCGCAGGCAGCGATCAGGTGCTGGCGGGACGAGCCGACATCATTGGGACCGTCGCCCATCGGAAAGCGCGCCTTGGTGGCAAGCAACACGCCGTTCTTGCGCGTGCCGCCCAGCACTTCGCCTAGGATTTCTTCCGAGGCGCCGGCGGAATAGACATCCGCGGTATCGAGGATGTTGACGCCGGCATCGAGGCACATATCGACCAGCCGGCGGGCTTCATCGACGCCCTGGCTGCCGACCATGTTTGCCCAGCCCTTGCCGCCCATGGTCATCGTGCCCATGGTGATCGTGGAGATTTTCAGGCCTGATCGGCCGAGAAGTCGATATTCCATGTCATCCTCCATCAAGTGTGGAGGGATTGGTATGACGATTTGGCGGCGGTGCCAAGGTGGAAACGCGCTCGCGCAAAGCAAAGACCCGCGGGCAGGGGCCAGCGGGTCTTCGGCGGAGTCCTCTAGGTAGAATTGGCCGGGTTTAGCGGCCCGAGACGCACTGCGTGGTCACGGTCTGGCAGCCGTAGGAATAATCCGAGCACAGACGGGTGGACTTGCGTTCGGCCTCGTGATTGTTGTTGCCCCAGTCAGCCCCCCAGCCTTCCGGACCAGCAGACACCGAGCCGCAGGCATTGACGAACCAGACGGCGACACGGCAATCGCCCGCGCGCTTGTAGCACTCGTTCATCGCGGCGTTTTCCGCTTCGACCTGGGTGCCATAATCCTTGGCCCAGCCATAGGCCTTGGAAGACGGCGAATAGGCGATCGCACCGTAAAGATCGGCAGCCAGTGCTGCCACGGGCGCCGACATCGCAGTAAAGCCGATTGTTGCCGCCAAGAGATACTTGCTGATATTTTTCATTTCGTCCCCCTTTAGAAGTGTTGATGGTCTCACACCCTATGACGGACTATGTTTTGGTAATATTCGCGAGTCCAGCGAATTTTTTCGATTCTGGTCCAACCCCATGAAATTCATGGTTAATCGGGGATATTTCATGCTGCAGTGCATTGCAGGCGACCAATTGTGGATCAATTCTCAACTTGTGCGGAGTCTTGCAGAAACGTGCTGGTATATTGGATGTAATACTTGCATGCGTTGACGGCTCGATGACGGTGCAGATGGCTTTTGGCTACTTTTCCGGCGAATGAATGATGCTATAAGCGGGCCTATCGCAAGGGAGATTTGCATGGCGGTTAGGATCGGCACCTTCAACATAGAAAATCTCCTGACCCGCTTCGACTTTACCGGATTTCGCAACCAACTTCGTCAGGACCGGGTTCTACGTTTGTATGCGATAGGCAACGAAGCCGAATATGAGCGGCTCGAGGAAGCCCGCATGGTGGCCTCCACCGACGATAACCGCCAACTGACTGCCCAGGCGATTGCGGATGCCGACGCCGACATTCTGTGCCTGCAGGAAGTCGAGAGCCTGGCTGCACTGAACGCATTCGAGAACGGTTATCTCTACCGGATGATGGGCGAGGGCTACCGGCAGAAATATCTGATCGAGGGCAACGATTCCCGCGGCATCGATGTTGCTGTCATGATGCGCGATCAGACGCGCGACGGACAGCCCATCGAATTTGTCGACATCCGCAGCAACTCCTCGCTGACCTTCCGGCAGATGGGACTGTTCAACGATCAGCTCGCCGAAACCGAAAAGCCGGACGACCGCATCTTCCGGCGCGATTGCCTGGAGCTCGATGTCAGGATCGGCGGGCGGCCGCTGACCATTTACGTCGTGCATCTGAAATCGATGACCACGCCGCGCAATGGCATGGACGGCCGCACGGCGACGATGCCGGTCCGCCGCGCCGAGGTGACCGCGGTACGCGCCATCATCGAGGCACGGTTCGGCAAGGAGGGGGCCGGACACAAGAATTTCGTCATCTGCGGGGACATGAACGATTACCAGGAGAAGCTGACGATCTCGGGAAGCAAGCGCCAGGGCTTCTCATTTACCCACGAACAGGAAATCCATAGTGCGCTGGATATTTTCACCGCCGATGGTTTTGCCGAAAATGCAGTGCTTCGGCGACCGGTCAATGACCGCTGGACGCTGTTTCACGCACATGGGTTGATCGAGCGGCATCTTTGCCAGCTCGACTACATCTGGCTGTCGCGCGCGCTTGCGGATGCCAATCCCAAGTCGGTGCCCGAAATCATCCGCAACGGACAACCCTATCGAACGCCATTCCCGAGCGGGCAATTGGTGGAGCGCTATCCGCGCACCGGCTGGGACAGGCCGAAAGCCTCGGATCATTGCCCCGTCGTCATGGAACTCAATCTCTGATGCTGCATTCGATCGTTTCCAATCCCGCAAACTGGCCGCCGGAGGGCCAGGTTTTCCCGGTCTCGTCGCTCGACCTGCTGGTCGATGCGGCGCCGCATCCGTTTCATCTCGCCGAGCAGGAGCGTATAGCGGCAAACTGGCGCGCTGAGAGCGCTGCCAATCCCGCGCTGTTTGACGGACTGATGATCCTGCAACGCGACATCCACATTGAGTCCGGACGGATCTGCGGCGTCGGCCATCTTGTGCCTTACTCCACCTTCCTCTGGTGGCGAAAACAGCAGCCGCCACGAGCGGGTTTCCATCTCTTCGGATTTGCGGTTCCGGTCTCTTCCGACGGCGCGATCATCGCGGTGCGCATGAGCGACCATACCGCCAATCCCGGCAAGGTCTATTGCGCCGCAGGGTCTCTCGACGAGTCCGACATTGTTTTGGGCCGCTGCGATCTATATGCCAACATGGCACGCGAACTCAGCGAGGAAACCGGGCTCGATCTATTGGCGGCTCGTGCCGAGGGCGATCTCTTCGCGTTCCATATCGGCGGCAAATTCACCGTGTTCCGCTTCTTTCATTTTGCCGAAAGCGCTGATGCGCTGATCGCACGCATCGAGGAGCATATGAGGCAAGACGAGGAGCAGGAGATCGACGCGGCGTTTGCCATTCGCTCGGCCGATCCTTTGCTGCATGACTACAGCCCAGCCATGCGGCCGATCCTCGATCATTTCTTTTCCAGACCCAGCTGAACTGGGCTTGCGGGCTTCTCATTCGTGGGGCAGTTTGCCGCCCGCGGGCAGAATTCATGCAATCTCAGGAGGTCAATTTGGCCAGACAATACAGCATCTACGACGTGTTCACCGGCCAGGCGCTTGCCGGCAATCCACTGGCTGTGGTGTTCGATGGCACAGGTCTTTCGACGGAGAGGATGCAGGCGATCACCCGCGAGTTCAATCTCTCTGAGACCGTGTTCGTGATGCCGCCGGAAAACCCCGCGCACACGGCCTCCATTCGCATCTTCACGCCGAGCCGGGAATTGCCGTTTGCCGGCCATCCGACCGTCGGTACCGCAGTGGCGCTCGGCGAGGCCGCCCATGCCGGCCAGGACATCGATCTCGTCAGCGTGTTGGAGGAGAGGGTAGGGCCGGTGCGCTGCATGGTGCGGCTTTCTCCGGGAAAGCCGAGCTCGGCCGAGTTCGACCTGCCGCGCGTCTCCGAGCGCCTCGCAGGCGACTTCGACCCGCAGAAGGTCGCCGACGCGCTCTGCATCAGCCCGGCCGATATTGGCTTTGAAAATCATGTACTCTCTGTCTGGAGCGCCGGCGTGGCGTTCCTGATGGTGCCAGTGCGCGACATGGCGGCGGCGGAAGCCATCGTCTTCGATCCAGGCCGCTGGCAGAAGGCGGTCGACAAGACGACGGCCGCCTACATCTATTGCCGGGGCGGCGCCGATCACACCGCGAGCTTCCACGCACGCATGTTTGCGCCCGACATGGGCATAGCGGAAGACCCTGCGACCGGTGGCGCAGTGGCAGCGATGAGCGGGGCGATCCACCATTTCGACGCACTTGCTGATGGTCATCACGCGCTGATGATCGAGCAGGGCGTGGAGATGGGCCGGCCCTCGCATATCCACCTGCATCTCGATGTGAAAGGCGGCGCAATCAGCCAGGCGCGGATCGGCGGCGAGGCGGTCAAGATTGCGGAAGGCAGGCTTTATCTTTGATTTTCAAGGCGATAATTTTTGGCGCTGTGGAATGTGTAGTTTTTTTGAAGATTTCGGACAACGGGGGTTGCCAAGCCAAAACTTCCCCTTTATACGCCCCGTCAGACGCGCAGCAAAGCGGGTCACGGCGGGTGCTTAGCTCAGTTGGTAGAGCAGCTGACTCTTAATCAGCGGGTCGTAGGTTCGAACCCTACAGCACCCACCATTCAGTCTCCATAGAACCGGTGACTATGGTGTTTCCAGGAATAGTTTAGCGACTTCCGAGGCTTGCGGAGTCTCTCTTTGGGAGAGACGCCGAATTCGTCTCTCATTGCCTCCCGAATGCTCCAAAATAGAGAGACAGTCTCTGTCGGCCCACTTGTGCGACCCGTTGTTTTTGCCAGGCTGCTGGCATGGATTTCGTCGGTCCGCAAACCTGTGAGCTCTGAAATCTACAGCGAAAGACGCTAGGCCGGCGCGCGGGCCAGCCTCAGATGTTGGCGATTGTTTTGGGAAGATCGGCTGGATTAGCGGGCCAACAGTTCGTCCTGGCTCGACCAATCCACGGACAGTTCGATGCCACGTGTCAGTTTGCGAAGTGTCAGATCGGGCGGCTGGCGGCCGGTGAGGATCGCCTCGGTGAGCTTTGGTGACAGAAAGGCGAGGGGCAGGATGCGGCTGAGATCGGATGCATCCATGTCCATCGATTGTGCCACATCGGCAATACTGCGGTTTGATCCATCGGTGAGGGCACCGAGCGCAACATGCGCTCTGGCGAGCATGTCGATCAATGTTTGATCGATCGCGGCTGGGTTCGCCGCAGCATCGTCGACAACGATGCGCATCTCCACGCCACGGCGCTTGAGCGTAATTGCTTGTGTGATCTGGACGATAGTTGAGAGATCGTCTGGATCTGTTTCGGCTTGGGCCGGTTCAGATTTGCTTATCGTTTGGTGGATTGTTTTGGTGTCGGGGTACAGCGTATGCCTGGATATGATGTCGATCAGGTTTCCGGCGTTGACGTCATAACGGAGCCCTTCCGATCCGAGAGCCACGCGCCGAAATACCGCGTTGACGATCGCCTTTCGTAACGCGCCGGTTTGGTCGGCGGCCATGTATTGCTCAAGTTTCGCGACATTGTTCAGCTGTTCATGTAGATCTTCAGCTTTGCCGAATTGCTCAATCCAGCGACTGAGTTGCGAGCGGTTTCTGAGCAACTGAGTCAGCTGACTCTCGACGATCGGCTCAATGGTTGATGCAGGGATCCGCCACTTCTCGACATTGACGCTGCCTGATCGTCTCGTATCCGTGACATAGTAGCGGTATCGCTTTCCATGGTTTTGGGCGTGGACCGGCGTCAGGCGATTGCCGTGTTCATCGTAGATCCGACCGGTGAGCAGATGATTGTCGGAATGAACGGCCGAGCCACGCGGGCTGGCTGCCTGTTGTGCGAGCAGGGACTGCACCGCGGAGAAAGTTTCCGTCTCGATGATTGCTCCGTGCTCGCCCTCGTGCAGTTCTCCCTTATGACGGATCTTGCCGATGTAGATCGGATTGGAAAGCAGGTAATAAATCTTGCCGCGGCTTTGACGAGCCGTGGCCCGGCAGTCGCCATCGGCATCGTCAGCCGGTGAGGTTGTTTGGGCAGCACTCAGCTCTCGGACCAACGCTGCGACGGAGCGCAGCTTCAAATACTGCTGAAAGATGTGACGAACCTGGGCTGCATTGGCCTCGTCGATCACCAGCTTTTTGTCCTCGGCGCGATAGCCAAACGGTACAATGCCGCCCATCCACATGCCCTTCTTCTTGGAAGCTGCTACCTTGTCGCGGATGCGTTCGGCGGTGACTTCCCGTTCGAATTGGGCGAAGGAGAGAAGAACGTTAAGTGTTAGCCGACCCATTGATGTAGTCGTGTTGAATTGCTGGGTGACGGAGACAAACGAGACGGAGTGGCCGTCGAACACCTCGACAAGTTTGGCAAAGTCCATCAGCGACCGTGTCAACCGATCAATCTTGTAGACCACCACTACGTCGACTTTTCCGTCCTTGATATGCTGCAGTAGCCGTTGAATGCTGGGCCGTTCAAGTGTGCCGCCGGAGATGCCGCCATCATCATAGTGGTCAGGCACCAGTCTCCAGCCGAGGCTTGCTTGTGAAGCGATATAGGCAACACAGGCTTCCCGTTGCGCATCGAGCGAGTTGAAGGCCTGGTCGAGACCTTCTTCGCTCGATTTGCGGGTGTAGACCGCGCAACGTAGTTTTCTTGTCTCACTCATAGGCCAAAGAACCTCGGCCCGGACCATCTGGCACCGGTGATGCTGAAGGCGATGGCCGTCAGCGACTTATAAAGTTTGCCGTCCATGAAGAAGCCACCATCGACGACCTCCACGACATAGCGCCTGCCGTTCCAGTCCCGGATGAGGCGAGCGCCGGGCAAGGGCAGGGGGCGGACTGATGCAACTGTGCTGCGTGACCCACTGACTGACTTGTCAGCGGTGTCGTTCTGGACTCCGGGGACATCAACGGCTGATGCAGCGTCTGAATGACCGCCGCCGCCCGCCTTTCCTGAAACCCGTTTCAAAGACGCTTTGAGGAGACGTTTTGCGTTGGTCGACAATCCGCCGAGTTGCCTCTCCTGAACATGCCAGGCTGCTGCTCGGACGAGGAGCGGCTGCCGGACCCCTGAGGGCGGCGGGCAGCCATACTGCTTTACCCACAGCTCCACCAGTTCGCTTCGCGACAGGTCGCCGAGTGTGGCGACTCTTTCTTGAATACTGGATCTCGCCATGTCACAGCACCTGATCGCTGACGGCAGCTTCCATGTCCTTCGGAATTCTGAATGGGCCAAACGCTGGCAGGTCGATGGGCTCATCCTGGTTGATGTCGGTGGAAACCTCCGCCTTGGTGACGGCTTCAATTCTATACCGGCGTGCACCTTCACCGTTCACTTCGCTGATCAGGTTGAGACCGAGCTTCTTCCGCACTGTGCCGGAGAGGAAGCCACGGACCGAATGCGCCTGCCAATTGGTCGCGGCCATAAGGTCATGGATGGTTGCTCCGCTTTCGCGTCGCAGCAGACCGACAACGCAGTCGCACTTGCTGATACTCGTAATCGGCGCGGCGGTGATGGCCTCTGAAATTTTCGGGGTAGTTTGCTCGATCAAACTTGGGTTCGGATCGGCCGTTGGTTTGACAGCGCCGCTTGACCGTTGACGGCGCGATGGCCTCTTCTTTTCCAACGGAGGTACCGAAGCCTGCACTTCGCTTGGCTCTTTAGCTTCGGCAACGAGTGAGGATACCGAGCTGTCGTTCCGCACGGCGTGAATGATATCAGCGATATTGAACATAAGTTTCTCCGTCAATATAAGCCCGGCCAATCCGGTGTTTACACTGACGGAAGCCCGCAAAAGCGGGCAGGTGCGTTACTGGCGTCATCGCGGCCGCCTTCGCCAATACCAATCCTTCCTATGCGGGAGAAGTCCAGCCCACTGACGCGTATGACGGACGAAAAAACATAACAGATTGCGTGTTTCGTGATATTTATAAGGTGCCTCCAAAAAATAACTCCGCACAATCGAAGCCGATTATTTGCTCTGATGATCATTGGCGTCAACTATTTCGGCGGGACAGGCATGCTAGCGGAAAGACCGGTTACGTTGCACGGCATCACTAAGCTTCTGGTCGTGGGCTTCCTATTCGCCGTATCCCTTCGCCGAAGGCCGTCTGCCCAAATACACTGATTGGCTTTAAGTCCATGGCTTATGTCATGCGCTACAGTTATTTCACCCATTGAGGTTCTCGCTGCCGACGATCTTGGCCGTCGGCGGGATTGGACGGACGAAGAGAGGATCCGGATCGTAGAGGAAGTGCGACCAAAAAATGATCGAGCGCATCATGGTGGATGAGCCGAAACTATAAGCCTGCGGCCTTCACCGGATGGATACTGTTCGCCCGCACCGTCGACGGTTCGGAAATCCTCCACAAGGTCGGGCCCGGCTTCCGCGATTACTGATCACGCGGACTGGGTCTAGCCAACGATCACCTTCGTGCGATCCACCGCAGGATTAGAAGGGATAATACATGTTTGGACGCATCACCGCATTGTTTGACAAACACCTGATTGTTGGCCTGGCGATGCCAATCGTACTCGTTGGTGTCTTCCGCTCTGTCGCGAAGAACTGCAAGGGCAACCTGGGGTGCCGTGGATAAAATCCTCGTTGATTTTCGGAAAGGAGGTGGATTTTAGCAGGAACAAGACCGATTTGCCGTCAATTCACTGAATAACCCCAGAAGATAGCAAATTTGGAATCTCTGAATGCTTGTGGGCGGCGGGAATAAAATTCACCCGCTCATCAAGATCAGCCATAAAACTTTCAAAAGTCCTGTTTATTTGCTCAATACCGAAGCGTTTAGAATACATCCGTCGAACTTCGCGATCGCCTCGAGGAAAGACTGCATACCAAGGAATGCCATCGCTCTGCTTCCTCAACGAATACAATTCGGAGCCAATGTCCATATCCCCGAATGAATAACCGATAATCAACACGCAAGTTGTCGAAAATCCTGTCATGGATTTTCGCAACATCTTTCTGTAATCCGAAATCATCTCCAGATAGTCGAATTGAGTTATAACAAGTCCGCCTTGGCCCACAGCTTGATTAATGTGGCTAAGACTACCATGGGGCTTGAAAAGAGCCGTGTGGCCATTCATCGGATTTCTATCGTTGCAGATTACGTCGACCAATTTTGCTTGCGTGGAATATCCCAGTTCAATCAATTGGTCATAGTTCGTGGTAAATATTGCTTTTGGATTTAGGTGAGGCAGTGCGACGTGTTGCCACAACGGCTTATCACATTGAAAGGCCTCATGGAGATACTCACCGAGGACAACTCTACCAGTTTTCGCCTCTATGATTGCCGCTGCGTGCTCTAAACTCATCAATCGCAACTCGGCTGAATCGAAGACTCCCTGAGATGGATGCCATTTGTACTTCTCCCAAAGTTCATTCCGCAACTGATAGGCGGACGGCAATCTTACACCGTTCAGATTTGTGGCTCCAATCGACGCACCGGCGCCCAAAAATATGGTGAGACGTCCTTTGAACGACGTCCAGTTGTCAACAAAATCGTCGAGGTTATCGTCGGTGTCCGCCATTTTGTAACTCCCTTTAAAATTTGTTTAACTTGCGCAGAGGTTGCAGCCTAGTCTAGGCTGGCGAAACATTCGAGGGGGATCTTTGATGGCGGAGAATATTTTAGGCGGTCGCTATCGCTTGAGTAAGAGAATCGTTACAGGAGATCCAATCCGTGGTATTCCTGAACTGTGGATGGCACAGGATGCTGGCGATCTATATTACGCTAAAATCTGGAAGCGTCGCCCAAACGACGAAGCAGATATTAAGGCCCTGTGGAACCGCGAAGTTCGCGCACTTTCGAGACTGCAAGGGTTCCCAGGTGCAAGCGAGCTGTTCGTCCGGTTACAAGATTTGAGCTTCGACGAGCAACAGTATTACGCCGTGCTAGATGGCGGCCGGCGGGTTATTTTGTCGGAGGTGTTGAAGGATCGAAGCCGGTCCCCGTGGCTTTCGAACCTTTACGAAATCGGGCGCCGTCGCGCGCTTTGGGAGGGGCTAGTAAGAGTAGGTGAGGCATTGGCTCTCCTTCACTCTGAGGGAACGTTGCATCGGTCGATGTCACCTAATGCTATCTTCGTGAATCCAGATGGCGCTGGCGAATTTCGCCTGAGTGGCTTTGAATGGTCGCTTCGAATTGCGGGGACGGACGGATCGGCCGCTAAGGTTAGCCGTGTCACAGAGGTCATTGCGCCAGAACTAGAAAAGGCCAATGGAGAATACTCGACGTCCACGGATTGGTTCGATTTTGGTTTGGTCGCGGCGGAAATATTTGGGGTCAATGTACGTGTTCAAAAGAAGAGGGAATCGATTCGGACGTCTGTCGCTGGTCTGCAACCTCTAAGAGAGGGGGAGAAGCGCTTAATTCTGAAGCTTTTGGAAGAGAACCACGAAACGCGACTGGCAAACGCGGATGAAATCTTACAGGATATGCGCAATCTGGTCAGAGATCTGGCAACTGCCAATGCCGGATATGGCCGCAATCTCGTGCTTGCTATGCGTTTCGGGCAGACAAATCTTTCTAAAGCTATCGAGATCGCCTCACAAAAATCAGCTCGTGTTGA
Source organism: Shinella sp. OV683 (assembly GCF_057787725.1). NCBI lineage: Bacteria > Pseudomonadati > Pseudomonadota > Alphaproteobacteria > Hyphomicrobiales > Rhizobiaceae > Shinella > Shinella sp. OV683. The sequence goes on from NZ_CM173543.1 coordinate 1,566,582, forward strand.
TCAACCAGTCTTGCAGAAGGAATGGGTAGAGCGTGACTTGCGCGGGGATCCAAAAATTATCGCAAGATCGTCGCCACAGGAACATTTTGTTATTTGTGGAGAAAAGCTACAATATAAAGTGAGACAATGGCAGATAAAAACCTTGGAGACGTGGGATATTGGCTACTGTGATTATGTGGAAGCCCACCCTCGAAGCTCTACCGCTGATCAATACTTCGGGCTGGGCGAGCGTCAGCTCGAGATCATCGGTTATCCTAATATCGTAACTACATACCAAAAGGTACGAGATCGAAGCGCACCTTGGAACCAAGTTTTCACATTTCCCAGGCGCCAACGACAGCTTGATCCACATTTGAAGCTAATTCATGATTTCTTTCGTGTCACTCAGCAGCTCGACACAGTTTTAACAGCCGCAAGGATCTGCCCGATACAAATAATCGATGTGCACCGCACCCAGCAGTACACCACCATTGTCGTAACGCCTAAAGAAGAGGCAGCTCGAAATCTTCTGGCGCAGCATCTGATGCTTCCGAAGCCTTCTGAGCAATTACGTGACTGGTTTCGCCTTGGCGCTGAAGCGTTCGGAACTGACGATGACGACCCCAAAGGGGACACGTTCGCTCTGCTTGAAAAAAAGCTGATTGACAGCGACCGAGGTCCTGCCGACTGGAAGTTTCTAATGTCTGACTCACAGCAGGACGGACCCCGGTATTACTTTCGAGCTCAAGGTAACGTTCCGGTTCGTCAAACGACGATGTATCTTGCAAAAAACCACGGCGGAACAATTGCGCAAATCAAAAGGCGCTTTAACGCAATTGAAGAAATGCGAAATCACGAAAATCTCCTAAGGTTTTTAGGGGATCCTGCTGGGACCAGCCGCCCTACTAGTGAGAAACTCCCTTCCCCTCGGACGGATATTGCGCTGGACGATTCAAAGAAAACCGCGTTGACGAGACTATGGGCGACGCAGCCCTCGTTTGCTTTGCAGGGACCTCCGGGCACAGGTAAAACGACCTTAATTAAGGCTTTCGCTGACCGACTGTTCAATGTCGACAGTACTGCTCAAGTTCTTTTGACGGCTCATTCACACCACACTGTCGATGACGTAAGGCAAAAACTAAGTGATATGTTCGAGTCATTGCCTGAGGAAAAGCAACCTATACTTTTGCGACTTGGCCCCAAAGAAGCGACAAAACATGATATCGCGCCAGTGACAAAAACATTGCTTCGCAAGCTGAGAGATAGCGAGCTTGCGAAAATTTCGCCGGAACGGCTGCGTAGAAGAGCTGAAGCGGTTATGCCGGAAAGCGAAAACCATGGCGATGTTGCGGACATCGATCTGCGAACGATGCAATTGCTCGTCCAGGATGCAGCAAATGTAACCTTTACTACGCTTAATTCGCCGGACCTCGCTGAATTGTCAGAAAGGGGTCGGCGCTTTGATTGGTCGGTTGTCGAGGAGGCTGGAAAGGCCCATGGCTTTGATATGGCGGTTGCCCTAACTGAGAGCCATAGGGTTTTCTTGATCGGTGATCATTTCCAGCTTCCACCGTTCGATTCAAAGATGTTCAAAGACTTGCTTGGCGACGCCTTGCGCGTAAAACGCGCTATCGAAACCGGGCAAGAATTTGCAGGTAAGCTGGTTGACGACTCTATTCTGGAAGACGGAGAAGCCTCCGGTTCGTTCGAAGAACGCTGCGATAAGTGGCGGCGGATGGTAGACCTTTTCGCGCGAGTTTTTCAAAATAGTATTTCTCAAGATGATGACCGAAGCCCTGCTGCGACATTGACTGACCAGCACCGTATGCATCCCGAAATCGCTGATCTAGTTGGCAAAGTCTTCTATCCCGATGAAAAGGCAGAAACAGAGACTTTGCTGAGGTCGCCACCTGTTACTCATGACAAGTTCGCTGCACCCCCACCATTCCAGATCGTTCATGGGTCCTGGCTACCAGAAAATCGAATCGTATGGTGCAACGTGCCTTGGAAGCAGCGACGGGAAGATGCCGAGGGCGAGCGTGACGGTGTATTCGAGGCTCCGGCCGAAACTGCTGCTGTTGTCGACATCCTCGCTCAACTGCGACAGCGCAACGACGAGCAATGCGAGATCCAAATTCTTTCTCCATACAATGATCAGCTGCATGCTATCCGTGACGCAATCAACAATGCCAGGCGGTCGGGGTCACTCGAACACATGTTTTCCGAACCTTTCGATCTGTCCAAAGGAAAGCGGATAGGGGCTACGGTTGACGAGTTTCAAGGGAGTGAGGCAGACATTGTTATAGTAAGCCTGGTGAGAAACAATCCACTTGTAGCGTGGCGAAGTGTAGGTTTTCTGCGGGAACCGAACCGCATGAACGTGTTGTTAAGTCGGGCGAAGCAAAAGCTGATTATTGTCGGTAGTTGGGATTTCTTCAATACACGCTGCAATGAGCATACCTCGCCAGATGAAGAGTATGCTTACATCGGGCGTCTGATGAAGCGCATGGAAGAAGCCCGAGTAGCGGGTAAACTGGCGCGGGTAGATATGTGAAATGAAAATCTTATATTTGCCGGTCTTCAGAGCGGCCATTGGCTACAATGTGACCCTTGGACAACGATGGAGCCTTTTGGAGCATATGCTACTTGTGGCGCTCTCTGCTGAGCGCAGATCACTAGACGAACTAGCAAGTTTGGCCGATCTCCCGCGACGCCTCGTTATTGAGTCGCTCATCAATCTGCTCAGAGCAGGATGGATTGAGGTGCGGTCAACGACCGAGACGTCACTCTTCGGCGCCACACCCATCGGCAAAAAGCGGGCGGATGACCCTGAACTTGAGCCCCGACTGCGTCGCGAATTAAGGTATGCATCCCTCTGCATGGACAGAGCCACCGGATCTTGGCTGCGCACTGACGATCTCGAACTCGTATATGAAGATGATCTGCCGGAGGATGCATTCACGCTGGAGCCGCTGCATTTCAGCTTGAACTATGACGATCCCGGTGTGCGTGATCTAATATATTTAAATTCAAGCGAAGGTTTCGACGGGTTTCTTCCAGCCTCAAAGGGGCCATCGAGACCATTTGCGAGAATAGTTGTCCACTACGACGAGATCCGTAGGGGGCTAAACGGAAACATTCCTCTCCATCTCAAAGCTTATATTCTTGAAGCCGCTTCAGAATTGCCTGAACTGGAGTATGAAGAAAGCGAGGAATACAGAGGTACGCAATCGGTATATTCCGCTAGGGAAACGATTACCGACGATAGCTTTATCGTTGGTGGGACAGAGCATCTTGCCGCTATACAAATCGCCTTATCACGGGCCAAAACACACGTTATTATTCATTCCTGCTTTATTCATTCCGAAGTTATCCGCAAGCTATTACCAGGCTTGGTGGAAGCAGCCAGGCGGCGTGTTAAGGTGGATCTGTTATGGGGGCTGCATTCTGATCCGGAGTCGGAGGAAAAGCCGCGACCGATAATTGAAACAACTGCGGTTCTAGATGAGTTGCCCTCATCGTTGAGAGTTCGAGTGCAGCTATCTCCCACATCGTCTGGTTCACACGCAAAGGCGATTATTTATGATGATCGGCAAGGTGGTGGATGGACAGCGATTATTGGCAGCTGCAACTTTCTCTCATCGTGGTATGACTCGATCGATGTTTCTCTTCGCACGAACAGCTCACGGTTAATCTCTGAAATCCTGAGTCACCTTATATCAGCGCAGCTGCCAGCGTCAGGTGCTTGGCCAGGAGTGGTGCGGCGATTGAATAGAAGCTGGAATGAGATAAAATTACTTACTCGTAGAAGTATTGAGACCGGGCCACACGTACTTACATTGGCTTCGGACTCTGACCACTACGCTTGTGTGACAATGGCAAGGGATGTAGCTAGAAAAAATATAGTTGTTGGTTGCGATTTGTTCGGATTGGCGGCTGAGACGTCAGTACTCGTGCCTTTAGAGCGAGCCGCAGAACTTGGACGCAAACCGTCGCTGTACTATCAGCGACCGAGCAAACTACTTGCTCAAACGGGTCGCACCCCCAACCCAGAAGAGCTAGGAACTCGCGGACTGAATGTCGCGACGGTCGATAAGCTACATGGCAAGTTCTTGACCTGGGATCATGACGCCGCCGTAGTCACCAGTTTCAATTGGCTTTCAACTGTAGTCGGGAATCGCAGTAAAGGGGCAGAGCTAGGGGTTTTCGTTAACGGGCCTGACGCGGCGACAATGTTGCTTGCTAAGCTCTCGCGTTATGGGATTGTTCCACGATAGCTTCTGAAAAATAAAGCTTTTGGAACTGCCTGTCGCCAACACGGTTAAGCTTAAGGGTGTCAAAGAGGACGATAATGTCGAGAGTGCTAAAGAGTTCTCTTCTTCTAGGGCTATTGTGTGCCTTCGACGCTGGCTTTGTAAGCACATCAATAATTTGGCGCAAGGCATAGCCGGCAACAAGCTTACTGACTTTTCTCAAACTTGGATAAGTTTGACATTGGCTCCCAACTGTAGGCGTTGAGATCGAGATTTACTGCGACAATTAATATTTTGAACCTCACTTGTAAGATTCGATAGCCTCGAGGATAACTGAGATTGCAGTCTCTGTGTCAATAGACGTTGCCCGTCGCACCGGACAGCCTTCCGAGCTTATTAAACCACGTCGATCGTATACCGTCATGCCGCGAGTCCACCTGCCAACGAGTTCTACTTGGACGGAGGTGTTCTCATACTCGATCGACGACGGTGAAACGAAGCGAAGCACGGCGCAAGGGTCGTGAATTGGAGCGTATTTCAGGCCAAAGATCTCACTCTGCCTGAGAAGGGCAGGTTGATACAGCCCGGCAATTGCTTGAGCGACAGCACTATCTGACGCAGCAAGAGTTGCAATGTTGGCTTCGGTTAACCCGAACGTCCGCGTTAAATCATATCCGACTAGATCACATTGCATCTCAGCAGCGAGCACGATGGACGCCGCTTCAGGATCAGAGGCAATATTTCCTTCGGCCACCGGCGTGCGGCTTCCCACACCGGCGCTGCCACCCATGATTGACACACCCCCGATCCAAGAAGCGAGCCTTGGTTCTTTACGGAGTGCGATCGCGAGATTGGTGAGGGGCGCTGTCGCGATCACTATCAGCTCTTCCCGATACTTCCTTGCAGCGTCGATCAGAAAGTCAACAGCATGACAGTCTTCTGGCCCGCGCGTTGCCAACGGCAGCTTCGCGTCCTCCAGCCCAGTTCTCGCGTGGTTCGGTCCGGACTGTTGGGTGCCCAACATCGGTGCGCCGCAGCCGGCGATCACAGGCACTTCGAGGCCCGCTAGCGCGACGAGGCGGAGCGTGTTGTCCGTCGTGTTCTTCACAGAACTGCTTCCATAGACGGTAGTAATGCCAATTAGTTCCAGGTGACGAGCAGCCAGAAGAATCGCAAGGGCGTCATTGTGTCCCGTATCACAGTCCATAACAACCTTCATGCATCGCCCCCAAGTTTTAAATACTACACAATTCGGAACAGTCGAAGAATGAGACGTGTCTCATTCATAGGGATCGATCCGCTAAATACCTCATGCCGCAATCCACGGACTGATTTCGCTCCAAAGGCCGATCACGGTACTAGGCATTTCACGATAATCAGTTGCGGCCCAACCCGATTTACAGTTCGCATTAGTTCAAAGGAACTGCCGGCAAACCGGTGTGCCGTAAAGGCAGACCGTAGCCGTCGCGGTAAAGCTCTGCGAATTCATCGGCTCCTCGAGCTAGCATTTCGGCTGGGGTTCCATCATCGACGATTTTCCCGGCCGCCATTACAAGCACGCGGTCGGCAATCTTTATCGTCGATAGTCGATGCGCGATGATCAACCCGGTGCGCCCAGTGAGAAGGATGCGCAGTGCCTTCTGCATTGCATGTTCGGTGGGAATATCGAGTGCCGATGTAGCCTCATCAAGGATCAACACTGCTGGATTAGCGAGGAAAGCGCGTGCAAATGCGACGAGTTGGCGTTGTCCAGCAGACAACCTTGTCCCACGCTTACACACATCGGTTTCATAACCCTCCGGTAAAGCGCTGATGAACTCGTCCGCTCCTACCGAGAGTGCGGCGCGGCGGACCTCCGCGTCCGTCGCCGATGGCTTGCCGATGCGTATATTGTCGGCTACAGATCCCGAGAATAGGAATCCTTCCTGAGTGAGCATTACCACTGCACGCCTCAGATCACGATTGGCTAGATCACGCAGGTCAACGCCATCGAGAAGGACACGTCCAGCTGTTGGATCGTAGAAGCGGGCGATTAACTTAGCGATGGTCGACTTGCCTGCGCCAGTAGCACCTAACATTGCAACGACCTGGCCAGGGGCCAGACGTAAATTGATCTCGGAAATAATCGGTTCGGCTGTAGTCGATATCTCGGGAGCATTATAGGCAAACTGCACGCCTTCAAGAACTACCTCACCGCCGATCGGAACGGGTAGGGTGACGGGATGCTCAGGTTCTACAACGTCGACGTCAAGGTCAATTACCTCGGCTATTTTGGAGAGTGCTATCATGGCCGACTGAAGAGCGTCCAGAACGGTCGTCATCGCAAATAACGGGAAGAAAAGTTGGCCGATATAGAGAACAAAGGCCGCAAGTACACCTATCTCCAATTCGCCCCTTGAGGCTGCGGCACCTCCGATAGTCAGAATGACAATCGCAGCTATGCCCAAATTTAGCTCAATCATGGTGACATTAACGCCGCGAACCCTTTGAACCTGACGACCGGAGATCCTCGCTTGTTCGATGATCGAACCAAACACTTCGTCGTGGTGGCGCTCACGGCGGAAAGCCTGAACGACGCGGATACCATTGAGCGACTCCACTACATGCGCCGTGGCCTCAGCAATCGCTACTCGATTGACGCGGATGGCTTCACTGAACCGTATCCTAGCCCAGACAAGCAGGAGACCGAGCGGTGTTAGCAAAACAAAGGTGACGGTAGCTAACCACCCATCGAGAAACAACATCGCCAGAGTAGTCGCCATAATGCCAAGCACAGCCTGTAACAACACACCAAGGGTGACTCCAAATAAAGTATTAACTGCCTCCATGTCTGACGTTAGGCGTGCAATAGTCCTGCCTGAATTAAAGTGCTCGTGAAAGGCGATCGATAGTATTTGAAATTTGGAAAACAATTCTAACCTAAGATTGAGCACGACAGATTGCCCGATTTTCCCCGTCTGCTGCCGCCATAGCAAGCTGAGTATTGCAGTCCCTATGGCACAGGCGGCGATAATGGCTCCAACACCAACTAGCGGCCAATAATTGAACATCTGTGCCGCAGGGAGACCGGAATCAATCGCCACGCTGACCAGAAACGGTGGCGCGGTCATTAACGCTGTCTGTACAGATGCGACAGCGAACAGCGCAACAATGCGAAAAAGATGTGGTCGCACCAGACGTAGCAATAGACGACGGGTCCGTTGCGGCGGTGCCCCGTTCCTCTCGTCAAGCATTGCATGCTCTTTCTGCTGTTGACTCGATGTCACTCGCAGCGATGAGGACACGTCGATAAGCGGCCGAACTCGCCAGCAGCTCGCTGTGGGTTCCGATAGCGGTGATCCGCCCTTCTTCAAGCAAAGCTACGCGATCGGCAAGTAGTGCCGTGGATGGACGGCGAGCTACGATAATAGTAGTAATGCCCCTGAAAGCCTGCCGTAATGCACGCTGAAGTGCTTCCTCGGTTCGAACATCTAGCGCCGACATCGGATCGTCAAGCACGAGAACCCGTGGCCGCCCGAGCAATGCCCTAGCTAATGCAATACGTTGCCGCTGCCCACCCGACAACGTCAGCCCTCTATCGCCAACGACGGTATCAAGGCCATCGGGTAATGTCGTTACAAATCCGGATTGGGTCAGGGAAAGTACCATCGCAATATCGTCCTCGCTGATCCCTTGACGCCCAAACGTCAGGTTCTCGCGTATACTGACTGAAAACAGCACTGCATCCTCAAACGCCATTCCAACAGCTTCGCGCAGCTCTACGAGAGAAATCTGCCGCACATCGAGGCCGCCCACAGTTACTCGTCCACCGGTCACATCAGCCAAACGTCCGACAAGGGAACCGAGAACACTCTTGCCCGAACCTGTCGATCCCACAATAGCGACTGTTTCGCCAGCGCAAATATCAAGATCGACACCCGCCAACACCTCTGTCCCGGCGCCGGGATAACCAAAGCGGGTACCCTCGAAGCAAACGCTCAAAGCACCGGCCGCCGGAAGCGTTAACGGCTTGTCGGGATCGGCGATATCCGATTGTGTGTCAAATATCTCGAAGACGCGAGCTGCCGCATTAACCGAAAGTTGATACTCAAACACTGCCATCCCCATTGCCTGCACCGGTCCTAAAATTCGAAAATAAAAGGCAACAAAAGCAACAAAAGCACCTGTCGAGACGGCGCCGTGGCTTACCGCGATACCACCGCCGACTACCACCATTGCCAATACTATAATTGGATATCCAGCAAGATAAGCGCTGAACAGCGCGTTCAGACGGATCTTTTCAAGCTCGGCATCTCGCGACTTGTGGGCGACGCTTTCAAAACGGTCAATCGCGAACGAGCCACCGCCGAGTGCCTTAAGTACTCTAATCGCAAGTGCCGACTCTTCGACCGAAGTCGCCAAGGTACTCGCGCATTCTCGCGCCGCATTCGACGCACCATAGAAATGGCTCTGGAAAACCTTGCTGGAAATGCTAAGAGGGACGAGAGCGACTATCACGGCCAACCCAAGTGCAGGGTGAATGAAGATAAGCATGGCTGCAGTAATCGCAATCGCTGCAGCGGTCGATATCGTCCAAGCCAATGCGCTGTGCAGCGCATAGCCAATTTGAGTCACGTCTCCAATCAGCCGAGATAAGGTCGCACCACTACCGTGACGGTCATGGAAAAGTGCGGGCAATCGCTGCACATGGCGGTACAGATCGCTACGAACCGCCGCCTCAACGTTTATCATGTCCGGGCTCGGCCAAAATCGCAACCCAAAGCAGATGGTTTGCGCAAGTGTCAGCGCGAGCAAAATAGCGGAGTACCACCCGAGGCCACTATAATCGCCGCTTGATATAGGACCGTCGATCATCATGGCAACGACAAAAGGAATTACGGTCTTCGCGACTAGAGCGAAGACGTCAGCTAAGACCATTACTATAATGCGCCAGCGGTAGGGGCGCGTCCAACGCGAAAGGCGCAACAGCGTCCAGATTCCAAAAGGCATCCAAGTCTGGTCAGGCGATTTGTTCGAGGGCGATCTAGGTGATTTCATAGCGTTCCACACAGTGTCAATCTTTATTGCCTTTTGACTCTCACTACAAAACGTTCGGCCGTGTCAGCTAGATCGCTCCCCTAATTCTAGGTGCGCGCATAAACAGAAGTGGCTCAGTTTGTTTGTACAGGATCTGACAGTCCTACAACTGCGATACCGCATATAATCAGCAAACTTTGGACTGGACAATTTTTGAAAGCAAGCGCTCTCCAATGTTGTTTTGAGGTTGCAATATGACCACCCATGTTTGTGAAAGATCGAGATATTTTAGCGATTGTCAAGATCGCGGTAGTGACGGGGGAATACCTTCGCCGAAAAAGCAGGGGATGTGTCCATAGGGTCAGTGCAGGCGACATCCGGTGAGGGCTTCGCCTACCTCGCTGTCGTCATTGATCTCTATTCCTGCCGGGTGATCGGCTGGTCGATGCAAAGCCGCCAAACCACGGATGTCGTGTTGCAGGCTATGCTCATGGCCGTATGGCGACGCAAGCCAAAGGACCAAGTGCTGATCCATTCAGTTCCAAGGCTCGCAGTTCACCAGCATGGATTGGGCATCGTTCCCCAAGCACCACAATTTGGTTCACTCGATGAGCCGCCGAGGTAACTGCCACGACAATGCAGTTGCGGAAAGCTTCTTCAATCTTCTAAAGCGCGAACAGATAGCCGCAGGGTCTATCGTTCACGCGATGAGGCACGCGAGGGCGTGTTCGACTACATCGAAATGTTCTACAACCCGAAACGAAAGCACGTCACGAACGGAATGCTGTCACCGGTCGAGTTCGAAAAGCAACAGAAAACCTAACTCGAAGGTGTCCACGAAACTCGGGGCTATTCACTTACTTGTTCGACGCTGCGGTGGATTTGCGACCTTGGAATCTCAGGCCCAACCCGCTTATGGATATCGCCGATTTTCATTGCGCGTACACGGCCTTCCACGCCAGGTTCAAGATCTTTGCTGCCAGCGCGTCCTTATCTTACGGAAAAACCTCGATCGTGTGCGCGGCCAACTCCGAAGTCTTTTAGATGGCATGACTTGCCTGCTCATATGAGCGGGTTTGCTTCAGAACGTCGGTCGTGAGCATGTCTCGGGCGTTGTGCAATCCGTGCGGCAACAGCCCCTCATGATGCGGCGTTCCGTGTAGAATTGCTATAACCCGTACCGCCGGATGACCAGCTTGCAACCGCTGGCCGACGAGTTCATATCAGCTCTTTATCCGCTATCCCGTAACCAGAAAGCAATGTGCCGTCCCATACGGCACAGTTTGAGATTGACGGGTGGGCAGGAGTCTTGAGATCGGGTTGGCAAACTCATTTTCTCGACCCACACAATATCTCTTGCCTATGCTAATGTTAAGGTTGTATCTTGCTCACGCAAGATTGGCCCTCCCTTAATAAGGATATGTTGATGGCTAGCGCTCAAATGGTACATGCAGCAGCCGCTGTTCGCGCTTATTTGCAAGCAGCAGGTCTACCAGAATTCGATCCGGCAAACTGGAGTAAAGCCCGGGAATTGCTATTGGGGCAGGAGGCAGCAAAAGAGGACGCAAACTATCTTCAGCTTGGCGTTTCGTCCCCGGCAGCTCAGTCTTCTCTAGCATCGTACGCGTCAAAAATTGGTGGCTAAACGGGCCTCCTGGCCTCGTCTCGGGGGAAGGCAGGATCGCTTCATCTACGAGGTGGTGGCGATGCGTGAGCTTGAGCGACTTGAGAGGGTAGACCGGGCACGGAGGGTAGTCGCAAGCTGGCAACTTGACGCGCGGCAGGAACACGCGCTTGTTATTGGATCTACTGCTCGGGGTTGGTTTGAACAGTCGTCGGACATTGATGTCGCTATAATTTCACCTTTTAAGATCAGAGGTGACCTAGAATCCTGGATCGCCTCTGAAATTTCAGTTATGTACTTAGATCGGTCAAGTGTAGACCGTGTTCTAGGTATAGATGCTCTTGACCTCGTACAGCTCAGGATTCTTAGCAATTTAGCAAGTGGAATTCCTATAGCAGGCGGTGAAGTTATCCGTAGTCAAGCATTTAAACGCAATCAAAGCGCAGTGCTGAGACCGGACATCGCATTGTTTTACCTGGAGGTTGCCGCCGGTTATGCGAAGAATCTCATTGAAGGAGACTTAGTGCAGAGATTAAAAGCATTGAACCAATCGGTCCAATGTTGCGTTCTCCTTGCGTGCGCCGCAACTTCATTTCGTGTGTTGAAGCTGAAATGGGCAATGTATGCCCTCCAGCAAGAGGCTCCAGATGTCTATCGCCTCTGCACAAGAATATTGAACACTCTTGGTCGCTCACCTGCATACCGGGATTTCTGTGATGGGTTTGTTCTATCGGCTGTGGACAAGGCAGATTGCTTGGATGGTGAGCGCTTCCCACTATCGCACCTACTCCTCCAGCTAAGAGCGGTTCGCACGTCAACTCAACTGCCGGCTTCTACTCTTGCTTTCTTGGAATTGACCACGCTGGCCGGATCGCTGGATAGCACTAATTTAGAGGAAATAGCTCGCCTTGCTATTTCCTGGGATGATCTTTATGCTGATGTTTTAGCGCTGATCGATGGAGCCGCCAGGATGCATTTTGCGTAGGCGTGCTGCGATAGAGCGCGGGCTCGTAGAACAATTGGACATGTTTTCACTAAACGTGGAAATATACGGACTAAAATCTGTGGTCCATATACTCCATCCATTCGCCGTTTTGCAGATGGCGTCCCGCCATTCTTCTAAAGAAGCCACCGTGACCGACAATGACAATACAGCGTTCAGTTCTACTAGCAAGCCAGAAGCGGAACCTATGAATCCTGTCGCTTACAATTTCTTCGGGCTCAACAACAATTTTCTTTAGTGGGTCAATGTCTGAAAGATGCCACCATCTTTCGGGAATGTCGGTAAAATCGAATTCGGGAAAATTCCAAGCCAGTTGCGATTTAGGGTTTCCAACATCACAGCTTTGCTCCAGTCTCTCTCTATGCAGCGATCCAACAGCTATTTTTAAGCGCCGAGATTCAAAGGCCAGTTGGGTTGTTTGCAGTGTTCTCGTAAAAGGAGAGGTAACTACAAGGTCAAGCGAAATCCCGCTAAAAGCCTTCCCAGCTTCTGTTGCCTGGATTCTTCCAAGCGCTGTCAGATGAGGGTCAATCATCATGGGATCCCGTGTGGGATCTTTCGCGAAAGCCTCATTGAACTCTGACTGACCGTGGCGAAGAAAATATATCACAGTTTCAGCTGCCACTTACCCTAACCTTTTTCCTGAACCGCGAGAGCAGGTCAACTAAGATAGCACAAATATGGCTGTTTGATTGCTGGTGAAAGATTCAAAGTTGAGTACCGTGCCAACACTACATCTCAGTTGTCTTGATGTTCTAATCCAGAGACGCGGGAAACCCAAGACCAATTTTGACCTGCCACTGCGAATTTCCTCCAGATTTGATTAGAGTCCGGCCTGATGAAGGACGGACAAATGAAGAAGCAGAGATTTACGGAAGAACAGATCATTGCGGTGCTGAAGGAGCAGGAGGCTGGCGCGAAGGCGGCTGGAGACCGAGCTCTCGGCAAGCCTCGCCGAATGCTGCAGATGTGTAACAGGGACCGTTGTCGGTCACAACGCGCAAGACGCAAACGCCAAGACTGGCGTAATAGGCGATGGCAGCGCGCAGGATGTCGACAGAGAGACGGCCAAGGCCATTTGCTCTCGACGCAACGGCGTCAGTCGGGCATTCTTGTGGATGTTCATTCGGAGCGATCCTGGAAGAGTGTTGTGTGGTAACTCCAGTCTCCCCGATCTCCTCCGAATGGACAACTTTCTGAAAGCTCACATCTAGGGATTGATAAAATCAGATTTACGCTTGCATGAAAGTGTATCTAGCGCTAGGTGTTGCTAATGGCAACGTGTGGTGGGCAAGCGCGGGCGGCCACACCTCGCCCTCGGTTTAGTGTGATCAATCGTCAAGAAATTGGCCGGGCCCGCTTTCCCTTTTGAAAGGCGCATAAATGAATGCCGACGGTGCAAGTGTTATCGGGAGTCAACTGGCGTTGCGCTTAGATGACGGGGCCATTGAGAATGCTGACCAAGTCTTGGCTCGAGTGGCCCGAGAAATCGCACTGGTCGATCGGCTTTATGGCGCTGAGGATCAATCCGTTCGGAACTTTGAAATTAAGCTTTTGGCGGCGATGGCGTCCAACAAATTGTGGCCCTCCGGACGGATACTAAACAATGCGGGCAGCAAGCAGGGACAATTAGGCTCTTGTTTTGTAATACCCGTCGAGGATGATTTCGAATCGATTTTTGATTGCATTGGCGTAGCAGCAAAATGTCACCGCACGGGTGGAGGCACCGGCTTCGACTTCTCGTCCCTCCGGGAAAGCGGCGCAAAAATAGCGTCAAGCCAGGCGAGGGGTGCTAGCGGTCCTATCGCTTGGATTGACCTATTTAACGCCGCAACCCGCACCGTAATGGCGGGCGGAAAAACGCGCGGAGCTAATCTAGGCACGCTCAGCGTGTATCATCCGGACGTGCTGGCATTTATCCGATGCAAAGAGAAGGTCGGAACGCTTCCGTATTTTAACCTGTCCGTCCTCATAGACGACGCCTTTATGAAGCTCGTTGAAGCTGATCTTGATGTTGAACTCGTCAGTCCTCTGAGCTGGCAAGTCGTCAACCGGATGCCGGCCAGGACACTGTGGAGAGAAATAGCAAACTGCGCTTGGAAAACCGGCGATCCAGGGTTGCTTTTTCTCGACAACATAAACCGAAATAATCGTTTGATAGAGTGCTTGGGACCTATACGCGCTACCAATCCATGCGGTGAGCACGGTCTGTATCCCTTTGAGGCGTCGAATCTAGCGTCGATCAATTTGGCGGAATTCGGCAGCCCTTCCGGCATCGACTGGGGCGCGCTTGGTGACTGCGTCGCGCTCGGCGTCAGGTTGCTGGATAATGCGATCGACCTCTCAACCTATCCAGACCCACGTATCTCCGAGATGGCCAAGGCTAATCGCCGTATCGGGCTCGGGGTGATGGGCTTTGCGGACCTCTTGATCAGGCTGAACGTCCAATACGATTCGGAAGAGGGGTTAGAGATCGCGGAAGAATTGGGTTCCTTTATTGCTGATCGTGCGTGGCAAGCGAGTTCGGAATTGGCGAAATCAAGGGGGCCATTTCCAAATTTCGATAAGTCCAGTTTCAGCGATCCGGTGCGCAACTGCGCGGTCACATCGATCGCTCCAACCGGAACGATTTCCATGATAGCCAGCTGCAGCAGTGGAATCGAGCCCAGGTTCGCCGCGAATTTTCGAAAGAATGTGATTCGGGAAGACGGAATTGTTTATCTTGATAACGACATCATCGCTGCTTTGACCCAGAGTGGCATGACGGAAAGCGAAGCCCTAGAAATCGTCGGCAACCTTGCAAATGGCCATGCCCAACTTCCGCAGCAGATACGCAGGATATTTCGTTACGCTCACGACATCTCGCCCACCTGGCATGTGCGGATGCTCGCGGCTTGGCAACGGCACACTGACAATGGTGTCTCGAAAACTATAAACGTCCCGAGGGACGGCACTATTGAAGAAATCAGCGACGCTTTTTATCTGAGTTGGAAGCTCGGGTGTAAGGGCATTTCCGCATATAGGGAAGGTTCGCGAAGCGTCGATCTACATGAGGTTGCTAACATCAACGAAACTGCTCTTACTCAGAGCAAATTGCTTTCGGCGGAACTTCTATGAAATCAATGCAATCTCAAGATCTACCCGTGTCGCTGGGGGGGGGGAAGGTCGTAACCCTTCCACACCCTGCAGATTGGCCAATCATCTCACCAGAAGCGCGTAACTCGGTTTTGGAGCTACTCGTCCAAGGCAAGTTGTACGGATATCATTCCGGTGGAATCATCGAGGAACTGGAGGAGTTTATTCGCCACTACCATGATAGTACCTATTGTCTGGCACATAGTTCCGGCACTGCCGCCTTGCACGCGGCGTATGTGGGGTTAGGTATCGGACCAGGCGACGAGGTTATCGCTCCAGCTTACACCTATATGGCGACCGTGACCCCTCTATTTCTGTGCGGTGCTACACCGATACTTTGTGATGCGCATCCAGAAACGGGGAATATGGATCCCGCCAAGCTTCCGGATCTGATTACTCCAAAAACCAAAGCCATCGTGGTGACGCACGTTTGGGGAGATCCCGCCGACATGGGAGGCATACTCCAGGTCGCTCGAAAAAACGGTCTCAAGGTTGTGGAAGACTGCTCACATGCCCACGGCGCTCACTACCAAGGTCGCAAAGTCGGGACGATCGGCGATGTCGGCATCTTCAGCCTGGGTGCCCAGAAGATGGTAACAGGGGGCATGGGGGGCGCGCTCATCACCAACGACGCCGAAATCTTTGATCGGGCGCTTGTCCTCGGCCATTGCAAAGGGCGAGCCGGGGAAACATTGGTAGGTGAGAAATACAGGTGGATGGTCGACGCGGGGGGCGGCGGAAACTACCGCATTACGCCTATATCGGCGGCAATATGTTTGGATCAATTCAAATCTCTGGACTCCAGGATATCTGAAAAAACCTCGGTATTGGAAGGGTTGTCTGATCGCATCCGTGATATTCCGGGAATCGAGGTACCGCAAACGTTGGCTGGCAACCATCGCGGGGCTTGGTACGGATACAAAACTCGATTCAACTCCAGCGAAATGTCCGGCCTAACGTACAAGCAGTTTCTGGCGGCGGCGAATGTCGAGGGGATGAAGCTAAAGCGGCCCGGATCGCCGCCTCTCAACCTTCTGCCGATGTTCCAAAGAGCTCAAAACACGCTCACTCATCTCGGTTCAGCTTCAACCGCTTATAAGCCCGGTGATTTTCCAGTTGCCGAAGCCTACTACGCAAATTCAGTAAGTTTTCCAACCACACGGCTCCATTACCGTTGCGATGATTTGCTCGACCAATATGCGTTAGCACTGAGAAGAATATCCTGGAATTCCAGCGAATTGGAGCGGAAGCTATCATGAGATCAAAATCCACCGAGGATTCTCATGGGGACAAAGTAGACACGCCGCCAATGGCATTTTACATCCCTTCTCCAGTCATTATTCTCAGTACGCTAGGATCCGAC
This sequence comes from Shinella sp. OV683, assembly GCF_057787725.1. NCBI lineage: Bacteria > Pseudomonadati > Pseudomonadota > Alphaproteobacteria > Hyphomicrobiales > Rhizobiaceae > Shinella > Shinella sp. OV683. The sequence continues at coordinate 1,582,955 of NZ_CM173543.1, forward strand.
AACAAGGTAGATCTCTCAACGATGTCAGCTGCTGGCGTCGTTTGCCTTGACCCTCCCTTGATATCCATCGGGATAAAGCCGTCGAGGCTTACATATAAAAATATCCGGAGAACCCAGAAGTTTGCGATAAATCTTCCACTGGAAGCGGACCTCTGGGGAGCCGACTACGTCGGAACCCGCAAGTTGCGATCTACTCCTGACAAGGTCGAGCAGTCTGGGTTTGAAGTGAGGCAAATGCCTCGCAGCAAACTCCCATATCTCGATGAGTGCCCTATTGTCATTGGTTGCGAAGTGACCACCATTCTGACTGGCGCGGAGTTGGGAATTTCGAAGCCTTCGCATCACTGCGTTATCGGCCGTGCCGTAGAATGCCTCGTCAGTGAACACTGGATCCGCGGCGACGAAGTGAAATTGGAGGAAATGCCGCTGCCGATTTATCTCAACCGGTACTATTCAGGGATTGGCAAGCCTCTGGAGATTCAACGGTTTACGGATAGCCCAGAAAAACGGGCGGCGAAATTGAAAGAATATCGAAGCTTGTCCCATAATTCGATGGTGGAACATGTCAAAGAGCCTTGATGACGGGTACTTTTGCAAAGAAGTGGCAGATGTCTCACTTGATCGTAAGAGCGAAGAGGATACCTCAAAAGAGGTGCAATTTTGCATTTCTTCGGCGAGACAAACAGGCAAGCTTAAAATCTTGGATGTCGGCGCCGGCTTGGGGCGACATTCCATTTTCCTTGCAAAATTGGGGCACACCATTTCTTCCATCGAAAAATCCGTCGAATACTCTCAAGAGGCTTTGAAAAGAGCAAAGTTGGCCGGGGTAAGTCTTGATTGGATAAATTCCGATCTGAGAGATTTTACCCGTGAGGATGAATTCGATCTCGCCATTTCTCTTTATACCTCGTTTGGATATCATTCGGACGCGGAGAACCTTTCGTGTCTGGGCAATATCACTCGGTCACTTAAACGGGGCGGCGTTTTCGTGTTGGATATGACTTCGAGAGATGCCGTTTGCCGAGACATTGCGGACGTAAAAACGCTTCCATGGGGCGAACATGGTCGCTGCGAAAAGCATAACGGATTCGATCTGAGCACCAGCAGACGGACACTGGATTGGTATTTTTATACCGGCGTAAATCTAGTGAAGACGGTATCTCTTCAGCATCGTTTATACTCACTGCACGAACTCATAAGTGCTTTCCACGCTTCTGGTTTGGATATTGACGGCACCTATTCGGATTTTTCCAAAGCCCCAATTTCTCATCTTGATCGGAAAATCATCCTCGTCGGAATGAAAAAATGAATTCCCTTTCGAAATCCACCGTTAGATCTGTCGCATTCCTGGGAATGGATGGGATAGGCAAGTCAACAATAGCGAAAGAACTCAAGAAGAAGTTCGACCGGGGCGGACGGCGAAGCGAGATTGTGTCGGTGACGAAGCTTCACAAACAAAACGATGGCTCCGCACTTACACATTTGATGAGCGGTGTTTCGGATCTTTCTTTGCGGAGCCTTTTCACCTTTACCGATCATGATTTTGGGAAAAGCATGGGAGTTGACACATTGTCGCTTGAAATTCCCGGCGACACCGCTGACCCCCCAAAAAATGAAGAGAACGCTCTTTTGGCCGCTGCGCTGGTTGAGTTTGGTGGCGGCATGTTACTCCATTGTGGAGTTGAACGTACCATGGTGGATAAAGGAATCGTGCCGATATATGAAAGCTGGGCCTTTAAGCACGGTGTTAAGGCACTGATGCTCGCGAGGTATTTGAGGGAAGTGAAAGGGACGTCCTCATCCGATCGTCCGGAAGAAGAGCTGCTTTCCTCCATGACCAATGCCTTTGAACGACTCCGCCCCTCGCTCGGTATTTATGTCACCGGTGATCCCGAGCTCGCGCTCAAGTGGAGGCTCGCTGACGGGGCTGATTTTGGCCCGCTTGAAGATTGTCGTATTATCGGCGCTCCAGGCGCGGAGGGCTTCCTCCGCCTTCAGACGGAGACGGACACGATCTTCCGTCACGCCGCCGAGGCGTGGGGATGGATTACGATTACAATGCTCGACCAACCCGTTCACGATAATATCGCAATGGCGATGGAAGCAATCGAAGATGCGATCGCATAAGCCGTCACCATCTTTTATTGTATTCGACCTGGATGGCACGATCCTCGAGTTGTCGGATGTCGAGAACTCGACTTACATTGATGCCCTTCAGGTGGCATCCGGCGGCGTGTTCGATGTTGACTGGGCGCGATATCCAGTGCGAACCGACGTCGGCGTGGCAAACCAGGTCATTGCTGAGGCGTATAACGGTGCGGATATCGACGCGATAATGGTGTCGTTCAAACAAGACTATTTGAGTCGACTCGAACGCGTTTTGTCGTCTCCTCACTTCGTTGCCGCTGCGGTAAACGGCGCGCGCGAAACCTTATCATTTCTCAAATCCCAGGAGCATTGTCTGATCGGCCTAGCGACAGCGAACCTCCGAGGCGCCGGGGAAATGCGTTTGTATAAAGCTGGCTTGGGGAGCATGTTCGACGTCTCCTCATACGCTGAGGATGGCCGGACGAAATCCGAAATACTCGCGGAAGCAATCAGTAAATGTCATAAAGTACATGCCGGCTTAAAGTCTGACAGAATCGTATTTGTGGGAGATCAGGTTCCCGACGTCATTGCCGCCCGAGTTTGTCAGGTTGATTTCATTGGTATTGCTCGCGACCAGAAAAAAGAGCGAATTCTTCAGGAAGCAGGATGTACGAAAACTGCGTGCGATTTGCGAATGAACGGACCCTTCGGCGAACATCTTTTGAATGTTTTACGATAGCAATCATGCCGCTGAGATTCCGAGGTCCAGGAGGAAGGACGCCGCTTTTGCTGGTCGCATGCGCCAGCACGATGCCGGAAACGCATGATCCTCAGATTACATGCCGTTTCAAAGCCGGCTTAGAGCCTGAGCTGAAATTCGGAAATTTCACTATAGCCAACGCGATGTCGGAGTAAGGCACACAATGCTCAACGAGACAGGTTTGCAGACCGCACATTTCAAGACCCTATTGGAAGCGGTGGGCTTAATTGCTTTAGGTGCCCCGAATGTTGGGTCGGATAGTGCGGCATACTTCGATATGTTAGTTACTCATAGAATTGAATCCAGAGCATACTCAAAACACTGGGCTTTTTATAAAGAAAACTATCCGGAACTTTATAAAAAGATCAAAGATCAATTGGAGGTTTTTAGGCTCAATGCCATTGGTCAGCGCAATGCAATAGGCCTATTGGCCGATCAATTGAAGGATGGTGAGGCACTAGTAATATTGAAGGGCATCAGAAGCTTCCTTCGGACAGGGGACTTGTCTCTCGTTCGACGCGCTTGGGATGTTGATGCAATGCTCCCGGATGATTTCATGCAGCGCCTGGCTGCATTTAAAGACATCGAAATGACCGAGACCGATCGCCGCTTGCCGCCCCATGAGATCGCGCACTTCGACTACAAAGGAGTGAGCTTTGACGTCCACGCGTTTTTCCCGATATGCCAACCTGCACGAGTGACTGACTCAAGTATCGTAATGTGCTCCGCGAATTATGGAGCAATAGAACAGTCATTGATAAAGGATAATTCGATATTGGCTGCAAGTTTTCCCGGTGGAAACGTGCGTATTCCGCGAGCAGAGATCGCAGCGCTAATATCAATTTCAAGTATGTATTACGATTATGCTGCATGCAATCTTCCTCATGGTCGGGATCGTGCTCCAATTAGGCTAGGAGAGCTTATGGAACTGAATGAAATACTTGATGATCCAGATTTTAACTTGAATATTTTTGCAGATTTTATGAACTTGCATGAAATGCAGCCACTTGTTCGCTGGATGGCCAATATCTTTGCGGTCATCTTTCCGCTACACGGCACACTAGCTTCGATGCTATCTAGCAATGCGGCTAGATATATACCATCGACCAACGGTGGCTATCGAACGGTTTTGTACGGGTTGTGGTATCATTGTGAACGGTCGGTGGAGGAGAGCATTGCCTCCCACCCCGGTACGCATTGGCTTGCTAGAATGCTGGAGACCAAATTTCCGCAGCTCGTTAGATCAAATGGCAATGAGCGAATAGCAAACTTTTATAATGCGAATACCGAGGAGGAAATTCCAGGGATCAAAGCCCGCGCCATTCGGGAACGCAAGGATGACACGTTGAACATGTCGCTCTGGATTGCTCCGCGCCATCACGCTATAAGGATCGTAGTTGATAGTCAGGGGGATGTTTTCCAGTTTTATGTGGAAACATCGGGGATTTATCGTTTTAGAGCAAACGGCTTAGGCGCTGATCGCGTTGCACACTACTATTACGAAGATGGAGCCATGCGCATCCATCTTCGGGATCGAGAGGGGTCATCGGATGACAGCTGTGTTGTAATCTCCGTCTCCGAACACGATGAAAGAGTATACGATTGTTTGAGTATCACCGCTCTTACCTTCCAATGACTACTGGAACGCAGATTAAAGACATGCTGGTTTACCTTTACGCGATCCTATTGGAGAGGCCGATCTGCGCTTATGAGGAAATTTCCCAAAAGATTACAGATGAACAGTGGTGAACAGCTTGTATGACGATGTTTATGGGCGCAGGCAGTCAGCACTAAATTTAGTGACTTAAGGTTAGTCTGAGGTTAGTTGACCTCATTCCGGCGGCAGCGGCAATCTCATCTTACGGGAACCGAGTTTGAGGAATAAGTTGTGGATACAAACTATGCGGAGCACGCAGACGTTATAATTGTCGGAAGCGGCCCGGTAGGTTCAACGTATGCCAGGATTTTATTGGAGGAATTGCCTGGCGCTAGTATTCTGATGATTGAAGCAGGACCTGTCGTTACAAAACCGCCTGGATCGCACGTCTGCAATATTGTCGATGAAATCCAGCTAAATAGAGCCCTTGTCGCTTCTCAGGGACCTTATCAAATCGCATACGAACCAATGAGTGAGGCAGAAGCTCTACAGCATACCCTTGGTAAGCCCAATGACGCCATGTTGCGTCGGCCTGGGCTTTTCCGTGTAGGTAGTGGGCACCTCAGCGGCAACGGCCTTCCAGCTGTACAGGCAGCCTGTAATGTCGGAGGGATGGGCTCCCAGTGGTCTGGCGCGTGCCCGAGGCCCGCAAACAGTGAGCGCATACAGTTTATCGATCCCGCTGCGCTCGACCAAGCTTTGGATGACGCCGAAAGCCTGCTGAAGGTGTCGCAAACTCCATTTCCAAGTACGCATATTATGCATCTGGTTGAAAATAGGTTGGGAACTCTCTTCAACAGTGGGCGTAAAGGCGATCGTTGCGTTCAACCGATGCCTATCGCCAGCACCCCTACCGCCTCCGGAAATATCCAGACGGGAGGAGACGTTATCCTTGGGGAAATGGTTGAGAAGCGGGCATTTGCGCTGAAGCCAGAAACGGTGTGCCAGCGGATTATCATGGATGGGGACAGAGCTCGCGGTGTCGTTGTCTGGGATCGAGTTCAACGTGAGAAAATGCATATTGCCGCCGGTACCATCGTCATAGCTGCTGATTCACTGCATACGCCACAATTGTTGTTCGCCTCCGATATCCGCCCCCCGGTGCTCGGCAGATATCTCAATGATCACGCCATGATCTCGATGGTTGCTGAGTCTGATGGCGTGAGAAGCAGTGATGCGATGATGGATCGCCTTGGTGACGCTGGCGCAGCATCGGATAGGGCAATTGCGTCGCAAAGTCCAGGGGAAATGGTTTGGATACCGTATGATGGCGAGAGCTTTCCATTCCATGTACAGATTCGGCCGTTCGCGAAAGAATCACATCCATTGGAAGCCAAGCATCGGTGGCCATCACCAAACCCCTTGCTTTTCGTTAGGTTTTTTCTGCCACTCGAGCTGCAATGGGAAAACAGGGTTTGGTTTAACGATTCCAAGACCGATTGGCTTGGGCGACCTGCAATCAGTCTGCATTTAAAGATGTCGCAACGAGACGAGGCACGCATGAAATCCGCGTTCGTCAATCTGAATAATATTTGCCATGCCCTCGGACGACCTTACCCAGGACAAAGCCCACTTAAGTGGCCTCTCGGAAGCTCACTTCATTATCAAGGTACCATTCGTATGGGAGAGAGTGATGATGGCCTGAGCGTATGCGATCGAAACAGCCGAGTATGGAATACTCGAAATCTCTACGTTGCCGGAAATGGTGTCATACCAACCGAGACGGCCGGCAATCCAACGTTGACCTCTGTCGCACTTGCGGTGTTGGGCGCGCGAAATATCGTTGAAGAGATGACGAAACATAGGGATCAAACCAACTTGGAGCTTAAGTAGAGCGATGCTATTTTCACACGTTCAGAATCGTAAAGAAAGACAGGCGAGTATTATTTTGGTATCCGCTTGCGATGAAAACTACTTCCCTCTTGCTAAGGGCCTCTACTTATCGCTCATTGAATCGGGAGAATTACCAAGCAACGTCACTCTTGCCTTCCTTGATATTGGTTGCAGTCGAGCTAATGTCGTTTGGCTTGAGTCCAATGGAATCGTTGTTCGCGAGCTTGATAAGAACATAATGGGTGAACTCAGCGATGACAAATATGGGTATAGGCGCGGACAAATATGCAGAGCGTTTTTACCTCAGCTTTTTCCGGAGGCATCTGTCATTACATGGATGGACCCTGATATATGGGTGCAGGACGTTCCTGGGTTCTTGTCGATACTGAGTACCGCTGCCGACAATGAAGACCGGATATATATTTCCCAGGAGGTTCATCAAGGATTCGTTTGGCCCGGGTTCACCTTCAAGGCGCGAATTGATGGTGAAGAAGCCATATTTAGCTATTTGTATGGTAGCGAAATTGGTTCCATTCTCAGTCAATACCCGACCTACAATTCAGGCTTTTTTGTTATGAGTAGGCCAAATCACATATGGTCGAAATGGAGGAGAGAAATTCAAAGAATCTATGTCGAGGACTATGATCGCTTGAAAGATGGACGCTATTTTCACTTTGGTGATCAAGCATCCTTGAATTATCTTCTTAAGGACGTTGATTGCGTGACGCTAATCGATCCGTTGTATAACTATATGTGTATGTGGAACCCACCGTTTCGATCGAATGATGGTGTTGTCAGAACGACATTGGAGCCTCACTTGCCGATCGGAGTATTGCATTTGGGTGGCGGGTGGAAAAGGAGAGGTGGAATATATCTTGAAAGGAATCTTCTGTATAAGAGTGGCGTTTATTTAAGCCAAACGGATCGTGAACGCTTATCTTCGCAAGGGATTCCTCGCTGATTATTGTGTTTCGGCGCGGTGTTCGACCCCGCCATAGGCGTCGAACGTTGGGTCTGACTCACATTTGATGACTTTCCAGTCGAAACTGGTGCGGTTATCAAAAGGAATCAGCACTATGACGACCGAATTTCGTCTGTCATCCCTGATCCCGGCCGGATTGATTGTAGAGCGTTCCGACGAGAGCGACGGGGTTATCGTTGTTTCAGCGCGGGCTGCCACCGATCGGCGTTCCTGTCCTTTGTGCAAACGCGTTTCTGATCGTATTCATAGCCGTTACGTTCGGATAATTGCCGATTTGCCCTGTGCTGGCACTAAGGTTCAATTACGACTGTCGGCACGACGCGTGCAAAGCTGGACCTTCTCCAGGCGCGGTTTGAATAGCCCCTAGATTTGTAGACGTCTTCTTTCCTAAATTTGAGGCAAGAAGATCATCATGAGCAAATCGAATTTCAGCGAAGAGTTTAAGCGCGACGCAGTGCGTCAGATCACGGAGCGGGGCTATGCCGTTGCCGAAGTTTCGCAGCGGCTGGGTGTGAGCCAGCATTCTCTCTGTAAGCGCTCATTTCCATGCGCGTTGATGCGGGCCGTTTAAGCGGGGTGTCTGTCGGCCAGTTGCATGGGATCATGCAGCGGCTGCTGCTTGCGGGAATTTGAAGGGCAACAGGTCGGTGATGTCGGCGTCTGTGGCGCGCTGCGGCAATTCGCTGAGGACATGGCGCAAGTAGGCCAAAGGCCCGATGTTGCAAGCTCGGCAGGTCAGCATCAGACTGTAGACGACGGCACTGGCCCTTGCTCCGTCCACGGTGTCGCTGAACAGCCAGGATTTTCTGCCGGTTGCGAAGATTCTGATATCGCGTTCGAGGAGGTTGTTGTCGATCGGCATCCTGCCGTCTTCTGTGTATCGCGTCAGATATTCCCACTGGTTCAGGGTGTAGGACACGGCGTCGCCGATCTTGCTGTCGGGCAAGACCCTCGGCGCTATGTCGTCGAGCCATGCCTTGAGAGCATTGAGGATGGGGACGCTGTGTTGCTGGCGGGAACGGCGAATGCAATGATCTCGCGTTTCGCCCTTGTCCGGCTGTTCGTTCCGCGCCTGGCCTTCAATCCGGTAGAGCTGCTCGAAGAACCTGAGCGCCTGCTCCGGCGGGCCACCCCCCTTCTTTCTTGCCTTGAGGGCATCGACGAAGCGCCGTCTGGAATGGGCCATGCATCCCAAATGGGTCGCGCCATTCAGTGTGCGCCAGGCAGTATAGCCATCGCTCATCAATATGCCGCGGTAATCACCGAGGAAGGCCCGTGGGTGTATCTGGCCGCGGCCGGGTTGATAATCGAGAAGCACGATCGGCTCGTCGCTGTCCTCGCCGCTGCGATAGGCCCACATGTATGATGTGCTGGTGGCCTCTCGATCCTTTTCCTTCAGCACCTGAACCGTCGTCTCGTCGCCATGGATGAGAGGCTGCGACCTGAGCCGCAGCTTCAGTGCGTCATAGATGCGGGAGAGATGCCTCTCGCTCGAGCCGATCACCCAATGCCCCAGAGCACCACGACTGATAGGAACGCCGGCGCGCTCGAAGGCCTGGGCCAAGCGGTAGAGCGGCGTGCCGTCGACATATTTGTGGACGAGCGCGAAGGCCAGCGTCGAGGCCGTGGCGATGCTGCCCGGCAAGGGCTGCGCGGGCATCGGCGCGAGGACAACAGGCGTGTTGATGCCGGTGCGATCGCAATGGCGGCAGGCATACTTGAACCGCACATTCTGCAGGACCTTCGCCTTCACCTCGATATGGAGTTGCTCGGTGACGGCCTCACCCATGCGATGCATCTGGTGGCGGCAGCAAGGACAGGCCTTCTGGTCGTCGGCAAGATCATACTCGACGCGCTCGCGCGGCAGGTGTTCCGGCAGAGGCTTGCGGCCACGCTTCTTGCCCTCCGGCTTTCCGGTCGACGCAAAGCCGGTGTCTGGCAGGTCGACGACCTCGCCATCTTCGCTGGCGGCGTCGTCTTCATCGCCAACCTGCTCGGCTTCATTGAAGAGACGATCGATGTGCTTTTCGCTTTTCGGCGCAAAACGATGCAGCCGCGCCAGCGCCAGTTCTTCCTCCAGCTTGAACACGCGGTCTGCGAGCTGACGGTTCTGCGCCTGCAGCGCCGCAATGCGCGCCATCAACTCCTCAACAGTGGGTTCGCCGGATCGGATCATCAGATTCTTGAATCTGAACCGTTTCGCCCCGTCAACCGCAGAAGCCGAGAGCCGTCAGCCGGCGATCTGGTATTGCCGAACCGGATGGCGGACCATCGCGTCGATATCGATACCGTCGAGGATCCAATGGAGCTGCTCGGTCGAAAGCGCCACCACCGCCGTCTCCCGGCGCGGCCATCGGAACTTGTCTTCGGTCAGCCGCTTCAGGACCATCACAAAACCGGACCGATCGAAGAACAACAACTTCATCCGGTCGCGGCGGCGATTGCAAAAGGCAAAGACCGCAGGCGCAAACGGGTCAAGCGCCATCGCCTCCTGCACCAGGACCGCAAGGCTGTTGATGCCAGCCCGGAAGTCGATGGGCTCGCGGTGCAGGTAGACCTTGAGATCAGCGCCCAGTCTGAACATGACCCAGAGCTCCAATGATCGCCGTCAATGCATCCACATCACCGCATTCCAGCGAGAGCTTCACGCCGTTCGGCAGTGACGCACTCACTTTAGCGGGCAAAGAGAAAGGCGCAGCCCTTTTCGATGTCGACCCACGCACGTCATCGCAAGTCCCAGGCAAATCGATCGCAGCCATGCTGCTCTGTCGAGGCGAAGCCCGATCGGGAGTGCTTTCAATCAGAACCGGGATAAACGCCGGTGATGATGTCGGCGGGAGGGACTGGGTCTCCGTGCGCTTCTTTATCCATTTCCGAAGAAGGTTCGCATTGATCCCATGCTCGAGCGCAAGCCGCGATACCGATACGCCAGGCTCAAGACAGGCCGCGACAAGGCGGTCCTTTGATGCGGGCTCAAAGCGACGTCGGCCGTTGCGGCCGACAAGCCTCACCTGCAGTTTCCGATCATCTTCTTCCATCACGTGGTGTCCACCTATTTTGGTGGACACCTCATGCATCAGAGTACTCAATTGCAGAAGGTGCGGAGAAATTCGCGCTTACTTCTCTCTATGGTAAGCGTCCGGTGAAGTGCAATTGGCACCGGAAGATGACTGCTACGCTGCAAGCCGAAGAATTCTTCTCGTTCCATACAGCGCCCATCCAAGGCAATGGCCAAGAAAGTAGATCGTCAGGACTACATAGGCGAGCATCACCACCGTGACCGTCGTGCCGGGATCAAATTTATCAAAAAATGGCACTTGTTGAATCAGATTGGCCCACCAGCCAAATTTCAGGCTCCATCGGCAGGTAGACTCGTCGCATGCCGACACGATAAATGGAAGTGTCATTGCCGACCAAGCGAGGGCCACAAAGGCAAAGCCTTTCCAGGAGTAGCTGTTGGTATAAAGCTGCTTATGCGCCTGCCATCCCATGGTAATAGTCATGGCAATTCCGGCCAATACATAAAGTAATATCAACATTTCTGCCGCTCACGCCTACCTTGGAAGACGTCATCCTAATCGAAGGCGTGTTGCCGTGACGTTCAAACAATCGCTACATCTTTATGAAAAAGCTCGTTCGTTTGATTGTCGCCACCGGCACGGAGCATGTTCCACGGCAGTAGTTCGCCGACCTTGTTGATTGGATGATCGGCAATTCTGGTGAGGACGTCCCGAAGGTAGGCTTCTGGGTCGATGCCGTTTAGCTTTGCAGTTTCGATCAGCGACAGGATCGCCGCAGCGCGTTCACCACCTTTGTCTGATCCAGCGAACAACCAATTCTTCCTGCCGAGCGCAATTGGCCGGATCGCCCGTTCGGCGGCATTGTTGTCGATCTCGATGCTGCCGTCGTCGAGGAAGCGGCAGAGCGATGCCCAGCGGGAAAGCGCGTAGCGGATCGCCTCTGCCGTCCCGAATTTGTGCGGCAGGCGTTTGAGATTGTCGTCCAGCCATAACCGCAGAGCTTCGATCCTGGGCTTGCTGCTTTGCTGCCGTGCAGCTTTCCGCACGTCCGGCGGCTCGCCGCGAATGGCCTTCTCGATATCGTAGAGTTCGCCGATCCGACGTAAGGCTTCCTCGGCAATCGGTGCCGGATTGGACGTGGTCAGATCGAAGAACTTGCGTCTTGCGTGCGCCCAACACGACGCTTCCAGAATGGTCGGCGCTTCACCGGGCTTGCGTGGTTCGTAGAGATCACGAAAGCCTGCATAGCCATCGGCATGCAGAACACCGGAGAATGTGGCCAGATGCTCCTTGGGATGCTGGCCTTTGCGATCCGAACTGAAGAAGTAGCAGGCTGCAGGCGGCGTCTTGTCGCCCCAGGGGCGGCCGTCTCGAACATAGGTCCATAATCGCCCTGTTTTGGTATTGCCCTTCCCAGGCTCCAGCACCGGAACTGGTGTGTCATCGCCGTGAAGACGATGGCCTGCGAACACATGCCCTCTGAGCTTTGCAAGTAGCGGCTCCAGCAGACGGCTGGCCTTGCCGATCCAGTCGGCCATGGTCGAACGGGAAAGATCGACGCCTTCCCGTGCATAAATCTCCGACTGACGATAGAGCGGCAGGTGATCACAATATTTGGCAACCAGCACATGGGCAACGAGACCCGATCCCGGCTTGCCGCGTTCGATGGGCAGTGATGGCATCACGGCCTTGACCTGCGTGTCACAGCCCTTGCAGGTAAAGCGGGGCTGGACATGGCGCACCACGCGGAAAGAGGCCGGGACATAGTCCAGCACTTCACTGACGGTCTCGCCGCTGCGAATGAAGTCGGAGCCACCACAGACCGGGCATGAGCAGGCCGCCTGGTGGACGACATCATGACGCGGCAGATGATCGGGCAATGGCTGGCGGCTCGGTTTGGCTTTTGCCGTGCCAGTATTCGACGCGGACAGCGGTAGCGTTATCTCCGCCTCCGCCGTCTCGATATCTTCCAGTGCCAGTTCGAGTTGCTCGATGGCCCGCTCGATCTTCTCCGAGGATGCTCCGAACCGTGCCCGTTTGAGAACGGCGAGTTGCGCCTTCAGTTTGTCGATCAGGCTATCGCGTTTGGCCAGTTGCAGAGCCTGCGCTGCGATGATGGCTCGCAGCGCTTCCACGTCATCCGGCAGGTTGGAATGGCTCTGTTCCATGGTCGGATTTATAGCTGATTTGACCCAAAATCGCCATATATGTCTCTGTAAATATTGCGCTTTATCTCAAGCAACGCGTGTCGGTGCAGAGGTCCAGGCTGGTCGTCGCCAGTCAATACCTTCCCATAGCATCGCCAATTGCGCCGCCGTCAGTCGTGCCGTTCCATCGGTTGCCGATGGCCAGGGAAAGCGCCCCTTCTCCAGCACTTTGTAATAGAGGCAGAAGCCCTGACCATCCCAGAACAACAGCTTGATGCGGTCACCCCGACGTCCACGGAACGCGAACACCGAACCGGACGCAGGCTTTTGGCGCAGAGACGACTGCACCAGCGCCATCAGGCCATTGATGCCCGTGCGCATATCGGTCACGCCGCAGGCGAGATAGACCCGGGCATTTGCGCCTGGCGTGATCATGCCTCTTCCACCGAGCGGATCAGCGCCTTCAGCATGTCAGGTGCAATATCAGCCTCGACTCTCAATACACGGCCGCCCTTGCAGCCGATCTCAATGCGCGATGGCCGTGCCGACCTCTTCGCAGCAGCAGGCTTGTCCGCTGGATTCGGCCGCTCCGCTTCACTGGTCGGCTCCGACGCGATCAGTGCGACAGGCAGGAACGAAACCACCGAGTTGGTCCGGGTGGCCGCGAACTTCCTGCGCCAGGTGTAAATCTGCTGAGGATGGATATCGTGCCGACGGGCGACATCGACGATCCTTGCACCTGCAACGGCAGCCTCTTCCAATATCGACAGCTTGTCGTCATCAGACCAGTCACGCCGACGCTCGATACCCGTCAAAATCTCAATACGGCCCATAGTTCATCCTTGATGACGTCGCTAATGACGGAATTAGTGACGTAACTTCAGGTGTTCGGCGGAATTCTCAAAGGCAGGTTCACCGGACGCTTACTCTCTATGAGTGGAAGAAGAAGTTTTCCTCGGCGGCTGGCAGCCAGGGCAACGATCAGACCGAGGAGATCAGGCGGCTCAAGAAGGAGCTGGCTCGAATGACCGAGGAGCGCGACATCCTAAAAAAAGCGGCCGCGTATTTCGCCAAGGATGTAAAGTGAAGTACGCGTTCGTTGCCCAGCATCAACAACGATTTTCGGTGCGGATGATGTGCCGCCTCTTGCTTATCCATCCCAGCGGCTTCTACGCTTGGCTCCAGACGCCATTGAGCAAGCGTGCCTGCGAAGACAAGCGACAAATTGATCTGCTTCGGAAGGCCTGGGTGGAAAGTGACAAGGTCTACGGCTACCGCAAGCTTCACGACGACCTGCTCGATCACGGTGAGACATGCTGTCCGAACCGGGTTGCCCGCCTGACACGGATTGCCGGGATAAAAGCTCAGATCGGCTACAAACGCCGCCCCGGCATCTATGGTGGCAGGCCTTCCGTTGTCATCGACAATACGTTGGATCGGCAATTCGACGTTGAGGCTCCGGACAAAGCCTGGGTCACGGACATCACTTACATCCGGACCTGCGAGGGTTTCGCCTATCTGGCGGTGGTGATCGACCTGTATTCCCGCCGAGTCATCGGCTGGTCGATGCAGAGCCGACAGACGACGGACGTCGTGTTGCAGGCGTTGCTGATGGCTGTTTGGCGGCGAAAGCCAAAGGAAAAGGTTCTAGTCCACTCCGATCAGGGATCACAATTCACTAGCATGGACTGGGCAGCGTTCTTAAAGCATCACAATCTGGTTCACTCGATGAGCCGAAGAGGGAACTGCCACGATAACGCCGTGGCTGAGAGTTTCTTCAATCTGTTGAAGCGAGAGCGGATACGCCGAAAGGTCTACCGCTCAAGAGACGAAGCCAGGCAGGATGTGTTCGATTACATCGAGATGTTCTACAACCCGAAGCGCAAACATGTCAGAAACGGGATGCTGTCGCCCGTCGAGTTCGAAAAGCAGCAGAAAACGTAACCCGAGGGCGTCTATGAAACTCGGGGCTATTCAGTTGATTGGCGCGATACGCCTTTAAGAGGGCTTCAAACACCCTTCAAGACCGCTTCAAAGAGCCTTTTAAGGATTTTTACAATTTTAAATTGAATTATCTCGAAATCAGGTCTGCAATAAAGGTTGTGGATAACTTTAAGTTAGGTTTATCAACGGGTTGAGCACGCTTTTGCAAATTTTCCTCTTGGCGAGGGCGTTGGAACACAACTTTTATGGAGATCGCTGACCGCACGCTGGTAGCGATGCGCAGGCGTGCTCCCGGGGGACACAGATCCGGCAGGTGGGGTAGCATTGCGTTCGAGGGACAAGCGACGCTGTTCACAAGACCGCGTTCAGACGCGGCTAAGTCGAATACTCTCATAGCGAGAATTGTTTCCATTATTCCCTCTATGAGGGTTGAGCTCTGCTTCGACACCCTCTAACACCTGACATGGCCGTCATGACAATCGGGAAATCGCCGGTCCGGTTGGGTGCCCTGGCAGCAGGCTACCGTTACGGGGAGAGTGGCGTACCCCCTTGATGGTCAAGGAGCTGCAGACGAGGCCACCGGCAGGACGTCGTTAGGCTGCAGCCCAGGGCGGACCGCCGGTGGTCCGCCCACCTCATCCAAGTGGGGAGCCCGCAAACCAGCAGCGTGCTGTGTACTCGTAGGCGGTCCGGCAACTCGGGCACGTTGCTCGCGAGCAGTACGTCACGTTGTTCACAGGGCGGCATCCAGAAGCAGCTAGTGTAAATGCCGTCATAGCGAGATGTGCTGATATTGCTCCCTCTATGAGGGTTGAATTCTCCTCCGACACCCTCTAACACCGCACCCGGTCGTCATGACAACCGGGAAATCGCCGGTCCGGTTGGATGAGTCCTGCCCTAGCAGCAGGCTACCGTTACGGGGAGAGTGGCGTACCCCCTTGATGGTCAAGGAGCTGCAGACGTGGCCGCCGGCAGGCCCTCCGTAGGCTGCAGCCCAGGGCGGACCTCCGGTGGTCCGCCCACTTAGTTCAGGTGAGGCGTCGTTCGGTACAACTTGAATTAATCGCCGCCAGAGCTAATTTGTGCCGCAAGCTGACCGGGCAGCGATCCGCATCCTGAAGATAGGCACCGGACCGCCAGGTGCCGGTCTGCAGGCGGACCGCATTTGCGATCACTTAGCCCGTGGTCTTCCCCGTGAAGGGGCCTCCCACATAACAACAATGCGATCTTGTTTAAGCGCAATCGCGTCCCGGTTAGCGGTAATGCCTTCCTGTACAACGGCAAGGCGATCCCAGAAGATGGTAGTCGCATCGCACTTAACGGCAATCGAATCCCGCGTAACGACAGTCCGATCCCATCTAATGACAATCCAATCCCACATAACGGCAACAAAATTCCCTGTTGTGTCGACAAGAGTTCCCT
Source organism: Shinella sp. OV683 (assembly GCF_057787725.1). Classification (NCBI taxonomy): domain Bacteria; kingdom Pseudomonadati; phylum Pseudomonadota; class Alphaproteobacteria; order Hyphomicrobiales; family Rhizobiaceae; genus Shinella; species Shinella sp. OV683. The sequence goes on from NZ_CM173543.1 coordinate 1,598,808, forward strand.
ACTGCTGCGTTGGTTGTCTTAACCTAACATACTGATATTACCATGGAAAATATCATTTCGCCAGTAGGCGCGGTGAAATTCCCTGTTTCTCAGGCCGAGAATTGGCGCAGTGGAGACCAGTGCTCGCAGGACTGCCTCCACCACCAATCAGTCTCCAGGAATTTGGTGACTTTGGTGTTTCCTAAAATAGCTTAACGATTTCGGTGGCTTGCGTGGTCTTTCTTCGCGAGAGACGTCGAATTCGTCTCGCTTTCGCGCCAAGATAGCCAGAAATACAGAGACGGTCTCTGTCGACCCACTTGTGCGACCCGTTGTTTTTGCCAAGCCGGTGGGATTGAGCTAGTCGCCCTGTAATCCGGCCACTCCTGAAATCTACAGCGGAAGACATGAGGCCGGCGCACGGGCCAGCCCCAGAGGATGTCGATTGCGTTAGAGCTACTGTTGAATCAGCGAGCGAGCAGTCCGTCCTGGCTCGACCAGTCGATGGGCAGTTCGATGCTACGTGTCAGTTTGCGGAGTGTCAGATCGGCCGGCTGGCGTCCGGTGAGGATCGCCTCGGTGAACTTGGGTGAGAGGAGGGCGAGGGGAAGTATACGGCTGAGATCGGATGCATCCATGCCCATCGATTGTGCGACATCGGCGATGCCGCGGTTTGATGCACTGGTGAGGGCACTGAGCGCAATATGCGCTCTGGCGAGCATGTCGATCAATGTCTGATCGATCGCGGCTGGGTTTGCGGAACCATCTCACAGGCCCTCTTAAGTTGACCGCGACCACACGGGCGGATGACACCTACGGCCGCCGTCGCTAGGCGTTTGGTGAGGTCCGTCGGCTTCAAAAAGGTGTTGGAGTCGAGTAGTATTTAATACGCCGGTGAGGCTCATCGGAATGCTCAACGCGCGTGGACTCTTTCGACTTGCGCAGGTAAACCACAGCTGAAGGTTACGTACTCAGTCGGGATTTGGTGCTGATATGAACAGGCAGGCCTATTATCAAAAAGCCGCAGCGATTGTCGCCGCATACGCTGGTTTTCAAACAAACGCGGCCAGTCAATTCCTGTCTGCGCAAGCCGCCCAAGAAGATATTAAGAGCAACGAGTTCTTAAATATCACGGATCTTCTCCCCCAGCTTAGCGAAAGTGAGACACGAGATCTTTTGTCTAGATTAGTGGCATCAAAAGCCAAATGTTTCATTGTCGTTTCAACATATTATTCTGACATTGTTTTGCCAAGCGGCGAAAATCTTCACAAGACTGTTCAATCGGCGGATTGGTGGTCGAATATATTTCGCACATATTTTGAGAAAACGAGTTTTCTGCAGACATTTCAAAAAAGAGACAGTGATGTGGTGGTTACAAACTTTCCAGTCAGTTCAGAATGTCTCAAATCCCTGTCGGAGAGCTCTGTATCGGGGACGGAGTTCGAACGCCTTTTCCTGCGAATTTCTTTGTTTGCGCGGGTCGCCTCGGGACGCACAGTAAGCCAAAAAAGGTTATTGGAAGATCTGCGTGACAAATCCGTCGCTTTGGTCGGCAACGCGAGATCGCTTGGGGATTCCTCATATGGTCGTGAGATCGATTCACACGACCTGGTGATCCGTCTTAATCGAGCACCCATCGTAAGTCGCCGATCACATGGATATAGGACAGACTGGGCTGCCGTCGGGGTCCCTTTAGACCAACGGCGCCTCAACGAATTGGGGGCCAAACGACTTTTGTGGCTATCACCTTTTCGCCGAAAAATCCCGGCTGAAACGGCATCTGTTGAGAACCTCTATGTTCACCCAGTCAGCGAGATGAAGGCGCTTGCCTCGGCTGCATCCGTGGAGCGACCATCGACCGGGCTGGTAGCAATCGACCTGCTTCGTAAATCAGCCTGCCGATCCATAGCCCTGTATGGCTTTGATTTTTATGAGAGCAAATCCTCATCCTCTCATCAAACAAAAGAGGCTGCCCCACATGCGTTCGATCGGGAAGAGGATTTCGTTCGGGCATTGCTGAGCACAGACCCTCGATTCGAACTGCGCCGATAACGCCACTGTTGACACACGACCTTTTTCGCCTTGTGAATACCAAATGAAATCTCCTTTCGTCTGAGACGGAGCTTGCACTCAATGCCCAACAGATTGTCAGTTCTACAAAATGCCCAGTCCCATCAGGTGCGTCTTGATCCCTATCCCTACTTGGTTATCCCCAATGCACTACCCGAGGATCTTTACAATGAGCTGGCTCGGTCCTACCCGTCGCCTGATCTCATGAGTATTTCGACAGACCAAAACAATAAAAGATGGGATTATCCGGCACACAAGGTCAAAGACAACCCGGCTCTTCCTGAAATCTGGCGACAGTTCATCGCATATCACGCGTCGCAGGATTTTTTTGACGAGATTGCCGGTCTCTTTTATGCAGCGATAAGCAAATGGTATCCAGAACGATACCCCACCCGCGAGACCCTGACGCACTACAAGGCGGGGGTTCGCAAGCAGCATGATTTCGATGACCGAGACATCCTGATGGATGCCATGATCAGTGGGAATACGCCCGTCACGACAGCGTCTTCCGTGCGCAGCAGCCACTTGGATCGAGGAAACAAGCTTTTCTCGGGGCTGTTTTACATGCGACCCGAAACCTACGATGCTGTAGGCGGTGATCTAACAATCGGAAAGTTCAAGCAATCGATCGCTCCTGGCGACAGAGCGTGGAAATTCGACGGCAATTACGTGGATGACAAATACCTGGATGTCTTTCAGACGATTAAATATGACAAAAATTTGCTCGTGCTGTTCATCAATACCTTAGACTCTATCCACGGAGTGACCGTGCGCCAACCGAGCCCGCATAGCAGGCTTTTTGTAAACCTTGTTGGCGAGGTTTCGCCCCGGCTGTATGAAACGGAAAGCCGCGGGGTGCCTGCTCACTACCTGATGGCCGACGGCACAGATCCATCGTCAGGAACGATTGCGAGTGTCTGGTCGAAGGTGCAACGCATTTTTCGCTGAAGCTTGGGATCTCGCCGATTTCCACTCGCCCCACTCTCAATTGGGGGCCGGCCGCTTTTGCGCAAGAAGTAGGCATGTGCTTTGTGAAGCTGCCGGCAATAGCATTGGAACCGCTTCACCAACGTAGATGAAGGCGAAGAACGACGGTGTGAAGGCAACCAGTGCGCAGCCGAAAAACCAGAACAGAGCTGTGATAGTCTTCCCGTACTGCACCGGCCAGCAGGCCCAGCGTCGACAGGCAGGTGAATACGGCAGACGGGTTGCAAGTATGACGGAAGCTTCAAGCGCCAGCGTGCGGCGCCGCAGATAGCGGAGTTGCTCTCGCCGTGCCTCATTCGCATCTTCACCGTAAAGTACAAGGTCGGCGATATCGTTGGCGCGATCCGAAACCCTGGCTAGACAAATCGAAACCACATTGAGAACCGCTGCGGTGCCCGCCAAGAGAAAGACAGGGGTCAGTGCCGTTTCGATGATACTTACAATTTCGGGAAGCGCCGTAGTGGAACTATCCATGCTCGAAGCTCCAACTACCAAAAGCGGTCACGGCGACCTTAGGTTGCGCACTATTTGCACCAGCGCGACGTCACTCGCATCGGCGCTGTTTGTCTGTCGTCCGGCCGCCAGCCACGCCTGGTTCACCACTTTCATGATCTGGTCGTCGGTTTCAACGACACCCGCGGCATCGAAGTCCTTGCGAATGATGGCGAGTATGTCATTGCGTTCGAAGTCGAGCTTACCGAGGTCGCTGGAGTAGGCATTGGCGTTTTCGCCGGCGAGCCCCAGCTTTTCGGCTGCCCACATGCCAACCAGCTTGTTGCGCCGTGAGATTCTCTGCATATCTGCGTCATACCTGGTCATTGCGATCCTCCGTTGCGCTGGAAGGCGCCAATTTCATCGGACTGTCAGCTAGGTTGATTTTGCCTGAACGAGTCGCCAAGGGGAAGCCATTTTGAGCGCGGAAAGGGGCGGCGCGCCACAGTCGAAACCGTGCCATTGGTGTTCCGGCCTTATGCACGCGCGGCGGTATCCACGCCGCCGTGATTTAAATAGCGCGCCAGCCAAGACGCGGTTTGCTCTTAGCTGCCAATTGCATGCCTTGCGCTGCAAGCTCGGGCGGACCAATCGACGGATAAGCACACCTTGTCTACTGGCTGAGATCTTTGACCTTCACAATGTCGGCAGCCGCAAAGGCTAGACCGCCGTGCGTCGCACCATCCGATACACGCGTTGCCGTCTGCAGTATCGCGGCGAGGAAAACCGGTCAGTCGCCACCTCAATCGATAATGTGATAGCCGCCATCGATGTACAGCGTTTCGCCAGTGATGAGGCGCGCGGCGTCATGCGCCAGGAAGGCGACGGCCATGCCGACGTCGTCGATACTCACGAGGCTGCGCGTCGGTGCGGTCTCCTGCGCCTTGTGAAGGAGTTCATCGAACTCGGGTATGCCGGACGCAGCGCGCGTCGCTAGAGGTCCCGGCGAAATGGCATGCACCCGGATACCCTTGGGTCCAAGTTCGGCGGCGATGTAGCGGACCGCGCTTTCGAGTGCCGCCTTGGCAAGGCCCATGACATTGTAGTTCTTCACCACCATCTGGCTGCCATAATAGGTCATCGTGAAGAGCGTACCGCCGCGCTTCATCAGCGGTTCGGCGAGGTGCGCCATGCGGATGAAGGACCAGCATGAAATGTCCATGGTGGTCAGGAACCCGTCGCGGGGCACATCCACCACGCGGCCTTGGAGCGTGTCTCTTGGCGAAAAAGCGATGGAATGGACGAGAAAATCGAGCTCGCCCCATTCTTCGCCAATCCTCTCGAAGACGGCTTCCAACTGGCCGGGAACAGCCATGTCAAGCGGCAGGACGATCGCCGCTTCGAGCACCTCCGCCAGCGGCTCCACATGCGGGCGTGCCTTGTCATTGAGATAGGTTACCGCGAGTTCGGCGCCCAAGGCCCGGAAGGCCCTGGCGCAGCCCCAGGCGATCGACTGGTCGTTGGCGATGCCGACGACGAGCCCCTTCTTTCCTTCGAGCAGCTTTGCTTTCACGTCCGGTATCATTGGCGTGGCACTCCCCTGATATTGGCCGCGGACGTGTTCGCCGGCAGGCGTCGGTCGCAGCTCATGCTACTTTCTGTCCTAGATGCGAATGATCTCCTTCGTATGCCGCGCGATCATCAGTTCCTCGTCGGTGGGAATGACGAACAGCAGCGGCTTGCTGGCAGGCGGAGACAGAAGCGTTTTTCCGGCCGCATTTGCATCAGCATCGACCCGAACGCCCAGCCAAGCCAGTGTCTCGGCAATCCGGGAGCGCATCACAGGGGAGTTTTCGCCGATCCCCGCGGTGAATACGAAGGCATCCAGACCTCCGAGGGCTGCCGCCAACTGCCCCGCATACAGGCCGATGCGATAGACGAAATGATCGAGCGCGAATTTCGCGCGCGGATCTGAACTTTCGAGCAGGTCGCGCACGTCGTTGCTGACACCCGAAAGGCCCTTCAGGCCGGATTCCTTGTAGAGCATGTCCTGGACCTGCTGAGCGGTCATTCCTCTTTCGTTGAGCAGGTAGAGCACCACGCCGGGGTCGATCTGGCCACATCGAGTACCCATCGGCAGCCCGTCGAGCGCCGTAAAGCCGAAGGTGCTTTCGATGCTCCGGCCATCGCGCAATGCGCACATCGAGGCCCCGCTTCCCAGATGGGCGACGATCACCCGCCCGGCGGCGATCTCCGGCGCGACCTCGGGCAGGCAACCTGCGATATATTCATAGGAAAGCCCATGAAAACCATATCGCCGCACGCCTTCGGCGAAATAGTGTGCGGGGATGGCATAGTGATCCGCCACGGCACTATGGCCGCGATGGAAGGCCGTATCGAAACAGGCGATCTGCGGAATTTGTGGCATCCGTTCGAGGAAGGTGCGGATGGGAGCCAGGTTGCTCGGCTGGTGCAGCGGCGCCAACGGGATGAAGCGTTCAAGGTCGGCCAGCACCTTTTCGTCGACCCGCACCGGCTTGAAATAGTCAGGGCCTCCATGGACGACCCGGTGGCCGACCGCGACCAGATTACCGGACAGCTTTTCACGCAGCCAGCCACCCACCTTCCTCGTGGCAGCCATCAAATCGACCACTTCGGACGAGGAAAAGGCCTCGTCGATCATCGTGTTTCCGGCATAGTCCTTGGCGCGAAGACGCGGTGAGGTGCCGATCCCCTCCATCTGTCCCTTCGCCAGTCTTTTGAGATCGCCCTCGATTGCGAAAAGCTCGAACTTGAGGCTGGACGACCCCGCGTTGATGACCAGAATTGCGTCCATGGCGCTACACTTTTGTCAGGGCCGATGCACGGCGCGCATCTGCCATCAGCACAGCGATCGCACAGGAAGCAAGCCGCGTGCGGACGGAATCGGCGCGCGATGTCAGCACGATCGGCACGCGCGCACCCAGCACAATGCCGGCGGCATCTGCCCTTGCGAGGAAGGTCAGGTTCTTCGCCAGCATGTTGCCCGCCTCGAGATTGGGCACGACGAGGATCTGGGCATGGCCGGCAACCGGCGAGTTGATGCCCTTGATTTTCGCCGCTTCGGGATCGATGGCATTGTCGAAGGCGAGCGGTCCTTCCAGGATTCCTCCGGTAATCTGACCGCGCTCGGCCATCTTGCAGAGTGCAGCGGCATCGATGGTGGAGGGTATCTTCAACGTTACTGTCTCGACGGCCGAGAGGATCGCGACGCGCGGTGTGCCCAGCCCTATCTGGATAAAGAGGTCTATGGCATTCTGGATGATGTCGCGCTTCACATCGAGATCGGGGGCAATGTTGATGGCGGCATCGGTGATGAAGAGCGGATCCGGATAGGTCGGAACATCCATGACAAAGACGTGGCTGATCCGGCGCGAGGTGCGCAGACCCGTCGTTGAGGACGTGACGGCCCGCATCAATTCGTCGGTATGAAGGCTGCCCTTCATCAGCAGTTCGCCCTTGGCTTCCCGAATGAGTTCCACGGCCTTGGCTGCAGCCGCATCGCTGTGCGGGGTGTCGATGCATTCGAATTTGGAGATGTCGAGCCCGTGGGCATCGGCGACGGCCTTTATTTTGTGCGTTGGCCCTACGAATACAGGGACAATGAGGCCGGCTTCGGCAGCTTCGACGGCTCCGCGCAGCGATGTCTCGTCGCAGGGATGAACTAAGATCATCCTTGCCGTAGGGACTTCTGCGGCGCGAGCGATCAGCGCATCATACTTCCGGTGCAGATTCGTTGGATAGGATGCTTCGGGAACGGACATCCGCAATGCTCCTCGTGATTTGACACACCCGTTACGTCTGCGGCCTCGAACACCATTTCGGCGGCTGCATAGTTCGGGACGAACAAGAAATCAGTGCCTGCCGGCCCTGACCAGCCTTGCCTTGGCTGGCGCCGTTGTCTCTTGCGATCCCTCAGCCTGATCTGCTCCGAAAAGGGCCTGCAGGCGCTGCCAGCGCTCTTCACCTTCGGGCGGCAATTCGCCAGGGGCAGTGAGCACTTCACGCAAAGCAGCCAAGCCCTTCTGTCGCGCTTCCATATCGTCCGGCAACAGGCTGGGAATGGCGGCAAGGCTGGCTTCCTCGTCAATCAGCAGCATAAGGAACTGTTCGCGAATGAGCTCCTTGAACCCTGCCAGCGTCATTGACGATGCGCCCTCCTGGGAATTGCGCAACCGCTTGATGGCAGCAAAGCCCCTCTCGTCCACGCCGCCGCGGACCATGCCGACATAGATCAGGCCGCGCGCCAGGCATTCCAGGAACCCGCCCTTGGATATGCGCGACTTCAGTTCGGCAACATGTTCGGCAAGGACCTGCTGGTGCAACCCGGTCTTTCCGGCTCGGCGTCGCGGGCTGTCGTCGGCGGGATCGATACCAAGCGCCGCCTGCAGCAGGGGCGAGCCGTAGACGGACAGGAACGCCTGTTCGGCGGCCGTTTCGGTGAGTTGCCGCCACGTATCGAGCCCGGCGACGATCTGCTTCGACATGAACTGCTCGAATTGAAGGAAGGGATTGTCCTTGGCGACAGGCACCCGATCTTCGCGAGTAACTTCGGCCGCATCGTCCATGAGCATCATGAATGGGTTGGCGTTGGAGAACAACTCGTATTGCAGTCGCAGCGGATGCATCGCACGCAAGCGCTCGGCGAAAGCTTCCGGCATCATGGTCTTGACCCACGGTTGCATGAAGGTCCGATAGAGTGCGAGGTTTATCTCGGAAACGCGCGCCGCCGTGGCGAAGCGTCTTTCATCAGCGCTGTCGTTGCCGCCAAGCGCCCGGATGTCGTCCAGGGTCCGTGCCTCGCAGCACATGATCCATTCGCCGGTAACGAGATCGCTGTTGGCAGTATCGGCGGTTCGTGGTTCGAAAATCGCCTCGTAGAGTCCGGGCGGCAGCGCGTCGATCAGGTCGATATTGCTTGAGAACTCGCCGTGCTCCTTGCGCGCGACGCCCGCCGACACGAAGATGCCGAGATGGCCGATCGTTTCGTGGATAGTGTAGACGATCGTCTGGCCATGAGAGCGGATTTCATCGACGTCGTCATAGAGATCGAGAATCCAGTCGAGCGCCTGCTGCGGCGGAGTAATATTGTCCCCCTGAGAGCAGAACACCACGATGGGCGATCGGATATTGCGCAGGTCTATCGTCTGGCCGGCCGAGGTCTTGATCCGCCCGGCCGCAAGGTTGTTGCCGATGAACAACTCATCGACAATGAACTGGATTTCCTCGGCGTTCAGGTTGACGTGACCGCCCCACCATTGCTCGAAGTCGAGGTAGCGCGGCGCTTCGGTGTCGATCTTGGAATAGAGGTTGTATTGCTTCGTCCACAGCGTATTGGCGGGGTTCTGGTTCTCGAAGTTCTGGACCAGCCACGCGCCGTCAAACTTGCCGCTGCCGAGATCGCCGGTTAGTGCAGTCAGCCAGCTACCGCCGAGCAGGCCACCGCTGTAGCGCATGGGATATTTGCCATGTACGCCTGCCCAATAGGAGAGCGGCGCACCTGCAATGATGACGGAGCCGAAAAGTTCCGGGCGCAGTGCCGCCAGGATCATGACCGCCCAGCCGGCCTGACAGTTGCCGACGACGCAAGGCTTGGCATCCGCCCTGGGATGCAATGCGATGACCTTTTCGAGGAATATCGCTTCGGCGAGGCAGATGTCCTCGATGGTTTGGCCAGGTACCGGCTCGGGCAGGAAACCGATGAAATAGCAGGGATGGCCGGCCTTGAGCGCGACACCGATTTCGCTGTCAGCCTTAAAGCCGCCGATTCCGGGTCCGTGGCCTGCACGTGGGTCGACCACCACGAAAGGCCTGAGCCCCTCATCGATTGTGACGTCGTCGGGCGGCACGATCCGCACAAGTCCGTAATTGACAGGTCGCTCGAGCGTGCGGCCGTCCATCACTATCTCAGGGGTGAAAGAGAGCACGTGCGGCGCGGAACTGGCGATGTGTTCGCGGTACTGGTTGCCTCGTTGGTGCATCACATCCCAGTACAGAACGGTGCGCTGGCTGGCATCGACCAGGTATTCGACTGCTGGCGATGACTTGATGATTTCAGACAGCTTGAGGCTGGCAGACTGCGGAACAGGAGAAGCACTCATTCGGCGACCTCCTTGGAAACGGAGTTGCGTTAGGCGATCTCATTCGCATGCAAGTTGGGTGTGTCGATTTACGCTGCAGTGCAGCAGAATACCTATCAGAACAGCCGGGGCTGTTCAACCCTTCAGTCAGACACTGTACTCCTACATTGCATCCATTCTGTCCAAGACTAGCATCGCAGTGTGTCAGGTAGGTGATGAGCTTGCGATTTTGTCGAAACGGCTATCGTGAACTGACGGTCTATGTCGCTGTTGAAAGCCCGCATATGTGGCGGCCCCTTGGGCGTCTTCAAGGCAATGGGAATGTGCGTGCTTGAGGCTGGCCGTCGGTTCGCTCGACACCGCGAGCTGACCAATGGTGATGTATTCCAGTTGTCTAAAACGCGCGAGGGGTTTACTCTGACAAACAGCTGGTTGACGCTTGGGACATTCTGGAGTTGAAACCGAGATGCAGGCAAAAGATGTGATGACGACTACAATCGTCAGCGTTTCGCCGGAAAACAGTGTCCGGCATGCAGCCGAGATAATGTTGATAAACCATGTCAGCGGCCTACCCGTGATCGACGGTAGTGGACTTCTCGTCGGTATCGTCAGCGAAGGTGACCTGATCCGAAGGACGGAGCTTGGAAGCGAGGCCATCGCCTCCCTTGCCGACAGTGCGCTGCCGGCGGAGGATAGGGCAAGCGCGTTCATCAGACGCTCTTCCTGGAAAATCGGCGACGCAATGAGCCGCAATCCGATCACGATCGACGAGGACACCTCGCTCGCTCACATTTCCAAACTTATGCAAGAGCATGGCATCAAGCGAGTTCCGATAACAAGGAACGGCGAACTCATCGGCATTGTCAGCCGCGCGGACTTGCTGAAGGCCATCGTCATGGCCGACCTGGACGAAATTGCCGCGGGAGACGATGCTATCCGTCGCAGCATTTCTGTCCGATTGGGCGAGAATACGGGTCTGGAGGGATTCGATCTGAAAGTCACCGTTTCAGATGGCATTGTGCATCTCTGGGGTGACGTGACGACAGACGAATGCAGAAGGGCAGCTTGCGTCGTGGCCGAGAACGTCCGCGGTGTACGAGGGGTCGTTGAACACTTCTCACAGCCGTCGTGACTGCTGACATCTGACCGCATCACGCGGCAGCTTGAAACGATGGGCGAGGCTCGCCGTGACGAGGCTGAGTTCCTGGCGGGAGGTCTCCTAGCATGGCCAACGAGGGCGCAGCAATTCGGGCCGATCGCGCGCAGCCTGCTACCCCGCGCGGTCGCTCGTCGGAACGTGATCGCGAATCGATCCAGCCAGCCGCTTATCCGGACTCGCTTTTCGAAGGCCACCTGCTGTTCGACAACGTTATGCCGCCATCGGAGGTCGGAAATCGAGAGCGCTACGAAGCGCTGGCGCGTTCCGTGCGCGACCTTCTTTCTGATCAGTGGCAACGAACAGACGCCACATATCGGCGCGAAAACCCGAAACGCGTCTATTATCTTTCCATGGAGTTCCTGATCGGTCGTTCGTTGAGCAACAACATCGTCAATGTTCAGCTCGATCCGGTCGCCGCCAAGCTCTTCAGCCGGCATCAGCTCGATAAATCAGCCATCCTGCAGGAAGAGCCGGACGCCGGACTTGGCAACGGGGGATTGGGCCGGCTTGCGGTATGTTTCCTGGATTCGATGGCGACGATGCAATTGCCCGCGATGGGTTACGGCCTGCGCTACGAGTATGGCATGTTCAAACAGTCGATCGTCGATGGCTGGCAACGAGAGCAGCCCGACAACTGGCTCCGACGGCCCGATCCCTGGGAAGTTGCCCGTCCGGGTGAAGCGGTCGAGATCAGGCTTGGATGCTCTTTCGAAATTCGCGGAGGCAGCCTGCGCGCGATAGAAGGCATTCCGTCGAGCTTGATCGGCATGCCATACGACAGACCGATCGTCGGGTATGGTGGAAAGACAATCAACACCTTGCGGCTCTGGGCGTCGGCAACCCCCGATAATTTCGATTTCCAGGAGTTCAGCGGAGGCGACTTCGTCGACGCGCTGGCGGAACGGCTTACGGCGGAAACCGTGACACGCGTCCTTTATCCCGACGACTCGACGGCGGAAGGTCGCGGCCTGCGTTTCGTCCAGGAATATTTTCTCGTAGCATGTTCCGTTGGGGATCTGATCCGACGCTTTAGGAGCGGTAACCCGGACTGGCACAGCCTGCCCGACAAGGTGGCGATCCAGCTGAACGACACGCATCCGAGCCTTGCTGTTGCCGAACTGATGCGCATCCTGCTCGATGAGGCGGCTTTGGAGTGGGAGGCTGCATGGGACATCACAAGGCGGACCCTTGCATATACGAACCATACTCTCCTTCCCGAAGCGCTGGAGACGTGGCCGATGCGCTGGTTCGAACTGCTGCTGCCGCGCCACCTCGAGATCATCCTCGAGATCGATCGCAATCTCAGGCAGGCGGCTTCGGCCCGCTGGCCTGGTGATGACGGTCGCGCTGCTAGGGTCGGCATCGTCGAGCCGGAAGGCGGACGGCTGGTGCACATGGCCAATCTCGCGATCGCAGGCTCGCATAGCACGAACGGCGTGGCCGCCATTCATTCCCGGCTGTTGCGCGACGTCACAGTCAGGGATTTGGCCGAACTCTTCCCGGAGAGGTTCAACAACAAGACGAATGGAATTACACCGCGCAGGTGGCTCCTGCTCGCAAATCCGCGACTGGCACGTTGCATCACCGAAGCTATCGGGGACAGCTGGATCACCCATGCCTCGGAACTGCGCAGGCTGATGCCGCTTGCCAGCGACACGAGCTTCGTGACGTCCGTCCGCGGCGCCAGGCGGGAAGCCAAATTGCGCTTCCGCGACTGGCTGGAGGCGAGTGCCGGCATCGCGATCGATCCCGACAGCATCTTCGACAGTCAGGTGAAACGTATCCATGAATACAAGCGACAGTTGCTAAACGGACTTCGGATCGTTGCACTCTACAACAGGCTGAAGTCGAATCCGAACCTCGATATCCAGCCTCGCACGTTCCTGTTTTCCGGCAAGGCTGCGCCGGCCTATCACGTCGCCAAGCTGATCATCAAGTTTCTCAACAATGTCGCCGCGACGATCGATGGCGACCCCGAGATACGCGGTCGGCTGAAGGTGGTTTTCCTGCCGGACTACAACGTCTCGCTGGCCGAACGTCTGATCCCGGCGAGCGATGTGTCCAACCAGATCTCGACCGCAGGCTATGAAGCCAGCGGGACGAGCAACATGAAGTTCATGATGAACGGCGCGCTGACCATCGGCACGCGAGATGGCGCGACGATCGAAATGGCGGAAGCGGCAGGCGAAGAGAATTTCTTCCTGTTCGGCCTGACAGCGGAGCAGGTCGCCGGCAGTCGCGGCTGGTATAGTCCGTGGTGGCATTACGAGAACGAGGCCGAAACCCGAGCGGTTCTCGACTTGATCCTTTCTGGCCACTTCTGCCGGCACGAGCCGGAGGTCGTGAACGCCATGCGCAACGTCCTGCTGGCGGGCGGCGACACATATTGCCATCTGGCGGATTTGGGTCCCTACCTCGATGCTGACCAACGCCTTCAAATGCTCTTCCGTCGACCAGACGAATGGACAGGAAAAGCGATCCTCAACATTGCCAGTTCGGGGCAGTTTTCAAGCGACCGCACCATTGCAGAATATGCCAACGAAATCTGGAATGCCAAGCCCTGCCCGGTCACTTGAGCGCAAGCGAGATCGGATGCGGGGCGCAAAGTCGAGTTTGTGAATGGAGCCGGCTGGCCACCAAGACAGGCGCAACGCTAGGCGCGTGGCGCGCCTGCAACCGAAATGCTGGATCGCGCTTGTAGCATCAGTTCAAACAAGGTGAGGAAACCTCCATGGCTTCGCTTCAGACGGCAAGGAACGTATCGACCGCAACCGGCGACCGAGTGGATGACAAGCCGCTATCGGCGGAAGAACTCGAGCTCATCGACGCCTACTGGCGGGCGTCGAACTACCTTTCGGTCGGGCAGATCTACCTTCTCGACAATCCGCTGCTACGTGAACCGCTGAAGCGTGAACACATAAAGCCGCGCCTGCTGGGCCACTGGGGCACATCGCCCGGGCTAAACATGCTCTATGCCCACCTGAATCGCGTCATCAAGCGCGATAACCTGGAAATGATCTACATAATAGGCCCGGGGCATGGCGGCCCATCGCTGGTCGCGCATGCCTACCTTGAGGGCACCTATAGCGAATTCTACCCGAACATCAGCAGCGACATCGAGGGAATGCAGAAGTTGTTCAAGCAATTCAGCTTCCCGGGAGGGATTCCAAGCCACGTCGCGCCGGAAACCCCCGGCAGCATCCACGAGGGCGGAGAGCTCGGATATGCATTGAGCCACGCCTATGGCGCGGCCTTCGACAATCCAGACCTGATCGTCGCCTGCGTAGTCGGTGACGGTGAGGCCGAGACCGGGCCGCTCGCAACCGGATGGCACGGCAACAAGTTCCTGAACCCGGCGCGTGACGGCTGCGTGCTGCCGATATTGCACCTCAACGGCTACAAGATCGCCAATCCATGTTTTCTTGCCCGCATTCCTGAGGGCGAATTGACGAAGTTCTTCGAGGGCATGGGCTACAAGCCGTATTTCGTCGAAGGCAGTGATCCGGTTTCGGTGCATCAACAACTTGCCAGCGTGCTCGACACAGCCGTCGCGGAAATCAAGGCGATCTGGGCCGATGCTCGAACGAATGGAAATGTCAAGCGCCCGGCCTGGCCGATGATCGTCTTCCGGACACCGAAGGGATGGACCTGCCCCGAGGAGATAGACGGCAAGAAATGCGAGGGCTATTGGCGAGCCCACCAGGTGCCCATGGGCGAGATGGACAAGCCGGAGCACATTCGCATTCTGGAACAGTGGATGAAAAGCTACCGGCCGGAGGAACTGTTTGACGACGACGGCCGGTTCAAACCCGAACTGGCTGCTCTGGCGCCGACGGGACACCGCCGTATGAGCGACAATCCGCACGCCAATGGCGGCGTCCTGCTGCGCGACCTCAAGATGCCGGACTTCGCCGACTATGCGGTGCCGGTTCCCGCGCCCGGCGAAACGACAGCCGAATCCGCGCGTGCGATGGGCAAATTCCTGCGCGACGTCATGAAGCTCAACATGGGGGCAAAAAACTTCCGCCTGTTCAGTCCGGACGAGAACAACTCAAACCGCTGGCAGGATGTCCTTGAGGTTACCGATCGCTGCTACATGGCGGAAATCTATCCCGAGGACGACCACCTGTCTCCGGACGGGCGCGTGATGGAAGTGCTCAGCGAACACCAGTGCCAGGGATGGCTGGAAGGCTATCTGCTGACCGGTCGCCACGGCTTCTTCTCCTGCTACGAAGCTTTCATCCACATCATCGACTCGATGTTCAACCAGCATGCCAAGTGGCTGAAAGTGTGCAACGAGATCCCCTGGCGCAGGCCCGTGGCATCCCTGAACTACTTCCTCAGCTCGCATGTCTGGCGGCAGGATCACAACGGCTTCAGTCACCAGGATCCAGGCTTTATCGACCACGTCGTGAACAAGAAGGCCGACGTGATCCGGGTCTATCTGCCGGCGGACGCCAACACGCTTTTGTCGGTCACGGACCACTGCCTGCGCAGCCGCAACTACGTCAATGTGGTCGTCGCCGGCAAGCAGCCTGCGCCGCAATGGCTGACGATGGACGAGGCGATCACGCATTGCAGCGAAGGGCTCGGAATTTGGGAGTGGGCGAGCAACGACAAGGGCGTCGGGCCTGACGTCGTGATGGCATGCTGCGGGGACGTTCCGACGCTGGAGACGCTTGCCGCTGTTCAATTGATCCGTCAACATCTGCCGGAATTGAAAGTGCGCGTCATCAATGTGGTCAATCTGATGAAGCTCCAGCCCGAGCGCGAGCATCCGCATGGGCTGTCAGATCATGACTTCGATGCACTGTTCACGAAGAACAAGCCGGTTATATTCGCCTTTCACGGATATCCCACGCTCATCCACCGTCTGACCTATCGCCGTACCAATCACGCGAATTTCCACGTTCGCGGCTACAATGAGGAGGGGACGACGAGCACGCCTTTCGACATGGTGGTGCTGAACAAGCTCGATCGTTTCCATCTCGTCGAGGATGTCATTGACCGCCTGCCGCAGTTGGGTGCTCGGGCAGCCTACTTCAAGCAGGCCGTTCACGAGAAGCTGATAGAACACCGCCAACATATCGAAAAATACGGCGATGACATGCCCGAGATCAGTGGATGGAAATGGGGAACCGCCACTTCGCCAAGAGAGACGGGCAAAACCTCGACCGAGGGGGACAACGTATAGGTGCGCTCTTATCTTGAATAGGAACAAGCCTTGCGGCTCGTGCCGCAAGGATCCCGCCTTGGAGCAAGCGACCTTGATCAGTCAGATCTTGACCAGATCCCGCATCGACGCGACGCCGTCGAGGGCCCGTTTGATGTGCGCTTGTGTGTTGTAGACGTGCGGGCATAATCGAAGGCCACCACTCGACGATGCCGCGATCCCGTACTTGCCGTACAACGTATCAACGACGGTTTTCTGGTTCTGCTTGGGAACTTCGATGATGACCACGCCGCTGCTCATCGCCGGATTTTCAGGAGTGACGAGGGTTGCGCCCAGTTCCTTGAGGCCTTGTTTCAGCTGGGTTGCAAGGTCACGAATGCGAGCCTCGATTCGTTGCGGTCCAATCTGCGCATGGATATCGGCGGTGTCCGCAATTGCAGCGATCGCCGCATCGTCGCACTGGCCGAGCGTTTCGAATTTTTTTGCATTTTCAAGGTCGAGTTCGACCTTGATTTCCCCGGTATAGCCGATGGTGTTCGGCCATATCTCTGGCGCGCGGCCCTTGCGGACATACAGGATGCCAACCTCTTTCGGCCCCATGAACCACTTGTGTGCGCTGGCAGAGAACGAGTCGCATCCCATGTCATGCAGGTCGAGGACCGATGCACCCCAGCTTTGAGCTCCGTCGACATGGCAATGGATGCCCCTACCGCGGGCCATTGCCGCGAGTTTCTTTGCGGGCAGCTTCAGCCCGCTAACATTGGAGCATTCTGTAAAGCTCAAAGCCGTGGTGCGATCGGTGCAGGCTCGACAACCTGCTCATCGCTTTCTGGAAGGCGCGGCACCGCCACGCGGACGATTTTCAGGCCGAAACGTTTGGCCCTGATGTCCCATGCCTCGTTGTTCGTGACATGGTTCTGCTCCCACAGGACGATTTCGTCGCCTTCCTTGTAGTTGAGGCCGTTGGTGATGACGCTGTTTGCTTCCGATGTATTGCGCACCAGAGCGATCTCATCCGGATCGGCGCCGATCTGAGCAGCCACTTTCGCCCGGGAACTGCTCAGCCGGTCGTTGAATTGCGCCCTGTTGTTCAGCGATACGTCATAATCCACGATACGGGTGAGCTCTGCCACTTTGTCGGCTACGGCCTGAAACGAGGGACACAGATTGGCGCTGTTCATGGGTGTGGCTGTTTCGGGAAATATGAACTGGTGCCGGATCAGGTCCCAATACATGTCGCCGGTGATGGTGTCGGCGCTTGCAATCGACGCAAGAAGACTGGAGGTCGTGGCGGCGGCTGCGGCCGCGCCGGCAATCTGGATCAGGGACCTGCGGGTGATGGGCGCTTGCATTGCATTTCTCCTCGTTGTGGTGGGGAAGAGTGCGTAGACAGGGTATGTCGGCTATTCACAGTCATCTACTTCAAGCAATATCCTCCGCAAGCCAGGTCGCGAAACGGCTCTCGCTGCCGCGGCGATCGGGACCCACTTAACTCCGCGAAGGTTTTTCTCCGGGTAATCCGTCGCGCGATCATGGACTTCCACAAGGTGGACGCGCACGCAATAGATCCCGTCCCCGGTGGATTTTCGGTAGGAATAGCCGCCTATCGGTGACTTGCTGGCGGTCCCTAAGACGCCCGCTTCCTCAAACGCTTCGCGTTCGGCTGTGGTCCAGGCTGGCTCGTCGGGCTCCATGTGCCCCTTGGGAATGCCCCATCGACCCGTGCGCAGGCTGCTGACCAACAACACTTCCTGAACGCCGCTGTTGTTGCGGATGCACAAAGCAGCGGCTTGTTCGACGATGACTGTTGCGCTGGCAGGGCCGGATAAAGCACCTCGCTCAAGATCCAACGATTTTACTTCGACCATGCCGATATCCTCCCCCAAGGCTGGCGTGTTCAATTTTGGGCGTCTCTTGCGACGAGTGTTACTGAAGGTCGATGACGATGCGACCGTCGATCTGGCCTTCCACCATGCGGGCGAAGATGTCGTTGATGTTTTCGAGCTTGTCCCAGCTGAAATGCGAACTGACCTTTCCTTCGGCGGCAAATTCGATCGCTTCCTCAAGATCCTGGCGGGTGCCGACGATCGAGCCCCGGACCGTGATGCGCTTGAGGACGGTATCGAACACGGGCAGGCTGATCATCGACGGCGGCAGGCCCACAAGCGCCATCGTGCCCTTGGAGCGTAGCATGTGGAAAGCCTGTTCCATGGCTTTTGGCGAAACCGCCGTCACCAGCGCCCCGTGCACGCCGCCAACCCGCTTCTGCACTTGATCCACCGCGTCCGGCTCGCGCGCATCTACGGTCAGGTCGGCGCCCAGCTTGCGGGCGAGATCAAGCTTGCTTTCGGAAACGTCGACAGCAATGACATGCAAGCCCATGGCCTTCGCATACTGAACCGCCATATGGCCCAAGCCGCCGATGCCTGAAATCATGACCCATTCACCGGGATTGGCCTCAGTCTCCTTGAGCCCCTTATAGACGGTGACACCTGCGCACAGCACCGGCGCGGCGGGACCGAACTCCAGTTTGGAGGGCAGGATGCCGACATAGTCGGGATCGGCCAGGCCGTATTCGGCGAAGGATCCGTTAACCGAATAGCCGGTATTCTGCTGGCTGCCGCAGAGCGTTTCCCAGCCGGTTCGGCAATAGGGGCAGAAGCCGCAAGCGGTGTGAAGCCAAGGGACGCCAACGCGGTCGCCTTCCTTCAGGCGCTTGACTGATTTGCCGGCCTTTGCGACGTAACCGACGCCTTCGTGGCCCGGGATGAAGGGCGGGTTCGGCTTCACTGGCCAGTCGCCATGGGCTGCATGCAAGTCTGTGTGGCATACGCCGGTTGCAGCGAACCGGACGAGGATCTGGTCGTCCGCAGGTTCGGGAATTGGCCATGCCTCAATGGTGAGAGGTTTGCGAAACTCGCGCACGACGCCTGCTTTCATCATGTTCGGCATTGATTGTCCTCCCCTAGCGCTTTGAGTGCGCAATTGTCGGTCGAGGCCCGGGGCTACCCAAGCGGCCGGCGACACTCCCAAAGGGGAGCGTCGACGCTGATCGATTTAAGTAAACACAATCAGGATATCATAGGGCATATTAGTCGAAACTGAAATTCAGAAATGGCGATAGCGGCTCTGTCGTCGTATTCAGTCAATCGCGATATCGGGGGACGGCGACATCCTAAAGCCAACCTCCATTGAAACCCGCGCGACGCAGGCCGGTCACCATCGGCTGGCACCGGCGCAGGATGTTCCATAGCAGGCCGGTCCTGTAGTTTTCGACCATCAGTACAACCGGCCCCTGGTCTATGCCGAAATGATGGGGGCTGACCCACCATCCTGTATCACTGTCTTCCACCCTGTATGTCTGGTTGAAGGAGGGTTTAAAGCCATAGAGACGCGTCATACCCAAGTGCATTTGTGCAAAGGCCCTGACGGTCGGAATGACGATCTCCGGAGCAAAAGGCAATGAAGCCACAACTACCCATGGCGACACAGTTCCGTCGTCCGGTCCGAATGGTGCTCCGCGACCGAGGTAGTCGAAGAACTCCCTTTGCACACCATCGACCTCCTTCGTAATCCAGCCAGGTCCATCGCTTGCCGTAAACCCCCAGCAGTGCTCACCATAACCCACGAAGTTCATTGGATTGCGAATGGCATATTCCTGCTGGACGTAGGTCGCATGTCGGCTGTTCAGGAAGTAGTCGCTGTTATGGTCTCGCATGAACTGGTCGCGGATACCGCGGAAGTCGATCCACATGTGCGAGAGCTGGTGTGTGAAAAGCGGTGCCGAGTAAAGCAGTTCGCGCCCGTAGATGTTCCTCCACTCGTAGGTTTCGGCATAGGCGGAATAGGCTTCGGACGGCAACGGATGGGTCGGCGACCCCAGTCCGAGGATGTAGAGCAGCAGGCCCTCGTCGTATCCCCGCCATCGATAGGGAATGAAGCCGTTTTCCGGGCGCCAACCGTGGGTCAGTGTAAGCCCGTGATCGCAAGCCCAGTTCCAATCGGCTCGCTCATAGAGGGTGTTGGCAAGTCGCCGAATTTCGGCTTCGTCAGCGGTATCGCCGTCGAAGTAGGTGGCCACGGTCAGCGCGCCTGCAAACAGGAACGCCGAGTCGATGGTGGACAATTCGCATTGCCAGACCCGGCGGCCGGTCTCTATGTCGAGGAAATGATAGAAAAAGCCCTTGTATCCGGACGCATCAGGGTCTGGTCCTTGCGGGCACTCCAAGAGAAACTGCAATCGCCTCCGGGCAATCGTGGCCGCAAACTTGCGGATCATGATGCCGCGTTCCACCACAACCGGAATCGTCGCCAATGCCATTCCGATTGCGGCGATACTTGCGGGAGCATCGGCTTGTGTCTTATCTTGAACCAATCCGTTGTCGGATTGGTGCAATGAAGATAGTACAGAAGCGACAAGAACTGCAGGCGGCCAAGGTCTCGCCCGGTGGGCAGAGCGTGATGTGCTGGGTCGGTTGATAACAACTTGGACATGTACCTAACCAGAGGTCACTCTAGTGTCGTGGGGCGCGGCCGCCCTCGGCAAGAAATTCGCAGCCCAAAAACTGGCAACGCATACCGCGGCAAACCCCAGCTTTGTTGTCTACGTTGACGCAGACTGTCGTTGATGTTGATATAGTGTGGCTCATGTCATACCCCGGCCAATACTACGCAACGTGTGGCTCAATCGACGAACCTGCTCCACTTGGCGAAGACAGGTACAATACGATGCAACCGTGCGCCGATCCAGTATACCACATCCAGCTACCACCGCGCCCGAAGGGGATGGCAGGGTAGTTGTCGGCGCAAAGACATGGGCATTCAACAATACAAAACGATCGGCGATTGGCCTTGCGGTGCTGACTGGGGTTGCAGAGGTAGGCCAAGGGCGGGTGATAGTGTTCATCGGCTTTAGCTTCGGTTTTTGACACGCCGGCACGCGTTTCCCGTTTCGACAAGCTCGCAGTGGTGGGCCAGGCGGTCGAGGAGGCTCGCGCACGAAGCCGCACGAGCACTCTTATCAACGCCCGATTTGATGCCCCCGCTCGACCTGTCAGTTGCCGATCAACCCGCAACTCCATATGTCTTTGCCCGCTCATAAATAATCCCCGCGAGTTCGTCTTGCGTCATGCTCATAGGGTCAATCGCTCCCTCACGAATGCTTTGGATCAATCCGAACAGCAGCCTGAGATATTTCTCCGTATGGCTCAGGTTTGGCGATACATAGCCACGTGGGTGAGGCGAGCCACAGCGCTGCCAGGCGCCGAACAGCAGTTTGAGCAGCGCTGGCTTTGACATATCTTGGTACTTCATCATCAACAGAGTTCGTCCAATATCCGACAGTTGCAGCCGCGGTGGTATACCTCTTTCCAGAAGAAACGAGATCAACCCAGCCGATCCCGGTTCAGTCAACGGCTCCCCGCCAAGCCTAAGAGTGCTGCGATGGTCCAACTCATCTTGAATGATCAACGTGTCGCGGAGACGGATGGTCTCGTTGAGCTTGGCTTCCTCGTTCTTGTCAAACGGCCCAACGAACTGCGGCCCTCGGTGTGGTCGATGATAATGTCATCGGGATGCGGAAGGATACTTGGAGCTGGTTCACCGCGCTTTTTTGCTTCAGCGATTTCAGCTGACCAAACCCGCTTGTATTCCGTCCAGCGTTCAATCGATTTTCCCCTTTGCAAAGCTTCGGCCTCATGGGCTTTTTGGGCGAGGCCGATAAACGTCGCCTGCGAGCGGGCATTGCCGGAATAGGGGCGAGGTGCTGTCAACGGCAGCATTTCAATTGAAGGGGAGTGGATGTTCATAGGTACGCCACAGATTGCCAGAAAGCCTTGGAATACAGGGCTTTTGGTGATCTTGCTGTTGTCATGCTTTCCCATTCGTTTCCACCTAAGCCTGCTTTTCTGGGATCGTGGACCTCTTGTGCGACGACAGCCGAGCCTCGCCCGCATTTCGCGTTCAACAAGTTCAGGGGTAAATCCGACATGGAACAACGAGAGACCTGTAACATCTCTCGGTGCTGCCGCCGTTCTCATGGTGACCATGGCGCCAAGGATGTTTCGATAAGGTGCCGCAGAAGCGTAGGATTCCGTAGTCGTGTGAGCAGGCGACAAAGCCGGTAGGATCTGGTAAAACCAAATCGCCAGTTGTGGTTCGACGCGACGGTGAATGATTGCCGGGCGTCTATTCACTGCCAGCCGGATTACGGCTGAGAAGGAGACGCGCTATGGCAACATCGCATGTCATGGTCAATGCGCACGGGGAATTTGCGCGCCCCGTGGTTCAAAAGATTGGCATCGCGGATATCACCGATGCACTGAGGCTGGGGCTCAAAGACTTCAGCGCAAAGCCGTCACACTACGTTTTTCTCTGTCTTATGTATCCGATAGCGGGCATCTTCCTGGCATACTGGAGTGCGGGGGCGAATTTGGTGCCGTTGCTCTATCCATTGATGTCGGGTTTTGCCCTGGTAGGCCCGATTGCTGCACTCGGTCTCTACGAGATCAGCCGGCGTCGCGAACAGGGGCTGGACAGTTCCTGGCATCACGCGCTGGAAGTGCGCCACTCTCCGGCACTGCCGTCTATCATCGCGGTCAGCGTCATGCTGTTCGCACTCTTTATCTGTTGGTTGATTGTGGCTCAGCGAATGTATGTCTCAGCCTTCGGTGACGCGGCTCCGACGTCGATCTTCACCTTCCTGTCAGACGTATTTGCGACCCCTCAGGGGCGGTTTCTCATCCTGTGGGGAAATCTGGCCGGATTCGTATTCGCGGTGGTGGTTCTGGCGACGACGGTGGTCACTTTCCCGCTGTTGCTCGACCGTCACGTCCGCGCCGGTGTGGCCATCAATGCAAGCATACGTGCCACGTTTGCCAATCCGGGGCCGGTTGCACTCTGGGGCCTGATTGTCGGGGTTTTGCTCGTTGTCGGCACGATCCCGCTCTTTATTGGACTCGCAATTATCATACCTGTCCTTGGGCACTCCACCTGGCATTTCTATCGCAAATTGATCGCCCCCGTCAGCGAGGATCAAACACTGTCTTGAGAATCGCCGTCTTGGATTTTCGCTTACAGCCGTCACACTATGTCAGACTGCGCCGGTTTTTGCTTCGGGCGGACTGACCAACAATGAGGATTGCCATGTGGTATCGTGTTGTTCTGATCAGTCTGCCACTTTTCGCTGTTTCGGCGGTCGGAGCGCTCTCTCAGGAAGGTGACGCCGAGGCTGGCGCGACCATTTTCAAGAAATGCGCCATCTGTCACATCGCTGACACCGACAAGAACAAGGTCGGCCCCTCCTTGCACGGTGTGTTCGGCAGAACGGCTGGCACGCACCCGAACTTCAGCTACTCCACGGCGATGCGGGAGGCCGGTGCGGGCGGGCTCGTCTGGGATGAGGCATCGCTGCGCGATTATCTGCACAATCCGAAGGCCAAGGTGAAGGGCACCAAGATGGCCTTTGCTGGACTGAAGGACGACGCCGACATTACCAATCTCATCGCCTATCTGGAGCAGGTCTCCAAATAGCTGATATGCATGCGCCGTCGCCCTCCGCGGTGTCGGTTTGCGCTAATTGCTCGCGCGATCAATTTATGAGATAGTGCTAAAAGATAATCTGGACGGATTGCGGGTTTGAGCTCGCGGCTGGGTCAGGAGCGAAAATGGCAATTGTGCTGGTTCTCGTTCTGATAGTGGT
This sequence comes from Shinella sp. OV683, assembly GCF_057787725.1. Lineage (NCBI taxonomy): Bacteria > Pseudomonadati > Pseudomonadota > Alphaproteobacteria > Hyphomicrobiales > Rhizobiaceae > Shinella > Shinella sp. OV683. Next base: position 1,622,426 of record NZ_CM173543.1, read on the forward strand.
GGTATCCATCGTGTTCCACCTGCTTAGCCCGTGGTGGTGGACGCCGATTGCATCGAACTGGAGCTACATTGACAACACGATTGTCATAACGTTCTGGATCACCGGTCTTGTCTTCACGCTCGTCGTTTCTTTTATGGCCTATTGCGTCTGGCGCTTCCGGCATCGTCCTGGAAACGTGGCAGCCTATCAGCCCGAGAACAAGCGGCTGGAATGGTGGCTTGCGGGCGGAACCGCGGTTGGCGTGGCGGCTATGCTCGCGCCTGGCCTGATTGTCTGGAAACAGTTCGTCACGGTTCCCTCCGACGCCAGCACGGTGGAAGTCGTGGCCCAGCAATGGCTGTGGAATTACCGGCTGCCGGGGGCAGACGGACGGTTGGGCCGCGCCGACACGCGCGCCGTCAGCGCCGACAATCCTCTCGGCGTGAACAAGAGCGATGCCGCCGGCCTTGACGACGTCATCGTCCAGACTGATGAATTGCACCTGCCCCTCGGCAAGCCGGTCCACGTTCTGCTGCGTTCGATCGACGTTCTGCACGATTTCTATGTCCCCGAATTCCGCGCCAAGATGGATATGATCCCCGGCAGCGTCACCTATTTCTGGTTCACGCCAACGCGAACGGGAACCTTCGAGGTTCTGTGCGCTGAGTTGTGTGGTGTCGGACACCCGCAAATGCGCGGAACGGTTATCGTCGATGACGAGGCCGCCTATCAGGCGTGGCTGCAACAACAGCCGACGTTCACGCAGATGCTGGCATCGGCAGAAAAGCAACCGGCGAATTGAATCCGGCAGCACGGCCAGGGACAAAGGCCATGCCGGGAGCCACAGAGAGGATGCAGTATGGTCGACATTCGATCCGGCAATGGGGCCGTCATCCCACCTGCTGAAGTCGCGGATGTGGACCTCTACCATCCGCGGAGCTGGTGGACGAAATATGTCTTCAGCCAGGATGCCAAGGTGATCGCCATTCAGTATTCACTGACCGCCACCGCCATCGGCATGGTGGCGCTGGTGCTGTCCTGGATGATGCGCCTGCAGCTCGGATTTCCCGGCACCTTCGACTTCATCGACGCGGAGCACTACTACCAGTTCATCACCATGCACGGCATGATTATGGTGATCTACCTGCTGACGGCGCTGTTTCTCGGCGGTTTCGGCAACTATCTCATTCCCTTGATGGTCGGCGCGCGGGACATGGTGTTTCCCTACGCAAACATGCTGAGCTACTGGCTCTACCTGCTCGCCGTGCTGGTGCTGGTCGCCGGCTTTTTCGCACCGGGCGGCCCGACCGGCGCCGGCTGGACGCTCTATCCGCCGCAGGCCGTTTTGTCGGGCACGCCGGGGGGACGCGATTGGGGCATCATCCTGATGCTGTTGTCGCTGATCCTGTTTATTATCGGCTTCACCATGGGCGGGTTGAATTACGTCGTCACCGTGTTGCAGGGCCGCACGCGTGGCATGACGCTGATGCGCATGCCCTTGACCGTGTGGGGCATCTTCACGGCGACGGTCATGGCGCTGCTCGCCTTTCCCGCACTCTTCGTCGCCGCCGTGATGATGCTGTTCGACCGGCTGCTCGGCACGAGCTTTTTCATGCCCGCCATCGTCGAGATGGGCGAGCAGCTGAAGCAGGGCGGCGGCAGCCCGATCCTCTTTCAGCACCTGTTCTGGTTCTTCGGCCATCCCGAGGTCTATATCGTGGCGCTTCCCGCCTTCGGCATCGTCTCGGACCTGATCAGCACACACGCTCGTAAAAACATCTTCGGATACCGGATGATGGTCTGGGCGATCCTCATCATCGCGGCGTTGAGCTTCGTCGTCTGGGCGCATCATATGTATGTCAGCGGCATGAATCCGAATTTCGGATTCTTCTTCGCGACCACGACGCTGATCATCGCAATCCCGACTGCGATCAAGGTCTATAACTGGGTGCTGACCCTTTGGCGCGGCGACATCCATCTGACACTGCCCATGCTGTTTGCGCTGGCCTTCATCGTCACCTTCCTCAACGGCGGGCTTACCGGTCTGTTTCTCGGCAATGTTGTCGTCGACGTGCCTTTGTCCGACACGATGTTCGTCGTCGCGCATTTCCACATGGTGATGGGCGTGGCGCCGATCATGGTGGTGTTCGGGGCGATCTACCACTGGTATCCGAAAGTCACCGGGCGCATGTGGAATAAGGCAATGGGCCATATCCACTTCTGGGTCACGTTTGTCGGCGCATATGCAATCTTCTTCCCCATGCACTATCTCGGCCTTCTCGGCGTGCCGCGCCGCTATTTCGAGCTGGGCGACACAGCCTTCATTCCTCCATCTGCGCATACGCTGAACGAGTTCATCAGCGTGGTCGCGCTGATCGTCGGCGCAGCCCAGCTGGTGTTCCTGTTCAATCTGGGCTGGAGTCTTTTCAGGGGCAAGGAGGCTGGAGGCAATCCATGGCGTGCAACGACGCTCGAATGGCAGACGCCGCAAACGCCGCCCGCACACGGAAACTGGGGCAAGGAGCAGCCGGTGGTCTATCGCTGGGCCTATGACTACAGCGTGCCCGGGGCGGACGAGGACTTCGTCCCGCAGAATCAGCCGGCGTCGGCCGCATCCAGAGGCGGGTTGGAATGAGCGCGATCCTCATCTTCATGGCCGGGATTGCCTGCATCATCGTCTGGTGGATGGCACGGCAGCGGCTGACCTCCAAGCCCTGGCTGGAGGCCGGGCGGGCAAGCGACATGGGGCACATGCAGGGATCGCCGCTGCCGACCGCGAAAATCGGCCTCGGCATCTTTCTCGCTGTCATCGGCGCCCTGTTTGCGCTTCTCATCAGCGCCTATCTCATTCGCATGGGCGGAGCCGACTGGTGGGGGATTCCGATCCCCGGCACTTTGTGGGTGAATACTGCAGCCCTTGCGACCAGCAGTGCGGCACTGCAATGGGCGAAACGCGAAGCCCGCGCCGGCCGCGGAGAATCCCTGAATACCGCGCTTACGCTGGCACTTGCGACAGCTATCCTCTTTCTCCTGGGCCAGCTCCTGGCATGGCGGCAGTTGGTGTCGGCAGGTTATGTGCTCGCCGACAACCCGGCAAACAGCTTCTTCTACATGATCACCGGGCTGCACGGCCTGCACATTCTGGGCGGACTTCTGGTGCTCGGGCGGACGACCATCCGTGCCCGAAGCGGCCTGGCACGTGAAAAATTGTACCTGAGCGTGGATCTGTGCACGCTCTATTGGCACTTCATGCTCGTCGTCTGGCTGATCCTGTTTGCGCTGTTTGGTGGCTGGGCGAATGACTTTGTCGATATTTGCCGGCAATTGGTTACCTGAGGAGCTTGGAAAATGGACCATCCCGTGGACACACCTTCGCTCGATCCGCTAGCGCGGCCAGTGGGGCTGCGCGGCGTCGCGGCCGATCTGTCGTCGGACCAGCGGGCGTTCAAGAATGTCTCCTGGGGCAAGGCCATGATGTGGATCTTCCTCCTGAGCGATACGTTTATCTTCGGGTGTTTTCTGCTCTCCTACATGACGGCGCGCATGTCGACGCTCGTCGAATGGCCCGATCCCAGCGAGGTTTTTGCCCTGACGATCGGAGGCCAGAAGATCCCTCTCATTCTGATTGCCATCATGACCTTCGTGCTCATCAGCAGTAGCGGCACGATGGCCATGGCCGTCAATTTTGGCTACCGCCGGGATCGGTGCAAGACGGCCGCCCTGATGCTGCTGACTGCGGCGCTTGGCGCCACTTTCGTTGGAATGCAGGCCTTCGAGTGGAGCAAGCTGATCGCCGAAGGGGTGCGGCCCTGGGAAAATCCGTGGGGGGCGGCACAATTCGGCTCGTCCTTCTTCATGATCACCGGCTTTCACGGCACCCATGTCACGATCGGCGTCATCTTCCTGCTGATCATCGCCCGCAAGGTCTGGCGGGGAGACTTCGACACCGAGAGGCGGGGCTTCTTCACCAGCCGGAAAGGCAACTACGAGGTGGTCGAGATCACGGGCCTTTACTGGCACTTCGTCGATCTGGTCTGGGTTTTCATCTTCGCATTCTTCTATCTTTGGTGAGGTGACGTGATGGCAGAAGCCGCAGCACATACTCCGGAGCAGCATCAACAGCACCCGATCAGGCTCTATCTCGTGGTCTGGGGCCTGCTCTTTGTCCTCAGCGCCTGCTCCTATATGGTCGATTACTTGGGCATCCAGGGCTATCTGAGATGGTCCCTGATCATCGTCTTCATGATGCTGAAGGCAGGGCTCATCGTCGCCGTCTTCATGCATATGGCCTGGGAGCGGCTGGCGCTGATCTATGCCATCGTCCTGCCGCCGATTCTGGTGCTCGTCTTTGTCACCCTGATGGTATCGGAGTCGCACTATACAAGCCTGACTCGCGTCTTGTTCTTGGGTACGGGGTCTTGAGGGGCCTGTCGCAACCCGACGAGCAACGTCGTGGTGGCAAGCAAATAGCACTTCAGCAGTGAAGCCAAAAACACCGCGACAACGCCCCGCCCATGGCGCAGTTGCACTCCGGGCTAGCTGCCTTGGAAATCGGGCGAACGCTTCTCCAGGAACGCAGCCATTCCCTCTTTTTGATCTGCTGTTGCGAACAGGGAATGGAAGACCCGGCGCTCGAAGAGGATACCCTCCCGAAGGCTGCCTTCCTGTGCCCGTTCGACTGCCTCGCGCGCGGCGACGACGGCAATCTTGCCGTATCCGGCAATCGTTTGCGCTGCCGCCAGCGTTTCCTCCATCAGCCTTGCCGCCGGGACGACGCGTGCGACCAGACCGCTGCGCTCGGCCTCGGCTGCGTCCATCATCCGACCAGTGAGGATCATGTCCATGGCCTTTGCCTTGCCGATCGCCCGCGTCAGCCGCTGCGAGCCGCCCATGCCGGGGATGACGCCGAGCTTGATCTCCGGCTGGCCGAACATCGCCGTCTCCGAGGCGAAGATCATGTCGCACATCGTTGCCACCTCGCAGCCGCCGCCCAACGCATAGCCAGAAACGGCGGCGATTTTCGGCGTCCGGAATGCCGCAAAACGTTCCCACGCTGCAAAGTAGTCCTCGCTGAACATTTCGGTGAATGATTTGTCCGCCATTTCCTTGATGTCGGCGCCGGCAGCGAAAGCCTTGTCGGATCCGGTCAACACGAAGCAGCCGACGCCTGGATCTCGGTCCAGCGGCGCAAGTTCGTTTGCAATTGCATGCATGATGTCGGCGTTCAGCGCGTTGCGGGCCGCCGGCCGATTGAGCGTGACGATCACGACACGATCCCGCTGTTCGATGAGGATGGGTTTTTCCATGAAACGTTCTTCCTGTTTTCGTGCGATCAGCGATCGGTCGCTTGCGACTTTTCCCGCAGAAGGTTGATGATGCCGGAGAAATCTGTTTCGCCATAGCCGAGGTCGTTGAATAGCTGGTAAAGACGTTCGGCCTCTTTCCCCAGCGGCGTGGTCGCACCACTTGCCGTTGCAGCCGCCTGCGACAGCGACAAATCCTTCAGCATCAGCGCTGCGGCAAAACCCGGCTGGTAACCGTGATTGGCGGGTGAGGCGGGAACCGGCCCCGGTACCGGACAGTAGGTGGTCAGCGACCAGCATTGGCCTGACGAGACGGAGGCGACATCGAACAGGGACTGATGGGAAAGACCAAGTTTTTCGGCCAGTACGAAGGCTTCACCCACCGCGATCATGCTGATGCCGAGGATCATGTTGTTGCAGATCTTGGCGGCTTGTCCCATCGAGGCGCCACCGCAAAGAATGATGCGCTTGCCCATCGCCTGCAGAATGGGTTCGGCGCGCGAAAATGCCGTTTCTTCGCCGCCGACCATGAAAGTCAGCGTCCCGGCTGCGGCGCCCGATGTACCGCCGGAGACCGGAGCATCGAGCGAAGGGCAGGCATGGCCGGCTGCGAGTTGATGTGCCTGCCGGGCGCTGTCGATGTCGATGGTCGAGCAATCGATTAGCAGTGTGCCGGCTGGCACCAGCGCGACCAGTTCCGTCCATACGGATGTCACGTGCTTGCCGGCCGGCAGCATGGTGATCACGACGTCGCTGCCTTTTACGGCTTCGTTGAGCGAACCGGAGATTGCTACGCCGCTTTGACGTGCCTGTTCAAGCGACTCCGGCGAGAGATCGAAGCCTTTGACGGCGTGGCCAGCCTTGACCAGATTGGCCGCCATAGGGCCGCCCATATGGCCGAGGCCGATGAACCCGATCGATGTCATATGCATCTCCTCCCATGGTCAATCTGCAAACAGCTTCTGGTGCGACGTCGGGAAATAGGCGGCGACCTGATCCGCCGTGACGTCGGCGAGGCTGGCAGGTCGCCATTGCGGATTGCGGTCTTTGTCGATCACCGCGGCCCGAACGCCCTCGTAGAAATCGTGGCTTTCAAGCACCGCCTGCGTGGCCGCGAATTCACGCTCCAGGCAGTCCTCGAGTGTTTTCGTTTGTCGGCCGAGCCGCAACAGACGCAGCGTCACATTCAGGCTCAATGGGGATTTTGTCCGCAAAGTTGCCGCCGTACCCTGTGCGAAATCACTGCCGTCGCGATCCAGCGCCGCCAGAATGTCCTCGATCCGGTCAAAGGCGAACAGGCGGTCGATGAATTCACGCTCGCGGGCAAGCTTCCCGGCGGGCGCAGCATCAGAAAAACCAGAAATCGCAGATGAGATTTGCTCTTTGGAAGCACTGGCTGGAAGCGACGCCAAGGCCTCGACGACGTCCGGCAAACGAACGGATGGCACGTGTGTGTCGGCAAGACCGGCTGCAATCACATCAGCCGCTCCTACTCCCTCTCCTGTCAGGGCCACATAGGTGCCTAGTTCGCCGGGCTGCCGGGTCAGGAACCACGAGGCGCCGATATCGGGGAAGAAGCCGATGCCGGTTTCCGGCATGGCAAAACGGGTGCGTTCCGTCACGATCCGATGGCTGGCATAGACCGAGACGCCAACCCCGCCGCCCATGACGATGCCATCCATGAGTGCCACATAGGGCTTCGCGTAGCGATTGATGCGGGCGTTGAGGCGATATTCCTCGCGCCAGAAGATTGCCGCCATGCCATCTCTTGCCTTGCCGCTGTCACACATGGCCCGGATGTCGCCGCCAGCGCACAATCCGCGTTCGCCTTCGCCGGTCAGCAACACCGCCGCGACCAGTGGGTCGTGCTCGAAGTCATCGAGCGCCTGCTCGATCGTGCGCACCATATCCAGCGTCAGGCTGTTGAGCGCCTTCGGCCGGTTGAGCCGAATCCGGCCAAGCGAGCCCTGGCGGCCGGTAATAACCGTATCGTCGCCGGGAATGACGTTCGCCAGATTTTCAGATGTGGAGCGCATGGCCGAGTGCTTTCATGGATGCTTCCTGCAGCGCTTCGCCGCGGGTCGGATGGGCATGGATCGTGCCGGCAATGTCCTCCAGACGGGCTCCCATTTCAATCGCCAGCGCAAATGTGCTCGAGAGTTCGGACACGCCGGAACCCACTGCTTGAATGCCAAGCACGAGATGATTGTCGGTGCGCGCCACGACGCGCACGAAGCCGTCTTCGCCTGCCATGGTCATGGCGCGGCCATTGGCGGAGAAGGGAAACTGGCCGAGCTTGACATCGTGACCTTGCGCGCGCGCCTCGGCTGGCGACAATCCGGCGCTGACGATCTCCGGGTCGGTGAAACAGATGGCGGGAATGCAGCGCTTGTCCCACGATCGTTTGGCACCGGAGAGGATTTCGGCAACCATCTCGCCCTGCGCCATGGCGCGATGGGCCAGCATCGGCTCGCCTGTTACGTCGCCGATCGCATGGATGCCGCGCATCGAGGTGCGGCAATGGTCGTCGATGCGGATGAACTGGCCGGCACGGTCGAGATCGAGCTCTTCGAGACCGCAGCCTTCGGTGCGCGGCTTGCGGCCGACGGTGACGAGGATCTTGTCGGCCGGCAGCGTTTCAGTCTCCCCACTGGCGGCCTTAATGCGCAATCCCCGTCCGTCTTCGGCGATGCCCTCGGCGCTGGTGCTGATGCGAACCTTGATGCCGAGCGCTGCAAGCCGTTTCAGGATTGGCTTGACGAGATCCGCGTCGTATTGCGGCAAGACCTGCCCTGTGGCCTCGATGACCGTGACCTCGGATCCTATCTTGGCAAAGGCAGTACCGAGTTCCAGCCCGATATAGCCGCCGCCCACCACGGCCAGCTTGCCGGGCACACTGCGCAAGGCCAGCGCTTCGGTCGAGGAAATCACGTTGCCGCCGAAGGGCAGGGCGGGCAGCTCGATCGGCTCGGAGCCGGTTGATATGACGATGGTTTCGGCGCGAATGACCTGTATGCCGGTTTCAGTCGAGACCTCGACGGTCTTGCCATCCCGGAAGCGAGCCGCTCCATGCACGATCTTCACTTTCGCCTTCTGGAGCAGGGCGGTCACGCCGCTGGTCAGCCGGCCGACAATCCGGTCCTTCCACTCCACGGTCCGGCCCAGATCGATATGCGGCGCGCTGGCCGAAATGCCCATGGGGTTTCCGGCGCTCGCCATGCCTCTCACCCTGTCGAATTCGTCGGCCGCATGGATGAACGCCTTCGAAGGGATGCAGCCAACATTGAGGCAGGTGCCGCCAGGCTTTTGCTGCTCCACGATGACGGTATCGAGGCCAAGCTGGCCGGCGCGGATCGCGCAGACATAGCCGCCGGGGCCTGCGCCGATGACCAGAAGCTTGCAGATGATTTCTCGCATGGCGTCAGCTTTCGATAAAAATCAGTGCGGGGGTCTCCATCAGCGTCTTGATCCGCTGGACGAAGGTTGCCGCGTCCCATCCGTCCACTACTCGATGGTCGAAGCTCGACGACAGGTTCATCATTTTGCGCGGAATGAACAGGGTTCCATCCCATTGCGGCCGCATCGCGATCTTGTTGACGCCGATGATGGCGACCTCGGGATGATTGATGACCGGTGTCGATGCGATGCCGCCGAGCGTGCCGAGCGAGGTGATGGTGATCGTCGAGCCGCTCAGTTCGTCCCGCTGCGCGCTGCTGGTGCGGGCTGCTTCCGCCAATCGCGCGACTTCCGCGGCGCAATCCCAGACGGTTCGTGCTTCGGCATGACGCACGACCGGAACCGTCAGGCCCGTGGGGGTCTGGGTGGCGATGCCGATATGCACCGCGCCGTATCGGGTGATGACACCCGTGGCGTCGTCGAACGTGGCATTGACGCCCGGCTGTTCCGCAATCGTCTTGACCATGGCCCGCATCAGGAAGGGCAGGATGGTGAGCTTCGGCTGGTCGGGCTTGCGATCCTTGTTCATCATGGCGCGCAGGTCTTCAAGGTCGGTGACGTCGACCTCCTCGACATAGGTGATGTGGGGAATCCGCGAGGTGGATATGGACATTTTCTCGGCGATTTTGCGCCGCAGTCCGGTGATCTTGATCTCCTCGACTGCCGTTTTCCGCTGAAGTGCGTGTTGCGTCGATGTGGATGATGCGCCTGCCGAAAGAAAGAGATCGAGATCTTCGTGGGTGATCCGCCCGGCCGGCCCACTGCCATGGACCTGCCGGAGGTCTATGCCCTTGTCCTGGGCCTGCCTGCGGACGGCGGGCGAGGCAAGCGGTTTGTGGTCGCGGTCGGGGGCGGCAGCGAGCACCGTGGCCGCAGCCGGCTTTTTGGGTTCGGGCGGTTTGTGTTTGGCAGCCTCTGGTGCTTTTGCCACAACGGCAGGTGTCGCCTCAGTCAGAGAATCTCCGCCGACTTCCAGCCGTACAAGTGGTGCCTTGACCGCGACGATATCGCCGACTTCGGCAGCCAGCCAGACAACGGTGCCCGCGACTGGGGAGGGGATTTCGACTGTCGCCTTGTCGGTCATCACGGCGGCCAGCACCATGTCCTCGTGGACCGGATCGCCGGGTTTCACATGCCATTCGACCAGTTCGGCCTCGGCCACGCCTTCGCCGACATCCGGCATCTTGATCACGAATTCGGCCATCCTCAGGCCTCCATGATTTCGGTGAGCGCACGACCGACGCGCGCGGGGCCGGGAAAGTAATCCCATTCCTGCGCATGCGGATAGGGCGTATCCCAACCCGTCACCCGCACGATCGGCGCTTCGAGATGGTAGAAGCAGTGCTCCTGCACCAGTGCTGCGACCTCGGCGCCGAAGCCCGATGTCAGGGTGGCCTCATGCACGATGACGCAGCGGCCGGTCCTGGATACGGACTGCACGATCGTATCGAGGTCGAGAGGCAGCAGGCTGCGGAGGTCGATCACCTCAGCGTCCACACCGGTTTCTTCGGCCGCCGCAAGTGCAACATGCACCATCGTTCCGTAGGCGATCACCGTGACCGCCTTGCCCGGCCGGCGGATCTCCGCCTTGCCGATCGGGATTGTGTAGTGGCCTTCCGGCACTTCGCCGAGATCATGCTTCGACCACGGAATGACCGGCCGCTCGTGATGGCCGTCGAACGGGCCGTTATAGAGGCGCTTCGGCTCGAGGAACATCACCGGATCTGGATCCTCGATCGATGAAATCAGCAACCCCTTGGCGTCGTAGGGGTTGGATGGCACGATCACCTTGAGCCCGCAGACATGGGTGAAAAGTGCCTCGGGACTTTGGCTATGGGTCTGCCCGCCAAAGATGCCGCCGCCGGTCGGCATCCTGAGCACGATCGGGCAGGTGAAATCGCCATTCGAGCGATAGCGGATGCGCGCGGCCTCCTGGGTGATCTGGTCATAGGCGGGATACATGTAGTCGGCGAACTGGATCTCGACGCAGGGCTTCAAGCCATAGGCCGCCATGCCGATAGCGGTGCCAACTATGCCAGACTCGCTGATCGGCGCATCGAAGCAGCGCGTCTTGCCGTATTTCGCCTGCAGGCCCTGGGTCGCGCGGAACACGCCGCCGAAATAGCCGACATCCTCGCCGAACACTACGACGTCCTCGTCACGCCCCATCGATACGTCCATGGCGCTGCGCACCGCCTCGATCATGGTCATTCTGGTCATTTCAGTATCCTGCCTTCTGCCGCTGGCGGCGGATGTGTGCCGGCATCTCCGCATAGACGCCTTCGAAGATATCGCGGACTGACGGCTTGCCGCCGGCATGCAGCGTGCCGTGGCTTTCGGCTTCCTTCTGTGCCTGGATCACCTCGTCCATGATCTCCGCCTCGGCCTGCAGATGTCGCTCTTCGGACCACGCACCGCGCTGGATCAGGTGTTTCTTTAGCCGCAGCACCGGGTCGCCCAGCGGCCAGGCTTCCGATTCGGTCTTGGGGCGATAGGCGGCAGGGTCGTCCGAGGTCGAATGTGCGCCAACGCGATAGGTGACGTATTCGATCAGCGTCGGTCCCAGATTGCTGCGGGCGCGCTCAGCTGCCCAGCGGGCGACGGCGTGCACGGCGAGGTAGTCGTTGCCGTCGACCCTCAGCGCCGGGATGCCAAAGCCGAGGCCACGCGCCGCAAATGTGCCAGAGCCGCCTCGAGCAATGCCCTGAAAGGTCGAGATCGCCCATTGATTGTTGACAATGTTGAGAATTACCGGCGCCTTGTAGGTCGAAGCAAACACCAGGGCGGAATGGAAATCGGACTCGGCCGTCGAGCCGTCGCCGATCCATGCTGCCGCGATCTTGGTGTCGCCCTTGATCGCCGAGGCCATAGCCCAGCCCACCGCCTGGACATATTGCGTGGCGAGATTGCCCGAGACGGTGAAGAAGCCATGCTCCTTGGAAGAATGCAGCACCGGCATCTGCCGACCGTGCAGCGGGTCCAGCTCGTTGGAGAAGATCTGGTTCATCATCACGACCAGTGGATAATCGTCTGATATCAGCAGACCCGCCTGGCGATAGGTCGGGAAGTTCATGTCGCCCTTGGTCAGCGCCTTTCGGAAGGCACAGCTGACGGCCTCCTCGCCAAGATGCTGCATGTAGAAAGATGTCTTGCCCTGCCGCTGCGCCATCAGCATGCGCGCGTCGAAGGCACGCAGCCGCATCATGTTGCGCAGGCCGGTGAGAAGCTCCTCGTCGGAGAGCAGTCCGGCCCAGGGGCCGACCGCCTCGCCCTCGTGATTGAGCACGCGAATGATCGAATAGGCGAGCTCACGCATCGTCTCCGGTGCGGCATCCACTTGGGGGCGCGGCACCGACCCGGCCTTCGGGATCTTGACGTTGGAGAAATCCGGCTGGTCGCCGGGCCGCACCGCGGGTTCAGGGACATGCAGGCTCAGTCGTGCGAATTCGGTCATGCGCGTTCGATCTCCCGTCGCGTGTAAACGACCCCCTCATCCGCCCTTCGGGCACCTTCTCCCCGCTGGGGAGAAGAGGCAGCGATCTGCTGGCACGCCGCTGCCCATCTGCCGTTGCAGCAGGCGAAGACGTGATTTGGGATAGCGGAGGTGAGTCTGGAATTCCCTCTTCTCCCCACCGGGGAGAAGGTGCCCGAAGGGCGGATGAGGGGGCTGCGTAATCGCATCACCATAAGTTCTTCCTCACAAGTTCCGCGCGATCACGATGCGCTGGATGTCGCTGGTGCCCTCGTAGATCTGGCAGATGCGGACATCGCGATAGATCCGTTCGACGGGGTAGTCGGCCATGTATCCGTAGCCGCCATGAATCTGGATGGCGTCCGAGCAGACACGTTCGGCCATCTCGGATGCGAACAGCTTGGCCATAGAGGCCTCTGTCAGGCAGGGTTCGCCCGCTTCCTTAAGCGCTGCCGCATGCAGCACCATTTGCCGCGCGGCCTCTATGCGGGTCGCCATGTCGGCGAGGCGGAAGGCGATGGCCTGATGCTCGATGATCTGCTTGCCGAAGGCGATGCGTTCCTTTGCGTAGTTGCGCGCCGCCTCAAAAGCCGCGCGTGCCATGCCGACCGACTGCGCGGCGATCCCGATGCGACCGCCTTCGAGATTGGCAAGCGCGATCCGATAGCCGTGGCCTTCATCGCCCAGCCGGTTTTCCACTGGGATTCGCATGTCGGTGAACGCGATCTGGCAGGTGTCGGACGAATGCAGCCCGAGTTTCTCTTCGACGCGCACAATCTCGTAACCCGGCGTCTCAGTGGGGACGATGAAGGCGGTGATGCCCTTCTTGCCGGCGTCGGGATCAGTGACCGCGAAGACGATGATCACATCGCCGTTCTTGCCCGAGGTGATGAATTGCTTGGCGCCGTTCAGGACATAGTGGTCGCCATCGAGCTTCGCCCGTGTCTTCAGGTTGGAGGCGTCGGATCCCGCCTGCGGTTCGGTCAGTGCAAAGCCGCCGATCCATTCACCACTCGCGAGAGTCGGCAGGAAGCGTTGCTTTTGTTCGTCCGTGCCGAACTTCAGGATGGGAACGCAGCCCACCGAACTGTGCACGCTCATGATGGTGGAGCAGGGGCCGTCGGCCGCGGCAATTTCTTCGAGCGCAACCGCGTAGGCGACCGCGCCGGTATCCGAACCGCCATAGGCTTCAGGCACCAGCATGCCGAGAAAGCCGAGTTCTCCCATTTCACGCAGCTCCGCTTTGGGGAAGCGGCTGGTCCGATCACGCTCGGCTGCGCCTGGGGCAAGGCGCTCGGCGGCGAAGGTGCGGGCCATGTCTCGGATCTGCTGCTGTGCTTCGGTCAGGATCATGGGGGCTCCCGCTCAAGTCAATTCGATGGCGATGGCGGTTGCCTCGCCACCGCCGATGCAGACTGCCGCCATGCCGCGCTTGAGGTCATGCTGTTGCAGAGCGGCCAGCAGCGTGACGATGATGCGTGCGCCTGAAGCGCCAATGGGATGGCCGAGCGCACAGGCGCCGCCATGCACATTGACCTTGTCATGCGGCAGGTCGAGGTCGCGCATCGCGGCCATCGCCACGACAGCGAAGGCCTCGTTGATCTCAAAGAGATCGACATCACCAAGGTTCCATCCTGTGCGTTCACTGAGTTTCTTCAGTGCTGCGATCGGGGCGGTGGCGAACAGGTTTGGCGCTTGTGCATGGGTGGCGTGGCCGGTGATCGTGGCGAGCGGCGTCAGCCCCTTCCAGTCAGCGTCCGAGCGCCTCATCAGCACCAGTGCCGCCGCGCCATCCGAAATCGAGCTGGAGTTGGCGGCCGTCACCGTGCCACCGTCCCGGAAAGCAGGCTTTAGCGTCGGGATCTTGTCGAGCTTCGCCTTGCCCGGCTGCTCGTCCCGGCTGACGATCTGTTCACTCTTGCCATTCTTCATTGTCACGGGGACGATTTCCGCGTCGAAACGGCCCGTTTCGATCGCCTTCTGCGCGCGGGTCAGGGAGGTGATCGCATAAGCATCCTGCATCTCGCGGGTGAATTGATAGGCTTCGGCGCAATCCTCCGCGAAGGTGCCCATCAACCGGCCCTTGTCATAGGCATCTTCCAGCCCGTCGAGAAACATATGGTCGGTGACCTTGCCGTGCCCGAGGCGGTAGCCGCCACGGGCGCGATCGAGCAGGTAAGGCGCGTTCGTCATGCTCTCCATGCCGCCGGCGACTGCGATCGCAGAACTGCCGGCCGCGATGAGATCATGGGCCAGCATGACGGCCTTCATGCCGGATCCGCACATCTTGTTGACGGTCGTGGCGCCCGTAGTGTCAGGAATGCCCGCACCGATGGCGGCCTGGCGGGCAGGTGCCTGGCCGAGGCCGGCAGAGAGAACGCAGCCGAACAGGACTTCATCCACTTCGCCGGCTGGGACGCCGCTTCGCTGCAGGGCCGCGCGGATGGATGCCGCACCGAGCTCCGGCGCGGTGGCGCTTTTGAGATCGCCCTGGAACCCGCCCATCGGGGTGCGGGCAGCAGCGACGATGACGACTGGATCCTGCATCGTGACTCTCCACCTCCCTGGAAAGAACCCGATTACTGCATTTCAGCCCTCCTCCAGACGGCGGGCAACTCGTTGTCGCCTGCCATCGGGGTCGAAATGCACTCAAATACCATGGCACATAGATCAAATGATCCATCGTGCCAGCCATGCGTGAACGATATCACCATGCAGAGTTCATTTCAAAGCTATTTTGATTGACAGTTAACACAACTTCGATATCTTGTGATCCACAAACACTGAAAACGTTAGATCATTTGATCCATGAATGAACTCGACAGCTTCGATCAGAAGATTCTCCATGTCCTGGGAGAGGACGGGCGTGTCAGCTGGCGTGATCTGGCTGCTCGAATCGGCCTGTCCTTCTCTCCGACGCTCCGCCGCGTGCGCAAGCTCGAGGAGGAAGGGATCATCCGCGGCTACACCGCTGTGTTTGACGAGAACAGGCTGCTGGGCACGATGGGCGTCTTCATTTCGGTGACGCTGGAACGGCAGATCAAGGAGGCGCTGACGGCCTTCGAGCACAGTGTCGCGTCGATTCCCGAGGTGGTCGGCGGTTACCAGACGAGCGGTAGTTCGGACTATCTGATCCACGCGATGGTGCGCGACCTGCCGCATTACCAGCAGCTTCTCGATTTCCTGACCACGGTGCCCGGTGTTGCGCGCATCCAGTCCAATTTCGCCATCAAGACATTCGTGCGCCGTTCGGCATCGTTCACTGGAGATGCCAAGGGATAGTGCAGACTAGCTGTGACGATGGGCGCGAGGAGGCGCCCGGCGTCATTTTGATTGCCGGGGACGGTTGCGGTATCATCCGGTCCAAATGGAGGAGTAGAGCGCGATGAGCATGGATCTCGCTGCCATTTTCGATGCCGATCTCGGGGAGGAGATTGGCGCTCTTCGAGAGAGCGTGCAGAAATTTGCCGCCGACAGGATCGCGCCCTTGGCGATGGATATCGATCGGGAAGACAAGTTCCCGCGCCAGCTCTGGCCTGAAATGGGTGCTCTGGGCCTGCATGGCATTACCGTTTCAGAGGACTATGGCGGCGTTGATATGGGCTATCTCGCCCATTGCGTGGCGATGGAGGAGGTGAGCCGCGCTTCCGCCTCGATTGGCCTCTCCTACGGCGCTCACTCCAATCTCTGCATCAACCAGATCCATCGGTGGGGCACCTCCACGCAGAAAGCGCGCTACCTGCCGAAGCTCGTTTCCGGCGAGCATGTCGGCTCTCTGGCGATGAGCGAAACCGAAGCCGGGTCGGACGTGGTGTCGATGCGCCTGAAAGCTGATCGCAAGGGCGATCGCTACGTGCTGAACGGCACCAAGATGTGGATCACCAACGGCCACGAGGCCGATACGCTGGTCGTCTATGCCAAGACCGACATATCAGCCGGCCCACGCGGCATTACCGCCTTCCTGATCGAAAAGGGCTTTGCAGGTTTCCGGCCGGGCCAGAAACTCGACAAGCTCGGCATGCGCGGCTCGCCGACCTCGGAGCTGGTGTTTGAGGATTGCGAAGTGCCGGAGGAGAATATCCTCGGCAAGTTGAACGATGGCGTCGGCGTGCTGATGAGCGGGCTGGATTTCGAACGCGCAGTGCTGGCGGCCGGGCCTGTCGGCATCATGCAGGCCGCGCTCGATCTGGTGTTGCCCTACAGTCGAGAACGGCGCCAGTTCGGCAAGCAGATCGGCGAATTCCAGCTCGTGCAGGGCAAGATCGCCGACATGTACACATCAATGACCGCATCGCGCGCCTATGTCTACGCCGTGGCGCGCGCCTGCGACAATGGCCGGATCACCAGGCAGGATGCGGCCGGAGCCATCCTCTTTGCCGCCGAGCGCGCCACGCATGTGGCGCTCGACGCAATCCAGCTTCTCGGTGGTTCGGGCTACGTCAACGACAGTTCGGCCGGCCGGTTGCTGCGCGACGCCAAGCTTTACGAGATCGGCGCGGGCACCAGCGAGATCCGCCGCATGCTGATCGGCCGCGAACTCTTCAAAAGCAATGCGTGAGGGGATGATGATCGGTTTTGAGACACATGCCATGCTTTGGATGAGGTTTCACCCCTCACCAACTTCGGCCAAGGGCTCGCTACGCTTGCCCGGCCTTCGTATCCTCTCCCACAAGGGGAGAGGCATATCTGCTGCACTGCCGCGCCTCATACGCAACGTTGCAGAAAGTCGCTGCGGTGCCGCGGGTCTGCCTCTCCCCTTGTGGGAGAGGATAGCAAGCCCATGCGAAGCGACGCTGAGCATCTGGGCGCGCTTGGTGAGGGGTGAAGCTTCTCGCGGATTGTGCAAGGGGCTCGCCCGATGAAGCTCACCTCCACGCTCACACGCGACCCATCCTTCGAAACAAACTCCACGTTTATGTGCGGGTTGGTGGACGACCTGAAAAGCAAGGTTGCCGATATCGTTCGAGGTGGTGGCGAGAAGGCACGCGAACGGCATCTGTCGCGCGGCAAGCTGCTGCCTCGTGACCGGATCGACGGACTGCTCGACCCTGGCACGCCCTTTCTCGAGTTCTCGCAATTTGCGGCATATCAGGTCTATGACGAACCCGTTCCGGCAGCGGGTATTGTGACCGGCGTTGGTCGGGTCTCTGGGCGTGAATGCGTTGTCATCGCCAATGATGCGACGGTGAAGGGTGGCACCTACTATCCGCTGACGGTGAAGAAGCATCTTCGCGCTCAGGAGATTGCCCGCGAAAACCGGCTGCCTTGCGTCTACCTCGTCGATTCCGGGGGCGCCAACCTGCCCAATCAGGACGAGGTGTTTCCGGATCGCGATCATTTTGGCCGTATCTTCTACAATCAGGCTGTCATGTCTTCCGAGGCGATCCCGCAGATCGCGGTCGTCATGGGCAGCTGCACGGCTGGTGGCGCCTATGTGCCTGCGATGAGCGACCAGTCGGTTATTGTGAAGAACCAGGGCACGATCTTCCTCGCGGGGCCGCCGCTGGTGAAGGCGGCGACCGGCGAGGTTGTGACAGCGGAAGAGCTCGGTGGGGCGGATGTCCACTCCCGCACGTCAGGCGTCACTGATCATCTTGCCAATGACGACCGGCATGCGCTGGCGTTGGCGCGCTCCATTGTCGGTACACTCAACAGGCCGAAGAAGGTCGACCTCGATCTTCGGCCGCCGATCCATCCCCTCTATCCGGCAAGCGAGTTACACGGCATCATCCCTGCTGACCCGCGTAAGCCGTTTGATGTGCGCGATGTCATTGCCCGCATCGTCGACGGTTCCGAGTTCGACGAATTCAAGGCGCTCTATGGCACGACGCTGGTCTGCGGCTTTGCACACATATTCGGCTATCCCGTCGGCATCGTCGCCAACAATGGCATCCTGTTTTCGGAATCGGCGCTGAAGGGGGCGCATTTCATCGAGCTTTGCGCCCAGCGGGGTATTCCGCTGGTCTTCCTGCAAAACATCACCGGCTTCATGGTTGGCAAGAAATATGAGGCGGGCGGTATCGCCAAGGACGGTGCCAAGCTGGTGACGGCTGTTGCCTGCGCCAAGGTGCCGAAATTCACTGTAATCATCGGCGGGTCTTTTGGCGCGGGCAATTACGGCATGTGTGGCCGGGCTTATTCGCCGCGCTTTCTCTGGATGTGGCCGAATGCGCGAATATCGGTGATGGGGGGCGAGCAGGCCGCGTCGGTACTTGCACAGGTCAAGCGCGACGGAATGGAGGCGCAGGGCAAAAGCTGGAGCGCCGATGAAGAGGAAGCGTTCAAGTCGCCAATCCGCGAGAAATACGAGACCGAGGGTCATCCCTATTATGCCAGCGCCCGGCTCTGGGATGACGGCATCATCGACCCCGCTGATACGCGCATGGTGTTGGGGCTCGGCATCTCCGCATCGCTGAATGCACCGATCGAGCCGACGCGCTTCGGCATATTCAGGATGTGACATGACAAAGTTCTCAAAAATCCTGATTGCCAATCGCGGTGAGATCGCCTGCCGCATCATCCGCACGGCACAGCGAATGGGAATTGCGACGGTCGCCGTCTATTCCGACGTGGACCGCGATGCTGCCCATGTCGCGCTGGCCGACGAAGCCTATGCAATCGGTGCAGCGCCGGCGCGGGAGTCTTATCTCGATGGAGATAGGATCATCGGTGTGGCGGTCGCGAGCGGCGCGCAGGCGATCCATCCCGGCTATGGGTTTCTGTCGGAGAATGCCGCCTTCGCCGAGGCCTGTGCGGAAGCCGGGATAGTCTTCATCGGCCCGCCGGCTTCTGCGATCCGGGCCATGGGCGGCAAGAGCGAGGCCAAGGCGTTGATGGCCAAAGCTGCCGTGCCTCTGGTGCCGGGTTATCACGGCGACGACCAGTCGCTTGACCGGCTCACGGCCGAGGCGGCAAAGACGGGGTATCCCGTGCTGATCAAGGCTTCTGCTGGCGGCGGCGGCAAGGGCATGCGCATCGCCGAGACGCCCGAAACATTTGCGGCAGACCTCTCCGGCGCCAAGCGCGAGGCGATGGCCTCCTTCGGCGACGACAGGATGCTGATCGAGAAATACCTCGTCCGGCCGCGGCATGTGGAGGTGCAGGTTTTTGCCGACAATCACGGCAACTGCTATTCGCTGTTCGAGCGCGACTGCTCGATCCAGCGACGGCATCAGAAGGTCATCGAGGAGGCGCCGGCGCCCGGCCTTTCCGAAGAGTTGCGCAAGCGCATGTGGGACGCGGCGATCGCGGCCGCGCGCGCCATCGGCTATTCCGGTGCGGGCACGGTCGAATTTCTGCTCGATGCGCGCGGCGAATTCTATTTCATGGAGATGAACACGCGGTTGCAGGTAGAGCATCCCGTCACCGAGTTCATCACCGGGCTTGATCTCGTCGAATGGCAGTTTCGCGTTGCCGCTGGCGAAAAGCTGCCGGCGACCTGGAGCGACTTGTCGATGCATGGTCACGCGATCGAGGCCCGCATCTATGCCGAGGACGCCGTGCATGACTTCCTGCCGTCGATCGGCACCGTCACCCATCTCGTCATGCCCGAACCGAGCCCGAATGTCCGCGTAGACGGCGGCGTGTGCGCCGGCGACACTGTCACCATCCACTATGATCCGATGATCGCCAAGCTGATCGTCTGGGATGTCGATCGCTTGTCCGCGGTCAGACGATTGCGGAAGGCGCTGGGATCGATTGCTATCACCGGCGTCACCAGCAATGTCGGCTTCCTTGCGAGGCTGAGCCACGTGCCTGCATTCGAGGCAGCCCAGCTCGACACCGGCTTCATCTCGCAGAACGAAGAGACCTTGTTCGCCGAACCGAAGATCGATGATATCGTTGTTGTCATGGCTGGTTTGGGCATGCTTCTGAAGCGAAAGGAGTCTGCGGCCAGGGTGGCGGCGGCTTCGGCCGATCCGCATAGTCCGTGGGCCGGTGTGAGCGGCTTCCGGCTGGATGGTCCGGCCCGCGAGGTGCTACGCTTCTTCATCGACGGGCATGCGATTGAGCTGCCGGTGACGCACGACCGAAACGGCTATGTGCTCCAATGCGGCAGCGCGATGCTTGCTGCCGAAGGCAAGCTTGATGCGGAAGGCAGACTGTCGGCCACGATCGAGGGACGTAAGCATTCCGGCTACTATCTTGAAAGCGGGCAAGTCTCTGATCTTATCATTGGCGGTAGCCATCATCGCATTACGCTGCCTGATCCGATGAATGCGGCTACAGACCACGTTGCGGCCGCCGGGCTGGCTGCGCCGATGCCCGGCCTTATCCGCTCGATCCTGGTTGACGTGGGCGAGCGCGTCGAGAAGGGGCAGGCGCTCGTCGTGATGGAGGCGATGAAGATGGAACATACGATCCGCGCGCCGGCTGATGGCGTAGTCCAGACGTTGAATTGCGTCGTCGGTGCGATGACCGAAGCTGGCGTCGTGCTGGTCGAGTTCGAACCGGAGGACGACTGAGATGGTCCTTCCAGAAAAGGTCAAGCTGGTCGAGGTTGGTCCACGCGACGGACTGCAGAACGAAAGCGCAGAAGTCGATCTGGCGACCAAGGTCGAATTGGTGGAGCGCCTTGCCGCCACCGGCTTGCCTGTGGTCGAGGCCGGCTCTTTCGTTTCGGCAAGACGGGTGCCGCAGATGGCGGATTCAGCTCAGGTTCTTTCCGGAATCTCGCGGCGCCCCGGTACATCCTATCCAGTATTGGTGCCGAACCTGACGGGGCTTGAAGCGGCGGTCGCTGCCGGAGCCGAGGAGATCGCCATTTTCGTCTCGGCATCGGAAGGCTTTAGCCAGAAAAACATCGCATGCTCTCGCATCGAAAGCATCGCTCGGCTTACGGTTGTGGTTGATCTTGCAAGTGCGCGCGGAATGAAGATTCGCGGCTATATCTCCTGCATCGCAGGCTGCCCCTATGAAGGGGACGTGCCAGCAGCCGAGGTTGTGGCGATGGCCGAGGAGCTTGTCGCGATGGGCTGCTATGAGATCTCGCTTGGGGATACGATCGGCGTTGGCACGGCGTCGCAAGTCCGAGGTATCATCGACCATGTTGCCGCCGCCGTTGCCCGTGACAGGATCGCGATGCATTTCCATGATACCTATGGCCAGGGCGTTGCCAATGTCCATGCCAGTCTCATGGAGGGGATATCGGTGTTTGACAGCTCTGTCGCGGGGCTCGGCGGGTGCCCGTTTGCGCCCGGCGCGCGTGGCAATGTCGCGACCGAGGATGTGCTCTATCTGCTGCACGGCCTTGGTATTGAAACAGGGGTTGATCTCACGGCTGTTGTGGAAACGGGCGGCTGGATCAGCGCCCGGCTCAATCGTCCGAATGCGTCGCGGGCAGGACGTGCACTGCTGGCGAAGAGAGATGCGGGAGTTTGACATGGCTGATGAACTACTCTCCCAACGGCGCGGTGACGTGCTCTGGCTGACGCTCAATCGGCCCGAGATTCACAACGCGCTGAACGCGGCGATGACAGAGGCGCTTGTTGCGGCATTCGAGGATGCATCAAAGGACGACTCGCTGCGGGCCGTGGTGGTGACGGGTTCCGGTGAGCGAACTTTCTGCTCGGGGGCCGACCTCAAGGAGAGTGCCGGCGGCATGTTCCGGTCGGCGGATGGTTCGAACCCGATCGGCAATGTGCTGCGCGCCATCCAGAATTGCCGCAAGCTGGTGATAGCCCGCGTCAACGGTTCGGCGCTGGCCGGCGGGCTTGGCCTCGTCGCGGCCTGCGACCTTGCCTATGCCGTCGATCATGCAAAATTCGGCCTGCCGGAAGTGCGCGTCGGGCTCTTTCCGATGATGGTCACGACCCTGATCATGAACCAAATGCCACGACGGCGATTTCAGGAGATGGTCTATCTCGGCGATCCGATAGATGCGGCCGAAGCCCGGCAGTATGGGCTGATCAACGCTATGGTTCCGGCAAACCGCCTTGACCGCTCAATCGAAGATGTGCTTGCCCGGCTTATGCTCAATTCTCCGACTGCGATATCGGCGGGAAAGAAGGCGATTGTCGACATGCAAGGCATGGCGCAGCCTGAGATGCTGGCTTATGCGGAACGCATGATCGCCGCATTGGGCGACAGCCAGGATGCCAGAGAAGGGCGCGCGGCCTTCGCCGAGAAACGAAAGCCACGATGGGCAGGGACGTGGGCAGGTGGCCCGGCGCCAGGGCAATGATGTCGATGTGGGTTGATTGCACCGAGCAGCGACTCACATACGTCGCGTATTAGTCAGGTATGCCGAAGCGCTTTGATTCCAGTAGCTTGACCATCACATGAAGCGCCCGGTTTGCCGGGGTGGGAATTCCGAACTCTCGCCCCTTCCTCACGACGTAGCCATTGAGATAGTCGATCTCGGTCGGCTTCTGCTGCATCATGTCCTGGGCAGTGGAGGAAAACTGGTTCGGCATTGCCCGGGCGATGCCAAAGATCGTTTCAAAGTCAGGATCGGGAACGGCCACGCCACATGCCCTTGCGACGGCAACGCATTCGAGGACAACGTCGGTCATCACTTCGCTTACGCCGTCGACCTTCGTCATCGGGCCATATGGCACCTGCGAAACAGCCGAGAGAGCGTTGTAGGCGCAGTTTATGATCAGTTTTCCCCAGAGAGCCTCTCGAACGTGGTCGGATACGGTCGTTGGAATGCCGGCCGCCGCGAATGTCTTGGCAACGTTGGCACTCTGCGAGAAAGGGCCAATGACGATGTCGCCACGACCGTTGTGCTTGACGTGACCCGGGCCAACCATCTCGGTCGCAACATAAACGACCGCGGGGATAACGGGCCGCTTGAGCACGATTTCCAGCCGCTCCGCATTGTCAACGCCGTTCTGAAACGTCAACACGACAGCCTCTGGCTTGAGGTGGGGAGCAAGTGCATAGCCTGCCTTTTGCGTGTCGGTAGACTTCACCGAAAACAGCACGATGTCAGCGTCTGCCAGGGCGGAAGTGTCGGTCGAGGCAATCACTTGCACGCGGTCGCCAGTCCCGCCCATATCCAATCGCAAGCCGTCGGTGGCGACGCGATCGACAAAGGCCTGTCGCCCTACGAGAGTGACACGATGCCCAGCCCGTGCGAGCAGTGCTCCGTAGTAGCATCCGACCGCGCCGGCTCCCATTACGCCAATGTTCACTGATCTGGCTCCCGAATATGAGATTCAACACTAGCAAACTGCTGCCGCACGCGGAAATAATTTCTGCATTTAGGCGGTTGTTGCTGATGGGCTAGCGATTCTGTCCCCTTCGTCATTGGAGCGCAAAGCGCTAATTGTCGAATTATGATTTGAGAAGTGGCTGTCGTCACGATCTGCTTGTATCGTGGCCAAAAAGAACACGCCAATCGGAGGAGCGACCAATGGCTGAAAGACTTGATCCCAAGCGGGAAAAGAAGTTCGAAGTTGCACGAGAAATTGCCGCAGCGACCGGCCAACGCTACCTCGACCCGACAGTTCTCTTCAACAGGGCCAGCGACGACGATCTTAAGCTCTACACCCCGGACATGCTGGCCCACTCGGCCATGCATTCCGCTAGCGAACTGGCCAAATGGAAAGGCAAGGCGCCCCATGTCAGTATCTCCGCGCTGGCCAATGTCGAGCCGGGCGGAGTGGCTGTCTCGGTGCTTTCCGTGACTGACCACAACATGCCCTTCCTCTACGAATCGGTCATGGGCGAAGTGACGAGCAGCTATCGCGATCTCTCCATGGCAGTTCATCCAATCCTGGTGTTGGAGGATGGCAAGCCTCCGGAACTCTATTCCGCCGAACGTCGCGGTGCTGAGGCAAATCGCGTCAGCCACATCCAGATTCATCTCGCTCCATTGTCGACAGAGCAATCTGCCGACCTGCTGAAGCGTTTGAAATCGGTGCTGGAACAGGTGTGGCTTACCGTCTCCGACTGGAAGCCGATGCTTGCCAAGGTGGACACCGTTATCGAGGAGTTGTCGGCCTATAGCGCCAGTCGCAAGAAGGCCGATCGCGACGAGGCGATCGCCTTCCTCAGCTGGCTGCGCAACGAGAATTTCACTTTCCTCGGCATGCGGGAATACATCTATTCCGGCAAGGGATTGGATGCCAAAGTCGAGCGCGACAAGGGCGCCGGGCTCGGCATCCTGTCGGATCCGGACGTCCGCGTCTTGCGAACGGGCAAGGATGCCGTGACCACCTCGCCGGAAATCCTCGCCTTTCTCGATGGCCCCGATTTTCTGATCGTTACCAAGGCCAACGTCAAATCGGTCGTGCATCGTCGTGCCTATATGGATTACGTCGGCGTCAAGCGCTTCGACGACAAGGGCAATGTTACTGGCGAGCTGCGCATCGTCGGACTTTTCACTTCGACGGCCTATACGGCGGCCGCTGACGAGATTCCGTTGCTGCGTTCCAAGGTCGAGCGGGTCAAGGCCCATTTCGGCTTCGATCCCATGAGCCATTCGGGCCGCATGTTGGCCAACACGCTGGAATCCTACCCGCGCGACGACCTCTTCCAGATCGACACCACTTTGCTCGCCGGCTTCGCGGAGCAGATCAATGATCTGGCTGACCGGCCGCGGGTGCGGGTGCTGCCGCGCATCGACCACTTCGATCGTTTCGTCTCGGTCATCGTCTACGTGCCGCGCGAGGAATACGATTCCATCGTCCGCGAGAAGATCGGCACCTATCTGAAGACGGTCTATGACGGCCGCGTCTCCGCCTATTATCCGGCCTTTCCCGAGGGCGGGGTTGCGCGCGTGCATTTCATCATCGGCCGTTCCGGCGGGGAGACACCACGCATTTCCCAGGCGAAGCTTGAAGACACGATCCGCGGCATCACCGCGCGCTGGGACGAGCGTTTCCAGGCCCTGTCTGGATACAAGGCGCCGGCCATCGGCGTTTCCAATGCCTTTCAGGATTCCTTCACGCCGGAAGAAACGGTATCCGATCTCGCCAATATCCTCGCCTGCGCCAACGGCGAACCGATCCGCATCAAATTCTATTATCGTCAGGAAGAGCAGGGCCCGGCGCTGTCACTGAAGATCTTCCATGCCGGCGGCCAGCTGGCACTGTCACGTCGCGTGCCGCTGCTGGAAAATCTTGGCTTCAACGTCGTCAGCGAGCGAACATTCGATATCGAAGTGCCGGCGGGCGCGAGTGCGACGAGGCTCGTCGTGCTGCATGACATGACGATCGAAGTCCGCAGCGGTGGCGCAATCGATCTCGGACGTTACGGTGCGGCATTGGAGGAGGCCTTCGTCGCTGCCTTCAACGGCACGATCGACAATGACAGCTTCAACCGGCTGATCCTGTCCGCAGGACTCTCGGCACGCGAAACCAACGTTCTTCGCGCTTACGCACGCTATCTCCGGCAGGCCGGCATCGCCTATTCGCAGGACTACATCGCAACGACGCTGGATAAATATCCCGATATCGCCGCCGCCATGTTCCGTCTCTTTCACGGTGCGCTGGACATCAAGCTCACAGAAGGGGCCCGCCTCAAGACGCTCGGCGAGCTACACGCGACGATCGAAACTGCACTTGCCGGTGTGCCGAGCCTCGATGACGATCGCATCCTTCGCCGATACGTCAATGTCATCGACGCGACGCTGCGCACCAACTACTTCCAGCGCAATCCGGATGGTTCGCCGAAGGCAATGCTTGCCTTCAAGCTCGATCCGAAGCTGGTTGACGGGCTGCCGGAACCACGACCGTTCCGCGAGATCTTTGTTTATGGCGTTGAGGTTGAAGGTGTACATTTGCGCTTCGGCAAGGTGGCCCGCGGCGGCCTGCGCTGGTCGGATCGTGCCGAGGATTACAGGACGGAAGTGCTGGGCCTCGTGAAGGCGCAGCAGGTGAAGAATGCCGTGATTGTGCCGGTCGGCGCCAAGGGCGGCTTCTATCCGAAGAAGCTCCCGGTCGGCGGCAGCCGCGACGAGATCTTCAATACCGGCCGCGAAGCCTACAAGACCTATATCCGCACGCTGCTGTCGATCACCGACAACATCTCGGGCGTCGACATCGTGCCGCCGAACGATACTGTCAGACTTGACGGCGACGATCCCTATTTCGTCGTCGCAGCCGACAAGGGAACGGCAACCTTCTCCGACACGGCCAATGCGCTCGCGCAGGAAGCAGGTTTCTGGCTGGACGATGCGTTCGCCTCCGGCGGCTCAGCGGGCTACGACCACAAGAAGATGGGCATCACCGCCCGCGGCGCCTGGGAAACCGTCAAGCGTCATTTCCGCGAGATGGATACCGATATCCAGACCACGCCGTTCACGGTGGCCGGTGTCGGCGACATGTCCGGCGATGTCTTCGGCAACGGCATGCTGCTTTCGCCGAAAATCCGGCTCGTCGCCGCTTTTGACCACCGCGACATCTTCATCGACCCCGATCCGGATATGGAAAAGACACTCGCCGAGCGGCAGCGGCTGTTCAACCTTGCCCGGTCCAGCTGGCAGGATTTCGACAAGAGCATTCTGTCGAAGGGCGCGATGATCATTTCGCGCGCCTCGAAATCCGTGACGCTGACACAGGAGGCAGCGTCGGCGATCGGGATAGACAAGACGGTGGCGACGCCGTTCGAGATCATTACCGCCATCCTCAGGAGCCCGGTGGATCTGCTCTGGTTCGGTGGCATCGGTACCTATGTCAAATCGGTTTCGGAAACGGACACCGATGTCGGCGACCGCGCCAACGATCCGATCCGTATCACCGCTGACGAGGTGCGCGCCAAGGTGATCGGCGAGGGGGCCAACCTTGGGGTCACGCAGAGGGGGCGCATCGCCTATGGCCTGAAGGGCGGTCGCTGCAATTCCGATGCGATCGACAATTCCGCCGGCGTCAATACCTCCGACGTCGAGGTCAACATCAAGATTGCGCTGGCCGCTGCCATGCATGACGGACGGCTGACGCGGGCAAAGCGCGACCAGCTTCTGCCGTCGATGACCGAGGAGGTGGCAGCACTCGTCCTGCGCAACAACTATCTGCAATCGCTGGCGATTTCTCTGGTCGAGCGCAAGGGTACGGCAAACGGACTGGAGCTGGCACGCTTCATGACCGTGCTCGAAGGCGCCAAGCTCTTGAACCGCAAGGTCGAGACACTGCCGGACGACAGCACCCTTTCCGAACGCTACGCCGCCGGAAAGCCGCTCACGCGTGCGGAGATCGGCGTCCTGCTGTCCTATGCCAAGATCGTGCTGTTCGATGCACTGGTGGCAAGTCCATTGCCAGACGATCCCTATTTCGCTGCGACCCTTGCCCAATACTTTCCGGCGAAGATGCAGAAATCGAACGAGGCCGACATCGCCAGCCACCGCCTGAAGCGCGAAATTGTCGCCACCATCCTTGCCAATGAGGCAATCAATCGTGGTGGCCCGGCTTTCACCGTCAGCATGATGGACGCGACCGCGGCCTCGGCACCAGACGTGGTGTGCGCCTCGATCGTTGCCCGCGACGGCTTCGACCTGACGCGTCTCTGGACTGAGACGGACGCGCTGGATGGCACGATTTCCGGCGAGATGCAGAACCGCATCTATGAGGAAATCGGCCAGATCTTCACCGTGCTGACCCGTCTGCTCTTGAAGACCGATATGATGAAGGGAGATATGTCTGATGTTGTCAGCCGGATCCAGGTCGCTTTCAAGAAGCTGAAGCCGATCTTCGCCACCCAGTTACCGCCGGAGATTACCGCACGGCAGACCGAATATGAGCACGCGGGAGTGCCGGAGAAACTGGCCGCGGAGATTGCCGGTCTCCTGAGCCTCGCATTGGTGCCGGAGATCATGCAGATTGCCGATCGTACGGGCGAACCGCTGACCCGCGCCGCCGAAAGCTACTTCGCCGTGTCGCAGACTTTCCGGGTCGGGCGTCTTCTCGTCGCAGGCAGCAAAATCGTCACCTCGGACCACTATGAAAATCTCGCACTTGCCCGCAGCATCGACCAGATCGCCAGTTGCCGGCGCGACATCGTCATTGCCGCACTCACCAACCACGGCAAGGAGAAGCTGCCGGTACGGGCCTGGCACGCTGAAGATCGTGTCCGCATCAACCGCATTGCCGAAGAGCTTTCGGGCCTCAGCGACAGCGGCGACTTGAACCTTGCGCGCATGACGGTTGCCGCTGGTCTGCTGACCGATCTTGCGCGCGACATGGCGAGAAAGGGATTGGATATTCACCCGGCGCGTTGAGGTGATGAGCCACGCGTAGCGGCGCCCGATCGCTACGCAACGGCTTGAAGGGACTGGTCGATTGCACTAGACCGCGATAACAGACGGCAAGGATAGCGGAACCTGTAGTACGGCTGGAAGGGCTGACCTAGTCAGCCCTTCCAGCCAGTCCATGGGCCGTCAGCGGATACTGGAGCAAACGATGGACCAAACTCTCTTCAGCAACCTGTGCAAGACCGGTAAGTTCAAGGATGCGCTCAACCTCGCCGTCAATGGCCGCGAGGCCGACAAATATGCGCCCAGCCGCTTCTCGATCGACAAGAAAACCGGGTTGCCAATCTTCTACCGCGGCAACAAGCGCGTCGAGCCGGATGCGACAGGTGAGTGGCAACTGGCCAAGAACACCAAGCATTCCTGACGCCGAAACATATCGTTGGCGCGTTCAATGTGCGGAGGGACCACCTTTCAGCACCTTGAGCTCACCGTTTTTCACATCGAGGATGACGGTGGATAGGGTCGCATAGGCGGTTGTCGGATCATCGCCCGGCTCGGGATGGCAGGACACCGCGCCTTCGCCCCCTTCGAGACTCTTCATGACCGCAAGCACATCGTCGGTGGTCGGTCGCGCGAAGGTGCCCAGCCGGCGGCGGAGCAGATCATGGCGTAGCAGCGTATCGGGAAAGCTCTTGGGTTCGGTGTCGTGCGCGGCAGGACCGGGGGCCAGGAAATGATTGGTATGGATGATGAAGCCGGCTGCGTCGGGGAGGATGAAGCTCGGTCCGCCGGGATGCAGTTCGACCGACATCGCCTTGCCGATCTTGTGCTCATAGGCGACGACGTTGATCGAGCTCGATGCCGAGACCACTGCGCTCGCGAGCAACTGGCCGGCACGGTAAATGTCCCTGGCAGTGTCGAGCGTCCAGCGCGCAGCAACATGCACCGGCACGCCGATGCCGGCGCCATCGGCTGTGTGGTGCAGGATGGTGAAAAGCAGCCCAAGGCCGCGGGTGTTGAGGCCGGATTTTCCGACGATGCCATATTCGGTCATCGTCTTGGTCATGCTGCCATCGGCGAGCGGAATTTCCCAGACCAGCCACGAATCGTGAAAAGTCTGGAACCAGTCCCACGTCTGCACGGCGACGGGTGCGTCGAGTTCCGGCGGCAGGTGGATGACGGCGGAGCATTCGCCACGCGTGCCGGCGCCGATCGCGCCGAGAATCTCGGTGCGGGCATTGAGTGCGCCGATCAGCGCCGGCTCGACCTCAGCACCTTCGGCGATGCCGAGCATTTCTTCGTAGAGGGCAGGGGCGAAGCCAGCCGTTGCCTTCAGCGCCTCGCGACCAGCGGCGGCAACATCATAGCTACCCCCCGACAGCCGATCGAACATCGCCCGATAGGTGCGGACATTGTTCTGTACCTTAGCCGAAAAAATTGAGCCGAATTCTCGCCCGCGCTCGCGCGGATCGTGCGTGGTCGATCGAAAAACCGTCGTCATAGCATTGGTCCTGAAATGATTTAGGGAAGGATTGGTCGAATCGCGTCGCGCCCGCGGCAGAATGTGCCTGGGATGCACCCGACTTGATCCAGTCCCGAAGGGATTGGCAGCCCGCCATGGGCCAACATACAAAGCTGGCGGGTGTCATTCAAGTTCGGATCGCATGAAGCGTCAGTTCACATAGGTGCTGTGTGCGCGCCAGCGTGCCCCTGAGCAGGTTCATCGCCGCCTACCGTGGTTTCGGCACCCGTGTTGGAAATGGCACAAGCATCGATCGCGGCGCTTCTCGGCGAAATCTCCGGCAGGACGCCGCCGAGGGCAATCGCGAGGTCTTCGCCCCGACCTTGATCGTCCGCGAATCCTGCGCGCCCTACGCCGCAAACCCGGTCGATCCAACTCATGTGTAAGTCTGCAGATGTTGTATTTCTAGTGTTGTGCTCCGGCGTCAGTGCCTGTGATCAACACCTTGTTGATTGTTCGGCTTCCTGATGAAGAAGGCCGCGACCACAGCGCCGAGCGAAATGATCGCCCCGCACAGAAATGCAGCCTTGATGCCGTCGGTCGTCGCCGCGAGTATGGTCGCGCCACCAGCGGATGCGCTCGTCGCCTTCAAGGTCATGATCGCCACGAACAACGCCGTGCCGGCAGCGCCAGCGACTTGCTGCGTGGTGCCGATCATCGCACTGCCGTGCGAGTAGAGGTTTGGCGGCAGTGATCCCAGACTGACGGTAAATAGCGGCGTGAACATCAATGCGAGGCCGATGCTGAGAGCGATATGCGCGGCCATGAAAGCTTCAGATCGCGCGCCTTCTGCCAGTCCTGTTTGCTCAAGCTGAAACATGCCCATTCGGTGGGTGTCCCCGAAAGATCCAGCGTTGCGTCATAGACGTGGATCGCGCCGAGCTTTGCCGTGGCCTTTTGCGAGCGGATGTTGGTGGGGCCGATATGGAACCACACGGTCTGGAATGTCTCGAAGGCATGATCGAGCATCAGGCACTTCAACTCGAAATTCGTGACCCCGCCCCAATGCGCATGGTTGAGGAAGGTAAAGCCGATCGAGATGTCATTGGGCTGGTCGGGCGCTTTGTAGTAGCGGGAACATCCAATGATCTTCCCGGTCTCACGTTCGGTGATTGCGAGTGTGGCGTTGTTCACCAGGTAATCGAAATAGCCCTGGAAGACTTCCTTCTTATAACGATCCTTGGCGGGGTGCCCGGCCCAGGTTTCCGGGTCGCCTGCGGCGGCATAGAGGCCGTCGAAATCCTCGGCCAGCAATGGCCTGAGAACAAGGGTCTTCCCGGTCAGATGGGGCTGGGTGTCGAAGGCGTTCTGCGTTGTTGTCATGACCTAATACTGGCATATCGTGCCGATCAATAGCAATGTCGCGTGGGTCGGGTAAATGCGCGATCCACATATCGGCGGGATGGCCACGCACCGCATGGCCATCACCCTATGATCAGGCGCGGGCGACGAGTCTCTTGCCGTGGGCATCGAACAGGCAGACGCGATCCATCTGTGGCGTCAGGGACAACATCTGGTCGGGCTCGACGTTCACCCGGTCGCGGAACACAGCGACCAGGGTTTGATCGCCCGCTGACATCATCACCTGTATTTCGGGGCCGAGCGGTTCGACAACGATCACTTTCGCGGCGATGCCTTGACCCGGCGCCGCTATGCCGAGATGTTCAGGCCGAACGCCATAGATGCCGGATGCTCCAGGTGATTGCCGGATGCCTGCCGGGACGGGAAGCCAGACATCCTCGCTGATCCTGAAGATCGGTGCGCCTTCCCTGGTCTCGAATGTTCCGTTCAGCAGGTTCATGGATGGCGAGCCGATGAAGCCGGCAACGAATACGCTTTGCGGATTGTCATAGAGTTCGAGCGGCGCGCCGATCTGCTCGATCCGGCCCTCGTTCATCACGACGATCCGGTCGGCCATGGTCATGGCCTCGACCTGGTCGTGGGTGACGTAGACCGTGGTAGTCGTGAGGCGGCGATGCAGGCTCTTGATCTCTGCGCGCATGGCGCCGCGCAATTTTGCGTCGAGATTGCTGAGCGGCTCGTCGAACAGGAACACTTTGGGATCGCGCACGATCGAGCGTCCCATGGCGACGCGCTGGCGCTGGCCACCGGAGAGCTGGCGCGGATATCGCTCCAGCAGCGGCGTGAGGCCAAGGATCTGCGCCGCATCGGAGACGCGTCTGGCCTTTTCCGCTTTCGGCGCGCCGGCAAGCGTCATCGAGAAGGCCATGTTTTCGGCCACTGTCATATGCGGATAGAGCGCATAATTCTGGAACACCATCGAGATGTCGCGTTGCTTGGGGGGCAGGTCGTTGACGACCCGCCCGCCGATGCTGATCGTACCGCCGGAAATATCCTCCAAGCCTGCGATCATGCGCAGCAGCGTCGATTTTCCGCAGCCGGATGGACCAACGAGGACGACGAACTCGCCGTCCGTGATGTCGACCGAGACGCCATGCAGCACCTCGACCGCACCATAGGCCTTGCGGGCCTTGTCGATGTTGACGGTCGCCATCAGACGGCCCCGATCCGGATTTCGTTGGCAGAGAGGGCGCCTTCATGCACCAGAAGGCCGATGCCACCGTCGTTCAAGGCTTCGGGGCTGCTGTCGTCCACCGACAGCGAGATGCCATCGGCTTCAAAGGTGATCGTGTCGCCCTGAGCTGCTACCCGCATCGAGATCGGCTTTTCGAACTCGGTCTTGAATGCGGTTTCGGCCAGGACTTTCGTGTCCTCGTCGCGGACGCGCACGATCTGCATCTTGCCGTCGCGTGTAACGAGGCCGCCGTAGTAGCGACGCAAGCCTTGTGCCCGCACGGCCATGCCGCCGTAGTTTCCGAGATGCATCATCACATCGCCGGATGCCTGATAGTCGGTCCACTGGCGTGTGCCATGGATGATGATGCCTTCACCGCTGTTCTGTGCGATGCGGAACGCCTGCGGAAAGCGCTTGGAGAAGAAGCTCGCACCGTTGACCCAGGACATCCGCCAGAAGTCACCGTCGCCGGCCGGACGCTTCAACGTGAAGGCAGGTGCACCATCCCAACGCAGGTAGTCGAGCACCAACTTGCCGTCGGCACGCTTGCCGGTACTGGAAATGGCCAGGCCGATTTCGGCAATAGGCTGGCCGCCGGCATCGGGCAGTGTCCATTCGAGCACGGCCTCCTTGCCGGCCTCGATCTTTACGGGCGCGCTTTCGATATCAGTGAGTTGGTCCCGCTCGTCATAGATGCGGGCGCGCAGCTTTACTTCGACTATGCCCTTGTTGGCGGCGGCAGCGATCACACGAGCCTTGACGACCTGTCCGGGATAGACCAGCGGCGTCGCCATCAGGTCATAGGTGCGCATGTCGAGCATTTCGCGCGGCGAAAATGTCGGGCTGGTGACGGCGGCGATCTGTGCTGGTCCGAGTGCTTCGTAGGTGATGGACAGCGCCTGGCTGCCTTCGAACTCTACGCTGCCAACGCGGACCGCCTGGCTTACGTCCAGCCCAGTCTGCGGGCGGAAGCCTTGCTGGCTGCCGGGCAGGGAGAAGTGGAATTGTGCACCATCCTTTGGCGCGTCCAGCTTCTGGCCGCCGGCGAGTTCGAGGCCGAGATTGGTGAGGTAATAGGCCTGCCGCACGGCGTCGTTGATCGAGTTGCCGCCATCGGCCGAGGAGATCAGCATCCGGTCGGCAATCGGGCCGCGCCAGTCCGGACCTTCGTCCAGTCCTTCAAGGCCGTTCATTATGCCAAGCAGGCAGCCGACATTGCCGGCGTTGCAATCGGTATCCCAGCCCGATGTGTTGACGATCATCTGCGCCTTCTGGAAATCATGTGGTGCGTAAAGTACGGCCATGACCATCAGCGCGTGGTTGGGCACGACATGGCAGTTGCCGGGATATTTGTCGTAGCCATAGTCGTCCTGGATCTTCTGGCGGGTGTCGCGCCAGTCCGGGTTTGCCTTGTGCCAGGCGCGGACATCGGCAATCAGCTTGGCGATCAGGCTGTCGCGGGGAATCTGCGCAAGACCGGTATCGATGAGGTGGTCGATATCAGCGGAGCCAAACGCCTCGGCCTCCATCGCTGCCCACAGCATTGCAGCGTAGACGGATTCACCGTCGTGGCTGACCTTGCCGGCCTGTTCGGCGAGCTTGGCGGCGAGTTCCGGCTGGCGGGGAGCGACCATGGCCCAACCGTCGATGAAAATCTGCGCGCCGATCTGCTCGGCCACGGCCTGGCCGTTGGTGGCGATCGAGCCGGAAGCCGGGGCCGGGACACCCTTCTTGAGGTTCAGCCACGCAGTATGCTCCGTCGAATTGCCATTGCCGCCCCACCAGAGGATGGCGCGTTCCTCGACGATGTAGTTGAGCCAGGCCTTGCCGATCTCTTCGGCGGAGAGGTTGGCCTTGACGCCATAATCCTCGAGCGCGCGGACGAACGTGAAGGTACCGGCAACGTCGTCGTCAGTGACCACCAGCGGCTGGTTGAGGCGCTCGTGCACGTAGTATTCGATCGGGCCGAGCTCTTCCATGATCTTCTGGTAGGTCCAGCCTTCGAAAGGCCGGCCGAGATAGACGCCCACCAGTTTGCCGAGGACGCCGGCATAGACACGTTCGAGATAGTCGTTGGGAAGCTGCATTTGATGATACTCCAGAGATGAATTCGGTTTGGCTCAGCCCTTGACCGAGCCGCCTGCCATGCCTTCGATGAAGCGCTTCTGCATGAAGACGAAGAGCGCAACCACGGGCACGACGATGATGAGTGCTGCGGCCATGATCTCACCCCAGTCGGAGCTGTACTGGCCGGAAAGCAGATAGAAGCCGATGACGGCGGTGACGTTGTCCTGCTTCTGCAGGAATGTCGTGGCGATCAGGAATTCGTTCCACGAATTCAGCCCGATGATCAGCGCCACGGTCAGGATGCCGGGCGAGACGATCGGCAACATCACCTTGGAAAACACCTGCCAGGAGGTGGCGCCATCGACGATGGCGGCTTCCTCGAGTTCCTTGGGAACAGCGATGAAATAGGTCCTGAGCAGCATGACTGCGAACGGGCTGAAAATTGCCGTGTAGATCAGTGCCACGCCGAAGATGTTGTTGATCATACCGAGCTTGGCGAAGCCGAAATAAAGCGGAAAGATGTAAAGCTGGATCGGTGCGGTCGTGGTCGCGAGCAGGTAAAAGGTGAGGATTTTCCAAGATTTGATCTTCTTGCGGGCCAGCACGTAGGCGGTCAGCGACGACGTGCTGCAGACCAGCAGGATGGTCGTGCCGCTGACGATCAGCGAGTTGATGAAGGTTCGGGAGAACCGGGCATGCTTCCATGCATTTGAAAAGTTCTCCCAGCGGATCGTCTCGGGCAGTGCCAAGGGGTTCTGCACGATCTGTGCGGCCGGCTTGAGGGAATTGAGCACCAGCAAAGCAATCGGAAACAGCGCGATGAACGCGAAAATGCCGAGTGCGACGTAGGAAACGACCAGTGTAGAGCGACTTTCGACCAGCCTCATTGCTCGCCCTCCCGTGTCTGGATGCGCACATAGAAGAATGTGCCAACGAGTCCGAAGAGGCTGATGACCATGGCCGCTGCGGCTGCCTGGCCGACATTGAGGTCATAGAAGGCCTTGCGATAGGCCAGGGTGGAGAGCAACTCGCTCGAGAAGGCCGGTCCGCCTTGCGTCAGGATGTAGACGAAGTCGAAGGCCAGGAACGACCAGATGACTGTCATGATCATCAGCAGCGTGATCGTCGGGCGGATGCCGGGCAGCAGCACATAGCGCATCATCTGAAGATAGGTGGCACCTTCGATACGGGCGGCTTCGATCTGTTCCTGCGGAACCTGGCGAAGGGCTGCGAAGAAAATGACGCAGAGAAAGCCCCACCAATGCCAGAGATCGACCGTGGCAACGCCGAACAGTGACATCGACGTCTGGGTGAGGGGGTTGGGAATGGCTAGGCCGTATTTCTTGAGGATGCCAAAGATGCCGGTCACCGGGCTGTAGATCATCCCCTGCCAGACGCGTGCCGTGATTGCCGTGGCAATGACCACGGGCAGGAAATAGACGATCTGGAAGAAATTACTGCTGCGCCGGACAATCAGCAGCATCGATGCAGCCAGCAGCCCCATCGCGATCGGCACGATAAGGAAGACGATCGTCCAGATGATATTGTTGCCGAGTGCCGACCAGAACACGCTGTCTGCAGCCAGCGCCCGGAAATTATCCAGGCCTGCAAAAGTCGGTGTCGAGATGCCGTCCCAGTTACAGAAGGCCAGTACGACCGTCAGTAGCGCCGGTATCAGCACGATGACGAAGTTGATGATCATCGTCGGAACGATGAAGAGCCGGTGCATGAAAAATCCTCCAAGGAGAGGTGGTGCGCCGCACCACCTCTTTTAGGGCGAGATGTTAGGCGCGGGGCGGGATGGCCGGAGCTTTGCCCGCATCCTTTTCGGCCTTGAAGCTCTCGTCGAGCTTTTTCAGGAAGTCAGCCGAGCTGATCTTCTTGAGCCAGACTTCCTCCATGCCGCTGACGAGATAGGTATCAGTGGCCGGCGGCAGGAAAGTCCAGGTCGTGTAGCCGTACTTGCCGGCGCCAACAGCCTCGGAGAGGTTCTTCATCGTCTCGGTATAGAGCGGCAAGACCTTGTCG
This sequence comes from Shinella sp. OV683, assembly GCF_057787725.1. Lineage (NCBI taxonomy): Bacteria > Pseudomonadati > Pseudomonadota > Alphaproteobacteria > Hyphomicrobiales > Rhizobiaceae > Shinella > Shinella sp. OV683. Next base: position 1,658,924 of record NZ_CM173543.1, read on the forward strand.
GAGAGCTTGACCTTCGAGAGGTCGGCCAGCGGCAGGTTCCATTCTCCCTGCCAGACCGAATTGATCGTGCCGTAGAAATCGTCCTGGAACATGTAGTCGAGCACGGCTGCCGCTCCGTCCGGATTTTCCGACTTGGCGTTGACCGAAAGCGTCGAACCGATGCCGAGCGCGAATATCGGGTCGCCCGAGGAGCTCGGAAAGCCGACGAAACCCGGTTCGGCATTGTTCTGCGGGAAATAGGTCTGCACGGCGGTGAAGTTCCACGTGCCGGTCGGGGCCATGCCCGCCTGGCCGGTCGCGATCTGCGCAAAAGCCTGCTCCAGCGTCAGCGAGAAATAGTTTTCGCCGAAATAGCCCTTGTCCCACCACTCTGCCAGCTTGTCGATCGCTGCAACGAACGCGGGATCGGTCCAGGGGATGGCACCGGTCAGAGCCTTGTAGACATTTTCCGGTCCTGCCACGGAATTGAGGATGATCGAGACATAATGCTCGTTGGCCGGACGCCAATCGGCATTGCCGGCGCCGAAAGGAACGAGGCCCTTGGCCTTCATTTCGTCGGCCAGTGCTTCCAACTCGGCAATCGTCGTCGGTGCCTTCCAGTTGTTGGTGGCAAACAGCGTCTTGTTGTAGAACAGGCCGAGCGTTTCATAGGTCTTGGCGAGGGCATAAAGCTTGCCGTCGTACTTGCCGAGATCCTGGAATAGCGGCAGCAGGCGTTCGTTCCAGCCGTATTTCTTGGCGTAATCATCGAGCGGCAGCAACTGCCCGGCCTGCGCCATGGCTGCGACGTAGCTCGGGCCGGCGGTGAAGACGACATCCGGGCCGGTGCCGGACAGCATGGCGACGCGCAACTGCTTGTCGAGATCGGAGCCGCGGAAATCGATGCTTAGCAGATCCTCGGGATGGGCCGCATTGAATGGAGCCACCAGCAGGTTGGCGAGATTTTCCTGGTTCTCCGGCGATGCGGATTCATACCAGAATGCGACCGGCTTCTGGTCGGCTGCAAATGCGAAGCGCGAGAGAAGCGGCAGGCCAGCCAGACCAAGTCCAGCCTTCAGGATAGTACGACGTTGCATGGTTTCCTCCTCCAGGATTTGCCTCAGGTGGCTCGTGTCGAGCCCCGTTGGATTAGGTTGAAAGGCATTTCGAGCGCGGTACCCGCGCCAGTCTTGGTGCCGCGCAGCCGCTCCATCAGCGTTTGCGCGGCGCGCTCTCCCATTTGCCGCTGAAACTGCGCGACCGTGGTCAACGGCGGCGTCACCAGCTTGGCGGCGGAAATGTCGTCGAAGCCGACGACGGCGATGTCGCGGGGGATATCGATGTCGCGCTCGCGCAGCGCCTGCATGACGCCGATGGCCATGAGATCGTTGGCGGCGAAGATCGCTGTCGGACGAAAGGAACTGGCGAGTATGGCTTCCGCCGCCCGTGTGCCGCCGATCTCGTTGAACTCCTCGTCGATGACGACGTGCTCCGGGTAACCGGCCTCTGCGAGCGCTGCGCGATATCCCTTGATGCGGTTGCCCTGGGGACCGCCTTTGCCTGCCACCATGGCGATGCGGGAATGGCCTTGGGCGATGAGGTATTCGGTCACCGCCAGAGCAGCCGCGTGGCTGTCGACAAAGATATCGTCAATCGCGATATCGCCACCTTGCTTCTTGGACGATTCAATGCGGACCACCGGCACGCCAGCCTCGACCAGCGAACTGAAATCGGTGGCGCGCAGGGTGAAAAACACGCCGATGACGCCATCGACGCGGCCCTGGCGGGCCCAATCGAGAAAATGCCTCTCACGCTCGGGAGAGCCATCGGTATTGACCGCGATGACATCGTAACTCAAGCCATCGGTGACCGACTGGATGCCCCGGATCAACGACGGATAGAACGGGTTGGTGATATCGGGGACGATGCAGGCGATGGTCATGGACCGACTGGTCTTCAACGCCTGTGCGAACCGGTTCGGCACATAGCCGAGATCCTTGGCCGCCTTGGTGATGCGAGCCCAGGTTTCAGCCGGGATCGAGGGGGCGCTGCCGCCGCTCAAGACCATCGACACGGTGGCCTGTGAGACCCCCGCAGCCTTGGCTACATCCTTCTGTGTTGCTCGTGCGCCTACCAAAGCAGCCTCTACTGATACGTATTAGTGATACGTATCAGTAGAGGCCGACTTCTGAAGAGTCAAGGCGCAGATTGAGATACCTGCGTCGCCAATTTGGGGACAATTTCTGGAAAACGCTTGCGGCAGGGATAGATTGGCTCAGTGGCCGCGATTCAGTCGCCAAGCTTGTTGAGGAATTCCTCAAGCTCGTTGTCAGCGATGCCGGCCGTTTCCGATTTTCGGGGGAAATCGCCCGAGCTGACGGCAGCGCGGAAGCCGGTGAGGGCGCGGACCCGCTCCTTGCGAACGGCGTCGTGGAGGCTGGCGAGGTCGCCCCACGCGCGTGCATGGCGCGGCAGCCTGGATGCTTCGCCGCAGATGTCTGATGTAAACAGGAACATCACATCGGCGTCCGACCCCGACCCCAGAGAGACGGTGACCAAGCCGGTGCGCTGGTTGATCGCCGCCATGACCGGCGCCGCTACGACCTCGCATTCGACGGCGAACGCGCCGCTGTCCTCGAGCCGGCGAAAGCTGTCCCAGAGCGCCAGTGCCTCGGCGGATGTCTTGCCCACAGCGCGCACGGAGCCCACCCAGGTCGATTTGCGCGGCACAAGGCCGAGATGGCCCATCACCGGAATCTGCTCGTCGGCGAGCATCCGCACTGTCTTGTGTCCACGGCCGGTGATCACGGCATCGGCGCCTGAAGTGATCGCGCCGAATGCCGTCTTCAGGATTTCGTCTGAAGTGATCGCGTCGGCAAAGCCCAGGGCGGCGGTGACGAACACTGCTTTCGAGCCTTCCCGGACGCGGGGCACATTGGCCGCGCGGCACACCACCATCTCGATACCGGCAGCCTCGGCGGCAGCTGCTTCATCGGCCGTTTCAGCCGTGACCTGCGTCGCGTGCCGGCCGCTGCCCTTGAGCGTACGCAACCCGGCGACTGTCTGGCTGCGATCGACCTCGCGGCCGCCGAAATCGAAAATGCGCGGCATTGGCGTTACATCTTGTTCGCGTAATAATCGGGAGCGACCACGCCGGGCTTGCTGAACCACTTGGGAACATCGACGCCTGAATAGAGCAGGATGTTGCCCCAGGGATCGAATGCGCCTGTGCGGACGATGACCTTGGCCTTGGCGGCCATCTCGCCGAGGATGGTTGCGTGCGGTATCGGCGCGAATTCGGCGCCCGCGAAAATCCTTTCGACCTTGGCTAAGAGCGGCGCGTTGTGCGCATTCAGCTCTGAGGCGTAGGAAACCTTCTCGGCAATCAGGTTCTCCGAGATCGGCACCAGAACGGTTTCGAGATCCGGCACGTCGGGCGTGATCGCGAGATCGATGCGCCAGGCGCTCGACGGAATGGGGAAGCCTGCATCACAGATGATCATCAATTCGCCATGGCCCATCGTGGCGATGGCATGTGCAAGTTCGGCATTGAGGAGGCGGTTGCGGTTCACTTTGCGTCCTTCCATAGTGTTTTTCTGGTTTCATCAAACAGGGCGTCGGCATCGGCACGTTGCGGCAGGCCGGGAATGACACCGAGCTTTGTGCAAGCGAGACCGCCGCAAATGACACCGAAACGAACGGCGTCGACGATGTCTCGACCTTCGGCGAGTGCGACGGCAAAGCCGGAGTTGAAAGCATCGCCAGCGCCGGTCGTGTCGACCACGTCGACAGCAATCGCCGGCACCATGACGTCGAGTTCGTCGGTCAGGATCAGCGCGCCCGTGCGGCCCAGAGTGACGACAACGTTGCGGACGCCGCGGCGGCGGAGTTCGCCGGCGAGTTCGCGCGAGGAACGCGAATCATCGGCGGGCAGGCCGAGCAGGATGCGCAACTCGCTTTCATTCGGCGTGAGGTAATCGACGTGGCTGAAGATGGAGTCGGGTAGGGCACGGGCCGGGGCGGGATTGAGGATCGTCTTGGCGCCATGCTTGCGGCCGAGTTCCATTGCGCGTGCCGCCGCCGGGATCGGGATTTCGAGCACGGTCATGACAACGTCGCTGGCCTTGATGCGCTGCTCGCCGCCATCGACGGTCGAGGCATCCATCAGCTCGTTGGCACCCATGTCGAGGATGATGAAATTCTCGCCCTTGTCGTTGAGGATGATGAAGCCGACGCCTGTGGCGCGCTCGGTACGCGCCTGCAGCAATGATGCGTCGACGCCCTCGGCCGCATAGAGATCGGTGGCGATGCTGGCCAGCTTGTCTATGCCGATGACCGCCAGAAGGGCGGAGTTGGCGCCGAGGCGCGCGGTTGCCACGGCTTGGTTGGAGCCCTTGCCGCCCGGTCCCATGTCGAAATCGGTGCCGAGCATGGTTTCGCCGAAGATCGGCAGCTTCGGCGCGCGCATCGTCAATCCGACGGCAAACGAGCCGACGACGGTCACCTGCGGTTTTTTCATCTTGTCTCCATTCATGATGCCATGGCGCGCGCCAGCAGCGCTTCCTCGTTGATCTCGGCGCCGGTCAGATCACCCGAGATCCGCCCGTTGCGCAAGACCAGCACACGCGAGGCATTCATGATCAGCTCGGGGATCTCGGAGGAGATCATCAGCACGGCCACGCCTTCAGTGGCGATGCCGCGCAGGATCGAATAGATCTCTGCCTTGGCGCCGACATCGATGCCGCGGGTCGGTTCGTGCAGGATCAGCACGCGGGGATTGGTAACCAGGCTGCGGCCGAGGATGATCTTCTGCTGGTTGCCGCCAGACAGCGTACCAAGTTTCTGCGACAGATAGGAAATGCGTGCATCGAGGCGGGCCACCTGTGCACGTGCTTCCCTGCGGATCGAGCCGCGACGCAGCATGCCGGCGAAGGAAAACCGTGCCAGCGACGCTGAGACGACATTGTCCGCCACGCTCATGGACAGCAATCCGCTGGCGCCACGCCGGTCCGCGGGAACGAAGGACATGCCGTTGCGAATGGATGCCAGGGGATCGTGAGCACGCAATTCCTTGCCTTCGACCACCACGCTGCCCTCTCGAGCGACAAGACCGAACAGAGCCTCGCCAAGGCCATCCTTGCCGGAATCCGGCAAGCCGCCGATGCCGAGGATTTCGCCGGCCCGAACCTCGAAGCTGATGTCGACAAGACCGGGCGCATTGAGGTTGCTGACCGAAAGCGCGACATCGCCTTCCGGTGCCGGAGCATCAAGTGCCCATGGACGGGTGGCGCCCAGGTCGCGGCCGACCATGGCGCGGATCAACTGGTCCTCGGAAGTGTTGTCATTCTGGATTGTCTCAATAACCCGGCCATCGCGCATCACGGTGATCCGGTCGGCGATGGCGAGCACTTCGCGCAGGTGATGGGACACGTAAATGACGGTCACGCCGTCGGCACGCAACTGCCTGACGATCTCGAACAGTCGTTCGCTCTCGCGTGGCGACAGGGCGGAATTGGGTTCATCCAGCACCAGGACGCGGGCAGCCTGTCGGATGGCGCCAGCGATTTCGACCAGCTGCTTTTCGGCGATCGACAGCCGCGAGACTTTTGTGTCGGGATCGATTGCGCCCATGCCGAGGCGGGTCAGCGCCGCGCGCGCCTGCCGTCGCATCTCCGCACGCGGCACGAGCGAGATCGGCGAGCTTTCGGCGACCGATGACATCATGATGTTCTCGGCGACGCTGAGCGTCGGACAGAGTGCGAGTTCCTGATAAACGACGACGATACCCGCGGCCCGGCTGTCCAGCGCCGAGCGGAAACGTGCAGGCTTGCCGTCGATCCGGATCTCGCCGTCGGTGGGATGCAGATCGCCGGCGAGGATATTCATCAGCGTCGATTTGCCGGCGCCGTTTTCACCGACAACCGCATGGACTTCGCCGGCCAAGAAGCCGAGCGAGACATTGTCGAGCGCAAGAACGCCGGGAAACCTTTTGGTAACGCCGTTGATCTCGACGATATTGGTTGAACTGCTTGTCATGCCTGTCCTGCTCCGGGTTTGCGGCCGCCGGCAGATACCGGCGGCCGGCCAGTGCTTGGGAGCTATTTCATGGCGACTTCGGCGATGTTTTCCTTGGTGTAGATGCCGACGCCCGTGTCGAGGTTGTCGATCGGCTGCCCAGCCAGGAACTTGACGAGCATGTCGACGGCGGCAAAGCCCTGCTTTTCCGGCGCCTGGTCGATGGTTGCCTGGATGTTGCCGTTCGCGACGAGTTCGACTGTCTGGTCGAGAAGGTCGAAACCAACGACCTTGACCTGATCGGTCTTGCTGTTGCGCTCTACCCAGCTGCCGGCTGCGGGTGTTGAACAGCATTCAAGCGACAGCAGACCGGTGATGCTCGGGTCGGCAAGCATTGCATTTTCGATGGCAGCATAGATCTTCTGCGGGTCACTGCCGGTGTTGAGCGTATTGACGATCTCTATGTTGGGGCCTGCGGCCTTCAGGCCTTCGCGAGCGCCTTTTTCTCGGTCGAGCGACCATTGCGCGGCAGCATCGAGTGTGACGATCATCACCTTGCCCTTGCCGTCGAGCACCTTGGCCATCAACTTGCCGGCCTCGACGCCGGACTGGACCAGATCCTGGCCGGCGAATGCAAGGCGCTTGCTGTCCGGATTATCGGTATTGAAGGTGACGACCGGGATGCCGGCGGCCAGGACGCGATCGATCACTGGCGCGAGCGCATCCGTGGAGACTGATGAAACGGCCAATCCGTCCATCGTGCCCATGAGCGTTTCGATTTCGTTGATCTGGCCATCGGCGTCGGAGCCCACGGGTCCGATGAACTTGGCATTGACCTTGTCTTCCTTGGCGCCGCGTTCGACACCGGCTTTCAGGAACGGTGCAAACTCGTTGGAAAGGTCCTGATAGGACACATAGAGATCCAGCGTCTGGCCGGCATCGATCTTGGCCTTGATGCGGTCGGCCAGCTTGAAGTCGGCGAGTTTTTGCTCGGCATGTACGGAAAGCGGCAACAGTGTGATCGCCGCGGCGAGAAGTATGTTCCTTAGTTTCATCCGTTAGTCCTCCCAGTTAACGTTGCTGACTGCCTCAGCTGGCTTTTCGTGATGTCCATTTGTCGATTCCGACCGCGATGACGATGACGAGGCCGATCATGAATTCCTGCATGAAGGGCGAGACGCCGATCAGCACCAGGCCATTGCGCATGACGCCGATGATCAGCACGCCGAGTATGGTTCCGAGGATCGTGCCTTCGCCGCCCGACAGCGATGCGCCGCCGACGATGGTCGCTGCGATGACGTCGAGCTCGAGACCGACGCCCGTGCGGCCGGCCTGGCTGCTCGGCAGGAACGCCAGCCCCAGTATGCCTGCAACTGCGGCCAGCAGACCCATTAGGACGAAGGCCCAGATCTTGACCGCATTGACTGAAATGCCAGACACGCGCGCGGCCTTGGCACTGCCGCCAACCGCGAAGATGCGAAAGCCGAAATTCGTGTAGGACAGGATGAACCAGGCGATGGCGGCGATAATAATGAAGAAAACGAGCTGCATCGGCACTGTGCCGAACAGATAGCCCTGGCCCATCGTGGTGAAGGATTCAAACACATCGGGCAGGGCGCCCTTGCGCACATTGACCGTCACAGGCTGGCCATTTGTTAGTATCAACGCCGCGCCGCGGACCATGCTCAGCATGCCCAGCGTAGCGATCAGCGATGGCAGACGGCCGTAGGTCGACAGCAGGCCGTTGATCAATCCGATCACGACGCCGGTGGCGAGCCCTGCTGCCAGAGCGGGCAAAAGCGCCCACCCGGCGACAATAAGCATTCCCGTCGCCAATCCCGAAAAGGCGTAGGTGGAGCCGACCGACAGGTCGACCTCGCCCGATATCAGCACGAATGTCATGCCAACGGCCATGATGCCGAGCAGCGATATTTGCCGTCCGACATTGAGGAGGTTCAGGGACGTGAGAAAGCCTTGGGTCGCAAACGACAGGAAAATACAGAGCACGAGCAGGGCGATGAACACGCCTGCTTCTCGCGCTCGCAAAAGCCGTGCGAGACTAAGCCGGTCGATGGCTGGCGCGCGCGCGCCGGTCCTGACCGTATCGATCATTGTGTATCCTCCCATCAAGAGCCAGGCGCATATCCTCCATGCGCCATACCTCTTTGCCTCATGCAGACGCCGCATCAAATCGGCGTTTCAGTTCATCGGCGGCCGGATTCCCGGCCTGCCGCCGATGATGTTTCGTCAGGCCGCCTTTTCAGGCAGGTTGCGAAAAGTGCCAGCCGGCACCTTTTTCAGGGCCTCGTAATTTCCGTAGTCGCGCACCCGCTTGAAGGGCGCATTTTCGACTGCGTTGTAGGAGCTGATATAGCCCCAACGATAGGTGTCGGAGCGGTTGGCATCGGAGCGGTGAAGCAGGTTGCCGTCGAAAATCAGCGCGTCGCCGGCTTCCATTTCGACATACATATGCTCGAAGCGTTTCAACGCGGCTTCAAGATGTTCCTGCTCGACATTGGTCTGGTCGTTCTCCCTGACGTGGTTGAGACGGCCGAGCTTATGCGTTCCCTTGAGGATCTGCAGGCAGCCGTTTTCCTTGGTCGCCTTATCGAGCGACACATAGATGCTCATCATTTCCGGCGCGAGGCAGCCATAATTGTACCAGTAGCCGAAGTCCTGATGCCATTCCCAGGCGCCACCTTCATTGGGCTGCTTCATCGTCATCTTGTGGCTGTAGAGATAGATCGGCTTGCCGATCGCATCCTCTGCGAGGTCAACGAGGCGTTCATCGCGGGCGAGATAACCATATTGGTCGTCCTCTGCCTTGTTCCACATCTTCAGCAGGGTGGTCTTGCCCTCCTTGTCGCCCTTTGCCATGACGGCGCCGGCCTTGTTTTCTGCTTCGAGCTGCGCACGGGCGCGGTCACGGAAAATACTGACCTCATCAGGCGTCAGCAAACCCTTGCGAATAATGTAGCCATCGCGGGCATAGGCGGCCGCTTCGGCGTCGGTCATGGTAAGCATCGTCATCTCCAAACGTCAGATCCCGATCGCCATCCTCCCGGCGATCCTCCTCATCAAAGACGAAAGCGCCCGGCGGCCACCTTGATCCATGCGCTTCCTCGTCTTGATGAAAAAGATAGTCGCGTCACAGTCAGGGGGAAATGGACAAACGGCCCGCATTCTTTGTATAATACGCGCATGACAATTAAGCCGTCTTTCCTCGAGAGCCTGCATTATGTTCCCGAGCCCGGCTGGGCGCGGACTGCCTACAGCGTCGTGCGGGCCGGCAAAGTGTCGGCCGGCCCGGATTACCGCATCGTCCGCGACATGCATATCGGCCAGGACATTCTCTATTGCCTCAGCGGCGCCGGCATCGTCGAGACGCTCGGCCATCGGCTGGATATTTCAGCTGGACAGCTGGCCTGGATCGCAAATGAGCATCCTCACGCCCACTATGCCGACCGCAAGGATCCCTGGACATTGCTGTGGTTTCGTCTTGATGGACCCGACACGACGGGCCTGCGCCTAAAGCTGTTCGGCGACGGTCTGCCATTGGTGTCCGTGCCGGAATCGATGTCGCTGCAGGCGTGGTTCGACCGGCTGTTTCTGGTCATGCGTGGTGGTGGCACGGGTGTCGATCTGCGGCTCAACCAGCTTGTCGGAGAATTCTTCGCCGTGATCGACCAGATCAGGCATGGAGATGGACGTAGCGATCTTCCGGAACCGCTCAAGGCAACGCTGCTGGCGATGCGCGCCGACCTGAGCCGGCTGTGGGATAGCGAGGACCTTTCTGCGCTCACCAAACTCAGCGCCTCGCATGTGCGCCGCCTGTTCAAGAAGCACCTTCGCACCAGCCCGCATCAATGGCTTTTGCGCGAGCGGCTCACACGTGCTCAGACGCTGATCGCCGACAGCACGATGCCGCTGGCGGAAATCGCCGAGACCTGCGGTTTTTGCGACGTCTATCATTTCAGCCGCGAGTTCAAGCAATCGATCGGTACGCCTCCGGCTGCGTGGCGGCGCAAGGAGCTTGGCAAGGCGAATTTCTCAAGCGCGACGCGACCGTTGCCAGATTTAGGCTCTGCGGCGCCGAGAAAGAATGACAACGGAGCGAAGCCGTGACGCTGCAAAACCGCGTGACGCCATTTGGCGACATCGTCGCCATACCGCAACGGGGCCTGGTGATGGGCAATCGCGGGATCATTCATGATCCCGAGACCAGGACGCTGCTGAAGCGGCGATGGACGAACAAGGCGTGGATTATCTGCGTCTGTGATTTTCAAGGGCGCCGACGCGAGGTGATGGGCGGGCGGAGCTGGACGGAGCTGTTTTTTCTTGATGAGTCAATCGCGTTGGCTGCGGGTCATCGCCCCTGCTTCTTTTGCCGCCGCGATGCGGCACGTGCCTTTCAGGCGGCCTGGGCAGATGGGCGTGGCGATAAACCGCCGACTGCTGGAGCGATGGACGTCGCGCTGCATGCCGAGCGCATGGAGAATGGGCGCCAGCGCGTCCATCGCCTATCAGGAACAATCTCGGGGTTGCCTGACGGCGCCGTCGTCGTTGCCGCCGATGCCGCCTTTACGATTGCGCAGGGGCTTGCCTTTCGCTGGACGGAAGGTGGCTATCAGCAGGCTCCGGAAATGCGCCATGCAGACGGGCTGCTGACGCCGCCTTCCACGCTCGTGGCTCTGAGAGCCGGATATAGGCCAATCCTGCATCCCAGCATCATTTCTTGAGCCTGAACCGGGATTGGCGGCGCCAGCCTTTTCGCCGTGCCGCCCATTGTCCCTTCTTAGCTCCTGAGGCCAGGCGCTTCCTGCCCGGTGCGCTCGACATATTCCGTATAGCCACCACCATACTGATGGATGCCGTCGGGTGTCAGCTCCAGCACGCGGTTTGATAGCGCCGCGAGAAAATGCCGGTCGTGGCTGACGAATAGCATCGTGCCCTCGTACTCGGAGAGAGCCTTGATCAGCATTTCCTTGGTGTCGAGATCCAGATGGTTGGTCGGCTCGTCGAGGACCAGCAGGTTCGGCGGATCAAACAGCATTTTCGCCATGACCAGCCGGGCCTTCTCGCCGCCTGACAGGACCCGACATTTCTTCTCGATGTCGTCGCCCGAAAAGCCGAAGCAGCCGGCCAATGCCCTCAACGGCGCCTGTCCGGCCTGCGGGAAGGAACTATCCAGCCATTCGAGAACGGTGCTCTCACCGTCGAGCAGATCCATGGCGTGCTGGGCGAAGTAGCCCAGCTTGACGCTGGCGCCCAGAGCGACGCTGCCCTGATCCGGTGTGGTCGAACCCGTCACCAGCTTCAGCAGTGTCGACTTGCCGGCGCCATTGATGCCCATGATGCACCAGCGCTCCCGGCGGCGGACCATGAAATCCAGCCCTTCGTAGATGCTGCGGCTGCCATAGCTCTTGTGGACGTTCTTGATGCTGATGACATCTTCGCCCGAGCGTGGTGCCGGCAGAAAATCGAAGGCGACGGTCTGGCGGCGCTTGGGCGGCTCGACCCGTTCGATCTTGTCGAGCTTCTTGACACGGCTCTGCACCTGGGCGGCATGCGAGGCGCGCGCCTTGAACCGCTCGATGAACTTGATTTCCTTGGCGAGCATCGCCTGCTGGCGCTCGAACTGGGCGAGCTGCTGCTTCTCGTTCTGGGCGCGCTGCTGCTCGTAAAACCCGTAGTCGCCGGCATAGGTCGTCAGGTTGCCACCGTCGATCTCGACGATCTTGTTGATAATGCGGTTCATGAACTCGCGGTCATGCGAGGTCATCAAAAGCGCGCCATCATAGTTCTTGAGGAACTCCTCCAGCCAGATCAGGCTTTCGAGATCGAGATGGTTGCTCGGTTCGTCGAGCAGCATAACGTCGGGGCGCATGAGCAGGATGCGGGCAAGCGCCACGCGCATTTTCCAGCCGCCCGACAGTGCGCCAACATCGCCATCCATCATTTCCTGAGTGAAGCTGAGGCCATCGAGCACTTCTCGCGCGCGGCCGTCGAGGGCGTAGCCGTCAAGCTCCTCGTAGCGAGCCTGGACTTCGCCATAGCGCTCGATGATCGCGTCCATGTTGTCGGCCTGATCGGGATCGGACATGGCAGTTTCGAGTTCGCGAAGTTCGGCGGCGACGATGCTGACGGGGCCGGCGCCATCCATGACTTCGGCGACCGCGCTGCGGCCCGACATTTCGCCGACGTCCTGGTTGAAGTATCCGACCGTCATGCCCTTTTCGACCGACACCTGGCCTTCATCGGGCTGGTCCTCTCCGGTGATCATCCGGAAAAGCGTCGTCTTGCCGGCCCCGTTGGGTCCGACGAGACCGACTTTCTCGCCCTTGTTAAGGGCAGCCGACGCCTCGATGAAGAGGAGCCGATGGCTGTTCTGCTTGCTGATGTTTTCGATACGAATCATGTTTTTGTAGAGCCCGAGGAGTTTCGGCGCCCTTATGGCACGCGTTTTCCAGCCTGTCGCAGGTTTTCAGCATGCCGGTCCGTCGTCAAATTGCATCACCAAGAAGGATGCGGTCAGCCTGTTGCCGAGCCGCCACGCAAAATCATCTCCGCGGCCTTTTCGGCAATCATGATCACCGGCGAGTTGGTGTTGCCGGATACGATTGTCGGCATGATCGACGCATCGACGACCCGGAGCCCTGACAGGCCGTGCACGCGCAGCTGGCTGTCGACCACGGCGTCGCTGGTGTTGCCCATCTTGCAGGTGCCGACGGGATGGAAGATGGTCGTGGCGATATCGCCGGCGCGCTGGATCAGCTGTTCGTCGGTCTGGTACTCGGTGCCCGGCAGCATTTCCTCGGGCGCATATTGCCTGATGGCGTCGGTTTGCATCAGTTGCCGCGCGTGGCGGATCGATTTTGCCGCGATCATGCGGTCGCTGAGCGTTGACAGGTAATTCGGGCGGATGGCCGGTGGCGCATCGCGGTCCACACTTTCGATGTGGACGCTGCCGCGACTTTCAGGTCTCAGATTGCAGACTGAAACCGTCACCGCCGGAAAGCGATGCAGGGGCTCGCCCAGTCTGTCGGTGGACAGCGGCTGGACGTGATATTCCAGATCCGGCATGTCGAGCGACGGGTCGCTCTTGGCGAAGATGCCGAGCTGGCTCGGTGCCATCGATAATGGTCCTGATCGGCTCAACAGGTATTGCAGGCCCATGCCGACGCGGCCGGGAATGCTGTGATAGAGCTGGTTGAGCGTCTTGCCACCGCTGATGCGAAACACGGTGCGGATCTGCAGGTGGTCCTGCAGGTTCTCGCCGACGCCGCTCAATTCGTGCACTATCTCGACGCCATTCGCCGAGAGGATATCGCTTCGGCCGATGCCGGAGAGCTCAAGCATTTTCGGCGAATTGACTGCGCCGGCGCTCAGAATGACTTCACGGTTTGCATGAGCAACGACATGTAAGCCATTGAGAAAAAACTCCACGCCAGACACGCGCTTGTCATCCATGACAAGTTTATGGGTAGCCGCGCCGGTGAGAATACGCAGGTTTGGTCGCCTTCTGGCCGGCTTCAGGAATGCCTTGGCCGTGTTCCAGCGGATGCCGCTGCGCTGGTTGACCTCGAAGTAACCGGAACCTTCATTGGTGCCGGTGTTGAAGTCATCGGTCTTGGGAATGCCGAGTTCAGTAGCCCCGTCACGGAACGCGTCGAGTATCGGCCATGACAGCCGCTGCTTCTCCACCCGCCATTCGCCGCCTGCGCCATGCATGCCGGACTTGCCGCGGTAGTTGTCCTCGGATTTGGTGAAATAGGGCAGGACATCGTCCCAGCCCCATCCGGGATTGCCCATTTGCCGCCATTGGTCGTAGTCAGCCGACTGCCCCCGCATATAGATCATGCCGTTGATCGATGAGCAGCCGCCGAGCACCTTGCCTCTAGGATAGGCGAGCGTGCGGCCATTGAGGCCCGGATCCTCCTTGGTGCGCATCATCCAGTCGGTGCGCGGATTGCCCATGCAATAGAGGTAGCCGATCGGTATGTGCACCCAATGATAATTGTCGCTGCCGCCAGCCTCGAGCAGCAGCACCCGGTTAGCAGGGTCGGCCGACAGCCGGTTTGCCAGCACGCAGCCCGCCGAGCCCGCGCCGATGATAATGAAATCGTAGCTGCCTTCATCACGTGCCGTCATGCTGCTTTCCGTCTTCACGCATTGCCCTCCGCCATGCGCTGCCAGACTGGTCGCATTGCTTCGCCGATATCGAGAAATAGCCGATAGCGGCGCTCAAAGACATCAGCAAGATCACGATTGGGCTGATGGATGCGGATAATTCTGGTCATGGCGCCAGCGCCTTCGGCAAAGCTTGCAAACGCCCCAACTCCGGTGCCCGCCGCGATCGCCGCGCCGAGCGCGCCGGTCTCCTGCGAGCCCGAAGTCGCCACCGGCACGCCGAGAATGTCGGCAAACATCTGTGCCCAGACCTGGCTTCTCGAGCCTCCGCCCGACAGCACAGCCTGATCGAAGCGTGCACCCGCCTTGCGCAGGATCTCGATATGCTGGCGATGGGCAAAGACCACGCCCTCGAACAGGGCGCGGAGCATGTGGCCACGGCTATGCCAGCCCGCCAGACCGTAGTAGCCCGCGCGTGCATTGGCATAGCTGTTGGCGCCGTAGAGGAAGGGATGATAGATCGGCACGTCGTCCCGTGGATCAACCGCAGCCACCAGGTCGCTGCAGAGGCCGAACGGCGATTTGGCGTCGGGAAAAAACTCGCGCACCATCCATTCGAGATTGGTGGCCGAGGTGGCGCTGTTTTCCATAGCCATGAAGCGCTTGCGGTCGAAGGTCGATGTCATGAACACGGGCGACGCCAGGATTGGCTCCTCCGTGATCACCTGATTGATGCTCCATGTGCCGACGATGATCGACGCGGAGCCGGTTTCGGTAACACCGGAACCCACGGCGCTGGCGATGACATCGAACAGGCCGGCAACCACGGGCGTGCCTTCGCGCAGACCGGTCACGTCAGCGGCGTTGGCGGTGACGTGACCGACTATCGCATCGCTTTCGTGCAGGGCAGGGAGGATGTCCATGCTGTCTTCGAGGCCAAAGGAAGCCATGATCGCGCGGTCATAGGCGCGCGTCGCCAGATTGAGCAGTCCGCAGCCTGACATATCGGAGACGTCACTGACCTTTTGTCCGGTCAGCCGGTTGACGATAAAGTCCTTCGACAGCAGAACCGTGCCGATGCGTGCAAAAAGCTCCGGCTCGTGCAGTTTCAGCCATGCCAGCAGCGTCGGTGTCTGGGCCGGCCAGGAACTCTGGCCGCTGATGGCATAGGATGAGCCTTTCCCCTCAAGCGCCCATTTTTGCACGAGATTTGCCGCACGCGTATCGATCGACTGGATGCCGATCAGTGGTTCGCCGGCACGATCCAGTGCATAAAGGCCGTTGCCATGGCCGGCGCAGCCGATGGCAATGATCTCGGCGGGTGCGATACCGGCTTCGCGGATACAGCTTGAAATGACCTTGCCGGCTTCGCGCCACAGCTCGCCGAGGCCGCGCTCGACATGGCCGGGCTTGGCCATCGTGCTATGGCCTTCGGCCGCCGCCATGGCGATTTCGCGCCCGTCCAGACTGAAGATCACGGCCTTTATGACCGTGTTGCCGGCGTCGAGGCCGAGCACGTATCGTGACATTCCAGTTCCTCCCGAGAGACTCCCGATCTCTCACTAGAGCGCCGCGCGTCGTTAGAGACGCGCAAAGGTCGCTGTAGCACTTTGAATTGCTGCATAATTTTGTCCTTAAATCGATTCCGATTTAAGGAATTATGCAGTAGTCGGTATTCCTTAGGCGTTAGCTTTAGCCCTTCGAATAAAGTTCAAAAGCCTCTTCACTGCTGGCGCCACTATGGATGATGGCCATCAGTCCCCGAACCACTGCCGTCGGATTGGCGTGCTGGTAGATGTTGCGGCCGTAGACCATGCCCTGCGCGCCCTGGGTCATCAAGGCTGCGGATTTCGTGAACACGGCTTTGAGATCTTCCTTGCCGCCTCCGCGCACCAGAACCGGGCAACGCGCCGCCTGCACGACCTTGTGGAAATCCTCGGCATTGTCGGTCGGGTCAGCCTTGATGATGTCGGCGCCCATTTCGCGGGCAAGCCGGGTCAGGGTGACGATCTTGTCGGTGTCGCCATCGACCATGTAACCACCCTTTTCGGTGACCGGCTGCATGGCCAGCGGCTCGATCATCAGCGGCATGCCGTAGCGATCGCAATCGGCGCGGACGCGGGCGATGTTCTGCACGCATTGGCGGAAGAGATCGGGCTCGTCGGGCAGCATGAACAGGTTGACGACGACGCAGGCCGCATCCATTTCCAGCGCGCCGATCAGCGGTTCGTTCTCGTTCTGCAGCACGGCCCACATCGCCCGGTGGCGGATCTTGTTGTAGGGATTGCCCATGTCGATGCGCATGACCAGCGCCGGCTTGTTCTTGTCGCCGGCCTGCAGGATATCGGCCTGTCCATAGTTCATCTGGATCGCATCCGGTGCGGCCGCGACCAGCGAGGCGACAACGGCATCGATATCCTCAAGGCCGGAGAGAAATGTCGGCTCGTTGCAGACGCCGTGATCGATCGCGACATCCAGGCAACGGCCGTTGTTGAAAAGCCGGTTCATCCGGACCTTGGTGTTGGTTCTCATCTCAAATCCTCTTTTCGTTGCGTGTCGTCAGCGTCTGTTGATCGATGCCATGGCGCTCCAGCAGGTTGGCGAGAAACCAGGATTTCTCGCGGTCGTGCTGGCTGCCGGTCCAGTTCAGCGTGTTGGCCATGATATCCAGCACGGCATCGACCATCGCCATGGAAAGTTCTCCGGTGATGGCAAGCGTTGTGCGCCTGAGCAGGATATCATCGAGCCGTTCGCCGGCCTCGTGGCGGATCAGATATTCGATCTCGCGGCTGGAATAGGCGGGGTGCGGCATCGGCGAGTCGCTGCCCGATACGATAAAGCGGGCGATCTTGTCGGCGCGGGTTCCGTAGCGCGCAAACAGCTTGGCGATCTGGTCAGCGGGTAGGTTGATCTGCTGGGCGAAGTTTCTGACCCAAGCACTTGTGTCTTTTGGGAAATCCAGGCCGCCGCCAATCGCCATGTCTTCGGTCCGGATCGAGCGGTTCCGGCCGAGGCGCTCCAGCACCATGTCGGCGGCCAGTTCGCCGAAGGAGCGGAACGTGGTCCATTTGCCGCCGATCATGCAGAGGATCGGCAGTTCGGTCGATGCAGCGTCGAGCCAGGTGCAGAAATGGTCGCGCGGGATGCGGCCGGTAAACGAATCCTGGCTGGAGGGCAGGGGTCGGACACCGCTGAACTGGAAGACGATCTCCTCCGGCTCGATCCTGATGCCCGGCAGCACGAAGGCCAGTGATTGGAGGATATAGTCGCGCTCGTCGGGCTCGCAGCGCACCGTGTCGGGATTATCGACGCGGATGTCGGTGGAGCCGATCAGCACCTTGCCGAGATAGGGAAACAGGATGCAGATGCGGCCATCTTCGTTTTCGTAATAGATCATGTGGCCGTCGAGCGCGTCGCGCAGTTCGGCATTGTCGACGATGAGATGCGAGCCTTTTGTGCCACCCATCATCGCAGGCCGATCGACATTCGGCGGCAGGAGTGCGCCATTGGTGAGGTCGATCCAGCCGCCGGTCGCATTGACGATGATGCGCGGTTGAATGGCGAGATCGGAGTGGCCGATGAGGTCGCGGATCAGATAGGTCCCGTCCTCGGCGCGTACGGCCTTCGCGTGATTGAGTGAAAGGGCGTTGCTGCGGCCGTCACGGCTATCTTCGAGCATTTCGATGCCGAGCCGTTCAGGTTGGCTGACCCATGCATCGTAATAGGTCGCGGAACTCAGCGTTGCAGGGTTGAGGATCGGCCATTTCGACAGTGTCGCCTTGCGATTGCGAAACTGATGGTGCGGCATCTTCCTGCGTGACGACGTGAACAGGTCATAGATCGTCAGCCCCGCCTTGACAACGATCGCTCCGCGCCGGCTCGGATTGCGGCTTAGACCGAGGAAGCGGACGACGCCATTTGCCAAGCCCGAAAAGCGGTCGAAGATCGGCACGACGGTAGGCAGCGGCGCCACGTAGTGCGGCGCGTTGGCAAGCAGCCGGTCGCGTTCCAGCAGCGATTCCCGCACCAGCTTGAATTCGCCATTTTCGAGGTAGCGCAGTCCGCCATGCACCATGCGCGAGAGGGCAGCACTAGCGCCGGAACAATAGTCTGCTTTGTCGACCAGCACGACACGGACGCCCTGCAGTGCCAATTCGCGAAACACGCTGATGCCGTTGATGCCTCCGCCAATGACGAGCACATCCGCCCGCGGATTGCGCCGCAGTTCTTCCAGAGTTTGCTGCCTGTCCATGATGTCAGTCCCGCTCCCTCATCCATCCATGCCGGTGAGAAAGCCATTGGCCGCCGTATCGATGGCGGCGATGTCTTCCGGGGAGAGCCGGAGCGAGCCGGCACGGGCATTGTCGAGTGCCTGGGCGCGGGTGCGCGCGCCACAAAGGGCAAATGTTATGCCGGGTCGGGCGATGGTCCAGGCGATAACGATCTGTGCTGTCGTGGCCTGATGCGCTTCGGCGACGGGCGCAATTGCCTTGGCGAACTGGCTGACCTTCACGCGATTGGCGGCGGAGAAGCGCGGATTGTCCTTGCGTTGGTCGTCGCCGTTGAAAGTGCGGTCGGGACCGATAAGGCCAGAGAGAAGGCCCAGCGCCAGCGAAGAGTAGCTCAGCACCGAGACATTGTTACCTTGCGCTATCGGCAGGATTTCCGGCTCCAGTTCGCGATCGAGCAGGCTGTAGCGCTCCTGGATCGCATCGAGGCCGCCGCATGCGATATAGGCGTCGAGATCGGCCTTGCTGACATTGCTGGCGCCGATGGCGCGGATCTTGCCGGACTGGCGGAGATCTTCAAGCGCCCGCATGGTTTCCTCGATCGGCGTCGTCTCGTCCTGCCAATGGGTGATGTAGAGATCGATGTGATCGGTCTGCAGCCGATTGAGGCTTTGCTCGACTTCATGAACGATCGCGTCCCGGCCGAGATAGCGATGTACGGCATGGCCATCCTCATCGAAGAAATGCCGACCTTTCTGCGTGTGCCAGATCAGTCCGCATTTGGTGGCGATGACGGCCTTGTCGCGGCGACCCTTGAGGGCTGTGCCGACGATCTCCTCGGAACGACCAAGGCCATAAGCGGGCGCGGTATCGATCAGGGTGATGCCCGCGTCGAGCGAGGCATGGATGGCGTCGATCGATTGAGCCTCGTCCGTGCCACCCCACATCCAGCCGCCGATGGCCCAGGTGCCGAGGCCGACTGCCGAGGCGCGGACGCCGGAGCTACCGATTTCGCGGGTGATTTGCGTATCGTTCATGCCATTTCCCCATGGGCGAGTTCGAGGATCTTCGCGCTGGTCGCCTCGTCAGTGACCAATGTGTCGAGATGGTTGCCGCGCATGACGCTGAGGATCGGATTGGCCTTGTTGGGACCGCTCGCGACGCCGATCTTGTGCGGGATGGAACTGAATTCATCGAGCGTCAGCGACACCAGCGAATGGTTCAGGCTGTAGTCGCAAGGCGCGCCATTGCGATCCAGCAGATGCGCCAGCAATTCGGCATTGGCGCCGGATTGCTCAATCGCCCTGCGGTCGGTGCTGGAGGAGGGGTGCAGGTCATAATAGCTGGAATCGTCGGTCAGGATCGAGCCGATGCCGACCAGTGCCAGATCAGCTTCGCGTGCCCGCTTGAAGACGTCTTTCACCGAGCGCATGTCGATCAGCATCTGGCGCTGTTCAGGCGTTTCGGCGAACAACGGCGCATGGATTTGGTAGGCGCGTCCGCCGAGCTTGTCGGCCAGCAGCATCGCCACATGGTTGACGTCGGTGTAATGCTTGCCCTGGACGCAGCCGGTGGCCGGGATGATCTCGACATCGTAGCGCCGCGTCGGCTTCAGGCCCGCGACGATCGCGCTGACGCCCTTGCCACCGGTGATACAGATCGTGTCGCCGTCCTTGATCGTTTCCAGTAGCAGCCGGGCGGCCGCTTCGCCGGTGGCCTGCAGCGCTGTCTGCGGATTGTCCGAAACGGTGGGGACGACGACGGCCCGCGAGATGCCGCCGAGCAATTGCAGCTGTTGCTCCAGATCGACGAGTTGTTCGACCGGCGACTTGATCTTGATTTCGACTAGGCCAAGTTGACGGCCGCGCTTGATCAGCCGGTTGACGGTGGCATGCGAGATGCCGAGCTGGTCGGCGATCTGCGCCTGCGTCAGGCCTTCGAGAAAATGAAGGACGAGCGCCTGATGCATCTGCCGGGCGATGACGATCTCCTCGCGAGGCGGGGTGACGATCTTCGGCTTTCTGTTGGTTTTGCCGATCATCATGATCAGGCCTTTCGCTTATGGATGAAGTGGTCGATGGATACGGCGGAGAGCAGAATGCAACCCTTGATCATATCCTGCCAGTAGACGGATACATTCAACAACACCAAGGAGCTTGTGACCAGCGACAGAAGCGCGATGCCGAGGATGGCGCCGAAGATGGTGCCCGATCCGCCATTCAGCGAGGCCCCGCCGATCACAGCTGCGGCGATGATGTTGAGTTCCATGCCGACGCCGAAGGTCGGGGTGGCCGCTCCGAAGCGGGACATATAGATGACGCCAGCAATGCCTGCGAGTGTCGAGCACAGGACAGTGACCCAGAACTTGACGAGATTGGTGCGGACGCCGGAATACTGCGCGGCCTTCTCGTTGCTACCAGTATAGAACACTTTGCGGAAAGCCGTGGCCCGCCGCAGCAGGAAGTCGAACAGCAGCACGATCGCCACGAAAATCAGGATCACATAGGGCACACCGTAGAATGTGCCTTGGCCGACGACCTTGAACGAGGCGGGCAGGGTGAACAGCGAGATCGGCGTGCCCTTGGTGATGATCAGGCACAGGCCGCGAACGATGACCATGCCTGCCAGCGAGGCGATGAAGTGGTTGAGGCCAACGACGGTGACGAAGAAGCCCATGATGGCGCCGATGCCGCCGCTGGCTGCGATGCCGATCAGCGACGCGGTCCAGGGATCAAGCCCCATCACATAGAGCGAGCCGGACAACACCATCGCAAAGCAAACGACAGAGCCGACGGCGAGATCGATGCCGCCGACGATCAGCAGTATCGTCATGCCGACGACGACGATACCGTCAACCGAGAATGACATCAGCATGGCGCGGAAATTTCCGAGCGTCAGGAAGTATGGCGATGCAAAGCTCATGGCCACGCTCAACACCAGAATGATCGCGACAAGTCCCGCTTCGCGCATCGAGGCGAGCCTTCGAAGCGATGACATTTCTCCGCCCGTCGCGGGCATTGTTTCGATGGCCATGTTTTCCTCCCTATTGGTCTTATCCGACATTGCGGACCTCCGGCGGCCTGTCGCCTTCGCCGTCGAGTTTGATACCCGAGGCGAGCCGGATAATGTTTTCTTCGGTCAGGGCCTCATCGCTGAGCTCGCCGGCGATGGTGCCCTCGTGGACGACGACGACGCGGTCGCAGAGGCCGATCAATTCAGGCAGTTCGGACGAGATGACCACCACGCCGATGCCGGAATTGGCGAGATCACGCAGCAGGCGATGGATTTCCGACTTGGCGCCGACATCGATGCCGCGCGTTGGCTCGTCCATGATCATTACTTTGGGATCGACGGTAAGCTGCTTGGAGATCGCCACCTTCTGCTGGTTGCCGCCGCTGAGCGACGATACCGGATAATCGATGCCGCCCATGCGGACGCCGAGCTTGCGGCTGAGATCGCGTGCCTGCGCCTCTTCGCGTTTTCGATCAAGCAGGCCGAAACGGTTGGTGATGGCATCGAGATTGAGCGCTGAAATGTTGGAGGCGATCGACAGGTCTAGAAATACGCCGGAGCCCTTACGGTCCTCCGAGAGGTAGACGATGCCGCGCCTGATCGCGTCCTTGTAATGATGGATCGTCAGTGGCTCGCCATTGAGGCTGACATCGCCTTCCCTGACCGGCCTCAGGCCGCAAATCGCCTGGGCGATCTCGCTGCGGCCAGCGCCGATCAGACCGCCGACACCGAGGATCTCGCCTTTGCGGACGTCGAGATCGACATGGGCGAAGCGATCGCCATCGCCGAGATTGCGGACCGAGAGAAGCGGTGCTTGGGAGGCACTTTGGGGATCCGCTTTTTCGGGGTAGAGCTGAGTGATCTCGCGTCCGACCATGCGGCGCATGATATGATCGGCGTCGATGTCGGCGACGCGATCGGTGCAGACATGGCGTCCGTCACGAAACACCGTGACGCGGTCGCAGAGGCTGAAGATCTCGGCCATTCGGTGGCTGATGTAGATGATCGAGATGCCCTGCGCCTTCATCTGGCGAATGATGTCGAACAGAGTGCGTGTCTCGCTTTCGGTGAGCGCCGCAGTCGGTTCGTCGAAGATCAGGATGCGACAATCCAAGGACAGCGCCTTGGCGATTTCGACGAGTTGCTGGTTTGAAATGGAGAGTTCGGCAACCTTGCGCTCGACGGCGATCGGCGCCAGCCGATGCATGATCCTCCTGGCGTCGTCGTTAAGCTGGCGAAAATTCATCAGCGGTTTACGCCGCAGGGTGGTCGCGGCCATGAAGATGTTTTCGGCAACCGTGGCATCCGGGCAGAGCGCGATCTCCTGGTGCACGAGGCCGATGCCAAGTCTTTGGGCTGCGGCAGGCGAGGCGATCTTGGCCGGCCGGCCGTCAATCAGGATTTCGCCGCCATTGGGCTGGACAATACCGGCGATGATGTTCATCAACGTCGATTTTCCGGCACCGTTTTCACCGCACAGGGCGTGAATTTCGCCGCGCTCCAATGTCATGCCGACATCGGTGAGTGCGGTGATGGAGCCGTAGGACTTCGAAACATTTCGGATCGTCAGGACCGGATCTGATGTCATGTCGTACGCCTCCACTCGCTCATTGCATTCATGCTGTCTTGTCGCGTCCGGCAAGCCATGGCGCGCATGGCTTGCCGGATGTCCTCGTGGTTACTCGTCGATGCCCTTGGTGCCGCGACGCTTGAGGTACTTGTCCCAGTAGAAGTCGTCCGCATTTTCAGCAGTGACGATCGACAGGCCGTTGTCGACGAACGGAACGCTCATGCCGTTGAAGCCGGAGCGCTTGGCGTCGTTCATCGGGTCGATAAGGTCGGGATGCTTGGCAAGCCACAGCAGCATGAAGCCCATATAGCCCTGCATGCCCTGGTTCGGGTTGATCGAGCCGAACACTTCGCCGGCCTTGATCATGTCGAGGATGTTGGCGTTGACGTCGGCGCACATGACGAGGATCTTGCCGCCGCTTTCCTTGTTGGCCTGGGCAGCGCCGATGGCGGAATTGGCTTCCGGCATGAACACGGCACCGAGGTTCGGATTGGCCTGGATGATGCTCATCAGGCCCTGATAGGCCTTGGTCGGATCCTGGTTGGACGCAGCGCGACCGACCAGCTTCATGTCCGGATACTTTTCCGTCATGCGGGCGATGAAGGCCGAGATGCGCTTGTCGTGATTGTCCTGTCCGGGGTTTTCCAGCACGGCATATTCGCCCTTGCCGCCCAGCTTCGCCGCGATCGCATCGGCCGCATAGGTGCCTTCGCGGGTGTTGTCCGAGGTGATGAACGAGACGCGCTTGGAAAGCGGGGAATCCGCCGCGAAGGTCACGACAGCCGTGCCCTGATCGATGGCGCGGTTGATCGGCTCGATGAACGGATCGGAGTTCATCGGATGGACGAGAATGCCCGCCGGGTTCTGCGCCAGTGCCTGGTCGAAGCTGGCGATCTGCTTGTTGACGTCATATTCCGGCGTGCCGGTATATTCGGTTTCGCAGCCGAACTGCTTGCCGGCCTGCTTGAACATTTCATAGACCGGGAACCAGTATTCGACGCCCGAGACCATGACGTTCATCACGTATTTTTCGCCCGGCTTGCACCGGAACGGATTGTCGTCGGCAGCATGCGCGAAGCCGGCCGACAGAGCCGTCGATGCCAGTGCCGCAAGTACCATTGTGCCTAGAAATTTACGCAAGATTCCTCCTCGAGGCCGAAGCCTTCCCAAAATTGCTATGGTCGCCGACCGAGCGGCGAATGATTGGTGGAACCAGAATTCCTCCTCGAACCCCGGTGAGGCGGAATATGCGCAGATGGATACGGACTGTCAATATAATTCACATCATGAAATATATTTCACAATTTTGCGTAGTTTGACTGCCTTTAGGTGAAAATAAAACAGTTCGTTGCGAGTGGATTGACGATCGTGCTGCTGGATGAGCGCAAGCGCAAGCTGACGGTCGTGGCATAATCAATAGGATGATGTTGAGACAATCGACGACTACAGTTCGTCCGACGACCGCAGTTCGTCGCCTTCATGGAACTCGATGCGATATCGCCTTTCACCCCCACACGCCTTTTAAAAGTCCCAATGGAAGCTGAACGATGAGGCTGTCTGTCGCATGCGTCGTCCGGAACGCATGCCGACAACATTCGTTGTTCATGGGCTGAATGGCCGCGCTTCACGCATCGGTCGTGATTTTAGAAGGAAAGAATGATGAACAAGACACTTGCCACGACATTTGCCGCAACCTCACTGGCTCTCGCTGGCGCCATGGCTGTCCACGCTGCCGACCTTTCCTATAGGGACAATGCACCGACCTACGAAGAAACGGACGGCCATAGCGGCGTCAAGATCGGTACGCTGACCTGCGACATCGGCAGCGGCGGCGGCTATCTCCTTGGTTCGGCCAAGGAGCTTGATTGCGTTTTCCGCTCAAGCTTCCGGGGAGATCGCCCTGACCACTATGCCGGATCGGTCAAGAAGCTCGGTATCGACCTTGGCTATACGACGCAAGGCCGGCTCGTCTGGGCGGTGTTTGCACCGACGGCCGGCTATCACCATGGTTCGCTGGGCGGCATCTATATGGGCGCTGCCGCCGAGGCGACCCTCGGGGCCGGCGTCGGTGCCAATGTGCTAATCGGCGGTACTGGAGGCTCCGTGCAGTTGCAGGTCGTCAGCCTGACGGGACAACTCGGTCTCAACGTTGCGGCTGCCGGGGCGTCGGTGACGCTGCATTCGGTGAATTGACACTATTTGCAGATCCCCTTCCGCTGATGCGGGAGGGGGCATCATTATCACGCCTACCGAGAGTGAGCGCTCGCTTTTTGAGCCGGTCTACTCTTGCGTTATCTTGTTCCGCTCCATATGTTTTCCCGGCGATGTGCGCCTTGAGGAGAATTGCGCACTTTCGTGAAACCTTGGAGGAGGATAGTTTTATGAATAGACGCGATTTTTTATTGTCGTCCGTAGCACTTGCCACTCTTGCAACATTAGCTCCGGGCGCATTTGCCGCCGATAAATTGACGATCCTGGGCTCGGTGCCCAATCTCGGCTTCCCGTTCTTCGTGCACATGCTCAACCAGATCAAGGCTGAGGCCCAAGCGCAGGGCGTTGATATCATCGAGAGTGATGGACAGAATTCCGCGCCCAAGCAGACCGCCGATATCGAAGCGGCGATCGTCCAGAAGGTCAATGCCATCGTTATTTCCCCGCTTGACGTCAATGCGCTTGCGCCGGCCATCGAGCAGGCCATCCAGGCTGGCGTACCCGTCGTCACCATCGACCGCCGTGTCGATGGCGTGGATGGCATCCTCGCCCATGTCGGCGCGGACAATGTCAAGGGCGGTGAAGCCGAGGCGCAAGCCGTGGTCGATGCCTTCCCGAATGGCGCCAAGCTGTTCCATTTGCAAGGCCAGCCGGGTGCCGGTCCGGCAATCGATCGCAACAAGGGCGTTCACAACGTCCTCGATCCGTTGAAGGACAAGTACCAGATCATCTTCGAGCAAACGGGGAACTTTGCCCGCGACCAGGGTCTGGCGGTCACGGAAGCCGGCCTGTCAGCCAATGGCAAGCCGGATGCGATCATCTGTGCCAACGATGATATGGCGCTTGGGGCCCTGGAGGCCTGCGCGGCCCGCGGCTTCAGCGATGTGAAGATCTACGGCTTCGATGCGCTTCCGGAAGCACTTGTCGCTGTCCGCGACGGCAAGCTTGCCGGTACGGTCGAGCAATTCCCGGGCGAGCAGTCACGCACCGCAGTCAAGATAGCGGTCGCCTATGCCAAGGACAAGACCGAGCCGAAGGAAAAGCTCGTGCTCCTGACCCCGATCGTGATCGGCAAGGACAATATCGACAAGGCCGAGCGTATCGGCGAAGCCAAGTAACTGAAGTCGAATTGCCGGCGTGCCGTCTCATGACGCCGCGCCGGCAACGCGCATACAGCAATTGAATTTGGGAGAGGCCGATGGCTGCGCTGGCTGCCGCGGAACAACCTGATGCGCCGCTGCTCGAAGTGAACGGCATATCAAAGCACTTTTCCGGTGTTGCGGCGCTGCGCGACGTTTCGCTCGATGTGCGCCCGGGGGAGATCCTCGGGCTGCTGGGCGAGAATGGTGCGGGCAAGTCGACGCTGCTGAAGATACTATCCGGTGCGCAGCCGCCATCGAGCGGCAGCATCGTCTTTTCCGGGGCCGATTACCGGCCGTCGAGCCCCGATGCAGCCAAGCGGGCGGGTATCGTCACCATCTATCAGGAACTCAGCCTGATCCCGACGCTTTCGGTTGCCGAGAACATCTTCATCGGCCGCGCGCCCACCGGCGTGGTCGGGCTGATCGACTGGCGGCGGATGCGGCAGGAGACGCGCGGGCACATCGCTCGCGTTGGCCTCACCATTGACCCGGATACGCCGGTCTCCGCCCTTTCGGTTGCCGAGCAGCAGCTTGTCGAAATCGCCCGGGCGCTTTCGATCAAAGGCCGGCTGATCATCATGGATGAGCCGACTTCGGCGCTGACGGAATCCGAGGTACAGAAGCTGCTCGGCATTATGGATCGGCTGCGCAAGGAAGGCGTCGCCATCATGTTCGTGACGCACCGGCTGGAGGAGGCGAGCGCGATATGCGACCGGATGACCGTGCTGCGCGATGGCCGACTGGCGGGGCATCTTCTGCGCGAGAATGGCCAGCCAATCCCGCTTCCGCAGATCATCGAAAAGATGGTGGGCCGGGCTGCCTCCGAACTTTACGCACGGCCGAGCCAGCGCGAGGTCGCCGGGGCCGTACGTCTTAGCGTCCGTGGCCTTCGCACTGTGCGTGATCCTGAAGCGCCGCATGCCATCGTTCTCGACGACGTCGACCTTGACCTGAAGGCAGGCGAAATCCTCGGCGTTGCCGGGCTGGTCGGCTCAGGCCGCACCGAACTTGCGCGGGCGATCTTCGGTGCCGACCGTATTGCTGCGGGAACGATTGAACTCGATGGCAAGCCGATTGCGCCGAAATCGCCGGCCGACGCCATCGATCTCGGCATCGGGCTGGTGCCGGAAGACCGCAAGCACCAGGCGATTTTTGCCATGCTGGGCATCCAGCAGAATTTCTCGGTGGCATCGCTCGATACCTATTCGAATGGCTTGGGCTTCATGGCCGAGGGACGCGAGAAGCTGGCGCTGGCCGAATACAAGAAGGCGCTGTCGATCCGCATGGCGTCGCCTGACCAGGCGATTGAGGGCCTTTCCGGAGGCAATCAGCAGAAGGTCATCATCGCCCGCTGGCTTGCACGAGACCCCAAAGTCCTGATCGTTGACGAGCCGACACGCGGGGTCGATGTCGGTGCCAAGGCGGAAGTCCATCAGATCCTTGTGCAACTTGCTGCCCGCGGTATTGCGGTGATGGTGATTTCGTCCGAGTTGCCTGAAGTGCTGGCGGTGAGCGACCGCATCGCTACCATGCGCCAGGGCCGGATCACCGGCGAAATGCCGGCGGTCGAGGCGACCGAGGAAAAACTCATGGCGCTGATGGCGCTGGGTTCAAATCATAACGGGCAGCGGCGGGGAGACGCTTGATGACCACGACGACGGACACGGCCGAGCGCAAGGGGCCCAATATCTTCCGCATTCTCAAGCAGTTCGGCCCCTTGCTGTTCCTGATCATCCTGATGGCGGTGTTCACGGCGCTGAAGCCGAGTTTCATCGATCCGATCAATGTCTTCAATATCATGCGGCAGATCTCGATCACCGGGCTGATTGCGCTTGGCATGACCTTCGTCATTCTGACTGCCGGCATCGACCTGAGCGTCGGGGCGCTGCTGGCGCTGTGCGGCATGGTGGCGGCGATCGTTGCCAAGGGTGGTGCGGCCAGTACGCTGTCGCTGTCGGCGTCGGAAGGCACTGGCTATGGCTGGTTTGCGGCACTGCTGGCGGCGGTGATTGTCGGTGCGGCAGGCGGTGGTTTGCAAGGACTGGCGATTACCCGACTGAAGGTGCCGCCGTTCGTGGTCACGCTGGGCGGGTTGACGATCTTTCGCGGCTTGACATTGATGCTTTCTAACGGCGGCCCGATCTCCGGCTTTACGTCCGGCATGCGTTGGTTCGGCACAGGTCTCGTGGGGCCAGTGCCTGTGCCGGTGATCATCTTTGCGGTGGCGGCGATCCTCTGCCACATCGTGCTGCGCTATACGCGCTATGGCCGTGCAGTCTACGCCGTTGGCGGCAATGCGGAGGCGGCGCGGCTGTCGGGTCTGCGGGTCGATCGGATATTGATTTCCGTTTACGTCATCGTCGGCTTTTTTTCAGGGCTCGCAGCCTTCGTGCTTGCGGCGCGCCTGAACTCGGCGGAAGCCGTGGCCGGGCTGGGCTATGAATTGACGGTCATCTCGGCTGTCGTGATTGGCGGCACATCCCTGTTCGGCGGCATCGGTAGCGTTGGGGGGACCGTTGTAGGTGCCGCCCTGATCGGCGTGCTGCAAAACGGCCTGCAGTTCAACAATGTCTCGTCCTACACCCAGTCTGTGGTCATCGGGTTGATTCTGATCCTGGCGGTTGCTTTCGACCGGTGGCTCAAATCGCGGGCGAGGGTTTAGCCGCACAGGGCTATGATATTACTGGGGCCTCACGCCCCGGATATTTTGCTTGGCGGACGTGAAGAAGCGGTGCTAGCATATGGGATTGCAGTTTATCTGCAGTTTTTCCACATAGTATCCTCAGTCAGGCGACCGGATGCAGTTCGACCGGGCAGTTTTTGGTGATCATTTCCTATCCCTCGTGACATCGGCGATGCCGTTGACGGGATGCTGTTTTTATCGTGTCGAGGGTGGCCGACACGTGCTGGGCCATCAGTTGTTCAGCCTCTCGCCTTATTGGCTGGATCGCTACTATCATCACTTCTGGCGGTTCGACCCGCTTCACCCGGGGCGTATGAGCCAGTCGGGCGCACGCTTGCAGTTACTGAGCCGCGATTCCGCCCATCATGACCCTGATACGCTGGAATATTTCGAAAAGTTCCTGACGCCGCAGAAGGCAGCGCATCAGACCGAACTCTATTTCCGCCGCGGCTCGCAGATCGTCGCCGGGGCGTCGCTGCTGCGCAATGAAGCAACCGGTGCCTTCACCTCGGACAATCTGACGTTCCTCGAAAAGCTCGTCGAGTTCGTCGAAGGCAGCGTGTTCGAGCTTCCTGCCGAAGACGACCAATTTCAGGGCATCGAGGGACTGACGCCGCGCGAGCAGCAAATCGCCACCCTGATCGGTGCTGCGATCTGCAACAAGGAAATCTGCCGGCGTCTCAATATCGAGCTGCCGACGGTGAAGACGCATGTCAGCCGCGTCCTGGCCAAGGCCGGCGTTCGCAGCCGCGCCGAACTCATGAAGAAGCTTCATGACAGCCGCGGCACATCTCCATTGCCGCAATAGACAGCGGCCATCCACCCTAAAACAATCATCGACCGTCCCGGACTGCCATCACGCGGCCGGCTGAGCCGATGTCGTACTTCAGTATGATATCCCCGGCTCTGCAAGTTTGCCTACACTCCAGCCACTTCAGGGGAATTGAGGGACATCGGAATCGCCAGGAATCAGCCTCGCGCATCAGTGCGACGCAGCATTCGGCCCGTCTCTCTATCAACCCCAGCAAGCAGTGAATGGAAGAAGCAAATGACCAAACGTCCGGATTATGTCGCGCCCTATATGGCGATCGGGCTTTCAACCATCGTCACCGGCATCGCCGAGCGCCGGCACATCCGGCACAATCTCGAAACCATCGAGGAGGCCATTCACGCCTCGATCTCGATCTGCTCGATCAACGCGCCCGTGCGCGTCGTCGCGCTGGCCGAGGGCGCACTGACCGGCTTCACCGACGAGATCTTCGACGTGCCGCATGTGACGGCAGCGAAGGACATGTTCATCGACCTGCCCGGTGAGGAAACCGAGGCGCTCGGCAAGCTCGCACGGCACTACGACACCTACATTATCGGCCAGTGCAAGGCGCGCTGGCCGGATGTGATGAAGGACCGCTTCTTCAACACGCTGTTCGTCATCGACCGCAAGGGCGAGGTCGTGCATCGCGCCGCCAAGAACCACATCTGGTGCCGTGAACGCAGCTGCACCCCTCACGATGTCTATGACCGCTGGGTGGAGCTGTTCGGCGATGGCCCCGAGGCCTTTTACCCGGTGTTGCGCACCGACGATATCGGCAATATCGGTACGATCTGCTGCTCGGATGGCGAATATCCGGAGGCGGTGCGGGCGCTTGCATTCAGCGGTGCTGAAGTCGTCTATCGTCCCTCCGAAGCCATGCCGATGACGGGCTCCGGCTATCCCGGTGGTGGCAGCTGGATGATCCAGAACCGCGCCCATGCCGATTTCAACAGCGTCTACATGCTTTGCCCGAATGTCGGCCCGGTCTATCTGTCGCCAAGCTCGAAGCATCCGATCGACATTGCCGGCGGCAATGGCCACATCGTCGATTATCGCGGCAACATCACCTCCTACTCGTCGAGCGGCGCCAATACCATGGTTGCGAGCATGATCGATATCGAGGCCCTGCGGCAGTTCCGCGCCATGAACCTCAATTCCAACTGGATGAAGGATCTGCGCACCGAGCTCTTCTCGCGCATGTATGAAAAGCCCATCCATCCCCGCAATCTCTGGCTCAACAAGGATCCCGAACGTCATGCCGCGGTCGACGAAATCTATCGCGCCAACATCAATCGGCTGGTCGAACGCGGCACTTGGACCTTGCCATCGCGCGAGGTTCCGGGCGCACGCTACACGCCGTCATCGCCCGACGGCGAGGACAACTGGAATGAGGCCAAGGTCATGTGGCGCCCTTGGCACAACGGATAACCTGAGACTGCCCGGCCACGAAACGCTCCCAAGAAAAACAATGACAATTGGGGGCGGCAGGGGGCGGGAAACAAACGACAACTGGGAGACTTCAGATGCGAATTTCAAGATCTAGACTGGCCAAGACGTTGGCGCCGGCTGCGGCCATTGGGCTGTTCTGCGCAGGCGCCATGCTTGCTCCGGCTGCGGCCGAGGACGCCGCCAAGGGCGACCCCATCGTCGGCACATGGTTCGTCAAGGCAGCCGATGCGCCATTTGCCTACCACATGTTCGTCTTCAACGCCGACGGCACCATGCAGCAGGCCAATCCCGATGCTGGCGACGAGAACACCAGCGACAGCGATGGCAAAGGCGTCTGGATCAACAAGGACGGCAAGATCATCGGCAAATTCGTAGAGATCACCGCCGATCGCACGACGCACAAATTTGCAACCCGCGGCGAAATCTCCTACGAGATGGCGGTTGCTGGCGATACGTTTACCGGCACTGCTTCGGCGAAATTCTTTGACGAGAACGATAAGTTGCTGCGTGGGCCATTCCCGACGCCTCTCGCAGGCAAGCGGGTTACCCTGCCATAACAGCAGGACTGCATCGGCGTCGCCATCTCATCTTCAGTCTTTTTCGGACAACCACCATGTCAACTGTTACTTCGCCCACACGCTCGCTACGGGCTCTTGATATCTTCTTCCTGGTCGTCGCGGCGGCCGCACCACTGGCGGCCATCGTCAGCAACGGTGCGCTCGGCGTGCTGCTCGGCAACGGCGTCGGCATGCCGGGATCCTACCTGATCGCCGGCTTCGTGCTGATCCTGTTTGCCGTCGGCTTCGTGCGCATGAGCCCGCATGTCCGCCACGGCGGCGCATTCTATGCCTATGTCCGCCATGGGCTCGGGCGCTACGCTGGTGGCGCCGCGGCTTATGTGGCCATCGTCGTCTATGGCATGATGGTCATCGGCAGCGCCGCGGGATTCGGTTTCTTCGCAAGCCTGTTCTTTGCTGAAAATCTCAGTCTTGATATCTCCTGGAAGATTTGGGCCGCAGTCTCGCTGCTGCTGGTCGGATTGGTCGGATATCGCGAGATCACCCTCGGTGCACGCGTGTTGTCTGTTTTGCTGACGCTGGAAGTGCTGATCCTGGTAGCCTTGGTTGTCGCCGTCTTCTCGCCCGGCAGTGCCGCGACGGTAACGTTCACATCCTTCGCTCCGTCAGCGATCTTCAGCGGTTCGCTGGGCATCGGCCTGATGTTTGCCTTCGTGTCCTTCCTGGGCTTCGAATCCGCAGCCATCTACAGCGAGGAAGCCCGCGAGGGACATCGCACCGTCAGCCGGGCAGTGATCGCGGCCGTGCTTTTCATCGCCGTCTTCTATGCCATCGCGATGTGGAGCGTCATCATCGCTTTTGGTGACGACAAGGTCGTCGCGGAAGCGGCTGAAAATCCGGGTACCCTGGTGTTCCGCGCCTTCGCCCAATACCTGCATCCGGGCTTCATCGTCGCGGCGGAATTCCTGATGGTGACCAGCGCGCTTGCCGCAACGATCGCCTTGCACAATGCAGCCGCTCGTTATCTCTTTGCTCTGGGTCGCGAAGGCATGCTGCCTCGCTCGTTGGCGAAGCTGCATCCAAAACTGCAGTCGCCACATGTCGCCAGCGTGGTCGTCTCTGTGATCAGCTCCGCAGTCGTGGCACTGTTTGCCATCGGCGATGCCGATCCGCTGATGACAGTGCTTTCGAGCACCTTCGGCCTGGCGGCGCTCGGCATTATCCTGTTGCAGGCGGCGACCTCGCTCTCGGTGGTGATCTTCACCTGGAAAACACGCCATGGCGCAAGTGGTTTGGCGCTCAACCTGTTGATCGCCATCCTGTCCACTGCGGGATTGTCCGTTGCGGCAGTGCTGGTGATGGTCAACTACTCGACGCTTACTGGCAGCCTTGGCCTTCTGGATTACGCGCCGTGGCTCATTCCGATTGCAGCGGTGGTCGGGATCGTCGTGGCCAACCGCCCGAATGTCGGCAAGGACCACGCATTGGCCTAAATCAATCTGACGCCGCCGGCAGTGTCGGCGGCGTCATCGATATCAGATACTGAAGCCAGCCAGCCGTTCTTCCAGCTTCCGGATCGTCGGCGCATCGGCATTGGCAAAGGCAAAGCGCAGGTAGTTTTCCTGTCGCTCGCCGAAATACATGCCGGGTAGGCAGACGATTCCAGCCTCTCTCGCTAGCTGCTCGGCGACACGCTCTGATGGTACATCACCAAATGGATGGCGAATATAGGCGAAGTACGCGCCGATTGCCTGAAGCCCCCACTGCGGCAACCTGCTCATCACATCCTTCAGCGCCTGAGCGCGCACCGTGATTTCGCCGCGATTGCTTTTTCTCCAATCCGAAAGTGCCGGAATTGCCTTGGCAACAGCAGCTTGCGGCGCGCGCGGCGCACAGATCTGCAGGTTATCCATGATCTTGGCGACCTGATCGACCATCGCCTCGCCGGCGGTAATCGCACCGAGGCGGTGACCCGGAATGCAGTAGGACTTGGAAAAACTGTAGGTCAGGGCAAGAGTGTCTTCCCAGTTCGGGATGGAGAGGAGGTCGTGCGGCGACCCCGAACCCTCGTCGAGGAAGTCTCGATAGGTTTCGTCGAGGATCAGCCACGTGCCGTTCTCGCGGCATCGCATGAAGATTTCGTGCAGCAGTGAAGCAGGATAGACCGCGCCGGTGGGGTTGTTCGGCGTCACAAGAACCAGTGCCTTCATGCCTGGTACCAGCGCAGCCTTGACCGCATCAATATCCGGCAGGAAGGATTTTTGCGGGTCGCAGACTATCAGCGCGGACTTGATGCCGAGCATTGCAAGCGTGGTTTCCTGATTGAAATAGAAGGGGTTGGTCATGACGACCGTATCGCCATAGCCCGCAACGGCCATCGCCAGGCACATGAAGGCCTGGTTGGCCCCCGAGGTGATGTGAATGTTGGCGGCAGCCACCGGCGCGCCATAGAGTTCCGAAACATGGGCCGCATAGGCCGCGCGCAGCACGTCCTCGCCCTCGATCGCACCATAGCCGGTATACCGGCGGGAACCCGCCATCTCGGCCAGCCATGCCAGCATGTCGGGGTGGGGCGGGTAGCCGGGCACGGCCTGGCTCAGGTCGATCAGCGGTCCACGTGCGCCGTCATAGGCTGTTGCCCAGGCAAGCACGGATGGGATGGGCGGAGGTGACAGCCGGGAGACAAGTGGATTAAAGGCGGGCATCGGGACTATTCCTCCGGATCGATATCAACATTCCGCCTGGATTTCGCGGATTTTCCAGCTTTGGGCTCTATCAGGCGCGGCGGCTGGCTGAAAGTCCTTTTGGTCTCCTCGAAAGGCTGGAAGCACAGTCGTGTTAGAAAGGCATCACTTCTTTCCAAAACTTCAAACGCAGCTTTTCTTAATTTGCAGGTCGCGATATAGTGGTGTCATTAACATCATGAAGTTGCGTATATTCATTCTGATAAATCCTGGATTTGGGGACGTTTCTTGGCCAATCGTTTGCTTTTTGCGACCTCCGCTTCAGGTTTGATGTTGCTCGGCGTTTCCACTGCTTCCGCTGCTGATTTTTTCACTCCGGAGGCCACGTCACCCTCATGGAACAGCTGTTATTTCGGCGCGCATGTGGGCGCGGGACGCGCCACTGCGGACGCGACCGATTCGCCGTTCACCAAAGGACCATTTGCGCGAACGGGCTTTTCCTGGAACAGCGCGGCCGGACCTTACGAGACGATCAGCTCAAGGGATTCCGGTTTTGTCGGCGGGGTCGAGGCGGGTTGCGACCGGCAGTTCGATTTTGGCAGTGCAGCATTCGTGCTGGGTGGCGTCGTCGATTTCGATGTGGCGAATTTGAGTGGGACCGGCACATCGGCAATTGTCAGCGACACGCGCACCAGCTTTGGCATGGACTGGACCTCCAGCGCCCGCGCACGGGCCGGCGTCGCGGTATCGGACGTGCTTCTCTACGGTACCGGCGGTGTGGCAATTGCCGATATCAATGTGCGCGCGTTTGACACGACAATCTTCCCCACGCAGGGGCTGATGGATGTCTCGAAAGATGGCGTCAGGGCAGGCTGGGTCGTGGGCGCCGGCGCCGAATGGCGCATCAAGCCGCAATGGTCGATCGGTGTTGAATACCTGCATTACGATTTCGGCTCGATCACGGCCACCGGCGCTGCACTGGTGCCGACGGGAGCATTTCCGCGCTTCAAGAACGATGTCGCCTTCGACACCGTGCGGGTCGGCCTGAAATGGCGGTTCTAGGCTACTGCATAATTCCTTAAATCGGAATCGATTTAAGGACAAAATTATGCAGCAATTCAAAGTGCTACAGCGACCTTTGCGCGTCTCTTAAGACGCGCGGCGCTGTAGAAGGCCGTTTGGAAGTCTTGCTGAGCTATCGGCAAGTGTAACGAGGCGGGTTCGCGGGGGAGGTGCTACGCGAATCCCAGAGTTCATCGAGGGGATCGAGGGCACGCCGTCCGGTTTGCTGCCCATTTCGTCCGACATCATTTTCCCGGGGGAAGCCATGACCGAGTTCGCGATCACCGTTGCCGAACGCAACCCAGCGCGCCAGATATTCTTCATCGATGCCGGGGTCGCCGATGCCACAAGCATCGTTGAAGCTCTTCCGCCGCGTGCTGAAATCGCATGGATCGATGCGTCGCGGGACGGACTGTCTCAGCTCGCGGAATGGGCGCACGGCAAATCCGGCTATGATGCCGTCCACATCATCTCCCACGGCCAGCCGGGCGCGCTTTTGCTCGGCAATATGCTGCTCGATCTTTCCGTTGTGCAGGCACGAAGAGATGAGTTGGGTGCGCTCGGGAATGCGCTGACAGCAACTGGCGATATCCTGCTCTATGGCTGCGAGGCCGCGTCCGGTGAACAGGGCCGGGCCTACATTGCCGCCTGGGCGAATGCGACCGGAGCCGATGTCGCGGCATCGGCCACACCAACCGGCATGGCAGAGCTTGGCGGCGACTGGGTGCTCGATAGCCGCATCGGCGCCATTGAGGCGCAGCTGTTGTCGATTCCCGGCTATGCCGGGCTGCTTGCGTCCGGGACGCTGACTTTCACCTCCGACGACCCAACTGACTGGGCTGACGGTATCGCCGAGGATGGCGAGGGCGGGTCCACGGATCTGTCTGGCATCACATTTCAAATATACAATATCAGCGACACCAGCGGCACGAAGATTGATGTGCCTATTGAATGGCACGACGACAACGAGCTGTCGACCGGCGGAGCTGTCGTTACCGGTCTGACTACTTTTGATACGGATCTATCCTTGACCGGCTGGGCTGGATTCGAAATCAAAAGCGCCGACGGCTCTGAATTCCAGCTCAATGGGTTCGAATGGTACGACTGGGGTGGTTGGACAGGCGAGGACGTTGTCGTTGTCGGTTATCACGATGGTGTCCAGGTTGCCTCGACGACTTTTGTCTCGAATACTGATGGTACGAGCGTTCTGCCGACATTCGATGCCACCTTCGATTACGTCGATGAAGTTCGTATCACGTTCTCCTCCGGGGCTGGCTGGGGAGCGATCAACAATTTCCAGATCGCCGACGCCGTCGTGCCTCTCGCTTCTCCAACGGCGACAGCGACAGGGGTGAGCCCGAGCTTCACGGAAAATGGATCGGCTGTCGACCTGTTCGGCAGCGTCAGCACTGCGACCAACGATTCCGGCCAGACCTTTGCCGGCATGACGATGACCGTCACCAATGTGTCGAACGGCGCATCCGAGACGTTGTCGATTGGTGGAACGACCGTCTCGCTGACCAATGGCAATTCCGGCACCATCTCCGGCATTGGCAGCTATTCCGTAAGTGTCAGCAGCGGGACTGCCACGATCACGCTCAGTGGCATGACGCGGAGCGACGCCCAGATGGCCTCGCTGATCGATGGCATGACCTATACCAACAGCAGCAACGATCCGGGCAGCACGAGCCGCGTCGTGACGATTACTGGCCTGACCGACAGTGGTGGCAGCAACAACACGGTATCGACGAGCATCACTTCGACCGTTGCGATGACGCCTGTTAACGATGCACCGACACTTTCGGCCACGGGCGGCACCGTGACATATACGGAAAACGATGCCGGCGTTGACCTGTTTTCGGGTGTCACGGCGTCCGCCTTCGAATCCGGCCAAAACCTCAAGGGACTTGCTCTCACCGTCAGCCACGTGACAGACGGTGCAAGCGAGATCCTGCATATCGACGGCACCGATATCGCGCTGACCAATGGCAATTCGGTCACCACGACAGGCAATGGGATGACTGTCTCGGTGACCTTGGTTGGCTCTACCGCCACGGTGACCTTGACCAAGACTGCCGGGCTGAGCGCTTCGGCCTATGCAACTTTGGTCGACGGTATCAGCTACCGCAATGCGAGCGATACGCCGACCGAGGCCGACCGGGTCGTGACGCTGACGTCGATCCAGGACAATGGCGGCACGGCCAGCGGCGGCGTCGATACATCGGCGCTTTCCATCGCAGCGACGGTCAGCGTGGTTGCGGCGAACGATGCGCCTGTCGCGGTGACATCTGGCGGAACCACGGCGGCTGCCGAAGGCTCGGTACAAGTGGTCGACAGCGGCCTGACGCTTTCGGACGCCGATAATTCGACATTGGCCACCGCCACGGTCTCGATCACCGGCAATTACCACTCTGGCGAGGATGTGCTGGCCTTCGTCAATAATGGCTCGACGATGGGTAACATCTCGGCGTCGTTTGACAGCACGACCGGGGTGATGACGCTGATATCGAGCGGTGGAACGGCAACGCTTGCCCAATGGCAGGCCGCCTTGCAATCGGTGACCTACAGCGACTCTTCGGACGCCCCGAATACCAGCAACAGGACAATTTCGTTCAGCGTCAACGACGGGACGACCGACAGCAGCGTCGCCACAAAGGTGCTTTCCGTCAGCGCAGCCAACGACGCGCCTGTCGTCAGCGTTCCAGCGTCTATTGCCGTTGACGAGGATACGTCGACCGCTGTTACGGGGATCAGTTTTTCAGATGTGGATGCCGGCAGTTCCAATGTCACGGTGACGCTTTCTGTCGGTTCGGGAAGCCTTGCCGCCACCAGCGGGAGCGGCGTTACCATTGGCGGCTCTGTGACTGCCCTGACGTTGACGGGCACGATCGCCAATATCAACAGCTACATCGCTGCTAGTCACGTTGCGTTCACGACGGCCAGCAATGCCACGAGTGACGTCACGCTCACGGCCTCGATCGACGATGGCGGCAACACCGGTAGTGGCGGTGCCAAGACCGACAGCCAGACCGTCACTCTGGAGGTCACTGCCGTCAACGATGCGCCCACGATCACGGCGCCGGGATCGATTGCTGTCAGCGAGGATGTCGCCTCGGCCCTGTCAGGAATCAGCTTTTCGGATGTCGATGCGGGTAACGGGCAGGTTACCGCAACCCTCTCGGTCGGGTCCGGCACGCTGGCTGCGACCAGCGGCAGCGGCGTTGTCGTCTCTGGCACCGGAACAGGCAGCATGACGCTCACCGGCTCGATCGCCGATATCAACGCCTTTGTCGCCGGAAGTAACGTTACTTTCACGACCGCTGCCAATGCGACAGGCAACGTGACGCTTACGGCGGCAATCGATGACGGCGGCAATACCGGCAGCGATCCCGGCAACTCTGGAACCGGCAGCAGCGAAGCCGCCAGCACGACGGTGACGCTCACCGTGTCGGCCGCCAATGACGCGCCGGTCAATACCGTGCCGGGAACGCAAAGCGGCGAACAGGATGTGAGCATCACTTTCAACAGCGGCAACGGCAATCTGATCTCGGTTTCCGACGTGGATGCGGGTTCTAATACGGTCCGTGTCACGTTGACGGTCACCCATGGCGATCTGACCCTTTCGGGTACCACCGGTCTCTCCTTTCTCGTCGGCAGTGGTGCAGGCGATTTGACCATGACATTTGAAGGCACGCTGACTGCCATCAACACGGCGCTCAGCGGCATGGTCTATGCTCCGACGCCGGGCTATTACGGTGCCGCCATCATTCAGATCACATCGAGCGATCTCGGGAATACAGGCTCGGGCGGTACCCAGACTGACACCGACACGATCTCGCTGTCGATCGCGCAGCCAAGTCCCGTCGTCAGCGATGTGTCGGTGACCAATGCGGATGGCAGTTACCATGTAGGCGATGTGATCACCGTCACTGTCAGTTTCGATGAGGCGGTTTCTGTCGATACAACGGGCGGGACTCCCACACTGCTGCTCGAAACCGGAACGACGGACCGCAACATCGTGTATGTCTCCGGATCGGGGACGGATACGCTGACATTCAGCTATATCGTGCAGGCCGGCGACCAGAGCGCCGATCTCGATTTTGCCTCAACGGCCGCGTTGACGCTGAACGGCGCCACGATCAGGGGTGTTGGCGGCTCTCATATCGACGCTGTCCTGACCTTGCCGACAACGGGTGGTGCTCATTCGATCGCTGGGCAGCACGCTATTGTCGTCGACGGGATCGCACCCACAGTATCGAGTGTGAGCGTGCCAGCCGATAGCGTCTACGAGGGAGGCCAGAATCTCGATTTCACCGTCAATGTTTCGGAGGCGGTCGTCATCGACACGACAGGCGGCACACCGCGGATTGCGATCACGCTCGATACGGGCGGCACGGTCTATGCAACGTATGTCAGCGGCAGTGGCTCCAGCGCATTGGTGTTCCGGATGACTGTCCAGGATAGCCAGATGGACATGGACGGCGTCTCGGTCGCGACGACCATCGACCTGAATGGCGGCACGATCCGTGATGCCGCTGGTAATAACGCGGTTACGACGCTGAACAATGTCGGCTCGACCACGGGTGTGCAGATCGAGAATGACGCACCCCTGCTCACCGGCGATCTGGCCGCCACCGTGCTCGAAGGCGGAAGCTATGCGCTGACCACGACTGACCTCAACTTCTCGGATCCGGACGATGGTGCTTCCGGCGTCACATTCACGATCTCGTCGCTCAGCCATGGCACCGTCAAGGTCAATGGCACGGCAGCCATGAGCTTTACCGGAGCGCAGCTGGCAGCCGGCCTTGTCACCTTCAAGCATGACGGCTCGGAAACGTCAGCTGCATCCT
Organism: Shinella sp. OV683; assembly: GCF_057787725.1. NCBI lineage: Bacteria > Pseudomonadati > Pseudomonadota > Alphaproteobacteria > Hyphomicrobiales > Rhizobiaceae > Shinella > Shinella sp. OV683. The sequence continues at coordinate 1,699,269 of NZ_CM173543.1, forward strand.
TCAAAGTCGAGGTCGAAGACGGCAACGAGGATGGCTCGGCGCCGGTTCAGTCGACATTCAATTTCGATGTCGATGCTGTCAACGATGCGCCCAGCCTGACGCTGACCCAGAAATTCACGTCAATTGCCGAAGATGCCTCAACCGCGTCCGCCCGCAAGGTGGCCGATATTGCCATCGGCGATGTGGATGGAGGCACCAATACGCTTTCGCTGGCTGGCGCAGATGCGTCGCTCTTTGAAATCCGCAACGGCGATCTATGGCTGAAGGCGGGCGCCAAGCTCGATTTCGAGACCAATCTGAAGCTCGATGTTACGGTGCGGCTGGACGATCCGGCCATCGGCTCGAGTTACGAGGACTCCCAATCGGTCAAGATTTCGGTCACCGATGTCGTCGAGCAGATTCCAGGCGGCACGGGCGACGACAAGCTTGTCGGCGGCAAGAACGACGATGTTCTCGACGGCAAGGGCGGTGACGACGTCATCAAGGGTGGCGGCGGCGATGACAAGCTCATCGGCGGCAAGGGAGTCGACACAATGACCGGCGGCGCCGGCCACGACACGTTCATCTTCGTCTCGATCAAGGATTCCGCACCGGGCATGTCTGGGTTCGTCAACAACGGCTCGTTTGATCCGCTTTCGGGAGCCGACAAGCGCGATATTATCACCGATTTCGGCGACGGCGACATCCTGAGCTTCAAGGCCATTGATGCAAATACCAAGCTTGCCGGCGACCAGGCCTTCGTCTGGCGCGGGCAGGGCGATTTTACCGGCAAGGCGGGCGAACTGACCTACCGCACATTCGACCATGCCGGTACCGCCAAGGACATGACGATTATCTATGGCGACACCAATCTGGATGGACGCGCCGATTTCCAGGTTGAGCTCACAGGCATCATCCACCTGACGAAGGGCGATTTCCTCTTATAGGCAAAGGGAAATGTCGGCAGATCTCGGCCGCTCGCACCGCAAATCTGCTGTGCGGGAGTCTGTAGTCATTCCCTTTGAATTCGGGATATCCAAGCGCTATCTATGCCAGGTCATGAAAATGTCATGAGCATACGCCGCCTGTTTCCCGAGTGCCCGTGAAGGGCCAGCTAGACGTGAAAATCTGTGACCCTTCCGCCTGATAAATCTCCCTGGCGATGGCTGCTGTGGCCATTCAGCATCGTTCTTGCCATTATCCTGTTGATCGATGATCTGGTGCGGCCGATCTATCGGCCGATCCTCGACTGGATTGCCACGCGACGGATCATGGAGCGGTTCCGGGCGGCGATAGAGCCACTGCCGCGGTTCACGATCCTGATCCTGTTCGGCGTACCGTTTGCCATTGCCGAGCCGCTCAAGGTTTTCGCGCTGTATCTGGTGGCGCGTGGCCTTGTTATCACCGGCATCGTCCTGCTGATCTTCGCTTACCTCATGACGTTCCTGATTGTAGAGCGTATCTATGAGGCTGGTCACGGCAAGCTTCTGACCTATCCCTGGTTTGCGTGGGCCATGACACAAATCAAGCAGGTCCGAGATGTGATTATCTCGGCCAAGAACATGATGGTCGCGAGGGCGCGGGCATGGCTTTCCAGATAGCGACGGTGCGGGGAGGGCGATAGCGATGAGCCGGGCGTTTACCAAGGAGATCGACGACGCGCCTCCGCCGCTCGCCCGTGCCGTGGACGGGGCCGTCGTCGGCGATGTCGTGGAATTCGAGGCCGCGGGCCGCGAGGAAGAGATAGAAGTCCTCTCCATTCGCTGACCCTCGTTTCTCACTTCGTCGGATTGACCCAGCCGTTCGGAGGCCCGAAGTTGGCCATGGCATCGGCCGGCCCCCATGTCCCCGGCTCATAGATCGCCGGTGGTGTCTTGTCGTCCAGCACCCTTCCGACGATCCGCCAGGCGATCTCGCTGGCATCCTCGCGGGTGAACAGTTGGGTATAGCCGTTCATGGCATCGCCGATCAGCCGCTCGTAGGGTTCCATGTCGCCTGCTGCGTCGTCGACCGCGCTGAGTTCGACCTGCTCGCCCGCCATGTCGTCGCCGGCGATCTTGCGGCGGGCGCCAATCGAAATCGACACTTCCGGCGTGATGCGGAAGCGGATGTAGTTGGAATTCTCAGGCCTGATCTCGTCGAAAATGCCGAGCGGCGGCGGCCTCAGCCTGACCACAACCTCGGTGGTCCGAACAGGTAGGCATTTGCCGGCCCGGATGAAGAAGGGCACACCCTGCCAGCGCCAGGTGTCGACGGCAAACCGCACCGCGGCAAAAGTCTCGACCGGGGAGGCAGGCGCCACGCCGGGTTCCTGCAGATAGCCGTTGAACTGGCCACGCACGACATCGTCCGCGGTCAGCGTGCGGATCGCTTTCAGCACCTGCACCTTTTCGTCAATCAGATCGTTGGCCGCGCTGGTTGCCGGCGGCTCCATCGCCAGCAGCAGCAGGATGTTGAGCAGGTGGTTCTGAATGACATCGCGAATGCAGCCGATCTCGTCATAGAAGCGGCCGCGGCCTTGGATACCAAAATCCTCGGCCATGGTGATCTGCACGCTTTCGACGTGGCTGCGGTTCCAGATCGGCTCGAGAAAGGAATTGGCAAAGCGGAAATAGAGCAGGTTCTGGATGGCTTCCTTGCCGAGATAGTGATCAATGCGGAATATCGACTTTTCTTCGAAGGCGATGTGCAACACCCGGTTCAGCCAGCGCGCCGATTGCAAGTCACGGCCGAAGGGCTTTTCCACCATCAGCCGGGCTCCCGCAGCCCCACCGGATTGCTCAAGGCCCTGCACGACCGGCTCGAACATGCTCGGCGGAATGGCGAGATAGTAAAGCGGATGCCGTGCGGAACCGAGGGTTTCCTTGAGCTTGTCAAAGGTCGACTGGTTGCGATAGTCGCCGCCGACATAGCGAAACAGGCCTGCGAGCCGGGCAAAAATCGCTTCATCAATGCTGCCAAGCGCCTGGGTGATGCTTTCGCGGGCGCGGGCCTGAAGCTGGCTTGCATCCCAATCTTCAAGCGCCACACCGACAATCGGCTCGGTCAATGTGCCGCGCGCCACCATGGCGTAAAGCGCGGGGAAAATCTTCTTGCGTGCCAGATCGCCGGTGGCGCCAAACAGCACCAGCGTGTCGGATCGTTCGCTTGTCATGATCATCTGTCTCCTATGCCAGCCGTATCAGGAGCCGGCCTTCGGTTTCTCGACATGGCCGCCAAAGGCATAACGCATGGCCGAGAGCAGTTTGTCGGAGAATTCGGATTGTCCTTGCGAACTGAAGCGGTCGAACAGCGCCGAAGACAGGACGGGCGCCGGCACGCCGGTGTCGATCGCGGCCTTCAGTGTCCAGCGGCCTTCGCCGGAATCCGAGACCCGGCCGCCGAATTGTGCCAGTGTCGCATCGCCTTTCAGCATGTCAGCGGTCAGGTCGAGGAGCCATGAGCCGATGACGCTGCCATGCCGCCAGACCTCTGTTACTGCAGCAAGATCGAGGTCGAACTGGTAGTATTGCGGGTCATGCAAGGGGCTGGTTTCCGCATCTGCCTCACGTTTGCCGCTGCCGGCATTGGCGGCTTTGAGAATGTTGAGGCCTTCGGCATAGGCGGCCATGACGCCGTATTCGATGCCGTTATGGACCATTTTGACGAAGTGGCCCGCGCCGCTTGGACCACAATGCAGGTAACCGAGTTCAGCCGTTGTCTTGGCTCCCGGCGCGCCTGGGTTGGCACCTGGTGCGAGTGTCGCGAAAATCGGATCGAGGCGCTTGACCGCTGCGTCCGGCCCGCCGATCATCAAGCAGTAGCCGCGTTCCAGCCCCCAGACGCCGCCACTGGTGCCGACGTCGACGTAACTGATGCCCTTGGGTTGGAGATGCGCCGCGTGGTCCACGGCATCGCGGTAGTTGGAATTGCCGCCGTCAACGATGGTATCGCCGGGCGCCATAAGGCCGGCGACTTGATCCACGATCCGACCGGTGATTGCAGCAGGCAGCATCAGCCAGGCGCTGCGGGGCGGCGTGAGTTTTGCAACAAACTCCTCCATGTTTCCCGCACCGATCGCGCCTTCCGCCACCAGTACTGCGACGCTTGCGGGATTGATATCATAGACGACGCATTCGTGGCCGTCGCGCAGAAGCCGCCTGACCATGTTGGCGCCCATTCGGCCCAGTCCCATCATTCCAATCTGCATGTCTCGCCTCTCGCTTTGGGGATGCTTCGAATAATTGGGGGATGCTTCAAAGTTTGCCGAAGGCGACGCCTTTCCAGCCCCAACCGGCCTGGTTGGTGGTCTCGATCAGCGGTGTTTTGATCTCTTCGGTGTTGAAGCGATATTCGTAGACCTTGCCGTAGGAGAGGTCTTCCTTGAAGGCATAGGCGGTGCCAAAGCTCATTTCCCATTTCTGGCCGCGAAAGGCTTCCGCGCTCAGACTCAGGCTTGGAACTCCGGCCCGCCATTCGACGGACCATTCCTGATCGACCGCCCGGACTTCGCCATTGGCGTCGTCGAACTTCATCAGGATCTTGAAGACCTTTTTCAGGCCGGCTTTGGCGAAGATTTCATACCAGCTGGTGTCGACGATCTTCCATTCGGCAACAAGATCAACGCCTTCCGGGGCGCCATCGCGAATGGTGAAGGGGGCGGTATCGCGGTTGGCTGCGAGCAATCGCTCGCGCAGAACCGCAGTGGATTGGCGTGCCATACCCGCCGGCGCGGCTTTCGTTCCGGTCAGCCAATCGAACAATCCCATCACAACGCTCCCCAAAGCAACGATGCCCCAACATAGCCTGCAGACAGGAAATAGCAGCCCCCTGCGGGAATATCTTTGAGCTCTCCAGCAAGGCCGGGACTAATCGATCCGCTGGCCGGCTGCGTCGAACAGATGCAGATGTTTGGCAGGGAAATTCACCGAGATCTTCGACCCCGATTTCAGGATGTCGCGGTTGAGCGTGAACAGTTTGAACGGCACGCCCTGCATCGATGCGTGCACGATGATGCCGAAGCCGGTCGGCTCCATCAATTCGATGTTGGCGATCATACCACCATCCTCGACCAAGACATGTTCGGGGCGGATGCCGAGCGTGATACGCGCACCGGGTGCGATGACGGTCTTGGTGTTGATCGGGATGGCAGCACCGTCGGCCAGCAGTACCTCGGTGCGCTCGCCGGAGACCGCGCATTCCCCTTCGAGGAAGTTCATGCCGGGTGAGCCGATGAAGCCGGCGACGAACAGATTGGCGGGTCGGTCGTAGAGGTCGAGCGGCGAGCCAACCTGCTGTACCACCCCGCCATGCATGGCGACGATCCGGTCCGCCAAAGTCATCGCCTCGATCTGGTCATGGGTGACGTAGATCGATGTCGCCTTGAGGTCGCCATGCAGTTTCTTGATTTCGGCCCGCATCTGCTCGCGCAGGCGGGCATCGAGATTCGACAGTGGTTCGTCGAACAGGAATGCCTTGGGCTGGCGAACGATGGCGCGGCCCATGGCGACACGCTGGCGCTGGCCGCCGGAGAGCGCTTTCGGCCGGCGTTCCAGCAGCGGATCGAGCCCGAGCTTGGAGGATGCGGCCGCCACGGCGCTGGCGATCTTTTCCTTCGCCTGCTTTCTCAGCTTGAGGCTGTAGCTCATGTTGTTGGCGACATTCATATGCGGATAGAGCGCGTAGGACTGGAACACCATGGCGATGTCGCGGTCCTTGGGCGCGAGGTCGTTGACGCGCTTTCCGGCAATGCTGATATCGCCGCCGCTAACCTCTTCGAGACCTGCAATCATGCGCAGCAGCGTGGACTTGCCGCAGCCGGACGGGCCGACCAGCACGATGAATTCGCCGTCCCTGATGTCAAGATCGACGCCGTGCAGCACCCGCACGGTGCCGAAGGATTTCTGGACGTTGTGGATGGTAATCGATGCCATGACTTTAACCTTTGACCGCGCCGGCCGTCAGGCCCTGGACGAGATAACGCTGTATGAGCAGGAAGAAGAGGCCGGCGGGGATCAACGCCATGACGCCGGCCGCCATCATCTGCCCGAAATCGACCGAGAATTTCGAGACGAAGGTAAGCAGCCCGACCGGAAAAGTTGCCGCGTCATTGCCGTTGATCAGCATGAGTGCAAACAGAAGCTCGCTCCATGCGGCGGTGAACACGAAGCCCAGCGTCGCGGCGATTCCCGGCAGGGTCAGCGGCAGGATGATCTGCCGGAAGGCGACAAACTGCGTGGCGCCATCGATCATAGCCGCTTCTTCCAGATCCTTGGGAATGCCATCAAAAAACGACTGCATCAGGAAAGTCGCGAAGGGAACGTTGAAGGCGGTGTAGACAATCACCAGGCCCGTCAGGCTGTTGGTCAGGCCGAGTGGCGAGAGCATCTTGAAGATCGGCGCCACCAGCATGACCAGCGGAAACATCTGCGTCAGCAGCATTAGCGCCACGATCCAATACTTCGCCCGGAAGCTGAATCGCGACAGCGCATAGCCTGAGAGCGAGGCGCAGATAGTCACTGTGACCGCGGTCGCGGCAGAGACGATCAAGCTGTTCTTGAAGAAGGTCGGGAAGGCGCTGTGCTGAAGCACGAAGGAATAGTGCTCCCATGTCGTTCGCGACGGCCACATCCTGACCCCCTCAGAATAAAGCAGGTCATTGGGTGTCACCGACACCTTGAGCAGCCAGAACAGCGGAAACAGCGCAAACACGATGTAGCACAGGATCGCCAGGCGATGTGCGATGGTGGGGATGATGACGCCGGTTCGCATAGGCTCAGTCCTTGTTCAGCAGCATCTGCCGGAGCAGGATGATCAGCATGGAATAGGCGAGCAGCAGTGCCAGCAGCACAAGTGCGATCGCGGAGGCATAACCGAAATCCAGCCGCTTGAAGGCCATGGTGAAGATGTAGCTCGCCACGATCTGCGTCCGGTCGGCGGGGCCGCCATTGGTCATGACGACGATCAGGTCGGCGAAATTGGAAATCCAGACGGTTCGCAGCAGAACGGTGATGGCGATGGTCGGCGCGAGGAAGGGCAGGGTGATCGAGCGAAACCGCTGGAACCAGCCGGCACCGTCGATGGACGCCGCCTCATAGAGGTCGCGCGGGATGGCTTGCAGCGCCGCGAGCAGCGTGATTGCGAAGAAGGGAATGCCCCACCAGATATTGGCGATGATCGGCCCCCACATCGCGTAGTGCGGATCGGAGAGAATATTGCCGGGCTCACTCATCAGGCCCATGGCGTAGAGCCAATGCGGGATCGGGCCGATAACCGGATTGAACAGCCACGCCCAGTTAAGGCCAGCGAGGAAGCTCGGGACGGCCCAGGGCAGGAAGACCAGCGCCTGGACGATGCCGCGGCCGGCAAATGGCTTGTCCAGCAGCAGCGCCAGGATCAGGCCGAAGATGAACTGCAGGCTGACGGACGCGCCTGTCCACCACAGCGTGTTCTTCAGCGCACCATAGAAGGCGGCATCCTGCGACAATTCACGAAAGTGATCGAGGCCAACAAAGCCGCCGGAAAACGGATTGAGCAGGACGATATCCCTGAAAGCATAGGAGATGCCAACCACCAGCGGCACCAGCATGACACCGGCGATCAGGACAAGCGACGGTGCGCTATAGAGATAGGGGCCTGAAGCATCGGCAAGACGCTTCAGCCACGGCTTGCGGTCACGCCGCCCGTCGCTCATGTCGGCAGTGATGGTCATCAGCCAAGTATTCCCATATCAGGCGTTTTGCGCCTTTTGTCGTTAAGGTCGGTGGCGACCGACACCCCTGTCGATCGCCACCGCATGCTCGCCCTGCTTATTTCTTGGCGAGGAACTTTTGCTGCGCCTTGGTGAGATAGTCAGCCCACTGGTCGGCAAGTTCCTTCGGCGTGATGTCGCCCAGCAGCGCCTGCTGGGACGTCTTGATGGCGATCGAATCCTTGAAGAAGGCAAATTCTTCCAGGTAGGTCGGCATCACCGTCGGCACGGTGTTCGGGTCGGCCAATTCCTCGAACCAGCCCTTGAACTGGTCACCCTTGTAGAAGGGATCCTCCGAGGCCGCTGTATAGGCGGGCAGGGCGCCGATGCGCTTGTTCCACTCGATATTGCCTTCCGGGCCCTCGAGGGTGGCGATCAGCTTCCAGGAAAGGTCCTTGTCCTTGGCTGACGTAAACATCGACCAGCCGCCATAGCCAATGGTCGGGAAGGACTTGCCATCCGGGCCTTTGGGCAGCGGCATGACGCCGAAGTCTTCCTTCTTCATGCGTTCGGCAATCGCGATCAACGCATCCGGATCCTGATCAAGGAAAGCGCAGGTGCCGGAATAGAAGCCGGCCACGACTTCGTTAAAACCCCAGTTGACGCTGTCCTTCGGCGCATAGCCCTTCTTGTAGAGATCGACCATCCATTCGATGCCCTTGGCCCAGCCTTCGCTGTTCATGGTCGAGGTGCCGTCTTCGTTGAAATACTTGTTGGAGCCAGCCATCGAGGCGGCGAAGATCATCCAGCCATTGAGACCGCCGGGGCCACCGCGCATGCAGTAGCCGTACTTGCCTGGGAGCTTAGAGACGGCGGCAGACGCGGCCGTGAATTCCTCCAGCGTCTTCGGCGGCTCCTTGACACCGGCCTCAGTGAGAAGTTTCTTGTTGTAGAACATGGCGCGGAGATAGAAGCCGTAGGGCAGCATGTAGGCGGTGTTGTTGACATCGCGGCCGAGTTCGAGCGCGCGCGGCGTCAGTTCCTTGGTGTGCTCCCAGCTATCGAGATAGGGTTCCAGGCTTTCGAGCATGCCGTTGTTAGCGTAGAGCGACAGCCAGGTGTCGGGCATTTCCATCACGTCAGGCACATCGCCAGCGGAGACCATGGTGGCGAACTTCTGGAAGGCTTCGTTCCACGGCAGCGAGATGATGTCGACCTTGGTGCCGGGATTGGCGGCTTCGAACTTGGCGACGATCGATTTCAGGGTTTCGGTGCGCTCAGGGCTGGTGATCACCTCAACCAGCTTAAGTGTCGTGTCGGCGAGCGCGGTGCCTGCCATCATTGCCGCGAAGAGCGCTGCAGTAACCAGTCTTTTCATATTCGTTCTCCCAGTTTGTATTTTGTTTCAAGGCTTTACGAAGCGATTGCCATTGCCGCTTCGATGTCTTTCCACAGCGCCTCGGTTCCTTCGAGGCCGACATGGAGGCGTACGGACCGCTTGTTTATGCCAAAGGCTTGCGCGGAATTTGGCTGTGCTTTTTGCTGAAGCACGACCTCGCCCGGTACGATCAGGCTTTCGTGTCCACCCCAGCTGACGCCCAACTTGAAGAGCTTGAGGTGATCGGCGAAGGCGCGGATATCCACCCCTTCGCGGAATATGAATGAGAATAGGCCGGACGTGCCGTTGAGCCCGTTGGGCAGGCGGTTGGCGAGGCCGGGATGGCAGACCTGCTCGACCAGCGCATGATCCTGCAGTCGGCGGGCGATCTCCAGGCCGGACGCCTCATGCGCCTTCATGCGGATCGGCAGCGTGCGCATGCCGCGTATCAGCAACCAGGCATCGAACGGCGACAGCTTGCCGCCGAGATAGGGATAGGCCTCGGCCTTGATGCGGGCGATCATATCTTTCGAGCCGGCAACCACGCCAGCAACGACATCGCTATGGCCGCCGAGATATTTCGATGCCGAGTGCAGCACGAGGTCGACACCGAGCTTGATCGGCTGCTGGAAGATCGGGCTTGCCCAGCTGTTGTCGATGACGCTGATAATGCCGTGCTGCCTGGCGAGAGCGGCCAGCGCGCCGACGTCATGAGCTTCCATCACCCAACTTGTCGGGCTTTCGAGATAGAGCAGCTTGGCGCCGGGCAGGGCGCGCGCGACCTCTTCCTCGTCACGGCCGTCGACATAGGTCACCTCGACCTTCATCTTCTTGAGAATTGTGCCGAACAGGCGGAAGGCGTCGGGATAGACGTGCTTGACTGCGACGATGCGGTCGCCAGGCTCCACGAAGCTGAGGACGGTCGACGAGATTGCCGCCATGCCGCTGGCGAATCCGAGCGCATCCTCGGCGCCTTCGAGCTTTGCCAGCGTTTCCTCAAACATGCGGACGGTCGGGTTCAGGCCACGGGTATAAATGGGCCGGACCTTTTCGCCGCGATAGGACGAGATCATATCGTCATAGTCGGAGAAAGTAAAAAGCGAGGTTTGAAAGATCGGTGGCACGACGGCTTCAGCATAATTGCCCTCGTCGTGAGTGACGATCAGCGAGGCAAGATCAAACGGGTCGAGGCCGTCAGTCATTTCGACATTTCCTTGATATCTTCCTCGACCACGTCGAGGATTTTTAGCGTCTCGCGGCGCGCTGCTTCAGTGTCTTGAGCGGCGATGGCGTTGAAAAGAGTGCGGTGAAAAGGGAAGGACCGACGAGCAAAATCCTCGCGGTCGAACGGATGCGACCAGAAGCGCCAGAAGGCCTCGCGCATCTGCTCCAGCAGTTGCTTGAACAGCGGATTGTGCGTGGCGTCGTAGATGGCGAGGTGGAAGGCCAAGTCTTCGGGGCCGGAAGTGCCCATCGAAAGATGGACGCGTTCCATCTCGTCGAGTTTCTCTTCGATGTTGGCCAGATCAGCCGCCGTCCGGCGCCGGGCGGCAACCATTCCGGCTTCGCATTCGATGCCGCGGCGGACTTCCAGTGTCTGCAGCAAGGCGTCGCGCAGCAGCGGTGTATCGAGCGACAACGGCATGTGGATGGTGCCGGTCGATACTGGCTTCAGCAGATAAGTGCCGCTGCCCTTTCGGGTCTCCATGACCCCGAGCGCCTGGAAATGGCTGATGACTTCGCGAATGGTCGAACGGCCGACGGCGAGTGCGGACATCAGCTCTCGTTCGGCCGGCAGGCGGTCACCGGCCTTGAGGCTGGCGCGGTCGATGTAGGTCGACAGTGCCTCGATCACCTGGGCAGCGCGATCCAGAGGCGGAAGCGCCGCGATGTGCGGTTTGTCATTCACTGTAGCCGTCATTGCGGCGATATTCCCCGTTTGATGTCAGCTTCTCAAATTGGTCTGACATCCTAGCATTTATCACAAAGCGAGCTGTGTCAATCGGTGATCTTTCGGGATGAGGAAAAGTAAGTGGAGGATGCAGACGGATGTTCGGCGTCAACGGCTGTATGGCGCCGGGTTGAATCTGGAACTAGAGGAATGCCAATTACCGCATTGTTTTATCTGGGTATTTTTCCAGATGCGAATCTATCCGCCCTCATTCCTGTCCTTGTGACAGGAATCCAGCCGCGCCGCGTCGGCGGCGCGAAAGAGTCTTTTCGGCTTGCAGACGCAAGCCGGCTGGATTCCTGGGACAAGCCCAGGAATGACGGGTGGGGAGGCTTTGCTCGAACTCACTCGTCGTCCTTGAGTGAACAAAATTACTGCAAACGGCTGTTGCTGCCGTCCTAGTCGCTCTGACGATAGCTGCGAATACGATCGAAGAGCACGGCGAGCAAGATGGCGCCGCCGATGAAGGCACCTTGCCAGAAGGCATTGATTCCCAGCAGGCCAAGGCTGTTGCGGATGATCTCGATCAGCGCTGCGCCAATCAGCGCGCCCTTGGCGGTGCCGATGCCGCCGGCAAGATTGGCGCCGCCGATGACAGCTGCGGCGATGACCTGCAGTTCGAGACCTGAGCCGATATTGGTGGTGATCGCGCCCAGCCACCCGGTCTGGACGATGCCGGCAATACCTGCCGTCAGTGCCGAAACCATGTAGACCGCCATCTTGATCGCGGGGACAGGCACGCCGGTCAGGGTGGCTGCGTGCTCGTTGCCGCCGATGGCGTAGAGATAGCGGCCGAAGCGCGTCCAGCGCAGGATGAAGCCGGTGATCAGCGCCAGGATGATCATATAGACGACCGGATTGGCGATGCCGAACAGCCAGGCGCCGCCGCCCAATGCCAGCAGTTTGTCGTGATCAGGGCCGAACTGAAAGACAACCGTGTTGCCTGAGGCGACCATCGCCAGGCTTCGTGCGATGGACAGCATGCCGAGCGTCACGACAAAGGGCGGCATCCCGAGATAGGCGATGAAAAATCCGTTGATCGCACCGACGAGCAGCGCAGTCGCGACTGCTGCCAGAATGCCGACTTCGATGCCATAGCCCGCATGCATGACGACCCCGAGCACCATGCTGGTGAGGCACAGGACCGAACCGACCGACAGGTCGATGCCGCCGGTGATGATGACCAGCGTCATGCCGAGCGCGATGATCGCTACGAAGGTGACGTTGCGGGTGATGTTGTAAAGGTTCTTGGCGGTCGCAAAGGAATCCGTCGCAAAGGACAAGTAAAGGCAGGCCAGCATCACGGCAATGAAAACCCAGAACGTCTGGGTGTTGACGATGTCGGACAACCAGTTGCCCTGTTTTTCTTCGATCGCACTTTCCAGATTGGTTGTCATCGTCGACCTTCGGTTTTCTTGTGTGCTGTTGGCGGTGGCCTCGATCAGGCGTGGGTAATCGCACCGGTGATCAGGCCAGTCACTTCTTCTGCGGAGCTGTCTGCGATCTTCTTGTCGGCGACCTTGTTGCCGCGACGAAGCACGATGATGCGATCTGCGACATCGAAGACATCGGGCATGCGATGGCTGATCAGCACGACGGTGATGCCCTGGTCGCGCAGGCGGCGGATGAGGTTCAGCACCTCGGCGACCTGACGGACGGAAATGGCGGCGGTCGGCTCGTCCAGCAGCACGATCTTCGGGTTCGTCAGCCGGGTCCGGGCAATCGCGACCGCCTGCCGCTGGCCGCCAGACATCTTTTTGACGAGATCGCGGGGCCTCGTTTCCGACTTCAATTCCGCAAAGATCTGGCCGGCACGCTTGTACATCGAGGCATAGTCGAGGATGCGGAGCGGTCCTACTCCACGGCGCAATTCGCGTCCGAGGAAGACATTGGCGGCGGCAGTGAGGTTGTTGCAGAGCGCGAGATCCTGGTGGACGATTTCGATGCCGTGTTTGCGGGCGTCAACAGGATGGTTCATCACCAGATCCTGGCCATCCATCTGCATCGATCCATGGCTCGGCCGGAAATTGCCGGCGATCAATTTGACCAGGGTCGATTTGCCGGCGCCGTTGTCGCCCATCAGCCCGACGACTTCGCCGGCCTCGAGCGATATGGAGACATCGTTCAGCGCTTTGATCGCACCGAAATGCTTGGCAATGTTTGTAAGTTCGAGAACCGCCAACTGCCTGTGCCTCCCCGCACGTGGTAAGTCATGGCTGGCGCGTTACGGCGCGCTCATTCGAATTTTCAAGAAACTATGCCTGGCTTGTCTGTGAAGTCAACGAATTGTGTGATTAAATAAATGTTTAAAACCAAAGCGAAGAGACAGCTTATAGAATTCACTTGACGTTTGCACGCAACGGGTGCGACATCATCGTGGGAGTGAATTATAATACTAATACAATCTATGAATATTGTGGTGTGATCGAACTTCGGGAGGGTTCGAGTCCGGTCGTATCCGGTTGCTTGCAACGGTGGATATGTCGTCCGTCGTTTATTTGGGAGAGAGAAGATGAGGAAGTTAATCTTACTTGCTGCGACTGCGCTTGCCCTGATAGCTGGCCCCGCCTTGGCCAAGAAACAACTGGTTATCGTGGTCAAGGGCCTCGACAATCCATTCTTCGAAGCAATCAATCAAGGTTGCCAGAAGTGGAACAAGGAAAATGCCGATTCCGAATACGAGTGCTTCTATACCGGCCCGGCATCGACATCAGATGAAGCCGGCGAAGCGCAGATCGTGCTCGACATGCTCGGCAAACCCGACACGGTGGCCATGGCAATTTCGCCATCCAATGCCAAGTTGATCGCGCAGACGATCAAGTCGGCCAATACGACGATACCGATCATGACGGTCGATGCCGACCTTGCGAAGGAAGACGCTGCACTGCGCAAGACCTATCTCGGCACCGACAATTACCTGATGGGCTTCAAGATCGGCGAATATATCAAGAAGGCCAAGCCGAATGGCGGCACCGTTTGTCTGATCGAAGGCAATACCGGTGCTGACAATATTCTTCGCCGTGCCCAGGGCACGCGCGATGCGCTGAGCGGCAAGAAGGATCTTGCTGCCTTGGCGGGCGAGGGTGGCTGGACGGAAGTTGCCGGTTGCCCGGTGTTCACCAATGACGACGGCGCCAAGGGCGTTCAGGCGATGACGGACATTCTGGCCGCCAACCCGAAGCTCGATGCATTCGCAATCGAAGGCGGTTGGCCGCTGTTCGGCGCGCCGCAGCCGTATCGCGACCTGATGAAGCCTTTGGCTGAACGGATCGCCAGCAACGACTTCGTGGTTTCCGCTGCCGATACGATCGGCGATGAAGTGGCGATTGCCCGCGAAGGTCTGGTAACCGCACTCGTCGGCCAGCGCCCGTTTGAAATGGGCTATCTGGCTCCGAAGGTGATGATGGATCTGGTCGCCGGCAAGAAGGTCGACGATCCGGTGTTCACCGGTCTTGACGAATGCACCAAGGACACCGTCGATACGTGCATCCAGAAATAACCACTTGATCTTTGCTCCGGCCAGTTCTCTGGCCGGAGCAATCTCTCGCCAGACACTGTTGAAACGATCACGGATGCGTCTGGTTCCGGCCTTGTCGGGGCCGTGCAAACGATGGGTTCGACAATGGATTTGTTCTCTTTGAAAAATGACGTGGCGTTCGTCACCGGTGCGGGCGCTGGCATCGGCGCGCGGATTGCCGTTGGGCTGGCTGAAGCGGGCGCAGACGTCGCTTGTTTCGGACATGCTTCTGGCGACGGCCTTGAGCAGACCGCGGCCGCCATTCGCAAGCTTGGCCGCAAGGCACTGGTCCAGGTCGGCAGCGTGACGTCAGCTGACGATATCGACCGCGCGATTGCGCAGGTCGAAGCCGAGCTTGGTCCTTTGTCGGTGGCCGTCAACAATGCCGGCATCGGCGGGGCGGGCAAGGCCGAGGAACTCGAGGTGTCGACGTGGGAGCACCTCTACGACATCAACGTCACGGGCGTCTTCCGGTCTTGCCAAGCCCAGGCACGGGTGATGATCCCCCGCAAACGCGGCTCGATCATCAACATTGCCTCGATGTCCGGCACAATCGTCAATCGTGGCCTGTTTCAGGCGCACTACAATTCGTCGAAGGCCGCGGTCATCCACATGTCCAAGAGCCTCGCGGTCGAGTGGGTCGGCCATGGCATTCGCGTCAACGCGATCTCGCCGGGCTATACGCTGACACCGATGAACATGCGCGGTGTGGTGGCTGGCCAGAACGAGCGTTTTGCCGAGGAGACGCCGATGGCGAGGCTGGCAAGCGTTGACGAAATGGTTGGCCCGGCGGTGTTCCTGGCCAGCGGCGCCTCGTCCTTCGTGACGGGCATTGACCTCATCGTCGATGGTGGCTTCGTCTGCTGGTAAGCGAATGCCAGCGCTATAGTCGCTCCGTCCAGTCCTTCACGGCCTGTGCCATCGTCATGAGGTGATCTGCGGCTGAAAAGCCGGAGATTTTCTTGCGCGGCTTGAGGTCGTGGTCGCCATCTTCCAGCCATAGAATTTCAATCGCATCCGAGAGCGTGTAGCTCGCCACGTCCTCTCTTGTGCCGAATTCGTCGCGGGTGCCCTGGCAGATCAGGGTCGGCGTCTTCAGATCAGCGAGATGCTGCGTGCGCGGCTTGTCCAGCTTGCCCGGCGGGTGGAAGGGGTATCCAAGGCAGAGCAGGCCCGATATCGCTCCTGTGGTAAACAGGTCGTCGGCCACCATGCTGGCGACGCGGCCACCCATCGATTTGCCACCGATGATCAGCTTGCCGGTGGCGCCGAGCTGTGCGACGGCGTCCCGATATTCCGGATTAAGCGTTTCGGCCTTGGGGGGAGGCTTGCTGGTGCCGGTCGTTCTCCGTGCGGCCATATAGCCGAATTCGAAGCGTGCGACGCGAAATCCGACGGCGGTCAGCGCATCCGTCGCGGCATCCATCGATTTGGAATCCATCGGCGCGCCGGCACCGTGCGCCAGCAGAATGGTAAAATGGGCGCTCTCGGGGCCCTTGATCAGGAAGCTATCGTTCATCCGGACCTTTATAAGCTTTGCTCATGCCCAATCGTGAAACTTGCCGCGAAACGGCTTTGTCGCGACGAGATGATCGAAGTTTCTCTGGGCATAGGCGATTGCGGTGGCATCATCGGGAAAGCCGATGAAGAACATGCTGACCTTCTTTTCTTGGTCTGAACCGCGCTTGCGATAGACCATCTCGATCATCATCGTCGGCCAGGTGAAATTCTCGCTCAATTCCGGGATCGCAACAAAGCGGGCGTCCGGCACTATGCCGTGCCAGGCGAGGAATTGGCCGTTGGCGACGAACTGATCGAATGCGGCGAAGAAGGCTTCCTTGTCCGAACCATATTTCGCCCGGAATTCAGCATCATTGATCTTGAAGTTCTCATCCGAATGCTTTGGGCTGTGCATGATGCCGGCGGCGCTGGGCACTTTATTGAGTGCGATGGCGCATTTCATGCCGAACTTCACGAGGCCCGCACCGCCCGTGCGATACTCACCAGCGAGGTCGGCGATTTCCTTGACCAAATCCGCTTGAAACTGTGCAGCCATCATATCCTCCGGCATTCGTTTGCCGGGCACATAGCATAAAATTCGGCATCGGCAACGCGGCAATGCTACGGAAACTGCCTCGTGCGGGAAGTTTCGCAGGAGATTGCGAGGCTCAATCCAGGGCGGTTTTCAGTTCTTCGCCCGAAATGTATCCGGCAGTTACGCATTCCGCCACGGCATCCTCAGCATCCTGATCGCCCGGATTGGCTTTTGCAGCGTCGATATGTTCCCGGCACATGCGAATGCGCATTTTGGCATTGGTTTCGACGACCGGTTCCGGGCGCGGACGGAATTCTTCGTAGAGGATCGGCACCAGCATGATCATCGGCATCAGCCAGCAAATGATCAGGATGAATCTCAAGCTCATGTCAGAGTTCTCCCCGCGATCATCTTGCGATGAAATCAGAAGTCGCGGGGAGAGTCGAGAGCGTGCGGCGCAGCATACACCTGTATAAGCGGCAAGTCTGTCTCAGGCGCCCATGGCTTCGAGAAACTTTCGGTATTCGCCGGGATCGATCCCAACCATGTGGCTCTTTTCCGGATAGGCACCCGATTGAACGTCGGCTCGGAATTCGTGGAAAGCGGAAATGCGCTCCTGCTGCAGACGATCGAATTCGGCGGCGAAATTGCGGTAGACCTTGGCGTGGCGGGGATAATGTCCGCGGTTCTGGCCCAGCACGTCATCGGCAAACAGATACTGGGCGTCGCAGCCTGTGCCCGCGCCCATCGAGATCATGAACAGCGATGTCCGCTCGCTGATCGCAGCCGCGATCTCGCCCGGCACGACCTCGATCTCGGCGCTGAAGGCACCGGCTTGCTCGAGTGCCTTGACGGATTTCCAGATATCGAGCGCGCTTTGGGCGGTCTTGCCGACCGCCTTGAAGCCGCCCGTCCATGTTGCCTTGGAAGGGATCAGGCCGGTATGGCTGCAGACGGGGATGCCTTCGTCGCGCATACGGCGAATGGTGCCGAGGCTTGCCGCGCAATAGACGGCGTCGCCACCTGCTTTCAAGGCCTTGAACGCAGCACGCAGATAGTCTTCTTCGGTGACGAGGTCGCCATATTCCAGTCCGGGAACAGCAAACACCGTTGGTGCGGCTTCGCGAAACGCCGCGCCGAGCAGGGCGGGCGGCACCGACACCATTTCGATGCCGGCGCGTTCCGCCGCTTCAGCTTCATCGATGGTGACGACGCGCAGCATCGAGAGCTGGCGCTTGCCTTTCATCGACAGGATATCGGCGACCGTCGGGCGGCGCTGTTTCATGGTGTTCTCCCGGTAAATGGACTGTCAGCTCAAAAGAGATTTCATTTTGATGGCGGGATCGGCAAGTTGGACCGGATCCGGTTTGGCTGATCTGGCGATCAGCATTTCGGCGATCCGGATATCCTTGGCGACTGCGTTGCCCTCGGAAATGCCGCTTGCGGCCAGCAATCTGCCATCATCGGCGAGATGGAATTCGATGAAGGCGTTGTCGCCGAGCCTGCGCGTCACGTGGGTGGTCGCACCATCAGCGAGGCCCGCGACCTGAAGGGTCAGGTCATACTGATCCGACCAGAACCATGGGACCGAGCTGATCGGCTCATCGTGGCCGAGGATGTTGCGGGCGGCGAGCGTGCCCTGATCCTGAGCATTACGCCAGGCTTCGAGCCGAACGCGACGGCCGCCATAGATCGCCAGTGGGAAAGAGCAGCAGTCTCCGGCAGCATAGATTCCCTCAGCCGAAGTCTGCAGGCGATCGTTCACGGCAATGCCATTTTCGATCGCGAGGCCGGCACTCTCCGCGAGCGCCACATTTGGAGCGGCACCGACGCCGACGATGATCAGGTCGGCGGATATCCGTGCCCCGTCGGCGAGAATGATCGCCGCCTTGGCGTCAGTCTCTTCGAGCGACGAGATCGACACGCCGCAACGCAGATCTACCCCCTCGGCGATGTGGCGGCTGGCGATCTGCTCGGCGATTGTTGTCGGCACACCGCGGCTAAGGACGCGCGGCAGGCCTTCGACCAGTGTAACGCGGGCGCCGGATTTGCGCGCGGTTGCTGCCAGTTCCAGTCCGATGAAACCGCCGCCGATGATGGCGAGGTGCTTGCCTTCGCCCAGATGCCGGCGGATCGCGAGTGCATCCTCATGGGTCCGCAGTGTCAGGATGCGCTTGCTTTCCTTGGGACCGAAGGGCAGGCGGCGCGGATTGGCGCCGGTGGCGAGCAGCGCGGTGTCATAGGTGAGATCCTTGCCGTCGGAGAGTGTGATGCGCCTGGATTGCGGATCGATCGATGCCACCGAGACACCAGTCATCAGCTCGATATTGTGCTCGGCAAAACGTTCGCGGGGCGCGACATGCGTCGGTTCGGCACCATCGGCCAGGCCGGCCTTGGAAAGCGGTGGCCGCTCATAGGGATGCAGCGTTTCGGACCCGATAAGCACGATGCGTCCCTCGTGGCCGTTTTCACGCAGGGCAAAGGCCGCGCGCGCGCCACATTCGCCTGCTCCGATGATAACGACGGTCTGCTGTTCAGTTGTCATCAGGACACCTGAATGAAGACGGAGCCGCCCTCAACCTTGACCGGATATGTCTGCAGATTGACGCAGACCGGGGCACCCTTGGCGGCGCCTGTCTTGTAATCGAAGCGGCCGTTATGCTTGGGACACTCGATGATGTCGTCCATGACCAGGCCGTCGGCGAGGTGGATTTTTTCGTGGGAGCAGAGCCCATCGGTCGCATGGAACGTATCTTCCGGGCTGCGATAGACGGCGTAGGTCTTGCCGCCGTGATCGAAGCGCATGACATCCTCCTCGTCGATGTCGTCTTTCTCGCAGACTTCGATCCATTCGCTCATAGTCTTTTCCTCCAATTGTGTATGACCTTCCACAGAAATACTACGGAACGCAGCCTTCATGGTTTCAAGCTTTCTCAACTTTCCGCGTCATTCCGCGGGGGCCGCGATAACTTCTCCGTGAAATTCGGGCCGGTAGGCCTTGGCAGATGTCGGCAGCTTGCGTTCGACGAACCATTCCGGCTCGTGGCGCTGGCGCCAGAGCGCAGGCAGAATTTCCTTATAGGCAGCCCAGGTCGAGGAATAGGGGATCGGCGTATCCGCCTTCATCCGCTCATGCAGCCGTGGCAGCGCGTGATAAGGCACCATTGGGAACATGTGATGCTCCACATGGTAGTTCATGTTCCAGTAGAGGAAGCGGAAGACCGGGTTCATATAGACCGTGCGGGAATTCAGCCGGTGATCGAGCACATTTTCGGCAAGACCGGCATGCTGGGTCAGGCCGACCATGGCCGAGAACCAGCCGCCATACATGCTGGGTAACACGCCGACCAGCAGCACCGGCAGCCAGGACTGCAGATAGACTGCCAGGATCACCGGCGCGACATGGATCACAGTCCAGATCCGCGCGACAGCATAGACCTTTGGCCATTCGCTCTCGGGCACGAAGGTCTTTTCTTCCTCGGTCAATTGTCCGCTGGCATGCTTGAGCATGCCCCAAAGCCCAAGCGGTGCATTGATGATGTTGAAGAAATTGAGCGCGATCTTCCACAGTGCCGGAGGGCGCATCGCAACGATTTCCGGATCGCGGCCGACGATGATCGTGTCGGTGTGGTGCCGCGTGTGGCTCCAGCGCCAGATCGTCGGGTTGCGCATGATCATGAAGCAGGCGATGCCATAGACGGTGTCGTTCATCCAGCGCGTCTTGAAGGCGGTGCCATGACCGCATTCGTGCCAGCGCGAATCCGACGCCGAGCCGTAGAGCACGCCGTAGCAGATCAGGCAGGGCAATGCCCACCAACTTCCCCACAGCGCAATTGCGCCGCCGGCAAAGCCGAGCAGGCATGCAAACCAGATCAGTGTGTCGCGGATCGCCGGGGCATCGACGCGCTGCATCAGTTCCTTCATCTCCTTGCGCGGGATCTCCGTTTGATACCATTGCGCAGCAGCCAGGCCATCGTCGACCGCCTTCTGGCTATCGTAGCCCAGCAGGCTGTAATCTCGCTTTGTTGGCGTCTTCATTTCTTCCTCCCGGAAAACCCGTCGCGTCCATGGTCTGGATCCGCGTGAACGATTGGTCGGGAAAATAGGGCGGTTGCCGGCGGGGCTCAACAGGTGCGTGATATATTCTATCATTTCTTGCAAAATGCCATCCTGTGATGATATGAACATATCAAAACGGGAGGAAGCACGTGGCATCTCGACCTACAATTTCCGACGTCGCGAGAGCGGCGGGCGTCAGCGTTGCGACGGTAGACCGCGTCCTGAACGGCCGGCACAAGGTGCGCGAAGACACGTCGCGCCGCGTCTATGATGCGGCTTCCGAGATCGGCTTCCACGCTACCAGCCTGTTGCGACAGCGGGTGCTCGAGGGCCTGCCGCAATACAAGCTGGGCTTCATCCTGCAAAAGCCGGATCAGGGCTTCTACCAGGCGTTCGCGCGCGAAATAGAGATTGCGGTGCAGAGCCATCCCGGCATTCGCGGCATGGCGCATGTGGACTTCAGCAATAGCCAGACCCCTGCCGAACGCTCCGAAAAGCTCAGGGAGGTTGGTGTCCGATGCCATGCGGTCGCAATGGTTTCTCCGGACTACCCCGCGATTACCGCCGCAATCGAGGAGCTCAAGCAAAAGAACATCCCGGTCTTTTCGCTGCTTTCCGATTTCGGTTCCGGCGTGCGCGAGGGCTATGTCGGTCTAAACAACCGCAAGGTCGGCCGCACCGCAGCCTGGATGATTGCCAAGGCTGCCAAGAAGCCGGGAAAGGTTGCTGTTTTTGTCGGCAGCCACCGTTTTCATGGGCATGAGCTGCGGGAAATCGGCTTCCGCTCCTATTTTCGCGAATGCGCGGCCGATTTCGAGGTGCTGGACACGATCGTCAATCTCGACAGCCAGCAGCTGACCCACGAATCGACGATCGATCTGCTGCACAAGCATCCCGATCTTGTTGGTCTCTACGTCGCTGGCGGGGGCATGGAAGGCCTGATTTCGGCCATTCGTGAGGAAAATCTCGCAGGCAAGCTCAATATCGTCGTCAACGAGCTGACGCCCGATTCGCGCGCAGCGCTGGCAGATGACGTGGTGATGATGGCGATCAGCACACCGTTGCAGAATCTCTGTCGCGAGTTGGTCGGGCTCATGGTCGGAGCGATCGAGAAGGGCGCCGCGACCGTGCCGGGTCAGACTTTTCTTCCATTCGACATGTATGTGTCGGAGAATATCTGACGATATTTACTCCGGAGCTTTGGTCTTCCAGTCGCCCGTGGTGTTCCACCAGCGATGCGGATTGTCCTTGTCGTCCAAACCCTTGGAGCGGCCTGTGAGAACGGGGGGGCGATGCGGATGACCGGCTCCTGATAGCTGTGATACTCGAAGATGGCTTCGATAACTTGCTCGACAAGCGTCTGATCTTCCGGCAGTTCGAAGGATATCTCAACCGTTCCCGGTCGCTTCCTGATCTCGCTCTCCGCCCCGGCGGCCGCGCCCGCGAGCGGCCGGTAGGGTTCAATCCCGGGTCCCGATTGATAGGCATTGCAAATCATAATTTCCCATCGCCAGTGGAGCGAACACTCCGACCGCGTCCATGATGCGGTCAACGTCATCGAGCGGCGCCTGGATGGTCATCAGCAGCATTCGCTCCATGCGCACTGACCTTGTTTCAAATCCCTGTTCCATGATGTTCTCCCTTCAATCGTTGAAAGGTATGTCACATCGTCGACCACGCTTTGTCAGCAGCAGGCCGAACCGCAGGAATTCGCGCCTGGTACAGCCTTAAGAATGATTGGATTCTCTCATTCATGGATTTTCTTTCTTGCATAAATGAAATCATCTCTCGCCGTTTTGTTTTGACGAAAGACGGCTAACCTGCTGACCTAAGGACAGAAACACGGGAGGAGCCGGCGATAGCGATCGGTCGGCCATGAGGACACGCATGAAATTCGCATTGAATCATATGGTCGCGCCGCAGCTCGATATCGCTCGGTTTTTCGAACTGGCAAAGTCGCTTGGCATCAACGCCGTCGAGATCCGAAATGATCTGGATGGCAATGCTATTCTTGACGGAGCATCACCCAACGATATCCGGGCGCTGGCTGAGGAGGCTGGCGTCGAGATCATTTCGATCAACGCGTTGCAACGCTTCAACGAATGGACGGATGCGCGCGAGAAGGAGGCGATTGAACTTGCCTCCTATGCGCGGGAATGCGGAGCCAAGGCGCTGGTGCTGGTGCCGGTAAACGACGGAAGCGGGCAGGCGAATGGTGAGCGGCAGGGAAATCTGCGCGTCGCCCTCAGTGCGTTGAAGCCAATCCTGACGGACAATGGTATTATTGGTCTTGTCGAGCCGCTCGGCTTCCAGATCTGTTCGTTGCGCTCCAAGCAAGAGGCCATCGACGCGATCGATGCCGTTGATGGTGGGGCCACATTTCGTGTAGTCCATGACACGTTCCACCATGTGCTGGCAGGCGAGCCGGCAATATTCCCCGATCGAACCGGGCTCGTGCACATTTCCGGGGTGACTGACGCTGCAATCGGTGTTGACGCCATGCTCGATAAACATCGTGTCATGGTTGGTGACGGCGACCGCATCGACAATGTCGGGCAGATCCGTGCGCTCAGCAACGCGGGTTATAAAGGCCCGTTTTCCTTCGAGCCGTTCGCGGACGAGGTGCACGACAATCACAAGCCTCGGCAGATGATCGAAGACAGTATGGAGTTTATAGCCCGTCACGTGTGATGGGCCGTAAAATGGAATGAATATTCCGGCTTATTCCGCAAATAGCGGAGTGGCTCGCATTGACAGCCGGAGATGATGGAATGTATATTCCGAAATGCAAGAGACGGAATTATTCATTCCATTTAAGAGAATCGCGTTGATCTCGCGATGCATGCCAGCCCCCCGGGAGGATCGCGGGGCTCCGGCCAAATCAGGTGCCGCCGGACACCAGCCAGTGGAGGAGAATGAACATGAAGAAATTTCTTATGGGCACGGCTATCGCCATGTTGATGTCGGGTTCGGCCTATGCCGGCGACATCGGCGTGTCGATGGCGAATTCCGATACGTTCCTGACCGTCCTGCGCAAGGGGATCGAGAAGGCTGCGGCCGATGCCAACCAGCCGGTACAGATCGAAATCGCCGATGACGACGTCCAGAAGCAGCTCTCGCAGATCCAGAACTTCATCGCTGCCAAGGTCGATGCAGTGATTGTCAACGCCGTCGACACATCGGCCACCGCGCCGATGACCAAGCTGGCCAACGATGCCGGCATCCCGATCATCTATGTCAACCGCCAGCCGATCGACGTCGATACGCTCGGCGCCAAGGGTGCTTTCGTGGCATCCAATGAAGCCGATTCCGGCACGCTCGAAACCAAGGAAGTCTGCCGCCTTCTCGGTGGCAAGGGCGATATCCTTGTCATGGTCGGCGATCTGGCCAATCAGGCTGCAGTACAGCGCACCAAGGACATCCACGACGTGATCGCCACGCCGGAATGCGCGGGGATGAAGGTTCTCGACGAACAGACCGCTGTCTGGGATCCGGTCAAGGCGCAGGACCTGATGACCAACTGGATCGCTGCCGGCCACAAGCCCGCCGCCGTCATTGCCAACAATGACAACATGGCGATCGGCGCCATCAATGCGATGAAATCCGCTGGTTGGGACATGAAGGACGTGGTCGTGGGCGGTGTCGACGCCACCCAGGAAGCGCTTGCCTACATGAAGGCTGGCGATCTCGACGTGACGGTGTTCCAGGATGCGTTTGGCCAGGGTGCCGGCGCGATCGATGCTGCGCTGAAGCTCGCCAAGGGCGAAAAGGTGGAAACCAAGGTCTGGATTCCGTTCCAGCTCGTGACGCCTGAAAACATGGACAAGTTCGTTACCAAGAACTGATCGGCCAATATCTGAAGCGGTTCGCCACTCTCTTGCCGGAGGGTGGCGGGCACGCGCTCGAGGAGCCATTTCCATGCCCAGTGTTGTCAGTCCCACCACCATGAAAGCCGTCCGCGAAAGCGGCGCGGTGCCGGGTGCCGAATATCTCCTCGAGGTTGAGGACGTACGCAAGGAATTTCCTGGCGTCGTCGCACTCGACAATGTCCAGCTCAGGCTCAAGCGCGGCACCGTGCATGCGCTGATGGGCGAAAACGGCGCCGGCAAATCGACGCTGATGAAAATTCTTGCCGGCATCTACACGCCCGATACCGGGACATTCAAATTGCGTGGCCAGAGCATCCGCCTGACCAGCCCGCTCGATGCGCTCGAAAATGGCATCGCTATGATCCACCAGGAACTCAACCTGATGGCGCCGATGACCGTGGCCGAAAACATCTGGATCCGCCGCGAGCCGACCAACCGCTTCGGGTTGATCAATCACGGCGAGATGTACCGGATGACCGAGGAGCTGTTTACGAGGCTCGACATCGACATCGATCCGACTATCAAGATCGGCAAGCTCAGCGTTGCCAACCGCCAAATGGTGGAAATTGCCAAGGCGGTGTCGTTCAATTCCGACGTGCTGATCATGGATGAGCCGACCTCGGCGCTGACCGAAAAGGAAGTGAACCATCTCTTCCGCATCATTCGATCGCTGCGGGATGAGGGCAAGGGCATCATCTACATCACCCACAAGATGAACGAGCTGTTCGAGATCGCCGACGAAGTCTCGGTGTTTCGCGATGGCCACTACATCGCAACCAAGGCTTCGACCGACATTACCCGCGACGACATCATCCGCATGATGGTCGGCCGCGAGATCACCCAGATGTTTCCGAAGGAGACGGTGGCGATCGGCGATGTTGTCCTGTCGGTCAAGGGACTGACGCTCAACAAGGTGTTCCGGGACGTGTCCTTCGACGTGCGCGCTGGCGAGATCCTCGGGCTTGCGGGGCTGGTCGGTTCCGGCCGCTCGAATGTCGCCGAGACGATCTTCGGCGTGACCCCGGCGGATGCGGGCACAATTCACATCAACGGCAAGGAAGTGACGATCAGTTCGCCTTCCGTGGCCATGAAGCACGGCATGGCTTTCCTGACGGAAGACCGCAAGGATACCGGCTGTTTCCTGCTGCTCGATATCCAGGACAACGCCCAGATGGCGGTCCTGCAAAACCGCTATGCGAATTTCGGCTTTGTCCAGCAAAGCAAGCTGAACAAGGACGCAACCGAGATGGCCAACCGCCTGCGCGTCCGCACGCCTGACATGCACGAGCCGATCGTCAATCTTTCCGGCGGGAACCAGCAGAAGGTGCTGATCTGCCGCTGGCTGATGACTAATCCGAAAATCCTGATCCTCGATGAGCCTACGCGCGGCATCGATGTCGGCGCCAAGGCGGAAATCCATCGGCTGATCTCGCAGCTGGCAGGGCAGGGGGTCGCGGTCATCATGATCTCTTCGGAGATGCCAGAAGTGTTGGGCATGAGCGACCGGATCATGGTGCTGCATGAAGGACGGATGACGGGCATTCTGGATCGCAAAGATGCGGACCAGGTCAAAATCATGGAACTGGCGTCGCACTGACGTGTGGCGGGGGAGTAATAGACATGTCTGACAGGACAAACGAACTCGGCAGCACTTCAACCACCGGCCTGAAGAAGGTTCGGCGACTTCCACCAGAGGTATCGATCCTCGGCGTGTTGATCGGAATCGCGCTGGTTTTCGAAATTCTCGGTTGGTATTTCGTTGGAGAGAGCTTTCTCGCCAACAAGCAGCGGCTGTCGATCATCGTGCTTCAGGTGGCGGTCATAGGCATCATCGCCGTCGGCGTTACGCAGGTGATCATCACGGCGGGCGTCGATCTTTCGTCCGGATCGATGGTCGGTTTCATCGCCATGATCGCGGCGAGTTTTGCGCAAACGTCGCTGAATGCGCGCGCCGTGTTTCTGCAGCCTGAATATGCAGCATTCGGCATGTCCTGGTTCATCGATTCAAATCCATTCTGGCCGATCGCGGTGGGGCTGATTGCGGGGCTTGCGCTGGGTTTCCTGAACGGCCTCGTCATCGCCAAGACAGGCATTCCTCCCTTTATCGCCACGCTTGGCATGATGGTGTCGGTGCGCGGGCTGGCAAAATGGTATACGGAAGGCCAGCCCGTTGCGCTTTTGAACCCTGAATTCACCTGGTTCGGCCAGAGTTTCGAGGTCTGGGGCTTCCCGGTTCCGCGAACTGTGATCGTGTTTTTCATCGTGGCGTTCATCTGTCACATTGCGCTTTCCTACACGCGCTACGGCAAGTTCACCTATGCGATAGGCGCCAATCCGCTGGCTGCCCGCGTCTCGGGTATCAATATCGGCAATCATCTGATCAAGGTCTATGCCGTGGCAGGACTGCTGTCTGGTCTCGCTGGCGTGATGCTCGCGGCTCGCGCCCAGTCCGGTCAGCCGAATATGGGCGTGGCGTTTGAACTCGATGCGATCGCGGCAGCCGTCATTGGCGGTACGTCTCTGGCTGGCGGGGTAGGGCGCATTACCGGCACGGTGATCGGCACGATCATCCTCGGCGTCGTGACCTCCGGCTTCACGTTCCTCAAGGTCGGTGCCTATTATCAGGAAATCGTCAAGGGACTGATCATCGTCACGGCTGTCGTCATCGACGTCTACCGGCAGAAGCGTCGAGGACGCGCGTAGGATCTGGCGTTCAGAAGATTCACCGGATTTACGAATCCGGTGAATCGCTTGAGCGCCATCGCTAAGAATTTGATTCACGCTTTTGCGGTGACGCCGCGGACTCCCAAGCATCGCGCAAGCACTTAGAGTAGCAGAACTATTCCTCCCAGCCTCGCCGCCGGCTTCCCTGAAGCCGGCGGCTTTTTCGTGCTTGTTGTTCTCCCGAAGCTGTCAGTTCTATTCCCAACTCGCTGTGCAAATCCTAAAATCCCGTTGACAGATTTCGGCGTCAGGTACATAGTTCGGTGACTGAACGAATTAATTGAGGTTGATGTGAGCGAAACTCTTCGTATCTCCCGGAAGTTTTCCCAGCGCGCCGTCATGGAGGCGATCGTTCAGAATGGTCCGATTTCCCGCGCCTCGATCTCCAAGCAGACCGGGCTTTCCAAGCAGACCATTTCCGAAATTGTCCGCCAGCTTGAGCTGGATGGTTGGGTGCAGGAAACTGGCCGCACATCGGGCCATATCGGTCGGACGGCCGTGACCTATGAACTCATTCCCGACGCCGCTTACATCGCAGCAGTCGATCTCGGCGGCACCAAGGTGCGGGTGGCGATTGCCGATCTTGCCTGCCAGGTGTTTGCCGAAGAAGTTGCGCCGACCGATCGTCGGGGCGGGCAGTTCGTCGTCGACCAGATCGCTGATCTGTGCTGGCAGGCCGCCGCTCATCAAAATATTCCGCGCGAGCGCATCCGCATGGCCGTTGTCGGTGCGCCCGGCGCGCCGGATCAGGCTACGGGACGCATCCTGCTCGCGCCCAATATTCCCGGTCTCGACCAGATGAATGTCGCGGCGGCGCTTGAGAAAGCGCTGGGCTTTGATGTGACGCTCGAAAATGATGTCAATCTTTGCGTCATCGGCGAGAACTGGCTCGGCCAGGGGCAGGGGATCGACAACCTCGCCTATATTGCGGTCGGCACCGGTATCGGCGGCGGGTTGATGGTCAACGGACAACTGGTGCGGGGTGTCAGCAACGCGGCTGGTGAACTCGCTTTCCTGCCTTTCGGGTCCGATGCGTTTGATCCGGAATCGCTGCGCGCAGGTGCCTACGAGCGCGTTGTTGCTTCCTTTGGCATCATCGAACGCTATGAAAAAATGGCCGGCAAGAAGGCCACGGTGCCGGCGATCTTCGAGATGGCTGCCGCGGGCGATGCCCATGCCGTGTCGGTGCTCGATGACACTGCAAAGCTGCTGGCGCGCGGCATTGGCGCGATTGCAGCGATTGCCAACCCGCAGAAGGTTATTCTCGGCGGCTCCATCGGCTTGCGCCCCGAACTTCTGGAGCGGGTTAGGGTTTTCCTGCCGCAATGCTTTCCCTATCCGGTGGAGGTGGAGGCAAGCGTGCTGGGCGCGCGGGCAGCAATCGTCGGTGCCACGGCCATCGGTCTCAGTCATCTGCACAATGCATTGTTCGGTGCAGATGCTCCCGACAGCCGGATGTCCCTGCCTCCCGCCGAGACGGTCACCTTCAAGGAGGCTGCAAGATGAGCGCGGACGGTCTCACCCAAAGGCTGCGGGCCGCACTTGATCGCGACGACGCTCTGTCTTTGCTGCAGTCTGCGATCCGGCATGAGAGCATAACCGGTAACGAAGCCAATTTCGTCTTGCTCCTCAAGGCTGAAATGCAGTCGCGCGGGATCGCTGATGTGCAGACGGCCGAATTCCTCCCCGGCCGTCCGAACATTTGGGGCGAACGCAAGGGCAAGGGTGGCGGCAAGAGGCTGCAGTTCATCGGCCATACCGATACCGTCCATGTGGATGGATGGCGTGAACATTGGGCAGGCACGGAGCGCGAAGATCCCTTTGGCGGCGCGATCATCGAAGGCCAGATCTGGGGGCGCGGCTCGGGCGACCTCAAAGCTGGCATCTGCAGTTCGCTTGCAGCGCTGTCGCTGCTCGACAAAGCCGGGATCAAGCTGAAGGGTGATCTCGCCTTTGCCTTTGTCGGTGATGAGGAAAGCGGCCAGCCGGGAACGGGCGTTTCCGCCGGCATCAAGGACTTTACGGCGCGTGTCGAGGCCGGCGAGATCGCTCGTCCCGATTTCACCTGCTATGTCGAGCCGACCCAGCTCGCGGTCTATCCCGCTCAGATCGGTTTTTTCATTGCGGATATCACCATTACCGGAAAGTCGGCCTATTTCGGTGTGCCGGAACTCGGCAAGGATGCCTTGAAGGCAAGCCACGCCGTGATGTCTGCGTTGTGGGAGCATTCCGACGCGGTCTCCGCGCGTGCCGAGCATCCGTTGATCGGGCGTGGCTTCCTGCTGATCACCGGCCTCAAGGGCGGTGGCTTCATCGCCGTGCCGGAGGAATGCACGCTGTCGCTGATCCGCAAGCTGCTGCCTGGTGAATCGCTTGACGCGGCAGCAGCCGAGATGGAAAGCGTCATTCGCGGGGCGATTGCCGATCCGGAAATTCGTGTCGAGATTTCCTATCCGGCCGGCCGCGATCATGCGCTTGGCGGCTCGGCAGCCGAGATCGACCAGTACCTTCCGGAGGTGACGCTGTTTTGCCAATCGGTCAGCGATGCGATGCCGGGCAGGGGCGAGATCCAGGGGGCGCCGTTCTGGTCGGAATCGCCATTCTTCGTCAATCGGCTTGGTGTGCCGGCGATCTATTGTGCGCCGGGCGATATCCGCAACTGCCACACTTTTGAAGAACATGTCGACATCGAGGAATACCTCGCCGGAATAGTCGCGTTTGCCACCTTCATGGCACGCTACTGCGGCGTGGCGGAATAGGGCCAGACCCGAGAGTGCCAGACCCGAGAATGCAACGTCAATAATCGCAAAAGGGAACACGACAATGCTGATGAGGAAAATACTGATTACTGCGCTTCTGACCAGCGCCTTGATGACCGCCACGGCTCTGCACGCTCAGACGGTTGGCCCGTCCGGCGAGACCGCAACGCCGAGCGCCGAGATGAAGCTTTCGGATGCCGATCTCAGTGAGCTGAAGGGCAAGGGCTACAAGGCGGCCCTTCTCTGGCACACCTCGTCTGACTTCACCAATGCGGTTTCGGCCGGCGCCAAGGATGAGTTTGCCAAGGCTGGCGTCGAGGTGGTTGTCCAGACGGACGCGGGCTTCGATGCTGCCAAGCAGCGTAGCGATATCGAAACCGCGCTGGCAGCCAAGCCGAATGTGATCCTGGCGCTGCCGCTTGACCCGACGACGTCGGCCGCTGCCTTCAAGCAGGCGATCAGCGACGGCACCAAGCTGGTGTTCCTGTCCAACCTGCCGGCAGGCTATAAGCAGGGTACCGATTATGCCGCGATCGTCACCGACGATCTCTTCCAGATGGGCAAGCAGGCGGCTGACGCATTGGCTGCCTCAATCGGCAAGAAGGGCAAGGTCGGCTACATCTTCCACGATGCCACCTATTACGTGACCAACCAGCGCGACCAGGCCTTCAAGTCGACGATCGAAAAGGACTATCCGGATATCAAGATTGTGGCCGAGCAGGGCATTTCCGATCCGGCCCGCGCCGAAGAACTGGCCAACGCCATGTTGCTGCAGCATCCCGATCTCGACGGCATCTATGTGACCTGGGCCGAGCCTGCCGATGGCGTGCTGGCTGCCCTGCGCGGTGCTGGCAATACACATACCAAGATCGTTACGCTTGATCTCTCCGAGCCGGTTGGCCTTGACATGGTCAAGGGTGGCAATGTGACGGCAATCGTCGCCGACAAGGCTTATGAACTGGGTCGCGCCATGGCTGCTACCGGCCTGAAGTCGCTGCTCGGCGAAAAGACCCCGCCGTTCATCGTCGCGCCGGCGCTGACCGTGACCAAGGCCAATGTCTCCGATGGCTGGAAAGAGTCGCTCAACCGCGATGCGCCGCAATCGGTGCTCGACGCCAACAAGTAAGATAAGCGCCGCCGGCGGCGGATATCGCCACCGGCCAACCTCGAAATCCACTTCAACGGAGCAGAACGATGCGCAAGCTATCGATAGCATCCCTGTGGCTGGCGACAGCCCTCGTTTCCACCCCCGCAATTGCAGCCGATGGCGCGACCACCGGCCCGCATGGCGAAAAGCCGACACCAGCTGCCAGCTATACGCTGACGCCAGCCGAAGAACAGAAGATCAAGGACGGCAAGTTCACGGCAGCGCTGGTCTGGCATGAGATGAGCGAATACACCAACGCCGTAAACGCCGGCGCGCAGGCCGAATTCAAGCGCCTCGGCATCGACGTCATCGCGCAGACCGATGCCGGTTTTGATGCCGCGCGCCAGAAGGCCGATGTCGAGACAGTGCTCGCCAAGAAACCGTCGATCATCGTGTCGCTGCCGGTCGACCCCGCCAGCGCCGCACCGGTTTACGATCCGGCTTTGAAGGCTGGCGTCAAGCTCGGTTTCGTCGACAATTCTCCTGCCGGCTATGTGCAGGGCAAGGACTATGTGACGATCGTCTCGGACGATCTTTTCCAGATGGGTCACAAGGCCGGCGTCGCCATGGCGGAAGCTTTGGGCAAGAAGGGCAAGGTCGGCTATATCTTCCATGACGCCGATTTCTATGTGACCAACCAGCGCGACCAGGCTTTTAAGAAGACCATCGAGCAGGACTATCCGGAGATGAAGATCGTCGCCGAAGCCGGCATGGCCGATCCCGCACGTGCCGAGGAAATCGCCCAGGCGATGGTCACCCAGCATCCCGATCTCGACGGCATCTACGTGACCTGGGCAGAGCCGGCGCTGAGTGTGCTTTCGACGCTGCGCTCGGCCGGCAACACCCATACCAAGATCGTCGCACTCGATCTCAACGAACCGGCAGCGCTCGACATGATCAAGGGCGGCAATGTTGCTGCATTGGTCGCCGACGAGGCCTACAATATCGGCGTGACCGTCGCGCGCGCCTCTGCCGGCTCGCTGATCGGCAAGACGGCTGAGCCGTTCCTGGTGGTGGACTCTTTGGCTGTCACCAAGGACACGGTCAAGGACGGCTGGAAGAAGTCGCTCAACAAGGATGTGCCGGCGAGCATCGCCGACGCGCTGAAGTAAGCTGAAGTAAGACTACAGCGCCGCGCGTCTTTAAAGACGAGCAAAGGTCGCTGTAGCACTTTGAATTGCTGCATAATTTTACCCTTAAATCGATTCCGATTTGAGAAATTATGCAGTAGCGCGGGAGGAGCGATCCTCCCGCCGCCACTCCGCTCTTTCGAGGAACCGCTATGTCCACCGCAACCAATGCCGGCGCGCCTGCCAGAAGTTTCGCCAGCCGCATCAACCTGCAGCAATATGTCGTCTACTTCGGCTTCCTGGCGATCTTCCTGTTCTTCGCTGTGGTGCTGAAGGACAGCGGCTTCCTGACCGCCCGCAACCTTTCCAACATCGTGCTGCAGACGGCGCCAGTGACGATCATGGCGATCGGCCTCGTCTTTGTGTTGTCGGCAGGCGAGATCGACCTGTCTATCGGCTCGACCGTCGCCGTCTCGGCACTGGCGGCGGCCGTCGTCATGGCCAACTACGGCATGGCAGCGGGCATCCTTGCCGGCATGTCGGCGGGCCTGCTGATCGGCCTGGCCAACGGCCTGCTGGTTGCCTATGTCCGATTGCCGTCCTTTCTCGTGACGCTTGCGACTCTGGGGCTGTTTGCGGGTGTTGCTCGTTCGCTGACCAACCTCCGTTCCATTCCCGTCAGCGATGCCACATTCACCGGATTTTTCGGTTCGGGCGCGCTGCTTGGCATTCCGTCGCTGATCTGGTGGACGGTGATTGCCATTGCAATCGGCCACATCGTCTTCCGCGAAACGCGGTTTGGCGCCCACGTGCTGGCGACCGGCGACAACAATCGCGCGGCCAGCGTCTCGGGCATCAACGTACCGCGTATCCGACTTGCCGTGATGATGCTCAGCGGCGGTCTCGCCAGTCTGGCGGGCCTGCTCTATGCCGGCCGCCTGCAAGCGGCGAAATACACGCTCGGCGAAACCGACCTGATGACGGTTATTGCTGCCGTCATCGTCGGCGGCACGCTGCTGAATGGCGGCAAGGGCTCTATTATAGGCGCGCTGGTGGGTTCGCTGATGATGGGCATGCTCAATAACGGCCTGATCCTCATGGGGCTCTCAGTCTCTGACCAGATGATCGTGCGCGGTTTCATCATTCTGGCGGCGGTCGCAGTATCGCTTCGCGAAAAGCAGCGCTGAAGAAAGGTTTTCCGATGTTTCTCGACATTCTCCGCCGCCGCAATCCCAAATTCATCGAAGCCTCCATCGCGCTGCATCGTGAAGGGAAAATCCCGGCCAATTCTTACGTGCTCGACCTCGATACGGTCGAGGCCAATGCCCGTATCCTGAAGACCGAAGCCGATCGCCTCGGCATGAAGATCTTTGCTATGACCAAGCAAGTCGGCCGCGCGAGTTCATTTTCGCATGCCGTCATGCGTGGTGGCATCGACCGCTCCGTCGCGGTCGACATGGCCTGCGCCCGCGCCACCCATCGTGCGGGCCTCAAGGTCGGCCATCTCGGCCATTTGCAGCAGGTCGCGCGCCATGAAGCCAATGCGGCCGCGGCAACCTTCAAGCCGGACTATTGGACGGTCTTCAACGACACCAAGGCGAGAGAAGCCGCTGCCGGGGCCAAGGCCGCCGGCTACACGCAAGATCTCCTCGCGCGTATCAAAGCGGAGGGCGACACATTCTATCGCGGCCACGAGGGTGGTTTCGATGCCACCGATATCGCCGCCGTTGCCGAAAGTTTCGACCGGCTGGCTGGCGGGCGCTTTGCCGGCATCACCACGTTTCCGGCGCTGCTCTTTGACCATCAGACCCGTAAGGTATTGCCGACCCACAATCTGTCGACCCTGACCAAGGCCGCCGAGGCTCTGGCAAAGTCCGGTCGGAACCATATCGAGGTCAATGCGCCCGGCACCACGTCATCCGTGCTGCTACAGGCGCTGGCCGATGCCGGCGCTACCCAGTGCGAACCGGGCAATGGGCTGCATGGCACGACGGCGCTGCATGTTGTCGAGGATCTGCCGGAACTGCCGGCTGTCTGCTACCTCACCGAGGTCTCGCACCTCTCCGGCGGGAAGGCCTATTGCTTTGGCGGCGGCTTCTATATCGATCCGATCTTCCCGGATTATGACGTCAAGGCGATTGTCTCGGATGAGCCGACGGTTGCGGCGTCGGCGCTTAGAAGCGTTGAAGTGCCGCCGCCCTCTGCCATCGACTACTACGCGATGATCGACGCGACCGGCCCGACTGCGCCAAAGCCCGGCGAGACTGCTGTGTTCGGCTTCCGAGGCCAGGCCTTCGTCACCCGTGCCTATGTCGTTGGTGTTTCCGGCATATCCAGAGGCCAGCCCAAGGTCGAAACCATCGAGAACGGCTTCGGCGAGACCGAATCCTGGCCGGTTTAGGAGAATTGAGATGAATGCTTCCGCACCCGTGCTGTCGCTCAAGGATATCAAGAAGCATTTCGATGCTGTCGTGGCCATCGAGAACTTCTCGCTCGACATCTATCCCGGCGAGATCGTCGCCCTGGTCGGCGACAATGGCGCCGGCAAGTCGACGCTGATCAAGATCGTATCGGGCGTCTATGCGCCCTCGGCAGGCTCGATCACCATAGAAGGGGAGACCGTTGCCATGTCGAGCGCCACGATGGCGCGATCGCATGGCATCGAAGTCGTCTATCAGGATCTGGCGCTCGCCGACAAGCAGACGGTCTACATGAACATGTTTCTCGGCCGGGAACTGACCAACAGCATCGGCCTGCTCGACCGCAAGACGATGATTTCCGAGACCGAGAAGCTGGTGCAGGAACTTGACGTCAGGATTCCGTCGGCGCATGCGACGATCAAGGATCTCTCCGGCGGCCAGCGTCAGGGCGTGGCCATCGCACGCGCCACCCGCTGGGCAAAGAAGCTGATCCTGCTCGACGAGCCCACCGCAGCGCTCGGTGTCGCGGAGACCGCCAAGGTCGAGGCGATCGTGCAGTCGC
Source organism: Shinella sp. OV683 (assembly GCF_057787725.1). Lineage (NCBI taxonomy): Bacteria > Pseudomonadati > Pseudomonadota > Alphaproteobacteria > Hyphomicrobiales > Rhizobiaceae > Shinella > Shinella sp. OV683. Next base: position 1,734,408 of record NZ_CM173543.1, read on the forward strand.
TGAAATCCAGGAACATCGGCGTGCTGATCATCAGCCACAGCCTCGATCAGGTCTTCAAGCTATCGGATCGCATCTGCGTGCTGCGTCGTGGCAAGCAGATCGGTATCCGAAAGACGGCGGAGACCGACAAGAACGAGATCGTCTCGATGATCACCGGCGTTCAATGAATCCGGCCGCGGATGCCTTGCGTCAGCGACCGCTCATGGGCTGGCGGTTGCTGCGTCCGGCTCCCCTGTGGGTGCCACCTCTTCTTCCTCGCGCCGTGGCGGCGGTTTGATCCGGAACCAGGCGACATAAAGCGCCGGCAGGAAGATCAGCGTCAGCACCGTGCCGACGATGATGCCGCCCATCATGGCGATCGCCATCGGACCCCAGAAGATTTCGCGCGCGATCGGGATGAGGGCAAGGCTGGCCGCTGCAGCGGTGAGGATGATCGGTCGCATTCGGTGTTCGGTTGCGTCGAGGACTGAAGCCCAGGCCTCCATTCCCGCGCGTCGATGGTCTTCGATCTGCACAATCAGGATGACCGAATTGCGGATCAGGATGCCGATCAGTGCCAGCACGCCGAGCAGGGCGACGAAGCCCATAGGCGCACCCACCGGCAACAGGAAAGCCACGACGCCGATCAGCCCCAGCGGCGCGACGGCGAACACCAGGAACAGCCGCTGGAAGCTCTGTAGTTGCAGCATCAGGATCGTCGTCATGGCGAGCAGCATCAGCGGTGCAATGGCGATGATCGGTGCCTGGCCCTTGGCACTCTCCTCGACCGTGCCGGCGGTGGCGATCGAATATCCGGCGGGCAGGGTCGCGGCATAGGCGTCAACTGATTTCTTCAGGCCCGCCACCACCGTTGCCGGCTGGGTGGTATCAACAATGCCGGCCTTGACAGTGATGGTGGGGATGCGGGCACGCCGCCAGACGACGGGCTGTTCGACGTTGTATTCGAACTTGGCGATTGCCGCGAGCGGGATCGTCACGCCACCGGAGCCGGAAAGCTGCAGATCCTGCAGGGTTGCGATTGATTTGCGTTCGGCAGCTTCCGCGCGGCCGATGACGTTGATGAGGTAGATGCTGTCGCGCACCTGCGTGGCGGTCACGCCGCCGACAATGCCATTGAGCGCGTTGGCAATATCTTCGGAACTGACGCCCAACTGCCGTGCCTTGTCCTGCAACACCTCGATCTTGACCACACGGGCGGGCTCGTTCCAGTCATAGATGACATCGCCAAGGCGCTTGTCTTTCCCGAGAACCTCGGCAAGGCCCATGGCGGCGTCGCGCACTCTCTGGATATCAGGTCCACTAACCCGGTATTGCAACGGTCGGCCGACCGGAGGGCCGATGTCGAGCAGCTTAACCAGCGCATCGGTACCGGGGAATTTCTGCCTGAGGTAGGCCTGGAGCTTGGCCTTGAGCTGGTCGCGGACCTCGAGCCCCTTGGTGACAATGATGGTCTGGCCGAAGGATGCCGCCGGGGGCTGGACGTCAAAGGACAGCACGAAGCGCACCGCCCCCTGTCCCACGTAGGAACTCCAGCGCTCGATGTCCTTGTTGCCCTCCAGCATCTCCTTTTCAAACGCGGCGATCTGGCGTTCCGTCTCACGGATCGAGCTGTTTTGCGGCAGGTTCCAGTCGACGATCAGTTCGGGCCGGTCGGAGCTTGGGAAGAATTGTTGCTGGACGAAACCGAGGCCATAGAGCGAGGCGGCAAACATCGCCAGTGTCACCGCGATCGTGATCCATTTCAGCCGCATAGCGCCTTCGAGAAAACGGGCGAAAGCACTGGCGAACCAGCCGGGTTTCTCCGTATGCTTCTTCATCGTCCTGGGCAGGAAGGTCACGCCGAGCAGTGGTGCGAAAAGAACCGCGACCACCCAGGAAACCAGCAGCGAGACGCCAATGACCACGAACAGCGTGAAAGTAAACTCACCTGCCGAGGAGCTGTTGAGGCCGACGGGAATGAAGCCCGCGACCGTGACCAGTGTGCCCGTCAGCATGGGAAATGCGGTCGAGGTATAGACGTGGGTCGCGGCTTTCTCGATCGGGTCGCCTTGTTCGAGACGGGCGACCATCATCTCGACCGCAATCATCGCGTCATCGACAAGCAGACCGAGCGCAATGATCAGCGCGCCCAGCGAGATGCGCTGCATTGATATGCCAAAATACCACATGACCAGGAAGGTGATGGCCAGCACCAGCGGGATCGACAGAGAGACGATGAAGCCGGCGCGTACGCCCAGGCTGACGAAGCTGACGATCAGCACGATAACGACGGCTTCGAACAGTGCGCGGACAAAGCCCGATACGGCTTCCTCGACCACCAGCGGCTGATCGGACACCAGATGGACGCCGATGCCGATCGGCAGATCGGCGACGATGGTGTTGAGCTCATGATCGAGCGCCTTGCCGAATTCCAGAAGGTTGGCATTGGGCTTCATGCCGACGGCAAGGCCGATGGCAGGTTCCCCGTTGAACCGGAACATGCCGCTCGGCGGGTCGGTATAGCCGCGCGAGACCGTGGCGACGTCGCTGAGCCGGAAGAAGCGGTCGTTGACGCGGAGATTGATGTTGCGGATGCTATCTTCGGACGCAAACTGGCCGCCGACACGAAGTGCGATGCGCTCAGGTCCCGCCTCGATGACACCGGATGGCGTGACTGCATTCTGCGCCTGCAAGGTTGCGATGATCTGTTGCACGTTGAGACCGAGCGCGGCTAACTTGCGGGTCGAGAATTCGAGATAGATGACCTCGTTCTGGGCGCCGATCAGGTCGATGCGGCCCGCATTGGGAACAGTGAGGATCTTGGACCGGGCGGCCTCGACATAGTCTCGTAGCTGGCGATTGGTGAAACCGTCTGCGGTAAATGCGTAGATATTGCCGTAGACATCGCCGAAGCGGTCGTTGAAGGACGGTGACAGCACACCCTGCGGGAACGAACTCTGGATGTCGCCGATCATGTTGCGGACCTGGGTCCAGGCGGCGATCACCGCGTTGCCACGCGTCGTGCTCTTGAGGTTAACGAAGACGGTGGTTTGTCCCGGCGTGGTGATGCTGCGGGTAAAGTCGAGCGTGTCGAGTTCCTCGAGCTTGCGCTCGACGCGATCGGTCACCTGGTTGATGGTTTCATCGACGGTGGCACCGGGCCAATTGACGGTGATGGTCATCGTCTTGATCGAGAAGGATGGATCCTCCTCGCGGCCCAGGCCGACATAGGCATAGACGCCCGCCGCCATGAACACGAACATGAAGTACCAGACGAGCGAGCGATGGGCGAGGGCCCATTCCGAGAGATTGAACTTCTTCACTGGCTCTCTTCCCCGTAGAACTTGATGGCCTGGCCCTCTTCGAGACTGTGGACGCCTGCGGTCGCCACCTTCGTGCCCGCTTCCAAACCGGACTTTACTTCGGCGCCGCCGTGGCCGTCGGCGCCAAGATTGACCTCGCGTGCATTGACGACAGACTTGCCGGTGTCGATGACCCAGACCAAGGTTTTGCCGCCCTTTTCGAGGATTGCCGATTTCGGCACATAGATTGCCGCCTTGCCGCTTGCGGCCAGCGTTGCCGTGATCGTGGTACCCAGCCGCATGTTCACGGGAGGGTTATCCAGGCCGATCTTGATCCGCCGTGTGCGGGTGATGGGGTCGGCATCGGGTGCGACCTCACGAACCGTGCCTTTTGCCATGATCGAGGGATTGGCCTGCATGGCGGCCACGAATGGCGTACCCAGCTTGAAGGCCTCATCGAGACCGTCGGGAACGTCAACGACTGCATCGCGGCGGTTGGGCTCGGCGATCGTCAGCACGGCGGTGCCCGGCGAGACGGTCTGGCCGACTTCGGCACTGACGGCGGTCACAACGCCGTCGAACGTTGCCTTCAGCTCGGTGTAGCCCAGCTGCTCACGCGCCTTGTCGACATTCGCCTGCGCCTGCAACACCGAGGCGATAGCGGAATCACGTGCCTGGCGGGCAATGTCGACATCGGCTTGCGCCACCGCGTTTCGCTCCAAAAGCGATTCCTGTCGCTGTGCCGTGGTCAGGGCGTTTGTTTGCTGGGCCTGGGCGCTGATCAGGTCGGACTCGGCGATCTTGAGTGCCAGTTCGGCTGAGATTGGGTCCAGCGAGGCGAGCTTCTGGCCGGTGACGACGCGGTCGCCGATATTCACATCGCGCGCCACGATGCGGCCCAGCGCCTGAAAGCCGAGATTGGTTGTGAGTTGCGGTTCGATCGTGCCGGCAAACACGATCGATGCGTTGTTCTGCGGCACCACCGTGGTCCACATCACCGGGCGAACGGGCGGCGGCGCATCCTTCTTTTCCTCACTGCAGGCGGCAAGGCAGCCAAGCATGCCGATGGCGATGCTCATTCTCAGCCAGGTCTTCATTGCGTGGCCTCCTGCGAATACTTGACCACTTGGCCGGGTCGCAGCAATTTGCCGCCCTCGGTGACCACAAGCTCTCCGTCATCAAGGCCCTTGGAGAGCACGATCACACCAGCATCGTATTGAAAGATTTCAACTTTCTTCAGAGACGCTACGGACGATTTGGGATCGACGACCCAGACGGCAGGCACGCCGTTGAGCGAGAACATTGCCGTCCACGGAAACACCATCGCCTTGACCGGTCTAAGGTAAGCCATGCCCACGACGCTGGAGCCAAGTTTCATCTGCGGCGGTGTCTTTTCAAGCACCATCTTTGCTTCGACGGTTCCCGTGCGCTGGTCGACGGTCGGGGAGACTTCCCGCACCTTGGCGATCGCCTTGACCGAGGGATCGGTCACCAATGAAAGCTCGATCTGGTTCTCGGGCGGGGGATCGGCGAGGATGGATTCATAGAGGTTGAAGACGGCGTCCCGAGGACCATCTTCGGCCATCTTGAACACGGTCTGGGCGGCTTGAACGACCTGGCCGGGCTCGCCATCGCGCGTGGTGATGATGCCGTTGGCCGGCGCTTTCAATTTTGTGGCTGCGAGATCGTCCAGCGCCGTGCCGCGTTGCGCCTCGGCAGACTGGACGGATTGCTGCGCACGGCTCAGCGACTCATTGGCGGCATCGAACTGCTTGCGGGTCGATATACCTTGCGCGAGCAGGGTCTTCATCCGGTCGTAGGACAGTTGCGCCTGGGTGAGAACCGCATTGGCGGCCTGTAGCGAGGCATCGGCGGCCTTGAGACCTGCCTGCTGCTCGCTATCATCGATCTCGGCAAGGATGTCGCCGGCGTTGACATGGTCACCGACATCGGCTTTGCGGACGGTCATGCGGCCGGCGGTGCGAAAGGCAAGCGCGCTTTCCGTCCGCGGCCGGATGACACCGGTCAGCGAGATGGATCGTTTGTAATCGGTGTAACTTGCTGGCTGCACAACGACCTGCAGTGGCTCCCGTGCCTGGGCCGCTTGCTTTGGTTGGCATGCCTGTAGGGCTAAAAGAAAGAGCAGGGAGGCGGATATCAGCGATATCCGGCCGGCGAGTGTCGTGTTGCGTCCAGATCCCATGCCACCCTCCATGGAAAATTCGACCACCGGTCTTCACATGCCGATGCTATGTCGGCAGCATGCCGTTGCGCAACCGAAAACTCAGGATTGCCAAGCGTATGTGAGCGCTACCATTTCGAACAGCGCGGCTTGGCCAATATAGTTCACACGTTAAATATACGGAATGCGGATGAACGTCAGCCAGCTTTCGGCGCCAGATGCTGTGCGCGCCATTCGCTGGGCGGCATGCCGGTGCGGGTCTTAAAGAAGCGTGAGAAATAGGCGGCGTCTTTCAGTCCGATTTCGTAGGCGATGTCTTCAAGTGGGCGCACGGTGAAGAGCAGCAGGCGCTTGGCTTCCAGCAGCCGCCGTTCGTTGAGGAATTCCTTGATCGACAGGCCGAAGGCAGACTGGCAGGCCTTGGCGAGCAGGTGAGGGGTGGTGCCCAGTTCGGAGACATATTTCTCGACTGGCCAGTTCTGTCGGAAGTGCAGGTCGACCAGCCTGCGGAATTCGGAGGCGATGATTGTGTGGCCGGTTTTCGTCTCCGTGGATGTTTCGGTGCCGAATCGGCCGATTTCGGTCAGCGCCACGACGGCCAAGGCCGAGAGCACTTTCTCCATTCCCGGCCGGCCGCAGCGATATTCGTCGGCGAGCTGTTGCATGACGGTTCCGAGCCTGTCCCAGGAAGCAGCGTCTCCCACACCCGCAACCAGCAGCGGCGCATCCAGCGGCAGGATGGTTTGCGCGCGCATCGGCACCAGCGCACTGTCGGCAATCGAGACGACGATGGCATCCGTCTCGTTCGGCTCGACGGTAAAACCATGCACCACGCCGCTCGGCACGAAGCTGACGGCCGGCGCCAAAAAATCCAAACGCTCGTCTTCGATGAAGTAGGTGCCGTGTCCTTTCGTCCAGAAGGTGATCTGCGCCATGCGGGCATGTTGGTGCGCATCGACCCGACCAAGATGAACGTTTTTGCGCGCCATCACTGTCTCGACATGCATGAATCCGACGTCGAGCGGCCTGTCCGGCTCGCCGTAGACAAAGAAGCTGGGAACCGTTGATGTCATGAAGATACCCGAAAAAGTACAAGCGAATTTGCAATTCTGTCCATGGATGGAGGGAAGTGCAAGGCCTATTGTAAGGCAACATTGAATGGAGGAGTTTCATGAATATCCACGACCAGCACCAATTCCAGAAGTCGGAGGATTTTCGCGCCGACAAGACGCGTCCATTCACAGGCGCCGAATATCTGGCATCGCTGCGTGATGGCCGCGAGGTCTATATCAATGGCGAGCGGGTGGCGGATGTTACGGCCCATCCCTCCATGCGCAATTCCGTCCGGTCGCTCGCCCGGATGTATGATGCGCTGCACGCGGAAAAGACCAGGGAACGCCTGACCTCGCCGACCGACACCGGCAATGGCGGCTATACCCACAAGTATTTCCGCGTCGCCAAGTCCTCGGCGGAGCTGGTTGCCCAGCAGGGCGCCATCGCCGATTGGGCACGCATGTCCTACGGCTGGATGGGCCGCACCGCCGATTACAAGGCGGCGCTGATGAACACGCTCGGTGCCAATGCCGACTGGTACGGTCAGTTCAAGGACAATGCACTTTCCTGGCACAAGCGGGCGCAGGAGTCGGTCCTGTTCATGAACCATGCGATCGTCAACCCGCCGATCGACCGGCACAAGCCGGCGGATGCAGTGAAAGATGTCTTTGTCCATATCACCAAGGAAACCGATGCCGGCATCTACGTCTCCGGTGCCAAGGTCGTGGCGACCTCGTCGGCGCTGACGCACTACAATTTCCTGGCCCAGAGTTCGGCGACCGTCACCGAGGATCCGTCGCTGTCCGTGATGTTCATCGTGCCGATGAACGCGCCCGGCATCAAGATGTTCTGCCGCGTCTCCTACGAGCAGACGGCCAATACCGTGGGTACGCCGTTCGATTATCCGCTGTCGTCACGTTTCGATGAGAACGATGCGATTCTCGTGCTCGACAATGTCTTCATCCCTTGGGAAGATGTGCTGGTGTTGCGAGATGCACAGAAGATCCTGTCCTTCCATCCGGCATCGGGCTTCATGCATGGCTATTGCTTCCAAGGCTGCACACGCTTTGCCGTCAAGCTGGATTTCCTCTCCGGGCTGCTCGCCAAGGCACTGCGCGCCACCGGCGGTGATGCATTCCGCGGCAATCAGGCAGCACTCGGTGAAGTGATTGCGCTGCGGCACATGTTCTGGAGCTTCTCCAATGCCATGGCCTATAATCCGCAGCCTTGGGCTGGCGGTGCTGTGCTGCCCAACATGGAGGCCGCACTCAGCTACCGTACATTCATGTCGGAGGCCTATCCGCGTGTCATCGACACGGTGCGTCGGGTCATTGCGTCCGGCCTGATCTACCTGCCGTCCTCGGCCAAGGATTTCAATAATCCCGAGATCGACCGCTATCTCGCCCAATATGTGCGTGGTTCCAACGACATGGGCCATATCGAGCGCATCAAGATCATGAAGCTGCTCTGGGATGCGACCGGCACGGAATTTGGCGGCCGTCATGCGCTTTACGAACTCAACTATGCCGGTGCGCCGGAAGAGGTGCGCCTACAGGTGCTGAAGGGCGCCGAGCGCGGTGGACGGCTTCGCGAAATGGAAGCGCTCGTGGATACCTGCATGAGCGACTACGATGAAAACGGCTGGACCGGCGACACCTGGCTGCCGCCGCTCGGTCAGGGCTGAGGAGGAGCCGAGATGGAGGAGGCGGTTTCCAAGGCAGAATTTCGCAACGCCATGTCGCGGGTCTGCGCGCCGGTCAACGTGATTACCACCAATGGTGCGGCGGGTCGCGGCGGCTTTACCGCCACCGCGATGTGCAGCGTCACCGATGAGCCCCCGACGCTGCTGGTCTGCATGAACGGCAAGTCGGCGCAATGCGGCCTGTTTCTGGAAAACCGCCGCTTCTGCGTCAATGTTCTGGCCGACGATCATCAGGAACTGGCCGGCTATTTTGCCGGCCGCCAAGCCGACATGGCGGCGCGCTACGCCGCCGCGCAATGGGTCGACATGCCGTCCGGCAGCCAGGCGCTGGCCGATGCCATGGTCTCGTTCGATTGCCGCCTGACCGAAGCACGTCTCGTCGGCACGCACCATATCTTCATTGGTCAGGTCATCGGCATCCGCTCAAGGGTGGATGGCAATGCGCTGCTCTATTTCGATCGCAGCTACGTCAACGTGCCGACACAGGTGGGGAGTTTTGGGGGGTAGATTTGCCTCTGCTTCTCAGACGTCGAGCAAGGTTGGATCGAACCATACATCCTCATAACCGTCCGCAATGAGGAAGCGCCATCCGGGCGGCAATGCAAGATATGGCAGCACCAGGGCACTCCGTTCGGCAATATGACTGATATGCAGTGGCTGGAAAAGTCGGACGCTTCGCTGACTTCTTTTCCAGCCCAGATATACCAGCCGCAGGTTCCTCCATCGGGAGGATGCCGCAGGCCATTCAATGGGACAAGTCCGGCCTTAACATTGCTTGCAATGCCAAGTTTTGAGTCCGGCTGGGGTGGCGAATAGGCCGCTTTGTGCCGACGACATAGTTCGCGCTGCGGATCCAAGATCATGCCCTTGATGTGGTTGGAGTTCAGTAACAGCCCTCAGGACTTTTGTCAGCGGTCTTACCCCTCACCAAGCGCGTCCAAGCACGCGACTGAAAGTCGCCTGCGGACTTGCTATCCTCTCCCACAAGGGGAGAGGTAAGGCGCCGCGATCGGCGGCTTTACTTGCGGCTTGACAATTCCACAAGCTTGCCTCTCCCCTTGTGGGAGAGGATACGCAGGCCGGGCAAGCTTGCGAGCCCTTGGCCGAAGTTGGTGAGGGGTGATTTCGCCCCGTTACAACTGAATCCAAGCCGTTTTCAGATCCACATATTTGTCCAGCGCATGCAGCGACTTGTCGTGGCCGTTGCCGGACTGTTTCACACCGCCGAGCGGCACGGTGTTGTCGGCGCCACCATAGGTGTTGACGTGGACGACGCCAGCCTTGATGTCGCGCACCATGCGGTGGGCGCGGGAGAGGTTGGATGTCCATACGGCTGATGCGAGGCCGTAGTCCGTGGCGTTGGCGATTTGCAGGGCCTCGGCTTCGGTCTCGAAGGGGATGATCGACAGGATCGGGCCGAACACCTCTTCCTTTGCAAGTGTCATTTCCGGCGTCACGTCGAAGACGGTCGGCTGCATGTAGAAGCCGCCGGTTTCCTGCATGATCCGTTTGCCACCGGTGCGCATGGATGCGCCCTCCGACAAAGCCTGCTCCGCATAACCAATATCCTTTTGCAGCTGGATTTCGCTCGAGATGGCGCCGGCCTCTGTGGTCAGGTTGAGGGGATCGCCGAGCTTCATGCTGGCTGCAATTTTGGCCACCTTTTCGGAAAACTCTTCCTGGATCGATTTCTCGACCAGTAGCCGCGAGCCCGCGACGCAGGCCTGGCCGGAATTGCGGAAGATGCCATAGGCTGACACCTTTGCTGCCTGGTCGAGATTGGGCGCATCTGCAAAGACGATGTTGGGCGACTTGCCACCGAGTTCGAGATAGACGCGTTTGAGGTTGGAGCGGGCGGAGTATTCGAGCAATCTCCGGCCGACTGGACCGGACCCCGTGAAGGCGAGCACGTCGATGTCCATGTGCAGGCCGAGGGCTTCGCCGCTGACGGCACCACGGCCCGTGATCACATTCAATACGCCTTCAGGTAGACCGGCTTCGACGCAGAGGCTGGCGAGCCGGAGCAGCGACAGCGATGCGCCTTCTGCTGGCTTCAACACGACGGAATTGCCGGCAGCCAGCGCGGGCGCTATCTTCCATGCGCCGATCATCATCGGAAAATTCCACGGCACGATCGCCGCAACAACGCCAATCGGCTCGCGGTGGATCAGGCCAAGTATGTTGTCGGCAGTCGGGGCGATCTCGCCGTAGACCTTGTCGATCGCCTCGGCATAATAGCGGAAAGTGCCCGCCGCGCTGCCCGGCTCAGCCTTCAGCGCCATCGAGATCTCCGTGCCGTTGTCTCTGACGCCAAGGACGGCCAGTTCCAGGGCATTTTTCTCGATCAGCTCGGCGATTTTCAACAGGACTTTCTTGCGCTCAGCGGGTGCGGCTTTCGACCATGAGCCTTTTTCGAAGGCTGTGCGCGCGGCTCTGACTGCCAGATCAACGTCCTCGGCACCGGCATCGGCGATCGTGGTCAGCCGCTTGCCGTCAATCGGCGAGATGACATCCATCGTGGCGCCACCGATGGGTGAGCGCCATTCACCGTCGATGAATAGCGATTGCGGCGCGACATCCAGTGTCCGGAGTTGGTCGATCTTGTCCTGCATGGCCGTTGTCCTCAAAAGATGAAAATGGCGGGAGAAGCTCCCGCCATTGTAGCTGACTTAATCAGGCTTCCTGCCCTGCGCCCAGCTTGGCGAAACTCGCCGAGTCCGAGGACTTCAGCCGCGCCGCCGCGATGAAGCCGATGATCGCTGCGATCACCACCAGTCCCGGAAGAAGCACGGCAAGAACGCCGGTTGCACCGGCGATGTTGCCGAAGTTGATGGCGATGTAGATCACCAGTGCCAGCAGGACCAGACCGGTGATGATCGGCAGCACTTTGGTCGCCATGGCACTGTTTTCGAGCCCCGGATTGCGGCTGAAGAAAGCCACGATGGCGAAGGAGGTGAAGGCCATCAGCAGGATGATCGCCAGCGTACCGACATTGGTCAGCCAGGAGAACAGCGCCAGCACCGGATCCTGTCCTGTAAAGGCGAACAGCGCAATGACCAGAACAGCGATAATCGTCTGGATCACCGAGCCGACATGCGGGCTCTGGAACACCGGATGCGTGACGCCAACGGACTTTGGCAGCAAGCCTTCGCGGCCGGCGACATACATGTAGCGGGCGACACCATTGTGGAAGGCGAGAACACCGGCAAACAAGCTGGTGACGAACAGCACGTTCATGGTCACCACGATCCAATGGCCGACATAGCGCTCGGCAAGACCGAAGAGGAATGTGGTGGGATCGGCAAGGCCTTGCAATTCCGGCACAAGCTTGTCGACACCGGCACCGTTGACCATTAGCCACGACGTCAGCATGTAGAACAGGCCGATGATGATGACGGAGATGTAGGTGGCGCGCGGCACGGTCTTGTGCGGTTCCTTGGCTTCTTCGCTGTAGATGGTCGTGGCTTCGAAGCCGATGAAGGCGGCAAAGCAGAACAGGATGCCGATGGCCGGCGCGCCGCTCAAGAAGGCGGATGGTGTGAACGGCACCGCTGAAAGGCCGCTGTCGCCGCCCTTGAACAGGATCGCGGCATCGATGATCAGCACGACGAGATATTCGAGGATGACCAGGACTGTCAGCACCTTGGCCGACAGATCGACACGGCGATAGCCGAACACGGCAACGATGGCGATGCCGATATAGGTCCAGACCCACCAAGGGGCTTCGAGGCCCATGCTGGCGAACAGACCAGACGTTGCCGCGCCGAACAGTCCGAAGACGCCGATCTGCATGGCATTGTAGGCAAGGATGGCGACCCAGGCGGCTGCACCGCCCATCATGCCGCCAAGGCCTTGAGCCGTATAGGCATAAAAGGCACCGGCATTGCGAATGTGGCGGGCCATGGCGACATAGCCGACTGCAAACAACAGCAGGATGGCTGTGACCAGCAGGAAGGTCAGCGGGATGCCCGCGCCATTGCCGAGCAGCATGGAAAGTGGCACGCCGCCCGCGACCGCCGTCAGCGGTGCAGCCGCTGAGACGACCAGAAACGTTACAGCCCCGACACCGAGGCTGTTCTTGCGCAGCTGGTTTTCACCGCTGCCCTGTGAAATTGAATTGCTCATCGCCTTAGCTCCCCTTTGGCGTTGCGATTTTCCTTTCCGCCGATCCTGCGGCGGTTCCCAGTTTGATGCAGCCTGCATTGTTGTTGTTTTTAAGCTTGCGGGCCGGCTCAAAAGTATGGTTCATTATTTGAACCCTAGCTTCAAATATAGACTTGCAAAAAGTGCCGGTACCTGTCAAGTTATTTCGCATGTTAAGTATCTCGGTGCTTGAGGAAGCGCGCTTGACGGGTGGGGAGAGCCACCAAACCGAAGCCCTGAAAGCGCTTCAGTCAGATGAGGAAACGAGAGAAAATGGGAACGATCAGCAAAGCGCTGACACTGCTCGATACGCTGTCGCTGCTGGACAAGGAGGCCGGTCTGACCGAGATCGCCCAAGCCTGTGGGCTGGACAAGGCAACGACACGGCGATTCCTCGTCGAGCTGGAAAAGCACGGATTCGTCGAACAACTCTCCGAGTCGCGGAAGTACAGGATTGGTGCTGCACCGGTGCGTCTCGCCCGTATTCGCGAGCAACGCTATCCGTTTCTCAGGACCGCTCTTCCTTTCGTTCGGCGACTGGTCGAACAGGTCGATGAGACCGTCCATCTCTCCGAATTTGCGGGTGGTCGCTTGTCGACGGTGCATGTCGAGGACTCGACCAAGGCGCATCGTGTCTTCGTGGCCGTAGGCACGCTTTTGCCATTCCATGCCACCGCCTCCGGTCTGGCGTTCATATCCGCGTGCCCCGCCAGGGAGATCGAGGTTGCGGCCGCGCAGTCGCTGGAGGCGTTTACGGAATTCACGATGACCAAGGCCGAGGATTTTCGGCGGCGCGTCGAGGAGACACAAGCCAACGGATTTTCCGTCAGCCGACAGGGCATCGAGGTTGGGGTGATCAGCGCATCGGCTGCAATAGCTGCGCCGGGCGCCCGGCCTATCGGCTGCATCACCGTCGCAGCACCTCTGGCGCGCACCGATGCCGCGCAGATTCGCGAGCATGGGCTTGCTGCGGCTGCCGCCGCCAAGCGCATTTCACACGCATTTTTCGGCGCAGACCGGGAGAACCGGCCGGCGTCGCAATCGAGGAGGAGTTACTGATGGGCGTGAATGCTCGTTTGCCCAAAATTCTGGTCATCGGCACCGGTGACACGAAGAGTGACGAATTGCTGTTCATGGCTGATGTCATCGGCCAGGCCGGCGGAGTCCCGGTCATGGTTGATGTGAGCGTGCTTGGCGATCCACCCTACAAGCCGGACTACTCGAAGCACGATATCGCTGCTGCGGCGGAAACCACCATACAGGCAATCATCGACAGCGGCGATGAAAACACCGCCATGGAGCTGATGGCAAAGGGCGCATCGAACCTGGTCAAGGGTCTTTACGATGCCGGTCATGTCGACGGTGTGATTGCACTCGGCGGCTCGATGGGCACCGATCTGGCGCTCGATGTAGCGGCTGTCTTGCCGCTCGGCGTGCCGAAATTCGTCATTTCCACCATCGCCTATTCACATCTTCTGCCGCCCGAGCGCATCGCGCCTGACCTGATGATGATCCTCTGGGCCGGCGGGCTTTACGGTCTGAATGGTATCTGCAGTTCGGTGTTGTCACAGGCTTGCGGCGCGGTCGTTGGAGCTGCCAAGCACGGCACCAAGCCGGCCGGCGACCGGCCGCTGATCGGTATGACCTCGCTCGGCACGTCCTGCCTGAAATACATGAAATTCCTCAAGCCGGAGCTGGAAAAGCGTGGTTACGACGTCGCCGTCTTTCATTCGACCGGCATGGGCGGCCGTGCATTCGAGGCGATTGCGGCGCAGAAGGGTTTTGCGGCTGTCTTCGACCTTTGCATCCAGGAAATTTCCAACCATCACAATGGAACCGTGGTCACCTCCGGTCCGGACCGGATGGAAAATGCCGGTCGTGCCGGCATTCCGCAGATAGTAGCACCCGGTGCGATCGACATGGTCGACCTGCAGGCCTGGCAGCCTCTACCCGGGCATTTTTCGGGGCGGCCATATCATGCTCACAACCGGCTGATCGGCTCTATAACGACCGACCCCGAAGGCCGTCGCAGCATTGCCCGCGTCATCGGCGAGAAGCTCGGTGGCTCGGCGTCGCCGGTGGCTTTCATCCTGCCGGTGCAGGGCATCCAGGAGTGGGACAAGGAAGGCGAGCCGCTTTTCGATCCGGAAGGCCTCGATGCCTTCGTGGACGAGATGCGCAGTGCGATCCCTGCATCGGCCGTGTTCGAAGAGGTCGATGCGCACATCAATTCCGCCGAGTTTTCCGCCAAGGCGCTGGAGATCTTCGACCGCTGGGTTGCCGAAGGCATCGTGCCGAGGGGGCGGGCATGAGCGTGCACAATTCGCAGAAAGCCCTGATTCTCGACTTCGGCGGCGTGGTCACGCGGACGCTGTTCGAGACGCATGACATCACCGAGCGTGCGCTGGGCCTCAGACCCGGTACGTTGACCTGGCTTGGACCGTTCGATCCCTCGACCGATCCGCTCTGGGGCCAGATGCAGAACCGCCAGATCACCGAGCGCGATTACTGGATGACGCGGACCAGGGAAGTCGGCGCGCTGCTGGGCGAAGACTGGTCTGACATGAAGACATTCGTGCAGCGGGCGAGGGGGGCAGAGGCCGAACTTGTGCTGCGGCCGGAGGCGCGCGCGGCCATCATTCGTGCCAAGGATGCGGGAATCCGGCTCGCCATCCTCTCCAATGAACTCGACCTCTTCTATGGCGTCGAGTTCCGCAAGCGTTTTCCGCTGATTGACCTTTTCGACATCATTGTCGATGCGACCTACACGAAGATCCTGAAGCCCGACCCGCGTGCATATGAGCTGGTGCTGGCGGAACTCGGACTTGAACGCAAGAACTGCGTTTTCGTCGACGACCAGAAGAAGAACATTGAGGGGGCCGTCGCGGTCGATCTGCCGCATGTGCATTTCGACGTGACTCGCCCCGCTGAGAGCTACGCCCAAGCACTGAAAATGCTTGGCCTTTGAGAAGGGGAATGACCATGCGCGAGACCAATTTCCTGACCGAGAACAATGCCCGCCACATGTGGCATCCGATGGCACACCCTGCCGAGATGCAGGCCAATCCACCGCATATCATCAATGCGGCCGAGGGCGTCGAAGTCACCGATGTCAATGGCAAGAAGCTGCTCGATGCTGTCGGCGGGCTTTGGAACGTCAATCTCGGCTATTCCTGCGAGCCGGTGAAAAAAGCGATCCGCGACCAGCTGGACGAGCTTCCCTATTACTCTGCGTTCCGTGGCACCTCGACATCGCCGGCCATCGAACTGTCCTATGAACTGGCTGAATGGTTCAAGGAAGATGGGCTGGTGCGCGCCTTCTTCACCTCGGGCGGTTCGGATTCAGTCGAGACCGCCTTGCGGCTCGCGCGGCAGTACCACAAGATCAATGGTCAGCCGGAGCGCACCAAATTCGTGGCACTGAAGAAGGGCTACCACGGCACGCATTTCGGCGGCGCATCGGTCAACGGCAATGCCAATTTCCGCCGCAACTATGAGCCGCTGCTGCCCGGCGTCTTCCATCTTGCCGCCCCCTACGCCTATCGCAATCCGTTCAACACGTCAGATCCCGCCGAGATCGCGCAGGCGATAGCGCGTCAGTTCGAGGACGAGATCGCGTTCCAGGGGGCGGATACGATCGCTGCGATGATCATGGAGCCGGTGCTCGGTTCGGGTGGCGTGATCGTACCGCACGAGACCTTCATGCCGTTGATGCGGGCGATCTGCGACAAGCACGGCATCCTGTTGATCGCCGACGAAGTCATTACGGCTTTTGGCCGCACCGGTGCCTGGACAGGTTCGCGCGGCTGGGGTGTCAAGCCGGATTTCATGTGCACGGCGAAGGCCATCACCAACGGCTATTTCCCGTTCGGCGCCGTGATGATTTGCGAGAAGGTCGCGACGGCCTTTGAGGCGTCAAAGGGGACGATCGGCTCTATCGGCCATGGCTATACCTATTCTGGTCATCCCGTCGGTGCGGCCGCGGCCCTTGCGACGCTGAAGGAAACGAAACGGCTCAACGTTGCGGCCAATGCCGGCGAACGCGGCGCGGAATTGCTCAAGGGATTGCAGGGCCTGAAGGACAAGCACGAACTGATCGGCGACGTGCGTGGTCTCGGCCTCATGTGCGCGCTGGAAATGGTGTCGGACCGCCAGGCCAAGGCAGCCGCGGTCAAGGACGTCGTGCAGAAAGTCTTCGACGTCGCGTACGAGGAAGGCGTCATGGTGCGCACGTCGGGCGCGAATGTCATCATCTCGCCGCCGCTGGTGGTCACAGCAGCCGATGTCAGCCGGATCGTCTCGGCGCTCGATGCCGGCTTTGCCGCTGCCGGAGGCAAGTGAGATGTCGAATAACGCGGCCCTACTGGCGCGGCGCGAAAAGCTGCTCGGCAAGAACATGTCGACTTTTTACCAGGATCCGGTGCATCTCGTAAAAGGCGAGGGCGTCTGGCTCTGGGATGTCGATGGCAGGAAGTATCTCGACTGCTATAACAATGTGCCGCATGTCGGCCATTGCCATCCGCGCGTGGTCGAGGCGATCACGCGGCAGGCCTCGACGCTCAATACCCACACGCGCTACCTGCATGAGGGAATTCTCGACTATGTCGAGCGGCTGACCGCCACTTTCGACGACAGCCTCGATACCGCGATTCTCACCTGCACGGGCAGCGAAGCCAATGATATCGCGCTGCGCATGGCGCAGGCAGTCACCGGCAAGACGGGCGTCATCGCTACCAATCACACCTATCACGGCAACACGACGGCGGTGTCGCAGCTCTCGACGCGCATGCCGCCGGTTGGCGGTTATGGCGGCCATGTTCGGCATGTGCCGGCACCGGATGGCTATCGTCCCCTGGGTGGAATTCCGGGCGAGGCCTTCACCGATGCATGGGCAGCCGAAATCGAAAAGGCCATCGCTTCATTGCAGGAAGCGCCACACGGTTTTTCGGCTCTGATCATCGATCCGTTCTTCGCCAATGAGGGTTTCCCAGAGCTGCCGGAAGGCTTTCTCGTCAAGGCCGCTGCCATCGTCAGGAAGGTTGGCGGGCTGCTGATCTGCGACGAAGTGCAGCCCGGTTTCGGTCGGACGGGCACGCATATGTGGGGCCATCAGCGCGCCGGCGTCGTTCCGGATGTGGTGACGTTGGGCAAGCCGATGGGCAATGGTCATCCGATCGGCGGGGTCGTCGCCAATTCGGAGACGCTGAATGCCTTCCGCAAGGCCTTTCGCTACTTCAACACATTTGGTGGCAATCCGGTGTCGTGCGCCGCTGGTATGGCGGTGCTCGATGTGCTCGAGGATGAGAAGTTGATCGAAAATGCGCGTGTGGTGGGCGACTATGCCCAGGCGGGATTGCGCAAGCTTGCCGAGAAGCACGACATCATCGGCAATGTGCGGGGAAGCGGGTTGTTCTTCGGCGCGGAACTGGTTCTCGATCAGGCGACCAAGGCGCCGGCGACGGAACTTGCGACCACTGTCATCAACGAGATGCGCGAACGCGGTGTGCTGATGGGCAAGCTCGGCATTCACCAGAATGCCACGAAGATCCGCCCGCCCATGCCGTTCACCACGGAGAATGCCGACTTCATGCTGTCCGCGCTCGATGACGTGCTGACGGGTCTCTGATGGTGGACAGGATTCTGGAGGACTTGCAGGAGAGGGCGTGTGCGGCGCTCGCCGAGTGGGGGCTGCCAGCACAGGAACCGCAACTGTTGAAATATCGCGAGAACGCGGTGTTCAAGGTGTGTCTTGCCGATGGCAGCAAGGCGGCGCTGAGGCTGCATCGGCCGGGTTATCATTCCGAACAGGCACTGCTGTCCGAACTGCAATGGATGGACGATCTGCGCCGCAACGGCCTGTCCGTGCCGCAGCCGATCGCTACCGGCGACGGACGATTGCTTGTGGAATTGGCTGGCATCGAGCCGCAATTCGCCGACCTGATCGGCTGGGTCGACGGAGCGCAGCTTGGTGAGACCGGCAAGCCGCTTGGCTATAACAGCGACCGGATTGTGCCGCTGTTTCACGCGGTGGGCACCGCTATGGCCGAGATGCATAACGTTTCTGATCGCTGGACGCCACCGGCCAATTTTTCGCGCAGCGCCTGGGATGCCGATGGTTTGTTGGGTGAAGCGCCGGTCTGGGGCCGGTTCTGGGATTGCGCCGGGGTGTCATCCGATGATCGGGATTTCCTGGCCCGGCTTCGCGCAGATCTGATTCAGCGATTGCAGGCGATCTCATCCGACCTCGATTACGGGCTGATCCATGCCGACCTTGTGCGCGAAAACGTGCTGGTCTCCGGCGATCGCGTTGCGATGATCGACTTCGACGATTGCGGTTGTGGCTGGCGGTTGTTCGACATCGCCACAGCCTTGCTGCGCAATCGCCGCGAACCGCATTACCCGTTGATCAAGCAATCTCTTCTGGACGGCTATCGTTCAAAACGCGCCCTGAGCGACGAAAGTCTGGCACATCTGCCATTGTTCCTGACGTTGCGTGGCCTCACCTATATCGGTTGGGCCGGCGAGCGGCCGGAATTGCCTGACTCTGCGGAACGCATGACACGCTACGTCAGGGAAGCTCGGGAGCTGGCCGATGCGCTTTAGCGATCACTTCGCTTCGTTGAATGTCGCGACCTCGTCAAGCATGTCGAGCAGCTGCTCGATCTTGTCGCGGCCGAAATGTTTTTCCAGCCGGTCGTAGATGATGCGGCTTTCAGGCGCGACTTCGTGGATGATGGCCATGCCGGCAGGCGTGATCTGCAGCAGCACCCGGCGGCCGTCATTCTCGTCCTTGTGCTTGGTGATGATGCCGCGCTCTTCCAGCGAACGGATGATGCGGGTCAGGCTCGGGGCAAGAATGAAAGCCTTGTCGGCCATCTCGGAGGCATCGACCGTTTCCTGCTCGGCAAGGATACGGATCACGCGCCATTGCTGCTCGGTGATGTCGTGCTCGGCAAGCATCGGGCGGAAATGGCCCATCACCGCTTCGCGGGCGCGGAGCAGGGCGATCGGCAGCGAGCGCCTGATATTGCGGGGCAGGAAGGAGTCTTGTGCCAGCTTCGGCTTGGGTGAAGATCGATCGGTCATATCGCGTTCTATCGTCCATTTTTCGCAGCTTTGCAATTGGGCGTTTCAAGAGGGTTTGACGATGAAACCTCTTGACAGACGAGCGGATATCATTAACATGTTAAATATATAAGAAAGACACCTGGGGAGGAAAGATGCCGCACTTTACGATAGAGTATTCGGCGAACCTGGATGGTTCTGTCGATTTTGCCGCACTTTGCAGCGTCGTGCACAAGACGATCCTGGAGTCGGGCCTGTTCGAACTCGGAGCCGTGCGGGTGCGCGCCATCCGTTGCGAGGCCTATGCGGTGGCGGATCTGCTGCCGGAAAACGGGTTCATCGACATGTCCTTTCGCGTCGGCACCGGCCGTAGCGAGGTGGAGCGCAAGGCAACGGGTGATGCAATTTTTGCTGCCGTGACCGAGTTTCTGGCGCCGCAATTTGCCACCCCGCATTTCGCGCTGACGCTGGAGATCCGCGAGATCGATCCCGCGCTCAGTTGGAAGAAGAATGCCATCCACCCGCGACTTCGAGCCAAGAGCTCATAGATAGATTCAAGTTCGCTGATCCGAATATTTCGCCCACAGGAATGCCGGGGCGATCGACTGCCTGATGGAGACGACATGTCAAAGCTCGACGAAAACATCGCAAAAGCAAAGGCCTATCTCGCCAAGTTCGAGAACGGAGTCATGAACCGCATCGACGGCGAGGATGTGCCTGCCGTCGATGACTCGACCTTCGAGACGATTTCCCCTGTCGATCTCAAACCGCTTGCAAGTGTGGCGCTTGGCAAGTCAGCCGATATCGACCGTGCCGTGAAAGCGGCCAAGGCTGCGTTTCCAGCCTGGGCAGCGATGGATGGCACTGCGCGCAAGAAGCTGCTGCACAAGATTGCCGACGCCATCGTGGCGCGGGCCGAAGAGATCGCCTTCGTCGAATGCATGGATACCGGACAATCCCTCAAGTTCATGGCCAAGGCTGCCCTGCGCGGTGCAGAGAACTTCCGATTCTTCGCAGACCGTGCGCCGGAAGCGCGTGACGGTCAGGCGCTGCGTGGCCCCGGCCAGGTCAATATCACCACGCGCGTGCCAATCGGTCCGGTCGGGATCATCACGCCGTGGAACACGCCGTTCATGCTGTCGACCTGGAAGATTGCACCGGCGCTCGCCGCCGGTTGCACGATCGTCCATAAGCCGGCAGAATTCTCGCCGTTGACGGCGCGATTGTTGGTTGAGATCGCCGAGGAAGCCGGCCTGCCGAAGGGTGTCTGGAATCTGGTCAACGGCTTTGGCGAGGATGCCGGCAGGGCGCTAACCGAGCATCGTGATATCAAAGCCATCGGTTTCGTCGGTGAAAGTCGCACTGGATCGATGATCATGAAGCAGGGCGCAGATACGCTCAAGCGCGTGCATTTCGAACTTGGAGGCAAGAACCCGGTCATCGTCTTTGCCGATGCCGATCTCGAGCGAGCAGCCGATGCCGCCGTGTTCATGATCTACTCGCTGAACGGCGAGCGCTGCACCTCGTCCTCGCGCCTGCTGGTCGAGGAGAGTGTCTACGACAAGTTCACTGATATCGTTGCCGAAAAGGCCAAGCGCATCAAGATTGGTCACCCGCTCGATCCCGAGACGGTGGTCGGTCCGCTGATCCATCCGGTGCATGAGAAAAAGGTGCTGGAATATATCGATATCGGCAAGGGCGAGGGTGCGACGCTCGCAGCCGGCGGCACCAAGTTCGATGGTCCGGGTGGCGGCTGCTACATCTCGCCGACGCTGTTCACCGGCGCCAACAACCAGATGCGGATTGCCCAGGAAGAGATTTTCGGGCCTGTGCTGACGGCTATTCCGTTCAAGGACGAAGCCGACGCGCTCGAACTGGCCAACGACGTCCAATACGGCCTGACGGGATATCTCTGGACCAACGATGTCACCCGCGCCTTCCGGTTCACCGACGCGCTCGACGCCGGGATGATCTGGGTCAATTCCGAAAATGTCCGCCACCTGCCGGCGCCATTCGGCGGCGTCAAGAGTTCCGGCATCGGCCGTGACGGCGGCGACTGGTCATTCGATTTCTACATGGAAACCAAGAATATCGCCTTCGCCAACACGGCGCATTCCATCCAGAAACTTGGCGGCTGAGAACCATGATGCGTCCAACGCCCGTTTCTGCAAAACACATCTGAGGAGGAAATAATGGCTCTGCCGAAACCCAATCTCTATCCCGCCTTCAATATCGTCCGGCTCAGCCATGTCGAGCTGGCCGTCACCGATCTTGCCAAGTCGCGCGCCTTCTATGTCGATACGCTCGGCCTGCAGGTGACCGACGAGGACAAGGACACGATCTATCTTCGCGCTATGGAAGAACGTGGCCACCATTGCATCGTGCTGAAGAAGGCCGCCAAGGCCGAAGCCAAGGATCTTGGCTTCAAGGTGTTTTCCGAGGAAGACCTCGACAAAGCGGAGCATTTCTTCAAGGGCAAAGGCCTGCCTGTGGATTGGGTCGAGCGGCCGTATCAGTCGCGCACGTTCCGCACCCGCGATCCGCATGGCATTCCGCTTGAGTTCTACTCGAAGATGGACCGCCTGCCGCCGATCCACCAGAAATATGCGCTCTACAAGGGCGTCAAGCCGCTCAGGATCGACCACTTCAATTGCTTCTCGCCGAATGTCGATGAGAGCGTCGCCTTCTACAACGAACTCGGTTTTCGCGTGACGGAATACACCGCTGACGAGGAAACTGGTCGCCTCTGGGCTGCCTGGACGCATCGCAAGGGGGGCGTGCACGATATCGCCTTCACCAATGGCCGCGGTCCGCGCCTGCACCACACCGCATTCTGGGTTCCGACGCCGCTCAACATCATCGACCTGCTCGACCTGATGGCGACCACCGGCTGGCTGTCGAATATCGAGCGCGGCCCGGGCCGGCACGGCATTTCCAACGCCTTCTTCCTCTATATCCGTGATCCTGATGGCCACCGGATCGAGATCTATTGCTCGGATTACCAGACGGTTGATCCCGATCTCGAGCCGATCAAGTGGGACTTGAAAGATCCGCAGCGCCAGACGCTGTGGGGTGCTCCGGCGCCAAAGTCCTGGTTCGAGGAAGGCAGCACCTTTGCCGGCACCGAGGTCGTGGATTCGATCCTGAAGGCGCAGCCGATCGTGGCGCCTTGATTGGCTGTGCGGTTTGGGCGGACTTTACCCCTCACCAACTTCGGCCAAGGGCTCGCAAAGCTCGCCCGGCCTTCGTATCCTCTCCCACAAGGGGAGAGGTAGGGGCCACAACCTCCGAGCCTCTGCTTGAGGTAAAGCTGTGCCACGAGACTGCCTCTCACCTTGTGGGAGAGGATAGTTCGCCCCAAGAGGCGTAGCCGATTGGAGCGGCGAACTTGGTGAGGGGTATGGCGCCCCGCCGGAGATGTCGAGAGAGAAGGAATGACCGTGCCGTCTAAATTCGTAAGTTTTTCCACGGCCAAGGGCCACGGTTATGGCCTGATCAAGGGCGATGGCGTCATCAATCTATCCGCCCGCAATGGCGACCGTTGGTCGACATTGCGTGAAGTCATTGAAGCCGGCGCGCTCGCACGGCTGGCTGACGAAGCGTCGACGATGGAGCCTGACCTGGCGATGGCCGATATCAACTTCGAAATCCCCATCCCCAACCCGGAAAAGCTGATCTGCGTCGGCGTTAATTTCCCCGACCGCAACGAAGAGTACAAGGACGGGCAGGCGGCTCCGGCCAATCCTTCCCTGTTCATCCGTTTCCCGCGGTCGTTCACTGGCCACGACCAGCCGCTGATCCGGCCGCCCGAAAGCCCGCAACTGGATTATGAAGGCGAGATTGTCATCGTCATAGGCAAGGGCGGCCGTCGCATTCCGGAGGCTGAGGCGCTCGACCATATCGCGGCCCTATCGCTATGCAACGAAGGCACGATCCGTGACTGGGTTCGGCATGCCAAATTCAATGTCACGCAGGGCAAGAACTTCGACCGCACGGGCTCGATCGGTCCATGGCTGGTGCCGTTTACCGACGAGGCGCAGCTCGCCGACATCAGGCTCGAGACACGGGTCAATGGTGAGGTGCGCCAGCAGGACCGCACCTCACGCATGATCTTTTCCTTCCGCAAGATCATCAACTATATCTCGACCTTTACGACGCTGGTGCCGGGCGACGTCATCGTCACTGGTACGCCGACCGGCGCCGGCGCCCGTTTCGATCCGCCGATCTGGCTGAAGCCGGGCGATGTCGTCGAGGTCGAGGCCGATGGCATCGGCATCCTGCGCAACACCATCGCCGACGAGGCCTGAGCCATGTTGACAGAAGAACAGATCACCGCTGCCGCTTCCGGGCTTGACGTCGCGGAGAAGACGCGAACGCAGACGGGGTTGTTGTCGCTCAAGCATCCGGGCATGGATATGGATGACGCCTATGCCATCCAGGACGCATGGGTGAAGCGGAAGATCGCGTCCGGGCGCAAGGTCATCGGCTGGAAGATCGGGCTGACGTCGAAGGCGATGCAATATGCGCTCAACATCGACATCCCTGACTCCGGAGTCTTGTTCGACGACATGCTGTTCGAGGACGGTGCGGTGATCCCCGCCGATCGCTTCATCCAGCCACGCATCGAGGCCGAGATCGCCTTTGTCATGAAGGCTCCTCTGAAAGGTCCCGATGTCACTATCTTCGATGTGCTCAATGCCACCGACTATGTGACGCCCGCATTGGAGATCCTCGACACACGCATCCTTCGTGTCGATCCGGAGACGAAGAAAGCCCGCACCATCGTCGACACGATCTCCGACAATGCCGCCAATGCCGGTATCGTCATCGGTGGGCGACAGATGCGTCCGGACGATGTCGATATGCGCTGGATGGGTGCCATCGTCTCGCGCAATGCCGAAGTCGAGGAAACCGGACTTGGCGCAGGTGTGCTGAACCATCCGGCGCGCGGCATCGCCTGGCTGGCCAACAGGCTGGCGCAGTATGGCGCGGGCATCGAGGCGGGGCAGGTCGTCCTTGCGGGATCGTTCATAAGGCCGATCGAGGCACGTCATGGCGATACGATCGTGGCCGATTTCGGCCCGTATGGCACGATCAGCTGCTTCTTCAAATAAGGCCAACAGAATGCCCGCACCAAAGAACACCTTCAAGACTGCGCTTGCCGAGCATCGCACCCAAATCGGTCTCTGGGTTGCCCTGACCAGCGCCTATACGGCGGAGATTTGCGCGGGCGCCGGCTACGACTGGCTGCTGCTTGATGCCGAACATGCACCCAACGATATCCAGACGCTGGTGGCGCAATTGCATGCACTTGCGAAGTATCCGGCTCATGCGATTGTCCGGCCGCCGATCGGCGAGGCCTGGATGATCAAGCAGATCCTCGATATCGGCGCCCAGACCATCCTGGTGCCGATGGTCGAGACGCAGGAACAGGCCGAGGCAATGGTGCGCGCAGTGCGCTATCCTCCACACGGCATTCGTGGCGTTGGCGCCTCGCTCGCCCGCGCCTCGGGTTTCAACCGCATTCCCGATTATCTCCAGACGGCCAATGACGAGATCTGCCTGCTCCTGCAGATCGAGAGTCGGGCGGGGCTCGCCAATCTCGATGCTATCGCTGGAACTGAAGGTGTCGACGGCGTGTTCATCGGCCCGGCCGATCTCGCTGCGGACATGGGGTATCTCGGCAAGCCGGGCGCGCTGGAGGTGCAGCAGGCGGTGGAGTCAGCACTTGTCCGTATCCAGAGCCACGGCAAGGCCGCAGGCATTCTCACCGCGGACCAAGCGCTTGCCGGACGCTATGTTGAATTGGGCGCCACCTTCGTCGGTATCGGCAGCGATGTCAGCCTGTTCTCCAATGCCACGTCGAAGCTGGTCGCGGACTTCAGGTCGGGAGCCGTGGCAGCGGAACCGGCGAAGGCAGGGCAAGTTTATTGAGGCGTCACCTCGTCACGAGTCATTCTGCGAGGGCACTCAAGTCTTTGAAGCATCGCCCCACGGCGTCATCCTTGGGCTCGTCCCGAGGATCTAATCGCTTTGCATGTGGCGAATATTTCAATGGCTTAAAGAACCATAGGAAGATCCTCGGGACGAGCCCGAGGATGACGAGAAGAGCGTTTGTTGCCCGGCAAAAAAGGATTGCTGTCCCAATGAAAGCCCAGTCGTATGAATCGCTTAAGCGGACCTGTTCGCATTCCGATTCATTCGGCTCACGAGCCGATTCAAGTAGCCACTATCGCAGGCAACTCAAATTCCTGTGGCCAGCGTTGGAGCGCTTCAAGGCCCGCCGCTGTCAAACCGTAGACACCTCGATCGGCATGGTCGAACCAGCCATAGACATTGCCACGCAGGATATTGGCGACGTCGGGCGCGAAGGGGCGGATATCGCGCGGCCGCACCAATCCCTGCTGAAGAGCCGCGGCGCACGTGAGTGCCTGCTGGCGATAGGCAGTCATGATCGGCGAGCGGTTGATGCCACCCAAGGCGGGATCGCCCTTGCGGCGCTTGTGTTCCGCCACAAGCCGCGAACGGCGCTTGGCGTTCTTGCGCGGGGCGGGCGATTCCGGGCTGATGATGATATCGACGGTGCCGCTATCGGCGACCGACAGCATGCCGATGCCGAGCCTTCGGCAGAGATCGCGGAAACGGCGGTCGCTCTCGCGGCCCTTGCCCTTGGCGGAGACGCGGGCGGCGATCCAGACCTCGTCGGAGATCGTCGCGCGGTCCACCGCCTGGAGGATGAGTTCGAGGTTGAAGGTCAGCTTCAGTTCGCAGACGACAACGACGGATGGCTCGCCTTGGTTG
This sequence comes from Shinella sp. OV683, assembly GCF_057787725.1. NCBI lineage: Bacteria > Pseudomonadati > Pseudomonadota > Alphaproteobacteria > Hyphomicrobiales > Rhizobiaceae > Shinella > Shinella sp. OV683. Next base: position 1,760,635 of record NZ_CM173543.1, read on the forward strand.
ATGCCGACGACGTCGCAGCCGCCAATCTCACCCTTGACGACATAGCCTGCCGCTTCAAGAAAACCCTTGATGGGCAGATAGAGCGTAGTTTCCAAGCTGGTTCCTCATGTCGATAGTCGATCTGCGGCATAACAGAGTCGTTGCGAAACGAAGAGGGGATGGAGGCCGATTGGCAAAGAGCGATACATCCGCACCCGCTAAGCTGAAGGTCGGGTTCATTCTCGCCCGGCATTTCACGCTGAGCGCGTTTTCGCTATTCGTCGACACACTCCGGCTTGCCAGCGATTTTGAAGACCGGTCGGGCAGAGTGCTTTGCGATTGGGACGTGATCAGCGCCACCAATCACATGATCAAGTCTTCGAGCGGCATCCAGGTCGCACCGACCGCCAAGCTGGGCGATCCGGAGCGTTTCGATTACATCGCCGTGGTCGGCGGCCTGCTGGATATCGAGGAGCCGTTGGATCGAGAAACGATCGCCTATCTGCATGAGGCGACCAAGAAGAAAGTGCGCATCATCGGTGTCTGCACCGGCAGTTTCATTCTGGCCTCGGCCGGGCTGCTGAAGGAGCGGCTGGCCTGCGTCAGCTGGCTGCATCATGAGGAATTCAAGGCGCGCTTTGCCAGGAACCGGCTGACATCGCATCGGCTCTATGTCGAAGATCGGGGCATTATTACCTGCGCAGGCGGCAGTGCGGTGGCCGACATGGCGGCGTTCCTCGTCAAGCGGCATGTCGGCGTCAATGCCGAGAAGAATGCGCTGGAAATCCTGCAGGTGGAGCGTCGCCGCGATGGCGACGAGCTGCAGAGCCGCACACCGATTGCCTTGCCGCTGCACAACGACACCCGCATCAAGGCCAGCCTGCTCTACATGGAGCAGAATATCGACGATGTCGTCGGCATCGAAAAGATCGCGGACAATGTCGGCCTGTCTCGCCGCCAGCTGGAGCGGCTGTTCAATGAGAAGACAGGAACATCGCCAGCGGCTGCCTATATGCGCATTCGCCTGGATCGGGCGATGTTCCTGGTGGAGCGGACGACCAAGCCGCTGATCGAAATCGCGCTCGATGTCGGCTTTGAAAACAGCTCGCATTTTTGCCGGAAGTTTCGTGAGAATTTCGGCCTGACACCCACCAAGCTCAGGGGCAAGGCCAAGGCTGCCGTCACAGGGCCGGCGTGATCGACAAGGATACTGCCGCATTGTTTTCGATCGCCAAATCTATATCGTCGCTCCCGAACGAGACCGATCGGGAGCGGAGATGGGGAACGAATTCCACTGGCTGAACGAGCCGCCGGAGTGGCAAGGCGATGCGAAGGCACTTACGCTCACTACGGGCGACAACACAGATTTCTGGCAGGAAACTTTCTACGGCTTCAAGCGCGACAGCGGCCATGCCTGGCTGCAGCCGGTATCCGGGGATTTCTCCGCTGTTGTAACCATCAAGGGCGACTATCAGGCGCTCTACGACCAAGCCGGCATGATGTTGCGCATCGACGAGACGCACTGGATCAAGGCCGGCATCGAGTTTACCGATGGGCTGATGCATTTCTCCGTGGTTGTCACCCGTGGTATTTCCGATTGGTCGGTGATCCCGCTGCATCAGGCATCGCCCGCAACTGCCGTCCATGTGCGGCTGACACGGCACGGCGACGCGGTGCGGGTGCAATTTCACCTCGGCGCTGGCGCATGGCAGATGGCACGGCTCTGCCCATTCCCAGCCGGCGAAGCATTGATCGGGGTCACTGCCTGCTCACCGGAACGCTCCGGATTCCGCGCGCGGTTCGAGGATTTCGAGGTGGGGCCGCCGATAGCACGCAAGCTGCACGATTAAACCAGCTGGGAAGCAATACCGCCCGGTTTCGTTTAGCTCGTGTCCCTCCGCAAGCTAGCCACCCCCACATTCAAATGCTATGCTAAGTTGAAGGAATACTCTGCGAAATTGACGCAGGGCGCTATTGTCGCACGGTAAGATGTTGAGTTTTCGACTATGAACTGCGTGGCCCAGGCATTTTCGGAGGATACCCACGGCCACGGGAGGGAGACACAGCGGCAAGAGACGGCCGCAGGGGCGCGAGAGTGTCCCGACAGCCTATAGGGGTCAGAAATTGCAGGTCCACGACGATCACTGTCTTGAACACGCTAAGAAGCGTTCTGTCTGCGCGCGCTGCACCGTCCGGCAGATGGCGCTGTGCGCCGGCGAGGCCGATATCGAACGCCTCGAGAAAATCATGCGCACCAAATCGCTTGCCGTCGACGAGTTGCTCATCGAACAGGGAGCGCCTCGCCGCCAGGTCTATACGCTGACCAGCGGCATGCTGCGCCTCTACAGCGAGTTGCCGGATGGCCGCCGCCAGATTTCCGGCTTCCTGCTGCCCGGTGACTATCTTGGGCTTGCTGACGAGGAAAACTATTCCCAGACGGTGGATGCCGTCGTTCCCTCTACGCTCTGTGCCTTCCGGGTGCGCGACATGGACGAGTTGATGGAAGAGTCTCCGGCGCTCAGGGACCGGCTTTATGGCCTGACCCGCGATGCGCTGCGTCAGGCGCGCGATAGCCAGATGATGCTCGGGCGGCTTGCGCCGGTCGAGAAGCTTGCGAGCTTCCTGCTGCTGCTATCGGCGCGGCTGGAAAAGCATGGGCTGGTCGCCAACCCGGTGCAGCTATCGATGAACCGCACCGATATCGCCGACCATCTCGGCATGACGATCGAAACCGTCAGCCGCAGCTTCACCAAGCTCAGGATGCAGGGGCTGATCCATCTGCCCGAGCCGCATGTCGTGGAGATCTGTAGCGTCAGGTTGCTGACGTCAGTGGCCGGTATGGATCTGTCGCACTGATCTTGCCATTCCTCATGTCGTAAACCATGTCGACGCTGCCTTCGGGCAGCGCGGCGTGGGTTGATATGACCACGGTGCGGTTCGCTGTCAGGCTGACGAGGTCACCGAGAAAGGCAAGTTCCGTCTGCCGGTCGAGACCGGAGGTCGGTTCGTCGAACAGCAGAATTTCAGCTTTCGACAATAGCGAACGGGCAAGGCACAGGCGGCGCGCCTGGCCGACCGAAAGCGTCGCCCCGAATTCGCCGACATAGGTGTCAAGCCCGCCGGGCAGCGCATGCACGAGGTCTGCGAGGCGAACATCCGAGAGCGCCTGCCACATTTCGGCCTCGCTGGCTTTGTCATTGCCGATCAGCAGGTTGTCGCGGATCGTTCCCATGAAGACATGACTTTCCTGGGTCATCAGCGCGATACGGTTGCGCAGATGGGTAAGGCCGAGTTCCCTGATATCCACGCCACCAAGAGCGATCGTACCGCTGAGGGGATCATGTAGCCGGACAAGCAGGCTCAGCAATGTCGATTTGCCCGAGCCGCTGGGGCCGATGACGGCCACGCGCTGGCCAGCTTCCACAGTCAGGTTGATTCCGCGGAGGACCTGCTTTTGTGCCGGATAGGCAAAACCGACATCACGAAATTCAAGGTGGGAACTCGCGGGCAACGGCTTGGGCGAGGCACTTTCGACGACAGCGGCTGGTCCGCCTGCCAAAGCATGGATACGACCGGCGGCGGCAATGGCCGTGCTGAAGCGCGCCACGCTGCGGACGATGGCATTGGCTGCCTCGAAGCTGGCGATTGTCGCCAGCAGCAGTCCGACAAGCCATGGTGCGTCAATGGTGCCCTGACGATAGGCCGAGATGCCGAACCACAACACACCAACCAGTGCCGTACCAGCAAGCGCCTGGATAGCAGCAGAGGCTGCGGCGCCGCGAAAAGCTAGCTGCCGCTTGCTGGTGCTGAGGTCGTTCAGCGCGCGCGCCAAATTCTGCTCGGCAAGATCGACTTGACCGAGGGCAACGAAATCCTTGTGGCCTTCAATGCCCTGCAGGACACGAACCCGGGCATCAGCGGATCGGGCGACAGTTTGCGCCCCTAGGCGGCGGGTACAGACCACGAGGACGAGAGGCACGGCGAAGATCGCCAGTCCGAGCGCCACGATGTAGATCGCTGCGGCGGCCGGGGCCACGGCGATGAGCAGGATCGACATGACCACGGCGATCAAGATCGCCGTCAGGAACGGGCCGACGGCCACCAGGAAAACAGTATCGAGTGCGTCGATATCGGCGGTCAGGCGGCTGATCAGGTCGCCATGCGCAAGCGAGCGATCGGCAATCGGCAGCCTCGGGAACAGGCGTCCGAACAGCCAGCCGCGCAGGTCGGCGAGCAGTCTGAGCGTCGCATCATGGCCCACCAGCTTTTCGCCATAGCGCGAGAGGATACGCACAAGCGAGAGGCCGCGGATCAATGATGAGGGGCCGAAGAGATTGAAACTTGCCGCTGCCGTGGTCAGTGCCGCCGCCGTCAGGAACCAGCCGGAGACGCCCAGCAGGAGCAGGCCGGCGAGCAAGGTGATGGCTGCCAGACCAAGCGATAGCGCCAGCAGCTTCCATTGCAGCGCGTAGAGGGGGGCGAAGGCGAGGAGCGCTTTCATGCTGCGAACTCCTCGGTAGTCGTGAGTTTCGCAGCTTCCCCACCTAGAGACTCGATCTTGCCGTCCTTGATGCGGAAGACATGATCGAAGCGGGCAGCGAGCGTCGCGGAATGTGTGGAGATCAACATGGTGCGACCAGTTGCAAAGTGCTTGAGAGCATCGATCACGCGTATTTCGGTGTCGGGATCGAGATGTGCCGTTGGTTCGTCCAGCAGGATCAGGCGCGGATTACGCAGGAACAATCGAGCCAGGCCGACGCGGTGCGCCTCGCCGCCGGAGAGGCCAAGGCCGCGCTCGCCTATCGAAGTGTCGAGGCCGAGTGGTAGGCGGTCGGTGAAATCGAGCACATGCGCCTGTGCCGCCGCTTTACGAACCGCATCGTCGGTCGCTTCAGGATCGGCAAAGCGAACGTTCTCGGCGATCGTGTCGCCGAACAGAGTTGGGCTTTGGCTGATGTAGGCGACCTGCTGGCGGAGATCGGATTCCGCAATGGTTTGAATCGGATGCGGGCCGATCTCAATCACCCCCGTGAAGTCGCGCAATCCGGCAATCGCATCAAGCAGGCTCGATTTGCCGATGCCGCTTTCGCCGAGAATGACGGCATGTGTTCCGGCGGGCAGATGCAGGGATGCGTGATCGAGGATGGTGCGTTGTTCGTCCGGCGTGCTTAGCGTCAGGGCGCGGATATTCAACGCCGTGGTCCGAGGTTGCGGCTTGTTTGCAGCGGTCACCGCTATCTGCGGACTTGCATCCAGTTCGCCGAAGCACGCCGTGATCTCCGAGATCGCCGCCTTTGCCGATTGCTTGTCGTGGTAGTGCGCAGCAAGCAGTCGGAGCGGCTGATAAACTTCCGGCGCCATCAGCAGGCAGAACAGTCCGGCGCCCAGACCGAGTGGCGTTACGCGCAGATCGACAAACCCGAGATAGGTGAGACCGACGTAAAGCGCCACGCCCGCGACGCCGAGTGCCGCGAAGAACTCGAGGACCGCGGAAGACAGGAAGGCGATACGTAGCACCTTGAGACTGCGACGGCGCAGGTCGTGGCTGGCGTCGAACACATCGCGCGTTTCGGTCTCTGCGCGCCCGAATAGATTGAGGGTCACGATACCGCGCAGCCTGTCGGCAAACAGGCCCGAAAGCCGGGTCATGGCGTCGGCCTGTTGCCGGGAAGCGGCCTCCGCGCCCCAGCCCACCAAAGCCATGAACAGCGGAATGAGCGGGGCCGTGACGAGAAACAATAGACCGACCACCCAGTCAAACGGCATGACGACGACTGCAAAAGCCACAGGGAGTAAGGCGGCCTGGATCATGGCCGGCAGGAAGCGGGCGAAGTAACCGTCCAGAGCCTCCGTCTGGTCGACAATGACAGCGCTCAGCGCGCCGGACGAGCGCGTTGCCTTCCAATCGGGGCGATGTCGCATCAGTGAGCCGAACAGCTCGGTGCGCAGCGCGGTCTTGATCCGCTCACTTGCGGCTATACCAGCGGTTTCGCTTGCAAGGTTCAGGACTATCCTGATGGCGATCAGGCAGAGCAGGCCGAAGGTGAGGGGAGCCAGCGTTTCAATGCTTGCAGCGTGAGTGATTGCAAGATCGAGAATGTGCGCGAGCAGATAGGCCTGGCCCACCAGCAATCCACCCGAAATCAGCGGCAACAGGCAGGCGATACGCAAGGCGCTGCCGCCCGATTTGCCAAGTCGTTTCAGCCATGCGCGTTCACTCACGGCCTTGTCGTCCAGCGATGAATTTAGATCTGCCATGCCAGCCCTTTCACATGCATCTGGTCTTTATGGAATAGGCGCGCGTGAGGTGCATTGATTGAAATCAATGCGAATTGGCACGGTCGAGTTTACGACTCGACACATCGTCGGCGGAGCGCCGGATGTTTGCATGGGACCTTTGATATGATCGACATGACTGTAGTGGATCTGGCGCGGTGGCAATTCGCGGCCACTGCGCTTTATCATTTTCTCTTTGTGCCGCTCACCATCGGCCTCTCCGTGATGATGGCCATCATGGAGAGCACCTACGTCATGACCGGCCGGGAAGTCTGGCGTCGCATGACGCTGTTCTGGGGCACGTTGTTCGGCATCAACTTCGCCATGGGCGTGGCGACCGGCATCGTCATGGAATTCCAGTTCGGCATGAGTTGGAGTTACTACAGCCACTATGTCGGTGATGTCTTCGGTGCGCCGCTCGCCATCGAGGGGTTGATGGCTTTCTTCCTCGAAGCAACCTTTATCGGCCTGTTCTTCTTCGGCTGGGACCGGCTTTCGAAGGTAGGCCATCTCATGGTCACCTGGCTGGTGGCTTTGGGCACCAACTTCTCGGCACTGTGGATCCTGATCGCCAATGGCTGGATGCAAAATCCGGTCGGCGCGACCTTCAATCCCGATACGATGCGCATGGAAGTCTCCGACTTCCTGCATGTTGTCTTCAATCCGGTGGCACAAGCGAAGTTCGTTCATACGGTCAGCGCCGGTTACACGACCGGCGCGATGTTCGTCATGGCAATCAGCGCCTGGTATCTGCTGCGGGGACGGCATGTCGATATGGCCAAGCGCTCAATGGCGGTGGCAGCGAGCTTCGGCATGGCCGCGGCGTTGTCAGTGGTCGTGCTCGGTGACGAGAGCGGATATGTCGCGACCGAACACCAGAAGATGAAGATCGCTGCGATAGAAGCGATGTGGGAGACCGAACCCGCCCCCGCTGGCCTCACGCTGTTTGCCATTCCCGGCAGGGACGGCAATCGCTTCGAGGTCAAGATTCCCTGGGTGCTCGGGTTGATGACCACCCGCAGCCTCAACACCGAAGTGCCGGGCATCCGGTCACTCGTCGAACTCGCCGAAAAGCGCATCCGCAACGGTATGGTGGCCTCGGCGCAACTCGATGCCGTCCGCGCCAATCCCAAGGACCCGGCGGCGCGCGAGGCTTTCGCCCAGAACTGGAGGGACCTCGGTTACGGCCTGCTGCTCAAGCGCCACCGAACCGATATCGGCAATGCTACGCCGGAGCAGATCCAGAAGGCGGCGCTCGATACGATCCCGAATGTCCCGGTGCTGTTCTGGACCTTTCGCATCATGGTGGCGATGGGCCTCTATATGATCGCATTCTTCGCTGTCTCGCTGGTGCTGAGCAGCTTGCATAAAATCGGCGACTATCGGACTTTCCTCAGGATCGCTTTCATCAGCCTGCCGGTGCCGTGGATCGCCATCGAAGCCGGCTGGATCGTCGCGGAATATGGCCGTCAGCCCTGGGCAATCGAAGGCGTGCTGCCGACATTCTACGCGGTCTCGGGTCTGTCGGTCATGGACCTGGCGATCAGCCTGACCTTCTTCGTCACGCTCTACACGGCGCTGTTCATCGTCATGATCTTCCTGATCGTCAAGACGATCAAAGCCGGACCCGCAGCCCATTCGGGCCTTCCGAGCGATGGCGACGAAAGCGCCCTTCCCAACGCTGCTCCAGCACATCAACGATAAGCGAGATAGAACAATGGACACGATACCTCTCGATTATGAAACTCTACGGCTTATCTGGTGGCTGCTGCTTGGCGTCTTGCTCATCGGCTTTGCGGTCATGGACGGCTACGATCTCGGCGCCGGTGCGCTGTTGCCATTCGTTGCCCGCACAGACGAGGAGCGCCGTATCCTCGTCAATCTCGTCGGACCGACCTGGGAAGGAAACCAGGTCTGGCTGATCCTCGGCGGCGGCGCGATCTTTGCCGCGTGGCCGGCGCTCTATGCCGTGTCGTTCTCGGGCTTCTATCTTGCGATGCTCATCATCCTACTGGCGCTGATCCTGAGGCCGGTAGGGTTCAAGTTTCGCGGCAAGCTTAATAACCCGCGCTGGCGCAATTTCTGGGATTGGGCGCTGTTTGTGGGCGGCTTCGTTCCGGCACTGATCTTCGGCGTGGCGGTCGGCAATGTGCTGGTGGGCGTGCCCTTCAATCTCGATGAAACCTTGCGGCCGTCCTATGCAGGCAATTTCTTTGGCCTGCTCAATCCCTTCTCGCTGCTCGCTGGTCTCGTCAGTGTCGCCATGCTGGTCAGCCACGGTGCGGCGATGATCGGTCTGCGCACCGAGGGACCTGTTGCCCGGCGCGCCAAGCAATATGGCCGCATGGCGGCGTTGGCGACGATCGTGTTGTTCGCGCTTGCGGGTCTCTGGATTGCCTATGGCATCAGCGGTTATGTCGTCAGTGGCGTGCAGGACGTTGCGGGTCCGTCCAATCCTCTGGGAAAAGTCGTTACTCTGGCTACGGGCGCCTGGATTGCCAATTACGGTTCGCATCCATGGATGATCACGGCTCCTGTTCTTGGCTTTGCCGGCGCTCTACTCGCCTTCCTGGGCTTCGCGCGCATGCCGTGGCTGACATTGCTTGGAACGACATTGGCGATTTTCGGCATCATTTCGACAGCTGGTGTTTCGCTCTTTCCCTTCCTGCTGCCGAGCTCACTCAATCCGAATGTCAGCCTGACGGTGTGGGATGCATCCTCCAGTCATCTGACGCTGTTCGTCATGCTGTTCGCAACTGCGGTCTTTCTGCCGCTGATCCTCGCCTACACGGCCTGGGTCTACCGCGTGATGCGCGGCAAAGTTTCGGCGGACACGATCTCCACCAACCCCAACGCCTACTGAGGAGAGCAAATCATGTGGTACTTTTCCTGGATACTCGGCGTCGGCCTAGCCTGCAGCTTCGCCATTCTCAACGCAATGTGGTTCGAGATGCGCGAGGACCGCATCAACGCACGCAAGAACGCACGCAAGCCCGCCAAGGCGCGCAAGGCCGGAGAACACTAATGAGCGTCGCGGCAGAAACCCTTCAGCGCTATGCGGTGCTGCCAGTGCCGCGCTACACGTCCTATCCGACGGCGGCGGAGTTCGGCACCGATGTCGGTGGCGCGGAGCATGCAAAATGGCTCGACGCTCTGCCGGCGGGCCAGCATGTGTCCGTCTACCTGCACGTGCCATATTGTCGGGAGCTCTGTCACTATTGCGGCTGCCACGCCAAGGCGGTGCATCGCGACCACGTGCTTGATGCTTACAGGCAGGCGTTGGAGGGCGAAATCGCTCTTGTTGCGGCGCGCACAAGGGGGCGCTTGAAGGTGGCGCGCATCCATTGGGGTGGCGGTACGCCAACCAGTCTCGGGGCCGATGGGCTGGCATCGGTACTGGAAGTGCTCGGCGAGCATTTCGATATCGAGGCCGAGATCGAGCATGCGATCGAGCTCGACCCTCGCACCGTCGATGAAGCGATGGCGCGTGACCTCAAGGCGCTCGGCGTCAACCGCGCCAGTCTTGGGGTGCAGGATGTCGATCCGCTGGTACAGGCCGCAATCGGGCGCATCCAGCCGTTCGAGGTCGTCGAGGCGGCGGTGGCGTATCTGCGGGATGCCGGCATCACGAACCTGAATTTCGACCTCATTTACGGATTGCCCCTGCAGACGGTCAGATCGTTGACCCGCAGCGTGGCCGCGGTGACGCGATTGGCGCCGGACCGGATCGCCTGCTACGGCTATGCGCATATACCCTCGCGGCGAGCAAACCAGCGGCTCATCGATCCGCGCGACCTGCCGGATGCGGCGGCGCGTATCGAGCTGGCGCGTGCGGTCGCTGATGCCTTTCTCACAAACGGCTATGAGGCGATTGGCATCGACCATTTCGCCCGGATGACGGACCCGCTGTTGGCCGCCTCTTATCAAGGCCGCCTCAGACGCAATTTCCAGGGCTACACCGATGACGACAATGATGTGCTGATCGGCTTGGGCGCCTCGGCGATCTCCAAGCTGCCGGGCGGCTATGCCCAGAACATATCCGACAATCCGCGCTATTGCCGCCTGATCGGGGAAGGGCAACTGGCAACGGTGAAGGGGCTGGCACTGACCCGCGCCGATGAGATCCGTAGCTTCATCATCTCCCAACTCCTCTGCAATTTCCGGGTCGACCTCAAAGGGACAGGATCGGGCGAGGACTTTTCCGACGAGATGGCGCTGCTCCGCCCGCTGGTTGCGGATGGCATCGTCACGGTCCGTGACCGTGTGGTCGAAATGACCGAAGCGGGCAGGCCGGTGGTGCGTGTCGTGGCTGCGGTCTTCGATCAATATCGCAAGCAGGTCACGGGCAGTTTCAGCCCGGCGATCTGAAAGATCTATCTTCAAACTAAGCCTCAAGTCCGTGAGAGACCTCGCTATAGCGGGGTCTCTCATACCATCAAAAATCATCCTTGACAAAAAACGATACAGATGTACCGTATTGAAATACACGGCGCTCTGGGAGGAGTTACCCAACTTTTGATTTGAAGGCTACGCAAGCGCTGTGCGCTTGCGAGGGAGGAGTTTTGCATGTCTATCACGGTGCGCGGTATTGAATTTCAGGACAATCTCGACAACCCGATGGGGATCGAGTTTTATAATCTGTCGCATCGCTTTGGATACCAGTGCCCCAATTGGCCATACTTCCGCGACGTCCGTATCGAGCGCATGCACTACATGGCCAAGTCCGGTGTGCTGAGCCAGACCATCACGACGACGATGCATGTCACGACCCACATCGATGCGCCGGCACATGTGGTGCAGGGCACGCCATTTATCGATGAAGTGCCGCTGCCGCATTTCTTCGGCTCGGGCATCGTCGTGTCGATCCCGAAGAAGAAGTGGGAACAGATCACCTATGACGATCTCGAGAAGGCCTGCGGCAAGTCGATCCGTAAGGGCGATGTGCTGGTCATCAACACCGGCTGGCACAAGGTCTATGAGGATGGCGACTACTTCGCCTATTGCCCGGGCTTCGTGCCGTCCGCTGCCGACTGGATGATCGAAAAGGGCGTCAAGGTTGTCGGTCACGACACCCAGGCCAACGACCATCCGCTGGCAACCGCGATCGGTCCGCAGCGCAACGGTCCGCTGCTGCCGCATCTCGCCGAGGAATACAAGCAGTGGTCCGGCGGCGTGGACTGGAAGGATGCGTTTCCAGAATGGGAGCCCGTGCACCAGAAGATTTTCAAGGCGGGTATCCTTGGCATCGAGAATGTCGGCGGCGACCTCGATGCGGTCACTGGCAAGCGCTGCACCTTCGCTTTCTTCCCGATCAACTGGGATCGCGGCGACGGCTGCATCATCCGGCTCGTGGCGATGATCGACAAGGGCCAGAATTACCGCATCGAAAAAGGCGAGGCATTCTGATGCACGTCAAGCGCTTTGCCGAGGCGAAGCCCTATGATGCGCCCAATCACCGCGGCGTGGTTGGCCTGCGTCTGCAGGGTTTCGAAGATGCCGGACCCAAAAACCAATGGGTAGGCCTGTCACAATTCCTGCCCGGCGCTGGCGCCGGTCCGGATTCCACGCCGTTCGAGAAGGTGTATGTGGTGCTCGAAGGCGAGATGACTGTGATTGTAGACGGCAAGGAGACCGTGCTCGCAGCCTATGACAGCGCGACGATCCCGCCCGGCGAAGTCCGAGAGATAGTCAATCGTTCGAACCATGTCTGCAAGATGCTGGTCGTCATTCCTTATCCACCGGGAGTTTCGCCATGACCGACGGCGATGTCATACGCAATCCGCTCGCTTTGTTCGATATCAGGGGCAAGGTGGCTGTGGTTACGGGTGCCTCCGGAGCCTTCGGCGCATTGGCCGCACGTATCCTGGCGGGCGCGGGGGCCAAGGTCGCACTTGTGGCCGGCAACGCCTCGGCCCTTGCCGAGACTGAAGCCGCCTGCAAGGGGGTTGGCGCGAAAACGCTTACGATCAATCGTCGTCCGTCCGACGAAGCGTCCTGTGAGGCGATCATCGCCGATACTGTCGCTCGCTTCGGGCGGCTGGACATTCTCGTGGTTGCGTCTGGCAAGAACGATGTGTCGAAGATCACCGAGATGGCGCCAGAGCGGTTCCTCGACGTGATGGATGCCAATGTCACGCAGAGCTGGCTGATGGCGCGTGCCGCTGGCAAGCAGATGCTGGCGCAGGGGGAAGGTGGCAAGGTGGTGCTGATGTCGTCGGCGCGCGGGCTTCTCGGCCATCCCGCCGGCTACACCGCCTATTGCGCCTCCAAGTCCGCTGTCGATGGGATCACCAGGGCGCTGGGCTGCGAATGGGGACCGACCGGCATTACCGTCAATGCGATTGCGCCGACCGTTTTTCGGTCACCGCTGACGGCCTGGATGTTCGAGGACACCGACAAGGCGCAGGAGGTCCGCAAGGGCTTTCTCGCGCGCGTGCCAAAGGGTCGACTTGGTGAGCCCGACGATCTTGCCGGTCCGCTACTGTTCCTGACGTCTCGCGCGTCGGATTTCTACACCGGCCACACTCTCTATGCCGATGGCGGCTACACGGCGGGGTGATGATGGCTGGGAAAGAGAAGATCGCCGTCATCGGCGCTGGCCTTATGGGCCACGGCATAGCGCAGGTATTTGCGGTTGCTGGCCACAGCGTCAAAGTTTTCGACGCCCATCGACCGGCGCTCGACAGCCTGCGGGGACGGATCGCCAAGAACCTGGCCGATCTCGAGTTGCCGACCGGGGCGGAGGAGCGAGTGTTGGGGCATGCTGATCTTGGTGAGGTGGTGGGCGACGCCGACGTCGTCATCGAGGCTGCACCAGAGAAGCTTGAGCTGAAAAGGTCGATCTTTGCGGATCTGGTCAGGCATGCGCCCGCCACGGCAATCCTGGCTTCAAATACCTCGGTTATCCCAATCACCGAGATTGTCGGCGATCTCGCCACGGCTTACCGCATCCTCGGGACGCATTGGTGGAACCCGCCGTTCCTCGTGCCGCTGGTCGAGGTCGTCGGAACCGCAAGGACCTCGCCGGATGTCATAAGCCTGATGGTTGATCTGCTCGCCTCCGTCGGCAAGACGCCCGTGCGTGTCAAGAAGGATGTCGCAGGTTTCGTCGGCAACCGGCTACAGCACGCGCTGTGGCGTGAGGCCATCGCCATTGTGGCGGAAGGCATTGCCGATGCAGAGACCGTCGACACGGTTGTGAAGGCAAGCTTCGGCCGACGGCTCGCGGTGCTGGGGCCGCTCGAAAACGCTGATCTGGTCGGCACCGACCTGACGCTCGACATCCACAATGTCGTGCTCAAGCATCTCAATCGCGACATCGAGCCGTCATCCTATCTTTCTGGCCTTGTGAGAGAGGGAAAACTCGGGATGAAGTCCGGGGAAGGGTTCCGGTCCTGGTCCGAGGACAAGGCGCAGGCGCTGAGGGCGCGCGTCTATCGATATCTCAAGGAATTCAAGCCTATCGAATAGAAATCGCATAGCAATTCAATTGGTTGATCAGGGAGGAGAAACCATGACGATGAATATCAGAGGACTGAACGGCGTCTCGCGTCGCACCTTTATGAAAGCCGGCGCGATGGCGTTGGCCACGCCCGCCATCCTGCATTTCACTCGCGCCTATGCCGATACCCCGAAATTGAAGATCGGCCATGTCAGTCCGCGCACCGGGCCACTGGCGGGCTTTGCCGAAGCCGACGACCATATTCTCGCGGGCATCAACAAGGCGCTCGCCAACGGCATCGAGAACAACGGCAAGAGCTGGGCAATCGAGATTATCTCGAAGGATAGCCAGTCCAATCCCAATCGCGCGGCCGAGGTCGCTGCCGAACTGATCCTCAAGGAAGAGGTCGATATCATCGTCGCGGCCTCGACACCCGATACCGTCAACCCGGTCTCGGATCAGGCTGAGGCCAACGGCACGCCCTGCATCACCACTGATTGCCCATGGCAGCCCTACTTTTTCGGCCGCAACGGCAATCCCGAGACCGGCTTCGAGAACACCTACCACTTCTTCTGGGGCCTGGAGGACGTGATCGGCGCATTCCTGTCGCTCTGGGACCATCCAGGCGTGAAGAAGGACGTCGGCGGGCTTTTCCCCAATGATGCCGATGGCAATGCCTGGGGTGATGCGGAGCGTGGTTTTCCGAAGCCGCTGTCTGGCGCGGGCTACAAGCTCACCGATCCCGGCCGCTACCAGCCGCTGTCTGACGATTTCACGGCGCAGATCTCGGCGTTCAAGGCGGCGGGTGCGGAGATCGTCACCGGCAACATGATCCCGCCGGACTTCGCGACATTCTGGAGCCAGTCAGGCCAGCAGGGTTTCAAGCCGAAGATCGTCACCATCGGCAAGGCACTGCTGTTTCCGGCGGTGATCGCGTCACTTGGCGATCGCGGCGTCGGGCTATCGTCGGAGATCTGGTGGACGCCCAATCATCCGTTCTCCTCGAGCCTGACGGGCGATAGCGCAAAATCGCTCGCCGAGGGTTATGTATCAGCGACATCGAGGCCGTGGACGCAGCCAATCGGGTTCAAGCACGCCCTTTTTGAAGTGGTGGCCGATGTGGTCAAGCGCGCCGGTGATCTCGAGGACAGCGCTGCTATCGTCGAGGCGATCAAGGCGACCAGCATGAAGACCATTGTCGGCCCCGTCGACTGGTCGAAGGGACCCGTCAAGAACGTTACCAAGACGCCGCTGGTCGCCGGCCAATGGCAAAAGCAGAACGGCAAGATGGAGCTGGTGATCACCACCAACAAAACGGCGCCGGAAATTCCTGTGGGCGGCGAATTGCAGCTGCTTTGAGCATGTGCTCTTCTGGGGAGCCGGGCGAGGAGGTCCGGCTTCTTATTCATTCAAGGGCGGACCATGGCCATTCTCGAAATCGAAGATGTATCGAAGCGATATGGCGCGATACAGGTGACGGATCATGTCTCGTTGTCGCTGGAGCCGGGCGCGGCGCTGGGGATTATCGGCCCGAACGGCGCCGGCAAGACGACTTTGTTCAATCTGGTAGCCGGCACGGTGCGGGCGGATGCCGGCACGGTGCGCTTCGATGGCGGGGATGTGACACTGCTGCCGGCGCGTTCGCGCTGCCACCGTGGCATCGGACGGTCGTTCCAGATCCCACATCCTTTCATCGGGATGACGACATACGAGAATGTGCTGGTGGGTGCCGCCTTCGGCCGCCGCAAGTCGGAGCGTGACAGCGAGGCATACGCCGTCGAAGTGCTTGAACTCACCGGGCTTGCCCGCAAGGCCAATGTTCTGGCCGGCCAGCTGACCCTGCTTGAACGCAAGCGGCTGGAGCTGGCGCGCGCGCTCGCAAGCTCGCCGAAGCTCCTGCTGCTTGATGAGATTGCAGGTGGCCTGACCGAGCCCGAATGCAAGCAACTGATCGAGACGATCAAGACCGTGCGCAGCCACGGCGTGTCGATCATATGGATCGAGCATGTGGTGCATGCGCTGCTGGCCGTCGTCGATCGCATCGCCGTCATCGATTTCGGCAAGAAGATTGCCGAAGGGGAGCCGCAGGCGATCATGGCGAGCCCGGAGGTTGCGGCGATCTACATGGGCATCGAGGGGGAGGCAGCGCATGGCTGAGACGATCCTTAGGGTGCAGGACCTGAAGGCTGGTTATGGCGACTTCCAGGCCCTGTTCGGCATCAGTCTCGAGCTCAAGTCCGGGGAGGTGCTGTCGCTGATCGGCGCGAACGGCGCCGGAAAATCGACGTTGCTCAAGGCGATCACTGGCCTCGTGTCCAGCAAACCGGAGATGATCTCCTTGCGTGGCCAGCCGATCGGCGGCATGCGTCCTGACAGGATCGCCCGGCTGGGCATCGCCATGGTGCCGGAGGGGCGACGGCTCTTTCGTTCTTTGACTGTCGAGGAAAACCTGATCATTGGCGGTGAACGCGCGCCTGCCGGGCACTGGACACTCGAGAGCATCTACGCGCTGTTTCCGATCCTGGCCGAGCGGCGCAACAATCCCGGCACGGCGCTGTCGGGTGGCCAGCAGCAGATGGCGGCCATCGGCCGGGCGCTGATGGCCAACCCCGAGATCATCCTGTTCGACGAGATCTCGCTCGGTCTCGCGCCCGTGGTGATCAAGGACATTTATGCGGCGCTGCCGAGTATCGTGGCGACCGGCGTCTCCGTTGTGCTGGTCGAGCAGGATGTGTCGCGCGCCTTGGGTGTCGCCGACCAGTTCATCTGCATGCAGGAAGGCCGTGTCTCGCTTGCGGGCGCGCCTTCGGATTTCAATCGCGCGGAAATTACCGCCGCATATTTCGGAACGTGATCGCCATGGATTGGATCAATGCCATCACGCAGGGAATATTGCTGGGGGGACTATACGCGCTCTTTGCGGCAGGTCTCTCGCTGATCTTCGGCGTCATGCGCCTCGTCAATATCGCCCATGGCGATCTGATCGTGCTGGCCTCTTACGTCGCACTGGTCATCGTCCAGCTGACCGGCCTGCATCCGCTGGCCTCGGCTGTGCTGGTGGTGCCGATCATGGCGATCATCGGATATCTCATGCAGCGCTTCCTGCTCAATCCGACCATCGGCAAGGACTTACTTTCGCCATTGCTGGTGACGTTCGGGATTTCAGTCATCCTGCAGAACGGCCTGCTGGCTGGCTTCACCGCCGACAGCCGGCGGCTGACCGCCGGGTCGATCGAAACCGCGAGTGTGCATCTCGTTCCGGGTCTCAGCATCGGCGTGATGCCGCTCATGATGTTCATTGCGTCGGTATTGGTCATTTTCGGGCTGGAATGGGTGTTCTTCCGCACACGCCTGGGCCGCGCCTTCCGCGCGACATCCGACGATGGGGAAATCGCCCAGCTGATGATGCTGGACCGCGGCCATATCTTCGGCATGGCCATGGCACTGTCGGCCGCCGTGGTGGCGATTGCCGGAGTGTTTCTGGCGATCAGGACGAATTTCGATCCATCGTCCGGGCCGTCGCGACTACTGTTCGGCTTTGAGGCCGTCATCATCGGCGGGCTCGGCAACCTATGGGGTACCTTGGCCGGGGGCATCGTGCTGGGTGTTGCACAGGCCATCGGTGCGCAGATCTCGCCGGGCTGGCAGATCCTTGCCGGTCACATCGTTTTCTTCATCGTGCTGGCGGTCCGGCCGCAGGGCCTTTTCCCGAGAATGGACGGATGAGCATGGCTTTCCAGATCGAACGATCCACCCGAACCAGCCGTATCACCGCCGTTCTTGCACTGCTCGCATTCGTGGCGCTGGTGGCCGCACCCTGGTTGATGGGACGTGCCAGTGTCCGGCTGCTTGGCGAGGTCTATTCCTTCATCGCGCTGGCCACATTGTGGAACCTGCTGGCCGGCTACACCGGTCTGGTATCCGTGGGGCAGCAAGCCTATGTCGGCTTTGGCGGCTATGCGCTGTTTGCTCTGTGCGTTTTTTTCGGCGTCCATCCGCTGCTGGCGATCGTGATCGCCGGGCTTTTGGGCGCTCTGATCGCCATTCCGATCGCGCCGCTGCTTTTCAGGCTGCATGGTGCCTATTTCGCGATCGGCACCTGGGTGTTTGCAGAGGTGCTACGGCTCGGCTTTGCGCAGGTCTCGACACTCGGCGGCGGGTCGGGCACATCACTTCCGACATCGGTCGTTTCGGCGATGGCCGGCAGCCGTGCCTGGCGGGAAATCATGATCTACTGGACGGGCCTGGCGCTGGCCGTTGGTGCACTCGTCTTCGTCATCCTGCTGCTGCGCTCGCGCACCGGGCTGGCACTGACGGCGTTGCGCGACAGCCAGATCGCCTCCGAAAGCCTAGGTGTCGACGGCTGGGTGACCAAGTTCGGTGTCTATGTGGCGGTCGCCGCATGCACCTCGATGGTTGGCGCCTTCATCTTCCTGCAGAAGCTGCGCATCTCGCCAGACGCCGCCTTCAGCGTCAATGACTGGACGGCCTATGTGATCTTCATCGCCGTCATCGGCGGCATCGGCACGATCGAGGGACCAATCATCGGCACGATCCTGTTCTTCGTGCTGCGCGAGACGCTGGCGGATCTCGGTACCGTCTATCTGATGGTGCTGGGTGCGGTAGCAATCGCCGTGATGCTGAAAGCGCCGCGCGGTCTCTGGGGTATCTTTGCCGAGAAGACCGGAGTTTCACTCGTACCGATCCGGCGCCGGGTGATGTTCGAAAAGCAATGAGAGCCGCTCTGCGGCAGACTGACATAAGGACTTGGACATGGCAGACATCTCGAAAAAGGTCATCATCACTTGTGCGGTAACCGGCGGCATCCACACGCCGACAATGTCCGACGCGCTGCCTTTCACGCCGGACGATATCGCCCGCCAGTCGATCGAGGCGGCGGAGGCAGGCGCATCGATCCTGCACCTGCATGCGCGTGATCCCAGGGACGGGCGGCCGACGCCCGATCCCGCGGTGTTCATGCAGTTCCTGCCGCGCATCAAGCAGGCGACGGATGCGGTGATTAATGTCACCACCGGCGGCGGACTCAACATGACGGTCGAGCAACGGCTGGCCGCGCCCCTGATCGCCAAACCGGAAATGTGTTCGCTCAACATGGGCTCGATGAATTTCGGCATCTACCCACTGGCGGACCGTTACTCCTCGTTGAAATACGACTGGGAAGAGCCGTATCTGCGTGGAACGGACGATTTCATCTTCCGCAACACATTCCGCGACATAGAACGAATTCTGAAGATGCTGGGCGAGGAGCATGGAACGAAATTCGAGCATGAATGCTACGATGTCGGCCATCTCTACAATCTAGCACATTTCGTCGATCGCGGCTTGGTCAAGGGTCCGTTCTTCGTACAGATGATCTTCGGCATCCTTGGCGGCATCGGGCCTGACATGGACAATCTCATGTTCATGAAGCGCACGGCCGACCGCCTGTTCGGCGCGGACTATCGCTGGTCTGTGCTGGCGGCAGGACGCTTCCAGATGCCCTTTGCGACCCAGAGTGCGATGCTCGGCGGCTCGGTGCGGGTTGGCCTCGAGGATTCGCTGCATATCGGCAAGGGCAAACTTGCCTCATCCAACGCCGAGCAGGTTTCCAAGGTGCGGCGCATCCTTACCGAGCTTGGCCACGAGATCGCCACACCGGCGGAGGCCCGTCAAATACTCGGTCTCAAGGGCGGCGACCAGGTTGGTTTCTGATCTGATCTGGATCGCCGGGCATATTTCTTGTAGTCGGCATCACCGACGCATTACGAAGGCACTGAGATGGCAGACAAAGACGATGGCGACAGCAAGGCAGGCATTCAGGTCATTGCGCGTGCGGCCGCCATCCTGAGAAGCCTCAAGAACGAAAACGACGGCCTGAGCCTCGGCCAGATCGCCGATCGTGTCGACCTGCCGCGCTCGACGGTGCAGCGCATCGTCAACGCCTTGCAGGCCGAGCAGTTCGTCATTGCCGCGAGCCCGGAGCGCGGTATTCGCCTCGGGCCCGAACTCGGGGCGTTGGCCGAGGCGGCGCGGATCGATGTGCTTGAAATGCTGAGGCCCTACCTCGTTGATCTCGCCCGTCGCACCAAGGAGACGGTCGATCTTGCCGTCTTGCGTGGCAAGCGGCTGATCTTCGTCGACCAGATTCCGGGTACGCACCGACTGCGCACGGTGTCCTTCGTCGGCGAGACGTTTCCGCTTTGCGATACGGCCAATGGCAAAGCCTGCCTCGCCAAGCTTGGCGACACACAGATTCTCAACCTCTTGGCGCAGGAGCGGCCGGCGGCGGCGTCCGATCCCGCCGAGGCAGAGGCGTTCATGCGCGAAATCGAGGATGTCCGTGCCTCCAACATCGCGTTTGATCGCAACCAGCATACCGAGGGTATCTCGGCGGTGGGTGCTGCATTCTACAATCTGCAGGGCGATCTCTATGCGATCTCGATCCCCACGCCCAGCGCGCGTTTTCGCACGCACGAGAAGTCGCTGGTCGAGCAACTCGACCGGACGCTGAAGCAGATCGTCGCGCTTGAGATTTTCAGGGCGAACTGAAGACCGCGCTGTCTGCAGGCAACATGACGATCACTTCGATTTCCAGCATCAGTTCCGGATCGGCGAGCCCGGTAACCTGTATGTAGGTGCTGGCGGGCAAGGGGACGTTGCAGAAGAAGGCGATCCGACCTTTGTGGATCGAAGGTGCGAGGCCACGCTCGGTGACATAGGTGGTGGTCTTGACGATATCGGCGGGCGTCGCACCAAGGCCTTCGAGCGCCAATTCGATATTCTTGTAGACCTGCGCCACCTGCGCATCGATATCGCCAGCGCCCACGACATTACCATTTTCATCCCAGGCGACCTGGCCGGTGAGGAAGATTGGTGTGCCGGTCCGGGCGATGGCGTGATTATAGAATGTCTGCTGTTTCAATCCTTTCGGATTAATGACGGGCATCGGCGCCACCATGCTGATGAGTGAATGCCGTGGTCATCACACCGGCGGCCTCCAGCCCGGCAACCACTTCCGTGCCAATCGTTTTGAGGTCGTCGATGAAATCCGGCACGATGACGGTCATGCCGTCGAGGTCGGCATTCTTGATGATGTAGGCGAGCTTGTCGGCGATGGTTTCCGGTGAGCCGATCACCGCCGCCTGGCTCATTGAACTGCGCATGTTGCCCTGGTCGATGAAGCGGTTGGCCATGGTGTTTTGCTTGAGACTCGGGTCGGACGAATATTCGCGCGTCTGGTTGTCGAGCGCGATGACGTCGACTCCGGAATTGTAATAATCGACGCGGTCCTGGGCTTCCTTGTCGGTGGCGCCGGGAACGATGGTGAACAGGCCGTAAGTCTTGAAATCGTTGCGACCCATTTCGCGGGCGATTTCCTTGGCGCGCAGGCCGGTCTTGACGAAGTCGTCACGGTTGCTGCCGAGCAGGAAACTGCCCGTGCAGTTCTGAACCGTGAAGCGGAAGCCGCGATCAGAGGCGCCGGCGCAGATGATTGGCGGTGCCGTCTTCGGCTTGGGGTTCGACATGCAGTCTTCAAGCTTGTAGAACGTGCCCTCGTGATTGACCCGATCTTCCGTCCAGAGACGCTTGGCGACTGTGATCCACTCCTCGGCCAGCGCGTAGCGGCCCTCATGATCGAGATCGCGCCAGAGGCCCATCTGTCCCTGATCGGCTGGGTTGGAACCGGCCACCAGATTGAGACCGAAGCGGCCGCCGGAAATCTGGTCTAGTACCGCGGCCATCTTGGCGACGATTGCCGGGTGGAAGATCATCGTGTGCACGGTTCCCCAGACACCGATGCGGCTTGTCGCTTCGGCGAGGCCGGACATGGTGGTCAGCGACTCGAGCGTGAAATCCCAATGCTGGCTCGGGCCGCCATAGCCGCGCCACTTCGCCATCGAAAGTGCGAAATCGAAGCCCAGCTCCTCGGCCAGCAGCGTCACCTGCTTGTTGTATTCATAGGTAGCCGGCAGTTGCGGTGATGTGGTCGAGGTGATCCAGCCGCCGTTGCCGACGGGGATGAACACGCCGAGTTCCACAGATTTCCCCTGAGCTGTCATTTCTCTCAATTCCCTTATTCTTCTCGACTGCGCATCGCTGTCCTTGAGCATGACGCTAGCAGCAAAATTCTCTCTGACGTAAACGAGTTTGGTCTATGTCGCGTTGCCTGTTTGGCAACGGTGGGAGCAACGCCAGCGGCCTGACTTAAGGAAAGCGTCCCTGCGCCGCTGATGTGAATGCCTTGTTGATCTTCTTGAGGAATTCGTTGGCCGCATAGGAAAGCCGCCGGTCACGATGGACGCAGACTGCAGATGTCGCATCGGCAAAATCGGCGTCATGGATGGGGATGGCCTTGAGCGAACCGTCGCGGATTTCCTTGCGGGCGGCGAGTGCGGGGCCGACAGCCAATGTCTTGCCGGTCAGCGCCATGGTCTTGGTAAGCTCGAGATTGTTGGACGAGACCAGCACGTCGGGCGTCAGACCCTGCCGCGACACCGCCTTGTCGAAAAGCTGGCGAAGCCCGAAACTCGCAAACGGGATGGAGATTTGCTGGCTGCAGACCTCGGCGAGCGTCACGCTTTCGCGGTCGGCAAACGGATGGTCCTTGCCGGCGAGACACATCACCGGCTCGGAATATTGCGCAACGATCTCGATTCCCGGCCGGTTTTTGACGTTGTAGACGACGCCGATATCCGCCTCGTCGCGAATGATGGCTTCGATGATCCGGTCGGTCGACTCGGAAAACACCGAGAACTTGATGGCCGGAAAGCTGTCGTTGAATTCCGAGATCACGCGCGGCAGAAAATCGAGGATCAGGCCCTCGATCACCCAGATTTTCACCTCGCCCTGGCGCAGGCCCTTGAGGTTCTTGATGCTATCTTGCACCCGTTCCAGGTCGCGGAACATGTGGCGCGTGTAGCGCTCCAGCATCAAGCCTGCTGGCGTCAACTGGATGCCGGTATTGGTACGCTCCAGCAGCAGCGTGCCGAGGCTGTGTTCGAGAATGGCGAGCTGCCTGGATATTGCCGACGGCGCGATATGCAGCCGGTCGGCGGCACGACGGATGGAACGGGTCTCGGCCACTTCGTTGAAATATCGATACGTATTGAAATTCATCTGGCGTCATCACTCCGGAAATCTCTTCCCCAGTGAAACGCAAATTCCATGCCATGGCTGCTTCGGTTTGTGTTGCCGAGCAGGCAACGCGCCATCCCTCAATCTGATTTACGCATCCGTCCGGGACTTTGTTAGAAAGCGATCAAAGGCGCCTTTGCTTGCAACCGCCGCCGAGCCCATCAGCATCGAACGAGGACCCACATATCATGACGGTTGAAATCATTGTGCCGCCGCAAGCCCCGCCGCCGCTCGCGCCCTATAGCTCTGCGACCAAAGCCAATGGCATGATCTATGTTTCGGGCACGCTGGCCATGGATGTCAATGGCAAGATTCTGGGCGAAGGCGATGCCCGGGAACAGACCCGTGTTGTGCTGGAACTGATCAAATCTGCCATTGAGACTGGTGGCGGATCGATGGAAACAGTGGTTTTCAACCACATCTTCCTCAAGGATCTCGCCGACTACGCAGCGATGAACGAGGTCTACGCATCCTACTTCCCCGTCCACCGGCCGGCGCGCTACACGATCCAGACGCCGCTTGTTCGCGAGGCATTCCTGGTTGAGATCGCCACGATCGCCGCGGTGAAAAATTAGGCGCATTCAACCATCGATACGTGCATTTGATAAGGAGTGCGCTCACATGGCGATTGCGTCTGTCGGCGGAACTGACGTCTTCTACGAAATCACCGGCGAGGGGCCGCCGGTCATCCTGGTTTCAGGCCTTGCGGGCGTGGCCTCGTATTGGGAGCCCAATGTCGTCGAGCTCGCCAAGCATTATACCGTGCTGCGCTACGACCACCGGGGCACCGGCCGCAGCACACGTTCGGAGCAGACCTATAGTATCGAATTGCTGGCAGATGACCTGATCGGCCTGATGGATGCGCTCCATATTGAAAGAGCTTCATTGGTCGGTCATTCCACCGGCGGCGCAATCGGGCAGGTGATCGCGGCGAAATCGCCTGAACGGATCGAAAAGCTCATTTTGTATGCAACTTGGGCAACTCTCTGCCCGCAAATGAAAATGTGCATGGATTTGAGGCAGACGGTGTTGCGGGCGGAAGGTCCGGCGGCGTTCCACCGCGCCTCGCCCCTATTTCTTTATCCCCCCAGATACGTCTGCGAGGCCTGGGACCGGATCGAGCAGGATCTCGAGATCAATGTCAGCAATTCGACGACGCCGAGCATTCTCGACGCACGTATCGACGCGGTGACGAGTTTTGATGGGCGTCCCTATCTCGGCAGCATTGCCGCACCGACACTGGTGCTGGTCGCCCAAGACGATATTTTGACACCGCGATTGGTGTCCGAGGAACTACACGAAGCCATAAGAGGCGCCGAGTTGATGGTGCTCCCTTACGGTGCTCACGCCGTGTCCTATTGCGAGCCAAGGGCTTTCAACGATGCGGTCATTCCATTCCTGAATTATTGAGGTCGACAATGAATTACGGCGCTTTCAAATTTACCGCGACCGGCGGACCTGAGGTTCTGACATGGGTCGAGGCAGAGGTTGCCGCTCCTGGACCAGACGAGGTGCTGATCGAGCATGGCGCAGTCGGCGTCAACTACATCGACATCTATCATCGCACCGGCTTTTACCCCCTGCCGCTGCCGAGCGGCCTGGGTGTTGAAGGTGCAGGCACGGTCAAGGCGGTCGGCAGCAACGTGAAGCATGTCTCGGCCGGCGACCGCGTCGCCTATGCCGGTGGTCCTCCGGCAGCGTATTCCACTGGTCGTCTGATCCCGGCGGGCCGCGTGGTAAAAATCCCCGATGGCGTGTCTTTCGAGGTTGCAGCGGGCATGCTTTTCAAGGGGTTGACGGCGCAATACCTCATCCATGCCGCCTACCCAGTGAAATCGGGCGAAACCGTGTTGCTTCATGCTGCCGCCGGTGGTGTCGGTAGGATTGCCGCACAATGGCTCAAGCACATCGGCGCTACTGTCATTGGCGTCGTCAGCACTAACGAGAAGGCCGCGATTGCAAAGGCCGCCGGGGCTGACCACGTTATCGTCGACACTGACGGTTCCTTTGCACCCAAGGTGCGCGAGATTGCTCCGAACGGTGTAGATGTCGTTTATGACTCGGTGGGCAAGACGACGTTTGCGGGTTCGCTCGACAGTCTCAGGCAGCGCGGCATGATGGTCAGCTTCGGTACGTCCTCCGGACCCATCCCGCCAAACGATGGCGGCATCTTCGGCGCCAAGGGCTCGCTCTATTTCACCCGACCTTCGATCGCGCACTACATGGCGCGCCGCGACCAGCTGGAGCCGGGTGCTGCAGCGCTGTTCGACATGCTGCAAAACGGCGTTGTGACGGCAGACAAGATCACCACCTACAAGCTCGCAGACGCGGCACAGGCACAGGCGGATCTCGAGGCCCGCAAGACCGTCGGCTCGCTGGTGCTGACAGTCTGAGAACGACATTTCGCCGCCCGCAAAATGCGGGCGGTCTCCAAACCGCTGGGAGGTCGCCATGAATTCGATTTGCAGAGAGAAAGACATCGCAAGTGCTTCCGGACTTCAAAGTGTCGATGCGGCCGACCTTAAGCGTGCGATGCGTACGGTGGCTGGTGGCGTCTCCGTGATCACGGCCGGGGTGCCAGGTGATCGAACGGGTGCGACCGTCACCTCGGCGACGGCGTTTTCCATGGAGCCGCCGATGATGATCGTTACGATCAACCGCAGCTCGTCGACCTGGCCGGCCATCCAGCTGCGAGGCCATTTCTGCGTCAACATTCTGCGACATAACCAGCATGAGATCGCCAGCCGCTTTTCCGGCATGGGCGGCATCAAGGGTGAGGCACGCTACGAGGGCGCGGGCTGGACGACCCTGGTCAGCGGGGCGCCGGTGCTGGATGATGCGGCAACCATTGTCGATTGCGTCGTCGATGAACTGATCGAGCGGCACAGCCATGGCATCGTGCTTGGCCGGGCAGTTGCGATCCGCGTCGCGCAGGAGGCGCCGCTGGTCTATAGCGACGGCCGTTACGGCCGGTTCAACTGACCAACGGCGTCGGTTTTGTGCAGGGCAAAATGATGCCGTGCTCTGCCTGATACGAGCGGGCTGCCCTCGCGGAGAGGCGGCCGAAGTTTCATGCTTGGTAAGCAACGGGTTGCGCTATGTGTAAAGCCATCTCGTCGTGCCGTGGCGCTCGAGAACTGATTTCCCGATGCGCTCGGCGACCGGTGCCGCCTGCCGGTCCGAGCTGCCAAAATTCTTCGTAAAATAAAACTATTCAACAGCTTAACGAGAATTATCGCCGCGCCTCTCAGCCGATCGCGCGGGATTTACTTGTCCATTGGCGCAGCCTCGCGATCCGTTCGATGCTCAACAGGCTTTGGCAACCGGTGTTGCCGAATCGGCAACGCGCCGTGGATCATTCTCTTATTGTGCTCTGCATCAATGCTGATAGCGTGAGGGTCGGAATGATGCTTCTCCTCGAGAAGGGGCACGTTCCACAAGGGGAACTAAAAAGGGAATGAAGCCAGCATGTCACGGATTGTGATCGAAAACGGCATGATATTGAGCCTCGACGATGCGGGGACCTATCATGAGAGCGGGACGGTGGTCGTCGAGAACGACAGGATCGTTGCGATCAGGGGCGCGGGTGAAAGTGTCGACAGGCAGCCCGGTGACGAAGTGATCGACGCCACCGACAAGATCGTCATGCCCGGCCTGATCGACCTTCACTATCACACCGCGATCGGCAAGGGTTTCAACGACCACATGCCGCTGTGGGAATATCTCGACGAATGCTGGTATCCGCTGATCCGTGCGCTGGATCCTGAAGCCGCCTATTGGGCGGCGCTGGCAAGCTATACCGAGTCGGTGAAATCAGGTGCCACCACCGTCAACGACATGTACCGGCAGCTGAATTCGCTGGCCCAGGCCGCCGAGGACATCGGCATCCGCGCCGTGCTTTCCAACGACGTCGCATCGCCGGAACATGACCTGGACAGCCTGCAGGACAATTACGATGCCTTCCAGGCCAATCATGGCAAGGCGAATGGTCGGATACAGGTGCGCATCGGCATCGAGTGGCTGCCGCTTGCCTCGCCGGAACTGCTGCGCGAAGCCCGCGCCATGGCCAATGACCTGAAGACCGGCATCCATGTTCATCTGAACGAATCCAAGACCGAAGTCGATTTTTGCCTCGAAAAATTCGGCAAGCGTCCGACCGAGCTCGCCTACGAGACCGGGCTGTTGGGGCCTGACACGATAGCCGCGCATTGCGTCTGGCTCAACGACCGCGAAATCGAGATGATGGCCGAGACCGGCACCCAGATCTCGCACAATCCGAATTCCAATGCCAAGCTCGGCAACGGTATTGCCCGCGTTCCGGAGATGATCGCCGCCGGCATCAATGTCGGCCTCGGCCATGACGCGGTGGAGTGCAACAACTCTGCTGATATGTTCGAGGTGATGAAATATGCCTCGCTGCTGCAGCGCGCCAGCCGCGTCGATGCCAGCCTGATGCAGGCCAAGGACGTGCTGCGCATGGCCACCAACAACGGCGCCAAGGCGCTCGGTCATGAGACCGGTCAACTGGCGGTCGGCAAGAAGGCTGATATCATTCTGGTGGAGACCAACAGCGCGATTTTCACGCCGCTTCTGCGCGATACGCCGGTGCATATGACCAGCCACCTGGTCTTTGCCTCCAATGGCAGCGTGGTTGACACGTCGATCATCGACGGCAATGTCGTGATGCGCGGACGCAAGCTGACGCGCGTCGATGAGAACCAGATCGTTCGGGAAGCCAATGCCGCTTTCCGGCGCATCAAGGACAAGATGGTGGTCAAGCGAAGCCAGGCTTGAGCCTGCCTTGCCTGCCATCTCTTCGGCGCGCGAAATCTGCCGCGCCGAAACAAAAGCGCTATGGGAGCCAACATGCCAAATATCGATTTCAACTACGGTCTTTTCGGAAAGTTGCGGGCGATGGCCGGCGCGGAATGGACGGGTTACGTCAACCATTCCTTCGTCAAGCAGCTTGCCGTCGGTACGCTGCCGGAGCTCTGCTTCAAGCGCTTCCTGACCCAGGATTACCTGTTCCTGATCCACTATGCGCGCGCCTATGCATTGCTCGCCTCGAAGGGGGCAACTCTCTCGGAAATTCGTTCGGCTACCTCGACGCTAGAGGCCATCGTCGATGAATTGCCGGTGCATGTGAAATACTGCAAATCCTGGGGCCTGACCGAAGAGATGATGGAATTCGAGCCCGAGGCGCCGGAAACCATGACCTATACCCGCTATGTCCTCGACATCGGCCATTCCGGCGACATTCTCGAACTCATGGCGGCGTTGATGCCATGCGTTGCGGGTTATGGCGAGATCGGTCAAATCATGCTTGCCGACAGCAAGACGGTCATAGAGGGCAATACCTACGGCGACTGGATCAAGAACTACGAGAGCGAGAGCTACCAGTCGAGCGTGCAGGATGCGATCAACAATTTCGATGCGGTCGGCAAGCGTCGTGGCGCCGAGGTTCGCCTTGAAAGGCTCTCCAAGATTTTCACGACGGCAACCCAGCTCGAATCCGCCTTCTGGCAGATGGGGTTGAACGCCGACACATCGCTTTCGCGGGCGGCGGCCGAGTAGGCGACGTTCCGCATCCGACACTCCTTGCATGACATGGTGAAATGATTTGACCGCGCATCTCAAAATCAACCCGTCGCTTGCAGCCGAACTGCCCGGCAAGAAGACCCCGCCCGGCATTCGAGTGGAGAACCTGACGTTGCGCTTCGACAAGCACACGATCTTTGAGAACCTGACTTTCGAGACGACCGGCGGCGAGTTCATCGCCCTTTTGGGGTCGAGCGGCGTCGGCAAGAGCAGCTTGCTGAAGATCATTGCAGGACTTGCCAAGCCGACGGCGGGCAGGGTGGTGGGCACCGACGGGCAACCGATCAAGGGACGCATCGCCTATATGGGCCAGCAGGACCTGCTGCTTCCCTGGCTGAACGTCATCGAAAACGTCACGCTCGGTGCGCGCCTGCGCCGTGAAAAGGTCGACAAGGCCTGGGCCGAACATCTGCTGGAGCGGGTAGGGCTCTCGACGCGCCACAAGGCCTTGCCGCAGGCTCTTTCGGGCGGCATGCGCCAGCGCGCCGCCATCGCCCGCACGCTCTATGAGCGGCAGCCGATCGTGCTGATGGATGAACCATTCTCGGCACTCGACGCGATCACCCGCGCCATGGTGCAGGAGCTGGCGGCCGAACTGCTCGAAGGCCGCACGGTGCTGCTGATCACCCACGATCCGATGGAGGCCTGCCGGCTCGGCCATCACCTGATGGTGTTGTCCGGCCATCCGGCCAAGCTCGGGACGCCGATCACCGTCGAAGGCGCGCCGCCGCGCTCGCCTGACGACCTCAATCTGTTGAAAAGCCAGGGCGAACTGCTGCGCCTGCTCGTGGAGATCGCGCGATGATCGACGCTTTCTATTCAAAATTCATCACCGGCGGCCGTGGCCTTGTCATCTTCGTCGGCTTGATCCTCATATGGTGGGCATCGGCGGTCATCTTCCAGATCCCGCCGTATATGCTGCCGACGCCGCCGCTGGTCGCCGAAGCGCTGTGGGATGGCCGCGACTATCTCTTCGAACATACATTGATCACCGCCTGGGAAATCATCCTCGGCCTGTTCTTCGGGCTGCTGTTCGGTGCACTGCTGGCGTTGGCCATGGTGTTTTCGCCGACCTTGCAGCGCTGGCTGATGCCGGTGCTGGTGGTCAGCCAGGCAATCCCGATCTTTGCGCTGGCGCCGCTGCTGGTGCTGTGGTTCGGCTTCGGCCTGTCATCCAAGGTCATAGCCGCAACGCTGGTGATCTTCTTTCCGGTCGCAGCTTCCTTTTATGACGGCTTGCGGCGCACCGAGACCGGCTGGATGGAGCTTGCGCAGACGATGCGCGCCTCGCCCTATGCCCAGCTGCGGCATATCAGGCTGGTCGCGGCTCTGCCCGCCTTTGGCTCCGGCCTGCGCGTTGCTGCAGCCGTGGCGCCGATCGGTGCCGTGATCGGCGAATGGGTCGGCTCGGCCGGTGGTCTCGGCTATGTGATGCTGAATGCCAATGCCCGCATGCAGACGGCGGTCTGCTTTGCCGCGCTCTTCGTTCTTTCGATCATGGCTGTTGCCCTGTGGCAGTTGGTCGATGTCTTCCTCAAGCGACTGCTCTACTGGGTACCCGACGCCAACCAGCCTGCATGACTCCCAAGACGACAAGAAAAGAACCACCAGAAAGGAACAACCAATGCTGAAGAAAGTAGCCCTCGGCGCAGCTGTTGCGCTGATGACGATGACCTCTGCCCATGCGGCAGACAAAGTGACCGTCCTGCTGGACTGGTTCATCAACCCCGACCACGCGCCGATCATGGTCGCCGAGCAGATCGGCGCTTTCAAGGAAGCCGGTCTCGAAGTCGAGATTGTGCCGCCTGCAGACCCGAGCATGCCGCCGCGTCTTGTGGCTGCAAAGCAGGCTGATCTTGCCATCAGCTACCAGCCGCAACTCTACATGTATGCCGAACAAGGCCTGCCGCTCGTGCGTATAGGAACGCTGGTCAATTCGCCGCTCAACACAGTGCTGTCGCTGGGCAAGAGCAACATCAAGTCGATGGCCGATTTCAAGGGCAAGAAGATCGGCTATTCGGTCAGCGGCGTCGAAGAGGCGACCCTCGGCACGATGCTGCAGAAGGATGGCCTGACGCTCAAAGACGTCACCATGGTCAATGTCAACTTCGCGCTGGTCAGCGCGCTGATGTCCGGCCAGGTCGATGGTGTTATCGGCGGCTATCGTAATTTCGAGGCCAACGAACTGAAAGACCATGGCGCCGAGCCGACCGTCTTCAAGATCGAGGATTACGGTGTCCCCGCCTATGACGAGCTGATCATCCTTGCCAACAAGGACAATGCCACCGATCCCAAATACAAGAAGTTCCTCGATGCGTTGAAGAAGGGCACCGAATACCTGATCGCCCATCCCGACGAAACCTGGGAAGCCTTCGCCAAGACGCACAAGGATCTTGACAACAAGCTGAACAAGACGGCCTGGGCCGAGACGATCCCGATGTTTTCGACCGACCCGGCCAAACTCGATGTCGCCCGCTACGAAGCCTATGGCAAGTTCCTGGCGGACAACAAACTGATCAAGAAGGAACTGCCGGTCGGCGACTATGCGATCGAGCTGAAGTAACCAAGCCTGAGAGTGGCGTGTCCAGGCGGCCGCGCCACCCTCCCTACCTTCCTAAAATTGTCGAGGGATGCCCATGCCAGCCGATCTTACGTCGATCCTGGACCTTGTGGACGCGCGCCAGGACGAACTGGTGGATCTGCTCTGCACATTGATTTCCTACGAGACGCCGGCACCACCGGCGCGAAACACCAGCAAGGCGCAGACGTTCGTCGGTGACTATCTCTCGCAACTCGGCTTTTCCATCGACATGTGGGACGTCTATCCCAATGATCCGAACGTGGTCGGCGTGCTGAAGGGTTCCGATGCCTTCAAGAGCCTGATCATCAACGGCCACATGGATGTCGCCGAAGTCAGCCCGGACGAAGCCTGGGAAACCGGCCCGTTCCAGCCGATCGTTCGCGACGGTGTGGTGATCGGCCGTGGTGCGGCCGACATGAAGGGTGGATTGGCGGGCGCCCTGTTTGCACTCAAGCTTCTGAGGGATCAGGGCGTTGAACTGGCCGGAGACATCACCTTCCAATCCGTGATCGGCGAGGAGGTCGGTGAGGCCGGCACCCTGCAATGCTGCAAGAAGGGTTATACGGCCGATCTGGCCGTGGTCGTCGACACGTCGAACCTGCAATTGCAGGGGCAGGGCGGTGTCATCACCGGCTGGATCACCGTCAAGAGCAAGCAGACCTTTCACGACGGCACGCGCCGCCAGATGATCCATGCCGGCGGCGGATTGTTCGGCGCCAGCGCCATCGAGAAGATGATGAAGATCATCCAGGGCCTGCAGGAACTGGAACGCCACTGGGCGGTGACGAAAAGTTATCCCGGCTGCCCGCTCGGTTCGACCACCATCAATCCGGCCGTGATCGAGGGCGGACGGCATGCGGCGTTTATCGCCGACGAATGCCGGCTCTGGGTGACAGTCCATTATTACCCGAATGAGAACCACGACACAGTCGTCAAGGAGATCGAGGACCACATCAACGGCATCGCCAATGCCGATCTCTGGCTTCGCGAAAATCCCGTGCAGTTCAAGTGGGGCGGCACGTCGATGATCGAGGATCGCGGCGAGATCTTCCCATCGCTCGAAGTCGATCCGCACCACGCCGGCGTCAAGCTGCTGATGGCCAGCCACAACAGCGTTACCGGCGAGAAGGCCGAGATCAAGGTTTCGCCGAGTGTCACCGATGGCGGCTGGTTTGGCGATGCGGGTATCCCCGCTGTCATCTACGGGCCGGGCACGCTGCGCTATGCGCACAGCGTCAATGAGCAGGTGTCGATCGACCAACTCAAGACATTCGTGAAGGTGCTGCTGGGCTTCATCGTCGAGTGGTCGAACACGCCAAGATAATCTGCTGGGGCAAGGCGAGGACGCGCGAACGGCCGGATGCTTGAATCCGGCCGTCCGCGTTCATATTTCATTCTCATAGAAGATCGACACACTCATTTTGCGGAGATTTCGACGCTTGGCGCAGCAGGGATGCTGAAGCTTGGCGACGGACTTTGCTCCGCCCCGGTTTGGCCGGGAAGGATCATCCATGGGCTACATTGACAAGAATATGCATACGGCTTCGGATGCTCAATTGCTCGACGCCTATTCCCAGACGGTCTCCAGCGCCGTCGACCACATTGGCCCGGCCGTTGCGCAAATCGTCATCGCGGCGGGACCCGGGCGGCCCGGCGGAGGAGGGTCCGGCTCGGGCTTCGCCATTTCGCCCGACGGTTTGCTCGTCACCAACAATCACGTCGTCGAAGGTGGAGGCAGCATCCGCGTCAAGATGCCTGACGGTTCTATCGCGGAAGGCCGCATCATCGGGCGAGACCCGGATACCGATCTGGCGCTGGTCAGGGCCGATTCCAGCTTTTCCGCCTGGGCACCGCTCGGCAATTCGCAGAACCTGAGGCGTGGCCAGATTGCGGTCGCCATCGGCAATCCGCTCGGCTTTGAATGGACTGTGACAGCGGGCGTCGTGTCGGCACTCGGTCGTTCGATGCGGGCTGCCAGTGGTCGGCTGATTGATGATGTCATCCAGACGGATGCATCTCTCAATCCCGGCAATTCCGGTGGGCCGCTGGTGTCTTCGGCAGGCGAGGTTATCGGAGTCAACACGGCCGTCATTCGTGGCGCCCAAGGCATTGCCTTTGCCGTGGCGTCGAACACCGCAAACTTCGTGATTTCCGAGATACTGCGCTTTGGCCGGGTGCGGCGTGCGTTTATCGGCGTGGCCGCCGACACTATCGCCTTGCCCCGGCATATCGCCGTGCGCGCAGGCTTGACCGGTGGGACCTCGGTGCGCTTGCGGCGGGTGGAGACGGATGGGCCGGCGGCGAAGGCGGGATTGAAGGAAGGCGATCTGGTTCTGTCGATCGATGGCCACCCCGTTAACGGTGTCGATGACATGGTCCGGCTGCTGAATGGCGAGCGGATAGACCAGGCGACGGAATTCCTGGTGCTCACGCTCGACAATGCCATTGAGCGCCGCGCGGTGCTGCCGACGGCGCGGCCATAGCCGGCACCTTAGTGCAGCCAGCGGGAGAAGGTAACCCGCCGACGCGGCGCGGAGGCTTCGGTTGTGATGCTGTCCGGTAACTCGATCAGCTCGTCGCCTGCCGATTGGCTGCGTGGCGTGGCGGGCTTGTTCTCGAACAATTTCAGGATTGCGTCATACATCGGAGTTCTCCTTTTGAAATCGGAACGTTTCTCTAAAGACCCCGTTCCCTTGATTGGACTCACGCCGGTTGCGAGCCTATATTCCCGGCCAGGACACCGAGCATTACACCGCGGAGGGCCATATGAACTGGAACGGAAAGCGTGTGCTGGTCACTGGCGCCGGCAAGGGAATAGGTCGGTCGATATCGGTCATGCTTGCGCGGCAAGGAGCAAAGATCGTCGCGCTTAGCCGTAGCGAAGCCGATCTGCAAAACCTTCAAGATGAGATCGGCTGCGAGATGCTCGACGTCGATCTCGCCGATGTCACCACCATCGGCCCCCATATTGCACACGCGCTGCCGGTCGACATGCTCGTCAACTGCGCCGGCACGACAACACTGCAATCCTTCCTCGATGGCACGCTGGATGAGTTCACGCGTGTGATGGCGGTGAATGCGGCCGCGCCAATGGTGCTGTCGCAGGTCGTGGTGCGTGACTGGATCCGGCATGGCGTCAAGGGGGTGATCGTCAATGTGTCCAGTGATGCGGCGACCCGCGCCGTCGCCAACCATGCTGCCTACTGTGCCTCCAAGGCGGCATTGGATGCCCTGACGCGGGTCATGGCGCTGGAGCTCGGTCCACATGGGATCCGCGTCAACAGCGTCCATCCCGCGGTGACGATGACTGCCATGGGCAAGCTCGCCTGGAGCGATCCCGCGAAGGCAGATCCAGTCAAGGCGCGTATTCCGATGGGGCGCTTCGTGGAGCCGGAAGATGTTGCCGAGGCAGTGTTGTTTTTGCTCAGCGACGCGGCCGCGATGATCAATGGCGTGTCGTTGCCTGTTGATGGCGGGCTGACGATCACCTGACGCGCTGGCGATGGCCTACAGAGTGTTCTTGAAGACGTGGCCATCCTTGATGACGACGCTTAGATTCCGTTGCGGATCTTCAACTATTTTCAGGTCATCAAGCGGATTGCCGTCCCAGACGAGGATGTCGGCCAGAGCGTCTTTCTCGATGACGCCGAGCTTGCCGGCATAGGGCGTACGCAGGTTGGAAAGCGCAAGAAGGTCCGCATTTCCTGATGTCGCCATGCGCAATGCCTGAGCGTTAGAATACCAGTTGGCCAAGTGGCTGAGCATGGTGTTTTGGCGGGGCGTCAACTCACGAGTAAACAGCACGTCAGAGCCCCACGCTGTCTTGATCCCGTACTTCTTCACATATTCATAGACCTTAGGCGTTCCGGCGAAGAGTTGCTTGATACGATCGGCACTCGGGCCGGTCTGCGGGCCCGCGTCTGCCGTGGTCAAGAAAGGCTGTGTGCTTAGCCAGACATTCTTGTCTGCAAACATCCTGGCCGTATTCTCGTCCATCAGATGTGCGTGCTCGACACAGGCCGCGCCGCCCGCGATGGCGCGCTGAACAGTAGTGGGTGCATAAGCGTGGACGGTCACGTAAGTATTCCAGTCCCGCGCCACATCGACGCCCGCGCGAATTTCCTCCTCACTGAATGTCGACATGTCGAGAGGGCTGCGCGGAGACGATACACCTCCCCCTCCCACCAGCTTGATCTGTGAAGCGCCTTGCACAAGCTGCTCGCGTATGCGGCGTTTCAAGTCGCCCACATCGTCGACAATAGAGGCCGCTCCCATCAGCTCGCTCAGACTGAGCCGACCTTCTCTTGCGGGGATCTCGAATGGCATCCGCAGGTCTGCATGCCCACCGGATGTTGTGATCATCGTGCCCGAAGGAAAAATACGCGGACCGGGGATGATGCCGGTGTCGATTGCCTGTTTGAAGGTAAAGATTGGTCCTCCAAGGTCACGCACGGTCGTGAAACCGCGCAGCAAGGTGCGCTCGGCTTCAGCCGTTGACGTCGCAAAGATAATGCCGGGATCCCCCATCATGAGAACCTGCAATGGAACCGCGGCGTAAATGGTGTGCCAATGAGCATCGATCAGGCCGGGCGTCAGAACGCGATCGCCGCAATCAATGACGGTGGCATCTGACGGTGGTGGATTGTTAGACTTATCGACGGCGGCGATCCTGTTGGCATCGATCAGGACTTGCACACCCACTGCCAGGGTATCTGCTTGCCCATCGAACAGTCTTGCCTGCCTGAGCAGGATCTTGGACGGCCCTGCTTGCGCTTTGGCAGACCTTGGCAATGCTCCGGCAACCGCGGCCGATCCCAGGCCTGCGAGAAAATTTCGTCGCGAATATTCGCTGAGGTGGGCGTTCCGCTGCTGCAAGAGGGGATTCGCACAACCACAGCCCTGGCCGTGAATGAGGTGTTGATACTTCTTGCCCAATCGAAACATGGCATCTCTCCGAATGCACGCCGCTGGAATAGAACCGACAACTACTGCCTATATGAGAGGTATCTGCTACTTGACGCTAGGGAATCCGCGGCACTGGCAATTGAACAGCTCCGGGTTTTCGGAAGCCGTCGGGTTTAATTTATGCGACCATAGGTGGTTTGTCCAGCAGGGCGCAGTATCCTCCGTTTCGGTCGGGTGGGATATCGCCGATGGTTCCAGCATCGGGGGTAATGGAATGAATCCAACCGTTCGAATGATGCGAACTTGCCAGGACATCGCCATTGTTCACTGTCGTGGAACAAAGCCGTTGCCCGCTCATTGTGCCTAAGCAGGGGATGGGAGACGGACATGCTGGGTGCCGGACGCTTGAACCACGCGATTGCTATCGCCGAAAAGGCCCATTACGGCCAGACCGACAAGCTCGGCCGGCCTTATTTTGCCCATTGCCAGCGTGTCGCGAATGCGCAATCGGACGACGACGAGAAGATCATAGCTTACCTGCATGACGTGATCGAGAAAGGTCCGGGCTGGACCTTGACCCGGCTCGCAGGCGAGGGCTTTTCGCAGGCGATCATCACGGCCGTCGATGCCCTGACGAAACGCCATGGAGAGAGCGACGACGCCTTCGTCCGCCGGGCAATGGCCAATCAACTCGCCCGCCCGGTCAAGAAGGCCGACCTCGAAGACAATCTCCATCAGGTCCAGGCGCAAGGCGGCGACACGGAAAAATATCAGCGTGGCTTGCATCTGATAGCGTCGTAGTGTGCGCCCTCCGCCGTCAAGTCCCCAACAAGGCGGGCAAATGACGGCGGCTCAATGTTTCTCCTACTTCGGCAACGCATAGGCGATGACGTAGTCGCCCGGCTTTGTGCCGATCGAACCATGCCCGCCTGCGACGATTACCACGATCTGGCGGCCGCCGTCATCAGTATAGGTCATGGGTGTCGCCTGGCCGCCGGCCGGCAGCCTGCCGCGCCAGAGTTCTTTGCCTGTCGATAGGTCATAGGCACGCAGGAAATTGTCGACGGCTGCCGCGAGGAAGGTCACGCCACCCTTGGTGATGATCGGTCCGCCGATGCCGGGCACACCAACCTTGAAGGGCAGCGGCAGCGGTGTCATGTCCTGTACCGTGCCGTTGACGCGCTTGTAGGCAATCTTGCCGGTGCGCAGGTCTGCAGCGGCAACGTAGCCCCACGGGGGCGCCTGGCAGGGGATTTTCAATGGTCCCAGGAACGGCCCCATATAGACGCCATAAGGTGCGCCATCATTTCGGTTAAGACCTTGTTCGCTGCCCTTTTCGTCCTGCCCTCTCGGCGGGATCTGGTCGCGCGGCACCAGCCGCGAAGTGAACGCCAGATAGGTCGGCATGCCGAACATCACTTGGCGTTCAGGATCCACCGCAATAGAACCCCAGTTAAAGACCCCAAAGTTGCCGGGATAGACCAATGTGCCTTGCAGCGACGGCGGCGTATAGCGCCCCTCGTATTTCAACTTGTGGAACTCGATGCGGCACATCATCTGGTCAAACAGCGACACACCCCACATGTCGCGCTCTTCCAGTGGCCGCGGCATGAATGTCAGGTCTGACACTGGCTGGGTGGGCGCGGTGAAGTCTTCCTTGATCGCACCGGAGGGTGCCGGCACGTCCTTGACAGGGATGATCGGTTCGCCGCTGCGGCGATCGAGCACGTAGATGTCGCCCTGCTTGGTCGCGCCGACCAAAGCCGGAACGGCGGTTCCATCGGCTTTTGTCAACGTGAGAAGTGCAGGCTGGGCGGGCACGTCCATGTCCCAGAGATCGTGACGGACGGTCTGCCGCGCCCACTTGACCTGGCCCGAACTAACGTCGAGCGCGACGATGGAGGACGAGTACTTTTCGACATTGGCGCTTCTGCCGATGCCCAACTGGTCCGGCACCTGGTTCCCGAGCGGGATGTAGACGAGGCCGAGACCCTCGTCGACGCTGAAGACCGACCAGCTATTGGGTGAGTTCACCGTATATGTCTGCCCTGCTGGCAACGGCGTGGTGACATCGGGATTGCCGGAATCCCAGTTCCAGATCAGCGCGCCCGTATGAACGTCGAAGGCGCGGATGACACCGGATTGTTCCTTGGTGGAGTAATTGTCGTTGACTGCCCCGCCGATGATGATCTTGTCCGCGACGATGGCCGGAGGCGACGTCGAATAGTAATAGCCGGCCGGATTGTAGAGCATGCCCGTTTCGAGATGCAGCACGCCTTCCTGCGCGAATGTCTTGCAGACTTCACCCTTTTCGGCGTCGAGCGCGATCAGCCGCGCATCCGACGTCGGCAGGTAGACGCGCGTCTTACAGGGCGAGTTGTCCGGCGCTGCCGCGTCCGCATAGTAAGAGACGCCGCGGCAGGTCTGGTGCTGACGGTTCGGGTTGAGGCCGACCTTAGGATCATACTTCCATTTCTGCTTGCCGGTCGTCGCATCGAGCGCGATCGCCCAACTGTGGGGCGTGCAGAGATAGAGCGTGTTGCCAACCTTGAGCGGGGTCACCTGATAGGTCGTTTCCCCGATATCGTCCGGGCCCTTGACGTCACCCGTCTGGTATTGCCAGACCTGCGCGAGGTCCTTGACGTTTTCCGTGGTGATCTGGTCGAGCGGCGAATATCGTTGCCCGAGCAGCGTGCGGCCATAGTGATGCCATTCGCCCGGCGGCACGTTGCTTGCGACGTCGGCGGCGTTGGCGGCCGGCGCATCGGGCAGCGTCCCCGCCATGTCATGCGGATGCTGGAATATCGAGAAGATGGCGATGCAAAGCGCAATCAGCGTGGGCAGGCCAAGCGGCCAAAGGGGCGCCCTGGCTCCGGCTTCGCGCTGAAACCTGCGACCAAGCCGGCGTCGGACCCACGGCGTCAGCAGCCACAGACCGAACAGCACGATGATACCGCCGCGCGGGCCGAGCTGCCACCAGTCGAAACCGATTTCCCAGACCGCCCAGCCCAACGAGCCCAGGACGAACAGGCCATAGACCCAGAGCGTTTCGCGCCGCCTGAAAAGCAATAGCAGGGCCGAGAGGATGAAGACGACACCGGCGATGAAATAGAAATAGCTGCCGCCGAGCGACACGAGTTCGGCTCCACCGACCAGCAGCGATGCACCGATCGCTGCCGATATCAGGGCCGTCACGATGATAAGGATCATGAGAATTTCCCCTGTTGGACGGGCATTGCCGCATCCGGCTTGAAAAATGGTTCGTGAATCCTGCGATGACGCAGTCGTGGTTTACCCCGAGTGGCGACAAGTCGAGTTGCGACCAGCGGTTTGATGCGTGCAACCTACACCCTCGCAATCAGAAAAGTAATTGCGAAAACAACGCGGCAAGATCGCTTTGGTTCCAAGAGACGACACAGCGTAATGCGTCGTCATTCTCGCGTATGGATGGAACCTAGATGCGGTGAGTACCGTTTTGATGACGCGGGGGTACGACTGAGGGAGCGCCTTGGAGGTACCGAATGCGCAAGCTATTGATGATCATGCTTCTCTGGACATCGAGTGCGTCCGCCTCCGTCCAGCCCGCAGAAGCTGAAAGCCCCGCCATCCATCCAGCCAGCATGCCGGAGCAACCCGTCGAAGGCGTGTGTTCAAACGGCAACGAGGCCAGGCCCCTGCTGCTGTTCGTGCGCTCCGACGACGGTCGCTTGCATCTTGTCGGGATCGTCAGGGTGATACGGCCGGACTGCTGATATCAGGTTGCACCACGTTTGCACGGCAATTGCTGCCGGCTTTCCAAGTCGCAGCGAATCCCGTACGTTCATATTCTGTTCCGGGGACTGCGGATTTGGAGTGGCATGGCGGCGGCCTATCTTGAAAAGCTGAATGATGCGCAACGGCGTGCTGTCGAGCACGGCTGTGGAGACGTCAGGGGTGAGGCCGTGGCCGGTCCGCTGCTCATCATTGCCGGTGCCGGTTCGGGCAAGACCAATACGCTCGCCCATAAGGTCGCCCATCTCATCGTCAATGGCGCCGATCCGCGCCGCATCCTGCTGATGACCTTTTCGCGGCGTGCCGCATCAGAAATGGCCCGGCGTGTCGAGCGGATTTGCACCAAGGTGTTGGGCACAGGTGGCGGAGCGATCACCGATGCACTGGCCTGGAGCGGCACGTTTCACGGTGTGGGCGCGCGGATGCTGCGCGACTACGCCTACGAGATCGGCCTCAACCCGGACTTCACCATCCATGACCGCGAGGACAGCGCCGATCTCCTCAATCTGGTTCGCCATGAGCTCGGCTTTTCCAAGATGGAGAGCCGCTTTCCCACCAAGGCGACGTGCCTCTCGATCTATTCCCGGGTCGTCAATTCGGAACAGCCGCTGGAATATGTGCTGAAAACAGCCTTTCCCTGGTGCCAGAACTGGCAAGCGCAATTGCGCGAACTGTTTGCCGGCTATGTCGACGCCAAGCAGGCGCAAAACGTGCTCGACTACGACGACCTGCTACTCTATTGGGCGCAGGCCGCGAGCGAGAAGGCAATCGCCGAGGAGATGGCGACGCGCTTCGACTACATCCTCGTCGATGAGTATCAGGACACCAACCGTCTGCAGAGCTCGATCTTGAGCGCCCTCAAGCCCGATGGGCGCGGCCTGACAGTGGTCGGAGACGATGCGCAGTCGATCTATTCCTTTCGTGCGGCCACGGTGCGCAACATCCTCGATTTTCCCGGCATATTCGAGCCACGCGCCGATATTATCACGCTCGATCGCAACTACCGTTCGACGGCGCCGATCCTGGCTGCCGCCAATGGCGTTATCGAGCTGGCGCGCGAGCGCTTCACCAAGAACCTCTGGACCGATCGCGAAGCCAGCGAGCGTCCCCGACTGGTGACTGTGCGCGATGAAGGCGAGCAGGGACGATTCATCGTCGAGACGGTGCTCGAAAACCGCGAGCGCGGCGAGACGCTCAAGCAACAGGCGGTGCTGTTCCGTGCCTCGCATCACAGCGCAGCACTCGAAATCGAGCTCACGCGCCGCAACATTCCGTTCGTGAAATTCGGCGGACTGAAGTTCCTCGACAGTGCCCATGTCAAGGATCTGCTCGCCATCCTGCGGTTTGCCCAGAACCCGCGCGACAAGGTGGCCGGTTTCCGGCTGATGCAGCTTTTACCCGGCATCGGGCCGCAGACCGCCGCAAAGGTCCTCGATACGATGCTGGTGGCGCCCAATCCGCTGATGGAGCTCGCCGAAATGGCGGTGCCGCCCAAGGCCAGCGAGCATTGGAATACGCTGGTCGACCTGCTCGAAGGCCTGCATAGGCGGAGCGCCGGCTGGCCGCAGGAGATCGAGCAGGCACGGCTGTGGTACGAGCCGCATCTCGACCGCATCCACGAGGATGCCGACATGCGCAAGGCTGACCTTTTGCAGCTTGAGCAGATCGCCTCGGGCTATCAGAGCCGCGAACGCTTCCTGACTGAGCTGACGCTTGATCCGCCGGACGCGACCAGCGACCAGCCCGGTGTGCCGCTGCTTGATGAAGACTATCTGATCCTTTCGACTATCCATTCGGCCAAGGGGCAGGAGTGGAAATCGGTGTTCGTGCTCAATTGCGTTGACGGTTGTATTCCATCCGACCTGGCGGTCGGCAGCACCGATGAGATCGAGGAAGAGCGGCGGCTGCTCTATGTCGCCATGACCCGGGCCAAGGACAATCTTTCGCTGATCATTCCGCAGCGCTTTTATACTCATGGGCAGAACCCGCAGGGTGACCGGCATGTCTATGCGTCGCGGACCCGTTTCATCCCGGCAACATTGCTGCAATTCTTCGAGGTCGGCGCCTGGCCGAAGGTGTCTGCGAACGATGCCGAACGGCGCGAGGCGCGTCAGATCAAGGTCGATGTCGGCGCCCGGATGCGAGGCATGTGGCGGTAGCTTAGCTGCACAAAGGGAAGTTGAGTTCTCGGATGAATTGCGTTCTACTGCCCCGATTGAGATCATAAATTCAGGGGACGTGTATGATTATTCTGCTCGCTCTGCTTATAGGTGTTATTGCTGGCCTGCGCGCCATGACCGCGCCCGCAGCCGTTGCCTGGGCTGCGCATCTCGGTTGGTTCGACCTCTCGCAGACGCCGCTGGCTTTCCTCGGATATCAATGGACGCCGTGGGTGTTCACCCTGTTTGCGATTGTCGAGTTGATCACAGGCCAGTTGCCGACGACCCCGAGCCGTAAGGTTCCGGTACAGTTCGGCACCCGCATCGTCATGGGCGTCTTGTCGGGCGCCGCGATCGGCGCCGTCGGCGGCCAGTTGGTGGCGGGCGCTATCGCCGGCGTGGTGGGTGCGGTGATTGGCACCTACGGCGGCGCAGCAGCGCGTGGTCGCCTTGCCGGGATGTTCGGCAAGGATCTGCCGGCCGCTTTGATCGAGGATGTGGTGGCAATCGGAGGCGCGGTGCTGATCGTCG
Source organism: Shinella sp. OV683 (assembly GCF_057787725.1). Taxonomy (NCBI): domain Bacteria; kingdom Pseudomonadati; phylum Pseudomonadota; class Alphaproteobacteria; order Hyphomicrobiales; family Rhizobiaceae; genus Shinella; species Shinella sp. OV683. Next base: position 1,803,011 of record NZ_CM173543.1, read on the forward strand.
CGGCAGTCGCATGAAGAGTTTCGACGCGATCGTGATCGGGGCGGGCCAGGCCGGTCCGTCCATGGCCGGCCGGCTGACTGGCGCCGGCATGAAGGTGGCTCTGATCGAGCGAAAGCTGGTGGGCGGCACCTGCGTCAATTATGGCTGCATGCCGACCAAGACGCTGGTTGCCAGCGCGCGGGCAGCCTATGTCGCGCGGCGCGGTGGCGAGTACGGAGTGCAGATTGCCGGCGATGTCGGCATCGACATGCCTGTCGTCAAAGGCCGTGCAGACACGGTGATCCACAATGCTCGCCAAGGTCTTGAGGATTGGTTTGCCGGAATGGACGGGCTGACCTTCATTCGCGGCCACGCGCAATTCACGGACAGCAAGACCATCAGCGTCAATGGCGAGCAACTGACAGCGCCGAAGATATTCCTCAATGTCGGCGGGCGACCGTCGATACCCAAGATGCCGGGGCTGGATGGGGTGGATTTCCTGACCAGTACGACCATACTTGGGCTCGACAAGGTGCCACGTCACCTTGCGGTGATCGGCGGCAGCTACATCGCGCTGGAATTTGGCCAGATGTATCGCCGCTTTGGCGCCGAAGTAACGATCATCGAGCGCGGCGAGCGGCTGGCTTCACGCGAGGATACCGATATCTCCCAGGCGATCGAGGATATCATGATCGCCGAGGGCATCGCTGTTCACAAGAACGCCACCGATGTCAGCTTCGGCAAGTCCGGGGCGAACATCGTCGTGGCCTTCGGTGGTGCCGAGATCGCTGCAAGCCATGTGCTCATAGCCACCGGCCGTGCGCCCAACACCGATGACCTCGGCCTCGACAAGGCTGGCGTCAAGACCGACAGCCGTGGCTTTATCGTGGTCGACGATCGCCTCTCGAGCACAGTCGACGGCATCTGGGCGCTCGGCGATTGCAACGGGCGCGGCGCGTTTACCCACACGTCCTATAACGATTTCGAGATCGTTGCTGCGAATTTGCTCGATGGCGGCGACCGAAAGGTCAGCGACCGCGTGCCGGCCTATGCGCTCTATATCGACCCACCGCTCGGCCGCGTCGGCATGACTGAAGCCGAGGCCCGCAAGAGCGGCCGCAAGATCCTCGTCTCGACCCGGCCGATGACCCGCGTTGGCCGGGCGGTGGAAAAGGGCGAGACCAAAGGCTTCATGAAGGTGGTGGCCGATGCCGACACCAAGGAAATTCTTGGTGCCGCTATTCTCGGCGTGGACGGTGACGAGGCCATCCACGGCATTCTCGACATGATGAATGCCAAGGCCACTTATCCCATCCTGAAATGGGCGGTGCCGATCCATCCGACGGTCTCCGAGCTGATCCCGACGCTGATCGGCGACCTTAAATAGGTCCTCATTTCCATGGCGAAAAGCCCAGACCGTCGAACGCGAGCGCGACATCCAGATGATATTCAAACGCACGCAACACGTTTTCCGGCCAAAAGCGTACTGCGTTTCGTGAGAAATCGATAGTTCGAGTCAGAATTTCTTGCTCAGCATCCGTGAGCCTTCAAGCCCGAAGCGTAATTGCTCTTCGACCGCCTTGGTGATGCCGATGCGCGTGCCGACGGCAACGGGATGGTCTTCGACGCGTGCTTGAAGCTCGAAAGGCGGCTCAAGCAGCGACATCCCGTCATGCTCGCCGGTGATGGCCAATGCCTGGCACAATCGGCCAGGCCCCGAACAGAGGAGGCGGGCTGCGACGTCCCCCCGCCGTTCGCGCATCACCCCGACGCCGTGGTCCGGATGGATCGCGCGGATCAGCACCGCGCTGCCCGGCAGGCAGACGAAATTCAGGCACCAGTGCATTCCGTAGATGCGATAGACATAGATATGTCCGGGTGGGCCGAACATCGCGCCGTTGCGAGGCGTGCGACCTCGATAGCTATGCGATGCCGGATCCTGATCGTGATAGGCCTCGGTTTCGAGAATGGTGCCGCCGACGCCATCGAAGAGAAGCGTCGCGCCGATCAGGTCTGCGGCGACATATTGTGGAGGGCGTTCGAAAAAGCGGGCATCTATCGTCTCAGCGTCCGTCGTGGTTGATTGCGAAGCTATGGTCACGGCAAGCCTTTGTCGATGTCTGCCTATTCGTCGGCGTCGAAGGGAATATGGCTGTCGGCCCCCAGCAGAATCAAGTTGTTTCTCGTGTCGCGGACGCCTGCGGTGCGCAGCACGAGCTGGTTGATGATCTGGCTGTCCTGTTCGGTATCGACCCCGCCATTGATCTCGGCAATACCATCATGGACCGTGATCTCGATCTGGTTGTCGCTCCAGCGGCCGCTGTCGGAGAGACGATTGGAAATCCGCTCTTCGATGTCGTCGTCGTTGATCGTTCCATGCTCCTCGTCGGGGAAAAGGTTCGGCCCGCCTTGGCTTTCGATGAACGGCTCACTCGCAATCTGGGTGTTTTTCGGATCGAGTTCGTCGGAGGCCTCGCCGTAGTCGGCGTTGCGCCTCTTGACCGGTTCGCCATCCGCATAGGGCCATCCTTCGCCGAGATCGCGCTGTTCGAAGTCACGGTAGTCTTCTTCGCGGTCTTTTTCGTGGGTGGTCCTGTTCGGGCCTGGCATGATGCGTCTCCTTTACACGTGGAACGGAAATACCGGCGGCGGTGTGCCTGCACGGTCTGCGAGCCGTGGCTCGGATTGCTCGCCGGGCTCGGATTGCTCGCCGGGCTCGGCACCGTCGCCGGGTTCCGCATGGTCGTCGAAACGCGACCAGCCTTCGGCCGCCAGTTCGTCGCGGCGGGCGGCGATATCGACACGATGCTTGATCATGATCGTCTCTGCTGCGGTGATCCTGGCCTCCTCGACACGTGCGGTCACCAACGTGCCGCCGCGGCGGATGCCTTCGATATAGACATGGGCGTCATGTTCATCGACGCCATGCGCCTTCAATGCGCCGACGAGACTGCCGCCTGCACCGCCGATAATCGCGCCCGCGGCGGAGCCGGCGAAAGTCGAGAGCAGCCAGCCGGCCGAAACGACCGGGCCGATACCGGGCAGGGTGATGACACCGAGGCCCGCGAGCAATCCGCCCACACCGCCCACCATCGCCCCGAGGCCCGCCCCGGTCTCCGCACCGGCCTCGGCTTGAGAATCCTCAGCGTACCAGCCGTCTCCATGGTTGGATATCAGTGAGATATCGGCAGAGGGGATGCCGCGGGCGTGCAACTCGCTGACGGTCGCGAGCGCTTCATCGCGGTTGTCGAAAAGACCGATTATCGTTTTCATGGACTTTCCTCCTCATGGATTCTGGTCATGACAATGTTCTGGAGTCGAGGCCAGAACGCAGCCTTGGACGGAGAGTTCCATCAGGCTGCGCGCCTTTGCTCAGTCGGCATTATACGCTCCTTGTGGCAGGATCGGAAGTTTGAAGCCGGCTATGCGCTTTCAGGCTGCTGAACGTGGCGCGGCCAGCAGCCTCAGGGCATTGATCGTCACCAGAACGGTGGCGCCGGTGTCGGCGAGAATGGCCGGCCAGAGCCCGGTGATGCCCATGATCGTCGTCACCAGGAACACGGCTTTCAGCCCCAGCGCGATGGTGATGTTCTGTTTGATGTTGCCCATGGTCCGTTGGGACAGCTTCACCATTTCAGCGACGTCGCCAACGCGGCCATGCAGGATTGCCGCATCCGCCGTTTCCAGCGCCACGTCCGTACCGCCACCCATGGCGATGCCGATATCGGCCGCCGCCAGCGCCGGCGCATCGTTGATGCCATCGCCGACCTTGGCGACAACCAGACCCTTGGCCTTGAGTTCACCGACGATGCGCTGCTTGTCTTCGGGCAGCAGTTCTGCGCGGACGTCGTCGATGCCGAGCTTGGCACCGATCGCTTTGGCTGTGCGGGCATTGTCGCCGGTCAACATGACCGTCTGGATACCGGCATCGCGCAGAGCCTTGAGGCCGGCCACGGCATCGGCGCGCCGCTCGTCGCGCATGGCGATGGCGCCGGCAATCTGGTCGCCCGCGATCAGGATGGAGACCGTCTTGCCGTCTTCGTTGAGTGCTTCGATCCGTGACTGGAGACCTGCCGGCAACGCTTGACGCTCACCTGCTGCCTGCGGCGAACCGAGAAACAGTGGCTGGCCCTCGACCGTTGCCGTCACGCCCTTGCCGCCCATGGCCGCGAGATCGGTTGCGGCTGGAACGTCGGTCTTGTCGTCCGCCGCCTTTTTGAGGATGGCCAGCGCCAGGGGATGGCTGGAGCCCGTCTCAAGCGCGGCAGCAAGGCGCAACACGTCGGCGTCGGAAGCGTTGACGCCAATGATATCGGTGACCACCGGCTTGCCTTCGGTGAGCGTGCCGGTCTTGTCGAGCGCGACGGCTGTGATACGGCCCATGCCTTCGAGCACCGCGCCGCCCTTGAGCAGCAGGCCGCGGCGGGCGCCGGACGAAAGCGAGGCGGCTATAGCGGCCGGGGTGGAGATCACCAATGCGCAGGGGCAGCCGATCAGCAGCACGGCGACGCCTTTGTAGATCCACTCGGACCAGCTCGCGCCCGCAGCAAGCGGTGGGACAATGGCGATCAGGGCGCCGGCGACGAGAACGCCCGGTGTATAGTAGCGCGAGAAACGATCGATGAAGCGCTCGGTCGGGCTTTTGGATTCCTGGGCTTCCTCGACCAGTTTGACGACACGGGCAATGGTGTTGTCCGAGGCTGCCGCCGTGACGCGAACACGCAAGGCAGCTTCGCCATTGATGGTGCCGGCAAAGACATTGGCGTCCTTGCCCTTGCGAACGGGTATGCTTTCGCCGGTAACCGGAGCCTCATCGACTGAGCTTTCGCCCTCGATGATGGTGCCGTCTGCCGGAATGCGGTCGCCGGGGCGGACGAGAATGGTGGCGCCGATGACCAACGAATCTGCGGGCACCTCGCGCGTTTTGCCATCCACTTCCAGGAATGCGCTCTTTGGCACCAGTGCGCTGAGCGACTGGATGCTGGCGCGCGCGCGGCCGGCGGCAATGCCTTCCAGCAATTCACCGACCAGGAAGAGGAAGACGACGGTTGCGGCTTCCTCGCCGGCATTGATCAGCACTGCGCCGACTGCCGCGATCGTCATCAGCATCTCGATGGTGAAGGGAATGCCCGCCAGCGCCGCCATAGCGGCTCGCCTGGCGATCGGGATCAGCCCGACCAGCATCGCGACGATAAAGGCATAGGGCGCGATCGCCGGCACGAGATGCCCGACGACATAGGCAACGATCAGGGCACCGCCGCTGGCCAGCGTCAGAAAGGCTTTCTTCGACCGCCACCATGGCCCGTCCTCGATGCTGTGATCGTGGCCATGCAGGCCCTCGACCAAAGGTTCTTCGCCAGAGCTGTGCGCATGATCGTGGTGATCACGGTCGTGCTCGTGGTCGCGATGATCGTGGGCGCCGTGGTCGTGATCATGCGCCTTGAAAGGTTGCGTCGATGCCGTCTTTTCGCTGACGGTGTAGCCGAGTCTGGTCACCGCCTTCTCTACCGTTTCGAGATCGGCATCCGCGCCGAAGTCGATCTTCATCGTACCAGCTGTGGCGGAGACATTGACATCCGATATGCCTGGCAGGCGACGCACGGCGGTGTCGATCTTGGCCGCGCAACCCGCGCAATCCATGCCGCCAATATGATATCGCTTGCTGCTCGCTGCCTCGGTCATTGCCAAAATCCTCTTTCAATTTCCTTCTGCCTACACCCTCTAGCGACTAGAGGGGCAAGCGGAAAAATCGATAAAAGCGACAATCCGCCGACAAATCTTTCGCGTCAATGTTGTGCGGGATCGACACCCAGCACAGCAAGCGCGGAATTGACCGGCTGGGATGCGCTGGTCGAGAACATCCAGGCGGAACTCGAAATATCGCTGTTCATGGCTGCCGCCATCGGCAAGGCCGCAGCGCCCCGGGCGGGCAGTTCGGCGGCATGCTCGGCGGGCATAAGTCGCGGCAGCGTGGCCCCACGGCGATGGGCCATCGGGGGCAGGAGTGGCGCGGTGGCTGCAATCAGGCCCTCGACCAATTCCGGCGGCATGCCGCCGCCAATCACCACGGTATCCGGGTCAAGCATCGCCTCAACATTGCGGATGGCGATGCGGAGGTATTGGCCGGCTTCCTTCAGCCAGGCCGATATGCGCGGATCATTGTCGCTGAGATAGCCGACGATTTCCTCGGCCGGTACTTCGTCCGGCGTGCGGTCAGGGCCGCACACGGCTTCCGCTGCGGAGTAGTAGGACACATATTGTTCGAGGCAGCCACGACTGCCGCAGGCGCAAAGCCTGCCGCCCGGCTTGACGATCATGTGGCCGATCTCGCCCGCGCCGCCGAATGCACCGCGGTAAGAATTGCCTTCCATGATCAGCCCGCCGCCGATGCCGAGATTGAAATGCAGGTAGAAGAAGCTGCCCGCGACCCGGCCGATGCCATAGAGTTTTTCGCCGATGGCCGCCGCCGTCGCGTCATTCTCGACCATGGCGCGGACGCCGGTCAGCGCTTCGAGCTGGTCGGTCAGCGGAAATTTCGTCCACTCGTCAGCCTCCTGCACCTTGTCATACCAAAAGCGGCCATTCTCCACCGTGCCCGGCACGCTGCAGCCGATGCCCCAGATCTTTTCGTGCTTGACCCCGGAGTGCGCGATCAGCCGCAGGGCGAGGGCACCAAGTAGATCGGCGATATCAGCCGGCGCGCGCTCCACGACGTCCTGCGACTCGCTGACGACCACGGCACCAGCGAGATCGGCAAGCACACCCGTGACGCGGCGATAGGCGAGGCTGAGCCCGATCGTGTAGCCGCCACCGGGATTGACCGACAGTTCCACCGCGGGCTGGCCGCGCTGGCCGAGGCGCTTGCCCTCCTGACGGATGAGGCCTGCCTGTTCCAGCTCCGATGATATGTTGGAGATCGCCTGTACGGTAAGCCCGATCGTGCCTGCGAGTTCGGCGCGGGTCACGGGGCCTGTACGCCTGACGGCATCGAAAACGGCGCGACGGTTGAGCGTTCTGGTGTGATCAAGATTGGTGCCTGAAATGGCGCCTTTTCGGCCTGCATGCGCATTCATTCGATAGGTCTCGTGCTTCAGTGGCGTCTTTACAAGATAATCAAAAAGGATTTAATTAAAAGGTGTTGTTTTAAAGCGGTTCCAGACCGGCGTAACCTAGTCTTGTAGTGCGCAAATTGGTGCGCAATCGCTGTCAGATGTTCGAATGGGCCAGACAAACGGGCAGATACTGAGCAGACAGGCTGATAACAGGCATCTTCTGGGCAGTTCGCCGTACTAATAACCATACGGTTACTTTTGGCGTTGATCTGGTGCCCTATTTTCGGAAATCGCGGTCCTTGCGCCTCGGTTTTTCCAGCAGCAGCCGGCTATGAACGATCTCCTGATCCTAGCTAATAATGTGAATGCAAACAGCAAGATACGTAGTCTCTGCCGTGCTCTTTTGTCCGTGGCGTCATGCGCGGCCATTCTACGCCATGCGCTTATTTTAAACACTCTTTGATAACTCTGCTTGACAAGCAAATCTCGGCGCTGCTAGCTTTGCACCATACGGTTATTTAGCGGGGTGAGGACGCGCTTTGCAGGCCATGATCGACATTGAGGAGGTCTCGAAGTCATTTTCGACCAAGGCTGCGGCATCGCCGCTGGCGCTCGATGCCGTGAGCCTGCGCATTCTGGACAAGGAATTCTTCACACTGCTCGGGCCGTCCGGCTGTGGCAAGACCACGCTTCTCCGTCTGATCGGTGGCTTTGAGGCGCCGACTTCGGGCTCCATCCGCATTGGCGGGCTGGAGGCGGCGATGCTGCCGCCGCAGGGCCGGCCGGTGAACACGGTCTTCCAGAGCTATGCGCTGTTTCCGCATATGAGCGTGGCCGAAAATGTTGCCTTCGGGCTCGAGATGCAGAGAGTTGCGAAGGCCGAGATCGGGCCGCGGGTGCAGGAAGCGCTGCGGCTTGTCAGGCTCGAGGATTTCGCCTCGCGCATGCCGCGCCAGCTCTCCGGCGGCCAGCAGCAGCGCGTCGCACTTGCCCGCGCGCTCGCGCCAAGGCCCAAGGTCTTGTTGCTCGACGAGCCACTTTCTGCGCTGGATCTGAAACTCCGCAAGGAGATGCAGAGCGAGCTCAAGCGCCTCCAGCGCGAGACCGGCATCACCTTCGTGCTCGTCACCCATGATCAGGAAGAAGCGTTGGCGATGTCGGACCGCATCGCGGTGATGTCGGCGGGGCGCGTGCTGCAGGTTGGAGAGCCGCGCGAGATCTACAACAACCCGGAAAATCGCTTCGTGGCCGATTTCATCGGCGAATCCAACCTGCTGCCCGGCGCCGCGCTCGGGCGAAATGACGCGATCATGGTCTCCATCCGTCCGGAGCGGATCAGCCTTTCGCCTGCTGCACTCGGCAGGGGCAGGGTGAAGGGTACTGTGACCTCGGTCACCTTCCTCGGCCTCGACACGCTCTACGAAGTGGCGCTCGACAGCGAGATCCGTCTGCGCAGCCGCTGCCGTGACGGCGATGCGCCGCTCAGCATGGGCGATGCCGTGGTCGCCGACTGGCGCGACGACGTCGAACGTCATCTGGTCAACTGAGGGGAGGCGGGATGAACGGTAACCGAACGCTCGCTCTCATCGCTCCGGCCTTTCTAGTCATCGGCATCTTCATGGTGCTGCCGCTGCTGATTGCAGTTGGCTATTCCTTCATGACCGCCAATCCCTACGGCGGTGTCACCATGCCGCTGACGCTGGATGCCTATGTGCAGTTCCTGTTCCAGCGCGATTTCGATGATACGCTGGTGTTTTCCTGGAGCTACGTTGTCATCATCGCTCGCTCGGTCTATCTGGCGGCGGCCACGACCTTTCTGTGCCTGGTGTTGGGCTTTCCCGTTGCCTGGTACATCGTCTGCCAGCAGCCCGATCGCCGACGCCTCATTCTCTTTCTGGTCACCCTGCCATTCTGGATCAACACGCTGATCCGCACCTATTGCTGGGTGCTGATCCTGCGCGACGAAGGTCTCGCCAATGGAGCGCTCAAGGCAGCGGGTCTGACGGCATCGCCGCTGCCGCTGCTCTACAATGACGGCTCGATCCTGCTCGGGTTGGTCTATACGTTTCTGCCCTTCATGGTGCTGCCGATCTATTCGACGCTGGAGCGCATCGATCCACGGCTGATCGAGGCGGCGCACGACCTCTATGCCAGCCGGATTGCCGTGTTCAAACGCATCATCTGGCCGTTGGCCAAGCCCGGCGTGCTGGTGGGAGCGAGCCTGGTGTTTGCCCCGGCGCTGGGTTCTTTCCTCGCTCCGGATCTGCTCGGCGGCGGCAAGAAACTGTTGATCGGCAGTCTCGTGCAGATGCAGTTCACCTCCTCGCGCAACTGGCCGTTCGGTGCAGCGATCTCGATCGTCGTCACGATCGCCGTGCTGGCGCTTTTTCTCGCCCGCTCGCGCAAGGCCGAAGCGGAGGTGCTGCGATGAGATCGGCAAAGCCCTTCACATGGCGCTATACGCCGGGCCTGTCGCCCTTTACCACGCTGATCCTACTGTTTCTCTATGCGCCGCTGCTGGTGTTGGTGGTCTATTCATTCAATGCCAACCGGCTGGTGACGGTGTGGTCGCATTTCAGCTTCGACTGGTTCGTCGTGGTTGCGCAAAACGATGACATCCGCCGCGCCGCCTGGAACAGCGTGGTGATTGCCATCGTCGCTACCATTGCCTCGACGGCGATAGCCACTGCCGGCGCCCTGGCGCTCGAGCGCGGTACCCTCGCGCGCGGTCGCGGCGTCATGGCCGCGATGATCGCGCTGCCGCTGATCGTGCCGGAAATCATCGTCGCCATCACCACGCTGATCTTCTTTTCGGCCATCGGCATGAAGAACGGACTGGTGAACCTGATGATCGCCCATACCGTCTTCTGCATCCCGTTTGCGCTGCTGCCGATCCAGGCACGGCTGCGCGACATGGGCGGCGTGCTCGAGGATGCGGCGCGCGACCTCTATGCCAGCGAATGGCAGCTTTTCCGGCGCGTAACACTGCCGCTTCTGGCGCCGGCCATCGCCGCCGGTGCGTTGATGGCATTCGTCGTCTCGCTCGATGACTTCCTGATCAGCCTGATGGTGTCGGGCGCCGGCTCCACGACGCTGCCGGTCTATGTCTACGGCATGATGCGGCTCGGCGTGACGCCGGAGGTCAATGCCATTTCCACCATCCTGCTGGGCGTTTCGCTGGTCATCGTGTCGGCGGCGCTATTGCTCGGGAGGCGCACGGACAACACGCGATAACTGGGAAAATCAGAGCAAAACAACAGAGGGAACAACAATGAAAAATCTGAAGAAGTCGCTCACCACCGCCTGCCTTTTGACCGGTGTCGCGATTGCGCTGCCGGGCCATGCGCTGGCCGATGCCGGCGAACTGCATATCTACAACTGGACGGACTACACGTCCGACGAGATGGTCAAGAAGTTCGAGAAGGAAACCGGCATCAAGGTGACGATAGACACCTATGATTCCAACGAGACGGCACTCGCCAAGCTCTCCTCCGGTGCCGCCGGCTATGACGTGATGATCATTAGCAATGACTTCGTGCCCATCTTCGTCGACCAGAAGTTGTTCCAGGATGTCGACGTCGCCTCGATGCCGAACTTCAAGAATCTCGATCCGAAATGGCAGAAACGCTCCTGGGACCCGGATGCCAAATACACGGTGCCGTGGGTATGGGGCACGACGTCTTTCTCGGTTGATACGGCCGTCTACAAGGGACCGACCGATACGCTGAAGACACTGTTCGAGCCCTCCGAAGACATGAAGGGCAAGATCGGCATGTTCGGCTCGCCAAGCGAGGTGATGTCGCTGGCGCTGCTTTATCTCGGCAAGGACCAGTGCAACACCAATGCTGATGACCTCAAGGCACTGAACGCGCTGCTGCAGGCACAGAAGCCATTCGTGAAGGTCTACAATTCCGATGGCACAACCGAGCGCCAGGTGTCGGGCGAGACCGTGATGCACCAGCAGTGGTCGGGCAAGGCGTTGGCGTCGCGGATCGAAAAATCCACGATCAAGTATGTCTATCCGAAGGAAGGCGCGATCGGCTGGATGGACAATGTCGCCGTGCCCGCAGGCGCGCCGGATCTGGAGAATGCCAAGAAGTTCCTCAACTTCCTGATGGATCCGGAGAACATTGCGCTTCAGCAGAAATCCACGGGCTACCAGAGTGCCGTGATGGGTTCGGACAAGTTCCTACCCAAGGAAACTGGCGAGTCCCCGGAATTCAACCCGCCGCAGGACCTCAAGATCGTTTTCGCGCCGTCCTGCCCCGAAAAGGCAACCCGCGCCTATGATCGTATCTGGACCGAGCTGCGTCAGTAACACGCCAATCTCAGGCATGCCGGCCCGAGCGGCATGCCGTTCAATCAACTGCCGCCAAGGCCATCCCAAAGGCTTGAGGCGGCCTCTGCATGAAGGACATGATCATGAACGAAGCCGTCAATCCCACGACGCTCAAGGGCGTTGCCGCTCCGCCGCCGCCCGCTCATCTCAACGTGCTGGCACCACTGACGCCGGACGAGATCAACATCGCCGCCGCCGTGGTCAAGGCGGATCCCGAGCTCGGAACTGGCGTCCTGTTCGAAAACATCGATCTGCGTGAGCCGACGCCGGCTGAGTACCGCTTGCATCTCGACGGTAAGACCTTGCAGCGTGAGGCGCGCGTCAACGTCAATCATCTCGACAAGCCGGGTGTCTGGCAACTGATCGTGTCGCTGGCGGATAAGAAGGTCATCGCGCGCAAGCATTTCCCGACCGCACGTGCTGGATTCCAGGTCGAGCAGATGGGCAGCGTCGAGGTCAACGTCAAGAACGATCCGCGCTTCATCGAGGCCTGCCGTCGGCGCGGGATCACCGACATGACCGGCGTCATTGTTGACTCTTGGTCGGGCGGCAATTTCGGCTATCAGGAAGAAGAGGGGCGACTAATCTCGCACACCTTCTCCTGGCTACGGGTAGCTGAATTCGGCAATTACTATGCGCATCCAATCGAGGGCCTGAATGCCGTCATAGACGTCAAGACCGGCGAAGTGCTGCGCGTTGACGAGCATTCGGATTGCCCGCCGATCCCGATGACGCGCTACGACTACGATCCGGAATTCCTTCCCGCGCCGGACGCGCCGCTGAAGCCCCTCAATGTCGTGCAGCCGGAAGGCGTGAGCTTCACCGTGCGGGATCATGCGATCTCCTGGGACAAGTGGACGCTGGCTATCGGCTTCACCCCCCGCGACGGCCTGGTTCTGCATGATATCCGCTATGACGGGCGGTCAGTCCTGCGCCGCGCGGCGATTGCCGAACTTGTCGTGCCCTACGGTTCGCCGCTCTATGGCCATGCCCGCCAGAACATTTTCGACGTCGGCGAGTACGGCTTCGGCAAGCTTACCAATTCGCTGAAGCTCGGCTGCGACTGCCTCGGCCAGATCCAGTATCTCGATGCGCATGTCAATGGCTTGCAGGGCGAGGTCGTGACCATTGAAAAGGCCGTCTGCATCCACGAAGAGGATGCCGGCGTGTTGTGGAAGCACTGGGATTTCCGCACCGGCCGCACTGTCCTGCATCGTGGCCGCAAGCTGGTGATCTCGTCGATCTGCACCGTCGGCAACTACGAATACGCACAGTACTGGTATCTCAGCCAGGCTGGCGAGATCGAATTCGAGATGAAAGCGACCGGCATCGTCAATACCAATGCCTGCCATCCCGGCCAGCCCGACAAGTATTCGGTCGAGATCCAGCCAGGCCTCGGCGCCCCGATACACCAGCACGTGTTCTGCGCGCGCTTGGACATGGCCGTTGACGGCGGCGGCAACAGTGTCGTCGAGACCAACAGCTACATGGAGTCGACCAGCGCCACCAATCCGCATGGCAACGCATTTTATGCCGAGGAAACGGTGCTGAAGACGGAGCTTGCCGCGGCTCGTCGCGCCGATGCCTCGACGCATCGCAGCTGGAAGGTCATCAATCCCAACAAGCTCAACCATGTCGGCAAGCCAGTCGGCTACAAGCTGCACGCACCCAATTGCGTGACGCCGATGATACAGGAGGACGGCCCTTCAGGCATCCGTTCCAACTTCATTCGCAACCACATCTGGGTAACGCCGTTCAATGAAAGCGAGCGCTATCCGGCGGGCGAGTTCGTCGCCAACTCGGACGGCAAGGACGGTCTCGCGGAACTCGTCAAGCAGGATCGCTCGGTGGAAAATACCGATATCGTGCTCTGGCATACATTCGGCCTTCATCACGTTGTCCGGCCAGAAGACTTCCCCGTGCAGCCCTGCATTTCCTGCGGCTTTTCGCTGGCCCCTGCTGGCTTTTTCGAAATGAACCCGTCCAACAACCTGCCGCCGAGCATGAATGCCGCAAGCGTGCTCGCCGGCGACACGAAAGGCAGTTGCTGCAGCTGATCTGCAAATCCTGCCTGCTCGGTTGGGCAGATGGGTGCAATCTTCCATGGTGAGAACATGACGCTGATGGTGGTGTGGAGGGACAGGCAGATGCAAATGGTGCTGACAGGTTGCGCGCTGACGGCGGCGCTGGCCTGGTCGGCCATGCTGTCTTTCGCGCCGATGCTCGAGGGATTGGTTTGCGGGCAGGCGGCGTTGGGTATCGTTGCTCCCGCCGGCGGTGATGAACGGGTGTTTTCGCTCATCACCATGTGGTCCTGCATGATGGTCGCGATGCTGCTTCCAGTCGCGGTGCTGGGATTGCTGCGTGGCGACGCAGTTCAAGCGGTGTCCGGCCGATCTGCCCTGGCTTTTCTCTGCGGTTATCTTGGCGTGGTGCTTGGGCTGGCGGTTGGCGCTGGCGTCTTGCAATGGGTGCTGGAGATTTCCGATTGGCTCAGTGACGATACACGCGGCGTCGATCCCGCCACGCGCGGGATGTTGCTGATCGCTGCCGCGCTCTATCCGGCCTTGCAGCATCTGGGAAAGATTCGCGGCTGTAGCGCTTATCGGCGGGGACGGTCAGCATCGCTGTCTGCGGGTTTTTCACATGGCTGCGGATCGATCGCCTGCTGCGTGGCGATGATTGCAGTCCAGTTTGCGGTGGGTTCGATGAGTGTCCTCTGGATGGCTGCGCTTTCGCTCTGGATGATGCTGGAGACCTTATCGCCCTTGCGTGAAAAGCTGGCGGCATTTTCGGCAATCGGGCTGTTGACCGCCGGCAGCCTGTCACTGGCCGGAGCGATGCTGTGATCGGAACATGCGCTTCAACCGACATCGAGAGGTAGACCGCGTATCCAGCTCGTACAGCCTCGAACGTTATCAGGTGCCATGCCGGGGTGGTCATTCCGGCAGGAGTACTTCCTTGTTTATTGTATAACTATATGGTTACTAATGCTCGAAGTTCTTGAGGGGCTGTGCATGCATGCGTCGATCGGGTAACACTCCCTGTATATGCGGCAAGAAGTGAACCGCAGGAAGCCAATCGAGGATCGGGATGAACGAGACAGTTGCAGCCGAAGGCAGCCAGGGGACTAGCGATGCTGCATCGCCGAGTTCAGCCGGCGCAGCGCCGTCCAGCAAGCGCTCGCGCTCCCGCGATCCCGAGCGGACCAGTGCCGCGATCCTGGCCGCCGCCACCAAGGAATTCGCCGAGCGCGGCTATGGCGGTGCCCGGATCGATGCGATCGCGGCACGGGCCGACATCAACAAGCGGATGCTCTATCACTATTTCGGCGGCAAGGATGCGCTCTATATCGCCGTGCTCGAAGGCAGCTACGTGGCGATCCGTTCGGCGGAGGCCCGGCTGCATCTGTCGGAAAAGACGCCCACTGAAGGCATGAGGGAACTTATTGTTTTTACGTGGCAATATTTCCTGAAGCACCCGGAGTTCTTGGGAATTCTCGGCACGGAAAATCTCAATAAGGCGAAGTTCCTCAAGCGTTCGGCGCGGATATTCGAACTCAATTCCCCGTTGGTCAGCGAGATCCATGGGCTTTTGGCGCGGGGTGTCGTCACAGGTGAGTTCCGAGAGGGGCTCGACCCCGTGAAGATCTACATGAGCATCGCGGCACTCGGTTCGTTTTTCCTGACGAATCGCTGGACGCTGTCGACTATCTTCGCGCGCAATCTTTCCGAGAAATCGGAAGTGGATGCTTGGGGCGAGCACATCATCGATGTGATCTTCGCCTATCTGCGCGGTTAAGCGCGTCGCTCTTTTCTTTCCATTTCCTGATTCTGCCGATGCGCATTTGGCTTGCCAGGTGCTTTGCTCGTTGTCGGTTGACAGCTGAATTTTTTGGTGCCAATTTGTAACTGTATAGTTATTTATGTGGAGGAATTCGGGTGGCGACAAAGTCCATCGGCATTATCATGCACGGCATTACCGGACGCATGGGTTACAATCAGCATCTGGTGCGTTCGATGCTTGCCATTCGTGATCAGGGTGGGCTTGCGCTCGCCAATGGTGACAGGCTGATACCCGACCTCATCCTCGTCGGGCGCAACCTCGACAAGATCCAGGCGGTTGCCGACAAGCATCACATTGCCCGCGTGGCCACCGATCTCGATACCGCGCTTGCCGACCCGCATAACGAGATCTTCTTCGACGCCGGCTCCACCCAGATGCGCGTGGCCCTACTCAAGAAGGCCATTGCTGCCGGCAAGCATGTCTATTGCGAAAAGCCGATTTCCGAGACACTCGACGAGGCTCTCTCGGTCGCCGCCTATGCCGAAGAGCGTGGCGTCAAGAATGGCGTCGTACAGGACAAGCTCTATCTGCCCGGCTTGCGCAAGATTGCGCTGCTGCGCGACAGCGGCTTCTTCGGCAAGATCCTGTCGGTGCGCGGTGAGTTCGGCTACTGGGTTTTCGAGGGCGATTGGGGCGTCAAGGCGCAGCGGCCGTCGTGGAACTACCGCAAGGCCGATGGCGGCGGCATGATCCTCGACATGCTGCCGCATTGGCGCTACGTGCTTGACGGCCTGTTCGGCGAGGTCAAGGCGGTGAGCTGCTACGGCGCCACCCATATTCCGAGCCGCGTCGATGAAAACGGCAAGACCTACAAGGCCGACACCGATGACGCCGCCTATGCGACATTCGAGCTTGAAGGCGGAGTGGTTGCGCAGATCAATTCGTCCTGGGCAGTGCGCGTCCGCCGCGACGATCTCGTGACCTTCCAGGTCGATGGCACGCATGGTTCCGCAGTTTGCGGCCTGATGAAGTGCTGGACGCAGCATCGCGTCAATACGCCGAAGCCGGTCTGGAATCCTGACCAGCCCCAGCCGATCAACTTCTTCGAAACCTGGGACGAGGTGCCGGAAACGCAAGGTTTCGAGAACGGTTTCAAGGCGCAGTGGGAGGATTTTCTTCGCCATGTCGTAGAAGACGCGCCATGGAAGTTTTCGCTGCGCGAAGGCGCCAAGGGCGTGCAACTCGCCGAACTCGCACAGAAAAGCTGGGCCGAGCGTCGCTGGATCGATGTTCCCTCGCTTAGCGGTGCTGCTGCGCTGAAGGTGGCCTGATCGATGCCCGTCACGCTTCATCTTCCGGGCCTCGATGGCAGCATTGTCGATTATGCTGTTGTCAACACTCCGATCGCGGCGCCAAGGCGACCTGCCTCCGGTCACAGGTTCAACCGGGTTGCCTATGCCGCAGCACACATCGTTGTCGATCCGCTCGCCAACAACGACCCATGGCTTGACCGCAATATTGACTGGGAGCGGACGATTGCATTTCGCGAGCATCTCTGGGATCTCGGTCTCGGCGTTGCTGAAGCCATGGATACGGCGCAGCGCGGCATGGGGCTGGATTGGCAAGGCGCGCAGGAACTGATCCGGCATTTGCAGTCGGCGGCGCGCAATCGCTCGGATGCGCTGATTGCCTACGGTGCCGGTACAGATCATCTGGCCCCGGGGCCTGACGTGACGATCGATGATGTCATTCGCGCCTATGAGGAGCAGGTGGCGTTTGTCGAAGGCGAGGGCGGCCGGATCATCCTGATGGCGAGCCGGGCGCTGGCGGCGGCTGCCAAGGGGCCCCATGACTACATCAAGGTCTACAATCGCATTCTCGGTGGAGTCAGAGAGCCGGTGATCATCCATTGGCTCGGCGATATGTTCGACCCAGCGCTAGCGGGCTACTGGGGATCGTCTGATCTCATGCAAGCCATGGACACCGCCGTTGATGTCATCAACGACAACGCCGCCAAGGTGGATGGCGTGAAGATCTCGCTGCTGTCGGCGGAGAAGGAGATCGCCATGCGCCGGCGGCTCGATCTCCGGGTGAAGATGTATACCGGCGACGACTTCAATTATGCCGAACTGATCGAGGGCGACGAGCATGGCTTTTCGCATGCGCTGCTCGGGATCTTCGATGCGATCGCGCCGGCGGCCAGCGCCGGGCTGGCGCGGCTGGCCCAGGGTGATCTCGATGGCTTCCATGCCGCGTTAGCGCCCACGGTGCCGCTGTCGCGTCATATCTTCAAGGCGCCGACCAGGTTCTACAAGACCGGCGTCGTCTTCCTCGCCTATCTCAACGGCTTCCAGAACCATTTCCACATGCTGGGCGGCCAGCAGAGCACGCGTTCCATCGTCCATCTCGCCGAACTGTTTCGGCTCGCGGATCAGGCGCGGGTGCTGCAGGACCCGGATCTTGCGGCCCAACGAATGAAAGCCGTGCTGGCCACGGCCGGTGTTTTCTAAGGCACGACCCGCCCTCAAGGGCGGGAACGCATTTATTTCGGGAGGAATGCCAGAATGGCCATCGAAGGCCTATCCATCAATCTCGCCACGGTGCGCGAGCAGTATGATTTCCACGGGGCGGTCGATGCCTGTCTGGAGCTCGGCATCACGGCGATCTCGCCTTGGCGCGACCAGATCCACAAGATTGGGCTCGCGGAAGCCGTGCGCATCGTCGAGGCAAATCATCTCAGGCTGACCGGGCTTTGCCGCGGTGGGATGTTTCCCGCCGCCGACAAGGAAAAGCGGGCGGCGGCCATCGACGACAATCTCCGTGCCATCGACGAGGCGGCGGCCCTGTATGCGGATTGCCTAGTGCTGGTGGTCGGCGGGTTGCCGGCGAGCTCGAAGGACATTCATCACGCAAGAGAGATGGTCGCCGAGGGCATGGCAGCGATCCTCCCGCATGCTAGGGCATCGGGCGTACCGCTGGCGATCGAGCCGCTGCATCCGATGTATGCCGCCGACCGCGCCTGCGTGAATACGCTCGAACAGGCGCTCGATATTTGCGACCTGCTGGGCGATGGCATCGGTGTTGCGGTCGATGTCTATCATGTCTGGTGGGACCCGAAGCTCCACGAGCAGATCGGTCGCGCCGGCAACCGAGGCAAGATTCTCGCGCATCATATCTGTGACTGGCTCGTGCCGACCACCGACCTTTTGCTGGATCGCGGCATGATGGGCGACGGCGTCATCGATCTCAAGCGCATCCGTGGCGTGATCGAGAAGGCCGGCTTTTCCGGCCCGCAGGAGGTCGAGATCTTCTCGACGAACAATTGGTGGAAGCGGTCCGGCGGTGAGGTCCTGAAGACCTGCGTCGAGCGGTTTCAGACTGTCTGCTGAGTAAATTTGAGAACCTGGAGGAGACGGACATGAGCTTTCAATCCCACAATCCGACGACCGGCGCGCTGATCGGCACCTATGAGGAGCAGAGCGATGCCGAGGTCGAACGCCTGATCCAGCAATCCCATGACGCATGGAAGAGCTGGTCGCAAAAGCCGATTGCCGAGCGTACCGCGTTCCTCATCCGGCTGGCCGACCTATTGGAACAGCGCGCCGACGAGTACGCCGCGCTGATCGTCTCGGAAATGGGCAAGCCGTTCAGCGAGGCCAAGGGCGAGGTCAACAAATCAGCGTTCGGCGCCCGGCATTTTGCCGCCGACGGTCCGGCCTATATCGCTGACGAGGTGGTCCCCGGCACGCCGTCGAAGATCATCTACCAGTCGATCGGCCCGATCTTCGGCATCATGCCGTGGAACCTGCCGTTCTGGCAGGTGCTGCGGTTCTTCATTCCTGCTGCCTTGGTCGGCAACACGGTGATCGTCAAGCACGCCGAGACCGTGCAGGGCTGCGCAGCGGCGATCGAGAAGCTGGTGCTCGATGCGGGCGGGCCGGCGGGGCTCTATACCAATCTGGTCATCGACCGGAAGCGGGCACCAAAGGTGATTGGAGATCCGCGCATTGCCGCAGTAACGGTAACCGGCAGCACGCTGGCCGGCCAGACGGTTGCCCAGCAGGCCGGTTCTCTGGGCAAGAAGGTGGTGCTGGAACTCGGTGGGTCCGACCCGTTCCTGGTGTTTGCCGATGCCGATTTCGACAAGGCGGTGCAGATGGCCGTGACGTCGCGGTATTCCAACAATGCCCAGAGCTGCATTGCCGCCAAGCGCCTGTTCATAGAGGAGTCGATCGCTGAGCGCTTCACCAAGGCCTTTGTCGAGGCGGTGGGCAAGATTCCGGTGGGTGATCCTATGGATGCCGCAACCAAGCTCGGCCCACTGGCGCGCAGCGATATCCGCGACAATGTCCAGCGGCAGGTCGATGACGCGGTCAAGGCCGGCGCAAAAGTGCTGGTTGGCGGCAAGCCGATCGCCGGACCCGGCAATTTCTACGAAGCGACCGTGCTGTCTGGATTGCCGCATGATGCCAAGGTGGCGCGCGAGGAGTTCTTCGGGCCGGTGGCGATGCTGTTCACCTTCAAGGACGAGGATGAGGCGATTGCGCTGGCCAACGACACAGAATACGGTCTCGGGGCGACTGTCTGGAGCGGCAATCCGGAGCGCGCCGACCGTGTGGCCTCAAGGATCGAGGCGGGCGCGGTGTTCATCAACGATTTCGTGCGTTCGGACCCGCGCGCGCCATTCGGCGGCATAAAGGGTTCCGGCTTCGGCCGCGAACTCGGCGGGCTTGGCGCACGTGAACTGACCAATGCCAAGCTGGTGTGGCGCGGCGGCTGAAAGCTGTCGATGCACAAGGTGGATTCAAGATGTGAAAGAGCGTTCACGCGGCGGGGTTACCGTCCGTGGTGTGGGTTTCGATCCCTTTCGGCATCAGCTTCGCTGAAGCCTGTCGGGTTTTGTCTGCTGCGCAAACGCAGAGCGATTTGCTTCACAAACGCAGATACGGCCGGGGCGCATCAGTCGCCTCGTAAGTAATAAATATATGGCGCATGATGCGCCCCGTTTCGGTGGTTTTTGCCTGTGAACCTGAAGCTCTGCTTCCCCACCGCGACAGTGCGCCCGGTGGGGAGATGTGTGCCTCTAAGGCACGTCCGCGGCCAGTCGCGCTCTTTCGAACGCCGCCGGAGAGGGCTCCGTTTCTCACAGGCCCCCGGAAAGAGAATTTACGTCGTCCTCTCCAACCAGGCACCGACCCCACCTCGCTGTCACGCCTGACAGTGTATCCGTGATGGGACGGGAATCAGTATAGGCGGAGTTTGGAGGGCGGGGATATTTGCAGGTAATATATTGATAATGTTGGTGTATTTCGCTTCATACGATTGACGATGATTTGCCTCATGAGCCCCTCATCTGCAATTTCTATCGTTTAGCAATTGCGCGAACTGTTGTGCTTCGAGGAACCCTCTCCGGGCGCAATCGCTAAGCCGATGAAATTGCTTCTTCTCCCACAAGGGGAGAAGCAGAGCTGCGGCGCTGCTCCGACTTTACCTCTCCCCCTGTGGGAGAGGATAGCAAGCCCGCGAGAGGCGTAAGCCGATCGCTTGGGTGCGCTTGGTGAGGGGTGCTTTGAACGCCCGACGAGCACTCACCCCACGGTACCATGCAACTCCGCCAAAATCTTCCTGACGACAAAATCGAGGTCTTTCTCGATCTCCTCGTTCCAGAACCGCAGCACGCGAAAACCCTCTGCCCGAAACAGGGCATCCCTCACTATATCTCTTGTGCTTTCCGCATGCCGGCTGCCGTCGACTTCGACAACCAACCTGGCATCGAAGCAGACGAAATCGAGAATGAAGCCCTTGAGTGGAACCTGTCGTCTGAATTTCGCGTCGCCGATCTGGCGGCCCTTCAACTGCCGCCAGAGCATTTCCTCGGCCTTGGTCGAGTCGATCCGCATGGCGCGAGCAGATTTTCGATGCTGTTCGGGTGGCTCATGATGGGGCATGGCAAAGTAGTGACGCGAAAAATTGAACTGTGCAACTGGATTTGGCGTTGCGGTTCACCCCTCACCAACTCCGGCCAAGAGCTCGCTCCGCCCACTCGGCCTGCGTATCCTCTCCCACAAGGGGAGAGGCAAAGTCGCGGCGGCGCATCCTCCCCACCTCTCCCCCTGTGGGAGAGGATAGCAAGCCCGCGAGAGGCAGAGCCGATCGCTTGGGGGCGCTTGGTGAGGGGTAGTGCGCTCACGACGCCCAAGCATCCTCACCGCTTCAGCTCATATTTCCCCGCCTTGCGATCATAGACATAATCCACCGAATATCCGGCGCTGTTATTGCTGAAATTCACATAGATCGCGTCGCCGTTCGGAGTATCCTTTTCGACGTTCCTGTAGATCGTCGTCATCAGCGTTCCCGAGGTGCAGATGTCGTCGTCTTTGAAATGGATGGTCTGGTCGACCTTCCTGCTGCGCTTGTTGATGATCTGCAGTGTTTCCATGCAGATGCCGGTCTCACGGCTGGTGTAAATCCCGGAAAACATGTGTTTCTTGGTCTGCGCCCAGAAGGGAATCTCGACCGTTCCCTCGACCTTGCCGGGGCCGGTATCGTCCAGCATGCCCACCTTCTTGAGTGTGACGGGATATTTCGCAGTACCCCTGTTCCAGGTGCCGGTCGCGCCGCTTTCGTTGATGTCGAGTGAAAGCGGGCAGGTGCTGGTGTCGATGGGCGTTTTGGAACCCATGATGATTTTCTGGTGAAATTCCCTGTCGTCGGCTATTTCGCAAAGTTCCAATCTGGTGCCGTTGGCCTTGCCGTAGATCGCCGCAGGGCTTCGCTTGGCATCATAGAAATAGCTGCCCTCGGCGGTAATGCCGCTTCCGAAGCCGTCGTATCGCTGTACGGAAAAGTGGACGGGATCCGGCCCGACAAAGCCGATGTAATTTTCTACATGATACCAACCTGCAACGGCCTTCCCGCTGAACAACAGCAGGCAAGTGATCGTGGGTAGGAAATATCGCTTCATGCCAACTCCGTGTGCTCCGTGCGCTAAATCCGATTCTGAGGTCCTAACCTAGGACGTTGCCGCGGCTGGAATATTCACGCGCTCGAGATAATTGAGACGGATCTTGAAAAACAGTTGCCAGAAATTGCAACCGTTGATGTCATCGGGCATATCATGTGGATGGCTTTGTGGGGGAGGACCAGCGGATGCTCAAGACCTATACAGGTGGGTGCCATTGCGGCGCAGTTCGGTTCGAGGTGGATGTCGATATCAGCGCCGGCACCGGCAAGTGCAACTGCACCTTCTGCACCAAGGCGCGGCTGTGGAGCGTGGATGCCAAGCCGGAGGTCTTCAGGCTGCTCTGCGATGAGACCAGCATTGCCGACTACCAGCTCACCAACATGGTGGCGCATCACACATTCTGCCGGACCTGCGGCATAAGGCCGTTCGAATGGGTCGATGTGCCCAACATGACCGGAGCCAAGTACTACAACATCAATGTTGCCTGTCTTGACGGCGTCGATCTCGACGAGCTGATGGTGGCGCCGGTGACCTACTATGATGGCCTCCACGACGACTGGGGATCGACGCCAGCCGAGGTGCGGCATCTGTGATCAGCTAGCGGCGGAAGGCGAACCAGCGAATAGCGATGGCGATCGCTATTCCGAGCAGCGGCCATTGCGCCCAGAACGTTCCGCTCCAGGACAGAATATTGATCGCTGTTACGCCGAGGCCGGTAACGATCAGCACGGTTGTCCGCCGGTCGAACCAATTCTGGCTGCGTGCCCATTGGAGCGCGGCGATAAAGGCCAGAACGAGCACTGGCCATTTCGCCCAGAACGAGTCCCTTGAGGCCAGCAGATTGATCGCTACGAGCGCGATCGAAATCACCAGCAGCAGACCATACATTCTGGCGCTGCCCGGTGTGAACACCACCACCTCTTTTTCCGCGACCGCCCTCTGCGGCTCGGGCTGCTGGAAAAAATCGTGTGGCCGTTCCTTGGGTGCATCTCCGGCCGCATCACCGATCAGCACCGCATAGCTGGGGACGCCTTCGCTGACATTCTTGACGATCAAATTTCCCAGAAAATCGAAACCGACCGACATTTTGTTGCGGACCTGGTCGTAGACGGTGTGGGAGATGACGATGCCACCCGGTTGCGCCGAGCTTTGCAGGCGCGCGGCAATGTTGACGCCGTCGCCATAGATATCGTCGCCGTCGACGATGATGTCGCCGAGATTGATGCCGATGCGGAACAGCATCTGACCATCCGCAGGGCGCGAGGCATTCAGGCCGGCCAGTTCGTTCTGAACGTCAATGGCCGTTCGTACGGCCTCGACAACGCTCGGAAACTCCGCGATCAGCCCGTCGCCCCAGGTATTGATGACCCGCCCGCCATGGGCCTCGATCAATCCACCCATCAACTCCCGATAGCGTTTGAGGGTGGCAAGCGTGCCTTCCTCGTCGGCGCCCATCAGGCGCGTATAATCCTGCACGTCGGCAGAGAAGATCGTCGTCAGCTTGCGACGCGTTTCGGCCATATGTCCGTGCCTCTCGTTCATCTGCGCTCTCCGCATAGAGTGGTCGCAGGTAGATATGCGGTATCAGGGGCAGGATTTAAAGAACCACAGCACGAAGTTTTGCAATTGCTAAGCAGCTTTTGCGAGAGTCTTGCGCGCGAGATAGACTGCACCCTCGACCGGGCCGACCGTGAGCTTGCGGACCTTGAGCTGCGGATGCGCCTTGTGAACGGCCCGCTCAAAGGCATCATAGAGCCTCGGCTGGTTGACGATCACGCTGCCAGCCACAACCACCTCGGAGCCGACCGCACCGCGCGCCAGCAACTGGCCGACGAGCGCGGCGAGGCATTGCGCGCCTTCGACGATCACCTTGTTAGCGAGTGCCGAGCCGGCCTCGGCGGCCGCGAACACTGCAGGGCAATGTGGCGCCCAGTTTTCCGATGTCGGGTCGTCGTTGACGCGGCGCGTCAGCCGTTCGGCGTCGCTGACGCCAAAATCCGCGATCAGTGCAGATAGCAAGCCGTCGTCCGGCTTGCCTTCGTCGAGCGCCTTCAGCGCCGCTCGCGATGCCTCGCGCACCAGAGCTGCGGCGCCGCCTTCGTCGCCGATGACGGCACCCCAGCCACCGGCTGATATGTGGGCGCCGTATGCATCCTTGCCGATGCCGATGGCGCCGGTGCCGGCGATGATGCCGATGCCGTTATCGAAGCCCGCCGCCGCAACGATCAGGGCTGCGTCATTGACGACGGTGGCGTGGTAGCCATGCGTCGCAAGGGCTGCCTTGAGGTCGCGCGCGATGGCTGAACTGTTGATTCCCTGCGCGCCGAAGGCCAGGGAGACGATGTTGATGTCGGACGGGACATTCGCCCTGAGCTTGCCGGCCAGCCAGGCGGCGCCCTGGTCGATCGGCTCGGCATCCCAGTCCTGGCTGGGGATCTGCGTGTCCAGCAGGCGCTTGCCATCCACGGTTTCGATCACGAGATGCGCCTTTGTGCCGCCGATATCCAGCGCGATGATGCAGTCTTTCATACCGGTTATTCCCTAGGCGACCTTGGTATCGTTGTGGTGGAACACGAAGGCATCCGGATCGTGTCCGCGGGCAATGGCGGTTTCGACAGCCAGCGTCTGCATAACAAGCGATTCGAGAATGGGCCGCTGCGCCGCCGACAGAGCCGGGATGGCAATATGGTCGAGATGGGGTTCGGCGGCAATGTCCAACGGGCTGACGAGGATCGTCTCGTGGCCGGCGCGCGCCAATGTCCGGGCGAGATCGGCCTCACGTTCCTCGCCGAACAGGATGTGCACGCCCTTGCCGGCCGATTCCATCGCGCCGTGCAGATATTGCCGCGTCGACATGCCGGTCGAGGGCAGGCGGGCGATTTCGCGAAACAGCAGCGAGCCGACTTCGGCCGAGCCGACCGAGGCGGCGCTGGAGGCGCAATCGAGATAGGTGGCGGCAGCCAGTTTGTCGATCAGGGGCCCGGTGGCCCGGCTGAGCGTTGATTCCAGCATGCGGAAGGCTGCGGGCAGGGCGGACCAGGACGGGTCAATCGCGCCACCATCCCAGGCTTCGGCGATCATGCCGAGCGCCATGATCGTGGCGGTGTAGCCGATGGTGGAGGCGTAGCTGTCGGGGATTCCGCCCAGCGAGATATTGGCAGCGGAAATATTGGCGATCGGCGATTCCAGCACATTGACCACCGAGATACGCAGGGCTCGATCGATGGTGTTGAAGACCGCGAGCGTCTCCGCGCTCTTGCCGCTCTGGGAGACGCCGACCAGAGGATGCGGTGTCGTCGGAAAGGGCAACGGATATTCGCCGGAATTGAGGCGCCAGGAGTGGATGCCGCGGGCACGAAGTGTCCAGACAGCTGCGGCGCTGGCAGCAAAGCTTGCGCCAATGCCGAGAAAGATAGGGCCCGGCCCGGCAAGTTTGCCGTCGGCCTGTGCGCTGCGAACCTCGCCACTGACGCGGCTGACGGCCGCTTCGAGCGCATCGGCCTGCGCGGCGCGTGCCTCGGCAAGGGTTATGTATCCTTTGATCACCTGCAGTCTCCTAAAGTCTGTCATCGGCCCGTGTTGGTCCGGGCCCGCGAACCATGTCCGCGTGTCTAAAATCGTTGTGTTGTCTGCGACGCTATCCGCCTGATTTTCCGATGCGGGAAAACGAAGTCCTTAATCGATAGCGGTCGCCCGCATAGGTGATGCTTGACGAGCAGACTGGCCTGCCGTTGCTGTCTTCGATCAGCTGCCACATGGCGAGCACCGGCATGCCGACCTCAATGCCGAGATGACGGGCCAGCGTGAAATCCGCCGCGCGCGCCTCGATGGTCGAATCGGCGCGGGCAAGATCGAAGCCCGCATCCATCAGCAACCGGAACAGCGAAGCGGTGCTGAAATCCACCGTCGAGACATCAAGGCCGCGGATGGCCGGAAAATACGAGACGTCGACAGCCACCGGCACGCCATCGAGCCGGCGGATGCGCTCGAGATGAAAGAGCGGCGAGCCGGGCGCGACCGAGAGTTCTTCTGCCTCGTCGAGCGTGGCCGGAGCCTCCTGGGCACGCAGCACGTCGGAGGAGGGCACGAGGCCGAGCCGGGCGGCCGTCTCGCTGAACGATTCCAGCGTTTGCGGGAACTCCTGATGGGCTTCGGTGGCGACATACCAGCCGCGGCCATGAGACGACACAAGCACCCCGGTGTTGACCAGGCTGTGCAGGGCCTTGCGCAGGGTCACACGGCTGATCGACAGCCGGGTCAGCAGGTCGCGCTCCGGCGGCAGGCGGCTGCCTGATGTGAGCTTTGCCGATGCGATCTCGCGGGTGATCGCCCTGGCAGCCTGCTGCCACAGCGGTTCCGGCGAATTCTCATCCAGGGGCGCTGTTGTGCCGACCTTGCTGACCATCAGTTCACCGCCACCTTTTCCCACTGCTTCGTCTTCATCGAGCGATAGCACGCGTCGATGATCCTGTTGACGATAACACCATCTTCATAGGTTTCCACCGGCGGCTTCTTTGCCACGAAGCAATCCACGAAATGCCGCATCTGCTGGGAAAAGCCGTAGGCGCGCGTTTCTTCCGGCACCGGATAGACCCAGCCGGTTTCGCTGTCCGCCTTCTCGACGGTGTAGCCGACCGGCTTGCCGACAAAGCCCCAGACGGGCCCGACGGAACTGTCGGTAACAATCCGACCCTCGGAGCCGACCAGCTCGTGGCGCAACTGCATGCCGCCCTTTTCGATCCAGGACGATTCGAGCGTGGCAAGTTCGCCGCCGGCGAATTTCAGCAACACGATGCAGGCATCTTCGCCCGTCGTCTTGTCGGAGTGAACCATGGTTGCGCCCCAGCCCATCACCTCGATGACCGGATTGTCCTTGCCGAAGAAATGGCGGGCGGATTCGACGGTGTGGCAGCCCATGTCAAGGAGCGCGCCGCCGCCGGCCGTCTCGGCGTCCCAGAAATGCGGCGCATGCGGGCCGGAATGGCCTTCGCGGGCACGCATGGTCAACAGCTTGCCGATGCCGCCTGCCTTGAGCATGTCATAGGCCTTGGCGATCTTGGGGGAGAAGACTGCGCTTTCCGCGTAGCCGTGCCAGATACCCGCATCGAGCACGATCTTCAGCATTTCGGCCGCTTCCTTCTCGGTGCGGGCCAGCGGCTTGGTGCAGATGACGGCCTTGCCATGCGTGGCTGCAATGCGGGTTGCCTCGAGGTGGACCTCATTGGGCAGGGCGATGACGACGATATCGACATTCGGGTCGGCGCAAAGCTGATCCATCGACGCATGGGCCGTCACATCCGGTCCCCACTTCTTGGCGAATTCTGTGGACCGTTCGGTGCTGCGCGAATAGCAGGCGACCAGTTGCGCGTTGCGCACGTCGAGCAGCGAATCCGCATAGCAGTCACCAATGAAGCCTGACCCCAGCAAGCCGACACCAATCATTCCCGTCCTCCCTCAATGCTATTCGTTCATGCCATAACACATGGATTGACCGCATACCACATGATACAAAAATGGGAAAGAAAAAATATAACTTGTCACAACTGGTATTGAGAGGTATCGTCTGGCCCGTAGATCGCAGTTTCGGGAGTGGGGCTGCGACGGGAGAAATTTTTAGCCTTTCAAAGGGGAGAATAAGAAATGCGTTCAAAGCATGGTTTGATGGGGTGCGCCCTTGCCATCGCGACGCTGGTTTCCAGTGGCGCGATGGCTGAGCAGGTCACCCTGAAGCTGGGAAGCTGGCGGACGGAAGACCTCGCCGTCTGGCAGGACAAGATCCTGCCCGCGTTCGAGGCGAAGAACCCCGACATCAAGGTGGAATTCGCCCCGATCAATACCAATGAATACAACGCCGCCATCCAGTCACAGATGGAAGCGGGTGCAGGCCCGGACCTGATCACTTGCCGTCCGTTCGACGTCAATCGCGAATGGATCAAGCGCGGCTATTACGCGCCGCTGACGGACCTCGAAGGCCTCAAGAATTTCGACGAGACGTCGCGCGCCGCCTGGACCGACGACAAGGGCACGTCCTTCTGCCTGCCGGTCGCCGCCGTTCTCGCAGGCTTCTTCTACAATATCGATATCTTCAACGAACTCGGCATCCAGCCTCCCAAGACACAGGCCGAGTTCATCGCCGTGCTGCAGAAGATCAAGGACAGCGGCAAGTATGAGCCACTCGCCTATGGCGCGGCCGATTCCTGGCAGCTGGCCTATAACGGCCTCTACAATGTCGGTCCGACCTACTGGAAGGGCGAGGAAGGCCGGCTCGGCCTGATCGACGGCAAGAAGAAGCTGACGGATCCGGAATTCGTGGAAGCGTTCAAGGCATTCGATGCATGGAAACCGTTCCTGCCGAATGGCTACCAGAGCCTGAACTATTCCGACATGACGCAGCTCTTCACCATCGGCAAGGCGGCGATCCTGCCGGATGGTTCTTGGGACATCAACCAGGTGACCTCGACCGGCCTGAATGTCGGCGCCTTCGCTCCGCCGGCGGCAACGGATGGCGGCGATCGATACATGCAGGAAATGCCTGACATGGCAATCGGCATCAATTCCAAGAGCGCCCACATGGATGCCGCCAAGACCTTCGTCAACTGGCTGGCGGGTCCTGAATTCCAGGAGCTCTATGTCAACGAAGCTCCCGGCTTCTTCGCCATGAGCAACCAGAAGGTCACCTACAAGAATGCGCTGGCGCAGAAATGGGCCGACCTGAAGACCGGTGCCAAGCTGACGCCGCGGCTTGCGCTCGATCGCCTGTCGGCCGGCAATCCGCCGCTCGACGACGAAACCTGGCGCGTGCTGCAGACGATGATGAACGGCGCTGACGTGACGCCTGAAAAGGCTACGGCCGAGCTGCAGAAGGGCCTGTCCTCCTGGTACGGTCCGCAGCAGAAATAAGTGACAGTGTAGGGCCTCGTGTGTCGCTTCGCGGTGGCACATGAGGCCCAATTCTTATCTACTATTTGCGTTTGGACTACGGAGACTGGTGTGACGGTGGTGAATATTTCGATGGATTGTGCTCCGGGAGCACCCGGATCGAGCCTTAGCGCGCCTCCGATTAGGGGCAGGATAGTTCCATTCGAGCCATCGCTCAGCGCTGCTTGGTTTGCTGCCTCTTCTCCCCAGCGGGGAGAAGGTGGCCCGAAGGGTCGGATGAGGGGGCTGCTTGCACCGATATCGACTGCCGACCCCCTCATCTCCTCGCTTTGCTCGGCACTTCTCCCCGCTGGGGAGAAGAGGGAGCAAGCCGTAGCCGCCGGTTTTCGACGTTCGATGCTCGCAGTAGACGGCGGTGTTCGTAATGGCTAACCCCAGCAAACAATCCACCGCCCGCTGGAGCCTGATCCTTTTCGTCCTGCCGGCGCTGTTGATCTACCTGGCTTTCGCCGTCCTGCCACTAATCGCATCAATCGTGATGAGTTTCTTCGATACGAGCGGGCCGGGGAGTGTGTTCGTAGGCTTCGCGAACTACGTTTATCTCTTTACCCATCCGGTCACATCAGCCCGTTTCTGGAACGCGCTGCTCAACAATTTCGAGTATTTCGCCATCCATCTGATCGTCGAAGTGCCGATCGGCCTATTGATGGCTGGTCTGCTGACCTCGGGCCTGCTGAAGCGCTCCGAAGGCGTTTACCGAACGCTGCTGTTCATTCCCGCGACCTTGTCTGTGGTGATTGTCGGCTTCATCTGGCGACTGATCATCAATCCGCTGTGGGGGCTGGTCGATTTTCCGCTGCTCGGCAATGAGATGACGGCACTACCGACGATTTCGCTGATGTCGGTCTGGCAATATGTCGGCATTCCGATGGTGTTTCTCTACAGCGCATTGATCTCTGTGCCGGAGGATATCGTCGAGGCGGCAAGGCTTGATGGTGCCGGTAACTGGCGGATCTTCTGGGGTATCAAGTTTCCGCTGATCGCACCGCAATTCGGGCTGATCGTCATCCTCACCTATATCTGGACGTTCAACGGCTTCGACCTGATCTTCGCGCTCAACGGATCGGCACCCGGCCCGAACTACAGCACCGATATCCTGGGCACATTCTTCTATCGCACGTTCTTCGGTTCGAGCGGGCAGGTGGCCGACCTCGACCTTGGCGCGACCGTGGCGACGGTGATCTTCATGCTCATCCTTGCCGTTACCGCAGTGTATTTCTGGCTGGTTCTCCGCCGCCTGAAGCAAGTGGAGATCTGAGCCATGACCGCAACCCCATCCCAAACCCGCAAGCGCAAATCGGCCTGGTCGACCGACCGGATCGTCGTGCATGCTCTGTTGATTTTCTTCGTGGCTCTGGCGCTCGGGCCGATCTCGATCGTCATTCTGAATTCGTTCAAGACGACACCCGGTATCTTCCTCGGACCGTTCGATCTGCCGAATGCCAAGACCTTCAGCATCGACGGCTATTTCCGTGTGTTCACACGCGGCAATATCGTCGGCAACTACACCAACAGCCTCATCGTCACAGTGACGACGATTGTGCTGACGGTGGTCACCTCGGCGCTCGCCGCGTTTGCGCTGGTTGAGTACAGGGTGCGGCTGGCGCCGGTGCTGGCCGGGCTGTTCGTGCTCGGCATCATGCTGCCGATCCGGCTGGGCACGGTACCGATCCTCGAGATCATGATCGCCTGGCATCTGGTCGATACGCTGACGTCGCTCATCCTCGTCTACACCGCGATGAGCATACCCATCGCCGTGACGCTGATGGTGGCTTATTTCCGCACCGTGCCAACCGAGCTCAAGGAGGCGGCACGCATGGACGGGGCGGGGGAATTTCGAACCTTCCTGATCGCCGTGCCGATCGTCAAGCCGGGCCTCGCTGCGGTCGCCACGCTGACCATGCTGCCGGTGTGGAACGATCTCTGGTTCCCACTGATCCTGGCGCCCAGCAAGCAGAACCAGACTGTGACGCTGGGCGTGCAGCAATTCGTCGGCCAGTTCATGAACGACTATCCCGCGCTGCTGGCGGCGCTGACGCTCGGCATCGTGCCGCTAGTCGTTCTCTACGTGATCTTCTCGCGCCAGTTCATTCGCGGCCTCAGCCAGGGTGTCGGCAAGTGAGAATGCCAGTCCTTTCTATTCGATGGAGTGCCCCATGGCCGATTTGAAAATCAGCAATCTCTTCAAGCGATACGGCGCGGTCGAAGTGCTGAAGAACATCAATCTCGAGATCAAGTCGGGCGAATTCGTCGCCTTTGTCGGCCCGTCGGGCTGCGGCAAGTCCACCCTGCTGCGCTGCATTTCCGGGCTTGAGGACATCACCGAAGGCACGCTGGAAATCGGCGGCGTCGATGTCACTGATGTAGGGCCGTCGAACCGCGGCATTGCCATGGTCTTCCAGTCTTATGCGCTCTATCCGCACATGACCGTTTACGACAATATGGCCTATTCGCTGAAGCTGCAGAAGATACCCAAGGACAAGATCAGGGAGATGGTGACGGCGGCGGCAGACAAGCTGCAGCTGACGCCCTATCTCAAGCGCCATCCGCGCGCCTTGTCCGGTGGTCAGCGGCAGCGCGTGGCGATCGGCCGGGCGATCGTCCGCAACCCGAAGGTCTTCCTGTTCGACGAGCCGCTTTCCAATCTCGATGCCGCCTTGCGCGTGCAGATGCGCATGGAGATCGCACAGCTCAACAAGAACCTCGATGACACCGCCATGGTCTACGTCACCCACGACCAGGTCGAGGCGATGACCATGGCCGACCGTATCGTCGTTTTGCGCGATGGGGTCGTCCAGCAGGTCGGCACGCCGATGGAGCTCTACGAGACGCCGCAGACGTTGTTTGTCGCGCAGTTCATCGGCTCTCCGGAAATGAACTTCATGACCGGCAGGAATGCAGAGGGCTACAAGGCGGCGACCGTTGGCGTGCGGCCGGAGCATCTGGTGGTGGAGCCTTCCGGTGGCGTCTGGTCGGGCAAGGTGGTGCATTCGGAAAATCTGGGACCGGATTCCTACATCTACATCGACATGGATGCCGGCAAGCCGATCATCATCCGCCAGAGCGGCAAGTCGTTTCATCGCGCCGGCGAGGTGCTGGGCTTTTCGCCTCTGGGCGACAACTACCATCTCTTCGATGCCGGGGGCATGCCTGTCGCTCATTGATGGCAACTTGACACTCAGCATTGCCGCAAGCAGTTTTCCGGGATGGACATGCAATTCCATTCGGGAGGTTGGCTTGCAGATCGATTTGGCAGGAAAAGTGCTGCTGGTGACCGGCAGCACGCAGGGGCTCGGTTCCGTCATTGCCGAGCGCACAGCGGAATGCGGTGTCGAGGCGATTGCCATCTGTGGGCGAAATGCCGCCGCCGGGCAGGCGATGCAAGCCAAACTTGCGGCACACGGTTGCCGGGTTCTCTACATCCCTGCCGATCTTTGCGACGCTGATACACCTGGTAAGATCGTGGCAGGAACAATAGAGGCATTCGGCCGGATCGACCTGTTGGTCAACGCCGCAGCCTCGACCGATCGGGCATCGCTGCTCGACGGTACGAGCGACGACTGGGAGCGGTTGTTTTCGGTCAATGCGCGAGCGCCGTTCTTCCTGATGCAAGGCGTGATCAGCGACATGCTGGCCCGCAGGGCACCGGGCGCCATCGTCAATATCCTGTCGACCAATTCTCATTGTGGCACACCTGATCTCGCCATCTATTCCGCCACCAAGGGCGCGCTCGCGACATTGACTCGCAATGCAGCCAACGCCCATCTTTCCGAGAGCATACGTGTCAACGGCATCAATATGGGCTGGACGGCGACGCCGAACGAAAACCGCATGCAGGGGGAGACGCTGGGCAAGGGCGCCGGCTGGGAACGGGATGTTGCCGCCGGCCTGCCACTCAAGCGGTTGCTGACGATGGACGAGGTGGCGCACCTGACGCTTTTCCTACTCAGCGATCTCTCAGGACTGTTGACCGGCGCTTTGATCGACCTTGAACAGGCCGTTCCGGGCGCGCCCAATGTCGGCCGCTACAGCTAAACGTTGTTGCCAGATATTAGGTCAAAAAGGCAGCGACGCCAGATAGATACTCCGAGATTTCAGTCTGGATGCGACCGAGATACTTAAAAAACGGTTGTTTAGCAAAACCTAAAATTGACTTTTATTGGGACGACTCGCCCCTCTCATTGCAATTTTCACGCGATTTCTTTATCAGTTAATAAAATACTGCTGTGACGAGCGGCGGGTAATTCATTGCATCAATAAACCTTCAGAAAAAATTCTCGGGATGGAGAACGCATATGGCGGTCAATGGGCAGCTTTGGTATTTATCGCAGGGCAGCAATGCTGACGCCCGGCTCGCATTCATAAACAGCGACAAAACCGGCGCCACGACGCTACTGCAAAACGACGGCGCCCTGCCGGAACCGCTCGGCGGTGCTTTTCCGCAGGACATCGCAATCGATTCAGCTGCCGGGCTTTATTACATTCTGAACAATGGCGGCAACGGCGACACCGCCACCCTGCTGATGGGGCATATCGGCAGTTCCGCCGCGCCGACCGTCATTCAAACCTTCCCGGCTGACGATCTCGTCAACGCGATTTTGATCGACCCGACCACCAACCGTCTTTATGTCAGCTATACCGACGTTGATCTGAACAACAGTCTCCAGGGCGTCATCCAGTTCAACTACAATCCGACCACCGGTGCCGCGGTGCCCATGAATGGTACCATCAACAACAGCTTCATCGTTACCCAGGCGACGGCCAATATCCAATCGAGCGTGGCCAGCGGCGTCGACGTGATGGCGCCGCGCGATTTCGATCTGGATCTGTCAACCAACACGCTTTATTTCACCCAGCTCACTCTCGGGGATGGATTTGAATCCAACCTGATCTGGAAGATCGATCTCGACAATCCCACCGCGGCGGCCACACCGGTGCTGCAGCAATCGCAATTTGCGTTGGATGGCAACGGCTCTGACTTTGTCACCGCCAATGGTTTCATCATCGACGTGGAAGTCGATTCCAGCCACGGCCTGGTCTACTTCACGACGCAGGAGGAGGAGCCGGGCGGCGGCAATACGGCGCAAAACGCGATCTGGTATATCAGCACCTCGGCCAATGGCAGCACGGCTGCGACCAAGGTCACGCTGAGCGGCGTCAACACCGCAAATTTCTATCCCGGCGACATGCAGCTCGACGAAGTCAATCGCATCCTCTACGTCGAATCCGAGCAGGGCGTGGACAGTAGCGGCAGCGATGATGCAATCCTGGTTTTCCAGCTCAATGGCGCCGGCACGTCAGCGACGCTGATCGACACCATCTCTCCGACATTCACGGAGAACTACACCAATCTGAGCGGCATGATCTTTGACAGTCTCGCCTCTCTCAGCCTTTCGGCGAGCAGTGCGCATGCGGTCGAACAGACCAATTACACGCTACTGATTGCCGATCCCACCATCACAGATGTCGATGGCAATCATCTGGCCAGCGCCACCGTCAAGACCAGCGGAAGCTTTGCCGGCAGCGGCGACCAGCTTTCGGTGGCAGGCGTCACCAGCGGCACGATCAGCGGCACCAACATCGTCGTGTCGATCAGCACCGATGGCAGCGGCAACCAGACGATGACGCTGACGGGTTATGATACCATCGCCCATTACGAGCAGGTGCTCGGCGATATCCGTTTCGTTGCCAACAGCAACAACCCCACCAACTCCGGCAGCAATACCACGCGCACGATCACCTGGCAGGTCAATGATGGCGCTTCCGGCAATCCGGTCGGCCAGAACACCGGCCAGAACACGATCACCATCGACACCGTCAACGACGCGCCAGTGATGGCCGGCGACCTTGGTGCGACTGTGCTTGAAGGCGGCAGCTATACGCTGACATCGTCCGATATCAACTATAGCGATCCGGACGACACCTCGAGCGGCGTTACCTTCACCGTTTCGAACCTCAGCCACGGCACGTTGACGGTCAACGGCGTTTCTCAGACAAGCTTTACCTACAGCCAGCTGATTGGCGGTCTCGTCGTCTTCACCCATGACGGAGGCGAGACGTCATCTGCCTCGTTCAGTATTTCGGTGGAGGATGGCAATGAGGACAATTCTACTCCGAGCAATTCGACGTTCAGCTTGGCGGTGACCGCCGTCAACGACGCGCCGGTCCTGACGGGTGACCTTGCAGCGAGCATGAACAACGGCGCGTCCTACGTCCTGACGACCACCGATCTCAATTTCACCGACATCGACGATACCGCAAGCGGCG
Organism: Shinella sp. OV683; assembly: GCF_057787725.1. Classification (NCBI taxonomy): domain Bacteria; kingdom Pseudomonadati; phylum Pseudomonadota; class Alphaproteobacteria; order Hyphomicrobiales; family Rhizobiaceae; genus Shinella; species Shinella sp. OV683. The sequence continues at coordinate 1,838,337 of NZ_CM173543.1, forward strand.
TCACCTTCACCGTGACGAACCTGACAAACGGTACCGTGTGGGTGAATGGGGTTGCTGCCAACAGCTTTACAGGCCAGCAGCTGGCCAGCGGCCTGGTGAGTTTTCATCACGATGGCACCAGCACTCTGGCCGCATCGTTCAAGGTATCGGTCGAAGACGGTAATGAAGACAGCTCGACGCCGACGCAATCAACCTTCAACTTCACGGTAGGCCCGGCAAATCTGCCTCCCACGCTGACGGGCGACCTCAGCGCGACCGTGGTGGAAGGCGGCAGCTATACGCTGACGACGACCGACATCGGTTACACCGATGCAGATGACACCTCCACGGGTGTCACTTTCACAGTCTCCAGCCTCAGCCACGGCACGGTGCTGGTCAATGGTTCGGCGGCGACCACCTTTACCTATGCGCAGCTCCAGAGCGGTGTCGTGACATTCGAGCAGAATGGCGATGAGACGGGCACGGCGTCCTTCAGCGTATCTGTAGAGGATGGAAACGAGGACAATTCGACACCGACGCCGTCGACCTTCAATTTCACCGTCACCGCGGTCAATGATGCGCCGGTGCTGACGGGCGATCTTGCCGCGACGATCAGCGAAGGCGGGGCCTATCAGCTGACATCTGCCGATCTCGGATACACGGATGCTGACGATATCGCCGCCGACGTGACATTTACCGTGTCGAACATCAGCGGCGTGACGATGACCGTCAACGGCGTTGCAGCCACCAGCTTCACCGGCCAGCAGCTCGCCGACGGCCTGGTCTCCTTCCAGCACGATGGCGGCGAGACGACGACGGCGTCCTTCAAGGTGTCGGTTGAAGACGGCAATGAAGACAGTTCCACGCCAACGCAATCCACCTTCAATTTCACCGTCAGCGCGGTCAACGATGCCCCGGTACTCACCGGCGATCTGACGGCCACCCTTGCGGAAGGCGGCAGCTATACGTTGACATCGAGCGATCTCGGTTACACCGATGTCGACGACATCGCGACCGGCGTCACCTTCACGATCTCCAATGCGACCTATGTCACCGTGTTGGTGAATGGCGTTGCCGCAACCAGCTTTACCGGTCAGCAATTGACGGACGGGCTCGTGGTGATCCAGCACAATGGCTCGGAAACCACGTCGGCGTCGTTCGACGTTTCCGTCGATGACGGCAACGAGGATGCCTCCACGCCGACGTCATCGACATTCAACCTGACGGTCACCCCGGTCAACGATGCGCCCGTGGTCAACGGAGATCTGGCTGGCACAGTGCTGGAAGGCGGCAGCTATACGCTGACGACGACGGACCTCAATTTCTCCGATACGGACGATACTTCCAGTGGCGTGACGTTTACGGTTTCAAACCTCAGCCACGGTACGCTGCTGGTCAACGGTGCAGCCGCTACAACTTTCACCTATGCTCAGCTCACGGGTGGGCTGGTAACGTTCACCCATGATGGCGGCGAAACAACGGCTGCGTCCTTCGATGTGTCCGTCGAGGACGGCAACGAAGATGCGTCCACGCCCGTCGCCTCGACCTTCAATCTGACTGTAACGCCTGTCAACGATGCGCCGGTGCTGACCGGCGATCTTGCCGCCGTCATCATCGAAGGCGGCAGCTACGAGCTGACATCGAGCGATCTCGGTTTTACCGACCCGGATGACATCGCCAGTGGGGTGACCTTCACCATTTCGAACCTCAGCGGCTTGACTATGACCGTCAATGGCGTTGCCGCCACCACCTTTACCGGACAGCAGCTGATAGACGGCCTGGTTTCCGTTCAGCATGATGGCAGCGATACCGGGACAGGTTCATTCGATGTGTCCGTCGACGACGGCATTGAGGATGGTTCAACACCGAGCTCATCGACCTTCAATTTCACTGTCAACGCCATCAACGATGCGCCGGTGCTGACGGGCGATCTCGCGGCCACTGTTGCGGAGGGGGGCACCTACACCCTGACGTCGGCCGATCTCGGCTTTACCGATGCCGACGACACCGCTAGCGGCGTGATATTCACGGTTTCCGATCTCAGCGGTATCACGCTCAAGGTCGATGGCGTGATGGCCACCAGCTTCACCGGCCTGCAGCTCGCCAATGGGTTGGTTTCGGTGCTGCATGATGGCTCGGAGGCTTCTGCCGCTTCCTTCAAGGTATCCGTCGAAGACGGCAATGAAGACAACTCGACGCCGAGTGAATCGACTTTCAACTTCACGGTCACGCCGGTCAACGATGCTCCGATCGTCGCTGGCGATCTCACCGCAACCATGCTCGAAGGCGACACTTATCAGTTGACCACGACCGATCTGAATTTCACCGACGCGGACGACACTTCGATCGGCGTGATATTCACGATCTCCAATCTCAGCCACGGTAGCTTGCAGGTCAGTGGCGTTGCGGCTGGCAGTTTCACCTTTGCGGAGTTGCAGGGCGGCTTGGTCACATTCGTCCATGATGCCGGAGAAGCCGCGACCGCCTCGTTCGAGGTGGCTGTCGAGGACGGCGACGAAGACGGCTCGACGCCCACGCCATCGACCTTCAATTTCACGATCACGCCCGTCAACGACGCGCCCGTGCTGGGTGGCGATCTCGCTGCGACGATCGGCAACGGTCAAAACTACGCGCTGACATCGTCCGATCTCAGCTATACCGATCCGGACGACGATCCGAGCGACGTGACGTTCACCATTTCGAACCTGGCCAATGGCAAGGTGCTGGTGAATGGCGTCATTGCCACCAGCTTTACCGGCCAACAGCTGACGGATGGATTGGTCACTTTCAAACACGATGGTTCGCAAACCACCATCGGCTCATTCGACGTGGTGGTTGAAGACGGCAATGAAGATAGCTCCACGCCGACACCGTCGACGTTCAATTTCAGCGTCACCGAGATCAACGATGCGCCGACGGCGATCTCGTTCAGCCATGTGACAAATACGATCGCTGAAAACACCAACACCAACTCGCAGATCAAGCTCGCCGACATCGGCGTTACCGACGACAATCTCGGTACCAACGAGCTCAGCCTGTCGGGCGAGGATGCCAAATATTTCCGCATCGTCGGCGACACTCTCTATCTCAAGCAGGACGTCGATCTCGATTACGAGGACAAGAAGACCTACAACGTCACAGTCGAAGTCAACGACCCGACGATCAATGGCAATCATCCCGAACTTACCAAGAACTTCCAGCTGAGGCTTACAGACATCAATGAAGCGCCGGAGATGAAGCTGGCAAACCAGGTGAAATCACTTGCCGAATCTGCATCGACCTCGAGCGATCGCCGGGTTGCGGATATCGTCATCTCTGACGACGCTCTCGGGAAGGACGAGCTCAGCCTGTCGGGTGCGGATGCCAAATATTTCAAGATTTCCGGTGATGGCCTCTATCTCAGACGCGGCGTCGATCTCGACTACGAAGACAAGAAGACGTACTCCGTTTCAGTCGAGTTGAACGATCCTTCGATCAATGGCAACCAGCCGGAGGTGACGAAGAATTTCCAGCTGAAGGTGACGGATGTCAACGAAGCGCCCAAGCTGCAGCTGATACAGGTGCTCAAATCACTTCCGGAGAATACCGTTCTCGGCGCAGATCGCAAGGTTGCCGATATTGTCGTTACCGATGACAGCCTGGGGACAAATAAGCTCTACCTCGCGGGCGACGACGCCTGGTACTTTCGCATTTCCGGCGGCGCACTCTATTTGAGAGCCGGCGTTTCACTCGATTTTGAAACCAACCGCCACCTCGATGTCAAAGTGCGGGTGGATGACAAGTCAATCGGCAACAGTTTCGAGGATTCGGAAAGCCTCCGCTTCAATGTTCACGATGTGAATGACGGTTTCGACTTCCCCGGAAGAGCAAAATCTGCGGCTCATTACGAAATTGATACTCACGCTGAGGGGCACGCGCCATCGGCGCTGGGCGGCTCATTTGGGGAGTCCGACTACCTGCTTTAGCAGGAGTCCGACTACCTGCCTTAGCCACCCACGAGGTCAGCGGTATTTCGATCTGGCTCTGGCCGCATCGATCAGCGAGCGGATTTCCGCTGCTGCGGCTGCGTCGGTGGCGTAGCCTTCGCTCGGGACGGTGCCGGGATCTTCCTCGCCGTCCTGAAACAGCGCGTCGCTTTCAAGTTCGTCGAACAAAGGTTTGTATTTCTCGTCATTGACGAGAAGGGAAAGCAGCGAGATCAAAATCCCCCGATAGGCGTTGAGCTTGCCTTCCATCGCTTCCGGAGTCATGGCCGTTTCCTCCCTTGTTGCTTCAGCGAGATATCGGATCGGTGGGCCGACTTGTCGACGATCGCAGGAGCAGCGAGTTGGCAACGCGCGAGCATGTCAGCCCGCGCTGCGCATCAACCTGCGCTTCGAAGCCGCGGAGCGGCGGCTTCCGGGATTTCGCGCTCGGCGTTTCCGACCTCTTCGGTGATCACCTCGAAATGCGTCAGCAGGCTCGGGCCGAAGCTGGTCGACAGTGCTACATCGGTGGCATCGCGCCCGGTTGCCATGAGTATGCGGCCAATGCGGGGAGTGTTGTGCCGGGCGTCGACGGTGTGCCAGCGGCCGCTGAGATAGACCTCGAACCATGCGTTGAAATCCATTGGCGCCGGATCGGGGGGCACGCCGATATCGCCGAGATAGCCGGTGCAATAGCGGGCAGGGATATTCATGCAGCGGCACAGCGTGATCGCGAGATGGGCAAAGTCGCGGCAGACGCCGGTGCCATCGGTGTAGCCGCCATGTGCGGTGCGGGTCGCATCCGCTTTCAGGTAGTCGAAGGCGATGTGGTCATGGACAAAATCGAGGATCGCCTGCACACGCGCCCAGCCCAGCGGTGTTTGGGAGAAGGTCGTCCAGGCGAAATCGCCCATGCGGTCGGTCTCGCAATAGCGACTGCCGAGCAGAAAGGGCAACACTTCATCCGGCAGGTCCTGGATCGCATGCTGCACGGCATCCTCCGGAACGGGATCGGGCAGGCCGCTGTCATAGATCTCGAACTCGGTGGAGATCGTCGTCAGGCCCGCGGGTGCCAGGATGCGATTGCAGGCGTTGCCGAAACTGTCGACATATTCCCAGCAGTCGATCGGCGGATCGAAGGTCAGGACTTGCTCGGTGAGCAGATCGATGCGGCGGGAAGGGTGGATGTTGAGGACCAGAAGCATCGGTGTCGGCTGGGTGCATTCATAGCCAAGGCGAAAGCCGGCGCGTATCTTCATCAGTGGTTCTTCCCGTCAGTACTACGATGCTTCCCTAACGCCTCGGGCCGCATTGGGTTCCAGTCGCCGCTGGGGCAAATCCGGCTGCTGGGTCACCACATTGACCTGCACATCCATGTCGGTGCAGTCTTCGAGTTCGCCGTCGAAGCTGCCATAGAGCGGGATTGCCTGGCTCGCCAAACGCGCTACGCCGACGCGGATCAGGTCACGGTTGCCGACAATGCCGTTGGTCGGGTCGAACTCGACCCAACCGGCACCGGGCAGATAGACCTGGCACCAGGCGTGCGTCGAACCGCCGCCACGCGTCGTCGAACCGTCGCGTTCCGGCACATAGATGTAGCCGGTGACGAAACGGGCGGCTAGGCCGAGCGTTCGCGCCGCTTCCATCATCAACACGGCGAAATCGCGACAGGTGCCCTGGCGTTTCGACAAGGTTTCCAGCGGCGTTTGCGTTCCCCGCTCAATGCGCTTCGAGTAGATGAAGCTCTCGCGGATCGCATAGCACAAGGTCATCAGCAGGTGGCCGGTGTCCGTCGGCTTTCCGAGCTTCAGGAACCGTCGCGTCCAATGACCGAGATCATCATTGATGTCGGGGTAGTGGCGCGTCCAGAGCGGCTCGAGGTCCGGTGCCTCGTCGGGATCGTAGGCGAAGGGATAGGTGCGCGCCGCGTCGTTGATTTCGAAATCGAGCGGAGCGATCGTGCTGTGATCGAGCCTGATATTGGTCTCGAACCGCAGATGGTTCGAAGGCGCCCCAAAGGTGACGATGGCGACGCAGTTGCCGAATACATCGTGGATCCAGCGGATATTTTCCGGCGCAGGCTCCACGTGGAGCGTCGCGCCGAGAAGTGTCTGGTCATAGCTGTCGCGCGGGCGGAACATCAAGCGATGTTCGCCGAATTCGACCGGCCGCCGGTAGCGGTAGTCGGTGATGTGCCGGACGGCATATATCGTCATGTATTTCCTCGGTCCTCCGCCAGCGGGAGGCGAAGATCTATTCCACGGGCTCGTTTCTGGCGCCGGCGCCGCTTCCGCCAGTCGGCCTTGGCCGCTGGTTGGCATTGGTATCGTATTCGACAATCTTGCGGCTCTTGCGGAACTGCTGCATGTCGATCACCACTGAGTCGGCATTGGCGGCCTGTTCGTCCCTGTCTTCGGCTTCCGGATATCGTCCTGGCATCACGCACTCCATTCACGTCTTGCATTCGGTTCGAAGGTACTTCCGGCTAACGGCGGTGCCGCTCGGATAGTTCCATCTTGTTGAATCAAATGCCTGCTTTGTGTTTTTGGGGTGGCGTTCGGCTAATTTAGTTGCATAACTCGCGTGACGAAGATTTTTCTCAAGCGTGAGGTGCGCATGTTTCCACTCGCCCACATGATGAAGGCTTTCATCCGCAAAGGACGTTTGACAGTTATTGACGCCGATGGCAAACGCCATGTTTTCGAGGGCGAACCGGGCCTGCATGTGACGATGCGGCTGACGGACAAGAAGCTCTATAAGAGCCTGGTCTTCAATTCCGAGCTTGCGGCCGGCGAAGCCTATATGAACGGCACGATGCGGTTCGAAGAGGGATCGACGCTCAGGGATTTCCTGCAGCTGTTTTCGACCAACAGGTTGTCGTTGGGTTCATATCCCCTCCAGAAGATATTGCGGGCGATCCGGATGAAATTCCGCAAGAAGCAGCAATCCAATCGCAAGGGCCAGGCGCAGCAGAATGTCGCCCATCACTACGATCTCGGCAATGAATTCTACAAGCTCTTCCTCGACAAGAACATGCTGTATTCCTGCGCCTATTTCCGCGATCCCGCGGAGACGCTGGAGGAGGCGCAACGCAACAAGCTAAGGCTGCTGGCCAGCAAGCTGGGGCTGAGGCCGGGCATGAAAGTGCTGGATATCGGCTGCGGCTGGGGTGATCTGGCGCTTTATCTCGCTGCACTCGAGGATGTTGAAGTGCTGGGCGTCACGCTTTCCAAGGAACAGCAGGCGCTCGCCACAGAGCGCGCCAAGGCTGCGGGCATGGAAGGCCGCGTGCGCTTCGAACTGCGCGATTACCGCGATGTCACCGGGCCGTTCGACCGCATCGTGTCGGTGGGTATGTTCGAGCATGTGGGCGTTCACCACTACGACGAGTTCTTCAAGAAGGTGAATTCGCTGCTGCCGGATGACGGCGTCATGGTGCTGCATTCGATCGGTCACATGAGCCCGCCCGGCATGGCGAGTGCCTGGCTGCGGAAGTACATCTTCCCCGGCGCCTATTCGCCTGCTCTGTCGGAAGTGTTTCCGGTGCTCGAGCAGAACCAGCTGTGGGTCACAGATCTCGAATTCCTGCGGGTGCATTACGCCACGACGCTGAAGCACTGGGGCGAGCGCTTTGATGCCAATCGCGACAAGGTCGTGGCGATGTATGACGAGCGCTTCGCACGGATGTGGGAATTCTACCTGATATCTGCCGAGATGATGTTCCGCACTGGCAGCCAGTTGGTGTTCCACCTGCAACTGTCGCGCAAGCGCGACGCGGCGCCCGTCGTTCGCGACTACATCACCGACACGCAGCGCGCCTATATCGAAAAAGAGAAGGCGCTGAACCTGTTGTTTTGAGATTTATCGCCACCACCGCTTCAGCCACTATACGCCCGGCCAAAGGCGTGGCGTTCTACCATATAGGAGCGTGGGGCGCTGCCCAGCATGCGGCGGAACATGGTTGTAAAGGCTGCTACATTCTCGTAGCCGGCCTCCATGGCAACCAGCGTCACGGGCACCCCTTCGGCGAGCATCGGCAGGCAGGCGAAGACACTGGCCTGCTGACGCCATGTGACGAAGCTGATGCCTGTCTGCTCCCGGAAGAAGCGCGTGAACGTGCGCCTGCTCATGGCCAGCTTTTCCGCCCAGTCGTCGAGCCGGACATTGGGCGAGGGGTTTGCCATATAGTCGCGGCAGAGAGCGGACAGGCGACGATCTGCTGGGAAGGGCAGGCTGAGCGGGCGCTCGACTAGGGTCGCGATCTCCTCGATGAGCAGTGTCAGCACCAGATCGGCCTTGCGGTCGGATTGTTGAGCCTCGCGCAGGCGGATTGCTTCCAGTACGAGACTGCGGGCAAGATCGGTCACCTCCAGCACCCTGGGCGCGATGGCCGGCGTATCACCCGGCTTGTCGAACATGTAGACGGATTTCATCGTCACCTCGCTCAACATCTCGACGGAATGCAGCAGTCGCGCCGGGATCAGCAAAGCATGGCCGGGAGGCATCATCCAGCGCCCCTTCTCGGTGGTGACCAGCACGACGCCAGAAAATACGCATAGCAATTGCGTGCGGCTGTGGCTGTGCGTCGGCACGACATAACCCGGCGGATCTTCCGAACTGTGGACCAGCACGTCGGCGTTCGAGCGCTCCATCCAGGCGATGTTGCGATGATGATTCTCATGCAGCGTTTCCAGAAGCTGCGGCGACAGTTTTTTCATTTTGGCCCAAACGCGAAAGAAATGGACCAAATCACAAAAGAAGGTCACATGCAATCGCGTTAAGACACCTCGTTCGCGGCGGAAAGACTGCGACCCAAGAGGAAGTTCTGATGACGATAGCGATAGAGGGGGCAGTCCCCCGGTTTCAAAAGGCGACCTTGTCCATTCTGTTTGCAGTGAGCTTCGGCCACCTGCTCAACGATATCATGCAGTCGCTACTCGCATCGCTATATCCGCTTTTCAAAGAGAACTATAATCTCGACTTCGTGCAGATTGGCCTGCTGACCCTTACCTTCCAGATCACCGCGTCCTTGTTGCAGCCAATCGTTGGCATCGTCACGGACCGCAAGGCCATGCCCTATGCCTTACCCGTCGGCATGGCGAGCACGTTCTTCGGGCTGATCCTGCTGGGCAATGCGCACAACTTCACGGTCCTCTTGATTGCCGCGAGCTTGATCGGCTTCGGCTCGGCGGTGTTCCATCCTGAATCGTCACGCATCGCGCGGTTGGCTTCGGGTGGTCGGCATGGCTTTGCGCAGTCACTGTTCCAGGTCGGCGGCAATGCCGGCCAGGCCATCGGCCCGCTGATCGCGGCCTTCATCGTGCTGCCCAACGGACAGGGCAGCGTCGCATGGCTCTCGGTGATCGCCATGGTTGGCATCCTGATCTTGAGCTGGGTTGGTCGCTGGTATGTCGAGCATCGCAAGCAGTCCGCGACTAAGGCGCCAGTCAGCCGCGCCCTGCCGCTGTCGAAGAACCGCGTGCTCTGGGCGTTTGCGATCCTGGTGCTGCTGACCGCGACGAAGAATGTCTATATGTCGAGCATTTCCAGCTACTTCACCTTCTACGTGATTGAGCGCTTCGGCATGAGCGTGCAGAATTCGCAGTTGATGCTGTTCCTGTTCTTGGGCTCCGTCGCCGCCGGCACCTTCCTCGGTGGACCGATCGGTGACAGGTTCGGTGCGCGGTTCGTGATCTGGTTCTCGATCCTCGGCGTTATTCCGTTTGCGTTGATGCTGCCCTATGCCAATCTGTTCTGGACCTGTGTGCTCAGCGTGGTTATCGGCCTGATCTTTGCCTCGGCATTTTCGGCGATCGTGGTGTTCGCACAGGAACTGATACCGGGACGGGTTGGCCTGATCGCCGGCATCTTCTTCGGCTTTGCATTCGGTGCGGGTGGACTGGGCGCGGCCTTCCTCGGCAAATTCGCCGACACGCATGGCATCGCCTTCGTCTACGAGATCTGCTCGTATCTGCCGCTTTTGGGTCTGTTGACCATCTTTCTGCCGCGCCTGCCGAAGCAGGCGCACGCCTAAGGCGCGTTACAAGAAATCAGGCTCCCGGCTCCCAGGCCGGGGGCGCCATCTCGAAGCCCGAGAATTCGAAGCCCGGCGCTACCGTACAGCCGACCAGCGTCCACTCGCCAAGGCTTCTGGCGCTCTGCCACTCGTCCTGCCGGACAATGCCCTGTGGTGTCTGGCCAGCCAGAACATCCGGCCCGAGCACCAGCGCACGCGTCTCCTTGCCATCCATCGACAGACTGAGCTCGAGCGGTGCTCCGGCATAGTAATGCCAGATCTCCACTGCATCGACCTTATGCCAATGAGACCTGCTACCTGCCGCCAGCAGATAAAAGATCGCCGTTGATCGCGCCCTACCATCCACGCCGGATTCGTCCTTGAACGTCTGGATATACCATCCACCTTCCGGATGCGGTTCGAGCTTGAGGGCGGAGATGATGTCGGCTGCGGTCGTCATGAATTTCCCTGCTGTCGGTGTCTTGTCAACGACACCATAATGGTGTCATATTTTTGTGATGGAAAAGCTTCGCCCCACTTATAATCTCGAGGCGATCAAGAAGTCGATCGGCAATGTCGACCGGCTGGCGTTGACGACCACGGCTCTGAAAGGCGCAATTGAGATGGGCTTCGACCGGATTGGGATCGTGGAGGTCATCCGGTCCACCACATCAAAGATGTTCTTCAAATCGATGACCACTAATTTCGATCATCGGATATGGCAGGACGTCTACCACGTGCCTACGACGGGTGGCTGATCTATGTGAAGTTTCAAGCCGATACGGTGACCGAGTTTCGGGTCGTGTCGTTCAAGGAGAAGTGAGATGGACGCTGAAACGATGATCTCTCCAGACACCGGTGAAGTCTTGCGTCGTGATATCAGAAATTTCGCCGTGACCTACAAAGGACATAGCGTTGAGGTCGGCCTGCCTGGATACTATCCGCAAGGCGACGGAGAAGCGGTCCATGTTGGTGCAGACATGCAGGTGGTGGACGATGCGCTGCGTGGTTTGCGCGAGGAAATCGATGGCATCCCGGCGCCGGCGACAATTCGCGGACTTCGAACGAAATTGAAACTGTCGCAGCGTAAGGCTGGGCAACTGTTCGGCGTGGGTGAGAGGGCATTCGACAAGTATGAACGCGGTCTCGTCATGCCAAGCGGGCCTGCGGCAAAGCTGATGCGGTTGCTCGACCGGCATCCGGAACTCGTCAAGGAGCTTGAGAACTGAGACGCTAGAGCAGGAAATCTCCGTCGCTCAAGATGAGCTTACCGGTCAGTGTCAGGCCCATATCGGCATGGCCGTCGCCATCGAGATCAATCTCGACCTTTGTCGACTTCCCCGACACAAACCAGCGGATCTCGCCTGCGTCGCCGGTGAAATCGGCTGATTTGTCGAGCAGATGCGCACCGATGCCATCCATCAGCTTGTTGAGCACGATCTTGTCGGTGCCGTGCTGGAAATCGGTGATGATGTCAGCGGAATTGATCGCGCTGTCCTTGATCGCCGTGAAGACGAACCAGTCGGCACCGCCGCCGCCCGTCAGTGTGTCCTTGCCGCCGATGCCGACAACGACATCGTGGCCGGCGCCGCCCGAGAGCGTGTTGGATGCTGTCGTGCCGATTATCAAGTCGTCATCGTTCTTGCTGCTGTCGTAGGCGGTGCCGTCGCCATGGATATCGGCGATCGTCTTGCTGGCGACGAGCAGTTCTTCCATATGCCTCGAAGTTGGCAGCTCGAACTTGCCCAACACCACCTTGATCGCCGGCTGCAGCTCGGTCGCGATTGTGCCAATGGTCGCGATGCCCTTGATTTCGGCGGCCTTCAGCGGGCTATAGCTCGCCTCGTAGCCGAGAATGCGCTCGTGATGATTGGCGAGCATCTGGCCGGTCTCGACGGCCTCGGCATATCTAACGCTGCCGTCCCTGTCGTAGAGATTGAATTCGTCGGCCTCGACATATCTTCGATAGGCAATGGCTGGCTTGACCGAGGCGGGCAGGCTGCTCGACAGGGAATTGTAGCGGATCTCATACCACGCTTCGGCGCGGTCACCGCTTTCGATCGCGGCTTTTAGTTTTGGGCCGAGCATGCTGGGCGCATTCCAGCACAACGAGAACAGGGCGGACCGTTCACTGGATTCGGGAATTCCGGAGATCCAGTTGTCGATGTGGTCGTCATAGTCATCGTCCATGGCATCGAGCGCCCTGGTGATCTGGGCGTCGTTCTTGAATGCGAAGGTCGTCGGCACGCCGCTGTCGTACTTGTTGTGCCAGTCGGCCATAACCTTGTCGAGATTGGCGCGAAGCGTGGTGTTCTGGCCGCTCGAATAGTCCTTGTCGATCTGCGCCTCGAGCCGGTCGCGCAATGTGTTGCTCCAGTGCTTGGCGCCGATCATCGCTTTCAGCACCGGGTCGAGATTGTAGACCAGATTGAAGCCGATGCCGATGGTCGCATCGCCCACCGAATCCACATAGGGCAGTGAGGTCGAGCCTTCGAGCAGAACCAGCAGCTCGAAACGCTCGGTGCTGTAGGTCTTGTGATCGGAGATGATGTTCCACTTCAGCATACGGCGATCCCTGGATGGTGCCGCGATGATATCGGGCAGGGGTAAACAGGACCTGTGCGTGGAACATTAAAATTCGCATAGGACTATTGACGTTATGTAATATCATAACGTATTGCGAATGAAGCGGATGCTGGATGAGATTCCTCGAAGTTCATCTTGTCTTCGCCGGCAGGGCATGGCAGTGATGACCGCGATGGTGCTGCCGCCAAGACAATGGGCGGTGGCTGAAAAGGGAACACGGTAGGGATGACCCAAATGGGGTCCTATTCCGTGGCTGCCCCCGCAACTGTGAGCGGTGAGTCTGTTTGCATTCTGCCACTGGCGCAAGCCGGGAAGGCGCAAACCGACAGCGACCCGCAAGCCAGGAGACCTGCCATCTCGACGTAAACCGCAACGGACGGGGTGTTCCGATGGAAAATACATGGTTGCGCGGACGGCGCCTTGCGTCCGCATCTCTGCATGGAATTTTGCCTCCGGACAGGCTCCGGGAGGCACTTCATGGATCGAGCAGATCATTTCACCGCACGCTTTCGGCTGCGGATCTCCCCGCATGACCTGACATATCGACGTCTCTTGGCGGCTGGTCGCAGCATGGAACCTGTTCTCGGAGGGCGGGGCCGATGAGTTGCGTCACCTCTGGAGTCAGCCTCGACGTTACGGGTCTCAGCTGGGCACCGCGTCGACGCGACAGCCTGATCAGGGATATCAGCTTTTCGGTGGCGCCCGGTGATCGGCTGGTGATCGTCGGGCCGAACGGCGCCGGCAAGTCGACGCTGCTGCGCTGCCTCTATCGTGCCATCAAGCCGAATGCCGGTATGGTGCGACTGGGTGGACAGGACATCTGGGCGCAATCGCCCTCGGACGTGGCGCGTATCATCGCTGTGGTGTTGCAGGAGACGCCGGCGAATTTTCCCTTCAGCGTTCGCGATATCGTGCTGATGGGGCGCATTCCCTGGCGCAAGGGCTATACGCGCTGGTCGGACGCCGATCATCAGCATGCCGCGCATGCGCTGGGCCATCTCGGCCTTGAGGGATTGGAGGATCGCAAGTTTTCTACGCTTTCCGGCGGTGAGAAGCAGCGGGTGCTGGTGGCGCGAGCGCTTGCCCAATCGCCCAAACTGCTTGTTCTCGATGAGCCCTCCAATCATCTCGACATTCGCCATCAGCTTGAAGTGATCGAGCGCATCAAGGTGCTCGGCATCACCATCATCACCACCTTGCACGACATCAATCTGGCCGCCGATTTCGCCACCAAGGCGGCGATCATCGATCATGGCCGGTTCGTCGCCTTCGGCGAGCCGCGTGACGTGCTCACCGCGAGCAACATTTCCCAGGCTTTCGGGGTGAGTGCGACTGCGCATGCCGGCGGCTTGAGCAAGCAGGCTCGTTTTACCTTTTCGCTTTCTGACACAATCTCTGAACAAATAGGAGCAATTGCGTGATCTATAAGCCTTTTCTAGCTTTTGCGAGCGCCGCGGCGCTGGTCTTTCTTGCCACTTCTGCGCTCGCCGCGCCGGTCACCGTCAAGAGCTGTAACCGCGATGTCACCTTTGCCGATGTGCCGAAGCGGGCGATCGCCAATGACGTCAATCTCATCGAGATGATGCTGGCGCTGAAGCTGCAGGACCATATGGTCGGCTATACCGGCGTGTCCGGCTGGAAGACGCTTGATGCGAAATTACGCGAGGGCGTCAAGGAGCTGCCGGAGCTGTCGCCGAAATATCCGAGCAAGGAAGTGTTGCTGAATGCCGATGCCGATTTCTATTTCGCGGGCTGGAACTACGGCATGAAGGTGGGCGGAGACGTCACGCCCGAGACGATGGAGCCGCTCGGCATCAAGGTCTATGAACTCACCGAAAGCTGCATCCACATCATGGCGAAGAACAAGCCCACGATGGACGACATGTATGTCGATCTCATCAATCTCGGCAAGATCTTCCATGTCGAGGATCGGGCGCAAACACTGGTCGATGGCTACCGCCAACAGCTCGCCGGGATCGAGGCTGGTATCGGCAAGATCGACCGGCCGGTACGGGTGTTCGTTTATGATTCCGGCGAGGAGAAGCCGTTTACGGCCGGTCGCTTCGGCATTCCGACTGCCGAGATCAAGGCGGCGGGCGGCACCAACATCATGGACGATGTGGAGAAGAGCTGGACGGAAGTCTCTTGGGAGCCCGTGATCGACAAGAACCCGGAGGTGATCGTCATCGTCAACTACGGCGAGGTAACGGCCGAACAGAAGATCGCTTTCATGAAGAACAATCCGGCCTTCAAAAACATCGATGCGGTGAAGAACGATCGTTTCGTGGTGCTCGATTACGTCGAGGCAACGCCAGGCCCGCGCAATATCGACGCGATCGCGCGGCTGGCCAGGGCGTTTCACCCGAAGGGGACGTGAGATCTGCATGCTGAGCACACCCGGGCGCAAGGCCCCGATGTGGGGCACCTGTTGATGTCCCGCCGCCTTCCGACTTTTCTGATTTCGCTTATCCTCATCCTCCTCGCACTCTTCTCCATTACATCAGCCGTTTCCCTCGGCGCCGCCGATATCCCTTTCGTCACCGTCTGGCAGATCGTCATCAACAAGGTCTCGCCCGGCACATTCGCCGCGACATGGTCGGCTGGGCGCGAGAGCATCGTCTGGGATGTGCGGTTTCCGCGTGTGCTGCTGGGTGCGCTGGTGGGGGCGGGGCTCGGGTTGACGGGGGCTGTGCTGCAGCCGCTGACGCGCAATCCGCTGGCCGATCCGCATCTGCTCGGCGTGTCCTCGGGGGCGGCGTTCGGGGCTGTGCTGGCGCTGCTGCATACTGGCATGTTCCTGGGATTGCTGACCGTCCCGCTATTTGCTTTCGGCGGCGCGTTGATTGCCATCATGGCGGTGCCCCTGGTGGCGCGAGCCACCAATTCCATGCAGGCGGACCGATTGGTTCTGGCAGGCGTGGCGGTGGCTTTCATCTTCACGGCGCTCGCCAACCTGCTGGTTTTCATGGGCGATCCGCGCGCGGCCCAATCGGTGGTGTTCTGGATGCTGGGCGGGCTGGGTCTGGCGCAATGGCCGCAGCTCATTTTTCCCGCTGTCGTGCTCGGGGCGACGCTGGCCTATCTGATGGCGCATGCACGCGCGCTCAATGCGGTTGCCATGGGCGACGAGACGGCAGCCACGCTCGGCATTCCGGTCGTTCGGTTTCGCATGACGCTGTTTGTCGTTACTGCGCTGCTGACCGGCGTGATGGTGGCATTTTCCGGCGCGATCGGCTTTGTCGGGCTGATGGTGCCGCATTTCGTGCGTCTGGTGGTCGGTGGCGACAATGCCAAGGTGTTGCCGCTTTCCGCCTTTACGGGGGCACTGACGCTGATCTGGGCAGATCTCGTGGCGCGCATCGTCATGGCGCCCGAGGATATGCCGATCGGCGTGGTGACGGGATTGGCGGGCGGGTTGGCATTCATCTGGATCCTCAGCCGGTCGGACTGACGGATTTTGCTTGCCGTGCAGGGCCTTTTCTTTCATGAACGGGCAGCGCCGCTGGCAACCAGATGACGAGGACTTGAGACTTGCACAGCTTCACGACGGTGACGAAACTCCTGATGATCCAGCTGTTGGCCGGCTGGCTGGCACTGGGTGCGACGACCGCTACGCCTGCCTTCGCGCAGGAAGATGGCGAGTCGCAGAGTGCGGTCGTCGCCGCTGTCGCAGCATTGCAGGAGCAGGTAAAGGCGGATCTTCAGAAGGCTGGCCAATCGCTGGAGGCCTTGCAGAAGAAGGTCGATGAAGCGGCAACCGCCGATGCGCAGCTCTCCAAGCTCAAGATACAGGCCGAAAGCATCGGCAAGGCCATCTCGACGGCGATGGGATCGCTCGAGCATCGCTACAATCTGGTCGCCAAGCGGCTGGACGAGATCGGCAAGGCGCCTGACGAAGGCCAGCCTGTGGAGAATCCTGGCCTTTCCAGCGACCGCAAGCGCCTGCAGGGCGAGAAGGCCCAGATGAACACTATCCTCACGGATGGTGAAGCGCTTGACACGGCTGCGACGAAACTCTCCACCCATATCAGTGATTTGAGGCGCAAGCTTTTCACCGAGACCCTGCTGCGCCGCACCGAGGTTACGCCGCAATTGCTCGAAGAGACTGTCGAAGCAGCGCGCGGAGAGAGCCAGGAACTGGTCACCAAGACGAGTTCTTCGCTGGACTTCATGTGGAACTACAAGCGCAGCAGTTTGCTCTCGGCGTTGTTCTTGTCGCTCGGTGCGGCGATGATTTTCATGTGGCTGGTGCGCTGGGCGTTTGCGCCGCTGATCCGCAGGGAAGAGCAGGACGAAAACCCTGCCTACATCACCCGGCTTTCCAGAGCCTTCTGGTCGACCCTCATTCCCAATATCGCCACTGCGGGCTTTGTGATTACCAGCTTGTTCCTGCTCAATTACTTCAATGTCCTGCGCCAGGATATCGCGCAGATATTCCAGGCACTGATGTGGGTGCTCGCTGGTATCTACTTCGTCTACAAGCTGGCGCGATCGATCGTGGCGCCGCGCAAGCCAGCCTGGCGGTTGATCGACGTGTCTGACCGCGGGGCGCAGATCCTGCTCGCTTACGTGACAATCATGGCCGTGATCAACGGCATCGGCTATCTTGCCGGCGAGGCGACTGAAGCGCTCGATTCTCCAATTGCGCTCTCGGTTGCCCGCGGCTTCCTGTCCTCGGTCATTATTGGCCTGCTGTTGATCGCCCTGGCCTTCGTGCGGCCGATGCGAGACCCGGCGGGAGGCCCTGATCTCCCATGGCCTCGCTTCATCCGGGTCGTCTTCCTGATCGGCGGAATTGCGCTGATCATCACTGCGCTGGTCGGCTATATCGGGCTTGCGCAATTCGCCTCAACGCAGATCGTCATTACCGGTGCGCTTCTCATCACAATCTACATCGGCTTTCTCACCGGTCATGCAATCTCCAAGCACAATGTCTTCCGCGACACGGCGGCCGGGCATCGTCTTGCCGAAAATCACAAATTCGATGACATCAAACTCGACCAGCTGGGGCTGGTGATCGGCCTGGCGATCTATGTTCTGGTGACGATCATCGGCCTGCCATTGATCATGCTGCAATGGGGATTTCGCAGCGAGGATATCTGGGCGCTGTTCGTGCGGCTGTTTACCGAGATCAAGATCGGCAACATCACCATATCATTGCTCGGCATTCTCGTCGGTCTGCTGCTGTTCGTGGCGGGCTATTTCGGCACCCGCTGGTTCCAGAAGTGGCTGGACCGCAATGTCATGGCGCGCTCGCATGTCGATATGGGCGTGCGCAACTCGGTCAACACCGCACTCGGCTATGTCGGGATTGCGCTTGCCGGCCTGATCGGGATTTCCGCGGCGGGCATCAACCTGTCCAGCCTTGCGCTGGTCGCCGGTGCTCTCTCGCTCGGTATCGGCTTTGGCTTGCAGACGATCGTGCAGAATTTCGTCTCGGGCCTGATCCTGCTGGCCGAGCGTCCCTTCAAGGTCGGCGACTGGATCGTGGCGGGACCGACGGAGGGGTTTGTGCGCCGGATTTCCGTGCGCGCCACTGAAGTCGAGACCTTCCAGAACCAGTCGATCATCGTGCCGAATTCGCAGCTGATCAACGCTGCCGTCGGCAACTGGACGCTGCGCAATTCGCTGGCGCGCAGCGAGGTTGCGGTTTCGGTTGCCTATGAAAGCGATCCGCGCCAAGTGATGGAAATCCTGATGGAAATCGCCAATGCGCATCCGACAATCCTGACGGTGCCGGAGCCGAATGTCAGCTTTCTCAGATTCGGCGAATTCGCGCTGGAATTCGAGCTGCGTTTCTATCTGGCGGATATTCTCAATGGTGGTCCCGTGCGCAACGACGTGCGGATCGCCATCCTCGAGCGTTTCAAGGAGGAGGGAATCGAGATTCCGTTCCCGCGGCGCGAGCTTAGCGTGCGGCTTGAACGAGAGGGCGAGTTGGAGGATACCGAAGGGCTTTCACCTGAAGCGGCGAGGAACATCCGCCATCAACGTGAACGTAGCCGCAAGCAGGCCGAGGCCAAGGCAAGGGATCTCGACCGGTCAGATGACAATTACGATGCGGACGGCGACAACACACCCGACAACGGCCCGCGCGATGATGGCGATGGGGATGACGCGCGCTAAGCAGCGCTCACCTGCTTGTTGATAAACCTGTACAGCCCCGCATCGTCATCCTCGCCCTTGTGGCGAGGATCTACTTCGACTCATTAAGTAATTGAAAATGATGATTATATTTCACGGTGGCAGATCCTCGAGACGAGCCCGAGGATGACGACGGAGACTTTGTCAGTAGTCTGACGTGCCTTACGCCGCGACAGCTTCGACCATCAGCATGTCGAGCATGAACGACCCGTCGGCCTCGATGGCGAAATGCTCGCGGACCTCGGCGGGCGCGGCTTCCTGCAAAGCCCGGATCGCCTTTTCGTAGACAGGCGGTGTCGCCATGCGGGCGATCCAGGTCTCGAAATGCATCCGCACCTGGCGAGTCTTCGTAGCGCTGACCGTGAAGCCGGCATGCGCCAGCATGTTGGTCCATTCCGCGGCCGTATAGTTGCGGACATGTGACGTGTCGCGCAGCAGTTCGATCGCCTGCAGATGGGTATCCAGCAACGGGCGACCAGGCGAATAGACGTCGATGAAGACCGCCGTCGAGCCCTTCCGCAGTACACGGCGCGCTTCACGGAGGCCTTGCTCGATGTCGAACCAATGGTGGGCGGAATAGCGACAGCCGAGAAAATCGAATGTGCCGTCGTTAAAGGGCAAATCCTGGGCGGATGCCTCGACCGTCTCGATGTTGCTGAGACCCCTCGACCGTGCAGTCTCGGCGACCGCCGACAGCATGTCGGCAGACAGGTCCGATGCCGTGACCTGCCTCGCATAGGTCGCCATCGTATAGGCGACGTGGCCTCCGCCGCAGCCCAGATCAAGCGCATGGTGGGGAGCAATGTCCCTGACGATCTTTTCGAGCGCGATCAGGTCCTCACCTTGCGAGTGGACGGCGCTTTCGACATAGGCCGTGGCGCGCGGGCCGAACTGGTTCTGGACGTTTCTGTCATGGGCGGGTTTCATCATTTTCTCCTTTGGATTGGAGAGAGCATGCCTGAAAATTATTCTGTTACAAGATGACAGTTTATCCTGGTATAAGTGATCCCATGCTGGATGACGATCAAAGACAGTTGCTGGGGGAATTCGTGCGTGCGCATCGCGAGCGGCTGACGCCCGAACAGCCGGCGGGACGGCGGCGAACGCCCGGTCTCCGCCGCGAGGAGCTTGCGGTGCGCGCCGGCATTTCGGCGACCTGGTGCGCCTGGATCGAACAGGGCAGGGAGGTGCAGGCCTCGCCACAGGCGCTGAGCAGGCTGGCGGTCGCATTGAGACTGACGCGGGCCGAGCGGGTCTATCTGTTCGACCTGGCTGGTCGACGCGATCCAGACGCCGAG
Organism: Shinella sp. OV683; assembly: GCF_057787725.1. Lineage (NCBI taxonomy): Bacteria > Pseudomonadati > Pseudomonadota > Alphaproteobacteria > Hyphomicrobiales > Rhizobiaceae > Shinella > Shinella sp. OV683. The sequence continues at coordinate 1,858,325 of NZ_CM173543.1, forward strand.
GCACATGAGGACACCGACAATGCGCCGGCATCGCTGCGGGCGGTGGTCGATTCGCTTGAGCATCCCGCCTATGGGCTAGACCGCTTCTGGAATGCCTGCTGCTGGAACGAGGCGGCAGCGGAACTGTTCGACGGCTGGCTCTGCGACGGCTGCCAGCGAAACCTGCTGCGTTTCATCTTTCTGGATCCCGTGGCGAAAAAACTCATTCCCGCCTGGGAACACCGCGCGGCGCGGGTTCTGGCGGAGTTGCGTGCGGACTACAGCCACAGCTTCAACGATCCCGAAATGAATGCGTTGCTCGATGAGTTGAAGCGGGCAAGCCCCTTCTTTGCGCGGACCTGGAAGGAACAGAGCGTGCTTGATCGTGAGGGTGGCTCCCGAACCTTCTCGCATGCAAAGCGCGGCATGCTCACGTTCGAGCAGCACACGCTTCGTCCCTCGGATCGCCCGGACTACAAACTGGTCTTCCTGATGCCTGCCTGACTCTTCGGCGCCTGTTCGGTGAATAGCGAATTTGCGTCACGATTTGGTTTTTTTCTGGCAAGTCGCGTGATCCCCTTCTCATGTCGCAAACGAGCGGCTAGCCTTGTTGCGACTTCATCATAGTCCTCTCAATTCGATTTTCGGGAACGCGTAGATGTCGCAGACCCCAAAATCCGTCCTCAACATCAATCAGGATCGTAAGGCAAATGGCAGAGTTTCCGCAAAAGGCGAAAGTCGTCATCATCGGGTTGGGTGGCATCGTGGGAGCCTCCATCGCTCATCATCTCATCGAGCGTGGATGGGACGATATCGTCGGCATCGACAAATCGGGCATCCCGACCGACATTGGCTCCACGGCGCATGCGTCGGACTTCTGCTACACAACGAGCCATGACTTCCTGTCGGTATGGACCACCCAGTATTCGATCGATTTCTACGAGAAGATGGGCCACTACGCTCGTATCGGTGGCCTCGAAGTTGCCCGCACCGGCGACGACTCCTGGATGGAAGAGATCAAGCGCAAGCTCTCCTCCGCCAAGGCCTTCGGCACCCGCGCCCATTATGTCGACCCTGCCGAGATCAAGCAGATGTTCCCGCTGATCGAGGAAGACAAGGTGATGGGCGGCATGTTCGATCCCGATGCCGGGCTCGTCATTCCCCGTTCGCAGACCGTTGCCGGCAAGCTGGTGGATGCTGCCGAAAAGACCGGCAAGCTGCAGTCCTTTTCCAACACGCCAGCCAAGTCTCTGATCGTCGAGAACGGCCGCATCAAGGGCGTCGTCACCCACCGCGGCACCATCATGGCCGACCACGTCATCGTCTGCGCCGGCATCTGGGGGCGCCTGATCGCCGAAATGGTCGGCGAGGATCTTCCGGTCATGCCGGTCGACCATCCCCTGACCTTCTTCGGCCCCTACAATGAGTTCGAAGGCACCGGCAAGGAAATCGGCTTTCCGCTGCTGCGCGACCAGGGCAACTCGGCCTACATGCGCGACACTGGCGACCCAAAGACGACCGAGGGCGGCCAGATCGAATGGGGCTATTACGAGCAGACCAATCCGCGCCTCTGCCACCCCAGAGATATCCTTGAAAAGAACGAGGCCCGCCTCTCGCCCTCGCAGCGCGATCTCGAGATGGAGCAGATCCTCGAGCCGCTCGAAAAGGCAATCGAGTTGACGCCGATCCTCGGTGAAATCGGCTACAACGAAGGTCATTCCTTCAACGGCCTGCTGCAGGTTTCCGCTGCCGGCGGCCCGTCCTGCGGCGAAAGCCAGAAGGTCCGCGGCCTGTGGTATTGCGTGGCGATCTGGGTCAAGGATGGCCCGGGCTACGGCAAGCTCATCGCCGACTGGATGACCGACGGCCGTACGGAGATCGACCACAACTCGATCGACTATTCGCGCTTCTATCCACACCAGCTGACCGAGGAATTCATCGAAGGCCGCTGCTTCGAAGCCGCGCAGAAGGTGTATTTCCCGGCCGTCCATACCCGCGAGCCCTACGCCTCCGGCCGCGGCGCCAAGCGCTCGCCCTTCTACGAGCGCGAGAAGGAACTCGGCGGCTACTTCATGGAACTCGGCGGCTGGGAGCGTGCCCATGGCTACGCCGCCAATGAGCACCTGCTGGAAAAGTACGGCAATCAGGTCCCGGTCCGCGAGAACGAGTGGGACAACCGCCATTTCTGGCGCGTCTCCAATGCCGAGCATCTGGCGATGACCGAGGATTGCGGCATCGTCAACCTCAGCCACTTCCACATGGTGGACATTGAGGGGCCGGACCATGTCGAGCTTCTCGAATGGCTCTGCGCTGCCAAGATCGGTGGCGACAACAATATCGGCAAGGGCATCTACACCCACTTCCTCGATGATGAGGGCATGGTGCGCGCCGACTTCACCGTCATCCGCATGGCTGACCGTTGCCGGCTGATCAACGGCGCCGATGCCGGCCCGCGCGATTTCCACTACATGAAACGTGTGGCGGAGGATCGTGGCCTCGACGTCACCATCACCGATGTGACCGAGAAATTCATCACCATCGGCATCTGGGGGCCGAACGCCCGCGACACGCTGAAGAAGGTTGTCAAGGACCCCGCGGGACTCGATGCGGAGAACTTCGCCTTCGCCGCCATCAAGCAGATTGAGATCGGCGGCAGACAAGTCACCGCTTTCCGCATCTCCTATGTCGGCGAGCAGGGCTGGGAACTTCACATGAAATACGAGGACGGCCTCGCCGTCTGGGATGCGCTTCGCTCCACGGGCGTCATGGCCTTCGGCGTCGAGACCTATGCGAATTCCCGCCGCATGGAAAAGAGCCTGCGTCTGCAGAATGCCGACCTGCTCACCCAATACAACCTCATCGAGGCCGATCTCGCCCGCCCGAAGGTCAAGGAATCCGATTTCCGTGGCAAGGCAAAGCATCTCGAATACAAGGCGCGCGAACACCAGCCGGCAATGCTCTGCACGCTTGTCATGACTGAAAATACCGACTCCAGGGGTGTCAAACGCTATCCCGTCGGCACGATGCCGGTCATCGACCCGGAGACCAAGGAAGTACTGGTCGACGAACTGGGACGCCGCTCCTACACCACCTCGGTCGCCTTTGGCCCGACGATCGGCAAAAACATTGCGCTCGCATATCTTCCCTGGTCCTATTGCCAGGAAGGCCGCAAGCTGGTGGTCGAGTATTTCAACGAGACCTATCCGGTCGAGGTCGTCGGCATCGGTTACAAGCCGCTCTACGACCCGCAGAACCTCAAGCCCAAGACGTGAGCCGGCGTAATCCGGAAAGCCATTTGGAAACTGAATTGCGGCCCCGTCACAGGGGCCGTTTTTCATGGTTATGCCCGGTTTTCTTGCAGTTCGTCCTTAACCAATTTTCAAAGCCTGTCGCATAGCTTCCCGGATCGGGGCAATTTCAATCTGGGCAAAGGCAAGTCATGGATTTCTTGGGTGTTTCCGGAATGCACTATTCCGGCGTGTCGCTGAAGGGCAACCGCATTATCGTTGCCGAGGACTCCAATGTCTTCACCTCGATGATCAGCCAGCGGATCAAGGAACTGCTGCATATCGATATCGAGATTTGCCGCAATTTCGAAGAGTTGCAGCAGGCCAACGAGAAGTCCGACATCCCGATCAAGCTGGCGATTTCCAATATCAACCTGCCGGGCGCCGAGCAGGGCGAGGCCCTGGACTATCTCGTCGATGTGGCGATCCCGACCATCGTTTTCACTGGCACGCTGCAGGATACGACGCGCGACAAGCTGCTGTCGAACCAGATCGTCGATTACATCATCAAGGACAGCGTGTTTGCCGTCGACATGCTTGTCGAAGCCGTGTGCCGCTTCCTGACCAACCATACCCACCATGTACTGATCGTCGATGACAGCCAGACCGCACGCGCGCTGCTGACCACGCGCCTCAAGCGCTACAATTTCAAGGTCAGCGCCGCCGAAAACGGCCAGAAGGCGCTCGATATCCTGAAGGCAAATCGCGACATCTCGCTGATGATCACCGATTACAACATGCCCGATATCGACGGCTTCGAACTGACGCGGCGGACGCGTGCGCATATCGGTTCGCACCAGCTGAGGATCATCGGCGTGTCGTCTTCGACCGATCGCCTTCTCTCGGCGCGTTTCCTGAAGGCCGGCGGCAACGACTTCATGATGCGCCCGTTCATCGACGAGGAATTCTACTGCCGCGTCAACCAGAACCTCGACACGCTGTCGCAGATGAAGCTGCTGCTGTCGCGTCAGAAGAAGGCGAGCTGATCGCGCAGGTGTCGAAGGATAGTCTTAAATAAGTCGAAGCAAAAACTCTAATGTTAGGAATCACTAATATTTAGGACGAAGTAAACTGTATTCCCAAAGCAGTACAAAGATTCAGATACTTTAACACTTTGGAAAGTGCACACGGAATAACGTCTGCATATAAGAAAAACATACTGTGCTCCACTGGTGAGGCGGGTTATTCCCTCCCGGCAGCGGCTAGCAGCGCATACCGTCCTGCTACCAATAAAATCGATACGTCTAGGGGATGTGCGAAACGTGGCTTTTCGCGAAGCGATCCGTAAGTCTTTGATGCCTGGGAAATATCAAGGCCGGCAAGTTCTGCTTGTCGAGGATACGCGTTTCTATTCCATCGCCATCAAGGACCGGCTCGAAACACTGTTTGGCGTGACGGTGACGCATTGTGCGACCTTGGCTGCACTTCGGCATCTTCTGTCGACCTCACGCGAGACCTTCGCGCTTGCAATCCTCGACCTTTGCCAGTCGGATGCGCCAAACGGCGAGGCGCTTGAACTCGTGTTGTCGGAGAATATCCCCTCGGTCGTTTTCTCTGGCATCAGCAGCGATATCCGCAGGGCGGAAATCCTGGCTCGCAACGTCTACGATTACGTCGCCAAGAGTTCCATTCATTCGATAGACGACCTGACCGGGGTGGTCGACCGCTGCCTGCAGCAGAGCCACGCGCAATTGCTGGTGATTGATTCCGACGAGAACTGCGCCATCGCCGACTTGCTGAGCGCAGTCGACTATTTCCCGCTTGTGGTGAACTCGGAAGAACAGGCGGCAACACAACTGGATAAATGCCGCAATATCGAGTTGATCCTGGTGCGCGCCGATCTCGCCGCTCCGAACAACTTCGAGCTGATCACGGCGCTGCAGAACCGCTACGGCGAGAGCACATTGCGGGTTGTCGGCTATTCCAAGCTCACGGGGCAGGATGACGTGGCGCGCTTTCTAGGGGCCGGCGGTGACGATTTCGTCCACCTGCCGATAAGCTCCGAGGACCTTGCCGGTCGTTTGAACCATGTGATGACGATCCACAAGCAGATCCAGGCGCTGCAGCGCATGGCCAGCCGCGACTATCTCACCGACCTTCTCAATCGGCGGTACTTCTTCGATCGTGGGCCGAAGATCGTCGATGTCTGTTTGCGGCAGGACATGCCTGTCTCCATGGCGCTGATGGATATCGATCATTTCAAGCGGCTCAATGACACCTATGGTCACGAAGTCGGCGATCTCGTGCTGAAAGCGGTTTCCAAGCGGCTGCTGGCGGTGGTCGGCGAAAAGCGGCACATGGTGGCGCGGCTCGGCGGCGAGGAATTCGGCGTCCTCTATTGTGGGCTGGATATCCAGCAGGCCTTTGAATTCTGCGACCATATCCGCGAGGAGATCGCCAGGGTGCGCGTCGTCGTGGATGACGAGGACCTGTCGGTGACCGTGTCGATGGGGCTCGCGACGATCTCGGGGGCCGAAACCTTCGACAACTACCTGAACGCTGCCGACCAGTATCTCTATCTGGCCAAGCATTCCGGTCGAAACCAGGTGTTTTCGGATTATCAGGTTACCAAGATCATGGCTTCGTAAGCCATGATCTTGTCTGTCGGTCTTACATTACGGCGCCGTTGACGCTCGGCTGGGTCGCAAGCTGCTTGCGATCTGCGCGTTCCTGTTGCGGCGAACGGCCGTAGAGCTCGCGGTAGCATTTGGAGAAGTGCGAGGCGGAGACGAAGCCACAGGCCACCGCTACTTCGACCACCGGCATCGAGGATTGCACCAAGAGATGGCGGGCGCGGTCGAGGCGGATTTCGAGATAGTAGCGGGCGGGGGACCTGCCCATTTCCTGGCGGAACAGGCGTTCGATCTGGCGGCGCGACAGGCCAGCTTTGTCGGCAATGTCGACCAGGGACAACGGTTCGGCCAGATTGTTTTCCATGATCTCGATGATCGACAGGACCTTGGAGTTCTGTACGCCGAGACGGGCGCGCAACGGCAGGCGCTGGCGGTCGCTTGCGGAACGGACGCGGTCGGTCAGGTGCTGTTCGCAGACTCGATTGACGAGGTTTTCGCCAAAATCCTGGCGGATGAAATAGAGCACCATGTCGAGCGAGGCGGTGCCGCCGGCGCAAGTGTAGATGTTGCCGTCGATCTCGAAGAGGTCGGCATGCACTTCGGCCTGCGGGAAGGCTTCGGCAAAGCCGGGCAGGTTCTCCCAGTGGATGGCGCAACGCTTGCCGTTGAGCAGGCCGGCCTGCGCCAGAACATGGGCGCCGGTGCAGAGACTGCCGACCGCAATGCCGCGATTGTAGACTTCGCGCAGATAGGCGTTGACGGATTTGTTGCGGTATTCCTCGACATAGATGCCCGAACAGATCAGCACCATGTTGGGACGCATTTCGCCGGAGAGGTTCTTGCGCTCGTCCATAAGCGACGTCTTGGCTTCAAGCCCGATGCCGGAGGAAGAGTAGACCTTCTGGCCGTCAGCAGATGCCAGGCGCCACTGATAGGCCTCGTAGCCCAGCATGCGGTTGGCGATGCGGAGGGTTTCCACCGCAGCCGAAAACGGCAGCATGGTGAAGTTTGGCACCAGAAAGAACACGATCGTGCGCTTGATGGCGGCGGGCTTTTTGGTGATCGAATAGCTCTCGGGGCGCATGGTCACTCTCTCTATGTCGCGTAGAACAAAATTGGTCTGAATGCGTCACAAAAGAATAGCGTATTAGCGACACTTGCAAGCTTTATTGCGGCAGGCGCAAAAAGTTCACAGGTGGTGATGGAGAAAACCGGGGAGGGAGGGGTATTCCAGAAGCGAACTGCAATTAGCGATAATATCGTTTTTGAAAATATATGCAGACAAAGGTTGAGTAAGCGATCGGTTGAATGCGTAGTCCGGAGGTCGTCGGCATCATGCCGAGAACTCCGGACCTATTTGCGACAGGGATTACATTTCATTCGTGCGCTCGGCGGCCGGGAAGCCGACGTCCTTCATGACATCATAGGGAACGGATTCGATCGACCGCATCAGGCGGTACTCAGACCACTTGGCGCTGATGAAGGCGATGAAGCCGGAGATGCCTGAAGAATGCCGGGACGGGATGCCGGAATAGTGGCCGCTATCGAAACTGGAGATGCTCATTGTCGTACTTCCTCGTGATGGTGGGTTGAACCCGCTAAATTTATCTACCGATGCGTCTCATAAGACAAACGAATATGTCTTATGCTAGTCGTCAAGAATATTGATGAATCGATCTTGATTGGGACCGGCGCCGATATCATCTGCAACATAACGAGGCAGACGTGCGAGTTCGCGCTGAAGCCGGGCCTGTTGCTTGGCGAGGCGTGCCCTGCGAGCGTGGACCTGAATATAGTTGAGGAATGAACCAGAACCGGAGAAGAGGATATTCTGCATTGCCGTTTCCTTTCTTGAGAGGCGAGCCTTGGTGACGGCTTGACTATCGGATTTATTTGATGTTCAATCAAACGAAATGGAATGATGATATCGTTCAATTAAATTGAAGGTGCAGAAATGGCCAATGCAATCCCCGCAACGCTGCCGGTCCTCGAACTGGATGTGTTGAAGACATTCATCGCAATTGCCGACACCGGCAATTTCACGACGGCGGCCGAAGCGGTGTTCCGCACGCCGTCTGCTGTGTCGATGCAGATCAAGAAGCTCGAGGAAACGCTTGGCGCCTCTCTTTTCCGCCGCGATGCGCGCTCGGTGACGCTGACGCACAATGGCGAAATTTTGCTGAGCTATGCCAAGCGCATGCTTGCACTCAATAACGAAGCGGTGTCGCGCTTCATCGTCCCCGACATGAACGGCATCGTGCGCCTCGGTGCGCCTGACGATATCGGCGAGCTGATGCTAGGCGGCATTCTCAAGCATCTCTCCGAGACCTGGCCGAACCTCGCGATCGAAGTGACGATCGACTCTTCGTCCAACCTGCACAAGTCGATCGAAGACGGTCGGCTGGATCTGGCGCTCTACAATTTCCTGGGTGGCGTCAGGTCCGATCCCTCGGAAAAGGTAATGGCGGAGAAACTCGTCTGGGTGGGCAAGAAGCATGGTCAGGCGCATTTGAAGACACCGCTGCCGATCTCCGTGTGGGATTCCGGCTGCATCTGGCGGTCGCGTGCGCTCGAAGAGCTCACCAAGTCGGAGAAGGAATTCCGCATCGCCTACTATTGCGGCAGCCATATGGGCCAGTCCGCGGCGATCCGTGCCGATATTGCCATCGCGCCGCTGGCCCGCTTCCTGGTCCAGGATGACATGGTCGTGCTGGGCGAACGCGAAGGCCTGCCGGATCTCGGCACCTATGATATCGGCCTTGCCATCCGCGAGGGAGCAGAGGCACCCGCGCGGGCCGTTGCCGACTATGTGCGCGCAGCCCTCGGCGACCTGCAGGTTGGCCGTCCCGCGGCAATGGCGGCGTAAACCAAAACATCCAACAAATGCAAAAAGCGCGCCTCGTGGCGCGCTTTTTGATTCAAGATGAGGGCTGGGCTCTCACCCGCGCTCGCGGCGCCGCCTGCGGCCGCCGCCATCTTCGCCACCCGAGGTCACGGACTTGCGCTCGGGCAGGGTGACGACCTTGGCCAGTTCCGGGAAGGCGTCGACCTTGTTGGGCATCGCCATCGCGTCGATGAACAGCTGCTGGAAATTCGATTCCAGTGCGGTCTCGATCTTTTCGATCTTCTTGACCATTCCCTCGATCTCGCGGCGGTGGTTGCGATTGAGCAGGGCCATCAGCGCGCCGGTGCCGGCTGCGTTGCCCACGGCCTTGACCTCGTTGAGGTCGCAATCGGGGATGAGGCCGAGAACCATGGCGTATTTCGGATCGATGAACGAACCAAAGGCGCCAGCGAAACGGATCGTATCGACTTTGTTGATGCCGAGCTTCTCCATCAGCAGCTTGATGCCGGCATAGAGTGCGGCCTTGGCGAGCTGGATGGCGCGCACGTCGTTCTGGGTGACGGTGATGCGCTGTTCGCCATCGCCGCGCAGCAGGTAGGAGAATGTGCGGCCATTGGCGATGATGCGCGGGCTGCGTTCGGCCATCGCGCCGTCGACGACGCCGTCCTCCGAGATGATGCCGGAGAGATACATTTCCGCAACCACTTCGATAATCGCCGAGCCGCAGATGCCGGTGACGCCAACCGCTGCCGCATCTTCCTCGAAGCCTTCCTCGTCGGACCATTTCTCGACGCCGATCACCCGGAACTTCGGCTCCAGTGTCACAGGATCGATGCGCACGCGCTCAATCGCGCCTGGTGCTGCGCGCTGGCCCGAAGAGATTTCCGCGCCCTCGAAGGCCGGGCCGGTGGGGGAGGAGGCGGCGACGACACGATCCTTGTTGCCGAGGATGATTTCGGCATTGGTGCCGACATCGACCAGCAACATCATCTTGTCCTGCCGATAGGGGCCTTCCGACAGGGTCGCGCCAGCGGCGTCGGCGCCGACATGGCCGGCGATGCATGGCAGCATGTAGACGCGTGCACCGCGATTGACCTTGATGTCGATCTCGTGCGCCCAATATTGCAGGGCGCCGGAAACGGCGAGTGCAAAGGGCGCCATGCCGAGTTCGGTCGGGTCGATGCCGAGAAACAGGTGGTGCATGATCGGGTTGGCGACGAATACCATGTCCATGATGTCGTCACGGTCGACGCCATTCTCTTGGCAGACCTTGCCAATCAGGCCGTTGATCGCATCACGCACGGCAACGGTCATCGCTTCGCGGCCATCCGGGTTCATCATGACATAGGAGACGCGGCTCATCAGGTCTTCGCCGAAGCGGATCTGCGGGTTCGAGGTGCCGGCGGAGCCAACGATACGGCCAGACAGCAGCGATACGAGATGCATGGCGATGGTGGTCGAGCCGATATCGCAGGCGATGCCATAGGCCTCGTTCTTGAGGTCCGGCCACAGGCCGACGATGAAAGGACGCGAGGAATCCATGTCGCGGTGGATGGCGGCGGTGACGCCCCAGTTGCCCTTGCGGAGGATCTTCTGGACCTGTGGGATCAGGTGGGGCGCGATCAGCAGATCCTTCCAGCCCCAATCCTTTTCGAGCATGATCTTCATGCGGTCGAGGTCACCGAGCGGCTTGTGCATATCGGGTTCATCGACCTCGACATAGCAGAGTTGGACGGCGGCATTGCGCTCGATGACGCGGTCGCTCGCGGCCTTGCGGACGACCTGGGCGTTGACGACGGTATCCTGGGGCACGTCAATGACGAGATCGCCAAGAATCTCGGCGGAACAGGAGAGGCGACGGCCTTCCGGCAGGCCGCGGACGCGGTCATACCGTTCTTCCTTGGGGCCGCGTGCCGAAATGTGGTTGTTGGACGAGACGATCTTGTGCTTGGCAAAATTGCCTTCCTGCACTTCGACCTGGCAGCGGCCACAGGTGGCGCGGCCACCGCAGACGCTTTCGACATAGACGCCGAGCTTGCGGGCGGCTTCGAGAACCGGCGTGCCAACCGGGAAGCGCCCGCGCTTGCCAGATGGCATGAATAGAACGAGCGGATCCTTGCTTGCGCCTTCGGCCATTGCGGACTCATTTCCCGACGTGTCGTCGTATCGCATATCAAATTTCTCTCTGAATGCAGCTCTCTAGCAGAGTGCACCCTCATCGCCTTGAATATTATCCAAATCCCGACATGCAAAGATCACCCTGCAGCATTTGTGCAGGGTGATCTAACAATTGGAACTGCCGACTGGCCGCCGCCCACGCTAAGGTGTCGTGATCTTGGCATAGGCAGTCAACGCCAGAAACGTTGTTGCGACAGCCAGTACACTTGCCCAGGACATGATTGAATCCCGCCGCTCCGGCTGGTCTGGTTCAACGAAGTTGATGACTGCCAGTCCTGCGAGACCTACCAATGGCAAGGGTATCAGATAAAAGAGGGCGCCAATGGTGGAATGCATGACCGTGTACAAGTGACTAAACTCCGCGGCGCTAAGTCCATACTTGATGATCAGGAACACCAGCGGAACGATAATCACGACCATCCTGAGAGCCGTGATTATCTTCGTCTTTGTTAAATTCAAGACCACTTTTCGAGAGTTACTCCGCCGCGCCACCAGCACCCACGCGGCTTGCACGTCCGCCGCGGCGACCAGCCGGGGCCGACGATGCCGCCGGCGTCGGGACAGCGGCAGCGCCCAGTTCATTGGGCTTGTGGTCGCGATAGGTCTTGATCCAGTGGCTGCAGTGGGGGTCGGTGCCGTTGAGCACGTTGGCGGCGCGGACGGCCTCCATTTCCTGCGGGCGGCAGGGGTTCATGATCGCCGAAGTCATGCCGGCGCCGATGACCATCGGGATGAAGCCGGCATTGATGCCATGGCGGTGCGGCAGGCCGAAGGAGATGTTGGAGAGGCCGCAGGTCGTGTTGACCTTGAGTTCGTTGCGCAGGCGATAAAGCAGCTGAAAGACCTGGCGGCCGGCATCGCCCAGAGCGCCGATCGGCATGACCAGCGGGTCGACAACGATGTCTTCCGGCTTGATGCCGTGGTCCATGGCGCGTTCGACGATCTTCTTGGCGACTGCAAAGCGCACGTCCGGGTCCATCGAAATGCCGGTTTCGTCGTTGGAGATCGCCACGACCGGAACGTTGTACTTCTTGACCAGCGGCAGGATGGCTTCGAGCTTTTCCTCTTCGCCGGTAACCGAATTGACCAGCGGGCGGCCCTTGGCGACCTTGAGAGCGGCTTCGATGGCAGCGGTCACCGAGCTGTCGATCGACAGCGGTACATCCACGAGGCCCTGGACGATTTCGAGCGTCTGCACCAGCAGGCCCGGCTCGGTCTCGTTGGGGTTGACGGAGGTGACGCCCGCATTGACGTCGAGCATGGTGGCGCCGGCGGCGACCTGTTCCAGCGCATCCTTGATGACGGTCTCGAAATTGCCGGCGGCCATTTCGGCGGCCAGCTTCTTGCGGCCGGTCGGATTGATCCGCTCGCCGATGACGCAGAACGGCTGGTCAAAGCCGATGATGATTTCGCGGGTAGCGGATGCGACGATGGTACGGGTCATTGTTATCCCTTGAGAGCTCAAAGACAGAGGGTTTGCACTAAGTCTTTATTGGATTGGTGGCAAGCCGACGAGTCGACAGTGGGTCAATTGCATGCGCAGATCATCTGACGGAATGGTCCACCAGGCCATTGGCGGTTTCTTCGATGAATTCGTGAATGTCCGAGCGTGGCGTGCGCTTCCAGGGCGTGCGGCCCTTGAGTACGCCGGACTCATGAACGATCTCGGATACATATTCTTCCTGGCGGTAAGCCATGACATGGATGCCGCTGACGCCCGGAATCTCTTTCACCTCGTTGATGATGTCGATGCAGAGCTGCTTGCCTTCCTTTTTCTGGTTTTCGGCGCCTTCGAGGCGCTTGATTACAGAATCGGGGATATGGATGCCGGGAACGTTGGAACGGATCCACTTGGCCGTCTTGGCAGACGCCATCGGGCCGACGCCGGCGAGGATGAAGCATTTTTCGGCAAAGCCGAGGTCGACGACCTTCTTCATGTATTCGCGGAACATCGGCACGTCGAAGCAGTACTGGCTCTGGACGAACTGCGCGCCGGCTTCGATCTTCTTGCCGAGGCGATAGGGGCGGAAATCGTAGGGCGGAGCGAAGGGATTGATTGCGGCACCCAGGAACACTTGTGGTGCCGTGGTGATCTTGCGGCCCGACAGGAACTTTGACTCGTCGCGCATCGTGCGAACGGTTTCGAGCAGCGACATGCAATCGAGGTCGAAGACCGGCTTGGCGCCCGGCTGGTCTCCGGCCTGGACGCCGTCCCCGGTCAGACACATGATGTTCGCGACGCCCATGGCGGCGGCACCCAGCACATCGCCCTGGATGGCGATGCGGTTCTTGTCGCGGCAGGCGATCTGCATGATTGGCGCATAGCCCATGCGGGTCAGCAGCGCGCAGATGCCGACCGACGACATATGGCAGTTGGCGCCCGACGCATCGACAGCGTTGATACCGTCCACCCAGCCTTCGAAGATCGCAGCGCGCTCATAGACTTCTTCAGGGTTGGCACTGTCGGGTGGGTTCAGCTCGGCGGTGACGGCGAATTCGCCGCGACGCAGCACGCGTTCCAGCCGGCCTAGAGAGGAATGGCCGGGCAGGGGATCGAGAGGCAGGTGCGGGCCGAGCGGGTTCTCATCGATATGCACCATTGCGGTCACGCTTCTTTCTTCAGAGCTTCATTGGCGGCGGCGGCAGTCGCCGTCGTGCGCAGCCAGGCGGACGTTTCGCGCAGGGACTGATCGACGGGCTTCTGCACCGTCATGATCTTGTCGCCATGCACCATGTTGCGCGACCCTTCCCAGGCTTTCACCCAGACGCAAGGCATGTCGGGCTCGACTTCGCAATTGCCGTTGGCGCGAACGCCGCCGCAAGGTCCGTTGCGAAGCTGCTTGGGACAGTTCATCGGGCACGACATGCCGGTCGAGGAAAGCACGCACTGGCCGCACATGCGACAGTCGAACATCAGTCCCTTGACCCGCTTCTCCACGGCCTTGATCGGCCATTCGACACGCTGATAGCCGAGTTTGTTCCAGACCGGATGTAGCAGCAGGAAGAATTTCGCGAATTTGTCGTAGAACCATTCGAGCATGCGCGAATGACGGATCGACCAGAGGCGGATCGTATAGCTGCGCTTCTGGCGGCCGACAGCGGAAACGCCGGACGGTACATAGGCCGTTGGTGGCTTCTTGTGGATTTTCAGCTCAACCATTTTCGCGACCGCCGCGCTTGACGAGTGCGACAAGCCGCTCGCGGTCATAGGTGGCCTCAAGCTCGGCGGCTGTCTTGTCGGCCTCGGCCTCGAGATCGTCGGAGACCTCGACGGGGTCGGCCTTGCGCCAGTCGGCGAGGTAATCGCCGCTTTCCGCGGCGCCGGTGCGCATGGCGCACATGTCGATGGCTTCCGTGAACCGCAGCGACAATTCGCGCTTGGCGTTTGTCCGGCCCTTCTTGATGATTACCTGCGCAGGTATATCGCGCCAGTAGACGATGATGCGGTCAGCCATTCCCCGAAACTCCCTATGCTGCGGCTACAATGGAATGAGAGGGGGTGTCGCTGCCCGGCTAGGCACGACGTCGCTTTGGCCTTATTGCGACACCGCAAAAATCCTCACAAAAAACGCTGACGCGATCAAGCGAAGAAATGCAGGAAGACATCCCAATAATGCGGAATCTGATGGAAGAAGTAGGGGATAAGATGAAGGAGCTCATATCCGACATAACCGACGACCGCCGAGAAGACGAGGCCGATCACGGCGCCGATCATCAGGACGATGCCGTCGCGTTCGGTCAGGCCAAGTCCCATCAAGGCCAGCGAATAGGCCGGGCCCATATTTCCAAGCGGTATCGGCAGGAAGATGACGATCGCCAGCAGCAGGGCAAAGATGCCGATAAAGCGCTCATAGAGGCGGGTATTGCCGCTCCAGAAACGCGGTTTGATCAGCTTCTCGGCTTTTTCCATCCATGGCACGAACTTGTCGAGGACGGAGGCAAAAGCCTTGTTGTCGAAGGAATAGTCATGCAGCCGCTTCGGCAGCCAGATCGTATCAAGGCGTGAAAACGCCATCTGGAAGGCGATAAACACCAGCGGCATGCCGAGGATGAAGGTCGCGCCCGGCGGCAGTGGAATAAGGTTGGGAAGACAGAAGACGACGAGGAAGGCGCCGAAGGATCGGTCGGCCATGGCTTCGGCGATCACGCCGAGCGATATCTTGTCACCTGCTTGCTGCGAAACGTGACGCAGCAGTTCCGAAAGCCGCTCCGGCCTTTCCTTGACCACTTTTTCCCTGAGGCTTAGTTCCATGCTGGCATCCGACACTTGGCACCTACTGTTTTCATGGCGCGGAGTGCGATTTACCGGAAAATCTTGGTGATGTTTCTAGCAAAGTCTCCCACCGGGATACTCTAAAGGGCGATCCTTAAGGCGCGATTATCATGCAAATAAGACAACGTATGACCGTCGCCAAATATTTTGTCGTATTTTCGGAGAACTGCCCTGTCGGAGCAGGCTATGCCCTTATCAGGGCCGGCGCAAGGTCGCCATAGCCGGTGAAGCGGTATTCATAATCCAGCTTCAGGTAGTCGGCTGCCCACTTTGCCTTCTCCTGCAGAGCGGGGTCTACGGTCTGGGCGAGGTAGACGATCTTGGTGTAGTTGCCAAACACCATGTCGCGCAACTCGGGATGCTTGTCGAGCTTCAGGGGCTCGATGACGAAAGCCTCGAACTGGCGGGTGATCAGGTCGGTCAGGTAGAAGGCGGTGAATTCGTCCTCGCATTCGGCGAGAAACTTCTCCGTGCCGGTGAAGAAGGCGTAACAGTGTGGGCCGGCGATCCGCTCGATGCCTTCCTCTTCGCAGAGCTTGTCGAGCTGGCCCTGGGTGCCGCATTCCGCATAGCCGATATAGATGCGCTTGAAGCCTTCAGCACGCGCCTCGGCGATTTTTTCGCGCAGACCGGGCACGATCTTTTCCGGATAGACGTGCCATATGGCGGGAAGACATTGCAGGTCGACGTGGTCGAGGCCATTGGCTGATTTGACCGCGAGGATTTCGCGCGCAATCGCGCCGCATGCGATGATGCGGAGCGGTTCGGGTTTCGTTAAATCCTCGTTCATGGGCGTCCTGACTGTTTCGCCCCGCTAATATAGGGAAATTTTCTCAGCATGGAATGCCGGTTGCGGCAAAAGGTGATGCCGAACGCGGCGGGCTTGTTCTGCCTGCATAGCCCCGCTGAACGGCGAGAGGCTCCCGAACCGCATTTCTTCCGAAGGAATTGCTATTGAGTGAACATTTTCCCGTTTCGCGCGTTGTGCCCCCATGCGGCGCGCCGGGAGGTATTTTCCTTCCTTGTCGAAGGCCGCTCTCTGCAACATATGCGGCATTGCTGCCGCACCATCCCATTGCCATTTGGAGAGCTGAGATGACGAATATTTCTGCTAAAATTGTGATCGCCCTGACTGCGGCATTGTTCCTTACCTCCTGCGCCAACACTATCCGCGGTGCCGGTCGCGACGTGGCCAATACCGCGGACGCAACCGAGAAGGCGGCCAAGGATGTCGCGAACTAAACCGAGCACGGTCGGGAGATTCCAATGCCTAAGGTCACCACCCAGATTATTTGCGCCCTGATTGCCGCACTCTTCCTGTCCTCGTGTGCAAACACCATCCGCGGGGCGGGACGTGACATGTCGAATACCAAGGACGCCGTCAAGGACGCGGCCAACTAATCCCAAAACGAAACTGGCCGCACATGTGTGCGGCCAGCTCTTTTTATCCTTTGATGAATGATCAGGCGCGCGCAGCCAGCGTGTTGTGCTTGCGCTTGATATATTCCTTGGCGGTTTCCACCGCGATGGCGGCGTCGCGGCAATAGGCGTCGGCGCCGACGGCCTTGCCGAATTCCTCGTTGAGCGGAGCGCCGCCGACGAGAACGATGTAGTCGTCGCGGATGCCCTTTTCCTTCATCGTGTCGATCACGACTTTCATATAGGGCATGGTCGTGGTCAGCAGGGCGGACATGCCGAGAATATCAGGCTGTTCGCGCTCGATCGCATCGAGATAGTTCTCGACCGGGTTGTTGATGCCGAGGTCGATGACGTCGAATCCGGCGCCTTCCATCATCATGCCGACCAGGTTCTTGCCGATGTCGTGGATGTCGCCCTTGACGGTGCCGATGACCATCTTGCCCTGCTTCGGCGCGCCGGTGGCGGCGAGCAGCGGACGCAGGATGAACATGCCGGCCTTCATGGCGTTGGCCGAAAGCAGAACTTCCGGCACGAACAGAATGCCGTCGCGGAAATCGATGCCGACGATGCGCATGCCTTCGACGAGCGCTTGAGTCAGAACGTCATAGGGCACCCAGCCGCGTGAGAGCAGGATGTTGGTGCCTTCCTCGATCTCTTCCTTCAGTCCGTCGTAGAGGTCGTCGTGCATCTGCTGCACAAGCTCCTCGTCGGAGAGTTCCGAAAGAATGATTTCATCGTCTGCCATTGGATCCTCGTCAATTGAATGGTGCCGGATTTCGACAAATCCTATCGTCCACTATAGTTAGCCATGGACGTTTGCAAAGCGTTTTCGAAAACGACGCAGGCGATGGCGAAAAACGACGGTGCTGTCGCATTTTGAAGGGTTGCCCACTTTTAGTTGCTGTTGATACGTGAGGTTGCGCAATAGGTTTGGTGATTTCGTCCTGAGCCGGTGTCGCAATAATTCAATTTTAATCAATTCAATCTAGTTGGAAGTGGTGGTTTTTCAGTGGAGCGCGACCGTTTTGTCAAAATTAATCATAGGGTTGGCTTTCCTTTTGGTTGTATTTTTGTCTCCGGCTGCAAGCGCAGATAAGGTCTACTTCTCCATTGTTGCCAGAGACGGCAAGACGGCGGCCTTCGAGGTGACCGATCAGGTGATCGCGAATGTCGGCACGACGAAGTACATGGCCCTGCTGCCGGGAATGGACGATGCATTGCATGAGGCGCGCGGGCCGCTGTTGCGGGATCTGCTGAAGGCGGCAGGTGCCAGCGGTACGACAGCCTACGCCGTTGCTCTCGACAACTACGAAGCCGAGATCCCGACCAAGGATTTCGAGGAGTTCGATGTCATCGCCGCCATTGAAATCGACGGCAAGCCGATATCTATCCGGGACAAGGGGCCAGCATGGGTCGTCTATCCCTCGGGCGATAATCCGGATCTGCGCAAAAGCGCGATTTACGAAGCCCGGAGTATCTGGCAACTGAAAGAAATCAGCATCAAATGAAGCTGCCGCGTGTGACACGGTCGAACCTGCTGCTTATTCGGTTTCCTGCGATTCTCGCGCTGTTTGCGGCGATGATGGTGATTGGCAGCCAGAATATCGCGTCGATTACCGACGGCATCAGCATGCATCTCTTCAAGTCGGCGCGTTTCGAAGAGGCGACGCGGGCGGAGATGGAGTTCAACGATCTGCTGGGCAAAGCCTATCGCTATTCTTCCGGCGACGGCAGTGTCAGGGATGTTGATATTGCTCTGGCACTCGACATCTTCTGGTCACGCGTCAATGTGCTGAAGACAGCGAGCTATCGGGATGCCTTGACTGGAGCAGGCGTCGTCGAGACCTCGATCATCCCCGATCTATTTGCAGCGCTGCCGGAGCTCGAAAAGGCGGTTCAGGCCCTGAAGTTCGACCAGCCCGCCACCTATGCGGAAATGGGCCAGTTTGCAATTCGCTACCAGGCGGATATCGCTCATTATAGCGACAAGGCCTACTCGGCGCGCCGCAACCAGATGCGCGGCATGGTCGAGAGGGAAATCGATAGCCTGGACAATCTCAAGATTCTGCAATTCGAATATGCCGGTCTTGCCTGCCTGACCTTTCTCTATGTGCTGTTCGAGCTCTATCTGTCGCGCCGCGGCAACCGCAAACTCAACCTGGCGGTGGAAGAGAAACAGCATATGCTGATCTCCGACCATCTGACCGGTATCGGCAACCGCCGTCGCTTCGAGACGGCGCTGCAATGTCGCAACATATCAGACAACTTCAGCCTCGTTGTGCTCGACCTGGACGGCTTCAAAGCCGTGAATGATACGTTGGGCCATGCGGCAGGGGATCATCTTCTCAGGCATGTCGCATCGATACTGTCGTCGACCTGCGGCGTCGACGACGTGGTCTGCCGGCTGGGCGGCGATGAGTTCGCCGTGCTTCTGCGGGGCTCGAAGGAACGGGCAGCTGCTTTTGCAAATCGCGTCATCCTGCGGCTCGCCGATCCCGTGCTGTTCGAGGGCAATCCGATCAAGGCTGCGACCAGCATCGGTGTCGCGCATAGTGGCGATGTGCCGATCACCACGACCGGCTGTATGCTGCGCAATGCCGATGCGGCACTCTATGCGGCGAAGGCTGCTGGCCGCAACTGCGTGCAGTTCACATCATCCGCGATCACCAGTGCCAGCAATCGCAAACGCACGCTGCGGGCCGACCTGAAGCGGGCGATCCTCGACAGCAGGATCGACGTCGCCTATCAACCGATCGTCTCCCTCAGCGCCGGCGAGACCAGGGGCATCGAAGCACTGGTGCGCTGGAATCATCCGGAATTCGGCGCGGTCCCGCCCATCGAAATCATCGAAGCGGCAGAGCAGACCAGCCAGATCCTGCCATTGACGCTCTATGTGATCGACAAGGCCTGTGCGACCCGCAATCACATGGCGGCATGCGGCCACCACATCCAGGTCACGGCCAACGTTTCGCCGGGACTGATGGCGTTGTCCGGCTTTGCCCGGGCGGTAGGCGAGGTGGCCAAGCGCCATGACATGCAGCGCGGACAATTGCTTCTCGAACTGACCGAAGATGCTGTCATGGCCGAAAGTGAGATCGTCGACCAGAACGTCGAGCATTTTCGTATGCTCGGCATCTACCTTGCCGTCGATGATTTCGGCAAGGGCTACTCCAACCTCAGTCGGCTCGCCAGTCTTGAGTTTCGCAAGATCAAGCTCGACAAGTCGCTTGTGGACGGCGTGACCACATCCGATCGCAGCCTCGGCATCGCTCGCGGAATCAGCCGTATGGCAAGCGAACTCGGCATCAATGTCGTCGCCGAGGGTATCGAAAGCCCCGACCAGACCGCGGTGCTGCTGGAGCTCGGAATTGCGCTTGGCCAGGGTTTTCACTATGCGCGGCCGATGAGTGCGCTGTCGCTTCTTGCCTATCTCGCGCCATCGGCGCCCGCAAAGCCCAATTCCAGTGACGGACCGCAACTGAAGGCGGTCTGAACCCATTTTCGATGATCTAGCCGCGATGCATCCTATTTCCGTCGCTTCGCTTCCAGCCTACTCATTGGCGCTTTGAGGAATGTTCCTTTTGCGGCATTGTTTAGGATCAGCGACAACAGTCACCCGTTGGAGCGGGCAAATCGGTAGAGGAAACGATGATGGACCAGACAAACGAACAGGCTGAA
This sequence comes from Shinella sp. OV683, assembly GCF_057787725.1. NCBI lineage: Bacteria > Pseudomonadati > Pseudomonadota > Alphaproteobacteria > Hyphomicrobiales > Rhizobiaceae > Shinella > Shinella sp. OV683. The sequence goes on from NZ_CM173543.1 coordinate 1,878,557, forward strand.
GTGCCGGCAGAAGGTGGCGGTCGCCGTGGACGTGGTGCGGCCGCGCGGCGCGCGGCGCGCACGGGCGGTGGTCCCAACCCATCTCTTCCCTATATCATCCGCAAGATTCGCGAATATGAAGTGCTCGACGAAGAAGGCTTGCAGCTGATCGAGAACAATGCTGACCGCATCCTCGAAGAGATCGGCATCGAGTTCCGCGAAGATGCAGAAGCATTGGCGCTGTGGAAGGAAGCCGGTGCCGACGTGCGTGGTGAGCGCGTGCATTTCCCCAAGGGCCTTTGCCGCGAAATCCTGAAGACCGCCCCGTCGAGTTTCACCTGGCACGCCCGTAATCCGGAGCGCAATTGCCATATCGGCGGCAAGGCGACCGTGTTCGCGCCGGTTTACGGCCCTCCCTTCGTCCGCGACCTGGAAGGCAACCGCCGCTATGCGACGATCGAGGATTTCCGCAATTTCGTGAAGCTCGCCTATATGGCGCCGTCGATCCATTCGTCGGGCGGCACTGTCTGCGAGCCGGTCGACGTGCCGGTCAACAAGCGCCACCTCGATATGATTTACTCCCATATCAAGTATTCCGACAAGCCGTTCATGGGCTCGGTCACTGCGCCGGAACGCGCCGAAGACACGATCGCCATGGCCAAGCTGGTTTTCGGCGATGAGTTCGTCGAGAACAATTGCGTCACGCTCAACCTGATCAACGCCAACTCGCCGATGGTGTTCGACGAGACCATGGTCGGCGCGCTGAAAGTCTATGCCCGTCACAACCAGGCCACGGTGATCTCGCCGTTCATCCTGGCGGGCGCCATGAGCCCGGTGACTGTGGCAGGCACGTTGACGCAGATCCTCGCCGAAGTGCTGGCTGGTGCGTCGTTCACACAGCTGATCCGCAAGGGGGCGCCGGTGCTGTTCGGTACCTTCGCGGCATCGATCTCGATGCAGTCGGGTGCTCCGACCTTCGGTACGCCGGAACCGTCGCTGGTCTCCTACGGTGCAGCCCAGCTCGCCCGCCGCCTCGGCCTGCCGTTCCGTACCGGTGGTTCGCTTTGCGCGTCGAAGGTTCCGGATGCGCAGGCAGCCACCGAATCGTCCAACACGCTCAACATGACGCTGCTGGCCGGCACCAACTTCGTGCTGCATGCCGCAGGCTGGCTCGAAGGCGGACTTGTGTCGTCCTACGAGAAGTTCATGATCGACCAGGATCAGCTCGGCATGATGCAGAAGATGGCCGAAGGTATCGACCTTTCTGAAAATGCGCAGGCGCTGGATGCCATCCAGGAAGTCGGCCCGGGCAGCCATTATCTCGGCTGCGCCCATACGCAGGCCAACTTCCAGACGGCGTTCTACCGTTCGGCTCTGGCTGACAACAACTCGTTTGAACAGTGGGAAGTGGAAGGCGCCAAGCGAGTTGAGGAACGTGCAAATGCGCTTTGCCGCTCCTGGCTCGACCAGTATGAAGCGCCGGCGCTCGATCCTGCGATCGACGAAGCCCTTCTCGCCTACATCAAGCAGAAGAAGGATTCGATGCCCGACGCTTTCACTTGAAAGGGTCCCGAAGCCAGGGAGAGTGGCGGACGGTTTCAGGTGGCGGATTGGATCCAGCGCGACGTCTGGCGTCCTCACTACAAGCCACCTGACCGGACATAATGGGCACGAGCGAAACCACAATTGAAACGATCCGTGCGAGGCTTGCCCCGCACGGAATTCTTTTGCGTGGCGTGCTGCATTTCGACGGCGACGGGCCTGAACTTCAGACAGGCGGCCGCGCTGCTACCGTGATCCTGCTGGGAAATATCGGCGGATCGATCTGGCCGGCCTTCGATCGCTGGCGTTCGGAGAATACTGACGTTGCCGACCCGCTCGACACATGGTCGATGGCAACCATTTGGCCGGTGGCTGAGGAACTCGACGCAACCGCCTGGTTTCCTTCGGAAAAGCCATGGCATCCCTTCCAGCAATGGGCAATGAGGGTAGAGGGCCTGAAACCTTCGCCGCTGGGGATTCTCATTCATCCCGAATATGGTTTGTGGCACGGCTATCGCGGTGCCATCGGCTTTGCCGAGAGGATTGGCGAGGCCAGCGGCCGCGTCGATAGCCATCCCTGCGATCACTGTCTTGACAAGCCTTGCCTGACACACTGTCCCGTCGGTGCGGTGACATCAGCGGCTTTCGACGTCGGCGGCTGCCGATCGCATATTCATTCGCCAGAAGGGCAGGTTGGCTGCATGGTTTCAGGATGCCTGGCGCGCAACGCTTGTCCGGTGGGAGGCGCGTATCGCTACTCGCCGGAGCAGATCAGGTTTCACATGGTGGCGCTTGGCTGATCCAGTCAGAGCGCGAGCGAGACTTCGTTCAGCCGAAGCTCGGCCGAGGCTTCAATAATTTGCGTCCGCATCCAGGCATGTGCCGGATCATCGTCGTAGCGCGCATGCCAATAGAGTTTGACCTCAGGAGCCGGGACATCCACCGGCGGCAGGTAAAGGCGCAGGCCGAGCTGCGAACGCATGGCATTGGCATATTGCACCGGTATGGCGGCGATGTGGTTGCCGGCAGCCACGGCCAGCGTCACTCCATGAAAATTGGGGAGCGCCAGCGTGAGCCTTCGGCTCAGGCCGTTTGCGGCGAGCGCTTCGTCGACGCAGCCCGACATGGAACCGTCGATCGACCGCAGGACGTGGGGCAGCTCGGTATAAATCTCCATCGGGATCATCGAGCCTTCCTTGACGGTTGCGAGACGCGCATTGTCCTTCGAGGCAATGATCGCGAAGGGCGATCTCAGCAACAGTGTGCTTGAGATCCAGTCGGGCATGTCCATGTCCGGTTCCAGCGCTATGTCGACTGCGTTTTCAAGCAGCAGACGCGCCACATCGCCACGCGCGCTGTCAAGCATGCGGATTCTGGCCAGTGGCGCCTGTGCGTGTGCCTTATGCGCGAGATGGGGCATGAGAAGCATCGAGAAGAAATCCGCACCCATAAGGGTGAATGTTCTGGTGAGGCCGGAGAGGTCGAGGCCACGCACCGCGCGGATCATGCATTCGATATCGGAAAGCGCCGAGCGGGCGCGCGCGCCGAGTTCCAACGCAAGCGGCGTTGGCAGCATTTCGTGGCCATGGCGCACGAACAGCGCGTCATTGAAGACATGGCGCAGCCGGTTAAGCGCGGCGCTTACAGCGGGTTGGGAAAGCCCGATGCGTTCTCCGGCCCGTGTCACGCTTCGCTCGCGGGAGAGCGCATCGAAAACACGAATCAGGTTCAAGTCGATCGCATTGAAATTCATGACGTGGATGGACCCCATATGATCATTCGATTGGTCTGATCCTGTAACGAATTGTACATCGATTTCATTCGAAGTTCACATTTATGAAAGGTTGTGAGCATGAACATTCACGACAGCGTTCGCCTGAACGATGATCTTCTGTGGTTCGGCAACACCCTGGTCGCAATCCGGCTAGCATCCCGCGCTGGTGCGGACGGCATCTCGGTGGTGGAGCACTGGATGCCCCACGGCGAGGCACCGCCCCTGCATATCCATCAGCGCGAGGACGAGGTCTTTCACATCCTGGAAGGGGTTATCCGCTTTCGCGTCGGCGACGGAGAACTGGTCGGGCAGGCGGGCCAGACGCTGCTGGCGCCCAAGGGCGTGCCGCATGCATTCCGCGTCGAAAGCACGGCTGGCGCGCGTTGCCTGACAATTACCCAGGGCGCAGACTTCGAGACCATGGTGCGCCAGACCAGTCGCGCCGCTGCGTATGCCGACCTGCCGGAAGCGGTTGCCCCGACCCCCGAATTGATCGAGAAGCTGTCGAGCGCCTGTGCCGCCAACAATATCGACATTATTGGCGCGCCGATCGGCTAGCGACGCGCTGGGCTCACGCGAGGGCTGCGTATCGCTGCTCTCGCACTGGCTTCATTCGGCTGGCCTGGCAGCTATCCGGGCTCGCTGGCTCGCGACGATGTATCCGGTCACCGCGCTCAGCACGATGATTCCACCGAGCAGCGTCTGCGGGCCGGCAGCCTCGTTGAAGGCGAGCCATACCCAAAGCGGTGCGAGTGGCGTGTCGAGCGTCGAAATCAAGGCTGTCTCGATCGCCGGCAGGCGTTTGGAGCCGAGTGAAAACAGCGTCAGGCCTGCGGCCGAGTTCAACAGGCCGAACAGAACGAGATAGATCAAATGTGTGCCGTCGATAGCGCCGAGATCTGCGAAGGGCAGGCACAGCGCGCCGCTCATAAACGAGCCGACGCATGCGCAGGCCGTGACGGAGATCATTGGATTCTTGCGAATAATGATAATGCATAGTGCCATGCAGAGCGTCGCGAGCAGCGAAAGGATATCGCCCGAGAGCCCTCCGTCCAGTCCGAAACCCGCCATGATGCCGACGCCGAAGATTGCGAACACAGCGGCAATGAGCGCATGTGCGGAGGGCAGTTCCTTCAGGAAGACCCAGGCTAGGAAAGCCGCGATCAGCGGCAGCGTTGCGAAAATCACCGAGTTGTGGGCAACAGATGTCAGGCCCAGCGAGCCGACAAACGCGATCATGCCCAAGACGACGAGGGCGACATAGGTGGCCTCATTACGGCCCATTGTCATGAACAGGCGCGGCCACTTGCGGCCGTTGACGGCGATGATGACGATGATCAGGCCCAGTGCACCGAAGATGCCGCGGCCTGCGATCATAGTAGGGTAGTCAAGCCCGATCAGGCGGGTGAAGAAGCCGGCCGAACTCCAGGTGATGGCCGAGGCAATAACGAAGAGCAGGCCAAGTTGATATTCCCGACGCGGGTCCATGCAAATCCCTTGAAATGATCAGCCCACCGGTTGCGGTACGGCCTGCGACCGCTGGCTGGCAATGATATGGCCGACGACAGCCAAGAAGACGATGCCGCCGCCGATAAATGTATTGATACCGGGCTTCTCATTGAAGGCGAGCCAGACCCAGAGCGGCGCAAGCGGTGTGTCGAGCGCACCGATCAGCGCGGTTTCGACGGCTGGCAACTTGCGTGATCCCCAAGCGAAAAAGGCGAGACCTACAGCGGAATTGATCATTCCGAAAAGGGCGAGGTGGACAATCTGAATGCCGGTCACCTCCAGCGGCGTGCCGAGCGGCCAGCAGATGAAGATGCTGATGACGGCGCCGATGCAGGCGGCCGGCGCCGCCGACATTGTCGGGTTCTTGCGCATGACGATGATTGACAGCGCCATGCACAGAGTCATCCCGAAAGCCAGGAGATCGCCCAGCAGCCCTCCATCGCTGCCGAAACCGACCATCAGCAACACACCGAGGATCGCCACGCCGCTGGAAATGATCGCGCTTCGTCCCGGGATCTCGCCGAGGAAAATCCAGCCTAGGAACGCGGCGAGGAAGGGGATTGTCGCGTAGATCACCGCGCCATGGGCAACCGACGTGTGTCCGAGCGAGGTGATGAACATGATCATGCCGGCGACGGTCAGCCCGACGTAGGTCCATTCGGCCCGGCCGAAGCGGGTGAATTCGCCGACCCAGCCGCGGCCGTTCATCGCGATGATGACCACGAGCAGACTGAGCGACCCGAAAATGCCGCGCCAAGCGAGCATGGTGAAGCTGTCGAGCGGGATGAGGCGCGTGAAGAATCCCGCCGTGCTCCAGGCAATGGCCGATATGGTCACGAAAAGCAGACCGATTTGGTAGTCGCGGCGCGAAGACATTGAATGGCCTTGATAAGCGGCGTTTTTACGAACAGGAATCGGTTTGCCGGACAGGGTCGGAACGGCAAGCGCTTCCTGTACACGATCCCGATGGGTGCGTCGGACAAAATATTCCACGCCTACCCAAGGAATTGGCAGGGGCAAACGTCTTACTCCTGAAAGTGGTGTGAGAGGGCGATGGGAATTGGAACCTGAACTGATCAGAAGAGCATCCCAGGGAGACCGGATGGCTTTCGGCGAGCTATTGGAGATGCATTATGATTTTATCCATGCGGTCGCCTGGAAATGGACGCGCAATCGCACCGACGCCGATGATATCGCCCAGGATGTCTGTGTCCGGCTCGCCTATGCGATTGCTGGTTTTCGTGGCGAGGGGCGGTTTCGCACCTGGCTTTACAGTCTGGTGCTGAACTCGGTGCGCGACCTCGCCCGAAAAGCGGAACGAGAGCGGCGCAAAACTGCGGAATGGAGCCTCGATCCTTCGTCGCAAGGCGAGGGTGCCCAAGAGGATGACATGCAGGAAATCTGGACAGCCGTGCAGACACTTTCTCCCAAGCAGCGCGATGCGGTCATGCTGGTCTATGCCGAAGGGCTCGACCACGGCGATGCTGCGGATGTGCTGGGCTGCTCGGAAAGTACGGTCTCGTGGCATCTCCACGAGGCCCGCAAGCGGTTGAAGACCATTCTCGGCCGTGAAGTGGCGTGAAGGAGCATTTGATGGAAAACGAACTCGACAAACTCAACCGGATGTCCCCGCCCAAAGCTTCGGACGCTGCCCGTGAGCGCGCGCTTGCTGCTGCCATGGCAGCATTCGACGCGAGAGAAGAATTTTCGACTGCACCCCAAGGAAGCGAAAAGCCCCGTCGTCAAAGCTCCATAACAACGCAACTGTGGAGCACTATCATGAATGGAAAATTGCTTGCCGGCTCGGCCCTCGCCACGCTGCTGGTCGTGCCCGCCGCCGGCTATATCACGTTTGGAATGCTCAACAACAAGACGGTTGGTCTTGGCGAAGTGCCGGTGCTGACGGCGACGGACAAAGGCGACGACGCCCGCCTGCGTGCCGAGCAGAAGCAGAAGGCCGGCGAGGTGGAGATCGCAGCCGGCAAGCAGCCCGCCGACAAGCCTGTCGTAAAGTCGGAGATCAAGGCCGAGCCGAAGCCCGCAGAAGTCGATGCCAAGTCGGATCAGAACTCCGCCGGCTTACCTGCTGAATCGGCAACGTCAACAGCCCCAATCGTTGATGGCCTGGTACAGGAACCCGCGCTGTTGAATGACAGTGCTGCAGATGCGGTGGCTCCGCGGAAGAAGGCGAGTGCGTTCGACCAGGCTCAAGTCGAGACTCGTGTCGATGCACTGGCTGCGGCCAAACCGATGTCGGCGCAGCCCACGGGTGTTTTGAGCAAGAAAATCCTTGGCGGTGCTGTCGACAGCGAAAGCATGGTCGGCCAGCCACCTGTCCTTCAGGAAGAATCCGGCGATCGGTTCACCTCCAAGGACATCAACCCGGTGCATTCCGTGGTTGCCGATCCTGTTTCGACCTTCTCGATCGACGTCGATACGGCTTCCTATGCCTATGCTCGACAGGCGATCATGAATGGTCACCTGCCAGAGCCGGACAGCGTGCGTGTCGAGGAGATGGTCAACTATTTCCCCTATGACTGGAAGCCGCCGCAGAGCGTCGACCAACCGTTCAATGCCAACATCACCGTCATGCCGACGCCGTGGAATGCCAACACGCAACTGATGCATATCGGCATCAAGGGTTATGAGATTCAGCAGCAGGAGCAGAGGGCGGCCAATCTCGTTTTCCTGATCGACGTGTCCGGTTCGATGGACGAGCCCGACAAGCTGCCGCTGCTCAAGAGCGCCTTCCGGCTGCTGGTCAACAAGCTGAAGCCGACCGACACGGTATCGATCGTCGTCTATGCCGGCAATTCCGGTGTGGTGCTCGAGCCGACCAAGGCATCCGACAAGGCGAAGATCCTTGCCGCGATCGACAACCTCACCCCGGGCGGCTCGACCGCCGGCGCTGAAGGTATCGAGGCGGCTTACCGGCTGGCGGAAAAGGCGTTCGTCAAGGATGGCGTCAACCGCATCTTTCTGGCGACTGATGGCGATTTCAATGTCGGCCCGTCGGATGACGAGGCGCTGAAGAAGATGATCGAGGCCAAGCGCAAGACAGGCATTTTCCTGTCCGTGCTGGGCTTCGGCACCGGCAACTACAATGACGCGCTGATGCAGACGCTGGCGCAGAATGGTAATGGTATCGCTGCCTATATCGACACGCTGTCGGAAGCGCAGAAGACGTTGGTGCAGGAAGCCACGGCTTCGCTCTTCCCGATCGCCAAGGATGTAAAAATCCAGGTGGAGTTCAATCCGGAGAGAATCGCCGAGTATCGCTTGATCGGGTATGAGACCCGCGCCCTGAAGCGCGAGGATTTCAACAACGACAAGATCGATGCCGGCGAAATCGGCTCGGGCCACCGTGTTACAGCCATCTACGAGATCACGCCGAAGGGCAGCCCGGCGGTGCTCAACGACGACCTGCGCTATGCCGAAAAGGCCGAGCAGGACGCTGCAGCAGTGGATACGAAGAATGCGCCAAGCGATGAGCTCGCCTTCATCAAGATTCGCTACAAGAAGCCGAATGAGGACAAGAGCAACCTTATTACCATGCCGGTCAAGGGTGATGAAGCCAAGATCAAGCTGGATGATGCCGACCCGGATGTGCGCTTCTCGGTGGCGGTTGCCGCTTTCGGCCAGAAGCTCAAGGGTGAAGACCAAGTCTCGGATTACAGCTGGGATAATATCCTCAAGCTCGGCACCGACTCCAAGGGCATGGATCCTTTCGGCTACCGCGCAGAATTCCTGAAAATGGTCGAGTTGGCCAAAAGTCTGAAGGGCGAGTGATCCCCGTTCCCACTTGCATTATTCGCCCTTCATGGGAGCCTGCAAAGGCTTCCGGCCCTTCCCTCGCGCCCTCGAGGGGAGGGTTTCTGTTTCTCAGGTCACTCCGGCGCCGGTCGGAAGCAGACGTTTGTATTGCCTTGTGGCGAAACGTCGAACGTCCATCGTGTGGCGCTCGGTGACCAGCGAAAAAAGCCAGGCGACGACCACGCAGATGGCGATACAGCAGAGGAAGTAGATGTAATCTGCAACGCTTTCGGGCTTGTTGTGCCAGCCGCGACCGGTCTGCATCACCAGGAAAGCCACGAAGCAGTTGATCAACGGGGTGTGCAAGACATAGAGCGAGAATGAGAACCCTGCCAGCTTCTCATGAATGGCAGCCAGCGGCGGCGCAACAAGCTTCGGAGAAGCCTTCATCGCGATGATGAGATTGGTGAAGGCAAGTCCGATGATGTAGTCGAGCAGGGAGTTCAGCGAGAAGAAGTTGTCCGGGCCGACAGTCCCTGTTGGCGAAAGAAGTCGCCACGCCAGCAAGCTTACCACGAAGACAAGGGCGGCGCCGAGTGCGCCCACCGGCAGGAATGGCTTTTCGCGCCGGGCTGCCCAGACGCCCATGAGCCAGATGCCGAAATAGCCCAGCACGTTTGGTCCAGCGGTTTGTACCTGTCCAAGCAGAAAAAGAAAGAGGATCGCAAGGCCCGCCAGAGCCACCCTCACAGCAGGCTTCTGGCCGCCCCAGATCGCCAGCATGATCATCGGGAAGGTGAAGTAATACCAGAACTCATGAAACAAGCTCCAGAGCGGCCCATTGCCACCAAAGCCTGAGCACGATGCCACCAAATGCAGAAAAGCGGTGGTGCAGGCTGCTGCCGCGAAGTCCTGCCGAAAGCCTGTGTCACCCTCCGCACCCGGTGCGGTGTATATGCCGATCTGCTCGGCGCCAAAGGGGTGCATGCCGATCGAATTGACAATGTATATGAGCGCAAAGCTCGGGATCAGCACGCTCCAAAGTCTCGAAAAGCGGCTGATCATGTAAAGAGGATAGTCGAATTTCTTCTGGGTCTGGAATCGTTCCTCGGTCGTCCCGCCGACGAGATAGCCGCTCAGGACGAAGAAGATCATCACCGCCGGCCAGCCAAACGAAGATATGCCGGCCAAGATGATGTGGGGAATGCTTCGCTCGGAATGCGGCAGCTGCATGATGGGGACGAGCATTCGGTGATTGGTATGCGCAAACACCACTGCAAGGGCTGCTGCCCAGCGGAAGAAATCGAGCCATGTGGAGAAATTATCAGATGAAACGACGACGTTGGTCGAGCTGCTTTTCATGTTTCCGTCCGAAGCTTGTATGCCTAAAAAACAGGGCAGCCAGCTGTAGATAAAGCGCCAGACATGTCGGGTCGAACGCTATCAAGATGCGGCAACCTATGCCGCAGTGCACAAAATTTCAAGCTTCCAGTGGGCCTTTAGTGTGTATCAACGGGACAGTCATACTTTGGGATAGGCTTTCTCCAGCCCTTTGGAGCGCGTCAGTCCGTCACGAAAAGCCACATATGCCGGATGTTGCGAAGACTTTGCGGTTTCCATCAACCGCACTTGCAAGCGGTTCGGCGCATTTTTACCCAGCCATTCGCCGGTTCGGTCCAGCTTCATCGTGTTGAGGATACGCGCATCGGAAGCCCTGTTGAGCCATAGTGCAAGACCTGCCAGCAGGTTGTCGTCCTGCACGGCATTTTCCATCAGCAGCTTGAGATAGGAGTGATCTGACTCTGAGAACGAGTTCAGCTTGTCTGCGACGGCGTCGCGGTCGGGGAAGGGGGCGGCATTCATGGTTTCACCGTCGTTTGGTTGCAGCGCTCATATAGCAAAGATCGCCAGGCATGCCAGTGCTTTCAAACCAGCGCCGGCACGTCGAAATGATCCGGCACCATGCCTTGCTTAGCCCGGTCGGCCATCATCTCATACGCCCGCTCCAAGTGGCGGGTGAAGCGCGCGGTGTCGAACAGAGGCGCGGTTATCCGCTTGGCGGCGATCTTCTCGCGAAGGGCGAGTCGCTCCTGATGATTGGTGGCAAGCGAGGTGGCAAGCGCGACATAGGCATCGGGGCTCTCGGCAACGAGTTCGGGAACTTGCAATGCCGTCAGCAAGCTTTCGGAGACACGCGAAGCGAAATGCATGCCTTTCGCAGTCACCACCGGCACGCCCGCCCAAAGCGCATCCGAGGTGGTCGTATGGCCATTGTAGGGGAAGGAATCGAGGCCGATATCGGCAGCCTGCAGTCGAGCGATATGATCGATGTAGCTCGCCTTGGGTGCGAGGACGATGCGCGCGGGATCGATGCCTTCGCGTTCAATCGCCGCGAGGAAATTATCCTGGGCGAAGGTGTTGAAGAACAGGATCCACAAGACCGAATTCTCGACGCGTCGCAGAATGTCGACCGTCAGGCGGAAGGTCTGCGGCGTGATCTTGCGGGTCGCGTTGAAGAAGCCGAAGACAATCTTGTCTTGCGGGAGTCCCAGCGCTGCTCGGCTCTTTGCCGGCGGAAGGGCGCGAAACATGCTGTCGTTGGCCTGGTAGCTGTCGGGCAGGCGGCAGAGTTTTTCGTGATAATGCGGGATCGAGGCGTCCGGGGTGACGATCCTGTCGGAGATCACATAATCGCAATCGATGCCATTGCCCGAGCCGGGATAGCCGAGATAGGCCGCTTGCACCGGTGCCAGTCCCAGATTGATCAGATTGGGCCGGCAGCCCTGCGTATGGCCCTTGAGATCGACGAGGATGTCGATGCCATGGCTGCGGATCAGAGCGGCGGCGTCGGCATCGTTGAGGTGGCCGACCGGCACGAGATTGGGATAATGGGCGCGGTTGCCGCCGTCAGACTTGATCTGCTGAGCCTCGCTGAAGCAAAAATACGTTGCCTCGAAGCGCGAGGAATCGTGGCTCAGCATGACGCCCTGAAACAGCAGCATGGTGGCGTGGCTGTCGTAGTAATCGTTGGAGAGGTAGCCGATCCGCAGTTTTTCGCCCCATTGATGCGGCCGTGCACGACGTGCAGCCTGCATTGCCGGCGTCACCGGCTTTTCGATTGCCTTCGGCACAAGGCTGGCATTGATCGCCTCATCGGCGCACCACGAGATGTTGCTGAAGGGATTGTCGACCGATGTCGCCAGCTTATCGCCGCGCTTCAGTTGCTCCAGTAGCTTGGCGTTCTCGCTTTCAATTTCCTCGAACAGGCAGGTCTGGCGCAGTGCTCTGTAATAGAGTTCAAGCACCTGCGGATCGCCGGGCATCATGGCACGGGCGCGTTTGGCCGCCTCATAGCCTTCGCCGACGGCGCCGTGCTTGAGGAAGAGATTGCCCGCGATCAGCAGATAGTTGAGATGATTCTGGCCGGGGGCATTGGCGGCGCGGCGAAAGTGGTGTGCAGCCTGCATAGGCGCGCCGGTCTTCATCAGGCTCTGCGCAATGATGACAAGTAGATTCTGATCAATTGTACCGGGATTGTTTGCCGCCGGCCCATGGTCACGAATGATGCCTTGATAGTCGCCTGCCTTGTATTGCCTGAGGGCGCTTTCGAGGGGATGGGTCATGGGAGTCCGACTTCAGCTGCGGTAATCAGATATGGCCTACTATGATCGCATGTCCTGGCTTGCCCTGACCTGTCGCAGCGTAAGCGCGGGGCAGGGCACGCGGGCTATGAAACCGCAAGCCCCTACCGCTTCGGATCTCCAGACATGCTTCTCTCCGTGCTTATGCCGTCCAACCGCGATCTTGCTGCCAGCCGGCGTTCGATCGAGACGGCGCTCCGATTCTGCGAAAAGCAGGACGCGTTGTTGATCGTATCGGACAATTCGCGCGATCCGGAAAAGCGGCAATTGCTCGAAGCTGCCTCGCCTCGGCTCCGCTATATCGTTCCCGAACAAGATGGCCTCGAGGCCAATCTTCTCAATGTCTACGCCGCAGCCGAGACCGAGTTCGTCCTGATGATCGGTGACGACGACGAGCTGTTCGTCAGCCCCAAGGATATGCCTTTGGATCTCAATACACTTGATCCAGCGTTTGTCGGTGTCCGGCCGATGATTGCAGTGGCAAATTCTGCTGGAAAAGTGATCCGGGTCAAGGATTTCGGCGTTATGGACGAGACGCCCGGCGGCCGCGTCATGACCTACAACGACCACGCAAAGGGTGACAACGCCGCCTATTACAGCATCTTCCGGCGTAAACCGTTCATCGACCTGCATCGATTTTTCTTCGGCCATCATCCGCTGAAGGGCGGCTATTGCGACTGGGCGCTGGCCACCGCGCTGTTTTCGTGGGGCAAGATGCCCTACGATCCCGGGACGATTTTCAAATACAATTATCATCGCTGGGACAAGCACGACAAAATCGACGGCCAGCTCGAAGGTATGTATGAGGCGGTCGGACTGCCAGGCGACAGCTACAGGCTGAGCCTGCTGCTTTTCTACCTAGACTTGATGATTCTGGCGCGATGGAGCGGATCGCCGCTGGATGAAGCGGGCAAGCGCAATCTCGCCAGCCAGGCGGGCCGGCCTATTCTCGGGGGCTTTTGCAAGAAGGTCGCCACCGACCCATCAGCCTATACCGAAGAGGTGATCGAGTTCTGTCGGCGGATCGGCGCCGAGTCGGACACTGACGCTCAATTCGAACTGGCCTTGCAACTGGCAGATCAGGTGTTGCCCGGCCTCACAGCGCGATACCGGGCGTTCCACCAGGTCTCGATGGCCGCTTAAGTGCGGCGGCTGCGGCGCTCGCGCGGCGCGGCCTGCTCTTCGGAGGTCTTGTTGCGCAACGGGCCGATCTTTTCGACAATGACATCGAGCGTCGGGCGTGGGCCGGGTACATGTGCATCAACGGCTTCGCGGATCGCGGCGAGGTGCTCGCAGGACGTGCCACAGCAGCCGCCAATGATCCTGGCGCCGCCATCCATGGCCAGATGCGCATATTCCGCCATCAGCGGCGGGGTGCCCGAATAATAGATCTTTTCACCGCGGAATTCAGGAATGCCGCAATTGCCCTTGATGACGATGGTCGCGTCCGGGTTTGCCTCGGACATCGACAGCAGCGTCGCCAGAATGTCGGACGCGCCGACGCCGCAATTGGCACCAACGGCAATCGGGCCGTCGCCGATATCGGCGGCAACGCCGGGCAGATCCTTGGGTGCGAGACCCATCATCGTCTTGCCTGCCGTGTCGAACGAGCCGGTATAGACATAGGGCATGTCGGTCTTGACGGCGGCTTCGGCCGCGGCGCGGATTTCGTCCGGTGCAGACATGGTTTCGATCCAGGCGACATCGGCGCCGCCGGCCTTGAGGCCTTCCATCTGCTCGGCGAAGGAGGAGACCGCGTCTTCGTAGGACATTGCGCCGAGCGGGATCAGCAACTCGCCGGTCGGGCCGACGGAACCGGCGACGATGACCTTGCGCGGCGCCTTGTCGGCTACGGCGCGGGCAATTTCTGCCGCACGCTTGTTGAGTTCATGGACGCGGTCCTGCGCGTGGTGCAGCTTCAGCCGGTGGCGCGTGCCGCCGAAGGAATTGGTGAGGATAATATCGGCGCCGGCATCGACGAAATCCTGATGCAGCTTGGTGATGTTTTCCGGCTTCTGGGTGTTCCAGAGTTCCGGTGCTTCGCCAGCCTCAAGGCCCATGGCAAACAGCGACGTGCCCGTTGCGCCGTCGGCAAGCAGCACGCCTTTTTCGGCAAGGAGATCGGAAAGCGGATTGGCGGCTACGGTCATCGGGAATCCTCGAATTTCAATTTGTAGAAAGATATAAAGATATCTTTATGTGAAAGCAAGGGGTGATCCCATTTGCAGTGGTATCCGCTACGACCTCATTGTTTCAGGCAGACTCGCGGGAATTCGGTCGCGACGAGCGCGACCGAATTATCAACAAAACGCTTTGTGAGTCTCATTACCACTTCTGATGCACGTACTGCTTGATCTTGCCTTCGTAGATCTTGCGCACTTCTGCCATCACATCGGTCGAAAGCGGAGCAAGCACGGAGGCTGCGGAATTGTCTCCGGCCTGCTGCTTGTTCTTGGCGCCTGGAATGGTGACAGTCACGGCGTCCTGCATGAGGATCCAGCGAAGTGCGAACTGCGCCATTGTGGCGCCGCCCGGAACCAGCGGACGAAGTGCTTCGACTGCTTCGAGACCGACCTCATAGGGTACGCCGGAGAAGGTTTCGCCCATGTCGAAGAATTCGCCGTTGCGGTTGAAGGCGCGGTGGTCGTCGGTCGCGAATTCGCTCTTGGCCGACATCTTGCCGGTCAGCATGCCGGAGGAGAGGGGAACGCGGATGATCGTGGCAACATTCTTGGCCTTGGCTTCGCGGAAGAACAATTCCTGCGGCCGCTGGCGGAAGATATTGTAGATGATCTGCACCGAGACGACGCCGGGATATTCGATGGCTTTCAGGCCTTCCTCGACCTTCTCGACCGAAACGCCGTAGTAACGCAACTTGCCCTTGGTGACGAAGTCGTCGAGCGCACCAAACACTTCGGGATGGTAGTAGACGGCGTTCGGAGGGCAATGAAGCTGCAGGAGATCAAGCGTATCGACGCCGAGATTGGCAAGCGAGCGGTCGATGAAGCCCTCGAGATTGGCCTTGGTGTAACCGTCGGCGACGTGTGGATTGAGCCGTCGGCCAGCCTTGGTGGCCACCATCGGCCGTGTGCCGCCGCGCTCTTTCAGCACCTCGCGAATGATCTTCTCCGAGCGGCCGTCGCCATAGACGTCGGCGGTGTCGATGAACGTCATGCCGGCATCGAGCGCCGAATTCAAGGCGTTCTTGGCGTCGGCTTCGGAGACGTCGCCCCATGAGCCACCAATGGCCCATGCCCCGAAACCGATCTCGGATACCGACCATGGCGTGCGGCTGAATTGACGTGATTTCATTGGGCAATCTCCTGATTTTTGTTGCGCGGAACCTCTCAGCCGGCACGCGAGGAGTCAATAGTTTGTCGATATCTTTTGGGGAGTATTTCCCGGTAGGTGCGCTGGAGCATCGTCGCCACCGTCTGCTCATCGGCGCGAGACAGGCGGATCAGGACCATCGGATAGTCGCGATAATGGTCGGTGAAGTAATAAAGATCCGGATAGGCCTCGACCAGCATCACGCGCTCGTCAGGCGGCACGCCTTTTATCAGCAGGGAGTCGCCGTCCTCACGCAGGCGCGTCAGCAGCTTGTCCCTTACTTTGAACGACGGCGTGCCATAGGATGTCGATGCCTCGACATGCGGCCAGGTCAGGAGCAGGGCGGTCAGGTCTTCGAAGGTCATGAGACCTTTCTAGCAGACTATCACCTCAGAGGTGAAGTCAGCAAAAAGCCGCCACGAATGGCGGCTTTGAAATCAGGGCACAAAGGCGTTCTCAGATCACCTTGCGCTTGTCCAGCACGTCGGTCAGCCAATCAGTCCGCATTTCCGGAACGGATGAAATCAGCTTCTCCGTATAGGGGTGGAACGGTGGTGCGAAGATCTGCTTCGTCGGGCCTTCGGTTACCACTTCACCGCGCAGCATGACGGCCGTTCGATGGGCAATGCGGCGGACGATGCCGAGATCGTGGGTGATGAAGAGGTAGCTCAGACCAAGCTCATCCTGCAGTCGTTTCAGGAGCTTGAGGATTTCCTCGGCGACCAGCTGGTCGAGCGCCGAAGTGGGCTCGTCGCAGATGATCAGTTCCGGATTGGCGGCGAGCGCACGGGCGATGCAGATACGCTGCTTCTGGCCGCCCGACAGCGCGGTTGAGAGGCGCCCAGCATAATCGGTGGGCAGGCCCACCTGGGTCAGCAACTCGGCAACGCGCGCCTTCACTTCGGCACCCGACTTGTTGAAGTAGAAGGCGTAGGGCCGGCCGATGATCTCGCCGATGGTCTGGCGCGGATTGAGCGCCACATCGGGAAGCTGATAAATCAGCTGGATGCGCCGCAGGTCATCCTTTGTCCGGTCCTTGGTTACCGGTGCGAGTTCCTTGCCGCCGAAATTCACCGAGCCTGAACTGCGCGGCAACAGGCCGACAATCAGGCGCGCGAGCGAGCTCTTGCCGGAACCGGACTCGCCGACGACGGCCACCGTCTCGCCCTTCGACACATTGATCGAGACGTTCTTGAGCACGGTGAAATCGCCGTATTTGCCGACGACATTGTCGACCTTCAGCACCGTCGGTCCGCGTACAGGTTCCTCGATATCTTCATCGAACTTGTCGGCGGCGGCACGTTCGTGGACCAGTGCCTGGGTATAGGGATTGGTCGGGCTCATCAGGATGTGTTCGGTGGCGCCGAGTTCGATCATCTTGCCGCCGCGCAACACCATGATGCGGTCGGCGACCTGGGCGACGACAGCAAGATCGTGGGTGATGTAGAGCGCTGCGGTGTTGAGCTCCTTGATCAACTTCTTGACCAGCGCCAGCACTTCGATCTGTGTCGTCACGTCGAGCGCGGTGGTCGGCTCGTCGAAGACCAGGATGTCCGGCCGGCAGGAGATCGCCATGGCGGTCATGGCGCGTTGCAGCTGGCCGCCCGAAACCTGGTGCGGATAGCGATTGCCGAAGGTTTCCGGATTGGGAAGACCGAGTGACCGGAAGAGATCGACGGCAGCCTTCTGCGCCTCCTCCTTCTTCATCAAGCCGTGCTGGATCGGCATTTCTGTGACCTGGTCCATGATCGTATGGGCAGGATTGAACGATGCCGCCGCCGACTGGGCAATGTAGGCGATCCGCTGGCCGCGCATGTCGCGACGACCCTCATAGGAGAGGTCGCGGACCGACACGCCGTCGATCTCGATCTTGCCGCCGGTGATGCGGCAGCCGGCGCGGGCATAGACCATCGACGACAGGCCGATAGTGGACTTGCCTGCACCGGATTCGCCGATCAGGCCGACAACCTCGCCGCGCTGCAGTTCCAGCGAGACATTGTCGACCAGAACGAGGCCATTGACGGTTTCGACGCGGAGGTCAGTGAGTTTGAGAACCGGTTGGGCCATGGTTACATCTCCGCCGATGCGCCCGACGGACGGGCATTGATGGACAGGATCCAGTCGACGACGAGGTTGACGCCAACGGTCATCAGCGCGATTGCCGCTGCCGGCCAGAGTGGCGCCGCCAGACCAAAGGAAATCGCCTTGCCGTTGTCACGCACCATGCCGCCCCAGTCCGCATAAGGTGGCTGGATGCCGAGGCCGAGGAAGGAGAGGCCGGCAACGAACAGGAAGTTGAAACAGAAGCGCAGGCCGAATTCCGAAATCATCGGCGGCAGGGCATTGGGCAGGATCTCCCTGCGCATGATCCACCAGTTGCCTTCGCCACGCAGGCGTGCGGCTTCGACATATTCAAGCACCGCGATGTTCATCGCCACGGCGCGCGACAGGCGGAAGACGCGTGTCGAGTCGAGGATAGCGATCGTCAGGATCAGCGTCGGAATGGACGAGCCGAACATCGACAACACGATCAGCGCGAAGACCAGCAGCGGGATCGACAGCATGATGTCGACGAAGCGCGACAGGACCTGATCGACAACCGGTCCGCCGATTGAGGCGAAAAGCCCTGCGATGGTGCCGATGGTAAACGACAGGATGGTCGTGGCAAGTGCCACGCCGATCGTCATGCGGGCGCCATATAGCAGGCGGCTCAGCATGTCGCGGCCGATATTGTCGGTGCCGAGCCAGAACTGTGCCGAGCTTCCAGCCCATGTATCGCCCACTGTTTCGGCCTCGCTGTAGGGGGCGATCCAGGGGGCAAAAATGGCGATCAGGATGAAGAGCGCGACAATGGTGATGCCGACCCAGGCGGATATGGTTGGTTTGCGACCCATTATCTTCATGTCACTTCCCCATCGACGGTTTGCGAAGACGCGGATTGACGAGGATGCTCAGGACGTCCGCAAATGTATTGAGAATGATGAAGGCGCCGGCAAACACCAGGCCGCAGGCCTGGACGACCGGCAGGTCTCGCTTGGACACGCCATCCACCATGTACTGGCCGACGCCGGGGTAGACGAACACCACTTCGATGACCACCACGCCGGTGATCAGGTAAGCGAGGTTGAGCGCGATAACCGCGATGATCGGCGCCGCAGCATTCGGCAGGGCGTGCCGCACGATAACGCGCGAGCGCGACAGCCCCTTGAGGAACGCCATCTCGATATAGGGCTGCGACATGATCGACAGCACCGAGGAGCGCGTCATGCGCAGCATGTGCGCCATGACCAGCAGCGTCAGGGCCACCGCGGGCAGGGCGGCCGTATAGAGCTTCTGCCCGAATGACATGTCTGAATACACCGTCGCCAGGGATGGAAACCAATGGAGCCTGACGGCGAAAAACAGGATCAGCAGGTAGGCGATGAAGAATTCGGGAACTGAAATCGCCGCGAGCGATAAGATATTGGCCAGCTTGTCGATCCATTTGCCTTCGTTGATCGCGGCAAGGATACCCAGGCCAACTGCGAGCGGAACGGCGATGCAGGCAGCAAAGCCGGCAAGAAACAGCGTATCGCGGAAGCGTGGTCCGAGCGTCTTGACGATGTCTCGCTTGTTGGTGAGCGCCTTGCCGAAGTCTCCATGCATCACGCCGCCCAGCCACTCGCCGTAGCGGACATAGGCTGGTCGGTCGAGGCCGAGTTCGTGGCGGAATTCCTTGAGTGTTTCAGGTGTCGCGCCCTGGCCGAGCACCGCACTCGCGACGTCTCCGGGCAGGACTTCCGTCGCTGCGAAAATCAGTATGCTGACGGCAAACAACGTGACTATGCCGAGAATCAGTCGGGTCAATAACAAGCGTAGCATCTAGCCGCCCCTTTTTGTTGTTATGGGCATGTTGCCTATGCCGGTTCCGTTGTTCCCCACGAACCGACAGTCGAATGCATAGGCAATGTGCAGGCCGGACGAGCCGGCCTGCACAGGCTTGGATCAAGCGAACCAGGCCTTTTCAGCGACGCGCTGGTCGTCCAGGTCGTAACGTGCATGCGGCTTGACGCCCTGCACCTTCGGCGAGTAGCCGTCGAGGTAGTCGGTGATCGCAAAGCAGATCATGCCGCCGTCTTCGGCGATCATTTCCTGGCACTTGCCATAGATTTCCTTGCGCTTGGCATCGTCGAGCTCGATACGGGCCTCGGCGACCAGAGCATCGAATTCCGGCACCTTCCAGTTGGAGTCGTTCCAATCCGAAGCCGAACCGAACTCCTGTGTGAAGGTCTGGTCGGCCGTGAGACGGCGACCCCAGTAAACGGCGCAGAACGGAACCTTGAGCCAGACATTGTCCCAGTAACCGTCCGCGGAGACCTTGGTGACCGTGAGGTCGACGCCGGCCTTCTTGATGGATTCCTGGTAGATCTGGGCGCAGTCGACGGCCGAGCCCCAGGCGCCTTCCGACGTCTGCAGTTCGATCTTGGTGCCGGCGGCGAGGCCTGCCTTCTTGAAGTGGAAGGCGGCCTTGTCCGGATCGTAGGCGCGCTGCGGCATCGTCGAGTTGTAGTAAGGGTTCAACGGGTCGAGCGTGTGGTCGTTGCCGGGGATCGCATAGCCGTTATAGACCTGCTTGATGATCTTTTCGCGGTCGATACCATACTTGAGCGCCAGGCGGAGATCCTTGTTGGTGAAGGGATCCATGGTGACGCGTGAGACGAAGCAGAAGCGGTTGCCCGTGCCCTTGGTGCGAACGATGGCGAGGTTCGGGTCCTTCATCAGAAGGTCGACCGTGCGGGCATCGAGGCGGTTGGCGACATCGACTTCGCCAGACTGCAGTGCGGCGGTACGAGCGGCTGGATCCTGGATGTAGCGGATTTCGACCTGGTCGAAATTGCCGCGGCCCGGCTTCCAGTAGTCGCCGCGATTCTTGAAGACGATGCGGACGCCGGGCTCAAAGCTTTCCAGCGTATAGGCGCCCGTGCCGATCGGCTTGTCCCAGTCCGTGTGGTCCTTGGGGACAACCACGAGGTGATAGTCGCCGAGGATGGCCGGGAAGTCGGCGTTGCCGGCGCTGAGCGTGATGCCGACCTGCGTGGGCGAAAGCGCTTTGATCTCCACGATCGGCTCGAGGATGCCCTTGGCCGGCGATTTGGTTTCGCCGCGATGCAGGCCAATCGAATAGATGATGTCGTCGGCATCGAGCGTCTTGCCGTTCGAGAACTTGATACCCTGGCGGACATTGAACACCCAATCCTGGGCACCCGGCTGCACATCCCAGCTTTCGAGCAGTTCACCGGTAGGGTTGCCGTCGGCGTCGAATTCGACCAGGCAGTTCATGATGGCAAGCGAAGCGCCGATCATGATGGAGTCGGCGTAGGTGCGCGGGTCGAGCGAGTCGGAGGCCGAGCCGCCTTCCATGCCGAGACGAAGCGTACCGCCCTTCTTGGGTTCTGCAGCCTGGGCCTTGGAGAACATCGTGGAGGCAGCCGGAATGGCGATACCAGCGGCCATTGCGAGCTGCATGAAGTCACGGCGGGACAGACTGCCCTTGCGGGCCATCTGCTCGGCGCTCTTCAGTTTGCTTTCGAAGTCGTTCATTTTTTAGTCTCCCTTGTTATTGGTCTTTGAATGCGTGCCCAAGTTGTTGTTCCCCGAGGGCAATTTCCGAAAGATTTCACTTTCACACCTTAGCGTCAACATTGGAAAACGACGCAAAAGCTTCGTCTACCTGCGTTGATACGCGCGGCTGCACATCATTGGTTCGGATCGGAAGATAAAAAGCAACAGTCAGCGGAGTTCAGACGCCAAGCCAGCTCCGGAATGTTCATCCTGCAGTCTCCCAGTTCGCGCCCGCATGACAATATGCGCCGCAAGATCTCGACGTTGTTCCTTTGATGGTCCGGCTGCAAACGGTTTCCGCAGGTCCAGGGCCTATCAACGGAGTTTTTTGTTCCCATGCCAAGGCGTTTTTTGTTTTGCACGGTGATGGAACCCTGTCATCACCGCACTATTTTCATCCTTGTGCATTGCGAATTTACGGGTTCTCGAAAAGAAATCAACTGCCCAATGCAGGTACATCCGCCAATGTCATGGGCAAATCGATCAATTTTAGGCCTCTAATACTGGCGTTTTTGCTACCTGTAATTGTCTATTATGGACATTAGTGTCTTGTTTGGGGTATTTTTGTCTGCCGTTTCAAAGTTCTGATGCAATCACGGGCCGGGGCAAGACGTTTTGTGTCGCAAATACGCATTTCCTGCCTGATCGCGACGCGTGAATTTTTTTAGAATTTAATGCAAAAAAGTCCAAATTCACCATTGTTTAAGCTCTCACTAACGATCCGGTAAGATTGTGTCGCTAATGGTTTTAACGCGGCGGCTGAAAAATCCGCCACTCCGGATCAGGTATTGCGTACCGGAGATGCACTCGGCAGCGTAACCGCCGAGGAGCCATCGAGTTTTGGCGAACCGTGCTTCGCTCCGAAAGGGGACGGCACGGTTTTCGCCGCTTTATGGCTTGAGTGGTGCCGCTCAACGATCCACAAAAGCCTGAAGGCGACCCAGCGCTTCACCCCAAAGTTGCGAGACGCCATCCAGATAGTTTCGGGCCTCAATCATCGGTTCTGGCCGGAAGGCATATTGGCTCTCGCGACCGATACGATGGCAGACGACCAGGCCGACATCCTCAAGTACCCTGAGATGCTTGGTGACGGCCTGGCGTGTCAGTTCAGTGCCAGAAGAGAGCCGGGCGATCGACTGGCGCTCGCCGCCGCTCAATTTCGCGAGCAGCGACAGGCGTGTCTGGTCGCCCAGGGCAGCAAAGATCGGTGCGGTGTTCAAGGCAGTCGGCAGGGTTTCAAGATTCGACATGGGTCTTGATATTCTTGACTTGCTCTGCCCAGCCGCCATCGTTCATCCTGAAGGCTTCCGGCATGCGGTTTGCGGGGATTTTGTCGAAGCCGCTCTCAGTGACGGTCAGGTGGGTGCCATTGGCCGTGGGCTTGAGGCGGAACTCGACGAGCGTCGGCATCTCGTTGTCGTAATCGACCTTGGGATCGATCGCGTAGGGGTGCCAGGTAAAGGAGAAGAGATCGGGTTCCTTCATTTCCTTGATCATCACATTCCAGACAACATGTTCGAAGCCGGGATGGGTGATCTTGCCGCGTGCAGGTTTTCCCGGCTCGAATGGTGCCTCGATATTGACGCGAAACCACTGGCCGAATTCACGATGGTCTGTCAGCGCGCGCCAGACGCGTTCGACAGGCGCCTTGATCTCGATTGTCTTTTCGATGGTGTTGGTATTCTCGACGACATTTGACATATCAGCAACCTCCTGGTTGCCTATTTTACCCATATTCCAACATGAATGGCAACCAAAAAGTTGCCTATTTGCCTTTGCGGCAATGGAAGGCGGATGTCGACTTGCGCCTTGCATCGGCAAATGGCATGGCGGGGTGAGGTTTTCATCGGAGCTGAAATGGCCAAGGCTGTCATGTTGCAGGGCACGGGTTCGGATGTCGGAAAGACTGTGCTGGTCGCCGGCCTCTGCCGGCTTGCGGCCAATCGCGGCCTGAAAGTCCAGCCGTTCAAGCCGCAGAACATGTCCAACAATGCCGCCGTCAGCGACGATGGCGGCGAGATCGGCCGGGCGCAGTGGTTGCAGGCTTTGGCATGCCGGGTGCCGTCGTCGGTGCATATGAATCCGGTGCTGCTCAAGCCACAGACCGATCATGGCAGCCAGATCATCGTCCAGGGCAAGGTCTATGGTCAGGCGAAGGCGCGCGATTACCAGCGGCTGAAGCCGGAACTGCTGGGCAAGGTGCTCGAGAGCTTTGCTATTGTCGGCGAGGATGCGGATCTCGTTATCGTCGAAGGCGCCGGCTCGCCGGCGGAGATCAACCTGCGCAAGGGCGATATCGCCAATATGGGGTTTGCACGTGCCGCCAACGTGCCCGTGGTACTGGTCGGCGATATCGATCGCGGCGGGGTGATCGCGTCCGTGGTCGGGACGCATCTGATACTGCCACCGGAGGACCGGGCGATGGTGGCGGGCTACATTATCAACAAGTTCCGCGGTGATATCTCGCTGTTCGATGATGGGATCAAGGCGATCGAAGGCTTTACCCAGTGGCCTTGTTTCGGCGTCGTGCCCTGGCTGAAGGCTGCAGGACGGTTGCCGGCCGAGGACTCCGTGACGCTGGAGAGGTTGGCAAAGGGCGAGCGCGCTGCGCTGAAGATTGCTGTTCCGGTGACGCCTCGCATTGCCAATTTCGACGATTTCGACGCGCTGAAGGGCGAGGCGGCAGTCGAGCTGGTCTTCGTCAAGCCGGGCGAACGCATGCCGTCCGACGCAGGCCTGATCGTGCTGGCTGGCTCCAAATCAACGATCGCCGATCTCATTGTGCTACGGGCCGAAGGATGGGATGCTGAGATCAAGGCGCATGCGCGGCGTGGCGGCCGGGTCATCGGTATTTGCGGCGGCTACCAGATGCTTGGCCAGACGATCCGCGATCCGCTCGGCCTCGAGGGCTCGGTGCGCGAAGTCGAGGGGCTTGGCCTGTTGGATGTGACGACAGTCATGGCGCCGGAAAAGCGGCTTGCCAATAGCCAGGCGCGCTCGCTTGCCTATGATGTCGGGCTTGCAGGCTACGAGATCCATCTCGGTGAAACGACGGGCGCTGACTGCGCGCGTCCCTATGTCTCGATCGAGAGCCGGCCGGATGGCGCCATGTCGGCCGATGGCAATGTCGTCGGTACGTATCTGCACCGGCTGTTCGACAGCGATGATTTCCGCCGCGAGCTGCTGGCGAGCTTTGGTATTCGTGGCGGCGGCTTTGATTATCGTGCTGATGTTGACGCCGCGCTCGACGAGGTGGCGGCCGAGCTTGAGGCGGTGCTCGACGAGAAATGGCTTGCCTCGTTTCTTGGGCGCGCGTGAGCGTATCTGAAATAAAACAAACAATAACGCGCCTTGTTGCGAATAAAGCCCGTTTAACGCCCGTTCTCACAAGCAGTAAAAGCTAAAACTGCTGAATTGTCGTGCTTTTTATTCCAGTTCGGATATGTATTTCGCAACGACAAGGGGCTGTTCTGAAACGAGTTTTCAGCGGGAACAGGGGGAAGTCATGAAACTGTCCAAGCATCTCAATATGTTGATGGCGTCTGCTGTCAGCGTGTCGCTCGCCGCGTCACCGATCGGCGTGATGCCGTCCTATGCACAGAATGCTCCCGCCGCGGAAGCACCCAGCGATGCAGGCTGGCAGAAGGAGTTCCAGCTCTGGCGCTCGGTGTCGAAGTCCGGCAAGGCTGCTGACTATCAATCCTATCTCAAGGCCTATCCGGCCGGCAAATTCGCAAGTGTTGCGAAGCAGCGCATCGACAGCCTGAATGGTGTTGTCACCACCGACGCTGCAAAGCCGGCCGATGACGCCACGGCTGCCAAGCAGACGGCGGTTGTCGCCGACGATCAGGCTGCTGACGCCAAGCCGGTCATGGCTGCGGATGCGGTCGATGCGGACGCGGAAAAGAAGCGCGACCTCGAGCTCTGGCGCCAGGTTTCCAAGACCGGCAAGCAGGCCGACTATGAGAAATATCTGAAGGCCTTCCCAAAGGGCAAGTTCGCCAAGATCGCCAAGACGCGGATCGAAAGCCTTATAGCCGCCGCCACACCGCCGGCGGCTGACGCGCTGGATACGGAAGCTGCGCAGGCCGATGACGCGACACAGGCCAACGATCAGGGGCAGCCGGAGCAGGCGCAGGATCAATCGCAGGATCAGGGTCAGGAACAAGCTCAGGATCAGTCTGCCCCAGCCGATGATGCCGGTCAGCAGGATCAGGCCCAGGTGGACGACGCCCAACAGCAGGATCAGGCTGCAGCGCAGGCCGATGATGCCCAGCCGCAGGAACAGGCAAAGGCGCCTGCCGGTGACTGGGAACAGGAGTATGCTCTGTGGAAGGCTGCCTCCGACGGCAATACCGTCAAGGAGTACGAGGCCTATCTGAGCACTTATCCGAAGGGCAAGTTCGCAGCGATCGCGCAGGCCCGCATCGTCCAGCTGGCCGCTGCCGAGCAGCCCGCAGACAATGTTGCGGAAGGTGACGAGCAGCCACTCGACCAGCAGGCAAACACTGCCAAGCAGCCTGACGATCATAGCCAGACTCAGTCGCAGGACCAAAATCAGGATCAGCCGCAAGATCAGGCCCAGGACCAGAACCAGCCGCAAGCTGACGATCAGTCCAACCAGACGGACCAGGCCAACCAGATGGATCCGAACCAGGATCCCAATCAGGCGCAGGCCGATGACCAGTCGCAGATGGCTGCCAATCAGCAGGATAACCAGAATCAGAACGACATGGGCCAGAATGCCCAGCCGGACCAGAACATCCAATACACCGAAGGCACGCCGGAAACCGAGGATGAATTCCTCAACCGCGAAGCTCGACATGAATTGCAGGGCCGCCTGACTTCGCTCGGCTATGACACGTTCGGCAGCGACGGCTCCTTCGGCCCCAACAGCCGCACTGCGATCAGCAACTGGCAGACCGACAACGGCGCACCGGTGACCGGCTATCTCTCCGGCGACCAGATCGCCCAGATTCGCAAGCTGTCGCAGGTCTCTTACGCAAACTGGCTGAATTCTCAGCAGGCGGTGGTCGAGCAGCAGGTCGTTCGTCCGCGTCGCGAAAAGATCGTGGTGATCGAGGAACGTCGCAACCCGGCTCTTGATGCGGCGATTGCGGTCGGCGTACTCGGCGCTGTCGTCGGTGCTCACCGGGTCGGCCGGTACAAGGTTGGACGCGCGCGACCGGGCCGTGTTCAGGTTATCGGCAAGTTCAAGTTCGGCAAGGTTCAAGGATGCCGTAAGAAGCGCCGCTGCTGAACTGACCGGCCTATCAAATTTTAGGACGACGGGCCGCATTGCGGCCCGTTTTCGCGTCTGGCGGTGTCGCGAATGAGATTGACTTCGAGCCGTCAAAAACATAATCATCGTGATGTGTTTGGTTCCCAGCGGGCGCAAAGCCCAAGGGATCAAAAGGGAACGGGACGAATGGACCCATATTGGGCATTTCTATCCCGGCCGACCCCGCGACTGTAGAGCGGCTGAGGTATTCCCAGGAACTGTTTGGAAGAGGTTGCGTGCAAAGGGCGTGGTGCCCGAGGCGCTTTTTTTCGAAGCAGTTCCAAAGCCACTGAAACGGCCTTGCGGCAACACGGGCGGGACGCCTCCTTTCTACGAATCGTCCACTCGCGCATGGCTAAAAGTTTCGGGAAGGCGAGGGGATGCTGCATGCCCAAAGGTCTAGTCCTTTGGGCGGGAACCGTGAGCCAGGAGACCTGCCAGACAAGACCACGGCGCCTAATCCGCGTCTCTTTTTGTATTTTGCCAGCAGCACGGAGGTTGTTATGGCTCAGGCTTCTTCTATTTCTTCTACCAAGATCGTTACCGTTTCGGATCGTTTCACGGCAGGCATTCTTGCCCTGCTCGTCGGTTCCTTCCTGATCTTTGGTGCAGGCTTTGCGCATTCGAACGTGTTGCATGACACGGCGCATGACGTTCGCCACGCCAACGGCTTTCCCTGCCACTAAAGGTCCACTCAAATGGTTGTCAAATATCTCTTGGCTGCGCTTGTGGCCGGGCTGATTGCTGGTGCGATTCAAACCGTCGCCCAGCAAGCCAAAGTCGTGCCGTTGATTCTCGAAGCCGAAAAGTATGAAAATGCTCCGGTGGCGACACCAGATCACACGACGGGCCTTAACCTGTTGATCGTCAGCAAGGCCAGTGCCCACGAGCACGAAGCTGCTGCTACACCTGCCGGCGAGGAAGAAGAAGGCGGCATGCTGCTCGGCGTCAGCCGGATCACCGGAACGCTGATGGGTGATCTGGTCACGGGTGCCGGCTTTGCGTTGTTGATGATGGCGGTCAGCCTGTTTACCGGGCGGACCGTGACGTTGGCGACTGGCGCCCTTTGGGGTGGCGTTGCGTGGCTGACATTCCATCTGTTTCCGGCGATCGGCCTGCCGCCCGAACTTCCCGGATTTCCGGCGGCTGATCTTTTCGATCGGCAGATGTGGTGGCTTGGCACCGTGGTCGTGTCAGCGATTGCACTCTATCTCATCATCCTGCGCAAGGAGCCATGGGCCAAGGCAATCGGTGTCGTGCTGCTGTTCGTGCCCCACCTGATCGGCGCACCGCAGCCGGCTGACGAAGCCACCAACGTGCCGGCGATCCTGGCCGCAGAATTTGCCGTCGCCACGCTTTCGGCCGGTCTGTTCTTCTGGATCGTGCTCGGGCTCGTCATGGGTGCGATCAACGACCGTTGGCTCAAGACCGCCTGATGGAAAACGCTCCCTCCGGCGCCGTTCTGGTACTGGGCGGAGCACGCTCCGGAAAATCCGCTTTTGCCGAGGGGCTGGTCGCCGAGACCGGCCTCTCGCGTCATTACATCGCCACGGGCCGTGCCTGGGATGCGGAGATGCAGGCGCGGATCGCCCATCATCGCCAAACGCGCGGTGACGGCTGGACCACGCATGAGGAGCCGCTCGATCTGGTTTCGCGGCTGGGTGCGTTGGATGATGCAGGCAATGTAATTCTCATCGATTGCCTGACGCTCTGGGTCACGAATCTGATGCTCGAAGAGCGCGACATTGCGGCTGCGAGCTCCGACTTATGTGCGTGTCTCAGTGGGATGAAGGCAAAGGTCGTGCTCGTCTCCAATGAGGTCGGCCTCGGCATCGTGCCGGAAAACAAGATGGCGCGCGACTTCCGCGATCACGCGGGACGGCTCCATCAGCAAATCGCGGCGATTGCACGCGAAGTCTATTTCATAGCGGCCGGGTTGCCGCTGAAGATGAAGGGTTGAAGAGATGCAGAAGATTCCTGCGACGGTGATCACCGGCTTCCTGGGTGCCGGCAAGACGACGATGATCCGCAACATGCTGATGAATGCCGAAGGCCGCAAGATTGCCCTGATCATCAATGAATTCGGTGATCTCGGCGTCGATGGCGACGTGCTGAAGGGCTGCGGTGCGGAAGCCTGCACTGAGGACGATATCATCGAGCTCAACAATGGCTGCATCTGCTGCACGGTTGCCGACGATTTCATCCCGACGATGGAAAAGCTCTTGGCCCGCAAAGACCGCCCCGATCACATCATCATCGAGACATCCGGCCTTGCCCTGCCGCAGCCGCTGGTCGCGGCCTTCAACTGGCCAGGCATCAAGACGGCGGTCACGGTCGATGGCGTTATTACCGTTGTCGATAGCGCCGCTGTCGCCGCCGGGCGCTTTGCCGACGATCATGATGCGCTGCATGCTCAGCGCGTCGAGGATCAGGGGCTGGATCACGAAAGCCCGATCGAAGAACTGTTCGAAGACCAGCTGACTGCCGCCGACCTGATCATTCTGAACAAGGCAGATCTCCTGGATGCCAAGGGTTTGCAGGGCGTGCGCGATATCGTCTCGGGCGCAATCGCCCGCAAGCCGCGCATGATCGAGGCACGCAATGGCGATATTCCGGCCTCCGTACTGCTCGGTCTGGGTGTCGGCACCGAAAGCGACATCGAAAACCGCAAGTCGCATCACGAGCTCGAGCATGAAGGTGCGCCGCACGATCATGACCATGACGAGTTCGAGAGCTTCGTGGTCGAGCTGGGCGCGATTGCTGAGCCCAAGAGCTTCATCGATCAGCTCAAGCCGTTGATCGACAAGCACGACATCCTGCGTCTCAAGGGCTTTGCCGAAGTCAAGGGCAAGCCGATGCGGCTGGTCATCCAGGCCGTCGGCTCGCGCATCGACAGCTATTTCGACCGCCCGTGGGCGCCCGATGAGGTTCGCAGCACCCGCTTGGTGGTGATTGGCCTACATGACGAGATGGACGATGTGGCTATTATCGGCGAGATCAAGGCGCTGGGGTTGAACAATGTATCATGAAATGATACATTGACGCAGTCTTGAGATGCGAACGAGTGCCCTGTCGAGGAGGCAAAGTTGATTGTCTCCTATCGTGACAAGCGGAGCGCGGAGATTGCTGAAGGAAAGGCGCCGAGGGGCTTTCCGCCGGATGTGCTGCAGTCTGCTCGCCGAAAGCTAACGATCCTTCACTATGCCAAATCGGTGGAAGATCTGCGTATTCCGCCGGGAAACAGGCTGGAGAAACTCAAGGCAAATCGTGACGGCCAATATTCCATCCGGATCAATGCGCAATGGCGCATCTGCTTCAGATGGACGGAACATGGACCGGATGATGTCGAGATCGTGGATTATCACTGATGGAAACTATGAAATACTACGCTGAACTCCCTGCCATTCATCCAGGTGAAATCCTCAGGGAAGAGTATTTGAAGCCTGTTGGCCTGAGCGCCGGCGGATTGGCAAAGCGTCTAGGCGTGCCCCGGACGCGTATCGAACGATTGATTGCGGAGGAGACATCCGTGACCGTCGATACCGCGCTTCGCCTGGCAAAGTTTTTCGGTACCAGCCCTGATCTCTGGATGTCGATGCAGACGGGGTATGATTTCAAGATCGCGCAAGTCGAGAAAGCGGAATCGCTCAAGGCGATTGTCCCGCTTGAAGCGGCCTGATGCATCTTCTTCTTGCCCAGAAAGGCTCGATTTCCGATAGCGACGAGGCGTTCGACCTTGGCCAGACGCCGGGCGATATCCTGTTCCTGTCGGCAGCCGATACCGAGATCGCCAGCGTTGCTGTTGTGGCAAATCGAGGCGCGGTCTCCTGGCGGCTGGTCAATCTTGCCAGCCTGAAACATCCGATGTCGATCGACATGTGGATCGAAAAGACGGCGCGGCATGCCAAGCTCGTTGTGTTTCGCGGGCTCGGCGGCGTCAGCTATTTCTCCTATCTCATCGAAGCACTGATGGCCGCAGCGCGCGCGCATGGCTTTCAGCTTGCGGTCTTGCCGGGCGACGACCGGCCCGACGCAGGGCTCGATCCTTGGTCGACGGTGGCGAAAGAGGATAGCGGGGCACTCTGGTCCTATCTGGTGGAGGGTGGCAGCGAAAATCTCGCCCGCTTTGCTTGTTTTGCAGAGGCGCTGGTTTCGGGCGGAGAGCGGCCGCAAGCTGCAGAAAAGCTCGCCAAGGCTGGTATCTGGTGGCCGGGCAGGGGTGTGATTGATGTTAGCGAATGGCAGGCTCTGTCCGGCCGGTCACTGGCTTACGCGGGACCTCTCGCCGTCATCACCTTCTATCGAGCCCTCGTGCAAAGCGGGCAGACGGAGCCTGTCGAGGCGTTGGTCGATGCGCTGGCCCGTCACGGCCTCCGCGTGTTGCCGATCTTCGTTTCCAGCCTCAAGGAACCGGTGTCCGCGAAGCTGATCCGAGATCTGTTCGCCGATCATGCCCCTGACGTTGTACTGAATTCCACGAGCTTTGCTGTCGTGTCGCCCGGCGCTGACAAGACCGGCACGGTGCTGGACGAGACCGGCGCCCAGGTCTTCCAGGTAATTTTCTCCAGCTCCACCCGAGAGAGTTGGTTGGGTTCTTCGATGGGGCTTTCGGCCCGCGACCTCGGCATGAATGTTGCGCTGCCCGAAGTGGACGGCCGTGTGCTGACGCGTGCCGTGTCCTTCAAGCGTGCCGCGACCTTCGATGAGCGGGCTGAGGTCAATATTGTCGCGCCGGTGGCCGAGCCGGACAGGATCGAGTTCGTCGCCAAGTTGGCTGCCCGCTGGGCGCGGCTCAGGCATCTCGGAAACAGCGACAAGCACATAGCGCTGATCCTCGCCAACTATCCCAACCGGGACGGGCGGCTGGGCAATGGCGTGGGCCTCGACACTCCGGCAGGTTCGCTGGAGGTCTTGAAGGCCATGCGCGATTCAGGCTATCTCACGGGCGATCTGCCTGCCGACGGCGATAGCCTGATCAACCATCTTATGAACGGTCCGACAAATGCGGCGACCGATGGGCGGGTGATCCGCGAGACGCTTTCCCTCAATCAATACAATGCCTTCTTCGCTGGTCTGCCCATTCAGATTCAGGACGAGGTGACGGCACGCTGGGGTAAGCCGCAAGATGATCCGTTCTTTCTCGACGGCGTATTTGCCTTGCCGCTGGCGCGCTTTGGCAATGTGTTGACAGGCATACAGCCAGCGCGTGGCTACAACATCAATCCTAAGGACAGCTACCATTCGCCGGACCTCGTGCCGCCGCATGGCTATTTCGCCTTCTATGCTTTCATCCGCGAAGCCTTTGGCGCCGATGCCGTGATCCACATGGGCAAGCACGGCAATATGGAGTGGCTCCCCGGCAAGGCCATGGCGTTGTCGGCAACGTGCTACCCAGAAGCGGCGTTCGGTGCGATGCCGCATCTCTACCCGTTCATCGTCAACGATCCCGGTGAAGGCACGCAAGCCAAGCGGCGCTCGTCGGCCGTCATCATCGACCACCTGACGCCGCCGCTGACACGCGCGGAAAGCTACGGTTACCTGAAGGATCTGGAAGCGCTGGTCGATGAATATTACCAGGCGCAGGGCACGGATCCGCGACGGCTGGTGCTCCTGAAGAAACAGATCCTCGAGCTGGCGGGCGATACCGGCCTGCGTCACGATGCCGGTATCGACGGACTCGATGAGGACATGGCGCTGCAGAAGCTCGACGCTTGGCTTTGCGACCTCAAGGAGTTGCAGATCCGCGATGGCCTGCATGTGTTCGGCGTGTCGCCAGAGGGGCGATTGCTGACCGATCTGACGGTTGCGCTCGCCCGCGTTCCGCGAGGGACTGGCGAGGGCGGCGAGCAGAGTTTGCATCGGGCGATTGCGGGGGATTTGCTGGCATACCCCCCTCTGTCCTGCCGGACATCTCCCCCTCAAGGGGGGAGAACGGATGGAGTTCCCCTATCGGCTCAAAACGCCGTGGCAAGTTCAGAACCGGATGGCAGCTCGCGGCAGAGCGGCGGCCGCGAGTCAATCTCCCCCCCTGAGGGGGAGATGCCCGGCAGGGCAGAGGGGGGTGCTGCAGCATTGGACCCTCTCGACTGTGATATGGCTAGCGAATGGACTGGCCCAAAGCCAGCCGTCTTGTCTGAGCTCGCCGACACCCCCTGGCGCACCAACGGCGACACGGTCGAGCGGATAGAATTGCTGGCTGCAAAATTGGTGGCGGGCGAAATCACCTGTCCAGACGATTGGCCTCAAACACGCCTCGTCATGCAAGAGGTCGTCGCTCACCTAAAGCCGTCCATCACAGCCTGCGGCAAAGCCGAGATCGATGCCCTAATGCGCGGCCTCTCCGGCCGGTTCGTCTCGCCCGGGCCATCCGGCGCGCCGACGCGCGGGCGGCCGGATGTGCTACCCACCGGCAAGAATTTCTATTCGGTCGACACACGCTCGGTACCGACGCCGACGGCCTGGACACTGGGGAAGAAGTCCGCCGAGCTATTGGTGACCCGCTATGTGCAGGATCACGGCGATTGGCCGACCTCGTTCGGCATCACATGCTGGGGCACGTCGAATATGCGCACCGGCGGCGACGACATCGCCCAGGCGCTGGCGCTGATTGGCGCCAAGCCGCTCTGGGACATGAGTTCGGCACGGGTCACGGGCTATGAGATCATCCCGATGGCCATGCTTGGCCGGCCACGGGTGGACGTGACGCTGCGGATTTCCGGCTTCTTTCGCGATGCCTTTCCCGAGCAGATCACGCTGTTTGATCGTGCAGTGCGTGCCATCGGCGCGCTCGATGAGGATGCTGCGGACAATCCGATCGCCGCGCGCATGAAGGCTGAGGCTTCCGACAATGACAGGCGTCGCGCTGGCCATCGCATATTTGGCTCCAAGCCGGGCTCTTATGGTGCCGGCTTGCAGGCGTTGATGGATGAAGGCGGCTGGGAAGACAAAGCCGAGCTGGCCGAAAGCTTCCTGGAGTGGGGCGGCTATGTCTATGGCGTCGATGGCGAAGGCGTCGAAGATAAGGAGTTGTTTGCCGAGCGGCTCAAGAGCCTGCAGGCCGTTGTCCAGAACCAGGACAATCGCGAGCACGACCTGCTCGATTCCGATGACTATTATCAGTTCCAGGGCGGTATGGCGGCGGCGGTCGCGCATCTCTCCGGCCAGCAGCCCTCTATCTATCACAACGACCATTCACGGCCTGAGAGACCTGTCATCCGCTCGCTCGAGGAAGAGATTTCGCGCGTCGTTCGCGGCCGGGTCGTCAATCCCAAATGGATCGCCGGCGCCATGCGCCACGGCTACAAAGGTGCGGCGGAGATTGCCGCGACGGTCGACTTCATGTTCGCCTATGCCGCCACGACCGGCGCGGTCAAAAGTCACCATTTCGAGGCAGCCTACGAGGCTTTCCTTGTCGATCAGCAGGTTCAGGATTTCCTGTCGGAGAAGAACCCGGCGGCGCTGAAGGAATTGGCGGCAAAGTTTCTTGAAGCGATGGATCGATCGCTATGGGCGCCGAAATCGAATTCGGCGCGATTTGAATTGGAGGAGATGGTGAGACCGGCCAAATTGGCTGAGCCTTGAAAATCCATACCGCTTAGTGTACATGTTTACGTACATAAAAAGGATTTTAGTCATGGCTCATATCAACGTTTCAGACTTTCGCCAGAACCTGGCGGCGCATCTGGATGCAGTCGAAGAAAGCCGCGCTCCGCTTTTCGTGACCCGCAGCAAAGGCAAGGCGTTCGTGGTGATCTCTGAAGAAGAGTACGAAAGCATGGCAGAAACTCTGCATTTGCTGTCAAATCCGGTGAACGCTCAGCGACTGAGAGATTCGATAGCGTCGCTGGAGGCTGGTAGGATCATCATGAAGGACGCTTCGGATTTCGATGAATGAAGAACATTCATTGGACCGAGCAGGCTTGGGAAGAATATATCTACTGGCAAGAGAACGATGGACAAATGGCGTCCAAAATAAATGCCCTTGTCAAAGATTGCCTTCGGTCTCCCTTTATTGGCATTGGAAAGCCTGAACCGTTGAGAGGTGAGCTATCCGGCTTTTGGTCGCGTCGAGTAACAGCTGAACACCGCTTCATCTACAAAGTTTTCGGCAAGCCGGATAACTTTGTTCTATCGGTCATTGCATGCCGCTTCCACTATGACAATTTGCAGAAAAGAAGAATCAATTGACCGAAGAAACCCAGGAAGTCACCCACGATGACGCCCGCCACGCCGAAAAGATGGCCAAGAAGAAGGCCGCGCGCGACAAGATCATGGCCACCAAGACGGGCGAGAAGGGCCTGATCATCGTCCATACCGGCAAGGGCAAGGGGAAGTCGACCGCTGGTTTCGGCATGATCTTCCGCCACATTGCTCACGGCATGCCCTGCGCGGTCGTGCAATTCATCAAAGGGGCGATGGTCACCGGCGAGCGCGAATTGATCGAGAAGCATTTCTCCGACATCTGTGAATTCTACACGATGGGCGAGGGGTTTACCTGGGAAACGCAGGACCGGGCGAGGGATGTCGCCACTGCCCAGGCCGCCTGGGAAAAAGCCAAGGAGTTGATCCGAGGTGGGAAATCGCTGGTGCTGCTGGACGAAATCAACATCGCACTGCGTTACGACTATATCGACATCAAGGACGTCATCGAGTTCCTCGAAACCGACAAGCCGCCGATGACCCATGTCGTGCTGACGGGGCGCAATGCCAAGGACGAACTGATGGAGATTGCCGATCTCGTCACCGAGATGGAACTGATCAAGCACCCCTTCCGCTCCGGCATCAAGGGTCAGAAGGGCATCGAATTCTAAGCCGTTTTCTGGCTTGGAATTCTCGGCTGTGGCACTACATTACCCTCTAGAGACTAGAGGGTTTGGATATGGCTGAGTTTCCGATCGGAGAATTGTCGAAGCGCACCGGCGTCAAGGTGCCGACAATACGCTATTACGAGGATATCGGCTTGCTCACCGCGCCGCCTCGTACTGAGAGTGGCCAGCGCCGCTATGACCGCAAGGCACGCGATCAGCTCGCCTTCATCGCCCATGCACGCGAGATGGGCTTTCCGCTCGATGCAATCCGTAGCCTGATCGAACTGTCCCATCATCCCGAACGGCCATGCAACGATGCCGACGCCATCGCGGCCGAGCGGCTTGCCGAGGTGAAGAGCAAGATTGCCCGGCTGCGACGGCTGGAGGTTGAGCTGGAGCGGATGGTCGAGGGGCATTGCGGCGGCTCGGCCGCAGATTGCCGGATCATCGAGGTGCTCAGCGACCACAGCCACTGCAGCAGCGACCACTGACGTTAAAGGCCGAGCCAGATCCTGACGGGATTGGCTGGGTCGGCGAGCAGTTTGATCGCGAGTGCGATACAGGTAATAACCAGCAATGGGCGGATGATTTTTGCGCCATTCTTCATGGCTAGCCGGGATCCGGCCTGGGCGCCGAGAAACTGCCCGATGCCCATGGCCAGCCCGACCTTCCACAGGACAACGCCCGAAAACGCAAAGACCGAAAACGCGCCGATATTGGAGGCGAAGTTCAGCATCTTTGTATGGGCGGTTGCTTTGAGCAGCCCGAAACCCGCGAGCGTCACGAAGGCCAGCATGAAAAACGAGCCGGTGCCGGGACCAAATACGCCGTCGTAGAAACCGATCAGCGGTACAATGGTCAGGCCGAACAAAAACGGAGCCATTCTCTGATGTTGGTCGATATCGCTCATGGATGGCTTGAAGCCGAAATAGAGTGCGATCGCGATCAGCAGCAGCGGCATCATCGCCTGCAGCACATAGCCTGGGATAAAGGTAGTCGCGACCGCGCCGACCGCCGATCCCAAGGCTGACATCACAGCCATCGGCAACTGGCTTCGAAGCGAGACATGACCCCCGCGCGCATAGGCAAGCGTTGCCGACCCGGAGCCGAACAGCGATTGCAGTTTATTGGTGCCGAGCGTGACGATCGGCGAAAACCCTGCAATCAGCATCGCCGGCACGGTGATCATGCCGCCGCCGCCGGCGATGGAATCGATGAACCCCGCGACGAAAGCCGCGAGAAAAAGCAGGGCTATGAGATGAAGGGTGATTTCAGGCAAAGCAGTCTCGATGTGGTCGCCATTCGTCTTCGCATAGGCTTTAGGCCCATTCAAGCCTGCAAATGCCCATTTCCAACTGCATGGCTTGAACCTTGACCGCGCCACCCTCGAATGCGAAGTGTCGGCAAAGACGACGAATGGACACCGGAATACATGACACGGAAAATCATACTTCATTGCGGGGCGCCGAAAACCGGCTCCACCAGTTTCCAGCATATGCTGTATGCGAACCGCGAACTGCTGCTGAAGGCGGGCTTCTACAGCCCCGCCGTATCGCGCAAGAAGCGCGTTAAGGACGATATCCGCATTCTGCTGTCCGACGTTCTGAGGCCTGAGAACGACAATCAGATTTTCCTTCACCGCATTCGCAACGTGCTGGACAGGCTTTACGCCGAGACCGATGCGCATACGCTGATCATCTCCAACGAGGGGATGCTCGGAAAGCCCTTCGTCCCTCGCTACACCGGCTTCTATCCAAGGGCCGTTCAGACGGCCGAGCGGCTGGCGCTGGCGCTCGAGGATCATGACATCGAAGTTCGCTTCGTGGTTCGCGATTACGCCGCCTTCCTGGCATCGTGGTATGTCCAGTCGGTGCGCATGGGGTCGAAACATACGCTTGCTAACTTTCTCGGCACCTATGATTTTTCGACTGTCACATGGCAAACCCCGGTCGACGCTTTGCGCAAGCATTTCGACCCGGCGAAGGTCGGTGTTTTCGATCATGCAGATCTGGTCAGGAATTCCTATGGCTTCCTGACAACTGCCTTTCCGGAAATTATGGCGGCGCTGGGAGACGCTGGACGAGAATTGCCGAGCAAGAACCCATCCATCGGGGCGGGCATGGTGGATGTTTACCGGCGATGGAATCGCATCGCGGATGCGATTTCCTGGAGTTCGAAATCCCGCCGTACTATCCATCACATGGGTCGGCGCTATGGCCTGTTGCCGCTTGAGAGGTTTTCCAACAGCGAAAAAGTAAGCCTGCCGGCCGAAATGGCAGCCACTCTTTCGGCGCGATACCTAACCGACCTGCCGCTGCTCGACGTCCGACAGGTGCCTGAGGCCGAAGCATCGCGATGACGGATCTACAGGCGCCGGCGACCTTGTATCTTGGTGTCGGAGTTGCCGAGACCGCAGAGGCGCAAGATCTGATCGCGCTTGCTAAGCGGGCGCTGAAGTCGGCCAATATCGCTGAAGGCAGGCTTGTTTGCATCGCCACGATCGATACCCGCTGTAATCATCCGGCAGTCGTCGCACTTGCCGCGCACCATGGTCTTTCCGTTGGTTCCTTCCCAGCGAATGTCCTTGAAGCGGAGACACCGCGCCTGTTAAATCCGTCCGACGAGGTATTCGCTCGGACCGGATGTCATGGTGTCGCCGAGGCTGCGGCGTTGGCCTCGGCCGGGCCGGCGGGCAGGCTTGTCGTCGGCAAGATGAAGTCGTGCCAAGCGACTGTTGCCGTGGCGGTTGCCGACGAAATATTTTGACCGGCTGGTAAAAAGGGGTGGATATTTTCCTCCGCCTTTGTCAAAGCTCGCCCCCACGAGAGAAAAGATGAGGTTGATGTGATGCATAAGGTGATATTCGATACCGATCCGGGCGTAGACGATGCGATGGCGCTGCTTTTCCTGGCGCGCCATCCCGACATTGATCTCCTCGGCATCACCACCACCTTCGGCAATGCCTCGATCGAAACGACGACGCGCAATGCGTTGTTCCTGAAGCGCGAATGGAACATCGCCGCGCCGGTCGCCAAGGGCTACGGCCAGAAATATCTCGCAACCGGCGAGATCTATCACTACCCGACCTATGTCCATGGCCATGACGGACTGGGCAACATCGATGTGCCTGAAATGATCGACATTGCGCTCGATCCCCGTCCGGCGCATCAGTTCATCATCGATACGGTCAAGGCCAATCCCGGCGAGGTGACGATCATCGCTGTCGGTCGCATGACCAATCTCGCTAATGCGCTGAAGGAAGCCCCCGAAATCACCGGCCTGGTCAAGGAAGTGGTGATGATGGGCGGCGCCTTCGACGTTCCTGGCAATGTCACGCCGGCTGCCGAAGCCAACATCCATGGCGATGCGCTTGCCGCAGACGTGGTGTTCATCGCCCCCTGGAAGGTCGTGGCGATCAGCCTCGATGTTACGCTGAAGACCACGATGTCGCGGCCCAGGCTTGCGGAACTTGTCAAGAAGGGCGGTGCCGAAGTCGCGCTCCTCGACCGGATTTCGCAGTTTTACATCGATTTCTACGATGGCGAAGTCGCCGACAGCATGGTCGTGCACGACACTTGCGCCTGTGTCTATGTCGTGGCCCCCGAACTCTTCACCCTGCGCTCCGGCTCTGTGCGGGTACAGGTGGAAGGCGTCGGCGAAGGCAGGACGATGCAGAAGCCGGACGGCATGCGCTTCGGTCCCAGCGTCTGGGACGATCAGCCGACCCAGTTCGTCTCCGTCGATGTCAACGCTGCAGGCATCATGACACTGGTCGAAGAGACGCTTGTTCGGGTTTGAGTGCATACAGAAAACGCTAGCCTCAAGGCTCATTTTTCGGCATCATGCTTCACCAAAGCAAGAGGTCGTGATGAATGTAAGGCTAGAGAAAAGCTGGCAGGACTACGTCGAAAAGCAGGTTAAGGCAGGCCGCTTCGACAGTGCAAGCGATGTGGTTCAAGATGCGCTTCAGCGGCAAATGGAATACTTTGCCAAGCGCGAAATCCTGCGTTCCGATCTTCTTGCTGGACTGGCTTCGATACAGGCTGGTCGGGTAAGTCACGCGACCGCCGAGGATATCAAGCGCTTGGCCGCCGGGCGGAAGAAGTCGGCGTGACATATGTTCTGTCTCAGGAGGCTCAGATCGACCTCTTGAACATCTATGGTTATTCAATCGAGGAATGGAGCAAGGCCCAGGCCGACGACTATATCGACGGGCTTTACGACGCGTTTGGCAGAGCAGCAGCTATGCCGAAGATGGGTAGGACGCGAACCGATCTCGATCTTAGTATCCGCAGCATTCTCGATGACGCCGCAAGTGGAAATGCCACCGTCCCCTGTTGGCCCATTGCGGTCGGGCGTCACGACACGAAAGTGGTTGGTATGGGATTCCCCTGACGTCCCGCCTTGGCCCAACGGATCAATGCCTGTCCGAGTGCGTTGGCGTCTTCTGGACCAAGATAGAACCCAGCAAGCTCTCCGCCTATAAGGGCTTTAGTGGTCGCGATTCGGATACCGCTATTCGGCATAAAGGAAGCCTGCAGCCACAGCGTATCCTTCCCATCGACACTCACCAAGCGCTCTAGCGCCTCGTACACGGGCACCAAATCTTCCAGCGGCACCCATGCCGCGAGGGTATCAAGATGCCGCGGATCATCTCGGCTCATGTAAAACGCCGCTTGCCCGGCGTAGGGCCCGGTGTCGACGTGATGCGAATAATCCCACTCGGCCTCATAGCCGATCAGCGGCACCATGTGATCGCTGATCGTCTCCAGTACCTTCGGAAAATACATTGCTCTCATCGTAAATCCCCGGTCTGATCTCACCCGCTTGCCAAATATGCACCCGCTCTGACCTACATCAATCGCAACCGCATCGTCGGGAATCGAGGGGCTCTTTCGATGGCGGAGATCTAGGCGTATGATATTTCAAGTCTAACAGAAAGGAGCTCCCATGAGTGCAAAAATAATACTTACCGATGCTGAAATGCGCCACTCCCACGACGTACGCCTTGCCTATGAGCGGGCCACTAAGCCGGGTTACACATTCGAAGTAAGAGTCGCTCGCGAGACTGACGACCAAGGCCGCCCCCGCGTCAGTGTCATTACACAGCGAATATCCTGAAAGCCAGTTGCTTCAGCGGAAGCTATCGTCCGACCGTTCCCGCCAATCTGATAGTCAAGGAAACCCTCCTTGACTATGGGCTACACATGACTGCTTCTGGCGCTTTTGAGACCTTGGTCTAAATCTCATAATGGCGGGAAGTTGCCGTTCGTGGCCTGTTCCGAAAGCGATGGGT
The DNA here is from genome assembly GCF_057787725.1 of Shinella sp. OV683. Classification (NCBI taxonomy): domain Bacteria; kingdom Pseudomonadati; phylum Pseudomonadota; class Alphaproteobacteria; order Hyphomicrobiales; family Rhizobiaceae; genus Shinella; species Shinella sp. OV683. Next base: position 1,919,070 of record NZ_CM173543.1, read on the forward strand.
CTTGGCAGTTGATGCCAGATTAATAGGTCCTGACCCTAGCGTTCCAATACCAGCTTCGTCCGTGGATCATCCGATGCCGCTGTCAGGCAATGTCGGCGCCAATGCGCGGTCTAGCGTTCAGACTTGATGGTCGACAGGTGCCCTCGATACCGAGGGACATCTGAACAGCACTTGATTGCATTTCCGCTTTCGGCGGCATAGGAAGCAGGGATGGACGATATCTTCGCAGATCTGCCGGCATTCGAGCCTGGCAGCGTATGGCTGACGGGTGCGGGTCCGGGGGATCCCGGGCTGCTGACCCTGCTTGCGCTGAAGGGGCTGAGGGAAGCTGATGTCATCGTCTATGATGCGCTCGTAGACGAGACCTGCCTCAAGCGCGCGCATCCCGGCGCGGTGCTCGAATATGCCGGCAAGCGCGGCGGCAAGCCGTCCTCCAAGCAGCGCGATATCTCGTTGCGGCTGGTGGAACTTGCACGTTCCGGCAAGCGCGTGTTGCGGCTGAAAGGCGGCGATCCGCTGGTGTTCGGACGTGGGGGCGAAGAGGCCCTGACGCTGGTCGATCACAACATTCCGTTTCGGATCGTGCCGGGCATTACAGCCGGCATCGGGGGCCTGGCCTATGCCGGTATTCCCGTGACCCATCGGGAAATCAATCACACGGTAACCTTCCTGACCGGGCATGATTCTTCGGGTCTGATCCCGGACGCCATCGATTGGCAGGCGGTCGGTCGCGGATCGCCCGTCATCGTCATGTATATGGCGATGAAACATATGGGCCAGATCGCCAAGCAATTGATCGCCGCCGGCCGTCCACCATCCGAGCCGCTTGCCTTTGTCTGCAATGCCGCCACGGCGGGGCAATCTGTCGTCGAGTCGACGCTTGAGCATGCCGAACGTGACGCCGCCGGCCTTGAGCCACCCGCCATCGTCGTCATCGGCGAGGTTGTGCGCCTCCGTGCAGGGCTGGATTGGCTGGGAGCATTGTCGGGTAAGGTGCTGGTCGCGGATCCCCTGCAATCTCGCGGCCTGAAAGATCCGGCATGAGCGGTCTTCTGATCGCGGCACCGACATCGGGCTCCGGCAAGACGACCGTGACGCTCGGGCTTTTGCGGGCGTTGCGCAATCGGGGGATTGCGGTCAAGCCCGGCAAGGCTGGTCCGGACTATATCGATCCTGCCTTCCACCGCATTGCCTGTGGCCACGAATGCGTCAATTTCGACCCTTGGGCTATGCGCTCCGAACTCCTGCACCAGCAAGCTCAAACACAGGGTCCGTTGATCATCGAGGCGATGATGGGCCTTTATGATGGCGCGGCTGATCATACTGGATCGCCCGCAAGCTTGGCGCGTTTGCTTGATCTGTCGGTGATCATGGTTGTCGATTGCGCGCGCATGTCGCATTCGGTTGGTGCGCTGGTGTCAGGCTATATAGGCTTCGATCCCTCTGTGCGGATTGTGGGCCTGATCCTCAACCGCGTTGGCAGTGCACGCCATGAGGCGATGCTGCGGGCCGGGCTTGCCTCGGTACCGGTGCCGATCGTTGGCGTGATCATGCAGGACAAGCAACTCGCGCTGCCGGAGCGGCATCTCGGCCTCGTGCAGGCCGGCGAGATTGTCGGCATCGATGCCTTTATGGACCATGCGGCCGAAAGGGTGGCTGCGTGTTGTGATATCGAATTGCTGGCCGACCTCGCCGGGCGGCATTCCGACAAGGGTGGCGATACGCCGAGCCTCATCCCGCCATTGGGGCAGCGGATGGCGATTGCCAGCGACGAGGCCTTCGCATTCCTCTATCCGCATCTCGTCTCCGGCTGGCGAGTTCAGGGCGCGGAACTGTCCTTCTTTTCACCATTGGCCGACCAGGCGCCGGAGGACGGGGCTGACGCCGTGTTCCTGCCGGGCGGCTATCCGGAACTGCATGCCGGGCGTCTCAGTGCCGCTGAGCATTTCAGACGCGGGATGCTGGCACAGGCGGATGCTGGAGCGGTGATCTATGGCGAGTGCGGGGGCTACATGACTTTGGGCGAGGGGCTCGTCGATGCGCAAGGCGCCTGCCACGAAATGCTCGGCCTGCTGCCGCTGGTGACATCGTTCGAGACGCACAAGCGGCATCTCGGTTACCGCAAGGTCACGGGCTTGAGCGGTGCATTTGCCGGGCTGCAACTGACCGCCCACGAATTTCACTATTCAACCATCGTCCAGGAGGGGCAGGCCGAGCGGCTGTTTGATGCTGTCGATGCGGCCGGCGAGATGGTTGGTCCATCGGGGTTGTGCCGTGGCAATGTCTCCGGCTCCTACATGCATGTCATCGACCTCGCTGGAGCCGCGTGATGGCCGGCATAGTCCATGGGGGTGGGTTGACGGCGGCAATCGAGGTCTATGGCGGAGAGCCAGCGGAATGGCTCGATCTGTCGACGGGTATCAATCCGAACACGCCGGCGCTGCCGGAGATTCCGGTCGATATATGGAATCGTCTGCCGGACCGGGCGCTCGTCGAGGCGGCGAGGATGGCGGCAAGGGATTGGTATGCAGTCGAGAAGACTCGAACCTCAAACCCTGTCCCGCTTCCTGTGCCCGGTACGCAGGCCTTCATCCAGGTACTGCCGAAACTGGTGCCGCAGAATCGACCTGTCGCAATTCTGTCTCCGACCTACGGAGAATACGCCCATTGCTTCCAGAAGGCAGGATTTGAAGTCGATCCAATCAGATCATTGGACGCACTCAAAGACGAGCATGGCACGCTTGTCATCGTCAATCCAAACAATCCCGATGGACGGACACTCCAGCGACAGGAACTCCTCGATGTCCATGCCCGCATGTGCGCGCAAGGTGGCCATTTGCATGTGGATGAAGCATTCGGCGATGCTCGGTCCGAGCTCAGTCTTGCTGGCGCGGCATCGACGTCGGAGGGACTGAGCGTCAGCCGCTCCTTTGGAAAATTCTTCGGCATGGCGGGCATTCGTCTCGGTTTTGTCCTTGCAATAGCTGAGACGCTCGACACGATCGATTCGGCGCTGGGGCCATGGGCAGTTTCTGGTCCGGCACTTTTTCTTGCCAAGGAAATGATGCAGCGCGACCGTGCGCCCGTACTCGAGGCGATGAGGCAGCGCAGGCGCGGCTTGCAGAACGCGCTAGATGGCGCTGGGCTTGCGATCGCTGGCGGCACGGAACTGTTTGCGCTCGTCGCACTGGACAGTGCTCCGAAACTCTTTGAACATCTCGCACGCTCCCATATACTGGTGCGCAAGTTCGATTATGAACCGCGCTGGTTGCGGATCGGACTGGCGCCGGATGAGCAGGGGGACAAGAGGCTGGCGGACACGCTCGCCTCGTTTCGGGATTGAATGCTGACGCTTCTCATCTTGACATTTTCATTGCTGATTGACCGGGTTCTTGGTGATCCGCCGCGGCTGTGGTCGAAGATTCCGCACCCTGTGGTGCTGTTCGGAAAGGCGATCTCCTTCTTCGACCATCAGTTCAATGGCCGCGGGCTTGCGAGCCGTGATCGTCGGGCCTATGGCATCATGTCGATCCTGGCATTGCTGATCGCCAGCGTGCTTGCCGGCTGGCTGGCGCATCGATTGCTGCGCGCCACTGGCAATTTTGGCATTCTGATCGAGATATTGATTGTCGCCGTGCTGCTGGCGCAGAAAAGTTTGTCGGATCATGTCGCGGCCGTTGCAAACGGGTTGCGCCAGGATGGGCTGGCGGGCGGCCGGCGGGCCATCGCCATGGTCGTTGGGCGGGATCCCGAAACGCTCGACCAGCCGGCGATCTGCCGGGCGGCGATCGAAACCCTCGCCGAGAATTTTTCCGACGGTGTGGTGGCGCCGGCACTCTACTATGCCGTCTTCGGATTGCCGGGAATATTCGCCTACAAGATGCTCAATACTGCGGATTCAATGATCGGCCACAAGACCGCGCGCCATCTGCAATTCGGCTGGGCCTCGGCGCGGCTCGACGATCTCGCCAACTGGCCCGCCGCGCGGTTGTCTGCGCTGTTGATCGCAGCGGGTACCTGCATCGAGCGCGGAACGAGTGCCGCCAGCCGGTCGCTGAAAACCGCATTCACCGACCACGGCCTGCACCGCTCGCCCAATTCCGGTTGGCCGGAATCGGCCATGGCCGGCGCGCTTGATGTGGCTCTTGCCGGTCCGCGGGTCTATGCCGGCGAGCGCGTGCAGGAACCGATGCAGAACGCCGCCGGTCGATCGGATCTTGGACCAGCGGATATCGACGCGGCGATTTCGGTGTTCGGTTCGGCCTGCACCGTCTTCAATTTGCTGGTTCCAGCGCTGCTGATTGTACTGGCGATCATAGTCTAAAATCGAAAATAACTTGCCCAGCGTGATCTGCAATTGTCGTGTGCGCAATCAAGTCTTGTTCAATCTCGATTTACCACCGATCTTAAGTAAATATAGTCGATCGTGAGGTAGTTGTATTCTTCTCAAGGGGTAACGGCGCGTCACGCGCGGGCAATGGGGAAGAATGACATGCGCAGGATGCTGGTAGCCGCGGCGGCTCTCATGACTTTCAGTTTCACCGCTTCCATCGCCGAAGCCGGAACGATTGTTGCACGGATCGACATATCCAAGCAGACGATGACCGTCACCGAAAACGGCTTCGTCCGCTACCAGTGGAAGATATCCACGGCGCGCCGCGGCTATGTCACGCCTGTCGGCAGCTATCGCGCGTATCTCGCCTCCCGCCACCATCGTTCGCGCAAATACGACAATGCGCCGATGCCCTATGCGATCTTCTTCAACGGCGGCTATGCCGTGCATGCGACCTTTGATCTCAAGCATCTCGGTCGGCCGGCGTCGCATGGCTGCGTACGTCTGCATCCGGACAATGCCGCAGTCTTCTTCAGCCTCGCCGAGCGTAATGGTCTGGGCAATACGAAAGTCATTATCAGTCGCTGAATGGCGTTTCTGCACAAATAGTCGGCAGAAAATCTTGCGGATTTTTGATCCGATTTGCTCGCGTTTACGTATCAAAAGTAGATGAATAAGCAAAACGCCGTGGATTATCCGAATCTGTGGCGTTTTTCACTCCAAGCATTGGCGACTTGGGTGCAAATAAACATCCACCTATATATTGGCGATCTAATTGAGATTGCGAGAATGAAATATTTTCCTAAATTTCGTCGGAAGTGATTGTGTGTCACATTTACAAGTTGCCCAGTCAACCAAGCTTTAAGACTTGCGCGTAAGACGAAGACATCTTCCTGAAATATAGATGTATCGAACATATAGGTGGCGGTGTCACTCTATCTATTTAAGAACGGATGGCAAGAACTTTACAACCGCGATGCGCTTCAGTATCATCGAGTTACAATGCCCCGTTCCGCTTCGCCAGATTGGCGCAGCAGGGCAGACTGAGAGCAGGCTTGCCGTGTATCAATTGATTGAACGCTTGAAGATGAAGTTTCAGCAATTGAACCAAGCAGTGACGGGAGGCGACGACCGGCTTGTGCACCTCCTCGACCGTGACATTGCCCAGTCGCTCCATACTTTGCTCGACGCGCACGCCACCTCTCCGAGGGAGCTTTACCAGCAGCTGCGTTTCGTCGGCGAACTGGTGCTCAGCGATGCCGGCGATCCGCAAAGTGTGCGGCGTAGCATGAATGCCCTGCTGCAGCTGCTTGACCGCAGCTTCCAGCGGCCCGGCTCGGAGGCAAGGCGGCGAATTGCGCCGCCGTTGCGCAGGGGCGACGATCTCCAGCTGGCCGACGATGCCCACCTTTACCAATCCATGCTTGATGCGATGAGCGATCAGGTCGCGCTGGTCGGGCGCGATGCGCGGATTATCTTCGCCAACCTTGCCTTTGCCAGCGCCCACCATCGGCGCCCGCTCGAATGTGTCGGCAGGCATTTCCACGAATTCGAATTCGGCAATGGTTTGCCGCTGGATTTTGATAGCCGCATCGAAGCGTGCTTCGGCGAAGAAAAGGCGCGCTTCGACAATCCGCCGACGCAGCGCGTATCGCACCGGGGGTTCGAACCGGTTGAACTGAAGCCGCTGTTTCTCGACAAGGGACCGGCAGTTGGCGTGATGGTGCTCTTTCGCCAGTTTGCGCTGTCTCCCCTGCAAATATCCTGCTGATGTTTCTTCGCGACGCATTTCGCCAGGCGGTCTTGTGCGCTGCGGTGGGCGTGCTTTAAGACAGAGGAAACGTGTCGTTTCTGTCGTCTCGGAGAATGTCTGTGGATCTGGATCAGTTGCTGGCGGCGGTCTATGCCGACATCGAGCCCTATATCGGTGACGGCAAGGTCGCCAACTACATTCCGGCCCTCGCCAAGATTGATCCGAAGAAGTTCGGCATGGCCATCGTCACGGTCGATGGGCGGGTGCATTCGATCGGCGATGCCGACGAGGCGTTTTCGATCCAGAGTATTTCCAAGGCGTTCACCCTGACCTTGGCGCTTGGCCGCGTGGGCGAGGGACTTTGGAAGCGGGTCGGGCGGGAGCCATCGGGCACGCCGTTCAATTCGATCGTCCAGCTCGAAAGCGAGCACGGAATCCCGCGCAATCCGTTCATCAATGCGGGTGCGATTGTGGTTGCCGATACGCTGCTGTCGGGGCACGAGCCGAGGGAAACGCTCGGCGAGATCCTCAGCTTCGTCCGGCATCTCGCCGAAGACGAGACGATCGTGATCGATGCCGAGGTCGCGCGGTCGGAACAGCATACAGGCTTTCGCAATGCCGCGCTCGCAAACTACATGCATGCGTTCGGCAATATCCACAATCCCGTCGAAAAGACGCTTGGTGTCTATTATCACCAATGCGCACTGTCGATGACATGCGTCCAGTTGGCCAAGGCTGGTGTATTCCTCGCCAACAGTGGCCGGCTGGCGGGCAGCAACCACCATGCCGTGTCGGCCGAACGCGCGCGGCGCATCAATGCCGTGATGCTGACTTGCGGCCACTACGATGCGTCTGGCGATTTTGCATTTCGTGTGGGCCTGCCGGGAAAGAGCGGTGTCGGCGGCGGCATTCTGGCAATTGTGCCGGGGAAGGCGGCGATCTCCGTCTGGTCGCCGGGATTGAACCACAATGGCAATTCTGCAACCGGAACAAGGGCACTCGAAAGCCTGGCCAAGCAGGCCGGTTGGTCTATTTTTGGTCCGCGCTAGTTTTGCGTTCAAACGAACAGTATGCTCTAAGCTGATGAAAATCATGAATTATTTGTGACAGGCGTCGAAAATCTCAAGCGAAATCAACGACTAAAATAATATTTCATGAAATAGTGAACTATCCACATCCGTGACGACCCTTGAAGCGGCAATCTCGAACTCCTAACTGTTACTCGGCAGAGCGAATTAAAGTTTCGACTGTCAATAGATAGTGAACAATAGGAGTCTACCATGCGCAACATTGCTGTTGTGGCTGCTGCCATTGCTGCCGCCGTATTTGTCTCTCCGGCCGCCTTTGCCGGCGAAAAGATTCTCGGTTATCCCTCTTCATCGGAGTATAACCGTCCCGAGCTCTTCACGGTGATCCGTCCCGGCGACCAGAGCAAGGGCACATCCGCCTTTATCAAGGCGCATGCCAACAAGTCCGAAGCACAGGCGCAGATCAAGGGCGATCGCGCGCTTGCCGCCGAACTCCGCGCCCGTGGCGTGGAAATCAACAATGTCATCGGTATCAGCAAACCGTTCAGTGGACGATTGATCGTTTATATCAAGTGATGGTCTGCGGCGCGCGTGCCTGAAGCCTCCAAGGCGAGGCACGCTCACCGCAATGCAGACCTGCCGGATTTTCCTGCATATAGCCTTGCGTCCGGCTGTGGGCGATGCCTATAGTCCGGCCAAATTATCCTATAGAATCCTCAAGGGAGACCGGCATGGAAAAGGCGGAAATCGGACTGATCGGACTGGCGGTGATGGGCTCGAACCTCGCGCTCAATATCGCTGAAAAAGGCAACAGGATCGCCGTTTTCAATCGCTCGCCGGACAAGACGGATACGTTCTTCGCCGAGGCCGGTGCGCTGAAAGACCAGATCGTCCCGACCAAGACGCTCGAGGAGTTCGTCGCCGCCATTCGTCCGCCGCGCCCGGTCATCATCATGGTCAAGGCTGGTGATCCGGTCGACGAGCTGATCGCCACGCTGCGCAACTACCTGTCGGAAGGCGATATCATCATCGATGCCGGCAACGCCAATTTCCGCGATACGATCCGCCGCTTCGAGGGCCTCAAGGATTCCGGCCTGACCTTTATCGGCATGGGCGTGTCGGGTGGAGAAGAGGGCGCCCGCCATGGACCTTCGATCATGGTCGGCGGCACCGAAGCCTCCTACAAGCGCGTCGAAAAGGTGCTGACCTCGATCTCCGCCAAGTTCAAGGGCGAGGATTGCTGCGCTTGGCTGGGTGAAAACGGCGCCGGTCATTTCGTCAAGACCATCCACAACGGCATCGAATATGCCGACATGCAGATGATCGCCGAAATCTACGGCATCCTGCGCGATGGACTGGGACTTTCAGCCAAGGAATGCAGCGATATCTTCGGCAAGTGGAACAAGGGGCGCCTTGAATCCTACCTGATCGAAATTTCCGAACTGGTATTGAGCAAGAGTGATCCGATTACCGGAAAGCCGATGGTCGACATGATCGTCGACAAGGCGGGCCAGAAGGGCACCGGCAAATGGTCGGCAATCGAAGCGCAGAACATGGGCGTGCCGGCGACCGGTATCGAAGCCGCCGTGGCCGCCCGCAGCCTGTCGTCGTTCAAGGCCCAGCGTGAAAACGCCGAGAAGATCCTCGGCCTGCCCGGTGGTGGCAAGATCAGCGGCGCCGACAAGGAGCAGCTGATCGCCGACCTCGAACTGGCACTGCTCGCCGGCAAGATTGGCGCCTATGCGCAGGGTTTTGCTGTCATGGCAGAGGCATCGAAGGAATTCGGCTGGAAACTGCCGATGCCGACCATTGCCCAGATCTGGCGCGCTGGCTGCATCATCCGCTCGCAGTTCCTTGATGATATCACCTCGGCCTTCCGCGCCATGCCGGATGCCGACAATCTAGTGATCACGCCTGCTTTCGCTGCTTTGGTGAAGGAGACCGACGGCGCGCTGCGGCGCGTGGTCTCCACGGCTGCGCTCGGCGGATTCGCGGTGCCGGCACTGGCTTCGGCGCTCAGCTATTTCGACTCCTACCGCCGCGGCCGCGGCACGGCCAACCTTATCCAGGCACAGCGCGATTTCTTCGGGGCGCATGGCTTCGACCGGGTCGACGGCGTCGATAAGCACCACGGCCCGTGGGGTAGCGGTTTGGCCGATTTCTGATTTCGTCGACCTGAGCGTTTCGGCACCAAAGTTGACGGGAGCGGGCATATCAGCCCGCTCTTTGCCTTTGTAGATTCCTGTCATCGAGAATGATGAAAGGAAAAGACGATGAAATTCTTTGCTATGACTGCAGCAGCGCTGATGATGGCAAGTGCTGCCCAGGCGGATGAGTTCAAGGCTACCAGCGCTGACTTCAAAGACGGAAAAGTGCAGGAGGCGCAGTTCTCAAATGTCTTCGGCTGCACGGGGGGCAATATCTCGCCTGATATCTCTTGGTCCGGTGCACCGGAGGGTACCAAGAGCTTCGTGGTGACGATGTATGACAAGGACGCGCCGACCGGCTCGGGCTTCTGGCATTGGGTGGTCGTCGACATTCCCGGCGATGCGACATCGCTGCCGGCGGGGGCAGGCGCTGCTGTCGCAAAGCTGCCCAAAGGCGCTGATATGATCAACAACGACGCCAGTGTCGCGGCGTTCCTCGGTGCATGCCCGCCTCCCGGCGAGACGCACGAATACAAGATCACAGTGAAGGCGCTGAAAGTTGCAAAGCTCGAAATTCCGGCCAATGCGACGCCGGCGCTGGTAGGCTTCGTGTCCAACATGAACAAGCTCGCGGAAGCCTCCGTCGTGGCAACGGGCGGCCGTTGATGGGATGATGGACTGATGATTCCGGGCAGATCGGCTATTGGTGGAACGATGGATATGCAGATACGACATATGATTGCCGAGAAGCCCGGGATCGGCGCCACGGGTCACATCACCCAGGCGACGAGGTTGAATTTCACCTCGCTGACCACGACGGCACCGATCATCATCATCGTCCGGCGAGGCCGCAAGGTCATCCGGTCACCTGGCTATTCGTATGAACTAGAAGCAGGCGAAGCGATCGCCATTGCCCAGGGACAAGTCTTCGATTTCGAAAACATTCCCGCTGGCGACGGCGATTATGAAGCCCGGTGGCTGGCGCTGGACCCCGCCGTGGTCGAGGCTTTTGGCGATCCCGAGAAGTCGGAGCCGGTGATGCCGGCCAGATTGCTGGGACATATGAGCGACGGGCTTTCCCATGCTTTCGAGCAGGCTGTGTCAGCGCTGTGCGGTGATGGAGAACTGCCCGATGCCGTGATCCGCCATAGGGTGACGGAATTGCTGGCGTGGCTGGGGGCCAGCGGCTTTCGCTTCAGCATCGCCCAGCCCGACAGTTTTGCCGCTCGCATCCGGCGGCTCGTCGGCCGGCGGCCGGATCATGCCTGGTCGAGCGCGGAGATCTCCTCGACGCTCGGCGTCAGCGATGCCACACTCAGGCGGCGTCTGCAGGAAGAGGGCATCAGCTTGCGCGAAGTGTTGACCGATATTCGCATGACGCATGCGATGGGCCTGCTGCAATCGTCGCAGATGCCGGTTTCGGCGATCGCCGCAAGTTCGGGCTTTGAATCACAGAGCCGCTTTGCCATCCGGTTCCGAGATCGGTTCGGATTTCCGCCGAGCGCAATCCGAGGGCATCACCGGTCTAAAGCGCGTCGCGATCCCGCGGATTCGCTTGTCGCGCTTTAGCTCTTTGTTTTAGCGCATGTTTTAGGCGCAAAACCGCTGCACACTTTTGCGCAACATGCTTTAGTTCGGATAAACCAGCCGCCCATCCGGCAGGCTGATGCTTTGCAGCCGCTCGGGCGGCACGCCCTCGATGCGGGCGAGCACTGCCTTGGCGAGCTCGCGGCCCGCGAGCCTGATGTCCTCGCTCACCGTCATGATCTCCGGTTTCATGAAGCGCAGCAAATTGGCGGGTTGCTTGGACACCATGTCGATGTCGCGGCCAAGCACCTTGCCGCTCATTTCAATGGCTGACGCGATTGCCACGGCGCCCGCGCTTGAGCCGGCGATAAACCCGTCCGGCGGATCGGAATGCAGCATCAACCGCATCGCCGCCTGATGAACCACATTGAGTGAATCGTGCAGGCTGGCGTCCGGGAGCGGTACTTCCTCGCCACCGAAATCGCGTAGGCCACGCTGAAAGCCGGCATGCATGTGGTGATAGAAGGTGTATTTCGGCAGCGGTTCAAGGATCGCCAGCCGCTTGCGACCCCGGCCGACCAGTTTCCGCACGGCCTCATAGGCATAGGCCTCGTTGTCGAAGTCATGATAGGGGTGAACCAGGCCCATATTGGTTCGCCCATGGGTGGCGAAGGGCAGGTTGCGCTCCAGCAGCAGCCGGATGCGCGGGTCATCCGGCTGGGTCGATGACAGGATCACGCCGTCTGCCGAACCGGTATCAAGGATATAGCGGACCGGATCCATCGGATCCTTGGTACGTGAATAGGGTGTGACGATCAGGTGGTAATTGGTGTTCGCGAGAATCTCGGAGATGCCATAGACGATGTGCGAGGTCAGGCCCATCAGTTCTTCATCGATATTGAGGATCAGGCTGATGACGTTGGTCTTGCCGGTGCGCAGGCGGACACCCGCACGGTTCGGGTGGTAGCCAATCTGGGTGGCGACGAGCCGGACGCGTTCCTTGGTCTCCTGGCTGATGTCAGGCGCATCTTTCAGCGCGCGCGACACGGTCGTGACACCCAGGCCGGTCATGAAGGCAATGGTTTTCAGAGTCGGTCTTTCCCCCGTCGCCGACCCGTTACCCGCCTGTAAAATGCCCTTCATCGATTCTTTCCTGAACGCAGCATGACCTCTAGGACAATTTTCTCCGAGACGCCATGTCCTCCTCCGCATTGGTAAAAATCTGTAACGTTACAGGTGAAATGTCGAGCATTTTTTTCGACACCTGCAGAAAATCAATTCTGTGGTGCAACAATTAGCCCTGTGGAAAAATTTTGCGCCTGCGAAGAGTTTCAAAAGTTTAAGATAGCGTTCACATCTGGTATTATTCAATGAATTCAGGTGTTAAATTGGCTGTTTTGCATATGCACATCCGCCGGAGTTTAAACCGATTTAAAGGAAAAATAATCCGCATCGGCAACCCGCGGATGTATTTCTTCGAGCATCGAATAATTTTTCACTCAGCCCTGTTGCGGCTTTCCGCCAATTCGCATAAGTTTTTCCGGCAACGTTTCAGTGAGGGAGGAAAACTCATGAAATCTCGTCTATTCGCAGCAGCGCTCGCGGCTTCCGTAGCGCTTTCCGCAGGTGCGGCTTACGCGACCGATCTTGAAGTCACCCATTGGTGGACGTCCGGCGGCGAAGCCGCTGCCGTCGCCGAATTCGCCAAGGCATTCGACGCCACCGGCAATCACTGGGTCGATGGTGCCATCGCCGGCGGCGGCGATACTGCCCGCCCGATCATGATCAGCCGTATCACCGGTGGTGATCCGATGGCCGCAACGCAGTTCAATCATGGCCGTCAGGCTGAAGAACTGGTTGCCGCTGGCCTGATGCGCGATCTGACCGACGTCGCGGCAAAGGAACACTGGAAGGATGTGATCCGCCCCGCCAGCCTGCTCGATGAATGCACCGTCGACGGGAAGGTCTACTGCGTGCCGATCAACATCCACTCCTGGCAGTGGCTGTGGCTGTCCAACAAGGCTTTCGAGGACGCTGGCGTAGCGGTTCCGAAGAACTGGGACGAGTTCGTTGCCGCGGCGCCTGCGCTTGAAAAGGCAGGAAAGATTCCGCTCGCCGTTGGTCGTCAGTCCTGGCAGACCTCAGGCGCCTTCAACGTGCTGATGGTCGCTATCGGCGGACCGGACATCTACAAGAAGGTCTATGGCGACAAGGATGCCACTGTTGCGGCCGGCCCGGAAGTTGCCAAGGTGTTCAAGGCGGCTGACGACGCACGCAAGATGGCGGCCAAGTCGAACGTTCAGGATTGGAACCAGGCGACGAATCTGGTGATCACGGGCGCTGCCGGCGGCCAGATCATGGGTGACTGGGCACAGGGTGAATTCCAGGTGGCAAAGCAGGTCGCCGGCAAGGATTATACTTGCCTGCCGGGCTTGGGTGTCAACGCGGTGATTTCGACCGACGGCGATTCCTTCTACTTCCCCAAGCTTGCCGACGCTGACAAGAGCAAGGCACAGGAAGTGCTGGCCTCGGTCATGCTATCGCCGGAAACTCAGGTCGCGTTTAACCTCAAGAAGGGATCGCTGCCAGTGCGTGGCGACGTTGACACCAATGCTGCCAACGATTGCATGAAGAAGGGTCTCGATATCCTTGCCAAGGGCAATACCGTTCCTTCTACGAACCAGATGATGACCGAAGATTCCAACACGCAGATCAACGATCTGTTCTCGGAGTTCTTCGCAACACCGGCGATGACACCTGAAGCTGCCCAGAAGCGCTTCGCTGACATCATCGCTTCGGCTCAGTAACTTACCGCTAGAATCGTCCCGGCGCCGGTTTTCCCGGTCGCCGGGATCTTTTGGTGCGGGACGGTCATCGTTCCGTTCTGTAACCGGAAACGCCCTCCGGAGGCAAAAATCATGGCCGAACTATCGACCGGACGCCCAAACCGGCTCCTGCGCAACGTCAGCGCAAAGATCGCAGCGATCCCGCTTATCCTGACTGCCCTTGTGGTCTTTGTCGGCGGCACATTCTGGACGATCTTCTATTCCTTCACCGATTCCAAGCTGCTGCCGAGGCTGCGTTTTGTTGGTCTCGATCAATATTACCGGTTGTGGAAGACGCCTCGCTGGCTGATCGCCGTTGAGAACCTGTTCATCTATGGCATCTGCATGCTGGTGTTCTCGCTGGTCATCGGCTTCGTGCTGGCGACGCTGCTTGACCAGAAGATCCGCTTCGAGAACACGTTCCGGTCGATCCTGCTCTATCCATTCGCCCTGTCGTTCATCGTCACAGGTCTTGTCTGGCAGTGGATTCTCAATCCGGATCTCGGCATCCAGCACGTCGTGCGGTCGCTGGGTTGGACGAGTTTTAATTTCGATCCGCTCTACAATTCCGATATCGTCATCTACGGCATCATGGTTGCCGCACTCTGGCAGGGGACCGGCCTGGTCATGTGCCTGATGCTCGCAGGCCTGCGCGGCATCGACGAGGATATCTGGAAGGCAGCCCGTGTCGATGGCATCCCGACCTGGCGCACCTATGTTTCCATCATTCTGCCGATGATGCGGCCGGTCCTGGTGACGACGCTGGTGATCATCGCTGCCGGCATCGTCAAGGTCTACGATCTCGTCGTCGCCCAGACATCGGGTGGGCCGGGCATCTCGTCGGAAGTGCCGGCGAAGTATGTCTACGAATACATGTTCCATGCGCAGAATCTCGGCCAGGGCTTTGCAGCCTCGACCATGATGCTCATGTTCGTGGCAATCATCATCGTGCCATGGGCTTACTTCGAATTCGGAAGGCGGAAATAGACATGGCCAAAACAACTCTTTCCGGGCCTAGCGGCGCCAAGCCGCGCCCGATATTCTCCGCCGGCAACATCTTCGTCTATGGTACGCTGATCCTGGTTTCGATCTATTACCTTCTGCCGCTCTATGTCATGGTCGTGACCTCGTTCAAGACCATGCCGGAAATCCGGCTCGGCAACATCTTCGCGCCGCCGGTCGAATTCACCTTCGAGCCTTGGGTGAAGGCCTGGTCGACCGCTTGCACGGGGCTTGATTGCACCGGCCTCAGCAAGGGCTTCTGGAATTCGGTACGCATTACCATTCCGTCGGTGATCCTGTCGATCGCGATTGCTTCGGTGAATGGCTACATGCTGGCCAACTGGCGCTTTCGCGGTGCGGACATCTTCTTCACCATCCTGCTGATCGGCGCCTTCATTCCCTATCAGGTGATGCTCTATCCGATCGTCATCATCCTGCGCGAACTCGGGCTTTATGGCTCGCTCGCCGGCCTGATCCTCGTGCATACGATCTTCGGCATGCCGATCAACACGCTGCTGTTCCGCAACTATTTCTCCGGCCTGCCGCCTGAATTGTTCAAGGCTGCGCGTGTCGATGGGGCTGGGTTCTGGGGCATCTATTTCCGGATCATGCTGCCGATGTCGATCCCGATCTTCGTCGTCTCGATGATCATCCAGATCACCGGCATCTGGAACGACTTCCTGTTCGGTGTGGTCTACACCCGTCCGGACACCTATCCGATGACGGTGCAGCTCAACAACATCGTCAACTCGGTGCAGGGCGTCAAGGAATACAACGTCAACATGGCCGCCACGCTGCTCACGGGCGCGGTGCCGCTTATCATCTACTTCTTGTCCGGACGACTTTTCGTTCGCGGCATCGCCGCCGGCGCAGTGAAAGGTTGATCCCGATGAATACCAGTGTCTCCATCAAGAACCTCTCGCTGGATTTCGGAGCGGTCAAAGTGCTCGAGGACCTGAATCTCGAGATCAACGACGGCGAGTTTCTCGTGCTGCTCGGCTCTTCGGGTTGCGGCAAGTCCACCTTGCTCAACTGCATCGCGGGCCTTCTCGACGTGTCTGCAGGGCAGATTTTCATCAAGGGCAAGAACGTCACCTGGGAAGAACCCAAGGACCGCGGCATCGGCATGGTGTTCCAGTCCTATGCGCTCTATCCGCAGATGACGGTCCGCAAGAACCTGTCTTTCGGCCTGAAGATCGCGGGTCTGCCGCAATCTGAGATCGACAGCCGCGTGGCCCGGGCCGCAGAAATCCTGCAGATCCAGGCGCTGCTCGACCGCAAGCCGTCGGCACTGTCCGGCGGGCAGCGGCAGCGTGTCGCGATTGGCCGCGCACTCGTCCGCGACGTCGATGTGTTCCTGTTCGACGAGCCGCTGTCGAACCTTGACGCCAAGCTGCGTTCCGAGCTGCGCGTCGAGATCAAGCGTCTGCACCAGCAACTCAACAACACCATGATCTACGTCACCCACGACCAGATCGAGGCGCTGACGCTTGCCGACCGCATCGCGATCATGAAGGCCGGCATCATCCAGCAGCTCGATGATCCGATGACCATCTACAACAAGCCGAAAAGCCTGTTCGTCGCTGGTTTCATTGGCTCACCGGCGATGAACTTCCTGCGGGGCGTGGTCGAAGTCGGTGAAGGCGGGCCGGTGATCCATACCAATGATGTCCGCATTCCGCTGGCCGGTTATGAAACCAAAGCGATGCCGGAAGCTGGCCGCAAGGTCGTCCTCGGTGTCCGCCCGGAGCATATTCACGTCGATGATCCCGCCGCTACGATGACTTTTGACGCCGTCGTCGATATTGAGGAGCCCATGGGCGCCGATAATCTGCTATGGCTTAAATTCGCCGGCAATACGATTTCGGTCCGCATCGCTGGCGCCCGGCGCTATGCGCCCGGCTCGCACATCAAGCTGTCATTCGCCATGGGGCTAGCCTCCCTGTTCGATGCAGAATCCGAACTGAGGATCTGACGGAAGCATTGGCATGAGCAATTCAGCAAACAATCTCGACCTCAGCGGGGTCTGGACGCTTGGCTCCCATGATCAGAAAGCGGGCCTGACGATCTCGCTGCCCGGTGACGTGCATTCGGCGCTGCAGGCTCAAGCCGTGATCCCCGACCCGTATTTCGGCAAGAACGAAGCCGATGTGCAGTGGGTGGCGCATCAGGATTGGGTGCTGTCGCGCGAGTTCCATCTCGATGAGGTGGATGGTCACTGGTATCTCGATCTCGATTTCGTCGACACGGTCGCGACGATCCGCATCAATGGCACCGTGGTGCTCGAAGCCGACAACTGCTTCCGCCGCTATCGACCTGATGTGTCGAAGGCACTGAAGGTCGGCGACAACCGGATCGAGGTCACGCTGCATTCGCCGGTGGCCGAAGGCAAGAAGGTTTATGATCGCCAGCCCTTCGAAGTGCCGTGGATTTCCTGGAACTCGCCGATCCCCTACGGCAATATGCTGCGCAAGCCGCAATGCGATTTCGGTTGGGACTGGAACATCGCACTGGCGCCATCGGGCCTCTACGGGACGATCGCGCTCCGCAAGCTTGACCCGGCCCGCATCGAACATGTGACGACGCGGCAGGTGCACCACGCCCATGGTGCCGTCGAACTGCATGTCATCGTGACGCTATTTGCCGCCGAGCAGGCGATCGTGCCGGTTCATTTCGATCTTGATGGGGAGAATGTGCGGCTGGAATGCGCCGTGTATCCCGGCGAGACCACGCTTCGGCACGTCTTCGTCATCGACCGGCCCAAACTCTGGTGGCCAGCCGGCAGCGGCGAGCAGGCGCTCTACACGCTTTCGGTGGAAACCTCCGGCCACAGTATCACCCGCCAGGTCGGGCTGCGCACAATCGAGCTGATCACCGACAAGGACGAGGCCGGCAGCCGCTTTGCCTTCCGCATCAACGGCCAGGAAGTGTTCTGCCGCGGCGCCAACTGGATTCCGGCCGATGCGCTGTTCTCGCGCACGTCGGAGGCCAAGACCGGGGCGCTGCTGCAATCGGCGGTCGACGCCAATATGAACATGATCCGCATCTGGGGCGGCGGCTTCTATGAGCACGACTGGTTCTACGACATCTGCGACCGGCTCGGCCTGCTGATCTGGCAGGATTTCATGTTCTCCTGCAACCTTTACCCGTCGACGCCTGAATTTCTTGAAAATGTCACCCAGGAAGTCGACTATCAGGTCAAGCGCCTGTCGCATCACGCCTCTATTGCCCTCTGGTGCGGCGACAACGAGCTTGTCGGCGCGCTGACCTGGTTCGATGTGTCGAAGAAGGATCGCGACCGCTACCTAGTCTCCTATGACCGGTTGAACCGCACGATCGAAATGGCGATGAAGAAGGCCAATCCCGACACGATCTGGTGGCCGTCGAGCCCGTCGGTCGGGCCGCTGGATTTCGGCGATGCCTGGCACGCCGATGGTTCCGGCGACATGCATTTCTGGTCGGTGTGGCATGAGAACAAGAGTTTCGACCACTACCGCACGGTCAATCCGCGCTTCTGCTCGGAGTTCGGGTTCCAGTCCTACACGTCGAACCTGCTGATCTCGCAGTTCGCCGACAAGAAGGACATCAACATCGCCTCGCCGGTGATGGAGGTCCACCAGAAGAATGCCGGCGGCAACGAGCGCATCGCGGGCACGATGTTTCGCTATTTCCGTTTCCCCAAGGATTTTTCCAACTTCGTCTATCTCAGCCAGATCCAGCAGGGCCTGGCGATCAAGACGGCGGTGGAATACTGGCGCTCGCTGAAGCCGCATTGCATGGGTACGATCATCTGGCAGCTCAACGACACCTGGCCGGTGGCCTCCTGGGCCAGCCTCGATTACGGCGGCAACTGGAAGAGCATGCACTATCAGGCGCGCCGCTTCTTCGCTCCGGTCGCGCTGTTCGCCATCCCCTCGAAGGACGGCAAGACTGTCGAGATGGCAATGGTCAACGACCTCCTCGACAATACAGAGGTTTCCGCCGAGCTCTATACGGTTGGGCTGGACGGCACGCGCGCGCCGCTCAAATCAGCCAGGGCAACCTGCCGGCCAGACAAGTCCATGGTGCTGGCGACAGTCGATGTCTCGGAGATCGGTACAGACAGGCTGTTGTTCTGGGATTTCCACACATCGGCGGGAACGGAGGGCAGGGGCCACCATCTGGTGTCTACCTACAAAACGCTGGATCTTGAGCCTGCCGGGCTCGGCCATGTCGTTTCGGAACAAGCCGATGGAACCTGGTCGATCGCGTTGTCATCGAAAGGCTTGGCCCTATTCGTATCCATCGAGGCCGATTGTGCCGGACGCTTCTCCGACAACGCCTTTGACATGCTGGCCGGCGAGAGCCGTACCATCATCTTTACGCCCGAGGCAGGCGCCGCAAAGCCCGGCTTTGTCGTCCGCGATCTCCATTCCTGCCAGGCGACGGAGTGATTGCTCCAGCTACCAGCCCTCTCCCCGCAGATCCGCGGGGCGGGGAATACATTGTTTGAAGATCCGGGCGATCTCAGCCCAAGAAGGAGGATCCATCCCATGACCAAAGTCTCTTTCCAACTTTATAGCGCCCGCAATTATCCGCCGCTTTCCGATGTCCTCGCCCTGCTTGGCTCGCTGGGCTACAATGAGGTCGAAGGCTTCGGCGGCATCTACGGACCGATGGACGATAGCGCGATCAAGTCGTTGAAATCCGAGCTCGACGCCAATGGCCTTGTCATGGCCACCGGCCATTTCGGCATTGACCAGCTCGAAGACGAGCCCTCGCGGATGCTGTCGATCGCTCGCACGTTCGGCATGGACTCGATCTATTGCCCCTACCTGATGCCCGAAGATCGCCCGAAGGATGCTGATGGCTGGAAGGCCTTTGGCGCAAGGCTCGAGAAGGCTTCCAGACCGTTCAAGGATGCCGGCCTCGAATTCGGCTGGCACAATCACGACTTCGAGTTCGTCGCGCTTTCCGACGGCTCGCTGCCGCATGACCGCCTGTTTGAAGCAGCACCCGGTCTTTCTTGGGAAATGGATGTTGCCTGGGTCATCCGCGGTGGCGCCGACCCCTTCAAGTTCATCGATAGCTACAAGGACCGGATCACCTCCGTCCATGTCAAGGACATCGCGCCGGCCGGCGAGAACGAGGATGAAGGTGGCTGGGCCGATGTCGGCCATGGCACCGTTCAGTGGAGCAAGCTCTGGGCGGCACTGAAGGCCACAAAGTCCAAGCACTTCATCGTCGAGCATGACAATCCGTCCGACCTCGTGCGCTGCGCAACGCGTTCGATCGAAACCATCAAGACTTTCTGAGGATCACCACAATGGCAAAAGAATATGGCGTCGGCATCATTGGATGCGGCAACATCTCGGCGGCTTACTTCAGGCTCATTCCGCTCTACAAGAACCTGAAAGTCGTCGCCTGCGCCGACATCAACCCGGCCGCCTCCAAGGCACGTGCCGAGGAGTTCGGCGTTGAGGCGCAGGATATCGACGCGCTGCTCGCCAATCCGGCTGTTGAAGTCGTCGTCAACCTGACGATTCCGGAGGCGCATTATCCGGTGTCGAAGAAGGCGCTCGAAGCCGGCAAGCATGTCTATTCGGAAAAGCCCTTCGTGCTGTCGATCGAGCAGGGCGAAGATCTTCGCAAAACAGCCGATTCCAAGGGCCTGCGGGTCGGCTCGGCGCCGGACACCTATCTTGGCGGCTCCCACCAATTCGCCCGTCATCTGATTGACAGCGGCAAGGTCGGCAAGATCATGTCGGGCACGGCGCATGTGCTCGGACCGGGCATGGAAATGTGGCATCCAAACCCGGACTTCTTCTTCCAGCCGGGCGGTGGGCCGATCCTCGACATGGGGCCGTATTATGTCAACAACCTCGTTAACCTGATCGGACCGGTCAAGCGCGTCGTGGCAATGGCCAACAAGGCCAAGCAGGAGCGGACCATCAGCAATGGTCCCCGCAGCGGCGAGAAAGTGCCAGTCATCGTCATGACCAATGTGCATGCGGTGCTGGAGTTTCAGTCCGGTGCGCAGGTGTCGCTGATGGCGAGCTGGGACGTGTGGGCAAATCGCCACCAGAACATGGAGCTCTACGGCACGGATGGCGCGATCTTCGTGCCGGATCCTAACTTCTTCGGCGGCAAGGTCGAAGTTGCCGGCACCGACAAGGAAGTGCATGAGGCGGAGGTCTGGGATCATCCTCTCACTGCCAAGAACTACAATTTCGAGTGGGGCCTGCAGGCCAACTATCGCGGTGTTGGCCTTGCCGACATGATGGTCGGCGTCGAAACCGGCCGCGATCACCGCTGCTCGCTGGATCGTTCACTGCACACGATCGATGTGCTGACGTCGATCCTGCACTCGGCGGAAGAGGGTAGGGCGGTCGACATCAAGACGACCTGCTCACAGCCGGCGGCGCTGGGAATTGAAGAGGCAAAATCGTTGCTGCGTTGA
The DNA here is from genome assembly GCF_057787725.1 of Shinella sp. OV683. Lineage (NCBI taxonomy): Bacteria > Pseudomonadati > Pseudomonadota > Alphaproteobacteria > Hyphomicrobiales > Rhizobiaceae > Shinella > Shinella sp. OV683. Next base: position 1,940,124 of record NZ_CM173543.1, read on the forward strand.
GAACTTAAACCCCTCCCCACAAGGGGGAGGGGCTCTATCTCGCGTGCTTCGTTGGCTTTGGCGCTCCTCATTTGCTTAAGGAATCTTTTTGCTGGGACAGCGTCGCGGTTTAACCCCTCCCCCTTGTGGGGAGGGGTCGGGGAGGGGTAAAGACACCCAATACAAATCATACTATTGGAGAGAGACATCATGGCCTGGCAACCCGCCGAAAATCGCTACGACAAAATGAAATACAACCGGGTCGGCAAGAGCGGGCTGAAGCTGCCGGCTATCTCGCTCGGTCTCTGGCACAATTTCGGCGATGACACACCGCATGAGCGCAAGCTCGACATGTGCCGTACGGCTTTCGACCTCGGCATTACCCATTTCGACCTCGCCAACAATTACGGCCCGCCTCCGGGCAGTGCCGAGACCGCATTCGGCGAAATCATGCGCACTGAGTTTTCGGGCCTGCGCGACGAACTGATCATCTCGTCCAAGGCTGGCTACGACATGTGGCCGGGCCCCTATGGCGAATGGGGCAGCCGCAAGTATCTCATCGCTTCCTGCGACCAGAGCCTGCAGCGCATGGGCCTCGACTATGTCGATATTTTCTACTCGCACCGCTTCGATCCCGAGACGCCCCTTGAAGAAACCTGTGGCGCGCTGGACTATATCGTCCGTTCGGGCCGGGCGCTCTATGTCGGCATCTCGTCCTACAATTCCCAGCGCACGCGGGAAGCCGCCAAAATCCTCAAGGAACTCGGCACGCCCTGCATCATTCACCAGCCCAGCTACTCGATGCTCAATCGCTGGGTCGAGGACGACAAGCTGCTGGACACGCTTGACGATACCGGCATGGGTTCGATCGTCTTTTCGCCGCTGGCCCAGGGCATGCTGACGACCAAGTATCTCGGCGGTATCCCTGAGGACAGCCGTGCAGCCCAGAACCACTTCCTGAAGCGCGATTTCATCCGCCCGTCGATCATCGACAACATCAAGAAGCTCAACGAGATCGCCGAAAAGCGCGGCCAGACGTTGGCGCAAATGGCCATTGCCTGGGTGCTACGTGGTGGCCGCGTGACGTCGGCGCTGATCGGCGCCAGCCGTTCGTCGCAGATCGTCGATTGCGTCGCCGCTTTGGGCAACCAAGACTTTACGGCGGAAGAACTGCGGGAGATCGATGTCTATGCCAAGGAAGCTGACATCAATCTCTGGGCCAAGTCGGCTGAACGCGATTAAGTGATATGATGCGCCCGGATGGAGACATCCGGGCGTCTTTTTGCTCAATCTTGATGTACGTACACCAAGATTTCATTTGCTGCGTGAGGAGTGGCTCAAATGATCAAGAATCCCATCCTGACCGGGTTCAATCCGGATCCTTCGATCGTCCGTGTCGGCGAAGACTACTACATCGCCACATCAACCTTCGAATGGTATCCGGGCGTCCAGATCCATCATTCTAGAGATCTGGCCAACTGGACGCTTGTGACGCGGCCGCTCGATCGCAAGAGCCAGCTCGACATGCGCGGCAATCCTGATAGCTGTGGCGTCTGGGCGCCGTGCCTGTCCTATGCCGATGGTCTGTTCTGGCTGGTCTATACCGACGTCAAGCGGTTCGACGGCAATTTCAAGGACGCGCATAATTACATTGTCACCGCATCCACGATCGAAGGGCCGTGGTCGGACCCGGTCTATGTCAATTCGTCAGGCTTCGACCCGTCGCTTTTCCACGATGATGACGGGCGCCGCAAATGGTTCATCCAGATGCAATGGAACCATCGGCCTGAGGCCTATAACACCAATGGCGGGAATACTGCGTTTGACGGCATACTTTGCCAGGAATGGGACCCAAAGACGAAGAAGCTCATCGGCGGGGTTCACAATATCTTCGGCGGCACCGATCTTGGTCTTGTCGAGGGGGCGCATATTTTCAAGAAGAATGGCTGGTACTATATCACGGCGGCCGAGGGCGGCACCGGTTATGATCACGCCATCACCATGGGCCGGTCTCGCGATGTCCTGGGGCCGTATGAGATCCATCCTGACAAGTGGCTGATCACCTCGAAGGATGCGCCGGATGCGGTGCTGCAGCGTTCCGGCCATGGGCAATATGTCGAGACGCCGGAGGGCGAGGTCTATCACACGCATCTTTGTGGGCGGCCGCTGGCGCCGCATCGCCGTTGCACGCTCGGCCGGGAAACCGCATTGCAGAAATGCGTCTGGGGTGAGGATGGCTGGTTGAGGTTGGCGCATGGCGGCATGGTGCCGGCCGTTCATGTGCCGTCGCCGACCGGGGCTGCGACACAACCGCCACCGCGGCTCGTTGCGACAGATTTCGACGACGGCTTTCTGCCCACCGATTTCCAGTGGTTGCGCACGCCGGAGCCGCAGCGGCTGTTTTCGCTCAGCGAAAGAGCGGGGCATCTGCGCCTGTTTGGTCGCGAAAGCATCGGTTCGTGGTTTGAGTTTTCGCTGGTCGCACGCCGGCAGGAGGATCATTCGTTCGGGGCCGAGACTGTGATCGACTTCTCTCCGGAGACCTATCAGCACGTCGCGGGGCTGACGCACTATTATAACCGCTTCAAGTTCCATGCCTTGGGCGTCTCATGGCACGAGAACCTCGGCCGGGTGCTGGTGATCCAGTCCTGTGTCGGTGATTATCCGCACGGAAAGCTCGAGTTTCCGATCGGCAGCGGTTTGTCCCTTCCCGAGGGGCGCATCCATCTGGCAGCCGAGGTATATCTAAACGACCTGCAGTTCTTCTGGCATGAAGAGGGTGAGACGGAGTGGCGGGCAATCGGACCGGTGCTGGACGCCGGCGTCGTCTCTGACGAAGGCGGTGTGGGCGAGCATGGCTCGTTTACCGGTGCGTTCGTCGGCATGTTTGCCTATGATATCAGCGGTCGAGGGGCGACGGCGGACTTCGACGCTTTTGTCTATCAAAGGCTCTGAGAAGAGGAAGCCCGGCGTATCGTTTCCCCGGGCCTCAAGGAAACCAACAGTCTTAATTGCTGTTCGCGTAACGGATGCCGGCCTTCACTTCTGCGATGGCGGCGCCAATAAGCTGCCTTGCTTTGTTACGATGGCCACCCTTATCGGCGTTTGCGCGTGCAAGATAACCGTCGGCCGTAATGAGGCGATCCAGTGCTGCCTGCATGTTCGGCTGCACGGCGGCAATGGCGGTGACGCCGGCGCCTGCAGTGATGCCGATTGCCATGGAAATTGCAATGATTGCCGGGGTCTTGAGAGCAGGAAGTTTCATGGGGTGTTTCCTTTCTTTGATTCGACTTTCGACACGAAAATAGAAGTGAGGGGTCAGTTTCGTCAACTGGTGTTTGATCGGGCCTGCCGATTGGTTGCAAATCGCGATTCGAAATCAACCACATGCCTGGGGACGGGCGGCGAAACATCGAAATGCTCAGGCGGCAGTCCGCTCCGGGCACGCTCGGCCATAGCCATGAAAGCGCTCTCGAGCGCCGCGCAGAAAGCTTCGGGATCAAAGAGAGAAGCGGTTGGGCGGGTCTGAACCAGTCTCTCGCGCAGGTTTGCACGGCGAGTGCCATTTTCGGCCAGTTCGACTGCGAGATCGACGAAATGCCGCTGGTCTCTCGCGACGAGCTCTGGCAAGCCAACGGCGTTCAGCAGGCTTTCCGAAACGCGGGAGGCGAAATTGCTGCCACGCTTGGTCAACACCGGCAGGCCGGCCCAAAGCATGTCTGATGTGGTCGTGTGGCCGTTGTAGGGAAAGGTGTCGAGGCCAAGATCGGCGGCCTGAACGCGAGCCAGGTGTTCCTCGTAAGGTGCCGCGTCGGTGAAGATCACCCGGTCCGCCGAAATACCTGACGCGGCGAGGTAGTCGCGGAAGTTGCTCCGCGCCTGGTCATGATAGAGCATTGCCCAGAGGACGGAGTTGGGCACACGCTGCATGACGGCGATCCATAGATCGAGCGTCTGTCGTGTGATCTTGCGGTTGGAGTTGAAGGTCGCAAAGATGATCTTGTCTTCCGGCAGTCCCAAATCGCTTCTTTGCGCCGCATCCGGAAGAGGCCGATGGCGGCGGTCGTTGGGCTGGTAGCTCGCGGGCATCCGCACGATCTTTTCATGATAGTGCGGGCGCGAACTGTCGGGCAGCACGAAATGGTCGCCGATGACGTAATCGACATCCACTCCGGTCGTCGAACCCGGGAAACCAAGCCATGCGACGTGAACAGGCGCCGCCGCAAAGTTGAGGATTTGGCTGCGCGAATTGCCGGTATGGCCCTTGAGATCAACGGCTATGTCGATGCCATCTTGCCGCATGCGGTTGGCGGTCGCTTCGGCGCTGAGGTCGCCGACCGGGACGATCCGGCCCCATTGATTGCGCCCGCCATCATCGCGGACGATGTGGTCATCTGATGTGTAGCAGTACAGCGTGACGTCGAAGCGCGACTTGTTATGAAGCTCCAGAACATTGCGCAACAGCCGCATTGTGGCGTGGGTGCTGCCGAAATCGTTTGAGAGATAGCCGATCCTGATCCGCTCGGCCCATCGGTGCGGCATGGAGCGGCGCGCCTGGGTCGCCAAGGCGGGCGGCGTGCCCTTGATGCAGATATTGTTGGTGGCAAGCCTGTTCAGTCGCTCATCGGCGCAATGCAGAAGGTTGGCGAAATGTGTCTCGCCCTCGAAGATCCATTCCCGACCGGCATTCACTTGATCCTGCAACCAGGCTTCCTGTTCGGCGACTGTCTGGTAGTCGCAGAATTCGCGCGCCACCGACATCAGCTTGAAATGCGTGTAGTGGTCGTCCGGATAATGGCTGAGAAGCTTCTTGAAGAGGGCGAGGTTGTTGGGGTTGCGGTTCTCGGCGCTGATCAGTTCCGCGGCAAATTGCAGGTGCTCCGGTCTGTCGCTGGCCGTGAGCTTGTTCTGGAAGAAGCTCAGCAGCTCCTTCTCATTGCGGAGCTTCAGGCCTTTCACCAGCACGAAGACCATATCCATGTCAGTGGGATCGAGCTTCTGCGCCTTCAGTGCCAGCAGGAAAGCCCGCTCCTCGTCGCCTGCAGCGGATCGAGCCAGGACTGCCTGCTTGAGATGGACAAAGCCTCCGTCCGGCGCGCGAGCGGCGGCAGCCTCGAAGGCCTCGGCGGCTTCCGCAGGCATGCCCGCCTTCGACAAAGCTTGGCCCAGCAAGTCGAACAGGGCTGGATTGGATGCGGCCGGAGACTGCATGGCCAGATTGATCGCCTCGAATACCGTGGGCAGGTCTCCTGCTTGCCATGCTTCGAGTGCTTGTTGGAATGGATCCGGCATCAAGGTTCTCGCAAATGAACTCCACAAGCATGATTCATCCGAATCGCGCCTGTTTTACGATCTAGAGACACTCTCAGCCTTGCCTTAAAGTGACGGACGGCTTTCCAGTCTCAAGACGTGGACCGTTCCGCTTGCTTCAACGCGTTGATAATGTGGTTGGCGAGAAAATCGAGGACGATGCGCACATGTCGGGTCTGGCGCAACCGTTCTGGCGCAAGGATCCAGACCTCCTTGTTGGCGCCCATTTCCAGCGGCATGCAGCGGATGAGGTCGGGGTCGACGGCCGACAGCATATCAGGGCAGGGGGAGACACCAAGGCCAGCCTTGACGCTCATGTAGATGGCCATCAGGCTGTTGTGACGGATGGCAATATTCTCCTCGCGCACGTTTTCGCGCACCCAGTCGACGATTGCGCTCTGGAACTGTCCTTCAATCACCGAGACCAGCATGTGCTGCTGCAGCTCATCGATGTTTCTGGGAATGCCGTGCTTGGCCGCGTAGACGCGGCTGCAGCAGATGCTCCATCTATCGTCGGCGATGATCCTTCGGCCGAACAGGGTCGCCTCGGTCGGCGGATCGCCCGCCCGCAAGGCGATGTCTGCCTCGCCCTTGGTGAGGTCGAGCAGAGCATCTGTGGTGAACAGCTCAATCTTGATGTCGGGATATTCGCGCCCGAATTCGGCCAATGCAGTGCTCACGAAATGCGAAACTAGCAGTTCCGCAGCCGTCAGCCGCACAGTTCCCTTCAGCGTTCGTCCCGCGTGGGCCGATGCGTGATCGAAAGCGGCGTGGGCCTGTTCGACCGCCTCGAGTTGCGGCAGCAGGTCGCGCAGCGTTTGGGTCGGGCTGTAGCCGTTGCGGCGCTTTTCGAACAGCTCATAGCCGAGCTGCTCTTCCAGTGCTGCGATGCGGCGCATCACCGTTGTCTGGCTGATATCCAATACGCGGGCCGCCGCAAGCGTCGACCCTTCGCGCGCCACATGCAGGCAATATTTCAAATCGTTCCAATCGGGCATGGCCGGCCGTCCAGGGAGAGGAGAAATCTATGCCGCAATCGTTATGCAATAATGCAGAATAGAAATGCAAATGGAAAAATCGAAGTCAAACGTAATGGAGTGCAGGGACATATCTGAAACGATTATTACAATTGAGGCTTCGCCATGAAACTGATTTACGATCCAGCATCGACATCCTCACGCATCGTGACCTTCTTCCTGCACGACCAGGATATCGCTTTCGACGACCGGCGTATCGCCATCGCCAGCGGCGAACAACGCCAGCCGGAGCTCGCACTCGTCAATCCCAATTGCGAAGTGCCGGTGCTCATCGAGCGGAATGGCTTCAGCCTGTCGCAGAGCTCGTCGATTATCCGCTATGTCGCGACGAAGTACGGGCTCGAAGTCTATCCATTCGACCAGCAGCGGCGCGCGAAAGTTGACGAGGCGATCTCATGGCTGCAGACCAATTTTCACACGTACCATTGCGCGCTGCTCTCCTACAGCTACATCCTTCCGAACATGCAGGCGCTTGATCCGAAGACGCTCGCGACAATGCGGGCGATCGGCGCCGGCGGCAGCGAGAAGTATCTGAAAGTGCTGAACAACCACATGATTGGCGCCAATCGCTTCATCTGTGGAAACGAGATCACGCTTGCCGACTATGTCGGCGCCGCCAATGTGTCGCTCGGCATGTTTGCCGGCATGGATTTCAGCAATTACCCGAATGTGGCACGCTGGCTGGATACGTTGCGGTGCCGCGACGGATGGGCGCCGGCTTATGAGGAATTCGACCGGGTGGTCGGCGCCACGCGCCGCCATGTCCTGAAGATTGCCTGACAGGATCGGCCAATGAAGAAATGGTTCAATCGCATCGCCACGGCTCTCGTGGCGATCACCATCCTGGCAATCGCCGCCGTCTACGCGGCCTCCGAGATGCGGCTGTCAAGGACCTATGACACGGCGCTGGTCGATTTCGATGCCACGAAATTCCACTTTGCGCCTGAAGTGGCCGAACAGCGCGCCAAATCGCTGATGTGCTTGAGCTGCCACGGCGAGGCGGGACATGTGATCTTCGAGGAAAAGAATGTCGGTCGCCTCGTCGCGCCCAACCTCAGCAAGAAGATACCGGAATACACCGACAGCGAACTGGAACGGCTGATCCGCAAGGGGATCAAGAAAGACGGCACCGGCGTGATCGCCATGCCGTCCGCCACCTATGCCAAGCTCGCCGACGAGGACGTTGCCGCGATCATCACCTTCATGCGCAGCCGCGCACCGCGGGATGACGAGGAGAAGCGCAAGATCGAATTCGGTCCGCTTGGACGGCTGGCGCTTGCGCTAGGCAAGATCCCCTACGAGGCCGATCACGTCACCCAGTTCAGCCATCCCAAAACGCGGCCCGACGATGTCGCGCCCTATCTTGTTGCAGCGACCTGTTCGCATTGCCACGACCTCGACAAAGCGCGCGACAATGGTTTCGGCATGAAGGCGCCACCGCTGAAGATGATGGTGCAGAGCTACACCTTCGAGGAGTTCGCCGATTTCTTCAAGACCGGCAAGGCCAAAGGCGGTCGGGAGGTCGGGCTGATGTCGGAACTGGCTCGGGTGGATTTTGCCCACTTTACCGATACGGAGAAGCGGGCGATCTATGATTACCTGGTGAAGGATTAGAGAGGCGCGAGCATCATAGCCTGCGCCTGACTTTCACGATCACCACGGCGGCGGTACTTAAGAGCGCATCTGTCAACGCTGCCAGCACCCGGTTCGGGCCGGGTGCTTCTTAGTTTCTGGTCATCGGTTGGCCTGCTGTGGAGAAACGTCTCCGTGGGCAGCCAAGGGATGGACTGCAAGTGTTTAATCTCGTAGTTGCAAGCTAAGATTTCTCTACGTTTCAAGTTGGTTATGTTTTCACTTGTTTTTGGCAGCGCCTCGTTGAAGCATTTTATCTTGGGTTTATTTCTTACAGCCGGTGCCGTTGTATTTTGCTTTCTTCATGCGGCAAATCCCAGTTTTATGGGCTTCGAAACCAGTAGAATCTTTCCCTACTTCACACTGATCTTATTGGGCGCCGTTATATCCTGGCCGGTGGTGCTTACTGGGTACAAGAAATGGATAGCGCTGGCCTTTGCAGCGCTTCTTGGCGGAACAGCGTTTGTTCTATTCCTTGCGGGTCAGCACCTGCTGGGAACGCTATCTTGCTTTTTCGCACAGCTCGAATGGGTTGGTTTTTCGTCCAAACCGAAGTCCTTAAAAGAGCTGTTTAAGCGGGATCAGTAAGCGTATCGTCACCCAGCCGAAAGGCATTCCTTCAACGACTTTGCGATGCCCAGCATCATGTCGCCATAGAGGTTCTCGCCGGCTTTCAATGCGCCGGCTTCCGGATCGAGCGTGCCGGTCTTGGCATCGGTACCTTCCAGCACGACGCTGATCAGCTTTGGCTCGAATTGCGGTTCGGCAAACACGCAGGTGCTCTTAAGCGTCTTGACCTTGTCGTGGATCTGGCTGATCCGGGCTGCGCCGGGCATGTTTTCCGGCGTCACGGTTATGGAGCCGGCCACGGCAACCCCGAATTCCTTCTCGAAATACTGGTAGGCGTCATGGAAGACGATGAAAGGCTTGTCCTTGATCGGCGCGACCGTCTGCCTGATTTCTGCAGAAAGTGAATCAAGCTTGGCGTTCAAGTCATTGAGGTTCTTGACATAAAGCTGCGCATTTCCGGGGTCGGCGTCGACAAGCGTCTTTTCGATCTCCGCCGCCATTGCCTTGGCATTTGATGTGTTCAGCCAGAGATGCAGGTCGTATTCGACTTCCCCCTCATGATGCTCGTCACCATCGGCATGCGGCTCGAATGTGCCGCTCTCACGCGTCGGCAGCTTGATCAATCCGGGTGCGTCATCAAGCTCGACGATCCTGGCTTTCGAGCCCAGCGTCTCCAGCGGCTTTTCCATGAACTTTTCGAGATCATGGCCAACCCAGAAGACGATTTCCGCGTTCTGCAGCCGCGTCGCATCCGACGGCTTCATCTGGTAGGTGTGCGGCGAGGCGACACCATCGACGATCAGCCCGGGTGCGGCCACACCTTTCATGATCGATGCGACCAGCGAATGGATCGGCTTGATCGAGACGATCACATCAGGTGCTGCGAAGGCGGTGGTATATGAAGCCGCCAGCAGAAGCGTCGCGAGCAGGGTTTTGCGGGATTTCGAAAGCATGGACTTGATCCTTCTCATCATGCTGCCTAGATAAATGGAATGTTATGTTATTACATTTATTGTGTTATGCTATAACGTATGGCATACCCAGTGCCAAGCCCCGAAAACGGAAATTTTTCATGCTGAAGCGCGCGGAAGAAAAAGGGAGACTGGTCGGTCTCGACAATGCTGGCGCGAGCCGCCAGGGCCGCTGGCTGGTGCGCGGCGTCTCCTTCGAGATCAAGCGCGGCGAGATCGTCACGCTGATCGGCCCCAACGGTTCCGGCAAGTCGACCTCGGCGCGCATGGCGCTCGGGCTGCTCAAGCCGGACGAGGGTACAGTGGCGGCGCGGCCCGATCTCAGGATCGGCTATGTGCCGCAAAAAATGCAGATCGATCGCACCATGCCGCTGACGGTCGAGAGACTGATGACGCTCACGGGCTCGCCTTCGCGCAAGGAAATCTCGGCCGCGCTGGCCGAGACCGGCATTTCGCACCTCGCCAAGGCCGAGGTCCAGCATCTCTCGGGTGGAGAGTTCCAGCGCGCGCTGCTCGCCCGCGCCATTGCCCGCAAGCCAGACCTGCTGGTGCTCGACGAGCCCGTGCAGGGCGTCGACTACAACGGCGAAATTGCGCTTTACGAGCTGATCGGCGAGATCCGCGACCGCTCCGGCTGCGGCGTGCTGCTGATCTCGCATGACCTGCATGTGGTGATGGCGGCGACCGATACGGTGGTCTGCCTGAATGGCCATGTCTGCTGCACTGGAACGCCCGAAATGGTTTCGCAGAGCGAGGAGTACCAGCGTTTGTTCGGCATGCGCGGAGCGGGCGCGCTGGCGATCTACACGCATCATCACGACCATACGCATCTGCCTGACGGTCGCGTGTTGCACAACGACGGCTCGGTGACCGATAGTTGCCACCCCGGCGATGGGCACCATGACGGCCATCAGCATGACGATCACGCCGGCCATGATCATGTGCATGGGGCGAACTGCTCCTGCGGTCATGATCACAGCCGGCTGGCGCCTGTGAAGTCCGCCAAGGAGGACAGCGCCGATGTTTGACGATTTCTTCGTTCGCGCCATCGTTGCCGGAGCAGGGCTTGCGCTCACCACCGGTCCGCTCGGCTGCTTCATCGTCTGGCGGCGCATGGCCTATTTCGGCGACACGATGGCGCATTCGGCCTTGCTGGGCGTGGCGCTGTCGCTGCTCTTCAATCTCAACATCATGATCGCGGTTTTCGTGGTCGCCGCCGGCGTGTCGCTGTTGCTGTTGCTGCTGCAACGCGCCGGAACGCTGTCCGCGGACGCGCTGCTCGGCATTCTGTCGCATGCCTCGCTATCGGTCGGGCTGGTGATCCTGGCGTTCATGACATGGGTGCGGGTCGATCTGGTCAGCTTCCTGTTCGGCGATATTCTCGCGGTGGGTGAGGGCGATATCGACATCATCTGGGGCGGCGGCATCCTTGTGCTGATGACGCTCGTCTATCTCTGGAAGCCGCTGATTGCTGCGACGGTATCGGAAGATCTCGCCGAAGCCGAAGGACTGAACCCGAAGCGCGCCCGGTTGATCTTCATGCTTCTTCTGGCGCTGGTGATTGCCATCGCCATGAAGATCGTCGGCATTTTGCTGATCACCTCGCTGCTGATCATTCCGGCTGCGGCAGCAAGACGTTTCTCGGTGTCGCCGGAGATCATGGCGGTGCTATCAGCGCTGATCGGTGTGATTGCCGTAGTCGGCGGGCTCTACGGTTCGCTGACCTTCGACACGCCATCGGGGCCGTCGATCGTGGTCGCTGCACTTGTTTTGTTTGTGTTCAGCCTTCTGCCGATGCCATTCGGCCGGCGCATGGCCGCACAGGAAGGAGGACGGTCATGACCGCCCAGCAGGATCTTACCCGCAACCAGACGCTCGTGCTCTCGGCGCTGAGTGCGACAGGCGGGCCACAGAGCGCCTATGATATTCTCGACCGATTGCGCGGCGATGGTTTTCGTGCGCCGCTGCAGGTCTATCGTGCGCTGGAAAAGCTGATCGAGTTCGGGTTGGTGCATCGGCTTGAAAGTATCAACGCGTTTGTCGCTTGCGCCGATCCGCATGACCATGAAGCCCATCAGCATGGCGTGACCGCTTTCGCCATTTGCGACAGCTGCGGCAATGTCACCGAATTCCACGATCATACGATCGAGCATCGGCTGGCGGAGTGGCAGAAGGCCAGCCATTTCAAGCCCGAAAAAACCACGATCGAGATCCGTGGTGCCTGCAAGGCCTGCGCCTGATCTGGATCAGCGCCGCGAACTTCCTTTGACTGCGCGCTCCGGACGCAGATGACAGCGATGCTGAACCTGCTACAAAGGCAGAATGCAACATCACGACTCTCATTCCACCGATCACATTTTTGACGCTCAGAATGCTATCGCAGAGAGCGGCACAGCCATCGATCCCGTCTGCGGCATGTCGGTGAAGCTCGGCATCGGCAAGCCGAGCATCGCCTATCAAGGCACCGAGTATCATTTCTGTAGCGAGCGCTGCCGCGGCAAGTTTGCCGCCGATCCGCGGTTCTATGTATCGGGCCGCTCGAAGGAGAAGCCGAAGCAGGCAAAGGCCGCCGTGCAGTATTTCTGCCCGATGGACCCGGAGATCGTCCGCTCGGAACCCGGCGCTTGCCCGATCTGCGGCATGGCGCTCGAACCGATGAATCCGGCGGAGGTCGAGGGCCCGAATCCCGAGCTGGTGGATTTCACCCGTCGCTTCCTTGTCAGTACGGCCTTTTCCATTCCGTTGCTTATCCTGTCGATGGGCCCGATGCTGGGCCTGCCGATCCGAGACTGGATCGGTCATGGTATTGCCAATTATCTCGAGTTGCTGCTCGCCGCTCCCGTCGTACTCTGGGCGGCCAAGCCGTTCTTCGAGCGTGGATGGGTGTCGGTCCGCACCTGGCATCTCAATATGTGGACGCTGATCGCACTTGGCGTGCTCGCCGCCTTCGCCTACAGCGTGGTTGCGACCGTGGCGCCTCAGCTTTTCCCGCCGGCGCTTGCCGGCCATATGGGGGAAATACCCGTCTATTTCGAGGCCGCTGCTGTCATCGTGGCACTGGTCTTTCTCGGGCAGGTCCTCGAACTGAGGGCAAGGGCACGCACCGGCGAAGCGATCCGGGCGCTGAGCAAGCTGGCACCCAAGACTGCACGACGCTTACAGCCCGACGGTATCGAGTTCGATGCGCCGCTCGAAAACATCCTGCCCGGTGACCTGTTGCGCGTCCGGCCCGGCGAAACGGTGCCGGTCGACGGTGATGTCACCGAAGGAAATTCCACGGTCGATGAGAGCATGATCACCGGCGAACCTGTGCCGGTGGAAAAGGCCGTGGGCTCCGCCGTCACTGGCGGGACGATGAACCGCTCCGGACAATTCGTGATGCGGGCCGGCCTTGTCGGTGCCGACACCCTGCTCTCGCGTATCGTGCAGATGGTTGCCGAAGCGCAACGCTCTCGGGCACCGATCCAGAAACTCGCCGACCGCGTTTCCGCCTGGTTTGTGCCGATTGTCCTGCTGGTGGCGATCTGGGCATTTACCGCGTGGCTGATGCTCGGGCCGCAGCCGCGACTGGTCTACGCCGTGATTACAGCGGTGTCGGTGCTGATCATTGCCTGCCCCTGTGCGCTGGGGCTTGCGACGCCCATTTCGGTGATGACGGCGACTGGCCGTGGGGCGGAAGCAGGTGTGCTGGTCCGCGATGCTGCCAGCCTCGAGCGCCTCGCATCCGCCGACACGCTCGTGATCGACAAGACCGGCACCCTGACACTCGGCAAGCCGACCCTTCGCTCCGTCATGCCGGTGACGGGACTGACGGCCGATCGTGTGCTGGCGCTGGCGGCAGCGCTGGAAAATGGCTCGGAGCACCCGATTGCCGAAGCGATTGTCGAAGGCGCCCGTGCCAGGGGGCTGACGCTCGAAAAGGTCGAGAATTTCGAGGCTGTCAATGGTCGCGGCATTATCGGCACGGTTGGCGGTGCCCGGATCATGCTTGGCAACGAGTCGCTGATGGGCGCCAATGAAGTCGATCTGGGCGATGTCCGTGAGATGGCCGACACAATGCGAGACTTTGGCGAAACCGTCTTCTACTGCACCGTCGACGGTGAGATCGCCGCGCTGATCTCCGTCTCCGATCCAATCAAGCCGGACGCCAAGGCGATGGTGGATGCGCTGACGAAATCGGGCATGCGGGTGATCATGGCGACCGGAGACAGCGAGGCCACGGCGCGTCATGTCGGAAAGGCGCTCGGCCTTGCCGAAATCCATGCCAGCCAGTCGCCCGAGGACAAGAAGACCCTGATCGACAGGCTTCAGGCGAGCGGTCGCGTGGTGGTCATGGCCGGCGACGGCATCAATGATGCGCCGGCGCTGGCTGCTGCCGATGTCGGCATGGCCATGGGCACTGGCGCTGACGTGGCGTTGAAAAGTGCGGGCATTACCCTGCTCAAAGGCGAGCTGGCCGCAGTCCTGCGGGCCCGCAAGCTTGCCGAGGCAACGATATCGAACATCAAGCAGAACCTGTTCTTTGCCTTTGCTTATAACGTCGTCGGTGTTCCGGTCGCGGCCGGTGTGCTCTATCCGGTTACCGGCATGCTCCTGTCACCGATGATCGCCGCGGGTGCGATGAGCCTGTCATCCGTTTCGGTGGTGGCGAACGCGTTGCGGCTGCGCCGCGCGAGGCTGTGAAATACCTAGCTTAGCAACCCAAGCGGCTCAAAGAATGATTGTTCAATCGATTAATTCATTTTCAAGTAGTATTCTATAACAATTGCGCCGTGGGAGACATATGCCTGTTTCAGGGCATGACGGGTGCAGGATGGCGGGCGCTTTCTGGGCTAGATTGGGCGATACCTTGAAGGGATCGAATATTCGATTCCGCAACAAGGTTATGCTCGGCGTTGGCATTTCGCTGATCGCCGCGACTTTTTCCGGCGTCAACGCCGTCTACAATGTCCGCAAGGTGGAAGCCTCGGTCAATTTCTCCGCCATGTCGGCTTCACCACTGCTGATCGGCGTCATTTCGCTCTCCGAAAGCTACCAGAAACTGCAAAGCATCTTCGATCCGGTGATGAAGAATTGCGCGGGCCTGGAGGGCGCTACACGCTATCTGGAGCAGTCCCAGGAAAACCAGCGTGTCAAGCTCATCGAGCTGAAAAAGCTTGCCAAAGTCGCGGATGCTGCGACCGAGCTCAATCGCTACGAATTTTCCGGCAACAAGATCTTCAAGACGCGCCAGGCGCTGCTCGATATCTGCCGCAAGAGCACCACGGCACGGAGCCATGTTTCGACCGCCGAGAACGCCATGCGCTCGTCCGCGAACCTGATCGCGGTGCAGGCATCGATGAACATCATCATGCTCGAAGCGCAGTTGCCGGACATTCGCTACGGCATGGCACTGGGGGCCGAGGTTCCTGTTTCCGCTGTTCTGGAGGCTGATGCCGCCGGTGACCAGGCACGCGAAACCTGGAGCCGGCTGCGGGATTTCTATCGCCTCAAAATCCTGGTGACCGATCTCGTCAATGTCGGTTCGGTGCTCGGCAGCACCACCAAGTCCTTCGAGCTCGAGCGTCTCCGGAAAGGCTATTGGATCAAGATCCTGGCGCTCGAGAAGAACGTGAAGGGGCTCAGATCCTATTTCACTGCGAACGGTCGCGCCAACGAGTATGTCAATCTGCTGGTGCTCGCCGACCAGACCAAGCAAATGTCGCACACCGCGGCTGAATCGCTGTTCAACTCGCAGGCGGCGTTGTTGCAAAACGAACGCGTCAAGCAGTCGCTGGTGCTACGCCTGCAGCGGGAGCAGGGGCAGTTCTCGGTGGCACTCCTCAACATCATGGACGTCGCCCAGCGTATTAACCGCAATGCGCAATTGCGCACCGAAAGCGACGCCAACCTTGCCAACTGGGAAATTGCCGCTGGTGTCGTTGTCGGCGCTGTGCTGGCGCTGCTGATCGGCTGGTATCTGAAGCGGGCGGTGACCACGCCGCTCGAAGCGCTGACGGACAATGTCAGCAACCTCGGCCTGGCGATGCGCAGCGAGACGACGCCGGTCGACGCCGAGTTGCTGATGCGACGCGATGAAATCGGCGACCTCGCCAATCAGTTCGCCCGCACGTTCCACGCGCTTTCGAACGCCAGGCGGGAGTTGCAGGAAACGACGCGGGCTGAAATCAGCCTGCAGCGAGATCGCCTGCACGGCGCGATCGAGAACATGCCGCAAGGCCTCTACATGCTCGATCGCAATGGCCGCATCATTATCGCCAATCGCAGGCTACAGGAGCTTTACAATATCGGCTCTGCGACGAAACTCTTCGGCATGCAGGTCAGTGATTTCATTGCGCTTTGTCGTGAAGGTGGGGCAGGTGTCCGCCGCACGCTGTCAGACGATATCCTCTCGGGCAAGAATGATGGCGGCTCCGGCTACCAGACATCCCAGCGTGTGGTCGAACTCGACGACGGTCGCATCATGACCATGACCGTGATGCGCCTGCCTGACGGCGGCCACGTCGTGACCCACGAGGATATCACCGAAAAGCAGGCCGCGAGCGCCAAGATCGCCCATATGGCGCTACATGACAGCTTGACTGATCTCGCCAACCGAACCCTGTTTCGCACCCATATCACCCGTCATGCGATGGATAGCGATCCCCAATCGCAAACGGCGCTGCTCTGCCTTGATCTCGATCGCTTCAAGATCGTCAATGACACATTGGGCCATCCTGTCGGCGATGCGCTGCTGGTGCAAGTAGCCGAACGCCTGCGCACCGGCCTTGACGATAATTGCTTTGCCGCCCGCCTCGGCGGCGACGAGTTTGCGGTCTACCAGACTGGTGTTGCCCAACCGCACGGCGCCGAACAACTGGCAAAAGAAATAATCCGCCGCATCTCCGAGCCTTTCGATATCAGTGGCCACCATATTGTCATTGGCACCTCGATCGGCATTGCGATCGCGCCCATCGATGGTTCGGACGCTGACGACCTTTCCAAGAATGCTGACCTTGCGCTCTACTGCGCCAAGCAGGAGGGCAAGGGGCAGCACCGGTTCTTCGAGAAGGACATGGACCGTCGCATGCGCGACTGGCACGAAATGGAGCACGATCTGCGCGAGGCGCTGGCCCTCAAGCAGTTCGAACTCCACTATCAACCGATCGTCGGCCTTGGCGACGAGTCCATCGTCGGCTTCGAAGCTCTGATCCGCTGGTCGCATCCGCGCCGCGGCAACGTTTCACCTGCGGAGTTCATTCCCGTCGCCGAGGAAGCCGGGCTGATAAACGAGATGGGTGTCTGGATCCTCGATACCGCCTGCGCCATGGCAACGCGCTGGCCGGAGCATATCAGCATTGCGGTCAATATTTCGCCGCTGCAGTTCAACTCGGGCCACCTGCCTCTGACTGTGGCGGCGGCCCTTGCCAAGAGCGGACTGCATCCAGATCGGCTGATGCTGGAGATCACCGAAGGTGTGTTCCTCAACGACACCGACCAGACCATGGCGTCGCTCAACGAAATCCATGCGCTCGGCGTGCATTTCGCCATGGACGATTTCGGAACGGGCTATTCGAGCCTGAGCTACATCAGGAAATTCCCGTTCCACCGCATCAAGATCGACCAGAGTTTCGTGCGCGGCATGAGCGACAATCCGGAATCGCTCGCCATCATCCGCGCAGTGACCCATCTCTGCCGCGACCTCGGCATGGTAACCACGGCCGAAGGGGTGGAAACGCTCGGCCAGGCGGATGTGCTTCGCCAGTTGGGATGTGGCCTCGCCCAGGGCTACTATTTCGGGCGGCCGATGCCATCTGCCGAAACTTTCAAGCTATTCCGCGAGGATAGCCTGCGTTCCGCATAAGCGGAATCAAAGAAGCTTCATCTCACCGGCGAAGCGCTGCCAGTTGGCCACGTAGCTTTCTGCCGATTTCTTGAGGCCTGCGATGGCTTCCTCATCCAGCGGTCGGACGAGGCGGGCGGGGCTGCCGACGATCAGCGAGCCATCCGGAAACTCCTTGCCTTCGGTCACCAGCGCATTGGCGCCGACCAGGCAATTGTTGCCGATCCTGGCGCCGTTGAGGATGGTCGCGCCCATGCCGACTAGAGAGTTGTTGCCAATCGTGCAGCCATGGATGATGGCGTGATGGCCAATGGTGCAGCCGGCGCCGATCGTGACAGGGTAGCCCATATCGGTGTGGATCATCGCGCCTTCCTGGATGTTGCTGCCGGCACCCACGGAGATCGTCTCATTGTCGCCGCGCAGCACGGCGCCGAACCAGACGCCGACATCGGTCCCCAACACCACCTTGCCGATCACATGGGCGCCCGGCGCCAGCCAATGGGAACCGAGGGTGAGGGGGCGATGTTCCCCCAATGCATAGAGCGGCATGCTTCATTCTCCATTTCATCATTCGTGCAGGGTCGTGGAAAAACCTTGCAATTTGAGCCCACGACCCCACTTTGGCGCTAGCCTGCCGCTGGCTGGTTGACAGCAGCGATAATTCCGTCCAATTGGCAAGCAACCTGAAATTTCGCCCCAGGGCAACGCTTAACCGGAGAAATCCAACCTCATGCTCGGTCTCGATTATGCGGCTCTCGCCGCCCTCCTGCAAGTCATCATGATCGATCTGGTGCTTGCTGGCGACAATGCTATCGTGATCGGCATGGCTGCGGCAGGGTTGCCTGCGCCTCTCCGCAGGAAGGCGATCCTGATCGGCATTCTTGCCGCCACCGTGCTCAGAATCGTCTTTGCGCTGGCGACGACATGGCTGATGCAGATCGTCGGCCTGATCCTGCTCGGCGGTATCTTGCTGCTCTGGGTGTGCTGGAAGATGTATCGCGAACTGGTGACCACCGAACGCCAAATGCACGAGGCCGAGGAGGCGCTGACTGGTCTCGATGAGAATTCTGACGGCACGGTTGGCGCCAAGAATGGCGGCAAGACGTTGCGTCAGGCGGTGACACAGATCATCATCGCTGACGTGTCCATGTCGCTGGACAATGTGCTGGCCGTTGCGGGTGCTGCGCGTGACCATCTCTGGGCGCTGATCTTCGGTCTCGCACTCTCCGTTGTGATGATGGGTGCGGCCTCTGCCGTCATTGCCAAGCTGCTCAACAAGTTCAAGTGGATCGCCTGGGTCGGCTTCATCATCATCCTCTTCGTCGCCGTCCGCATGGTCTACGAAGGCGCCGACGAAGTGCTCGGCCACACGCTGCCGGCCATTCCGCTGCTCAAGAGCAGCGTAGCCGTGGTGAACTAAAATGTACGCGGCCGCCCTCAGTTCCGGAACGAAGGTGTTTGCCGTCGCGCCGATGATCGACTGGACGGACCGCCATTGTCGTTACCTGCACCGCCTGCTGTCCAGGAAGGCGCTGCTTTACACCGAGATGATTGTCGCCGATGCGGCGATCCATGGGAAGCGCGAGCGGCTGCTGGGTTTCGACGCCAGCGAACATCCCACAGCGCTGCAGCTTGGCGGCTCCGACCCCGGCAAACTGGCCGAAGCCACACGTATCGGCCTCGACTTCGGCTATGACGAGATCAACCTCAATGTCGGCTGTCCGTCGGACCGGGTGCAATCCGGTACGTTCGGCGCCTGTCTGATGCAGACGCCCGATGTCGTGGCCGATTGCATCGCCGCGATGAAAAAGGCTTCCAGTGTTCCCGTCACCGTCAAATGCCGGATCGGTGTTGACGAGCAGGACCCGGAAACGGCGCTGGACGAACTTGCCGCCCGCGTCCTTGATGCCGGCGCCGATGCGCTGTGGGTGCACGCTCGCAAGGCCTGGCTCAAGGGTCTTTCGCCGAAGGAAAATCGCGAAATCCCGCCGCTGGATTACGATCGGGTCTATCGTCTCAAGCAGAAATATCCGAATGTTTTCATCGGTATCAATGGTGGTATCGCCGATCTCGATCAGGCCGCTGAGCATTTGAATCATGTCGACGGCGTCATGCTCGGCCGCGCTGCCTATCACAATACTGCCATCCTCGCCGATGTCGACCATCGTTTGTTCGGCGCGCCGGCGGTGGAACCAGACTGGATTTTCGTGCGCGATGCGATGATGGACTATGCCGGGCAGTTCATTGCCTCAGGCGGACGGCTCGGCAACGTCACCCGCCACATGATCGGCCTGTTCGTCGGCATCGACGGTGCCCGTCGCTACCGGCAGATCCTGTCGACCGACGCCAACCGCCCGGGGGCGGGGGCGGAGGTCATCGCTCTCGCCTTCGAGGCGGTTGGCATCGGCTCCGCCGCTGGTGTCGCGGCGGAGTGATCGATTCAAATAGGAGCGGGATGCGGGCGGAAAACCGCATACACTTTTCCTCATCCCGCTCTGCCGTCAATGGGCCATGCCCATATCAGGCCGGATGTTCTGGTTCATCCGGAACATGTTCTGCGGGTCATACATCTTCTTGATCCGCGACAGCCGCTGGTAGTTGCCGCCATAGGCAGCTTCGACACGATCGCCTTCGTCGGCCGGCATGAAGTTGATATAGGCCGTGCCGATCGCATGCGGCTTTGCCGCGTCGAACAGCTTGCGCGCCCAGTCGATGCAGGTCTTGTCCATTGCGGGTTCGCGCCAGCGGGCATGCACATTCATGACGAAATGCGAATTGCGTTGCGGGAACGCGGTCGAATTGGCCGCCACGCGCCCGGCGGCACCGCCGACATGGCCGACGAAGATCTCGCATTCCGGTCCCGGAAGGTTGCGCACCGCCTCGAGCACGACGTCGATCGCCGGATCGGAAAGTTCCATGAAATCATGGCTCTTCCAGTAGTTGCGGGCACCCTTTTCCAGCAGCGGATCGAAGGCCTGCTGCCAGGCCGTGAACGGGCAGGGTGCGACCACGTCGGCGATCGGCCTGCCGATGCCACGCAGCTGGGCGCAGGCCTGTTCGGCCTTGGCCATATCGCCGCAATAGCACATGGCGAGCGCCAGGATCTCCTTGCCGTGCCATTCGGCGGGCAGGAAGGGCAGCGGCGGCGCCTTGCGCATCACCACCCAGCAGGTCAACTCATCAGGAGCGGTTTCCAGCGCCTTGCGATATTCGGACAGGATATGCCGCGCATCGGCGAAGGGATGCACGACCAGCCCGGCCATGACCTGCGGCCCGAGCGGATTGAGCTTGAACTCGAACGACGTGACGATGCCGAAATTGCCGCCGCCGCCGCGCAGCGCCCAGAAAAGGTCGGCGTTTTCGGTGGCGCTGGCCTTGAGCATGCGGCCATCCGCCGTCACCACGTCGCAGGACATCAGGCAGTCGAGCGTCAGGCCGAACTTGCGGGTGGTCCAGCCAAAACCGCCGCCGAGCGTCAGGCCGGCGATGCCGGTGGTGGAATTGATGCCGGTGGGGATGACCATGCCGAAGGCGGCGGTCTCCTTGTCGACATCGGCGAGCGTTGCGCCCGGCCCGACCCAGGCCCGCCTTGCGGCGACATCGACGCGCACGGAATTCATCGGCGACAGATCGATCATCAGGCCGCCATCGCAGACGGCATTGCCGGCAATGTTGTGGCCGCCGCCGCGCACGGCGACGAGCAGGTTGTTGTCGCGGGCCAGCTCGACGGCATGCATGACGTCGGCGGCGCCGAAGCACTGAACGATGAGGGCCGGCTTGCGGTCGATCATGGCATTCCAGATCTTGCGGGCCTCCTCATAGGCGGCGTCACCGGGTTGCAGCACGCGTCCGCGCTCCTGCATGGCGAGGGCGTCGATGATTGCGCCGCTGACAGTGGTCTGGCCGGTCTGCAATGTGGTGAGTCTTGCGTCGTTCATGATTGGGGTCCTCCCTTTTTGGGGTTAGAGCCTTTCACCGGTAAATGGTTGCACTCAGTGTTGAAGGCTGCATGTTCGACGCGGCGAATCTTGCTCCTTCGACCCGCCCAAAGCAAGCACGCGAAAGGTGCGGAGATGGCACACCTTACGTTAACTGGTTCGCAAGTTTCTGAAATCGCTCATTATCTTGTCGCGTGCCAGCGTCGCTTTCATCTCGGCAAGCACGGCAGATGTGTCGACCGGCGGCGCTTCCGGAGCGTTGTAGCGGTCGGTCCAGTCGAGGAACCACGGCCTGTATGCGGGCAGGGCGCCGAGGCTGACGTAGATGACCACGATTGCCTGATCTTCCAGGTCACGTTGGACCGCATCTTTCGAGCGGCGGGGCGGATGGCGGCGCGAAAGGATTGCCGTGGCGAGCTCGAACAGATCAGCAAGGGCACGATGGTCGATGTGGTGAAGCGCCGTCAGGCAGCGCGGCTCGCCATCGCTGATGTCGCGGCAGTTGTGGTGGCGGCGGCAGGAGCGCGACGGGCAGATGCGGGGAAAGCGCAGCTCGTTGATGCAACCGCGCAGAAGCACGGCGCTGACATGAGCAACGGCGGCTTCTTCTTGTATCGGCATGGGGCGCTCCTTTGGGCACGGGATTGCATTCGCGCGAGCGTTTCCGCTCCGTGGCTTGAATATTGTCGGCCCGTTTCCCTCCAGAGGGTGCGGGCATTTAGGCCGGGGCACATCGTGTGCCTCAGGTAAGTTTTATAGGTGACACGCAATGTGCCCCGTTTCGGTGGTTTTTGCCTGCGAACCTGGAGATCTGCTTCCCCACCGCGGCAGTGTGCCCGGTGGGGAGATGTGTGCCTCTGAGGCACGTCCGCGGCCAGCCACGTCCTTTCGAACGCCGCCGAAGAGGGCTCCGTTTCTCACAAGCCCCCGATAAGAGAATTTACGTCGTCCTCTCAAACCAGGCACCGGCCCCACCTCGCCATGACGCCTCATGGTGTATCCGTGATGGGACGAGGGGTATTATACGGGAGGTGCGGAGGGCGGGGATAAAGGGGGTGAAATTTATTTTCGAGGCTGCGTCTGACCCAGGGTGGTCATTACTTGGGGAGTTCGCCTGGGTGCTCGCAATCAAGTGGCTCTCACGCCGCTGGCAACTATGGCGAATGCGGGGATAGTCGCATCGGTGCATTCCGGATCGAAGCTCCTAACGCCACCTTGTGCAACTGAGGCTACCTACATGAGTGCGCGTGGCCGGCACATTCCTAGCGGTCGTGCGGCCTGCCGGTGCCTCAATGAGCGCCATTTCCCAGCGCCCCAACCGAGTCAGGAGGCTTGATTCACCTCCGCGATAGAGGCGCAAAGCTGATCAGCGAAGCGGGCGGCGGCAACTGGCAAAGTGCGCCCCTTGAGCTGACCTACATAAAGCACGCCGGGCGGGACGTCTCGCGGGTCGAGCGGGCGAGAAATCATTTCGCCAGTCATCGTCTGCGCCGAGAGGCCAATGGGAAAATGGAAGGTGATAATATCTTCCGAGATAGCGTGGTTGCGCAGGAATTCGAAGCTGTCTGACTCGACCACCGGCTCCAGGCGCATTGTCGACGATTGCGCCGCAATGTCGAGCAGATAACGCACGCCATAAGGTGATGTGGGCAGCCCGATCGGATAATCGAGACAAGCGCGCAGCCGGACAGTCTGATGCATGGCCAACGGATGACCCGGCCGCATGACCACGTGCACCGGCTGATGCACCCGCATTAGGGTCATGAAAGCGGACAACCGCGCCGGCTCGTAGACGATGGCGATGTCGGCGGTATGATCGACCAATGCTCGCTCGGCCTCCTCGCGATCACGCAGATGCACGCCAAAAGTTACATTTGGGTGTTTCGTTCGGTAAAGCGCGATCTGGGTCGGCAGGTGATGGGGCAAAAGCGCTTGGCTGCAGGCGATTGCGACGTGGCCGCGCCGGGCGCCGGCTAGATCCGCAATCTGCGATTTTACCCGTTCCATATCCGAGAGCTGGTGCCGCATGTGGTGGACGAGAAGCTCGCCTGCACTGGATAGCCGCACTCCATGCGGCAGGCGCTCGAAGATAGCAACCCCAAGCTCAGCCTCCATGGCCAGAATACGGCGGTTAAGTGCTGTCGAGGTTATGGCAAGCGATTCAGCTGCGGCACGGATGGAGCCAGCCTTGGCCACCACATCAACGTAGTGAGCGGAGGTCAGATAACGCATGGGCAGCCTCTGCGTTGCCGATGCAGTTTTTGCACCGGCCCAGCGAAAACTTAGCACAAGACAGAAACAGCGTCATCTGAATAAATGATGCTGTCGCCATGCATGGCGGATAACAACATCGTATTGAATCGCCGGTGTTCGAAAGCCCAGTCAAGAAGAAGACTTGATTGCATTAAGGATATCTGCCGTCAATTCAATACAATAAGGGAGAAGATCATGCGTTATCTAGAGATTGGAACTCGCTTGGCATTCCTTGTTTCGCTTGGCATTGCAAATGTGCCGGCCAACGCTGCTGAAGAATGCGGAGACAGCTCCTCGTCAACATCTCTGTCGGCCTCTTCACATCAATGTGGTTTAGATTCCAGTATGAGCACCAGCAACAGTCACTCCCTTTCCGGCTTTGTTCACGTGGCAGATGCCGGCGAACGAAAGAGTTGCCTGTCGGATTGCGTGCACGTCTTCAGCAGCTGCACGACCAGCAGGGCACGCGACTGCGGACAAGAATACAAAATGTGTTCCTGGACATGCTGAACTAGGCATCGGCTTGCTTCGGCAAGCCGGAGAGATGTGATGCTTCAAGCTGCGGCGGTTACCCCTCACCAAGCGCGCCCAAACGATCGGCTGCGCCTCTCGCGGTCTTGCTATCGCCTTCGCGCGACGTCGCGCTCAGGCCTCCGTTCGCTGAAATCGATTTCGTCGATTTCTGGCCTTCGGCCACCGCTCCGAAGCCCACGGGGGAGAGGTAGACTCGCGGCGGCGCGGCATTTCTGCCTCTCCCCTTGTGGGAGAGGATAGTGAGCCCCAAGAGGCGCAGCCGATTGGCTTGGCGAACTTGGTGAGGGGTGATCTCTCACGCCCTCGGCTTGCCGCTTGCACAACAACGCCCAGCCGACGTTGACTTAGCCGTTCGGCACCGTACCCGAGCTGAGGACCCACATTTCGCGATAGCAGAAGTCGGGGTCGGACAGCAGGCGGTCCGGCTCTTCGCCGATCGCCTTCCATTGGTGTTGATCCGCTTCCGGCAAGTCGCGCGTGCGGGCGAGGCCGGAGAGGAATTCGAGGTTGTTGCGGATGTATTGGCGCTCCACGGGCCTTAGTGGCTGACGGCGCTCCGCGAGCGTGGTGATGGCCGAGACGTTCTCAAGGCCCGCCGCTCGAAACCAGGCGGGCACGCGCGTGCCCCGCATGGCGCCGGACATCTGCCTGTCGTCCGATAGCGCATCGAGCAGGCGCCATGTCAGTTTGGGATCCTGCGGCTGATACTGCCAGACCGAGATATCGACCTCCTTCACAGCCACAAGTCCGCCCGGCCTGACGACGCGGCGGAATTCCTCGATCGTCCGGGTGAGTTCGTCGTCGCTCAGATACTGGATGACGTTGGCGCTCCAGACGGCATCGAACGTGCCGGTCTCATAGGGCAGCGCGGTGATGTCGCCGGTTCGCGCGCTGACCGGACAGGCAAACTGCCGGCTCGCAATCAGGCCCTGGATTGCCTCGACATTTTCCGGTGTCAGATCCAGAGCCTCGATGCGTCCCTGGCTGCCCAGCAATTCCGCCATCAACGGCAGGAAGACCCCGTTGCCCGCACCTGCGTCAAGCACGGACCAGCCGGGCTGGATGCCGGCGGCACGAAGGGTGGCGTCATACTCGTCCTTCAGCGCCAGGTAATGGAGGTCAAGATGTCCTCCGGCGCTGAGCTTGTGCCCGGCCGATGTGATTTGATCGGAATTCGAGGGGTTGCTCATCGTGTGTCTTCCACTCTCCTGATGCGGCATGGCGCAGCATCCCGCCCGGTAGAAAGTGCAACATAGCATTTTCGCAACCGTTGAACAGCGGGAGGCAGGTTGCCCGAGAGTGATGCGGGTCGCAAGCCGGGAGCTGGTCCCGCCAGCTATGAGGCGTTGTTCTCACGCCCCCGGCTTACCGCTCTTTCCCTTGCCGCGTTTTTCGCGTTTCACATCCGCCGGGTCCTCGTAGGAGCCAACGCCGGTGCGAGCGCGGATGACCGGGCGCGGGTCGTCCTTGGAGATCACCCTGGCGGCCAGCTCCTGCGGCTTTTCGGGCAGCGGGCCGGAAGAGGCGGGCCTTTCGGTGCGGCGGACGGTCATCTCGTCGAGGCTATTTCTTTTGAAATAGCCCGGATCCCCTGTTGGTTCGGATCCGCTGTCTTGCCCGGCTTCGCCGGACAAGGCGTCCGAACGGTCATTCTTCTTGAACAGCGGCCTGGCCATGTCGGTGCCGGGGCCCATGTCGTCGAGCGAGGGTTTGGCGAAGAGGGAGGTCGAGGGTGCGGTTGCCTTTCCTCTGCCGCCCTTGGCTGATTTGCCGCTGCTTTCCAGGGCAATCGCCTCCTGCCTAGCCATCGGGTCGTCCATGCTGGCGAGCTCGACGGCCTTGAGGCGCTTGATCTCGTCGCGCAGGCGGGCGGCAGTTTCGAAGTCGAGATTGGCGGCGGCGTCGCGCATCTGCTTTTCCAGCGCGTTGAGATGCGCCTGCAGATTGCCGCCGACCAGATCGGTGGCGCCGCCCTTGACGCCCTTGACGCCGATGTCGGCGCGGACATGGTCCTTCTCGTAGACGCTGTCGAGAATGTCGGAGATGCGCGACTTGACGCTTTCCGGGGTGATGCCGTTGGCGGTGTTCCAGTCCATCTGCTTCTGGCGGCGGCGGGCGGTTTCGCCCATGGCGCGTTCCATCGAGCCGGTGATGTTGTCGGCATAGAGGATGACCTTGCCGTCGACGTTACGCGCGGCGCGGCCAATGGTCTGGATCAGCGAGGTCTCTGAGCGCAGGAAGCCCTCCTTGTCGGCGTCGAGGATGGCGACGAAGCCGCATTCGGGAATATCGAGGCCTTCGCGCAACAGGTTGATGCCGACCAGCACGTCGAAGGCGCCGAGGCGGAGATCGCGCAGGATCTCGATGCGCTCCAGCGTGTCGATGTCGGAATGCATGTAGCGGACGCGGACGCCCTGCTCATGCAGGTATTCGGTGAGATCCTCGGCCATGCGCTTGGTGAGTACGGTGACCAGCGTGCGGTAGCCGTTGAGCGTGGTCTCGCGGATCTCGCCGAGCACGTCGTCGACCTGGCTGCGGGCCGGGCGGACTTCCACCGGCGGATCGATGAGGCCGGTGGGACGGATGACCTGTTCGGCAAACACGCCGCCGGCCTGCTCCATCTCCCACTTGCTCGGGGTGGCCGAGACGGCGACGGTTTCGGGGCGCATCGCGTCCCATTCCTCGAAGCGCAGCGGCCGGTTGTCCATGCAGGAGGGCAGGCGGAAGCCGAATTCCGCCAGCGTCGCCTTGCGGCGGAAGTCGCCACGATACATGCCGCCGATCTGCGGGATGGTCACGTGGCTCTCGTCGATAAACAGGATGGCGTTGTCGGGGATATATTCGAACAGCGTCGGTGGCGGCTCGCCAGGCTTGCGGCCGGTGAGGTAACGGGAATAGTTCTCGATCGATTGGCAGGAGCCGGTGGCCTCGAGCATTTCGAGGTCGTAGCGGGTGCGCTGCTCCAGCCGCTGGGCTTCGAGCAGGCGGCCGGCCTTTTCGAGCTCGGCAAGGCGGTGCTTGAGTTCTTCTTTGATCGACTTGATCGCCGAATTGAGCGCGGGGCGGGGCGTCACATAGTGCGAATTGGCGTAGATCTTCACCGACTTCATATCGCCGGTCTTCTGGCCGGTCAGAGGGTCGAATTCGGTGATCGACTCCACCTCGTCGCCGAACATGGTGATGCGCCACGCGGCATCCTCCAAGTGGGCGGGGAAGAGTTCGATCGTGTCGCCACGGACCCGGAAGGAGCCGCGCTGGAAGTCCATCTCGCGGCGCTTGTATTGCTGGGCGACAAGGTCGGCCAATAGCTGACGTTGATCCAGCCGGTCGCCGATCTCGATCTGGAAGGTCATGGCGGTATAGGTCTCGACCGAGCCGATACCGTAGATGCAGGAGACAGACGCGACGATGATGCAGTCGTCGCGTTCGAGGATCGCGCGGGTGGCGGCGTGGCGCATCCGGTCGATCTGCTCGTTGATGGTCGATTCCTTCTCGATATAGGTGTCCGTGCGCGGCACATAGGCCTCGGGCTGGTAATAATCGTAGTAGGAAACGAAATATTCCACCGCATTGTCGGGGAAGAAGTTCTTGAATTCGGAATAGAGCTGCGCGGCCAGCGTCTTGTTCGGCGCCAGGATTACGGCCGGTCGCTGGGTCTCGGCAATCACCTGCGCCATGGTGAAGGTCTTGCCGGAGCCGGTGACGCCGAGCAGCACCTGATTGCGCTCGCCCGTCTTCAGGCCGCCGGTGAGTTCCTGGATCGCCGTGGGCTGGTCGCCGGCCGGCTGATAGTCGGTCACCAGCTTGAAGGCGATGCCGCCTTCGGACTTTTCGGGGCGGGCAGGGCGGTGCGGCGTCCAGATCTTGCCGTCCTTGAACAGTGGATTGCCGGACTCGATGAGCTGCGACAGGGCTGCGACCGTGGCGGTCACGGCGCCAGCGGGGGTGCTGTCGAGCGGATCGTTCTCGGCAAAGCCCGGTGTGGCGGACTTTGCACCGCGATTGGCCTTTTCGCGCGCCTTGCCTTCGGCATTCAGCCGTTCGGCTTCCTCGAGCGACAGATCGAGGCCGGCGACCGGATTGAGGCCGGCGGCGGCGCGGGTGCGCGGATCGTTCGAACCGCCGAGCGAGCCGCCGCGCGCCGAGCGCTTCTCGCCGACTGCAACTGTCTCGGAATGCTTGCGGGCGGCGTTCTCGACGGTCTTGCGGTGCTTGCCGGCTTTGGAGCGGATTTCGCGCATGCTTTCGGCGCGCGAGGCCTGCTCGGCTTCCTGTTCGAGCTGCTTGACCCAATCGGAAACGGATCCCGAAAGCGGCGCTCCTTCAAAGGGTGCCTGCGGGCCTTCTTCAAAACCGGAAGGAGAATTTTTCGGGGATTTTGCCATGGCGAATATATGGCAAGAGAATCGAATAAAATAAAGGCCGCATGCGTACAAAAGGGAAACGCACCCTGACAGAACTTGACAGCAGTATCGATCCGAATTGCAATATCAGCGAGGGGATATGCCTATGGACAGTTCCACCGACGTGAATGCCTATATGCCGGACGCCGCCCGCCAGGAGAAGATCCGGGCGGCCATCGACGAGTACAATCTCGAGCGGCCGGGGATCTTGAAAAACTGCTACACGATGGCGACGCTGAGCATGGCGGCCTATGTGGCCGTGGCAGCGGTTCTGGTGATCGGCGCCTTCAATCTCGACGAGAAGCACAAGCTGGCCGGCATCGTCGGGGCGCTGGTGATGTTCGGCGGCTTCAAGCTGTGGGAATATCTGATGCGGCCGATCAGGGATCACCAGCTGACGCTGCGCTACCGGCTGTTTCCCGAGATTTTCGGCTTTATCGAGGATGTCTCCTACAGTCACGGCTACTCACCGGGCTTCGTTGATGACATCAACGCGATGAAGATGGTGCGCTTTTCCTCGACCGAAAACGACGATGTGATCAAGGGCACCCATGACGGCCTGTATTTCGAGCTGGTCGAGGCCAAGCTGATCATGGGCAGCGGCAAGCACAAGGAGACGGTGTTTCAGGGGCTGATCTTCCATTTCAACCTCGACAAGCCATTTCCGGGACTGCTCTATGCCGCCAAGCGCAGCAACTGGCTGCAACAATGGGTGCGCGAGATGTTCGGCAGCAACTCGGACATGATCGCTTCCGGCGACTGGGCGATCGATGAGACGCACGAGTTCCACACCGACAATTATTCCGCCGCCAAGCCGCTCGTCGAAGGGCCGCTCGCCTCGGCGCTGCACTACCTGAAGGGGGAATGGTATGAAGGGGAAGTGCGGATCGCGCTGAGAGGCGACGAATGCTTCCTGCTGCTGCCGTCGAAGCAGGACTACTTCGCCCTTCCGGACATCCACACCGACGTCGCCTATGACGACGTCAAGCCGATGATCCGCGAGATGGCCGTGCTGCTGGCGGTGGCGCATCTGATGCGCAAGGTGGCCGTGCCGGAGGCGGAGGTTGCAGGTGAGTCACCGGTCGGGGACGCGCATTAAGGTCAGGACACATTGATCGAGCCAGGAGATCACGGTTGCCGCGATTGCAGATAGCTGAAGAACTCGTGGGCACAGCGGGCGTAGCGCATTGAGATACGCCGCCAGTCTTCTAGCCTTGCGAACATATTCTCGACCTTGTGTCGCTATCGATACAAAGTCTTGCACATGTTGCGGGCAACCGGCGTTTGGCTCGCGGTTGATCGGACATCGGCAGGTCCTCCTGCCGGGCTTGAATCACGATATCACATCAGATGAAATTTGAGTTTGCAGAGGTCTCCTTTGTGCCAGAAGGAGACGTTTGCCCTACTACGCCGGAGGCCCGAAATGGCCGGAAGCTGACGGTCGGTTTTCGGCTTCTAAGTATCGAGAGCAGCCGTTCCAGAACGCCCGATGCGGGACGCAAACCTGGCCCGCAATCAATCGAGATTGCCAGCGCTTCCCAATGCCGCGCTACCGACGCTGGCCTGTTCAAGATCATCGAGTGGCGTGAGTATTTCGGAGACCTGATCGCGCAGCCAGGCGTGCGCACGGGAGGCGGAATTGCGCCGGTGCCAAGTCATTGCCAACAGCGTTGGCGGCAAAGCAAACGGCAGCGGATGAATGGCAAGCCCCTCTGCGATGGCCACTTTCAGGGCCATCCGGCGCGGTATAATTCCGACGAGGTTTGTCGCCGCCACAGACCGCCAGACGGCCGTAAAGGTCGGTACTGACAGGACTACCTCGCGTTGCAGGCCCAGTGCAGCAAGTGCCGCCGTTTCTCGATCGGGCGCCATCTCCATAACGCGGAAGGCGGCGTGGCGCAGGCTGCAATACAGTTCGACGGGCATCGCCGCCGCTGGCGTAACATCGTGCTGGCGTAGAACCGGATGATCCTGCCGCGCTACAACAACGTAACTGGCATGAAAAATCGGTCGCCAATCGACCCAGGGCGAAAAATTGCCCGCAGGCAACAAGATCAGATCCAGCCTGGCTTCTCGTAGGTCGTCCATGGTCTGGAGATTGAGCGAGTCGGTATAGCGCAGCGAAATGCCCGGCGCCCGCTGTTCCAGGTTAGCCAGCAGGCCGGGAAGCATCATCTCGGTGAAAAAATCCGACGCTGCAATGCGAAAAGTCTGCACCGCGCTCACTGGATCGAAGCTTGCCGGGTTCAAGAAGCGGCTTGAATCCTCAAGCAGTTGCGTCAGCGGCAACACCAAACCAAGTGCGAATTCGGTGGGGCGCATTTGCTGGCCATCACGCACGAGCAGCGGATCGCCGAAGGCGGCGCGCAACCGCCCAAGGGCCGCCGACACGGCCGGCTGCGATAGGCCAACCCGCTCCCCGGCGCGCACGGTAGACCGTTCGCGCAACAAGGCATCCAGCACTTTCAACAGGTTGAGGTCGAACGCGGATAAATTCATGGGACCAATTCAGTCGATATAATCATTCAATTTATCACAAGCCCGGCGGTTCGCTACATCGGGGACGTTCCCATCAACCAACCAAAAAGGTCCCTGCATCATGAACATATACACCCAGCCACAGCAGTCTCATAGCTGGAACGGCACCACCTATCGCATCCTGTTGTCCTCCGCCGAAACTCAAGGCGCCATGTCCATCGTCCACGGCGTTGCCGGCCCGCTTGAAGGCCCGCCTTCGCACGTCCACGAGGCCGAGGACGAAACCTTCCTTGTGCTGGAAGGCGTCATTGACTTCGAACTTGAAGGCGCCGTGTTTCGACGCGGTCCGATGGAGACTGCATATATCCCCCGTGGCAAGCGTCACAGCTTCCGCACCGGTCCCGACGGCGCCGTTTGCATCACCGTGCTGACGCCGGGTGGCTTTGAAGGCTTTTTCAAAGAAGTCGCCGCAGGCGGTTTTCAAATACCGCGTGACATAGCCGCTGTTGCCGAATGTGCGGCACGCTATGGCTCGCAATTTACCGGCCCCGGGCTGGCCCAGACATCGCGCCAAGAACGGCCTTAGTCACGCTCTTATCTCCTTGCGCCGCCTATGTCGCCCGCGGCGAAACGTGGCCGGCCTACACGCGGGCTTTCGACGCTCAACTGGCGGTTAACGCCGGCAAGCCACCGACCCGCTGATTGAGGTCCGTCCGACGCGCGGGCGCTCGTCGGACTCCGCTGGCGATCACAACAGGAAATCGCTGTCGGTGAACTTCACGACACCTTCGAGATGGATGTCGAAATCCGCCTTGCCGTCGCCGTTGATATCGGCGAGGACATGCGTGTCGCCGGAGACCTTTTCGAAGCGTAGTTCTCCGGCATGATGCGTGAAGGCGTGCTTGCCGATGAAATCAAACGTCTGGTTGCCGGCCGCATGCGTATCGGCATCGATGGCATGGAGGTCCAATCTGTCGTGCTCCGAGCGCAGGAAGCTCATGATCGTGTCCTGGCCCGCGCTCTTGACGGTGGACTCGGCAACCGATTTGTAGACGAAGGTGTCGGCATCGCTGCCTCCCGACATCCGGTCGCCGCCCTTGCCGCCCTCGATCGTGTCTTTGCCTGCCTGGCCTTGTATCTGGTTGGCTTCCTTGCCGAATTGCAGATGGTCATCGCCGCCACCGGCCATGAACACTCCCTGGAACGTTCCTTTCCTGCCGTCATAGACATCGTTGCCGTCGCCGAGGATGGCCTGTCCGATGATTGTGCCGGTATTCGATATCGTGGTGACGCCCGAACCTTCGTTAAAGAACGAGAGATTGCCGCCCTTGATCGTGCCTGAATTCTCGACGTACAAACTCTCGGCGCCGAGAAATTTGTGAATGGCAAAGTTTTCGGCCCGGATGGTGCCGCTATTGTGGATTTGCGAAAGCGTGCCGGCATTGGCACCGCCCATCGAGATGCCGTCGCCCATCGAAGTGATCTGTCCGTCGTTCTCGACCTCGGATCCGTAAGCCACCAGCTTGATCGCATGTGCTGCTCCGAAAAGCTTGCCGCTGTCGGAAACCACGACCTTTGCGTCGTAGGACGTCTGGGTGCTCTCTCCAAAGTAAATCGCGGTGCTGCCGGCAACAGATCCGTCGATCCAGGCCTCTTGGTGGTAGGTGCCTCCACTGATCGTGACGCCGCCCGCCGCCGTGGTTGCGATCGAGACGCCGGATCCGACATAGACGTTCTCGTCCGTAATCAGACTGACGACGTCTCCTGCCTGCGTGACGCTTGTGGGGTATCTCCAAGTGGTCATAGTCGGATCCTGTCATTGGCTGTGTAGCGTGCCGGCGGTTCAAACGCAGGCGTTCGCGCGTTGATGGGGTAGGGGATGGCTGCGTGAGGTCGACGGCGTCAAAATCGACAGCATCAAGTCGCTGATCAGAAGATGAAATCCGCGGCGTGCAGGTCTGCTTTGTCGATATTCTTCAAGATCAGGCTGTCCTCTCCGGTCGAGATCAGCAAATCATCACCTGAAACCGTCAGATGATGTGCCTTGAGATCGGCAAAGCTGGTGACATCGCTCCAGCCAGACAGATCGAGTTGATCGATGCCTTTCTGGAAATCGATGATCGTGTCCATGCCGGAGCCCTTGGTGAAGACGAAGGTGTCGGCATCAGCGCCTCCGGCCAGGATGTCGTTGCCCTTGTGACCATCAAGATGGTCCTTGCCGCCCGCGCCTGACAGCGCATTGCTGCCTGCGTTGCCATCCAGGTGGTTGCTTCTGTCATTGCCAGTCGCATCGACATTTGCCTTGCCGATCAGGACCAGGTTCTCGACATTGGCACCGAGCGTATAGGACACTGAGGATTTGACCGTATCGGTGCCGCCCTTGGCTTTTTCGGCAAGTTCCACGGCGCTGTCATCCGTGATCAGCAGGTCGTTGCCCGCGCCGCCCTGAATGGCGTGGTCGACAGAGCCGCCTCGATTGTCGAACCGGTCGTTGCCGGCCGACATGTTGATCAGGCCCTTGATGATACCGTCATTGATGACAGTGTCCGTGGCGGTTCCGCCGAAGAACGCTACGCCACCGGCTTCAACGACGCCGTGATTGGTCAGGTGCGCGCTGCCATGACCATAGTATACCGATACCGCGTCGTATGCGGCGAGAATCGTACCCCCTGTCCCGTTGATGATCGTGTTGCCGTCTTCGGACAGGTTGATCGCGGTGCCGCCTTCAATGTGGCCATGGTTTTCTATCTTTGTGGCATGGAGCGCGGAGATGGCATAGCCGTCGGCGCTTATCGCGCCATGATTGACGATCGATTGGCCTTTGCCGCTTCCGTAAAGTGCAGTCATGCCCTCCAACTCGCCCGTTGATTGAATGACCACGCTGGTTCGCAAACCCAGGATTTGCATCCCGGAATCTTCGCCCTCCGGACCGCCCTTCAGATGACCTCCGAGCACGATCTTGTTGTCATGATATTTTGCCGCTTCGTAGAGTGCACTTTCGGTGGCAGGCAGCGCGGTCTCTATAACCTTGCCCGCGCCAAGAACCCATTTGTCGCCGGAGCCGTTTATGTTGAAAGGGACACTCGTATCGCCTTCGATTATGTGTGTCGTCATCGTCCTGATCCTTTACGTCGGCGTTCGCCCTTGCGACCTGAGCAATGACAAAAGACGGAATTTCCTGGTGAGCCTGGACAGACCGCTCGGGAATTGAGCGGCCGAAGGCAGTTCGGAGTGCGTCGAAGATCGCGCGAGTTTGTTTCAGCTTTATATCTTGATGGGATGACGTTCGTTTCAATTGTTTCTGTGCGGAATGGGGCGGACGTGACGCTTGCGTCGTGACATCGGGCGGTGGCCTCCGAGGCCGCCCGCCCGGTGTGGACGAAAGTCGGGTGGATCAGAAGATGAAATCCGAAGCGTGAAGATCGGTGATATCGACCGACTTCAAAGTCAGTCGGTCGTCGCCCGTCTGGATGACCAGATTATTGCCGACCTCATGCAAGTGATGCGCCTTGAGGTCGGAAAAGCTGGTCACATCGGTCCAACCCCTGAGGTCGACCCGGTCGACGCCCTTCTCGAAATCGGAGATGGTGTCATGACCGTAGTCCTTGGCGAAGACGAAGGTGTCGCCACCGACCCCCCCGGTCATGATGTCATTGCCCTTGTGGCCATCGAGGTGATCCTTGCCTGCGTCGCCCGACAAATGGTTGTTACCAGCGTTGCCGTCGAGGCGGTTCTTCAAGGTGTTGCCGATTGCGTTACTATCGGCCTTGCCAATCAGCAGCAGGTTTTCGACATAGTCGTTAAGGGTGTAGGAGACAGTGGATTTGACGGTGTCGGTTCCGCCGCCGTTGGCCTCGACCAGCTTGACCGCACTATCGTCGGTGATCAGCGTGTCGTTTCCCTCATCGCTGCTTATGTCGTGATCGACAGAGCCGCCGCGATTGTCGAACGTGTCGTCTCCGGCCTTGAGGCTGATCACACCTTTCATGACGCCGCGATTGATCACGGTTTCATCGCCGTACCCACCATCGATGACGTAATAACCCGCCTCGATGTATCCGCGGTTGACGACTGTCGACACGTCCCCGTCGAGAGTGGCAAGGCGAACGGCCGCATCCTGGACAATGATCTTTGCACCAGCTTCGTTGGTAATATCGCCGCCGCCGGATGTCGTGTGGATGCCGCTGCCGGTGATGATGTTGCCGCTGTTGTCGACGGTGATGCGATGCCCCGAATAGACTGCATACCCGTCAGAGAGAATATCCCCATGATTGATGACGCTTTGATGCCTGCCGGTCGCATAGAGGGCGATGTAGCCAGTCACTTCGCCGGACTGCCCGATCTCGACGCTGGCATTGCGCCCCTGGAGGAGCACGCCGTAGTCATCGCCTTCAGGGCTGCCGGTGATGTGGCCGTTGATGACGATCCGGGAGTCATGAGAATTCACATCGTCGGAAATCGCGGCTTCGTGGAAATCCTGGGCGGTGATGATCGATGCCGTCTTGTCGACGATCCAGGTGTCGCCCGAGCCGGTGACGTGGAATGGCTGGCTTGTATTGCCCGTTATGTGGTGCTTGGCCATGTGATGTCCTGTAAGCGCTGCCGTTGAGGGATGCTCCCGCCCATGCGGCTTGCCACAGTGACAAAAGACGTTTGGAAGTTGCGTGAAAGTTTCCGTAGGCTGAATGAGAGACGTCGGAAGCCGCTGATTTATTCGACTAACGCCGGTGTGCAGTCGCAGCGTTTCAGAAATGTGTCTGCCAAGAAACAGTTCCGTTTCAAATGTTTCCGGACACAGCCGGATTGCATCGGCACGGAAGTTACCGGTCGGACTAGTCGGCCTTGCAGCTGATATCGCCGAGCGTCTGGGCATCATGGCCCTCCACCGAAACGGTGGGATTGGCCTTGGCCGCACAACGTGTCTTGCCCGCCGCACCGGTTTTGAAATGCACCACAGGCTGGCCGTCGATCATGATCGAACTGATGGTCTCGTAGAGTTCCGGCGGGCAGTTGGCAACGTCGGAGAGACGTAGTGCGGGCTTGCCGCCGATCATCACCGTCATGCTGCCGGACAGGGCGCAGGCGGGAATATCCTGGGCGACGGCGGCGGTGGGAAGCGTCACCAGAAGAACTAAGGCGGACGTCCTGAACATGCTTATTCTCCCTGGCCGCATCAGCCCTTGAGGAAGCCCTGGCTCCGGAGGTCCAGCGACAGGCCCGGAAAGACCTTGGACGACAGGGCGCTTGGAGCGATGTCGAACTGACTATTGAGCAGAGCAGCAGCAATTTCTCGCACATCTGCGGTCGGCATCAGGTCGCGGTTCTCGAACAGCTGGTTCTCCTTGATGCCCGGCCATTTGCCATAGACCTTGCCGCCGCGGATTGCGCCACCGGCGATGATGGCGACGCCGCCCGTGCCGTGGTCGGTACCTTTCGAGCCATTCTGGCGCACTGTCCGGCCGAATTCGGTCATCGCCAGGATTGCAGTCTTTGACCAGACGTCCGGCCCAAGCTCCGCCTTCAGGGCGGTGATCGATTTGACAAGGCCCTTCAATGGTCGATGAAAGACACTCCTCTGGCCAATATGAGTGTCCCAGCCGCCAATCGAGAAGTTGGCGATGCGATATTCGGCCTTGAGCATGCCGGCGGTGAGCTTGGCGATGCCGGTTGGATTGTCCTTCCGCTGGATGCCGTTGAAGACATTATCGGAATCGGTGTCTGTTCCCACAGCCTCACCAAAGGCCTGCGCGAAAGCAGGGTCATTCTTGTAGAGCCGGGTGAAGAAGGCCAGTTCATCGGGCTCGATGTTGAGATCGGACTCGGTCGACCAGACGTCGACCTTATTTGGACCGCTCAGGATCAACTCGGCCGACGTGCTGATGTCGATCGCCTTGCGGCTCTCGGAACGAGGAATGGCGGACAGCGCGCGATTGAGCCAGCCAGAATTGATATCTGCCACATGCTGGCCGCCCGATTCCAGCATATCCTGGCCGTCGAAATGGCTGCGCGCATCCCGGTAGGGTGTCGAAACCGCATGCACGAAACCAAGATCGCCAGATTTCCAGAGGGGCAACAGCTCGGCTGCCTGTGGGTGCAGGCCAAAATAGCCGTCGAGGTCGAGCAGACCCATGGAGGGGTCGAGGGCGAGGTCTTGTCGATATTGCTTCAGGAGCGGATCGCCATAGGGCTGGACGAGATCCAGGCCGTCGAGTGCGCCGCGCAGCATGATGGTGATCATCCGCTTGTCGCCGGGCACTGCCGCGAACGACATCGGCGTCAGCAACGGCGAGGCTGCCGCGCAGCAGGCGGAAGCGAGGAACGTGCGCCGGCTCAGGACAAACTTTTCCATTATCAATATCCTTCCTGACCGCTTAGCGGCGGTTGAATTCGGGAGAGGCGAGCACCAGCGCCATGCCGGCCGTCTTGTTCGGGGCCTGCGATACCACCTTGATCGTGTCGTCGCGGGCGGCATCGCTCAGCACGGCCTTCAGCAATGCATCCGGGCTGTCGCGCCCGCCAAACTTTGCGGCTGCGCGCTGAGCCCATTCGATGCGGCCGGTAATCTGGCTCGAGGAAATCCAGGTCGAAAATCCCTCTTCGAAACCGGCCGGACTTGATGGCTCCCATACCGGCTGGCCGAGCTTCCGGACAGCGCCGGCCGTCAGCGGATTGAGGCTTGGCTGCATTGCCATGCGCCGACCTTTCCTGGCTTTCGCCTCGCGGTCGGCAGCCTCATCGTCGCGCATATCCTCATCCTGCTGCATATCCGGGGTCTTTGCCGCGGAATTGGACGCCATGGTTGGCGCGGGCTTGCCAGGATCGCTGCCACCGTCCATCTGCTGGTCGTCGTCGCCAGACGGCGAGGCGAGCGCCTGCTCGGGAACGCTGAGCGCGCGCAGGCCGGCAACGACGAAATCATAGGGTTGCCGCGCCTTCTCGCCTGGATTGTCCCAGGCTGCGGGGTGGCGAAGCATGGCCTCGTAGACCGAGCGGAGATTGCCGCCTGATTGCGTCCATGCGCCGTTCATCGCTTCAACAAGTGCTTCGGGCGGCTTGTCCGAGACGAAATGCACCGCGAGCTTTCGGCAGATATGTTTGCCCGTCTGTGGCATTGCGGCAATGTCGTCAAGCATCTGGTAGACATCGTCGATCGAGCGACGGCTGCTGCCGTAGGACTTGTCCATGAAGGTGAGCGGACCCGGCTCGGCGAGCAGCGTTTTGAAATCGGTTTGGCCGGTCTCCTTGTCGATTCCCAGGCCGGTTAGGATCATCGCCGCATCATGGACGTCCCGCTGCTTGTAGCCACCGTCGACGCCGAGCGTGTGCAGTTCGAGCAGTTCCCTGCCGAGATTTTCGTTCAAACCCTTGCCCTTGCGCATACCACGAGGCGAATTTGGCCCGGCCGACTTGATCTGATCCAGATAGGTCAGCATCGCCGGATGCAGGATGGCTGCGCGCAGAAGGTCGGAAAACGATCCTGTCATGTTCGGGCGGATGGCTTCGACCTCGTAAAGGGGCACGATCAGGTACATGGTGCGGAATTTACGGGCGCTGACGGAGAAGTGGTCGAACCAGAAGGTGGCGAGCCGCTCGTGAAATCCGTAGGGCGAGAAGGCTGATTGGGCGATGCGTGCATGCTGATCCGGGCCGAGGACATGATAGATTTCGCGCCGGATCGGCCGCATCTTGAGGCGTTTTTCGCGTTTGTCCTTGGTGTGAATCGACGCAAGCCTGTCGTTGAACTCCTTGAGCTTGAGATAGCGCTGCTCGACACCCCCGACTGGAAAGCGCAGCTTTTGTTCGGCGGCCTTGTCCAGCTGCGCCAGCAGCGCATCGGCGCCGTCAGGCGGGGCCTCACCGGGGCGGATACCGTAGCCGAAGCGGATGGCGCTCATGGTCGGCCTGGACAGGGACATGGTCTCTCCTCGGAAGCGGGCGACGGTGGATCATCGCTCCGAAATTCGTCAACAATTCGATTAGCAAAGCCATCATGAACGGAAGATGAAAGACGCTCCGGCGGCAATCAGCGCAAACCCGATGAGTTGGTTGTAGGTGACGCTCTCCTTGAGCCAGAACACCGAGAAACCAACGAACACGATCAGCGTGATGACTTCCTGCATCGTCTTCAACTGGGCGGTGGAATAGTAAGCGCTGCCATAGCGGTTGGCGGGCACTGCCAGGCAATATTCGAAGAAGGCGATTGCCCAACTGCCGACAACGGCGATGATAAGGGGCGACGATTTGAACTTCAGGTGCCCGTACCAGGCAAAGGTCATGAACACATTGGAGAGGACAAGCATGGCGATCGGGGCGATCTTGGCAGAAAGCAGCATGAGGAAACTCGAATCGGAGGGTGGAAGATACGGCAGGATCAAGCGCGTTGGGCGCTCGCTGTCAAACGTGCATGCCGAGATTAGGTTGCCGCTAAATTTCTATGGAGCGATTCTGCCTGGAAGATGGCATGACCCCAAATATGACGGCTCAATCCCGCGGCACCGGCGTCGGCTCGCCGTTCTGATCCAGTGCGACCATGACGAAAATGGCGGCGGTGACCTTGTCCATCTGGTGGAGAAGGTAGCGCTGTGCCCAGGCCTCCACATTCAGCGTGATCGAGGTGCGGCCGACCTTGATGATCTCGGTGTAGATCGAAAGCGTGTCGCCGATCTTGACTGGAAGCTCGAACACCATCTCGCGTACAGCCACGGTGACGACGCGGCCATGGGCACGCTCGGCGGCGCGGATGCCCGACGCCAGATCCATCTGCGCCATGACCCAGCCGCCGAAGATGTCGCCGGCGGCATTGGCGTCGGCTGGCATGGCGATGGTGCGGAGCGTCAAGTCTCCGGCGATATGGGTTGGAATGGTCATATGGCGCTCATCATGTTGTCCGGGTTGTCCGGGCTCGGAGGTCATGGCTCAGTTTTAGGTCAAGTCGGCCGTAGCGCAAGCCGGCAGTGCCGATGTCGGCAAATGGGGGTGGTCAATCCACGCCTTTTTGGTTTGAGGGCGAAGCTGAATTACTTCGCGCAGCTCTTGATGAGGGTGTCGACGGCCTTCTTCGAGCCCTTGAGTGGGAAGGTGGCGCCAGGCACTTTGCCGCCGACATCGGAAAGCGTCATGTCGGGTGCCGATTGGATGAGGGCGGTTACCGGGTCATTGATCGGGAAATTGAAGGACATCGCACCATCCATATCCTCGTAGATGGCGTTGTGGGTGACGGATTTGTCGCCGAAAGACAGCGTGAAATCGGTGGAGTAGTTGCCGTCATTCGGTGGGTAATTGGTGGGCGCGACCGGGATGAAGCGCATCGACAGTTCGTCCGGCGCGCCGCATTGGAGATAGAGTTCATGGGCGGCGTTGCCGGTGCCCTTGCAGACATGGGCCATCATGACTTTGCCGCCCTCGTCTTCTTCCATCGACGCGGTCCAGTGATCGCATTGGTCGGCAAGTGCCGGCAACGGCAGCGTGAGGAAAAGCAGGGCGGCAAGGCATCTCATGGCGGTGGCTCCCGGATCGTTCAGCCGACAATAGCTGCAAAATCATGGACGCGCGAAGCCTGATATTTATTCAAGGTCGGCTTTATTCAAGGTCAGCTTTATTCGAGGCCGGCATGCCGAGCGTTTTCAGGATAAAGTCGGCGATCTCTTCCGTGGCATCGAGATCGAAGGTGGGTAACGTCGTGTCCGGCACCGGATGATCGGCGGCGATTGCCGCGATGTAGGGATCGGTGGGTGCGAGCGGCTCGCGGCTATTCGCTTCCAGCCGTCGGGCTTCGATTTTCGGCACCGGCTCGCGCTTGTAGCCCTCGATCAGCACGATATCGCATGGTGCGAGACGGGCAAGCACTTCGGCGAGGCTCGGCTCGGGGGCGCCACGCAGCTCGTGCATGATGGCGTAGCGCGTGCCGGAGACGATCGTCACTTCGTACGCACCGGCTTCGCGATGGCGGAAGGAATCGGCGCCGACCTTGTCGATATCGAAATCGTGATGGGCGTGCTTGATAGTCGAGATCTTGTAGCCGCGCGCTGTGAGCTCGGTCACAAGACGGACTGCGAGGCCGGTCTTGCCGGAGTTCTTCCAACCGGCGATGCCGAAGATTTTAGGTGATGTCACCACGTTGTGTTCCCAGTCAAATCGAAATGGAGTTCATTGCTTCCAGGATTTTGCGCGCATGTTCAAGGTCATCCGGTGTGTTGACGTTGAAGAACGGATCAAGCGGACCCAGCGGTGTCTCGATCGCTTCGAAGACGACCGTGCGCACCGGCAGGCCGTCGAGGAAAGCTCGTACTTTCAGCGTCGGCGGGTGTTCCAGCCAGATCGTGAGCTTGTCCAGCACTGAAACCGGCCAAAGGCCGATGACTGGATGCAACTGGCCGTCGGACATGGTCAAGGCGATATCGTCGCTGCCGGTCAATGCTGCAGCCAATCGATCGACCAGATCAAGAGGGAAGAACGGTGCATCGGTGGGGACGACAGCAACGTGGCTGGCATCCGGCCAGGCAAGTTGGGTGTGGGCAAGCGCTGCGTGAATCCCGGCCAGCGGCCCCGGAAAATCCGCAAACCGATCAGTGAAGGACACAACATCGGGGAGCGCGATATCCTCGCTGTTGCTATTGAGTGCCAACGTGGTGACCTGCGGGCCAAGGCGTGCTGCGACATGGTCGATCAGCCGCGCCGGGCCGAAGGGCAGTAATGCCTTCGGTTCGCCCATGCGCGACGACTTGCCGCCGCTGAGGATCACACCCGGAAATCTTGCCGTCATGACTTGTTCTCCGGCTGTCGTCAGGACGAAGTGAGGTTTGCGCTGGCATCGAGTTCACGGCTGAGCCGGCTCTCATGATAGAAGGAGTAGAGGCCGGCAGCGATAACGATTGCCGAGCCAATCAGCATCCAGAAGTCCGGGAACTCAGCCAGCATGAAGATCCCAAGGATGATCGACCAGATCAATCCAGTATAGCGGAACGGCGCGATGAAGGATATGTCGCCGGCGCGCATCGCCATGATCACGGTCTGGTAGCCGGCAAACAGCGCGAAGGCGCCAAATGCCAGAGCGCCCAATTCGAATGTGCTGACTGGCTTCCAGCCCCCGAACGGTCCGATCAGGAGGCCGCCGACGATCGTGATCACCAGTGCGGTGACTGCCGAGATCAGCAGCGATGGAATCTCGGGATTGATGCGGCGTGTGGCAAGGTCGCGGACAGCGGCGGCAGCAACTGAGCCGATCACCAGCAGAGAACCAACGGTAAAACCTTCGGCGCCGGGGCGGATGATGACGATGACGCCGAACAGGCCGACGAGGATCGCCGCCCAACGCCGCCAGCCGACCGGTTCGGCAAAGAACAATGCGGCACCCATTGTTACCGCCAGCGGCAATGCTTGCAGGATCGCTGCCGCATTCGGCAGGGGCAGCATGCGAAGTGCGCTGACATAGGTGATCGAAGCGAAGATCTCGCCACATGTCCTGAGCACGAGGTAGCGGTCGGCGAGAAGCCTGAGCGGGCGCAAGGCCCCGAGCCGCCAGGCAACGGTGAAGATCAGCACCGTGGTCAGGGCGCCGCGAATGAACATGATCTGTCCGGTATTGAGATCGTGCGCGACCAGCTTGACCATGGCATCGTTGACCGTGAATCCCGCCATCGCGAACGACATCAGGAAAGCGCCTTTGTAGTTGTCGTTCATCGCCATTATGT
This sequence comes from Shinella sp. OV683, assembly GCF_057787725.1. Taxonomy (NCBI): domain Bacteria; kingdom Pseudomonadati; phylum Pseudomonadota; class Alphaproteobacteria; order Hyphomicrobiales; family Rhizobiaceae; genus Shinella; species Shinella sp. OV683. The sequence continues at coordinate 1,982,741 of NZ_CM173543.1, forward strand.
CAGGAGTCCGCCACCCAGTTCCAGTTGTGTATAGAACGCTCCGCACCCGCCATACAACGGCTGCCGGGGACATTCCCGGCCTATTTCGTTTGCCCGCTATGGCACTGGCGATCAAGCGACATGGATTTGCCGCGATTGCACCTCCCGTGCCGGGGCAGGCAATACCAAAAGATTCGTGTTTTCAAGGCCAATTCTGGGATTGGGATCAGGCGACCATCAGGTCGTCGCGGCTGCCGGATTCAGCCGGCTCCTCCTCTGCGAAGCGCAGTGCATTCTTGCCGGATGCCTTGACCTGATAGAGTGCCTTGTCGGCGCGGTTGAGCAGGTCGGCACTCTGGATGCCGCGCTGCCAACAATCGGCAATGCCGATCGAACACCCGATTTCGGCCAAGCCGGCCGTGAGGTGGAATGGCTCGGAAAGAGCAATCAGGATACGGGCGCCGACGGCCTGGATGTGGGCCTTTTCGATACGGCCGGACATGATGATGGCGAATTCGTCGCCGCCGATGCGCGCCACCAGGTCGGAATCGCGCATGCAGGACTTGAAGCGCTGTGCTGCCTGGACGAGCAACTCGTCGCCGGCGGAATGGCCCATCGTGTCATTGATTTTCTTGAAGCCATCGAGATCGAGATACATGACGACCACGCCGGTCAGGCTTGGGACAATCTGGTCGATGCAGCGGTCGAGTTCGCTGAAGAAACGCGTGCGGTTGGCAAGGCCGGTCAGTGGGTCGCAATAGGCCTTCGTCTCGCGGTCGTTGATGATCCGGGCCGAAGTCGCGAGATAGCGCAGCAACATCGCGGCCAACAGCGACAGAGCCAGCAGGAAGATGGCGATGAAGGGCAGGGCGATCTGCAGCAGGCCATTGCCGGGCTTTTGCGCATCCCAGGTGAAGCGGGCAACGCCAGCGCCTTTTCTGTCGGCTTCGCCCAGGGTGATCAGTGCCCTGTTGTCACTGATGTCAGCGTCGGACTTGACCGAGCGGAAATTGGCAAGCTCGAAGTCGCGCGCAAGGTCGGTGAGCAGATCGGTATCCACGAGGTCGACAAAGACGATGGCGTAGCCGGTTGGGGGCTTCTCGGCATCGGTCCATGAACGCACAGGTGCGATGGCGATGGCCACGGCAGAATCCGCAAAGGGCTGCAGGCCCGAGTAGCTGGCTCCCGCGGCACGGGCTTTCCAGTCATCGTAGGATTTCAGGAAGGCCATCGGCATCGCCACGACGGTATCCGGCGTGGCGTCTGTCTTGTTGACGTAGGAAAACATCGTGTGGCCGTTGGCATCGATGACAAAGGCCATGTCCGTGCCCAGGCTTTTTGCCGCGCCCGTGCCGATATTGTCCTTCATCCACTGATAATCCGGCGCCTCGACCAGTGCCGTGACCGCTTCATCCCAATAGCCGTAATCACTGGCACTGACCGCGAGTTTTTCCGCGTGGATGCGCAATGCTCCACTAGCGAGCCTTGCCTGCTGGGCAATAGCGATCCTGGTCTGGTAATCGGCGGTCCAGAAAATGCCACCAACTGCAAAAATCAGCAGCATGACCACCAGCGCCGAGAGTGGAAAGATCACTCTTCGTGTAAATGCCTGGCTTGTTTCTGCTGACGCCTGATTCATAGTGTTGCCCATTAGCACTGGGCCAAGATTAGCAGTCGAATATTCAGGTTTCGCTTAATAAAGCGGTTAATGAAATATAAATGATGCAGAAAAGTGTGCCGTAGCGGCACCTGACGTAACGGCAGTCTGCTGAATCAGCCGCCGGTAACGCTCATGTGACGGGCGACCGCCGGGCGATTATGGGTGCGGTCGATGATGAAGTCGTGGCCCTTGGGCTTGCGGCGGATCGCTTCGTCTATGGCGGCGCTAAGCACCGCCTCGTCGTCGGTTTCGCGTAGTACGGCGCGCAGGTCGGCGGCGTCTTCCTGGCCGAGGCACATATAGAGCGTACCGGTGCAGGTCAGACGAACGCGGTTGCAGCTCTCGCAGAAATTATGCGTCATCGGCGTAATGAAGCCGAGCTTGCCGCCGGTTTCCGCAACCTTGACGTAGCGCGCGGGGCCGCCGGTGCGGAAGCCGATGTCTTCCAGCGTGAACTGTTGTTCCAGCGTGTTGCGCAGCTCGGAAAGCGGCAGGTAGCGATCGGTGCGGTCTTCCTCGATTTCGCCCATCGGCATGGTTTCGATGACCGTCATGTCCATGCCGCGGCCATGCGCCCAGCGCATGATCTCGGAAATTTCCCGCTCGTTGAAATCCTTCAGCGCCACGGCGTTGAGCTTGACATGAATACCAGCCTTCTGCGCGGCGTCTATGCCGGCAAGCACCTTGGAGAGGTCGCCTGTCCGGGTGATTTCGTGGAACTTCTGTGGATCGAGTGTGTCGACCGATACATTGATGCGGCGGACGCCGCTGTCGGCGAGCTCGTCGGCATATTTGGCGAGCTGCGAGCCGTTTGTGGTCAGCGTGACTTCTTCAAGCGCGCCATCGCGAACCTGCCGGCCAAGCGCGCGGACGAGGTACATGATGTTGTGACGCACCAGCGGTTCGCCGCCAGTCAGTCGAATCTTCCTGACGCCCTTGTCGATGAAGGCCGAACAGAGACGCTCGAGTTCCTCGAGCGTCAGCAGGTCCTTCTTCGGCAGGAAGACCATCTTCTCGGCCATGCAATAGGTGCAGCGGAAATCGCAGCGATCGGTCACCGAAACGCGCAGATAGCTCACCATCCGGCCGAAAGGGTCGATCATGGGCGCGGGCTGAACTGTCGGGCCGAGCGGACCCGGATGCGTATTCATATGCTGTTTCCTCCACGCACCATGTTGCTGGCGCAGGCGTGGCCGTCAATTCCTATATAGGTATTGATGGCATTTTTGGTAGTCAAAATGTCTTGCGGATGCGACACGCAAAGGCTAATCCGGCGAAAAAAGGACGTTTGCATGACGAATTTCTGGCCGACCGAGATCCGCGTTTCGAAAGATCGCCAATCGCTGTCCGTGACCTTCAACGACGCGGAGACATTCAACCTGTCGGCGGAAATGCTGCGGGTCCTGTCGCCGTCCGCCGAGGTCAAGGGCCATGGCCCGGGCCAGGAAGTCACTGTGCCGGGCAAGCGCAACGTGGCAATCATCGCGGTGACGCCGACCGGCAACTATGCGATCCGCATCGGCTTTGACGATTTCCACGACACCGGCATTTTCACCTGGACCTATCTGCGCGAACTTGGCGAGCGAGGCGCGGAAATGTTTGCCGATTATGAGAAGGCTCTGGCGGCAAAGGGAATGACGAGGGATGTCAGCGAAAAGCCGCGGTAATCAAAACGCCTTCGGCAATCCGGCCTGTTTCAAGGTCTCATTAGCGGTATGTCGCGATTTCGTTCCGCGGTCGACGGTGAAGTAACGTTTGGTGATCGGGCTGAACCAGATTTCATGATCACCCTTGCCGTCGCGGTGGAAATAGCAACCGCCGGCTTCCAGCAATTCTTTCAGCTGCTTAAGAAAACTCGCCACTGGCTAGAGAGCCGGATTGGGAATTCGGCTGGTCTGTTCGGCAACGATGTGAACAGGAATTTCCGGCAAGTCCGAGGTTTCGCCGTTCAGTTCCATCAGATCGGAAATAGCGTCCAACACCTTTGTTCGCAGGACTTCCATCGTATCCGCTTCGACGGAAAGGCCGTCGATGTCGCTGGTTGTGGCGACCCAGACCCGGGCCTCATCGTCCCAGAATGCACGAACGACGATTGAAAGATTCTTCATCGAAATGGCTCCTGTTCAGATCATAAATAGAGCTTGGGATACTGATTTGCAATCAGACGACGCGTGACCTGCCTCACTCCTCCTTCGCTTCCTCCGCCAGCAATATCCCGACGATCTTCTCCATGTGGTCGGCGATCCCCAGACATTGGCTTTCGCTGGAGGTTCCCATCACCAGGTCGATCAGTTCGGTCTGGATTGCCATTGCCTTTTCGGTGATCTCCTTGCCTTCCGCGGTCAGGAACAGGCGCAGCACGCGCTTGTCCTTGCCGTCGCCGCGGCGCTCGACCAGGCCGCGCTTTTCAAGTTGCGGCAGCAGCATCGACATGTTGGAGCGGCCGACCAATAGCTTGCGCGCCAGTTCCTGCTGGGAAATGCCCTCGCGCCGGTAGAGATTGATCAGGATATCGAGATGCGGCGGCTTGATAGCGAGATGGCCGATATTGCGCTGAAGCGTCAGCTGCATCAATTGGCAGGCACGGCCGACAGCAATCCAGGTGCGAAAACGCGGATGGTCCCAAGGCAGGACTTGATTTTTGTTCATCATTGTACTTTATTGTTCAGCATTGAACTTTCAGGATTCTCGTCATGTCATCATATATTGCCAAGATAGCAGGGCAAGCGATCAATCTGACCGGGCTCGTCGCCCCACAAGCGGCAGGCCGCATGGCGTTCCGGCTGTTTTCCGCCACAAAGCCGGATGTGCCGGCCAAGGGCAAGGCGCGCAAGCTCTATGAGGTCTCGCAGGCCTCGATGCGTCAGGCCGAAAGATTGCTATTGCCGGTGCCGGAAGGCCACGTGGCCGCGCATCGCTTCCCGCCCATCGGCGCGCCGAGCGGCAGGCGCTATCTTGTCGTGCATGGTTGGGCCTCGCGGATCGACTATATGCAGTCGCTGGTCACCGCGCTGCGACAGACCGGCGCGGAGGTTGTGGGCCTCGATCTGCCCGGCCATGGCGGCTCGACGGGGCGCGTGCTGACGGTGCCGCTGGCGGTGGGTGCGATCGACGCGGCGTGGCGTCAGTTCGGCAGTTTCGATGCGATGATCGGCCATTCCTTCGGTGGTTTTGTCGCCGCCATGGTCGCCGCTGGCCCCGAGGATTGGGTGCGCCGGCGCATGCCGAAGAAACTGGTCCTGATCGCCGCCCCGGTGGCTGCCAAGCATGTCTTCGACGGCTATGCCGGCATGATGGGATTTACCTCGCGGGTCCATCGTGCGCTCGAGGATCAGGCGCATGCGATCGTTGGCCGGCCGATCGAATTTTTTGCCGCCGACCAGATGCTGGCAACGGTTCCGAATCTGCCGGTGCTGGTGCTGCATGCCGAGGACGACAAGGAGGTCGGGGCTGGTGCTGCCCGTCGCTATGGCCGTGCCGGGCCGCATGTGAATCTTCAATGGGTCAATGGTCTCGGTCACCGGCGCATCGTCAGTTCACCCCAAGCGATTGAAACCATCAAAACTTTTCTCGGGTAATTTGCGCTGATATTGGCTATCTGAAACTCCTAACCGGAGGCAGCCATGCGCAAGATCGAAAGCGTCGAGGAATTGAACCGGCTCTACGGGCAGCCCGTGGAAGCATCCATCATCAAGGTCACGCCGAGGCTGACGCCGGAATACCGGCAGACGCTCGAGGCGTCTCCCTTCGTTGCGCTGGCGACGGTGGGGCCGGAGGGCCTGGATTGCTCACCGCGCGGTGACTCCGGCCAGGTCATCTATGTCGATGACGACAAGACGCTGTTGATGCCGGACTGGCGCGGCAACAACCGGGTCGATTCGCTTTCCAACATCGTCCGCGATCCGCGTATCGGCCTGATGTTCCTGATTCCCGGCTCGACAACGACGATGCGGGTGAATGGACGCGGCGTGGTTGCGATCGAGCCTGACCTGCTGGAACGCTTCGAGATGGACGGCAAGCATCCGCGCTCCGTCGTGGTGATCACCATCGACGAGGTTTACACCCAGTGCGCCCGCGCGGTGATCCGCGCCGATCTCTGGAACGCTGAGAAATTCGTGGCGCCCGGCTGCCTGCCGACCGTCGGCCAGATGATGAAGACGATCAAGGAGGGTTTCGACGGCGAGGCCTATGATCGGGATTGGCCCGGTAGGGCCGCCAAGACGATGTGGTGACTGGCGGAAAACCCGACCTACGCCGGGTTTTCGCTTTCGGGTGAAGACTACAGTATCAGTGGTCGCCCATTTCCTTCTTGAACGTGTCGAGATCGACTTGCATGCCGTTGAAGACCGTACTCCAGTGGCGTGTCAGCGCGGCCATGGCGACGGCTTCCTGTATTTCTTGGTCGGTTGCACCGGCACGCCTGGCAGAAATCGTATCGGCATAGATGCAGTAGGTGCAGGGAATCTGTGCGGCGACCGCAAGGCTGATCAGCGATTTCGTCTTGGCGTCGAGCGCTGTTTTGTCGCTGAACTCGATGTCGCGGAGTTCAGCCCAGGCGCCGGCGATGCCTGCCTTCGGAAAGGCCTTCACGAATGTCGGAACGCCACCGAACATTTTTTGCATTTCGGCATAGGCGGCATCGGCCGGCGATTGGGCGTCGGCCGCATATGCCGTCGAAGACAGAAGTGCTGCGCTTGCGATGACAGACATGACGGCGAGATTTTTAAGACTGCGGGTAATCATATCCATTCCTCCTGTTTCGGGTTGGCCTTACACTGTAAGGTTGGCAACATTAATAAGTTTACAGCGTAAGAAATGCAAGGGAAGAATCGGCGTTCGGGGATTCGTTCGTTCACATTGCCGTGCATGGATCGCGAGGCCCGCAGGAGGCGTGTAAGATTGATGACTGCACGCGAATCCGGTATTCCTGCCTCGAATTCCGGAGTATCCTCAAGCGTCTACCAATTAGAAGGCATGAGCAGGGGGATGAGCCGCCAATGGCGAAATCGATCACGTATGGCGTAGGGACGGTCGCAATTGCATTGGTGATGTGGGCAATCGCCGGCGTCGTTCAGGCCGGCGCGCTGACGCTGGAGGAGAAGCTCGACATCCTCGTGAAGTCCTATCCGGAGACGCTGCTGAGCGCGGGCGACAACCATGTTGTCTTCAAGCTCAAGGCCGAAGCCGTTGTTGTTGACGATGGCAAGACGCGTGATCATTTCCAGAAACTTGAAAACGGCGATATCGAGGACAGCCTGGAACAGCTCTACGAAGCCGGCCCCTGCGAGACCAAGCCGCAGAGGAACGAGGATCCCGGCCGTATCCGCTCTGAGCGGTTTTTGCGGGTCATGTATGGCGACAGTGCCAAGGAAGTTCAGGCCAATCTGGTCGATGTCAAATGGTTTGGCGAGACTCTGCATGTCACCAAAATCAACGGCGTCAACGAGGCGCTCGAAAAGGTGCGTGATGACCTCGTCTCACGCAGTGATCTGAGGAAATATCTGAGCCCATCGGCTGGAGTGTTCAACTGGCGCAAGGTTTCCGGTCAATCCAATCTCTCCGTCCATAGCTTTGGCGCTGCGATCGACCTTGACACCAAGTTTGCGGATTATTGGGTCTGGTCTGGCGGCAAGCCGGGCAATGTGCCGGTCTACAAGAACCAATTCCCGATGGATATCGTCGAGATCTTCGAAAAACACGGTTTCATCTGGGGCGGGCGCTGGTATCACTACGACACGATGCATTTTGAATATCGCCCAGAATTGTTGGAAATCGGCAGGCGTTCGGGCGTTGCGGCCTGCAAGTGATGGGATGAAATGATGGGATGGAACGAATGTCGCTGAAAATCTACACCGCCGGACCGGAAGTCTTTCTCGCCAATGCCCGCGAAATCATGGATGCCAAGACCGCGCTCTGCAAGAAATATGGTTTTACCGCGATCTGCCCCGGCGATCTCGACATTCCGCCCGCCGAGACAATGAAGGCGTTCGGGCTGGCGATCAGCAAGGTCGACGAAGAGATGATGGACAGCGCAGATGCCGTGATCGCCAACCTCACGCCGTTCCGCGGTATCGCGGCCGATGTCGGTACCTGCTTCGAGCTTGGCTATATGTGCGCACAGGGCAAGCTGGTGGCCGCCTATACCAACGTCGTTGAGGATCATTACCAGCGGACGGTTGGCTATTACGACGGCCGGATCAGCGAAGACGCACAGGGTTACAAGCGCGGCCCGGACGGCCTGTCGCTGGAAGATTTCGACATGATCGACAATCTGATGCTGCATGGCGGCGTCGAGCGGCGGGGCGGCCACGTGGCGGTCCACAAGGCCGCCGCCGATGCGCTCTATACGGATTTGACCGGGTTCGAGGAGTGCCTGAAGACGCTTGCCGCGCAGATCAAGACGCAGGCGAGGGACAACGGCAAGCGGCCGGACGAGCTGGATGCGAGTAATGATGATTGAGGAGCGTACCGCGAATACCATTGCCTTTTGATTTTGACGGCGTATGCTGATGTCATACGATGAGGTGAAATCCGATGACCGAGGCAATGCAACCTGTCAGCGTTCGTTTGACGCCTGAAGAGCGCGATCTTGTCAGGGCGGCAGCGGAACACGCGCGAACTAACATCAGCGATTTCATACGCCGCCGGGTCGTGGCCGCTGCGGAATCCGAGCTCTCCGAGCAAACCGTGATTACAATTCCCGCAGAAGCTTGGGAGAGATTCGAGGCTTGGCGGGATGCGCCGGCGAAGGAAATTCCCGCTCTGAAGAAGCTAGCTCAAGCCAGAGCCGAATGGACAAAATAAGCCTTCCACGGCCGCTTCTGCAGACGGATGAAAGGGAAGCTTTCGATTGCGGTCGCGAGTCGATGAATTTGTGGTTTCGAAGGCACGGCTGGCGAAACCACGCGTCGGGTATGTCTCGTATTAGCGTGATCGCGGATGGCTCCAAGGACTTGATTGTCGGCTATGTCTCACTGAGTGCCGCGCAGGTCGAGCGGGAAATTCTGCCCAAGACCGATCAGAGGAATCGGCCCGACCCCGTGCCAGTGATCCTTCTAGGGCGGCTTGCGGTCGATCTTCGCTATACCGGCAAGGGGCACGCAGCATCTTTGCTTTTCCATGCTCTCAAAACGGCGATGCAGGTTTCGCGCGACATCGGCTGCTTTGGGGTGGTGACGCATCCGCTAGATGACGGCGTGCGATCGTTTTACACCCGCTTCGGCTTCGTTGATCTGCCTTTCGATCCCAAGCGAAGTATGATTGTGCGAATGGTCGATCTCGAGTTCAATGGATTTGGTTAGTAGAGAGTTGCGCGGAAATTCCTTCGAAATTAAAGCGACACAAAGCCGGCACGAGGCCGGCTTTGTGATAGGTTCATAGAGTCGATCACTGCTGGACGATGACCCGGGTGCCGATCTTGACGTGGGCATAGAGGTCTTCGACATCCTCGTTGGCCATGCGGATGCAGCCGGAGGACATCGCCTTGCCGATCGAAGAGGGCTGGTTGGTGCCGTGGATGCGGTATTCGGTGTTGCCGAGATACATGGCGCGGGCGCCGAGCGGGTTGTCGAGGCCGCCTTCCATCGTTTCCGGCAGGATGTGGCCCTTCTTGGCTTCACGGACCCGCATTTCCTTTGGCGGGTTCCAAGTCGGCCATTCCGACTTTGCGGTGACTACTTCCGAACCCGTCCAGCCAAAACCTTCGCGGCCGACCGAGACGCCGTAGACCATGGCCATGCCCTTGGAGATGACGTGGTAGAGGCGGCGATCCGAATGGTCGATGATGATCGTACCGACGGCGACATTCTCGTCATAGGGGATCAGCTTGCGGGCGATCGGTGAGGCGTTGATGTCGGCCTTGACCTTCCTGACGCGTGGCTTGACCGGGGTCTCGTCGGAGAGGATCTGCATCCAGCCAAGCTTGGTGTTCTTGGTCTGCAGCGAGACGAACTGGGCGTCGGTGGTCTGGGAGTGCTTCTTGAAGAAGAAGCCGGCGTGGGCAGGGGCCGCGAACGCGATTGTGGTTGCGACTGCTGCTGCGAGGAGTGTGATTGCCTTGTTCATTGAAGTCTCTCCGTTCGTTTGAGGAGAGGGGCCGTTGATGCCCTGGCCGCGCCTCATCCCGTTGTCTGATGGAGAGGTTCTAGGACACGGTCGGTATCGGCGCTGTTTCTTAAGGAACAAGGTTAATTTTATTCAATTTTGAGGGAATGGGCCGCTTGGCAGAGCAGAGTTGCCATAATCGTGATTTTAGCTAAAATGGTGACAATGGAGTTCGATATGACCAAATTCAGTCTTACTGATCTTAGCAACCGATCAGGCGAAGTTGCGGAGGCCGCCTTCCGGGGGCCGGTGGAAATCACCAAGCGTGGCAAACGGAAATTCGTGCTGATGACGGTCGAAGATTTTGATCGTCTCGCTGGCGCGACGCGTCAGCGTGCTTATCGCTCAGAAGATTTGTCGGAGGAGGACAGGGAGTTCTTTCTGACAGGTCTTGAAGCCGTCGCCCGCGAGGGACGGCTGGACGATGACTAAGCCACTCCACGGCCAAGTGATCCTATACTCTTATCTCTGGGCACGCGAGCATGATCGCGGCGAGGAGAGCGGGCGAAAGGCGAGGCCAGCCTGCGTGATGATCATCGTCGCGGGCAAGGATGGGCAGGAGACATCGCTGATTTTCCCCATTACCAGTAAGGCCCCTGGCAAAGGCGATCATGCCGTTGAAATACCTGAAACGGAAGCAAGGCGTGCAAAACTCTATACGCCAGCTTGGGTGATCGTCGACGAATTCAATACCGATGACTTGGAAACATCTTTTGTGGTCGAAGCTGCAAAGGCGCTTGGCAGGTTCAGTCGGGCATTCATGGCAACGATTGCCGCGGAAGCCGCCGCGGTCATGCGAGCGGGCGCTTCGCGCGCGGTACCGAGACGATAAACGCAAAAACGCCGGCGTCGAGCCGGCGTTTCCAGTCTGAATGTCCCGATGAGCTACTTCTTGTAGAGCAGCCAGCTCTTGGAGAGCTCTTTCTTCATGCCGTCTTCGTAGACGACGGTGCGATTGCGGCCGTTGCTCTTGGCGCAATAGAGCGCCACGTCGGATTTCTGGTAGAGATCCTGCGGATTCTCGCCTTCTGCGGCGACACAGAGGCCGAACGACATGGTGACCGGCCCATAGTTGACGCCCGTCTTGGAATTCTTGAAGGGCGTCTGTTCGAGCGAGCGCCGGACGCGTTCAGCGATAATGGCGGCGTCGTCGATCGATGAACCTTCGATGATCACGGCAAATTCCTCGCCGCCGGTGCGGGCGACGAATACATCCTTGCGGAGGTTGGAACGGATCACGTTGGCGACTGTCGCCAGGATCTTGTCGCCGACCGGATGGCCGAAGGTGTCGTTGATCTTCTTGAAATTGTCGATGTCGCCGATGATCAGCGTCGTCGTGGCATGACCAAGCGGGCTGTCATAGATCGCGGCCAGACGGTCGTCGAAGGCGCGGCGATTGTGAAGACGCGTCAGCGAGTCGGTATTGGCGATGCGCTTGTACTCGTCGAGTTCCTTGCGGATGTCTTCCATCTCGCGGGATTTCGCTTCGACGCCATCCATCGTCACGCGGCCGGTTGCCATCTTCGAGCCGGTGGCATCGGAGAGCAGCGAGATCGCATTGTGCAGGAGGTCGGCGCTGGAGGCGCTTTTCGAGGTGATGCGCGAATAGGTTTCGCCAAGCAGCTTGTTATAGCTCTCAAGCGAGGAATGCTCCTGACGCAGCATCGTCACCAGTTCCTCGAGCTCGGAGACGATCTTGGTATGGGCGCCATCGACAACATTGGGCTGGTGATGTCCGAAATACTGCGAGCCGATCGCATCCAGCTCGTCCTGCGTCGCGCGGACGCCGAGGCTTGCCAATTCCTTGGTCAACTTCGGGTTCGAGCCGATATAGGCTTCGTAAAACAGCTCGTAATTGCGCGGGATTGGAGAAACACCCATCTGGCGCATGGCGTATGTCACCTGCGCCGCAATATCCGGCACCTGCATCTTTGGCTGCGGCTGTGCCACACTCATTCGAAACTCCTGAAACCGCTTCGTTCCCTAATTCGTTCTAGGCCTCAAATGTTGGGAAACGGTTAACTTCAGATGACTGAGATTCTTTTGTTTTTACTTGTTTTGTTGCTGTCTGGCAGCATGAACTTGTACATGATCGCTTGTCAGATCAGGCGCGGGGCGCGACACGCTTGCCGCGCGGCCGTCACTCGCGTCGTTTCTATTCTAGGTTGAGTTCCTTGAAGAAGTCGTTGCCCTTGTCGTCGATGACGATGAAAGCCGGAAAATCTTCGACCTCGATGCGCCAGATCGCTTCCATGCCGAGTTCAGGATATTCGACAACCTCGACCTTCTTGATGCAATCCTTGGCAAGGCGGGCGGCGGGACCGCCGATCGAACCGAGATAGAAGCCGTGATGGGTGCCGCAGGCCTCGCGGACCTGTCGCGAACGGTTACCCTTGGCGAGCATGACCATCGATCCTCCGAAAGACTGGAACTGGTCAACATAGCTATCCATGCGGCCGGCGGTGGTGGGACCGAACGAGCCCGAGGCATAGCCTTCCGGCGTCTTGGCCGGACCGGCATAATAGATCGGATGGTTCTTGAAATAATCCGGCATGGGCTGCCCGGATTCCAGCCGTTCGCGGATCTTCGCATGTGCCAGATCGCGGGCGACGATGATCGGGCCGGACAACGATAGCCGCGTCTTGATCGGGCATTTGCTGAGTTCGGCGAGGATCTCTGCCATTGGACGGTTGAGGTCGATCTTGACGACATCGTCGTTGAGATGCTTGTCCTCGATCTCCGGCAGATACTTGGAGGGATCTGTTTCCAGCGCTTCGAGGAAGATGCCGTCTTTGGTGATCTTACCCTTGGCCTGGCGGTCGGCGGAACAGCTGACGCCAAGGCCGATCGGCAGCGAGGCGCCGTGACGGGGCAGGCGGATGACGCGGACATCGTGGCAGAAATACTTGCCGCCGAACTGGGCGCCGACGCCGAGGCTCTGCGTCAGCTTGTGGATTTCCTTTTCCATCTCCAGATCGCGGAAGGCATGGCCGCTTTCGGAACCCTCGGTTGGCAGTTCGTCGAGATAGTGTGTGGAGGCAAGCTTGACCGTCTTCAGGTTCATCTCGGCCGAGGTGCCGCCGATGACGATGGCGAGATGGTATGGGGGACAGGCCGCGGTGCCGAGTGACAGGATCTTGTCCCTGAGGAACGCCACCAGGCGGTCGCGTGTCAGGAGCGATGGCGTGCCTTGGTAGAGATAGGTCTTGTTGGCCGAACCGCCGCCCTTGGCGACGAACAGGAAGTCGTAGGCGTCGGTGCCTTCCTCGTAGATGTCGATCTGGGCGGGCAGGTTGTTCTTGGTGTTCTTCTCTTCGAACATCGAAATCGGCGCCAGCTGCGAATAGCGCAGGTTCTTCTTGAGATAGGCGTCCATAACGCCGCCGGCCAGCGCTTCGTAATCGCCACCCTCGGTCCAAACGCGGCGACCCTTCTTGCCCATGATGATCGCGGTGCCGGTGTCCTGGCACATCGGCAGCACGCCGCCGGCGGCGATATTGGCATTCTTGAGCAGGTCATAGGCAACGAAACGGTCGTTGGCCGTCGCTTCCGGGTCGTCGAGGATCGAGGCGAGTTGCTTGAGATGGTCGGCGCGCAGGAGATGGTTGATATCGGCAAAGGCGGTTTCGGCCAGTAGGCGCATGCCCTCGGGTTCGACCGTCAGGATGTCCTGGCCCTTGAACGTATCAACGGACACGAAATCCGAGGTGAGTTTGCGGTAGGACGTCTTGTCGTCACCAAGCGGAAAGAGATCACCGGCCATCAGGCTGCCCTTCGAGATGTTGCAATGGCGGTGGTTTAAGAGGCTCGGCGGCGAATTGCAATGATTCTAAGGTGGGTGAGGCGATTGGCGCAGGCCTAACAGATCTTGTTAGTTTCTATTAGTGGTGTTAAATGGAACTCATGAAAACCGAACCTATGAAAACTCTCACTGTCTCCCTTTCATCGCAACAGGTCGCCCGCTTGCAAGATGCGGTGGAGTCCGGTGCCTATGCGTCAAACAGCGAAGTGGTCAGGGATGCGTTGCGTCTTTGGGAGCAGCAGGAGGAACGCCGGCAGCTTGAGTTTGCGCGATTGAAGCGTGCTTACGACGAAGGCATGGCGAGCGGCGAGGGACGCGAGATCGACGCCAAAACACTTCTGACGGAATTGAAGGCAGAAGCGCGCTCCCGTGGCTAAGTACATCCTGAGTCCCAAGGCAGAACAGGATTTGCGGGAAATATGGCGTGAGATCGCGCCAGATAATGAGGCTGCCGCCGATGCTCTTTTGATGCGGATTTTGATAAGGCGGAGCTTGCGTCAGAGCAGCCGCTAATGGGATCGCCTCGCCCGGAGTTGAGCCCTTCCGCTCGCATCCCGATCGAGGGCAACTACATCATCATCTACGAGCCTATGCCCTACGGGATATTTGTAGTTTCGATTGTGTATGGAGCGAGGGACGTTGCGAACTGGCTGAACTAGGCTGCGGCGCTCGATTTCGGAAATACGAGTTGAGCCAGCTTTCCAGTTTTCCGCGTTTGGGGTAAAACCGCCTCGGATTCTGAGGGGGACCGTAAATGCGTGTAAAAATGATCTTGGCTGGCCTGGCCTTGCTGGCAATCGGCGCGGCGTCATCGGGCGAGGCTCTTGCTTGGGGCTGCACGGCGGTCGCCAGCGATGGCGCGTATGGCTACAGCTACAACTGGCCTGACGAGCAGGATGCGGAACTGACGGCGCTCAAGGAATGCGACAAGCGGACAAAGACAGACGATTGCCAGACGGACCAGTGCGATCCGAACGGCTAGGCGCGCCACTCCCCTCGTTACAGCGAGGGGAGTATCCGGCAACGATCGACCTCAATCACACAGATCCTTCAGCTTGCCGGCCACCTCGGTCATGTTTTCGAGGTTGCCGGCGCCGGGATCGCCGTCCCAGTTCTTGGCGAGGCGGAAGACGGTGACGTCCCTGGGCAGCAGCATGACATAATTCTCGCCCCAGCCGTCCATCAGTGGATAGCTGAAGGAGCAACCGCTGGGCGCCTTGTAAGCAGAACGCCAGAACGCCTTGTAATATTGTGGCTTTTCCGGATTGCCGGTGGCGAGGCCCACCGCTTGCTTTGCGGGCATGATGTCCGCCAGCTTTTCAGCATTGAGGATCTGCCTGCCCTGGAAATTGCCACCATTCTGGTAGAGGCGGGCGATCTTGATGAGGTCGCCGATGGTCGGATAGAAGCCGTAGGCCATCAGTGCCTGATCGTTCTTGGGATCGGCCTCGATGGTCTTGTTGATCGGTGCATAGTAGATGCCGATCGGCTCGTAAACTTCTCGTCTGAGGAAGTCCCAGACATTGGTTTCCGGGCCTTCTTTTGCCTGCAGGAATCGGGTCACGGCGACACCCAGCAGGAACATGTCCTCGTCGCGGTATCGTGCCACCTTACCCGGACCCCATGGATAGGGCTTGGCGCCCTTCAGCAGCGCGTCGATCTTGTCCTTGGTGGTCCGTCCTTCGTACCAGGCGTAGTATGCATCGCCGAACGGTTCCGAGATTGCTGCGGGCTCAGCCTTATCCGAGCCATAGCCGACGCCGGTGGCCATGTTGAGCGCATCGCCGAAGGTAACGTCCTTCCAGCCGGCAACGTCCTTGGCTTCGGTGATGTAGTCGATGAGCTTGGCGTCGAAGATGCCGGGGCCGTATTTCTCGGCGATGGCGAGCATGGCAGCGGCATTGCCGGCTGACTTGGTCACCGACCAGACGCCGAAGCGCTGGCGATCGCAATAGGGCAGGTCGCCGGCCGGCGTCGGGCAAGACTTCAGGTAGAAGTTGCCGTCGATCGAAAGCCCGTCGAGAACGATCTCGCCCGGCCGGATCTTGCTGTCAAAGCCGATGAGCTTGTCCTTGCCATACTTGGCGTCGAGATCAGACCATGGCTGCAGTGGTTCGCGGATGGCCATTGCCTTGCTGTGAAGCGCCTTCAGGGCATCTTCGTCTGCGAGTTTGCCGGGCTGGTAGGTCGCGGGCACCGAGCCTGAGGCGGTGAAATAGTCTTCGACATAGAAGGGCGAGGTCTGCGTCAGGATCTGGAAGCGCAGGTTACTGACTTCGCCATTGCGATAAAGGAAGGTGGCGACGCCATTGTGGGTCTCGCCTTCAATCGAATTCATCAAAGAGAATGGGAAGGAGGCGCGCGACCAGCCTTTATCGGCGCCTTCGGACCAGACCTTGCCTGGCTGGACGATGATATCCCAGAAGCTCTTGCCGTCCGGTGTCGTGCCGTTGCGGATCACGTCCTGGGTTTCGGGCACGAGATCGTCACCGACCGTGGTGAAGGCAAGCGTGACGCCCGGAAAGACCTGCGGATCCTTGCCGAGCACCTTGTTGCTCTTGAACTTGGCCGGCATGGTGAACATCGGGCCTTCGGTGAGGACCAACTTGCCGGAGAATTCATCGAGCGCGGGTTGGGCGTCTTCCGGCGGCAGGAAGGCCTTGTTTTCTACTAGCGCATAGGCCTGGACCGGCATGCCGAGATCGGCTGTGCGCAACAATGTACGCTCTGCCGATTGGGCGAAAGAGACAGTAAGAGATGAGCAGGAGAGCAAGAGGACGAGAGCGGTTCGTTTCAGCAAGAAGGTCTCCATCGGTTGCATGGTCCTGGTGCCTGGGATCATTTGTCACGCAGGTCGTTTGCGGCGCACATTTTCGGAAGTCTCTCTACGAAATCGGAACCGCAACATCGATTGCAGCCAATGCGCGAAGGCGGGGGTGACGATCAATCGGACCGTCATGCGATTCTGTGGCGCGTTCGACGCCACGACTGTTGTATGGGCCTAGAATCCCGCATAATCCAGCGGTTTAGCTCACGAATCCGGCGAGCCCCTGTGGATCACCTGTTTTACTGGGCCTGGAATCGTTCAAACTGCAACATCCTGGCTTCATGCGTCTTGACCTATGCGCGAATCCGCGTTTCGATTGCTCTTGGGAGGCGTGCGAGAGGGGATCGCAGCTATGGCGTCAATTCGCAGTGCTCGAATGGACGATGCCGATGAACTGGCCGGAATAGGCATCCGGGCCTGGGAAAGCGCCGTGGCCGGCTGGATCAGTATCGAGCTGCTGCGCGAAAATGCCCATCGCGCTTTCGTGGATTTCACCCGTCAGCGCTATCTGACCATCGACGTCACCGAAAAGGGCGGGCAGGTCACGGGCTGGGCAGCGCGGGAGAACTTCGACAATCACATCAGCGACCTCTGGGTCGATCCGATCTGGCAGGGCCAGGGGTACGGCATAGCCCTGCTCGACAAGCTCGAGGAAGAGATCAAGGCGCAGGACTACGAGACGGTGACACTCGAAACCCATGCCCAGAACATCAGGGCAATCGATTTCCTCAAGAGCCGTGGCTATTCGATCAACTGGATGACGGCGATCTGGTCGCCGAAGCTCGACCGCGATGTCGACACGGTCGGTCTGGTCAAGCGGTTGACGGTGACCGAGCGGGTCGATGCCTACGCGGAATTTTAGCTGCTGTTGTAAGAGTTGTTTGCGGCACTTTTTGTAAACTCAACGGCTGTGGCTGAGTTCGAGCAAAGCCTCCACCACCCCTCATTCCTGTGCCTGTCACAGGAATCCAGCGCACTCAAGTCCTTGAGTGCAAAAGACTCTTCCGCGCCGCCGACGCGGCGCTGCTGGATTCCCTGCATAAAGCAGGGAATGACGGAGGATAGGTTGGCGCCTGAAAAAGACTTCCAAACTTTGAAGCAGCTTGCTCAATATTCCTTCTCGTAGAAGAGGCCGGTCGCGGTCGAGCCATCGGCTCCTGCCTCACCCTTGAGCTTCACACCCTTGCCGATATCAAGATTGATGATCGCCTTCGACGTCGCGCCCTGCTGAAGCTCCAGATAGGTGCGCTTGTTGAGATATTTGCCGGCGGTGACATTGGTCCTGCCGTTCTCGTCGCTGCCGATGTCGAGATCGTCGACGCCGAGGCCTTGGCGCAGCCTGTTGAACAGCGAATTCGACTGGCCGCCGGCCAGCGTTGCGACCGCGTCGGCAAGCTGCGCAATCTGCACCGCGGACAGACTCGAGGAGGAGCGGCCGAAAATCAACTGCGCCAGTACTTCATCCTGCGGCAGGGCCGGTGATGAGGTGAAGGTGAATGTCGGGCTGTTGGCCGGGCCGTTGACATTGACATAGACCGTGGTCGAACCGGCAGCCGAGGACGCCACCATGTTGAGATAGGGCATCATGCCGCCGCCGAATGTGATCTGGCCGGTGGTGAAATCGAGTCGCTTGCCGATGATCGCCAGCCGACCGCGCACCATCTTGAAGCTACCCGCCACGTTGGGGTTGTTCGAGGTGCCGGTGATCTTCACCTCGCCGCGGAGTTCGGTATCAAGGCCGCGGCCGCGCACGAAGATCTGACGGGGCGCCGATATCGTCAGCTCAAGCCTGATGCCACCGGCGCTGTCACCCCTCCTTCTGCCCTCTGTCTTGGCCCGCATTTCGGCGCTCTGTGCTTTGACATCGGCCGGCGCATTCTTGTGTTTGACGTCGATTTTAGAGAGCGAACCCGGAAGCCGTTCAGGAATGGTGATGTCGGCGCGATTGAGGCGGATGGTGCCGGTCAGTGCCGGCGAATTCTGCAGCCTGCCATTGACTGCGAGATCGCCGGTAAGCTTGGCCGCAACAATACTGCCGTCGACATAGACGGCATTCTTGAGATTGATCTTGAGGTTGGCGGGTAGCCCCGAGCCCGGCGCGAAACCGATCGTGCCTGTAACAGAAATCGTGCCGCCACCATCGAGCGTACCGGAGATATTGACGATGCGCGCCTGTTCGCCCGAGAGCGTCACATTTGCAGCGAGGTTCTTGATGACCAGATTTTGGCGGATAACCGTCAGCGTGCCGCCCGATGTGTTGATCGAGCCTGAAACCGCCGGTCTGGCCGCCGTACCCCTGATCACCAGATTGAAGCGGGCGTCGCCCCTGAGCGCAATGCCTTGAGCTGCGAGTTGGGCGCCGGCTGCGGTGAACGGCAGCTGGCCGTTGACATTGATCGCCAGCGGCGTTGCACCGGTGACGCCGACCGTGCCCCTGGCCGTCAGCGACAGGCCGTCGGCATTGCGGACCGTTGTGTCGATCGTCAGCACATTCCGGGCGAGATTGCCCCTTGCCGATATCGCCAGTGGCCTGAGGCCTGCGGCTCTGATTTGGGCAATCGAAGCATTCTGCACGTTGGTGTCGAATGCGATGGTCGGAGCCGATGATGAACCCGATACCGTGACATTGGCTGATATCGTGCCTGTGGCGTCGAGACCGCTCGCAAAGGTGTTGGCGAGGCTCGCGGGCAGGGCGGTGATCCTGGCCTTGATATCGAGTGCCTTGCCGGCCGAGCCGGTGACGGAAATCCTGCCCTGGCCGGCAGTGATGGAGACGTTGTTGAATGCCACATTTCCGTTGGCGATCTTGATCTCGACAGGGGCATCGAGCCTGACGGGGATCCGCTTCGGCGCCGCGGAGAACGACGCGAGCTTCAACGAGAGCGCACCGGCTGCCTGCTGTTCGATCGCGCCCTTGGCGATCAGTGGTGCACCATCAAACTGGCTCTTCAGGTCGAAGGCGGTTTCGGGGCCGTTGCGCTGGAAACCGAGTGCCAGGTTGGAGAACTGATTGGTGCCCGAAGCGATCCTGTTCGATGTGACGGTGCCAGAAATCTGGCCCGTGGCGAGATCGACGATCTGCAGGTCGACGACCGGCTTGATGATCTCCGTGCCGCTGGTAACCAGTTTTGGACCGCTTGCCTTGATCGTGCCGGTGATCTTGCCATCCGCCGACTTGATCTCGGCGATGCCCCGGATTGCGCCTTCCGCCTTCTGGCCGGCCATGGCCGCCAGTAGTCCTATGTCAGGCAGATTGAAGTCGACCCTGCCGGACGGCATGAAGGCCTCATCGAGGGTCATTGCACCGTTGATGGTGTTCTTGCCGACATCGACCTTGAGCGCCGGCAGTGAAATCGCGCCATTGTCCTCGATTGCCTGGACCTGAAGCGTGACGGCCTGGCCGCGAATGGCGCCGGTGGCATCGACGTTGGTGGTGATTTTGGTGTCTGCCGACGTGATATCAGCCTTGCCCTTGAGCGAACCTTCCGCGGTCTGGCCGGCCATGGCGGCAAGCAGGGCAAGATCGGGCAGGTCGAAGGTGACACTGCCGGTCGGCAAAAACTCTGGGTTCAGATTGATGGAGCCGGAAATGCTGTTCTTGCCGATATCGACCTTGAGCGACGGCAGCGACACCGCGCCCTTTTCGGAGATGGCGTCGAGATCGATGGCGATCGGCTGGCCGCGCAGGCTGCCCGTCGAGGCAACCGTGGCCTTGATCGCATTGCCGACCTGGGCAAAGTCGACCGTGCCCTTCAGCGCACCCTCGGCCTTCTGGCCGGCAACGGCTGCCAGCTGGGCAGCATCGGGAATGTCGAAATTGAACTTGCCGGAAGGCTTGCCGGCGGCATCCAGCGCGACATTGCCGGTCAGCGTCGTGTCGCCCAGCGTCAGCTTGATAGAGGGGATGTCAACCTTGCCGCCGGCGAGATCGACTTGCACGCTCGCCTGCGTCGGCTGGTCCCTGAGCGTGGTGGTCAGGTCGGCGTTGAGGACGTTGTTGGCGAGTTGTCCCTTGGTGGTGACGGCGAGGTTCTCAAGGCCGCGTGCCCGTGTCTGGACCGTCGAGGCGCCGGTGAGGTTTGCGTCGAAGGCGACGACCGGGGCGGCGCTGTCGCCCTTTACGGTCACATTGGCGGACAGTGCGCCTTCGGCGCCGAGATCCTTGGCGAAAGTGTCGGCGAGGCTGGCGGGCAGGGCGTCGATCCTGGCCTCAAGGTTCAGTGCCTGGCCGGCCGAGCCCTTGACCGCAATCGTGCCTTCGCCGGCTGAGATCAGCAGGTTGTCGATCAGCGCCGTACCATCGCGGACGGTGATCGTGGTCGGGGCGGAAAGCTTGACCGGGATTTTGCGGGGTGCCGCCGCAAAGGATTGCAGAACCACGGCGATGGCACCGTCGGTCTGCTCCACAGAGCCCGTCGAGGTCAGCGGTGCACCATCGAACTGGCTGGACAGATCGAACTTGGTCTGCGGTCCGGCGAGCGCGAAGTTGAGCGCGACATCATCGAGTTTGTTGGCGCCCGAAGTAATGGTCGTGGCCTTGACCACGCCGTCGATCTGCTTGGAGGCGAGGTCGGCGATACTGACGGCAATCGTCGGGCTGGAGATATCGACGCCCTGAGCCTTGAGCTGGGCACCGGCGAGCTTCAACTTACCGGACGTCTTGCCATCGGCAGAGGCGAGTTCGAAACTGCCCTTCAATGCGCCCTCGGCCTTCTGGTTGGCAATGGCCGCCAGCGAAGCGATGTCTGCAAGGTCGATGTCGATCTTGCCCGATGGCTTGAACGCCTTGTCGAGGGTAATCGCTCCCGACAACGTGTTGGCGCCGGTCTTGACGTTGAGCATCGGCAGCGAAATCGCGCCCTGGTCCTCGATCGCCTGAATTTGTAGGGTGACGGCCTGGCCGCGAATGGCGCCGGTGGCATCGACGTTGGTGGTGATTTTGGTGTCTGCCGACGTGATATCAGCCTTGCCCTTGAGCGAACCTTCCGCGGTCTGGCCGGCCATGGCGGCAAGCAGGGCAAGATCGGGCAGGTCGAAGGTGACACTGCCGGTCGGCAAAAACTCTGGGTTCAGATTGATGGAGCCGGAAATGCTGTTCTTGCCGATATCGACCTTGAGCGACGGCAGCGACACCGCGCCCTTTTCGGAGATGGCGTCGAGATCGATGGCGATCGGCTGGCCGCGCAGGCTGCCCGTCGAGGCAACCGTGGCCTTGATCGCATTGCCGACCTGGGCAAAGTCGACCGTGCCCTTCAGCGCACCCTCGGCCTTCTGGCCGGCAACGGCTGCCAGCTGGGCAGCATCGGGAATGTCGAAATTGAACTTGCCGAAAGGCTTGCCGGCCGCATCCAGCGCAACATTGCCGGTCAGCGTCGTGTCGCCCAGCGTCAGCTTGATCGAGGGTATGTCGACCTTGCCACCGGCGAGATTGACTTGCACGGTCGCCTGTGTCGGCTGGTCCCTGAGTGTGGTTGTGGCATCGGCATTCAGGACGTTGTTCACCAACTGTCCCTTGGCGGTGATGTCGAGATTTTCCAACCCGCGTGCGCGCGTCTGCACTGTCGAGGCGCCGGTGAGGTTTGCGTCGAAGGCGACGATCGGCGCGGCGCCGGTGCCCTTGACGGTGACGTTGGCGGAGAGCGCGCCCTCGGCGCCGAGATCCTTGGCGAAAGTGTCAGCGAGGCTGGCGGGCAGGGCGTCGATCCTGGCCTCGAGATTCAGTGCCTTGCCGGCCGAACCCTTGACCGCGATCGTGCCTTCCCCGGCTGAGATCAGCAGGTTGTCGATCAGCGCCGTACCATCGCGGACGGTGATCGTGGTCGGGGCGGAAAGCCTGACCGGGATCTTGCGGGGCGCCGCTGCAAAGGATTGCAGAACCACGGCGATGGCACCATCGCTCTGCTCGACAGAACCCGTTGAGGTCAGCGGTGCACCATCGAACTGGCTGGACAGATCGAACTTGGTCTGAGGCCCAGCAAGCGCGAAGTTCAGTGCGACATCAGCGAGTTTGTTGGTGCCCGAAGCGATGGTCGTGGCCTTGACCACGCCGTCGATCTGCTTGGAGGCGAGGTCGGCGATACTGACGGCAATCGTCGGGCTGGAGATATCGACGCCCTGGGCCTTGATCTGGGCACCAGCGAGCGTCAGCTGGCCGGATGTTTTGCCGTCGGCAGAGGTGAGTTCGAAACTGCCCTTCAACGCGCCCTCGGCCTTCTGGTTGGCGATGGCTGCCAGCGAGGCGATGTCGGCGAGGTCGATGTCGATCTTGCCCGATGGCTTGAACGCCTTGTCGAGGGTGATCGCTCCGGACAACGCGTTGGCGCCGGCTTTGACGTTGAAGGCGGGGACGGAAACCACACCGTCCTGCGAGACCACATCGGCGCTGGCATCGAGTTTCTGGCCAAGCACCGTGACGGCGGCGCTGACCTTGCCGCCCGGACGCTTGGGGTCGACAATCCCGTCGAATTTCACGTCGAGGTCTGTCAGCGTTTGGCCGGCGGCCTTCACTTCGGCCGAACTCACCAGCGCTGCGATTTTTGGTGATGTGGCCTTGCCCGAAACATCGACCGCGAAATCCAGCTTGCCGGCGGCACCCGGCTGGAACAGCGAGAGATCGGCAAGCGCGCCGCGCAGGCTGGCAGTCAGAGCGCCGGCATTGTAGCTTGCAGTGCCCTCGGTGTTGACGAGATTGGAGGCAAGCTTGAGGTCGGTGACCGCTGCCTTGCCAGGCAGAGTGGCTGCGACCTTGCCTGAGAGCGCGATGGTGCCTTTTGCCTTGGCTGCAAGGTCCGGCGGCAGCAGCGCGTCCGGCAGCACGAACAGCTTGAGGTCGGCGGTCAGGTCCTTGGTGAGCGGCTTGAACTCGCCAGTGATCATTCCGCCGAACTTCGGGCTCTCCATAGCGATTTTCTCGACATCGATCAGTTCGGAATCGATGTCCATGGCGGCGTCGATCTTGAGTGGGCCTTGTACAAGTTTTGCGGCCTGCTCATTCTTGAAACTGGTCTTGCCGGCGTTCAGGGTCAGCACCAGCGGCCCGGACTTGTTCTCAAGGTTGAAAGCGGGCGACGAGGCCTTCAGCGCAATGGCCTCCACGGCTGCATCCGGAGTTGAGATGTGGTCCACCACGGCATCGAGATTCAAGCGCGCCTGGTGGAACGGGCCGATCAGCGTTGCGTCGACACTCTTGAGTGCTGCCTCCAGCGCACCTGACGCCAGCGGCAGGGAGATGTCGATCGTTTCCCTGGCCGGGGTTACGGTCGCCTTTAGCGCGGCGTCGCCCTTGGGGTCGAGCCTGCCGCTTGCGGTGACGGACAGGCTGTCATTGGCAATGGAGCCCGCACGGATCTGTACGAGGCCGACCTGGTTGAACTCGGCATTGATATCGACCTTGGTCTCGCCGGCAAACAGGCTTCGCAGAGCAGGCGGCAACAGCTCGGACACCTGGCCGCCGCCGTTGACTATCAGCTCATGCAGCCCCTCTTGCGATCTCGTGTGTTTGCCCGCGAGGTGCAGGACATCGACATTGTTGACCTTGCCGGATATCGCGCCCTGCCAGGCGTCGAGCGGACCATCGCCCTTGACGGTGATCACCACGGGCGGCATGCCGGGCAGTGCCAGCGCGTGGGCGAGCAACCCGCCTTGCGGCTCGGCAACTCTGGCGTCGAGAGTGAGCGTGCGGGCATTGACTCCATAGGCGAGTTTGGCGGTGGCGCCGGCTTCGGGTCGGGCCTTTTCATTGGCCTTGATGTCGAGCGAGATCTGGTCGGTGATCGCCTTGGCCGATCCGGCAATTGCGACTTCCGTGTCCTTGCCGACGACCGCCTCGCCCAGAGCCACCAGCGGTAGGTCTATCTTGTCGACCGCGACTTCGATGGGCAACGAGAATCGCCCGCCTTGGGAAGGTGGAGACGGAATTGTCTGGACGGGAGCGCGGCTGAAGACCACCTTGGCCGCGGCGACCTCTTCGGCGTGGAAGCGTTGCCTGAGCAGGGCAGTCGGCGTCCAGTCGAGTTTCAGGCCGTCGATGCGGGCAAATTCGCCCTGGGTATCGGCAAGCGTGATCGTGTCCAGCCGGAAATGGCCCTGCAGCAGTCCGCGCGCGCCCTGCAGCGAGATCTTCAGATCGGGCGTCGAGGCGAGATTGGCGATCTGGTTGGCGGCAAACTGATTGCCGTAGGCGGTGAAACCGATGAACGAGATGGCAGCCACGAGCAGCACGAGCAGAAACAGCAGGCCCCAGACGAGGCCCTTGAAGAAGCTCCAGGCAAATTTAACAAACGACTGCATCATCATGAATTCAGAATCTAATTGTCTTTCGCGGCGGAGTTAAGGTTCAGAACGATTGGCCGATGCCGGCATAGACGCCGAAGGCACTCCCATCTTCGTAGCGGTTAAGGGGCATGGCGACATCGAGCCTCAGAGGCCCGAATGGGGTGGCGTAGCGGATGCCGATGCCGAAGCCGGCGCGGATATCGCTGAAATCGGGATATTCTTCGCGGCTGACCGTGCCCACATCGAGGAAGGGCACGACGCCGAATGTGTCGTTGATCTTGATGCGAGTTTCGAACGAGGCGAGGAAATAGGAGCGGCCGCCGATGGCGTCGCCTTCATGATTGTAGGGCGAGATTTCCTGATAGGCATAACCGCGCACCGAGCCGCCGCCGCCGGCATAAAAACGCCGGGTTGCCGGGATTTCCTCGATCTCGCTAACGCCGACTAACGAGCCCAGCGACAGCTTGCCCGCCAGCACCACGCCGTCGTCTTCACCGATGCCGTAGTAGCCGGAGACCGAGCCTTCCAGCGAGGTAAAGATGTTCTTGTAGTAGAATTCGTAGCTCGGCTGCGTCTTGAGAGTGAATTTATAGCCTTCTGTCGGGTCGAGGGTATTGTTGCTCGCGTCGCGCGTCCAGCTCACCGGCAGCGATTTAATCAGGTATTGGTGCGTTCCGAATGTGTCTTCCGTCTCGTTCCAGCTGAGGTCGAAGCCGCCGGTGACAGTATCCTGTTTTGAAAGCTCCCAGTCAATGTTCGTGTAGATGGAAACCTGAGCCGAGCGATAACTGTCGGGATGGACCGCCGCGGCCACGATGCCCGCGTTGAAGGTGGTGATGTCGCTGAAGGCCGCCGGCTTCGAGAAGACGATCGAAGCGGAGTAATCCAGATCCTTGACGTCGGTGGCTTCGCCCAGACGGGACACGGAGCCGGAAATCTTGATCGATTCGGCATTGCCGAACAGATTCCGGTGACCCCAGTATCCCAGCACACCAGCACCGTCGAGCGAGGAGAACTGCACGCCGGCGCCGAAATAGCGCTGCTTGCCATCCGACACATTGATCGCCATGGGGATCTGGCCTGACGTGTCGAGCTTGTTGGCGTGGGTGATCGTCACCGAAGAGAAGACGCCGAGCTTGCGCAGGCGTTCGGACGAATCCTTGATCTCCTGCGGCGAATAGGGACGGCCCTCGCGCAGCCGCGACCATTTCTCGATGAATTCCGGATTGACGAGCTTGGACCCGGAGACGCTGATATCGCCGAGCGGAGCCACTGGCCCCCCATCGGCACCGATGGTGATGGCCACGGTGTTGTGCGCATGATCGGCCACGAGCTGGCGTTCGGTCAGCTTGGCCAGCGGGCGACCTTCTTCCTCAAGATCAGCAACCATCTTGTCGGCGCCCCTCAGCACCAGCCGGGATTCGGCCGGGATGCCGGCCACCAGGCCATAGTCGTCCGGATTGAATTTGGCGGCATCGCCGGTCAGCTTCACCGATCCGATGGTGAAGACCGGGCCGGGTCGGACGTCCACGGTCACGGGCACCGGGTGGTCGCGCGGGAAGCTGGGCACGGCGGGCAACTGACCGATCTCGGTGCCGGCGACCCTGACGGTGACCACGGCGCCGTAGCGGGCCTTCTCGTAGAGTGCGGCCAGCAGGCGGTCGCGATCGTCGCGTGCCTTGATCACCACGCCGAGGTCACCGGAAACCGGCTTCTTCTGGTCGGCATAGAGCGCCGAGGCGTTCTGCAGGTCCTTGGTGAGATCTTCTTCCGGAATGTTCAGTTGCAAGGAGTAGTGGACGGGGTCGGAAACGGCCACGGTATCTTCCTCGTCCTCGAAGAATTTCCAACCGAAAATCTCGAAAGCGTTGGCCGACGGCACGGAGGCGGTTGCGAGGAGGGCAAACGCAGCAAGCATGCTCGAAGCCCTGATATGTGCCGAAAATTTACGCATGTACCCGTTAATCTTCCCGCCTTGGACCCAAAACGTAACAGAAAGGAACCCGAAATAGAACCCCGGCGCTGATTTGATTCAACAATCCGCAGCTGAAGGTTAACGGCGATCGCTTGCTGCGTGCATGCCAGCTCGGCTGATCTAGTTGCTTGAAGCTGTTGCGGCCAGGCAATCGGCGGGGACCACAAAGGTCTTTAAGACCTTGCCCTCGATGTAGCCATTCGCCGGCTTGATTGTCGCAGCCGGCTGCTGCGGACCAAGGCCAGGGCAGGAAAGTTCGCCGCGGGTGACATAGAGAACCTTGCCCGCGGTTTCGTCTTGTCGCAGCGGAAATTCCTGCTCGTAATAGTTCCGCGGGAAACCCTTGAGGGTACGCGCGCGAATGGTCACTGGCTGGTCGCGAAGGGTGTAGAACAGGTCGGCGAGGACATCGCGCTGATCGGCGACAATGGTATTCACACCTGCCTTTTGGGCGATCGTCGCGAGCTCGCGGCTGAGCGCTGCCCGTCCGAGATATCGGCTGGTCACCGCTTCTGCGACGGGCAGGGGCGCGCGGCCGGCGAGAAAGAACAACATCGGCAGCACCAGGCTGACGAGGAGATTGATGATCAGCGAGGCCGTCAGGGCACGGGGATAGGTGCGAAGCAGGAACGAGATGGCGAGCATGATGCCGGCGACATAGGCAGTCGCCGCCCAGTTGGCATAAGCGCGCGACATCAGGGCCTGAATGACGATCGCAATCACGATGGGCCAGGAAAGCAGCGCCAGATGCTTTTCCCGAGGTATTCCGCGTCCCCTCAGGAGTGCGAAGAGCGCTGCGATCATGGCCGCGAAGATGACCGGTCCGACGACGCCGAACTGCGCGCCGAGGAATTCGGCTGCCTTTCCGAGATGGAAATTGAGGCCGTTCCAGCCGGCATTTTCCGAGGTGTGCCGGAGCGTGGTCGCATCGTGGGCGGCATTCCACCAGATGTTCGGGGCCAGCACGGCGACGGCGGCTGCGGCGGCGATGGCGGCATCCCGGAGGGAAAGCCGGGCGGTGGCCATCACCAGCGCCGCAAGACCGGCCGTCAGCGCGAAATAGAGCATCGCATATTTCGACAGCATGCCCAGCCCGATCGCCACGCCCATCGTGAGCGCCCAGGAAGCCGAACGTTTTTCGATGAGATGGCTGTAGGCGAGGAGGGCAACCGCGAAGAACGGCAATAGAATCGTGTCGGTCGACAGCAGGATCGAGGAAAGTGCGATGCCCGGCAGCGTGACATAGGTCGCGCCGGCCCACCATCCGGCCTCGGCGCTGCCCGTCAGCCGTCTGGTTGCGGGAATGAGGGCGAGGGCGGCGGCCATGTGGAAAATGGGGCCTGCCAGCCGGATCCAGAAGATGTCGTCCGATCCCGCCAGATTGGTGAACAGCCAGATCACCCAGGCAATCATTGGCGGTTTGGAATAATAGCCGAAATCGAGATGCTGGGCCCACAGCCAATACTGCGCTTCGTCCACGAACAGGTCGGTGGAGTCAAAGGCGAGCAGGATGATACGGTAGGCCGTGACGGCCAGTATCAGGAGGAGGCTAAGCCTGCGCGACACTGTCGGCCTTCTTGGCTTGATGGATCATCATGAGATTGCGCGCATAGATAATGATGCCGAATGCCTGGCCGAGAATGATGACCGGCTCGCGGCGATGCAGGCCATAGGCGAGCAGTGTGACACCGCCGAACAGCGAAAACCACCAGAAGGCGGTCGGCACGACCGAGCGGCGTTCGCGTTCCGAGCTGAGCCACTGGATGATGAAGCGCAGCGAGAACATCAATTGGGCGAAGATGCCGATCAGCAGCCAGACGAGATCGCCGGCATCGTGAATCTTGAAATAGGCCAGCAGGTCGCTCATGTGGCAATTTCCTTGGGTTGTACTGCTTTGCGGCGCTTGATGAGCCACATGACGCCGATCAGGTCGTGGATCCCGACGAGGCCTCGCTGCAGGTTGTTGTAGTTCGACTTACCGGCGTTGCGGTTACGATGCGAGACGTCGACCAGCTCGACCGTCCAGCCATGTGCCTTGAACAGAGCGGGCAGATAGCGATGCATGTGGTTGAAGAAGGGAAGTTCCAGAAACGCGTCGCGACGAAAGGCTTTCAGGCCGCAGCCGGTATCGCGGGTTCCGTCGTTGAGAAGGCTCGAGCGAACCCAGTTCGCGAAGCGCGATGCAAGCTTCTTTGAAAGTGTGTCCTGACGCTTGGCGCGCTGGCCGGCGATCAGCGCGAGGCGGTCGGGAGCGTCAACCGCGAGCAAGGGAGCGACCAGGGAGGGGATGTGCGAGGGCGGGTTCTGGCCATCGCCATCCATCGTGCAGATGACAGGCGCCCGCGCCAGTTGCACGCCGGAATGGACCGCGGCCGATTGCCCTCCCGAGGAGACGTGCTGAATAATCCGAAGCCAGGGATATACGGGAGACAGTTCCTTCAGCCGGGCAAGCGTCCTATCGGACGATCCGTCATCGATGAGGATTGCTTCGAAGTCATATCCGGAACAGGCTTCGGCTATTTCCTTCAGCAGGGGGCCTGCATTTTCTTCCTCGTTCTTCATCGGTACGACGACGGAAAAGAGGGGATGATTCGATGTCGACATGGTCACGGATCTTTTGAAACTGCTCTTGCGCTTGCGCGATTATAGGAATGGCGGCGAGGCGCGGCAAATGCGCCAAGCAGGATCGTCCCGGCCAAGGGGCGCTCGATACCTTGGTTTTGTGAAGGTATTGTGTCGAGCGCTTGGAGCACACAGATACATCATGAGAAGGCCGGGGAAAAGCACGATCTCTTGCGCCTCCCAGCCAATTGCTCTACCGAGAAAACGGAAAAGCCAAAATCTGAGAAGAGCCTCACATGACCCTCGTCGATGTCCGTACCCCCGATCCGAAACGCTTCATCCCCGGTGCTACCGGCGATTGGGAGGTTATTATCGGTTTGGAAGTTCACGCGCAAGTCACTAGCAATTCGAAGCTGTTTTCCGGCGCCTCGACCGAATTCGGCCGGCCACAGAATTCCAACGTCTCGCTTGTCGACGCCGCCATGCCCGGCATGCTGCCCGTCATCAACGAGGAATGCGTCAAGCAGGCAGTGCGCACCGGCCTCGGGCTGAAGGCGCAGATCAACCATCGCTCGGTGTTCGACCGCAAGAATTATTTCTATCCCGACCTGCCGCAGGGCTACCAGATCTCGCAGTTCAAGGATCCGATCGTCGGCGAGGGCAAGATCGTCATCTCGATCGGCCCGGATCGCCAGGGCCAGTTCGAGGATGTCGAGATCGGCATCGAGCGGCTGCATCTCGAACAGGATGCCGGCAAGTCTATGCACGACCAGCATCCGACCATGTCCTATGTCGACCTCAACCGCTCGGGTGTGGCGCTGATGGAAATCGTCTCCAAGCCCGATATGCGCTCGGCGGATGAAGCAAAGGCCTACGTCACCAAGCTGCGCACTATCCTGCGCTATCTCGGCACCTGCGACGGCAACATGGATGAAGGCTCGATGCGCGCCGACGTCAATGTGTCCGTGCGCAAGCCGGGCGGTGCTTTCGGCACGCGTTGCGAAATCAAGAACGTCAACTCTATCCGCTTCGTCGGCCAGGCCATCGAGTATGAAGCCCGCCGCCAGATCGGCATTCTGGAAGAGGGCGGTTCGATCGACCAGGAGACCCGCCTGTTCGATGCCGGCAAGGGCGAGACACGCTCGATGCGCTCCAAGGAAGATGCGCACGATTACCGCTATTTCCCCGATCCGGATCTCTTGCCGCTGGAATTCGACAACGAGTTCGTCGGCAAGCTTTTGGAAGCGCTGCCGGAGCTGCCAGACGACAAGAAGATCCGCTTCGTCAAGGATCTGGGCCTGACGATCTATGATGCCTCGGTGCTCGTGTCCGAAAAGGCGATTGCCGACTACTATGAGCAGTTGGCCGAAGGCCGCGACGCGAAGATCGCCGCCAACTGGGTGATCAACGATCTGCTCGGCCAGCTCAACAAAGCAGGCAAGTCGATCGAAGAAACACCCGTCGGTCCAAGGCAAATCGGTGCGATCCTCGATCTCATCAAGGACGGCACGATTTCGGGCAAGATCGCCAAGGATCTGTTCGAGATCGTCTGGGCTGAGGGCGGCGACCCCAAGGCAATCGTCGAGACCCGTGGCATGAAGCAGGTGACTGACACTGGCGCCATCGAGAAAGCCGTTGACGAGATCATCGCTGCCAATCCGGATCAGGTCGAGAAGGTCAAGGCAAAGCCGTCGCTGGTCGGCTGGTTCGTCGGCCAAGTGATGAAATCGACCGGCGGCAAGGCCAATCCACAGGCGGTGCAGGCGCTGGTCAAGGCCAAGTTGGGGATCGAGGAATGAGCCTGTTCTTCATACGCTCGGCAGCTGATGGCGATCTCGCTGTCGTGTCGAAACTGATCGAAGCGCGCCAGCCCGGCGCCCCGCGTTCGGTGCTCAACCTCAAGGCTGACATGGTGCGGCCCGATTCCGAATTCGTGGTTGCCGACGATGGCAGCCAGATCGGCGGCATGGCTTATGCCGCCGCGGCCAAGGACGAGACCGATGTGGTGATCCTGCACCGGTTGCATGTCGACGCGGCGTTCGAAGGACAGGGGATCGGTCGCGATCTGTTTGCCGAGCTTGAGACCTGCTTTCCCGATGCCAAGCGCATGCGCGTTGAAGTCGAAAAGGACAATGCGGCTGCGCTGGGCTTCTTCCAGGGACTGGGCTTTGCCGAAACCGGCTGGGCCAAGCACGGAACGGACCGGCCTGCTGAAGCGGAGGTGCTGATCCTCGAAAAGAGCCTCAGCTTCTGATCACTTGATCGGCATCAGCTTGCCGTCGGGATCAGCAAGCGAGGCGATCCGGCAGGCACGTAGTGCATTCATGCGGTCTTCATTGCACATGATTCTCAGCACGGTCAGCGCACTTGCCTGGCTCGGGAAGCCGCAGTGGAACTCTTCCCATTTGTATCCGTCTTTGCTGACCAGCGACACGGACATGGACCAGCCCGGAAAAGCGCAGGTGCGAAGTTGAGCACATTCAACGGTTTTGCCGCCGCTCTTCATACAGGCATCGACCGCGCAGATTGAGGCCGCCGTAACGTCAGGCCCGACGCAAAAGCCGCGCTCGGGGTTTCCATAGCCGGAGAAGGCTGCGGCCAGACCGCCGGCTTCGACGGCGACGGCGGTCACGAGCAGCAAGAGTATGGCCAAGAGTATCGTCGAAGAGAGCTTGATCATTCCGACCTCCCATGTCTGGAACGACAACGGGAGATCATAGCCGATTTTTGCGGTTTATTCGAGATTGGTGTGGCGGTCGCGCATGGACTCGGCGGTCTCGCCCAGCCGGTCGCGCAACCTCATCACCAGGATTTCGTAGAGCAGGAACTGGGCACCTTCGTAGAGGCTGCCCATGGGCAGGAACGAACTGGCGCCGAATTCGTCACGCGCCATGGTCTGCGCGGGGATGACGAACGTGAAGTCGGATAGATCAGTCACTTCGGAACCCGGTTCGGCGGTGAAGCAGGCTGTCCCGGCGCCCGCTGCGCGTGCCTGAGCGAGCAGGACCAACACCGTCGACGTGTAGCCGGGGCCGGAACTCACCAACAGCAGGTCTCCCGGGCCGACCGGCGGCGTGGTCATGTCGAACACCATATGGACGTCGAGGCCGAGGTGATACATGCGCATGCACAGCGCCTGCATCATCAGCCCTTCACGGCCGCAGCCATAGAGACAGATGCGGCGCGACGTGGCGAGAATCTCGATGAGTTCGGTCATCTCGCTCTCGTTGATGCCATCGAGGCAGGTGCCAAGTTCCCATAGCGCCCTGGCGCCCATGTCTGCAATGCTGGTCATTTCCCTCTTCCCATCAATTCTCAAGCTGCGGCTTGCCGCTTGGATCGTAGAACTGCACCGCGCTGCATTCCATCAATTCCTTCATGCGCGTCTTGTTGCAAGCCAGCTTGCCGGCAGATTCGGCTTCCTTGCCGCAGCGCCGCCCGCCACGCATTTCCTGATGGCGCAGGCAAAGGCTTCCTTGGCTGATTTGCCGGCGCAGATGCCTGAGGATTGTTCAGGAGCCTGGACGATGGCGATGCCATCGGCCCATGCCGCCGGCAGAGCGCGAATCAACAATAGCAAGGCAGGTAGAATCCGGCCGATGCGCCGCATCGAGTTGTCCTCCCCAAACTCTTGTTAGAATATGCGTTTCCCCTCTCGAAGCATGGTCGGGCGGCAGCCGGAATGCAAGTGCGAAAGGGGTGCCATGCACCAAAACACACTGGACAATTCAGGTCCGAGGCGGCATAAGCGGGTGACAATATAGGGCAGCGCGCCGTCGCGTGGACCGCCTCATTCAGGGTACTCTCGATATGAAATTGCTTCTGCAGATTTTCACCTGGTGGAACAGTCAGACCATCGGTACGCGTTTCTTTACCTGGCGCTTCGGCAAGAAGGTCGGTACCGACGAATTGGGCAATGTGTATTACGAGGGCCCGCTGTCTACCTACGGCCTGCAAAGGCGCTGGGTGGTCTATAAGGAATACGCCGAAGCCAGTGCCATTCCTCCGGGCTGGCACGGTTGGATGCATCACCGCACCGACACGCCGCCGAGCCGGGAAGACTACAAGCCGCGCGACTGGCAGAAGCCGCATCAGGTCAACCTGACGGGTTCGGCCAAGGCCTATCGCCCCAAGGGCTCGATTGCCGAGGGTGGCGTGCGGCCGCAGGTCACGGGCGATTATGACGCCTGGACGCCGCGCGGCTGAACTCTGGTCCAAACCCTTTTCCGGCCATATTTGATCTTTAGCGCTGGGCTTTGAATTGCAGAAAGCCTGGCGACGGATGGCATCGATGAATTTAGCGACAGCGATTGCGGCAAGACGGACACGGGCGCTCTCAGTCCTCATGCTCGGTCTGCTGGCGGCAGGATTGGCCGACCCGTCCTTGGCCGCAAAGATCAAGAATCCCGTTGCTGTCTTTTCGGGTCTCGACAAGATCACCGGCCGGACGACATCCTTCGACGTCTATATCGATGAGACCGTGCAGTTCGGCGCGCTGCAGGTGACGCCCAAGGTCTGCTACTCCAGAGACGAATCCGAACCTCAAAAGATTTCCGGCTTCATCGAGGTCGACGAGATTACGCTCGACCGCAAGATCCGCCGGATTTTTACCGGCTGGATGTTTGCCGCCTCGCCGGGCCTGAACGCTGTCGATCATCCGATCTATGACGTTTGGCTGACCGATTGCAAGCAGTCCTCCGACGTACCGGCCCCGGCCGAAACCAAGGCCAAGACCGACAACACGACGCCGTCGGACACAACAACCGAAACCAAGCCGGATGACCAGATCAAGCCTGTTCCCGATACGGCGACCGACGCTGATCAGAATTTGAATCTGGATTTCGATCCGAATACTGATATCGGCACGGCACCGCAGCAGTAAAATTTCCGCTATCAGGCAACTCCTGAAGACGCCTGTGCCAGCACGCTTTCTCTGATAGAATGCGTTGGCGCCGGGCTGAGCCGTGTTCTTACATGCTCCCCGTCGGCGACAACGAAGAGCGAGGGCATGGGATGCTGAAGCCATTGGCTGTAATTGCTTCGGTTTTTTTGGTCAGCCAACCCGTCCTTGCAGAGACGCTGAAGGTGGAGGTCGAGCATGCCGAGGCCGGTCTTGACCAGGCGACGGGCCAGCCGATCGTCAGCATCCAGCTTTCGCCGAAAAGCACCGCTGCCTTTGCCGATTTCACCAAGGCGCATGTCGGCGAACAGGTTCGGGTGCGTTTCGGAAACCAGGTTCTGATGGAGCCGATCGTCCGCGAACCGATTGCCGGCGGCGCACTTGTCATGTCGGGCAACTTCACCGAAGCCAGCGCCGGCGAACTGGTCGACAACATCAAAGCTGCGGGCGGTACTCTCGATGTTGAAGGCAGCGACAGGTAGGAAGCTGCTCGCCTCCTCCTATCTCATGTCAGATCATCTGGTGGTGTCTTCGCTGGCTTCTTTTTGAAGAAGTTGGCCACTGGCCGGAAGATGGCGCCGGCTGCGATCAGCACCACCACGAAGCCCTTTTTCAAGAACGCAAGCGCCAGCGCCAGGAAGCCGACCTTTGCGGCAATCTTTGCGCCTGCGCCGACGGCGATCAGACCCGCGAGCCCGTAAGCTGCGACTTTGTCGCCGTCCTTGTGGTCGTTGTATTTCTTCAGGGCGTCATAAGCGACCAGATCGGTGACTTTGGGGATACTGGCCTTTACGTCAGACAGTTGATCGATGCCGGCGACAAAGTTCATCTCCAGCACGCCTTCGCGACCAAGCACCCGAAGCTGATAGTTCAGGGTGTGGCGTGCGCTCATGTCGGTTCCGAAGATGAGATCGCGCGCCCAGTGCAGCGAATGTGTTGCCTTGTCGTAAAATGGCGGTGAGGCCCAGCCGACAAGGGTGATCGGCTCGTAGCCGGCCTTCTTGCGCTCTTCGTTGCTTTCATTTGTAGATTTCTGGAGATCCGCAAGCACGCTCGAAAAATCCGCGTTCTCGGCTTCTTCGTCAGAGACGTAACCATCGTCGGAATATTCGATGATGGTTCCCCAGCTGTTTGCACCTTCAGGGGTGCTTTTGGCAGGAAAGATCATGCCAAGCGTGTTTCCGGCTTGATCGGGCGGATTACCCCAGAGGGCGCTGAGGACCTTCGCTGTGTCGGCAGCATCGAGGTAATAGAAGTCGGCGCCGGTGCTCAGGCTTGCGTGTGCTCGAGCTAAAGCTATCTTGCCCTGTTTGAAATCGAGTGTCTCCAGCACCGTCTTGTATTTCGGGTCGACATCCGGATCGGCTCCGAACATTTCCTTGTAGGTCTTGGCTTCCGCAAGTGTCGACCAGGCGACGCCGACCAACAACATGATTCCAAATTTGCGCATGAACGTCCCCTGTTTAGGGAGACATTGCAACGACAGCGCGAATACTTCAATGGCATCGGACGAAAATATTGTGAGTTTTCAGAAGACCAAGTCGTCGGATCGCATCGCCTTGGCGAGCAGCTTCTCGTATTGCTTGCGTGGCACGTCAATGGCGCCGAAGGTCCTGAGATGCTCGGTGGTGAACTGCGTGTCGAGCAGGGTAAAGCCTTTTTCCTTCAGCCGCTCCACCAAGTAGACGAGGCAGATCTTGGAGGCGTCGGAGCGGCGCGAAAACATGCTTTCGCCGAAGAAGGCCGAGCCGAGCGTGACGCCGTAGAGGCCGCCGACCAGTTCATCGCCCTGCCATGCCTCGACCGAATGGGTGTAGCCCATGCGATGCAGCTCCTTGTAGAGCGTCAGGATAAGCGGATTGATCCAGGTGGTCGGCCGGTCGTCGGTCGCTTCAGCGCAGGCCTCGATGACCTGCGAAAAGGCTGTATTGAATCGGATCTCGAAAGGCTTGGCGCGGATGGTCTTGGCAAGGCTGTGCGAGACATGGAATCGGTCGAGCGGGATGACGCCGCGCAGTTCGGGCTGTACCCAATAGATGTCCGGGTCGTCGGCCGATTCCGCCATCGGGAACAGGCCCGCCGAATAGGCGCGCAGCAGGATTTCAGGCGTGATGGCGGGGGGACTGCTGTACCGCACCATCACGCGAGTCCGTTACGCAGACGTCTTTGCCAGATAGTCCTCGAGCCAATGGATATCATAGTCGCCATTGGCGATATCCGGATTGGTCACGAGATCCTGGAACAACGGCAGCGTCGTCTTGATGCCGTCGATGACGAATTCATCGAGCACGCGACGCAGGCGCATCATGCATTCGACGCGGGTGCGACCATGCACGATCAGCTTGCCGATGAGGCTGTCGTAATAGGGCGGGATCTTGTAGCCCTGATAGGCACCGGAATCGACACGGACGCCAAGACCGCCGGGCGCATGGAAATGCGTGATTGTGCCGGGCGAGGGCACGAAGGTGCGCGGGTCCTCGGCATTGATGCGGCACTCGATCGCATGACCGGAAAAGACGATGTCTTCCTGGGTGACGCTAAGACCGGCACCGGCGGCAACGCGGATCTGCTCGTTGACAAGATCGATGCCGGTGATGGCTTCGGTGATGGGGTGCTCGACCTGCAGGCGGGTGTTCATTTCGATGAAATAGAACTCGCCGTTTTCGTAGAGGAATTCGACGGTGCCGGCGCCGCGATATTTCAGCTTGCGCATGGCGGCGGCGCAGATTTCGCCGATCTTCATCCGCTGCTCTACATTGAGCGCCGGTGAATTGGCTTCTTCCCAGACCTTTTGGTGGCGGCGCTGCAGCGAGCAGTCGCGTTCGCCGAGATGGATCGCATTGCCTTCGCCATCGCCGAACACCTGGATTTCGATGTGACGCGGCTTGCCGAGGTACTTTTCCATGTAGACGGAATCGTTGCCGAAGGCATTGGCGGCTTCCGAACGGGCGGTGTTGAAGGCCTCAAGCAGGTCAGCCTCCGTCTTGGCGACCTTCATGCCGCGGCCACCGCCGCCGGCCGTTGCCTTGATCAGGACAGGATAGCCGATTTCCTTGGCTGTCTTCAGCGCGTCGGCTTCATCCATCACTTCGCCCGCGGAGCCTGGCACAACCGGAATGCCGAGATCTTGTGCCGTCTGCTTGGCGGTGATCTTGTCGCCCATGATGCGGATATGGTCGGCGGTCGGTCCGATGAAGATGATGCCGTGGGCATCGAGAATATCGGCGAACTTGGCGTTTTCCGACAGGAAGCCGTAGCCCGGATGGACGGCATCGGCACCGGTGATTTCGCAGGCCGCAACGATCTGATGGATGTTGAGGTAGCTGTCACGCGACGGCGGCGGGCCAATGCAGACGCTTTCGTCGGCGAGGCGCACATGCATCGCGTCGGAATCGGCGGTCGAGT
The DNA here is from genome assembly GCF_057787725.1 of Shinella sp. OV683. NCBI lineage: Bacteria > Pseudomonadati > Pseudomonadota > Alphaproteobacteria > Hyphomicrobiales > Rhizobiaceae > Shinella > Shinella sp. OV683. Next base: position 2,020,228 of record NZ_CM173543.1, read on the forward strand.
GCACGGCGACCGTGGCGATACCGAGTTCCTTGCAGGCGCGCAGCACCCGGAGGGCGATCTCACCGCGATTGGCGATCAGGATTTTTTGAATCATGCCAATTCCGCCTATTCGATGATCAAGAGGGGCTCGCCGAATTCAACCGGTGCGGAATCGCTCACCAGAATGGCGGTGACCTTGCCGGAACGCGGAGCGGGGATCTGGTTCATCGTCTTCATCGCTTCGATGATGAGGACGGTCTGGCCTTCCTTGACGGTGGCGCCGACTTCGACGAAAGCCGGGCTGCCGGGAGCCGGGGAATAGTAGCAGGTGCCGACCATCGGCGACGTCAGCGTAAAGCCGTTCGGGACGACCTTCTCAGGCACTGCGGCAACCGCCGGGATAGCAGCCGGAGCCTGCATTGCCTGCTGCTGGGGGTAGGGGTAGGGCTGCGGCGCATAGACCGCCTGCGGAGTCTGGCTATTGCGCGAAACGCGGATGCGCAGGTCGTCCTGCTCGACTTCGATCTCGGTCAGGTCGGTATCCTTGAGGATATTCGCGAGATCGCGGATCAGTGCCTGGTCGATGGTCGTTTTCTTGTCAGCCATTTTTCAATGTCCCGATTCTTGTTATTTAATAAGCGTTTTGGCGGCCTGAAGCGCCAGAAGGTAGGAGTCCGGGCCGAAGCCGCAGATGACACCCTTGACTGCGGGTGCAGTCCAGGTCTTGTGCCGGAATTCTTCGCGCGCATGAATATTGGAGAGATGCAACTCGATCACCGGCACGCCGATGGCGCGGATCGCATCGTGAAGGGCAATCGAGGTGTGTCCATAGGCGCCCGGATTGAGCAACACGGCAGACGCCTTGTCATTGGATTCATGCAGCCAGTCGACAAGCACACCCTCGTGGTTGGACTGGCGAAAATCGACTTCAAGACCAAGTTCTGCGCCTTTGTTCCGGCATTCCTCGGCGATGGCGTCCAACGTCTTTCCGCCATATATCCCCGGTTCCCGTTTTCCCAGCATATTGAGATTGGGCCCGTTCAGGATAAAAACTGTTTGCTTCATCAACTCTTCCCGGAATTCTGCACGTCTTCCTATACCCCCCGGAAGAGGAGAGGAAAAGGGGCAAGAAGAGTCTGCCCGTTTGTCCACAAGCTGCAAACGTGAAAATGTGTCGAATTGGGGGCTTTGGGTCGCTTTGCGACCATATTCCGGAAATCGCTATCGATTTCGGAGGCATGGAGTCGGCCTGATTCACTGTCTCAGGCCGACGGGCATTGAAAAATCAGCAGGCCGTCTTGCCGCATTGCGCGACATTGGCGACCTTTTCGTTGAGCGTATCCGCACCCACGGCACCATAGATCGCCTCGTCGGCCAGGATGTAGGACGGCGTGCCGGAAATGCCGAGCTGGCTTGCCAGCTTGTACGTCTGCTGGACGCTGCTGTCTTCGGTGTTTTCCGTCATCTTCTTGCGGATCGCGCTTTCCTTGACGCCGAGCGATTCCGCCACTTCGAGCGCGCGCGCCTCATTGGCATGCGCCTGGCCGCCAAGCAGTTCGCGATGGAACTTGCCATACTTGTTAGGAGCGATGCGGCGGAACGCGTCTGCCACCTTGTGGGCAGCGAGCGAATCCGGTCCGAGGATCGGGAAGTCTTTCAGCACGAAACGGACTTCCGGATTGCTCTTGATCACGGCATCCATATCGCCGATGGCGCGCTTGCAGTAACCGCAGTTGTAATCGAAGAATTCTACGACGGTGATCTTGCCCTTGGGATTTCCGAGCACGAAATCGTCGGTAGCCTTGAAGATCGCGTCCTGGTTTTCCTCGACGGCAGCCTTGGATTGCGCGAGGCGGGCTTCCTCCTGCTTCTTCTGCAGGGCCTGCTGGACTTCAAGCATGACTTCCGGATGCTCGATCAGGTAATCCTTCACGATCGCTCCGATTTCCTTCTTCTGGGCATCGTCGAACGCATTTGCGGACATTGCGGTCATGGAGAAGGCGACGGCCGAAAGCACGGTCGCGGAGAGCAGTTTCTTCAAGTTCATCAGGTGAATCCTCGTACAATCACACAGTGCGGTGATTTGGTTATAGAATCTATAGAGGCAGATTTCGGGCGGCGAAACCGAAAAATCTAGATGTGGTTATTGCTCGCAGGAATGTGATCAATCCGTGGCCCAAGAAAAAACCCGCCATTCGGCGGGTTTTCTGATCTCAAGAGCCTTTGATGATCTTCTGGATCACATCAAAGAAACCCCCTTTTTTGCCACCATCCGCCCTTCTTGGGCTTGGAGTCGTCGTCCTTGGGCTCCGCGGTGCTCGAAGAGACGACGGGACGGGAGGCGGCAATCGCAGCCTCGCCACGGTTGGCGCGAACTTTTGCGGGTTCAGCAGGCGCTGGTTCTTCAGTCGCTGCTTCCGGTTCAACAGGTGCCGTTGCCACAGGTTCCGGAGCTTTGACCGGCTCGGGCGCCTTGACAGGTTCGGCAACGACCGGTGCCGGAGCGGCAGCCTCGGCTTCAGCGGCAGCTTTCTTGGTGCGACGCGGGCGCTTGGCGGGCTTTTCAGCAACCGGTTCCACAGTGCCTTCGTCGCCAGCATCGCTGTCGGGTGTCAGTTCGACAACCGCTGACGATTCGATGTCGGCTGCAACCACCGTTCCGGTCGTGCTGTCGCCGGCTTCGACAGAACCCTCGTCCTGCTGGCCTTCGCCTTCGCGACCACGACGTCCGCCACGCTTGCCACGGCGGCGGCGCTTGCGGCCATCGCTGTCGGTGGCATCGGCAGCCTGATCCTGGGTGGTGGAGATTTCTTCGCCGGCAGCATTATCGTCGCTGTCGTCTTCGTCGTCCTCGGCGCCATCACCCATGTCTTCCGCCGTTGCCGACGAAGAATTCGGGGCATTTGCGCCTTCCGGGCCGCCACTGCGGTTGCCACCGCGACGCCGACGCCGACGCTTCTTCTTCTTTCCGTTCTGGTCGTCACTGCTGCGCGGAGCCGCCGGTGTCTGCGCCTGGGTCTGAGCTGCTGCCGCAGGCTTTTCTTCGGCTTCTTCCTCATCGTCCTCGATCATCGGAATGTCTTCATCTTCTTCCTCGTCAACGGGGAAGGCGATGAGCTGTTCGATCTTGACCGGGTTTTCGACGGCTTCGCCGCGCTCGATGGCGAAATGCTGAGCGCCGACCTCTGGATCGGACTCGATGACGATCGAGACGCCGAAACGGTTCTCATAATCGACGATCGTGCCGCGCTTGTGGTTGAGCAGGTAAAGGGCGGTATCCGGCAGCGTCTTGACGACGATGTCGTGGGTCGTGCTCTTGAGCAGGAACTCCTCGATGCCGCGCAGGACATGCAGGGCGACCGACGACTGCGAACGCACGTGACCTGTACCGCCGCAATGCGAGCAGATCTGCATCGTGCTTTCGAGCACCGATGCGCGAATGCGCTGGCGCGACATTTCCAAGAGGCCGAAATGCGAGATGCGGCCGACCTGGATGCGGGCGCGGTCGTTCTTGAGATGGTCCTTGAGGCGCTTTTCGACGTGGCGATTGTTGCGCTTCTCTTCCATGTCGATGAAGTCGATGACCACGAGGCCGGCAAGGTCTCGCAGGCGCAACTGACGCGCGACTTCCTCGGCGGCTTCCAGGTTGGTCTGGAGCGCGGTGTCCTCGATCGAATGCTCGCGGGTCGAGCGGCCGGAGTTGACGTCGACTGCCACCAGCGCTTCGGTCTGGTTGATGATGATGTAGCCACCGGACTTGAGCGTCACCTGCGGCTGCAGCATGCGGTCGAGCTGGGCTTCGATGCCGGCGCGCGAGAAGATCGGATGAAGATCGCGATAGGGCTGAACCACCTTGGCGTGGCTCGGCATCAGCATCTTCATGAAGTCCTTGGCTTCGCGATAGCCTTCCTCGCCGGAGACGATGACTTCGTTGATGTCCTTGCTGTAGAGGTCGCGGATCGAGCGCTTGATCAGGCTGCCTTCCTCATAGACGAGGCAGGGCGCGGTCGAGGCCAGCGTCTTGGTACGGACGTTTTCCCACAGGCGCATCAGGTATTCGAAGTCGCGCTTGACTTCCGGCTTGGTGCGGTTGGCGCCTGCGGTGCGCAGGATAACGCCCATGCCGTTCGGCACTTCAAGATCCCGTGCTATCTCCTTGAGACGCTTGCGATCCTGCGGGCTGGTGATCTTGCGGGAAATGCCGCCGCCACGCGCCGTATTCGGCATCAGAACCGAATAGCGACCGGCGAGCGAAAGATAGGTGGTGAGGGCTGCGCCCTTGTTGCCGCGTTCTTCCTTGGCGACCTGCACGAGCAGGATCTGCCGGCGCTTGATCACTTCCTGGATGCGGTACTGCTTGCGCGGCTTGCTGCGCTGGACACGATCGGGAACTTCTTCCATCGCGTCTTCGGCGCCGACATTCTCGATGACTTCCTTTTCTTCGTTGTCATCGTCGTCGTCATCATCGTCGTTCGAACGACGGGGAGCGTCTTCGGAGACCGAGTCGATGTCGGCGACCATCGGCATGGCCGGCGGCGTCGAGCCGTCGTCGTCGGAGGCTTCAGCGGCTTCTTCGCCGGCTGCGGCGTCCTCGGCCTTGACCTTCTTGGCGCGCGGCTTGCGGACACGCTTGGGCTTGGCCGGCGCCTCTTCGGCAACGGTTGCTTCAACTTCGGCAACTTCCGGTTCGGCCGCAGCGGGGGCGGCCTCTTCCTTGGTTCCCTGCCATGATTCGATCACCGGTTGCGGTGATTCTTCCGATACGTGATCTGCGGAAACCGGCCATTCCTCGGCCGGTGCGGAGCTCGCTGGGCCTGCCGGTTCGAAATCGTCGTCGCGGCGATGCTCTTCAGCCTCGGCGCGCAGAAGCGCCTGCCGATCTGCGAGCGGGATCTGGTAGTAATCGGGGTGGATTTCCGCGAAGGCCAGGAAGCCATGGCGATTGCCGCCATAATCGACGAATGCGGCCTGCAGCGAGGGTTCGACACGCGTTACCTTGGCCAGGTAAATGTTGCCGCGTATCTGTTTCTTGTGTTCCGATTCGAAATCGAACTCTTCTATGCGGTTGCCGCGTACGACAACTACGCGCGTCTCCTCAGCGTGAGACGCGTCAATAAGCATCTTGTCTGCCATGTAATTACAACTCCTCGGCAAGAGGCGCTGTGCTGCCGCAGGCTATCCCCGGAGGGATTATGAATGCGATTGAAGCGACTGCTGCCGGATTTTTTGACTCTCCCGGTATCGACAGGCGGTTTTGCCAAGGGGCGGCTGCAAACCGGATCAACCGGTCTTGCCTTGAATGCCGCTACTAACAAATTCCCTTGCGCCAACGTCGAAATACCAAGCGAGAATGCCAATGCCCAAGACCTTGCGGTCCAATGAATTTGCCCGAAGCACGGGCGTGAGGCGGCGAGCCGCCATAAAGCCATGCGGGGATCCCCGCATGTTCGGATTGAGCCTGAGGTGAGCACGTTTCGGCGGCAGATATTTTCGCTTCCATGGCGCCAATCTTGTGGCGGCCTCGCTAGCGAGTGAATCCCGTCTTCGCCTTTCACCCTATCTTCCCTAATATGGTTTATCGTTGTGAATATCAAGTGGTGACGCAAATCCGTCACAATATTGCTCAATTCCATGCCACCGAGGGCCGCAGGCCTCGAATTGCCTTGACGGGGCGATGACAAGCCTCGCTCCGGTCCAGCGCGATAGGACTGGATTTGAGGGAATCGGTGAAAGCGTCTGATTTGCTTCGTGCTTCCCCCGACTGGTCACGAAACGCGCGGCATATGCATAGATATAATGAGTCTGCGACGGGCAACGGCGCGCCTGATCGCGGCACGGGAAACGGGATTTGTAATGGCGAGTAAGCGCGCAACCATCTTTTTGACGTTGATCGTCCTTCTTGCCGGTGTGCTGCAGGCGAGAGCCGCTGAAACCACCGCTTTGATCGCCTATGCCGCCCGGATCGCAGGCGATGACGCGCGGACGAGGATCGTCATCGATTTCGATCGTGAACCGAAATTCTCGATCCATTATACGGCGCGGCCAAACCGGGTGATCGTCGATCTCGACGAGACCGCATTCGGCTTCGATGAGAAGGACCTGAAACCGATTGGGCTGTTCTCCGACATTCGCTACGGCCAGATGGGCGAGGGGGTGTCGCGAATCGTCATGACGGCAAATCGATCGATCAAGGCGGTCATTGCCAAGGTGCAGGAAAATGACGCCGACAAGGGCTACCGGCTGGTAATCGAATGCGAGGTCGTGCCGGAAAAGGAGTTCGCCGCGATCGTTGCCAACCAGAAGTGGCTGGGTACCGAGAAGGTGGCTGCCGGCAAGACCGACCGGCTCGGTTCCGAACCCACCGCGCCAGTTCCGACCTCAGATTTCGTGATCGCGGTCGATGCCGGCCATGGCGGCATCGACGCCGGCGCGCGCGGTACGGTGAGCAAGGTCGAGGAGAAGACCGTCACGCTCGCCTTCGCCAAGGCGTTGACCGAGCGGCTCAACAAGGAAAAAGGCCTGCACGCCTTCCTGACCCGCGAAGACGACACTTTCATCTCGCTTTCCGAGCGGGTGGTGATCGCCCGCCAGCAGGGCGCAAAGCTGTTCATTTCGCTGCACGCCGATACGTTGCGTCAGAAGGACATCAGGGGCGCAACGGTCTATACCATTTCCGACAGGGCCTCCGACAAGCTGGCCGAGAGCCTGGCGGAGCGCGAAAACCTGTCCGACGGGATCGCCGGCCTGGAGATCAAGGACGAGCCCACCGAGGTGACCGACATCCTGATCGATCTGACGCGTCGCGAGACGCAGGCCTTTTCGATCCAGCTTGCCGAAAATGTTCTCAAATCCTTCAAGGGCCAGATCGACGTGATCAACAATCCGCTGCGCCATGCGGGGTTTCGGGTGCTGCAGGCGGCCGATGTTCCGTCCATTCTTCTTGAGCTCGGCTTTCTCTCCAATCCCAAGGACGAGGAGCTGCTGACGGATCCGGAATGGCAAAACAAGACAGCCGATCTGATCGCCAAGGCGGTGGACTCTTATCTCGATTCCTCTGGCGTCATGCGTGGCGGATGAGTTTCACTCTTTTCTAAAATAACCGGTGCTGCGTGCCGAGACCGGGGAAAAAGCCACGCTGGCCCTATTTTCCTCACATTCCACGATGTAAGGACCGTTGTATTGTTCGTGGTGCCGTAAGTCTGGCATCGCTCTGATGGATGGGGTAGAACCGGCTGACTTGGCGCCCCCGTGCGATCCGCGGAAAGAATTTTATGATACGACTGATCGGCTATTTCTTCGGTTTGGGCACGGTGCTGTTCCTGGGCGCCGCGATGGTGGTTTCCGTCTATCTCGGCGAAGTCACCAAGGACCTGCCGGATTATGAAGTGCTGGCCAGCTATTCGCCGCCGGTGACGACGCGCGTGCATGCCGATGACGGCACGCTGATTGCCGAATTCGCCCGCGAGCGGCGATTGTTCCTGCCGATCCAGGCCATTCCCGACCGGGTGAAGGCAGCGTTCCTTTCGGCCGAAGACAAGAATTTCTACCAGCACAATGGTATTGACTTCCAAGGGCTGGTCCGCGCGATCGCCGTCAATGTCCAGAATATGGGTTCGGGCCGCCGTCCGGTCGGCGCGTCGACCATTACCCAGCAGGTCGCCAAGAACTTCCTGCTGTCGGCCGACCAGACGATCGACCGCAAGGTCAAGGAAGCGATCCTGGCCTTCCGCATCGAGCAGGCCTATTCGAAGGATCGTATCCTTGAGCTCTATCTCAACGAGATCTTTTTCGGCCTGAATTCCTATGGCTTGGCGAGCGCCTCGCTGACCTATTTCGACAAGCCCGTCACCGAGCTTTCGATCGCCGAAGCCGCCTATCTCGCCTCGCTTCCGAAGGGTCCGTCGAACTACCATCCGTTCCGCCACCCGGAAGCTGCGCTCGAGCGCCGCAACTGGGTCATCGATCGCATGGTCGAAAACGGCTATGTGACCAAGGACGACGGCGAGAAAGCCAAGCAAAGCGATCTCGGCGTCAACGCCAAGAAGGCGAATTCCTATCTCTTCGCATCGGATTACTTCGCCAGCGAAGTGCGCCGGCAGCTCACCGAAAAGTATGGCGAGAACGCGCTTTTTGAGGGCGGCCTTTCTGTCCGCACGTCGATCCATCCCAAGTTGCAGCTCTATGCGCGCAAGGCGTTGCAGGACGCATTACTTGCCTATGACGAGCCACGCGGTTTCCACGGCGTGATCCAGCATATTGACGCTGGAGCCGACTGGGGCGTGCCGCTTTCCAAGGTCACTCCGTTCCGCGACGTTCCCGAGTGGAAGCTCGCCATCGTGTTGGCAACAGATGACGGTGGTGTCGATATCGGTATCCGCCCGGAAGTCGATGCAGCCGGCAAGATCGATCCGGCGAGGGTGACGGGCCGCCTTGATGCCAGCGCGATGAAATGGGCCTACCGCTCGGCGGCGGGCGATCGCAAGACCGCCAAGAATCCTGCTGGCGTGCTGAGCCCGGGTGATGTCGTCTATGTCCAGGCGCTCACGGAACAACAAGGCAGCTATCGGCTGCGCCAGCCGCCGAAGGTGCAGGGCGGCTTCATCGCCATGGATCCGCACACCGGCCGCGTTCTCGCCATGGTCGGCGGCTTCTCCTACAGCCAGTCCGAATTCAATCGTGCGACGCAGGCGATGCGCCAGCCGGGTTCGTCCTTCAAGCCGTTCGTCTATGCCGCGGCACTCGACAATGGCTACACCCCGGCCTCGGTGGTGCTCGATGCGCCGTTCGAGCTCGATACCGGCAACGGCCAGATCTGGCGGCCGCAGAACTATGGCGGCAAGAGTGCCGGCCCGTCGACGCTACGACTTGGCATCGAAAAGTCGCGCAACCTGATGACCGTTCGGCTCGCCAACGACCTGGGCATGAACATCGTCGCCGAATATGCGGAGCGCTTTGGCATCTACGACAAGATGGCCCCGGTGCTGGCGATGTCGCTGGGTTCGGGCGAGACGACCGTGCTGCGGCTGGTTTCGGCCTATTCCGTGATCGCCAATGGCGGCAAGCAGATCGCGCCGACACTGATCGACCGTATCCAGGATCGCTATGGCAAGACCATCTTCAGGCATGAGGAGCGCGTCTGCCAGACCTGCAATGCCGAGGACTGGACTGGCCAGGACGAGCCGGAAGTGGTCGACAATCGCGAGCAGGTGCTCGATCCGATGACAGCCTACCAGATCACGTCGATGATGCAGGGCGTCATCCTGCGCGGCACGGCGGCCGGCAAGATCAAGCTCGACACCGATGTTGCCGGCAAGACGGGCACGACCAATGATGAAAAGGACGCCTGGTTCGTGGGCTTCACCCCCAATCTGGTGGCCGGCGTCTATATCGGCATGGACGATCCCAAGCCGCTCGGTCGTGGCGGCACTGGTGGCGCGATCTCGGCACCGATCTTCAACGAATTCATGCAGGACGCGCTGCGAGGCGAGAAGCCGGAAAAGTTCATCGTCCCGGAAGGCATGAAGCTGATTGCCGTCAACCGCAAGACCGGCATGCAGGCGACGGAAGGCGATCCGGACACGATCATGGAAGCCTTCAAGCCCGGCACCGGCCCGGCCGACGTGTTCTCGGTGATCGGTGCCGAAGGCTACCAGACGCCGGAGGAGATCCTCAATTCCTCGCAGCAGGCCAAGGATGCCGTGCAAAGCCAGAAGGGCGGGCTTTTCTGAGCCTCTCGGTCTTGGTTTTCGCGGCCAGCCGACTTTACATTATTTACGCCAGTCACTAATGACGGGCCCGATTTGATATATGCGAGTGGTGGTAAAACTGTATGCGCAATGAAATTGTGAATGTTGTCGACGAAATCAAGCAGGCCGTAAGCCTGCTGAGGAGGCATCTTTGACTGGGACCAGGCGATAAGGCGACTGGACTGGCTCAATAACAAGGCTGAAGACCCCAATCTGTGGAACGATGCGCAGGAAGCGCAGAAGCTGATGCGCGAGCGCCAGCAGCTCGACGATGGCATTTCCAGCGTCCGCAAGTTCGAGGCGCAGCTGCAGGAAAACATCGATCTCATCGAACTCGGCGAGATGGAAGGCGACCAGGAAATTATCCAGGACGCCGAGAAGTCGCTGAAGGCGATGCTGGTTGAGGCCAACCGCCGGCAGGTCGAGGCGATGCTCTCGGGCGAAGCTGACAGCAACGATACGTATCTCGAAGTACATTCCGGGGCAGGCGGCACCGAGAGCCAGGATTGGGCGAACATCCTCTTGCGCATGTATACGCGCTGGGCGGAGCGCCAGGGCTTCAAGGTCGAAATCCTGGAAATGCACGACGGCGAAGAAGCCGGCATCAAGTCCGCGACCATCATGGTCAAGGGCCACAATGCCTATGGCTGGCTGAAGACCGAATCGGGCGTTCACCGCCTGGTCCGCATCTCGCCCTATGACAGCAATGCGCGGCGCCATACTTCGTTCTCGTCGATCTGGGTCTATCCGGTTGTCGACGATTCGATCAATATCGATATCAACGAGAGCGACTGCCGAATCGATACCTACCGTGCCTCGGGCTCCGGTGGACAGCACATCAACACCACCGACTCGGCCGTGCGCATCACGCATATTCCGACCGGCATCGCAGTGGCTTGCCAGCAGGAACGTTCGCAGCACAAGAACAAGGCCAAGGCCTGGGAAATGCTGCGCTCGCGGCTCTATGAGGTCGAGCTCGAGAAGCGCGAAGCGGCGGCAAATGCGGAGGCTGCGTCGAAAACCGATATCGGCTGGGGTCACCAGATCAGGTCCTACGTGATGCAGCCCTACCAGATGGTCAAGGACATGCGCACAGGTGTGGAAAGCTCGGCGCCGTCCGACGTGCTCGACGGCGACCTCAACCCGTTCATGGAAGCGGCACTCGCACACCGGATTTCTGGCAGCGCTGATGCTGTGGTGGATGATCTGGCGTAACGACGGTTGGGGACGGTAAACAATGCCGCCCCTAAACTTTCTTTTCGAAGCGGCTTGTCTTTTGAAAATAGATTGAATAATAAGCCGCCATCTCGTTTGGGAACGGCGCTTCGCTGGTCTTGAAGAGATATAGGGGTATAGCTCAGTTGGTAGAGCGGCGGTCTCCAAAACCGCAGGTCGTAAGTTCGAGCCTTACTGCCCCTGCCAAATAAATAAGCGATCGATGATGACGCGCTTGAGGCGCGATTTCTTGTTCGTGAGAGAAAGCTTCGATTTACCCCTTGTTAAAAAGGGAATCGGAGTCTATGTAAGGTTTAAATCAGACACGCGGTGCGTGGGGCTGGCACTGTCAGCTTTACGCGCCGAAATGGCGTGAGCAGTCAATGGCATCTAGAACCAACCCGTTTACGTTTCTGCAGCAGGTCCGCTCGGAGACGTCAAAAGTGACTTGGCCTACCCGGCGCGAGACAATGATTTCGACCATGATGGTATTCATCATGGCGGGTCTTGCCGCGATTTTTTTCTTTGCTGCTGATTGGCTTATGGGTTGGGTAATCGGCCTTATCCTGAATGTCGGCTTCTAATTTCGGGTGGAGATGAAGATGGCCGCACGTTGGTATATCGTTCACGCATATTCTAATTTTGAGAAAAAGGTCGCGGAATCGATCGAAGACAAGGCTCGCCAGAAGGGCTTGAGCCATCTTTTTGAGCGTATCGTGGTTCCGACCGAGAAGGTCGTTGAAGTTCGCCGTGGCCGCAAGGTCGATAGCGAACGCAAGTTCTTTCCGGGCTATGTGATGGTCCGGGCGCAGTTGACCGACGAAGCGTATCATCTGATCAAGAATACGCCGAAGGTCACCGGGTTCCTGGGATCCGACAACAAGCCGGTTCCGATTCCGGATTCGGAAGCCGAGCGCATCCTGAACCAGATTCAGGATGGCGTCGAGCATCCGAAGCCCTCCGTCTCGTTCGAGGTCGGTGAGCAGGTGCGGGTGGCCGATGGGCCGTTCGCTTCGTTCAACGGCATCGTTCAGGATGTCGACGAGGAGCGTTCGCGCCTCAAGGTCGAAGTGTCGATCTTCGGCCGCGCAACGCCGGTCGAGCTGGAATACAGTCAGGTCGAAAAGGTCTGATAGGCATTGGGTGACGGTTTTGGCCGTCATCCATACACGCGTGGGAGGCGAGGGACCTTAGCCTGGTTCCGTCAAGCGCCGCGACCACGCAACCGCAGCCGCCATCTCTAAACGGGTTGGCATTTGAGCCGGGCAACCGGCTTTCACCGGTTTCGGACCCTGCAAGGGGACGGAACCTGAAGAAAAGGCAGAGAAATGGCTAAGAAAATTGCAGGCCAGCTCAAGCTTCAGGTCAAGGCAGGATCGGCAAACCCGTCCCCGCCGATCGGCCCGGCGCTTGGTCAGCGTGGCATTAACATCATGGAATTCTGCAAGTCGTTCAACGCGGCTACGCAGGAAATGGAAAAGGGTATGCCGATCCCGGTCGTCATCACCTATTACCAGGACAAGTCCTTCACCTACGCGATGAAGCAGCCCCCGGTTTCTTACTTCCTCAAGAAGGAAGCCAAGATCACTTCGGGCTCGAAGACTCCCGGCAAGGGCGCCAAGGCAGGCACGATCTCCAGCGACCAGATTCGCAAGATCGCCGAAGCCAAGATGAAGGATCTCAACGCCGCCGACGTCGAAGGCGCAATGGCCATGGTCGAGGGCTCTGCCCGCTCCATGGGCCTGACGGTAGAGGGCTGATAGATGCCGAAGATTGCAAAGCGTATTCAGAAGATCCGCGAAGGCGTTGACCCCAACAAGGCTTACGGCCTTGATGTTGCCGTGACCATGGTCAAGGAACGTGCGGTCGCCAAGTTCGACGAAACTGTCGAAATCTCGATGAACCTCGGTGTTGATCCGCGCCACGCCGACCAGATGGTCCGCGGCGTTGTCAACCTGCCGAACGGCACGGGCCGTGACGTTCGCGTCGCCGTCTTCGCTCGTGGCGCCAAGGCTGACGAAGCCAAGGCTGCCGGTGCCGACATCGTCGGTGCGGAAGACCTGCTCGAAATCGTCCTCGGCGGCAAGATCGACTTCGATCGTTGCATCGCGACCCCTGACATGATGCCGCTCGTCGGTCGTCTCGGCAAGGTTCTCGGTCCGCGTGGCATGATGCCGAACCCGAAGGTCGGCACCGTCACCGTCGACGTTGCTGGCGCCGTTAAGGCTTCCAAGGGTGGCGCTGTCGAATTCCGCGTCGAGAAGGCTGGTATCATCCATGCCGGTATCGGCAAGGCCTCGTTCGCTGCCAAGGCTCTTGAAGAAAACATCCGCGCTTTCGCCGACGCCGTCGTCAAGGCGAAGCCGGCTGGCGCCAAGGGCAACTACCTCAAGAAGATCGCGATCTCCTCGACCCAGGGTCCTGGCGTGAAGGTCGATCCGGCTACTCTTACAGCCGCTTGATAAGTTTTCGGGGAGCCTTCCATCAGGCTCCCTCACCAATTCCCGGCCTTCGGGCCGGGGATCGATGGGGCAACCCATCGAATTCCTGTCCGAGATTGCAGGTGGTCAACCTTAATCACTTGGCCTGCATGAGACGGGTACGACCGGTTTCCGCGGCGAATGCCGCAAAGAACGGTTCGAACCTTGGATGCCTTGTGCTGCATTTCGCCCGCGAAATGAGGCGCGAGGGGACAGGATCCTCAAGCGTCGCTTGGGATCATTCCCATGCGGCAAAGGCAACCCGGCAGGGTCCGCGGCAATATAGCGGTCCTGCTTAACTGGAGTGAGACAGTGGATAGAGCGGAAAAACGCGAATTCGTCTCCGAACTGAACGAAGTCTTCAAGGCTTCGGGCTCAGTCGTCGTGGCGAGCTATGCTGGCGTCACGGTCGCGCAGATGAACGATCTTCGTTCCAAGATGCGCGCATCCGGCGGCACCGTCAAAGTCGCGAAGAACCGCCTGGCCAAGATCGCTCTTCAGGGCACGGAGTCGGAAAAGATCCAGAATCTTTTCAAGGGACAGACGCTGATTTGTTACAGCAATGACCCGATCACGGCTCCCAAGATTGCTTCTGAATTCGCCAAGACCAATGACAAGCTTGTCATTATCGGCGGATCCATGGGCAGCACAAGTCTTGATGCCGAAGGCGTGAAAGCGCTTGCGACCCTTCCGTCGCTTGATGAACTGCGTGCAAGGTTGGTGGGTATGATTCAGACCCCCGCAACCCGTATCGCAGCTGTCATCCAGGCACCGGCAGGCCAGCTTGCTCGCGTGTTCGCAGCATATGCCGAGAAGAGCGAAGCCGCATAAGGCGGTACTTCGCTGTCACCTAAACCAAACCAAGTTCGAACTGAAAATAAGGAATACAACAATGACTGATCTCGCAAAGATCGTAGAAGACCTGTCCAGCCTGACCGTTCTGGAAGCTGCAGAACTTTCCAAGCTGCTCGAAGAAAAGTGGGGCGTTTCCGCCGCTGCTCCGGTTGCTGTTGCAGCCGCTGCCGGCGCCGGTGCTCCGGCTGCTGCCGTTGAAGAAAAGACCGAATTCGACGTTATCCTCGTCGAAGCCGGTGCAAACAAGATCAACGTCATCAAGGAAGTCCGCGTCATCACTGGCCTGGGCCTCAAGGAAGCCAAGGACCTGGTCGACGGCGCTCCTAAGCCTGTCAAGGAAGCTGTCAACAAGGCAGAATCCGAAGACCTCAAGAAGAAGCTTGAAGCAGCCGGCGCCAAGGTTGAAATCAAGTAATATATAAGCAGTGGGAGATGGTGCTCGGCACCGTCTCCCACTGTCTGTTCTGCCGAACCGGTTACCCAAAAGCCTGAAACAGGCTTTTGGGTATTGGGTTCTAAAGATAAGAGTACCCGAGTTTATGACGGAGCCGTTTGGCCAGCGGTAACCGTCTGTTGCAGGCCCGAATGCTATAACCGATAGGAGCGACGATGGCTCAGACCCTTTCATTCAATGGTCGTAGGCGCGTACGCAAGTTTTTTGGAAAAATCCCGGAAGTCGCAGAAATGCCGAACCTCATCGAGGTTCAGAAGGCATCCTACGACCAATTCCTGATGGTGGAAGAGCCCGCAGGCGGGCGTCCCGACGAAGGCTTGAACGCAGTTTTCAAGTCCGTGTTCCCGATTACCGATTTTTCGGGCGCGGCAATGCTGGAATTCGTGTCCTACGAATTCGAGCCGCCGAAATTCGACGTTGATGAATGCCGCCAGCGCGATCTGACCTACGCAGCGCCGCTGAAGGTGACGCTGCGCCTCATCGTGTTCGATATCGACGAGGATACCGGCTCCAAGTCCATCAAGGACATCAAGGAGCAGAGCGTTTACATGGGCGACATGCCGCTCATGACCAACAACGGTACGTTCATCGTCAACGGCACCGAGCGCGTTATCGTCTCGCAGATGCACCGTTCGCCGGGCGTGTTCTTCGACCACGACAAGGGCAAGAGCCATTCGTCGGGCAAGCTTTTGTTTGCTGCCCGCGTCATTCCGTATCGCGGTTCCTGGCTCGACATCGAGTTCGACGCCAAGGACATCGTCTATGCGCGTATCGACCGTCGCCGCAAGATCCCCGTGTCGTCGCTGCTCATGGCGCTCGGTATGGACGGCGAAGACATTCTGTCGACCTTCTACACCAAGTCCTACTATGCGCGGGATGGCAAGGGATGGCGCGTGCCGTTCAATGCCGAAACGCTCAAGGGCACCAAGGTTCTTTCGGACCTGATCGACGCCGATAGCGGCGAGGTGGTTGTCGAATCCGGCAAGAAGATGACTCCGCGCCTGATCAAGCAATTGGTCGAGAAGGGCCTGAAGTCGCTTCGCGCTTCGGATGACGATCTCTATGGCAACTATCTTGCCGAGGACATGGTCAACCCGAAGACGGGTGAAATCTATCTCGAAGCCGGCGACGAAATCGACGAGAAAACGCTTCCCGTCATTCTGTCTTCCGGTTTCCTTGAAATCCCGGTTCTCGACATCGACCATATCAATGTCGGTGCCTATATCCGCAACACCATCCACGTCGACAAGAACGAGAACCGCCAGGATGCGCTGTTCGACATCTACCGCGTGATGCGTCCCGGCGAGCCGCCGACGATGGAATCCGCCGAAGCGATGTTCAATTCGCTGTTCTTCGACTCCGAGCGCTACGACCTTTCGGCCGTCGGTCGCGTCAAGATGAACATGCGTCTTGACCTCGACGTCGCCGATACCGTCCGCGTCCTGCGCAAGGAAGACATCCTGGCCGTGGTCCGGATGCTCGTTGACCTGCGCGACGGCAAGGGTGAAATCGACGACATCGACAACCTCGGCAACCGCCGTGTGCGTTCGGTCGGCGAACTGATGGAAAACCAGTACCGTCTCGGCCTGCTCCGCATGGAGCGCGCGATCAAGGAACGTATGTCCTCGATCGAGATCGATACTGTCATGCCGCAGGACCTGATCAATGCGAAGCCGGCAGCTGCCGCGGTTCGCGAATTCTTCGGTTCCTCGCAGCTCTCGCAGTTCATGGACCAGGTCAACCCGCTTTCGGAAATCACCCACAAGCGCCGTCTTTCGGCACTTGGACCGGGTGGTCTGACCCGCGAGCGCGCCGGCTTCGAAGTCCGCGACGTGCATCCGACCCACTATGGCCGTATCTGCCCGATCGAAACGCCGGAAGGCCCGAATATCGGTCTGATCAACTCGCTGGCCACGTTTGCCCGCGTCAACAAGTACGGCTTCATCGAAAGCCCGTACCGCAAGATCGTTGACGGCAAGCTGACCAACGACGTGATCTATCTCTCGGCAATGGAAGAAGCGAAGTACTACATCGCTCAGGCCAACTCGGTCATGAACGAAGACCAGTCCTTCGCCGAAGAGCTCGTCGTCTGCCGCCATTCCGGCGACGTCATGCTGGCCCAGCGCGAAACGATCAATCTCATGGACGTCTCGCCGAAGCAGGTTGTTTCGGTGGCGGCGGCGCTCATTCCGTTCCTTGAGAACGACGACGCCAACCGCGCGCTCATGGGCTCGAACATGCAGCGCCAGGCCGTGCCGTTGCTGCGTGCCGAAGCACCGTTCGTCGGTACCGGCATGGAGCCGATCGTTGCCCGTGACTCCGGCGCCGCCATCGGCGCTCGTCGCGGCGGCGTGGTCGACCAGGTCGATGCGACGCGTATCGTTATCCGCGCAACGGAAGACCTCGATCCGGGCAAGTCCGGCGTCGATATCTACCGCCTGCAGAAGTACCAGCGTTCCAACCAGAACACCTGCATCAACCAGCGTCCGTTGGTCACTGTCGGTGACATCCTGAACAAGGGCGACATCATTGCCGACGGTCCTTCGACCGATCTCGGCGATCTGGCGCTCGGCCGCAATGCGCTCGTCGCGTTCATGCCCTGGAACGGCTACAACTACGAAGACTCGATCCTGCTTTCCGAGCGTATCGTGTCGGACGACGTGTTCACCTCCAT
This sequence comes from Shinella sp. OV683, assembly GCF_057787725.1. Classification (NCBI taxonomy): domain Bacteria; kingdom Pseudomonadati; phylum Pseudomonadota; class Alphaproteobacteria; order Hyphomicrobiales; family Rhizobiaceae; genus Shinella; species Shinella sp. OV683. Next base: position 2,037,631 of record NZ_CM173543.1, read on the forward strand.
CCACATCGAAGAATTCGAAGTGATGGCGCGCGACACCAAGCTCGGCCCGGAAGAAATCACGCGCGACATTCCGAACGTTTCGGAAGAAGCGCTGAAGAACCTCGACGAAGCCGGCATCGTCTATATCGGTGCTGAAGTGACCCCCGGCGACATCCTCGTCGGCAAGATCACCCCGAAGGGCGAAAGCCCGATGACGCCGGAAGAAAAGCTTCTGCGCGCCATCTTCGGTGAAAAGGCTTCCGACGTTCGCGATACGTCCATGCGCATGCCTCCGGGCACCTATGGCACGGTCGTGGAAGTTCGCGTTTTCAATCGCCACGGCGTTGAAAAGGACGAACGCGCCATGGCCATCGAGCGCGAGGAAATCGAGCGTCTCGCCAAGGACCGTGACGACGAACAGGCGATCCTCGACCGTAACGTCTACGGCCGCCTTATCGACATGCTCAAGGGCCAGGTGGCAATCGCCGGTCCGAAGGGCTTCAAGAAGGGCACCGAGCTTTCGCAGTCGGTCGTCGCCGAATATCCCCGTTCGCAGTGGTGGATGTTCGCCGTCGAAGACGAGAAGGCACAGGGCGAGCTGGAATCGCTTCGCGGCCAGTACGACGAGTCCAAGTCGCTGCTCGAGCAGCGCTTCATGGACAAGGTCGAAAAGGTCCAGCGTGGCGACGAAATGCCCCCGGGCGTCATGAAGATGGTCAAGGTCTTCGTCGCTGTGAAGCGCAAGATCCAGCCGGGCGACAAGATGGCCGGCCGTCATGGCAACAAGGGCGTGGTTTCGCGCATCGTTCCGGTCGAAGACATGCCGTTCCTTGAGGATGGTACTTCGGTCGACGTGGTGCTCAACCCGCTGGGCGTGCCGTCGCGCATGAACGTTGGCCAGATCCTGGAAACGCATCTGGGCTGGGCATGCGCAGGCATGGGCCGCCAGATCGGCGACATGATCGATGCCTACAGGGCATCCGGCGACATCAAGCCGCTGCGCCTGACCATGGACGAGCTGATGGGTTCCGGCCCGAAGGCCGAGCCGGTCAAGGACTTCGACGACGAGTCGCTGGTGCGTCTTGCCGAGCAGTCCCGCAAGGGTGTGTCGATCGCCACTCCGGTGTTCGATGGTGCGCATGAAGCAGACATCAACACTCTGCTGACCAAGGCAGGCCTGTCCGACACCGGGCAGTCCACGCTCTATGACGGCCGTACCGGCGAGGAATTCGACCGCAAGGTGACTGTGGGCTACATCTACATGCTCAAGCTCAACCACCTTGTCGACGACAAGATCCACGCCCGCTCGATCGGTCCGTACTCGCTCGTCACCCAGCAGCCGCTCGGTGGTAAGGCGCAGTTCGGTGGTCAGCGCTTCGGGGAAATGGAAGTCTGGGCGCTCGAAGCCTACGGTGCAGCCTACACGCTGCAGGAAATGCTCACCGTCAAGTCGGATGACGTGGCGGGTCGTACCAAGGTCTACGAAGCCATCGTCCGTGGCGACGACACATTTGAAGCCGGTATTCCGGAAAGCTTCAACGTTCTCGTCAAGGAAATGCGCTCGCTGGGTCTCTCGGTCGAACTCGAGAACACCGTTATCGACGAGGCGCAGGTCGAACTGCCCGACGCGGCCGAGTAACGCAAACGACAAGCCGCGCGCGAACTCATTCGCGCGCGGCGTCACCTTTTGGTCCGTTTCGCATGGCATTGCGTTGAGCGGACTTTGGGTGGAATGCCGCGACAACGCGGTTTCTGACATTTCGGAAGCGAAGGATCCCGCACCCCACGAGATCAGCCCCGCTTCCCTTTTCAGGGTATGGCGCCCCCAAGGAGACAAGCATGAACCAAGAGGTCATGAATCTTTTCAATCCGCAGGCCCCGGCACAGGTGTTCGATTCCATCCGGATCTCGATCGCCTCGCCCGAGAAGATTCTTTCCTGGTCCTACGGAGAAATCAAGAAGCCGGAGACCATCAACTATCGTACCTTCAAGCCGGAACGTGACGGCTTGTTCTGCGCGCGCATTTTCGGACCTATCAAGGACTACGAATGCCTGTGCGGCAAGTACAAGCGCATGAAGTACAAGGGCATCATCTGCGAAAAGTGCGGCGTCGAAGTGACGCTGTCGCGCGTTCGCCGTGAGCGCATGGGCCATATCGAGCTCGCCGCTCCCGTTGCCCACATCTGGTTCCTGAAGTCGCTGCCGAGCCGCATCTCCACGCTGCTGGACATGACGCTGAAGGATGTCGAGCGCGTTCTCTACTTCGAAAACTACATCGTCACCGAGCCTGGCCTCACCGCGCTCAAGGAAAACCAGCTGCTGTCTGAAGAAGACTACATGCTGGCTGTTGACGAGTATGGCGAAGACCAGTTCACCGCCATGATCGGCGCCGAAGCCATCTTCGAAATGCTGGCTGGCCTCGAGCTCGAAAAGATCGCCGGCGAACTGCGCTCGGATCTCGCCGACACGACGTCGGATCTGAAGCAGAAGAAGCTGATGAAGCGTCTGAAGATCGTCGAGAACTTCATCGAATCCGGCAATCGCCCGGAATGGATGATCATGAAGGTCGTCCCGGTCATCCCGCCGGACCTGCGTCCGCTGGTGCCGCTCGATGGCGGCCGCTTTGCGACGTCTGACCTCAACGACCTCTATCGCCGCGTCATCAACCGTAACAACCGTCTGAAGCGCTTGATCGAACTGCGCGCACCGGGCATCATCATCCGCAACGAAAAGCGCATGCTGCAGGAAGCTGTGGACGCGCTGTTCGACAACGGCCGTCGTGGCCGCGTCATCACCGGCGCCAACAAGCGCCCGCTGAAGTCGCTCTCCGACATGCTCAAGGGCAAGCAGGGCCGGTTCCGTCAGAACCTGCTCGGCAAGCGCGTCGACTATTCCGGTCGTTCGGTCATCGTGACCGGCCCGGAACTGAAGCTGCACCAGTGCGGCCTGCCGAAGAAGATGGCGCTCGAGCTCTTCAAGCCGTTCATCTATGCCCGCCTTGACGCCAAGGGTTTCTCCTCGACCGTCAAGCAGGCCAAGAAGCTGGTTGAAAAGGAAAAGCCGGAAGTCTGGGACATCCTCGACGAGGTTATCCGCGAGCATCCGGTTCTCCTGAACCGCGCACCGACGCTGCACCGCCTGGGCATCCAGGCCTTCGAACCTACCCTGGTCGAAGGCAAGGCCATCCAGCTGCATCCGCTCGTCTGCACGGCCTTCAACGCCGACTTCGACGGCGACCAGATGGCCGTTCACGTGCCGCTGTCGCTTGAAGCCCAGCTTGAAGCACGCGTGCTGATGATGTCGACCAACAACATCCTGCATCCGGCGAACGGCGCGCCGATCATCGTGCCGTCGCAGGACATGGTGCTTGGCCTCTATTATCTCTCGATCGTCGCCAAGGGCGAGCCGGGCGAAGGCATGGTGTTCTCCGACATGGGCGAACTCCAGCACGCGCTTGAAAACAAGGTCGTGACGCTGCACACCAAGATCCGCGGCCGCTTCAAGAGCGTCGACCGCGAAGGCAAGCCCGTTTCGAAGATTTTCGAAACGACGCCGGGCCGTATGATCGTTGGCGAATTGCTGCCGAAGAACCCTGACGTTCCCTTCGACGTCTGCAACCAGGAACTGACCAAGAAGAACATCTCCAAGATGATCGACACGGTCTACCGCCATTGCGGCCAGAAGGACACGGTCATTTTCTGCGACCGCATCATGCAGTTGGGCTTTGCCCATGCCTGCCGCGCCGGCATTTCGTTCGGCAAGGACGACATGGTCATCCCGGCCTCGAAGTACACGATCGTCGACGACACCGAAAGCTTGGTGAAGGAATACGAACAGCAGTACAACGACGGCCTGATCACCCAGGGCGAGAAGTACAACAAGGTCGTTGACGCCTGGGGCAAGGCAACCGAAAAGGTCGCCGACGAAATGATGCAGCGCCTCAAGGCTGTTGAATTCCTGCCGAGCGGTCGTCAGAAGCAGATGAACTCGATCTACATGATGAGCCATTCCGGCGCTCGTGGCTCACCGAAGCAGATGTCCCAGCTCGGCGGCATGCGCGGCCTGATGGCAAAGCCGGATGGCTCGATCATCGAAACGCCGATCACGTCGAACTTCAAGGAAGGCCTGACCGTCAACGAGTACTTCAACTCGACCCACGGCGCCCGTAAGGGTCTTGCAGACACCGCGTTGAAGACCGCGAACTCGGGTTACCTGACGCGTCGTCTCGTTGACGTCGCCCAGGATTGCATCGTTACCCATGTCGATTGCGGCACCGAAACTGGTTTGACCATGACGGCGATCATCGACGCCGGCCAGGTCGTGGCCTCGATCGGTACGCGTATCCTCGGCCGTACGGCGCTCGACGACATCGACAACCCGCTGACCGGCGAGAACATCGTCAAGGCCGGCGTTATGATCGACGAAGCCAATGTCGTAGCTATCGAAAAGTGCGGCATCCAGTCGGTCCGCATCCGTTCGGCGCTGACCTGCGAAATCCGCACCGGCGTTTGCGGCGTCTGCTACGGCCGCGACCTTGCTCGCGGCACGCCTGTCAATATGGGTGAAGCTGTCGGCGTCATCGCCGCGCAGTCGATCGGCGAGCCGGGCACCCAGCTGACCATGCGCACGTTCCACCTTGGTGGCACGGCAACGGTGGTCGACCAGTCGTTCCTGGAAGCGTCCTACGAAGGCACGATCCAGATCAAGAACCGCAACATGTTGCGCAACTCCGATGGCAATCTCGTTGCCATGGGTCGTAACATGGCGGTGCAGATCCTGGACGAACGCGGCGTCGAACGTTCGTCGCAGCGTGTTGCCTACGGTTCGAAGATCCACGTCGATGACGGCGACAAGGTTCGTCGCGGTCAGCGTCTGGCAGAGTGGGATCCATATACCCGCCCGATCCTGACGGAAGTGGGCGGCCGCATCGAGTTCGAAGATGTCGTCGACGGCATCTCGGTCCTCGAAGCGACCGACGAATCCACGGGTATCACCAAGCGTCAGGTTATCGACTGGCGTTCGACCCCGCGCGGTACGGATCTGAAGCCGGCAATCGTCATCAAGGACGAGAGCGGCAACATCCTGAAGCTCGCTCGTGGTGGTGACGCCCGTTACTTCCTGTCGGTCGAAGCCATTCTCTCGGTCGAGCCTGGTACGAAGGTTTCCCAGGGTGACGTGCTTGCACGTTCGCCGATGGAAAGCGCCAAGACCAAGGACATCACCGGTGGTCTCCCGCGCGTTGCCGAACTGTTCGAAGCACGTCGTCCGAAGGATCATGCGATCATCGCCGAAATCGATGGTACGATCCGCCTCGGCCGCGACTACAAGAACAAGCGTCGCGTCATCATCGAGCCTGCCGAAGACGGAGTCGATCCGGTCGAATACCTGATCCCGAAGGGCAAGCCTTTCCATCTTCAGGAAGGCGACTTCATCGAAAAGGGCGACTACATCCTCGACGGCAATCCTGCGCCGCACGACATCCTGGCCATCAAGGGCGTGGAAGCACTCGCTTCCTACCTCGTCAATGAAATCCAGGAAGTCTACCGTCTGCAGGGCGTGTTGATCAACGACAAGCACATCGAGGTGATCGTTCGCCAGATGCTGCAGAAGGTCGAGATCACCGAGCAGGGCGATACCGGCTATATCACGGGCGACAATGTCGACCGTATCGAGCTGGAAGAAGTCAACGAGCGCCTGATCGAGGAAGGCAAGAAGCCCGCTTACGGCGAGCCTGTCCTTCTCGGCATCACCAAGGCGTCGCTGCAGACTCCGTCGTTCATCTCCGCCGCGTCCTTCCAGGAAACGACGAAGGTGCTGACGGAAGCTGCGATCGCCGGCAAGCGCGACACGCTGCAGGGCCTGAAGGAAAATGTCATCGTCGGTCGTCTGATCCCGGCCGGTACGGGTGGTACCATGACCCAGATCCGCCGGATCGCCATGGCCCGCGACGATATGATCCTCGAGGAACGCAAGCGTGGCTCGGGTGCGGAATCCGCAACCCCGATGCTGCAGGATCTTGCAGGCGAAGATAAGCTTCGGGCCGGCGAGTAATCGCTGATCGAAACGATGAAATGCAAAAGGCCGCCGGGGGAAACTCCGGCGGCCTTTTATTTGGCAATCGCGCGATGCAGACTCCAGGATTTACCGTTGTGATTGAAGTCAATCCTGGACGTTCATGCTTACGCATCAGTTCAATCCATATATAAGAATTGCATTACATTCTTATTTGTGTATATTATCCGCCGTTCAGAGCTGAATACTTTATTTTCACTCACCGTTGTCTTGTGGGAGTGAGAGAGGGACTGCGACTATATCTGCCTTCCTGCTAACGCGGGGCAATTGTCGTCATTGGTGTTCTGCGATCTGCTTTTCTCACTTCAATCAGCCGCCGGGCACATCGGTGACATGTTCCATCCGGGTCAGCAGCCGGAGGAGGAAATCTGCGTGACGTGCCGCTGAATTTCGGCGCCGCGATACATTGCGCTGTGCGAAGGATCCAGTTGATTTCCGTGCGCGGCAATACCGGGGAACCACATGGGAGGAAATGATCATGGCCAAGATAAAGGTCGGCAATGCCATGCCGGAATACGCCTGGTTCGGTGACTTGTTCGATGAAGCCAGCCTTGCCTTGAAATCCCATACGGGCAGCAAAGCCGTTTACGAAGATATCAACGGTTTCGATATCGTCCTGTTGGGGAGCAAGCTTACATTTCACGGCCAGAACATGAGCGATGGGACGGTCAACAGCGTCCTATTCCTGGACGATGGCGGTGGAACGCTCATTTCGGTGACGGAAGGAGCCTACAATGCGCGCAAGCTGTCGGACGCCCTCATCAAGAACGACAACATTTACGACTTTATGACCCTTCTCACTGCTGGCAATGACAAGATCATTGGCAGCAACGTCGGCAATGATCTCAATTTCGCAGAAAACCACGGTAACGATACGATCATCGCGGGAAATGCCGGTTCGTTCATGGGCGGCTCTGAAGGCAACGATACGATGAAGGGTGGCGCCGGTTGGGATACGATCTCATTTAACGATACCTTTTACCGAAACGATGACAAGCAAGGCATCAAACTTGATGCGGTTGCGGGAACGATACTCGACAGCTGGGGCGACAAAGACAAGTTCAACAGCAAATTCGAGGAGTTCGACGGTTCGGTCTATGCCGACGTGTTGAAAGGCAGCGGTCGCAATGAAGCTTTCATGGGCCTGCGCGGAAAGGACGTGATCGATGGCGGCAAGGGTTGGGACGAAGTGCGCTATCACAAGGATGACAGCTACGGCGGCCATCACGGGATCACGGCCAATCTCGCCATTGGCAGTGTTAAGGATGGTTTTGGCAATATCGACAAGGTCAGGAATATCGAGGCAGTCTATGGCACCTACTTCAATGACAAGTTCATTGGATCCAGCCACGACAACCAGTTTCGTGGACTGAGCGGCGTCGATTCATTCGATGGCGGCAAAGGCAAGGATGAAGTGAACTTCGACTGGTGGGAGAATCTGGGCCAGCATGGCGTCGACGTGGATCTGACGCTCGCCAACCATCAGATCAAGGATGACGGCTTCGGCAACGTCGAGACGACAAAGAGTATTGAAGCGCTTGGTGGCACCGTCTTTGACGATAAGCTGAAGCTCGGATCCGCCGGCGGTTGGGCCTCTGGCAATGACGGCAATGATATCCTGACTGCGGGTGCCGCGGGAGACAACCTCGAAGGCGGCAGCGGCGAAGATACATTCGTGTTTCTCTCGACGTCCGCTATCGGCACGAGAAATGGCGCGCACGGTTTCATAGGGGACTTCGATCAGGGCAACGACACGATCGACCTGAGCGCGATTAATGGCCTAAGTTTCATCGGCACCAACGCTTTCAGCAATACCGCAGGTGAACTGCGCTACGTGCAGGACGGGGCTAATACGTTCCTGCTCGGAGATGTCGACGGTAACGGAGTGGCTGACTTCGCGCTGGAGTTAAACGGCGTAATCGCCATTGCTGGTAGCGATCTGTCCTTGTGAAACTGGCAGTTGCTGATCGACTGGGTCCGTCAGCACTCCGAGCCGCCGGGGAAACCCGGCGGCTTTCTTCTTCTATGCAGGTGGGATATTTGGAGATTAAACGTGGCCGAGGCCGAGAACCGTGCGGAGCTCTTCCTTGGCCGCTTCGAATTCGGCTTTGTAGTCGTCGTGGGTCATGATCGTCTGGGCGATGACGGTGCCGGCGATGCGGCCAGCCTCGATGTCGGTGGCGTAATGGATGCCGCCGACCATTCGGTTGTGACCGTATTCCCAGGCGCGAGCCATCAGGGCGGCCTTCTTTTCCGGCACCATGTTCGAAAGAACGATACCCATCAGCGTACCGACGGTGGTGTGACCCGAGGGATAGGCGCCCGACTTCGACAGCGGGACGACCGGCTTGACGAGATCGCTGTAGAGATGCGGACGCGGGCGCTTCCAGAAATCCTTCGCCGGATCGACGACTGCGCCTTCGGTCGCAACCACGCGGTCGAAGAAGGCCGAAAACTTCGGCAAATTCTCCTTGGTGAATTTGGGATTGTCGATGACATCGCCGAACCGCCAGACATCTTCCTCGGCATCGGCGATGGCACGGGCTTCCATCTCAGGCGTCCGGGTGACCTGGATCGTCAGGATTTCGGCAAGCTCGGCTTTCATCTGGGCGGAGTCATTGGCAGGCGGCGGCGACAGAAGCTCGGTCAGGTTGATCTGCTTGTCGTCGGCAAACGGCTTGGCGTCTTCAGCGAAAGCTGGCGCGGCAAAGCCGATGGCCAGGGCAAGGGCGAAAATTTTGGTGAGATCACGCATGGGGGGACTCCTTCAAGGCGGTGACCCCCAAACATATCAATCAAATGTCATGGCCTTGTGACAATGCCCGGTAAGCAGCGCAGCCCGTCGCCGACCTTATGTATTGAACCGGATGATGGCCACTTCGCCTTCGAGCGCGCCCTGATAGGCGGAGGCGTGCGGTTCTTCGTCGGGCTCGCCCATGATCGTGCCGATCTGGTCGAGGTCCGCTTCGTGGAAGCCTTCCTCGGTAAGGGCGTTCAGGGCGTCGCGCACGGCTGTGTCGTCGTCGGGCGCGCGCAGCATGACATGGATGTCCACGCCCTCGTCGTCACCCTCGGTATAGGCCTTGCCGATGATGATGAACACGAAGCCGTCCTTGGGGTCGTTGTCGTTGACGGGTTCTTGCATGGCTGATTCTTTCCTATTGGCGGGGCAGGGCGTCTTTCTCGCCTCTTGCTGACTTGTTGTTGTGATTCTGCCTTAAGAATCAGATGTGACGGGCAATGACGGAGGCGTTGCACCGTGCTTGAGAAAATACCGCTTTCAAACCTGCTCTTCAAACAGATTATTGTCTTAACAGGGGGTTAAGTGCTAAATAGGCCTATACAAGGTGTGGTGTAGGCTGGGCAGGGTGCCCGATCCGGCCCGAAGTCCGGCGTTTCCAGCGCTTCGCCACAAAATATTACCGGCGGCTCTTGACGAGACGGGTTTATACCTTTAGTACCCCGCTCATCAGAGCCGATGTGGGGCTGGCTGGTTCGGGACGACGCGTCCTGAAGTTCGCTCCAAACAAGGTTCGCTAAAGCACGTTGATACGCGATTGCTGCACGCATGATGCTCCTTTACCGGGGTATCCTCTGTTTTTTCGGGTCATCTGCCAGATAGGCGGATCGGTCCGGTTTTGCGCATTATGTATCGTGTGAGGTGCCGGAGACGGCGTTCATTGGCCCGAGAGGGTTAGGAAAACAGTTTTCTAAAGGGATGGTTACATGCCTACCGTAAACCAGCTGATCCGCAAGCCGCGTCAGGCACAGGTCAAGCGCAACAAGGTGCCTGCTCTGCAGGAAAACCCGCAGAAGCGTGGTGTTTGCACCCGCGTCTATACGACGACCCCGAAGAAGCCGAACTCGGCGCTTCGTAAGGTTGCCAAGATCCGCCTGGTCAATGGCTTCGAAGTCATCGGCTACATCCCCGGCGAAGGCCACAACCTTCAGGAACACTCCGTGGTCATGATCCGCGGCGGCCGCGTCAAGGACTTGCCGGGCGTTCGCTACCACATCATCCGCGGTGTTCTCGATACCCAGGGTGTCAAGAACCGCAAGCAGCGCCGTTCCAAGTACGGCGCCAAGCGTCCGAAGTAATCAGTATTTGGCCGGTCGCGGTTTTCCGCCCGGCCAGTCCCTTATCCAGTTGAGAGACGAGAAATATGTCCCGACGTCATAAAGCAGAAAAGCGCGAGATCAATCCGGATCCGAAGTTCGGCGATCTGATCGTAACCAAGTTCATGAACGCCATCATGTATGACGGCAAGAAGTCGACTGCAGAAACCATTGTCTACGGCGCATTCGATGCAGCCCAGGCAAAGGCGAAGGCTGAGCCGATCGGTCTCTTCCACACTGCGCTCGACAACATTGCGCCGCATGTTGAAGTTCGTTCGCGCCGCGTCGGTGGTGCAACGTACCAGGTTCCGGTCGACGTTCGTCCGGAGCGCCGTCAGGCTCTCGCCATTCGCTGGCTGATCACTGCCGCCCGCAAGCGCAACGAAACCACCATGATCGACCGCCTGTGCGGCGAACTGCTGGACGCTGCCAACAACCGCGGTTCGGCTGTCAAGAAGCGCGAAGACACGCACAAGATGGCTGAAGCCAACCGCGCGTTCTCGCACTACCGCTGGTAATCATCGAAAGAAAGGCAGTCTGTCATGGCTCGCGAATATAAAATCGAAGACTACCGCAATTTCGGTATCATGGCGCATATCGACGCTGGCAAGACCACGACCACCGAGCGTGTGCTTTATTACACCGGCAAGTCGCACAAGATCGGCGAAGTCCACGACGGCGCTGCCACCATGGACTGGATGGAGCAGGAGCAGGAACGCGGCATCACGATCACGTCTGCTGCGACCACGACCTACTGGAAGGGCCGTGACGGCAAGACCCGCCGCTTCAACATCATCGACACCCCAGGACACGTCGACTTCACCATCGAAGTCGAGCGTTCGCTGCGCGTTCTCGACGGTGCAATCGCTCTTCTCGACGCCAATGCCGGCGTTGAGCCGCAGACGGAAACTGTCTGGCGTCAGGCCGACAAGTACAAAGTCCCGCGGATGATCTTCTGCAACAAGATGGACAAGACCGGCGCCGATTTCTATCGTTCGGTTGAAATGATCAAGAGCCGCCTCGGCGCCACTGCCGTCGTTTGCCAGCTGCCGATCGGCGCTGAAACCGAATTCAAGGGCGTCGTCGATCTGATCGAAATGAACGCACTGGTCTGGCGCGACGAGTCGCTCGGCGCTCAGTGGGACGTCGTTGAAATTCCGGACGATCTCAAGGATGCTGCGGTCGAATGGCGCGAAAAGATGATCGAGCAGGTCGTCGAAATCGACGAAGCTGCCACCGAAGCTTATCTCGAAGGCAACATGCCTGACAACGACCAGATCCGCGCGCTCATCCGTCGCGGCACGATCGACGTCAAGTTCTTCCCGATGTTCTGCGGCTCTGCCTTCAAGAACAAGGGTGTTCAGCCGCTGCTCGACGCAGTCGTCGACTTCCTGCCGTCGCCGGCCGATATCCCTGCTATCAAGGGTATCGACTTCAAGACGGACGCGGAAATCGAACGTCATGCCGACGACAGCGAGCCGTTGTCGATGCTGGCCTTCAAGATCATGAACGACCCGTTCGTCGGTTCGCTCACCTTCTGCCGCATCTATTCGGGCAAGCTCGAAAAGGGCACATCTGTTCTGAACACGGTCAAGGACAAGCGCGAGCGCGTCGGCCGCATGCTGCAGATGCACTCCAACAGCCGCGAAGACATCGAAGAAGCCTTCTCGGGCGACATCGTCGCTCTCGCCGGCCTCAAGGATGCCACCACCGGTGACACGCTCTGCGATCCGTTGAAGCCGGTTATCCTGGAACGCATGGAATTCCCCGAGCCGGTCATCCAGATCGCCATCGAGCCGAAGTCCAAGGGCGACCAGGAAAAGATGGGCCTCGCGCTCAACCGTCTGGCTGCCGAAGATCCTTCGTTCCGCGTCAAGACCGACGAAGAATCCGGCCAGACGATCATCGCCGGCATGGGTGAACTTCACCTCGATATCCTCGTTGACCGCATGCGTCGCGAGTTCAAGGTCGAAGCCACCGTCGGCGAGCCTCAGGTTGCTTATCGCGAAACCATCACCCGCGAGCACACCGAAGACTACACCCACAAGAAGCAGTCCGGCGGTACCGGCCAGTTCGCCCGCGTCAAGATTGTCTTCAAGCCGAATCCCGATGGCGACGACTTCAAGTTCGAGTCCAAGGTTGTCGGCGGTGCGGTGCCGAAGGAATACGTCCCCGGCGTCGAAAAGGGTATCCTCAGCGTTCTGACCTCCGGTCCGCTGGCTGGCTTCCCGATGCTCGGCGTCATGGCGACGCTGATCGACGGTGCCTACCATGATGTTGACTCGTCTGTCCTGGCATTCGAAATCGCCTCCCGCGCCTGCTTCCGCGAAGCTGCAAAGAAGGCCGGTGCCCAGTTGCTCGAGCCGATCATGAAGGTCGAAGTCGTGACGCCTGAGGATTATGTCGGTGATTGCATCGGCGACCTCAATGCCCGCCGTGGCCAGATCCAGGGTCAGGAAGCTCGTGGCGTCAGCGTTGTACTCAACGCGCATGTGCCGCTCGCCAACATGTTCAAGTATGTTGACAAGCTGCGCTCGATGTCCCAGGGCCGCGCCCAGTATTCGATGACCTTCGACCATTATGCGCCGGTTCCGGCGAATGTGGCCCAGGAAATCCAGGCAAAGTATTCCGGTCAGCGTTGATCGGAATACCCCTTAACCGAATTGTTTGAACTTACGACCCTTCGGGGGTCACGAGAATGGAGAGCCTACAATGGCAAAGAGCAAATTCGAGCGGAACAAGCCGCACGTCAACATTGGCACGATCGGTCACGTCGACCACGGCAAGACGTCGCTGACGGCTGCGATCACCAAGTATTTCGGTGAATACAAGGCGTATGACCAGATCGACGCTGCTCCGGAAGAAAAGGCCCGCGGCATCACCATTTCGACGGCGCACGTCGAATATGAAACGGCTGCCCGCCACTACGCCCACGTTGACTGCCCCGGCCACGCCGACTACGTCAAGAACATGATCACCGGTGCCGCACAGATGGACGGCGCGATCCTGGTGTGCTCGGCCGCTGACGGCCCGATGCCGCAGACCCGCGAACACATCCTCTTGGCCCGCCAGGTTGGCGTGCCTGCCATCGTCGTGTTCCTCAACAAGGTCGACCAGGTCGATGATGCCGAGCTTCTCGAACTCGTTGAGCTCGAAGTGCGCGAACTGCTGTCGTCCTACGACTTCCCGGGCGATGAAATCCCGATCATCAAGGGTTCGGCTCTGGCCGCGCTTGAAGATTCCGACAAGAAGATCGGCGAAGACGCGATCCGCGAACTGATGGCAGCGGTTGACGCCTACATCCCGACGCCGGAACGTCCGATCAACCTGCCGTTCCTGCTGCCGATCGAAGACGTGTTCTCGATCTCGGGCCGTGGTACGGTTGTGACCGGTCGCGTCGAGCGTGGCATCGTCAAGGTTGGCGAAGAAGTCGAGATCGTCGGCATCCGCGCCACCACCAAGACGACGGTGACCGGCGTTGAAATGTTCCGCAAGCTGCTCGACCAGGGCCAGGCCGGCGACAACATCGGCGCGCTGATCCGCGGCGTCACCCGTGACGGCGTCGAGCGTGGCCAGATCCTGTGCAAGCCGGGTTCGGTCAAGCCGCACAAGAAGTTCATGGCCGAAGCCTACATCCTGACCAAGGAAGAAGGCGGCCGTCATACGCCGTTCTTCACCAACTACCGCCCGCAGTTCTACTTCCGTACGACTGACGTGACCGGTATCGTGAGCCTGCCGGAAGGCACGGAAATGGTCATGCCTGGCGACAACGTCACGGTGTCTGTCGAACTGATCGTGCCGATCGCCATGGAAGAAAAGCTGCGCTTCGCCATCCGCGAAGGCGGCCGTACCGTCGGCGCCGGCATCGTCGCTTCGATCATCGAATAACGATCGCCAGATTGAGGGCAGGGGTTTCGATCCCTGCCTGCTGCCTTCGAAGAACAAGAACAGTGTCCGGCAAGCGGACATGATCAGCAAGGACTAGTCGAATGAACGGCCAGAATATCCGCATCCGCCTGAAGGCGTTTGATCACCGGATCCTCGATGCCTCCACGCGCGAAATTGTTTCGACCGCGAAGCGCACGGGTGCCCAGGTTCGTGGCCCGGTGCCGCTTCCGACCCGTATCGAGCGTTTCACCGTGAACCGCTCGCCGCATGTGGACAAGAAGAGCCGCGAACAGTTCGAGATGCGCACGCATAAGCGTCTTCTCGATATCGTCGATCCGACACCCCAGACCGTGGACGCGCTGATGAAGCTCGACCTGGCCGCCGGCGTCGACGTGGAAATCAAGCTCTAAGTCCGGCGAAAGCCGAAATAACAAGGAAGGTACGTGGCATCTGCCAACGTCTTCCAGAAACGGGAAACCCGAAGGCCGGTGGTCGGACGGAATCCTTAAACAAGAGGCATGAAGGGGGTTGCTCCCCGGATGGACTTCTAAGAGGAATGAACCAATGCGTTCAGGTGTAATTGCACAGAAAGTGGGAATGACCCGCATCTATACAGATGCAGGCGAGCATGTTCCCGTCACAGTTTTGCGCATGGAAAGCTGCCAGGTGGTGGCTCAGCGCACGGAAGAAAAGAACGGCTACACCGCAGTCCAGCTCGGTGCAGGCGTTGCCAAGGTAAAGAACGTCTCGAAGGCTTCGCGCGGCACTTTTGCTCTCGCGCAGGTCGAACCGAAGGCGAAGCTTGCCGAGTTCCGCGTTTCCGCAGACAACCTTCTCGATGTCGGCACTGAAATTGCCGCCAGCCACTTCATCGCCGGCCAGCTGGTCGACGTGACGGGCACATCGATCGGTAAGGGTTTTGCCGGTGCCATGAAGCGTCACAACTTCGCTGGTCTTCGCGCTACTCACGGTGTTTCCGTGTCTCACCGTTCGCATGGTTCTACCGGTAACCGTCAGGATCCGGGCAAGGTCTTCAAGAACAAGAAGATGGCCGGCCACATGGGTCAGACTCGCGTGACCACGCAGAACCTCGAAGTTGTTTCGACCGATGACGATCGCGGCCTTATCCTGGTCCGCGGTGCAGTCCCCGGTTCCAAGGGCTCCTGGATCATCGTCCGTGACGCCGTAAAGGCGGGTATCCCGGCTGACGCTCCGCGTCCGGCTGGCATCCGCGCAGCGAAGTAAGAGGGCCCTGTCATGGATCTCAACGTAAAAACACTTGAAGGCAAAGATGCCGGCAAGGTCTCCGTGTCGGACGCCATTTTCGGCCTTGACCCGCGCGAAGACATCATTGCCCGCATGGTTCGCTACCAGCTCGCCAAGAAGCAGCAGGGTTCGCACGCCACGAAGACCCGCGCGGAAATCTCCCGCACCGGCAAGAAGATGTACAAGCAGAAGGGTACCGGCCGCGCCCGTCACCATTCCGCTCGTGCTCCTCAGTTCCGTGGCGGTGGTCGTGCACATGGTCCGGTTGTTCGCAGCCACGCCCACGATCTTCCCAAGAAGGTCCGCGCTCTGGCCCTGCGTCACGCCCTTTCGGCCAAGCTCAAGTCTGAAGAGCTGATCATCGTCGACAACCTGGTTGCTGCAGAAGCAAAGACCAAGGCTCTGCTCGGTGCGCTCGGCGGCCTCGGCCTGACCAACGTGTTGTTCATCGGCGGCGCCGAACTCGACGCCAATTTCAAGCTCGCAGCCCAGAACATCCCGAATGTGGATGTGCTGCCGGTCCAAGGCATCAACGTTTACGACATTCTGCGTCGCCGCAAGCTCGTGCTTACGAAGGCAGCAGTGGAAGCTCTGGAGGAGCGGTTCAAATGACTGATCTTCGCCACTACGACGTGATCCGCACACCTGCGATCACCGAAAAGTCCACCCTGGTTTCCGAATATAACCAGGTCGTGTTCAACGTCGCCAAGGATGCTACGAAGCCTGAAATCAAGGCTGCCGTCGAAGCTCTGTTTGGCGTCAAGGTCAAGGCCGTCAATACGCTCGTCCGCAAGGGCAAGACCAAGCGTTTCAAGCAGACGATTGGTACGCAGCAGGACGTTAAGAAGGCCGTCGTAACTCTGGTCGAAGGCCAGAGGATCGATGTGACCACCGGTCTCTGAGGAATAAGACAATGGCATTGAAAACATTCAATCCGGTAACGCCTAGCCTGCGCCAGCTGGTTATCGTTGACCGCTCCGGCCTGCACAAGGGAAAGCCTGTCAAGGCATTGACCGAAGGTCTTAGCTCCAAGGGCGGCCGCAACAACATGGGTCGCGTCACTGCGCGCTACCAGGGTGGTGGTCACAAGAAGTCCTATCGCCTCGTCGATTTCAAGCGTCGCAAGTTCGACATTGAAGCAACCGTCGTGCACCTGGAATACGACCCGAACCGCACAGCGTTCATCGCCCTCATCAAGTACGACGATGGCGAGCTGAGCTACATCCTGGCGCCGCAGCGCCTGGCAACCGGCGACAAGGTCATCGCATCCGAAAAGGGTGCGGACGTTAAGCCGGGCAACGCAATGCCGCTGCAGTTCATCCCAGTCGGCTCCATCGTCCACAATGTGGAAATGAAGCCAGGCAAGGGTGGCCAGATGGCCCGTTCGGCCGGCACCTACGTGCAGCTCGTCGGTCGTGACCAGGGCATGGCGATCCTTCGCCTCACCTCTGGTGAACAGCGCCTGGTTTCGGGCCTGTGCATGGCGTCGATCGGTGCAGTGTCCAACCCGGACCACGGCAACACCAACGACGGCAAGGCTGGTCGCTCGATCTGGAAGGGCAAGCGCCCGCATGTTCGCGGCGTCGCCATGAACCCGGTCGACCATCCGCACGGCGGTGGTGAAGGCCGCACCTCTGGTGGTCGCCATCCGGTTACCCCTTGGGGCAAGCCGACGAAGGGCAAGCGCACGCGGTCGAACAAGTCGACCAACAAGTTCATCATGCGCTCCCGTCACCAGCGCTAATTGAGAGAGGAAGTCAGATATGGCTCGTTCAGTATGGAAAGGCCCGTTTGTTGACGGATATCTTCTCAAGAAGGCTGAGAAGGTGCGCGCAGGCGGCCGCAGTGAAGTAATCAAGATGTGGAGCCGTCGCTCCACCATTCTTCCGCAGTTTGTCGGTCTGACGTTCGGCGTCTACAACGGCAACAAGCATGTGCCGGTGTCGGTCAACGAAGAAATGGTCGGACACAAGTTCGGCGAATTTTCTCCGACCCGTACCTACTATGGTCATGGCGCGGACAAGAAGGCGAAGAGGAAGTAATCATGGGCAAGGCTAAAACAGAACGCCGGCTCAAGGACAACGAGGCGCAGGCAGTAGCCCGCACCATTCGTGTCAGCCCGCAGAAGCTGAACCTGGTTGCTGCGCTGATCCGCGGCAAGAAGGTCGACAAGGCTCTTGCCGAACTCGAATTCTCGCGCAAGCGGATTTCGGAAACCGTCAAGAAGACCCTTGAATCGGCAATCGCAAACGCCGAGAACAACCACGATCTGGATGTCGATTCGCTCGTCGTCGCAGAAGCGTATGTTGGCAAGTCGATCGTCATGAAGCGTTTCCACGCTCGTGGCCGTGGTCGTGCATCGCGCATCGAACGTCCGTTCGCGCATCTGACGATCGTTGTTCGCGAAGTTGCCGAAAAAGGGGAGGCTGCATAATGGGCCAGAAAATTAATCCAGTCGGCTTCCGCCTCGGCATCAACCGTACATGGGACAGCCGCTGGTTTGCTGACAACGCCGAATACGGCAAGCTTCTTCATGAAGATCTCGCGATCCGCGCTTATCTGATGAACGAGCTCAAGGCTGCAGGCATTGCCAAGGTCGTGATCGAGCGTCCGCACAAGAAGTGCCGCGTGACGATCCACTCGGCTCGCCCGGGTCTGATCATCGGCAAGAAGGGTGCGGACATCGAGAAGCTTCGCAAGAAGGTTTCCGAGATGACCAACTCCGAAACGCATCTCAACATCGTTGAAGTGCGCAAGCCGGAAATCGACTCGACGCTGGTTGCACAGGGCATCGCCCAGCAGCTCGAGCGCCGCGTAGCATTCCGCCGCGCCATGAAGCGCGCCGTCCAGTCGGCCATGCGTCTGGGTGCCGAAGGCATCAAGATCACCTGCGCCGGCCGTCTCGGTGGTGCGGAAATCGCCCGTAGCGAGTGGTATCGCGAAGGCCGCGTGCCGCTTCATACGCTGCGCGCCGACATCGACTTCGGCGTTGCAGAAGCTCACACCGCTTTCGGCGTGTGCGGCATCAAGGTCTGGATCTTCAAGGGCGAAATCCTTGAGCACGATCCGATGGCTTCCGAGCGTCGCGCGATCGAAGGTGACAACCAGGGCGGCAACACCAACCGTCGCCGCGAAAACGCGTGATAAGCGCGTAAGGCACTTCGGAGAATAAAAAATGTTGCAGCCAAAGAAAACGAAGTTCCGCAAGCAATTCAAGGGCCGCATCCATGGTGTTGCCAAGGGTGGTTTTGACCTTGCTTTCGGTGAATACGGCCTCAAGGCCCAGGAACCAAACCGGGTGAATGCCCGCGAAATCGAAGCGGCCCGCCGCGCGATTACCCGTCACATGAAGCGCGCTGGCCGCGTTTGGATCCGCGTGTTCCCGGACGTTCCGGTCACCGCGAAGCCGACCGAAGTGCGTATGGGTAAGGGCAAGGGCTCTGTCGAGTATTGGGCAGCCCGGGTCAAGCCAGGTCGCGTGATGTTCGAAATCGACGGCGTGAGCGAAGAGCTTGCTCGCGAAGCCCTTCGCCTGGGCGCCGCCAAGCTCTCGGTCAAGACGCGTTTCATTCAACGCATTGCCGAGTAAGGAGTGAATTGAAATGAAAGCTTCTGATGTTCGCGCACTGAGTGCCGACCAAATGAATGACGAACTTGCCAAGCTGAAGAAGGAGCAGTTCAACCTGCGCTTCCAGAAGGCGACTGGTCAACTTGAAAAGACCGCTCGCTTCAATGAAGTTCGCAAGGATATTGCCCGGATTAAAACGATCGCCCGCCAGAAGGCGGCCGACGCAAAGGCTTGAAGGATTTAAGAAATGCCGAAACGCATTCTGCAGGGCACCGTCGTCAGCGACAAGAATGACAAGACCGTCGTGGTCCGTGTCGAACGTCGCTTTGCCCATCCCTTGCTTCAGAAGACGGTTCGCCGTTCCAAGAAGTACAAGGCGCACGACGAACAGAACGAAGTGAAGACCGGTGATGTCGTTTCCATCGAGGAATGCGCACCGATCTCCAAGGACAAGCGCTGGCGGGTGGTGACGGTTCATTCCTGAGCCGTTACGCAAACGCTAGAGAGATGAGCGCCCGCCCGGATTATCCTCCGGGCGTGAACTCTTTTTAAGAAATGACTTGATTTTGGCCGTGTTTTGTATAAGACGCGGCCATTCCAGTGAAACTTGGATTGACAAGCCGGATCAGGGGACCGGGCCGAGAGGCCTTGCCCAACCAGTCCGGTCATAACAAGAAGGCGACCTGACATGATTCAGATGCAAACAAACCTCGACGTGGCGGATAATTCCGGCGCACGTCGTGTCATGTGCATCAAGGTGCTGGGCGGCTCCAAGCGTAAATACGCATCGATCGGCGACGTCATCGTCGTCTCGATCAAGGAAGCCATCCCGCGCGGCCGCGTGAAGAAGGGCGATGTGATGAAAGCCGTTGTGGTTCGTACCGCAAAGGACATCCGCCGTGCCGACGGAAGCGTTATCCGCTTCGATAGCAACGCAGCTGTTCTCATCGACAACAAGAAAGAGCCCATCGGCACCCGTATCTTCGGACCGGTTCCGCGCGAACTCCGCGCCAAGAACCACATGAAGATCATCTCGCTGGCTCCTGAAGTTTTGTGATCGAAAGGAACAACTGAGATGCAAAAGATTCGCAAAGGCGACAAGGTCGTCATTTTGACCGGCAAGGACAAGGGCCGCTCCGGCGAAGTCCTGACTGTCATGCCGAAGGAAGACCGCGCTGTAGTCCGCGGTATCAACATGGTGAAGCGCCACCAGCGCCAGACCGCTTCCCAGGAAGCCGGTATCATCAACAAGGAAGCCCCGGTTCACCTCTCGAACCTCGCTATCGCCGACCCCAAGGACGGCAAGCCGACCCGCGTCGGTTTCAAGATCGAGGGCGACAAGAAGGTCCGCGTGGCCAAGCGTTCGGGAGTGTCGATCGATGGCTGAAGCTAAGTACGAGCCGAGGCTCAAGATTGAATACAAGGAGCGCGTACGCGCTGCCCTGCAGGAGAAATTCTCCTACTCCAACGAAATGATGATCCCGCGCGTCGACAAGATCGTGATCAACATGGGCGTTGGCGAGGCAACTGCCGACTCCAAGAAGCCTACCGTAGCTGCTGCCGACCTGGCCGCGATTGCAGGCCAGAAGCCTGTCATCACCAAGGCGCGCAACTCGATCGCTGGCTTCAAGGTTCGCGAATTCATGCCGATCGGCGCAAAGGTTACCCTGCGCGGCGCTCGCATGTATGAATTCATGGATCGCCTGGTCAACATCGCGCTTCCGCGCGTTCGCGACTTCCGCGGCCTGAATCCGAAGAGCTTTGACGGCCGTGGCAACTTCGCCATGGGTATCAAGGAGCACATCGTGTTCCCTGAAATCAACTACGATAAAGTTGATCAGATGTGGGGCATGGACATCATCGTTTGCACGACGGCAAAGACCGACGACGAAGCACGGGCTCTTCTGACAGAGTTCAACTTCCCGTTCCGTACCTAACCGTAACGACGAGCGTAGAAAAGGAACTATCAAATGGCGAAAACGAGCGCAGTTGAAAAGAACAAGCGCCGCCGTAAATTGGTTGCCCAGCATGCCAACAAGCGTGCAAAGCTGAAGGCAATCATCTCGGACCGCAATCTTCCGATCGAAGACCGGTTCAAGGCAACTCTGAAACTGGCTGAACTGCCGCGGAATGGCTCGAAGGTCCGGATTCGCAATCGTTGCGAAGTCACCGGTCGTCCTCGCGCCTTCTACCGGAAGCTCGGAATGTCGCGTATCGCTCTGCGTCAACTCGGCAATTTTGGGCAGATCCCCGGCATTGTTAAGTCAAGCTGGTAAGGAGAGCAAACCATGTCCATGACTGATCCATTGGGTGATATGCTCACCCGCATCCGCAACGGTGTTGCTCGCCGCAAGTCGTCTGTTTCCACCCCGGCATCGAATCTTCGTGCCCGCGTGCTCGACGTCCTGCAGTCCGAAGGCTACATCCGCGGTTATTCCAAGGTCGATTTTGAGAACGGCAAGTCCGAGCTCACCATCGAGCTGAAGTACTATGAAGGCGCACCGGTGATCCGCAAGATCGACCGCGTGTCCAAGCCGGGCCGCCGGGTCTATGTCTCGGTCAAGTCCATTCCGCAGGTCGCGAACGGCCTCGGCATCACTATCCTTTCGACTCCGAAGGGTGTGATGGCCGATCACCAGGCTCGCGAACAGAACGTTGGTGGCGAATTGCTTTGCTCGATCTTCTGATCGGCAAAGTGATCCTCGCATAACGAACAGACAGGTAGAAAATATGTCTCGTATCGGTAAGAAGCCCGTTCAGGTTCCTGCAGGTGTGACCGCCACTGTCGAAGGACAGAAGGTAACGGCTAAAGGCCCCAAGGGCGAACTGTTCTTCGTCGTCAATGATGAAGTTGTTGTAAAGCTCGAAGAAAATACGGTGGCTGTTACCCCAGCCAACGACTCCAAGGACGCCCGCGCAAAGTGGGGCATGTCCCGCACCATGGTTGAGAACCTCTTCAAGGGTGTCAAGGACGGCTACGAGAAGAAGCTCGAAATCAACGGCGTTGGTTATCGTGCGGCCCTGCAGGGCAAGAACCTGCAGCTGCAGCTGGGCTTCTCCCACGACGTCGTGTACCAGCCGCCGGAAGGCATCACCATTGCCGTGCCGAAGCCGACGGAAATCACCGTCATCGGTATCGACAAGCAGGTTGTCGGCCAGGTTGCTGCGGAGATCCGTGAATACCGCGGTCCCGAGCCCTACAAGGGCAAGGGTGTCAAGTACGCCGGTGAGCGTATTGTCCGCAAGGAAGGCAAGAAGAAGTAAGGAAGCGCAAAAATGGCTAGCACAAAAGATCAAATGGTGCGCCGCGCAAGCCGCGTTCGCCGCCATCTCAAGTCGGTCGCCAATGGCCGCCCGCGCCTGTCCGTGCATCGTTCTTCCAAGAACATCTACGTACAGGTCATCGATGACGTCGCCGGCAAGACCCTTGCTTCGGCCTCGACCCTCGACACCGGCCTCCGTTCTTCGCTGAAGACCGGCGCCGACACTGCCGCAGCCGCCGCAGTTGGCAAGCTCGTAGCCGAGCGCGCCGTTGCAGCTGGCGTGAAGGACGTGGTCTTCGACCGCGGCTCCTTCATCTTCCACGGCCGCATCAAGGCTCTTGCCGATGCAGCCCGCGAAGGTGGCCTGAACTTCTAATGGACGGCCCGGCTTGCCGGGCCTTTCGCTCTGAAGCTCTTTTGCTTCAACCCACCGGGCCCTGGATAGTTTCCCAAAAAATGGAAGCTCCGGGGTCTTGTTTTGAACCGCCGATTGCACCGGAAAAGAAAAAGGAAAAGGACAATGGCACAGGAAAAGAGGTCTTCGCGCGAAGACCGTCAGGGCCGCGAAGAACGCGATAGCGAATTCGTCGACAAGCTCGTAGCAATCAACCGCGTCGCGAAAGTCGTCAAGGGCGGCCGTCGCTTCGGTTTCGCAGCACTCGTCGTCGTTGGCGACCAGAAGGGCCGCGTTGGCTTTGGTCATGGCAAGGCTCGTGAAGTGCCGGAAGCCATCCGCAAGGCAACTGAAGCTGCCAAGCGCGATCTGATCTTCGTGCCGCTGCGCGATGGTCGTACACTGCATCACGACGTTCCGGGCCGTCACGGCGCCGGCAAGGTTCTGCTGCGTTCGGCTCCGGCCGGTACCGGTATCATTGCAGGTGGCCCGATGCGCGCCGTGTTCGAAACGCTCGGCGTCCATGACGTCGTTGCCAAGTCGACCGGTTCCTCGAACCCCTACAACATGGTTCGCGCGACGTTTGACGCGCTCAAGAACCAGGTTCATCCGAAGGACATTGCAGCCCAGCGCGGTATCAAATACGCCACGCTTCAGGCTCGCCGCTCGCAGAGCGGTGCCGGCAATGCCGCTGAAGAATAAGGAGCCGAGATAATGGCCAAGAAAGCTGAAGCGAAGAAGAACACCGTCACCGTTGAACAGATCGGTTCGCCGATCCGCCGTCCGTCCAAGCAGCGCGAAACGCTGATCGGTCTCGGCCTCAACAAGATGCATCGCGTCCGTACGCTCGAAGACACGCCGTCTGTCCGTGGCATGATTGCCGCTGTCGGACATCTGGTTCGTGTCGTCGACGGCAAGTGAGACGGGAGAGACGACAATGAAACTGAATGAAATCAAGGACAATGAAGGTTCTACCAAGAACCGCAAGCGCGTCGGCCGTGGTATCGGCTCGGGCTCCGGCAAGACCGGCGGCCGCGGCGTCAAGGGTCAGAAGGCACGTTCGGGTGTAGCCATCAACGGCTTCGAAGGCGGCCAGATGCCTATCTACCGTCGCCTGCCGAAGCGCGGCTTCAACAACATCTTCAAGGACGACTTCGTGGTTGTCTCCGTTGCCCGTATCCAGGCAGCTGTCGATGCCAAGAAGCTCGATCCGAAGCAGACGATCGATGCCGCCGCCCTCAAGGCTGCCGGCGTTATCCGTCGCATCAAGGATGGCGTTCGCGTCCTCTCCGATGGCGAATTGACGGCCAAGGTCACGCTCGAAGTGGCCGGTGCTTCCAAGACCGCGGTCGAGAAGATCGAAAAGGCCGGCGGTTCGGTAAAGCTTCTTTCTGCTGCTGCAGAATAAGCCTTAGATTAGACGCCCGGTGTGCTTCACACCGGGCGTTTTTGCTCCTATATGAGAGCCTCACGCCGGGAACCCGTATCTTGCGGTTTTCGGACATTCGACGCCAGAAGTGAGGCCGTAATCCCAGTATTGCAGCCCGCTCCCGGTTTAACTGACAGGACTGACCCACCAAGCCGAACCCATTAGGGTTCCTGGATCTGGTGTTGCGGAGATATTCATGGCTTCTGCTGCGGAACAACTTGCTTCCAATCTGAGTTTTTCAACTTTTTCGAAAGCGGAAGACCTGAAGAAGCGCCTCTGGTTCACCCTGGGCGCGCTGCTCGTCTATCGCCTGGGCACATATATCCCGCTGCCGGGAATCAATCCTGAAGCCTTCGCCAACGCCTTCAAGGGCCAGTCTGGCGGCATCCTTGGCCTGTTCAACATGTTTTCCGGTGGCGCGGTCAGCCGTATGGCGATCTTTGCGCTCGGCATCATGCCTTACATTTCCGCCTCGATCATCGTCCAGCTGATGACCTCCGTCGTGCCTGCGCTCGAGCAGCTCAAGAAAGAGGGCGAGCAGGGCCGCAAGATGATCAACCAGTACACCCGCTACGGCACGGTGATTCTCGGTGCCCTGCAGGCCTACGGGATCGCGGTCTCGATGGAAGCGGGCCAGGGCATCGTCGGCGATCCCGGCTGGTTCTTCCGTATTTCCACCGTGGTTACGCTGCTCGGTGGCACGATGTTCCTGATGTGGCTGGGTGAACAGATCACATCGCGCGGCATCGGCAACGGTATTTCGCTGATCATCTTCGCCGGTATCGTCGCGGCTCTGCCACATGCTCTCGCTGGCACTCTCGAACTTGGCCGTACTGGCGCGCTTTCGACCGCCGTCATCCTGCTGGTCATCGTTGTCGCCATCGCTGCCATTGCCATGATCGTGTTCTTCGAGCGCGCCCAGCGGCGCCTGCTGATCCAGTATCCGAAGCGACAGGTCGGCCAGAAGATGTTCCAGGGCGATACGTCGCACCTGCCGCTGAAGCTCAACACTTCGGGCGTCATCCCGGCGATCTTCGCGTCCTCGCTCTTGCTGCTGCCGGCAACGCTGGCTGGTTTCTCGGGCAATTCGAACCTGCCGGATTGGGCAACGACCATCGTCGCGTCGCTCGGTCACGGTCAGCCGCTGTACATGGTGATGTATGGCGCGCTGATTGCCTTCTTCGCCTTCTTCTACACCGCCATCGTCTTCAATCCGAAGGACACCGCGGATAACCTCAAGAAGCATGGCGGCTTCATTCCGGGCATTCGTCCCGGCGAACGGACAGCTGAATATATTGACTATGTGCTGACGCGCATCACCGTTATCGGTGCCGCTTACCTCATCATCGTCTGCATTCTGCCTGAGATCCTGATCGCCCAGACGGGTGTGCCGTTCTACCTTGGTGGTACGTCGCTTTTGATTGTTGTCAGCGTCACCCTTGATACTGTAGCACAGATACAGGGTCACCTGATTGCCACGCAGTATGAGGGACTGATCAAGAAGTCGAAACTTCGTGGAGGGAAGAGGGGATAATGCGATTAATTCTGTTGGGGCCGCCGGGGGCGGGGAAGGGCACCCAGGCTCAGCGTATCGTCGAGAAGTACGGTATTCCGCAACTATCCACAGGCGATATGCTGCGCGCAGCGGTCCAGGCGGGCACTGACGTCGGCAAGCGTGCGAAGGCAGTGATGGACGCCGGCAATCTGGTCTCCGACGAGATCGTCAACGCCATCGTCTCCGAGCGAATCGACGCTGCCGATTGCGCCAAGGGGTTCATTCTCGACGGTTATCCTCGGACACTCGTGCAGGCCGATGCCGTTGAGACGATGCTCGCCTCGAAGGGCACCAAGCTTGACGTGGTTGTCGAACTCCAGGTGAACGACGCCGTACTCGTCGATCGTATTTCCGGCCGGTACACCTGCGCCAAGTGTGGCGCGGGCTATCATGACCGGAATCACAAGCCGAAGGCCGAGGGCATCTGCGATAAGTGCGGGTCGCATGAATTCAAGCGGCGCCCCGACGACAATGCGGAGACTGTGGCGACGCGGCTTCAGGTCTACTACAAAGAGACATCGCCCCTGATCGGCTACTATCATGCCAAGGGACTTCTCAAATCGGTTGACGGCATGGCCGAGATCGATGAAGTAACGCAGGCGATCGAAGCGATTCTTAAGAACTTGTGACGATCAAAAAACTTTTGGCGGACAGTTGCTTTTTACGGGCGATTCCGCTATTGACGCGCCAACTCGCGAGACATGATGCGATCGGCGTGGATTTCTTCTGGAAGCAGGGGAAGACCGGCCCGATCGTTTTTGACATGAAGCGACCGGAACAAATGAAACAGGCAGCTGCTTGACGGCTGTGTAACGAAAAGCCGATTGCCGGATGGCAAGCGGAATGCAAGGAGAACAGGCGTGGCTCGTATCGCTGGCGTCAACATCCCGACTCAGAAGCGCGTTGTAATCGCTCTGACGTATATCCACGGGATCGGTCCGAAATTCGCACAGGAAATCGTCGACAAGGCTGGTATCCCGGCTGAGCGTCGCGTGCATCAGCTGACGGATGCTGAAGTTCTGCAGATCCGCGAAACCATCGACCGCGATTATCAGGTTGAAGGCGACCTGCGTCGTGAAACCTCGATGAACATCAAGCGTCTGATGGACCTCGGTTCCTACCGTGGCCTTCGTCATCGCCGCTCGCTGCCGGTTCGCGGTCAGCGCACGCACACCAATGCCCGCACCCGCAAGGGTCCGGCAAAGGCGATTGCTGGCAAGAAGAAGTAATTTCCGTCTCAAAGCGGAATGAAAAGAGGCTGGTGCCGCAGGCACGGGCCTCTTTTGCTAGTTTCGGATAGTGAAAACTATCCGAAGGAATGCAGCCTCCGGAAACGGTGGCTGGAATGACAGGGCAGGGGTCGATGTACCTTTCCCGGTGTAGCCGCTGGAATTACGGCGGCGAAGAGATCAATGAAAGGAAAGCATATGGCCAAGGAAGCCGCACGCGTACGCCGTCGCGAACGCAAGAATATTTCGTCGGGTGTCGCTCACGTCAATTCGACATTCAACAACACCATGATCACCATCACCGACGCACAGGGCAATGCAATTGCCTGGTCTTCGGCTGGTTCCAAGGGCTTCAAGGGTTCGCGCAAGTCGACCCCGTTCGCTGCCCAGATGGCTGCTGAAGA
This sequence comes from Shinella sp. OV683, assembly GCF_057787725.1. Classification (NCBI taxonomy): domain Bacteria; kingdom Pseudomonadati; phylum Pseudomonadota; class Alphaproteobacteria; order Hyphomicrobiales; family Rhizobiaceae; genus Shinella; species Shinella sp. OV683. The sequence continues at coordinate 2,064,794 of NZ_CM173543.1, forward strand.
CGCTGCCAAGAAGGCCCAGGAACACGGCATGAAGCAGCTCGAAGTGGAAGTTTGCGGTCCGGGCTCGGGTCGTGAATCCGCTCTGCGCGCGCTCCAGGCTGCCGGTTTCACGATCACGTCGATCCGCGACGTGACGCCGATCCCGCACAACGGTTGCCGTCCGCGCAAGAAGCGCCGCGTCTGATCATTTATCCACGCGCCGGCTCCGGCCGGCGTTCCTCGATGTCGATCGCCACGATTGGATGGTGGCGCGAATGGAAGGCTTAAAACACATGATTCAGAAAAACTGGCAGGAACTCATCAAGCCGAACAAGGTGGAATTTTCCTCCTCGAGCCGTATCAAGGCCGTGCTTGTTGCAGAACCTCTCGAGCGCGGCTTCGGCCTGACGCTCGGCAATGCACTTCGCCGTATTCTTCTGTCCTCGCTGCGCGGCGCTGCCGTGACCGCGGTGCAGATCGATGGCGTGCTGCATGAATTCTCCTCGATCCCGGGCGTCCGCGAAGACGTGACCGATATCGTGCTCAACATCAAGGAAATCGCCATCAAGATGGACGGCGATGACTCCAAGCGCATGGTCGTGCGCAAGCAGGGTCCTGGCCAGGTAACGGCCGGCGACATCCAGACCGTGGGTGATATCGAAATCCTCAATCCGGGCCATGTCATCTGCACCCTCGACGAGGGCGCGGAAATCCGCATGGAATTCACCGTGTCGAATGGCAAGGGCTATGTTCCTGCCGACCGTAACCGTTCGGAAGATGCTCCGATCGGCCTTATCCCGGTCGACAGCCTGTTCTCGCCGGTCAAGAAAGTGTCCTACAAGGTGGAAAACACCCGCGAAGGCCAGGTTCTCGACTACGACAAGCTGACCATGACCATCGAAACCGACGGTTCGGTCACCGGTGAAGACGCAGTCGCTTTTGCGGCCCGCATTCTTCAGGACCAGCTCTCCGTGTTCGTCAACTTCGACGAGCCGCAGAAGGAAACCGAAGAAGAGACCATTACGGAACTCGCCTTCAACCCGGCGCTTCTCAAGAAGGTGGACGAACTGGAACTTTCGGTCCGTTCGGCCAACTGCCTGAAGAACGACAATATCGTCTATATCGGCGACCTCATTCAGAAGACCGAAGCCGAAATGCTTCGTACTCCGAATTTCGGCCGCAAGTCGCTCAACGAGATCAAGGAAGTTCTCGCGTCCATGGGCCTCCATCTTGGTATGGAAGTTCCCGCCTGGCCGCCGGAAAACATCGAAGAACTCGCCAAGCGCTACGAAGACCAGTACTAACAATAGTTAAGGCAGGTTCCTGCCTTTCCCCGTCAAACAGCAGGTTTTCATCTGCATGTGCCAGGAAACGGCAGGCCCAAACAAGATTAGGGTAACCTGCGATTAAAGGAGAATAGCAATGCGCCATGGTATGGTCGGCCGCAAGCTCAATAGAACCGCAAGCCATCGCAAGGCGATGTTTGCAAACATGGCAGCCTCGCTCATCGAGCATGAGCAGATTGTCACCACCTTGCCGAAGGCAAAGGAAATCCGCCCGATCGTCGAAAAGCTCGTGACGCTCGGCAAGAAGGGTGACCTTCATGCCCGTCGCCAGGCGATCTCGCAGATCGGTAGCGCCGAACTGGTTGCCAAGCTGTTCGCAGCCATTGCACCGCGTTATGCCAACCGTCATGGCGGCTACCTCCGCATCATGAAGGCCGGCTTCCGCCGTGGCGACAATGCCCCGCTCGCCGTCATCGAATTCGTTGACCGCGACGTTTCTGCCAAGGGCTCTGCGGACCTCGTTCGCGTTGAAGCTGAAAAGGCTGCCGAAGCCGCTTGATAGCGACATCAGCACTGTAATACGAAGAAGCCGGGTGTTGAGCCCGGCTTTTTTTGCGTTCATGGAAGGTGTCCACTGATGATCGAGACCGAACATCTGCTACTGCGACCGGTGAACACGGATGACCTTTTCGGCTATATGCCGCTTTGGCAGGAGGAGCCGGGGCCTGACGGCGCACCATCGCGCCTGCCGGTGCTGAACGAGGAAGAGGTCTGGGCGCGGATCCTGCGCTGGACCGGGCATTGGGCGACATTCGGTTTTGGGCCGTTCGTAGCCGTGGATCGTGTGTCTAACACGATCTGTGGCGAGATCGGCTTTGCCTACTTCCATCGCGGCCATGGACCAGCCTTTGATATATCGCCGGAAGGCATGTGGAAGATCACGGCCGAGCATCGTGGCAAGGGCTATGCACAGGAGGCGATGACGGCCGCGGCAGCATGGTTTGATAGAACCGTGGCGGCGGAACGCACTGTCTGCATGATCGATCACTCGAACGTTGTGTCAAGGCGTCTAGCCGCAAAGCTCGGCTTCTCGGAATTTGCCGAGGCGACATATAAGGGCAATCCGTTGATCCTGTGCGAGCGTTTGCTGCCGCGCTGATCGGCCGACTTGCCAGGTCGTCGTCGCTATGCATGATGCCGAGCCAGGGATTTGGCTGGGAGGCGTGCATGGATCACTTCATTCTTCTGACATTCGCTGTCGTGTCGTTCATCGGCATCGCCACTCCGGGGCCGACGGTATTGCTCGCCTTGAGCAATGGCTCGCGGCACGGCGTCCGGCGTTCGCTCTATGGGATGATTGGCGCTGTTCTGTCGGATTTCATTTTGATCGGTGCGGTGGCGCTGGGGCTGGGCGCATTGCTTGCAGCCTCGGAATTCTGGTTCTCGGTCGTCAAATGGGTCGGTGTCGGCTATCTGGCCTTTCTGGGCGTGATGATGCTGCGATCCAAGGGAACGCTCGACCAGGCGTTGCGGAACACTGAGAGCGGTTCGGCGTCGCGGCTGGCGATCTTTCTCCGCAGTCTTCTGGTCGCCGTCACCAATCCAAAGGGCTATCTGTTCTTCTCGGCCTTCCTGCCACAATTCGTCGTCGCTGATGCACCGCAGGTTCAGCAATATGCGGCGCTCGCCCTTGTCTTCGCCTCGATCGATTTTCTGGTGATGCTGCTCTATGCGCTTCTCGGTTCGCAAGCGGTGCGGATGTTGAAGACATCGGGAGCAATGTGGCTCGACCGGGTGTGCGGTGGGGCGCTTTTGTTGCTTGCCGGCTCGCTGGCATTTTACCGCCGGGCGACGAACTAAAAAGCCCCGCTGCGGATGTCCGAAGCGGGGCTCATATCAGGTGATAGTTTCTCAGCTCAATGCGCGATCATCACGTGGCGGACGACGGTGTAGTCCTCCAGCGCGTAGGCTGACATGTCCTTGCCGTAACCGGACTGTTTCAACCCTCCATGCGGCATCTCGTTGGTCAGCATGAAGTGGGTATTTACCCAGGTGCAGCCGTAACGCAGCTTGGCAGACGCCTTCATCGCCTTGGAGACGTCCTTGGTCCAGACGGAGGAGGCGAGGCCGTAGTCGCTGTCATTGGCCCAGGTGACGGCATCGGCGTCATCGGAGAACTTGGTCACCGATACGACCGGACCAAAAACTTCGCGGCGGACGATCTCGTCATCCTGCATGGCGCCGGTGACGACGGTCGGCTGGAAGAAGAAACCCTTGTCGGAGCCCATCTTGCCGCCGGCGGCGATCTGCATGTGGCCGAGTTCGCTGGCGCGCTCGACGAAGCTCGAGACGCGGTCACGCTGGCGCTTGGAGATCAAGGGGCCGATCTCGTTTTCGGTATCGTCGGCCTGATTGTACTTGATGGTCGAGACGGCTGCCGCGAGGTCGGCGACGAACTTGTCGTAGATTTTCTCGTGCGCGTAGATGCGGCAGGCGGCGGTGCAATCCTGGCCGGCATTGTAGTAGCCGAAGGTCTTGATCGCCGAGACGGTGGCATCGATATCGGCATCGCCGAAAACGATGACCGGTGCCTTGCCGCCGAGTTCGAGATGCGTGCGCTTGACGGTCTTGGAGGCTGCAACCAGCACCTTCTTGCCGGTGGCGATGTCACCGGTGATCGACACCATGCTGATCTTGGGATGATTGATCAGGTAATTGCCAGTGGTTTCGCCACGGCCGAGCACGACGCTGACTACGCCTTCCGGCAGCACGTCGGCCAGAACCTTGGCGAGCTTGAGCGTCGTCAGCGGCGTCTGTTCGGACGGCTTGATGACGACGGTGTTGCCGCCGGCGAGTGCGGGCGCCAGTTTCCACGCGGCCATCATCAGCGGATAATTCCACGGGGCGATCGAGCCGATGATACCGACGGGATCGCGGCGGATCATCGAGGTGAAGCCGGGGAGGTACTCTCCGGCGATCGGGCCGTGCTGTGTGCGGATGGCGCCGGCAAAGAACCGGAAGCAATCGGCAATCGCCGGGATCTCGTCATTCAGTGCCGCGTTGATGGGCTTGCCGCAGTTGAGCGCCTCGAGCGTCGCAAAGCCCACGGCTTCCTTCTCGATTGCATCGGCGATGGCCAGGAGATAGCCGGCGCGCTGGGCAGGCGTTGTTTCGGACCAGGTCGTGAACGCGGCTTCGGCGGCATCGACGGCGCGGTCGATCTGTGCCGTCGAGGCTTCCGGAATGGCGACGACGGTCTCGCCGGTCTTGGGGTTGAGGATCTGCTCCTCCATCTCGGTGCCGGCTTCAAAAGCGCCGCCGATCAGCATCTGTGTGTCCATGGTTATTCTCCCTTCGCTCACTTGCCGGCGCCGGCGGTTTCCGCGCCGTCCCGGGTCAGATAATAGGCGCCCAGAATGGGCAGGAATGTCACGATGACCACGAACATGGCCACGACATTGGTAACGGGTCGCTCGCGCGGCCGGATCAGCTCCTGCAGCATCCAGATCGGCAGCGTCTGCTGCTGGCCGGCGGTGAAGGTCGTGACGATGACCTCGTCGAACGACAGCGCGAAGGCCAGCATACCGCCGGCGAGTAGTGCCGTGCCGATATTCGGCAGGATGATGTAGCGGAACGTCTGGAAGCTGTTGGCCCCGAGATCGTAGGACGCCTCAACCAGCGAGCCGGAGAGCCGCCGGAAGCGCGCGACCGCGTTGTTGTAGACCACGACGACGCAGAACGTGGCGTGGCCGAGCACGATCGTCCAGAAGGAGAAGGGGATCTCCATCAGGCCGAAGGCGGAGCGCAGGGCAATGCCGGTGACGATACCGGGCAGCGCAATCGGCAGGATGACCAGAAGCGAGATGGCCTCCTTGCCGAAGAAACTGGCGCGGGCGACGGCGGCGGCGCAGAGCGTGCCGAGCAGCAGGGCGACAGCCGTGGCGATAGCGGCTACCTGTACGGACAGCGATAGCGCTGACCAGACGTCGGGGCGATCCCAGGCACGGCCGAACCATTGCAATGTAAAGCCCGGTGGCGGCCACTGGAAGCTCTTTTCTTCCGTCGTGAACGCATAGACGAAGATCAGCAGGATTGGCAGTTGCAGGAAGATCAGGCCGGCGCCGGCAGCGATCTTTAGGGCGAGCGGGGCGGAGTTGGTCTTGTCAGAGCGCATCGAATGCCCCCTTCTTCTTAGCCGCCCAAAGATAGAACGCCATGATGATGATCGGCACGACCGAGAATGCGGCGGCGAGCGGCACATTGCCGGCGGTGCCCTGCTGGGTATACACGGCCTGGCCGATGAACAGCCGCGACGAACCGATGATGCCCGGAATGATATAGTCGCCCAGCGTCAGCGAAAAGGTGAAGATCGAGCCGGCAATGATACCCGGCAGCGCCAGCGGGAAGAGCACGTGGCGGAATGTCTTGCCCGGGCCGCCGCCGAGATCGTAGGAGGCCTCAATCAGGTTCGCGGGCACCCGTTCGAGTGCAGCCTGCACCGGCAGGATCATATAGGGCAGCCAGATATAGACGAAGACGAGGAACGTACCTGTCGAACTGACGGACAGCGAGTTGCCGCCGATGACCGGGATCGACAGATACGCGTCGAGCAGCCAGGAGAGATGCAGCTTGCCGAAGAACCAGTTGAGGATGCCTTCCTTGGCGAGGATCAGCTTCCAGGCATAGATCTTGACGAGATAGCTCGACCACAGCGGCAGCATCGCGCCGAGATAGAACATCGCCTTCCAGCGCCCCTTGGCATAGCGGGCGGCGAAATAGGCGATGGGGAAGGCGATGATCGCGGAGGCGATGGTCACCAGCGCCGCCATCGTCACTGTACGAATGATGATGTCGAGATTGGACGATCGGAACAGCTGCGCATAGGTATCAAGTGTCAGCTGGTATTTCACCAGGCCGGTGAAATCGTCGATCGAGAAGAAGCTCTGTAGCAGCAGCGCGAAAAGTGAGCCGATATAGATGATGCCGAGCCACAATAGCGGCGGGGCGAGCATCAGTGCCAGCAGCAGCTTCGGCCGCCGCCAGAAAGTGGCGGAGAGGCGCGATAGCGCCCCCTCCTGCGGCGGAGTGGTGAGGTTCGCCGTCGTCATGCCGCGTCACCCAGGACATGCAGGGCATCGCGCGAAAAGTGTACGAACATATTCTCGCCGTCGGCAGGCAGATTGCTTGAGGCCGGCAAGTTGGCATGCAGCTTGGCAGTGCCGGTGTCGAGGGATACGCGGGTGACCGAGCCAAGGAAGCTGCGGTTGGTCAGGCGGGCGCGCACCGTCAGGTCTTCGGCCGTGCCTTCGCCACCGTGGATCATTTCGGGCCTGAGGCTGGCCCAGACGCGGTTGCCGGTGAGGGAAGCGGTGAAATCGGGGGGCAGGATGTTGGAAGAGCCGACGAAATCGGCGACGAATTTCGAGGCCGGCCGCTGATAGATATCTTCGGGCGAGCCCGACTGGACGATGCCACCATCGTTGAACACGGCGACGCGGTCGGCCATCGACAGGGCCTCTCCCTGATCATGGGTGACGAAGATGAAGGTGATGCCGAGTGCCTTCTGCAGCGTCTTCAATTCTTCCTGCATCTGTTCGCGCAGTTTGAGATCCAGCGCGCCGAGCGGCTCGTCGAGCAGCAACACCTTGGGCTTGTTGACCAGTGCGCGGGCTAGCGCCACGCGCTGCCGCTGACCGCCGGAGAGCTGGCCGGTCTTGCGATGCCCATAGCCGCTGAGTGCTACGAGTTCGAGCGCTTTTTCCGCGGCCGTGCGGCGCGTGGACTTCTCCACGCCCTTGACCATCAGCCCGTAGGCGACGTTGTCGAGGATGCTCATATGCGGAAAGAGGGCGTAGTCCTGAAAGACCGTGTTGACGCTGCGCTTCCAGGGCGGCACGCCATTGGCGTTCTCGCCGAAAATCTCGATCGCGCCGCCAGTCGGCTGCTCGAAGCCGGCAACAAGCCGGAGGCAGGTGGTCTTGCCGGAGCCGGACGGGCCGAGCATTGCGAAGAATTCACCCTCGGCAATATCAAGATTGACCTTGTCGACGGCCTTCACATCGCCGAAATGGCGCGACACGTCGCGGAAGGATACTGCCGAAACCATGGGGATTCTCCGAATATAGAATTTTGTCCAGGGGCTATACCCCTCACCAAATTCGCCGAGCCAATCGGCTTCGCCTCTTGGGGCGAACTATCCTCTCCCACAAGGGGAGAGGAAAAACTCGCGGCGCCGTTTCGCCCAAATGGAAGGTCTGGCCGTGGGGCACCCTGCCTCTCCCCTTGTGGGAGAGGATAGCAAGCCCGTGAGAGGCGTAGCCGATCACATTGGGCGCGCTTGGTGAGGGGTAGCCTTCGGGGTCACCCCTCACGCGACTTACTGCCCGCCCATCACGGCGATGAAATCCGACGTCCAGCGATGGTATGGCACGCATTCGCCCTGGCTTGCGCATTTGGCGACCGGAGTCTTCCAGAAGCTGATCTTGTCGAAGTTATCGAAGCCGTTGGTGGCGCAACCGGTATCGGTCAGCAGTGCATCGCCCTTGCAGGCGGCCGGCACGGCCGGCACCGAGCCGAACCAGGCGGCAAGATCACCCTGCACCTTGGGCGAAAGCGAATGCTCCATCCACATGTAAGCGCAATTGGGGTGCTTGGCGTCGACATGCATCATCGTCGTGTCGGCCCAGCCGGTGGCACCTTCGACCGGGAAGGTCGACGCGACAGGCTGCTTGTCGGCGACGAGCAGGTTGACTTGGAACGGCCATGAGCTGGAAGCCACGACACCTTCGTTCTTGAAGTCGTCGATCTGCACCATGGCGTCGTGCCAATAACGGCCAATCAGCGAGCGCTGGCCCTTGAGCAATTCGAGCACGGCGGCATACTGCTCTTCGTTGAGCTCATAGGGATCCTTGATGCCGAGTTCCGGCTTCTTGGCCTTGAGATACAGTGCTGCGTCGGCAATGTAGATCGGGCCATCGAAGGCCTGGACGCGACCCTTGTTGGTCTTGCCGTCCGGCAGGTCCTGCTCCTCGAATACGACGTTCCAGCTGGTCGGCGCCTTGTCGCCAAAAACCTTGGTATTGTACATCAGCACGTTGGGGCCCCACTGGTAGGGCGTGCCGTAATGCACGCCATCGACCGTGTGCCATGCGGCATCCTTGAGGCGATCATCGACGGTCGACCAGCTCTTGATCAGGTTGACATTGATCGGCGCAACCTTGCCGCCTGCCACGAGGCGCAGCGACGCGTCGCCCGAGGCGGTGACGAGGTCAAAGCCGCCCTGGTTCATGAGCGTGACCATTTCGTCGGAGGTCGCTGCAGTCTTGACGGAAACCTTGCAGCCGGTTTCCTTTTCAAACGATGTGACCCAGTCATAAGCCTTGTCGCTATCGCCGCGCTCGACATAGCCGGCCCATGCGACGATCGAAACCTCGCCTTCGCCAGGCCCGATGGCCTTGAGCATTTCGGCGGAGACAGCCTGTCCGGCAAAATTCATGGCAATGAGGAGGGCGGTCGTGGACTTCAGAATAGTCTTCATATTGATGCTCCCTTTTTCGCAATTGTTCCCGGATGCAATGAAGCCAAACTTTTGCCGCTTTCGCAAATCCTTTATTCAGAAATGTGATATCGGAATTTCCGATATCATCGAAGTTTGCCCCTCACCCCGGGAGCAACAAAGTTGCTCCGACCTCTCCCCGCAGGCGGGGCGAGGGAATCTACTTCGAGTTCGCCGCGAGTCCCTTCTCCCCGTCAAAACGGGGAGAAGGTGGCGGCAGCCGGATGAGGGGCTAGTCTATCGGTCCCTCACGCCTCGCGCCGTTTCGGTCATGCGCAGAAATTCCTTGGCCGAGGCGGGAAGAGACGAGCCGCGCCGCCAGACCAGCCCGACCTGGACGACGGGCAGGGCGCCGGACACGTCGCGGCTTTCGATGCGGTCACCTTCCAGCGACCACGGGCGGTACACGAGGTCGGGCAGCAGGGCCACGCCCGCGCCGGTGGCCACGAGGCTGCGGACTGCTTCCACCGAGCGGGTGCGAAAGGCGACATGCGGCTTGGCGCCCAGCGCTGTCATCAGCTTGCCGGTATTCTCCTCGATTTCATCCACGGTCAGCATGATCAGCGGCTCGCGGGCGATATCCTTGACCGAGATGATATCGGCGCTGCCGAGCGGGTGCCCCATCGGCAGCCACAGGCGATAGGGCGAGGTCTCGATGATCTCGGCCTGCAGCGCCATGCGGTCGCGCAGGTTGGAGATGGTCATCACGGCGATGTCGAGCTCGCCGCCGATCAACAGGTGTTCGAGATAGGAGCCATTGTCCTCGATGGCGCTGACATCGACGGCGGGATAAGCGCGGCGGTAGCGGCGCAGCAGGTCCGAAAGCACATAACCGGCAACCAGCGAGGTCACGCCGAGATTGAGCGATCCAGCCATCTCATCCTTCTTGTCGGTGAAGGTGCGTCTTGCATCAGAGACCGAGGCGAGAATGTTTGTGGCGTGCCTGAGAAACTGGTGGCCGTTGTGGGTGATCGTCAGGCCACGCGAGTGCCGCTCGAACAGCGAGACGCCGAGATCGCTCTCAAGCTCCTTGACGGCCTCGGTGATCGAGGATTGCGAGATGCTGAGCGCCTGCGCAGCACCGCTCACCGTGCCCTGTTCGGCAACGGCGATGAAATATTGAAGCTGACGGAGCGTGAAGGCCATGTGCGGAGTGATGGCATGGGAGGGGCGGGATTGGCAAGCGAGGCTGGCCGGCTGAACCGCCGATCCGGCCTCATGTGCTTACCTCTCTCTAAAAGTAGTGGTCCCTGAGCGAACCATCAAACTCGCCGGATTGCATGCAGCAGTTCTTGAAACCGCCTCCATGCACCGCAGGGGCAGGGGTCGTTGCGCCCGAGTTTTTCGATGAGTTCCACCGATCCGCGCACCATTTGGTCGCCAGCCTTTACGCGTGTTTCGGATGGGAAGGACTTGCGTCGCTTGGACGTGACCTCAAAAGCTCACATCGTGGAGGTGCTTGCGCTTGCGTGACATGGTTGCCTCCTGTGGTTGGTTGTTGTCAGCGCTGCTTGATGGTTGAAATTCCCATTGGATGCAAGCGCAGGAATGTCACAGCGGAAAACAAAACGCCGGGCGAGGCCCGGCGATCTGCAAATTCGGTTGTCGATATAGGCTTAGTACACGACGACGCCGCGGATGCTTTCGCCCTTGTGCATCATCTCGAAGCCCTTGTTGATGTCTTCGAGCGGCATCGTGTGGGTGATCATCGGGTCGATCTGGATTTTCCCGTCCATGTACCAGTCGACGATCTTCGGCACATCGGTGCGGCCACGCGCGCCGCCAAAGGCGGTGCCCATCCAGGTGCGGCCGGTGACCAGCTGGAAGGGGCGGGTGGAGATTTCCTGGCCGGCGCCGGCAACGCCGATGATGACCGACTTGCCCCAGCCACGATGCGAGGATTCGAGTGCCTGGCGCATAACCTTGGTGTTGCCGGTGCAATCGAACGTGTAGTCGGCGCCGCCGATCTGGTCGGCTCCCCGCTTGGTCATGTTGACGAGATGAGCGACGATGTCGCCTTCGACTTCCTTCGGATTGACAAAGTGAGTCATTCCAAAGCGTTCACCCCAGGACTTGCGGTCGTTGTTGATGTCGACGCCGATGATCATGTCGGCACCGGCAAGACGCAGGCCCTGAAGAACATTGAGGCCGATGCCACCGAGGCCGAAGACGATGGCGGTGGCGCCGATCTCGACCTTTGCTGTGTTGATGACCGCGCCGATGCCGGTGGTGACGCCGCAGCCGATATAGCAGATCTTGTCGAAAGGCGCGTCTTCGCGCACCTTGGCGACGGCGATTTCGGGCAGCACCGTGAACTGGGCGAAGGTCGAGCAGCCCATGTAATGGTGGATTTTGTCCTTGCCGATCGAGAAGCGGCTCGTGCCATCGGGCATGACGCCCTGGCCCTGGGTGGAGCGAATCGCGGTGCAGAGGTTGGTCTTGCGGCTGAGGCAGGACGGGCAGGAGCGGCATTCCGGCGTGTAGAGCGGAATGACGTGGTCGCCCTTCTTGACGGACGTTACGCCCGGGCCGACATCGACGACGATGCCCGCGCCTTCATGGCCGAGAATGGCCGGAAACAGGCCTTCGGGATCGGCGCCAGACAGGGTGAAATCGTCGGTATGGCAGATGCCGGTGGCCTTGACTTCGATCAGCACTTCGCCGGCGCGGGGGCCTTCGAGCTGCACAGTCATGATCTCAAGCGGTTTGCCGGCCTGTACGGCAACAGCGGCGCGAACATCCATTGGATAATCCTCCAGTTCGTTTCTTGTCGGTTTGTGCGATTGGTTTTTTGATTGAGCGCACAATGGCATGCAGCAGATTGTTCCGACAATAGCCAAATGCGGCATGGCCATTCAAAAACTGGTCCGACTGCGAAGCGACTGCCGCCAGCCTCGATAGAAAACCGCTATCACCAACGGGCCTGCTGCTCTAATGACGATTGTGGAAAAATCGACACATTGAGTCCCATGACCGAAGCTGCCAATCCGCATCCTCATCTCATCAGAGGCCTCGTCATCATGGCTGTCGCGATGACCATCCTGCCCTGCATGGATGCGATTGCCAAATACATGTCGACGTTCCATGCGATGTCGCCGGGGCAGGTGACGTTTTATCGCTTCTTCTTCCAGATGGTGCTGACCGTGCCGTTGCTGTTGACCGTGGCCGGCGCTGGTGCGTTCCGGGCGAAGCGCCCATGGATGAACCTGCTGCGGGGCGTGTTGCATGCGGCTGCAACGCTGTTGTTCTTTACTGCGGTCAAATATATGCCGCTTGCCGATGTGTTTGCGATCTATTTCGTCGAACCCTTCATGCTGACGGCCTTGTCGGCTGTGTTCCTCGGCGAGAAGGTCGGCTGGCGGCGTTGGCTGGCGATCGTCATCGGCTTTGGCGGCGCGATGATCGTCATTCAGCCGAGTTTTGCGCTGTTTGGGCTGACATCGCTGCTGCCGGTGGCTTGCGCGTTTCTGTTTGCGCTCTATCTGTTCCTGAACCGCGCGATCGGTGACGCCGATGCGCCGCTGACGATGCAGACGATTTCGGGCGTCGGGGGTACGCTGTTCATGGGTGTTGCGCTGTTTATCGGCGACCGGATGGGCAATGCGGACTTTGCGATGGCGCTGCCGAACTCCGGCTTCACTTTGGCGCTATTGGTGGTGCTGGGTGCCTTGTCCGGCTATGGTCACCTGCTGGTGGTTCGCGCCTTCCGGCTGGCGCCTGTGTCGATTCTGGCGCCGTTCCAGTATTTCGAGATCATCTCGGCGACCATTCTCGGCTTTCTGCTGTTCGGCGATTTCCCGACCGCCTCGAAATGGCTGGGCGTGGTGATCATCGTTGGATCCGGCCTGTTCATTATCTGGCGCGAGCGCCGGGCGACTGCCGCAGTCCATTAGGATGTGGCGATTTATTTGTGCTTAACCCTTTCTTTTTGCCGAGGTTTAACAGTTCTCGGTCATGCTGCATGCTGGTTTCATGACGAAGCCGGAGCCAGCCGATGTTCGCACGCACCCTCACATATCCGGCATCCGCAATCGCCGGCAAGCATCGGTTGACCGCCGATGACGTCATGTTATTGCGCAGACACATGTTTCCCCAGGGCCTGCAGTTCCTCGATGACGCAGCCCAGTTGATCGCTGTTCACAAGTCCGCCGCTGAGACCACTCGCGAATGGGACACTTGGTTCGTAGAAGCTGTCGCGGCTTTCGTCGTCGCGCGCACCGATCCACGCGGCGCGCTCGACACGTCCAATGCCGGTTTCCTGATCGAGAACTTGTCGAGAGACGGCGTGATCTGCACGCAGGCCGAACTGGAACTGCTGTTGCACGCGATGGAAATGGCCGTCGACGTGCCCGATGTGCTGACTGTGCTGGCGCTCGATCAATTGCGGTTGGCAATGCAGACGGGCAAGGGCGTCTATTCCGACCGCCGCATGGCCAAGCGGGTGGGCATTTCCCAATGCGATATCGATTTCATCTACCGGATCCTGCGCGGCTCCGTGCATAACGGCAAAATGGTGCTCTATAGCAGCGAAATCGCGGTTATCGAGGCGATCGACGCCATCGTCCGCGACGAGATCAATCACCCCGCCTGGTATTACCTGATCAAGTCGGTCGCGGTGCGCGACCAGGATGGCCATGCTTCGGCTGAGCCGTGGTTGAAGATGGTGTCTTCCGACAGCAATGATTACGAAGCGGCCTGACGGGTTCAGGCCGGCCTGAATGATTCAGGCCGTTTTCACTATCGGCACCTCAACTACGAAGCAGGCGCCTTCGCCATCCGGTTCCTCGGCATAGGCGCGGCCTTTGTGCAGGCGGGCAATTTCCGCCACGAGCGCCAAACCCAATCCCCAGCCGCCATCCGATTCGCTGCGGCCTACGGGCCGGAAGAATGGTTCGAAGACGCTAGCCATATCCTCGTGCCGCAAGCCTTTGCCATGGTCGCGGACACGGATTTCGACAAAACCGGCCTGTTCCATAAGCGTCACGTCGATGGGTGGCTTTCCGTGCCGCGCGGCATTCTGCACGAGATTACGCATCATCCTGCGGATGAGCTTCTCATTGCCGCGGACGACAGTGTCGCTGCCTTCGACGTTGGCGCCGGCGCTCGCAGCCTCTTCGGCGGCGAGAGCAAGCAGGTTCACTGGTTGATCCAGGACATAGGGCTGATCGCTGCCGAGGCGGCTCTTCAGCAGGATTTCCTCAACCAGATCATCAAGTTCGGCGAGGTTTCTGACGATTTCGTTCTTGTTGTTCTCACTTTGATTCACCTCATAGAGCTCGGTGGCCATGCGCAGCCGCGCCAAGGGTGAACGCAACTCGTGGCTGGCGTTTGCCAGTAGGCTTTTCTGTGAGTCGACCAGCGCCTGGATGCGGTCTGCCGCAGTGTTGAAGGTGCGTGCGACGGTGGCGATCTCGTCGCGGCCGGCCACTCGGGCTCGCACCGAGAGGTCGCCTCCGCCCCAGCGTTCCATGCCGTCGCGAAGCGCGTCCAGCCTGCGCGTCAGATAGCGGACGACCGGGTAGGCTGCGATGCCGATGACGGCGGCGATGATCAGGAAGACGAAAACCAGATGGCTGCGGCGCGGCCCCATTTCCCGGCGCACAAGCGCGACGATGCGCTCTCCGCCCGGAAGGGTCGCACTCCAGGCCCGGAAACGTGGGCCGACTTCGTCTGGCGAGCTGATGGGATTGCCGGCGCCCTGAACGAAGCGTCCTTGCTGGTCGAAGATGGCGACGTCGGCATCGAGGCCGAGCGAGAGCCTGTTGATCATGTGCTGCCGGTCATCGCGCGTCATGCCGGGGTCGAACATTGCGGCTGCAAAGCGTTCGACGCGATCCTCAAACGGGCCCTTGCTGTCGAAGCGGCCCATCATGGCCAGCAGCGACAAGGTCAGGGCCACCAACGCCAGGCTGACGAGCAGGGTGACATAGATCTGCAGGTACAGGCGGGAGCGGATCATGTCGACTGCGACCCCTCATCCTGATTGCGGGCAAACAGGTAGCCTGCGCCACGCAGGGTGATGATGCGGCGGGGATGGCGTGGATCAGCCTCGATTGCGGCCCGGATGCGGGAAATATGCACATCGATCGAGCGATCGAAGGCTTCCAACTGGTCGCCCTTGGTGAGCTCCATCAACCGGTCGCGGCTCAGCACCCGGCCGGCATTTTCCGCAAGCGTGATCAGCAGGTCGAATTGGTAGCCGGTCAGCGTCGCCTCGGTGCCGTCGAGCGACACGGTGCGCTGGTCTCGGTCGATCTCGAGCGTGCCGAAGCGAAGGACGGAGGTAGGCGGCGCGGTCAATTGCGTGCGCCTGAGGATAGCTTTAAGGCGCGCGGCGAGCTCGCGTGGGCTGAAAGGCTTGGGCAGATAGTCATCTGCACCCAGCTCCAGGCCTACAACGCGATCCGTCTCGTCGCCGCGCGCCGTCAGCATCAGGACGGGGAGCATGGTTGATGCCCTGATGCGACGACAGACCTCAAACCCGTCGAAGTCCGGCAGCATGACATCGAGAATGACTGCATCGGGCGCCTTGCGGGCGATCTCCTGCAATCCTCGGTCACCGCTGGGGGCAGCCCGGACCTGGTAGCCGGCGGATTTGAGATACTCTGCAAGCATGGCCGATAGTCTCGTGTCATCATCGATGATCAGGATGTCAGCCGCCATGCACGCGTTCCTTCGCTAACAGAGATTACGGGCCGTCGTGTCCGGGGCCGAAATCGTCCAGCTCCTCGACCAGCTTCTTGCGCTGTTCGGGTGTCAGGAGTTCTGCAGCATCGCCCACTGCCTTGGCAATGGTTTTCGACTTGGCGTCGATCTCGGCGACATGCTTGGCCCGCAGTGCCTCGATGGCGTTGCGGTCGATGGTCGGCGCTTCGAGAAGCTTGATCACTTCGGCACGCATTTCCTTGCGGTCGCCGTGGTCGGGACGCACGCTTTCCATGGTGGTCTTGAAGAGCGCCTTGATCTTGTCTTTCTGATCGGCGGAGGCGCCGACATCCGTCAAAACCTGGTCGATGCGATATTCCATGAAGCCGCGCATGAACTTGCCGCGCCAGTGGCCGGGACTCATGTCGCCATCCGCAAAGGCGGCGGCGCCTGCACCAATCACCACGACGGCGGCGACAGCGCCGATGATCAGCTTGCGGCCCATACCGGCTTTCTTGACCGGAGCGGGCTTGATCGTGAAGTCGTCTCGGCCGTTCTCGGGGAAGTCGTTTTCGTTATTGCTCATATCCGTATCTTTCCTTTTGGAACGTGTTGGATGAGGGCAAGATAGATGGGCTCTGTTGCCGTGGTTTTTCCCGAATGTGAAGAAACGTAAAGTTTGAACCGACCGCGCTTTTCGATTCAGGAACGCTTCGCAGCCGCTTGATTTGCTTGATTTAATGAGGATCGAGCCAAATCGGAAACCCGCACCTGTTTTTGGTGGACCGGCGGGCGGAATTGTTCTAGCACCATGGCGGCCGGAGAATTCGGCCGGAAAGAGAAATCGCTCATGTAACCATGCCTTGACGAATATCCCGTAGAAGCGGGAGGCGCCACAGGCAAGACATTTCAGGATAGGGGCTTAGCTATGGAAAAAGATAGCGAAGACGACGTCATGGAAGCCCCCGTACTGGATGAGAAAGCAGAGCTTTCCGATATCTACACCGAAGACGGTTCGGTGCGGCACGATTTTCTTGTCATGGTCGCGGCTGCGATCGCCGACCGCGATGTCATCTTCCTGCGCAAAAATGTCGGCCGCCTGCACATTTCCGAACTGGGCGATGTGCTTGAAGCCATCTTGCCCGAACAGCGCATGGCGCTCATCCATCTCTTGGGTGACGATTTCGATCTTGCCGCGCTGACCGAAGTCGATGAGGCGATCCGCCTCGAGATCGTCGAACAGATCCCCAACGACGAGATCGCCGCGGCGATCGGAGATCTGGATTCCGACGACGCCGTCTACATTCTCGAAGATCTCGACAAGGAAGACCAGGAAGAAATTCTTGCCAAGCTGCCGTTTACGGAGCGAGTGCGTCTGCGCCGGGCTCTCGAGTATCCGGAAAGCTCCGCCGGCCGGCGCATGCAGTCGGAATTCGTCGCCGTGCCGCCGTTCTGGACGATCGGTCAGTGCATCGACTACATGCGCGAGGACCAGGACCTTCCCGAGAGCTTTACCCAGATTTTCGTCATCGACCCGACATTCAAGCTGATGGGCGTTGTCGATCTTGACCGGCTGCTGCGCTCGCAGCGCGGCACCAAGGTCGAAGACATTATGCGGGAGACCAACCATCCGGTCCCGGCCGAGATGGACCAGGAAGAGGCCGCCCAGCTCTTCCAGCAATACGACCTTCTGTCCGCCGCCGTGGTTGACGAGAACGGCCGGCTGGTCGGCGTGCTCACCATCGACGATGTCGTCGACGTCATCCATGAAGAGGCGGAAGAAGACATCAAGCGCCTCGCCGGCGTCGGCGACGAAGAGCTGTCGGACAATGTCATGTCCACGGTGCGCTCACGCTTCCTGTGGCTGTTCATCAATCTCGGCACGGCCTTCATGTCCTCGACCGTGATCGGGCTTTTTGGGGCCACGATCCAGGAGATGGTGGCGCTCGCGGTGCTGATGCCGATCGTCGCCTCGATGGGCGGCAATGCCGGCACCCAGACCATGACAGTTACGGTGCGCGCCCTGGCGACACGCGACCTTGATATCTATAACGCCGGGCGGATCATTCGCCGCGAACTGGGGGTCGGCGCGACCAATGGGCTGATGTTCGCCTGTATGGTGGGCCTTGTCGCAGGCTTCATGTATCACGACTATCACCTAGGCATCGTGATCGGCCTGGCGCTGTTCATCAATTTCATGGCCGCAGCGCTCGCCGGCAACTTCGTGCCACTGCTGCTCAACCGATTCGGCGCCGACCCGGCGGTCGCCTCATCGGTCTTTGTGACCATGGTCACCGACATGACTGGGTTTTTCGGCTTCCTTGGCCTGGCTACTTTGTGGTTTGGAGTACTGCATTGAGTGCAAAATTGACTTTGACGTAAAAGTCAATAAAATGCCGACTTCAAATCAATCGGCGGATGGCTGTGACCAAATATTATAGCATTACGGAGCTAACGCGCGAATTCGATATTTCGACGCGTACATTGCGCTTTTACGAGGATGAGGGGCTGATCCATCCTGAGCGTCGTGGCCGCACGCGCATGTATCGTCCGGCAGACCGCCACCTGATCGCGCAGATCTTGCGCGGCCGGCGCATCGGCTTCACCATCGCCGAGATTCGCGAAATCATCCACGTCTATAGCGAACCGCCGGGCGAAGTCGGGCAGTTGAACATCCTGATGAAGCGGGTGGACGAGAAGCGCAACGACCTGCGCCAGAAGCGCAAGGATATCGACGAGACAATCGACGAACTCGACAATATCGAGGAGGCGTGCCTCAACCGCCTGGCGGAAATCGGCGTCAGCACCTAAGCCGCGCTTCTACCTGCCTCGGCATTGTCGCCAGACGCGTGCATTGTATAATCGGCCCTGCAAGACGAATCGCGCCGGTGAGGTGCCGCAGTGAAGGGCTTGATGCCGCCAGATGTTTCAAGCTCTCATCGATGAATACCGATCCGGCAATTTCCAGGCAGTGATCGACCTCTATGAGCGCGAGCCCGATGGCTTGCCGGCGGATTCCGAGACTGGACCCCTGGTCGTCGCGCAGAGCTACTACAAGCAGAAGCAGGCCGACAAGGCAGCACCATTGTTCTTGCGGGCGGCGCTTGCCGGGGACCCGCCGAAAAAGCAGCTGCTTGAACTGGCATTTGCTCTTTCGACGGACACGCTGGCGAAGCTGGAAGCTGCAAAGCATCTGCTCTTGGCCGATCCGCATCACCTGTTGGCCACGCGGTTCCGCCGGCACTATCTTCCATATTATCTTATGTTCGACGAACTCAAGGCGAGCAATCGACAGATGCTTGCCGCCCTCAGGGCCAATGATCCCTTCGCAATCTTATCTGAACTGCCGTTGGATAACGTCAGCTGGTGCCCGGACGAAAAGATCAACGCGGCGATCTTCGATCCGGCTGTCAAGGCATTCACACCGGAGAGCCGTGCGCAACGCCGCAGGCTACCGCCACCGGAAGGCAAGATCCGGGTCGGCTATCTCTCCAACGATTTTTCCACCTATCACGCAACAATGGTGCTGTTCAGAAGTGTCCTGGAACTTCACGATAGCGACAAGCTCGACATTCGGCTTTTCTGCTACACGGCGCCCGACCTTGTGCGCATCGACCAGGGTTTTCGTGCAGCGCAGAAAAACATCATCGAGATCGGCCATCTCGACGACGCGGCGGCCGCAGAGTTGATCCGAAGCCATCAGCTCGATCTGCTGGTGGATTTGAAGGGCCACACGCTCGAAAGCAGGAGCAATCTTGTCAATCTCGGACTGGCCCCGGTCCAGGCCGCGTTTTTGGGTTTCCCCGGCAGCGGTACGGGTATCGACTGTGACTATGTGATCGGTGACCAGGTCGTCACGCCGGATTCCAGCAAGCCGTTTTATCATGAGAAGCTGTGCCGGCTGCCGGAATGCTATCAACCGAATGACAATGTCTATCGACCGCTGCCGCCACCGACGCGGCGTACAGATCTCGATCTGCCTGCCGACAAGATTGTCTTCGCTTCCTTCAATGCCGTTCGCAAGATTGCCCCGCAGGTGTTTGATGCTTGGATGCGCATCCTTAACCAAGTCCCTGAAAGCGTGTTGTGGATGATGTGCAAGGACCCTGCGGCGCAAACCAATCTGCTCGCTCATGCCGGCAAGGCCGGTGTCGGCGCCGAGCGCGTCGTCTTTGCTTCCAGCACTGGTCAGGATGCTCACATTTCGCGGCTGCAGGCGGCGTCTATTGGGCTCGATACCTTTCCTTACAACGGCCACACGACGACGTCGGACAAACTATGGGCCGGTTTGCCAGTTGTTACGGTGAGGGGCACCCACTTCGCGTCGCGTGTCTCCGAGAGCCTGTTGAACGCGGTTGGATTGCCGGAGCTTGTTGCCGAGACTGTGGACGATTACGTCGCTATGGCGGTCAAGCTGGCACGGGAGCCGCAGACGCTTGCAAACGTCCGGCGCAAACTGCTTGAACGACGTTTCCTCGCGCCGCTCTTCGATACGGAGCGCTTCACCCGCCATCTGGAAGCTGCATTCGCGGCGATGGCGATGCGCTGCCGCAACGGCGACGAGCCAGACCATCTGCATATTACCGCGCTAGCACAGAGAGATACGCCGTTCAGGCGCTAAATCCATGCTCGCGTGCGGCGGCAGTAGCGTTCGAAATCGAAGCCGAAGCGTGCCAGGAGATGCTTTTCCTCGCGGCGGATCACGTAGAGGTGGATGACTGCAGCCGTCAGGATCGAGGCAGCGATCGTCCATGCGCAACCCGTCAGCATGCCAAGCGCCAGGATAACCAGCGTGTAGCCGAGATAGACGGGATTGCGGGTCAGGTGGAACGGCCCTGATGTCACCAGATGGCTGGTCGAACGGGTCGACAATATCGATGTGCGGTGTTGCAGCAGCGTCTTCAGCGCCCAGACGATCAGCACTAGGCCGAATGTGAAAAGCAGGCCGCCGCCAAACTGCAGCCAGAAGCGCCCGCCTTGCATGATTTCCAGCGGAAAGACCTTCTGTAGGCCGAATGCGGCCAGCAGGGCGAACACGTACAGCGTCGAGGGCCAGGGATATTTCAAGGGTCTGCTGCGATAGGCATTCATGGGTACGCTTCGGCCTCTGTTCGAGCCCGATTACTCGGACTGCGCTGTACACTGCATTGCGATTCCACTGAGGCGCTCATCATTGTCCACCGAGATTGCGCCGGACTGGAGCGGCTCGAGCAGGTCACCGGCTCGCAGCTGTTCCAGGGTACATGAGCAGAAGCGGCTACAGAATTCAGGACTCTGGTTGGCACTGCAGGTTCGGGCGCAACTCTCGATGTATTGAGGGCCGGGATCCACCTTTGGGGCGGGTACGACCAATGAGAACACATAGAGCATCGCAATCAGTATGGGCTGATGAATCAGATAGAAGACGAGACTGTGACGGCCGAGGAAGGTCAAAGCGGTTTTCACCGGATTTGTCGTACTTATCCCCAGACTATTTTGTCGCAGGGCCAGCCAAGGGCCGGCAAACCGCGAAGCGGCCATGCCGAGCAGAAACGGTCCGAGCCAGGGGAATACCGGCACGTAGTCGAAGGAGATCTTGGTTTGGGTGCTGAGGCCGATCCACCAGAACCACGGATCGTTCAGGGCTTCGAAGCGATAGAACTGCGGCACCGCGATGAGAATCACAGCCACGGCAGCGGTGAGGAGAGCAGGCGCCCTCAAAAATAGAAGCCCGATCAAACTTGCGAGCGCGATCTCATGCAGGATGCCAAAGAAGATGAAACCGCGCGGCATGGCGAAATAAGTTCCCACCGTCACCAGAGCGGCCGCAGCCGCGATCTTGGCGAAGCGGATGCCAAAACTCTTCCAGCGGATGCCGTTGCCGTGCGCCAGTACCAGCGAAAAGCCGGCCAGGAACAGGAACGTTGAGGCAATGGCGCGGGCATAGATCCTTGGAAAGCCGGTGGACGGAAAGTCCGACGCCAGATAATCGAAATCGGCGAGATCCCACATGAAGTGATAGCTTGCCATGGCAAGCAGCGCGGCGCCGCGCAGCACATCCAGCCACTGGAAACGTGCCGGCTTGTGAGTAGTTGATATCTGCTGTTGGACCGCGTCAGCCGAAGTCATTGGGCGGCCTCGCCGCTGGAAAGGCGAAGCTTCACTCTTCCAGGCCCTGCAGCAGCGCCTTGCGTGCCTCGGAGAAGAATTGCCGGCGGATGAGAATGGCGAAGATGAACAGTGACATCACTGCAAAGACATAGGCGTTGACGAACCATCCGAGGTAACCGATCGACAGAAACAGCGCCCTCAGGCCCGCATTGAAATTCTTGGCGGCGATGACATTCATGGCGATGACCCGTTCGGCCGCCAGATTTGCCGCATGCGGGTCTTTAAGCGCGTCGGCCTGCATCGGCAAGCCTCCGAACATGATCGAGCAGTAATTGAAAAGCCGGTAAGACCAGCCGAACTTGAAGAAGGAATAGGCGAAGATCGCTGAGAGCCCGCCGACCTTGAGTTCGAACGCCGTGCGGCTGCCGTGGAAGATGTTGGGCAGGTCATTGAACAGCGCTTGCGCCTGTTCCGTCGCTCCGAGCAGGGCAAACGACGAACCGAGGGCCAGAAGCGAGGTCGAGCCGAAGAAGGCGGTGCCGTTCTGCAGGCCCGCCATGATCGATGTATCGATCATCTTCAGGTCGCGATGCAGCGAGTTCTTTATCCAGGCAGCACGGTGCATGGTCATGGCACGGGTGACGCTGACGCGCTTGAACCTGCGTTCACCACTGGTCACCCAGTTGAAGGCAGCCCAGAGTGCTATGAAGAAGGCGAGGGCGATATAGTCATTCGTTGTCATGACGGCAATCTTGCATGGATTCGCTGATCTTGTGAACGGCCCTGTCCATGAAGCAACAGGATGTCGCCTGTGTGTCAGCACTTGGCGGAAGTTCATGGCGCGGCCATATGTAAATTAGACTACGGTACAAAAAGCAGGCAATGCGCCACAGGCGACTCAAAGGCGGTCAACGATGTTTCTATCCGTGTTCGACGTTTTCAAGATCGGCATTGGCCCGTCGAGTTCCCATACCATGGGACCGATGACGGCGGCCAATCGCTTTCTTGACCTCATCCTGTCGCCGGATTGGCCGCGTCCGACCGGTGCCAAGGTCGCCTCGATCAAGGTCAGCATGCATGGCTCGCTGGCGCATACTGGCATTGGGCATGGCTCCGATCGTGCGGTCATTCTGGGCCTGACAGGGGCGACGGCCGAGACGATCGATCCCGATGCCATGGATGCCGCCGTCGCGGAGGTCGAGCGCACAGGCAGGATCTCACCGCCCGGCCATCCCGATTACGTCTTCCGCCCCAAGGAGGACCTGCTGCTCGACAAGAAGACGCCGCTGCCCGGTCACGCCAACGGCATGCTGTTTCAGGCGTTCGATGGCTCTGGTCGCTTGCTGCTCAAGCAAGTCTACTATTCCATCGGCGGCGGCTTCGTGGTCACGGATCTTGAGCTCGAGAAGATGCGGGCGAGCAAGAAGCAGGAAGCCGTCAAGGTCCCTTATCCCTTCGCCAGCGCCAAGCAGATGCTGGAAATGGCAGCGCGCTCCGGGCTGACGATCGCCCAGATGAAGCGGGCCAACGAAGAATCGACGATGAGCCGTGAGGATCTCGACGCCAGGCTCGACAAGATCTGGGATGCGATGCGCAGCTGTATCGATCGCGGGCTCGCCGTCGACGGCATCATGCCGGGCGGACTGAAGGTTCGCCGGCGTGCGCGGCAGATTCACGACAAGCTGCAGGAAGAGTGGCGCTCCAACAAATCCAATCCGCTGCTCGCCAATGATTGGTTGTCGGTCTATGCCATGGCGGTCAATGAAGAGAACGCTGGCGGTGGCCGGATTGTGACCGCCCCGACCAATGGTGCCGCTGGTGTCATTCCCGCGACCATCCGCTATTACCAGCATTTCCATGAGGATTGGGACCAGAACGGCATCCGCGATTACTTGCTGACGGCTGCCGCTGTCGGCGGTATCGTCAAGCACAACGCCTCGATCTCCGGCGCCGAAGTCGGCTGTCAGGGGGAGGTGGGGTCTGCGGCGGCCATGGCTGCGGCCGGCCTCGCGGCCGTCATGGGCGGTACGCCGGAGCAGATCGAAAATGCCGCCGAGATTGCGCTGGAGCACCATCTCGGCATGACTTGCGACCCGGTTGCTGGTCTCGTTCAAGTACCCTGCATCGAACGCAATGCGCTGGGCGCGGTCAAGGCCGTTACCGCCGCTTCGCTGGCGCTCAAGGGCGACGGCCAACATTTCGTTCCGCTCGACGCCTGCATCGAGACGATGCGACAGACCGGCAATGACATGAACGAGAAATACAAGGAAACCTCGATGGGCGGTCTCGCCGTCAACGTCGTGGAGTGTTGATAGTGCGATTTGCCGATTGACCCCAATCGGCATTTGGCGGAAATACCGGATATGGCCCTCAATCTGATCAAGCTCTGCGTCGGTGCCGACTCTATCGATGACCTCAAGGAATGGGTCACCGAGCGGTCGTTGTTGGCGATCGCTGCGGGGCAGGAGCCTCACTCCAGCCATGTCACCCGCATGGTGCCCAAGCGCATGACAGACCTGCTCGAAGGCGGCTCGCTCTACTGGGTGATCAAGGGGCAGGTGGCCGCGCGCCAGAAACTGCTCGATATCGTTGAATTTACAGATACGGATGGAATTGGCCGCTGCCGGCTGATGCTTGGCCCCGAGGTCATTGAAACTATGCCGCAGCCGAAGCGACCGTTCCAGGGCTGGCGCTATTATGATCCCAAGGATGTGCCGCGCGATCTCTACGAGGCGGGGCAAAGCGAGCAAGACATGCCCGCCGAACTCAAGCGCGAACTGGCTGAGCTTGGTCTTCTCTAAACAAAATTGAAGTCGCTGCTGTCGAGACCGAACTTCCAGACGGATATGCGACAATCGGCCACCCCGTCAGCGTCGGCGTCGATAATCGCGTCGGTCGTAAACTGATTTACATACAGCACGCATTCGGCCTGGGTTCCCGAAAATTCGTAGGAGTTGATGAACACCATCGGGCCGAACCCCTCCAAGCGGATGACGTCGCCTTCTGCCCGGCTGTAATCATAGATCGCATGCGCGCCAGCCGTTGCCAGGGTGAAAATGAATGTATCGGCGCCGCCGCCGCCCGTGAAGTTTTGTCCATATATGGAGCTTGACCGGAGTATGTCATCGCCCAATCCTCCGTCCGCCGACGAATAGGCTCCGCCCGGCGTGAGATCATCGTTGAACCTCGAGCCGTAAACGTTCTCGACATAACTATAGTGTTCGGCGTTGCCGAAGCCGTCGTTTGTCACCACGCCAGTCTGCAAATTGATGATGACGCCTTCTTCGGCAAGGTTGCCGCGGAAATCAACCGTGTCATTCAGCAGGCCCGTTGCGCCGACAATCGTGTCGACGCCATCCAAGCCGCTGTACGACTTGCTAATGGGACCACAAACGATCGTGTCGTTAAAATTCGTGCCGATAACACGTTCGACTTCCTTGAAATAATCGGTATTGCCAAATCCGTCGGTTGTTGCGGACCATTCCGTATTATCGTCGAAGGTGAGCGAGATGCCCGAATTGCCGCCGGCCTGAACATCATAGCGAAAATCAAGCGTGTCGATGCCGTCGCCGCCAATAAATCTATCCGCACCGCCGCCACCAATCAGGGTGTCGTCACCGCTGCCGCCTGTCAGCGTATCGTTTCCATCCTTGCCGTCCAGCGAAATGCCGAGCGCATCGCCGGTCATGACATCGGCAAACGCCGTGCCGATAACATGTTCGACGTCCTTGAAATAGTCCGTATTGCCGAATCCATCGGTGGCCATGGACCAACCGGCATTCTCACCGACAGTGATAACAGTGAAATCGAGGACGATCCCGGACGTTGCGCCGTGCAATGCGTCCTTGCTGTAATCCAGCGTATCGCTGCCGCTGCCGCCAAGCAGCCTGTCGTCGCCGGCGCCGCCAATCAGCGTGTCATTGCCATTACCGCCTGTCAGCGTGTCAATACCGCTACCACTCGTCAGCGTATCGTTTCCACCCATGCCGTCGAGCGATCTGCCAACGTCATCGCCGGTGATGATATCGGCGAACTTCGTACCGATGGCATTTTCGATACTTTTGAAGTAGTCGACATTGCCAAATCCATCGGTGGCCGAAGACCATCCGGCATTCTCACCAACGGTAATGATCGCAAAGTCCAGGACGATCCCTGCTGTTGCGCCGTGCAATGCATCCTTGCTGTAATCCAGCGTGTCGCTTCCGCTGCCGCCAACCAGCCTGTCGTTGCCGCCTCCACCTGCCAGTATGTCGTTGCCGTCGCCGCCGATAAGTGTGTCGGTGCCATTGTCACCATTCAAGACGTCGCGACCATCGCCGCCGTTTAAAACGTCGCGGCCATCACCGCCATCAAGGTCGTCATTGCCGATGCCACCAACAAGCGTGTCATCGCCAATGCTGCCTTTCAAAACGTCGTTGCCATCTCCGCCGTCGAGTTTGTCATTGCCGGCTCTACCGAGAAGGGTGTCGTTGCCGTCGCCGCCGACGAGTTTGTCACTGCCGTCCCCGCCATCGAGTTTATCGTCCCCACCTCGACCGTAGATCTGGTCATTGCCAGCCAAACCAAAGACATTATCCGCAATCGTGATGCCGTGGTAAGTGTCGTCATTCGCGGTAAGGAATTTCTTTTTGGCCATGAGAAACTCCCGGAGCAGGATTGAAGTGCTGCCTGTTGGCGTCGAGCGATAGTCTAATTGGGGAATGCGTAGAGGATTATTAAAACAGTTTCTCGAAAGTAGTCGTGCAATACATGCAGCGCCTGCAAGTTCACGAGATTGACTTGGAGGAAATCTGTTTCCACGTTCACTTTCTGACTATACCGACGATGTCGAGATTGGCAATGGGCAGATTGGCGGAACTTGTCAGTGTTGTATACGCCGACCCGAGTGCATCGATCCGGGTAGGGCGGGCTCCAAAACGCACAATCGCAGGGTGCAGGAGCGGATGGCCGACCGTCTCGAAAGCAGATCGCTCCGCTGGTGACCAAGAGGCAGGCGGCGGCGCGCCACAAGCTGCTTTGAATCCTGAGGTCATTGAAACGATGCCGTGGCCCCAGCGACCGCTTCAGGGCTGGCGCTATTACGAGGCGAAAGATGCGCCTCGCGATCTCTACGAGGCCGGGCAGAGCGAGCAGGACACGCCGGCCGATCTCAAGCGCGAACTGGCTGAACTCGGGTTGCTTTAAGATTTCAGCGCAGCCGCAGCCGTATCGGGTGGCGGCCTTTCGGAGTTTTCACATGCAGATGAAGAACGGCTGCGGGCTGGCCGGCGCGCCAGGCGCGGGCGCCGTGGCCGAGCAGCATGGCGACCAGATCCTTGGTCTTGTGCTGCGAGCGATCGAGACCCATGCCGGCGAGCTTCATGGCAGCTTCGTGCAGGGGCAGCAGGCCCATGCCACGCGCGCCCTGCTTCTTGGCAGGGAGAACCGGAAAGTCCGGGTGATTTCCTTTTCGAGCCATAAGAGGTGCCTCGTACGCAATACAAATCGAGGGTTCACTTGGACCACCTGAGCCGCGACTGTTGCGCCCGGTTTTCCATTCACTAGCTCCAGCCAAAATACGCTAAGCCGGAAAAATGCCGCCCGGCTTGCGCGGGGCGGCACCAGATTTCTTACTGCAGGCTTGCCCAGCAGCTGACGCCCTTCTTCTTCAGCACCTTGCAGGCGCGGACAGCGGCGTCCTGGTCGGCAAAGCCGCCGAAGCGAGCGCGGAAGAGTTGCTCATTGCCCTTGGAGAAGGCAACGGTGAATGGGGTGGCGGAACGCAATACCTTTCCGCCCTTATCCTGCGCTTTCTGCAGGAGATTCATCGCCTGTTCCTTGCCCGGTGCGGCGCCGACCTGGATCACCCAGCCCTTGGACGCAGTTTCGGTGGAGGCGGTGGTGACGTTGTCCACTTTTTCGACCTTGCTGACCGAGCGAGTGGTTTCCTCGGTCTCAGCGACTGCCGGAATGTCTTCCGAAGGCGCAGCTTCGAGGGAGGCAACCTTGGTAGCCTTGGAGATCTTGATCGTCTTGGTGCGGATCACCGGAACCGTATTGGTGGTTTGGGCATCGGCAACCTCTTCGTCCGCATCGTAGCGCGCTTCCGGAACCGGGCCCTTGTGCGGCAGGTCGAGATCGTTGGAGACCGAGGCAACTTCCATGGCTGCGTCGGATGCCTTGACCGGTTCGGCATAGGCAGTCTCGAAAACCTGCTTCTTCGGCTTTGCGGCAGCCACAACAGCATCCGCGTCACCGCCACGGCGGCTTGCCTGCGGCAGATAGGCTTCGATCAGGCGGCGCATCTTGGCATCGCGCTGCGAGCCGGAAGTGCCGCCGAGGACAACGCCGACGACGGAGCGGCCATTGACCTGCGCCGAGGTGACCAGATTGAAGCCGGCAGCGCGGGTATAACCGGTCTTGATGCCGTCAACGCCCTGAACCTTACCGAGAAGGCGATTGTGGTTGCCGATGACCTGGCGGCCGTATTTGAAGCTGCGTGTGGAGAAGTAGCCGTAATATTCGGGAAAATGCTTGCGAAGCGCGATGCCGAGACGGGCCTGGTCGCGCGCGGTGGTGACCTGGCGCGGATCGGGAAGGCCGTTGGCGTTGTAGTAGACGGTGCGGGTCATGCCGAGTGCACGCGCCTTCGAGGTCATCATCTTGCCGAAGCGCGGCTCCGTGCCGCCGAGGAATTCGGCGAATGCGGTCGCGCAGTCGTTGGCGGAGCGTGTCACCAGCGCCAGGATACCCTGCTCGACGGTAAATGTCTGGCCGGCGCGGACGCCGAGTTTCGACGGCGCCTGAGCAGCGGCATGTCTTGACACAGGCACACGGCTGTTGAGCGAAATGCGGCCGGACTCCAGCGCATCGAACACCATATAGAGCGTCATCATCTTGGTGAGGGAGGCCGGGTAGCGCAGGCCATCGGGATCTTCCGAGGCCATGACCTCGCCCGTGCGGACATCGATCACGATGCTTGCCGGCCTGGCGCCAGCATAGGCGGGGCTGGCAACGAGCACGCTTAACGATATGGCGGCTACTAGTGAAAACAAAGCCTTGGCGACTGGAACGCACATGCCCTTGATCGAGGGCAACGAGAACTTGGACTGTGACACTATGCTACTCTTCGTTTTTTCGTTGCGCAGTCCGGACGAGGATCCGGAGAACTTGAGAGAGAAATGTAGCGGGGGAGCGTTACCAATCGGTTTATGATGAATGAATTGTTTCAGCGTTGATGAGGATTTGTGGAAAAATAAATCAGTTGTTCGGGGCGGTGTGAATGAGGTCCGGCCGCATGCCGGGACAGGGATCACGTGCCGGATTGAAGGTGCTTGTTGGCAAATGCGAGGATGCTGGAATCGATGGTCTCCCATTGAGGCAGCAACTCGGCCGAAAATCGATAAAGCAGCGTCAGGTCGCGCCCGACGTGGACATCGCGCTGGCAATCCGCTGACGTCGCCGCGGCGGAATCCTTGGGCAGGATGCAGCGGACGACGTAGTCAGCGCCTGCTTTTGTCCTGCCGGTCAGCAGGACTTCCGACCCGAAGCCAGATTTCTCGTCGAGGTGATGCAGGGAAAGGCCGGCGGGGCCTTGCTCCGGCTGCCTCTTGAACAGCTTCTTGTAGATCGGCTCGAGCCGCCCCGACATGTCGCGAGACATAACGCTTTGGGTGAGTTCGATAAAAATCAGGTCGCGAGCACCACTCGGATCGGAGAACCGGCCAGCACTTGCTTCGGTATAACCGTCCATTTCCGGCCAGGACAGGTAGGCATTGACCACCCGGGCTGCGCCGTCGTGGCGCTGGTTCTCGAAACGGATCATGTTGGCGGGCAGGGACAGCAGGTCCTGGCCAATAGAGATACGGAATACATCTTTTGAAAGAGTGTGCCCGTCCATCGCCAGGCGATCACCATACATCTTGCCGGCAATCGTCAGGCCGGCTGTCAGCAGTGCCAGGACGCCGATGAAAGCTGTGGCTTTCAGGAGAAAGGCGTTGGAGAACAACGAAGTTACCGTATCATCTTCGTGCTCATTCGCCATCGCTGCCGTCCGTCTGACTGTCAAATATGTATCAAAGCCTGATTTGCCTGTGCCAAACTGGAGCGAGTGGGGGTGGCACGCTTCTTGCTGAAAAAGCGTCAGTAATGCGTACATATTGTGAGGCTGGCCTATTATGACATTTGGTGATGTTTTCGTATGCCTGGTCGCAGGTCTTGCTGTGCCATTGGCGATCCTCGACGCTGCCCGCACTATCCTGGATGGTTCTCTGCCGCTTCAGATCAACGGTCTGCAGTTCGAGCGCCGCGCTCTGCCGTGGGTTCTGGCGCTGCTTGCTGGCCCCGCACTGCTGGTCGATCGCGTCGCGGAAGGTTGGCGGGAAGGGGCGATGTCGCGAGGCGATATTGCCCATGGCGTGGTTATCACGTTGGGCTGGGCCGGTATCTACGGCTTCGTGATGCTTTCAATCGCCAAAAAATCTGTTTGGGATTTAAATCAAAAAAATGCCGGTCCCGGGGACAACGGAACCGGCATTGGGGTCAGGTCTAGGACGGGGATTGGGGACGTGACCTGGCCCAAAATCATCAATTTACAGGCGGACTCAAAGGTGACTGGTGCCTTGTGTCCAAGTTGACTACTGCAAGCTACCAACCGCGGGCGAATGATCGTCTTCGATCTTGACCCACTGTCCTGAATTCTTAGTCGATTGACGTTTCAGATATGTGTATTCAGTGTCGGACCACAGCAGGACCTTGTTGCGCATATTGTCGAGCACGAAGTCGCCGTGATCGGTGCGCACGGTCAGGATGGCATGGCCATCGCCATTCGGTTGCAGCACCACTGTGATCAACAGGTTGCTTGGCGAAAAGCCCTTGCCGATTAGCATCTTTCGCTTGAGGAGAGCGTAATCTTCGCAGTCGCCGACTGTGGTCGGATAGGCCCATTTCTCCTCGACGCCATAAATCTGTTCGTCGGTCTCTGGCTCGATCGCGCTGTTGACCTTGTAGTTGACCTGCAGCATCGACTTCCAGCGCGCCTGGGTCAGTTCCATCGGGCCGCCGTCGGATCCGTTCGAGCCGCACTGGTCGGCAAATTGCTGGCAGAATTCGTAATGCCCTATTGGCGGATTGGTCCGTCCGAGGGTGAGCATATTGGCCGAGAAAGCCTGGGCTGCGTCTGCTGCGGCCCCGAACATCAAGGCTGCGATTATTGCCTTCACGGCAGTCTTTGCATGCATGTGTTGTCTCCCCGTTCTGGGAAGACAATGGCACAGGTGTTTTTACCTCAAGCGAAAAACACCAGTAAAAACAAGTATTGAATTAATGCGTATAAGTATTAAATTGAAATAAAATCGTATTTGTATTTTAAGTTATTTTGACTTGTATTTTCATCGAGTTTTCCGTTGTTTTGAGCGAAATTCGTCGAAAATTTTATGAGAATCCTGACTGCTTTGTCTTAAGTCATTGAAAATGTATGTCTATTGAAGAGCGCGCAAGCCGCGGATCGTCCGCGATCGCTGGCAAGTGTCCGGTCTTCTAGTTTGAAGTCTACACTCGCTTACCTCTGTCGAAAGTCTGCGACGATCGCGGTAACCTGGAATAGGCCCCAAAATCGATGCAAAGGGCGCCCAGAAAATGTTCAATAAAAATTTCGAGCCGATGGCAAAATGTTGGCTGCAACGCGCCAGAAGTTCGGCGAATGTGGCAGAGGTGTTCGATTTTGGTCCAGTATTGAGGCAGGAAGCGTCGATCTGCCCATCATAAAACAGTGCTCACCGCGCCGGTTTACCGTCCGCAATTGGGAAAACTTGAAAGGCATTGCCCCGCCACCGCGCCGACCCAGTTGAGCCGAAACAAAAAAGCCGGCGGAAACCGCCGGCGCTCATTGATCACATGCGATTGATTGGCTCAGCCGAACTCTTCCAGGTTTTCACGGCTCAGCATATTCGAGAATTCGACCGCGACGCCTTCCTGGAAGTGGCGGACGACACGGCCGCGCATGTTGCCAAGCCTGACCGGCGTACCGAGCGCTGGCCGCACGTCGATTTCGATCGCCGCGCCTGACACCGAAAGGTCGATAATCTTGCAGGGATAGTTGCGGCCATCGTCCAGGCCGATCTCGGAGCGGGTGGCGCGTGGCGCAACGCGCTCGTGGCGGCGATCCTCGGGCAGGCCGAGCGCCGTCTTGTTGGCAAGCCAGGTGAGCTGTGCCGCGAGCTTTTCGCGCTTGCGCTCAGTTGCCTGAAGCGTCACGACGAAGCCATGATCCACCAGCTTGAAGACGTTGCCTTCCAGCCGGCCGATGTGATCGATATAGGCGATAATGCGTTCGCCGACTCTTGGAAACGCCGTGCACTGGAAGCGAATGTCACTCGGCGACATATCGATGGCCTTGCAGTCGAATTCCGAGAGATCGGCGAGCATCAGGCGACCTTGCAGATTGACCGCCACGCGCTGGAAAGCGCGCGTGTCCACAGGTGTGTTAGCAGCCATGGTTTGTGCGGTCTGAAATGCTTGCATGTTTGTCGGTCCAGAGATTCACTGCACAGCAATCTATCTCAAACGACGTTAAGAAAACGTTTTTGGCTTTTCGCTGTGGGTGCGCTTTCGCCGACCGAATTTTCTGTTTCATTTCAGATGTCGAGATTGTCGGCAAACACCGCCCGTTCCTGAATGAAACGGAATCGCGCTTCGGGCTTGGTGCCCATCAAGCTGTCGACCGCATCACGCGTGCCTTCGAAATCCACTTCATCGATCTCGACTCGCAGCAGGGTGCGGCTTGCCGGGTCCATTGTCGTTTCCTTCAATTGGCCAGCTGACATTTCGCCGAGACCTTTGAAACGGCCGATTTCGATCTTGCCGCGGCCCTTGAATTCGGTTTCGACGAGCTCGGCACGATGGGCGTCATCGCGAGCGTAGAGCGTCTTGGCCCCTTGCGTGATGCGATAGAGCGGCGGCACGGCCAGGAAGAGGTGGCCCTTGCGCACGAGGTCGGTCATCTCCTGATAGAAGAAGGTGATCAGCAGCGAGGCGATATGGGCACCGTCGACGTCGGCATCGGTCATGACGATGATCCGCTCGTAGCGCAGGTCCTCTTCGCGATACTTGGTGCGCGAGCCGCAGCCGAGCGCCTGGATCAGATCGGCGATCTGCTGGTTGGCGCCAAGCTTTTCGCGGCCGGAACTTGCGACATTGAGGATCTTGCCCCTGAGCGGCAGGATGGCCTGATTGGAGCGGTTGCGCGCCTGCTTGGCGGAGCCACCGGCCGAGTCACCTTCGACAATGAAGAGCTCGGCGCCTTCGGCCGAATTCTGCGAGCAGTCGGCGAGCTTGCCCGGCAGGCGCAGCTTGCGCACTGCCGACTTGCGGTTGACTTCCTTCTCCTTGCGCCGGCGCATGCGCTCTTCGGAGCGCTCGATCACCCATTCCAGCAGTTTGTCGGCTTCCGATGGATTGTCGGCGAGATAGTGGTCAAAGGGGTCGCGGATGACATTTTCGACGATGCGCTGGGCTTCGACCGTTGCAAGGCGATCCTTGGTCTGGCCAACGAATTCCGGCTCACGGATAAAGACCGAGAGCATACCGGCCGCTGAAATCATCACGTCATCGGTGGTGATGCCGGCGGCGCGCTTGTTGTTGGTCAGTTCGGCATAGGCCTTCAGGCCCTTGGTGAGCGCGATGCGGAAGCCCGCTTCATGGGTGCCCCCTTCGGTGGTCGGGATCGTGTTGCAATAGGAATGCAGCATCATGTCGCCGCCATACCAGGTGACGGCCCATTCGACCGAGCCATGGCCACCGGGTCGCTCCGTCTTGCCGGCGAAGATGTCGCGGGTGACGGTGAATTCCTTGCCAATCTGTGCAGCAAGATAGTCTTTCAGCCCTCCGGGGAAGTGGAAGACGGCCTTCTCCGGCACGTCCGTGCCTTCGACCAGCAATGCATCGCAGCTCCAGCGGATCTCGACGCCGCCGAAAAGATACGCCTTGGAGCGCGACATGCGGAAGATCCGACCCGGATCAAATTTTGCGTGCGCTCCGAAAATCTGCGCATCTGGATGGAAGCGCACCCGCGTGCCGCGTCGATTGTGGACTTCGCCAAGTTCTTCGAGCCCGCCCTGCGGAATGCCGCGCGAAAAGCGCTGGCGATAGAGCCGCTTGTTACGGGCGACCTCGACCTCGACGAAATCCGAGAGCGCGTTGACGACCGAGATGCCGACGCCGTGCAGACCGCCCGAGGTCTCATAGGCCTTGCCATCGAACTTGCCGCCGGCATGCAGCTTGGTCATGATGACTTCGAGCGTCGATTTCCCTGGTACCTGCGGATGGTTTTCGACCGGAATACCGCGTCCATTGTCGGTGACAGTCAGGAAGCCTTCGGCATCGAGATTGATGTCGATGAAATTGGCGTGGCCAGCGACAGCTTCGTCCATCGAGTTGTCGATGACTTCAGCAAACAGATGATGCAGCGCCTTCTCATCGGTGCCGCCGATATACATGCCTGGCCGCATGCGTACCGGCTCGAGCCCTTCGAGCACGCGGATCGCCGACGCGCCGTAGTCATCGCCTGCCGATTCCTTCAGCGCTTGCGGGTGCCCCGGCGCAGGCGCGGCCACTGCGGCAGCCGCCGGCTCCACGGAAGCAGGGCTTGCAGGAGCCACAGCAGTCTCCGGCTTCTTGGGTTCCTCGGGCATTCCGGAGAAGAGATCGAATGCGTGGCTCATATTTGCCTTTTCCAAGCGTTGTCGGTTCCGCGAATCACCGGATTCTGCCAGAAAGCCGAACAAATCGCGAATATGCGAAAGATTGCGCGCAATGGACGGGATGACAAGCGCCCTCCATCCGTATCACGGGAAGGGTTGCTGATGTCCACAGCTCATTTGGCTTTTAGATGCTGCGCCGCTATTGCGATGCTAGCCGTGGCGAATTTACCCGCCGCCGCGCTCGAACTCAAGAGCTACAAGGACGACCTGTT
Organism: Shinella sp. OV683; assembly: GCF_057787725.1. Classification (NCBI taxonomy): domain Bacteria; kingdom Pseudomonadati; phylum Pseudomonadota; class Alphaproteobacteria; order Hyphomicrobiales; family Rhizobiaceae; genus Shinella; species Shinella sp. OV683. The sequence continues at coordinate 2,099,298 of NZ_CM173543.1, forward strand.
CGCCTATCCCGCCATCCTCTCGCAGGAAGATAATGGCGCCTTCATCACGGTCGATTACCAGGAAATGCGCGACATCAACGGCCGCGACGATATTCCGGAGCGACGGGCTAAAGGCAAATATGTCTCGCTTGGTGCCAAACGAGGGCAGGCATTCGAAAACATCTCGGCAAGTGGGCGGTCGGTCGACGTGCTGCGGGTTGGCGATCTCGCCGGCGCCAAGTTTGCCGTCATCTTCATCCATGGGCGCGGCGGCGACCGCAAGCTGGGGGCCAACGACTTCAGCTTCGGCGGCAACTTCAATCGGCTCAAGAATCTCGCCGTTGAAAATCGCGGTGTTTATTATGCGCCAAGTGTAAAGACCTTCGACAGCGATGGCGCTGCGGATATCTCGGCGTTGATCGGCTATATCGCCCAGACCGCGCCGCAGGCGAAGATCGTGCTTTCCTGTGCCTCGATGGGCAGCTTCATTTGCTGGGGCATCACCAAGGAGGCGAAGACGGTTGGCGAACTGACGGGGATGATGGTCATGGGTGGCGCGACCGATGCCGATTTCAGCAACAGTGCCGCGTACAAAGCCAAGCTGCCGATGTTCTTCAGCCATGGGTCGCATGACAGCGTTTATGCCGCGGCCGACCAGGTGAAGCTTTACAAGTCACTGATCTCGGCGAGTTACCCGACACGCTTCGTGCTGTTCCAGACCGGTTCGCATGGCACACCGGTGCGGATGACGGACTGGCGCGACAGTCTCGACTGGATCTTCGCCCAGTAGCACTGAGCCTCGCTTTTAAAGGAGCGAGGCGAGGGTGGCGTGCAAACAAAAAACCGCCGGATTTCTCCAGCGGTCTTTCAATTTCTTGCAGATCTCACCACTTAGGAAGCGTTGCTTCCCATCGGCGTCAGTTCGATGTTAGCGAACTGCCTGGCGGGCAACCTTGCGGATGTCTTCGCGGTTGATGCCGAGGTCGCCGAGTTCGCGGTTGGTCATGCGGCCGAGTTCGGTGATGGTCTGGCGATACTTGACCCAGTTGTTGTAAGCGCGTGCGATGTTCATGGTCATTTCCTTTCGATCTGGCTGGCTTCCGTTTGGCGCCGCCGTTTGAATTTCATGATCCGAAGATAATGCTGCATTGCACTATTTACCAGCGCTTTTGCGGCATCGCACCTATGCGTTTCTCGCAAGGCTTATTGATAAGTTATTAATAAAGCTCATTTTTTGTTCATCATTGCAGCATTTTCGGGCAGAAATTGCGGCGAATCTTGGATTGCGAGGCATTTGCCGAGGTTTTGGACATTTGACTTTTGGGTGAGCGGTCCGGCTTAGCCGGCACAGTTCTGCCGCTGATGGCCACTTCTTGAGCCGCACCGTGGTCCTTCAGGCAAGGCGCAGGCGCATAGCGTGCGGACAAAAGCGTAAACGCGCATGCTGGCATTTGAGCGAAGACCGGCTGCGGCCAACGCGTCATGGTTAAAAACTGTAATGATTACTGCTGGCTAAAAACAAAACGGCCACCGGGGGAGGAGGTCCGGTGGCCGTCGTTGGGTATGACTGACGACTGGGAGGAGGAGTGTCGTCAGTCAAATCGGAGGGCGCTGGGAGGAGGAGTGCGCTTGCTCCGAATTCTATGTCACTTCATCCGAAGTGGGCTCTTTCATCCGTTGCCGGGCGCGGCCTGCCAGATCCGCTTTCATCGTTCAGCTCGTTGCCGTTCGATGATTTATATATAGACCGCCGTTTCGATTTTGTGCAGCGCAATATTCTCATAGGAATTATGCGAAAACCGCATGGCTCGAGAGCGAAACGAATTCAGTAAGCTCTACATTACGAAATGATGATTTAGAAAGCGTTAACGAGAGGCCCGAACGTGCCGCGGTTGTACGGACAAAATTCGGGGTGGGATATGCAGTTGGAGATCGACGCAAATTCGTCGTGATCCTCAGAACAGCAGATGTTTGCTGGGCTCCACCGCGTCATGCGCGTTACGCCATGCCCTACGCCCAGAAGGGACGGCGAAGACCGCTTTGTCGACCTCATTTGCCTCGATCCTGGCGGGGCTTTCGTTGTCTAGATCTGAGGATTTGCGCGGTAATTGTCTCAGGCGCGGTACGTTACGGTAACATGAAGTGTTTTCCGCAGCTTGGCGGCGGCATCACGTCTTTCTGATGTGTCTCGCAGGACTGTTGTGGCCCCTGCAAAGCCTGCAAATGCCGGCTATGTAACCGTAACGTACTCGATTCTTTTCCGCGCGCGGACTAGCATCTGCAACCGAGGCCCCGTCCACACATGGCAAAATCACATTCGGCTGGCTGGTGCCCCACGCGAGAGCATGGCAACTCCATTTTGTGACGATAATGATGTCCAGAGACAACATGTCCAGGGGACTGCTCAAGCTGATGGTGCGTCTCCCCGCGTTGCGGAGCGACTTGCAGCGCTTGCACAGCCATGATCGGACCTTGCGTGATCTTTGCGATGCCTATGACGAGGCCACGCAGATGCTGGCGCGGCTGCGCAGCAATCCCCATTCCGATGGTGCGATCATCTCGGATTACGAGACCGTCTGTAGCGGGCTTGAGAGCGAGGTCGTGGAGCTGTGCTCGGTCTGGGGCTCGAGTGTTCGATAAAAACACAACTGTTTGCAACAACTTACGGTAATCTTCACCGTCTGTTCCAGATTGTGCTCGCCAACTAATATACTGCGCGTTAGGATCGCACTTCAATGCTCTATTCCACTCTGACAATAACCGTGGGGGTGTGTGTCGTGGAAGAGGATAGATATACGATTGCGCCGGATGCGGTTGATTTGTGCGCGGCAAAAGCCGAGATCGAACGTCTGCTCGCGGACTCCCGTTTTCACCTGACAGACCGAAACCGCGCCTTCCTGCGCTATGTTGCCAACGAGAATTTCGCTGGCAACCCGAAGGGCGCCAAGGCCTATGCTGTGGCGATCGATGTTTTCGGCCGTCCATCGAGTTTCGACCCGGCAACGGACCCTATCGTCCGCATCGAGGCTGCGCGTGTCAGGGCAGCGCTCGATCAGTATTACGAGGCGTATGGCATGGCGCACCAGCTGCGCGTCAGCCTGCCGCGCGGCCACTATGTGGCTGAATTTTCCGTTATTCCCGAAGGGGTTGTCTCCCGGCCGCATAACGAGAGGCTGCCGCCATCCGAACGTTTTCTTGCGATTGAAGCGAGCCCGATGCCTGTCGCTGCTGATGCCATCGAAAGTGCTGCCTCAAACGTGCGTTCGAGCCACTGGAGCAGGCTTGCGGTTGGCGCAGCCGCATTCGCTGCAGCAGGAACTTTGCTGGTGCTCGGTACCATTCAAGTCATTGCTCCCGCAAAATCCACGCCTCAGCGGGTCGTCGACAAGCCGCTTGTGAGTTTCATTGTCACGACCCGCGATCCGGTCAACGGCGAACGGATGGAGAATCTCGAAGACGACCTGATGGTTGCCGTGCAACGCTTTGGCACGTTGCGCATCACCAACAATCAGGTCACCGCCGCAATCCAGCCCGTTGCGGGGCTGGCCGGTGCTTATCGCGGCCTCGGGCAGGATATGAGCAACTATCAGGTTACCCTCAAATACAAGGTCGGAGTGGGTGAGCGGAGCGTGAAATGGGCTGTGCTCGAGGCACGCAGCGGCGAGACGTTGGCTTCCGGTGAGGAGAACGCGATGACCGCCGGGCGCTCCATTGACGATGTCGATGCAGAACTGGTTTCTGCGCTCGCGCTGCGTTTCGGTTCGGGCCTCAGCCTGCTCGGCGATCTTGAGCTGGACAGGGACCCTGCGGCCAACACCATAGGCAACATATGTGTGCTGCGCGGTGAATATGCTCTCGGCCGCGGCAGAACCGCCGACATCATACTGGCGCGCTCCTGCCTGACATCGACGCTGAATTCAAACGAACGCAATGCCGATGCCAATGCGACACTTTCACGTGTCCTTGTGGCAATCGATGAGGCGGCGGGTTCCTCCGCACATTCCGCCGAAGCACTGGCGCTGGCCAACAACGCTGTCTCGATGGCGCCTGGTTCCGACCGCGCGCTTGCCGCCCGCATGGTGGCGCTTTACGCGAATTCCCGACCCGATGCTGCCGTGTCAGCGGGCAATGATGCGTTGAATGCCAATCCCCTGAATGGCGAGATTGCCGGTGCCTTTGCGTTGCGCCTTTACGCCAGCGGTTCCTGGGCGAAGGGCGTGGCACTTGCACGCAAAACCCTGAAGCAGCCCGAACTTGTTTCCTCCGATGCCAAACTCGTGCTTGCGCTCGAAAATTATCGCGGCGGAGCCTTCAAGGCGGCGCTACGGCAACTGGACACCATGGTCGGAAACGACACGATCGGCGCTGCCGTGAGGATCGCCGCGCTGGTGCGAATGGGCAAGCAGCAGGAAGCGATTGCCGCGCTGGACGAGGCGCAGCGCCTGCATCCGCAGTTTCGCAAACTGCTTGCCGCGATTCTGGATATCCGACACTTCGACCCCGGCCTCACGGCAATGCTGACCCGCGATCTCGCCGCAGCCGGCGCGCAAAGCTGAGCTGTGTTCTGCGCCTATGACGGCTCCTTCCAAAATCGGCTATGCACCTTACGTTACGGAACATTTGCCGTAACGTACTTGCAACTTTCCATCGGAGTGAAACGCTGTTGCTCGGGATTGGGGCGACTGTTTCGTCAAGGGCTGCCGGATGATACCGCGCGTATCGCTGCGTTCGCCGCCGGCCGGGGCGCAGTTGCAATACTGCTGCAATACTGCCGCAACGCGACAGTCGAAACGGTCGCAACGCGGGTAGTGCGCAACTTTCGGGGTGGCGAGGGGCATGGAATCATGTGACGCTGCTAATATGGGACCGCGGTCGAACAGGGCGACCGTGAATATGATGCGGGGAGTTTTATGATGACCAGTAGTCGTCTTCGGACCATTTTTTCGCTGTCAATGCTGGCGTGTTGCGCGGCCCATGCCGGCAATGCGACAGCCGCTGAGGGCGGAGCGGGCTTCTACCTTCTCGGTTCCAAGGGGCCGGGAGCCGCGATCATGCCCCCGGCTGGGGTCTTCTTCCAGAACGATTTTTACTACTATTCCGGTGATCTGGGTGGCGGCAAGAAGCTGCAGACGGGCGGCAAGGTGGCCGTCGGCGTCAATGGCAAGGCCGCGATCGAAATTCCGACCGCGCTCGTGGTGCTGCCGGAGAATTTCCTCGGTGGCAAGGTCGGGCTGTCCATGAGCCTGCCGCTGGGATGGAAAAACACGTCCGCAGACGTCACATTCGATGGACCGCTGCTTGGGCATCGCAGCACGGGGGTCTCCGACGACGTCTTCACCATGGGTGACCCGATCGTCAGCGGCATGCTCGGCTGGGAGCAGGGCAATTTCCACTGGCAGGTCGGCACATTGATCAATGTGCCGATTGGCGACTATCAAAAAGGCGAGATTTCCAATATCGCCTTCCACCATTGGGGTGCTGACGTGTTTGCCGCCGGCACTTACTTCGATCCTGCAACCGGCTGGGACTTTTCCGGCGTGCTGGGCCTGACTATGAATGCCGAAAATCCGGCAACGGACTACAAGACGGGTAACGAATTCCACTTTGAAGGCGCGATTTCCAAGCAGTTCAATGAGCAGTTTTCCGCTGGTATCGTCGGCTACTACTATGATCAGGTAACGGGCGACAGCGGCGACGGCGCCAAGCTCGGCGCGTTCAAGGGACGGGTTGCGGCTCTCGGCGCCACCGTCGGCTGGAACTTCAAGGTCGGCGAAGTGCCGCTCGCGACGCGGTTGAAATATTTCCACGAATTCGACGCCCGCAATCGTGCCGAAGGCGATGCAGTGTTTGCGACCCTGTCGATGCCGCTGGCGATTTTCGCGCCGGCAAAATAAGGCGAGCTCGGGCGGCGTCCCAATCTGCTATGAAGATTAAAAGGCTTCCTTCGGGAGGCCTTTTTCGTTTGCGCGCAGCGTTTCACATCCGCCCGGCCTGGATCGATCATATGGAAGACCGGGCGTCCGCCTGAGGCGTCCGCCCGGCCTCAAAATCCCCGCTGCCCATCGTAGGGGCGCCGGCAGCGGGGCCTTCGCAACGGCAATGTAACCGTAACGTACTTGTTTTTACGCTGGCTACGGAGAATGGATCAGTAGTTGCTAAAGTTGGCGAAATTTTCATGGGGAGAAGAAAGCATGTGGTCCAATTCTCATCCTGGCCGAAAGGCGCTGTTTGCTGGAGTGATGGCATTCAGCCTCATGGCGCCGGCGGCATTGGCGGCAGAGAGTACAGATGATGCCGAGGTCCTCCTCAAGGCAATGTCGGATTATCTGGGTTCCCAGCAGTCATTTTCGTTCGACTACCAGTCCTCGGTCGAGGCGGTGACGCCAAGCTTCGAGAAGCTGCAATTCGTCAGTTCCGGTACGGCCACGGTCAACCGACCCGACAAGCTGAGGCTGACCCGCAGAGGCGGCTTTGCCGATCTCGATGTCAGCTTCGACGGCAAGAAGCTCACGATTCATGGTAAGAACCTGGATGCCTATGCCCAGATCGAGGCCAAGGGCACGCTGGACGATCTGTTCGACCAACTCACGGCCAACGATGTCGGCGCACCGGGCTCGGATCTGTTTTCTGCGCATTCCTTCGAGCTTCTCACCGAGGAGGTGACGGAGGCCAAACATGTCGCCAGCGCCGTGGTCGGCGGGGTGGACTGCGAATATCTGGCCTTCCGGACGCCAGAGGTTGACTGGCAGATCTGGATATCAAGCGGTCCCAAGCCAGTGCCGATGAGATATGTCGTGACCACCAAGCATGTGGCGCAAGCGCCTCAATACACACTGCAGATCAGCAACTTCAAGACCGGCAGTGAGGTGGCGAAGACAAGCTTCAGCATCGAGTTACCTAAGAACAGCAAGACGGTCGATCTGAGCGAACTCGGCATGATCGACGAGTTGCCAACGCCCACCGATGACACGGGAGCACAATGATGATAACTTGGAAAAAACTCTCGACGCTGCTTCTGGCGCTTGCTTTCATGCCGGCCGACCTGTCGATTGATGGCGTGAATGTCGCCACATTAACCGTCATGCTGGCAACGCCCGCCGAGGCCCGGGTCGGGCATCCGCTGACGCCGTTGTCCTACGCCGGCGTTGCCAGGCGTACCACGCGCCGGGTTGCCCGCCGGACGACGATCCGGGTGAACTCATTGCCTGCAGGATGCGTCTACGGGGCCTACTACGGATCTTATTACTACCGCTGTGGTGGCGCCTACTATGCTCGCAGCGGCGGCGCGTACGTGAAGGTCGTTATCGAATAGCTGCATGCGATGTTCCTCATCCGTTGGCGCTGCCTGGTCTGTGCCATTGGACCCAAGGCCACTACGAGATGTGTGTGGTGGTACGCAAATACGTCGAACGCCATTTTCCTCCGTGCAAATGTTGAGAGGTACCGAAATGTCTTCGTCACCCTTCCGATCCGAAACCGCGCTCTGGACCGTGCTCCTGCTCGGCCTCACATTCGCCCTCGGCATATCACTGCCATCGGCTCTACAAGCGCAGACCACCACTGCCGCCGCGGATGATGCGGCTCAAGCAACCGCCGATGATAGCGACGCTGACGAGCCGCTTAGCGAAGACGAGCTTCAGGTGCTCGTAGCGCGCATCGCGCTCTATCCGGACGACCTGGTTGCGCTCGTCACGTCTGCCTCGATTTATCCTCTGCAGATCGTGGAAGCTGAGCGCTATCTCGAAAAGAAAAAGAAAGACAAGTCGCTGAAGCCGAAGACTACCTGGGACGGCAGCGTTATCTCGCTGCTGAATTACCCCGACATCGTCAAGATGATGAGCGAAGATCTCGAGTGGACGCAGGATCTCGGCGATGCGCTCGCCGCTCAGCAGAAGGATGTGCTTGTGGCCATCCAGCAGCTTCGGGACGAAGCCGTAGCCAAGGGCATCATCAAGACGGACGACAAGATCAAAGTGGTCCAGCAGGACAACGATGTCATTATCCAGCCGGTCAATAGCGACAAGGTTTATGTACCGCGCTATGAGCCGGAGATGCTCTACACGTCGGACTATGCGCCAGCGCCGATCACCTATTATCCCGATCCCTATCCCAATTATTACTATCCGAATGCACCGTACTTCGCCGCCGCCGTGACCGGGGTGGTCTGGGCTGCAGCGGTCAACTGGGGCGATTATGGTGTCTGGGGCGGGCGTTGGAACAATGATGTCAACATCGACTGCAACAAGTGCCTCAACAATATCAATGGCCGCGTTCGGATGAACGACGTGGATTGGCGCAACGTTGATCGCAGCAAGATGAACTTCGATCGCAATCAGTTCAACAATTTCAACCGCAACGACTTCAACAAGAGCCTGAGATCCAACAACAACAGTTTCGACAACCGGGTGAACAACGCCCGCAAGTCGGGCAACACCAGCATCGGTAACAACCGCTCGGGTAACAGGGTGTCGGCCAACGATGTGCGTGCGGCGAAGAATTCCGGCAACAGGGTTAAGGTCAACAACAACGTCAAAGTCGATAAGAGCCGCAACGACAATCGGAAGGTCAACAACAAGCAGACGGCCAACCGGAAGAACGTCGGCAACAAAAATTCGAAGGCTAACCAAGCGCGCAACAGCAACAAGATCAACAATGTCAAGAAGCGTTCTGACGTCAAGAGGAACTCCAATGTCAACCGGCAGGCGAGAAAGCCGAAACCAGGCGGGCGAGTGGATAATCGCGGTCGCCACCCCTCGGCGCTCGGCGAAGTCCGGAGCGGCAGGACGGCGCAGCGGCAATCCAATCGTGGTCGCGCTTCGATGAGCCACAACAGAGGCAGCGCGCGGATGCCCCGCGGCGGCGGCCGGCGTCGCTGATCATGACAATCAAGGTGGGAAAAACGATCATGTCCAAGTTCTATCATTCTCTCGTTCTGACGACGTTGCTCAGTGGCACAGTGCTTATGAGTGGGGCATTCTCGCAGGCGATCGCAGCGCAGGCCTCTATCGCAGATTATGCGTCGACCAAGGAGCCCCCGACCTTTGCCACGCCGGAAGAGGCGGTCGCCGCATTCAAGACGGCGCTTGCCACCAATGATATCGCCAAACTCGCCGATCTTCTCGGGCTCGACGCCGCCAAGGCCAAGACCAGCGATGGTGCTGCGGACACGTATCAGGCGATCCGCGACGGGGCGGCCAAAAGCCTTATCGTGCGCGAGGTCGATGGAGCCAAGATCCTCGTCCTGGGTGACCGGCTCTGGCCGATGCCTTTCCCGATCTCCAAGGGTGAGGACGGTAAATGGTCGTTCGACACATTTGCCGGGTTGCAGGAAATTCTCAGCCGGCGCATCGGCGAGAACGAATTGCAGACGATCGACACCATACGCGACTATGTCGATGCGCAGATCGAATATGCGCAGACCGATCGCGATGGCGACGGCGTGCTCGAATACTCCCAGAAGCTGCTGAGCACCGAAGGCACGCATGATGGTCTCTACTGGCAACGCGAAGAGGGCGATACGGAGGAGGACGATGACAGTCCGGGAGGTGCGGCACTCTCAGCAGCGGCCTATGCCAAGGCGAAAGCCGGCGAGGGCTACTTCGGCTACCACTACCGCATCCTTACGGGACAGGGCGCCAACATCGCCGGCGGCCAGTATGACTATATCATCAACGGCAATATGATCGTCGGCTTCGGGCTGGTCGCCTGGCCGGTGAAATACGGCGAGACCGGCGTGAACACCTTCGTCGTCAGCAAAGAAGGGATCGTTTATCAGGCCGACCTTGGCGAGAACACCGACAAGCTGGCGCGGGATATCAAGCGTTTTAATCCCGGCGACAAGTGGACGATCACGGACGACTAATTGCCGATTACAGGTCAGTATCGAAAGCGTCCGGGCCACTCGATCCGGGCGCCTTTGCTTTTCGGCCGCATGTTTTCCGACGAATGAATGCACCCACCGGCTTTTCTTGTCATCTTCGGGCAAGAATAGAGCGATATATGCTGCCGAGCTCAGCACTCGGGGGAATGCATGGAACGCCTGAAACTCTATCTTTCGCCGCGGTTTATTACACTGACGGGCTCGGCGCTGATTGCGCTTCTGTGTGCGGTGTTGATCCTGACGGGCGAGACGTCCTATTGGGCACTTGTGCCGCTATTTGTCTTTTCCTTCCTAACAGCGATCGGTGTCCACGATGTCCTGCAGACCAAGCGGTCGATCCTGAGAAATTACCCGATCTCGGGTCATGCTCGCTTCATCATGGAAGATCTGCGGCCGAAGATACGCCAGTACTTCTTCGAGGGCGAGAAAGATGGCAGGCCGTTCCCGCGCGACAAGCGCTCGCTTGCCTACCAACGCGCCAAGGGCCAGCTCGACAAGCGGCCCTTCGGCACCGAATACGATGTCTACGAGCCGCGCTACGAGTGGATTTCGCATTCATTGGCGCCGACCCATCTGGCAGACCCGGACTTCCGCGTTCGTGTGGGCGGCCCGGAATGCAAGCAGCCGTATGACGCCTCGGTGCTCAACATATCAGCGATGAGCTTTGGATCGCTGTCGGCCAATGCCATTCGTTCGCTCAACAAAGGTGCGAAGCTGGGTGGCTTTGCCCATGACACTGGCGAAGGTGGCCTGTCGCCCTATCACAAGGAGAACGGCGGTGACATCATCTGGGAACTTGGTTCCGGATACTTTGGCTGCCGCAATCCCGACGGCACTTTCTTGCCCGAACGCTTTGCCGCGACGGCTGGGCTCGATCAGGTCAAGATGATCGAGATCAAGCTCTCGCAAGGTGCAAAGCCGGGTCACGGCGGTGTGCTGCCGATGGCCAAGATCAGCGAAGAGATCGCCGAAATCCGTGGTATCCAGAGGGATCGGGACTGTGTCTCTCCGGCCGGCCATCCGGCATTTTCAACGCCGCTCGAACTCGTGGCCTTCATTGCGCGTCTTCGTGAGCTATCCGGCGGCAAGCCGGTCGGGTTCAAGCTTTGTATCGGGCATGCCCATGAATTCCTGGCGATCATCAAGGCGATGCTGGAGACGGGCATAACGCCGGACTTCATCGTTGTCGATGGCAAGGAGGGGGGCACCGGGGCAGCACCTTCCGAATATATCGACCATATCGGCATGCCGCTTCGCGAGGGTCTGAGCTTTGTGCACAATGCGCTGGTCGGCGCAGGCTTGCGCGACCGGGTCAGGATCGGTGCGTCCGGCATGATCATTTCGGCCTTCGACATTGCCCGGGTGATGGCATTGGGTGCCGATTGGGTCAACATGGCGCGCGGCTTCATGTTTGCCATCGGCTGCATCCAGTCGCAGGCCTGCCATACCGATACCTGTCCTGTGGGGGTCGCGACCCAGGATCCCAACCGCCAGCGGGCGATCGTTGTGCCCGACAAGGCGACGCGCGTCGCCCAGTTCCATGGCAAGACGCTGGAAGCGCTGGCCGAAGTGGTGGCCGGCGCCGGGCTCTATCACCCCTCTGAATTCCGGCCTTTTCATTTCCACAAGCGCATCAACCACAGCCAGGTGACGACGTTTACCCATCTCTATCCGGCGCTGGCATCCGAGGAGTTACTGCAAGGCACCGAAGACGTCCGATTCCGCATTCCCTGGGATATCGCCCGTGCCGAGACGTTTCAGGCAGCCTAAAGGACAGCAGTTGAATGTTTGCTCTCTCCAGTTCGTCATAAGCGACAGGAATTCGCCGTTCCATCATCCTGCCCGGTTTGCAAGCAGGATAGGAAGGTGAGAAAATGTCACTCTTGAGAGATGAGGGAATCAGATGATGATCCGGCTCGCCGCGTTGATTATGTTGGTTGGTGGTGTATTGGCGAATGCGGCATGGGCGGAAGAGCTCAAGACTGTTCCCGAAAACAAGATCGAGATGCAGCTCTCTTTTGCACCTCTGGTCAAGCGCATCGCCGGCACCGTGGTCAATGTCTATGCCGACAAGCAGGTAACGCGCCCGACGCTCTACTCCGATCCGTTCTTCGAGGAATTCTTCGGCCAGCAGATGCCCAACCGTACGGAGAAGCAGAGCTCGCTCGGCTCCGGCGTCATTATCGATGCGAAGGGACTGGTCATCACCAACAACCACGTGGTTGCCGGGGCTGACGATGTGCGGATTGCATTGGCCGATGGCCGCGAGTTCGCGGCGAAAGTGGCGTTCAAGGATGAGCGGCTTGATCTGGCGCTGCTGAAGATCGATGCTGGCAAGGATGGCCTTGAGGCGCTGACGGTCGGCGATTCCGATGCGGTTGAGGTGGGTGACCTGGTACTTGCCGTCGGCAATCCGTTCGGGGTCGGCCAGACCGTTACCTCGGGTATCGTCTCGGGCCTGGCGCGCAGCAAGATCGGCGAGGGCGACTTCTCCTATTTCATCCAGACCGATGCCTCGATCAATCCCGGCAATTCCGGCGGTGCGCTGATCAACATGAAGGGCGAATTGATCGGCATCAACACGATGATCTATTCGCGCGATGGCGGTTCGAACGGTATAGGCTTTGCCATCCCCGCCAATCTTTTGAAGGTGTTCATATCAGCAGCCGAAGGCGGCCAGCCCGGCTTCACACGGCCCTATATCGGCGCATCCTTTGAACCGGTGACGTCTGAAGTTGCCGAGGCGCTCGGATTGACGATCGCCCGTGGGGCGCTGGTCGCCAAGATCATCGATGGCGGTCCGGCAGCAACTGCGGGCCTCAAGGTTGGCGATGTGATCCTTGCCGCGAATGGTCACGCCGTCGAACATCCCGACGCGCTCGGCTACCGCCTGACCACGGCGGGGCTTGGCGCGACGGTCAAGCTCACTGTGTCGCGCAATGGCGCGGAGCGTGAGGTCTCGCTGAAGCTGGAGCAGGCGCCCGAAACCCAGCCCAAGGACGAGCGGTTGATCGATGGCCGCAATCCGTTTGCAGGTGCTCTTGTGGCCAATCTCTCGCCGCGACTGGCAGAATCGTTGCAGATGGCGACTGAGCTCAAGGGTGTGGTGATCGAGGACGTGACCCGTGGTTCGCCGGCCGCTCGGCTGGGTTTCGAGCCGCATGACATCATCATCAACGTCAACGGCGAAAACATTACCAACACCGCCACATTGCAGACAGTCGTCGAGGCTGATGCGAGCTTCTGGCGCGTCGAGATCGAGCGCGACGGCCAGCGCATCCGGCAGTTCATCCGATGAACGAGCTTTTCACCCAGGCCGGAACGTCAAATGCGCCACGGCCGTTGGCCGACCGGTTGCGCCCCAAGACGCTCGCTGAGGTTAGCGGCCAACCGCATCTGACCGGTCCGGACGGGGCGCTAACGCGGATGATCGAATCCAAGTCGCTGGGCTCGATGATCTTCTGGGGACCGCCGGGAACCGGCAAGACAACGGTGGCTCGACTGTTGTCAAACGAGACCGATCTCTATTTCGAACAGATATCGGCGATCTTTTCGGGGGTCGCTGATCTCAAAAAGGTGTTCGAGGCCGCGCGCATGCGGCGCGGGCAGGGACGGCAGACGCTACTGTTCGTCGACGAGATCCATCGCTTCAACCGTTCGCAACAGGACAGCTTTCTGCCCGTCATGGAGGACGGCACGATCGTGTTGGTGGGTGCAACGACCGAGAACCCATCCTTCGAACTCAATGCCGCGCTCTTGTCGCGGGCGCGGGTGCTGACTTTCAAATCGCATGATGAGGAGAGCCTCAAAGCGCTGATCGGCCGCGCCGAGGAAGAGACGGAAAAGCCGCTGCCGCTCGACGAGGATGCGCGTGCGCTGCTGATCACGCTTGCCGACGGTGACGGCCGCGCGGTGCTGACCCTTGCCGAGGAGGCGTGGCGGGCCGCGCGCGACGGCGAGATGTTTGGCCCCGAGGATCTGCTGAAAGTCGTGCAGCGCCGCGCGCCGATCTATGACAAGGGTCAGGATGGCCACTACAATCTGATCTCGGCGCTGCATAAATCGGTTCGTGGATCGGATCCGGACGCTGCGCTCTACTACTTTGCCCGGATGATCGACGCCGGCGAGAATCCGCTGTTTCTCGGCCGTCGGCTGGTGCGGATGGCGGTCGAGGATATCGGCCTGGCCGATCCGCAGGCGCTGGTGGTCTGCAATGCGGCCAAGGACGCCTTCGACTTCCTGGGTTCGCCGGAGGGCGAACTGGCGCTTGCCCAGGCGGTGGTCTATCTTGCGACCGCGCCGAAATCGAATGCCGTCTATACCGCTTTCAAGGCAGCGACGCAGGCGGCCAAGTTCAACGGTTCGCTGCTGCCGCCCAAGCATATTCTCAATGCGCCGACCAAGCTGATGACCAGCGAAGGGTATGGCGACGGCTACCGTTACGACCACGACGAGCCCGACGCCTTTTCCGGCCAGGACTACTTTCCGGAGAAAATGGGCCGCCGACAATTCTACAAGCCGCCGGATCGTGGTTTTGAGCGTGAGATCAACAAACGGCTCCAGTATTGGGCCAACCTGCGGCGTGAGCGGCAGAACAAGTGACAAGCAAGAACGGGACTTTTATGACGAATCTGGCGACCATCTGTATTCCAAGCAATCGACCTCTGATCGAGGCAGTCGAGCCGCTGTGGAGCGCGATCAATTTTGCCGAGGCGAAGGGCATGAAAGTCGTGATCTCGGACAATTCCGGCGATCTTGAAAAGCGCGAATACTTTGCCGGGGCGCCGGAGCATGTGAAGTACATCGCGGACGGTCCCGAGAGTGCAGCCGAAAACGTCTTGTCCGCGTTGTCTGCAGCCGATAGCGAATTCGTACTGCTGCTGGGCGACGACGATTTCATCAGCGCCAAGGAAGATGTGCCCGGCATCGACTTCTCGTCTTTGTTGCCGGATGTCATCGGGGTCAAGCCGCGCATCGAGCTCTGGAGCGCCGAGGGTGGCGTCAGCGAAGTCAACGAGTTCACGCTCTCTGAAGGCGATGCGGCCTCTCGCGTGATTGAGTATTCCCGGAAAATGGGGGGCGGTAACTCCAGCTATTACTCGTTTTTTCGCGGTGGTGCTCTCAAGGAAATCTACCGGCTTTTCATTGGCCATCATCCGACAAAGGTCGGCAATTCCGACTTCGCACTGGTTTATGCGCTCGCCGCGACCGGGAAGATCGTCCACGATCCGTCGATCACCATTCGCTACGACAATGCCCGCTGGGCAAATTTCGAAGCCGCAAGCCAAGCCATGGACAAGCTGTTCGATGATGCCGGTCTACCGCGCGAGGCCCGGCCCTACATGCTGCTGTTCCATTATCTCGACAGCTATGTCCTGATGTTTCGCGACGGCCCCGACATGCCGGTTGCCGAGCGCTACAAGGCCGCCTATGCCCTTGGCCTAGTCTTCCTCAAGAAGCTGATCTCGCGTGCCAACGAGACGCCGACTGACTATACTGCGGCGATGGATTTGTTTCCGCACCTCGCCGAGGCCGTGAATTCGGACGATCCGGACATCAACAAGATGTTTCACATTGCTGGTCTGATTGCAGACAGGGTAAAGCCGGGTCTCAAGCAGCAATACGACCAGTATCTGCTCGCCGCCATTCACGGCACCCCAACCGCCTAAACCAAACAAGAATAGAAGGTTATCCATGCCGGAACTCAACATTATCTCCGAAGTCGCATCGCATGGCGGCATGCAGGGCGTGTTTTCGCACGCATCCGAGGCGTGCAAGTGTGACATGACGTTTGCGGTCTTCGTGCCGCCTCAGGCCATCGAGGGTCCGCGACCGGTGCTTTGGTATCTCTCGGGGCTGACCTGCACGCACGCCAACGTGATGGAGAAGGGCGAATACCGTCGGCTGGCCGCCGAACTCGGCCTGATCATCGTCTGCCCCGACACCTCGCCGCGTGGCAATGATGTGCCGAACGAACTCACAAATTGGCAAATGGGGCAGGGCGCGGGATTCTATCTCGATGCTACTGAGGCGCCGTGGGCTGAGCACTTCCAGATGTACACCTACATTACGCAAGAGTTACCGGCGCTGATCGGCAGCACCTTCCGCGCCAACATGCAGCGGCAGGGGATCTTTGGTCATTCGATGGGCGGCCACGGCGCGTTGACGATCGCGCTCAAGTACCCCGACCGCTTCAAGAGTTGCTCGGCGTTCGCGCCGATCGTCCAGCCTTCGACTGCCGACTGGTCGCAACCGTCGTTCGAGAAGTATCTCGGCCCGGATCAGGCGGCGTGGCGCAAGTATGATGCGGTGTCGCTGGTGGAGGATGGCGCGACCTTCCCGGAAATCCTCATCGACCAGGGGCTGGCCGACGGCTTCCTGCAGACGGGTCTGCGTCCGTGGCTGTTTGAGGAGGCTGTCGAGGACACCGACATCAAGCTGACGCTGCGCAACCATGAGCGCTATGATCATTCCTATTATTTCATATCAAGCTTCATGGAAGATCATTTGCGCTGGCATGCGGAACGGCTGCTGAAATAACAAAAAAAGCCCGGCATCGACCGGGCTTTTTAACGTTCTCAAGGCGCGATGCTCAGCACTTCTTGTCCATCGTCTCGACGCAAGGCTCGTTGTCGGCGGGGGCGGCCTCGGCTGTCTTGGGTTTGATCGTCACCTTGGCCTTGGCGCCGGATTCGAGCGCGTTCTCGGCTGTCGCGGCACTGTCTGTCTTGAGCTTGGCGCCAGGAAGGATCACTGCCTTCGCAGGCTTTTCCACCGCGCCGACTTTCGTGCGCGAATTCAGCACCGGATCTTCGTCAGCGCCGATACGCTTCATGGACTTGAGGGGGACCACGGTGACTGGAACGACTTCTTCATGCTTTGCCAGACGCGGCTGATCATCCTGCATGCGCGTCGAAATTACCACGCGTTGATTGGGCAGTTCGCGGAGGACCGGCTGGCTCAGCCCGTATTCGACACGAAGGCGCGAGACGATGGCTTCGACCACGGCATTGTTGAGGGCGCGCTGGTTGAAGGCGAAGGCCTGGATGGCGAAGTCGCGGTTGAGCAGCACCATGCCGTTCTCGACGTCCGCAAGCACGACATTGACATCCGCCTGGGCAGTCACGCCATCATAGGCCTGGCCCTTGGCTATGCCGACAATATGGACCTGCATGACCGCGTGCAGCATCGGTACGGGCCGAACGGTGTCGCGGACAGCCTTCTTGAGTTGGGTCTGGGTGTTGCGCAGCACGGAAGGCGAAACGTCGGCTGCAGCGGTGACCACAACTGCACGGATTTCCACCGAGCGCGGTATGTCGTCGACCGTCTTCGGGCGGGGCGCGCAAGCCGCCAGGATCGTGGCAAGAAGTGTGAAAAACAAAGCGCGCAGCAGAAGGCGAGGCATGGGGCGAATCCCTTGGAAAAACTCTTGCCCCAGAATTAACAATTATGGTTAGCGAAGGGTTAAAATAGCTGAAATCTCTAAGGATTTCCGAACGAAACGGTTGACGTCGTCGGCTTGCAAGGTGCCCGACGTGCCCACAAGCTTGGCTGATCCGCGAGATTGCTTTCAGCTCATTCGGTACATCAGCATTTATCTGCAAATACCTTAAAATGCTAATGTATTGATTGAACTAGGCGCGCCGATCAATGATCGCATCGAACAGGTCGGCTGCTGCCTTCATCTCGATCCAGCGGGTATTGCGGCGCGCTTCCGCTTCAGCATCGGCACCCCACAGCTGGATATTCCAGTCTTCATCGGCATGGGCCGCCTGCCAGGTCTCTTCGGCCGTCAGCCTGCCTTCGGCAAAGGCCAGGGACAGCAGCGCCGAACCAGTGAGGGTTGTGATCGTATGCAGGCAGGCGAGTTTCAGCGCCGAGCGGTGCTTTTCCAAAGTGTCGGCATAGGCCGCAATCGCCTCGTCGGGCTGCTCGCGGTAAATAATGCCTTGGGCGAGAATGAAGCGTGCGCCGAGCTCGTCTGCGGCCCAGTAAACGACGGGGTCCCACAGCCGCGCCTGATGGGCTACCAGCGATTCCGGACTTTCGGCGCGATAGCAGAGCAGGTCGGTGCCGGCGAATTTGACGATATCGTCGAACACCGCGTCGATCTCGGCTTCGATGCCATCCATCGAGGTGTTGACCAGACGGGTCAGCGGCATTTTGACGGGATTGATCTCGGCGATCTGTGCATCCCACTCGCGCGCCAGCATATCGGCGGCTGCGGCAGTCGGCACCGCAAGCGCACGCTTACCCGGCGTCTTGACGGGGCGGCCATCCAGCAGGATCGAAAAGCCATCCGGTGTGCCACTCGTCGTCACGTCCTTGTAGAAACGCTTCGGCAGCGGTTGTTTCATCTGGATCTGGGCGCGGCGAACCGGATCGACGTCCGACAGGATCGGGCCGGAGAGGTCGGAAAAGATATCTCGGATGGGCATGGTCTTGTTACCTCTCGATATGATCGAGGATTTCGTGCGGCAGGTTGACGATGACATCGGCGCCGGAGGCCCGGAGGTCATCGACCTCACCGTAGCCCCAGGAGACGCCGATAGCCTTGGCACCGGCTGATTTGGCCATCAATATATCGTAGATCGCATCGCCGATGACAACCGTATCTGCGGGATCGATGCCGGTCTCGGTGCAGCATTCGAGCACCATGGCCGGATCAGGCTTGGATGGGCAATCGCTGGCCGTACGCGAAACGACGAATGTTTTGTGGAAGTTATGGGCGTCGATGATGAGATTGAGCGCCTTGCGCTCCTTACCCGTCACGGCGCCGATGACGACGTCGTTGCGCGCCTCAAGCGCGGCCAGCATCTCGCTGATGCCTTCGAACATCGGTTCCTGGAATTCCGGCTCCGTGCGAACGGGTGCATAGATGTCCTTGTAGTGCTGGGTCATGGCCCGCACCCGGTCGTCGACCTCGTCGTGGCCCATGATGCGTGCGATCGCCGTGTCCAGCGTCAGGCCGATGATCGACTTTGTCTTGGCATAGTCCGGCCGCTCGAGGCCGTGGTGCAGGAATGTCCGCACCATCACTTCATGGATCAGCCGGCCGCTATCGACCAGCGTGCCGTCGCAATCGAAAAGAACGAGTTTCATTTCGGGAAAATTCCATTGACCTCGTCGATGTCGCCACCGTCGGATTCTTCGAAACCCAGCAGGTTCCAGGTCTGCACCATATGCGGCGGGAGGGGAGCCGTGACGCGCAGCCGGCCTCCATCGGGATGCGGGATATCGATGTGGCGAGCGTGCAGATGCAGCTTGTTTTGAACGCCGCCAGGGAAATCCCAGCCTTGCTCGGCCTCGAAATATTTGGGGTCGCCGATAATCGGATGGCCGATATGGGCGGCATGGACACGCAACTGATGGGTGCGGCCGGTATAAGGTTCCATGACCAGCCATGCCAGCCGTTGGGCGGCCTGTTCCCGGACCTTGAAATAGGAGACGGCGTGGTCAGCACCATCCTCGCCATGCTTGGCGATGCGCATCCGGTCGCCGTCCGGTGTCTGTTCCTTGACCAGCCAGGTGGAAACCTTGCCTTCGGCAGGTCGCGGCACGCCCTTGACCAGTGCCCAATAGGTCTTTTGGGTGTCGCGCTCGCGGAAGGCGCCGGTCAGTGCCTGCGCCGCGCCACGGGTGCGGGCAATCACCAATACGCCTGACGTGTCGCGGTCGAGACGATGGCAGAGCCGTGGCTTTTCGCCCTTGGGGCTCGTCCATGCTTCGAGCATCTTGTCGACATTGCGGTAGACCCCTGAACCACCTTGTACGGGCAGGCCATGCGGCTTGTTAAGCACGATGACCTTCTTGTCCTCGTAGATGACCATGCGCGACAGAAGCTCGTGGTCGCTGGAATGCGAGAGCTCCTTGCCGCTGAGCGGCTTGCCCTTGTTTTCATCGGCGTCGATCGGCGGGATGCGAATGGTCTGGCCGGGCTGGACGCGGGTATCGGATTTCACCCGCCCGCCATCGACACGCACCTGACCGGAGCGCAGCAACTTCTGCAGCGGACCGAAGCCGAGGCCGGGATAGTGAACCTTGAACCAGCGGTCGAGCCGCATTCCGGCTTCGTCGCCTTCGACCTGTCTGTGTTCTACGCTTGCCATAGTCTAAACAATCCTTTTCCGGTGCCTTTAGAGCAAAGCGCGTACAAGCGCCAGTCCTGCAAACACAGCGAACAGGGAAACCAGCATGCTGACGGCAACGTAGGCGAATGCCGGCACCATCGCGCCGCGTTCGACCAACACCGCTACATCAAGCGAAAAGGCAGAAAAGGTGGTGAAGCCTCCGAGGAAACCGGTGACGATAAGCAGCCGCAATTCCTGCGAGGCGCCGAAACGTCGCGCTATCAGCTCCGTGAAGACGCCGATTGCGAGCGAGCCGACCACATTGACGGCGAGCGTGCCCCACGGAAAATTCGGCCCGAACAGACGTAAGGTCAACGAGCCAGTAAGATAGCGGGCGACGGAGCCGATCGCTCCGCCTATGGCGACAAGGATGATCTGGAGCATAGGCATCTTATAGCGCTTCAACTTTGTCCAAGGCCAGCCACGCGCAGCCGATAATCCAATGGAAAACGCGCCCAAACGAAACGAACCGCTCCGAAGAGCGGCTCGTCACAGGCACAGATTTAGTGAGGTCACTGCAAGACCTGCACGACGGTATTTGTTCGGGGATCAATGATCACCCGCTGATTGTTGACGATTGCGTAAGCATAGGTGTCATCGTCTGGCACCGGCCGCACGATAATGGCCGACGGCAGCGGCTTGCCGACAACGATCGGCTGCTCAATGACGACAGGGTCGCTCGGGATCGGCTGCTGCTGGACGTAAGTAACGACCTTCTGCGGCGGAGGATCAAGGGCTACACCCGCGGCCAAACCCACTGCGCCACCGATCACGGCGCCAACGGGGCCACCGACGACGGCACCTGTCACGGCGCCACCTGCAAGACCTGTTACCTTGGCATCATCGTCACCAGCATAAGCATATGAGCCAGCAGCGGAAAGGGCCACAACGGCGGCCATAAGAATCTTGGTTTTCATCTCTTTTCTCCTTCACATTGCCTGTGCCTATGCAGGGCTAACGTGCCCGCAGGGGGATGGTTCCGATGTTTCGAAGCGAGACGATGTGCGGCAAAATGGCTCAGTCTGGTGCTCATTCAAGGTCTCGATTGACAACAGCGAACTTTGGTCGCATGCGTTTCGCGACGGTCGAGAGCCGTCAGTTTCAAAGGAAGAAACACATGGACCCCTCCAGTCGAAGATCGACGCCAACCTAACGGCCTGTCCGCTGAGGAAACCATGTTTCTGCTCCGGACGGGAAGACATTCCTGAAGGAGCATACCAATGCTGCGCACCTACATCCGCGAAGCCGGACAGCTTGTCCTGCGCGACCTCTCCGTAGCGACCGAGACACCATCCGCCGCCGTCTGGTACGATCTCATCAATCCGACGCTTGACGAAAGCCGGCTTGTCGAGAAGGAACTGGCGATTGCCATACCGACCCGCGATGAGATGGAAGAGATCGAGCTCTCTGCCCGCCTCTATCAGGAGGACGGTGCCGAGTTCATGACCATGACCGCGCTGATCGATCTCGACGGCGACAACCCGGTCAAGACACCGGTGACCTTTGCCCTGAAGGGGACATCGCTGGTCACGGTGCGCTATTCCGAGCCGAAGCCGTTTTTGCTTTTCGCGAGCAGGGCGCTCAGGACGAATGGCCAGACCTATAGCACCGGCGAGTTGATTATGCTGGGCCTCGTCGAGGCGGTCATCGACCGGTTGGCCGATGTGCTCGAACGCGTCGGCAACGAAATCGACGGCATTTCGCGTGAAGTGTTTCGCAGCAAGGTCGCCAGCGCCACCAAGAAGACGCGCGATCTGCAGTCGCTGATCGAGCAACTGGGGCGCAAGGGCGACCTGCTGACAGGCATTCGGGAAAGTCTGGTCAGCATGTCGCGGCTCGTGGCCTATCATGCGGCGCTCGAAAATTCGGCCAAGAAGCCGACCAAGGAAACCAAGCAGATGATCCGGCTCTTGCAGCGGGATGCGTCCTCGCTTGGCGATCACGCGGCGTTCCTGTCCGGTAAGATCAATTTCCTGCTGGATGCGACGCTGGGCTTGATCAATCTCGAGCAGAACCAGATCATTAAGATCTTCACCGTCGCCTCGGTGGTGTTCCTGCCACCGACGCTTGTTGCCTCGATCTATGGTATGAACTTCGAAGGCATGCCGGAATTGCGGTGGTTCCTCGGCTATCCCTGGGCGATGCTGCTGATGATCCTGTCGGCGGCGCTGCCGTTCTACTATTTCAAGCGTCGCGGCTGGCTCTGAGCTCCGCTGCCTTAACCCTGCTCTGCCGCCTTCGCCCGGCGGCAGAGCTTTTCCAGCGTTTCAAGGAAAGCGGATCGGTCGCGCGGACTGAAGGCGGCGTTATAGCCCTTGCTTTCGCCGGTCTCCCTGAGGTGCTGGCCGAGGTCCCGCATAGCGGACGCCATGCCGATATTCTTCTCGTCGAAAATGCGGCCCGTCGGACCCGTGACATGCGCGCCCTTGGCGACGCACCGCACCGCAAGAGGCACGTCTGCGGTAACGACGATGTCGTTGACGTTGGTGTTTTCCGCGATCCAGTCATCGGCGGCATCGAAGCCCGCCGAGACGATGATGTTGCGGACCATTGGGTCGCGCGAGGGGCGCAGGCCCGAATTGGCCACCAAAGTCACCCTCAGGCCGTGACGTTCAGCGACTTTGAGGATTTCCGGTTTGACGGGGCAGGCGTCGGCATCGACAAAGATCTCGGTCATCTGGCTTTCTTAGGGGACAGCAATTCCTGGAACAGCTTGGATAACAGCAAATTTCTGTCGATCAACCCCACTGGGCGACGTTGTGCGTCGACGGCGATCAAATAGGTGAGGCCCAATTCGGTAAGGCGCTCCAGCGCCTCGGCGTTGGTTGCGTTTGCCGAGATGTAGTCGGTGCTAAAGCATGGTGCATCGAGCCAGTCGGCATCTCGGGTCGAGTCTAGTACGGCCTGAAATGTCTTGCGCGGCGTACCGCTCGGCTGCGCCGACATCTCGATATAGCGCAACACCGAATTGCCGTGGCCGGACGCTACGAACTTACCATCCTTGTCCACCACCGCGATGTGGGTATCGTAGTCATAGGCTTGGAAGAATTTGATGTAGTCCCGGACGTCATCCGCTTGATAGTACCCCCGGCGCTTGTCCTTATCGATGGTGATGGCGATATGGCTGGTTCGCGGCAGGTTCTTGGCCATCGACGACAGACGCTCCACTCCTTCCTTTTTCAGGAGGTGCATGGTTTCCGTGGTATTGAGCATATTCTGCATGCCCGACTTGGACACCGGCTCGCTGCTCTTCTGAATAAGCTTGAGCGCTATGCCTCCGGGCAGGGAGAGTTCGCTTAACCTGTTGGAGATGAGTAGCCATACGACCAGCGGGAAAACCAGAAGCAGCGCAAGGCTGATATTGTCCGCCTTGATCTCGAGATATTTGAGGAAGAACAGTGCAACGGCAAAACAAGCAAGAGGGACAACCACATCCCTACGCTTACTAAAGTAATCCGCAAACGCTGTTCTGTTCGAGCGCACTTTGGATTTCCCGGCAAATATATGCCCTCGCGCTGCCGCGATCGTTGATCGCGACAACCCTAGGTGATGTTCCGGATTTCTGCAAGAAAAATGCTTTTGGTTTACTTTGGCAGCCAGTTTTCGGCCGATGCCTTGTCGGAGCCGCCATAAGTCCAGACGCCCTGCCAGTGGCCGTCAGGTTGCTGGAAATACATCGCCATGCCGAACGATTTCTGCGAGACATAGCCGACGGAGATCGCCGTGTCGTCAGGGCTCGCCGGACCCATCTGGAACCGATCGCCGACGAATTTGGCACCGAGGCCGGTGCCGATGAATTCGGTGCCGCCGACATTCCAGACCACGGTGTAGGTTTCGCCATTGCGCGTGACGGCAACGGTTCCGGTATAGTCACCGCCGTCCGGGTTCTTGCCCTGGACCTGGTACTGGCCCGTGGGATCGGCCCAGGCGATGGCCGGTGCGGCAATGATAAGGCAAGCGGCTGCGATCGTTCTAATGTGCATAGGGTCCCTCCGGTGTTGCGCGCTCTTGTGTCGGCGCGTCGGTCAAATTCCGATGATTGATACACCTGTTTTTCAAAAGCCTAGAAGGCTGAGCGTCGTACTATTATCGGGAGAATTTCAGGCGTTATGTCCGGCTCAGGATTTGGGGCCGGCCATGACAGGTTTCGGGGTTGAGATCGCCTTCTCGGTTTTCAGCGCCCGCACGACGATCTTCTTCTTGCCTGCCTTTGGCGTCCAGTTTTCGGTCGCCGAACGGCCGGCGCCGTCATAGGCCCAGGCTCCACGCCAGACGCCATCTGGACCTTCATAATAGAGCGCGGTGCCGACCGTATTGCCCGAGGAGTAAGCGACCGAAAGGATTGTGTCTTCGTCGCTTGCGGGGCCCATGCGATAACCTTCGCCGACCAGGCGGCCGCCAATGCCGACCCCTACGGTCTGGCTGTCGCCGATCGTCCAGACGACCTTGTAGGTGTCGCCATTTCGCGTGACCTTCACGGTGCCGGTGTATTCGCCTGATTTATCGGGGTTGGTGCCGAGGACGTCGTATTTTCCGGCGGGATCGGCGAGCGCTGAAGAGCCGCTCAGGACGGCCAGCAAGGCAAGAGTGGCGGACATCAGGCGCATCGGGAAGCTCCGGCAGAATCGTGTTGCCGGAGCATAATATCGGCTGGTTTTATTCCGCGTTAACGGCAGTGTGGCTTAGCCTTGCCATACCGGCAACAGGTCACCAGATTCCATCGTCGCATCATGGACGCCGCGCGCGACGGCGCGCGCCATTGTCGAGCAAGCGGCCGCAGACAACGCGATGAAATCCTCCGCAGTGATTGCCTTGCCTGACGTGCCGGTCGCGAGCGCGAAGATCAGGTCGCCATCCATCGGCGTGTGCGAGGGCCAGATGGCATGCGCAAAGCCGTCATGTGCCGCAATCGCCAGCCGCTTTGCCTCGGCCTTGGTCAGGATAGCATCGGTGGCGATGACGCCGATCGTCGTGTTGCCGTCCTTGGGTTGGCCGAGATCGAGCTTGGTGAAGATCTCGCCGGCCCCGGGCGGGATTGTGGACGGCAGGCCAAGCCCGCCAAATTCATTGCCGATTTCAAAACCTGCTGCGCGGAAATGCTTCGTGTTGCCCCAGGTCACCGAGCCCAGGGCATTAACGGCGACCAGTGCTCCTATGGTGATGCCGTTCGGCAGCACTGTGGAGGCTGAGCCAAGCCCGCCCTTGAGCCCAGCCGTCAGCGCACCGGTGCCGGCGCCGTGTGAGCCCGTTTTGAAAGTATCGCCGGCTGACAGCGTTGCCGCATAGCCGAGTTCGCGATAGGGCGGGTAGAGTCCCCAACCTTTGTCACCGCCATTCAATAGGTCAAAAAGAATGGCCGCCGGCACGATCGGCACCCGGACCGGGCCGACTGCGAAGCCTCGTCCCATTTCGCGCAAGGCGGCCTGCGCCCCGGAGGCGGCATCAAGGCCGAAGGCAGAGCCGCCGGACAGCGCGATGGCATCGACTGCCTGCACCGTGTTGTGCGGTTCCAGCAGGTCTGTTTCGCGCGTGCCCGGTGCGCCACCCATCACATGCACGGCGGCCGTTGCTGAGGGGTCGCACACCACCACCGTTACGCCTGACTTGAGCGCGCGGTCCTCTGCGTTGCCGACTCTCAGGCCCGCAACGTCCGTGATCAGGTTTTTGGGGCCGGATTTCATGGATTTGTCCTCAGATACTCAAAGTTTGCCTGCACGTCCGGGGTCTCGCAAAATGAATCCGCTTGCAGGCGCAAGCGGTTGAAAGCGAGTGTTTTTACTGTGTGCCGGACGGCGGCACGAAGGTCTCGCCGTTCCATTCTTGCAGCACAAATGGATTGACCGCGAGCTCATGGGCTTTGGTGAACTGGATCTTACCGAGAACCGTGTCGAATGGCGTATCGACCAGCGCATCCGGGAGCGGTGATCCGCTGCCCGTAGCGATTTCCTCGGCATCGAGGACGATGGCCACCGCTGCATGTGCCGGCAACACGTAGCCCTCGGCCGACTTGCCATCCTTTGCGGCGAGATCGACGACTGGCTTGGCGGCGGGCAGGGTGGTGTAATCCGGCAGGGTGACGGCCAGCACGCCTTTTTCGAGCGGGACACCCTGGTCGTTGCCGTTGAGGGAATCGCCGCCCATGAACGTCAGCGGCAGGTTCGCCGCCTTGGCGTCGCGTGCCATCACCGACATGTCGCCGCGATCGGCGGCGGCAAAGACATTGGTGACGCCGGCCTTGGCCAGGCGGCGGAGCAATTGGGTCTGCACTTCCTGTGCGGGACGGAAATTGTCGATGAAGGTCGCCTTCATTCCCTTGACCTCAAGTGCTTCGCGCACCGTCTCCGAGGTCTCGCGGCTGGTAATGGTGCCGTCGTCGAGCAGTGCGAAAGGCTTGCCTTTCCAGTTGGCGAAGATTGCCTCGACGATCTTGTCGCGCTCCGCAGTCGGCGAGGGCGCGAGGCGGAAGAGTGGCCAACCCTTTTTCAGGGCGTCTTCCATGACGATCGAAGCACGCACGGAGAGCGTGATGGCTGGGATCTTGGCCTTGGCTAGCACATCCAGGCCCGGTTCAAGCGAATCCGTGCAGAGGAAGCCGACGGCAGCAATGGCGCCTGAGCTAACGATATCGTTGGCGATGGCAGTGCCGGAACCCTCTTCGCAGCTTTCCGGAATGACGATGATCTCAGCCCGGCTGTCGGCAGCAATCCTCGCGCCGTCGACCACCTGCTGGCCCAATATCGCAAGATTGCCGTCCTGTGGCGCGACAACGGCAATCTTCGGCCCGGCCGCGAGCGCGAGCGATGGCGACAAGGCAAGCGTGAAGGCGGCGATAAGGACGTGGCGGTTCATTGCGGCTATTCCAGTTCGAGGCGAATGTAGCCCGAGGGGCAGCAAGCGCAAGCAGAAGCGCGCCGATCCCCGAATTTGTCCAGACTTTTCCGCTTGCGAGTTTCGACTTTCTCAATTGTTGTCCTATATAACCACATCATGCTGAACCGAGATCTTGCTCCGCTGTCCATGGAAGATGGCAAAATTTATCGAAACGCGATGGCACGCTATGCAGGCCACGTACAGGTCGTCACAACAGCGCTGCACGGCGTCCGCCGCGGTGTTGCGATCACCGCCGCCTGCTCGGTATCCGATAACCCGCCGACAGTGTTGGTGTGCCTGAACCATGACAACGAGAAGAACCACATCTTCTTCGAGAGCGGTGTCTTTGCGCTCAATTCGCTGGCGGGCCATCATCAGGCGCTCAGCCATGCCTTTTCCGGGCTCGAAAAGCTGTCGATGGAGGAGCGTTTCGCCAAGGGCAACTGGGATACGCTGGTGACCGGCGCGCCGACGCTGGCGGATGCAATCGCCACTTATGACTGCCGTGTCGTCAAGCTGGTGCCGCATGCCACCCACACGATCGTCATCGGAGAAGTCGCAGCAATGCGACTTGGCGGCAAAAATCCGGCGCTCGTCTATATGGACCGTTCCTACCATACGCTGTAATCTCCATGGAGAAATGCCCGGCTCCGGCCAGGCGCTCTGGAGTGAACATGGATCAATCCGCAAAAACCGCCTTGCCCGCAACGATCGACGAAACGATCGCCATGCTGGAGGCAAACGACTATGTGGCCGGGCGTTCGCTTGCCACTGTCGTGTTCCTGGCCCTGAAGCTGAAGCGACCGCTTTTCCTTGAAGGCGATGCCGGCGTCGGCAAGACAGAGATCGCCAAGGTGCTGGCGAAGTCGCTCGGCCGCGAATTGATCCGGCTGCAGTGCTACGAGGGGCTCGACGTTTCCTCGGCGGTCTACGAGTGGAACTATCCTGCCCAGATGCTTGACATCAGGCTGGCTGAGGTGGAGGGGATCAGCGACCGCAAGCGGCTCGAAGGCGATCTGTTTTCGGAGAAACATCTGATCCGCCGGCCCGTGCTGCAGGCGCTATCGGCTTCAAGCGGCGGAGCGCCCGTCTTCCTGATCGATGAACTCGACCGCACAGACGAAGCCTTCGAAGCGTTCCTGCTCGAGATTCTTTCGGATTTCCAGGTGACTATCCCGGAACTCGGCACCATCAAGGCCGATGAGCCGCCGATCGTCATTATCACCACCAATCGCACCCGCGAGGTGCACGATGCGCTGAAGCGTCGTTGCCTCTATCACTGGGTGGACTATCCCTCTTCGGCGCTGGAGCTGGAAATCATTCGACGCAAGGTGCCGGGCTGCAACATGGCGCTGGCACAGGAAATCGTCGGCTACGTGCAGAAGCTCAGGACGCTCGACCTGTTCAAGAATCCCGGCATCGCCGAAACCATCGACTGGGCGACCGCGCTGACCGAACTCGATCGTGTCGCGCTCGATCCCGAGACGATTTCTGATACGGTTGGAGCGCTCTTGAAGTATCAGGATGACATCGCCCGTATCAACGGTTCGGAAGGCCGGCAGGCGCTCGATGCCGTCAAGGCCGAGCTCAGGGCGACGGGGTAATGTTGAAACCTGCGGCAAACAGCGACGGGATCGTGGTGCCGCGCGTTCCGCTCGGGGATGGACGCTTTGCCGACAATATCGTCTATTTCGGACGAGTGCTGCGGCGCGCCGGTCTGAAGATCGGGCCGGGAGCCATCCGTGACGCGATTGAATCCGTCACAGTGATTGGCATCGGTTCGCGCGAGGAATTCTACACGGCGCTGTTCTGCAATTTCGTCAAGCGGCACGAGGATCAGGCGGTGTTCGACGAGGCCTTCCGGATCTTCTGGCGGCCTCGGGATTTCGAGGGCAAACT
Organism: Shinella sp. OV683; assembly: GCF_057787725.1. Taxonomy (NCBI): domain Bacteria; kingdom Pseudomonadati; phylum Pseudomonadota; class Alphaproteobacteria; order Hyphomicrobiales; family Rhizobiaceae; genus Shinella; species Shinella sp. OV683. The sequence continues at coordinate 2,128,056 of NZ_CM173543.1, forward strand.
GATCCAGATGCTGTCGCGGATGACGCCCGATATCGGCGAGAAGGACAGGCCAAAGGCTGCCGCCGCCCGTGTCTCGGAATCACTTTGCGCTGAGCGGCCTGACCGCGAACGGCAGCGCGAGGAAATCGAGATCGATTCCCGCTTTTCGGTCTCGGAACGTGAGGTGTTCCGCAAGACTGATTTTGCGCAGATGTCGGCGCGTGAGCTCAACGAGGCGCGGCAGCAACTTTCCAGGCTGATTCTGCCGATGGACGACGTGCGGACCCGTCGTTTTCAGCCGTCGTCCAAGGTGGCGCGCATCGATCCACGCGCGACGCTGAAGGCGGCGATGAAGACAAGTGGCCAGCTGATCCTGCCGAAGTGGCGCAAGCAGAAAACTATCCATCCGCCGCTGGTGATCATAGCTGACATTTCCGGCTCGATGAGCCAATATACCCGCATCTTCCTGCATTTCATGCATGTGCTGACCGAGCGCCGTCGACGCGTGCATACGTTCCTGTTTGGGACGCGGCTCTCCAATGTCACCCGCGCCATGCGCCATCGCGATCCCGATGAGGCGATTGCCATGTGCACGGCGGCCGTCAAGGACTGGTCGGGCGGAACGCGGATCGGCGAGACGCTGAAGGAGTTCAACAAGCTCTGGGCGCGCCGGGTGTTGTCGCAGGGGGCGATCGTGCTGCTGATCACCGATGGGCTGGAGCGCGATGATGCGGAGCTGCTCGAGCAGGAGACCGACCGGCTCCATCGCTCCTGCCGGCGGCTGATCTGGCTCAATCCGCTGCTGCGTTTCGACGGCTTCGAGGCGCGGGCGCGGGGCGTACGCGCAATGGTGCCGCATGTCGACGAGCTGCGCGCGGTGCATAATCTCGATGCCATCGGCGATCTCGCCACGGCGCTTTCGGGCGGGCGGGCGAGAGATGCGGATCCCAGACGATTCATGACCTCGACATGAGGAGGAGAGATGACTGACATAGCTGAAATTCGCGACCCGCTGGACATCGCCGAGGCGTGGAAAGGCGAGGGGCGCAATGTGGCGATCGCCACCGTCATCGAGACTTGGGGCTCGGCACCGCGGCCTGTCGGGTCGCATCTGGTGATTGATGCCGACGGCAATTTCGAGGGTTCCGTGTCCGGTGGCTGCGTCGAGGGGGCAGTGATTTCCGAGGCGATCGACGTCATTTCCTCTGGTACGGCCAAAATGGTGGAATTCGGGGTGGCTGACGAGACCGCCTGGCGGGTGGGACTATCCTGCGGGGGCAAGATCGCCGTCTATGTCGAGAGGATCGGCTGATGCGGGGCGAGCATCTCGCTGATATCAATGCAGCGCGCCGCGCGCGTCGTGCGGTGATCCTGGTTACCGATATCGCAACAGGCGCGGGCCAGGTGATTGTCGAGGGCGCGCAGATCAATGCCGTTCTGCGGGCCGATGCCGAAAGGGTGTTCAGAACCGGCAAGTCGGGGCTGGTGGAACTGGATGGCAGGAAGCTGTTCTTCAATGTCCAGGTCCCGCCGCTACGGATCGCAGTGATCGGTGCGGTGCATATTTCCCAGGCACTGGCGGCGATTGCACCGATTGCCGGTTACGATCTCCGGATCATCGATCCGCGCACCGCATTTGCGACGCCCGAGCGCTTTGCCGGCGTCGATCTGACGGCGGACTGGCCGGAAGACGTATTGCGGGAGAGGCCGCTCGATGCCTATACGGCGCTGGTTGCGGTCACCCATGATCCGAAGATCGATGATTTCCCGATTGCCGAGGCATTGAGGACCGGATGCTTTTATGTGGGCGCGCTCGGCAGCCGCAAGACGCATGCAAAGCGTGTCGAGCGTTTGATGGCGACAGGGATCAGCGATGATCTCATTGCACGGATCGATGCACCGATCGGCCTTGATATCGGCGCCCAGAGCCCCTCGGAAATAGCTGTTGCGGTGATGGGGGCGATCATTCAGGCTTTCCGCAGGCGGACGCTTCAGGGAGCCGCATGATGAAGAGGGCGACGGCAAGCAATATCAGGCGACGTTCTGCCCTGGCATGACGTTACGGCACCTTACCTAAGGTCAGTTAGCGTCGGATTCGACCGAGCCGGTCGGTGTCTTGAAGTCGAGGCCGCTGTCGTCCGGCAGGAAACGTGGTCCGATGATGCGGATCTTGTCGCTGGGCTGGTAGGCGCGCTCGGCTGTCTTCGGCTTGACTTCGGCCACTTCCTTGGCCGGTTTCAGCCCGCCGCGCAATTCAGGTTTGATCCAGGTGATCGAACTCTGATTGACCGGCTGGCTGGCAGGGTCCTTCACATAGGCTTCGCGCTTCATCATTTCCTTGTAGTAGAGCGAGAAATTGCAGCCGCATTGGCCTTTGTTCTCGACGCTCTCCGTGCGGAAGCGATTGGCGTTGGGCAGCTCATCGTAGGCGCGACCCGTGGTCGTCGAGCGCATGTCAGCGCTCTGTTGGCTGATCGAATGGTAGAATAGTTCTGTCTCCGTGCCGGGGCACATCATCGAGCAGACCTGTGCATCGCGCCGGAAATTCCGGCTCGATGCATTGGAGGACACCGGAAAGTAGGCGCCGTCGCATGTGCGAACACACATGGTCCGGAAATTGCCGTTGGCGGCGGCACCGCCGAGATCGACAAACTGGCTCTCGCCATAATCGGGGTCATCAGACGGCACCCGGATCGTCTCGAAGCCGTCGGGATCGTCGCGGACAAGGGGTTGGGTGTCAAAACCGTCGTCCGGAGCGCTTGCAAACATGGGCTCGTCGTTGCAACCGTTTTTGTCCAGTTCGCGAACCAACTGCTGGCGGGCAAGGCCGCTCTGGTTGTCGGACAGAAGCGAAATCCGCTTTTCCTCCAGGATGTCGAGATTGCGCTCCATGCGCGCCTGCTTGGCTTGCAACTCACCACATTCTGCATCCGGTTCGCTGTCAACAACCACCATACTGCCGGCAGAACAACCATTCTGGCGCATGACAAAATCGAGTTTGCGGAGGCTGGCCTTCTGGTCGGCGATGGCGCGGGCGAATTTGCGGGCGTCGGACTGCGCGTCCGACATATCCCGAAAATTGGCAAGATCGAATCTCAGCTGCTCGCAGATTGCCGACGCGGATGCCGGGCTCGCAATGCCCGATGCGACCAGCAGTGTCACCGCGGCTGTCACGACATGTCTGAACATGATGAATTCACTCGCACGGTGGATGTGGGACGCGGGGTCGATCGGGCAGGGAAATGCCTTGGGATCAACATAGCATTCCGTGGGTGACGATGTCCTAAAACAATGAAATTGGGCTTAATGAGTGCAGTTAACGGCCGTTGTCATAAAGGTGAAACAGGACTCTGCTTTTCCAAAGCATGAAATATTGGCGGAGCAGGTCGATGGTAGACGCAGGCGAGAATGACGAAAACCGCAGGTTCCGGACGCTGTTTATTTCCGACATCCATCTGGGCTCAAAGGCGGCCAAAGCGGACTTCCTGCTCGATTTTCTCCGCATCCATGATGCCGAGACCATCGTGCTGGTGGGCGACATCGTCGATGGCTGGCGGCTGAAGCGTTCCTGGCACTGGCCGCAGAACTGCAACGATGTGGTGCAGAAACTGCTGCGCAAGGCCCGCAAGGGCGCCCGCATCGTCTATATCCCCGGCAATCACGACTCCTTCATGCGCGATTATCCCGGAATTCACTTCGGCGGGATCGAGGTGGAGAAGAGCATCATCCACGAAGCGGCGGACGGCAAGCGCTACCTGGTGCTGCATGGCGACGAGTTCGATGTGGTGGTGCGCAACGCCAAGTTCATCGCCCATCTCGGCGATTGGGCTTACGACACCGCGATTGCACTGAATGTCTGGATCGCCCGCGCACGACGCGCGCTTGGCCTGCCCTATTGGTCGTTTTCCGCCTGGGCCAAGCTGCAGGTCAAGCGCGCCGTGAATTTCATCGGCGAGTTCCAGCATGTTGTGGCCGAGGAAGCGCGCCGGCACAATGTCGACGGTGTGATCTGCGGCCATATCCACCACGCGGTGATCGAGGATATCGGTGGCATCCGCTACATCAATACCGGCGACTGGGTGGAAAGCTGCACGGCGATCGTCGAGCATTTCGATGGCCGGATGGAGCTCATCCGCTGGCAGTCGCTGACGGAAGCCACGCCGATCAGCGGCCCGATGGTGCCGGTTCGGCTGCTGACGCACGACCTGCCGAAGGCAGTGCAGGCGGCTTGAGCGAGTAAAAGAAGCCTCTCCTTCATTTGGCAGCGCTGATAAAATGGTAGATACGGTCGATCATGTCGTTGTCGAACAGACCGGCGGCATGGCCAGCGCCTTCGATGGTGTCAAACGTTACGGGAGCCTTTGTCAGGGCGACAAGTTCGCCGGCCGAACTTATGGGGACGAGTTGGTCCAGATCGCCATGAAAGACCAGCATTGGCGCCGCGATGCGAGGCATGTCGAGATCGCTGCGGAACGGCGACGTTAGCAAAGCCGATATCGGAAAATATGGCAGCTTGCTTCGCACGAGTGACAGCATCGATCTGAAGGGCGAGACCAGCACGACGCCAGCGACGGGACGATTGGCCGCGACATGAATGGCCGGAGCCGTGCCAAGCGACTGGCCGAATGGGACAATTGGGTGATCTGGATAGGTCTGCCTCGCCCAGTCGAAGATCTCGAGCGCATCGACAAGCATCTTCTCGCCGTCGGCTTCGCCTGACGAGCGCGGATAACCGCGCGCGGCTGGTGCGACGATGCCAAAACCGCCAGCCATCCAACCGACATAGAGAAATCCGTAGCTCTCGGGATAACTGGCATTGCCATGAAAAAGGATGACAATCGGCTTTCCTGGCTGTGGTGGACTTGCAAACGCGAAGATCTTGATGCCGTCAGATGTGGCGATCTCTACAGATTGCATACCATAGTTCGTGCCGAAATCCTCGGCACCGGATGGCAATGGACTATAGGCTCCGGGAAACAGGAAGCGGCCCTGGTTTGCATAGAGATAGGACGAGGCAGCGAGATAGATTAGGCCAGTGACAACCGCCAGAATCTTGAGCGTGGTCATGAAGAACGTCATGCCGAGACCATAGCGGTGTTTGGCACCGCTGCAAGGCGAGGTAGAGATCTTTGTTGCTGGAATGCAATCGTTTACGACTATTTTTGCACGACCATAATTCGGGCTTTTAGCGAATCTATGCCGATGATAGGGCTATAAATATTCAAACCCTTTGACTCCCGAAGGACAGGTGCGGCGCGGCTCCCACGCGATCGTGCCGGCTGACTTGGATTCTATGATGTACCATCAGACCGTGCCGGCCAACCGGCAGGATGCGCCGCGACTTTTTGCGCTCAGGGCAGCACTTCTGTTTTGCGCTCCGATGATGGTCAATGGTATTGGTCTGCCGTATTTTCCTGTCTTCCTTGATTATCTGAAGATGAGCGCGGCCGAGATCGGCATCATCCTCGCCGTGCCGCATCTTGTGCGCATGATCGGCACGCCGCTCGGGGCTATGGCAGCGGACCGTTCCAGTGATCGCTCGCATGTGCTCTTGTGGTCGGCGACGATTTCGTTCTGCACGGCGGTGGCGATGCTCTACACGCATTCGTTCTGGGCGGTGCTGATCGTCTATGCGCTGCAGGGCATTTTCTACGCGCCCTATGCACCAATCGCGGAAGCCATCCTGATCACCGGTGTTCGCCGCTGGAGCTTCGACTATGGTTTCCTGCGTCTCTGGGGTTCGGTGGCATTCATCGTCTCGACTGTTGTCGGTGGTTGGCTGTTTGGGCTGTTCGGTGGCGCCATGGTCATTCCGTCAATGGCAGGGTTCTTCCTGCTGACGGTGCTGATGGCCATACTCGCGCCGAAGCTTGGGCGCTCCGAGATGCCGGCGGCGGAGCCGGTCGGTGGGGTTCTGAATGCGCATAATCCACTCTGGCGACCGGATTTTGTACTGGTTACCGGGGGGGCGGCTCTGGTGCAGGGCAGCCACGGCATGCTGTTCAGCTTCGCCTCGATCTACTGGGAGAAAAGCCTGGGCTTCTCCGGTGGAGAGATTGGCCTTTTCTGGATGTCGGGGGTCGTTGCCGAGATCACCATGTTCATCATCTCAACGTGGCTTATGTCGCGCTTCAGCATCTGGACGTTGATCCTGACCGGCAGCGTCGTGGCTGTGGCGCGCTGGCTGATCTTCCCGCACATCACAGGCTTCCTGCCACATCTGGCGCTGATGGCGACGCATGCCTTCACATTTGCCACCATCCATATCGGCATCCAGCGGTTCCTGATGACGCGGGTGGGCGAGACGCGCGAGGCATCGGCGCAAGGTTTTTACCAGACGTTCATCGCGCTCTTCAACGCCATCATCATTCTCTGTTCCGGCTATATCTACGGCAGGTTCGGGGTGCACGGATTCTACATCATGGCGGTGCTAGCCGTGATCGGCATTCTGATGGTGCTCGCGGCGATGCTGCGTCAGCCCCAGAGAGTCCGTTTCGGCGGATAGACCAGGGAGTCCTTATAGGTCAGTGCCGGCTCGCAATCGCGCGCCAGCAGCAACGGCCCATCGAGATCGACGAACTCGACGCCTTGTGCCAGTAGTACCGCCGGCGCCATGGCCAGCGACGAGCCGACCATGCAGCCGACCATTATCGAAAAGCCGAGCCGTTCTGCCTCGTGCCTCATCCTGAGAGCCTCCGTCAGCCCGCCTGATTTGTCGAGCTTGATATTGACGGCGTCGTAGCGGCCGAGAAGTCCGGCGAGATCGGCTGAGACATGGGCGCTTTCGTCGGCGCAGATCAGCATGGGATGGTCGATCTCGGCGAGGATTGTATCCTGGCCGGCGGGCAGGGGCTGTTCGACCAGCGCCACCTTGCATTCGGCCGAGACTGCCAGATGATGACGAATGTTGGCTTCGGTCCAGCCTTCATTGGCGTCGAGGATCAGGGTGGCATTGGGAGCGGCGGCGTGGACGGCGCGGATGCGGGACTCGTCATCGTCGGTGCCCATCTTGATCTTGAGCAGCGCGCGATGGGCATATTGCGCCGCCTGTCTCGCCATCGCCCCAGGTGTATCCAGCGACAGCGTATAGGCTGTCGTGAGCGGTTGAGGTGAGGGCAGGCCGAGGGTGGTCGCGACGCTAACGCCGCTCAGCTTGGCCTCAAGGTCCCAAAGGGCGCAATCGACGGCATTGCGCGCCGCGCCCGGATGCAGCAGCGCCTCGATTTTGGACAGGGATGCGCCGTCGGCGATAACGTCGGCCACACGCCTGATTTCGGCTTCCACACTCTCCAGCGTCTCGCCGTAGCGCCTGTAAGGCACGCATTCGCCGCGCCCAGTGATATCACCGTCGGTGATCGTGCAGATGATCACGTCGGCCGAGGTTTTGGAGCCGCGTGAAATCTTGAATTCACCGGCGATCGGAAAATGTTCGATTGTGGTATCGAGGTGACGCGGCAAGTCCAATTCTCCCTGATTTTTCAACAATGGCCGCTCGTGCCTTGATCATCCCCAATGTAGATGTCAAAACCGCAGCGCGCCTGTCGAATCGTCGCTTTTGCTCACTATAAAGCAGAGGTTGGCTGGCGCCGCCACGTCCAGCACAAAGGAACCGCCAAATGCCGGATTCGGCAGAGACCGCCGGCCTGAGTATTGATTATCCCGGCAGCGGACTGATGGTCCGGATGACCGGCGCGTGGCTCAGCACGACTATCTCGGCAATCGACAAGCAGATGAAGGAGCTGGAACAGGCTCAAGTCTCCGGCTCTGCAAAAGTTGACCTCAGCGGTATCACCAGCCTGGATACGGGTGGCGCCTGGATCATCCGGCGGTTGCTGACGGCACTGCAGAAGACGCATTCCGATCTTTCGGTCAGCGATGCGCGACCGGGAATGACAGAACTGATTTCGGCGTTGCCCGACAGTTTACCCGTACCGGAAGTCATCAAGAAGAAGCGCACTCTGTTCGATCGCATTTTCTCGCCGGTGGGTAGGCTGGTCGCAGACCTGGCCGACGATGCGATGAGTGCGTTGAGCATTATCGGATCGGCGGTGCGCGGGGCGCAGCTGAAGCTCGGGCGGGGCAGCGGCCTTTCGCCGGCAGCAGTGTTTACCCAGCTCGAGCATATGGGCGTCAATGCCGTGCCGATCATTGCGCTGATGTCGTTCCTGATCGGGGCGATCATTGCCCAGCAGGGCGCGTTCCAGCTTCGCTATTTCGGCGCAGAGGTGTTCGTCGTCGATCTTGTCGGCATCCTGCAATTGCGCGAGATTGGGGTTCTTCTGACCGCGATCATGGTGGCGGGCCGTTCCGGCAGCGCGATCACGGCTGAAATCGGCTCGATGAAGATGCGCGAGGAAATCGATGCGCTGCAGGTCATGGGGCTCAACCCCGTTGGTGTGCTGGTCTTCCCACGATTGCTGGCATTGACCATTGCCCTGCCGCTACTTTCGATCATTTCCAACTTCGCAGCCCTTGGCGGAGCAGCTGTCGTCGCCAATCTATATTCAGGTATTACGTTCCAGGTGTTTCTCGGCCGCCTGCAGCAGGCGATCGACCTGTCAACGGTGGTGTCAGGCCTGCTCAAGGCGCCTTTCATGGCGGTGATCATCGGCATCGTTGCTGCTGTCGAAGGCATGAAGGTCGGCGGCAGTGCTGAATCGCTTGGCCGGCAGGTGACGGCTTCGGTGGTCAAGGCGATTTTCGTCGTCATCCTCGTGGATGGCTTGTTTGCCATCTTCTACGCGGCAATCGATTTTTAGGGTGATGGATGATCGTTGAAGCCAAAGAAAATGCCCAAGGGAGCCGCGAGGTGGTGCTGTCCGTTAAGGACGTGACCGTGGGCTTTGGCGACAATATCGTCCTCGAAAACCTCAACCTCGACATCTACCGTGGGGAAATCCTTGGCTTTGTGGGTGCGTCCGGTACAGGCAAGTCGGTGCTGATGCGCACAGTGTTGCGACTTTTGCCACGACGCGGCGGCACCATAGAGATGCTGGGCGCGGACTATGACAGCATGCCCGCCGACGAGCGCTACAAACTGGACATGAAGCTCGGCGTGCTCTTCCAGCACGGCGCGCTGTTTTCGGCGCTGACGGTGAAGGAAAACATCCAGTTTCCGATGCGCGAATATCTCGACATGCCGCAGGGCTTGATGGACGAGTTGGCGCGCCTGAAGATCGAACTTGTCGGGCTGGCGCCGGAGGCGGGTGACAAGTTCCCGTCCGAACTGTCCGGCGGCATGATCAAGCGGGCGGCGCTGGCGCGCGCTTTGGCGCTGGATCCGGCACTGGTATTTCTCGATGAGCCCACGTCAGGCCTTGACCCCATTGGTGCGGCAGAATTCGACCAGCTGATTGCCAAGCTGCGCGATACGCTGGGGCTGACCGTTTACATGGTAACCCATGATCTCGACAGTCTATTTTCGGTGTGTGACCGAATTGCAGTGCTCGGCAAAAAGCGTGTATTGGTGGAGGGTACGATCAAAGATATGCTTGATTGCCCGGATGAATGGGTTCAGTCCTATTTCCGGGGAAAGCGAGCTCGTTCCATTCCTGGATTTGTCGCAAATGCATAAGAACAGTATCAGGACGCGGCAAGACGCGAACGTGAAGCGGTCTCATTGATGGAAACCAAGGCAAATTACGCAATTGTCGGCTTCTTCACCGTCGCGGTGATGCTGCTTGCTTTCGGCTTCGTCTACTGGATGTCCGCCTATGGCCGCGAGGGCAAGATGGAGCGGATGGTTGTCCGCATTCCCGGCTCGGCAAACGGCTTGAGCGTCGGCTCGCCGGTGCGCTTCAACGGCATCCCGATCGGCTCGGTGCGCGCGCTCGATTTCGACCGCCAACGGCCGGATTACTCGTTGGCCGTGGCTGAAATACGTTCGGATTCCCCGGTCTATCCGACCACGCAGGCGGTGCTGGAAATCCAGGGCCTCACCGGTGCGGCCTATATCGAGCTGACGGGCGGCAATCCCAAGGACGAGCCAATCCTGGTAACGGCCGCCAAGAAGGGCGAGGTGGCAATGCTCGAGGCGCGGCAATCCGGCGTAACCAACATCGTCGCGACCGCGAGCGAAATCCTCAACAAAACCGACAAGGCGCTGGTGGACATCGCGGGATTTGTGAAAGACAACCGAGCGCCGCTGACCAAGACCATTTCCAATGCGGAAGTCTTTTCCGACGCGCTGCAGAAGAACGCCAATGGCATCGATGAATTCCTGAAGGCGGTGAGCTCGCTTTCGGGTACGGTGAAAAACCTCTCCGGCCGGCTGGATTCGACGCTGGCGTCGGTGGACAATCTGATCAAGTCAGTCGATCCCAAGAAGATCGATACCATCCTGGCCAATGCCGAAAAGGTCAGCGCTGATTTTGCCGCAGCTTCGGGTGATATCACCACCACGATCAAGAACGCCAACGAGACACTTGCCACCTACAAGACGGTTGGCGAAAAGGCCAACAAGGCGCTCGACAATATCGACAAGCTGATGGCATCGATCGACCCTGAGAAGGTGCAGGGTTCACTGACCGACATACGGGCAGCGGTGTCTGACGCGCGCACGGCGATCAACAATTTCAAGGGCATATCGGAAGACGTTAACAAGCGCCGCGACGATATCGACAAGACGATCAGCAACATCTCCGAGATGTCGGCAAAGCTCAACAAGGCCTCGACACGGGTGGACGGCGTGCTTGCCAAGGTGGACAGTTTCCTGGGAACGGGCGACTCTTCCTCGCTGTTTGCCGATGCGCGCGCGACGATGAAGTCGTTCAAGCAGGTCGCCGATACGCTGAATGCGAAGATCGGGCCGATCGCCGACAATCTCGCCCGGTTCTCCGGCTCTGGTCTCAAGAATGTGCAGGCGCTGGTGGATGATACTCGTAGGACGATGAACAACCTCGATCGGGCGATTACACGGCTCGATAGCGATCCGCAGCGGTTGCTGTTCGGCGGTGATGAAGTAAAACAATTTGACGGACGCGTGAGGCGTTGATGGTGCGGGGGTCTATGGGGGCAGCAGCAACAGGGCGCCGCATGCGCGCCGCAACCATATTTGTCGCGCTCGCAGCATTGTCCGGCTGCGGCGGCGGCAAGGCGACGAGCGATACGTTTGCACTGTCTTCGACCCATGAGGTCGCCGGTCCATCGGCGAAGGGCAGGCAGATCCTGATCCCCGAGCCGACTGCGCTCAAGGCGCTTGATTCCGAGCAAATCGTTATCCGCGTCACGCCGGCCGAGATCCAGTATCTCGGCAAGGCGCGCTGGAGCGACCGGTTGCCGAAGATGGTACAGTCGAAGCTCGTGGAAGCATTCGAGAATTCCGGCAAGCTCGGCGGCGTTGGCAGGCCGGGCGAGGGATTGGCGATCGACTACCAGGTCGTCGGTGATATAAGGGCCTTCGAAATCCAGGCGAGCGGCGGCTCGCACGCCCATGTCGAGATTTCCGTAAAAATCCTCAACGACCGCAATGGCACAGTGAGGGCGCAGCGGGTGTTTTCCGCCGATGTGCCGGTCAGCGGTTCGGATAATCCTAGCTTCGTCGCCGGGCTGGATGCCGCCTTCTCTGAGGTGACGACCGATATCGTCGGCTGGACCTTGAAGTCGATCTGACCGCTATTTGAGGATTGCAGTAAGGATCCCGGCGACGTGCCGCAGACCTGCGTCATTGTCGCGACGACGATGCCAGGCGAGATGCAGAGGAAAACCCTCCACCGGAATGGGCGGCTCGAACACTGCCAGGTGTTCTCCAGCCGAGGCCGGAAAGCAGTGCGATGGCAGCATGGCGATCATCTCGGATTGTTCGAGCAGTTCAGGCACCATCTGGAACGTCGGAACAACCAGGCCTACCCGCCGCGTCAGGCCGCGGGTCGCCAAGTCAGCGTCGAGCGGACTTCTCACGTCACCGCGCCCCGATACGATTATGTGCGGATAGGCGAGCCAAGCATCGAGATTAAAGCCTTCGGCCGCTGGATGCCCGCGACGCATGGCGACGCGATAGGTTTCATCGAGCAGCAACTCGCGTCGCAGTTCCTCGTGGTCGCGGGGAAAGAGCGAAATGGCGAGATCGCTGCTGCCGTCGATCAACGCAGCTTGCGCGGCGTCTGCGCCATGCCAAGGCTGTATGACGATATCGATGCCGGGCGCTGTGGCCCGCAGTTCCTGTAATAATGGGCCGAGGATGACCAGGGCAGGATAGTCCGATGTCGTCAGCCGCAGGGTCTGGCGAAGTTCGCTGAGCGGGATCTCCGGAGGATCTATCAGCTCCACGATATCGGCGAGCAGCGATTTCAGCGGCGCACGCAAGGCTTCCGCACGCGCCGTCAGATACATCGTGCCGCGCCCGCGCTCCAGCAACTCGTCGCGAAACAGGTAACGGCATCGTTGCAGCGCAGCCGATGCTGCCGGTTGCGACAGGCCCAGCCGATCGGCGGCATGGCTGACGTGGGCCTCGTCGAGCAGCGCATCTAGGATGACCAGCAGGTTGAGGTCGATGGCCCTTAAATTCGTCATGTCAATAATCGGATATACCATTAATCGATTGGAGTAATGTATCAGATTTCCACATCCTGTCTTCATCGAAAATGGAGACTGGAAATGACCAAGACACTGATCCTCGCATTTCACCCCGACCTCTCAAAGTCCAATGCCAATGCTGCGCTTGCGGCTGAAGCCGCCAAGCTGGATGGTGTCGATGTCGTCAACGTCCAGGCTGAATATCCTGATGGCAAGATCGACATGTTTCGCGATGGCGGCAGGGAAGCGGAGCGCCTGATTGCGTATGACCACATCGTGCTGCAGTTTCCGATTCAATGGTATTCGGCCACGCCGTTGGTCCAGGCCTGGCAGAACGCCGTGCTGACAAGGATGTTCTACATCCACCCGGACACGGAGGGGCGGGCGCTTTATGGCAAGTCGCTGATGGTTGCTGTCACCGCCGGCAATGTGCCTGAAGCCTATCAGCCCGGCGGCCAGAATGCGTTCACCATGACGGCGTTGCTCGCGCCACTGATGGCCACGTCGCATCGCTGCGGGCTGAACTGGGAGCCGCATTTCGTGGTCTATCGTGCCGACAAGCTTTCGCAGGACGAACTGGCCGTGGTGGCGCGCGACTATGCCGATCAGCTGCGGAGGCTGCCGCTCTCCATCGCCTCGCTGCCTGCGGTCCGGGAGGCTTGATCATGCAGAAAGCGCACGACACCTTTCGCGATCTCGCTGCCGGCACTCCCTGGTGGTTCACGCTTTCGGGCCGGGTCCTGCCCGCCGGCATCCTCGTCCAGTTCCTGCTGGCCGGACAGGCCCTGTTCCGCGACAGCAAATTCTGGGGCGCGCACGGCGCACTTGGCGGCAGCCTGTCGGTGCCTGTCCTGGTGCTGCTGGCCGGCTCACTGATCCTGCCGCGGCTGAGTGGCTTTGGCTGGTGGGCGGGCTTGGTCTTCGCCCTCTACCTGGGTCAAGTGGCGCTCGCAGCAGGCGCTGCACCACTCGGCCTGTCGTTGCATCCGCTCAATGCGGGCCTGTTGCTGATCGCCAGCCTTGTGTTGCTTGCCAAGATAGAACGTCGCCGTGGCCAGGCATCGGCACTTGCGAATGTAGGCTGAGGAGACGATAGAAATGAAAAGGGCCGCTGAAACAGCGGCCCTTTCTGCATTCTCGCGGCTGCTTTCCCTTAGGAGAAGCGGCCGGCGGCGTGGGCCAGCATCGTATAGACCTTGCCGGTGTCCGAGGTCAGGTAGCTCTGCGTCAGCGATTTGTCGCGATCGTTGCGGCTGACATCGGCGAGCAGCTTTTCGAAATCGTTGATGTAGCGATCGACGGCAGTGCGAAATTCCGGCTCGCGGTCGTATTTGCGCTTGATCTCGTCGAAGGTCTGCTGGCCCTTCAGCGTATAAAGCCGGCGGGTGAAGACGTCGCGTTCGCCGCGCTGGTAGCGCCGCCAGAGATCGACAGAGGCGTCGTGATCGATGGCGCGGGCGATATCCACCGACAGCGAATTCAGCGATTCGACGACATGGCGCGGGTTGCGGCTGTCGGGGCGGGCGGTTGCCGAGGGGTTGGCTCGCGGCTCCTGCTCTTCCTCGTCACGCGAGGCGCTGCGCAGCAGGTCGCTGATCCAGCCCTGGCCTTCCTCGCGGCGTGGGGCCGGTTCGGACGACGGGACGATGGCTGCCTTGGCAGGTTCACGGCGTTCTACACCCAGGCTGCCGCGAAGGCCGGAAGCTTCCGCCGGGCGGATGATCGGTTCGGCGCGGCGCACGTCTTCGGCACGACGATTTTCCTCGGCGCGGCGTGGCTCCTCGACCCTGCGCGGTTCTTCGCGGCGGGGCTGGTCAACCCGGGCCACCGGCTCAGGACGACGCTCCACGATCGTAGGCTCGCGCGCGACGATCGGTTCTGCCTGGCGCTGCTGCACCTGCATCACTTCCGGCTCAGGGCGGGCAACTGCGGCGGCAGCCATTTCCTGCCGGACAGCGGCCTTCGGCGTTTCGAGATGGGCAGCGGAGACGCCGATGATGCCGGAGAGTTCCTGCAGTGCCTTGACCTGTTCGGCCACCGCGCGGCGCATCTGGGCGGCGTTTTCCTTGGCCTCTTCCGGGAGGTCGAAGGCGCTGCGCTTCAGTTCGGCGCGGGTGTCGGTGAGTTCCTTGCGGATCTCGCCGGCAGTGCGGCGGATTTCGTCGGTGGCGCCGGCGAAGCGGCCGACGGCCTCTTCGATCGCGTCCTTTAGGGCATCGCGGAGTTGGCTGGCCGTGGCGATCGAGCGCTTGCCGGTTTCGCCCAGCAGCCGGTCGACATCGGCGAGCGAGGAGGAGACACCGCCGCGCAGGCGGCTGGCCATGTCCTCAGCGCGCTCGTTGGCCTTGCTGAGCGAGACTTCGACGGAGCCGGATGCTTCTTCCACGGCTGATGTGACAGATGTCTTGATGACGTCGGCCATGTCGGTGGCGCGCTTTTCGGTCTCCGACAGGATCTTGCCGATTTCCGAGAAGGCGGTCTGGACGCCGCCGCGCAGGTTGGTGGACACTTGGCCGGAACGCTGTTCGGCGCGGTCGAAGGCTGCCTCGACAAGGCCGGCGAGCGAACGCATGGTGTTTTCGATGTCTTCCGAGCGGTTCACCAGGCCGACTGCGAGTGTCTGCAGCGCGTCTTCGCGCTCCTCGAGTGTCGACACAAGGTTGGACTGCGCTGCCGAAAGCAGTTCGGACGCTTGGCCCAGGACCTTGGAATGGTCGTCGAAGCGGTTGACGATGCCGCCGATCTGCGAGAGCGTATCGTTGGATACCGCGGTCAGGCGGTCTGCGTTGCCGTCTAGCAGGCGGGTCGAGGCGCTGACGGAATCGGCGGCCCGAGCTGCCGTGTCTGCGAACCGGTCAGCAGTCGCGCTCAGTGCCTGATCGACCGAGCCGAGGTTGGTGCCGGTGTCGGCCACCAGCTTCTGGAGGCCAGCATTGCTTTGGTCGAGCGCGCCGATCAATTCCATGACGGTGGATTTCAGCGACTGTTCGGAATTGCCGATGGCCTTGGCGGTTTCTTCCGTCCGCGAGGCGATGGCGCTGATCAACGCCGTGTTCTCGGCCTGCAATGCGTTGGTGCTCTCCTGAACGGCCTGGCTGATGCGCAGTGCCGCATCACGGCCGAGGTCGGTCAAGGCATCGGCTGCCGGCCGAGCCTTCTCATCGATGATCTTCGACAGTTCCGCAGAGCGGGCAGCGAGAACAGAGTTGAGCTCGCGGGTCCGCTCGTCCAGCACCGACTTGATCGTTTCGTTGCGGGCGGCGAGCGCCTTTTCGGCGGCATCGAAGTTGCTGCGGATTTCTTCATTGCGCGCAACGAGCGCCTTGTCGGCATTGTCGAAGTTGGCGCGAAGGTACTCGGTCCTGGCATTGAGTGCCTTGTCTGCAGTCTCGAAGCTGGCGCGAATGTCCTCGGTGCGAGCGACGAGAGCCTTGTCGGCCATATCGAAATTGCTGCGGATTTCCTCGCTGCGGGCGCCGAGAGCCTGGTCTGCCATGTCGAAATTGGCGCGAATTTCCGCGTTGCGGGCAGCCAGAGCCTTGTCGGCGGCATCCAGCTGCGTGCGGATCGCTGTGGCTTCTTCGGAGACGCGACCGGATGTTTCCTCGACGCGGCTGAGGAACTCGGTGGCATTCTGATCGATCTTGCCGGTGAAGCCTTCGGCCTTTTCTGCAAGGCCGGAGGTGAAGGCGTCGGCATCGGATACGAGCTTGGCCGAGAACTGCTCGGCTTCGGTCGCGAGCTTGGTCGAGAAGCCGGCGCTGCGTGAAGCCATCTCGTCGGCATACTCCATGCCCTTCGTCGCGATCGTCTCGACGATCCGGGCGGCGTCGGCATCGATGGTCTGTGAAGTTTCGACGACGGCATTGCGCAATGTCGAGGCAAGACCGGAAGCCTTGCCGTCAATTGTCTTGGAGACATTGTCGAGGCCGATGGTCAGTGCGCGGTCCATGGTAGAGAGCCGCTCCTCGACGCGTGCGGTGCGCGTATCGAATGTCTCGGCGATCTTGGCTGTGCTTGCGTCGGTGACCTGGTCGAAGGTCTGGATCTGCGATTCCATCAGGCCCTGCAGCTTGAGGCCCGCTGTGTCGATGGCTTCTGCAAACTTGCCGGCGTCGTTGTGGATGCCGGTTTCGAGCTTGTCGAAGCTGGTAAGGATGCGCCCGCCCGTTTCGTCGAAGCGCTGGGTGACCGAGATCAATGTGCCGTCAATACGGTTCGAGAACACGTCGGCGGCGCGGGCGATCTCACTTGCGGTGCCGCCGAAGCGCTCCGCCAGCACGCCGGTGCTGCTGGACAGCGCCTGTTCGAGTTCGGCAGCGCTGGCCGCGATCGCAGCCTTGAGGGCCTCCTCGCGTTCTTCCAGCTGCATGTCCAGCGTCATGATGTTGGACAGCATGCTTGCCGCGCCGCTCTGCAGGCGTTCGTCGAGCGAGGCGCCACTGGCATCGATCGTCTCGTGCAGAGCATCGCGATGGGCGGAAATCTGGGCTACCAGCTTTGCTGCCGTCTCGTCGATCGTCAGCGCGTTGTCGGAGAGTGTCTTGCGCAGTGCGTCGTGCGTAGCCTCGATGCCGATGCTGATGCCGCTCGCAGTACCCAGCAGGCGGTCGTCCAGGGTCTGCGCCATGTCGTTGATGGCTGTCACCAGGCTGGCTTCACGTTCTGTGAGGATCGTTTCGAGCTTCTTCGAACCGCCGGCGAAGGCCAGCGCGCTCGCTTGCATCCGCCCGTCGAGAGAATCAGCGGTCGCATCAAGCACTTGGCGCAGGTTCTTCTCGCGGCTTTCAATCTTGTCGGCAAAGCGCGTGGCGCTCTCTTCGAGCTCGGTGGCACTCTGCGTCATCGCGCTCGACAGCGCTGAAGTGTGGCTGGCGATCGCCCCGCTCAGGCCGGACGACGCATTGGCAATCGTGTCATTCAGGCCGATGGAGGCATTGTCGATTGTATCGCTGATCGTACGAGTGTTCTTCTCGACAGTGTCGCGAATGCGGTTTTCGCCTTCCTCGAAGGACATTTCCAGCATGCTTGCGCCCATGGCGATGCTGGTGCCAATCGTGGTTGCCTGGTCGGCGAGCGTGTCGTCGATATGCTTGCGGCCCTCTTCGAGCGCAATGGTAATGGCGTTGGTGCGATCTTCGAGCGTCGCGCGGATCATCTCGTGGGTTGTCGCGAACTGCATGGAAAGGTCGGCGCTGCCGTTTTCGAGCGCGCTATCGATTTCCTTGACGGTCGAGCTCAGGGTTTCGGCAATGTTGCGCGTGGCATCGCTAGTGGCCTGCTCGATATGGCTTGCACCGCGGTTGATAATGTCGGCCATGGCGGCAGAGCGTTCCTGCAAGGAATCGTCCAGCAGCTTCTGGTGCTCGCCATAGGTCGCGGCGATGGTAATAGCGTTTTCGCCGAGCGTGCGGGCGAGGCGGGTACGCGCATCGTCGACATTGCCGGTGATGATTTCAGTGCCGCGCGAAATCGCGGTTTCAAGACGCTGATGGTTATCGGCAAATGCCGCCTCTATAGAAGTCGCTTTTTCGTCGAGCAACGAAGCGATTTTCTCGTGGCCACCGCCAACGGCCGTTTCCAGGCGCGACGTACTGGTCGCAAAGGCGCTTTCGAAGGCTGACGACTTTTCGTCAAGCAGCGAGGTGATCGCCTGCTGGCCGGCGGTGATCGTCCCGTCCATGCGGCGATGGGTTTCCTCGAAGGCCGCGGTGATGCCGGTTGAGCGCTCGTCAAGCAGAGCGGCCATCTTCTCATGGCCGTCGGTCACGGCTGTGGTGATGGCGTTGGTGCGCTCGGTAATCCGTGCTGCAAGTTCCTCCGCCTTGGTGCCGAAGCCGCTGTCCAGTTTCTGGTTGGCTTCCGAAATCACCTGGGTGATGTCGCCGACCTTGGATTCCAGCGACATTTCGATGAGTTCCTGGCCTGTGCCCAGCGCCGTTTCCAAGGCGAGAGACTGGCCGGTGAAAGCGCCTGCGAGGCGTTCGAGCGAAGAGCTGAGGATGCCGTCGAGCGCGTCCTTGCCGCTGCCGAGCGAATGGTTGATGCGAGCCAGGCTCTCGGAAAGCTTGACGTCCAGCGAACCCGAGCGCTTGTCGAAGGCATCGGCAAACTCCTCGAGACGCCCATCGAAGGCGCTGGAGACCAGATCCACAGACGACCGCAGCTTTTCGTCGAAGAAGCCCGAACGCAGGTCGAGATCCATGATCGCTTCATCAGCCGTGGACTTGAGCGACTGGCGGAAGCTTGCGCCCTTTTCGTCGAGCGAGGCATTAAGCGTGCGCAGCACGTCGTCCAGGCTGGAGGTGACGGTCTGGGCGCCCGTTGTCAGCGACTCGTTGATCTGGCGGGTGCGTGCAATCAGCGTCTCGTTGAGCTGGCGGGTGCGTTCCTGCAGGGCGGCATTGAGCTTTTCGGTGTTGGCATCGAGCACCGACGCGCGGGTCTCGAATTCGGACAGCAGCGAACGGCCGCGATCGCCAAGCGCCGAGCCCAGCGCTTCGATGCGAGTGTCGAATTCCTCGGCCAGCGTCAGGCCGGTCTCGTTGAGGTTGGTGAGCAAGGTTTCGGTCTTGCCGGTCAGGATGACATTAAGCGAGTCGGCCGCATTGCCGGTCTTTTGCATGATGATCGCGGCCTGGGTGTCGATCATCTGGGCGACGGCTTCGCCCGAGGTTGCGATGTTCCTGGAAATGTTGGTGCTGGCGGCGGCCAGATCTTCCTTGAACTGGTCGCGGGCGCTGGAGATCGAGGAGCGGACGCGTTCGGCATGGCCTATGATGGCTTCGCGCTCGGAACCGAGTTCCTGCACCAGGCTGCGCACGCGCAGTTCGTTGTCGGTATAGCTGCGCTCGAGCGCGTTGACTTCGGAATGCACGAGCGTTTCGAGTTCGGAGGCGCGGGCGATAGTCCGCTCGATGCCTTCGTTCATGGCGGTGACTTCGCGGCGCACGGCCTGGCCGACCGACATGATGCGTTCCGCTGCAGCGTTTTCAGGTTCGGCGAGACGCAATGCGACTTCAGCCATCGAGCGCGCGGCGTGCCGGAGTTCCTGGGCGCGGGCGATCATGTTGGCGAAGGCGTAGAAGATCAGGATGGGGAAGATGATGCCAATGATCAGGCCGAGCGCGCCGGGCACGGCTGCAAAATCCTGCAGTGAACGGATCTGCCAGATGGCCGGCGAATAGAGCAGGTGGGCAGCACCGATTCCCAGCAGCACCCAGAGGACCGACGCAATCGTGGCAATCCTGAACGGCGAGCCGGAGCGCTGCATCTCGAATCCGCGCAGCGCCTGTGTGGCCTGGGCAGGGTTCTGGTCGTTGGCGGGCTTGTGCGAAGGCGACTTCGGACCCGGTTCCGGCGAAAGTGCACGCGCGATCTCGTCTGCGCGGTTTGCGGCCGGACGGGCAGGATCATTGCCGGATTTCCGGGGTGTCTGGTTGGCTACATCTGACAAATTTGCCTCCGGCGGGCGGTCATCCTGGAAATCGATGGCAAGGGCCTCTTCGAGCGCTTTGTATGCGTTCTCTGCCACCACGTCTTTTTCCGACTTGATCGTCATCCCGTTTCGCCTCATCGCTTACTTGCCCTGGAACCGGATCCGAAAACGCCGGACATCAGTGATTTCAAGGCCATGCACTATAGGGCCGATCATGACACTTAACCCGCTACGGATCGACAACGGGGCGCATTTCGGCTGGCATTTCGTGCCCCTTGGTTAAAAAGGGCCGCAATAATCCACGTAACGTAGTGGCACAGAAGCCGTTTTGATACAATCACATGGGCATGCCTTGGATAAACCGTATACGATTTATTAA
Organism: Shinella sp. OV683; assembly: GCF_057787725.1. Classification (NCBI taxonomy): domain Bacteria; kingdom Pseudomonadati; phylum Pseudomonadota; class Alphaproteobacteria; order Hyphomicrobiales; family Rhizobiaceae; genus Shinella; species Shinella sp. OV683. Next base: position 2,148,365 of record NZ_CM173543.1, read on the forward strand.
CGAGTATTTTAGTACCCCCTGCAAAAAAATCGAACGAAATTATTCATTTAGAGTGGATTAACCATAGTTCGAGTTTTCCTTCCGCGAAATTGCCGCAATTAAGCATTCATCCAAGCGGCGTTGCGACAATGGGCGGCGAAATGAAATTGGCCTGTGTCACAATCAAACATAAACAGGGAAAAACAATGGCTGCCTTGAGTATCGCGTTCGAAGCTCCCGACAATTACAGCGGCGCTTCACCTTCCAAACACTGCCCGATCGACCTCGTCCATCTCGCCCAGCAGACATCCGGTGACAAGGATCTCGAACTCGAAGTGTTGCACACATTTGCCAAGCAGGCCCGCAGTTGCATGAGCGAACTTGCCACAGGTGAATATGACACGGTCTGCAAGACCGCCCACAAGCTGAAGGGGGCCGCTCTGGCCATCGGCGCCTTCAATGTCTCCAACGCTGCCGAACAGGTCGAGGTCCATGTCGATGCGGGCCATATCGCCCAGCTCGGTGCTGCGGTGATCGAAGCCGAGAACTTTATCCTGAAGCTTTCGCGCTGAGGAATGGACGTCCGATGACCCGCCTGGGACAAGCGTAGGGTCATCGATGATATTGCGGGGCAATCTTGCCCCGTTCAATTCAGTGCTTCGCGTGCTATGGAAACATCTGCCGAGGCCCAAAATCCAATCGATTTTAGTTTGCCTGTGCCGCGGTGCCGAGCAGAAGATCCAACACGGTGCGCCGGTCTTTTCCAACGCTTTCGAGTTCGGCTAGAACAACGCTCGCGAATCCGTCCGGCGCTCCGACCGACAGCGTCTTGACGACGGGATCGGTTCCATAGCGAAGAACCGAGAGGATATCGCCCTGCATAAGCGGCACGCAGATGGCGAGCGCCCGCGGCGAAAGCTGCTTCCACAGGGAAAGCCGCGCAACGATCAGCTGGCGCTCGAACGGCACAAGCTGGCTTGCAAGCTCAAGCTTGTTCTTCAGCTCCGCGGGATCTTCGGCAATGGCCCTCGACACCATCGCATCGCGGATCCAGGCGTTGCCGTTCATGGGCAGGCAGCGCAGCATTCCCTGGAGGAATTTCTGGCTCCGTCCATGCGTCTTGGCCCACTCGCCGTAATCGGCGACCTGATTGACCTGATTGAGATCAGCCAGGGCAACGGACAGGGCCTCGTCGAGCAGGTCGCTGCGGCAGCTCCACACAGCAACGTCGATTTCGGGGGATGCTGCCGCATCGTGCACCTGCGTCGCGGTCAGGTTGCGACGCATGATCAAGTCTTCGGACATGTTTCGCAACCTCGCCTGACCGAAATTGGTCGTGCTGAGCATCGCGCCGTAGACGGCCATTGCCGCAAAGAGCAAAATGCTGGCTATGCGGAGCAGGGGCATCTGCGCGTTATCCGGAAGGAAGTTGGCGGGACTGTAAATGGAAGCTGGTGGAAGGGTTTGTTCTCGGCGATGCGAGGCGAGATTTGGGCCCCGGTCAAATAAAAACGCTGACGCCTTTCGGCCCCAGCGTTCTAATCGTCAATCAGCGGTCTGGCTCAGCCGCCGGTCGTCGTGACCGTGCTGATGATGGTCGTCGTCACGGTGTCCTGGCCAGAAACCGAATTGGCGCTACCGATGTCGTAGCTGCCGGAGCTGGTGTCGACACCACCTTCGCTGGAATACTTGTAGGAATTATCGCCGGATTGCTTGCTGACGCCACCCACGCCCGTAGCGCCGCCACCTGCGAAGGATGACGCACCAGGTGCGCCCACAGCGGCCACCTTGATATCATTGGTCGCTTGAGCGAAGGCGGCGATAAGGGCTGGATCGCCCAGTCCGGCCACTGCATTCTGGATCACCGAGGCGTAATCCGGATTGACCGTGCCACAAGCCGATACGGCGCGCGCAAGACCCGCCGCGATTGCCGACTTCTGGCCATCATTGGCTGATTTGGTCAGGCCGATAAGCTGATCCATGGCGCCGCTGGAAGAACCCGCGAGCTCGCGCACCCGATTGGACATCGGCAAGCCGCCAGCCGGATTGTCCGTGAGCAGCTTTGCAGGAGCGGCCATGAAGTCTTGTACTTCCTTGTCGCCGAGCTTTGCAGGGGCCACGAGGCAAGATTGGTCGGTCTTGGCTGGTGTAGCGGCAGCCGGCTTTTCTTCAGCCAGCGCAATACTTCCACAACCCACAACTGCGCCGATGACAGTGGTGGCCCAGATTTTGCGAATGCTAGACTTTGTCAGCACGTTACTTCCCCGAATTTAAACTTAACAAGCCATTAACATGGTGCGGTGCACTAGACAAGATCAAAGTCGTGAAAGTCTATGATCGAGGTTAATTGTTGAGTCAGTCGACTGAATTCTTGGTTGTCACCGCGTTTGACGGAATATTTGCGGCTGTATCCGAGACATCATTGATGATCGACAAGAACTTCGTCAATTCGACTGCATCAGCATTTGAGACATAGATAATATCCTTATCCTTCATCTTGAATTGCTGGATTGCAAAGAAGATTGCAGGATCACGCAGATCGGCCTTGAACACCGTGGGAATCACGTCGCCCTGGTACTTCGACACATCGACGCCCGCTTCGGCGAGCGTCTTGCGATCGACCTCACGATACAGGAAGACCTGCGACGGATCTGCGCGTGCATCGAGAAGCCCGCCGCCCTTGGCGATCGCTTCGCCCATCGTCAGGTTCGAGTCTTCGAAATCCACACGCCCGGCCTGCTGGCTCGCGCCGAACAGCAGGTAAGTGCGACGCTCGCGGTTGACGTAGATGGTGTCACCCGGCCGGACGAAGATGTTTTCCTTGGGATTATCGACGAGGGTGCGGAAAAGCACCGTCGCCTGGCGGCTCTTCCGTTCCACCGTGACATATGTTTCGTAGCCCGGGGCGTTCAGGCCGCCTGCGCGGGCAATGACATCAAGCACTCGCTCCCCGGCCGGGGAGACTTCGAGCTGGGCCGGTGTGTTGACATCCCCGAGGATCGACACGTTGCTAGAGCGGCTGAGTGTCGTGGTGATCACGACCTGCGGCTCGATGGCGCGGTTGGCCAGCCGTTTCTGAATATCGTCCTGAACGTCCGAGACCGGACGACCTGCGGCCTTTACAGGGCCGGCGTAGGGAACATTGATCATGCCTTCATGATCGATAGTCTGCGATGGCAGGGTGATGTAGTTGCCGGGACGGCTGCCTGCATCATCAGGAATGAACAAGCCGCCAGCCTGCGCCTCAAAGATGGTGACCTGGATGACGTCGCCGATGCCAAGCGGAATATCGGGCGCAGGGCCGCGACCACCGCCGAAGCCCTTATCGAGCGAATTGATGACGGTGTAATCAAAAATGCTGGCGATGTGCTTGTTGACATCGACCAGTGCGTAGCTGATGCCAACCGACTTGGCGGTCGATGCCAGTCTCGTCGTGGCGCCCTCGGTGATCGCCCGGTGTCCAGGACCCGCTGCCGGCAAGGCCGTGCAAGAACTCAAGCTGGCGACGATGATGAACGTCGCCGACCAGTGCGCTACTTTGATACCTTGCATGAGATGTCCCTAATTTACTACTTCGGCAAGTCAGTCTAGCGCTGAATAGTCTTTGCCGTTCTTGAATTTTTTGCACATGCTCATGTCATGAGCGACAGATAAGAATGGTTAACGTTCCCCCACCGGCACACTTACTGAATCAATGTTGCTGATTTGTCACTCGGATATTTGGCGAGCTCTCACCGCGGCGCAACTATGCTTCTTTTTTGACCAACAGGCTGTAGATATAGGCAGCAAACATCAAGCCGAGCAGTCCGATGAATGCCCGACCTGCCTCAAAATAACCCAGCTTCCTGTCACGCGGATATGTCGCCGGTTCTGCGTCCAGCCTCACTGCGTTGGCTTTGATGATGCCGACCAGCTTTGCATTGATCGCTTCGTCTTCCGCGGATCGCGTGGCGGAGGGCTCATGATCGGGCGTCTCTGCGGTTTTGCGCTGCATGGTGTATCCTCTTGGGTCAGTCCGTCATAAAGCGTTAACCGGCAATGTTCAACTGAATTTGGCAGTGCAATAACGAAATTGTACATTCGGGGAGGTGTTTTTCCGTCCTGTGATCGGGAGATTCTGCCCGCAATTGAGAGCTTTCCGTACGAGATGTTCGATTTCGAGGCTAATCTCAGTGGATTTGAGAATTATTCAATCTGTTGATAATTCGCATTTTTCTTTATTAGGGGATTGCTCGTTGGGATCGCTGGCGCTTGGCGGATGAATTGATCCGGTGTGCTCCGCGAATCTTTCAACTTGTTTCAAAAGTACACAGCCGCGCCGATCATGCGGAATAATAGGCGGAGAATATGCTGCAAGTGCGAGAAAGTCAGAATTCCGGGATGTTTTCGCGGAACACAACCTGTAGCCTCGGCGCGTGATATTCAAAGGATTTTTCGAGGATGGCGTGGGTCAGCATCGAGATCGCCTCGCGCGCCTCGACGCGCGGGTTCTGGTCGATGACCGCGTCCATGGTGCCGGACAAGAGCAGCGTTTTGGAGTTGTCGGTGAGTTCGTGGCCAATGAAGATGATGGACTTCTGCTTGCCGGCTTCGTTGATGGCCTGGCCGATACCGGAATTGCCGCCACCGATATTATAGATGCCGGCCAGATCCGGATGGCGTTTGAGCAGTGCCGCGGCCTCTTCGTAGGCGCGGCTGCGGTCGTCGCGGATTTCACGAAGTTCGACGACTTCGAGATGTGGAAACTCTTCGGAGATGATGTGGCGAAAACCCATCTCGCGCTCTTCGTGGCCGCGATAGGACAGCGAGCCGGCAAACAGGGCGATCTTGCGCGGCTCTTTCGATGTCAGCAGCCTGCCGAGCAGATAGCCACCGAGGCGGCCGGCGGCGCGATTGTCGATGCCGACATAGCCGGTTCGGGAGACGTGCAGGATGTCGGAAACCAGCGTGACCACCTTGACGCCTGAATCATATAGTGTCCGCATGGCCTCGCGCACGGCCGGATGGTCCTGGGCGATGAGCGCGACCCCCTGGGTCGTGTCCTTCAATTCGATCAGCTTCTGTGCCAGCGAGATCGGATTAAAGCCTTCGACCGCGTGGATGTTGTACTCGATGATCTCTTGCGCCGCGCATTGGCGATCGAGCTGGTTCTTCAGGTTGACGATGAAGGAATTGGTGCCTGACGGAAGCACGAAGTCGAGACGGATCTTGTCCGACGACTGCGAGCTATGGCCGAAATAGCCGAGGCGCTTGGCTGTATCGAGCACGATGGTGCGGGTACGTCCGCTGACGCCCGAGCGATTGTTGAGCACCCGGTCTACGGTCGCGGTCGAGACGCCCGACTCCCGGGCTATGTCAATCAGTGTCGAACGCACACGTGATTCCCTTCATTCGAATGATTTGAAATGATGTATTCGAAGGCCACGCGGATGCAACATGAAACTGTGCGAGATTCCGCATATTCCGATAACCCAATCAAAATGCATCAGGATATCTTCCGGATTCTGAGCATTTGTTGCGATGCAGCACAATTTCCATCTGATTGATTTAAATAGATGTGTTTGTGGGTGATTTATTGATGTAATATGACGTTGACATCAAGTAATTGATAAATCAATGTGCCTCACGCGCTCGGATGGAGGTCCAGCGTGAGGGAGGTTTGATATGTCCAATAAATTAGAAGTGTCACGTCGTGGCTTTCTTTCCACGACCACGAAACTGGCCGGCGTCACCGCCGCGATCGGCATCGCGCCGCAGTTCATCCGTCCGAGCCGCGCCCGTGCTGCTGATGCGCTTGCATCCGGCATGATCGGCGGTCCGACCGGCTTCGATGGTGCAGAACGCTATCAATATGGTGCCGACACGCCCGAGGGGCGGGCGATCGAGGCAGCCAAGAGCTTGAAGGCATCGGGTAAGGCCCCAGAGAAGATCGTGCTCGGCCTTTCCGATGGCTCGATCGGCCAGCTGACCCAGCCTTTTCCGAAGGGTGCGCCTTCGATCAAGGACCTGTGGGAGAAAGAAACCGGCATCAAGCTGGAAATCGTCGGCGTTCCGAATGGTCAGGAATTCACCAAGACCATGCAGGATATCTCGACCAAGAGCGGCGCCTATGACATCTACGCTGTCGAATGGAACCGACTGGGCGACCTCGCCGAAACCGGCGGCATCGTTCAACTCGATGATTTCGTCGCCAGTCACAAGCCGGAATGGGACGATCCTGAGCGCGGCTATGTCGGTGGCGCGGCCGGCGTTTCGCTGCTCAACCAGTATCGCGGCCATACCTATGGCGTGTCACTGGATGGTGATTTTCAAACATGGAACTACCGCACCGATCTCTTCAATGACGAGAACGAAAAAAGGGCGTTTTCCGACAAACACGGCTATGAGCTTGCGCCGCCGACAACCTGGAAACAGCACGCCGATATCGCAGCTTTCTTCCAGCGCCCGGATAAGGGGCTGTTCGGTTCGACCGACCTGCGCAATCAGGGTTGGGGCTATACCAACTGGTATCAGCGCTTCGTTTCGATGGGCAATCCCAACCAATTCCTGTTCGATGAAAGCGGCAATGCGCTGATCAATTCGGATGCCGGCTATGCCGCCACGCTCGAATATGTGGAATCGTTGGCGCACCACTCACCGGATGCGATTTCCTGGGGTTGGCCGGAGCAATATGGCAACTTTGCCGGCGGCGGCGCGGCTATGACCTGCGCCTTCTCCAACCTGCCGAAGTTCCTCGACAACAAGGGCAATGAAGGCTCCAAGGTCACCGGCAAGATCGGCTCGATGCTGCCGCCGGGCCGCGAAATCGATGGCAAGCTGATCCGCCGCACTGTGCTGTGGCTGAACCTTTCGGCCTCGATCTCGTCGCAGAGCAAGCATCCGGAAGTCTGCTACCTGCTGCTGCAGTGGCTTGGCTCCAGCCGCATCTATTCGTGGATGACGGCCAATCCGGGCGGCTATTTCGACCCATTCCAGCTGGCCAACTTTGCCGATCCATTGGTGCGCGAGACCTACCACGCCTACCACATGGATATCGTCAAGGAGAGCGTGGCGCGCACTGTGCCGACGATCAACTATCCCGGCGCGACTGCATTCCACAACGCGCTCGACGAAAACCTCGTTGCGGCGCTGACCAAGTCCAAGACGCCGGAACAGGCGATGGCCGACACCGAGAAGCAGTGGAAGCGCATTGCGCGCCGTACCGGTGAAGACAAGCTGATCGAGGCGATCAAGGCCAACAAGGCGGCCTGGCCAACGCTTGCCGATCCGATAGCCTGATTGCTTGTTCGAGACGGAGAGGGCGGTTCGCCGCCCTCTCTTGCGCCTTCATTTGCAGATTGAGACGATGACACGTTCACCCCTCTTTGAAATCTTCCGGTATGTGGCGGTGATTGCCGCCGTTGCCGTGACGCTGGTGCCGATCCTGTGGATGGCCTCGATGGCGTTCAAGCCAATCGCTGAATGGTCCGCTTCCGGCGCCGACCTGACATGGTGGCCGAAGAACCCGACGCTTGACAATTTCCGCTTCATTTTCGGCACCTCGACCAGCGATCTCATCGTCGCCCTCGACAAAACTGCCGCCAAGCCCATCCTTGCCTCGCTGCTGTCGGCGGTTTTCGGCACGCTGATTGCCATGACTGCCGGCACGTCTGCCGCCTATGGCCTGTCGCGCTTCGGCTCGGGCAACAATCTGCCGCTCGCATTGATCCAGCTGCGCCTGTTTCCGCCAATGGCGGTGATGATCCCGGTGATGATCATGTGGGCGTTCCTTGGCCTGGTCGATACATGGTGGGGGCTGGCGTTAATCTACGGAATTGTGACGCTGCCGTTCGCCTTCTGGCTGATGAAAACCTTCTTTGATGACATGCCGCGCGAGATCGAAGATGCGGCGCGTGTCGAAGGCTGCTCGCGGTTCCGCGTCTTTACCCAGATCACCTTGCCGATGATGCGGGCTCCGCTCGCGAGCTCGGCGCTGTTCGTGTTCATCCTCAACTGGTCGGATTACCTGATCGGCCTGCTGCTGACGACGCGCGAATGGGTGACGATCCCGGTCTACATGGCGTCGCTGTCGTCGTCGATGACCGGCCAGCTTTATGGCGCCAAGGCGGCACTCGGCCTGATTGCCGCCGTGCCGCCCGTGATCATGGGCATCGCCATCCAGAAGCATCTTGTGCGCGGCCTGACCTTCGGAGCGCTGAAGCAATGACCGATGCTGTTTCCTTGCCGGTTGCTGCGACGCCGGCACCTGTGGTCACCGATCGCGAAAGCCGCAAGCTTGGTTTCCGCCTGACGCTGCCAGCACAGATCCTCGTGTTGTTCATCTCGGTGTTTCCGTTGCTGATGCAGCTCTACATTTCCATGACCGACTGGTCGCCGCTGGATGGCGTGGGCTGGTGGAGCGCGTGGGAGAGCTGGAACACATTCGCCAACTACACGGACCTTGCCGTCGACAACCGTTTCTGGTCTGCGCTTGGCCGCACGGCCATCGTCATGCTGGTCTGCGTGCCGGTCGAGTTCCTGCTCGGCTTTGCGCTGGCGCTGTTGTTCATGGATGATTTCCGCGGCAAGCGGGTATTCTATTCCGTTCTGCTGATGCCGATGATGGTGGTGCCCGCGGTTGCCGGCTACATGTTCTTCATGCTTTTCCAGTCCGGCGGACCGGTCAATGACATTATCTCATCGCTGACGGGGACGCGTTTCACACTTGCCTGGCTTTCGAGCCCGGAATGGGCGCTGGTGGCGGTGATGATCTCGGACATCTGGCAATGGACGCCACTGATGTTCCTCATCCTGCTCGCGGGGCTCGCAGGTGTGCCTGAGGATCAGCTGAAGGCTGCAACATTGCTCGGGGCGTCCTGGCCGCAACGGTTCCGAACGATCATCTTGCCGAAGATGAAGACCATCATCATCATCGCGCTGGCGATCCGGGTGATCGAGAATTTCAAGATTTTCGACACGCTCTATATCATGACCGGCGGTGGGCCGGGCGTGGCGACCGAAACGATCTCCGTCTACATCTACAAGGTCACCCAGAACGACCTGATCTGGGGGTATGTCGCTGCCATCGCACTGGTCATCCTCATCGTGCTCTCCGTCGTCGTCAACTTCGCCATCAAGAAGATGAACGCTGCCCGCGAAGGAGGCCGCAAGTGACCTCAATCCATCTCGAAAATCTCCAGAAGAGTTTTGGGGCGTTCCAGGCGCTGAAGACGATGGATCTCACCATCAATGACGGCGAGTTCGTCGCTCTGCTCGGCCCATCCGGTTGCGGGAAATCAACGACCATGAACATGATCGCCGGCATGGAAGACCCGACCTCGGGGCGCATCCTATTCGACGACCGGGACATGTCCGGCGTGGCCATGGGCAAGCGTGGCGTCGGCTTCGTATTCCAGAACTACGCCATCTTCACACATATGAATGTCTACGAGAATCTCGCCTACGGCCTGAGAATGCGCAAGCTGCCGGAAGGTGAGATCGACCGCCGCGTCAAGGCGATCGCTGAATTTCTCCAACTGGGTTCGCTGCTGCAGCAGCCCTCGGCAAAGCTGTCGGTGAATATCCTGCAGCGATTGGCAATCGGTCGGTCCGCCATCGTCGAGCCAGCGATCTTCCTGCTCGATGAGCCGCTTTCCAACGTCGATGCCGCTTTCCGTGCCGTGATGCGTACCGAACTCAAGCATCTGCAGCGGCAGTTCAAGCAGACCATGGTCTATGTCACGCACGACCAGCTCGAAGCCATGACCATGGCTGACCGGATCGCCGTTATGGATCACGGCGTGTTGCAGCAGAGCGGTTCGCCCGTCGAGGTCTACAACAATCCCACCAACACCTTTGTTGCCGGTTTCCTCGGCTCGCCGGGCATGAATCTCGTCAGCGCCACCTTGACCGGGGCGAATGGCGGGCTGGTGGCCGATATGGGGGCATTTGGCCTCTCGGATCTGCTTGATGACAACCTGTCGCGGGTGGCCGCCAACGAAAACCGCCGCGAGGTCTTTTACGGCTTCCGGCCGGAGCAGGCGACGCTGACCTCGGCAGGCGAGGGCGGCATTCCCGTCTTCTTCGTCGAACGGATCGGCGCGCGCACCATCGTCCATCTCGGCCGCGACAAGGCAACGATCAAGGTGGTGATGGACAATGACAACGGGCTCGAGGCTGGCATGTCGGCGAAGTTGTCGGTCAATCCGGGCGCCGTGCGGCTGTTTGATGCCGCCAGCGGCGCGGCCATCGGGAGGGCCTGAGCAATGGCGAGCATTTCATTCAAGAATGTCACCAAGCGGTTCGGCGATACAACTGCAGTCAAAAATGTCTCGTTCGACATCGCAGACAATGAGTTCTTCTGCTTCTTCGGGCCGCCGTTGTCCGGCAAGTCGACGATCCTGAAGATGATCCTTGGGCTCGAAGCACCCGACGAAGGCGAGATCCTGATCGGCGGCAAGCCGGTCAACGCGTTGTCACCTGCCGAACGGAACGTGGCGATGGTGTTCCAGAACCTTGCATTGTTTCCGCATATGACGGCGGAGCAGAATGTCCGGTTTCCACTGGTCGAGCGCAAGGTGGCGGAAGACAAGATCAAGGCAAGGGTGGCCGCCGTGTCGGAGAAGCTGCATATCGGCCATCTCCTTCACAAGCCGCCCGCACAGCTGTCGGGTGGTGAACGGCAGCGCGTGGCGATTGCGCGGGCGCTGGTTCGAGATCCCGCCGCCTACCTCATGGACGATCCTATCTCGGCACTTGATGCACGCCTGCGCGAAGAGACCCGCGTCGAGCTCAAGCGCATCCAGCGCGAGCTCGGCCATACGCTGGTCTACGTGACGCATGATCAGGAAGAGGCGATGTCGATTGCTGACCGTATGGCGATCATGGAGGACGGCCAAATCCGCCAGACTGGCAAGCCATCGGAAATCTATGATCACCCGCAAAGCCAATACGTTGCCGGCCTGCTCGGCTCGCCGGCGATCAATCTGCTCGAGCTCGCCGGCGCTACCGCAGGTGCGGGTACGATCGATCTTGACAGCCAGGCTGTGCCTCAGGGGGCGTCCGGCATCGGCATTCGCCCGGAAGACTTGAAGGCCGAACCATGGGGTGCGGGAAAGCCCGGAATCCCGGCGAGAGTGTTCGAAGTGGAGCCGCTTGGCGGCTATACGGTGGTTACTCTGTCGGCGGGCGAGCAGAAGCTGCGTGCGCTCATGCGAGGCCAGCCTCAAATCGCTGTCGATACCGATGTGGCGCTGTCCTGCGACCCGCGCCGCATCCACTTTTTCAAACTGGACGGACAGGCGCTCGCGCCAGCGACGGCCGGATCATGATGGGAGGAGGAGATATGGCCGACGCCAAAGGTTTCAAGCCGGATGTCGATGTCCGGGTCAACGAATACAGGATCGGTGCAATAGGCGCTGGCATGATCATGGCGGAATGCCATCTGGCTGCCTACAAGGAGGCTGGCTTCAAGGTAGCGGCAATTGCCTCGCGTACGACTTCGAAGGCGCAAGAGGTTGCCAAGCGTTGGGATATCCCGAAGGTGCATGATACGCCGGAGGCGCTGATCAAGGATTCCTCGATAGAAATCCTCGACATTGCCTATCCACCGGACCTGCAGCCGGGACTGATCCGTGCGGCGCTCAAGGAGCCGCACATCAAAGCCATCCTCGCGCAAAAGCCACTCGCCCTGTCGCTCAATGAAGCCTGCAAGCTCCGCGATGAAGCAAAGGCCGCAGGCAAGGTGCTCTCGGTCAATCAGAACATGCGCTACGACCAGTCGATGCGGGTTCTCAAGCAGATCCTCGACAAGGGCGAACTGGGCCAGGTGGTGATCGCGACGATCGATATGCGCGCCATCCCGCATTGGCAGACGTTCCTCGAGGGGCTTGATCGGCTCACCCTCTCCAACATGAGCGTCCATCATCTTGATGTGCTGCGTTTCCTGTTCGGTGACGCCGAGGAAATCTACACCGCCACCCGTTCGGATCCGCGCACCACCTTCGACCACAAGGATGGGATCACTGTCTCGACGATCAAGTTCCCGAACAATGTTCTGGCGGTGTCGCTGGAGGACGTCTGGTCGGGTCCGCGTGAAGAGGGCTTCGACAGCGACATTTACATCAAATGGCGCGTTGAAGGCACGCATGGCGTCGCACAGGGCACCATCGGCTGGCCGAATGGCACTGCCTCGACACTGACCTACGCGTCCAAGAAGACCACCGGCGGCAAATGGGTGACCCCAAGCTGGGAAACAATGTGGTTCCCGCATGCCTTCATCGGCGTGATGGAGCAATTGCAGTATGCCGTCAAGCACGGCGAGACCCCTGTGCTCAACGTCGCCGATAACGTCAAGACCATGGCTCTGGTGGAAGCAGGCTACAAGTCGATGGACGAAGGCCGCGCTGTCAAGCTCAGCGAAATCGCAATTAACTGACCATCATAAAGGGAGGAATACGCCAATGATGCAGACCGGTATTTTCACGGGATATTTCCCGTACTCGCTGGAAGAGACCGCAAAGAAGATCCGCGCTCTCGATTTCAACACCGTTCAGCTCGACATGCATTTCAAGGACGTCGATGTCAGCGTCGGCCAGATCACCAAGGACAAGTGCAACACGATCCGCAACACGTTCCGTGATCATAACCTGCCGATCTGCTGCATTTCGGGTTACACCAACATCATTCATCCCGACAAGGACGAGCGGGCGAGGCGTGTTGGCTACCTCAAGGAGATCATCAAGCATGCCCAATATCTGGGCACGCCCTATGTGATCTCGGAGACCGGCACCTACAACACCGAATCCGATTGGGTGCATCACCCGAAGAACAAGACGGAAGAAGGTTTCGAAGAGTGCCGCAAGGTTATCGCCGATCTCTCGCAATTCGCCTATGATCATGGTGCGATGTTCCTGCTCGAAACCTATGTCAACAATGTCGTCGGCTCGGTTGAAGAGACGGTGAAGATGTTTGCGCAGGTCGATCACCCTGGCCTTGGCCTGCTGATGGACCCGACCAACTATTTCGAGACGCACAATATCGACAAGATGGATGCGATCCTCAACCAGGTGTTCGACACGCTGCAGGACAAGATCAAGATCGGCCACGCCAAGGACGTTAAGCGTTCAGGCGACGACAAGTCGGAAAAGCATGCCGATATCGGTGATGCCGATGCGCTCGAAAGCCACACGTTCCGCGGCGTCGGTGAAATCGAACTGCCGGCACCCGGCCTCGGTTCGCTGAACTACGATCTCTATCTGAAGCTCCTGTCGCGCAAGCATCCGAACATCCCGGTGATCATCGAGCATTTGGAAGAATCCGACGTGCCGCGCGCCAAGAAGTTCCTTGACGGCAAGCTGCGCGCTCAGGGTCTCTGAAACATTGAAACAGGATGGCCGGGGCTTGCTCCGGCCATTTGGAATGATGTCAACGCCGCAGAACTCCACTGCCGTCATGCTCGGGCTTGTCCCGAGCATCTGCAACGGACCGGCTTTATCGCGGCTTGGCAGATCCTCGGCACAAGGCCGAGGATGACGTAGAGTATGTTGTCCAGTCGTCATCAAACTGGATGGCGGGGGCTTGTTCCGGCCATCTACCTGAATAGCCTGGCGACGCAGGTCATAAGGAAGGCAGACATGGTTGAGTTATATGGTGGCCAAAGATCACGACGAGATCTTGCGGCCCATGCAGGGTCTTTTTCGCAATTTGCCGGCGTTCGGCTGATGACGCTTGGCGACGGCGTCGAGCGCGGCATCCGCATGCTCGAATTTCGCAGCGGCACGGGATTGCGGTTCACGGTGCTGATCGATCGCGCCTTCGATATCGGCGATTGTGAGTATCGCGGGATGGCGGTGGGCTGGAATTCGCCAGCCGGCTTCAAGCATCCTGGCCTGCATGAATACGAGGGCGAGGGCGGCCTTGGCTGGCTGCGCTCCTTCTCGGGCCTGATGGTCACCTGCGGCCTCGACCATATTCTGTTCATGAACGACGAGCCCGGCGACCATTATGTCTACGGTCCGCGCAAGACGATCAGCCACTCTCTTCATGGCCGCATCGGCACGATCCCCGGCAAGCTCAATGGATACGGCGAGCGCTGGGATGGGGACGATTGCTACCTCTGGGCGGAGGGCACGGTGACACAGGGAGCGGTGTTTGCCGAACATCTCGAACTGATCCGCCGCATCGAAATCAAGGCAGGCACCAACGACATCAAGATTTCGGATCGCGTGGTCAATCGAGGCTTTTATCGCACCCCGCATATGTATTGCTATCACATCAATATCGGTCACCCGGTTCTGGCTGAAGGCTCGCGCTACATCGCGCCGCTCAAGGACGTTGTCTGGGCGGCTCATGCCGGTGCGGATTACCATAAGCAGAAGGTCGGCTATCGTACCATGCCGGCACCGCAGATGAACTTCCACGAGCAGGTCTGGCAGCACGAGATGGGCTCCGATGCCAATGGCGAAGTGCCGGTGGCGCTGGTCAATGAAGAGCTCGGGATCGGCTTCGAGCTGATCACGAAAAAGGAACAGTTTCCGTGCATGTATGAATGGCAGAACCTGCAGGCCGGCCAATATGCACTGGGCATCGAACCTTCGAGCAATCACGTTCTCGGCAAGGATTATGCGCGCGAAAAGGGTGAGTTGATCTGGCTCGAGCATGGCGACGAGCGCCGTTATGACAGCACATTCCGCATTCTGACCAGCAGGGACGAGATCGCCTCGGAAGAGAAGCGCATCCGCGCCATCGCCCATCAGCCGCAGGAAGAATATCCCCAGCCGTCCGGCAAGCACCTGCCGATCGGGGGGCGGAAATGATCGATATGAAGGGCAGGACGATACTCTACACCGGTGGCGCCGGTGGCTTGGGCCTGGAAACAACCATGCATTTTCTCGATGCCGGGGCGCGCGTCGTTGTCATTGATCGCGACAAGGCCAAGATGAAAGCGCTTGCCGAGGCCGCCAGGACACATCACGCCGAACGGCTGCTGATCCGCGATTTCGACCTTTCCGATCTCGATGGGCTGAGGAAGGAACTGGCCGACATCCAGGCGTCCTTCGGTGGATTTGATGTGGTCATCAACAACGCGGCGATCTATCCGTCCAAGCCGTTCCACGAATTTACCGTCGAGGAGCATCAGGCCGTGCAGCGCATCAATGTGGATGCGGCGATCGTTTGCGTGCAAGCGGCGCTGCCGCATATGCGCGCCCAGCAATGGGGCCGGATCATCAACATCGCCAGCGTCACCTTCTACGGTGGCTGGGCGCTGCTGGCGCCTTATGTACAGTCCAAGGGCGCCCTGATCGGACTGGCACGGGCGTGGGCACGTGAATATGGCGTCGACGGCATCACGGTGAATGCCGTCTCGCCCGGTGCCTTTCCGACCGACGCCGAGAAGATCCATCCAGATCCCGAAGGCTATGCCAAGCATGTGCTGGACCACCAGGCGGTCAAGGTGCGTGGCACGCCGGCCGATATCGCCAATGCCCTGATGTTCCTGGCATCGGATGGCGCGGGCTTCATCACCGGCCAGACGCTGAATGTCGACGGCGGCTGGGTAATGCACTGAATGAGTTCCGATATGAAAAGTTACAAGGCGCTGACCTGGGATCACCCCCGGGGCTACAATGCATTGGCCGTCGCGTCTGACTCGGCACGCCGCGACGGTCTTGTCGATATCGCGTGGGACAAGCATCCTCTCGAAGGCTTCGAATCCCACCCGATTGCTGATCTCTGCCAGAAATATGACCTCGTCGTACTCGACCATCCGCATGTCGGCGAAGCGATCGCAGAAGATTGCCTGCAGCCGCTTGAAGGCGTGTTTGATGCAGAGGCGCTCGCAGCGATCGGCCGCGAAACCATTGGTCCGTGCCTGGAAAGCTATGCTTATGCGGGATCGACCTGGGCGCTGCCCTTGGACGCCGCGACACAGGTAATGGCCGCAAGGCCTGATCTGCTCGGCAGTCCCTCGCCGGGGACATGGACTGAAGTCGCTGCATTGTCCGAGAAGACTGGCAAAGTGGCGCTATCACTTGCTGGGCCGCATGCGGCGCTATCCTTCCTGTCGGCCTGCGCGTCACTGGGCGAAGATGCGGGCAGGGAAGGCAATGATTATCTGATCGGCGACGCCGTCGGCATCGCAGCCTATGGGCTGATGCAGGAGCTGGCGGCGAGAAGTCCTCGATCGGTGATATCGCTCAATCCGATCGGCATTCTCGGCCATATGGCATCCAACGATGACGTTGCGCTCTGCCCGTTGATCTATGGCTACGTGAATTACTCGGCGCCGGCTTCCGGTCATCGCATCGCATTTCACAATGCCCCGCGTGCTGCACACGGCGGTAGGCCCGGCTCTACGCTTGGCGGCACTGGCATCGGCATTTCAAAGCGTAGCGAGATAACGTCAGAACTGAAGCAGCACCTGCTGTGGCTGATGGGCAGTGAAGCCCAGACGCGCTTCATTCCGTCTCACCAGGGCCAGCCATCGCGCCGCGAGGCTTGGCACGATGCCGGCGTCAATGCTGTTTGGGGCGACTTCTACCGCAACAAATCTGACACGCTGGAAAATGCCTATATGCGTC
This sequence comes from Shinella sp. OV683, assembly GCF_057787725.1. NCBI lineage: Bacteria > Pseudomonadati > Pseudomonadota > Alphaproteobacteria > Hyphomicrobiales > Rhizobiaceae > Shinella > Shinella sp. OV683. The sequence goes on from NZ_CM173543.1 coordinate 2,164,903, forward strand.
CGCGCTTCAACGGATACATTGCCTTCCAGACCGAGGCATCGGCCCTGTTGCGTGAAGCCTTTGCAAGCAATGTCGGCGCTGCTGTGGCCGTGCGGACATTGAACGAGACTTACAGGAAGACATTGGAGAATTCCCGATGACCGAAGACATCAGCTTCGAGGTGGAAGGCGATATCGCCATCATCACGCTCAATCGCCCGCAAAAGCTCAATGCCGTCACACCGGAAATGGCCGACGCCATCGTCGCTGCTGTGACCGAATGCAACGACAGCGATACGATCCGCTGCGTCATCGTGACTGGGGCGGGTGAAAGGGCATTTTGCGCCGGCTCCGATATCAAGGAACTTGATACCTACGAGACGCCCTGGGAATTCCGCAATCGGCCGGACTATTGCGACGCGATCCGGGCGCTGTTGAAGCCGTCCATCGCGGCCGTGAACGGCTATGCCTTTGGTGGGGGGCTGGAGACGTCACTGTCCTGTGACATCCGCATAGCGTCAGAAAATGCTCAGTTCGCCGCGCCCGAGATCAAGCTCGGCTGGATCGGCGGCGGTGGCATGGCCGTGCATCTCGCCCACTCCATCGGGCCGTCGAATGCGGCGCTCATGATCATGACCGGCGACGCCATTCCGGCATCGCGTGCCAAGGACTGGGGTCTGGTGAGCGAAGTGGTGCCGCAGGCAGAACTGCTTGAAAAGGCGAAAACACTAGCGAAGACAATTGCTTCGCGCGCACCGATCGCAGCCGAGACAGCGAAAATCAATCTCAAGGCGGCCTTTTCGATGCCTGTGGAAAAGGCTATCGAATATGAGCGCGATCTGCAGACCATATGCTTTGCAACGGCGGATGCCGCCGAGGGTCGCGCCGCATTCAAGGAGAAACGCTCGCCTGTTTTCAAGCGGCGTTGAGGGAATTTCGAGGGAGATTTGAAGTGAGCCTTAATCCAGAAACATTTGCGTCCGGCACCTTTGTCGGTCGCGTCTGGCTGAAAGACGTCAACGGTCCGGCCGTCGTGTATCTCGTTGATGGCGTCCTGCATGATGTGACCAGCCGCGAGGTTGCTACGGTTCGGGACCTGCTTGAAATGGCCGATCCAGTGGCATGGCTCAAGGCGCAGCCTGCCAAGCCGATTGGCTCGCTGGCGGAGATCAGTGCCAGTGGCTCGCTGCTCGCCCCTTGCGACCTGCAGGCGGTGAAAGCCTGCGGTGTGACCTTCGCACGCTCGATGATCGAGCGCGTCATCGAGGAAAAGGCGGCCGGTAATCCGGCATTGGCTGAAAAGATGCGCGAGCGCGTCACGGCATTGATCGGCGATTCCCTGCGCAACCTGAAGGCCGGCTCGGAAGAGGCCATGAAGGTCAAGGCGGCGCTGATCGAGGAAGGCGTCTGGTCGCAATATCTCGAGGTCGGCATTGGTCCCGACGCCGAGGTGTTCACCAAGGGCCAGCCGATGTCGTCGGTCGGCTACGGCGCCGACGTCGGCCTGCATCCGATCTCCAAGTGGAATAATCCGGAGCCTGAAGTCGTGCTCGCGGTCAATTCCAGGGGTGAGGTCAAGGGTGCGACGCTTGGCAACGACGTCAATCTGCGCGACGTCGAAGGCCGTTCGGCGCTGTTGCTCGGCAAGGCCAAGGACAACAATGCATCATGCTCGATCGGGCCATTTATTCGCCTGTTCGATGCGACCTATTCGATCGATGACGTTCGCAACGCCGATCTAGATCTCGCCGTCAGCGGTGAAGACGGTTTCAAACTCGCGGGCAAGAGCTCGATGAAAGAGATCAGCCGCGATCCGCTCGATCTCGTCAGCCAGACGATCGGCAAGCACCATCAGTATCCCGATGGCTTCATGCTGTTCATGGGAACTTTGTTCGCACCGGTCGAGGACCGCGATTTCAAGGGGCAGGGTTTTACCCACAAGATCGGCGATGTGGTGACGATTTCCAACGCCAAGCTCGGCAGCCTGAGCAACATTGTGAAGCTGTCGACAGAATGCGCGCCCTGGAGCTTTGGTACGACATCGCTGATGCGCAATCTGGCGGCGCGCGGCCTGCTCTAGAAATGCTGGTTCTTCAGACGAATAAGGGGCGGACCTTGTGGTCCGCCCCTTTGTGTATCGTGACTTACTACGCCTTACAGGTCGAAGTAGTCGGCCTTGAAGTTGATCCCACCATCAAAGTGAATGGCGAAATCCACTTTCTTGTCACCGTCAGTATCGCCATAGACATAGGTGTCGCCGCCGATCTTTTGATAGCGCAGCTCGCCGGCATCGCCTGAGAACTTGTCCGTGCCGATGAAGTCGAAGGCCTGGTTGCCCTTGCGATCTTCGTTGGCGTCGATGGACACGAGGTTGATGTGGTCGCCTTGCTTGAAGTTGAAGTCGAGGATGATATCGGCTTTGGCCTTGTTGGCAGAGGTGTCGCCGGTGGCGAACACGAACGCGTCGGCCCCGGCGTTGCCGGAAAGCGTATCCTGGCCTGCGCCACCATAGATCTTGTCGGCGCCGGCGCCACCCGTAAGCACGTCCTTGCCTTCGGCGCCCTTGAGGGTGTCATCGCCAGCCGCACCCTTCAGCGTGTCGTTGCCTGCTAGGCCGAACAGTGAGTTGTTGCTGGCATTGCCGGCGAGGGTGTTGGCCAGCGCGTTGCCAGTGCCCTTGAGCACGGTTCCGGTAAGCGTCAAATTCTCGATGAAATCGCCGAGCACGTAGTTGTTGACCGACGTCTTGACGGTGTCAGTACCGCCGGCATCCGCATTGGCCTGCGTCAATTCCGTTACCGTGTCGCCGGTGCCGACGATGTAGGTGTCGTCGTCTGCACCACCGCTCAAGGTATCGGCGCCGTCTCCGCCATCGAGCGTGTCGTCGCCTGCGAGGCCGGCGAGATAGCTCGCACCGCTATTGCCGGTCATGGTGTTATCAAGAGTGTTGCCGTAGCTGTACAGGTTGTCGGTGCCGGTCTGCAGCAGGGCTTCGACATAAGCCGCCATCTGATAGTGGCTGACGCTCGCCTGGACGGTATCGGTGCCTTCGCCGTCTGCTTCGGTCACCACGTCATCGAGGCTGTTGACGACATAGTTGTCGTCTCCAGCACCGCCGATCATCGTGTCGGCGCCGGACACGCCGTCGAGAATGTTGGTGCCGGTATTGCCGGTGAGCACGTTGTCGAGGCTGTTGCCGTAGCCGCTTACATCGGAGGTGCCCGTCAGCGTGAGGTTTTCGATGTAGTCGCCGAGCGTGTAGCCGTCGATTGCCGTTTCGACGGTATCGGTGCCGCCCGCATCGGCACTGGCCTGTGTCAACTCGGTGACGACGTCGCCCTCGCCGACAATATAGGTGTCATCATCAGCACCGCCATTCAGCGTATCCGTGCCGTCGCCGCCGTCGAGCGTGTCGTTGCCGCCCTGGCCCGCGAGGTAGTTGTTGCCGCTGTTGCCGGTCAGTTCGTTGTCGAGGCTGTTGCCGTAGCCGTACAGATCATCAGAGCCGGTCTGCGCCAGGTTTTCGACATAGTCGCCGAGCAGATAGTGATTGCGGGTGGTCTGGACCGTATCGGTGCCTTCGCCATCGGCTTCCACGACGACATCGCCCGTGCCAACCACATAGGTGTCGTCTCCTGCGCCGCCGGTCAGCGTGTCGGTTCCGTCGCCGCCATCGAGGGTGTCGTCGCCGTCCATGCCATAGAGCATGTTGGCGCCGGTATTGCCGGTGATGACGTTGTCGAGGCTATTGCCGTATCCGTAGAGATCATCGCTGCCCGTCAGCGTCAGGTTTTCGACATAGTCGCCGATCTGGTAATGGTTGAGGTCGGTCTGGACCGTGTCGCTGCCTTCACCATCGGCTTCCGTGACGACATCGCCGGAATCATCGATGACATAGGTGTCGTCGCCGAGACCGCCGGCAAGCGTGTCTGCACCGAGTCCGCCATCGATCAGGTCGCCATAGTCCGTGCCGACATAGTTGTCGTTGCCGTCGGAGCCGATGAAGTGCTGCGCCTGGCTTGCGAAGATCTGGTAGAGCAGGTCGATATAGGATTCTGCCGTCGTCGCCTTCTTCAGGGCATCCATCAGCTGGTAGACGCTGTTATCAGTTGTGCTTGCGGTCGTGCCGACGTCCTCGGATATGCCGAGGTCGGAAACGAGAAGGCCCTGGAGGACGCCTGTCAGTTCGCTGCGCGTACCGGCGGTGTCGTCCTGCGTATAGGTGGTGTTGGCGTCGTAGGAGCCGAAGGTGATCGAGTCGATGGTTCCGGAGTAGGCGCCATGCTGACCCACGACGCCATCGTACTGGATTGCCGTACCTTCCATCAGCACCTGAGCATCGTTGGTCGTGCCGGCATAGCGCACGCCGTATTGCGAGCCGGAGTAGTAACCTGCCAGATCCGATGAGTAGCTGCCGCCATAATAGGTATTCGTGCCTGCGGTCGTGCCGAGCGAGGCGAAATAGTCGTAAAGGTATTGGTTATAATCGATGGACGAGAGCGCCGAAGCGTCGATCGTGATCATGTCAGCCATGTTATTCTCCTTGCAAATCCGAGATCCTTCTCGAGTCCCGGGGCGGTGTTTGCCCTGCCATCGACAAAGCGCTGGTCCCGCCAGTTACCCGGCGGCTTGAAATCGTGGTGTTCGGGAATGCTCGGGTTGGCTTTCTTTGATGCCGGCGAAAACACGTTTGCCGATCCTGCCGCCCCCGGACCTGTCACACAGGCGCACGAAAGCATGGGCTGCGATCTGCTCGCAGCCTCACCAATCAGTCGACCTGATGTTAAAAGTCCAAATCCCGTCAGAAGAAGAGTGGGGGGTCGATCAGCCGAAAGCCAGGCCTGTCTTCTTCACCGCGCGTTCTATAAAACATGACAATATGAGTCAACATCACGCGGGCGTTAAAACGGCGTTAACCTGATTATTTTTATCATGTTAAGCGGCCGTTTTCTCAAATCATGGAAATTGCGCACTTTCCAGCCGATTTAGCGCAGCGCGAAGGGTTCAAACGCTGCGTAAAGCGCGGGATCGATCGTCCGCTCGAGCGCGGCGATATTCCTCGCAAGGCTCGACGGCTTGGCAGTGCCGAGCAGCACGCTTGCCGTTACCGGGTTCTGGAACGGGAAGTTCAAGGCGATTGTCGCGAGATCTGTACCGGCTCCTTTGGCGATATCCTGCATGGCTGCGACACGACGCAACACATCGTCGCTGGCCGGCGTGTAGTTGAATGGCGCGCCGGCCACAGGGCCGGTGGCGAGAATCCCGGAATTGAACACGCCGCCAATGACGAAGGACGTACCGCGCTGCTTGCACAACGGCAGCAGTTCGGCTTCGGCGCTGCGGTCGAGCAGCGTATAGCGGCCGGCCATCAGGATAACGTCGAGATGTGTCTCGGCCATGATGTCGAGGCAGACTTGCGTCTCATTGACGCCAACGCCCCAGGCACCGATCGTGCCGGCGGCTCTGAGATCGTCGAGGCGCTTGATGCCGGTGTCGAAGAACGCCTTCATGTGCCGCGCATTGGCCTCAGTTTTGTGGGTCAGGGGGCCGATATCATGGACGAACAGGATATCGAAATGGTCGAGGCCCATGCGCTTGTGGCTGGCCTCCAAGCTGCGCATGATGCCGTCGCCGGAGTAATCATATTCGAGGATGGCCGGATGGGCATCGACGAAGCCGTGGTCTTCGGCTTTATCGCGAGTCGTCGGGTGAATGATCCGGCCGACTTTTGTCGAGGTGACGAAATCTGTCTTGCCAGCCAGAAAGCGCCCGAGCCGCTCCTCGGCAAGACCGGCGCCATAATGCGGAGCCGTATCGAAATAGCGGATGCCGGCATCCCAGGCGCGCTGCAATGTCGCCCGTGCATCCTCTTCGCTGACGACATGATAAAGATTGCCAAGTGGTGCCGTGCCGAAGCTGATTTCGGTGACGTTGACGCTTGTCGAACCAATGGGACGGGTTTTCATGGCAAATATCCTCTGGGCAATCTCAATCGAGATGAAATACTGAATTCATGAAGCTCCACCATTCGCAGGGTTCGGCGGACGCGAGCGGCTGTTGGCAGGGATCGGTTAGGGCAAGCCACCTTCTGGTGACATCCTTCTCGCCGAGCTTCCTCATGTCGCCTTGATAATCGTTTCCGCGATAATCCCAAACCCCGAATAGCAAATTTTCCGGTTCTCTCAGAAAAATTGAATAGTCGTGGATGCTGGCGTTCTTCAGCGCGGCGTTCATTTCCGGCCAGGGTGCCGCGTGCAGTGCCTTGTATTCGGCCACCTTGTCCGGCTTCAGGCCGATCACCATGCCCATGCGCGCCATGGTCAGCGTAGCCTCTTGCCGTCGTCAGCGAAGTAGCGTGCATTGGCAGGATCGAAGCGGAATTGGAGCGTCTCGCCGGGCTTCACTTGTGTGCGGCGTCGTTCGGCGATCACGGTTTCGCCGGAGGGCAGGGCGGCATGGACATAGGCGGTCGACCCGAGTTGCTCGATGACTTCCGCAGTTGCCGAAAGCGCTATGCCTTCCGCTTCATCGAGATGCTCGGGGCGAATGCCGAGCTTCAAGGAAGTGCCGGCAGCAAGTGACGTTGAGAGCTTGGGGACAGGCATATCAATGCCGCCTGCACAGATACGGCTGCCGTCGGCGGACACTTTTGCCTTGATGAAATTCATCCGCGGCGAGCCGATGAAGCCGGCGACGAATTCGTTGTCCGGATCCTCGTAGAGTTCCACCGGCGAACCGATCTGCTCGACCAAGCCGGCACGCAACACGACGATCTTGTCGGCCAGGGTCATCGCCTCAGTCTGGTCGTGGGTGACATAGACGATCGTATTGCCCAATGTCTGGTGCAGCTTGGCAATCTCGACGCGGGTCTGGACGCGCAGTTCTGCATCGAGATTGGAGAGAGGCTCGTCGAACAGGAAGACATCGGGGTTGCGGACGATTGCACGACCGATCGCGACGCGTTGACGCTGACCGCCGGAGAGTTCCGCCGGCTTGCGTTGCAGCAGAGGCGTCAATTGCAGGATCGAGGCGGCGTTGTTGACCTTTGCCTCGATCTCGGCTTTCGGCGCCTTGGCCATGCGCAGGCCAAAGCTCATGTTGTCGAACACCGTCATATGCGGGTAGAGCGCGTAGGACTGGAAGACCATCGCGACGCCGCGTTCGGATGGCTCGCGCTCGTTCATCCGGGCGCCGCCGATAAACAGGTCACCGCCGGTGATTTCCTCAAGGCCTGCGATCATGCGGAGCAAGGTGGACTTGCCGCAGCCTGAAGGGCCGACGAAGACGGTGAATTCGCCTTTTTCGATCGCCATCGACACGCCATGGATGACCTTGACGGCACCGTAGGTCTTGGCGACATTCTTCAATTCAATCTGCGGCATGTGAATATTCCTCAACCCTTGACGGCGCCGGTGGCGATGCCATTGACGATGCGTCGCTGGAAGATGATGTAGATGATGACGATGGGCGCGGCAGCGATGACGATGCCGGCCATGAGCAGTGGTACATTGGTGGTATATTCGCCCTTGAGTGCCGCGATGCCGACCATCAGCGTGCGCTCCTTTTGCAGAACCAGCAGCGAGATCAGCACGTCGTTCCAGCAATAGAGCGTATTGAGAATCCCGAGCGTAATCAGCGCTGGCTTGCCGAGCGGCAGCATCACGTGCCACCAGATCTGCAGCAGCTTGGCGCCATCCATGCGGGCGGCTTCCACCAGTTCGCGCGGCAGACCGGAGTAGAAGGCGGTCATCAGGTAGACGCAGAACGGTAGGAAAAACGCGGTGTAGGAGATGATCAGGCCGATGCGAGTATTGACCAGTCCGAGTGTGATGATCGTCCGGTAGAACGGTACCAGCACCACCTGCACGGGGATCATCAGCGATGCAAGCACCACGATGAACAGCACCTTGCGATAGGGAAAGCGCAGCATGGCGAAGGCGAAACCGGCCAGCGACGAGACGATCAGCAGCATCGCTACCGCACCCGCAGTCGTGACCACCGAATTCAGAAAGTAGTCTGACAGATGCGAACGATTCCAGGCATTGACGAAGTTCTTGAACGTGGGGTCGGTGACAACAGAGAAACGGTTGAGGATGTATCCCTTGTCGGTCTTCAGCGCATTGTTGATGGCGAAATAGATTGGATAGAGGCAGGTCAGCGCCAGGAGCCACATCGGCAGCGAGGCGGCGCGCAGCAAGATCTTTTCGCGTTTTCCGGTGAGTGCCATGGTGCGCGCCTCAGAGATTGGTGTTCTTCGACATGATGCGGATCTGCACATAGGCAAGCCCGGCCATCAGCGCGAAGAGCAGCATGGAGATTGCGGCGGCGTAGCCGGGACGGTTCATCTTGCCCTGTTCGAGCCAGATCAGGAATTCCGGCAAAGCCGTTGAAGTGCCGGGGCCGCCGGCCGTCAATACGTAGATGAGGCCGAACATCGACGTCAGTGCACCGATCGTGGTCACGACGCCGACGAATTCTATAATCGGGCGAAGCACCGGAATGATCACGTGCCACCAGATCTGCAGCGGCTTGGCGCCATCGAGCCGGGCGGCTTCGGTAAGCTCCGTCGGCACCGTCGAAAGGCCGGCCATGAAGATCAGCAGGCTCATTCCGAATGTCGACCAGAGCTGGACCGCAAACAGGCAGAACAGCGCTGTCGTGCCTGAGCCCAGCCAGTCGACCGGGATGAGGCCGACTGACTTCAGCATCGCATTGAGGCTGCCGTCGAAGCGCAGCACCATGTTGAAGATCGAGCCGATGATGACGCTCGAAAGCACGGCGGGAAAGAAATAGACGGCGCGGAAGAACTTGCCGCCCGGCACACCGGAATGAATGAGGATCGCCAATATCATCGGCAGCGCCACCCAGATTGGAAGCGTGGCGATCAGGATCAGCGTGTTTTCGAGACTGTCGCGAAATCCGTGGTCGCTGGCAATGGCGACATAGTTGTCGAAGCCCGCGAACTGAAATTTGGCCATGCCATCTGTGTCGAAAAACGACAGGACGAAACCCCAGATCAGCGGGAAGATGCGGAACACCGTCACCAACAGGATCGCGGGCGCGATGAAGAGATATGCGATGCGTTTTTCTACTGAAGTGCCCACGCTTGTCGTCCAGGATTGAATGCGTTTCCATAGGGAAGGTCGACCGGGACGCTATCATGGCGCCCCGGTCGCTGATGCCGTCTAGCGGATTTACTTATGAGCCTCCGCCTGGACCTCATCCATCCGCTTGACCGCATCATCCACAGTCGTCTCGCCATTCAGCAAGGACTGGCTGACACGGTGGATTTCTTCAAGTTCCTTGGCGGTCGCATTGGCATGCGCCATCGGTGCACCGGATGTTGCCATCATTTCCACGATCGCTTTGGCTGCGGGGCTGGAAAGGCCTGCCATATCGACCTTGGAGTTCGAAGAGATCGCGCCTGCATCGTTGAAGAAGATCTGCGCCGGCTCAGGCGAGGCGAGCACCTTGGCGAACTCGATTGCCAGTTCGGCATTCGGCGATGACTTGTTGACGCCGTAGCCGATGCCGCCCGCTAGCGGGAATTTCGGCTCGCCATCGGTCTTGTCGGCGGCGACGGCCGGCGAGGGCATCGGGAAGACGCCGTCGTTCTCGGCGCCGAGGAATTCGTCGAACTGCTTCCAATGTGCGACATCGGAGATCAGGCCGATCGTGTTGGCGGCTTCACCGCGCATGAAGCCTTCGTATTCGTCCATGAACTTGGCTGTCGAATTGGCACCCTGCGGGAACCAGCCTGCCTTGTTGGCGTCGACCCAGCTCTGCAGTACAGCCTTGACTGGTGCACTCGACCATTTGAGCTTGCCGGCAGCAAAATCAGCCTGTTCCTGCGCGGTCCAGGAGGTCGCAGCGATCGACGACAGCCAGAATTCGATGCCGAAACCTTCCTTGTTGCCCATGGCAAAGCACGGAACTGCGCCCTTGGCCTTGATCACATCACAAACCTTGGAAAGTTCGGCCCATGTCTTCGGTGGCTTGGATGCGTCGAGCCCGGCGTCGGTGTAGAGCTTCTTGTTGTAGTAGACGACGAAACCCTGGATCGACAGCGGCACGGCGTAAGTGCCTGTCTTGTCGCTGAATTCTTCCCAGCCGACGAGATCGCTCTTGATATCGGCGACCTTGGCGTCGAGGTTCACCAGCGCGCCGAAGCGGGCTTTTGCCTGTGCGCCACCATTCATAAGGAAGAGATCGGGGCCTGCATTCGACGAGAGGGCGGTGCCGAGCAGGGTGTAATATTGGTCGTTCGGCTGTATGACATAGTTGATCGTCACGTCAGGATGCTTGGCCTCGAACAGTTCCTTGGCTTTTTCGTAGAACGGCGCACTGAGCGGATCGCCGGATTTCCAATCCCAGACGGTCAGTTCTGCGGCAAGTGCCGGGGTTGCGGTCAGCATGGTGCCGACCAGCAGCAAGGTCTTCAAATGAAAGCGCATTGTGGTTTCCTCCCTTGGAATAGTCTACGGCCCAACGTCTTAAGAAGGGGCCGTCAGAATTTGGGCAATCGCGGATTGGCGGGCGCCGGTCCCAGATCGGCACGAGCAAGCACTTCGGGGCGCGACCAGTCGCGGCGCGCGGTTTCGCTGAGCACCAGACCATGACCCGGGCGGTCCGGCGCATAGGCCCAGCCGTCCCGGATCTCGATGGGGTCATCGACGAGATGGTCGAAATTCTGGAAGGAGTATTCGAGCCATTCGACTTCCGGCAGCGCGCAGGCCATGTGCACGCCCATCTCCAGGAACGTGTTGCCAAGGCTGACGGGAATGGCTTTTTCGGCCGCGAACCAACCAATTCTCATCACGTCACCCACCTGAGCGTGGACATTGATGATATCCGCACCCTCGGCTTCGAGCAGCAGGCGCTTGCCAGAGAGATCGAGATATTCGCCGGAGTTGATCTGCGTCCACGGTGCGGATTCGCGCAGCAGCTTTAGGCCGGCGAAGTCACTGCGCAGGATAGGATCCTCCACCCACAGAAGATCGACACCGGTGTTGCGCACAGCCTCCATCTTGACCAGCGCTTCCTTGGACGACCACGCCTCGTTGGCGTCCATCATCACTTTCGAACCGGCAGGAATGACCTGCTTCAAGAGTTCGATGCGATGGAGGTCGCGGGCGAAATCCTTGTGGCCAACCTTGATCTTGAAGGCGTTGTAGCCGATGCTCGTCGCATGGGTGAAGAGCGCCTGGAACTCGTCGTCGCTGAGATGGAAATCCAACCCACTGGCATAGGCTCTGACCTTGTTGCGCGTGCCGCCGAGCAGCTTGTAGAGCGGCAGGTCGACTTCCTTGGCCGCCAGGTCCCATAGGGCAACCTGCAACGCTTCGTGAAAAGGAAGTGTGTAGGGCCGCAGATTGCCGCCACGAGGCCGCGACACGCGGTGAACGAGGCCGATGGCCTTCTGGCCTTCGAGGCCGGGAAAGACCTCGGATGCAAATACCCGTTCGATCTCGGCTTGCGAGGGAATTGCGGTAAAAAGCGTCTGGATAAAGCCAAGTCCAACTTTGCCGCTATCGGAGATAAGCTCAAGTGCTGCTACATTGGCGTCATCGGCGCGCACCTGGCTGTCGCCGATGACACGGTCACGGGCGAACTGGAAACGGGTGATGCGGAATGCGCTGATGGTCATGAATTGAGCTCTGATATATTAAACTGTTGATCTGATCGATCAGTTGCTGTATCTAATATGGCAGAACTGGATATGACGCAAGTGGCCCGCAAGACAAAAATCGTTCCTATTTCTGATGACATCCCGGTGCAGCGGCTGAGCGACGTCGCCTACGACCGCATCCTCGAGGCGTTGTTCGACCGCAAGGTGCAGGCCGGAGCCTTCGTGTCGCAGGGCGAGCTTTCGGAGCTCGTCGATGTGCCGGTGGCGCCGCTGCGCGATGCGCTTAGGGTGCTGGAGGCCGAGGGTATCCTGACCATCCATCCACGCTCGGGCATCCAGTTCATCAAGCCCGGGCTGGAGCTGACGCGCTCGACCTATCAGTTTCGCTCGATCCTGGAGCGGTCGGCGGTGCGCGTCTATGCAGAGCAGGGTGATGAGCAGGAGATGGCCGAGATGCTTGCGCGTCACCGGGCAGTGATGGGGGCGATCGAACAGAATGGACTGACGGCGGATGACCTTGTCGAACTCGATGCCCTGGAACATCTGCTGCACGACGCCGTGATCGGCATCCTGCGCAATTCGCTGATCGATACCAGCTACCGTCGCATGCACAACTATCTCCGGCTGCTTCGCCTAGACCGCAAGCTGACCGCGCCGCTGGCGCTCAGGACCATCAAGGAGCACATCGAGATCATCGAGGCCTGCATTCAGCGTAATGCGGTGCGGGCCGAGGCCGCACTTGATGCACATTTCCAGGCGGCCATGCAACGCAATCTCGGCTTCTTCTAAGCCGAAGCCCGTCAACCCCAAATCTGGACTTAAGCCGCCTTTACGCGTATCCACCTGACGTCTCTAAATATGATGTGCAGGGAATGGATATGACAGACAAGACGCCGCTTTCCGGTATCAAGGTGCTCGAACTGGCCCGGATCCTGGCCGGACCCTGGTGCGGGCAGACGCTGGCCGATCTTGGCGCGGATGTCATCAAGGTCGAGAGCCCGGAAGGCGACGACACTCGCAAATGGGGACCTCCCTATATAGAGAAGGACGGTGAGCAATCCGCCGCCTATTTCCACGCCGCCAACCGTGGCAAGCGTTCGGTGATTGCCGACTTCACCAAGGAGGAGGGCAGAGTGCTGGTGATCCGGCTCGCCAAGCAGGCAGATGTGCTGATCGAGAATTTCAAACTCGGCGGACTGAAGAAATACGGGCTGGATTATGAGACGCTGAAGGCGATCAATCCGCGACTGATCTATTGCTCGGTCACCGGCTTCGGCCAGGACGGCCCCTATGCGCCGCGCGCCGGCTACGACTTCATGATCCAGGGCATGAGCGGGATCATGGACCTCACCGGCGAACCGGATCGTGAGCCGCAGAAGATCGGCGTCGCCTTCGCCGACATCTTTACCGGTCTCTATTCCGTCATCGGCATCCAGGCGGCATTGATCGCGCGCGAAAAGACAGGTGAGGGCCAGCATATCGACATGTCGCTGTTCGATTGCATGACCGGCGTACTCGCCAATCAGGCCATGAACTTCCTCGCCTCGGGCAAGGTACCGAAGCGGCTCGGCAATGCGCATCCCAATATTGCGCCTTACCAGACATTCCCGGTGAGCGACGGCCATCTGATCGTCGCCTGCGGCAATGATGGACAGTTCACACGGCTCGTCACTCTGCTGGGCTTGCCCGCGCTTGGCGAAGACGAGAATTTCAAGACCAACGCTTCGCGCGTCCGCAATCGCGAGCGGCTAACCGAGGTCATGGAGGCCAGGACGAGGGACTGGAAGCGTGACGATCTGCTTGCTGCTCTCGAGAAGGAGGGCGTGCCGGCCGGTCCGATCAACAGCGTTGCTGATGTTTTCGATGATCCGCAGTTCCAGTTCCGGCAGATGAAGATCGATCCGGAAGGTGTGCCGGGGATTCGCACGCCGATCCGATTCTCGGAATCGAATCTCGAACTGTCCAAGGGTGCGCCGACGCTGGGTGCGCATTCCGCCGAGGTTCTCAGTGAATTGGACGCAATCGAGGCGAAATGAGCCGGCAGGAATCGTTCGTTACGCCGACCTGATTTTCATTGTCGCGAGGTTCCCGTGCAGCCTCGCGACAACTTTTTCACCGAACTTTATCATCTGCAAAAATTGATATGTTTCAAACTCTTAAGTCAGTCTTCCTGATAAAAAAACTGGCCTCGGATAATTTGTCACAAAACCTGCTTGACACTTTGGGCCCGACCCCTTAGTTAGCCGCTCACGGGCAGCGAAACGCAAGCGGAAACGCAGCGAGACACTGACCAGACAGAAAATGCGCGGGTGTAGCTCAGTTGGTTAGAGTGCCGGCCTGTCACGCCGGAGGTCGCGGGTTCGAGCCCCGTCACTCGCGCCATTTTCTCTCGATCTTCTTGCAGGATATTGCGTTGAAGATGTGGTGGCACGCAGATGCCAGATGGCGGAAGTATCTGCCAGCCACAAATATACTCCAAATCTTGTTTCGAGTTAGGCTGAAGTTCAATCGCGTTGAAAGTGGCGGCCGCAACAGCTGATTGTCACTTGGTTTCACGCAAGGGTGCGCTTGAAATGGCCCGCACTATTTCGGCGCGCAGCGGCGTAGCTTTCATGTTTTCGTCATAAATCAGTCCGCGGGTCGGCGCGCCGTCGGCGCGCTTCATCTGACCGGAATTGAGGAAGCTGTACCGGCTGGATACTCCCCACACGACAAGTCCGCTGACCGCAGGCTCGTCTAACAGAGTGTCGAGATAGACGCGCGCGTGATCGGCAATGCCCTGATCTCGCTCGCCAAGCTCCTCTGGCAGACGAGAATCGTTGACGTCGAATTCGGTAGCGACGATCTCGATACCCAGGCCGGCGACATCAGCGAGAAAAGCTCGAAATTTGCTTTGATTGAAGCGATTGCCTGCCTTTAGATGGGACTGGATGCCAAGGCCATCCACCAGCTTTTCGCTGCGAAGATTTGAAAGGAGCTTTAGCACGTTCTCCCGGCGCAGATCTTCAGCGTCGGTGTCATACTCAAATCCGTAATCGTTGTAAAAGCGCTTGGCGCTCGGATCGGCATCGCGCGCGGCCCTGAAAATGTCGAGGATGTAATCCTGTCCGCAAGCCTTCATAAACAGGTCGTCGCGCAGTCCGTCCGGACGACCGTCGCCAGGTTCGATAACTTCATTGAGCACATCCCACTCGGCAATTCTGCCCTTATAGTGACTGACGATGTCGTTCACCCTTGCGCTTAAGAGACCGCAGCCGTTGGGTTCCGAGAGTGCCTCTTCCAGCCAGGGCGGTATGTTCTGGTGCCAAATTGCGGCATGCCCCCGCATGACGAGATGGTTCTGCTCGGCGAAGCGGACGATGTAGTCGCCTTTCGAGTAGTTGTGTACGCCCCTTTTTGCCTCCGTCTGGCCCCATTTCATTTCATAGCCGGCGACAATGATGTCGGCTTCGGTCAGCACCGCCTGACGATATTGCGCATCCTTCATCAAGGCCTCAGCAGCGACCTCGGTGCCGAAGAACAAGCCCTTTGAGGCCGCGAGATCCTTGATACCGGCAGCATTCGCTGAAAAAGCAGTGGCTGGCATTGTCACAGCGGTGGCAACTGTTGCACTGGCTGCCGCCATGAAAGATCGACGCGACAATGATGGAAACGACATCAGCAAGCTCCTTTTCGAACGCGCGGAGCGGCTTCGGGAGCATCCCCATACGCAAAGAAAAACAATGCACGAGGCCAGCCGGTTACCGCGTGAACCCGGCGCGATTTCCGTCGGATTCTTAAAGACCAGCAAGTATTTGTGCAACGCAAAAACAGCGGTGCAGCTCACGCTTGTCAACGCCTCGCCTTATAAAGCGAGGACTTTTATCCGCTGCGTGCCGGAGACTCAGAGCAAGTTGTCCAGACAATTTAGTTTGGAATAAATTGACACGGCATAATATACGCAGGCTTGTCGGCAAATTTTGCCAGCACCAGACGGATTTCTTGCTGTCCTAGTCATATTATCCGCGACCACGGTTTATTTCTTGCGCGTACCGACTAAATTGCAAATGACCGCTTCGATCCGAATTTAGGAGATTTCGTGCCGCATAGTACCCCCCTGATCGCCATCCTTGCCTCCGGCTTCGGCCTAGCTTTGGTGTTCGGCCTTGTGGCGCAGCGCCTCAAGCTTTCACCGCTGGTCGGCTACCTCGTGGCGGGCATCGTCATAGGACCGTTCACGCCCGGCTTCGTGGCCGATCAGGATCTTGCCTCAGAGCTGGCGGAGATCGGGGTGATCCTGTTGATGTTCGGCGTGGGGCTGCATTTCTCGCTCAAAGATCTCCTGTCGGTTCGAAAGATCGCAATCCCTGGTGCCATCGGTCAGATCGTCGTGGCGACCTTGCTGGGCATGGGCTTGTCCTGGCTGCTTGGCTGGAGCATCGGGGCCGGGCTGATTTTTGGCCTGACGCTTTCGGTGGCGAGTACGGTCGTGCTGCTGCGCGCCCTGCAGGAGCGGCGACTGGTCGAGAGCGAGCGCGGCCGGATCGCGGTGGGATGGCTGATTGTCGAAGACCTGGTGATGGTTCTGACGCTGGTGGTGATACCGCCGCTTGCTGGCTTGCTTGGAGGCAAGGAGCAATCGACCGGCGTCGATATCAGTTGGATAGCTGATATGGGCATGGACACAGTTAGCGCGACGCTGTTGGTCACGGCGGTCAAGGTGGGGCTGTTCGTCTTGCTGATGCTGGTCATCGGCCGGCGCGCCATCCCGGTGATCATGCACTATGTCGCTCATACCGGCTCGCGCGAACTGTTCCGGTTGGCGGTGCTCGCCATTGCTATCGGTGTCGCCTATGGTTCGGCAAAGCTGTTCGGCGTCTCTTTTGCCCTTGGTGCATTCTTCGCCGGCATGGTGCTGGCGGAATCGCCGCTCAGCCATCAGGCGGCCAAGGAAACGCTGCCGCTGCGCGATGCGTTCGCGGTGCTGTTCTTCGTCTCGGTCGGGATGCTGTTCAATCCCGCTGTCTTGCTCGACCAGCCACTCGTCGTGTTAGCGACCTTCCTGATCATCGTGGCGGGCAAGTCCGTCGCGGCCTACCTCATCGTGCGCGCTTTCGGCCATCCAAATTCGGTGGCGCTGACGATCTCGGCGAGCCTTGCCCAGATCGGCGAGTTCTCCTTCATTCTGGTTGTCTTGGGTGTCAACCTTGCCATCCTGCCGGAGACGGCGAGAGATCTGGTGGTTGCCGGCGCCATCCTGTCGATCATCGTCAACCCGATCCTGTTCATGGTCCTGGATCGACTGAGCCCTCCTACGGTGCCGAACACTCCGGTTGCTGCTGAAAAGCCGCTGAAAGCAATTCCCGTCGAACAGCCAACCAGCCTCACGCAGCATGTTGTGCTCGTCGGCCATGGTCGCGTCGGATCTCGGGTCAGCCGCGATCTGATAGCGCGCAATGTCCCCTTTGTGGTTGTCGAGGAAGAGGGGACGTCAATTGCCGAGTTGAAGGACAAAGGCGTCGAGACGTTTGTAGGAGCAGGCGGCGAGCAGGCGTTGATAGATCGACTCAATCTGCCGCGGGCAAAATGGCTGATTACCGCCATTCCCGATCCGTTCGAAGCCGGCCACATCATCGAGGTGGCGCGAAGGGCCAATCCCGGCATTCGGATCGTTGCTCGCGCCCATTCCGTAGAGGGCGTGGAGTATCTTCGATCCGTTGGCGCCGATGCGGTTTTCATGGGCGAGGACGAAATCGCCCGCGGCATGGTGCGAGACATTTTGGGAGAGTAGACGCTTTCTCGCAAAGTACGCGCTTGGACTTTTCGCGTCAGTGAATGAACATGTTCGCTGACGCGAGAAAAACGCCGGTGACGGCGAGTAGACGCATCAGGCGCTTCGCGCGAGCGGGGACGGCCGAATTCCGAGTTGGAGCTGGAGCTTTTTGGTGAGTCCGGGCGATATAATAGCTGAAATAGAAGCCAGGCGATTCTGCCGTTCGCAAATTATCGAACATCGTCGGCGAGATATTCTCGTATCTTTTCAATGTGCCTGTCCGCAGGCGGATATGCAGCACTTCCTGTTCCGCATCATAGGCGATTTCGGACACGAGACGCGATCTTAGCGCTATCCATTCCATTGTCGGCTCCGTCGCTGCGATGGAAATCAGAGAGTCTTCTGGTAAAATATTCATGTTGCAGTGCAGAAAGTCAATGCGTTATCTGCAACGAAATGGAGCGAAAATTGTGCAGTGCGTGCCAAAATGGAACTGCCGGCACTCGGCCGGCAGCATCAAACTCAACTGAAAAAACTTGTATTATTCAGCCATTCCAAGCGCATAAAGTGGACCACCCTTGTGAGCCGGGAAGCCGTATCCGTTGATGACAACCAGGTCTATATCGCTGGCGCGCGCTGCAATTTTCTCGTTGAGCAGTTTGCCGCCCTCCGCAGCCATTGCCTGAAGCAGGCGCGAAACGATCTCTTCAGACGAAATGTCTCGCGGTGCAATGTCTTTGGCGGCGCGCGAAGCGGCGATGAGGGCCCTGACTTCGGGGTCGACGGCGCGCTTCCCATTCTCATAGGTATACCAGCCTCTGCCGGTCTTCTGGCCAAAACGCCCCGCTTCGCACAGGCGATCGGCGACATCGACGTAGCGTTCGCTCGGGTCGCGCGCGGCTGCTTGTCGTTTGCGCCGTGCCCAGGCGATTTCGAGGCCGGCGAGATCGAAGACCGCAAACGGCCCCATGGCGAGACCATAATCTTCCATCGCCTTGTCGATATCCTGTGGCTCGGCGCCGTCCTCGATCAAAAATTCTGCCTCGCGCCGGTAGGCCGAGAAGATGCGATTGCCGATGAAGCCCTCGGTGACGCCGGTAACGATCGGCAGCTTGCCGAGTTTTTTGGCGACGGCAAGACCGGTCGCCAGCACATCCGGCGTCGCCCGAGCGCAACGGACGACTTCCATCAGCCGCATGATGTTGGCAGGCGAGAAGAAATGCAGTCCCAGCACGCGCTCAGGGTGAGCCGTCGTCGCGGCAATCTGGTCGGGATCGAGATAGGAGGTGTTCGTGGCCAGGATCGTATCCGGTCGAACGATGCCATCCAGCTTCTGGAAGAGCTCAGACTTGACCGTGAAGTCATCAAAGACGGCTTCGATCACCAGATCGGCATCCATGAGTTCAGTCAGTGCGCCGCGCACCGTGAGACGCGAAAGGCGATCGGAAAGGCCGGCCTCGTCGATGCGGCCGGACTTGAAATTCTTGTCGAGCATGCCGACAATGCGTTCCAGGCCTTTCTGGGCGGCCTCGTCGGTCAGCTCGATGCCGATGACGCGATAGCCGGCATCAAGCGCGGATACGGCAATACCCGAGCCCATCAAGCCGGTTCCGACCACGCCGATGGTCGTGATCTTGCGTGGAGCGACGCCTTCAAGTCCTTCCACCTTGGCCGCAGCGCGCTCGGCGAAGAACACGTGGCGGAGTGCCGCGGCTTCGGGCGAGTCCTTCAAACGCAGGAAGGTCGCGCGTTCATCGGCAAGGCCAGCTTCAAAATCCACCGCTGCGGCTGCAACAACGAGCCTGATGGCTTCTGCCGGCGCCTGCTGGCCACGAGCGCGTGAGGTGATTTTCTTCGATGTCGCTTCGATTGCTTCGGATGAGACGGGCGCTACGTGCTGGGCGGAGGTCTTGCGGAATTTGGCGCTGTCGTTTTGCTTAGCCAGCGTAAGAGCATCCGTGAGGAGTTCGCCTTCTGCGATCTCATCGATGATCCCGGCGACGAGCGCTGCATTGGCCTTGACGTTGCGGCCGCTGCCGATCAGGTCGATGGCTTCGAGGATGCCCGTTAGTCGCGGCAGCCGCTGTGTACCGCCGGCGCCGGGTACGATCCCCAGCTTGACTTCGGGGAAGGCGAAGCTCGCGGCGGGGCTGGCAAGGCGATAGTGGCAGGCGAGCGCGATTTCGAGGCCGCCACCGAGAGCCGCACCGTTGATGGCCGCGATGACTGGCTTGGCGGAATTTTCGATCCGCGTGCAAACATCCGGCAGGATCGGGTTTGCCGGCACCTTGCCGAATTCGGTGATATCAGCGCCGCCGACAAAGATCCTGCCTACACCTGTCAGAACGATGGTTTTGACGGTTGCCGTGTCGTTGCCGTAGGAAGTGGCTGCCGCGAGGCCAGTGCGCATCGCGGCCGAGGCGGCATTGACCGGGGGATTGTCGATGACGGCGATCAGCACGCCATCGCTGATGCGACCCCTGACGCAGGCCGAGAATTCGAGATCGTTCACGGCTTCCGCCTCATGAGCAGACATCGGCTTACTCTTCCGGGATGACGGCTGTCGCCTGGATCTCGATCTTGGCCCGATCCTCGACCAAGGCCACCACCTGAACGGCGGCCATTGCCGGGTAGTGCCGGCCGATGACCTCGCGGTAGGCCTGCCCCAGGCCCTTGAGGTTTTCGGTATATTCCTTCTTGTCGGTGAAATACCACGTCATCGAAGTGATGTGACGCGGCTCGGCGCCTGCTTCGTTGAGAATCGCCACGACATTCCTGAGCGTCTGGCGGACCTGATCGACGAAATCATCGCTTTCGAACTGGCATTGTCCATTCCAGCCGATCTGGCCACCGACGAACACCGTGCGGCCGCGCGCTTCGACGCCGTTTGAATAGCCGATCGGCTTGGCCCAGCCTTCAGGTTGAAGGATTGTGTGCATTGGTGTTCTCCAGATGATTGGCGAGCGCGGCGCGGATATCGTCCGGCCATGCGAAGGATTTGTGCGTTTCAAGCGAGGTGGCGACCAGCCGCTGGCGCGCGGTCCACAACGTGTCACCGTGCGCAGACACGGTATGTGCAAGGTCGAGTGACGAGCGGCCCAGTGCCTCGACGCGAATTTCGAATGTCAGGTCGTCGCCATGAAAGCCCGGCCGGACGAAGGCAAGATCGAGGGTGACCGTGGGCGTTCCCATGCGGCGATCGTTGATCATCTCGTTGCGATTGGCACCAAAGGAGGCAAAGAAATCCTCAACAGCGCTGTCCATGATGCGCAGATACGACGGGTAATAGGCGATCCCCGAGGGGTCGCAATCTCCGAAGCGCAAGGGGCGGATCACGGAAAACATCGCGTCATCCCGCCTTCAGCATTTCGCGGGCGATGATCAGTTTCTGCACCTCGGTAGCACCTTCATAGATGCGCAGTGCGCGGATTTCGCGGTAAAGCTTCTCGGTGATCTCACCGGATCTGACACCGCGCCCACCGAACATCTGCACGGCACGGTCGATGACGTTCTGGGCGTTTTCGGTTGATGTCATCTTTGCCATCGCCGCTTCCTTGGTGGTCGGCAGCTTCTGCACGTCGCGGCGCCATGCAGCGCGGTAGGTGAGCAGGGCAGCCGAATCCATTGATGTCGCCATATCGCCAAGCGCCGCCTGTGTCAGTTGCAGGTCGCCTAGCGTCGCACCGAACATCTTGCGGGTGCGGGCATGGTCCAGCGCCTCGTCCAGCGCCCGGCGACCAAAGCCGATCGAGGCAGCGGCAACCGATGCGCGGAAGATATCAAGCGTCCGCATGGCAATCTTGAAGCCTTCGCCGGGTGCACCGAGGCGCCGGGAGGCGGGAATGCGGCAATTGTCGAAACGGATCGTTGCCAGCGGATGCGGTGCGATAACATCGATACGTTCGGCAATCGAGAAGCCGGGATCGTCGGCAAACACCACGAAAGCCGAGATACCGCGGGTGCCGGGTGCCTCGCCGGTGCGCGCAAAGACGGTATAGACATCGGCGATACCGCCATTGGAAATCCAGGTCTTTTCGCCGTCGAGCACGTAAGCGTCGCCATCGGCACGTGCCGCGCAGGCCATGGCGGCAACATCCGAGCCGGCTTCCTTTTCCGACAGCGCGAAGGCCGAGAGCCATTCGCCAGACGTGACCTTGGGCAACACCGCCGCCTTCAGTTCGTCCGTTGCCGATAGGCCGATCGCTCCCGTGCCGAGGCCTTGCATAGCGAAGGCGAAATCGGCCAGGCCGTCATGCCAGGCAAGCGTTTCGCGCGCCAGGCAGACAGAGCGGGAATCGATGGCGGTCTTGCCGGCATTACCGGTGGCGGCCGCAAGCAGGCCGGCGTCGCCGAGCAATTTCACGAGCGAACGGCAGGCCTTGTCGGTGTCGTGGTGATCGACAGACGCAAGAACGCCTGAACCCGCAAATTCATCCAGACGAGCGGCAAAATCCGCATGCGTCTTGTCGAAAAACGGCCAATCAAGATGTTCGCGTGTTGGACCTGTGCGGCTCGTCATTTCAGTTGCCCTCGAAGACCGGCTTCTGCTTGGCGGCAAAAGCCTCGAAGGCCCGGCGGAAATCGCCGGTCGCCATGCAAATCGCCTGAGCCTGCGCCTCGGATTCGATCATCTCGTCGATGCCCATCGCCCATTCCTGGTTCATCATGGTCTTGGTGATGCCATGCGCAAACCATGGGCCGTCAGCGATCGAATGGGCAAGTTTTGTGGCAGCCCCTACAACCTCGGAACCGGCATGCAGCGAGTTGAAGAAGCCCCAGTGTTCGCCTTCATCGGCCGACATCGAGCGACCGGTGTAGAGCAATTCCGAAGCACGGCCCTGGCCAATGATGCGCGGAAGGATGCCGCAAGCGCCCATGTCGGCGCCGGCAAGTCCGACGCGGGTGAACAGGAACGCGGTCTTGGTTTCGGGCGTGGCGAGGCGCATGTCGGATGCCATGGCGAGGATGGCGCCGGCACCCATGCAGATGCCGTCGATTGCCGAAATGATCTGTTGCGGGCACTTGCGCATCGCCTTGACGAGATCGCCGGTCATCCGGGTGAAGGCCAACAGGTCGGGCATCGCCATCCGGGTGAGGGGTTCTATGATCTCGAAGACATCGCCGCCCGAGGAGAAATTGCCGCCGGCGCCGGTCAGCACCACGACCCGCACATCCGAGGCATAGACGAGGTCGCGGAACAGGTCGCGCATCTCGGCATAGCTTTCGAATGTCAGCGGGTTCTTGCGTTCCGGGCGGTTGAGCGTCAACGTCGCGACGCGGCCGTCTTCGCTGACATTCCAGAGGAAATGCTGCGCCTTGTAGTCCTTGAACGGCTTGAGGTGGCCGCGCATCGATGCCGCTTCACCCATGATTACATAACCTCCCCACCGGCAATCGCGATTGCCTGTCCATTGATCGAGCCCGACGAGGGCAATGCAAGCCACAGTGCAGTGGCGGCCACTTCATCCGGCGTCACCAGCCGTCCTTGCGGATTGGACTTGGTGAACTCGGCGAGCGCCTGTTCGTGGGTCCTGCCAGTCTTGGCGACAATTTCAGCCAGCGAACGAGCGACCATCGGCGTATCGGTAAAGCCGGGGCAGACGGCATTGACTGTCACGCCCTTCTTGGCAAGCTCAAGCGCCAGCGCTCGGGTGAGGCCGACGACGCCATGCTTTGCAGCACAATAGGCGGAAACATAGGCGTAACCCGAAAGGCCGGCCGTGGAGGCAACGTTGATGATCCGCGCACCTTCGCCGCGAGCCTTCAGATCCGGCAATACAGCCTGCGTGACCTGGAACACGCCGGTCAGATCGACTGAAAGAACATGCGACCACATATCGAGCGTCGTCTTTTCGAAAGACGCGCTGGGTGCTTCACCTGCATTGTTGATGAGGATCGAGACGGGTCCGAATGTCTTGCGGGCCTTTTCGAGGCCCGCTGCGATCTTGCCGGCGTTTGTCACGTCGAAGTCATCCACCGCGAACACGCGCGAGGCATCGAGTTCGCCAGCCAAGGTATCGAGCGGCTCACGACGTCGGCCGGCTAGCGTCACATTGGCACCCGCGCCAACCAGGGCGCGGGCAATCGCAGCCCCGATGCCGCTACCGGCACCGGTGACGAGAGCATGATGACCGCTCAGTGCACCTTGTTCAGACATATCAGGGCTCACTTCGTGCCGGTGGCGACAGCGCGTTCGCGGGCGAGATTGGTCTCGTACTGGGCCTTGCCCGCATAATACTGCTTCGGCCATGCGATGGTGTTGATACCGATCTTGGCCGCTTCGTGTAGCGCCCAGGCGGGATCTGCCAGATGCGGGCGAGCGACGGCGCAGAGATCGGCGCGGCCGGCAGCGATGATCGAATTGGCGTGATCGGCCTCGGATATCGCACCGACGGCGATGGTCGGGATGCCGATTTCATTGCGGATCTTGTCGGAGAACGGCGTTTGAAAGAGGCGGCCATAGACCGGCTTTTCTTCCTTCCACACCTGGCCCGACGAGCAGTCGATCAGGTCAGCGCCGGCATCCTTGAACATGCCGGCGAAGATCGCAGCATCTTCCGGCGTGTTGCCGCCATCGAACCAGTCGTGGCAGGAGAGGCGCACGGAGATCGGCTTGTCTTCCGGCCAGACCTTGCGAACGGCTGCGAACACCTCAAGCGGATAGCGCGCCCGGTTCTCGTGGCTGCCGCCATATTCGTCGGTGCGGCGATTGGTAAGCGGCGACAGGAAGCTCGACAGCAGATAGCCGTGGGCGCAGTGCAGTTCGAGCCAATCGGCGCCTGTTGTGGCGGCAAGCTCGGCCGAGCGAACGAAGTCCGCCAGCACACGGTCCATATCGGCGCGATCCATCGCCTTGGGCATCTGGCTATGCTTGAGATAGGGCAGGGCCGAGGCCGAGATCAGATCCCAGCCGTCCTTCTCGACCGGCTGGTCGATGCCGTCCCAGGCGAGTTTGGTCGAGCCCTTGCGACCGGCATGACCGATCTGAATGCCGATCTTGGCCGGGCTGTTGAAATGCACGAACTCGACCAGACGCTTCCACTGGGCGGCCTGTTCTTCATTCCAGAGGCCGAGGCAGCCTGGGGTGATGCGAGCGTCGGGCGAGACGCAGGTCATTTCGCCGAAGACGAGGCCGGCACCGCCCATGGCGCGGGAGCCGATATGCACGAGATGAAAATCATCGATCAGGCCGTCCTTGGCAGAATACATCGCCATCGGCGACATGACGATGCGGTTGGGCAGCGTGACGTCGCGCAGCGTATAGGGCGTGAACATCGGCGGCAGGCAGCGGCCGTTGGTCGTGGTGTCGAGACCGGATTTGCGGGCAAACCAGCGCTCATAGCCTTCCAGCCAGGCAGGATCGCGCAGGCGCAGGTTCTCGTGGCTGATACGCTGCGAACGGGTCAGCATCGAATACATGAACTGTTCCGGCTCCAGCGTATCGGCATAGCGGCGGCCGACGACCTCGAACCATTCCATGGCATTGCGCGCGGCATTCTGGATGCGGGCGACATCGACGCGACGGATTTCCTCATAGGCATGCAGGACTTCCGGGATCTTGTCCTTGGTGTGGCCGAGTTCCTGGAACTGACGGGTCAATTCGATCGCGTCGTCGATGGCGAGCTTTGTGCCCGAACCGATGGCGAAATGGGCGGTGTGGGCGGCATCGCCCATCAGCACGACATGCGAATTGCCGTTGAAATGGCTCCACTTGCCGCAGATCAGGCGGGTGAAGTTCAGCCAGGCCGAGCCGCGCAGGTGGCGGGCATTGGTCATCAGCGACGAGCCGTCCAGCACTTCGGAGAACAGGTTCTGGCAGAAGTCGATCGAACCCTGCTGGTCCATCTCGCCGAGACCGTGCGCCTCATAGGCTTCCTCGGTGGTCTCGATGATGAAGGTCGATGTCTTGTCGTCAAACTTGTAGATATGCGCCTGGAACCAGCCGTGATCCGTCTTGCGGAAATCGAAGGTGAAGGCGTCGAAGGACTTGTCGGTGCCGAGCCAGATGTAGCGGTTGGGCCGCACGACCATATCGGGCTGGAAAATCTCGGGATAGCGATGGCGGACCTTGGAATTCAGGCCGTCGGAGGCGATGACCAGATCGGCATCGGGATAATCGAGATCGCCATTGGATTCGGTTTCGAACTTCAGTTCGACATCAAGTTCTTCACAGCGCTTCTGCAGAATGTTCAGCAGCTTCTTGCGGCCGATGCCGACGAAGCCATGGCCGGAGGTACGCTGGCGCGTGCCCTTGAACAGCACCTCGATATCGTCCCAGTGATTGAAGGCATCCTGGATTTCGGCAGCGCTCTCCGGATCCCAGACCTTCATCGATTCCATCGTGGCATCGGAGAAGACCACGCCCCAGCCGAACGTGTCGTAAGGCTTGTTGCGCTCCACGACGGTGACGGAGTGTTCCGGATGGAACTTCTTCATCAGCAGGCCAAAATAAAGCCCAGCCGGGCCGCCACCGATACAGACGATACGCATCTTGACCTCCATGAAAGAGATGCCGGAAGAAGGCTCGGAGCCTTCAGTTATTTGAAGTTTAAAATATAGGTGCGTTTGACGGTTGTCAACCGAATAGCAGGCGGTGTGAATTTATTTTAGGTTTAAAATATATGCGCAAAACGTGGTGTGCCGCGCGATTGGCGCTCCGGCAACGTTATGCCTTGGGGTCTGCCAATCAGGCGCCTACCGCAAGGTACTGGCCACGCCAGTAAACCAGTGCGGAAGCGCTGTCCCGCTGGTGAATGGCGCGGACGCGACCGATGAGAATAGAGTGGGTGGCCTTGTCGATGAGATCCTCGAGTTCGCAATCGAGCGCGATGGACGCGTCGCGCAAAATGGGAGCCCCGGTGACCTCGGTCGTCCAATTGCCGAGGGCATAGCGATCCGCTCCCTTGATCCCGTCCTTGCCGGAAAAGCGCTCGGCGATCGGCTGCTGATCGGGCGACAGCATGTTGACGGCGAAATGTCCGTATCTGTCAAACAGCTGGTGCGTCGATGATGTGCGGTTGACACAGACCAACATCAGCGGTGGATCCATAGAGAGTGAAACAGCTGAGGTCGCGACCAGCCCGGAGCGGTCATCGCCGGAACCTGCAGTGATGATGCTGACTTGGCCGACGAACTGTCGCATGGCGGTTCGAAAGGCCTCTGGTGAAGCCGTGGCAGGCCTGACGGGAACATGCAGCATGGTGGCACTCCGGGTGGACTAGGCTTGAAGGAATTGGCTGCGCGACATCCGTCGCGCAGCCCTCGATCGACAGTCCCTGTTGTCGATCACGCTGCTTCCGCGAGCTTAACGGCCCTGCGAATGCCTGCCTGCTCCAGGAGCGGCAGAACGTTGTCGCGGAAGTAGGGAAATTCTTCGGCATAGTCGACGAAGGAGAGGGTGGTGCCGCCGAAGCCGGCCTTGTGCAGCGAGATCAGGCCTTCGGCGACCTGCTCGGGCGTGCCGATCAGCGGGAAGCCGCCATGTCCGGCCGCCATACGGTCGCGGATCAGCGCGAGCAGATCGTGCGGGAAAGACTGGGCATGTGCAAACTGCAGGCGGACGAGGTTGTCGACTGCGTCCCAGTCGGCATTGTCCTCGCAGTAATATTTGAGGTAGTCGCGCGCTTCCTTTTCGGTCGGACGGCAGATGACATGCGAGAAAGTCAGCACGCCGACGTCGCGGCCGGCCTGTTTGCCCTGCTGCTTCAGCGCTGCAATCTCATCCGTCGAACGGGTCAGATCGATCGCCGGCGTGAAAAGGAAATCGGCATTGCGGGCGGCAAATTCACGTCCCTGACCTGAGCCTGCCGCATTGAGGATCGGCACCTTGCGGGATGGGCGCGGATCGCCAAGAATGTTCTTGAGGTGGAAGAACTTGCCGTCGAAATCGAATGCCTCGGCCTTTTCCCAGAGCGTCTTGACGATGTCGAACCATTCCTCGGCGTAGGCGTAACGATCTTCATGGGCGGCTGGCAGGTCGAGGCCGAGCGCTTCATATTCCGGCTGGTTCCAGCCGGCGACGATGTTCAGCCCGACACGACCCTTGGAGATTTGGTCGATCGTGGCGATCTGCTTGGCGACAACAGCCGGGTGATTGGCCGCGACATGGATCGTGGCGAAGACGTTGAGATTCTGGGTATGCGCCAGCAGGCCTGCCGCCCAGGTCATGGTTTCCAGGACGCTGCCGTGGAAATTGGTCTCGCCGCCATAACCGATCCAGCGGGCGATCGGCAGCATGAACTCGATACCGGCGGCGTCGAGCTGCTTGGCAAGCTTGAGGTTGTTGTCCCAGGAATTGTTCCAGCGCTCCGGAATCTTGGTGACCGACATGCCGCCGGAGCAGTTGGACGAGAAGGTACCGAGGATGAATTGATCGGCGGCGAACATGCTGTTTTGTGACGTGCTCATGGAGTTCCCCAAAATTATGATAGAATTTACGATAGAAAGTCTATCAATAAATCGAGTCTTGTCAATCGGCCAAAATCCGCTACCTGTTGATGTGGAAAAGGTTCATGCGCAGGAGTTTGAAGACGATGATTCAAAAAGACAAAAGACCTTCGAAATCGTCGGATGGCTTCGATCGGCACTGGCATTTGGCGCGCAACGCCGTCGAAATCGATGTCGCGGAAATTGAGTATGCCTTGATGCGCACCAACCAGGCTTTCGAGCGCTGGCAGACCGAGTGTCTGGCATCAGTCATTGATTTTGCAGCGAGCGGCGAGGAAAATGCCATGTTGCATATCATCCGCATGAACGACCGACCGAAGACCATCAAGGATCTGGCGCGGCTGGCCAATCGCGAGGATATCCCCAACATCCAATATAGCCTGCGCAAGCTGATCGGCGCAGGCCTGGTGGTGCGGGAGGGCTCGGGGCGGGCAGGGGTCACCTACTCTGTCACGGAGCGGGGACGCGAGGTTACCGATCGCTATGCCGAGGTGCGCGGCTCGTTGCTGGTCGAGGCGATCGAGTCCGTGCCGGATTTTACCCAGAAGCTCGAAGAGGCGACACGGACGCTGGAGCTGCTCACAGGTATTTACGAGCAGGTGGCACGCGTGGCCGCGACGCATCGGCGGACATATCGGTAGGAGTGGAATGTTGGTTGCATGCTTAGGTTGCGCCGTATTGTTTTAGAGTTGGTGGACGCGGATGGCTTAAACGCTTGCTCCCGGATTAGAACACGCTAAAGTCCGGTTATCCGCGCGGGCGGATGTGCATAAGGATAAGTCCCCGGCTCTTATTCGGAGAAAGCATGGCGTCCGACATTTCCAAGATGATTGGTAAGATCGTCACCAAGGGCTCGCTGCGGCTCATCCGAGCGTCCGGAGAAACACATCTCTTCGGTGACAGCTCGGAAAAGACAATCGTCGTTCGTATCACTGATGCCGAGGCCGAACAGGCGATCGCGCTGGATCCAGCGTTGAAGCTCGGTGAGATGTACATGGATGGTCGCTTCATTCTGGATGAGGGCAATATTTTCGATTTCCTGTCGCTGGTTCGTCGCAACGGCATCAAGAAGGCTGCGACGCTCAGGATGGTGGCCCACGGCCTGGCGCGCATCGTCGGCACGCAGATCAACATGCGCTTGCCGATCAACCGCAATTTGCAAAATGTCTCCCATCACTACGATCTGAGAGCAAAACTGTTCGACCTGTTTCTCGACGAGGACTGGCAATATTCCTGCGCTTATTTCGAGCCGTCCGGCATCAGCCTGGACGAAGCGCAACTCGCCAAGAAGCGCCACATCGCTGCCAAGCTGCTGCTGGAAAAAGGCAATCGCGTTCTGGAAATCGGCTCCGGCTGGGGCGGGCTCGGACTCTATCTCTCAGAGGCCGCCGAGGTGGACGTCACCGGCATCACGCTTAGCGAAGAACAGCTAAAGGTTTCGCGCGCGCGGACGGCGAACCGCGACCTCTCCGGTCGTGTCCGCTTCGAGCTCACGGATTACCGCGACCTCAAGGGCCAGTTCGACCGCATCGTTTCGGTCGGCATGTTCGAGCATGTCGGCGTCGGCAACTACAGGCATTTCTTCAGAAAGGTCTCGGAAATCCTCGACAAGAAGGGCGTCATGGTCCTGCATTCCATTGGCCGCACCAAGCCGAACTACGCGACCAATCCGTTCATTGAAAAGTACATTTTCCCCGGCGGCTACATGCCATCTGTCGCTGAAGTGTTGCCTGCGGTCGAAAAAGCAGGACTACTGGTCAAGGACATTGAAATCCTGCCGATGCACTATGCCTATACGCTCAGGGCGTGGCGGGAACGTTTTGTTGCCCGCAAAGCGGAAGCCGCAGCGCTGTACGATGAGCGTTTTTTCCGCATGTGGGAATTCTATCTGGCGGTCTCGGAAGTCGCCTTCCGCCATGACCGCCTGTTTGTCTTCCAGATCCAGATCGCCCGCCATCAGGATGCCGTCCCCTATGACCGCAATTACATCGCGGAACGGGAGGCAACTTTGAGGGAGTTCGAAAAGACGCGCAAGCCGTTGGAAAAGGTAACGTTTTAGAGATCGATCCAAACGCAGCAGGGAATTGGGCCACCAGGAAGCGCACGCTGCCAAATCCTTGGAAACAAGGACCGGCAGCGCGCGGCCATAGGCAGCCGGCGCACGCGTTAAATGCTTCGTTGGCCCTCGCACAGTGCTTGAACGAAAAACCCGCCGGATCGCTCCGGCGGGTAAGGTTCTCGCTTGAAATGGGGAAGATTTCAGGCTGCGAGTTTCTGCAGGTAGGCGTCGGCCTCTTCCGGCACGGCAAACCACGGGAAGAAGTCGACCGGGTTGTTGAAGCCGTTGGCAATGCGCTTGGCGAGCGTTGGGAAGGCTTGTGCCGAGCCCATGATGTTGAGGACGTGTGGCGGCGGCGGCTGCAGCAAGGCATTGGTCCAGCCGGTCACGAACTGGGCATAGTTCCAGTAGGTGTCGAAGGTCGCCTGCATGAACGCTGCATCAAAAGGCTTGTCGCCATGCGCGAGGATCGCATCCATATAGGCCTTGGCTGATTTGGAAGCGTTGTTCGAACCTTGGCCGGTGATCGGATCGTTGAGTACCACGGCGTCGGCCATGCCCAGTACGATGGCGCCCGAGGGCAGCTTGCCGATCGGCTTGCGCACCGTCGGTGCAAAGGCGCCGGCGAGAATGCCGTTGTCGTCGGTCAGTTCGATGTTCCTGCAGCGCTCGGCTTCCCACGGAAGGAAGGTGTCCAGAATCCATTTCGACTTGGCGAGATGTTCTGCCGGCGTCTTGACGTCCTTCCAGCAGTCCATCGGGCCGCCCGGAATCCCTTCGAGCACCATGATCTCGCAGGGGCCGTTGACCGTCAGTGCCGGGAAGACGAAATACTCACCAACCGTCGGGATCAGGTTGAAATTCACGGCGGAGTGATCCGCGCGAGGGGTCATACCCGTCACATAGGTCAGCGCCAAAGCGCGCTGCGGCTTATCGAACGGTGATTTTTCCGCGTCGCGCTCGAACAGCTTGGCGATGTCACCCTTGCCGGCCGCCACGATCACCAGATCAGAAGCCTTGGCATATTTCTCTAGGTCATCAAGGCCGGCGTCGAGAATGGTCATCTGGCCGCCGCGCTTTTCGAACTCGGCCATCCAGCCGGGTATCTTGACGCGCTGGTCGACGCTCTGGGCGTAGCGGTCGAGCTTGCCGTTCCAGTCGATCGCCTTGTTGCCGGAACCGTCCGGTGCCGGCACGACGAAATTGATGGAGTCGACGGTCGGGCAATCCTTCTCCCAGAAATTCAGGCCGAGATCGCGCTCGTTTTGCAGCGCTTCGTCGAACATGCACTGGCTCGATAGCACTTTGCCGGTGCGCACCTGTTCGGCAGTGCGGTTCTGGACGATCTCCACTTCGTAGCCGTTGGAAAGCAGGCCACAGCCGAGCTGCAGGCCGGATTGGCCGCCGCCAACGATGGTGATTTTGCGTTTTGCCATTGTTTCAGTTCCCATTGGTTTTGTTGATTTACGGTCTTGGCTTGAAAATTATTCCATCAGTTTCGGAATGGCCGGCACGTTCTGTTCGGGGCCCATGGCGTTGTATCCACCGTCGACGCAGATGTCGGTGCCCGTGACGAAACTGGCATTGTCGGAGAGCAGGAACGCGACGGCTTCGGCGACTTCTTCCGGATTGCCGGTACGGCCCAAGAGATGGAAGGGTGCTGCGACCTTGTCGGTCTTCTCGCGGTTGCCATTGGTCAGCTGCACCATGATGTTGCTCCAGGTCCAGCCGGGCGATACTGCGTTGACGCGAATGCCGTCCGGCGCCAGATCCATCGCCTGATTGCGGGTGAGCTGCAGGATCGCCGCCTTCGAGACGGGATAGACCCAGCGGCCGGTCTGGGCGACGCGCGCGGAGATCGAGCCGAAATTGACGATGGCGCCCTTGTTGGCCTTGAGGTGCGGATGCGCTGCCTGCATCAGCATGACGGAACCGACGATGTTGACGTCGAGTGCCTTCAGCCAGTCGCTGCGGTTGGTTTCCGCGCCATTGTCTAGATAGGTGCAGGCAACATTGACGAGAAAGTCGAGACGACCGGTGGTCTCGACAGTTTTGGCGACGAGCTTTGCGATGTCGTCGTCACTGGTAATATCTGTCTTGATGAAGCTGGCATTCGCGCCAAGGCGGGCTGCTACTTCGGCTCCATCCTTTTCATTAATGTCGGCGATCACGACCTTGGTTCCGTAGTCGATCAGTGTCTTCGCGACACCTTCGCCGATGAGGGTGGCACCGCCCGAAACGATGGCGGTTTTTCCGTTCAATCCACGCATATGGTTCCCCATTCTTTTTATCAGGATTTGCTTGCAAGCTAATGTAAACGATATCTAATCTTCTATTCAGGCTGCTGCGGGCGCGGCGACCTCGCTGTGGGTCGTCGTAAAGGCGCCGCCGACATAGACGAGCGGTTCGGCACTGGCATTGTCGCTGACGGTTTTCAACACGCGCCCGATGAGTATAACATGGGTTGCGAAATCCACCGCCTGCTCCAATTCGCAATCGAAGCTGGCAATCGCGCCTTGCAATACCGGAGCGCCCGTATGAGCGTCCGACCAATCGCCGATCTGGAAACGATCCGCAGCAGCCAGATCGGTGCGGCCTGCAAAGGTCTCGGCGATCGTCTGCTGTTCGCGTGTCAGAACGTTGACACAGAAGTTCTTGCTTTCGGGCGCGAACTGGCCCACCCACGTTTCGCGATTAACACAGGCGATCACCGAGGGCGGCTCGACTGTCAGCGAGCAGACGGCGGTGGCGGTGACGCCACGAGGTTCGCCGTTCAGCCCGCGCGTAGTGACGATGGTGACTGCACCCGCGACCTGGCGCATTGCGGCGCGAAACTGGTCCTTGTCCATGGCGTCCATCCTCCCGAGGCTTCCATTCGCTTTACATTTAAAGTATGTAGATGATCCGCCCGCAAAGGCCCGTTCGCAATCCAGATTGCGCGGGCCGTTGTCCAGATCCGGCAAGCAGATGTGCCAGATGTGGGCCGGACGTATCGCCGACTCGCGGAGTGAATGCCGATGCAGACACAGGACGTGCCGCTCTCACGCTTTGCAGCCGTTGACACGCGCTCGCCCGATGACGCGCGCGAAGCGATCGGCCGGATCTTCTGTCCGCATTTCCTGAGCCCCGTAGAGCGCAATCCGCGCGCCTTCCATGCCCGTCACCACACGGTGGAGCAGGCCGGCTACTCCGTCAATTTCGTCAGCTACGGCGCCACCGTCGAGATCGACCCCGGTGAACTCTCCCGGTTCTTCCTGCTGCAGATCCCGCTCAAGGGGTCGGCGAAGGTGCGCTGCGGCACTGTTTTCGCGGATGTGCAGGCGGGTTTCTCGGCCTCGGTTCTGTCGCCGACCTTGCCGACGCGCATGACCTGGAACGAAGGCTGCGAAAAGCTGATCCTGCTGATCCGCCGCGAGACGGTGGAGGCGCAGTTCGAGTCGCTGACGCATGAGAAGAGCCAGAACATCGAGTTCCAGACCGGCGTGGATCTGCATTCGCCGCTTGGAAGAGCACTTTGGCAGCATGCGCAGATGATGCTGGCGGCTGCCGAAGACGGTCCGGCGGTGCCGAGTGCCTATCAGACGCTGCTGCGCGATGGCTTGACGACGCTGCTCCTGAGCGGCTTTGCCAACAACAAGACGTCGGCGCTTTCTCGGCCGGCACCTGCGGCCGGGCCTTCGGCCGTCAATCGTGCCGAAGAGTTCATTCGTGCCCATGCGGAACGGGCGATCTCGATGGGCGAGGTGGCGGACGCCGCCGGTGTTTCGCTGCGATCGCTGCAGGACGCCTACAAGCGAACACATGGCATGACGCTTGGCGATGGGCTGCTGAACGCCCGTCTCGGGCGCTTCCGCGAAGGGCTACTTGTTGCTGGACCCAACGCAACCGTGGCGGAGATCGCCTTTGCCGCCGGATTCGGACATCTGGGGCGGGCGGCGGCCGCCTATCGAGAGCGATACGGTGAAACGCCTTCGGAGACGCTCAGAAGGCGGAATTGAAGGGGCGGGCGCGAGGCCTGCCCGTCTTGCCTATTTGGCCGGATTTTTTGGATCCCAAAGCAAGGTCTCTGCGCCCTTTTCATACGCCATCCCTTTGGGATAGCTGATCGCCTCGAACTGCAGACCCCAAGGTGCCTGGAAATAGAGAATGGTCTGGCCCGCAGCCGGGCCATCGTTGATTGGCACGGGACCCACGCGGGTTGCGACACCCTTACTGTCGAGATACTTCTTCGCCTCGGCGACGTCGTCGACATAGAAGGCGATGTGGAAAGCACCAATATCGCTATTCTTCTGCTTCAGGTCGCGCTGATCCGGTGCGGAATACTCGAACAGTTCGATGTTCGAGCCGAAACCGCAGCGCACCTGCGTGATCGTCTTGATCACCGCCTTGGAATCGACACCGAGCACGTCGGTCATGAAAGTACCCTTGTCGTCGGAAAATGGTCCGAACGACATGGCAGTCTTGCAGCCCAGCACGCCGCCGAAGAAATCCACAGCTTCCTTCATGTTGGGAACGGTGATGCCGGTGTGGTCGTGGCCGCGAAGGCCAGGCAGGCCGTCAGCATTTGCAGTGCCTATTCCCGCAGCGAGAGCTGCTGCGGCGATTGTGGTCAAGAGAACATTCTTCATTGCTATTCCCCTTTGTTAATGTGCGGGCACGGTTCCGCCTGCGTCGGCGCCCGCGGCTCCGGCGTGGTGTTTGGGTCTGCTATCAATTCGATTCACGCCGCTTTGCGGCGGTCAGGCACTAAAGGTTTACAACGTCCTCGACCGGGCTCTGGCGGTCCAGCCATGCCGGATCGATCTCTGGCAATGGAATGGCGTCGAGCAGCGCACGAGTGTAGGTCGATTTCGGCGCAGCAAACACCTCGTCGCAGCGCCCGGCCTCGACCACTTTGCCAAAACGCATCACGTAGACGCGGTCGCAAATGGCTCGGATGACCGAAAGGTCGTGGCTGATGAAGGCCATCGCCAGGCCCATCTCCCTCGATAGGTCCTTTAGAAGGTTGAGCACCTGCGCCTGCGTTGAGACATCGAGGCCCGAAACGATCTCGTCGGCCAGCACGAAATCGGGCTCCAGCAATGCGGCGCGGGCAATACCGATGCGCTGACGCTGCCCACCGGAGAGTTCATGCGGATTGCGATCCAGCACCACCTTGGGCAATGTGAAGCGGTTGAGGATTTTCAGCACCTTTTCCTCGGCAGCCTGCGCATTCGGGGCAAGCTTGTGCAGCAGCATCGGCTCGACGAGGATGCGGCGCACCGAGTGGCGCGGATTGAGCGATGCCATCGGATCCTGGAAGATCATCTGCATGCGGCGACGCAGAGGCCGCATCGCATCGTCGCCGAGCTTGGTGATATCTCTGTTATCGAAGCGGATTTCCCCGGACGACGTCTCGACGAGGCGCAGCAATGCGCGTCCGAGTGTCGTCTTGCCCGATCCAGATTCACCGACGATTCCGATCGTCTCGCCGCGGGCAATGTCGATATCGACGCCGTGCAGCACCTTGTGGCCGGCCCCTTTGCCGAGCAGTCGGCCGGCGCCATACGTCACTTCCAGTCCGCGTGCCGTGAGCAATGAGTCCGCCATCACTTGATCCCGATCTCGTTGCGCAACTGGTCGAAGACGGCTTGCGGCACCGGTTCCAGCCCCGCATTCGGGCGGTCGTAGCGCGGGCCGGCTGCCATCAACGCCTTGGTATAGGCATGTCTTGGGTTTTGCAGCACATCGGCGGTCGAGCCCTCCTCGATCACCTTGCCGGCATAGAGCAAAGTGACGCTGTCGCAGATCTGGGCGACGACGCCGAGGTCGTGGGTGACGAAAACAACGCCGGTTCCATATGCCTGCTGCATGCCGCGGATCAGCCGGAGGATCTGCTTCTGGACGGTTACATCGAGCGCCGTCGTCGGCTCGTCTGCGATCACCAGCTTGGGTTCGAGTGCGAAGGCGGCCGCGATCAACACGCGCTGACGCATGCCGCCGGAGAGTTCATGCGGATACGATTTGAGCACGCGCTCGGGGTCGCGGATATGGACTTCCGTCAGCAGCGACAGCGCTTTGTCGTGGACCGCCTTGCCGGACATGCCCTTTCTAAGCCGCAGTCCATCGGTCAGTTGCGACTCGATGCGACGACCCGGATTGAGCGCGGTTTGCGGATCCTGCGGGATCAACGAGATTTCGGTGCCCATGATATCGCGGAGCTCATGCGCCGGAAGCGTCAGCAGGTCCTTACCTTCGAAGTCGATGGAGCCGCCGGTGACCCGCACGGTGCGCGGCAATATCCCGAGCAATGCCTTGGCAATGGTCGATTTGCCGGCCCCGCTTTCGCCGACCAGACCGCGAACCTCGCCGCGATTGAGCGTCAACGAGACATCGCGCAGGATCGGCGCGCCGCCATCGCGATCCGAGACCGCCGAAAGACCTGTAATGGAGAGCAAGGTGTCGGTCATCGGCGCATCATCGGATCGAGGGCGCGGCGCAAGCCATCGCCGAGCTGGTTGAAGGCAAGCACGGTGGCAAACAGCATCACCAGCGGTGCCACCAGCACCCACCAGCCCTGATAGACGATCTGCCTGCCCTGGGCGATCATGCCGCCCCATGTCGGGGTGTCGGAGGACACCGACAGGCCGACGAAGGACAGAATGGCTTCGACAATCACGG
The DNA here is from genome assembly GCF_057787725.1 of Shinella sp. OV683. Taxonomy (NCBI): domain Bacteria; kingdom Pseudomonadati; phylum Pseudomonadota; class Alphaproteobacteria; order Hyphomicrobiales; family Rhizobiaceae; genus Shinella; species Shinella sp. OV683. Next base: position 2,201,427 of record NZ_CM173543.1, read on the forward strand.
CGATACCCATTTCGAGGCTGACGAGCGCGATCAAGACGGGCGCCACGTTCGGCAGCACTTCGCGCATAAGGATGGTGAAGCTCGGAAAGCCGATGGTGCGGGCGGCGGTGACATAATCGAGGCCGGCCTGCGCCATGGTCTCGGAGCGGACGACGCGACAGAAGCGCGTCCAGTCGATGATGACGATGGCGGCGATCACCGAATGGACGCCCGAGCCGAAGACGGCGACCAGCAAGATAGACAACAACACCGGTGGGAAAGCCATCCATATGTCGACCAATCGCGAAATGACCAGATCGACCCAGCCGCGATACCAGCCGGCGAGCAGGCCGAGCGCGGTGCCGACGAAGGCGGCGAGGCTCGCTGCGACGAAAGCGACGATCAGCGCCACCCGCGTGCCGTAGATCAGGCGGGAGAGGACATCCCGACCCAGATCGTCGGTGCCAAAGAAGTAGCCGGGCTCGGCGCCGGAATTGCCGACCGGGGGCAGGGTGCCGAGCATCAGGTCCTGTTCGAGCGGATCTTTTGGCGCGATCCACGGTGCGAAGATGGCGATCAGGATCAACAACAGGATGAAGCCGCCGCCGAACACGGCTTTGGGCTGGGAGAGGATGGCGCGAAGGGTCTTACGCATTGCGGAGCCTCGGATTGAAGGCTGCCACGAGGAGATCAACCAGGATATTGACGATGATGAAGAGGGCGCCGAACACCAGCACCAGTCCCTGGATCAGCGGCAGGTCGCGATTGATCACCGCGTCGATCGCCATGTTGCCGATGCCGGGATAGGAGAAGATTCGCTCGACAATAACCGTGCCGCCAATCAGGAATGTGAATTGCACGCCTGTCAGCGCGATTGTCGGGCCGATAGCGTTGCGCAGCGCCTCCTGCAGCACGAGGCGCAAAGTCGACATGCCCTTGAGCTTGGCCAGCAGGATATAGTCCTGCACCATGGCTTCAAGCAGCGCCTCCTTCAATACGCGGGCAATGATGGCGGCCAGCGGCAGGGCCAATGCCAGTACGGGCATCGCCATATGCGACAGCAGGTCACCAAACACCGCGAAGCGAAGCCGTACGAGGCTTTCCAGTAGATAGAACGGTGTGACGAAATCGATCTCGGTGCCGGGATTGATGCGGCCGGACAACGGGAAGACCGGCAGAAACACACCGAGTACCAGCACTAGCGCCAAAGCCCAGACGAAATCCGGTACTGCCAGCATCGTACCATTGACCGTATCGATGACCGGTTCGGCCGGCGTGCGGCGAAGCACGGTGCCGAGGATCGCCACGCCGCCGCCGAACAGCACAGCCACGACCAAAGCGGCGAAGGCAAGCTCGAGCGTCGCTGGCAATCGCTCGCCGAGAAGCTCGATGACATTACGGCGAAGCGAAATGGAGGTGCCGAAATCACCGAACAGGATGGCCTTCAACCAGATCCAGAACTGGCTGAGAATGCTGCCATCGAGGCCGTAGTGGGCGCGCATCTGGGCGATCTGCTCGGGAGTCGAGCCGGGCGAGATCATCATGGCGATCGGATCGCCGGGTACGACGCGCAGCAACACGAACACGATGACCGCGACGCCGAACAGCGTGATCGCGGCCAGCACGAGCCGGTTGAGAATTGAGAGGGCAAGTAATGGCATATATGTGAAAGCCTTGCGCCAGACACTTCGAGTGACGGCGGAGCGTATCCGGTCGAAATCGCCGGATCAATCATAAGGAAAGGCCGGGCATCGCTGCCCGGCCGCTGGCATCAGGCCTTCGACACCAGCGTCGGCTGCAGTGCGCCCGAAACGTTCGGGGTCACCTTCAGCGATGCCTTGTAGACGATCGGCTGGGCATACTGCAGCAGCGGGATCACATAGCCCTGCTCGGCGATGTACTTGTCGACGGCCTTCCAGCCGGCGATGCGCTTGGCCTCGTCCTTTTCGCCCCAGAGCGGGCCGATCATGCCGTCGAGATCATCAGTGTTCCAGACCGAGTGCGGCGATGGGCCAAACATGGCAAAACCGGTCGATGTGGTCGGGTCGCCGATCGCATTGCCCCAATTGTAGAAGGCGGCAGGTGCGAGCTGGTCGGCGGCGCGAAGTTCGTAATGTTTGGCGATTTCGTAGACTTCGATTTCAGCCTCGATGCCGACCTTGCGCCACATGCCGACGATCGCCTGGATCATCTCGTAATCCTTGGGCTTCAGGCCGCGCGTCGTCTGGATCTTGAACTTGGCCGGCTTGTCGGTCGAGAAGCCGGATGCAGCGAGCAGCGTCTTGGCCTTTTCGGCGTCATAGCCAACCTTGATCGAGGGATCGTAGGCGGAATATTCCGGTGCTTCGAGCGTGTCGATCGGAACGCCGTAGCCGCGCAACAGGCGCTTGACGATTGCGTCCTTGTCGATGGCGTGATGGGCGGCAAGACGGACATTCTTGTCGTTCATCACTTCGATATTGTTGATGAAGATCATGCCGATGTCGGAGATAGGCGCGGCGACGCCGGCCAGACCGCTGATTGCCTTGAGGCGGTCGAATTCCTCATAGGGCACTTCGAGCGTGATGTCGGAAGAGCCGGATTCGATTTCCGCAACGCGGCTGGTGGCGTCGGGTACGAACTTGAAGATCACAGTGTCGAAAGCGGGCTTGCCGCCATAATAGTTCGGGTTGGCCTTGAGGCGCAGGAAGGCGTTGCCTTCATAAGCGTCTACCATATAGGGGCCAGTACCGATCGGCTTCTTCTCGAAGCCTTCAGCACCGACCTTTTCATAATAGGCCTTGGGCAGAATGTAGCCGGTCAGGAACGCCATCCACATGAAGAAGGTGGGCTCGAAGCGGACGACGTCGCCGGTGATCTTATTGCCTTCGATCTTGTAGTTGTTGGCGGTCGACCAGATGAACTGGATCGGGTTGCCGGTCTTTTCGTTGGCGGCGCGCTCGAGCGACCAGACCACGTCTTCCGGTGTAAAGGGTGAACCATCGTGCCAGGTCACGCCTTCGCGGACATCCATCCACACCTTGGTCCTGTCATCGTTCCAGCCCCAGGCGGTCAGAAGGCCCGGCTGGAATTTCAGGTCTGGACCCTGGCCAACATACTGGTCGAAGATCGAGCGATAGATCGCCTGGATCGTCGGATTGACTGCCGAAGGGCCGACCGTCGGATCGAAGGACGGCAGGTTGACGTTGTAGGCGATGGTCAATGTATCGCTCTCGGCAGCCTGCACCATGGTGCGGCCAGCAAAAACGCTCGTCAGAAATGCGGCTGCGCCAAGACCCAGTGTCTGGCGACGTGTAAGATCTGTCATGATGTTCTCCGTCGTTCCCCTGAAATCCGGACGGCTTTTTTATGAATGACGGCCTGCCGGATAAATTATTGATCGGAATGTTTTAATCTTAAAATAAATAAAAAATTCCGCAAGTGGATTTTTGTTCGCGAATTATGATTTTGGCCATTGTTTCTGTGGGTTGGTGCAGGTGTACGCCGCGGATGCGTTTAATTGATTTTGCGAGTTCTACATCGTGGCTATCTCCAATATATATGTAAATGCATATAAATTGCTCGGCTTTACGAATTTGAATTTCGTCGATTTATCACTTGGATACGAGCGTTGTGTGCAATTCATCATTTGCCATTTGACAAAATGCTTCCACAAGAAATATGATTTTGCAAATGAATGAAGCTGTGAGCCTCGAAAAGAGGCCGAGGGAACTGATATGGCCGAAAGATCATTCGCACGCGAAGTCGAGGACCTGAAACTCGGAGATGGTGACGTCTTCCGCGGCGAGGGCATCCTGGCAATTACCAAGGCACTTCTGCAGTCGGGCGTCTCCTATGTCGGCGGCTATCAGGGCTCGCCGATTTCGCATTTGATGGACGTGCTTGCCGACGCCAAGGACGTGATGGAAGAACTGGGCGTGCATTTCGAGACATCGGCCTCGGAAGCGGCTGCCGCGGCGATGCTGTCGGCCTCGGTGATGTATCCTGTGCGCGGTGCCGTCACTTGGAAATCTTCGGCCGGGACCAACGTCGCCTCGGATGCGCTCTCCAATCTTTCCTCCGGTGGTGTGACCGGTGGTGCTTTGATCATTATCGGTGAGGATTACGGCGAGGGGTCCTCGATCATGCAGGAGCGCAGCCACGCCTTTGCCATGAAGTCGCAGTTGTGGCTGCTGACGCCGCGTCCGAATCTGCCGTCGATCGTCGATGCGGTGGAGCATGGTTTCGAGCTTTCGGAAGCCTCCAACACGCCTGTCCTGTTGCAGGTCGGCATTCGCAGCTGTCATGTGCATGGCCAGTTCGATGCCAAAGACAACAAGAAGCCGGCCTATACATTGCGGCAGGCGCTGGAAAATCCGATCAGCGACGTCAACCGTATCGTGCTGCCGCCGGCTTCGTTCGTCCATGAGAAGGAAAAGCTGGAGAAACGCTGGCCGGCTGCGGTCGAGTTCGTCAAGTCGCGCAAGCTCAACGAGCATTTTGGGCCAGAGACCGGCGATGTCGGCATCATCTTGCAGGGCGGCGTTTACAATGGCGTGATGCGGGCTTTGCAGCAGCTCGGCCTTGCCGATGTCTATGGCAATTCAAAGATCCCGCTCTATGTCATGAACGTCTCCTATCCGATGATCGACGATGAAGTCGTCGAGTTCTGCGTCGGCAAGAAGGCCGTGCTGATGGTCGAGGAGGGGGCGCCTGAATATATCGAGCAGTCGCTCAACACGCTGCTGCGCCGCCGCGACATCCAGACCCGGATCGCCGGCAAGGACGTGCTGCCGCTCGGCGGCGAATATACGACGCCGGTGCTGACCAAGGGCATCAAGGCCTTTGTCGAAACCCATGACCGGCTGTTGCTGGGCAACCAGCCGCCGATTCCAGACCCTAGCCCCATTCTCAACGATCCCAAGGTCAAGGCCTTGGCGGCCGTCGTGCCGCCGCGTCCGGCCGGTTTCTGCACGGGCTGTCCCGAGCGGCCGATCTTTGCGGCGATGAAACTGGTCGAGAAGGAACTCGGCAAACATCACGTCTCGGCCGATATCGGCTGTCATCTGTTCTCCATCCTGCCGCCCTTCAATATCGGCGGCACGACGATGGGCTATGGCCTGGGTCCGGCGTCTGCATCGGCCTTCAACGTCGAGGCGGACAAGCGGTCGATCTCTGTCATGGGCGACGGCGGCTTCTGGCACAATGGTCTCGCCACCTCCGTTGGCAATGCCGTGTTCAACAAGCAGGATGGCGTGATCCTGGTGGTCGATAATTTCTATTCGGCAGCCACCGGCGGCCAGGATATCCTGTCGTCGCGGGCGATCAACCCGCGCCGCAAGACCAACAACTCCATCGTCAACGCGGTCAAGGGCATCGGCGCGACCTGGGTTCGGCAGATCGACCGGACCTATGACGTTGCCAAGATGCGCGACACGCTGCGCGAGGCTCTGACCACCAAGGAGCCCGGCCCGAAGATCATCGTCGCGTCTTCCGAATGCAGCCTCAACAAGCAGCGCCGTGTGAAACCCGAGTTCAACAAGGCGGTGAAAGACGGCAAGCGCATGGTCAAGGAGCGGTTCGGCGTCGATGAGGACGTCTGTACCGGCGATCACGCCTGCATAAGGCTGTCGGGTTGTCCGTCGCTGTCGGTCAAGCATACCGACGATCCGCTCAGGGATGATCCAGTCGCGGCAATCGACAACACCTGCGTCGGCTGCGGCAATTGCGGCGAGGTTTCGGAGGCCGCCGTTCTCTGTCCTTCCTTCTATCGTGCCGATATCATCCACAACCCGACGGGCTGGGACAAGTTCGCCGCGCGTATGCGCCACGCCGTGATTGGCTGGCTGCAGCGTCGCCGCCAGTCCAAGCGCGTCATGTTTGCCGGTTGAGGGAGATTGCCATGAACGAGATGGTCCGTATGAACACGTCGCTCTCCACTGACAAGCCGATCGCCATCGCCATCCTCGCCATGGGCGGGCAGGGCGGCGGCGTGCTTGCCGATTGGGTGGTGGCGCTGGCCGAATCCAAGGGCTGGGTGGCGCAGTCGACCTCGGTGCCGGGCGTAGCCCAGCGCACCGGAGCGACGATCTACTATGTCGAGATCATGAAATCGCGCGATGGCCAGGCGCCAATCCTGGCTTTGATGCCGACGCCGGGCGATGTCGATCTGGTGATCGCTGCCGAATTGATGGAAGCCGGCCGCTCTGTTTTGCGGGGGCTTGTGACACCGGACAAGACGACGCTGATTGCCTCGACCCATCGCGCCTTCGCAATCGTCGAGAAGGAGCGTCCCGGCGACGGTATCGGTGATCCGACCGTCGTCATCGATGCCACGGATTTCGCGGCCAAGCGGACGATTGCCTTCGATATGGAGGCGATTGCCACACGAAGCGGCACGGTCGTGTCCTCGTCGCTGTTTGGTGCGCTGGCGGGCGCTGACGTCCTGCCTTTCACCAAGGAAGATTTCGAGGCGACGATCCGTGCCGGTGGCAAGGGCATCGAATCGAGCGTCAAGGCTTTCAACGCTGCCTATGAGCGCGCCAAGGCCAAGTCGAACGATGCGCTGTCTGCCCTGCCCACCAAGCGCTTTGACGCGCTGCCGGAAACCGTGGGTCATCCGGCGCTCGATCGCCTTGTGACGCGCATCCGCAACGAATTTCCCGAGGAAGCGCGGCCGCTGCTGTTTGCCGGCGTCAAGAAACTCACCGACTTCCAGGATCCGGCCTATGCCGAGGATTATCTCGACCGCATGCAGCGTCTGCTGGCGCTCGACAAGACGTCCGGCGGCGAGGACAAGGGTTTTGCCTTCACCGCACAGGCTGCAAAATATCTCGCCAATGCGCTCGCCTATGACGATGTCATTCGCGTTGCCGATCTGAAAGTGCGGGAATCGCGCTTCGATCGTGTTCGCAAGGAAGTCGGCGCCAAGGAAGACCAACTCGTCTACATGACCGAATATATGCATCCGCGCATGGAAGAGGTCTGCGGCACGATGCCGAAAGGCCTCGGCCTGTGGCTCGAGAACAGCCCCAAACTGTTTGCGCGTCTAGACAAGATGGTCAACAGGGGGCGGCGGGTGAAGACCGGCACGGTGTTCTGGTTCCTCGGGCTCTATATGGTTTCCGCCCTGCGCGGCCGTCGTCTCGGCACCTTGCGCCATATGCGGGAGATGGAGCATCTCGATGCATGGCTGAAGGAAGCGACCGATCTGATCGGCACGAATTATGCGCTCGCCGTGGAGGTGCTGAATGCTCGACGGCTGGTCAAGGGCTATTCGGACACCCATTCGCGGGGCCTGTCGAAGTTCGATCGGGTGATGTCAGCGTTGCCGCTTCTGATTGGTCGCGAGGACGGCGCGGCGTGGATGAAGCGGCTGCGCCAGGCAGCGTTGCTCGACGAAAACGGCATCGAGCTGGATGGCGCGCTGAAGACCGTTGAGACGCTCTGAAAGAGCGGACGTTCGGCGGCGGGTCCGGAAGCGGACCCGTCTTTCTGTCACGCGTTGCCGCTATCCCAGCCCAGTTGCTCCAGTTCGTCCGCATCCTCTTGCAACTGATGCAGATTTTCGCTGACGGCGTTCAATATGCGCGATTTGACGCCGGCGTCCGGCCCGGCATGCAGTTGCCGCACGAATTCCTCGGTTTCCTGGATATGGTGCATCGTTGCCTCGTAAAGGCGACGGTATTCAACTCTGTCCTGTTCGTTCATGGCCGTACTCCGTAACGCACATGCCGGAGCAAGCATTTTATCGCGAAATGGGCCGGAAGCCTATAGAGTAATCATGATCGGGACGCTGCGAGCGCTGGTTCGTCCGCAGCGTGTTTTGATCGTGTCCCCGCGCGTGGTGTAGCTGGGTTTCATAGCCATCGGTGAATTCCGGTAGGGTCGGGTTGCTTAGAGCCAACCTGAAGGACACCACCGATGACCGACGAGATGATGAACCTGCGTTTGCTTGTTGAGAAGAGCGCCGACAGCGATTTGTTGCGCGAGATGATAGGCTTCACGGCCCAACGCCTGATGGAGTTGGAGGTCGGCCATACGACGGGTGCTGCGCATGGAGAGAAGACGCCACTCAGGCTCGCCCAGCGCAATGGCTATCGCGACCGTGATTGGGAAACACGGGCTGGAACGGTGGAGCTTCGCATTCCCAAGCTGCGGACGGGCAGCTATTTCCCGAGCTTCCTGGAGCCGCGCCGAATGGCCGAGAAAGCTCTGACGGCGGTTATCCAGGAAGCCTATATCCAGGGTATCTCGACGCGCTCGGTCGATGACTTGGTCAAAGCCATGGGCATGGGTGGCATCTCCAAAAGCCAGGTGTCACGGCTTTGCGAGGAAATCGATGTCAGGGTCAAGGCTTTCCTCGATCGACCCATCGAAGGCGAATGGCCCTACATCTGGATCGACGCCACCTATCTCAAGGTCCGGCGCGGCGGTCGCATCGTTTCTGTCGCCGTGATTATCGCCGTCGGCGTCAACACCGATGGACGCCGTGAAGTGCTTGGGCTGGAGATCGGCACATCCGAGGCCGAGCCGATCTGGACAGAGTTCCTGCGCAAGCTGACCCGCCGGGGTTTGAGGGGTGTGAAGCTGGTCGTCTCGGATGCCCATGAAAGCATCAAGACCGCCGTCGGCAAGGTGCTCAACGCGACCTGGCAGCGTTGCCGGGTGCACTTCATGCGCAATGCCCTGGCCCATGCCGGAAAGAGCGGGCGGCGCGTCGTATCCGCCTTCATCGCCACGGCGTTCGCTCAGGAGACGCCGGAGGCCGCCAGCACGCAATGGCGCAGCGTCGCCGACCAGATCAGGCCGAAAGTGCCAAAGCTTGCCGCGCTCATGGACGATGCCGAGAACGATGTGCTGGCCTACATGACCTTTCCAAAGCAGCATTGGGCCAAGCTGCATTCGACCAATCCCATCGAGCGCCTCAATGGCGAAATCAAGCGACGAACCGAGGTCGTCGGTATTTTCCCCAACGACGACGCCATCGTCCGTCTCGTCGGTGCGCTATTGCTGGAGCAGAACGACGAATGGGCCGTCCAGCGATCAAGATACATGACACTGGAAACCATCGCCCAAATGAGCGATGATCCACTCATCAACTTGCCTGCCGTGGCACGTTGATATTCCCTCCGGCCCAGACCGGAAGACACCGTGGTTGTCAAAAGCTACACCACGCTACGGGACACGATCCGTGTTTTGCCGGCGCGATGCTGGCGTCGGTAACACGCGCCACCTTCTCTGCGGTGTGCGGATCGCCATTCCCGACATAATTGAACTCCGCGTGGATCAAAAGTAGATCGATATTGGAAGGAACGATCGAGACGTAGCGGAATTCCTGACGAACTCCGGGTTCAAAGAATATGTATTCGAACCTCGGCGGGACGATGTTTTCAATAGTGGGAACGACCTCGTGGGGAAATTTTAGCGCAGACTGCTGCTTCTCCCGATAGCCGATGTTCTCGCCGGCTCCGATGCCCCGAACGCGAAACTTTATCTTATTGACCTGTACTCTCGTTTTGCCTCTGTTGTTAAAAACGAGGACATATTCCGCCGCGCGGCTTCCGTCCGATACTTTAAAAAAACTGGCCTCAATGGTGAATTCGATCTGCGGTGCTAAGACGCGTTCGTACTTAATACGAAGGAACGCCCAACTCCCTGCGACCGCCAATGCTATTGACGAGATCCAGTCGGGCAATACACTGATGAAATCACGGAACATGGTATAGTCTCCCCTGTTAGATACAGGCGGAGACTATCGAAGAATTTCCGCTATTCTACAAACCGTCTAAAACTCATGCTTGCGGATATTCACCAGCATCTTGTGCAGCGTGCCGATAAAGGCGCGATACTCGTCCTCCTCGATGCCGTGAAACATCTGCATCAGCGAGTCATACATAGTCGGCCAGAGTTTCTCGAAAGCGGCGCGGCCTTCCTTGGTGATCGTCACGTCGCGCACCCGCATGTCGTCCGGGCGAGGCTGGCGCTTGATGAAACCCTGTTCCTCAAGCGAATCGATCGTCCGGCTCATGGTCGACTGTTCGGTGACGGCAAAGACGGAGAGCTCGTTGATGGTCACCGACGGGGTGATCGCGAGGATTGCCAGCGCCCGCATCTTGGCGGTGGTCATGTCGAGCGCCTTGAGCTCGGTGGCCAGATTGGCGTTCCAGCGCGCCATCACCCGGTTCATCAGATAGGGCGCGAAGTGATTGAGGCCGATTTCGCCCATGGTCGGGCGCTTGGCTTCCTCACCATCGGTTTCTCTCAGCACTGTTCCGGCAAAGCGTTCCTTCATGTCAGTTCCGTCTGTTACTTGAGCGAAGAAGCCAGCAGGAAGCCAGAGCCGCCGCCAAGGCCCGGGCCGGGATGCGTCGAGGCGCCGATATGATAGAGCCCCGATATGTGGGTGCGGTGATTAACCGATGACTTGAACGGCCGCCAGAGGAAAAACTGGTCGACGCCGCAGAAGCCGCCATAGGGATCGCCGCCGACCAGATTCATGTTCATGGCCTCGAGATCGCCGGGCGAATAGGATTTGCGATGCAGGATGTTTTCCGAGAAGCCCTCGATGTGCTGCTCGAGGATGCGCTGGACGCGGTCGGCAAAGCGTTCGCGCAGTTCCTCCGTCCATTTGCCATCGACGGGGATCGGCAGTTCGGCGGCGGCGTCGCCTTTGATGTAGCGCGGGGCCTCCGGCAGTTGCAGCCAGAGGATGGCATTGCCTTCCGGCGCACGGCTCGGGTCGAAAGAGGTGGGTTGGCCGACACAAATGGTTGGCACCGACGGCAGAAGGCCGCGCTCGGCCTCGTTGGAGGCACGCGATACGCCGTCGAGGCCGGGCGTGAGGTGCAGCAATGCGACCTTTCCCAGTTCCTCGCTGCCCTTCCAGCGTGGCGGCGATTTTAGCGCGTAATGGATCTGCATATTGCCCTTGCCGTAACGGTAGTTCTTCAATCCTTCCGTAACGTCAATCGGCAGTTTGGTGCTGCCCTTGAGCAGGCGCCCATAGAGTTGGCTCGGTGTCACCGAGGCTATGACGCCGTGGCTCGCCTGGATCACTTCGCCGCCGGAGAGGCGTATGCCGCTGGCTTTTCCGGCACTTTCGATAATCTCATCGACATCTGCATTGGTGCGAATGGTGCCGCCGTTGTCGGTGATCAGCTTTTCAAAGGCTTTCAGCAGGTTTTCCGCGCCGCCCTTGACGATCGGGCAGCCCGCCATCTCGATGGCAAAGCCGATGACCTTGACCATTTCGGCGGAATAGGCGCTTTCGGGGCCGAGGCCGCAATGCAGCACCCAGGGCGCCCATAGCGCGCGGGTATCTTCGGATTGGTAAGTGGATTCGAGGTGAGCCCGCGCCGAGACCAACGCTTCGCCGAACCAGCCCGCTAAACCGCGAAGTCCACGCTTCCATGCCTCCTTGAGGACGACTTTCAGTATGCTGCCTGACCATAGCGAACCGCCGAGCAGCGAAAACAGGAATGGCGCGTCGGCACCGAGCTTGTCCATTTCCCGAGAGAAAGCGTGGCCATCGCCGGCGGCGAGTGCTTCGAAAGTGGCGATGTTGCGCTTGCGGTCCTTGGAGAAGACCACATGCGAGCCATCCGGACGTAGCACGCCGGTGGGCAGGTCGGCATGGCAGAATTCCAGCCCACGCGCGCCGAGATCGGCGGCAAGCGCGCCATAGGCCGGCGAGGTCAGGAACAGCACCATGGTGGTTGCCATGACATCGTGCTTGAAGCCGGGTGCGGTGATTTCCTCAGTGCGCAGGCAGCCGCCGATGCGGTCGTTGCGCTCCAGAACAAGGACTTTCTTGCCCTTCTTGCCGAGCAAAGCTGCCGCGACCAACGCGTTGATGCCGCTACCGATGATGATGTGATCGTAGGTGGTCATTGAACGCGCACCGCAAAAATTACATTGAAAATGAAAAGGGCGCGACCGAAGCCGCGCCCACCAAATATTACTTGGTGACCAGCGCCAATGCGCGGACCGGCGAGCCGGTGCCCTTGACGAACTTCAGCGGGGCGGCGATCAGGATCGCACCCTTGGCCGGAAGTTCCTCGAGATGGCAGAGGCTGGCAAGACCATACTTGTTGGCCTTGTGCATCAGGTTGTGGGCCGGGAAGGGCGGGTTCATGCCGCCGGCGGAGCCCGCGTCCGTGCCGATGGTTTCCTGACCCCAGCCGATGATGTTCTTGGAGACGAGATATTCGATGGCTTCGGCCGTCGGGCCGGGCGAATGCGGGCCGTTCTCGTCGGCGTTCAGGAAGGTCTCGGTCGAGCCGTTGCGCTTGTACCAGTCGGTGCGCAGCAGCACCCAACTGCCGGCTTCGATCTCGCCATGCTGGGCTTCCCATTCCTTGATGCTTTCGACGGTCAGCAGGTAATCGGGATTGGCAGCCGATTCCTTGGAGCGGTCGATCACATTTACGGGGGCGACGAAATTCTGCGGCGGGATGGTGTCGGTGGTGTTGCCCTTGTGGTCCTTGCCGGTGATCCAGTGACAGGGCGCATCGAAATGCGTGCCGGTATGTTCGCCGAGTTCCAGCCAGTTCCAGGCCCAGAAGGGGCCGTTCTCGTCGTAGTGCGAGATCTCGTGCACCTTGACGCTCGGCGTGTTCTTGCCAAACTGCGGCGGAAGGTAAAGCACCGGCGTGTCAGGGCCGAGCGGCGCGGTGAGGTCCACAACCCTAACGGATCCGGAAAGCAGCGCGGAAGCGATGTTGGAGAGAATATTGGCTGTCGTCATGGTAAGGTTCCCTATGGTTCAGAGCCTCGCGCGGCGTTTTCACCAGCCTGCATGCGGTCTCCGTGTGAAAAAAGCTATGCCAATAAATATGGAATTGCAAGTATCGCGGCCAGCACCCAAAGCTGCCGTGGACGGAGTAAAAAACGAGCTCTATGCTACTGTATAGGCTGGACTATTCGGTCTTTTGAACTGTTCATCCCAGAAAATTATATGTTTAAAATATTTCACGCTTGCGATGCCGTTTGGAAAATGTATGCATATGCGACTAAAGCGGGGAATACTCTGAACGGAGGGGCAGGGCGATGAACTATGATGCCGTGGTAGTCGGCGCGGGGCACAACGGTCTGGCCGCGGCCGTCGAACTCGCCTCCAAGGGTTGGTCAGTGGCCGTTGTCGAAGCCAAGGATGAAGCTGGCGGCGCCGTCAAGACTCGGGAGTTGACGCTGCCGGGTTATCGCCACGACCTCTGCGCCATGAACCTTTCGATGTTTGCCGGCTCTGCCTTTTTCAATAAAAACAAAGATGCCTTGTTTGCCAATGGCCTTGGCTTCGTTCCCGCTGCCCACTGCTTTGCCAGTGTTTTCCGTGACGGCACCTATCTCGGCGTCGGAACCGATCTCGAACAAACCGTTTCCGACATTTCGGCGCTTTCGCCTACCGATGCTGCCGCCTGGCGTGCTCTGGTCGGCGAGTTTGGCAAGGATGCTCCTTATATATTCGGCCTGCTCGGCTCGCCCATGCCGTCATTCGCTTCCGCTAAGGTGGTTTGGAAGGCTTGGCGCGAGCGCGGTATCGGCTGGCTTTATGATACGGCACGGCTGCTGCTGGCTTCGCCACGCGATTTCCTCGATGCGCGATTTGAGAGCCCAAAGATCAAGGCGATGATGGCTGCGTGGGGCCTGCATCTCGACTTTGCGCCCGATGTCGCTGGAGGTGCGCTGTTTCCCTATCTTGAGTCCATGGCCAATCAGTCCTTCGGCATGGTGATCGGGCAGGGCGGTGCGGATACCATCATCAAGTCCATGACGGCTCTGTTAAAGAGCAAGGGCGGCGAGGTGCTGCTGGGGACGGCTGTCGAAAGCATTGTCACCCAGAACGGCTCTGCGACCGGCGTAAAGCTCGCAGACGGTCGCATTCTCAAGGCCAAGCGGGCGGTGATCGCCAACGCGCATCCCAAACTCGTATTTGGCAAGCTGTTGAGCAAGGATTCGTCACGTTCTGCCTTCGACGCGAAGATCGAAAAGTTCCGGGCTGGTCCGGGCGCCATGATGATCCATCTTGCCATGGATGGCCTGCCTGACTGGAGGGCCGGCGAGGCGTTGAAGCAATTTGCCTATGTGCATGTCGCGCCAGACCTTGAGATGATGTCGAAGGTCTATTCTGAAGCCATGGCCGGGCTGCTGCCGACCGAACCTGCCCTGGTGGTCGGCCAACCCACAGCGATCGATCCGTCGCGCGCGCCGGATGGCAAGCATGTGCTGTGGGTGCAGGTCCGCGTCCTGCCCGCCGTTATCAAAGGCGATGCCAAGGGCGAGATCGAGGGTCGCCACTGGGATTCCGTCAAGGAAGCCTATGCAGATCGTGTGCTGGATATCCTCGAGACCTATGCGCCGGGCACCAAGGCCAAAATTCTCGGATGCTCGGTCTATTCGCCGCTGGATATAGAGCGGGAGAATCCCAATCTCATCGGCGGCGACAATCTCTCCGGCAGCCATCACCTCGATCAGAATTTCCTGTTCCGACCCGTGGCTGGCTATTCGCGCTACAAGACGCCAGTCAAAGGCCTCTATCTCTGCGGCGCTTCGACATGGCCGGGCGCGGGCACCGGTGCGGGTTCCGGTTTCATGCTGGCAAAGATGCTGGCGAAATAAGCGCGGCCACGCGGCTGAATGGCCGCTTGCCCAACAATCCTTTGAGATTTAAACTATCCGCGAATCCAGCGGAGCCGGTCCGTCTGGGCGACGGGCGCAGCGCATCACTATGACAGACCACGACACAATCGATCTCGAGATCATCGTCCGGGACACCCAGGAAGGCAAGAAGCCGGAGCTGAGGCTCTGGCTGCGGATGTTGTCGACCACCAAGCTGATTTCGCAGGAAATCCGCCGGCGGCTGCGCACCGAATTCGGCGCCACGCTGCCGCAGTTCGATCTGCTCGCCCAGCTCTATAGAGAGAAGGACGGCCTGCGTCTCGGCGAACTCTCCAAGCGCACGATGGTCACCAATGGCAATGTCACGGGACTGGTCGAGCGGCTCGAAGTCGATGGGCTGATCATTCGCGAGACGCCGGAAGGCGACCGCCGCGTGACGGTCGCCAAGCTGACGCGGCGCGGCACGGAGGTATTTGGCGCCATGGCCAAGGCACATGAGGGTTGGCTGCGCGACATGATGGCCGATGTACAGCCCTCGGAGATCGATACGCTGCTGGTTGACATGCATCTCGTTAAACAATCCGTCAGCAACCACCTTTCAGGCTCCGACGACGACTAAAATGCATATCAAGCTATGTGCGTTGCGGGAGGCTGCTATTCGCCTTTGTTTCGCCACTGTGTGCCAGGTGCTTTGTTGATCAAAATAGTCATGTTATAGTCCGCGAGACATGCTGGATTTCGGGGCTTTGCCGACGCCGCAGAATGCGAATTCCAATTCGTGTGACAATATGGCGAAAATGGATTCAAAGACTTGCTAATCGAGTATAGCTGCGCTAACCACGACTGCGTTGCAACAATTTTCGGCTATGCCGAAGCGCACGAACGCAGGTCGCAATTTCGTGTCGCGCGGCAAGCGGGGTTGGATTGAAATGACTGGTCTTCTTGGCTCTTATCTGCCAATCGCTATCTTTATCGCCATCGCTCTCGTCATCGGCTCCGTGCTTCTCGTCACGCCCTTTGTCGTCGCGTTCAAGGCGCCCGATTCGGAAAAGCTTTCGGCTTTTGAATGCGGCTTCAACGCATTCGATGACGCCCGAATGAAATTCGATATTCGCTTCTATCTCGTCTCCATCCTCTTCATCATTTTCGACCTTGAAGTGGCCTTCCTCTTCCCTTGGGCCATCTCGTTCGGCGCCGTGGGCTGGTTCGGTTTCTGGTCGATGATGGTTTTCCTGGGCGTGCTGACGATCGGCTTTATTTATGAATGGAAGAAAGGAGCGCTCGAATGGGCGTGACCTCCCCGGGCGCAACCATGGTTGCGCCGCAGCCGAAGGGTATCATCGATCCGTCGACCGGCAAGCCGATCGGCGCGAACGACGCTTTCTTTGGTGAAATCAACAATGAGCTTGCCGACAAGGGTTTTCTTGTCACCGCGACTGAAGACCTGATCACCTGGGCACGCAGCGGTTCGTTGATGTGGATGCAGTTCGGTCTGGCTTGCTGTGCCGTCGAAGGCCTGATGCAGGTTTCCGGTCCGCGCTACGACATGGAACGCTTTGGCGTCGCGCCTCGCGCCTCGCCGCGCCAGTCTGACGTGATGATCGTTGCAGGTACGTTGACCAACAAGATGGCTCCGGCATTGCGCAAGGTCTATGACCAGATGCCCGAGCCGCGCTACGTGATCTCGATGGGTTCCTGCGCCAATGGCGGCGGCTACTACCACTATTCCTATTCGGTGGTGCGTGGCTGCGACCGTGTGGTGCCGGTAGACATCTATGTTCCGGGCTGTCCCCCCACGGCGGAAGCCCTGCTTTATGGCGTGCTGCTGCTACAGAAGAAAATCCGCCGCACCGGCACGATCGAGCGCTAAGGGAGACTGAAAATGACAACGTCTCTTGAAGACCTCTCGGTCTACCTCCGCGAAAGCCGTGGCGCAGCCATCCTCGATGCCGTCATCGCTTACGGCGAATTGACAGTGACGACGGGCAGCGGCGATTATCTCGAGCTGGTGAAATTCCTGCGCGACGATGAGCGCTGCCAGTTTATCAGCTTTATCGATCTGTGCGGTGTCGACTGGCCGTCGCGTGAAAAGCGCTTCGATGTCGTCGTTCACCTGCTGTCGCCGAAACATAACCTGCGTATTCGTGTCACGACTGCGGTGGCGGAAGATGAAGCGCTTGCCTCGCTGACTGGCCTGTTCATGGGTGCCGAATGGTTCGAGCGCGAGTGCTGGGACATGTACGGCGTCCCGTTTGCCGGCCATTCCGATCTTCGCCGCATCCTGACGGACTACGGTTTCGAAGGTTATCCGCTGCGCAAGGATTTCCCGACCACGGGTCTCGTCGAAGTTCGTTACGACGACGCCGTCAAGCGGGTGGTCTACGAGCCGGTGGCGCTGAGGCAGGAATTCCGCAATTTCGATTTTCTTTCTCCCTGGGAAGGCACCGATTATGTGCTGCCGGGGGACGAGAAGAAGAGTCAGTAGTGGCCTTTTGATACTGCCGGCCTCGCGCCAGCTGCCTTCATGACCGCCTATTCGCCTCCACTTCGGAGCATCCAGAATGACAGAACATAACGTCCGCAACTTTACGATCAACTTTGGCCCGGAGCATCCGTCTGCTCACGGCGTGCTTCGGCTTGTGCTGGAGCTCGATGGTGAAATCGTGGAACGCGTCGATCCGCATATCGGCCTTTTGCATCGTGGCACCGAGAAGCTGATCGAGACCAAGACCTACCTGCAGGCGGTGCCCTACTTTGATCGGCTCGACTATGTCGCGCCGATGAACCAGGAGCATGCTTTCGCGCTTGCCGTCGAAAAGATGCTGAACATCGAGATCCCGATCCGCGGCCAGCTGATCCGGGTGCTCTATTCGGAAATCGGCCGCATCCTGTCGCACATCATGAACGTGACGACGCAGGCCATGGACGTGGGCGCGATGACGCCGCCGCTTTGGGGCTTTGAAGAGCGCGAAAAGCTGATGGTGTTTTATGAGCGTGCCTGCGGCGCGCGCATGCACTCTGCCTATTTCCGTCCGGGCGGCATACATCAGGACATTCCGCCGGAACTCGTAGAAGATATTGGCAAATGGATTGACCCGTTCATCAAGACGCTCGACGACATCGAAGGTCTGTTGACTGAAAACCGCATCTTCAAGCAGCGCAACGTCGATATCGGTGTCGTGACACTCGCCGATGCGTGGAACTGGGGTTTCTCGGGCGTCATGGTACGTGGTTCGGGCGCTGCCTGGGACCTGCGCCGCTCGCAGCCCTACGAATGCTATTCCGATCTGAATTTCGAAGTGGCTGTCGGCAAAAATGGCGACTGCTACGATCGTTACCTGATCCGCATGTTCGAGATGCGCCAGGCCGCCAGGATCATGCGCCAGTGTGTCGATCGGCTGCTGGGTGTCGCCAAGGTTGGGCCCGTGAATTCGATCGATGGCAAGGTCGTGCCGCCGAAGCGCGGCGAGATGAAGCGGTCGATGGAGGCGTTGATCCATCACTTCAAGCTTTACACTGAAGGCTATCACGTGCCGGCTGGCGAAGTTTACGCAGCCGTCGAAGCGCCGAAGGGCGAGTTCGGCGTCTATCTCGTGGCAGACGGAACGAACAAGCCGTATCGCTGCAAGATCCGGGCTCCGGGATTTGCTCATCTGCAGGCGATGGACTTCCTCTGTGCTGGCCATCAGCTCGCCGACGTGGCGGCAGTGCTTGGCTCGCTGGACATCGTGTTCGGTGAGGTAGACCGCTGATGCTGAGGATGGCACTTGTCGCGACGCTGATTTCTGTTTCCGGTGCCGCTTTCGCACAGGACACTACAGATCAGACGGTGAGTGTCGAGGGATCCTCGATGGGGACGCTGATCTCCGAGGGTTTCGAGATCAAGGCCGCCGTGCAGAATGGCAAGCGGTTCGTGGTCTTCCTCCAGAAAGACAATGAAGGTTACGCATGCGAGATGGCCGGTTTGTCCACTTCGCAATGTGGCAAGATCAAGTGATAGGGCGTGAAAACGAATGTCCGTACGTCGACTAGCCGAAGATAATGTTCAACCCGCAGCCTTTGCGTTCAGCAAGGACAATGCGGTCTGGGCCAAGGCAACGATCAAGAAGTATCCCAAGGGCCGCGAGCAATCCGCTGTCATCCCGCTGCTGATGCGTGCGCAGGAACAGGACGGCTGGGTCACCAAGGCTGCGATCGAATCCATCGCCGACATGCTCGCCATGCCCTATATCCGCGTGCTTGAAGTCGCGACATTCTACACGCAGTTCCAGCTGCAGCCGGTCGGCACCCGCGCTCATATCCAGGTGTGCGGCACCACTCCTTGCATGCTGCGCGGCTCGGAAGAGCTGATCGCGGTCTGCAAGTCGAAGATTCATCACGAGCCGCATCACCTCAATGCCGACGGCACCTTGTCGTGGGAAGAGGTCGAATGTCTCGGCGCCTGCGTCAATGCACCGATGGTGGCAATCTTCAACGACACTTTCGAAGATCTGACGCCGCGCCAGCTGGAATATGTCATCGAGCGTTTCGAAGCGGGCAGGGCGAGCGAAGTCAAGCCGGGCACGCAGATCGATCGCATCTTCTCGGCACCGATTGGCGGCCTGACGTCGCTGACCACGCCGGATGAGAAGCCTAAGGCTGTGAGGGCCAAGGCTGCTCCGGCTGCAGATGCTGTCAGCGTTCCGCCGTCGAATGCGGCAAAGCCGAAGACCGACGTCATCGAAACCACGCCTGCGATCAAGTCGCCGGCTGACGGTAAGACCGCCACACCGGGCGGCGAGCCCATCAAGGTCACCACTTCAGTCGAGCAGAAGGTTGCCAAGCCTGCGCTTGACGATCCGAACCGGCCTGCCGGTGTCGAAAAGCCTGCAATTCCGGATGATCTCAAGATGATTTCGGGTGTTGGGCCGAAGATCGAGGGCACGCTGCACGAGCTTGGGATCTTCACCTATGCTCAGGTGGCATCCTGGAAGCAGGCCGAGCGCGAATGGGTGGATGGTTATCTGAATTTCAAAGGTCGCATCGACCGCGAAGACTGGGTCAAGCAGGCTGATGCCCTGGCCCGGGGCGGCGAAGCGGAATATATCAAGGTCTTCGGCAAGAAGCCGCGCTAAGGATAGACGTGATGCTAGACGACAAGGATCGGATTTTCACCAATATCTACGGCTTGAAGGACAAGTCCCTCAAGGGCGCTATGATGCGCGGCCATTGGGATGGCACCAAGCAGATACTGGAAAAAGGCCGCGACTGGATCATCAACGAGATGAAGGCTTCCGGTCTTCGCGGACGTGGCGGCGCAGGCTTTCCGACCGGCCTCAAGTGGTCCTTCATGCCGAAGGAGAGCGACGGTCGCCCGCATTACCTCGTGGTCAATGCCGACGAATCCGAGCCCGGTACCTGCAAGGACCGTGACATCATGCGCCACGATCCGCATACGCTGATCGAGGGCTGCGTGATCGCGTCTTTCGCGATGGGCGCGCATGTCGCCTACATCTATGTTCGCGGCGAGTATATCCGCGAGCGCGAGGCGCTGCAGGCTGCTATCGACGAATGCTACGACGCTGGCCTGCTCGGCAAGAACAACAAGCATGGCTGGGACATGGAGATCTTTGTCCACCATGGTGCCGGCGCTTACATCTGCGGCGAAGAAACAGCGCTGCTCGAGAGTCTTGAAGGCAAGAAGGGCCAGCCGCGCCTGAAGCCGCCGTTCCCGGCCAATATGGGGCTTTATGGCTGTCCGACAACCGTCAACAACGTCGAGTCGATTGCCGTCGCTCCGACCATCCTGCGCCGTGGCGCTGGCTGGTTCTCGGCCATCGGCCGTCCGAACAATGTCGGCACCAAGCTGTTCATGATTTCAGGCCACGTCAACAAGCCGTGCACGGTCGAGGATGCTATGGGCATTCCGTTCCGTGAACTGGTCGACAAGCATTGCGGCGGCATTCGCGGCGGCTGGGACAACCTGCTCGCGGTCATTCCCGGCGGCGCATCCTGCCCGGTCGTCAAGGGTGAAGACATTATCGACGCGCCGATGGATTTCGACGGCATGCGCGACGTGAAATCGTCGTTCGGGACGGCGGCTGCAATCGTCATGGACAAGTCGACTGACATCATCAAGGCAATCTGGCGCCTCTCGGCTTTCTACAAGCATGAGAGCTGCGGCCAGTGCACGCCATGCCGCGAAGGCACCGGCTGGATGATGCGGGTGATGGAGCGCATGGTGAAGGGTAACGCCCAAAAGCGCGAGATCGACATGCTGTTTGCGGTGACCAAGCAGATCGAGGGGCACACGATTTGTGCGCTCGGCGATGCTGCTGCCTGGCCGATCCAGGGTCTGATCCGCAATTTCCGTCCGGAAATCGAAAAGCGTATCGACGAATACACCTATAACTCGACGTCACACGGCGCCGTGCTCGAGGCTGCGGAGTAAGGTCTTGACGAACGAAGCGAAAAGCCAGGATCGGCACGAGACGGTGGATCAATCCACCGCTGCGTCGAATCTTGCCGACGCTTCAGCCAAGTTCTTCGCGGACCAGACTGCGGCCATGACGATGATGACGGCATTTGGCATGAACCTCACGGCGCAGATGGCCGGTGCGTTCATGGGAGCATTCGCCAATGCGCTCGATCGGGGCGAGGCGGCAAAGCCGGCCCCGGCCGCACCTGCGGCGACAGAGACAAGAAAAGAGCGCGCAGGCACGGCCAAGATTGTGCCATTGCGTGTAGTGAAAAAGGATCGGGCGCCGGTGGCGGACGATCTGAAGAAGATTTCGGGCGTCGGCCCGAGGTTGGAAAAGGTACTCAACGGCATGGGCATCAAGACTTTGGCTGAGATCGCCAAATGGACTGAAGCCGAAATGCGCGAAATAGATGACAAGCTTGGCCTTGAAAACCGGATCATCCGGGATGACTGGGCGAGCCAAGCGAAAGCGCTGTTGGAAGGCTGAAATGGCGAAGCTGAAAGTTGACGGAAAAGAGATCGAGGTACCGGATCATTTCACGCTGTTGCAGGCGTGCGAGGAGGCTGGCGCCGAAGTTCCGCGCTTCTGTTTTCACGAGCGGTTGTCGGTTGCCGGCAATTGCCGCATGTGTCTGGTTGAAGTGAAGGGTGGCCCGCCGAAGCCGGCAGCCTCCTGCGCCATGGGCGTGCGCGATATCCGCGGCGGCCCGAATGGCGAATTGCCCGAGGTTTTCACCAACACTCCGATGGTCAAGAAGGCCCGCGAAGGCGTGATGGAATTCCTGCTGATCAACCATCCGCTGGATTGCCCGATCTGCGACCAGGGTGGCGAGTGCGACCTGCAGGACCAGGCGATGACCTTTGGTGTCGATGCGTCCCGCTATACCGAGAACAAGCGCGCCGTCGAAGACAAGTATATCGGACCGCTGGTCAAGACGGTGATGAACCGCTGCATCCACTGCACGCGCTGCGTCCGCTTCACGACGGAAGTTGCCGGTATCGCTGAACTCGGCCTGATCGGTCGCGGCGAAGATGCCGAGATCACGACCTATCTCGAGCAGGCCATGACATCGGAACTGCAGGGCAACGTCGTCGACCTCTGCCCGGTCGGCGCTCTGACCTCGAAGCCCTTTGCGTTTACTGCGCGTCCATGGGAACTGAACAAGACCGAATCCATCGATGTGATGGATGCGCTTGGTTCGGCCATCCGCATCGATACGCGTGGCCGCGAAGTCATGCGCGTCATGCCGCGTGTCAACGAAGACATCAACGAGGAATGGATCTCGGACAAGTCCCGCTTCATCTGGGACGGCCTGAAGACACAGCGACTCGACCGCCCCTACGTCCGCAAGGATGGCCGCCTGATTCCCGCCACGTGGCCGGAAGCTTTTGCCACCATCAAGGCTGCCGTGTCGGCAACGACGGGTGAGAAGATCGGTGCGATCGCTGGCGATCTGGCATCGGTCGAAGAAATGTACGCGCTCTCCGAACTGGTGAAGTCGCTGGGTTCGGAAAATCTCGATTGCCGCCAGGATGGCGTCGCGCTCGATCCGGCGCTCGGTCGTGCAAGCTACATCTTCAACCCGACGATTGCCGGGATCGAAGAAGCCGATGCGCTGCTGATCATCGGTGCCAATCCGCGCTACGAGGCTTCGGTGCTCAATGCCCGCATCCGCAAGCGCTGGCGCCGTGGTGAATTCCCGATTGCGGTGATCGGTGAAGCCGCTGAACTGCGCTACGACTACGAATATCTCGGTGCCGGCACGGAGACGCTTTCGGAGCTGCTCGACGGCACCAACAAGTTTGCCGCCAAGCTGAAGAAGGCCAAGAAGCCGATGATCATCGTTGGCCAGGGCGCGCTGTCGCGCACCGATGGTCGCGGTGTTCTCGCGACGATCGCCGGCCTTGCTGAAGCGGTTGGCGCGGTCAAGGCTGACTGGAATGGTCTTGCAGTGCTCCACACGGCTGCCGCACGTGTCGGTGGCCTCGATCTCGGCTTCGTGCCGGGCGAAAAGGGCGTCGATGCCGCGACCCAGGTTGCGACCATGGATGTTCTCTTCCTGCTCGGTGCGGATGAGCTCAACCTCGCCAAGAAGAGCACAAATCTTCTGGTTTACATCGGCTCGCACGGCGACAATGGCGCCCAGGCTGCCGACGTCATCCTGCCGGGTTCCACCTACACCGAAAAGTCTGGCATCTGGGTCAATACCGAAGGTCGGGTGCAGATGGGTATGCGGGCAAACTTCGCGCCGGGCGAGGCCAAGGAAGACTGGGCGATCATCCGCGCACTCTCCGACGTCCTCGGCAAGAAGCTTCCCTTTGATTCGCTTCAGCAATTGCGCGGCAAGCTTTACGCCCAGTTCCCGCATTTCGCCGAAGTCGACCAGATCAAGCCAGGCTCCTCGGACGAAATCGTCGCAGTGGCGAAAAAACCGCGGAAAATGGGCAAATCCGGATTTGCTTCTCCGGTCAAAGACTTCTATTTGACGAACCCGATAGCGCGCGCTTCGGCAGTGATGGCCGAATGCTCTGCATTGGCCCGCAACAACTTCAAGGCTGCGGCCGAATAGGCGCGGGGGACAAGGTATTATGGACGCATTTATCACGACCTATGTCTGGCCGGCGCTGATCATGATTGGTCAGTCGCTGCTGCTGCTCGTAGCGCTGCTCATCTTCATCGCCTATATCCTGCTCGCTGACCGCAAGGTATGGGCAGCCGTCCAGCTGCGCCGTGGACCGAATGTGGTGGGCCCGTGGGGACTTTTCCAGTCCTTCGCCGACCTTTTGAAGTTCATGCTGAAGGAACCGGTGATTCCCGCCGGGGCCAACAAGGCCGTCTTCCTGCTGGCGCCGCTGGTCGCCGTGACTTTGGCACTGGCGACTTACGCCGTCATCCCGCTGAACGACAACTGGGTGATTGCCAACATCAATGTCGGCATCCTCTATGTCTTTGCCATTTCCTCGCTTGAGGTCTACGGCATCATCATGGGCGGCTGGGCATCGAACTCCAAGTATCCGTTCCTCGGCGCGCTGCGTTCGGCCGCACAGATGGTCTCCTATGAAGTCTCGATCGGCTTCGTCATCGTCACCGTGCTGCTCTGCGTTGGGTCGCTGAACCTGACCGACATCGTGCTTGCCCAGAAGGATGGCATCGGGACCCGTCTTGGTCTGCCGAACTCGTTCCTCGACTGGCATTGGCTGGCGCTGTTTCCGATGTTCGTGGTGTTTTTCATCTCGGCACTGGCTGAAACCAACCGTCCGCCTTTCGATCTTCCCGAAGCGGAATCGGAACTGGTTGCCGGCTTCATGGTCGAATATGGCTCCACGCCGTACATGATGTTCATGCTCGGCGAATACGCGGCCATCGTACTGATGTGCTCGCTGACCACCATCCTGTTCCTCGGAGGCTGGCTGCCGCCGGTCGACTTCTGGCTGTTCAACTGGGTACCGGGTATTATCTGGTTTGTGCTCAAGGCGACGATGGTGTTCTTCATGTTCGCCATGGTCAAGGCTTTCGTGCCGCGCTACCGCTACGATCAGCTGATGCGTCTGGGCTGGAAGGTCTTCCTGCCGATCTCGCTGGCGATGGTCGTCATCACCGCCTTCGTCCTGAAGATTATGGGATGGGCATGATGGGCAAGTATTTTGGAATGAAGGGAGAATAAACGATGTCGGCGATCACACAGACAGTCCGCTCGTTGTTCCTGCGGGAATTCGTCAACGCGTTCTTCCTGACGCTGCGGTATTTCTTCTCGCCCAAGGCGACGGTGAACTACCCCTATGAAAAGGGACCGGTTTCCCCGCGCTTCCGTGGCGAACATGCGCTGCGTCGTTACCCGAACGGCGAGGAGCGCTGCATTGCCTGCAAGCTGTGCGAAGCGATCTGTCCCGCTCAGGCGATCACCATCGAAGCCGGCCCGCGCCGCAACGATGGTACCCGCCGCACCGTGCGCTACGACATCGACATGGTGAAGTGCATCTATTGCGGCTTTTGCCAGGAAGCGTGCCCGGTTGACGCCATCGTCGAGGGCCCGAATTTCGAATTTGCCACCGAGACCCGCGAAGAGCTCTATTTCGACAAGGAAAAGCTCCTCGACAACGGCGACCGGTGGGAGCGTGAAATCGCGCGCAACATCGCGCTGGATTCGCCTTACCGGTAATCCGGCCAAAGAATTCTTCGGCACCGGCCGAAGCGGCATGAAATCGAAACTTCCGGCGGTCTGCCGGACAGGGACGGGCAGGGGCTTTCGACAGGCTTCCCCGAAAATATAAAGGCGCCAAAATGGGTCTGCAGGCTCTGTTTTTTTATCTGTTTGCCTTCGTCGCAGTCGCGTCGGCATTCATGGTCATCTGGGCGAAGAACCCGGTTCACTCGGTTCTGTTCCTGATCCTGACCTTCGTCAACGCGGCGGGGCTGTTCCTGCTGACGGGGGCTGAGTTCCTGGCGATGATCCTCCTGGTCGTCTATGTCGGCGCGGTTGCGGTGCTGTTCCTGTTCGTGGTGATGATGCTCGATATCGACTTCGCCAAGCTTCGATCTGGCGCGTTGGAATATGCTCCCGTCGGTGTGCTCGTCGGTCTTATCGTTGCGGCTGAACTGATCATTGTCATCGGTGGTTCGACGCTGTCGCCGAAGATTGCCGGCACGATCTCGATGCCAATCCCGGATCCCGCAAAGCGCACCAACACCGCAGCGCTCGGCGATGTTCTTTATACCCACTACATCTTCTTCTTCCAGATCGCCGGCCTGGTGCTTCTGGTCGCCATGATCGGCGCGATCGTGCTTACCCTCAAGCATCGCACCGACATCAAGCGGCAGAATATCGCTCGTCAGGTCGCCCGTACGCCGAAAACCGCAATTTCGATCGTCAACCCCAAGCCCGGCCAAGGGCTCTAAGGAAGACGAAGGATCAGGACCATGGAAATCACAATCGGCCACTATCTCACCGTCAGCGCCATCCTCTTCATGCTGGGCGTCTTCGGTATTTTCCTGAACCGGAAAAACGTCATCGTCATCCTGATGTCGGTCGAGCTCATCCTGCTCGCCGTCAACATCAACATGGTGGCGTTCTCGGCGTTCCTCAATGACATCACCGGCCAGGTGTTTGCCTTGTTCATTCTGACCGTTGCCGCTGCGGAAGCCGCGATCGGTCTTGCAATACTCGTCGTCTTCTATCGCAATCGGGGCACGATCGCGGTTGAAGACGTCAACATGATGAAGGGCTGAGAAGGCTATGATCATCTACAAACTCATTGTCTTCCTGCCACTGCTCGGTGCGATCATCGCCGGTCTGGGCGGCAATTCGATCGGGGCAAAGGCGTCGGAATATGTCACGACCGGCCTGATGCTGATCGTTGCAGTCCTGTCCTGGGTGGTGTTCTTCAATGTCGCGCTTGGCGACCAGGAACACATCACGATTCCAGTCATGCGCTGGGTGCAGTCAGGCGGCGTGGATGTCGAATGGGCTTTCCGCATCGATACGCTGACGGCGGTGATGTTCGTCGTCGTCAACTCGGTGTCGAGCCTCGTGCATGTCTATTCGATCGGCTACATGCATCACGATCCGCATCGCCCGCGCTTCTTTGCCTATCTGTCGCTGTTCACCTTCGCCATGCTGATGCTGGTGACTTCCGACAACCTGCTGCAGATGTTCTTCGGCTGGGAAGGCGTGGGTCTGGCGTCCTATCTGCTGATCGGCTTCTGGTACAAGAAGCCATCAGCCAATGCAGCAGCCATCAAGGCGTTCGTTGTCAACCGCGTCGGCGACTTCGGCTTTGCGCTGGGCATCTTCGGACTGTTCGTGCTGTTCGGCTCGATCAATCTGGAATCGATCTTCGCCGCTGCCGCCACGTACCTACCGGCTGCTGCCGAACATGGTGCCGATGCAGCCGCCGCGACCGGCGAGCATGCTGTTGTGACGGACGCGGTCATCAACCTCTTCGGCATGCAGCTCGACAAGGCCGGTGCGATCACCGCAGTCAGCCTGTTGCTGTTCATGGGCGCGATGGGCAAGTCGGCGCAGTTCCTTCTGCACACTTGGCTGCCGGACGCCATGGAAGGCCCGACGCCTGTGTCGGCGCTCATCCATGCCGCAACCATGGTCACCGCCGGCGTCTTCCTCGTTGCCCGTATGTCACCGATCTTCGATCTGTCGCAGACCGCGCTTAACGTGGTTGTTCTGGTCGGCGCGATCACCGCCTTCTTTGCTGCCTCGGTCGGCCTGGTGCAGAACGACATCAAGCGCGTCATCGCCTATTCGACCTGCTCGCAGCTCGGCTACATGTTCGTGGCGCTCGGCACGGGTGCCTATGGCGCGGCGATCTTCCACCTGTTCACGCACGCCTTCTTCAAGGCTCTGTTGTTCCTCTGCGCGGGCTCGGTCATCCATGCCGTCTCCGACGAGCAGGACATGCGTTACATGGGCGGTCTTCGGACGCATATCCCCAAGACATTCTGGACGATGATGATCGGCACCATTGCCATCACCGGCGTCGGCATCCCTGGCACCCTGATCGGTACCGCCGGTTTCTTCTCCAAGGATGCGATCATCGAAGCGTCGTTTGCCGGCCACGGTCCGCTTGCAGGCTTTGCCTTCACGTTGCTCGTCATTGCTGCCGTGTTCACCAGCTTCTATTCATGGCGCCTGATTTTCATGACGTTCTTCGGCAAGCCGCGCGCTCCCCACGATGTCATGCATCACGTGCATGAATCACCGAATGTCATGCTGGTGCCGCTCTATCTCCTGGCGCTCGGCGCGCTGCTGTCGGGCTTCATCTTCCATGACTACTTCTTCGGCGAACATTATGCCGAATTCTGGAAGGGCGCCCTGTTCACGCTGCCGACAAACGAGATCCTCGAGCATTATCACCACGTACCGCTCTGGGTTAAGTGGAGTTCGTTCGTGGCGATGGTGGTGGGTCTGGTCACGGCCTGGGTATTCTACATCCGCTCACCCTGGATTCCGCCGTATCTCGCGAGCCAGCAAAGTGGTCTTTACAAGTTCCTGCTCAACAAGTGGTACTTCGACGAGCTCTATGATCTCCTGTTCGTGCGCTCGGCCAAGTGGCTTGGCCGCTTCCTGTGGAAGGAAGGCGATGGGCGGGTTATCGACGGCTACGGCCCGAACGGCATTGCGGCGAGGGTCGTCGATGTCACAGGTCGTGTCGTCCGCCTGCAGACGGGTTACCTCTACCACTATGCATTTGTAATGCTGATCGGCATTGCTGCCCTTGTAACCTGGATGATGCTCGGGAGTTCATTCTGATGTCCGGTTGGCCTATTCTTTCGCTGGTTACCTTCCTGCCCTTGGTGGGTGCCGGTCTGCTGCTGCTGATGCGCAGCGACAGCGACGCCGGACGGCAAAATGTCCTCTACATCGCCCTTGCGACGACTGTCGTCACCTTCATCGTCTCGCTGTTCATCTGGGCAGGCTTTGACAATTCGAATGCCGGTTTCCAGTTCGTCGAGAAGGCGGAGTGGCTGAACAGCGGCATTTCTTATCATCTCGGCGTTGACGGCATCTCCATGCTGTTCGTCATCCTGACGACGTTCCTGATGCCCTTCTGCGTGCTGGCCAGTTGGCTTTCGATCGAAAAGCGCATCAAGGAATACATGATCGCCTTCCTGCTGCTCGAAACGCTGATGATCGGCGTGTTCGTGTCGCTCGACATCGTGCTGTTCTACGTGTTCTTCGAAGCAGGCCTGATCCCGATGTTCATCATCATCGGCGTCTGGGGTGGCAAGGATCGCGTCTATGCATCCTACAAGTTCTTCCTCTATACGCTGCTCGGCTCGGTGCTGATGCTGCTGGCGATCATGGCGATGTACTGGGATGCCGGCACGACCGACATCACCCAGCTCCTGGCCCACAAGTTCCCGGCTGAAATGCAGACCTATCTATGGCTAGCGTTTTTCGCCTCGTTTGCGGTGAAGATGCCGATGTGGCCGGTGCATACATGGTTGCCTGACGCACACGTTCAGGCGCCAACGGCGGGCTCGGTGATCCTGGCGGGTATTCTGCTGAAGCTCGGCGGATACGGTTTCCTGCGGTTCTCGCTGCCGATGTTTCCGCTGGCGTCGGAGTATTTCGCACCCTTCGTCTTCTCGCTGTCGGTGATTGCCATCATCTACACGTCGCTCGTGGCGCTGATGCAGGAAGACATCAAGAAGCTGATCGCCTATTCCTCGGTCGCCCATATGGGCTACGTGACCATGGGCATCTTTGCCGCCAATGTGCAGGGCGTGCAGGGCGCGATCTTCCAGATGCTTTCGCACGGCATCGTCTCTGGCGCACTCTTCCTTTGCGTCGGTGTGGTCTATGATCGGACCCATACCCGCGAAATTTCTGCATATGGCGGCCTTGTCAACAACATGCCGAAATATGCTGTTGCCTTCATGGTGTTCACCATGGCCAATGTCGGTCTTCCCGGCACATCGGGCTTTATCGGTGAATTCCTGACCCTGTTGGGCGCCTTCCGCGCCAATACCTGGGTGGCGCTGTTTGCAACGACGGGTGTTGTTCTTTCGGCTGCCTATGCGCTGTGGCTCTATCGTCGGGTTATCTTCGGCGCGCTCGAGAAGGACAGCCTGAAGAAGCTGTTCGACCTCTCGCCGCGCGAGCAGTTGATCCTCTATCCGTTGGTTGCGCTCACGATCTTCTTCGGTGTCTATCCGGCTCCCGTCTTCGATGCGACGGCTGCCTCGGTGGATCTCCTTGTCAACAATTATACCGCCGCCGTTCAGGCAGCGCATGATGTCGCCTCGGCGGCGTACTGATCACAGGACTTTGCAAAATGATTGCTGATACCATTGTCGCAAGTCTAAGCCTCTCGGCACCGGAACTGATCATCGCAGCCGGTGCCCTGGCGCTGCTGATGATCGGTGTGTTCGGAGGAGAGAAATCCGCTCCCGCCGTCACCTGGCTTTCAGTGCTGTTGCTCGTCATCGCCGCGATCTGGGTGATCTGGGTTCCGTCGAACGGCTCTGCCTACAATGACGCATTCCGCTCAGACGGCTTTTCGCGCTTTATGAAAGTTCTGGCGCTGATCGGCTCTGCGGTGGCGCTGATCATGTCGCTCAGCCAGGCCAGGGCCAACAATATCGACAAGTTCGAATATCCGGTTCTGGTCGTGCTTTCGACGCTCGGCATGATGCTGATGATTTCGGCCAACGATCTTATCTCGCTCTACATGTCGCTCGAACTGCAGTCGCTGGCGCTCTATGTCGTCGCGGCGATGAACCGCGATTCCGCCCGTTCGACGGAAGCCGGCCTCAAGTATTTCGTGCTCGGCGCTCTTTCCTCGGGCATGATGCTTTACGGCATGTCGCTGGTCTACGGTTTTACCGGTCACACTGGCTTTGCCGATATCGCCACCGCGCTGTCGAGCGAAACCCGCTCGCTCGGCCTGGTCTTCGGCCTGGTTTTCGTGCTGGCTGGCGTCGCGTTCAAGATCTCGGCCGTGCCGTTCCACATGTGGACGCCGGACGTCTATGAAGGCGCGCCGACACCGGTCACGGCCTTTCTTGCCGGCGCTCCGAAGGTTGCCGCGATGTCGATCTTCGTGCGCGTTGTCATGGAAGCCTTCCAGCCGATCTTCCACGACTGGCAGCAGATCGTGGTGTTCATCTCGATCGCCTCGATGGTGCTGGGATCGTTTGCCGCCATCGGCCAGAGCAATATCAAGCGACTGATGGCCTATTCGTCTATCGGTCATATGGGCTATGCGCTTGTCGGCCTCGCCGCCGGCAGCCAGGAGGGCGTCTCCGGCGTTGCGCTCTATATGGCAATCTACCTGGTCATGACGATGGGCACATTCGCGATCATCCTGTCGATGCGCGGCAAGGACGGTCAGGCGCTGGAACGGGTAGATGATCTCGCCGGCCTTTCGACCACCAATCCGCTGATGGCGACCGTATTGACCGCGATGATGTTTTCGCTTGCCGGCATCCCGCCGCTCGCCGGCTTCTTTGCGAAATACTTCGTGTTCGTCGCGGCGATCAAGGCGGGCCTTTATGCGCTTTCGGTGATCGGCGTTCTCGCCTCGGTCGTGGGTGCCTACTATTACCTGCGCATCGTCAAGCTGATGTGGTTTGATGCCGCGACCAGGGAAATCGCCCGCGTTCCGGGCAGCCTCAAGGTCATCTTCAGCATCGCCGGCCTGTTCGTTCTGGGTTATGTGCTGATCGGTGGGCCGATCGGCACGGCGGCTGAAGCGGCTGCGGCAGCGCTGTTTTGACGGTGGGCAATCCGGGGCGCTACGGAATCGATCGGTTCCGGCATGAAGCGCTCGGGGATGTCGGCTCGACCAATACCGTGTGCATGGAAATGGCGCGCGCCGGCGACCCAGGCAATGTCTGGGTCACGGCGCGCCGTCAATTGGGCGGACGCGGTAGACGCGGGCGGGTGTGGATCTCTGAGCCCGGAAATCTGTATGCCTCGCTACTGCTGATCGATCCGGGGCCGGCATCGGCGGTCGGATCGCTGCCAATTGCGGTCGCATTGGCACTTTATCGCGCCATTGTCGGGGAAATGCCGTGGGCTGCCGAGCGCGTTGCGATCAAGTGGCCGAACGACATCCTGGTCGATGACAAGAAGGTCTCCGGCATTCTTGTGGAGGCTGAAAATCTTGGTGATGGCAGGCAGGCTGTGGTGATCGGCTGTGGCGTCAACGTCGCCCATCGACCGGACAATCCGCTCTATCCGACCATCACGCTGACTGAAGCAGGTGTAACAACATCGCCGGAAAGCCTGTTTGCCCGATTGATGCAGGAGATGGCCGAGGTTCTGATTGCATGGAACGAGGGCAGGGGCATCGCCACTGTCGTTGATGGGTGGAAGCGGCATGTAAAAGGTATCGGCGGGGCGATCACGGTCAACCTGCCGGACAGGTCGATATCCGGTGTGTTTTCCGGTATAGAAGATGATGGCCGGTTGCAACTGCGATTGCCGACCGGCGAAGTGATGCCGATCGCCTCGGGCGACGTGTTTTTCTCTTGAAGAGTAGGTACTGAGTTTCATGGCCGCAAACGACGAACTGGTGTTCCTCCCCCTGGGTGGGGTGGGCGAGATTGGTATGAATCTCGCGCTTTACGGTTTTGGCCCGCGCGAACATCGCAAGTGGATCATGGTCGATTGCGGTGTGTCTTTCGCCGGACCCGAACTGCCGGGCGTCGAACTGATCCTGCCGGATATCAGCTTCATCGAGGCCGAGCGCGAAAATCTCCTGGCGCTGTTCATCACCCATGCGCATGAGGACCACTACGGCGCTGTCCGGGATCTCTGGCCACGGCTGAACGTGCCGCTTTACGCCTCGCCGTTTACGGCTGGCATGCTGGAAGCCAAGGGCGATTACGACAAGACAGGTGACAAGATCCCGGTCAAGAATATGCAGCCGGGGATGCGGATCGAGGTTGGTCCGTTCTCGATCGAGCCGGTGACCGTGGCGCATTCCATTCCCGAAGCGATGTCGCTGGTCATTCGCACGCCGCTCGGCAATGTTATCCATACCGGCGACTGGAAGATCGATCCGGCGCCGTCGCTCGGCAAGGGCACCGACGAGGCACGTTTCCGCCAGGTCGGCGACGAGGGCGTGCTGGCGCTGATCTGCGATTCCACCAATGCGCAGCGCGAAGGCGATTCTCCTTCGGAGATGGAAGTCTCGGCGAGTCTCGCGGAAGTCATCCGCAACGCTGCCGGCCGCGTTGCCGTCACCACCTTCTCTTCGAACGTCGGGCGCATCAAATCGATCGCGTTGGCTGCTGAGGAAGCTGGCCGCGAAGTGCTGTTGCTCGGCTCGTCGATGCGCCGTGTGACCAATGTCGCCGACGACCTCGGCATGCTCGAAGGTATCGAGCCGTTCATCGCCGAGGATGAATTCGGCTATCTGCCGCGTGAAAATGCGGTTGTCATCCTGACCGGCAGCCAGGGTGAGTCGCGTGCTGCACTCGCCAAGATTGCCCGCGACGAGATGCGCAACATCGGCTTTACCAAGGGCGACACATTCGTGTTTTCCTCGCGCACCATTCCGGGCAACGAGAAGGCTATTCTCGAAATCAAGAACGCCCTGATCGACCAGGGCATGATCGTCGTCTCCGATACCGATGCGCTCGTGCATGTCTCCGGCCATCCACGCCAGAACGAACTCAAGCGCATGTATGAATGGACGCGGCCGCAGATCCTGGTGCCCGTGCATGGCGAGGCTGCGCATCTGCACGCGCATGCCGAACTCGGCGTGAGGGCCGGAATCGCCCAAGTCGCCGAAGTGCGCAACGGCGGCATGCTGCGGCTTGCTCCAGGCCCTGCCGTCATCATCGATCAAGCGCCGCATGGCCGCATCTTCAAGGACGGCAACCTGATCGGCGATATCGACGAGATGGGGATCGGCGACCGCCGCAAGCTGTCTTTTGCCGGCCATGTCGCGGTCAACATCATCCTCGACAGCCGCTATGATTTCCTTGACGATCCCGATGTCACGGCTTTCGGTCTGCCGGCAGAGGACGAGGATGGCGAGGACATGGAAGACCTGCTCTATGACGCCGTCCTCAGCGCCGTCGAGAGCATTCCGCGCGTCAAGCGCAAGGACCTCGACATGGTCAAGGAGGCTGCGCGTCGCGCGGTCCGGTCTGCGGCAAATAATAGCTGGGGCAAGAAACCGATTGTGACTGTGTTCGTCACGCGGGTATAAAGGCCCGAGATTTAACCGAAAGCCATCGCCATGCCTTGGGTATCCGTATTCGCCGAGTATTTCATCTGCTGGTGGATCACGCTGTTCATCGTGCTGCCGATCGGCTTGCGCACACAGGGCGATGAGAACAGCGTCGTCAACGGCACCGTCGAAAGCGCACCGGCCAAATTCCGGCCGCTGCGGGTGTTCCTGATGACGACGGTGCTGGCGGGTGTGTTCTACGCGATCTGGTATGTCGCCACCACAGTGCTGGGTCTCAACGCGCTGTCATTTCCGCGCATCGTCCCGCAGTTCAAGTGATCTCAGTTGTCGTGCTCAGTCTTCGTTGTCAGAGCTGGCCACCTTGCGACTATGCTGAGAGGCCTGGAACCGGATGCGTCTTGCGACGGCTCGGCACACGGTCGCGCAGTCGACGATAGTGTCTGGCAAGCGCCATTTCCTGACCACATGCCGTTGCCTGGCGCGGCCCCTTACATCAGTTTTATAGCGGTTTTATGACAGGATGAGTTCGCTCCCGGTGAGCAAGCAGGTCTGGAACAGGCTGTTCTTGTGTTTTTTGATCAATTGCCTCACAAGCGGGCGAATGCTCAATTAACCGCGCATTAATCCTACTGTGAGTGCAGATAGCGGGGGCGCACGGCCATACTCTCCGGTGATTGGACATCCAAATTAAAGTCAAAAAAAAACAAGGCATAAAGCCTTGTTTTTCATTAATTTTCGCGTGACCTATTTCCCTTGCGGGGGCAGCGGGTTAGCGCGCCTAAGATCCCATCCTCCCAAGACTTGACCGCGAGTTTGGCAAGGATTTGAACTCCTTGCCTTATTTATGGCCGGACCGTAGCCCAAGATTTAAGCGTTGTCATCCGCTTTTTTGCAAAAATGCGACACATAGGAAAAAAAATTTCGTTGACAAAATAAAACTTGCTATCGCAGTGAATTCAGGGCTTTCAGGCGCCAGAATACGATGCCGTAGCATGCTTGTTAAGCGGGGATACTCATTCACCGGCGAAAATTTCATTTACTTCGTGCCCATGATTTGAGCAGCCTCGCCTGAGATGTACTTCCGTTTGCAACATTTCGGCAAATCCGCAGCCTGCGGGTTTTCTTCCGCCTGTGAAGCCGATATGAAAACGGGGAAATTCGAACTCAGCCACGCGATTCTGCTCGAAGATTGTAGAACGCTTGCATTTCTGGATCCGTATTATGCGTCTTTCCCGTTACTTCCTGCCCATACTGAAAGAGAATCCCAAGGAGGCGGAAATCGTCTCCCACCGGTTGATGCTGCGTGCCGGCATGATCCGCCAGCAAAGCCAGGGAATCTATTCATGGTTGCCGCTGGGCAAGCGAGTTCTCGACAAGGTCAACAAGATTGTCCGGGAAGAACAGAATCGCGCTGGCGCCATCGAACTCTTGATGCCGACTCTGCAGTCGGCCGATCTATGGCGCGAAAGCGGTCGCTATGACGCCTATGGCAAGGAGATGCTGCGCATCAAGGACCGCCAAGATCGCGAGATGCTCTACGGTCCCACCAACGAGGAAATGATCACCGAGATCTTCCGCTCGTCCGTGAAGTCGTACAAGGACCTGCCGCTCAACCTCTATCACATCCAGCTGAAATTCCGCGACGAGGTGCGTCCGCGTTTCGGCACGATGCGCTCGCGCGAATTCCTGATGAAGGACGCCTATTCCTTCGATCTCGACCGCGAGGGAGCCGAGCATTCCTATCGCAAGATGTTCGCTGCCTATCTCCGCACTTTCGATCGGCTCGGGCTGCGCGCCATTCCCATGCGTGCCGATACCGGCCCGATCGGCGGCAATCTCAGCCACGAATTCATTATCCTGGCCGATACCGGCGAGTCGGAGGTCTATTCGCACAAGGATTTCGTCAAATTCGATATCCCTGCCGAAGACACCAATTTCGATGATGTTGCCGGCCTGCAGGCAATTTTCGACAAATGGACCTCGGTTTATGCCGCTACATCGGAAATGCACGACGAGGCAGCCTTCAATGCCATTCCCGAGGGCGAGCGCCTTTCGGCACGCGGTATCGAAGTCGGCCACATTTTCTACTTTGGCACCAAGTATTCCGAGGCCATGGGCGCGAGCGTCCAGGGGCCGGATGGCAAGCAGCATGTCGTGCATATGGGCTCCTACGGCATCGGCCCGACACGCCTTGTTCCAGCCATCATTGAAGCTTCACATGATGACAATGGAATCATCTGGCCTAAATCCGTGGCGCCTTTCGACGTCTCAATCATCAACATGAAATCTGGCGACACAGCTTGCGATACTGCGAGCGAATCCCTCTACGCCCAGCTTTCCAAGGCTGGTTTCGACGTTCTCTATGACGATACCGACGATCGCGCCGGGGCGAAGTTCGCGACCGCGGACCTGATCGGCGTGCCGACTCAGATCATTGTCGGGCCGCGCTCGATCGCCAATGGCGAAGTCGAACTGAAGGACCGCAAGTCCGGCGAACGCGAGACGCTGACGATGGAATCGGCGCTCAACAAGATTTTGGCAGCCAACTGAACGGTGTGGGAATGAACGAAGCGACTGCGGTTTCGGAGGGGGCGGCGCCTGCGGCATCCGCACGACCATTCTCCACCTTCGAGCGTATCGTGGCGCTCCGCTATCTCCGGCCCCGCCGCAAGGAAGCCTTCATTTCGGTGATTGCAGGCTTCTCCTTTGTCGGCATCATGCTGGGCGTAGCGACGTTGATCATCGTCATGGCTGTGATGAACGGCTTCCGCACCGAACTGATTAGCCGGATTCTGGGCATTAACGGCCACATGATCGTCCAGCCGATCGATGGCACGCTCAACGACTACGCTGACCTCTCTGCCAAGTTCGCCAAGATCCCGGGCATCAAGATGGCGATCCCGATGATCGACGGCCAGACGCTGGCCTCCGGCAAGAACGGCGCCGGCACCGGCGCTCTGGTGCGTGGCATCCGGGCCGAGGACCTGACCAAACTCAAGATGGTGGCCGACAACATCAAGCAAGGCGATCTTGTGGGCTTTGCGGCGGGCGACGGCGTGGCGATCGGCAGCCGGCTTGCCGAACAACTCGGGCTTTCAGAAGGCGATTCCATAACGCTGATTGCTCCCGATGGCGACGTGACGCCGATGGGCGTCAATCCCAGGGTCAAGAGTTATAAGGTTTCGGCGATCTTCGAGATCGGCATGTCGGAATATGATGCCTCGATCATCTTCATGCCGTTCGAGGAAGCGCAGCTCTATTTCAATGCCGAGGGCATTGCGCAATCCATCGAGATCTTCGTCGACAAGCCGGACGAGATCGAGGACATGCGGCTGAAAGTCGAGGACGCGGCTGCCCGGCAAATCTACATCACCGACTGGCGACAGCGAAACAAGACGTTCTTCTCCGCGCTTGCAGTGGAGCGCAACGTGATGTTCATGATTCTAACGCTGATCGTGCTGGTCGCGGCGCTGAACATCATTTCCGGGTTAATCATGCTGGTGAAGGACAAGGGCAGCGACATCGCCATCCTGCGCACCATGGGTGCCACGTCCGGTTCGATCATGCGGATCTTCTTCATGACCGGGGCGGCCATCGGCGTGACCGGGACGTTTGCCGGCGTGTTGCTGGGCGTGGTGGTCTGCCTGAATGTAGAGGGCATTCGGGAGTTCTTCTCCTGGCTTTCCGGCACGACGCTGTTTAATCCCGAACTCTATTTCCTCAGCCAGTTGCCAGCGGAGATGAATTTCGGCGAAACGATGACGGTGGTCGTCATGGCGCTTGTCCTGTCTTTCTTCGCGACGATTTTCCCAGCCTGGCGGGCGTCCCGGATCGATCCGGTCCAGGCCTTGCGTTACGAATAGGGTTCGAGATGGCTGGTGCCGAAATCTTAAAGATAGAGAATGTCGGCCGCCATTTCGGCGAGAGCGAGTTTCGCCTCGACATCCTGAAGGATGCCAATCTGTCAATGCGCAAGGGCGAGATAATCGGTCTCGTGGCGCCATCGGGCACGGGTAAGTCGACACTGCTGCATCTGGCGGGCCTGCTCGAACGGCCTGACACCGGCAATATCTATGTCAACGGTCGTGATTGCGGTTCGCTGGATGACAGCGAGCGGACGACGATCCGCCGTTCGGAGATCGGCTTCGTCTACCAGTTTCACCATCTGCTGCCGGAATTCTCTGCCGTCGAAAACGTGATGATGCCGCAGATGATCGCCGGCCTGTCGCGCAAGGAAGCCCGCGAGCGCGGCAGCCAGCTGCTTGACTATATGCGGGTTGGCCATCGCGGTGAACATCGGCCGTCCGAACTCTCCGGTGGTGAGCAACAACGCGTGGCGATCGCCCGTGCCGTGGCCAATGCACCGCTGATCCTGCTGGCCGACGAGCCGACCGGCAATCTCGATCCCGCGACGGCGCATTATGTCTTCGATGCATTGGAGGCTTTGGTGCGCCAGTCGGGCCTCGCGGCGATGATCGCAACCCACAATCACGAACTGGCCGCCCGGATGGATCGTCGGGTGACGCTCGAAGACGGCCAGATCGTCGAATTGTAAGCCGGCTTACTTCAACGTGAACCGCTGCTCGATATCCGACGTCTTCTTCGAATTGAGGTCGTTGAAGGTGTATTTCAGCACATAATCGCCGGCAGGCACCGCCGACACGTCCAGCGTCAGCGGCGTATAGATCTCGAACAGCGGCTCGCGGCTGGTGATTTTGAAATTGCCGAATGCTTTCTGCACGGCGAGGATCTCGCCAGAGGGATTGCGCAATTCGAAATCCACGGTGAATTGCGATTGCACCTGGCTACCTTCGGCCGGCCGCCAGGCAAGGCCGATCGGTTCGGCATAGGTGATCAGCGATGAGCCCACCGGGAATTCATTGCTCTTGACCCTGTTGTAATTGCCGAAGATCACCGGCTTTTCGCTGACGAAGAATGCCTTGCGGATATTGAATGGGATCTTCTCTGAGGCTTGGGCGAGGGACTGGCGCAGCTTTTCGTAAGCGGCCAACCCATCGCCCCTGTCGATCAACGCATCAGCTTCGGTGCCGAGATCGGCGAGCGGCCCGGCATGTGCCGGAAGGCAAAGCGCCGCGAGGCAAAGTGCGGGAACAAGCAGGCATCCGCGAAAAGTCTTCAACATGCTCGTCTCAGCCAAAGCCAAACCTTTCCGTGAATCATCGATGTCCACCTGCTCTTGAATTAGGTCCGTATATTTCGATTCGGTCAAGAATTGAGGCGGAGCGTCGTAGCGAGCCAGGCGCAAATCTGCGTGATGACCATATCGGTCGTGGATGGCGAGTAGGCGTCTCCCGCAATGACGTGGCGGTTGGGATCGTCGGTATGTTCGACTGATATCACCCGATGCGGTCCACCCCAGCGCTTCGCCATGCTGACAGTCCCTGTGGGATCCACAATCCTGTCGTCCGGCGAATAGAAGAACAGCGCCGGCGTATGGATCGCCTCCACCTTGGTCTTTCTGGCGAGCGAAATGACCCGCGCCATCGGCAGCAGGGCTTCGGTGGGGTAGTTGGTTGTCCATATCTTGCGCTGCAGATCGGTGCGGGCCTCAGCGTTGCGCGTCCGTCCCAGAGTGATATGGACGAGCTGGCGCGCAAACGGCGCATTGAGTAGGAAGGCGCCGACCGTCCTCAGCCCATAGTTGGGAGAGATCAAAACGGCTGCTGCGACTTTTTCCGCAAGTCGAGGCCGGGAAAGTGCCCATGTGGCCAGCGCACCACCGGTGGAGACCCCCATCAGGATGACCTTTTCGCCCAGTGCTTCGCCGATGTCGATTGCCTCGCCGATGTCGTCGAGCCAGTCCTCGATGTTGGCGCGTCCGAGGGCAGCGCCATCGACGCCATGACCGGTGAGACGGGCGAAAAACAGATTCGCCTTGATGTTGGTTGCCACCCGGTCCGGGACGGGGCGGATCTCGCCGGCAGAAGCTGAAAAGCCGTGGAAATAGACGATGGCGAAGGCGGTGCGTCTCCTATCCGGATGCGCCCAGACGATCTGTTTTTCGGAACCCGGCCGAATGCCTGGTATCTGCGCCTCGGAAGCCCGGACATAGGCTTCGGGATCGTCCGCGATCGTCGGGGAATGAGACTTCAAATCTGAGGCGCCAGTCATGCCTTTTCTCCATGCAGGATGAGCAGTCTAGCACGGCGCTGCTTACGGGGAATTTAAGGCAGAACTTTCATGGAATTTGCTGCGTCAAAACCTCTTTCGCCGGCAATGGGCCTATGCTACACGACGGACATGGCTGGATTTTTCTCAAAATTGTTTGGCGGTTCCTCGTCTGGCGGCTCTACCCCGTCGAAGGAGCATATGCAGAAAATCGGTGAATACACCGTCTATGCGACCCCTCGCAAGGAAGGCGCGCAGTATCGCCTTGCCGGCCGCATCGAGCATGAGGCCAATGGCCAGGTGCTGGTCCGCAATTTCGTCCGTGCCGACCTGTTCTCCAGCGAGACAGACACAGTCGAAACGACGTTCCGCAAGGCCAAGCAGATCATCGACCAGCATGGCCCGGGACTGTTCAACGATGGCGCTGCCGAGCGCCAGGTTTAAATTCAAGTCACCCGTCATCATCAATGCATGAAGTCCGGCTCCTGCCGCTCAAGCAAGGTCTTGAGGTCGGCGAGGTGGCGGTCGCATTGGTCGGGGTAATCGTCCATTTCCTTGGCGACCTTCTCGGCAACCTCGTCACTCAGCACCCTCAGCTTCTGGCCGGTCATCAGCGCCTTGATATAGGTCTCGGCGGCGCGCTCGAAATAATACATCCGGTTGAAGGTATCGGCGACGTCCTTGCCGATCACCAGCACGCCGTGATTGCCCATGATCATCACCTTGTGCTGCGGATTGCCGAGCAGGCGGGCGCAGCGCTCGCCCTCGTTTTCAAATGCCAGCCCGCCGTAGCTGTCATCGATGACATAGCGATTGAAGAAGGTGGCACAGTTCTGGTCGATCGGCAGCAGCCGCGAGTCCGCCAGCGATGCCAGCACCGTGGCGTGGATCGAATGGACGTGCATCATGCAACGTGCATGCGGTACATGGCGGTGGATTGCGCCATGCAGGCCCCAGGCCGTGGGATCGGGCGCATTGGGCTGGTCCATCGTATTGGGATCGTTGGCATCCAGCAACAGCAGGCTCGATGCCTTGATTAGTGAGAAATGCACCTGATTGGGGTTCATCAGGAATTTCGTGCCGTCGTCGTTGACGGCGAGGGAGAAGTGGTTGGCCACCGCCTCGTGCATGTTCAGGCGCGCAGTCCAGCGGAAGGCGGCAGCGAGATCGACGCGCTCCTGATAGAAGGGCAGATTGTCCAGCCGGTGGACCGATGCAGCGCTGACAGACATGTGACACTCCCTATTCGTTCGTCGCCCGGAGGATGAACGCCTAGGCCATTGCCGTCAATCGGATCGGTGGAAGTTCTGGGCAAGACTGGCAAAAAGGATTTTGGGTCTAGCGCCCGTTAGAATTTGCTCTGCTTGCTTCCGACAGGTGCCGGGCTGGCCGGCGCCGCTTGGTTGTTGCCGGCGTGGCATGGTGTTCACGCGGCGGGTTTCCGTCCGTGGCATGAAGAATGAGACCGGAGAGCCGCGCGAAAGCGTTGCCTCTGGTTTTGTTTATTAATGGCTTCGCTTTCGCGCGGCCACGAGGTGTTCTTCGGAGCCTGTCCGGGCTCCTTCAGACGCAGTCCTGCTTCGCTGCACGAGGATTTTAAGCCTCGCTTGCATGGCGGACCCAAACCGACCTCCGGACAGGAGGAAGGGGGAAGCCTGTGACGACGGCATCTTGCAATGCCGCAGCGTCCCGCGTCTCTTTCGTCTCGTTTCATACGTTTTGAAACAAGACGAAAGCACCCCATTCCGCCTGCACACGAACGTCTCGCGATACACTCCGGCAGCGGAACAGGGGTATTATAAAGGAGGTGTGGAGGGCGGGGATATTGGCGGATAAGAGATTGAGGATGTTGATATATTTCGATTCGGATGATCGGCGGATTTGGATTGTTTTCGCGGGATGACCCCCGCTCTTGCAAAATCTACGACTTAACAACTGCGAGCGCTCTTGCTGACTGCCGCACCGTTTCCGGACGCAGATGTTAAGCCGTGATTTTGCTTTCTCGCTGAGATAGGCGCTCGCGGTTTTCGTTTTGCCCAAATCGATTGTTGAGGCTGCTGAACATTCGAGGATAGATGGAGGCGAGGCAGTAGCGGCGGGTTTATCTCGCCCCCGGCGGGCGAGAAAGCGATTTCAACTCTTAGACTTCGCGTCCGGAAACAGTTCGACTAACGCGGCGCTGCTCGCAAAGCCTAAGTGTTAGAAATCGCAAGAGCGGGGGGCATAAGCCCCACTCAATCTACTCAGCCGCAATCCGCTTGATTGGCCGCCGCTCCAGCAGGTCTTTGAGGAACTGGCCTGTATAGGAGCGTTCTTCCTTGACCACCTGCTCCGGCGTGCCCTGGGCGATGATCTCGCCGCCGCCATCGCCGCCTTCCGGGCCGAAATCGAGGATCCAGTCGGCAGTCTTTATGACTTCGAGATTGTGCTCGATGACCACGACAGAATTGCCCTGGTTGACCAGTTCATGCAGCATTTCCAGGAGCTTGACGACGTCGTGGAAATGCAGGCCGGTGGTTGGCTCGTCGAGGATGTAGAGCGTTCGGCCGGTGGATTTCTTTGACAGTTCCTTGGCCAGCTTGACGCGCTGTGCTTCACCGCCCGAAAGCGTGTTGGCCTGCTGGCCGACCTTGATATAGCCGAGCCCGACTTCGCGGAGCGCGATCAGCTTGTCGCGCACGGCGGGCACGGCGGCGAAGAAATCGCAGCCTTCCTCGACCGTCATGTCGAGCACGTCGGAAATCGACTTTCCCTTGAAATGGACGTCGAGCGTCTCGCGGTTGTAGCGCTTGCCGTGGCAGACGTCGCAGGTGACGTAGACATCCGGCAAGAAGTGCATCTCGATCTTGATGACGCCATCGCCCTGGCAGGCTTCGCAGCGGCCGCCCTTGACGTTGAAGGAAAAGCGGCCGGGTGCATAGCCGCGTGTCTTGGCTTCCGGCAGACCTGCAAACCAGTCGCGGATCGGTGTGAACGCGCCGGTATAAGTGGCGGGATTGGAGCGCGGCGTACGGCCGATCGGCGACTGGTCGATGTCGATGACCTTGTCGATATTCTCGAATCCGTCGATCCGGTCGTGTTCGGCCGGATTTTCGCGCGCGCCCATGACGCGGCGGGCCGCAGCCTTGTAAAGCGTCTCGATGAGGAAGGTGGACTTGCCACCACCGGAAACGCCGGTAACCGCGGTGAAAATACCGAGCGGAATGGCCGCCGTCACGTCCTTCAGATTGTTGCCGCGCGCGCCAAAAATCTTGATTTCCTTGCCCTTCTTTGGCTTGCGGCGCTCCGAAGGAACGGAAACGGAAAGTTCGCCCGACAGATATTTGCCTGTCAGCGAATTCGGATTGGCCATGATG
Organism: Shinella sp. OV683; assembly: GCF_057787725.1. NCBI lineage: Bacteria > Pseudomonadati > Pseudomonadota > Alphaproteobacteria > Hyphomicrobiales > Rhizobiaceae > Shinella > Shinella sp. OV683. The sequence goes on from NZ_CM173543.1 coordinate 2,244,615, forward strand.
TCGGCGGGTGTGCCCTGAGCCACTACCTCGCCGCCATGGATACCGGCGGCCGGGCCGATATCGACGACATAATCGGCGGTCAGGATCGCGTCCTCGTCATGTTCGACGACGATGACCGTATTGCCGATGTCACGGAGATGCTTGAGTGTATCAAGCAGGCGGGCATTGTCACGCTGGTGCAGGCCGATCGACGGTTCGTCGAGCACATAGAGCACGCCTGTGAGGCCCGAGCCGATCTGCGAGGCCAGCCGGATGCGCTGGCTTTCGCCGCCCGACAACGTGCCGGAATTGCGCGCCAGCGTCAGATATTCGAGGCCGACATCGTTGAGGAATTTCAGCCTGTCGCGGATCTCCTTGAGGATGCGAACGGCAATCTCGTTCTGCTTGCTGGTGAGATGTGCAGGCAGTTCGTTGAACCAGGTGTTGGCGACACGGATCGACATTTGCGAGACCTGGCCGATATGCAGCTTGTCGATCTTGACGGCCAGCGCTTCGGGCTTCAGGCGGAAGCCATTGCAGACGGGGCAGGGCGCCTGGCTCATGAAGCGCTCGATGTCCTCGCGCGACCAGGCGGAATCGGTTTCCTTCCAGCGCCGCTCGAGGTTGGGAATGATGCCCTCGAAGGTCTTGGTCGTCTGGTAGGAGCGTGCGCCATCGGCGTAGTGGAAAGTGATTTCCTTGCTTCCCGTGCCATTGAGAATGGCGTCCTGCGCCTCTTCCGTCAGCTCGTTCCAGCGGGCGGAAAGCTTGAAACCATAGGCCTTGCCGAGTGCTTCCAGCGTCTGGTTATAATAGGGGGAGACCGACTTGGCCCAGGGAGCAATCGCACCGTCGCGCAGTGTCCGCTGCTGCTCGGGCACGATCAGGTCGGCGTCGATCTTCTGCTGGGTGCCGAGGCCGTCGCAGGACGGGCAGGCGCCGAACGGATTGTTGAACGAGAACAGGCGCGGCTCGATTTCGGTAATGGTGAAACCGGAGACCGGGCAGGCGAATTTTTCCGAGAACATCACCCGTTCGTGGGTTTCGTTGGCGGATTTGTTGGCCGAGCCGCCTTCAGCTGTGTCTTCCGGCGGCAGCGGTCGGTCGGCATACTCGGCGATCGCCAGGCCGTCGGCGAGCGTCAGGCAGGTCTCAAGACTGTCAGCCAGCCGGCTGGCCATATCGGGGCGTACGACGATGCGGTCGACCACGACATCGATATCGTGCTTGTATTTCTTGTCGAGCACCGGGGCTTCGGCGATCTCGTAGAACTGGCCGTCGATCTTGACGCGCTGAAAACCCTTCTTCATCAGCTCGGCGAGTTCCTTCTTGTACTCGCCCTTGCGGCCGCGAACCAGCGGCGCGAGGATATAGAGCCGCGTACCTTCCTCGAAGGCGAGGATGCGGTCGACCATCTGGCTGACGGTCTGGCTCTCGATCGGCAGGCCGGTCGCAGGCGAATAGGGCACCCCGACGCGGGCAAACAGCAGGCGCATATAGTCATAGATTTCGGTGACCGTGCCGACCGTCGAACGCGGATTGCGCGACGTCGTCTTCTGCTCGATCGAGATGGCCGGTGACAGGCCGTCGATCTGGTCGACATCCGGCTTCTGCATCATTTCCAGGAACTGCCGCGCATAGGCCGACAGGCTTTCGACATAGCGGCGCTGGCCTTCGGCATAGATCGTATCGAAGGCAAGTGACGACTTGCCCGAACCCGACAGGCCGGTCATGACGATCAGGCTGTTGCGGGGCAGGTCGAGGTCGATGCCCTTGAGGTTGTGCTCGCGCGCGCCGCGGATGGAAATGGTCTTGAGTTCGCTCATCTTGCCTGCTTCATGGTCTAGTTCTTATGACGGGCATCTGGTTCTTATGACGGGCATCTGGTTCTTATAACGGGACATGCTGACATTGGTTGTCAGGGGCCTCCCACAAATTCCGGTTTTCCACAGCGTCACGACTCGATTGACATCGTTTGCGAGATTGGATAGAACAAAAACGGAACGAATGGAAGTCCCGAAATCTGTGGATTGCAGCGGCCGCGGGGGCGTAATAGTCGCACCAAACGAGTAAAGTCGGCGAGACTATGGCTCCGGGGCGTTGACCGTCCCTTTTCGAGAACAGGATATTGGTATGGCGGGCAGTGTAAACAAGGTTATTCTGATTGGCAATGTTGGTGCCGACCCGGAAATCAGGCGTACGCAGGACGGCCGGCCGATCGCCAACCTTCGCATCGCCACCTCGGAACAGTGGCGCGACAAGAATTCCGGCGAGCGCCGCGAGAAGACCGAATGGCACACTGTCGTGGTCTTCAACGAGGGCCTGTGCAAGGTCGTCGAGCAATATGTCAAGAAGGGCGCCAAGCTCTATATCGAGGGCGCGCTGCAGACCCGCAAATGGCAGGACCAGAGCGGCGCCGAGCGCTACTCCACTGAAATCGTGCTGCAGGGCTTCAACTCGACGCTGACCATGCTCGATGGTCGCGGTGAAGGCGGCGGCCGCGTTCAGGGCGGTTACGACGACAATATGGATTCCGGATACGGCGGCAGCGACAACCGCTCGAGCCAGCCGGCCCGTTCGCAGCCGGCAGCCCGCGCACCGCAGAATGCGCCGTCCTTCTCGCGTGACATGGACGACGACATTCCGTTCTGATCGCTTGTTGAGCAATGGAAATATCGGGAGCGGCGCCGGGTTTGCCCGGAGCTGCTCCTTTGCGTTTATGCGGCGAGACGCTTTGGTGCGCATGCTTCGCAAATCGCGGTGATGTGCCGATGGTCGGTCCCGCAGCAACCGCCAAGAATGCGCATATCGGGATAGTCTTTGCGCAGAGCATGATAGCGCCGGGCAAGATCGGTGGGATCGCCGATATCGAGTTCGGTGGATTCGTCGAGTTCCTGATGGCTTTTGGTCGATGAATTGGCGCGAATGCCCACGATCCGCCTTACCCAGTCCTCGCCGTTTTTGAGCGCCTGGTCGAAATGCGTGGGATGGGCGCAGTTGACCATGTAGTAGATTGGCGAGCCGCCGGTGGCGTCGTCCGTGCGCTCGATCGCTTCGCGCAACGTCGTACCATTCACCAGCTTGCCATCGGTCTCGACCGTGAACGAAATAGCGCAAGGCATGCTGTTTGCCTTGGCGGCGCGGGCTATGCCGATAGGCTCTCCCGTCGTATTCATGGTGAAGGCCGCGACCAGGTCGGCTGCTGATTTGGCAAAGGCGCCAATCTGCAGCGAATGGTAGTCTTCCGCTTCGTGCGGATCCATATTGCCCGCCTTATAGCCGTCGCCGCGCGGACCGATGACGCCTTCCAGCACGACAGGCGTATCGGCAGTCTCCCAACGTTGCCGCAAGCTGTCGAGGAAATCCATGGAGCGGATGTTGAGGGCGACCAGTGCCTCGAGGTCATAGCCGAGCTTTAGACCCCAATCCGGGTTGGCCCGCCATGTCGGTGCATCCAGGATGAAGCCGACCCCGCGATCTCGGGCAGCATCCACGTAGGGCTCGAAATAGCGGATGATTTCGGCGCGCCCGTCTTCGTTGTCGACCAGCGGAAATGATGCGAAATGGGGCAGATCCATGCCGCGGTGGAAGATAAACGTCGTTTCCATTCCGCCGTCGGTAAGAAAGTCGCCGCCCTTCAGCTGCGGAAGGTCGTGTCGATATTTTGCCATGGGATGCCTCCGATATTGCAACAGAGCGTCCGGCTGCTTTATGCAGCTGCATCGAGATATGACATCTTCTCAGAAAACCGGGCGATCATAGACTCTTTCGAGCAACAAAGCTGCAGGGAAATTCCCGGAGCCCTGGAGGTGGCCGCCGCTACGGGCCGACATAGACGGTCATGGTCGCCCTGACGCCATCGATGACGAATTGCACGGCCAGCGCCGACAGCAGAACGCCGAGCAGCCTTGTGAGGATTGCCCGGCCGGTCTGGCCGAGCAGGCGGTCGATCTGGTCTGCAACCAGCAAGGCCGCCAGCAGGATCAACGATACGACAGCGATTACGGCAATCAGCTCCAGCCTCTCGACGGCGGATGGATGGTTGCCGGCCAGCAGGATCGTCGCCGAGATCGAGCCGGGACCGGAAATCAGCGGAATGGCGAGGGGGAAAACCGCGAGATTGTGGATGTGATCCTTGGTGATCGCCGTCTCGCTGGTCTTTTCCTTGCGTTCCTGGCGCTTTTCGAAAATCATTTCGAAGGCGATGAAGAACAGCAACATGCCGCCGGCGATGCGGAAGGCCGGCATCGAAATGCCGAGCATTGACAGGATGCTGGAGCCTGTCAGCGCAAACACCGTGAGGATGCCGAAGGCAATGATCGTGCCGCGCAGTGCCGTCTGGCGTCGCTGTACCCTGGTCATACCCACCGTCAGACCGATGAAGATCGGCGCGAGTCCAGGCGGATCGGTGGTCACGAGCAGTGTCGTGAATGCATTCAGCATTGCTTCCAAGCTGGTCATTATTTTCCCCTTATTGCTTGTCAGCGTATCTGTGCCAGCTCGTTCCGGCAAGGGGCAGGCTGAGTAGGCCAAAGTGCACGCAAAGGCTTGCCAATGCGGCAAAAGCCTGTTCATAAAGACGCCGCAAAATTGGCCTTAGTGCCGCCTTTCCGTTATAAAGGCGGCATCGATTCCCATTTGAAAGAACGTGACCGATTTGACTGAGATTACCCCACCCGGCGGCAAGGGCCCCAGCGGCATCGAGCCGATCTCCATTGTCGAAGAAATGCAGCGCTCCTACCTCGATTACGCGATGAGCGTGATCGTTTCGCGTGCGTTGCCGGACGTCCGTGACGGCCTCAAGCCTGTGCATCGCCGCATTCTCTATGGGATGAATGAACTCGGCATCGACTGGAACAAGAAATACGTAAAATGTGCCCGCGTCACCGGTGACGTGATGGGTAAGTTCCACCCGCACGGCAACCTGGCGATTTATGACGCGCTGGCCCGCATGGCGCAGGATTGGTCGCTTCGTCTGCCCTTGATCGACGGGCAGGGGAATTTCGGCTCGATCGACGGCGACAAGCCCGCGGCCGAACGTTACACCGAGTGCCGATTGGAGAAGGCGGCCCATTCGCTGCTCGACGACCTCGACAAGGAAACCGTCGATTTCCGCGACAACTACGATGGTTCGCTGCAGGAGCCGGTGGTCGTGCCGGCCAAGTTCCCGAACCTCTTGGTCAACGGCGCGGGCGGCATCGCCGTCGGCATGGCGACCAACATTCCGCCGCACAATCTCGGCGAAGTCATCAATGCCTGTATCGCCATGATCGACGATCCGGCAATCGAACTGGCGCAGATCATGGACATCATGCCGGGTCCGGATTTCCCGACCGGAGCAATGATCCTCGGTCGCTCGGGCATCCGCCAGGCCTATGAGACGGGCCGTGGCTCGGTGATCATGCGTGGTCGCGCCCGGATCGAGCCGATGCGCAACGATCGCGAGCAGATCATCATCACTGAAGTTCCCTACCAGGTGAACAAGTCGACGATGATCGAGAAAATGGCCGAGCTGGTGCGCGACAAGCGCATCGAAGGCATTTCCGACCTGCGCGATGAATCCGACCGTGATGGCTACCGCGTTGTCATCGAGCTCAAGCGCGATGCCAATTCCGACGTCATCCTCAACCAGCTCTATCGCTATTCGCCGCTGCAGAGTTCGTTCGGCTGCAACATGGTGGCACTCAACGGTGGCAAGCCGGAGCAGATGACGCTGATCGACATGCTGAAGGCCTTCATTGCCTTCCGCGAAGAAGTCGTCAGCCGCCGCACCAAGTTCCTGCTCAAGAAGGTGCGCGACCGTGCGCATGTCTTGGTTGGCTTGGCCATCGCTGTTGCCAATATCGACGAAGTGATCGCGCTGATCCGTCGCGCACCCGATCCGCAGACGGCACGCGAACAGTTGATGACCCGCCGTTGGCCGGCACAGGACGTCGAATCGCTGATCCGCCTGATCGACGATCCCCGTCACCGCATCAACGAGGACGGCACCTACAATCTCTCCGAGGAACAGGCGCGTGCCATCCTCGAACTGCGCCTGCAGCGCCTGACCGCGCTTGGTCGCGATGAAATCGGCGACGAACTCAGCAAGATCGGCGCCGAGATCAAGGACTACCTCGACATCTTGAGCTCACGCCTGCGGGTGATGACGATCGTCAAGGACGAACTCACATCGATCCGTGACGAGTTCGGCACGCCGCGCCGTACCGAGATCGTCGATTACGGTCTCGACCTCGATGACGAAGACCTGATCGCACGCGAAGAGATGGTCGTGACGGTTTCGCATGCAGGTTATGTCAAGCGCGTGCCGCTGGCGACCTATCGTGCGCAGCGTCGCGGCGGCAAGGGCCGATCCGGCATGACAACGCGTGACGAAGATTTCGTCAATCGCCTGTTCGTTGCCAATACCCATACGCCAGTACTGTTCTTCTCCTCGCGTGGCATCGTCTATAAGGAAAAGGTCTATCGCCTGCCGATCGGCACGCCGACATCGCGCGGCAAGGCGCTGATCAACATGCTGCCGCTGACGCCAGGCGAGCGCATCACCACGATTATGCCGCTGCCGGAAGACGAGGACAGCTGGGCAAATCTCGACGTGATGTTCACGACGACGCGCGGCACCGTTCGCCGTAACAAGCTCAGCGACTTTGTCCAGGTCAACCGCAACGGCAAGATTGCCATGAAGCTGGAAGACGAGGGCGACGAGATCCTCTCGGTCGAAACCTGCACCGAACTTGATGACGTGCTGCTGACGACCGCGCTTGGCCAGGCCATCCGCTTCTCGGTCGACGAGGTCCGAGTATTTGCCGGCCGCAACTCGATCGGGGTGAGGGGCATCACCATGGCCGATGGTGATCGCCTGATCTCGATGACGATCCTTGGCCATGTCGATGCGGAGGCGTCGGAGCGCGCCGCCTATCTCAAGCGCTCGGCGGCAGATCGCCGCGCCATGGGCGTCGATGAGGAAGATATTGCGCTGGTCGGCGAGGAGGTCGCGGAAGAAAGCGAGCTCGGCGAGGAGCGTTACCAGGAACTCAAGGCGCGCGAGCAGTTCGTGCTGACGGTTTCCGAGAAGGGCTACGGCAAGCGCTCATCGTCCTATGACTTCCGCATCTCCGGACGCGGTGGCAAGGGCATTCGCGCCACCGACACGTCTAAGACGGGCGAGATCGGCGAGTTGGTCGCAGCTTTCCCGGTCGATGATGCCGACCAGATCATGCTTGTCTCGGATGGCGGCCAGTTGATCCGGGTGCCGGTCAATGGCATCCGCATCGCCAGCCGCGCCACCAAGGGTGTGACGATCTTCTCGACGGCAGCCGATGAAAAGGTCGTGTCGGTCGAGCGGATCAATGAGCCTGAGGATGAGGACGAGGGCGCTGAGGGCGCGGTTGCTGCCGAAGGTGCTGCGCCTGTTGAAGGCGCGGCTTCTGACGAGAACAGTGCGCCGGAAAGCGAATCCTGATCAATCTCAGGAGATATTGCTAGGATCAAAAAGCACCCGCTGGCCTCACAGGCAGCGGGTGCTTTTCATTTGAACCGAGCCGATACTTGCCGCAGTATCTCAGAAGCAAGTATATATGCCTTGGGTCTTCGGCTTGACGTATTTGACGTCTGCCGAGCAGGACTCGGTGGCATCGACAAAGCCATTCTTATCCAGATCCATCGCGACAAAGGTTTTGCGGACGGCCGTCAGGAATTCCTCCTGGCTCACTGTCTTGTCACCTGATGTATCCAGCAGTTTGATGATCACCGGGTCCGCCAGGCGAAAGCTCGAAATCCGTGTCGAGAACGCGGTTGCTTGTGCTGCTGACGCCCGCATCTCGTCAAAATCGATGGTGCCGTCGCCATTGGTGTCGGCCTGGAGATTCTTGGCCAGCAATTGCTGGATGATCTGGTCCATCTGTTCGGCGGTAGGCTCTACCTGGATCCCGGTCGTGGACTGAAGCATCATCCGCGATTGCGGTTCGAGAAACGTCTTGAGCTCGTCCGTGGTCACCTTGCCGTCGTTGTCGAGATCCTTTTCAAGGAAGCGGGCGATCGCTTGCGCCCGTTGGCGCGGTGCGCGATTGCTTTGGTCGAGTTGCAAAGCGAGTTCGTTGAAACGCGGCAGACCATCATTGTTCATGGACTTATAGACGAGCAGCATCTGCCGCTCCGCCGTTTCAAGCCTCAGTTGCCTTCCGCCCGGCGTTCCCAGCATCATCTTGGCAATCCAGCGCATGGCGGGATCGGGGGCTTGAGCGGAGACATGGGCGGCTGACGCTGCCGATATGACCAGGGAAAGAGCGATGGCGCGCAAAAGCATGATTCAACCTCCAGGAAAGAGCTTTCGTCATAGTTGCAATCTATGAATCCGGCTTTTTTCCAGAGGCTAAATATTTACCGAAGTGGGAATTGGCACTGACCCGGCCTTTCGACCGAGCCTCTATGCGTGATTTCTCTAAGCCGCCGAGAGCTTCAGGCCAACGACACCAGCGACAATCAGCGTGATGCAGATCAGGCGAATGGCTGTCGCTGGCTCTCCAAACAGCGTAATGCCGAGGGCAGCAGCGCCCACGGCGCCGATGCCGGTCCAGATCGCATAGGCCGTGCCGACCGGAATGGTTCTTAGCGATAGCGACAGGCAGGCCATGCTGATAACCAGCAGGATGACCGCCAGTGCTGCGAATTTCAGGTTGGAGAAGTTGTCCGATACTTTGAGGGCGTAGACCCAGCCCACTTCGAAGAGGCCGGCAATCAACAACAAAATCCAGTTCATTTGGTAGTCCTCTGACCAGGGCCGTCCCTGAACGTGCGCCGAAATGGCCGAGGCCGTCCTCTTGTCCTGACTTAGATATCCAGAGCTGAACGGTCAAGGGCCGCCGGAGAGCTGCTCAGTGCGGACCGATCATCAGTTCCGGGCGAACCACTTCGTCATACTGTGCTTCGGTGACGAGACCGCTTGCAAGGGCTTCTTCCTTCAGCGTGGTGCCGTTCTTGTGGGCTGTCTTGGCGATCTTGGCGGCTCCGTCATAGCCGATGATCGGTGCCAGTGCGGTCACCAGCATCAGCGAGCGATCGAGGCCGGCCTTGATGTTGTCGCGGCGGGCTTCGATGCCGGTAACACAATTGTCGGTGAAGGAGCGGGCGGCATCGCCCAGCAGCTGCACCGATTGCAGGAAGTTATAAGCCATCATCGGATTATAGACGTTAAGCTCGAAATGGCCCTGGCTTCCGGCAAATGTGATGGCGGCATTGTTGCCGAAGATGTGTGCGCAGACCTGGGTCAGCGCTTCGGACTGGGTCGGGTTGACCTTGCCGGGCATGATCGACGAACCCGGTTCGTTTTCCGGCAGCGCCAGTTCGCCGAGGCCGGCGCGCGGGCCAGAGCCGAGAAAACGGATGTCATTGGCGATCTTGAACAGCGCCGCTGCCGCTGCATTGATGGCGCCATGCGAAAATACCATTGCATCGTGGGCGGCCAGCGCCTCGAACTTGTTGGGTGCGGTGACAAACGGCAGGCCGGTAATCGCAGCGATTTCCTCCGCCACCTTCTCGGCAAAGCCGATCGGTGCATTGAGCCCGGTGCCGACGGCTGTGCCGCCCTGGGCGAGCTCGTAGAGACCGGGCAAAGTCAGTTCGATCCGCTTGATGGCCGACGCGACCTGTGCGGCGTAGCCTGAAAACTCCTGGCCGAGCGTGAGCGGGGTCGCATCCTGGGTGTGGGTGCGACCGATCTTGATGATGTCGGCAAAGGCCTTCACCTTTTCTATTAGTGCTGCGTGCAGATGCTGGAGGGCGGGAATCAGGTGATGAACGATCTGCTCGGCGCAGGCGATGTGCATCGCCGTCGGATAGGTGTCGTTGGACGATTGGCTCATATTGACGTGGTCGTTGGGATGGACGGGCTTCTTGGAGCCCTTGACGCCGCCGAGCATTTCGATCGCCCGGTTGGAGATAACTTCGTTGGCATTCATGTTGGACTGGGTGCCGGAGCCCGTCTGCCAGACGACCAGCGGGAAATGCTCGTTGAGCTTGCCGTCAATGACTTCCTGGGCAGCCGAGATGATGGTCTTGCCCAGTTCGGCATCAAGCTGACCGAGGGCGATATTGGTGCGCGCAGCGGCCTGCTTGACGATGCCGAGAGCCCTAACGACTGAAAGCGGCTGTCTTTCCCAGCCGATCTTGAAATTGCCGAGCGAGCGCTGAGCTTGTGCACCCCAGTACTTGCTGTCATCGACTTCGATAGGGCCGAACGTATCGGTTTCGCTGCGCGTGCTCATCGTTCCATCTCCGAAATCAATTTCCGTGGCTTGGACCGTTTATGTAGGCCTGATTTGCCGGCTTGAAAACCGCAAGTCGCGGAAAATATGATTGTTTTCGTCATGTAATTTGGAATCTGTTTTCGCACAGTGCGCGTACCTAGCGGCACGCCGTGAGATCCATCGGCTCCAGGTTGGAATTGACCCCACCATTATAGATCGAGCTCATGAGCAGCCGGCCCTTGTCGTATTCGAACAGCAACAGGGTCGAGTAGTGCTCGCCTTCGCCACGGCACAAGCCTAGAGCCACAGCCGACTTGTCGAGGATATTGGCCTTCTCGACATTGCAGACATATTCATAACCCTCGACCTCAACATATCGCTCCGATTTGTTCATGGCGATCTTCACCGGACCGCGGCCACAGGCCATCTCGCTGTCCTTGTCGGGCGAACCGAAGCCTTTGGGGAAAGCGCTGAGCTGGCGGAAATAGTCGCGCACGCGGCCGGTCATCGACGACTGCGTCTCGTAATCCCACTTGGTCAGCCGATATTCCAGCGCCTTGCGGAACGAGGCGAAGGTGATTTGCGTCTCGCATTCGTCGGGGCTGCAATCGAGGTAGGTGGCGTCCATCTGCGCCGATATCTGCTTGAATGGAATTTCGGCGGCCACGCTCTGATAGAGGCCGGCTTTGGCTGCGGTGCCGAGCACGCCGGCACAAACGCCCGCCGTCGGCTCCTTCAGGCAATCGCCGATCCGCTTATTGACCTCGCCAATCAGGTAGTTGGAGTAGTAGGCGCCGGTGGTGACGTCCTCGACCTTGCCACCGCTGATTTTCAGCAGTTTTCGAGCCGGCAGGGAGGCCGCATAAGAATCAAAGGCATAGAGGAAGCGCTGGTCGTAAGTTTCGATCTCATAGGTGCCGTCGCCGTCGATGTCCCTAACGGTGATGGCATCCCCGTCGAATTCGCCGACATCGACACCAGCCAAGGCTTGCCCGTCGAAGGCGACCGCCTTTGCCACGATGCAGCAATGTGCGCCCATGGAATAGTTGGTGACGATGAAGGCCGGGTAATCCTTGTCGAAATCGTAGACCGCCAGCGTGCCGGACTCGGCGGTGAGTTCGACATCCAGATCGATGGAGACCGGCTTCACACTCGGTCCCGAGACTGTGAGCTTGAGGAATTTCGGTTTGCCTTCGACCTGGCCTTCCGTCGTCAGGCTGGCCGTCCATGTCCTGTCCTGCTGATCGGAATAGCTATAGGACCCGCCGAGATCGTTGATGTTCCAGTCGACCGGCGTTCCCATCCACAGATATTTCGGCTGAGCGTCTTCGGCCCTGGCAACGGCCGTGCTGCAAAGAAAAGCAAGAATAACAAGCAGTATTGGGGGCAACATCTGATCTCTCCTATTGGGCGGCGATTGAAAGGCCGGGACGTTCGAAATGCAAGGGTTGGAAATGCCTTCGCCTCTTCCTAAATCTGTACTGAAAGTTCATTTGCTATCGGAATCATTTCATGATTTCTGGAAGTATGGAAAAGACGGGCGCTCTCTCGACCCTTTCGGCTCTCGGGCACGAAAACCGCATCGATATATTCCGGCTGCTGATCGGCGCCGGCAAGAGCGGTCTGTTGCCCGGCCATATCGCCCAGAAGCTTGATATCAAGGCCAATACGCTGTCGGCGCACCTTTCGGTACTGGCTGCGAACGGTCTTGTCTATTTCGAGCGGGAAGGGCGCAACATCCGCTACTTCGCCCGAATGGAGTCCATGGGGCTTCTGTTGCGCTACCTGATGGAAGACTGTTGTGGCGGCAGCCGCGACATGAGCGAGGGTGTTTTCGAGAGACTCGGCCTGCCTGCGGAATGCAACCGACGCTGAATTCCGAATCTCGAATTGCGGTGCCATGGAACGCGCAATCGGGTGCACTGCGTCGTGCCATTTTCGTCACACGCGCCGGCAATTGGATTACGCGGCGGCAACGTTTCGCTGATCAGTGCTTGATGCCGGCAGTAAAAATTAAATAAAAATTAAGCTAATCAGTATGTTGTTGATTGAAGACGAACGGACGCGCCAGATTCCGGTCACAAAATTGTGACCCTCTGAATGAACTGCCGGTCTGATCCGTTTTCTTTTCAAGCGACGGGCAATCAGCTACTGTTGCGCAACATTTTGATCCGGGTGAGAGCGGCTTTCGACCGCTGGGAATGATACCAATATGAAGATCTTTCGGAATGCGGCCATCACCGCGCTTACATTGTCTTGCGCGATCACATTCGGCGCACCGGCCGCACATTCAGCAACACTTCTTGATTTCCTGCGCGGTGACAAGACATCCAACGACGGCAAGGCCGGAAAGCGGAACAACACGCTGTTCGGCAGCCGCGACAATTCGGCGGGTTCGCTCGATGACGACTTCGGAGCCTTTCCCGACAGCCCGCTGAAGGGCAAGCCCCTTCCCAAGGTTTCCAGCCCGAAATACTTCACCTACAAGGCCGATGCTCTCAAGCTGATCGCCGTCTCAAAATTCGCGCCGAAGATGGAAACCGCTCAGGCCGATCCGACCCAAACCGGATCGATCGAGACGGTCAGTGTCACCCCGACCTTCGACTTCGCCAGCAATCCGCGTGCTTTCATGATGGACGTGCGGGCCAAGGCGCCTGCCGATGTCGCTGCCGCGATCGAGAAGTTCTACAGTACCCATGACGGCTTGCTCTGGGTCGACGCCGATGGCGTGACCGAAAAGGCCAAGCAGGCGCTAGCGGTGCTGGCCGAAGTCGACCAGGTCGGACTCGACCCCGCCGACTACGCGGTACAGGATCCCACCGACACGTTTGCGTCGGTCGATGCGGTCACCAAGCAGCGCCAGTTGATGCAATTCGAGATCGAGCTTTCCGCCGCTGTGCTGACGTTCGTTCAGGACACCCAGCGTGGCCGCATCGATCCGAACCGGATCGCCGAATACTATGATTTCAAGCGCAAGGCGGTAAACCTCGACGGCGCATTGTTGAACGCGTCCGTCTCGGCCGACATCAAGGCCTATCTCGAAAGCCGCAATCCGCAGAACGAGCAGTTCCAGGCGCTGAAGCGCGAATTGGCGACGCTCAAAGCGGCTGCCGGTGGCGAAGTCGCACGCATCGAGATTGCGCCTGGCACGCTGCTGAAGCCGGGCCAGTCCAATCCCGAGGTCGCAAATATCATTGCGGCGATCCGTCAACATGGTTCGGACACGCTGAAGCTTGATCACTCCGTGACGCTGGCGTCCTATCAGGGCACGCCGGATTACACGCCTGACCTTGTTGATGTCGTCAAAGCCTTCCAGGCAGAGAATGGCCTCAAGGGGGACGGTGTGGTCGGCAAGGGCACGATCCGTCTGCTGTCGGGGGGCGATACCGCTTCCTCGAAGATCAACAAGATTGTGGTGGCGATGGAAGAACTGCGCTGGCTGCCGAACGAACTCGGTCCGCGCTATGTGCTGATCAACCAGCCGGCATTCACGGCCTATTATCACAACAATAACAAAGAGCAGTTCAACATGGGGGTTGTCGTGGGCTCGCCCGCGCACCAGACCTTCTTCTTCCAGGACGTAATCGAAATCGTCGAATTCAACCCGTATTGGGGGGTGCCGCGCTCGATCATCGTCAACGAGATGCTGCCGAAGCTGCGCGATGACCCGAGCTATCTCGACCGTCTCGGCTATGAGACATCGATCAACGGCCAGCAGATGTCATCGACCGATATCGACTGGGATAGCACCGATGCTGTCGATGTGCGCCAGCCGCCAGGCAACGGCAATGCGCTTGGCCAGTTGAAGATCATGTTCCCGAATGCGCATGCCATCTACATGCATGACACGCCGCAGAAGAGCTTCTTCAAGCGCGACATGCGGGCGCTGAGCCATGGCTGCGTGCGTCTGGTCGATCCGAAGCGGATGGCGGCTGCCGTGATGGATATGTCGGTCGAACAGATCAATGCCGAAATCGCAACGGGCCAGAACCATCAGATGAAGGTTCCGGAGAAATTCCCGGTCTATGTTGCTTACTTCACGGCGTTCCCGGACAAGGATGGCGTCGTGCAATATTTCGACGACGTCTATGATCGCGATGCCTACATGAACCGTGCTTTCGATACGACGAAGAAGGTTCGCCACGCTGACAGCTGATGCGGCGGTGGCCTTGGGGGTATGTTGCGAAAAGGCGGCCAGTGGCCGCCTTTTTCACAGGTGCTTCACATCAAGCACATTGCCCCATCGATCGTTGAGATACTCCAGAATCAGCCTGCGATGGCAGCGGTGCGGTGTGTCTTCGGAGCAAAGCAAGCAGGCGTCGGTGAAGTAGTCGGGCTTGAGCTTCTCTTCGATCTTTCGGGCCGCCATCAGGTTCTTGAATTCGATCTCGTAATCCGTCCAGCTACCCTTGTCGCGCTTGAAGGTTTTCAGCATCTCGTCCTCAGGGGCAAGTAGCGTCTGGTGGTCGTAACCGATGCCGCCGATGCGATCGAGGAAATAGGAGAGGTCGGCTGCCTTGGCAAAGCCTGCAAGCTGCGACGTGTTGTGCAACCGGACATCGATGACCTTGCGCGATCCGGAAGCAAGCAACCGCTCGAAGAATTTCTCGGCCGTGCTATTGGTGAAGCCGATCGTGTGGACGGTATGCATTGGCGATCCTGAGAGTTGAAAAGCCCGCACAGCATAGCATCGGCGCAGGCGTTTCAAAACACAGGTCTTCGGCGGTCAGACGATCAGGCGACCTTGCGGATTCCGAGGTCGGCTGCCACCTCGATCTGTGCATGGCGGCGGATTTCTTCTTCGCTGACGGCATCGAGGCCGTCGAGGAAGGCGGCCGCAAACGAGCCCGGACCTCTGGCGGTGCGTTTCGCCTGTTCTGCAGCAATTGCGAAATGCACATGCGCTGCGGTCACCGCTGTCAGCGCGTCGGGGGAAACAGCAGTGTAAGCGGCCGTCAGGGCGCCTAGCGAGCAACCTGTTGCCGTGACTTTCGGCAGGAGGGCACTGCCGCCGGCGATGCGCACCAACTTGGGTTGGGCTGTATTATAGGTGTCACCAATCCAGCCGACGGCATGATCGATTGGCCCGGAGGCGGAGACTGCTGCGGCGTGCGTCAGCAATTCGACGGCTGCGCCAACCGCATCTGCCGGGTCTGCGGAACTGTCGACGCCGCGCGTGCCACCGCCAAGTCCGGCAAGGCCGATGATTTCGGATGCATTTCCTCGAATGACGGTGGGCTTGTGGCGCAACAGTTCAGCAGCGACGCCACCGCGCCAGGGCAGGCCGCCCGCGCCGACAGGGTCAAGCACCCAGGGTGTGCCGGCCTGCTCGGCAGCCGCGACTGCCAGCCGCATGGAGGCGACCTGTTCGGTATTGGGCGTGCCCAGATTTATCAGTACCGCACCGGAGATCGTTGCAAAACCAGCGGCTTCTTCCGGGTTGTCGACCATGGCCGGAGACGCGCCAGCCGCCAAAAGGACATTGGCCATGAAATTGGCGGAGACGATGTTGGTCAGGCATTGGACGAGTGGTCTGGTCTCCCGCAGGGCGCGGTGAGCGGCAATGACATCATCGACGGTGGGAGCGTGTTTGGCAAAACGGGAAGCAGGCATTTTGATCTCCGAATAAAATCTATAAAATATGTAGATATTCGCTTTGCTTTGCGCTAGCAAGGCTCATTCTTGCCCCTGCGCTCCGACGCGGGATTTTTCTGGAGCCAAGCATGTTTCCGCCACTTGTTTCAGTCGATCGTCTGTTTGCGGAACTAGGGAACTGGGTTGTCGTCGATGCGACCGCGGACAAGGTCGGCCAGCCAGGCGTTTCAACTGAGGGGCAACGCGCCTTTCTTGCCGAGGGTCATATCCCGGGCGCTCGGTTTGGTGACCTCGTCAATGATTTCTCTGACCCGGGCGGGGAGTTTCCTTTTGCGCGTCCGAGTGCTCGGCAATTCGAGGCAGCTGCCTCCCGTCTTGGGATTTCGGGCAGCGAACAGATCGCTGTCTGCGATCGGTCGAACGGGATATGGGCGGCGCGGCTGTGGTGGTTGCTTCGGTCGTTCGGCCATGACCAGGTTGCGGTTCTGGACGGTGGGCTGGCTCGATGGAAAAGCGTGGGATTTCCATTGGAACGCGGCGCAAGGCCCTATTCGCCCGGCAAGTTCATCGCACAGCAGCAAGATGGCTACTTCGTCGACAAAGCCTTCGTAAAGGGTGTGGTCGAGGGAAAATCTCAGGCGACGCTGGTCAATGTCCTGCGACGACCGGTCTTTGCCGGCAGCGAGCAGAACTATGCGCGACCGGGCCATATCCGCGGCAGTATCAATGTTCCCTACAAGGAACTGATCGATCCCGCCACGAACACGCTGCTTGATGCCCGGGCGCTCAAATCACGCCTAGGCGACATAGGCGAGGGCAATGGGCTTGTGGTGACTTACTGCGGCGGTGGCATCACCGCGGCCGGTTCCGCGCTGGCGCTCGCGGTTCTCGGTCGCGAAAACGTGGCCGTCTACGACGGCTCGCTGAACGAATGGTCGGCCGACCCGGAACTGCCGATGGTCACGCTCTCCTAGCTACGTTTCATTCTGAAAGGACACATCATGGCCATCAAGGCGCTCTGGTATCTCAGCATGGCGGACGGTCGCTATCCCTGGATGGAGGATGGTTTCTTCGGCGTCGATTTCGACCGCTACCGCAGGCTCGCCGAGACCATCGACCGCGGTGGCTTCTATGGCGCGCTCGTGGCGACCTGGCCGAACGATCCACTGGTCTCTGCGTCATCGATCGCCAGTTACACCAAGACCATGCGCTTTCTGGTGGCCTCTTACGCCGGCATGACCCCGGCCAAGCTTCTGGCCGAGCAGGCTTTGACATTCGACGCGCTGACTGGTGGGCGGCTGATGTTCAACCACATCAATGGCCGCGAAGAACGGGTCAAGACCTACAATATCTCCATGTCATCGGATGACCGCTACAGGATCGGCGAGGATTACTGGCAGGAGTTCCAGGAACATTATCGCGCCGGCAATCCGTCGCTGTTTCCCAATACCAAGTTCAAGATCGAGCCGACGCGGCATGAGGGCGTCGAACTGTGGGGCACCGGCGAGTCGCCCGCCGGTGTGGTCCATGCCGGCAAGGTGGTCGACGTCTACCTCCTCATGCTGCGGGAACTGAGTGAGATCACGGATAAGCTCCAGAAGGCGCAGCAAGCGGCGCAAGCGCACGGGCGTAAGTTCGCCGATATGGGTGCCCTTGCCAGCGTTATCGTCCGCAAGAGCAGGGCCGAGGCGGAGAAGCACTTCTACTCGATCTTCGAGGCGACCGGCGTGGACTTGCTTCGCGCCAAGCTTGAGGAGGTGGTGCGTCGCCGCTCGGGAGGCGAACAGACGCTCGCGACCTACAAGGCGCCGGATGCCCGGAGGCAAGAATGGGTGAACTATCTGCTTGCCGGCAAGCTGCCGCCGCTCGAATCCCTCAGGCTTGAGCACAACGTGTTTGCCGGCATGTCCGCATGGTCATCGCTCGACATTTTTGGCACGGGTTCGTCAGCCGCCTATTTCGTTGGTGATCCGGATTCGATCGCAGCCAATGTCGATCTCTACAACAAGCAAGCGGGACTGACAGCGTTGATCCTGTCCGGCTGGCCATTGATCGAAGAGGCGCAGAACGTTGCAGATCTGCTGATTCCGCGGCTCAACGAGATCGGCTGAGTTCAGGAAGCCAGCAGGCTGCTGAGCAGGTCGGGGGTCAATTCGTCGAAGTGCTGGATGACACGGCTCGGGTTCAGCGTTTCGACCGCGACATCGGAGTAGCCGAAGGGCACGGCGACGGACGGGATGCCTGCATTCGAAGCAACCTTGAAGTCGTTGAGGCTGTCACCGATCATAACCGTACGGGATGGCGTTCCGCCGGCAAGCCGGATCGTACCCAGGAGATGTTCGGCATCGGGCTTGCGAACAGCGAATGTGTCGCCGCCGGTGATCGCGGCAAAGCGCGATGTCATGCCCAGGCCATCGATCAGCGGCCGGGCCAGGCTTTCCATCTTGTTGGTGCAGACGGCGAGCAGGATGCCAGCATCGGCCAGGCGGTCGAGCGCATCGACAAGGCCCGGATAGGGCAGGCTCTTGCCCGGCATGCCGCCCTTGTAGTGCTCGATGAAGCGCTCGAGCATCGGCTCGAAATCGCCGTTGGCAAGCGGCGCGTTGCGTAGCGCGAAAGCCCGCTCGATCATTGCTTTTGCGCCATGGCCGACTAGGTATGTCAGATCGGCGTAGGTCACCGGTTCGAGGTCGCGCGCCGCGATCGTGTAGTTCAGGCTGTCGACGAGGTCGGGCGCAGTATCGATAAGGGTTCCATCGAGATCGAAGACGGCAAGCAAAGGCGACACGGGTGGGCTCCATGAAAATCAGTCGCTAGCCGGTTAAGTCAAACGGCCGGCAAAAGCAAATGTTGCGCAGCGCTGCAGAAGGAAATCATAGCCCTTTGCGGTTTTTCTCCGACCCCCGAAAATATTGGAGGAGCAAGGTACCTAAAATAATCGATAGTTCTTTCACTCCTTTGAAAGCTCGTGTAAAAGCCCGTTCACGATCAATCGGAGACCCTGGCGGATGGACGCCCGGCAAATGAAAATCATAGCCGCCGCCGAGGCGCTGACACATGTCGAAAACGGCATGAGACTGGGAATCGGTACCGGTTCGACCGCCGAGGAATTCGTCCGTCTATTGGCAGAAAAGGTTGCCGAAGGTTTCGAGGTGAGAGGGGTTCCGACCTCCGAGCGCACCGCGCGCCTCTGCCTCGAGCTGGGTGTGCCGCTCAACTCCCTTGAGGAACTTCCAGAACTCGATCTGACAATCGACGGCGCCGACGAAGTCGATGGGTCGTTGCGCCTGATCAAGGGCGGCGGCGGCGCATTGCTGCGCGAAAAGATCGTCGCTGCGGCTTCGAAGCGGATGATCGTCATTGCTGACGAGAGCAAGGTCGTCGACACGCTCGGCGCGTTTCCGCTGCCGATCGAGGTCAATCCGTTCGGCTTGTCGGCGACGCGCATCGCTATCGAAAAGACGGCATCCCGGCTGGGCCTGACGGGTTCGATCCATCAGCGCAAATCTGGCGAAGACGTCTACAAAACAGACGGTGGACATTACATTCTCGATGCTTCTTTTGGCCGCATTTCTGATGCAGAGGCACTTGCAACGAGTCTGAACGCCATCCCGGGCGTTGTAGAACACGGGCTTTTTATCAATCTGGCTTCGCTTGCCATCATTGCCGGTCCTGCGGAAGCGCGGACGCTGGCACCCTAATCTGACGAGGAGATGAGTATCCCATGATGAAAATTCAACGTTTCGGCGGGATTGCCTTTGGGGCGCTTGTTGCTGCTGGTATCGTCGCAGGCGGCACGTTTGCTGCTGACGGCGCCAGCGAATCGCATCTCAAGGCCGCACGCGCCGCGATCAATGCGATCCGGGTGACCAATCCTTTCGACAACATCCTGCCGACGATCTCCATGCAGTTGAAGAGCACCCTGATCCAGGGTTCGCCGAACTACGAACCGATCATCAGCGATGTCGTCGACGAGCAGGCTCTGGCTCTCGTGCCGCGTCGTGCCGATCTCGAAAAGGAAGCCGCGCAGATCTACGCCAAGGCGTTCACCGAAGAGGAACTGAACGCGATCGCCGCATTCTACACCTCTCCGGCAGGCCAGAAGCTTCTCAAGGATGGTCCGCTGGCGATCCGCGAACTTGGCAAGGCCGGCGACATATGGGCGACCGGTATTTCGCGCGACATGTCCAAGGCGACCGACGCAGCGCTCGAAAAGAAGATCGCCGAGCAGAACAAGACCAAGTAAAAGTCTTCGCCTCTGTGGTGGACGAGAAATAGGGCCCGTTTCATCTGAAGCGGGCTTTTCTTTTTGCCTCGCGGTCGCCATATGACAGGCGGGAGGCAGAGTGGTTTTTAGGGGTTAACATGTCTGGATATGATTACGACCTGTTCGTCATTGGTGGCGGCTCTGGTGGCGTGCGCGCGGCGCGCGTTGCGGCGTCGCTTGGCAAGAAGGTGGCGATTGCCGAGGAATTTCGCTTTGGCGGGACGTGTGTGATCCGTGGTTGCGTGCCCAAGAAACTGCTCGTCTATGCATCGCAATTTCATGAACATTTCGAGGATGCGGCCGGATTCGGCTGGACCGTTGGCGAAAGTACGTTCAGCTGGCAGAAACTGATTGCCGCCAAAGACCAGGAAATTTCCCGGCTCGAAGGCCTCTATCGCAAGGGGCTCGCCAACAACAATGCCGAGATTTTCGAGACCCGTGCCGAGCTCAAGGACGGGCATACTGTCCTGCTCAAATCTTCCGGAAAGACCGTGACTGCCGAGCGCATCATCGTGGCCGTCGGCGGGGCGCCGTCTGTGCATGGGGCTCTGCCGGGCCACGAATTGACGATCAGCTCGAACGAAGCCTTCAACCTCAAGGAACTGCCGAAGTCCATCGTTGTCGAGGGCGGCGGTTATATCGCCGTCGAATTTGCCAACATCTTTCACGGCATGGGTGTCGAAACGACGCTGATCTATCGCGGCAAGGAAATTCTCTCGCGGTTCGACAAGGATATGCGCAAGGGCCTGCACGAAGCGATGGTCGCCAAGGGCATCACCATTCTCTGCGAGGATGTGATCCAGAAGGTGGAAAAGAACACCGATGGTTTGTTGACCGCCTCGACCAAACAGGGCAAGTCGCTTGTGGTCTCGCAGGTCATGCTGGCGCTCGGCCGTTCGCCCAATACGAAAGGTCTCGGGCTGGAAGCGGCCGGCGTCGCGACCAACGAGAAGGGCGCCATCCTCGTCGACGCCTATTCGCGCACCAACGTGCCGTCGATCTTCGCGCTCGGCGACGTGACCGACCGGGTACAGCTGACGCCCGTGGCTATCCACGAGGCAATGTGCTTCATCGAGACCGAGTACAAAAACAACCCAACTTCGCCGGATCTCGATCTTATCGCCACCGCGGTATTCTCGCAGCCGGAAATCGGCACTGTCGGAGTGAGTGAAGACCAGGCAGCAAAGCTCTATCCCGATCTCGACATCTATCGCGCCGAATTCCGTCCGATGAAGGCGACGCTGTCTGGTCGTGCAGAGAAGATGATCATGAAGCTGGTCGTCAATGCGGCTGACCGCAAGGTTCTCGGCGCCCATATCCTCGGCCACGAAGCCGGCGAAATGGCGCAGCTGCTCGGCATTTCGTTGAAAGCCGGCGTCACCAAGGACGATTTCGACCGGACCATGGCTGTTCACCCCACCGCTTCAGAAGAGCTGGTGACGATGTATTCGCCGAGTTACCGGGTGAAGAACGGCGAGCGAGTCTGAAGCCCGCTACCTTGTTCCGGCAAATCGTGCTTCCTCGCGTTTCAGCAATTCTGCCAGCCGGTCGATGACCGTGCGCATTTCGGGCCGATGGCGATCGTCGTCGTTGGCCACGATCCATAAGGCGTGGGACAGTGTTTCGATGATATCACCCTCGCGGGTGAGATCGGGATCGCTGTCCCCCAGGAAGCACGGCAACACGCCGCGGCCTGCGCCCGTCCGTATCAGCTTTGGCAAGATCACCGGCGAATTCGTCCAGGTGAAGATTTCTGCTTCACGGTTCTGGAAAACCCATTTTTCGGCCGGCGAACGGGCATCCTGCGTGCCGATCGAGATCCAGGGAAAGTCCTCTCGTTCCGGCAGATTTGCTGCCCGGTAGACCGCGTAGGCCGTAGCGACGGAGCGCAGAACGGCGAAATTGCCGGATTTCGGGCGTTCGTCGACGATAGCGACATCGGCCTCTCGGAAGGTCATATCCAGCGTCTCGTGAGCATGCTTGCAGCAGAAACGGAAGCCATCGTCCTTGCCACGAATCTCCATGGCATGATCGGCAATGAAGCCCGAGAGCCAACCGTCGCTGGCGACCGAGACGATCGGCAGCGCAAATGCATTGCCGTGCCAGTCTGCAATGCTGTCGGCCGCCTTGCGCATGGTCCTGACATGTTCGACCAGCACTTCGCCGTCCGGCGCCAGCCGATAGCCCTGCTGGCTGCGGATGAACAGCGATCGACCCGTCGTCCGCTCCAGCGCCAGCATGCGCCGGCCGATGGTCGGCGCGCTGAACCCCGTGCGCTCGGCGGCGCCGCTCAGGCCACCTTCCGATGCAACGTGGAAGAAGAGTTGCAAATCGTCCCAGTTGGCATCATTCATCATCTGCTCCTTTCATTTTGTATAGGCGATCCGCCGTCATTCCGCATCTTTCACAGATGAAATGCCCCTTTCATGCATGCGTCTACAATGGCGTCGCATGGGACATTAGCTCCGTTGCATGGCAAACAAAGGAGACAGGATCATGCCAATGCAATGGAGTATGCTCTGGGTAGGATGGATCGCAACCTCCGCCAGGCCAAGGAAGGACGCATTTGTTGATCCGCTCGAAGGCGCAGAATGGACAGGGCTGCGATGGACAATTCCGCTTGTCGAACGGCTTATACGGCAAAGACACGTGCTATCAGCGGGACGCCGCGATTCCCGTGCCGTACCTCAACCATTGTGGCGACCATTTTGATACGCCGACTCAGCTAGCGCAGCCCACGCGTTTACCGAGATTGCAATACTCGCTGTGGGCTGAATTGTTTTTCTTCTTGCCTGTGTTATATTCGACACTGTTGAAATACGCGTGGCTTCGTCCGGCCCTGGGGAGAGGGTCGGCCGGCAGGATGAAACCTGTATCAGGAGGAAACCATGATTGTTCAGGCCAATATCGATGCCGCCCGCCAAAGGCTGGAGCAGGCTTACAACATCGACGATCCGGTGCTGGATACCCAGCGCAGCGGATTCTTCATCAGCTATGCGCTTTTTCCGTTCATCGCCATCAGTGCGATCGCTTTCGCAGCGTGGGAAATGCTGCACTAGTTCCTTTCAATGGCAGATCCGGTTGACGGTGCGTGCACCCGCTGAAATGCGCAAAGCCCAGTGCTTTGCGCATTGAACCTTTGCAATCGGCTTCTTAATGTATATAAGCGCGCATTCGCGAGAGGAGCACGCGAAACAAACCTCTATATTTTTCGTCAAACAGGTGAGTATCATGGCACAGAATTGGAACCCGACAAGCTGGAGGTCTAAGCCCATTCAGCAGGTTCCGGACTATCCGGACATGGCAGCGTTGCAAGCCACGGAAGCCGAACTCGCCAAGTATCCGCCGCTGGTTTTTGCAGGTGAGGCGCGGCGTTTGAAGGCCTCGCTCGCCAAGGTCGCCAACGGTCAGGGTTTCCTGCTGCAGGGCGGCGATTGCGCCGAAAGCTTTGCCGAACATGGCGCGGACACGATCCGCGACTTCTTCCGCGCGTTCCTGCAGATGGCCGTGGTGCTGACTTTCGGCGCCCAGCAGCCGGTCGTCAAGATCGGCCGCATTGCCGGCCAGTTCGCCAAGCCGCGTTCTTCCGGGATCGAGAAGAAGGGTGACGTCGAGCTTCCGAGCTATCGCGGCGATATCATCAACGGCATCGAATTCACGCCGGAAGCACGCATTCCCAACCCGGAACGCCAGCTGATGGCCTACCGCCAGTCGGCTGCAACGCTGAACCTGCTGCGCGCTTTCGCGATGGGTGGCTATGCCAATCTCGACAACGTTCACCGCTGGATGCTGGGCTTCATCAAGGACAGCCCTCAGGCTGAGCGCTATCGTGCGCTTGCTGACCGCATCACCGAAACCATGGATTTCATGGCCGCAATTGGTATCACGCCCGACAACAATCCGTCGCTGCGCGAAACCGATTTCTTCACCAGCCATGAGGCGCTGCTGCTCGGCTACGAGCAGGCGCTGACCCGCGTCGACTCGACCTCGGGCGACTGGTACGCGACCTCCGGCCACATGATCTGGGTCGGCGACCGTACGCGCCAGCCGGACCATGCGCATATCGAATATTGCCGCGGCATCAAGAACCCGATCGGCCTGAAATGCGGCCCGTCGCTGACTGCCGATGGCCTGCTGGAACTGATCGACATCCTCAACCCGGCCAACGAAGCCGGCCGGTTGACGCTGATCTGCCGCTTCGGCCATGACAAGGTGGGCGAGCACCTGCCGCGCCTCATCCGCGCCGTGGAACGCGAAGGCCGGAATGTCGTCTGGTCGTGTGATCCGATGCACGGCAACACGATCACGCTCAACAACTACAAGACCCGGCCGTTCGACCGGATCCTGACCGAAGTGGAGAACTTCTTCGCGATCCATCATTCGGAAGGCACGCATCCCGGCGGCATCCATATCGAGATGACCGGCAATGACGTGACGGAATGCACCGGCGGCGCTCGCGCCCTGACCGGCGAGGACCTGCAGGACCGCTACCACACGCATTGCGACCCGCGCCTCAATGCCGACCAGGCGCTGGAACTGGCCTTCCTGCTGGCCGAGAAGCTGAAGTCCGGCCGCGACGAACAGAAGCTGGCCGTCAACGCTTAAAGTGGTTGATGTGTAGAAATTGGAAGGGGCGTCCGAAAGGGCGCCCTTTTTGATTCAGGTCTTCACTGAATATACCAGAACACCCAGCCATGGGCGCCAGCGATGATCGCATAGAAGGTCGCCATCATCCACGCCTGGCCGCGCGTCATGGCCGGCAGCGGCGAGTGTGGGGGCAGGGTTCTCAGGCCCATCAGGCAGAAGATTCCGAGAAACAGGATCATCTGGTAATAGCCGAGGCCTGCCAGCACGACCAGCCCCGCGACCGAAAGGCCTGACAGATGCACCAGTATCGATCCCGGCAGGAAGGAGCGCAGGAAGCTTTCGGCGGTCTGGCCGCCATCCAGCGGATAGATCGGCAAGAGGTTGAGCAGATTGAGCACCGAGCTGAAATAGAGGAACCGCCACATCCATTGCTCGACGAGATAATTGTCGGTGTAATACCACCATGCGAAGCTCGCCAGCGTCAGCGGCGCGCAGATGCCCGGACCCATCAACGCGCAGAAGGCCTTCTCGAACTCGCTCTTATGCGGGGCGCCGGCCACCGCAATACCACCGAAAAACGGCACCAGCATCAACCGGTTGCCAGTCTTGCCGGTCAGGCGATAGGCGAGCAGATGGCCATATTCGTGCCAGAGGATGACAAGCGCCAGCACCACGGCCGACTGCCAGGTATATTGAGTGAGCAGGTAGGCGAAGGCGATCAGTGAGATCGCCGCCTCGCGCCCGTAATAGGATGGCAGTTTGGTCGGGGCCGCCTTTTGGCGCGTAGCCGGCGGTGCAGTTGTTGTCTGGGCGCTGGCCGTCTGCGTATTCACCGAGGCTTGCGCTTGCAACGCTGCGACGATTAGCTCTGCCTCAGGCGAGGCAAGAATGCCTGCCTGTTTGCGGAGCGCCCACAATGTCCTGATCGTGGCACTGAGCCGCTGCGCAAAGCGCGTTTCGACAATGATACGGGAGCCGGTTCCGTCCGGCTCGACCGACCATCGTTCGAAGTGATCCTGGCCTCGGGGAAAATCCACGCCGTTCTCGCTGACAAGCGTAAACGCGATGGAGTGCGGTGCGGCGGTTGGTAGAGTTCCGAATACGATCGGACCAGTGTGGGGTGCCAGGCGCGAGACAATGCTGCGCGTGCCATCCTCGGATTCATCGATGTCCACCGGCATGAAGGTGAAGCCGGTTTTTTCCCAGGCGCTACGCAGATTTGCCCATGACGTCTCGACATCGGCCTGTGATCGGCGGCTGATCGTCACGATCTCGCGACCGCTGCCAATCCGTCGAAGCAGTTGCAGACAAAGCAGAACAATCACAAGCAGGGCTGTCCGCAGAAGAAAAGTCGATGAAATCATGATGCTTTCAAGAGGAATGGCTTATTACAAAGGCGCGTAGACACGGATAAATTGAAATACGAGATGCGCGCAAGGAAATTCAGTGCCGTTGGTTGATTTTCGAGAGGATCGCGAACGAACTAGCACGTTGCTCAAAATAATTGATCCAGCGCTCAAGTCCAATTCATTTGACCTGTTCGTGAGCTTCGGTAAATGCTGTGGCAAAACAAGGGGAAAACAATGTCGGACGTTCACACGGGTTCATGCCTTTGCGGCGCAGTCACCTACAAGACGTCGGGGTCGTTGCGCGAGGTGGTTTATTGCCATTGCGGCCAATGCCGCAAGCAGACCGGGCTCTATTATGCCGCGACGAACGCAATGGAAGCGGACCTTGCCGTCAACGGCCGGGACGTGATCACCTGGTATCATTCCAGCGACAAGGGCAGACGGGGTTTCTGCAAGCATTGCGGTTCGGCGCTGTTCTGGAAGTATGAAGGCGTCGAGCATATTTCGATCATGGTCGGCACGCTCGACCAGCCGACCAATGTCACGCCCGGCTATCACATCTTCTGCGAGGACAAGGGCGATTTCTATGAGATCAACGATGGGCTGCCGCAGTTCCGCAAGGACAGCCCAGGTCTGGTGACCAATACCGAGTGAGAGGAGGCGCGGCGGGCTCGCCTCGATAGGCGTCAAAGCCGAAGCAGGATCTTGCCCGGGCGGCCGGGCTCGCCGCTGGCGATGGCCGCCTTGGAGATGTCGTCGAGATCGAAGACGCCGCCCACCTGGAGAGTGACCTTGCCGGAGGCGACGAGCCCGATCAGTTCGCCGATCAGCCGGCCCATTTCCTCGCGCGGCATCGTGCCGGCGATCTTGCTCAGCCAGAAACCCTTGACGACCGCCTGCTTGAAAATCAGGTCTCCCGGCGAAATATAGAGCGGCTCGCCGGACATCGCGCCAAACGACACAAGTACGCCGCCTTCGCCAAGCAGGGACATCAGTTCGCCCGCCGATTTGCCGCCGACGCCGTCAACGGCTGCGCTGATCGGGGTGTCGCCAACGATCGCGCGCACCTTGTCCTGCCATTTTGGATCAGCGCTCGCAACGACATTGTCGATGCCGAGTGCGTTGAGCTCAGTGACGCTGTCCTGGCGACGGACGACATTGACAACGTTGATGCCTCGGGTCTTGGCGATCATCGCCAGAACCTTGGCGACGGCGCCATTGGCCGCGTTCTGGATCACCCATTGTCCAGGCTTTGCGCCGACGAACTCCAACAGCACCAGCGCGCTGAGCGGCATGGACACAAGCTGGGCGGCCGTCTCGTCGGAAATGCTGTCGGGCAATGGCACGACAGATGCTGCCTTGGCGATGAAGTACTCGGCCCAGGTGCCATGAACACCGCTGACGGCGATGCGCTGTCCGATCTTGAGTCCGGAGACACCGTCGCCGAGCGCATCGATCGTGCCAGCCGCCTCGCTGCCGCCGATGGCGGGCAATTCCGGCTTGTAGCCATAGTTGCCCTCTACGGTGATCAGATCATGATTGTGGATCGCTGCAAGCGTCGTCTTGATCCGGACTTCGCCGGGGCCTGGCTGAGGGATCGGACTGTCGCTGATCTTCAGGACGTCGGAGGGTTTGCCGAAGGTGGTGTGGATAGCGCTGCGCATGGGGTGCTCCTATATATGCGGTCTAGATAGGCCTGCGCGTCTCTGAATGCCAGCATACGCCATCCCGAAGCGCCGGAAAGGTAAAGATATGACTTCTGAAAATGACACGCTCAAGCTGATGCTGCGGCAAGGCCTGCCGGATGACCTGAAGATCCTGATCGAGAAGTATCCGCGTTCCGGCTGGGGCAGCGTCCACACATTGGGCGATCTCGGTCGTTTCTGGATCCAGCGCCACGACATGTTTCGTGAACTCGGTAGCACGCTGGTTTCCAGCATCGACGATCTCAGGGAAGGTAGGGTCGAGACGAAGGTGTTTGCAAACTGGTTCGCCCGCCGGCTTAATCATTTCCTCGGCGATCTCGATGGGCACCATCAAGTCGAGGACCACCAGTATTTTCCGTTGTTTGCTGCGGCCGACGCGCGGCTTTCACATGGATTTGAACTTCTTGAAGCCGACCATGAGCTTATTCACACATTGCTTGAGCGCAATGCGGACGCCGCCAACAACTTCTATGCCGATCTCTTGAGCAACTCGGACAAATTGGCTCATTCACGTGACGCCTATGCGGAGGAAGCGCAACAATTGCTCAAGGGACTGCTGCGGCATCTGGAAGACGAAGAGGATCTGCTGATCCCGCTGCTGCTCGACCAGGGCGAACGAAAGTTCGGTGGTTATTGACCGGTGCCGCCCGCCGAATTCAGCGTCTGTATGTGCTGTGAAAGCACATTAATTTGCTCTCTCAATTCCTTGATTTCATTTACAACCTGTAAGTCAAGCTTATGGTGCAAGCCCAGCACCTCGATCTCTGCCTTCAGGTTGATCTCGTAGTCTTTGGCTGCCATGAAACGGTCGCGTTCCGATTGCCGGTTCTGGCTCATCATGATGATCGGCGCCTGGATGGCGGCGAGCATCGAGAGAACGAGGTTGAGGAAAATGAAGGGATACGGATCGAAGGCGTGGGTGAACAACACGATCGTGTTAAGCGCGACCCACAATACCAGGAAGACGAGGAAGGTGATGATGAAGGCCCAAGAACCGCCGACCCTGGCAATGCCATCCGCCAGTCTTTGGCCCGGCGTCGAGTCCGCGAAGAAATCGTCGCTGGCATTGGTCGACAGCGTCTTGCGTTCGCGCGTAAGTCTCAGAACCCTTTTTTCAGCAGCGGTGAGCTCGTTGGCGGTCTTGCCGAAAAGCACTTTTTCGATATCGTGAAACATAAGTGAGACTCCGTGTGTCGATGGACTGATCCTTTCTCCAATCTCTTCACGAAAACAATGGCTTTCGCACGATGGCTGAAGCCATTTCATCAATTAATCGAAGCAATCGATCGCTGAAATGCGATTGAATTGGCCGCCCGAGCACGCTAGATCAGTAGCATGAGCACGATTTCAGACATTCTCCGCATTGCGGTTGCGCAGTTGAACCCCACGGTTGGCGACGTCGCCGCCAATCTCGCTAAGGCCCGCGAGGCGCGTGCCGATGCCGCCCGACAGGGTGCCGACCTGCTGCTGCTGACCGAATTGTTCATTTCCGGCTATCCGCCGGAAGACCTGGTGCTGAAGCCAGCCTTCCTCGCAGCTTGCCTGAAGGCGGTGGAAGCGCTTGCCGCAGACACCGCCGATGGTGGCCCAGGTGTGATCGTCGGTTTTCCGCGTCAGGGCGAAAAGGGTCGGCATAACTCCGTAGCCGTTCTTGATGGCGGCAAAATCCTCGGATTCCGCGACAAGATCGATTTGCCAAACTATGGCGAGTTTGATGAGAAGCGGGTCTTTATCGAGGGTGGCACGCCCGCAGTGGTGAATTTTCGCGGCGTGATACTGGGTGTGCCGATCTGCGAAGAGATCTGGAACGACAAGGGCGTCTGCAAGACGCTCGCGGACACCGGTGCCGAGATCCTGCTGGTGCCGAACGGCTCGCCCTATTATCGAGGCAAGATCGATGTCCGCCATCAAGTGGCGCTGCGCCAGATCGACGAGACCGGCCTGCCGTTGATTTTTGCCAACCAGCTCGGCGGCCAGGATGAGCTTGTGTTCGACGGCGCGAGTTTTGCCTATAACGCAGACAAGAACCTGGCTTTCCAGATGAGCCAGTTCGAGGAGACGATCGCCCTGGTCGATTGGAAGAAGCGGGATGGACATTGGACCTGCACGTCTGGGCCGATGTCGCGGCTGCCTGATCACGAAGAGGCGGACTATCGCGCCTGCCTGCTCGGGTTCCGCGACTACGTCAACAAGAACGGTTTCAAGAATGTCGTGCTCGGACTGTCCGGCGGCATAGACTCGGCGATCTGCGCGGCAATTGCCGTCGATGCGCTCGGAGAGGAACGCGTCCGCACGGTGATGATGCCGTACCGCTATACGTCGAAGGACTCGCTGGTTGACGCTGAAGCCTGCGCAAAGGCGCTGGGCTGCCACTACGACATCGTGGCGATCGAGGAGCCGGTTACCGGTTTCCTGACGGCGCTTGCCGACCTGTTCGAGGGGACGGAGGAGGGGATCACCGAGGAGAACCTGCAGAGCCGCGCGCGTGGGATGATCCTGATGGCGATCTCCAACAAATTCGGCTCGATGGTGGTGACCACCGGCAACAAGTCGGAGATGTCGGTGGGTTACTGCACCCTGTACGGCGACATGAATGGCGGCTTCAATCCCATCAAGGACCTCTACAAGATGCAGGTCTACGGCCTGTCGCGCTGGCGCAATGCGCATGTGCCGCCGGGGGCACTCGGACCCTCGGGCGAAGTGATCCCGGTCAACATCATCGACAAGGCGCCATCGGCCGAACTGCGGCCGAACCAGACGGACCAGGATTCGCTGCCACCCTATCCGGTGCTCGACGATATCCTGGAATGCCTGGTGGAGCTCGAGATGGGCACCGAGGAGATCATCGCACGCGGCCATGATGCCGCGACTGTGCACCGTGTCGAGCATCTGCTCTATGTCGCGGAGTACAAGCGCCGGCAATCCGCTCCAGGCGTGAAGATCACCAAGAAGAATTTCGGTCGCGACCGCCGCTATCCGATTACCAATAGATTTCGCGATCGCAGCTGACGGCGCAGAATTGCGCCATCCGGCGTGAAATTCAGACCGAGCGACAGGCGGCGGCATTTACGCCGCCGTTTCAGCGTGGTCTCTTGCTCGTCCAGATGCATGCGAGAGATAAGCTATGAAATTCGGCGACGTGGCTTTGCAGGAGGCGGAAGGTGCGATGCTGGCGCATTCGCTCAAAGCGGGCGAACTGCACTATGCCAAGGGGCATCGCCTGACATCGGTCGACATCGAAAGACTTCGTGGCGTCGGGATTTCCACCGTCATCGCTGCGCAACTCTCCAACGATGATCTCCTCGAGGATGAGGCCGCGGGCCGCATTGCCCATGCGATCCCGGTTGACCATCTCAAGTTGTCGCCAGCCACGACCGGCCGCGTCAACATCTTTTCTGATGTCAACGGCCTGTTCCGCGCCGATCGTGTCGTCGTTGACCGGCTGAACAGGATCGACCCGGCCATCACGCTTGCCTGTCTCAAGGATTTCGCCGATGTGCGGGCAGGCGACATGGTTGCGACGATCAAGATCATTCCGCTGGCAGTGGCGGGCGGGAGGGTTGCTGAGGCGGAAGCGCTCGTGAGGTCCGCGAGGCCGTTCGAGGTCAAGCCATTCGAGGCTCGTGATGTTGCACTGATCGCCACGGAGCTTCCGTCGCTTAAACCGTCTGTAATGGACAAGACCCGGCGATTGCTTGAGGCGCGGCTGCAGCCATCAGGAAGCAGGCTCGCCATCGAACATCGAGTCCGGCATACCACCGAGGCGGTGGCGGAGGCGATCCGGGTCAGTGTGGCCGATCACCGGATGATCATCGTCTTTGGTGCGTCGGCAGTGGCCGATCCCGACGATGTCATTCCCGCTGCGATCCGGATGGCAGGAGGCAGAGTGGAAAGGGTTGGGCTTCCCGTCGATCCCGGCAATCTGCTGGTCCTGGGACATGTCGGCGATATCGATGTGATCGGCGCACCGGGCTGTGCCCGCAGCCCGAAGGAAAACGGCTTCGACTGGGTGCTTTCGCGTATCCTCTCTGGCGATCCGCCGACATCGGACGATCTCAGCGGCTGGGGTGTCGGCGGCCTGCTGATGGAGATCCCTACGAGGCCGCAGCCGCGTCTGGCGGGCGAAGGTGGCTCACAGGCCCTGCATGTCGCCGCCGTGGTGCTGGCGGCTGGGCAGGCGCGGCGCATGGGTACCGAGGGCCGTCACAAGCTGCTCGCAGAGTTTGATGGTGTACCGCTGATCCGTAAATCGGTGCAGACCGTGTTGGCCTCGCACGCCGACAGCGCGGTTGTTGTCACCGGTCACCGTGCCGATGAAATTGTCCATGCCATAGACGGCACAGGCTGTCCGGTTGTGCAAAACCCCGACTACGCCAGCGGCATGGCGTCCTCTCTGCGGGTCGGCCTTGCGGCTATCCGCGACAAGGCCGATGGGATGCTGGTCATGCTCGCCGATATGCCTGGCCTCACAAGTTCCGACCTCGATCTGCTGATCGCTGCCTTTCGTGCCGAGAATGGTGCGGCCATCGTCCGCGCCGTGTCGGGTGGCAAGCGCGGCAATCCGGTGATCCTGCCGCGCGCGACATTCGAAGCGGTTGTGCGACTAGAGGGTGATATCGGCGCACGGCCGATCGTGGAGGAAAGCGGCCTGCCGGTAATCGACGTGGAAATTGGCGCAGCCGCGCATCTCGATACCGATACGCCAGAGGCGATCATGGCCGCTGGCGGCGTGTTGATTGACTAGAGCAGTAACGTGTGCGCGATTTCGGCAACGCGCCGTATTATTGCCTTGAAAAACATCGATTATAACTTGACATAAATAGTATACTTCTGCATTTTCCGGCCTGCACGGGAACGCGAAAGCGCGTGCGTTCCTGTCATCAGCCAGCCACCAATTCTCATCGGGGCAAGCCAGACACGTCGAGAATTGGAATTGGCGGGGGTTTGCCGTGAGTGTTTTGAAGAATGTGGTCGTCACGCTTATGGCGGGGACGGCCTTTGTTCTGGTTATGCCGCATTACAGCGCATGGGCGCAGTCCGACGAGTCGGATCAGATCGTGCTCGACGACCCCGACAATAGCGGCGACAGCGCTGACCAAGGCGGGGTGACCAAGCTCAAGCGGCTTGTGGTCGGCTCGGATCAGGCGGCAGGCGACATCGCCAATACGCCAGCGCCGGTCTCGACCATAGATACCGAAACCTTCCAGCAGCGCTTCGCCGGCAACACCAACGATGCCATCCGCTCGACGCCCGGCGCCTTTACCCGCGAAGGCGCCGAACAGCCTGGCATATCAGTCAATGTACGCGGCATGCAGGGCATGGGCCGTGTCAACACCATGATCGACGGCGTGCCACAGACGTTCCGCAATCTCTCCGGTCACGGCGGCACCTTCGACAACATGGCCTATGTCGACCCCAACATGCTGGTGGGTGTCGACATTGCCCGTGGTGCTGTGGCGGGCAACGAGGGGCTGGGCACCCTTTCGGGCGCCGCCAACCTGCGGACGATCGGCGTCAACGATGTGCTGCTGGAGGGCAAGGATTACGGCGTCATGCAGACGTTGAAGGCCGGCACCAACGGCCAGAATTTCTCGCGGTTGACCGCCGCCGGCTGGCGGCACGATCTCAGCCACGAAGGCTCGATCTCGATGGTGGGGGCGCTCAGCGGCAGCAATTTCACCAATTACAAGAACGGCGACGGCATCGAATATCCCTACGATGCCGCCCAGCAGCCGAGTTCCGGCCTGTTCAAGCTCAACTTCGCCCCGGATTCGGATCATTCGCTGGAACTGGGCGGCATTCTCTACAAAAACGCCTTCGCGGTCGAGACGGCGGGGTACGACTGGGCGGTGAAGAACCAGACGTATACGGCGAAATACGCCTACCAGCCCGGCGATAACCTGATCGATCTCAAGATCAACGCCTATATGAACATCACCGACATCAAGATGACGAATATCACTCCGGATGGTGTCTTTGGCGGTCGTGCCGGCACCGATACCGGGCTGGGTTTCGACGTCAGCAATACCAGCATCGTCGATATCAACGCTGAGACCGAACTCAAGCTGTTCTATGGTGCGGGCGTCAATTCCGACGACTACAAGGGCAACGATGCGCGTGGCGCCAACCCGGATGGTACCCTGGTCAAGAGCGGCGCATTCGCCGACGCGACACTGACGCGCGGCATTTTTAGCGTCAACGGTGGGCTGCGCTACGATGCATGGAAGACCAACGGTATCACCGAATATCTCGAACCCGGCACGCCGGGTTGCCCGGCTGGCCATAACGGCCTTTGCGACGGTGATGAACTGTCCCGCAATGGCGGCGAGTGGAATCCGAAGATCGGTGCGACGGTCACGCCCGTCGAATGGATGCAGCTCTATGCGACTTATGCGCATACGATGCGTCCGCCGACTGCTTCGGAAATGTTCTATCCCGGTGGCCATAACTTCACCGGCACGGGCGACCCGATCAGCAACAATCCCAACCTGATTCCCGAGCGCCAGAAGGGGCTGGATATCGGCATCAACCTCAAGGGCGAGGGCCTGCTGGCTGCCGACGACCAGGGCTATGTGAAGGTGGGCTATTTCCATAACAAGATCTCCGACTACATCACCTACGGCTACGATTCCAACAATGAGGCGAAGTGGATCAACCTGCCCGGAACGACGGTGATGCAGGGCGTAGAACTCGAAGGAGGCTACGACGCGGGCTTTGCCTATGGAAAACTCGCTGTGACCATCGCCGATACCAAGCAGCCCCTCGGTATCGCACCCGGCATCGGCAGCGATGTCGGACAGTTGCCGGACGATTTCGCGACCCTGGATCTCGGTGCTCGTTTCTTCGAGCAAAAGGTGACCATTGGTGGTCGTATCCGCTATACTGGCGAGAGCTTCCAGGCGTTCGGCGATAAGGAGCATTCGATCGAGCGTCCGTCCTACACCCTCTACGACGCCTATGCCTCGTGGAAGGTGACGCAGAATTTCAGCGCTTTCGTCAATGTCGAGAATGTCTTCAACAAAAGCTACTGGACGGCGAATTCGGGCACATCGGATATTTTCAGCGGTATCACCAATGGCCGCGGCCGGACGATCATCGTCGGCGCCACTGCGCGCTTCTGACAGATATTGACAATCGCGACGAATATACCCCCGATGGCCAAAACGGCTGTCGGGGGTTTTTCATGGACGCGGATTCTCTCCAGGATCTTTTTCAGGCCGTCGGGCCGGTGACCATCAAGCGGATGTTTGGTGGCAAGGGCATCTATGTCGATGGCATGATCATTGCCGTCGACCTGCGCGACGAAGTTCGCCTCAAGGGCGATGCCGAGGCTGCAGCGCTCTACGAAGCGGCGGGCTCGCGGCAATGGACCTATACCCACAGGAAGAGCAACAAGCCGGTCTCAATGCCCTATTGGACAATTCCGGAAGACGCATTCGACGATCCCGACGAGGCGGCGAAATGGGCGAAGGTGGCGCTTGCCGCGGCGATCCGGAGTAGGTGACGTGCTACGCTGATTTGAGTGCCCTTACGGCATCGGCAGCAAAGCGTGAAAGCGGCATCGGAAGATCGTCCAGCGCGAACCAGCCGAATTCCGGCAGTTTATCTGGCTCCATTACCTGTGCTTCGCCCGAAATATCTGTCGTGTGGTACATGATCGAGACCCAGTGCTGGCCCTCGTTTTCGAAGATGTGCTCAGACATGCAGAGAAACTGGATGGCGCCGATTATCAGTCCGGATTCTTCCTCGGCCTCGCGGCGAGAGGCGATATCGGACTGTTCGAGATGATCGATCTTGCCGCCGACAATGTTCCAGTGGCCGGCTTCAGGTGGGCGCGTGCGCCTGTATAAAAGCAGTTTGCCATCCCGAAGGATGGCAAGACCAGTCCCGAGACCGGGAAAATTGATACCTGGCAGCCCGGCCATTGTTACTTCAGGGCAGCGCTGGTCAGCATGAAGGCGGGGATGTCGTCACCGAAGCCGACCGGCGTCGGGCCATCGTCCTGCTGATGGTAGCGGCGGCGACGCGAGTCGTCGTTAGCCGGATAAGGACGTTCCTGACGGTTGGAATAGTCTTTCTTGGGAGCTGTGCTGCTCTTCGCCATAGGTGGTTTTTCCGCTCTCTTCGATTCGAAGTCGATCACCGGAGCAACATCTGCCGCTACCGTGTCATTTGTGTGAACGGGAGCAGCGTCCCGGCGCGGGCCGCGCGAATCCTTGCGAGCACCACGATCGCGGTCGCGGCCGCCAGAACGGCCGCGTGGCTTCTCGTCGCTCTCTTCACGCACGGGAAGGGCGGAGATATCGCCATGATGCCATTCGATCTTTTCGCCAATCAGCTTTTCGATGGCGTCAAGATGCTTGCTGTCGCGCTTGGTCACCAGCATGAACGCAGCGCCGGAGCGACCGGCACGGCCAGTGCGGCCGATGCGGTGGACATAGTCTTCGGCATGAATCGGCACGTCGAAATTGAAGACGTGGCTGACATCGGGGATGTCGAGGCCGCGTGCCGCAACGTCGGAGGCGACGAGGATCTTCAGATTGCCATCGCGGAAGCCTTGCAGCATGTTGGTGCGCGAGCGCTGGTCCATGTCGCCATGCAACGCGCCGGCTTCAAAGCCGTGGCGCTCGAGCGAACGGAAGAGGTCGGCGACGTCCTTCTTGCGATTGCAGAAGATGATGGCGTTCTTGATGTCGGCATCGACTTCGCGGATCAGGTCACGCAGCGCGGCGCGCTTTTCCCAATCCAGTCCATGGCTGGCGACCAGCCGCTGGGTGATGGTCTTGGTCGTAGAAGCGGGTGCGGAGACTTCGACACGTTCCGGATTCTGCAGGAAGGCATCAGCCAGCTTCTGGATTTCCGGCGGCATGGTGGCCGAGAAGAACAGCGTCTGACGGGTGAACGGGATCATCTTGGCGATGCGTTCGATATCGGGGATGAAGCCCATGTCGAGCATGCGGTCGGCCTCGTCGATGACCAGGATCTCGACGCCGGTCATCAGCAGCTTGCCGCGCTCGCAATGGTCGAGCAGGCGGCCAGGCGTGCAGATCAGCACATCGGCGCCGCGTTCCAGCTTGCGATCCTGCTCGTCGAAGGAAACGCCACCGATCAGCAGCGCGACGTTGAGCTTGTGGTTCTTGCCGTATTTCTCAAAGTTTTCGGCAACCTGGGCGGCCAGTTCGCGGGTCGGCTCGAGGATCAGCGTGCGGGGCATGCGCGCCCGGGCGCGGCCCTTTTCGAGCAGCGTCAGCATCGGCAGCACGAAGGATGCGGTCTTGCCAGTCCCGGTCTGGGCAATGCCCAGAATATCGCGGCGCATCAGCGCAGGGGGAATGGCGCCGGCCTGAATGGGAGTGGGGATCGAATAACCGGCGTCAGTGACGGCCGAGAGGACTTTTTGGCTAAGGCCAAGGTCTTGAAAGGTGGTCAAGTTAAATGACTTTTCCGTGGTTTGTGTTCTTAGCATGGGAATCGGCGTGCATACGCGCCGCCAAGGTTGGGGTGCTCATAATCGTTAACGCCTGCAAAGTCAAGAAAATCACCGGATTGCCAGCGATAACCTTAACAGGTGACTATGTTATCGCACCGTAAGCGCAATGGCGCCGGTGCCGATCATCACTGTTCCAGCTGTTCGGTTGATGCGCCGAGCGATTTTCGGCGAGCGAAGAAAGCGGCTGGTGTGCAGCGCTAGCAAGACATGGCCGCCGATGACAACCGTTTCGACCAGCAGAATGACCACCGCCAATTGCAGCGCAGTTCCAAGGTTCAACGCATCACCCGCGATGTTGGGCAGAAGAGCGACATAGAACAGAGGCATCTTGGGATTACCAAGGTTCAGCGCAATGCCGGTGAAATAGGCAGAGAGAAGACCGGTTCCGGATCGTGGCGGGACTTCGGCCATTTCGGGCTTAGCCGTCCAGAGCTTAATACCCGTCCAGATCAGCCATGCCGCGCCGGCGTAACGCAGTAAGGTCATCGCAATGCCCATCTCTGATGCGAGCATAGAGAGGCTCAGTGTCGCAAGCGCGAGGAATATCAGGATGCCAGTGACAGTGCCAAGTCCATAGACGATGCCGGAGATTGGTCCATGCGCCATTGCTCGGGCGACGATGGTCATGTTGTCAGGACCGGGACTGGCGGCAAAGACGAAGAAGGCTGCAGCAAAGGTCAGAAGTGTCACATAATCCATGGCTGGTCCCGCTTTGGAGGCAATGCGGGATGCTGGCAGAGATTCTTCGCTTCGGCAATCGAACCGAACACTATTCGATATAAGTATTCAGCTTCATTCCGGCATTCAGGAACCGCATGGGATCGACGGCCTGGCCGTTGCGGCGGACTTCATAATGCAGGTGAGGGCCTGTGGAGCGTCCGGTCGAGCCAGAGAGAGCGATCGTCTCGCCTTCGCTGATCTTGTCGCCCTTCCCAACCAGGATCTTCGACAGGTGGCCGTAGCGGGTGGTGATGCCGTTGCCATGGTCGATCTCGACCATGTTGCCGTAGCCGCCAAACGGGCCGGCATTGATCACCACGCCGTCACCAGTGGCTCGCACGTTGGTGCCGGTCTTCTGGCGGAAGTCGATGCCGGCATGCATGGCCAATTTGCCGAAGAAAGGATCGACGCGGTTGCCGAACAGCGAGGTAATCTGCTTGCCGGGGGCGGGGTTGGCGAAGGGCAGTTTCAGGGCAAATTGCTTGACCTTCTCGAATTGGTCGAGTGCCAGGTCTAGTTCGGAGATCGAGTTTTCGAATTCGGCGGCGGTTTCCGGGGCGACATAGGGCCCACCGATGGCGCTCTCGGAGCCGTCGTCAGCCGCCGCAAACTTCTCCGGCATCTTCACACCGGTGTTCTGCAGGATACGCTGGATGTTTTCCGTGCGCTCCGAAGCAGCGGCTGTCAGGTTCTGGATATGAGCGAGCTGTTCCTGCTCGATGTTCTTCAGTGAATAGGTGACTTTCGAAAACAGCTTGTCGGCGCGATCGGCCATGTTGTCGTCGGCATAGGCAAGCCTCAGTGAACGGGTCTTGCCTGTGCTCAGATCGGCGCGCTGCTCGCTCAGCAGGGTCTTGAAGGATTTCAGTTCGCCGGCGTCGGTATGTTCTGCGCCGAGCGAGTCGTCTGCCGTTGTTGAGCTATCATCTGCGGCGGTAGTCTTGTCGTCGCCAGATGTGTCCAGGCCGGAATTCTCGGCGCGCTCGAGCACAGAACCAAGTTTGCCCTGGCGCGAGGTCAATGCCATCTGCTGTTCGAGGAGTTTTTCAACCTTGTCCTCGACGACCTGTTGGTCGAGCAACTGCCTTGAGGTGATGCGATCGACCTGGGCGCGAAGTGACGAGATACGATCCTCATATTCATGCTGCATGCGGGCTTGTCGAGCCATGGAAGCACCGATCAGGTCATCGCGGACGACGAGGTAGGCGGTGGCGGTCAGGTAGAAGATGGTGAAAAGACCGAAGATGGAGATGGTGCCGGCGGCCATCCATGGGCGGATGGTCATGTGCCTCACCCTTTCGCCGCAAGCGAGGATGAGCAGGTGATTCTCTTTCCGCTTTCCGAATATCTGGCTCTGACCGCCGCCTGTCATGACCTACGCCCTCCACGCTTACGCGAGATTTGCCGAATTGAATGCATGTTCAGCTTGCGGGCGATTACAAACTATTAAGGTTAATAAACGGTCTACTTTGTCACGTCGCTTTGTTTTGATTGGAGTTTTCCTGCGTTCCAACGCGGATGGCGTTAGTGTGATCATGCAGATCACATAGTTCAAGTCGTCATCCTCTTCGGGGCCGCTGAGTTGAAGGATTATTTTTCGATCCCCCTCCACAAATGTGACGTAGCTTCCATCGTCATGATCTTTGTCAAGTGCGCCGTTTGTTTCGAACCATTCAGGAAGACATTTTTCAAAAAGAGAAATCGTTTTTGTAAAAACCTTTCCTGCGATTTCGCTGTCTTCCCCAGTGTAGAAAGACGTAAAGTAAGTATAGGTGTCATCCTCTGTGTCGTGCTGAATGTTTGAGAAGCGCCCGTTTGGGATGTTATTTTTTGACGTGTACTCAACTTCCTTGGCGGTTCCTCCCGTTTTTTTCCCGATCGAACTTTTGAAGTTTTCCTCGAGGTCGTTTGCTAGCAGTAATGTCTTGTCGCAAAAGTTCTTAGCTTCTTCGTCGGGCGGGGATGAGTTTGCTTTCTGCAGCCAGGCTAGATAGCCGATCAGAAGCGCTAGTATAGCGATTGAGGCAATATAAAAATAATAGGAGCTCTTTCTTGCTGAAATGTATTTGTCGGCGCTCATTCCTTCCTTGAGATGAATACCGAAGTTTTTCTCAAGTATTTTTGCCCGTTCAGCTTCCGGTATATCTTTCAGGCTTGCTGCAATATTTTTAAGACGTGAATTGCTTATGCTCACGACAACCCAAGCCCCAATGAGAATTAGGTAGCCGACGAGGGCGTAAGGACTGGTCGCAACCACTTTCAGATTCGAAAGAAAATCCTCCATGTCCCCTCGCTGGTCTGCCGGATGTGCAGCATGCAAGCAAAGTAAGAATGAATTAAGAACTTGTGGAAGTCAACGAACGGTAGAATCCCGGCGTCAGGCCTGCTTCGGCACGCGCAAGGTCATTGAACGGCGCCTTCAGTCCGCCGCGGAAATTGGCGCGGACGAGATCCTGGAAGGCGGCGGCTGGGTCCTTCTTCTCGCGAGCACATAGGAATCGGAACCATTTGGCGCCGATCGCTACATGGCCTTTCTCGTCATTGTAGATCACGTCGAAAATCGCAGCGCTTTCCTCGTCTCCGAGTTCGCGCAGCTTGTCGCGCATCGAGGGTGTTACATCGAGGCCGCGTGCCTCGAGGATCAGCGGCACCACGGCCAGACGAGCGGTCAGCGAGTTGCGCGTATGATGGGCTGCCTCCCAGAGACCGTCATGGGCGGGCAAGTCGCCATAGTCGGCGTCGAGTTGCCTTAGGCGCTCGCGAACCATCGAAAAGTGCTTGGCCTCCTCGAAGGCCACCTGCATCCAGCCGTCAAAGAACGAGCGAGGCACAGGTTGATCGGCGAATCGGGCGACGATATCCAGCGCCAGATCAACTGCATTGAGTTCGATATGGCAGATGGCATGCAGGAGCGCGATCCGGCCGCTCCTGCTGTGCAGGGAACGTTTCTTCATCTTGCCGGGCGAGATGAGATCCGGCTTTTCCGGCCTTCCCGGACGCAGCGGTACGGTTGGATCAAGTGGCGAGCGCAGCGATAGAGACCGCTCATGCCACAGGCGATAGGTTTCACTGGTCAGCGCCACCTTGCGGTCGAGGTCGGCGGCGGATACCGCCGCAATCGCGCCGGCTCGCAGCGTCTGGATGTTGAAATCGAGAGTCATTTGAGTCTCTTGGCGCGAAAAGTTGAGGTGCCGACGGAGGCTATTGAAGCGCTTTTGCTGCCTCAAGCACTTCTTGAGCGTGATCCTTGACTTTCACCTTGTGCCAGACCTGTGCGATCCGACCTTTCTTGTCGATGAGGTATGTGGTGCGCTCGACGCCCATATATTTGACGCCGAACATCTGCTTTTCCACCCAGAGTCCGAAGGCATTGATCAACGTCTTGTCCTGATCGGAGACAAGGACGATACCGAGATCGTATTTCCGGCAGAAATTGTCGTGTTTCTTGACGCTGTCGGGTGACACACCGATGACGACGGTATTGGCTTTTTCGAAATCCTTGACCAGCGAGGTGAAATCGATGGCTTCGACCGTGCAGGCTTCGGTATTGTCCTTTGGATAGAAATAGAGGACCACGTTTTTGCCCGAAAGCTCTGACAGGGACACATCACCGCCGCCGTTTTTGGGTAATGTGAATTCCGGGGCTTGATCGCCGATGGATAGTTCGGTCATGTTGCCTTGAAACCCTTTCTGCGCGTAAGCATCGTCCGGTGGGGAATCATGCCGGCACGTAAGCCGTTATACGGCGTGCAAATGTGAAAGGCAGCGCTTTGTGAATGAAATTCGCGGCGAAAAAGTCGTGTTCGGCAAGGCAGATTACCACCCTCTTGATGCCATGCCGTCGACAGAGAGAGGGGACGCGATCGTTCTCGCCGTCCCGAAGCGCCGAAGCTTTGCCGGTCGCCTGATCAAACTCGTCGCTTCTCTCGTTCTCATTGCCATCATCGCTGTCGGTTCGCTGTTTCTGGCGCTGGAGGGCGGATATCTCGACAACACATTGACTGTAGAGGCCGAGACCGCGCTGTCCAATTCGCTCGGCGATGGGTTCGAGCCGAAGGTCGGTGCCATCCGGCTTCGTTTCTCCCAGAACTGGATGCTGGCTTTCGAGGCCGGCGATGTGACTATCAAACACAAAGCGAGCGGAATAACGGCGCTGAAAGCTGATTCGATCAAGGCTGTGCTCGACCCGATCGCATTGCTCTATGGGAGGATCGCGCTGGCGCGGACGGAGATCGGTTCGGCCGAGGGCGATCTGCGCTTCCTGCCGCCGCAGCCGCCGATCGACTGGTCCAGGATCAGGATTGACGGTCTGCCGGCAGATCTGGCTGTTGTCTATCCGATGTTGGACCAGGCGGTCGCGATGTTGAAAAAGACCAACACAGAGGAATTGATCGCCGGAAAACTATCGCTTCTGTTGCCAACGCCTACAGAGATGGGAGACAGCGTCGAGCTGGACGATGTCGACTTCTCCAGCCCCGAGGACAATCAATATGAGCTGACGGCGACGCTCTTGCATGGCAAGCTCTCGCCGAAACTGACGCTGGCGCTTCAGAGCGACGGCGTGAGGGCAACCGGCTTCCAGGCCTCTATCGAGAATCTTGCTTCCGAGCCGCTGATGCTGAAATACAGCAAGATCACCGGCGAGAAGCGCTATGGCATCGACTTGCCGCTCGAATTTGCGGTGGCGTCCGAGCGTAGCAAGAGCCTCGTTGCCAGGGTGATGGCCGGCAAGGGCATCTTCTATGCGGATGGCGATCCCCAAGCGGTCAATGCCGGGCGCGCTATCTTGTCCTATGATTTCAAGGCCAACAAGATCGAGCTTTCCGATGGCTTGATGGATTTCGGCGACACGGTCGTTCCGCTCGAAGGCACACTGCTCGATCTCGATCATGTCGCCAAGGACAAGCCACACGGCTTTGCTTTCGAGGTCGTCGGCAACGACGCGGTGGCGAGCGCCGAGGGCTCGAACGAGGCGCCGGAGCACTTCAACGCCACCACCTCGGGTTACTTTCTGCCCGAAACCAATGAGTTGCGGCTCGACAAGATCGGCATCGCCGCTGCTTCCGGCAACTTCGCAGGCTCACTTGACGTGCATTTCGTCAAGCCGTCGCCGGCCGTCAATTTTGCCGCGCGCTCGGATACGCTGAGCGTCGCAACAGTCAAGCAGCTCTGGCCGTTCTGGTTTGGCAAGAAGGCGCGCCACTGGATTCTCGCAAATATCACTGGCGGAACGGTAAAGAACGGCGAGATCGATGTCTCACTTGCAGCTGGCCGCATTCCCGAGCATCCGGAACCGCTGGTCTTCAAAGACAACGAGTTGCGCATTGCGTTCGATGCCGAAAACACCAAGGTTAAATTCCTGCCGGAAATGCCGCAGTCCGACAAGACGTCGGGCCATTTCGAGATGAAAGATCGCAGTATCCGGATCGACATCAAGGATGGCGTGGTGCCACTGCCGTCCGGCAAGATGCTTCAAGCCAGCAATGGCGTGTTCCAGATCGAGGATATTTCGCGGAAGCCGATCATGGCTTCGCTGGTGATCACGGCTGCGGGCGATGCCGGAGCGGTGGCGGAGTTTGCCGGCTTCAAGCCGATCGATGCACTGTCGAGGATGCCGTTCGCCCCTGGCGACCTCACCGGCAGCGTCAAGGCCGATATCAGCGCCGATTTCAGCCTGGACAAGGAGCACAACCCGCCAAAGCCGACGTGGGATGTGACGCTTGGCCTCAATAATGTCGGCTTCAAGCAGGCGCTGCAGGGCCGCAGGATCGCCAATGTCGATGGCACCGTGGCGATCGACACCCAGTCGGCCGTCA
Source organism: Shinella sp. OV683 (assembly GCF_057787725.1). Lineage (NCBI taxonomy): Bacteria > Pseudomonadati > Pseudomonadota > Alphaproteobacteria > Hyphomicrobiales > Rhizobiaceae > Shinella > Shinella sp. OV683. The sequence goes on from NZ_CM173543.1 coordinate 2,288,368, forward strand.
TGAAGGGAACCGCCGATATCGACGGCATGAGCTTTGACGTTGCGCTGACGGAACCCTTCCGGAAAGGGTCGGATAGCGAACGGAAATGGCGGATCAAGGGCGATGTCTCGGAGCGCGAGTTGCTGAAAGTTGCTCCAACGCTGGCTGGTTACGTTGCCGGTAATATCGGTATCGATATCGAAAGCGACGATGGCACGTTGCAGAAGGCAAAGCTTGCGCTGACCAATACCGAAATCTCGGTGCCGATCTTCGGCTGGCGCAAGGGGCCAGGCATTGCCGCGACGGCCGAGTTCACCATTGACAAGAAAGACAGTCAGACCACCATCAGGGATCTCGAGTTTTCCGGTGATGGTTTCGGCGCCAGAGGCAGCATGGTGCTTGACAGCAAAGGTGTCGTTTCGGCGAAGTTCAGCAAGGTGAAACTGTCGACCGCAGACGATTTCGGCCTGACGGTGCAGCGCAAATCCTCAGGTATGGCGATCAATGTCAGCGGCAATTCGATCGACATGCGGCCTTTTCTCAGTCAGGTAAAGTCACCGTCCGGCGACACTGGCGAGCCGGCGACGCGCAGCAATCATACCGTGACCGCGACGGTCGACAATGCCGTCGGCTATAACAAGGAAACGCTGTCTGCGATCGATCTCAAATTGCAGACGATCAAAGGTGCGGTCTCGTCGTTGCACTTCAGCGCGGTCACCCGCTCCGGTCAGGCTGTTGTGATCACGCGGGATACCGCAGCGGGCGCTCTGGAAATCAGCAGCGGCGATGCGGGCGCTGTTGCACGGTTTGCCGATATCTACCGCAACATGACTGGCGGTCTGCTCAATGTCAGCCTCAAGGCACGCGACAAGGACTCCTGGCGCGGGTCGATCGACCTTCGCAATTTTGCACTCGTCAACGAAGCGCGGCTGAAATCGATCGTCTCCGCCAGGACCGGCAAGGACGGGCGGAGTCTTTCGGAAGCCGTAAAGGCTGATATTGACGTGAGCTCGCAGAAATTCCGGCGCGGCTTTGCTCGCGTGATGATCGACGGCAAGCTGGTGCGGATCGACAACGGCGTGGTGCGCGGCGACGAGGTGGGTGCGACATTCCAGGGCACGGTGCGCGACCAGAATGGCAATATGGACATGACCGGCACGTTCATGCCCGCCTACGGTCTCAACCGGCTGTTCAGCGAGCTTCCCCTGATCGGCACGATCCTCGGCAATGGCCGCGACCGCGGCTTGCTGGGCATTACCTTCAAACTAGTCGGAGCGTTCGATCAGCCGAAGCTGTCGATCAATCCGCTGTCGCTGATCGCGCCGGGTGTTTTCAGGAACATCTTCGAGTTTGAGTGAGCCGGCTGTCAGGTCGGCTTCACCAGAACATGCTTCTTCTTGCCGAGCGAGACCTTGATGACCTGGTCGGCATTGAGATCGCCCGAGCCGATCACGCGCTTTTCGTCGCTGACGGTTTCGTCGTTGATCCGCACCGCGCCACCCTGGACATGCCGGCGGGCTTCGCCATTCGAGGCGGCAAGGCCGGCCTTGACGAACAATGCCAGCAGGCCGATGCCGGCTTCGATTTCGGCGGCGGGCAGGGTGATGGTGGGCAGGTTGCTATCGGCAGCACCTTCCTCGAACACCTTGCGGGCGGTCTCGGCCGCCTGTTCTGCGGCCGCGCGGCCGTGCAGCATGGCGGTGATTTCGGTTGCGAGGATCTTCTTGACGTCGTTGATCTCCGAGCCGCCGAGCGCGGAGAGGCGTGCGATCTCATCCATCGGCAGCGTCGTGTAGAGCTTCAGGAAGCGGCCGACATCGGCATCTTCGGTGTTGCGCCAGTATTGCCAGAAGTCATAGGCCGAGAGCATGTCGGCGTTCAGCCAGACCGCGCCATTGACCGATTTGCCCATCTTGGCGCCGGACGAGGTGGTCAGCAGCGGCGAGGTCAGCGCATAAAGCTGCGGCGTGCCCATGCGGTGGCCGAGGTCGATGCCGTTGACGATGTTGCCCCACTGGTCCGATCCGCCCATCTGCAAACGGCAACCGTAACGCTTGGACAGCTCAACAAAGTCGTAGGCCTGCAGGATCATGTAGTTGAATTCGAGGAAGCTGAGCGATTGCTCGCGATCCAGTCGCGTCTTGACGCTGTCGAAGGACAGCATGCGGTTGACCGAGAAGTGGCGGCCGACATCGCGCAGGAATTCGAGATAGTTGAGGCTGGTCAGCCATTCGGCGTTGTTGATCATCAACGCATCCTTGGCGCCGTCGCCATAGGTCAGGTAGCTCGAGAACACCTTCTTGATAGAAGCAATGTTGGAGGCGATCGTGTCCACCGTCATCAGCTGGCGCGACTCCTCCTTGAATGAGGGGTCGCCCACCATGCCGGTGCCGCCACCCATCAGAGAGACGGCGCGATGGCCGGTCGCCTGCAGCCAATGCAGCATCATGATCTGGATCAGGCCGCCGGCATGCAAGGAAGGTGCAGTCGGATCAAATCCGATATAGGCGGTTACCGTTTCCTTCTGTAAAAGTTCATCAAGGCCTGATTCATCAGAGATCTGATGGATGAAGCCGCGCTCGGAGAGCGTGTGGAGGAAGTCGGATTTGAACTTGGACATGACCGATTGCTTTCGGATGGACGATGTATTTGCCCGCGCCTTTAGCAAAGATTTTCAAGACTTGCACCCCTGTCGGCTATCAATGTTTGGAATGAGGCTCATCAATGAGTGACCTGAAGACTGCGATCGGCCTGATGAGCGGCACATCGATGGATGGCATCGACGTCGCGCTTGTGCGGACCGACGGCGAGGGCCGGGTCGAGCGCGGGCCGTCGCGCGGCTTTGCCTACCCGCCGGCATTCAGGAAAACACTGGCTGCCGCGCTGGAGACCGCCAAGCAGATTGACAAGCGCGACCAGCGTCCCGGAAATCTCGGCGACGTTGAGCACGAACTAACGTTACGGCATGTAGATGCGGTGCGGCAGTTCCTTCTGCACATTCAATTAGCAAAAGAAGATATTGATCTCATTGGCTTTCATGGACAGACCGTGTTGCATCGTCCGCATCAGGCACTGACGGTGCAGATCGGCGATGGGCGGCTACTGGCAAAGGAGACCGGTATTTCCGTTGTCTACGATATGCGCGCCAATGACATGGTGCATGGCGGGCAGGGCGCACCGCTTGTGCCCGTCTATCATGCGGCGCTTGCGGCCGGGATTGAAGGGTTCGCCGGCCGGCCGGTGATGTTCGTCAATATCGGCGGCATTTCCAACCTCACCTTCATCGGTTCGGACCGCACCATCGTCGCCTACGATTCCGGACCTGGCAACACACTCATCGACCAATGGGTTGAGGCCCATGCCGGCGTGCCGTTCGACCAGGGTGGTTCCATAGCGCTCGAGGGTGGGGTCCTTGGTGGATTGGTCGATCGCTATCTAGACCATGCCTTCTTTACCTCCGACGCGCGGATGTCGCTGGATCGCAACGATTTTGTTCCGCCGGCACCCGATGAAGCCGGGCTCCATGACGGCGCTCGCACGCTTGCCTATGTCACATCGGCCGCGATCGTGCGCTCGATGCGACATTTGCCGCAGAAGCCTGAGCTGATCATCGTTTGCGGCGGCGGCAGGCTCAACCGGGTCATCATGGCTGATCTCAAGATGCTTTCGGACGGCGCGGAGGTCGAGCCCGCCGAGGCCTTCGGATTCGATGGCGACAGCATGGAGGCGGAGGCCTGGGCCTATCTTGCGGTTCGTTCGTCGCGTGGCTTGCCACTGACGTTTCCGGGGACGACCGGCGTAAAGAAGCCGGTTACGGGCGGAGTTCTCGCGAGGCCCTGATTTCGGCGGCTAGAGACGGCCTTCTTCCGTGATGATGTGCGTCATCGGGATATCGTGCGTTTGCGGATAAATTGTCGAAAGTCGCTGGATTGCGTAGCCGACGCCGATGATGGTCGGCTTGCCAGGATGGGCTGCGAGCGTCCGGTCAAAGAATCCACCGCCATAGCCCAGTCGATAAAATGACGAGTCATAGCCAACGAGCGGCGCTATGACGACATCGGGGAGCATTTCCCTGCCATCCGCGGGAAATGGGATGTTCCATACGCCACGGTCGAGTCTTTCGCCCGGGCGCCAGGAGCGAAACACCAGCGGCTGACGCTTGGTCACCACTACCGGCAGGAGGCAGGTTGCGCCGCCCCCGACGATCCGTTCAATCCATGGACGCAAGTCCGGCTCGCCGCGAAATGGCCAATAGAGGCTGATCGCCTTTCCACTGACGTCGCCAATGGTCTGATCCAGCCCGGAAGCGATGGAAACCGTCATTGCATTCCGCTCGTCGGCCGAGAGCTGTAGGCGCATGGCAATCAACCGCTCTCGCTCGGGCTTCCGCCACGCATAGACTTCTGCGGCCTCCAATGAATTACCCTCCACGCCCTTGAAACAGTGCCGTCTTTGGGACGGAAACACGTCGCTCAGCCATCTTGTAATGATTAAATAATGCGCAGATAAAGCGATTTGTGATTATTCTCTGCCCATTCACTGGATGTCGATATGACGGACGCGCCGCATACTGATCAAAATTCGACCATATTGCCTAAATTTCAGCTATTCTCTCCAATTCTTGCCGGCGCGACTCTCAGAGAGCGATTGCTGGGTTGTCTCGGCGCCCTGATCGGCATTTGCGTCACTGGCCTTTTCTGCAGCTACCTCTTCGGCTCCGATGTTGCGCTGCCTCTGATTGTTGCGCCGATCGGCGCCTCGGCGGTACTGCTGTTCGCAGTTCCCGCCAGCCCGCTGGCGCAGCCCTGGCCGATTATCGCCGGCAATACGATTTCGGCGCTGGTTGGGGTGACAGTTGCCCGATTCGTGCACGATCCGATGCTCGGCGTGGGGCTTGCGGTGGCGTTGGCGATCGCTGCCATGTCGTTTACGCGTTCGCTGCATCCGCCGGGTGGCGCCGCGGCACTGACGGCAGTGATCGGCGGGCCGGCCGTTGCTTCCGCGGGCTTCTGGTTTCCCTTTGTTCCCGTTGCCATCAATTCCGCCATTCTGGTTGGGCTTGGCCTGCTGTTTCATCGGCTGGCGCGGCGAAATTATCCGCATCGAACAGTGCACGCCGGGACCAATATCCACAAGACCGCTGATGCACCGCCACTTCTGCGGGTCGGCTTCCGTGACGAAGATATCGATTCAGCGATCGCCGATTTGAACGAAACGCTGGATATCGATCGTGGCGATCTCGATCGATTGCTGCGGCAGGTCGAGATGAAGGCGCTGATCCGCAAGCACGGCGAATTGACTTGCGGCGACATCATGTCGCGTGACGTGATCAGCATAGAAATGGATCAGAGCGGGACCACAGCGCGGGCCCTGTTGCTGAAGCATGATTTGAGAACGCTGCCGGTCACCGGACCCGACGGCAAGCTTGTCGGCACCGTTGGGCTGCGGGAACTGGCGCAAGCGCCTGACCGGGATACGACGCCGGTGTCCTCCGCAATTACGGCGCGCGCCGACGCTCCCGCGATCGGCCTTCTGCCGTCGCTGACCGATGGACGCACACATGCCATAGTCATCACCAATGCGGCAGGGAAGATCGAGGGCATCGTTTCTCAAACCGATCTTCTCGCGGCCTTGTCAAAGAGCCTGGCCTCACCCGTTCGCAGCGAAGAATTCATGCAGCGTGCGCAGGGAATTTAGCCGGGTAAATACGCGCAAGGCCGGCTTGTCGACGGCCCATGGCTTTGGCCGCGCCTTTGACGCGATCTGCTTTAGCACCCGCGCGGTCTCTCCTTGGTTCGACGTCCGACGACAATTCGCGACGCGCCGTACTCAACGAGATCAGCGCGAGAGAGTTCCATTGCACTGCCGAATATCCAAACGCTCTCGTTCAGGACGTGTTATGATACGGAGATATCCAGGTCCTTTGACCGGAATGGACATTTCCTTTGACACTAAGTTTTCCAAACCACAGTAGAAGCTATGACGAGACCGGCCGACGCATCCGTTTTTCCGGCTATGACGGCATGTTCGAAATCCGTTTTTTCATCGAGATCGAAGCTCTCAACAGGGTGTTTGCCGGTAAAGCGGCAAATGAAAATGAATATCTTTCGACCTTCGATACAGGCCGCGACGCCATATTGGATGCGGCGAAGAAGGCCTATGGTCGCGGCCGCGCCGCCACGATCTGCACGCTGAGCGTTGCCGATTTCGCCTGAAAACATTGGTCCTCCCTTCCAGCGTCGCAAGAGATTTTGCAACGCTGGGCGGATAGGGATTTTCGTCCGCTGGTCATCGCCGGGCGCTCATGCTCCAAATTCTCGCACACAAAACAACAAGAGGGAACGTGAACGATGCTGATCCGCTTTGGCTATGACATAACCATCCAGTGTGAACAGCAGACACCGATGGTGTGCCTGCTCAGTTCCCATCTCGACCGGGCAGGGGATATCCGGTCGCCCGAGCAGGTGGCGACACAGCCCTTGGTGCCGACGACAACCTATGTCGATCTGTTCGGCAATGTCTGCCGGCGCTTCACGGCTCCGGCCGGTCAATTCTCGATCTGGGGTGACGGGACCATCGAAGATAGCGGCTTGCATGATCCGGTCTTCCTCGACGCACAGGAAACACCGGTCTCGGATTTGCCCGACGAGTGCCTGCTATTCTTGATGGGCAGCCGCTATTGCGAGACAGATCGTCTGAGCCAGATCGCCTGGGACCTTTTCGGAAATGTAGCCCCCGGCTGGCGGCGTGTGCAGGCGATCTGCGATTTTGCCCATTCGCGCATTACTTTCGGTTACATGGACGCCCGTAGCACCCGCACCGCGTACGAAGCCTATGAGGAGCAGATTGGCGTTTGCCGCGACTATGCCCATCTGGCGATTACCCTTTTGCGCTGCATGAACATTCCGGCGCGATATGTGAACGGCTATCTCGGCGATATCGGCGTGCCGATTCTCGACCCGCAGGATTTCAGCGCCTGGATCGAGGTCTATGTCGGCAATCGATGGATGACTTTCGACCCGCGCAACAACATTCCCCGCATCGGCCGGATCGTGGTTGCGCGCGGCCGGGACGCCGCCGATGTGCCTTTGATCAACTCCTTTGGCCCGCATGAACTCAAGGCATTTCGCGTCTGGACCTATGACGTAACAGGGCTTCCCCTGCCTTTGTCGATGGGTCGAACGGGGTGAATGGTTACATTTTTCTGGCAGCTGTCGGGGCTGAATATCAGCCTTCCGGGGCGATCTTAACACGGAGAAATCAGGCCCGTGACACGACCGGTATGCGCAGTTTTTCGATCTCTCGTCAAAGATCACTTGCTGAATAGACGTTTACCTTGTTATTGTATGCCGCAGTGCAACATGGTGGATATCGAATGGCTTCGAAGCCCTTAGCAACAAGAATACGGTCCGGCCTCAACCCGCTTGCGCGTGGATTGCGCCGCTGGTGGCTGCGTAGCGTTTGGGGAATGGATATCGGCGAAGGCACCGAAGTTTCCTATAGTGCCCGGCTGGATAAGACCAATCCCCGGGGTATCCATATCGGCGATTACACGGCCGTGACGTTTGAGTCGGTGATCTTGACTCATGATTTCGTCAACCGGAAACACCTCGATGTCTGGATCGGCAAAAACTGCCTGATTGGCGCTCGTTCGATCATTTATCCAGGCGTGAAGATAGGCGACAGCTGCATCATTTCCACCGCTGCCGTGGTGATGAAAGACGTGCCATCCAATTCCGTGGTTGCCGGAAATCCCGGCCGGGTCATCGAGACAAACATCCGCACCGGCAGACTGGGCCAGAGATTGCCGGCACCTGAAGTTGCCGCCGATGCGGCTCCCATTGCGGCCGCTGGTGTCAGCGCTGAATGAGCGAGGTGTGAGCTTGCAGATTGCACCGTTCACGATGGCGGACCAACACCTGTTCGCGCAGCTGTCACGTGATTACAATCCGGTCCATATCGACGACGTGGCCGCAAGGCGAACCATGTTCGGACGGACGATCGTGCATGGAATGCACCTGATTCTGCGCGCGCTCGATGTGCTCGCGGGGCAGGGTGACGTGCCGACATTCGGCAAGATTGTCGCGCGCTTTCATCGCCCGGTGTTCCTGGATGAGCCCTTGTCGCTGGAGATTCGCTCGGTCCCGAACGGGCTGGAAGTTTCCTATGCCAGCGACGGTGCGCAACTGACGACGATGACATTGACGCAGCCGGCAAGTTTTTCCGATGGCGATTGGTCGCCCGCCGAAGATACGCTGCCCAGAACGCCGCGAGAGCGCAGCATCGAGCAGATGGTTGGGCTCGAAGGTGTCGTGTCGTTGCCGCAATCGCCTGCGGATATCCGCACCGTGTTTCCGAGTGCTTCCATCGGCTACGGAGCCAATCGCATCGCCAACCTGCTTGCAATCACCCAGGTGATCGGGATGGAAGTTCCGGGGCTTCATTCGATGTTTGCGACACTTTCCGTCGAGCTGCTTCAGGGGCTGGGAACTGAGCTGCGTTTTCAGGCAAAGCGCGTCACGCCCAAACTTTCGCATGTGCAATTGCAGTTTGAGAACAGCGCGCTCAAGGGGTCGGCTGAAACATTTGTCCGGCCGCGGATCGCCGCCGTTACGCTTGAAGCCTGCCGGCAGGCTGTCACGGCAGGAGAGTTTTCCGGTCGTCGCGCCTTGATCATCGGCGGTTCGCGCGGCTTGGGGTTGCTGACGGCCAATTTGCTGGCTGCTGGTGGCGCAGACGTCGTGCTGACCTACCGCAACGGCCGAGAGGAGGCGGAAGCCGCTGCCGAAGCCTTGCGGGTGGCCAATCTGACCGCCAGTGCCGTTCACCTCGACGCGTCGTCGCCGGGCGAAGCATTCGATATGTTGCAACGCGCAAATCGAACTGTCACAGACATGTTCTATTTTGCGACGCCGCACATTTTCGTGCGCAAGAAGAAGCTGTTCGAAGACAATCTGACCTCGGGATTCATCAAGGCCTATGTGAGCGATTTCCTGGCAGTGCTGGAGGAAACCAAAAAGGTCAGCGATGGCCACCTTGCGGTTTTCTATCCCTCCAGTGATGCGCTGAATGCTCCCTTGAAGGATCTTGCGGAATACTATGTGGGCAAAATGGCAGGTGAAGCAGCTTGCGAGATGTTGAACCTATACGATGACGCCGTGACCGTGACGGTGGACCGCTTGCCGCGGCTGCCGACCGACCAGACTGCGACGCTGATGAATGTCGCGACGGCCGATCCGGTCGCTGTCATGCTGGGCATATGCCGGCGGATGACCGCGGCGAATACAAATACCAACCAACTTCGAAATGGATGAATGAAATGACCGACAAGCTGGTGGAAATCTTTGCACTCACCCTCAATCAGCCCGCCGAAGCGATCAACGACGATACGGCGCCGGCCAACAACGAGGCGTGGGATAGCCTTGCCAACATGCTGCTGATCGCGGCGATCGAAGAAACCTACGAAATCGAGCTGACGACGGCCGAAATCGAGTCGATGAAAAGCGTCGGCAAGGTGCGCGCCGTGCTCGAAAAGCGCAACGCAGTCGCGGTCTAATCCAGACGCATGTTCGAAACGACAATTTTGTGAGGCAGCCATGTCTTTGATGCAGCTTAGAACGGATTGGCTCCGCGTAAGCCGGGCAACAACTATCTCCGAAGAAAAGCGAGACAGAATCGTGGTCGCGGCGACCTTCACCGCAGATCCGATCGTTCCCTATCTTGGTGCGCGCCTCGTCGACGATCCCGCGCGGCCTCCCGTCCTGACCATCGCGCCCTATAACCAGCTCTTCCAGCTTTGCCACAACTGGCAGATGGATTATGCGGACCATACGCCTGAAGTCATCGTCATTCTCTGGCGCATCGAGGATCTGTTGCGCAATGACTTCCAGTCGGTGCTGCGCGGTGGCTCTGATGCAACCATCTTCGAGAAGGTCGGCGAGCTTGCCGACGCGGTGGCAATGCTACGCAAGACGTTCGGCGGCCGCATTGTCTGCAGCATTCCGCCATTTCCGCACCAGTCGGACCACGATATCCGCGCGATTTCGAGCTCGACCACGGTCGGCGCCCTGCATCGCAAGGTCGTCGACTTGTGGGTGTCCCGGATCAGCGAAATCAACAATGTCGGGCTTCTCGATCTCGACGGCATGCAGCGCTATGCAGGGATTGAGGCGTCGCTCGATTGGCGCAAGTGGTATCTCTACCGCCAGCCCTATAGCGAAGCGTTCTGGGACCGGATTGCCGAGGGCTGCGCTGCCCTGATTCGTTCGCAATCGACCGCCTCGAAGAAATGCGTCGTCGTTGATTGCGACAACACGCTGTGGGGCGGGATCATCGGCGAAGATGGGCTCGGCGGCATCCAGATCAGCGAAGACCATCCCGGTTCGATCTTCCGCGACTTCCAGGAGCAGCTGAAGACCTTGCGCAGCCAGGGCGTAATGATCGCGCTTTGCAGCAAGAACAACGAAGCCGACGTCTGGGAAGTGTTCGACAAGCATGACGGCATGGTGCTGAAGCGCGACGACGTGGTTGCTGCCCGGATCAACTGGATCGACAAGCCAGCCAATATCGCCAGCCTGGCGGAAGAGCTGAATATCGGCCTCGACAGCTTTGTCTTCGTCGATGACAACCCGATGGAAATCGAGCATGTCAGGGCGGCCCTGCCCATGGTCACCTGCATTCTCGTGCCAACGGAGCTGACGACATTCCCGCGGGAATTCGGCGCCTATCGCGGTTTCGATCGCGACAAGATCAGCAGCGAAGACCGCGTTCGCTCCGACATGATGCTGCAGGAGAAGAAGCGGCGGGATCTCGCGACCGCAGTTAGCCCCGAAGAATTCCGGCGCGATCTGCAGCTCAAGATCGATGTGTTCGAGGTACGCGACGAACACATTTCCCGCGTCGTCCAGCTCATCAACAAGAGCAACCAGTTCAACCTGACCACCCGCCGGAAGACGGAGGCGGAACTGACGCGCCTACTGGCCGATCCGAACCACTCGGTTCTGGCCTGGCGGGTCTCGGACCGCTTTGGCGACTACGGCCTGGTCGGCGTGGCCATCCTGGAACATGAAGACGAATCGTCGGAAATCGAAACGCTGCTGATGAGCTGCCGCGTGCTCGGCCGCGGGGTGGAGAAGTCGGTGTTTGCAGCCGTCTCCGACCTCGTCAGCCGTCGCGGCACGAAACAGCTGGTGGGTAGCTACCTCAAGACCAACAAGAACCAGCTGGTTGCGGGTCTCTATTCCGACTATGGCTTCGAGCAGGTATCGTCGGAGCGCTGGGTTCTCGACGACATGGCCAAATCGAAATGGCCCGAGGAAATCGGCCGCCTGGGCTTGTGATCCTCCGAAGCTTTTCAGAGTGGGAGAAGGCTGGCAACCGAGGTTGCCAGCCCTCTGCTTTTGGGACGCGATCAACGTTCCAGAAGAAGGACGATAATAACGCGGCGAGGGGCTCTGATCCCCTCTCGCCGGCTGCCTCGGTGGCCGGATCGATTAAAATCTAATTTTTGACTACCGCGCAGGCTACCCCGGCCTTCAGAATCGTATCGCAGAGGTTGTTGGCGTCCTTTCTTGTCTCCCGGCCGATTCTTGCTGCAAACTTCTGGCGCATGCCGATACTCCTGGGCTTTTGCCGCACGATCAGCGCGCGCTCGCTATTGAGAGGCTTGGGTAACTTGGCGACAGCCTGGAGAAAAAGCCGGCTCGCGATGCCTGGATCGAAATGTGCAGAGAGTTGGACACCCCAGGGTGCCCAATCGGCGGATTGAATTAGGATCGGCTCGCGCAAACGTCGGCTCACAGCCAACCGAACGCAGGCGTCGAGGAAGGGTTTTGCCGGATCCAGAGATGCGGCAGCGATTTTAGGAGGATCATCCTGCCATGTCTCTACTGGATGGCCGGTAATCGCAAAGACGTAGTCGCGCGTTTCCAGCGGCAGCCGCCCGCTGCTCAAGAAGGTGCGCAGCCGCTCTTCACCCCCATTGTAGGCGGCCGCGGCCAAGCCAAGATTGCCAAATTGGGAGCGCAGGTCGCTCAGATAGCGCGAAGAAGCCTCAAGCGCCAGCACCACGTCGAAGCTGTTTGAGAGGCCACGCAGTTTCGCTGTCCCCGGCATGAATTGCGCGATGCCTTCAGCACCCTTGGGGCTGACGGCATCTGCCTGGAAAAGACTCTCGCGCCAGATGAGCCGAGCGAAAAATTCGGATGGAACGCCGTTCTCAATCGAGAATTGTTCAATGGCACGGCACAGATCTTGAGGATAAGTCTCGGAACGAATGCAGATTCGCCTTGCAAGGCGGCTGGCGGGGCGTTCGTAGAGACACGCCTTGGTCGAAGCAACGGGGTCCGCAATGGAAGACCGAGGATCAACTCCCTGACAGATTCCGAGCATGAGGCACAAAACGATACGTTTTTGCAATGCGGCCACCCGGCTCATCCCCATCACCCAACGTCGTCTTTAACTCGAACCTACCCCACGTTCGGCAAGTTGCTGGGACTAAATTAGCATAAGCCAATAAAAAAATGCGAGTCCGACCTTTAAAGCGGTGGCGACACGGGAGCGTTTCCGACCGGAGACATTGGATGCGACGACTGCGCGTTTATCTCGCCGCACAAATTCTCAGTGCGCGACGGCAAGGTGTTCGTGATCGGCAAGGCCGTTGTCAGCTATGCGCATGCGGCGGCGGTCCAGTGGGCAGACAGCGGCGAGGTCGATGCGCTATTCGGCAAGACCGGGGGCGAGGACGGCGGTGGTGACTTTATGCAGGCCGTTACACGGCTGAAAGCTTTTCACTAAGGCTACAGTGTAAGCTTAATGTTCGTTTCCACGTAAGAAATCCCCGTGGGCGAAATCTTGAGCTTACCTGTTTTTTGATCGTAGTCGATCAATCCTACTTTGTGGGCGGGTTTGGCTACTTTCGATTTGAACACACTGGCGTTACTATACTCAATCCAATTTGGAACTTCTTGAACTGTCAGGTCTTCAGTCGAACCGTACATCAATGCCATCATCTTATCTTTAGCCGAAAGGGATGTATTAAGGACGCGTGTTCGGCCACCGACTTTCCAGAGAATGGGAACCGGGCGATCAATTATACTTTCAACGATATCCGCAGCTTCGTCTAACGACACAGCATGAAAGACGCGCACTAACTCCGCCATGATCCATTGGCACATCGAAAATACCAGTGTCGCGTCCATATGGTTTGGATCAACGTCTCCACCAACGTGCCCAACATTTCTGTTGTTGCGGACTTCGTAAAGAGCGACGAGCATTCGGGGTATTTGGATCCGGATCGAGCGCGGGAAAGCCACCTCGTTTTCGAGCTTCTTGCACTCACCTTCCATTGATCGTGGCTTGTACGGTGAGGCAGCAAAACTTCCGTCTACATGTCCTTTTAGAATTGAATATACAATCTCACAAAACTTGCCGCCGCTGAGTTCGGCGGGCTCCCAACGGCCTTCGCGGAAATTCCTCGCAAGCTTATTATACTCTTCGATCAATGGATCGCGCAGCCCAGAGGGAATATTGTGTAAAAAGTTGGAAGGAGCTGCGGTCACTTCTTAGCTTTCACCTTCAACGGCAAAGAATGCTCGACGAAATTTCGGCCCGCTGAGGTTAGTTTTATGTTTTGAAGATCGCTACAATCAATAGTGCTTTTTCTGCTTTGGGCGTTTCGCAATACCGACGGCAAGTTTGTTGGCTCTTTTCTCGCCGGGGTTCTGCGGATGACTGTTCCGACATCATCAATAGTAGTCGCTGGAAGTTCCAGTATCTCAGAAAGATAATAGACGATCGCGGCTATCATATCTTGATCAGACAGCGCAGTGGTAAGCTGTTTGGTAGCTAGGAAATCCTCGAAGCTGGCCTTTCCTTGCGGATGCAGATCAAGGTTCTTATTAAGCGACCATGATGACTTACCGTTTGCTCGCTTTTTCCGACCTGCGCCCTTTTTGCCGCGCTCATCGGACTGTCCTTGGTCGATCTCTTCGACGTCCTGTTCATCATCGTGGGGCTTGGACACATGGATTACCCGCTCCTTGTGTCCGCTCTTTTCGCCCGAAAAAGCTGCAACCATCGCCTTAAAAGCTTCCTGTTGAACCGCTTCGGAGCTAAATGCGTTCGCGGCCTCAGCAATCTTCGGCATACGCTCCAAAAGAGCGTCTAAATCTTCCTTTGACATATTTTCTCTCCGCCGGCATGTGATGGCCGTGATTCCCCGGGAGAAGAATATGTCTTAAAACGTGCAGGAGTCCAGTGAGTGCACTGCGACGCGTTACCCCAGCGGTTTTCGGGGTGACAAGAAATTAGTTTTCGCCGGTATCTATTTGATTGTTATATAGTTTTTGGTGAGAGCGATGGGATTCGAACCCATGACCTACTGATTAAAAGTCAGTTGCTCTACCGGCTGAGCTACGCTCTCCCAGGCAACGATCTTGCGTTGCGGAAGTGGGCGATACATATGCGAAGCGGCTTTTGCCGGTCAACCCTCAATTCAACAATTTTTTCAAGTGATCTGCGGCAAAAGGTGCCCTCAACAAAAGGTGACTGGCTTAAACCGGCATGCTTGGCTAAACCAGCAGCCGCGAAGTGGTTGGCCCGGAGTTGGAATGGCAGTCTCGGATATTTCCTATTTCAGCGCGCTGGCCGCTGGCGCGCTTTCATTTCTGTCGCCTTGCGTGCTGCCGCTTGTGCCGCCCTATCTCTGTTATATGGCCGGCATTTCGATCGAGGATTTCAAGAATCCGCAGGCGGCCGAAGCCGACAGGACGCCGCGCCGGGCTGTCATGCTCGCCTCGCTGTTCTTCACGCTCGGCTTCTCCACGGTGTTCATTGCGCTGGGTGCCAGCGCTACTACCATCGGAATGGCACTTCGCCAGCACCTGGATATACTTGCCCAGGTTGGAGGCGTGATCATCATTGCCATGGGCCTGAATTTTCTCGGCATCCTCAAGATTCCCTTCCTGTCGCGTGAAGCCCGATTCCAGTCGGGCGGCAAGCCGGCGACGCTGACCGGCGCCTATATCATGGGCTTGGCTTTCGCATTCGGCTGGACGCCGTGCATCGGTCCGATTCTCGGAACGATCCTCGCGGTGGCGGCTTCGCAGCAGACGGTGAGCGAGGGGGCGGTGCTGCTCGGTGTCTACTCGCTTGGTCTTGCCGGGCCGTTCTGGCTGGCTGCGGCCTTCTCCGGCCTGTTCATGGCCTTCCTGATGCGGTTTCGGAAGCATCTTGGCGTGGTGGAGAAGGTCATGGGGGCGTTTTTGGTTCTCACCGGGCTTGCATTCATCTTCGGTTTCGTCGGTGATATCGCCATCTGGTTCCAGCAGACCTTCCCGATTCTGATGAAGATCGGCTGAGAACGTCCTCGATCCGCGAAAACAGACCGAATGGCTGAAATCTCCACGCTTGTCCTGCCGTTTTTCGGGCTGATCCTGCTCGGCTTCGTCGCTGCCAAACTGCGAAAACTCGATGAGAGTGCACTGGGCTGGCTGAATTTCTTCATCATCTACATCGCGCTGCCGGCGCTGTTCTTCAAGATCATCGGCCGCACGCCGATCGAGCAGCTGACGCGCTTCGATTTTATCCTCACCAGCCTTGGCGCGACCTACACGGTGTTTGCGCTGATCTTCATCATCGGGCGCGTGATGCGAAGGAATTCCATTGGGGAGGCGACCTTGCAGGGCTTGGCGGCGGCCTATGGCAATATCGGTTATCTCGGTCCCGGGATCGCCTTTGCAGCCTTCGGCGAGGCTGCAGCCCTGCCTCTCGCCCTGATCTTCGCGTTTGAGAACCTTGTCCATTTCACCGTGGCGCCGGCATTCATGGCCTTCGACGGGCATGAGAAGCGCCCGCCATTGGTGCTCGCCCGCGATGTTGCGCTGAAGATTGCGCTGCATCCCTTCATTATCGCCACGTTTGCGGGTTTCCTCGCTGCCTATAGCGGCTTTGAGACACCGGCAGCCTTGCAGACGATGATCGACAATCTGGCGCAGGCGGCCGCGCCGTGTGCGCTGTTTGCCATGGGCGTGACGCTGGCGCTCAGGCCGCTGAAGCGCGTGCCGGCAGAAATCCCTTACATCGTGCCGGCCAAGCTCGTGTTGCTGCCGGTGGTGATGTATCTGTTCATGAGCCTGTTCGGCAACTTCCCGGCCGTGTGGGTGGAGACGGCGCTGCTGCTTTCGGCACTGCCGACGGCGACCAATGTCTTCGTCATCGCCCAGCAATATGGCATCTGGCAGGAGCGCGCCTCGGCGACGGTGCTGATCACCACCGTCGTTTCGGTTCTGACTGTCTCGGCGCTGCTATATCTGCTGAAATCAGGCGCGTTGCCGATCGACCTTTTTCCTTAGGAAGCTCGGGAAATTCCTGAAGGCGCGACCGGGAGACACGCCTTCCTGCATGGCGAGATGGCGCAGCGGTGGCACCGACGCCAGCAACTGCAATCCCGCCGCGCGCAGCATCTGCACCGGCAGAAAGCCCGACAGCAGCGAACGGTTCATCAGGTCGATGCCGGCGGTGCGGGTATAGACATCGGCGCGGCGCTGGCGATCATAGGCATCACCGATCGCGAGGCTTGCACCGCGCAGCTTGGCGTCATAGGCGAGATCGACGGCGGTGGGGATATCGCGGAGGCTGAGATTGAGGCCTTGTGCGCCGATGGGCGGGAAGACGTGGCCGGCTTCGCCGATCAGCACGACGTGGCCCTTGCCGAAGTGATGCGCGGTCATGGATGACAGCGGCCAAGCCTGCGGCTTGCCTTCGACACGCACCTTGCCGAGCATCGATTGCATCTTCGCTTCGATCTTGAGATTGAGGGTGGCTTCATCGAGATCGAGGATCGGCTGGGCTTCTTCCGGCTTGACGACCCAGACAAGGCTGGAGCGCCGGCCGGCAAGCGGGACCTGCGTGAAGGGGCCGGTCTCGGTGTGGAATTCGGTCGAGATGTTCTTGTGTGGCAGATCATGGGCGAAATTCAACACGACGGCCGTCTGCGGATAGTTGTGCGTGCGAACATCGATGGCTGCGGACTGGCGGACGAACGAGTTCCGGCCGTCAGCACCGACCACCAGGCCGCTTGAAATTGTTTCGCCTGTTGACAGCGTCAGCTCAGCGGTCTCGCCGATCACAGCCATGGACGTCAACTGCGCAGGCAATCGCGTCAGCCGCGGTTCGCTTTGCAGGGCCGTGTTGAGGATTTCCAGGAATGCTGCATTTGGAATGTTATAGCCGAAGGCGGGCAGGTCGATCTCCGAGGCCCGGAAGGCCACGGTCGGCGCGCGCAGCAGGCGGTTGGTGGCGTCGACGATCTGCATGGTGGAGAGCGCGGTGGCATGTGGAGCGACAAGATCCCAGATGCCGAGGGTCTCGAGGAACTTCACCGAATTGTCCATCAGTGCCGACGTGCGGGCGTCGATCCTGCCGTCGTCAGGCGCGATGAATGCCGTGTGGAAGCCTTTGCGGGCAAATGCCAGTGCTGCCACAGAGCCGGCAAGGCCACCGCCCACCACAGTGATTTCGAAAGTGTTCATTGGCGAACCTTCCCTTCTTGCTAAACGCCGCGTCTCATCGCCGGACTCGGCTTTGCTGGACAGCGTGCTTGTTCGCAAAGGAATATAGCAACGATTGCGCCAAATCCATTGGTCTCTTTGGCGCAGGCCGGCAGGGGTCAGTCCTGGCGGCCGCCCTGCAGCAGCCTGAGACGCAGGATGCGCGACATCAGGGGCGTCGGCGCGGATTGGCTGACCGCAACGCTGGCCAGCGGCTCGACCAATGATGCGGTGGTCATGTCATTGAGGAATGAGAGACGGGTTGCGTCGAGCGTGTGGCCGCGATCGCCAATTCGGGGCGCGGCATCAAGAGACGCCAGCGATCCAAACAGCCGGTCGCAGACCGCATCCTTGGACCTGAGTGGCAAAAGCAGCATTTCGTAGGCGAAGGGCTCCTCGTCTTCCGCCTGACCGTTAATATCGATGAGCAGCGGCGTACGATTTGCCAGTACGCTTTCGGCTGCGAGTTTCATTTTGTGACGCTGCATCGCAGCAAAATACGACAGGAAGTCATTGCCGCGCGCTTCCTGTCCCAGGATGGCACAGACACGCGTGCCGGCCAGCCGGAAGCGGAACGTGCCGGCTTGGTCCATTTCGAGAATGAAAACGTCGGGCAGGACTGTTTTAAGGGCCTGCGGGTCGATATCGGCTCGCAGGGGGGCGGCCTCGTGCTTCCGTACGAGGTTAAAATAGTCCAAAACTCCCTGTGTTGTTTTGTGGCGCATCTGTTTCGTCTAAACCTGTTTTACACGTCCTGTTTCAAGATTTGTGGACGTTTAGTAAGGGTGTAGCGAAAACCGTGCCACGCCGGGGCAAGATGCCAGCGCGTGGATGTTAAGGTTAATTTTGTGTTTTCATTGCCATCTTTGCGCCCAAATGGCATGGATAATCCCATCTCAGGAAGGGTTTCCTTCAGCACATACTAAACCGGTCAGACCTCCAATAAGTCGATCGTGCCGTCCGCAAACAATGCTGGACGGCATTTTTTTTGCTGCTATGAGCATAGCCACGCCAAATGGCATGAAAGCAGCGTGATGAGTGAATTGGAAAACCAGTCGGGCGAACCTGTGGTCGAGCATGCGGCGACGGAAGAGATCGCGCCGCCCAAGTCTGAGCCGATCTTCAATATTCCTGCCATCCTGATCTTCTTCATCGGCCTGATGGTGATCATTCACCTGGTTCGTACTTTTCTGCTGCCACCGGCATGGGACGATGCGGTGATCATGGTGATGGCGTTCATACCGGTGCGCTACCTCCATCCTCTCGCCGAGCAGGATCTCGCCGGCTGGCTGATCGGTCCTCTTGGCTATTCGCTGCTGCATGGCGGCTTTGTCCATCTGATCTTCAATTGCGTCTGGCTAGCCGCCTTCGCAACGCCGCTTGCGCAGCGCATCGGCAGCGTCCGCTTCATCCTGCTGTGGGTGACGTCGGCGATCTTCAGTGCCTTCTTCCAGGCCTTCATCACCGATTTCGCCAATGTCGTGCTGATTGGTGCCTCAGGCGTCATCTCGGCCACTGTTGGGGCGGCCTGCAGGTTCTCGCTGGCGCTTTCCGGAACATCGGCGATGCGCTTTGCACGCTTTGCGCCAAGGCTCGGAATTTTTGAGGCGCTGACCTATCGGCCAGTGATCATGTTCATCCTGATGTGGGTGCTCTCCAACGCGCTCGTGGTCTATGGAGCAGGCGTGCCGACGCAGGGCTACAATGTCGCCTGGCAGGCGCATGTCGGCGGCTTCCTGTTCGGGTACCTTACCTTTGGCTTCTTTGACACGGCGCGGTTCATGACGTCGCCGGCCGGCCGGTAACTTTATTTCCCGCTAATTCTTGCTTTTGCCGATTTTCAAGCGCACGATTGCTTTGTTCGACGGTGGCGTATTCGTAGGGAGCATATGTTGCTCCAACTAGACTCCCCGGTGGCCACCCAGGGCATTTGTACCCATGCAAGGAGGAGAAATGCATGAGTGTGAAGGCGATACTGGACGAAAAAGGCCGCAATGTTCTGACGATTTCGCCGCAAGCGACTGTCAGGGAAGCTGCAAAGACCTTGCACGATCATCATATCGGCGCGGTCATCGTAATCGACAAGAACGAGCGTATCGCCGGCATTCTCGCCGAGCGCGATATCGTTTCGGCGATTGCCCGCTTTGGCACCGAGTGCCTCGATAAATCAGTCTCATCGATCATGTGGCCGAATGTGCATCGTTGCCGCGAGGATACGTCGATCGGCGAGTTGATGTCGCTGATGAGCGCCAAGCGTGCCCGCCATGTGCCGGTGGAGATGAATGGTCATCTGGTTGGCATCATCTCGATTGGCGACGTGGTCAAAGCGCATATCAAGGCGATCGAGCGCGAAGCCGAGGAGATCAAGGCATACATCGCTGGGTGAACATTCCAGTGCACGAATCCGAAAGGCCGCAGCGGCATCCCACCGTGCGGCCTTTTGCATTTCCAGACAGTAGACATCAATAGGAGCGGATGGCTTCCTGCAGGCGCCTGATCTCGCGGATCATAGCTTTGGCTTCCTCGTAGCCGCGGTCGATCAGCTCCGAGGCACGGTGGAATTCCGATAGGCCGATATCGGACAGCCGCGGTTGCAGTGCCAGATCCGGCGGATCACCGGCGAGACGCGCGCGGGAAATACGGTCCTGGATGATGTTGAAGGCTTCGACCATCACGGCGGTTACGCCGAGATTGCCCATCTTGCGGTGGTCGCCATCGCGCTCGAAGGTCTTTTCAAGCGGCTGGACGGTGGCGGAATGCTTGACCACCGCCGAGCGGCCATAGAGGTCGTAATGCAGGTTGATCGCCACGACCAGCGGCTGCTCGTAGGCGCGGCAGACCGATACCGGCACCGGATTGACGAGCGCGCCATCGACCAATGTGCGATTGTTGCAGGTGATAGGCTCGAAGATGCCGGGCAGGGCGTAGGACGCGCGGATGGCGGTGATCAGCGAGCCGGATTCGATCCAGACTTCATGGCCGGTACGGATTTCGGTCGCGACCGCGACGAAGCGCTGGCCGAGGCCCTCGATCGAGATGCCTTCGAGATGTTCCTGCATGCGCTTGGTCAGCCGCATGCCGGCAAACAATCCGCCACCGCCGATAGTCAGGTCGAGAAGGGCAGCCATGCGCCGCATGGTCAGCGAGCGGGCGAAGGCTTCGAGTTCATCGAGTTTTCCTGCGAGGTAGCAACCGCCGACCAGTGCGCCGATTGATGTGCCGGCGATCATGCCGATCTCGACGCCTTCCTCATCCAGCGCGCGCAATACGCCGATATGGGCCCAGCCGCGCGCGGCGCCACCACCGAGGGCGAGTGCGATCTTGGGCTTGGGTGGCTTGGCTTTTTCGATGGTTCCGGGTACTCCGGCAATGTTGCTGACGCCGTTTTCAAGAGAGACGGCCGGTTCGGTCTGGCGATGAAAATTCCAGTTCAGCATCGCTACTTTTCCTACACTGGCTGAACAACTTCCGCTAGGAACATTAGTTGCGCAAACAGGTTAAAGAAAGTCAAAGAATTTCTTCCTTTGTGCAATTATGAAGCAGATGCCTAACCCTTGTATATTTCCTAGGGAACAAAGCGCTTCACATTGTCGGCAATTATTAATTTGGCGATGCCACCGGCCAATTCCACCTTGCGGTAAAAGCAGGAGCGTCGGCCCGTGTGGCACGTCGCAGCATGACCGCCGACCGACACTTTCAGCAGCAGTGCGTCCTGGTCGCAATCGGTCATCAGCTCGACGACGGTCTGTAGGTTTCCCGACGTTTCGCCCTTCTTCCAGATCTTGTTCCGGGAGCGGCTGAAATAGTGGGCGATGCCGGTCTCCAGCGTCAGCGACAGGGCCTCGGCATTCATATGCGCTACCATCAGCAGCGCATTGTCATGCGCATCCGTCACCACGGCCGTGACCAGGCCGTTGGCGTCGAATTTAGGGCTGAAGGTCAGGCCCTCCTCGAGAACCAGCTTGTCCGGGGAGGGCGCGTCGAAGGCGAGCACCATGGGTCAGCTCAAAAAGCCGCCGGAGGAAAAACCGCGCAGCATGGTCATGAAGCGGGCCTGTTCCTGCGGGTTGTCCTTGAAGACGCCGGTGAAGGTCGTGGTCAAGGTCGACGAGCCGAGCTTCTTGACGCCGCGCATGGCCATGCACATGTGATCGGCTTCGATCAGAACAGCGACGCCGCGTGGTGCCAGCGTCTCGTCGATCGCCTTGGCAATCTGTGCCGTCATGGCTTCCTGCGTCTGTAGGCGCTTGGCGAACACGTCAACGGTGCGGGCGATCTTGGAAAGACCCAGAACCCTGCCGTCCGGTAGATAGGCGACATGCGCCTTGCCAATGATCGGCACCATGTGATGTTCGCAATGCGAGAAGAACGGGATGTCCTTGACCATGACGATATCATCATAGCCAGCCACTTCCTCGAAGGTGCGGCCGAGTGCTTCGTCGGCTGATTTCTCATAGCCCGAAAACAGCTCGGCGTAGGATTTGACCACGCGCGCCGGCGTGTCCAGGAGGCCTTCGCGCTCCGGATCCTCGCCGATGTAGCGCAACAGCGTGCGCACGGCTTCTTCGGCTTCTTTCTTGCTAGGCTTGCGGGAGACTTCGTCTTCTCGCGAAAATTTCTTCACAACTGCGTCCATGAATGGCCTCGTGATCCCTGAAGGAACATGTAAGTCGGACTACTCGCCGCTGGCCATTCACCTGTCCCTGCAGGCATGAGCTCCGTTGGCGGGCTCCGGGGCGTCGGTCCCATCGTCTCAGTGACGGTTCCTCTGCACGGTTTCCCAAACAACGGGCAACAATTGCACTTGCAAATCTGTCGCCCCATCGCGACATACCATATAGTATGCGTCTGGCTGAGGCAAAGGGCCCCCGTTGTCTTTTTACTGGATACGGTGGAAAATCCTGCCCGGTTCAAACACTCCAATGAAATATTTGCGACATGGCGATGGACGATATTTACAACAACAAGATCCTTGAATTTGCCGGCAACATACCGCTGACCGGCTTGCTGGACGACGCCGATGCCTTCGCGCAGGCTCATTCCAAGCTCTGCGGCTCGAAGGTCAAGGTGTGGCTGAAGACCGAGGACGACCGCGTCACCGCCTTTGCCCACGACGTCAAGGCCTGCGCGCTCGGCCAGGCGTCGTCGTCGATCATGGCCCGACATGTGGTGGGCGCGACATCGGACGAGCTCAAGCAGGCGCGGCTCGACATGCTCGCCATGCTGAAGGAGGGCGGCGAGGGCCCGAGTGGCCGTTTCGAGGATATGCGCTACCTCAAGCCCGTCAGGGATTACAAGGCCCGCCACGCCTCCACCATGCTGACATTTGACGCCGTCGTCGATTGCCTCGGCCAGATCGAGGCGGCGCGCCATGTGCAGCCAGCCTGATTGCGGCCATTCCGCACCGGGCGGGTTGAAATACAAGGGCCGCAACTGGTCCGGCCCGTTCCCGAAAACGCCGACGCGTCTGTTCGGCATGGGTTTCATACGTCTGTACCAGCTCACCCTTTCCAGCCTGATCGGCAATTCCTGCCGGCACATGCCGACCTGTTCCGAATTCGGATATGAGGCGATTGCCAGGCATGGGCTGTGGGCTGGTGGCTGGATGACGTTTTTCCGCGTCTCCCGTTGCGGCCCGTTCGGTAGCCACGGCATCGATCCGGTTCCCGAACAACTTGAAAGCCGCATGCGCTGGTATCTCCCCTGGACATACTGGCGCCGCAGCAAAGTGGACGCTGTATGACCACCTATGTCGCGCTGCTCTATTCGATCATTATCGACAAGAGTCGGCGCATTGCCATGGCAGACTTGCGCGGCATCGCCGAGAAGCTCGGACACATCAACGTCCGCACGCTGGTCTCGACGGGCAACATGATCTTCGAGGCCGACGAGCAACCTGTCGAAAAACTTGAAGCCGGGCTCGAACAGAGCTTTGCGGATTTCCACGGCAAGCATGTGGATATCATCATCCGCAGCGCCGAGGACTGGCGCAAGCTGGTCGTCGCCAACCCGTTTCCCGAACAAAGCCTCGCCCATCCCGACCTGGTGGCGGTGCGCGTCATGCGCGAGCCGGCGAAGGACGAGCTCTCCGAACTTTTCAAGCCCTATCAGACGCAGGGTGAACAGGTGCGGATCGTTGATGGCGATGTCTGGGTCGCCTTTGCCGGCCGGCCGAGCCAGTCGAAGCTTGCGGGCATTCTTACGCCAAAACGCATGGGCGGCATTGGAACGGCGCGCAACTGGAACACGGTCAGACGGCTGAGCGAGATGCTGGCGGAGTAAAGACCCGGCCGGCGCTACCCAGCATCCGCAGTTCTCCTGGTGATCCAAATCGAGCTTGGGACGCATTGGCGAGGATGCTATGCTGTGCATACCTTTGCCATTCATGGTCCAAAGGGAGGTGGCGCTGTGAGCGAGATGCGGAAAATCGCCGCGATCCTGGTTTCGGACGTGGTGGGCTACAGCCGGCTCGCCGGCGCGGACGAGGATCGCATCCTGGCGCGGCTTCGCACTCTGCGCAGCGATCTCATCGATCCGACCATCGCCGTGCACAATGGCCGCATCGTCAAGCGCACAGGCGACGGAAGCCTCATCGAGTTCCGCAGTGTCGTCGATGCCGTGCGCTGCGCGATCGAGGTCCAGAACGCCATGCTCGAACGCAATGCCGGGGTATCGCCGGATCGGTGTATCGAGTTCCGCATCGGCATTCATCTGGGCGATGTGGTCGAGGAAAGCGACGGCGATCTCATGGGCGATGGGGTCAACATTGCCGCGCGATTGCAGGGAATTGCCCAGCCCGGCGCTATCTGTCTTTCGGAGGACGCCTACCGCCAGGTGAAGGCGAGACTCGATCTTCTGGCAACGGATCTGGGCGCGACCCAACTCAAGAACATCGCCGAGCCGATAAGGGTCTATTCGCTCCAGGTCGGGATCGCCGCACAGCCGAAGCCGGCTGTACCTGCCGGACCCCACGCATCGCAAGAGCCATTTTCTCCACCGACCGTTCCTGACAAGCCTTCCATCGCCGTGCTTGCATTCAACAATATGAGCGGCGACGCCGAACAGGAGTATTTCTCCGACGGCATCAGCGAGGACATCATTACCGACCTCTCGAAGCTGTCCGAACTGCATGTGATCGCCCGCAACTCGTCGTTTGTCTACAAGAAGGCCGCCGTTTCGATACCCGAAGTCGCCAAGGCGCTTGGCGTTCGCTACGTGCTTGAAGGAAGCGTGCGCAAGGCCGGCAACCGGGTGCGGGTGACAGCCCAATTGATCGATTCGACCAACGGCGGGCATGTCTGGGCGAGCCGCTTCGATCGCGACCTCACTGATATCTTTGCGGTTCAGGACGAACTCACGCAGGAAATCGTGGCGGCGCTCAAGCTGAAGCTCACGGTCGTCGACCAGGATCGGCTGGCCAAGGCGCGCGCAGTCAACGTCCAGGCCTACGAATTCTTCCTGCGTAGCCGGGAGCAGGCATTGGCGTCCACACGCACCGGCAACATGGAGGCGCGCAGCCTCGCCGCCGCGGCAATCGCCAGAGAGCCGGGATATGCGGCGGCCCACGCGCTCGTCGCCTTTACCCATGTGCTCGACTATGTCAACGCCTGGAGCACCGATCCGGAGCAGTCGCTGCGGATGGGGCTGGAGTTGGCGGAGCAGGCCGTGGAGATGGCCGAGGGACAGCCCAACGTTCACTTCGCGCTCGGCGTGGCCTGCATGTGGGACCGGCAATTGGACCGGGCACGCGCGGAGACGCAGCGGGGCCTGGCACTTGCACCCAACTCCGTCGAAATCCTGATGGTGATGGCTCATGTGCAGATATTCTCGGGAGAGCCGGCAGCCGCCCTGGAGACGCTCGATGCTGCCATGCGGCTCGATCCGCACTATCCGGAAATCGTGCTGCAGTTTGTCGCCGATGCGCGCTTTTCCCTCGGCCAATATGCCGAGGCGATGTCCATGCTCGAGCAGCGGCTCGCACGAAACCCCCAATCGGAAACCGCCAATGCCTTGCTCGCATCGTGCCTGGGGCATCTTGGCCGGCTTGAGGAGAGTAGGCAGGCCTGGGCGCGTGCGCTGCAGATCAATCCTGCCTTTTCCGTAGAGCGCCGCCGCCGCGTGCTGCCATTCCGAAACCCCGAGGATTTCGAGCGCCGCGTCGAGGGTATCCGCAAGGCAGGGCTGATCGCCTGACGCGATGGACGAGGGCGAGCAGTCAGGATCATCGCACCACTGGCCCGTTTGCCTTCTTCCAGGCATCGATGCCGCCCTCGATGTGGCAGGCGCTCGTCAAGCCGGCATCCTGGGCGGCCTCGACCGCCATCGCCGAACGCTCGCCGAAGGCGCAATAGAAGACGATCCGCTTGCCGGTGGCTGATGCCAGTTCGTGCAGCATGCCGCCCGCACTGATGTTTTCCAGGAGTTCCGGATAGGGCGCATGCAGCGAGCCCGGAATGGTTCCATGCTTTTCGCGTTCCGCCTTCTCGCGCAGGTCGATGATGGCAATGTCGGGGCGGCCGCGCAGCGCCAGCGCCTCCGTCGCCGAGACCGCCCAGCCCTTGTGCGCGATTTCCGCCTGATGGAGACCGACATGGATATTGGCCGGCACGGCCACATCCATCATCTTGGGATTGGGTAGATTGAGATTATTCATGATGTCGACATATTCGTCGACCGATTGAACCCTCAGGCGCGGGTTGAACCGCTTCTCCTCGCCGATGGTCGAGACGGTGTCGCCCTTGTAGTCATGAGCGGGATAGAGCAGCGTTTCGTCGGGCAATTTGAGCAGCTTGTTGAAGATGGAATCATATTGCTGGCGCGGGTTGCCGTTCTGGAAATCGGTGCGCCCGGTGCCGCGAATGAGCAGCGTGTCGCCGGTGAAGACACGGCCACCCATCAGGAAGGAGTAGGAATCGTCGGTATGCCCCGGCGTGTAGAGCACGTCGAGGCTCAGCCCTTCGATCGACACCCGATCGCCTTCGGTCACGCGCATGGAGACCACATCGGCAAGCGTCTGCTCGCCCATCACGGTGATGCAGTGGGTGCGGTCTCGCAAGGCGCCGAGGCCTGTGATGTGGTCGGCATGGAGGTGTGTGTCGACCGCTTTCACCAGCTTGAGGTCGAGCTCCTCGACCAGCTTGAGATAGCGATCGACCTTTTCCAGGACCGGATCGATGATCAGCGCTTCTCCCCCGTGCCGGCTGGCAATAAGGTAGGTGTAGGTTCCGGAAACGCTATCGAACAGCTGGCGGAAGATCATCGGCGGCTCCATCGCGCGTATCTTGTGCGGGCGGCGGCGGCGCCCTATCCCTGCGGCTGCGGTACGATGCGGATATAGGGTTTTGGCGCTTTCCAGCCATCGGGATACTTCTGCCTGGCTTCCTCGTCCGTCACGGAGCCCGCGATGATCACGTCTTCGCCGTGCTTCCAGTTCACCGGCGTGGCGACCTTGTGCTTTGCGGTGAGCTGCAGGGAGTCGATGACGCGCAGCACCTCGTCGAAATTGCGCCCCGTGGTCATCGGATAGACGAGGATCAGCTTGATCTTCTTGTCCGGGCCGATGACGAAGACGTTGCGCACCGTCTGATTGTCGGCCGCCGTCCGCGCGGTCGGATCGCCAGACACAGGCGCCGGCAGCATGCCATAGAGCTTCGACACTGTGTAATCCACGTCGGCGATCATCGGGAAGTTCGGCGCAAAGCCTTGGGTTTCCTCGATGTCCTTCACCCAGCCCGCGTGGCGGTCGAGCGGATCGACCGACAGGCCGATGATCTTGACGCCGCGCTTGTCGAATTCGGGTTTGATCCGAGCCATGTAGCCGAGTTCGGTGGTGCAGACCGGCGTGAAATCCTTCGGGTGGGAGAATAGCACTGCCCAGGAATCGCCGATCCAGTCATGAAACCGCATCTCGCCTTCGGTGGTTCCGACCGTGAAATCCGGCGCAAGTTCGTTGATTGCAAGTGTCATGATATATACCTCCCATAGAGCTGGAAATACTGGTCAACGCGGCGCAGTTTGCTCCTTTTTCCGATTTAGGCAACGCGAAATATCGCCAAAATCCGCCCAGTCATTCAATCTTCATCGAAGGGGTCCGGGCCGTCATACAGCGACTTTTCCCACGCCTCGACATCCTCGCCCCTGGCGCGCATCGCCGCCTTGTCCCTTTCGACCAAGTCGCCCAGGCCGCGTTTGAGGGCCATTTGTCCATTACTGTCGGAAATACAGGGCGGAAAGCTCTTCCAGTGCGTGGTGCCGATCTCTTCCGGCAGATGGCAACCGAGGCACTGCTTCGATCGCCGGCACTTGGGCAGGCTGCAGGTCTTGAAGTTGCCGATATGGGTTGCCCCAAGACGCAAGGTCGGCTGCATGCGCGCCACCCGCCGGCGGGCCCTGATCCCCCAGAAATGATCATCATCGATGTTGTAGGCCATTGCTCTTCCTTTCAGGCATGGCAAAACGCCCGCATGGCGCCCACCGGGTTGATACTGGCATTCTCTCTTTCCGGGGCACGCTGGCCCCGCTGATTTTCGATCCGGAAAGCCGCGCAAGAGCGTTGCCTCTGGATATAGTTTAGTATGGCTCCGCTCTCGCGCTGCCTTGAGGCGTTCTTCGGAGGCGGTCCAACCTCCTTCAGACACGGACCTGCTTCGCTGCATCTCCGGATGGTGACATCCGAAGACTTGCATGGCGGACCCAAACCGACCCCTGAACCCGGGGAAGGGGGAAGCCTGTAGCGACAGCGGGCAAAAACACCCGCCGCAACGTTCCGCGCCTCTCTCGCCCAAGCCGCACGTTACGACAGAGACGAAAGCGCCTCCTTCCACCTGGACCGCCACGTCAGGCGATCCATCCGGTGGCGGAAGGACATGTAGGATAACAGCGGTGGAGAGGGCGGGGATGAAAGGGGGTGAAATATTTTTTTGGGGATTGGAAAGATTGGGGAAATTTGGGTTTGTGGCGGGTTTTGATTTGGCTACTTTTATTTGCTTGTAAATAAATTTCTTCAACGCTGGTAGGCGGATTATTGATCCATCGAGCCTCAAACGCGAGTTACAATAGACTTGACCAAATAATTCATCGGAGATGAGTTGCCGAAATACTCAAGCTTATGGTTTCTGGACACTGCGGGCAAATTGCGATGCCCCACAGCGCTCGACCACGCAAGCCAGTCAGAACGACCGGCCACAAGATGCTCATCTCTCATTTCCAGCAAACCAAACCGGTTGTCAGGAATCTCCAAGATCTTTGCGCGCGAGATTGTTATGGCATTTGGATGATTGTATAGCGCACCAATAATTGCTGGCGCTTGGGGTGTGCCCATTAAGAAGTCCTGGAGAATCCATGCGAACCAAAACAACTGGTATTCTTGGACACTAGAATTTTTGCAGGCCGCTAAAAGAAACTGGGCCACAAACAGATTGTCGTTAAGGTGGCTGCAAAAAGACCAAATACTCTTTGCTAAGTGCGGGAAACCGATTGTAAATTGGCCGAGGTAGGGAGCCACCTCTTTAGTGTGATCCCGGAATATGCTCAGAATTAACTCAGCATCTTCCTCATTCAGATTTTTGTCTTTAAGTAGATTTCTAATGTATTCTATTTCTTCTTCGGACAGTTGAATACCATTCCGGTCAGATTCGTTTTCTAAATCGTACCCATGCTTCATTGCTTGTCGGCGCTTGCGAAGCAAATCTGCCTTTATCTTGTCCACTCCCTTTTCGACCTGCACGCCAGCGACACCACCTCGCTCCGTTTTGCTGGGGTTTACCGAGAGGCCTTTTTGACCGAGCAACTTCTGGATCAGGTAAAAGTCCTCTGCTAAAAGCTCTTGGCTCTCTGAGAACAGCACAATATCATCCATGAATCGGACGACTGCGTCTGACTTTAGTGCATGATGCTGCTCGACAAATCTCAGAAAGTCATTTCCCATCATCTTTGCTGGATACAAACCTTGTGGCAAACAGTCTATACTTCGTCCGGAATTGCTTTGCCGCAGATATGAACCAAGTGAATTAACGTCGCCGATGTCCGCTCCAGAATTCGCGAACCAGGAGACTATGTCATGGTGGTATATCCCATTGAAATACGACGCAACGTCAAAGCTTATAGAGTATTTGTACTTTGCGTGGTACGCAACGAGAGCCTTCTTAAATCCACCATAAGAACTGGTTGGATTTATCGGTTCGCCATCTTCAAATCTATACCCGAAGTGTTTTCGGTTCTCCTGAAATGGTTTTCTAAACATTGTTTTGTTTCGAAAAATTATGTCATAGAGGAAGTATTCTGCCACAGGATCGAGCTTAACTGTACGTCGTAAATGCCCGCGAGGTTTGGACGCATATACTCTCGTTTGTGCTAAGAACTGATAGGCTTCATCGGCCTTGTTTTTGCTCAGACAGCGTTGAATATATGCGTCAATCTCCACTGCTCCATTCGAAAAGAGAAACCTGCATGTTTCCATCGGAAAAAGCGTACTCTTGTAGTCGTACTCAAAGAAATCTGTGGTGGTTTGCATAAGTCTTCCAACTTTTTGATTAGCCTTATAATTTCCATCTCAAGATTACGGTGAGCTATATCAATTGGTAGAAGGCATGTGTCGTACCTGGTTTCAGTGGAGCTGAGACCCCATACACCCCTACATATCCGTTCAAAGTGTTTTTTGGTGTACCGATTAGATTTTGTACGCATCTACGCAGCTACAAGTTCAACTGCCAGCTCGTGGACTGTCTTTGCTACCGACGTGAATGCTTCATCGATGTCGGACCACGATGCGACGGCTTTCGCATCTTTCGGGAGAGCTTGGAGTCCTCCGAATGGAGCGTGTGTCCAAAGGCAGTCGCGTAAAATTATCGGAATGACGCGTGTTTTTCCGCTTGCCTGCAGCTCGAGCGCGCGATTCAACTCAATTTCGTAGCAATATTTTGAATTTATGAAATCTACACTTACAAGAAGTAAAACGATCTCCGCGTCCTCAAGCTCTTTGGAGATAACTTCACCGAACGTGTCTCCCGGCTTTATCATTCTGTCATGCCAGTTAGAAATTAACCCCAGGCGCTCCAATGGCTTGAGGTGCTGCAACAGTCTGTCTTTCAAGGCCTCATCTGCGTGTGAGTAGGACACAAACACCCTAAGTGCCTTTATTTTTGGTTTGGGTTCGTGGAAATTGGAAAATCTTGTTTTGCCTCCATGGCCTGTCGCCGCTTTAATGACGCCTTTTTTTAGGAGGCCAGCCCGGACTTTATCGAAACGGTCGTCCTGCCAGCCAAGTTGCTCTCGCATGACTCGATTAAGTATAGCAACGTCTTGCCCGTCGCACTGCCGAGCCAACTCCTTTAGAAAGCGCTCTTCGAAGCTTCCGCTACTTTTCCTTCCAGCCGCAACTTTGGTCATTCCCCACCCCAAAAAATGTTCTCAAATTTCAAAAATAGCTTCATCGCCGAGTAATTTACGCCAATGAATCACTATTGGTAGTAGTAGAGGTTAATACGCAACTACTTGCAAGGCCAGAGAGATGTCTACTGCTATCGCCCCCTTCACACCCCGACCAAATCCCTCTATATCCCCACCCGTCAAACGCCGGGGATTCCCGGTCTATATCGTTACCACCCGCATTCGTTGGCGGGATTGGATAGGAGAAGCATAAATGTCCGCACCCATTTCCCTTACATTTCCCGATGGCTCTGTCCGTGAATTTGCCGCTGGCACGACCGGCCGTGATGTTGCCGAGAGCATTTCCAAGTCTTTGGCCAAGAAGGCCGTGGCGATTTCGCTGGATGGCGTGATCCGCGACCTCAGCGATCCCGTCGTCGACGGCAAGATTGCCATTGTCACGCGCAGCGATCCGGCAGCACTTGAGCTGATCCGTCACGATACCGCCCACGTCATGGCCGAGGCCGTCCAAGAGCTTTGGCCGGGTACGCAGGTGACCATCGGCCCGGTGATCGAGAACGGTTTCTACTACGATTTCGCCAAGAACGAGCCGTTTACGCCCGAGGACCTGCCGGTCATCGAGAAGAAGATGAAAGAGATCATCGGCCGCAATAAGCCGTTCACCAAGCAGGTGTGGTCGCGCGACTACGCCAAAAAAGTGTTTGCCGACAAGGGCGAGGCCTACAAGGTCGAGCTGGTTGATGCGATCCCGGCCGGCCAGGACCTGAAGATCTATTACCAGGGCGACTGGTTCGACCTCTGCCGCGGCCCGCACATGGCCTCGACTGGGCAGATCGGCACGGCTTTCAAGCTGATGAAGGTGGCGGGTGCCTATTGGCGCGGCGACTCCAACAATCCGATGCTGACGCGCATCTATGGCACGGCCTGGGCGGAGCAATCCGAACTCGACGCCTACCTGCATATGCTGGCCGAAGCCGAAAAGCGCGACCACCGCAAGCTCGGCCGCGAGATGGACCTGTTCCATTTCCAGGAAGAAGGTCCGGGCGTGGTGTTCTGGCATGGCAAGGGCTGGCGGATGTTCCAGCAACTGACGGCCTATATGCGCCGCAGGCTGGCCGTCGACTACCAGGAAGTCAACGCGCCGCAGGTGCTCGACAAGTCGCTCTGGGAGACGTCCGGTCACTGGGGCTGGTATCGCGACAACATGTTCAAGGTCACGGTCGCCGGCGATGACCACGACGATGATCGGATCTTCGCGCTCAAGCCGATGAACTGCCCCGGCCATATCCAGATCTTCAAGCATGGCTTGAAGTCTTACCGCGAACTACCTATTCGCTATGCGGAATTTGGTAACGTGCATCGTTACGAGCCTTCGGGCGCGCTGCATGGATTGATGCGCGTGCGCGGCTTCACGCAGGACGACGCGCATATCTTCTGCACCGACGAGCAGATGGCGGCGGAGTGCCTGAAGATCAACGACCTGATCCTGTCGGTCTATGAGGACTTCGGCTTCGAGGAGATCATCCTCAAGCTGTCGACGCGGCCGGACAAACGGGTCGGCGACGATGCGCTCTGGGATCGCGCCGAAAGCGTCATGCTTGACGTGATGAAGACGATCGAGGCGAAATCGGGCAACCGCATCAAGACGGACATCCTGCCGGGCGAGGGCGCGTTCTACGGGCCGAAATTCGAATATACATTGAAGGATGCCATCGGCCGCGAATGGCAGTGCGGCACGACGCAGGTCGACTTCAACCTGCCGGAGCGCTTTGGCGCCTTCTACATCGACCAGAACTCCGACAAGACGCAGCCGGTGATGATCCATCGCGCCATCTGCGGCTCGATGGAGCGCTTCCTCGGCATCCTCATCGAGAACTTCGCCGGTCACATCCCGCTGTGGTTTGCGCCGCTGCAGGTGGTGGTGGCGACGATCACATCAGATGCCGACGATTACGGCCAGAAGGTCGCCGATCGCCTGCGCGCCGCCGGCCTGATCGTCGAGACCGACTTCCGCAACGAGAAGATCAACTACAAGGTCCGCGAGCATTCGGTGACCAAGGTTCCGGTGATCATCGTCTGCGGCAAGCGCGAGGCCGAGGAGAACTCGGTCAATATCCGCCGCCTCGGTTCGCAGAACCAGATGCCGATGACGCTGGAGGAAGCGATTGCCGCGCTGGTCGAGGAAGCGACGCCGCCGGACCTGATCCGCAAGGCTCGCGCTGCCTGATCATTGCACGGCCGGGGATAAACGCCCCGGCCGTCTTCAAATTGTCATGGGCGTTGCTTATGCCAACGAAACACTCTCCAACAGGTGACTCGACAAGTGAAGTTCAAAGAACTCTCATACGCAAATGAAACCGACCCGCTATTCAAACGCTTGGTCATTCATACTGTCGAGAATTTGTCGGGGCGCAACAGATACGTCAAAGTCTACCGCCAGTGGCGCACCGAAGTGGTTGGCAAGTCCGATCGTATCTTTTCGCGCATGCTGGAACTGATCGACATCGATCTCTCGGTGAAAGGCAACTGGCCGCCCAAGGATCTTCCCGATACCCCGATCGTCATGGTCGCCAACCATCCCTATGGCATTGCCGACGGCATCGCCGTGCTGGCGCTGGCCGAACAGCTCGGCCGTCCGTTCAAGGTTTTGATCAACGATCAGCTTCTGAAGGTGCCGGAAATGCGGCCCTATGCGCTGCCGATCTCGTTTGACGAGACGCGCGAGGCGCTGGCGATCAACATGGCCACCCGCGTCGAGGCGCTGAGGCTGCTCAAGGAAGGCGTGACCATTGTCATCTTCCCGGCCGGTGGCGTGGCAACGGCGCCCAAGGGCTTTGGCCAGGCGGAAGACCTGCCGTGGAAGATGTTTCCGGCCAAGCTGATCCAGTCGGCCAAGGCGAGCGTACTGCCGATCTATTTCGAGGGCCAGAATAGCTGGCTGTTCCATCTCGCCAGCCGTTTTTCGCTGACGCTCAGGCTGTCGTTCCTGATCCGGGAATTCTGCAAGCTGTCGGGCACGACGATTTTTTCGAACATCGGCTCGATTGTCGCCTGGGATGACATCGCCCCCATCACCGACCGCAAGGCGATGCTGCAATATCTCTATGATTGCGTGTTTGCGATGGGCGTGCGGGAGAGCAAGCCCGCCACGGTCTGATTGCTGGTCTTGCCTGGCGATCAACTGATCGTGATCTCATCTCGCAACGGCTACTACTCCACACAAACAAGGTGACAATTGCTTTGAATAGGAGAACAATGTCGTTCGAGACATGATGGCAATCGACCTTCCGTTCAATTTGGTATCAGGAGCATCCGATGACCACGCACAAAGTCGGTTATCTCATTGGCAGTCTCGCTAAGGGCTCTATCAATCGGAAGCTTGCCATGGCTTTGGTGCGACTTGCTCCACCTGAACTTGTCATGTCGGAGATTTCCTTCAAGGACCTGCCGCTTTACAGTTACGATTATGACGCCGATTTTCCCGCGGTCGCCAAGGCGTTTAAGAATTCCATTGCGGCTGTCGATGCGCTACTGTTCGTGACGCCGGAGTACAATCGTTCCATACCCGGCGGATTGAAGAACGCGATCGATTGGGCGAGCCGCCCCTACGGCACCAATTCGTTCACGCGCAAGCCGTCGGCGGTAATAGGCACGTCGCCGGGCGCGATAGGGACAGCTGTCGCCCAGCAAAGCCTTCGCAGCGTACTCAGCTTCTGCAACTCGCCCCAGATGAATGCGCCGGAAGCCTATATCCAGTTTGCGCCGGGGTTAATCACCGATGACGGCGAGGTCACAAACGAAAGCACAGCCGAGTTCCTTCGCACTTTCATGCAGGACTTCCATATCTTCGTCGCAAGGGTTCGTTCGGTCCTGCCGAGGGACGCGTAAGCTGCAATATCTCTATGATTGCGTTTTTGCGATGGGGCCGCGCGACGCCAGGGCTGCGACGGCCTGAGCGATCAATCAGCTCTTGCAGGCGCTCTTGGCTTCCGGCAGGAAGTCGAGCTTGACCAGGTTGCCCTTCAGCACGAAGTCACCGTAATCCATCGTCAGGTCGCGTGAAACGCCGTTCGGATAGAGCTTGAACGACATGCGATAGGTGGGCAGCGCGTCGGTTCCGGCCTTGTCGTCGAAATAGGCGATGGTCACCGGCCAGGTCTTTTCGCCCTTCAGCTTGCCGGCATTGCTATCATCCGGATCATCCGGCGCCACGCCGACGGGAGAGCCGACGATCGTCGAGGTGTAGAGCGTCTTGTCGCCATCGTCGGAGCCATCGAAGACGCGGGCTTCGAAGAAATGGTCGCCATGTTTGGCGCGCTCGATCACATCGATCGTGTGCTGGGTGGGGAAGCGGGCCGTCGTCAGGCTGAGCTGCTTTTCGATCGGCGTGGTCAGGTCGACCGTGAGTTTGTCGGAGTGTTTTTCGGCGGAACCCGACACTTCCTTGTCGAGACGGTCGTCGTTGAAGGTCTTTGATTCGAACTCGAACCGGCCGGTCTTGGGATCCTCGAACGTCGTGCTCTGCTGGTCGGTGACTTTCTTTTCGCCAGAATTGTCGATCTGGGTGACGAATCGGAAGTTGACGCGATAGCCTTCACATTCAGAACCGGTGAATTCATAGACCATCCGGCCGAACATATTGTTTATGCCGGATCTTTCGGATGCGTCCTTGAGCTCGAGATTGTAGACGGCGCGGTGTGGCAGGAGGCCGGCAATGCCTTGCGCGGTCGCCGGGAGGCCGCTGAACGCGGCGCTTGCACCCAGAATGCCCGCATAAAAGCTTCGGCGAGAAATCATCAAATTCTCCTGTTGCACCGCAAACGAATGCTATTAATTAGAAGCGCATCCCATCGGAACTATCTGATCCGCTGGGTTCATAAAAGAAGAATCTACGGAAAGGCGAGGAAATGATGGCCGAGATCGACGCGCGACTGGAAAAACTGGGGATTGTTCTGCCTGTGGCGGCTGCTCCGGCCGCAAACTACGTGCCTTATGCCCTGACGGGCAACCTGCTTTACATTTCCGGCCAGTTGCCGATGGAGAATGGCAAGCTTGCGCAGACCGGCCAGCTCGGCGCCGGCGTCAGCGT
This sequence comes from Shinella sp. OV683, assembly GCF_057787725.1. Lineage (NCBI taxonomy): Bacteria > Pseudomonadati > Pseudomonadota > Alphaproteobacteria > Hyphomicrobiales > Rhizobiaceae > Shinella > Shinella sp. OV683. The sequence continues at coordinate 2,324,371 of NZ_CM173543.1, forward strand.
TTCCGAGGGCCAGCGCGCAGCCGAACTGTGCGCCATCAACATTCTCGCGCAGGCCAAGGCAGCGCTCGGCGGCGACCTGTCGCGCATTTCCCGCATCGTGCGCCTGAACTGCATGGTGTCGTCGACGCCGGATTTCTATGAGCAGCATCTGGTCGCCAATGGCGCCTCCAACCTGCTGGCCGAAATTCTCGGCGAGGCCGGCAAGCATTCGCGCGTCGCGGTTGGTACCGCGGCGTTGCCGCTCAATGCCTCGGTCGAGATCGACGTCATCGTGGAAGTCAAGGCATGAAGGATGTTGCCTTCCTGACGCGCCAGCCGGTCGCCCATCGGGGCCTGCATGACGGCAATCACCTTGTGTGGGAAAATACGCTGTCGGCCTTCGAACGGGCGATAGAATCGGGCTTCGCGATCGAATGCGACCTGCAATACGCTTCAGACGCCGAGCCGGTGGTCTTTCATGACGACGACATGCAGCGGCTTTGCAACATCAGAGCCGATATCCGGTCGCGGACCGTGGCCGAACTCAGCCTGACCTCGATCGGTGGTACCAGGGACAAGGTGCCTTCGCTCAAGGCAGCGCTGAAGCTGGTCAAGGGCAGGGTGCCGCTGTTGCTCGAGCTCAAGGGCCGCAAGGGCGATGACGAAGGTTTCGTCGACTCGCTGCTTGAGGTGATCGAAGGCTACGAGGGCGAACTTGCGCTAATGAGCTTCGATACGTGGCTGCTCGCTGAACTCAAGGAACTCGATTGCCCGGTTCCTGTCGGGCTGACGGCCGAGGGCACCACGGAGAAGGACCTCGCCGAGCACCGCAAGGCGATGGGCTACGGCCTGGATTTCATTTCCTACAATGTCAGGCATCTGCCGAACCCCTTCATCGACGCAGAGCGGGCCAGAGGCGTACCCATCATCACCTGGACGGTGCGAAATGCCGCACAGGCTGCACATTCCTATGCCAATGCGGAGCAGATCACCTTCGAGGGGTTTGATCCCAGAGCAATCGAGGCAGCAGGTTGAGAATAAGGCCCGTCGACAGTTTTCGAGATATCGATGCCGGACGCTGGAACACGCTTTCCGGCACCACACTCGGCGGGCACACAGCTTACAATCCCTTTGTTTCGCATGCCTATCTGTCGAGCCTGGAAGAATCGGGCTCGGCCATTCGCCAGAGCGGCTGGCTTGGCCGGCACCTGCTGCTGGAGGACGACGATGGCAAGCTGCTTGGCGCCGTCGCCGGCTATCTCAAGAGCCATAGCCAGGGTGAATATGTCTTCGACCACGGCTGGGCGCAGGCTTTCGAGCGCGCCGGCGGCCGCTATTATCCCAAGCTGCAGTTTACCGTACCGTTCACGCCGGCGACCGGTCCCCGGTTGCTGGTGGCGGAAGGCGCCGACAGTGAGATCGTGCAAAACGCGCTCGCGGAGGGCATATGCACCCAGACCGACGCGCTTGGCGTGTCTTCGGCTCACGTCACCTTTGTCCGGGATGGTGAGTGGCAGTTGCTGGAAAGGCGTGGCTATTTGCACCGCACGGACCAACAGTTCCATTTCTTCAACGAAGGCTATGCAAACCACGAGGCGTTTCTCGAGACTCTGAGTTCCCGCAAGCGCAAGGTCTTGCGCAAGGAGCGGCGCACGGCGCTGGAAAACCACATCGAGATCGACTGGTTGACCGGAAGCGACCTGACGGAATCGATCTGGGATCAGTTTTTTGCCTTTTACATGGATACCGGCAGCCGCAAATGGGGCCGCCCTTACCTGACGCGCGAGTTCTATTCGCTGATCGGCGAGCGGATGGCCGATGATATCCTGCTGGTGATGGCCAGGCACAATGGCCGCTATGTTGCCGGCGCCATCAACTTCATCGGCTCAGAGGCGCTTTATGGGCGTCATTGGGGCTGCATCGAGGATCACCCGTTCCTGCATTTCGAGGTCTGCTACCATCAGGCCATCGATTTCGCCATCGCCAAGGGATTGAAGACGGTCGAGGCAGGCGCACAGGGAGAGCACAAGCTGGCGCGCGGCTACCTGCCGGTCACCACCCATTCAGCGCATTACATCTCGCATCCCGGGCTGCGCCGCGCTATCGACGACTATCTGCAGGAAGAGCGGCGGGAAGTGGAGTCGATCGGCGAATATCTTCAGGAACACAGTCCCTTCCGCAAGAACCTTCATATGGAACAGGAATAGAGCCCATTTGACCTATCTCACCGCGCGGTGGCCGGCTGGATACGTGCGCCTGTGCGTCGAAAAGCCATTAGAGGCTTGAAGCGAAAGCGTTTTGGGAGCAATCTTGCCCGCAAGTGCAGCGTGAGGAGATAGTTCGCATGTCCGGTATTCCCTACGATCCCACCAACATCTTTTCGAAGATACTGCGGGGCGAGATTCCGTGTCATGCCGTTTACGAGGACGAACATACGCTGGCTTTCATGGATGTGATGCCGCAGGCCGAGGGCCATACGCTGGTGATCCCCAAAGTGCCATCGCGCAACATTCTCGATGCCGATCCCACCACCTTCATGTGGCTGATGCCGACCGTGCAGAAGGTTGCCAAGGCCTCGAAGAAGGCCTTTCATGCCGAGGGGGTCAGGGTCATACAGTTCAACGAGCCCGCAGCCGGTCAGACGGTGTTCCACCTGCATTTCCACGTCATTCCCATGCGAGAGGGCGTGGCGCTGAAGCCGCATGGCGGCGAGATGGAAGATGGTGGCATCCTGGCGCACAATGCCGAGATGATCCGCGAAGCGCTGAAATACGTTTCATGAAATGACCATGATTGAATGTGACATCCCGGCTGCAAGCTTGAGGAACACGCCATGAAGGCAGCATTCATAGTCATGAGCATTTTGGGTTGCGACGACAGCGGCGTCCAGTGCCAACCGGTTGGTACCGTCGCACGCGAATGGCCCACAGTCGCCACCTGCGATGCGGCCTCTGAGCGTGAACTCGACAAGTTCAAGAATGTCAATTTTCCGATGGTCGTCGCCGTCTGCCAGACAGCCGATACGACGGCGCTGGCCGACTCCGAAATGGACCTCAACGAGAACGATCCGACCCAGGCTGCCCTGCCTCCAACCCCTCCTGCCGTGTTGAAAGCCGAAGGTCACGGCATTACTGCACGCGCCATCGCGCTGGTCGAATACGCCCTGCCGAGCCGGAAGACGCTGAAATCGGCCATCATCACCAAGCCGGTGCATTTCGTCAGCGACACCTATTCCTGGGTCGCCCGGAAGATCGTCGATTAGGCCGCTTCCACAGTGAGGAAGGACGCATAGGCACGGGCGGATTGCCTGTGTTCGGCGAACTGCAATTTCTCCACCATGTCGATCAACTCATCGGCGACCGCGTCGGTCTTCTTGCCGAGACGGAATTTCGACACGAGGCGCTCGGCGATGGTGGCGAAATGCGAGGCGTCATCGCCGCGCGAGGCTTTGCGCCACTGCAGTGTGGCCTCGACAAAGATTTCCGAGATTTCGCGGCTGAGGCCAGCTGATTCATAAAGCGCGCGCATGGCGTGGAAGCGACCGTCGGCCATGATTGCGCGCACACGCTTTTCGGCAAGGCTTGTCAAACTGACGATGGCGGATGCAAAGAAATCGACACGGCCGGTGCACAAAGCCTGCAGCAGGAAATTCGGCGTCAGGCGTCCGTCGCGGCGGAGATGTTCGACCAGTGGGGCGATATCCGATGCCTGGGCCTGGGCGGCCAGCGCGATGGTGGTGGCCTCGCAGGCCTCGCGGCGGATGAGATCGAACCTGACTTCGCCGATGGCGTGGCGCACGAGGTCGCTTTCGCCGAGTGCGTTGGAAATGCTAACGGCAAGGCCATGGCGGGCGTCGGCGGGCAGTTCCTCGCGGGAGAGAAGCAGGTCGCGGATTTCAGCCGAGGCGCCGAGACGCTCCGATATGCGGCGAAGGCTCTGGCGGGTGATGATGGCGCCGGGATTGTTGAGCAGCGCCTCGATCTCGGGCTCGCTGCCGATTTCGGCAATGGCAGCGCAGACTGGTGGGCTGACGATGAAGCGCGAGGCGATCAGGGCGCGGGTGATGGAATCGCCACGCGCGGCGAGTTCGACGAGATCGATCTCGGTGAGGACGGGCGAGCGGGCAATGATCTGGCAGGCGATGTCGGGCTGGTCGGCCGCCAGCGGCAGGATCAGCGAGCGCGGTGCATGCGCGGCATCGGCGATGGCTTCGGCGAGTGCGCGGCGGACATTGGGTGAGGGGTCGTCGAGCAGCCAGGTCTGCGCCATCAACGCGGCCTGTCGTTCTTCGGAACTCATGTCGGATTGCAGCCAGGCGCGACCAAGGGCGTTGGCAGCCTTGGCGCGATCACTTGACTTTGCCTTGTCTGCCCAGCGAAGAAAGGTTTCAATGATCACGCTTTGCCGTCCCCTGCACACGATACTTGTTGGAGGTGACGGTAGCGGCAAAAAGTTTAAGATTGGTTCACTATATCCTTTAGCTCTACATTAACCATGTGGAATTGCTGGGTTTGGAACCGTCAAGATCCGGATTGGCAAGAGAGTGGCACGCTTCCTGAGAATTCATTCCTATGTCCAGCCGCAGCGGCACGACATACTGCCGGTCGCCGAACTTGAAGATGCCGAGTCGCTGGAGACCGTTCTTGATGCATCCGACACCGATTGTGTGATTCTGCGGGATTGCCGAGGCGGCGAGGACCTGCAGCGCTTCGACATGATCTTATCGGTGGCGGAGGCGAGGCTGGGGCTGGCCGAAGGCCGGACCCGGATCATTGCCAGCGCGGTCGATTCCGCCCTGGGCTATGCGAAGCTCGGTAGTCTTTGCGGAAAATCGGCGCGGCTTGTGGGATTGACGTGGAATCGGACGGCTTTTGCCGCCGATATTCGCTGTGATCTCGCCGCCGCGACGGTGGAACTGGCGCGGCTCCAATTGGTGATCGCGGCGCGGGCGGCGGGGGTGTTGGCGTATGACGCGGCTTCAGGGGCGGTGGTCGAACCATCCGATGCGTTCATCGAGCAGTCCCGCGCACTGGGCTATGATGGCGTCGTTCTGCCCGCTTAGGGACGCGTGGGACGCATCATCTCGAAGACCTCGCTGGCCTCTGCGTAATCCATATAGCCCATGCGGCCGATGGGCTGGGCTATGGCCATGTCCAGCCGGCCGTCGCGGATGATCGCCTCATCGATATGGATGCCCATGACCTGGCCGATCACCATGATACTGCCGGACGGTTGGTCATCGATGCCTTTGGGGTGGACGATTTCGGTGACCCTGCACTCTAGGACGGCATAGGCTTCTGCCACATAAGGCGCGTCCACCATGCGTCCCGTTTCCGCCTTGAGATCGGCGATCTCGAACTCATCGACACCGTAGGGCACGGCAACCGAAGATGCGTTCATCTGCCTGGCGAGGTGGCGGCTGACGAAGCTCGCGGTAAAGACACCCGTCTCCTCGGCATTGCGCGGGCTGTCCTTACCGGCACCGGCCGAGAACATCACCAGTTTCGGATCATCGGCGATCGCATTGAAGAACGAATAGGGCGACAGATTTCGCGAGCCGTCGAGGCCCCTTGTACCGATCCAGCCGATCGGCCGCGGCGCCACGATCGCCTTGAAGGGATCATGGCGCATGCCGTGGTCGCGGGTGCCGGCGTCGTAGAACATCGCGTTACTCGGTCCAGGTGACGATATCGGTGAGTTCCGGGCGCGGGCGCTCGACCACGGGGAAATCTGTCGAGCCGATATGGATGAAGCCTGCGACCTTCTCGCCCGGCTTGACGCCGAGGATGGGATAGGCGCGCTCGTCATAGGCCATCCATTCGGTCAGCCAGTTCGAGACATAGCCATAGGCGTTGGCGGCCATCAGCATGTTAAGGCAGACGGCACCGGCCGACATCAGCTGTTCCCATTCCGGGATCTTGAAATGCGGAGCGGCGGTCGAGACGACAGCGATAACGACGGGGGCACGCGTGAACCGGGTTTCCTCGACCTTGATCATCTCTTCGGAGAGATCCGGCTTGTTCGCCTTGGCAATGGCCGAAAGCTCGAGCGACATCGTCTCCCTGATGTCGCCGCTATAGACGATGAAACGCCAGGGCGAGATCTTCCCGTGGTCGGGAACGCGGCTCGCGAGCGTCAAGATCTCGGAAATTTCCACCTTCGACGGGCCGGGCGCGCGCATCTGGAAGGCAGGCATGGAACGTCTTGATGTGAGGTAGTCGATGAGTTTGATATCGGACTTCATTTTGCCTCTTTGGAGCATGTCTGGCAGGCGGGTCTTGAATTTGCCGCACCGATGCGGGAGAAGTGGGCCGCAGCCAATTGAGAGTCAACCCTGAAAACATGAGTATTTCGGTTTTGTTCGGATCGTTTCGATCTCCGCTGATAGCGGCTGCGCTCGGCCTATTGCTGCTTGGTGGATATGCCGGATACGCGCACGCACAGGAGCCGGATCCGGACCCGTTCGCCGCGGAGGGTGCCAAGCCCGCAGTCGATCCACTCAAAGATCTCCATCTCAACAGTTTCTCACCCGTGCTGGAGCATGATACCGCGCTTGCAAACGCCAAGACCGTGCATCTGGAGGCCCGTCTGACCGAGAAGGGCGAGCCGATGACCTATGGCCTGTCCTGGCGGGTGTTCCAGCCCATCGCCGGCGCCGACGGCAAGCTGCCGCTGCTGGCGAGTTCCGAAGGCGGCTCGACCAATTTCGAACTCGTGCCCGGCGAGTATTTCGTTCATGTCGCGTTTGGCCGCGCCGGCGCCACCAAGAAGCTGATCGTTTCCGATATCGCCGCGCCCGAGCCGCAGACCTTCGTTCTCGATGCCGGCGGCATGGTGCTCAACGCTGTCTCCGGTGCCGACATGGCCATTCCGCCGGATGAACTAACCTTCAACGTCTACACCAACGAGGTGAAGGAAGATGGCGAGCGGCCGCTGATCATGGGCGACGTCAAGCCCGGTGAGGTCGTGCGCCTGAATGCCGGCACCTATCACGTGGTTTCCAACTACGGCAACGTCAATGCGACGATCCGCGCCGATATCCAGATCCAGGCGGGCAAGCTGACCGAAGCGACGATCCAGCACAAGGCGGCGAAGATCACGCTGAAACTCGTCTCGCAGGAAGGCGGCGAGGCAATCGCCGACACGGCGTGGTCGATCCTCACCGGCTCGGGCGATGCCGTCAGCGAAAGCGTCGGCGCATTCCCGGTCGTCATTCTGGCGGAAGGCAAATACACGGCCGTTGCGCGGCATAAGGACAAGATCTACCAGCGCGACTTCAACGTTACTCCTGGACGAAACCAGGATATCGAGGTTCTGCTGCAGGACTAATTGCTGTTTTTCGCGGCTATCGCTTGCAATCCCAGCTGTTTCGGTTTAAGGCGCCCCTCATTCCACACGTGAAGTCGGTGCTGTCCGGGAGAAATCCGGTCAGTTCCACCCGGTGGCAGGACCAAAATTCTGCTTCAAGCTTCACGGAGGTTCAACCGGAAAAGGATTAAAAACATGGCTTTGCCAGATTTTTCCATGCGCCAGCTTCTCGAAGCCGGTGTTCACTTTGGTCACCAGACTCATCGCTGGAACCCGAAAATGAAGCCTTTCATCTTCGGCGACCGTAGCGGCATTCACATCATCGACCTAGCACAGTCCGTGCCGTTGCTGCATTCGGCCCTCAAGGTCATCAGCGACACTGCTGCCAATGGCGGCCGCGTTCTGTTCGTCGGCACCAAGCGCCAGGCATCTGACCTGATCGCTGACGCTGCCAAGCGTTCGGCGCAGTATTATGTCAACTCGCGCTGGCTCGGCGGGATGATGACCAACTGGAAGACCATCTCCAACTCGATCGCCCGTCTCCGCAAGGTCGACGACATTCTCGCCACTTCGGGTGCCGGCTATTCCAAGAAGGAACGCCTGAACCTCGAGCGCGAACGCGAGAAGCTTGAAAAGGCCCTCGGCGGCATTCGTAACATGGGCGGCACGCCGGACCTGATGGTTGTCATCGACACCAACAAGGAAAAGATCGCCATCGACGAAGCCAAGCGCCTGGGCATCCCGGTCGTGGCCATCATCGACAGCAATTGCGATCCCGACCTGATCGACTATCCGATCCCGGGCAACGACGACGCTTCGCGCGCCATCGCTTTCTATTGCGATCTGTTTGCTCGTGCAGCACTCGACGGCCTCGGCCGCCAGCATGGCGCTGCCGGCGTGGATCTCGGTGCGGCAGCTGAGCCGATCGACGAGCCGGCTCTGGCTGAAAACAACGCCTGATAACAAAATGCCGGGCAGGGGACTTTTGGTCCCCGTCCGCTGAATTCAGGGCAAAGGCCGTACCGCATATGCGCTTATGGCCTTTGCCTTTCCCATATCCGGGATGTGGGCAAGACGGGATCTGGAAGACGACGCTTTCGTCACATCCCTGTCACGCATCTCGTTCAACTCCGTTCGAAGCGCGAAGTCGCGTTACTCCCATCCGGGGCTGTTCCGACTTTGCCGATTTAAAGAGGATCAAAATGAGCACGATTACAGCTGAAATGGTCAAGACCCTGCGCGAAAAGTCTGGCGCCGGCATGATGGATTGCAAGAGGGCGCTGACCGAAACCAACGGCGACATCGAAGCGGCCATCGACTGGCTGCGCGCCAAGGGCATTTCCAAGGCCGACAAGAAGTCGGGCCGCACTGCAGCTGAAGGCCTTATCGGCATCGTCAGCGCCGGCACCAAGGCTGTTGCCATCGAGCTCAACTCCGAAACCGACTTCGTTGCCCGCAACGAAGCTTTCCAGGAACTCGTCCGCGGCATCGCCAACGTTGCCATCGGCACAGACGGCACTGTCGAAGCTATCGCCAAGTCGAACTATCCGGCAACCGGCAAGTCGGTTGACGACACCATCAAGGACGCGATCGGCACGATCGGCGAAAACATGACGCTGCGCCGCGCGGCCCTGCTGCATGTCGAGCACGGCGTTGTCGCGACCTACATCCACAACGCTGCCGGTGACGGCATCGGCAAGCTCGGCGTTCTCGTCGCGCTCAAGTCGGTCGGCGACAAGGAAGTGCTCAATTCGATCGGCAAGCAGGTCGCCATGCACATTGCTGCAACCAATCCGCTGGCCATCCGCGCCGACGAAGTCGATGCAGGCGTTGCCGAACGCGAACGCAACGTGTTCATCGAGCAGTCGCGCGCTTCCGGCAAGCCGGACAACATCATCGAAAAGATGGTCGAAGGCCGCATGCGCAAGTTCTTCGAAGAAGTCGCGCTTCTGTCGCAGGCTTTCGTCATGAACCCGGAAGTCACCGTCGGCCAGGCCGTCAAGGACGCTGAAAAGCTTGCTGGTGCTTCCATTGAAGTCGTCGGCATGGCGCGCCTGCTGCTGGGCGAAGGCGTCGAGAAGGAAGAGACCGACTTCGCTGCCGAAGTCGCCGCTGTTGCCAAGAAGTAATAAGTAGCAGCGTTCTGGTAACCAGACACTGTGGAATGAACAGGGCATCGCGTGACAACGCGGTGCCCTTCGTGTATCCGGCTTCGACTGATGATGATTCCGGGTGCGCCTGTCGGCCTGCCGCAATCTATTTGGTCGCGCCGGCTCTTTCTTGCCCCTTTTCAGCGGCAGGCAACGAAATTGCCGCATGGGCATTGATGTCCGCGCATTCCAGTTCTGTTTGCCGAAACGGGAGTTATCATGACATCGCAACCAATCTACAAACGCGTCCTGCTCAAGGCCTCAGGCGAGGCGCTGATGGGTCAGCAAGGGTTCGGCATTGACGTCGCCGTTGCCGATAGAATCGCTTCCGATATTGCCGAAGCGCGCGCGCTTGGTGTCGAGGTCGGCGTTGTTGTCGGCGGCGGCAATATTTTCCGCGGCGTCGCTGTGGCCTCCAAGGGCGGCGATCGCGTTACCGGCGACCACATGGGCATGCTGGCAACCGTCATCAACGCTCTGGCGCTCGCAACCTCGCTGCGCAAGCTCGACATCGACACAGTGGTGCTCTCGGCAATTGCCATGCCCGAGATCTGCGAGAGCTTCTCGCAGCGGGCGACGCTCTACCATCTGTCGCTCGGGCGCGTGGTGATTTTCGCCGGCGGAACGGGCAATCCGTTCTTCACAACCGATTCGGCTGCCGCCCTTCGCGCCGCCGAAATGGGAGCCCAGGCAATCTTCAAGGGCACCCAGGTAGACGGCATTTACTCGGCAGACCCGAAAAAAGTTCCGGATGCGACCCGGTTTGACAGCCTTACCCATTCGGAAGTGCTTGAAAAAGGCCTTGCCGTCATGGATGTTGCAGCAGTTGCGCTTGCACGCGAAAACCACATTCCGATCATCGTCTTCTCGATCCACGAGAAGGGCGAATTTTCAAAGATCCTGACCGGCGGTGGCCTCAGGACGATCGTGAAAGACAATTGACATTATAGCGGCCTCTCCCTGTTGCAAAAAGGGACGCGGGCCGGAAGGTAAAATAGGAGTTGGCTATGAGTTCCAATGTTGATCTGAAAGAACTGAAGCGTCGCATGGAAGGCGGCGTGGCTGCTTTCAAGAGCGATATCGCTTCGTTGAGAACGGGCCGCGCATCGGCAAACGTGCTCGATCCGGTCATGGTTGAGGCTTATGGGTCGCGCATGCCGCTGAACCAAGTTGCCAACATCACCGTTCCGGAACCGCGCATGCTGTCCGTTTCGGTCTGGGACCGCTCCATGGTCAAGGCCGTCGAGCAGGGAATCCGCGAATCGAATCTCGGCCTCAACCCGATCGTGGAAGGCCAGAACATGCGCATTCCGCTGCCTGAGCTGAACGAAGAGCGCCGCAAGTCGCTGGTCAAGGTGGCGCACGATTATGCCGAGAAGGCCAAGGTTGCCGTTCGCAACGTTCGCCGCGATGGCATGGACGGCCTTAAAAAGGCTGAAAAGGACGGCGATATGAGCCAGGACGACAGCCGCTCGAATTCCGAGAAAGTCCAGAAGATGACCGACGAGACGATTTCAGAGATCGATCGCTTGCTTCAGGACAAGGAAAAGGAAATCATGCAGGTTTAGGCCCGAAGTGCTTCGGCGGCAGGCTAGGCAATGGACAAGAAACACGCGGTGAAAATTCCCGAACATGTCGCCATCATCATGGATGGCAATGGCCGATGGGCGAAGAAGCGCGGCTTGCCGCGCACCGTTGGCCACAAGAAGGGCGTCGACGCTGTGCATGAAGCCGTTCGCGTTGCTGCGGGCGCCGGCATTTCCTATCTGACGCTGTTTGCCTTCTCCTCGGAAAACTGGACGCGGCCGGAGACCGAGGTCAACGACCTCATGGGCCTGCTCAAGACCTTCATCCGCGGCGATCTGGCGGAGTTGCATGCGGAGAATGTCCGCATCAAGGTGATCGGCTCGCGCGAAAACCTGCGCGGTGACATCCTGCCGCTGCTCATCGAAGCCGAGGAAACTACCAAGACCAATAGCGGCCTGACGCTGGTGATCGCCTTCAACTACGGCTCGCGCGACGAGATCGCGCGCGCGGCACGCAAGCTGGCACGCAAGGTGGCAGCGGGCGAGATACGCGTCGAGGACATCAATGCGGTCGCGCTCGATCGTGAACTCGATACATTCGGCATCCCCGATCCGGATCTGGTGATCCGCACCTCGGGCGAGGAACGGCTGTCGAATTTCCTGCTCTGGCAGGCCGCCTATGCGGAACTGCTGTTCATTCCCGATTTCTGGCCGGACTTCAGCCGCGAAACCTTCTATGCCGCGCTGGCATCCTATGCGAATCGCGAGCGGCGATTCGGTGGCGTTATCGACGTCGCGGCCGTGTCCTGATGAGTTCCGAACTCCGGCTGCGGATCATTTCAGGCATCATCATGGCCGCCATCGTGCTTTTGGCAACCTGGCTCGGCGGCATTTCCTTCCGGCTGCTGGCGGCGCTGATCGGGCTGTTGATTTACTATGAATGGTCCACGATCACCGGCATTGCCCGCAACGTCACGGACAAGTTCTCCACGATCTTCGGCTGGGTCTGCGTCGGGCTGGTGGCACTGGAAGTGGCCTTCCGGTCGATCGAGACGGCGATCGTGCTGCTTTTCGGCTTCACGCTCGCTGCCATCGTCATCAACCTCGTCCGGCGCAAATCGATGTGGTTGCCAGCGGGCATTTTCTATGCCGGCCTCTCGGCGGTATCGCTGGCCGCGTTGCGCGGCGCCGACCTGAATGGCCTGATCACCATCCTGTTCATCTTCGCGATCGTTTGGGCGACCGACATTCTGGCCTACTTCGTGGGCCGGGCGATCGGAGGCCCCAAGCTCGCGCCACCGATCTCGCCGGGCAAAACCTGGTCGGGCGCGATTGGCGGGACCATTGCCGGCATTATTGCAGGTGTGCTGGTGGTCTATTTCGCGGGCGAATCGTTGAGCATCTGGCATGCGGTCATCGCCGCTGTTCTGTCGATCGGCTCGCAGATCGGCGATCTCTTCGAATCATGGATCAAGCGGCGTTTTGGCGTCAAGGATTCGAGCAGGCTGATTCCCGGCCATGGCGGTGTCATGGATCGCGTCGACGGGCTTGTTGCCGCCTGTTCCCTCGCATTCCTCGTCGGATTGCTGCTGGCTGCGATGAACGGAAGCCTGATCTCAAGCGCGAGCGGCATTGTGACCGGCAACTGATGCGCCTATATCACGGGCTCGACAACGACATTTGAAGGAGAGCGGCACGATGGCCGTCATTACGGGTTTTTTCGGGCTGCTGATTGGCTATATCCTGCCCTTCCTTGTCGTCATCTCGCTGATCGTCTTCATTCACGAGATGGGTCACTATCTCGTGGGCCGCTGGAGCGGAATCAAGATCCTCGCCTTCTCCTTCGGCTTCGGCCCTGAACTGGCGGGCTTTACCGACAAGCACGGCACCCGCTGGAAGATTTCGGCGATCCCGCTCGGCGGCTATGTGCGATTCTATGGTGATGCCGATGCAGCAAGTGCGCCGGACTTCGAGGGTCTCGAAAACATGACGCCGGAAGACCGCAAGCGGTCCTTCATGGGGGCTGACCTGTGGAAGCGTGCGGCTACGGTGGCCGCGGGACCGATCGCCAACTTCATTCTGGCGATCGTCATCCTGACCGGCATCTTCCTGTCCTTCGGCAAGTATGTGTCAGATCCCGTCGTCACCAAGGTCAATGCCGGCAGTGCCGCCCAAATCGCCGGCGTGCTGCCGGGCGACTATCTGCTGGCGCTCGATGGCAATGCCGTGGAAACCTTCGACGACGTCCGCCGCTATGTCAGCGTTCGTCCCGGCATTCCGGTGACGCTGACCATTCGCCGCGAAGGAAAACCGATCGAGCTGAAAGTTGTGCCAAAACTGACCGAAATCAAGGACCAGTTCGGCAACAAGATGGAGCTTGGAATCATCGGCATCCTGACCGGCAAGGCGGAGGGAAATCTACGAATCGTCACCTTCTCGCCAGGCGGGGCGGTGGTCGAGGCGACCAAGGAAACCTGGAACATTGTCACGGGAACTTTCGATTATATCGGAAATTTGATTACCGGCCGGATGAAGGCCGATCAGCTCGGCGGGCCCATCCGCGTGGCGCAGGCATCCGGGCAAGTCGCCACTTTGGGCTTCGTGGCACTGTTGCATCTCGCTGCCGTTCTTTCAGTTTCGATTGGATTGCTTAATCTTATGCCGGTTCCGGTACTTGATGGCGGCCACTTATTGTTTTATGCGATCGAAGCTCTTCGCGGCAAACCTCTGGGGGAAATGGCGCTGGGGGTGGCCTTCCGCATCGGGATGGCGCTGGTGTTGTCGCTGATGGTGTTTGCCACGTGGAACGACATCACTTCGCTGTTCGGATAGGAAGTAACCGGACTACGCAAGGAACTGTTTACCGTGTTTTGATGACAAAGTGACCAATACGCCACGCATAGAAATGAAGTAAACAGAATTTAACCAACTCCCTTGCTTGTATGTAAAAAGCAGGTAAAACGGCAATCGTGGCCCAGCTCGGCCGCAGTGCCCGTGCCGTGTAACGGAAGAAGGTAAGACTTTAAAATGAATGGTAGTTCACGATTTCGGAACGCAGTATCGGGCTTGGCAATTTCCGCCAGTGTTTTGACTTCTGCAGGATCGATGGTGCTGGTAACGCCGAGCTCATCTCAGGCAGCTGTGATCCGCAACATCGACGTGCGCGGCGCGGAACGAGTGGGTGCCGATACCGTTCGTTCGAGCCTTACGATCGTTCCTGGCAAGGATTTCTCCAACGCCGATATCGATGCCTCCATCAAGCGGCTTTATGCTACCGGCTTCTTCTCGGATGTACGCATCAGTGTCTCGGGCAGCACGCTTGTCGTGTCCGTCAACGAGAACCAGCTGATCAACCAGATCGTCTTCAACGGCAACCGCAAGATCAAGGATGAGAAGCTCATCCTGCTCGTCAAGAGCACGCCGCTCGGTCCCTATAGCGAAGCCGGCATCGAGGCCGACCTTCAGGCGCTGCGTCGCGCTTATGCCGAAATCGGCCGCTCGGATGTGGAGATCACCGTGCAGACCGCACCGGTCGGCAATGGTCGTGTCAACGTGGCCTTCGTCATCAATGAAGGCGATCGTACCAAGATCGATCAGATCAACTTCACGGGCAATAATCATTACGGCTCGACCCGCCTGCGCTCGCTGATCAACACCAAGGAATCGGGATGGTTCTCCTTCATCACCCGCAAGGACATTTATAACGAGGACAAGCTGCGCGCTGACGAAGAAGCGCTACGCCAGTTCTACTATAACCATGGCTATGCCGACTTCCGCGTGATCTCGTCGAATGCGACGCTTGATCCGACCACCAACAAGTACACGATCAATTTCGACGTCGATGAAGGCGAGCGTTACACGTTCGGCGCCATTAATGTCGAAAGCACCGTCGACGGCGTTGATGTCGAAGAGCTGAAGGGCCTGACTGAGAGCCGCGAAGGCAAGACCTACCGGGCCGGTGATGTGCAGAAAACGATCACCGCAATTTCTAAGCGCGTCGCATCGGCAGGTTATCCGTTTGCGTCTGTGACGCCGCGCGGCAATCGTGATCTCACCAACAAGACCATCTCGGTCGACTATCTCGTCGATCAGGGCCAGCGTGCCTATATCGAGCGCATCGAAGTTCGTGGCAACACGACCACGCGCGACTATGTCGTTCGTCGCGAGTTCGATGTCAGCGAAGGCGATGCATTCAACCAGTCGCAGATTGCTGAAGCCAAGCGTCGCCTTGAGCGCCTTGGTTACTTCTCGACCGTCAATATCACGACCTCGCCGGGCAGCGCGCCAGATCGTGTCGTTGTTATCGTCGACGTGGTCGATCAGCCCACGGGTAACTTCGGTATCGGTGCAGGCTATGCAACCGGCGGCGAAGGCTTCATCCTCGAGGCGTCCGTGGAAGAAAAGAACTTCCTCGGCCGTGGTCAGTACATTCGCGTTGCAGCGAGCGGCGGTGCCGTGACGCGCAATTATCAGATTTCGTTCACCGAGCCTTATTTCCTCGGTTATCGACTGGCGGCGGGTTTCGACCTCTTCAAGTCGGAAAGTGAGCTCTACGACAACTACAGCTACAACGATCAGGGCTTCTCGCTGCGCGTGACCGCGCCGATCACCAACGATCTGACCACCACGTTGCGGTACACGTATCGCGAAAGTGATTATACGTCTGACAATCCGGATGATTTGTCGATACCATACCAGCATGTGGTCGAGGGCAGTCCTTGGTTGACGTCGTCGGTTTCGGCTGCGCTGAATTACAACACCCTCGATACGGCTGTATTGCCACACGAAGGCATCGTCGCATCGTTTACGCAGGAAGTTGCCGGCCTCGGTGGGGATTCCGATTTCTATAAGATCAGCGCCAAGGCGCGTGGTTATTATACAATGTCAGACGAGTGGGATATCGTCGGTTCGCTTTCCGGTGCTGCTGGTACGATGCTGTCGACAACGGGCAAGAATCTCAACGTGTTTGATCAGTTCTCGCTCGACAGCAACGATATCCGCGGTTTCGGGAATACCGGTGTCGGCCCGCGCATGAAGACCAATGACGATCCGCTCGGAGGTACGACCTACTTCACCGCATCGGCCGAAGTGACGTTCCCGATGCCTGGCCTCTCGCCGGACGCCGGTTTCCGTGGCGGCTTCTTCGTCGACGCCGGTACGCTTTACGGCAACGAAGTGAAGCTGAGCAAGGCGGCGAAGGCAGACCTGGAGCCGGGCAGCGACGACATGCATTTGCGTGCCGCGGCTGGTGCCAGCGTCATTTGGTCCTCGCCATTCGGCCCACTTCGCGTCGACTACGCGATCCCGTTCATGAAGCAGGATTACGATATCATCCAGAGCCTCAAGTTCGGCATGTCGACGTCGTTCTGATAAATTACGGTCCAGGGCGTCGCGGTGTAGCGAGCCCTGGGATGGTGAATAATGACCCATTCGGAATTTTTTCCGCCTCATGGGGGCTTGCGGCTTGATGATCTTGCCGCTGCCCTCAATTCGCGCTTGGTAAATGAGGATGCCGCAGGAGAGATCATTTCCGCAGTGTCTCCCGTTTACCGGGCGAAAAAAGGCGATATTTGCTACATCCTTTCCCGCAAGAGCCGGGCTGAGTTTGAGACCTGCGAAGCGTCTGCGGTGATCTGCGATCAGGCACTGGTTTCGCTTGTTCCGTCCCATATTCCCGTGCTGATCAGCGACAACGCCCATGTGGCATTTGCCAAGGCCGGTGCCATGCTGCATCCCCAGGCCATGCAGCCATTGCCTGTCGTGGACATCGCCGCGGGCAGCATTCATCCCTCGGCCTTCGTCGATCCCACCGCGGAACTGGAAGCGGGCGTGACGGTCGAGCCCATGGCGGTTATCGGCGCGCATGCGAAGATCGGCGCCGGGAGCTATATCGGGGCAGGGGCAATCGTCGGCCAAAGCGTCAAGATCGGCCGGGACTGTTCGATTGCCTCAGGTGTCACGGTCATCTGCGCCTATCTCGGCAACAACGTCATTCTTCACAATGGCACGCGCATCGGCCAGGATGGTTTTGGCTATGCGCCGGGACCGCGCGGCATGGACAAGATCGTCCAGATCGGCCGTGTCATTATCCAGGACAATGTCGAGATTGGCGCCAACACCACCATTGATCGCGGCACCATGGACGACACCGTCATCGGTGAAGGCACGAAGATCGACAACCAAGTGCAGATTGGTCACAATGTGCGCATCGGCCGCCACTGCGCGCTGGTTTCGGGCGTTGCAATCGCCGGCAGCACGCGCGTTGGGGACGGCGTGCAGATTGGCGGAGCCTGCGCGATCAAGGGTCATATCACCATTGGTGACGGGGTGCAGATAGCCGCCTTCAGCGGCGTGACGACGAATATACCGGCGGGGGAAAAGTACGGCGGTATTCCGGCACGTCCGATCAAGGATTTCCTGCGCGACATGGCGGAAATCATGATGAAGTCGGAAAGACGAACCAAAGGGGGATCGAAGTAGATGGCTGACGAACATAAGAAAACCCTTGCGTCGCTGGATGTGATGGCGATCATGAAGCTGCTTCCGCACCGCTATCCGTTTCTGCTGATCGACAAGATCATCGAGATCGATGGTGATGAATCGGCCATCGGCATCAAGAACGTGACGTTCAACGAACCGCAGTTCCAGGGCCATTTTCCTGATCAGCCGATCATGCCTGGCGTGCTGCTGATCGAAGCCATGGCCCAGACCGCTGGCGCCATCTGCGCCCTGAAGTCGACCGGCGAGGCCAATCTCGTCTACTTCATGACGATCGACAACGCCCGCTTCCGCAAACCTGTCGTGCCGGGTGACCAGGTGTATTTTCATGTCACCAAGCAAAGGCAGCGCGGCAATATCTGGAAATATCACTGCGATGCCAAGGTAAACGGACAACTCGTCGCTGAAGCCGATGTCGGCGCGATGATGATGTCCAAGGAAAAAGTATGAGTATGATTTCTAAGACCGCGCACATTCATCCGATGTCGATCGTCGAGGATGGCGCAGTCATCGGCGAAAACGTTAGGATCGGACCGTTCTGTCATGTCGGCCCGCATGTGCGGCTCGGCGATGGCGTGGAGTTGCTGAGCCACGTTTCCGTCACCGGTCGCACGACGATCGGCAAGAACACCAGGATATTTCCGTCTGCCGTCATTGGCGCCGATCCGCAGAGCGTGCATCACGCCGGCGAAGAAACCACGCTGACGATCGGCGACAACAATACGATCCGTGAAGGCGTGACGATGAACACCGGCACTGCCGGCGGTGGTGGCGCGACCGTTGTCGGAGACAACAACCTGTTTCTTGCCTATAGCCATGTCGCCCATGACTGCAAGCTCGGCAACCATATCATCATGTCCAACAATGTGCTGCTTGCAGGCCATGTAACGATCGCGGACCGGGTCATCCTCGGCGGCGGTTCTGCCGTGCATCAGTTCAGCCGCATCGGCAAACAGGCCTTTGTCGGCGGGCTGACGGGCGTCGCCTATGACGTCATTCCCTATGGTATGCTGAACGGCAATCCGGGCGTGCTGGGTGGCCTCAACGTGGTCGGCATGAGCCGTGCCGGTATTCCGCGCGAAACCATCCATCGTGTCCGTAGGGCCTATAAGGAAATCTTCGAGGGCGATACGTCGATCCGCGTGGCTGCGGCCGCCATCCGGGAAAAGTATCTCGATTGCCCTGAAGTGATCGAGATCCTTGATTTCATCGCGGCTGATGCGGAGCGCGCGATTTCGTCTCCGAACAGGGGAAATAGAACCTGACCGAAAAGCCTGGGGGGGAGATGGTCGGCAATGAAAAGAAGGGCCGTTTGGCAATCATCGCAGGTAGTGGCAAACTTCCTCTTTACGTAGCGGAAGCCGCGCGGCTGGCCGGCGAAGATCCGTATATTTTCGCGCTGAAAAACGAATCCAGCGCCGATTGGTCAGCTTACGAACACATCAAGATCGGCTTGGGGGAAATCGCCCAGTTCAAGCGGTTGGCGACACAGCTCGGTATCGGCCGCATCATCATGTCCGGCGGCGTCTCGCGCCGTCCGCCGATCACCGAGATCAGCCTCGGTCTGAAGGGGCTTTTGAAAATCCCGACGATCTTTCGCAAGCTGGCGGCAGGTGGCGACAATACGGTGCTGACGGGTGTGATCGAGTTGCTTGAGACGGACACCCGCAAAGTCATCAGCGTACAGGATATCGCGCCATCCCTGCTTGCCGAACTCGGCCCCGTCGGTGCCGTGGTGCCTGACCGGGACAGCTTGAAGGATATCGCCGCCGCTGCGAAGGCTGCGCGGCTGATCGGACAACTCGACATTGGCCAGGGTGCAATCGCAGTTGGTGGCCGCGTGGTGGCGCTGGAGGGCCCCGAAGGCACGGATGCGATGATGGAGCGCATCGGAGGCCTCAAGGAGGCCGGACGCGTCTCGGTGAAGCGCAGGGGCGTGCTGGTGAAGCTTTGCAAGCCGCAGCAGGATCTCCGCGTCGATCTGCCGTCTGCGGGCCTTGCCACGATCAAGAATGCCAAGGCGGCGGGCCTTGCGGGTGTCGCGCTCGAAGCCGGGCGGTCGCTGCTGCTCGATGCCGACGAGGTGCGGGCCTTTGCGGATGCCAACGGCATGTTCGTCACCGGCATAGATCCGGACGCCACGGATCTGTCGGCATGAGCGACAAGCCGCTCAGGATCGCGGTGATTGCCGGCGAATCTTCCGGCGATCTTTTGGGCGCTGACCTGATTGCGGCAATCAAGGCGAAGGTCGGGCGCGAAGTCGAGCTGATGGGTGTCGGCGGGCCGGCGCTAACGGCGGTTGGACTCACGCCGCTATTCGACTTTGCAGAATTGTCTGTTATGGGCGTCAGCGCGGTGTTGCAGAAGCTGCCACGCCTGATATCGCTGATCGGGCGCACAGCGGATGCGGTAATACAGGCGATGCCTGACGTGCTTGTTATCATCGACAGCCCGGATTTCACCCATCGGGTTGCCAGGAAGGTGCGCAAGGCGCTACCCGATATCCCCATCGTCAATTATGTCTGCCCGAGCGTCTGGGCCTGGAAGGAGTACCGCGCCCGCGACATGCTTGCCTATGTCGATCATGTGCTGGCTGTCCTGCCTTTCGAGCCGGCGGTGATGCAGAGGCTTGGCGGACCACCGACCACCTATGTGGGCCACAGGTTGAGGACCCTTCCGGCGCTGCTGGCGGCGCGCACCGAAGTCGAAGCACGGCGGCAACGAAGCGACAGGCAGAAGTCGATGCTGTTGCTGCCGGGCTCGCGCGGCGTGGAGATCCGCCGCCTGCTGCCCCTGTTTGGCGAAACGGTGCGCCAGCTCCGCGAACGTGGCGGCGAGTTCAGGCTTCTGTTGCCTGTCGTGCCGCATCAGGAGCAGCTCGTGGGCGGCATCGTCAAGGACTGGCCGTGCCAGCCCGAAATCTTCGTGGGCGATGCGGAGAAATGGCGGGCGTTTGCGCAGGCCGATGTAGCGCTTGCCGCCTCTGGCACGGTGTTGCTCGAACTGGCACTGGCAGGCATTCCGTCGGTCTCGACTTACAAGACCGATTTCTGGATCCGCCTGGCTCTGAGCCGCATCAAGGTGTGGAGCGGCGCCCTGCCAAACCTGATCGCCGACTATCCGGTCATGCCGGAATTTTTTGACGAATTCATCCGCCCATCAATGCTTGCCCGACTGCTCGAGCGGCTCGCCGCCGATACACCAGCGCGCGCTGCGATGCTCGCCGGTTTCAGCGATGTCTTCGATCGTATGGAGACGGAGCAAGGCCCAGGCGCGCATGGCGCCGACATCGTCCTCGATCTCGTCAGCAACAAAAAAACCGGCCATCGCTGACCGGTTTCTTCATGTTCGGAAAACGCTGGCTTAGCGCTTGGAAACCGGCACGTAATCGCGGGTCGGTTCGCCGATATAGAGCTGGCGCGGCCGGCCGATGCGCTGCTGCGGATCTTCGATCATTTCGTTCCACTGTGCAATCCAGCCGACCGTACGGGCGAGCGCGAACAGCACCGTGAACATTTCCGTCGGGAAGCCCATCGCCTTGAGCGTGATGCCCGAATAGAAGTCGATGTTCGGGTAGAGCTTCTTTTCGATAAAGTAATCGTCGGAAAGCGCGATGCGCTCGAGTTCCATGGCGACTTCGAGCAACGGATCGTCCTTGACGCCGAGTTCGCCGAGCACTTCATGCGTGGTCTTCTGCATGATCTTGGCGCGCGGGTCGTAGTTCTTGTAGACGCGGTGACCAAAGCCCATGAGACGGAACGGATCGTTCTTGTCCTTGGCCTTGGCGATATATTGCGGAATGCGCTCCACCGAGCCGATTTCAGCCAGCATGTTGAGCGCCGCTTCATTGGCGCCGCCATGGGCAGGACCCCAGAGGCAGGCGATGCCGGCCGCGATGCACGCGAACGGATTGGCGCCAGACGAGCCGGCCAGACGCACAGTCGAGGTCGAGGCGTTCTGCTCGTGGTCGGCATGCAGGATGAAGATGCGGTCCATGGCGCGCGCCAGAACCGGGTTCACCACGTAGTCCTCGCAGGGAACTGCAAAGCACATGCGCAGGAAGTTGGCGGCATAATCGAGATCGTTCTTCGGGTAAACGAAGGGCTGGCCGATATGGTACTTGTAGGCCATGGCAGCGATCGTCGGCATCTTGGCGATCATGCGCAGGCTGGCAACCATGCGCTGGTGCGGATCGGTGATATCCGTGGAGTCGTGGTAGAAGGCCGACAATGCGCCGACGCAGCCGCACATGACGGCCATCGGATGCGCATCGCGACGGAAGCCGGTGAAAAAGCGGCTCATCTGCTCATGCACCATGGTGTGGTGCGTAACGCGGTGGTCGAAGTCCTTCTTCTGGACCGCCGTCGGCAATTCGCCATAAAGCAGCAGGTAGCAGACTTCGAGAAAATCGCCGTGTTCGGCCAGCTGGTCGATCGGGTAGCCGCGATGGAGGAGCACGCCTTCGTCGCCGTCGATATAGGTGATCTTCGACTCACAGGAAGCGGTGGACGTAAAACCCGGATCGTAAGTAAACGAATTGGTCGCTTTATAAAGCGGCGCGATGTCTACGACATCCGGGCCGATCGTCCCCGATTTAACCTGGAGATCCACCTGCTTGCCGTCTATCGAGATGAACGCCTTTTTATCAGCCATGATTTCCTCCATTCAGGAACGGGCGGCAGCCTTAAAGCTGCCAGATTATAATGCGGGATTCAGCTATATGATTTCCCGGGCGATGCCAAGCGGTGCCTTTTTGCGCGGCATTTTTGCGTCGCCGTAAAGGCTTGTGGCACTGCAATAAGTGGAAATCAAAAGGATTCTTTTGAGCTGAAAATTTAATCGATTGAATAATCGTTCAGCGTTGACCATACGCTGCAAGTCTCTGATCGCAGTTGCCAAATCCAATCTTCGGTTGCACTATCATCCTCCGGGGCATGGGCAAGCCGAATGGTTTTCGAGACCAAAATAGCGGGCGACAAATTGGCGCATCCCGGTGATGCGGCGAGGGCGCGACTCACGCCGCTGCCCGGCGCGATCAACCGGCCGTCGCCGATAGCCATCGAGACCCGAAAAGGCTCTGAACTGGGTGCGGTCGTCGGCCAATACTGGCTGCGACTCAAGACATATTGCATCGCTGGACTTCGCGAGGAAGCGGAGTTCGGCCATCTGTTTTACTGGTCGCCCGTGCTGCTGGGGGCGGGAGCTGCGACCTGGTTTGCGCTGCCGCAGCCGTGGCCGCTGCAGGGTATCGCACTTGTTCTGGTGCTGTCGCTGGTGCTGGTTTTCTTCGCCGGCCATTTTCGCCCGATGGCGAGAACAGTGGGTCTGGTAGGAACCTTGATCGCAGCCGGTGCACTGCTCGCAGTCATTCAGTCCTTCCGGACTGAAACGATCGTGCTCGACACCCCGGTGACGACGACAATCCGGGGAATCGTCCGAGGCAAGGAGGCTGATGCCGAAGGCCGCTGGCGCTACGAGATTCGCTTGCTGGAGACAGAGAAGCCAGCATTGAAGCGTCGGCCGCTGAATATCAAGATCACCGCTCTCGGCAAGCACGAACCTTTCGCTCTGGGCGCCGGTATCGAGGGCAGGGCGCGGCTGTCGCCACCGTCCGGTCCGGCACTGGCCGGCCTCAACGATTTCGCCTTCGACGCCTATTTCGGCGGCACGGGCGCATTCGGCTTCTTCTACGGCAAGCCGAATGCGTGGTCTCCGCCCAGCGACAAGGCGGCGGAGCGCGGAATGATGGTCGAGATCGGCGAGATTCTGGAGACGGTTCGCAATCACGTCGGTCAGCGGATCCGTACAGTGCTACCGGGAGATACAGGCGCTTTTGCCTCCTCGATGGTGACAGATGACCGGCGCGCGATCTCCAAGGAAACCACCGAGGCGTTGCGGCTGGCGGGCTTGGCCCATATCATCGCGATCTCCGGGTTGAACATGGCGCTGGCGGCCGGGATTTTCTTCGTCGGCTTGCGGCTTCTGCTCAGCCTGTCTCAGGAACTCTCTCATCGACTGCCGGTCAAGAAGATCGCCGCCGGTGGTGCGCTGATCACGGTGACCCTCTACTACCTGATTTCCGGTTTTGCTGTGTCGGCCGAGCGCGCCTATATCATGATGGCGATCATGCTGACGGCGGTGTTCTTCGGGCGGCCCTCGATCAGCCTCAGGAATGTCGCGCTCTCTGCATTGATCATCCTGGTCCTGTCACCATCAGCCGTCATGGGACCGGGCTTCCAGATGTCCTATGCCGCGACGCTTGCCTTGGTCGCCGGCTATGCTGCATTCCAGCGCCGGGCAAACCGGCCGGGCTGGTTAGCCGGCATAAACTTTCTCAAACCCTTCGTTCCGGCGTGGAAATTCGTCGCAGGCATTTTCATGACCTCGCTGATCGGCGGCCTGTCGACGGCCTTGTTCTCGATCGAGCATTTCCACCGTATCGCCGCCTGGGGGTTACCTGCCAATCTGCTGGCCATGCCGGTGATCTCATTCATCGTCATGCCCTTCGGCCTGCTGGCGCTGATGGCCATGCCGTTCGGCATGGACTGGCTACCGCTGAAGATCATGGGTTTCGGGCTTGATGTGACGATATCCGTTGCCAAATGGGCGGCATCACTGGGCGGTGACGTGGTGGTGGGGCGGATTCCGCCGTGGCTGTTCATTGGCCTCACCGCATCGCTTGTCGTGTTGGCGATCATGCGTTCCCGGCTGCGGTTTCTGGGCGTGGCACTCGGGGCAGGGCTGCTGAGCATGTCCTTCGTGTTGCCGGCCGCCAGACCGCCCGACATCATCGTCTTCGAGGACGGCAGCCTGGTCGGCATCAGGACGGCGGGCCAGCTTGCAATCAGCAAGGCGCGGCCATCCGATTTCATTGCGGAGCAGTGGCAGCGTGCATTGCGTGCCGAAGAACTGGTCAAACCGATCAAGGCCACACGGAAATCAATCGCCGAAGCAAAGCCCAAGGAACGCCGCCTGTCGAAGGAGCAGATCGACATGGCACGCAAGGACATCATGCATGTTCTGGCGATGAAGGAGACCGATCGCTTCATCTGCCGAGAGCGGCACTGGTGTGCGGCGACGCTTGCCAGCGGCTGGAAGATCATCATTGCGGAAAATGGCGGCTACACCGGGCTCGCCTGCGATCTCGGCGATATCGTCATCACGCCAGCACGGCTGAAATGGAACGGTTGCCGGTCTGGCTCGTTGCTGTTTACCGGCGAGTCGTTGCGGCGGACAGGGACAGTCGAGATCTTCTTGCCCGGCGAGGACGAACCGCCGGAGAACATCAGGCTCGTCAACGCACTGGAGACGGCGAACCGCCCATGGGACCGCCACAGGCTGTATGACTGGAAGACGGATGCCTTTCCGGAGGAGAAGGTCGAGGAGTGATCAACCCGGCTCGCGCAGCACCAGCACGCGGCAGGCATCGCTAGGCTGCAGTGCTGGCCCATTCGGTGGCCGGATGATCAATGCATCGGAATTGGCAAAGATCTTCATCTGCGAGGAATCCTGCTTGCCGTAGGAATGCGCTTCCAGTTGGCCATCCGGCAGGCGAACGAGCCGGGCTCGCAGGTAGTCCTGCCGGTGGTCGTTTTCGGACAGGGCAAGCGCCGTGACCGCGTCGCGTTCGCGGTTGGGTCGAGGCAGGTGGGCCATCTTGGCGATCAGCGGCTCCAGGAAAAGCAGCGAGCAAACCATGCTTGACACGGGATTGCCCGGTAGACCCAGCACGCGCGTTTCCCCCAGCGCGCCGACCATCAGCGGCTTGCCCGGCCGCATGGCGATGCGCCAGAAATCCAGCACCATGCCGAGCTCGGTCAGTGTCGACTGGACGAGATCGTGATCGCCGACCGAAGCCCCGCCCAGCGTAACGATGACATCGGCGTCACGATCCAGCGCCAATTTGACAGCGTTGCCGATCAGCTGGCTGTCGTCGGGGACGATGCCGAGATCAAGCACATCGGCACCGGCGGCAACGGCCAAAGCTGAGACCGCATAGGTATTGGAAGCGACGATCTGCCCGTCTCCACGCGGCTCGCCCGGCTTCACCAGTTCATCGCCGGTGGCGATAATGGTCACGAGCGGCTTCCTGTAGACGGTGACTTCGGCGTGATTCATGGCGGCTGCAACCATAAGCCGGCCGGGATCGAGGATGTCTCCGGGATGCAGGATCGTCTCGCCTTTGAGGAAATCCTGGCCGCGCGGGCGGATATGGCGGCCCGCATCGATGACGAAGGTGTTTTCGATCGTGCCATCGGCATGCTTGATCGCATCTTCCTGCAGCAGCACCGCATTGGCGCCTGCCGGGACCGGCGCCCCGGTGAAGATGCGCACCGTTTCGCCGCGACCAACGGTTCCGGAATATCCGTGCCCTGCGGCCGATTCGCCGATGACCTTGAGCCGCGCGCCGACCGCAGCGACATCAGCCGATATGACGGCATAACCATCCATGGCCGATGCGTCGAATGGCGGCTGAGTGAGGCCGGCTGCCACAGGCTCGGCCAGCACGCGACGGTCGGCGTCGATCAAGGCGATGGTTTCGGTTCTGGCAATCGGCATGCCACTGGTCAGCAGCCTCGCCAATGCTTCCTCGACGGGCAGCAGTGCCATCAGCTCTCCAAGTCAGCACGAATGAAATCGCCGGACTTGCCTCCCGATTTGCTCTTCAGCCTGATATGGACGATCTCCATCGCCTTGTCGGCGGCCTTGGCCATGTCGTAGATGGTCAGGCAGGCGACCGAAGCGGCCGTCAGCGCTTCCATCTCGACGCCGGTCTTGCCGGTGAGCTTGACCATCGCCTCGACCCGCAGGCCCGGCAGATCCCGGTCCGGCGTGATATCCACGCTGACCTTGGAGATCATCAGCGGATGGCAGAGCGGAATGAGGTCGGATGTCTTCTTGGCGGCCATGATGCCGGCCAGTCGCGCGGTGCCGATCACGTCGCCCTTCTTGGCATCGCCGGAGAGAATGAGATCAAGCGTCTCCGCCTTCATCCGGATCGCACCTTCGGCGATAGCGATGCGCACCGTCTCCGCCTTGTCGCCGACATCGACCATATGGGCTTCGCCCTGCTGATTGATGTGGCTGAGGCCGGATGCCATGGTCATTCCGCCGCAACTGCGCCCGCTGCCGCGCCGGTCAGCAGCGCTTGCGTGGCCGCAGCCACATCGTCCTTGCGCATCAGGCTCTCGCCGACGAGGAAGGTGCTGATGCCGGATTTTGCGAGCCGCTGGCAATCCGCATGCGTGAAAACGCCGCTTTCGCCAACCAGCAGCCGATCATCAGGCACCATGGTGGCCAGGCGTTCGGAGACTTCGAGGCTGACTTCGAAGGTGCGCAGATTGCGATTGTTGACGCCGATCATCGGTGACGCGAGCTTGAGCGCTCGCTCCATCTCTCCCTCGTCGTGCACCTCGATGAGCACATCCATGCCAAGTTCGAACGCGGTATCCTCGAGCGCCCTGGCTTCGTCATCGCTGAGCGATGCCATGATGATCAGGATGCAATCGCCGCCCCAGGCGCGGGCCTCATAGACCTGATAGGGCACGAACAGGAAATCCTTGCGCAATGCGGGCAGCGTGCAGGCGGCACGGGCGTTGGTGAGGAATTCGGGTGCGCCCTGAAAGCTCGGTCTGTCGGTCAGTACGGAGAGGCAGGCAGCACCGCCCGCCTCATACGCCTTGGCAAGCGAAGGCGGATCGAAGTCGGCGCGGATCAGGCCCTTTGACGGGCTGGCTTTCTTGATTTCAGCGATGAGCCCGAACTGGCTCGCCGAGTGCTTGGCGCGGAGGGCATTGAGAAAGCCGCGTGGGGCATCGACATCGGCGATCTGCGCCTTCAGGTCTGCAAGCGAAACGGTGGCCATGGCAGCGGCGATCTCTTCGCGCTTGTAGGCTTCGATCTTGCGGAGGATGTCGGTCATGTCGAAAACCTCACGAGTTGGAGACGGCAACCAGCCGATCGAGCGCAGCTTTGGCGGCACCCGATGTCAGGGATTGCTCGGCTAAGGCCACGCCTTCCATTATGTTCTGCGCTTTGCCCGCGACAATCAAGGCAGCGGCGGCATTGGCGACCGAGATATTGCGATAGGCGTTCTGCGCGCCCTCCAGCACCGATCTGAGCGCTGCCGCATTGTGCTCGCCGTCGCCGCCGCGAATCTCGGCCAGCGTGATCTCCTCCATGCCGAAATCACTCGGCATCAGGGTGAATTCGCGGATCTCGCCATTCTCCAGCGCCACGACATGGGTCTGGCCGGTCAGCGTGATCTCGTCGAGGCCGTTGCCATAGACGACCCATACATGCGTCGAGCCGAGATTTTTCAGCACTTCGGCGATAGGACGAAGCCATTGCTGGGAATAGACACCCAACAACTGCCGCTTGGCGCCGGCGGGATTGGAGAGCGGGCCGAGCAGGTTGAAGATCGTTCTGGTGCCCAGCTCCACGCGGCTTGGACCGACAAAGCGCATGGCCGAGTGATGCGCCTGGGCAAACATGAAGCCGATGCCGGCCTCCGAGATGCAGCGTGCCGTGACATCCGGCGTGATGTCAAGCTTGACGCCAAGCGACGAAAGCGCATCGGCGGTGCCCGACTTGGAACTGACGGCACGATTGCCATGCTTGGCAACCGGCACGCCGCAACCGGCGACAATGATCGAGGCCAGCGTCGAGATATTGTAGGTGTGGGCGCCGTCGCCCCCGGTGCCGACGATGTCGACCGCGCCTTCGGGCGCTTCGACCGCGAGCATCTTGGCGCGCATGGTCATGACGGCACCAAGAATCTCATCGACAGTTTCACCGCGGATGCGCAGGCCCATCAGCAACGCGCCGATCTGCGTTGGCGTTGCTCCGCCCGACATCATGATGTCGAAGGCGTCGCGCGATTCGTCCGCGGTGAGGGGTTCGCCGCTGGCGACCTTAGCGATGTGTGCCTTCAGATCAGCCATGCAAACGATCCCCCCGATCCGACCAGATTAACGAACCATCAGCTGATTGGCGAGCGTACGGTTGAACGTGACGCCATATTCCTGACGTAGCTCGCTGACGAGCTGGGCAAGGATGTCCTGGCCGGCAGCATTGGCGAACTGCTTGATCTGGGCTGTCTTGTCGTCGAGCGCGTCGGTCTGGACATTGGTGTTGACCTCTGTGACCTGCATGACGATGCGGCTCTTCGGATCTGCACCGGCAGCGCTGGTGACGAAGCCATCGGGGCCGCCGAAAGCCGCATTGATCGCAGCCGTGCCGAGAACGGCATCGTCCATGCCACGCTGTAGAGCGGTCTTGGTTTCGACGGCGATCTTCAGGCCAGTCGCTACATCTGCCATCTTGGCGCCAGCGACGACCTGCTTGGCGACGTCTTCGGCCTTCTTCACCAGAGCAAGGTTCTGCTGCTGGGCCGTCCAGTCGGCGACGACGCGATCCTTGACTTCGTCGAGCGTACGGTCACGGTCGGGCGTGATGTCGCTGACTTCGAACCACACGTAGCCGCCATCATCCAGCGTCAGCGGTAGGGCTTCGACACCGGTTTCCGTCTTGAAGGCTTCTGCAAGCAGCTTTTCGCTGGATGGGATATCCTTGACCTCAACATCTTTCGGGTCATGGCCGCTCGCATCGATTGCCGGAATGGTGACCGACTTCAGCTGCAGCTGCTTTGCCACTTCGGGCAGTGCTGCACCCGAGGCGCGTGCATCCTCGAAGCGGTCGTAGACGCCCTGAATCTCGTCGTTGGCAAGCACAAGCGCCAGCTGCTGACGGATGTTGTCCTTGACGTCATCGAGCGTCTTGACCGATTCCGGGCGAATGTTGGTGACGCGCATGATGACGGGTCCCAGCAGGCCATCAGCGACGGCTGTAACGGCGCCTTCGGTCTTCACGGCAAAGGCGGCATCGGCCATCGTCTTGTTGGGCATCTTGTCCTTGGTGAAGTCGCCAAGCAGCACGTCGGTGGGTGTCTTGCCCTGTTCCGCGACCATCTGGTCGAAGGTCGTGCCAGCTGCAAGCTTCGCAGCGGCGGAATCGGCAGAAGCCTTGTCGGCAAAGGTCAGTTGCTCGATCGTGCGCGTTTCGGGCGTACGATAGGTATCCTTGTGCTTCTCATAATCCTGCTTGACCTGCTCATCAGTGATGGCCGACTTGTCGGCGATGTCGACCGGTTCGAGCTTGACGTAGGAAACCTTGCGATATTCCGGGGCGCGATACTTTGCCTTGTTCTCGGCAAACCACTTTTCAAGAACACCGGCTTCCGGCGGCTTGACGGCGTCGATATTGGCATAGGTCAGGATGAGGTAGTCGATGCTGCGCCGCTCGCTGGCATAGGCCTGCAGCGCATCCGTCAATGTCTTGGGCGCTTCAAAGCCGCTGGTGATCGCATCGGTGATCTGCGAGCGCACGGCTTCCTTGGACTTGGACTGCAGATAGTCCTCGGCGCGGATCTGAGCATTGTAAAGGCGCTGTTCCATCAGGCGGCGGCTGAACGCGCCGGTCTCGTCATGGAAACCGGGCTCCTCCTGAATCAGCTGCAGCAGGCGGTCTTCGGAAAGGCCGAGCTTCATCTGATTGGAAAGCTGGTCCAGAGAAGCATCCGACACGAGCTGGTTCAGCACCGAGCTTTCAACGCCAAAGGCCTTGGCCTGCTCAAGCGTCAACCGTGTGCCGAAGCGCTGCGAAAGCGCGGCCATGGCATTCTGGAAGGTGAAACGGAATTCGCTGTTGGAAACCTTCTGATCGCCGACAGTGACGACGGAATCGTTGGAAGAGGCGAACATGGAACTATGAACGCCCCAAATGCCAAAGGAACCCACCAACAGTATCAGCAGTGCTTTTGCGATCCAGGTCTTGGCGGCCTTGCGTAGAAGTTCGAGCATCTCTTCCCCAAAATCTTCATTCTTGAACGGCGCCGCATTTCGCGAGCGCACCAGGAGGGCGCCGCAATCCTTCGATGCGACGCGCGTGGTAGGCTTTTAGACATTGGGGGGCAGGGGTGGCAAGTTTATTTTTGGCAGGCGTCCCGAGCCTCGGCGCTTCCCGCATGGGCATCTCACAAGGCGTCCGTTTGTCACAACCAAAAGTAAGATTAATGGGGAAATCCGCTTTACAAAAATATTATTATATGATTTTTAAACCGCGCTGCCAGATGCAGCGATTTTTGGGAGGAAATCCATGAAATTGTTTAAAGCACTCGCCGGTGCTACGGCTCTTGCCGTCACCATGTTCGCCGCTTCGCAGGCCATGGCAATCACGGTTGGTTTTTCGCAGATCGGCTCCGAGTCCGGCTGGCGCGCCGCCGAAACCACGGTCACCAAGCAGCAAGCCGAAAAGCGCGGCATCGACCTGAAATTCGCCGATGCCCAGCAAAAGCAGGAAAACCAGATCAAGGCCCTGCGCTCGTTCATCGCCCAGGGCGTGGACGCGATCTTCGTGGCTCCAGTTGTTGCAACTGGCTGGGACGACGTGCTGACGGAAGCCAAGGAAGCCAACATTCCGGTGTTCCTGCTCGACCGTACCGTCGATAGCGACAAGTCGCTCTACCTGACCGCCGTCACGTCCGACCTCGTCCATGAAGGCAATGTCGCCGGCACCTGGCTCGCCGATGCGACCAAGGGCAAGGACTGCAACATCGTCGAGTTGCAGGGCACGACGGGTTCTTCCCCCGCCATCGACCGCAAGAAGGGTTTTGAGCAGGCGATCGCCGAGCACAAAAACCTGAAGATCATCCGCAGCCAGACCGGCGACTTCACCCGCACCAAGGGCAAGGAAGTCATGGAGAGCTTCCTCAAGGCAGAGAACGGCGGCAAGAACATCTGCGCGCTCTATGCCCATAACGACGATATGGCCGTCGGTGCCATCGAGGCGATCAAGGAAGCCGGACTGAAGCCAGGCAAGGACATCCTCGTCGTTTCCATCGACGCCGTTCCGGATATCTTCAAGGCCATGGCTGCCGGAGAAGCCAACGCCACTGTCGAACTGACCCCGAACATGGCCGGCCCGGCATTCGACGCGCTCGACGCCTACCTCAAGGACAAGAAGGAACCGCCGAAGTGGATCCAGACCGAGTCCAAGCTCTATACGCCGACATCGGAAGACCCGATGAAGGTCTATGAACTGAAGAAGGGCCTCGGCTACTAAGCGACAGCGCAATGTCGGCCGCCGGGTCATTGCCCGGCGGCCGGTGCCTGTATTTGCCTGTTGTGCCCATCGAATGAACACGTGACGCTGCAAGCGCTTTACTGCTTTGCATCGCGGTTTCATAAGGCAGGGGGAGCCATGATGATGCCTGACGGCCAGCCATATATTCTCGAAGCCAAGTCTATTTCCAAACGCTTTCTCGGTTCGGTGGCGCTCGACAACGTCGATTTCGGCCTGCGGCGTGGCGAAGTGCATGCGCTGCTCGGCGAAAACGGTGCCGGCAAATCGACGTTGATCAAATGCCTGACCGGAGCCTATCGCCGCGATAGTGGCTCGGTCACTCTTGACGGCAACGAAATCGATCCGCGCGACACGTTCGAGGCGCAGTCCTACGGCATCGGCACTGTCTACCAGGAGGTCAACCTCCTCCATAATCTTTCTGTTGCCGAAAATCTGTTTCTGGGGCGCCAGCCCATGCGGTTCGGCATCACCCGCACGGGCGAGATGAACCGCCGATCCCAGGCATTGCTTGCTCAGTATGGGCTCGACCTCGATGTCCGGATGCCGCTGTCGAACTTCTCCGTAGCGATCCAGCAGATCATTGCCATCGCACGCGCCGTCGATCTTTCCGGCAAGGTGCTGATCCTTGACGAGCCGACCGCCAGTCTCGATACGCATGAAGTCGAGATCCTGTTCGGCATTATTCGCGACTTGAAAAAGCGCGGGCTCGGCATCGTCTTCATCACGCATTTCCTTGAACAGGTCTATGCGATATCGGATCGCATCACAGTACTCCGCAACGGCAAGCTGGTGGGTACGCGCGACAGGGCGGCGCTGGAACGCAAGGATCTCGTATCGATGATGCTCGGTCGGGAGTTGATCGAAGAGACGCGGCATGCTGCCGAACAGACAATCACCGCCGGCAAGACGCGCTTTCATTTCAAGGGGCTCGGTCGCAAGGGCGCCATCGAGCCATTCGATCTCGATATCGCCGAAGGCGAGGTCGTGGGTCTTGCCGGATTGCTCGGCTCCGGCCGCACCGAGACCGCTGAAGTCATGTTCGGCGCCAGGCAGGCCGACCAGGGTTCGGTCGAGATTGAGGGGAAGGTGACCAGCATCTCCTCGCCCCAGGCGGCAATCGCCAACGGTTTCGGTTTCTGCCCCGAGGACCGCAAACTCGACGGCATTATCGGCGATCTGTCAGTGCGGGAAAACATCATCCTGGCGCTGCAGGCCCGCAAGGGCTGGTCGCGACCGCTGTCACGCTCCGAGCAGAATGCGCTGGCCGACCATTATATAAAGGCACTGGATATCCGCACCGATGGGCGCGAAAAGCCGATCAAGCTGCTGTCCGGCGGCAACCAGCAGAAGGCGATCCTGGCGCGCTGGCTGGCCACCGATCCCAAGCTGCTGATCCTCGACGAGCCGACGCGCGGCATCGATGTCGGCGCGCATGCGGAGATCATCAAGCTCATCCGCGATCTCTGCGCCAAAGGCATGTCCCTGGCCGTAATTTCCTCGGAAATTGAAGAGCTTGTCGCCTATTCCTCACGTATCCGGGTGCTCCGGGATCGCAAACATGTCGCTGAACTCAACGGGGGTGAAATGACCGCGAATGGCATTATCCAGGCGATTGCCGCTACGCATGAAACAGCCGACGGCCAAGGATCAGAGGCATGAGCACTGCCATATTTCGGCGAATTCTGCCGCAGGTCATCACGCTTGCCGTCGTGCTCTTGCTCAACGTGCTGCTGTTTCCTGACTTCTTCAATGTTTCCCTGCAGAATGGCCGCCTCTATGGCAGCGTCATCGACGTGCTCAATCGCGGTGCACCGGTGGCTCTGGTGGCGATCGGCATGACGCTGGTGATTGCCACCAAGGGCATCGATCTGTCCGTCGGCGCCATCGTGGCGATCTGCGGAGCGCTGGCTGCCGCATCGATCGTGGCCGGCCATGGACTGGTCTACACAATCGCGATAGCGCTCGCCATGGGCATTGCCTGCGGCGCCTGGAACGGCTTCCTGGTCTCGGTACTGAACATCCAGCCGATCGTCGCGACGCTGGTGCTGATGGTCGCCGGTCGCGGTATTGCGCAGCTGATCACGGAGGGGGCAATCCTGACCTTCGACGATGCGGGCCTGGTGTTCATCGGCAGCGGCACCGCCCTTCATCTGCCCATGCCGGTCGTCATCTGGGTGCTGTTCGGCATTGCTGTCACGCTGCTGGTGCGCAAGACTGCATTGGGCCTGCTGGTCGAGGCGATTGGCATCAACCGTCAGGCCAGCCAGCTTTCGGGCGTGCGGACAACGGCGCTGCTGATGGCTGCCTATATGCTTTCCGGCCTTTGCGCCGCCATTGCCGGCCTGATCGTCGCTGCCGATATCAAGGGGGCAGACGCCAATAACGCTGGCCTCTGGCTCGAGCTCGACGCGATCCTTGCCGTCGTGGTCGGTGGCAACTCGTTGCTGGGCGGACGCTTCAGCATCATCGGCTCGCTGCTGGGCGCGATGATCATCCAGGCGATCAATACCGGCATCCTGACCTCCGGCTTTCCGCCGGAATACAATCTGATCATCAAGGCGGTGATCATCGTGGTGATCCTGATCATCCAGTCACCACGGATCGGCGATATCGCGGCTTATTTCAGAAAGAGCCAGCCGACGAGCAAGGGGCCGGCACAATGAGATCGAAATACCTGCCGCTGTTTGCGACAATCCTTATTTTCCTTATCGCCTATGCGCTGTGCGTCGCGCAGTTTCCGAACATGCTGTCGACGCGGGTGATCGGCAATCTCCTGACCGACAATGCGTTTCTCGGTATCGCTGCGGTCGGCATGACCTTCGTGATCCTCTCAGGCGGCATCGACCTGTCGATCGGCTCGGTGATCGCATTCACCGGCGTGCTGATTGCCGTTCTGCTGCGTGACACCGGCATGCATCCGATCTTTGCCTTCATTATCGCGCTGGCGATCTCGACAGCGTTCGGTGCGGCAATGGGTGCGATCATCCACTATCTCGAAATGCCGGCTTTCATCGTCACACTTGCTGGGATGTTCCTCGCCCGAGGCATGTCCTTCGTGCTGTCGATCGATTCGATCCCGATCAATCATCCCTTCTACAAGGTGATGAAGTCCTTCTACTGGGTCGCGCCGGGCGGCGGGCGGATCACGCTGATCGGCGGCGTCATGCTGCTGGTCTTCGCCGTCGGCATCGTCATTGCCCACAAGACGCGCTTCGGCACCAATGTCTATGCGCTGGGTGGTGGTGTGCAGACGGCGCGGCTGATGGGCGTGCCGGTCGGCCGCACGACCGTGCAGATCTATGCTTTGTCGGGGTTTCTCGCTGGATTGGCAGGTATCGTCTTTTCGCTTTACACCTCCGCCGGCTACTCGCTCGCAACCGTCGGTGTCGAGCTTGACGCGATCGCGGCAGTCGTGATCGGCGGTACGCTTTTGACCGGTGGCGCAGGATTTGTTGCGGGAACATTCATAGGCATATTGATTCAGGGCCTCATACAGACGTACATCACGTTTGACGGGACACTTTCCAGTTGGTGGACAAAGATCGCTATCGGTCTTCTGTTGTTCGCCTTCATTCTGATGCAGAAGGGGACTTTGCTGCTATCAAGGGTGGATAAGAAAGCATGAGGGGGGAGGACAATTTGCGCAAAGGTGTGCTCGAGACAATGATGTCAGGCAGAAAGGCACGGACCAGCCATTCGCAGGTCGTCGACGAACTCGGCCGGGCCATCATCGCCGGAGACTATCCGGTTGGTGCGACGCTGCCGGGTGACCTCGATCTTGCGCAACGGTTCAAGGTTTCACGCACTGTTCTGCGAGAGGCGATGAAGACGCTCGCCGCCAAGGGCCTGATCGTGCCGCGTGCCCGCATCGGAACGCGGGTCACGCCGAAGAACCAGTGGAACCTATTCGATGGCGATGTGCTCACCTGGCATTTCCAACGCGGCGTGGACGAAGAGTTCCTGACGCATCTCAGCGAAATCCGCCTGGCTTTCGAACCTTATGCAGCCCAGCTTGCGGCCGAAAACGCCAATGACGACGACATCAAGCATCTATATCAGCTCGCCGCCGAGATGGGCGATCCTGGGCACACGCCGGAAACGTTGGCGGTCGCGGATTTGAAATTCCACCTTGGTGTCGCCGAAGCATCGCGCAATCCGTTCATGCGGACCGTTGGCACTCTGATCGAGGCGGCCTTGGTCGGCATTTTCAAACTGAGCTCGCCGCCACTTGGCGATAGTCGTACCGCCGAGATTTCCGCATCGCATCGGCTGATCGTCGATGCAATTGCCAAGCATGACCGCGAAGGTGCGGCGGACGCGATGCGCGATGTCATCTTCACGGGCCGCGATCGGGTGAAAACGACGCTGGAGAGCTAGCAACGCGCGGCGAGGGGGAGAGGGCATTCGCTCGGCTCTCCCGGCCTATTTTGCCTGTCCATCTTGTGGATTGGGTTGCATGGCTCTAGGTTAAGCGCCAATTGAAATTGGCTGGCCCGACTTTTGTGTCTGAAATACTGATCATTTTTGTACTACTCCTGATAAACGCGTTTTTCGCAATGTCGGAGATGGCCCTCGTTTCCGCCAGCCGGCCGCTTCTGAGACAAAAAGCCAAGCAGGGCGACAGCCGCGCCGCAGCAGCATTGAGGCTCGCTGAGGATTCTGGCAATTTCCTTTCGACTGTGCAGGTGGGCATCACGCTGGTTGGCATTCTGGCCGGCCTCTACGGCGGCGCGTCGATTACCGAGAAGCTTGGTCCCGTTCTCAACAAGTTCGAAATGATCGCGCCTTACGGCCATGCGCTGGCGGGCGCTGTCGTGGTTGTCGCCATCACCTATTTCTCCGTCATCATCGGCGAACTGATCCCCAAGCAGCTGGCACTGCGACATGCCGAGAGCGTGGCGATGTTCGTTGCCCGGCCGATGTCGATCCTGTCGCGGATCACCGCGCCGGTGGTCTATCTCTTCGAAATCTCAGGAAGGTCAATCTTGCGGCTGCTCGGCATGGCAGGTGCCGATAGCGAGGAAGTTACCGAGGCCGAGGTGCATGCGGTGCTGGCCGAAG
Organism: Shinella sp. OV683; assembly: GCF_057787725.1. Lineage (NCBI taxonomy): Bacteria > Pseudomonadati > Pseudomonadota > Alphaproteobacteria > Hyphomicrobiales > Rhizobiaceae > Shinella > Shinella sp. OV683. Next base: position 2,361,035 of record NZ_CM173543.1, read on the forward strand.
GCGCCGAGAGCGGTGTGTTCGAGAAATCCGAACACGAAATGCTTCGCCGCATCATGGGTCTTGCCGACCGCTCAGTGAAATCGATCATAACCCACCGGACGGAAATGGTGTCGCTCGATGTCAAGGACAGCCTCGATGAGGTTATCGAGGTGGTCAAGTCGGCTGGCCATTCGCGCTATCCGGTGATCAGCGGCGATACGGATACCGTGATCGGCGCCGTGCGCGCCAAGGACATCCTGCGCGCGACGCTGACGCCGCGATCGTTCCATCTGAAGAATTACGTGCAGGAGATCCCGACCATCCCGGAAGTAACGAACTGCCTGAAGGCCTTCGAGATCTTCAAGTCGTCCAACATCCACATGGCGATCGTTGTCGACGAGTATGGCTCGACCGAGGGTATCATCACGTCCGCCGACCTGCTCGAAGCCGTCATAGGCGTGCTGCCGTCGAACTATGACGATATCGAGGATATCCAGATCCGCAGGCGCGACGACGGCTCCTGGCTGATCGATGGCCGCACGGCCGTGCACGAGATGCAGCTGACATTCGGATTCGACGAGATGTCGACGGAGGACGGCTACGAAACCGTCGCCGGATTCGTGGTCCAGAAGCTGCGCAAGAACCCGGAAGAGGGCGACAAGCTCGACGCGCTTGGCTACACATTCGAAGTCATCGACATGGACGGCCGCCGGATCGACAAGATCCTGATGACCAAGATCGGCCGCAACGAATTTGCCCCGCCTGCGGAACTGGCCTGATCGGCGACGTTCGGGTCGACCCGGGCGGCTTTGCGCCGGGCCGCGAAGCTGATATTCCGGCATGGATTTTTGAGGGAGAATCGGAATGACGGAACGTATCCTTGCGGTGGTGCTGGCGGCGGGCGAAAGCACGCGGATGAAATCGGCGAAATCCAAGGTGCTGCACACGATCGGCAACCTGCCGATGATTTCCCACGTCATTTCAGCGCTTGAGAAGACCGGTGTCGGCCAGGTGGCACTCGTGGTTGGCCGCGATGCCGATCCGGTGGTCAAGGCTGCGTCCTCCGGCGCATTGACGATCCTGCCTTTCGAGCAGAAGGAACGCCTCGGCACGGCGCATGCGGTTCTCGCTGCAAAGGCAGAGATCGAAAAGGGTTACGACCAGATCCTCGTGGCCTATGGCGATGCGCCGCTGATCGAGGCCGGACCATTGATGGAAGCACTGGACAAGGTCCGCAACGGCTTTGACGTCGCCGTCATCGGGTTTCGCACACCGCGACCGACCGGTTACGGCCGCTTGCTCGAAGACGGTGGCGAGTTGGTCGCTATTCGCGAGGAAAAAGATGCAACGCCCGACGAACGCAAGGTCGAGTTCTGCAACAGCGGATTGATGGCAATCGACGGCAGGAAGGCCGCATCTCTGCTCGCCAAGATCTCCAACAACAACGTCAAGGGTGAATATTACCTCACCGATATCGTCGAAGTCGTCCGTGCCGAAGGCGGCAAGGCCGCCACTGTCGAGGCCTCGGCCGACAGCGTCGCTGGCTGCAACAATCGCGCCGAACTCGCCGAACTCGAGGCCATCTGGCAGAAGAAGCGCCGGCACGAGCTGATGATCTCGGGTGTCACCATGATCGCGCCGGAGACGGTCTTCCTCTCCTATGACACCCAGATCGGCCAGGATACCGAGATCGAGCCGAATGTCGTGTTCGGTCCCGGCGTGACGATCGAGCGGGACGTCATAATCCATGCCTTCTCTCACCTAGAGGGAGCTTACGTAACGTCAGGGGCTGCGGTCGGACCCTATGCACGGCTGCGCCCTGGTGCGCATCTGCATGCCAAGGCCAAGGTCGGCAATTTCTGCGAAGTCAAGAACGCCGATATCGGCGAGGGCGCCAAGGTCAACCACCTCTCCTATATCGGCGACGCGAAGATCGGCGCGCGCGCCAATATCGGCGCCGGCACCATCACCTGCAACTACGACGGCTTCAACAAGTTCGTAACCGATATTGGCGCGGATGCCTTCATCGGCTCCAACAGCTCGCTGGTGGCTCCTGTAACGGTCGGCGAGGGGGCATTAACGGCCTCAGGTAGTGTCATCACCGAGAATGTGCCCGCCGGTGCGGCCGCCTTCGGTCGCGCACGGCAGGTGACGAAGGACGGCTATGCCACAGAGATCATGGCGCGCAACAAGGCACTGAAGGAATCCAGGAAGAAGTAGCCGCATTAACGCAAGAAACCGAATTTGATGCCGGATCGGTTGCGGCAGGACGATTTTCCAGCCAAAAACGTTCAGACCAATTAGGCCAGAGGTATGGTGCATGTGCGGGATTGTCGGGATCGTTGGAATTCAACCGGTAGCGGGCAGGCTTGTCGATGCGCTGAAGCGGCTGGAATATCGGGGCTACGATTCGGCGGGCGTTGCGACAATCCATGATGGACAGCTTGAGCGGCGGCGCGCGGAAGGCAAGCTCGTCAATCTCGAGCGTGTGCTCGGCGAAAAGCCGTTGGCTGGCAATTCCGGTATCGCGCATACGCGCTGGGCAACCCACGGCGTGCCCAACGAGACCAATGCCCATCCGCACTTCAGTCACGGTGTTGCCGTCGTTCACAACGGAATTATCGAGAATTTCTCCGAGATCCGGAATGAGCTGATCGCGACCGGCGCGACGTTTGCCAGCCAGACCGACACCGAGGTCATAGCACATCTGGTGGCCGCCAATGTCGCAAAGGGCATGTCGCCGCGCGAGGCCGTGCAGGCCATGTTGAAGCGGGTGACCGGCGCTTATGCGCTGGCAATCCTGTTCGAAAACCAGCCCGACGTCATCTATGCCGCCCGTTCCGGCCCGCCGCTGGCAATCGGCTACGGCCAGGGGGAAATGTATCTCGGCTCCGATGCCATTGCGCTCGCGCCGTTCACCAATCAGGTGACTTATCTCGTCGATGGCGACTGGGCCGTTCTTTCCAGGAATGGTGCCGAGATCATGGATTTCGATGGCAACCCGGTGATCCGGCCGCGCCAGCAATCGACCACATCGGCCTATGTCATTATCGACAAGGGCAACCACCGGCACTTTATGGAAAAGGAAATCTATGAGCAGCCGGAAGCGATTTCGCATACTTTAAGCCACTACATCGACTTTGCCGAAAGCCGCATCCGGTCGCGTGAGGACGGTATCGACTTCACCAATCTCACAAGCCTAGCGATTTCGGCCTGTGGCACCGCCTATCTCGCCGGTTTGACTGCGAAATACTGGTTCGAGCGCTATGCGCGGTTACCTGTGGAGATCGATGTTGCCTCGGAATTCCGCTATCGCGAGGTTCCACTGACCTCCAATTCGGCCGCTCTGTTCATTTCGCAATCCGGGGAGACCGCCGATACGCTGGCGTCGCTGCGTTATTGCCGAGACGCGGGCCTGAAGATCGGTGCAGTCGTCAATGTCAAGGAATCGACGATCGCGCGGGAATCCGATGCGATCTTCCCGATCCTCGCCGGTCCCGAAATCGGCGTGGCTTCGACCAAGGCCTTTACCAGCCAGTTGACGGTGCTCGCATCGCTGGCGATCAGTGCTGGCCGCCAACGCGGAACGCTGACAACCGAGGAGGAAAAGAGGCTCGTCGGTCATCTCGCCGAGATGCCACGCATCATGAGCGCCGTGCTGAACCGCATCCAGCCGCTGATCGAAACGCTGGCGCGCGATCTCGCGAAGTTCAAGGACGTACTCTATCTCGGCCGCGGAACGAGTTTTCCGCTTGCCATGGAAGGCGCGCTAAAGCTCAAGGAAATCTCCTACATCCATGCGGAGGGCTACGCCGCCGGCGAACTGAAACATGGTCCGATCGCGCTGATCGATGAGAAGATGCCCGTCATTGTCATCGCGCCACATGACCGTTTCTTCGAAAAAACCGTTTCGAACATGCAGGAAGTCGCGGCGCGCGGTGGCAGGATCATCCTGATCACCGACGACAAGGGCGCTGCAGCCACCGATCTCGATACGATGGCAACTATCGTCCTGCCTGACATGAATGAGGCCATCCAGCCGATGGTGTTCTCGCTGCCGATACAGTTGCTCGCCTATCACACGGCGGTTTTCATGGGCACCGACGTCGACCAGCCGAGAAATCTCGCCAAATCGGTCACCGTCGAGTGAATAAAGGCCCTTGTGCGGCGCAGCAGTGCCGCGCTAAGATTCATGCGTTGGATCAGACTGGATTTCACCATGAGTGACGTGCCGCCGAAAATACCCAAGCCACCGTTAGGCGTCAGGTTGCGCAACAACTTCCTGACAGGCTTGATCATCTGCGCGCCGATCGCCATCACCATCTGGCTGACCTGGACCTTCATCCATTGGGCCGACAGCTGGGTAAAACCCTATATCCCGCTGCGTTTTTCGCCAGAGCATTACATCAAGTTCGCCGTGCCGGGCTTCGGCCTGCTGATCGCCGTCATCCTGATCACCATCGTCGGCGTGCTCGGCAAGAACCTGATCGGGCGCACAATCGTCGAATTCGGCGAATCCGTCCTGGCCCGCATGCCACTGGTGCGCTCGCTCTACAAGGGGCTGAAGCAGATCTTCGCGACCGTGCTGCGGGAGCGCAGCAATTCGTTCAAGAAAGTCGGCATGATCGAGTATCCGTCGCCGGGCCTCTGGTCTCTGGTTTTCATCGCCACTGATGCGGCGGGCGAAATCGCCTCGCGGTTCAATGACAAGGGCATGGAAATGGCGGCTGTCTTCCTGCCGCCGACCCCGGTACCGACGGCTGGTTTCCTCATATTCGTGGAGAAGTCCAAGATCATGGAACTCGATATGTCGACGGAGGATGCGGCCAAGCTGCTGATCTCCGGCGGCCTGGTGTCTCCGGACTGGGCGGCGAAGACGGTGCCGCAACCACAGCTAACCAGCATTAAGGAAGCGGATCGCCTCGTCTCGTCTAAATAGATAAAGCAGCGTGCGGATCGCTTCGCCGCGCGGGCTGGTCAAATCCGGGTCACGTTCCAGCAGGTAGTGCGCGTCCTTGCGGGCGATCTCCAGTAGATCAGCATGCGCTTCCAGACTGGCGATCACGAATCCGGGCGTCCCGGACTGCCGGGTGCCTAAAAGTTCGCCTTCACCGCGCAACCGCAAATCCTCCTCGGCGATCACGAAACCATCTTCTGTTTCGCGCATGATCTTCAGCCGCGCTTCGGCATTCTGGCTGAGCTTGCCGGCATAAAGCAGGATGCAGCTCGACGCCTCACTGCCGCGGCCGATGCGCCCACGCAACTGGTGGAGCTGGGCCAACCCAAAGCGTTCGGAGTGCTCGATCACCATGATTGTTGCATCCGGCACATCGACGCCGACCTCGATAACTGTCGTGGCGACCAGCAACCTCGTCTCGCCGTTCTTGAAGCCGAGCATGACGGCGTCCTTTTCAGGGCCGCTCATCCGGCCATGGATCAGCGCTGCCTGGTTGCCGAAGAATTGCGAGAGGATCGCGTGCCGTTCCTCGACCGACATCAGGTCGCTCTCCTCGGTCTCTTCGACCAAGGGGCAGATCCAGTAGACCTTGCGGCCTTCCGAAACAGCCGTGCGAAGGCGTTCGACAATGTCTGCAACGCGTTCGCCCGGCATGATGACCGTCTGGATCGGCTTGCGTCCGGCGGGCTTTTCGGTGAGCTTGGAGACATCCATGTCGCCGAAGGCCGCCAGCACCAGCGTGCGCGGGATGGGCGTGGCCGTCATGACCAGCATATGCGGCGAGATGCCCTTGGCCGTCAGCCGCAGCCGCTGGTGGACGCCGAACCGATGCTGTTCGTCGACCACGGCCAGCAGCAGGTTTTTGTAGTTCACATTGTCCTGGAACAGCGCATGGGTGCCGATGACGATCTGCGCCTGGCCGGCGGCGATGCGATCGAGGATTTCCTCGCGCTCACGGCCCTTGGTGCGGCCGGTCAGGATCTCGATCGAGACACCGGTCTTGGCCGCCATCTGGCTGACGGTCGTGAAATGCTGGCGGGCGAGAATTTCGGTCGGCGCCATAAGCACGGCCTGGCCGCCGCTTTCGACAGCCGCGAGGATAGACATCAGCGCCACGACCGTCTTGCCCGACCCGACATCGCCTTGCAGCAGCCGCAGCATGCGGTCCTGTCCGGCCATATCGTGCAATATATCCTTGATGGCTGCCGACTGGCTGTTTGTAAGGGAGAAGGGTAGGGCTTGCTGGACAATTCCGGACAATTCACCGGTGGGCGACACAGGCACGCCCGGCGTCTTGCGCAGACGCGCACGGACGAGCGCCAGCGACAATTGCCCGGCAAGGAACTCGTCATAGGCCAGTCGGCGGCGCGGCTGGCTTTGCGGGTCGATGTCCGCGTCGTCCTCCGGGGCATGGATGTGCCGCAAGGCTGCGCCCGTTTCCGGAAACTGCTGTTGATTGACAAGGCTGGCATCGAGCCATTCCGGCATGTCGGGAATGCGGGTGATTGCGGCATCGATCGTCTTGCGCAGCATTTTTGGCGACAGGCCGGCGGTCAGGCCATAGACCGGCTCGACCAGCGGCAGGCTTTCACCCTCCGAGAGCCGCGCCACGTGGTCCGGATGCACCATCGACGGGCGGCCATTGAACCAGTCGACCTTGCCGCTAACCATCACCGTCTCATCAATGGGCAGCTGTTTTTCCAGCCAGTTGCCTTTGGCGCGAAAGTAGACGAGCGCCAGTTCGCCGGTGTCATCCTGCAGGTAGACGCGATAGGGAACGGAATTGTTGCCGCGCGGTGGCGGCTGGTGGCGATCGACGCGGGCAGTGACTGTGACGATCGACCCTTGCGGCGAAAGCGCGATGCCCGGCTGCTTGCGGCGGTCGATCAGCCCGTGCGGCACATGGAAGAGCAGATCGATGATCCGGCATTCCTCCAGCGATTCGCGGCCGAGCAACCGGGCATAGAGCGCGCCTGTGCGCTCGCCGATGCCGGGCAACGAGGACAGCGACGCAAACAGCGGATCGAGAAGGGAAGGGCGCATGAACCTATCTCACCCGCTTGATGGGCGATTTGCAAGGCTGACAACTCGGTTTCCAGAAGATATAGAGGGCTCGAATTTCCTGGGATAGGCATAACATCATGACCGGCACCACCCGCACGACAGCTGAACTCGACCCACGCCGCCGGCGGACGCTGTTTCGCGCCTGGCATCGCGGCATTCGCGAGATGGACCTGATCTTCGGGCAGTTTGCCGACAATGAACTCGCCGGCCTTTCCGAAGACGATCTCAATGAATTCGAGGGAATACTGTCAGAAGATGACAATGATCTGTTTAAGTGGATCTGTGGCGAGCAGGACCTGCCGGAGCGGCTGAAGACACCGCTTTTCGGGCGGATTTCAGCATTTCGACCAGACGAAGCCTTTCAGGTTGGGGCATCGAATACGTAAGATGAATTTGCTCGAGAAACCCAGAAAGTCTGTCGCATGATCCCCGGCTTCGACCCAAAGAAAATCCTGGGAGACGACCAGAGCTTTACGCTTGCCAATGTGCCGCCCGGCATGGAGGCGCTGGTGCTCGCGGAGTTGGCAAAGTCGGGCAAGCCGGTCGCCTATGTGCTCTCGGATGGCCAGCATGTCGGCGACCTCGAACAGATGCTGGCGTTCCATGCGCCTGAGATCCCGGTGCTGACCCTGCCGGGCTGGGACTGTTTGCCCTATGACCGCGTATCGCCCGGCACCGACGTCTCGGCGCGGCGGTTGGCGGCACTTTCCGGCCTCATCGAACACGCAAAGAGACCGCATCCCGCTATCCTGCTGACCACCGTCAACGCCACGCTGCAGAAGCTGCCGCCGCGTGAAGCGATCGCGGCATCCGGCTTTTCGGCTCGGCCCGGCTCGACAATGCGCATGGAAGATATCGCTTCCCGGCTGGAGAGGAACGGTTTCGATCGCTCGACGACCGTGCATGAAGTCGGCGAATTCGCTGTGCGCGGTGGCATTCTCGATGTGTTCCTGCCCGGCAACGAACAGCCGATGCGGCTCGATTTCTTCGGAGATACGCTGGAGACAATCCGCTACTTCGATCCGTTGACCCAGCGCACGACCGGACAGGCGAAATCCATCGAACTCAACCCGATGAGCGAAGTGTCGCTCAACCCGGACATGATCAGCCGTTTCCGCAAGAATTACCTGACGCTGTTTGGCGCGGCGACCCGCGACGACGCGCTGTACCTGGCAATCTCCGAAGGCCGTCGCTTTCCCGGCATGGAGCATTGGCTGCCGCTTTACTACGAAGGGCTGGAAACGCTGTTCGATTATCTCAGCGAATTCCGCATTCTCACCGATCATACGATACGGGAAGCGGCCGGCGAGCGTTTCACGCTGATTTCGGACTACTACGAAGCGCGACTCGATACCGGCAAGCAAACCAAGGGCATGGGGCAGGGCGCGCCCTACAAGCCCGTACCGCCCGATCAGCTCTATCTCTCGGGCGAGCAGGTGACCTTGGGCCTTCGGGCACTTGGCGCGATCCGCATCACACCGTTCAACGAGCCGGAAGGCGAAGCCCGCAAGGTGATTGCCCTCGAAGCGCGTGCGGGCACGCGATGGGCAAAGGCGGGCGAGGCAGAAGGCGAAGAACGCATCAACGTCTTCGACGCCGCCGTACGCCACATTGCCAGCCATCGAGCAAAGGGCGACAAAGTCATCGTTTCCGCCTGGACCGAGGGTTCGCTCGACCGACTGCTGCAGGTTCTCGGCGAGCACGGGCTGGAAAAAGTCGTGCCGGTCGCGAGCCTCAACGAAGCGCTGAAGATGAAGGTCGGCGAGGCGGGGGCTGCGGTGCTGTCGCTCGAAGGCGGTTTCGAGACCGGCCCGCTGATTGTTATCGGCGAGCAGGATATTCTCGGTGACCGGCTGGTTCGCCGCTCCAAGCGCAAGCGTCGCGCCGCGGACTTCATCTCCGAGGCGTCGGCGATCGAGGAAGGCAGCATCGTCGTGCATGCCGAGCATGGCATCGGCAAGTTCATGGGATTGGTGACGATCGAGGCCGCCGGCGCGCCCCGCGCCTGTCTCGAGCTGCAATATGCCGGCGGTGACAAGCTGTTCCTGCCGGTCGAAAACATCGAGCTTCTGTCACGCTACGGCTCGGAGATGAGCGAGGCGCAACTCGACAAGCTCGGCGGCGTCGCCTGGCAGGCGCGCAAGGCCAAGCTCAAGAAGCGGCTGCTCGACATGGCAGCCGGCCTGATCCGGATTGCTGCCGAGCGCACCATGCGCCAGGCACCAGTTCTGGCTGCACCTGAAGGCCTTTATGACGAGTTTTCGGCACGTTTTCCCTATGACGAGACCGACGACCAGCAGACCGCGATTGACTCAGTGCGCGACGATCTCGGCGCCGGCCGGCCGATGGATCGCCTGATCTGCGGCGACGTCGGTTTCGGCAAGACCGAGGTGGCCCTGCGCGCGGCCTTTATTGCAGCGATGAACGGCGCACAAGTTGCCGTCGTCGTGCCGACCACTCTGCTGGCACGTCAGCACTATAAAACGTTCACCGAGCGCCTGCGCGGCTACCCCGTGCGCGTCCGGCAGGCCTCGCGGCTGGTTGGTGCCAAGGAACTCGCCGAGACCAAGAAGGAAATGACCGAGGGCAAGGCTGACATCGTCGTCGGCACGCATGCGCTGCTTGGCAATGGCGTGAAATTCGCCAATCTCGGCCTGCTAATCGTCGATGAAGAACAGCATTTCGGCGTCAAGCACAAGGAACGGCTCAAGGAGCTGAAATCGGACGTGCATGTGCTGACGTTGTCAGCCACGCCGATCCCGCGTACATTGCAGCTTGCGTTGACAGGCGTGCGCGAACTGTCGCTGATCACCACGGCGCCGGTGGATCGCATGGCGGTGCGCACGTTCATCTCGCCCTTCGATCCGCTGGTGATCCGCGAGACGTTGATGCGCGAGCATTTTCGCGGCGGCCAGAGCTTTTATGTCTGCCCGCGCATCGCCGATCTTGAGGAAATCAGCACCTTCCTTCGCGAGATCGCGCCGGAGCTGAAAGTGGCGGTTGCGCATGGCCAGATGCCGCCGGGCGAACTCGATGACATCATGAACGCATTCTATGATGGCCAGTATGATGTGCTGCTGTCGACGACGATCGTTGAATCCGGCCTCGATGTGCCGACGGCTAACACCTTGATCGTCCATCGCGCCGATATGTTCGGGCTGGCGCAACTCTACCAGATCCGCGGACGCGTCGGCCGCTCCAAGGTTCGAGCGTTCGCACTGCTGACGCTGCCGGTCAACCGGACGCTGACCGTGATGGCCGACAAGCGGTTGAAGGTGTTGCAGTCGCTGGACACGCTGGGCGCCGGTTTCCAGCTCGCCAGCCACGACCTCGACCTGCGCGGCGCCGGCAATCTGCTCGGCGAGGAACAGTCCGGCCATATCAAGGAAGTCGGCTTCGAACTTTACCAGCAGATGCTTGAAGAGGCGGTGCTCGAGGTCAAGGGCGACGAGCAGGTACAGGATTCCGGTTGGTCTCCGCAGATCGTCGTTGGCGTCTCGGTGATGATCCCGGAAAATTATGTCCCCGACCTGCATCTGCGCATGGGGCTCTATCGGCGCCTTGGCGAATTGCAGGACATCAAGGAGATCGACGGCTTTGGCGCCGAGATGATCGACCGGTTCGGCCCAATGCCCGCGGAAGTCGAGGCGCTGCTCAAGGTCGTTTACATCAAGACGCTTTGCCGCATCGCCAACGTCGAGAAGCTGGAAGCCGGGCCGAAAGGCCTTGTCGTGCAGTTTCGCGACAGGACCTTTCCGAACCCGGCAGGCTTGGTCGGGTTCATTTCCAGGCAAGGCACGCTTGCCAAGATTCGGCCTGACCACTCGATGTTCCTGGCGCGTGACCTTCCGGCACCGTCCAAGCGGATGGCAGCCGCGGCGATGCTGATGACGCAACTGGCGGAGATCGCCGGGCAGGGGTGAAAGTTAGCGCTTGTTTTCCGTAAGGCGCCGCAGGTCCTCGCCGAGACGTTTTGGCAGGTCTGACTTCTCATGCAGCACAGTCAGGACGCCGATTTTTCCGCTCGGAAGCTCTCGGAAGAAAATCATGTGATGTCGATATCTGCTGACGAAAATATTCCCGTCAGCTCCCGGGAGCGAAGCGATATAGCGCGGCAATCTTCTCCATGAGGATTTTAAGGAGGCTAGGCGTGCTAGATGCTCATGAAGGCCGAGGATATATTTCTCGGCTTGGGGCTCTCCCCAAGTGTCAACCGTGTATGTCCAGATTTTGTCTTGCGCCAGGTCGGCTGTGGGATAGAAGACATATCCCGGCATACTACTGCCGCTTGTTGCGGCTTATGACGTCCTCGGCGCTGACTTCTGCGAAGTCATTTTCATCTGCTTCAAGAGCTGGTTTCAGATTCTCGTCGAACCAGTTTCGCAGTTCGACCTGGTCTTCCAGATCGCGTCGAATTAGCTCCCGCACGTAATCCGACGCTGTAGCAAATTTGCTATCGGAACTTACCTGCCGTTGAACGTGGGCTTTCAGCTTGCCATCGACTTTTACGAATATTTCGTCGGTTGTTGCCATCCTTGATTTCCTCAGCTCATCGATGAATATCGGTTGGGCACGAGGCAATGTCAACAATGAGGATTTTACTCCGCAGACTTGCGCTTCATCTCGGCGATCTGCCGGAAGGCATTGACGAATGCCTCGACTGACTGTGCGCCTGTGACCGCATATTGCTTGTCGATGACGAAGCAGGGCACGCCGGAAACGCCCATCTTCTGGGCATTGCGGATTTCTTCAAGGATGAGGGCCCGGTCATCGTCGGAGGCGAGCCTTTGCTCGACAACCCGACGATCCATGCCGTTTTCTCCGGCAATTTGTACAAGCGTCGCACGATCGCCGACGTCGCGGCCCTCGACGAAATTTGCGGTAAACAGGGCGCGCGCGACCTTGTCCTGCATCTCTGAGCCGACCAGTCCTGCCCAATGGATGAGCCGGTGCGCGTCGAGCGTGTTGGGGAACTTGGTCGCCTTTTCGATCTGCATCGGCAGGTCGATCTCGGCTGCCAGCTTGCGCAGCATTTCATGCGAGCGCTTCACCGCGTCGATGCCGCCGAGCTTCTTGCCGAGATAGTCCAGCGCGTCAAAACCTTCAGGCGGAGCATTCGGCTCGAGCTGATAGGGTTTCCAGCTGATATCTGCCGTAACGATATCGCTGGCCTGTTCAAGCGCTAGGTGCAGCCGTCGCTGGCCGAGGTAGCACCACGGGCAAACCACGTCAGAAATAATCTCGATATCGATATGCTCTACGCTCATAGTCACTGAACCCTTTCATCCCACCAGACGGGAATTTGTGCGCCATAGAGTGGCACATAGGCGGGACGGCCGATATACTTCCAGCGCGCAACCCACTGTTCACCGATGTGATAAAGCGGGATCACATAGTGACCCGAAATCAGCAGACGGTCGTGGGCACGGACTGCGGCGGTGAAATCATCATCGGATTTGGCCGCTAGTATGTTCTCGATCATCCGGTCGATATCCGGGTCATGGACGCCGGCCATGTTCTCGCTGCCCTGGATGTCGCGCGATTCCGAGCCCCAGTTGGTGGTCTGCTCGAGACCCGGCGACAGCGATGATGCATAGGTACGCATGACCATGTCGAAATCGAAACGCTGGGTACGTTCCTGATATTGCGCATCCTCGACTGTGCGGATGGTGATATCGATGCCGAGCGCTGCCAGATTGCGCTGGTAGGCTATGGCGATCCTTTCCTGATCCTGATTTTGCGTCAGGATTTCGAATGTCAGCGGCCGCCCGTCGGCTCCGCGCATCTTGCCGTCGCTGATCTTGTAGCCGGCGGCGAGGAGCAGGTCGTAGGCCCGCTTAAGCGTCTTGCGGTCCCGACCCGATGCATCGGTGACTGGCAGTTTGTAGGTGCCGGCCAAGACGGAGGGATCGATCTTACTTTTCGCATCGCCCAGCAGAGCGAGCTCCTTGTCGCTTGCCGGCCGGCCGAGGCTCGAAAGCACGGAATTCTGCCAGAAGCTTTCAGTTCGCGTATAGGCTCCCTCATAAAGGTTCTTGTTGACCCATTCAAAATCGAAAGCGAGGCTCAGCCCTTCGCGCACTTTCGGATCGTCAAACAATTTGCGCCTGGTGTTGAACACCATCGCATACATGTTGGCCGGCAGGCCGGGCTTGAAGACATCCTTGACCACATTGCCCGATGTCACCGCCGGGAAGACATAGGACTGGTCCCATTTCTTCGGCGAGCCCTCTTTATAGACATCGATCTCGCCTTTCTTGAAGGCCTCGAACAGGGTGTTCTCCTGCAGGAAATATTCGATGGAAATCTCGTCGAAATTGTCGAAGCCGACTTTCGATGGAATGTCCTTGCCCCAATAGTTGGGGTCGCGCTTATAGACGATCTTTTCGCCGGGCTTGATCTGCTTGACGAGATAGGGGCCGGAGCCGAGCTGCGGCACCAGCGTCGTCTCGTCGAAGGTGTCCACCTTGGTTGCATGCTTGGGCAGGACGGGCGACAGAGCCAGCAGGAGAGGGAATTCACGGTCGGCGAGATCGTTGAAGGTGAACTTGACCGAATGCTCTCCGACCTTCTCCATCTTCGCCACACGCTTCAGGCGAGTCGAGAAGGGCGGGCGGCCCTTGTCGCGCATCAGTTCGAAGGTGAACATCACATCTTCGGGCGTCACAGGCTGGCCATCCGACCACTTCGCCTTGGGATTGAGGTTGAACTGGATGTAGCTGCGTGCGTCGTCCCATTCCACCGATTCCGCCAGCAATCCATACATGGTGAACGGCTCGTCGCGCGACCGCATCATCAGCGATTCCACCACGAGATTGCCGAGCTCGGGATCCCACATGCCGCGGGCGGTCGTACGCTTGGCCTTGAGGATGAAGGAATTGAGATTGTTGAATGTGCCGACGACACCGAATGCGAGCTTGCCGCCTTTCTTTACGTCAGGATTGACGTAAGGAAAGTATTTGAAGTCCTCGGACAGGGCAGGCTTGCCATGCATGGCAATGCCGTGAACTGGCGCAGCCGACGCGAATGGTGCGAGCGACAACCAAAGGACAAGGGCTATGAGCAGTCTGGGCAAGGAGGGATAATCCCGAATAAGACAATTGCGATTCATGTGTGCGAGATTAGTGCAAGTTGCGGATGGAGGGAACCGGCGGTCTTGCCGGGCGAGGAACTAATCAACGGGTTAGGACGCGTCATCCGGCCAAAGTGCGGCAATTATTCAACGGATCGGCGACATTTGCAAAATTATCGCGCAAGTGGTCAAAAGAAACGCTGGATATATTAACAGGGCCGATGTAACAGGTGGGCAAACATGATCCGGGTCATGTATTTGCCTCAATTGAGCGCCAGGACGGCACCGGCTGAAAAAGGCTCGGACGCCTTGGCCGCCACGGATTTCAGGAGACGGGAAACGTTATGAGCTTCGAATTCAAAACCGCAATGCGTGCGACTGTTGCCGCTATGTCCTTGGTCGCAGGCATCGCGATGGCGCCGGGCTACGCCTCCGCCCAGCAGGCCAACCCGCAGACACCGCAGGGCTGGTTCAAGATTTGCGACAAGCAGGACGACAACGACGTCTGCTCGGTCCGCAACATCATGACCGCCAACACCGGACAGCTGGTGACGGCCGTTGCGATCGTTACGGTTTCCGGCAAGGTCAACCGCAAGTTCATGCAGGTATCGGTGCCGCCGGCACGCCTGATCCCGCCGGGCGTTCTCATGCAGATCGACGGTGGCAAGGGCCAGAAGCTGGAATACGGCGTCTGCATGCCTGACCTCTGCATCGCCGAACTGCCGCTGACGGACGCCGTCATCGCCAACCTCAAGAAGGGCGGCGAGGTTGTGTTCACCTCGATCAACTTCCAGCGCATGCCGAACCCGATCAAGATGTCGCTCGAAGGCTTCACCGGGATCTTCGATGGTCCAGCGATGAAGGAATCGCAGGTTCAGGAACGCCAGAAGCTTCTGCAGGAAGAAATGCAGAAGAAGGCCGAGGAAGCCCGCAAGAAGCTCGAAGACGCGCAGAACAAGGCCAAGGCTCAGTAATCTGCACGCAGTATCGAATTTTGATGAAGCCCGGGACATAGTTCCGGGCTTTTTCGTATGGACTGAAAAGCCGGCGGATCAGCCATTTGGTTGATATCGCTGGCATCGTTTAGTTCCATAATCTATCTTATGCGATCTTTGTGTGTGGTTCGGAGGCCCCCCGTACACGCTTTCAAGCTTTGGCTCCGAAGTCGACATCTTTCGTCTTAACGGTGCCGGCCGTCCGTCCCGGCGCGGTCTGGTATGTCCAATACAGGTTGGTGTGCGCGATGACCTGGCTCGGTGGCGGCGCGCCCCATGCTGTCTGGTCCTGCGTCGTGTGTGCATCGCTGACGAGGACGGCGTCGTATCCCCTGACGAATGCGCCATGCAGCGTGGAGCGAATGCACGCATCGGTCTCGGCGCCGACGATGACGAGACTGCCGACGCCGAGGCCCGACAGCACGGCCTCGAGCCTGGTATCCTCGAAGGCATCGCCATAAAACTTCTCGACAAGCGGCTCGGCGCTGTTCCGTTGCATCTCCGGGACGATCTGCCAGTCACGGCTTCCTCTTCCGAGATGCTCGTTGGAATCCTGGACCCAGATAATGGGGATCCGATCCAGCCGAGCCTTTTCGACAAGGCTGGCGATGTTTGCGACAACCGCGTCGCGTTCGTGAGCGTCCTTGACGACGCCGTTCTGCACGTCGATGACGAGCAGCGCTGTGTTCGGCCGGTTCTGAAGCGTGGACATGGCCTGCCTCCTCGACGGTTCACATCCAGCGAAGCGCAGCCCTGAACGAATGTCGGACCATTTGCATCGGCTGCGGCCTCTCGTTCAGTCCTCGATGGAAGGAAGGCAAGCTAAACCGGCACAGCTGCGCCGTCTACTCCGATCTTCCTCACCGTTATGGACTGGCCCACAAAAACCGGCGAGAATCAGATAATCAGATTGGCGACGATTTCGTTTTCGGTGATGTCTTCGAAGCCAAGACCGGCATTATCGAAACGCTCGATCAGGTCAGCGAAGTTCCCTGATGCCTTGGTCTCGATGCCGATCAGGATCGAGCCGAAATTGCGCGCGGACTTCTTCAGATATTCGAAGCGCGCGATATCGTCGTCCGGTCCGAGCAGATTGAGGAAGTCCTTGAGCGCGCCTGGCCGCTGCGGCAGACGCAGGATGAAATACTTCTTCAGCCCGGCATAGCGCATGGCGCGCTCCTTGACGTCAGGCAGCCGCTCGAAATCGAAATTGCCGCCAGAGACGACGCAGACCACCGTCTTGCCTTTGAGACGCTCGGCCCCAAGCATGTCCAGCGCCGTGATCGACAGCGCGCCGGCCGGCTCCAGAACCACACCTTCGACATTGAGCATGTCCGTAATCGTAATGCAGATCGCATTTTCCGGCAGCAGCAGAACCTGTCTTGGCGAGAAGGTTTTCAGCGCCTCGAAATTCAGGTCACCGATGCGGGCCACGGCCGCGCCATCGACGAAGTTGTCGACCTTGGGCAGCGTGACGATCACGCCAGCCTCCAGGCTTTTCCTGAGGCTTGGCGCGCCTGCCGGTTCGGCAAACAGGAAGGCACCGTCCGACAGTTGCTCCTTGAGAAAGCCGGTCATGCCTGCAGACAGACCACCGCCACCCACAGGCATGATGACCAGATCGGGATGAGTTTCCTCGGGCAGTTGCGCCATGATTTCGGCCGCAACGGTCGCCTGCCCCTCGATGATGTCGAGATGGTCGAATGGCGGCACCATGTAGCCACCGGTGGTCTCGACATGCTCGCGAGCGGCTGCGTAGCATTGATCGAAGAAGTCGCCGATCAGCTTTATCGTGATGAATTCGCCACCGAAAATTCTGGTCTTGTCGATCTTTTGCTGTGGCGTCGTCACTGGCATGAAGATCACGCCCTTGACGCCAAAATGGCGGCAAACGAAGGCAAAGCCCTGGGCATGATTGCCCGCCGACGCGCAAACGAAAATTCGATCGCTGCCGCCTTGGTCGATCACCTTGCGCATGAAATTGAAGGCACCGCGAATCTTGTAGGATCTTACCGGCGTCAGATCCTCGCGCTTCAGCCAGATGTCGGCGCCATAGCGGCGGCTGAGATGTTCATTGAGCTGCAGCGGCGTTTCGGCAAACAAGCCTCGCATTGCATCTGTGGCGTCCATCACATCTTGTCGGGTCACGGCGATCGTCCATGCGTTGTTTGAGCCACCGCTATCGCACAGCAAAGCGCTGATAAAAAGCCATTTTCTCGACGGTCGGTACGCTGGCGGATATATTGCGACTATTTCAGTCAAGAAAAGAAATGCGACCAAGACTGGACGTTTACGGCTGTTGCCAAAGCTTTCTTCTCATGAAACACTCTTGCCTGGGCGGACTATCTTCAATGAAAAAATTGGGAGGAATATCAATGGCATCAGTATCTCTGCATCCCTCGATCGACGGTGGCGTAAAGGCCGGCAGCGGCAATTTCGCCGGCGGCACCCTCTCTTGCCTCTGCACCAGCAGGACGGTTCGGCTGAAGGTAAAGGGTGATGTCGCGCATAACCATGCGTGCGGCTGCACCAAGTGCTGGAAGCCGGCGGGTGCGATCTTCTCCGTCGTCGCGGTAACCGGCACAGACAATATCGAAGTCGCCGAAAATGGCGACAAGCTCGCAGTTGTCGATCCCTCCGCTCTCATCCTGCGCCATGCCTGCAAGGAATGCGGCGTCCACATGTACGGGCCGGTCGAGCGCGATCACGCATTCAAGGGCCTGAGCTTCATCCATCCGGAACGTTTTGCTGAAAGCGGCTCGGCCGCACCGGGCTTTGCAGCCTTCGTGTCGTCGGTGATCGAATCCGGCGTCAGTCCTTCGAAAATGGACGGCATCCGTGCGCGCTTCAAGGAACTGGGCCTTGAGCCCTATGATTGCCTCAACCCAACGCTGATGGATGTCCTGGCGACCTTCACAGCAAAGAAGCTCGGTACCTTCAAGGAATAGAGTAATGACCGGGCGAGGTGACCCCTCGCCCGTATCCATTTGGATTAGTTCAGGTTCTTGCGGCGTTCGAGCTCTTCGGCCGATGGATCCTGCAGCGCAAATGAGCCGGTTTTGATTTCGCCCGCCGGCTGGTAATGAGCCAGTACTACCCCCGTTGGAAAGCTGCGCGTCTGCACGAGCTTGAGCGCAGCCGGGACAGTGCCGTCACCGAACAGGCGCTTGCCGTTGCCCAGCACTAGCGGGAAAATCAGCAGCCTGAACTCATCGATCAGATTGTTCGCGAGCAACGTCTGGATCATGTTGGCGGAGCCCTGGATCAGCAAATCAGGGCCCTCACCGCTTTTCAACTCGGTCAACGCAGCGACGATATCACTGCCCAGCGACTGGCTGTTTTCCCATGCGAGTTTCGGATTGCCACGGGTGGCTACATATTTCTTCACGCGGTTGAACAGGACGCCGATTGGATCGTCCGGACCCGCGCTGGGCCAATGCGATGCGAAAATATCGTAGGTCTTGCGGCCCAGAAGCAGGTCGAACGGCTTGTCGAACAACTCGCCCATGACGCCGCCGAGCGCTTCGTCAAAATAGTGAAAGGTCCAACCACCGAACCTGAAACCGCCGGTGGGATCTTCTTCCGGCCCGCCGGGAGCCTGCATGACACCGTCGAGGCTCACGAATACCGCTGCAATGATCTTCCGCATAGTCTTCCTCCTTGGTTTTCGGCCCGTTCGGGGCGATCATGGCAAGGACGGCACGGGATGCCGACTTCCGACAATCCGCAAGAAATTTTCGGGCCGCACGAAATTTTCGGGCCCGCGCAAAGATTATGCTTGCGACCTTAGACCTTGTCGATGTCGCCCCTCGCCCAGTCTTCCTGCGTCTGGGCCATGAAGTCGGCGAAGCGGCCTTCTTCTATCGCCTTGCGAATACCGCTCATCAGGTCCTGGTAGTAGGAAAGATTGTTCCAGGTCAGCAGCATGCCGCCGAGCGCTTCGTTGGAGCGGACGAGATGATGCAGGTAGGCACGCGAATAGTCGCGTGCTGCCGGGCAGGATGATTCCTCGTCGAGTGGCCGCATGTCCTCAGCGTGGCGGGCATTGCGGATATTGACCTTGCCGCGGCGGGTAAAGGCCAGTCCATGGCGGCCGGAACGCGTCGGCATCACGCAATCGAACATGTCGATGCCACGTGCCACGGATTTCAGGATGTCATCGGGCGTACCGACACCCATCAGGTAGCGCGGCTTTTCATTGGGCAGATGCGGATTGACCGTGTCGATCATGTCGAGCATCACGTCCTGAGGTTCGCCAACGGCAAGCCCGCCGATTGCATAGCCCTTGAGGTCGAGCGCAGCCAGGGCCTGAGCGCTCTTGACGCGCAGATCCGCATGGTCGCCGCCCTGGACGATGCCGAACATCGCCTTGCCGGGCTGGTTGCCGAAGGCAACCTTGCAGCGTTCGGCCCAGCGCACCGACATTTCCATGGCGCGTTCGATCTCGGAATCTTTGGCCGGCAGGGCCAGGCACTCGTCAAGCTGCATCTGGATGTCGGAATCCAGCAGCCCCTGGATCTCGATCGAGCGTTCCGGCGACATGTGGTGCAACGAACCATCGACATGGCTCTTGAAGGTCACGCCGTGCTCATCGAGCTTGCGAAGGCCGGAGAGCGACATGACCTGAAAACCACCGCTGTCTGTCAGGATCGGATGCTTCCAGCGGATGAGTTCGTGCAGGCCGCCCAGACGCGCCACGCGTTCCGGACCGGGCCGCAGCATCAGGTGATAGGTGTTGCCGAGAATGATATCGGCGCCGGTCTCCCGCACCTGGTCGAGATACATGGCCTTCACTGTGCCCACCGTGCCCACGGGCATGAAGGCCGGAGTGCGGATCGTGCCGCGCGGCATGGTGATTTCCCCTCGCCGCGCCTTGCCATCGGTTGTCAGCAGATTGAACTTGAATTCTGTAAACATTCAGATTTTCCGTTTCAGCAGGCTGGTGTCGCCATACGAATAGAAGCGATAGCCCGTTTCGATGGCATGCTCATAGGCAGCCCGCATCGTGTCGAGGCCTGAAAAGGCCGAGACGAGCATGAACAAAGTCGAGCGCGGCAAGTGAAAATTGGTCATCAGCATATCGATGAACTTGAAGCGATAGCCCGGCGTGATGAAGATATTGGTGTTGCCGGACCATTCGCGCATCCGGCCGTCATCGGTCGCTGCGCTTTCGAGCAACCGAAGCGACGTCGTGCCGACGGAGACAATCCGGCCGCCCGCATCCTTGACGTCATTCAGCCGTTTTGCTGTCGCTGCATCGATGTAACCGGTCTCGTAGTGCATCAAGTGGTCGGCAGTATCGTCCGCCTTGACTGGCAGGAACGTTCCTGCCCCGACATGCAGCGTCACGAAGGTACGGCCGATGCCTTTTTTATCCAGCATATCAAATAGTTCCGGCGTGAAGTGCAGGCCGGCGGTGGGGGCAGCGACAGCGCCCTCTTCCCTAGCGTAAATCGTCTGGTAATCCGTGCGGTCCTTGTGGTCTTCCGGACGCTTGGACGCGATATAGGGTGGCAGCGGTATATGGCCGACGGCAGCGATTGCCTCGTCCAATACGGCGCCGGAAAGATCAAAGCCGAGCGTCACCTCGCCGGCTTCGCCCTTTTCCAGCACGGTGGCGTCCAGCGTGCCAATCAGGCAGGCATTGCCGGCGTGGCCGAACTGAATCCGGTCGCCCTGCTTGATGCGCTTGCCGGGCTTGGCAAAAGCCTTCCACTGGCTGGGTGAGGTGCGCATATGCAGCGTCACCGAAACGCCGACGCTGTTGTCGCCGCGAATGCGGGTGCCTTCGAGTTGGGCTGGAATGACCTTGGTATCGTTGAAGACCAGCACATCGCCTGCTTTGAGCAGTTCGACCAGATCGCGGACGCTGCGGTCGGTCAATTCCGGCGCCTGATTGGGGTCGACGACCAGCAGCCGCGCGGAGTCACGGGGATTGGCTGGTCTCAGCGCAATCCGCTCGTCTGGCAGGTCGAAATCGAAGAGGTCTACACGCATTCAGTACTCTCGGCCTCTCCCTTGGTAAGGGAGTGCTCTACTCAACGGAAAACCGCTCCCGCGCTTAAGCACAGGAGCGGTCCATGTCCAATCAAATCAATCAAGCGATGTCGGCAGCGACCTTGAGCGACACGATTTCGTCGGGATCGACGACCGGTTCGCCCTTCTTGATCTTGTCGACATTGTCCATGCCTTCGAGAACCTGACCCCAGACGGAATACTGCTTGTTCAGCCACGGTGAGTCAGCCAGGCAGATGAAAAACTGCGAGTTTGCCGAGTTCGGGGCCTGCGAACGAGCCATGGAGCAGGTTCCGCGCAGATGGCTGATCGCCGAGAATTCGGCCTTCAGGTCAGGCTTGTCGGAGCCGCCCATGCCGGCGCGCGACGGGTTGAAGGACGAGCCGCCCTTCTTGCCGAACTTCACGTCGCCCGTCTGGGCCATGAAGTCATTGATGACCCGGTGGAAGACGACGCCGTCATAGGCGCCTTCGCGGGCCAGTTCCTTGATGCGCTTGACGTGTTCGGGCGCCACTTCCGGCATAAGCTGGATGACAACCTTGCCCTTGGTGGTTTCCATGACGAGGGTGTTTTCCGGATCCTTGATCTCAGCCATTTTGATATCTCCTTGCTTGAAACGGTTATTTTCCGACGGTGACCTTGATCATCCGATCGGGATCGGTGACCGAACCATTGTTGTCCTGGTCGCCGCGTTTGATCTTGTCGACATTCTCCATGCCCTTAACGACCTTGCCGACGACCGTGTACTGGCCGTTAAGGAAATCGCCGGGTGCAAACATGATGAAGAACTGGGAATTAGCGGAATTGGGGTCCTGCGAACGGGCCATGCCGACGACGCCGCGCTCGAACGGCACGTTGGAGAATTCAGCCGGCAGGTTGGGGAGGCTGGAGCCGCCCATGCCAGCCTGCGACGGCTGGAAGTTCTTCTTGGTGTTGCCGTATTGGACGTCGCCGGTCTGAGCCATGAAGCCTTCGATCACGCGATGGAAGGCGACATTGTCGTATTCGCCCTTGGCCGCCAGTTCCTTGATCCGCTCGACGTGCTTCGGCGCCACTTCCGGCATCAGCAGGATGACAACCGGGCCGTCCTTGAGCTCGATGGTGATCTCGTTGGGATTGGCAAAACTGCTGCTCGAAATGCCGAGAGCGAGAAGAATGCCGGCGGCAAGGATTTTCAGGGCTTTCATGGTGGCTCCGTGAGAGTTAATCGGCGATCGGCGACGTCAGGTCTTGCGCGTGGCGTTGAGTGCGTCAAGCACCGCCATCGGCACGAAAGCACTGACATCTCCGCCCATGGCGGCGATCTGGCGCACCAATGTGGCGGTAATGGGTCTTGAAACCGTTCCTGCGGGAATAAACACGGTCTGCACGTCGGGCGCCATCTGGCGGTTCATTCCCACCATCTGCATTTCATAATCGAAATCCGTTCCGTCGCGTAAACCACGGATCAGGATATTCGTTCCATGCGCGCGCGCCGCATCGACCACGAGATTATCGAAGGACACGACGTCGACATCTCCGGCCCGATCCGGCAGCGCCTCAAGCAGTGACTGGCGGATCAGATCGGCGCGTTGCTCAAAGGAGAAAAGCGGCGCCTTGCCGGGATGGATGCCGATACCGACCACGACCTTGCTGGCAATCGACAGCGCCTGGATCAGCACGTCGAGATGGCCGTTGGTCATCGGATCGAACGATCCCGGATAGAAGGCTTTGGTCATGAAGCGGCCCGCGAAAATGGTCACGCCTTTTGTCACGGTTGGGCGCCCCACGCAACCCGTTTCGATTTGGTTTATCAAGCTGAACGCCAGATGAATGGCCCATTCAGGACGGTTTCAGCCGGGCCGTGTTTATATCACGTCAAGTTCAGAGGAACGGCGCAACAACAACAAGAAGCGACTGTTCCCACGGAAACAGCGGCCGGGTGCAGTAGATGGGACAAAGGTCCCAAGACGACGCACCCGGCACAGAAACGAGAGGATGACGACGATGATGTACATAACCTTGACCCTTCTGGCCGGTGTAATCTCCGTCATGTTCGTGGCGACGGCTGTTTCCTCTGTCGTCAATGCCGTGCGGGAAAGCACCGCTGCCAAGGAAGCGCTCGGCCGCCAGGCGGCTTTCTGACCTCCCCAAAAGCGCGGGCGTCCCCTCCTTCCCCGCAACCCGCGCTTACATGAAAACCGGACGGCATCCCCTGCCCGTCCGGTTTTTCGTGTCTGCAGATATCAGACCTTGCGAAGCGAGAGGCATCCGGATTTGCGGATCGGCATGATAAACAGTGCGCCCTGCGCATAAAGCGTGCGCGCAGACTTGGCGCCGACATTGTCGAGCCTTGCCCAATGGCCTTGCCAGCCCAGGATCGTCACCCGCACCGGCAATTCCGATGGATCCGGACTGCGGGCGAATAGTACAAAAACCGACTGTGCACGGCCGGCGACCGGCAGAATCATGGCAGGAATCGTCATGGCGGCGGCGGCAATCGGCGCAGCCGTCAGAACGGTGACCAGTAGTTTCCAGAGCCAATTCAACGGGTCATTCCACTAATAATCGAAGACATGCTCGATGCCGGGATCGGCGATCTGCATCACCTGAAACGCCGTTGGCAACTCAGCCACCTTGAGGCTCACCAGCATACGTTCGGTCGCGAAGCCTTCGCGCTTCATCCGGGTGATCACCTCGCCCGGGCCTTGATAGATTGCTCCGTCAGGCACAGTCAGCGATAGCATGATCTCGCCATTGCCGGCGATTTCGCGGATCAGCCCGCCCTTGGCGATGACCTGCTGGAGAATGTGGGTGAAGATGTCGTAGCGCGGCGTCTCGATGACAACCCCGTCGGGGCCTTCGCTGATCACCATAACGTTCTCTATCGCCTGCAGGTCGGCGGATTTGAGGCCGGTGATAACAGAGCGAATCTCCAGCTTGGCGGGCGCGGTCGCGGCAACGCCGGCGGCAATTGCGCCAGCATACCAGGATTTCGCCTTCCACTCCGTGCCGATCGCCAGCCTGCGTTCCCAACCGCGCGTCGCGTCCTCGATTGGAGCCGCCCAGAGCGCCTCATTGGCCTTGCTGAAGTCATACTTGTACCACGGGGTCTGGCGCAGGAAAGCCGAGTAGTCCACGGCCATGGCTAGCACCGCCTTGTCCTGCGGCGTCTTTTCGGGACCTCGCAGCCAGACGAAGAACCGGCCGACAGTTTCCTCATAGGCCGCCTTCAGGCCCATTTCGAGCGTGAAGCTGACGCCGATCGTGTGGATCATGATCCGCGTCTGCTGGTCCGCGCCGCCATGTTGATCTGCGATCCTCATCAGCGAGCAGGTCGACTTCCAGAAACCGAGAACCGAGGAGAAATAGTCGAACTGGTATTCGTCGCCGTGCTTCAGTGTCTCGGCCAATCCGTCATAGGCATAGACGATGTGCCATTCGGGGTAGGTCAGATAGGTGTTGGCTCCGCGCCTCTGGAATGCCGGGTCGGTGATCAGCGGCTCGTAGGTGCTCGCGGTGACGTCACCGCGGCACATGGTCTCGATATAGGTCACGGGTGCCGCCAGCCCGATCACCAGCAGGATCAGCAGGATAAACAGCCATTTGACCAAGCGAAGGACGAAGCGCATCAGCGAGCGTCCGCTTTGAAGAGGAGGCTCGACACGAAGGCGATGCTGCCCAAGCCGAGATGCGGCAGGTTCGCCATGATCTTGAAGCCGAAAGGCAGGTGCTGGATACCATAATTGATGATGCCGAGATCAAGATAGCCCGAGCCAGTGATCAGGCCCAGCAGTCCGTCGCCAAAATAGATCAGTCCGAAATAGAACAGGAAGAAGCGTGACGCGCGCGCGCCAAACCATGCTGCCAGCCCCGCCCAGATTGCCGATGCGAGATGCAGGCCATCGTCGTAGATATCGAGTGCAAATATCCCGAATGTCTTGCCATCCTGAACCGGGATGCCCGGTAGGTAGTTGAGTAGTGCTGCAAACAACAGGACGACGAAATAGATCGAGGCAATCAGGCGCAGCCGGTTCATTTACGATCCTCAGACTTTGGAGACATACCGGTCCCAGAACCGATTGCGGAAGATGAGATTCTTGTCGGTCGAGCGCTTGAACGCGGCAAATTCCCCAGCCCTCGGATAGGCGCGCGTGAACTGATCGAGGCTCGCATGCGGCCGGTAGGGCAGGTAATAGGCGCCGCCCAGCGCAATCACGCGCTCGATCAGCGCATGCGTCATGTGGGCCATATCGGCCTCGGCACGCTCGGTCTTTTCCTGCGAAAACAGGAACACGGATGCGATACGGTCTTCAGGAGCATAGGCAAGCACACTCTCCTTGTCCGCGGCGACATAGCGGACCGTGACATTGAGCAGCTGCTGGTAGGAGGCTGGGATAACCTCCTGGCAGGCTGCGATAAATTCGGCGAACTTGTCCGGCGGTACGAAATATTCGTGCAGGATGTCGGTGCGGGTCGGATCGCCATCTTCCATAGCGATGACGGCCTCGTTGATCAGGCCATTGCGGGTGGTCTCGCCTGTCACCTCAGGACCAATCGTGCTCTCATTCCACCAGCGGACGGTTTTTGCAAAATCCGAATCAAGCTGGTTGCGGAAAATCGTCCGCGATACCGACGTGAGGAACCCCGCTTCTGCTGGAGGTGGAAGGTTGGTCTGGTCTGCGGTTGGCCGATAGGTGATCAGCATGCCGTCCTTGAAGAAGTTGTCGAGCGAGACGTCGAGCCGGCCGTAGGCCATGTTGACCTTGTCGTCTGATTTGATGACCTCGTAAAACTTCTTGCCGACATCGGCGCCAGCCATCTTCTCGTAGGTTGGTGCGAGCCTGACATTCGGCACCATATCGAGTTCCAGCTCGATGATGATGCCGATCAGCCCATAGCCGCCCATGGCGTGCTGGAAGAGATCAGTATTTTGAATGCGCGAGCAGGTCTGGATCGTGCCATCGCCAACCATCATCTTGATTGAGCGCACCGTGCTGCCGCAACCCGAATGCGGCGCTGGCCAGCCGTGTGCATTGACGGAAAATGTCGAAGCAACGCCGAAATCATTGTTCGATTGCATCACCGCCGGCGAAAATCCGATCTTGTCGAGTTCGTTTACGACCGTCCGCCAGCGGGTGCCGGCGGCCACGCGGTAGGTCTTCGTCTCGGGATCCGGCTTGATATAGGTTTGCGACAGGGTGAGCGCCGTGCCGCCGGCGGGCAGGCTGTGACCGCCCATCGAATGACGCGCGGTGCTGGCAATCATCGGCAGTTTCTTTTCGCGCGCCTCGATCAGCAGCGCCCGTACGCGGTGGATGAAGGCACTGTCGATGTCACTGTTGATCGTCACCTGCTTGAGTATCTGCACCGGCTCGAGCTGGCTCATGTCGTCAAGGATGTTACCCTTGGCCGTGGAGAAGCTGTCATAAGGCGGGAAAGCTGGACCGCGGTCACTTTTCGGCTGTAGCAGCCAGCGCCCTGCCGCTGCCCCCACCAATGCCGATCCACCCGCCAGGAATGCGCGACGCCGGAATTTCCCCATTTTAACCCCCGAGAGTCAGTCTGATATTACAAGCATTACGTATAACGCGCTTTGAATAATCGCAAACAGTTCAAAAAATCATTTACCGCAAACACAGCGGGCCAATGACGCCAGTGTGGGCATGTTTTGAGAAGCGCGAAGATTAAACGCGGTCGATGCAACTTTTTCCGTAGATGAACGTTTTCTGAACGGGCCATTCAGGGCCGTTTCAGCTGGCGGATGGCAATGTAGCGTCAAGTTGAACGGAGCGGCACCAGCCTGTTCCCTTCGAAACAGCAGCCGGGCTTCGGATCTGGGATAGATGGTCCCAAGTAAAAGCACGGCGCAACGCTGAAAAGGAAGACGGAAATGATGTTCATGACACTGACACTGATGGCGGGAACCATTGCTGTGATGTTTGTCGCAACGGCCGTCTCCTCGATCGTCAACTCGATGCGCGAAAACGAAAGCGCTCGTCATGCTGCCGGTCGCAACATCGTCTTTTAACAATCTGATCTAACCTCCCGAAGCGCGGGCTTCCCTCCCTCCCCGCTATGCCCGCGCCACACTGAAACCGGACGGCCTCCCCTGCCCGTCCGGTTTTCTTTTGTCAATTGTTCCAGATACTTATGTCACCTGCGAAACTGCGGAACCATTGTTTTCGTACTATGTTGAAGAGAGAAAGGAGTACGGCCATGTTGGTAGCAAACACACTCGCCGGAAAGAGCATTCTCGTCATCGAAGACGATTTCATCGACGAGTTGCGGATCGCTTTTGAATCCTACGAAAAGGTCGGGTCACGCCACTACAGCGTCCGTGACCAGACGATCGCTCTGCTTGAAGGCAGCGACATCTGGGCTGCCATCCTCGACGGACATCTCGATCGCGAAACTTCGGAGCTGATCGCCGACGCGCTGACACAACTCGGCATTCCCTTCGTCAATTCGGAATTCGATGTTGGCGGCAACGCCATGGAGCCGGCCATGGTCGAGCTCACATTGCTCGCGCATCAGATTTTCGGTGCACCGACATTTCACTAGATCTGGTGGGGCTCAAGACATCTCACTGCGTCGCCCCTGCTGACCCCATCGCATCAAAAGCGCCCGCGCAGTCCCAGCGATATTGAAACCGATTGAAAATCTGCGCCGGCCCCATTCCTTCTAAAGGACTTTTCGCCTGTTGGTCTCTCAAAAGTGGAAACGTCGCCGCGGACGCGGAATATCTTATCGACTGATCCGCTTACGAAGAAGCGCGTGTTGTTCCAGACGGCATATTCAGCGGAAGCCGAGACCGCTGCGGCAGGCGCGGTGTAGAAATCTTCGCGAAAGCGCGTTTGTCTGAGCCAGTGGTCGTCGACGTCGTAAGCATTGATCGCCACGCCGCCCTGCAGCGATCCGCTTATAGTCCAAGGCCCGATAGCGTGGCTGGCATTCAATCCGAGATACGGCACGGGCCACGTCTGGCGATAGGAGATGACCTTCAGTTCCGGTCTGAACGTATCGTGCCTGTCGCGAAAACCATCTATGGAATGAATGATCGTACCGCCGTAGGACGACCATTTCACATCGGTGTATTTGAAACCGATGCCCAGCCCGACTTCCGTATCGTCGGCCGACATTAGATTGCGCCCGACCTCGATGCTTCCGCTGAGATAGTGATCGAGGTGCGTGTCGGGATGCAAGGAACGACTGGTCCACGGCAGCCCGGGCTGTTCCCAGTCATAGTCCGCCATGTCATGGTTTCCGCCGAAGCCGACGGTTCCGCGCGCAACCAGATACCACTGCGGGGACAATTCCGCCGTCACCTCGGCATTCAGCGTGCTTATGTAGTCGCTCTTCCAGATCAGCTGGGAGAGCTTGTACTTCTTCACGTAGACGTATTCGTTCGCCTTCACCGCAGTGAGGCCGTAGCTGCCTGTGAATGTCACGGTGCCATCGATCGATTCCAGCTGCAACTCCTGGCCGAACACGGGGCCGGCCGCCGAGATGAGCGCTACGAAAAGTCCCGACCGCAACACCATCTGCACCCGATCATTTGAGCGTGCCTGATCCGTCCTTGTCTGCGGCCGCGAAGTCTGCCGTGGCGCGCTGTATCAGCTCCGTCTGGCTGATGGACCCGTCACTGTTGGTATCGGCTGCGCTGAACTTCTCCGCACTGAGAAGCTTGCTGGTCTCGGCTGGGCTCAACGATCCGCTGCCATCGCTGTCCAGATGCTTGAACGCGGCTTTCATGTAGCCGATGTATTCGGCGCGGCTGATCGCTCCGTCGCCATTCTTGTCGAGAAAGTCCTGTTGCCCCTGAGTAATCGGGGTTTGCTGGGAATATGCGGCCGGGGCGACAACCATCAAGCCGACAGCGATGAAGAGTGCGTTGCGCATGTGCGTGCTCCTTAATAACAAGTAAGCGCGTTTCCAGCGGCAGTTCCGAGTCCCACGCCCGCGGCGATCGCGAGGACATTGCCTGTGCCAGCGCCGATGGTGCTACCGACGAGCCCGCCTACGACAGCTCCCGAAACGCTGCCCGCCAGACATGCGGCTTCGCTGTGATGTCCCGATGAGTTCGAAGCGGTCTGGCATCCCGCCAAGGCGACCGCAGCGCAGACACCCAGTAACGAAAGACGAAGCGTCATGATTCATCTCCTCAGTTGTTGGCGAACTTTCAACTTGCGGAACCAAAACCATACACGCAGCACCTGTCGCTTACAAGCGTAAACTAATGCAACCCGACCGCTGGTTGCAGTTGGTTTCATTGAAAAGGCGATAACGGCGACAGCCGTGTTCTTGACGATGACGGGGTGGAGCGCGCTCGCTTTGGTGCTGAAATTGACATCCGTTCGGTAGCGAAACTTCGGAGCTGATCGCCGACGCACTGACACAACTCGGCATTCCCGTCGTCAATTCCAAATTCGATGTTGGCGGCGACGCCATGGAGCCGGCCATGGTCGAGCTCACATTGCTCGCGCATCAGATTTTCGGTGCGCCGACATTTCACTAGACCTGGCGGGCACTTCACTAGACCTGGTGGGACCGCCGGGTTTCGGGCTCCGAAGTAGAGGTCCTGGAAATCAAGATCAGCCGCATTGACGTGCTGCAATGTCAACGCATCCTTGCCCGGCTTGAAATCCGTGACGATGTCGTGGCTGCCAAGTGTGGCAAAGTGAAATGTGTCGGCGCCCGCCTCGCCGGATGATCATTCAGTCGCCGGCCCGGCTTCCGCCTGTACCGAAGGCTGGTCGGCCGACAGGAAATTGCCGAACGGCTTGAGGTTGTCGAAATTGTCGCAGATCACCTTGATGACGACGAGCAGCGGCACCGCCATCAACGCGCCGACAAAGCCCCAGAGCCACGACCAGAACGAAATGGAGATGAACACGGCTACGGCGTTCAACTCCAGCCGTCGCCCAAGCAATAGCGGCGTCAGGAACTGGCCTTCCAGGATATGCACGACGAGGATGAAGGCCGGCGCCAGCAGGCTGTAGGCCAGGTTGTCGAATGTCACCAGCGAGATGATCCCCACCAGCACGATCGAGATCAGCGCACCGACATAGGGCAGGAAATTCAAGATCGTTGCCGCCACGCCCCAGACATAGGCATTGGGAATGCCGATTGCCCAAAGGCCGCCGCCGACGACGATGCCGACGACGATATTGATGACCGTGATAGTGAAAAGGTAGCGCGAAATCTCGTGTTCGACATTGTAGACCACCTTGAGCGCCCGCTTCTTGTCGCTGAGGCGCGGGAATGACTGAATGATCTTCTGGTAGAACATCGAGCCGGAGGCCAGCAGGAACAGCGACAGCACGAAGGTGATCGCCATGGTCGTGCCAACTGAAAGCAGGTTGCCGGCGGCGCGCGACAGGATGCCGGGCTGGGCGATCACCACCTTCTGGGTCTTGTCGTCGGAGATGTTCTCCGCGACCTTGTCGATCTGGGAGGAGGCTTTGACAGCCTTGTCGACGGTCTGGCGCAGTGTCGCCACCCGCTCCTGCAGCTTGGCGCCGATGCTGGGCGCCTGGTTGACGAGCTGGCTTACCGGGCCGCTGGTAACATAACCGATGATACCGAACAAACCCGCCGACATCACGATCAGCAATGTAGCGGACAGCGCCGGCGGCACCGACCATTTGGAGAGATAACGGACGATCGGGCTCAGCGTCGTCGCCAGCATGAAGGCGAGCAAGACCGGGGTCAAAAAATCCCTCCCAAGATAGAGGCCGTAAACCGCCATGAGAATGAATATGCCGCCGAGATACCGGCGAATGGCCTTTCGATCGCGCAGTTCTGGCTGATCGGTTGGAACCGGTGCGTCGGTGTCAATGGCCAAGCAAGTCTCCTCCAGCGCTCCCTGATCATAGCACCAAGGCGATCTGTAATGCAGCAAGGGGGATGTTTGTTCCCGGAGGGGCATTGGGCGTGTCGATCACCCCTCACCAACTTCGGCCGTGGGTTCGCAAAGCTCACCGGCCCACGTATCCTCTCCCACAAGGGGAGAGGCGGAATCGCGGCGCTGCTCCGACTTTGCCTCTCCCCTTGTGGGAGAGGATAGCAAGCCCGCGAGAGGCGCAGCCGATCGCTTGGGCGCGCTTGGTGAGGGGGTGTTGTGCAGGGTAATGTGAGCTCCTCGCCGACGCGCCAACTGCAGGGCGCTCTGCGGGGTTATGAAATATCACTCTATGACGCTGCCTGACACTTATCCGACGACAATGCCGCGATCGCAATTTCTCATACGATTTCCGCCAAGTGTTATGCCGCCCGACATCACAATTGAATCTGAAGAGAACCTCACAGGCAATGGCGCGGGCAAATTCCCCGTAAAATGAACGAAAACAACGTTATCATCAGTCGGAACTCCGAATTTCTGGGATATTTTCCGGTCTTGCTCATTCAGTCGTTGGCGATCCCTAAATTCGATTTGAATGTCGACCTGATGTTTGGCTGACTTAAAACGTAGTCTTGGCGTTCTCGGTGGCGTCTCAATGTCATCGACATCTGTCCGAGCTATCCAGTCATTTTTGCGCATAACAAATATGGGGTTTAGGCACACATCGTAGATGTTCAAAGACAAAGTATCACATCCGTTATCGTCTTTTTCAAAGTATACGATATCTATCCCACCAACCTGAAGCATACCTCCACATTGATAGGCATAATTCCCGCCGCAGACAAAAACAGTGTGTTTTCGGCGCCACTGAAAGCTGCTTGCTATTTGATTGTGCTTTGATTTTTTTAACGCAAGAAGCTGTTCTTTGGTGTATGCGCCTGTATCGGCATCGTCGTGATGACGAGCGCAAAGTGCGATCATGCCTCTAGGGTCGTGGTGCTTTTGCTCGGACCACGTGGGGCTGAAGTGGTGGTATTCAAGATACGGGCTACCGCACAGCGGGCAGCCAAAACCAACTTCTTTCCTAAGTTGTCGTCGTATATCTAGTGGTGGTGTGCGGGAGAGATCCATGACTTACAGCCCCGCAATCTGTTTTTTATGTTCCCAGGCTATGAAGCCCGGGCCCGCCCGAGCTTCCACTTTCCCAAAATAGCTATCCTCAGCTGCACCCGCTCGTCGCGCCACAAGTGTCGCACTTCTCGCATGTGCCATTCCGCACCATGGTAAAGTTCTGGCACTCGGAGCACATGTTGCCGGTGTAGCCCTGCATGATCGAGCGTGCGCGGCGTTCGTTGGCGAGGCTCTTGGCGTCCGTCGACTTGGCCGAGGCGGCATCTGCCGCTGCCTTGTCGGAGAAGATATCGGTAACTGAGACTTCTTCGGCGATTTCCTCGGCGAAATCGGCCTGGCGCTCTTCATAGTCACGCTTGAAAGAGACGATCTCGGACGTGGCGATCGCGGTGGCGACTTCGAGCTTGCGGACGGCGCTTCCGGAGAAGGCAGTGACGCTGCCGCCCGACGATGCCTTGGCGGGCGGCGCCGTTGCCGCACCCTTTGGCTCCGACGAAGCGGAGACCAGCGTTGGCTTGTAGCCGCGCGTCAGGCCCTTGGAGACGACATCCGCCTTGCCTTCCGAAACGCCGCGACCGAGCGAGGTGTTGGTGAAGTCGGACTGGTCGACATGAGCGAGGTCGTGGCGGGCGAGATAGGAAACGGCGAGTTCGCGGAACACGTAGTCGAGGATCGACGTGGCGTTCTTGATCGCGTCGTTGCCAGTGACCATGCCGGCCGGCTCGAACTTGGTGAAGGTGAAGGCATCGACATATTCTTCGAGCGGCACGCCATATTGCAGGCCGAGCGACACGGAGATGGCGAAGTTGTTGATCAGGGCACGCAGCGCCGAACCTTCCTTGTTCATATCCAGGAAGATTTCGCCAAGGCGGCCGTCGTCATATTCGCCGGTGCGCAGGAAGATGGTGTGTCCGCCGATCTTGGCCTTCTGGGTATAACCCTTGCGGCGTGTCGGTAGCTTTTCCTGCTCACGGCTGACGCGTTCGATCACGCGCTCGATGATCCGTTCGGTGATGGTGACGGCCTGCGCGGCAGCCGGAGCCACCAGCAGTTCCTCAAGACCATCCTCGTCCTCTTCGTCCTCGATCAGCGAGGCGTTGAGGGGCTGGGAAAGCTTGGAGCCGTCGCGATAGAGCGCGTTGGCCTTCAGCGCCAACTTCCAGGAAAGCATGTAGGCGTTCTTGCAATCCTCGACGGTGGCGTCGTTGGGCATGTTGATGGTCTTGGAGATCGCGCCCGAGATGAACGGCTGGGCGGCTGCCATCATGCGGATGTGGCTCTCGACCGAGAGATAGCGCTTGCCGATCTTGCCGCAAGGATTGGCACAATCGAATACCGGTAGGTCCTCCTTCTTGAGGAAGGGCGCGCCTTCGAGCGTCATGGCACCGCAGACATGGATGTTGGCCGCCTCGATCTCCTTCTTGGAGAAGCCGAGATGGTCGAGCAGATTGAAGTCGACGGCGTTCATCTGTTCGTCAGTAACGCCGAGCGTGCGCAGGAATTCCGGGCTCAATGTCCACTGGTTGAACACGAACTTGATGTCGAAGGCCTGCTTCAGCGCCGAGTTGACGGCTTCGATCTTGTCGTCCGGGAAACCCTTGGCGCGCAGCGAGCCGGGATTGACCGCAGGCGCCTGGTTGAAGTTGCCGTGACCGACCGCATAGGCCTCGATCTCGGCAATCTGGGATTCCGTGTAGCCGAGGGTGCGCAGCGCTTCGGGAACGGCGCGGTTGATGATCTTGAAGTAGCCGCCGCCGGCGAGCTTCTTGAACTTCACCAGGGCGAAATCGGGCTCGATGCCGGTCGTGTCGCAATCCATGACCAGGCCGATCGTGCCGGTCGGCGCGATGACCGAGACCTGCGCGTTGCGGTAGCCATGCTTTTCGCCGAGTTCCAGCGCTAGATCCCAGGCCGCAGTGGCGTGCTTGATCAGATTCTGGTCGGGGCTGTGGGCATGGATCAGCGCCACTGGCGTCACAGACAGACTTTCGTAGCCGGACTTCTCGCCATGGGCGGCGCGGCGATGGTTGCGGATGACGCGCAGCATGTGCTCGCGATTCGGCTCGTATTGCGGGAACGTACCGAGCTCGCCGGCCATTTCAGCCGAGGTCGCATAGCAGACGCCAGTCATGATCGCGGTGAGTGCACCGGCAATCGCCCGGCCCTCATCGGAGTCATAGGGAATGCCGGTCGACATCAGGAGGCCGCCGATGTTGGCGTAGCCGAGGCCGAGCGTGCGGTATTCGTAGGAGAGTTCGGCGATCCGCTTGGACGGGAACTGCGCCATCATCACCGAGACTTCGAGCACGATGGTCCACAGGCGGACGGCATGTTCGTAGTCAGCGATATTGATACGGGCGGTTGCGGCATCCTTGAACTGCATCAGGTTGAGCGATGCGAGGTTGCAGGCGGTGTCGTCGAGGAACATGTATTCCGAGCACGGATTGGAGGCGCGGATCGGGCCGGCCGCCGGTGACGTATGCCAATCGTTCATCGTCGTGTTGAAATGCAGGCCGGGATCGGCCGATGCCCAGGCGGCGTAGGAGATCGATTCCCAGAGGTCGCGGGCCTTCAACGTCTTCAGCACCTTGCCGTCCTTGCGGGCGGTGAGATTCCAGACGTCGTCGCGCTCGACGGCGCGCAGGAAGTCATCCTTGATCGAGACGGAGTTGTTGGAGTTCTGGCCGGCAACGGTCAGATAAGCCTCGGAATCCCAGTCCGTGTCATAGGTCTTGAATTCCATGTCCGTGTAGCCCTGGCGGGCAAACTGGATGACGCGGCCGATATAGTTTTCCGGCACCATGGAGGCCTTGGCGGCCTTGATCTCGCGCTTGAGTGCCGGGTTCTGCTTGGGGTCGAAGCAGGCGCCGTTCTCAGCCTCGCAATTGACGCAAGCCTTCATGATCGCCTTCAAATGCTTGGCGACGATCTTCGAGCCGGTCACGAGGGCTGCGACCTTCTGCTCTTCCTTGACCTTCCAGTTGATGTAGTCCTCGATATCCGGATGGTCGATATCGACCACCACCATCTTGGCCGCACGACGGGTCGTGCCGCCGGACTTGATGGCGCCGGCTGCCCGGTCACCGATCTTGAGGAAGCTCATCAGGCCGGACGAACGGCCGCCGCCGGAAAGCTTTTCGCCTTCGCCGCGCAGATAGGAGAAGTTCGAGCCGGTGCCCGAGCCATACTTGAAGAGGCGCGCTTCGCGGACCCAGAGGTCCATAATGCCGCCTTCGTTGACGAGGTCGTCGCCAACGGACTGGATGAAGCAGGCATGCGGCTGCGGGTGCTCGTAAGCGGACTTGGACTTGGTCAGCTTGCCGGTGAACGGGTCGACATAGAAATGGCCCTGCCCCGGGCCGTCGATGCCATAGGCCCAATGCAGGCCGGTGTTGAACCATTGCGGGGAATTCGGCGCAACGCGCTGGGTGGCGAGCATATAGGCAAGCTCGTCGCGGAAGGTGAGCGCGTCTTCTTCAGACGTGAAATACTTGCCCTTCCAGCCCCAGTATGTCCAGGTTCCGGCAAGGCGATCGAACACCTGGCGCGCATCGATTTCAGAACCGTACTGCTCGTCCTTGGGGAGAGAAGCGAGCGCCTCGGTGTCGGCGACCGAACGCCAGAGCCACGACGGCACGTCGTTCTCTTCTACCTTCTTGAGGTGCTTGGGCACACCGGCCTTGCGGAAATACTTTTGCGCGAGAATATCGGCCGCGACCTGGCTGAACTGTTCGGGCACCTGGATGTCGGCAAGCCGGAAGACGATCGAGCCGTCCGGGTTGCGGATTTCGCTGGTGGCGGTGCGGAAGGCGACCGCCGCGTAGGCCGATTTGCCTGCCTCTGTAAACCTGCGTTCGATGCGCATGATGCAATCCCCTTGCCTGTCATCCCGCGCCATAAAAAGGCGCGTCCAATCTCATCCGGGAACTCGAGTTTCTCACTCTGCAGCCCGGCCCGTCATCCAAATTTTTCGGGAAACCCGATTTCGGTAATCCCTGTATCTGGTAGCTAGCTTGGCTGCAAACACTAAATATAGTGTTAACAACTAATTTATGCCAGCCCCTATCGCGGCTTTTGCCAAAAAAATCGACGCGCGCATCCTGTCGTCACAAAGCGCGCATTCATACGCGCCAGACGTTCATATCGTTCGATTTTCAAGAAAAGGATCGGCCTCGTTACTCTCCGATCCTGTCGCCGCCGCAACATGTCCCATAAAGGGATATGCACCTGATTCGGTCAAGTCGTAGGCTGTGGAGGATTTATTAACACTATATCTTGTGTATCGGGGGTGTGGAAAACGGGGAATATGCTGAAGTGCCTATATATCAAGGGCTAAGCCGTGTCGAATAGCGCGACCACCCCGGTTTGCCACTATTTTGGGGCGGCAATTTTTTATTTTTTTCTTCATGCGGCTGACAGACTTCCATTTGAGACGAAATTGTGACGGTGCCGATTCGATCCCCAGATATCGATGCGGGGAGATGGCGAGCTACAACTGGTCGAGGTTGATACCGACGGCAATTGCGCCGATCGGCTTGCCGCTTTCGTCTGTTATGGTGGCCGAAATCTGCGACTGGAACGTCTGAGTGGAATCGTCCCTGAGGGCCTCGTCGACAAAAGTCGCTGCTGGGCCGATCAGATATGTCCTGGTGTATTTGACCTCGTCGCCCTGCCAGAAATCCGACGTCACATCGCTCTGCCCAACATTGAGCCCGCGGGCGTCCATCAGGATGATTTCCGTTATCGTGCCGGACGCGTCTTCCTCGCGCGCCCTGAGGAACTGAGACACGGCGCTCGACAGTGTCTTGTCGATCATCGGCCGCCTCTCGCTCTCGACCTCGGCGATCCATTCGGCATCCAGTGCGGTAATGTCGGCGCCGGTGAGGCTGGCATTGGCCTTGTTCTGCGCCTTCAGCGACGCGACGATCAGCGGGTCGGATATCCACGGCTTGATATTTGCATTGAAGTACCTGGTCACCGGGCCGATATGCGCGGACTCGGCGAAAGCGGGCAGCGCCGACAGCAACAGCAGACATCCACAAACCGCTGAACGTTTCAGCGTGTTTCCGCATGCCATGTTCCACCATCATCTTTCTACCCGCCGGTCGGGCCAGGTATACCGCACACCTTGCCCAAGCAAGATATACAGGACCGGATAAATGCACTTCAAAGTATAGTCGCGTCGGATCGACGGTTCGATCGATGACAAAGCGGCGCTGACCGCAAGTAATCGCGATCGGTGCCACATTGATACATTCACATTAAGGAATATTAAATAGGATTATTATCCGCGATGATCCTTGGCGATCGGCTCCTGATAGGTAAAACCCATATCCCAGGGAAAATAGATCCAGGTGTCCTGCGAGACTTCGGTGACGAACGTGTCGATGGTGGGCACGCCCGTGGGCTTGGCATAGACCGCGGCGAAATGTGCCTTGGGCAACATGGCGCGCACTTCGAGCGCAGTCTTGCCGGTATCGGTGAGGTCGTCGACCACCAGCACGCCTTCGCCGCCGTTTTCAGCGAGCGATGCCGTGATGCCCTTCAGGACATTAACTTCCCCTTGGTTGAGATAGTCGTGGTAGGAGGCGATGCACACCGTCTCGATCAGGCGGATGCTGAGCTCGCGGGAAATGATTGCCGCCGGCACCAGTCCACCGCGGGTAATACAGACCATGCCCCGCCATTCCTTCTTGAGCCCGGCAAGCCGCCAGGCAAGCGCACGCGCATCACGATGGAATTGGTCCCAAGAGACGGGAAAAGCTTTATCTGGAAGAGACATCGTGGTGGGCTTCCTGGTTCGGACGATGAAAGATGGGCCACTGCAATAGTATGAAGGCCGCCAACTCGTCCAGAGGAAAGATGCCCGGAGGCAGGCGGGCCATGCGGCTCGCCTGCGATTTTTACCGTTTAACGCGACATCAACACCGGCACGGTCATCGACTGCAGCAGCGTGTGCGTGACGCCGCCGAACAGCCGCTCGCGGATGCGGGCGTGGCTGTAGGCGCCCATGATCAGCAGATCGGCGGCGAAATCGCTGCAGCGGTTTTCAATCACCGAATAGACCGGCAGCTTTTCCGATTGCTGCGAATTGACGCTGATCTTCAAGCCGTGACGGTCGAGCGCCTCGGCGATGTCGGTGCCGGTCAGAACCGTGGCCTGCGGCCCGGCATCCTGCGGATCGACCGAGAATATCTCGACTTCGGCTGCTTTCTTCAGGAGCGGCAACGCATCGAAGATGGCGCGCGTTGATTCCCTGGAACCATCCCAAGCGATCAAGACGCGATTGAACGGCCTCACCTGCTTGGTGATGAATGGAATGAAGAGCACCGGACGTCCGCTTTCGAACAGCACGTCGTCCAGTTCGCTCACCCTGCCCTGCGCCGGCTGGCCGGCGACGACGAGATCGGCGATGCGGCTCGCCTCGACGACACCATGCGAAGCACTGGCGACGCCGCCGCGAATCACGCGCCAGGTGCCGGCGACACCGCCCAGGCGCACGGCCTCGTTGAACTGAACCTCGATCACCTTGCTCTGCTGGGAAGCCATATCGTAGAGCGCCGCAATGACGGATGAGTCCGGCAGATCGAATGGCGACATCACAGGTGGCGGATCGATGGCTTCCGCATGCAGGCCGACGACGTGAGCATCGTTTTCAACCGCAATCGCAATGGCCGTGTCGAGCACGACCTTGGCGGTTTCGGTCTGGGTGAGAATAGCGGCAACGGTCTTTATCGTCATGGCTAGCTCCTGGCTGTCAAACATAAATTTGCTATAGAAACTAAAGATATGAACGTCATTGACCTCGATCAAGTTCAGCAGAAATAGCCGCCTGCGACATTATTTCTTGCTCTGCGTGATCTGATCCAGCATCGCCCGCACATCAGCTTCGACAACATCGAGCACACCAGCGTCGCGTGCCCGGATGACGATGTCGGTGGAGTAGAACTTGCCATCGAACTTGGGATAGGAGCCGATCACTGCTTCCGGATGCGCCTTCTGGATGGCGCTGAGTGGCGCGCCGATATCGCCCTCTCCAAACGGGCAAGGCACCGAGCGCGACTGCATTTTCGCGCCGGTCTTCAAGGTCGGCAACACACTATCAAGCATCGCCTGGAAAATGTTCGGCACGCCTGCCATGACATGAACATTGCCGATCACGAAACCGGGCGCTATCGAAACCGGATTGTCGATATGACGACTGCCTTCCGGCATGCGAGCCATGCGCATGCGCGCCTCGTTGAACTCGATGCCGCGCTTCTCATAGGAAGCAGCCAACATCTTCATCGCCTTGTCGTCGTGGATGACCGGCAGGTCGAACGCCTTGCCGATCGCATCGGCCGTGATGTCGTCATGCGTCGGCCCGATGCCGCCCGAAGTGAACACGTAGTCATAGCGCGGCCTCAGCGCATTGAGCGCCGCGACGATCTCGTCTTGCTCGTCGCCGACGATTCGCACCTCCTTGAGATCGATGCCCACCAGCGTCAGCATATCGGCGAGATGGCCGATATTCTTGTCCTTCGTCCGCCCCGAGAGCAGTTCGTCGCCGATCGCCAGCATTGCCGCGGTGACGATGTTGGTGTCGCTCATATCGCTCTTCTCCTTGCTTGACGGGCGCAAAGTGCTGCCGTGTCCGCGGCCTGTCAAGCCCGAGCAAACCACCATTTGTCACCGTTTTATGAATGTGGTGGTTTTTGTCGTTCACTAATAGCGAACACTCAAGCCGCAATTTGCTATCCTGCCAAGAGAGCAATCGTCGAATATAGGGGATTAGCAATTCAAACGAACCACCTAACCGACGAAGGATACGACAATGGCTAAAGTTCTCGTTCTCTACTATTCGGCCTATGGCCACATCGAAACCATGGCCAATGCCGTTGCAGAAGGCGCGAAGTCTGCCGGCGCCGAAGTGACCGTCAAGCGCGTCAAGGAACTGGTTTCCGACGACGTCGCCAAGGCCTCCTACTACAAGATGGATCAGGCTGCCCCGCTCGCCGATCCGAACGAACTCGACCAGTACGATGCGATCATCGTTGGCGCTGGTACGCGCTACGGCACGGTTGCCTCGCAGATGCGCAATTTCTGGGA
The DNA here is from genome assembly GCF_057787725.1 of Shinella sp. OV683. Classification (NCBI taxonomy): domain Bacteria; kingdom Pseudomonadati; phylum Pseudomonadota; class Alphaproteobacteria; order Hyphomicrobiales; family Rhizobiaceae; genus Shinella; species Shinella sp. OV683. Next base: position 2,401,159 of record NZ_CM173543.1, read on the forward strand.
CCAGACCGGTGGCCTGTGGGCGCAAGGCAAGCTGGTCGGCAAGGTCGGTTCCGTGTTCACCTCTTCCGCCACCCAGCATGGCGGTCAGGAATCGACGATCCTCGGCTTCATCCCGACCCTGATGCACCACGGCATGGTCGTCGTCGGCCTGCCCTATGCCTTCCAGGGCCAGATGGGTCTTGAAGAAATCAAGGGCGGCTCGCCCTACGGCGCGTCCACGATCACCGGTGGCGATGGCGCACGCCAGCCTTCCGAAATCGAACTGGAAGCGGCTCGCTACCAGGGCGCTCACGTCGCTGCAATCGCCGGCAAGCTTTCGGTAGAGACCGCCATCAAGGCTGCGGCCGAGTAAGGCAATTCTCCGTTCATAAACAACGCTTCACGGCCCGCCTCTTGGCGGGCCGTTCCATATCGGCGCCAGTTTGCGCAATTCCAGCTTGATCGAATCCGGCCGCTGGGCTACCGCAGATCGTAGTATGCGGACGTGGCGGAATTGGTAGACGCAAGGGACTTAAAATCCCTCGGCCTTTGGCTATACGGGTTCGATTCCCGTCGTCCGCACCAGATTGATTTTAAAGCATTAATTGTAATTTTTCTCTTGCCCGGATTTCCAGGCTTGTCGCAGCAGCCTTGCGGGTGGCTGCGTAGGTGATCGAGCGGCGCGCGGTCAGATAATAAATTTGATGAGCGGCAGCGCGAACATCAGCTTTCAAAACCGCTTTCCCAGAGGTTCTTCCTTTGTTTTTCCGGTAGCGAGCGCTGTTCTATTTTCTCAGCGCCGGCAGCGGAGATTAAGGATATCGCCAAGGGCGTGGTCCCATGCCCGGAAACAGACTGACCACGGATGGTCAACCGAGCGTCTTCGCACCTTTGACTCAATTGGCGTGTATTGCATTGATCCTCACCGTAGGAGGAGACGATGCAGCACTTATGTAGATCTGCGCTTACCGTCTTAGTGACACTTGTTACATCAGCTTCCAATGTACCCGCGGCCGAAAACGATGTGCCGCAACTTGACGATGGCAATCTCTGCCTCACCAGATTTGTGGGAAGCTTACTGAGGAGAGGCAATGCGGATGAGGCTCTATTAAACTATCCTGGCTTTGGGCTGTTTTACCTGCCGGGAGCAAAAACTTGCGAAGGACATGGAAGTGCCATCCCCTTTGGCAAGGCGCCGACTTTGATTCGAGCCTACTGGGAATACCAGGCACAGCATGGTCAAACGCCGGGTTGTCCCCCGCCCTTTTCACCTGTCAGCGTGATCGCATACACGGCGACTACCGGCTGCCGCCCGATTGAAAATGCGGGAGCTCCCAATGCCTGCGCATTGTACGCTTATAGAGGGGACGAAACCACAAACCCTCATTCGGTCATGCGGGAGTCCGCAAACGGCATTACCGATACAGATTTTGCGACATTTGCCAGATTTCATGTCGCCTACAATCCAAATTTGTACCCCGAGCAAAAGTGCTTCTAGTTTGCAAACGCCACGACCCGGCATGTGATGCCCATCACGCCGCCGCCGACCGGTTGAAGGGCTCACTGGGTAAGCATACTGGTCGGAAACGCGATGACGAAATAGACAACTCCAGGTCACGCAGCGTAAAAGGATCATAAGACGGCCAAGGAGTCAGGCCGTTTCTCAGAGGAAAGCCATGGGTTCGTTCATATTTAGCCGGCTAATCACTCTCACGGCCGTAAGCTTTTGTAGCTCCGTCTTACATCTAACCTGCGCATTCGCAGGCTCGAGCGGCAGTAGCGATTACAGCCAGACCGATCTCAAACCGCTGGAACTGATGGAATATACGCCTCTCAAAGTCCATAACAAGGGATCGAAGGAAGCCCAGGGAGTGATCTATTTCATCGAGGGCCTCGACAAGAACGACCGTTCCCGCGACGATTTCCGCGCCACCTATCCGATCGTCTATCAGATGAACCAACGTTTCGGCTGGGACGTGATCGAGGCGAAGTTTCCCAACAATGCCGACTACGGCATGAGCTCGATTGCGCAATCGTCCAATCATGTGATTGCGCGCCTCGCCCAGTTGCGTGCGCAGGGCTACAAGAAGATCGTGCTTGCCGGACAATCCTGGGGTGCGTGGGTATCCATCGACGTGGCCGCTAGGCGCACAGCCGGCAAACCGATGGACAGCCTGCTGCTGATTGCGCCCGCCAACTACGGCATGAAGCAATATGACGGCAAAGCGAACGAATACTTCATTCTCAACAAAACCGAGTATGTCGAGAACATAAAGTCGATCAAAGTGCCGGCGGCCGTCGTGTTCTTCCGTGACGACGAATACGACCCGGGCGGGCGCGGTTCGCCCACCCAAGCGACGTTTTCCAAGAACGGCGTACCGCTGTTCCTGATCGACAGGCCGCAGAGTCTAGAGGGCCATGGCGCGGCCTGGCAGCTGCGCTTTGGCGCCCTCTACGGCGCTTGCGTCGATCGTTTCATCAAGACATTTTCTGCCACCACATGTGCGGCGCCGAAGAAATCTCCACTTACGACTGATGCAGTTCAGTCGGAAGCTGACCTGCTGAAGCCCGACAGCGGTGCAAGGCGCGTCGGGCTAGACCAGCTTCAGGGCAAGACCTTGATCGAGACGACACCGATGGGATTCGTCAGCGTCAACAAGATCTCCGAAGCCGAGGTCGAGATATCGACGATGGATGCCGCCTACTCGATGGCGGTTTCGTCGCGGGGCGACCTGACATGCGTCGGCAACATCTGCCGCAAGCTCTACCAGCTCGGTGACGGAGGGTATGTTGCGGTGGACGACAAGGGCGACGTCACGTCCTGGCTGGTGCCGGCGAATTGACCGGCTAGGATAGTGCCGCAAGGACGTCCCGGACCTTGGTGACAACGGAAACATTCGGCAGGGCATAATCGATCGATGCACGATGCCAATCGGCATTCATCGTTGCGCAGCAATCCTCCGGCACGATCATGTTGTAGCCCTTGTCAGCGCCGGTGCGGGCGGTGTGTTCGATCGACATGTTGGTCCAGGCGCCGGTGACGATGATCGTGTCGCGGCCATAGGCCTTGAGGACGGTTTCGAGGTTGGTGCCTTCCCAGGCGCTCATCCGCATCTTCTCGATGACGAGGTCGCCTTGCTGCGGTTCGAGACCGGCAAGAGGTGCGGCACCCCAGCTGCCGCGTACGTTGGCGTTGTTGTCCTTGACGCCGCGAAACAGCTCCGCATTCAATGTGAAGCCGGGCGCACCCGGCTCGACGATAAACCAGACATGGATGACGGGAATGGCACGCGCGCGGCAGCGGGCCGCCAGTTCGGCAATATGAGCAACGGCGTTCTGCTCGCGGCAATGGCTTGGGGCGCCGAAGACCGCGAAGGCCCCGCCCTCACCCGCCGCGTCGTTCTGCATATCCTGGATGATCAATGCGCAACGACGCGCGTCGAGCGTGGATAATTCGCCCATCTGTCTTGCCTCCCAGCGTCCTTTGTCCCTGAGGGAATAGGTGTCCTGGACAGCCCGCTTGTCAAGCTGCACGCCCAGATAGCGTTGACAGCGTCGCCGACCGGCGGCATAAAGCGGCATCGATGGAGTTTTGATGTCTATTCAGTCTGAGATTGTCTGAGGGCGCTGCCCGCACGAATGATCGATGCGCGCAGCGGCTAACATGAGCCCCGGCCCGGTTTTTCGGTGTCGGATCGTTTTGTTGCGCTCATTCCTGAGCATCTCGGATCACTCAACCAATGGACATCAATCGCGCCGAACAGCGCATTCTGCACCTGCTCGCCCAGGGCGGCTGGATCGAACATGTCAGATCAACCAAAGCCAAGGTCAAGGACGTCAAATGCTTCAGCCGCGACGGCTGGCTGTATAGCGACTTCGACATCGAGCTGTTTCGCAAGCTCAAGCGGCTGAGGGCGATCTCCTCTTCACGTGGCCAGCCCTACCGTATCACCGGCCGGGGACTTGAACTGGTTCGCTCACAGCTGGACAATAGATAAGCATGGAGGAAGGCCCGCAATGGTGTGGGCCTTTTTTCCTAAGGATGGATTTGCGCATTGCTGCGACTGAGATAGCGCAGGATCTTCATCCGCCAGCCCTCGATCATCTCGTCATAACCGGCGACGAATTCGGCGATCGCAGCATTGCCAGCGTCGGATAGGCCGGTCAGTGTGTAGCGCACACTCACCGGTGTTTCATGCGCGCCGGCGGCAGCACCACATCTGACCTCGACGATCACCGAGCGTGAGCCCGGCGTCACCCTGCAATAGCGGACGAAATGCGAGGCCAAGTCATAGTCGACAACGCTCCACCATGTGGTTTCCTCTTCCTCACCAGTCATGAAAACCATGCCGACCAAGGTCTCGCCATTGGCGGGATAGAAATAGCGCGGGCTCCATTCGGCAATCCAGTGCCGCTCGCCCTCGGGCGTGAACAGCGCAAACGCGTCCCCAGTGGAAAGCGGCAGGGAGATCGTGTGCTCGACTGTCTGGTGAAGTGCCTGAAACATGCCGCTTTTCCCTTTGCCTCACTGTGACACGGATTTCACAAATGAAAAACCCGCCCGGATCGCTCCGGACGGGATGAAATTCACGCAATAATCCTCGTCTGAGACACTACCACCACTTAGCCGGCGAAAAACGTCCAGCCGCCTGTTCGATGACATGGGCGGTCTGAAACAGCATTTCCTCGTCGAAAGGCTTGCCGATCACCTGCAGTCCGAGCGGCAGGCCCTTGTGATCGATGCCGGCGGGCACCGCAATGCCCGGCAGGCCGGCCATGTTGACCGTGACCGTGAAGATGTCGTTGAGGTACATCTTCACCGGGTCGTTGGCGAGATCCTCGTCGGCGATACCGAATGCCGAGGACGGGGTCGCAGGCGTCAGGATCGCATCGACGCCGGCGTTGAAGACGAGTTCGAAATCGCGCTTGATCAACGTGCGGACCTTTTGCGCCTGGATGTAATAGGCGTCGTAATAGCCGGCCGACAGCACGTAAGTGCCGATCATGATGCGGCGCTTGACTTCCTTGCCGAAGCCAGCGGCGCGGGTCTTCTCATACATGTCGGAGATGTCCTTGCCTTCGACGCGCAGGCCGTAGCGAACGCCGTCGTAGCGGGCAAGATTGGACGACGCTTCGGCGGGTGCGACGATATAGTAAGCCGGCAAAGCATATTTGGTGTGCGGCAGGGAAATGTCGATGATTTCGGCACCGGCATCCCTGAGCCAGGCAATGCCCTGCTGCCACATGGCTTCGATTTCTTCCGGCATGCCATCGACGCGATATTCGCGGGGGACGCCGATGCGCTTGCCCTTCAGCGATTTGCCGATGGCGGCTTCATAATCTGGAACCGGGATATCGACCGAGGTGGTATCCCTCGGATCGACGCTGGCCATGGATTTCAGCATGATGGCCGCATCGCGTACGTCGCGTGCGATCGGTCCGGCCTGGTCCAGCGACGAGGCGAAAGCGACAATGCCCCAGCGCGAGCAACGACCATAGGTCGGCTTGATGCCGACCGTGCCGGTAAATGCGGCGGGCTGGCGGATCGAACCGCCGGTGTCGGTGGCGGTGGCGCCGGCGCAGAGATGCGCCGAGACCGCAGCAGCGGAGCCGCCCGAGGAGCCGCCCGGTACGAGATCGGCGTTTGAGCCCTTGGCGCGCCAAGGGTTCTTGACCGGGCCGTAATAAGAGCTTTCGTTGGAAGAGCCCATGGCGAACTCGTCCATATTAAGCTTGCCGAGCATGACGGCGCCGTCGTTGAACAGGTTCTGGCTGACTGTGGATTCATATTCCGGCTTGAAACCGTCGAGGATGTGGCTGCAGGCCTGCGTGTGGACGCCCTTGGTGGCGAACAGGTCCTTGATGCCAAGTGGAATGCCTTCCAGAGCGCCGGCATTGCCTGCGGCGATCTTTGCGTCCGATGCCTTGGCTTGTGCGCGGGCGATCTCCGGCGTGACAGCGACATAGGCATTCAAAGCGTCATTGGCAGCCTCGATCGCGCCGATATAGGCCTCGGTCAGTTCGACCGAAGTGATTTCCTTGGCCAGCAGCTTCTTGCGGGCTTCGGCGATGGTCAGGCTGGTCAGTTCGCTCATCAGGTCATTCACTTTGCGTCGGCAGCAAGCTGCTTGTGATAAAAAATGGAATATTCGGAATCGGGGTAGTCTAGGACCGGCCCGCAACGGACGAAGCCCGCCTTCTCGTAGATCGCCCAGGCAGCGGGGTGGCGGTCGCCGGTTTCGAGCACCAGCTCTTCCAGGCCATCATTGATTGCCGAAATGACGATCTCGCCGAGCACGCGCCGGCCGATCCCCTGCCCTTGCCAGTCCGGCCGCGTATACATGCGCTTGACTTCGCCGATCCGCTTGGTGTGGCGCTTGAGCGCGCCGCAAGCAACGGCCGTGCCCTTGTCTCGAGCGACCCAGACGGTGGTGTCGGGTTCGGCCATCTCTTCGACGCTGAGAAAGTAGTTGGATTCCGGCGGCGACAGCGTCGAAAGATGTGCGTCGAGTTCCGCGACAAGGTCGCGGACTTCGTCCTGCAACGGGCTTTCTGTTGCGAGCGTGATCGCCACAGTGCTTACTCCACCACCTTCGGTACCTGGAAGAAATTGTTGTCGGTCAGCGGCGCATTGGCAACAACGCGTTCGGCAATATTGCCGTCCGTCACCACGTCCTGACGCTTCTTCATGACCATCGGCGTTACCGACGTCATCGGCTCGACACCCGTAACATCGACTTCGCTGAGTTGCTCGACGAATCCGAGGATACCGTTGAGTTCGCCCATCATTCGCTGGGCTTCGTCTTCGGTCACCGCGAGCCGCGCAAGGCGCGCCACACGTTTCACTGTCGCCACATCAACGGACATGTCCCACTCCGGTCAAAAATCTAGAAAGCCCGCTATAAAGGCGCTGAGGCAAGCGTGCAACGGCTTTTTCGACGTGTGCTCGGTGGATGGCTTCAGACAGTGACTATGCCGCCCGGAGCGGGTGTCTCGACCTTGCTCTTGGATCCCTCCATGCCGGCGACGAATTTTTCTGCCGTCTGGTCAAGTAGCCCGAAGGTGCCGTAGTGGCAGGGAATGACGGTACCAAAGTTGAAATAGCGCTGGCAGGCCAGCGCTGCAACGGCGCCGCCCATGGTGAAGCGATCGCCGACCGGCACGATGCCAATATCCGGCTGGTGCAGTTCGTTGATCAGCGCCATGTCAGAGAAAATATCCGTGTCGCCCATGTGCAGCAGCGACGGCTCGTCCTCGAAGTGGAACATCAGGCCATTGGCATTTCCCAGCGAATGGGAAACGCCGTCTTCGGTCATGTGCGCCGAGGAATGCAGGGCATTGGTGAAGGTCACGGAAAAGCCGCCGGTGTGGATCGTACCGCCGGTGTTGCCCTGGTTGACCTTTCTGACGCCGCGATGGGCGAGCCAGTCGCCGAGATCGGGATTGCATACCACTTCCACGTCGAGTTCACCGGCAAGGCCGATCGTATCGCCGACATGGTCCATATGGCCATGGGTAAGGAGAATATGGGTCACGCCCTTGGTGGCATCCTTGATATCCTGCCCCGAAAACGATGGATTGTGGGTCAGGAACGGGTCGATGAGGACAGTCTGTTTTGCAGTTTCGATACGAAAAGCCGAGTGACCAAGCCAGCGCAGTTTCATCGCCAATCTCCAATGTTTTTATGTAATTGGCCTGGAGTAGCGCGAAGCCGGCATATTTCCAAGACGAGCCGAAAGGTTTAATGCGGACTTCACGAAAAGTTGCCTCAAGAATGCCGGAAGCGAACAGATACCCATGGCCATCCTCTCCATCGAAGAGCTTTCCGAGATGCTGCAGCCGGGCGACATCGTCGCCGGTCTTGACCTCGGGACCGCGACGATCGGACTGTCGCTGTCCGACAAGGGGCGACGTTTTGCGACGCCCAGGCCGGTGATCAACCGCACGAAGTTCACGAAGGATGCGGAAGTGTTGCTGGCTTTTGCCTCAAAGGACGTCGTCAAAGCCTTCATTATCGGCCTGCCAATCAACATGGATGGTAGCCAGGGGCCACGCGCCCAGGCGACGCGCGCCTTTGTGCGCAATATGGTCGTCAAGACAGAGATACCGTTCACGTTCTGGGACGAGAGGCTGTCGACCGTAGCCGCTGAACGCGCGCTGATCGAGATGGACGTATCAAGACGGAAACGTGAGGATCGGATCGATTCTGCCGCCGCATCCTTCATCCTTCAGGGAGCGCTGGACAGATTGTCGTCGATTGCGAGAGCCGCATCACCAGATGCGGATTTCTGACGCGCCTGCCACCAGCCAGCAATCGCCTTGCGTCGCTTGAAGGCCACGATTCCGAACAGGATGAGGCTGTCAACGCAGACCGCCTTCAGCACCAGCGGGGGGATAGATTCGGGGGCAATACCGAGGACGTTGCCATAGATCTGGAACACCAGATCATGCATCTGCCGCGACAGCATGAGGTAGCCGAAATTCATGTCGTAATATGAGAGGTAGTACCATCCGCCGAGGATGGCGAGCGGTGTCGCCCAAAAGAATAAAATCCATTTCATCGGGTTTCCCCTATTCCGGATGCGTACCGGACCGGCATAAGCCGATCCGGCGACATCCTGTCCCAGGCCACGTCCCCAGCCCCTTGCAGAACCAGAAGTATCGTCCGGCAGTCCACGTATTAAGCGCGCGCCGGATCGTTTTGCGAGTATTGAGCGCCCTTTTGCAGGCTTGTTGTAACCAGTCGGTCGACGACGCCAATCGCGGCAAGCGCGATCAACGGCAGGGTGAGATCCTTGGCAATCAGGCTGAAAAGCACCGTCAATGCTGCCGTCGCCAAATAACCTGTACGCATGACACACCACCCTTTCGACATCTAAGCAGTGTCACAGGTTAATGTTTTAGGCGCAACGTAAACCATTTGTTAAGGTTAATTTCCGCAGGTCGCGATGGACGGGCTAGGGATAGACGCCGCGCACCAGTTTACGGATGGCATCCGTCGCCTTGCCCCAGTCCTTCTCACTGGTCAGTGACCTCCCCGCAAAGCGGCCGGATGCTTCGCCTGTCAGCACCAGATGCTGGACTGCACCAATCAGGATTGCATTCAACGCAGCCGTATCAGTGCCCTTGGGCGGAGACATGCTGCCCCCTACCCGGTCGATCCACTGGGCAAGCGCCTTGGAGCGAGCTTCGGAGAGCTGGCGAACGTGCTGAGAATTCTCCGACATTTCCCAGGCGATGATCTTTTTCATCAGCGGATCGCTGCGCAGCGCGTCAAGGAACAATACCAGCAGCCGCTCGACGAGGTCGCCGTAGGTGAGCAGAAAGCCGCCGCCGCCATCTCGCGGCATCTTTGCCTCGACCCAGCCGGCAAGGTCGGCGCCGATCGCCTCCATTAACCCATCCATGCCGCCGAAATAGCGGTAGATCAATTGCTTGTCGCAGCCGGCGCGACGCGCCACGGCGTTGATGCCGAAATTCTGGAAGCCGCCTTCTGCCAGCAATTCTGCCGCGCCCTTGAGGATGCGTGCTGTGGTGGCCTGCCGGTCCCGGATCGGCCGATCATCCTCGGGCGGCTGCGCTAAGTTGGCTACGTCTTGCATTTTGCCCCAATCGCTTGATTCCGATCGCCAATAGCGGATTCACCGCACAGTGACAATTTCGAAGGCGGTCGGATCGGGCAAAGGCGTGCCCGGGACGAGATCTATCCACAGGCATGCCACGGCTCCGTTGGTGCCTGCGTGTTCTAACTCGCTGCCTCGCCCAAACTGCTACCCCAGCCGAGCTTCTTGATCAGCCATGGAACGGCGAGCAGCGCAACCGCGGCAAGCAAGAAGAATGCGCTGATCGGATGGGTGAGGAATACGCTTGCGTCTCCCTGGCTGATCATCAACGCTCTTCGAAATTGTTCCTCCGCAAGCGGCCCAAGGATAAGCCCGATGATTACCGGTGCGATCGGAAAACCATACCGCCGCATGAGGAAACCCACGAACCCGAGCACGAAAAGGATGATCAGATCGCTAATCGAGCGATTGAGGCCGTAGACCCCAAGCGCGGAGAAAACCATGATCCCGCCGTAAAGCAGTGGCGCGGGAATGGACAGCAATCGCACCCAAAGACCGACAAGCGGCAGGTTCAGGACCAACAGCATGACATTGCCGATATAGAGGCTGGCGATCAGACCCCAAACCAGCGGTCCAGACGCGGTGAAAAGCTGAGGCCCGGGCTGCAGGTCATATTGCTGGAATGCCACGAGCAGAATGGCGGCCGTTGCAGACGTTGGAAGGCCAAGTGTCAACAGCGGCACCAACACACCTGCGACCGCCGCATTGTTGGCAGCCTCCGGGCCGGCTACGCCTTCGATCGCTCCATTGCCGAATTCCTCCGGCCTCTTGGAGAGCTTCTTCTCCGTGAAATAGGAAAGAAACGTCGGGATTTCCGTGCCGCCCGCCGGCAGCACGCCGAAGGGAAAGCCGATTGCGGTTCCCCTGAGCCAGGGCTTCCAGGAACGCGACCATTCCTCCTTGGTCATGAACAGGGATCCCTTGATCGCGCTTATCTCGGCAACGCGCAGATCGGGCCTTGACGCGATGTGCATCGCCTCGCCAATTGCGAAAAGTCCAACCGCCACGACCACCACGTTGATCCCGTCCATCAGACTCGGCAGGCCGAAGGCGAGCCGCAATTGTCCCGTCAACTCGTCCATTCCTATCAGCCCAATTACCAGACCGAGAATGAGGGACGTTACGCCTCGTAACAGCGATGCGCCAAGCAGCGCCGACGCCGCCGTAAACGCGAAGACCATCAACCCGAAATATTCCGCCGGGCCAAAACGCAAGGCGAGTTTCACGAACACTGGCGCAAGGAAGGTCAGAAGCAAGGTGCCGATCGTACCGGCGATGAAGGAGCCGATGGCCGCGGTCGAAAGTGCCGCCGCCCCCCGCCCCTGCTTGGCCATGACATTGCCCTCGACCGCCGTAATGATCGAGCCGGATTCGCCAGGCGTATTCAGGAGGATCGATGTTGTCGAGGAACCGTACATCGCGCCATAGTAGAGGCCGGCGAACATGATGAAGGCGCCTGTCGGGTCCAGTTTGGACGTCACGGGCAGCAGCAGCGCGATCGTCAGCGCCGGCCCGATACCGGGAAGAATACCAATGAGGGTGCCCAATGTTACGCCAACCAGCGACCACATCAGATTGATCGGCGTCAGAGCAGTTGCAAAACCATCGAGCAGAAACTGAAAGGATTCCATCTCAGATCAGTCCTTTCAAAATTCCCGCCGGGAGCTGAAGGTTGAGCAATTTGGTGAAAACAAGGAAAGCGCCTGTACTGAGGAGAAGCGCAACCACGACATCCCTGAAATATTTGCGGCTTCCGAACGCAAGGGAGACGGCGATGAACAAGACCGTGGACGACAAGATGAAACCGAGCGTCTTGATAAAGAGTATCTCGAACAGGAAGCCGGCCGCTATTGCGCCCAGCGCACGCCAATCGGTTTGATCGGAGTCGGGCGCCAATCGATCAGGACGGCCTGTTGCCGATTGCCAGATGAAACAACCAGCCAGAATCACCAGAATGATCGCGGCCGCGTAGGGAAACACCTGCGGTCCGACGCGCGCATAATTCGGCGGAATACGCATGTGGAATGTATTCCAGGCAATCAGAACCGCCAGCGCAGCGAGAATGAGGCCGGCTGCAACTCCGGCGAGTTTGCTGTCCTCTTTCATCGTCCATACTCCCTATTGGACGAGACCGATAGCCTTCAATATTTCGGTAATCCGCGCGTTTTCCTCAGCAAGCAGCTTGGAGAAGTCTTCCCCCGGAAGGTAAAGATCGGTCCATTTCTTCTCGGTCAACACTTTCTTCCAGCCATCGCTTTTGACGGCCTTATCGACGACTTCGAGGAGCGAAGCCTTGCCGGCATCATCGAGATCGGGAGCGGCAACGATGCCTCGCCAATTGGCGAAGTCCACATCCACGCCCTGCTCCTTGAGCGTCGGCGCCTCGATGCCGTCCACCTTCGAGGGAGCGGATATCGCCAGTACGCGCAATTCGCCAGATTTGATCTGGCCTTCCCACTCACTGTAACCCGAGATGCCAGCCGCCACATGACCGCCAAGAATAGCCGCCAGAGCTTCGCCGCCGCCCGAGAACGGAATGTAATTGAGCTTGGTGATATCGGCACCGACCGCCTTGGCGATCAGCCCCGCGAGTATATGATCGGTGCCACCGGCCGAACCGCCGCCAAAGGCTACCGAGCCCGGATCCGCCTTCAGCTTGGCAACCAGGTCGGCGAGCGATTTGTATTCGGACTTGGCCTCAACGACGACGACCTCGTACTCGCCAGTCAGGCGCGCGATCGGAGTCGTCTGCTCCAGCGTCACGGGCGATGCATTTGTCAACACCGCTCCGACCATGACAAGGCCCATCACCATCATTACATTCGGATTGCCGCTTTCCCTGTTCGTAAGCTGAGCAAGACCGATCGTGCCGCCGGCACCGGCCACATTTTCGACTGAAACCGCTCCAGCGAGATTGTTGGCGCGAATGACATCTTCAAGTGCTCGGGCTGTCTGATCCCATCCTCCGCCCGGCTTGGCGGGCGCAATGATCGTCAACTCATCGAGCGCCCAGGCGGGCGTCGCAAACGGAAGTGCTACTGAAGCAGCAAGCGCAGCAGAAGTTTTTATGAACGTGCGTCTTTTCATCGTATCCTCCCTTACGAAAAACGGACTTCTCAATTTCGATAAACTACTCGGTCGGGAACATATTGGTAGCCCATAAATTCCAGATGACCGAGTTAGTTTCTCTCACTTTTCAGATGGATAGAGCAGATCCACGACGAAGCGCGCATCGAAGCGCGAGTCGAGCATGCCGTAAGTCGAACGCCAGCCACCTGCGAGCCGGGTCTCAAGGAACGCATCAGCAATCCGGCCCGCGCCCAGGCGAATGAGCTCCGCCGCCCCGGCAGCCAGCGCCAGTTGCTCGCAGAGGAAGCGTGCCGAGCCTTCATCGCGTTCGCAAAGCTGCAGCGCGGCACGCAGCACGGCCACGGTCTTGGTGCCGGCAGCGCCAAGATCGCGTTCGAGGCCGGCAAACAGGATATCAAACTGTTCGCGATTCTTTGCAAGGACACGCAACAGATCGAGCGCCATGACATTGCCAGAACCTTCCCAGATCGCATTGACCGGCGCTTCACGGTAGTGGCGTGCCATCGGCCGCTCTTCGACATAGCCGCTGCCGCCGAGGCACTCCATGGCTTCGTAGATCAGGCCCGGAGCGATCTTGCACACCCAGTACTTGATCACCGGCGTCATGATGCGTTGGTAGGCCTGTGCCTCGGGGCTGGTGGAGGCATTATCGAACGCATGGGCGAGGCGGAAGGAAAGCGCGGTCGCTGCAGCAATATCGAGCGCCATGTCGGCGACGACGCGGATCATCAGCGGCTGGTCGATGAGGTTCTTGCCGAACACCGAGCGGCCGCGGATGTGATGCACGACTTCAGCGAGCGAAGCGCGCATCATCCCGGCCGATGCCAGCGCGCAATCGAGCCGTGTCAGCGTCACCATTTCCAGGATCGTGCGGATGCCCTGGTCGGGTTGTCCAAGCAGGAATCCGTAAGTGTCGGAAAACTCGACCTCGCTCGATGCATTGGAGCGATTGCCAACCTTGTCCTTCAGCCGCTGGAACCGCAGTCCATTGCGGCTGCCGTCTTCGAGCAATCGCGGTACGAAGAAGCATCCCATACCCTCGCTGGTATTGGCGAGCATGACGAAAGCATCGCTCATCGGCGCCGACATGAACCACTTGTGACCGGTCAGGCGGTAGACTGCATCGCCGAGCGGCTCGGCGACCGAGCGGTTGGCCCGCACATCGGTGCCGCCCTGCTTTTCGGTCATGCCCATGCCGACAGTCAAACCGCCCTTTTCGAGTGCCGGCTTGTTGGCGGAATCGTAGCGCCGCGAAGTGATCTTGCCGAACCAAGTCTTGAGCACCGTCTCATTGGACCGCAGAGCGGCAACAGATGCCGAGGTCATGGTGAGCGGGCAGAGATGGCCGCATTCGAGCTGCGCCGTCAGGAAAAAGCGGACGGCGCGCGCCTGATGGGCGACGCCTTTTTCGTCGGGCTTGTTTTCCCATATCGACGACGAAAGCCCATTGGCAACCGAGCGGCGCATCAGTGCATGATAGGCAGGGTGATAATCCACGACATCAAGGCGCTCGCCGCGTGGCCCATGGGTCCTGAGCTTGGGTACTCCCTCATTGGCCATGCGGGCCAGTTCCTGCGCCTCATGCGAGGTGGCATAGCGGCCGATCAGTTCGAACTCTTCCCGGAGGCTTCGCGCCAAGGGCGAGGAAATGTCGACCAGCAGAGGATCGGAGCGATAGGCGTTGATGCCGCTCCAGGGTTCGGGCTGGTTGAGTTCTTCCGGGGTAAGATCGAGAGATGTGCTGGTCATATCGGCCGTCTAACGGGATTCGTGCGAAATTGCATGCGAGCTTGGCCACATGTTGCGTGAATCCCTGTTGAAAACAAGTATGCGCGCTTCGGTTTCACAAGTCGCCCTCGCTGTCCTCATCGCCCAAGTCGGCTGGGGATCGAGACAACTTCAGCGCTCCCGGCACTTGCCCCCTGCCCCGTCGCCCCTTATAGAGCCTCGAAATGACAGGAAGGATCTTCATTCATGGTCTTTTTTCCGCACCGCCATCTGCTCGGGATCAAGGGTCTGACCGAGCAGGATATCGGCTTCCTTCTCGACAAGGCCGATGAAGCGGTCAAGATATCGAGACAGCGCGAGAAAAAGACCTCGACGCTCCGCGGCCTCACCCAGATCAATCTGTTCTTCGAAGCATCGACACGCACCCAGGCGTCTTTTGAGCTGGCGGGCAAAAGGCTCGGCGCCGATGTGATGAACATGTCGGTCGGTAATTCGTCGGTGAAAAAGGGCGAGACGCTGATCGATACGGCGATGACCCTGAATGCCATGCGCCCCGATGTGCTGGTGATCCGCCATTCTGCAGCCGGTGCCGCAGCCCTGCTATCGCAAAAAGTCTCCTGCGCAGTGGTCAATGCCGGCGATGGGCAGCACGAGCATCCCACCCAGGCATTGCTCGACGCGCTGACCATCCGACGCGCCAAGGGCAAGCTATCGCGGATCATCGTGGCGATCTGCGGCGACGTGCTGCATTCGCGCGTCGCCCGATCGAACATTCTCCTGCTGAACGCCATGGGCGCCCGGGTACGGGTCGTGGCGCCGGCGACGCTGCTGCCGTCCGGTATTGCCGAGATGGGCGCCGAGGTCTTCCACGACATGAAGGAAGGGCTGAAGGGCGCCGACGTCGTGATGATGCTGCGGCTGCAACGCGAACGGATGTCGGGCGCCTTTGTGCCGTCGGTGCGCGAATATTTCCACTATTTCGGCCTCGATGCGGAAAAGCTGAAAGCTGCGAAAGACGATGCGCTGGTCATGCATCCCGGTCCGATGAACCGTGGTGTTGAGATTGCCTCGGAGATTGCTGACGGTCCGCAAAGCGTGATCGGCGAGCAGGTCGAGATGGGGGTCGCGGTGCGCATGGCCGTCATGGAAGCGCTGCTGATCAACCAGAACCAGGGAGAGCGGGTATGAGCGACACCACCGTTCTCAAGAACGTCCGGATCATCGACCCCTCGCGCAATCTCGATGAAGTCGGCACGATCGTCGTCCGGGGTGGCAAGATCGAGGCCGCGGGCAAGGATGCACTGAACCAGGGCGCACCGGCAGGTGCTATAGTTCGCGATTGCAAGGGTCTCGTGGCGGTTCCTGGCCTGATCGACGCGCGTGTTTTCACCGGTGAGCCGGGTGGCGAGCATCGCGAGACCATTGCTTCGGCTGGCAAGGCAGCGGCGGCCGGCGGCATCACGTCCTTCATCATGATGCCCGACACCGATCCCGTGATCGACGATATCGCTCTGGTCGAATTCGTCCGCAAGAACGCGCGCGATGCCTCACCGGTCAATATCTACCCCGCCGCAGCGCTCACCAAGGGACTGTCCGGCGACGAGATGACCGAGATCGGCCTGCTCCGGGATGCGGGGGCCGTAGCCTTCACCAACGGCCGCAATGCCATCCATAATACGCAGGTCCTGCGCCGCGCGCTGACCTATGCGCGGGAATTCGGCGCAGTGATTTCGCTGGAATCGCGCGATAAATATCTTGGTGCTGAAGGCGTCATGAACGAGGGGTTGCTTGCCTCCTGGCTCGGCCTGTCCGGCATTCCGCGCGAGGCCGAAGTCATTCCGCTTGAACGCGACCTCCGCATCGCGGCGCTGACCCAGGGCCGCTATCACGCCGCCCAGATTTCGGTGCCGGGATCGGTCGAGGCCGTCGCCACCGCTAAGAAGCGCGGCGCGAAGGTGACCTCGGGTATTTCGATCAACAATCTCGCGCTCAACGAGAACGATATCGGCGAATACCGTACCTTCTTCAAGCTCTATCCGCCACTTCGCGCCGAGGACGATCGCGTTGCCATGGTCGAGGCGCTGAACAAGGGGGAGATCGACATCATCGTCTCATCGCACGATCCGCAGGATGTCGACACCAAGCGGCTGCCGTTCGGCGAAGCCGCCAATGGCGCAGTCGGCCTCGAAACCATGCTGGCGGCCGCATTGCGCCTCCATCATGACGGTTCGGTCAGCCTGATGCGGCTGATCGATGCGATGTCGACAGCCCCTGCCCGCATCTTCGGCCTGCCCGGCGGCACCCTGAAGCCCGGCGTGTCGGCTGATATCACCTTGATCGATCTCGAAGAGCCATGGATCTGCGCCAAGGACCAGTTGCTGTCGCGCTCGAAGAACACGCCGTTCGAGGATGCAAGGTTCTCGGGTCGGGCTGTGGCGACATATGTGGGTGGCAAAATGGTGTTTTCGTTGTAATAGATTTGCGGGGGACAATAAATGGAAGCACTGACAATCTGGAACATCGCGGCCTTTCCCGCGATCGTCTGCGCCATCGCCGGCTATCTCTCCGGTTCTGTCCCCTTCGGGCTGATCCTCACCCGCATGGCGGGGCTCGGTGACGTCCGTTCCATCGGTTCGGGCAATATCGGCGCGACCAATGTGCTACGCACCGGTAACAAGGGCCTTGCCGCCGCGACGCTGGTGCTTGATGCCCTCAAAGGCACCGTGCCAGCACTGCTCGCCACACATTTTCTTGGTATTGAAGCAGGCGTGATCGCCGGTTTCTTCGCCTTCCTCGGCCATATCTTCCCTGTTTGGCTCAGTTTCAAGGGCGGCAAGGGCGTCGCGACCTATATCGGCGTGATGTTCGGGTTGGACTGGCGGATGGGCCTGCTTTTTCTTGCGGCCTGGATTGCAACCGCGGCCCTCTCTCGCTACTCTTCGCTATCCGCACTGGTTGCGTCCGTCGTGATCCCCGCCATACTCTGGTTAATTGCCGATCCGAAAGTGGCTGCTGTGGCGACAATCATGTCGGTGATCATCTGGATCAAGCACCGGCCGAATATCGAGCGGCTGCTTTCCGGCGCCGAAAGCAAGATAGGCAATAAGGGATAGGCCGGCATGGATGCAGTGAGCGCAGGTTCGAAAGGCATTGCGCTCACCGACAGGCAACGGGTTGCCTGGCTCCGCTTGATCCGCTCCGACAACGTCGGCCCGGTCACCTTCCGCGATCTCATCAATCATTTCGGTTCTGCCGAGACAGCGCTCGAAGCGCTGCCCGAACTTTCCATGCGCGGCGGCTCGACGCGGGTGATCCGCGTGGCAGCGCGCGAGGAGGCTGAGGCCGAGCTGGCGTTTGCCAAACGCCAGGGGGCGCGATTTGTTGGCATTGGCGAACCGGATTACCCGGCTGCCCTGAAGCAGATTGAAGGTGCTCCGCCGCTGATTGCCGTGAAGGGCAACACCAAGATCTGCACACAACCATCGATTGGGATGGTCGGCTCCCGGAACTGTTCGATCTCGGGCGCCAAATTCACCGCGATGCTGGCCCGCGATATCGGCCGTGCCGGCTATTCCGTCGTATCCGGACTGGCGCGCGGCATCGACACAGCAGCCCACAGGGCAAGTCTCGAAACCGGCACGATCGCCATTTTCGCCGGTGGGCTAGACCAGCCCTACCCGCCTGAGAACAAAGACCTGCTCGATGAGATTATCGGCGGCGGCGGACTGGCTGTCTCGGAGATGCCGTTTGGCTGGGAGCCTCGCGCCCGCGATTTTCCGCGCCGCAACCGCATCATCGCCGGCATTGGGCTGGGGCTGGTGGTCATCGAGGCCGCATCGCGCTCGGGCTCGCTGATCACGGCACGCTATGCCGCAGATTTTGGGCGGCAGGTGTTTGCAGTGCCCGGCTCGCCGCTTGATCCTCGCTGCCACGGCACCAATGGCCTGTTGAAGGATGGCGCACAGATTGTTACCGAACCACGCGACGTGATCGATGCGATGGCGCCGGTCAGCCGGCTCGATCTGTTCTCGAACCCGGAAATCCGCGAGCCGCAGATGGAGGGCGACCGACCGATGGGATTGCCGCCGACCGATAGCGAGCGCGGTCGGATCACGGACTCGCTTGGTCCGACTCCGGTCGAAATTGACGAGATCATCCGTCACACGGGCGCCTCGGCGCAAACGGTCTATCTGGTGTTGCTGGAACTCGATATCGCCGGACGGCTTCATCGCCATCCCGGCGGCTTGGTGTCAATTGACATGTCTTGAATTCATCGGCGCCGTGCCGGATAGCAGGTCGGCGGCTTCGGTAAAGGCCATCTCCAGGAGATAGGCCAGCAGATCGGCGCGTTCAGCGCGGGCAACCTGTGAAAGCTCCGCAAGCATCTGCTTCACATATGAAATCCGCTCCATGGATGCCGTCGAAATTTGGCCACGGGATTCCGCTCTTGCAATCATCGTAGAATCGATCTCTATTAATGGTTGTGTTTTGCGTGCGTCACATTTTACACGTGACTCACGATACATTAATTATCTTTAATTGCAACACAATTGTATTCTCACATAGGTTGTATCGCGTTGCAATTTGACTGGACAGCGCTATTTACCACTGGGAATGGTGAGAATTCAGGGAATGTCCAGACCTGCTCATTGCATTGCGGCATTGGTGAAGGCTATAAGCGCGCCATTGATGGATGCAATGTGAGCACCGATGGGCACTGAATGCGGCCCAGCGTCTGCGCAAGGTGCGCGGCGGGCGGCAAGCCATCTGACGGAAACAGATATGAATGTAGTGGTGGTGGAATCGCCTGCAAAGGCCAAGACAATCAACAAGTATCTCGGGCCGGGCTACAAGGTCCTTGCCTCTTTCGGTCACGTGCGAGACCTGCCGGCGAAGGATGGATCGGTTCTTCCCGATGAAGATTTCAAGATGTCATGGGAAGTGGATGCCGCTTCCGCCAAGCGCCTCAGCGAGATTGCCGAGGCGGTCAAGAAGTCCGATGGCCTGATCCTCGCAACCGACCCGGATCGCGAAGGTGAAGCGATCTCGTGGCATGTGCTGGACGTTCTCAAGAAGAAGAAGGTGATCGGCGACAAGCCCGTCAAGCGCGTCGTCTTCAACGCCATCACCAAGAAGGCCGTGCTCGATGCGATGGCCGAGCCCCGCGATATCGACGGTCCGCTGGTCGATGCCTATCTCGCCCGTCGTGCGCTGGACTATCTCGTGGGCTTCAATCTTTCTCCCGTGCTGTGGCGCAAGCTGCCCGGTGCCCGTTCGGCTGGGCGCGTCCAGTCTGTGGCGCTTCGCCTCGTCTGTGACCGCGAACTCGAGATCGAGCGTTTCGTTGCCGAGGAATACTGGAATATCTCAGCGCTGCTCAAGACGCCGCGCGGCGACACGTTCGAGGCTCGCCTCGTCAGCGCCGACGGCAAGCGCATGCAGGCCAGGGGTGTTACAAATGGCGTGCAGGCAACCGATCTGAAGAGCATGCTGGAAGGTGCAGCCTACCGCGTCGAGAGCGTCGAAGCCAAGCCGGTCAAGCGCAATCCCTCCCCGCCGTTCACGACGTCGACCTTGCAGCAGGCTGCGTCTTCGCGCCTCGGGTTCTCGGCGTCCCGCACCATGCAGGTCGCCCAGAAGCTCTATGAAGGTTTCGACATCGGCGGCGAAGTCACCGGTCTCATTACCTATATGCGTACCGACGGCGTGCAGATGGCGCCCGAAGCGATCGATGCTGCGCGTAGCGCCATCGGCGACCAGTTTGGCGCCCGCTACGTCCCCGACAAGGCGCGCCTCTATCAGACCAAGGCCAAGAACGCCCAGGAAGCGCACGAAGCCATTCGTCCGACCGATTTTACCCGCACGCCGGAAAGCGTGCGCAAGTTCCTCGATGCCGACCAGTTCCGTCTTTATGATCTGGTGTGGAAGCGCGGCATTGCCAGCCAGATGGCCAGCGCCGATATCGAACGCACAACGGTCGAGATCGAAGCGAAAAACCAGGACCGCGTTGCCGGCCTGCGCGCCGTTGGCTCGGTGATCAAGTTTGACGGCTTCATCGCTGCCTATACCGATCAGCGCGAGGAAATCGAAGACACGTCCGGCGAGGACGAGGATGGCCGCTTGCCCGAAATCCGTGCCCAGGAAGCGCTCGCCAAGGAAAAGATCGACGCCTCGCAGCATTTCACCGAACCGCCGCCGCGCTATTCCGAAGCCACGCTGATCAAAAAGATGGAAGAGCTGGGTATCGGTCGGCCGTCCACCTACGCCTCGACGCTCGCGACATTGCGCGACCGTGGCTACGTGGCGATCGACAAGCGCAAGCTGATCCCCGACTCGAAGGGCCGGATCGTTACGGCGTTTCTCGAGAGCTTCTTCACGAAGTACGTCGAATATGATTTCACCGCATCTCTCGAGGAGAAGCTGGACAGCATCTCGGCTGGCGATCTCAATTGGAAGGATGTGCTGCGCGACTTCTGGAAGGACTTCTTCTCGCAGATCGAACAGACGAAGGAACTTCGGGTCAGCGACGTCATCGATTCGATGAACGAGGCACTGGCGCCCCTTCTCTTTCCGCCACGCACCGACGGCAGCGATCCGCGCGTCTGCCAGACCTGCGGTACGGGCAAGCTGTCGCTGAAGCTCGGCAAGTATGGCGCCTTCATCGGCTGTTCGAACTATCCGGATTGTAACTTCACCCGCCAGCTTTCGGCGGACAATGCCGATGGCGAAGCGGCGATGGCGGAAACTGTTTCGTTCGGCTCCGATCCGATGACCGGCGAGGACATCTCGCTGCGTTCGGGTCGGTTCGGGCCTTATGTCCAGCGTGGCGACGGCAAGGAAGCCAAGCGCGCCAGCCTGCCAAAGGGCTGGCCGCCTGAGAAGATGGATCATGAAAAGGCGCTGGCGCTGCTGAACCTGCCGCGCGATATCGGCCAGCATCCCGAATCCGGCAAGATGATCTCGGCGGGTATCGGTCGCTACGGGCCGTTCCTGCTGCATGATGGCGGCTACGCCAATCTGGAAACCGTCGAGGATGTCTTCTCGATCGGCCTCAACCGCGCTGTGGTGGCCATTGCCGAACACGCGGAAAAGCGCGCCAATGGCGGCGGCCGCGGCACGCGCTCGGCACCTGCCGCGCTCAAGGAGCTTGGCGACCATCCGGATGGCGGCAAGATCACCGTGCGCGACGGCAAGTACGGACCCTATGTCAATTGGGAAAAGGTCAATGCGACGCTGCCCAAGGGCAAGGATCCCCAGTCGGTGACGATGGAAGAAGCGATTGGCCTGATCACCGAGCGCGCTGCCAAGGCACCTTCGACCAAGAAGGCGGCGCCCAAGAAAAAGGCTGCCGCAAGCACGGCGAAGACCGACGAGAAGAAGGCCGCAAAGCCGAAGACAGCCGCAAAGCCAAAAGCTGCAGCCAAGCCCAAAGCGAGCGCCAAAACCAAAAAGGCCTGATTTCAGTGGCAAGACCACCCAAATCGAACGACAAGAGAACGCCGGCGAAGAAACCCGCCGGCAAGCCGGCAGGCATTATCCAGGGTGTAGTGCCGCCGCGCGAAGTGCTGCTCGAGTTCATCCAGGACAATCCTGACCGCGCCTCCAAGCGCGAGATTGCCAAGGCATTCGGCCTCAAGGGCGACACACGCATCGAACTCAAGGGCGCGTTGCGCTCACTTGAGGAAGACGGGTTGCTGGAGAAAAGCCGCAAGTCGCTGATGCGGCCCGGCGCACTGCCGCCCGTCACGGTGCTCGACATCACCATGCGTGACGTGGGTGGCGAACTGATCGCCCGCCCCGCCGAATGGCCAGAGGATGGCGGCGTGGCGCCTGCGGTTCTCGTTCGCCAGTCCAGCGGGAGCGATCGGTCCAAGACCAAGGCGCCGGTCGTCGGCATTGGTGACCGGATTGTCGCCAAGATTTTTCCGAACAAGGAACGTGGTGGCCCGGCTTACACAGCCCGTGTCATCAAGGTCATCGACAAGCGGAAGAATGCCGGCCTTGGCGTCTTCCGGTCGATGGATGACGGCAAGGGCCGCATCATGCCGATCGACAAGCGCGGCAACGAGCTGGATGTCGATCCCGAATTCGTCGGCGGCGCCAAGGACGGCGACCTCGTCGAGATCGAATCGGCGCGCACCGGCCGTTTCGGACTGCCGCGCGCCAAGGTGCTGTCAGTCGTCGGCTCGGTCGCGACGGAGAAAGCGATCTCGATGATCGCGATCCATGCACACGGCATCCCCTACATCTTCCCCGATTCCGTGTTGCGCGAAGCCGATGCTGCCGGCCCTGCCGACATGCAGAACCGCGAGGATTGGCGCAAGCTGCCGCTGATCACCATCGATCCGGCCGACGCCAAGGACCACGACGACGCAGTTTATGCCGAACCGGATGCATCGCCTGACAATCCCGGCGGCGTTATCGTCGTCGTCGCCATCGCCGACGTCTCCTGGTATGTGCGGCCAAACTCTTCCCTGGA
This sequence comes from Shinella sp. OV683, assembly GCF_057787725.1. Lineage (NCBI taxonomy): Bacteria > Pseudomonadati > Pseudomonadota > Alphaproteobacteria > Hyphomicrobiales > Rhizobiaceae > Shinella > Shinella sp. OV683. The sequence continues at coordinate 2,424,058 of NZ_CM173543.1, forward strand.
CCGCGAGGCGCTGCGGCGCGGCAACTCCGTCTATTTTCCGGATCGCGTCGTGCCGATGCTGCCGGAACGGATTTCCAATGAGCTCTGCTCGCTCAAGGAAAATGTCGATCGGCCGGCGCTCGCCGTGCGCATGGTGTTCTCCAAGGAAGGCCGCAAGGCCTCACACACCTTCCATCGCATCATGATGAAGAGTGCCGCCAAGCTATCCTACCAGCAGGCACAGGCAGCCATCGATGGCGCGCCGGACGACCAGACCGGGCCGCTGCTCGATCCGATCCTCAAGCCGCTCTGGGATGCCTACAAGATCCTGAAGACCGGCCGCGGTCGCCGCCAGCCACTCGAACTCGATATGCCCGAGCGCAAGATTCTCTTGAACGCCGAGGGCAAGGTCGATCGTGTCATCGTGCCGGATCGGCTCGATGCGCATAAGCTGATCGAAGAAATGATGATCCAGGCGAATGTCGCCGCCGCCGAAACACTCGAAAACAAGAAGCAGGCACTGGTCTACCGCATCCACGATGCGCCCTCAATGGCCAAGCAGGAGACGTTGCGACAATTCCTCGCAACCCTCGACATGTCGCTGGCGCACGGAAACCTGCGTTCGAACCATTTCAACCAGATCCTCGAAAAGGTCGACGGCAAGCCTTACCAGATCATGGTCAACGAGATGGTGCTGCGCTCACAGAGCCAGGCAATCTACAGCCCGGAAAATATCGGCCATTTTGGCCTCAACCTCTTCAAATATGCGCATTTCACCTCGCCGATCCGCAGGTATGCCGACCTGATCGTGCATCGGGCCGTGGTCGGGTCGCTCGGGCTGGGCGCCGGCGGGCTGACGATGGAGGAAGAAGGCCAACTCGACGACATCGCCGCCGAGATTTCGACCTTCGAGCGGAGAGCCATGGCGGCCGAGCGCGAAACGGTCGATCGCCTGATCGCGCACCACCTTGTGGGCCGTATCGGCGAAGAATTCGACGGTCGCATCAATGGCGTGACCAGATCGGGACTATTTGTCTCACTGCCTGCCTATGGCGCAGACGGGTTCGTTCCCATATCTACCATCGGTAACGACTACTATATCTACGACGAAGCGCATCAGTCGATTGCGGGTGAACGCAGCGGCCTCGGCTATCGCCTTGGCGACAGCGTTCGGGTAAAACTGGTGGAAGCCGCCCCGCTTGCGGGTGCGTTGCGTTTCGAGATCCTGAGCGAGGGGCGCCAGATGCCGACGGCAGTGCGTTCCTTCCATAAATCCGCCAAGCGCGGACGCGAACCGGTGCGCAAAAAGCCGGGTACGAGGCCGCCGCGCGGACGCCGCTGAGCTGCCTCCTCGAAAGGAGCATGCGATGCCTAGCGATCAACAGACCGCTCAAATGTGGACCAATGCCAAGCCGGTGCCGGCCCAAGCGGAAAAGCGCGATGTTGTGCTTTCCATGAAGCGCGGCCTGTTTTGCACATGCCCGGCTTGTGGCACAGGGCGGCTGTTCAAATCCTTCCTCAAATCCGTCGATCACTGTGCTGTCTGTGATGAGGATCTGTCCCATCACCGTGCCGACGACCTGCCGGCCTATCTGGTCATCGTCCTCGTCGGCCATATCGTGCTTGGCGGCTTCATGATGACCGATCTCGTCTGGATCATGCCAAACTGGGCCCATCTCGCCATCTGGGTTCCGCTGACGCTGATCCTGACCATGGCGCTGATCCAGCCCGTTAAGGGTGCTGTCATCGGCCTGCAATGGGCCTTGCGTATGCATGGTTTTGGGGGGCACGCGCCGGAACCTGAAGACCGGCTTCCGCAAATCAACGGAAATCCATGAATATTCTGAGAATAGTCGTGCGAGGCCTTTGAAATCTTCACCTCAGCCGTCTAACTGAAGTCGGGGGATATGTCCGTGCCCGCCGGGTGGGAGATATATCGATGGACCGGGGATAGACGTTGAAAGTGAGAATGCATGAGTGATCCGCTCGACGGCGCACGCGAAGACATCCATTGGCCATCGCTGATCGCCGCCATTTCGTCCATTTCGGCTGTCGGCATTGCTATCGGCCTTGGACTTCCGCTCCTGTCGCTCATCCTCGAAAATCGCGGCATCCCCTCCTCGTGGAACGGCATCAATACGGCGACTGCCGGCATCGCCGCCATGATCGCAGCCCCGATCACCACCAAGGTCGCCCATCGCTTCGGCGTCGCGACGACAATGATCTGGGCGGTACTGGTCGCGGCAATCAGTTCGCTCGGCTTTTTCTATATCGAGAATTTCTGGGCGTGGTTTCCCCTGCGCATCGTCTTTCATGGCGCAATCACCACGCTGTTCATCCTGTCGGAATTCTGGATCAATTTTGCCGCGCCGCCCGGCAAGCGCGGGCTGGTGCTCGGCATCTATGCCACTGTTCTATCGGTGGGCTTTGCCGCAGGCACCGCCGTGTTCGGCCTGGTCGGCACGCAAGGGCTGCTACCCTTCATCATCGGCAGTGCCATCATCCTGCTGGCTGCCATCCCGATCTATCTCGCAAGGCGCGAAAGCCCCTATCTCGACGAAAAGCCGCAACATCATTTCCTGAAATACACCTTCACGGTGCCGACCGCGATCATGGGTGTCTTCGTGTTCGGCGCCGTTGAAGCCGGCGGGCTGGCGCTGCTGCCCGTCTATGCGACTCGCCTTGCCTACACCGAGGCGCAGGCCAGTACTCTTCTCACCGTCATGGCGATCGGCAGCGTGGTGTTCCAGATACCGCTTGGGCTGGTCTCGGACCGAATCAAGGATCGCCGCGTGCTGTTGACGATCATCGGCATCTTTGGCCTGATCGGTGCGATTCTCCTGCCCTACGCATCCGCCAGCTGGTTGGCGCTTGCTTCCCTGTTGCTCGTCTGGGGCGGCGTCGTTGCCGGGCTCTATACGATCGGGCTTTCGCATATCGGTCAGCGTTTCAGCGGTGCGGATCTTGCGGCGGCCAACGCAGCCTTCATCTTCTTCTATGCAATCGGCACAATTGCGGGGCCTGCCGCCATCGGCGCCGGCATGGACATCGATGGACCGGAAGGTTTTGCCTGGGTGCTAACCGCCTTCTTTGGCGTCTTCGTGCTGTTTGCGATCTACCGGTTGATTTTTCACCCGCGGCGGACTTGACTTTTGGCGCTCAATGCGTAGTTTCCGCCCAGATTTCGCCGTGGAGCAAAAGATTCCACGGCGATGATTTTTTAAAGGCAGGACGACCATGGCGAAAGCGACCACGATCAAGATCAAGCTTCTTTCGACGGCTGACACGGGCACATTCTATGTCACCACGAAGAACAGCCGTACGTTTACGGACAAGATGACCAAGACCAAGTATGACCCGGTCGTGCGCAAGCATGTCGAGTTCAAGGAAACCAAGATCAAGTAATTCTTGATTTTCAGGTCTTCACGGATCGAGCGCGCAACCACCGGGTTGACGCGCTTTTTTCGTTTGGAAATCGCACCTTTTGCGTCAGGTTTTGCGCGCAAAGCAGTTGTGTCTCGAATAAAGTCTCGGCAACAGATTCGCGTCGCATGGGGGCATTATGAGGCAGCCGGTTGTCATTCACTGGGGCATTTCCAGCTTTTTTGGTTGGGGCATCTATGGCCTGAACCTCGCGCTCAACTGGGCGGGCGACAGCGGGCTGGATGCCCGGACATCGTTTCCGCTGTCACAGGACCAGATCGTTATCGACCCCCTCAGGCGTGTGTCGCTCAGGCCTTTCGAGCAGCAATCACGCCAGTTCGCCGCGCAGCTCAAGGAGCGCGAAGGGCGCGGCGTGTCGATCGAGGCGCCGGTTTTGGTGGCTCTCGGCAACGACTTCGGAACCAGTAAGGGGCCCTTCAACACCGAGCTGAGCGGCGCACCGTCGATTGGAGTGGTGTTCTTCGAAATACCACAGCTTTCAGAGGAAACGCTGGAGCGCGCCCGGAAATTCCCGCTGATCGTCTGTGGTTCGACCTGGAACGAACAGATCCTGCGGGCTCATGGCGTCAATAACGTCACGACCGTCATCCAGGGTATCGATCCCGCACTCTTCCACCCTGCCCCGCGCCAAGGCATCCTGTCGGATCGCTTCAAGGTGTTTTCCGGCGGCAAGCTCGAATTGCGCAAGGGGCAAGATCTGGTGATGGCTGCATTTGCGCGCTTCGCCAAGCGTCATCCGGAGGCGATGCTGGTCACTGCGTGGCACAGCCCCTGGCCGAAGCTCGCCAAGAGCCTCGACATGTCCGGCAAGGCAGCACCGATTCCGTTCAGCGACAAGGGCACGCCGGATCTCAGCGCCTGGGCCAAGGAAAATGGCCTGGAGCCCAACCAGTTCCTTGATCTCGGTTCGGTGCCGAATGCGCTGATGCCGCCGATTCTGCGCGAGATGGACGTGGCACTGTTTCCGAACCGCTCGGAAGGCGGCACGAACCTGGTTGCCATGGAAGCGATGGCCTGCGGTATCCCGGTGATTCTGTCGGCCAATACCGGCCATACGGATCTGATCGACGGCGACAATTGCTATGCGTTGGAACAGCAGCGCAGCGTAGCCGGTGATGGCGCTGGCGTCGGCGATGTGCCGGGCTGGGGCGAAAGCAGCGTCGATGAAATCGAAGACAAGCTGGAGCGTGCCTTCCGCGATCACAATAATGCGCGCCGCCGTGGCGAACGCGGGGCGGCCAAGCTCGCCGGCTACACCTGGTCGCGCACGGCAGACCAGATGCGGCAGATCATCAAGACCATCACGCGCTGAGAAGACGAGCCCGCGCCACTTCGACCGCGCGGGCAATCGCCTCACTGTAGGTCGCCTCGCCCGGCTGCTGGCGAACCAGCCGCATTGCGGGATACCAGGGCGTATCCTCTCGCTCCATCGTCCAGCGCCAGTCCGGCACGATGCGCAGAAGGGCAATCGTTGGTCGTCCAAGGGCGCCTGCGAGATGCAGCGGCGCGGTACAGACCGAGACGATGAGATCGAGTCCGGCCATAATGGCTGCGGTGTCGATGAACGCGTCCGCACCGGTGTCGGCATCCGGGCCGGGATGCTCCATCGCGAAGGAAAGGCCCCTCACCTTCCAGCCGGATGGCGTGTCGGCCGCTTCCAGCGCATCCAATGGCAGCTTTTGGAGCGCGATCAGCCGAACTCCCTCGATGTCTGAAAATGGTTTTAGCATCTCGGCGGATGCCAGGCTGCGACCACGCTCGGCTGGCGAATTGGGATTGCCCTGCCAGACGAAGCCAATCGTCTTCCGGCCCGAACCCAGAGCAAGTCTTCCGCGCCAATCTTCGGCACGTTGCGGTTCTGCAGCGAGGAATGACGGCTGATTGGGGACGGAGCCGAGCGTCAGTTTCAGCCGGTGCATGAGACTCAACAACGGCAGCTGGAAATCGGCAGCTGCCGCGCCATGGGCACCCGTGACCGTGATATCGTAAGGCAGGCTCTTCAGTAGCCGTTCCAGCTTTTCCGGTACATGGAACACGACGTCGTCGCAAAGCGTGCGGAGGAGGCCGAGGACCTTGGAGAACTGGATTGTGTCGCCAAGTCCCTGCTCGCCATGCACGATGAGCTTGCGGCCCTTGAGCGACTGGCCGTTCCAGACCGGAATGTCACGATAGTTTGGTTTGCTGAAAAAATCGGCCGTATCCCAGCGCCACTCATATTCTCTAAAGCCGTTGGCGTAGTCGCCGAGCCTGAGCAGCAGCAGGCCGAGATTGTAGTGGCCTTCTGGCAGATCAGGCCAATTGGCAACGGTCCGGCGCAGGAGCTCTACCGCCTCGTCGGACTGGCCGCGCTCCGAAAGCACATTGCCGAGATTGTGCGCGGCAATCTTGTGCTGGGGATCAAGGGCCAGCGCGTTGCGATAGCTGGCGATCGCTGCCTCGACGTCGCCGACCTTTGCCTCTGCGATCGCCAGATTGGCAAACACCGACGCGTTGGTGGAATCGATAGAAAGCGACGTTCTGTAGGAGGCAATTGCATCGGCATGCCGCCCGGCATCGTTGAGCGCATTGCCGCGGTTGAACCAGAACTCGGCACGTGGCGGCTTCGTCTCGGCGACGCGATCATAGAGTGTCACGGCCTCATCGAGGTTTCCGACCGATCGTAGAGCCGAAGCTAAGAGGATCTGCGGATCTATCTCGTCGGGATGATCGGCGATGACCTCACGATAGATCGCCATCGCCGCCTCGAATTGTCCACCCCGATGCAATTCGGTTGCCCGCGCCATCGGCTCGCCGATATCTGCCTTGGTCACGATTGCAATGCCTTCGCTTCGAGCGCGGCCTTGAGCGGCGTGACGACTGTTGCCCAGTCATGGACCTGAGTCTGCCTGAAAAGTCTGACGGACGGGTACCAGGGGCTATCATCGCGCTCATGCAGCCAGCGCCAGTCAGCATGATATTTCAGCATGCCATAGGTTGGCACACCAAGCGTTGCCGCCAAATGCAGCGTCGCGGTGCAGGACGAAATCACCAGGTCAAGCGCCAGGACGGCAGCTGCCGTCTCGTTGAAATCGCCGAGCTCGGCACCTGGCACGATCATGCGGTTGGCGAGTGAAGATTCGGCGATCTGCTGCAAGCCATCGGCCTTCTGTAAGCTGACAAAGGTGACATCGGGCACGCTGAACAGTGGTTCAAGGGCAGAAAGCGGCGGGGAGCGCCCTTGGTCGGCGCGCGCCTTGGGATTGCCCTGCCAGATCATACCCACCTTCAGGCCGGGTCCGTTGAACTTCGCCTTCCAAAAGGCCACGCGCTCAGGGTCGATGTGGAACTCGGCCACCGGTGGCACCATGTCGATTGTGGTGCCGAAGGCTGCGGGCAGGCTCAGCATTGGCACTTCAAGATCGAAGATACCCGAAAAACGTCCCTGCTCGACGATCTCGACGGGCGTGCCGAAATCAAGTGTCTTGAACAGGCTGATCAGCGGTGCGCGCACCTCGAGAATGGTGGTTCCCGCTCGCCTGGCCGCCTCGCCGACGAAACGGACAAACTGGATGTTGTCGCCAAAACCCTGCTCGCCATGCACCAGCAGCGTCTTGTCGGGAACCAGACTGCCATCCCAGCGCGGAACCGGGAAGATGCGCGGCTTCATTTCCTTGCTCTTCCAGCGGGCCTCGTAGTCCTTGAAGCCACCGACATAGTCGCCGTCGTAAAATTTGGCATGGGCGTGGTCGAGCACCAGATCGGCGTCATTGGGATCAATCGCCCGCGCGCGCTCGAAGGCGGCGAGCGCCTCTTGCGGCCGGTGCATGTCGCGCATCAGGTTGCCCATGCCACGATGGGCCTTGGGCATTTGCGGATTGATCTTCAGAGCTGCCTGATAGTTCTCGAAGGATTCCGGAAAGCGGCATTCGTCGCGATAGATGTTACCGAGCGACAGATGTGCCTCGGCGGTCGGTTTCGTCTCGAGCGCGCGCCTGAGGTAAGCGATCGCTTCGTTGATTCTTCCGGTGCGCCGCAGGCTGATTGCGTGGTTGCTGAGGAATTCGGGTGTTTTCAGCCCGGCCTTTTCAGCTTCTCGGAACAGCACCACCGCGCGATGATTCCGGTCGCGGTGCAGTGCGCTGACCCCCAGCATATGCAATGCATTGGCGCGGAGAGATGGGTTGTCGAGCACCTGGCCATAGAGATCGGCAGCCGTTGTGAAATCATTCCTACGCTGTGCGTCGAGCGCGCCATTGTAGGTCTTGACCGGATCGAAGGCCTGGATCGCCTTGGCCTCAGCCGGCGCACTGACATGGCGTTGTGAAAGGTCGCCGACCGCAAGCTTTTCAAGTGCCGTTGCCATGCGTTCCATAACTCCGGCGAACGGCGCAGTCTCGACCTCGTCCTTGATGCGACGGAAAAGGCGCGTCATCGGGTACCATGGACTATCGGAGCGGCCGGTCAACCAGCGCCATTCAGGATGCGCTTTCAACACCACCCAGCACGGCCGGCCGAGCGCACCGGCGAGATGTGCCACCGCCGTGTCCGATGTGACGATGAGATCGACATTCATCATCATTGCGGCGGTATCGGCGAATGCATCGGCGCCGCTGTCATAGTCTTCGCCCGGACGCTCCACCTGGAAACGGCCATCGAGGGCGTCGATCTGCTCTTCGCCGGCGCCCTTCTGCAAGGCGATCAGCCGAACACCTGGAATTTTCGCAAGCGGTTCCAGTGCCGCCAGCGGATAGGAACGGCCCTTGTCGACCTTGGGGTCCGGATTGCCCTGCCAGACCACGCCGACGCGGAAGCCTGGCTTCTCCGCCAGCCATTGCGCCCAGCGCGTCACGCGCGCGGGATCGGCGGTCATGTAGCTCTCATAAGCGGGGATGGTTTCAAGCCGCATGCCGGACAGCGCAGGCATGCTCATCATGTAGATCAGGGCGTCGGCGGGCGGCAGTTTGGCGCCCTCGCCGTAGACGTCATCGACACCCGGAATGGTCCTGAGCAGATGGGCGATCTTGTCACGGCATCCGATGAAAACCTTGTTTGCCCCGTGCTCCTTCAGCCAGGTAGCGTAGCGCGAAAACTGGAAGGCGTCGCCGAAACCTTGCTCTGCCATCAACAGGAACGACTTACCCTTGGGATCGCCGCCGCGCCAAAGCGGCAGCTTCGGGCGATTGGCTGTGATGCCGAGCTTTTCAGCCATCAGCCGCCACTCGTAGTGCTTCAGGCCGTTGGCGAAATCGCCCCCGTTGAGCAGCGCCATGCCCAGCGCCAGATGTGCATCCGGATAACCCGGACGGACGGCAATAGCGCGGCTGAATGCGCCGATGGAGGCCTGGTCATGCGTGGCTTCGAGTTCGGCGATGCCAAGATTGTTCCAGGCTTCGGCGTGATTGGGATCGCACTCTACGGCCCGGCGCTGCAGATAACAGGACAGCCCAAGGGCACCATGGGTTCGCTCATGGACGCCAAGATTGCTGAAAGCATCGGCGTTGCCGGGTTCATGGAACAGCGCCCTCTCCCAGCTATCGGCCGCATCGAATGGGCGTTCGTTGGCCGACTGGGCTGCGCCCAACTGAACCCAGAGCTTGGAATCCTCCGGCTGGAGTTCAAGCGCTTGCCGCAACGCCCGTTCGGATTCCTTATATTGCTTCAGATCGTTGTAGATCGTTGCCAATGCCGACAGCGCCGAAACCGAATTGGGTTCGCGAGCCAGCAGCCCCTTCAGGCTTTGGAGCGCCTGCTCGGCATTGCCATCGGCAGATTCGCGCTTGGCCAGTGAGATCAGTGATGGTGCATGCTCCGGATTGACCGTCAGCGCGAAACGAAGCGCCCGCTTGCCGTCGCTGCGGCTCGGCAGGCTATCGAGCAGCACTGCGAAATTGCTCCAGTAATCGCCCATGCCGGGAGCGAGCGACACCGATCTGGCCGCGAATGGCAGCGCTTCTTCCGCCGCCGGCTTGCCGCGCTTGCCCTCTTCCAGAATGGCCATCGCCAGGAAATTCAGGAGCTGCGGGTCGCGGCGCCCGGCAGCATGCTCGATGCGATAGATATCGAGCGCCTCGCGAAACCGGCCCTGCATGTGCAGCCTGATGGCCTCCGACATACCGGCACTCTTTTGTGCCGGTGCGTTACCTGGAATCAAGCGGTCGAGGCCGTCGGCCAGTTGCTCAAAGCAACCCTGCCAGTCGCCGGGACTCTTCTGACGATAAAGCCGCATGGTCGGGTACCATTCGGTCAACAACCCCTCGCCGCCCCAGCGCCAGTCCGGCACATGCTTGAGGATCAGCCAGACGGGCCGGCCGAGAAGACCTGCAAGGTGGGCGGTTGCGGTGTCCGACGTGATGACCAAATCGAGCGTCATCATCATCGCTGCCGTATCGACGAACGCTTCGTCGCCGGCATCGAAATCACCATCCGGCGACAGGATGTCGAGATCGGCCGGCGCGTTCTGGTCGAGACCGAAAAACCTCTGTAGCGAAATCAGGCTGGCCTTGTCACCCAGCTTCGCGAGCGGCGCGAATTCTGCGAGCGGAATGGAGCGGCCGCGATCGACCGATGCATTCGGGTTACCCTGCCAGGCGATGCCGATGCGCATGGACCGGTCTGCGATGGCCGGTGTGCCAAAAGCTTTCCAGCGTTGCAGCCGTTCCGGTTCGACATCCATTCTGCAGACGCCTACGGGCACGGTTTGCGGTGTCAGGCGCATCAGGCGCGGCAGAGACATCAGCGGAATATGAGAGTCGTGCTCGGGAAGTCGGCCATCATCAGCGACAAGCTGCACCTTGCCATTCTGGAAAATATCCAGTCGCGACAGCAGGTTATAGAGCCGCTTCTGGCAGAGGAAGATAACCTTCTCCGCCTTGCCCACAGTCGCGAAGATGAAGCGGATGAACTGGAAAGTGTCACCAAATCCCTGCTCGTGAACAATCAGCAGCGTGCCTTCGTCGAGGTCGCTTCCATCCCACAGCGGTGTGGTTGGGCGTGTCGTCTTGTCGAGCGAACCGGCTACCGAGGAACGCAGTTCATAATCCACCCACGCTTCCGGCCATTGCTTGAGATAAAGCCGCGTGATGGCGATATTGTATTTCAGCACGTCCCAGTCCGGCCAGAGGCTGAGGCCACTTGCGAAATGGCGCAGCGCTTCGTCCGCACGCCCGAGATTTCTGAGCGAGACACCCCTGTTAACAAAAGATGCCTCATGTCGAGGCTGAATTGCGAGAACCTTATCGAACGCCTTTAGCGCGTCAATGTCCCGTTCCCTGTATTGATGAAGCATGCCGGCATTGTAGAGCGCATCGACGCTTGCGGGTGCGACTTCCAGCGCCGCTGCAACGAAGCGTTCCGCCTTGGCCCAGTCCTGCATCTCGATTGCCAGATGACTCGCCTGGGTCAGCAGGCCCGGATGATCCGGCGCAATGGCAAGCCCCCGATCGATGATCCTGGAGGCTGCGTCATAGTCCTTCAGCCGGATCCGGGCGAGAGCCAGATTGACATAGCCGCCGATGCTCTCGGGTCGAAGCGCGATGGCCTTTTCTGCTGCATCCAGCGATTTCTCGACTTCGCCGGCGTTCAAAAGCGCAATGGCCTGATTCTGATAGATAGATGGCTGCTGGGGATCGAGCGCGATCGCCCGGTCGAAATGCGGCAGGGAATCGGCCGAACGGCCGCTCATATGCAGGGCGACGGCGAGATAATGGTGGATCGTGGCATTATCGGGATCGCTTCGCACCAGCCCTTGAAGTGCACCCAGTCCCTCGGCAATGTGGCCGTCGCTAAGAAGCTTCCGGCAATCCTCCACCGAAAACTCTGCCAGGCCGACCGCATCATCCATCCAAACTGCTCCTAATCACTGCCAGCGCCACTCTGGCACGCTTGTCTGACGCCAGAAATCAAGTCAGTGCCTGCATCCAGCGCTACTGAATCTTGTAGACTTGATATGATTTCTCTTCAATCAAGCCGGATCCGAGCGCCATATTGATCTCGCGCTTGAGTTCGGAACGCTTGTCATTGGTGATGTAGACGGCGCGTGCGAGCGAGACGAACTTTTCGCCGAAATTGCCGGCGTTCTCGCAGTCGCGAATCTCGTCCTCTATATCCCAGAGTTCGGTGTTGACCGCGTAGAGCTCGCCCGTCAGACGGATGATGTCGCCATTTTCAGCGTTGCCGCCGAGCTTTTCCTTCAGCAGCGCAAGCTCCTTGCGCACATTGACGAGCTTCTTTTCGTCGCTCATCCGGTCGGACTTGATCTGCAGGATGGTGATCTTATCCACCAGCTCGCCCCAGGAAACGGGCACCTCAATCATGAAAGCTCCTTCGCTACACCTTCTCAGAATCAGACGATTCTGCTCGGCGACAGTCTATACGACGGGGGCTGACGCGAAACTGAAAAGGGCGCGGCTTGCGCCGCGCCCTTTCACATCTTGTGGATCGTCCGGTCTTATGACCAGTCGAAATCCGACGTCGTCAAGTCGTCGTAGTTGACGCCGGTCAGCTTGATGACCATGTCGCCGGTGCCATCGCCGTCCACGTCGACAAAGAGCTTGTCGGTCGCGTTGTCGAAGTATGCCTGCGAGTAGCCCGTGGCGGTGAATGCACCGGCATTGCTTAGGTAGTGGAACGTACCGGTCTGCAGTCCGTCGAACACCAGCTTGTCAGTGCCGGCGGTGAAGTCGCCGAACACGTCCGTGTCCGTCGAGTTCGACTGGGTGACGGCGGTGAAGATGAACTGGTCGGCACCTGTGCCGGCAAGAACTTCGTCCGTACCATCACCAAGGGTGATGACGTCGTCACCGGTACCAAGGTCAACCTTGGTGTCCTGCGAGCCGCTGAGCGTGATGTTATTCACGCCAGTGCCGCCGACGATGTGCTCGACACCGCCGATCGTCGCAGTGCCGCTGGTGGTGAAGAAGACATAGTCGTCTCCAGTCCCCAGATCGATCGTCGCGCCGGTGTAGGACGAGGTCAGCGTGACCGAGTCGTCTTCCGAACCGCCGTTGATCGTTTCAACTGCCGTGAACGTAGCCGTGAAGCCGTCGGTAAACGTGATGCTGTCGTTACCGGAGCCCAGGGAGTATCCGCCGCCTGTCGTTGCCGTGTCGATCGTGATGACGTCGGAGACCGAACCACCCGATACCGATTCGACATTGCTGAGCGTCAGCGTGTTCATGTAGTTGTCGAGCGTTACCTTGTCGTTGCCGGCATCGAGGTCGATCTCGAGGTTCTGCGCCGCACCAGCGAACGACACCTTATCGTCGCCGCCGCCGCCGGTCACTGTTTCGATGCCGCTGATGGTCACAACGTTGCCGGAGCTGGAAAGCGTCAGGCTGTCGTTGCCGCCACCAAGGCTGACCGTGCCGGTGTAAGTGAGGCTATCGATGACGATGATGTCAGAGCTCGCGCCACCGACGATCGTTTCGATATTGGCGATCGTCAGCGTGTTGTTCTCCAGGCCGGAGAGCGTCAGGCTGTCGGCGCCGTCACCGAGGTCGATATAGGCACCGGTAATGGCCGCACCGTAGGTCAGCACGTCATTGGCGATGCCGCCGGTCACCGATTCAACGTCGATGAGCGTTGCTGTCAGGCCGTTTGTCGACCATGTCAGCACGTCGTTGCCACCATCAAGGTCGATGACCTTGGCAACGTTTATGCCCGTCAGCGTGATCTGGTCGACATCGGTCGAGCCGATCATGCTTTCGACATTGGCGACTGTCAGCGTCGCGCCGCCTGCAAAGGTCAGCGTGTCATTGCCACCACCGAGATCGACGGTGCCGCTCAGCCAGGCGCCGCTGAGGACAACGGTGTCCGCCAGAGATCCACCAACCACAGTTTCAGCATTCACGATCGTCGCCGTGTTGGCGAAGTTCGAGAAGACCAGCTTGTCGTCACCCGCGCCGAGATCGATCTCGCCGCCGGTGTAGACTTCCGAGAAGGTCACTGTGTCGTTGCCCGTACCACCGCTCACCGTTTCGACGCCGGCAACCGTAACAGTTGCGCCGGAAGCCGAGATGATGAGCGTATCGACGCCAGCGCCCAGCTTGATCATGCCGCCGGTATAGCTGTCGGCGAGAGTGACCTTGTCGTCGCCGGCACCGCCGATGACAGTTTCAACACCGATCACGGAGATCGTGTTGCCGCTGGCGTTCAGAACGACAGTGTCGTTGCCGAGGCCGAGATCGATTTCGCTCGAGTCCGTGGAGCTCAGGTAGACATAGTCGACGCCGACATTGCCGGTGATCGTTTCAGCGCCCTGGACCGACAGCGTGCCGCCCGTTGCGCCGAAGATCAGTTCGTCGGTGCCGCCGCCGAGATCGAAGGAACCCGATGTCTGCGATACACCGAGGGTCACCGCGTCGTTGCCGGCGCCACCGGCGACCGTTTCGACATTCAGGAGCGTAACGGTGGTGTTCTGGGCATCGAAGGTAAGCGTGTCGTTACCCTTGCCGAGATCGACGTAACCGCCGGTGACTTCGCCGACGAAGGTGACGAGATCGGCAGAGTTGCCGCCAACCACGGTTTCAATGTCCGTAATGCTGACGGTGTTGTTGAAGTTGGCCAGTACCAGCTTGTCGATACCGTCGCCGAGATCGATCGTCGAGCCAGTGGCTACGCTGGTAAAGGTGATCGAGTCGTCGCCGATATCGCCGGTGATGGTTTCGATGTTGGCAACTGAGATCGTGCCACCGAGCGCGTCGAGCAGCAGCGTGTCAGCGCCAGCGGCAAGATCGATCGAGCCAGAAATCGGAGCGTCACCCAGGACGATGACGTCGCCGTCCGCCGAGCCAACGATGGTTTCGATACCGGCAACAGTGATGGTGTTGGTGTCACTGTTCGAGGTGACGTCGAGCGTAAGCTTGTCAACGCCAGCGCCGAGATCGATTTCACCGACATAGGCGCCGTCGAGGACTACGTTCTGCGCGCCGGTGCCGCCCGTGATGGTTTCAGTGTTGGCGACAGTGACAGTGATGTTGCCGTTGAGCAACAGCGTATCCTGGCCGAGACCGAGATCAACTTCCATCTTCGTCTGGTCGGAGACAACCGTGATCACGTCGGCAAAGGCGCTGCCGGTGACGGTTTCCACGCCGCTGACATTGACAGTGACGTCCGATGTCGCGCCGGAGAGATCGAGCTTGTCGAAGCCGGTGCCAAGATTGAACAAACCAGACTGCAGATCGCCGGTCACGCTGACGACATCGCTGGACTTGCCACCGATGACTGTCTCGATTCCGTCAACGGTGATGGTGTTGATAAACGCACCGAGTGTCAGCGTATCGTTTCCGTCACCGAGCGAAATCAGGCCGCCCGTCAGTGCTGTTGCCACAGTCACGACGTCGGCGCTATCGCCGCTGAGAACCGTTTCCACGTTGGAGATGGTAATTGTACCGCCGAAGTCGACCATGTCGAGCGTATCGTTGCCGGCTCCAAGATTGATAGCCACGCCTGCTGCTGCTGCACCGAGAAAAACGGTATCGTTGCCAGTGGCGCCGGTGATGGTTTCCGCGTTGGAAATCGTCACCGTGTTGTCGGCAGCAAACAGAACGACCGTGTCCTTGCCGAGGCCGAGATCGATAGTATATTCCGAACCGGCGTCAGAGGCATTGCCGAGAATAACGTAATCGGCAGACGCACCACCGACGATCGTCTCGACATTCAACACGGTCAGCGAATTGACGCCCGCACCAAGCGTCAGGGTGTCGTTGCCGGTGCCGAGATCGACGGTCGCCTTCGTCAGGCCACCAGAAACATAGACTTCGTCGGAATTGGTTCCGCCGGTAAGTGTTTCGACACCTGCAACAGTGATGGTGTTGACAGCATCAGCAAGCGTCAAGGAGTCGCCGCCGAGGCCGAGATCGATCTTGCCGCCGGTGAGAGCGGTTGAAACGGTGATCAGGTCGGACGACTGGCCGCCGGTCACGGTTTCGATGTTGGAGATCGTCACGGTGTTGTTGAACTTGCCGAGCACGAGCTTGTCATCGCCATCATCGAGGTCGATGGTCATCGATGCCGCTGTCGTCAGCGTCACGACGTCGTCGCCGATGTCGCCGTTGATCGTTTCGACGTTGCCGACCGAGACAGTCGAGCCGCCGTCGAACAGGTTCAGGGTGTCGGTGCCTGCGCCGAGATTATAGGTGGCGCCGGTCACGAGATCGCTGATAAAGACGATATCGTCGCCGGTACCGCCGGCGATCGTTTCAACGCCATAGACGCTGACGGTGTTGGCGAAATCGCCGAGCGTCAACTTGTCCTTGCCGCCTTCGAGATCGATCTGGATCGCCGCGGCCTGGCCAGTAAGAACGATCGTGTCGACCAGGGTGCCGCCAGCAATTGATTCGACATTCTTGACGCTGACAACGTTGGCGAAATTGCCGAGGTCGAGCACGTCGATGCCGTCGCCGAGGTCAACGGAACCCTTGGTGAAGATTGCCGAGACAGTCACGAGGTCGGCATCGTCGCCGCCGCGCACCGTTTCGATGTTGGCGATGGTGATCGTGTTGCCAAAGTCACCGAGCTGGATCTTGTCGTTGCCGGCTGCCAGGTCGATCTTGCCGCCGGTGAAATCGTTTTCGATGGTGATGACGTCGGTCAGCAGCGAGCCGGTCACGATTTCGACATTCTGGATTGTCAGGTCGTTGACGAACTTGCCAAGCAGGATCTTGTCGGCGCCGTCGCCGAGGTCGATGTAGTCATCGTTGGCCTGAGCGCCAAAAATGACATATTCGGTGTCGTCGCCGCCAAGGATGCTTTCGATGTTCGAAAGCGTCGCGGTGCCGCCGTTGTCGGAGAATGTCAGCGTATCGTTGTCGCCTGCGAGATTGATCGCGCCGCCGGTGATAACTGTGTCCAGGGTGACAAGGTCAGCCCCGGTGGAGCCCTTGATGGACTCTACGTTGGACAGCGTAACGGTGTTTCCGTCGCCCTGCATTTCCAATCGGTCATATCCACCCAACAGGTTGAGTGAATCATGATCAGACTTCGTCAGGATGATGAAGTCCCCTTTTGCAGTGCCTGTCACGGATGACAGATCACTGACCGTCTTGGTTGTGGTAGACACAACCGCTCGACTCTTCGACATTGCATTGGCCCCTTCTGCGTGCATGCTGGGGCGAAAGATATCGTTCAAACCTTACTCAAAACTTACTGATGGTTAACGAAAACAATAAATTCAGAATCAAAAAATTAGTAATATCCACTACTTGCTGCTGGTATAAAGAGGCGTCACAGAAACCTCTGCATCCACTCCATCTATCCTCGAAGAAAGCAACTGCAACAATTCTTTAGAGCCAACTCCCCGCTCTATGGCCTGACCAATATAGTCCAGGGGCGCGTTGGAAGATATAGTTACCAGATGATCTGCGCCAAAAGGAGCGACGACTTGCATTTCTTTAAGGAATGTCTTGTTTGCCGGCTCGCCATTTGAGATCACGTCAAGGAATTGTACTTCCCCGGTATTGGCAAGATTAAACACCAACATGTTTTTGAACGCGCCACGCACGCTGTCGAACTTGATTCGCTCTCCTTCATAGTAGAGGGCCTTTTGCGGAGCGATATTTGACATTCCGGGCTTCTTGGAAGCAATTGCCTGAAGAAAATCAAGCAGAATGAATTTTGATACTACATCGTTGACAGTATATGAGGAAATATTCTCACCCGCGACATCGCCGTTCGGCGTTTTGAAAATGCCTTTGGTTGCATCCCACTCAAAGGAGTACCGTCCTTTTACTGTATTCTCCGGCTGCAACTCGCTGCCTTTGACTGAAACCGTAAGGATTGGCTTGAAGCCAAGTTCCCGCGCCATCGGCACCGGCCGCTGGGCGCCCTGGCCTTCCGGCTGGCTTGCAACCTGTACGGATTGATCCTGACGCAGAGCGATAACGCTCTCCCGGCCCGACTGGGCGGAAACCGGCGTAAAGACCGGCGTCTGAAGTGATTCGGAGCGCATCCGGACCGTGGCAAGAATGTAGTCCTCGAGCTCGGTGCGGGTCAGCACCCCGTCGCCATCCCGGTCCGCCATGCCTTCCAGCGCGCGCGCCACGCTCCAGCTCAGGGCGCCGCGCGGCCGGCCGTCGATGACAACTTCAGGCACCGGCAGGGACTCCCCGGTGGCGGCGAGCAGCGTGACATTGGCGGGAAGGAGCGGTTCCTCTGGCTGGGAGGCCTGTCCGCCCTGCCCCTTCAGCATCAGCGATACCAGCTCCCCCAGGATTCGGCTCTTGCCAACATCGACATAGCGCATCCGGCCATTGACTGCCCGGTCCATGCCGCCGGCGTGGCAGGAGTCGGAAACGAACACGACGCGCAAGCCGCGGCTGGAAGCATCCTTGAACCAGGCGTTCAACTCATTGTCGAAGACGGTCTCATGCCAGGTTTCGCGGATATTCTGTGGATTGAATCCGGGCAGCACCCAGAATTCGTCGAGCTTGTCCTTCTCCTCACCCGCATTGCGTTCGGGCGCCTGCGCACCGTGGCCGGCATAGGAGATGAACAGGGTATCTCCCGATCTCGCCTGGGCAAGCATCGACTGCCATGCCGCGACGACATTCTGCTTGGTTGCGTCGCGGTCGAGAAGCGTGGTGACGCTCTCGACGTCCATTCGTTGCAGCGCAGACGATATGTCAAGCGCATCGTTGCGGGCACCGTCGAGCGTCGGCACATAAGCGTAATCATTGATTCCGATCACCAGTCCGAAGGTCTTGCTGGCGAATGCAAGGCTCGGCGCGGCCAGAAGAGTGCCGACAACGAGAAGACGCAGGACAGCAAGCATCTACATTCACCCCCGTGAAAGATTCGAACGATATGGTAGCCAGCCTAACGCCACTTCAACACTTGACGTTCGCAACGCCCACTTTATTCCATGCGCGTTCAAAAAGCTTCGTCCGAGTTTTGTACTGGCAAGCTTGCAGCAGGCATGAGACACTTTCGTGGGGATGATTTTGCCAACTGACAGATCAGCGGTGATTCACCATCGCGGCCGGCAAGGTATCCGGAGAACGTTCCTATAATCCCGCCAACAAGAGAGGGAGACATCCATGCAACAAAAATCCGGCTTCAGTTCCGGCATTTACGGGCTCCAGAGCAATGACGACGCCAGGATCGGTGGCTTCATCTCGAACCGACAGGCAACGCATTTTATCACGACGACGGGCAACAACTTTATTGATGGCGTCTCCTCCGGCTATGCCTGGAGCGGAGGCACGCTCACTTACGCGTTTCCGGACAGCAAGAGCGACTACCATTATAGCCCCGAAAAAAACAATGGCTTTGATAATGTCAGCGGAAAAATTCAAGGCGCCGCAAAATATATCCTCGACACCGCATATGGCAGCCATGCCAATGATGGTTTCGCAGTCGAAGGCTTCACCAAGCTGCGCATCAGCGAGGGCAGCGATAGCGGCGCAACCATTCGCTACGCCGAATCGAGCAGTGCTAACAATACCGCCTACGGATATTATCCCAACAGTTCTTCGTTTGGCGGCGATGTCTGGTTCGGGCATACCCACGACTACTCAAATGCAGTACAGGGCAATTACAATTTTGCGACAGTGATCCACGAAACGGGTCATGCCCTGGGACTGAAGCACGGGCATGAGACATTCACCAATGGCGACAACCACGTAACCTATCCAGTACTGAGTTCCGAATATGATTCACTCGAATATTCTGTGATGACTTACAGAAGCTACAAGGGTGACGATGCCAGCGGATATTCCAACGAGAACTGGGGCTTTCCCCAAACCTATATGATGGCAGACATTGCCGCCCTGCAGCATATGTACGGCGCCAATTACAACGTCAACGACGGCAACACGCGCTACAGCTGGACGCCCGATGGTGGAGAAACCCTGGTGAACGGCAAGGTCGCCATCGACCCCGGCGGCAACCGTATCTTCGCGACGATCTGGGACGGCGGCGGCAGCCATGACAGCTACGATCTCAGCGCCTATTCCAACAACGTCTTGATCGACCTCACACCGGGCGGATATTCCAAATTCAAAGGCGGCCAAGTCGCTGATCTCGGCTATGCGGACGAGGACGGCCCCGGCGTGCACATGGCGTCGGGCAACATCTACAATGCATTGATGTATCGGGGACGAAGCGCCTCCCTCATCGAGGATGCAGTTGGAGGATCGGGTAACGACAGACTCCACGGCAACAAGGTCAGCAATCACCTGAATGGCAATGCTGGCAACGACAGATTCTTCGGCGGAGCAGGCGATGATACTTATGACGGCCGAAGCGGCGCCGACACTTTCTATTTCAAGGCGGGCTGGGACCACGACAAGGTCACGGACTTTCAAGGCATCGACAAGATCAACGTTGCCGCCTACCATTTCGCGTCGGTCGATGAGCTTTTGTCCCATGCGGCCAACAGCGGGAAGGACGTCGTCTTCTCATTCGGCAGCGGTGACTCGCTGAAAATTGAAGGCATGCACAAAGGCGACTTCCATGCCGATGACTTCCTGATCTAGCCAATCGTAAAATCAAAACAATCAGTAGCTTGCAATAATATGCTAATGTAAAAAATAAAGGCCGCCTCGTTTGAGGCGGCCTTTTTCACTGGAATGACGGAGGAGGCTTACTCAGCCTTGTCGTCGGCAGCCTTCTTCTTCGGCGCAGCCTTCTTCTTCGGAGCGGCGTCTTCGCCTTCTTCGGAAGCGGCTTCAGCCTTGGCGGCCTTCTTCTTCGGTGCAGCCTTCTTGGAAGATGCCGCAGCGTCTTCCTCGTCGTCCGCCATCAGTTCTTCCTTGGTGACGGTCTTGTCGGTGACCTTCACTTCGGTAAGCAGATGGTCGACGACCTTTTCTTCGAAGATCGGCGCACGGAGGCCGGCGATCGCACCCGGGGTCTTGCGGAAATATTCGATGATTTCCTTTTCCTGGCCCGGAAACTGCTGGATCTGCGCGTAGAGCGCCTTGTTCATTTCGTCTTCGCTGACTTCGACGCCGATCTTCTCGCCGATTTCGGAGAGAACGAGACCGAGCTTGACGCGACGTTCAGCCAGCTTGCGATAGTCTTCGCGCGCCTTTTCTTCGGTCGTGTCTTCGTCTTCGAAGGTCTTGCCGGACTGGGCGAGATCGATGTTGATCTGGCGCCAGATGTTTTCAAATTCGGCATCGACGAGGCGCGACGGCGTCTCGAACGAGTAGAGCGTGTCCATCTGGTCGAGAAGCTGGCGCTTGACCTTCTGGCGCGTCATGGTGCCGAACTGGCTTTCGATCTGGCCGCGGACGATTTCGCGCAGGCGGTCGACCGACTCGATACCCAGCTTGGAGGCGAGTTCATCGTTGATTTCGACCTTGCCCGCCGAAGCAACAGCCTTGACGGATACGTCGAAGGTGGCTTCCTTGCCGGCCAGGTTGGCGGCCGGATATTCCGTCGGGAACGTCACCGTGATGATCTTTTCATCGCCGGCCTTCAGGCCGATCAGTTGCTCTTCGAAGCCCGGGATGAACCGGCCAGAACCGAGAACGAGCTCGGCATTGGAATCCTTGCCGCCTTCGAAAGGAACGCCATCGACCTTGCCTTCGTAGTCCATGGTGACGCGGTCGCCATTGGCGGCCTTGCCCTTTTTCTCGGTGTATTCGATGGCACTTTCGGCGATCTTGAGGATCTGCTCATCGACTTCCGATTCCGGAATTTCGACGACTTCGCGGGTCACGGAAATGCCGCTGGCATCCTTGATTTCGATCGGCGGAATCACTTCATAGGACACCGTGAATTCGAGATCGGCTTCGGCCGCCAGGATCTTTTCAGCTTCCTGCTGGTCTTCGGTCATCGCGATTTCCGGCTGGGTCGCAGACTTTTCGCCGCGGCCGGTCAGGATTTCGTTCGGCTGGTCGCGAATGATTTCGTTGACGAGTTCGGCCATGACCGACTTGCCATACATCTTCTTGACATGGGAGAAGGGTACCTTGCCAGGACGGAAGCCATTGATCTTGACACGGTCCTTGACCTCTTCGAGGCGCTCGATCATCCGAGTTTCCATGTCCTTGGCCGTGATGACGACCTTCAGTTCGCGCTTCAGCCCTTCAGCGAGCGTTTCGATAACCTGCATGTTCCTACCTTTTAAGTCGCGGCGGCTCGATGGTGCCAGCCTGTCGTTACGATGAACTCCAAAGAAAGCTCATCCGCCGGGAACGGCTTTATGCAAATTCGCAGAAGATTTGCAAGCAAAATGGGTGTTGCACTGCTGGAAAACACGCATTTTCCCCGCATTCGCACCATGTTCACATGGGGCTGGTGCGGGTGAAGGGACTCGAACCCCCACGCCTCTCGGCGCCAGAACCTAAATCTGGTGCGTCTACCAATTCCGCCACACCCGCAAGCCGCAGCCCGTGTAGCTCTTGAGCCAGCCCGCGTCAATGCGATCTGCTCAGCATTTCGCAGCCGGCTCGAAATGAATGATGCCGCGTATCGGAGACACGCGGCATCTCGTCTATTACAGGAGTTGGCCCCTTGGCCCAACCCGTGACTTAGAACTTGTAACCAATGCCGATGATGGCCTGGTGCTGCTGGTTGTCGAACTTCACGCCGCCGATCTTCTCGGTGCCGTAATCGTTGAAGCGATATTCGGCACGGGCAAAGATGTTCTGCGTGATCTTGTAGTCAACGCCGGCGCCAACGGTGTAGCCGTTGAGAGCCTTGGTCTGCTTGCTGGCACCCGGTGCATCGACGAAACCGCGAGCGGTGGTCCAGCCAGCGGTACCATAGATCAGGGCGTCATCGAACGCATAGCCGACGCGGCCGCGAGCGGAACCGGCCCAGTCGGTGCCGACATCCGTGCCGCCGATGCTTTCCTTGTTCCAATTGTAGGAAAAGTCGCCTTCGACGCCCAGAACGACGTTGTTGTCGAGCTGGTAGTTATAGCCGGCAAATGCGCCGAGCAACCCGCCAGCCTTTGTACGGCTTGCCGTGGTCGCGCCGAAATCATAATCGCCCTTCAGCCAGCCGGCACCGCCGAGGGCACCGATGTAAGCGCCGTCCCAGGTGGAGATGGGCGCAGCTTCAACCACTTCGGGAGCCACTGGTTCTTGGGTCACCAGGTCCGCCGCGTAGGCTGAGGTAGAGACAAGCGCCGCCAGGGCGCCAATCAGCAAAGTCTTCATAGTAGTCTCCTTCGACATTCGCCCTCGATTGATGTCGAGGTTGATCGCAAATGGTCCGCAGGCATAGGGGCCGGACATAATGTCAGGCGGCATGTGCAGATCACGGTTTTCATATGGGGAACGCTCCCAATACCACCAACCCCTAAAATGCATTTGTGGTTCCAGTTTGGCGAAAATAAAACTATGCTCCCAATGGTTGATCGATGAGGCCCATGCACCAAGGTGAGACGGCGCCATGCAAGTCGAAACACGCAACTGCCTGATTTACATTGGAGTTTTAACGCAGGCTCGCGAGTCTTGCGGCAGCGATCCCGTCGCCTTTCAGCGGCTGGTAGTTGCATCAAAAATGGCAATGCGTGTTACAAAAATGACGATTTGGCCAAAAATCTGTTCTGCACTAAATTTCTGTGTCGATGCGAAAATCACGATTGCCAAAATTCAACATATATGTACAGTTGACTGGACAACATGGAGCCAACATGGCTAGACTTCTTGAAACCGGCGAGCCCTACTATCTGCAGATTGCCACCAAACTGCGCGGACTGGCGAGCAATCTCAAAGCGGGCGAGCGCCTACCGAGCGAGCCGCAACTGGCCAAGGATTTCAAGGTGAGCCGTTTCACAGTCGCCAAGGCGGTGGAACAGCTCGTCAAAGACGGCCTGATTGTCCGCAAGCAGGGCAGCGGGACATTCGTGGCCGAGGCGCCCTTGAGGCGCCAGCCGGGCTACCTGCTCTCCTTCACCGAAGCAGTGGAGGCAGCCGGACACGTGGCGACACACAAGGTGCTCGCATTCGAGCCTGTGGAGTGGGTGCCCGGCCTTCCCTACCCTCCCACCGAACCGCTGGTGCTTTTCGATCGCCTGCGTTTCGTGGATGGAAACGCGATGGCGCGACATCGGTCGATACTCTCGGCCAAGCTCGTTGAACGCATCGGGCTGACACAAGAGGTCATCAATGATCCGGATTTCTCCCTCTATGCGCATTTCAATTTTCACGATCTCAAAGTCGCCACTGCCAACGAGCGGCTGATCGCGCGCCTTGCCGATGCCGAGGACCGACGTCTTTTGAAACTCGCCGCTGACGCGGTCGTGGTGTCTGTCAGTCGCCAGACATTTTCCGATGACGGGACGCCGCTCGACGCGGTCGATGCGACTTACGATGCCCGTCACTATTCGTATGAAGCCAGGCTGACGCGTCAGACTGACTTGGGGAACAAAAAACCAACACTGGAGAAAAACGATGAATTGCAGAACCCTGACTCTGCTGGCCACCACGGTCCTCGCCTCGGTCCTTGGGACGGCGGCGGCAAACGCGGCTGACAAGCCTGCGGCGCTGGTGATCGCCCAGGGCGGATTGGGCGACCAGTCCTATAACGATCTGGCCTATGCAGGTTTCCAGCGGGCACTCAAGGAAACCGGCCTTGAAGGCAAGCCGGTCGAATCCAAAGATGTCGTTGCGCAGGCCGCCGATATCCTCCGTCGTGCATCCGATGCCGATTTCGGCCTGATCGTCGACCTCGAATATTCGCATGGCGAGCCGATGGTCGAGGTCGCGAAGGACTATCCGGAGACGACGTTTGCAATCCTCAACCAGGTGCAGAAGGGTGACAACATTGTCTCGGTGCTCTTCCAGGAGCAGGAAGGCTCCTATCTCGCCGGCATGCTGGCGGGACAGGTAACCACCGACACCTCGATCAAGGGCATCAATGCCGAACCGATCATCGGCGTCATCGGCGGCACCAAGTCTGCCGGCATCGACAAGTTCATTGCCGGCTTCATTGAAGGCGCCAAGGCGGCCAATCCGAAGGTTGAGGTGAAGGTCGCCTATTCCAACAATTTTGGTGACCCGGCACTCGGCCAACAGATGGCCAAGGCGATGTTCGAGGAAGGCGCCGACATTATCTACCAGATCGCCGGTGGTACGGGCATCGGCGTTATCCAGGCCGCCAAGGAATCCGGCCATTATGCAATCGGCGTCGATGGCGACCAGGATGGCCTGGCACCCGGCAACGTCCTGACCTCGATGATCAAGCGCACCGATGTTGCGGTCGAGAATGTCGTCAAGGACTATGCCAAGGACGTGAAGCTCGGTGGCACAGTGGTCGCCTTCGGCCTCAAGGAAGACGGCGTCGGCCTTTCGCCGATGAAGTACACCAAGGACATCATCCCAGCCGCTTACCTCGATAAGGTCGAAGCCGCCAAGGCTGATATCATTTCCGGCAAGATCAAGGTCTGGAATGTCGTCGACCAGGGCTATCCGGATTACCTCAAGTAAGCCGAAGATTTGCCATCCGGAGACTTAAACTTGACTACGGACACACAATCGTCCGCAAACCGCGTGCGCCTCGGCGCACGTGGAGTAACGCGGCGTTTCGGCGATCTGATCGCGCTGGATAACGTGGACTTTTCGGCAATCGCCGGGACGGTACATGCCATCGTTGGCGGCAACGGCGCCGGAAAATCCACATTGATGCGCATCCTGCAGGGCATGGACAAGCCCAATGAGGGCACTGTCATCGTCAACGGCGAACCGACTGAATTGTCCGGCCCGGCGGAAGCCTTCGCGCTCGGCATCGGCATGGTTCATCAGGAATTCATGCTGGCGCCGGGGCTGACATTGCTCGAAAATCTGGTTTTAGCGCGCGAGCCGGTCAAGGGTCCTGGTTTGATTGACCGCGACAGGGCCCTTGAGGCGGCTCGCGCCCTGGAGAAGGAAGCCGGCGTGGTGCTCGACTGGAATATGCCGGTCGATGATGCGCCGGTGCATGTCCGCCAGATCGTCGAAATCCTGCGACTGCTCTATCGCGGCGCCGACGTTCTGATCCTTGACGAGCCGACGGCTGTGCTCGCACCCAAGCAGATCCGCGAACTGATGGCGCTGTTGCGGCGGCTGCGCGACGATGGACGCACGATCTTGTTCATCAGCCACAAGCTCGACGAAGTCATGGGTGTCAGCGACGACATAACCGTCGTGCGCACCGGCCGCGTCATCCGCAGCATGAAGACGTCCGAGACCAGCAAGGCTGAGCTTGCCGAACTGATGATCGGTGAGGTGCTGCATGAGACCACCGCGCCTGCCTGTCAACCGGGCAAGCCCGTGCTGGTCATAGACCACGTCTCGGCCGACGATATCAGGGGCGTGGAAAAATTGAAGAATGCCGGATTTGCGGTGCATGCCGGCGAGATTGTCGCCATCGCCGGGGTCGCCGGCAATGGGCAAGATGAATTGATCGCCGTCGTGACTGGTCTCTTGTCCACAAAGCAGGGTAGCGTGACGCTGGCCGGTGCCAATATCACGTCGCTGTCGCTTCCCGCTCGCCGCGCACGTGGCTTGGCCTACCTCAGCCCCGACCGGGCTGCAGAAGGCCTTTGCCTGGAAGCCTCGATCGCCGAAAACGCCGTTATCGGCCACCATCGCTGGCCGGAGTTCGTCCGGGGCGGCATTCTCAAGCTCGGCACGATCGCGGCGCATGCGGAAAAGCTGCTTGACGGCTACTCCGTCCGGCGCGGTTCCTCCAACCTGCCGACATCGAGCCTTTCGGGCGGTAACCAGCAACGCGTTGCTATCGCGCGCGAGCTGGATGGCGATCCGTCTGTTCTACTGGCCTGCCAGCCGACGCGCGGCGTCGACATTCGCGGCATCGCCTTCATCCACAAATGCCTGCTCGATTACCGAGATCGTGGCGGCGCTGTGCTGCTCGTGTCAGAGGAGCTTGATGAAATCATCACCCTCGCCGACCGCATTATCGTCCTCTATAACGGTGAAATCCGCGGCGAACTACATCGCGGCGATGGCGATATTGAGCTGATCGGCCGAATGATGCTCGGGGAGGCGGCGTGATGGTGGCCATTGCATCCCCTTCACCTGCAGCCAGGCGGCATCCATGGCTCGCCACGGCGATCACCGCCCTGCAGCCACTGGTCATAGCGCTGGTCTTGGCCGGCATCGTGCTTTTGCTCGCAGGACACAATCCGCTTGAGGTCTACCGCCTGCTGTTTACCGAGTCCTTCGGCTCGACCAAGCGCATCGCCTCGACGCTCGCGGCCGCGACGCCGCTGATCTTCACTGGCCTTGCCACGGCCATAGCCTTCCGCACCGGCGCATTCAATGTCGGCGTCGAGGGCTGCGTCAATGTTGGTGGGCTCGCAGCGGCTTTTGTAGGCTTCACGTTCGTGTCGCTGTCGGCCTTCGTATTGTTGCCGGCGGCGTTGATCGCTGCAGCACTTGTCGGCACGCTTTGGATGGTCATCCCGGCGCTGCTCAAGTCGCGACTTGATGTCGATGAGGTCGTGACGACTTTGATGCTGAACTTCATTGCGGTCAGCCTGACGGCATACCTCGTCAACGGGCCATTGCTGGCGCCAGGTTCGGCGAATTCCGCGACACCGATGATCGCCGAGGCAGCGCGCCTGCCGAAACTGATGCGCGGCTCTACACTGAATGCAGGCTTCCTGATCGCGCTGGCTTTTGTTGTGCTCTACTGGCTGTGGGGCAAGTGGGCGGCCTTGGGTTTCGAGACCCGCATTGCCGGCATGAATGCCCGCTTTGCCACCGCCTCCGGCATGAATGTGCCCGGCCTGATGTTCAAGATGATGCTGCTATCGGGCGCCATCGGCGGCATTGCCGGCGGTGTGCATGCGTTGGGCAACGTCTTTCGCTATGTCTCGGGCTTTTCGCCCGGCTACGGCTTCGTCGGCATTGCCGTGGCGCTGCTCGGTCGCGGCAATGCGTTCGGCATCCTGCTGGCCGCGATCCTGTTCGGCGCGCTGGCGACGTCGGGTGCGACGATCCAGCTGTTCAGCGACGTTCCGATCGAGATCGTCAATATTCTTCAGGGCATGGTTATGATCTTTGCAGTCGCCCGTTTTGGATGGTTCACCAGAAAGGGGCGTGCGGCATGATCGACAATATCATTCACTCCGCCCTGATCATGACGACGCCTATTCTTCTCGCGGCGATCGGCGGCCTTATCAATCGCACGGGTGGCCTCGTCAATATCGGCCTCGACTCGATGATGCTGGTCGGCGCACTGGTCGGCTTGATCCTCGCTTCGGGCGATGGATATTGGAGCGTGGCGTTGATCGGAGCTGGCCTGTCGGGCGCAATGATGGGCCTGATGATGTCGCTCTGTGTGACGCGGCTCAGCGCCAATGAAATCATCGTCGGCCTCGGCTTCAACATCGTTGCGGCGGGATTGGTGCGGTTCTTTCTGAAATCGACCTACGAGACGTCAGGCACGCTCAGCCTGCCCGATGTGACCCGCCTGCCCCGCTGGAACATCCCCGTAATCCAGGATATTCCGGTGCTCGGTGCGATTTTTTCCGGCCATGACATTCTCACCTGGATTGCCTGGATGCTCGTGCCGGTCACCGTCTGGTGGCTTGCTCGTACGCGGGCCGGCCTCAGGCTGCGTGCGGCTGGCGCCGGACCAAAAGCCGCACGTGCGCTGGGTCTCGACCCGCTGCGGACCAAGGATCTTTCCACCGTGTTTGCCGGGTTCATGGCCGGTCTGGCCGGTGCCTATCTGTCGATCGGCGTGGTCGGCATCTTCAACGAGGGCATTACGGCGGGCCGTGGCTTCATCGCCATGGCAGCCTTCTACTTCGGCCGCAACCGTCCCGTGATGACCGCCATCGGCGCATTGCTGTTCGGCTTCTTCGACGCCTTCCAGATCCGTCTTCAGGGTCGCGGTGTTCCGGCCGAACTCGTCCAGACGCTACCCTACGTGATGGTCATCGTCATCCTGACTATCATCGCCATCACCTCCAGGAAGACCCGCGGAGCCAAACCATGACAACACCTGAAAAAACCGCGCTGATCCTCGTCGATGTCATCAACTCGTTCTTCGAGCCAGGCCATTCCAATTACTACCCGGCCGTCGAAGAGGTGCTGGAGCCGATGCGCAAGCTGCGCGTGAAAGCGCGAGAGAACAACATGATCACCGTGCATGCAGTCGAGCGCCATCGCCCGGAATTTCATGATTTCGAGTGGAAGAAGTTGCCCATCCATCATCTCGAGGACGCGCACGATGCCGATTTCTTTGCGGATTTCCGCCCAGAGGGTAAAAACGAGACCGCGGTCTACAAGCGCCGTTTCAGTGCCTTTTTCGCAACGGACCTCGCACTGTTCCTGCATGAGCAGCAGGTGACTCGTGTCATCATCGCCGGCGTAAAGACCAATGTCTGCATTCGGGCCACGGCACAGGACGCGTTTGCCAACGGTTTTGAGCCCGTCATCGTCCGCGAAGCCACCAATTCCAATCGGCCGCACCTGGCCGAGGCATCGCTTGAAGATATCGAACGCTACATGGGCAAGGTCGTGAGCCTTGCCGAGGGCCTGGAGATGCTTGCATGAATGGCATCGTCATTTCGGGATATGCAAGCCTGGATCACGTCATCGTCCTCGATGGCGACGTTCGTCCCGGCCGCACCACCACGATCCTGAGCCGCCCGGAAGCCGCGTGGCCCCGCCTTGGTGGTGGTCCGGCCTATTTTGCGCGGGCCATTGGCAAGGCCTATTCCGGCCCTGTTTGTCCCCTGAGCTGGATCGGCGAAGACCCGTCAGCAGACGTCTATCTCAGTCAGCTCGCAAACAACGGCATTTCCTGCGACGGCATGGCGAAGGTCGGCGGCGCCCGGACGCCGATCGCGGTGTTGGCCTACGATTCCAATGGCGATTGCGCCTGCCTATACGATCCCGGCCTGCCGCCGGGCATCGGCTTCACCAAAGCGCAACTGTCGCTCATGCGGCAAGCCGAGTGGATCTGCGTCACTATTGGACCGAAGCTTGCGACCGACCAGTTGCTGGCGCTGATCACCCCGGAGCAGAAGCTCGCCTGGATCGTCAAGAACGATCCGCGGGCAATCACCCCAGACCAGACCGCCGCGCTGGCCGCCCGCGCCGACCTGATCTTCTGCAACGGCAAGGAACGCGATTTCCTGGAAAGTGCGCGCACGAGCGGCGCCGTGCGCCGCGCCGGGCAGACCATCGTCGAAACACAGGGACGCCGCGGCGCGTTGTTTCTTCAGGACGGCAAAAGCACGTTGGTCGCAGCCGAACCCATTGACGTCACCGATCCCACCGGTGCCGGCGACACTTTCGCCGGCGGCGTCATTGCCGCCATCATGAATGGCCAGACAGATCCAGAGGTGATCGGCCGCGCAGGCAATGCCGCCGCGCGCGCCCTCCTCCTCGCCCGAAAATCAGAAGAGAATGAGAGTAGACAGCATGACTGAAAAAGAACAAACCAACCAGGCGTGGTACATCGGTGCCAAGCGCGAGGAGGTCGGAAAATCAGCCATTCTGGTCGGCGACCCCGCGCGCATCGACCGTATCGCCGAGCACATGACGGATGTGCATTTCGTTCCCGAACAACGCGGTCTCAAGACCGTAACAGGAACCCGCGACGGCGAGCGCATCACTGTTACTGCCTTCGGCATGGGGGCCCCGATCGCCACGATCGTTTTGCATGAACTGCATGCGCTCGGCATCAAGAATTTCCTGCGCATCGGCACCGCCATGGCTGTCGCGCCTGCCAAGCTCGGCGACTTCGTACTGGCGGACGGCGCGATGCGCGGGGACGGCACTTCGAATTCCTATGCGCCGCTCGGCTTCCCGGCGATCGCCGATTTCGATCTCAACACGGAGATCCGCCAGAAGCTGGCCGCTCGCGGAAAGCGTTGGCATGCCGGCATCTTCGGCACCTATGACGGGTTTTACACCGAGATGTTTGCCCTTTCCGGTGAACGCCGCCAGCTGATCGGCAAGCTCAAGGAAGACATCAAGCGTCTGGGCCTGATCGGCACAGATATGGAGACCTCGGCGCTGCTGACCGCTGCCCGCATCCTTGGCGTTCGCGCCTCGACCCTCTGCATCGCGACCGTCGATGCTCAAACGCAAGAAAAGATTGCCGACGACCTGATGGCGACACTGGAGTTCGACATGTTCGAAATCGCTCTCGACGTCATGAAGGCCATGGCCTCTTCCGAGAATTGAAAGACAGAAAGGACGTGGACATGACACAGCTCTTCACACAATATTTTGACACGCTGATCGACCGCCTTGCCAAGGTGCGTGATGAACAGGCCGCCTCCATCGAGAAGGCCGCCGAAATGTGCGCGAAATCGATCGCGGCCGACAAACTCGTTTTCACCTTCGGCACCGGCCACGGCGCTATTCCGGCCCTCGAAAGCTTCCCGCGCACTGGCACGATCGTCGGCTTCCGGCCGATCGTCGAGAGCACGATGATCTCCTTCCATCATGTCTGGGGCGACATGGGCGCGCGGCAATACCGTTTCATCCATGCCCAGGAAGGCTACGGCAAGGCAATCCTCGCCTCGCACCAGCTGGATTCCGCTGACACGATGATCCTGTTTTCGCATTCCGGTATCAATGCCGTGATCATGGACATCGCCATGGAATGCAAGGAGCGCGGCATCGGTGTCATCGCCGTGACCTCGCTTCCACATTCCTCGGTCACGCCATCGCGGCATTCGTCCGGCAAGCGCCTGTTCGAAGTCGCCGATGTCGTCATCGACACCGGCATCCCCAAGGGTGACGCAGCCTTACATATCGATGGGCTCGAGCATCCAGTAGGCGCAAGCTCGACAAGTGTGACGATTGCGATTGCGCATGCCATCGTCTCGACCACTGCTGAAAAGCTGGTCAAGCAAGGCATCACACCGGGCGTCATGGTCAGCCCCAACACGACGAGCAAGGCGGCTGCCAATGCCCAGAACGACGCCAATTACGAAGCCCTCTGGGCTCGTCTGAAAGCGCGGTGATGTGATGGATCGCAAACTTTACATTGATGGCAAATGGCAGGATTCGCTGTCCGGCCAGAGCGCCGAAATCCGTGACCCCGCCACCGGCGACATTGTCGGCACGAGTACCATCGCCGCATCAGCCGATGTCGACAAGGCAGTCGAGGCGGCGACCCGTGCCTTTCCCATGTGGGCAGGCATGCATGCCGACAAGCGCGCGCAGATCATGCATCGCGCCGCCGACCTCATTGCGGAACGGATCGACCAGATCGCTGATCTGCTGACCCGTGAGCAGGGCAAGCCGGTGCCGGATTCCAAGAAGGAAATCGCCTTCGGCATCGAGGTCATCCGCTACTATGCAGAAGAAGGACGCCGGGTACATGGTTCGCTTCGGCCAGGTTCGCGCGCCGACATCCGCAACATCGTCACTTCGCATCCGGTGGGTGTCGTTGCGGGCATCATTCCGTGGAATTACCCGGTCGATCTCTACGCCTGGAAAGTGGCCCCGGTCCTGGCTGCCGGCTGCGTGCTCATCGCCAAGCCGCCACATGAGACGCCGCTGGCCATCGGCATGGTAGTGCAATGCTTTGCGGACGCCGGCCTGCCGGCGGGCGTGCTCAACGACATCCCGGGTACCGGGCCGGAAGTCGGTGCGGCACTCTCAGCGCATAATGGCATCAACATGATCACCGCCACCGCATCCGTGCCGGCCGGCCAGGCGATCATGCGGGCATCGGCGGGTAACCTGAAGCGCATGTCGCTCGAACTGGGCGGCCAATGCCCGTTCGTCGTGCTCGACGATGCCGATCCGGTGGAGGCAGCAGCGGCTGCGGCACGCCGGTCATTCTCGAATATGGGCCAGATCTGCATTGCGGTGAACCGCATCCTGGTTTCCAAGGGCATCCACGAGCGTTTCGTGGAAGCATTGGTCGAGGAAACGCGCAAGATCCAGCTCGGCCATGGCATCAATCCCGGCGTGCTCTACGGCCCCGTTCTGAACGAAAGCGTCCGTACCCGCGTCAAACGCCACATCGATGATGCCGTGACACGTGGCGGCAGACTGCTGACCGGTGGATCGGTGCCGAAAGGCGAGGCCTATGACCGAGGCTTCTTCTTCCAGCCGGCGATCGTCGACGATGTGCCGGATGGCGCGCTGGCGACGACCGAAGAAACGTTTGGCCCGCTCGCCGCGGTTCGGCCGGTTGCCGATGACCGCGAGGCGATCCGCATCGCCAATGCCCTGCCCTTCGGACTTGCAGCTTACGTGTTCTCCGGCGATCTCGAACGCGGCTGGGGTGTCGCCGAGCAGATCGAGGCGGGGGCCGTGGGCGTCAACGTCAATGACACCAGCGAGTTGCAGGCACCGTTCGGCGGCTGGAAGATGAGTGGCGTTGGTCGTGAGCTTGGTTCCGAAGGTCTCGATGCGTTCCTGGAAAAGAAGCACATCAAGCTCAGATTGCGCGACCGTCTGCGCTAGCGCAAACGGTGGCGCACCCGGTGAAATATCCGGGTGGGCTGTCGAAATTCGTCTCCGTCGCGCGTCCTTGTCGGCAATGCTATGTTGCCAACAAAGATGGAGACCACGATGCGATATATGCTGATGTTTTATGCCGACGAATCCATCGGTGCGACGCTTCCCCCCGAGACCATCAAAGACGCGATGGATGCGCTGGGCGCCTGGCATGGCGCGCTGGTCAAGGCCGGCGCTGCCCAGCCCGGCACGATGCACGGCCTGCAGCCAACGAGTTCGGCGACCAAGGTCAGCACCGTTGGCGGCAAGGCCCTGATCCTCGATGGCCCCTACGCCGAGACCCGGGAACAGCTCGGGGGCTTCGCGATTATCGACGTGCCGGATCTTGATGCTGCACTTGCCTGTGCCGCCAAATGCCCGGCCTCGACCTGGGGTACGGTCGAAGTTCGGCCTTTCCATCACATGTCGCCCTGATGGTGGCGGATTCGGCGCAAACTGCGGCGACCGTCGCCCGCCAAAGCTACGGCCGGCTGCTGGCCTGGCTTTCGGCGCGCGACCGCGATGTGGCAGCGGCGGAAGATGCGCTGGCGGACGCCTTTGCCCACGCGCTTGAGACCTGGCCTAGAACCGGCATTCCCGACAATCCCGAGGCTTGGCTGTTCGTCGCCGCCCGCCGGCGATTGATGAGCGCCCATCGGCGACGCCAGACCCGAACTGCGGCAGCAGGCCACCTCAAGCTGATCGCCGAAGAACTCGAGGAGGAGACTGATATGGTCGATGTCCCCGATCGACGGCTGCTATTGATGTTTGCCTGTGCACATCCGGCGATCGACGCCTCGGTACGGCCGGCTTTGATCTTGCAGACGATGCTTGGCTTCAACGCCGAAGAGATTGCGTCGGCGTTCCTGCTGTCGCCTTCCGCGATGGGACAGAGGCTGGTGCGGGCCAAGACCAAGATCCGCGATGCGGGTATTCCCTTTCGCATTCCCGAGCGTGAAGAGCTTCCGGAGCGGCTTGGCGCTGTACTCGACGCTGTTTATGCCGCCTTCACCAGGCACTGGTGCGATCTCGCCGATGACCTGCCGGCCGATTTCGCCAATGAAGCGCTCTATCTTGGGCGGCTCGTCGCCACGATGATGCCGGATCAGCCGGAAGCGCTCGGCATGTTGGCGCTGATGTTACATGCCGAAGCCCGGCGGAAGGCGCGGCGCAGCGGCGACGGCGCTTACGTGCCGCTGGATGAGCAAGATATCGGTCGCTGGGATCATGCCATGATCGACGAGGCCGAGGCATTGCTGGCACGCGCCAACCGGTTGCCGGGTTCGGGACGGTTCCAGATCGAGGCCGCGATCCAGTCGGTGCATGCCGGTCGGCGCAGGAGCGGCAGAACGGACTGGCCTGCGGTGGTTACGCTTTATGAGCATCTTATCGCAATGACCGCCTCGCCCATTGCCATTCTCAATCGGGCTATTGCTTTGTCTCATACGCTTGGACCAACGTCAGCGCTCGCCTCTCTGGAGGCGATCGCCGGCGATGCGCGCATGGCAACCTATCAGCCGTTCTGGGCGGCTCGTGCCCATCTGCTGGCTGAGACCGGGCGATATGACGAGGCGCGCGAGGCCTATGCGACCGCCATCGCGCTCGAACCGGATACCGCCGTCAAATCCTATTTATCCAGTAAAAAGAACGCGATCGGGAACCGATAAGCGCGCTACTCGTTAAAATCCGAACGATTGGCGCAACGCGCTGTAGAGAGGATCCGGGTAAAATGCACCATTATAGTGTAAATCGGACCTTGAGCATGACACAGGTCATCACAGTTTCTGCCGTCACCGCCGCTTATGCGAGCCAGCCCCTGAAGGCCAGCGCACGCGTCAGCGGATCGAGCCCGGCCGAGCGCACATTGCGGCAGCTCAACGAAGAGACCATGCAGGGCGACGACGGTCCGCAGTCGACGATGGACATTGTCGGCACCTCTGCCATGACGCTGTTTTTCCTGACCGCCGGCCAGAAGCGCAGCCAGCAGCAGACCTCGCGCAAGCACGCGGAAGAGGAATATCTCCTCAACAATCTCACAGAGACATCGGCGCCTCCGAAAAAGGAAGAGCCCGAGGAGATCGAGGAGTCGGTGCTGAACGATATGCTCGAGCTGGCGTCGCCGATCCTCGCCCTTCCCGATCTTTCCGACGAAGATCCGTTCCGGTAGAAAAGGCGCAGGCTTTCAGCTGCGCCCTGCCGACAATCACATCTTGTGCTGCATACCGCCCTTGAGATCGACCACCGGGATTTCGATTTCAATGCTGCCTGCCTTCTCGAAGGTCAAGGTGGCCTTGATCTTCTCGCCAGCGGCGAGCGGCTTCTTCACACCCATGAACATCATGTGCAAGCCTCCGGGCTTCATCTCGGTCGTCTTTCCGGCTGGGATCGCCACCCCGTCCGCGAGCTTGCGCATGCGCATGACATCGCCATCCATCTTCATCTCATGGATTTCGACATGATCTGCGCCCGCTGCCGGTTTGACTGAAACGAGGCGGTCATCCGCCTTGCCGGAATTGACGACGGTGACAAAGCCACCACCGACCGGCTGGCCGGGCGTCATGGACTTGATGAAGGCTGCCGTGACTTCGAGATCGCCGATCTTGACCGGTGCAAAGTCCGACGCGCCCATATTCATGTCATGATGGTCATGGCCGTCGGCCGCGGTGAGTGTCACGGTTGGCGCGTGGTTCTTGAGATCGTGCGGGCTTTGGCCTGCAGCTGGGATTTCCGTCCAGGCGGTCTTGCCATCCGTGCCGCAGACCTGTGTGCTGACGAACGGAACCGACGTGCCGGCAGCGATTCCGGAGAACTTTCCAGAGATCGTGAACGTGTCGTAATACTCGTCCGGAAGGTTTCCGTTCTTCCAGCGGATTTCGAGGGGACCTTCGCTGACGGTCTTGCCGTGCAGGTCATAGCTCTTCTGATACTTGCCCTTGATGATCTCGATCTCCCAGCCTGCCTTCGGCTGCGGCTTGGCCGCGATGAAGCCTTCGGGCAGCTTGATCTGGACTTCGGTGGTTGTCTTGCCGTCGCAGCCGTGCGGCACCTGCAGGGTCGCGAGATAATAGCTGTCGGCCGGCGCTTCCGGCACGAGCATTGTGGCGTGGGCGAAGACGGCAGCCGGAAGTGCCGAGAGGATGATGGAGGTGAAAAATCTGGTCTTGAACATGGAATGATACTCTGAACGCACGGCGTCGCGTGCTGGCCTAGCCGCTGATGCGGCATATGATCGTGAAGATATGATCAGGCGTTCAGAGGCGGTCCGCGGCTCTGGCCATGATGGGAAAGGATACGCCTCGCATTGGCATTGCTTTCCGGCCAGACAACATCACCATGCAGTGATGCTTGTGCAACGAGTTCGACTGCGTCCGGCGGCGTGAACAGATGCGCCGTCGACATGATGCAGGTGTCGCAATGCTTGTCATCGGTATGCGACTTGCCATGCTCTTCGCTGGGCAGGCACATGGAAGCAAACGTGCCATCGGGCAGCTGGTATTCCGCGCTGAAGGGGCCGCGTATTGGTCCGGCATCGGCATGGGCGGCAAATCCGAGCATGAAGAGAGCGATCGCGCAGACGATGCGCGTCACAGCAGCTCTCCTGACCCAATGCCTCATGGCGAGATTCCCCGAAACCCACATTTTCCATAGACTACTATTTCAGAACTGCCTAGCCGGATTTTGCGGGCCTTTCGCCGCAGCAATGAGACCCGAGCGACAGAAAGTGTGCCGATCGCGTCACTTGCCCCTTGCCAGCAGCCCTCTCCTGCGGCTATCAAAAAGCAACCCATTGGGAGAATCTGTATCTCCGAATGCAGTGCCGAAGGAGCAACCGCCCCGGAAACTCTCAGGCAAAAGGACCAGTGGGCAGGTAACGGACTCTGGAGAATGGCGTAATCCCTAGGGATGGACGTCTGCCGAAGGGATAGCAATCTCAGGCAAAGGGACAGAGGGGGCTTAAGCATCTGGGTGCCGGTGGCGCCCTGTCTTGAGCGGCGTGTTGACGCCAAACCCGGAGGCCTGTTCGTGAGCGAAGAATCGCTGAAAAAGACCCCACTCCACGCCGTGCATCTTTCCCTGGGTGCCCGCATGGTTCCGTTTGCCGGCTACGATATGCCGGTGCAATATCCGCCTGGTGTGCTCAAGGAGCATCTGGCCACCCGTTCCGCCTGCGGCCTCTTCGATGTCTCGCATATGGGTCAGGTGATCATCCGCCCGAAAACCGGCCGCATCGAAGACGCAGCGTTGGCGCTCGAGCGGCTGATCCCGGTCGATATCGCCGGCCTGAAGCCCGGTCGACAGCGCTATGGCTTATTCACCAACGCAGAAGGCGGCATCCTCGACGACCTGATGGTCTCCAATCGCGGCGATCATTTCTACATGGTCGTCAATGCCGGTTGCAAGGACGCCGACCTCGCCCATATGCAAGCGCATCTCTCCGACACATGCAGCGTCGAAATGCTCGATGATCGTGCACTGGTGGCGCTGCAAGGGCCGCATGCCGAGCAGGTCCTGGCGGAGTTCTGCCCGGAGATCACGTCGATGAAGTTCATGGATGTCGAGGCCGACGACCTGCACGACGTCGAATGCATCATCTCGCGGAGCGGCTATTCCGGCGAGGACGGGTTCGAGATTTCCATTCCCGCCCACAAGGCAGAGCTCGTCGTCAGCCGGTTCCTCGATCATCCCGATTGCGAACCTGTCGGGCTCGGCGCCCGCGACAGCCTGCGGCTCGAGGCCGGTCTCTGCCTCTATGGCAACGATATTGGCACCACGACGACGCCGGTTGAGGCAGCACTTGAATGGGCCATCCAGAAGGTTCGCCGCAAGGGCGGCGCCCGCGCAGGCGGTTTTCCCGGCGCCAGCCGCATTCTCAATGAACTGGAACACGGTGCACCACGTCGTCGCGTCGGCCTGAAGCCTGAGGGCAAGCAGCCGGTGCGTGCGCATGCGCGGCTCTATGCCGACGAGGAGGGCCGCTCCGGGATCGGCGAAGTGACATCGGGCGGCTTCGGCCCAAGCGTCGATGCCCCCGTCTCCATGGGTTACATGCCGACCGAAATGGCCGAGATCGGAACGGGTGTTTTCGCCGATGTGCGTGGCAAATTCCTGCCGATGACCGTCGTCGCCCTGCCCTTCATCACCCCGACATACAAACGCTGAGAGGAACAAAAATGCTGAAATTCACAGAAGAACATGAATGGCTGAAAATCGAGGGTGGCGTTGCGACCGTGGGGATCACCGCACATGCGGCCGAACAGCTCGGCGATCTCGTTTTCATCGAATTGCCGAGGCAGGGCGACAGCTTTTCCAAGAACGAGGACGCGGCAACTGTCGAGAGCGTCAAGGCCGCATCGGACGTCTTTTGTCCGCTGGACGGCGAGATCACCGAGGTCAATGAAGCTGTTGTCGCAGATCCCTCGCTCGTCAATTCCGACCCGATGGGGGCCGGTTGGTTCTTCAAGCTCAAGCTCGCCAATCCGGCCGATGCTGACGGGCTGATGGATGAAGATGCCTATGTCAGGATGATTGCATAATGGCCCTTCCCACCGATTTCACTTTCACCGACTACGATCCCTACAATTTTGCCGACCGCCGGCATATCGGCCCCTCTCCCGACGAGATGGCAGCCATGCTGAAGACTGTGGGTTACCCCAGCCTCGACGCGCTGATCGACGATACGGTGCCGGCCGCGATCCGGCTCAAGACGCCGCTCAAGTGGGAGAAACCGCTGACCGAGCGCGAGGCGCTCGACAAGATGCGCGAGACCGCCAACAAGAACCAGAAACTCGTGTCGCTGATCGGTCAGGGTTATTACGGCACAATCACGCCACCGGTGATCCAGCGAACAATCCTTGAAAATCCCGCCTGGTACACGGCCTATACGCCTTATCAGCCGGAGATCAGCCAGGGCCGGCTGGAGGCGCTGCTCAACTACCAGACCATGATCAGCGACCTGACAGGTCTCGACATCTCCAACGCCTCGCTGCTGGACGAATCCACCGCCGCAGCGGAAGCGATGGCCATGGCACAGCGCGTCGCCAAGTCGAAATCGCTGACCTTCTTTGCCGACGAGAATTGCCATCCGCAGAACATCGCGCTGCTCAAGACCCGCGCCGAGCCGCTCGGCTGGACGGTGATTGTCGGCAACCCCTTCAAGGATCTCGACGCCAACAATGTCTTCGGCGCAATCTTCCAGTATCCCGGCACCCACGGCCATGTCCATGACTTCACCGAGATCATGGGCAAGCTGCACGCAGCGGGCGCAATCGGCATCGTCATCGCCGACCCGCTGGCGCTTTGCCTGCTGAAGTCCCCCGGTGAGATGGGTGCAGATATCGCTGTCGGCACCAGCCAGCGCTTTGGCGTACCTGTGGGCTATGGCGGCCCGCATGCCGCCTACATGGCTGTCAAGGACGAGTGGAAGCGCTCGATGCCGGGCCGTCTGGTCGGCGTGTCGGTGGATTCGCGCGGCAACCGCGCCTACCGCCTGTCGCTACAGACCCGCGAGCAGCATATCCGCCGCGAAAAGGCGACGTCGAACATCTGCACGGCGCAGGTGCTGTTGGCCGTCATGGCCTCGATGTATGCCGTCTTCCATGGACCGCAGGGCTTGAAGGCCATCGCCCAGAGCGTCCATCAGAAGACGGTGCGGCTGGCAAAGGGGCTGGAAAAGCTCGGCTACAAGGTGGAGCCCGACACCTTCTTCGATACCATCACCATCGAGGTCGGCAAGCTGCAGGGCGTGATCCTCAGGGCTGCGGAGGCGGAAGAAGTCAATCTCCGCAAGATCGGCGAGACCCATATCGGCATCTCGCTCGACGAGCGCTCGCGGCCGGTGACACTGGAAGCCGTCTGGCGCGCCTTTGGCGGTGATTTCAAGACGGTTGATTTCGAACCGGACTGGCGCCTGCCCGAGGATATGCTGCGGACTTCGGCCTACCTCACGCATCCGATCTTCCACATGAACCGCGCCGAAAGCGAGATGACCCGCTATATCAGACGGTTGTCGGACCGCGATCTCGCACTCGATCGGTCGATGATTCCGCTCGGTTCGTGCACGATGAAGCTCAACGCGACGGCGGAAATGCTGCCGATCACCTGGCCGGAGTTTGCCGAAATCCATCCTTACGTGCCTGCGCATCAGGCGCAGGGTTACAGGGTGATGCTCGACGATCTCAGCCAGAAGCTCTGCGACATCACCGGCTACGACGCGTTCTCCATGCAGCCGAATTCCGGCGCGCAGGGCGAATATGCCGGGCTGCTGACGATCCGCAACTATCACATCGCACGCGGCCAGGCGCATCGCGATGTCTGCCTGATCCCGACGTCGGCACATGGCACCAATCCCGCCTCGGCACAGATGGCCGGGATGAAGGTCGTGCCGGTCAAGGTCTCCGACAATGGCGACATCGATATCGATGACTTCCGGGCACAGGCGGAGAGACATGCCGACGCGCTCTCCTGCGTGATGATCACCTATCCCTCGACCCACGGGGTTTTCGAGGAGACGGTGCGCGAGATCTGCGACGTCACCCATTCCTTCGGCGGCCAGGTCTATCTCGACGGCGCCAATATGAACGCGATGGTCGGCGTGTCGCGGCCCGGTGACATAGGTTCCGACGTCAGCCACCTCAACCTGCACAAGACGTTCTGCATTCCGCATGGCGGCGGCGGCCCCGGCATGGGGCCGATCGGCGTCAAGGCACATCTCGCGCCGTATCTGCCCGGGCATCCCGAAAGCAACGGCAAGGACGGTGCGGTCTCAGCAGCACCCTTCGGTTCGGCATCGATCCTGCCGATCTCCTGGTCCTATATCCTGATGATGGGTGGCGAAGGCCTGACGCAGGCAACCAAGGTGGCGATCCTCAACGCCAACTATATCGCTGCACGGCTGAAGGGCGCCTATGACGTGCTCTACACCTCGGAGAAGGGTCGCGTGGCGCATGAGTGC
The DNA here is from genome assembly GCF_057787725.1 of Shinella sp. OV683. Taxonomy (NCBI): domain Bacteria; kingdom Pseudomonadati; phylum Pseudomonadota; class Alphaproteobacteria; order Hyphomicrobiales; family Rhizobiaceae; genus Shinella; species Shinella sp. OV683. The sequence goes on from NZ_CM173543.1 coordinate 2,464,792, forward strand.
ATCATCGATACGCGGCCGCTGCAGACGAGCTCTGGCGTGACCGTCGAGGACATCGCCAAGCGGCTGATCGATTGCGGCTTCCACGCCCCGACTATGAGTTGGCCCGTCGCCGGCACGCTGATGATCGAGCCGACGGAATCCGAGACCAAGGCGGAACTCGACCGCTTCTGCGATGCGATGCTGGCGATCCGCGAGGAGACGCGCGCGATCGAATCCGGCGAGATGGATCGGGATAACAACCCGCTGAAGAATGCACCGCATACGGTGCAGGATCTAGTGGGAGAATGGAACCGCCCTTACACGCGCGAACAGGCCTGCTTCCCGCCCGGTGCCTTCCGGGTCGACAAATACTGGCCGCCGGTCAATCGCGTCGACAATGTCTATGGTGACAGGAATCTCGTCTGCTCCTGCCCGCCGGTGACTGACTATCTCGAAGCAGCGGAATAAACCGATGGGAGGCGCCGAAGGATGTCCGGCGCCTCTTCGTCAGCTATAGGCGGGCTTTTCCGCAAATACATGAAAGTATTGCGTTCCGGCTGAGGCCTGCCCGCTGACCTCGGCGCCGTTTTCGTCAAAAATCGAACCTGGAATGATGAATCCCGCCGCTTCGAGCTGGCGGTTAATCTGCTCCGGCGTCGTTGCATAGACCATGATGCCGAAATAGTGGGCGGGATGCAGGTGGATTGCGTGCTCGCCTTCGCGAACCTCATGCAGGCGGTGCTGCCGCGCCCGCCACGCACCCATGGCATAGCGCGCGTAGCGCAGGCCCAGAAGCAGTGGATTGGAGCTGGCCGGCACGACGCTGCGATGGCTGGGGATTTGCTGGAAGCCGGACCAATGACGATGAAATGTCGAAAACAGAAATGCACCGCCCGGTCGAAGGACCCGGTTCACCTCTGCGAGAATGGCAAGGCGCCCCTCAGGATCGACGGAATCGATACCGTTGTAGCTGAAGACGACCAGGTCGATTGAGCGATCCTCGATCTCGGTCAGAGCGCGCGCATCCATGGTCTCGAAACGCAGATCGGGATGATTGGCGCGGGCGATGTCGACCATTTCGGGGGTGTAATCGATGCCGAGATAATTGCCGGCATGTGGCCGCAGCAGGCCAGCCGTCCGGCCGCCGCCGACACCGATATCGAGGAAATGGCCACCGCGATAGCGCGCAAACGCCCGCTCAAAAAGCCGCTGCTCGCCGTCGTCGATATGGCCGCTGATCTGCTTGTAGCCACGTAGCGAGAGCGGCTTGCTCCAGGTGCGGCGATTGATTTCTTCCATGACATGCATTGGCACAGTCCATTCGCGATACAGTAAAAACGGCGAGCCAGATTGGTTGTCGTGGAGGTAGCCATACGCCGCCGGGGCAAAGCTGTAAAATCTCGCGGATTTGCGGTGCGATTCGCGAGCAAGACCACCGTTTCGAAACAGAGTTGTTCTATTTCGGCACTGCAAGAATGCATTGTTTCAGGAATTGTTAGTAATGCTCGCCAGCATCGCTGCCGAGATGATGGCGGCCGATCATGTGCCTGTCATGCAAATCACCTAACCAGCGGGCAGTCCACGTTACGGAACAAAGCCGATGATCCTGCATCACGTCATTCGCCACGCCGGCCTCTCCACGCGACCGGCGATCTTCCTGCACGGATCCGGCGGCGACGAGACCGATCTGATGGAATTGGCCGACAGAATAGCGCCGGGGCGGCCGACAATATTCTTGCGTGGTACTTTGCCTTGGGAGGAAGGCTATGCCTTCTTTCGCCGATATCCCGATCGCGGCCTCGATCTCGTTGATCTCGAGGATCGCGCTGCCGAGATCGGCGTCTTTCTCTCGGCGCTCAAACAGGCGAGAACATTGGCTCTCTCGCCAATTTTGATTGGCTATTCCAATGGTGCTGTTATGGCCGAAGCGCTTCTTCGGATCGTGTCCCCGCGCGTGGTGTAGCTGGGTTTCATAGCCATCGGTGAATTCCGGTAGGGTCGGGTTGCTTAGAGCCAACCTGAAGGACACCACCGATGACCGACGAGATGATGAACCTGCGTTTGCTTGTTGAGAAGAGCGCCGACAGCGATTTGTTGCGCGAGATGATAGGCTTCACGGCCCAACGCCTGATGGAGTTGGAGGTCGGCCATACGACGGGTGCTGCGCATGGAGAGAAGACGCCACTCAGGCTCGCCCAGCGCAATGGCTATCGCGACCGTGATTGGGAAACACGGGCTGGAACGGTGGAGCTTCGCATTCCCAAGCTGCGGACGGGCAGCTATTTCCCGAGCTTCCTGGAGCCGCGCCGAATGGCCGAGAAAGCTCTGACGGCGGTTATCCAGGAAGCCTATATCCAGGGTATCTCGACGCGCTCGGTCGATGACTTGGTCAAAGCCATGGGCATGGGTGGCATCTCCAAAAGCCAGGTGTCACGGCTTTGCGAGGAAATCGATGTCAGGGTCAAGGCTTTCCTCGATCGACCCATCGAAGGCGAATGGCCCTACATCTGGATCGACGCCACCTATCTCAAGGTCCGGCGCGGCGGTCGCATCGTTTCTGTCGCCGTGATTATCGCCGTCGGCGTCAACACCGATGGACGCCGTGAAGTGCTTGGGCTGGAGATCGGCACATCCGAGGCCGAGCCGATCTGGACAGAGTTCCTGCGCAAGCTGACCCGCCGGGGTTTGAGGGGTGTGAAGCTGGTCGTCTCGGATGCCCATGAAAGCATCAAGACCGCCGTCGGCAAGGTGCTCAACGCGACCTGGCAGCGTTGCCGGGTGCACTTCATGCGCAATGCCCTGGCCCATGCCGGAAAGAGCGGGCGGCGCGTCGTATCCGCCTTCATCGCCACGGCGTTCGCTCAGGAGACGCCGGAGGCCGCCAGCACGCAATGGCGCAGCGTCGCCGACCAGATCAGGCCGAAAGTGCCAAAGCTTGCCGCGCTCATGGACGATGCCGAGAACGATGTGCTGGCCTACATGACCTTTCCAAAGCAGCATTGGGCCAAGCTGCATTCGACCAATCCCATCGAGCGCCTCAATGGCGAAATCAAGCGACGAACCGAGGTCGTCGGTATTTTCCCCAACGACGACGCCATCGTCCGTCTCGTCGGTGCGCTATTGCTGGAGCAGAACGACGAATGGGCCGTCCAGCGATCAAGATACATGACACTGGAAACCATCGCCCAAATGAGCGATGATCCACTCATCAACTTGCCTGCCGTGGCACGTTGATATTCCCTCCGGCCCAGACCGGAAGACACCGTGGTTGTCAAAAGCTACACCACGCTACGGGACACGATCCTTCTTCGTCGAATGCCGGGGCGCTTTTCGGGAGCAGTTCTGATGCGTCCGCTGTCGCCGGACCTGGCTAGCGCAGGCATCGATCTATCGGGCAAACCTGTGCTCCTCACCGCGGGCGACAACGACGATCGACGAGCGCCCGATGACGCATCGACATCCGTCGCGCGTTTGCGGGCATTCGGAGCGCAAGCAGAGTTGAAAAACTATCCGACCGGTCATCTGCTTTCATCAGAAGAAACAAGCGACATTGCCAGCTGGCTCGCCGCGCGCTTCGCAGATTGAGCTGAAGACGCTCGGCTTATCCCGCCCGAACCACCGCGTCGCCGCGTGCGGCCAATGCCGAAAGGTCCGCAGCCTTCAGCTCGACGGATTCGCCGCAGCCGCAAGCGGATGTCTGGTTAGGATTGGAAAAGGTGAAGCCCGAACGAAGCGTCGTGGTCTCGAAGCTCATCTCGGTGCCGAGAAGATAGAGCACAGCGGCCGGCTCGACCCAGACCTTGGCGCCATCGCGCTCGATCAGGTCATCCTTGGCATTGGCTTCCGTCACCAGGTTGATGGTGTATTCCATCCCGGCGCATCCGCCCTTCTTGATGCCGACGCGGATTCCCATCGCATCAGAAGCGGAATTTTCGACGATCTCGCGGACGCGCGTTGCCGCCGCATCCGTCATGGTCATGACTGCAAAGCCCATCGGCTCATTCTCCTTCAACAACCGGGTTCAAGGCCCGACGTTTCTGATTCCAATGTAGTCGCAGACGGTTAAACGTTCAATACCAGCCAAGAGCGACCTGGGCTTCTTCGCTCATGCGGTCGGCCGACCACGGCGGATCGAAGGTCATCTCGACCTCCACGCCCATGACGCCCTCGACGGCGCCGACGGCATTTTCGACCCAGCCCGGCATTTCGCCGGCGACCGGGCAGCCCGGCGCGGTCAGCGTCATCAGGACCTTGACCATGCGGTTGTCTTCGATATCGACACGGTAGATCAGGCCGAGTTCATAGATATCGGCCGGAATTTCCGGGTCATAGACCGTCTTCAGCGCCGCGACGATGTCGTCGGACAGGCGGGCGAGTTCATCCGACGGAATGGCCGACTGCACGAGCCCCTCGCGGACGTCGATCTTTTCGGCTTCAGTGCTACTCATCTCTCAAATCCTCTTCAGGCGAAGAACTTGCGGGCGCTTTCCAGCGCATCCACCAGAACATCGACTTCGCCCCGCGTATTGTAAAGTCCAAACGATGCCCTGCATGTGGAGGTCACGCCGAAGCGTTGCAAGAGCGGTTGGGCGCAATGGGTGCCGGCGCGTACCGCCACCCCTGCCCGGTCGATGACCATCGACACGTCGTGGGCGTGGATACCTTCGAGCTCGAAGGAAAAGATACCACCCTTGCCCGGCGCGTTGCCGAATATCTTCAGCGAATTGACGCCGCGCAACCGCTCGGCGGCATAGGCGGCAAGGCCCGCTTCGTGCTCGGCGATCGCGGCGCGACCGATACCTTCCATATAGTCGAGCGCATAGCCCAGCCCGATCGCCTGGACGATCGGTGGCGTGCCGGCCTCGAAACGATGCGGCGGGTCGTTGTAGGTCACAGTATCCACGGTCACTTCGGCGATCATCTCACCGCCACCCTGGAAGGGTCGCATGCTCTTCAGCCGATCCATCTTGCCATAGAGCACGCCGATGCCCGACGGGCCATAGAGCTTGTGGCCGGTCATCACATACCAGTCGCAATCGATATCCCGGACGTCAACCGGCAGGTGAACGGCCCCCTGCGAACCATCGACCAGCACCGGGATGCCGCGCGCATGCGCAATGCGGCAGACTTCCTTGACATTGACGATGGTGCCCAGCGCATTCGACATATGGGTGATGGCGACAAGCTTGGTTTTGTCGGTCAGGCATTTTTCGAAGTCGTCGAGATTGAAAGCGCCATCGTCATCGACCGGCGCCCAGACCAGCTTGGCGCCCTGCCTCTCGCGGACGAAATGCCAGGGTACGATGTTGGAATGGTGCTCCATGATCGAGATGAGGATCTCGTCGTCATTTGCGATATTGGGCATGCCCCAACCATAGGCGACCGTGTTGATCGCCTCGGTCGAGGACTTCGTGAAAATGATCTCGTCTACCGAACCGGCATTGAGGAACCTGCGGACCTTTTCGCGGGCAGCTTCATAGGCATCGGTCGCGGCATTGGACAGGAAATGCAGGCCGCGATGCACATTGGCATATTCGTTGGAGTAGGCGTTCGACACGGCATCGATCACCACCTGCGGCTTCTGGGCCGAGGCGCCATTGTCGAGATAGACGAGCGGCTTGCCATAAACGGTGCGCGACAGGATCGGGAAATCCTTGCGTATCGTTTCGACGTCGTAAGTGCCATTGCCAGACATAGAATTATCTTTCCAATTTCGCTGGGGCAGCCAAGCCCCCTCATCCGGCCCTCCGGGCCACCTTCTCCCCGCTGGGGAGAAGATCAATTTGCGGCGGTGGGTTGCCAATCTACAGCCATCGAAAACTCAACAACCTCGGGACTCAGCAAGTGGCCGCGTACTCCCTCTTCTCCCCAGCGGGGAGAAGGTGGCCCGGAGGGCCGGATGAGGGGGCGACGCGAATGCTAAGCGTGCTTTTCCAGCCAAGCCTGGATAATTGCTTCCAGCGGCTCGATCAGGACCTCGTCTTCCAGCTCTTCCACCGTTTCCTGCACGAAGGCCTGGACCAGCATGCCACGTGCCTGCTTTTCCGGTATGCCGCGCGAGGCGAGATAGAAAAGATGCGTGTGGTCGATATCGGCAACCGTCGCGCCATGGCCGCAAACGACGTCATCGGCGAAGATTTCCAGCTCCGGCTTGGTCGAGAACTCGGCCTCGTCCGACAGCAACAGCGTGTTGCACGACATCTTGGCGTCAGTCTTCTGCGCATCGGGTGCGACCCGGATCTGGCCCTGGAAGATACCCTTGGCCTGATCGAAGATCACGTTGCGCATGATTTCCGTCGACGTCGTGTTGGGCACATTGTGACCGAGCACCAGCGTCACGTCGGTATGGCTGTTGCCGCCGAGCAGGTTGATGCCGCGCAGTGTCAGATCGGAGCCTTCGCCCTCGACATCGATGAAGATGTCCTGGCGTACCAGGCGCCCGCCAGCGTTGAGGACGTAGAGCTTGAGCTTGGCGTCCTTGCCGAAGCGCACGCGGATCTGGCCGAGATGGGTGTCATCTGCGCCCTGCTGCTGGACGACGATCCAGATGATGTCGGCCCCCTCGCCCAGCGTGATGTCACTGACCGCAGACACGAGTGCGGCATCAGTCGCACCGGCAAGATGACGCTCGACAACCGTTGCCTTGGCACCGGCGCCGAAGTTGACCGGAACGCGGGTGTTGACGAAGCCGCCACCCTGCACCAGCTGGATTTCGACCGGCTTGTCGCCTTCAAATCCGTCGGAGAAGTGAACGACATAGCCATCGCTGACAAAGCTGCCATTGAGGCGGGCAATGAGATCGTCACTGCCGCGGACCGAAAGGCCCTTGAGTGCTGAGCCATCGCTCAGCGCTTCCTTGTAGCTCTTGACGCTTGCGCCATCGATTTTGGCGCTGCCATCGGCGACACCGTTGATGAGGGTGAGCACGCTCGAGCCGGCTACAAGCGGCTTTTCCGCAATGACCGAAGCAGACGTCGATGTCGGGATGGTCCGCAGAAGCGAGCGCAGGTCGGTGTAGTGCCAGTTTTCGATACGCCGTGTCGGCAGGCCGTTGGCTTTGATGCCCTGGATCAGCGTCGAGCGCTGCGTGGTGACGGCAGCGTCACCAGGCAGCTGGCCGATCGCACCGCCGAAGGCGTCGAGCAGCGCGGTTTCCGCTGGCGTCAGGGAGATTTGTGGTTGGATGGTCATGTGTTTGAACCCTCGGCCTTACGCCGCCTCGCCGATGATGTCGGCATAGCCGTTGGCTTCCAGCTCATGGGCCAGTTCCTTCGGACCCGACTTGATGATCTGACCCTTGTAAAGCACATGCACCGAGTCCGGCACGATATAGTCGAGCAGGCGCTGGTAGTGGGTGATGACGATGATGGCGCGATCAGGCGAGCGCAGCGCATTGACGCCGTCGGCGACGATTTTCAGCGCATCGATGTCGAGACCGGAATCGGTTTCGTCGAGAACGCAAAGCGACGGCTGCAGCAGCGCCATCTGCAGGATCTCGGCGCGCTTCTTCTCGCCGCCGGAAAAGCCGACATTCAGCGGGCGCTTCAACATGTCCATGTCGATCTGCAATTCGCCGGCTTCGGCCTTGACGCGCTTGATGAATTCGGGCGTCGTCAGTTCGGCTTCGCCGCGCGCCTTGCGCTGCTCGTTCATCGCCACCTTAAGAAACTGCATCGTGGCAACGCCCGGGATTTCCACCGGGTACTGGAAGGCGAGGAAAATGCCCTTGGAGGCCCGCTCGGCCGGATCGAGTTCGAGAATGCTCTCGCCATTGAACAGGATGTCACCTTCGGTGACTTCGTAGTCCTCGCGGCCGGAAAGGATATAGGACAGCGTCGACTTGCCCGAGCCGTTGGGGCCCATGATAGCAGCAACTTCGCCAGCCTTGACCGTCAGGTTCAGGCCACGAATGATCTCGGTACCGTCCTCGGCGATGCGGGCATGCAGATTTCTGATTTCAAGCATTTCGTTTTTCCTGTTCATATAGCGGGTTTCAAGGACCCGCATACTTATTCAACTGTCTCTGGGCCACGCACGTCGACGATGACCGCTACTCATCACGCGCCGTCCGCCCATAAACCGGAAACCAACGCTCGCTTTTTTGCCTCAAGCTTGCCCATTCCCCAAACCCAGGCGGTCAAGCGAGATATTCCTATTATGCTCAGCCCGCGTTCTTTGTTCGCGCGGAAGAAGATGTCTAACTCTCTGTCAGTCACCACATAGCCACGCGCCTCGGCTAGAACCATCCCTGTCGCGGCGCGCAGAGCCTTAATAATCTCGCCGGGTCGATCACCAAACTCTGTAAGCCGACGAACAAATGTTTCGGGCGCTTCACCCTCAATCATTCGCCACCGACCTTCGTAAGCGGATTCCATCCCAACTCACCCTTCCGGCAGGAAACGCTGCGTGACCTCGATCGAACCTGAAATGTGTCGGTTAAACTCATCCAGCTCTTCGGCGGGGACCCACAGTTCCTCATGCTCCCTGCCACCGACAATCCTACGATCGAATTTGGCAATGTATTTCGCATCCACGTCAAATTTCGTCACATATCCGTGGCGTGAGCCGGTCTTCGTGTTCCAATCGCGCGCGATCTGTGCAGCGTAGCCCTCGTTGGTTACCGGGTAGAAGATCGGCTGATCAGGAAGACGTGGCGGAAATGCTCTCCACTCGGCCTCCTCAATCAACTTCAACTCTTCCAATCCGACCGGTCGGTAGAGCGTGACCAGTTCAGTCATCACCCCACGCTGCCTTCCAAGCTGATCCCGATCAGCTTCTGCGCTTCGACCGCAAACTCCATCGGCAGTTCCTGGATGACTTCGCGGACGAAGCCGTTGACGATCAGCGCGAGCGCCGCCTCTTCCGGGATGCCGCGCTGCATGCAGTAGAACAGATGATCCTCAGACACTTTCGAGGTCGTCGCTTCGTGCTCGAGCTGCGCAGTCGAGTTCTTTGCCTCGATGTAGGGCACGGTGTGGGCGCCGCACTTGTCGCCGATCAGCAGCGAGTCGCACTGGGTGAAGTTACGCGCACCCTCCGCCTTGCGGTGGATGGAGACCTGGCCGCGATAGGTGTTGTTGGAATGGCCGGCCGAGATGCCCTTGGAGATGATGCGGCTCGAGGTGTTCTTGCCGAGATGCAGCATCTTGGTGCCGGAATCGATCTGCTGGTAGCCGTTGGACACTGCGATCGAGTAGAATTCGCCGCGCGAGCCATCGCCGCGCAGGATGCAGGACGGGTATTTCCAGGTGATCGCCGAGCCGGTTTCGACCTGCGTCCAGGAGATCTTGGAATTCTTGCCGCGGCAATCGCCACGCTTGGTGACGAAGTTGTAGATGCCACCCAAACCGTTCTTGTCGCCGGGATACCAGTTCTGGACGGTCGAATACTTGATTTCGGCGTCATCCAGCGCAACGAGTTCGACGACGGCCGCATGCAGCTGGTTTTCATCGCGCTGCGGGGCGGTGCAGCCTTCGAGGTAGGAGACGTAGGCGCCCTCCTCGGCGATGATCAGTGTGCGTTCGAACTGGCCGGTGTTCTTCTCGTTGATGCGGAAATAGGTCGACAGTTCCATCGGGCAGCGGACGCCCTTCGGGACATAGACGAAAGAACCGTCGGTGAAGACGGCGCAATTCAGCGTCGAATAGAAATTGTCGGTCATCGGCACGACCGAGCCGAGATATTTGCGGACGAGATCGGGATGCTCGCGCAAAGCTTCGGAGATCGACATGAAGATCACACCGGCCTTCTTCAGCTCTTCCTTGAAGGTGGTGACCACGGACACCGAGTCGAACACGGCATCGACGGCGATCCTCGGCTTCTGTACGCCGGCGAGGATTTCCTGCTCGCGCAACGGAATGCCGAGCTTCTCATAGGTCTTGAGGATTTCCGGATCGATATCATCGAGCGACATCGGGCCTGACTGGCTCTTCGGCGCGGAATAGTAGCTGATCGAGTTGAAATCGATCTTGGGGTAGTGAATGCGCGCCCAATCCGGCTCGACCATGGTCAGCCAGCGGCGATAAGCATCCAGCCGCCATTCCAGCATCCATTCCGGCTCGTCCTTCTTGGCCGAGATCAGGCGGATCACGTCTTCATTCAGGCCCGGCGGTACGGTGTTGGATTCGATATTGGTCTCGAACCCGTATTTATATTGGTCCACATCGATCGCGCGGACCTGGTCTATGGTCTCTTGAACCGCAGCCATTTCGATCTCCAATCTCGCCGGGTCAAGGCCGGCAGCTTGTTGTCGTTGTGACAGCTTTCGTTTGCATACAATGCAATGCGTCACCGTCTATATAAGTGCGCCAAAAGGGTATTTTCACCCCATTTGGCAAGCGGAAATTTGCTTTTCCGCAAAAATTACGCCGCGTCCGCCTTCCGCATCCGGCCGGTCAGGCGCCGGAACGCTTCGATGGTTCGCTGCATATCAGCCTCATCAGTCGAAGGCCCGAACGAAATCCGCAAGGCACCCATGCGCGGGTCGAGACCCATGCCCGTGAGCACATGGCTTTCTCCGACTTTGCCGGACGAACAGGCGGAGCCCGCAGACAGCGCGACACCTTCAAGATCGAAGGCGATCTGGCCGGTTTCGGACTTCAGTCCCTCAAGCGAAAAGAACGTCGTGTTGGGCAGGCGGTCCACCGAACGGCCATGAATGACGATGCCAGGTGCGATGTCGGCGAGCGCCGCTTCAAGAATGTCACGACGCGCGCGCAACTCGGCGATGCGCGCATCGACCCCCTCACCAATCTCACGTGCCGCGGCACCGAAGCCGGCGATCGCAGCAGTATTTTCAGTCCCCGAACGATGGCCTTTTTCCTGGCCGCCGCCGCGGACCAAAGCGGTCGGCATCATTGTCTCGCCGCGCGCAACGAGTGCGCCGGCACCTTTTGGGCCACCGATCTTATGCGACGACACGATCAGGAAATCGGCATCGAGAGTCTCGATATCGAGCGGCATGCGGCCAAAGGCCTGCACGGCATCGACGACGAGAATGCCGCCATTGGCATGCACCAGCTTGGCGGCCTCTGCGACGGGCTGTATCGTGCCGGTCTCGTTGTTGGCCAGCATCATCGCCACCATCGGCAGGCCGCTGGCTTTATCATGCGCTTCCAGCATCGACTGGAGAGCGGCGAGATCCGCGACGCCGTTGTGGTCGACCGGATAGACGGAAACCATGGAAGCGGGAAAACGACCGCCTTCGAACACAGCCTTGTGCTCGATGGCCGAGACATAGAGCCTGCCGATCGCAAGTGCCGCGCGGCCCATGCGAAAATCCGGGGTCAGCACCATGTTGGCGGCTTCGGTGGCACCGCTGGTAAACGTGACGCTTGCTGACTTGGCACCCAAGGCTTCGGCAATGGCGCGGCGGGCAGCCTCGATTTCGGCGCGGACGGCACGGCCCTCGCGATGCACGGACGAGGGATTTCCCTCCATCATTGCCACGCGCAGGAAGGCTTCGCGCGCTGCTGGCAGCAGCGGCGCTGTGGCATTCCAGTCCATATAGGCGCGGGTGTCGGTCACACTCTGTTTCCATCAATGACGAGATAACCGGCGACGAATCGCATTTTCCTTGAAATTCCGGTCTCGCCTGTCCTATGAAGCGTCACACGAAATGGGCAGCGCCCAACTTTCGAATGGTTCTAAACTAGCTCTTAGAAAAGCTGACTGGTTTCGTCAAGACTGGAATGGCGTTTCGGGGCGGTTTTTGAGAAGTTTCAACACCTGGAGTACGAATGCCCGAAGTCATCTTCAACGGTCCGGCCGGACGGCTGGAAGGACGCTACCAACCTTCCAAACAGAAAAGCGCACCGATCGCGATCATTCTTCATCCACATCCGCAGTTCGGCGGCACGATGAACAACCAGATCGTCTACCAGATGTTCTACATGTTCCAGAAGCGCGGTTTCACCACGCTCCGCTTCAATTTCCGTTCGATTGGCCGCAGCCAGGGTGAATTCGACCATGGCGCCGGTGAATTGTCCGATGCCGCCTCGGCGCTCGACTGGGTGCAGAGCCTGCATCCGGATTCGAAGAGCTGCTGGGTGGCCGGCTATTCCTTCGGCTCGTGGATCGGCATGCAGCTTTTGATGCGCCGGCCTGAGATCGAGGGCTTCATCTCTGTCGCACCGCAGCCCAACACCTATGACTTCTCGTTCCTGGCGCCCTGCCCGTCTTCCGGCCTGATCATCAATGGCGATGCCGACAAGGTCGCGCCGGAAAAAGACGTCGCAGGACTGGTGGAAAAGCTCAAGCTGCAGAAGGGCATCCTGATCACCCACAAGGTCCTTCCGGATGCCAACCACTTCTTCTCGGGACAGATGGATGCGCTGATCGAGGAATGCGGTGACTATCTCGACCGCCGCCTTGCCGGCGAACTGGTGCCGGAACCGGCTGCAAAGCGCATCCGCTAGGCAGCAAAAGTTTCAAAAGGGCGCGTCCCGTTGGGTCTGCGCCCTTTTTCATGCCTATTTTCCGAGGCCAATCGCCCCAAGAATCCGTCTTGCGAGCCCACGCGGCTTAGCTGGCGGCTCGTTCAGCCGCTTCTCGTAAAGCTCAGCCGTGCCGTAGAGACTGACGGTGTCGAGATTGACGGGTTCGGAGCTGAACTCGCCGACGACACGCGCATAGTGTGAGAACCAGCTGGGCGTATAGATCAGCCGGTCGCACCTGGCGAGCAACCACATCTCGGCGACTGCATCTTCTGCACCCTGCAATCCATAATCGGATGTGTGGATCGGACCGGACTTTGCAGATCCGATGCGGCTGTCGTAGTTGATGACATTCTTGACGCGGGCATTGAAGGCATCTCGCAGCTCCTGCGAATCCGTGCAGACGAAGTATCTGGTATCTTCCGGCAGGCCCATCCTGGTAAATTCGGCCATCGACAGGTCTACCAGATCGTCGACGCTACGCTGGATCAGGTCGTCGCGGCCCGATCCCAGGGCCTCGCCATTGCCGTGGCGGATGTGAATACCGACGGCGGTGTGCCCTTGCATGTGCCTCTCGTAAAATCCCTCGATCGCCTCAGCAACTCTAGGCACCGGCGTGATTGCGCTCAGCCATCGCTTTTGGTCGGCGACGTCAGGCAAATGATGCATGGGCCGGGTGATGACGACGCTTTCCGCCACCGGCCGGGCTTCGCGCTCCATCTCGGCATGAAACGCCTCGAAGCTTTCGCTCTTGCTCGTCGCCTGCCGGACTGGCCCCGGCAACGCCTTGTCATTGAATGCGGCGCCTGCAAGCGTGACGCCAACATTGTCAAATGCCGACGGCGCGACAAACAGCTCGCCAAACATGTTGATCTTGGGATCGGCGACGTAGCGGCTGTCGCGCCAGTCGATGACGAGATCTCGGCCGGTTCGTGCCGCATAGGCAATCGCGCCGACAACCGAGACGAGGTCGCTGCCGATCCCGGTGCGTTTGCGCGTCACCACCACATGTCTTGCCTGTTTTTTGTCTTGCCCGAGAGCCGTCATCTTGGCCGCATTGCCTTTCCAAAACGCTTCCCATGCGGGAATGCTGCGCTTTTAGCGCATTGCTCTGGAAAGGCTAGTGCCAACCTGCTCGGTGTAACTCAGTTGACGTGGCAACCGCGGCGGTCTTCCTCATCCTTCAGCTGATCGACGCGCCATTGCTCGTCCTCGGAAAGCTGGGCCTGTTTGGTGTAGCAATCGCTGTTGTCGAATGTCTGCCGGCCGAGGCGAGTTGAGAAGCAGAAGCCGTTCTGGTCGTAGATCGAATTGCGCTCGTACCACAGATCATAGCAACTTGCGGCCAGCGCCGGCTCGACTGAAAGAATAACGCCGAGCGCCGTGAAGATGCCGATCGTTGAAATACGCATTGTCCCACTCCCATATCAATGATGTGCCCTGGTGATGGAGATATCACGGATGGCCGCATGTGTTTATTCTCGTTGCACTCTTTCCGAAAATAGTTCCTAAAAGGCGCACCTTAATGTTAGCCGAAGCCAACCCATGAATTCCTCCGATACGCCTCCCGCCACAGCCGGAATTACGGCCTTGTTCACGCGTGAGTTGGTTGCGCCGACCCTGCTGCTGGGCGCCGGGGTCGGGCTCGAAGCACTGGAATTCTATGTCACAGCCAGCCTGATGCCGTCGATGGTGCGCGATATCGGCGGGCTGGCGCTGCTGGCCTGGACGATGTCATTGTTCGTCGCGGCGCTGGTGCTTGGCGGCGTCGCCATCGTCATCCGCCCGGAGGGCATGACGTTGCGTCAGGTCTATATCTGGGGTTCGCTGATCTTCTCGCTGGGATGCCTGATCGTCGGGCTTGCGCCTTCTATGCCCGTTGTGCTCGTTGGAAGGTTCGTCCAGGGGTTTGGAGCGGGTCTGCTGGTGACCCTTGCCTATTCCTTCATCCGCTTCGTCTATCCCGAGGGCATGCAGAATGCTGCCTCCGCATTCTACAGCGCGCTCTGGGGTGTTTCGACATTGCTCGGGCCGACGCTCGGCGGTTTGTTCGCCCATGGCAGCTATTGGCGGTGGGCGTTCTTCATCCTGGTACCACTGTCGCTGCTGATGGCGCTCTTTGCGCCGCGCTTCCTGCCGGCCGGCGAGGACGAACGAGAGAAGCAGAAACTGCCAGGGGTGCAGATCGTGCTGATCCTCGCGGGCATACTATCGATGTCCTATGCCGGCAATGTCGACGGTACGCTGCTGCGCGCCGCGTTGGTTGCGGCGGGATTTGCTTCGCTGGTTGCGCTCGTGCTCTACGAGCGGCGATCAGAAACGCGGCTGTTTCCGCGCGTTGCGACCATCTTTACCCATCCGTTGGCAAAGACCTATCTGGTGATGTTCCTGCTGATCGTTGGGCTGAATTCGGATATTTTCGTACCGTATTTCCTGCAGACAATGCATGGCACAAAGCCCTTGGTGGCAGGCTATATCGTTGCGCTGGTGGCGACAGGCTGGGCGGTGGCCGGCATGTGGACCGCCTCATGGCAGGGCCGACGCGCGCGATTGGCGATGCTAGCCGGGCCTGTGGTCCTCTTCGTGTCGACTTTAATCCTGGCCTTCGTCATCGGACGTGCCAACCCCTCGGGCGATATCAGAATACTCGGTGGGATCTGCGTGTTGCTGTTCGGCATGGGTGTCGGAATCGGCTTGGGCTGGGCGCACCTTATATCGCTGGTTATGACGCTTTCCGACGGCCCCGAGACCGACAAGGCGACCGCGGCGATCAATCTGATCCCATCGCTGGCTGCGGCCTTCGGCTCGGCAATCGCCGGGGTGATCGCGAATACGGCCGGCCTGGTGACGCCCGGAGGCGTCGAAGGCGGCATTGCTGCCGCCTTCTGGCTCTATGCGATTGTTTCCATCGCGGGACTGCTGGCGCTATTCACGGTCGTGCCGCTCTGCCGCCGCCGGAGCAGCCAGCATTAGCCGAGAAGCGCTGCCTTGTTGGCTTCGAAGAACGCACGGAACGGCGTCGGCTTCTTGCCAGTGAGCGTTTCGACATCGTCGGTCTGGATGTCGGCATCGCCGACGCGGGTATTGGCTTCGAAACCGATCAAGAAGGGAACGAGGAACTCCGGCACGCCGGCTGCCTTCATGCCGCCTGCGAGCTGCTCATCGTTGAGCTGAATGACGTCGATCTTCTTGCCGAGGACTTCAGAAGCGAGCGCTGCGACCTGCGCCGTGGTCAGCTTTTCGCCGCCGGTCAGCGTGTATGTCTTGCTTTCGCTGGTGTCCGACGCCAGAGCCGCGGCCAAGGCGGCAGCGCAGTCAGCGCGGGCAAGGCTGTTGAACTTGCCCTCGCCGGTCGATGTGTACCAATGGCCAGATGCGAGCACCTGCGGCAGGCTCATGAACAGGTTTTCATGGTACCAGGCGTTGCGCAGGATCGTGTAAGGCACGCCCGATGCCTTGACGGCTTCCTCCGTACCGCGGTGATCGCCGGCGAAGGTGATCTTTGAATCAACCGACGGATTGGGCATCGAGGTATAGATGATATGCTTGACGCCAGCTGCCTTGGCGGCGTTGACGGCCGCGGTCTGCTGCTTCAGCCGGGTGCCTTCGCCGTCGATCGCGTCGGTCGAGACAATCGCCAGACGATCGGCGCCCTTGAAGGCAGCCGGCAGGCTTGCAGCATCGTTGAAATCGGCCTTGCGGACTTCGATGCCCTTGGCGGCGAGGTCGGCGAGCTTGGAGACGTCACGCGTCGTGGCAATGATATCGCCTGCGGCGACGCCCCTGGCGAGCAGGGCGTCGATGGTGGCGCGGCCGAGATGACCGGATGCGCCGGTGATGAGAAGTTTCTGCGACATGGTGCTGTCCTTTGCTGCCGCAAGGCCCATGCCTTGCTCTGGATTTCAAATCGAGATATGGTCTCTTTTCGAGACTTGCTCTTATCTAGAGATTTGAAATCCTCTGTAAAGACGGCAGTTTTTCGTAGCCTGGTTACCTGGAAGGAACTACCCCGTGAATGAACTGCAGAAAAAGGGCGTGCCGGGATCGCGAACCGAAGCGTTCGAGAAATACGGATTTACGGTGCAGAATTGCCCGGTCCGTGACGTGATGGACCAGATCAGCGGCAAGTGGAGCACGCTGATGATGCTGGAACTGATCGATGGGCCGCAGCGCTTCGGCGCACTTCGCCGCCGGGTGCCGGATATCTCGCAGCGCATGCTGACACAGACGTTGCGCGACCTGCAGCGAGACGGCTATCTCAGCCGCACGGTCTATCCCACCCAGCCGCCGAGTGTCGAATATGCACTGACCGATCTCGGCCAGTCGTTTATGACGCCGCTGGTGATGCTGGTCGACTGGGCAGCGAAGAACCACGAACAGATTCGTCAGTGCCGCATGGAGTTCGACGGCGCGGCGGCCGCCTGATCACTTGATGTACCATCCCCACGGCTCATCGCTTACAAAGCCGGTGATCTGCTTGACTTCGCGGTAGTTCTCGAACCCCCACTTGCCGAGTTCACGGCCGATGCCGGACTGCTTGTAGCCGCCCCACGGCGCATCGGTGAAAGTCGGCTGCGAGCAATTGATCCAGACGATGCCGGCGCGAAAGGCTTTCGCCACCCGCTCGGCGCGCTTGAGATCCTTCGACATCACGGCGGCGGCGAGGCCATATTTGCTGTTGTTGGCCATGCGGATAGCCTCGTCCTCGCTCTTGAACGGCTTGACGCAGACGACCGGGCCGAAGATCTCCTCCTGCCAAACCCACGAGTCCTCGCTCATATCGGTGAGAACGGTAGGCTCGAGGAAATAGCCGGTATTCAGGTTAGCCGGGCGCTGGCCACCGGTGGCGATCGTAGCGCCTTCCGACTTGCCGCGTTCGACGGCCGCGAGGATCTTGTCATACTGGCCGCGCGAGATGATCGG
Source organism: Shinella sp. OV683 (assembly GCF_057787725.1). Taxonomy (NCBI): domain Bacteria; kingdom Pseudomonadati; phylum Pseudomonadota; class Alphaproteobacteria; order Hyphomicrobiales; family Rhizobiaceae; genus Shinella; species Shinella sp. OV683. The sequence goes on from NZ_CM173543.1 coordinate 2,482,128, forward strand.
CCCAAGCAACGTGCCGTCGGCAAGGCCGTTGCCAATCTTGATTTTTCTGGTCTCCTCGACCAGCCGCGCCAACACTTGATCGTAGATGCTCTGCTCGATCAGCACGCGCGAGGTTGCTGAGCAGACCTGACCCTGGTTCCAGAAAATACCGAACATGATCCATTCGACGGCCTGCTCGATATCGCTGTCGGCAAACACCACGAAGGGCGACTTGCCGCCAAGCTCCAGGCTGACGTTCTTGATGTCCTGCGCGCCTGCGATCATGACCTTGCGGCCGGTCGCCACCGAGCCGGTGAAGGCAAGTTTGTCGATCAGTGGGTGTTCGGTGATCGCTGATCCCGCATCCTGTCCCAACCCGGTGACGATGTTGAGCACGCCCTTGGGCAACCCGACTTCCTCGGCGATCACACCGAGCTCAAGCGTCGTCAGCGAGGCGAGTTCGGAAGGCTTCAGCACCATGGTGCAGCCGGCGGCGAGCGCGGGCGCGACCTTCCAGGCGACCATCAGCAAGGGGTAGTTCCACGGGGTGATGGCACCAACGACGCCGAGCGGCTCGCGCACGGCTTTGGACTGGAACCTGGTATCGCCGAGCGGAATCTCTTCCTCTGGTCTGGCGTCGGATTCCTCGGCGAGATTGGCGTAGAACTGGAAGCAACCGGCGACGTCGTCCATGTCCCACGCAGCTTCCGGCAGCGGCTTGCCGTTGTCGCGGACTTCAAGATTTGCCAGATAATCCTTCTTCTCGAGGATCTTGTCGGCAATGGCGCGGAGATAGCGGGCGCGTTCGGCGCCCTTCATGGCCGCCCATGGCCCGCTGTCGAATGCTTCGCGCGCAGCCTTTGCAGCGCGATCGATATCGGGTGCAGTGGCGGCCGGGATCTTGTGGAACACTTCTTCGGTGGCCGGATCGATGACGTCGAGCGTGCCGCCGTTGACTGGTGCCACCCAGCGTCCATCGATGAAAAGCTTGTCCTGCATAGCGAAATCTCCTGTCAGAGAAGGTCGAGAATGGCCGTTGCCGCCTTGGCCGCACCTGCCGACGCCTGCATTTTCAGGCTATTGTCTTTCAGCCGCGTGCGCCTGACCACATCACCAGCGAGTGACGTAATCGCCTCGGCCAATTCGGTGTCCGTCCAGCGATAACGATCCAGCTTCAGGCCGGTGCCGGTTTCGGCGGCACGCCGCGCGTTGTCGTGACCATCCCAGCAATAGGGCATCACGACAGACGGCACGCCGTAAAACAGCGCCTCGCAGAAGGAATTGTTGCCGCCGTGATGGATGAAAACCGAGGACTTTTCCACAAGCGATGGCTGCGGAAACCAGCTTTCCAGCAGCACATTGTCGGGCACATGCGCATAGTCATCGCGCCAGGGGCCGGCATTGACGATGAAGCGAAACGGCAAAGTCGCAAACACCGCGATCATCCGCCGGATCATCGCCACGTCCATGGCGCCGAGGCTGCCAAAACTCACCAGTACCAGTGGCTTGTCGTTCTGAGCCGCAAACACCGGCATCGCATAGGGCGCTTCCTTGCGTACGCAACCATCGAGATAGACGAATTTCTGTGGATCGAGCGGTGTCGTGCGCTCAAAACGGACGATTTCGGGCGAAAGAAGCAGATTGAGATGCGCGGAATTTTCCAGGAACTGCCCCGGCGCGCAAGGCTTCAGGCCGCATTCACCGAGGAATGCGTTGAACCTGCGGTGCGCGGGGGCGACCTCCCGGGCATAACGTGCGGCAAACTTGTCCCAATCGGCACTCTTTTCGGCGCCGCAACCGGAAAGGTAAGGCGGCACCGACGCATCCGGGATCTCGGTTTCGGCGCAGGAGACCACCCTCACCCAAGGCACGCCGGCATTGGCGACCGCTGGAAACATCACAACGTTGTCGAGCACGATGGCGTCCGGCTTGATCTGCGCAATCAATCGCCTCAGGGGCTCCTCTGCACGGATCGCAGTGTCGACGATCGCGTCCCAGGTCGGCGCGACATAGCTGGTGATCTGCTCGAGTGGCGACTGTTGAAAGGCATCCTTGTGGCGATTGATGAAGTCGTTCCAGTCGACCTGGCCGTCGCTGTTGCCGGATAAAAGACTGTATTCCGTAAACCCATACTCGCTGAAAACACCGCGGAAATTCTCATAACAGATGAAGACCGGCCGGGCGCCCTGGCTGCGAAGCTGCTGGGCGATGCCGATGCAATTCAGCGCCGCGCCGAAACTCGCTTCGGGAAACAGGGCGATGACTTTCTGTTTGGTCATTCAGGCACGAACTCTCTTAGCCGGCTATGCGAAAGGCGATCGGCACGCCGCGCCCGGCAAGGCGCGGCCGCTCGAAATGCGACATCTGGATATGCACGCGCAGCAGATCGGCAGCAAGGTCGAACTGCTCCCGCTCGATCTGCTCGAGGATCTGCATGTGCTCAAGATTGGACTGCATCAGCCGGAAGGCGTTGACATGCATGGCCGGCTGCGAACTCTTGCGCCGGCGATGGTGGGTAACAAGCGCTTCCGACATGAAGGGATTGCCGGAACTCTTGGCAATCAGCATGTGGAAATCGTGATCTGTGCGCTCGAAGAGCTTCTGGTCGAAATTGCCCTCATTCATGCCACGCAGGATTTCCATCGACTGGCGAAGCGACATCAGCGCTGCGCCGTCTCGCCGGAAACCGGGCATGGTCAGGGCCAGGGGTTCGCAGGCAAGGCGAAATTCGTAGCTCTTGGCCACAGCATCGCCCGAAATTGCAAACTGCTTGATCAGCCATTGCTGGCCGGGTGCGCGTTCGGCCAGATTGTCTTCCGTCAGTTTCATCAGCGCATTTTGTACTGCATTGCGAGATGCAGCATAGCGACGTTGAAGGCCAGCGACGGTCTGGGAATCGCCAATACGGCCGGCGGAAATATCGCGCAGGATAGCATTGTAGAGTTCGGTTTCCTCGGCGGGTGCCGCTTCCTCCTCAAGTCCGGGGAACGATGCGGGCTCGATTGCGAGCTGGTAACCGCCTTCGGGCTCCGGCGCCACAATCTGCCGCTCGGCGAGAAATTGCAGGGCCTTGCGGATAGGTGTTCGTGAGACATTACAATGTGATGCAAGCGTTTGTTCAGTCAGCCTGCCGCCCAGCGGCACGCCCCGTTCGATTGCATAGTCCAGTATTTTCTGCGCCAGTTCGACATGCCTTTGCCGAACCTTGCCAGTGCTATCTTCCATGGCGACAAGCCATCCTTGCGCGGTCAATTCCCGGCCATGCTGCCTTCATTGCCAGTGTCGTGCAAGAGCATTTCAAAAATATTCCGTTGATATGCAGATTCATGGTTGACGTATTTTTTTAATAAATAATACTGCGTCCCACAAGCGGATCACAAAAGACCGGATCACCGGCATGCCGCTCGGGAACACAGATTTTAACGCCAGGCGGCTGGTTCATCCGAACAAGCCGCTGGCAATTTCCGGTTTTGAACCGCCAACGGCCACAGGTTCTTGGCGACAGCCATGGGAGAAATTTCGTGACAATACATTTGCGCCGCGCGCGCTTCCTGACACTGGCCACCGCGCTCGCCGGACTGACGCTGAGCACCGCGGCATCCAATGCCGCCGACCTGGTGATTTCCAACTGGGACGGCTACATGGCGAAGGACATCGCCGAGAGCTTCAAGGCGGCGACGGGCCTGACGATCGAGGTCGTCAACCATGCCACCAATGAAGAGATCATGGGCAAGCTGATGGCGAGCCAGGGCAAGGGCTATGACGTCGTGTTCGTGTCGTCGCCGTTTGCCGAAATCCTCAACGGCCAGGGCCTTGTCGAACCGCTCGATCATGCCGCGATCCCGAACATCAAGAACCTCTATCCGGAGGCCGCCGCCCTCGCCTATGACCCGGGCAACGCCTATTCCGTTCCCTATACCTGGGGCACGACCGGCCTTTGCTATCGGTCGGACCTGGTCAAGACACCCGTGGACAGCTGGAACGCACTGCTGACACCGGATGCGGCGCTCAAGGGCAAGACGACGATGCTGGCGACCGACCGCTGGCTGATGGCGGCGGGCCTGCTCGACAAGGGCTATTCGGTCAATGAGAAGAATCCGGCCAAGATCGACGAGGCCAAGAACCTGTTGATCGAAGCCAAGAAGACGCTACTCGCCTATGACGACACGACCTTCTATTCCAAGCTGGTGTCTGGCGAAGCGCTTCTGGTGCAGGCCTGGGACGGCTGGTGCAACTATGGCATCACCGAGAACAAGGACATCAAGTTCGTCGTGCCGAAAGAAGGCTCCGATCTTTGGGTCGACACGATCGTGGTCATGAAGAATTCCGAGCACAAGGAAGCGGCGGCAAAGTTCCTCAACTTCATCCTCGACGCCAAGAACCACGCCTGGGCGGCCCAGAACATTCTCTACAAGGTGCCGAACAAGCCGGCCATGGAAAGCCTCGACCCGGCGTTGGCCAAGCAATATCCCAACATGGCGATGACACCTGCGGAGCTTGCCAAATACGAGTTGCTGCGTGACCTCGGTGCTTCGATGAAGGATTATTCGCGGGCCGTGAGCGAGATTAAGGCGGCGAACTGAACCTGAATTGCCCCTCACCCTAACCCTCTCCCCGTAAGAACGGGGAGAGGGAATCTGCTGCGCACTCGCCTTTAGTCTTGAACAAGTCTCGAACGCCGAAAGACGTTCAGTGGATGCCGCACATGCGGAGCAAGTCCCCTCGCCCCGCTTGCGGGGAGAGGGCTAGGGTGAGGGGCAATCTTGAAACGCAAACAGACAGACCCGCATGTCCTTCAACGCCGCCAAACCGAACTGGCTTGCAGCCCCGGCCATCGCCTGGCTCATCATTTTCATGGTGCTGCCCTGCGCGCTGGTGCTGGTCTATGCGTTCTTCCAGCGTGGCATGTTCGGCGGCATCGAATACGTCTTCACACTCGAAAACTTCCAGCGTGTCGTTGATCCTCTCTATGCGAAGATCTTCCTGAATTCGGCGCGGATTGCATTTACCGCGACTGTCTTCGCTATCCTGATCGCCTATCCTGCGGCCTATGCCATCGCCCGCGCTCCGCGGACGATGCAGCCGATCCTGCTGTTCTTCGCCGTGTTGCCGTTCTGGAGCAACTACCTCATTCGCACCTATGCGTGGATCGTGCTGCTCAATCGCGAAGGACTATTCAACAACCTGCTGACATGGTTGGGCTATGCCGGTGAGCCGTTGTCAATGCTCTATACCGAAGGCGCCGTGATCACCGGCCTCGTCTACAATTACCTTCCCTTCGTTATCCTGGCGATCTATTCGACCCTGTCTCGGCTGAACCCCGAACTGATGGAAGCCTCGCGCGATCTGGGTGCTGGTCCGATACGGACCTTCTGGCGGGTAACGTTGCCGCTGACGCTTCCGGGCGTGGTGGCCGGCGGCGTGTTTGTCTTCGTTCTGTCGATCGGCAATTTCGTAACCCCGGCATTGCTCGGCGGCGGACGTTTCCAGATGATCGGCAACCTCGTCTATGACCAGTTCCTGACGGCCAACGACTGGCCGTTTGGTGCAGCGCTGGGCATGGCGCTCATCATCATCATGATGGTGCTGCTGCTAATCCAGGCTCGTGCGACGTCGCATGCATCCGGCGAGACCAAGGGAGCGCGTGAGGATGCATAAGGCACGCGAAAAGCTCTATGGCCGCCTGACGCTGGTTCTGGTGTTTGCCTTCCTTTACCTGCCGATCGCGGTGCTGGTGCTGTTGTCTTTCAATGCCTCCGGTCTGCCGACCACGTGGTCGGGCTTCTCCACCAAATGGTATGTATCGCTGGCCGGCAACAGCGATATCCTCCACGCCGCCTGGAACACGCTGGTCGTGGCTGTCTTTGCCACCCTGATCTCAACAGTGCTTGGAACCTTGCTGGCGCTGGGGATGGAATCGCGGCGACGGAAATCCAATACGCTGGAGGCATTGGCCTTTGCGCCGATGGTTATCCCCGATATCGTGCTGGCGGTGGCGTTGCTGAGTTTCCTGTCGCGGCTGAACCTGACGCTCGGCCTGCACACAATCGTCATGAGCCACGTGGTCTTTGATCTTGCCTTCGTTTGTTCGGTCGTCAGGGCGCGCCTCAAGAATTTCGACTATTCGATCGTCGAGGCGTCGCGCGATCTCGGCGCATCCGCCTGGACGACTTTCTGGCGCGTGACATTTCCGGTGATCCTGCCTGCCATCATCGCGGGCGGGCTTCTGGCGTTTACGCTGTCGGTAGACGAGTTCATCATCGCCTTCTTCACAGCCGGTGCAGGCCGCTCGTCGATTACGCTGCCGATGCAGATCTACTCGATGATCCGCTTTGGCGTGACGCCTGAAATCAATGCTCTGGCAACCCTCGTCATGGGCGTCAGTGCCACCGCGCTCCTCATTTCCCAATGGCTGAACCGGGAACAGTTTTCATGAATGCCAATTCCACCCGCCAGCCCCTGCTGAAGATCGATGCCGTCGCCAAGAGTTTCGGGCCGGTGACGGCTGTAGACAAGGTCAGCATCGATATCATGGAGAACGAGTTCTTTGCGCTGCTCGGCCCGTCCGGCTGCGGCAAGACCACGCTGCTCCGGATGCTCGCCGGCTTCGAAGGCCTGGATTCCGGCCAGATCCTGCTGTCGGGCAAGGACATCGCACCGCTGCCGCCGGAAAAGCGCCCGCTCAACCTGATGTTCCAGTCCTACGCTCTGTTTCCGCATATGACAGTCCGGCAGAACCTCAGCTACGGGCTGGAGATGGAAGGCCTGCAGAAAGCCGAGATACGCAGTCGCGTGGACGAAACGCTCGCTTCCACGGATCTTGTCGCACTGGCGGATCGCAAGCCCGAACAACTCTCGGGCGGCCAGAAACAACGCGTCGCGCTGGCCCGCGCCCTGGTCAAGCGGCCAAAGGTGTTGCTGCTCGACGAACCGCTCGGCGCCCTGGACAAGAAGCTGCGTGAACGCATGCAGCTCGAACTCAAGCGGCTGCAGCACGAGGCGGGGATTACCTTCATCATCGTCACCCATGACCAAGAGGAAGCGCTTGTCATGGCCGATCGCATGGCAATCCTCAGGGACGGCAAATTGTTGCAGGTCGGCACGCCGGAGGAGATCTACGAAACACCGTCGGATCGCTTCGTCGCCAATTTCATCGGCATCATGAATTTCATCGATGGCGAAGTGGATGGCGGAGGCCAGTTCTCAGCCGACGGCGCACGTTTTGCCCTGCCCGGCACCAAAACCCTCGGTAAGGCAACGCTGGCGGTCAGGCCGGAACATATGTCGCTCTCCACCGATGGAAGCGGCCTCAATGGGACGATTTCAGACATTGCCTACCACGGCCTGGACCGCGTGCTGCATATCGCCAGCAAGGCATCCACCCAACCGTTACAGATTCGCATTCCCGCCGCCGAGGGGCAGAACTACGCGCCCGGCCAACCGGTGACGCTCGCTATCAATACGGCCAAGAGCCGCCTTTACTGATTGAGGAAGGACATTATGTCAAAAACGATCGCATTCTTCCCGGAGGCCGCCTTTGGCCCGGCACTCAATTCCGTCGGCATCGCGCAGGCTGTCGAGGCGCTGGGTCACAAGGCCGTGTTCCTGTCCGACCCCGGCTTCGTGTCGGTCTATGAGGGCTATGGTTTTGAGGCGCATCCCGTGAACCTGTCGGCGCCGATGCCGCCCGAACAGATGGCGAAATTCTGGGAAGACTTCATCAACGGCCACATCCCGAATTTCCGCAAGTCGCCCTACGACCAGATCGACAACTACGTGAAGGATTGCTGGACGGCGATCGTCGATAGCGCCAAGTGGGCCGAGCAGGACTTGCCTAATGTGCTGGCGAAAATCAATCCGGACATGATCTGCGTCGACAATGTCATCCTGTTTCCCGCAATCAAGCATTTCGGCAAACCATGGGTGCGGATCATCTCCTGCTCGGAAAACGAGATCGAAGACGAGAAAATCCCGCCGCATCTGTCAGGCTGCCGCCAGGACGATTATGCCGGCCACAAGGCGTATCGCGATCATTTCAACGAGGTGATCCAGCCGATCCATGACGACTTCAACACCTTCATTGCCGGCACCGGCGAAGCGCCCTACCCGGTCGGCCAGTTCTTCGAGGCCTCGCCGTTCATGAACCTGCTGCTCTATCCGGAGCCGGTGAAGTTCGACCGCGAGCAGCCGCTCGATCCCAACCAGTTCCAGTATCTCGAGGGTTGCGTGCGCAAGGAAGCACCCTACGAAGTTCCGACCTTTGCCGCCAACAACGACAAGCCGCTGATCTACATCTCGTTCGGCTCGCTCGGCGCCGGCGACACCGACCTGCTCAAGCGACTGATCGCCACCATCGGCAAGCTGCCCTATCGCGCGCTGGTCAATGTCGGCGATTACAAGGACCAGTACGAGAACCTGCCGGGCAATGTGATCGTCGACAGCTGGTTCCCGCAGCCATCCGTCATCCCGCAGATCGATGCGGCCATCCATCACGGCGGCAACAACTCGTTCACTGAGTGCCTGTATTTCGGCAAGCCCGCAATCATCATGCCGTATGTCTGGGACGGCCACGACAATGCCACACGCGTGGACGAGACCGGGCATGGCTTCAAGATGCCGCGCTACGACTGGACGGATGCCGATCTTGCCGCCAAGCTCGATCGGATGATCAACGACCCCGCGATGAAAGCCAGGCTTGCGGCAACATCAGCACATATGCAGGCTCGCAATGGTCCGGAAAAGGCTGCCGGCATCCTCGACCAACTCGTCAAGACGGGGAGCTATCATGCCTGAGACCCTGAAATCCTCAGCCCCGCACATCCACAATGCCACCGCCTTCGCCGATCTCGTCGATTGGGGTTCGCAGCCGGATAGCGTCGAGGGCCAGTCGCATTCGACCGGGCGGCTACTGTTCAAGGGACCGAACAACCAGCCGGAAACCGGCATCTGGGTGTGCACGCCGGGTCGCTGGAAGCTGTCGATCCCGCGCGACGAGTTCTGCCATTTCGTCAGCGGACGCGCGACCTATACGCATGACAATGGCGACGTGATCGAAGTCTCTGCCGGTACCGCCGTCACCTTCCTGGCCGGCTGGACCGGCGAATGCGTGGTGCATGAGACCATGCGCAACATCTACATGCTGGCCTGAGGAATATCCGACATGACCACGCCGAACTGGCCCGACTACACATTAGTCACCATGGACGATTGGGGCGCGAGCCCGACCGCAATCTCGGGCACTCCGCATATGCACGGCAAGATCCTGTCGGTGAATTCAGATGGATCCAGCGAATCCGGTATCTGGTCCTGTACCCCGGGCGAGCGGACGATCACTTTTCCCAAGGATGAGTTCTGCTACTTCCTCGACGGCGAAGGTTCCTATGTCCGCCACGATGGAGAAGTCATTCCGGTACAAGGCGGCGCGATCGTCTTCTTCCCCGCTGGTTGGACCGGTCGCTCGATCGTTACAAAAACACTCTCCAAGGCCTTCATGAGCCGTTGATTTCTAGAGGAAATATCGATGACCTCTGCACCACTGATGCGCAAACCGCTTGAACAGACCGATCTCGTCGATTGGGGCACGATCCCGACAATGATCGAGGGCGTCTCCCATGTATCCGGCAAGCTGATCCACAAGGGCCCGAACGGTGAAAACGAATGCGGCCTGTGGATCTGCACTCCCGGCAAATGGGAATGCCACGTGACACGCGACGAATTCTGCCACTTCCTTGAAGGCCGCAGCACTTATGTGCATGAAAATGGCGACGTCATCGAGATCATGCCCGACACTGCTGCCTTCTTCCCGCAGGACTGGAAAGGCGTCTGCACCGTCCATGAGACGATCAAGAAAGTGTACATGATCCGATGAGTGGCGCAGCTTCGTTCGACCCTCAGGTTCCCGTCTACTACCTGCATCCGAATTATGAGCCGGCTAACGGACAGACGCTCGACATCACCAATCCGGCCACGCTTGCACATGAAGGCCGGATCGCCGAGACGACTTCGGACGAACTGCAGGCGGTGCTGAAGGCCGCAAACGCTGCTCAGAAGGGTTGGAAAGCACTCGACGCCAAGACGCGCGCCACCATCCTGCACAGGATCGCCAACAAGATCGAAGCCACGGACATGCGTCGCTGTGCCGAGCTGATGGTGCGCGAGATGGGCAAGCCCTATCCCGAGGCAATCGGCGAAGTCGCCAATTGCGCCGGCGCGTTCCGCTATTTCGCCGAAATGGCGCGGGACGATGCGGGCAAGGTGGCGGGCACGACGCAGGCCGGCTCGTTCCAATATGCTCGGTACGAGCCAGTAGGCGTTTCCGTCCATATCATGCCGTTCAATTTCCCCGTTCTGCTGATGTGCTGGACGGTCGCGGCATCGCTTGCCTCAGGCAATGGCTGCATCATCAAGCCGGCGCTGGCGACAACGCTGTCGACGCTGAAATTCATGGAGATTTTCGAGGCGCTGCCTGACGGCCTGATTGCCTGCGTACCGGGTGGCGCCGAGGTCGGGCAGGCACTGATCGCTTCACCGCTCACCCATGCCGTCGCCTTCACGGGCTCGGTCGCGGCGGGCAAGGCCGTGGCTATGGCCGCGGCCGGACAGATGAAGCCGGCAGTGATCGAGGCCGGCGGCTCCGATCCGCTCATCGTCACCAAGCATGCGCCGATCGATGTCGCCGCTGCCGGTGCGGTGACGGCAGCGTTCCATCTCTCGGGTCAAGTCTGCACCTCGGCCGAGCGTTTCTTCGTGGTCGGCGATGTCCATGACGAGTTCGTCGCGGCCTTCGTCGCCGAGACCAAGCGCCTGCGCATCGGCAATGGGTTGGACACAGCGGAGATCGGCCCGCTGGTCAGCGAGGCAGCGCGTGCCAAGGTCATCCGGCTTGTCGAAGACGCCATAGCAAAGGGCGCAAAGGCCATGATCGGCGGCAGGATACCGGCGGATCAACCCATCGGCTGGTTCTACGAGCCAACGATTCTGACTGGCGTAACGCCTGATATGGCCATCATGCGCGAGGAGTGCTTCGGCCCGGTCGCTGCGGTCTGCAGGGTCAAGGATTTCGATGAGGCCATCGAACGCGCCAACGACAGCGAGTTCGGCCTTGGCGCTTCAGTCTTCACGACGTCGCTGGAAGAAGCGATGGAGGCAGCCGAGCGGCTCGAAGCCGGGATGGTCTGGGTGAACAATCCCATGATCGACAACGACGCCCTGCCCTTCGGCGGCTGGAAGAATTCCGGTATCGGTCGGGAGCTGTCCAGGCTCGGGCTCGACACGTTCCGCCGCTCGAAGATGGTGATCATCGACCACAAGCCTGTGCGGCAGAGCTGGTGGTATCCGTATCCCGACGACTGGTTCTTTGAGCGCGGCGGGAGGAAACATGTTTGAGCACTGCGTTTGTGACGCCCCCTCGTCCGGCTCTTCGAGCCACCTTCTCCCCGCAGGGGAGAAGAGGCAACTCGTTGCATCGACTTGAGAAATTCAGACGCCGTCACACGGCGTTGACTTCCCAGTGAAGCAGGAAAAGTAAACTCCCTCTTCTCCCCTGCGGGGAGAAGGTGGCCCGAAGGGTCGGATGAGGGGGTAAACCCAATGGATAAGAAACCGAAAGAATCTCCCAAATGATCATCACCATTCTCGGCGGCGCAGGTTTCATGGGGGCGGGTATTGTCCGCGACATGATTTCCGATCGCGCCATTATCGACATCACAACGATCCGTATTTGCGATACGTCACGCCCGCGCATGGAGGCACTGGTCGCCGAACTCGGCGATGCGAGGCTGCAGCTCGTCGACCTCGACGTTACAAATCCTGCACTGCTCGCCAGCGCGATTTCTGGCGCCGATATCTGCATCAATTGCGTGCCGACGCTGGCCGGTCACCAGATGGTGATTTTCGAAGCAGCGTTTGCCGCCCGAGTGCCCTATGTCGACCTTGGCGGGCTCGGTACTTATACGGTCAAGCAGATCGCCGAGCACGAACGTTTCAAGGCCGCCGGCATGACGGCTGTCACCGGTATTGGGGCCGATCCGGGGATGTCCAACGTCATCTGCCGTGCCGTTGCCGACGAACTCGACGAGATCGACCGCATTAACCTCTACTGGGCGGCAGAACTGGTCGGTGCCGAAAACCCGATCCTGGTGCCGCCCTACTCTGTGTCCACCGTGCTGGCCGAATACGCCCATCCCTCGACGCAGTTTCTCGACGGCAAGCATGTCACCTGCGCGCCTATGACCGGTGTCGAAGTCATCGACCTGCCGGAGCCTTGGGGTCGCTGTGAATTCATGTATTCACCACATTCAGAACAGCTGACCGTGCCGCTCGCCGAAGGCATTTCGGGAAAGGGTATTCAGGAATTTACCTGGAAACTGCATCTGCCGCATCGCGAACACGAGGCGTGGGTCGGACTAGTGAAGGCCGGTTTTGGCGATCTGGATGCTACAGTCGAAGTCAATGGCGTACAGGTCAAGGCACTCGATGTGCTGACGAAGATGATACAGCGAAACATCGACAAGAACGGCGAGCGGATTCCCGAACAGCAGAGCCATGAGATCCATTTCGCCATCGGCCATGGGCGCCAGAATGGCCAGCCGCGTACGGTTCGCTGCGACGTCATCGTCACCCCCGATCCGATGTATGACGGCTATGTCGATGCCTGCACGTCGATGAATGCCTCGATTGCGGCTCAGTTGATCCTCAAACATCCCCGAAAGCCGGGCGTCTACGCGCCTGAAGGCTATTTCGACGCCGCAACCTACTTTCCGGAACTCGAAAAGCGCAAGTTCAAGATATCGAAGACGATAACCTGAAGCTTGTGGTCGATCGACGCCTATGTCTTTATAATGGTTCTAAGCAATTTCAGCGGAGCCATTTGCCATGACGATCGAGACCACCGAAGGAACTGCCATCGCGATCACCTATGACGGCAAGCGCTGCATTCATGCGCGGCGTTGCGTCATGGGTGAACCCGCCGTTTTCCGCGCCAATGTCGAAGGCCCATGGATCGACGCCAATGGGGCTACGGCCGAAGAAATCAAGCATGTCGCGCTGAACTGTCCTTCCGGCGCGATCACCATCCGGCGCAAGGATGGCGGCACCGAGGAGCATGCGCCCAAGGCCAACATCGTCATAGTGCGCGAAAACGGCCCATTGGCGATCCATGCCGATCTGACGATCGAGGGTCATGGCCAGATGTTCCGGGCGACGCTCTGTCGCTGCGGGCTGTCGCGCAACAAACCGTTCTGTGACAATTCCCACATCGAGGGCGGGTTTCACACGTCGGGTGAACCCGCCTCGACGGAATCCAATCTGGCCATCACCGATCTCACTGGACCGGTGACGATTACGCCGACTCCGAATGGCCCGCTAAAGGTGATCGGCAACCTCGAGATCGAGTCCGGCACCGGTCGTAATGTCACCCGCGTCGACAAAGCCTGGCTCTGTCGCTGCGGGCAATCCTCGAAGAAGCCTTATTGCGACGGCACCCACAAGACGGCGGGTTTCGAGGCGCCGTGAAGGTCTGACTAAACCTTCACGTATTTCCGCCAGTCGTGCTCTTCCTTGAAGCCGAGCACTTCGCGGATCTTTCGGTTGGACAGCAGGCTCTCGTACTCGCCGATTTCGCGCGTGAATTTCACATTCGGGAAGAAGCGCGCGGCGAGTTCGCGACTTGGCGTGTTGGCCGAGACGGTGTCATTGGCGGCATTGAAGACCTGATAGCCCATGCCGTCCTTCTCGATGCAGAGATGGACGATCTGCGCCAGATCGCGCGCATCTATGTAGGACCAGGCGATGCGCTTGCGCATTTCCGGATTGGCGAAGAATTTCGGGAAAAGCTCGTATTCGTGTGGTTCGATGACATTGCCGATGCGCAGCGCATAGATATCGGCGCCGGAACGTTCGGCGAAGGCGCGCGCCGTCTTCTCGTTTAGCACTTTGGAAAGACCATAAGAGTCCATCGGATTGACATCATAGTCTTCGTCCAGCGGGAACTGGTGGAAATCGCGGTGACCTTCGGCAAAGCAGACGCCATAGGTCGTCTCGCTCGATGCGACGATGATCTTGCGAACACCCAGCTTCACCGCCGCCTCGATGACATTGTAGGTGCCCATCGTGTTGATGCGGAATGTCTCGTTGTCGGGCTTGATCAGGATGCGCGGGATCGCTGCGAAATGCACCACGGCATCGAAGGGCTGGGGGCCATTACCCTGCTCCATGTCGGGGAAATCCCGATGCATGGACAGCGCGTTATACACCTGTCCTGCATCGGTGATATCGACGATCAGATTGGTCACGCCAGGGCTGTCGAGCGGCACCAGATCGATATTGTGAACCTCGTATCCGGCATTGATCAGCCACGGCACCATGTGCCGTCCTGCCTTGCCCGAACCGCCGGTGAAAAGAATGCGCTTCTTCATGATCGTTCCTCCGCAATCGTGTCGCGAAGGTCTAGCGAATTCATATGACAATAGCCAGTGCGCGCAGCAGGGAACTGCAAGAACCCGGACGAATGCAAAAAGCCCCGCTGTTGCCAGCGGGGCTCCGAAGACCGATCAATTGAGGCTTACGCCCTGTCGATCGTTATTCGATGATCGAAGCGACGATGCCGGCGCCGACGGTACGGCCGCCTTCGCGGATGGCGAAGCGCAGCTTTTCTTCCATGGCGATCGGCACGATCAGTTCGACAGACACCGTGACGTTGTCGCCAGGCATGACCATTTCCGTGCCTTCCGGCAGGCTCACGATACCGGTCACGTCAGTCGTACGGAAGTAGAACTGCGGGCGGTAGTTGGTGAAGAACGGCGTATGACGGCCGCCTTCTTCCTTGGTCAGGATGTAGGCTTCGGCCATGAACTTCTTGTGCGGCTTGACCGAACCCGGCTTGCACAGGATCTGGCCACGCTCGACGCCGTCACGGGTGACGCCGCGGATCAGCGCGCCGATGTTGTCGCCGGCCTGGCCCTGGTCGAGCAGCTTGCGGAACATTTCAACGCCGGTCACCGTCGTCTTGGTGGTGGCGCGGATGCCGACGATCTCGACTTCTTCGCCAACCTTGACGATGCCACGCTCGACGCGACCGGTCACAACCGTACCACGGCCCGAGATCGAGAACACGTCTTCGATCGGCAGCAGGAACGGCAGGTTGATCGGACGTTCCGGCGTCGGGATGTAGGCGTCAACCGCTGCCATCAGTTCGCGGATCGCGTCTTCGCCGATCTTCTTGTCGGAATCTTCAAGCGCGGCCAGAGCCGAACCCTTGATGATCGGGATTTCATCGCCCGGGAAGTCGTAGGACGACAGCAGTTCGCGCACTTCGAGCTCAACGAGTTCGAGAAGCTCGGCATCATCGACCTGGTCGACCTTGTTGAGGAACACGACGATGGCAGGCACGCCAACCTGGCGGGCCAAGAGGATGTGTTCGCGGGTCTGCGGCATCGGGCCGTCAGCGGCCGAGCACACCAGGATCGCGCCGTCCATCTGTGCGGCACCGGTGATCATGTTCTTGACGTAGTCGGCGTGGCCGGGGCAGTCAACGTGGGCGTAGTGGCGGGCAGCCGTTTCATATTCGACGTGCGCCGTCGAAATGGTGATGCCGCGGGCCTTTTCTTCCGGAGCAGCGTCGATCTGGTCATACGCCTTGTATTCACCGAAATACTTGGTGATCGCAGCCGTCAGCGACGTCTTGCCGTGGTCGACGTGACCGATCGTGCCAATGTTGACGTGCGGCTTGTTCCGCTCGAATTTGCTCTTTGCCATTTGGATGCATCCCTATTGTCGAAAGACGGCTGCCAGCCCGTGAACCGGG
Organism: Shinella sp. OV683; assembly: GCF_057787725.1. Taxonomy (NCBI): domain Bacteria; kingdom Pseudomonadati; phylum Pseudomonadota; class Alphaproteobacteria; order Hyphomicrobiales; family Rhizobiaceae; genus Shinella; species Shinella sp. OV683. The sequence continues at coordinate 2,497,909 of NZ_CM173543.1, forward strand.
CCGGGTTGCGCAGCCGTTTAGAGGTTTCGCTTGTAATGCGCAAGCAAAATTGTTGAAACTGCTAGCAACCCCGGCCGTGCAGCCGAACATGGTGAATTTGTCCGCGTTTTCAAGTGTCTGGATGGGCTCGGACGGACACTTGCGAAACAAGAGCTCAGATATCGGGCGGAGGAGATAGCCGAAATGGGAGCTCGGACGCCCGGCGTTGTTCTCGCAGTTTTCGCGATCGGCCTCACGGCGTGGTGGATATGGCCTGACGTCTGCCGGCGATTCAACCTATGCTATCCGGCCTGCCGGATCGCGGCAAACGGCGTCGAAAGCTGGACGCGACTTGAACCCATCATCCGGCAATCGGAATGGATCGCTGCCGGTGCCTCGCCCGGCAATGAATGCCTGACGTTGCTGATAGCGCTGAGAAAGCAGCATCCGCAAAAGCAGATCGCCATCGACACGGTGTCGATGGCCCATGAGCGGGTGCCCAAATTGTTCTACCAATACGACTGCACCTTCGATGTGCAGGAACCGGTCTATCAATTGGCGCGCAACGCACAATGTCCGCCGGAACCAGGTGATCTCGGCAAGTAATGCAATGTAGCAATGTCGAAGAAATCAAGCCAACTGGAGCGGGTAACGGGAATCGAACCCGTGTATTCAGCTTGGAAGGCTGCTGCTCTACCATTGAGCTATACCCGCCTCGTTCGATCCGATGACGAATGGTGGAGAGAGTTGGATTTGAACCAACGTAGGCTGAGCCAACGGATTTACAGTCCGTCCCCTTTAACCACTCGGGCATCTCTCCATTCTTTCGTCCGGATCAAGCGACCAAGCACTTCCGACTGCAAATCGTCCTGCAATCTGGGCCGGGTATATGACCGCCCAAATATGCCCTGTCAACATGGGGGAGCAAAAAAATTGGGCTTATTCAGTGCTGCCGGAGTGACCTGGCCGCGGAGACCGACTATAGCGATCACATGACCAAAGATACCAAAACACCCAAAGACACCCACTACGCCACTCTCAGACGCGCCCATCGCGACCAGAAGCGGGAACGCGGGGAATTGCCCCCTGCCGCACCTTTCAAGAAAAAGGCGCCCGGCGACTGGAAAGCACCGCCGCTGGCACCCGACACAGTGCTACTTTACGGCCTGCATACGGTGAAAGCGGCCATCGCCAATCCGGATCGCAAGATTCTCAAGCTGATGGTGACGCAGAACGCGCTTGCGCGGCTCGAACTCGGCGACACCGAGCAATTCGCCTTCCCGATCGACATGGTCGCACCGCACGAGATCGACAAGCATCTCGGCCCCGACGCCATCCATCAGGGCGTTTTGCTCGAAGCGCGTCCCCTGCCCGTGCGCAAGCTCGATTCGTTGCGTGACAAGCCGCTGATTCTGGTGCTTGACCAGGTCACCGATCCGCACAATGTCGGCGCAATCCTGCGTTCCGCCGTGGCCTTCGATGCCGGCGCTGTCGTGACGACGGAGCGGCATTCACCGACCGAATCGGGCGTGATGGCGAAATCCGCATCGGGTGCGCTCGAGCTCATTCCCTATATCCAGATCGCCAATCTTGCCGATGCGCTGGAAGAGCTGCACAAGCTCGGCTTTCAGACGATCGGGCTTGATTCGGATGGACCACAGCCGCTGGAAGGCACGTTTTCGGGCGAGAAGATTGCCCTCGTGCTCGGCGCAGAAGGAAAGGGCCTGCGCCAGAAGACGCAGGCAACCTGCAATGCCCTGGCTCGCCTCGACATGCCCGGCGCGATCAAGTCGCTGAACGTGTCGAATGCCGCGGCGATTTCGCTCTATGCGGCCCGCAACCACCTGAAGGCGTGATCCTCACGCCTTCTTGAGGAATTCTGTTCTGAGCACCAGACCCTTGATCTTGGCATGACGGCATTCGACTTCGTCGGGGTCGTCGGTCAGATGGATGCCCTTGATCACGGTGCCGCGCTTGAGAGTCTCCGAGGTCCCCTTGACCTTGAGATCCTTGATGAGGGTGACATTGTCACCCTCGGCGAGAATGGTGCCGTTCGAATCCCTGACGTCCATGGTGCGATGACTTCCTGTGAAAATTGAGACTGGCTCTGAAAATTGAGACCGGGCGATATCACGGGCAGGCAGGGCCTGTCGATACCGCCCGGCAACACCTTCTGGGCTAGGCCGAGCTCATGAGCCCTGTTGCGGCTCGCTCATATTTCTTTGCCTTGACGTTACCGGGCAACCGTCGCCGATCTCCGTCCATGAGGACACATTGAGCTTCATCTCGCAGCGCGCCAGATAGCTTCGCCCATCGACCCTCAGGCAGGACGTCTGGCCAAGCTCGAACATCACGCCGCGATTGCGGCATTTACAGTTGTGGGCGTCAGCTGATGTGGCTGGCAAGATCGCCAGCAAAGTCGCGGCAAGCAAGAATCTCTGCGCGGGCATGGCATGGCCTCCACGGCTTTCCATACCCTTGAGAATACGCCTCCCCTCAAGCGTGGTAAAGCCGGCTATAGCGAGCCACTCTGCGGGATTAGTCGGGCACGTGGCAGCCGGTGTCGCCGGCCATCGGGCTGACATTGACCATCTTGCCATCGAACTTCAGTACTGCCTCGTAGGAGATGACGCTGGGCAGCTGCTCGATCTCCTTGGCGTAGTCCGGCGTCCGCTTCTTCTCGGCTTCGTAGGCCGGGCCGCATTCGGGGATCTTTGCGATACCGCCCAGACCAATCATCTTCCTGAGCCTCGCCGCGCAATCGCCGCCATCGAGATAAAGCGAGCAATCGGCGGTGTAGGAACGGCGGAAATTGAGCGTCAGGTTGGTGCCGTCGGTATCGATGGAGTGGAAATCCTCCCCCTCAAAACTGTCTTCGAACAGTCGCTTCATCGTCTTGGCATCATAGACGACGAATGGCATGCCGCCGTCCCAGCCATCCGATCCCTGGAAGAAAGCGAAGTTGCCCTTCACGCCGAGGAAATAACCGGCGATGTCGTCCTTCACCACTTTCTCGTCCTTGGCCGCATCGCGCTTGCAGGCGGCGTTCTGTGGCGTGATCGCCAGCTTTTCCGCCCCCTTCTCGCCAAGATCGACTTCCTTGACCATGAAGCCGGGGAACCGATAGCAATTGACCTGCGGCTGGGCATCGGGATTGGCCTTGTCGGCCGGCAATGGATCGGCATCGATGGTGATTGGCGCATCGAAAGGCGTCGGCGGGGTGTCATCCTTGATCTTGCAGGCGACGGGCACCTTCCTGCCGATTATCCACTCCGCACTTTCGTCATTACCGCTCAGCGTGAACTTGCCGTTGGAGTAAGAGTAGCCGTCGTCATTGCTCTTGGTTTGAGGCAGGGACACCTTCTTGCCGTCGGCGAAGGTGATCTGGACGCCGCTGTCATCGAAGGCCGCCTGCAACTCGGTGCCGTCGTCACAGGTGATCGTGACGCTGTCCTGATCGTCCATCGGCGCGTCCTGCTGGGCCCAAACCGGCCCGCCCATGACCACCAGCCCGGACAGCAAGGCGATCCTCAAAGCGCCGAGAAAGCCAGCACTTGACGGCAGTCCTGTTTCATTTCGGCACACCAGATGCATTCCAATTCCTCCATGAAACTTCGGCGCAACCATTCCGACAGGAAGCGGTTGCATAATGTCGGCTTTCATATTCCTATTCGAGCGTCCAAAGCCATATCGCAAACCGGAAGGGTTGAACATGGGTTTCCAGGTCTCGAAGATCTCCATAGCCAAGTGCCTCGCAAGCGCAGCCATCCTGACCTTTTTCGGTGCAGTGCCATCCGGCATGGCGACGTCGGTCAATCCGCTGTTCGACTTCCAGTCGGACACGATGACCGCCAATTTCCGCAGCGAATTTTCCAGCGTCAGCGGCGCGACCGTCTCGGTCGACATTCCCTATGGCCTGGACGATGCACAGAAATATGACGTCTACATGCCGGAAGGCCGGTCCGACGCGCCGATCATCGTCATGGTGCATGGCGGCGAGTGGACCAGCGGCGACAAGCAGGATGCCAATGTCGCCGAAGCCAAGGCGGGTTACTGGGTGTCGAAGGGTTATGTCTTCGTGTCGCTCAACTATCGCCTGCTGCCCAAGAAGGATCCGCTGATCCAGGCCGCCGACGTGGCTCTGGCCATCGCCAACATCCAAAAGAGCGCGCCGAACTGGAACGCCGACAAGAACAAGATCGTGCTCATGGGCACCGGCGCCGGCGGCCATCTGGTCGCACTGTTGTCGTCCAATCCCTCGCTGGCGTCGGACCAGGGCGCTTCGGTCTGGGCTGGTGCAGTGGTGCTGGAAACGCCTGCGCTCAACATTCCGGCCATCATGAGTTCCGATCACGATTCGGTCTATGACACCGCCTTCGGCTCGAATGTCGAATTCTGGGAAGATTCGTCGCCAAGCCATCTCGTGGCGTCGTCTGGCCTGCCGATGCTGGTGGTCTGCTCCGCGGAAAGCACTGCCAACACCTGCGCCAAAGCCAACGCATTTGCCAATGCCGCCGAGAATGCCGGCGTGCAGATCACGGTGTCGCCCCAAGCGCTGTCCTCCGCGGAGGTCAACAGCAAGCTCGGCACCTCGACGGCCTATACGGATACCGTGGCGAATTACATCGATTCGCTGCTTTGATCTCCCTGTCCCTTTGAGAAGCCGAACTCCCGGCGGCGCAATCCGCCGGGATTTTCTATCGCCAAAGCCGCAAATCCGGGACGCAGCCGCCACGCGGACATTTTTCGCTTGAAAGCGCGGCAGAATGTGCTAACTCCCTCCCCGAAATGCCCTTATAGCTCAGTTGGTAGAGCACCTGATTTGTAATCAGGGGGTCGCGAGTTCGAGTCTTGCTGGGGGCACCATTTTTCTTTTCCACTTTCGCTAAAGTTCGATGCCAGTAGGCTACGTGCACCTGTTGACGCGACTGCCAAAGCTGGTAAAAGCCGCACGTGACCAAGCTGGATGGGTGTCCGAGTGGTTTAAGGAACCGGTCTTGAAAACCGGCGTGCGGGAAACCGTACCGTGGGTTCGAATCCCACCCCATCCGCCAAACCGCCGATTGCACGCTACGGCACGATATTCTGCGCGGCAGCTACATGACACTCCGATCACCGCATGGCTATCACACGGCAGACTACGATAGGCAGTCCAACATCCACTGGACACCGAACCGATCGGTGAGTTTGCCGTAATAACTCCCCACGGCTGCACCGCGAGATGTGTGGTAATCCTGCCGCCATCGGCGAGCACCGCGAACAATCTGTCTGTGGTGGCGCGATCATCCATGATGAGCATGTGAGCGGAGCCTCGCATCGGCTCGGCATCGTGATTGTCCGAGGCGAAGAACAGAAGACCAGGTCCCTCGAAGCGGGCGTGCATGACTTTGCCCCGCATGCCCTCACCGGCGAGCGGCACTCCGTGGTCGCCATGACGCATGAGCGCCGTGACCCGACCAAGGCCACATTCGGTATAGAAGTCGAGCGCTGCTTCACACTGGGTCGTAAAAAAGAGATAGTTAGCAAGCTGCATGGCATGGCCTCCAGTAAGGTACCAGACCGCGAAATCTTCGCGTCTCGCAGTCCAGCTTTGAGGAATTTAGAGATGCGAAACGCTACGGGGCGACACCGGTGCCCACAATGGCCTCGACCAAGCTAGCATTGTCGTAGCTGCGGCCGGCGATGCCCCAAGCTCCTTCCGGAGCGTAGACGATGTTTGACCAGATATGTTCACGCTTCAGCCGGCCCCCGGCCGCCTTTTCGACGATATCCGTTGCCTTCTTAATAAAAGCGCTTTTCGCCTCAGGTGTCGCCAGCGCGATCTCGGGGAGCTTGAGTTCGACAAAAGCTGCCGCCACCACCTTGCCACCGGCAAGGACATGCTCCTTGGGCAGCACGTTGATCGACCCGACGATGTTGGGTGTCATGAAGGCATTCCCGGTCAGACCCGAGACTTCGAGAAGCGCGTCTGTCAGTCCGGAAAAGGCCTCGGCCTGCGCTTGTGGCGATAGCAGACCTTCGGGCACGGTGAGCGTAATGGGCATGGAGTTCTCCTCATTTGAACAGGAACGGCATTTGATATATACCGAATGCTCTCTATCGATAAACACAGATCACTCTCTATGCAAGAGATAAAGAGTGATCACTCTTAATAAGGACGGCTATGCGCTACAGCCCCGAGCATAAACAGGAGACCAAATCCAAGATCGTGGCGGCGGCGGGCCGGGTTTTCCGAAAGGAGGGCTATGGTGGCGGCGGCATCGAAGCATTGACCAAGGCCGCCGGCGTGACTAACGGCGCCTTCTATGGGCACTTTAAGTCCAAGAGCGAAGCCTTCCGCACCGCCGTGCTGTCAGGCTTGGAAGAGTTACGGCAAGGGATTGCAGCGCTCAAAGGCAGCGAACAGACGAGCTGGCTGACGACCTTCGTGGGATTCTATCTTGGTTACAAACGGACCTGCGATCTCGGCGAAAGCTGTGCCTTGCCGAGCCTGTCCACCGACGTGATGCGAGCGGACGACGATACGCGCGCTGCTTATACGGCAGAGTTGAAGCGCCTCGTCGAAGAGGTCGCCGCAGGTTTGCCGGAGAATGATGCGCCAGGCACGCCCGTCGGTTCGCAAAAAGATCAGGCGATCGTACTGCTCGCCATGCTCAGCGGAGGCGTTACGCTTGCCCGAGCCGTATCGGACCCGGAGTTGTCGGACCGCATCGCCCACCTCGTAGCGCAGGCAGCGTTACGCTTGACCGGCCAGAAAGCACTGGACAGCGCGCATTCGAGTTCTGCCGACCATTAAAATTGTGCGGCGTTAGAGGGCTATAGCGTACATATAGTGCTCATCTTCGTCAGGTGCGGCCGGCCGATTGAGACAGCTACACTCTCAAGGCGGCAATAGGAGGGAGGATTCGCTTTTAGCCAAAGCGAAGGTGCCGGTCTTCCGCCGATGCACGAACACGCCTGAGTTGGGGAAATCAGCCATATGGAGCCATTGCGTGGCTTGTGGCCTCGTGGCTACCCATCCGCCGATATATTTCCCACATATCGTTTCCAATTGCCGATATCGCCGGCTTTGTCGCAAAAAGCCCGGCTATTTGCCGGGCTTTCAATGTTTACGAGGCGAGTTGCCGATCAGCGGCAGACGCGAACGCGCTTGATGTAGACATTACCCCAATCGTCGTAGCGACGAACCTTCTTGATGAAGCAATAGTCGTTGTAGTAGGTCGGCTCGATGATGACGCGTGGGCCGCCCCAGTAGCCGCCGCGCCAGCGATCGTGGCGCCATGCTTCATGACGCCAGCCGTTGTGGCGCCAGCGGTCGTCGCGGCGGTTGTCGTGACGCCAGCTTTCGTGATGCCGGCCATCGCGGCGCCAGTCTTCGCCCCGATCACGGCCGTCAGCTTGGGCGACGGATGCAAGCGAGACAGTCGCCATAACAGCGGCAAGCGCGCCAATGATAATCTTCTTCATGGTGTTCTCCCAACTCGAGCCGAAACCTCAGCGTTTCATTCTCGTATGGGATGGTTCTAGATCTCATCGACTGAACCGGATGTGAATGCGTCGTTCATCCAGACGATCGCTTCGCAAGGTGCGATGCCGCCGGCGGTGCTCCCCTCAGGCTACGCAGTAGATATCCGGTTAGAAGTTTTTTCTGGAACTTTCTTTTCCACTCCCGTAGGTCCCTTCGGGATCGGATGGTCGATCCGCCGACGATTGTCAGACCGTGCCAATGTCACGGTATCATTCATGACGCCCGACAAGCCACCAGCAAGCCAGAAGTGATCTGATGCAGGTCGACATGGAAGGTGGCGCTAACCTTTCACTAACCATTCGGCCCGATGATAGTGTATGAGCGACCCTGAAAAAGCCTGGATCGGCCCCTATGGGACGATTCTCGCATCCACCTATCCATTGACGACGAAATACGCCGGAAGCCGTTTTATGTCTCTGACGAATAGCCAGTCCATATCGACTTTGACGAAGATTGCGCTTGGCGCAGCGACTGGCATTGCCCTCGCTGTCGTCTCGGGCTGCTCGACCAATCTCTCCGATATCGCGCCGCAGACGACCATCTCGCCGAAGCTTGCCGGCGAAATCAGCCGCAAGGGCTTTCGTCAGCAGGATGCCGTCTTGGTGCGCATCTTCAAGGAAGAGAGCGAACTCGAGGTCTGGAAAAAGAAATCGAACGGCCAATATGCGCTGTTCAAGACCTATCCGATCTGCCGCTGGTCCGGAAAGCTGGGCCCGAAGAAGCAAATCGGTGACCGCCAGGCGCCCGAGGGCTTCTACGAAGTTTCGACCAGCATGCTGAACCCGAAGTCGAAATATTACCTCTCGTTCAATCTTGGCTATCCGAACCGGCTTGAAAGCGCGCTCGGCTATTCCGGCGAAGCGCTGATGGTACACGGCGCCTGCTCGTCGGCAGGCTGCTTCGCCATGTCGGACCAGGGTGTCTACGAAATCTTCGCATTGGCCAACAAGGCGCTGCAAAGCGGCCAGACCGAGTTCCAGGTGCAAGCCTATCCGTTCCGCATGACGGCGCAGAACATGGCGCAGAATGCCCACGACCCCAACATGTCTTTCTGGCGCGACCTCAAGGTTGGCTATGATGCATTCGAACGCACCAAGCAGGAATTGAAAATTTCGGCCTGCGGCGGCCACTATGTCATCAACAAGACGTTTGCGGATGGCGAGCCGGACGACCCTATGGCCGCCTGCCCCGCCGATATCGGCACCGACCCGACGCTGACGGCGTCGACGCAGGAGCAGCAGATCGATGCGCTATCAACCTCCTACGCCAGCGCTTATGCCGACGGCGGAATGCACAAGAGTTTTCGCGAGCAGTTGAAGCGAATGGGGCCCAAGCGCATGGCTGCCAAGGTGTCGTCGATCAAGTATCCGATCAGCCGGCCGGAAGCGGCGCTATCCGATCCCTTCGAGAAAATCGACAACTAAACCGACCCGTCCGAGTTCCCCTAAGGCGTGTCGAAGCGTAGTGCGATCCGGTCTGCGGCGAACACAGTGCGCGAATACTGGATCGGCACGCCATCCAGATCCGCATTCAGCGACACGGCTTCCAGCACCACCGATCCTCCGGAAAGCTTGAGATAGGCTGCTTCCTCTGTTGACGCGGTCCTGCCGGTGACATCGGTCGAAACCCGAACATAGTCGGCCACACCCAGCGCATTGAGCGCCTTTGTCACCGAATGGTGATGGGAGATCAGTTCGCCGATATTGGCAAAGCGTGCCTCCGGAAAATAGGTGGTGGCGAGCGAGACCGGCTGCTGGTCGGCAAAGCCGATCATGAAGATGCAGGCGAGCGGCTCGCCCTCTTTCAGATGCAGCGCCTCGGCAATATCCTTGCGCGCCGGCCGGATATCGGAGCGGACCACTTCGCGCGTGATGGCGCCCGCCTGCTGGCCTAGTCCTTCGGTGAAGCGCGTTCGGCGCGTGATCGGAAACACCAGCTTCTCGCGTTTCTCGATCATCGTACCGCGACCCTGGACGCGGCTCAGAAGCCCCTCTTCCACCAGCGCCGCCAGCGCGTTGCGCACTGTGTGCCGGTTGACCCCGAAGCGTTCTGCCAGCACCGTTTCCGGCGGCACGCGGCCGGTATGGTCGAACTCGCCCGACCGGATCGAGCGGCTGATCTTGTCGGCAATCTGCTTCCAGGCGGATACGCCGCCGTGGCGGTCGATCGCGAAGTCCTGACCCGAAAATCCATGATCCATGTCACATGCCTGTCATAAGGAAGGGCTACCAGAGAAATATGTCTAGTTATCTAGACTAATAGACATCTGGAGTAAAGACAATGGCAATCGAAACGCAGGCCGATAATGGTCTGGAGCGGCGCCGGATCGGGATGGCGATCCTGGCAAAGGCTGATGAAGCTGATCTCGTGGACGCATGGTCCAAACTCCCCGAGCCGCCGCGACATCAGATCGTGCGCGGTCCCGAGACCGGCCTGGTGATGATACGCGGCCGGATCGGTGGCGGCGGTTCGCCCTTCAATCTCGGCGAGGCCAGCGTCAGCCGCGCCACCATCCGGCTGGAAAGCGGTGAGATCGGCCACGGTCACTGCCTCGGTCTCTCCAAGCGGAAAGCTGAATTGATCGCGGTGTTTGATGCGCTCTACCAGCGCCCGGAACATGTCGCGGCGATCGATGCATTGCTTGCCAGTATCTCCACCGCCCGCTCCGAGGAAGACCGAGCGCAGGCAGAGCGCACGGCTGCGACCCGAGTCGAGTTCTTCACCATGGTCCGGGGAGACGATTGATGGCCTACCAGAACCAAGCCTATACCGGCGGCTTCACCGATCCGGTCTTCAACTCCCAGTCCGTGTTCAAGTCGCTGATGGACGCCATGGCCGAGCCCGGCACCATCCACACTCTGACGCCTGCCGTCGCGCCGCCCGAACCGATGAGCAAGGGCGCCGGCGCAATTGCGCTGACGCTTTGTGATCACGACACCCCGGTGGCCCTGTCGCTGCCGCTGGTCGAAGCCGGTGTTCCCGGCTGGCTCGCCTTCCAGACTGGCGCGCTGGTGACGGACGACCGCACGGAGGCACAATTTGCTTTTGTCGACCAGGCAAGCGGCCTGCCGGCACTTTCGAGCTTCTCGGTTGGCGAACAGGAATATCCCGATCGCTCGGCCACCATCGTCGTCGAGATCGCCAGCCTGACGGGCGGCATCGAATACACACTCGAAGGACCGGGCATTGCCGAAACCGCGGTGATCGCGCCTGTCGGCCTGCCCGACCATTTCGAAAGCCTGTGGCGGCAGAACGGTGCGCATTTTCCGCGCGGCGTCGACCTGATCCTGGTCGCGGGATCCGACGTCACCTGCCTGCCGCGCACGACGCGCATCCGCAAAGGGAGAGCTTGAGCATGTATGTTGCAGTCAAGGGCGGCGAGATCGCCATTGCCAATGCCCACAAGCTTCTCGCCGAGAAGCGTCGCGGCGACCAGTCGTTGCCGGCCATCACAATCGAACAGATCATGGAGCAGCTGACCTTGTCGGTCGACCGCGTCATGGCCGAGGGTTCGCTCTACGACCGCAGCCTTGCTGCGATCGCGCTCAAGCAGGCGCGTGGCGACATGATCGAGGCGATCTTCATCCTTCGTGCCCATCGGACGACAATGCCGCGCTTCGGCCATTCCAAGCCGATCGACACCGGCTCGATGCGGGTGCTGCGGCGCGTCTCGGCGACCTACAAGGACCTGCCCGGCGGCCAGATTCTCGGGCCGACCTTCGACTACACCCACCGGCTGATCGACCCGGCGCTCTCCACCGAGGCCGAGCCGGAACCGGCTGTCGAAAAGGCCGCCAGCGGCGAAAAGGTCATGCGCGTCTCCGACATCCTCGCCGGTGAAGACCTGATCGAAGGTGACGGCCAGATGGATGCGGGGCACATGACCGGCGACATCACCCGCACGCCGCTGGAATTTCCGATGGAGCGCGACAGCCGCCTGCAGGCGTTGGCGCGTGGCGACGAGGGTTTCCTGCTGGCGCTCGGCTACTCCACCCAGCGCGGCTTCGGCAACGGTCATCCCTTTGTCGGCGAAATCCGCATCGGCGATGTGGAGATCGAGATCGACATTCCCGAGCTTGGCTTTGCCATTTCGATCGGCCGGATGCAGGTGACGGAATGCCAAATGGTCACCCAGTTCAAAGGCTCGGCCAAGCAGCCGCCGCAATTCACGCGCGGCTACGGCCTGGTCTTCGGCCAGAACGAACGCAAAGCGATGTCGATGTCACTGGTCGACCGGGCGCTTCGGGCGCGTGAGTTCAACGAGGATGTGCTGGCGCCGGCACAGGACGAGGAATTCGTCATCTCCCACTCCGACAATGTGCAGGCAACCGGCTTCGTCGAGCATCTCAAACTACCACACTATGTCGACTTCCAGGCTGAACTCGATCTCGTCCGCCGCATGCGCGCCGACTACGAGGCGACCAAGGCCCGGCCCGATGACAATGACGCGCAGAAGGAAGCGGCAGAATGACCGATCTTCAAACCGGCGAAACGCTCTACAATTTCGCTTACCTCGATGAGCAAACCAAGCGGATGATCCGCCGCGCCATTCTTAAGGCGATCGCCATTCCCGGCTATCAGGTGCCGTTCGCGTCGCGCGAAATGCCCATGCCCTATGGCTGGGGTACCGGCGGCGTGCAGGTCACGGCTGCCATTATCGGCCCTGATGATGTGCTGAAGGTCATCGACCAGGGCGCCGACGACACCACCAATGCCGTCTCCATTCGCGCCTTCTTCCAGAAGGTCGCCAATGTCGCCGTCACTACCAAGACGTCGGACGCGACCATCATCCAGACGCGCCATCGGATACCCGAAGAGACGCTGAAGGCTGGCCAGACGCTGGTCTACCAGGTGCCGATCCCGGAACCCTTGCGCTTCCTTGAACCGCGCGAGACCGAGACCCGCAAGATGCATGCGCTTGAGGAATATGGCTTGATGCATGTCAAGCTTTACGAGGATATCGCCAAGAATGGCGAGATCGCCACGACCTACTCCTACCCGGTGAAGATCGAGGGCCGCTACGTCATGAGCCCCTCGCCGATCCCGAAATTCGACAATCCGAAAATGCACATGTCGGCGGCGTTGCAGCTGTTCGGCGCCGGTCGCGAAAAGCGCATCTATGCGCTGCCGCCATTCACCGATGTCGTCAGCCTCGATTTCGACGACCACCCTTTCAAGATCCAGGAATTTTCAAAACCCTGCGCGCTGTGTGGCGCCCGCAACGTCTATCTCGACGAGGTGGTGCTCGACGACCGCGGCGGCAGGATGTTCGTCTGCTCGGACACCGACTATTGCGAGGACCGGCGCGAAGCCGGTCACGTGGGCGAACTCGGCGAAGCGACGGAGGCCGCGTGATGGACGATATGCCACTTCTCAAGATCCAGGGCTTGTCCAAGTTCTACGGAAGCCGCATCGGCTGCATGAACGTTTCCTTCGATCTCTGGCCCGGCGAGGTGCTTGCCATCGTTGGCGAATCTGGTTCCGGCAAGACGACGCTTCTGAATTGCCTTTCCACACGTCTGACTGCGGATTCGGGCATGATCCAATACCGGATGCGCGACAGCGGCTACTCCGACATTTCGCGGATGAGCGAAGCCGAGCGCCGCGTGCTGATGCGCACCGAATGGGGTTTCGTGCATCAGAATCCGGCCGATGGCCTGCGCATGTCCGTCTCGGCCGGCGCCAATGTCGGCGAGCGACTGATGGCGGTCGGCGCCCGGCACTACGGCAACATCCGCGCCGAGGCCGTGGACTGGCTGGGCCGCGTCGAGATCGATGAAGACCGCATCGACGACCAGCCGCGCGCTTTTTCCGGCGGCATGCGCCAGCGTCTGCAGATCGCCCGCAACTTGGTGACCTCCCCTCGCCTCGTCTTCATGGACGAGCCGACCGGCGGCCTCGATGTGTCGGTTCAGGCACGCCTGCTCGACCTATTGCGTGGCCTCGTCCAGGACCTGTCGCTGTCGGTGATCATCGTCACCCATGATCTCGCCGTCGCGCGACTGATCTCGCACCGGATGATGGTGATGAAGAACGGCCATGTCATCGAACAGGGCCTGACCGACCGGGTGCTCGACGATCCACGCGAGCCCTACACGCAGCTCCTCGTCTCCTCGATTCTGCAGGCATGAACATGACACATCAAACCGGAGACGCTGATATGCACCCTCCTCTCGTCGTGAGCGGTCTTGCCAAGACCTTCACCATGCACCTGCGCGGCGGGCTGACGCTGCCCGTCGTCCACAATGCTTCGCTGTTCGTCAATGCAGGTGAATGTGTCGTGCTCGGCGGTCCCTCGGGCGTCGGCAAGAGCTCCATCCTCAAGATGATCTACGGCAATTACGGCGTCAATCGCGGCGAGATCCAGATCTTCCATCGCGGCGGCACCGTCGATCTGGCGCAAGCCGATCCGCGGCAGGTGCTGGAAATCCGGCGCGAGACGCTCGGCTATGTCAGCCAGTTCCTGCGCACAGTCCCGCGCGTCGGCGCACTCGACATCGTCGCCGAGCCGCTGGCAGCGCGTGGCGTGCCGCTCGCCGGCGCACGCGACGTTGCCGCCGCCATGCTCGCCCGCCTCAACCTACCACAAGCGTTGTGGCAATTGCCGCCCGCGACCTTTTCCGGCGGCGAGCAGCAGCGTGTCAACATCGCCCGTGGTTTCATCACCGATCATTCGGTGCTGCTGCTGGACGAGCCTACCGCCTCGCTCGATGCGCAGAACCGCGCCGTCGTGGTGGAAATGATCGCCGAGAAGAAGGCCAAGGGCACGGCATTGCTCGGGATTTTCCACGACGAAGACGTCCGCAACCTCGTCGCCGACAGGATCGTCGACGTCTCCTCCTTTTCCGCACGAAAGGCCGCAGCATGAGCAACTTAGCCGAAATCTCGAGCCTGACCACCAGGCTTGGCGAAGAGCCGTTGGTTCACCCAACCGCAGTTATCACCCAGTCGACGCTCGGCCGTTTCACCGAGATCACTGAACACTGCAAGATCACCGAAACCGCGATCGACGATTATTCCTATGTGATGGAATATGGCATGATCTGGTGCGCGAAGATCGGCAAGTTCGCCAATATCGCCGCCAATGTCCGCATCAACGCCACCAATCATCCGCTGACACGGCCGACCTTGCACCACTTTACCTATCGCTCCGGCGACTATTGGCCGGATGCCGGGACCGACACCGACTTCTTCGCGCAACGCCGTGCCAATTATGTGTCGATCGGCCATGACACCTGGATCGGCCATGGCTCCACCATCCTGCCGGGCGTCAAGATCGGCAACGGCGCTGTTGTCGGTGCGGGCGCCGTCGTCTCCAAGGACGTCGAGCCCTACATGATCGTCGGTGGCGTGCCGGCGAAAAACATCCGGCCGCGCTTTTCCGAGAAAATTGCCGAGCGCTACGAAAAGCTCGCCTGGTGGGATTGGGATCACGCGAGGATCGGCGCCGCGCTCGACGATTTCCGCGATCTCGGCGCGGAGGAATTTCTAGAGAAGTACGAAGGCGGGCAGTAACCGGATCGCCGATTGGCAACGGCTATTGCCCGTCGGAAACCTTAGGCTTCGACACTGTGTGGTCGGCAATTTTCATGCTCTTCTTTGCATCTCGGTAGAAGGAATAACAGAGTGCAATAATACTCAGCGCAAGAAGTGGGGCGGCGATAATCACAAAAACGGCAATAGACTGCCGGCTGCCGTTTTCAATTAAACTCCATATCCTGCACGAGGCATAGATCATGAAAATCGGGAACAAAGTCAGCGCAACCCTGTCAGATCGAGGCCAAGTCCTCCAGATCACACTTAATACACGATGGAAATTCATAGTGGCAGACGCCTCTTGCAGCAACCAGCAAGATCATAACGCGTTTGCGATCGATGGCGATATAGGATCCGCGCTTCGTTGGTAAACAAAGCTTGAAATTGCACCACTTCCGACGCTGTGGATTGTCATCCAACTGTCACTCAACTGACACCGCAGCGTCAAGCAAGACAGCTAATCCGGTCACAAAGCATAAAACAAGAAAATAGGGATTGGCGGAATGTTCGAATTCAGAAATGTCACGCGACAATTCGGCAAGAAAATTGCTGTCGACAATGTCACGCTCGACATTCCTGCCGGCCAGATGGTCGGCATCATCGGACGTTCCGGCGCCGGTAAGTCCACTTTCCTCCGCATGATCAACCGCCTGGCCGACCCGACATCCGGCACGATTCGTTTCGGCGACCGTGACGTATCGCGCCTCGGCGGTTCCGAGCTGCGCCGATGGCATCGCGATTGCGCGATGATCTTCCAGCAGTTCAATCTCGTACCGCGCCTCGACGTGTTGACCAACGTGCTGCTCGGCCGCCTCAACCATCGTTCGACAGTCTCCAGCATCCTCAACATGTTCACCCGCGAAGAACGGATCATGGCGATTGCCGCGCTTGAGCGCCTCGGCATCGAGCAGAGTGCGTTGCAGCCCGCCGGCACGCTTTCGGGCGGCCAGCAGCAGCGCGTCGCCATTGCCCGCGCCCTGATGCAGGAGCCGAAGGTGTTGCTCGCCGACGAGCCGATCGCCTCGCTTGATCCGCTCAATGCCAAGATCGTCATGGACGCACTGAAAAGCATCAACGAGAATGACGGCATCACCGTCATCACCAACCTGCACACGCTTGATACGGCGCGTGCCTATTGCCAGCGCATCATCGGCATGGCTGCCGGCCGCGTGGTGTTCGACGGCGGTCCCAAGGACCTCAATATTGAGGCCGTCCAGAAGATCTACGGCGCCGATGGCGCCACCCTTGATGAATCCATTACTTCAACCAGCATCAATACCCCGGTCGCAGCGATGGCTGCATCCGCCGAAATCAAGCCGCTGGTGCTGCACGGCGTCTGAGCGCCGATTCCGAAATCGCCCGCCCGCGTCAAAGGCACAATCCGAGTTGACCCATGTTCCGCACAAGCGGACTGACTGGAGACGAACCATGTTGAAGAAAATCCTCTTTGCCGCGACCGCTCTTTGCGCGCTCGCCGGCGCTGCTGCAGCTGAAGACCTCAAGGAATTCCGCGTCGGCATCATCGGTGGCGAAAATGAAGCCGACCGTCTGAAGTCCTACCAGTGCATCGTCGAAAAGCTGCCTGCCGTCATCGGCGTCGAAAAGGTCTCGCTGTTCCCGGCTGCCGATTATGACGGCGTCGTACAGGGCCTACTCGGCGGCACGCTCGATTACGCCGAACTCGGCGCTTCCGGTTATGCCAAGGTCTATCTCGCCAATGCCAAGGCCGTCGAGCCGATCCTGACCACCGTCCAGACTGACGGCTCCAAGGGCTACTATTCGGTCATGGTTGCCCGCAAGGACAAGGGCTTCAAGTCGCTCGCCGACCTGAAGGGCAAGAAGCTCGGCTTCGCCGATCCGGATTCCACGTCTGGCTATCTCGTGCCGCTCGTGACCCTGCCGGAAAAGCTCGGTTCGCCGGTCAAGGAATATTTTGCTGAAACCGGTTTCGGCGGCGGCCATGAAAACCTGGTCCTCGAAGTGCTCAAGGGCACCTTCGACGCCGGTACGACCTTTGCTTCGGGCGTGGGCGAATTCAAGGATGGTTACACCTCTGGCAACCTGCGCAAGATGGTCGACAAGGGTATCCTGAACATGGACGACCTGGTCGAACTGTGGCGTTCGCCGTTGATCCCGAACGGCCCGATCGTCGTTCGCACCTCGCTCAACGAAGACATGAAGACCAAGTTCAAGGCTTTCATGCTTGGCCTGCCGAAGTCCGACCCGGCCTGCTTTGCCGCGATCGAAGGCGGCGAGTTCCAGAGCTTCACGGAAGTAACGCCGGACTTCTACAAGCCGATCATCGACGCCCGCAAGTCGACGATCGGCGGTTGATAGACTGAAACACCCAGACGCCGTCGGAAATGATTTCCGGCGGCGTTTTTGCGGCTGGACGACAAAGGATTGAGATCATGGCGGCAATCGCCCCACTCGGCGAAAATGGTGCGCGGGTCGAACGCCACTGGCAAGAGCTGGCGGCCAAGCGCCGCCTCTACTCTTTCATCGGCATTGTGTTGTTCCTGCTCGCGCTCGGCGGCTCGCTGTGGTTTGCCAACGACACCAATTCCGGCAAATTCTTCGATCGCCTGCCGCATGTCTTCGATTTCGTCCAGGAACTGATCCCGCGCGACCCGTGGGAAATCTTCCGCGCCATGTTCGACCTGCCCTCGCCCTATGACGACGGCAGCCTCAAGTACAATTATGTCGAGGGCCGCTACTATATTACCCAGACTTTCTACATTCCCGAATATTTCTACAAGATGCTGGAGACGGTGAATATTGCCATCTTCTCGACGCTGATCGGCATGACCTTCGGCTTCGCCCTATCCTTCCTCGCCGCGAAAAACCTGATGCACAATATGTGGGTGCGCGGGCTCGTGCGCCGCATCATGGAAATCCTGCGTGCATTTCCGGAAGTCGTTGTTGCAGGCTTCTTCCTGGCGATCTTCTCGCTCGGCCCGGTGCCGGCGATCATGGCGGTGACGATCCACACAGTCGGCGCGCTGGGAAAGATGTTCTACGAAGTCGTCGAGAATGCCGACATGAAGCCTGATGAGGGTCTGCGCGCCTCGGGCGCCAACTGGTTCGAGCGCGTCTGGTTCGCGATCGTCCCGCAGGTGATGCCGAACTTCGTCTCCTATGCGTTGCTCAGGCTCGAGATCAATGTGCGCGCCTCCACCATCATCGGTGCCGTCGGCGGCGGCGGCATCGGCGAGCTGCTGCGTCTTTCGATCTCGCAGAGCCATGCCGCCAAGACGGTGGCGATCGTGACGCTGCTGTTCGTGACCATTATCGCTGTCGACCAGTTCTCTGCCTGGCTGCGCCGCAAGCTTGCGGGCGAGCAGTCATTCCAACTCATGCAATAGCCGGAGACACGCCATGAACGCCATCGACATGGAACTGGTCGCCGCCCGCCACCCCGGCCTGCTGACTGTACCGCTTTCGCGCAAGCTGCGGCTGCCGATCATCCTGCTTTGCGCAGTTGCCTATTTTGCTTTCTGCTTCTGGTTTTTCGCATTCGGCCGGGTGTTTTCGTCGGCGGACTGGAACCTAGCGGGAGCCTATCTCGCCGACTGGGCAACCTTTGAGGAGCGCCCGGACATCCGCATTGGTGCCGACGGCACCATGCGTATCGCCTTTCCGAAGAATTCATCACTCGGCGACAATCCCAATCCTGACTGGTTGATAAAGGACGAGACCAAGGTCACCCGCGTGATCGATGTCCCGGCCGCGGCCGAGGCTGCAGCACCGACGCAGAAGTCTACCGCCTTCAATTTCATGGCGACGGGGCAGGACAACCAGGCACAGAACACACTCACCGAAAAGAAGACCGAAACGGTCACCGACAGGGTGATCACGCATGCGCATATCACCTATAGTTCGTCGAAAAGCGTTGATGTCACCACCGAGCGCGCCGAGATCAGAAACGGCAACGAGGTACTGACCATCCCGCTCGGCGGCAAGGAAATCAATCTCGGCAAGCCGCTGCCGAGCTGGGCCTCGCAACCCTATGCCGGCGGCAAGGTCATCATCAGCCTCGGTTTTCCCGGCTGGCTGGAAGTCGAGCCGGATCGCGTGAAAATCCGCAAGCGCTTCTTCGGCTGGGCCAATTTCATCTTCGACACCAATTCGCAATTCTTCGGCAAGAGCACCAGCGAAGTCTACACGTTGATCATGTCCGGCCCGCGCCTCAATCCCAATGAAAGTAATGCGTCGCTGGCGATGAACGATTTCCTGTACAATCCATCCTGGCAGCATCTCGATGTCTGGGTGAAATTGATGCAGACCATTGTCATGGCCTTCGTCGGCACGCTGTTTGCCTCGATCCTTTCGTTCCCGCTGGCTTTCGTGGCAGCACGCAACATCACCCGCAACAAGATCGCCAACCAGGTGACGAAGCGCTTCTTCGACTTCCAGCGCTCGGTCGACATGCTGATCTGGGCTTTGTTCTTCACCCGCGCCTTCGGCCCCGGGCCGCTCGCCGGCATCTCGGCGATCTTTTTCACCGACACCGGCACGCTCGGCAAGCTCTATGCCGAGGCCCTGGAAAACATCGACAACAAGCCGCGAGAAGGCATCAAGTCCGTGGGTGCGGCGCCCGCCGCCATTCATCGCTTTGCCGTCATACCGCAGGTGCTGCCGGTATTCGTCAGCCAGGCGCTGTATTTCTGGGAATCCAACACCCGCTCTGCCACCATCATCGGCGCCGTCGGTGCAGGCGGCATCGGCCTCAAACTCTGGGAAGCGATGCGGACCAATTCGGACTGGGAGAACGTGGCATATATGGTCGTGCTGATCCTGATCGTCGTCTATATCTTCGACACAATTTCCAACGTCCTGCGTTCTAAATTGATAGGCTCGGCTTCACGTTAGTGTCATAAAAAGCGTCTACAGCACCGGCTTGCCTTCGAGCCTGGTCTCATTCGAGTCTCATTGGAACCACCATGCGGTATGCCATCTATTTCACTCCACCGGAGGGGGATGCCCTCGCGGTTCTCGCCGCCAATTGGCTCGGCCGCGATCATTTTCGCAACCAGGAGATACAGCAGCCAGAGGTCGCAGCGTTCCCGGAAGCGGAACTCGCTGAACTGACGGCCGAACCAATGCGCTACGGCTTTCATGCAACGCTGAAGGCACCCTTCGAGCTCGCCGAAAGCGCAAGCGAAGCCGCGCTGCATGCTGATTTCGATGCCTTTGCCGCCAATATCGCGCCGTTGCAAATTCCCTCGATCACGCTCGGCCAGCTCGGCGCGTTCTTTGCGCTGGTGCCGGCTGACTGGAACACCGAGTTGCAGCAATTCGCCGACATATGCGTCCGGCATTTCGAGCAGTTTCGCGCACCGATCGACGAAAAGGACATTGCGCGGCGCAGGCCCGACAGCCTGTCGGCCAGCCAGCGCCACCACCTGATGACATGGGGCTATCCCTATGTGTTCGAGGATTTCCGCTTCCACATGACCTTGACCGGCCAGGTGCCGGCCGAGCGCCAACCCGCAATGCGCACGGTGCTTGCCGAAACCTTCTCCGAGATCATCGACAGGCCGCTCGACATCGCCCATCTCGCCCTGTTCAAGGAGCCGGCGCGCGGCGCCCCCTTCGTGCTAGACAGGATCCAGCCATTGTCCGCCATTCGCCTAGGAAAGACCGCCTGACATGTCCAAGGAAACCGTTTTCAGCAATGCCCATATCGTCCTCGACGACGAGATTATCTCCGGCTCGATCCTCATCCGTGACGGCAAGATCGCCGACATCTCCGAGGGCTCGACTCGTCTCGGGGATGATCTTGAAGGCGACTACCTGATCCCTGGGCTGATCGAACTCCACACCGACCACCTTGAAGCGCATTACTCCCCGCGTCCCGGTGTCCGCTGGGGCAAGATTGCCGCCATCCAGGCCCATGATTCCCAGGTCGCCGCCTCCGGCATCACCACAGTGTTCGACTGCCTGCGCATGGGCTCGGACGAGGACGGCGGGTTTGAGCTCGGCGAGATGCGTGACATGGCCGATGCGCTTGCTTCCGCCAGCCGCGACAAGCGCCTGAAGGCCGAGCATCTGATCCACCTGCGTTGCGAAGTGTCGTCCGCCAATGTGCTCGATCATTTCGAAGATTTCGAGAATGATCCGCAGGTGCGTCTTGTGTCCTTGATGGATCATGCGCCCGGTCAACGACAATTCCAGACGCTCGAGCAGTACAGCCTGTACTACCAGAAAAAGCGCGGCATGTCGGACGCGGATTTCGCGGTCTTTTGTGCCGCCCGCCAGCAATCTTCCGCGCTCTATGCCAAGCCGCATCGCGATGCGATTGCGGGTGCCTGCGCCGAGCGCAACATCACCGTTGCCTCGCATGACGATGCCACGATCGAGCATGTCAACGAGGCCATAGCCTATGGCGTCCGCCTGGCGGAATTCCCGACCAGCATCGAGGCGGCACGTGCCTCCCACGAGGCCGGGCTCAGCGTGTTGATGGGTGCACCGAACATCGTGCGCGGCAAGTCGCATTCCGGCAACATTTCCGCGCGCGATCTCGCCAATGCAGGATTGCTGGACGTGTTGTCCTCCGACTATGTGCCGCTCAGCCTTATCCATGCGCCTTTCGTACTGGCGGACGGCGATGACGGCATGCCCTTGCCGCAGGCTATCGCGTTGGTCACCTCCACCCCTGCCCGCACCGTCGGCCTCAGTGACCGCGGCCGGATCGCTCCCGAACTGCGCGCCGACGTCGTCCGCATCCACCGCATGGATGGCGTGCCGGTGGTGCGTTCGGTCTGGAGGGAAGGAAACCGGGTGATATGAGCGGCGAACACATGCCCGGCACGATGATCGTCGTTGTCGGCCCAAGCGGCGCCGGCAAGGACACGCTTCTGGACTACGCCCGGCAGCGACTGGCGGACGAGACCGATATCGGCTTTGTCAGACGCTTCATCACCCGCGACAGCGATGCCGGCGGCGAAGATCACCAGGCGGTGACCGTGGCGGAATTCGAAACGCTGCGAAATCAGGGCGCCTTTGCGGTTTCCTGGGGTGCGCATGGGCTGTTCTATGGCGTGCCGGCCAACACCAGTGCGCGGATCGCTCTCGGTGACACGCTTGTCGTCAATGGCTCACGCGCCGCCATCCCGGAATTCCTCAAGGCCTATTTGAAGGTCGTGGCGATCTCCATCACGGCGCGCCCCGAGATCATCGCCGAGCGGCTGGCGGCGCGCGGCCGCGAGAGTGCGGAGGACATCCGCAAGCGGCTCGCCCGTGCGACTGAAGACTGGCAGGGCAACTGCGAATGTATAACGATCGACAATAGCGGTGCGATCGAAGACGCCGGCGAGGCGTTGCTCAGCACGATCATCGCGGTGGCCAAGCGCAGTGGGTTTTCGGCGCCCCTGGCTGGACAAGCCTGCGCAACTGCCCGCTAGACGCTTCAGGAGGCCGCAGCAGCCTGCGGCGCAGTCCAGATCGGGGTTTCCTTTGACGGCAGCAGACTGGTGTAGAGTTCGGCGTAGAGCTTGGCGCTGCGCTCCCAGGAGAAGCGGGCGCTCATGCCCTGCTGCTGCAGCCGTTGCCATTGTCCTGGCGTGTTGAACACCTCGATCGCCCGGCGGATCGCGTGGCGCAGTCCCTCTGTCGTGACCGGGTGGAACTGGAACCCCGTCGCCACGCCTGCACCCATCGCAGCGTCGTTGGCATCGATAACAGTTTCGGCCAGGCCGCCGGTGCGCGAAACGATCGGCACGTTGCCATAGCGAAGGCCATAAAGCTGGGTCAGGCCGCAGGGTTCGAAGCGCGACGGCTGGACGATTGCGTCAGCACCGCCGTGGATGAGATGAGCGACCCGTTCGTCATAGCCGACATGTACGGCGACTTTTCCCGGCAACCTGTCGGCAGCATCGAGCAACATGTCCTGGATGGCCGCATCGCCCTGCCCGCAGACGATCAACCTACCGCCGCGATAGACGATCTCCTCGGCAACATCGGCGAGCATATCCATGCCCTTTTGCCAGGTCAGGCGGCTGACAGCAGCAAAGATCGGCCCGCCATTGTCGTCCAGACCGGACTCCTCGACGAGTTTCTGGCGGTTCTTGCGACGCTGCTCGACGGTGTCGACGTCGAACGATGCAGGCAGATATGCGTCGTTGCCGGGATCCCAGATTTCGTCGTCGATGCCGTTGAGAATACCCTTGAGGATATCCACCCGCGCCCGCAATACGCCCTGCATTCCCATACCGAATTTCGGCGTCAGGATTTCGCGGGCATAAGTGGGGCTGACCGCGGTGACGGCATTGGCCGTCATCAGCCCGCCCTTCAAGAACGAGATGTCGCCGTAATATTCGAGGCCATCGAGCGAATATGTGCTGACGGGCAGATGCAGATAGGGAAACAGCGCTGCAGCGAATTGTCCCTGAAATGCGATGTTGTGAATGGTCAGCACCACGGGGGTTTCGCAACCCATGCTGCGCATATAGACCGAGGTCAGTGCGGACTGCCAGTCATGCGTATGGACGAGGTCCGGCACCCAGCCCGGCAATGCACCGCTGGCAATCTTTGCTGCGGCCAGAGACAGCGCTGCAAAACGCTTCCAGTTGTCCTGGTGGTCCTTGCCGTTTTCATCGAGATACGGACTGCCCGGGCGATCGTAGAGCGTAGGAATGTCGAGCACCAGCAGCGTCAGGTCGTCTGTCTGCAGCAGGCGAATAACGGCGGATTCACCGAGCACATCCTCGAAAACCGCGAGCGGCGCGCCTTCACGCGCCATCGGCAGCAGCGAGGAATAGCCGGGTATCAGCGTGATCGTGGCAATGCCAAATTCCTGCAGGGCCTTTGGGAGCGCACCGGTAACATCTGCCAGGCCACCGGTTTTCACCAGTGGGAAGATTTCCGATGTCACCGACAGAACCCGCATTCCCGTTTCCCCAGTTTGCCGATAGATCCTCCAAGACAGAGCCTCGCCGAGACACGGAGTCATGTCAACAAAAGAACTGCGCAGATCGGCGCTAGTTCCTTCAAAAGGACAATCTCCTGGAGGTTCTCTCGATTCGTGCCCCCGCCCCGGGTGCACGATCAAGAGAAGCGAACCAGCAACGCTGGCGTGACTGTAGCCTGAATGGAAATGGTTGCCGGAGAGTGAATTGCTGCAGGTCTGTCGCTAGAATTCGCAAAGTTTTTTGCAGCGCAACTGGCTGCGGGAGGGGGCCATGATCCGATGTGACGAAAATGCGACCAGTTCTCAACTTTCCGGCATCGGCGGCCCGTCGTCCGTCAACAGCAAGTGATTTTACAGTGATGTTGAAACTGTGAGACCTTGCCGCCCGTATGGAGAGTACTCGCGCAGCAATCGCGATGCTCAGGAGGAAACACATGTTCACGCGCAGACAAATATTAAGGTCGGGAGCGGCGCTCGCGGCCGCAGCGGCATTTCCGGGTGCTATTCTGACAGCAGCCAGAGGCGCATTTGCCGCATCTGGCAACACGATCACCCATACTGACGCGGAATGGCAAAAGCTACTGACGCCAGAGCAATATGAGGTTCTCAGGCACGCAGGCACCGAGGCACCGTTCACCAGCGTGCTGCTGGATGAACACCGAGTGGGAACGTTCGATTGCGCCGGCTGCGACCTGCCTCTGTTTTCATCGAAAACCAAGTTTGACAGCGGCACCGGCTGGCCGAGTTTCTGGCAGCCGCTCGACAATGCCGTGGTCACCAGGAGTGACGAGAGCCTCGGCATGATCAGATCAGCCGTCGAATGCAGCCGTTGTGCGGGCCATCTCGGCCATGTCTTCGACGACGGCCCGCCGCCAACCGGGCTTCGCTACTGCATGAACGGCGTAGCGCTCAAATTCGTGGCGGCGGCGGCGTAAGCGCCGCAGTCGGCAATGCCTCACATTGAAAGGATATCGAGATGACAAGAATCTCACTTACCAGCCGGCTTGGCCGCTGGACCTCACGCGCCGTGCTGGTGGCTGCCGTCCTCGCAGCCGGCGTGGCGCTTTACTCCCGCGTGGCGGTTGCCGAAGAGGGCATCGCCATACCACCGCCGAGCGTGGACGAAAGGCAGTCGACCGCCAAGATGGAGACGGCCGTGTTTGCCGGCGGCTGCTTTTGGGGCGTGCAAGGTGTCTTCCAGCATGTCAACGGCGTGATCGATGCGACATCGGGCTATGCCGGCGGCAAGCAAAAAGACGCGATCTACGAAGTCGTCGGCAGCGGCAATACGGGGCATGCGGAGTCGGTCAAGGTGATCTTCGATCCGAAGAAGGTGAGCTATGGCCACCTGCTGCAGATCTATTTCTCCGTCGCCCACGATCCGACCGAGTTAAACCGCCAGGGGCCGGACAGTGGCACCCAGTATCGCTCGACTGTCTTCCCGACCAGTGACGAACAGGCTGAGGTCGTCAAGGCCTATATCGCCGAACTCGACAAGGCGAAGGTGTTCGGCCAGCCGATTGCCACGACGATCGAGCCAGGCAAGTCGTTCTACGCGGCCGAGGGCTACCACCAGAACTTCCTGACGCTCAATCCGACCTACCCCTATATCGTCTACAATGACCTGCCGAAGATCGAAAACCTGAAGCGACTGTTTCCCAAGGATTACCGTGACCAGCCCGTGCTGGTGAAGGTTTCCGAAGCCAATTGAGGCGAACCAGCCTGCCCCGGCACCTGCGCCGGAGCGTCTTGGATTCTGTTCGCCTAATTCCTATATTGGGCGGGAAAAGAGCGGCGGGATAGAGCACGATGTAGCCATCGATCGCAGGACGCGTAATATCGATACAGGCAATCGTCGCCAGCCAACCCGCTGCCAAACTCTGGGATGAATCAACATGACAAACTATCAAAAGACATCCGAAGCCGTCGCCAAGCTCAATCCGGAGCAGTATCGGGTAACCCAGCAAAACGGCACGGAACGGCCCTGGACGGGCCAGTATGTCGACAACAAGGAACCCGGCATCTACGTGGACGTGGTTTCCGGAGAGCCGCTTTTTGCCTCATCGGACAAGTTTGAATCCGGATGCGGCTGGCCGAGCTTCACCAAGCCGATCGAGCCGGCAAACGTTGCCGAACTGCGCGACGCCACGCTTGGCATGGTCCGCACCGAGGTACGCTCGAAATTCGGCGACAGCCATCTGGGTCACGTTTTTCCGGACGGCCCGCGTGACCGTGGCGGCCTGCGCTATTGCATCAATTCGGCCTCGCTGCGTTTCGTCCACCGCGACGACATGGAAACGCAGGGCTATGCCGATTATCTCAACCAAGTGGAGGAAATCCAATGACTGTAGAATGTGCGGTTCTTGCCGGTGGTTGCTTCTGGGGCATGCAGGACCTCATCCGCCGCTATGATGGCGTGATTTCGACCCGTGTCGGCTATAGCGGCGGCGACGTCAAGAACGCGACCTACCGCAATCACGGCACCCATGCCGAAGCGATCGAGATCATGTTTGATCCCAACCGGATCAGTTTTCGCCGATTGCTCGAATTCTTCTTCCAGATCCACGATCCCAGCACCAAGAACCGTCAGGGCAACGATCTCGGAACGGGCTACCGTTCGGCGATCTTCTATACCAGCGACGAACAGAAGCGGGTTGCCGAAGATACCATCGCCGATGTTGATGCATCGGGCCTGTGGCCGGGCAAGGTGGTGACCGAAGTGTCGCCGGTTGGTGACTTCTGGCAGGCAGAGCCGGAGCATCAAGACTATCTCGAACGGATTCCGAATGGCTATACCTGCCATTTCATTCGCCCGAACTGGAAGCTGCCGATCCGCGAAAAAGCTTCGGCCTGATCGCCCGATCGATAAACCGATATGAGGCCCGGGAAGCCACCGCTTCCCGGGCATCTTCGTATCAAGGGATGACGTGAAAATGGCGGATTGCAACTCATCGTCGATCCCGGCTAGGATTGTGGCTCGCTCCTCTTAGAGCGCCTTGCCGAAGTGACTAGTGATGCGGAGTGTCTGGACATGAATATCGAAACGCCGATCAACGCCTCGCAAGGCGAGAGCATCCCATCCGAGCTCACCCGCATCCTCCAGATCCAGCGGCAGGCGTTCGCCAAGGATATGTCTCCCTCCAGGCAAGTCCGTGTCGATCGGCTGAACAGGCTGGAGAAAATGGTCATCGCGCGCGAGGCGCAGTTTTCCGAGGCGATCGACCGCGATTTCGGCGGGCGCTCGGCTGTGATGACATCGATCACCGAGGTCATGGTGGTGCGTGCTGCCATTCGTCACGCGCGCCGGCATCTGGGCGGCTGGATGGCTCCGCGCCGCATTGGGGTCGGCTGGGCGTTCTTGCCGGGCCGCGCAAGCATTCTCGCCCAGCCCCTCGGCGTCGTCGGGATCATGGCGCCATGGAACTATCCGCTTCAACTGCTGCTCAATCCGCTCGTCGGTGCGCTTGCTGCCGGCAATCGCGCCATCCTCAAGCCGTCGGAATTCACGCCGGAATTCTCCGAGGTGCTGAAGGCTGCAATCGCCGAGTTCTTCACCGAGGACGAAGTCGCCGTAGTCACCGGCGGCCCTGAGATCGCGCAGGTGTTTTCCGCCATGCCCTTCGACCACCTGATTTTCACCGGTTCGACAGCGGTGGGCAAGCTGGTGGCGCAGGCGGCGGCGAAGAACCTGACGCCGGTGACACTGGAACTGGGCGGCAAGTCGCCGGCCATCATCGATGCCACGGCCGACCTCAAGATGGCGGCGAACAAGCTCGCTTGGGGCAAGCTGCTCAATGCCGGCCAGACCTGCATCGCCCCCGATTATGCCTTGGTGCCGCGTGATCTCGTCGAGAAGTTCGTCGATGCGCTACGCATCAGCGTCACCAGGCAATATCCCACCATTGCCGGAAACCCCGATTACGCGAGCATCGTCAATGCCCGGCAGTTCGCGCGGCTGAATGGGCTGATCGAAGATGCGACGGCCCGGGGTGCCCAGCTCCTGCCCCTGGGCGGTGACGGCGATGCCAATGCGCGCGTCATGGTGCCGGTCGCGCTGCTTGGCGTCGATGCCGACATGACGGTGATGAAGGAGGAAATCTTCGGGCCGATCCTGCCCATCGTTCCCTATGACACCCTTGATGACGCGATCGGCTATGTCAACAACCACGACCGCCCCCTCGCCCTCTACTGGTTCGGCGGCGACAATGCGGCGCGCGACAAGGTGCTGGCCCATACGATTTCCGGCGGCGTGACGATCAACGACACGATCGTGCACATCGCCCAGGACAACCTGCCCTTCGGCGGCGTTGGCGCCTCCGGCAGCGGCCATTATCACGGCGAATACGGCTTCCGGTCGTTGTCGAAGGAGAAACCGGTCTTCTATCAGTCGCGGTTTTCGTCGGGTTCGCTGCTCTACCCGCCCTATGGATGGCTGACACGCCAGTTGCTCAAGATTCTCAACCGCTTTGCCTGACGGGCAATGTCGCGGACATCGTGAAGATCTGCGCTCTGGACAAATGCCCGCCGGACTTTAACCTGCCGTAACGAGAGATGGTTCGCGGAGTCGGGCCGATATCGCCAGGAGACGGTAGATGCATGTGGTAAGTTTGTTGAGTGCCGGAATGTTCGACGTCAAAATCAACGGCGAATCTGCCTCCATCCCCGATGTCTTTCCGCACTGGCACGCCCATGACCGCTTCGGACTGGTGATCGACGAATCCCTCGGTGGCATCGGGGCGACGCATCTCTTGCAGATCGCCATGACCTCTTTCTACGATATCAAACCTTCGCGACGGAAAGAACTGGCGGTCTATCCGGAAATATATGCCTTCCATATCGGCAAGGGTCGTGGTGCACATGCGCCCTACGATTTCTGGCCGGCGCGCCGCGAGGTCATCACCTCGCTGGATCATCGCGAGGTGCTCGACGCGATCAACGATCGCGGCATCACCCGGTTGGCGGTGCCGGATCGCCTCCCCGCACGGTCGTGCATCGCCCAAAGGAGGAGGATGCGGCGTTCGATCGCATCGTCTCGGGCTTCGTCTACAGCGCCACCGGACGCGTCAGTGATCCTGACCTCGAAATATCGGGCAATGACAAGCGCACCGAATATAATCCCAGCCAGGCGCTGAAGGCGGTGACCGAGATCCAGGCCACGCGCGCCAAGCCGGAGGGCGGGCGGCCCGTGAAAGAGACCGAGGACACCTATATGCAATGGCTGTTGGAGCGGGCCAGGGATGTAACCGCGGAAGAGCGCGCACTTGCGGAGAGCCGCCGCCTGTCGTTGCGGCAGAACGGGCTGGTCAGCGAAACCTATCAGCGCATCAGCGTGGCGGAGGCTTTGCAGAGATTGGCGTCAGCCGGAATGGGCTGAACGCGACAGCAACTGTTGCGACATAGATCGAGGGAAGCCCTGCGACAGGCTTCACGCCTTTGCGTACCCCTTACCGTCGAGCCACCGCGTAAAAGATAGTCGGGCTACCTGCCATATTTCTCGATTGATGCGCTGTTGGCGAACTCGATCTTGCCTTCGGCGCGAAACGATGCCCCGGTATGCCGCGCCGGCAGTCGATTGCCCTCGCCGAAGATCCGGTTGCGCAGCGATCCCTCCCCGTACTCGGTCTTGTAGATGCCACGGCTCTGCAATTCCGGCACGACGATGTCGATGAAATCCTCGTAGCTCTCGGGTGTCACTGTGCGGGTGAGATTGAAGCCGTCGATCTCGCCCTCGTCGATCCACGCCGCCAGTTCGTCGGCGATTTTTGCCGCGTCGCCGACGATGATCGGATAGCGGCCGCCGATCTCGACTTCTGCCAGCAGTTGCCGCTTGGTCCAGCCCTTCTGCTTGGCTAGCTGCGTCACCGACTGGATCGAGTTCGAGGTTCCATAGGTGATCGGCTCGTCAAGTTCGTATTGCGAAAAATCGATGCCGGTGCCGCCGGCGAAATGGGCCAGACCTGCCTCCGGGCTGGCATAGCTCTTATATTCGGCGAGCTTGTCGTCCGCCTCTTTCTGGGTGTGGCCCGGAATGATTGTTATGCCGATGAAGATCTTGATGTCGTCGGCGCGGCGACCGGCGGCAACCACCGCCTCGCGCAGCGTCCGCGCAGTGGCACGGGCCGCATTCCGATCCGTCGCGGTGATGAAAACACATTCGGCGTGCCGGGCTGCGAACTGCCGTCCGCGTCCCGATGTGCCTGCCTGGTAGAGCACCGGCGTGCGCTGAATCGACGGTTCGGAGAGATGGTAGCCCTCTGACTTGTAGTACGGCCCGTCGTGTTTGATCGCTCGCACCTTGGCGGGATCGGCAAAAATCCGCCGCGCGCGATCGTTGAGCACCGCATCATCATCCCAGCTGCCTTCCCAAAGCTTGTAGAGCACCTCCAGATAGTCGTCGGCGCGATCGTAGCGCTGGTCGTGCTCGGCCTGGCCGTCGAGGCCCAGCGCGCGCGAGGCGCTGTCCAAATAGCCTGTGACGATATTCCAGCCGACCCGCCCGCCTGTCAGGTGATCGAGCGTCGACATCCGCCGTGCGAAAATATAGGGCGCCTCGGAATTGAGATTGACGGTGATGCCGAAGCCGAGATTTTTCGTTACCGCCGCCATGCCGGAGATCAGCAGCAGCGGATCGTTGACCGGCAGTTGGATCGATTCCCGTAACGTCAGGTCCACGGAATTCTGGTAGATGTCATAGACCCCGACGATATCAGCCAGAAAAATGCCATCGAACAGGCCGCGCTCCAGCGTCTTGGCGAGCGACGTCCAGTAATCGAGGTTCTTGTACTCGCTGGAACGGTCGCGCGGATGCGCCCAGAGACCGTGATTGATGTGGCCGACGCAATTCATGTTGAAGGCGTTGAGCAGGATCTGCTTCTTCTTGGCGGTCATTGTCATTCCATTCTTCGGTCAGATCGCGTCGGGGTCAGATAGCACCATGGCGCGGCGGTCGCTTGCCGTTGAGATAATAGTTGCCGACCGCCTGATATTTCCAGCGCACCGGATCGTGCAGCGTATGTGTCCTGACATTACGCCAGTGACGGTCGAGATTATCCTCGGCCAGGGTAGCAGAGGTTCCGGAAAGTTCGAACAGCTTGTTTGAAGCCAGCAATCCGGCCTTGGTGGCGAGGATCTTCGCCTCCGCCACGGCGATCGAAGCCGCCGCCACGCTTTCCTCCGTCATATCGGCCTGAGCAGCATCGACGGTGCGGCCCGCCCGCTCCAACAATGCCTCGGCGGCCCTCAGCCGAACCCGAACATTGCCGATCTCCCGTAGCGTCAGCGGATCGGCGGCTCGCTCGACTTTGGAGTCAATCCACGGCCGGGCGCGCTCACGCACGAAACGCAGCAGGTCCTGATAGGCGCCCTGCCCGATGCCGAGATCGATCACTGCATGCATGATCTGCGCGACGGGGCCGATGGTCGTGGCACGCTCGAACGACACCTGAAACGGAACCACCCATTCCGGGTCGACAACCACCCGCTCGAAATGCACCGTGCCGCTGCCGGTGACCCGCTGGCCGAACCCATCCCAATCATCGTAGATGGTGACGCCGGGTGCGTTGCGGGGGACGATGGCGAGATACTGGACCAGCTTGCCGTCTTCTTCCGCCGCCACCAGCGTTGGTATCCAGTGGGCATAGATCGCCCCCGTGCAATAGAATTTCTGGCCGTCGACGAACCAGCCCGCTGGATCGCGCACCAGCCGCGTCCGCCGCTTGAAATCCTTGGCGCCGATCTCGGCCAATGCATTGCCTGTTCGTTCGCCGGCAAGCACACGATCGTAGAAGAATTTCTTCTGCGCGTCGCTGCCGCCCACTCGCAGAACTTCGAGCGAATAGAAATGGTTCTGCGGGATCTGTGACAGCGAGCCGTCCGCCGCGCCGATGATGGCGACCACCCTGGCGAGCGTGACATTCGAGACGCCGGCTCCACCGTACTCGCTCGGCACGGTAATGCCCCAAAGACCGCTCTGCACAAATTGGTCCAGCTCATCCCATGGCAACAGCCGTTCACGGTCGCGGCGCGATGCATTGGTGAGGAATTCCGCCGCCAGCCGATGCGCGACCTCGATCGCTTCCGCGTCAGAGGCGATCAAATGCGGTCGCTGTTTCGGCGCAGGTGCGGGCCTGGCGATATCGCTAATCCCCGTGATCGACATATCAACCTCAATTCCACTGGTGGCGCGCTGGAAACGTGCCGTTGAGTTCATAGGCGCCGATCAGGTGATATTTCCAGCGCACCGGATCGTGCAGCGTGTGCACCCGGGCATTGCGCCAGTGACGATCGAGATTGTGCTTGGCGCGGGTGGCGGCTGAGCCCGCCAGATCGAACAGCTTTTCGGTTGCTTCGAGCGCGATCTCTGTTGTCAGGATCTTGGCCTCGGCGACGAATACTGACGCCTCGGCGCTCGAGGCATCGGTGACCGGCGCGGCTGCGATCCGGTCGAGCGCAGCTCCTGCCTGATAGAGCAGTTCCTGCGCCGCGTGTAGCTCGGTCTGGAGATGGCCGATCTCGTGGATGATGGTCTGGTCGTCGCTTGCGACTTCCAGTCCGGAATCCGTCCATGGCCGGGCGTGGTCCTTGACGAAGGCGATGGTATCGGCGATCGCTGCGGCAGCAATACCGCTGTCGATGGCCGCCTGGATCAATTGCGAGATGGGGCCTGTTAGACCGGGACGATCCGCAAACGACCAAACCGGCAGCACCAGCATTTCATCGATCAGCACATTGTCGAATTCCACCGTACCGCTGGCCGTCGTGCGCTGGCCAAACGAACTCCAGTCATCAATGACGTTGACGCCGGCGGCGTCATGGGCAGCCCAGACCTGGACAGGACGATCCTGGTGGTCAAGTGCCCGCGTGGGGATCCAATGCGCGAAGATCGAGCCTGTCGCGTAGAAACGCTTGCCCGTCAGTCGCAACCCCTGTGCCGTTCGGCTGAGCCGGGTCGTACCGACATTGACGGCCCTGGTACCGCGCTCCGGCCCGGCATTGCCTATACGGAAGCCGTTCATAACGTCGCGATAGATCCGTGACCGCTGCTGCGGCGTACCATATTCGCGGATCAGAGCAAGCACGCCAAAATGGTTCTGGGGGATCTGGCCTAGCGCCGGATCGGCGGCACAGAGGATTTCGAAGATTTTGGCAAGTGTCACATAGGAGACATCGGCGCCGCCATATTCCTTGGGCACGGTAATCCCGCCAAGGCCGCTTGCCGTAAAGGCTTCGATCTCGTCCCATGGCAGGCGCCGATCACGGTCTCGGTCGGAAGCCCCTTTCGCGAACACCATGGCCAGTGCCTCCGCAAGCGCAATGGCTTCGGCATCGTCGACTATGCGATGTGGCGTTGAGGGCGGCAGCGGCTTGCGTCGGCTGTCTTTGTTGAGCGCGAGCGGTGCTCGCTTGGCTTGAGACAGACGGGACATGGGCATTCTCCGCACTTTCAGAACTATCGAGCGCGCAGGCGCCGCACGGCGTGGTCACCGGCAAACTGCACGATGCAGACCATGGCGATCAGAACGGCGATGACGACGGCCATCACTGTGGTGTCGAAGCGCTGGTAGCCGTAGCGGATCGCCATGTCGCCAAGGCCGCCAGCACCTACCGCACCCGCCATGGCGGATGCGCCGATCATGCTGACGATGGTGATTGTGAAGCCGCCGACGATGCCGGGCAGTGCCTCGGGCAACAGCACATGGCGGACGATGTGCCAGCGGCGGCATCCCATCGCCTGCGCCGCTTCTATTAGACCGCCGTCGATCTCGCGCAGGCTGACCTCGGCGATGCGGGCAAAGAACGGCGTGGCGCTGATCGACAGCGGCACGACCGCCGCCCAGACGCCAATCGTCGTTCCCGTCACAAACCGGGTGAAGGGCAGCAGCGCGACCAGCAGCACGATGAAGGGCGTGGCGCGGAAGCCGTTGATCAAGGCCGCCAGCACTTTGTTGGCGCGCGGCGCGTGGATCAGCCCGCCTGGTCCGGAAAGCACCAGGAACACGGCAAGCGGTATGCCGGCGGCGAGCGCGATCAGCGCCGAGATGCCGACCATCATCACCGTATCCAGGAATGCCCATCCGAGCCGTTCAAACATTGCTGGCGACATAGCCCAAGACCTTTACCCTGTGTGCAAGCGCGCCGAGCCGTTCGAATGCGCCCGAGGCGAGCTGCGCTGATATCAGCAACCGTCCGTGGACATGTCCCTGTATCCGATCAAGCGCGCTCTGCAACAGACGCACCGGCGCGCCAATGGCGTCGCTAATGGCGGCGATGTCCGGTTCCAGGCCACCCTCGCCCGTATAGGAAAGCTCGATGATGGCCTCGCGTCCGCCACCCGGTTCAGCGGTCAGGTGAGCGGCTACATCCTCCGGAATATCCCGGCTGAGCGGCTGCAGCAGTGCCTTGGTCGCATCGTGATCCGGATTGCCGAAAATCCGCCAGACCGGACCAGCTTCGGCGACCTTGCCCTGTTCGAGCACCAACACCTCGTCGCAGATTTCGCGGATGACGCTCATCTCGTGGGTGATCAGCACGATCGTAATGTTGAGCCGCTTGTTGATGTCCTTGAGCAACTGCAGGATCGACAGCGTCGTCTCCGGATCAAGGGCTGATGTCGCCTCGTCGCAAAGCAGGATCTCCGGCTTGTGCACCAGCGCACGGGCAATGCCGACGCGCTGCTTCTGGCCACCGGATAGGCGGGACGGATAAACATTTTGTTTGTCTTCCAGCCCCACCAGCTTCAGAACTTCGGCGACGCGTGTCTCGATCTGGCGGCGAGGCACGCCGGCCACCAGCAAAGGCAGCGCTACATTGCCCCATACCGTCTTGGCCGATAGCAGATTGAAATGCTGGAAAATCATCCCGATGCGCCTGCGGAGCGCCACGAGCGTATTCTCGTCATAGGTGGCGATATCCTCGCCGTCGACCAGTACCCGGCCGCCTGTCGGATTTTCCAGCCGGTTGATCGTCCTGAGCAGGCTGGACTTGCCGGCGCCGCTGCGGCCGATGATGCCGCAGATCGCACCCGCAGGGATATCGAGGCTGATGCCCTGCAGGGCATGCACGTCACCGGAGGAAGAGACATAGGTCTTTTCGACGGCGTCAAAACGGACCGTACCGGGCTGCTTTGACGCGGGCTCGACATGCGGGTGTAGCGGAGGCAACGCCTTTGCAGCGGATTTCGGGACGGCGTCAGGCGCTGCCCCCATCTCGCTTCTGGCGCGTGGGCTTTCGATCAGTTCAGCCATGACAGCGTGTAGAGTTTTTTGTCGTTGGCAAAAGCCTTGTCGATCGCCGCCTTGACCGCGTCAGAGTTCTGGTAAAGCTCGACCAGCTTCTTGAGAGCCGGTTCATCCACCTTGTCCTTGCGAGCAGCAAACACGATCGAGAACTGCTTGTCGCCGACGCCCGAGTAGATCAGGCCGGAACTCGGATCGAAGGCCTTGGAGGCAACGATGAAATGGGGATAGCCGAGCGCCAGATCGACGTCGCCGGTGATGCGCGCCAGCTGCGGGCCTTCGACTTCGGTGAAGGTCACGTGCTTGGGATTGTCGATGATGTCATCGATCGTGCCCTTGAAGCCGACGCCGTCTTTGAGCTTGATCAAGCCACCCTTGTCGAGCAGCAGAAGGCCGCGGCCCTGATTGACCGGATCATTGGCGATGGCAACGGTGGCGCCATCCGGCACGCTCTTGAAGTCCTTGTACTTCAGCGAGTAGATGCCGATATTGGCGAGCACCCCGGTGCCGACTGACCCAAACTCGTAGCCACGCTCCTTGATGGCATTGTCCATGAAGGGCTTGTGCTGGAAATAATTGAGGTCGATATCGCCGGCCTGCAGCGCGATATTCGGCGTGGTCCAGTCGGTAAACTCGACAACCTCGATATCGAGCCCCTTGGCCTTCGCCTCGGGAACAAGGGCCTCGATGGAATCGGCATAGACGCCCGGCACCACCCCGACCTTGACCGTCTCCGCCGTCGCCTGCGTGGCGAGCGCTATGACCGCTGCCGAGAGAAGACCTGTTATCGTGAACTTCATAATGCATCCTCGTTTGATTGAATCGCTCTATTACCTATAAAAACTATATACAAAGAGCACTATGTCAATCGTAAAGTGTGCGGCGCAATATCTTTCTGCGAAGGATGGCTAAGCCCGCCTCACGCGACTGTTCGCCATCATGATCACCGAGTTGCCGTCACCGGGCAGATCATGAAGAAGGTTGATCGATTCCAATAAATTATATAATCTATATAT
The DNA here is from genome assembly GCF_057787725.1 of Shinella sp. OV683. Lineage (NCBI taxonomy): Bacteria > Pseudomonadati > Pseudomonadota > Alphaproteobacteria > Hyphomicrobiales > Rhizobiaceae > Shinella > Shinella sp. OV683. Next base: position 2,534,113 of record NZ_CM173543.1, read on the forward strand.
TTAATAGTATTTTGTTTCAATGCGTCGTGCTGCGACAGCAAAGCTTTTCCCATCAGCCCATGTTGATGAGGCAACGATGCTTGGATACGGCGCGTCAGCTTTGCGATCCTAGGATGCGCAAGTTTACTCCTCCCAATCAAAACAATGCGACAGGAAACACCATGATCAACAATTCGAAATTCACGCGCCGCACATTCGGTTTCGTCGCCGCCTCCACCCTTGCACTTCTCAGCTTCGCGTCGCCCGCGATCACCCACGCCGAGGACAAGTCCATCAAGGTCGGCATCATGAGCGGCGAGGATGAAGACGTCTGGCGCGTCGTCGTGGCCGAGGCGGCCAAGAAGGGCCTCAAGATCGAGACCGTCACCTTCAACGACTACACCCAGCCGAACGAAGCGCTCGAGCACAACGAAATCGACGCCAACGCTTTCCAGCACAAGCCCTATCTCGACAACCAGATCAAACAGCACGGCTATCACATCGTGCCCGTCGGCTTTACCGGTGTCTGGCCGATCGGTCTCTACACGAAGAAGTTCAAGACAGTGGCAGAACTGCCGGAAGGTGCCGTGATCGGCCTGCCCAACGATCCGTCGAACGAGGGCCGTGCGTTGCGCGTCCTGCAGAATGAGGGCGTGATCAAGCTCAAGGACGGTACAGGCATTCTCGCCACCATCGCCGACATCGTCGAAAACCCCAAGAAGGTTGAAATCAAGGAACTCGATGCCGGCATCGTCGGCCGCTCGATCGATGACCTCGATGCCGCCGTGGTCAACACCGACTGGGCCCTCAAGAGCGGTCTCACACCGTCCGATCGCATTGCCCAGGAGCCGATCGCTGACAATCCCTACCGCAATTTCATTGCCGTCAAGCAGGGTAGCGAGAATGAGGAATGGGTAAAGACCCTCGTCTCCTCCTACCAGAACGACGCGGTCAAGGCCGAATTCGAAAAGGTCTACAAGGGCACAGGCCTTAGCGCATATTGAGAATAGCCAAGCAAGCGTGACCGCTGACCCTCTCCCCGCAAGACGGGGCGAGGGAATTTGCCCTTCATGCACTTGACTACCGCCATGCTGCCTCTGCAAGGGGAACGACAGGTGCGTGTGGGGCGATATATCCAAGAAGGACCATGCATGAACTCCCTTGTTTCAGCCTCAGAGCTCAAAGCGGGTGCACCATCCGACCAGCAGAGCGAAATCGTCCGACTGGACGGCGTTCATCGGCACTTCGGCACGACGCCGGCACTCGACGGCATATCGTTGACAATCCGCAAGGGCGAGATCCTCGGCCTCATTGGCCGCAGCGGTGCAGGCAAATCGACGCTGATCCGCTGCCTGAACGGGCTGGAACGAACCGATTCCGGCAAGATATATATCGAAGGCCGGGAGATAACCGGTCTCGCCGAGCGCGAGTTGCAGCCGCTCCGCCGCCGCGTCGGCATGATTTTCCAGCACTTTAACCTGCTGGCCAACAAGACGGTCGCAGAAAATGTTGCCTTGCCGCTGAAGATCGGCGGTGTGTCAAAAGCCGAACGATTAAAGCGGGCCAGCGAATTGCTCGAGATTGTCGGCCTGGCAGAGAAAGCTGGCGCCTATCCCGCGGCACTTTCAGGCGGCCAGAAGCAGCGGGTCGGCATTGCGCGAGCGCTTGCGGCGCGCCCTGCCCTATTGCTCTCCGACGAAGCAACGTCCGCGCTGGACCCCGAAACCACGCGGTCGATCCTGGCGCTTTTGAAGGATATCAATCGCAAGCTCGGCCTGACCATCCTGCTCATCACCCATGAGATGGAAGTGGTGCGGTCTATCGCCGACCGCGTCGCGGTTATCAATGCCGGCCGCATAGTGGAGGAAGGACAGGTCTGGTCGGTTTTCGCCAGCCCTCAGTCCGAGGTCACGACCAGCCTGCTCGGCGGCATCCGCCCGCAGCTTCCGGAAGCGATCGCGGCAAGGATCGCGCAGCAAGGCGATGAGATCGTCCTGGGTGTCGACATTGCCAGTTCGGAAGCACAGACCGTGCTGTTCGAGCTTGCCGGTGCGCTGCCCGGCTCCTTCCGATTGATCCATGGTGGTGTCGATCACATCCAGGGCCAACCGGTCGGCCGCTTCTTCATCGCCGTGCCGACTGCGGACACAACGCTCGCTCATCGCGTCGAACAATTTCTAACGGCCCGGCTCGCACGGGTGGAGGTGCTGGGATCATGACGCCTATAATGCTTGAATTGCTGTTTAGCGCGCTCTGGGACACGATCCTGATGACAGGCGCCTCCGGGTTGATATCATTGGTGGCCGGCTTGCCGCTCGGTCTTGCGCTTGTGATGACCAACAAGGGCGGCATTGCCGAAAATCTCTGGCTGAATCGAGCGCTCGGCGCCGTGATCAATGGTTTTCGCTCGGTGCCCTTCATCATCCTGCTGGTAGCCTTGATACCTCTGACCCGCCTCATCGTCGGCACGTCATTGGGCACGTGGGCAGCGATCGTGCCGCTCGCCATTGCCGCTACGCCATATTATGCCCGCATCGCCGAGGTGTCGCTACGCGAAGTGGCTCCCGGGTTGGTGGACGCAGTGCGCTCCATGGGCGGCAACCGCTGGACAATCGTCCGCGAGGTTCTGGTGCCGGAAGCTCTGCCCGGCATCGTCGCCGGATTTACGGTGACGTTGGTAACGCTGATCGGTGCCTCGGCCATGGCGGGAGCGATCGGCGCCGGCGGGCTTGGCGATCTCGCCATCCGCTACGGCTACCAGCGCTTCGAGACCAGCGTGATGATCGCGGTGGTGATCGTGCTCATCGTTCTGGTTTGCGGCATCCAGTGGCTGGGCGACAGGCTGGTGGCGCGCCTGGATCATCGCTAGATCATGGGCTCAACCCTGAAGCCTGCGCAGCAGCATTCCGAAGCGATCTTCCGGGGCGTACGACTTGAGGTCGGCCGCAGGCTTGTATGGCAAATCTGCCCTTCGCCCGCTCCTCACATCGGAGGGGCTACAACCGAACTCACGTCGAAAGGCGCGGCTGAATTCTGTTCCATCATTAAAGCAGCGCTGCTCGGCGATCTCTATGATACGGCGCTGATCGTTGGGATCGGCCAGTGCAGCATGAGCATCAAGCAGACGTCGATGCTGGATGTAATGCACGACTCCGCCAAAAGGCTCAAACAAGCGATAGAGCCGCGAACGTGAAACGCCAAGTTCTCGACGTAGTGTCTTAGCTCCGAGCGTCGGATCGAACAATCTAGCTTGAATAATTTGGTGGGCTCTTTCGATCAGGACCACGGCAATCGGATCCCGTGCTTCTTCTATGCGGTCTGGCGAGGGCGACGCGCAAGCCAGTATCATCGCTCGCGTGGCAGCCACGAGCGCTGGAAGTTCAGCTTCTTCAATCATCGACAGGCGCTTGGCCAGGCCAATCATGTAATCCGAGAACAGCCGCCCCATCCCGGTCCTGAGATTTGAGAACTCCGAAGCATTTAACGAACCGGCAACCTCGGTACAAAAATCGCGGGGAACGAACAGAATGAGCATTTCGGCGTTGCTGACGCTGCCTTCGAACGTTCGTCCCAAGGGGTGGACTTGCACCATGCCGGCGCTGCTCTCAAACGTCCTGATTGGCGCGATCGTCTTGACGTTCCCATGGAGCAGCGTTGTCAAGGTCCAGTGGTCCAGGGGATCCCTCCGTGTATGTCCGGGCAGGCTGGAGAATCCCAGCTCATCCGTCCTAATGCGAGAGAAGGCGAGGCAGCCGAGGTCCCAGGTCACTTGCTTGCCGCCGAAGCCAACCGTCGTGTCGTTGGGGTCATCAAACTCGAGCATCGATGCGAAATTGTTTCGCCAAGCCTCAAACTGATATCCTGGGGGGAGATCGTGCGTTGTGAACTCGTAGGCGGGCAGTTTGGCGCCACGCACTCTTTGTTCTGGTTCAGGCTGGATTTGCCCCGACGCCGTTGCGGCTACATCCGAGATTATACTGCTGGGCAGCATATCTCGCCCATTCGCGCCTTCTGCACTCATAGCCCAGCACTCACAAGACTGATGGCAGCATGCGACCGAACTTCGCATGCCACAATCAAGAGAAACCCACTCGTTCGAAGGTGTTGCTTCGACATCGCTCTCTCCCGGATCTCCGTGACCTCACTTTCGTCTGCGTACCAGAGAGGGTGTAGCACAATCAGTTTGAGTTGTTTAGTAGGCAGTCGCACCTAGAGCAGAGTGCACTTTAATGTTGCGATGGGCGATATCGACCTTCTATGTTGTTCAATCTTTAGTAGCGCTCCAAAGTGGCCAAGGCGCGACTGGGATGCACTCCAGGCGGCGGCAACTCGCAGATTTCCAGGTCACCCAACACCCGGATCGGTAACGACACCGTGCATGTCCGCTCTGCGTCCCAACCTTTGGCATTGGGTCCAATACTACTGGTGCAGGCAGGGAATTTCTTGTCCGCCTAATGGATTCCGATATATGTTTCGACCACACGGTGCCATGATCGCCTTGGGGATTCAGTATGAGAAGCATCTCCTGGAGAGTCCTAGTCTTCCCCGTTTATCTCGCAATTTTTCCGCTAGAGCCCTCCCCCCTATCGGCACAGGATGCCACTTCTAGGGGCAGGCCTTCACCTGTTGTCGTGGTGCAGACGGTCGTCGATGGGCCGATCGAACCACCGACTGAGAACATTGGTCGGGTAGAAGCACTACAGGCCGTGGATATTCGCGCGCGCGTTTCCGGGTTCATTGAGAAAGTTGCATTCAGGCCAGGCGCCGCGGTAAAGGAAGGTGATCTTCTGTTTGCCATTGAGCCAGCGGGTTACCAAGCTGCCGTCGCCGCCGCCAAGGCACAAGTCGAGCGCGCTGAGGCGACCCGACGGCAGGCCGAGGATACCAGAAATAGAAATGCGCAGCTTATCCAGCGCAATGCGGTGGCGCGCGCCGCATACGACGATTCCAAATCAGCCGTCGACATTGCGATAGCGGATCTTGCCGCAGTTCAAGCAGGATTGACTACCGCAGAGCTCAATCTTTCCTACACGCAGATAGTGGCGCCGATCTCCGGACGCATCGGACAGCCACTCTTCACAAAGGGCAATTTCGTCGGACCTGACGTCGGAGCGATTGCCCGACTGGTCCAGGTCGATCCGGTGCGCGTTGTCTTTTCTGTCACCGAAAGGGAGATCACGACCTACCGTCAAAAAGAAGCAGGGGCGTTGACGTCCAGAGTCGACGCGATGAAATTGAGCCTGAGATTGCCGAATGGAACTCTTTATCAGCATGAGGGCACTCTGGAGTTTTTGTCGCCGGAAGTCTCTGCGACTACAGGAACGGCAACCGTCGGCGTGATATTCCCAAATCCTGAGGGTTTGCTGATGCCGGGCCAGTTCGTCAAGCTCATTGTTGGTAGTGTCGAGCAGGCCAGCGGGCCGTCCGTTCCCCAATCCGCCGTCCTGCAGGATCGTGATGGTCGCTTCCTATACGTGATGGGCGAGAACAATATTGTTCGGCAACGCCGCATCGACACCGGGGCGAAGGTCGGTGACCTCTGGGCTGTCCGCGAGGGCGTGAAATCAGGGGAAAAGGTGGTTGTGCAAGGGACGCAACGGCTCTCCGATGGCATCGCTGTGCAGCCTGTCGAGCAAGACACCGGGGAGCAACCATGATTTCGGGCTTCTTCATCTCCCGTCCACGGTTTGCAATCGTCGTCGCCCTCATCTTGTGCCTTGCCGGCGCCTTGTCAATTTTCGGCCTTCCCATTGCCCAATACCCCAACATAACGCCGCCGAGCATCACGGTTTCGGCGTTCTATCCTGGCGCCAGCGCCGAGGTTATCGCAAAGGTGGTCGGGGACCCGCTGGAAACGGCGATCAACGGCGTTGACGACATGATATATATGTCGTCAAACAGTTCCGATGCGGGTTCCTACTCGCTGACAGTGACCTTCGCTGCCGGCACCGACCCCAACCTTGCCCAGATTAATGTTCAAAATCGAGCCCAGCTCGCGACGGCACAGCTGCCGGCCGCGGTGTCTCAGCAAGGGATTACCGTGCGGGCACGTTCGCCTGATTTCCTTGTGGCTTATGGGTTCTATTCTCCGGACCAGACGCTCAGCGAACTTGAAATCTCTAACTACCTTTCCATGAATGTGACCGACGCCCTGTCGCGCGTGGATGGCGTCGGCGAAGCGTCGGTCATGGGTTCCTCCCAATACAGCATGCGTATCTGGATGGATCCCGTGCGCATGGCGGCGCTGGAGATCACACCGGATGATGTGGCCGCCGCCATTCAAGCCCAGAACATTCAGGCGTCGATCGGCCAGATCGGCGGCCCACCTTCGCAAGACCACGCGAAGATTCAATACACGCTGGTCGCCCAAGGGCGACTGGAGGACGCCGAAGCTTTCGGCAACATCGTCGTGAAAACGGGCGAAGCGGGTGCTCTCGTCCATGTTCGCGATATCGGCCGGGTCGAACTCGGGGCGCAGAGCTATGCGTCCAGCGTCAGAGTAAACGGGGCTCCCGGCGCAATGCTGGTCGTAAATCAAGCGCCGCGCGCCAATGCTCTCGGCACAGTGGATGCGGTTGGGAAGGAGCTTGAACGTCTTTCAAAACAGTTTCCGCCCGGTCTGGCTTATGAGCCGGTATATGATTCAACATTGTTTGTGCGCGCCTCCATCCGCGAAATCATGATAACGCTCGCGATCACATTCGCGATCGTTGTGGCGGTTACTTTCTTGTTTCTCGGCGATTGGCGCGCGACGATTATTCCCTCTCTGGCCATTCCCGTATCGCTGATCGCAACCTTCGCTGTTCTTTATGTCGCCGGGTTTTCAATCAATCTCGTCACGCTGCTTGCACTCATACTGGCGACCGGACTCGTGGTTGACGACGCTATTCTCGTTGTCGAAAACGTCCAGCGGTTGATGAAGGACCAGGGACTGGAGGCAAAAGCTGCAAGCGAAAAAGCTATGCTGCAGGTTACCGGGCCGATTATCTCCACGACAATGGTGCTGTTGGGGGTGTTTGTTCCCACGGCATTCCTGGAAGGCATCAACGGCCAGCTTTATCGACAGTTTGCGGTCACCATTTCCGCGTCTCTGGTTTTTTCATCATTCGTCGGTCTAACCTTGAGTCCGGCGCTCTGCGCAACTCTTCTCCGCAAACCGACGGATCTCCGCGGCCTGTTGGCAGGCTTTGAGTCCCTGCTCGAAAGAACACGGAGCGGGTACTCCTGGATTGTCGGCGGGATCGCCCGTCATATCGTCATTGTTCTTTGCGTCCTCGCTGCCACGATCGTTAGCGCAGCACTTCTTTTCCGCAGCGTGCCGACGTCGTTCCTGCCAGACGAGGATCAGGGCTTCCTTTTTGTCGACGTTCAGTTGCCAAATGCATCGGCGCTTTCGACTACCGAAAGAGCGATGCAACAGATTGAAAAGAGCCTCCGGGAGACGGAAGGTGTCGCCAAGGTCGTAGCGATTTCGGGTTTCAGCCTTTTGCAGAACGGCGCTGTACCAAACGGCGGCTTCGCCATCGTCATGTTGGAGCCTTGGGAAAAGAGAGATACGCCAAACCTGTCTACGGCTGCCCTACTGGCATCGCTCAATGCACGTTTCTCCACTCTTCCACAGGCCAATGTTGCTGTGTTTGCTCCTCCCCCTATTCCTGGCATCGGGCAGGTCGGGGGGTTGGACTTTCGGCTCCAGGCGCGGCTGGGCCAGTCGCCCGAGGACATTGGTCAGGTGACGCGGGCACTTATTGCGGCAGCCAGCGAGACACCGGAGATCGCGTTTGCATCCAGTCCCTTCTCCGCAGAAGTTCCCCGGGTTTTTGTAAGTGTCGATCGCGCGCGTGCCGAAAGCCTGGGCGTCGGCGTGGATCAAATCTATTCGACTCTCGGCGCCCAGTTCGGCGGACGGTATGTCAACGATTTCACGCATGACGGCCGATCATTCAGGGTCAACCTTCAGGCGGACAGCGAGTTCCGGATCGTCCCGGACGACATTCTTAACCTGCATGTCAGGAGCAGTGCCGGCGCAATGGTGCCCCTGCGTACGCTGGTGACGCTCGAGCCCGATCTCGGGCCATTCTCGCTATCTCGATACAATCTTTTTCCAGCCGCTCCGGTGAACGGAATTCCAGCCGCGGGGACCAGTTCGGCCACGGCCATGGCCGCCTTCGAGCGTGCGGCCGCCGAGACGTTGCCGGATGGATATGGCTATGAGTGGTCGGGGCTATCCCTGCAGGAGCGGCAGTCCGCGGCCCAGACTCCGTTGATTTTGGCGCTGGCGCTCGTTTTTGCGTTCCTGTTTCTTGTTGCGCAGTACGAAAGCTGGACCCTGCCGGTTTCGATTATCCTTTCGCTTTCCTTCGCCGCCTTGGGCGCAATCGCGGCTCTCGCGGTCACGAGATTGGAGAACTCGCTCTATGCGCAGATTGGCATCGTTCTGCTGATCGGACTCGCTTCGAAAAATGCCATCCTGATAGTCGAATTTGCACGCGTCGAGCGTGAGCGCGGGCTCTCCATCGTCGACTCCGCGATCTCAGCGGCAGCGCAGCGTTTCAGAGCTGTGATGATGACTGCGGTCTCGTTTATCTTGGGGATGATCCCGCTGGTGGTCGCGACGGGCGCAGGCGCAAATGCGCGCCAAGCGCTTGGCGTTACCATCCTCGGAGGCATGCTGGCGGCGACAACCGTGGGAATGTTGTTCATCCCCGGATTGTTTGTCGTTGTGGAACGATTTGCAGAATGGTTCTCCGGCCTGTTTGGGCGTTCGCTCGACGATGCTCAAAAAGGGGATGGCGCGAAATAGCGGCTGGGCATTCCGCTGACCGGCACGACGTTACTCCCCTGCTACGTCGCTCGCCTTCCCCGAAGCCAAAACCGCAATCCACCTGCTGGATTGACCACGTGAACAATAGACAATGAAGGCGATCAATAGGGGCACGCCGATGAAGGCGCCTGGAACACCCCACATGAAACTCCAAAAGAAGACAGCAAAAATGACGGCGAAAGGCGATATCGAAAGAGAGGTTCCGATCAACCAGGGTTCGAGATAACTGCCGATGATGAACTGGATTAGATTGAGTCCCACGAAGACCCCGACAGCCATGGGCAAGGACTCGAACTGGCCAATGGCGAACAAGGTTGGCAACACCGTTGCGACAAACGGCCCCAAAAACGGGATGTAATTGAGCGTGAAGGCGATTGCGCCCCACGCGGCGGCAAGCTCGAGTCCGGCGGCAAGTGCGAACATCCAGACGACAAAGCCCGTCAGCACGCTGGCGAATGTGCGCACGATCATGAAGCGGCGCAATTTGATGCCGATTTCGCGGTTGGCAAGCAAAATCTGGGCTCCGCGCGGCTGAGCAGCCGGACTGTCGAGCCTCTTGTTGAAATCGTCGACTTCAAGCAGACCGAGCATGGTCAAGACGAGGACAAGCAGTGCGAAGCCGGCGAAGTTGTTGACTCGTCCGGCGATCCCCTGTGTGAAGCGGAATAGCCAATTCACATCGAAACGGTCGGTGACCGCGCCGGCAACTGCTATGCCGTGTCCTTCCAGCCAGTCTGTCCAGCTCGTATAGATCAGCTGAAATCGGCCCGTATTGGCAAACAGCCATTGGCCAAGTTTGCTGAAACCCCAAGCGACCGAAGAGCCAATCGCCACGATAACCGCCATCGTTACCATAACGGTGAAAAGCAGCGCGACGAGCCGTGGAAGTCGCTGCTGCAGCGTGGATTGGATTGGATAGACCAGAGCTATGAGAAACAGAGAGAAAGCGAGCGGGACAAAGATCGCCTGAGCGAAATGGAGGAGAGCAAGAACAAGAATGCCAGTCGCGACAGGACCAATTGGCTGGCTTTCACTTTGTATTGCCATGTGAAGCTCTCTCTCGGCTCGCCAACAGGAAAAAGGGCAGTGCGATCACTGCTTAGGCCGGGCGGTAGGTTGGATTATTCGGCTACTCCAATGCCGCGCCGTTTTTTCGCGCCAGCCGAACAAGGATGACCAGAAGAAATCCACAAAGTCGGCGACGCCAACGCCGACCAGAGCAATGGCAGTTGCGCCACTCACGCCCAAGGAAATATGGCCGACAAACGACTATGTTGCTGACGCTTTTTGCAGTGCGTCACGCAGGACCTGCTCCTTGGTTTCATCCAGAGAGGTTTTCAGCACTACACCGCCGAAGCCGGCTATTTCCTTGAGGATCTTATCCGCGGTCATTTCCCGCACCAGCACGAATAGTGCTGCATTTCCTGGCTCAAGGCTGCCCGACAGGTCTTTCATGAAAGCATCGTTGATTCCAACATCGGTCAGTGCGCCGGAAATTGCCCCCGAAGCTGCGCCTATCGCCGCACCAATGAGCGGATTGAGAAAGATCATACCGACCAGAAGCCCCCAGAAACTACCGGATATCGCTCCAGTCGCCGTCGTGCTGACAAGCTGATTTAGCTTCACTTGGCCCGCGTCGGTCTTGGTCGCAATGACTGCGTCACCGAGCGTTATCAAATATTCCTTCTGTAGCTCGAGGAGGCGGCGGCGCACCTCTTCGGCCTTGGCTTCCGTGGGATAAACGATGGCGATGAGGGTAGACATAGCAGACTCCCGGTTGTGAACGCTGGACCTGGGTGACGAAAGTCACTTCAAATCATATCGCGTCGGCGCAACGAGGAAATTGGCAGAGAATCCCAGCACGATGCACGGCGTCCCTTTTTGTGCAACGTTCAAGGCATTCGAGGACCTGCCCCCGTTCCGGGCCCCTGCCATCGCTACTTGCTGGCCCACGACTAAGCCGCTCTCAAGGTCTTTAGCCGCCTCCGGGCTGCTCGGGTTCACTTCGGACCTTGTCTGCGAAAAAGGTCTTGAGGCGCAGGACATCTGTCGGTTGGATGCCCTGCGGATCAGTGACTGCGATCCAGCCATCGATATAGTGTTGTGGCGCATAAACATGCCCATAGCCGATCGGCGATGTTGTCGCGGTTGCCATGTCCAGCAGCAATTGCACCATCGTGACGACCGGGAACCAGCGCAGCTCCGGGGAGACGTCCGGACCGCGTGGCGTCTTCATCCAGTCAGGCTCCCGATAGAGCGAGGAGAAATCGAAAAATGTTACCGCATCGCTTGCATATTGCAGGTAGACGATCCGGATCGGTCCCCAAGTCGCATTCGGTATATCCAGCGCGTTATTCTGGTTGGTGAAGCGGATGATGGAGCCGTCACGGAATTGCGGCAACCAGGCAGGCGATCCCGGGTTGCGGTTGGCGGTCACCGATTTCCAGGTGCGGCTCTGAAAGGGCGGCCCGCTCCAGAGTGCACCCTGAAAAGGGTCCGCGACGATATCGTAGATATCCGCCGACAGTTCCGAATTCATGGCACCGAGGCTCAGTCCGTGCAGGTACAGTTTTGGACGATGATTACGAGGGAGCGTGGTCCAATAGCGATAGACTTCACGGAAGAGGGCTTGTCCGGCTTCCGCGCCGTATGACGGCTCGACCAGCAGCGACAGCCAGCTGCTCAGGTAGGAATACTGAAGAGCAACGCTCGCAATGTCGCCCTTGTGGAGATATTCGACGGTGTCCAATGCCGCAGGATCGATCCAGCCGGTCCCCGTCGGCACAACGACGATCAGAATGGACCGCTCGAATGCGCCGTCGCGCTTCAGCTCAGCCAAAGCGAGGCGAGCTCTCTCCTCAACCGAATCCGCCGTGTTGAGCCCGACATAAACGCGAACGGGATTGCGGGCGGGTGCCTGGAAGAATTCTCCAATTTCCGCTCCGGTCGGGCCCGAAGAAATGAACCGCCGGCCTTGTCTGCCGAGATTGCTCCAGGCAATCAATGATGCTGCGCTGCCGGCCTTTTCGGAGTCCATTGGCATCGGTCGATCGTCTTCGATCAAGGCATCGAGTTCCTGGAACGACGTGTCGACTATCCGCAACGCGGTTCTGAAAAGCAAACCCTCTGCGATCGACCAAAACAAGCCGAGGGCAAGCACTCCACCGACGACGTTGGCGACTCGTCTTGGAAGAATGCGTGAAAACAGACCGGAGAGGAACAGGACGGTCAGCCTGAAGAGACGTCCAAGAAAAACGAGCACTGCGAAAGTCGCGAAAGCGACCCCGGCGAGCTTGATCAAATCACCGCCTTGCACAGGGGCGAGGCCCATCAGATCTCGAACGGAGTTTTGCCATTCCGCGCTCCGCCAAAGGAACACACCTGCCACCGCAACGCTGACACCGACGGCAATAATGGCCGCTATCGTCCTGGCTCGTGCGCGCAGCAACGGCAGTTCCAGATAGTGCCAAAGCCAAACTAACAGTATACCGCAGCCATAGCCGAGCGCGGCACAGCCCCCCGAAAGAACGTCCTGAACCAGATAGGTTCGAGGCATCAAACTGGGAGTCAAGGATGCGGCAAAAAACAGAACGCCGACAATCAAGCCGACAAATGAAAAGGATGCCACAAATACTGCGATTTTTGCTTGCAACAATTCCCCCGCCCAGGGCGCACTTCCAACCTTATCCTGCCAAAACACGCCTCGTCGGGCAATAGTCGCCCTTTGCCCGGCGCCGACGGCGGGCTCTCGCCTCAGTAGTCCACGGCATCGCGGGCGATCGGGCAGGTCATGCAATGGCCGCCGCCGCGACCACGGCCGAGTTCTGCACCGGTGATGGTGATCACCTCGATGCCCTCCTTGCGAAGCAGGGTATTGGTGTAGGTGTTGCGGTCGTAGGCGTAGACAACGCCGGGAGAAGCGCAGACGAGGTTGGCGCCGCTGTCCCACTGTGTGCGCTCGCGCATGTAGTCGTTGCCGCCGGTCTCGACGACCCGCATCTTCTTCAGCCCGAGGGAATCGCGAACCGTTTCCACGAAGCTGCCCTTGTCCTTGTGCAGTTCGACGCCGCCCCTGCCGTCCGGGCGGTAGGAGAAGGCCTCGATGCCATTGACGATGTCGGGATAGAGCAGCACGCAGTCGCGGTCGGCGAAGGTAAAGACGGTGTCGAGATGCATGGCGGCGCGCAGCTTCGGCATGGCGGCAACGATGACGCGTTCGGCCGCGCCCTTTTCGAACAGCGCCGCGGCGACCTGGCTGATGGCCTGGCGCGAGGTGCGCTCGCTCATCCCGATCAGGACATTTCCCTTGCCGATCGGCATGACGTCGCCGCCTTCGAAGGTCGCGAGGCCCCAGTCCTGGGTCGGATCACCCCACCAGACATTGACCTTGCCGGCGAAATCGGGATGGAACTTGTAGATCGACGTGGTGAGAATGGTCTCCTCGTGCCGGGCCGGCCAATAGAGCGAGTTCAACGTCACGCCGCCATAGATCCAGCAGGTGGTGTCGCGGGTGTAAAGCGTGTTGGGCAATGGCGGCAACAGGTATTCGTTGACGCCCGCCGCGTCGCGAATGAGCGCCAGTTGCTCGCCGCCGATGCTTTCCGGGAATTCCTGGGTCGACAGCCCGCCGATCAGCGTTTCGGCAAGATCGCGGTTGGACAGGCCTTCGAGATAGGAGCGGACTTCGTTGAGCAGGCCAAGCCCGATCTGGTTGGGGTGGATCTGGTTGTCGAGGATCCACTTCTTTGCCTCCGGAAGGGCAACCGTCTGGGCGAGCAGGTTGTGCATCTCAACGACATCGACGCCGCGGTCGCGCATCTTGGTCATGAAGTCGAAGTGGTCGCGCTTGGCATTGTCGACCCACAGCACGTCGTCAAACAGCAGGTCGTCGCAGTTGGAGGGTGTCAGGCGCTGGTGGGCCCGGCCCGGCGCGCAGACCATGACCTTGCGCAACTGGCCGACTTCGGAATGAACGCCAAATGTGATGTCCTGGGTCATGGGTCTTCTCCCCCTGTCAAGGTGTGATGGTGCCCGTCATGAGGCCGTAGGCGCCGATCAGGCCGGCGATCACCGTGACGGCCAAAACGATGAGTTCGACGGACGTGAACATCTGCGCGTTCTGCTCGCGCCGCGCCCAAACGTAGAGAATGGTGCCCGGCACGAACAGCACGGCCACGAGCAGCACGTATTTGAGCCCGGCGGCGAGGAACATGATGAGCGTGTAGATGACCGCTATCCAGGAAAAGAGCTGGTCGCGGCCGCGTTTGCCGGGGGCGGCTTCATAGCCTTCGCCGCTGCGGGCGAGCAGGACGCCGTAACCCGCGACAAGCAGGTAGGGCAAAAGGGCCGTAACGCTGGTCATGTCGAGCATGACGTTGAACGCGTCCTGCGACCAGTAAGTCGAAATGACGAATAGCGATACGACGATATTGGTCAGCCATAGCGCATTGGCGGGCACCCTGTTGCCGTTTTGTGCGGCGAACATTCTTGGCATATCCGCCGACTTGGCCGCAGCAAACAGGACCTCGGCGCAAATCAGCGACCAGGCGAGGTAGGCACCCAGGACCGAGACGAGGACGCCGATGGAGATGAAGACGGCGCCCCAATGACCGACGACCGCCTCGAGAACGCCGGCGAGCGAAGGTTGCTGTACGGCTGCGATCGCCGATCGGGGCATCGCCGCGTAAGGCAGCAAGGTGACCGCCACCATCAAACCGGTGACGCCAACAAAGCCCAGGATCGTGGCGGTGCCGACATCCGAGCGCTGTTTGGCAAAGCGCGAGTAGACACTCGCCCCTTCGATCCCGAGGAACACGAACACGGTGATCAGCATGGTGTCACGCACCTGCGCGACCAACGGCTTTTCCGGCATGTCCACGCCGCCGAAGAAGTTTTCGGCGAACTGGCCGTAGTGGAAGGCGAAGATCAGCACCAGGATGAAGACCAGGATCGGCACGATCTTGGCGACGGTGACGACGGTGTTGATGAATGCCGCCTGCTCGACACCGCGCAGGATCATGAAATGAAATGCCCAGATACCGATCAGCGATACGATGATGGCCGTGGCGCTGCTTCCGTCGCCGAAGACGGCAGGGAAAAAGCGCCCCAGCGTTGAGCCGATCAGCACCCAGTAGAAGACGTTGCCAAGGCAGCTGCCGAGCCAGTAGCCGAAGGCCGACAGGAAGCCCATATAGTTGCCGAAGCCGGCCTTGGCATAGGCAAACACGCCCGAGTCGATATCCGGCTTTCGCTCGGCAAGCGCTTGAAACACGCGGGCCAGCATGTACATGCCGGTTCCCGCGATCGCCCAGGCGATCATGGCGCCGAATGGCCCCGTCGCCGCGCCGAACCGACCGGGCAGGTTGAATATGCCCGCGCCGACCATCGAACCGACGACCATCCCCGTCAACGCAAATAGTGAGAATTTTTGAGTAGAGTCTGAAGCCATGGTGCCCTCTACAAAACTTTGTCAGTGTCCCCGCGCGCAGACCGCTGCGTGTCCTCATTTGAAAGTATAGTGTTGTTGGGCTCGCTTAGGGATCAGCTTAGAATCCCAGCACCATTCCTCGCGTCCCGATTTTCACGGCAACGTTCGAAACAACGAACAATTGCCCCAAAATGAAACACCGCGATGCGCCCACGAGCGCCAAAGCGCTTTCGTGGGCGGCTAGATTGCAAGGAGACCTGTGGCGATGCCATAGATGCCAACCGCGGCGCCAAGGACCGCCAGGGCGAAAATGACCATTTCTCGTGGCGAGAACAGCCCCTTGCCGCCTTCGAGGCGCGCGATGATGAAGAGAATTGAGCCGGGGCCATAGATCACAGCCGAAAGGAGCAGGTGTTTCGCTCCGGCTGCGTAGATCAGCCCCGCCGTATATATCAAGGCAATACCGGCGCGCACCAGATCTGTCCCGCGGTGAGACGGATCCCTGTCGTAGGTTTCACCTGACCGGGCGAGTTTAAATCCATAGGCGGCAACGAGGAGATAGGGAACGAGGATCATCGAGCTCGTGAGCTCAAGCGCAAGCCTAAATGCGTATTGTGTAAACAGTGTCAGGATCAAAAAAGTCTGGACGACGATATTGGTGAGCCACAGGGCGTTGGACGGCACACCGTTTTTGTTCTCGTACGACAGGAACCGCGGCATGGTTTCGTACTTTGAGGCGGAAAATAGAATTTCGGCGGCGAGCAGAACCCACGCTA
Source organism: Shinella sp. OV683 (assembly GCF_057787725.1). Taxonomy (NCBI): domain Bacteria; kingdom Pseudomonadati; phylum Pseudomonadota; class Alphaproteobacteria; order Hyphomicrobiales; family Rhizobiaceae; genus Shinella; species Shinella sp. OV683. The sequence goes on from NZ_CM173543.1 coordinate 2,550,119, forward strand.
GGTAGGCGCCCAGAACCGAAATCATCAAACCGACGCTGACAAAGACTGCTCCCCAGTGTCCGACCACGGCTTCAAGAACGCCGGCCATGGACGGGTTGCGCAGGGCCGCAAGATCGGGGCGCAACAGGATGCCATAAGACAGGATCGTCACTAGAGCCAGCAGGCACAACACGCCAAGAAAGCCCACGAGCGTCGCAACGCCGACATCGTGGCGGTTTCGCGCATAACGGGAATAAACGCTCGCCCCTTCGATCCCGACAAAGACAAAGACCGTCACCAACATCGTGGCGCGGACCTGGCCTGCAACATTTCTGAAGGTCACCTCCTCGCCGCCCCAGAAATTTGCGGCGAAAACGTCGGCCTGAAACCCCAAGGCAACAAAAACGATAAATAGCAGAATGGGAATGATCTTGGCGAAAGTCACGATGGTGTTGAGTGCAGCCGCACCCTTCACCCCGCGCAAGATGAGGGCGTGAAAGATCCAGAGAAGGACCGATGAGCAAAGGATCGCCGTAACAGTGTTGCCGGCGCCGAAGACGGGAAAAAACAGGCCGAGTGTCGACGCGATCAGGATGAAATACGAAACGTTGCCGAGCAAGGCAGCCGCCCAGTAGCCAAGCGCTGACAGAAATCCGAGATAGCTGCCGAACCCGGCTTTTGCATAAGCGTATATGCCGGTATCAAGCTCCGGCTTTCGTCGAGACAGTGTCTGAAACACGAAGGCCAGCATCAGCATACCGGTGCCGGCGATTGTCCAGGCGATCAGTGCACCGAATGGTCCGGTTGCCCGCCCAAAGGCCTGAGGGAGTGAAAAGATCCCGGCCCCGACCATCGAGCCCACGACCATCGCCATCAGTGTCCAAACAGAAAAATGCGGGTTTGAATCCGAGGCCATTTGTTACGCGCTCTTGGCGGAGTTGTCGTGTTTTTCGGTTGCCACTTTAGTCTTGCCCGGCGGGGGCCGTAATCGGCTTGGAATCCCAAAACAGTGCTTCTAGTCTATTTCGACCTCGAAGCACCAACCGCGTTCCCGTTCCCCACCCGCTCGCGTCCTTTGCAACAAGGCCCAGTTGGGCCTTGATTTCAGCGACTCCTAGTGGGGCTAGTGGTCATCCGCAGCGCCCCCGATGAATGGGGCTGAACCCTCTGGAACGCGCCAAGCAGGCGTTATTGAAGTTCTGCCGCTGGTTGCCGCGCCGGGCACAGACCGGAGCGAATTCGCGCGTGCAGGCCGCCGGTCGGCCGGCAGGCTGCCAGACACTTGCATTGCACTGGCCGCGGCGCACAACCTGGAACCCCGACGATCGCGCCAAGCAGGCGTTGTTGAAGTTTCGCTGCTGGCTGCCGCGTCGGGCACAGACAGGGGCGAATTCGCGTGTGCAGGCCGCCGGTCGGCCGGCAGGCGGCCAGACACTCGCATTGCACTGGCCGCGGCGCACGACCTGGAACCCCGACGACCGCGCCAAGCAGGCGTTGTTGAAGTTTCGCTGCTGATTACCGCGCCGGGCACAGACCGGGGCGAATTCGCGTGTACAGGCCGCCGGTCGGCCGGCAGGCGGCCAGACACTCGCATTGCACTGGCCGCGGTGCACGACCTGGAACCCCGACGACCGCGCCGAGCAGGCGTTATCGAAGGTCCGCTGCTGGTTGCCGCGTCGGGCACAAACCGGGGCGAATTCGCGCGTGCAGGCCTGCGGGCGCACCGGACGTGAGGGTTGTTCCACTGCGACCGTGCAGGCGCCCAGCGTTGCCAGCGTAAGAATGATGACGAAGAACTGATATGCGCGGGTTGTCATTGCGTCGCTCCCACTTCCGGCGTTATCGCCGACCCCGTATGAGTGCGCTGGCGAAACCGACCAGCGCCATCAGGATAAGGCCTCCCAGCAGCCCCGCTATTCCGGCTCCAATCAACATAGTCGGCGTCAGGCCGTCCGCGAGGTGGCCCATGAAGCGCGCGACACCCGGAATGCGCGGCGAAGGCCATACAAAAAGTAGGCCGCCTATGCCGCCGATCAGACCATCGACCACCCTGCCTAGGCTGTAACTGCGGACTTGGCGGCCAAGCGCAATTGCCGCAGCGGAGCCGCAAAGGAATTCGATGACCAGCAGTATGCCACTCTCAAGCCCAGACATGACCGCTAGACCTGCCAGGCCTGACGAGATATTTCTTCTGCAGGCCGAAAAGCTTGTTGCGTGCTTCTTTGGCCTTGGCTTCGGTGGGGGACACGATGTCGATGAGATTGCACATAAACGCCCCCAAGCATATGCCGAGCTATTGCACTCAACCAGTCTATCTTCCCACTCCCGAGAAGAAACTAGCTGAGAGTCCTGCAGCTGTGCTCTGTGTCTCTTTGTGGGAAGCGGACGAATAGCTCACGGCCTAGCCATGGCAGGGTGTACGACAGCCTCGCAATCAGCAAAAAATCCCAGGACTATGCCTGACGTGTATTTCAGCGTGGAAGATTGCAAGACGATAGCGACGCTGATCGCTCGCGGCTATACTTCGCCCGCAGGTGTTGCAAGTATCTCAATAGGTTGAACGATTGGTCGCCCGACCCTCCGATGGGGCTCCATTCAATGAGCAATCGTTCGTCCCTTCCGGAAACATCCCAGTCTGGGTTGATGGCTGTAGATACAGATCTTGAGTCCAGCATGAGGATCGCCAATGTTTTCCGTTTTGGGGGACCGAACATACCGCCACCTCTTCCTGGCCCAAATCATCGCCCTCCTCGGTACAGGTCTGGCTACGGTGGCGTTGGGATTGCTGACCTACGACATAGCGGGAGCGAGCGCGGGCGAGGTCCTTGGAACAGCCTTTGCCATCAAGATGATCGCCTATATTGCGATCGCTCCGATTGCCGCAGCCTTTGTCGAGCGATTGCCACGACGCTTTATGCTCGTCAGCCTTGATCTGGTGCGTGCCTTGGCAGTGCTGGCCTTGCCTTTCGTAAACGAAATCTGGCAAATCTATTTTCTGATTTTCGTGCTCCAGTCAGCGTCAGCCGCTTTCACACCGATTTTTCAGGCGACGATCCCGATAATATTGCATGACGAACGGGATTATACGCGCGCGCTCTCGCTTTCCCGGTCGGCCTACGAACTTGACATCATTATCAGTCCCATATTGGCAGCGGCTTTGTTGAGCGTGGTCAGCTCCAACAGTTTGTTTGTGAGCACAGTCATTGGGTTTCTCGTTTCGGCCAGCTTGGTGGCATCCGTCGCCTTGCCAAATCCGCGCCCCCTGCGACATCGCGGCATCTATGACCGAATAACCTTGGGGTGCCGTATCTTCATGGTGACGCCGCGCTTGCGGGGATTGTTCGCGCTGAACATCGCCGTAGCGGCAGCGGGGGCGATGGTAATGGATAACACAGTGGTGATGGTGCAAGCTGATCTGGGTATGACAGAAAGCTCTGTGGCGCTGGCTCTAGCGGCCTTCGGCGGCGGCTCGATCCTGGCGTCAATTGTCTTGCCCGATCTGCTTGAGATGATCTCCGACCGCTTTGCCATGCTGAGCGGCACATTGCTGCTGGCGTTGGGGCTTTTGGAGGGATCGTGGATTTCTTCTTACATCTCCCTGCTTACGCTGTGGTTTCTGCTCGGCATTGGATATTCTATCGTGCAAACCCCGTCGAGCAGGCTTTTGCGAAGATCTGTGCGACCGGAAGACAAGCCTGCGGTTTACGCTGCTCAGTTCGCACTGTCCCATGCCTGTTGGCTGGTTGCGTATCTTCTGGCGGGATGGCTGGGAGTGAGATTCGGTTTACCGCTTACCTTCGTGGTACTGTCGGGTATCGCGGGATTTGCCCTCTTGTTGGCTGCCCTGGTTTGGCCCGTCGACGACCCTGCGGTCGCCGTGTCGGGTCAATCAGAAGAGCGCGGAGAAGATGACAAGCTTGGGAGACCGAACACTGCTATTTCTGATGCGAGCCATGGTGATGTTTGGCCTGCGGATCATTGAAATGCCCGAACGACCTGAAGCCCATGTTTGAGCAATGGCGCCTTGATCGTCGAAGAGCGGAGAGACCCTTCGTCAAACGGGGGGCAAGTGGCCGCTGGCCCTGTTGCCCTGCCATAGTGCCAGTCGAACCGGACATGCGCATTGCTAAATTGGAAAGCGTTGCGTATCGCACGATGTCAATTCAGTGAACCCGAGCCGTCCTTGTCGGCAGCGGTGTAGTCCGCATTGGCTCGATTCAACAACTCCGCTTCGCTGATCGTGCCGTTTCCATTGGTGTCGGTTTGATCGAACTGGGATTCGCTCAGCAATCCAGCGATCTCGGCCCTGGTTAAGGCGCCGTTGCCATTGGCATCTAAATAGTGAAATGCGTTCTGCATGTATTGAATGTACTCGGTTCGGCTAACGTTGCCATCACCGCTTTTGTCAATAAAATCGAGCTGACCCTGGGTAATCGGGTGCTCCTGAGCGTTGGCCGCTCCGGCAAAGGCGAGCAGTGCGCCTGCAAACAGCAATTTGATCGACATAACCCTTCTCCTTAATTGCAGCTTAGCCTGTTGCCGGCGGCGGTACCGAGACCGATCCCTGCAGCCGTCGCTATGGTGCGGCCCGCACCTCCACCAATCGTGCTGCCGATCAAACCTCCGACAACCGCTCCGGAAATACTGCCCACCAGACAGCCCGCCTCATGGTGCCTCCGGCTCGAGGGAGAGGATGATTGACAGCCGCTCACCATGGCCACCAGAAGAATACCAATAGGAACGATGCGATTTCTCATGGCTTAGACTCCTATGAGATGCGTTGTCAGCCGAACGGGCCACTGTGGGTCACAACCATGTGCAACATCACACAACCAAAAGGCTGTGCGAGATGCAATTAACTGTTTGTTCCACCAAGTGCACGGAAGCATATCAACCTGAGCGGCAAAATCGCCATCTCCATCTCTTTCGACAGCGGCTGGTTCAACGAGAGAATCACCCACTCCACCCGGACATTGGCGCTTTTTTGCGGCAATGGCAGATCTGCTGCCGGTAGAAATACTTCTAGCCTAACGCGAAGTCAAGCCGGTAGCTTTTCAGCTCAAGACTGCACGCTTTCATGCCAGTCGTGATTGAAGCGGTTTCGATTTCAAAACTGCCTGGGACTTGGCTTGTTCGTAACGAGAGCCTCTGTCGTATCGCAATGACATCTTCTGTACTCGCTTGCGATTCAGCCTTTACGCGCCATACAGGTGGTGCTAGCTTTCGGTTGCACATCTGGGAGGATGATGTGGAAGATAAGATCGTAGCGCATAGGCCGATCGACTTCCGTAAGCGCCGGCTCCGCGAGTTGGCGACCTTTTTCGTGCTCGCATTTGGTATTTGGCCGATCGTGGCAGTCGGCGTCGTGGGCGGGTACGGTTTTCTAGTATGGTTCTACCAAATTCTCAACGGGCCGCCTGGCCCGCATGGAGGGTAGACCTCCATGCTTGGTTCGGTCGAAACGAGACGTCGTTTTCTGTTCGGCTTGGGCCATGCCCGACCACAAAGAGTCTTACCGCCTGGAACAACGGCTGAGAGCATTTTAAAATGCTCGGGCTGCGGCGAATGCGCCGAACACTGTCCTCAGAAGATTATCGTGATGGATGGCGGCCTCCCGACTGTCGATTTCTCGCGCGGCGATTGCACCTTCTGCGGCGAATGCAGCGCCCGATGTCCCGAGGCCGTATTCGTCACGGCCCATGCGATCCGCTTCGACCATATCGCCAGCATCCAGGATTTTTGCCTGGCCCTGAACGCCGTGGACTGCCAGTCCTGCAGAGACACCTGCCCGGAGTCAGCGATCCGTTTCGTACCGTCGCGCGGCATGCCCTTCCAACCCGTACTCGAGACCGATCGCTGCACCGGATGCGGCGCGTGTCTCTCCGTCTGTCCCGCCCAGGCGATTGCGCTGTCACCCATGTCAAGGGAGGCGGAGCATGTCTGACGTCCGGGAATTCTGGCATGTCTCAAGCGCGATCGTCGTGGCCTTTCCGGACCGAGCGGCAGCCGTGGCTGCGACGATTGATCTCTTGCCTGGGGTGGAGGTTCACGCCACCGGCGGCAGCAAGATCGTCGTGGTGATCGAGGGAGATCGGTTGAGTTTGTTAGGCGATAGGTTGATCGAGATCTCGGCGATGGAGGGTGTTCTCTCCGCCAACATGGTTTTCGAACAGGCAATACCGCAGGAGGAAATGCCATGACCATTGAGTTGACACGCCGCCAATTGCTCAAGGCTCATGCTGCCGCGGTCGCCGCGTCCACGGCCGGGATCGCACTGCCGGCCGCCGCCCAATCGATCGCGGGTGGCGTCGAGGCCGTCGAAATCAAGTGGTCGAAAGCGCCGTGCCGCTTCTGCGGAACGGGCTGCGGCGTCATGGTCGGCGTCAAGGCAGGTCAAGTCGTCGCCTCGCATGGCGATATGGAGGCGGAGGTCAACCGCGGCCTCAACTGCGTCAAGGGCTACTTCCTGTCCAAGATCATGTACGGCAAGGACCGACTGACAACCCCGCTTCTCAGAAAGCGCAACGGCGTCTATACCAAGGATGGCGAATTCGAACCGGTAAGCTGGGACGAGGCCTTCGACGTCATGGCGGAGCAGTGCAAAAGGGTGCTCAAGGAAAAGGGACCGACTGCTATTGGCATGTTCGGCTCCGGCCAGTGGACGATCTTCGAAGGTTATGCCGCCACCAAATTGATGCGGGCCGGTTTCCGGTCAAACAACCTCGATCCCAATGCCCGTCATTGCATGGCTTCGGCGGCGTACGCCTTCATGCGCACGTTCGGCATGGATGAGCCGATGGGCGTTTACGACGACTTCGAGCATGCCGACGCCTTCGTGCTGTGGGGCTCGAACATGGCCGAGATGCACCCGATCCTCTGGACCCGGGTGGCCGACAGGCGATTGGGTCACGAGCATGTGAAGGTGGCGGTTCTCTCGACCTTTACCCACCGCAGCATGGATCTTGCGGACATTCCGATCATCTTCAAGCCGGGGACGGATCTGGCGATTCTCAACTATATCGCCAACCACATTATCCAGACCGGCCGGGTGAACCAGGACTTCGTGCAGCGGCACACGCGGTTTGCCGTTGGCGTGACCGACATCGGCTATGGCCTGCGGCCGGACAATCCTATGGAGATTAAGGCCGCCAATTCGGCCGATCCGACGAAGATGGAGCCGTCGGATTTCGAGACCTTCAAGACGTTCGTCTCGGAGTATACGCTTGAAAAGACGGCTGAATTGACCGGCGTCGATCCCGGATTCCTCGAGCAACTAGCGGAGCTCTATGCCGATCCGAAGCGCAAGGTCATGTCGCTCTGGACGATGGGCTTCAACCAGCATGTGCGCGGCGTCTGGGCCAACCAGATGGTCTACAACCTGCACCTTCTGACCGGGAAGATATCGGAACCAGGCAACAGCCCGTTCTCGCTGACGGGGCAGCCCTCCGCCTGCGGCACCGCGCGCGAGGTCGGCACCTTCGCCCACCGCCTGCCCGCCGACATGACCGTCACCAATCCCAAGCATCGCGCACACGCAGAGGAAATCTGGCGCATCCCGAACGGCATCATCCCCGACAAGCCGGGCTATCACGCCGTCCAGCAGGATCGCATGCTGAAGGATGGCAAGCTCAATTTCTACTGGGTGCAGGTCAACAACAATATCCAGGCCGCACCCAACACCAGCAACGAAACCTGGCAGGGCTATCGCAACCCGGACAACTTCATCGTCGTCTCCGACGCCTATCCGACGATTACGGCCATGAGCGCCGACTTGATCCTGCCGGCCGCCATGTGGGTGGAGAAGGAGGGGGGCTACGGCAATGCCGAACGCCGGACCCAGCTCTGGCGCCAGCTTGTCCAGGCCCCCGGCGTGGCGCGGTCCGACCTGTGGCAGATCGTGGAATTCTCCAAGCGCTTCACGACCGACGAGGTCTGGCCCGCCGACATTCTCGAAGCAAGCCCCCAGTATCGTGGCAAGACCCTGTACGAAGTGCTCTTCCGCAACGGCGAGGTCGATCGCTTCCCCCTCAGCGACACCAGTCCGGACTACGACAACAACGAGGCCAAGGCGTTCGGCTTCTACATTCAGAAGGGCCTGTTCGAGGAATATGCCACCTTCGGGCGCGGCCATGGCCACGACCTCGCGCCCTTTGACATGTACCACGAGGTCCGGGGGCTGCGTTGGCCGGTCGTCAACGGCAAAGAGACACTCTGGCGCTATCGCGAGGGCTTCGATCCCTTCGTGAAACCCGGGGAAGGTGTGAACTTCTATGGCCAACCGGACGGCCGGGCGGTTATCCTGGCCGTTCCGTATGAACCACCGGCGGAATCGCCCGACGAGGAGTTCGACTTCTGGCTTGTGACTGGCCGCGTGCTGGAGCACTGGCATTCCGGGTCGATGACAATGCGGGTGCCCGAGCTCTTCAGGGCCTTCCCCGGCGCGCGTGTCTTCATGAATGCCGAAGACGCGCGCACGCGCGGCATCAACCAGGGCGCGGAAGTCCGCATCGTCTCGCGGCGCGGCGAGATTCGCTCGCGCGTGGAAACCCGCGGCCGCAACCGCATGCCGCCCGGCGTCATCTTCGTCCCCTGGTTCGATGCCAGCCAGCTGATCAACAAGGTGACCCTCGACGCAACCGATCCCATCTCCAAACAGACGGATTACAAAAAATGCGCGGTCAAGATTGTTCCCGTCTCCCTCTGAGGCGGCCCGAATGGACGCTGGTCGCGGCAGGAGTTCTGTTGTTCGTCACGACCATCGCGATTGCTCAGGTGGCACTCACAACGGTGCCGCAGCTGGTGGGGCGGACCCCCTCGATGGCGACTGGCGCCGCCGTGCCTGTGCCCAAGTGGGTCGTGAACGACCAACGGATCATGCGCGCCTATCCGGAGCAGCCGCCCATAATTCCACACTCGATCGAGGGCTACCAACTGACGGTGAATACCAATCGATGCCTTTCCTGCCACCGCCGCGAGATGACGGAAGGCTCGGGTGCACCGATGATCAGCGTGACGCACTACATGACCCGCAGTGCCCAGATGCTCGCTGATGTGTCGCCCAGGCGCTATTTCTGCACCGCATGCCATGTGCCCCAAGCCGACACGAAACCATTGGTCGACAACACGTTCAAGGACATGAGCGAACTCGGCTTCAGACCGGCTGGAAGCGAACAATGATCAGCTGGGTAAAATCGGCAATCCTATGGGCGTGGGGCATTCTGACAAAGCCACCGACCACGCTCGGGCTCGGCTTCCTCACGCTTGGCGGCTTTATCGGTGGCGTGATGTTCTGGGGGGCGTTCAATACAGCGCTTGAACTCACCAACACCGAGGCCTTCTGTACGTCCTGTCACGAGATGCGGAATAATGTGTTCGAGGAACTCGGGCGAACCGTTCATTTCTCCAATCGCTCGGGCGTGCGCGCCACCTGCCCCGACTGCCACGTGCCCCACCAATGGACACACAAGATCGCCCGCAAGATGCAGGCATCGAAAGAAGTCTGGGGCAAGATATTCGGCACCATCGATACGCGCGAGAAATTCCTTGATCACCGCTTGGAACTTGCCCAGCACGAATGGGCGAGATTGAAGGCCAATGACAGCCTCGAATGCCGCAATTGCCACTCTTCTGTGGCGATGGATCTCTCCAAACAGACGCAGAGGGCAGCCGACATCCACACGAGATATCTGCTGTCTGGCAAGGCCACCTGCATAGATTGCCACAAGGGCATTGCGCATGAACTGCCCAACATGAAGGGCATAGATCCGGGCTGGAAAATGCCGCCCGATGTTACCGATACGTCGTCGCTGCGCTGGTCTGAGGTCCACGCATTGGCAATGTATGTCGGCGGCAGAGAACATAAACTCGAGACAATCCTAAGTGATTAGTTTGACGGCTCTCCTATCTGATGGAGACGCGTACCGGCATCCTTAGCGTTGGCCGTTGCCGAAGCCGCTTCATGCACAGCAACGACACACGTGTCCTCCGTAGTTGTCGGTTCGTAATGCAGGCATCTCCAAAGTCTCCCTTTCGCCATGGCTCCGCACACAATGGACGTGAGATATTTGTTCGGGAATGGACGCCGATATCTGGGATTAAGTGGGATTAAGCGGGATTTTCCGGGAATGATGACCATTTGCCGGGGCAAGTCCTACTGGGTTCTGTTCTTCGCAGAGAATACATTGACCCTGCATCTACCTGGCACACGACCAATTCGTTCATTGGGAGACGCGGAGCTGGGGAATTAGCTGAAACGCCCTACCCCGTCGCGCCACGTTAAAGTTGCCAGTACGTCATGGCCGGTCGGGCCAACTGCGGTCGTCACCGCTGCCTCGAGGATTGCAGCGCTGCACGCTTAAGGACAATCGATCCGCAGACGAGGCCATCGGCGCGCGCCCAGGGGTACACAAGCGTTGCCCACCAACCGGCCGAACCTCAGCAATGGTCGTCAAACGGATCGTCGTAGCTTTCGCCCGTTAGCTCGCAAAAGTGCTTAAGCGCGCCCGTTAGCCCGAAAAATGTTGACTCGCTGCGATGATAGAAGAACTCGCCGTGGATAGAGACGTGTGCAACCGCCCAATCTTTTATGTTATTGCCGGCGAAACGAGTCAGGACAACGAGGCCGTCGTCGGCCATACCGTGCTGAACGACCAAGCTCGTGGTGTACACGTTGCGTGAGAACACGCCGCCGAACTCCAAATGCGTTGCGTACTCTTCCAAGCCATTCTCTGATGCTACTTCCGGGCACGCCGGGAACTCGGTCTTCACCCGCCAGCGAACTTGAACAGCAGATGGCGTTAGGGACTCAAACTGTTCGGGCTCGGGTTCCGAGTCATCTCTTTCAGCTGTGCCATATAACCATTCGCCAAGCGCACCACCGCTTGGGACCGAACCGATGTTCGCCCACTTCATCAGTCGCTCGCGAGTGGCAGCAGCCTCATTCCCTGAAACTGTCCTCATCCAGGAAACGTCCGGGAATGATAAGTCGCTTTTGACCTTTTGAGGATTTTCGAAGAAAGCCTCAATCGAGCCGTAGACAAGCTCGATCCGGCGAGCAGAAATCGGATTGAGCAAGACGTTTTCTAGCCGGGATAGCCAACGGAGATTCTCAGCACGGTTGTTGGCCCGGTTAGTGTCTCTGTGGTCTACGATATGGGCCTTGACCGGTGGTGCCCCGTGAAAGGCACTGCAAACGATACGGTGAACAGGGACGCCGGCAAGGAACATGTATCCGGTCATTCGGCTTTGGCGTCCGAAGGTCCACGCGTTATCAAGAGGGCGGGCCTTTCGTCTGGATTGATTTCGGCGATAGACCGCGCCGTTGTCGCGGACCACATAGCGCTCACCATCGTATTCTACCTCCCGTTCCTCGTCGAAAGTCGAAATAAGCTGATCATGACGGTTATTTTCATCGTTAAATAAGGTCACCTGCTTCGCCTCTCATCGGCTTGGTGGGCATTTGTGAAGGCTTGCCGTCGTATTGACCGGAGGTAAATGCCTGCTGCTCCGAAGTTTTGGTGCGGTGTCACTAAATGCATATGCGAAGTGCGGCTCATCTACGAGCGAACTGTGGCGTATTTACATCACATTTCATGGCGCGGAGATCGCCAAAGTGCCGAATGCAACTGCGGATCGGCGAGAATCAAAATGTGGACAATTCATCAACCGACCTGGGATGCATCGACGACGACGCCCATAGTGTGCAGATGATTCAATGTCCCTTCTGCACCGCCGAGTTGAACCGCATCGCCTTCATGGACGATAGTGTCGTCGCGCTGTGGGATGCCTTTCCCGTGTCTCCGGGGCATTTGCTCATCATTCCACGAAGGCATGCCGCGACATGGGACGATCTCTCGGCGAATGAGAAACTGGCCATCTGGCAGACCATCGATAGGGCGAAATCCGAGATCGAACGAAACCACGAGCCTGACGGCTACAATGTGGGCTTCAACGTTGCGGAGGCCGCGGGACAGACCGTTTTCCATTTCCATCTGCACGTCATTCCACGCTACCGCGGCGATGTCGCCGATCCTCGAGGCGGCGTCAGGCAAGTCATTTCGCACAAGGCTAACTATCTGGCTCAAGAGTCGGGCAGCACTGAACAGGTGAAGCGCCTCATCACGGGCGGGAGTGACCATCTTCTACCCCACCTCATCCTGCACATGGATCAATCGCAGGCCTGTGACATCGCGGTGGCATTTCTCCTCGACAGCGGCGCACGATTGATCGTCGAGCATCTAAAGGACTTCTTGGCGCGAGGTGGACGGGCGCGCATTCTGGTCGGTGACTATATGGACGTGACCGAGCCATCGGCGCTCCGCAAGCTGGCAGACCTTGAGGGAGATTTATCCTTCAAGGTCTACGAAACGCGTTCGCAGGGCTTTCATCTGAAAACCTATATCTTCCTGTCGGACACCGACGGCGTCGCTTTTGTCGGCAGTTCCAATCTTTCGGAAGCCGCTCTGACCACCTCGATCGAGTGGAACTACAAGGTGATTTCGAGTCATGATCACACTGCATTTCCGGAGATCACTAACAGTTTCAAAGACCTATTCGATTGCGATAGCGCTGTTGCCGTCACACCTGATTGGATTGACCAATACGAGCTCCGTCGAAACCCGCTCGGTCCGCAGGAGGCGGGCGTAGCCTATGAGCCTCCCCTACCCGTGCCTGAGCCGCATGCAATTCAGCGCGAGGCGCTAGAAGCTCTTGTGCGAACCAGGCAGGATGGCTTTACCGCCGGGTTGGTCGTCCTGGCCACAGGGCTCGGCAAAACCTGGCTCGCCGCCTTCGACAGCGACCGCATCGACTACCGTCGCATCCTGTTCGTTGCCCACCGCGAGGAAATCCTCAATCAGGCCGTCGAGACATTCCGGCGGGTTCGGCCTACAGCACGCATTGGACGCCTGTCGGGCGATGCCAAGGATGTCGAAGCCGATCTCCTATTCGCCTCGGTTCAGACGATCGGCAGAGCCAACCACATCAAAGGCTTTCGCCCAGATGCGTTCGACTATATCGTCATCGACGAATTTCATCACGCGGCGGCCGGCACCTACCGACGGATTATCGACTATTTCGAGCCGAAGTTTCTTCTTGGCCTGACTGCAACGCCGGAAAGAAGCGATGGGGCGGACCTGCTCGGCCTCTGTCAGGAAAACCTTGTTTTTCAGGCTGGCATCCATCTAGGCATTGAGGGCGGTCATCTGAGCCCGTTTCACTATTTCGGCGTGCCTGATGATGTCGACTACCGCAACATCCCCTGGCGCAATGCGCAATTCGACATCAACGAATTGACGGCTGCAGTGGCGACCGAATCTCGAGCACAGAACGCGCTCGAACAGTTTCGCACGCGCGGTGGAAGCAAGTGCATCGGCTTTTGCTGTTCCCAGACGCATGCGGACTTCATGGCGGAGTTCTTCGATCGCAATGGGGTAAAATCGGTCGCCGTCCATTCCGGCGCAAAGTCCGCGCCACGAGCGACGTCACTGCAACGTCTGCAATCCGGCGACATCGAAGTTGTCTTTGCCGTGGACATGTTCAACGAAGGTGTCGATGTTCCGAGCATCGATACGGTGCTAATGCTGCGGCCGACGGAATCGACCATCATCTGGCTTCAGCAACTCGGGCGAGGACTGCGACGATCGGCAGGAAAAGATCATCTCGTCGTCATCGACTATATCGGCAACCACCGCGTCTTCCTGACAAAACTGCGGGCGCTGGCCTCGATCGCCGACCATGACACCTCCTCGATCGGCCATCTCCGTGAATTTCTGGAGAAGCTCAGAGGCGACCAGATTAGCCTGCCGGTTGGTTGCGAAGTCACCTACGACCTAACGACAATCGACATCCTCCAAAGCCTGCTCAAACCCACCAGCACAGAAAACGCACTCGATAGCTTCTACCGAGATTTTCTCGAGCGCCATGGAATTCGTCCAACCGCTGCTGAGACATTTCACGCAGGCATCAATCCACGATCGAGCAGCGAGAGGTCTTGGCTTGGCTTCGTAGACCGTGTCCAGGGCCTGCATGCGGAGGAACAGCGGACCTGGCGTGATCATGAGAGTTTTTTCCGAGAGATGGAAAAGACCGAACTGACTAGGAGCTATAAGCTGGTCGTACTCTTCGCCATGCTCGATGACGACATGATCCGGGTTGAATGTACGCTGGACGAGCTTCTGGACCAAGTGACACGATTTGTCTCCCGCATTCACAAACTGCAGGATGATTTCTCCATCGACGTGAACGACCGCAAGAAACTGCGCGACCTCTTGCTCAGATATCCTCTAGATCTACTCGCCAACCTCTGTGACTCCGACAACGCGCCCTATTTCGTCTTGGAGAGCGATCGGTTCCGCCTCGCACGCGTGCCGGCAGATCGCGAGACGTTTGGTCACCTGCTGCGTGAAATCCTGGATTGGCGCCTTTCGCAGTATCTCAGCCGAACCGGATCAAGCCTCGAACTACGCGACGTCATCTGCCGGGTGGCGCGCAACACTGGGGGACAACCCATCCTGTTTCTGCCTACCCTCCAAGGTCCGCGGCCCTTGGCCGAGGGGCCACTCGATGTCGAGATCAATGGCCAGTCGATGCAGGCGACGATCGCCAAGATCGCCATTAATGTAGTCCGGATCGCACCGGATACGGCGAACCAGTTGCCGTCGATCCTACGCGGTTGGTTTGGGAACGATGCAGGTTTACAAGGAAAGGGCGACCGTGTTCGGCTTCGTCCGCATAACGACAAATGGTTTTTGGAGCCAATTATCGCTTCAAGCCAAAATCAAACCGGTCTCAGGCTCTGGGAACGGTATTCGCGTGAAGCAATCCCACAAGCATTCGGGCTCACCTTCGATACAGCTACATGGAATGCGGGTTTTGTTCCGAAGCCACCCCATGTTTTTCTGCTGGTCACCTTGCAGAAGGAAGATATGGTCGATGAGCACCGCTACAGCGATCACTTTGTTTCCGCCACCGAATTCTCGTGGCAAAGCCAAAACCGGACTCGTCAAGCGTCCAAACACGGAGAGATGATCCGAGATCACCGGCGTCTTGGATTGAGTGTCCACTTGCTGGTGCGCAAGACGAAGAAAATTGGCGCAAAACCGAGTCCATTTATCTATTGCGGAGAAGTGGATTTTGAAGCGTGGGAAAATGAGACGCCGATCACTGTTTCGTGGCGGCTGCGCGATCCGGTCCCGCCAACGCTTTTGTCGAGTTTCAAATCGTGAGATAAAAGCTCATTGAAGAAACATGGTCGCCGCCCGGGTAGACATGGCCATGACGGGTGTGGCTCATAGAGCTCACACCGCCTTCATCTGCTCGATACTCCCACTTCCTGCAGTTGCAGTACTGATTTTCCTTTCGACGTCCCGTTCCTGACCTTCTGCAGAAGAGTGTGCGTAGTGGTGAAATCCTCTCGCATTTGCAACCAAGAAGATGCATGCTTCTGGACTAGGGAGTGAGCCGCACAATAGAAGTTTGAAGCCTTCACTGCCGCAAAAACGAGAGCGATTGTACTGAAGTGAATACAAAACCCCGTTGGCTGCGCGATCTGGCTAGGTATCTGCCGCTAAAAAGTCAGTTTGTATTGTTCGGTAACGTTCGAGACCTGCAGGCTTACCAGCTCGACAATGGTGGCATCGCACCTTTGTCCCTGCCACTCTGCCTGAACGCCGAGTTGAAGGCTTATGGATATCACGACGTAATTCTATTCACACCAACTTCCGGATTCAGCATCCCTGGCTCGATCGAAGCGGGTACGCTAGCTGAGGCGATGGCAAGGAATGGCCTTGGTAGCGAAAATCCGACCGGCATGGGCATCGAGGCCCTTACCTCGCTGCTCGGCCCGTTCGTCGCGTCCACCGGCGAACCAGCCGTTCTAATCGTTGATTTTGCGTCAAGGCTCGTCAATCGCTCGGACGTCCTCACCACCGGCGAGCACGCGTTTTTTACTAGAGCCCAAATCCTGGCCCACTCGGCTGCAACGCGTCCCGCGAGTGCCGCTCGGAAGCCATTTTACAATTCCATTATCTGGATCACAGACAGGGAGGCGGACCTCCCCGATTGGCTAACGGTGGATAACCCGAAACTTCGGAGCATTCCCATTGCCGTACCCGACAGCCAAATTCGAAAAGTTTTGGCTCCAACGCTCCTGCGATTGTTGCCAGGGATCAATGATGAAACACCGGATCAGTTGGCCAAGCATGCCGACTTGTTTGTAAATCTGACTGAAGGGCTGCTTCTGTCGGACATGCATTCGATTGCTCAGCTGGGAAGAAACGAAAATCTTAGGATCAGTGACATCGCCGACGCCGTGAGACGGTACAAAGTCGGCATTACTGAAGACCCCTGGCGTAAGATAGACCGCTCCAAGATTGCGTCTGCTGGCGAATTCATCCGGTCCCGAGTGAAGGGTCAAAATCATGCCGTTGTACATATGCTGGACATTATCAAGCGTGCAGTTACCGGAGTCGGGAGGTCAGCAACAACCGGGCGGCCGCGTGGCGTCGCGTTTCTTGCTGGTCCGACAGGTACAGGCAAGACTGAACTCGCCAAGACAATCACCAGCCTCCTTTTTGGAGATGAGACCGCATATATCAGGTTCGACATGTCGGAGTTCTCGGCAGAACACTCCGACCAACGCCTGATCGGCGCACCTCCGGGTTATGTCGGCTACGATGCGGGCGGCGAGCTCACAAACGCTATTCGGGAAAAACCGTTCAGTGTCGTGCTGTTTGACGAGATCGAAAAGGCGCACCCACGCATTCTTGATAAATTCCTGCAGATCCTTGACGACGGAGTTCTGACTTCCGGCCGCGGTGATCGTGTCTATTTCTCTGAAGCTGTGATCTTGTTCACATCGAACCTGGGGATCTACAAAACCGACCCCCACGGCGAACGTGTTCAAAGTGTCTCCGAAGATGAACCTCACGATGTAGTATCAACAAAGGTCCGAAGTGAAATCGATCGACATTTCAAGCTGGTGCTGAACAGGCCTGAAATTCTCAACCGCATCGGCGAAAATATCATCATTTTCGACTTTATCAGGCCAGATGTCGCTGAGGCCATCTTTGAAAGCATGGTAGGAAGTGTCCTCGAAAGCACTCGAAGCGTGGGATTCAACGTCACGATAAGTGTCGAAGCGAAAGAGGCGCTCAAAGCGATATGCCTAAAGGATCTGTCGAATGGCGGCCGGGGCGTGCGGAATATGGTTGAAGCGCATCTAACGAACCCGCTCTCCCGCGCGTTGTTCGACACTGGCAAAACCGAGGGATCGGTTTCAATAACTGCCCTGTCTGCGGGTCCCGTCACAACTCTGGAACTGGACACGGCATAAGCTCATGGTCGACATCGCTATTTCTAGACTTCATTTTCCCGTCACGACGCTTGGACCGGGGCGCCGCGTGGGGATATGGACACAGGGATGTTCGATAAGGTGCCAAGGGTGCGTGTCGTCCGACACCTGGGCCGCAAAGCGAGGCGTGACGTCGGTGGACGAGTTAATTGACGCGCTCCGACCTTGGCTCAATGAGGCCGATGGAGTCACCATTTCGGGTGGAGAACCTTTCGATCAGCCTATCGGATTGAAGACTTTGCTCGAGCGCATCCGCGCCATAGCCACGAAGGACATCCTGGTGTTCTCGGGCTATTCGCTGGAAGCGATCCAGAATGAACTGTCTGATCTGCATGGGCTCATCGATGCGATAATTACCGACCCTTATTCACCCGAAAGTGGTCAAACGCTTGCGCTACGTGGAAGCGATAATCAACGTCTCACAGTTTTCACGGACCTCGGCACGGCACGGTTCGCGGAGTACGACCGAATAGCGACCACCGACGATCGCAGACTTGATTTGATGGTCAGCGACGACGGCGAGTTTTGGATGGCGGGCATTCCGCGTGAAAATGATTTCCGGCGACTGCAGGACCTGCTTTCCTCTAGGCATCACCAAGTTTTTACGACGCAGGATCGGTCATCTGACCGAATGATTACGCATGATTAGACTTTGCCCAAATTGCGATACAGAGCGGCCGATCTCGGAGTTCTTTTGTGAGGCGGTTCTGGATGACGGCGCCACATGCAATTGGGACCTTACATCGGTTGCTCCGCGCCAGCCGGGCGAGCGAGAGCCCGTCGCGGCCGACACACTAACGCTCGCGACACAAATTGCCGAAGGAAGAACCTGCCCCAATGGTCATCCTGCAGATCCAGGTGACCTGATCTGCCTGGTTTGCGGAGAAGAAATCGTTGATGAAACCAACGATGACTCTACCGCCAGAGGTGCTGCTGAGTCCGTTGCCGTCACAACAATAGAAGCCGCCACTGAGATCTCGGGTTGGACAATCGAGTCTAAACTGGTTTCGACCAGCGCAATTCGCGAGCGTTTCATAGCAACAAACCAAGCAAATGGAGCTCGCGGGGTACTTACTCTATACGCGGATGGTTCTGAGCCAGATCCAGCAGTGTATGATGCTATCCGCGGCATGTCCGAAGATCACCTCCCGCGCATCTTTGAAGTTGGACGTTGGCAAGACCGAGCGTTTGAAATTGCCGAAGAGATAAAGGGCGGTAGTCTCGATGATGTTGCCCTGGATCCACGCAACCTCGGGATTGTTCGATCAGTCGTGTTTGAGATCGGAAAAGCGCTGGCGTCGTTCGGCCAATCGGGACTTCGGCACAGGGACATCACTCCGTCGAATATCCTCATTCGCACGATGAGGCCACTTGACCTCGTTGTAACAGGATTCGGCTCCGCTCGTCTCTCTGACTATGATTTGGACATTGTTGCGCCTCTTGAGACAACGCAATACATGGCACCTGAGGCCATTGCCGGGGGCGTTGCCGCAGCATCAGATTGGTGGAGCCTTGGCGTCGTCGTCCTTGAGATTGTAACCAGTGGCGCTTGCTTCGCAGGCATCAATCCCAGAGCCTTTCTCATACACGTCTTGACCAAGGGCATCACGATACCGGATGGCCTCGATCCGTCGATTGAAATCCTGCTGAAAGGATTGCTGGCGCGTGACCATAGAAACCGGTGGCAGTGGCCGGAAGTCCGCGCTTGGGTCGACGGCGAAGTTGTGCCGGTACATGAAGAAGCAATCGATCCGACCGAAACTGCAGGGCGCGCACATATCACGCTCGCGGGAATGCAGTGTTCAAAAGCGTCAACCTATGCGCTGGCAGCTGCAGAGCCCGCCAACTGGGATGAAGCGAGAGAACAAGCTGCTCGCGGTTACATCGGTCATTGGGCTGAAGATGCTGGCTTTAGCGATGCCATCCAATCAGCTCTCCGGCGATTGACCCATATAGAGGGATTGGCCGACGATCTTCGCTTATCGCTCGCTCTCAAGATTCTTTACCCAGCAATGCCTTTGATCGTGAAAGGTAACATAGTCACCCCCGGCTGGCTCCTGGATCATCCTGTCGAGGGTTCCGATTTGATTTTCGGACCAGCGTCGGACGTTCTTGCCCGTCTCGGCGTGGAGGATTGGATTCAGCGTCTCAAGCAGCGCGGGCTTTCAGTCCGCGAAAAGGCACGCCAATTCGATATCGCCTTGAATGAAGAAGATCTTCGGATCCACTTACTATCTAATTCCAAAGCACGATTGGCCGCTCTTTGGACTGAGAAGCGTCGGCTCCTTCCAGATACTGGGCACCCCGGTCTCAATTCCCTATTTGAACGCAGACAGACCACCGACGAAGATTACATTTTGCTGTTGTCGGCGGACGTGGGCCAGTTCCGGACCGTCGACGAGATCTTGGACGAAGCGGCCGCTACTGCTCAACGCGCGAATGTCGGCTCGTTCGACAAGGAGAATGCGCGAAAACTCCTCAGCTGTTCGCGCAGAGAGCTGCACGCCTCTATCGACATCCGGCTTTCCGGCTTCGCACGCTGCGGGATCGAGAGAGTCGATGAATGGGCGGACCAGTTTCGGCTTGACCGACGGATTGGTCTGGACAGAGCTCTTATCGTGCTGTCGTTGCCCGCAGACCAGTGGCGCGAACCACCCAAGCAGCAGTATGTCTCCACGCTGTTGGACTACTTCTCAAAGAAGATTTCAGGCAGCATCCTGCGCGGCCCTCTCACCAGGATGGTGATTGGCAAGACGACGCCGCGCGTAGATTTGATGGAGTTGGGAACAGAGCGTCGCCCGGCTGCGGCCCTTCTCGATTTCCTGTTGGCGAGGACAGATCGAACTGAACATCTCGATCCTGCAGCATTCGGCTTGAGTGAGACTCTCGAACGACGCCTCAGATCGCTCCATGCCCATGCCGCACTCTACAAACGTGATACCGGAATTGACGGCCTGTACCTCGGCTTTCCGTTTCTTGTGCATGGTGACGATCGCCGTAAGCCGAAGATTGCTCCCATTTTGCTATGGCCGGTGCGCGTAATACCCGAAGTCGGCAATCGGGGTCACGCCAATGTCTCCTTCGATGGCGATCGCAATGAAGTGCGTCTAAACCCTGGTTTCGAAGGTATGATCGGTATCGATGCGGCCCGACGTTGGCAGGAGGCGACAGATGACCTCCTTGGCAGGGCGACCTTGACAGCAGCAGATGTCGTCGACGGCTTCGGGGGCCTTGCTAGGATTGACGGGCGAACACTCGTTTCGCTTCCGAACAAGGACGCCAACGCAGCCCTTGGAAAGGACGCCATCGCTTGCGCGGCAGTATTCTTCCACTTAGCCTACATGGGACAGGCGATCGTTGAAGACCTCCGCCAACTCAAGGGCAAGGATATCCACGGCAGTGCGCTCGACACGGCTCTGAAGGTGTCAAATGAGCCTCCGGTAAGCGTGCAACGCGAGAAACCCACCGAGATCGACCGATACTTCACCGTGGCAAGCGATCCTTCCCAAGAAGCCGCTGTTCTTGAGGCAAGATTTGCGCCTGGGCTCTTAATCGAAGGTCCACCCGGAACTGGGAAAAGCCAGACCATTACGAATATGGTCTCAGATGCGATTGGACGAAAAAAGAGCCTTCTTATCGTTTGCCAAAAGCAGGCTGCGCTCGAAGTTGTAAAAAAGCGCTTGGATGCCGAGGGCCTCGCAGATCGCATTGTTCTGGTTACGGACGTTAATCAAGACCGTGGGCCAATCATCCAGGCAGTCAGAGATCAACTCGAAGCACTTCAAAATGATCCCCCGAGCGATCGATGGAAACGCGACCGTCAGAGCTGGGCAACCCGCATCCAGGCAATCGAAGACGACTTGAACGCCCACCATGCAGCTCTTCACGACATTGACGATCAGACCGGCATCTCCTACCGCAGCCTCATCGGTGATCTGATTACCATTGAAACACCAGAAGCCCCAATTGATGTGCCAGGACTTCGACGAATCCTGGCTCCACTGGACATTGGCAGCGTCGCTGAGTTGGCCGAAGCTGTTTCGCCGCAAACGCGATACTGGCTGCCAGCACGATATGAGGAAAACCCACTTCACAGCCTTAAGGCATTTAACCCGGATAGTGCGAATGTTGCGGCGTTTGATGGGGACGTCAACAGCTTCATCCGGAGCGAGACGGAGCGAGCAACGGTTTTCAACCGAACTGCGGGCGCAACACCCATGGTCGACCCGACACCGTTCAGGATGTGGTTCGACCAAAACGAGCATGAATTTCTGTCACTGAACGACGACGAGCGGCAAGAGTTGGCTCGTTGGTATCACCTCTGCGACGATGAAAACGGTACGAGCCAGGCGATGTTATCAGCTCGCCATCTACGCAAGCTCTATGATGGAGTCGCCAATCTGAAGGGTCCTCGGCCCTCCAAGGAGAATGCACTCGCAGCGGTAGGCCTCTCCGACCAAGGTCTTTCTGAATGGAGCGCTCTAGCCGCAGAGCTCTTGTCGCCACCGTCGTTCTTTAGCAGCATCAGCCCATTTCGTTGGCTCCGCAAGCGAAAGACCGAGAGTTTTTTGCATTCCGTGGGTCTTCCTGCAGACATTCCGCTATTTCATTCAACACTGCTTTGGGAGCAACAGCTCCGCCCAATCAGGCGCGAACTCGCCGAAACGCTGCGGCCGTTCGGCGAAGCTGCGATGATCTCCGACGACCTCAGCATTGAAGATCTCATGGCCATCACGGTCCACCGGGGAAAAGCCATAGCAAGGGTGAATGGCCTTGCCTCCAGAGCCTCGAGCTATCCATCTCCTGTGATTGAAATCGTTATCAAGAGCGCGACGAGATCCGCTTTTGAAGCGCTGCGTGACAGCGCACAGCAAGCGTTTGACCGTTACGAAAGTCAGCAGTTCAGCCGCGCGGCATTGGCGAACGCAGCTCAGTGGTTTGACCCGAATTGGGTCTCCGACAGACTGCTGGCCATAAACGAAAACGGACAAAACGGTTCGGCAATTGGATTGATCCTTCAGGCGAGACCTACTCTGGAAGCTTTCCAAAGGTTCCGAATTCGGACGCACGGTTTGCCGCCGATGGCTCTCGACATCTTTAAAGGCCTGAGGTCGTTGACCGAAGCTTTGGAACTGCTTCCGTCTCAGCACCTCGAAGATCAGGTCAGGCGCATCATCAAGCGTGAGGCCATGTTGGCTTGGAAATCCAGATTGGAGGCGAATGACCCGAAACTGCTTTATGAGGCAGCAGAGCTTCAATCGAAAATCCGATCCGTGGCTGAAGCCGAAGATGCCATGAGACGCTTTAACAGGCAGATGTTGATCCGTGGTATCGACATCTCACGAATTGCGCCTGCCCGAGATTGGGAAGCGATCACTCGATTGAGGGGTCAACGCGCGCAGCGGCTGCGCGAGTTTCTGGACAAGGGCGTTGATCTGGGCCTGACAGAACTCCGGCCCGTGTGGCTCATGAATCCTGACGTCGCTAGCAGGCTGTTGCCGCTCCGGAAAAACCTATTCGATACCGTCATCTACGACGAGGCATCTCAGATGCCGGTCGAATATGCGTTGCCTAGTCTCTTCCGTGGCCAAATCGTGGTGATCAGTGGCGATGAGAAGCAAATGCCACCAACAGCCTTCTTTGCTAGCCGCGTTGAAAATGATGAAGCTGATGTCTTCGATGGCGAGGACCTCGACGAAGACGCTACTGAGGTGGAACGTGAGACGTACAACGAGACGTGGAACCGCCGCGAAATCAAGGACTGTCCAGACCTTCTGCAACTAGGCAAGTCAGCACTGCCAACAACCACACTTCAAATACACTACAGATCGACCTATGGTGAGCTCATCGGATTCTCAAATAGCTCGTTCTACGCTGGTCGCTTGAGTGTCCCCGTTAAACACCCGGAAGAAGAGGTCCGCCGAGCAAAGCCGATCGAGGTCATCCGGGTAGATGGCATCTACAGCGACCAGTCTAACCAGGCCGAGGCCGACAAGGTTGTCGAGGTCCTTGCAAATATCTGGCGCAGCTCCTCAGCAGCACCAACAATCGGCGTTGTGACGTTCAATCGCAAGCAAGCGGATCTTATCGAAGAAACTCTTGAAGGCCGAGCCGAGGATGACGATTGGTTCCGAAGCATGCTTGGGCGCGAACGAGAACGGGTTGAAAAGGGCGAGGACGTCGGGTTTTTCGTGAAAAACGTAGAGAACGTTCAGGGCGACGAGCGCGATTACATCGTCTTCTCAAGCACCTTTGGACGGAATGCTCAGGGTACGTTCCGCAGGAACTTCGGGGTTCTCGGCCAGAAGGGTGGAGAACGTCGGCTCAACGTCGCTGTCACCCGTGCCAAATCCAAGGTCATCATGGTGACCTCGATGCCGATCTCTGACATCTCAGATATGCTCAGCAGCCGTCGAAAGCCTGTAAGCCCTCGCGACTACCTTCAGGGCTACCTTGAATATGCACGCTCGATGTCCGATGGCGACTTTGATAATGGTCGCGCACTCCTTGATAGAATGCTGACTGATCGTAGCGGGTCTCGCTTCCGGCAAGCCGACGAGCTTGATGGCTTCGCTGCCTCGGTTGCGGGCTACCTGGCCGAAATTGGGGTTGCCGCGGACCGCGGGAATGACGGTTCCGCTTTTGGGCTGGACTTTGCCATCGAAGATCCTCGCACGGGCCTCTACGGCCTAGGCATCGAATGCGATGCACCCCGACATCGTATTCTCGACAGCGCACGCGCTAGAGAAGTCTGGCGTCCGTCAGTTCTCGGCCGTTCGATACCGGTGATCCATCGTCTATCCTCTCAAGCGTGGTACCATTCCAGAGACGAAGAGCAGGAGCGTTTGCGAAAAACGATCGCCGACGTGATCTTCAAGGAGGCTGCCGAATGAGCGGGCCAAAGGTCGTAACGATTGTCACGCGAGACGAAATCATCGCGATCTGCCAGGGCTTGTTGGCAAGTCTCCAGGCAGCACTAGATCATTGGTCGGGCGTTGGAAAAAGAAACGGCGTCACTACTGACACAGATCTCCAGATGATTAACGCTCGCGTCGCGGAAATACGCGCCCTCTTGGCTACGGACCAATTTGACGCGATCCAAAAGCAGGTCCCCCAGGAGATAGCTTTTCTCCAGGTCGATATTGAAAAACGGATCGAACGCGCAGCGGAAAAAGCCGCGGAAGTCCAGATGCAAGACACCCGGCGGATACGAGCAGCGGCTTTACTTGCAAACGCCCTGCAAAAGAAAGGCATGGCCGTCTCCCCTGCCCTCATGCGTCCGGCAAGCATCTCTCAGGCTGAACTCAGCCGCGCCATATCCGAAGGATTCAATACTCTTTCGGGACCGTTTGATAGCTATGGAATATCAGATCGGCAACGCGAGCTTGCAGAGAAACTGGGCAACGGAGAGGTTCGCATAACACTCGAGCAGTGGCTCAAACACCAACCTTTGGATCCTGACGACAATGCTGTCAGGCAGCTGCACCGAAGGTTTGCCGAGTTGAAATCCTTCGACCCGAACCGCGCCGAGACGTTCGAGGTTCGGGTAAAACAAACCGTCGATGAACGATCGTCACGTCGGTCGCTGCTGATCGATAGTCTTGCAGCCGATATCGCAGATGCACGGCAGAATGCAGTTGCACATGCCGCTGCGATCCAACGCCTCTCGGCGATTGCGGTTCAGCTCCGTAGGAGCTCTTCGCACGAGGCGATGAACATGGTCGTCGAGATCGACACGGTCTTGGGGTCTTCTGTTTCATTGAATGAGCTTGAACGACTGGTAGCGATTGCCAACGGCACGTTAGAAGAAATGCTGGCGAGGCAGGCCGATATCGATAGACGAGCGGCCATTCTTGAGGGCCTGGCTGAGCTTGGATACGAGGTCCAGGAAGGAATGCAAACGGCATGGGTTGAGAACGGCAAAGTGGTTTTGCGAAGCCAGAAATCGCAGGGCTACGGCGTCGAAGTAGGGGGCGATCCGAGTAAGGCGATGCAAGTACGAACAGTGGCGTTTGGACCAATCGGCGCCAGCAATGCGCCTTTCGACATCGCAGCGGAGACCGAGTTTTGCGGAGATTTTTCGAAACTCCAAGAGGCGCTCTCAGCAAATGGTGGGAGCCTGTCGATCATCAAAGCGCTCGGTGTCGGGGCCACTCCGGTAAAACGTGTTGCCGCAGAAGCTGCCGTTAGTTTGGGCGAGGTCGTCGAAGTTCCGGTGACCCAAGCGTTGCGAAAATAGCAATTCTCGAAAGACCTGTGGTGATCGCGCGATCATCGTCCTCACGAGACCCCAACGCATTACTGAAGAACACAAGGCCAATTCCGATGACCTTCGGCACGGATCGCCACGAACAACAGACCCAAATACGCACGCAGCGCAGCTGTGAGAACGAGTAGCCGCCGTTCGGCCATCGACGAAGTGGACATCCGCGCCTCAGTGGTTGGACGTGGAGCAGTTCAGTTCGAACCATGCTGCGAATGGGCTTCCATGTTGCTTCACAACGGGTCGATAGCCACGAGCGAGCCGATTGAGCTGGTGATAGCAATGGAGAATGGCCAAAGCTGACAGCTTACTTTCAACCTGTTCGACACAGCGTTCAGTGGAAGTGAAGCGGCGCATTCAAGGTGATAATTAGTCTTGAACCACCTTTTAATGCTGAGCTGATGGGGTAAAAGATCTCATGACCATAGCGATCACTGCGCCACAGAAGTTTGCATTCCAGGATCTCGTCTGCGTCGAGATTATGCTGCGCTTCTGGTCTGAAAGCGATGCCGCGTTCTTTGTCGAGCCGGACGGCGGCGAGGACGGAGAGCTGGTCTTTGCAGCGAGACATGACATCTCGCGATGTGAGATACAGGTGAAGGGCGCCGGAGCGGCTGTGTCGCTCGCCGCCCTTGCAACCTGCCTCGCTCATACTCCGCCTAGGCGCGCCGACAACACTCTGCTCGAGCGGCTTATCGCCGACCCCAAACGGCTTGCGCTTCTGGTCATGAGCGGCCGCGCAGATGACGCCTCGTCACGATACTTGGCGAGCCACAGCTGGATTGGAGAGCGACACTCCAAGACGCAGATCAGCGAATCGCACACCGACGCGCTCATTCAGGCATTCGCCGTTGCCGAAGTCCCGGGAGACGAGGATGGCAAATTAAAAGGCGACCGCAAAGCCCACAACTCGGCCTTTGCGAGAGATGCCGACGTGGGTAAAGTCCGTGACGCCCTCCGCCGGGTCGTTGTCCTGGATCAGATAGACGACGATGCGCTGCAGATCCGATGTGCAGAGCGCCTACGCCAGAAGCATCACGTCCCCGCCGATCGCACCGATGCGGTCCTGCGGGAGCTCACCGGAGCAGTGGCCAAGGCGAAAACTGACCGTACCGACGCGTTTCCGCTGCTTCGAGAGGTGATTGCCAAGGCCGCACCGCTGCCGATTCGCCCTACTGGATATGTTGTTGGTTTCCGCGCGGAACTGAGCCGGTTTTTCCACCGAGAAGTGAGCCACCTCTAAGTATGATTTTCTGATCAGGGTTTGGTCAAGGGGTTGGCTTTTTCTCCTCTCTTCTGGGCTGCCGCCGCCGAGCTGGCTTTGAATCTGAAGCTGTCGTTGCCGGTTTCCAGGATATGACAACGATGGGTCAGGCGGTCGAGTAGAGCGGTTGTCATCTTGGCGTCACCGAATACGGTGGCCCATTCACTGAAGCTGAGATTGGTGGTGATGATGACACTGGTGCGTTCGTAAAGCTTGCTCAGCAGGTGAAAGAGTAATGCACCGCCGGACGCGCTGAACGGCAGATACCCCAACTCGTCCAGGATCAACAAGTCGAGCCGTACCAGGGCCTCAGCGATCTGACCTGCCTTGCCCTTGGCCTTCTCCTGCTCGAGAGCATTGACCAGTTCGATGGTCGAGAAGAAGCGGACCTTGCGGCGATGATGCTCGATGGCGTGGATTCCAAGAGCGGTCGCGACATGCGTTTTACCAGTGCCAGGGCCACCGATAAGGACAACGTTCTGCGCCCCATCCATGAACTCGCATCGGTGTAGTTGGCGCACAGTGGCCTCGTTGATCTCGCTGGCGGCGAAGTCGAAGCCGGAGAGGTCTTTATAAGCCGGGAAGCGGGCAGCCTTCATGTGATAGGCGATCGAGCGAACCTCGCGCTCGGCCAATTCAGCCTTCAGCAACTGGGACAGGATGGGCACGGTCGCATCAAAGGCGGGAGCCGCTTGCTCGATAAGGTCTGTGACGGCCTGGGCCATGCCATACATCTTGAGGCTCCGTAGCATGATGACGACGGCAGCACTTGCGGGATCATGACGCATGGCGACCTCCTGCGATCCGGGCGCGTAGGCCATCGTAGCGTTCGACGTTGGCCTTGGGTTCACGCAGCAAGGTCAGCGCCTGTGGCGTATCGATGTCGGGACCGTCAGCCGTCTTGCCGTCGATCAGCCGATGCAGCAGATTCAGCACATGCGTCTTGGTCGCTACTCCTGCATCCAGGGCGAGTTCCACAGCCCTGAGTACGACGTGTTCGTCGTGATGAAGGACAAGGGCAAGGATATCGGCCATCTCGCGATCACCGCCGGGGCGGCGAAGCATCTGGTCCTGCAGTTGCCGAAAGGGCAACGGCAATTCCAGGAAGGGTGCACCATTGCGCAAGGCACCGGGTTTGCGCTGGATGACGGCAAGGTAATGTCGCCAATCGTAAATCGTTCGCGGCGGTTTGTCGTGGCTGCGCTCAATGACCCGCTCATGCTCGCATAGGATATTGCCCTCCGCCGCAACGACCAGTCGCTCGGGATAAATCCGCAGGCTGACGGGCCGGTTGGCAAAAGACGCAGGCACGCTGTAGCGGTTCCGCTCAAAGGTAATCAGGCATGTCGGCGAGACGCGCTTGCTCTGCTCGACGAAGCCGTCAAACGCGATAGGCAATGCCATCAATGCTGCCCGCTCATCAGCCCAAACATCTGCGATCGAACCGGACAAGGTGCCATGCGCCGTGTCCCGCCACAGGTCCTGGCAATGCTGTTCCAGCCAGGCATTCAATGCCGCCAAGTCCGGGAAGTCAGGCATCTGTTGCCACAGTCGTGGACGAGCATCCTGGACGTTCTTCTCGACCTGACCCTTCTCCCAGCCTGCCGCCGGATTGCAGAACTCAGGTGCAAAGACGTAGTGGTTCGTCATAGCGAGGAAGCGGATGTTGACCTGTCGCTCCTTGCCGCGACCCACCCGATCGACCGCTGTCTTCATGTTATCGTAGATGCCGCGACCAGGTACGCCGCCAAACACACGGAAGCCGTGCCTGTGGGCGTCAAAGAGCATCTCATGCGTTTGCAGTAGGTAGGCCCTGACCAGAAAGGCCCGACTGTGCGATAGCTTGATATGTGCAACCTGAAGCTTCGTGCGCTCGCCGCCTATCACGGCATAATCTTCACTCCAATCGAATTGGAATGCTTCGCCTGGGCGGAAAGATAGCGGAACGAATATGCCGCGGCCCGTCGTCTGCTGCTCAGCCCGCCAATCACGGGCGAAAGCGGCAACCCGGCCATAGGAGCCGGTAAAGCCAAGAGCCACCAGATCGGCATGAAGCTGCTTCAGCGTTCGGCGCTGCTTGCGCGACCTCCCGGCCTCGGTCTTCAGCCAGCCAGCCAGTTTGTCGGAAAAGGGATCAAGCTTGCTCGGTCGTTCCGGTACCGTGAACGTCGGCTCGATGGTGCCTGCGCTCAGATACTTCGCGATCGTGTTGCGTGACAGCCCAGTACGCCGGCTGATCTCGCGGATCGACTGCTTCTCGCGCAGCGCCATCCGCCGGATAATATTTAAAAGTCCCATGTGGATCACTCCGTTGCCCCCGTCGCTGACCGCGTTGGGGGGAAGGTTCACATGGCTCAATTCTCAATGGAAATTATGCGCCTAACCGGCTCAGTTCTGCGTGGAAACCAACATTTTGCGCGATAGTCCGCTCACCTCTAGCTTATTACGCGCCTTGCTTAGAGCAGTGTTTTTTTTCGGGCCCAAGCCGGGACGATCTCCATGGCCGACATGAGGGCGCGTTCCTGCCATCGCACGGCTCTAAATCTCAGTTTTTGCTTGAGCCGGTGGACGTCCCCCAGAAAGCTTGATAGCGAGGTCCATGGGACTCTGGCTGCTGCCCTTTCTCTGGTCGATCAATGAGCACAGGGAGTGGGGCCGGAAGCTCTGGACCAACGATGATCGCTTCTCCTTGAGCGAGCGAGGGAATGAATGCCGCAGCGTCGCGATCCAATTCTCCGCATGATCGCTCGATAGTTTCCCGGTCGCGATCGTTCGTGAGACGGTGGACGAACAGCGTGCCTAGCTGGCTCAAGACGTCCGAAGGAACGTCTCTGGGGCGCTGTGTGGCTATCGTTGTCGTCAACCCATATTTTCGGCCTTCCTTTGCGATGAGGCCGAAAGCATCCAGCATGACGTGGTTGGTATCATCGCCTATCGACCGACCGATAAACTGGTGGGCTTCGTCAAGGAAGCAGACAAGTGGACACCTTTGAAAAGAGTTCTGCCGCGCTAGGCCGAGCAGGTAGCGGCCAAGCGCGTTCAACAGCAGCTCGCGTGCATTATATTTGAAGCTGACATGCTCGAAAGAAAGAACAAGCGCGTGCTGGTCTGGATCGGCAATGAATTTCTTTATCTCGTCACATATGTCAGCGCCTTCATCAGAGAAAAGACACCGCATTTCTGGAGAAGATAAATAGTTTTCGATGCGGACGTTTAATGAATTGCAGTTGCCCAGGGCAAAATCGTCATAGGTGCCATACTTTCCCATTTCGTCCGGAGTGTGCTGCTTAATGCACTCCTCTTTTATCTGATCGGATAAGAGGCGAATATGGCTCTTGGTGCCGCCATCCCAGCGGGCCTCTTCCACGAAGGGATAATCCTTCATGGTGTAGGTGTAGCCATAGCTCGGTTCCTCAAAACCGCTGGGCGTCTTCGGCGCATAACCGAGGATGACGTAATTGCCCCAGATGTCGGAGAAGACGCCGTCATCAGACGAAACAACCGAGCGGCCCTCGGCAACGGTGTCGAGCTCGAACAAAGCAGCGAGCATCTGCGCCGTGACAATATCGGTGTTGGCGAACTTGGCGGCAATCTTAGCGTTTGTTTTCAGTGCGCCGTAGGGCTTCGGCCCGGCGACCATGACGTTTGGATACATGCCGCTGGCCGAACGAACGGCCTGCCGTGCCGCTTCAACGTCAGCAATCGGATTGCTGGCAGCGTTCGACCATTGCGAGGCACCGGCAAGCACGAGCTGGTGATTGGCGTCATAGTTCGCAGCGGTGGTTGCTATCTGCGCCTGCTCGTATTCAAGGCCAAGGGTCAACGAGTTCATCACCTGATTGACCGACCGCATGCCGAGATCGACCCCCGGAATTGCGGCGGCATCACGCGCAAATTCGCGAGGCACCTTGCCGTCAAGACTGTCCTGGACAAGCGCGTAAGGCTTGCCCTGATAGCCGAATTCCACCTGCTTGGTGGAAGCGCCTGGCGCGCGGCGGGCATTGTAGAGCATAAAACTCTCTTTGCCGAATTCGATGACCTTGCCGGCTGAAACCGCAACATCAACCGAGGGGAACAGCAGATGCCCGACGCGATCCTGATGACGATAGCCACGGGCGTGGGTGGAAAGAATGGGATCGACAACACGATATTGCGAACCGGACATGGACATGCGTTACCTGCCTTTCAGGAGGGATTGAAATCGGGATTTGTTGGGGTTGATGCGCTCGCAGGCCGTAGTTTGCCTTCAGCAACTAGCCGTGAGCGAAGATGACCAATTTCCTTGGTGGAAAGAATAGTGAAGCGACGGATATCATCGACTGCCCGACCTCGTGAGAGCATGCGTAAGACATCGGGTGTCTCTTGTTCCTTCAGCTTTTTCCGGATGCGGAAAACCGTCCGTTCGTGCGCGCCTGCTTCTCGCGCAACGTCGCGAACGGATCTGCCTTGCCTCAAGCCGTTCTCGATCGCATCAGTTCGGTTGGAGTGCATTGACGTATCGCCAAGCGGAACTATTGCATCAATCGGAACACCACCGGCAGCTTCCGCAACCTTCAAAGCAGCGGTCCAACCCAACTTTTTTACGAGAGGCGATTGTTCATTAAGCTTGTCTGGCCGGCCAACATAAAGTCGGCATCCTCCAAATGCGGCCTGCAATTGCTCCGCAATATCAGCGCCGCATTTGTCGCGGATCAAATCCAATACCGGGTAATCGTCATTCTTGCTTGTCATGGCGCGCATCCTCACAAACCTTATAGGTCTTGGAGGATCTGCTTGGCACGGTGTCAGCTGACACCGGGGCTGACAGCTGTCAGTCGTCCACATACTAGAGATTAAAAAGTTTGCGAGGCGCAAAAAAGGGGCAATTCGCCATCCGAATATACCCCAGCCGCCAACCTACGGAGGGCCGGATAGCGGCCTCGGCTGACGGACGTATGGTGACAACAGCCTGACAGCGTTAATATCCAGCAACCGTAAACCAACAGGAGCGCGCCACCGACGGCGCGCTCTGTCCCATAGCTTACACGACGGCCGTCGGTGGCCGTAGCCATGGATCCAACCGCCTTGTAGCACCGCAACGAGCCTCTTGGCAAACGACCAAGGCAATCTTCCTCGAGTCGGTTCAAGCTGCCGTGATTTCAAACCGGCAAGCGCCCCACAACTTAGCAGCGGTTTCGGCGGCATCGTCGTGATATTTCTTCCAAGGAAAATTGCTGTAGCAAAGGCATTTGACAAGCTCTTCAACCCAGGGCTCGCTAAGGTTCAGAAGGTCGCCCGCATCTCCGAAGAACGGAAGATCAGCCTTTGCCGGCTTGCTGGAAAGCGAGTGCGCAATGTGCTTATCGCGAAAGTCGCGAAGTCGCGCAAGCAGGGCCGCGTTCTCGAAGAAATCCTTGAGAGCCGGGGCGATTGCTGAAAGTGCCGCATGACGTTCATCGGCCACCTTTTCAGCGTCTTCATCGCTTATCCTTACCACCCATTCCAATATCTGCCGGTTCTCTCCGCGTAGATGCCGGTGGGCCTTAGAGTTCGCCAAGTGGCGTTCTCTCTGACGATTCAAAACATCCGGGTTGTCAATCAGTGCGCATATAGTCGGAAGACTATCCCGATCTTCGCTTGCTCTATCCCAGAGCCGGCATGTATCCATCACCAATGATCGTACCGATGTGTGTTGCAGGAATTGCAGAAGCATTCCTTCCTTCTTTTCCGGGATCTTTGCATCGAAGTCCCGATCGAACACGAAAAAGCGGTTGCTCTCGAACAATTGGATCGCGGCACGCAGATTGGAAGTGATCACTTCCACTTTGGCGGCGGCGGCGTCTAATCGCTCGTCGGCAGTCAAATTGTTCGGCCAAGCCATAGAAACCTCCACAGAGCGCAAGCCGCGCTCAACCCAAGTGCTACACCAACTTTTACCAAAACGCTCGCGCTCGGCCTTTGAAGCCGCTTTAATTTTGATCCTATCTGCGAGCGATCATCGCTTTGAGCGACGAAATCACCTTCGCGGCTTTTTTGTTGTCGACGAAGCGCAACGCGGACACCTTGTGAAACCGCTCCAGCCATTTGTTCAACTCGGCATCGTCGGGATCACTCGCACCGGAAAATCTAATCCAGAAAGACCGGATCAAATCAATCTGCGGAGGGGTCGCCATCGTCGGGCGATAACCATAGGTTCGCTTCGTCCAGGTCGAACGGAAACCACAGGCAGTAAAATATCGCATGACCTGGTTGAAGCCCGCAAGATCGAGATCAGCGGCGCTCTCAGCGCGACCGTACCGGGCAAGGATTGCCCGGTAGCTTTCGTCATCAAGCCCGAGATCACGTTTGGCGACGTGCAACAGGCCGATCTGCTTTTTGGTGATCGCAGCATTTGACGGGCTGTTACGCATCGGCAACCTCCCGAGCCTTCGATGCATGAGGCGGATGTGCCGAATGCCGTTCCGTGGGCGGGCCAAGGATGATGCCCGTCGCCATGGCGATCACTCAGTTGACAACGTATTGGGACACGCCAGCCCACTCAGCAATCCGTTCGGAGTTCCTGATTTCGAGCTTGTTGGCCCTGATATCAGCGATCTGCTTGATGAGTTCCTTACGTACATCGTCCAAGTCATCGCATTGCCGCTTCAACAAGATCCAAACGCCGTCTGTATCAGGACTTATGTTCTCACCGGACCGCAAGGTATGCTCCAGCATTATTCCAAAGGACTTTATAGCGGATACCGCCATTTCCATTTCGTCAAGCAAATCAGATGTGTCAGACATTTTCAGTTTCTCCTTTTTGGGCATAGCTCCGCACTACGCCACACAAAGGCGCGGAGGTGATTGGTTTCATGTGATGGGAAGTCAGCAGCGACGGTTAGGCCGCTTCGGATTTCAATAGCTTCATGGCTTCGGGTTTAGAATTTGCGACGCGAAGCGCGGTTTCCAGATGATTTTTGCGGATGCCGGTAGCACCGCCTGTCAACCTTTTCGCAATTTCGAGTAGTTGCGTCAGATCGCGGAAGTTGGTTCGCCTTCCAAAGGCGCATAGGGCCTCGTAGGCATCTTTACCCTCAACATTGTAGGTGCTGCCAATCAGCTCGCAGTCATTTTTGTTCGGTCCCGGCAATGCCCTGCGGACGGCGATCCGGCTTTCAATTTGCTCCCAGGTGCGAGCATCACGCGTTGTGCCCGCAAGGCGCTCGGCATTGCCGGCTAAAACCAAACCCATATCGCATTTTTCTTGGACACGTAGGAGTTCCCGGAACGCCGTTGCCTCAAGCGTTTGAACTTCGTCCACCACAAGCAATCGCTGGACATGCTGCCAACGACCGTCCTTATAGACTTCTTGAGAACTAAAATTGTGGTAGACATCCTCCGCAATTTCGCGCTCATATTTCTTGCCTGTGCGTCTCCCGATGCTGTCGAGCAGGAGTTCGAACATGCCTTTGGTGCTTTTGCTTGGATCGGAAACCTCGCAATAGGAACCGCCCATTTCACGTGCGATATGCCACAGCGACGAACTCTTTCCTGTACCTGGCCTGCCGACGATATGAACCGGGAAACGGAGCGCAAGAGCAAGTGTGGCCGCCTCTCGAATAATTGAGACGGCTTCGGTCTCGACTATAGAAGCGGGTATATTGGCAGGACGCTCCATCAATTGCTCCTAGTGTTGGCGCTTATCATTGCCATTGCGGCCGCGGCTTCGCGGTTGGCGATCCGAATGCGTTCTTCCTCTACAAGCCAGGAAGCATTGTCCGCTGCGACAGGGAGGATTGCCCGCCTTTGCGATCCCGGCCGATTGACCGTGATTGTAGCGTCCGGTTCGTTCGGGATCACCGGCATCTGCCTTTGTCCGTAGGCAATCAGCTCAGCACCTACATCAATGTCAGGGACGGATTTAGAAAGCTTCGTGATAGCTTTGTTGCGAATGCTTGTGCGCCTGGCACTTTCTTTAGCCCCTCGCCCATCCAAGACATCGAAAGCACGATCGGCAACCGCGATACCGATCTCAGCGCCGTGTTCGTCAGTGATTAGCAGTTCGGCAAAGCCGTGGTATTTCGGCACGTGGGCAATCACTCGTCGTCCAAAGAACTCGAGCAAGCCGTCGCAAATCCACGGTGTGTCCTTTATTGAAATGCCGTGCCGATCAACGATACGCGTCACAGGGCGCGTGAATACTGTTAGGAGCCGTTCGGCATCGAGAAGGCTGGCTTTCCAACCGTTTCGAACATGCTGACCGAAAGCGAGCGCCGGCGAGGTTTTCAGTGCACCTTTCTGCGGCATATGTTCGTATGCGGTCAGGTGGCTGAAAAACTCTTCGCGGAACCCGTCAAATCCACCGGGATACGGCGCGTGCCGCTTGCCGAGCTTGGGAACCTTTGGGTTCATCGGATCATCGTCGCGCCAGCCTTGAATATGGCGCGCGTGCTGTTGATTGAACTGTCGGAACCAGCCTTCAACGTGTTTGGCGGCAGCATTGTACGGTTTGGCGCGAATAACACGGTTACGCTCTTCCGGCCCACTGAAGCCAACTACATTGGCTCCCAATTTAAGCGCATCCTCAAGATCGTCCGCAAAGCCATACTCCGATCCATTATCGGCATAAAGATATTGCGGAACGCCAAAGGCCGGATGCTGGCACATGTTGACGAAAGCCGTTATGATATCGCTGTTTCTGACCCCGCCCCTGTCATCGAATTGGATCAGCTCGCAGAACACGCGATTGGTCGCAATGTCGTGAAAGGCGATCAACTTTGGGGTCGAATAGCTTCCATCACCGCGAAGAACCTCCACGTTGATATGGTGAACGTCCATCACCACAACTTCCATCGGAACAAGATTGGCCGTGGTGCGGCGTATGCGAGGTTTGTTGTCCTCGCTAGCCTTTCGGTCTTTGCGGTGGCGCGCAACAGCTTTGAAGTGCGCCTCTTCCTGCACAAAGGCCTGTGGAATGCGGAATATGGGCTCTTCACGTGTAGTATCATTCAAACGGAAGCCGTAGGCGGCGGTGATTTCCTTCAGCTTCTCTGAAGTCAGGACGAGTGTCTGTTTGAACTGACCGTCGCCTTTGATCAGGCTGCGAACGTATTGCTTCAGATCGTGCTGGATTGTGGATTTCATGGCATCATCGAACGGGACGGCATTCGTCCAGGCGCGGCTTATGAAGACCTTCTTTTCGCCCTTGTCCTTCCGAATTTTGCTGGTCAGACCGTGGACCCCATAAAGCTCAAAATCCTGCATCCATTTATAAAGTGTGGACTTGGAGAGCTTTGTGGGCTGACCTGTCCAGTCATGCACGATGCGTCCATGGTGGCGGTCGATCTCAGCCTTGCGGCCCGAACTGCCCTTCGGCTGTTCAAGGGCGCGGCTGATCAGATCGTATTTCCAGTTGCGCTCAAGTTGCGCAGCATCACCGAAACGAAGTTTTGAAACGGCTTCATCGGTGGTCTGAAGGGCCTTTAAACGCTCTTGAATATGCGCCGGAAGGCTCGAAACCTTCACCTGATATTGCTTGCCGGAGTTGCCGCCCCGACCGAAGGCGGTCCGGACTTCAAGCGCCGCGCCATACCAACTACCATTCTTGAGTGCCTTCCAAACCGCCTGTCTGCTGATACCCGAAACATGGCTGAGTATGTCGACATCCACGAAGTTAGCCATTGAAAGCTCCCGCTTCCTTCATCAGACGAAGTCTCAGTCTTTTCGCGCTTGGGCCATTTCGCTTTCCCTTAAGGACATCGGATGCCCACACGCGACAAATGCCGTTTTGCGAACACCACTTGCTGAGTGAAGTGCCTTGGGCGATAAAGCCAGCACGTACCACGGCAAAAAGATGGCAGCCGGGCGATGCAATTATTTGTTTTGTTGTCTCAGACTTCATAGTGAAGTCTATGACTTCATTTTTCGTGAGTGTCAAATAGAAAATGGATGAGCATGTTCGGGTTTTCATCGAACGTCTAAAAGCCGCGCTCCTCATCCAGACGGATGAAGAACTGGCTTCACGAATTGGCTATTCTAAACAGGCAATCGCGAACTGGCGGCGACGTGGCGCTGTGCCAAACAAGGCTCGGACAAAGATCGCACAACTGGCCGGCCCCGAATTTGCGGCCGACGAGTGGGAACAGCTCGGTCATGTGCAACGCGAGAAAGCGATCTTATATGCGTGCCTCTCAAGAATCTTTGCCCGCCTGGCTTCGACCTACGCACAGCCATTGGCACCACACGACTTTGCCAAGTTGGGTATACAATTCAATGATCTTGAAGAAGGGCTACTTTCCCATATTAGAGACGAAGCGTCGCACGGAGCTTCCGAGGCCGAGATAATCCAGCGACTTTGGGGAGGGCTCGATGACGACAAGCTAATTGAAGTGGCGTGGTTTTTCATCGACGTCGGTAAGGCGCTTAGAAGCTAGGTTTACCAATAGGTTTACCAATCACTGACGTTTACAATTTATTCCGGCACTGGGTTGTCCAATAAACGAAATGGAATCAAACACTTCATCGCTATGCTGGAATGGAAAAATTGAGGTTGGCAAATGCCGCGATTGGCAACCCTATTTTTTGCCGGAAAACCCTTTAAAATCAGACGTCGCTAGGGATTTTCATTCCAGAATAGCTCTGACAGCCATTCCCAAATAGCTTTCGCGCCTCCAACACAACGCCCCATCATCATTAACCTTATCTAAAGCCCTTGCAGAACATAAATGGAACAGATAGTGTTTGTTCCAGATTTGTTTCGCGATTCTGAGAGGGCTGCGATGCTAACGAGAAAGCAACAAGAGCTACTCCTGTTCATCCACGAACGGATGAAGGAGTCCGGCGTGCCGCCTTCCTTCGACGAAATGAAGGATGCGCTCGACCTCGCCTCGAAGTCCGGTATTCACCGGCTTATCACCGCGCTCGAGGAGCGCGGCTTCATCCGCCGCCTCCCAAATAGGGCGCGCGCGTTGGAAGTCATCAAGCTGCCGGAAGCCTATTCGGCGAGCATCAAGCCGCAACAGCGCGGCTTCTCCCCAAGCGTCATCGAAGGTTCGCTCGGCAAGCCGCAGGCGGCGCCGGTCGCTGCCAAGCCGCCCGCCAATGACGATCGCTCCGACTCGGTGTCCATTCCCGTCATGGGGCGGATCGCCGCCGGCGTGCCGATCTCGGCGATCCAGAACAACACCCATGACATCGCGGTTCCCGCTGGCATGATCGGCGGCGGTGAGCATTACGCGCTCGAGGTCAAGGGCGACTCGATGATCGAGGCCGGCATTCTCGACGGCGACACGGTGATCATCAAGAACGGCTCCAGTGCCAGCCCCGGCGACATCGTCGTGGCGCTCGTCGACGACGAGGAAGCAACGCTCAAGCGCTTCCGTCGCAAGGGCGCATCGATCGCGCTCGAGGCCGCCAACCCGGCTTACGAGACCCGTATCTTCGGGCCCGATCGCGTCAAGATCCAGGGCAAGCTTGTCGGCCTGATCCGCCGCTATCACTAAGCAGTGACGCGCGTCCCTCGCCGTCCATTACGCGGCGGCGAGAGTAATATTGCGCATTTACCTTTGCACGCTGCAGCGATTGCGAAATTTCCCCGTCTCGGATAAGGAAATTCGCATGGGGCTTTTCAATTTTTCAGAAGATTATTGCGGATCATGGCGAAAGCATTTGTACTTTCGCCTGTGTGGCTGCGGTTTCCTTGAGATTTGACATTTTACCGCCTGATTCCGCACTTAGCGCGGTAGGCGGTATGGATGGCTTGCCCAATCCAATTGCGTGTGACAGGAGACTCTATTGAGCAAAAACAATAAGAAAGTAGCGCTGGTTACCGGCATCACCGGTCAGGATGGGGCCTATCTCGCAGAATTGCTGCTGAGCAAGGGCTATATCGTCCATGGCATCAAGCGCCGCTCCTCCTCGTTCAACACGAGCCGCATCGAAAACATCTACCAGGACCCGCATGAAGAGGACCAGCGTTTCATCCTCCATTACGGCGACATGACGGATTCCACCAACCTGATCCGCATCGTTCAGGAAGCGCAGCCCGACGAGATCTACAATCTTGCCGCCCAGAGCCATGTGCGCGTCTCGTTCGAGACGCCGGAATACACTGCCAATGCCGACGGCATCGGCACGTTGCGCCTGCTGGAAGCCATCCGAATCCTGAAGCTAGAGAAGAAGACCCGTTTCTACCAGGCCTCGACGTCGGAGCTTTATGGCCTGGTGCAGGAAGTGCCGCAGAAGGAAACGACGCCGTTTTATCCGCGCTCGCCCTATGCAGCCGCCAAGCTCTACTCCTACTGGATCACGGTCAACTACCGCGAAGCCTATGGCCTGCATGCCTCCAACGGCATTCTCTTCAACCATGAGAGCCCACTGCGCGGCGAGACTTTCGTGACCCGCAAGATCACCCGTGCTGCCGCTGCCATTCGTCTCGGCAAGCAGGAAAAGCTCTATGTCGGCAACATCGATGCCAAGCGCGACTGGGGCCATGCCCGCGAATATGTCCGCGGCATGTGGATGATGCTGCAGCAGGACAAGCCCGACGACTATGTGCTGGCGACCGGCGAAACCACCGAGGTCCGCCAGTTCATCACCTGGGCGTTTGAAGATGTCGGCATCAATCTGGAATGGCGCGGCGAAGGCGTCGACGAAAAGGGCTACGACATCTTGTCCGGCAAGATCGTGGTCGAGATCGACCCGCGCTATTTCCGTCCGACTGAAGTCGAGCTGTTGATCGGTGATCCGACCAAGGCCCATACTAAGCTCGGCTGGAGCCATGACACGTCCGTGCGCGATCTTTGCCGCGAGATGGTCAATGAAGACCTCAAGGTCATGCAGACCGCCACCGTGATGAAAGAAGCCTGATCGATGTATTCGCTTTCCGGCAAGAAGGTCTGGGTCGCAGGTCATCGCGGCATGGTCGGTTCGGCAATCATCCGCAGGCTCGCAGGCGAAGGCTGCGAGGTCGTCACGGCCTCGCGTGCCGACGCCGACCTGCGCGATCAGGCAGCAACGCTGGGCTGGATCGAAAAGACCAAGCCGGACGCGGTGTTTCTGGCTGCCGCCAAGGTCGGCGGCATTCTCGCCAATGACAGCTATCCCGCCGATTTTCTCTATGACAACCTGATGATCGAGGCCAACATCATCCACGGCGCCCACAAGGCGGGCGTCGAGAAGCTGATGTTCCTCGGCTCGTCTTGCATCTACCCGAAATTTGCACCGCAGCCGATTACCGAGGATGCGTTGCTGACCGGCACGCTGGAGCCGACCAACGAATGGTATGCGATCGCCAAGATCGCCGGCATCAAGCTGGCCGACGCCTATCGCAAGCAGCATGGCGACGACTATATCTCCGGCATGCCGACCAACCTTTATGGGCCTGGCGACAATTTCGACCTCAATTCCAGCCACGTCATGCCGGCGCTGATCCGCAAGGCGCACGAGGCAAAGCTCGCCAAGGCACCCTCGATCACCATCTGGGGAACCGGAACGCCGCGGCGCGAGTTCCTGCATGTAGATGACTGCGCCGATGCATGCGTGCATCTGATGAAGACGCATTCCGAAGCGGGCCATGTGAACGTCGGTTCGGGCACGGATGTAACCATCCTCGAATTGACCGAGATGGTTTGTGAAGCGGTGGGCTATCACGGCAGAATCGAGCATGACCTGACCAAGCCCGACGGTACGCCGCGCAAGCTGATGAGCGCCGAAAAGCTGCGCGCCACCGGCTGGGCTCCGAAGATCGGCCTTAAAGAAGGCATCGCGGCAGTTTACCAGTGGTTCCTGGCCAACAAGGCCTGAACCATAAGCAAGAAGATCCGGGATAGAATGAATGGCTGGCACCCGCCACGAATTGGCATTTCTTGATGGTTTGCGTGGGCTGGCGTCCCTGTGGGTAGTCATCGGCCACGCGATGTTTCTGACCGGCTACAAGGTCGGCATCTTCGCCCAGCCTGACATGGCGGTGGATCTTTTCATCATCATTTCGGGCTTCCTGATGGTGTTTCACTATCAGCTGCGCGAGGCTCGCGAGCCTTGGACCGAGCCGTCGACGTGGAAGGTGTTCTGGATCCGGCGCTTCTTCCGCATTGCACCCCTCTATTATGTGTGCCTGGCAGCAGCGCTCTATTTCGGACCGGATCTCTGGGAGGCCAGGCTGCGAGCCGCGTCCGCCATGCCGGGTTCGATGACGGAGACGCTGACCTATTCTGGTCGCTATCTCGACCAATCGCTGACCAACATCGTGATGCATGTCAGCTTTCTGTTCGGCATGACCTCGACATATAATTTCCGCACTGCCCTGCCGGATTGGTCGATCGGCCTGGAGATGCAGTTTTACGCGTTCCTCCCGCTTCTGATGCTGGTATTGATGCGGCTACGCTGGATGGCGGGCATGGCGCTGCTCATCGCATTCGGCTGGATCCTCGGAAGCTGGCTAGATCGCAATGGCTTCGTCATCGGCGCCTATTCGATCCTGGCGATGAAATTCCATCTGTTTGCCGCCGGCATGCTGATCGCCATGTCGATCCGCGCCGTAGGCGCGAACAAATGGCTTTTGCTGCTTGCCGCTTGCGCGGTCATTTTCGTGCCGCTTGGCGGCGGCCGTGATGCCTTCCACCGGACGATCAAGATAGTCATCGTCTGCGGCTTCTTCGCGCTGCTTTACAAGGACGCGATGCCGGTGATTGCCAAACGCCTAATCGGCGCACTCGATACTGTGTTTTCCAATTCACTGAGCCGCTGGATCGGTGACCTGTCCTATGGCGCCTATCTCATTCACCTGCTGGTGATGCTGCCAGTCTGCGGCTGGCTCGCTGTGACCTTTCCTCACCTGGCGCCCTTCCCGCGCTTCTGGGCGGTGCTGGCGTTGACCATACCGATCACCTACGGGCTGGCCTGGTTGGCCTACCGCTATGTCGAGTTGCCGGGCATCGCGCTCGGAAGACAGGTGGCGGGACGGTTCCAGAAACCGAAGCCGGCGATGGCGTAGCCAAAGAAAAACCCCGCCGTTTCCAGCGGGGCCTGATATTTCAACCGATCGTCCAAGCTTACTTCGGCAGTTCGCCTTCGACGCCTTCGACGAAGAAGTTGAGCGGGCCGAGCTTGTCGTCGCCGGCCACTTCGCCAGCTTTCAGCCATTCGGTGCCGTCCTGCTTCTTGAGCGGGCCCGTGAAGGGCTTGAGTTCGCCCGACTTGATCTTGGCCTCGGTTTCCTCGGCCATCTTCTTCACGTCGTCCGGCATGTTAGTGTAGGGCGCCATGTAGAGGATATTCTGGGCAAGACCATCCCAGCTCATCTGCGACTGCCAGGTTCCGTCAAGCGCAGCCTTGGTGCGCGTGACGTAGTAAGCGCCCCAATTGTCGACGATCGCGGTCAGCTGGGCATTCGGACCAGCCTTGATCATGTCGGACGCCTGGCCAAAAGCATGGATCTTGCGCTCTTCGGCAACCTGCATCGGCGCGGTGGAGTCGGTGTGCTGGGTGATGATATCGACGCCCTGGTCGATCGCTGCCTTGGCGGCATCGGCTTCCTTGCCGGCGTCAAACCAGCTGTTCACCCAGATGACCTTGAGCTTGAAATCCGGATTGATCGAGCGCGCGCCGATTTCAAATGAATCGATGCCCTGGACGACTTCCGGAATCGGGAACGAGGCGATGTAGGCGGCGGTGCCGGTCTTCGACATCTTCGCGGCGATCTGGCCGAGGATATAGCGGCCTTCGTAGAAACGCGAATTGTAGGCTGTCAGGTTCGGCGCCGTCTTGTAGCCGGTGGCGTGCTCGAACTTCACCTTCGGGAACTTGGCCGCGACCTTGACGGTCTGGTCCATGAAACCAAACGAGGTGGAGAAGACCAGGCCGCAGCCGGAACGCGCGAAGCGCTCGAGCGCGCGCTCGGCATCGGGGCCTTCCGGCACGTTTTCGAGGAACTGAGTCTCGATCTTGTCGCCGAGTTCCTTTTCGAGCAGCTGGCGGCCGATATCATGCGCCTGTGTCCAGCCGCCATCGGTCTTCGAGCCGACATAAAGGAAGCAGACCTTGAGCTTGTCGGCAGCCTGCGAGGTGGTGGCGAAGCCAACCATTGCAGCAGTCGCGGTGAGTGCGAGGATGAGTTTTTTCATTTTTACCCCTATCGGTTTGGTGGAACTCTTTTTGTTGGTTATCTGTCGGGAACAAAGCTCTTCCCGAGGGATGCAGGCGTATTGATCAAGGTCAGGCGACGGTTCTGCGAAATGACGATCAGCACGATCACCGTCGCGACATAAGGCAGTGCTGACAGAAACTGCGACGGCACGGCAATGCCGAAGGCTTGCGCATGCAGCTGTCCGATCGATACTGCACCGAAAAGATAGCCGCCCGCAAGCAATCTCAGCGGCCGCCAGGAGGCGAAAACGACCAGCGCAAGCGCGATCCAGCCGCGGCCAGCCGTCATGTTTTCCACCCATTGTGGCGTATAGACGAGCGACAGATAGGCGCCGGCCAGACCTGCGCAGGCGCCACCCCACATCACGGCGAGATAGCGGATACTGATGACATTGAGGCCGAGCGCATGCGCCGAGGCGTGGTTGTCGCCGATCGAGCGCAGGATCAGGCCGGAGCGAGTCCTGAACAGGAACCAGTGCGTTGCTATAACAAGCACGATGGACAGATAGAAGATGATGTCCTGATTGAACAGGACCGGGCCGATGAACGGGATCGATGAAAGGCCCGGAATGGCAAGCGGCGGCAGGCGAATGCCCTCGACGCCGACATAGGGCTCGCCGATCATGCCGGAAAGGCCGAGGCCCAAAATGGTCAACGCCAAGCCGGTGGCAACCTGGTTGGCAACCAGCGATAATGTCAGGAAGCCGAAAAGCAGGGATGTCAGTGCGCCGACCGCAATGCCGGCAAACATGCCGAGAACGGGCGATCCCGTCATCTGCGAAACGGCAAACGCCGAGACGGCGCCCATGACCATCATGCCTTCAACGCCGAGATTGAGCACGCCGGAACGTTCGGTGACCAGCTCGCCGCTGGAGGCAATGACCAGCGGCGTCGAGGCGGTGATGACGGTGATGAGGATGGATTCGGCTGGAGACATTGCCTTACGCCTGCCTTTCAGCGCCGGTCAGACGCGACCAGACGATGCGGATCTTGTAGTAGATGAGGGTGTCGCAGGAGAGCACGAAGAACAGCAGCAGCCCCTGGAACAGCCGTGTCACCTTATCCGAGACGCCGAGCGACAGCTGCGCGGCCTCGCCACCGAGATAGGTCAACGCCAGGATCAGCCCCGAGACGATAATGGCCAGCGGATTGAGGCGTCCCAGGAAAGCGACGATGATGGCCGTGAAGCCGTAGCCGGGCGAGATTGACGGCCGAAGCTGGCCAATGGCGCCCGAAACTTCGGCGATTCCTGCAAGTCCCGCCAGCGCACCCGACAGCAGCATCGAGAACCATACCATGCCCGATGCCGAGAAGCCGGCAAACCGCCCTGCCCGACCGGATTGGCCGAGCACCTTGACCTGATAGCCCTTCA
The DNA here is from genome assembly GCF_057787725.1 of Shinella sp. OV683. Lineage (NCBI taxonomy): Bacteria > Pseudomonadati > Pseudomonadota > Alphaproteobacteria > Hyphomicrobiales > Rhizobiaceae > Shinella > Shinella sp. OV683. The sequence goes on from NZ_CM173543.1 coordinate 2,594,448, forward strand.
GCATGAATTCCATCATGAACCACAGTAAGACGGCGGCAATGATGGCAAAGGCAAAGCCCCAATGGGCGCGGCCGGATTCTTCCCACATGGCCGGCAGGACGGCGGACTCGTTGAACATCCGCGTTTCCGGGAAGTTCTGGCCCTCCGGATTGCGCCAGGGCCCGCGCACCAGATAGTCGAGGAAAAGCTGGGCGATATAGACCAGCATCAGGCTGGTGAGGATTTCATTGGTGTTGAACCTGGTCTTCAACAGTGCCGGGATGGCGGCATAAAGGGCACCGCCGATCATACCCATGATCATCATCAGCGGCAGCAGCAGCGGCGAGCTCCAGGTGTAGAACACCACCGGGATGAACGAGCCGAAGATGCCGCCAAAGATGAATTGGCCTTCGGCGCCGATGTTCCAGTTGCCGGCACGGTAACACATCGACAGGCCGACGCCGATCAGGATCAAAGGTCCGGCCTTGATTGCCAGCTCGTGCAGCGACCATTCTTCACGAAGCGGATCGATGAAGAACAGATACAGCGCCTGCAGCGGATCCTTGCCGAGCGCGGCAAACAGGATTGCACCACAGATCAGCGTCAGGACAAGCGCGATGACCGGCGACAGGAACGTGTAGAGCTTTGAGGCGTTGGGGCGCTTTTCTAGTTCAATGCGCATGCGCGGCCTCTTTCGGCATATGATGCGTGCCGCCCATCAGCAGGCCGATTTTCTCGCGGTTCATTTGTGACGCGGGATACACGGCCGAAAGCTTGCCGTCGGAGATGACTGCAATATGGGTTGATATCTCGAAGATCTCGTCGAGATCCTGGCTGATCACCAGCACGCCCGAGCCAGCTTTGGCGAGGTCCACCAGTGCCTGCCTGATGTGGCTGGCAGCACCGGCATCGACGCCCCAGGTGGGTTGGTTGACGACCATGACCGATGGCTGGCGGTCTAGCTCACGGCCGACGATGAATTTTTGCAGATTGCCACCGGACAACGATCCCGCGGCTGGGTCCTCGCCGCTCTTGCGGACATCCATGTCCGAACAGATGCGCTTGGTGGCGGCAGTGATCGCCGAGCCGCGAATGACCTTCAGCCATCCTCCCCCCAGAAAAGCCGAACGGTCCGAGGCGTTGCGGGAGAGAATGAGGTTTTCCGACAGGCTCATCGTCGTCACGGCTGCGTGGCCATGACGTTCCTCAGGCACGAAGGCAGCACCCATTAATCGCCGCGCTGAAATGCCCGCCCGGCCCATCGCCTTTCCACGAATCTGTACAGCATCGTTGCTGGCGGCAAGATACTCGCCGGATAGCACGTCGAACAGTTCTCCCTGGCCGTTGCCGGCCACGCCGGCGATCGCCAGCACTTCACCGGCGCGAACCTGCAAGGCGATGTCTTTGAGGGCCACGGCAAAGGGCGTACGCGAGGTAGCATTCAGAGCACGCGTTTCGAGCACGATGGGACCGGAGAGATCTGTGCTGGTCTTCTCGACCTCGGCAACATCGCTGCCGACCATCATTCGCGCCAGCGACGCGGTCGTCTCCTGACGTGGGTCGCAGGCGCCGGTTACCTTGCCGTGACGCAGCACGGTGGCGCGATCGCAGATGCGCTGCACCTCTTCCAGCCTGTGGCTGATATAGAGGACCGAGCGTCCTTCTGCCTTGAGCTTGGCCAACGTCTCGAACAGCTTGTCGGCTTCTTGTGGTGTCAGGACCGAGGTCGGCTCGTCGAGTATGATCAGCTTCGGATTCTGCAGCAGCGCCCGGACGATCTCGATACGCTGGCGCTCGCCGACCGACAGATCGGCGACATGTGCATAGGGATCGAGCGGCAGGCCATATGCTTTGGAGAGCGTTCTGGCCTGCTCGGCGATTTCGGAAAGCGGCACCTTGTGGTCGAGCGACAGGGCGATGTTTTCCGCCACCGTCAGCGCCTCGAACAACGAGAAATGCTGGAAAACCATGCCGATGCCGGTCTTGCGCGCTTCGCTCGGGCTGCCAATACGGACGGGATTGCCCTCCCAGAGGATCTGGCCGGATGACGGCGCAAGCACGCCGAACAGCATTTTCACCAGCGTGGATTTGCCGGCACCGTTTTCGCCCAGCAGTGCATGCACCTCGCCGGGGCGAATGGAAAGATCGATCTCGCTGCAGGCCGCGAACGTTCCGAACAGCTTGGAGATCTTGCGCACTTCCAGAAGAGGACGAACACTCCCCGCATCCGTGTTGGCCACGAACCACCCCGATTTGACCCAGCTCTTCGCCCGTTGGTTCAGGGAATGAGCAGGGTTGTTCCGCTTGTTTTTCTATTTTCCAGATCGGCGTGGGCCTGCGCGGCGTCCGCCAATCCATAGGTTTGATTGATATTGATAACGACTTTGCCGCTCTGCACAACTGAAAAAAGCGAGTTTGCGCAGGCATCTAGCTCGCCGCGTGTCGCGATGTAGGAGCCCAGCGTCGGGCGAGTCGCAAACAGCGAGCCCTTCTGCGCAAGGATCGCCAGCTTGAACGGTTCGAGCGCGCCGGAGGACTGGCCGAAGCTGACCCAATAGCCCAGCGGCTTCAGGCAATCGAGAGAATAGGGAAACGTATCCCTGCCGATGGAATCGTAGACGACATCGACGCCCTTGCCTGCCGTCAGTTCCTTGACGCGCTCGACGAAATTGTCGCTGCGGTAATTGATGACATGGTCGTAGCCGTGCCGCAGGGCCAGCTCGATCTTTTCGGGGCTGCCGGCCGTGCCGATCACCGTAGCGCCGAGCGCTTTGGCCCACTGGCCGGCTATCAACCCGACGCCGCCCGCCGCAGCGTGAAACAGCAATGTGGTCTCTGGCCCGACCTTGTATGTCCGATGCAACAGAAATTGCGCTGTCATGCCCTTCAGCATCATCCCGGCGGCTGTCTTCAGATCGATGCCATCGGGCACGTGGACGAGCCTGTCGGCTGGAATATTGCGGATCTGGGCATAGGCGCCGCTGACGGAGGCATAGGCAACGCGATCGCCCACCGCAAAACCCTCGACATCAGGGCCAAGCGCAGTGATTTCGCCTGCGCCCTCTTCGCCGAGCACGGAGGGGAGGCCCGTCCGGATCGGATAAAGGCCGCTGCGAATATAGGTGTCGACGAAGTTCACGCCGATCGCCACCTGGCGGATCTGCACCTCACCGGACTGCAGCGGCGCCACTTCGACATCGGTATATTCGAGAACGTCGACCCCGCCATGGCCGCGGATAACAAGTGCTTTGGTCTTCATGCGTCTTTGGTCCGTCCGAGATTGGGGAAAATCTGCAGCACCATGCCGATGCAATAGAGATAGATGCCCGTCGCGACCACGCCCCACGCAACCCAGTCGGGCGTTTTGAAATGCATGAGCAATGCAATGCCGCTGAGCACGGCCCAGAGGATGAAGACGCCGAGATTGAGGTTGCGCAGGCGTTTGACCCGGACGGGATGCAGGAAATAGATCGGGAAGAAGGTCAGGATAACCGAGATCAACACGACGACAAAAGCGGTGTTTTCGCTCGCGTCGATGACGAACAGCGTGAAGATCACCATGTTCCAGACGACCGGAAAGCCGGAGAAGAAGTACTCGTCGGTCTTCATGCCCATGTCGGCATAATAGATCGCCGACGACACGACGATCAATCCCGCCGCCACGAAGGACCAAGGCTCGCCAATCATGCCGCTCTTGTAAAGCGCAAAGGCCGGCAGCAACACGTAAGTCACGTAATCGATGATGTTGTCAAGCGTATCGCCCGACCAGTTGGGCAGCACTTCCTTGACCCGCACCTTGCGGGCGATCGGTCCGTCGATGCCGTCCACCAGCAAGGCAAGCCCCAGCCACCAGAACATGTCGATGAAGCGCAGCTCGGACGCAGCAACCACACCCAGGAAAGCCAGGAACGATCCGGATGCCGTCAGCAAATGCACAGCAAATGCGCGAATCTCGGCATAGGGAACGGCTTTGTAATTGAAAACATAGCTGAAAATTCGCATTGCGCCCCCGCCCCCGGCTCGTGTCTTTTATGGTTCAGCCCTTCTTCGATACATCGGTTTTTTGTCATAGGCCAGTCCAAAGGTAACCGGAACAGGCAACAAAAAAAGCCGGTGCGCAACCGCCCCGGCTCTTATTAGACAGTCAGATTGAAGCGCTCAGCTTTCCTTTTTGGCCGGCTTGCGCTTCGGCTTGGCCGGGGCGGGCTCAGCATCCACGACGGCGCCGACCGTTTCCGGCTTGGCCTTGCGTGACTTGGTGGATGCAGTTGCCGCGACTTCCACTTCATCCCTCGGCTTGACCGGCACGTTGTCCGGCAGGGTTTCGAGCACGATGCCCGCCTTGCCATCGTCGCCCTTGCCAATCGAAACACGGACAATGCCGCCCTTCTTCAGGTTGCCGAACAGGATTTTCTCGGCGAGCGGCTTCTTGATGTGCTCCTGGATGACACGGGCCAGCGGACGCGCACCCATCTTTTCATCATAGCCCTTCTCGGCGAGCCAGCTCGTGGCTTCCTCGGTCAGTTCGAAGGTCACATGGCGTTCAGCAAGTTGCGTTTCGAGCTGCAGCACGAACTTCTGCACCACTTTGTGGACCACGGCCATCGGCAGTGAGCCGAACGGTATGATCGCGTCGAGACGGTTGCGGAATTCCGGCGTGAACAGCTTGTTGATCGCCTCCAGATCGTCGCCTTCGCGCTTGGACGAGCCAAAGCCGATGTTCGACTTGGCCATGTCCTGCGCACCGGCATTGGTGGTCATGATCAGGATCACATTGCGGAAGTCGATCTTCTTGCCGTTGTTGTCGGTCAGCGAGCCGTTGTCCATAACCTGCAACAGGATGTTGTAGATATCCGGATGTGCCTTCTCGATTTCATCGAGCAGCAGCACGCAATAGGGATGCTGATCGACCTGGTCGGACAAAAGCCCGCCCTGGTCGAAGCCGACATAGCCCGGAGGCGCACCGATCAGCCGTGAGACTGTGTGGCGTTCCATGTATTCCGACATGTCGAACCGCAACAGTTCCACACCCAGGGACAAGGCCAGCTGCTTGGCCGCTTCGGTCTTGCCGACGCCGGTCGGACCGGAGAACAGGTAGGAGCCGATCGGCTTGTTGGGTTCGCGCAGGCCGGCACGCGCCAGCTTGATCGACGAGGTCAGCGCTTCGATGGCGATTTCCTGGCCGTAGACGACTGAGCGGAGGTCCTGCTCGAGCGTCGACAGCATCTCTTCGTCATCGCGCGACACAGTCTTCGGCGGGATGCGGGCCATCGTTGCGATCGTCGCTTCGATTTCCTTTTCCGTGATCAGCTTGCGCCGCTTGGAAACCGGCAGCAGCATCTGCGAGGCACCGGTCTCGTCGATCACGTCGATCGCCTTGTCCGGCAGCTTGCGGTCGGTGATGTAGCGCGCCGACAGTTCCACCGCCGCCTTGATGGCGTCGTTGGAGTAACGCAAGTGATGGAACTCCTCGAAATAGGGCTTGAGGCCCTTCATGATTTCGATGGCGTCCTCGATGTTCGGCTCGTTGACGTCGATCTTCTGGAAGCGGCGGACGAGTGCCCGGTCCTTTTCGAAGAACTGACGATATTCCTTGTAGGTGGTCGAGCCGATGCAACGAATTGCACCAGAAGACAGCGCAGGCTTCAACAGGTTGGAGGCGTCCATGGCCCCGCCCGAAGTCGCTCCGGCACCGATGACGGTGTGGATCTCGTCGATGAACAGCACAGCACCCGGGAAATCCTCGAGTTCCTTGACGACCTGCTTCAAACGCTCTTCGAAATCGCCGCGATAGCGGGTACCGGCCAGCAGCGTGCCCATGTCGAGCGAGAAGATCGTCGCGTTCAACAATGCCTCAGGCACCTGCTTTTCAACGATGCGCTTGGCAAGGCCTTCGGCGATCGCCGTCTTGCCGACGCCGGGGTCACCGACATAGAGCGGATTGTTCTTGGAGCGACGGCACAGGATCTGGATCGTGCGGTTGACTTCCGCATGACGGCCGATCAATGGGTCGATCCGGCCGTTGCGGGCCTTGTCGTTGAGGTTGACGCAATAGGCCTTGAGCGCATCGAGTGGCTTCTTCTGGCCGTCTTCCTGCTGTTCCTTGGAAGGCTTTGCCTCCTGCTCGCTTTCCTCGACGCCCTTGGGCGCGCGTGTTTCGGCGGCGCCGGGACGCTTGGCGATACCGTGCGAGATGTAGTTGACCGCGTCGTAGCGGGTCATGTCCTGTTCCTGCAGGAAGTAGGCCGCATGGCTTTCCCGCTCGGCAAAGATCGCCACCAGCACGTTGGCACCAGTCACTTCCTCGCGACCTGACGACTGGACATGGATCACCGCGCGCTGGATGACGCGCTGGAAGCCGGATGTCGGCTTGGAATCCTCGTCGTAACCCGTGGCGAGGTTGGCCAGGTCATTGTCGACATAGTCGCTGACGGCCTTCTTGAGCTTGTCGAGATCGACATTGCAGGCGCGCATGACCGCGGCCGCATCACTGTCGTCGATCAGCGAAAGCAGGAGATGTTCTAGAGTTGCATATTCGTGCCGGCGTTCGTTGGCCAGCGTGAGTGCCCTGTGCAGGGCTTTTTCAAGGCTTGAGGAGAATGTGGGCACTTAAAACCTCATTTCTTTTCCATGACGCATTGAAGCGGATGCTGGTGTTCTCGCGAAAAATCCATGACCTGCATGACCTTGGTTTCCGCCACCTCGTAGGTGAAGACGCCGCATTCGCCCACACCGTGATTATGAACCTGAAGCATGATCTTCGTTGCCGCTTCGCGATCCTTCTGGAAAAACCGCTCGAGCACATGAATGACGAATTCCATCGGGGTGTAGTCGTCGTTGATCAGCAGAACCCGATAGAGACTTGGCTTCTTAACTTTAGGCTGTACGCGCGTGATGACCGACGTGCCGCGGCTACCGGAAACCCCGTCCCGCTCACCATCGCCCTGCATTCGGTATGCCTTCTCAGTCATTTTTACCTTCAAATCCGAAATTCAACTGAGCCCATGGCTTCAGCTACTTTTAACCACTGCGTTATGTGGTATCGCGAACCACCATTTTAAGACCCTTTCCCTGCGCTGCAATACTAATTCAGCAAACTTGTCGGGAAATGGAGTGGTGAAATCATATTTCATCAAAGCCGGAATGCCGGCGGAAAGTTCCCGGACAACCCGAGGTTTGCAATGTCGTAGCCGGCAAACAAAAAGCCGGCCGCCAATCAAGGCAGCCGGCTCGAAAGAATCATCCCAAAACGGATCAGGCAGCGGCGGCTGTGGCCTTCTCGACGTTTGCCTTGACGGTCGCTGTGGTCTTCTGAACCGTCGCTTCGACCGGCTTGTAGGCTTCCTTGGCGAGCGAGGAATACATTTCGCCAAGCTTTGTTACTTCAGCGATGTAGCCTTCGAGCGCGCTCTTGGCAAAAGCGGCCTGAAGCTGGAAAGCAGCCTCGACGCTCTTGGCCGAGGCAAGCTGCTGGAAATGGCTGACGCCGGCTTCGAAGCTCTTCTTGGAATAGTCGGCGGTTTCCGTGGCAATTGCTTGGAAGCCCTTGGTGGTCGTGGAATAGCTGGCAAGAGCCGAATCCATGGCTTCCTTGCCGAACACGCTGGCATCTTCGAATTTGAACATTGTAGGTATCCTCCGTTTTCAATCAGTTCCTGATATATATGTGCACTGCACAATAAAGTCAATATTTGTGCAAAGCAACAAAACCGAATGAAAACAAAACCCCGCCGAATCGGCGGGGTTGAAAATGCGCGTCGATGAAACCTGAATGCCTCAGAGATCGACGTCCAGGATAGCCATCGAGAAATTGTAGGAAAGGTCGCCGTCCTCGTCGTCGCGATAGATCACGCCGAGGAACTCGTCGCCGACATAGACCTCGGCCGAGTCGTCCTTGCGAGGACGTGCCTTGACCACGATGCCCGGATTGAGTGTCTTCTTGAGGTAGGCGTCCAGCTTTTTCAGTTCGTCGGGCTTCACGACGTTTCTCCATGTCTCTGACTGATTTGCAGCGCTTCTGCCATGCAGAGACGCGTCGTGTAAACCCCAAACCTGGCTTGGTACCTATTCCATCGCGGCTAGAATCTGGTCCATCGAACGCGATGGCTCGGAGCAACCAGCCTCGCCGACCACGCGGGCCGGAACGCCGGCAACGGTGGTTTTGGGCGGCACCGGTTTAAGCACGACAGAGCCGGCGGCAACGCGCGAGCATTTGCCGATTTCGATATTGCCCAGCACCTTTGCACCCGCGCCAATCAGCACGCCGTCGCGAATCTTCGGATGGCGGTCGCCGGCTTCCTTGCCGGTGCCGCCAAGGGTGACGCCTTGCAGGATCGAGACGTTATCGCCGATCACAGCGGTCTCGCCGACCACCAGGCCGGTGGCATGATCGAGGAAGAAACCCTTGCCGATGCGCGCCGCCGGATTGATATCCGTCTGGAAGACGCTGGAGGAGCGGCTCTGCAGGTAGAGCGCGAAATCCTTGCGGCCCTGCTTCAGCAGCCAGTTGGCCAGCCGATAGGTCTGGATGGCGTGAAAGCCCTTGAAGTAGAGCACCGGTTCGATGAACCGCGTGCAGACGGGATCGCGGTCGTAATAGGCCTGGATATCGACACGGATGATCTGGCCCCATTCCGGCCAGTCCTGGAACATCTGCTGGAACGCCTGGCGCAACAGGGCGGCCGGCATGTCCTCGTGGTCGAGGCGCTCGCAGACGCGATAGATCACGCTCTCCTCAAGGCTGCGATGATTGAGCACGGTCGAATAGAGGAACGTCGTCAGGACGGAATCCTGGTCGAGAGCGGCTTGCGCCTCCTGCCTCAGATTGTCCCAGATCGGATCGACGGACGCGATGAACTCGCTCGGTCGGATATCGGGCTTAACGGCCATGACGGCCCTCCTTTTCGTTCCTCATCTCGCCAATATAGGGGATTTCGGTACATTTAGAAATGGGTGGACGCTGCTGTCCTTGATGGAAGGTGAAGAAATCCGGCCGGACGCCTCAACAACCTGAAATATCGTCGTAAAAGTCCAGCACGGCCTTCTTGAAGACGCGGTCGCCGACGGCCAGCATGTGGTCGCGGCCGGGGATATCCACGGCACGTCCGTCCGGCAGCATATCGGCAAGTTCCTGCGCCGATCCTGCCAGATCGTCGTTGGTGCCGACGCCGATCAGCACGGGCTGCATGATCCTCGATACCGCCGCCTCGCTGACCAAGACCCGATTGGAGGCGATGCAGGCGGCGAGCGCCAGCCGATCGCTGCCTGTTCGATCGGCAAAGCTGCGGAACATGCGGCCGCGCTCATTGGTCACATCGTCCAGCGAGGGCGCGAGCAGCGCCTTGGCGATCGGATCCCAATCCTCGGTGCCGCGCACCAGGCGTATGCCGAGGCCGCCCCAGACAAGCGAACGCGCCCGTTCGGGATGTTCCACGGCAAGGAAGGCGGAGATGCGCGCACCCATCGAGTAGCCGAACACATCCGCTTTCTCGATGCCGAGATGATCGAGCAGCGCCACCGCGTCACCCGCCATCAGCGCGGGATGATAGGCGGCCGGATCATGCGGCTTGGCGCTCGCACCATGGCCGCGATTGTCGATGGCGACCACCCGCCGCCCTGCCCCGCCCAGCGTTTGCAGCCATCCCGGCTGCACCCAGTTGACCATTGCCGAGGAGGCAAATCCGTGAATCAGCAGAACAGGGGCGCCTGCGGGATCGCCCTCGTCGAAATAGGCAAATTCCAGTCCGTCGTGAGTAAAGCGGGAAAATTCGGGGGCGTTGAGATGCATCTTTACCTGCCGACAGTTGCAAAAACGAAATGACTGGGATGTGCGAATTGCGCCTATTAGGCCCTACACTTTTCATTCGACACGCACTATGTTGCGCCACACAATAATGCCTTTGGAGAAGACTTGCATGGCTGGTCACAGCATCCCGCACTTTCAGAATGATGGCGGATACAAGACGATCGATATCGGGGTCAAGGAATTCATGTGCACAGGCGCATCCGTTCCCTACGACCACCCGCACGTGTTCATCGACATGGGCGAGGACGATGAAAAGATCTGTCCCTATTGCTCGACCCTCTACAAGTACGATGCGAACCTGAAGGCAAATCAGTCAAACCCCGCTGGTTGCGTCTTTACGGAACGCGCTGCCTGACCGGCTTTCGGCTCCCTTGTGAGGGAGCAGGATTGGAACTATGAAATCTGTAGCAATTGTTGGGGCCGGCATTGCCGGCCTTGTGAGTGCGCTGGCCTTTGCGCGCAAGGGCGTGGCGTCTGTCGTTGTCGAGCGCGTGGCCAACCTCCAGGAGGTCGGCGCCGGCCTGCAGCTGTCGCCGAACGCCACCTATGTGCTCGGCAAGCTCGGACTGAACGAGACCCTGAAAACGCTTTGGCGCGAGCCGGACAATATCTGCCTGGTATCGGGCTCGACGCTGGCGCCGATCACCTCGGTGTCGGCCGGTCGTGCCGCCACGGAACGCTGGGGCTCGCCCTATGCGGCCATCCACCGCGCGACGCTGCAAAAGGTGCTGCTCGACGCCGTCAAGGCCGAACCGCTCATCACCCTGATGCTCGACACCAAGGTGACGACGTCGGACGAGTTTCGCGCACTGACAGGCGAAACGCCGGACCTGATGATTGGCGCAGACGGCGTCTGGTCGGAATTCCGCAATTCCGTTCCCCATTCGGGAACGCCGGAGTTTTCTGGCCTCGTCGCCTGGCGCTACATCATTCCCGAAAAAGATGCGCCGCCCTTCCTCAATCCGCGCAACGTCACCGCCTTTGTCGGACCGAAGGCGCATATCGTCGCCTACCCGTTGCAGGCATCCGGGGCGTTCAATGTGGTGGCCCTGTCGCAGGGCAAGAATCCCGGCGAGACCTGGGCTGCCGACTGCAATCCGATGAACCGTTCGGAAATGACCGCGCAGTTCGCCGGCTGGCATCGCGATATTCGCACGCTGCTTTCCTATGCACCGAAGCCCACCTGGTGGCCGCTGTTTGGCGTTTCCGAAGGTCGTTGGACGGATGGCAAGCAGAATGTGCTGATCGGTGACGCCGCCCATGCCATGACGCCATTTGCCGCACAGGGTGCAGCGATGGCGATCGAGGATGCCTATGAGTTGGCCGGCATCGTCACCGCCGATGTGGAGATGGGCGATGCGCTGACCTTCTTCGAGCGCCATCGACAGATGCGCGTCTCGCGCGTCCGCCTGCGCGGCGCGTTCAACAAATTCGCCTATCATGCACGCGGACCGATGCGCATGGCCCGCGACATGGTTCTGAAGATCAGAAGCCCGCAGAATGTCGCCGCGGACCTCGATTGGCTTTACGGCTACAAGGCCCCGGGTTGAACACATTCTCGTCAATCACGATATGATCTTCGGGCCGATGAATGGAGGGAGATGCAACGTGAGTGATGGGGTCGAGCGAGCGAACCACTGGGAATCGGTCTACGCTACGAAGACCGAAAAGGATGTCAGCTGGTTCCAGGAAAGCCCTGCTATGTCCCTCGAAATCATCGAGTCGCTCTGGGGGACAAAACCCGCATCCTTTATCGACGTCGGAGGCGGCGCCTCCCGGCTTGCCGACGCCCTCGTCATACGTCCGGGCTTCACCGTAACAGTCCTGGACCTGTCGCATTCGGCGCTTGAGGCCGCGAAAAGCCGAATCGGCGTACGTGCAGATGATATCAGCTGGATTGTCGCGGACATTACCCGTTGGCAGCCCACGGGCCTCTACGATATCTGGCACGACCGGGCGGCGTTGCATTTCCTGACCGAGGAAGACGACCGGGCCGGATATGTTGGAGCGCTCTGCGCCGCACTACGCATCGGAGGGGTTGCGATCATCGGTACGTTTGCCCCGGACGGCCCCGAAAAATGCAGCGGCCTGCCGGTCATGCGCCATGATGCGGCAAGCCTTGCTGACATGCTCGGCGACGCGTTCGAACTGATCGACACTCGGCCACATGAGCACCAGACCCCGTGGGGGTCGGTGCAGAAATTTCAGTTCAGTTCGTTTCGGCGATTGAGATAGACTCTCAATCGACGGTCGCGGCCGAAGATGCCCCGAAGCCGTTTTCAAGATCGTTGACCAGATCCGGCACGTCCTCAAGACCGATCTGCAGGCGGATGAGCGGTCCGCCCGCCGGCGCCCTGGCGATCTTTCGGTCATGCAGGTTGACGAGCACTGCGAGGCTCTCGTAGCCACCCCAGGAATAACCAAGCCCGAACAGCTTCAGCGTGTCTAGAAACGCGAAGGCTTTCGTCTTGTATTTCGCGGGATCGCTTTCCTTCAATACGAAGGAAAAGATGCCGGATGCGCCCTTGAAGTCGCGTTTCCAGATCTCATGGCCAGGAAAGCTCGGTAGTGCCGGATGCAGCACCGAGACGACGTCATCGCGGCCTTCCAGCCATTTGGCGACCGAAAGCGCGCTTTCGTGGTGTCGCTCCAGGCGAATGCCCATGGTACGCAGGCCGCGCAAAATCTGGTAGGCATCGTCCGGCGCACCGCAGATGCCGAGCGTCACAGTCGCTTCCTTTAGCATCGGCCAATATTTCTCATTGGCTGAGACCGTGCCCATCAGCACATCGGAATGGCCGGATGGATACTTTGTGGCCGCGTGGATTGAAATATCGACGCCGAAATCCAGCGGCTTGAAATAGAGCGGCGTCGCCCAGGTATTGTCCATGGTCACGGCCGCGCCACCGGCATGTGCGGCATCGGCAATCGCACGGATATCCTGCATCTCGAATGTGTTCGAGCCCGGCGCCTCGGTGTGCACCAGCGCGGTATTCGGACGCATCAATTTGGCGATATCGGCGCCGATCAGCGGATCGTAGTATTCCGTTTCGACGCCGAGATTCTTCAGCATCGTGTCGCAGAAATGCCGGGTCGGGAAATAGACGGAATCGACGACGAGGATGTGGTCGCCCGATTTCACCAGCCCGAGAAACGGCACCGTGACCGCCGCCAGTCCTGATGGCACGAGGATCGTTCCGGCCGAGCCTTCGAGGCTGTCGATCGCTTCGCAGAGAGCATCGGTGGTCGGTGTGCCGCGCGTGCCATAGGTATATTTTTGCGCGCGCTGATCCATCGTCCTGGCATCGGGAAACAGCACCGTCGAGGCGCGGACCACGGGAGGATTGACGAAGCCATGGTAGTCGCGCGGGTTGAAGCCGTCATGCGCAAGCCTGGTATTGGGTCCGAATTGATTGTTTCCGCTTTGTTTTTCCGCCATGATCCTCTGCCTGCCATTGATTGTCGGTCTGGCTTTTCATAGGACGATTGACGGGTCAAGATCAATCCGCTCGCCCTGCCCTCGCGACATAGAGAAAGCATAAAAACGCAAAATTATTCGCCAAAACGCCCAGTTTACGACCCTTCCTTTGCACAATTTTTCACAACTACGCTAAATTACGCATTTTTTTTCACAAACTGGTTTGTTGGTCTTGACACCACCAGGTTTTAAGATTGTCTTTAATACGCTGCCGCCCGTTCGGGAAAGCGGGTGGCGATCGGGGTCCCCAGCGGGATTCCGTGGGGAAAAACAACAACAAAGATAAAGGTTGGAAAAATGACAAAACAGCTTTTGACCGGTGTGCTTGGTGCCGCCGTTCTCGCCCTCGGCGCCTCCTATGCGCATGCCGGCACGCTTGATGATGTCAAAGCCAAGGGTTTCGTGCAGTGCGGTGTCAACGGTTCCAATCTGGCGGGCTTCGGCGCGCAGGATTCCGCCGGCAACTGGTCCGGCCTCGACGTCGACCTTTGCAAAGCCGTAGCGGCAGCCATTTTCGGCGATACGAGCAAGGTGAAGTACACGCCACTTTCCGCCAAGGACCGTTTTCCTGCCCTGCAGTCGGGTGAAATCGACATGCTCGCCCGCAACACCACCTGGAGCGCCAGCCGCGACAGTCAGCTGGGCTTTGATTTCCGTGCAGTCAACTATTATGACGGCCAGGGCTTCATGGTTCACAAGGATATCGGCGTGAAGTCGGCGCTCGAACTCTCCGGCGCCGCAGTCTGCGTGCAGTCCGGTACCACGACTGAACTCAACCTTGCCGACTATTTCAAGGCCAACAAGCTTGAATACAAGCCGGTCGTGTTTGAAAAGCAGGAAGAAGTCGATGCCGCCTACAGCGCGGGTCGTTGCGACGTCTACACAACCGACCAGTCGGGCCTCTATTCGATCCGCCTGTCGCTGGCCAACCCCGACGACAATATCGTCCTGCCGGAAATCATCTCCAAGGAGCCACTCGGGCCGGCTGTTCGCCAGAACGACTCCAAGTGGTTCGACGTCGTTTCCTATGCGCATTACGCCATGGTGACCGCCGAGGACTTCGGCATCACCCAGGCCAATGTCGATGAAATGACCAAGTCGGAAAATCCGGACATCAAGCGCTTCCTCGGCCAGGAAGCTGACCAGACGATCGGCAAGGATTTCGGCCTTGATGAAAAGTGGGCCTACAACATCGTCAAGCTGGTGGGCAACTACGGCGAATCCTTCGAACGTAATGTCGGTGAAGGCAGCCCGCTCAAGATCAAGCGTGGCCTGAACGCACTGTGGAGCAAGGGAGGCCTGCAATACGCACCTCCGATCCGTTGATCCCGATCGACACGTCGAGCTGAGTTGATCGACACTTCGGGAAGGCGGCCTCCGCCTTCCCACACTTCCGAAAAATAACGCCCGGAAAAAGGGCGAGCGGAAACAGGGGAAAAATGCATGGCAGTTGAAGCCGCAGGGCGGGCCGGCGCGCGCCGTCCGTCGCAGTCTTTGCTCTATAACCCGGAATTGCGCCAGTTTGTGTACCAGGCGCTAACCGTGATCTTCATCGTCTGGCTGGTCTGGTACGCCTGGACAAATGCAGCACAAAACCTCGCCAAGGCCAACATGACGGCGGGCTTCGGCTTCCTGAATGGCCGTGCGGGCTTCGATATCGCCCAGACGCCGATCGCGTATTCGAGCGATTCCACCTATTTTCGCGCCCTCGTCCTCGGGCTGATCAACACATTGATCGTCGCGGCATGTGGCATCGTCACGGCGTCGGTCATCGGGCTGGCGGTCGGTATCGGCCGGCTCTCCAACAATTGGCTGATTGCCCGGCTTTCGACCATCTATGTCGAAGTCTTCCGCAATATCCCGCCTCTGCTGGTCATCTTCTTCTGGTACAAGGGCGTTCTGTCGCTGCTGCCCGACGTCAAGAAGGCCCTGTCGCTGCCTCTGTCCGTCTATGTCAGCAACCGCGGCATCTTTATGCCGGCGCCGATCTTTGGCGAAGGGATCTGGACCGTGCTGATTGCTTTTGCGATCGGCATCGTCGGTGCGATCTTCTACACACGCTGGGCAAACAAGAAGCAACTGGCGACAGGTATCCGCCCGCCGGTGCTCTGGGTCAATCTGGCGCTGATCATCGGTCTGCCGCTGATCGCCTTTGTCGCGACTGGCTTTCCCGTGACCTTCGATGTTCCGATCCTCGGCAAGTTCAACATGAAGGGCGGCACAGTCGTCGGGCCTGAATTCCTGTCGCTTTATATGGCACTGTCCTTCTACACCGCCGCTTTCATCGCCGAAATCGTCCGCGCGGGTATTCGCGGCGTCTCAAAAGGACAATCGGAGGCGGCCCATGCGCTGGGCGTTCGCCCTGGCCTGACGACACGTCTTGTGGTGCTGCCGCAGGCGCTGCGGATCATCATCCCGCCGCTGACATCGCAATATCTCAACCTCACCAAGAATTCTTCACTGGCCGTTGCAATCGGCTATGCGGATCTGGTGGCGGTGGGCGGCACGATCCTCAACCAGTCCGGCCATTCAATTGAGATCATCGGTATCTGGATGATGATCTATGTGTCGATCAGCCTCGTGACTTCGCTGTTCATGAACTGGTTCAACGCCAAAATGGCATTGGTGGAGCGCTGAGATGGCCGAAAATATCGCCTATGTGCGCACACAGTTCCTCGCCCCGCTCAAAGCTCCGATGAGCGACAAAACTGCCTGGGGCTGGGCGCGGCGCAATCTCTTCGCCTCGATCAAGGATACGATCGTCAGCCTCCTGACGCTGGCGATCATTGTCTGGTTCGTGGCATCTGTGATCGACTTCCTGTTCCTGCAAGCCGTCTGGACGGGCGAAAACCGCACCGCGTGCGCGACGGTCGCCCAAGGTGGCATCCAGCCCGACGGCTGGAAGGGTGCGTGCTGGGCCTATGTGGGCGACTGGTTTACCCAGTTCATGGTCGGCTCCTATCCTCGCACGCAACTCTGGCGGCCGATCCTGGTGGCCGTGCTGTTCGTCGGCCTGCTGGTGCCCTTCCTGATGCCTTCGGTACCGCGCAAGGGGCTGAATGCCATCCTGCTGCTGATCGCGCTGCCGATCGTCGCCTTCATCCTGCTGCTTGGCGGCTGGTTCGGCCTTAGCCCTGTCGAGACATCGAACTGGGGTGGGCTGATGGTAACGCTGATCCTGTCGTTCATCGGCATCGCAGTCTCGCTGCCCTTCGGCATCCTGCTGGCATTGGGGCGGCGCTCGAGAATGCCGATCCTGAAGGCGGCTTGCGTCGGCTTCATCGAATTGATCCGCGGCGTGCCGCTGATCACCGTGCTGTTCATGGCCAGCGTGCTCCTGCCGCTGTTCCTGTCGCCCGGCACCAATATCGACAAGTTCCTGCGCGCGCTGGTGGGTGTGTCGATCTTTGCCTCCGCCTATATGGCCGAAGTCATCCGCGGCGGCCTGCAGGCGATCCCGAAGGGGCAATATGAGGCCGGCGACGCACTTGGCCTCAATTACTTCCAGAAAATGACCTTCGTCGTCATGCCGCAGGCGATCAAGCTGGTGATACCCGGCATCGTCAACACCTTCATCGGCATGTTCAAGGACACGTCGCTGGTATCGATCATCAACATGTACGACCTCTTGGGCATCGTCAAAGCGAGCTTTGGGGACGCACGATGGATCACGCCGGTAACACCCTTGACGGGGCTAATTTTCGCCGGCTTCATATTCTGGCTTTTCTGCTTCGGCATGTCGCGCTATTCAGCCTTCGTTGAACGACGGCTCGATACCGGCCACAAAAGATAAAAAGGGGAAATAACATGGCCATTGAAGCCGCTCAGAAACTGGCAGTCTCCAAGACGGAAGTCGCCGTCGAGATGACCGACATGAACAAATGGTATGGCGAATTCCACGTGCTTCGCGATGTCAACCTGAAGGTCATGAAGGGCGAACGCATCGTTATCGCAGGACCGTCCGGCTCGGGCAAATCAACGATGATCCGCTGCATCAACCGTCTGGAGGAACACCAGAAGGGCCGCATCGTCGTCGATGGCATCGAACTGACCAACGATCTCAAGAAGATCGACGAGGTGCGGCGCGAAGTCGGCATGGTGTTCCAGCACTTCAACCTCTTCCCGCATCTGACCATCCTCGAAAACTGCACGCTGGCACCGATATGGGTCCGCAAGATGCCCAAGAAGCAGGCGGAGGAAGTCGCCATGCACTTCCTCGCGCGCGTCAAGATCCCCGAACAGGCCAACAAGTATCCCGGCCAGCTTTCTGGTGGCCAGCAACAGCGCGTGGCGATCGCGCGCGCGCTCTGCATGCGCCCGAAGATCATGCTGTTTGACGAGCCGACTTCGGCGCTCGATCCGGAAATGGTCAAGGAAGTGCTCGATACGATGGTCGGCCTTGCTGAGGAAGGCATGACCATGCTCTGCGTCACCCATGAAATGGGCTTCGCCCGCCAGGTCGCAAACCGGGTCATCTTCATGGACCAGGGCCAGATCGTCGAGCAGAACGAACCCGGCCAGTTCTTCGACAATCCACAGCACGAACGGACAAAGCTGTTCCTCAGCCAGATCTTGCATTAATTTATTTGGAAACTTCTGAGTCTCAGTAACGGAATCTTCGCCAAACTTCTTGGCGGGGATTTAATGCGGATTTGTTTTTATGCCTCCACAGACTTCTATGGGGGCATAAATGACGGGCACATCGCATACAGTTTCTGCAATCACAAAATCCGACCTGGCTATGGCAAACGGCATTCTGACCGGCCTTGCCTGGTCGGGCACGATCACCTACGCGTTTCCGACCTCGGCTTCGGATTACTCCTACACGGGCGCACCGTCGAACGGCTTTGCGGCGATCGGCGCCGCCCAACAGGCCAACGCTCTTTTCGCGCTCGAGGTCGACAATGGCAACAGCGCTGATGACGGATTTTCAGTAGAAGGCTTCACGCTTGCGAATTTCGAGTCCGGTGCTGCAAGTACCTCGACGTTGAGGTTCGCGCAGTCCAGCGATCCAGCGACGGCCTATGCCTATTTTCCGACGACGGATGTCCACGGTGGCGACGTCTGGTTCGGCACCAACTACGACTACACGGCGCCACAGGCCGGTAACTATGCCTGGCATACGATGCTGCACGAACTGGGCCACGCGCTTGGCCTGAAGCACGCCCATGAAAAGTACGGCTCGTTCGGCCTCATGGCCTCGGCCAACGACGATGTCGAATACACCGTCATGTCGTACAAGGCCTATATCGGCGCCAATGTGAAGACGGGCTACACCTATTCGACATGGAGCGCGCCACAGACCTACATGATGGCCGATATTGCGGCCCTGCAGCGTATGTATGGCGCCGACTACACAACCAATAGCGGCGACACCGTCTACAAATGGACGCCAGGATCCGGCGACACGACGGTCAACGGCGACGTGGCGATCGACGCCGGCGGCAACGTCATTTTCGCGACCATCTGGGATGGCGGCGGCAACGACACCTACGATCTCTCGGACTACACGACGGACCTGAAGCTCAATCTCGACGCCGGCAAGAGTTCCTACTTCAATGTCGATCAGATCGCGGTCCTCGGAACAAATAAGCGCGCAGTCGGCAACATCTACAACGCCCTGCTCTACAACAAGGATACGTCTTCTCTGATCGAGAACGCCACGGGCGGCTCGGGCAACGACATCATCAACGGCAACCTGCTGGACAATGTCCTTCTGGGCAACGGCGGTAACGACAAGCTCTACGGTTTTGCCGGCAACGATCAGCTCGGCGGCGGCGATGGCAACAACATTCTCGACGGCGGCCTTGGCAACGACTACCTCTTTGTCAGTGGTACGGGCAACAACACGTTGCTCGGTGGTGCGGGTGATGACGAAATCCACGCTTACAACAGCGGCACGAACATCATCACCGACACGCTTGGCAACAACATCATCCAGGGCGGCACCGGTAACGACACGATAAAGACCGGTGCGGGCAACGACTTCATCTACGAAACCGACGGCACAAACATCATCTCCGCTGGGGCCGGCAACGACACCGTCTACGGCGGCGTTGGTGCCGACAAGATCAATGGTGAGGCCGGCAACAATTATCTCGACGGCGATGCAGGCAACGACACGCTGATCGGCGGTGCTCAGCTCGACACCATCTATGGCGGCGACGGCAACGACACGATCACCGGTGGTGCCGGTATCAACTACCTCTCGGGCGGCGCCGGCAATGACTCGATCGTCGGCGGTGCAGTCGTCGACACGATCTATGGCGGCGACTACGACGATTACGTCAAGGCAGGCGCCGGCAACGACTACGTCAGCGGCGGCGGCGGAGCCGACACGCTCTACGCGGATGCCGGCAACGACACGATTTACGGCGGCGACGGGGACGACAAGATCTACGGTGTCTCTGGCACCAATTTCCTGGTGGGCGATGCTGGTAACGACACGATCACCGGCGGTAGCGGCATCGACACGATCTATGGCGGCGACGGTGCCGATGTCATCACAGGCGGTGTCGGCAACGATATCCTCTACGGCGAGGCCGGTGCGGATACCATCCGCGGCAGCGCGGGCAACGATATCATGACAGGCGGTGACGACGGCGACACGTTCCAATTCGAAAAGGCGGCCTTTGGCAAGGACACCATCACCGACTTCGACTATGCGACCGACAGCCTGCATTTCGATCTCGCGACCATGGCAACGACGTTCGATACGCTCGCCAAACAGGTTGGTACAGACCTCGTCGTCAGCTTCTCCACGACCGCTGGCCTGATATTCAAGAACTTCGATATTGCCCATCTCGACGATATCGTCTTCGTGTAACCCACAACGAAAAAAGCAGGCGATCCGGGATCGCCTGCTTTCAACCATCAATGAAGTATCGGGGCTTTCCTTGGCGGCAAAGCCCCATTTTATTATTCGAAGTTGCCGAGATCGCGGACTGCGCCACGGTCTGCCGACGTCGCAAAGGCCGCATAGGCCTTGAGCGCTGTCGTGACGTTGCGGCGGCGGGGAGCGGCAGGCTTCCAGCCGAGAGCATTCTGCTCGGCACGGCGGGCTTCCAAGGTTGCCTTGTCGACCGCAAGCTCGATCGTCCGGTTGGGGATATCGATGACAATCGTGTCGCCTTCGCGGATCAGGCCGATGGCGCCGCCATTGGCGGCTTCCGGCGAGACATGGCCGATCGACAGACCGGATGTGCCACCCGAGAAGCGTCCGTCGGTGATCAGTGCGCATTCTTTACCGAGGCCGCGGGACTTCAGGTAGCTAGTTGGGTAGAGCATTTCCTGCATGCCCGGGCCGCCCTTGGGGCCTTCGTAGCGAATGACGACGACATCGCCGGCACCAACTTCGCTGTTGAGAATGCCCTTGACGGCGGCGTCCTGGCTTTCGAAAACCTTGGCCGGACCGGAAAACTTGAGGATGCTTTCATCGACGCCGGCTGTCTTGACGATGCAGCCGTCGAGCGCAATGTTGCCCTTGAGCACGGCCAGACCGCCGTCCTTTGAGAAGGGATGTTCGACCGAACGGATGACACCGTTTTCGCGGTCGGTATCGAGTTCCTCCCAACGGGCGTTCTGGCTGAAAGCCACCTGGGTCGGGATACCGCCCGGCGCCGCGCGATAGAAATCGCGGACGCTTTCGCTGTTGGTGCGCGTGATGTCCCAACGGTCGATGGCGTCGCCAAGCGTCGCAGCATGCACAGTCGGGCTGTCACGATTGAGCAGGCCGCCGCGATCGAGTTCGCCGAGGATCGACATGATGCCACCGGCACGATGGACGTCTTCCATATGCACGTCGCTCTTGGCAGGCGCGACCTTGGAGAGGCACGGCACGCGGCGCGACAGCGCATCGATGTCGGCCATGGTGAAATCGACCTTGCCTTCATGGGCAGCGGCGAGGATATGCAGGACGGTGTTGGTCGAGCCGCCCATGGCGATATCGAGTGCCATGGCGTTCTCGAATGCCGCCTTCGACGCGATGGTGCGCGGCAGCACCTTCTCGTCGTCCTGTTCGTAGTAGCGGCGTGCGAGGTCGACGATTAGGTGGCCAGCCTCGACGAACAGGCGCTTGCGGTCGCCGTGGGTGGCGAGCGTCGAGCCATTGCCCGGCAGCGACAGGCCGAGCGCTTCGGTCAGGCAGTTCATCGAATTGGCAGTGAACATGCCGGAGCATGAACCGCAGGTCGGACAGGCCGCACGTTCAATGGCGTTCAGGTCCTCGTCGCTGATCTTGTCGTCGCCAGCGGCGACCATGGCGTCGACCAGATCGAGCGCATGCTTCTTGCCGTGCAGGACGACCTTGCCGGCTTCCATTGGGCCGCCGGAAACGAAGACGACCGGGATGTTGATGCGCAGCGCCGCCATCAGCATGCCTGGGGTGATCTTGTCGCAATTGGAAATGCAGACCATGGCGTCGGCGCAATGGGCATTGACCATGTATTCGACACTGTCGGCGATCAGTTCGCGCGACGGCAGCGAATAGAGCATGCCGTCATGGCCCATGGCGATGCCGTCATCGACGGCGATTGTGTTGAATTCCTTGGCGACACCGCCGGCTGCTTCGATCTCGCGTGCCACGAGCTGGCCGAGATCCTTGAGATGAACGTGGCCCGGAACGAACTGGGTGAAGGAATTGACCACAGCAATAATCGGCTTGCCGAAATCCTCGTCCTTCATGCCGGTGGCGCGCCAGAGCCCGCGGGCTCCTGCCATGTTGCGTCCGTGCGTGGTGGTTCTCGAGCGATATGCTGGCATGGTGTGTTCCTCGGATTCCGCCGGCGCCTTGGCGCCGATATTTCCCTGAAAAGTCTCGTGGCCTGAAACATCTATAAAGGCCTGTTTTCAGGCTGTCCTAATGCAAATGGCGATAGCTGTCACTATCGCCTTTGGCCATTCCGGTACGGTCGAGTGAAAGTTGGGTATCGCGGCGCCAGAATGCAATGTCGATGGTACGCCGGATCAAGAAGCGGCTCAATCGCCGTTCTTGCGGATATTGGCCGAGAGCGCGATGGCGTTGCGGCGATCGTCTTCGCTGGCGATCGAGAAGGCCTGCTCCTGCATCGACTGCAGCCAGTCGCGGTCGCGTGGCTCGCAGGTATCGAGCGCCGCGGTCATATAGGCGAGCCCGCGCACGGTCTGGCCTTCCTGGAAAATCACGTTACCAAAGATGCCCATGGCGCCGGCATGGCCTTCCTTGCGGGCATGATTGAGCCACTTCTTGGCCTGGCGAATATTGGGCTCACCGCCCTCGCCCGACAGCAGCATCTTGGCGAGCCGGAACTGCGCCTCGGCATTGCCGAAAGCGGACGCCGCCTGGAAATAGAGCTGGCGCGCCTGGCTGAGATCGGTGCGCACCGGGCTGTCGGGAATGCCCTTGCGATAATATTCGGCCAACGACATCAGCGCGTTGACGAAGAAGCTGGTGTCGTTGGAACCGGGCTCGACGCCCTCGGTGGCGATTTCGGAGTAGATCTTGAAGGCTTCGAAATCGTTCTTCACCACGCCATCGCCATCGGCATACATGGTGGCCAGTGCCCAGCGAGAGCCGGTATGGCCTTTTTCAGCGGCATAGCGATAGGCCTCGACGGCTTCCTGCTTGTTGCCTTCGCGATAGGCCTTGAAGCCGAGGCGGAACAGATCGAACGGGCCGGATTCCTTGGAGACGGCGCCGTTCGGGTCAAGCGCGAACGCAGCACCAGTGGTGGTCAGCACGATCAAGGTCGCGCCGACAACTAACCTGCTCACCCTGTTCAACGCACGTATCGGCATTTCACGCAATATCTTTCACTTGCCGGGGCAGATTGCTTCCCGACGCAAATCGTTGCAGAGTGGTGGCCGAATGCTGCACCGACACGGTGTCAAACCGCCCGGGACCACAGCTCTCCGATGACGGGAGGTGCGGGACGGCGGTACTCGGACACTGCATCACTAACGTATTCATACTGGCCTTGGCGCGAGGGCATCTGCAGCCACCGCAATCTCTTTGCATATGGCTGCTCCCGGTTTGTGGCAGGAAATGGACGAGCTTTCCATACCGCCGGGCTGGTTCCAAGAATAACGCTAAAAGTGTTGCGAAATCGTCACAAAATGACGCAGGCAAAAAAGATGGGCCCCGCCGCGACAACATCGCGACGGGGCCTATGTCATTTTGGCGCAAAGCCCTGAAAATCAGGCTTCGGCGATCCGCTCGACGGCAATCTTGAGGCTGATTTTCTGCTGGTCGAGTTCGGCCAAACGCTCGCGTTCAGCCTCGACGACCTCCGGTTTTGCATTTGCGACAAACTTTTCGTTACCCAGTTTGCCAACAATGCGGTCGATCTCGGTCTGAGCCTTGACTAGCGCCTTTTCGAGTCGGCTTTTTTCGGCCACGAGATCGATCAGAGCGCCCAGCGGCAGGCAGGCAACCGCCTCGCCGATGACGATCTGGGCAGAGCCCTTGGGTGCCTCGGTGGCAAACTGGATGCTCTCGACGCGCGACAGACGTTTGATCGCCGCATCATGGCGTTCGGCACGTTCCGTGGTGATCGGGCTGGCGCCGACGAGGATCAGCGGCGCGGTTGCAGCCGGCGGGACGTTCATTTCAGAACGCGCCGAGCGGATGCCGGTGACCAGATCGATCAGCCAGTTGATTTCGTCAGCCGCCGTGTTGTCGGCAAAGGACGGTGCTGGCCATGCAGCGTGGCAAAGCAGGCTCGCTCTCGCGTCGGTGTGCTCCCACAGCTCCTCGGTCATGAACGGCATGAAGGGATGCAGCAGCTTGTAGGTCTCTTCCAGCACATAGGCCGCGCAGGCCTGCGCTTCGGCCTTGGCCGCTTCGTCCTCTCCCATGAAGATCGGCTTGAGGAGTTCGAGATACCAGTCGCAAAACTGGTTCCAGACGAAGCGGTAGAGCGAACCAGCGGCTTCGTTGAACTTGAACTGCTCGATGCCCGAGGTAACCTCGGCCACGGTCTTGTTGAGTTCGGTCAGGATCCAGCGGCTGATGGTCAGCTTGGCATCAGCCGGCTTGAAATTCGGATCCGCCTTAACCCCGTTCATCTCTGCAAAACGCGTCGCATTCCAGAGCTTGGTGCCGAAATTGCGGTAGCCGGCAATGCGGGCCGGGTCGAGCTTCACATCCCTGCCCTGCGCCGCCATGATCGACAACGTAAACCGCAGCGCGTCGGCGCCGTATTCCTCGATCAGTTCGAGCGGATCGGTGACGTTGCCCTTGGACTTCGACATCTTCTGGCCGTTCTTGTCGCGGACCAGCGCATGCACGTAGACGGTGTGGAACGGCTCGACCGGCGTGCCTTCCCCGTCCTCCATGAAATGCAGGCCCATCATCATCATCCGGGCGACCCAGAAGAAGATGATATCAAAACCGGTGACCAGAACGTCGGTCTGATAGTAGCGGGCCAGTTCCGGCGTCTTTTCCGGCCAGCCAAGCGTCGAGAATGGCCAGAGCGCCGAAGAGAACCAGGTATCGAGCACATCCTCGTCGCGGGTCAGGATCTCGCCAGGCTTCATGTTTTCGAGCAGGTCCTCGACAACGGCCTTCATCGGGCCTTCATGGGCGAGGTAATGCTGGATGGCGGCATGCAGCGCCTCTTCCTCGGACTTCTCGACGAAGACGGTGCCATCCGGACCATACCAAGCCGGGATCTGGTGCCCCCACCACAGCTGGCGCGAGACGCACCAAGGCTGGATGTTTTCCATCCATTCGAAATAGGTCTTTTCCCAGTTCTTCGGGACGAAATTGGTGCGGCCTTCGCGGACCGAGGCAATTGCCGGCTTGGCGAGCGTTGCCGCATCGACATACCATTGCTCGGTCAGGCGCGGCTCGATCGGCACGCCGCCGCGGTCGCCATGCGGGACCATGTGGGTGTGCGGCTCGATCTTGTCGAGCAGGCCGGCCTCTTCCATCATCTCGACGATCAGCTTGCGGGCGGCAAAGCGATCCTTGCCTTCAAGCTGATCCCAGAAGCCCTGCTCAGTCGAATTAGGCGTCAGGCCCTCAAGGAAATCCTCGTTGTCCTTGAGGATGACCTTGGCATCGGTCGTCAGCACGTTGACCTGCCTCAAGCCCCGGCGCTTGCCAACCTCGAAGTCGTTGAAATCGTGCGCGGGCGTCATCTTGACGGCGCCGGTGCCGGCGGTCGGATCAGCATAGTCGTCACCGACGATCGGGATCTTGCGACCGACGATCGGCAGGATGACATGCTTGCCGATCATCGACTTGTAACGTTCGTCTTCCGGATTGACGGCAACGCCGGTGTCGCCGAGCATGGTTTCGGGGCGGGTCGTGGCGACGACGAGATAGTCGCGCGTTTCCCATTCCGTCGCCTTGCCCTCTTCATCAAAGGCGATGGGGTGCTGGTAGGTGACGCCGGCTTCCAGCGGATAGCGCAGGTGCCAGAGATTGCCCTTGATCTCGACCTGTTCGACTTCGAGGTCGGAGATCGCGGTCAGCAGCTTCGGGTCCCAGTTGACGAGACGCTTGTCCTTGTAGATCAGTCCCTGCTTGTAGAGTGAGACGAAGACTTCGAGCACGGCCGCCGACAGGCCTTCATCCATGGTAAAGCGTTCGCGCGACCAATCACAGGAGGCGCCAAGGCGCTTCAACTGGTTGAAGATGATACCGCCGGATTCGTCTTTCCACTGCCAGATGCGCTCGACAAAGGCCTCGCGGCCCATGTCGCGGCGCGACGGCTGCTGGCGTTCAGCAAGCTGGCGCTCGACAACCATCTGGGTGGCGATGCCTGCATGGTCCATGCCGGGCTGCCAAAGCACGTCCTTGCCGCGCATGCGCTCGAAGCGCACCAGGATGTCCTGCAAGGTGTTGTTGAGCGCATGGCCCATATGCAGCGAGCCGGTGACATTCGGCGGCGGGATGACGATGCAGAACGAATCCTCGCCCGGCTTGGCGTTGGCGCCGGCGGCGAATGCGTCCGCATCTTCCCACTTCTTCGCGATCTTCGGCTCAACGGAGGCCGAGTCATAGGTTTTTTCAAGCATGATGGTACCGCCAATGGTATGAAAGTGCGCTTTCCGTAATGTGAGAAGCGTGGGCAAGTCAATCAGACGCAATGAAAAAGCCGCCAGTGCGGCGGCTTTTCGCTATTCGGCAAGTCTTGGCCAGCAAGTGTCGAGCAGTCTTAGCGGCGCGAGCCGCGGGCCACGCGCTCGATCTCTTCGCGTACGAGGCGCTCCACCATGGTCGGCAGATTGTCGTCGAGCCATTCCTGC
The DNA here is from genome assembly GCF_057787725.1 of Shinella sp. OV683. NCBI lineage: Bacteria > Pseudomonadati > Pseudomonadota > Alphaproteobacteria > Hyphomicrobiales > Rhizobiaceae > Shinella > Shinella sp. OV683. The sequence goes on from NZ_CM173543.1 coordinate 2,620,943, forward strand.
AGCATCGGCCGCAGCATATCCTCGGTGATCTGGTCCAGCGAACGGCGCTCGGCGTCATCGACGGCAAAGGCGAGATCCTGGAAGGAACGGGCAACCTGTTCGCCAACCGAAGACGAAAGCAGCGAAATCGGCTGTTGGCTCACCGGCTCGGGCTCGACATGCGTCGCAGGCGCCTGGACCTCGACTTGCTCCACCGGGCGTTCAGGCTCGGACATAACCGGCTCGGGCGCTGGGCTGGAAGCGAATACCGGTTCCGGTTCGCGCTCAGGCGCGACGTAGAGCGGCTCCTCAGCCACAGGCTCGGGGGTTAGGTCCTGCAAAGCAGCACTGCGCTCGGCCTGGCCGCGCTCGGAGGCGGCGCGCACGCGGGCAGCAACATCGGCGAGCGACAAGGATTTTGGCTGCGGCTGTGCCTCGAGCGGCGCGGAATGGAAGGAAGGCTCGACGCGCTGCATGCGAGCCGGCTCGCGGGCACTTGCGGTGGCTTCGGTGCGCAGCGGATGCGCCATCATCGGCGATGGCGCCGCGATTGGCGGCTCGGTTGCGGCGAAGTCGTCGACTTCTCTTGCAAAGGCATCGTCAACGGTCAGGGTGACTTCCTCGGAGTCGTCGTTGGCGGGACGTCCCATGAACCCTTCGGGTTCGGCCATGGCGGTCGCGACCCCTGCCTGCGGCACCGGATCGTTGCTCTCGATGATCCGGCGTATCGACGCCAGAATCTCGTCCATGGAAGGTTCTCGCACAACATTGGGCTGAGCCATTGCTTGTCCTCGGAAATAAGTGCCGCATTTCAACTTGCATGCGCCCCACCCGACGCAGCAAGGCAAGCTTATGTCATCGGCGGATTCGAAAAAACCGCCTCGAATCAATTAAATGCGATGATGCACAGATTTGTCTGAGATCGTCAGCAGAAAAAACGAGGCCAATCGGCCCCGCTCACGCATGCAATCATCGGAAGTTAGCGTCCGTCGACGGTTCGCAGCCCGAACCACTTGTCCTTGACGGCCTTGTAATGATCCTTGGGCTCGTATTTCGCGACCTTGAGATTGACCTCATCGACGGTCAGTCGGCCGATCGAGGCCACGATCGAGAAGCTCGCGACCACCGCTGTGCGGCGCGCCTGTGCCATGCTTTCCTGGGCGGTCAAGACACGGGTCTGGGAGTCGAGTACGTCCAGCGTCGTTGCCTGACCGACCTTGCGCTCCTCGATGACCCCGGCGAGCGCCTCGTTGGCCGCCTTGATCTGGACGTCGATCGCAGCGATTTCCGCGAGCGATGCTTCATATTGCGCCATTGCTGACACGATGGTCTTCTGGACTTCGAGGCGGGAGGAGTCGAGCAGGATGCGCTGCTGGCCCAGACGTTCCTTGGCTTCGCGGATCTGACCGTATTCAGCGCCCCCCTGATAGATCGGCACGTTGAGGCGTGCGGTGATCGAGGTCGAATTGTAGTTGTTGAGGGAGGTCAGCGGCGAGTCACCAGTATTGTTGGCGAACTGCCCCTGAACGACGACGCCGGGCAGCATCGTGCCTTCGGCGGACTTGACCTTGTAGCCTGCCGCGTCGATCGCATACATCGTCGCGACGATGGAAGGGTGCTCACGCCAACCGGTGGCGACCGCCGTGTCGATGTTCTTCGGGACCTGCTTGCTGATCGGCTTTGGCTGGGTGATGCCCCGCGGTGTGTCGCCTACGATCTGCACATACACCGCCTCGCTCTGCTTGAGCTGGAAGATCGAGTCCGCCACCAGCGCCTGCGCCTGCGCAAGCGATGATCCGGCCAGGGCCACATCGGTCTTGGTGCCCTCGCCGACATCAAGCCGCGCATTGGCGGCTTTCACCTGTTCGCGCAGAAAGGCGGTGTTCTGCTTGCGGATCGAAACGATCTGCTGATCGCGGGCAATGTTGGCATAGCTTTCCGCGGCCGACAGCAGGATCTGGATCTCGTTGGCCTTGAGCTGGGCGCGCTCGGAATAGACGTTCGATTCGGCCGCGCGGACATTGTTCAAGGTCTGGAAGCCGTCGAACACTTGCTGCGTGACGGTGATGCCGATCTGACCGGTATGGGTGGTGATGTCATCGCTCTGAATCGGCAAGCCAATCGATGTCTGGCCGACGGTCAACTTGCCGACCGTCTTGAAGTTCGTCGTCGTCTTCTGCACGAAGCCGGAAACCTGCGGCCGCCAGCCGGACTTGGCAATGGTCACGCCTTCGTCGGTGGCGCGGAGGCCGGCGCGGGCGGCATTGAGGTCGGGGTTGTTCTCATACGCTTTCGCCATCGCGTCATAGATGGAATCGGCCCAAGCGGGACCGGCAATGGCAAACGATACCGGGAGCATGAACGCGGCCAGCGTAGCCATTCTGAACTTCAACACGTCACACACCCTGCCTGCAGCCGTAAGGCCACCAAATCGCGAACCTTTAACAGCCCGTCTCTATCTACGGCCGCGTCATGCGGTCCCGGTATCCGCCCGCATGCCCCGGATGGAACTTGTTCGACGCAATAACTGCGCATTATATGACCGGTGACAACCGGTGCGGCAATCATTTCGCTGGTTGGCACAGGAACAATGTGCAGCCACGTTGCGCATCCGCAACAAGTTTGAGCCGATCAGCCCAGATACTCGCATTCCAAGACAAGAAAAAAGGCGAGTGCGCCTCGCCTTTCCGAATTATTTTCAAATAATTGCGGATAAATCCGCAGAAATTACTTAAAAGACGAACTCTGCCGCCTTATCAAAACCCGGCAGCTTCGGCACCGAGGTGTTGAATGCCCAACGCTGCGACTGCGTGCCGCGCTCGCGCACGAAAATCTGTGCGCTCGACGACAGGCCCTGACCGACGACACCGACGAGCCGGCCGCCTTCCCTGAGCTGGGCGAAAAGCGCATCCGGAACCTGTGCGACCGAACCGTTGACGAGGATGACGTCATACAGTCCCTTCGACGGACAGCCGGCGGTGAGTTCGGCGCTTTCGACCGTGACGTTTTCGATGCCGGCGAGATTGGCCTTGGCGGCCTCGACGAGTGCCGGGTCACTTTCGACGGCGACGACGCTGCCCGCGAGGTGCGCCATGACGGCCGTTGCATAGCCGGTGCCGGCGCCGATCTCGAGAACCTTGTCATTCTTGGAAAGGCCCGCAAGCTGCAGCAGCTTGGCCAGCGGCGACGGTTCCATGATGTAGCGGCCGCGAGCGATCTCGAGGTCGTTGTCACTATAGGCGAGCGGCCTGAGGCTCTCTGCGACGAAATTCTCGCGCTCCACGTCGAGGAAGGCGTTGAGGACGGAGTGCGAGGTCACATCCGTGGTGCGGATCTGATTGTCGACCATCTTGTTGCGCTGGGCTGTGAAATCCATTGTCAGTCCGTCCTTCAGTCACGGAAAATAGGCATATTCGTAAGCTGGTCATAATTTGCCTGCGGCAAGCTTTCAAGGCGAAAGCGTGGGCGGCTCCGCAATATTATCGCAACGCAGCAGTAATGCCGCTTTTATCAGCCCTTTAACCACCTTGGTTGGGCCTCCTTTCATGCTTTTGGGCTAGCAATGTGCAAACGCAAAAGACGGAGGCAGACATGACAGAGATACTCGTAAAGTCGCGCATCATATCGAGCCTGGCTTATGACAGCGACGGCCGCAAGCTGCATATCGTCTTCAGGAATAAACAGGTGCGGCTGTTTGCCGACGTGCCGCCGCACGTGGTCCGCGACATGGTTTCTTCCCAATCTCCTGGCCAATTCTACATCGATCATATCAGAAGGAATTTTGCGCGGATCGCCGCCTAGGGCTACCCGCTCCGGCGCCATCTCGAGCACCTGCCCAACGCCTTCTCTTGTTGACGACAGAACAGGGAATCTGTTCAATAGTGTGCGTTGCGCGGAACTTTTTATTCTCGCCGCGTGTTTTGCGCCCGACAGGGGTCAACACAAAGGTAACATCATGAGCAAATCTTCTATTTGTGCTGCGGCGCTCGGCGCCATGATGGCCGTTTCCGCCATCATGCCGGCTGAAGCGATGCCGGTGCCAACACAGACCGTCAATCGCGGTACAGACGTAGAGCAGGCCCGTGTCGTCGTGCGATACGGCTACTACCGTGGTCATCGCGGCTATCGATATTCCCGTCCGGGATATCGCTACTACGGCGGCTTCTGGTACCCCCCGGTCGCGTTCGGCCCCGTAATCGTCGTCAGGCCGCGTGGCCACTGGCGCTGGTGCGGACCGAGATGGAATCGCTATCGCTGCGCATGGAGATAAGACATTCCGTGCCGAAACGAAAACCCGCCGAAATCGGCGGGTTTTTCATTTGTATCATTCAGAAAAAAAATTAGGAGCCAGTTCAGTCAAGAACTGGCTCCTTCAATTTTTCAGGCACATGGCCTGCAAATTTGGCTCCCCGGGCCGGATTCGAACCGGCGACCTGTCGATTAACAGTCGAATGCTCTACCGCTGAGCTACCAGGGAATATCTGCGTTGCCGCAGCGTTGGTGCGCCTAATACAAATGCTTTTCCGATTTGCCAAGCGATTTTTTCAAAAACACGCGGAATAATCGGCCGATGCCGAGCCTATCCCCAGCAAAGCACTGTATCACTCGGCCTTCTTCGTTGCATGTGGAAAAACCCGTCAGTGGAAATAGAAAGACTCTAGAAATCGTCTTGCGGATCACAAACCTTCCTGTTAGAAGCCCGCCATCCGCCGGGGCGTTGTCGGTTTTTACCCAAAACGTCCTTATCCAAACGGACAATTAAGCTTTGTGGCTTAACGGTGTGGTGATTGGGGCCTCGTGGCGGAGTGGTTACGCAGAGGACTGCAAATCCTTGCATCCCGGTTCGATTCCGGGCGAGGCCTCCAATACAAAAATACACCATTCCCAAGCATTTGTTTTTGCCTGATAATATCTCAGGTGTGGCAGAACAGAACGCCACCGCAGGCCGCGCCGTGGCAGGAGTCGTTCCTGCACCGTTCCCAAGGCTCTGCCGGAGGACACATGCGACGTGCTGAAATGATCTGGAGAATCGCTCTATGCAGCATCCCCTGAGGGGGAGAGACGCGAGGCGGACGGGTAGGAAGCTCGTCTGCCGTTTCGTTGGCCATGCGGAGAAAGCGGAAAAATCCACATGTTCTTCGCGCCGTCACGTCCACTTGGCACGCCTTCGCGTCTCGACAGGTCAACGCCTGCTTTCCAATTTGGTTTCATGAAAATACACCGTATTGGAACTGTTTCCGTCGCCATCCGTTGTCACAAACAAGACGAATGGAGATGTGCCCATGAAAACCCTGGATCAGAACGATGTCGCCCATCCCACCGATCCCCTGGGCGGTCACGAGCCCATCGAGGAGCAGCGCAACTCTGCCAGCCCGATGGAAATGGCGAGCACCAAGAAGCTACCCGAACGCAGCGGCAAATCGACAGAGCAAGCCGAACCTGCCGAGGCCACCTGGGACGGCAGTAGACGGGCAGATGCCCAAAGCCGCATCGCACAGCGGGCCAAACAGGATCTCCAAATGCCGGGGAGCAAATGATGCAACGACGTGCGGGCGGATGTTTGTGCGGTTCTATTCGCTACGAGGTTGTCGGCGAGCCCTTGCGGGTCGGCATTTGCCACTGTATGGACTGCCGCAAGGACAGCGGTTCGGTCTTCACCGTCTTCGCCATCTGGCCGCGCGACCATTTCCGCTATTCGGGCGAGCCGCTGGTCTATGAGGGCCGGGGCTTTTGCGGGAAGTGCGGGTCGAGGCTGTTCAATGTCAGCGAAACGGAGGCCGAGATTCACATAGGCTCTCTCGACGTCGCGCCCACCGATCTCGAACCCCAGTACGAATTATGGGTGAAACGCCGCGAGCCATGGCTTGCCGCCCTGCCCGGCCTTTCGCAATATGATGAAGATCGAAAGCCGCAGACATAGAGACTGATCCCCTTGTGTGCTGCCGGCGTGACAGCACTGATCTGCTTATACCCAGACACCTGCATGCCCGACTCCGCTGCCAACCAAACGCCAGCAGCGCAAGTCTGGTGGCTGCCCCCTGCCCGGAACTCTCCGGTCTGCCCGAACGCTACGCCCACTGGCTTTTCGATGCACCCGAAGAGGTGCTGAAGACAGCGGACGTGGCGCTCGGCGAGACGTATCCGAAGCCGCTGATTGAGCATGATGCTGCCAAAAAGCGCCCGCTCGGCGCCTACAAGGAGATTTCCGGTTCGATAGAGCCATGAAACAATTGTGATTTTCCGCTTTTGCCCTCGACAAGACGCGGGAAATTTGCGGAAATGCACTCTGAGAGCAGCCCGCAGGCGCACTGACCGACCGGGCCAGGGGGAATGGATGTCTTCGACCACAACACCCGCTTCCGACGGGATGCTGACGATGCTTGACGCGCATAATCTTTCGGCCTTTGTCCGGGGCCTGCCGCTGTCGGTGCAGATGATCTTCAAGGGCCTCATCAACATCGATGTCGGGAGTCTCTCGGTGACGCTGCCGGATGGACGGGTCGGCAAGATCGCCGGCTCCAAACCCGGCCCAGATGCCCAGATCGGGTTGAAGAACTGGAACCTGTTCACAAGGGCGATTTCGGGCGGTACGATTGCGGCGGCGGAAACCTATATGGATGGTGACTGGGACAGCGCCGATATCGGCGCCTTCCTCGAGCTGTTTCTCGTCAACCAGCATGTCGGCGGCCGGTTTGCCAACGGCGCACGCGGACTGCTGCGGATCGTCGAAAAATTCCGCCACTGGATGAATGCCAACACAAGGAAAGGCTCGAAGCGCAACATCTCTGCGCATTACGATCTCGGCAACGAATTCTACAAGGCATGGCTCGACCCGACCATGACCTATTCCTCGGCCCTCTACTCGACGGGCGCCAACGATCTCACCTCGGCGCAGACGGCCAAGTACCGCGCGCTTGCCGAAGCCACCGGCATCAAGCCCGGCGATCATGTGCTGGAAATCGGCTGCGGCTGGGGCGGATTTGCCGAATATGCCGCCGGCGAGATCGGCTGCAAGGTCACCGGCCTGACGATCAGCAACGAACAGCTGAAGTTCGCTCGTGAGCGCATGCAGCGCGGCGGACTTTCCGACAAGGTGGACCTGAAATTCCAGGACTATCGCGACGAGCGCGGCCTCTATGACAAGATCGTCTCCATCGAGATGTTCGAAGCCGTCGGCGAGAAATACTGGCCAATCTATTTCGACAAGCTGCGCGCCTGCCTCAAACCCGGCGGCAAGGCCGGCCTGCAGGTCATCACGATCGACGACAAGGCCTTCGACGACTACAAGGCCAACCCCGATTTCATCCAGAAATACATCTTCCCCGGCGGCATGCTGCCGACGGTCGAGCACCTCTCAGAAGAAGGAAAGAAGGCGGGGCTGTCGCTGGTCAGCAATTTCGGCTTCGGCCATGATTATGCCCGAACGCTTGCCGAATGGCGCGTCAAGTTCTGGGATGTCTGGGAAGGATTGCAGCCGCTCGGCTTCGACCAGCGCTTCAAGCGCCTGTGGGAATTCTACTTCTTCTATTGCGAAGCGGGATTTCGCACACGGAACATCGACGTGCGCCACGTCGTGTATGCCTGATACGATCAGAATTCTATTCTTCAAAGCGGTCGGGCTAACGCAACGAATTTTCTTGCGCCAAAACGCTTGCGGGTGAAAAACACCGGGCTTACCGTGAAGACAAAGATCAGGAAAGATTCATGACCGTGCACGCAAACGTTCTCGACGCCATCGGCAAGACGCCGCTTATCCGGTTGAACCGCGCCTCGGAGCTCACCGGCTGCACGATTCTCGGCAAAGCCGAGTTCCTCAATCCCGGCCAGTCGGTCAAGGATCGCGCCGCGCTCTACATCATCCGCGACGCCGAACGGCAGGGCCTGCTGAAGCCCGGCGGCGTGATCGTCGAAGGCACGGCCGGCAATACCGGCATCGGGCTCGCCATGGTCGCCCAGACGCTCGGCTATCGTACGGTGATCGTGATTCCCGAGACGCAGAGCCAGGAAAAGAAGGACGCGCTGAAACTGCTCGGCGCCGAACTGGTCGAGGTTCCCGCCGTCCCCTACAAGAATCCCAACAACTATGTGAAGCTTTCCGGCCGGCTCGCCGCGGAACTCGCTCGTACAGAACCGAACGGCGCCATCTGGGCCAACCAGTTCGACAACACAGCCAACCGTCAGGCCCATATCGAGACCACGGCACCGGAAATCTGGGCCGACACCAATGGCGAGGTCGATGGCTTCATATGCGCGGTTGGTTCAGGCGGCACGCTGGCTGGTGTCGCCGCGGGCCTCAACGCGTTCAATCCCGATATCAAGATCGGCCTTGCCGACCCGGAAGGTGCCGCGCTTTATGAATTCTATGCACATGGCGAACTAAAATCCTCGGGTGGCTCGATCACCGAAGGCATCGGCCAGGGCCGCATCACCGCCAATCTCGAAGGCTTTACGCCGGACTTCCAGTACCAGATCCCGGATGCCGAGGCGCTGCCGCTGATTTTCGATCTGGTGGAGAACGAAGGCCTGTGCCTTGGCGGCTCGTCGGGCATCAATGTCGCAGGCGCGATCCGGCTTGCAAAAGACCTCGGACCCGGCCATACAATCGTGACCATCCTGTGCGACTACGGCAACCGCTATCAGTCGAAACTCTTCAATCCGGAATTTCTCTCCTCCAAGGGCCTGCCGATTCCCGAATGGATGGCGAGAACGTCGACGATCAAGCCGCCTTACGAAGCTGCATAATAACGAGACCGTTTCATGCCTGTTATCCCTCTGTTTCGCGACGATTTTTACCTGGCGACGGCGGAGGGAACGGTCACAGCAGTCCGGGAAGACGGCGGAATAGAACTCGACCAGACCTGTTTTTACGCGACATCGGGCGGCCAGCCCGGCGATACCGGTTTTCTCGAGCGCGCCGATGGCTCGAAGATCGAGCTCGGTCTCACAGTCAATGGTGAAGACAAGAGCGTCATCGTGCACAAGCCGCTGGAGGGACAGCCCTCGCCTGAAGTCGGCGAAAAGCTGACCCTGCATGTCGACTGGCCACGCCGCTACAAGCTGATGCGGATGCACACCGCCTGTCATATCCTGTCCGTCGTCTGCCAGTTCCCGATCACCGGCGCAGCCGTCGGCGAGGACGAGAGTCGCGTCGACTTCGACATGTCGGAGACAATCGACAAGGACGACGTGACGGCTGGGATGATGGATATCGTCCGCGCCAATCACCCCGTTTACCTGCAGTGGATTACCGACGCTGAACTTGCGGCCAATCCCGGCATCGTCAAATCCAAGAATGTCCGGCCGCCGATGGGCCTTGGGCGGGTCAGCCTCGTCTGCATTGGCGAGAGCGCTGCTATCGACAGCCAGCCCTGCGGCGGCACGCATGTGTCGGAAACGCAGGAAGTCGGCGACATCCATATCGCGAAGATCGAGAAAAAAGGCAAGGAAAACAGGCGCTTCCGCATACGTTTTGGCACGCCGGAAGCCTGACATTACCTTACGTTAGCCTTTAATAATTTACAGGAGAAGGGTCGTGGCCGAGCAGAAGAACGCTTTTGTCGTATCGGCGGATTGGCTGGAGAAGAATCTCGGCGCGCCGGAATTCCGCATCGTCGATGCCTCCTGGTACCTCACGGCGCAAAATCGTAACGGTGCCGCCGAATATGCGGCTGGCCATATTCCGGGTGCGGTGTTCTTCGACCAGGATGTGATCGCGGATCACACGAGCGGCCTGCCGCACACAATCCCCTCGCCTGCGTTCTTCGCTGATGCAGTCGGCAAGCTCGGCATCACGGAGACGGATACAATCGTCGTCTATGACGGACCCGGCACGATGGCCGCACCGCGCATCTGGTGGATGTTCCGGCTGATGGGCGCCGCCCACGTCTATGTGCTCGATGGTGGACTTGACGGCTGGAAAGCGGAAGGCCGCCGGCTGGAAACCGACCTTCCCGAGCCGAAGCCTGCGACCTTCCACGCCAATTTCGATAGTTCAAAGGTAACCACGCTCGACCAGATGAAGGCGATCGTCGCGAGCGGCAGCCGGCAGATCGCCGATGCTCGCAGCGCCGGCCGTTTCGCAGGAACCGACCCCGAGCCGCGCGCCAGCCTGCGCTCCGGGCATATGCCGGGTGCAAAAAGCCTGCCGTCGGCCAGTTTCTTCGAGAATGGCAGGTTCAAGTCTTTGCCAGCGCTCAGAGCCAACTTCGAAAATGCCGGTATCGACCTCTCCAAGCCTGTCGTCACCAGTTGCGGTTCCGGCGTCACGGCGGCGATCGTCACGCTGGCACTGACTTCGCTTGGCCATTCCGAAAATACGCTCTATGACGGTTCCTGGTCGGAATGGGGCAGCCGCGACGACACGCCTGTCGTGACCGGAAAGAACTGATGAAAATACCTTCGACCTCCAAGAAGCCGAAAGCACTCAAGGCGCATATCACCCGCCTGGAAATGAATTCGGCGCCGCGCCAGAGCCTGCCGCTGCCCGTCAACCTGCACACAGCTGTCATGGGCGTGCCGGAGGTTCCTCTGGCCTTCTATCGTTTCCTCTACACCAATGTCGGGCGACGCTGGCACTGGGTCGAGCGGATGCGGCTGCCGGAAGAGAAGCTTCTGGCGATCCTGCGTGACAAGCGCACTCACATCACCGTGCTCTACGTCAACGGCGCGCCAGCCGGCTTCTGCGAGTTGTTCCACGAATCCGAGGAGCAGGTCGAGCTCTGCTATTTCGGCCTGTTCGAGCACGCGCTGGGACTGGGCGTCGGCAAATGGTTCCTGCTGCAGACGCTTTATGCCGCATGGGCGCTGGAGCCGAAGAAGGTCAGCGTCACCACCAGCAACCTCGATCACCCCCGCGCGCTGCATCTCTACCAGATGTTCGGCTTCAATCCCGTTTCGACCTTCGACGCACTGGTCAGGCCGCTGAGCGACGAGGAATTGATGGATCTAGCCAAGAAAAGCTGATGTTAAGGCGGCCGAAATCGCTTGCTGTCCTGTGCTTGGTGCTGCTTGTGGCGACACCGCTGGTCTACGTGCTCCGCCTCGTTGTCCACGCAAAGCAAAAGGTGAGCGTGGAGCACGTTGAGACTTTATGCTACATCAAGACGCCTCTCGGGCGTGGGGGGTCATCGCACACAAGACCCACTCCCAACTGCGAAGACTTGGAACGACTGTTGCTCAGCGATACAAGACTCACGATGCGCCCGATTGTCGTTCGTTCCCGATTTATCGATTTCCATTATCTATCGCCGCAGGATGGCCAACTGTTGCCGGGGCGTCTTGAAAGACGAATGGATGACAATGGTGATCCGGTCGTCGTTGGCGATCTTGTTACCATCCATGTTTCGCGCCTGAACAGCGACGAGTATTTTTAGCAATTTTTCAGCCATTGGTTCTCAAGCGCTTTTGCAGGTTTCGGGTGGCGCCGCCGCCCCTGTGCGGCCATAACACGGCAAGTCAATCAAGGAGATTTGCCATGACCGACATTCTCTTCCACGCAATGCCGACTGACGACGCCGAAGCCTTGTGGAGTGGCGCCACGGACGCCTACGGCTTGGCGCCAGAAACGATGACGTCGCGAGGCCCGGGGTATCCCTGCCGTCACTGCCTGCAGAACATCGAGGAAGGCGAGGAACTGCTGGTCTTTGCTTACCGGCCCTTCCCCGGTCTGCAGCCCTATGCGGAAACCGGGCCGATCTTCCTGCATGCGCGTCGCTGCAATCGCTACGAGGCGAAGGAAATCCAGCCGCCGGTCCTGCAGACCAGCAAGGATTACATCCTGCGCGGCTATGGGGAGGACAATCGCATTGTCTATGGCACCGGAGCGGTCATTCCAACGGACGACCTGGTGACCTATGCGCAGGGCCTGCTGGTGCGCGACGACATCGCCTATGTCCACGTTCGTTCGGCGCGCAATAATTGCTACCAGTGCCGGATCGACCGGCACTGAGGGGGAAAGTGCAAGATATGGAATATAACGCTTACCGGGTGTTAAGCATGCTGCAACAACGTTCAAAAAATACCACAGGAACCTTTTGCCTCAATATTTAGGTTGTTTTCGACGCCCCTCGGCAACATGCCGGTTTTCGAGCAACTATTACCGTTGTTTTGCCGAAAATCTGGAGTGAATCTGGCGCCCCTGCCCGCTTTGAAAATGGGAATGGATTGCATTTTAGCAATCCATTTTCGTCTCCCTTAATGCCGGCCTGACAAAACCTCTGGTAGCTTAACCAGAGGCACCCGCATGGCAGTCACGATCATAACGCCCGAAGAGTGGACCTCGTCCATGACAGGCTATTATTCGATTGAGATCGGATCAGAGCTTTTCGAATTGCAGAGTGCCAGCAAGCCGTGGACCATCACGGTTCCGGAAGCGGATGTCGTCCGCTTCGAACTGCGCGACGGCAACCAGCATTGGTGGGACGTCCAGGAAAACCATGAGGTCGAGCGTGCCGAGCTTGCCGACAGGGCGACAATCGCCAATGGCACGCCGATGCACATTTCCTATGAGTTCACGCTCGAACCAGGTGAACCGAACACTGCCTGGTTCATGGTGCTGGGTCAGCTTCACCAGGATCTGCAAACCCTTGATGACCCTCGCAGCCCGCCTTATGAACTCGGTCTTGTCGGGGAACGACTCTGCATCCAGATCCGCTACACAGGTACAGACGGGCAACCGGTTACCGAACGACTGTTCACAGATGTTGCCGACATAGACCGCGGGCATAAATACGATATCGACATCAAGGCGGTGTTCGATCCCAATGGCAACGGGCGGCTGGTCGTCACTCTCGACGGCGTCACCATCGCCGACTATTCGGGACCACTCGGCTACGTCGGAAACAGCGGGGTCTATTGGTCTGAAGGGATCTACAGGCACGCCAATGCAACCGAGACGGTCGCTGCCGAATATGGCCATCTGAAGATCGACACCGGCACGGCTGTTGTCTTTCCCGACAAGAGCGAATTCATCGGTGCACCGAAACTGACGCTCAACGACATCGACTATCCGGCCAATGGCGATCACATCGTCAATCTCACCGGCGAAGCGAAAGCCGGCACCACGGTGAGGATCTCTGAAAATGGCCTGCTGCTTGGCACCGCCGAGGTCGATTCGACCGGCCACTTCAGCCTGGACGTCAGACTGACGACGAACGGACAGCATAATTTCAGTGCCGTCGCCGTTGACGATACCGGGCGCCATGGCATCACCGCAGCGCCGATGACCCTCGAGATTTCCACCGCTGCCGACATTGTCGCCCGGATGGATGCGATCGCCCAGAACACCGGCCTGGCAGCCATCGTGCTTACCGATACGCATACGCTGACGGTCGACAGCGCATTTCAGATGCGCGTCTTCATAAAATACGCCGACACGATGGACAAGATCGTGGGGGATTTCAACTTCAAGGTCAGCTCTGCGGTCTCAGGACAGGCGGGCTACGATCGCCAGGACATCATTTACGACTCCAACGGCGTCACTACCGAAACCCTTCGTTACTCAGGAAGCCTGCTGGTCTTCGACGCAAAGATAAACGCAGACGGCACGACGGGGCTGACGACATGGAAGGCCGACGGGACATCGGAATTCTCCCTCCTCGACAATGGGCAGCTCCTTAGCCAATCGCGGTTCACAGCTTCCGGTGTTCTCTACTACAAGCAGACCTATTTTGCCGACGGGTCCAAGGAATTCGACAATTTCGATCCCGTCACCGGCAAAATGACAAGCTATACCCTTTACAACGCCGATGGCAGCCGAAAGGTGGCCACCCTTGGCATCACCGGCCAGGCCTATGTCGAGACCGACGCCACATTCGACAAGAACGGCAAACAGGTTTCGGCGGAACGTTACGCCGCTGACGGCACGCTGCTGTTTTCTCGTGTGTGGACGGCCGACGGCGGCACCGACACGCATATCTACGATGCCACGGGCAAGGAAACGAGCTTCCTGCTGATCGAACTCGACGGCTCGCGTGTCGAAGGAACACTCGGCATTACAGGCCAGGCCTATTCCGGCCGTGTTCTCTCCTACAACACGGCAGGGGTGCTGATCGAACGGGATCTTCTCGATTCACATGGTCATCTCATCAGCGCCGAGACGTTCGGAACCAACGCCACCTTCAAGGTCATCGCTTACAACGCGTCCTTCGTCATGACCGGCTATACACTCTATGCCGCTGACAAGTCCTATGAAGTCGTGACATTTGTCGCCGGAAGCGAGACCAAGATCGCGCAGAAGGCGATCTACGACAGCGCCGGCACGCTGGTCGACACACTGCTCTATGACGACAACGGCAATGTCTACGGACATCTCGGCGACGACGTCCGGGTCTATAGCTACAATGCCACGACGGGCCTCGCCATCGGCTATACGACGACATCGGCGGATGGTTCCTACATCGTTACGACGTTTGTCGCGGGCCACGAGGAACTCACCATCTCCTCCAGAAAATACTCGGCGCAAGGCGGACTTTACGAGATCGACACATTCGACGCCAATGGGCACTTCGTTGCTGCCGAAATTCGCAATGACGACGGCTCGAGGGAATACCACAACTACAATCCGCTCACACACGACGAACTGAGCTACAAAATCGTCTATGCGGACAAGAGCCGCGAGGAAGCCAATCTCGCCGTTACCGGCAAGACCTACGCCCAGCAGTTTGTGACCTACGACGCCACCGGCAAGCTCGTCGAAATGACCCGAAAATATGGCGATGCGGATCACACAGTCGCGCTTTTGCAGCAGAACCATGCAGATGGCTCGAACGAACTGCACAACTATGACACCCTTGGCCGCGAGACGAGCGAGATGCTTACCGCCGCCGACGGCTCCCGCGATGCCTTCAACTATACCTATTCCGGCTCGGCGACGGCCGCTGCGACTGTCCAGCAAGTCCATTACGGCGCCTCGGGAGCCAAGCAGTGGATGGACTACACCAAGGCGGATGGCTCGCATCTGCAGACATCCTATGCCAATGGCGTCGAACTCACCTCACATGCTGCCGTCAGCGACACGTTCACGGGCTATGCCGGCGGCTGCGACACATTCGTGTTCAACGAGGGCTTCGGCAAGGATTCGATCACCGGCTTCCACGTCAGCACCGTGGAGTTCCACGACACAATCGAATTCGATATTGCCCTGGTGTCCGACTTCTCGGAACTGGCTGGGATGATGACGACGAAGGGCACCGACACGGTCATTACCTTTGATGCCAACGATGTGCTCGTCCTCAAGGGCGTCAGCCTGTCATCGCTGTCGGAAAAGGACTTCACCTTCGTCGATCATCACAACGCCTGGCACGTCTGAGACGCGAAATCCGGGCGCTTTTCTACGCCCAACAACAAAACGAAAAAGGCCGGCCCGAAATCTCGGACCGGCCTTATGCTGATATGGTCGTGGATGCCGATTAGGCAGCCAGTGCGGCTTCCGGCGCATGCATCTGCAGGCCGAGTGCGTCGGCGACAGCCTGGTTGGTGATCTTGCCCTTGTGGACGTTCAGACCATTGCGCAGGTGCTTGTCGGCGAGGATGGCGGCAACGCCCTTGTCGGCGAGTGCGAGACCATGGAAGATCGTCGCATTGTTGAGCGCATGGGCCGAAGTGACGGGTACTGCGCCCGGCATGTTGGCAACGCAGTAGTGGATGATGCCGTCGACTTCATAGGTCGGATCGGAATGGGTCGTGGCATGCGAGGTCTCGAAGCAACCGCCCTGGTCGATGGCGACGTCGACGATGACCGCACCCTTCTTCATGCCGCCGAGCATCTTGCGGGTCACGAGCTTCGGAGCCGCAGCACCCGGGATGAGTACCGCGCCGATGACCAGATCGGCCGAGAACACTTCGCTTTCCAGCGCATCGATCGAGGAGAAGCGGGTGTGGATGTGGCCGTTGAAGATGTCGTCGAGCTGGCGAAGACGCGGCAGCGAACGATCGAGGATGGTCACGTCTGCGCCAAGGCCGACGGCCATGCGGGCGGCATGCAAGCCAACCACACCGCCGCCGATGACGACGACCTTGCCCGGAAGCACGCCCGGTACGCCACCGAGCAGAATGCCGCGGCCGCCATTGGCCTTCTGCAGCGAATAGGCGCCGGCCTGGATGGACAGGCGGCCGGCGACTTCCGACATCGGTGCGAGCAGCGGCAGGCCGCCGCGATCGTCGGTGACGGTTTCATAAGCAACGCCAGTGACGCCGGAGGCGAGCAGGCCCTTGGTCTGTTCAGCGTCCGGAGCGAGGTGGAGATAGGTATAGAGGATCTGGCCTTCGCGCAGTTGCACCCATTCGGACGGCTGCGGTTCCTTGACCTTGACGATCATGTCGGACTTCTGGAAGACTTCGGCAGCCGTGGCGGCAATCGTCGCGCCAGCAGCGATGTAGTCGGCGTCAGACGCGCCGATGCCGGAGCCGGCATTGGTTTCGACCAGCACTTCATGGCCGTGTGCGACATATTCGCGGACCGAAGCCGGCGTCAGGCCGACACGGTATTCGTGATTCTTGATCTCTTTCGGGCAACCGACACGCATTGAATTTTCCCCTAATGTTGACGCCAGTGGCGTGGTGTTTTTCGGTGGGCGGATTAAACAGCAATTGCCGCCGAATGTCCTTGCAAAGTGGGTTTGCGCGGCTCACACATTTCGAATATTCTTTCGCAAATATAGCATTTTTTCGAAGGTTCTGCGAATGGATAAGCTGGATAATATCGATATCTCCATATTGCGCGTGCTGCAGCAGAATGGCAGAATCTCCAACGCGGACCTTGCCGAGCGCATTGGCCTGTCGCCTTCCTCATGCTCGCGCAGGCTCGATATCCTCGAAAAGGCGGGCGTCATCTCGGGCTATTACGCCCAGATCTCCCACAAGGCGCTCGACTACAAGATGATGGTGATCGTCCATATCTCGCTGTCCGGCCAGTTTGCCAAGACGCTCAGCGAATTCGAGGCGGCGGTAAAGCGGGTGCCCAATGTGCTGGTCTGCTACCTGATGTCCGGCGAATACGACTACATTCTTCGCATCGCCTGCAAGGATCTTGAGGATTACGAGCGCATTCACCGCGACTGGCTGTCGGCGCTGCCGCATGTGGTGAAGATCGTGTCGAGCTTCGCGCTCAGGGAGATTATCGATCGGCCGAATGTGGGGGTCTAGCGGAGTTCTCCATTACCCCTCACCAAGCGCGCCCAAGCATTCGACTATGTCTCATGCGGGCTTGCTATCCTCTCCCACAAGGGGAGAGGCAAAATCGAGGCTGCGCCGCACCTCTACTTCTCCCCTTGCGGGAGAAGAAGCAATTTCATCGGCTTAGCGATTGCGCCCAAAAAGGGTGCCTACAAATGGGACGGTGCGCGCAATCGCTAAACGATAGAAATTGCAGATGAGGGGCTCATGAGGCGGAGACAAACCAAGCCAGCAACCGTGTGAATCAAGATACACCAACATACTCAATAGCTTACTCGCCAATATCCCCGCCCTCTCCAACCCACTTATACTGATTCCCGTCCCATCACGGATACACCATGAGGCGTCATGGCGAGGTGGGGCCGGTGCCTGGTTTGAGAGGACGACGTAAATTCTCTTATCGGGGGCTTGTGAGAAACGGAGCCCTCTTCGGCGGCGTTCGAAAGGACGTGGCTGGCCGCGGACGTGCCTCAGAGGCACACATCTCCCCACCGGGCACACTGCCGCGGTGGGGAAGCAGATCTCCAGGTTCGCAGGCAAAAACCACCGAAACGGGGCGCATTATGCGCCACATATAAATTACTAAACGAGGCACGTAATGCGCCCCGGCCGGCCCGGCGTCTGCGTAGCAGATCGCCAATATCCCGACAGGCTTCAGCGAAGCTGACGCCGAAAGGGATCGAGACCCATGCCACGGACGGAATCCCGCCGCGTGAACGATATGCTGCGCCCGTCACAAAACTGTCGTTAATGACGCAAGCGGACATACAGTGACGCAATTGGACTTGAGAAATATCAAGAAAGCCCTGATACATTTTCGTTCGGCAAACTTCGCAAACGTGGAACATTCCTTTCATCTGGAGGTGAATTCGCATTGAGCGGCTCGGTGATCTTCATCAATCTGGCGGGTGCCGTGGCGCTGCTTCTGTGGGCGACGCGCATGGTCCGGACCGGCATCGAGCGCGCCTATGGCGATTTCATGCGCCAGCAATTGCGCCATGCGCTCGGCAATCGGGCCAACGCCGCGGCCGCAGGCTTCTTCATGGCGGTTGCGCTGCAGAGCTCGACCGCGGTCGCCTTGATCATCTCCGGTTTCGTCGCCGGCGGCTATGTGTCGACCGGGATCGGCATCGCAACATTGCTGGGTGCCGATTTCGGTTCGGCCTTCGTTACCCGCCTGCTTCGGCATGACCTGTCGCTGCTGGTGCCGCTGCTGTTCGTGTTCGGCACAATCTCGTTCCGCACCAATTCGCGGCGCTGGCGGGAGATCGGCCGCATCTTTTTTGGTCTGGGGCTACTGCTGCTGTCGCTGAGGCTGGTGGGCGAAGCATCGCTGCCGCTGAAGGAAAGCCACATCCTGCCGATCATCATCGGCTATCTCAGCCAGGACTGGATCACTGCCTTCATTCTCGCTGGGCTGCTCGCATGGGCGTTTCATTCCAGCGTCGCCACCATCCTGCTGTTTGCCTCGCTGACCGAACAGGGGCTGGTGCCGCCGGCACTGATCATCCCCTTCGTGCTCGGGGTCAATTTTGGCGGTGCGATCATCGGCGCGGCGCTGACTCGCGGCGAGGTGAAGGCCGCGCGCATCGTGCCATTGGGCAATGTGATGATCCGCGGGCTCGGCATGGTGCTGGCGCTTGTGCTGCAGATGTCGCTCAAATTGCAGCCGGAGCACTATTTCGCCCAGGCCGGCGATTCCGTCGTCTGGGTGCATATGATCGCCAATGCGCTGGTGCTGGCAATCGGCCTGCCCTTCGTCAATTCCATCGCTGCCTTCTTGGGCCGCATGTTGCCCGAGCCGCAGAAAAGCGATGCGCAGGCGCTGGAGCCGACCACCGCCCTCAATCCCACCGACCTTTCCAATCCGCCGCGGGCGCTCGACAATGCCACCCGCGAAGTGATCGGCATGTGCGACCGGATCGAACTGATGCTCAGCCGGATCTTCGACGTTTTCGAAAAGCCCGACGACGCGCAGATGGCGATGATCGACAAGCTCGACGACGACGTCGACAGTTTCAACCGCGGCATAAAGATGTATCTCGCCAAGGTGTCGAGCAACGAGCTCGATGAGGATGCCGCACGCCGCCAACAGGACCTGTTGAGCGCCACGATCAGCCTTGAGCAGGTCGGCGACGTGATCTCGCAGAACATGCTCGCCAAGGCCAAGAAGAAGCAGTTCCGCAATGCCGCCTTCTCCGACGAAGGCTGGAAGGAACTGTCGGCCATGCATCAGCGGGTGATCCGCAATGCTCGGCTTGCTTTCAACTTGATCGTCAATCGCGACATCGAGCATGCCCGCCAGTTGGTGCATGAGAAAGAGATCGTTCGCGAAATGGTGCGTCAGAGCGAAGAGAAGCATCTCAAGCGCCTGAGTGGCGGCAATTCGGCGAGCATCGACACATCCTCTATCCACATCGACACGATGCGGGACCTAAAGGAAATCAACTCGCTGCTGGTGTCGATCGCCTACCCCGTGCTGGCACAGGCGGGACTGCTGAGAACCAGCCGTCTGCTCTGATAAATTGAGCCGACGACAATGCGACGATTAGCCAGTGACATGATCCAGCAGCGTCTCGGCTGTCAGGCCCCTGCCCGCACGATTACCCGCCTCGCCGTGGAGCCAGACCGCGGCGCAGGCAGCCTCATAGACCGGATAACCCTGCGCGATCAATCCGCCGCAAATGCCGGCAAGCACGTCCCCCGAGCCAGCAGTGGCCAACCAGGGCGGCGCATTGGTGTTGATCGCCGCGCGCCCATCGGGGCTGGCAATGACGGTATCGGCGCCCTTGAGGATAACTGCGGCATGCGAGCGTTTCGCGGCAATCTGGGCCTTTTCAACCTTCGAAAGGCTGGCGTCGCTGGCGATATCGGCAAACAGTCTGGCAAATTCGCCGTCATGCGGTGTCAGCACCAGATGCGGCTCACCTTGGGAGAAGGCCTGAAACAGGGTGTCGGGATCGTCGCGAAAGCTGCTGATACCGTCGGCATCCAGAACCAGGTTGCGATCCTTCAGAGCAAGCACGAAGTCTCGCGCCTTCTGGCCGATACCGAAGCCGGGGCCGAGCACGAAGGCGGAAATTCGCTTGTCCTCGATCCAATCCATGAGCTCGGCAAGATCATCGATTGGCCGCAGCATGACCGCCGTCGTGTGGTTGGCGTTGACGCCGAGAGCATCGCTCGGGCTGGCGAGCGTCACCAGTCCCGCACCACTGCGGAGCCCGGCTTCGGCCGTCATCCGCGCCGCGCCGGTATGCGTCGCCCCACCCGAGAACACAGCCAGCGCACCATGCGAATATTTATGCGACCCGGCAGACTTGCCGCCGGCGAATTGCCGCCAGATGTCGGGATGGTTGATCTTCGTCGGGCTGGAATGGGCAGCGACAATGCGTTTGGGGATGCCGATATCGGCGATCTCGACAGCGCCGCAATACTCCCTTCCCGGCATCAGGATCTGCCCCGGCTTCAGCGCCATGAAAGTCACCGTGATATCCGCCCGGAAGGCATGGCCGCGCACTGCGCCAGTGCGGCCGTCGATGCCGCTCGGCATGTCGATCGCCAGAACCGGCAGCGACAGGCCTTGGATCTTTGCGATCAAAGCGCCCAAGCCGTCGTCGAGGTCGCGCGACAGGCCAGCGCCGAACAAAGCATCCACGATCACATCGCCCTTCATCGGGTCATAGGCGGCGATTGGCACCCCCTTGATCGGGCATTCTGCATTGGCCCGCCTCGCATCAGCGGTCACCGGCCCCTTGGCGCCCAGCTCGAAAACCGCAACGGCGGCGCCGCTTTCGGCCAGCAAGCGCGCCACGACATAGCCATCGCCGCCATTGTTGCCGGGACCGGCCAGAATGACGAAGCGAACCGCACCCGGAAAGGTGCTCAAAGCGTGGGCCGCGACCGCATGGCCTGCAGCGAGCATCAGCGAAAATCCAGGAATGCCGGAGGCAATGCAGACGGAATCGATTTTGGCCACCGCGGATGGTTCGATCAGCATTCCGGTGTCCTTTGCCTAAAATGGGTGCAGGAATTCGCTAAAAACTCTGGGAACTTTGTTGGGAACAATTGAGGCTCCTGCGAGATGCCTTTGATTTAGATTATTTTTTAGGCATTTGCCTAGATATCAATCCGCCCGCTCATGGGTATAAACGTGTTGGAAACGCTGCTTGGCGAAAGACGGGCACTTTCATCACGAAATTTCCTTGTTTTTCAATTTTTTCGCTGGTTTTTTGCCGAGATTTGCGCATGATCGCGCTCATACGGGAGATTTTCAAGCAAAAATCTGAATTGTTGGTGACGCTTGGCACGCTACGTGCATAACCAACGCGGGCGGGATTAAACCCGCTAAACGGGAGAAGCGGAGAGACATTTTCTCATGAAAAAGATCGAAGCGATCATTAAGCCATTCAAGCTCGACGAAGTGAAGGAGGCCCTTCAGGAAGTCGGTTTGCAGGGTATTACGGTCACGGAAGCAAAAGGCTTCGGACGGCAGAAGGGTCACACGGAACTCTATCGCGGCGCGGAATACGTCGTCGATTTCCTGCCAAAGGTAAAGGTCGAGGTCGTGCTCGCCGACGAGAATGTGGAGCGTGTCATAGACGCGATCCGCAATGCTGCCCAGACGGGCCGCATCGGCGACGGCAAGATCTTCGTTTCCAATGTGGAAGAAGTGGTTCGCATCCGCACTGGTGAAACGGGCGTCGACGCCATATAGAAAATTCAGCCAGGGTATAGCTGGCTGAAAACATCGTCATTTCAAAGGGAAAACTCAGCATGACGACCGCTAAAGATATTATGAAGCAGATCAAGGACAACGACGTCAAGTTCGTGGACCTGCGCTTTACCGACACCAAGGGCAAGCTGCAGCATGTGACCATGGACGTAGGCGTCGTGGACGAAGACATGTTCGCCGATGGCGTCATGTTCGACGGCTCCTCGATCGGCGGCTGGAAGGCGATCAACGAGTCGGACATGGTTCTGATGCCGGACCCCGCGACGGTCCACATGGACCCGTTTTTCGCCCAATCGACGATGGTGATCATCTGCGACATTCTCGACCCGATCTCGGGCGAAGCCTATAACCGCGACCCGCGCGGTACCGCCAAGAAGGCCGAAGCTTATCTCAAGGCGTCGGGAATCGGCGACACGGTGTTTGTCGGCCCGGAACCTGAATTCTTCGTCTTCGATGACGTGAAGTACAAGGCCGATCCCTACAATACCAGCTTCAAGCTCGACTCCTCCGAGCTGCCGTCCAACGACGACTCCGACTACGATTCCGGCAATCTCGGCCACCGCCCCCGCGTCAAGGGCGGCTATTTCCCGGTGCCGCCGATCGACAGCCTGCAGGACATGCGCTCCGAAATGCTGACCGTGATGGCCGAAATGGGCGTCGTGGTCGAAAAGCAGCACCACGAAGTGGCCGCTGCCCAGCACGAACTCGGCGTCAAGTTCGACACCCTGGTGCGCAACGCCGACAAGATCCAGATCTACAAGTATGTCGTCCATCAGGTCGCCAACGCCTATGGCAAGACGGCTACCTTTATGCCGAAGCCGATTTTCGGCGACAACGGCTCGGGCATGCATGTGCACATATCCATCTGGAAGGACAGCAAGCCGACTTTTGCTGGCGACGAATATGCCGGTTTGTCTGAATCGTGCCTCTACTTCATCGGCGGCATCATTAAGCATGCCAAGTCGCTGAATGCTTTCACCAACCCGACAACCAACTCCTACAAGCGTCTGGTTCCGGGATATGAAGCACCGGTGCTGCTCGCCTATTCGGCGCGTAACCGCTCGGCATCGTGCCGCATCCCCTTCGGCAACAATCCGAAGGCCAAGCGTCTTGAAGTCCGCTTCCCGGATCCGGCCGCCAACCCGTATCTCGGCTTTGCCGCAATGCTGATGGCTGGCCTCGACGGCATCAAGAACAAGATCCATCCCGGCAAGGCCATGGACAAGGACCTGTACGACCTGCCGCCGAAGGAACTGAAGAAGATCCCGACCGTGTCCGGCTCGCTGCGCGAAGCGTTGGAAAACCTGGACAAGGACCGCAAGTACCTGACCGTCGGCGGCGTATTCGATGACGACCAGATCGACAGCTATATCGACCTGAAGATGCAGGAAGTCATGCGCTACGACATGACCCCGCATCCCGTCGAATTCGACATGTACTATTCGGTTTGATCAGACAGCTATCGACGGATAGTCCAGCCGGTGGGATCGAAAGGTCCCGCCGGCTTTTTTTCTTCCTCGGTTGGATTTTTTCCCGGATAATGTCGATCGACGGCGCCACCGCTCGACTATGGCTGTCAACAACAGGAGCCATGACATGAAATATCTTTGCATCGTGCACGCCGCGGAATCGGCATTCGCAGAACTGAACGACGAGCAAAAGCGCACGCTTGACCGGGACTCGCTGGGTTACGATCAGGCGCTGCTGGCGCGCGGCAAGATGATCCATGCCGAGGCGCTGCAATCGCCGGATAGCGCGGTGCTGGTCCGCGTGCGCAATGACGCGATGTCGATGACCGATGGCCCTTTCTCCGAAGCCAAGGAACAGATCGCTGGCTTCATCCTGATCGAGGCCTGCGACATGACCGAAGCCGTCAACATCGCCGGCGGCATTCCGATGGCAAGGCTGGGCACGATCGAAGTCCGCGCCGTCTACAATATTCCCGATCCGGAGCGGTGAGGCTTGGACGCGATCGAAGCCATCTATCGCCGGGAATCGCCCTTCATCCTGGCGACGCTGATCCGCCTGCTCGGCAGTTTCGAGCTTGCCGAGGAAGCGGTACAGACGGCATTCCTGGCCGCGGCCCAGCAATGGAAGAGCAGTGGCATTCCCGCCAATCCCCGTGCCTGGCTGATCTCAGCCGGGCGCTTCAAGACTATCGACCTGCTGCGGAAGAACAAGCGATTCAAGGAGATCGCCCCGGAACTGACCCGAACGCTGGACGAACTAGTGGAGCAGGCGGAGATAGAAGCCATGCCGGACGACATGCTGCGGCTTATCTTCACGTGCTGCCATCCGGTTTTGCCTGCAGATGCGCAGAGTGCACTCTGTCTTAGGGAAGTATGCGGGCTTACGACCGAAGCGATCGCGGCCGCCTTCCTCTCCAAGCCGGCAACGATCGCGCAACGGATCGTTCGGGCGAAGTCGAAGATCCGTGATGAACAGATCGTCTATGCGGTACCGGAGGGAGACGAACTTCTTGAACGGCTCGACCACGTTGCGCGCGTCATCTACCTGGTGTTTTCGGAGGGCTACTCGGGATCGTCAGGCGACACGTTGATCCAGACCGAACTCTGCGACGAGGCCATCAGGCTCGGACGCCTGCTGCATGCAGACCTGAAGCATCCCGATATTGCCGGGCTTTTGGGCTTGATGTTGCTGCAGAACTCCCGGCGCGCGGCGCGGCTGGATGAGGCGGGCGACATCGTTCCGCTTGCCGACCAGGACCGCGCGCGGTGGGATCTACCGATGATAGAGCAGGGCTTGGCGTTCACAGATGAGGCATTAGCCCAACCGCCATACGCGACATATACGCTGCAGGCGGCGATCTCGGCTGTACACAGCAAGGCCAGAACGGCCGACGCCACGGACTGGACCGCGATAGTCAGGCTCTATGACCTGCTGTTGATTGCCGATCCCGGCCCAATCATCGAACTCAATCGCGCCATCGCGGTCGGCATGCGCGACGGGCCACAAGCGGGGCTCGATTTGATAGATGCGCTGCTCGAACAAGGCGAATTGGTCGATTACAAGTTCGCCCATCTCGCTCGTGCAGACTTTCTCAAGCGACTTGGCGAAACCACGGCGGCGCGCGAGGCCTATCGCACAGCGGCGCAACTGCCGTTGCTGGCGCCGGAAAAGAGGTTCATCGAAAAGCAGCTAGCCGAACTCGCCTGAACTACTTCTTCAGTCGCTGCTTCAGAAGTTTGAGATAATCGTCATTCTCACCACCGGCATCGTCCGCGGGCTCGGCGGCCGCCGTGCAGGTCGGCTTGTAGTTCATCGCCATGCCCTCCTTGACACAGACACCCACCTTCCAGCCGGGCGGCAGCGCAGTCAGGTCCACAGTCTTCCATTTGGGGTGACCAGTCGCCTGCAGCTTGTCGAGATTGTTGAGGATCAGGCTGGAGAAATCAGCGACTGCCTTGCAGCTGTCACGGTGATAGGCGTTCTTTTTCTTGTCGTAGTCATAGGTCATCAGCACGGCCTTGACCGAGACGACATCAACCGGATCCTTCTGGAATGCGTAGGTGCCCGCATCGATCTTGCTGGGGATATAGGTCGCCAGCAGCGGAGCCTCGGTGATCGGCAGCAGATGGAATTTCGTGCCATCGATCTCATCGCCCTGGAAAAGCGAGGCCGGGGCACCGGCAACATAGAAGAACGCATCGATCTCGCCAGATTCCAGCTTCGGCAGCGCCTCGTCGGGATTGATGGTGATCTTGTCGACGCCCTTGATCTGCAGGATATCGAGCATCAGCGTCGAAGTCAGATAGGTACCGCTGTCCTTGACGCCGACCGCAACCTTCTTGCCGGCCAGACCCTCAAGATTGGCGATCGAGGACTTGGCGAGGACATGAACCTCCTCATTGTAGAGCGGGAACATGATCCGCACGCCCTTGACGGCCTGCTGGATGTCCTTGTCGTTGGCCTCGAAGGTCTTGAGGTAGTCGAGCACGTCATTCTGGACGATGCCGAACTGGGTGTTCTTGCGGTTGCGGACACCGATGAAATTTTCGAGGGAGCCAGCGCTTTCGACGACGTTCAGCGTCTGGCCGCATTCCTTGCCGAGGCCGGCGATGTCGCGGCCGATCTTGATGTAAGTGCCCTTGGCACCGCCGGTCATGATGTTCTTTTCTACTTCGGCAGCCATCGCGGGCATGCCCAGCATGGCCGATATCAGCACCGCGCCGATCGTTGTCAAAATCCGCATCTTGTCCTCCAATCGGTCAGCAGCGGCCGCCGAGCTCGCGTATGAGATTCCTGAGTGCCACCGCCGGCACATGGCCATAGGCAGCCTTGAGCGATGTCGTCACGCATTCGCCTTTTTCCAGCATCGCGACCAGCGTCTGCTGCTTCGCATCGCTGAGATTATCAAAACCGGGCAGATCGGCGACGGCCTTCTCGACCTCGTCGCGGTCCCTGGCCTTCATGCCATCACTGGCGGGTTTGTCGTTCAGCGGCTGGGTATCATCTACCGGTTTGACCGTCGCCTTCACCAGTTCCGCCTTCAAGGCATCGACCTGCTTTGCCAGCTCGCCTTGCGTGTCCTTGAGTGTTTCGTTTTCGCTTTCCAGAGACTTGGCCTGCTGCTCGGATTTTTCGAGATCGGCTTCAGCCTTCTTGAGGTCCTTCTCCGCATCGCGCGCAGCTTCATCCCGATCCGCCAGCTGCCCGGTGATGTCGTCGAGTTGCTTCCTGAGCTCGGTGATCTGCCGAGCCTTGGCATCCACATCGCCGGAGGCCTTCAGTGCATCGCTCAACTGTCGCTGCAGGCTGTCCTTGTCCTTCTGGAGAGCTGCAATCTGGTTGCGCGCCTCGCTGCCGGCGTCGGTGACCTTCTGAGACAGTTGCTCCTTGAGGCTGGCAATCTCGTCTTCAAGGCGTGGTATCGCACCGAGCTTCTGCTTGGCATCGTCAAGCGAGGCGCGGAGATTGGAATTGGTCTTCTTCAGCACGGCAAGCGCTGCCGCCGCTTCGCCGCCATTGGCATCGGCAGTCTTCTGAAGCGCATCGATCTGCGCCTTCTGGTCCTCGGTCAGCTTTTCGAGCTCGATGATCTGCAGTTCCGAAACTTTAAGCGACTTTCGCGCCCGGCCGAGCTGGCCATTGACATCGCCGGCCTCGTCGAGCGTCTTCTGCAGCGCTTCGATCTCGGCCTGCGCCTGGCTCTTGGCCGCGGCTACCTGCTTGTCGATATCGGCGCGCAAGGCTTCCTTGATGCGGTTGGCTGTTGCGACCTGACCTTCCAACTCCTTGAGCCGCTCGCGCATCACCACCTGCTGGGTGTTGGCGCCGTCCGTGTTAAACTTCAGTTCCGAGAGTGATTGCTGCAATTCGCCGATCTTCTTGTCGCGCGACTGGATGTCGGAGGTGGAAACGCCGCTGAAATAGCGCCCGCCGGCATAGCCACCGGCGCCGCCGATGACCAATGCGACCAGCGCCGGAATGAGGATACTGCCTCCAGAACGCCCGCCGCCGGAAGAAGAAGTTCCGTCCCTGCCCCACTGATTGACCACGTTTGACCTCTGCGATTGACTTTCCCGGAGCATATTCAGGAATGCCACGGAAAATGCACGATTTTTTTCAATGCGGCAATATCGCAGCCATCAATGTTACGCTATTATGTTCACCACTGCGATAGACTGATGTCTCTTGAAATGTTGCCTATTTGCACCACATCATTGGGCAAGAAATTCGAGGTGCGCAGATGCGTGAAAGAGTAGCGAAATATCAGATCGGCCAAGTTGTGAAGCACCGGGTATTTCCGTTCCGCGGCGTCATATTCGATGTCGACCCGGAATTTGCCAACACCGAGGAATGGTGGAACTCCATTCCAGCCGAAGTGCGGCCGTCGCGAGACCAGCCGTTCTACCATCTCTACGCGGAGAATTCCGAAAGCGCTTATGTCGCTTATGTTTCCGAGCAGAACCTCGTCGTCGACGAGAGCGGCGATCCGTTCCGGCATCCCGCCGTCAGCGAGAATTTCAGCCCCGACGGCAAGGGCACCTATCGGCCGAAGACGCTGAACACGCACTAATCCCGGCCGCTACCGGACGGTAGCTGTGCGCTGTGGCGATTGGCCCTTGACGTTTCGGGATGGCGCTGGTTAATCGCCAGGTATTCCCCAACGGAAGAGGTTTTGGCCCGATGACCGCGCTCCCCGTGCTCGACGATGCATTCATTCCCGAATTGCCGAACTATTACAAAGGCAAGGTGCGGGACAATTATGACCTCGCCGATGGCAACCGCATCATCATCGCTACGGACCGGCTGAGCGCCTTCGACCGCATCCTGACGGCCATTCCCTTCAAGGGCCAGGTGTTGACGCAGACGGCGCGCTACTGGTTTGAACAAACCGCCGATATCTGCCCCAACCATGTGGTCGCCTATCCCCATCCCAATGTGGTGATCGGCAAGCGGCTTGAAATCCTGCCGGTCGAGATGGTCGTGCGCGGCTATCTCGCTGGGACGACTGGCACATCGGTGCTCACCAAATACAGGAACGGCGAACGCCAGATGTACGGCGTCACCCTGCCCGACGGCATGCGTGACAACGAGCAGCTTGCCGAGCCGATCATAACGCCGACATCCAAGGCCTTCGATGGCGGTCATGACGAGCCACTGTCGGCAGCCGAAATCCTCGAACAAGGCCTGCTGACCGAGGCGCAGTGGAACACGGTGTCGACCTATGCACTCAACCTCTTCAAGCGCGCCCAGAAGATGAGCGCCCAGCGCGGCCTTATCCTCGCCGACACCAAATACGAATTCGGCACCGATGCAGCCGGCAATATCATCCTTGCCGACGAGATCCATACGCCGGATTCGAGCCGCTACTGGATCGCGGAAAGCTATCCCGAGGCACTGGCCACCGGCAAACGGCCTGCGAGCTTCGACAAGGATTTCATCCGCGCCTGGGTGGCCGAACGCTGCGATCCCTACAAGGACGATATTCCGGCGATCCCGGCAGACCTCGTGGTGCAGGCATCGGACGTCTATATCCAGGCCTACGAGATGATCACCGGGCGCACGTTTGAACGCACGATCGAGGAAAAGCCGCTTGAGAGCATCCGGGCGGCGTTGAAGCCGTATTTCTAACTGTAGGAGGCTCCCCTCTTAAATCCTGCCCACAACAGGGGAGAACTAGACGCCTCAAGTCTCTCTCGTCATCCTCGGGCTTGTCCCGAGGATCTGCGCACTTGCAATAAATATATTATTTTCAACTACCTAACGAACCATAGGCAGATCCTCGGGACAAGCCGGAGGATGACGTCATGGGGTCAAAACTCGACTTCGATCCGCATGCCGTCAAACGCCGGCTCTATATGATCCGGCGTCTCACGGCGCACTGTCTCGTAATCGAGCGGAATATGCATATGGGTCAGGATCGCGCGCTTGGGCTTGATACGATCGATCCAGCCGAGAGCCTGCTGGAGCGACAAATGGCTGGGATGGTGCCGGTATTGCAGGCAGTCGATCACCAGCGTATCCAGGCCCAACAGCTTCTCGACCGACGCTTCCGGAAAATCGCTGACATCGGTGCAATAGGCGAAATCGCCGATCCGAAAGCCAAGCGAATGGCTATCGCCATGCTGCTGCCAGAGCGGCAGAAACGGGATGGCGCCGCCCGGCCCCTCGACCTCAAATACCGCTTCGAGATCCGGGATGATCTTTGACCGGCCGATCGGCGGATAGGAACTGCCCTCGGGCGTCTCGAAGCAATAGCGGAAACCTTCGAGCACGCGTTCCATGGTCACGGCATCGGCCCAGACCGGCATGCGATGCTGGTTCTTGTAGACGAACGCGCGGACATCGTCGATGCCGTGCAGGTGGTCGGCATGGGCGTGGGTCAGCACCACGGCATGCAGGTCGATGGCCCCGACCGCCACCATCTGGGCGCGGAAATCCGGGCCGGTATCGATGACGACCGAGGTCAGCGAACCATCATCAGCGAATTGCTCGACGAGCATGGCGGAGCGGGTGCGGCGATTTTTCGGATTGTTGGGATCGCAGGCGCCCCAATCACCCGTGATGCGCGGCACGCCAGGAGAAGAACCGCAGCCGAGGATGGTGAAGCGCCGTCTCCCCATCAATCGGCCACCCTGGGCATCTTGGAAAAGCAACGGAACGCATTTTCCGTGGTGATATCGGCGATCTCTTCGGCAGAGACGCCAATGGTTTCGGCGAGAATTTCGGCCGTGTTCGTGACATAGGACGGTTCGTTGCGCTTGCCGCGCCATTTTTTCGGCGCGAGATAGGGCGCATCGGTTTCCACCAGCAGGCGGTCACGCGGCACGTTCCTGGCGATATCGCGGATGTCGGTCGATTTCGGAAAGGTCAGGATGCCCGAGAAAGAGACATAGCCGCCAAGCTCGACACCGGTCCTGGCCAATTCCGGGCCGGACGAGAAGCAATGCAGCAGGAAGGGGAACGCGCCCTTGGCGTGCTCATCCCTGAGAATTTCCGCCATGTCGTCATCGGCAGCGCGCGCATGGATGACCAGCGGCAGGCCGGTGATGCGGGCAGCTGCAATATGCTTGCGCAATCCCTTGGCCTGCTGCTCGGGCGTTGCGCAATCATAGAAATAATCGAGGCCGACCTCGCCGATCGCCACGCATTTTTCGTATTCGGAAAGCCGCACCAGCTCCTCGGTGTCGATATCCTCCTCATGTGCATGGTTCGGATGGGTACCGACCGAGCAGAAGACAGTCGGATAGGTCTCGGCAATCGCTTTGATCCGCTCGAAGCGATGCACCAGCGTCGAGATGGTGATCATCTGCTTGACGCCGGCATCGGCAGCGCGTCGAACGAGTTCGTCGCGCTCGGCATCGAAATCCGGAAAGTCGAGATGGCAATGGGTGTCGATCAGCATCCGAGGCCTTACACCTCCTTAGGCGGGAAGTATTTCGGGAAGACCGGGACGGGCTTGTCTAGCGGCACGCCGCTCTTCAGCCGGCCGGTTTCGCCGAGATAGGAGAAATGTCGTTCGTTGGCCGGAATGGCCAGCAGATCGAGCAGCTTTTCAGCCGAGGCCGGAACGTAGGGCTGCAACAAGATGCCGATCTGGCGGACGATCTCGGCAGTGATGTAGAGCACCGTAGCCATGCGCGGCAGGTCCGTTTTGGCCAATGCCCAGGGGGCCTGTGCGGCGAAGTAGCCATTGGCTTCCGAGCTCAGCGCGAACACGGCCGAGAGCGACTTGTGGATCATCTGTCCCGCCATCTCTTCGCGGCAGGTGACGATGGTCTTTTCCGCGAGAGCCAGGATTGCCTCGTCCTCGGCTGTGAAGGCGCCCGCGTCCGGCACCAGGCCCTCGCAGTTCTTCGCGATCATCGACAGCGAGCGCTGTGCGAGGTTGCCGATATTGTCGGCGAGATCGGCATTGATACGAACAGCGATCGCCTCCTCGCTGTAGGAACCGTCCTGACCGAAAGAGACTTCGCGCAGGAAGAAATGCCGGACCTGGTCGCAGCCGAAATGGCTGACGAGATCGAAGGGATCGACGACATTACCGACCGACTTCGACATCTTCTCGCCCTTGTTGAGCAGGAAGCCATGCGCAAAGACGCGCTTGGGCAGATCAATGCCCGCCGACATCAGGAAAGCCGGCCAGTAGACGGCGTGGAAGCGGATGATGTCCTTGCCGATGATGTGGATCGCCGGCCAGAATTTCCATTTCGGATCGGATGTGTTGGGATAGCCGGCGGCGGTGATGTAGTTGGTCAGCGCATCGACCCAGACATACATGACGTGCTTCGGATCGTTGGGAACCGGGACGCCCCAATCGAATGTCGTTCGTGACATGGAGAGATCGCGCAGCCCTGATTTGACAAACGAGACGACTTCGTTGCGACGCTCGTCCGGCCCGATGAAATCGGGATTTTCGGCATAAAGCTTCAGCAGTCTGTCCTCATATTCGGACAGTTTGAAGAAATAGCTCTCTTCCTCGACCCATTCGACCGGCGTACCCTGCGGTCCGTAGCGGACACCATCGCGGACCTCCGTTTCGCCTTCCTGGTAATAGGCTTCGTCGCGCACGGAGTACCAGCCGGAATAGCTGTCCTTGTAGATGTCGCCCTTGTCGAACATCTTGATCCAGATCGCCTGCACAGCCTCGTAGTGGCGAGGCTCCGTAGTGCGGATGAAATCGTCGTTGGAGGCATTCAGGACCTTGCCCATCCGGCGAAACTCGTCCGAATTACGGGTGGCCAGTTCCAGCGGCGCAATACCCTCGGCGCGCGCGGTCTGCTGCATTTTCTGGCCGTGCTCGTCGGTGCCGGTCAGGAACATGACCGGCCTTCCG
This sequence comes from Shinella sp. OV683, assembly GCF_057787725.1. Taxonomy (NCBI): domain Bacteria; kingdom Pseudomonadati; phylum Pseudomonadota; class Alphaproteobacteria; order Hyphomicrobiales; family Rhizobiaceae; genus Shinella; species Shinella sp. OV683. The sequence goes on from NZ_CM173543.1 coordinate 2,653,129, forward strand.
TCGAGACGGTGAAAGCGCGCCAGCGCGTCCGTTGCGATCAGCTCGTAGGCGTGGCCAATATGCGGCTTGCCGTTGGGATAGGAGATCGCTGTGGTGATGTAATAGGGCGAATTGTTGCTCATTCGCGAATGCCTTTTGGATTTTACGCACAATTTGTTGTGGCGCTTCTAACCTATGTTAATCCCTGTGGAAACAGCAAGTTTAACCCACTTGGCGAATTGGCGCACCGCCCGCTTGCGGCAGGCGAACGACCACCCGTGCTTGACTTGGCAGCAGCCGAATACTATCCGGGGGATGTGTGGGTGGTGAAAGGCAGGCTGGCAACGTCTCGCCGGAAGCCAAGCATGGCGGAGTACAACCGCCATGTTTGAAAGGGATGACTTTTGGAATTTTTAGGTCTGCTTGAACCGCTTTACTCGGTATCGGGGCTGTTTGTCGGAATTCTGGTCGGTATTACAGGTGTTGGTGGCGGATCTCTGATGACGCCGCTGCTGGTTATGCTGTTCGGCATTCATCCGGCTACAGCTGTGGGAACCGATCTGCTTTACGCGGCAATCACCAAATCGGCCGGCACTGCCGTGCATGGCGCCAACAAGACGATCAACTGGAAGATTGTGCGGCTGCTCGCCGTCGGCAGCGTGCCCGCGGCGCTGATCACACTGCTCTTGATGTCGGGTGTCGATCGCAAGAGCCTTTCCGCCGTTTCCTTCATCACCTATTCGCTGGGATGGATGTTATTCCTGACAGCGTTCCTGCTGATTTTCCGCAACCAGATCGTCGCGAAAGTCGCGGACTGGCGTGCTCATCACAAGCCAGTGAGGGAATCGACCGTTGCGGGTCTCACCGTCGTTCTCGGGCTCGTGCTCGGGACATTGGTAACGCTCACCTCGGTCGGCGCTGGCGCTCTAGGCGTCACCGTACTGCTAATCCTGTACCCGCGCCTGCAGATTCGCGATGTCGTCGGCTCCGACATCGTCCATGCGGTACCGCTGACGCTGGTGGGCGGCATCGGCTACTGGATGATCGGCGAGATCGACTGGGTTTTGCTCGTGTCACTGCTGATCGGCTCGATCCCCGGCATCATCATCGGCAGCCATCTGGCGCCGCGCATGCCGGACAAGATCATCCGCCCGATCCTCGCCGTCACACTGGCGCTGGTGGCGCTGAAGCTTGTTCTTTCCTGATTGTCTCAGACGGCGGCGGCGAGCTCGGTGAGCGCCGTCAGCACCGTTTGCTTGCGGTCGAGATTGTAGGCATCGGCGACAGTAAATCGCTCGGTCAGCGCCCGTTGCAGCTGTGAGAGCTGATAGGCGCGCTGGACGTCGTTGGTCATCGCTGCCGTTCGCGCTTGATCCGTGACGAACTGGCTGAGATGGTCGGTGAAGAACGAGAACAGCGTCTCCTGATCCTTCTGTGTCACCGCATCGGCCAGCTTGTGCATCGACTTGCGCTGCGCCGGGCCTTTTTGCGAGAGAACGGCATCGAAGGCCGCAAGGATCTCCAGCCCGCCATAATTGATGAGCTTGATCGCCTGGGCGACGCTGCCGCCGCTGAGCGCGAGGATTTTCTCGGCGCTGCCGGCATCCAGCCGGATACCGAGATGGCCGAGGCTCGCGACCAGGTCATCCTCGCTGAGCGGGCGCAGATTGAGCGGCAGGCAGCGCGAGCGGATGGTCGGCAGCAATTTGCCGGGCGCATGCGACAGCATCAGGAACAGCGCCCGCTTCGGCGGCTCCTCGAGGATCTTCAATACGGCGTTGGCCGCACTGCGGTTCATCTCGTCTGCAGTATCGACGATGACGATGCGCCAATTGCCGGTACCGGAGGTCTGCGAGAAGAATTTTCCGGCGCGGCGGATTTCATCGACGGTGATCGCCGACTTCAGCTTGCCGGACTTTGCATCGTTGGGGCGGCTGATATGCAGTAGATTGTGGGAGGCGCCCGCGGCAATCTGGCGAAAAACCGGTGACGCCGGATCCGGGTCGATCATCGCATCGGGCGCGCTCGCGGGGTCGGGATGCGACAGAACATGATTGGCGAAGCGGAAAGCCAGCGTTGCCTTGCCGATGCCCTCCTGCCCCTCCATCAGGATGGCATGGTGGCCCTTGCCGCTTTTATAGGACTGCGCAAGGAATTCCTGCGCGGCATCGTGGCCGAACAGAACAGTGTTTTCGGACGGCGGGATCGCGCCGTCCAGCGTGGTGGTTTCGGTTGCGGTACTCACGCGTTTCCAGTCTCCTTGACCCGCGTGGCGTGGATTGGCAGCAGTGGCTCGACAATCGAATAGACCTTGGCGGCGATCATGTCCGCGTCGCCAGAGGCATCGACGACGCGGCAGCGCAACGGCTCCTGATCGGCGATGTCGAGAAAGGCCTCGCGGCGCTTCTCATGCGTATCGAGTTCCTCTTTCTCGAAACGATCGGGTGCCTGCCCTACAGTTTCGGCCTCTGCACGCAACTTTGCCCTTTGCAGACCCACGGTAGCCGGCAGGTCGAGAATGATCGTGCAATCCGGCATGACGCCATTGATCGCCACCCGCTCAAGATTCTGCATGAAGGACGGTTCGAGGTTGCCGGTGATGCCCTGATACACACGCGAGGAATCGATGAAGCGGTCGCAGAGCACCACGGCTCCGCTTTGTAGCGCCGGACGGATGACTTCCTCCACGTGATCGTTGCGGGCAGCGGCAAACAACACGGCTTCCATGCGCGTGCCATATTGCTCGGCGGCGCCCGACAGCAGCACGTGACGAACAGCTTCGGCGCCCGGCGAGCCGCCGGGTTCGCGAGTCACCAGCACATCGATGCCCTTGCGGCGCAGACGGTCGGCGAGCAGACGGATCTGGGTGCTCTTGCCCGTGCCTTCACCGCCCTCGAATGTCACAAAGAGACCTTGTCTTGACCGCACCAGTCCTATCCGTTCCTATTTCGATCCTGCACTGAGCAGGAAATAGCGCCATACTGATATAGTGATATCACAGCCAGAAAAACATCAGTTCCTTCAAGCCGTCGAATGCCTTTGATGTCAACGTGCCGACGCCGACATCCTTCGTCGCATGCACCGGAACCGACCGTAGCACGCGCTCGCCCAGCGAAATCTGCATCGTGCCGATCTGCTGGCCCGCCTTCAGCGGCGCTTTCAATGGCCACGTATAGTCGATTCTTGCTCGAATTCTGTCGGTGTTGTCGACCGGAATGTAAATATCGACGTTGTCAGGCGCTTCGAGCGGCACATGGCTGAGATCGCCGCCAAACACCGGTGCCTCGGCCACGACCTCGTCCTTCTTGAACACGGTGCGGCGACTGAAATTTTGCAAACCCCATTCGAGCACGCGGCGGGATTCCTCGGCGCGCTCCTTGTCGGTCTTAAGCCCGCTCATGGCCAGGAACAATCGCGTGCCATTCTGCTGGATGGTGGCGACGATTGCGTAGCCGGATTCCTCGGTGTAGCCTGTCTTCATGCCATCGACGCCAATATTCAGCTTTAGCAATGGATTGCGATTGCGCTGGAAGATCTTGTTCCACTCGAAACCTTCCTGGGAATAGAAGTGGAAGTATTCCGGATAGGTCGAGTGAATATGGCGGGCCAGCGTCACCAGTTCGCGCATGGTCACGCGGTTCCTGGGGTTCGGCAGGCCGTTGGAGTTTCCGAAGGTGGATTTCTCCAGCCCAAGCTCACGCGCCCGCTTGGTGAGCAGGTCGGCGAACGCAGTCTCGGAGCCTGCTAGGCCCTCGGCGAGCACAATGCAGCCGTCGTTGGCGGATTGCACAATGACGCCCTGTAGCAGGTCGATGACCTTGATCTCCGAATTCAGCGCCGCAAACATCGCCGAGGTGCGTGACAATGCTCCGCCGGTGCGCCATGCATATTCGGACACCTTGTACTGGGTGTCTTCCTTGATGTGGCCCAGCTTCAGTTCGTTGAAGACATACTCGACGGTCATCAGCTTGGCGAGCGAGGCCGGCGGGATGAGATCATCGGCGTTCTTGGCATAAAGCACTGTGCCGGTGCTGTCCTCGAGAAGGAACACCTGCTTGGCTTTCGGCTCGAACTGGGTGGCGGTTTGCGCGGATGCAACGGAAATGCCGGACAAGCTCAGGACAAGGCTGACGGCGAATGCGCAATATTTCAAGAATTCCGGCACCATGGCGTCCTGGGAGTTTTGGCGCAATCACCGGGCGGGCGGCTGAGCCCCGCCAGGTCCATGCTCCACTTCAATTCCTTGCGGATGCCGCGAACCCATCCCTTCGGACATGCAGTATGCCGCATGCGGGATAATGGACCGAAAAGCCCCAGGCAACAAGCCCAACGCTATTCAGATGGTTAGCGCTGGTCGCGCCAGGTGCTGTAGTCGATCGCGACGTAGCGCTTCTGTCCCGCCTTGCGAATGTTCTCGGCGGTCAGCTTGCCCTTCGATTTCAGTACCTTGTCGAACGGCGTATTGGCCTGATCGACGCGCATTTCGGCATAGGCGGCGAGCGCGCCATTGTGCAGCACGTAGTTGCCCGGTCGCTCGCGCGGGATCGGGCCGATCTCCGGTAGCATGACGAATTGCTCGAACTCGGCGAGCGCCTGCATCATGGCAGGATCCTGCCTGGTTGGCTGAAGCGCAGTCGCGGTCGAGGAGAAATCGACCTCGCTTACCGAATTGTCTTTCGGAATGCTGATGTGCTTTTCGTTTGAGGCCACCATCACGCCCGTGGCGATCTCGCCGCCCGGATTGAACCGCTTGAGCCGATCACCCTTGTGGCTGAACGATGCCATCAGGTAGGGCATGTCGCGCCCGTCCATCCGCGCCCGGCCGACATATTGCACACGGACCATGCCGGTACCGTGGTGCTGGAGATCCAGCATGTCGGCGGCCTTGTTGGAGAGGTCGATGATGCGGCCGGGATGATAGGGGCCGCGATCGTTGACGCGCACGATGACGGAATCACCGGATGCAAGATTGGTGACGCGGGCATAGCTCGGCAGCGGGAACGTCGGATGCGCAGCAGAGAGGTGATACTGGTCGTAGACTTCGCCATTGGCGGTCAGGCGGCCATGGAAAGCGGACCCGTACCAGGAGGCAAGGCCGACCTTGTCGTATCTCTTGTCTTCCTTGGGCTTATACCACTGGCCTTTGACCATATAGGGCTTGCCGGTCATGTCGCGGCCGCCACCCTTGGGAACATTCTTGCCGTAATAGACGCGCGGGCTCGCCTTGACGCCATACTCCTTCTCGGAGAAATATTCCTTGCCGTGACGCTTGGTGTGAGTACGCTTGCCGGTCGTGCCGCACGAGGCGACTCCAGCGCATACCAGGCCGAGTACGAGCCATTTCGACCCCCTCGCCCACCAAGCAGCATTCATTTTTTTGATCATGCGTCCCGCGCCGATTTTTGTATTCTTTTGGCTCATGAAGGCGAATTTCTCGCCCAGCGAAGACGCCTTCATTAACCACACTTCCTAAAAGGATGCCAACAACCCGGCCGAATTGCGAATGGAAACGTGTTGAGAACCTCGAATTCTAAAAACATGGTTTCCAATAGGTAAATATCTGGCAATGTTCACGTTTTAGCCACTGCTTGGTTAGCAAGAGTGCGAGTCCAAGCGAAGTCTGGATAACGCATTTTTCTTGATTGCTAGATTGTCGACAATGTGATTTGTTGGCAAAAAGCAATCCAGGGGACCTCATGGCCAAGGCAGAATTCGAGCCCGTTGTCGATACGACGCGCCGCGCCGAAGTCGTCGGCCAGCTGCGCCGGGCGATCCTCGACGGCCAGTTGAAGCCGGGGCAGAAAGTCAACGAGCTCCGCATTTCCGAACAGATGAAGGTCAGCCGCGCACCGTTGCGCGAGGCGATCCGCGAATTGGTGCAGGAAGGCCTGCTGACCAACATTCCCTATGCGGGCGCATACGTCATCAATGTCACCGCCAAGGACATCAGCGAAGCCTATTCCATGCATCATGTGCTTGAGGACTTCGCGATTACCCGTGTCTGGCCTCTCCGCAACGAGGAATTTATTGCCGAACTCGACCGCCGCCATGAAGCCGTTAAGCAGGCGACGTTGGCGCTGGACACGACTCGGCAGATCGAAACCGCGCTGCGACTGCACAGCCTGATCTACGAATGGGTCGACCATGCCTTGCTGCTTGACAGCTGGCAGCGGCTGGCGCGGCGGCTGCAGATGTATTTTGCGCTTCACCAGCGCGCCCGCGACGAGGTCGTGCCAGACGTTACCATGCACGAGGACTATGTGCGGCTGCTCAAGGGCGACGACATCACTGCTGCCAAAAACCATGCACATGAGCATATCAACTGGAATTTCGAGGAACTGGTCGCTTACGCCAAGAGCCTCGAGGAGAATGGTATAAAGACATGAAAATCAAAGAGATCAAAGCCTACCGCATGCTGCAGCCCTTTATCGATGGACCTTATAAGATGTCCAAGGGCCGGCATGCCGATGCCTTCGATTCGATCATCGTGGCGCTGACGTCAGATGATGGCATCACCGGCTGGGGCGAAATGGCGCCGCTCGGCACTTTCTATTCTGCAGCTTTCGCGGCGGGTGCCGAAGCCGGCGTCAAGGAGATCGCCCCTCATCTGCTGGGCCTCGATCCGCGCGCGCTGACCCAGTTCAACCGCCGCATGGACATCGTCTTCAAGGGCCATCCCTATATCAAGTCGGCGATCGACATGGCCGCCTGGGATCTGACGGCCCGTGCTGCCGACACGCCGCTGGTGACGATGCTGGGCGGTTCCGACAGCGATATGGCCGAGCTCTACAAGGTCGTCACCCATGGCACGCCGGATTCGATGGCAGCGCATGCCAAGCGCATCATCGGCGAAGGCTACAAGCGTATCCAGGTCAAGGTCGGCGGCGACGTGCATGGCGACATCGAGCGCGTGACGGCCGTTGCCGCTTCGGTGCCCAAGGGCACGGTGATCTTCTGCGACGCCAATGCCGGCTGGACGCCGTTCCAGGCCCGCCAGTTCGCCGATGCCACGCGCGCCATCGATTATGTCTTCGAACAGCCCTGCGTGACGATCGACGAGAATATGTCGGTACGCCGTTCGCTGGACAAGCCGATGGTGCTTGACGAGTCCGTCGAAACGCTGGAGGCGCTGCTTGAAATCCACCGTCTCGGCGCAGCCGACGGCGTGACTCTGAAGATCGCCCGCCTCGGCGGCGTGTCGCGGACCCGCCAGTTGCGCGATCTGGCCGTCGATCTCGGCCTGCTGGTGACCGTCGAGGATACCGGCGGCGCGGAAATCGATACGGCGGCGATGGCGCATCTGTCGCTATCGACACCGGTCGAGCGTCGCCTGCATGCCATCGCTTTCCACGAATGGGTGACCGTGCGCACGGCGTCGAACAAGCCGCCTGTGGTCGGCAGCCAGATGGGCGTGCCGGATGGCCCGGGCCTCGGCATCGACGTGGTCCCGGACCTTATCGGCAAGCCCTTCCTCGAACTGCGGGCCTGAACATGAAGATCCGCAGCATCAAGGCGACACCGATCAACCTCAAGCTCGAAGCGCCCTATCTCTGGGTGTTCGGAGAACTCGACGGCTTTTCGCCGACGATTGTCGAGGTCGAGACCGACGACGGCATTGTCGGGCTGGGCGAATGCCCTACCCCGGCTGCAGCACAAATCATCAACGATGTGCTGGCAGCACGGCTGATCGGTCGCGACCCCATCGATCTCGCCGGCGCCGAGCATGTCTGCCTGCCCTACTGGACTGGCGTTCAAAGCATCAATGACCGCACCCGCATCATGGCCTTCGGCGCTATCGAGATGGCGCTTTGGGACATCAGGGGCAAAGCCTGGAACCAGCCACTCTACCAGTTGCTGGGCGGCGCGGTGCGCAAGGACATCCCGTTCACAGATTACTTCTCGCTGCGCGGCGACGGCCCCAATGTGCGCGGCGAAGGCACGCCCGAGGAGGTCGCTGACTATTGTGTGCGGATGAACCAGGAGCATGGTACGACCATGTTCGAGGGCAAGTTCTCCACCGAGAACCCACGCACATCGCTGAAGATGATCGAACTGATCCGCCAAAAGCTTGGCGACGATGTGATGATCCGCATCGATTCCAACCAGGCCTATTCGCTGGCCACCGCGCGCCAGCTGGCACATCAGCTCGAAGAGCTGGGCATCCGCAACTGGGAAGACCCGGTGCCGACGATCGAAGACATGCGTGAGCTGAGGAAACATTGCTCCATTCCGTTTTCGACGCATAACCTCGATATCGCCCGCGCCATGGAACTGAGGGTTCCGGATGCCATCGTCGGCAATCCGACGCCGGTCGGTGGAATTCGGCGTCTGCTGCGCTTTGTCGGTGCCTGTGAAGCTGCGGGGATCGATTTCTGGTGCTATAGTGGCGACAGTGGTATCGGCAGTTCGGCGTATCTGCATCTCTGCGCCGCCATCGAATGGATTCGTGAGCCGAACCAATCGCTGTTCCGCATGCAGCCGATGGATGTCATCGAAGGCGGGCCGTTCGCGCCGAAGAACAATGTGGTGCGTGTACCGGAAGGCCCAGGCCTCGGCGTTACGCTTTCGCAGGAGAAGCTCGCCATCTGCCATCAGGATCTCATCGACAATGGGCCATGCAATAAATATCACGATCCAGTCAAGCCGGGCACATATCGGCGCTTGCCGCTCAACTAAAAACCGGTAATAAGTATATACAATAAAAACGCGACCGACCGTTTGGGTGACGGGGTGGGAAGCGACCAGGGAGAAAGAGATCGGGGCGACCCGATCTGATATGGCGGTAAGGCCAAACGAATTATAATATCTTTCAAAGTGTTCTCAGTCAGAAGACAAAAGGGGAAGGACCAGACCATGAAAGACTATCGCTTACTCGACCTCCTGCGGCGTAACCGCAACCCAATTGAAAATCACCTCATCGACGGCCTCGTCGACGGCCGCGTCAGCCGCCGCGAATTCCTGCGCCACGGCAGCGTTCTCGGCCTTTCCTTGCCGCTGCTCAGCCAGATCGGCTTTGCCGCCGGCCTCGGCTTCACGCCGTCGCTCGCTCGTGCGGAAGGCGCTGCCGGCGCCACCATCAAGGTCGCCTGCTCCACGCCGACCGGCGCCATCGATCCCGTCACGCTGCCGGATGTCGGCGGCCTGATCATGATCGGCCAGACCGGCGAATTTCTCTGCATGGACGGCTCGGACCTCGTCCTCAAGCCCGCGCTGGCCGAAAGCTGGTCGCCGGATGACAAGGGCATCGTCTGGACCTTCAAGCTGCGCAAGGGCGTGAAATTCCACACCGGCGCCGAAATGACCGCCGACGACGTCGTTGCCTCGATCGATCGCCTTGCCGACCCGAAGAACTCCTCGAATGCGCTTTCGGTGTTTGCCGGCGTGCTTTCCAAGGGCGGCTCCAAGAAGGTCGACGACTACACCGTCGCCTTCCATCTCGATGCGCCGAACGGCAATTTCCCGTATCTGCTATCCTCCGACAACTACAACGCCATCATCCTGCCGGCCAACTATGCCGGCGATTTCGAGAAGAACTTCGTCGGCACTGGCGCATTCAAGCTTGAGAAGTATACGCCCAAGGTCGGCGCGACGTTCGTCCGCAACGACGATTACTGGGGTGAAAAGGCGCTTCCGGCCAAGCTGGAATTCGTGTTCTTCGCCGATATCCAGCCGCAGATTCTCGCACTCCAGGGCGGGCAGGTCGACGTCGTCAACCAGCTTCCGGTGCTCGCTTCGATGGGCCTGATCGCTGATCCGAACATCACCATGCTCTCGATCAAGTCGGCGACCCACTATCAGGTGCACATGCGCACCGATATGGATCCCTTCAAGGATCCGCGTGTCCGCCGCGCTATTGCGCTCTCCATCGACCGCGAAAAGCTCGTCAAGGGCCTGCGCCGTGGCCGTGCCACGCTCGGCAACGACAACCCGTTCGCGCCGGTCTATCCATCGACCGACACCACGGTTCCACAGCGTGTGCAGGATATCGCCCAGGCCAAGGAACTGCTGGCTGCGGCCGGCTACAAGGCTGGCACCAAGATCACGCTGACCACGCAGCGCTACCAGGAAATCCCTGACTACGCCCAGCTGATCCAGAATGCGGTCAAGGAAATCGGCATCGACATGGAACTCAATGTTATGGATTCCGGCGCCTATTACGGCGATGCCGTCTACGGCAAGTCGCAGTGGCTGGATTCCGCCATGGGCATTACCGACTACGGCCATCGCGGTGTGCCGAACGTCTATCTGACGGCGCCTCTCAAGAGCGAAGGCACCTGGAATTCCGCCCACTTCAAGAACAAGGACTACGATACGCTCGCAGCCGGATACATTGCTGCGCTCGATCTCGAAGCCCAGAAGGCTGAAGCCGGCAAGATCCAGAAGCTGCTGCTCGAGGAAACGCCCGTGATCTGGGGATATTTCCTCGATTACCTCGGCGCGACCACCAAGGGCGTGTCCGGTGTCAACCTGACAGCAATGTCGCAGATCTTCCTCGACCGCGCCTCCAAGGCGTGATTTGATCTCTGCATCGGCTTAAACGCCATCGGCTGGGCGCGTGCGCCCGGCCGACTGCGGACTACAGGGGATTTCGGCCATTACCAGGTTTATCACTCGACGTGTCGCCCTATCGCTGGTGACGCTCGTCCTACTCAGCATGATGGTGTTCTTCGGCGGCCAAGTGCTGCCGGGCAATGTCGGCCGTTCGATTCTCGGCCCGTTTGCCGATGAAGCCGCCGTGCAATTGCTCAATCATCAGTTCGGCGTCGATCGTCCCTATCTCGTGCAGTACTGGGACTGGATCAGCCATTTCGTCATCGGCGACATGGGCATGTCCTATGCCTATCGCCTGCCCGTCGCGCCCTTCGTCATCGGCGCCCTGCTGAATTCGCTGAAGCTCGCCGCCGTCGCCTTCGTCATGGTGGTGCCGGTGGGCATCCTTGGCGGCGTGATCGCCGCGCTCAACGTCAATCGACCGCTCGACCGCATCATCAGCCTCGGCGGGCTTTCGGCCACTGTGCTGCCGGAATTCGTGACCGGCATCGTGCTGATCCTGGTGCTTGGCATCTGGTTTCCATTGCTGCCGATCTCGGCGACCTGGCCGGAAGGCTCCGGATTTGGAACTCAGCTCTATTATCTCATCCTGCCCGCCTTGCCGTTGTTTCTGGTGCTGTTCGGCTATATCGCCCGCATGGCGCGCGCCGGCATGATCGAAGCGCTGGATTCCGACTATACCCGTACTGCCGTGCTCAAGGGCCTGCCCTGGCGGACCGTCATTTGGCGGCATGTGCTGCGCAACGCGCTCACGCCGACCATTACAGTGATTGCCACCCAGACCGGCTACCTGATCGGCGGCCTGGTCGTCGTCGAAATGCTGTTTCGCTACCAGGGCATCGGTTCGCTGATCCTGACAGCAGCGCGCGGCAAGGACTTCCCTGTGCTGGAAGCCGGTATCCTGACGATCGGCATCGTCTATGCGGTGGCAACGCTGGTGGCAGATATTCTCTATTCGGTGCTCAATCCGCGCATCCGCCTTGGGGGTGAACAATGAGCACGATCGAAGCAACGCCCACGCCGGAACGCACCGGCTTTTCAAAAATCCTGTCGGCGCTTTTCCGTTCACCCACCTTTCTCGCCGGCTTGGCTATCGTGTCGTTCTGGGTGTTCTGCGCACTGTTCGGCGGCTATTTCGTACCCTACGATCCGCTCGCCGACGATGTGATCAATTCTATGATGCCGCCGGATGCCGATCATTGGTTCGGCACCGACCAGCTCGGCCGCGATATCTTTTCGCGCGTCATCGTCGGCTCGCGCGATATCCTGACGGTCGCACCGCTGGCGACGATCGCCGCCACCATTGTCGGCACGGCGCTGGGGCTGGCGACCGGTTATTTCCGCGGTATCGTCGACGATGTGATAAGCCGCGTGCTCGAAGCCTTCATGGCCATCCCCTCGGTGATCATCGCACTTCTGGCGATCGTCGCTCTCGGTACGTCGAAATGGACCGTCATCGGCGTCATCGGCCTTTCGTTTGCGCCGATCATCGCCCGCACCGTCCGCTCGGCCGTGCTGTCTGAGCGCGAACTCGACTATGTCGCAGCGGCCAAGCTCCGGCGTGAGAATGCGCTGCACATCATGTTCGTTGAAATCCTGCCCAACGTTCTGCCGCCGATCCTTGTCGAGACCACCGTGCGACTCGGCTATGCGATCTTTGCGGTCGCCACCCTCAGCTTCATGGGCTTTGGCATCCAGCCACCCTCGCCGGACTGGGGTCTCAGCGTTTCCACGAATTACGGCATGATCGCCGGCGGCTTCTGGTGGGCGGTGCTATTCGATTCACTCGCCATCGCCTCGCTGGTGATCGGCGTCAACCTGATTGCAGACGGTTTCCAGGGAGCCCTCGATGACTGACGCGCTCTCAATCGAAAATCTCTCCGTTGCCTACCGATCCGGGGGCCGCGACAAGGCGGTCTTACGCAACGTAAGCTTCCGTATAGGCAAGGGCGAAGCTTACGGGCTCGTCGGCGAATCCGGCTGCGGCAAATCCACCGTCGCTTTCACCGCCGTCCGCTACCTGCCTCGCTCGGGCAAGATCACCGCAGGCAAGATCGAGATCGACGGCGCCGATATCGTCAAGCTCGATCGCGATGCGCTGCACCAGATGCGCGCCAAGGCGGTTTCCATGGTCTATCAAGACCCGGGCAAGTCGCTCAATCCGACCATCAAGGTGGGTCGCCAGATCGCCGAAACCTTCGAGCTCAATGGCGAGAATGCCGCCGAAGCTCGCAGGCTTTCGATCGAGATGCTGGGCCGCGTCCGAATTGCCGACCCGGCCAGTGTCATGGATCGCTATCCGCACCAGCTCTCGGGCGGCATGCAACAGCGCGTGGCCATCGCCATGGCGCTCGCCAAGGATCCGGCCCTGTTGATTCTTGATGAACCGACAACGGGGCTGGACGCGACCGTGGAGGCCGAAGTTCTGGACTTGATCGGTCACCTCCGCCGGGAATTTTCGACCTCGATCCTGTTCATCAGCCACAATCTGGCTGTCGTCGCCAAGATGTGCGACCGCGTTGGCGTGCTTTATGCCGGCATGCTGGTCGAGGAAGGCCCGACTGATACACTGTTCAACGATCCGCGCCATCCCTATACGGTCGCACTTCTCCGCTGCCTGCCGCGCGCAGGCGAGCGCAAGGATGAGAACCGGCTCGATACGATCCCCGGGTCGCTTCCCGCGCCCGGTGCCGTGATCAAGGGCTGTCCGTTCGTCGATCGTTGTGCGCTGGCCGACGGTCGCTGTCGCACCGAACTACCGCCGCTACACGATCTTGGCGGTCGCTTCTCGCGCTGCCATTATCACGAGCGGGCCGCGTCTCTACCGCGCGAGACGCCGGACGAAATCAAGGTGCCGATACGTCATGTGGCGTCCGCGCCTGTGCTGCAGATCGAGCATCTCAACAAGACGTTCAACCAGCATGGCCACCCGCTGCGCGCGGTGACGGATGTGTCGCTGACAATCGAGGCCGGCGAGACGCTCGGACTGGTCGGCGAATCCGGCTCAGGCAAGACGACATTTGCCCGCTTGCTGCTGGGTCTTATGCCGCCGGATCAGGTCGGAGCAATCACGCTCGACGCCAAGCCGCTGCCTTCCATTCTTGAAGAGCGCTCAGGCGAACAGGTCAAGGCGATGCAGATCGTCTTCCAAAACCCGGATTCGGCGCTCAACCGCTCTCACACGATCCGGCATGTCATTGGTCGAGCTCTGAAGCGGCTCGGCGGTATGAGCGGCGAAGCGCTGAACACGCGATTGCTGGAACTGATCAAATCCGTGCGGCTTTCCGAACGGCACCTTGCGCTCAAGCCGCGCCAGCTTTCGGGCGGTCTCAAACAGCGCGTGGCGATCGCCCGCGCCTTTGCTGGCGAGCCGAAACTCGTGGTCTGCGACGAGCCGACCTCGGCCCTTGACGTTTCTGTGCAGGCGGCAATCCTCAACCTGCTCGCTGATCTACAGGCCGAGCGGCAGGTGAGCTATGTGTTCATCTCGCATGATCTCGGTGTCGTCCGCTATCTCTCCGACAAGATCGCCGTGCTCTACCTTGGCCGGATCATGGAGCTCGGACCGTCCGAAAAGGTCTTCAACGGCCCGCACCATCCCTACACCGAGGCGCTGCTGTCCGCCGTGCCAAAACTTGACGGCACGCATGGCGAGCGCATCCGGCTCGAAGGCGAGATCCCCTCGGCCAGCAATCCGCCAAGCGGCTGCGTGTTCCAGACCCGCTGTCCACGCAAGATCGGGGCGATCTGCGAGGAACAAGAGCCGCAACTGCTCGAAGCGGAGAGCGGCCACTCTCTACGCTGCCACATTCCGCTCGCCGAGCTGGCGAAGCTGCAGAAAAAGACTGAAATGGAGCCGACCGCATAATGTCCGAAACAATGACGATGACCTTCGACGAGATCGTTGTACTGGGCGAGCGCGCGCTTGCCGCCTCCAAGGTCAGCCCGGAAAATGCAACGTCGGTCGCCCGCTCGATTGCTGCTGCCGAGCGCGACGGCCAGAAGATCGTCGGCCTGTCCTACCTGCCCGTCTATTGCGATCATGCTGCTGTCGGCAAGGTCGATGGTTTCGCTAAGCCCAAGCTCGAACAGCGCACCCCGTCGCTGGTCACCGTCGATGCCGGAACCGGTTTTGCCCATCCAGCCATCGCGCTCGGCCTGCCTGCTCTCGTCCAGTCCGCCAAGGCACAGGGCATTGCGGCGCTTGCGGTCGGCAATTCCTATGCCTGCGGCTCGCTCGGCTATTTCGTCGAGGAACTTGCCGATCAGGGGCTCGTCGCCTTCATGGTCGCCAATGCCTCGCCGTCGATCGCTCCCTTTGGCGGCAAGACACCGTTTTTCGGCACCAACCCGATCGCCTTCGGTGTGCCGCGCAAGGATCGCGCCCCGCTGGTCATCGACCAGTCTTCAAGCGTGGTGGCCAAGGTCGCCGTCATCGAAGCGCAGGCACTTGGTATTTCATTGCCTGATGGCTGGGCGATCGACAAGGACGGCAAACCCACCAACGACGCCAATGCGGCGATGGAAGGCAGCCTGCTGCCGATCGGCGGTTACAAGGGTTTTGGCTTGGCGCTGATGGTCGATATCCTTGCCGCCGGTCTCACAGGCTCGCATTGGTCGTTCGAGGCTTCCTCCTTCGGCGACAACGAGGGCGGCCCGCCGCGCACCGGCCAGATGATTATTGCGCTCTCCCCGGAAAAGTTCGCCGGCGCCGGCTTTGCCGAGCGACTGGAAATGATGCTTGAGGCAGTGCTGGAAACGCCCGCCGTGCGCCTGCCGGGCGACAAGCGCCTTTCGGCTCGGACTGCCAATGCCGAGCGTATCACGGTGTCCAAGGCAGCGGTCGAGGTGCTCGAGGCGCGCAGTCACTGACAGCGACACCGTCGCTGTTGCAATCATGTGTTGAGTCACCAGCGAAACGGGAATAGTCTCCTCTTGTTCATCAATCGATGCGAGAGGGGACATCATGGCAAACGATCTGGAAGCAGCGGCGGAAGCCTTCCGAACCGCTATGCGCGAGACCTTCAAGCGACATTCTTTCTGGTATCTCGTTCAGGGTGTGCTGTTGCTGATCGGCGGCATTCTGGCGATCATCTATCCGCTGATGTCAGCGGTTGCCGTCGTCGTCCTGCTGGGTTGGCTGCTCATCTTCAGCGGCGTCATCCAGGGTTTCAGCCTGTTCGGCGCCCGCCACGTACCACATTTCTGGCTGCAACTGATCTCCGCTATTCTGGGTGTCCTGATCGGCTTCCTGTTCCTGCGCGATCCGGGCCAAGGCCTCGTGACGATCACCCTACTGCTCATCATCTTCTTCATGATCGAGGGCGTCTCGAAGATCGTGTTTGCACTCACCATCCGGCCGATGGCGCAATGGGGATGGGTGCTGGCGAGCGGCATCATCGGTGTACTGCTATCGGTCTTCCTGCTCGCCTACCTGCCGGTCACCGCCATCTGGCTGGTGGGGTTGATGCTCGGCATCCAACTGATCAGTATCGGTGCTGCACTCACGAGCATGGCCTGGCAGGCGAGGAAATCGATGTAAAGAGCCCCTTGCGGCGCGGCGCGACTCGTGCATGATCAAGCCTAGGCCTGTTCAGGCTTCCCGCCCCGCCACATTCATCATTTGCGCATGCTAATCACACCCGGAACCCAGAGAGACGCAGTCATCGACCAGAGGCTGGCGGTGACGCTTGCCTCGATCGCCGGCGGTATCAACGCCGCCGCCTTCTACGCTGTCGGCTTCTTCTCGGCCAACATGACCGGCAATGTGTCCATACTCTCGGACCATCTTGCGACCGGGGCCTTTGCCAGCGCGTGGCTCTATGTCGCCATTGTATTTGCATTCATCACTGGAGCCGCCGCGTGCACGTTTGTCGTCCTTGCCGGTGAGCGGCGGGAAATGACGGGCCCCTATGCCTTCGTGGTCTTGTTCGAGGGATTGCTTCTCGCCCCGCTTGCCGCAGTCGATCTCTGGGTAACCGGCTCCATCCGCGTCGACTTGCTCGTGGTTTGGCTGGCATTCCTGATGGGGATGCAGAATGCCGTCGTCACCCGGCTTTCGAACGCGCGCGTCCGCACCACGCATGTTTCCGGCATGGCGACGGATCTGGGAATCGAGATCGCCCTCGCCTGGAAACTCCACGGCAGGACAAATCCCAATTCCGCGGGAAATATTACGAGGCTCCGGCTGCATCTGACGACGATCGTCGCCTTCCTGCTCGGCGGCGTGGGTGGCGTGATGCTCTACCGGTTTTGCGGCGGCTACGCGTTCCTGTTTGCCTCGGCGCTGCTTTGCCTGTTCGGGCTGCGTGGCCTCGGCACGGCACGCAGACGATCAGGGCTTGCGCAATAGCTTCAACTGCTAAAGCGAATCCCGGCCACGGAAACGGCGCTGATAGGCGGGATCGTAAAGTGAGCTTTCCTGGAAATCCGAGGCTTCCAATCCCGGCCCAACGAAGATCAATGCCGTGCGCTCGATCGGCTCGGCCAGCACCTTTGCCTCGATCGTGGCCAGTGTGGCGCGGATGATGCGCTCGTCCGGCCAGCTCGCCTTGACGACGATCGCCACAGGGCAATCGGCGCCATAGAGCGGCATCAACTCGGCGACCACCTGCGGCAGGGCGTGGATGGCCAGATGGATCGCCAGTGTCGATCCAGTACGGCCGAAATTATCGAGCGTTTCCTTGGCCGGCATCGGCGACGCGCGGCCGGAAACGCGGGTCAATACAAGGCTCTGGGCCACAGTGGGGATTGTCAGCTCGCGACCGAGAGCGGCCGCTGCCGCAGCGAAAGACGGCACACCGGGGGTCATCGTGAATTCGATGCCGTGCTTTTCAAGCCGGCGAATCTGCTCGGCCACCGCGCTCCAGACGGAAAGGTCGCCAGAGTGCAGCCGGGCGACATCCTGGCCTTTGCCTGCAGCCTTGACGTATTCCGCTTCGATCTCATCGAGCGACATCGGCGCGGTGTCAATGATATCAGCGCCTTCCGGGCAATATTGCAGGAGTTCGGGCGACACGATCGAGCCGGCATAGAGGCAGACCGGGCAGCTGCCGATCAGTTTTGCGCCGCGCACGGTGATCAGGTCTGGGGCACCGGGGCCGGCGCCAATGAAATGCACTTTCATGTCTCTATCCTTGCTTGGTCCAGGACCATTGCGTCACCGGCATCGCCGGCCGCCAGCCGGTCATGCTGCCGACCGGGTTGGCGCGGGCGATATCGATGCGGATCAGCGAACCACCCAATCGAGCGTGATGGCTCAGCAGCACCGCTTCCATTTCCAAAGTCACCCCATTGGCGACCAGCCGGCCGCCGGGACGAAGCGCTGCTATGGCGCGCCCGATGACCCCAGATTCGCTGCCGCCGCCGCCGATGAAGATCGCGTCGGGCGTCGGCAAATCGTCAAGAGCATCTGGCGCAGCACCTATCACCACACTGAGACCGGGCACGCCGCAAGCCGATGCATTGCTAGTTATGCGGGCGGCCCGCGCTGCATTTTCCTCGATGGCGATAGCACGCATGGCGGGATCGCAAAGCATCCATTCGATGCAGATCGAACCCGACCCGGCGCCGATATCCCAGAGCAATTCGCCCTTGCGCGGCGCCAGTGTCGACAGCGTGACAGCGCGGATCTCGCGCTTGGTGATCTGGCCATCATGCTCGAACAGGCTGTCATCCAGCCCCGAGGCGAGTGGCATCACGCGGGCATTAGCATCCGCAACAACATCGATGGCGCAGATGTTCAGCGCGTTGAACCTGGGATCGCCGAGGTCGGACGCAACATGCCGGCTGATCTCTTCGTGCTCGCCGCCCAGCGCTTCGAGCACGGTGACTTCGGAGCGACCGAAGCCATTGGCCGCCAGTAGTCGTGCCAATTCGGCCGGCCCTTTTTCATCGGAAGTCAGTGCGAAAACTCTCGCCCCCGGCTGCAGATGCGGCCGGATGAGGTCGACCGGACGGCCATGCACGGAGACCGTTGCCACGTCCTGAAGCGGCCAGCCCAGACGTGAGGCGGCAAGGCTGAACGATGAAGGTGCGGGCAGCGCAATCATCTCCGAGGGAGCGATGTGCCGCGAAAGTGTTGCGCCCATGCCGAAGAAGAACGGATCGCCCGAAGCCAGCACAACAACCCCTCGCCCGCGCCGCGATTTGATCACATCAATGGAGTGGTCAAGCGGACTTAACCAGTGCTCGGCCTGCCCCTTGATCAGAGCACCGGCAAGGTCGAGATGCCGCTTGCCGCCGAAGACGAATTCGGCTTGGGTAATCCGGTGCTTGGCCTCGTCGCCGAGCCCGGCTATACCGTCCTCGCCGATGCCGACGATGGTCAGCCAACGGATCGGCGCGATGGAGGATTTGGACATTTCAGGCATGAGCAGACCCCGCATCCTGATACTCGGCGGCACCACCGAAGCGCGGCAGCTGGCCGAGCGGTTGGCGATGCGCAGCGACATTGATGCCACCATCTCGCTTGCCGGGCGGACGCTTGATCCAAAACCGCTGCCGATCCCGACGCGCATCGGCGGTTTTGGTGGTGCGGCCGGCCTCGCCGACTATATCCGATCCGAGGAAATAGCGCTCGTCGTTGATGCGACGCATCCGTTTGCCAACCGGATTTCTGCCAATGCTGCCGAAGCGGCGCGGATGGAAGGCGTGCCGCTGTTCGCATTCAGCCGCCTGGGCTGGGTGCGGCAAGATGGCGATCGGTGGATTTCCGTAGGCAGTGTCGAGGCTGCGGTCGAGGCGTTGGGAGAGATGCCGCGCCGTGTTTTCCTGGCGATCGGCAGGCAGGAAGCGCATCGGTTTTCCCGAGCGCCCCAGCATTCCTATCTGGTGCGCAGCGTCGATCCGGTAGAGCCGCCTCTCGATGTGCCGGACTGCCGATATCTGCTGGCTTCCGGGCCGTTCAACGAGGCCGATGAACGCGATCTGCTCCGCGACAACGAGATCGATGTCGTGGTCTCCAAGAACAGCGGTGGCACGGCCACCTACGGCAAGATCGCCGCAGCAAGAGCGCTCGGCATCGCCGTCGTCATGATTGAACGGCAAAAGCCACTGGGCATCCCGACCGTTGGGGACGTCCAGACCGCGCTCGAGACCATCGATCACTCGCTCGCTCCGGCGATGAAACGCGGCGTGTAGACAAGGCCAGGCTTATCACCGCGATCGATGATCCGGGTTTCGGGCGAACCGATGATGACGCAGGTGGCCATGTCGGCGACCAGCGGATCGGCATCGACAAGCGGCATGACGACGATCTTCTCGTCCGGCCTGCCCGCAGCGCGGCCAAAGATCACCGGCACCGTGCCGGGCAGAATTTTGCGCAGCACATCGAAGGCCTGGCCGAGTTGCCATGGCCGCGCCTTACTGATGGGATTGTAGAGCGCGATCACCAGACCGGCCTCAGCCACCAGTTGCAGCCGACGTGTGATGACGTCCCAGGGCTTGAGATTGTCGGAGAGTGAGATGGCGCAGAAATCGTGGCCCAGAGGCGCACCGGCGCGCGCGGCTACGGCCAGCATGGCGGTGACGCCGGGTGTGACGACGATATCGATATTGCGCCATTCGTCGGGGCCAGCCTCGATGGCCTCGCAGATGGCCGCAGCCATGGCGAATACACCGGGATCGCCACCGGAGACGACTGCTACATCGATACCGGACGCCGCGCGGGTGAGCGCCGCCTTGGCGCGGTCGAGTTCCTCGCGATTGTCCGAGGCCATCTTCTTCTGGTCACTACGCAGTGACAGGCGATCAAGATACGGAAAATAACCGAAAAACTCGGTCGCCTTGCCAACCGCTGCCAGCGCTTCCGGCGTCATCTGCTCAGGGCTACCGGGGCCGGTGCCGATGACGTAGAGCGTGCCGGTCATGGTTTCGTTTTCCAGCCAGGCACCAGGACGATGGAGAAATACGGTGCCTCGTCATCATCCTTCTCGGCGAGCGGGGTCATCGATGTGTTGGCCATCGTGCCGCGCTCGACATAGAAGGCTTCGTTGACGCGGCCGGCTTCAGCAAGCGCCCGGCGAATCTTCGGCAGGTTGCGGCCAACCTTCATGATCACGGCAGCTTCCGTATCGTTTAGCCGACGAACCAGTTGACCCTCATCCATCGTACCCGGCAAAACACTCAGCACATCGTCGCCCTGTACAATCGGCAGTCCGGCCTGCGACCAGCAACCCGACATGGCAGTGACGCCCGGAATGACCTCGGTGGGAAAGCGGCTGGCAAGGCGCACATGCAGATGCATGTAGGAGCCGTAGAACAGCGGATCGCCTTCACTGAGCACCGCGACCGTGCGGCCGGCGGCGAGATGTTCGGCAATCGTGGCGGTCGAGGCTTCGTAGAAGCTGGTGACTTGATCGATATACTCCGGCTTCGCCCGGTGGATTTCAGTCGTGACGGGATAATAAAGAGGCAGTTCGATGGTGGTATCCGGCACCAGCCCATCGACGATACCGCGCCCGTTTCCACGCCTGCCTTCCTTGGCGAACCACGCCAGAACGTCTGCGCTCTGTATGGCCTTGACCGCCTTGACGGTCAGGAGATCCGGATCGCCAGGACCAGTACCGACGCCGATGAGTTTTCCGATTGTCACACCGGTCACAGGCCCGGCCTCGCAAGCGAGTTCAGTGCTGCGGCTGTCATGGCGCTGCCGCCAAGGCGACCGCGCACGATCGCATAGGGCACGCCATAGGAATGCTCGGCCAGTGCTGCCTTGGATTCGGCGGCGCCGACAAAGCCCACGGGCATGCCGAGAATGGCGGCCGGCTTGGGGGCACCGTCGCGCAGCATTTCGAGGAGATAGAACAGTGCGGTCGGTGCGTTGCCGATGGCCACGACAGAACCCGCCATCCGCTCGCCCCACAGGCGAAGGGCGGCAGCCGAGCGGGTATTGCCGATTTCTTTGGCGATTTCAGCTGTCATCGGGTCACGCAGCGTGCAGACCACTTCGTTGCCAGCCGGCAGCCGGGCGGCAGTGATGCCGCGAGCGACCATCTCGGCATCGCAGAAGATCGGCGCGCCGGCCTGCAGTGCCTTGCGGGCAGCCTCGACAAAGCCGGGACCAAATTCAAAATGCTGTGCGGCGCCCACCGATCCGGCGGCATGGATCATACGCACGGCGACATCGGCCTCGGCTTCAGAGAAGCGCTTGAGGTCGGCTTCCGAGCGGATGATGGCGAAGGATTGCTCATAGATGGCATTCCCGTCGCGGATATAGTCGTATTCGATCATTGTTTTTCCAGTTGCAAGGCCGCGCCGATGCGCTCGCTGCCCAGCCGTGTAAGACAGGCTCCGGCCGATTCGCCAGCCTGCCGTTCCTCCCCGACCAGCGCCGCCAGCCGCTTCAATGCAGTTTCGATGCCCTGTTCGTCAAGATAGGCATTGGGTTTTGCCGAGGCGGCGCCATTTACGACAAGGCCGTAGCCTGATGGCGCACCGACGAGCGTCAGCAACGCAGGTGCCGGATGCGCGCAACCTTTCGGGCATCCGGAGAGGTGCAGCGTGTACGAACCATCCAGGAGATCGGGAGCGGTTTTGAGCACGAGATCTGCAAGGCGATGCGTATCCAACAGCCCCGAGGCACAGCCGCGTGCGCCAGCGCAGAGCGCAATCGAGCCGCGTGGATCGTTCGGCTTGGTCAGGAAGCCGAGATTTGAGCCGGCATGCTGGAGCATTAGAGCGGCCTGGGATGTCAGGCCCGGGAGGAAGAAGCCATGGTTCGGTGCCAGACGGATTTCAGCGGCGCCTGCAGCTTCGGCTGCATCGGCGAAAGCGGTGAGTTGCTCGGAACTTGCTTGGCAATAGGGGAAGGCGATGCCGAGGATCACCCCCCTCTGTCCCTCGGGGACATCTCCCCCACAAGGGGGGAGAGTAGAGATTCGCGGCTCCCTCTCGCCTGAAATGAAATCGTCCACTTGGGGCGAGCAAGCTTCTACGGACTCCGCTGCTCTCCCCCCTTGTGGGGGAGATGCCCGAAGGGCAGAGGGGGGCGAATGGATGCCCAGTAATGGTGCGATGGCCTGAGCGATTTCAGGAGTGCTCAATGGGGAGCCGTGGAGCGATTCCAGCCTGCTAAGCTCGAGATCCTTGCCGCGCGCCTTTCGGCCCATGTTGGACAGCAAGTCCAGAACTGCCATAACCGCACCCTCGATGCGATCGGGTGAAAAAACGCCGACAGCCCTTGCGGTCTGCACCGTTCCACCGACGGCCAGCAGGAAGCGAATGTCCTCGCCATCTCGAAATGCCGTCACCTTCACATCCGCAGAGACGCCACCGAGATGAAATCTGCCGCCACCATCAACGGTGATCGCCAGCTTTGGCGCCAGATCGAGCATTGGCTGGTGGCTGGCAATTTTCTGTCTCAGGCTTGCAGCAAACGGCCTCGTATCAACCAGCTCTGTAGTGTCGATGCCGGCGAGTGGCGGTGTCTCGACGCTAGTGCCGGTTTCCGGGCGAATGCCGGCGGCCAGAACGGCACTCTCAAAGTCCGAAACCGTGTCGGCCCGCAGCCCGCGTATCTGCAGGCTGCCGCGCGCGGTGATCTCGAGGATGCCGTTGCCGTAACGGGATGCCGCCACGGCAAGCCCCTTCAACTCCGGTATCGAAAGGCTGTTTCCGATCGGCCGCAGCCGCGCCAGCAAGCCATCGCCTGTCTGCATCGGCCGGGCCACAGTCGGACATTCGCCGCGTCGCATGGGCGGCGTCACATCGTTCAAAGCTGATTTCGGCCGGGCCAAGGTCATCGTCTCTTTCACGTGCACATTCTAAACCGCTTTTAGCCGAAGCCCGCAAGAGCGTGCATTGAGCAGGATCAACATGGCGGTCTAGTCGTCAAAATCCGCGCCCTTGCGAAGCAGATAGATGTCCATGATCCAGCCGTTCTTTTCGCGCGCCTCGGCGCGTGCCTTGAGGATCTCGTCCTTCTTGTCGGCGAGCTTGCCGGAGATGACGATCTCGTGGCCGGTTCCAAGATAGGCGCCCCAGAAAATCTCGGCATCGGGATCGTCGATGTCCTTGAACGCCTGCTGTCCATCAAGCATCACAGCAACCGTTTCAGTGTGGTGCGGGAAGGTCTCGGCGAGGCGTCGGCCAGTGGTGATCTCCACCGGCTTGCCCACCAGATTGAGCGGGATGCGGTGTGAGGCACAGAGCGCCTGCAGGCTGGTGATCCCGGGGAGCACCGAATAGTCGAAGGCGACCTTGCCGCTTGCACGCACCCGCTCGATGATGCGGATCGTCGAATCATAGAGCATCGGATCGCCCCAGACGAGGAACGCGCCGATGCCGGCTTCGCCGAGTTCGTTCACAAAGAGATCGACATAGATCTTCGTGATCGCGGCATGCCAGTCGTCGACACTGGTCGTGTAGCTGCGGTCGGCGGTCTTGCGCTCCGGCACGGCATATTCGACGACACGGCCTGCCGGGTTGCTCACGAAGCGGGCAATGATCTCGCGCCTGACATCGGCGAGTTCCGCCTTGGCCTCGCCCTTGGTGGGGATGAACAGCACATCGGCGCGATTGAGCGCGTTGATGGCCTGGATCGTCATGTGCTCGGGGTTACCCGAGCCGATGCCCACAATCAGGATTTCGCGCATCTTGCCACTCCAGTTCCGCCTACCGATTATCTAGCAGGTCCATCGCGTCCGCGTTTTGCTTTCTGCGGCGTCCGGCGTCAATCGTCATCAAAGAGAAGAATCCGCATGATATTGCAATCATGGAAGAAACAGGCTCTTCTGATCCTCAGGTTTTTGCTATAGCAGTCTTCTCCCGACCTCATATGATCGAGTGCCATGCCCCGTGCCGTCAACGCCATCGCCTTTGTCGCCTCCAACGCGGATGACGCGCAGGCAGCGCGTGACGAGCTCACCAACCTCTATGAGCATGTCGGAGTGGATGAAGCGGATGTGATCGTGGCCCTGGGCGGCGACGGTTTTGTACTGCAGACCCTGCATTCAACGATGAATACCGGCAAGCTGGTTTACGGCATGAACCGCGGCTCGGTCGGCTTCCTGATGAACAAATACTCTTCCAAGAGCTTGCTCGAACGCATCGCGCATGCCGTGGAAAACACCATCCGGCCGTTGAAGATGCAGACCGTCGATTCTGACGGCAATACGGCGATCGCCTATGCGATCAACGAAGTGTCGTTGTTCCGGCAATCCTATCAGGCGGCCAAATTGCGCGTGATCGTCGATGGCCATGAGCGACTACCGGAACTGATCTGCGACGGATTGCTTCTATCCACACCTGCAGGCTCCACCGCCTATAACTTCTCGGCGCACGGGCCGATCCTGCCGCTCGAAGCGCCGCTGCTGGCGCTGACGCCCGTTAGCGCCTTCCGGCCGCGCCGCTGGCGTGGGGCGCTGCTGCCGGAGCGGGTCAAGGTGGAAATCTTCATGCTGGAGCCGGAAAAGCGGCCGGTAAACGCTGTCGCCGACAATACCGAGATAAAGTCCGTGGTCGAGGTTACCATCACCCTGTCCGAGGGGCGGTCGGCGAAACTGCTGTCGGATCCCGATCATTCCTGGTCCGACCGGATCCTCGCGGAACAGTTCATCGATTGACGTCGGCGATTGTTCGCCTCTGCAGACGCAATGCAAAACAGACTTGAAGTCCAGCCCTCTGGTTAAGGCTTTGTCTTCTCAGCGCATGGACAAATTCCCAATCTGATATATCAGTAGTCTGGGCGTTCCTTTTACGACATGCTGGCGCCTGATATATCAGTTGGAATCAAGCAAATGCGCGAAGCCCCGGAATCGCAAAGCCGCCTCGCCTATCTCAAGCTCGAAAGCCTTATCGTCACGCTCAAACTTGCCCCGGGATCGCTGGTGACGGAGAAGCAGTTGATCGAGCTTGCAGGCTATGGGCGCACGCCCGTGCGAGAGGCGATCCAGAAACTGGAATGGCAGGGCCTGCTTGCCGTGCGTCCGCGCGCCGGGCTGCAGATCACCCCGCTCAACCCCGCCCACCCACAGATGGTACTGGAAACACGCCGGCAGCTGGAGCCCCTCGCCGCGCAGCTGATGGCCGGCAACATTTCGGCAGACTTGCGTGAGGCGCTGATCGATTGCGCCAAGACCATGGCAGAGTGCTCGCTAACGGGAGACTTCGAGGGGTTCCTCACCGCTGACAAGGCATTCGACGAAATCATCGAGGCCGCCTGCCCCAACCCCTTCATCTCGCAGGCGCTGGCATCGCTTCAGACCCATTCGCGGCGCTACTGGTTCGATCGCGCCACCTCCCAATCGCTTGCCTTGGCCGTCGAATTGCACGTCGGCGTCATTCGTGCGTTGTTGCAAGGCGATGCAACAGGAGCGGAAAAGGCGATGACGCGATTGGTCGACGGACTGCTCGCCCAGGACACGTGATCGCGCCCTCAGAAACAGAAAAGGCGGCCGATGGCCGCCCTGTCGTCCGGTAGGTGCTATCGATCAAATCAATCGACGAAGGCGCGCTCGATGACGAATTCGCCCGGCTTGTTGTTGGCGCCTTCGTTGAGGCCCGCGTCGATCAGCAACTGCTTGGTTTCCTTCAGCATCGCGGCCGAGCCGCAGATCATGCCGCGGTCCACTGCCGGATCGATCGGCGGCACGCCGAGATCGGTAAACAGCTTGCCGTTGCGCATCAGATCGGTGATGCGGCCCTGATGCG
This sequence comes from Shinella sp. OV683, assembly GCF_057787725.1. Taxonomy (NCBI): domain Bacteria; kingdom Pseudomonadati; phylum Pseudomonadota; class Alphaproteobacteria; order Hyphomicrobiales; family Rhizobiaceae; genus Shinella; species Shinella sp. OV683. The sequence continues at coordinate 2,679,310 of NZ_CM173543.1, forward strand.
GATAGTTAGCGTCGCGGGTCACGGTCGCGTAATGCTTGAGTTTGACGCCGACGACTTCCGACAGGAATTCGTGGTTGCGAATCTCCTCCACGAGGTCGAAGCCGTATTGCAGCTCCGCGACTTCGCGCGTCGTGTGGCAAAGAATGACTTCCTCGAACTTCTCATAGGTTTCCGGATCGCGGATCAGCGAGGCAAACGGCGCGACGCCGGTGCCGGTCGAGAACATATAGAGCCGCTTGCCCTGGACGAGTGCGTCATTGACGAGCGTGCCGGTGGGCTTCTTGCGCATCAGCACGGTGTCGCCGACCTTGAGATTCTGCAGGTGGCTGGTGAGCGGGCCATCGGGAACCTTGATCGAGAAGAACTCGAGCTCTTCATCCCAGGCCGGGCTGGCTACCGAATAGGCGCGATAGAGCGGCTTGCCGTCGATCACCAGCCCGATCATCGCAAACTCGCCGGAGCGGAAGCGGAAGTCGACGGGACGCGTCATCCGGAACCGAAACAGCCGGTCTGTGTAATGCTGAACGGCGGTCACCGTTTCGGCATAGACCCCTGCCGGAATTGCGGATGCTGTGTCGGTGTTCAGTACGGGCGCGTTCATGAAGTGGTGATCCTCGGAATCGTCAAGCTCAATGCAGGGCTAGGCAAATATTACAGATCCAGCCGATTTAGAAGGCACCGGTTTCCAATGCCGAAATGCAAAGCGGAATATGCTTTTGAAAATCGCATCGATCCGCACACCATTCATACTCCAAAACGCCGGCAAAAGCCAGAAAATTGTTAGTGTACGAATGAATTTCACCTATCCCGCTGAATTTTCAGGAAACCCGACGCCAGCTATAGGACTTGGGATCCTCTGAGGGGCGAGCTGTCGGCTGGTAGTGGTTTTGAATGCCAGGCAACCTGCCCTCTTCCAGCCGCTTCAGCGCGGTGGCGTTGGTGACGGCGAAACTGTTGATGCCACAGCGCAACATCAGCGGGATCGGATCGATCAGAACGTCGCCGACAGCGCGCAATTCGCCCTTGTAGCCCAACCGCTCGCGCAGCAGCGAGGCGTGGCTGAAGGCCCGGCCATCGTTGAAAGCCGGGAATGACACCGCCACCAAAGCGATGTTGTCGAGATAGGGCGCGAGATCCCTGACATTGTCGGCAGGCAAGATCAGCACGCCGAGATTTGTCTCGCCGGCTTGCGCCTTTTCGATGAAGCTCGCGAGCGGCAGGATCGGCTTTTCATTGTTGCCGGCCTTGGTTTCCTCGGTCTCGATCACCCACGGATCGTCGCTCTGAAAGCCGGTTTCGTTCCAAATTCTTGTCATATCGGCTCTCTTTATGCGGCTTCGGCGGCGTTGCCATACAGCGCCAGCTTGAAAGGCTGCTGCCCCACGCGGCGATAGGCTTCGAGGAAGGTTTCCTGTGGCGAAAGGCGCAGGCCGAGATAGGTGTCGACCACCGTTTCGATGGCGTCGGTGACCTTTTCCGGCTCGAAACCGCGCCCGATGATATCGCCGACCGACGTGTTGTTGTCAGCGGAGCCGCCGAGAGTGATCTGGTAGAGTTCGGCGCCCTTCTTTTCCACGCCCAGCAGGCCGATATGGCCGACATGGTGATGGCCGCAGGCGTTGATGCAGCCGGAGATCTTGATCTTCAGCTCACCGATTTCTGCCTGCCGTTCGGGCGAACCAAAGCGTTCGGAAATCTCCTGCGCGACCGGGATGGAGCGCGCGTTTGCCAGCGCGCAATAGTCCAAGCCGGGACAGGCAATGATATCCGTGATCAGGTTCGAATTTGCCGTGGCAAGATTGGCGGGCTTCAACGCACGGTAAAGCGCCTCGAGGTCGGCAAGGGCGACATGCGGGAAAATCACGTTCTGCTCATGGCTGATACGGATTTCGTCAAGCCCGTACTCTTCGGCGAGGTCGGCGATCAGGTCCATCTGCGCATCGCTCGCGTCGCCTGGAATGCCGCCGATCGGCTTCAGCGAAATCGTTACCATGCCGTAGTCGGGGTGCTTGTGCGGCTTAACGTTCTGGTCCACCCAGCGTGCAAAATCGGCATCGGCCTTCTTCCAGGCAGCCAGGCTTGCCCAGCCTTCGGGGCGATCCTTGAGGTCGGGCAGTGCGAAGTAGCCCTGAATTGCCTCGATGTCCTTTTCCGGCAGCTTGAGTTCGCCGTTCTTCAATTCGTTGAACTCGGCTTCGATCTCGGCCGACAGTTTTTCCACGCCTGTTTCATGGACGAGAATCTTGATGCGTGCCTTGTACTTGTTGTCGCGGCGGCCATAGAGATTGTACACACGCATGATTGCGGTCGTATAGGAGAGCAGGTCTTCTTCCGGCAGGAATTCGCGGATCTTCTTGCCCACCATCGGTGTGCGACCCTGACCACCACCGACGTAAACGTCGAAGCCGATCTCGCCCTTTTCGTTCTTCTTGAGATGCAGGCCGATATCGTGCACCTGGATCGCGGCACGGTCGGTGTCGGCGCCGGTCACGGCAATCTTGAACTTGCGCGGCAGGAAGGTGAATTCCGGATGCACCGACGACCACTGGCGGAGGATTTCGGCATAGGGGCGCGGATCGGCGGCTTCATCGGCAGCAGCACCGGCGAAATGATCGGCGGTGACATTGCGGATGCAATTGCCCGACGTCTGGATGGCATGCATCTCGACGCTGGCGAGATCAGCCAGGATATCCGGCGTGTCTTCAAGACGCGGCCAGTTATACTGGATGTTCTGGCGGGTGGTGAAATGGCCGTAGCCGCGGTCGTACTTGCGAGCGATGTGGGCAAGCATGCGCATCTGCTTGGAATTGAGCGTGCCATAGGGGATCGCGACGCGCAGCATGTAGGCGTGAAGCTGGAGATAGACGCCGTTCATCAGCCGCAGCGGACGGAAGGCATCCTCAGCGATCTCGCCGGACAGCCGCCGCTCGACCTGGTCGCGAAACTGCGCCACACGGTCGGCCACGAAGGCATGATCGAATTCATCGTAACGGTACATATTACTCTTCCTCAACCCAGGTATTTCAGCAGGTGGCGCCGGTCACGCGCCATCAGATCACGTAGTCGATCGTCGGGCCCTCGGCGCGGATGCGCTCGCGAAGGCGCAACGGACGGATAAAGCCGTTGGTCTCCTCGATGTCGATCAGATTGACATCGAGCACGAGATTGTCAGCGAAGGCTTTTTTGCCGATTGCCTCAAGCCGCGCCTCGTCTTCCGTGGTGCGGGCGATTTCGGCGCGCGCGATGCTTTCGTTCCATCGACCGTCGACATCGTACCAGACGGAAATACCGTCCGAAAGCCGGTTGGCGGTCAAAATCTGCAAGGCCATGTCATGCTCCGGTGGTGTAGTCTGCTCTTCGCGTTTCTCTGGAAAGCAAAGGCTCTGAATTGTCAAGATTAGCGCCGGCGACCGCATCGCCGATGATCACCATCACCGGACCGCCGAGATCGTTGCGGTTTTCTAGGCCGGGGAGATCCGCAAGCACGCCATGCAGCATGCGCTTGTCGCGACGGCTTGCATTTTCGATGACAGCGACCGTGGTTTCCTCGGGCAGGCCCGCAGCGATAAGGCGTTCGGCGACGGAGGCCGCAACGCTGCGGCCCATATAGACCGCGATGGTGGCACCCGAGATGGCAAGGCTTGCCCAATCGGGCAACACATCGCCGGTCAGGTCATGGCCGGTGGTGAAGATCAGCGACGAGGCAACGCCACGTAACGTCAACGGCAGCTCGAAATCGGCGGCGGCGGCAAAGGCGGAGGTAATGCCGGGTACGATCTCATAAGAGATACCTGCGGTGCGAAGTGCCTGCATTTCCTCGGCGGCGCGGCCGTAGACCAGCGGATCACCGGACTTCAGCCGTGCGACGCGCTTGCCGGCGTGGCCAAGCTCGACGAGCAGGTCGTTGATTTCTTCCTGGGACTTCGAATGGCAGCCCTTGCGCTTGCCGACGGAAATCCGCTCGGCATCGCGGCGGCCCATATCGACAATCGCCTGTGGCACCAGCGCGTCATAAACGAGCACATCGGCTTCCATCATCACCCGCTGCGCACGTAGCGTCAGCAGGTCTTCGGCACCGGGGCCGGCACCGACCAGCCAGACATGGCCCTTGACCTCGCCCAGCGTGTTGAGAAGACGCGTCGCCTCGCGCTCAGCGTCGGCAAACTTGCCGCTATAAACCGACTGGGCGACATCACCCGAGAAGAACCGGCGCCAGAATACGCGACGCGCCACGCCCTTGGGCAGCATATGTTCGACGGCATCGCGGTAGAGATTGGCAAGCCGCGCCAGTCGACCCAGCGACGGTGACAGTATCTGATCGATCTGGGCGCGGATCATTTGTGCCAGGACGGGGCCAGCGCCTTCGGTGCCGATAGCGACGGCGACCGGTGCACGGTTGATGATTGCCGGCGTCAGGAAATCGCATTGCTCCGGCTGATCGACGGCATTGGCCGGGATCTTGAGTTCGCGGGCGGCGGCAGCGATCCTGCGGTCCTCGGCTGCATCGCCCGTCGCTGCAAAAACCAGCGTCATGCTGGCGATCAGTGACGGCTCGAATGCCTGCGCAATATGATGGATGTCGTTCTGGATGATCAGCGCCATCAGGGCGGCATTCGGCGCCTCTGCGATCAGCGTAATGTTGGCACGCGTGTTCAGCAGCAGCCTGGCCTTGGCCAGTGCTTCGTCTCCATTGCCGATCACGGCAACATTTTTCCCCTCGACGCGGAAAAAGGCCGGAAAGACGCTGAGCTGATCGTCACGTTCGAACATCGCAAAACCCTATTCGAGATGCTGCAATATGGCCTTTTAGTCGGCAATGGTGAAGAAACAGGAATCCGGCATTGTCGGGTCAAGTATATTCTTTTCCTCGGTTTTTGGCCTTATTGAGCAATATGTGTCGTATGCCTCGGCTCCCAGCCATTTCATGAGTGCCGGTCCGGAATAAATTGTTCGTTTCGCTGATGCGGCACTTCCCAATATCTCCGCTCTGCCGCTAATGTCTTTTCAATTCCCGCGGAGCGCGTCCATGCTGTTCAACCATAACACCGATAGTCTTGTCTCCCGTCTGCTGTCGGTGATGGAGAATGACATCATTCCCTTGACCAGCCGGGGTGTCGCCGAAGGCAACAAGGTGTTTGGCGCGGCCATTCTGCGCAAGTCGGACCTGTCGCTTGTGGTCGCGGAGACCAACAACGAAACCGAGAACCCGCTCTGGCACGGCGAAATCCATACGTTGAAGCGCTTCTACGAACTCGGCGAGAAGCCGGATACCAAGGACCTGATCTTCCTGTCGACGCACGAGCCCTGCACGATGTGCATGTCGGCGATTACCTGGGCGGGCTTCGACAATTTCGTCTATTTCTTCAGCCATGAAGACAGCCGCGATGCCTTCGCGATCCCGCACGATCTGAAAATCCTCAAGGAAGTGTTCGGGCTGGAACCGGGTGGCTATCGTCGCAGCAACGCCTTCTGGAACAGTTTCTGGATCGCCGATCTCGCTGCCGGCGCGACGCCCGGCCACAAGACCGAGTTTGCCAGCCGCATCGAGGCCATTAAGGCGAGCTATGGCGAATTGTCCAACGTCTACCAGGCGTCCAAGGACGACAACGCAATACCGCTGAATTGAGTTTTGACATGACACCATCCAAGGACATCAGCCGGCTGCTTGAAATCATGACGGCGCTGCGGACACCCGTTACCGGCTGCCCCTGGGATCTCGAGCAGACCTTCGAGACCATCAAACCCTATACGATCGAAGAGGCTTATGAAGTCGCCGACGCAATCGAGCGCGGCGATCTGGATGATCTGCGCGACGAATTGGGCGATCTCCTGCTGCAGGTGGTCTTTCACGCTGAAATGGCCGAGGAACAAGGCGAGTTCGGTTTCGGCGAGGTCGTTGAGGCCATAACATCGAAGATGATCCGCCGGCATCCGCATGTCTTCGCGGTTTCGGAAGCCGACGACCCGGCCAAGGTCAAGAAGCAGTGGAACGAGATCAAGGCCGAGGAAAAGCGCGAACGCGCCGAACGGCGTGCCAAGCGCGGCATCTCCGAGGATTTCAAAGCCAGCCATCTTGGTGCCGTGCATCGCGCCCAGCCGGCGCTGATGGAAGCATTGAAGCTGCAGGAGCAGGCTGCGAAGGTCGGCTTCGACTGGTCGGAACCCGAGCCGATCCTCGACAAGATCGAGGAGGAGATTGCCGAGTTCCGCGCGGCGCTTGCCAGCGGCGACAAGGTCAAGATCGCGGACGAACTCGGCGACCTGATCTTCGCGGCCGTCAATATCGGCCGGCATGTTGGCGCAGACCCCGAAATGGCGCTGCGCGGCACCAACACCAAGTTCCGCCGCCGGTTCTCGCATATCGAATCGAGCCTCAACGACGCCGGCGAGAGCCTGGAAGATGCGACACTCGACCAGATGGAAGCGCTGTGGCAAGACGCCAAGCGGGCCGAACGCCTGGGGTCTAAGGAATAGGCGCGCCCTGCACGCGGTTCCTGCCGGCGGCCTTGGCGAGATAGAGCGCGTTGTCTGCGGCTGAAATCAACTCGACAAGGCTCTTGCCGTGATGGCGCGCGGTTGCGACACCGATGCTGATGGTCACCGGCAGGTGGTCAGACGCCTTGACGAACTCCGCGACAATTGAGCGGATACGTTCTGCGGCTTCGAGAGCCTCGGCGTGGTCGGCGCGGGTGGCCAGCACGATGAACTCTTCGCCGCCGAACCTGTAGACCCGGTCGCCTGAACGAATGCTGTTGCTCAGGCACTTGGCTATCCGCTTCAGCACCTTGTCGCCTTCAAGATGGCCGAAGCGATCATTGACATTCTTGAAGTGGTCGGCATCGGCGACCATCAGGCTGAACTCCTTGCCGCTGCTCAGCGCGGCCCGCAACATGTCTGCGCCATCCTGCTCGAGCCTGCCGCGGTCCTGAAGGCCGGTCAGAGCGTCAACGCCCGTGCGTGACAGCAATTCATCGTATTTTTCGCGATAGGTCAGGTCATGGTAGAGATCGCCGATCGGGCGAAGCGGCGTCTTCAGCTGTTGGTTGGCAATAATCAGATAGGCACCGACCATCAGAGAATAGAGGGCCGCCATGCCGACCTTGCCGATCAGGCCGCTCCAGAAAACAGTTGCAGGCGCGCCGTTATAGAAATGCAGGACGCCGTAAAAGCCGATCTGGTCGAAAACGAGCGTCAATGCAGAAGCTATGAACAGCCTGGGCACCACACTTCTACCGATCCAGTGACCGAGCCGTTCATAAATCAGGATGATGGCGATCGAGTCAACATAGAGCAGCGTCGAGCCCCATATCATCAGAACCCCCATCTCGCGCATAAATGTGTCGTCGGTGAGAACGGCTCCGCCAGAACCGTCGCCAAGATGCAGGTTGAGCACGTAGCCGAAGAAAAGGCAGATGAAGTTGCCGATCAGTAGGCCGTAGATCAATTGCCTGACGGTTGCCGCATCTTCCTTGGTGTAGAGCAGCAGGGTCATTATCAGCTTGCCGCTGAACATCATCACCGAGCCGGGCGATACGACTCCAAACGGCACTGCGACGTAGAATTTTGCTGCCAGATAGGTTTCGAGGAAGTGCAGCGTGCCGAGGACGGCGATGAACACGCCGATACCGATGTGCTGGCGATAGTGCAGCAAGGTAATCAGGACAATGAAATAGAGGACTGCTTCGAGCGCCAGAAGTCCGAGATTAAAATATTCCATGCAGCACGCCCGCCGACCCCACCCGCGATTATGCACCTGTTGTGCCTGCTGCCTTTCAAAGCGTCAATACGCGGAATGCGGCGGAACGCGTTGAAATTGTTTGTTTGCTCGTGAATCGAGAAGATTTGAACGATTGGCCAGGAGCATGGCCGTAACGCCGGCCAGCCCATGCGCTTCAGGCGAAGGGATCTTCCGGGACATGGTTACGGATGCCGAGCCGCTGCTCCATCTCCTCGGCCTGTTTTTCAGATAGCCTGATGTCGAGGCTCACCGTGCCGTCCTCGAGATCTTCACGCCCGTCGACGATGGCGTTCTGATAGAACCACGGCAGCATCGACAGCTTGTCGAGCGGCAGAACGATCGTCACTTCGGTCATCACGCCGGACAGTCGCCTGCTGATTTCGGCAAGTAGTTCGTCGACGCCTTCAGAGGTAATTGCGGACACCGCCATCGTATTGGGCGTTGTCGCTGCCTTTGCAACCAGCGCTTCGCGCGCCTCAGGCTCCAGAAGGTCGATCTTGTTCCAGACCTCGATGATTCGTGCCTCGTGCTCGCTTTCCTCGATGCCCAGTTCGCCGAGAATGCGCATGACATCTGCAGCCTGCGCTGCATTGTCGGGGTCCGACATATCCCTGATATGCAGGATCAGATCGGCTTCCAGCACCTCTTCGAGCGTTGCCCGGAAAGCGGCGACGAGATGGGTGGGCAGATCGGAGATGAAGCCGACGGTGTCCGACATGATCACCATCCGGCCCTGCGGCAGGCGGATGCGCCTGAGCGTCGGATCCAGCGTGGCAAACAGCATGTTCTCAGCGAGCACGCCTGCGCCCGTCAGCCGGTTGAAGAGCGTCGATTTGCCGGCATTGGTATAGCCTGCGAGTGCTACGATCGGATGCGGTACCTTCTTGCGCTTTGCACGATGCAGCTGGCGCGTCCGGCGGACCTGTTCAAGCTCGCGCTCGAGCTTGATGATCTTGTCCTGCAATTGCCGGCGGTCGGCTTCGATCTGGGTTTCGCCGGGACCGCCGAGGAAACCTGCGCCGCCGCGCTGGCGCTCAAGGTGGGTCCAGCTGCGAACCAGCCGGCCTTTCTGGTAGTTGAGATGGGCAAGATCCACCTGCAATGTGCCCTCCTTGGTGGAGGCGCGGCGACCGAAGATCTCAAGAATCAGCCCGGTGCGGTCGATGACCTTGGCGTTCCAGGCCTTTTCGAGATTGCGCTGCTGGATCGGCGTCAGCGGATGATCGACGATGACCAGACCCGCATTGCCCGCCTCCAGCATACCCTCGATCTCTTCGATCTTGCCGGACCCGATGAGGGTCGCCGGCTTGGGCTGGCTGACCTGGACAATGATGCCGTTGGCGATTTCGAGATCGATGGCCCGGGCGAGCCCCATAGCCTCCTCAAGCCGGCTTTCGTTGCTCCGCGTGGCTTTGCCATCTGAGCTCTGCGCCGATTTCAGCACAGGCACGACAATGACCGCACACATATCGTTGCGAAGCTTCTGGCCTTCAGGAATGAGTGATTCCTGGCTCGTATCGCGTTCGTTAATGTCGATATCTCCTGGTATCGCGTTTCAAAAACGCAATTTGGCCCGGCCTGCTGGCCGGGCTATACGAGCGCTCACTTGGCTCGATCAGCAATGTTAGCCGATATTCTCTTCGCCTTCAAACATCTGCACGGGCGAACCCGGCATGATGGTCGAAATAGCGTGCTTGTAGACAAGCTGGGAATGCCCGTCACGACGAAGCAGGACACAGAAATTGTCAAAAGAGGTTACAACGCCTGTCAGCTTGACACCGTTGATAAGAAAAATCGTCAGAGAAATCTTCTGCTTGCGTACAGTATTGAGAAAAAGATCCTGCAGATTTTGAGAACGTTCAGCCATTGCGCCCGCCGTTTCTTCCATTTTTTGCCGGCTCATTTTGCCGGATTATTGTTGATGCCTCCCGCCGACGCTCCCTCGATGCGCCTGCCCTTATATAGACAGCTATCAAATCGGCGTCTTTTCCGCAATGTCGAAAAACGACTCCCTTATCTTTTGCGACACGCTGCCGGGATGGCCGTTTGCGACCGGCTGGCCGTCGATTGCGACGACGGGAAAACATATCGACGTTGCCGCCGTAATGAAGACTTCACGGGCAGCTTTCATCTTCTCGACCGAGAATGCTTCCTCGCGAATGGTCAGTCCGACCTGCTTGGCGATGTCCATCAAGGTGGTACGAGTGATGCCGCGGAGGATGCCGTGTTCGGCCGGACGGGTCAGCAGCGCGCCGTCCTCATCCACCATCCAGACATTGGTCGCGGCGCCTTCCTTTACAGTCCCATCATGATCGATGAAGATCGCTTCCTGCGCGCCCTGCTCCTTGGCAGCCTGCCTGGCAAGCGCGTTTGGCAGCAATCCGACCGTCTTGATATCGACGCGATCCCAGCGATTTTCCGGTACCGTTATCACTTTGATGCCATTGGCATTCTTGGCTGCTATGATGGCTGGATTGGTGTTCTTGGCTGTGATGACCAGCGACGGCTTCGTGCCAGCCACTGGGAAGACATGGTCGCGCTTGGCGACGCCGCGCGTTGCCTGAAGATAGAACAGTCCGTTGCGGACATGGTTCTTGCGCAGCACCTGACGGATGACATGCACCAGCGCCCTGCGGCTCATCGGCCAGTCGATGCGCAACTCGCCGAGCGAGCGATCGAGGCGGTCGAGATGGCGGGTCAGATCGACGATCATGCCGTGGCGGATTTCACAGACCTCATAGACGCCATCGGCGAACTGGTAGCCGCGATCTTCCACATGCACCATAGCCTGCGAATGCGGGACATAGGCACCATTGACGTAAGCGATTCTCGACATGGAAATTCCCTGAAATGAATTCGATCAGACGCCGAGCGTCTTAAGCTTGCGATGCAGCGCCGAACGCTCCATGCCCACGAATTCCGCCGTGCGGGAGATATTGCCCCCGAAGCGGTTGATCTGGGCGATGAGATAGTCCCGTTCGAACATTTCGCGAGCGTCACGCAGCGGCAGCGTCATGATGTGCTGGTCACCGGTCGATGACACCTTGGGCATCGCGTCGAGCACATCGGCCGGCAACATCTCGGCCGTGACCGCGCGATCAGGTCCGTCGGACTGTGCGAGGATCAAAAGCCGTTCGATATTGTTGCGCAACTGGCGGAGGTTGCCCGGCCAATCATGGGCCTGCAGGATTGCCAGTGCATCGTCGCCGATCTTGCGGGCCTTGATGCCGGCCTGCTCGCAGATCTGCCGCATGAAGATATCGACCAGGAACGGAATATCCTCGCGACGATCCGATAGCGGTGGCACGCGCACCGGCACGACCGACAGACGGTGATAGAGATCTTCGCGGAACCTGCCCTCGGAGATCATGTATTCGAGATCATAGGCGGTGGAGGAAATGATGCGTACATCCACCTTGACCCGCTTGTTGCCGCCGACCCGCTCGAACTGCTGGTCGACCAGCACGCGCAGGATCTTGCTCTGCGTTTCACGCGGCATTTCGCCGATTTCATCGAGATAGAGGATACCCCGGTGCGCCTCTTCGAGCGCACCTGTTCGGCGCGGCTGGCCCGGCGCACCTTCGGTGCCGAACAGCGCAATTTCCATGCGTTCAGGCGTGATGGTGGCCGCATTCAGCGCCACAAATGGACCGTCGGCGCGAGCGGACTTGCGGTGGATCAGGCGTGCTACAAGCTCCTTGCCGGAACCGGATGGACCAAGGATCATCACGCGGCTGTTGGTCGGCGCGACCTTGTCGATGGTCTGGCGAAGCTGCGAAACCGCCACAGACGTGCCGATCAGCTCGACGGAATCGCCAGAACGCTTCTTGAGGTCGCGCACTTCGCGCTTCAGCTGCGAAGTTTCGAGCGCGCGCTCGGCAATCAGAATCAGGCGATCGGCCTTGAACGGCTTTTCGATGAAATCATAGGCGCCGCGGCGAATGGCGTTGACCGCCATTTCAATATTGCCGTGACCCGAGATCATCACTACGGGGAGTTCGGGATAGCGGGTCTTGATCTCATCAAGCAGGCCGAGTCCGTCGAGGCGGCTGCCCTGCATCCACACATCGAGGAAGATCAACCGCGGAATACGTTCAGAAATGGCCGCGAGCGCGCTGTCGCTGTCATGCGCGGTGCGCGTTTCATGACCTTCATCCGACAAGATACCCGAGACGATGTCCCGGATGTCCTGCTCGTCATCGACTACCAGAATATCAGACGCCATGACCCATTACCTTCTTGTCCAATTCGTTCGAAACTTCGCCAACCCGCGGCAGGACCACGCGGAACATCGCCCCGTTGCCGTGATCGAAATCCGGTGGCGCATCGTGCAATTCCAGATGCCCGCCATGCTCCTCGATGATCTTCTTGACGATCGGCAGACCGAGACCGGTGCCCTTGTCACGCATGGTGATGTAGGGTTCGAGGATCAGATGACGGTTTTCCTGTGGCAGGCCTTTGCCGTTGTCGATGATATCAACAACAATGCGCTCGCCATTGGCTTCCTGCTTTGCCCGTATCATCACCTTGAGCTCATCGCGCGTCTGGTCCTCGGCCAGGGATTCGACCGATTCCACGGCATTCTTCACCAGATTGCCGAAAGCCTGGCCGAGCATGCGCGAGTCGAATTCGCCGATCAGCGGCTCATCGCCCCATTCCTGGATGAAATTGACGTGGCTGTTGCCCATCTCGCGCAGGAAGACCGTGTCCTTGAGGATTGTGCGGAGATCGACGCTCTCCTTCGACGGTTTTGGCATGCGGGCGAAGGACGAGAATTCGTCGACCATGCGGCCGATATCCTCGACCTGGCGGACGATCGTATCGGTGCACTGGTCAAAGACCGCCCTGTCGTCCTCGGCGATCTGCTTGCCATAGCGACGCTTGAGACGCTCGGCCGACAGCTGGATCGGCGTCAGCGGATTCTTGATTTCATGGGCGATGCGGCGGGCGACATCGGCCCAGGCGGTCGAACGCTGCGCCACAACGAGATCACTGATATCGTCGATAGTGATGACGTAGGATTCCTTGCCCGCGTGCGATTCTTCGCGGGTGACCTGGAGGTTGAGCGTGCGTTCCTTGCCACCACGGATCAGATTGATTTGCCGGCGGAATTCGGCGCGGTGGCGGGTCGCGGCTTCCGAGAGCGCAGCATCGATTTCCGGCGCGACATCGGCAAGCTTCTCGCCGATCAACTCGTCGGGCGCGCGGCCCAGCAGGATCGCTGTCGAGGGATTGGCAATGGTGATGGTCCGGTCGTCCTCGACGCCGATAACGGCGGCGGTCACACCCGACAGCACGGCTTCGATGAAGCGGCGGCGATCGTCCACCTCATCCTTGGCAACGAGGATTTCGTCGCGCTGGGTGCGGATTTCCGAAATCATCTTGTTGAAGGTGCGCGACAGGCTGCCGACGTCGCCATCGATGGCGCGAACCGGCACGACCACATTGAGATTGCCGCCGGCGACGCTGTCTGCTGCACCGATCAGCAAGCGGATCGGCCGGACGATACGGTCGGCGACCGCGATCGCCGCCCAGATCGCCGCAAGCAGCACGATGAGAGCAAAGCCGACATAGATGATGCCAAAGGCGATCTGCGTCGAGATCTTGCCTTTGTCCATGTCCTTATATTCAGCGGCATTCTGCTCCATCAGGTGCAGCGCCTTCATCACATCGGGATCGACAGCGCGGATCGTGTAGAGATAGCCGTCGATCTGATCGAGATTGATGACGGCGCCGACGAGATTGGTGGTTCCGGGCGGGATCAGCGTCGGCTTGCCCGACACGGCCGCAGCCAGTGCATCGCGCGGAATTTCCGGTATCGGCTGGTCGGATTGGACGTCGGCCTTGAGAATGGCAGAGCCATCGCTGTTGATCAGGAAGGCGCCAAGAAGTCCCCGGCCCTTGGTCTGACGGGTCAACAGATCGGTGAAGCCGGAACGATCGAGCGCGAAAAGCTGGCGGTTGCGGTCAAGGTCATTGGCCATCGAAACCGTCTGCCCTTGAAGGTAGCTCGCGTTTTCCTTCACATAGGCCTGGGCGACGTTGATCGACGAGCTGACGATTTCCTGCGTGCGCGCGCTGAACCAGCGATCGAGGCCGGCATTCAGGGTCAGCGAGGCGATGATGGCAACCAGGATCGCCGGCGCGATCGCGACAACCGAGAACAGCGTCACGATGCGGATATGCAGTCGAGCAGCGGCCCGGCCACGGCGGCGTGCCTTGACCAGCCGATAGAGTTCGTAGCCGACGAGTGCCATAAGTGCTGCTACGAAGAGCGCGTTGATGACGACCGAGGCCACAACCACATTGGCTACGGGCTCGATCGGCGTGAAGCCGAGCAACACTGCGAGGGTGGCAAGTGCCGCCAGCAACGCACCGCCGGCAACCGCGATGCCGGTCGAGGTGGAGATGCCTCGCCGGTCGAACTTGGTCACTGTGTTTTCGTTACCCTCGTCGGGCATCGCGCAGCTTTCCCGTAAATTCCGGCAAAATGCCGGCTGTTGCAGTTTTGATGGCCGCCAAAGCCGCCTCCCGCCGTGGCGAGAAAGGGCTTCAAAGCGAAAAGGTCTTTTCACCCGGACGGCTCGAATCGAGCGCCCAAACGAACAATGCGTTGCTATAGAGCAACGCATTGTGGCGAAAATGCAACGTAAATTGGTTGGAGGTCAAGCCATTCGGGCACTGCGATAGACGGTAACCCCCAATTCGCGGATCTTTTTTCTGAGCGTATTGCGGTTCAATCCGAGCAGATCCGCTGCCTTGATCTGGTTGCCGCGTGTTGCCGTCAGAGCCGCGAGGATGAGCGGATACTCCATTTCGGCCAGCACGCGGTCGTAAAGGCCGGGCGGCGGCAGGTTGTCGCCGAACTCTGCGAAATAGCTGCGCATGTTCTCTTCCACCGCCTGTGAAATCGAAACCGAGCCGGAGCGGGCGTCGGCCTTCTCGGCGGGGCTGGCGGCCGAATCGGGCTTGAGCTCGGCGTCAGCGATCTCGCGGGTGATGACGTCCTGCGGATAGAGCGCGGTCAGTCGGCGGACGAAGTTCTCCAACTCACGGACATTACCGGGCCAGCCATAGGATTTCATCACCTCAAGCGCTTCATTGTCGAAGCGCTTCGGCGCCATGCCTTCCTTTTCGGTCATCTGCACGAAATGCCGGACGAGATCGGTGATGTCTTCCGCACGCTCGCGAAGCGGCGGCAACCGCAGCGGCACGACATTGAGGCGATAATAGAGGTCTTCGCGAAACAGTCCCTGATTGATCGCTTGTTTCAGATCCTTGTTGGTCGCAGCCACAATGCGGACATCGGTGCGGATCGGCGTACGGCCGCCAACCGTGGTGTATTCCCCCTGTTGCAGAACACGCAGCAGCCTTGTCTGCGCATCCATCGGCATATCGCCGATTTCATCGAGGAAGAGCGTGCCGCCCTCGGCCTGTTCGAAGCGGCCGGTCGAGCGCGCCTGGGCACCGGTAAACGCCCCCTTCTCATGGCCAAACAGTTCCGATTCGATGAGATCGCGCGGGATCGCCGCCATGTTGATGGCAACGAAGGGGCCGTTGCGGCGCTTGCCGTAATCATGCAGCGCACGCGCCACCAGTTCCTTGCCGGTGCCGGATTCGCCGGTGATCATCAGCGTCAGGTCCGTCTGCATCAGCCGGGCGAGGACGCGGTAGATTTCCTGCATCGCTGCTGAGCGGCCGACGAGCGGCATACCATCCTGGCCGTCATCCTCCTGGCGCGGTGTCTTGCGCTTGGGCTCCGAGAGCGCGCGGCCGACGATGCCGATCAGTTCCGTGAGGTCGAAAGGCTTGGGCAGGTAGTCATAGGCGCCCTTTTCCGACGCCTTGATCGCGGTCATGAAGGTGTTTTGCGCGCTCATCACCAGAACCGGCAGTTCCGGGCGAAGGCGCTTGATGCGCGGCAAAAGATCGAAGGCGTTTTCATCCGGCATCACCACGTCAGTGATGACGAGATCACCCTCGCCTGCCGAGATCCAGCGCCAGAGGGTTGCGGCATTGGAGGTGATGCGGACATCGTAGCCGGCGCGGCTGAGGGCCTGGTTCAGAACCGTGCGGATTGCGGCGTCATCGTCTGCGACGAGAATAGTAGCGGCACTCATCTCAGTTTCCCTGATTGTTGTTGTCGACCATGTCCTCGGCCGGTGCGTTGCGCGATGCCGGCATGAGGACGCGGAAGATCGTCTTGTTGTTCTGGCGATCGCATTCGACGATGCCGCCGTGGCCGCCGATGATCTTGGCGACCAGCGCCAGTCCCAGCCCCGAACCATTGGTCTTGGTGGTGATGAACGGATCGAAGAGATGCGGCACCAGGTCGTCCGGCACGCCGGGACCATTGTCGATGACGCAGAATTCGAGCGGCAGCGAGACTTTCTCACGGCTGCCAGCCACCGAGATACGGATGCCCGGGCGATAGGCCGTGGTCAACATTACTTCCGCATCGGGGCGGTCCGCCACGGCTTCTGACGCATTCTTGATCAGGTTGAGGAAGACCTGGATCATCTGGTCGCGATTGGCATGCACGGCCGGCAGCGACGGATCATAGTTTTCGGTGATCTTGATGTTACGGGCAAAGCCCGCCTTGGCGACGGCTTTTACGTGATCGAGGATCGAGTGAATGTTGCACGGCGCACGGTCGACCGGCCGCTCGTCGGAAAACACCTCCATCCGGTCAACCAGCGAGACGATGCGGTCGGTTTCCTCGCAGATCAACTGGGTCAGCGCCCGGTCCTCGTCGCTGACCTGGGTCTCCAGCAACTGGGCTGCACCACGGATGCCGGACAGCGGGTTCTTGATCTCGTGGGCCAGCATCGAAGCAAGGCCGGTCACCGAACGCGCTGCGGCGCGATGTGTCAGCTGCCGGTCGATCTTGTCGGCCATCGAGCGCTCCTGGAAGACGACGACCACCGAGCCCGGATTGGTCAGCACCGGCGCCACATAGATGTCGACCAGCTTGTCGGCGCCGAGGCGCGGCGAGCTTAGGTCGACACGATATTCATTGACCGGCGCCTTGCGCTCACGGACCTGGTCGATCAGCGTCAGCATGGGGCTGCCGAACGGGATATAGGCATAGATCGTATGGCGGGAGAGATGGCTGGCGCTGGCACCGAAGAAAGCTTCCGCTTCCCAGTTGGCGAAGGCGATATAGCCGTCTTCGTCCACCAGAATAACTGCATTCTGGATGGCATTGAGCACACCCATGGCAAGTTCATTCACCGAATTCTGGGTTTTGCGTTTCAAGGGATCACCGTTCATGCGGCTTCTTCCTGGGAGGAAGCAGAAACCGCCGGGTTGAGAATGATGTCATGCATATTGCTGATCACGGCCTCCGGGTCGTGGGATGTCAGAATTGCGGTGCGCCGCTCCGCAGAAAGCGCACCGGCGAAACGGTCGAGCGTCCAGCCGACATGCTTGCGGGCATGGCGCAAGCCCGGCAGTCCGCCGTAGAAGTCAAGCGTCATGCGGTAATGCCGCTCAAAGATTGCTGCGATCTCCTCGCGACCGGGCGCAGTCCGCATGCCGGATAGGACTCCAGCATGCCAAGGCCGGCCCTGCGCGCCACGGCCCAGCATGACACCATCGGCACCGGAGAGTTCAAGGATCGCTTCGACATCTTCCGTGGTCTCGATGTCGCCATTGGCAATCAGGGGAATCGAGATCGCCTCGCGTACGGCAGCGATCTTAGACCAATCCGCCCTGCCCTCGTAGAACTGCATGCGGGTGCGGCCATGAACAGTGATCATCTGCGCGCCGAGATCCTCTGCGGCATGCGCCAGCTCCGGTGCGTTGAGCGAACTGTCGTCCCAGCCGAGCCGCATCTTGACGGTCACGGGCACCTTGACGGCCTTGACCGTCGCTTCGATGAGGGAAATCGCCAGTTCGGGCTCGCGCATCAAAGCCGAACCCGAAAGTCCGCCGATGACCTTCTTGGCCGGGCAACCCATATTGATGTCGATGATGTCAGCGCCATTGGCTTCGGCGATGCGCGCGCCTTCCGCCATATAGTGGGCGTCGCGACCAGCAAGCTGGACGATATGCGGGTTGATCCCCGAATTCTGCAGTCGGGACCACGATTCAGCCGAATTGCCGACCAGTTCGCGGCTGGCGACCATCTCGGTAACGACGAAGCCCGCGCCGAACTCGAACGCAAGCTGCCGGAACGGCAGATCCGTCACGCCCGACATCGGCGCAAGAGCAACACGGTTGCGAAACGCCACCGGCCCGATCTGCAAGGGTGATTTCAAAATCTCAGAATTCAACTGCTCATCTTTCAGGCACTGCATTGTTGTGCATTATTTTTAGACAGATTGGAAGAGCTTGCCAAGTGAATTCGCATGCCAGCCTAAAAAACAAGCGCGCTCTACCGTGAAGCGCACTGGTCAAGCCGAAGCGCTGTCTATAAACCGGCTTGAGCACATCTTAGCAGGCGATTTTTCGAACAATATGAACCGAAATGAACCATCCTCCATTGGCATCCTGATCGTTGCGGCCGGGCGCGGCGAGCGCGCCGGCAGCGCTTCGGACGGCCCCAAGCAATATCGCATGATCGGCCAGCGGCCAGTGATTTCAGAGACGCTTTCGCGATTCCTCTCCTGGCCGCAGAGCGGGCCTGTTGTCGTCGTCATCCATCCCGATGACCAGGCGCTGTTTGACCAGTCGATCGCAGGCCTCTCCCATTCTACGGAAATACGGTCCGTTTATGGCGGCGCCACCCGTCAGGCGTCAGTGCTCAACGGTCTCGAGGCAATGGCCGGAACCGGCGTCAGCCATGTGATGATCCAGGATGCCGTTCGGCCCTTCGTTTCGGACACCTTGCTCGACCGCGTGCATAGCGCGCTCGCAGAGGGCGCCGAGGCCGTGCTACCGGCGACGGCCGTCGCCGACACTTTGAAGCGCGGTTCGAAGGATGGCTTTTCCATCGAGACCGTCGAACGCGCCGGCCTTTATGCCGCTCAGACGCCGCAATCGTTTGCCTTCGAGCCGATTCTGGCCGCCCATCGCGCGGCGGCGAAATCCGGCCTATCCGATTTCACCGACGACGCTTCGATCGCAGAATGGGCTGGTATCCCCGTGAAGCTGGTCGACGGAGACCGGGAAAACGTGAAGCTCACACTTGCACGCGATATCGAACTGGCGCACGAAAAACTGATGAAACGACAGATTCCCGATGTACGCACCGGCAACGGCTATGACGTCCACCAGCTCGAACCGGGCGATGGCGTGACGCTTTGCGGCGTGTTCATTCCGCATGATCACAAGCTGAAGGGCCACTCCGATGCCGACGTGGCGCTGCATGCGCTGACCGACGCCTTGCTCGCTACTTGCGGCGCCGGCGATATCGGCGATCACTTCCCGCCTTCCGATCCGCAATGGAAGGGCGCGCCATCGAAGATTTTCCTGGCGCATGCGGCAAAGATCGTTCGCGAGCATGGCGGTACGATCATGAATGCCGACGTCTCGCTGATCGCCGAGGAACCGAAGATAGGCCCGCACAGGCAAGATATGCGAAAGGCGATGGCCGATATTCTGGGAATCGATCTTCAGCGGTGCTCGGTGAAGGCAACGACAAATGAAAAGATCGGCTTTATCGGCCGTGGCGAAGGGATTGCAGCCATAGCAACCGCCACAGTCGTCTATGGGGGAATTTGAGATGTTTGATAAACACATATTGGCGCTCGCCCAGGAAGTGGTCACGCTCTGCACCGAGAAGAACGTGATGGTGGCGACAGCCGAGTCCTGCACCGGCGGACTGGTTGCAGGCGCGATCACCGAAATCCCCGGTTCGTCGCAGGTGCTGGAGCGCGGTTTCATCACCTATTCGGATCAGGCCAAGACCGAAATGCTCGGCGTCATGCCGATCACGCTCAAGCAATACGGTGCTGTGTCCAAGGACACATCGCTGGAAATGGCACATGGCGCCCTCGCCCGCTCGGAAGCCGGAATCTCCGTTTCCATTACCGGCATTGCCGGACCAAGCGGCGGTTCAACCGGCAAGCCGGTCGGCCTCGTGCACTTCGGCGGCCGGCATTACAAGGGCGCGATGATCCACCGCGAAATGAAGTTCGGCGACATTGGGCGCGACGAAGTACGAATGGCGTCGGTCGAAGTTGCGCTTGAGATGATTATCGAATTGGCGAAGCTGGGCTGAGGTTCAGCCGGGCCGAATAACTTCAGCCGGGCAGATTGACCGCATAAATCTTGTCGGCGCGCTTCTCGAAGGCGTCCGTGAACATGCGGAAGGCTCGGTCGAACATCGAGCCCATCAGAGCGCCGAGAATGCGGCTCTTGAATTCGTAGTCGATGTAGAAATGCACCTCGGAGCGCCCGCCTTCGACATCTAGAAAGCGCCAGGTGTTGGTGAGGTATTTGAACGGGCCATCGATGTATTTGACCTCGATGATTTTCTCGTCGGGCTTCAGCAGCACCTGTGTGGTGAAGGTCTCCCGGATCGCCTTGTAGCCGACGCTCATATCGGCAATCAGCAACGTCTTGCCATCCCGCTCCTTGCGGTTCTGCACATGCAGCGCCTCGCAGAGCGGCAGGAACTCCGGATATTTTTCGATATCCGCGACCAGGGCATACATCTGCTCTGCGGAGTGATTGGCGATGCGGGTGGTCTCGAACTGTGGCATGGTGCGGGCAAAACGTCGTGCTTAAGAGGAACTCTAGTGTTTCACGACTTAAGGCCGAGTTGCGCCATTAACAAGTGACTCCCTTTGACAATTTCTACGCAGCAATGCGATAATTCAACGAAAGGAGAGACCCAAATGGCCAGTGTGAACATCTCGCTGCCCGAGCCCATGCAGCAGTGGGTAGAAGGCCAAGCGAGTTCCGGCAGATACTCCGATGCCAGCGATTACATTCGCGACCTGATACGCCAAGATCAACAGCGTCTTGGCAAGATCGCGGCTATGCAGCGCTTGGTCGATGAAGGCCTCGCAAGCGGGGTCGGCGATGAGACGATGGCCGATATTCTTCGTTCGATGCAAAGCGCAGCGGAATAGTACGCGTGACGTATCGGCTTACAAGAAAAGCAGCCGAGGACCTCCGCCACATTCATTCCGAAGGCAAGCGCCTTTTCGGCGTCAGACAGGCAAACAAATACCATCTCTATCTACAGGCGGTTTTCAACATTCTGTCGGACAATCCCGAACTTGCCAGAGAGCGAACAGAGATTTCTCCGCCGGTAAGAATTCACCCCTGCGGGTCTCATCTGGTCATTTACGTCAAATCGAACACTGACATTCTGATTATCCGTGTCCGCCACCATCGCGAAGACTGGGCTTCCTAGAACTAAGCTTTACCTTCACGCGTTCTTGTAAACCACTCGTCGATAGACAGCCAAGATAGCCTCCACCACTATATCCGCCTCCTTCTCGTCGCTCTGATAGTTCGACACCGAAATCCTCATCACCTGCCCGTCACGCCACTTCGCGCCGCCGGCGAAGAGCGTGCCATCGGCTTGCAGCGCGGCGATTACGTCCGTCGTCACCTGGTCACCATCGGCATCGCTGCGGTCCGCCCCGAAGCGTACGATCACCTGGTTGAGATTGACGTCGTTGAGAACAGCAATGCCTTGCTCCGCCGCCAGTTTCTCGGCCATCCGCGCAGCCGCATTGCAATTGCGGGCGATGAGGTCGGCGATACCCTCGCGGCCAAGATGCTTGATCATCGCCCAGGTGGCAAAACCGCGCGCGCGACGCGAAAGTTCTGGAACGTAGTGCGAGGGGTCGCGTTCATCGTCACTTGCCGCAGGAAGGTAGCTCGCAGCAATGGTCATGGCGCGGCGATGAGCTGCTTCGTCGCGGACGATGGCGTAGCCGCAATCATAGGGCGTTTGCAGCCATTTGTGGCCATCGGTTGCCCAGCTGTCGGCAAGATCGATGCCTTTCGTCAGGTGCCGCTTTGCGGGCAAGACCTGCGCCCAAAGGCCGAATGCGCCATCGACATGGACCCAGGCGCCCTTTTGTTTTGCAAGCGGGATGATCGAGGCGAAATCATCGAAAGCACCTGAGTTGATCTGCCCGGCTTGCAGAATCACGATTGTGGGTCCGTCGACCGTTCCGATGATGCGCCCGAACTCCGAAACCGCCATCCGCCCCTCCCCGTCGGTCGGCACGCGCAGCACCCGGTCATGGCCGAGCCCGAGAAACTGGAGTGCGGAAAACACTGTCGTGTGGGCATCATCGCCGATGATAACCGTAATCGGCGGCGCACCAAACAAGCCCTGTCGATCGGCATCCCAGCCGACTTTTGCGAGAACCGCGCTACGGGCGGCTGCAAGGCTGGTGAAGTTGGCCATGGTCGCGCCGGTGACGAAGCCGACCGACGCGCTTTCGGGCAGGCCGAGCATTTCGATGATCCAGCGCCCGGCGATCAGTTCGGCGGCGGCGGCGGACGGGGTTGCAATATGGTTGCCGGCGTTCTGACCCCAGGCGGACGTCAGCATATCAGCCGCCACTCCAACCGGATGCGAGCCGCCAATTACCCAACCATGGAAGCGTGGTGAGGTCATTGCGTGCAGGCCGGGCTCGACCCGGCTCACCAACTCATCGATGACCTTTTGCGGTGACATGGCGTGGATCGGCAGATCCTCGGAGAGTGCAGCAACTGATGCGGCATAGTCTCTCTCAGGACGATGCAATCGCTCGGTTGATCCCTGACGATAACGCGCAGCATGCTGGGCTGCCTTGGCAAACAATGTCGAAATATCCATTTCCACCTCCCGACAGTGCCGTGGAATGCACAGAAGCCCGCGCTGACGGAGCGCGGGCTTCTGACTCTTCAGTGAGGTTTTATAAAATGCAACCCGAAAAACTCGGGCTTTATGCCGAGATCTTGGACAGCATCTTTTCGCGCGCCGCGCGCAACCTGGCAAAGTCGTCGCCAGCGTGATGCGAGGAGCGGGTCAGCGGGCTCGAGGCGACCATCAGGAAGCCCTTGGTATAGGCGACCGTCTCGTAGGACTTGAACTCCTCTGGCGTGACGAAACTCACCACCCGGTGATGCTTGCGGGTCGGCTGCAAATATTGGCCAATGGTGAGGAAGTCGACATCGGCGACGCGCAGGTCATCCATCAGCTGCAGCACTTCGTTGCGCTGTTCGCCCAGGCCGACCATGATGCCCGACTTAGTGAACATTGTCGGATCGAGTTCCTTGACCTGCTGCAACAAGCGGATCGAATGGAAATAGCGAGCGCCCGGACGAACCGTCAGATAGTTCGACGGCACGGTTTCGAGATTGTGATTGAACACATCCGGTTTTGCCCTGACGACACGCTCGAGCGCGCCGGGCTTGCGCAGGAAATCCGGCGTCAGGATTTCGATGGTGGTCAGCGGCGAGGCCTCACGGATCGCCCAGATGACTTCCTCGAAATGCTGCGCACCACCATCATCGAGATCGTCGCGGTCGACGGAGGTGATGACGACGTGGCTGAGGCCCATCTTCTTCACCGCCTTGGCGACGTTGGCGGGCTCTTCACGATCCAGCGCCAGCGGCCGGCCGGTCGCGACGTTGCAGAACGCGCAGGCGCGCGTACAGATCTCGCCCATGATCATGAAGGTGGCGTGCTTCTTGTCCCAGCACTCGCCGATATTCGGGCAACCCGCTTCTTCGCAGACGGTCACCAGATTATGCGATTTTACGATTTCGCGGGTTTCCTGGTAACCCTTGGAGACCGGCGCGCGCACGCGAATCCAGTCCGGCTTGCGCATCACCTCGTTGTCGGGGCGATGCGCCTTTTCCGGATGCCGGACCCGCTTTTCGGGGCTCAAAGTGTCAAGGATGGTGACCATGATGTTTTCCGCGTCCTGCGCCGATCGTGTCGGCGCTATTTCCTTATCAGCTTTACGACGAACAGCAGCACGCATGCGCCGATGAAGCCGGTAATAAGATAGGCGAGCCAGCCGCCGGTTACAAATATCTGGAATTGCCGCAGAATTGCATTGGCGACGACCGAGCCGATGATCCCGAGAAGGATATTCATGAAGATGCCGTGGCGGGCGTCCATGAACTTGCCGGCAAGCCAACCTGCAAGGCCGCCCATCAGAATTGCGCCAATCCAGCCGATTTCGATCATGCCAAAATTCCTTTCACGTTGTGCCTGCAAAAAGCCGCTCGGACCGATCGATCAAGCGTTGAGCGCCCGTCCATAAGCGTCGAGCACGCTTTCTTTCAGCGTTTCCGAAATGGTCGGATGCGGGAAGATCGTGTGCATCAGCTCTTCTTCGGTCGTTTCGAGATTCATCGCCACGACAAAGCCCTGGATCAGTTCGGTGACTTCGGCGCCGACCATATGGGCGCCGAGCAGCTCACCGGTCTTTTTGTCGAAGATCGTCTTGACCATGCCCTGGTCTTCGCCGAGTGCGATGGCCTTGCCGTTGGCCACGAACGGGAAGCGGCCAACGCGGATGTCGCGGCCGAGTTCTTTCGCCTTTGCTTCGGTCAGGCCAACCGAGGCGACCTGCGGATGGCAATAGGTGCAGCCCGGGATCTTCAGCTTGTCCATCGGATGCACATTCGGCAGGCCGGCGAGCTTTTCGATGCAGATCACCGCCTCATGCTCGGCCTTGTGGGCCAGCATCGGCGGGCCGGCGACATCACCGATCGCATAGATGCCCGGCACGTTGGTCTTGCCGTAGCCATCGATGGCGATGAAGCCGCGATCGGTCTTGATGCCGAGCGTTTCAAGGCCGATATTCTCGACATTGGCCTGCACACCGACCGCCGAGATCATCCGGTCGGCGGTGATGGTCTGAGTCTTGCCGTCCTTGAGCTCGATCGTCGCGGTAACGGAATTGGCTGACTTCTCCACCTTGGCGACCTTGGCGTCGAGCAGGATCTTCATGCCCTGTTTTTCGAACTGCTTTTTGGCCAGCGCCGAGATTTCCGTGTCCTCGACCGGCATCACCTGGCTCATGATCTCGACCACCGTGACATCAACGCCCATGGTGCGGTAGAAGCTGGCGAATTCGATGCCGATGGCGCCGGAGCCCATGACCAGCAGCGATTTGGGCATTTCCTCGGGCTTCATCGCCTCGAAATAGGTCCAGATCAGCTTGCCGTCCGGCTCGATGCCGGGCAAAGCGCGCGGCCGGGCGCCGGTGGCGATGACGATATGCTTGGCGGTGTAGATGCCCTCGCCCAATGTGTTCTTGGGCAGCGGCGCCTGCGGTTCCATCGGCTTCTTGGTGGTTTTGGAGACCAGAATTTCGCCGGGCTTGGTGAGCTTCGCCTCGCCCCAGATCACGTCGACTTTGTTCTTCTTCATCAGGAATCCGACGCCGCCATTCATGCGCTGGGCAATGCCGCGCGAACGGGCGACGATCGCCTTGAGATCCGGCGACACGGTGCCCTCGATCTTGACGCCATAATCGCCGGGATGCTGGGCGTAGTGGAGGATTTCGGCGGAGCGCAGCAGCGCCTTTGTCGGGATGCAGCCCCAGTTGGAGCAGATGCCGGCGAGATGCTCGCGCTCGACGATCGCCGTCTTCAGCCCGAGCTGGGCCGCACGGATCGCAGCAATGTAGCCGCCGGGGCCGGAGCCGATGATGATGACGTCATATGCGTTCGACATGGGTGTTTCCACTTCCTGGCAAATTTCTGTTGCAGCCTCACGCGGCTGCTTTACCGGCCTTTCGGCCTGCTAAATTCCGAGCAGCATTCGAACAACAGGCTCCAGCCCCTTGCCCACTGCGCGCGTATTTTCCGCATCCATATGCACGCCATCGATCGGCGTTGTCCTGGCCACCGATCCGGCATCGAAGAAGGCGCATTCGAGTTCGTCTGCCAGATCGGCGTAGACCGAGGCGAGCGACTGGCTCTCCTCGATCCGGCCGGCAAACATAGGGCCAAGCAGCGCGTGCTCGGTTTCGCTGAGCACCGGCGGCGCGACGATCAGGATTTCCGGCCCCTCAGTCTCGACCGGCCAAGCGTGGTGGCGGATGAGCTCCACCAAGCGTTTGATGCCATGGCCGACGATAACAGCATTGTTGGCATAAACCGGCTTCAGGTCATTGGTGCCGAGCAGGATAATGACCAGATCGAGCGGCGCATGCGTATGCAGGACCGTCGGCAGCATACGGGCGCCGTTGCGATCGCAATCCGCCGTATAATCGCTATAGACGGTCGTGCGGCCATTCAAGCCCTCGGGGATGACGCGCACGCCATGCCCGAGACCTTTCTGCAGCACCGATGGCCAGCGATCCTCATAGGCATGCCGCGCGTCGGTTGTCGCATCGTAGCCCCAGGTCAGGCTGTCGCCAAAGCAGAGAACGGTTTTCATGCGCGTTCCCGCCTATCAGACCAGCATGCCCATCGGATTTTCGATGTAGCGCTTGAAGGCACCGAGCAGCTCGGCACCCAGCGCGCCATCGACGGCGCGGTGATCGGTCGAAAGCGTGACCGTCATCACCTGGGCAATGACCATCTGCTTGTTCTTAACGATCACCCGCTCCTGGCCTGCACCGATCGCGAGGATGGTTGCATGCGGAGGGTTGATGACCGCGGCGAAGTTCGAAACGCCCATCATGCCCATGTTGGACACCGATGTGGTGCCACCCTGGAACTCTTCGGGCTTCAGCTTGCGTTCCTTGGCGCGCTTGCCGAGATCCTTCATCTCGTTGGAGATGGCGGACAGGCTCTTCAGCTCGGCATGACGCACGATG
This sequence comes from Shinella sp. OV683, assembly GCF_057787725.1. Lineage (NCBI taxonomy): Bacteria > Pseudomonadati > Pseudomonadota > Alphaproteobacteria > Hyphomicrobiales > Rhizobiaceae > Shinella > Shinella sp. OV683. The sequence goes on from NZ_CM173543.1 coordinate 2,705,731, forward strand.
GGAGTGATCAGGCCACCAGGGATCGAGACGGCGACGCCGACATCGCTGTGCTTGTGCTTGACCATGTTGGTGTCGGTCCAGGAGACATTGGCGTCCGGCACGTCGCGAAGCGCGAGCGCCATGGCCTTGATCACCATGTCGTTGACCGAGAGCTTGTAGGCCGGACGATCGTCCTTGCGCGGCGCGGCGTCGTTGAGCTGTGCCCGCAGTGCCAGAAGCGCATCGAGCTCGCAGTCGACCGACACGTAGAAATGCGGGATCGTCTGCTTGGATTCGGTGAGGCGCTTGGCAATGATCTTGCGCATGCCGTCATGCGGCACGAGTTCGTAGGAACCAGCTTCAAACAACTTGAGCACGGCATCTTCCGGCATGCCCTTAGCGAGCGGCGCAGCGGCAGCTGGAGCGGCCCCGACGGCAGGGGCCGCAGCCGGAGCTGCCTTGCCAGTGCCGGAGGTCACGGCCTTTTCGACATCTGATTTCACCACGCGGCCATGCGGCCCGGAGCCAGCAATCGCAGATATGTCGAGGCCGGCGTCCTTGGCCAGACGACGTGCGAGCGGCGACGAGAACGGGCGCGAACCACTGGACGAGGATCCGGCAGCAGGTGCGGACGCTGCGGCAGGCGCCGGAGTAGCGGCCGGTGCAGGAGCGACGGCGACAGCTGGAGCAGGCGTTGCGGCAGGCGCGGCTTCAGCTTTGGGCGCCGCGGCTGGGGCTGCACCGCCGCCAGCAGCTGCGGCCTTCACATCTTCGCCTTCGACGGCGAGGATGGCGATCACGGCATTGACCTTGACGCCTTCAGTCCCGGCCGGAACGACCAGCTTGGCGACAACGCCTTCGTCAACGGCTTCGACTTCCATCGTCGCCTTGTCGGTTTCGATCTCGGCGATCACATCGCCTGACTTGACCGTATCGCCTTCCTTGACCAGCCATTTTGCGAGGTTGCCCTCTTCCATGGTTGGCGAGAGCGCAGGCATGGTGATGTTGATGGGCATGACCTTGCCTCCCTCTTACTTGTAGCAGACGGCTTTGACGGCATCGATGACTTCGCCGACATTTGGCAGAGCCAGCTTTTCGAGATTGGCCGCATAAGGCATCGGCACATCCTTACCGGCGATCGTCAGGATCGGCGCGTCGAGATAATCGAAGGCTTCGCGGTTGACGCGGTTGGCGATGAAGTCACCCACAGAGTTCTGCGGATAGCCTTCCTCGACCACGACCAGGCGGCCGGTCTTCTTGACGGACTCGATGACAGTGGGCAGGTCCATCGGGCGGATGGTACGCAGGTCGATCAGTTCGACGTCGATGCCGAGCTTTTCGAGTTCTGCGATTGCCTTCAGCGCGTAAGTCATGCCGATACCGAACGACACCATGGTGACGTCCTTGCCTGCCTTGTGGATACGGGCTTTGCCGATCGGCAGGACGAAATCATCCATCTTCGGCACGTCGAAGGACTGGCCGTAGAGGATTTCGTTTTCGAGGAAGATCACCGGGTTCGGATCGCGGATCGCCGCCTTGAGCAGGCCCTTGGCGTCGGCTGCCGTGTAAGGCATCACGACCTTGAGGCCCGGAATATGGCTGTACCAGGCAGCGTAACATTGCGAATGCTGGGCGCCCACGCGAGCAGCAGCGCCATTCGGGCCACGGAACACCATCGGCGCACCCATCTGGCCGCCGGACATGTAGAGCGTCTTGGCGGCGGAATTGATGATCTGGTCGATTGCCTGCATGGCGAAGTTGAAGGTCATGAATTCGACGATCGGGCGAAGTCCGGTCATTGCCGCACCGACCGCCATGCCGGCAAAGCCGTGCTCGGTGATCGGGGTGTCAACGACGCGCTTGGCGCCGAATTCCTGCAGCAGGCCCTGGGTGACCTTGTAGGCGCCCTGATATTCCGCGACTTCCTCGCCCATGACGAAAACGTCGGGATTGGCACGCATTTCCTCGGCCATCGCATCGCGCAGGGCTTCGCGGACGGTGGTCGAAACCATTTCGGTGCCGGCCGGGATAGACGGATCGGCGAGTGCCTTGGCGACGGGAGCCGCAGGAACGGGCGCGGCAGCAGCGACAGGTGCCGGCGCTTCCGCAGGCGCGGCAGCCGGAGCCGCTTCAGCCTTCGGCGTGGGCGCCTTGGCATCAGAGGCGCTTTCACCATCCTGCAGCAGCAAGGCGATCGGCGCGTTGACCTTGACGCCCTCGGTGCCGGCGGCAACCAGTTGCTTGCCGAGAACGCCTTCATCGACGGCTTCGACTTCCATCGTCGCCTTGTCGGTTTCGATTTCGGCAATCACGTCACCGGATTTCACGGTGTCGCCTTCGTTCTTCACCCACTTGGAGAGGGTTCCCTCTTCCATGGTCGGCGAAAGCGCTGGCATGAGAATCTCTATCGGCATTATTTTACCTCCCAACGACCTTTGGTCGCGGTTTTCGTATCTTTGAATTTTCCACTGTCACGTAGGCGCTGAGCAGACCACCGCATATCGTATTGCCACGAGTAGAAGAGGTCGCCACTCGCACGCAAATCAACTTCGTGATTGGCCCAAATCCAGCGAGCGACCTCGTTCAGCGTTGCTGACCCACCAGAGGCAGTCACAGCATCAAATACAACATCATCGAGATCATCTCGGATCATGTTTATGCCTCGATCAGGATATCGGTGTAGAGTTCGGAGGGATCCGGCTCCTTGTCCGCCTGGGCGAAATCGGCAGCGTCGGCGACGATGTCACGGACATCCTTGTCGATCGCCTTGAGATCGTCCTCGGAGGCCCACTTGTTTTCGAGAAGGCGCAGTCGCACCTGTTCGATCGGGTCGTGCTCGGAACGCATCTTCTGCACTTCGTCCTTGGAGCGGTACTTTGCCGGGTCCGACATGGAGTGACCGCGATAGCGATAGGTCAGCATTTCCATGATGATCGGCCCCTTGCCGGAGCGGGCGTGTTCGGCCGCTTCGTCGGTCGCAGCCTTGACGGCGCGGACATCCATGCCGTCGACCTGGATACCGGGAATATTGAACGATGCGCCGCGCTGGGAGAAATCGGTCTGGGCCGAAGCGCGATTGACCGAGGTGCCCATGGCATAGCGGTTGTTTTCAACCACATAGACCACCGGCAGCTTCCAGAGGGCGGCCATATTGAAGCTCTCGTAGACCTGGCCCTGGTTGGCAGCGCCGTCGCCGAAGAAGGCGCAGGAGATATTGCCGTTGCTGCGATAGGCGTTGGCAAAGCCAAGGCCGGTGCCGAGCGACACCTGGCCGCCGACGATGCCGTGGCCGCCGTAGAAATGCTTTTCCTTGGAGAACATGTGCATCGAACCGCCCTTCCCCCTGGAAAGGCCGCCACGACGGCCGGTCAGTTCGGCCATGACGCCACGCGCGCTGAGGCCCATGGCCAGCATGTGGCCGTGGTCACGGTAACCGGTAATCATTTGGTCGCCTTCAATCAACGACATCTGCATGCCGACGACGACAGCTTCCTGGCCGATATAGAGGTGACAGAAACCACCGATGAAGCCCATGCCGTAGAGCTGGCCCGCCTTTTCCTCGAAGCGCCGGATCAGCAGCATTTCGCGATAGGCCTTCAGCTCGGCATCCCGATCGAATTCGGCGATGGCGCCGCCCTTGGATTCGCTCTTCGGTGATTTGGTGCTCGCTGCTTTGCGAGTCGGAAGTGCCGCGGTCTTGCGCGTTGCCATCCAATCCTCCCTTTCGGCTTCTAGAATTCCGGGGGAGAATAGGGGATTATCGTCGCCACAGCAATGCCATTATTGCATAGCTTACATTCTGTGCATGGCGTTGATTTATAACGATATTTTAGTTATTAACTAAATTCCGGTTAATATGACTATATTGCGACGCAAGATAATGCTGCGCTGCGCAATGGATTGCCCGCAATCAGTTGAAAATCACGATCTCGTCGCTGCGCGAAACGTTCAAATAGTAACGCGCCTTCTCGTCCAGCATGTCTTTTTCGAGCGATCCGACGCTCATCAGCTGAACCTTGCGTTCATATTCCTTGCGGACCTTGACGAGGGCCGAAAGCTCCGCTTCGCGCTCAACACGACGCTGTTCGAACGCCTTGGTCGCGTTGAGGCCGAGGTCGCCATGGATCGAATGATAGCCGAAATAGGTGAAGAATGCCGCTGATAGAAGGGGCGTTACCAACCGCCCCCAGTGACGCTTCTTATGCTGTTTGGTCCACATGATATGCCTTGGTCTTACGCAATACGTTAAAATCAAAATGAATCAAAATGCTTAACCGACCGTTGACTCTGTTCGAGTCCGCTAAAATTCTCCTGTGAGTCGATACAAAAATGGCCGGCAAAGCCGGCCATTTCAGTTTCAAAATTTGGTATCGATCAGCCCTTGAGGATCGAGCGGCCGGCATAGAAAGCGGCCGAGCCGAGTTCCTGCTCGATGCGGATCAGCTGGTTGTACTTGGCGGTGCGATCCGAACGGGCCAGCGAGCCGGTCTTGATCTGGCCGCAGTTGGTGGCAACCGCGAGATCAGCAATGGTCGAATCCTCGGTTTCGCCCGAACGGTGCGACATGACGGCGGTGTAGCCGGCCTTGTGGGCGGTCTCGACTGCATCGAGGGTCTCGGACAGCGAACCGATCTGGTTGACCTTGACGAGGATCGAGTTAGCGATCTTCTTCTTGATGCCTTCGCGCAGGCGGGTCGTGTTGGTGACGAACAGGTCGTCGCCGACGATCTGGCACTTGGAGCCGATGAGGTCGGTCAGCATCTTCCAGCCGTCCCAATCGTCTTCGGCCATGCCATCTTCAACGGAGATGATCGGATACTTGTTGACGAGATCGGCGAGGTACTGGGCCATTTCGCCGGGTTCGCGGATCTTGCCCTCGCCTTCCATGTTGTACTTGCCGTCCTTGAAGAATTCGGTGGCAGCGCAGTCCATAGCCAGGAACACGTCTTCGCCCGGCTTGTAGCCAGCCTTCTCGATCGACTTCATGACGAAATCGAGCGCGGCAGGGGCGCTCTCGAGGTTGGGAGCAAAGCCGCCTTCATCGCCGACATTGGTGTTGTGGCCCTTGGAAGACAGTTCTTTCTTCAGCGTATGGAAAATTTCCGAGCCCATGCGCACGGCGTCGCGGAGCGTTTCGGCGCCGACCGGCATGATCATGAATTCCTGGAAGTCGATCGGATTGTCGGCATGGGCGCCACCATTGATGATGTTCATCATCGGCACCGGCAGCGTGCGGGAATTGACGCCGCCGACATAGCGGTAGAGCGGCAGGCCAGAGGCGATTGCAGCGGCCTTGGCAATGGCGAGCGAGACGCCGAGGATGGCGTTGGCTCCGAGGCGACCCTTGTTTTCGGTGCCGTCGAGTTCGATCATGGCCGCATCGATGTCGAGCTGGTCTTCGGCGTCCATGCCGGCGATCGCTTCGAAGATTTCCGTGTTAACAGCATCGACCGCCTTTTCGACACCCTTACCAAGGTAGCGCTTGCCGCCATCGCGCAGTTCGACGGCTTCATGCGCGCCGGTCGAGGCACCTGACGGAACGGCGGCGCGGCCGAGGCTGCCGTCTTCCAGGAGGACATCGACCTCGACGGTCGGATTGCCACGGCTGTCGAGAATTTCCCTGCCCAAGATGTCGACGATTGCGGTCATGTTCCTATCCCTTGCTGATTTGACGGGTTTCTGTGTGCATTGCACACTCCCATATCCCGTCTGTGTAAAATTTCAATGGCGGTCGAAGCGCTGGTCTCAAGCCTTGGCGAGCGTATCGAAAGCCAGCAGCTTTTCGAGCAGCGCCGGCATGTCCTTGAGGTAGACCATGTTCGGGCCGTCGGACGGCGCGTTGTCCGGATCCTGGTGGGTTTCCATGAAGACGCCGGCGACGCCGACCGCGATGGCCGCACGCGCCAGCACCGGCACCATGGTGCGGTCGCCACCCGAGGAGCCGCCCTGCCCGCCCGGCTGTTGCACCGAATGCGTGGCATCGAAAATCACCGGTGCACCCATAGCCGCCATGATCGGCAGCGAACGCATGTCGGAGACCAGCGTGTTATAGCCGAAGGAGGCGCCGCGCTCGCACAGCATCACATTGGCGTTGCCGGTGTCATTGAGCTTGGCGAGCACGTTCTTCATGTCCCAGGGCGCCAGGAACTGGCCTTTCTTGACGTTGATCACGCGGCCCGTCTTGGCCGCGGCAACCAGCAGGTCGGTCTGGCGTGACAGGAACGCCGGGATCTGCAGCACGTCAACGGTCGGTGACACGAGCGCGCATTGCTCTTCGGTATGGATGTCGGTGAGGACCGGAAAACCATATTCCTTCTTGAGGTCGGCAAACACTTCCATTGCCTTCTCAAGCCCGATGCCGCGCTGCGCTGAAAGCGAAGTACGGTTGGCCTTGTCGAAGGAGGACTTGTAGACTAGGCCGATGCCGAGCTTGTCGCACATCTCGACCAGTTCGCCGGCAATCATGAAAGCGTGGTCACGGCTTTCCATCTGGCAAGGACCGGCGATCAGCGAAAACCGCGCGGTGTTTGAAAAAGTGACCTTGCGGGCGCCATCGCCGGCGATAACCGCTGCATTGTTCTTGCTCATCGTCTGTTACTCCGAGAATGCGAAAAGAACGCCCTGGCCGGCCGCGTGGCCAACCAAGGTCATCCGGTTGTGATTGGTGAAGGCGATGCCGCTGGCACCGAGATGGTTTTCAAGGACGGTGATGTCATCAACCTTGAAGACGATGGCGGAACCCCTCAGGCCCCGCTCCTGTGCAATCTCGAGGCCGAAGAAATCACGTGCGCCATCGACATTCAGCACTTCGATATCGGCGTTGGCCGAACCGATCGTCATGCCGTCATTGCTCCAGGAGATCGCCTGCTGGCCGATGACCGTCTTGAGGAAGTCTTCGAAATCCCTGGGATAAGCTTCGGTGAGGATCACCGACTTGATGCCGACAACGCCGTTGGCGTGCTTTTCAAGCGCGGAACGATCGGCCGGCGGCACATTGATACGTTGACAGGTAATGCCATGAAAATCCGGCGAACGGAGGTCCGCTGCGAAGGCGAGCTTGAAGGATGCTGTGATTTCCGACCCGTCCGGCAACTTCATCTGGCGGGAGAATTGCAGCACATAACCACCCGAGATGCCCTCCTCGCGAAATGTCCTATCGTCACCGTCCGCGTCAAAGGAACCCATTACGATTGCCGACAGGCCTTCGGGGCCGACGCGAAAGCGGAAGGCATTGTTGCGGGCGGTGAACTGGTTTCCGGCCTTTGCCGTCAACCGTGACTCCTCGATACTGGCAACGCCAAGCGGCTCGAGATAGCTCTTGTCCTTGAAGAAAACGCAGGCATTTTCTGTGCCGAACGGATGGCGCGCATCGGCGGCAACCGTGAAACCGAGCGCCGTCATGCGGGCTCGCGCCGTCTTGATGTCGGCAACCGGCATGACGAGGTGGTCGAGCGGTCGGGGAGACATGGGCACTCCTTCGGAACTTCAGGCCTTTGGGAACATCCTGGCCTGTCGGAATTCGACGCCGCCCTTTCGCATGTTTAGGGGTCCGAATTCAAGCACCTCGGCGCTGAATTCGAACCCCCGACAAGCTTAGCTCGCTGAATATGAGAAGTTCAGCGGTTACATCGCCGCTACCGGATGCGGAGAACTGTCATAGGCGCCCCAGATCGACTGGTCGAAGCAGATGACCGAACCGGTCATCAGGCCCGATTCCGAAGACGAAAGGTAAGCGCAGGCGCGCGCAACCTCTGCCGGATCGACCAGCCGACCAAAGGGTTGGGCGGCGGCTGCCTTTTCAAGCCAGTCTGCGGACGCACCATGATATTCGCGCTGGATACGGTCCTCGCCTTCGGAGGACATCCAGCCGATATTGAGGCCATTGACGCGGATGCGGTTGCGGAGCAGCGCATAGGCGGTGTTCTTGGTCAGTGTCTCAAGCGCGCCTTTTGACGCACAGTAAGCCGCGATGAACGGTTGGCCGGCCATTCCCGACATAGAGCCGATATTGACGATCGTACCCTCGATATGCTGGCGGCGCATGAGCTTGACCGCCTCCTGCATCAGGAAAAACGGCGCCCGCACATTGGCGGCGAACATGCGGTCGAAGAGTTCCGGTGATGTGTCCAGAATGGTGCCGCGATCGGTGAGTGCTGCGGCATTGACCAAGGCATCGACGCGGCCGAATTCCTGGTCGGCGCGGGCAACGACGGCGCGGCAATTGTCGACCTTTTCGAGATCGGCCTGCTGGTAGACGACCTTGGCGCCGGTGGCAGCGCTGATTTCCTGGGCCTTGGCCTCACCCTTGTCGCGGTTGCGGCCGCAGATGACGATCCCCTCGGCGCCGCGCTCGGCAAAAAGCCGGGCAACCGTGGCGCCCAGCCCTTGCGTTCCACCCGTGACGACGGCGATCTTGCCCTTCAGGCTGGATACATTTTCAGACATACGTTCTCCTCCATTGAATCAAATTGAATGCGCTCACCCCGGCCCTCTCGCCACCAAAGCGGAGAGAACCGGGGTCAGTGGCTGTGATTTTGAAAAATCAGGTCAGTTTCTTCTGCGCCTGGACCGACAGCGCCATATCGAATTCCTCGCCGCTCCAGCCTGCCGCCAGTGCCTCCTTGAACAGGGCGGCCTGGGTCTTGGGGGCCAGGCCGCCCATCGGCGGGTCGCGGTCGAGATTGGTCGGGAAGGAATAACCCTCGGCGGTCGAGGCAATCGCATTGTCTGCGGAATGCTGGTCGATCCGCCGGTCGGCGAGCATGGCCTTGAGCACCGGATAAAGCTTGGCGCTCATCCGCTCGCGATTGACGGTTTCCATTGCACGACCAAAAGCCGAGGATACTTGCAGCAGGTTGGCGGTGCGCAAGATGTCCCTGGAGCGGTTGGTGCCGGCGCCGTGGATCAGCGCCGGGTTAAAAAACACCACGTCGCCCTTTTCCAACGGTAGCTGGATATGGTGCTCGTTGAAGAAGTCCTGGAATTCCTGCCGGCCGGAAACGAGATAGCCCAGGGCATATTGCTGGCTGAATGGCAGAAACAGGGTCGGGCCGCTTTCAAGCGGCATGTCGCAATGGGCAACCGCACCCTGCAAGGTCAGCACAGGCGACAGATGATGGACATGGGAGGGAAAGCGTTCGATCTCGGCGACGGACTGGAAGCCCAGGTGATAATCGCGGTGTGATTTCTGCGCGGCACCGCCCGGATTGACGCGGTTGACCTGCGCGGTCATCTGGTAATGCGGGCCGAGCCAGGCCTCTGAAACAAGCGCGACGATCTCATTAGCGTAGTAACGCGCGAAATTCTCGGGATCGACGAGGCAATGCTTTTCCAGCGAATTCCAGATCCGGTCATTGGCGCCCGGCTTGGCGAAATGGTCGCCGCCGCCGGTGTTTTCGCGGTGCTGTTCTTCGATGATACCGGCGAACACCTCGGTGGCCCGGTCGATCACCGCGAGATCGCGATAGGCACCCTTGAACACGGCGACGCCCGGACCGGACGAAAACGCATCACAGATTTCGGCCAGCAGGGCTTTGCGACCCTCTGCTGTTTTTGTCGCCGCGACGACTTTGGCGCTGTCATAGATGACGACGTTCTTTTCAACCGCAGTTGCATGCGGATAGTCCGCGAGTGAGGTTTTCTGCGAGACGAGATTGGAAAAGTCATCGAGATCGCAATCGGCCTCGGTGTACCAGACACGATTGGATCGTGCGGCCGCTGGATTGTCAGTCTTCATTGAAACCTCCCGTGGTTTGTCATTGTGGGCTGGAGTATAGGAGCCGCTGATGATAGGAACAGATCGAAAACCCATCAAAAATCCATCAGAATGAACGACGGGCCGGCTCTATGGCGCATGAATATCTGATCAAGGATATCGCCTTCCAGGCGGGCCTGAGCCCAGCCACGGTCGATCGCGTTATAAACGGTCGTGGCGGCGTGCGGCGGCAAACGGTGCAGCGGGTCGAGGCTGCGATCGGCGAGCTTCGCCAGCAAGAGAACACGGCGGCGCTGTCCGGCCGCACCTACGTCTTTGACATCATCATGGAAACGCCGGATCGCTTTTCGAACGCGGTCCGCGCCGCATTCGAGAGCGAGGCGGCGGCATTCCTGCCGACGGTGATCCGCTCCCGCTTTCATTTCAGCGAACAGATCAAAGAACAGAACATGGTGCAACTGCTCACCCAGGTGAGGCACCGCGGCAGCCACGGCGTGGTGCTGAAGGCGGCCGATACGCCTGTCGTCAACGAGGCCGTCAACCTCCTGCATGATGCAGGCATTCCGGTGATCACATTGGTGACCGACCTGCCCAATTCACGGCGCGTCGGCTATGCCGGCTCCGACAATCGCGCCGCAGGCGAAACCGCCGCCTATCTGATCGGCTCGAAAATGGCGCGGGGCACCGTTCTGGTGACCCTTTCCTCCAGCCGGTTCCGTGGCGAAGAGGAGCGGGAAATCGCCTTTCGGCGATTGCTGCGCGCACGCTGGCCAGCGCTTGATATCATCGAGATCAGCGAAGGCTATGGGAAGGACAGCGCCACGGGCCAGCAGGTGCGCGACGCGCTGGCACGTGACTCGCAAATCGCAGCTATCTATTCGATCGGTGGGGGAAATCGCGCCGTGGTCGAGGCATTTGCTGATACCGGCCGCGAGATCTCATGCTTTGTCGCGCACGATCTCGATCAGGACAATCGCGAGCTTCTGCGGCAGGAGAAGCTGAGTTATGTGCTGCACCACGATCTCAACGACGATGCAGTATCCGTCTTCCGCACATTCCTGAAACTACGAGAAAAGGCCGGGCCGCTTGTCGCGGGCCCGGCCTTATCTGTTTTATCGATCATCACGCCGTTCAACCTGCCGGCGTGAATGGGGTCACTGCATGACCGAGATCGCTTGCGCGACCGAGATCAATTTGTCTTTTCTTGCATGACCGGCTCGTCGCCGGCCCAGCCGCCGCCAAGGGCCTCACAGAACGTGGCGTAATTTCCAGCGGCCAGCAGCGCGCTTGACGCATACTGAAGCTGCGCCGAATAGAGCGAAGACTGGGCGTCGAGCACGTCGGAGAATTCAGTCGTCCCGGCATCGTTGAGCTGCCTCGCAAGACCCTCGGCCTGGCCATACTGATCCACTGCAATGGCGAGCTGCGCAGAGCGGCGCTGCTCTGCCTTCAGAGCGATCATGGCGTTCTCAACATCCGTCACGGCATCCAGAACGGTCTGGCGATAGTTCAGATACTGGATACGGGCAGCCGATTTCGAAAGGTCGACATTTGCCTTGAGGGCGCCGCGATTAAAGATCGGGATGTTAATCGACGGTCCGAAACCCCAGGTCTGGGTGCTCAAGATATTGTTGTTTTTTACTGTCCCAATGTTCAGGTTACCCGAAAGCACAAGGGTCGGATAGAGATCTGCTTCGGCGATACCGATCTCTGCAACCGCCTGTTTCAGCGCCCATTCCGCCTGACGAACGTCGGGCCGGTTGCGCAGCAGATCGGCCGGAATGCCCTCGGAGAATTTTACGCGCGGAAGTTTGATGCCACGTTGTTTGGTGAAGGCTCCGCCAAGTTCGGCAGGCTGCTTGGCGAGCAGCACAGCAAGATTGTTGATCGCCGTGTCGCGTGCCTGCTGCAGCACCGGAATGTCGGAAGCCGTCAAAGCTGCGGCACCCTTGGCCCGGGTCGAATCCAGCGCACTGGCGGTACCCGCATCGAGCTTGGCTGTGGTGATCCGCGCCGTGTCGTTCTGAACGGCCAGCGATTTCTGGGCGATGGCAATCTCGCGGCCGAGACCCTGGATATTCAGATAGGTCCTGGTGATTGCGGCGATGACAGCGAGTCGCGCATCGTTGAGCGCTTCCTTCTGCTGTTCGATGTTGGCCTGTTGTGCTTCGGCAGTGCTCCTTGCACCGAGGAAGTCAACCAGCCAGGAACCGCTGAGGCCGGCATTTAGGCTCGAGGTATTGGTGGTTGTGTTAATCCTGTGCGTCTTCGCCTTACCTGTTGCAGGATCTATAACCGGGTTACCTTTACGATCTAAGACCGTCGTTAGGACTCCGTGGTTGTGAACCCCCGACAACGCCGCTGCGCCCGAAGCGTCGACCTGCGGCAAATAAGTGTTGTTGGCTATCTGCGACTGATACCGTGCAGCCAGAACCCGCTCGCGGGCCGCTTCGATCGACAGATTTTGCGCAAGCGATTCTTCGACCAGGCGGTTGAGGGTCGGATCGCCGTAATTTGCCCACCATTGCGTGGTCGGGTCAATCGTCTCGCCGCGACGCGTGACGCCTTGCTTGTAAGCTGGAGTCAGAGAAATCTGCGGGCCGGCCACGTACTTCTCGCCGTTGCAGGCGGTCAGGAGGCTCCCGAAGGCAATGAGCAGCAAATATTTTTTCATGTGAGAAACGACTCCGCAATCCTGGGCCACCCATCTCCCGGGATTATAAAACATCATGAACATCACAGCATGATCCGTGTGCTATGAAGCCCCATTTCACACCGGCCAGTAACGCGATACGAATCTGCGGCATACTCACCCTATGCCGTCCCGGTGCTTCACTTAGATATGTAGCGTTTCAAGAATTCAATAAGAAATCGGTAACAAATCTGCCGGCGTTAACGAATTTCCCAGGAGTGTGGTTTTCATGCAAAATCAAAATCTTGGGCTTTGAGGTCCGCTTCGTCGACGTTTTCAAGGACAATGCGGTTGCTGCCCGCCTCGATCCAGACATCGTCGCCATGCGTAGACATGTGGTGCGCCTTGAGATCAGAAAACCCTGAAATTGCACTGACATCAGCGAGGTCGATGACATCGTGACCGGTGCCTGTCGCGTTGAAATCCTTGATGACATCGCGACCAAAATCGTTCTTGAAAATGAAGGTGTCGGACTGGGTGCCGCCGGTCAGGCGATCATTGCCGATGCCGCCCCAAAGCTTGTCGCTGCCTTCGTCGCCGAAGAGACGATCATTGCCGACGCCACCATAAATCCTGTCGGTACCCGCCCCGCCATGCAGCGAATCATTACCGTCTCCGGCTGCGGCGCCGGGTGTGATCAATATTATCCGGCCATCGAGACTGAGTGCGTATAGCCTGCCCGCCTCATCTGTCCCGTAGGCTGAGATGTTGGTCAGCGCATCGCCGCGCAACTGGCTCGATCGCTCGGTCGCATCGACAGCCTTTCCGCCGACGACATGCAATGTGTAGAACGTGTTGTCGATGAAATCTGAGAAGACATAGGCGCCCTGCAGTCCCTTTCCGGGGCCGCGATAGACTGCTCCACCCGTTATGGAAGCGCCGTTCGGATCGTCATGAGGATACTCGAACACCGGATTGGTAAAATGCGTCCCGGCAGGCGGGCTCCCGGTATAGTGATGGCGGCCTTCGCGATAGTTCCAGCCGAAATTCAGCCCACCCTGGGTGCCAGCCTTGACGTAGTCCACCTCTTCCCAGGCATCCTGGCCGACGTCGCCGATGTAGAAATCACCGGTCTTCGAATCAAATGAAAAGCGCCAGGGGTTACGAACGCCGGAGGCCCAGATCGCGTCGTTTCCTTGCGCGCCGACATAGGGGTTATCGCCGGGGATGGCGTAGTTTTTGGTGGAGCTTTGGGGGAAGTCGTCGCCACGAACATCGATTCGGAGAATCTTGCCGAGAAGCACGTTGAGATTTTGGGCGTTTCCATCCTGATCCCCTTGGCCGCCGCCATCTCCCACGCCGATATAGAGATAGCCGTCGGGGCCAAACGCCATTGCGCCGCCGTTGTGATTGCCGTGTTGCGAATGCGGAATCGTCAGGATGGTCTTGACCGGATCCGGGTCCGCCTTGGCATGGTTGCCGGAAGAACGGTGATACTCCTTCACCTCGATATCGCCATTGGGAGCGGTCATGTAGACGAAGAAGCGGCCGTTGCTGGCATAGTTGGGGGCAAAGGCAACACCCAGAACGCCCCGTTCCCCGCCTGCACTGAAATCTGAGTCGGGAATGTTGAGGAACCGGCTCTTGTGGCCGGTCGCCTCATCAATGCGCCAGATGATGCCCGTGTCCTTCGCCAGCCCATAGAGTGAGCCGGCATCTCCTGGGGCTGACGTGACCTGCACGGCACCGTCACCGATATTGGCAATTGTCTCGGTCCTGATGTAGCCGGTTCTCTGGTTAAGGTCAGCCTTGCTGTGACCATAGAGGACGTCGTTGCCACCACCGCCGTGGATCGTGTCACCGCCGTCGCCGCCGGCAATCGTGTCATTGCCGCTCGATGCCCTCACCCCTTGGGTTCCGGCAAATGTGAGGAGAAATTCGGTGCCTTCACTGTTGTTCAGACTGTCCGATGCATTCGCAGCTTTTTTCTTGACCACGGCCCAACCTCCCTATTGGCGTTTAGAAAACTCCACACTGCCTTCAAGGCAGGCGGTGAACGGCTAGCGACCCCCCGCTTATACGCAAAAATCCGCCGGCTGGACCGGCGGATTTCAAATGAGCTTACATTTTACACAACCTGATCAGCCGGCGCATATTTCTCAGGCGGCATGCATCGTGTTGCCGCCGACATGCAAATGAATGGCGCGCTTCACCTCGACCACCGACGGATAGAACCGATTGTCCAGATCCATGACCGCGTACTTCACCGCGACGAACTTCAACTTGCCGTTTTCCGGGACGGCGATCCCCACCGGCTGGCCGGCGTACTCGATAACTTGCTTGTCCATGATAAAATCCTCACGCCCCGCTCGCACAGGGCAAAGTCTATAAAAACTCTGATTGGGTTATACGTCCGAGACGAGGGCTACATTCGCCCGGAGAGGCACCGGCTGAGGAATGGGCCGGAAAACGCAATACTCCGGCCAAACAGTTTACAGGAAATCGCGCGCTTATGGTGTCGCATATAGTATCCTCCTTTCACTGGTTGATCGTCTTTTCGTTACCCCGGGCGACCGCTCGGGTGGCTGGAATATGGTAGGGTAAGTAGGGCAATTCAATGGCGGTTGCGTAAATCAATTGTGACAAAAACCAGGCATTTGATTTCATTTCACTTTTGGCGATTTCCTGGAATGTCGCTGCCGAAATTGGCATCAATAAATATTTTTGCCCCATCGTTGCGCAAAAAATAGTTTTCACGTATTTGTGAGGCTGAACTCCGGATGCCATTATTTTTCTGAATTTCAATCGCTTGCGGTTGGTTGAGGCTGGCGTTTTGGCGTTTGGGGAACTTCATTCGTCGCCGGATTGGTAAGTGCTTGCAGCATGACTGTCTGGTAGGTCGAAAAACGGGAAAAATCATATGCGGCCTAATTTTAGGCACGTTTTCGTTGAATAGCTCCAGACCACAGGGGACAAACGAAAAAAGTATGTGAAAAGTCGCGTGAAATCTTGACTGAAACGGATGGCCTCATGTTTTGTCCTGCTGAATATCCAAGTCAGCGCTCCATTTGCTCCGAAACAAAGTCCGGTGTCCTTGGAACCATACTGCATACTGGTGCGTTAATGCTCGCAAAATCAAACCGCCTCCTCTCGATACGGGCCTTAAGTCCCTTCCAACCTTCGTCATTGCTGATTTCCTGCGCTGCATAATACGGGTTCTAGAGAAATGAACATGAACGCCCCCCTCAACCACGCCGACAATTCCAAGCATTCCGACGACATGCGTAGCATCGCCGGCAAGAAGGTCGTGCTCTACGGCATGAACTTTGCGCCCGAGATTGCTGGTGTCGGCAAATATACCGGCGAGATTGCGGAATACCTGACCGGCCAGAAGGCCGAGGTTACCGTCGTGACGACGCCTGCCCATTATCCGGGCTGGCAGGTCCGCGACGGCTACAAGAATACCTATTCCTCCGAAGTAAAGGACGGCATGGAAATCTTCCGCGTGCCGCTGTTCCTCAAGGAGCGGATGGGCGGCATCTGGCGGCTTCTCGCACCGATGAGCTTTGCTGCGACCTCGGCGCCCGTGGTGCTGTGGCAGATCCTGCGCAAGCGCCCTGAAATCGTCATCTGCGTCGAGCCGACACTGTTTGCGGCACCGCTGGCGATCCTCGCGGCCAAGGCTGTCGGCGCCCGCACCGTGCTGCACGTCCAGGACCTGGAAGTCGATGCAGCCTTTGCCGTTGGCCATATTAAGTCGCTGGAATTCCTCAAGAAAGCCGCCTTCCTGTTCGAGAAGGTGACGCTCAAGGGTTTTGACCGCATCATCACCATTTCTGAGCGCATGTCGGCCAAGCTTGCCGAGAAGACCGGCAATCCGGCCCAGGTCGCCATCGTACGCAACTGGGTCGATCTCGAGCACATCTATCCGCTCGGCCGCACATCTTCCTATCGCCAGGAACTCGGCTATGCAGACGATGATTTCATCGTGCTCTATTCGGGCAATATCGGCGCCAAGCAGGGGCTAGACACACTGCTGGAAGCAGCCTCGCGTCTCGAAGACACCCAGAAGAAGATCAAGTTCGTGATTGCTGGCGAAGGCCCGGCCAAGAAGGCATTGGTGGCGAAATATGCACGCCTCAGCAATGTCAACTTCCTGCCCTTCCAGCCTTATGACAAGTTCAACGAGTTCATGAACCTTGCCAGCCTGCATGCGCTGCCGCAGGAACGTGGCGCAGCCGACCTCGTGCTGCCCTCGAAGCTCGGCGGCATGCTGGCTTCGGGCGTGCCGGTCGTGGTTACGGCCGATCTCGGCACCGAACTCGCCAACTTCCTCGGCGACAGCGCCTTAATCACCCCTCCGGGCGATCCGGAAGCGCTTGCCAAGGCGATCCAGAATGCCTCCAAGGGCGACCGCGAGGACTTCAAGGACCGCCGCGCCGACTTGTCGCGCAAGCTTTCCAAGCAAGATGGATGTGCCTTGTTCATCAATGCCGTCACAGGCTGAGGACATATGCAGTCTCCAATGAGCAGCAAGCAAGGCGCCTTTCGGCGCCTTGTCAATTTGGGCATGCTGATTGGCGGCTTTGGCATTGGCCAGGGTTCGATCTTCCTCGCACAGACCTATCTTGTCGCGACTGGCCGCACCCAGCTTCTGGCGCTGTTCGGCACGCATTTCTCCGTGGCGATGCTGGGCATCATCGCTGTCGAGGCGGGATCGTTGACGATCCTGTCGGCGCAGATCGCGCGCCTACTGGTATCCGGCGGCAGCCGCGACAAGCTCTGGCAGAGCTATTGGGAAACGACGGCTTACCGTGTCACGGTGGCTGTGCTGTTGGTTATCGGCCTGCTGATCTTCCGCAGCGTGGTGTCGCTGCCAGACTTCTCCGAGTACTATCTGCTGGGCGCCCTGCCCGCGCTGCTGATCTGGTCGCTTAACGGCGCCGGATTCCTCGATGGGCTGCAGAAGAGCGGCATCAGCGGGCTGACGGGCTCGATTGCCTATGTCGCGTCAGCCATAGGTCTGGTGATGGCAGTCGGCGCCTCCGATGCGGAAGCCGGTTTGCTGACTGGCGCTGCGCTCAGCATTGGCTATGGACTCACAGTGATTATCCAGTTCGGCGCTCTCTCCATTCTCGGCTGGCGACCGCGCTACGCCACACCGACGGCGGCCGGCATTCGTAAGGCGTTTGTCGAGGAAAGCTCAATGCTGGCAGGCCTATTGCCCGGCCAGTTGTATTTTCGCGTCCAGTTAGCGATCGCCGCAGCATTCCTTGGACCTACAGCCACCGCCATGCTGGTCTATGCCAAGCAGATTATCGGCGCCGCCAGTCAGGTCGCGGGCTTTGCCCGTCGGATCGAGTTTCCGCGCATGGTGCAGGCGGTTCACGCCAATCCCGCCATTTCGCCAATGCCGCTGCTCTTGATCCAGAAGATCAGCTTTGCTGTTGCGGTCGCTGCCGCGGTGGCGATCGTTGCAGCCAGCCTGGTAATTATATCAATTTCGAACGGCTTTGCCGCGCAGGCCTGGGCGTTCCTCGCCCTTTTTTCAGTGACGATCCTGACTGAGGCGGTTGGACAGTCGCTGGTTCAGGGGCTGTTTGCCCGCAACAGATTTCATGGTGCGGCCGTAGCCCGAATCCTTGCCGTGGTCTTCGCGATTGCATTCGCCAACGCCTTTGTTCATATGGCAGGCACGCATGTGTTCATCCTGTCGGATCTTGTTTCGCATGCGATCGTCATTTCGGTGTCACTGTGGCTGCTGAAAAGGAGCGCTTCCGCCGATGCCAGCCGCGCTGCGTAGCCAAGGATCGACCGGACTTTTCGACCGGCTTGCCCGAATGGATGCGTTCGGCCTGTTCCTGGCCGGCTTCATTCTGGTCTACGCCGCGACCTCGTTCGGCATCGAGCATATTCTCGGCGTGGTCGGCTTTGCCAAGACGCCCTATCTCAATGGCGTCTCCTACGTCTACACGCTCGGTTTCATCGGCCTTGGCCTGCTCTTCGACAAAGCCAGTTTCCGTTTCTTCCTGCCGCATCCGTTCGGGCTCGGCGTTCTGGCCGTGCTGCTCATGTCCGCCATCATCGGCGTGGCCAATGAAAATGCGAGCCAATATATCGTCGCCTGGAGCTTCTATATCCTGGCTGGCGTCATGACCTTCCAGTTCTTCCGCAACCCACGAGGCACCGAGATGAGTGCCAAGGGAGCAGTCGATACGCTGTTCTCCCTGCCCTTCTTCCTACTGATGCTGGTGTTTGCCTTCCTGTCGGTATTCAACAAGGAAAACCACTACCAGTACATGCTGTTCGAGGTCATCGCGCTGTTTGCGATCCTTGTGCGCCGGAGCATCCTTGAAAAGGGCCTCGGGGTGCTGCTCTATCTGCTGCTGCATCTCGGCTCGAACGAAGGCTTCGTTGCTGTGGAGATCAACCGGGCGTCGATCCTTGCGGTCGGCACGGTGGGCCTGCTCTACCTCATCTACCGCCGTCACCTCGTGGTGATGTTTTTCCTGATCTTCGCCGTGATCGGCGGGCTGCTCTATGCTGTTTCGCTCGATGACGACACTGTCGACAACCTGCCGCGCAACATCAAGGAAGCCATCTACCTGATGAAGGGTGACGACATCTACAATCACATCTCTTCCTACCAGCGGGTCTATGAGGGCCAGAAGGTGATGGAGGATTATGAAACTGCCAGCGATGCCGAATGGCTGTTCGGCAAGGGGCTGGGCCGGACGGTCGACATGACGGGCGCTGCCGACAAGACGCCCGGCCAGCATGCGCTGCTGGGAGCGCTGCAGGTCCACAACGTGCATTTCCTGCATTTCGCTGTGTTTCACAAGTTCGGGCTCGCAGGTCTGGCTGTTGTCATCTGCCTTGCCGGGGGATTGCTCTGGATGTTTGCCGTCGATCTTGGCCGTGGGCAGTTGGATGAGGCGTCCCTGTTCTTCTACTTTTATCTCTTCTACGTCTTCGTCTTTGCCTTCCCGGCCTCCAACTTCCTGATTGCCAATCCCCTCTGGCCGGCCTTCCTTGGCATGCTCTGCTGGCTACGGGCCACCAGGAAGGCGCCGCAAGCCGTTAACCTCAACGCCCAGCCCGCTTTGACTTGAAAGCCCGGCTCTGTCAGAGGGTTGTCCGAATTGCACCTTATTTCCTGCACAATTTCCGGGTTTGAGAGCCCGGCTCAAATGCTCACCGGAGACCGCCTCATATGAAGTTCATGATCGTCAACGCGTTCGGCCGATCCAACCGCGGGGATTCGGTGCTGCTTGACGAATGCATCCATGAGATCCGCGCCAAGTTTCCTGATGCGCAGATTGCCGGCGCGGTTTTTGAAGGCATCGGCGATGCGAGCACGGTGCATCCCTCGGTCGCCTGGTCGGAGCGGATCGGCAATACCGGCGGCGGCGGCGCTGCCAATCGCATCAAGTCGCTGGTCTATCTGATTGCGGCCTGGCTCAGCGCCTACATTCCGTTCCTTGGACTCGATCGCCTGTTGCCGCCGCGCCAACGCGCAACGCTCAAAGCGATCCGTGAGAGCGACGTGGTGATCTCCGCCCCCGGTGGCTATATCCACGACACCAATTTCGCCTATTTCATCGCGCTGCTGCACATTCATCTCGGCACCATCCTCGGCAAGACGGTGATTCTGGCGCCACAGAGCGTCGGCCCCATCGAGCGGCCGATTTCGCGCGCCGTCGCCCGCCATGTGCTCGGCAAGGTGCCGTTTCTCTGCGCGCGCGAAAGCTACAGCTGGGACTTCCTTGCCCATGAGCTGAAGCTGCCGGAAAGGAACGTCTACCGCACGGGCGACAGCGCGTTCTGGAACGATCGCGTCGAGGACAACAAGGCGCTTGTCGATGCCGTCTACGCCAGCCTGCGTGTTGCGCCGGAAAAGCCCGTCTTCGGCATGACCGTCGTCGGCTGGTCGTTTCCGAAGTCCAGGGAACCGCAAGCCGCCTATGAGCGCTACACGGACGCAGTGGCTCGCGCCGCCGATCACATGAGCGAAACCTACGGCATGGCACCCGTGATTTTCAACCAGGTCTCGGAAGACCTGCCGACCGCCTATGCCGTACAGAAAAAGGCCAGGCATCCCGTGTTCATCGATGCCGCCAGCCGCGAGCCGGATGTGCTGCGCGCGCTGATCACGCGCTCCCAGGTGTTTCTCGGCACACGCTTTCATTCCTGCATCTTCGCGATGATGGCCGGTCGCCCGACGTTCGCCATCGCCTATCTGCCGAAGACCGAATATATCATGAATGACTTGAAGTTGACTCATCGTCACACGCCGATCGACGCGATCGATTTCGACTACATGATCAAGCAGCTTTCCTCCGACTTCGAGAACCTGCCTGCGGCCGAAGCCGAGATCCAGAATGCCGTAAAGGTCTACCAGCAGAACTTCACCCGCCTGCAGGACATTCTCGGCATGATCGAGGTGAAGAAATGATCCGTCGGCTGGCGCTAGCCATGCCGACGCTGTCGCCTCTCGGCGGCGGCGTCTCCGAAGCTGCGCGGCTGCATCTCAATGCGCTGGCGCCTGCCGGCATCGAACAGATCTCGGTGCATACGCTCGACGATTCGATGGTGCGCGTCGATCCTAAGCAGTGGGAAGCCGCGAAGATATATCTGCACAAGTTCTACGGGCCGAAGAGCTACAGCTTTGCGCCCGGCGCGTTCTTTTCGCTGATGCGCGCCAAGCCCGACCTCGTGCATGTCCACGGTGTCTGGCAGTTCCAGTGTGCAGCCGTGCAAGCCTGGTCGGCGTTGACCGGCAAGCCCTATGTCGTCACGCCGCACGGCATGCTCGAGCCATGGATCCGTGCGCGGTCAGCGAGGCTCAAGAAGGCTGTGTCGAGCGTCTATCAGGACCGTTTCCTCAAGAAATGCGCGGGTTTTCACCTGCTGACCGACAAGGAAACCACCGATGTCGCCGAGTTCCTGACCGGCCAGCCCGCACGGATCATCCGCAACTACGCCGAAGCCTTCGCCACGGACAGCGTCAAGCCGGGCTGGTGGAAGGCGGAATATGAGGGCCGCAACGTCTATCTCTTCCTCGGCCGTATCCATGAGAAAAAGGGCTGCATGGAACTGATGGACGCCTGGGCGCGGCTGTCGACGGACGATCCCGGCTTCCGCGACCGATCCGTTCTTGTTTTCTGCGGCTGGAACGATGGCATAGCCGGCTTTGAAGCGCACGCTGAGCAACTCGGCCAGGAATTCGGCAATGTCCTGTTCGCCGGGCCGCAATATGGCCAAGACAAGCTGCGCTCGATCGGCGCTGCTCGCTATTTCCTGCTGCCGTCCAAGAGCGAGGGCCTGCCGATGGCGGTACTCGAAGCTTGGGCTGCAGGCGTGCCCGCCATCCTGACACCCGAATGCAACCTGGCGATCGGCTTCGAGCGGGGCGCGGCCTTCCGAACCGGGTTCACCCCAGACACCATCTATCCGGCGCTCAAGGCCGCTGATGCGCTTTCGCCGGAGGAATGGCGATCTGCGTCGGACAAGGCCCGCGCGCTTGTGGCGGCGGAGTTTTCCATGGAAAGTGTGCGCCACGGCCTGCTCGATCTCTATCAAGCCGCAACCGACTGGAAGGCCAAGCGATGAGTGCTCTCGACGCTGAGAAATCCAACCCGCGCGAGGGCGGCCCTAGCTTCTCGCTCAAGCATCGCCTGTTTCGTGCCGCCTGGGGTTTCACATGGGCCGTTCTCGGCAACTGGACGCCGGTGCCGCTGCATGCCTGGCGACGCCTGCTGCTGAACGCCTTTGGCGCCAAACTGTCGCCGAAGGCCCGCATCTATCCAAAGACGTCGATCTGGTATCCGCCCAATCTCGAAATGGGTGATCATTCCGTTATCGGTCCCGGCGTCATCGTCTACAACATGGACAAGATCAGTTTGGGTGAATACGCCATCGTTTCGCAGCGCGCCCATCTCTGCGGCGGCACGCACGATCCGGATGATGCGCATTTCCAGCTGGTGCCGAAGCCGATCACCATCGAGGCCAACGCCTGGGTAGCGGCCGAAGCTTTCGTCGGGCCTGGCGTCACGGTGGGTGAAGGGGCCGTGCTTGGCGCCCGCGGCGTCGCGGTCAAGAACCTCGAGCCCTGGGCGATCTATGCCGGCAATCCAGCAAGAAAGATCAGGGATCGCAAGCGGTTCTGACGATCAACCGATCCGCTTCTGAAACGACCCGCGTGATCCTGCCGTAACGTAAAGCGGCAGCTTGGCGATGTCCGTCCTGGTCATGATCACCGCCGCGATCTTTCGCGCAATTTCGCTGTCGCCAGCCAGGACATCGCCGATCAAGGTCTCGGTCGGACCGGCCCATTCCACCACAAGAACGAACGCATCGACCAATGGTTCGATAGCGCGGGCGTCAGAGGCAGAGGTCAGGCTTGGCAGGTCGAAAATGATCGCATCCTGCTCCGTGCGCTGGCCCTCAATGAACCTGCGGATTTGCGGGCCCATCATCAGGCCGGCGGGATCGACCGCGCGCTGATTGAGCGCGGTTGGCAGGAACGAGATATTGGCCTTGCCGTCATAGAGCGTCGCCTCGCCCACCGGCCGGCTCTGCAGCAGTACATCGACAATACCCTGCTCGGCATAGCCTGCGAGCCAATCGCTGAGATCGGGCTTGCGGATATTGGCGTCGAGCAGCAACACGCGCCGGCCCTGATTGCCGAGGTGAGCCGCCAGATTGGCAGCGACGAGTGTCTTGCCCTCACCCGGCAGCATGGAGATAACGCCGATCGTGCGGGCCTGGCCCTCCTTCTGGCCGGCCAGCGCCGAAACCGCGGCATTCCGAACCGCCTCACCGAGCCGGCCATAGGGCTCTGTCACCGAAAGTCGTGCATCATTGGGCAGCGTGAACTTGCCGTCAACCGAACCGTTGACCTTGCCGCGAGTGGCGAGCTTCAGCGGTTCGACATAGCCGGCAAAACGGCTGCGCAGGGCCTGCGCCAGCTCGTCGCCATCGCGGATACCCCGATCGGACATTTCCCGATAGCCGGCGAGCAGCGCGCCAATCGCGGCGCCTAGAATGGCGCCCACGACCACCAGGAAGCCCTTGCGCGGGGCGATTGGCGCGCCCGGCAGCTTGGCATCGGAAATAATTGCGGCGTCCATGCCGGGCAGAGCGCGATTGACGACGAGGTCGGTATATTTCTGCTTTAGCGCCGGGATCTGCTCCGGCGTGGCGCGGTCCAATTCAGCCTGCAAGGCGGCGCGGACCCTCGACGTAGCGAGATCGCTGACCTCGGCAAGCTTCTGCCGGAAGGCCTCCGCAAATGCCTGAGCTATTTTCTGTGCGGTCGCCGGGTCCGAATGGGTATAGGAGATCGCGGCAACATAGGTACGACCGGCGCGCAATGCCTTCACATTGGCCTGCAGGCGCGACACGACCTGATCGCGCGTCAACGTCGCAGGCTTGGCGGAGGCGCTGAGGCCAGTCTTGCGACCGGCCAGCCCCTCGACTCGGGCAACCAGCCTGCGCCAGCCGGCGAGTTCCGGCTTGGCGAAGGCCGCATCCTCCTCAAGCGCCAGCTTGCCAGCGACCACATTGGCGACGGATGACGACTTGATCAGTTCGAGCTGGCTGAGGAACTGGCCCTCCTCCTCTGGCGTCGTCGTCTCGACGCCTTGGCGCAGCGGATCGGCGGCAAAGCCGGAGCGAACGATGACCGTCGCGGAACTCGCATATTGCGGCGGCTGGCTCTCGGCATAAAGCAGCCCCAGCACGAGACCGATAACGATGAACAGCGCCAGCGTCTTCCAACGCCGCCTCAGGACTGCCAGCAATTGCTCGAGAACATGGACGTCGGAATTGGTCGCGGCTGACTGGCTCAAGAATGCACCCTGCAGTTCTGGTCATCGGAAGTGCTGCCCCGGACGGACGGCTGCTCACCGTATAGAGTGCCTGTGGGGCGCAATCAAGATTGGCGTGCAGAAGCCGGTGGTTAGGCGGCAACCCTGCCTCGCCGCTGTTCTATGGCTATGTTGAACATCGAGGCGCCAAGGATCATCGCGGCTCCAAGCCAGAGATAGCCAGCCGGGGCGTAACCAAAGACCGCCCAGCCCGCCAGCACATTGAGCGGCAGCTTGAGATCGTCGAACGGCTGAACATAGGTCGCGTCCGCCACCTCATAGGCGCGGGCCAGGAAGTATTGCGACAGCACCATGATGGCGCCCGAAGCGATCAGCCACGGAGCCAAGGTCTGATCCGGAAACTGGAAGCCCGAGGCAATCGCAAAGCCGGCATTGATGGGTGACAGAAGCAGGAGCAACCAGATCGTCACCGTCGAGGACGGCTCGTCCTTGAGCAGGCTCTTTGTGACCAGCGAGGACGCGCCCCAAAGTGCGGCGGCGGCCACCGGCAGCAGGCTGTAGAGCGAGAAACCGTCTGACCACGGCGCGAGAATGATCATCGCACCAGCAAAGCCCGTGAGGATCGCCGCCCAGCGCTCGGTGCTGACCCGCTCGCCCATGAAGGCGGCGGCACCGACCGTGACGAAGAAGGGCGAGGTCATGACCAGCGCGATTGCCTGCCAGATCGGCACGCCGTGCGACAGTCCAAAGACCCAGGCCTGG
Source organism: Shinella sp. OV683 (assembly GCF_057787725.1). Lineage (NCBI taxonomy): Bacteria > Pseudomonadati > Pseudomonadota > Alphaproteobacteria > Hyphomicrobiales > Rhizobiaceae > Shinella > Shinella sp. OV683. Next base: position 2,730,650 of record NZ_CM173543.1, read on the forward strand.
ACGCCGAGAACGGCGAGCAGGATCCGTATCAGATGCGCCACGGGGTGGGTCGTCCGCATCGCCCGCCATCCCGCTTTCGCCAGCATCGGCAGAGAAAAGAGAAAGGCGATGAAATATTGCCAGAAGGCATCTGATGTCGATGACAGGCCGAGGCCCATCGTCACATGCTGGGTGATGACATTGATTGCAGTGAAGCCGATCCCGGCAAGCACCATATAGGCCGCGCCCTGGAAGGCGGGCGATAGGTTGAGCGTCTTCTGGCTCTGATTCATGTCTTGCTCCTTCAGCAAACCAACACGAATCAGGGCGCACGAGTCATGCGCAATGCGAGCTTTGGCCCTGAAAGCCATACCGCCATTGTTCAAACCCGCTCTCTTTCATCCGGACTATGACCGTCGGCCCTGGAATTGCACCAGATCTGCTGACATCCACGGAAAGGCTCCATGGACCGCTCGCGGGCTTCGGAGTTGCCTCCATTACCGCCGGTGGGGACTTGCACCCCGCCCTGAGAACGTCGCCGGAATATCCCGGCTTCACAAATCTATTGCAGCGCGAAAGAAATGCAAGTGTGCGCTCGCATCTTTCCACCCAACAGACCGTCAACGAACAAGAAAAGCCCGGCCGCTTTCGCGTCCGGGCTTTGCCGCCAGAAACTGGCAAATAGGATCAGCTGTTGACCGATTCCTTCAGGCCCTTGCCGGCCGTGAACTTCGGCACGTTGCGAGCCGGGATGTTGACCTTTTCACCGGTCGAAACATTGCGGCCTACAGAGGCCTCGCGACGGCTAACGGAAAAGTTGCCGAAACCGACGAGACGGACATCGCCGCCCTTCTTAAGCTCGTCCTGAACGGAATCAAACACCGCATCCACAGCCGAAGCTGCATCTGTCTTGGTGAGACCGGACTTTTCGGCAACGGCCGCCACGAGTTCGCTTTTGTTCATGTTTCCACCCCTTTCTTAGTTGGTTTGAAACGAATCAGATAGTTCGTGGGCAGCATAGTCATGGGCTGCCCGACCGCAACTCTGATACAGCAAAAACCCGGCAAATCCAGTCTGTTTCGGGCTTTTTCCATAAAGAAATAGCCGGTCTTTCGACCGGCTATTCGTTTTTCTGAGCCAATTCGGCACGAAGGTCACATCAATGTGCGATCGCGACCGTTGGATCTTCGGCTGCGGCCGCAGCTTTGGCGCTCGCCGTATCGAAAGATTCGTTCCATTCGATCGCCACCGGCTGACGCACCAGCGCGTGTTCAAGCACTTCGCCCATCCGCGAAACCGGGATGATTTCCATGTTGTTTTTCACGTTGGCCGGGATGTCCGCCAGGTCCTTGGCGTTGTCTTCCGGAATGAGCACTTTCTTGATGCCGCCGCGCAGAGCCGCGAGCAGCTTTTCCTTCAGGCCACCGATCGGCGACACACGGCCGCGAAGGGTGATCTCACCGGTCATCGCCACATCGTGCCTGACCGGAATACCGGTCATGACGGAGACGATGGCCGTGACCATGCCGACACCTGCGGACGGACCGTCCTTCGGGGTCGCACCATCCGGCACGTGGACGTGGATATCACGCTTTTCGAACAACGGAGGCTCGATGCCGAAATCGATCGCCCGCGAGCGGACATAGGATGCCGCTGCCGAAATCGATTCCTTCATCACGTCCTTCAGATTGCCGGTAACGGTCATGCGACCCTTGCCGGGCATCATCAGGCCTTCGATCATCAGCAATTCGCCGCCGACTTCCGTCCAGGCGAGACCGTTGACGACACCGACCTGATCTTCCTTGTCGGCTTCGTCATGGCGGAACCGCGGAACACCAAGGTAATCCGAGATATTGTCCTTGGTAACGGCAACCGTCAGCACCTTGTTGCGCAGGATCTCGGTCACGGCCTTGCGGGCGACCTTTGACAGTTCGCGCTCGAGGTTACGGACGCCGGCTTCCCGCGTGTAGGTGCGGATGATTTCCATCATCGCCTCGTCGGTGATCGAGAACTCCTTCGGCTGCAGCGCATGGTCGCGCGTGGCCTTGGAGAGCAGATGCCGCTTGGCGATCTCCAGCTTCTCGTCTTCGGTGTAGCCCGCGATCCGGATGATCTCCATGCGGTCCATCAGCGGCGGCGGGATGTTCAGCGTATTCGCCGTGGTGATGAACATCACGTTGGAGAGGTCATATTCCACTTCCAGGTAGTGATCCATGAAGGTGGAGTTCTGTTCCGGATCCAGCACTTCAAGCAATGCAGACGACGGATCGCCACGGAAATCCTGGCCCATCTTGTCGATTTCGTCGAGCAGGAAGAGCGGATTTGCCTTCTTGGCCTTCTTCATCGACTGGATGACCTTGCCCGGCATGGAGCCGATATAGGTCCTGCGGTGACCACGGATCTCGGCCTCGTCGCGCACGCCGCCAAGCGCCATGCGGACATATTCGCGACCCGTCGCCTTGGCGATGGACTTTGCGAGCGATGTCTTGCCAACGCCCGGAGGGCCAACCAGGCAAAGGATTGGTCCCTTGATCTTGGTCGAGCGCGCCTGGACGGCGAGATATTCGACGATGCGTTCCTTGACCTTGTCGAGACCGAAATGATCGTCGTCGAGGATCTTCTCGGCGGCAACGAGGTCGGTCTTGACGCGCGAGAACTTGCCCCAGGGCAGACCCAGCAGCCAATCGAGATAGTTGCGCACGACGGTCGATTCAGCCGACATCGGGCTCATCTGCTTGAGCTTGCGGAACTCGGCATCGGCCTTTTCACGGGCTTCCTTGGAGAGTTTGGTCTTGGCGATCCGGGCTTCCAGCTCGGCCATTTCGTCACGGCCTTCCTCGTCGCCCAGTTCCTTCTGGATGGCCTTCATCTGCTCATTCAGGTAGTATTCGCGCTGGGTCTTCTCCATCTGGCGCTTGACGCGCGAGCGAATGCGCTTTTCGACCTGAAGAACCGAGATCTCGCCTTCCATGAAGCCGAGCGCCTTCTCCAACCGGCCCTTGACGGAGACGGTTTCGAGCATTTCCTGCTTGTCGGTCAGCTTGATCGACAGGTGCGAGGCAACGGTGTCGGCGAGCTTGGAATAGTCCTCGATCTGGCCGGTGGCGCTGACGACTTCAGGCGAAATCTTCTTGTTGAGCTTGACGTAGTTTTCGAACTCGGAAACCACCGAGCGGGACATCGCCTCGATCTCGACCGGGTCCTCTTCAGGCTCGTCGAGCAGGGTGGCGGATGCTTCGTAGAAGTCTTCGCGATCGGTATATTCATCGACGCGCGCACGGCTCTTGCCTTCGACCAGCACCTTCACGGTACCATCTGGAAGCTTGAGCAATTGCAGGACGTTGGCAGCAGTACCGACCTCGAAGATCGCAGACGGCGGCGGATCATCATCAGTGGCATTGCGCTGGGTGAGAAGCAGGATCTGCCGATCGGTGCCGATCACTTCCTCGAGGGCGCGGATGGATTTTTCGCGACCGACGAAGAGCGGCACGATCATGTGTGGAAACACAACAATATCGCGAAGCGGCAGGACCGGGTAGTTCTGCTGGCTTCCTTCCGTCGGGAATGTTTTTTTGGTCATTTCTTTCCCTTTCAATCCAGGCCATTGGCCCGTCGGCTACGTGGTCGACGAGAGCCCGCCTGTTCGGACTACAGGTGGATATCTGGTCGGCTCAATTCAAGCCTGTCTGCGACCTGGGGCACACCGTCTGTCAACTGGCTGTCACAATCTGCCCACTCAACGCTAATTTATCCACATTTTGCGAGGCTTACGCCAGCCGTCGGCAAACGCGCACCTCCGGAATCGTTGCATTGTTGCGCCGACGCCCAGCGGGCGCAACCGAATTAGTTGAACAGATCGAATTATTTGCATCGCATGCAATGGAAAAGGCCCGGTCGCCCGGGCCTTTCGAAAGTGTTCTGCCGGAGGAACGGTCAGGCCGAAGCCGGTGCCTTCTCTTCGTGGCGGTCGGAATAGATGTAAAGCGGCCGGGCACTGCCCTTGGCAACCTCTTCCGATATCACGACTTCCTGGACGCCATCGAGGGCCGGAAGTTCGAACATGGTGTCGAGCAGGATCTTTTCCATGATCGAGCGCAGACCACGAGCGCCGGTCTTGCGCTGGATGGCCTTGCGGGCAATCTCGCGCAGTGCAAGCTCATGGAATGTCAGTTCCACGTCTTCCATCTCGAACAGGCGCTGATACTGCTTGACGAGCGCGTTTTTCGGCTCGCTGAGGATCTGGATCAACGCATCTTCGTCAAGGTCTTCCAGCGTCGCGATGACAGGCAGACGACCGATGAATTCCGGGATCAGGCCGAACTTCACCAGATCTTCTGGCTCGAGGTCGCGCAGCACATGGCCGACACGGCGCTCATCGGGAGCGGCAACCTTGGCGCCGAAGCCGATCGAGGTCTTTTCCGAACGCGCCGAGATCACCTTTTCGAGGCCGGCAAACGCGCCGCCGCAGATGAACAGGATGTTCGTCGTATCGACCTGCAGGAATTCCTGCTGTGGGTGCTTGCGGCCGCCCTGCGGCGGAACCGAGGCGACCGTGCCTTCCATGATCTTCAGAAGTGCCTGCTGCACGCCTTCGCCCGACACGTCGCGTGTGATCGACGGGTTGTCGGACTTGCGGCTAATCTTGTCGACTTCGTCGATATAGACGATGCCGCGCTGGGCACGCTCGACATTGTAGTCAGCGGACTGCAGCAGCTTCAAGATGATGTTTTCGACATCTTCACCGACATAGCCGGCTTCGGTGAGCGTCGTGGCATCCGCCATGGTGAACGGCACGTCGATGATGCGCGCCAGCGTCTGGGCAAGATAGGTCTTGCCGCAACCGGTGGGGCCAACGAGCAGGATGTTGGACTTTGCGAGTTCCAGATCCTGGTTCTTGGTGGCATGCGCCAGTCGCTTGTAGTGATTGTGGACGGCGACGGCGAGGATACGCTTGGCCTGCTTCTGGCCGATCACATATTCATCCAGCACCTTCATGATGTCCTGCGGCGTCGGCACACCCTCGCGGGACTTGACCATCGAGGATTTGTTTTCCTCGCGGATGATGTCCATGCAGAGTTCGACGCACTCGTCGCAGATGAAGACCGTGGGGCCAGCAATCAGCTTGCGCACTTCATGCTGGCTCTTGCCGCAGAAAGAACAATAGAGGGTGTTCTTGGAGTCGCCGCCGTTGCTTCCGCTGACTTTGCTCATTTCAATTTCCTTCCAGCACACCCGCGGCCTGGGAAAAGCCACGCGGGGTCAAAACCTGACACCCCGGCATGAAGCGGCTTATCCGCTGTTACACGAGGCTTCGGGGAATTCCGCCATGGGCTACTCAAACACATCAACCCGACAGCAGCAAATCATTCCCCCCTGCTCAAGGGAGCCTATGTCATAAAAGTTCAACATAGGCTTAATGGTTATCTTTAACGCTCATGCCCTGCCCCGCAAGTCCCTATCCATCACAATCTTGTCAAGAAAGGGGACAAAGCGGAGGCAGATGTTGCGCTTAAGCCTCTTCGCCACCTTCGGCATCGACGCGGGAGGTGATGACGCTGTCGATCAGTCCCCAGTCCTTTGCCTCGTCGGACGTCATGAAGTTATCACGATCGAGCGAATGTTCCACTTCCTCATAGGTGCGGCCGCAATGCTTGACGTAGATTTCGTTGAGCCGGCGCTTCATCTTGAGAATGTCGCGGGCATGGCGCTCGATATCCGATGCCTGGCCCTGGAAGCCGCCAGAGGGCTGATGGACCATGATGCGGGCATTCGGGGTGGCGAAGCGCATATCCTTGTGGCCGGCCGCCAGCAGCAGCGAACCCATCGAAGCAGCCTGGCCGACGCAGAGTGTCGAGACTGCCGGACGGATGAACTGCATCGTATCATAGATGGCCATGCCTGACGTCACGAGGCCGCCTGGCGAATTGATATAGAGCGCAATTTCCTTCTTCGGATTTTCCGATTCGAGATACAGAAGCTGAGCGCAGACCAGCGCCGCCATCGTGTCCTCGACCGGGCCGATCACGAAAATGATCCGCTCCTTGAGGAGACGGGAAAAGATATCCCAGCCGCGCTCGCCCCGATTGGTCTGTTCGATAACCGTCGGTACAATCGCCATGGCCGTTTCAAATGGATTACTCATGTGCATCCTTCGCATATAACCCGGAACCAACGGGATTTCCGGGAATCATCCCATTTTCTTTTCCCATACATAGAGTGTCCTGTCCTCAAACTTCAAGTCATGCCGGGAAATTGGGATGATCACTGTACGATTCGGCTTTAAAGGTGGATTACCTCAGTGAGGGCTTGCCCGGGAATTGCTCGGCAAGGTGAAGGAAGGATGAATGGGGCTGACAACCGCAAAGCTCAGATCTTGAGGATCGGTCCCGGATACTGGGCAATCTGTTCGTCGGCGGTGATCAGCGTCATGCCTTCCACCGTGGCCTGCGCGACAAGGAGCCGATCGAACGGATCCTTGTGCAGAAAAGGCAAGATCGCAACATAAGCCGCCTGATGCCCCTCTACAGGTAGCTCGCGCAGACCTCTCTCAAGCATGGAACGCCGATACTCTTCGATGGGAACGTGCAAATCGAGCTTGTTGAGACGTTGCTTGATTGCCATTTCCAATATGCTGATGGCGCTGAACCAGACTTCGTTCTCCGGGTCCCCTAGTATCTGCAGCGCATTCCTCGACAGCCGTTCCTTGTCTATCGTCATCCACAGCAAGACGTGTGTATCAGCAAGCAGTCTCACTCCTCACCCTCGAACATCTTGATGATCTCATCCTGATACGCGGTGTCGAAATCATCCGGCACGTTGATTTTGCCCTTCATGAAGCCAAATCGTTCGCTGGCGAATTGCTTCTTCGGCGAAGGGGCCGTCGGTTTTTCGGGCGGAACGTTGGTTTCAGTCACAGCCACGACTGTGACCATAGGCTTTCCGGCCTTGGCGATGATGAAAGGCTCGCCATCGAAGGCTTCCTCCACCAATCGCGATAGATGCGTTTTCGCCTCATGAATATTAACTTGACGCATTGCGAGATCTCCACAAAACTTAGTCCGGTTAGTCTAGTCCATCTCAAATAGGATTGCAAATGACCAACCGCAACCATTATGCTTTGCGCACCCTTCCTTAGCAGTAGGCAGCATGACCCCATCCTATTTTAAATTCGACCCATCCACCCGCCGCCTGTCGCTCGATGCCCGCGATCCGGACTTTTACCGCAATCCCAATGCCGGTTACGCAGCGATGCACGCGCATTCGCCCACCTTCTGGTGGAACGAGCAGGATCAATGGTATTTTGCGGGCTACGACAATGTGAACGCTCTGCTGCGCGACCGGCGCTTTGGCCGGCAGATCACCCATGTGATGAGCCGAGAGGAACTGGGCTGGCCACAACCCTGCCCGCACCTCGCCGATTTCGACCGGGCCGAATCCAAGTCGCTACTGTCGATCGAGCCGCCGGAACACACGCGGTTGCGGACGCTGGTCAATCGTGCTTTCGTGTCGCGCCAGATCGAGCGATTGCGGCCCGAAATCACCAGTCTCTGTCACAGCCTGATCGATGGCTTTGAGAAGGATGGCAGCACGGAACTGCTGGACTCCTTTGCCGAAGTCATTCCCGTCACCATTATCGCCAGTATGATCGGAGTACCACTCGACATGCGTCGGCAGCTGCTCGACTGGAGCCACGATTATGTGCGGATGTATATGTTCGGGAAGACCGAGGAAGACGAGCACCGTGCCAACCAGGCGGCCAAGGAATTCGCCGACTACATCGTCGCGCTAGCCAGAGAGCGTCGTGATGCGCCCAAGGACGACCTGCTGTCTCTGATGCTGTCACCGGCCCGTGACGGGCAGTACTTGACCGAGGAAGAGCTGGTCTCGACCGCCATCGTGCTCCTCAACGCCGGCCATGAGGCGACGGTGCACCAGATCGGCAATGCCACGAATATCATCCTGCAATCCGGGCTCAATCCCAAGACGCTGTTTGCCGACGATCGGGCAACGCAGCTGACGACGGAAGAGACCATTCGGCTCTCGGCGCCCGTCCACATCTTCAAGCGCTGGGCGCTGGAGGATCTCGAATTTGACGGTATCCAGCTGAAAAAGGGCGACGAGGTCGGGATGATCCTCGCCGCTGCCAATCTCGATCCGAGAAAATTCAGCGATCCCCTGGCCTTCAAGCCGACACGCGACGAAGGAACCAGCCTGTCGTTCGGTGCCGGCATCCACTTCTGCATCGGCGCGCCGCTGGCACGGCTCGAAATGCAGATCGCGCTGCCGATCCTGTTCGAACGGCTGCCCGGGATGCGGATCGCAAAGGAGCCCGTGGTCAAAGATGTCTACCATTTCCACGGGCTGGAGCGTCTTGAGCTTGAATGGTGATCAGGCGGCCGCTTTCATGGCTGCATAACGCGGGGCCGGTTTGCTCAGTGAGACCTGGCCACCGAGAGCGGCGCGAGCCGTCTCAAACGCCTGCCAGAGGCCGATATCTTCCAGCGACGGTATGGTGACGAGTTCGCCGGCGTCAAAGCCTGCGAGTGCGGCTTCAACCAGGTCGTCGGCGTCCATGACCATTTCCTTGGGATAGTTGTCGACATTGCCGCCGACGCGATCAAACAGTTCTGTGCGCGTCAGGCCGGGCAATACAGCTTGCAGCCTAACCCTTTTGCCATCGAGCTCCCTGGCGAGCGACTGGGTCAGTCCAAGCACGAAGGATTTGGTGCCACTATAGGCGCCGTTGAACAGTTCCGGAGCGATCGCCACGCCCGAGGCAATGTTGATGATCCCGCCATTGCCACGTGCAGCGAAAGTCTGTGCAGCCGCCACAGCCAGCCGGTTGGCTGCGGTGACATTCACGACAATCATCTGGTCGAGATAGTCGATGTCGTCCGCCAGAAGCGGCCCCTTGGGACCAATGCCGGCATTGTTGACCAGCAACGTGATCTTGGCATCGGCGCGAAGCCGGCTTTCCACCCTCTTTACATCCTCGCGGTTGGAGAGGTCGGCAGGCAGGGACTCTGCCGAAATGCCGAATTTCTGGCCAAGGTTTTTCCCGAGCGCATCAAGGCGCCCGGCATCGCGCGCCACGAGTAGCAGGTCATATCCCCGCTCGGCGAGTTTCGCCGCATAGACCGCCCCGATTCCGGACGATGCACCGGTTACCAAGGCTGTACCCAATTTCGCAGTATTTGCCATCTCTGTTCTCCTTCTGGAATTTACTGGTATATACCACTATATTGGAGGGAAGGATTTTGATGACAAGGGGCGTCGGAAAATAATTGCAGTTGGAGGTGCAGCGCCGAGCCGAAGCGGCTAACGTTGTCCCTCTCAGGATTGGAACGGTGATGAAAGACAATGAAGACGGGATATGGATGCTGTGCACCAACAGCGCGATCCGGCGGGCCTCCCGCCAGCTCGGCCAGCTCTATGACGACGTGCTGGGCAAAAGCGGACTGAAGGGCACGCAATTCACGCTGCTCTCGCAGATCCGCCACGAGGGCGCGCCGGCACTCAAGGCACTGGCAGAAGCCATGGTGATGGACCTCTCGGCGCTCGGCCATACGTTGAAGCCATTGATCCGCGACGGTCTGGTCGAACTGATCGCTGACGACAAAGATAAGCGCGTCAAACGCGTCAGGTTGACGGCGCTCGGCGAAGCCAAACAAGCCGAACTTGTCGAGCGCTGGCAGGACGCGCAATCGCGGTTCGATCATGCCTTCGGCAAGGAGAAGTCGGAGGACATCCGCAAGGTACTGGCTGTCATTGCGTCTGCGGAGTTTGCCGAGATTTTCCGCGCAGCCGTGAAATAGCTGCGCATGGGAAAGACGAGTGTGAACCGTTGTAGATCCGGCTCCGTCAGCGAGACCTAAAGTCGCCACAATTTAAAAGTGCATTCGACCTTTATTCATTTTGGAGCGTCCCTTGGGCACATTGCTGCTTACTATATTCTTCCTCGCCGCGTGGCCTGGCATCATCATTTTCTTCCTGACGCTTCTCGCTACTCCTCGCTGGAACAAGGTTCTGGCCCTTGTGATGTTCCTCATCGTGACACTCGTGTTTAGTGTCTTTTATGGGAATACCGATGACGACCGGTTCGGGTTTGGCGCACTTGCACAGTATGCGTTCTGGTTCACAGTGCCGCTTGGATGGGGCGCCGGGCACCTCGCGAAACGGGCAATTGCCCGGGTTGCCGTGCGTCGGCGACATGGAATACCGGCGAATGTCGAGCAAGAAGAACTCTGGGTCGATCCCGATATCGTTTTTGCGATCCTTCTGGCCCTCGCCATCCCGCTCCTTGCTCTCTACTATGCGTGGTTTGCGGGTGCCAGCGGCGTGATAATGCTTGTAGTACTAGGCGGGATCATCCTTCTGGCGGCCTATGGATTGTTGGCAATTCGTTGGCGTGGAGCGGCCGGGCGAGTTAGCGCCCTGAAGCTCTTCTGTGGCGCCAGCTTTCTGGGGTGGTCAGCGCTTTCAATCCTGTCTGCCGCCAGTGGGATGCAGGTCGAGGCACGCGCCCGCGAGATTGCCGGCGGCGCACCCTTTTGCATAGAAAGCAGCAGCGGAATAGTCTCGCAATTCTGGGATATGACGATTCTGAACATGCGCATCCGGCAGCGTACCGCTTTCAATAGCGACTACCACGGCCAACTGGTGGTCCAGCGAAATGGAGAGCTTGAGCGCTATCATTGGTCGTACCGATGGTCTGAATTTCATGGCAACGGTAACGTCTTCAGCAACGATCGATGTCTCCGCGCTTTCAACAGCAGCAATGAGATCGAGCGCAGGAAACCCGAACGCGCCACCCCATATGCAGTGACGAAATCGGTTGGCCATATCAGTGGTTTCGGACGCCTGCTCGATCATCAGACGCTCGGATGGATCTGGTTCTTAAGCCTGCCGGTGTTGGCGTTCTTCGCAATCCTGCTTGCGGCGAAAAGCCGAATACCAATACTTCTCGTTTCTGTGTGCATTCTCGAAGCTGGCCTGCTGGTCGCCTTTCTGGCGACATACCAGGGCCCGTTCCGGTTTGCGATTCTATCTGTGCCTGGACGAATGTTCGCAGCTATCGGCCTTTCGACTGCGGCCGCGATGGGAATCAGAGCAGCAGTCCGGTTCTTTCGTATGCGGAAAGCTACACCCTGATCACATAGTCTTTCCGTGTCGTTTCAATCACTTCCCAAGTCCCCTTAAACCCCGGGCGGAGTATGTAGCTGTCGCCCGTCCTTAGGTGAACTGTGACACCACCATCCTCGGTCACCACGGAGTGACCCTCCAGGATGTGGAAATACTCCCACTCATCATAGGCGATGCGCCATTTGCCCGGCGTTGCATGCCAGATGCCTGCATAGAGGCCGCCATCGGCCTCCTCGATGTTCCAGGTGGTGAAGACGGGGTTGCCCGCTATCAGCCGGTCCGGCGCTGGCGCGCCGGTTTCCGGAGTGACGTTGGAGAGATCGAAAGACAATGCGTTTGATGTCATGCGTTGGCCAGGCCCTGTTCGAGGTCGGCGATGATGTCGGAGACATCCTCGATACCGACGGAAAGACGCACGACATCCGGGCCTGCGCCAGCCGCGACCTGCTGCTCGGGTGTCAGCTGGCGATGGGTGGTCGAGGCGGGGTGGATGACGAGCGAGCGTGTATCGCCGATATTGGCGAGATGCGAGAAGAGCTTGAGGCTTTCGACCAACGTCTTGCCGGATTCGTATCCACCCTTGAGACCGAAGGTAAACACGGCGCCGGCGCCCTTGGGCGAGTATTTCTTCGCCAGAGCGTGGTTGGGATCGTCCTCCAGGCCGGAATAGCTGACCCAGGCGATCTTCTCGTGGCCCTTCAGCCATTTGGCGACGACGAGGGCATTGTCGCAATGGCGCTGCATGCGCAACGGCAGCGTTTCGATACCGGTCAGCAGCAGGAAGGCGTTGAACGGTGCGAGGCTCGGTCCGAAATCGCGCAGGCCGAGCACGCGCGCGGCGATTGCAAAGGCGATGTTGCCGAAGGTCTGGTGAAGCACAACGCCGCCATATTCCGGGCGTGGCTCGGACAGCATCGGGTATTTGCCCGATTTCGTCCAATCGAAGGTCCCGCCATCAACCAGTACGCCGCCCATCGAATTGCCATGACCGCCCATGAACTTGGTCAGCGAATGGACGATGATGTCGGCGCCGTGTTCCAGCGGCCTGAGCAGGTAAGGCGTTGCCATTGTGTTGTCGACGATCAGGGGCAGGCCATGCTTGTGGGCAATTTCTGCAATTGCCGCGACGTCGATGAAGGTGCCGCCAGGATTGGCGAGGCTTTCGATGAACACGGCCTTGGTGTTCTCGTCGATCAGCGCTTCCATTGCGGCCGGATCGATCGGGTCCCGCCAGCGAACCTGCCAGTCGAAGCTCTTGAACGCGTTGCCGAATTGATTGATGGAGCCGCCGTAAAGGCGCTTGGCGGAAATGAAATTGTCGCCCGGGCTCATGATGTTGTGAAAAATCAGCAGCTGCGCCGCATGTCCAGAGGCCGTTGCGAGAGCTGCCGTGCCGCCTTCGAGGGCTGCGACGCGCTCTTCCAGCACCGCCTGAGTCGGGTTCATGATACGCGTATAAATGTTGCCGAACTGCTGCAGGCCGAACAGGGCGGCGGCATGATCGGCATTGTCGAAGACGAAGCTCGTGGTCTGGTAGATCGGCGTGATCCGCGCATGCGTGGTCGGATCCGGCTGGGCGCCGGCATGTACTGCCAAGGTCGAAAATCCTGGATTGTCCTTGCTCATCTGATCCTCCCTTTGTTGCGCGGCGGATCATAGCGATTTCGGACGAGGTGTTAAGTCCGCGAATGGCAAAATATAGAGAAGGTAGAAAGTTATCGGGCTGAACAGCACTGCAGCCGATGGGGCAAACTTCCAATACACCATCGCATCAACGCGGAATGGAGCAGTTCAGCGCCACAGGCTCAAATCATCGCCGTTGGCGGCCGCCGGCCGCCAGATATGTCAAAAGGCCCGAAAATACAAAAGCCAGCTGATATCGCTGGCTTTATTCGTCGCGGTATACTTTTTCCCGGCGCTCGTGGCGCTCCTGGGCCTCGATCGACAAGGTGGCGATCGGGCGGGCATCCAGCCGTTTGAGGCTGATCGGCTCGCCGGTTTCCTCACAGTAACCGTAGGTGCCGTCGTCGATGCGCTGCAATGCTGCGTCAATCTTGGAAATCAGCTTGCGCTGGCGGTCACGAGCACGAAGCTCGATGGCACGGTCGGTTTCGGATGAGGCCCTGTCGGCCAGGTCGGGGTGATTTGCGCTCTCTTCGGCGAGATGTCCAAGAGTTTCACGAGCCTCACGCAGGATATCGTTTTTCCAGGCCACCAGTTTGGTCCGGAAATAACTGCGTTGCTTTGGGTTCATGAACTCTTCATTTTCCGAGGGAACATAGTCTGCAAGATCGATATTCTCACTCAACGCGATTCTCCTGAGGAATAACCCGTATGTCGCGGCTCTATAGCTCTAGAAAATACGAGATTCAAGTTCAAAGCGTAAATTTGGTTATTTTTAAAATTGTCATGAAATTATGCTAAGCGGCTAATTTTTCACCAGTTTTCCGAACGATGCAGGAAACTTTCCCACAGCTTTCCGCTTTTGAGCTCGATTCGTCCGAAAGTCTTGCGGGACGTGATGATCGCCGGTGACCGTTCTTAACGATTTTGGGCGGCTTTTTCGTAATATCAACGACGTTCAAACTACCTCCCGTGCCTGCATGGTTGACGGGAGAGACGATATCGGGAACGTTGTGCGCAAAAGACACAATTCAAATCCAGGTGGTCCGGCAACCAAATGACGACAGGCAATGGCGAGGTCTTCCGGCTCCACCTGCTGCGGCATGCGCATGCGGCATGGCCCGCAGCGGGCCGGCGGGATTTCGACAGGATTCTCGATGAGCGCGGCCGCGCCGAGGCCTTTGACATTGCCCGGCAGGCGAGACTGGCTGAAATCCAGCCGGGAAAGATCATCTCGTCCCCCGCCCTTCGCTGCCACGAGACAACGGCGATCTTCATTCAGACCGCGGGCGTTGCCGCCGCCAATTATGACGAGCGGCTTTATTCCGAAGGCATGGAAGCATACCTGGAGCAGATACGACAAAACCGGGACGGTGAAAGCCTGATGCTCGTCGGACACAATCCGATGATCGAAGGGCTCGCGACGATGCTCACCTCAGCCGGGCCGATTGCCGAGCAACTCGGCGGCGGCTATCCAACGGCGGGCCTGCTCGCTCTGGAGTTCGACAGGCCCCTGCCCCTGGCTCTTTTCCACAAGGGACGCGCTGTCCATCTGATCACGCCGGACTTAACTTAGGTCCCCGCATGCCTATATTGTTGGCAGACGTAATTCGAACTGGACGACATTTTGGCCTCAGCCCCGACCAATATCGCCGATGAAGCCATGATCGCGCTGGAAAATCTCGCCGATCGCGCCACGAATATCCTCAATCCATCGATCCGGCTCGGCGTTACCGGCCTTTCCCGTGCGGGCAAGACGGTATTCATCTCGGCCCTGATCCACAATCTGCTCAATGAGGGGCGGCTGCCACTGTTTGAGGCCCGCCGGTCGGGACGAATCCGTTCAGTGCGGCTTGAGGAGCAGCCGGACGACGCCGTGCCGCGCTTTCAATACGAGGATCACATCCGCGCCCTGATCGGCGACCGGCTGTGGCCGGATTCGACGCGGGCGATCTCGGAGCTCAGGCTGACGATCGAATTCGAGAGCGCCAGCGCCTGGACGCGGCTGTTCTCGCCCGGCAAGCTGTCGATCGATATCGTCGACTATCCCGGCGAATGGCTGATGGACCTGCCGCTGCTCGAACAGGATTTCCAAGCCTTTTCCGAAAAGGCAGCGCAGCTGGCATCCCAGGGTGCTCGCGCCAAGCTCGCCAGCGACTGGATGAAGCTCGCAGCAGCCATCGACCCGACGACACCAGCCGACGAAATGCGCGCCAAGGAGCTCGCAGCCGCCTTTACCGAGTATCTCAAGGCCTGCAAGGCCGATGAGCATTCCTTCTCGGCACTGGCGCCCGGTCGGTTCCTGATGCCGGGCGATCTCGAGGGCTCGCCGGCGCTCACCTTCGCACCACTCCTCCAATTTCCGGACAGCAAGCCGGCCAAGGGCAGCTTTCATGCGATGATGGAGCGGCGCTACGAGGCCTACAAGACACATGTCGTGAAGCCCTTTTTCCGCGAGCATTTCGCCCGCCTCGATCGCCAGATCGTACTGGTCGATACGCTGCAGGCCATCAATCGCGGGCCGGAAGCGCTGGCCGATCTCGAAAGCGCAATCGGCGATGTACTGAGCTCCTTTCGCCCCGGCACCAATTCGTTCCTGTCGTCCTTCTTCACCCGAAGGATCGACAAGGTGCTGGTGGCGGCGACCAAGGCCGACCACCTGCACCACGAGAGCCACGACCGGCTGGAAGCGATCACAAGGCGGTTGGTTGATCGGGCCATCGCCAATATTGGTCGTTCGGGCGCCGGTATAGAAGTGCTGGCGCTTGCCTCGGTCCGCGCGACACGCGAGGCCACCGTGACGCGCGATGGCGAGACGCTGCCTGTCATCGTCGGCACGCCAATCAAGGGCGAGGAGATCGCCGGCGAGATGTTTGACGGCAAGCGCAAGACGGCCGTCTTCCCCGGCGACCTGCCCGACAATCCCGATGTCTATTTCCCGGATAAGGCGATCAGGAAGCCAAACGACGCTCCGCCGACCATCAACATCGTCCGCTTCCGGCCGCCGGAGCTTGTAGATACCGGCGGCGGCATAAAATTGTCACTGCCGCATATCAGACTGGACCGGGCGCTGCAGTTCCTGATCGGAGACCGGCTCGCATGACCGACGACATGGGAAAATCAGGCCGCAAGCCGCAGGCTTTTTCCTTCGAGCCCGAGCACCGGCACTCGACCAAGACCACGTCCAGAAAGCCCACGTCCTTCGGCACGGATATCGTATTGACACCTGAAGAGGATGATCCGTTTCTTGGCATCGAGGGTGCCGGGCTGAACGACGTCGCCGTTCCCCGCAAACGGCGGTTTCCGTGGTTCGGGCTGTTTGCGAGCGCCTTCGGTCTGCTGCTGTCGGCGGCACTCGGCCTGTGGATCGACGGACTGATCCGTGATCTCTATTCCCGCGCCGACTGGCTGGGCTATGCGGCGATCGGCGCCACCGCGGTCGCCGTGCTGGCAGTGATCGCCATGGTCGGCCGCGAACTCATCGGCTTGCGACGTCTTGCCTCGGTGCAGGCGCTTAAGCACGAGGCGGAACTTGCGGCCCTCGACAGGCGCCCGGCACATGCGCGGTCGGTGGTCGACAAGCTGGTTGGGATGATGGCATCCAACCCGGAAACAGCCAACGGGCGAGCACGGCTTGCCGCTACGAAGGACGAGATCATCGATTCCGAAGGCCTGTTGCGGCTTGCCGAACTTGAGCTGCTGGAGCCTGTCGACCGTCGGGCGCGCCTGCTGGTGATGGCCGCTTCCAAGCGCGTTTCGATCGTCACCGCCGTCAGCCCGCGTGCGCTCGTCGATCTCGGCTATGTGCTCTACGAGGCAGCACGGCTGATCCGCGCCGTCGCCGAGACCTACGGCACGCGGCCGGGGCGGCTCGGCATGATCCGGTTGTTTGGGGATGTGATCGCCCACCTCGCAGTAACCGGGTCGATCGCCATCGGTGACGGCATCGTCCAGCAAGTTCTCGGGCATGGATTGGCCTCGAAGGTCTCTGCGCGGCTGGGAGAAGGCGTGATCAACGGGCTGATGACGGCGCGCATCGGCATTGCGGCCATGGACCTCCTGCGTCCCCTACCCTTCAAGGCCGTGCGACGGCCGGGTGTCAGCGATTTCATCGGCGATCTCACCGGCACGTCAAGCAAAGGCCCGAACGCATAGCGTGGCAAAAGTGGCACGCTCCTGCGACATCGCTAGCATTCTAGCTATCCTGATAGAAATTCAGTAACATTCTCAAGCGGCGGGGCGTTGCTCGAAGCGGTTAATTGTGTTTAAGAGAAACTCTCCATTAACCATTCTCGGCCAAGACTGCGACGAAAGAATCTTCGCGCTTACCCGAAAGGAAGCTTTATGTTTTCGCTTCTGAAACCGACAGCTCTTTGGCTCGCCGCCATTGGCGTGGCATTTATTGCCGCCGTGACGCCTGCTCAGGCGGGCAGCCGGGACAAGGCCTTTTTCCGCGGCGTCGCCGGGGAATGGAAGGGTCCGGGCGAAATCGTCGCCGGCAAATACAAGGGCACGAAGTTCACCTGCAGTCTGACGGGCACTGCCGAAGAAGCTGAGAACGGCATCACGCTCGATGGTTTTTGCCGAGTCGGCATCTTCAAGCAGCCGATGAAGGCCGTGATCAAATCTGCGGGCCGCACCTATAAGGGCCAGTTCCTTGACGGCGCCGCAGGCAAGGGTCTCGACATCGTCTCGGGCAATGTTTCGGGCCAGAAAATGGTCGTCGGCATCACCCGCGCCAAGCTCAGTGGCGCTATGATTGCCCGCCTGCAAGGCGAGAACACCATGACCGTGACGATTTCCGTGAAGGTCGAGGACCAGATGATTCCGGTTATCGGCATGTCGCTGAACCGCGAGGAAGACGAGATCGCAGTCGGCTCTATCAAGTAAGCGGCTCGATCAAGTAAGCCTAGAGACAGTTTGTTTTCCTAGATATGGCCGGGCAATGCCCGGCTTTGTCATTTCTGAATCTCTCGAATCGGGCACAATTGATGCTGCTGCTTGCCCTTCCGTAGAGCGGGAGATGGCGGGGCGCTCCTTGGATCGGCAATGAAGAACATCATCTGGCTTGCGAGCTACCCCAAATCCGGAAACACCTGGCTACGCGCCTTCATCAGCGCCTTGATCGGCCTTGAAGTCATCGGTGAAAACGGCAGCTTTGCGAATTTCTCCACCCAGTGCAACGCGCGTAACACGTTTGCGACAGCCTTTGCCGGCGAGACGCCTCCGCCCACAGAAGGGACAAACGCCTGGCGTCTGCCGTTCCAGCGCAAGCTTTCGGAAAAGGCTGGCAACCAGCGCATCTTCTGCAAGACCCACAGCCGCTATGCAGGCGCGGATGGCGAAGTGCTGTTTGCTGTCGACGCGGCATTGCGTGCGATTCTCGTCGTGCGTAATCCGATCGATGTCTGCGCCTCGCTGACCAATCATTTCGGCGTCGGCGTGGCCACCGCGATCGACATGATCAACAATCCCAAGGCGGCGATGGCGCGCAACAGCACGGCCAATTTCGAAACGCCGCTCGGCGACTGGTCGTCGTTCAACCGAAGCTGGATTGCCCAGCGCGACATGCCGCTGATGCTGCTTCGCTACGAGGACATGTTCTTCCAGCCGGAAGCCGTGTTTCCCATCGTCGCCAGCGAATTGTTCGGCATCACCGACGCTGCTCGGATAGAGGCGGCGATGGACAAGGCAGCATTCGGCGAGCTCAAAAAGCGCGAGGAGCGCTTCGGCTTCAATGAGCGGCCAGGCCGCGCCGAGCGCTTCTTCTGGAAGGGCCGCCCTTGGCACGGGCTGGAATTGCTGTCGAAAGCCGAGCAACGCGCAGTCTGGGCCAAGCACAAGCCAATGGCGGAACGGCTGGGCTATCGCTGGAAGGACGGCAAGATCGATACGCTGCCGTTGCAAGCGTCAGGTTCTTGACCACCAGGTCGGGTCGCTGTCTGCAACCTCTATACCGCTGTTGTCCGCGTCCTGAAGCCAGACTTCGGCCGCGCGACCTTCGACCCGCAGATTGGGGTTGAGATCGACAAGCGGCATCAGCACGAAGGCGCGATCCTTCATGCGCGGATGCGGAAGCGTCAGGCGGTCATCGGATAGTGTGACATCATCGTAGGCCAGAACATCGAGATCGATCGTGCGCGGTCCCCAGCGCTCGATACGGACGCGCTTCATCGAACGCTCGATCTCCAGACAGAGATCGAGAAGGGCATGCGGTTCAAGCGTGGTTTCGATCGCCGCGGCCGCATTGAAGAACCAGTCCTGGTCAGTCTTTCCCCAAGGCGGCGTGCGATAGAGCCGGGAGACCGCCACTACAGAACAGTCCGGCCGGGCGTCGAAAGCACGCAGGGCCTCGGCCATGGCAGCCACCGGATCGCCGATATTTCCGCCGAGACCGAGATAGGCAGTACGCCGGAGATCAAGCGCCGGCATGGTGCTCGACACTGACCTGGACATAGTCGAGCACACCGGCGACCGGTGCGTTCGGCTTGCGCAGGGTAATCTTGGCGCGGACGATTTGCGGGAACTGCGACTCCAGCGACTTGGCGATATCGACTGCCAGCGCTTCGATCAGGAAATAGCGGCGGCCAGTGACGATCTTCTCGATCACCTTGAAAGCAACGCCATAGTCGACCGTGGACTCGAGCGCATCGTGCTCGAGCGGACCAGCGGGCTGCACTTCCAACTCCGCATCGACGAAGAAGCGCTGTCCGAGCACTTCCTCCTCGTCCATGACGCCATGGCGGGCGAAGAACGCACAGTTGGCAAGGGTGATGATGTAGGTTCCGTTCATGGGCGTGGGTCCTTGCCGTGGTTCGAGCCGACTGTCGAGCCGGCATTCAGCATAGCATCTGTCACGAGAAGCGCATCCCTGTTGAAAGCGACATCGTGAACACGAAAAACCGCCGCGCCCGCCTTTCGAAGCAGGGCGCTGGTGGCGGCTGTGGCAACATCGCGGTCGGCGGCATCGCGCCCCGTGACACCGCCGAGAAAACGCTTGCGCGAGGTGCCGACGAGCAGAGGATAGCCGAGCGCGAGGAGTTCTTCCATGCGCGCCATCAACTGCAGATTCTCGCCGGCCGTTTCCTTGTTGAAGCCGAATCCGGGGTCGAGCAGAATGCGATCATGGGAGATCCCGGCCTTGGCGGCGATCTCAAGCGAAACGTCGAAAAACGCCCGCTGGTCAGCGATCACATCGGGGAGTTTCTGCCGGCCGCGGCCGGTATGCATGATGACCAGCCCCGCCCCGGTTTCGGCCGCAACGCCGGCGATTGCCGGTTCACGCTGAAGGCCGTGCACGTCGTTGATGATATGGGCGCCGGCTGCGATTGCCCGGCGCGCAGTCTCGGCGCGATAGGTATCTATCGAGATCAGCACGTCCGATCGGGCGGCGAGCGCCGATATGACCGGCAATACCCTTGCCTGTTCTTGCGCTGCCGTGACTTCGGCAGCACCCGGCCGGGTGGATTCGCCGCCGATGTCGATGATTTCGGCACCCGCTTCGATGGCCTTCAGGGCGTTTTCGACAGCGCGATCTGTCTCCGCATTGACGCCGCCGTCGGAGAAGGAGTCGGGCGTGACATTGATGATCGCCATCAGGATCGCCCTGGGACCCAGACACAGCACCCGCCCATGGGCGAGTGTCCATTGCGTTGGGTCGAAAGGCGATGACATGCGACTGCTCCGGCTCGGATTCGTTTTTGTGCAGATTGCATATTGCACGACATCAGACAATGTCCCATGCTGACTGTATCGTTTCCGGAGGAACAGATGACATCTATCGGCGTCGGTCGCCTTACCAAGACTGCAGTTCTGCTTACCAGCCTTTTCCTCGTCGGGACCGCCGGACCAGCCTTAGCCGAGACGATCATCCTCAAAAAGACTACCTATTTCAGCATCGGCGGCAGGACGGCGGCCGAGATCGACCGCAACATGGCACGGCTTGGTCCGATTTCGTCGGTGACCGGCCGCCGGCACCCGGGCGCCACGCAGATCAAATTCAAGGGATCGGCCAAATTCGTCGCCGAAGGCAATTCCTGTCGCATCGGTGGCGCCAAGGTGACGCTTTCGACCAAGCTGATGCTGCCGCGTTGGGTCAACCGGCGCAAGGCCGGCAGCGACCTTGCTCTGATCTGGGATACGCTGTCTGCCGACATCAAGCGGCACGAAGAACGCCACGCCGAGATCGCCCGTAATCATGCCCGCTCGCTCGAGCAGGCGATCCTGGCCTTGCCTGCCGCGGGAGACTGCGCAACGCTCAAGGCCAAGGTGAACAAACTCTCCGAGAAGGCCATGGTCGCGCATGACAAGGATCAGCAGCGTTTCGACCGAGTCGAGGCCGCTAATTTCCAGCGGCGGATGATTCGGCTGCTAAAGTACCGGATCGAATCCGGGAAGCTCTGAACCGACGCGCTTTGCATCGTCATTTCACCGGATTTTGCCGTCTGCAACGCCAGCCTTGCGCGAGGCTATCGGCGATTCCTGTTAATTAACGGGTGAAAACTACTCATTGCACTTGCGAGTTTGCTAAACTACGGTTCAAGTAACGGATGCAGATGACGGAAATGTAACGGGTTGAACGTTTGATGTGTTTGTTGGTGGTTTCCCTAGGCGCATATGAGTGGCCACAGGTGTTCTCCTCCCTCGCCTGTTGACAATGCGTCTATCTAGCCTCGCTTCATCGAAAGAGAGCGAGGCTTTTTTTATGCCGAGACGGCAAAGGGGAGCCTAGACGCTCCGGGATCGTCAGCCCTGCTTTTCAGGCACGTGAACGACCAGGCCATCGAGGTCATTGGTCATCTTGATCTGACAGGAGAGTCGCGACGTCGGCCGAACGTCATAGGCGAAATCCAGCATGTCTTCTTCCATCGGATCCGGCTTGCCAGCCTTGTCGGCGAATTTTTCGTCGACATAGACATGACAGGTGGCACAAGCGCAGGCGCCGCCGCATTCGGCAACGATGCCGCTGATGGAATGACGAACTGCGTTCTCCATAACTGTGGAGCCAGCGGACGCTTCCATTTCGTGGCGCGTGCCGTCAAAATCGACGATGACAAGTTTGGGCATGAATTCCTGGTTCCGGTAATGAGATTTGCGCAGCGTTTTCCACGAAAATGCGCATGCCGTCAACAGCGCCAAGCGCCGTACACTGCTGCCATTGCGGCGCGCTGCACAACTCTTATCGCTTAGTCGACACCGAACAGGTCACGCGTATAGACCTTGTGCTTCACATCGAGCAGTTCCGACGTCAGCCGGTTGGCGACGATGATGTCGGCCATCTGCTTGAACGTGTCCAGATCCTCCTCGACGCGCGAGCGGAAGAATTCGGCTTCCTTGTAGCTCGGTTCGTAGATGATGATGTCTATGCCCTTGGCCCTGATACGCTTCATGATGCCTTGTACCGAGGAGGCGCGAAAGTTGTCCGAGCCGGCCTTCATTGTCAACCGGAAGACGCCGACGGTGCGCGGTCTCTTGCGGATGATGTCGTCGGCAATGAAATCCTTGCGTGTGGTGTTGGCATCGACGATGGCTCGGATCAGGTTCTGGGGCACTTCCTGGTAGTTGGCGAGGAGCTGTTTGGTGTCCTTGGGCAGGCAATAGCCGCCATAGCCGAAGGATGGATTGTTGTAGTGGCTGCCGATGCGCGGGTCGAGGCCGACGCCATCGATGATCTGGCGCGTGTCAAGGCCATGGATCATCGCATAGGTGTCGAGTTCGTTGAAGTAAGCGACCCGCATCGCGAGGAAGGTGTTGGCAAACAGCTTGATCGCCTCAGCCTCGCTCGATCCGGTCAGCAGTGTCGGGATATCCTTCTTGATCGCCCCTTGCGTCAGCAGCGCTGCGAAGCGCTCGCCACGTTCCGACTGGTCGCCCACGACAATGCGCGAGGGATAGAGGTTGTCGTAGAGCGCTTTGCCCTCGCGCAGGAATTCCGGCGAGAAGATGACCTTGTCGGTCTTGTAGAGTTCGCGAGCCCGTTCGGTGAAGCCGACGGGGATCGTCGACTTGATGATCATCACCGCATCCGGATTGATCTCGGTGACGTCGCGAATGACCGATTCCACCGAACTCGTATCAAAATAGTTGGTCAGCGGGTCGTAATTGGTCGGCGTCGCAATGATGACGAAGCTGGCGCCGCCATAGGCGTCCGCCCGATCGAGGCTGGCGCGAAAATTCAGCGCCTTGTTGGCGAGGAAATCGTCGATCTCCGGATCGATGATAGGCGATTGTCGACGATTGAGCATTTCGATCTTTTCGTCGAGAATGTCGAAGGCAACAACTTCATTGTTCTGGGCAAGCAGCAGTGCATTGGAGAGGCCAACATAGCCGGTTCCGGCGATGGCAATCTTCATGAAGGAATCCTCGGTATCGTTGCCAAGACCTATAGGCAGGTCGCCGCTAAAAATCCACGTGCCTTTGCGCCGCCAGGCAAATTCCCTCCGGGATGAATTCCCGAGTTAAGCCCGTGCAAATTTTCAGATCTCGGCCATGCCGTTTGGGCCGATGTAAAGCGCTTTGAGACGCCCGGAAACAAAAGCTCCGGTATCGATTCCAACGCGGTTGGGTCCATACTGGAAATCGCTGGCCGGCGTATGGCCATGCACGACCGTGATATCCTGAAGTGGCCCTTCGCTGAGAAACGGCTCCCTGATCCACATGAGGTCGGAATCGGACTGTTCGTAAAGCGGCTTGCCGGGAACGATGCCGGCATGAACGAAGAGGTTTTTGCCGATCGACACCGCGATCGGCAGTTTTTGAAGAAACTCGACATGGGCTTCCGGTATCGTCTGCCGCGCGATGCTTTTCAGGTCGCGGCCGCTCGGATCCATCTTGAGCAGGTAGGACGAATCAATTCCGTAGGATTCGAGCGTCTTGTCACCGCCGAATTCCAGCCACAGCGGATCGAAGGCATCGTCCTGCAGGAACGACAGGAAGATGTCGTCGTGATTGCCGCAGACGCAGATGCGGTAGAAGGGTGCCGGCAACGGCTTGATCAGATGATCCAGCACTTGCCGCGATTGAGGGCCGCGATCGATATAGTCGCCGAGGCACATGACGATCGCCGGACGCTGGCGTCGAGCGCCATGCAAGACGATGCGGCTCTCCACCGATTGCAGCAGGTCGAGTCGGCCGTGGATATCGCCGATCGCGTAGATATCCGCCACGCGCTCCTCAGGTATGGTGATCCGCGGGCGCTTTTGGATAGGAGTGGGCGGCGCGGCCCAAAATCGTCGGATCAAATCCAGCATTGCCTCGGCAGACCTCACAAATGTCACTTCATCAAGCACATCACCAAACGGTTGGCAACGACAGACTGGCAGGCGAAAGTTACGTCAATCGCGTTGCTGGCAAATATTGTAGCACCTAAAGTGAAAAGCCTTCCAACTGCCGGCTTCTCCTTTGCCTGAAAGTCGGATATGCCGCTTGCGGGGCACGAATTAAGAACACAGTTTCATGCAGATAGACGGCAAACCGGCATCCGGTAATTTTTTGGCGCAGGCCGCAAGAGTGCTGCGATGGCTGTTTGTCGCCATGCTGTTTCTTGTCCTCATTCCCACCGGTTCGGTGAACTATCTGCCGCTGCATCTGGCCGCAACGGTCTTTTTCGTTATCGCCGCGGCGGCAGCCGTCATCTCTCCATCGCCGACGGCCGCGCGGGCCGCGGGTGGTATCGCAGTCGCGGTCGCCGCAGCGCTGGCTCTGTGGATGGTGATCCAGGCGACCGGCTTTGCGGGCAATCCGCTCGCCAACCCCATCTGGGGTGATGCCGAACGGCTGCTGGGACCGATGGTGAAATCAATCTCGGTGGCCCCCGGCGATACGTGGCAGGGACTGATGTCAACGATGATGCCCTTTGCGACCTTCGTGACGGTGATTTTCCTGTTTCAGGGAGACGACAGGAGCCTGTGGCTGGTCAAGGCGGTCGTGATTCCCGGCTTCCTGCTGGCCTTGATCGGGCTGATACAGTTCGAGTTCTTTCCCGACATGCTGCTGTTCGAGCGCAAGTACTTCTACCTCAAGAGCCTGACGGTGGTGTTTGTCAATTCCAATACCGCGGCAACCTACCTTGCCATGCTGCTGGTGTTTGCGTCCGGACTTGCCTTTCATTCCATCCAGAATGCCGGCTTGCGACAGTTGACGCGCTTCCTGATCGGCGCACCCAGCATGACCAAACCAGCCGATGCGCGCCGAGGCATTTTCTATGCCACTGGTGCTGCGCTGCTGCTTGTCGCGTTGATGTTGACGAAATCACGCGCCGGCGTTGCTGCCGGCGTTTTCGGCGTGATCATTCTGTCTGTCATTCTTGCCTATTACGGCAGCCAACACAGTTCGAAGCGGATCGCCGCCGGTTTTGCAAGGCGGCGCACGCCGACATCGACAAAGATGCTCCGGGTCGCGGTCGTGCTCGTTGCAATTCTCGTGATCGGCGCCGCATTTTCCGGCCAGGTGGTGATGCGGGCCCAGGTGCAGGGAAGCAATGATATGCGCTTCTGCTTCATGCCCGGCATCCTGCAGATGGTCCGGGACAACTGGCTGACCGGCACGGGCTTCGGCAGCTTCCGCTATGTCTTTCCTGCCTATCGCGATCCATCCTGCGGGCTGGAAGGCGTACTGACCCGCGCCCATGATTTTTATCTCGAGGGCTGGATCACGCTCGGCCTGCCCTTCGTGATTTTCGCCAGCGTCGTGGTCGTGACGCTGTTTTTCTATCTGATCCACGGTATCCGTTCGCGTCGGCAATACCGCTGGATTCCTGCTGCGGGCCTCGGAGTTTTGCTGATCCAGATCCTGCACAACAGCATCGATTTTTCCATCCAGGTTCCGGCCGTGGCCGCGATCTTCGCAGCGTTGATGGGCGCCTCCGTCGTTGCCGCAGCCGGCCGCACGGCAGTGCGCGCGTCGGTATCCTCCGCCACATCAGCCGCGAAAACTGAAAGCGCGCAGCCTCGCTGAGCTCGCACAAGCTCGCTGAGCTCTCGCCGGGCTCGCTGAGCTCGCACAGGCTCGCTGAGCTGACGAGCCTGGCATCATGGATTTGGTACAAATCCGCCATTTCGATAAAACTTTATCGGTTCATTTCAGCTTATTCGAACCCCCCTTCGCTAGGGTCTCCTCAAGCGCGGGATCCTGGTCGAGTTGACAAACGCCCCGCGGACAAGACGCACAGAGCGGGGATTTGTCTGATGAACAAGATTGCGAAGACTGTGGCAGCCGCCATGATGCTCCTGCCGATCATTTCGACAGGCCCGGCCTATTCGTTTGGTCTGGGTGGTGCGACGCGTGATTCCGAGCGAAATGTCGAGGCACTGTTCATCAAGGAGAAGAGCCGTTCGATCGAGCCCTTCGCGCATGTGCTGTTCTGCACGCGCTCGCCATCGGAATGCGCTGGCTCCAGCGGCCCCAACAGCGTCGACCTCACCCGTGAGAAGAAGCGCGAACTGATGGAAGTCAACCGGCGCATCAACTATCAGATCAACCCGCAGAACGACGCCGCCGGTGCAATCGGTGGTGACGAATGGTCCCTCGCCCCAAAGTCGGGCGACTGCGAGGACTATGCAATCACCAAACGCCATGCCTTGATCAGCCAGGGCTGGCCTGCATCGGCACTGCGACTTGCTGTCGCACACACCTCATGGGGCGAAGGCCATCTTGTGCTGATCGTCCGCACCTCCAAGGGTGACATGGTGCTCGACAACATGACGAATGCAGTCCGCAACTGGCATCGGTCGGGGCTGACCTGGAACATGATCCAGTCCTCCGGCAATCCCCGCGTCTGGTATCATATATAAGTCGCAGCGAAGCACTGTCACATCAACGTCGCAAAGGTCGTGATATCTCGATATCCCGGCCTTTTTGCAGTCGTAGCGCGTGTTTGCCGTCAGCAGGCAATGGTGGAAACATACCATCATCTCGCATCTGCGAAATGCGGGCTTTTCACAATCCCACCCAAAAATAGTCAGAATCACCACCGACATTGCGGTGAGCGCGGTTAGAATTTAATTCTATCTGCGTGGCTTGCGCGCCCTCCTGTGACAAAATTGCATAATTTGTACGCACTATTTGCCTCATTTCGTGCAAATGGCATCTAATCCGATCAATATTTACCTAAATAATGCATGGTGAATAAAATACTAAATCGAGGCTCGACTTTTCTCGCAAGTGCGATATAAAATCGCATCTGCAGATCAACCGAAAATGGTGCGAAGCGATGAGCTCGAACGAAACTCTCGGTACGACTCTTGGAATGCGGCTCGATGCAGCGGCCTTCGAGAAGAACACAAGCCTCCGGGGCTTTGACCATGCTGATGCCGTCAGCGACATTTCCATACAGCTGGCAGCCAAGCGCCTCATCGACATAGTGGTTTCCGGCACAGCGCTGCTGATACTGCTGCCACTGTTCGCGGTGGTAGCAATCGCGATCCGCTGGGAAAGCAAGGGGCCGGTGTTCTTCCGCCAGGTACGCTGGGGCAAGGACTGCAATCGGATCAACATCTACAAGTTCCGCTCCATGCGCGCCGATCTCGGCGATGCCACGGGCGTCCAGCAAACGGTGAAGAACGATCCTCGCGTTACCCGACTCGGCGCGTTCTTGCGCTCGTCAAATCTCGACGAACTGCCGCAGCTGATCAATGTGCTGAAGGGCGATATGTCGCTTGTCGGCCCGCGCTGCCATGCCATCGGCATGAAGGCGGCTGGCGTCCAATACGAAGAGCTGGTGCCGCACTATCATCAGCGTCATCACATGCGCCCCGGCATCACCGGTCTGGCCCAGATGCGCGGGCTGCGCGGCCCGACCGACACCTCGGCCAAGTCTCGCGCCCGAATCGCCTGCGACCTCTACTACATCGAGAATTACTCCCTGATGCTCGATCTCAAGATTGCCTATGGCACGGTTCGCAACGAACTGCTGGGCGGCTCGGGCTTCTGATCGGCCAATCCTCGGCTCTATGCTTGCTAATCGCAGAAGACAAAACCGGCGGAAATTCCGCCGGTTTTTTTGTATCTATGCGTCAATTAGGTCGCCTCGATATTCGGCGCTTTGGGGCAACCGGGCAGCATTCTAGACCTTCGCTGTCGCCCGGAAGCAGGTGAAAAGTCGCGACAAGCTCTGGCGACCTTCGGCCGCCAGATCGAACTGCATGCCGAAGCGCAGCCAGTCGCCGTAGAGGCCCTTCACCATCCACATGAACGTCCGGGCAGCCGTCTCCGGCGTCCAGCGATCCGACAGTTGGCCGTTGGCGCTGGCGTGCTGGAACGCCTTGATCAATGCGTCGCAATGAACATCATCCGCCTCACGCTGGCGTTCCAGGATACCGGCCATTTCTGGACTATAGTCGCATCGAAGCAGGATCGAATAAATGCGCTGCCGGCGCTCGTCGTGCGAAATCAGGTCGAGCCATTCGAGGCTGGTTCGTTCGATCAAGGCGAGTGGATCGGGGGGATTTGACTGCAGCTCCTGGAGGAACATGTCCTCCTGCGGCAGCGGCACGCATTCCTGCAGGACGAGCAGGACCTCGCTTTTGTTGGTGAAATGCCAGTAGATAGCGCCGCGCGTGACGCCGGCCTCGCGGGCAATGTCCTCAAGCGTCGTCTCGGGAATGCCCTTGTCGTAGAACAACCGTTCAGCAGCTGCGATGATGTTGGCCCGCGTTTCGGCGGCCTCAGCCTTGGTTCTGCGCATACCGTTGCCTCCTCCCTCTTGGCCCCGTTTGCGAGGAGGATGCGCCGCGAGCGGCGCATCCAGTCTTGTCGTATTTCATTCCGCCGATGCTGCCAGTGCAGTAGCCGGCTCGGCTTCAGGCACAGCGGGCGCTATCGGCGCAGCATCGTCCTTCTTCCTGCGCGTCACAAGCTTGGTGACGAAGACGAAGAAGATCGGCACGAAGAAAATCGCCAGCAACGTCGCCGTGATCATGCCGCCCATGACACCCGTGCCGATAGCACGCTGGCTGCCGGCACTAGCGCCAGTCGCGATTGCCAACGGCAGCACGCCGAGCGTGAAGGCGAGCGAGGTCATCAGGATCGGCCTGAAGCGCAGATGCGCCGCCTGCACCGTCGCTTCGAGCAGGCCCATACCTTCCTTGTGCAGGTCCTTGGCGAACTCGATGATCAGGATGGCGTTCTTCGCCGACAGCCCGATAATCGCGATCAGGCCGACCTTGAAGTAGACGTCGTTGGACATGTCGCGCATCGTCACGGCAAGCACCGAGCCGATGACGCCGAGCGGCACGACCATCATGACGGCGATGGGGATCGACCAGCTCTCATAGAGCGCCGCCAGCACCAGGAACACCAAGAGGCACGATAGCCCGATCAGGATCGGCGCCTGCGTACCGGACTGGATTTCCTGCAACGACTGCCCCGTCCATTCAAAGCCGAAGCCTGGAGGAAGCTGGCCGGCAAGCCGTTCCATTTCGGTGATGGCATCGCCCGAGGAGTAGCCGGGCTTGGCCTCGCCACCGATACGAACCGACGGATAGCCGTTATAGCCTACGGTCTGCGACGGCCCGATGGACCATTTGATGGTGGCAAAGGCCGAGATCGGCACCATGCCGCCATTCGAGTTGCGGACATTGAGCTTCAGGAGGTCAGCGGTCTGCATGCGCTTGCTCTCGTCGGCCTGAACCGTCACACGCTGCAGGCGGCCCGCATTAGGGAAGTCATTGACGTAGGACGAACCGAGATTGGTCGCGATCGTGGCATTGATATCGGCAAACGAGACGCCGAACGTATTGGCCTTCTCGCGATCGATCACCAGGTCAACCTGTGCCGCTTCCGGCATGCCTTCAACGCGGATCCCCTGCAGAATTGGGCTTTGCGACGCCATGCCGAGAAGCTGGTCGCGAGCGGCGGCAAGCGCCGCCGATCCCAGCCCTGCCCTGTCCTGCAGACGGAAGGAGAAGCCGTTGGTCGTGCCGAGGCCCTGGATGGCCGGCGGCGAGAGTGCGAAGCTGATCGCGTCCTTGATACCACCCCACATCTGCATGGAGGCGCGACCGGCAATCGCCTCGGCCGAGTTGGCGGCGTCGCGCTCGCTCCAATCCTTGAGCGAAACGAAGGCCAATCCGGCATTATCGCCGGTGCCGTTGAAGCTGAAGCCCTTGATGGCGATGACGCGATTGACCGCCGGCTCCTTCTTGAAGATGCCCTCGATCTGCTCGATAACGCTGTTGGTGCGATTGGCCGCAGCTTCGGTGGGCGTCTGGACGTTGACGATCACGAAACCCTGGTCCTCGTTCGGCAAGAATGACGACGGCAGCTGGATGAACAGCCAGCCGAGACCGACCAGCAGTGCGCCATAGACGATCATGAACCGGCCCGTGCGACGCACGAGGCCGCCGACGAACCAGCTGTAGCCATGTGACGTCTTGTCGAAGCCCTTGTTGAACCAGCCGAAGGGGCCACGCTTGCTGGCATGGTCACCCTTGGGGATCTGCTTGAGGAAGGTCGCGCAAAGCGCCGGAGTCAGCGACAGAGCCAGAAGTGCGGAGAACAGGATCGAGACGACCATGGTCAAGCTGAACTGGCGGTAGATGACGCCCACGGCGCCGGGGAAGAAAGCCATCGGGATGAACACCGCGCAGAGCACCAGCGTGATACCGATAACGGCACTGGTGATCTGCTTCATGGCCTTGCGGGTGGCTTCCTTCGGCGTCAGTCCTTCTTCCGACATGATGCGCTCGACATTTTCGACGACGATGATCGCGTCGTCGACGAGGATACCGATCGCCAGCACCATGGCGAACATGGTGAGCACATTGATCGAAAACCCGGTCGCCAACATGACCGCGCAGGTCCCGAGCAGCGCAATCGGCACGACGATGGTCGGGATGAGCGTGTAGCGGAAGTTCTGCAGGAACAGGAACATGACGATGAAGACCAGCGCCACGGCTTCAAGAAGCGTGTGCATGACCTTCTCGATCGAGATCTTCACGAACGGGCTGGTGTCATAGGGAATGACGTACTTGACGCCGGGCGGAAAGATCTTCGAAAGCTCGGTCATGCGTGCCTGCACAGCTTCCGACGTCGCCATGGCGTTGGCGGTCGGCGAAAGCTGGACGCCGATGGCAGCGGCAGGCTTGCCGTCGAGGCGAGCCGAGAAGTTATAGGACTGGCCACCGATTTCGATCCGCGCAACGTCGCGCAGGCGGACCGTCGAACCATCCGGATTGGCGCGCAGGATGATCGAGCCGAATTCCTCCGGCGTCCCCAACTGGCCCTTGACGAGGACGCTGGCACTGATTTCCTGGGTGATCGGGTTGGGCTGCGCGCCGATGCGACCGGCTGCAATCTGCGCGTTCTGCGTCTGGATCGCCGCAGTGACATCATTCGCCGTGAGGTTAAGGCCCACCATCTTGTCCGGATCGAGCCAGATGCGCATCGACCGTTCGGTCGAAAACAGCTGCGCGCGGCCGACACCCGGCACGCGGCGGATTTCGGACAGCACGTTGCGGCTCATATAGTCGCCGAGGCCGATGGCATCCATCGAATCGTCGTCGGAGGTCAGGGCGACGACCATCAGGAAGCCGGCACCGGCCTCTTCGACCTGAATACCCTGCTGGGTGACGATGTCTGGCAGGCGCGGCTCTACTCGGCGAACGCGGTTCTGGACATCGACGGCGGCCTGGCCGGCATTGGTGCCCGGCGCGAAAGTCGCCGTGATGCTGATGACGCCCGACGAATCCGAGGTGGATTCGAAATAAAGCAGGCCGTTGATGCCGTTCAACTCGTCCTCGATGAGGCGCGTGACGCTCTGATACATTTCTTCCGACGTGGCGCCGGGATAGGTGGCGTTGACTGAGATCTGCGGCGGAGCGACCTTGGGATACTGCGAGATCGGCAGCATCGGCAATGCGATCGCGCCGGCGACCATGATAAGAATGGCGACAACCCAGGCGAAGATCGGACGATCAATGAAAAAACTAGGCATTGTTTGTCCTCACTTCGTGCTTGAGGACTGATCGGCAGGCTTTTCCGCCACGGCAGCCGGTTTCCAGTCGGCAGGCGCGACCTTGGCGCCCGGCCGGATCTTCTGGAAGCCTTCGACGATAACCTTCTCGCCTTCCTTGAGGCCGGAAGCGATCACCCAACGCTCGCCGATGACGCGGCCGGCACCGACGGGGCGAAGCTCAGCAACATCATCCTTGCCCACGACGTAGATAAGCGACCGACCCGAGGCATCGCGCTGTACGGCCTGCTGCGGCACGGCAATGGCATTCTTCTCGACGCCCTGCTCGATTTCGACGCGAACATACATTCCAGGCAGCAGATCGCCGTCCGGATTGGGGAACTCGCCGCGCAGGATGACCTGGCCGGTCGTCGCATCGACCGCAGCTTCGGAGAACAGCAGCCGTCCCGGATGAGCATACGGCGTACCGTCGTCCATCAGCAGCTTCACAGGCGCCTCGCCCGGCGTCGAAATGACGCCACCGCTCTCAAGCGCCTTGCGCAAGCGGATAAGGTCGGCAGCAGGCTGGGTGAAGTCGGCATAGACGGGATCAAGCTGCTGGATGGTTGCGAGATTTTCCGAACCATTGGCGCTGACCAGCGCGCCTTCGGTGATCAGCGCGCGGCCGATACGGCCACTGATCGGCGCAGTCACGCTCGCATATTGCAGATTGAGCTTAGCAGAGGAAAGACCGGCTTCGGCGGACGCCACATCGGCATCTGCCGTCGCAAGCTCGGCAACCGCATTGTCGACGTTCTGGGCACTGGTAACGTTGGCCTTCTTCAGTTCCTGCTGTCGGTCGATCGCCTGACTGGCTTGCAACTGCACTGCCTTGGCGCGTCGAAGCGTCGCCTCGGCACTGGCCACCTGGACCTTAAACGGCTCGGGATCGATCTGGTAAAGGAGATCGCCCTTCTTGACCACCGCGCCCTGCTCGAAAACGCGGGATACGATGATGCCGCTGATGCGCGGCCGGACTTCGGCGATACGGGTCGGCGCAATACGACCCGGCAGTTCGTTCATGATGGGCAAGGCCTCGGCCTTGGTGGTCATCACGGCCACAGCCGTCGGCGGGAAAGCCGGCGCGGCAGCATTCTGCGGCGCCTTATCCTCCGAGCAACCCGCGAGTGCAACAATGCCGGCGAACGCGGCGAAGGAAACAAAGCGATTGATTTTCATAGGTAATTCCACATGCAAATTGGCTGGGCCATATCTCGGGAGGAAAGCGCGGCATCGCAAGTGCATGCACGCAAAATAATCGGCGTCACTTACAAACGTTCATGTATGTTTATCAAATCCGTGCGAAGAATCAATGGTGCGGCGCACAAAAATATGAGTCGAGAGGTCAATTTGTCTTAGAAGCCGGCCAGGCGCCTGAGAGGGACACTAAACAGCGTTGTGCGATATGATTGATATCGTTTGTCGTTTAAGCCGGCATTCAGCACATAAATTCGCAAACTATTCTTGTTTTCAACACTCTAAACGAAGATCCCGCGTTTCTCACGGGCAGAAAATACTCTATTTCCAGTTCAGCCGGCTAATGATTCTGGCCGCGAATCCAGGGGAAACAGCATGAAATCGAGCCACTCTCTCAGTGCGCGCCTGCGCTACTGGTTCGACCGGACCATGTCGGCCGGCACGGCAGCGCTCATAGGATGGCTAGGCGTGATTTCGCTGGTCATCATCCTGGCCTTCGGCGCGGTGATCACCATCAGCGGAATCGCCCAGGATGACGGCCAGCCGATCGGCTTTGCCGAAGCAACGTGGGAATCGCTGATGCGCACCTTGGATTCGGGCACGATGGGTGGCGACACCGGCTGGGTGTTCCGCGGGCTGATGCTGCTTGTCACACTCTCGGGCATCTTCGTCGTTTCCACGCTTATCGGTCTGCTAAGCTCCGGCATCGAAGCAAAGCTCGACGAATTGCGCAAGGGGCGCTCGCTGGTGCTTGAGAAGGATCACACCATCATTCTCAACTGGTCGGCATCAATTTTCGACGTCATTTCCGAACTGGTGATCGCCAATGAAAGTCGCAAGCGGCCGCGCATCGTTGTCATGGCCAACCGCGACAAGGTGGAGATGGAGGATGAGATATCCGCCAAGATCGCGGATCTCAAGAACACCAAGGTGATCTGCCGCAGCGGCGACCCCGCCGATCTCTACGATCTCGCCATCGTCAATCCCGACCAGTCGCGCTCGATCGTCATCCTGTCGCCGGAACTGGACGACCCCGATTCCAGTGTCATCAAGACGATCCTGGCGCTGACCCAGGCGCCCGGCCGCCGCAAGAAGAAATACCAGATCGCGGCGGAAATCCGCAGTGTCGAAAATGCCGAACTCGCCCGCACCGTGGGCGGCGAAGAGGCACAACTGGTGCTCGCCGACGACCTGATCTCGCGCATCGTCGTCCATTCCAGCCGCCAGCCCGGCCTCTCCGGCGTCTATACCGAACTGCTCGATTTCGACGGCTCGGAAATCTACACGATCGAGGAGAAGGAACTGGTCGGCAAGAGCTTTGCCTTTGCCGCCTTTTGCTATGAAGCCTGCACACTGATGGGCATCATCGACAACAATAACGAGGTGCAGCTCAACCCCGAGGCCAATCGCACGATCAAGGCGGGCGAAAAGCTGATCGTGATTGCCGAGGACGACGACAAGATCCTGATGAAGAAGTTCACCGGCAAGGTGGATGGCGGGCTAATCCGCAGCGCCACCCCGAAGGAGATTCGCCCCGAGCGGACGCTGATGCTGGGCTGGAACCGGCGGGCGCCTCTCATCGCCGCAGAGCTCGACCGCTTCGTTGCTCCGGGATCGACGTTGACCGTGGTCGCCGACAACGACGGCTTCGAGCAAGCGGCCGGCGCGATCGCGCTCGCCAAGGGCAATCTGGCGCTCGAGGTGCATGCGGGCAGTTCTTCGGACCGCGAATTGCTGCGCGGGCTGCATCCCCTCTCCTACGACCACATCCTCGTGCTGGGCTATACCGAGCATATGGCGGCGCAGCCCGCCGACACCCGCACGCTGGTGACGCTGCTGCATCTGCGCAAGATCGCCGAGGAAGCCGGCCAGCACGCCAGCGTGGTCAGTGAAATGATCGATGTGAGAAACCGCGAGTTGGCCGAAGTCAGCCGGGCCGACGATTTCGTCGTCAGCAACAAGCTGGTCAGCCTGATGCTCGCCCAGGCAGCCGAGAATGAATATATGGCGCGGATCTTCGGCAGCCTGCTCGACGAGGAAGGCTCGGAAATCTACCTGCGCCCGGCCAGCGATTATGTCGTGCTCGACAAGCCGCTGGATTTCTATACCGTCACCATGGCAGCGGTGAAGCGCGGCGAAGTGGCGCTCGGCTACCGCCGCAAGGGCGCGGAAGACGGCGGCCGTAAGCTCGGCGGTGTGGTGATCAACCCCGCGAAAGCAGCAAAACTGACATTCTCGACCGAGGATTACATCGTCGTGCTGTCGGCGAGCTGATTGGAATGCGGCTGGGCAGATCGAGTTCGGCCTGCTTTTTCACCGCTTGGGGAAAAATCGAAAAGGCGGGCAAAGGCACTTGCCTTTTCAGGCCAATCACTCTAGATCAGCCCCACCCCAGCGGGTCGCGGGGGCGATTAGCTCAGTTGGTAGAGCGCTTCGTTTACACCGAAGATGTCGGCGGTTCGAGTCCGTCATCGCCCACCATTCATTTTTCAATTCATATCATTTATTTGCGTCGGATTTTTCAAAAACCACAGCGCGGTGCGGCTAAGCAGCGACTTTTAAAGAATAGACAAAAAGGCAACTCCGCATTACATTAGCAATGCTTGTAGAAGCGATCGGTGACGAAGGCAGAGCACTCTAGTCTGGCTTCGTAGCCGGCATGAGAGCATACCCCGGACCGGGATGGTCTGCCATTGACCATCAGAAGCGCGTCGTGAGACAACGTGATTTTCGCTCCCCTGCGACGGTCCGGGTTCTGCAGACAGTGCTTTTCTGCGATCCTGTCTTGTCCCCTTGGATGACTTGGCGCTTCCGTTAAACCATCACGAAGCCTCCAAGCTATCCTCAGATCTTTCCCAACACGACAAAGAATCGCGACATTTCCATGAAACAATTCCACAGTATTAATCCAGTCATCCGGGCGTGATGGCCTCGCCATCTGACGAGTTTCGCAAATTCGCGTTGTTACATTAGTAACCGCCCGGGTACAGTTCAACGGCGACGGGGCTTCTTTCTTGCAGTTGCTCAAAAGAACCCTCACCCTCCGAACAGAAAGACCTGCATGCTTCTTCCGTGCTCGCACCGCTGAGCAGACTCTTTGCCCACCTGGCCAGAGACGTGTCGCATGAGGTCAGATATTCGGATGTTAAAACCGGCAGAGCCGTTATCATCCGACACTTCCTGCCAGCAACTCTTTGACTACAGCGCAGCGGAGAACGAATTCTGCCGCAGCGGACTTATCCAGCCGGTCAGTCCCAGCCAGCCAGTCAGCAACGCTCAGCTTTCAAACGAATGCATGCGGCAAGAATCCTCTTCGCAGCACATCTGGTGACAACGCTGTCAACCACGTGACAAGAGGTGAGCGGAAAGTCTTTAGAACAGGAAGTCCCGCTTCGTGAGGTCCGACAACTGGACATCCACGAGCACAATCTGGCTGGTGTCATCGGTTATCACTACATCCGCCCCAACTTGGTGTATATGGGAATGTTTCAGGTCGCTAAAACTTAGTATCGCTGACACGTCCGTGAGATCAAGCACGTCATGCTGCGAGCCCTTCGCATGAAAGTCGATGACCCTGTCCTTGCCGTGCCCATCTGCAAATACGAAATGGTCGCGAGCCGAGCCTCCCGCCAGCCGGTCATTTCCTTGCTCTCCGACAATGTGATCTCGACCGCTTCCGCCTGTGATAACGTCCCCGCCGGCCCCTCCGTGGATGTGATCCGCGCCGATACCGCCATCCAGCGTATCGCCGCCGGTGCCACCACTGACAAGATCGTTGCCTGCGCCCGCGGAAATATTATCCCGACCTCCGAGTCCCGAGAGGCTGTTCACCGCCGAGTTGCCCTGAATCTTATTGCGGAGGGCGTTTCCGGTTCCGTCTATTGCGGCCGCGCCCGTAAGAACAAGGTTCTCGAAGAAATCCCCCAGCGTGTATCCGACGGACGTGTTGACAACGTCTGCTCCACCGCCCGCGATTTCCACCAGATTCAGGCCAAGCTGATCGATGTAAAAAGTGTCGTTACCCGTCCCTCCAAAGACGCTGCCTGTAACAGTTCCCCCCACAGATATGAAGGTATCGGCGCCGCTGCGCAGATAGACGTCACCGACAAACTGACCGTGATTTTCTACATTGTCTCGCTCGGAGCTTCCTGCATAGGCGTATTTTGAGCCTTGGATGGTTCCGCCTTGGGCGTTGAGAAGTTCAAATGTACCCGATGTAGCCGTTACCGAGACGCCGACCAAGCCCTCGATTGTGCCATAATTTTTGACTTCACTATTGGCCCCAGCGACGCTTGCACCGGTGTTGTCGGAGGAGATGGAGCCATGAACATCATTAGTTAAACGACTCTCTTCGCCATAAAGGCGCACACCAAAATCAATTGCATCAATCGTTCCGTCATTGAATACTTTACAATTATTGTCGAGCATCAATATTGCGCTTTTCGCCGAATGGATCGCCCCGCCGTCTTCTACTATCACGGTTGTATGGTTGGCTTTCAGGTGAAAAGCATTGAAATTGCCTGTGGTCTGGACTGTCCCCCTTATGGTAAAGGTATTGTATTCCCAGGATTTTCCTCCGAAGAACGCTTGATCGTGTGCCACATCCACGGTAACGCCCGCGAGAACCACCCAGCTGTCGAAATCGGCCTCAGTATTGAACCCCGATGTCGCGTTGCTCGTAATCTTATGCTTAGCCATCTTTCATCCTCGATGGTGCGATGCAGCCGATTTCATAGATGCACACTCGCTCTACTCGTCCATGAAGGAGAAGAACACGACACAAGCGGGCATTTCTCAAGAACATTCGGCGTCTACTTGCTATGCACCCCTATTCTTCTTCAGACAATATACCATTCGGCATACAATGCCCCCCGTCTCATCAGAAAGTATGACATTTCTCGTCGTTCGCCCGCTGCAACAAACGAGGCATGGATATCAGAACAGGAAATCGTCAGCTCTCAGATCGCTCTTATCCAGGTGATACATGCGCAGATAGTTTCCGTCATTGAAGGTGATCTTCAGCTCGCCGTTTTCCATTATGGCATGCGCCAGGAGGTCGTCGAAATCTCGTATAAATGCGACCTGCGAGACATCCACGACATCGTGCTGTTTGCCGCTTGTCGCAAAATCGTAAATGTTGTCGCTTCCATCTGACGCGTCGACGACAAAGACATCCCTTTGCGCCCCGCCGAACATTTGGTCATCTCCGTTCCCACCAATGATAACGTCGGAACCGCCATTGCCTTTGAGCCGGTCGGCGCCATCTCCACCGAGGATATGGTCCCGGCCGGAATTGCCGAACAGCCAGTCATCGCCACCAGCTCCGATCAATTTCGCTTTGCCGTAGCTGAATCGGTTTGAACTCAGATCCACCACGTCATCGCCGCCTCGCATATCGAAAACCGTGATGTCTTCCAGGCGCGGGCTGGAGAACAGTTTGTTGTCAAGGAAAACGAGGTCGCTCGCTTTGGTTCCGAGAAGCTTGGTGCCGTTCGGGTCACCCTGCCAGAAATCAGGATTGGCATGGCCGAGAAAATCTTGCACGACGTCATCCGTTGGATTGGCCGGATTGACAACATCAACCATTGTGACTGTTAAGAATGCGCCGGTCCACTGAAGCGTTTTCATTGGCCGTCCTCCCCGTCCGTAAGCATCTGTTAAAGTAAGCGCACCGTCAATGGAACGCTCACAGATATGCACTGAAAACCAGCTACAAGGCTGAGGGAAGCCGCTTTGGATAGACCCGTCCATGTATTGATGCGCAGACACATGGTCAGATAGAGTAGATTCATCCAGTAGTCACAACATAGCCATATGCCCTGAGATCTATTCCGGCGAGAGATGAGGTGCGGCTGTTGCTCTCGGCGTAGCTCGTGCCGACCCAGTTTCGGATCCGCGTGTTGATGGCGTTGTGAAGCTTGTCGTCAATCCATTTTGGCGTGACAAGCCGAAATGCCCGTTCGAGAACCGCGAACCGTCTTTGGAAGCGCGGAATATTGATGAGGGCCCCGCGACTGAGTTCGTTGTTGCTAAAAAATCGATTTCCCCACCGTTGAGCAAGTTGCATCGTCACCGGCCGCCGTTGATTGCTGACAACAGCCGGCATGGAGGACGGTGGTTCGCGATGAGCGAATACGGATATCCGCTGGAGAAATTGTGGCAAGTCCTGCACCATCATTTCAAATGGCAGGACCAGCACACGCTCTGCACCGAACAGTTTATGATAGTAAGAGATCAGCAGATCGAACTCATACACTTCCCGGCGAAATCCCGGCATTCGGCCAAGTCTCGGCTCAGGCTGTTCGAGGAAGCGCGAGAGGGACAGGTCTCCGCCATCGGTAATCGACTGGCTGTATAATGAGCGTATCAGCGATACTTGTTCGCGAACAATGATGAGCACGCGCGATCCTGGGAACGTCTCGGCGAGCCGTTGCGCGATCAGCATCCGATCGTAGCCTCCACTTGGAGGATATCCCGATAACCTTTCATGACTCAGGACGAAACACAGAGCTTTCGCAGCTGCGGCGTCAATAAACGGCTGGTACACGGCGGCGCATTGATCGGCGTCGAACTTGAAGTTGTCGGGAAAGACAATATCCCGAACGATGCGCGTGCGGTTTTCGCCGACGTCACTGGAAAATCCGTTTTCAGGTTTGAAGAAGTGGTTCTGAAGGTAAGTTGAGCCGGTTTTGTGATAGCCGATATGCAACAGGACCTCGGGCTGCCGATCGTTCGTGAAACTCAACGTTGCCTCGTCCACATTCGCCTCCTCTACCGCAACGCCTGCCACCAAGAGCCAAGCCGCATTCCCTTCTTCGCCCGGCGCTCCATCCTGCTGCAGTGGACACTGTGAAAGCAGGCGTCCCACTTGCCCATGATGACCTCACTTGCAAATCTGGAGGTGACGTTCTGTGCCCGTTCTGCTATCTCGCGCCGAAGCGCTTCATCTTGCATCAATTGCCGCATGGCGGCTGCAAGCCGGTGAGCATCGTCGACCGGTACAAGCAAGCCGGAGACATCAGCCTCTATGATCTCGGAAGGGCCAAAATCGCAATCGGTCGAAATGACCGGCAGCCCGGCGGCCATCGCCTCGACCAGGACGTTGGGAAATCCCTCGTATCGTGAGCTCAACACAAAGATCGAAGCGTCACGTATCCAGTCGCCGGCGCGTTCCGTAACACCCGGCATATGGACCCGGTCCTCCAGCATCGACGACGTAATTTGGTTTTGCAAGTCAACCCGATCGGGACCCTCGCCGTAAATTGTCATGGACCAGTCGGGAAAGTCGGCTGCGACCTTGCCGAATGCTTCGATCAGGATATCAAAACCCTTTTGTCCGACTAAACGGCCGACCGCGACAAGACCGAGAGTGCGGTTGGGCTCGCCGTTCCTTTCGGGTAGTTGGCAAGGATTTCCGATGACGAAGGCCTTCGACCTCAGCGCTGCAGGAAGCGTTTGCGCAATCGCCATTGTCTGCATCACCAGCGCGTCTGCCTGCTGTAATATGAAAGCTGACACTACTTTCCACAACCAGTGCCTCTCCTGCACCTGCGGATTGTTTCGTTCGGAAATAATCACCGGGACATTCAGCCGACGTGTAGCAATTACGGAGAGGATATTAATCTTGGTAAGAAACGAGGCTACGAGGTCGGGACGCAATCGTTTGAACTCGGCCCTCAACATCAGGACACGCCTGAAACTCCGTATGAAGCCGATCCTGAGAAGTCCGCTGGTATCGTTTTCGACCAGCCGGTGAATCATCGCATCGGGATGCAAGGGGAAATAGCTTTCTTCATCTGCTTGCACAAAGGCGAAGACATGTACTTCGTCGCCTCGGTTGCATCTGTCGCCCGCCAAGAGGCTGACGACACGTTCTGTCCCCCCGGCGCTCAAGCCTGCCTGCACGATCGCAATGCGCATTTCCATCCTCTTGCGTTCTTAGAAGTGCAAATGCGCACTACCGCATGATCTTAATGTTCGTTCCGCACATTGGCGCCAAGAGCCGAACCTCCTTCACTGCTTGTAGGAAAATACGAATTTCTTGTTCATCACGAAGTTGAATATCAAAACGATCAGTATGGTAAAGAACTGCGCCAACAAGTAGTTCATGGCGTGCGAAAAAGCATAGAAGATAATAGCGTTAAGAAAAAACCCGAAAAAAGCAACGGTTGCAAATCGCGGAAATACGATACTATGCGGAGCGTCGGAGCCGAACGTAAACGTCCTCTGGAGCAAGTAGTTTACGACCACGGCCACGACAAACGCTGCACATGACAGCGCGGTTTCTGGAGCTCTGATTGATTGAACGAGAAGGAACAATGCGACTATTTGCACGACGGCTGCTATGGCGCCAGCCGTGAGGTAGCGGAGAACCATGGACGTTTCGAAGATCGAAGCAAGCCTGATATGGTTCATCTTCACTTTCCCGCTCCGCGCAGCAGATCTTGGAACATACTGTCTTTGTAGCTAGTAAACGTGTCGACGCCCGGAATACTTTTCGCCGTGCGTATCAAGGCGCGAACACCCAGCTTGTTTGCCACGGCCCAATCTCGTTCCACCCTGTCACCGATCATGATCGCGCTTTCTGCAGGGACATTGCCTAGCTGCAGCAAACGGTGCAGCCCGAGCGGATGCGGCTTCAGGAAGCCGATTTCGGGGTCGCCAGCCGAAACGACGATATCCGCATCAAGGCGCAGGGCCTCCATCTTGTCGCGAGCCGGATAATCGGAGAACACTCCGATGGTCTTGCGTTGCTCAGCAGCCGCTCGAAACACCTCTGCCAGACCTGGCAAGCGATAGCGAAGCAGCACCCGAAGTGGTCTGCGTTCCATCCACTCGTCCACCACCTTTTGCACCGTGGAAGCGTCGCAACCACATTGTTCTGCCACGAGTTCATATTGGCGGTCGACGAAATTCGGCGCCATGCTTTCTGCCAGTTCTTCGCGAAGCTGTCGAAAAACGCGCAGGATGCGCAGCACATCAAAGCTTCTCGACTTCATTACATGGACCAGCAAAGACGCGAGCATTGAAATCCGCATCGGCCGCTGATCATACAAGGTTCCGTCGACATCAAAAACGATAAGTTGGATCCTGCTCCAGTCCAAGGGGCCATTTACAAGCGGCATTTTAGCTCTACCAAGACGCTGGGAAACTGATGAAAGATGCGGATGTGAAGTAGTCCAGGAAAGGCATGTCCACGAACGTGCCAACGACAAAAGCGACAACAGTCGCCCCCAGCATCACCGTGAGGCGGCGCGAATGGAACAGCCGCTCGGGTCGCTGCGCAACCGAACCCGGCCTCGTGGCAAGCCACAAATAGACAGCGAAAAGCCCGGCTATGCACGGAAAGACGATTATGTATTCGATGCGGTACTTGATGAGAAAGACGCCCAGCAGGAAGGCCGACATCATCGCGTAAACAAAGCAGGAAACCATCAGGCTTTCCTGAGTGTAAAACCGGAACGAGCGGCGATAGAAACCCAGCACCGCGGTACCCGAGGTCGCCACGATTTCCCTGAATTCGCCGAGCCTTTTGGCGCACATGAGAAATGCGCCGACCATCCAATAGCCGAGCAACACGCTGCTCGGCGGCAATGTACTCCCATCGACCATAGCCCAGCCAAGCAGCAGCCGGATCGGATTGTTGATCGATTCACTCAGCACATCGAGATAAGGCTTGTCCTTGGTGCGCACGGGCGAAACATTGTAGATCAGCCCCGAAACGGCGAACGCCAATGATGTGAAGAAGAACAGTTTGCCGACGAAATAGGCCGCGAGCAGACCAACCAGAGCCAGAATCACATACTCGGCATAGACAAAGCGAGGGTCGAGTACGGATACGACGGAACTGCGCTGTGACTTTGTCGGGTGAGCGGCATCGAACTCCCTGTCCAGCCACTCGTTGATCACATAGTTCGCGGACGCAATGCAGACGGCGCTGAAGAGGCCCACGACGACAGAGAAAACCAGGTTGGTTACTTGAGCGTGTTGCAAGGCGTAAGCGAGGACAATGCCCGGCACAATGAAGATGTGCTTCGTCATGTGATCGAATCTGGCGATCGCTATATAATCCTTGATCGTACCTCGACGCACCGGAGAACTTTTCCTCAAGCTGCCTTCCAAAGCCATTGCGTATCCTCCAGGATCGTCAGCGCGTGTCGCCAAACATTTAGGGGCCGTAGATCCTACCATCAGGTTGAATCTGCATCTGTTTCAATGCGGCGTCTTTGCGGAGGTCGTCCTCCGCCGCCAGATAGAAGCGCCAGTCGACGTTATCGACAAAAACCACGTAGGCGTTGCCCTGCTGAAGGGTATCCCTCAGAGTGGTGATCTGTGCTGCATAGGGATTGTCGTTATCTTCTACGCCGGTTCGTCGCTCGAATTTGGTGGGCACCATTTTGGCGTGCCTGCCGGTCAGGTAATTTATAGCATCGGGCGCATTGCTGAATATCTGTGCGTCGCGCGGCAAGCGTTCCACCGCAAGGATAATCGGCGAGCTTCGCCATTTTGGCCCCTGATACCCGAGTCCATCGAGATAAGCCTCTCGCGTTTGGCTGCCCGTCCTAACGGCATGGCCCGCGATCACGACAATCATCAGCAGGACGACGGCAAGTTCCGCCATTGGCGGCCAACTATGTCGGCGCTCTCCCAGGGCGGAAAAAATAACCACGATAGAAGCGATGTATACGGGGAAAAGGTAGCGCCCGTTGAGAGGGAGGTTTGCTTCAATGTTGACCGCAACGATCAGGAAAGCGAGGTACCAAGCAGCCGACAGGCCGAAAACGGCTGAGAGCACGTCGGGTCTCGAAATACTGCCATCTCTTGCCACCCGCATGCAAGCGCGCCAAGTCAAGTAGGCGACTCCCAAGATCAGGCAGAGAGTAAGGGTGTAGCGGATGATGGCGGGGACAAGCGTGGGAATCATGAATGCCGACAGGCTGTCCACACCGGAAAGCCAACGTTCGTCGTCTGGATTGCCATTCAAAGCAAAAGAGCGCCCCGTCGCCCGTCCTGTCATCACCTTGCTGGCAACCGCCCACAAGGTAAAAATGGCGCCGCTGACCGCGCCAAGCAATAGAATGTTACGGATGCGGCGAGCAAGGCTCCACTTTGCATCGCATATCAGCAGCAGCGTTGCGAACGCCAAGGCGAATGGAGCAGCTGTGAAACGCGTCAGCATGCACAGGCCGAGCGATATGCCCGCCAAACCCAATACCCGTATGTCACCCTCTTCGATGAATCTCACCAGCAACAATATCGTCGCGAGGATGAGGAAAAGAAACAGCGGCTCGGACATGGCAACGATGTGAGCCCGGACGAACTGAGGCGCCAGCACCGTCAGTAACATCGCCATGATCACAAGATAGAACCGGTTCCCGACCGCCGCATTGAATATGTAAACCAGCAGAAGCGTGTTGGCGACGTAGAGCAAAAGGCCGGCGGCATAAGCAACAGCATCATGCCCGGCACCCATCAACGGCCCCAATTGCAAAAGCCACGAATAGAGCGGCGCGTCATAGGGTACCGGGCTTATCTGCATATAGCGCGTCGAGTCCGGCAAAATTCCAATGCCATGAT
Source organism: Shinella sp. OV683 (assembly GCF_057787725.1). Lineage (NCBI taxonomy): Bacteria > Pseudomonadati > Pseudomonadota > Alphaproteobacteria > Hyphomicrobiales > Rhizobiaceae > Shinella > Shinella sp. OV683. Next base: position 2,775,117 of record NZ_CM173543.1, read on the forward strand.
GCGTGCTGATTACGAACAGTCCGACACTAAGCGCAGCGAAAAATAGATACAGGAGGGACGTCCGCCCTGCCCTCGCTTCAACCCGGTCAAAAACTGCGGCAATCGGCATGCGCTTCGACCCCTCGGATCTTGGCTTTACATCACCATGAAAGACTTTCCACGCAGGGCCTTCATCTATCAATTATCCAATTTAACCAACTATTTATTTAATCGCAAGTGAATATACTGATGTACCCTACAATTGGAAAATTTTGCCCATCCTACAAGATTTGGAATTCAGGCGACGGAAACAACCCGTTCGTAACGAGGGGCCGCGCTGCTCTTATGAATTGGCCAGGAGAGACGCATGGGCGGTGTATGCCTGTAGCCGACATCAACCTTCAGCCCGGCTGCAAACCCGCGATACGCTGTTCGGAAAGCCGCTGCATCACCTGATCGAAGTTTGACCAACCATCACCATTCGAATCCTCCCAGGTGTCTTTGGTGCCGAGCTTCGCACCGAATTCAGTCTCCATACTATCCGGCATGCCGTCTTCATCGGCGTCGACATAGGCAGTGCCGGATTCTATCGGCGGAAGCTCTCCAGGCGCCTTGACCATCGCGCCATCGCCTTTCTCTCCCACGGCACCGATCCCTTCGATAAACCTGGCGTCAACGGCATCTCGGGGGAAGGCGCCCGAATTCTTGCGCACGTCCGCATATGCTTCGAGGGCTGTTTCAGTCTTGTCCACCGACAGGGGGCACGGAGGCTCCTTGACAAGAAATTGTTCCGTGTCCTCTGCGATCAGAACAATATTTTTAGACGCTGGACTCCATACCTCGTTGTCGCGTTGATATATCTGCGGTCCGTCCATGCTTAAGGTGTCGTTCCAGTTGATCGCGTATGTCGTGCCGTCGGTGCTCGGCCCCGCTTTGAAATAGTTTCCCACAAACGAGATCGGCGTTCCGCCCGGAAATTGCGAGAACACCTCGCCCCATTCCGACATCGCATTGAAGAAGATGTTGTTGATGATGTCGATGCAGGAGCCGCCGTAGTGATTGTCGTCTGGATTTCGATCGCGGTTTGAAATGCACCCGTTCTTCCAGAAGGTGATTTTCTGTGGGATTCTCGGATCCGAGCCCAGTAGCGCGCATTTGCTGTGCTTGTTCAAGCCCTCACCGAAGAGCGAGTAAGCTACCGTCAGGTCCGTCGTGTTTGCGTGGGAATTGAAATTTTCGTCTGTGGCCCAGGATCCGGAAATATGATCCACATATACCCTGGTGCTGCTTTCGACCGTGAGCGCATCGACATTTCTCACCGAATTGGGGAAGCGCGGCCGGATCCTGATGTGGCGGATGATAACATCGCTCGCCTTTTTGACGATGAGCGGCGTATGAATCTTTCTCTCGTTGACCTCATCGATCGTGATCAATATTCCGCCGCCCGGCGCGGTTTGCCCCAAAACGGAAAGGAAGCTGTTAGGCCCGAGTATCATGATCGGTGTTCTGAGGTGGATCACGCCGCCGACCCTGAACACGCAGTTTCGCGGTCCATGCCCTTCGGCACAGTCACGAAAACTTCCGGGGCCGCTGTCGGACAGATTGGTCACCTCAATAATCGCACCATCGCGACCGCCTTGGCTGAACTTCCCATGGCCTTGAGCGCCTGGAAATGAAAGTACTTCAGCCTCAGCTCCCAATACTGCTGAAACCGAAGCAAATACCATCAACAATATTGCAACCAGGTAACGAAAAATTTCATTGCTACGCAGGATACTCATAGAGGACGCCCTGATAGTGCTCGAAGTGCAATGACACAGGCAGCGATCACTTGCATGCATCGCTGGCGACCCTAGTATAGTATGGTTTTTGCAGCGTTCAACACAAATGATAATTCGATATATTAATACTGCGTCATAGCACAGTATGTATCGCTATGAAACGTACACGCCGGGTCGCATGGTGCGATTGCCGCATTTTGTGTCACGACCCTTAGAATAGCAGCAGGTCCGGAACTTATCATTGACTTTCGGCAGCCAGCGAAATCATGATGAGCCAAGAGTTTTCTTTTCTGTAAGCGCCGCTTACGAAAACGCCCGATTGCCAGTTCACGGAACTGGTAAATCGATGCGCGACATCGCTAAACGGCATAGAGGATAGAACTGCGTGAAAACCGAGCCAATCGTAGTAGCGTTTCCGTTTATTGGTGACGAAATTGGCGGCAGCCACATATCCGCCATCAATCTCATTGCCGGTCTGGACCCTGCCAAAGTTCGGCCGCTCATTGTTCTCCATCAATCAGACGGCGTACTTTCGCGATATCTGGTGGAGCGCGCCATACCCTTCGTGACCGCTCCCCGTAGCCGGGTTTTAGTTCCACGTCATCGTTCCCCCAAGGACGGTCGGATCGTGATGGCACTCGACTATGTCGCCTCGCTGCCCCGATTGGTTCGCTTTCTGAAGCAACACCACGTCGAGATCGTACATACCAACGATGGCCAGATTCATGCCACATGGGCAATCCCGGCGCGACTCGCCGGGGCAAAGCTTCTCTGGCACCACCGCGGAGACCCGATGGCGCGTGGCGCCAATTTTCTTGCTCCGATTCTGGCGAACCATATTCTAACGGTTTCGAGGTTTGCACGTCCGAGTCGACCGATCATGCCGACCAAATCCAAGGTCACGGTCCTCCACAGTCCTTTTGATCATCCGTCTTCCATTCCAAACCGGGATCAGTGCCGCTTGTTGCTGATACGGGAACTTGGTTTGACAGACGATGCGCGTTTCGTGGGTTATTTCGGTGTCCTGAATGAACGCAAGCGGCCGCTAAAATTCGTAGAAGTGATCGCATCATATCGTGATCAGTTTCCTGATCCCCCGTTGCATGGCCTATTGTTTGGAATACCAGAGCCTAGCGGGCCGCCGCTGGATGAGGCCGTTGCCGCAAGAGCGCAGGCACTGGGGGTTGCTGACCGAATTCACCTCATGGGGTTCCGATCGCCGATCGCTCCTCTCATGTGCGGGGTCGAGGCTTTGCTGGTGCCCGCCGTGAATGAGCCCTTCGGCCGAACGTTGATAGAAGCGATGCTCTTCGGGACACCCGTGATCGCCACGGATCATGGCGGCAACGCCGAAGCTATCACCGATGGTGTCAACGGGTATCTGGTTCCCCCGGAAATCCCTGAAGCGTTCGTTGCCCCCCTCCACCGCCTCCTGTCCGACGCCGCCGAATGGAAGCGCATCAGTGAAACCGCCCAAAAGCAAGCGCTCTGCCACTATGGGGTAGACGCGCATATAAAAGGTGTCATGAATATATATGGAGAGCTGGCAAGATCTTCCGCGGCAAGATGATACCTGACAACAGGGGATAGCCCATGCAGCATTTGCAGGAGATTGATTTTCTTATTATCGGCGCGGCAAAGAGCGCCACAACCTGGTTGCAGCAGTCCCTTCAACAGCAGCCCGGCGTCTACATGCCCGATCCCGAGATCCACTATTTCAGCCGCCACTATGAAAAGGGCGCAGCCTGGTATTTATCGCATTTCGAAAGCAGCGCCGACCCGAAGCTGGTAGGGGAAAAGTCGAACTCCTACATGGACACCCGGGAGGCGGCATCCCGCATCCGAGAGGATTTGCCGAATGTCCGGCTAATCGCCCAGCTCCGCAATCCGATCGAGCGCGCCTACTCCGACTATTGCATGCTCTATCGCCGGGGAGAAGTTGGCAAGGACATCGTCCAATATCTCGATCCCCGGAATGGCGGCGGTGGCAGATTCCTTAATGGTGGGCTTTATTACGACCAGCTCCGCGGCTACCTGGATCTTTTCCCGACCGAACGGCTCCTCGTCCTGCTTTACGAAAACATCAAGACGGAGCCTCAAAAGCAACTGGATGTGGTACAGGCCTTCCTAGGACTAGATAACAGTCTGAAAGTGCCACCAGTCACTGAAAAGGTGAAAGACAAAACGGAGGCAGTCGTCGGCCCTGAACTGCGCAAAGTGCTAGCTCCATTGAAATCCATGGTGCGCCCTTTCCGCCAGAGCACGCTCTTTAAGAATGCGCGCGCGCTCATCGCGCAGGAGCCTGAATACGCGCCGCTCAGCGATGATCTGCGTGGGCGTCTGGTAGACTACTATACGCCGCAAGTGGAGAAGCTAGGCTCGATTGTTCAGCAGGATCTTTCCGGCTGGCTGCGACACGTCACGCCTTCTCGCCATATCGATGCCTGAGCGACAAGGACGAAGCGGGATCGCTGGAGAAGCGCGAGGGGTATTTCTGATGGATATCGCAAGCGCTAGCGACATCTTCGGCGATATGAATGCTGAGTGCATCTCCATACGCTGGGCCACCAACCCGCCGAAATGGCAATGGTGATCGAAGCCTGCTTGATGGACTGTGCGCCATAATCCGCACCCGGATGTTCGCTTGACATAACTGATCTGGCCAGCTTGCGCCGCTGTTTCGAACAGACTGCCGTGTTGCGTTGTAATCCGTTCTATCGCCGGGAAGTGCGACCTACTCAAGCTTGAGCACAGAGACATTTTAATCATTAACAGGAAGCGCTAAAAAAGCAGTGTAGAGCATTAACTGCCAGTTGACGCTTGAATCGACTCATCGCATGGTGACGACAGAATTTGTCGTTTATCTGCAACAGTCAGGTAAAGAATACCCTTGGGGCGAGAGGGTAATGTGGAGAAAGGGAATCTTTCTCCTGCAAGTATAGGCGGAAGCCCTTACTCGAACATTTAGTACTAAGCATTGCAGTAAGTGACCGATTGGGGAAATCAGCAAAACAGCGTGTTGGCGTTGCATTGCCCGTGAAGCAATGCCGGGTCGAACGAAAACATAAGCGGCTTCAGAGCACAGGCGGGATTTCTCGCGCCTGAGGTATCTACATGTGCACGGCCGCAAGCTTCGCGCAACCTTGTTGCGCCATTCCTTGGCGGAATGACATTAAACCCGTTTCGATAATTGGGGATATCCTTCCCAACCGAGTAGGGGTTGGGAACCATTGGTTTACCTGGAGAATGCCAGATGTTAGCTCGTGAAAAGGGTTTTGCAGACAAGCATTCGAAGCCCCTTCTGCGGCGGGCGCAATTGATGAGTAACGAGCACGATTTTCTGAGAGTTGGTGAGGCTTACCAGTCCAAACGCACTGGGCGTCGTCTGACAATCCTAGCCATTGAAAGCGAGCGTATTTACTACAGCGTCGAGGGTTTCAAAACCATCGCCCCATTGTTTTTGCCGAAGGATAAATTCCTGCATTTGATTGGCCACGATGAAACCGACAGGGGCGGTTCGTGATCTCGGGACAGCGCGTAAAGCAGCTCGACATTCCTCGCAGTTGAGCGCCGCTAATTTAAAGATCGATTTCGGCCCTGATGTCCTTGTACCACCGCGTGAACTCGGCAATTCCCGTCCGCAGGTCAGTCTTCGGAATGTACCCGGTCAGTGCGTTCAGCAAGTCCGGTGCAGCAAACGTTCTCGGAACATCACCCTTCTGCATGGGCAGCATCTTATGATGCGTTTTCTTTCCGAGCGTCTCCTCCAGTATCGCCACAAAATCCATTAGTTGCTGCGGCTGGCCTCCCCCGATGTTGACGACCCGGTACGGGGCGACTGCCGACAAAGTCTCCACACCGCTCGGGTTGGTGACGCGGTTTGTTTCATTCGGAATGATATCCGCCAGCCGAACTATTCCCTCAATCAGATCGTCGATATAGGTGAAATCGCGGCTCATCTTACCTTCGCCATAGATTTCGATTTCCCGACCCTCGAGAATGGCCTTTGCGAATTTGAACAGTGCCATGTCGGGGCGCCCCCAAGGACCGTACACTGTGAAGAACCGGAACACAGTGGTTGGTACTTTGTGGAGATGCGACTGCGAATGCGCCATCACCTCCATGGCCTTCTTGGTCGCAGCATAGATTGTCATGGGCTCATCCGCCCGGTCCGTTTCGCGGAACGGTATAGTGTCGTTGGATCCGTAAACGGACGACGTTGACGCAAGCAGCAGATGCTTGCAACCGACTCGGCGCGCCAGTTCGAGAATGTTCCAGGACCCGATCAAATTGGACTCGATATAGACGTCCGGATTTTCGAGGCTGTAACGAACACCAGCTTGGGCCGCCAAATGGACGATCACAGCGGGTTGGCAGGCCCCAATAGCATCCTCCAATCGCGCTCGATCTTCGAGCATGGCAACATGATTAACGAATGTAGGGAACTGATTTAGGGCGGCACACCGCGCCTGCTTCAATCGCACATCGTAGTATGGGGTCATCCCGTCGTAGCCGGAAACGATATGGCCGGATTCGAGGAGCCGTCTGGCAAGATGAAAACCGATGAAGCCAGCGGTTCCGGTGATGAAGTACTTCATGTTGTCGCGCCCCTGCCAATGCCGACGTAGCTAAAGCCAAGCGCCTGCACCTGTTCGCTTTTATAGACGTTTCTCAGATCAACCAGCACAGGGCTTTTCATCACTCTCTTGAGGCGCAGGAAATCCAATGCTCGGAAGGCGTCCCATTCGGTGACGATCACTATGGCGTCCGCATCGGCGGCGATGTCATAGACGCTCGTTCCGTAAGAAACATCGTTGAGCTGGCTTCTGGCTGCCTCCATCCCTTCAGGATCATAAGCGAAAATCTTCGCACCGCCATCTTGAAGCGCCTGAATTATCGAGAGGGACGGAGACTCGCGCATATCATCCGTGTTTGGCTTGAAGGTGAGACCAAGAATGGCAATCTTCTTGTCGCGCACGCTACCGTCGCAAGCTGCCACAACCTTCCGAGCCATCGCACGCTTGCGTTTGTCATTGAAGCTGACCGTTGCTTCTATAAGACCAAGAGAAATGTCGTTGTCTTGCGCCGTCTTCACCAAGGCAAGCGTGTCCTTGGGGAAGCACGAGCCGCCATAACCGGGTCCGGCGTGTAAGAACTTGTCGCCGATCCGCTTGTCGAGCCCGATCCCCTTCGCTACTTTCTGAACATCGGCACCGACCTTCTCGCAAAGATCCGCGATCTCGTTGATGAACGTGATTTTCATGGCGAGGAAGGCATTGCCGGCATACTTGATGAGTTCCGACGTCCGCCGCTCACAGACCAAGATCGGAGACTCGTTAAGGTAGAGAGGACGATAGACTTCGCGCATGATTTCGGCAGCGCGTTCGCTGCTGGTGCCGATCACAATACGATCAGGGCGCTTGAAATCCGAGATCGCGGCACCCTCGCGCAGGAATTCCGGATTCGACACAACATCAATTTCGGCATTCGGATTAACTCGTTTGACTATCCTTTCGACCTCATCACAAGTCCCAACCGGGACGGTGGACTTCGTAACAATCACGGTGTAGCCGGTCGAGGCTCGTGCAACCTCTTCAGCCGCCGCGTAGACGTATGCCAGGTCAGCATGACCATCGCCACGCCGGGAGGGGGTACCGACTGCAATGAAAATGACATCGGCATCCCTGACCGCTTCTTCGAGATCGAGGGAAAACCGCAACCTGCCGGAAGCCACGTTGCTTTGTACGATTGCAGCCAGGCCTGGCTCATAGATCGGCATGATGCCCTTGTTCAGTGCTTCGATCTTTGTCGCAACCTTGTCCACGCAGACCACATCGTGGCCGAAATCTGCAAAACATGCCCCTGATACGAGGCCAACATAACCTGAGCCGATCATCACTAGGCGCATGTGGAATCCCTTCGTTCGTTGATATGCAATGCCAACTGTCGATGCACCTCAGTACATCATGCATTTGGTGCAAGAGTATATTATAAAACAGCGAGAACCAATCTTCTGTCTGCGTTTCAGCCGTCGGGTTAACAGGAGAATCCTTGCATTTCTGAGCCGGATAAGCAGCCTCGTCAAACGTAAGCAGACCAGTAGCTATGTTTGCAAACGCGCCGGATTGAGCATTATCGAGTGCTTCGTGGCGTCCCGCAGCAGATTTTGGTGATCTTTCACATCCGCTTACAATGACACGTTGCCGTCAACCAGAATGAATGAGGTCAAGTAGAGCTTGACAGCGCGGAATATCCGAGAATTAGTCAATATGGGTGGAATCTGATACTGCGCTTCAGCGCAGCAAAATATCCTTATAGTTGGCCAGCGCGGAAGAACTTGCTGGTTTTTGCGCGACATCGTGGGAGGCGTTGGGCATGGCGATTATCGTCGGCAGGGACGTGCCAGCCGTCATGTGTTTCGATATTTGTGTCATAGGTGCCGGCGCCAGCGGATTGACGATCGCCTCGAACTTCCTTCATACGCGGAAAGTTGGCATCCTCGAGAGCGGTGGCCTAGCCGACAGACCACTTGCCTCCGAGGGAGGAGAAGAACCTCAGACTGGTATGCCCTATGCACCCCTTTCTACGAGCCGACTTAAGGGTTTCGGAGGAAGCACACAAGCACTTGGCTGGGGAGGGTTGTGCAAGCCGCTTGATCCTGCGGACTTTGCAGACAGACCATGGGTAGAAAACAGTGGTTGGCCGTTTGATTCCGGCCATTTGAAGCCCTACTACGAACGGGCGCGAGAAACGCTTGGTATTGGTGAAATAGACGCCCTTGCCAAGCGCCAATGCATCTTTCCAGATCGCTCCAGGCTCATATCGTCCGACAATTTAGAGCTCTGCAGACACTACCGACTGGGGCGTCACATGAAGCAGCCGGTCGCAGCCTCTTCTTGCGTCACAGTGATGACGAAAGTGACCGTACTGAATCTGGAATTTGACAGCACGGGAACGAGCATTCGAGCTGCGGTCTGCGTCGATGCCGCAGACCGGCGATTTCATGTTGTCGCAAAGGCTTTCGTGCTCGCCGCCGGCGGCATCGAAAATGCCAGACTCCTTTTGCTCACCAGCGAGGCCGCAAGGCGTCCGCAAGGGCTTGTCGGACGCTATTTCATGGATCACCCGCGCTTTACCATAGGCACGTTAACACCTGCCGACGGCAACATTAGAAACGTATTGGCACGTTTCGACCGTATTCGCACCGCACGCCGCCAACGTGTCGTACGGCGGCTCAAACTGGAAAAGGAGCACCGTTTCCGCGTGCGAGGTTTGACGCTGCCCTTCGAAATCCAGGAATCAGAGAAGCTACTCAACCACAGAGCTTGGGTTGAACCTTGTTACGTTGGGCAGGATTCGACCACACTGGAGCAACTTCGGCTGTCATTGCTCGACTATCGAGATCAATCAATCCTCAGCGGGAAGGCATTCGGACTAAGCTGGTTGTTGAAAAGCATGAGTTGGACAAAGGCCATGCACATTGTCCGGCCGCAGCCGCTGGTCAGAGCATTCCGCCTGCATCACATCATCGAGCCGGAGCCTTATGAGAAAAGCGCGGTTTCCTTGTCGTCGACGAGAGACCGGCATGGTTTGCCCTTGGCATCGCTGTCATGGCATTTGTCCAATTTCACTCTGGAGAGTCTTCGGCGAACGATCAGCATTTTCCAGCGCGAATTCAAGCATTCGGGACTTGGATACCTGGAGGTTAGACCTGAGGAATGGGAGCAGCTCGAAAAGCCGATGTGGACATGGCATCACATGGGCACGACCCGGATGCATGTGGATCCAGAGAAGGGCGTCGTCGATGCCAACTGCAAAGTTCACGGCGTCGGCAATCTTTTTGTGGCTGGCAGCTCGGTTTTCCCGACGGTGGGAAACGATACACCAACGATAACCATAGTCGCTCTTGCACACCGTCTGTCGGATTATCTATTGAAGTTCCTGATCTGACCGGTTTCACGCCAGGCGGCAAGACCTTCTTCCAGCCGTCGCGGTCTGAACGATAGTTGAGCCGAAGCCTTGGCTATATCGAGCGCAGCAAACCCATGTCTCTCCCGAGCGCCTTCCACGACAATCATATCCATGCCGGAACTGATGGTATGCGCGACGATTTGAGCTGCCTCAAGCGATGAGCGCGCTTCCCCGGTGCCAACGTTGAACACACCGGACGCCCTGACTTCAACAGCACGATAGGCAAGCGCCACGACGTCATCCACATAGACGAAGTCGACGCAGTAGGAGCCGCCGTCCATGACCGTCACGGTTTCGTTCCGGGACAATCGTGTAATATAGGTCGGCAGCATGCCTTTGCCATGCATGCCGGGACCATAAACCGAGGCCAGTCGCAAGACCGTCGCAGTGAGAGCTCGATCGCTGCAAAGTGCCTGTACGCAAAGTTCTCCTGCGAGCTTGCTAGCAAGATAATAGGTCGCTCGGTGCGCGGGATATGTAGGAGAATCTTCTGCCGCCAAACTTTGGCCGGGCGCATAAACCTGTCCCGAGCTGAAATAAATGAAATGGCCTATCCCTTGATCTGCCGCCTGTGCCGCCAGATGCAAAGCACCGATCGCATTCAACTCAAAGCATGGTTGAGCATGCCTGGGATCGATAAAATTTGGCGGAATGAACGCTGCGAGATGACAGACGGCGTCCACCTCTCCCAAATCTGGCAAAGCAGCACCGAACTGCCAGGCCTTTACGGACAGACCTGGTCGCTCGAGATGCACCATTGCCTCGGTATTCCGAACCAACGCCACGACCTCGGTCCCTCGTGCAAGCGCCAGGTCGACCAGTCGCGATCCGATAAAGCCGGTCGCGCCGGTAATCGCAATCCGCTTTACACCATTGTTCATCTCATCGGCCTCAGGCTTTTATGATCTCGTCGGGCTGCAAAACAGTTTCCGACCAGTGCCGGAGAATGGTCACTGGCGAGATGACCGGCTGCACGACAGGCTCGCCATAAAGGATATGCCGAATGCACATTTCGACTTCGTTGAACCCCGCGTGAACCCGCACCCCGGTGGTGCCGGAAAAGCGCCCGTTGATCTCGAATATACGTGGCACGCCTTCGTCGAGACGAAATTGGAAGTTGGCCGGCCCGTAAGCCTGAAGCGCGTTGGCGACTGTCTCTACGAACGTGTTCAACTCACCATGGGTTTCGGCGAAGGCGCGATAGGTATTGCCGTCCCGCAGATCGCGCCGCATGACGATCGACGCGTCGCAACGCCCGTTAAAGGTAATCGTTCCTGCAGTATACTCCGTTGCGTCGCTTCCGACATATTTCTGGATGACGATATCGGGCTGCTCGCGAATGGCGCGCTGCAACTGATCCATATTACGGATGACGCTGAAGCCGATCGATCTGGCACCGACGCGGGGCTTGACGATCAACGGAAAACCGACTGCAGCGATCAAAGCATCCTCGTCTCCGGGCAAGCAAGATGGAACGTGGCCAAGGCCCCGCTGTTCCAGGAACACGGCGGTCAGCCATTTGTCATCGGCGGTTGCAACGACGTCCGGCGAGCTGACGATGACATGCGTGTCGAAATCGTGCTCGATGGATTGTCGGTTTGCCGCCAGAATGTGAAGCTCGACATCGGTTCCGGGGATGACGACATCAGGACGTTCGATGCCGATCAACTCCCTCAGCCGATCAAGATACGACGGCTCCTTTGCCATTGGAAGGAGATGCCCCCGCTCGCCCCAATAGAGACCCGCCGATAGAGGATTTGGATCTGCCGTGACGATCCTTGCCTCAAGCGTCGATCGCTTCAATGCCCTGATAATGCCCTGCCCAAGCAGCGCGCCTGCGCCGGTGATGAAAATCTTCAAGGCTGACCAATCCCCATTTGCAAAAGCGTATCGCGGCATTTCGCCAGTTCATCGAGGTGATGGGCGTCAGAGCCAATCGAGACGATCGGATCGATCTCCCGGCACAATGAGATGAACCGATCCATGTTGACGAGATAGGATGAGTTGATCTCTATCGCGATTCCGCGCTCAAGCGTGGCGCGCATCATCTCGCGGAAATAGTGCTCAGGAAATGCACCGTGCCGACGCTGATACATGCCGCCGGGATGTCCCAGAACATCGATGGGGGCATGCCGGATCATTCCCATGGAAAGACGAAATTCGATATCTGCGGTCTCCTCGGCCGAGAGATTCTTGAAGTCGAGATATCCCCCTGCCCCATCCGGGAAACGGTGCACGACACCCAAGACAATGTCACTCGCCTTCAATATGTCGTCGTTGATGTCGAGCGTGCCGTTCTCGTCCATGGCCTTGGTCTCAGACCCGACATAGACTTTCATAGCGGGCTGCAGCTGTGAGACATCGCGTATCTCGTCGACAAATCCCGCAAACCAATCCGTGTCCTTGCGGACGTGTTCCGTAAAGGCAATTGCCCCAAGGCGGCGATCCGATGCAACCTGGAGGATTTCGTGCGAAGCCGCTTTGCCGTCGGTCCAGGTGGTGTGCACCTGATACTCAACATTGACGGATACGGGTGTAAGCTCGCTAAAGCGACTGAAGACTGGTTTTACCATGCTCAGGTGCCCACCCTCGACAGGACGGGTACGTCAAGCGTTGCGTCCTCGATGACTCTCCGAAGCACGGCTCCGTTGCGCCCCGCCGTTGCCTCGTCGATGGTCGGATCGGTCAACAAGGCGATACTGGTTTCGCCAAGCTGTTTGGCGACGGGCAGTCGCTCCTTGGGAGTCAGACCCAGATCGACAAAGCACTTTTCAAGATACATCTCCGAACAGCTGCCGGTGAAGCAGGGAACACCTGCTGCATTCACCTCGGCAACAATCCGGTCACGGCTCCACTCACTCTTCAGCTGTTCAGGCCGGACGAATGTGTAGAAGCGATACCATGCGTGCCGATAATGTCGCGAAGGCATGGGTGTGCGAAGTGCCGGTAGATCGACTATGGCGCGTCCCAGAATCTCTGCGTTGCGCGAGCGTATCTTGTGCCATTCGCTGAGCCTTTCCAATTGGCGCAGCCCAAGAACTGCCTGGATCGAGGTCATGCGCCAGTTGGTTCCGATCGATTCATGCAGCCAACGGAAACCAGCTAGATGAGGCTTATTAAAGACAGTGTCGTAGGATTTGCCGTGATCCTTTCGGCTCCAGGCCCTTTCCCAGAGGCGATCGTCGTTCATGGAAATCAAGCCTCCTTCCCCACCCGTCGTGATAATCTTGTCCTGGCAGAAAGAGAAAGCGGCGATATCGCCGAAACTTCCAACCGGTCTTCCGTCGATTTCCGCACCATGGGCCTGTGCGCAATCCTCGATGACCCATAGGCCATGCCTGGCGGCCAGTGCCATTATCTCCGGCATGTCGCACGGCCAGCCGGCCAGATGCACGACGATAATTCCTTTCGTGCGTGGCGAGAGCTTCGCCTCGATGGTGGCCGCGCTGATGTTCTGGCTATCTGGCTCCACGTCAGCAAAAATCGGCACGCCGCCGCTGAATGGCACACATGCTCCGGAAGCCACGAAGCTGCGCGGCGTCACGATCACCTCGTCACCGGGCGCCATTCCGAGCGCGTAAAGGGCCAAGTCGAGCGCGACCGTGCCGTTTGCAAGCGCAATGGCATGGCGATTGCCAAGATAGCGCGCATAGGCCTGCTCGAAAGTCTTCACATGCGGTCCGGTCCAGGAGTTGACCTCTCCCGAACGCAGGACTGCGACTACATCTTCGATTTGCTGCTCGTCATAAACAGGCCAACGTGCCATTTTCCTGCTTCCTTGTGTTACTTGATCTTGATCCGTCAACACACATGGCGGATCAGCACAAACGCCTCTGCCGCCTCTTTCAGAACCGTCGCCCCGCGGAGAACCGACAAGGCGCGCAAGGTCGCAAGCGACCTCTCATGGGGTGGATCGCGAAGCTGCGACGCGAAACACTGCATCGCAGCCAACTTGGACTCAATGTACGCTGAAATATCGACGAAGACGTTCGGGGTGAACGCCGGGGTAAGATATGGCGCGTTCCAGTTGGTCTCGGAAAGCGTTTCATAAGCGAGGATCAGTTCTGGATAGCCTTCATGATGCGGCCTCGAGGCCACCAGCACGGAGGTGAAGATCAACTGATGATCCACGTGCATATCGCCGATGAAGGGCATAATCACGGTTTTGGGCCTGAGCCGCGAGATAATATCGAGAAGGGCAGCGTTCACAGTCGAAACGGCAGTCTCCGACAGAGCCGCCGCCGGCAATCCCAGCCAGAAGGTCTCCGTCACTCCCAGCAGCGCGTGCGCCTGACGAGCCTCTGCCTGCACGCTCTCGACCAGTTCGTGCGAAAACGCGGGGGCCTTACCCTCGGTCACGACAGCCACGTAGACTTCGTTGCCCGCAGATGCCAGCCGGGCAATCGTCCCGCCAACACCCAGCACCTCATCGTCCGGGTGAGGCGCAATCACCAAGGTTCGGCCAAACATTTCCGGCGAAAAGGCCATCAACTTCTCCCTAGAACAGCATGGCGCGCGGGCTTTTTGCCGTCCCACGACTTCCAGGCCAGAACTTCGATACAGGCGCCATCACCGCATCGCACCACAAATCCCTCTTCAGTAAAAGTCTGGATTTGGCCCACCATTCCGATATAGCGGCCACCATCGGGAAAATAGCGCGCGGCACCAATGACCAGACGCCCGCCCCGGTCGAGTGTGAAGGCGCCGGGATAAGGGTCGCCGGCTGCTCTTATCAGAGCCAGTACGTCACGGGCCGTCTCGCGCCAATCGATGATCCCATCTTCGGGCCCCCGGCGGGCGCAATAGCTCGCATCGTGATCCTCCTGCCGTTGCCGGTTGGGATTTCCGGAGGAAAACTGCGAAATCACGCTCGGCAGCAGGATCCGAATGGACTCCATTTGCTTGTCGTAAAGCGACCGCGCGGTTTCATCCTCATCAACGGTGAAAACCCTTTGGGCTAGGATGTCGCCGGTATCGATGCCATCATCGAGCCAAAAGAAGGTCGAGCCGCTCGTTGCCTGGCGCGTGAGTATCGTCCAGGGAATGACCGCGCGTCCCCGTAACCGCGGCAACGCGGACGGATGAAAGCCTACGCAGCCAAGCCTGGCGACGTCGCGAAATGCCCGCCTGCAAACTTGCGACCAACCAACGACCAGGATCAGATCAGGCATCTGTTCCGTCAGCAATGCCAGGGTTTCCGCGCGGTTGATATCCGCTGAATGAATGATGGAAACTCCCGCCTTCCGTGCAGGTCCCGAAAAATCCACTGCATCCGAATGACGAGTGAGCACTTCGGGCGGCAACGTAACGATCGCACATGGCGGTGCACCGATCTGGACCAGCGTCTTGAACGCCACCTCTGTCGACTCTACGGCTCCGACCAAAACAATCCGCATCCGGAGCGCTCTCAGCTTTGACTGTTGACTGAAGCGGTACGTCTGTGGAGATGGGCGAGAGCATCCTCTATATTCGCCACATTGAGCTTCTCGCCCTTCACCAACGTCCTTAAAGTGAGGGCGACGATCTGAACGTCCAACATGACGCTGTGATGGTCGACATACCACACATCCAGGGCCAGCTTCTGTTCGTTCGAGAGGAGGGTATTTCCATTTACCTGCGCCCAACCCGTCATCCCCGGCCTGACCGAACACCTGATCTCACCAGGCTCACCAGAGCCAAGCAAAGTGGCTAACGGCAGCGGCCGCGGCCCAATGAAGGACATATCTCCACGCAGTACTGCAAAAAGTTGCGGCAGTTCATCGAGCCGGTACCTTCGCAAAAATTTAGTCAGCGGCGTTTGACGCTGGTTGTCAGGCAGCAGATTCCCACTTTGATCGCGCGCATCGGTCATTGTCCGAAACTTCGCGGTCTGAAAAGCCGTCATCGCCCTTCCCGCCCGCTCCTGTCGGAACAGAAGCGGAGGACCAAGGGCAAGTCCCACTACCAACGCCGTAAACAAGATTAACGGGAGGCAAACCACCAATACGCACACAGCCAGTACGATATCGAGTAGCCTCTTCAGCAAAGTCGATGGGGCAATGTCTGCCCGCTCAACCCTCTTTGCGCCACACTCCATGTCCATAGAACTCAACTTCAAGCCCTCGTCAGTAGACCGCGATCTCAGTGACAGGTTAATGCTAGGAGCATGCTCGGATACCGGAGACGATAAATGCGGGGCCCGCTTCCGCCTTTTAAATCTACAGTCCGGCAATCGAAACCATCAGTACATCTCCCGGTCTGACTTCGGAAAGCACATCAGCCTTGATTGCTTGCCGCTTGCCTTCGGCCTCCCGGCGGATAAGATAGTTGTAGGAGATCGTATTCTTCTTTGACTCCTCTGCTGCAACCGTTGCCAACAGGAAAAACTGCTCTTCTGCGGCATGCCGCGTCGTAATAAGCTTTTTGATTGCGATCTCGCGTTCCTGAAGGAGTTGCAGGATGTTGTTCTCCCGATCGGCCGTAAGTTTTGCAAGTTGGAGCCGAAGAGCGCCAAGGTCTCGCCTCGATCGTGACATCTCTGCATAGATCTCCAGAAGACGAGCCTTTTCATTCGCCGCAGCTCCCTTGGCGCGCAGCAACTCGGTAACTGTGTTCAGCTTGCGGTCGCGCAAATCTTGAACTCGGGTAAGGTCCTGATCATTCAAGTCCACGACTGTCTTTTGCTGCTGTGCCAACTGGTCTAGAATTTTGCTCTGATTTTCACCCTCAACAATACCTTGAGTAAGTATTTCTGCCTGAGATTTATTGGTTTGGCGATCTGTATCAAGTATTTTCTGCTCTATTTCAATAACAGAACGGAGAGAGGCATTCTGCACATACTTCTTGGCGTCTTCGGGCACGTCGTTGAGATCGACCTTCTCCTTCCCGCTCAACTGCGCAAGAAGTCGAGCGGCATAGACAGCCTCGTGTGCGATCTCCACATCTGCTCCATCCATATCGCCACGCAGACGTGCACGGGTGAGAACCCGGTCTGACGCATTATTGACAGCCGTTTGAAATCCCCCAGCGAGGCCGACTGCCTGTTCGACAGTCAAGCCGGGAAAGTATGCGAACGAGCCGGGAGTTTTGACCTCACCAAGAACGAATATCGGACGAAAGGTCGTCACATTGAGTGCAATTCTGGGATTATTGATTATTTCACCGTCCTTGTAAGCTGCTCTCAGCTTGGACAGCGCTTCAGAAATGGTGAGATCGGCAATCCGAACTGCACCTACCAAGGGGAATTGCACGTCACCATCGGACGTAACCGTTAGCGTGACCGGGAGTTCGGCATCGTCGAGAAAATCGAATGTCAGGACATCGCCGGGAGATATTCGGTAGTCATCCGCGCCCGCGAACGCACTCATCGGCGTGCACCACACAGCGAAAAACAATGCCAACAGGAACATGCAAGCAGGGACAACCGAAAGAATCCTGCGCTCGGCTACAGCTGGATTTCCCACATCAAATCCTCGACCTTGAGTAAGCATTTTAACTCTATATTCTCGGTCCCGGCTTCATTATCAGTTGGACGGGGAATTTTGACAATAGCCGAAAAATAATAAATCTTACACGCGGTTACCACGCGTTATTTTGCTGCTATATTGGCCGCATAACTAGTGGGAACTCAATACTCGAATACTTACGAGTGCGGCACCGCCGAAAGGACGCGTCTGATATTGTTCACACGCATCAAAACAAAACTGGAGAAATACCTTCAGAAGTGGCGTGCCCAGAAGGAGTTGTCCGTCCGACTGAAGAGTATCGCGCATCTTCTGACCGGCAATTTCACGAGTTCGTTTATTGGTCTGGCGGCCTTTGCTCTTACGGCGCGGGCGCTCGGGCCAACCGACTACGGGATTCTGGCCCTGTGCTTCGCGTTCGCCCGGGCGGTCGAACGACTTGTCAGTTTTCAGTCATGGCAACCATTGATCAAGTTCGGTGCCGCGGCCCTGGATGACGAGAGGATCGATGATCTACGCCAGTTGCTGAAGTTCGGACTGCTTCTTGATATCGGAGCGGCCGCGCTCGCCTGGGCAGTGGCGGTGGTCTTGATCCTCTTTGCCGCACCTTTGATAGGCGTTGGCGCAGCGACAAGTAACTACGCGTTGATTTACTGCACGGTCCTGCTTTTTCAGATCTCGGGGATGTCGACGGCGACCCTGAGGCTCTACGGCCGCTACTCGGCACTCGCCTATAGCCAGGTTATCGGAAGCATTATCCGCGTCATCCTTTCAGCAATCGGCATCGCCCTCTCCTGGGGACTTTTCGAGTTCACATTGATCTGGATGGGCATGCAAATTCTCAGTTCGATGAGCATGACGCTGCTCGCTTTTGCTGAATTGCGCAGGCAGCGCGTCAGCAATATTCTCGCGGCCCCTCTGGAGGGAATTACCCGGCGTTTTCCCGGCCTATGGCGGTTTGCGTTGTCGGCCAACGTTTCGCTGACTATCCGTTCAAGTGCAAGTGAACTCGACACCCTACTCGTCGGCTACCTCGCTGATCCTGCATCTGCAGGGCTTTACCACATTGCCAAAAGGATCGGTCGCATAGCGCAGCAAGCCGGCGTCCAGGTTCAAGCGGTCGTCTACCCCGAACTGGCGAAACTGTGGGCCGCGCGTGCCATCGAGAAGTTCCGGAAAGTCGTTCGCGACACTGAATTTATGTTGCTCGCCTGCGGGCTCGTTCTCGTAGTATTCGTTTACGCGACCATCAAGCCCCTGTTGCTGTGGACGGCCGGCGCGGATTTCATGGCGGCGGCACCTCTCGTCACCGTGCAGGCCTTCGCCGTGTCGATGACGCTCTGCGGAACCGTGATGCGCTCGGCGCTATTGTCGATGGGACTGGAAAGCGCAGTCTTGAGGGGCGTTTTGATATCGACTGCCGGCTTTCACATAACTGCAATCAGCCTTATCCCATGGATCGGGGCGATGGGTGCAAACATCGCCCATATCGTCATGGCGTTCATCTGGATGACAATGATGATGTTCAACTATCGCAAAGCCATTCGACAAAGCTGGCAAAGCCGGCAACTCGCCGACCAAGATGAATTGGCCTGAGTCTATGCAGCTGGAGCGCTTGCCTGTTGCGGCGTCTTTGGCTTGCTTTTCCTGAAAGCGATCCGCCCTGCCTTGGGCTTTCCATAGCAGTTCATGACGCTGCCTATCAGCAGCGCGTTGTTGAGATTGAAGCGCCCTACTGCATCAGCCAAACGCCTTTGCTTCGTCCGACCTGCCGAAGCGACAACCAAGATGGAATCGACGTAGGATGAAAGCCAAATGGCATCGTCGGTTTGTTCGATCGACGGTGTGTCCACGATTACCAGATCGTAGTTGTCCTTTAGAGAACGGAAGAACCGCTCGTAGTCCTGCAAGGCCAGGCGAGCGACGATGGTTTCCAGGAACGGGTAGTTGGGTGAAACGCTTACGACGTCCTTGAATTCTCCAATGCCATTCAAGAACTTGTCGAGCACACCCTCCTTGATCTTGACGCCGGCAACGCTCGCTGCTCCGCGTGCCGAAGGATCCATGTCGACGACAAGCGTGCGCAAGCCGTTCGACTTGGCGACCGCCGCCATTGAGAGACAGAGCGTCGTCTTGCCGTCGCCTGCCGATGTCGAGGCAAACATGAGGATTTTACCACCCGGGGAATTGTCGATCGTCCGCCAGGCAAGACACAGACTGCGTATGGCCTTGGCAAACGGAGAATCCGGGAAACGCAGCATGACTGCATAGGGATCGGATGACGGGTAGCGACCTTTCCTGTAATTCGGAAGGGTCAAGAGATTAGGCCTGCTCAACAATTCTTCGATCGCAGCGGGCCTGTGAATGCGATCGTCCAGGGCATCGACAATTATCATCAACAGAAAGGCCAGAATTGCTGATCCGACAATCCCCGAAGCGATGACGAAGACCGGTTCAGGAAAGGAAGGTCGCACCGGCACTTCTGCGAATGAGGCCACTGTGGCTGTAGCCTTGACCTCTTGTTGCTCGGGGTTGAGCGTATTCAGACGCAGGACCACGGCGTCATATCGCTTCTGCTCGCTCAACAGATCGCGCTCGAGTTCGCGTCTGCGGATCTCTGCGAGGTTGCGGCCCTTCATCCGTTCTTGCAATATATTGACTTCGTTTTCGAACTTGTTCACGCGAACAGAAGCAACCTTCGCCGTGTTCTCGAGCTCAAGGAGGATTCGTCTTGCTTCGTCGTCAATCATGCTCCGATTTGAAGTCAGTTCTGCATCCGCATCCATGACAAGGGGATGATTTCTTCCAAATTTGGAAACAAGCTGCGCACGCAAACGTTCCAATCGCGCCTCTTCGGTCCGCAGGCTCGTGAGCAGTTCCGATGTGACGACCTTTCCCACACCATCCTCTCCGGTCAATTGCAGCCGCTGCTTTACCTCTGCCACTTTTGCCTGGGCGCCAGCCTCATCCACACGGGCGAGAGTAAATTGCTCGTTGAGTTGCTCCATGCGTGCGCGCAGGAGATCGTCCTTGGGCTCGAATGTAAGATCGCTCACCGCGGTAAATGCCGCAATCTCCCGCTCCTTGGTTGCGATGGTCAAAGCGCTCTGACGCGCCTGCTGCTGCAGATATTTGACGGTGTCGTCGGTTGCGATCTCTTTGAGATGTGATGTCCAATTAACGTATCGCTGAGCAATTGCGTCCGCAATCAAGGCCGCTTTTACAGGGTCGGGTTGATCGACCTTGATCGACATCGCGAGGCTCTCGCCCTTTCGATCCACTGTGAAAGTGTTGAGCAAAGTGCTTATCGCGCGGTCCCGCTGGGCGTTCTGGGAGACAACACGTTTGTCGCGGAACGCTTCACTCTTTCCAAAGATCGCACCCGTAAGGCTCTTCCACCTGGAGCGTAACCAGCTTTCACTTGGGACCTCGACCGGCGGCAAATAGGTGTTGTAAAACGGATCCTCAGTGAGCTTAAGGGCGTCCACAACGATCCCGACAAACACGCGCGAGCGGATGATGTCGAGTTCGGTTTCCATGGCAGATTTGTCGCGTTCCTGCTTCTGCGCTTCGACAACCGCCTCGTAGGGGCGCGTATCGTTGCGATCGAACACGATAGCCGATGTCGCCGAGTAAATTTCGGTAAGCGACATCAACACGATTAGTGAAAGCAGGGTGCCGAGGATGACGAAGCTTGCGATAAAATGCCGGTAGCGAACGATCAGCTGCCACGTATCGGAAACGCCATAAGAGCGCGCAACATGAGTTGCCTGTGGCGCAATTCCGCTATTGAACTGATTGCGCATCAAAAGGGCATCATTCAGGCGCTCAGACGTAAGCATCATGCCTCCAAACAGCCGTTCTCCTCATCTTCCCGATGAAGGCCAAGCAGATCGTGATCTGAAACCAGCCACTACCTTGGCGTCGAAACAGCCCAAGAGTCAAAGCATAAAGTGTGCATTTTCTAAACTTGACGTGATATTGTCTAGTATCGTTAATTCAAAACGCTCATATACGATCGCAAGACGTTGTCCGTCGATCAACGACGACTTTGGACGATACATCCAAAGTCAATGAGGGCAAAATGTATCAAGACAACCAGAGCCGCAAACATTTTGATACGCCCTGGCCCTATCCCGGGATGACCAATACGTCGGCAAATCAATCGCTATCAAAGAGCAATCTCTACGAAAAGATCGAATTCGCGGTCACCGCCGGCGCGGTCTTCTTTTCGCCGGTGAATGTACTCAGGCTTCCATACTTCTATTTTACATTTAGCGACGCGTTGGCTTGCATATCGCTGTTTATGTTGCTCGTACAAGGCCGCGTGTCTAGAAAGCCGATAGGCCCGATCAGCACCTTTTTTTGGGTCGTGGGCCTGACGATGTTGCTTTTGACACTGCTGCTCAGCAGCATGATCAATGGGGACGCTTTCCGCGGCCTTGTGTATATCCTGCAATACTTCTTCGCATATCTGGTAATGCTTGTTGTCATAGCCGGAAAGACAGAAAAGCAGTTGGTCATATTAGCTAAATTCTATCTTCTCGCTGTGTTTATCATGTGCCTTCACGGCGTTTACTTAATTCACTTCGATGGGCGGACCAACACGGCTTTCGTGACCGGCAACGGTCGCTTTACAGGATTCGTAGAACGCGAGAACGAATGTGCAGCGGTTATTGCGCTTTCGGTACCCTTGCTGCTTCTACTTTGCAGCACGGGCAAATCTTCGAAGCTGGCACTGCTATGGCTTGTGGTCATGGGTTACGGGGTCATGTTGACCGGGTCGAATACGGGGTTGGCATCGCTTGGGTTCGCTGTTGGAGCGTTTGCGCTGTTGGCGTTCAATTGGAAATTCATGCTGGCCTCAGGAACGGCGCTCATCGCACTGCTTCTTTCGATCGATCGCTGGGGGCGTGACTACCTCCCGGCAATATTTCAAAAAAGAGTGCTGGGCGCATTGGAAACCGGTGACATCGGACAAGCTGGAACTTTTGATCACAGGCTTGACCTTATCTATGAAGCCATCCATCGCGCCAATTCGACCATCCTGCTCGGTCTGGGCGCGGACCAGTATGCGGTGCTGAGCTTCTTGTCGCAACCTGTCCATAATCTCTATCTCTTGCTCTGGACCGAGGGCGGCATCTTTTGCATGATCGGCTTCATAATCATGATTCTGGCGGGGATAGGCCCGGCAATCAGCGTCTGGAATCAAGTCGGCGGGCGGCCTTACGCTGCGTGCGCCATAAGTACGGTTGCTCTGTTTCTTATGGCTGTGAATGCGTTTGCCAGCGTGTACGGTCGCTTCTGGTCGGTCCCGGTAATCCTCGCGGTAGCGCTCTGCTATGCCCACGTTTCTCAGGTCGAGCGAGCGAAGTACGATCGCGTCCCCTTACGCTAAGCCCATCTTTGCCAGCAGCAATCGATTCACGCGGTGGACATCGAATTTCAGTTCGGCAATGCGCCGCGACTTTTGTCCCATCGTCTGCGCCAAAGAGAAATTCTGTGCGAATTGGAGCATGGCCTCGGCGAGATCTCGAGGACTTTGCGGCGCCACCAGAAAGCCGTTCACGCCGCTCTCCACCGTATCGCTGCATCCTGGGAGGTTTGTCGTGATAACAGCTCTGCCGGTCGACAAAGCCTCCAGGATGCTGCGCGGGATGCCTTCCCTGTAGTATGAGGGCAAGACAAAGACGCTGCAGTCGGCCAAGTAGGGGCGCACGTCGCGGGTTTCGCCGAGATAGTTGATAATCCCCTCCTCGACCCAGGCTTGAATTTGTTCGGCAGAGATAGCGGCAGGGTTTGGATCGAAAGGGCCGAGAAGTCGAAATTCAGCGTCCGGAAACCGCTGCTTCACCATCCGCGCCGCTTCCACGTAGTCCATGATGCCTTTGTCTTTCAGCAACCGGGCGATGAGCAGAAAAACCGGCTTTTCGCTCGTCACCTTTTTGAAGGGAAAGCGTTCAATATCAACACCGGATCCGGGAACGAGTTGCAGGCGAGAGTTGTCTTTCAGCATACGATAACGTCGAATGTCTTCCGCATCGGCGTCATTATAGGCGAAGACGATCTGCGCAGACGAGAAGGC
Organism: Shinella sp. OV683; assembly: GCF_057787725.1. Lineage (NCBI taxonomy): Bacteria > Pseudomonadati > Pseudomonadota > Alphaproteobacteria > Hyphomicrobiales > Rhizobiaceae > Shinella > Shinella sp. OV683. The sequence continues at coordinate 2,798,375 of NZ_CM173543.1, forward strand.
GACCCTGTAGAGCGCGACGCTAACCGCACGAACCATCCGGCCCTTGAGAGTGCTACCGCCAGCGTCTGAGAAAACATGTCCCAATCCCGTAACGAGGAAGCTGCGCTGGCGAATTCCCGCTATTCTTGCAGCTATGCCACCGTAGATTATAGGCTTCATTGTATACGGAATGATCGCGTCCGGTCGAAGTCGACGGAGTTGACGTATGAGAAACCACAAAGTCGACAAATCTTCCATAGGGTTGAGACCAGCCCGCGACATTGGCATCGGCACAAAATCGACACCGATAAGTGCAAGATCCGCCTTCACGACGGGATCATCCTCAGGGCCAAATGCGGTTACCGCATGGCCATGCTCGACGAGCCGTTTTAGCAGTTCCAAACGAAAGTTCGTCAGTGACGGTGTGTAGCTGGCAATCACCACTATTTTTCTCGGCTCATGCCGCGCTACCGTTTGCGCGCGGGCAACGACGGTTTCGACTTTTTCTGCGGAGTGTTCCGATCCATCGACATTGCTCATCTCGCCCCTCCTGGCCGAGTTCGCTCATCAATCGCCGCCTCATAAAGGCGGATATGGCTTTCCGTATATTTTTGAAGCGAAAAATTCTGGAGAACTCGGGCTCTCGCGGCAGCACCAAGTTCTCGACGGTCGGTGTCGGTCATATTCACGATGTTGCGGACGAGAGCCGTCTGCTCTTCAAGATCATCTGGCTTCGCAACCATCTTCGGGTCACCGACCAGCCAATCGCAGTCACCTACATCGGTCACGACAGCCGGCACGCCGCACGCCATCGCTTCACCGACCGAGAGCGGAAATGCCTCCCCCCAGGCAGAGGAAAGAAAGAAAACATCGATGCCCGGAAGTACCTCGGCGATATCAGAGCGCAGGCCAGGTGTCGTCAAATAGTCGCTGACTCCAAGGTCACGGGCCGTTTGGCGTGCAACCCCCTCCTCATGACCGTCCCCAATGATCAGGCCATGCACATCGCAGCCGTCCTTGCGCAACAGGGCGAGAGTACGAACAAATCCCTCATGGTTTTTCATGGGGTGCGCCCGCGCGACATTGCCGATGATCAGGCGGGAATTGGGTATGCCGAACATGGCTCGCAGCCGAGCGTGGGCATCGGCTCTGGGACGAAACTCCTCGCAATCAATTCCGTTCGGTATCACAACGCGCTTGGACGGATCGAAACCCAGTTTCTCGTGCTGGTCGGCAGAGGCCCGGGAGCAATAGGAAATTGCGAACGTGCGGCCGGACAGCCGCGCTGACAGCTGGATCATAAGACGTGTCAGTCTCTTCTCCGCTCTTACATCGTCAACCGAGTGGTGCACGCTCCAAATAACCGGTTGCCGACGATCCAGGAAGGCTCCGAGGGAGGCAACAACATTTCCGTGATACATCCAGCCATGAAGCACATCGGCATTGCCCCTTCTCACAGCGGGCCGCAAGCACAGGGCTGCGCGGACGGAGGGTCGCGCCTTTTCCATATCAAGGGTATCGATGGGCACCTTGTCCTCGGCGAATAAGGCCGCAGCAGACCCCGGCGGCATCAGCGACAATACGCGGGGCGTGAAATTGGTGCAAAGCAGGCTTCGCGCGAACCGGGCAAGCATGAGTTCGGCGCCGCCTATGTTTAGGTCCGTTATGCAGTTGAGCACCTGATACTTTTGCAACGCAGCACAATCTCATTCAGGGGTTTCCGAACTGTGGCAAACCAGCGTCGTGCCTCAGTTCCTCGCTGCTGCGGCAAGGTCCGGCGGACCGATGCGTTGCGATTTCGAGCCGGTCTCTGCTTTAGAAAGTTCATTGGCAGGAACATGTGCGAACCGCTGCATAGCCGACGGCGTCTTTCGCTCGTAGCAGGGAATTAGATCGCTCACGATCTGCACGACACGTGCCTCGTCCCCCAATTCGCTATAAAGCTGAAGTCGAGCAAAACCCTCCTCCAGCTTTGCGAGAGGCACTGGCGAGGGAACCGCCCCCAGAACGCTTGGCACGGGCAAATCCACCCTGCGCTCGTCGGAATCGAACAGCTCCTCGTAGAGTTTCTCTCCTGGGCGAAGCCCGATGATCTTGATCGCGATATCCTCGTCCGGTGTAAGCCCGGCGAGGGTAATCATCCGTCGCGCGATATCGATGATTTTGATCGGTTCTCCCATGTCAAGTACGAAGACCTCGCCTTGGCCGATTTCACCTTCCAGTCCGTAGGACGACGCTTGCAGTGTCAGTTCAACTGCCTCTCGTATCGTCATGAAAAACCGCGTCATTTCAGCGTCAGTTACGGTAAGCGGACCGCCGTTTGCAAGTTGGCGCTTGAAAAGCGGTATCAAGGAGCCACTGGAGCCCAACACATTTCCGAAGCGGACAGTCATGAAACGTGGGCCGTCGTGCTCGTCAAAGCCTTTCAAATCCAGAGCCTGGCAATAGAGTTCGGCCAGACGCTTGGTCGCGCCCATGAAACTTGTGGGATTGACCACCTTGTCCGTTGAGATCTGAACCATTGCCAAGACACCGGTGCGCTTCGCGGCGTTTGCCACGTTCATCGTACCGATCACATTGGTAAGGGCCCCTTCGCACGGATTCAGTTCGACCATCGGTACATGCTTGAGCGCTGCAGCGTGGAAGACCAGTTCCGGCTGATGCAGATCGAATACGTCATCGACGCGCTTGGCGCGACGAACATTGCACATATGAGCAGCGCGCGGGAGATTCGGAAATCGCTCCGCCAGTTCCATGTCGATAGCGTAAAGATTGTACTCACTATTCTCGATGAGAACGATCTCAGCCGGCTCACATGCTGCAATCTGCAAAGTGAGCTCACTCCCGATAGACCCTCCTGCGCCGGTCACCAACACGCGCCGGCCGTGAATAAGTCTGACGATAGCATCGTGGTCGAGCGAGGCTTGCGAACGTTCAAGCAGATCGGTCAACTCGATCGACTTGAGTTCGAACCGGCTTTCCTTCTTGGCATTCCTCAACTCAGTCATGTGTGAAAGTCGAGAAACGGTAATTCCAGCAGCTTCCGCTTTCTGAAGGAGCCGCTCGGACATCTCTTCGCCGAAAGCAGATGGTGCCTCGGTGAAAATAATATGCCGCGGCATCTGCCCTTCGCGCTTCAACTCATCCATGACTTCGCTGAATTCATCAAGAGACCCCGCAATGGGTACACCTCTCAAAGTCATGCCAGTGTGTTGCGAATTGACGTCCAGGCAAGCAATTGGGCGGTGTTGACAGTTTCTGTCGCGGCTAATCGCTCGCAAATACAGATCCGCGGCACCACCCGCTCCTACCAGCAAAGCTGGGATTCTCTTGTCGCGAATCCCGCCGGTCGACGCAAATTCGGCACCCAGCAAATGTAACTCGTCGAGCCTGAAACTCAGGCGGGACGCGAGAAGAAATATGGTCAGAAGCAGGGCATCGACGACAACAGCAATTCGCGGCACATCCTGAAGTCTCGTCGCGAAGAACAGGACACATACCAGCATCAGGGTAGTGATTGCCACAGCCCGGATAATTGTCATCAGATCCGGGACGGAGCCATAGCGCCAGTTTCGGCTGTAAAGACCTGACAACGGAAAGACAATCGCGCACAACACGATATACGGTGGGCCGGCAATAAGGAGCGACTTGACGAGATCCGGCCTTAGCGTAATCGTGTCGAAACTGTAACGAAGCACAAATGCGAACAGCAGCGCGAGCAAGGCTGCAACCATGTCGGCGACGAACAACTTGAACGAGTTCCGTACACAATAGTACGCTGTTCTAATTCGCCTTTTGGCGAACTGAAGTGCATTCAGCACAAATGCCGCGCGAAGAGATTGAGACTCTAACGTCTCAACGGTCTCAGCGCGGGACAACTCTTCTGTGGGCTTGCCCGATCTGTCATTAACCTCAATGCGGCTCATAAAGACCCCCTTGAACGGCTAACGCAATGATCAGTTCACGCGACTTTCACCACGGACGCAACCATATGCTGTCTTATGCCGTCAACGCGTCATGTATTTTACCAGGAACGAAGTTCAACCGTAGAACAATCCGAGGTTGACGCGCCCATCACTGATGCAATTCCCGCAAATTCCTAAGAAGATTGTCACATAGTTAAATACTTGTAAACGAGTTTATTATTTAGAAGTGGGCAATGTGCAAGTTTGGTAAAGATGCTTATTTCGCAAGAGCGTAAGCAGAAAGCTCATTGGTTAATATACGCTCTTATCACAAAATTAACAGTCCATGCTTGAGACACATGTGCACGCCAACGCCTACAACCACACGTTCTTATAGTAGAAGTATTTCTATAGTTTTTATTCTATTTTAGATGCCAACTAACACTGCTGTTTTTCCACGTTTTTTGCGATGTCACGAAATTGCCGGACGGTCGAATGCGAGAGGTTCTATCGTATCAGAACACAACAGCAGCTTTGAGAGGCGGCCTGCGCCAAGCCGCGACACTGAGTGGAATATTAACTACAGGTTGCGGGAACGGAGATTACTTAGAAGAAGTGCGCGTCGGCCCTATGGTGTTGCGGTGCGCCTCAAGTCCTTCACCCTGCCGAACATGTTGCCCATCTGGCATCGTGATCGCAGGGAGCGCAGCTTGCTAAGGCGGCGCGTCCGTGTACGGCTCCAGCAAGAAGCCCTGGTCCGGACACAGCTCACTGCAGAGAACGATCGCCATTTGAAAGTCGATGCTCACGCGAGCCGCCGATTCCAAAGCCAGGCGTCGAGATTGACTCCAGAGCCGGTCGCGCTCCAACCGCAACAGGACAACGTCGCTGTCAAATCAGTTCGCTAGTCCCCAGGCGTTTCTAACTGCACGCAATACTCTTGTGATTGCAAGAACAGCGAACAAAAGGAACAGCGTGCCTGTAAATACGTTCGGAAGGACAGGAGATGGCGGCAGTCCCGGAACAAACTCTCTCCAATCCCGAAGCGCTGTGGCAGCAAAAGCGAAAACCAATATGCTCGCAATCCCTGCAAACCAGCTTGACCGCAAACCCACGATCAACGTGAAGGCGACAAGCGCGAAGAAAATCGGATCGGCCAGCGCGTCCTTCATAATTCGAATGTCAACCAAGAGAAAATCGCTTACTCCTTGCATTACCCCCTCCTCCCGATGCACGCCCCAAGCTTCCTTTGGCATCCCTATTGAGGATACGAAGAGGGGTCGACATTAGTACAACATATTTATTGTCCCGCTGACAGCATCTTCCCGTAGAGACCGAGGGAAAATGGTCGTGCAATTTGAGAGCGAGCCACTATCGCCGAAGCGTCTTAAGGGTACCGTTGAGCCAGAAATTTAGCGTTTGTTTGCGAAGCGCGCCATCTGCGCCAGCCTTCCCCGCGTCAAATCAGGAGCGATGATATGGAATGACCCTCCGGCTGGGGCTATCCTCGATCCATAGCTTGACGTCGCCGCCTGCAAGTCGCCACAGGAAACGCCGGTCACAATGGATATCACAGGATTGTAGATCGGCCGCGCTGGATGGTGGATTTTACCAGCGCGTGCCTCCCCTTACGTATGCGGCGAACGGTCAGCTTTGCAAGTCCGGCCCGCTGCTAGAAAAGAAAATCGCCTGTTTTCAAGCTATTGAGCGTAACGTCTTCAATTCTGATAACATTTCCACTGCTGACTTCAATCACCACGTCCGACCCGTCTCGCGACATGAAGTTGGCTTTGAGATCGGCGAAATTATCGATTGCGCTAACGGCACGCAGGTCAATGAAGTCATGCTGCGTACCCGTAGCCACAAAGTCCGTCACCCTGTCCAAACCCATATTGTTTGCGAAGACGAAAGTGTCTCTACCGGTTCCCCCGGTCAGGATGTCGTCTCCCTTGCCACCGGCCAAGTGATCACTGCCACCCAGACCCAGAAGCTTGTTGTCGCCGCTATTGCCGATCAGCGTATCCGCCTTGCTCGTTCCTTTACCGTTTATGTCGGCAGCACCGGAAAGCTGCAGTGTCTCGAAGTTCGCCTTGAGCACATAGGAGACTGTGGACACGATCTTGTCGGTGCCCTCGCTTGCAAGCTCGACGAGCGCAATGCCGGCATTCGCGACCTTGTAAGTGTCATTGCCGGCGCCGCCGAGAATGGAACCGCTTACAGTACCCTGTATCGTGTCGATGGAATCGTTGCCCCCACGGAGAATAATGTCTCCATTCATAGTGCCGCGATTCGTGACGGTATCAGTTGCGGCTGAGCCATCGAACGCGAACACCGAGCCGGTGATCGTGCCGAAGTTCACAAGCGAGAACGTTCCTGTGGCAGACTCTCCGTTCACACCAACCACGCCGCTGACAGTCGCGCCGCTTTGGTTTTCGATGTGCCCATTGGCTCCGTCAAAGCGTATCCCGGTCCCGGCGGACGTTATCGTGTCGTTGTTCGTGACGGTGGCTCCAGTGCCCAGCATTTGAATTCCAAAGAACGCCGCATTGATCTCCCCATCGCTTACGACACTGGAATTGTTACCTTCGAGCCGTATAGCCGTTTGGTTGGTTGCGGTGACAGCCCCCGCATTGTCGATGTCTATCTTTGTATTCTTGCCTTTGAAAAGTATGGCGGCACCGTCTGTTGACTCGGCAGTCCCCTGTATCCGGATCGTATTGCCTGTAAACGACGCCGCTCCAAAGAAGGCATTGTCGATACCGGTGGCGCTGACAGATATGCCGGGGTCGAGAATGTAGGTCTCGCCGTCCGTGATGACGTCTATACCGGTGGTCGTATTCGTTGAAATGTGGACAACCATGTCGCTTCTCCCAAGATTCGAAGTACTCGTTACTTCCCTCAGAAATTCTCGTAGCTGCATTTATTAATCATGATTTAGTTAAAAAGGCAAAGTCAGATTTGGGACGGCACAATTGAAGATGACCTTGAATTTTGAATATTCAACTAGAGGTACTTAGGGCTGCAAGTAAAATCCAACGTCCGCCTTGGAGACTGCTACGTCTCGCTTGATGCGCCGCAATATATCCACCCGCAGCCTATTGCCGTTGGATATACATTCGAACATACGGCCCCGCATCTCGCATCGCGGCGAAGCGTATGCGCGGAGTGCACGCCGCAACCATCGTCCGCAATGGCGCAACCACCGATATCCTTTTTTTAAGTATGCCGCCTCTCGACATGCAAGAACGCAAAGAATTTTGTGCGGTGCAGCTTGTTTTCGCAGAGCCTGAAAATTTTTGATCTTGTATATCTGATGATGAATACATATCCAGCCGCGTTTCTGTTATACGTTTCCGCAGGTTTCTATTCAGTGAGGAACGCGAAATGACAGTTGTATCGATAGCGGAAGTCTTAGGACAGGTGAAAGGCGGACAGTTTCCGTTGCTGTCGCTAGATCAATCTCTCGATCTTCCTATCGAAGCTGCGAACGCGTACTACGCGCGGCATCTCAACAAATACATGCTCCAGATCTTCGACATCCTTGGCCTAAAGGATATGGACATCAAAGGCGCCCAAGGTGCGGAAATCTGGTTGACCAACGGGAGAACACTGCTCGACTTTTCCGGCGGGCTTGGCGTTCTGGGTCTCGGCCACAACCACCCGCGCATTATCGAAGCGGAGCGCAAGTGTCATGACCGAAAGATCATCGACTGCATCAAGCTCGCGCCGCACAAACTGCAGGGCGCGTTGGCATACAATCTCTCGCTGTTCTTGCCAGATCCACTGAATATCTCCTTTTTCGCGGTTTCCGGCGCCGAAGCGAATGAGGCCGCGATGAAACTCGCCGAACGTGTCCAGACGCCGAAGGGCAAGCGGAAATTCCTGTGCATGCGCGGTGCGTTCCACGGCAAGACGCATGGACCGCTTTCACTTACGACGGCAACCGACGTCCAATCCGGCTTCCTGCTCGGCGTGCCGAAAGAGAACGTGATTTACGTGACCTACGGCGATATCGAATCCATGCGTCAGGCCATTCGTACAGAAACGGACTCGAGCGGCGGCAACAGCATTATCGCCGCCATGGTCGAAACCATCCACGGCACCACATGCGAAATTCCGCCGGTCGGTTACCTCACGGAATTTGCGGAGCTCTGCCGCAAGCACGATATTCTCTCGATATTCGACGAGGTGAAGGTTGGAATGGGGCGGAGCGGCCGGTTCTGTGCTTTCCAGCATGAGGATGTCGTTCCAGATATCGTCACCCTCGCCAAGACGTTGGGTGGGGGCAAGCGAGAAGTCGCTGTCATGATGACGTCGCAGGCACTTTTCGACCACGCTTACGGCAACAAGCAGGATTGCAACCTGCACAGTTCGAGTTTCAGCGGACTGGGCGAAAGCTGTGCAGTGGCAATCGAGACGCTCAACATCCTCCAGGACGAAGGCCTGATGGAAAATGCCGAACAGATGGGAGATTATCTCTCCAGCGAGTTGCATAGGCTGAAGGCGAAGCATCCTTCGCAGATTCTCGACATCAGGGGGCGCGGCATGTTCCAGGCGATCCGCCTGAATTTCCATCAGAACCTGGCATCGAAAGTGGTTGACGTCGCCAACAACAGCCTGTTTCAAACCTACCAGACGGTGCTGATCGGCGCAGTCACCCGCGAACTCTTCGAGCGGCACGATATATTGGTACATTTCCAGCCGGGCGCGCGAGACATTCTGCATTTCATGCCGCCGTTCGTCGTGCGGGAGCACCAGATCGATAAACTCATCGCTGCGCTCGACGACGTTCTGACCCGCGGCGTCACTGACGCGACGGTTCGATTTATCACCAAGAACATCAAACGCGTTTTCCAGGACCGCACATGAAGCCCACTCCATAGAGCCGAGATGAGCAAGATGTACTACGATTGTGCAGATGACCTCACAAACAATGGTCGACAGGCAAGGGTTGCCGAAAGGGATCGGCTTTACTTCCTGCTAGGCGGCATTTGCGTTCTGCTCTCCATCGCTATCTTTCTTATCAATACGAACCAGGGAATAGGCATCTTCGTTGATAGCACGCGTTATATGGGGATCAGTGAACGCCCCTACGACGCGCCCCTTTATCCAATTCTGCTGCAGTTCGCGACCGCCATCGGCTTCGAGGTCGACGACGGCGCCAAGCTCATCGGCCTTATCCTGGTTGTAGCAAACACTGCCTTGATCTGGCATCTGCTGGTGCGCGCCACCAATCGTTATCCATACGCGCTGGTTGGCACGCTGCTCATCATACTGGCTCCGCAGTTCGTGGCTTTGCACTCGGCAGCTATGTCCGAGCCGCTGTTTCTTTTCTTTATCCTTCTTACCATTCTTGCCTTCCTTAGATATCTGGAAACGGAGCGCCGAACCTGGCTCGCCGCCTGTGCCGTTGCGCTCGGCTGTGCCACGCTTGCCCGGTTCACTGCACCGCCGCTCGGCGCTGCGATCGCGATTTGCATTCTCCTCAACCCTCGGCATCGCGTGACACGCCGCATCGCGGACGCTGCACTTTTTACGGTCGTCAGCGCTTCGATTTTCCTTTCATGGACGCTGCTGAGCCAGCTGATGGTTGGCCGATCCATAGGCCGTGCACTCTGGTTCTACGGCAATATGGGCGTGAAGGAGTGGCTCACCAGCCTTGAAGCTTTGACAGCATGGCTATTGCCGGATCAGGTACCTTTCGCAGCGCGCGTCCTGATATTCATGGTTTTCTTAGTCTCGGTGGCCGGACTGACCGTGATACACGCGCGCGAAACGCTGCGGTTGGCGCATGCTTCCAAGGTCGTTGATGCCTTGCTTCCGGTCACACTCGGACTGTTCTTTATTTTCTACCTGGGCTTTATGGTGCTCTCGACCTCACTCGAGGCGAACCTTTCGCTCAACAGCCGCTACGCATTTCCGATATATGTTACGACAGTTCTGCTGGTGACGATTGTGCTGGCGAACCTCGCCCGGGCCAAAGGGCCTGCGAGAGCCGTCCGTTATGGGCTCATGGGCCTCGCGGTTGTCGTGCTTGCCAGCCACGCGACCAGAACCGTTGTACGTTCTGAGGAAGTATTTCGTTCGGGTGTCGGCTATGCCAGCCGGGCCTGGGCCAACTCACCCACCATTGCCGCAATACGCATGCTGCCGCCCGGTGCGGCCCTCTACAGCAACGGCGCCGACGCCATTGCCTACATTCTCAAGCGGCCGGCCTCCTTCATTCCCGAACGTGTCCAACTGCGAACCGGTGTCGATAATCCCAACAGGCCGTTCGAGCAGCAGATGGAGCAATTGCGCACGAAGATGGCGCGAGGCCAATCCTATGTCGTCATCTTCAACAATGTGGTTTGGCGCCCCTACCTGGCGACGGAAGAAGAATTGAAACAACGCCTTTCACTCGAGAAGGTCGTCGATCAGCCAGACGGACGCATCTACGCAATGCATCAGGAAAGCCAAAAAAAATGACCGGAACGCGCCACATCCAGCACCTCTCGCAACCGACGACGTTTGGCGCCAGCGGGATGGCTCGGAGCACTGAACCGGTCGACAGGGGAGCATCACGCTTGGTCGACATAGCGATTAACTTGCCGAGTTTTGAGAAGTGCGTTCGATCGATAGCCAGTACGATGATTGGACGGGGCACATCTGCGGAGGCATCCGATGCGAATGTGGAAACTGTTTCCACGTTCCTCATCGCAACGCACCTAAAGATGCCAGATTATATTCGGTTGGCCTTTCATGTTCTTGTGCTCGCGTTTGACGGCTGGCCGTGTCTGACCAGAGGAAAGCCATTTCATCGGCTCGATTTTCAGCAACGAGCCGGCCTGCTGAGCGGCTGGGAGCATTCCCACATCGGCACCAAGCGTTCTTTGATCGCGTTTTACCGCACGCTAGTGATCTTCCGTCTCTTTTCCGAACCCAACACGCAGGACTGCAGCATTGTTGCTTACCAGAAACAGGTCTGACCCGGTTTCAGCTGTGATGACGGCCGACGTCGCGGTCCTCGGATCGGGACCTGGCGGAGCGGTAACCGCGGCGTTGCTCGCAGAGGCGGGAAAATCGGTGTTGATGATCGAGGAAGGACCAAATCTTCCGATCCAGTCTGCGCCCCACTTTTCGCACGAGGAGATTCTTCAGAAATATCGGAATGGTGGGATTACGCTTGCCTTCGGCGATCCCAAGATTGCCTATGTCGAAGGGTGCTGTGTCGGCGGCGGCAGCGAGATCAATCGCGGAATATATCATCGGGCTCCGGCCTCCCTGCTGGAACGATGGAGAGCGGACTTCTGCGTTGACGATCTCTCGCACGACAGTATGGCACCCCACTTCGCCGCCTGCGAGGCGACGGCGCACGTGCAGTATCTCGCAGGACCAGCCCCAATCGTGTCTACACGACTGTTCGAGGGAGCCAATAACCTCGGGTGGCGTGCAATTGAAGCGCCCCGCCTCTACAGCTATTCGAGCAAGAGCGACGGAGGAAGAAAGCAATCGATGTCGGAGACCTTTATTCCGAGGTTTCTTGCTGCAGGCGGCCGTTTGATCGTCGACACCCGTGTCGACAAATTGGCCCGTTCTGGTGGAAAATGGCGGGTGTCGGCTCGGCACAGCCCAGGCGAAGAGCCATCGCGCCTGATAGAGATATCCGTAGACCACGTTTTCGTGGCCTGCGGCGCTGTGCAGACGCCTGCGCTCTTGCGTCGATCTGGGTTTACCAGAAACATTGGCAATACCCTGCGCTTCCATCCAATGGTGAAAGTCGTTGCGGAATTCGAAGGCGAAGTGAACCGCCCTGGAGACCTCGACCCAGTCCACCAGATCAAGGAGTTCGAGCCCGAGATCGGCATGGGGTGCTCGATAAGCAGCCTCCCAATGCTATCAATGGCAATGGCCACCCACCCCGAATATTTGCCTGATGTAGCGAACAGTTGGCGACGCATGGGGATTTATTATGTGCAGACGACGGAGGGAGTGTCATCTGTAAGGAATTTGCCGTTCTTCCGCGATCCATTGGTGAGAATGAAGCCCGGTGCCGCGGGAATGGCGACACTCGCGAAAGGATTGAAGCTTCTGTCGAAGGCACTTTTCGCAGCAGGTGCCATTGCTGTCTATCCCAGCCTCGCGGGCTATCCCGTTTTACGAAATGTTGACGATGCAAACAGGCTACCCGATTCTCTGATTGGCGCTGACGGCAGCATCACGTCCGTGCACATCTTCTCATCCTGTCCCATGGGAGAGAATGAAGCCATCTGCGCCACCAATTCGTACGGTCGCGTGCATGGAACCGAGGGGCTCTATATCGCCGACGCTTCAATGCTCTGCACCGCTACCGGCGTGAATCCTCAGGGCACCGTCATGGCGGTAAGCCACCGCAACGCAATGCACGCGATCGAAAATCGCTTGCATTGACCGATGGCAGCCCGTGGAAGGCGGTTTGAGGAGATGAGACACCTGATTACAGGCGGTTCCGGGTTCATCGGCAGTCTTGTCGGCGGTCGCCTTCGAGAACGTGGTGAAGCGGTGCGCCTTCTCGATCTATGGTCAGATCCGCAGCAGTCATCCGAAATCGAAATGGTAGTCGGCAGCGTGCTTAACCGCGACAATGTTGCGGCTGCAATGCGCGGTATCGATGTCGTCCACCACAACGCCGCACTCGTCGCACAGGCTGACGCAGGGCGCCACTATTGGGACGTCAATGTCGAGGGTACGCGGATTGTCGCTGAGGAGGCGGCCAAGGCGGGCGTCAAGGCCATCATTCACCTCAGCACAACGGCCGTTTATGGATTGCCTCCGACTGGTGCCATTACCGCCTCTACTCCCCTAAAGCCGATAGAACCTTACGGCAGATCAAAACTGGCGGGTGAAATTGCCCTTCAGGATATTTGCGAGCGCCACGGCATTCCGGTGCTCACAATTCGGCCTCGCGTTACGCTTGGCGCAGGCCGGCTCGGCATATTCCAGATACTTTTCGAATGGATCCGGGAACATCGAAACGTCTATGTTATCGGTAGCGGAGCGAACCTCGTGCAATTCGTTCATGCAACCGATTTGATGGATTTCTACATGCTGGCGCTCGCCTCGGGGCGAGCGGGCACTTACAATGTCGGAACAGACCGTTTCGGAACTCTCGGCGAAGAACTTCAGGACCTCATTGTCCATGCTGGCAGCACATCCAAAATACGCCACCTTCCGAAAAGTTTGGCGATTAATGCACTGCGCGTGCTCTATCACGCACGGCTCTCACCGCTCGTTCCCTGGCATTATCTGACCTACCATAGAGACTGCTATTTCGATATCGGACCTCTCCTCGACATGGGGTGGAGACCGCATTACTCGAATACGCAGATGTTGCGCGAGAGCTATGAGTGGTACTGCGCGCAAGCTGAAACACGGATCACGCACAACGGTTCGCCGCACCGCTCCCCGCTGGGCCAGCGCGCGCTGAAGCTCATGAAGCATCTGTAGCATGTTGTTTGCTAGACCGTGTTGCGGCGCTTCCGCTGCAGCCCCAGCAACAGCCAACAAACCCCGAATATTGCTGTTGGCGCCCAAAGGATGAGATGTGCCAGAAGCACTACGGCCACAGCAGTGGCGGCATCGACCTTGGCGAGCGAGAATGCCTGAACGCCGAAATACTCGAACGATCCGAAATGTCCCGGAAGGCTCGGCACCAACGTTCCCAGGGTGCTGAAAACAAAGGCCGTAAAGGGCTTCAGCAGGGCAGAGGTCGAGCCTCCGAGGCTGATCCACGCGCCGATCAGAACCACACTTTCCAAGAGCCAGAGTGCCAGCGACATAGCCGCCAGCCAGGCTAGTCGTTGCCAGGAGCCTATCTGAACGACTGCCGCGGATGTCGCTCGAAGCGCGCCCGCCAACACACCGACCCATTTGAAATTGAACCGGCCAAGGACTTTCTCAAGCAGGCGACACAAGAGTAACGGCGCAAATAACAATGCGAAGCTGGCGATAGCCGCCAAACTCAACACCAACTGAAAATTTCGAACCAGCACCGCAGGTGCATCTTCATCAACAAGCGCAAGGGCTACAACCCCCAGAAACACGATGGTCGCGAGGTCCAGGATACGTTCGACGACCATCGTGCCGATGACAGTGCCTGCAGGTATGTGGAAATGCCGGCTGAACCATATCACCCGAAAACCGTCGCCAACACGAAGGGGAAGGACATCGCTCATTCCGAAGCTGGCGATGAAGGGGCTTATCGTCGGCTTCAATGGCAGGCGGCGGCCGGTCGCCAGCAAGAGCATCGCCCAGAACCGAACGGCCCGCAACAGAAAGTCGACGATAAAGGCGATCGTGGCAACAATAAGTGGCAAGGCGCTGGCGCGTGCGATCAAGGCATACACGTCCGAGAAGTTAACATTCTGAACGACCAGCATGATAAACGTGATGCCCAGCACCAAGCCAAGCCCGACTTGCAGCCAGTTTGCCAGCGCCCCGGATTTCTTTGGAATCTCATCAGGCATTTAATTTTGCCACTCGCCTGAAGACGAGGTACGCTGCAAATGTCATCCGAACATGCTCCCGTGGTGGTCTATAACGGCTTCCTTGTCGAAATCACTTTCGTTGCGAGCGCCGTCCTGTTGGTGATCTCGAGTTTGGAAAAGACGTTGTGCAAGTGGATCTTCACGGTTCCTTCCGATACGTTCAAAAGGCGCGCGATGTGCTTGTTGGATAGTCCTTCGGCAACCAGGTTTACGATCTCCCATTCCCGGCTTGTCAGAACTCCGGACGGGCTGCCATCGGAGCTTTGACGCGTTCGAGCGTCGAACAAGTTGCTCGGAAGCCATCGTCTGCCGGCACGAACCGACAGCATGCATTCGATGAGAGCCTCCGGAGCACTCTCTTTAAGCAGAATGCCCCATGCACCGATGGCGACCGCCTGAAGGCTTTGTTCCTCGGTGATCAGCGCGCTCAAGAAGATTACTTTCACCGCGGAGTTTATTTGCGTCAACTCTCGAAGGATATCCAGGCCACTAAGGGATGGCATGACCATATCGAGCAACGCGATGTCAGGTTTCTTGGCAACGATCTCGTCGAGCGCAGCCTTGCCGTCCACCGCAGTTCCGACGACGGCGAAGTCTTCTTCGGTTGACAGCAAATCCACGAGCCCGCGCAGGACGAGAGGATGATCATCAGCCAGAACCACTGAAGTGGGGGCGCCCGTCATTGGGCGGGGATCCAGATTGAAAGGTGCGCACCAACCTGGGTACTCTCAAGACTGAGTGTGCCGTGGAGATCGGCAACGCGCCGGCCAATCGAACGCGGCTCGACCAGTATCGATCCGTCATTATCTCTCAGCAGGCCTATGCCATCGTCATCAATATGGATCTGCAATCCATCCAGGGTGTCGCTGATCTCAATGTCTATCGTTTGGGCCTTGCCGTGGCGAACCGCATTCGCGGTTGCTTCACAAACGAGCTGGAATATCTCCGTCGACATCGCCCCATCCAGGCGAAGCTCCGGGGGCACGATCGTGGTGTTGAGCTTGCAACGCCATTGGCGCTCCAGGGTTGCGAGAAGCACGCCGAGCTGCTCCGACAGCACCTGAGGAACTGCGTTTGTGCCGCTGTTCGTTCCTTCGATAAAGTTCCGGATTCGCTTCTGCTGGTTCGCAAGAAGCCATCCAATCTCTTTAAGAGGCGCATTCAAACCGTCGTCCGCATGCGCTGTGGCCGACTTGAGCATGAGGCTCGCTGCAGTAAGATCCTGGAGGACGCTGTCGTGCATGTCGCGCGCCATGCGGGCGCGCTCTTGCGCAATGGCCGCTTCCGCAACTTCCCGGGTGAGCGCATCCCGCTCGAGATCGGAGCCGATGCGCGCTGCCACGATTTCCGTCAGCGAAACGATATCCTCGCTATGATACCGAGGATCGACCACTATAACGCAGCCTGAAAAATGAAGCCCGCGAAATGGTGCAACGGCATAGGACCGAGGCTTTTCGCGGGGCGAATTCTCGTGATGAAGTTCAATGCGTGAGGTAAGTTCGGCGAGCGAGCCCGTCCAATCTCCTCCATCCATCGCATCCAGAGAAAAGAAGTTCGCACGAACCTGCCGTTCGGCAAAAACAATCCACGCCGTTGGCCTCTCAATTTCGGCGACCCCGCTGGCCTCTCGAGACCAGTAGGCCGCCCGCTTCGCCCTTGTGAGATTATCCCACCAGACGACAAGCACCAGACGTGCGCCAAGAACGTTTGCCGCATGTCGAAGCGGGCCTACGGGAGAAGGAGTGCTTACTGCACCATCTTCGACAGGCCATGCGGCAAGGCGTGAAAGCCGCCGTCGGCTTCGCTCCATGTAGGCACCGAAGTATCCAAGCATCGCCGCGGTGACAAAAAGATACGCCCCCCGTATGATAAGGATGTTCATCCGCGAATCCCGGGAAAAACTGAACTCTATGTCGTCCCAGCTCAGTGCCACGAAAAGAACCGCGAGCAGAGCTGCAGTCGAGAAAGCGCCTCTCCAGCCCCAGCGCATCGTCGCGGTAAAGACGGTGAACGAGTAGAATGTGAAAAAGGGACTTGCTACGCCGTCCGTCAAAATTACCGCGAGAGATAACACGGCTATATCGATGATATGTATCAAGAACTGTATCGGAAAACCGAGCTTCCGTGTTGAGGAAACATACAATATCAGCACGGAATAAATCAGGTATATGATCAGAAGGTCAAATGTTTCATCGAGATAGGCTGCTGGTTTTGTTGGGTCAATGTAGACTGCGAAGAGAGCAAAGCACCAAAAAATCAGCCTGGAAAACGCTATCAGCCGTTCGGGCACAGATCCGAACAGCAGATCTTTGCACTTAGAGAACCAAGGCCATTCTTGTTGTGCGATCAGATTCATAAATGGCGTCCGATTAGATACGACAGTATACATCAGTTTGGCAGCCAGGATAGCTTTCGTTCGCCAAAGTGGTTGCGACCCTTTATAGTGAACAACACGTAGATTGAATTCGAGATTGCCAGGGAATAGCGACACAAGGGGCTGGCGCGAGCAATTGGCCGAGTTCGTTTATAAGCCGCGGCGCGCGCGCAACCGAATGCCAAGATAGGTAGAGCGTCCCTGAGCGTTTCGTCGCACCGGTCAACGAATTCCGCGCGATTTACCTCGCACGACAGGGATCAGAATTGAAGGACGTCGTGCAAATCAGTTGAATGTAAATTATGAAACGTCTAGTATTACTTGATGATGACCTAGCTCTCCCGAAGGAGCAATGCTATGTTGGTTGCCGTGCAGGATTGCATTCCAGATCTTCGTTGCCCGCGTACGAAAGATTTACTCGAAAGAACAACGCCTGAGACTTTAACGTGTGTCGCTGGCCACAAGTACCCCATTGTCCATGGCAAGCCGGTATTGGTCGATTTCTCCGACTCCGTGCTTTCTGAGGATGAAATCCTCAAATCCAAGGCTGACAGCCCCATCGTCCGACACAACTATAGCGGTCTTAAGGGGCGCATCAAAAGAATACTGTCCCCGCAGAAGAAAGACACCCTGGAAAACGTGCGGCGTCTGATTGCTGACCTGGAAAAATTAGGCCGGCCCGCACGGCTCCTGATGGTAGGCGGCGGCAGCATCGGCCAAGGAATGGATGAGTTGTACGACCACCCGGATATTCGGATCTATAGCTTCGATGTCTACGATTCACCCCATGTCCAGTTCATCGCCGACGGCCATCATATTCCGCTACCGGACGATTTCTTTGACGGCGTCGTGATCCAGGCAGTGCTGGAACACGTGCTTCAACCCTCTCAAGTCGTGTCCGAGATCTGGCGAGTATTGCGCGATGCGGGCCTCGTCTACGCTGAAACACCTTTCATGCAGCAGGTTCATGAGGGTGCCTTCGATTTCACGCGCTTTACCGAGAGCGGTCATAGATATCTTTTCCGCAATTTCGAGGGCATCGCGTCCGGTCCAAACGGTGGACCCGGCGTTCAGTTCATGTGGTCGATCGACCATCTGGTCAGAGGCGTGTTCCGCTCAACAACAGCCGGAAAGGTTGCAAAATTTGCATTCTTCTGGACGCAATACCTCGACCGTTTCATTCCACCGGCCTATGCGCAAGATGGCGCAAGCGGTGTGTTCTTCTACGGCCGAAAATCACATGAGCCCATGAAGCCGAGAGCGATCATTTCCTACTACAAGGGAGCTCAGGGCGCCGCATGAGTTTGCCTAGTGGCAGAAGGGCGAGCTTGGCGGCCGTGCACCGCGACTTCGGCGGCAGATCGTCACTCCTCAATCTCTGACAGAAGGCGCCGACGATACTCTGCGCTATGAGATCTTGTCGAAGAAGGTCATGCCCACATTGGCGATCAATGATCCGCCGTCCACTGCCAGCACGGCACCGTTGACGAAGGATGCTGCGGGTGACAGCAGCCAGGCGATCGCTTCGGCGGCTTCCTCGGCCGTTCCAGCCCGACGTTGAGGAACATCCTCGCTCACCTTGGCATAGGCAGCCTCTAGATCCTCGGCGATATTCATGGTCGCCATTTCCTCGTCGCCCATCTCGGTGCGAATCCATCCCGGAGCGACGATGTTGGCACGCAGCCCGTGCCGGGCATGTTCATAGGCGATCGCCTGGGTCATCAGGGTGAGGCCGGCCTTGGAAGCGGAGTATGCGGCAAGTCCCGGACCGGTCTGGACCGCGCCGACCGAACTGACCGAGACGATGGCACCCTTGCCTTCGAGCAAATGCGGCAGGGCCGTCTGCGCCAGCACGAAGGGGCCCGTGAGATTGATCGCAATCTGCTGGTTCCAGTTGTCGAGCGAGGTCTCCGCGAACGACTTGGTAATGACGATGCCGGCATTCAGCACCAGCGCGTCCAGCCTGCCGAACCGTGCCACGATATTGCCAATCAATTCACTGGCGACCGCTGGATCGCCGATGTCGGCGACGAAGGGATGGATGCCTTGAGCCCGCTTCGCGACCGCGTTCAGTGCTTCGCTGCGCCGACCGCAAATGGCGACGTCATACTCACGCGCCAGCCGCAACGCGGTCGCAGCACCTATGCCACTTCCGCCACCCGTGACCAAAACGACCGGTCTACCGCTGCCTGTCACCAAGAGAACCTCCCCTCCATTATCTGAAAATGCATATATTGGAGTGGGTGGATTCTGTCGAGTAAGACCTAGGGATGATGGCGATGCTGGGCGACAGGAGTGGCGTCAACGCCTCGAAGATCGGACACAAATTGCGGTAGCAAAAAACAACGGCATACGGGTATCGAGGACATCCGGCGTGCGTATATTTATAAACACGATCTGCAGATCAGCCGTCCAGTGCCAGTCGATACAAGGCGGTGAGGCTGAATCAACAGTGTACCGCGGACGCCCGTGATGCTCAAACCCAATTGTCCAATGGACAAATACGGAGATGTACTGCATCGTATTATACAATATTCTCGGTTGCAAAGATAATCAACGGGGAAGTGCATCTAATACTGCGCGTCCAGGATGCGGCTTGCCCCTAGGGACTGTATGGGCGTAGAATTCCAGTCAAGATAGCAGCGCATCCAGCACAATCCTCTCACCGCAGTGTCTTCGCCTGACCGAGGAGAATTTGTAGATGACCACGCACAATATCACAACCGACAAGACGGTGAGGACTGTCACGCTTGCCGACAATGATCGATGGGTGGTTTTTGCCGGCGTCACGGTCAATGTCGCCAACAGCAATGCTTTTTTTGGTGTGAAGTCTTTCGAGCATTGTTCATTCATAGTGAACGGCACCGTCGAGACCACCGGAAATTTCCACACGTTTCTTCTGAAAGCGGACCATACAAATGTGACTGTTGCAGGCGGCGGTGCGATCCAATCTGTCAAGGACGCCATCCATATGCTGGGCGATCATTGCAAGGTGTTCAACAGTGGAACGATTGATGCGGTGAATTTCGGCGTGCGGATTTACGGAGAAAGCGGCTACCTTCTCAACGATGGATCGATAACGTCGGACCATACCGCCGTCACATTCGGCGGCGCTAAAAGCAAAGTGGTGAACGATGGAACAATTGTCGGGCTTGTTGGTGTGGCAGTTAACGCGCATTCCGGTCGTTTCGATCTCCTGAACACCGGCACTATCGAGGGACCAAAGTACGCTTATGTGGGAAATGATGCCTCGGAACACATACGGAATGAGGGCCAGTTTGTCGGTGATGTTTATCTGCGCAGCGGTGCAGATACTTTCATATCGGACGGCGGCACCGTTACCGGCAGCGTTTTCGGGGGCAATGGAAACGATGTCTTCCACATAGATGCGACCCCCCTCAATCTTGTGGAACTTCAGAACGGCGGTACGGACACCGTCTTCAGTTCTGCCAGTTACGGCCTCGGGGACTTCTTCGAAAACCTGACCCTCACAGGCTCCACCGCGATCGATGGGCATGGAAACAAGCTCAGCAATACGCTTACAGGCAATTCAACTGGAAACACTCTCACGGGCTTGGGTGGAGGTGACGAAATTTTGGCGGGTGCAGGCAATGACGTTGTCAGTGGCGGTGCCGGAAACGACATGATTCATGGCGACGCGGGCGCCGATGCGATTTCGGGAGGGGCTGGCCAAGACTTTGTCATTGGCGGTGCAGGTCGAGATCACATTTCTGGTGGCAGCGGCAATGATCAACTGACCGGGGGTGGAGCGCGCGACGTCTTCGTGTTTGCGAATGGACACGGTTCCGACACGATTACTGACTTCGCAACGAAAGGCTCCAAACATGATATCGTGGACCTCGCCGACGTAACAGCAATCACAAGCTTCTCGGATCTGAAGCAGCATCACATGCATCAGGTCGGAGAGGATGTGGTGATAAAGGATGGCACGGGCCAAATTGTACTCAGCGACGTTCACGTTTCAGATTTGACGGCGCGGGATTTCTTATTCTGATTTTGGGCGAGCCGGGCAGCTCACATCCTTTTTGGGACGTCAGCGTCTCCTCTGGGCGGCTTTGGCGCTGCCGTCGCAGGTACCGTCCGCCCCCACACCCCGACCGCGATAGGTTCCGGGCGGCCGCTTATGGCGGCGGGCGATTAGGGGCGCCTGCCTGGCGATCGCGGCGAAGAAATCACCACCGCCCGGATGCGAGGATTTAGCGCTTTAGCACTTGCTGATGCAAACCGTTTAGCAAAGTAACCTTACCTGCTAACCTAATTTATCAAGCGCTGATATGCAGTAAGCGGGTTTCGAACGGCCGCAACTGCGGCTACAGGAATGAATTTGCGACCAACCCGTACGACGCGAACGTCACGTCCGGACTCGCTTGACTAGAAATGTCGCAATTTGCTCTATTTTGTGCTTCAGTTTTCTCTCACCTGAGCAAATACTGCCACTACAATCCAATTTAGAGCGAAATAGACGGCCCGAAACCTGGAACCAGAAGGGGAAGAGGGTGCGTTCGACATCCGCTCCCCTTCCCTGATGCTCAATCTTCGAAATAGCGCGGCCGATCGAGGTCGGAAATAAGGCCGGGCTGAATCGGCTGTGGGGTCTGCACGCAATATCTCGCTGCGCCAGCAGCCGGCGTCGCGCCGCCTGGTGACAACCACTCCTGGTGAACAGTCCCGAGAAACGCTTCCGCTCGAATAAGTGCTAGACAATACACGTCCTTACATCAATTGAAGAAGGCGCTGTGTGTGAAATTGGTCATTCGGGGATGCATATGAATTCAACAGACGGTGACGGCGTGCGCCGGCCGATCGCCAGCCGATCATCATTCTGGGCGATCGGCACCGCCAAATATCTCGGCCGCGCCGGTGTGACGCCAAACAGCATCTCGGTGGCCTCGGTCGTGTTCGCCGGGATCGGCGGCGCGCTGATGGCATTCATGGCGCATCCACTTGCGTGGCTTGCAGCAGCGGCGTGCATACAGCTTCGCCTCATCTGCAATCTTCTCGACGGCATGGTGGCGATCGAAGGCGGTAAAAAAACCAAGACCGGCGCCCTCTACAACGAGTTCCCGGACCGGATAGCAGACAGCCTTCTCCTCATCGCGGCAGGCTATGCGGCCGGCATCCCGTGGCTCGGCTGGATATGCGCATTGCTGGCGGCATTGACGGCCTATGTCAGGGTGTTCGGTGGATCTGTCGGGCTGCCGCAGGATTTCAGCGGCGTCATGGCAAAGCAGCGCCGCATGGCCACGCTGACGGTCGGCCTCGTCGCCCAGAGCATCGAGGCGCCATTGTTCGGCAGCCACTGGTCGCTCATCATTGCCTGCGCCATCATTGCTGTCGGCAGTCTGATCACCTGCGCCACCCGCACGATCTCCATCGCACGCGCACTGGAGCGAACATGATCGCGCTCATCCGCCGCTTGCTTGTCTTGATCGTTCGCATCCTCGTTGGTGCGCGCAGCGACTGGCGGGGCTGTGAGCCCGATACCCATCGCCGCATCTATTTCGCCAACCATAGCAGCCATTTCGACACCGTGGCCGTGATGGCAGCCCTGCCCTGGAAAGTTCGCCGCCTGACCCATCCAGTGGCCGCGCGCGATTACTGGGGCATCAGCCCCTTGCGCAGGTTTATCGCGGAGAAGTGCCTGCGGGCGGTTCTGATCGACCGGAAGCCGCCGCCAAATAGCGACCCGCTTGCTCCGCTTGAAGGTCTGCTTGAGCAGGGCCGCTCGATCCTGATTTTTCCCGAGGGCACGCGCGGCAGTACAGACGAGATCGCGCCCTTCCGCAGCGGCATCTTTCGGCTGGCATCCCGCTTCCCCGATGTCGAACTGGTACCCATCTATCTCGACAATCTCAGCCGCATCCTGCCCAAGGGAAGCTGGCTCATCGTGCCGATCACCTGCACGGCGCGTTTCGGAACACCACTGCGCGTCGGACCCGGCGAGGAAAAAGACGCGTTCCTGTCACGTGCACGCGAGGCAGTGGTTTCTCTGGCCGACGGAAATGCAGCATCATGACCAGTACGTTCTCCATTGTCCTGGGTAGCATTCTTGTCCTGCTTGCCGCAGCATCGCTGATCGGCTTTGTCCTGCAACAACGCGCAACCGACGCAGCGGCTATTGCGACGGTCGAAAACCTCAACGCGAGAATACGATCCTGGTGGATCATGGTGGTGATATTCGGCGGCGCAATTCTGCTCGGCCGGACAGAGACCACGGTGCTGTTTGCGCTGCTGTCGTTCATGGCACTACGCGAATTCTGGACGCTGACGCCGTCGAACCGCGGCGATCACCTCGCACTTTTCCTGTCGTTTTTCGTCGTCCTGCCATTGCACTATGTGCTGGTCGGCACCGCATGGTACGGCCTGTTCTCGATCTTCATTCCGGTCTACGCCTTCCTGATCCTGCCGGCGGTGGCGACAGTGGCAGGCGATACGACTGAGTTCCTCGCACGCAGCGCAAAAGTGCAATGGGGGTTGATGCTGACGGTTTATTCGATCAGCCACGCACCTGCATTGCTGATGCTCGACACGAAGACCTCGCCAACGCTTCTGCTGGTCTATCTGGTGATCGTCGTGCAGCTCAGCGACGTCTTCCAGTATGTCTGGGGAAAGCTGATCGGCAAGCACCGCTTCTCGCCCAATATCAGTCCGTCGAAGACGGTCGAAGGGCTGGTCGGCGGCGGCGCCTCGGCGATCCTGGTCGGAACGCTGCTCTATCCACTCACCCCGTTCTCACCGCTGCAATCGGCCGGCGTCAGCACCGTCATCGTTGTTGCGGGCTTCTTCGGCGGCTTCGTTCTCTCCGCCATCAAGCGTGATTTGAAGGCCAAGGATTGGGGCTATGTGATCGAAGGCCACGGCGGCGTGCTCGACCGCCTGGATTCCATCACCTTCGCCGCACCGCTGTTTTTCCACATCACGCGCTACTGGTTCACTCCCTGAGCAAACGGTGTGCGCCATGACAGAAAGCCTTTATTAACCCTCCTGGGCTTAGCTTCGCGCCTCCGCTCCAGGCGGATTCGGAGTGATACCGGGGGAGCGAGAGATGTCATCACAACAGGCCAAGCCCGCGTTGTTTCCGGTTAGCCGCCGTGTGTCACAGGTGCGCGCCGCTGCGGAGACGCTATACAACACGCATGGCGACGCCGCAGCTACCTACTGGAAAGCGGCGATCCGATCGATCGCAGATCCGCTTTTCGCGATCGGCTGGCCTGAAGAGCGCGTCCGTGCCGAAATCCTTTCGTTCCAGGCCTCCGTCCAGCTGGAAATGCAGAAGTTCGGCTGATCGCCGCAGTCGCGGTTCAACTCGCCCACTGAATGCAAAGAACTGGCATATGACGGCGCATGGTGACCAGTTGGTCGCGGCCACGATGCCGCTGCGCGGATCTTGTCAAATTTTTCCGGGAACCTTTCTGAGGATGCTGCATCCAATATCCGTCTCTGAACGCAGGCGTCACCTGTTTCAGCGCGATTACGCGACAATTGGACCTCAGGGAGTTAAGTCATGTTGAAACAAATTCTGGCAGCAACCTTCTTGGCAGCATCATTGGGCACAACAGCAATGGCTGACGATGCCAAGCCGACCGATCCGCAAATCGCCCACATCGCCTACACTGCAGGGCAGATCGACGTGACCGCCGCCGCGCAGGCTCTGAAAAAGAGCAAGAATGCGGATGTCATCGCATTCGCGAAGGTCATGGAACGCGATCACAAGGCGGTCAACGACCAGGCGCTGGCGCTGGTCAAGAAGCTGAACGTCACCCCGGAAGACAACGCCATCAGCCAGTCCCTGTCGACGCGGGCTGCTAAGGAGCTGACCACTCTCGACGCGCTCGATGGCGCCGCCTTCGACAAGGCCTATGTCGAAAACGAGGTCGCCTATCACAAGGCAGTCAACGGTGCACTGGCAGACGCGCTGATCCCATCCGCACAAAATGCCGAACTCAAGGCGTTGCTGGAAACCGGCCTGACCCTGTTCAAGGAGCACAAGATGCATGCCGAGCACCTGGCCTCGATGATCAAATAGGCACAGTGATGGGCTCGGCACTCAGAACAGTGTTGCTCGCCGTGGCAGTCACGACATCATTCGCCCTGGCATCGCCTGCCGTATTGGCAGCAGAATATCAGGTCGCGATCGCCAAGATGAAATTCAGCATCCCGTCCGTGGTGCTTCATGTGGGCGACGTGATCGTCTGGCGAAACGATGATATCTTCCGCCATACGGCGACGGCGCGCGACAAGAGCTTCGACGTCGATCTTCCGCCGAAGTCGGAGAGCCGAATGACCATCAAGCAGGGCGGAGCGGTCGAGTTCTATTGCCGCTTCCACCCTGCGATGGTGGGAAGACTGGACGTCCAGCCATAAAGCTGGGCGTTGCCTTGAGGCAGGTGAAAAGTGGAAAAGTCATGATTGCACCATCGGCTACGGCCGGACGACGAGGTGTCGAAACGGCTGCGCTCAGCGAGACCCAGCTCGTCGACCTTGCACGGGAGGGCAGCGAGAGCGCCACCCGCATGATCATCCAGCGCTACAATCAGCGCCTGTTCCGGACGGCGCGAGCTATCGTTCGCAACGACGCAGAGGCAGAGGATGTCGTGCAGGCGGCCTATGTTCAGGCCTTCACGCACCTGGCGTCATTTCGAGGTGAGGCGCAGCTGTCCACCTGGCTGACGAGAATAACCCTTAACGAAGCGCTCGGGCGCATACGCCGGCAGCGGAAGACCACCGGGCTTGAGGATATCGACATGCAACTGAACAACCATGGAGGCCAGGTGTTGCAGTTTCCAATGTCGCCTTCGGTATCCGACCCTGAAACGGAACTTTCACGCAGCCAGGTTCGAAGATTGCTGGAGCATGCGGTCGACGGGCTACCGGTCGATTTCCGCGCCGTCTTCGTTCTCCGCGATGTGGAAGGCATGAGCACTGAGGAAACCGCCACACATCTCGATATCAGGATCGAGACGGTCAAGACCCGCCTGCACAGGGCGCGAAAGCTGATGCGGGCCGCCATCGAAAGGCAACTTACCGGAGCATTCTCCGCCCTATTTCCCTTCGATGGTGCCCGATGTGTGTCCATGGCCGATCGGGTGATCGTCGCATTGCAGTCCCAATCCAAGGCTTGAAATCGATGCGCGATACCGCTGATGTGCAATGTGCGGCAGGCATGCATCGAGCATCCTTGAATTCCGCTAGCACAATCATCATATGTCAGTCAGTTGATGCAGATGGTGGCTTTCCTCCCAGTGCCACCGTGTCAACTGTTCCCCTCTGGAGGTATAATTACCTTCACACTTACCAAGGGCCCGAGTTTTCTCGTGGCCCTCTTTTTTTGCGAGAACGCGCGATCGCAGACCATTGGTCAGCACATAGCTCTCTGCGCTAGATATCAAATCCCGTATTTTGGTGGTGCAATCTTCTCACAAGCCTGGAGGGAGTCGCTATGGGGCAAATTCCACACGAAAGCACCGCGACGACTGCCTCCACGCGCTGCTGCCGACCATTCCGCATGTGACGCGCTCATCTGCGTCGTTGCCTCCAGCGATATGGCATTTATAGGGTTGTCGATGCCTGCCTCTATCGTGCCCGACCGGCAACCCGATGATAAACCCACAGCACAATGATCGCCCCGATAACGGACACCACCAGGCTGTAGATATTCAAGCCCGTCACGCCGGACGCGCCGAAAAAGTTGAAGATGACGCCACCGACGACCGCTCCGACAATGCCGAGAACGATGTCGATTATCATCCCTTGACCTGACTTGTTGACGATCTTGCTGCCGATGAAACCTGCGATCAGCCCCAATATGATCCACGCGATAACAGACATGCCACGCACTCCTCATTGATTGCAAATTGCCGTCACACCTCACTATTAGTTTTGCATATCAATAAATCAAGATGTATCGTCATGGCTGCAGCCAGGCTAACGCTCGATCCACGAATTGCCACAGGAGGCTTCCATGGGTTTGTTCGATGATGCAGTACCAGGTGGAAATATCGCAAAGCCAATTATGATCGCGCTTGGCGCCTTGCTGGTCGGCAAGATGTTCGGCGGGCTCGGAGGGGCGGCGGAACCACAAACGCCCACGCAATCGACGCAGACGAACACCGCCGATGACGGCGGACTGATGGGTGGATTGGGCGGCCTGCTCGAGAAGCTTGGCGCAAACGGCCACCAGAACACCGTCGACTCGTGGGTGCGTCCCGGCGAGAACAAGCCAATAGCGCCCGGCCAGCTACAGGATGCGCTGGGGTCTCAGACCATCAGTGACCTCGCCCGCAAGGCCGGTGTCAGCGAGTCTGAGCTCCTCGAGCAATTGTCGCGCGTGCTTCCCGGTGTCGTCGACAAACTGACACCGCAGGGCCAGATCCCAGATCGGAATCAGCTGGACTCGTTCTTCCGCTCTGCTGTCGGTTCTTGAGTGCATGCGGAACGGCTAATCGCAACGCCCGAAACAGAGCAGTGGGAGCAACCAGCCGTTGCTCCTACAAACTGCAGTGCCTGTATCCTGACTTCCGATAACGAAGATCGAAATGGAAGTGATTGCCGTGATAGGCGTCACCCGGGCCGAGCACCGTATTGAAATATTTGCAGGAATCGGCGCGCACGGCCTTCAGCATTCCCTTCTCGCGGAAGGCGAAGAAACCCTTCTTACGCACGTCGATCTCCTTGCCGGATTTCAGCACGAACTTGCCGATATCGATAGCGTTGCCCTTGGCGTGTTCCGACCAAGGATTGTTGGAGCGCGAATTCATCTTGCGGCATGAATAGGACGACATCTGGTAGATGGTCTTGACGCCGGAGAAGTAACGGTATTGGGCGGAAGGTACGAGTTCGTTCCGCACCCATTTGGCAAAGACGCGGGTCATGTTGCAATTGAGCTTGGCGGCCGGCTTCAGCTGGATGCCGCCGGCAAAGCCCGTGACCTCGATCGGATGCGGGATACCACAGCTCGGCCCCTGCGAAATCGGTTCGAGTTCGCGGAAACGTACGCCGAGCTTGGTCAGTTCGGCACGGCAGGCGCGATCGGCCGAGGTCAATCCACCAAAACTCTCAGGGACCTGTTCCGGGTTGGAAAAGCGCGGCACGAAGGCGACCTTGGTCTCGTCCTCGGTCGCGCGGCGGCGCGTCGGGAGCGTGACCTCGTCCGCTGTGTCGGCCGCGTCGAAGGTGATATCGTTGTTGCGATTGGCGGCCTTCTGCTGGCGCCCGACCGGTTGCTCCATGCCGATATTGTCGACAACGGGTTGATCCGTATTGCCCTCGGCGATATCGCGCGCCTGCTCTTCCGCAAGGCCGACCGGGCGATTGCCGGTTTCATTCTGCTCGATATGCGTCACAGGCTCGCCATCGATCGTCGCCAGCTCCTCTTGAGGAGCGACGCCAAGCGCGGAATCGATATTGACACCATCTTCGGGAATGTCGCTCTGGTTGGACGCTGTCTGCTGCTGGTCGAGGCGCGAAACAGGCTCGCCATCAATGGTGGGCAACTTTTGCTGTTGGGCCTGTTCGGCGTCAACACCGGCGAGATTGGGATTGTCGAGACTGGTGTCGACATTCTCTGACGACTGTGTCGTCTGGTCTTCGGGCGCGGGGTAGTTGGCGGTCTGGGTTTCGCGCATCGGGCGGATGGAGGAAACGGTCTCATCGGCGCCCACGTCAGCAGGCGGCGTCATCGGTCCGGAACAAGCGGCAAGCGCCAATGTCAGCAGAGACGGCAGGACGGCCCGCCGGATACCAAACGCAATACTCATTGGCCACACTTCCCGGAAAGCCGGTTATCCAGCAGCCACTCTAAAGTGCGATTGGTTAGCGAAGCGTAAAATTAGCAGTATCAGACCAATGGGCGTTTTGTATCAGAACATCTGCCGGCGGGATGCCCGCCAGAGCCGCCATTGACGGACAAGCTGGGAGGCCTGGATGGAACGTGTCATCAGCCCGGCACCTGCCTTGCCTGCGCGATCGAAGATACCTTCCGCCAGGGAAACGCCGAGGAAGGCGAGGTTCGTCTCGGTAGTGAGCTGGCCTTTGGCGGCAGCCCTCGCCTTGGCGAGATGGTCGCGGCCAAAGCCCATGAAGGCCGCCAGGGTCGCCTCTATCCTGGCGCGATCCTCGCCCTTTAGAAAGGCGCCGGCGTTCAGGCCCGTGGCGGAAAGGATGCTCTGCGGGATATAGACCTGACGGCGGCGCGTATGCAGCGGCAGCAACAGCAGGCAGCCGGCTGTGAGTTGGGCGATGCCGGCATGGCCCGCAGCATCGGCGAGCTTCTGCGAGTTGGTGGGATCGAGGATCATCGCGGCAAGCTGGATCAGCGTCGAGGCCGTCTCGCCAGCATAGCCCTCGAACATCGCGATATCGCCCATAGGATCATCGTAGAGATCGAAAATACGCGCCTCGGTCATGGCGATCAGCGCTGCGCGCGGCAGGCTATGTTCGGTGATGGCGTAGACGAGACCGGCGGCTAGGGGATTGGCCATGCTGTCGCCCTCGCCGCCGCCTTCCAGCACATCACGCCACCATTGCAGGCGGATTTCACCCGGCAGCGGTTCGTGGATGATGTCGCGAATGCGGGCGAGCTCGGCATTGAAGGCATAGAGTGCTGCGACCGCGCCGCGCTTAGCCTCGGGCATCAGCAGGCACGCGAGGTAGCGGTCGATGTCCGTGGTCTTCAGGGTCGTGAGGCAGGCCTCATAGGCCTCGCCGCGGCTCATCGCCATAGCCCCTACTCCACCGCGATCAATGCTGCCGCAACCGCGCGCTCTTCGCCGAGCAGGATGTTGAACGTCCTGACCGCAGCGCCGGTAGTCATGGAATCCGCCGAAATGCCGCCTTCACGGAAGGCCGTTCGCAATTCCTTCGACAGAAGCTGCATCGAACTGCCGGTGCCGACGAGCAGGACCTCGATATCGCCGGCTTCGGCAATCACCCGTTCGAAGTCGGCGAGCGTCAGCTGCCTGCCCTCCTCCGCATGCCAGCCGTAGATGCCGGATGGCAGGCAGAGGATGGAGCCGCGATGGCTCATATCGGCAAAACGAAAGCCGCCATTGCCATAGGTGTCGATCGGCGCCCTGCCCGGGAAATGCTGTTCCCGAATGACGATCCCCTTGGCCATTACACCGCCGGGCTTTCGATCTCGGGCGCACGCTTCTTCTCATCCTTGTCCTTGTCGAACGTATCCGAACGGAGTTTGAAGAGGATCAATACCGGTGCCGCGATGTAGATTGACGAGAAGGTACCGACAGCAACACCGAACAGCATCGAGATCGTGAAGCCGCGGATGACTTCTCCGCCGAACAACACCAGTGCCAGGATGGCGATCATCGTCGTCATCGAGGTGAGGATGGTACGCGAAAGCGTCGAGTTGATCGAGGTGTCGATCAGCAGCGGCAGCGGCATCTTCTTATAACGCCTGAGGTTCTCTCGCATTCGGTCGTAGACCACAACCGTATCGTTGAGTGAGTAGCCGACAACGGTCAGCACCGCCGCGATACTGGTAATATCGAACTCAATACGTGTGAAGACGAAAAAGCCGATGGTCAGAAGCACGTCGTGCAAAGTCGCGGTGATGGCGCCGACTGCAAACTGCCACTCGAAGCGGAACCATATGTACGCCATGATCGCCAGCAGCGCGAGACCAATGCCAATGATACCGGTCATCGCCAGTTCACCCGACACAGACGGGCCGACGACTTCAACGCGGCGGAAGTCATATTGTGCGCCGAAATCGTTGCGGATCTTGGTGACGGCCGACTGCTCCCCGTTCTCACCCTCGCCCTGTGCCTGAACGCGCACCAGCACGTCGCTCGGATCGCCAAAGCCCTGCACCTGGACAGCCCCAAGGTTCAGCCCTTCGAGACGCCCACGGATGTCGCTCAGATTAGCCGCACCCTCTTTGGCCCGCATCTCGATGATTGAACCGCCGGTAAAATCGATGCCGAGGTTGAGACCGATGGTTGCGAAGCCGACGACAGAGATGAGTGCGAACGCCGCGGAGGCCATGAACGTGTAGTTCTTGATCGCCATGAACCGGATCTGGGCGAAATCGAAGAAGCCCGTACGAACACCCTTCGGCAGTGTCTTTGGACGTGTCCGGCGGAGCCAGATGGAAATCAGCAGGCGCGACACGGTGTAGGCCGTGAAGACGGTGGTGACGATACCAATGCAGAGCGTGATTGCGAAGCCCTTGACCGGGCCCGAGCCCATATAAAACAGGATAGCGGCCGCGATGAAGTGCGTGAGATTGGCGTCAATGATTGTGCCAAACGCCTTCTGGAACCCAGCCTCCATCGCCTGGATGATAGGACGGCCCTGTTTCACTTCTTCACGGAAACGTTCGTAGAACAACACGTTCGAATCGACCGTCTGGCCGATGGTCAACACGATACCGGCGATGCCCGGCAAGGTCAGGGTTGCCCCCAGCAATGACAGAACAGCGAAGATCATGGCGACGTTGATGACCATGGCAACATTGGCGATCATGCCGAGCGTGCCGTAGAAGAAGGCCATGAACGCGACAACGGCGAGCAGACCGATGATGGAAGCGATGAAGCCGGCGCGGATGGAGTCGGCGCCGAGGCCCGGACCAACCGTGCGTTCTTCGACCACCGTCAACGTCGCCGGCAGCGCACCGGCGCGCAGCAGGACCGCGAGGTCATTGGCGGACTGAACCGTGAAGTTACCGGAAATCTGGCCGGCACCGCCGAGGATCGGTTCGTTGATGACCGGTGCGGTGATCACCTGCTTGTCGAGCACGATGGCGAAGGGCTCGCCGACATGCTCCTGGGTTACGCGACCGAATTTCTGGGCGCCGGCGGAATCGAAGCGGAAGGAAACGATCGGCGCGTTATTGGTCTGATTGAATCCGGGCTGCGCATCGACCAGGTTGTCGCCCGAGAGAATGGGGCGCTTTTCCAGCAAGTACGGCACCGGCGGATCGTCGTTGGAATAGACGATTTCGGAGTTGGCCGGCGGACGTCCATTGACGGCTTCCTGCGCAGGCATCGAATTGTCAACGAGGTGGAACGTCAGCTTTGCAGTCTGGTTGAGGATCGCCTTCAGGCGCTGCGGGTCTTGAAGACCCGGCACCTGAACGATGATGCGGTCGGAGCCCTGGCGCTGGATGAGCGGCTCGGTGGTGCCGAGTTCGTCAACGCGGCGGCGAACGACTTCAATCGACTGGGAAACGGCTGACTGGACGCGATAGTTGATGCCCTGGTCGGTCAGGAGGATCTCGAAGGCGCCATCCGACGTGCTCGACATCGTGGCTTCCTGCAACGTCCCGCCGGTGAGACCGCCGGTGCTGACGAGTGCCGTCAAATCCTTGAGCGCGGTCTTGGCGGCATCAATCTGCGTGATGTCGCGCAGCTTGAAGGTGATCTTCTGGCCTTGTCCATTGAGGCCGGTGTAGCCGATATTCGCCTTGCGCAGATTGCTGCGAACATCATCAAGCGCCGTGTTGAGGCGTTCGGTGATGATGTCGTTCCGCTCCAGCTTCAGCATGATATGTGAGCCGCCCTGAAGGTCGAGGCCCAGCGTCATGGTGCTGTGCGGAAACCAGGACGGAAGTTTGTCGAGAACAGACTTCGGAAAGAAATTCGGTGCGGCGACCAGGATGCTGACCGCGGTCACCAGCCATATCAGGGTTGCTTTCCAGCGTGAAAAATAGAGCATGGTGTTCTCGATGCGCGTTTTGGTCAGGCGTCAGACGGACAAATGCGGCCTCCAAGGGCCGCATATCATGAAATCAGGGCTTGTTGGCGGCCGTGGGTTCCTTGGCCGGCTCGCCCTTGACCCGGACTTCGGCAATCATGCCGCGCGCAACGCGCACTTTAACGCCGTCTGCGATTTCCGCTTCCAGCTCATTGTCATCGATCACCTTGGTGACCTTGGCAATCAGGCCGCCACCGAGAACGATCTGGTCGCCGCGACGAATGTTCTTCAAGATCTCTTCGCGCTTCTTGGCCTGCTGACGCTGCGGCCGGAAGATCAGGAAGTAAAAGACCACCAGCATCGGCACGAAGAGAATGACGATGTCAAATCCCGAACCGAGCGGCGACGAAGATGGCGTTGCCGACTGGGCAAAGGCTTCAGTGAAGAACATAAGTTACTCCCGGACAATTCTATGGCGCGGCAGACTCCAGGCCGCTTTCTGGCCGGGGGAATATAGGAATATGCCTATCCTTTGCAACAGCGCATTGGAATTTTTGCCACTGAAACCACCGTTTAGGGCGCGATCCGACCTTTTCGACCCGACGGCCTCATGTTACCCGCACCTCAATCGGAATATGCGAGGACATTGCCATGACTGAAGACCTGTTGAAATCCATCCTTGGCGAGCTGAAACGACTGGCCGATGCCGCCGATCGCACGGCCGGTCCCGCCCCCCTGCCTATCGATTGGAACGCGGCGGACTGCTTCGTCTGGAGTCCGGAACGGCAAACGCTGACGCCGGTCAAGCGGCCGAACCGGGTCGATCTTTCGCTGATCCGCGGCGTCGACCATGTCAAAACCATCCTGCATGACAATACCGACCGCTTTGCCGCAGGTTTTGCCGCCAATAATGTACTGCTCTGGGGCGCGCGTGGCATGGGCAAGAGCTCGCTCGTCAAGGCGATCCACGCCGATATCAACGAGATCAGAAAGTCGGCCATGAAGCTGGTCGAGGTGCATCGCGAGGACATCCAGACGTTGCCCACGCTGATGGACCTCCTCAAGGCGGCGCCACACCGGATCATCCTTTTCTGCGATGACCTTTCTTTCGACAATGACGATACGTCCTACAAGTCGCTGAAAGCAGCGCTCGACGGCGGTATCGAAGGCCGGCCGGATAACGTTATCTTCTACGCCACGTCCAACCGCCGGCACCTGCTGCCGCGCAACATGATCGAGAACGAGCAGTCGACCGCGATCAATCCGTCAGAAGCCGTTGAGGAAAAGGTGTCCCTGTCTGACCGCTTCGGCCTGTGGCTCGGCTTCCACAAATGCAGCCAGGAGGACTACCTGGCGATGGTCGATGGCTACAGCGACTATTTCAAGCTCAAGATCGATCGCGAGAAGCTGCATTTCGAGGCGCTGGAATGGGCAACCACCCGCGGCTCCCGTTCCGGTCGCGTCGCCTGGCAATATATCCAGGATCTAGCGGGACGGCTCAGGCAGGCGATCTAACGGTCGATCTCAATGCTCACTGTGTTCCGCGAGCATCTTCCGGCAAAGACTATCATCCACGGGAACGATGCCGAGTTTCTTCCTATTTGCAGTCAACTTCTTGAGCAGGTTGTTGATCTGGTCATCTGCATCCGTCTTGGAATAGCCGGCGCGTATCATTCGCTGGCGGCTATCTTCGACCGCCTTGGGCAGGTACGAGCGGTTGCCGGTGCCAACCTCGCATAGAAAAGCTTTGGCAATATATGTACTTGAGCCGAGATAGACTCTTTCCTTGGCCGACATTGCCCAGGCGCCGACACTCGGCGCAATGCAAAGCAAAGCCAACGCGACAGTCGTTAACATAGATCCTATTTGCCGCATCAGCAGTTCCCCAGCCAAATCCAAAGACTGCGAGAGCTGGAGGAAAGCCGCAAGGCTAAATGACAAAAAGCCCGACTTCCGCCGGGCTTTTCGTGTCTCCCCCAGACGCACTACTTACTGGAGGAAAGTCATTGGGTTGACGGCAACCGCGTTCTTGCGCACTTCGAAGTGCAGCTTCGGACGCTTGGCCGCGCCGGTCATGCCAGAGCTTGCGACCACCTGGCCACGGGTGACCTTGTCGCCGCGCTTGACGTCGAGCGAGGCAGCATTGCCGTAGACGGTGACCGTGCCGTCGTCGTGACGGATCAGCACCGTGTTGCCGAGATCCTTGAGGCCGGAGCCCGAGTAGATGACGACGCCGTTTTCCGCAGCCTTGACCGCCGTGCCTTCCGGCACGGAGATGTCGATGCCGGTGTTGCGGGTGCCTTCGACATTCTGGCCGTAGCCGGCAATCACCGCGCCGCGAACCGGCCAGCGATACTTGCCGATGCCGGTGGCGTCGGGTGCGTCCTCGCCGCTGTCGGCCGTCTTCTGCACTTCATCGACGCTCTTGTCGGCGACCGGCGGCGTGTAGGTCTTCGGCTTGGCGTCGGCAACCTGCTTAATCGCGCTTTCCTTGGGGATCGACGCTGTCTTGATGTTGTCCTGGCCGGGAATGACCAGCTTCTGGCCAATGCGGATCGAAGCTGTGTTCATGCCGTTGGCCTGCTTCAGGCTCTCGATGCTGACCTTGTGGGTCCTGGCGACCTTTGCAAGCGAGTCGCCGGGCTGGACGACGTAGCTCGAGCCTTCGGCATCGCTGCTGGCGAGCTTGGAAGCATCGCCCTTTGCCTTGTCGCGGGCAGAAGCCGTTGGCAGGATCGCCTTGTCGTCCGGCAACTTATCCGGTGTCGGGATTTTCTTCTTGCTGTTGGTGGCAAGTTCCATCGGGACCGACTTGCCCTTCAGATCACCCTTGACCGGGATGACGATCGTGCGGCCGTATTTCAGGTCGGCAGCCGAACTGAGTTTGTTGGCCTTGAGGATTTCAGCTTGCGGCACCCCGTAGCGAACGGAGATGCCCGAAAGCGTCTCGCCGCTCTTGATCTGTATGCGTGGCGAGCTGTCGGAAATCCGCCAGGCACCCTTGATCGTGCCGGTGTTGATCGGGTCGGCACCAACTTCGAACTTGACCTTTGCCTTGGTCGGGAAAGGTTGGGCGAGCGCCACCTTTTCCTGAACCTTGACCGAAGGCGTCGAGAGCTCTGTGCGCTGGACCCGGATCGGGGTCGCATCCGACACTGTCGAGGTGCTGAGCGGATCGTTCGCGGGATAAGGCTGATTGAGTGCCTGATCACCGGAAACATCCGTGTCCGCGTTGGCGATATTCGCACGCGGCACCGGCAACTTGCCGTTCACCTCGTTCGCCCGATGAGGAACGGAGTTGGTGGTCAGATTATCGGTTTTTGAGGAGAAGATCCCGTCGAAACGGGTGACATCTGAGCTACATCCAGACGCCGCGCCTGCGAGCAGGAATGCGGAGACGAGACGGAGAGGCGAGACTCTGGATTTGATGATTTCGAAGTTACGCATGACTGTTACCCAACGCATTTACTTGATGAGATTAAAGCGCGTTAGAGTTACTGCCGGGTTAACGCACATGCGAAACCGCAAAAATAAGCTGAAAAATGATAACCTTAACGACACCTTACCAAAAGTGGCGTCTCGTGCTCACAGCATCAGAGCGACTTGCGGCACCATGGACTGGTACGGCGTCTCAAACAGATCCTCGCGTTCGAAGCGGCTGCCGGACTTGGTGAGCTTCATCATCTTCGCAACGCCGCCCTCTCCGACGACCGGCGCCAGCATGACGCCGCCGGACACGAGTTGCTCGGCATAAATGCGCGGAAAGCTGCTGAAGGCTGCCGTGACCAGGATGCGATCGAACGTCCCCTCGCCCTGCAATCCGTTGCTGCCATCGGCCTGGCGGACGATGACATTACGGAGCGCGAGCTTGTCCATGCGCTCCTGTGCCAGATTGACCAGCGTCTTGTAGCGGTCGACAGTCAGCACGCGCTCGGCGAGCCGTCCGATGACAGCGGCGGTAAAGCCACTGCCTGTGCCAATCTCGAGCACACGATGACTGGGCTTGAGCTTCATGGCGTCGAGGATACGAGCGGCGAGATCGACGCCCTCGATCAGCGCGCCGCATTCGATCGGCAGGGTTCGGGACGACCAGGCCTGCGCGGCATACTCGGCAGGAACGAACAGATGCCTCGGCGTCTGTTCTATTGCGTTCAAGAGATCGGCATTGTTGATGCCGCGGGCGCGGAGCCTCAGGCAAAGTGCTGCAAAACCTTCCTTGCCGATCCTGTTTTGCGGCATTCCAGCCCCCTGAGTCGCTAAGCCACAGCCTGTTGTATGCGATCAAGCAGGCTATGATCGGTAAGGTCAAGCTTCAGTGGCGTCACCGAGATCTTATTTTCCCTCACCGCGTGGATATCCGTGCCTTCGCGGAAGTCGCCGGTGCGGCCATCGAATTTCAGCCAGAAGTAGGGTAGCCCGCGACCGTCCCTGCGTTGCTCGACATTAATGCCGAAATCGAGCTTACCCTGCGCGGTGACGGCAATGCCCTGCACTTCGTCCGGCTTGCAGTTCGGGAAATTGAGATTCATGAACGACCAGTCCGGCATCTCAACATCGAGCAATTGCTTGAGCAGCTTGGGCGCATGCATTTCCGTGACTTCCCAGGGAATGGCGCGTTCGCCTTCGGTATAGATCGCAGCCTGCGAAATCGCGAAGGACTTGATGCCCTGCAGCGTGCCCTCGATGGCGCCGGCGATCGTGCCGGAATAGGTGACGTCGTCGGCCATGTTGGCGCCGTTGTTGACACCGGAAAGGACCAGATCGGGCTTGTGATCCTTCATCACTTCCTTGACGCCCATGATGACACAATCGGTCGGCGTGCCGCGCAGCGCGAAGTGCTTGTCCGAGACCTTGCGAAGGCGAAGCGGCTCCGACAGCGTCAGGGAATGGGCGAGGCCGCTCTGGTCGGTCTCGGGCGCCACGATCCAGACATCGTCGGAGATCGTCCGGGCGATGCGCTCGAGAACCGCAAGCCCCTCGGCATGGATGCCATCGTCATTGGTCAGCAGGATTCGCACGTGTCAGCTCGCCTTTTCGATCTTGGTCATGCCGCCCATATAGGGCAGCAACACATCCGGAATTGTGACCGAACCATCTTCGTTGAGATAGTTTTCAATAACGGCGATCAGTGCGCGGCCGACAGCGGTGCCCGAACCGTTGAGCGTGTGGACGAATTTCAGGCTCCTATCCGATTTGTCACGATAGCGCGCGTTCATCCGGCGCCCCTGGAAATCGCCACAAACTGAGCACGACGAGATTTCGCGATAGGTGTCCTGCCCCGGCAGCCAGACCTCGATGTCGTAGGTCTTGCGGGCGCCGAAGCCCATGTCGCCGGTGCACAGTGTCATGGTGCGGAAATGCAGGCCAAGCTTTTTCAGGATGGTTTCTGCGCATTCGGTCATGCGCTCGTGCTCGGCGATCGCGCTTTCGGCATCGGTGATCGAGACGAGCTCGACCTTCATGAACTGGTGCTGACGAAGCATGCCGCGTGTATCGCGACCGGCCGAACCCGCTTCCGACCGGAAGCAAGGTGTGAGCGCGGTGAAGCGGAGCGGCAGCTTCTCCTGGTCGAGGATTTCGTCGCGTACGAGATTTGTCAGCGGCACTTCCGCCGTCGGAATCAGCCAGCGGCCGTCCGTTGTCCGGAACAGGTCGTCGGCGAACTTCGGCAGCTGTGCAGTCCCGAAGACGGCCTCGTCGCGTACCATCAAAGGCGGCTGGACTTCGAGATAGCCGTGCTCCATCGTGTGCGTGTCGAGCATGAACTGGCCGAGCGCGCGCTCAAGCCGGGCGAGCTGGCCCTTGAGGATGGTAAAGCGTGCGCCGGCGATTTTGGCCGCGCCCTCGAAATCCATCCAGCCGAGCTCTTCGCCAATCTCGAAATGCTCGCGGGCCGGATGGTTCCAGCCGGGCTTCAGGCCGACCGCATGCTTCAGGACGTTGTCGTGCTCGTCCTTGCCCTGCGGCACGTCGTCGAGCGGAACGTTGGGCAGCCGCGACAGGGCGTCAGTCAGATCGGCGCTGAGTTTGCGCTCTTCTTCCTCGGCGGCAGGCAGCAAGGTCTTGATATCGCCGACTTCGGCCTTGAGCTTTTCAGCCAGTTCGGAATTCTTCTGCGCCATGGCGGCGCCGATTTCCTTGGAAGCCGTGTTGCGGCGCGACTGCATGTCCTGCGCCTTCTGGACGATGGCGCGCCGCTTCTCGTCAAGGTCGATGAGAGCGGCAGATTGCGGTTCGGCCCCACGCTTGAGCAAAGCGGCATCCAAAGCCGCGGGGTTGTCGCGAATCCATTTGATATCGAGCATCGGAACACCGTTGATCTAAAACAGGGAGAGCGGGAATCTCTGGACGATTCCCGTCATTTGAAGGGTTTTGACGCGAAGCGCGTGCAAAGACAAGCCGCAATCGATCGCGCCCGCGACCGCCTCACTCGGCAGAGGCGGCCTGGTCTTCGATCGCGGTGCGAGATCGGGTCTTTTCAATCATCCGCGCGGTGATGATCGAGATTTCGTAAAGCAGGATCGTCGGCAGGGCGAGACCAAGCTGCGAGATCGGATCGGGCGGGGTCAGGACGGCCGCGACCACGAACGCGATGACGATGGCATACTTGCGCTTCGAGGCAAGCCCCTGCGACGTCAGAAGCTCGACGCGAACCAGCAGTGAGGTGACGACCGGCAGCTGGAACACCAGTCCGAAGGACAGGATCAGCATCATGATCAGGCCGAGATATTCCGACACTTTCGGCATCAGCGAGATGGCAATATGGCCCTGGCCACCGACCTGCTGCATCGACAGGAAGAACCACATGACCATCGGCGTGAAGAAGAAATAGACCAGCGCGCCGCCTATGAGGAAGAGCACGGGCGACGCCACCAGGAACGGCATGAATGCCGCGCGCTCGTTCTTGTAGAGACCAGGCGCAACGAACTTGTAGATCTGCGTGGCGATCACCGGAAAGGCGATGACCGAGGCGCCGAACATCGCCACCTTGATCTGCGTGAAAAAGAATTCCTGCGGGGCAGTATAGATCAACTGCGCCTTTTCCGGATCCATGCCGGACCAGATCACTGCCCACTGATAGGGAATGACGAGCGCATTGAAAAGCTGCTTGGCGAAGGCGAAGCAGAGAAGAAATGCAGCGAAGAAGGCAACGACGGCCCAGATCAGCCGACGGCGCAACTCGATGAGATGCTCGATCAGCGGCTGCGGCTTGTCTTCAATATCGGCGCTCATGCATCACCCGCTTTCACGGCCTTCTTCCGCGGGGCGGCTTTATTGGGCTCGATGGCCGTGGGCGTAACAGCCTTGGGCTTCGCGACCGCTTTCGGCGCTTCAGCGACAACGATAGGCTCGGCGACCTTCTTGCGCGGCGTGGCCGGCTTCTTGACAGGTGCGGCTTCGGCAACGACCGGTTCCGGCACCACTGCGGCGGCGGCCTTCTTACGAGTAGCCTTAGGCTTTGCGGGCTCGGAAACAGGCGACGCGAGCGGCTGTGCCACGGCAGGTGTTTCGACCTTAGCAACAATGGGTTCCGCGGGCTGCAGGGTGGTGGTCGTTTCCGGGACCTTGTCTTCCGCCGCAGCAACCATCGGGGCATCCGGCTTCAGGCTGATATCGGACGCCTTCTGCAGGTCGGTCTTGATGTCCTGACCGAGCTGGCGGAGCGGATTGATGGCCTCGCGCAGCGAATTGGTCGGATTGAGTTTGGTGACTTCACTGATGCCCTTGCGGACATCGTCAAGCTCGGCCTCGCGGAGGGCCTCGTCAAACTGGCCCTTGAACTCGTTGGCCATGCCGCGCAGTCTCGTGGCAAAACGCCCAAAGGTTCGCAGCATGCCAGGAAGCTCTTTCGGCCCCACGACAATGATCAGAATGAGCGCGATAACAAGGATCTCGCTCCAGCCGACTTCAAGCATTTCGCACTATTCCTGCGCCCGGAAGCGGCCCTGAGGCTGCTTGAGCTGCGATCTCGGGGTTACTTGACTTCATCAACCTTGTGATCGACGGTCGTGGACTTATCGGCGGTTTCTTCCTCAGCCATGCCCTTCTTGAAGTTCTTGATGCCCTTGGCAACATCACCCATCAATTCGGGAATCTTGCCACGGCCAAAGAAGATCAGGACGACGGCGAGGACGATCAGCCAGTGCCATACGCTTAGAGAACCCATACTTTTATACTCCCAGATTTCACGCCTGACCTGATTTAGTCATTTATTGCGGCTTTTTCAAATGCGATATGTCATGTTCGTTAGCTGAAACGCCGCCGCCCCGCAATCCCGATGGTCCGGCAATACGGCGTTTTCCCGCCTCTGCGCATGGAATGGCGACGCCAGGTCGCATGGCGAAATAGTGCAATCGCCTATTCCTCGTCGCCTCCGCCCGGCGTCAGAAGGCCGAGTTCCTCGAGATCGAGCTGGGTGATCGGGTCTTCTTCCTGCCCCATATCGTCGTCGCTTTTGGGGATCGGCACGGACAGACCGGCCGGGATGCGCCCGGAGAGCATGCCTGCGGCCTTGAGTTCCTCGACGCCCGGCAGATCACGAATGTCCTCGAGGCCGAAGTGATCGAGAAAATCCCGCGTGGTGCCGAAGGTCACGGGCCGGCCCGGCGTCCGGCGGCGGCCGCGAAATTTCACCCAGTGCGCTTCGAGCAGCACGTCGAGCGTGCCCTTCGACGTCTGCACGCCGCGAATATCCTCGATCTCAGCGCGAGTCACCGGCTGATGATAGGCAATGATCGACAGCACTTCGAGTGCGGCGCGCGACAGCTTCTTGACCTCATGCTCATCCTGCCGCAAAGCGAAAGACAAGTCGGACGCCGTGCGGAACGCCCAATGGCCATCGACAACGACGAGATTGATGCCACGGCCCTCATAGGACAGCTTGAGCGCCTTCAGGATAGCCGGAAGATCCGAGCCCGCCGGCACGCGCTCGGCGATGTAGGCTTCCGACACGGGCGTGGCGGAGGCGAAGATCAGCGCCTCCGCTGCCCGCGCGACATCGCTTGCCAGCAGGGCGCCGAGGTCGGCCGAAGCGTTGGGCTCGTCAGTCAATGCCCGCCTCCATCGCCACAATATCGGCTTCGGTCAAAGGCTTGGCACCGGTGCGCATATAGATGTCTGCGAATGCGCCATCCTGACGGATTTCGATCCGCCCTTCCCGCACCAGTTCCAGCGTCGCGGCAAACGAGCTGGCTATGGCCGTCGGCCGCTCCTCCGGATCGCTCATGTAGCGCACCAGGAAGCGGTCGAGCGCCGTCCATTCAGGGAGATCACCCACCAGTCGGGCCAGCATCAGCCGCGCTTCAGCGAGCGACCAGACCCTGCGGCGGGCAATCGTTACATTGGTGACGGCTTGGCGCTGGCGCAGAGATGCATAGGCCGATAGCAAGTCATAGAGATTGGCATCATAGTCAGAATTTTTCTCGACCGGAATGAGCTCCGGCGCGCCTCGAGCGAAGAAATCGCGGCCCAGCCGGTCACGATTGACGAGCCGGCTCGCCGCATCGCGCATCGCCTCCAGCCGCCGTAGCCGGAACGCTAGCGTCGCAGCCAGTTCCTCGCCCGATGGACCCTCATCTCTCGGAGCCTGCGGGATCAGCAGGCGGGACTTGAGATAGGCGAGCCAGGCCGCCATGACGAGATAGTCGGCGGCCAGTTCCAGCCGCACGCGGCGCGCCTGCTCGATGAAGGTAAGATACTGCTCAGCCAGTGCCAGCACCGAGATGCGGGCGAGATCGACCTTCTGGTTACGGGCAAGATGCAGAAGCAGGTCGAGCGGTCCTTCAAAACCACTGACGTCGATGACCAGCGAAGGCTCGTCGGGTTCGACGGCACGGATTTCCGCCTCGCCCCAGAGTTTTTCAAGGGGCGCAGATGCAGCAGGAGTGTTGTTCGACGGTCCCGCCATTCAGCTCCTCATACGCTGGGCAAGAGAGAATTGAATTCCGCACGCACAGCCGCCTCCTCAAGCTTGTCGACCGAGC
Organism: Shinella sp. OV683; assembly: GCF_057787725.1. Taxonomy (NCBI): domain Bacteria; kingdom Pseudomonadati; phylum Pseudomonadota; class Alphaproteobacteria; order Hyphomicrobiales; family Rhizobiaceae; genus Shinella; species Shinella sp. OV683. The sequence continues at coordinate 2,840,793 of NZ_CM173543.1, forward strand.
CGAAGGCCGCTTCGACCCGGCGTGCCCGTTCAAGCGCCCTGCCCGCTAGCATCTTGGCCTCGGCGACGACCTGGATCATCTCGTCCATCTTGCCATTGCAATGCAAGACGATATCGCAGCCATTGTTGGCGATTGCGCGCGCCCGCTCGCCAAGTGTGCCCGCCAGCGCGTTCATGGAGGAATCGTCCGACATCAACAGCCCATCAAATCCGATTTCGCCGCGGATGATCTCTCTGATCACCTTGGAGGACGTCGTGGCCGGGCTGGTCGGATCAATCGCAGTGTAGACGACATGCGCCGTCATCGCCATCAGCTCGCCGGCAAGCGCCTTGAAGGGCGGGAAATCATGCGCCATCAGCTCGCTGAGCGGCGTTTCCACGACCGGCAACTCATGGTGGGAGTCTGCAAAACCACGACCGTGGCCGGGAATATGCTTCATGACCGGCAGAACGCCGCCAGCCTTGAGGCCATCAGCGGCGGCGCGGCCCATTTCCGTGACAATGCCGGGCTGCTTGCCATAGGCGCGGCTGCCTATCACATCGCTCGCGCCCTCCACCGGCACGTCGAGCACCGGCAGGCAATCGACATTGATGCCGAATTTCAGAAGATCGAAGGCATGCAGACGTGACATCAGCCAGGCGGCCCGCCTGCCCTTCGCCGCATCCTCGCGATAAATCGCCCCCAAGTCTGCGCCTGATGGATAGCGCGGGCAGATAGGCTCGCGAATGCGCTGGACGCGGCCGCCTTCCTGATCGATGAGCACGGGCGCATTGCGGCCGCCCACCGTCTCGCGCAACGACGCGACGAGGTCGGCGATCTGCTGCGGTTCGCCGATGTTGCGGGCAAACAAAATGAAGCCCCAGGGCTGTTCGCCACGATAGAAGGCTTTTTCTTCGGCGGTAAGTTCAAGGCCGCCGACACCCAGGATGACTGCTTTTGATTCGCTCATGGCTCTGATGATAGGAGAATGGGTTGAAAAGGCGATGACTACAGCGCAGCCACCAACAGGAAAGGCAGGGCCGAATAGGCCCTGCCGCTCATATCAGACGAAAAATCGCTTTACTTGGAAACAAGGCAGCTGCCGCCGGCCTTCTTGTACTGGCCGCAAAGAGCAGCGGCTTCCTGCTTGGTGCCGGCCGGGATGCGGACACGGTAGTAGGTGCCCTTGTTCTTGATCTCGGCGCGGCGAATATCGACGCCCCTGCCGCCGATGACACTGGAAAACTTAGACGAGAGCTTGTCGTAGGAGCTCTGTGCTTCGGCCTCCGACGGCAGCGAGGCAATCTGGATCACATAGGAGCCGGCAGGAACCGCGCTGACCTTTTCTGGTTTGACAACCGGATCGGCAGCGGCGACTTCCTGCGTCTTGTTCGCGTCCTGCTGGACCTTGCCCTTGTCGCTGACAGTGCCGACGACATTGACGGGCTGCTCGACAGGACGATTTTCCGGGATCGGCGTGTTGGCATTGACGATCTTGGTCGTCTTGACCGACCGCACCGGCGCATCCACCTCGGCATTGGCGGCATTGGCCAGCGCTGCCTCAGTGTCCGCAGCGGATTGCTTTGCCGCGGCAGCGGTGTCTTCCGTATCGTCAACGCTAGCGGCCGGCTTGATCTCCGACTTTACGACAGCGTCCTCGACCTTAACGGGCTCGGCAGCTACCACCGGCTGTTCAGCCACCACCGGCTTTTCTTCAGCGACGACAGGTTTCTCAACAACGGGATCAGCCGCCTTTTCCTGCGCTACAGGTTCCAGCGGCTGGGCCGCGTTGATCTGCGAGGCGATGGAATCGGTGGCGCTTTCAGCGAGGCGTTCCGGCACGACCGGCTCGACCTTGGCGACCTCGACGGAACGTTCCTTCAGCTGAGGCTGATCATCAACGGGCTGGTCGTCGGCAAGCTCTTCGCGCGGCACGAGCGTACCGTCGGCGCGGACCACCATGGTGCGGACCTTGCGCGGCGCGACGCCGCTCGTCACCTTTTCGCTGGTCGATACGTTTTTGTCCGCACCGTCCGGCAGCAGACGCGGATCCGATGTGTCAGACGTATCGGTGGTATTTGCGCCTTCCTCGTCATCCATCGGTATGTTTTCGGGCATCAGGGTCTTCTGGACGACGTCGACCGGCTCCTCGTTGGAGGTCACCAGACGTTCCTGCTTGCCCAGATCGGCCTTCTCGCCGGAAACGCGGTCATAGACCGCCTTGTCCTGGTTCGGGACCTGCTGACCGCCTTTGTCTTCCGGAACCATCTTCACCGGATCCTTGTCGGCCAGGATGATCTTCGGCTCGCTCGCCGTCTGCAGCGCGGAGGAACTGCCGCCCATGAAGGCATAGACGCCGGCAGCGCCGAGCAGAACGATGGCAGCAACCGAGGCCGCCAGCATCATGAAGCGTCGGCTCGCCGAATTATCATTGCCGTTGATGGGATAGCCTGCCGGCGACAACGCAACCCTGTCAGGATTGGGGACAGCGCGGTTTTCGGTCATCGACTTGCGGAAGTCTTCTTCCAGCGCACGCTCGAAATCGTCGAGATCCGTCAGCGTTGACGCCGGTGCAACGGACGCAGGATTTGCCGGGGCAGCAGCAACTGCCTGGGCAGCCGACGAGCGGCCCGGCGCCGGGGCCCCGCGGTTGAACAGATGCGCCATTTCGGCGTCGATATCGATGTCATAGTCGGGCTGGACGGTCGGCGGCACCGCGGAGTGATCCTGCGGAATTTCAGGCACGTCCATGTCGGCAATTGCTTCGACCGGATCTTCTTCGCCAGCAATCTGGGTTGGATCAAACGGCAGTGCAGAATAGTCCTCGACCAACCGCACGTCGGACACGAACGGCTCGGCTGCCCTTTCGCTTGCCGAGATGGGCTTTTCGGCAACAACCGTCTCGGCCATCGCAGCCATGGAGGCAGCACTGGCCGATACGGCGTCGGCATGAGCGATCGTGTCGGTCAGGGTTTCGACTTCGAGGAGATCAAGTTCGATCTCGCTGAGGTCCAGCTCAAACGCACCTTCGTCGAACGCTTCGTGGGCGTGAACATCCTCAGCGTTGGGTGCGGTTTCTTCTGCTTCGGCAATGGCCGGGACGGTGAGTTCGAGCGGCTCGACCAGCGGCAATTCGGGCTCGGCGGCAGTCGGGGCAACGATTTCCGGCTCCTGGGTGACTGCGGCCTTGGGCTCGACCAACGTTGGTGTGCTGCGCGGCCATTGCACGACAGGGCCGCCAACCGGATAACGCTCGACTTCGCCCAGCAATTCGTCGAGACCGTAGTCCCGGTCCCTCACATGTTCATGGATAGGTTCGACGGCCGGCGTCGCAACGGCTTCGGGCTCAACCGCTACGTAGGCGACAGCGGCATCTTGCTCCGCTTCGAATTCCTCGTTCTGATGGAAGTGCTCGTCCGCCACAGCCGTGGCATCGTCGTGCGCCGACGGTGCCGTTGCGGTGTCATTCCAGCCCTGCTCGGCGGAAAAATCAGCCTCGACATGCACGGGCTCGCCCATGAACTCGTCAAAGTCGCTCCCGAACGGAGCTGTTGCGGCGCTCGTCTCGGCTTCCTGGTTGGCTTCCTGCCATTGATCGGCAAAATGCGCGTCTTCTGGCTGATCGGCGAAACGAATGGTGTCGGCAACGGACTCGTCGTTGTGGAGCGTTGGAATCGCGACAGACTCAGGCTCAACCTGTGCCGGAACCGCGCTCTGCGGCACGATTTCCGCAATCAGCTGGTCTATCAGATCAGCGCTCTGGGGCGCCGGCGCCTCTGCCACCTGACTGGGGCGGCGAGCGTCGAAAGCGGCGAATTCGCGGAGAATTTCGTCTTCAAGCTCGAAAACAGGATGCGACGCCGGACGAACCGGATCGGCGATGACAGGAGCGGCTGTCACGGCTTCCAACACGGGTCGCTCGATGGCGGGCGCCGCATAGGCAGGTGCGGCGTCCTCGGCGGGAGCAATTTCCTCGACGGCCTCGGCAACGTAAAGCAGTTCCGGTTCTAGAGGCGCAACGAAGGGCTGCTCGGCCGGCAGTTCCGACGCAGCGACTTCAGGTTCCTGTGATGCTTCGATTTGTTCGGGCGCTTCGTAGGGCTCAGGCGCATCTTGACGCGCAGGCGCATCGTATTGCTCGAATTCCTTGAGCAACTCGTCCTCGAGATCGAATTCCGGTTCGCGCCGCACGGTGGCGGGGCGAACCTGGTTTTCGGTGGAAGGCTCGAAACCGACGATGCGGGCAAGCTCCGCGAGCGGATCATCGTCCGCAAAGAAACCTTCATCGGCGTTCTTCTTCAGCAAAAGCTGGTTATCTGCCATCTATACCACTCAACTACGCTCTAGGGGCCCAAGTGCCAGAGCATTGTGGGGAAATGGTGACAACTATCGCATTTCTTCCGGAGCAGAAGTTCCGGTTATTGACAAACCGGATTTCAATACCGCAGCGACAGCACGCACCAGCCCAAGCCTGGCTTGCGTCAATTCTCTGTTGTTAGCCTTAACAAATCGTAACTCCGGATTATCCCGGCCTTTGTTGTAGTGGCTATGGAACTCGCTTGCCAGATCATACAGGTAATATGCGATCCTGTGAGGCTCCATTGCACCTGCAGCTGATTCGATCACCCGGGGGTATTCTGCCAGTTTTGCGACAAGCTGCAACTCACTCACATCATCAATGTGTTTTCCGGCCAAATCGGCGAGATTTTCAGTCGATGTATCGAGGTCCGGGAATGCCTCCATGGCCTGCCGGAAGACAGACGCGCAACGGGCATGCGCATACTGCACGTAGAAGACCGGGTTATCCTTGGACTGCTCGGTGACCTTGGCAAAATCAAAGTCAAGCGGCTCGGAATTCTTTCGATAAATCATCATGAAGCGGACGGAATCTGAACCAACTTCGTCCACCACGTCACGTAACGTGACGAAGTTGCCCGAGCGCTTCGACATCTTGAACGGCTCGCCATTCTTGTAGAGCTTTACAAGCTGGCAAAGCAGCACCGTCAGCTTTGCCTTGCCTTCCGACACGGCACGCGCGACAGCCTCCAGCCGTTTGACATATCCACCGTGATCGGCGCCCAGAACATAGATCATCTCGGAGAAGCCGCGATCGAACTTGTCCTTAAAGTAAGCAACGTCGGCGGCAAAATAGGTATAGCTGCCGTCGGACTTGATCAGCGGGCGGTCGATATCATCACCGACTTCTGTAGAACGGAACAGCGTCTGCTCGCGGTCTTCCCAGTCCTCGGGAAGCTGGCCCTTCGGCGGCGGAAGCTTGCCCTTGTAGACGTGACCCTTGTACGTGAGGTCGTTGATCGCCTCCAGGATCGGGCCGGAATTGCCTGCGTGCAGGGTGCGCTCGGAGAAAAACACGTCGTGATGGACGTTTAGCGCAGCAAGATCCTCGCGGATCATCGCCATCATCGCGTCGATGGTCCGGTCCTTGACGATGGGCATCCATTCAGCCTCGGTCATGCCACGCAGCTTGGAGCCGAATTCGGCCTTCAGCGCCTCGCCAACCGGGATCAAGTAGTCACCGGGATAGAGACCTTCCGGGATCTCGCCGATCTGCTCGCCCAACGCCTGCCGATAGCGCAGAAAAGCCGATTTTGCCAGCACGTCGATCTGCGAGCCGGCATCGTTGATATAGTATTCCTTGGTGACGTCGTAGCCAGCAACCTTGAGCAGGTTGGCGAGCGCATCACCCACGACGGCACCACGGCAATGGCCGACATGCATCGGTCCGGTCGGGTTGGCAGAGACATATTCGACATTGACCTTGCGGCTGCCACCAAGCGACGACTGGCCATAAGCGCCTTCCAGACGGATCATGCCGCCCAGGAATTTCTGCCAGTAGCTCGACGAGAGGCGGATATTGATGAATCCGGGTCCGGCAACCGTCACCTCAGCGATGTCGGCATCGGCCTGCAGGTGCGGCACGATTTCATCGGCCAGCGCCCGCGGCGCCATGCCCATCTGCTTGGACAGCACCATGGCGGCATTGGTCGCCAGATCGCCATGCGAGGCGTCACGCGGCGGCTCGACGACGATGCGGGTCAGATCGGCGGATTCGCGCTTGTCTTCGGGGATGACCTTCTCGGTCAGCGTCGCTTTGATCCGGGATTCGAATTCCGCAAAAAGGTTCATGGCGCTATCCTTCCGGCTGGCGGAGCCCCGAGCATCCGTCGCCCCGGTCCTGTCAGTCGCATTCATGTGAGTTTGGCGGTGCCTAGCGCAAATCGGGTGTATGGTCAAACAGCCGCCTGTGGGCAGCGATTGCGTAGGTGTCGGTCATCCCGGCGAGATAGTCGCCGACATGGCGCGCCTTGACATGCTCCGGCATGCTGCCGATCGTGTCGAACCAGTAGTGGCTCTGCATCTCCTTCGGCTCGGCCATGAAGGCATGATAGAGATCGGTGACGATCTGGGCGGCACCGGCACGGATGCGCATGATATCGGCGTTTCGATAGATATGGGTGAACAGCAGTTGCTTGATCTGCTTGTCGGTGACCGCGAATTCCTCGGAGAACCCCGCGAATGTCAGGCCGGCCTGTCTGATATCGTCGGCGCTTTGTGGCTGGACCCTGCGCAGCCGCTCCTGCGTGACGCCGATGACGTCCTCGACCATACGGGTGATCTGCCGACGCATGATTTCGTGGGTGAAGCGGCTGGGCTCCAGGCCTGGATAGAGGTCACGCACCTCGCGCATCAGGGCGGATAGGAACGGAACGTCTTCCAGTATCTCGAAAGTCAGGTAGCCGGAGCGCAGGCCATCATCGATGTCGTGGGTGTTATAGGCGATATCGTCGGCAATGGCTGCAACCTGCGCTTCGAGGCTTGCATGGTTCTGCAGTTCGAGATCATGGAGGGCGCAGTAATCGAGGATCGGCTGCGGAACCGGGTGACGCACGCCCTCTCCGTCCGGGCCGATCAGCGGCCCATTGTGCTTGACGAGGCCTTCCAGGCTCTCCCAGGTAAGGTTCAGTCCGTCGAACTCAGCATAGCGGCGCTCGAGCTTGGTGACGATGCGCAGCGACTGGGCATTGTGGTCAAAGCCCCCATAGGGTTCGAGCAGCGCATGCAATGCGTCCTCACCGGTGTGGCCGAAGGGCGTGTGGCCGAAATCATGCACAAGAGCCACGCCTTCCGCCAGATCCTCATCGAGCTTCATTGCACGCGCCAGAGCGCGGGCGACCTGCGCCACCTCGATCGTGTGGGTCAGTCGCGTGCGGTAGTGATCACCGTCTGCGGCAATGAAAACCTGGGTCTTGTGCTTGAGGCGGCGAAAGGCCGTGGTGTGGACGATGCGGTCGCGGTCGCGCTGGAAATCGGAGCGTGTCGGGCTCGATCCCTCCGGATAAAGGCGGCCGCGCGTCTGCCACGCATTAGCGGCATAGACCGCCAATTCGCCAACACCAAAACCCAATGCACTCTTGTCAATCGTCATTCCAGATCATTCCACCCATTGACGCCACGTTGCGGTCTTCATACCTATAGAGGAAGGTTAGTGAAAGCATGACGTTGTCAGTCGCTTAAATCTAGCCATGATATAACCGCCCCACGGACCTTGAACCCGGCTGGAGAGGACTATGACGACACAGACCATATCGCTGACCGAAGCGGCAGCGCGCCGAATCGCGGCAATTGTTTCCAGGGACCAGACCAAGACTGCACTGCGCGTCTCCGTCGAAGGCGGCGGCTGCTCGGGCTTTTCCTACAAGTTCGACTTGGTCAATGACCGCGCCGACGACGATCTGGTGATCGAAAGGAACAATGCCCGCGTGCTGATCGATTCGATGTCGGTCGTCTATATGGAAGGCTCGGAGATCGATTTCGTCGATGACCTGATGGGCCAGTCGTTTCAGATAAAGAATCCGAATGCCGTCGCAAGCTGCGGATGCGGCACGAGTTTTGCCGTTTAATCATTGACCTGACCGAGAGGCCACGCACGCATGAAAATCGCCACCTGGAACATCAACGGCGTGCGTGCGCGGATCGACAATCTTGTTGCCTGGCTCAAGGAATCCGGCCCGGACATCGTATGTCTCCAGGAAATCAAATGCCAGGACGACGCGTTCCCGCGCGCGGAAATCGAAGCGGCCGGCTATCACGCCGAGACGCATGGTCAGAAGGGCTTCAATGGCGTCGCCATCCTGTCGAAGATCAAGCCGGACGAGGTCATGCGGGGTCTTCCCGGCGATGACACAGATGAGCATTCCCGCTTTATCGAAGCGGTTTTCTCCGTCGAAGGTGGCGTGATCCGCGTTGCTAGCATCTATCTGCCCAACGGCAATCCGGCTGAAGATCCGGTCAAGTACCCCTACAAATTGTCCTGGATGGCCCGTCTCGAAACCTATGCCCGCGAACGGCTGGCGCTCGAAGAACCGCTGATTCTCGCCGGCGACTACAATGTGATCCCCGAGCCGCATGACTGTTGGGATCCCAAGGTCTGGGAGCGCGATGCGCTGTTCCTGCCGCCCACCCGCCACGCCTTCCGGCGCATTGAAAATCTCGGCCTCACCGATGCGGTGCGTGCAACGACGGACGACGTTCCAGTCTATACGTTCTGGGATTACCAGGCCGGCGCCTGGCAGAAGAACTGGGGCATCCGCATCGATCACCTGATGCTGTCGCCGGAAGCGGCCGACAAGCTTTCCTCGACGGCGATCGAAAAGCATGTCCGGGCTTGGGAAAAGCCATCGGATCACGTGCCGGTTGCGGGCTATTTCGCCTTCTGATCAGTGCAGGATAAAGATCCGGTCACAGGCGTAGATCACCGCGTAGGCGTGAATAGCAAGGGTAGCGTAGTATGCGAGCCCTGCTGCCAGCCGCTCGGTGCCCGACATTTCGTCAAGTGCCTCGCGCGGCTTGACCGAACCACTGCCGGTGAAGCTTAGTAGCGCCATAACCGCCAGACCGCCGAACAGCGCTTCGACCGGAATGCCCGCGCGCCACCCCGTCCACAGAATTCCAGCCGTTACCAGGAAGGTGGCGCCCATCAGCGCGTCGTGGGCTGGAAACACCTGCCTGAGCACCTGGCCGCCATCGAAGCGCGACATCGGCAGCAGATTGAGAAAATTGAAGGCGCCCAGGATCAGCAGGAACACCATCACCGACCCCGCGACCCACGTGCCCTGTCCCGCCGTGTTGATGGCGATCAGGATCGGCACGAGAAATGTCGACATACCCGCGCCCATCAGGGCGCAGACGGCAACCTCGAAATGGCTGTTATAAGGGCGCCCGCCGATCGCCACGCCACCCAGCAGCGGAATGAAGATCATTCGCACCGTCTTGTGGCCGAAAGCGCGATAGGCCGTGAGATGGCCGAGTTCATGCAAGGCGATCACCAACGTCAGCATGGTGGATAGCGCCAGACCCCAGGCTGTCAGCCCGAAGAACGGCCAGAGCAGCAATGTCGAGAACACGGCCAGCGCCGCCTGCGTCAGCGGATGCTCGAAAGCACCCGAGCGCTCCGCCTTGCCGGTTCGCAGAAAGACATCCGCCTGGTTCATCTCCCGGCGCAACATGAAAAACCGGAAGATGATGAAGGCCAGGCCGCGATAGCGGTCGGTCTGCTCGACGATGAGTTCGGTGCCGGCACTGCTCGCCTCGACGATGCGGCGCTCGCGGTAATTGACCCAGAAGCGCGGATCGAGCGCGCTGTCCTCCACCACCCGCGCCTCATAGGCATGATGGCCGGCGGCTTCTTCTGTGTCGATGGCCAGCGTACGGCTGATTGGGTTGCCACGCCGGTCGGAATGGGCGAAGCGCTGCACTACCCTGCCCTTCTGCGCCCCAGGTTCGCTCGACAGCACAGAGGGAAACCACAGCCTGTCGCGGCCCAAGGGATAGACCATGCTCCAGATTCGCTCGGGGCTCGCATCAAAAAGCCGGCGCATGCGGATTGTCCGCACCCCGATAGGTGCGGCCAGCAGCAGCCATATCAGGCCGAGATTGGCAATCAGCAGGATAAGAGCAGGAGTGGAAAGCGCCATCGCCGGCCCCATTTCGAGGATTGATGATCACCAAGTATTAGCCACCCGCTCTTAACGGTCCGGTGACGAGATCGTTAAAAGTCTAGCTAATTGTGAACTGACGCTGCGCCTCACCCACAGCACTTTGCTTCAACATCCGAAGTGTGAACATTCGATCCACAGCATCCGGCGCTGGCAGCGGTCTGCTCGGCAAGCCAACGGTCGCGTGGTTTGCAGCTTGCAGGTCTGGGCTCAAGCTGGACATGCCATTGATTTTCCAGCAACTGCAGAGTTCCGGCGCAATAGAGCTGCATGGGCTGCACGCCGTCGCTCACCTCGAATGTGAGTTTGGCGGAACCATCGAGCTTGACGTGCTCCGACACCTTGCGAACGATCGCAGTGAATTTGCCGGCAGGCATATGCGTGCGGTCGCCCTCCTCGATATCCCAAAGCTGGACAAATATCTCCGCCCAGGCTTCGGGATTGGCGCCACAATCAAGCGCCGAGAACTGCCCGGCCTTGACCTCCGTGACATGATAACCGGGTTTGACGGCGTTGCCTCCGTAAGTGAAGACCAGGGGCAGATCTGGCTGTACGGCCAAAATCTCGAGCAGCTCTCCCAGCGAAATATCGCTGCGCTGAATTTCCATCTTGTCTGGAGGGATCATATCGTCTATTCCTAATTTCAATGATTCAAGGATTATTGAAATATGGACGAACGTCAAGCCCTCTCTGCATTTGGTGCGCTATCTCAGGAAACCCGCCTGCAAATTATCCGCCTGCTAGTCGTGGCCGGGCCGAACGGGCTAGCCGCCGGCAATCTGGCGGGAAAGGTCGAGGTCTCGCCCTCCAACATCTCCTTTCATCTGAAAGAGCTTGAACATGCCGGACTGGTAACGGCCGAGCGCGAATCCCGCTCGATCATCTATCGCGCCAGATATGATATGCTGGGCGGCCTCGTCCGCTTCCTGATGGAGGATTGCTGCTCGGGACATCCCGAAATTTGTGCACCGGTCGGCGCCACGAATGTCTGCTGCGCCGCCGACCTGAAGGAGAAAACGCTATGAGCGAACCTGTCTATAACGTCCTGTTCCTGTGCACCGGCAATTCAGCGCGATCCATCCTTGCTGAATCGATCCTGAACAAGGACGGGCAAGGACGTTTCCGCGCATATTCTGGTGGCAGCTATCCCAAGGGAAAGGTGCATCCGTTGGCGCTCGAAACGCTCAAGGCCATGGGCTATCCCGCAGACGGGTTCAGCTCCAAAAGCTGGGATCTGTTTGCCGAACCCGGCGCTCCGCAGATGGATTTCATCTTCACCGTCTGCGATACTGCTGCGGGCGAAGCGTGCCCGGTCTGGCCCGGCCATCCGGTGTCGGCCCATTGGGGTGTCGAAGATCCCGCCGCCGTCGAAGGCTCGGAATTTGAAAAAGGGCAGGCATTCTCACAAGCCGCCCGCTTCATGAAAAACCGCATCTCGGCCTTTGTCAGCCTGCCGCTTGCCTCTATCGACAAGCTTGCACTTCACACCCATCTCCAAGAGATCGGCTCAATGGATGGTGCGTCGCGGCGCAATCCAGGAGTCGCATGATCATGTCTACTTTTGAACGCTACCTCACCGTCTGGGTCGGCCTTTGCATCATTGCCGGCATCGCGCTTGGACATCTCTTTCCCGGTGTCTTTCACATGATTGGTGCTGCGGAAATCGCCAAGGTCAACATACCCGTCGCGGTGCTGATCTGGCTGATGATCATTCCGATGCTGCTCAAGATCGACTTTGCCGCTCTCGGTCAGGTCGGGCGGCACTGGCGGGGCATCGGCGTGACGTTGTTCGTCAATTGGGCGGTGAAGCCCTTCTCCATGGCGCTTTTGGGCTGGCTGTTTATCGGATGGCTATTCCGGCCGCTGCTGCCTGAGGCGCAGATCGATTCCTATATCGCCGGCCTGATCATCCTCGCAGCCGCCCCCTGCACTGCCATGGTGTTCGTCTGGTCCAACCTGACCAAGGGCGAACCGCATTTCACCTTGTCGCAGGTGGCGCTGAACGACAGCATCATGATTGTCGCCTTTGCACCGATCGTGGCGTTGCTGCTCGGGCTCTCGGCGATCACGGTGCCGTGGGATACGCTGATCCTCTCCGTTGTGCTCTACATCGTGCTACCAGTCATCGCTGCCCAGTTGTTGCGGCGTCTGCTGATGGCAGACGGCACTTCAAAGCGGCTGGATGCCCTGCTTCATCGGCTTCAGCCGTTGTCGCTTGTCGCTCTATTGGCTACTTTGGTGTTGCTGTTCGGCTTCCAGGGCGAACAGATCCTCGCTCAACCGGCCGTCATCGCCCTATTGGCAGTGCCGATCCTGATCCAGGTCTATTTCAATGCCGGACTGGCCTATCTGCTCAACCGGATGACGGGCGAGGAGCATTGTGTCGCGGGACCTTCGGCGCTGATCGGCGCGTCCAACTTTTTCGAACTCGCCGTTGCTGCGGCCATCAGCCTGTTCGGCTTCAATTCCGGAGCTGCATTGGCGACCGTGGTCGGGGTGCTGATAGAGGTTCCGGTGATGCTGACCGTCGTCTGGATCGTCAACCGCAGCAAGGGCTGGTACGAGCGCGGCATTCCCGTATCCAAGACATCATCGGTCGAAGGAGCCTGACCATGGACGTGACCATCTACCACAATCCGGATTGCGGCACCTCCCGCAACACGCTGGCGCTCATTCGCCATGCCGGCATCGAGCCGACGGTGATCGAATATCTGAACAACCCGCCAAGCCGCGAGGCGTTGGTGACGATGATAGCAGACGCCGGACTTTCGGTTCGTGAGGCACTACGGGAGAAAGGCACGCCCTATGCGGAGCTTGGCCTCGCCGATCCAAGCCTTAGCGACGAACAGTTACTTGACGCAATGCTCAAGCATTCAATCCTCATCAATCGGCCCTTCGTCATCACGCCGCTGGGGACGCGGCTATGCCGGCCGTCCGAAGCGGTGCTCGATATCCTGCAGGACACGTTCAGCGGCCCTTTCACCAAGGAAGACGGCGAACGCGTGCTCGATGAGCAGGGAAAGCGGATCGTCTGACTTACTTCGGCCAGCCCCGCGCACGATGTTAGCGCTAAATAGCGGAAGCAATTTTCAGAGTTTTCCCAGAGTTTGCATTGACATGACCACCCCGCATCAGCCGGCTCCGACTGCAACCATCCTGGCGCTCGGCCTCACACAAATCATCGGCTACGGAACGCTCTATTACTGCTTCAGCATCCTGGCGCCCGACATGGCACGCGATCTGGGCTGGAGCGTCGATCAGGTGTTCGGTGTCTTTTCCGGAGCTTTGCTGGTGGGTGGCGTTGTGGCGCCTGTTGCTGGCCGCTGGATGGATCGCTTCGGCGCCAGCCGGCTGATGGTCGCCGGCTCGATCTTTGCAGCCTTGACGCTGGCGCTGCTGGCCTCGTCGTCGCACCCCGCGACCTATACATTCAGCCTTATTGCGCTTGAACTGGCAGCCGCCGTGGTGCTCTACCCCGCGGCCTTTGCGACGCTTGTCGAAATCGCACCGCATGCCGCGGCCCGAAGCATCACCTATCTGACGCTGATCGCCGGATTTTCCTCGACGCTGTTCTGGCCGCTGACCACATGGCTGCATGGCTTGCTGACATGGCGGGAGATCTTCTTGTTCTATGCGGCGCTGAATGTGGTGATTTGCCTGCCATTGCATTACTGGATCGTCCATCAACGTCGCGCGGCCGCTGATCGCGGTAGCGATGACGACGCCGTTTCGAGTATTCCTGTTCAAGGCTCGCTACCACCGTCAAAACGACGGTTGGGCTTCCTGCTTGCGTCCGGCGCATTTGCGCTGCAGGGCTTCACGCTCTCAGCGATGCTGGTGCATATGGTGCCGATGCTGACGACGCTGGGACTTGGCGCAAGCGCCGTGATGGTGGGCGCGCTGTTCGGTCCGTCGCAGGTGCTCAGCCGCTTCATCAATATGGTGTTCGGTCGGAATATCCAGCCGCCGATGCTGGCGGTGCTGTCGGCATTCTTCATGGTTAGTGGTATCGTCGTACTGCTTGTCTCGGGGAGCTGGTTGCCCGGTGCGATCGTCTTCGCCGCCCTGCTCGGACTCGGCTCGGGGCTGAACAGCATCGTGCAGGGTTCGCTGCCGCTCTATCTGTTCGGCTCGGAGGGTTATGGCACAGTTACGGGGCAGATGTCGGCGCTCAGGTTGATTCTGTCGTCGACGGCGCCGTTCGTCTTCGCGGTGATTTCGCAGCAGGCCGGTACTTCAGCCGCACTTGCCTTCACCGCGGCGCTCGGCACACTGGGGATGCTGGGATTTGCGGCAATCCGCCGGGGCACTTGAGGCTTTCAGGCAAAATCCGGGCAACAAAAAACCCGCCACAAGGGCGGGCTTTTTAGATGGTGCGGTCGAGAAGACTCGAACTTCCACGGGTTGCCCCACAGCGACCTCAACGCTGCGCGTCTACCAATTCCGCCACGACCGCATCGTGGTAGATGCCGAACTTGTCCGGCGGCGCAGCATGTACCAAAAGGATTCTCACCACACAAGAGCGCCGGACAATAATTTTCGGCTTATTTTCACGAGCCTTGTACATCAGCTGATTTCCACCGCCCTGACGCCTGGCATCTTGCGGAAGCAGTCGTTTTTATCCACATAGGCTTCAAGAACACTTATGGACCGCTCTCATGCAACGCGCCGATCTGACAATCCCGATGTTCGCCACTTCTGGCTCGGCGCCGGTGCGCTGGCGCATCTCGGACCAGCCGGTAGCCTATGATGACGCCGTGCGTACCATGGAAGACGAAGTGGCCGGGATCGCCGATGGGACGGCAGACGAACTTGTCTGGCTGGTCGAGCACCCGCCCCTCTATACCGCCGGCACGTCTGCGGAGGCCAAGGATCTGCTGACGCCAGGACGATTCCCTGTCCATCAGACCGGCCGCGGCGGCGAATACACCTATCATGGACCTGGCCAGCGCGTCGTCTACGTAATGCTCGACCTCAAACGCCGCAAGCAGGATGTGCGTGCCTTCGTGTCCGCGCTCGAGGACGTGGTGATCGGCACCCTTGCCGACATGAACATCAGGGGCGAACGGCGCGAAGATCGTGTCGGCGTCTGGGTCGAACGCCCTGAGCGGCCACCGCTTGCGCCGGGACAGCCGGCCGAAGACAAGATCGCCGCCATCGGCATTCGCCTCAGGAAGTGGGTGAGCTTTCATGGCTTTTCGCTCAATGTGGATCCCGAGCTTGAGCATTTCTCGGGGATCGTGCCCTGCGGAATTACCGGTTATGGCGTGACCAGCCTCGTTGATCTCGGCCAACTGGTGATGATGAGCGATGTCGACGTATTGATCCGCAATAATTTCGAGCGGGTCTTCGGTGATGTGCGCAACGCCGCATAGCGTTTGCGTGCTGGGCGATTGCCGCGCGCCTGAAGCGATGATATTGCGGCGGCAACAACACGCCGGAGTAACCCGATGACGCGACCGATCCGCATTGCCCCCTCGATTCTCGCCGCTGACTTCGCCAGGCTGGGACAGGAAGTCACCGATGTGGTGGCCGCCGGCGCCGACTGGATCCATCTCGACATCATGGACGGCCATTTCGTGCCGAACATTTCCTTTGGTCCGGACGTGGTCAAGGCATTGCGCCCGCTGACATCAGCCACATTCGACTGCCACCTGATGATCGCGCCTGCCGATCCGTATATCGAGGCCTTCGCCAAGGCCGGCGCCGACATCATCACAGTTCACGCCGAAGCTGGCCCCCACCTTCATCGCTCGCTGCAGGCAATCAAGGCACTGGGCAAGAAGGCTGGCGTTTCGATCAATCCGGCCACGCCTGAAAGCGTGCTGGACTATGTCATCGACATGGTCGATCTCGTGCTGGTCATGAGCGTCAATCCTGGCTTCGGCGGCCAGAAATATGTGCCTGCGGTGACTGAAAAGATTCGGCGCATTCACAAGATGATCGGTGACCGGCCGATCGAACTCGAAGTCGACGGCGGTATTACCGCTGAAACGGCAGATATTCCAGCCGCCGCCGGCGTTAACGTGCTTGTGGCTGGCTCCGCCATTTACAAGGGTGCGGGACTCGAAGACTATCGCGCCAACATCAATGCGATCCGCAGTGCTGCGGAGAAAGCCAGGGGATGAAATCCTTCACAGTGCTGCGATTGCTGCAGAACCGTTTGACACTGGGGCTTTTCTGGTTTGTCGCGCTTGCTTGCGCCGCCCAGGCCGGCGATTCCGCGCAGCTTGATGTCATCGGCTTTTCCGCAGATGGCAAGATTTTTGCATTCGAAGAATACGGCGTGCAGGACGGCTCCGGCTTTGCCTATTCCAATATCTTCTTCATCGATACACAGACGGACAAGTTCCTGCCGAACACGCCTGTAAAGGTGCTGGTCGAGGATGAAGAATCGATCGGCAAGATCCGCAAGCTGGCACGCGCAAAAGCGGAGCCGCTGATTGCCCAATTCGAACTGGAAAACAATCCCGGCCTGATGGTCGCCTATAATCCAGTCTCCGAAGCCGAGAGCAATCCACATCGCCTACGCTATTACCAGTATCCGTCGTTGCCGCCGCGCAGCCAGACGTTTACGATGGAATTGACGGAAAAGGCGTTTCCGGCACCCAAGGCGTGCCTGAACATGGTGGGCGCTTTCAGCGGCTTCTCGCTGGCCTTTACGGAAGCCTTTTCCGAGCCATCCACGCGAGTGATTTACGAGGAGAGGCAGGTGCCCTCGAGCCGCAATTGCCCGAATGGCTACCGGCTCGGCGCCATTGTCACCAGTGAACTTTCATCAGCACCCATGGTCGCGATGATCCAAGTGTCGTCCTTCGGCTTCGAAGGCAATGACGAGCGCTGGATTGCAGTTCCCGTCCGTCTCACAGAGACGCCGTAATGGCGACCGCCGAAGGGCTGGTTCAGAAGAGCACGACCGCAAGGGTTTTGGTGCGGCTCGGTGACTGCATCCCCTCACCCTGGACTGTGCTTATCGGGTCTGTTCTCGTCGGCGCATTGAGCGCGTTCTCGGCCATGTTCGGTCTCTATCTGCGCGAAGGTTTTCTGATCTTTTCGCGCGACGTGATCGTGCTTCTGTATTTCTATGGCGCGGCGGCCGGGTTCGGCCCCGGATTGATGCTTGCCAACCTCGCCGCCGGCAACGCCGGGCAGGTCGGACGCTTCATCATCGGCACGGTCATTCTCTCCCTGTCGGTGCATACGGCGACGGCTGCCATCTTCGCACTTCAATACCGCATGTTCTACGCCCACTGGCATGCATCGTTTCCGTCAATCACCTGGTGCTATCAGTTGGTCTTCACCTCGGCAGGCGCAGTCTACCAGTTCACAGTCGACAGCCTCTACGTCTACTATCCGCTGGCTCCCGTGATTTTCCTGGGACTTGGCGTCTGGTTCGCGTTCCGCGCTCGTGCTTAGCTCAATCGCATAGCTCCATTGAGCCAAACCCGCATTGTGATTGCCTCTGCGATTTGTTAGAGGGGCGGCAACTGCCGTTTTCCGAAGGACCTATCCCATGATCCCGCGCTACTCCCGCCCCGAAATGGTCGCCATCTGGTCGCCGGAAACCCGCTTCCGCATCTGGTTCGAGATCGAGGCGCATGCCTGCTTCGCACTCGCCGAGATTGGCGTGATCCCCAAGGACGCGGCAAAGAATATCTGGGAAAAGGGCAGCGCCGCGACATTCGACGTCGCCAAGATCGATGAGATCGAAGCTGTCACCAAGCACGATGTCATCGCCTTCCTCACCCATCTCGCCGAATTCATCGGTCCGGACAGCCGTTTCGTCCATCAGGGCATGACCTCGTCCGATGTGCTCGACACCTGCTTCAGCGTCCAGCTTGCCCGTGCCAGTGATATCCTGCTTGCCGATCTCGACAAGTTGCTCGCAGCCCTCAAGCGCCGCGCCTTCGAGCACAAGGACACGGTCACCATCGGCCGCAGCCATGGTATCCATGCCGAGCCCACGACTTTCGGCGTCAAGCTGGCGCTCGCCTATGCCGAATTCGAACGCTGCCGCCAGCGTCTGGTCGCCGCTCGCGAGGAAATCGCCACTTGCGCGATTTCGGGTGCGGTCGGCACATTTGCCAATATCGATCCGCGTGTCGAAGAATATGTCGCCAAGGCGCTGGGCCTGAAGCCGGAACCGGTTTCGACCCAGGTCATTCCGCGCGACCGCCACGCCATGTATTTCGCCACCCTGGGTGTCATCGCCTCGTCGATCGAACGGCTGGCCACCGAAATCCGCCATCTGCAGCGCACTGAGGTACTTGAGGTCGAGGAATATTTCTCGCCCGGCCAGAAGGGCTCGTCGGCCATGCCGCACAAGCGCAATCCGGTGCTGACCGAAAACCTCACCGGCCTTGCCCGCATGGTGCGCTCGTTCGCTGCGCCGGCGATGGAAAATGTTGCGCTCTGGCACGAACGCGACATTTCGCATTCGTCGGTCGAGCGGATGATTGGGCCGGACGCGACGGTGACGCTCGATTTCGCGCTGTCGCGCCTGACCGGCGTGATCGACAAGCTGCTCGTCTATCCCGACAACATGATGAAGAACCTCAACAAGTTCCGCGGCCTCGTGCATTCGCAGCGCGTGCTGCTGGCGCTTACCCAGGCCGGCGTATCTCGTGAAGACGCTTACCGCCTGGTCCAGCGCAACGCGATGAAGGTCTGGGAACAAGGCAAGGATTTCCTTGAGGAACTGCTAGGCGACAAGGAAGTGCTGGCAGCACTTTCCGAAGCCGATCTCCGCGAGAAATTCGACCTCGGCTACCACACCAAGCATGTCGACACGATCTTCGGCCGCGTGTTCGGCTGAGGCCAATATCCCACCAAAACGCAAAACGCCGGCCCATGAGGTCGGCGCTTTCGTTTCAAATACACGTTGGTTCAGAGCTTCGGCGGGCCGATCATCTTGCGGTAGAGATGCCAGGTCGAATGACCGAGCACCGGCAGCACGACGGCCAGTCCGGCAAAGATCGGGATCGAGCCGATCACCAGCAGCACGGCGACGATCACGCCCCACAGAAGAACCGGTATGGGATTGCGGATCAGCGTCCGGATGGAGGTGACGATTGCCGCCAGCGCCCCGACGTCACGCTCGAGCAACAACGGAAAGGTCACGACCGAAACGGCAAGCGCGGCGATGGCGAAAGCAAGGCCCGCGAGGTTGCCCCAGAACATCATCGACCAGCCATTCGATGTGTAGAGAACGTCGTGGAGGAAGACGCTCAGCGAGGCCGGCGGCACATTGCCGAAATGGGCGACGTAAATGTTCTGCGCGACCAGCAGCCAGACGATGAACAGGGCAAAGAGCACGGCGGCGGCCGCGATGATCGAAAACATCGCCGGGGAATGGCGAACCTCAAGCGCGTGATACCATGACGAGTCGAGCCCCGCTTCGCGACGCCGGCTGATCTCGTAAAGGCCGATCGCGGCGATTGGACCCAGCAATGCAAAGCCGGAGGCCAGAGGGAACATCAGTGGCAGCAGGTTGGCACCCGCGCTCCAGACCATCAGCACGACGCCGGCAATGGGGTACATGATACAGAGAAAAACATAGTGCGATGGTTTTTCCTGAAAATCCTTGAGACCGAGACGCAACGCGTCAAAGACTTCGAGCATGCCGATTTCCCGGACTTCCGGGCGGACGAAAGTGCCCTCGGCGTTTGATACCACATGCAATGTGCCCATATCGGATCCTCCCGCTGGGTTAAGCCGTCATCTGGCCGAAGTATCAAATGCCCCGGTCGAGTCGACAGGCAACACCGCCACTATAGTACAAACCGCATCTTGTGTCGCCGCAAAAGCTGCGGCGCGGTTTCAGCCGCATCCCGGAAACCGGTAGTCCTTCATCTGGGCTCGAAGTTCAGTCTTGAGGATCTTGCCGGTTGCAGTATGCGGTATCGCATCGACGAAGACGACGTCGTCGGGCATCCACCATTTGGCGACCCTGCCCTCCATGAAAGCCAGGATGTCATCTTTTTCGGGCTGGCAATCCGGCTTGCGGACAATGACCAGCAGCGGTCGCTCGTCCCATCTGGGATGCGGCAGGCCGATCACGGCAGCCTCGGCGACACCGGCATGGCCAACGGCGAGATTCTCCAGTTCGATCGAGGAAATCCACTCGCCACCCGACTTTATGACATCCTTGGAGCGGTCGGTGACCTGCATATAGCCATGCGCATCGATATGGGCGACGTCGCCCGTGTCGAACCACAGATCTTCATCGAACTGCTCGGCGCCCTCCCCCTTGTAGTAGGACGATGCAACTGCCGGCCCGCGCACCTTCAGATGCCCGAAAGTCCGGCCATCATGCGGCATGGCGTTGTTGTCGTCATCGGTGATCTTCATCTCGACGGTGAAGAAAGGCTGGCCTTGCTTGGCCTGCACATCGAGCCTCTCGTCATCGCTCAGCCCTGCATGGTCCGGGTTGAGCACACAGACGCTGCCGATCGGCGACATCTCGGTCATGCCCCAGCCATGGCGCACCTTGACGCCATACTTGTTCTGGAATGCCGCAATGACCGACCGCGGGCACGCCGAACCGCCGATGAAGACCCGGTCGAGATCCGGCAGGCTACCATTCTCCTTTTCCAGATATTGCAGCAGCATCAGCCACACTGTCGGCACGGCTGCGGTTACCGTGACTTTCTCGTTGGTCAGCATCTCGTAGATCGACTTGCCGTCCATGCCCGGTCCAGGCAGAACGAAGCGCGCGCCCGACATTGGCGCGGCGAAGGTCGTCCCCCAGGCATTGGCGTGGAAAAACGGCACGACCGGCATCACCGTGTCTCCCGACGACATGCCGATCACGTCGGGAAAGACCGACGCCATGGCATGCAGCACGTTGGAGCGATGGGAATAGACGACGCCCTTGGGGTTACCCGTCGTGCCTGACGTGTAGCACATGCCGGCAGCGGTGCGTTCGTCAAAGCTCTTCCAGGCGAAATCACTGTCGCTCTCTGCGAGCCATTCCTCGTAGCAGGCGACGTTCGGGAGAGCCGTTTCAGGCATATGCGCCCGGTCCGTCAGGATGACGACCTTCTCCAGCGACGGGACCAGCGATGCGATCTTCTCGATCAGGGGCAGAAAGGTCAGGTCAACGAACAGCATGCGATCTTCGGCATCGTTCATGATCCAGACGAGTTGCTGCGCAAAGAGGCGCGGATTGAGCGTGTGGTAGACGGCGCCTGCGCCGGTGATTCCATACCACGCCTCAAGATGTCGCCAGGTGTTCCAGGCCATGGTGGCGATCCTGTCGCCAGCCTTGATGCCTTCGCGTTCCAGGCGCTTTGCGAAACCCAGCGACCGAATCCGGACATCCCGGTAATTTGTCCGGTGTATCGGGCCTTCAACCGAGCGCGAGACGACTTCGCGAGCCGCATGATAGTTGGCGGCGTGGTCGATAACCTTGTGGCAGAGAAGCGGCCACTCCTGCATCAATCCAAGCATGTATTCCTCCCCAGGCATGCTTTTTATCTACGTCTCAGCTTAGAGATTGGATGATATTGCGCAAGAGCGCATGTTTTGCTGGCGGCCCTTAAGTCAACGTGCACGTTTGCTCAACTATAGTCTCAAAGCGTGTGTTGCGGCCTTTAAAAAACGGGCGTAGGGCAAGCACTGTGCCAGGGAAAAATGAGGGCCTGGCAGCCTAGAGGGGAAACATATGAAACGCTATTTTCGTGCGGCCGCACTGCCTGCGGTCCTGCTTTCTGCCGGCCTGATGTTCGCTGTCCTGCCGACAGCACCGGCTTTCGCCGCAAGTCAAATCGACTTCCAGGCAAAGAAGCTCAATGCCGAGCAGATGCTGCAAAAGCAGGGTCAAGCCGTCAGCTTCATCCTGAAGAATTTCAAGGCCATCCCGAAGGAAAAGCGCGGCAAGTCCGCACCGTTCCTGAAGGCGCTTGCGGCCACCGCCAAGAACATCGAGACCGTGCGCGCTGCAGCCACTGCCAAGGACACCAAGAAGCTGGCATCGAGCTTGCCGGAACTCGCCGTCGCGATCGCCGAGGTCAATGCCACCTACAAGCTCTCGGGCCTGAAAGAAAAGAAGCTGGCGCTGGGCATCGAGACGCTGAACAAGGTCTGGAAGGACTATCTCAAGCGCGTCATGGGTGGCAAAGCCGCCAACGCGCAAGAAGAAGCCACCAAGAACGGCCGGCGCATCAATGATATGAACAAGCGGCTCGACAAGATGGCCGCCAACAAGAACATGACCAAGCGCCAGAAGGCGGAGCTCGACAAGCTGCGGAAGCTGCTCGCCAAGGCGCAGGGCGCCAACAAGCGGCCGAACGAGCAGTGGTATACGACCATGCTCATTGCCGACTTCAACGGATATTATGCTGGCTATTATTACTGGTACGCGGCCTATGAGCCGCAGTATTACGATTTCTACAAGGATTCATGGGACTACTTCGAGACCAGTTCGAGCTACTTCTACAGCGAGAGCTACTCCTATTACGAATCCTATTCGTGGGCGAGCTACGAGGAGAGTGTAGAGATCAGCGAAAGCTACGACTTCGAATATACTTCGGAGGAATACCAGTCCTTCGAGAGCGAATATGGGAGCACCGAAGAGACGCTCGATGCCTCGGCAGAGGAAGAGTACACAGCAACCGACGAGGACAAGGCGATCGAGGCGGCCGACGACTACGATTCCAAGGAGACCGTCGATGATGCCGCCGACAATCCGGATCCGGACGCCGATGCGGCCTCGAATGTAGAGGAAGACAAGGCTGACGCGGCCGACGATGCCAACAACGACGATAGTTCCTATGTCGATGACAGCAGCGGCGACGATGTCACGGCGGACGACAATGCTGCCGATGACAATAGCGCCACGGATGACAACAACCAGGATGACAATTCTGCAGCCGACGATACGTCGGATGACAACGGCGCCAACGCCGATGATGCAGCCGATGATTCAAGCATGGATGGCAACGACAACGCGGACGACAGCGCTGCCGACGACAATTCGAGCGACGACAGTGCCGCTGACGACAGCTCTGCCGATGACAGCAGCAGTGACGACAGCGGCGGCGAGGAGTAAAGCCAAGCCTACCTGAGAACGAGCCCCGCCCACCGACGGCGGGGTTCTGCTTTTCTGGATGCCGAAATGCTTGACAACAGGCTGTGTCGAACGCATTTGAGGATCATGAAAGCGTCTGAAGCAGATATATTGATGGTGCCGGGCTACGGCAATTCCGGCCCCGACCATTGGCAGACCCGCTGGGAATCGCGGCTGGCATCGGCGCGCCGCATTGAGCAGGCATCATGGGACGACCCGTCACGCGCGGCCTGGGTCCAGCGGATTGCCGACACGATTAAGGCGGCGGAAAAGCCCGTGGTGCTGGTCGCCCATTCGCTCGGCATCAGCGCTGCCGTGCATGCGCTGGAAGAATGCGGCGACAAGGTTGCCGGCGCCTTCCTGGTGTCGCCACCGAACCTGATCAAACCGCCGGAACTGTCCTTGGGGCTGGAACTCGAGAAGCTGAACGCGTTCGGTCCCTACCCGCGTTCGCCGCTGCCATTCCCGTCGATCATGGTCGCCAGCCAGAACGACCCTTACGGCACCTATGACCACGCTGGCGATATCGCCAATGCCTGGGGCTCGTTCCTCGTCGACGCCGGCAATTCCGGTCATATCAACATCGAATCCGGCCATGGCCCATGGCCAGAAGGCACGATGGTGTTCGCGCAGTTCCTGTCGCGCCTCAAGCCATGAAGAAAGCCGCCCCTGAAGGGGCGGCTTGATTTTTTCTGTCGCGAGCGTGGGGACTTAGCTGTTTTCGATCTGCTCGGCGGCAGCGTTCAGCAATTCGACCATTTGGGCGCGAATGTCGTCATGCCCCAGGGACACGCCACCAGCCGCGAAATCTGCCTGGACCTTGCGGAGGACATCTTCGTCACCGGCTTCCTCGAAATCGGAGACAACCACTTCCTTCGCGTAAGCGTCGAGATCGGACTTTCCGAGCAGCGTTCCGGCCCACAGGCCGAGCAACTTGTTGCGGCGCGCGATGATACGGAATTTCTTTTCCTGGTCATGCGCGTACTGGTTTTCGAAGGCTTTTTCGCGATCTGTCAGACCCGACATTGGCTTGTCTCCCGAGAATCTTGAACTACGTTTATAATGTCGCAGCACATAAACCAAAAGCTCAAGCAAAGTGCAATCGGTGTTTCGCTCTGTGACGGACACATGACCAACACGGTCGAAAACAGGGGATCGGATCCATGTGTCATTGTTAACCGCGATCTTTTCAGTTAATGACCGCATAAAAGAGTATCATGCGGTGGCACGGCAACGTGAGTCTCGCCGCCAACAAAAAGAGAAAAATATGAACAACCGTCGCCGCCGGATCTACGAAGGCAAGGGGAAGATCCTTTACGAAGGTCCGGAACCGGGTACTCTGGTGCAGTTTTTCAAAGACGATGCGACTGCGTTCAACAAGAAGAAACACGAGATTATCGATGGCAAGGGCGTCATCAACAATCGTATCTCGGAATTCATCTTCACGCATCTCAACCGCATCGGCATCCCCACGCATTTCATTCGCCGCCTCAACATGCGCGAGCAGTTGATCCGCGAAGTCGAGATGATCCCGCTCGAAATCGTGGTGCGCAATGTCGCGGCCGGCGAACTCGCCACACGCCTCGGCATCGAGGAAGGCCTTGTGCTGCCGCGCTCGATCATCGAATTCTATTTCAAGTCGGATGCGCTCGATGACCCGATGGTCTCGGAAGAGCACATTACCGCCTTTGGCTGGGCCAGCCCGCAGGAACTCGATGATGTCATGGCGCTCGCCATCCGCATCAACGACTTCCTTACCGGTCTCTTCCTCGGCGTCGGCATCCAGCTCGTCGACTTCAAGATCGAGTGCGGCCGCCTTTACGAAGGCGACATGATGCGCATCATTCTTGCCGACGAGATCTCGCCGGATTCCTGCCGCCTGTGGGATATCGAGACCCGCGAACGGCTCGATAAGGACCGTTTCCGCAAGGATCTCGGCGGCCTTCTCGAAGCCTACCAGGAAGTGGCGCGCCGGCTCGGCATCATCAACGAGAATGAACCGATCCGTAGTTCGGGTCCGGTGCTCGTCAAGACTGATTGAGCCCGGCTCCCGCTAGAACGATCTTGATAAAACAGAGGATAAGATGATCAAGGCACGCGTCGTTGTAACGCTGAAGAACGGTGTATTGGATCCGCAGGGCAAGGCGATCGAAGGCGCGCTTTCGGCGCTCGATTTTTCCGGCGTCGGCGGCGTGCGCCAGGGCAAGGTGTTCGATCTGGTGATCGACCACGACGATAAGGCAAAGGCCGAGACCGACCTCAAATCCATGTGCGAAAGACTGCTCGCCAACACGGTAATCGAGAACTATACTATCAACCTCTCGTAAGGGTTGAGGGTGGGTGATGGCGGATGCTTCATTGGAATTGATGCCTGAGCTCATGAAGAAGCTCAATCAGCGATTTGATAAAGTTGATAACGGGCTTTCGGAGCTTCGTGCTGAGATGAGCGCGATGCGCGGGACTGTGATTTCCATTCAGCAAGACATTCACAACATTTATGGGATTATGGCGCGCCACGACCAGCGTCTCGATCGGATCGAAAACCGTCTCGATCTTCGCGAGCTTTCCGAAGCGGCGCAGCGGCCGCTGGATGCCAGCAGCTGAACTATGGCGAAATACGATACCGAGGTTTCCAAGTTCTTGAGCTATGTGCTCCGTCATGCACCTCAGGAGCTGGGTCTATCACTCAATTCGGAGGGGTGGACAGGCTATCCGGAACTCAGCGGCAAGATTTGTGCGAAATTTGCTATCTCCGACACGGAACTCCGCCGCATCCTCGACGAGAATCCCAAGAAGCGCTTTACGCTTGACGGCAATCGAATTCGTGCTGCGCAGGGCCACAGCGTCAATATAGATCTGGGACTTGCCGCAGATGTGCCGCCAACCATTCTTTATCACGGCACGACAGCGCAGGCCTGGGCGAAGATTCGCGAAAGCGGTCTGCAGCCAATGAGCCGCACACATGTGCATCTGTCGCCGGACATCGAGACGGCGAAGGTCGTCGCCATTCGCCGCAAAGGCGCACATATCCTGTTGACCGTCGACACCGTCGGAATGACCGCAGAAGGTTGCTCTTTCCATGTCGCCGACAATGGCGTATGGCTCACCGCGAAAGTTCCCCCAGAGTTTCTATCCCCTATTCCGGAGATCGAGATATGAAATCCGCCGTCGTCCAGCTGCCCGGTCTGAACCGTGATCGCGACATGATCGCTGCCCTGACCAAGATCTCCGGCAAGGCGCCGATCACCATCTGGCAGACCGAGACCTCGATCCCGGACGACGTCGATCTCATCGTCATTCCCGGCGGTTTTTCCTACGGCGACTATCTCCGCTGCGGCGCAATTGCCGCGCGCATGCCTGTGATGCAGGCGATCCGCGAAAAGGCCGAAAAGGGCGTCAAGGTCATGGGCGTCTGTAACGGCTTCCAGATCCTGCTCGAGGCCGGCATGTTGCCGGGCGCGCTGATGCGCAACGCGTCATTGAAATTCGTCTGCCGCGAGATCAAGCTGGAAGTCGCCAACAACGACACCGATTTCACGCGTGCCTACGACAAGGGCCAGATCATCCGCAGCCCGGTCGCCCATCACGACGGCAATTACTTCGCCGACGAGCAAACGCTGGCCAAGGTCGAGGGTGAAGGCCAGGTGGTGTTCCGCTATACGCCGGAAACCAATCCCAACGGCTCGATGAACCACATCGCCGGCATCATCAATGCCAAGGGCAATGTGCTCGGCATGATGCCGCATCCGGAAAACCTGATCGAGGCTGCCCATGGTGGCAGCGACGGTCGCGGCATCTTCGCTTCGGCGCTGGAAGTCATCGCCGCTTAAGCTTTACACGGTAGAACCTGCCGATCAGCCCGTTTACCGGAGTGTTTTCATGCGCCTTTTCCTCACCATCGCCGCCTTTTCCACGCTCGCCGTGCTCGCTGCCTGCAGCACCAGCAAGCAGCCCGTGTCGGCTTTGTCGGTCGGGGCATTGCCGGTGATGGAACGCGTGGCACTCGGTGCGAACCGTTGCTGGTTCAAGTCCAAGGATCCGATGTTTGCCGCCTACAAGCTCGCACCGGAACTCAATTCGTTCTCCGGCACGCCGCGTATCCTGATCGTCAGGAAGCATTCGCCGGAATCGCGGCCATTGCTCGTCATCCAGGCCAGTGGCACACCGGCCAAGATGAGCGCGTTCGGCCCGCTGATGGACGATGCCGCGGTCTCTGCTCGCGTTCACAAGGACGTCAATGGCTGGGCGCGCAACGGCGCCGGTTGCTGAACTTTCCACCTCGACTTCGAGTCTGTTGATCCGCCGATTTTCCTATCGCGTTCGGGCCTTTCATGGGCTATAGGCAAGCACAAAGCCTCCCAACAGCTTCCGAGAACCAGATGACCGTTTCCAACGACCGCCCCATCACCCCGGACCTGATCGCCAGCCACGGCCTGAAGCCGGATGAGTATCAGCGCATACTGGGGCTGATCGGCCGCGAACCGACCTTTACGGAACTCGGCATCTTCTCGGCGATGTGGAACGAGCACTGCTCCTACAAGTCCTCGAAGAAGTGGCTGAAGACGCTGCCGACCAAGGGTCCGCGCGTTATCCAGGGACCGGGCGAGAACGCCGGCGTCGTCGATATCGATGACGGCGACGTCGTGGTCTTCAAGATGGAGAGCCACAATCACCCTTCCTATATCGAGCCCTACCAGGGTGCGGCAACCGGCGTCGGCGGTATCCTGCGTGACGTCTTCACGATGGGCGCCCGCCCCGTGGCTGCGATGAACGCGCTGCGCTTCGGTGCGCCGGATCATCCGAAGACACGGCATCTGGTGGCGGGCGTCGTTTCGGGCGTTGGCGGCTACGGCAATTCCTTCGGCGTGCCGACGGTCGGCGGCGAAGTCGAGTTCGACGCGCGCTACAACGGCAACATCCTCGTCAATGCGTTTGCTGCCGGTCTCGCCAAATCCGACGGCATCTTCCTGTCGGAAGCCAAAGGCGTCGGCTTGCCCGTCGTCTATCTCGGCGCCAAGACCGGCCGTGATGGCGTCGGCGGCGCAACGATGGCATCGGCCGAATTCGATGAATCGATCGAGGAAAAGCGTCCGACCGTGCAGGTCGGCGACCCCTTCACCGAAAAGTGCCTGCTGGAAGCCTGCCTTGAGCTGATGCAGACCGGCGCCGTCATTGCCATCCAGGACATGGGTGCGGCGGGTCTTACATGCTCGGCCGTCGAGATGGGCGCCAAGGGCGATCTCGGTATCGAACTGTTGCTAGACAAGGTACCCGTCCGCGAAGAGCAGATGACCGCCTATGAGATGATGCTGTCGGAAAGCCAGGAGCGCATGCTCATGGTGCTGGAACCTTCCAAGGAAGATGTCGCCAAGGCGATTTTCGTCAAATGGGGCCTGGATTTCGCCATCGTCGGCAAGACCACCGACGACCTGCGTTTCCGCGTGCTGCATCAGGGCATTGAGGTCGCTGACCTGCCGATCAAGGATCTCGGCGACCAGGCACCTGAATATGACCGTCCGTGGACACCTGCCGTCAAGCCTGTGCCATTGGCCCAGAACGACATTCCGCAGGCTGACGTGGCCGACGCCCTGATAACGCTCGTCGGCTCAGCCAACAACTCTTCGCGCCGCTGGGTCTACGAGCAGTATGACACGCTGATCCAGGGCAATTCGCTGCAGCTGCCGGGCGGCGATGCCGGTGTGGTCCGCGTCGAAGGCCACGAGTACAAGGCGCTCGCCTTTTCCTCCGACGTTACCCCCCGTTACGTCGAGGCCGACGCATTCGAAGGTGGCAAGCAGGCCGTTGCCGAATGCTGGCGCAACATCACGGCGACAGGCGCCCTGCCCCTGGCCGCGACTGACAATCTGAATTTCGGCAATCCTGAAAAGCCCGAGATCATGAGCCAGCTCGTGCATGCCATCAAGGGCATCGGCGAGGCTTGCATTGCGCTCGATTTCCCGATCGTGTCGGGTAATGTGTCGCTCTACAACGAGACCAACGGCCAGGCCATCCTGCCGACACCGACAATCGGCGGCGTGGGGCTGATCAACGACTGGAAGCGCATGGCGCGCATCCGCTTTGCCCAGGAAAGCGAAACCATTTTCCTCATGGGCGCGCCATCCGGCTGGGGTACGCATATCGCCCAGTCCGTCTATATGCGCGATATCCATGGCCGCACCGATGGTCCGCCGCCGCCGGTCGATCTGGCGCTTGAGCGCAAGGTCGGCGATTTCGTCCGCGATCTGATCCGCGACGGCCTGGCAACTGCTGTGCATGATTGCTCTTCCGGCGGTCTGGCACTGGCGATTGCCGAAATGGCCATGGCGTCCGAAATAGGTGCAACGATCGATGTGCTCGAAGGCGCCGATCCGGTTGCCGTGTTTTATGGCGAAGACCAGAGCCGCTACGTCGTCACCGTCGAGAAGGCGGACCGCGAGGAAGTCGCACGGCTCGCCGAAGCCAGCGGCGTCTATGCGCCTGTGATCGGCATGACGGGCGGCGCCACGGTGACGCTGGGCTCGGCTCGACCCATCGCAATTGAACAATTGCAAAAGGCACATGAATCATGGTTCCCTGAGTTCATGGCGGGTGAACTGCCCGTCACCGAATAAGCAGGAGTAGTACCATGCCGATGAATCCGGGCGAAATCGAAGACATGATCAAGCAAGGCATCCCGGGCGCGAAGGTTACGATCCGCGATCTCGCCGGCGATGGCGACCATTATGCGGCCGAAGTCGTCGCCGAAGCCTTCCGCGGCAAGAATCGCGTGCAGCAGCACAAGATGGTCTACGACGCGCTGCAGGGCAAAATGGGCGGCGTGTTGCATGCTCTGGCGCTGCAGACCTCCGCGCCGGACTGATCGCCCTCCGCGATAAAGTCGCCTTCCGACGCAGGCCGGGCGAGATCGTCTCAGCGATCGGATATCCGGTCTGCCGCCCAATCCATCGCCCGCGAGGCGGAGGCATCCGTCGAGGCCCGGCGTGCGCTTTCGAGTCTCAGAATTTGTCCCAAACTGGCCTATGTCCAGGATTGCGGACCACGCAGTGCCGCATAAAATGGCGCGACCGTATCACTCCCGACCTGCTATCAATCCTCGGCTTGACATGTCGATTTCAAGCGCGGCCATCCGACTATCACGGTCGATAGGAGGTAGTCATGGTTTCATATATTTCGAAATGCCGTTGTGGCGGGCTGACGCTCACGGTTACGGGCGAACCCGTGCACAACCACGCCTGCTCCTGCGCACGCTGCCAGAGGTCGACGGGAAGCGTCATGGGCTGGGCGGCCTGGTTTGCCGCAGACGATGTCACCGACATATCCGGACCTTATTCCGTCTGGTACAGGAATGGGGAGGCTGAACCGGACGTCATGTCGGCCTTTTGCAGCATCTGCGGCGGCGGCGGCTTCTGGAAAAGCGGCGATTACCTGCCGGGAACGATCGGGTTCAATGTCGGCACATTCGCAGATCCGGACTTCGCGCCACCGGCACATGTGCATTGGTCGGAGGTGCGGCCGAAATGGATAGGAATCAAAGGCGATATCGAGCTGCTGGAAGGCAATTGAACCGCCCAGAAATAGTATCGCCAGCGCCATGCAGGGCGCGTGCGAATCCGCTAAGGTCGAGCGAAGAAAAGTAACTCGGATTGCGGATCAATCGTGACACTGAATAGAACGATGGGCGCCTTGGCAGCCGGATTGTTGCTTCTGTCGGCCGGCGAGGTCCGTGCGGATTCCGCGACACCACCCGGTACCTGGATGCTGGTCATCAAGGATGGGCTTCGCAATCGGCTGACCGGCGGTGAGCACGCGAAATTCAGTCGCATGTTCTACGGCCACAAGCCACTGGCTGCCGGCGGATTTCCCGTCTGCGGCAAGGTCACCTCGCAGGAGGGCGCCAACGAGGGCAGACAGACCAGATACTTCTACGGCGTGTTTCAGCCCGAAGGGGCGGATGAACCCGCATTCACCGATGTCAGGATTGGCAAAACCACCGCAGAGACCGGTGAGATCTGGCAGATGTGTTCAGAGCTGGGGCTTCTCTGACTGCGGGTAGCGGCAATGCCGGCTGCCCTTGAATCAACAGCCCGCCATCCCTGGGAATAGCGGGCTTGATTGGCATATGACCCGAAAGATTATTTCTTGTCCTTCTTGCCGAAAGGCGAGGAGCTGCCGGCGAGTTTGACCTGCGAACCTTCGGTGCTGGCCGATGAAGACGCAGCCTTGTCCTTCTTCGGCTTTCGGGTCTCCTTGTTGCTACGAACCTGACCTTTTGCCATCGTGATCTCCCTTTGATGCAAGGTGTCCAGTGGCCACCCAACGCAAAGAAAAAGCAAGGAATTTATTTTTTCGGGCTCAGTTGGCGAGCAGAAAACCATCATCTTTTCGAATGATGTGAAAGCCGGACTATTTGGTGCTTTTGGACTTCGCGGCGCCGCGTTTTGAGGCAGGCTTGTCCGTCTTCGGGGACTCCGAAGCCTCGAGCTCGAATTCCGGAGAGGATTGGGACTCACCAGCCTTCGGCTTTGCCGCGGGCTTGACGAGAGCGGGGTCTTTCGCTTGAAATTTTATGGCCATGACGAGGACCATAGGCGCTGCTGACGGGAAACTCAACGCCTCACGCAAGCGCAACCGCGCTTAGGCACGTTTATTTCGAAAGACCATTTCGACAAGCGCAAGCGCTCCGCCGACGACAGCGTAAAGCAGCAGCAGAGGCCACAAGAAGGCGAGCACCGCCATCCATTCCGGGCTGGCGCGATTGAGATCACGGTTTGGCGTCACTGCGGCAAGCACGCAGAACAATACCGAACCAACCGCCAACCACACAAAGATAATTTGCAACAGCAGCATAGCGCTTACCTTGGAATAGCCTATCATTCATGGCTTGAGTTATGCGCGTACCTTTTTGCGCGGTTATGGTGACGGCGATATCTTAGATTTTGACCATGAATAGAGAATGTCGGGTTCCTTTTCCTCGTTCTCTGAACCGTCAGTTTCTTTAATGGTTACAAAACCTTTTGCCTCATAGAATTGCCGAGCCAAAGCATTTTTCTGAAAAGTCCAAAGCTGAAGCCGCGAGGCGTCAGCTTGCGCGATTGCCAGTAGTTTTGATCCGATGCCCTGCGCTTGAGCCTCAGGCAATACGTAGAGCTGATTGATCCAGTCGGATGTAAACGCAATTATCCCAACAATTTTGCTTGCTTCTACAGCACCCCAAACATGGTTTTCCTTGAATACGTTTTCTCTGAAAAACCATGTGTCCTCGTCGGGGGTATGGAGGCCAGCCAGCCACGGCAATTGTTGATCAAATGATCTTCGAAGCACGCGGGCGGCTTCTTCCATTTCATCGAGTTTTAGCGGTCGGAATTCTACCGTCATGGAGACTCACTGTCTGGGCCACGTTCAAGCCCGAAAAGATTGTCGTTCGTCCGCGCAGATGTGTCGGGCGATAAATGTTGGCGATCCCTGCTGGATTCGAACCAGCGACCACCTGCTTAGAAGGCAGGTGCTCTATCCAGCTGAGCTAAGGGACCGCTCTGGTCCGCGGACAGGCGCCGCGGACGATCTGGCTATTCTATGACATTTTTGGCAAAACAATCCAGCCGGATCAATGCGTCCAGGGCTGGGTACGGGAATAGCGGAAATTGTCGGTGTAGGAGAGCGACTTGCGGGTCGCATCCTTGGGCTCGATGACGCGATAGTCGATGCCGTTGCGCTGGGCATAGGCTTCGGCGAGCTCGCGGCTCTCGAAGGTCAGTCTCAGCTGCTGGCGCATGTCGCCGGAGCCGGTATAGCCGGTGACCGAATCGATGACGCGCGGTGCTTCCTGCTCGTATTCCAGCAACCAAAGATTGGTCTTGGCCTTGCCCGATTGCATCGCTGTCTTGGCGGGGCGGTAGATTTTTGCCGTCATGCTGGAAGTACCCTCTGGATCCTGGCTTCAGTGGTTCGCGCCATCTCTTGTGCCATAAAAACATGAACAGGAAAATGACGAAGTTCTTTTCAGAACTGGTCGGAGTGGAGAGATTCGAACTCCCGACCCTCTGGTCCCAAACCAGATGCGCTACCAGGCTGCGCTACACTCCGAACCATCTGAAGCGCTGTCCGATTACACGCTTCATATCCATGCTGCAATAGCTAATTGCCCGGCTACCCATTCTATTTCTTCTATCCCGCTCTATTTCTTCGCGGCTGCCGCTTTGGTGATCTGATCGCTGACGGCGACATCGCCCTCCTTGATTCCGAGCTTGGCCGCGAGGCCGCCATTCAGTTCGATGACGAAATGCACCAGGCCGTGCGAACCGATGATGTTTTCGGAAAAGGGCTGCGCGTCGGGATGGATATGAGTGATCTTGCCGGCGTCGGAGAGAAACAGCATGTCGAGCGGCAGATAGGTGTTTTTCATCCACATATAGACCGGCCGGCTTTCGCCGAAGTCGAAGATCATGCCATGATCGTCGGCCATCTCCTGGCGATTCATCAGGCCAAGCTCGCGCTCGGCCGCGGTCGTGGCAATCTCCACAGTGAAATGCTGCACGGTGCCGTCCTGCTTGCGAATCTCCAGCGGTTCGGTGCGGAAATCCATTGCTCTGACGGACGTGGCGGCCAGAATGCAAAAAAGCGCCAGAACGGCGCTTATTTTTACCAGTAACATGTTGTTTTTGTTCATTTTATGAAACCTTACCACAGCGCCAAGCATAAATCTATTTAGAACCCTTATTTACATGATGCACGCGTCTATTCAGGGAATCAAGGCGCCTTCCCTGCCTGCCTAGTTGCGCCGCCGAACTTTTCTCCGAACCGAATGCTCACCGCTGGCGGGAGAGATGCCCTCCAATCGCACTGCTTTCCCCGGTGCCTCCTGCCCATTGGCCGCTCCCGCTCGTTGCCCGGAAAGGCGCAGCGGAGAGCGGCCCGTTTTCTCCTACAACCGATCTCTCAACGTCATGCCTAGTCCGTTGCCGTTGGCATCGATGAAGATCACGCCGGCGGCCTTAAGAGTTACCTGAAATGAGGGTAGTAGGGTCTCTGCGATCGGAACCCACTTGCCAGATCAGAAGTCACGAAGCGGAAAGGGAGACGCCCCCACCGCTTCGAAAGATCGGGCTGCAGTTACCGGCAGCGAGCCTCGAATTTTCGACCGTGCCGATCCCGGTAAATACAATATCCGGGATGCTCGCGAGAGTGGCCTATAAGGGCGCCTACAACGCCACCTGCTACGGCGCCGACGGCCGCGCCGCTCCAGCTATTGCTGACAACACCACCAATGACGGCGCCCGAGGTAGCACCGATTGCGGTTCCTCGCTCTGTTTGTGTGCAGGACGCGAGGATACCAACTAAACCAATCGCAATTATGAGCTTTCGCATGTTTTCGTCCTCCTTGCTTGACATAAACCTAGGCATAGCATCTGCGCAATTCTTAGGATTGTCGAGAGTGCAGGCGGAGGATCTTACACCTTATCCTTCCGCGGTCTCACGACTGGGCCTTGGCCGTTTGCGGGAATAAATACGATTCCAAGATTTAGAAGAGCGGCCACCACCGCAGTTAGGTTGTTGGAAGTTCGCGGCGAATCTTGTTTCTTGAATAAATGAAGAGCCCATGATCTGCTTCCGCCGGCGTGGACTCGCAGATATGGCCCGGCACCGTCCGCGTGGATGCCAGGCTTGCTCAATCCCTTGATTTTTGCGTCAGTCAGCTTGTGCCGCACCATATTGCTTACGATAAAGCCTGTGGTGGATACCATGGTCAACAGTGTTAGTATGGTTAAGCGCAACCGCCTAGTTTGCAGGCAGTTGGCAGAAATTCCCTAGAGAAATTATTAGCACTTTAGCGCCAGAACGGCGCTTTTCATCATGCTTGACATCGAACCGGCCATCAGTGCGACCGGCTGCCGGGATTGGCGATATCCGGATGGATTTCGGCTGCCATCAGGCCCTTGTCGCCGTCGCCAAAACGCACCAGCACGCTCTGTCCAGGGCGAAGTTCGGTGATACCGTAGCGACGCAGGGTTTCCATGTGGATGAAGATGTCCTCGGTGCCATCACCGCGCGTCAGGAAACCAAAGCCCTTGGTGCGATTGAACCACTTGACGATGACACGTTCGAGGCCGCTCGACGGCGTCACCTGGACATGGGTACGGACCGGCGGCAGCTGCGAAGGATGAACAGCCGTCGACATGTCCATCGACAGGATGCGGAAGGCCTGGTAGCCGCGGTCACGCCTCTGGATGAGGGCAACCACGCGTGTACCTTCTAGAATGGTCTGGTAGCCGTCGCGCCGCAGGCAAGTCACGTGAAGGAGAACATCGGCTGTACCGTTGTCCGGGATGATGAAGCCGAAACCCTTTGCGACATCAAACCATTTGATAACGCCGGTAATTTCGACCAGATCCACCGGATCCCCAGCCACCTCTTCGAAGAGAGAGATGTTCTTGGAAGAAATCCTGTCCGCCATACTGCCTTGCCCCTTTACGCAACCCTGGTTAACTGATTCTTCATTTACGAGATTAACGTCCCGAAATGAAACATATGCAAGTCCTAGCTGTTATAATCCAGTGAGGAATTGATGACACAAATGGCTTGCCTCAAGCTGGCTTTATGTCCAGATACGGCACCGGTTTGATCAGAAATGAGGAAATACAATGCGCTATCTGCACACGATGGTTCGCGTCAAGAATGTCGATGACGCACTCGACTTTTACTGCAACAAATTCGGCCTCGTCGAAGTTCGCCGCAACGAGAACCAGGCAGGCCGCTACACGCTGATCTTCCTGGCTGGGCAGGAAGATGTGGCCGCCGGCAAGGCCAATGGCGCGCCGCTGCTCGAGCTCACCTATAACTGGGATACCGAGGACTACGCCGGCGGGCGCAATTTCGGCCACCTCGCCTATGAGGTCGACGACATCTACGCGCTTTGCAAAAGCCTGCAGGACAAAGGCGTCATCATCAACCGCCCGCCCCGCGACGGTCGCATGGCCTTTGTTCGCTCCCCTGATGGCATCTCGATCGAGATCCTGCAGAAGGGCGAGGCGCTGGCGCCTGCCGAACCCTGGCTGTCGATGGGCAACACCGGCGCCTGGTAAGAGCACGCGTCCTTGGCAATTGCGGTCACTTTTGCGGATCGATCGCGAATGCTGCGATGCAAGGTACACGCAAGCCAAAAGTATGATCAATTGCGGCGGGTTCACGTTTTCGCCGCAATTGGCTCGCACAGATTCCGTGGGGAGTTTCCTTCAAGCTTCTATGATGCGGCCAAGCGGGACCTTGGGCCGACGATCACGAAAAGTTGACAGCAGTTTACATTTCGCGATTTGTTGATTAAACAAGCCGTGCCGGGACGCGATAAAAGACAAATTGAAGCGGGGAATAATCGTTGCGAGGAGACCGGAGACAATTCTCGACGCCTCTGCTTTGCCTGCGGCTGAGTTTGCTCGCAGCCACGGTGCTCGGGGTGCATGGATGTATGTCCGCTCCCGGCGATCAGCTTGCCCTGGTTCATTCCGCACCGACGAAACCAGTGACCACCACCCAGACCGACAATCTCCAGTCGCAGACGACGACAAACGTCGCCGACCAGTCCGCCATTGCCAATCAAGCGGCCGAAGACGCCAATTCGCTCAATGCTGCGGCCTACCCGGCGCTGGACAGTGCTCCGGCAAATGCCGATCAACCGGTTACCGATGCCAATGTCGTCACCGGCAAGCAAAACATAGCAGCCGCCAAGTCCAGCATTTTCGCGAGTCTCGATACGTCAACTGTTACCCCTGACGCCGAGCCGCAGCAGGTGGCGCTCAACGGCATCGAAAACGGCGCACAGCCTGGTCAGGCGCTGAATGCCGCCCAGAATAGCATTTACGCAGGCGGGCTCGAAGATGCGCCGCGCGATACGTCTGCTGTCCCCCTGCCCGACGCCAGGAAAGTCAGCGAAGTTCAGGACCTGGCGCTTGCCGGTATGGATATTCCCGAGGAGTTGCAGCAGGAAGTTGCCTCAGCTGACCCCGCCATGCCGATCGAGGCCGATCCCGGGCTTGCCAAAGCAGCGCAGGAACTGACACCCAACACGACCCGCGGTCTTGAGACGATCCCGTTGCAGGATACGGCGACAGCGACGCCGGTGGTTGCCGAACAGCAGGCTCAGCCTGTCAAGAAGAAGCGGACGCTGGCGGATTTCTTCCGCAGCAGTTCCAAGACCGCCTCCTTCGACGATAACCGCTTCGGCAAGAAGAAGAGCCGCGTCATCAATACGGCGGCCATTCCGAACATGCAGACTGCAGCACTGTCGGACAGCCAGCTTCCCGGCGTCAATACCAATGCGATGTTTCCGACGCAAAACCTTTCGGACGACGAGCTTGGCGAAGGTGGCGACGAGCCCGAAGGCCTGATGAAGCTGGCATCGCTGTCGGGGATGATGCGCGTGGCCCCGAACGGCCTCTGGACCCAGACCGACAAGGTCGAGGTGCGCTGCCTGCGGCCGGAACTGATGAGCATTCTGAAAAGCGTCGAGGCCCACTACCAGCGTCATGTCATCGTGACATCGGGCTTCCGCGATGTCGGGCACAATCGCCGTGCCGGCGGTGTCCGCCATTCGCTGCATACGCTTTGCGCTGCCGCCGATATCCAGGTCGAGGGCGTATCGAAGTGGCAGCTCGCCGATTATCTTCGCTCGGTTCCGGGCCGTGGCGGCGTCGGCACCTATTGCCATACGGATTCGGTGCATATCGACATTGGCGGTGAGCGCGACTGGAACTGGCGCTGCCGCCGCAAGCATCGTCGCGGCTGATTCTCGCGCGCCAACACCTCCTCATCACGTTCAATCTTCCGCCCTTGTGAGAGCAACGGTTCGCTAACAACATGATTCCGTTGAATTCTCGTGCGTTGTTTCGTGGATCTGCACGACTGTCATTTTTTTGAAACAGTTGAGCGTTTTGGGGTTGCGGAGCCCGGTCAAGCTGGCTATATACCCGCCACCACGAAGGAAGCGCCCTTCGTCTATCGGTTAGGACACCAGATTTTCATTCTGGGAAGAGGGGTTCGACTCCCCTAGGGCGTACCATTGTTTTCATGTGGATTTTCATAGATACTGCGGATACCGCACGGCTCGCAAGCGCCCTTCATCTATCGGTTAGGATGCCAGATTCTCATTCTGGAAAGAGGGGTTCGACTCCCCTAGGGCGTACCAGCCAATTGATTTCATTTCATTTTTTCCGCGGTCGCTGCCGCGATCATTTGCGCTTCCAGATCAGTGCGGAACTGACGGCGTAGTTGAACACCGAGCCGATGATGGCGCCGGCCAGACCGGCGACCCAGGCGGTTGCGTGGAAGGAGTAGATCCAGCTCGCCACGCCGACATTGCCGACGGAACCAATCGAACAGGCCAGATAGAACATCAGGAGCCCCCCGACGAACCGCCAGCCCGACAGGCGGGCGTCGCGATAGGTCAGCTGATTGTTGATGACGAAGTTCCAGGTCATGGCGACGATGACGGCGGTGAATTGTGCCAATGCGAAAGTCAAATGGAACGAGAGCGCATAGCTGAGTACAAGAAGATGCACGGCGATGCCCGAGACGCCCACCGCGCCGAACATCAGGAACCGGACAGGCAGCACACCGCCCAGCAATCTCGAAAACAGCAGACCCAGATAGTCGACGGTGACAAGCGCATCGAGCTTGCTCTCGCCTCTCCGCCTTTCGCGAAAGCGATAGGAAAGCTCCACGATTTTCAGCGACTTCCCAGCCGTCCAGAGAATGTCCAGCAGCAGCTTGTAGCCTTCCCCGGCCAGCGCCTCAGCATGTTCCTCGATCGCGTCGCGGCGGATCATGAAGAAACCGGACATGGGATCCGACACCTCGGTGCCCGTCAAAATCCGTGCCATGCCCGTCGCCAGTCCGCTGCCCCAGCGTCGTATCCCTGAAAAGCCCTGATCTGCCGACCCGCCCGCGATGTAGCGGCTCGCGACAACCAGCTCGGCACCCTCGTGAATGGATTGCAGCATCTGTGGCAGCAGCGTTTCGTCATGCTGGAGATCGGCATCCATGACGGCGACAACGGGAGAAGACGAAGACAGGACGCCTTCGATACAAGCGCCGGAGAGGCCCCGCCGACCCACCCGGCGGATACACCGAATATGAGGATCGGTTGACGCAATCGATTTCGCCAGCGCCGAGGTTCCGTCCGGACTGTCATCATCAACGAAGACAACCTCCCAATCAATGCCGGCAAGGATCGTCGTCAGCCGCCTGACCAGTTCGGCGATATTATCGCGTTCGGCATAGGTGGGAACAACGACCGTCAATTCCGCGACAGGTTGACGCAACGGTCTGGCAGGAGGGGTGGGTCCCGCATCGCGGGCAGCCGGCCGCACGCCCGCATCCGGACTATCCGAGGCCGGCTTGCCGCGACCGCCCAAAATACCACTTTCATTGTCGATCTGCATCATGGCTTGCCTGCCCACCGCCATCCACAAACGATTGGCTCACTCGAATAGATCGACCCGTGCGAGCGAATTGCCATAGTACCGCACGAATGTCCTGGCGGCTGCAATTCTCGACCGTACAATGCTCTTCGGGTCATAAAGTTGCACGGAGACCTGCACCAGCCAGACGCGGCCATGCGTCCCGAGCGCCCGATCGACGATCTGTCCGTCCTGCTCGATGATCTTTGGAGCACCGAAATTGCTCCCATAGGTCCGCGGCAGGTTGCGTTGAGGATAACAGCCGGGAATGCAGACGACCGGCGGAAAATGCGCCTGGCGCCTCGCATAGTAATCCACGGCAATGCTGCCCTCAGCCGGCACGGCGATGACGACATCACCCGGCCGGGCATTGCGAGCGATCTCGGCCACGATCGCCTTCCAGTCATCGATAGGTCTGTCATAATCCTCGACAGATCTGGCGGCGGCAAACGAGACGACGACAAGGGCGAGCACAAATCTGGGCCATTGCTGGCGGGTTGCGGTCACTATGCCGAGCGCGATGACCAGAAGCCCCAGAGGCACCGTCCATGCGAACAGGCGTTGGATGTAGATCGGCTTTACCGCGAAGCTCACGGCCAACATAGTATAGAGCGGCATGAGCAGGATTGCCGCGACAGGAAAGGCGAGTATCGGCGCGCATCGAGCGAGGCGGAAAAGGCCGAGCGCCAGAAGCACAAGGCTCAGGGAAAAAGCCGGCCAGTTGTCTCCGATAAGCAGCATCCATGCACTGTAGAGATCCCGAATCTTCGGCGTGAGCCAGAAGCCCAAGCCCGCGAAAGCGCTGCTTTGGGCGACGAAGAGCGGGACGTAGGGCGCCCAGACGGCGAGCGCCAGGATTCCGGCGGCGAAGAAGATGCCAAGATTCCGCAGCCGTTGTTTGGCCGAGGTGACGATGAGCGACAGCGCCAGGCCGCACCAGATGCCGAAAGCAATGAACAGGCTGGTATTGTGGATCCACAAGGCGCACCCGGCGAACAGGCCGAGAACCAGTGCGGGCGCCAGCCAGCCGTCCGATGGTCCGATGGCTCTTGCGTGCGCCCTGAGACGCGCAACGAGCACGAGTGAGGCGAGGATGGCGACCGTGCAGACGAAGGTCTGCAGCGCATAGGGACGTGCATTCTGCGCTTCACGGATGTTGGCGTAGTTCACCGCAAGCAGAGCCGCACCGAAGAGGCCGGCACCTTGGCCGCGCCAACCGGCCTTTATAAACCGGCCGGAAACGGCAATGGCAAGAATCGTCGCCATGCTAAAGGCAACTGACAGACTTCGCAGGCCAAGTTCGGAATTGCCGAAGAGGAACGTCCATAATTTGAGCAATGTGTAATAGGTCGGCGGGTGCGTCTCGTAGAACGGCACCTCTCGCCAAAGCTCGTCAAACGATCTGGACGAAAACCATTCGCTGTAGAGTTCGTCGATCCAAAGCGAGCGACTGCTGAGGCCTGGCAGGCGCAAGATCAGCCCGAAAGCGAGAACCAGAGCGACGATCGCCCAGAAGAATAGGGCGACAAACGCGCCAGCCCTGTCCTGCGCCTTCTCCGTCGACACGATATCGAACCTCTGAAACATGAGCGAAGCACCAAGGGATCATGCTGGAATGCGGTACTCGTCAAAACCTCGAAGGATTTCGACAAGCCATATCACAGCGGACGCATGTTCTGCTTTCGACGCATTCAAGCGGCAAATCTGACGCGTTCCCCTGTGGCGAAAATCGTCCATTGTGTCGTTGCCAAAGCTTGAAGGCATCGCCCTTCTGCCGCCTTCGCTTCTAACACTGAACGATTTTCGTTCATACCACCCTCCAAATTCTACGTATCGATTGTCCCTAGCGCTCAATTCAGGCGTTACTTATGAAGGGATACTCATTTTCAATGGGGGCTGTCGCCACGAACATTCAGCCGATTCGAACGATTGGTACTAAAAGCCGACGTCACGACACAGCGCGCGAACCCATTTGGAATCGCCCTGATTAAAATCATTAAATCACTGATTTTGTTTATTTTTTGGTACGCCCTAGGGGAGTCGAACCCCTCTTCCCAGAATGAAAATCTGGTGTCCTAACCGATAGACGAAGGGCGCATCCTTCGTGGTGGCGCCCTTATATTCAGCACATTAGATTCCTGCAAGCACTGGGGGACATTTTCACGATTTTTTTTGTGCAAACTTCTTAATTCAAGTTCCGGGGGCCTAAGGCACCATCGGCACCGTGAAGCCCGAATTTTTCCACCCGGTTCTATGAGCAAATAAGGGGAATGTTTTGAGACGTACCACTCCCATTTCCGAACTCAAGAAACTCGAGCAGCTGCTCAGTTGGCTTTTGCCGCGTCCAGGATGCGAAGCTGGATTCGCTTGGTTCCCTGCCAGCTATCGGCCGAGATCGTGCCGGCGACGTGGACGAGATCGCCTCGGCCGGATTGCAACATCTTGCCAAGATCTGTGTCGCCCGAGCGGAATGCCATTGCGTCCAGCCGTGAGCCGTCCATGCCTTCGAGCGTCACCTTGAGATGATTGGTGCCGACGAAGCGGCTGTCGCGAATACGGTGAGCCGGGAGTGCGAAGATCGGCTGTGAGTGGCCCGAACCATAGGGGCCCGCTGCCTCGATCTGGTCTGCAAATTCGAATGTCGCTGCGGATGCCCCCATTGCCCCGTCTATCTTCAGTGTGCGGTTGGCTGTGAGATGGCTGACCGTGTCGCGTGCCGTATCCTCGAAATAGCCCCTGAGCGGACCGAGATTGGGGCGCTCGACCGTCAAGCCCGCCGCCATGGAGTGTCCGCCGCCCTTGATCAGCAGGCCCAGATCGACGGCTGCGCGCACCATCTTGCCCATGTCGAAGCCATTGATGGAGCGGCCCGAGCCGGTGCCCTTGCCATTGGCATCGAAGGCGATTGCAAAGGCGGGACGGTTGAATCGTTCCTTGAGGCGGGCGGCAATCAGGCCGACGATGCCGGGATGCCACTTGTCGCGCGCGGTGACGATCACCGAGGCGCCCTCGCCCGTGCCATATTCGGCAAGCGCCTCGGCCTCGGCCTCGGCCAGCATCGCGGCTTCCATCGCCTGGCGCTCGCGATTGAGCTCGTCGAGCTTGGCCGCGATCTCCTCGGCGTGGCCGGAATCATCCAGCGTCAGCAGGCGCGAGCCGAGCGCCGCGTCGCCAATGCGGCCGCCGGCATTGATGCGCGGGCCGATCAGGAAACCGAGGTGATAAGGCGTCACCGGGCCACCAATGCCGGCCTTGGCGAACAGGGCCGCAAGGCCGGGATTTTGCATATGGCGGGCCGCGACCAATCCCTTGACCACATAGGCCCTGTTGAGGCCCTTGAGCGGCACCACGTCGCACACCGTTGCCAGCGCCACCAGATCGAGCAGCGAGAGCAGGTCGAGGCCTGCGCCACGCGGATCGCCGCGCTCGCGCATCAGCCTGTGCGTGGCCACCAGCACGAGGAACACGACGCCGGCGGCGCAGAGATGACCCTGTCCCGACAGATCGTCCTCGCGGTTGGGATTGACCAGCGCATGGCAGACCGGCAATTCATGTGTCACCTGATGGTGATCGATGACAACGACATCGATGTTGCGCGCAGCCGCCGCCGCCAGCGATTCATGGCTTGTCGAGCCGCAATCGACAGTGACGATCAGTTGAGCGCCCTGGTCGATCAGCTGGTTGATCGCAGTTGGGTTGGGGCCGTAGCCCTCGAATATCCGGTCGGGAATGTAGATCGTGGCGTCGATGCCGAAGTTCCAGAGGAAGCGGTGCATCAGGGCTGCAGAAGCCGCGCCATCGACGTCGTAGTCGCCGAATATGGCGACATGCTCGTGGCGATCGATCGCGTCGGCGATGCGCCTGGCGGCCTTTTCGCAATCGGTCAGCGTGTAGGGATCGGGCATCAGGCCGCGTAGCGTCGGATCGAGAAACGCCTCGGCATCGTCGACAGCAACGCCGCGCCCGGCCAGCACGCGGGCAATCAGTTCAGGCATGCCGTGATGCTGGGACATGGCAAGCGCACGGTTGAGACCGGCTTGATCCAGCCGCGAGACCCAGCGCTGGCCGCTTACCGAGCGCTCGACGCCCAGAAACGCTCTGTCCACCGGGTCTGCTGGCTGGTCGATCATGCATACTTCTCCATTTCGAACAGAGAAGTATAGATTATATCTGCCAGATCAAGCCGCCACAGGCCGCTCGATGCGGATCACCTGCGGCTCGCCGATGAGATAGCCTTCGGTCTTGATCGCGACGACGGCCTTGCGCACGGATTGCTCCGTCGTCGCATGGGTGACAAGGATCACCGTCTGGCGCTCGGCTTTATCGTTGTGGGCCTTGGGGCGCTGCATGATCGATTCCAGCGAGATCTGGTTTTCTGCCATGCGGGTGGCGATGCTGGCAAAGACGCCGGCCTTGTCCTGGACCGTCAGGCGGATGAAGTAGCCGCCTTCATGGCTCTGGATCTCGCC
Source organism: Shinella sp. OV683 (assembly GCF_057787725.1). Lineage (NCBI taxonomy): Bacteria > Pseudomonadati > Pseudomonadota > Alphaproteobacteria > Hyphomicrobiales > Rhizobiaceae > Shinella > Shinella sp. OV683. The sequence continues at coordinate 2,884,774 of NZ_CM173543.1, forward strand.
ACGCTTGTACGTGTCTAGCTGCTTGGCAGGACGGCCGAGGCTAGGCACCAGCTGTGCGCCGGGGCGGCTCTTGGCGATGTCAGCGATGTCGCCCATGACGGCGGAGGCCGTGGCATTGCCGCCGGCACCTGGGCCGACCATCAGCAGTTCGCCCAGCACATCGGACTCGATCGCCACAGCGTTGGTGACGCCATCGACCTGGGCGATCACCGAATCCTGCGGCACCATGGTTGGGTGGACGCGCTGCTCGATACCGGACGCAGTCTTCTGGGCGACACCCAGCAGCTTGATGCGATAGCCAAGGTCGGCTGCCGCCTCGATATCCTCGAGCGAGATGTTGGTGATGCCTTCCAGATAGATGTCGTCGGCCGCGATCTGCGTGCCGAAAGCCAGTGTCGTAAGGATCGATAGTTTGTGGGCGGTATCGTTGCCTTCGATGTCGAAAGCGGGATCGGCTTCGGCATACCCAAGACGCTGGGCTTCCTTGAGGCAGGCCTCAAAGCTCAGCTTTTCCTTCTCCATCCGGGTCAGGATGTAGTTGCAGGTGCCGTTCATGATGCCGTAGACGCGCGACACGGTGTTGCCGGTCAGCGATTCACGCAGCGCCTTGATAACGGGAATCCCACCGGCCACCGCCGCTTCGAAATTGAGGATGGCGCCCTTGTCTTCGGCGATACCAGCAAGCTCGACGCCCGCCCTGGCGAGCAGCGCCTTGTTGGCCGTCACCACGTGGAGACCACGCGTCAGCGCTGCCTTGACCGAGGCATAGGCCGGATCGCTGGCACCACCCATCAGTTCGACAAAGACTTCGATATCGGCATGCCTGGCCATTTCGACGGCATCGTCAAACCATTCCATCCCGGAAATATCGATGCCGCGATCGCGTGAGCGGTCGCGTGCCGAAACAGCGGTGACGACAATCGGGCGACCGCAGGCCACTGCCAGCATGTCGGCACGCGTCTGCAGCACACGGATCAGCGAAGCGCCAACAGTTCCCAAACCTGCAATGCCGATTTTAAGGGCATCAGCCATATCAAATTCCTGTCTTTTGTCTTTTACTAACGGGCGGATTTCAGGGCGACGACGTTGTGCAGCTTCTCGTCCGCGGAGGAAAGAAACTTCTTGATGCTGCGCGCCGCCTGGCGAATCCGGTGTTCATTTTCCACAAGCGCCAGGCGTACATAGTCATCGCCATATTCGCCGAAGCCGATGCCAGGGGCGACGGCGACGTCAGCCTTTTCGATCAGCAGCTTGGAGAATTCGAGCGAGCCGAGATGCTTGAACTTTTCCGGGATCGGAGCCCAGGCAAACATCGTCGCTTCCGGCGCAGGGATGTCGAATCCAGCCTTGCCGAAGGCATCGACCATGACGTCGCGGCGCTTCTTGTAGATGTCACGCACTTCGGCAATATCCGAACCGTCGCCGTTCAGCGCCGTGGTTGCAGCCACCTGGATCGGCGTGAACGCGCCGTAGTCGAGATAGGATTTGACCCGCGTCAGCGCGCTGATCAAACGCTCGTTGCCGACGGCAAAGCCCATGCGCCAGCCGGGCATGGAAAAGGTCTTGGACATCGAGGTGAATTCGACGGTGCAATCGATCGCACCCGGGACTTCGAGCACGGACGGTGGCGGCGTGTCGCCGAAGTAGATCTCCGCATAGGCGAGGTCGGAGAGTATGACGATCTCGTGCTTCTTCGCGAAGGCAACGACATCCCGATAGAAATCCAGCGTCGCCACATGCGCCGTCGGATTTGAAGGATAATTGATGACCAGTGCAATCGGCTTTGGGATCGAATGGCGCACGGCGCGCTCGATCGGCGCAAAGAAAGCCTCATTCGGCTCGACCGGAACGGAACGGATCACGCCGCCCGCCATCAGGAAGCCGAAGGCATGGATCGGATAGGTCGGGTTCGGGCAAATAATGACGTCGCCGGGCGCGGTGATCGCCTGCGCCATGTTGGCGAAGCCTTCCTTGGAACCAAGCGTCGCGACGATCTGGGTGTCCGGGTTCAGCTTCACGCCGAAACGGCGGGCATAGTAGTTGGCCTGGGCCTTGCGCAGGCCCGGAATGCCCTTGGAAGACGAATAGCGGTGGGTGCGCGGATCCTGGACCACTTCGCACAATTTATCGACGATCGCCTTGGGGGTCGGGAGATCTGGATTGCCCATGCCGAGGTCGATAATGTCTGCGCCGCCCGCTCGCGCCGATGCCTTCAAACGGTTGACCTGTTCGAACACATATGGCGGAAGGCGCCGGACCTTATGAAACTCTTCCATCTCTGACCTCTGTTTGATTGCGGCCTCATCATGCCGCAAATCACGCTTTGCGACCAAATCGACTGAAAGGCAAGTGCAAAAAGACCGCCGAGACCTGGCAAGGGAATAAGTCGCGTCAGCGCTGCGCCTCGGTTGCCATCCTGACGGCAAAACCGGCCAGCACGGTGCCCATGAGCCAGCGCTGGATGATCAGCCATGTCGGGCGGGAAGCGAGGAAGGCGGCAATCGATCCGGCGATGAATACGATCATCGAATTGAAGCTGACGCTGACGATAATCTGGGTGAAGCCGAGCATCAGCGACTGGCCGAGCACGCTGCCCTGCTCCGGATGGATGAATTGCGGCAGAAGCGAAAAATACATCACCGCGATCTTCGGATTGAGCAAGGCGGTCACAAGCCCCATCGACAACAGCTTGCGCGTGCTGTCGGCCGGAAGGTTCTTGACCTGGAAAGGCGAGCGGCCGCCAGGCCTCACGGCCTGCCAGGCCAGATAAAGCAGATAGGCCGCGCCGCAGATTTTGAGGGCATCATAGGCATAGGGAACGGCAAGCAGGAGCGAGGTGATGCCGAGGGCCGCGCAGCACATATAGAAGACAAGGCCGACAGCGACGCCGATCAGCGAGATCAGGCCCGCCGTGCGCCCTTGCGAGATCGAGCGCGACACGAGATAGACCATGTTCGGTCCGGGCGTCAGCACCATGCCAATGCATATCAAGGCAAAGAGAAAGAGGCTTGTCGTGGTCGGCATGTCACCGTTTTCCTATCGGGCGGTCTTGGAGATCACTTGGGTTTCTGGGTCTCGGCGTTGAGATCCTGCAGTTCCTTGACGCGTCGGCGATACTCGGCTTCCGAGATCGCGCCGGCCCGCTTGCGGGCAGCCAGATAGGACAGTTGCTTCTCCTGCTTGGCGGCATCTTCGTTGCTCATCTGCGGCATCGCCTGGGTGAGCGGCTTGGAGAAATCCGGATAGACATCGCTGCGCGGTCCGTCATCGGCTGTCCGCGTGGACGAGCAGGCAGACAAGGCCGCAGCAACCAGAATGGCGCAGGAAGTCGCGGAAAGGCTCAATTTCAGTGGTGGCTTACGCTTCTGCAAAGTCATATTCCGCTCGCTTTGGGCCCTGACATGAATTTAACGACATTTGGTCCTAAACGCTAGAAATTGCAACGCGTTTCATGCACAGTGACCGCCAATGAACAACTAAGTCGGCGCGGAGCCGGCGATAACAGACGCTTCGGGGAGCGAACAAAGCAATGACCGACAACAGCACGGCCGACGACAAATCCGGCAAGGCGCTGCCCGGTTTCGACCCCAAGACCTTCGAGCCTTTCCTCATCAAGAATCCGGAAGCGCTGACGGTCAACCTCGCGCGTTCGCTGGAAAATCTTGGCAAGGCAGCCACTGAATGGCTGGCGCCACGCGAAAACGGCGAAAAGCTCGATCTGGTCAGCGAGCCGATGACGGACATTGTCCGCACACTATCGCAGGTCGTGGAATATTGGGTTGCCGATCCCAATCGAGCGCTGCAGGCCCAGACGCTGCTGTTTTCGACATATTTCCAGATCTGGATGCAGTCGATGCAGACAGCAGCTGGCGCCATCGGTGTGGACGCTCCTGTCGTGCGGGACGACAAACGGTTCTCGGACGAAGAATGGAAGCAGCATCCGTTCTTCAGCTTTCTCCGCCAGATCTACACGGTCACCGCTGACTGGGCTGAAAAGCTGGTTGCCAATGCCGACGGGCTTGACGAGCACACACGCCACAAGGCCGCCTTCTACGTCCGCCAAGTGACCGCGGCGCTGTCGCCCACCAATTTCGTGCTGACCAATCCGGTTCTCTATAAGGAGACGGTCGCCCGCAACGGCGCCAATCTCGTCGAAGGCATGAAGAAGCTTGCCGAGGACGTGCAGGCTGGCGGCGGTGAGCTTCGCATCCGCCAGACCGACATGACCAAGTTCCAGGTCGGCGAGAACATGGCGATCACGCCCGGCAAGGTGATTGCCGAGAACGACCTTTGCCAGATCCTGCAATACGAGTCGGCAACCGACGATGTGCTGAAGCGCCCTCTGCTGATCTGCCCGCCCTGGATCAACAAGTTCTACGTACTCGATCTCAATCCGCAGAAGAGTTTCATCAAGTGGTGCGTCGAGCAGGGTCACAGCGTCTTCGTGATCTCCTGGGTCAACCCCGACGAGCGGCATGCCGACAAGGATTGGGCGGACTACGCCAGGGAAGGCATCGATTTCGCGCTCGACACGATCACCAAGGCGACGGGCGAAAAGGAAGTCAATGCGATCGGCTATTGCGTCGGCGGCACGCTGCTTGCTGCGACATTGGCGCTGCATGCGGAGCGCGGCGACAAGCGCATCAAGACGGCAACGTTGTTCACCACCCAGGTCGATTTCACCTATGCCGGCGACCTGAAGGTGTTCGTCGACGAGCCGCAGATCCTGACGCTCGAAAAGAGCATGGCAGTGGAAGGCTATCTCGATGGCTCGAAGATGGCGCTGGCCTTCAACATGCTGCGGGCTTCGGAACTGATCTGGCCGTATTTCGTCAACAACTACCTCAAGGGGCAGGAGCCGACACCGTTCGATCTGTTGTTCTGGAACGCCGATTCCACCCGCATGGCCGCGGCCAATCATTCCTACTATCTGCGCAACTGCTATCTCGACAACAATCTCGCCCGTGGCGAAATGGTGCTCGACGGCAAGAAGCTCGATCTGAAGAAGGTGAAAATCCCGGTCTATAATCTCGCCGCCCGCGAGGATCACATTGCACCGGCAAAATCGGTGTTCATCGGCTCCAAGCTGTTCGGTGGCGAGGTCAAGTATGTGGTGTCTGGCTCGGGACATATCGCTGGCGTCGTCAATCATCCCGACAAGAAGAAGTATCAGTACTGGTCGAATGGCGCGGTCGAGGGCGAGTACGAGGACTGGCTCGCGCATGCGACGGAAACCGCTGGATCCTGGTGGCCGAACTGGCACGAATGGATCGAGGCGCACGACGACAAGAAGGCCAAGCCGCGCAAGCCTGGCGGCGACCAGCTCAACCCGATCGAGGAAGCGCCGGGCTCCTATGTGCGGGTGCGGGTCTGATCCTGCCGCCTGAGCGTGAACTGTCACATCGGTGGAAATGCTTGATTGCGGCCGCCGAACCCGGCATAGAGTATGACAAGGCCGGGGACTGCAAATTTCCGGCAACGACAGCTATGATTTCGGAAAGCACTACGCATGGTTACCTATATCGAAGCCTATTCCGCGCCCATGAAGAATACCGGCGTGATCCGTCTTTACGGACCGGAGGCTTTCGACGGCATGCGCAAGGCCTGCCAGCTGACCGCGCGCTGCCTCGATGAACTGGTGCCGCTGGTCAAGCCGGGCGTAACCACCAACGAGATCGACCGCTTCGTGTTCGAATTCGGCATCGCCAATGGCGCCCTACCCGCCACGCTGAATTATCGCGGCTACCGTAAGTCCTGCTGCACATCGATCAATCACGTCGTCTGCCACGGTATTCCCGACGACAAGCCGCTGCGTGACGGCGATATCGTCAACATCGACGTGACCTTTGTGCTCGATGGCTGGCACGGCGATTCCAGCCGGATGTATCCGGTCGGCGAGGTCAAGCGTGCTGCCGAACGGCTGATGGAAGTCACCTACGAATCGTTGATGCGCGGCATTGCTGCCGTGAAGCCCGGCGCCCGCACCGGCGCGATCGGCGAAGCGATCCAGACATATGCAGAAAAGGAACGTTGCTCCGTCGTGCGAGATTTCTGCGGCCACGGCGTCGGCAAGCTGTTTCATGACGCGCCGAATATCCTGCACTATGGCCAGGCCAATGAAGGGCCGGAGCTCAAGGAAGGCATGATCTTCACGATCGAGCCGATGATCAATCTCGGCCGGCCGCATGTGAAAGTGCTATCCGACGGATGGACTGCGGTGACGCGCGACCGTTCGCTGACGGCACAGTATGAGCATGCCATCGGCGTTACGGCGGACGGCTGCGAGATCTTTACGCTGTCTCCCGCCAACCTCTTCACCCCCGGCTTGAAGGTCTGAACGACAGCATGATTTCCCCCGCCGGCCATTCCGATGATGAAAATGAGCCGGTGGCGCCGGAGGGCAACGACCATGACGAGCCCGCCGACGAGCGCGGCTTCTTCTCGGAGACGGTGCAGCCGCGCGTCAATGCCCGCAAGACGGCGGCACCGTCGCTCATACCAGCGCCCGAACTCCACTATCATGGCCACCGCGAACGGTTGCGTACGAAGTACCGCGACTATGGCGACACGGCGCTTGCCGATTACGAATTGCTCGAACTCATCCTTTTCCGTTTGATCCCGCGCCGCGACACCAAGCCGATCGCCAAGGCGCTGATCGACCGGTTCGGAACGCTGGGTGGTGTGTTCGGTGCGCCGATCCACCTGCTGCAGGAGGTCAAGGGCATCGGCGAGGCAGTCGCCACCGACCTCAAGCTTATTTCCACAGTGGCGCATCGCTCGCTGAAAAGCGAGATCAAGGGCAAGAAGGTGCTGGCCTCATGGTCGTCGGTGATCGACTATTGCCATCAGGCGATGGCCTACGAGACCAATGAGCAATTCCGCATCCTTTTTCTCGACAAGCGCAACCAGCTGATCGCCGATGAGGTCCAGCAGCGTGGCACGGTCGACCACACCCCGGTCTATCCGCGCGAAGTGGTGAAGCGGGCGCTGGAGCTCTCGGCCACCGCGATCATTCTCGTCCACAACCATCCCTCCGGCGACCCGACGCCCTCGCGCGCCGATATCGACATGACGCATATGATCATCAACACCGCCAAGCCGCTGGGCATCACCGTGCATGACCACATCATCATCGGCAAGGACGGGCATGCGAGCATGAAGGGCCTCAGGCTGATCTAACCGACCTATTTCGACATGCATTGGTTTCGCATCGAAGCTCCGATTTGCGTTGGGACTGTGGTGCAGGCCCCACGTTATGACGCATCCTGAGGGAGCGAACGGCGCCTTGCGAGAACGTGGCTTCCAATCACAATGGCGAGTGCTGCGGCGATCAGAATCGACGCGACGACGAACGTGATCCGCATACCAGCGGCAACCGCCTCGGGGCGCGCTGTGGTGACGTCTGACGTGGCCGATGCCAAGGCGAACACAGCGCCCATCACGGATGCACCCGACATGAGGCCGAGATTACGCGACAGGTTGAGCATGCCGGACATGACGCCCCGCTGGTCCGGGCGGATATCTGACATCACTGTGGTGTTGTTGGCTGCCTGGAACAATTGATAACCGGGGGTCAAGACGGCGATGGCAGCGATGTAGCCCGCGATGCCTGATATAGCCGGAAGCACGGATAGAGCAATGGAACCAGCCGCCATTGCGATAAGTCCAACGATGACCACGAATGGCGCGCCCAAACGGTCGACAATACGACCGGCTGGGACGCCGCTCAGTGCGGAGATGATTGGGCCAATCGACATAACGAGCCCAACAACAGCCGCATCGAGCCCGAGCGCTCGCGAGAGGTAGAACGGACCGACCACCAGCGTCGCCATCATCACTGTAGCGACGAGCGCGTTTGTGGCTAGGCTGGCACTCAACACTACATTGCGGAACGCCGCCAATCGGATCAATGGCGATGCCACCCTAGCCTCCGCCAGCACAAAGAGGCCGCCGCCCAAGACTGCAGCCAACAGCAGAGCCATGTTGAGCGGGCCGAAACTACCGCGCCCCGTCGTCACGGCGAGTGCATAAGCCGCGAGCGTCAAAGCAAGCAGCAGCGTGCCCGCAATGTCGAAGCCGGCACGATCCGCCTTCGGTCCTAGGCGATCAACGGGCAGATGGTGGTAAGCGAGAACGAAAGCCAGTATACCCAGCGGCACGTTGACCAAGAAGATCGACCGCCAGCCGGCGCCGGCGATCAGTACGCCGCCGAGCGATGGACCGAGGGCGGTGCCGACCGCTGACATCGTTCCGAGCAGCCCCATGGCGCTGCCGGCCTTTGCCCTTGGCACCGTTTCGCCGACAAAGGCCATGGCGAGCGCCATCATGATCGCCGCGCCCAAACCCTGCACCGCCCGTGCGGCAATCAACAGCCAAAGGGTGGGTGCCGCACCACAAAGGACCGAAGCCGCCGTGAACAGGACGATGCCGGCCAACAGGAGGCGTCGGCGACCGATGATGTCACCGAGCCGCCCGACGCTGACGATCAAGGTGGTGATCGCGAGGAGATAGGCCAGCACGACCCATTGGACTTGCTGGAACGAAGCATTGAAAACCTGGGCCAATGTCGGCAATCCGACATTGGCGATGCTCGTGCCCAGCGACGACAGCAACATGGATAGTGAAAGACTGGCCAGCGCCCAGCGAACCGAAGCTGTCAGGTTGACACCTGCTGCCGGCTCATCGCGTTCCTCAGTAACTTTCCTCAACATGAATTTCCCTTTTCCGGCGCCCCTCGAAACGGAGCCCTCCAGAACAGTAGTTCTTCGCCAAGCATGGCGGAAGCCGCAGCATTTGCACTCATTCATTGCGTTTGACGCTATGCCAAGTTGCGCCGGACATGCTAAGATCGGTGTATGTCGCATCCCGATCTCAATCTGCTCATCACCCTCGACGTGCTCCTGACGGAAGGCAGCGTCGTACGCGCAGCTCAAAGGCTGCAGCTGAGCCCATCGGCGATGAGCCGGGCGCTGGCGCGACTGCGTGAGACGACGGGCGATCCATTGCTGGTGCGGGCCGGACGCAGCCTTGTTCCGACGCCCCGGGCGCTTGAGCTTCGCGAGTGCGTGGGCCAGATCGTCGAAGACGCCAAAGCCGTTCTGCGTCCTGCTGAGATGCTTGACCTGAAACACCTCGTGCGAACATTCACGCTCAGAAACAGGGAGGGCTTTGTCGAGAATTTCGGGCCGGGTCTGATCGCGCGCGTGGGCGAACAAGCGCCGGGCGTGCGGTTGCGTTTTTTGCCGAAACTGGACAAGGACAGCGCGCCGCTGCGTGACGGGACCATTGATCTTGAAACCGGCGTGGTCGGCGGGGCCACGGGACCGGAGATGCGCGCACAAGCGCTGTTTCACGATCGTTTCGTCGGTGTCGTACGGATGGGGCATCCGTTATGCGAGGGGACGATCACGGCCGCGCGTTACGCAAACGGCCGGCACATTCTCGTGTCTCGTCGCGGGCTCGGCGGGGGATCGATCGACGACGCGTCTGAACTGCTCGGGTTGAAACGAGAGATTGTCACGACCGTCGGCGGCTTTTCGGAGGCGCTGGCCCTGACGCGGGCCTCCGACCTGATCGCCAGCGTTCCCGAACGCTATACGGGAAATCTGCGCGATGGAATGTTCTGTTTCCCTCTACCGGTCTTCATCCCGGAAATCCTGATTTCGTTGCTCTGGCACCCACGGCTGGACGCTGATCCAGCCCATCGATGGCTGCGCGAATGCGTTCGCGACGTCTGTGCGGCGCAATCACCGATTCATTGACGGCCAGAGCACTGTCGGCCCGATGGGGCGGTGCGACAGATTTAATTCTTTGATCCTCTGGTAATGGTCAATCAGTTTCCTAGATAGCTTGGAACGCCCTGCCCGCGGGGTGTCGAGATTCGCCCTGATCATTTTCAAGCCGAAAGCGACGAGACCCATGCTCCAGTCCTCTATCCAGCTCTTCACCCCGTTTCCCATCCGTTTGCTCACTCTCAAGAATCGCCTCGTCGTCTCGCCGATGTGCCAGTATTCCGCCATTGGCGGTTTTGCCGCCGACTGGCATTTCGCTCATCTCGGTCGGTTTGGTATCGGCGGTTTCGGCCTGGTGATGGTAGAGGCGACAGCAGTGTCGCCCGAGGGTCGGATCTCCTATGGTGATCTGGGCCTCTGGGACGACGATCAGATCGAACCGCTGGCCCGCATCGTAGGCTTCCTGCATTCGCAGGGTGCCGCAGCCGGCATCCAGCTTGCCCATGCCGGGCGCAAGGCCTCGACGCCGGTGCCCTTTCGCCCCCACGTCGAGGACACGGAGAAGGCTTCCATCGGATATGAGGAGTGGCAGCCGATCGCGCCGAGCGCGGTCATCCATTCTGAGAAGATGCCAGGCTTCACTCAGCCGCGTGAAATGACGCTTGCCGATATCCAGCAATACAAGGAACATTTCATTGCCGCCGTCGGCCGCGCCGAGGAAGCAGGCTTTGACGTGATCGAAATCCATGCCGCACATGGCTATCTTCTGAACCAGTTCCTGTCACTGCTGGCCAACAAGCGTAGCGATGAATATGGCGGCAGCAGAGACAACCGGATGCGACTGTTGCTGGAGCTGACGGAATCGGTTCGCGCAGCATGGCCTCACCAGAAACCGCTCTTCGTGCGAATCTCGGCAACGGACAATCATCCCGACGGCTGCACGATCGAGGACAGCGTGGTGTTGGTCGAGAAGCTGAAGGCGCTCGGCGTCGATGTCGTCGATTGCTCGTCCGGCGGCTTCGACGGCGCGGCCTTCCGGCCCAAAGCGCTCTACCAGGTGCCGTTATCTGCAGAACTGCGCGAGAAGACCGGCATTGCGACCATGGCCGTCGGCCTGATCACCGATCCGGAGGAAGCCGAGTCAATCATCGAGCACGGCGAGGCAGATCTCGTGGCACTCGCCCGCGAAGCGCTCGAAGACCCTCAATGGCCGCTGCATGCCCATCACCAGCTCCTGCCATCCGACGACGGCTATTTGGCCTGGCCGAAGCAGGCGGGCTACGCGATCAGAAACAAGGACAGGGCGCTCAAGCAGCGCGCTTTCGTAGAGTAAAATGCGGATAAAAGGAAACCCCGGAAATCATACGATTTTCGGGGTTTCCTGATTTCAGCAAGCAAGGCAGGTCAAACCAGCCGGCTCTGCTCCAGAGCGGCGGTTATGAAGCTGGCAAACAGTGGATGCGGCTCGAACGGACGGCTCTTCAACTCCGGATGGTACTGAACGCCGATGAACCAAGGATGGTCGGGATACTCGATCGTTTCCGGCAATACGCCGTCCGGTGACATGCCCGAGAACACCAGGCCGCACTTTTCCAGCCGGTCCTTGTAGTCGACATTGACCTCATAGCGATGACGATGGCGCTCGGAAATCTCGGTGGACTCGTAGATGTCGGCGATCTTGGTGTCCTTCTTCAGAACCGCGCGATAGGCGCCGAGGCGCATCGTACCGCCGAGGTCGCCGCTGGCAGAACGTTTTTCGAGTTCGTTGCCCTTGATCCATTCGGTCATCAAGCCGACGACCGGCTCGGAAGTCTTGCCGAATTCGGTGGACGAGGCCTTCTCGACACCGGCCAGGTTGCGGGCCGCTTCGATGACGGCCATCTGCATGCCGAAACAGATGCCGAAATAGGGTACCTTGCGCTCGCGGGCGAACTTGGCTGCCTGGATCTTGCCTTCCGAACCGCGCTCACCGAAGCCGCCCGGCACCAGGATGCCGTGCACCTTCTCGAGATAAGGCGACGGATCTTCCTTTTCGAAGACCTCGGATTCGATCCACTCGAGATTGACCTTCACTTGGTTGGCGATGCCGCCATGGTAAAGTGCCTCGATCAAGGACTTATAGGCATCCTTGAGGCCGGTATATTTGCCGACGATGGCAATCGTAACAGCGCCTTCCGGATTGTGGATGCGGCGGGAAACCTCTTCCCACGATTCCATACGCGGCTGTGGCGCCGGCTCGATGCCGAAGGCGGCAAGCACTTCGTCGTCAAGGCCTTCCTTGTGGTAGGCGATCGGCACGTCATAGATGCTGGCGACATCAAGCGCCTGGATGACGGCGGACAGTCGGACATTGCAGAACAGCGACAGCTTGCGGCGCTCGGCTTCCGGAATCTCGCGATCGGCGCGGACCAGCAGGATATCGGGATGGATGCCCATCGCCTGCAGTTCCTTGACGGAATGCTGGGTCGGCTTGGTCTTGAGTTCGCCGGCCGCCGGGATATAGGGCATCAATGTCAGATGCAGATAGACGGCAGTGTTGCGCGGCAGGTCGTTGCCAAGCTGGCGGATCGCCTCAACGAATGGCATTGCCTCGATATCGCCGACCGTGCCACCGATTTCGCAGATGACGAAGTCGTAGCCGTCGTTGCCGCTGATCACGAAATCCTTGATCTCATTGGTGACGTGCGGAATGACCTGGACGGTCGCGCCGAGATAGTCGCCACGACGTTCCTTGTCGATGATGTTCTTGTAGATGCGGCCGGTGGTGATGTTGTCGGCCTTACTGGCTGAGCGCCCCGTGAACCGCTCGTAGTGGCCGAGATCCAGGTCGGTCTCGGCGCCGTCGTCGGTCACGAACACTTCCCCGTGCTGGGTCGGGCTCATCGTACCGGGATCGACATTGAGGTAAGGGTCAAGTTTGCGTATGCGGACCCGGTATCCCCGAGCTTGCAGCAACGCCCCAAGTGCTGCGGCTGCGATCCCCTTCCCGAGGGAAGAAACCACACCGCCAGTAATGAAAACATATCGCGCCATGGGCTTTACCCGTTACTTCTTCCTGGCTGATTCCGCCAGTGATAATTTCAACCAAAACGAATTTTCCTGGGAAAGGCAAAGCCCTTCCCACGAAAAAACCGGCAGGAAATCCCGCCGGTTTATGAATGTTTTTCAGTGGATCACTTGGCCTGCGCTGGCGCCGGATCCTTTGCCGCGTCGGCGGGCTTGGCAACAGCCGCCGGGTCGACCGCGGGCTTGGCGTCGGTGGCAGCCGCATCGGCAGGCTTGACGTCGGCGGGCTTGGCTTCGGTCGCCTTGTCAGCAGGCTTGACGACATTGGTGTTGTCGCCGCCGGTCGGAATCGCATTCGGATCAGCCGGCTTTTCTTCGGTCTTCTTGTCCTTCGACGGGCCCAGCGTATCGAGCAGGCTCTTGTCGCCCGACGTCGTGGTCGGAAGCTTGTTGAGGATATCGGTCGGCCGGCCTTCGTAGCGCGCCAGAATGCCGAGGCCCAGCGAGGTCACGAAGAACAGAGCCGCCAGGATCGCGGTCGTGCGCGTCAGCGCATTGGCCGCGCCACGGGCGCTCATGAAGCCGGAGCCGCCGCCGATGCCGAGGCCACCGCCTTCGGAACGCTGGATAAGCACGACGCCGACAAGCGCCAGCACGATCATCAAATGGATCACGATCAATACGGTCTGCATAAGTCCAATCCCGTCCGAGCGTTCCCGGACAAATCCTACAATTGGGGCGCTCTTACACGAGCCTTGTTTAATTTGAAAGCCCCTTAGAGCCTTTCACGGTTAAATGCAGAGAAAGGCTGTGGGCGGATTCGCGTTTAGCGCGCCCCGCTACTAGGCACCGATTTCGCTGTAGACTTGAGAAATGGCTAGGAAGTCCGCCGATTTCAAGCTCGCACCACCAATCAGGGCACCATCGACATTGGCGATGCTCATCAATTCCTTGGCATTGGACGGCTTTACCGAGCCGCCATAGAGAATGCGCATCTTCGCGCCCTCGCCGCCGAAACGCTTGGTGAGCTCTTCACGCATGAATGCATGCGCTTCGCGCACATCCTCTGCGGTCGGGGTCAGGCCGGTGCCGATCGCCCAGACGGGCTCATAGGCGATGACCGTGCGATGCGCCGTGGCGCCGTCCGGGATCGAGCCGGCAAGCTGGCGCTTGAGAACCTCAAGCGTCGTGCCGCCCTTGCGCTCGGCTTCGGTCTCGCCGATGCAGATAATGGCGGTGAGGTCGGCAGCATGGGCAGCTTCAGCCTTGGCGCGTACCAGAGCGTCGTTTTCGCCATGCAGGGTACGGCGTTCGGAATGGCCGACGATGACATAGGTGCCGAAGCAATCGGCGACCATCTCGGCGGAGATGTCGCCGGTAAAGGCACCAGATTTGGCGACATGGCAGTCCTGGGCGCCGATCTTCAGCGGGCTATCGGTCACCAGTGCGGTTGCCACATAGAGCAGCGTTACCGGTGGGCAGATCAGCGCGTCGATCTTGTCGGCCAACGGCGCGATGCCTTCGGCGATCGCCTTCAATTCATTCAACGAATCGCGTGTGCCATTCATTTTCCAGTTGCCTGCGACCAGCGGCCGGACCTTTGGCGTCATTCGATTTCCCCCTCGCTTGCCCATGTGTTGCCTTCGCTGTACCAGAAGCGGTAAAAATATCGCAAGCGAAAGTTCGGCAGCAGACTCGCTTGACCATAAAAACGCCAGCAGCAGACCAAAGAATAAAACGGCAGGATTGACCGTTTTCATTTCGAAGACTTCAATCCGCGTGCCGGGCCTAATGCGACGTCCCCGCCCGCGACAAAGGAAACTGCATCATGCCCGCCTTGATCCGCAACGCACGCTTGGCTGCCGGACTGCTGGCTACCCTGCTGCTCATGGCTTCGGTCGTCTCGGCCGAGGCTGCGGCCCGCATTGCGCTGGTCATCGGCATGTCGAAATACCAGAACATTCCGTCGCTGGCCAACACGGTCAAGGATGCCAACGAAATCTCGATGACGCTGAAAAAGCTCGGCTTCGAGGTGAAGACTTCCATCGACCAGCCGCTCGCCGATCTCGTCAACACGCTCAACACATTCTCCTTTGACGCAGAGACCGCCGATATCGCCATGGTCTACTATGCCGGCCACGGCGTCGAACTCGGCGGCGAGAACTTCCTGATTCCGGTCGATGTGAAGATTTCCAAGCCCGAGCAGATCGCCTCGCAGGCCATCACGCTCAAGGCGCTGCTCAAAACCGTCGGGAATGCGCGCAAGCTGCGCATCGTCATCCTCGATTCCTGCCGCAACAATCCCTTTGCCGATTGGCCGCTGCAGGAAGTCGCCAAGGCAAGTTCGCCCGACTACCAGACCGGTGAAGTCACCAAGATCCGCTCCGGCGGCCTAGCGACACCGTCGGCAGACAAGGGCATGCTAGTCGTCTATGCCGCCAAGGAAGGCGAAGTGGCGCTTGACGGCGAAGGTGGGCACAGTCCGTTTGCCCGCGCCTTGATCAAGGAATTGCCGGCCCGCGACATCGAAATCGGCATGATGTTCCGCAAGGTGCGCGACATCGTCATGGCCGAGACCAAGAACAAGCAGGAGCCGCATTTCTACGGCTCGCTGTCGGGCGTCCCGTATTTCCTCGCGGGCTCGGACATGAATGTCGCCTCGATCGACGATCGCAAGGTGGCCTGGGGCTCGCTGGCAGCGGATCAGGAGCTGCAGCTTGCCTCGCTGGTAGACGACGGCAATGTCCGCGCCATGATCGGGCTCGGCTACATGTCGCTGAGCCCCGACAAATCCCGTTTCAAGCCACAGAAGGCGTTCGAGCTCTTCACTCGCGCAGCCGATAATGGCGATCCGGAAGCGATGTTCGAACTTGGCAAACTCTATGAGAAGGGTATCGGCACCAATCAGGATTTTGCCAAGGCGATCGACCTCTACCAAAAGTCGGCCGATCTCGGCTTTGCCGATGCGATCAATGATCTCGGCTTCCTCTACTATCAGGGGGCAAGTGGTCTCAAGCGTGATCCGCAGAAGGGCATCGACCTCTTCCTCAAGGCAGCCGATCTTCGTCATCCGCAGGCGATGTACAATGTCGCCGCACTGATCGACGACGGCGTGGTCAAGGGCAAGACGTCCGAGGATGCGGCCCGCTATCTCTACGCCGCACTCCGCTCGGGCGTGAAAGATGTGCTTGCCCAGCTCTCCGAACGACCCAACCAGTTCAAGCCCGCAACCCGCAAGGCCTTGCAGACGGAACTGGCCAAAAACAGTTTCTATTCGGGCAAGATCGATGGCAGTATCGGCCAGGGGACGCAGCGCAGCATGCGGATCGCCTTTGGTGAAAAGGTGGATTGAGGGAACCGTTGAAATGCTAGGGAAAACTGCCGATTACTCCATTCGTGCCGTCCTCTTGATGTCGATGACATTTTATGGCGTGGCGCCGGCCGCTGCATCCATCATGCCTAAAGCCGCCCTGCCCGGCGCCGGTCGGGATGCGAAAATGCGCGCGGCAACGTCCGAGCTCGAAACGATTTTTGCAGCGTTCCGCGAACCGCCGGCTCGGCAGTCGGTCGATCACCCCAATCCCGGCAAGGACAGTCAAAGCAATTCCCATAATCCGGATAAGGACAGAAGCCGTATCGAGCTTCCTCTCTCCCAGCTCATGACCCGCAAGATCGTCCTCGACTTCAGCTCCATTCGCCGGGAATGCGGCCAATATGACGAAGTCTATCGCATCGACTGCCTGCGGCAGGGCATAGACATGCTCGTCGCCTCGCTGCCCGACAACAGTGAGTATCGCGAGGCCAAGCAGATTCTCAGAAAGGCAAGCGGCCGGCTCGGCCGCATCGTGTCGGCCTACCAGGATCGCAATGCGCCGAAACTTGAGGCGCCGGTCGATGCCAATCCGCGCTTCAAGAAGCGCCGCAAATACACCGCCATCAAGCGCGAAGCTGTTCCGGATGCGATGGCCAAGGCCACCGATGTGATCAATGAAGCCACCACAGAGTTGCTCCGCTCGGGCGAAAATTCTGAGCGCCGCTACGCGCATTATCAAGATATCTCGGTCGCCGTGGACTCGACGAAAACGCTGCTTCGGTCGGGCTGATCGACCTGCACAACAATCATGCATGACCAAGCCCCGCCTCGCGCGGCGTCTTGGTTTTTTGGCCCGTTTATAGCGTTAACCATGCTGCAATGCACAAAACCATTGCCCGCTTGTCGTGCAAACCTGTAAGTCGTTAATTTCTATATTGTTTTTAGAAAAACACGCGATTCAGCTGCATTGCACCTGATCGCAACCGAGTGCGTTTCTCGGCCTCTCGGCAAATGCCGTCAACCTGTTGTTAATGGAAGCCAAAATTTTGATCGCCGCCTGAAAATGAGGCGATGCATGCATATTTGCATGGCAGTTGCATATTTTTTGCACTGCACATTCTTATTACACAAGTGTATAAGGATCTCAAGTTTGAAGCGCGGCACATGCCGGCGCACTTAAAAGTCTGAAGAGGAAAATATCATGAACCCGCTCCGTATCGTATCCAATTGGGTCAACTATCGCCGCACGATTTCTGAACTGTCCAACCTGTCGAACGACACGCTCTCCGACATCGGTGTGAACCGTTACCAGATCCGCAACATTGCGGCCCGTTCCTTCCGTTAAGAGAAGCACGGTCAAGTCTAGGGAAACAAAAGCGGCGCCTTTCGGCGCCGTTTTGCATTTCGGCTTTTGCATCCGGATAGCGGTCTTGGTAAACTAAATCGCACGTGATATGAGCCCGCCATGACGACATTACCCTCCCCCATTCACATCATCGGCGGCGGCCTCGCTGGTTCAGAAGCTGCCTGGCAGATCGCCAATCGCGGCGTTCCGGTCATCCTGCACGAGATGCGCGGCGTTCGCGCCACTGACGCCCACAAGACCGACAGCCTCGCCGAGCTGGTCTGCTCCAATTCCTTTCGCTCCGACGATTCGACCTCCAATGCCGTCGGCGTCCTGCATGCCGAGATGCGGCTTGCCGGCTCGCTGATCATGGCTGCCGCAGATCGCAACCAGGTGCCAGCCGGCGGCGCGCTGGCAGTCGACCGCGAAGGCTTTGCCGAAGCTGTGACGCATGAGATCTCCAACCATCCGCTGATCAGCATCGTACGAGAGGAAATTTCCGGCCTGCCGCCCGAAGAGTGGGACAATGTCATCGTCTCCACGGGCCCGCTGACGGCGCCGTCGCTGGCAGAATCGATCCGCTCGGCAACCGGCGCCGATTCCCTCTCCTTCTTCGACGCGATCGCGCCGATTATCTATCGCGATACGATCAACATGGATGTCTGCTGGTTCCAGTCGCGCTACGACAAGGTGGGCCCCGGCGGCACCGGCAAGGACTACATCAATTGCCCGATGACTCGTGAGCAATACGAGGCCTTCGTCGAGGCGCTGAAGACCGGCGACAAGACCGAATTCAAGGATTGGGAGCACGTGCCCTATTTCGATGGCTGCCTGCCGATCGAAATCATGGCCGAGCGCGGCGTCGAGACCCTGCGGCACGGCCCGATGAAGCCGATGGGGTTGACGAATTCGCATAACCCGACAGTCAAGGCTTACGCTGTCGTGCAACTCCGCCAGGACAATGCGCTGGGCACGCTCTACAATATGGTCGGTTTCCAGACCAAGCTGAAATACGGCGCCCAGACGGACATCCTGCGGATGATCTCCGGCCTGGAGAATGCCGAATTTGCACGCCTCGGCGGCCTGCATCGCAATACCTACATCAACTCACCCGTACTGCTCGACCCGACATTAATGTTGAAGTCGCGTCCCGGCTTGCGCTTCGCTGGCCAGATTACCGGCTGTGAGGGCTATGTCGAAAGCGCAAGCGTCGGTCTGCTGGCAGGACGTTTTGCAGCGGCGGATCGGCTGGGCAAGCAAATCATGCCGCCACCGATTACCTCGGCCTTCGGCGCGTTGCTCAATCACATCACCGGCGGCCATATCGTCTCAGACGCGGAACCCGGCAAGCGGTCGTTCCAGCCGATGAACATCAATTTCGGTCTGTTTCCCGAGCCCGAGCCGGGTAGTGTGATCACGACTGTGGACGGCAAGCGTTTGAAGGGCAAGGACAAGATTGTCGCCAAGCGCCGGTCGATCGCAGCACGCGCGCTGGCGCATTGCCGCGAGTGGTTGGAAACCGCAGGCTGATCAGATCAGGCGTGGCTCGGCATTCCGAGCCGCGTCTCAGCCTTGGTCGCGAGGCTGCCGAGCAGCCACAACGATACCTCCGCCGCATCACGCGACGAGCGGAAGGGGAATTCTCCGGACATCGCTTTCAGGCCCGGAAAATCCAGAACCAGGCCCGAACCGTCCGCAGACGGCGTGACGTTGACGGCCGAGGGGTCGATCATGTGGCAGAAAAAGCGGTTTCCGTTGCGGCGCATGCAGCCGGTGCGGCCCGTCCACAATCTCAGGAACACCATTTCGCCATCGGCTGACATGATGACGTTGCGAATGGCTTCCGTCGGATAGGCCCGGCCAAATTCGACGATAGCGAGGCCTGCGTCGAAACGTTCGTCTTCCGTCTGTTGCTTGACCATGTTGGTAGCCCAGAAGAAGAACAGCAAAAACGCCACGATGATCACCGACCAAAGCAACACGACCATGACATCCTCCATTCCTATATTTGTCATGCTCCTACTCCCCGAAGCTTGCGCGGGCTGTGAAACACCCCGCGATCTACTGGTAAGTACGAATAGATAACGCCGGAAGCGTGCTTCCGGCGTTATGCATTTTAGAAGATGGTTAAGGACCTATTCCTCGTTTGCGGCAATCGGCCGAACCAGCGAGGTGATGCGGCGGATCGTAACACGGCGATTCAGCCGCTCCGGACCGTCGCTGTCGACCTTCAGGAACCGCTCGCCATAGCCCTGGGTCACCAGGTTTTCAGCCGGGATCTCGAACAGGTCCGAAAGCACGTTGGCGACCGATTCTGCGCGCTCATCCGACAGAACCAGGTTGGATTCATCGG
This sequence comes from Shinella sp. OV683, assembly GCF_057787725.1. Classification (NCBI taxonomy): domain Bacteria; kingdom Pseudomonadati; phylum Pseudomonadota; class Alphaproteobacteria; order Hyphomicrobiales; family Rhizobiaceae; genus Shinella; species Shinella sp. OV683. The sequence goes on from NZ_CM173543.1 coordinate 2,904,522, forward strand.
AGCCGACGGCATCGGTATGGCCTTCGATCAGGAACGTTTCGCCCGGATCGCGGTCGAGAATGTCCTTGATGGCAGCGCCCACGCGCTTCAGCGAACCGGCCTGGCCCATGTCGATCTCGGCGCTGCCGGTTTCGAAGGTGATGGTATCAAGATCGATACGGCGCACCTTGTCGCGGATACGGGCGGAGTACTTGACTTCATCGACCGAGTAGACGCGCTCCACCGGCTCGACCGGCGGCTGCTCGAGGAACTCCTCGTAGTCGCGGTCCGGCTCGCTCGAGACATCGGCAATGTAGTCGCGCAGCGGAACGCGCAGGCGCATCGGCGGCAAGTCCTCACCGGCATCACGCAGATAGAGGCGATCACGGCCCTGCTCGAGCAGCGGCGAATAGAAGATCACCACTTCGCGATCGCGGCGATCGATGCGCGAGCGGCGAATGATTTCGCCCCAACGATTACGAACCGTCACGATGCGATCGCCATCCGGCCGGATGACGACCTCGCGGATACGACCGTTGCCGAGTTGTTCGTAGCGGGTTTCACCGTGACGGCCGAGACGGCCGCGGTCGTCGTCGCGTACGACAACCCGACCATCGATGTTGATGATGACGCGGAAGTCGTCATCGTGTTTGCCGACGCGACGGCCATCGCCATAGTCGTAGCCTTGGAAGCCAGTGATCCGCTGACCCCTTTCCTCAAGCACAGGATCGATTCGAACAGGCTTGCCCTTGTCACCCTTGAAGCCAGCCTGAGCATCCTTGTCGGACTTCGGTACCCGAGCGGGCTTGCCTTCTTCGCGTTCGCGCTTGCGGCGCTCCCGATCACCGCCGCGCTTGTCGGCGTCCTTGTCGCTGTCGAGGACGGCGGCGCCATTGGCGACCGGCAGTTCGATCGTATCGCTGGTCTTCGACGGATCGGCTGCAATCTCCTTGCGCTTCCGGATGCGCTCGGGCTTGTCGGCCGCAGCCTTGTCGCTGGACTGCGCCTCATCTGCCGCATCGGCGTTCTTCTTGGGCTTCTGCGTCTCGATTTCCTCGATGGAGCCGTTGGCATTGTCCTGCTGCGCGTCAGCGTTCTTCTTCTTCTTGCGCGGCTTTACCTGCTCCGCATCGCCAGACTGCTGATTGTCCTGCTGGATCTGCTGATCCTGCGCCTCTGCATTCTTCTTCCTGCGTGGCTTTACCTGCTCGGCATCGCCGGATTGCTGCTGGTCCTGCTGCATCTGCTGGTCTTGCTGAGCTTCGGCGTTCTTCTTCTTGCGCCTTACCGGCTGGGTGTCCTGGGACTGGTCCTGCTGCTGCATGTCCTGCTGCTGCATCTGCTGATCCTGGGCCTCGGCATTCTTCTTTTTGCGCTTCGGCGGTGCGACGTCCTGGACGTTGTCCTGCTGCACATCCTGTTGTTGAATCTGCTGCTCCTGCTGCGCTTCGGCGTTCTTCTTCCTGCGCTTGGGCTGCTCTGCGTCCTGCGAATTGTCTTGAGAACTATCCTGTGCGGCACCCTGTTCCTGCTGGTTGCGTTGCTTGCGCTGCTCACGGCGTTCCTTCTTCTGCTGTTGCTGAAGAAGTTCCTCGTCGGACTGGACCTTGATCACCAGCGACTGTGCCTCAACCGGCACAGCTGGCCGTACAAGCGTGGTTGCGAAGGCCGGCTCCATCCAGGCAAGCGCAATCAACGGGATTGCGGCCGTGGCAAGAAGCTTATTTTTAAACGCCATCGATGTGTTCCTCTTTGCTTTCTCTGATTCTGCTCGCCAAATCTGCGCAGTTTCCGGGCTTTTTTGTGATTCTGGTGATTTGGTCCCGAAGGTGACACTAGGATGACGAGCCTTTACCGACACTGAACTCGTGGTTCAGTTCCCGTTCACATTGATTAATTCGTCAGCTGAAAAGTTTTCATGACAAACTCTTCTTTGATGTTGCATTTCCGTCGGAAAGCATACGAATATTGGTTTAGCGCGGAGTGAAATAGCTTCGCCAAAACCGTCCATGCCGCTTTACCAGCAACAACCCTGCGGCGTGGTACTTAAAACAGGGGAAAAAACATGCGCATGACCAAACGTCTTGCTTTTGCCGCCACTATCTCGATTCTCTCGGCCGTTGCCGGTGCCACTCACGCCGCCGACAAGATCGTGATCGGCACGGAAGGCGCCTATCCACCCTTCAACAACCTGGAATCGGACGGTACGCTTACCGGCTTCGACGTCGACATTGCCAAGGCGCTGTGCGACGAGATGAAGGCCGAATGCACCTTCGTGACCCAGGATTGGGACGGCATCATTCCCGCCCTCCAGGCAAAGAAATTCGACGCTATCGTGGCTTCCATGTCGATCACGCCGGAGCGCAAGGAAAAGGTCGACTTCACGGAAAAATACTACAATACCCCGCCGGCCATCGCCGTGCCGAAGGATTCGACCATCACGGCCGCAACCGAAAATGCGCTCGACGGCAAGGTGCTCGGCGCACAGGCCTCGACGACCCATTCCAACTATGCCGAAGCGCATATGAAGAAGTCCGAGCTCAAGCTTTATCCGACGGCTGACGAATACAAGCTCGACCTCGCCAATGGCCGCATCGACGGCGCCGTCGACGACGTCGTCGTGTTGTCGGAATGGCTGAAGACACCGGACGGCGCATGCTGCAAGCTGCTCGGCACGTTGCCGATCGACCCGGTGATCAACGGCGAAGGCGCTGGCATTGCGGTCCGCAAGGGTGAGGATGCGCTGCGCGAAAAATTCAACGCGGCAATCAAGGCAATCCGGGCCAACGGCAAGTATCAGGAAATCAATGCCAAGTACTTCCCATTCGACGTCTATGGCAGCTGATCGGCGGAAATCGGCGTAAAACGATGACGGAAGGGTTGCCCTTCCGTCATTTTTGTTTGAGTAAATAACTAGCGGCGACCGATCCGTTCGGCGATCGCAAATAAATAGAACCCGGAACCGGGACAGGGGAAAAGAATGCAGGGCGACGCAGTCGTTACGGCAGAAAGCACGGATAGTTTCTTCACGCCGGTCTGGGCTGTCATCGACGGGTTCTTCTCAACGATCTGGTCCATGCTTCACCCCGTTCTGGCAGCAATCGATCCATTGTGCGGCAAGGTTGGCATTTTCTCGCTGTTCGCCGGCGAAGGGCTGCTGTCTTGCGGAAGTGCCGGCTGGGGTGATGAAATCGCCTTCGGTTTTTACGTCACCACCAGCCTCGCGCTCTGCACGCTGCCCGTCGGCCTGTTCATCGGGTTCTTTCTGGCGCTTGCCAAGCAATCTGAGTTTCCGCAGCTCAGGACCGCCGCAGATATCTACACGACGATTTTCCGCGGTCTTCCGGAACTGCTGACGCTTTTCATCATCTTTTTCGGCATGCCACTGGTGCTTCAACGTGCGTTGGAACCGCTGGGCATTACCGCTCCCGTGGAGATCAACACCTTCATTGCAGGGATGATCGCGATCGGCATCGTCTTCTCAGCCTACTGCGCCGAGGTGCTGCAATCGGCATTCAAGGCCATTCCGCAGGGCCAGTATGAAGGCGGCTATGCTATTGGCCTGACAAAGAACCAGACGATGCGGCTGGTTATCCTGCCGCAATTGCTGCGCATCGCCCTGCCCGGCCTTGGCAATCTATGGATGACATTGCTCAAGGATACAGCTTTGGTTTCGGCCATCGGGCTTACCGACATCCTCAGGCAGGCGGGTATTGCGGCCAAGGTGACCAAGCACACATTCCTCTTCTTCTCTATCGCCTGCCTGCTGTTTTTGGTGCTGGCGCTCGCGTCTTCGGTCATCTTCTCCTGGATCGAGCGACAAGCCAGACGCGCGGAGGTTCGCCGATGACCTATGCGACCGAAATCGTCCCGCCGCAGGCGCCACCCACGATCGTTGAAAAGCCATACTCGCTGGGACGCTTTGCCGGCAGTTTCTTCATGGCTCTGTGGCTGGTGATTTTCATCAGCGCCGCCTGGTATATGTACCAGGGCTTCAACCAGGAAAAATTCTTCAAATATGGGCCACGGATGATCCATGGGCTCGGCGTGACGCTGCAGCTGGTCGTAACGTCAATCGTGCTTGGAGCGATCCTGTCCCTGCCGATTGCATTCGCGCGCATGAGCAGTTCGCGGCTATTGTCCTCGGTTTCCTATGGCTACGTGTACTTTTTCCGGGGCACGCCGCTGATCGCCCAACTCTACCTGATCTATTACGGTCTGGGCAGTTTCAGGTCGTTCTTCGAAGCGATCAACATGTGGTGGTTCTTCAAGGAAGCATATTTCTGTGCCTTGTTTGCCTTCATGCTCAACACCGCAGCCTATCAGGCAGAAATCCTGCGTGGCGCCATCGAAAGCGTGCCGCGCGGCCAGACCGAAGCGTGCAACGCCTTGGGACTGCACAAGATCAGAGCCTTCCGGCACGTGATCCTGCCGCAGGCACTGATGGTGGCGCTCCGACCCTACGGCAACGAGATCATCCTGATGGTCAAGGGCTCAGCGATTGTCGCCGTCGTCACCGTCTTCGATCTGATGGGCGAAACGAAGTACGCCTATTCGAGGACTTTTGATTTCCAGATGTATCTCTGGGCGGCGATCCTGTATCTCGCGATCGTCGAGCTGTTGCGCAATGTGTGGAATGCACTTGAGCGGCGGCTAACCAGACATTTGAAGCGATAGGCGCAAAGTTGGCAGCACTCGACTGGCATTGCTGCCAACACATTGATTTTTCATCGAAATGTCATAAACAGCACCAAGCGTTAAGCTTCGGTTAAGCATAAAAGGCGTTCAATGTTCAGGCAACTCGGAAGACCTGTGGAGGTTGCCATGACGAGAGAACTAGACCTACGGCTCAAGGGCTATGGACTGACGACTGCCGAAATCATCTATCGCCTGCCGGACCACCCCAGCCTGCTGCAGACCTTTGTCTGGCAGCACTACGATATAGCCCCCGACTTTCCGGAAATGTCGAAATTCCTGAAATTCTGGCGGGAAAAACTGGACGGCATTCTGCACTCGGTGCGCTATGAACATAACAGGTTGATCACACCCACCGAATGGCGGGCGCTGAAAGGCGAGTTCATCCTGCACTGATTGATTGCCTTTGCCTGACAGAGGCCTTATGAGCCCGTCAAACGGCTCGGAAGGCACGGCTCGATATGGCGAAGAAAAACAAGATCGACGAAGCGACGTTGGCAGACGCCTATAACAACGCTTTGGCGCTCGAAAAGTCCGGGAGATTCCAGGAGGCAGCCGAAGCCTATCGCAAGGTTTTGGAACTCGACCCCGAAGACCATGGAGGAGCCGCCGTGCGCATCGCCTCGATGGGCCTTGGCGAGGTGCCGCCGAAAGCTCCGGACGCCTATGTGGCTACTTTGTTCGACCAGCATGCGGATGCGTTCGAATCCATCCTCGTCGACCAGCTCGAATATTGCGTGCCGCTATTGGTGCTGCAACAGATCCAGGCGCTAAAACTCGGACCTTTCAAGAAGTTGCTGGACCTGGGGTGCGGCACCGGCCTTACCGGCGGGGCGCTGCGCGACATTGTCGACGAGATGACCGGCCTCGATATCTCCGAAAACATGGTCGAGGTTGCGCATGAAAAGGACCTCTACGAGACGCTCTATGTGGCCGAAGCCGCAGACTATCTCGAGGATAATGACGACGGCCCGTTCGACATCATCACCGCGACCGACGTCCTGCCTTATCTCGGGTTCTTGGAAGAACTGATATTCGGCGTCGCCGATAATCTGGAAGCCGGCGGCCATTTCTTCTTCTCGTCCGAAACCCTTCCCGCTGACGTCCTCGACGGCCGCGATTTCATGGTTGGCCCGCACCAGCGCTTTGCCCACGCCGAGGGATATGTACGCAAGGTTCTGGACGGAGCAGGCTTCGACATCATTGAAATGCGGGACATCACGGTGCGGCTGGAAGACGGCAAACCGATCGCCGGGCATCTGGTCGCGGCTCGGAAACGATAGAAACAATCATAGATTGAATTTAAACTTCAAATTGCATCTAATTGGTTGCCACATGGGAAAATTTTCTTCTTAACTTCCCCCAGGGTTCTTTTGGGGGAAGCAAGATGGACACAAGTTCATGGGAGAAATTCTTCTTTTCTCTGTTCGGAACGCCAAAGCCGATCATTGATTATCTCGCCTCATTCAGTTGGTTTTCGCTGGCGCTGGCAGCGTTGACCCCCATTCTCTTGCTTTACGCACGACATGAAATACTTCTCAGGCGCCTTCGCGCCATCCTGGATTTCATGCTGTCCTTCAAGATGTACAATGGCAATAACGGCAAAACCGGCACCTACAATCCGAGTTTCGAATTCGTCAAATCCAAATATATTTCCGACATCAAGCTAACTGCCGCGCAACAAGAACAAATCGACAAGTTGCGGGACGAAGACGACAAGCTAAAATTGTATATCGAATGCGCCGGAAAAGTTGGTAGCAGATCAAGCAGGCGCATGTACGTCGCCTCCATCGGCTTCATGATCGTCTGTTACTACGGCTTCAAGGCAATCTTCGGCGCATTCTCCTGCAACTTCGCCGCCATTTCGGCGTGTGTGCCGGGCACCGGATCTGTCAATCAGCAAATGCTTGTCATTGGCGCACTGGCGTTTGTCGGAGCCTTCGTGGCATCCGTCAGAATGTTGCTGCGGAGCCTCGCGCTCTTCGACCTCTCGGCTTTTTCCTTTCTGCGACACAGCGGAGAAATCATGTTCTCCGTCTTGCTGGTCATGCTGGTCTATCGCGCATTTCCCGATCCCTTCTTCAATGTCGGTAAGTTGATGCTGCCGGACAGCATCGTCAGCCAATTGAATCGGATCGAAGTGCAGCAACGGCAGTTGGAGGCCGAAAACAAAGCCAGCGATCAAAAGCCCATTGATGCAATTGCTGCCGATCAGGCGAAACCGGCGACCGATGCGTCCGGCGCGAAACTACTTCAGACCGAGACAGCATCCGATGCTGGTCAGAAACAGCCAGCGGCGGCCGGTGAGAACCAACCTAGCCCAACAACTGATGACCAGCAGCAAACACCCCGTATCCTGCCCTCGGCAATGGGACCGACCGACAGCGGCATTCCCTGGCTGCGGTTCGCCCTCGCCCCTGTGCTGGGGCTCCTGCCAGCCAGTTCGACCAAGTTCCTGCTGATCAAATTGCAATCGCTGATCTCCTGGATCAAGACCACCGATGACCGTTTTGTGCCGGTCTCTCGGATCATATCGCTCGACATCATCGACGGTATCGATTTCGAAACACGGTTCCGCCTGGAGGAATGTGGAATCTACGATGTGCAGAATCTCGCCACCTACAATCCCGTCATGCTGCATATCGAAACGCCCTATGGCATCTACCAGACGATCGATTGGGTCGCCCAGGCGCAGCTCTGCCACATCGTCGGACAGGAGCGGTTCATGATGTTCCGAGAGGTCAATATACGAACGATCTTCGATCTGGAACGGGCGATCGACAGCAAGTTCTCGCCGGAGGTGTTCGACGATATCTATGCAAGCATACTCTTCGCGCCTACCGAAAATCTCAGGAAGGCAGCAGGCATCAGCCAATTCAAGTTCCTGATCACCGATACCAACGGCTTTCCCAGACAGGTGTCGGTTGAGGAATACTGTACCTGGGCGCGGCAGCAGATCCGCAAGGCACCTGCCGTCAAGCTGGAGCAGGCCGTTGGCGCCGACGGTGCGGCACCGGCGCACGTCATCGAGCCTGCGGAAGCCGCGCTCACTCAAGCTGTGGAACATCTGATGGTCTGGATCAGCGACGATTTGCATATCCGTCGCTTGCGGCGCCTATGGCTCGACATTAGCGACAGCTTGGGGGAACAGGCGGATTGCTTCCCCGATTCCAAACGCATGAAGGTCCGTCAGGACTACATCGACGCACTCTGCACCGCATGGGTTGAAAACAAGGAGGCAGACAAACTCAAGGCGGCGGATGTGGAGAAAGAAAAAAGCGGCGGCACGGGTCCCGATTCAGCCGAAAAAAATCCGGAGCAAGCGGCAGACACCCCCATAGCTAACACAACGCAAGCGATCGATACGAGCGACAAGCAAGCCGATCCGATCCAGACCGCAGTGAACACAGAGGAACAGAAGGCCGACGTTGCGAAGAAAGAAGCCCCGGCAGAAAATGAGCCAGCAACACCCCTCGAAGCAGAAGATCCACCTGCTGTCGCTGCAGAGGAGGAGCAGGCCGGCGCTGACAAAGACACGCCAAAGGATCAGACCTAGAGCCATAGTCCCTTCGAAGCCGGGCCTGCCTCTTTCCCCTCCTCGCCATTTCGGCTAATCCTGCGCCAAACAGAAAAGCAGGAGAATGTTGGATGGCAAAGGTCGCGTTTATCGGTTTGGGTGTGATGGGCTACCCGATGGCAGGGCATCTGAAGGTCAAGGGCGGCCACGATGTCACCGTCTACAATCGGACCGCGGCCAAATCAGAGAAATGGGCGACGGAATTTGGCGGCAGCCATGCGGCAACGCCGGCAGAGGCGGCCAAGGGCGCCGACTTCGTCTTTAGCTGCGTCGGCAATGACGACGACCTGCGTGCCGTGACACTCGGTGCGGATGGCTGCATTTCAACGATGAAGCCCGGCGCGATACTTATCGACAACACCACCGCCAGCGCCGAAGTGGCTCGCGAGCTGGAGGCTGCCGCCGAAGCCAGGGGCTGCTTCTTCGTGGATGCGCCCGTCTCCGGTGGGCAGGCCGGCGCCGAAAACGGCGTGCTGACTGTGATGTGCGGCGCCAAGCCCGACGTGTTCGAGAAAGCCAAGCCTGTCATCGACGCCTATGCCCGCATGGTCGGCCTGATGGGACCTGCTGGCTCCGGCCAGCTCGCCAAGATGGTCAACCAGATCTGCATCGCCGGACTCGTCCAGGGCCTGGCCGAAGGCGTGCATTTCGCCAAGCGCGCGGGCCTCGATGTACAAACGGTCATCGATGTTATTTCAAAGGGTGCGGCCGGTTCCTGGCAGATGGAAAACCGTCACAAGACGATGGATGCCGGCAAGTTCGACTTCGGCTTCGCCGTCGACTGGATGCGCAAGGACCTGTCGATCTGCCTCGACGAGGCGCGCCGCAATGGCGCCAAATTGCCAGTCGCAGCACTCGTCGATCAGTTCTATGGCGACGTGCAGCAAATGGGCGGCAAGCGCTGGGATACATCGTCACTGTTGGCACGATTGGAAAAATGACCGAACCTGGGCCCGCCTCGTCAGCGCAGGATATCATCGCGCATCTGCATACGTTGCGGGATGAGGCGAATATCGCTGGCATGGCGCGCTTCGGCATCGAGACGGGCACCGCACTCGGCATCTCCAACGCCGTGCTGCGGCCGCTGGCCCGAAAGATCAAGCGCGATCACGAGCGGGCGCTAGAACTCTGGGAAAGCAACATCCGCGAGGCACGGTTGCTGGCAGCGTTTACCGACGAGCCGAAGAAGGTGACGTTGGAGCAGGCGCGCCGCTGGTCGCCTGAGTTCAACTCGTGGGAAATCGTCGATGCGGCTAGCGACCTCTTCTGCGACGCTGGCCTACAATCCGTGCTCGTTCCGGAATTTGCCGCCGACGAGCGCGAGTTCGTCCGCCGCACCGCCTTTGCGATGATCGCCTGGAGCGCGGTGCACATGAAGAAGGAGCCGGATGCGACGCTACTCGTGTGGTTGCCACTGATAGAACAGCATGCATCCGATCCGCGCAACTTCGTCAAGAAGGCTGTGAACTGGGCGCTCCGCCAGATCGGCAAGCGCAGCGCGACTTGTCATACGCCTGCGCTCGCGCTGGCCCAAAAGCTCGCCGAGAGCGCGGACAAGACCGCACGCTGGATCGGCAAGGACGCCGTTAAGGAACTGGCGGGCGAGAAAGTGCTCACCAACCTGCGGGCAAAGTAGCCGACCTCTTCGCACACGGTTGCGCCTGCCGTAGCAGGTGCCTCGTCAGTCTTCCTGGCTCTTCGGCTGTTCCAGGATCATGTAGTCGAGCGGCAGTTCAGTCGAGTATTTGATCTGCTCCATCGCGAAAGCCGAAGAGACGTCGCGAATTTCGATCTTGGCGATCATGCGCTTATAGAAGGCGTCATAGGCGGCGATATCCGGCACGACGACACGCAGGAGATAATCGACATCGCCGCTCATGCGGTAGAATTCGACCACTTCGGGAAATTCGGCGATCACCTCGGAGAAGCGCTTCAGCCATTCGATCGAATGCGCGTTGGTGCGGATCGACACGAAGACGGTGACCTTGGTGTTGACCTTCACCGGATCGAGAATGGCGACACGGCGCTTGATGACGCCGTCTTCTTCCATCTTCTGGATACGGCGCCAGCAAGGGGTCGTCGACAGGCCAACCTTCTTGGCGAGATCGGCCACTGCAAGGGTAGAATCCTCCTGCAGTAGTCTCAGGATTTTTCTATCAAGCCGGTCCATTGGCGCCTCCAGGGAAATAATTTTCCGACGTCTACATCAATTACAGAACAATATGGAATCTTGTTTCAGGAAATCCACTGCAAAACAAGATTTTTGAGCTTCGGCAACAGTTCCTGCTCGAACCAGGGATTCTTGTGGATCCAACCTGTGTTGCGCCAGCTCGGATGCGGCAGCGGCAATATACCTTTCTCCAGGTGAATCCGCCAATCGGCAACAGTCTGCGTCATCGATGCGCCGGCCTTCAAACCGAGATGCCAGGCCTGCGCATAACCTCCCACCGCCAGCACCAGCCTGACCTGCGGCATTGCCAAGACTGCCTCGTCTCGCCAACGCGGTGCACATTCGCGGCGTGGCGGCAGGTCCGAGCCCTTGCTGTCGTAACCGGGAAAGCAAAAGCCCATCGGCAGGATGGCGAACTTGCTGGGATCATAGAACTGCTCCCGGGAAACACCCAGCCAGTCCCGCAGCCTGTCGCCCGACGCATCGTTGAACGGTATGCCGCTTTCATGCACCCTGAGGCCGGGCGCCTGGCCGGCGATCAGGATTCGTGCCATCGACGACAGCACCGCCACCGGTCTTGGCTCATGCGGCAGGCGTCTGGCAGGTCCGCCGAGTGGCGCATCGCGACAGATCCGACAGGCGGCAATATCCAGTCGCAATGTTTCGAGGTCGTCGGTCATCTCACTTGATGGCCGCACTCGGCCGGGCCGAAACGGCAGCGTACCAGCGACGCACGCGCACGCAGTCCTCCGGACAGGTCAGCCGCGCGACCCGCATGAAGTCATAGGCGACAAGCAAAGTGATATCGGCGATCGAGAAATGGTCGCCGGCCACGAACGACCGGTCGCCGAGCTGGCCCTCAAGAAAATGCAGGAAGGCGATGGCCTTGGGCTTGTTGACTTCGCCCCATTCCCGAACCTGCGGCACCTCGGTTGTCGCCATGCCCGGGTGGATGTGGCGAAACGCAAAAGCCACCGGCATGAAGAAGCCGAGTTCGATCCGCCGGTTCCACATCTCCACCAGTGCCTTTTCCTTTGCGCTGCGGCCAAAGAGCTGCGGGTCTGGCTGGATCTCCTCGATGTAGCGACAGATTGCCACCGACTCCGAAATGCGCGTGCCATCGTCGAGCTCCAGCACCGGCACGCGCCGCAGCGGATTGATCCGGCAGAAATCGTCGGTCAGGTGGGCGCCGGCCTTGAGATCGATGTCGATGCGTTCGATGTCGAAATCCTTCTCCTTGAGGAAGATCCGCACCCGCCGCGGATTGGGCGCCCAGTCGGCGTCGTAAAGTTTCATGCGTCTACCTCCAACGTTCATTCAACAGCAAAGCAGCCTTTGATGAAAGATCAAGAATGCGGACTTTCGCGATCGAGTTCCATGCGGTGCCGGGCGCGCCATTCGGACGGCATGAGGAACTCGCCGGCCCATACACCGCGCCTGGCGGCCTTCGCCACGTCCTCCTCCCGCTCATAATCGCCGAAAGACACGGCCATTCCATCCATGACCTGTGAACGGTTGATATCCAGACTTCCGCGACGGCAAGTCACCAGCAGCCGATCGTATTTATCGCGGCTGTTGCCAATACACGCGATATGCGGATCCGCTACCAGCTTGGCGAGCGCAAGCTTCGCTTGCAGTCCACATGGCCATGGCTTGCCTTCCCTCATACAGGTCTGGGAGAGTTCAGGCGCATCGATACCCGTGAGCCGCAATCGCTGCTTGCCGAGCACCAGGCTGTCACCATCGGCAGCGCGGAAAGTACCTGCCAAACGTTCATCGCGTTCATTCTCTACTTTCGCTACGATAAGCGACAGCAACAGCACGAAGCACACCAGCGTAACAATCTCGCGCAAGCGGCTGATTTTCTTCAATTACCTCACCCACCAAGTATCGATTCTGAACCATTCTCGCACGCTTGACATGGCAAACAAATCCTTATCATGGAAGCATCTTCTTAATGATTGCGGTTTAATCTCGGCTACGCTTCCGAAGCGAGTTTCAGTCCCGTATCATGAGTAACAGAGCCAGTTCGTCGCCCGACAAAATCATCGTCGACCGTTCCCGCGCCTCCAAGAACAGGGCCGTGGCGCGGACGGTGAAGACGACGCGCGAGCGGCTGCAACTCACGGGCGGCGCTGCGAGCGGCTACGACAAGGAAATGCTTTCGGCGCATCTGAGTTCGATCCAGCACAGCGCCGCAATGCTGCCGTTGTTTGTGCTGCTCGTCGGAATTTTTGCCAATTACACCTTCGATGCCAGCGAACTCTTTCCCTGGATGCTCGCCTCGCTGTTGGTTCATTCGCTCAACCTGCTGCTGGTCAGCAAAGCACGCAAAGCCGATCTCCAACCCGAAAATGCTGAAAAGTGGCGAATGCGCCTGCTCTATGGGCAGATGCTGGCAGGCTGCTGCTGGGCATGGTTTGCCTATATCGATTGCACAGCCTGTGTCGGAACAGGCTATTTCTTCTTCAAGGCGACGGTGCTGCTGGTGGCGCTGGTGGCGACCTCGTTTGCGCTGTTCATGCTGCGCGGCTCGACGCTCTATACTTTTCTTCCCGTGGTCCTCTCGCTCGCCATCACGGCGGCCATCAACCGCAACCCGCTGGATCTGGCGCTGACGGCAGCCTTTACGATGGCGCTTGCCTTCTTCTCGTTCATCACTGACCGGATGTACAACACAAATATCAAGCTGCTCTCCTTCCAGACGGAGAAGGACGACCTGATCGCCGAGCTTGAAGTCGCCAAATCCATGTCGGACGAGGCACGCCGACGGGCCGAAGAGGCCAATCTGGCAAAATCACGCTTCCTCGCCTCGATGTCGCATGAGCTCAGAACACCGCTCAATGCCATTCTCGGCTTCTCCGAAGTCATGTCGACCGAAGTGCTCGGGCCGCTCAACAACCCCACCTACAAGGAATATGTTGTCGACATCCACACATCGGGCGAACATCTGCTCAACCTGATCAATGAGATTCTCGACCTCTCCCGCATCGAGGCGGGTCGCTACCAGCTCAACGAGGAATCGGTGCAGTTGGTCGATATCACCGAGGACTGCATCGGCATGGTGCAACTGCGCGCCAAGGCAAAATCGATCCGCATCCTCGACCAGTTCGAGCCGGATATGCCGTCGCTCTGGGCAGACGAGAAGGCCCTTCGGCAAGTGATCCTCAACCTGCTTTCCAATGCGGTGAAGTTCACGCCGTCAGGTGGGGAAATCGTCGTCAAAGCCGGCTGGACCGGCTCCGGCGGCCAGTATGTGTCGATCAAGGACAATGGCCCGGGCATCCCGGAAGAGGAAATTCCGGTCGTGCTCTCCGCCTTCGGTCAGGGCTCGATCGCCATCAAAAGCGCCGAACAAGGCACCGGGCTCGGCCTGCCGATTGTGCAGGCGATCCTGCACAAGCATGACGGACAGTTCCTGCTGAAGTCGAAGCTGCGCGAGGGCACCGAAGTGATCGCCATCCTGCCTGCCAAGCGCGTGCTGCAGTCCTTGCCGGCGGTGGAAGATACCCAGCCGGTCGATCGCCGCCGCAAGAGCTTTGCTTAAACAAAAACCACCCAGGCGATATAAAGCGTTGCTGCCGCCAACGTGCAGAACACCGCGAAGGATCCGAGATCCTTGGCATGCTTGCCGGTCTGGGAGACTTCCGGCGAAACGCGGTCGATGACCTCCTCAATGGCAGTGTTCAATGCCTCGACAGCAAACACCATGAGGAAGATGATCGTCAGGATGAGGAACTCGGCGAACGTCGCATGGACAATGACAAACAGCACAAGGCTCGCCAGGAAAAACACCACTTCCTGGCGAAAGGCCGATTCGTTGATCGCCCTCCAGAACCCTGCATAGGAATAACTGCCGGCGGCAAACAGATGCGCCAGTCCAGTCTTCTTGCCTTCCGGCTCGATCATCTTCATTGCCCCAATGGTGCCTTGCGGCAGTCTTTGAACATATCCATGTCGGGTTTGTAAACCGACGTTTCGATATTCATCAAGCCAAGCACGGTGTGGAGGTAATTGTCGTGCGAATAATGATTTCCCTTCAGCGCTTCCAGGCAAGCGCTATCCAGCCCCGAGCGGCTGCGATACTCCTCCGGCAGCCAGGTGATCAGCGGCACATGCGTCTGCTCGGGTGGCGCGATCGCGTAAGGCGCGCCATGCAGGTAGAGCCCGTTTTCACCGAGCGACTCGCCGTGGTCGGACATGTAAAGCATGGCACCCGTTTCGGTCTGCTGATGCTTCTGCAGAATGCCGATCACCTGGGCCAGGAAATCATCAGTATAGAGGATGGTGTTGTCGTAGGCGTTCACGACCTGCTCGATGGAACAGTCCGTCAGCTGCGGCGTGCGGCAATCCGGCGTGAACCTGCGGAATTTGTCGGTGTAGCGGGTATAATAGGCCGGGCCGTGCGAGCCGATCTGATGCAGCACGACGACGGTGTCCTTCTTGGCGGAGCCGACGACCTGATCCAGCTTCTTCAAAAAGATGCCGTCGCGACAGTCGCCCCCAGCATCGCAATGCTGCGGATCCTTGTTGTTGGTCAGGCTCGAAAAGCTGATGAGGTCGGCGACGCCCTTGGAGCCGGTATTGTTGTCCCACCAATAGGCATCGACGCCGGCATGGCGCACGACATCCATCAGCGATTGCGTCGCCTTCGCCTTGCGCCTGGAGAATTCGCTGCGCGGATAGATCGAGAACATGCAGGGTAGCGAATAGGCGGTGTCGGTGCCGCAGCTGGTGGCACCCGGAAAATTCAGGACATCGAGCTTTTCAAGCTCTGGGTTGGTGTCGCGCTTGTATCCATTCAGCGAAAAGTTCATGGCGCGCGCGGTCTCGCCGACCACCAGCACCGTCACGACCGGCTTGGTGTCCGCCGTGATCCAGGTGCCGAGCCGCGCGTCCTTGCCAATTTCCTTGCGACGCAGATTGCGGTCCTGCATCGAGTTCATCGTGAACTTCACCGCGGCAGATACCGGGCCCGTAGGGTTCAGGACTTCCACCATCTCGTGGTCTTTACGAAGCGTCACGATAACCCGGCCGATCTGCAGATAGGTGATGACGCCCGCGACGACCAGCAGCAGGCCGATGGTCAAGGAGTTGTACATCACCTTGCCGACGAATGGCCGGTGGCGCACCTTAACCCACACGACCAGTAAGCTCGGCAGGATTGCGAACAGCAGGATGTGCAGGCAGAACTCCCAAGTAACGAGATACTTCGCCTCATCCGTCGTCGTTGTCACAGCATTCTCGATCATCCCTTGATTGACGATCGTCCCGAATGTGTCGGTGAAATAGGCCACGGATGCGCTGACCACGAGCAGGAAGATATAGATCGGCTTGGCGATCCAGCGGGACGAGAATGCGATCGAGAATGCGATGAAGACCGCTGCAATCGTCAGCACGAAACCCCAGAACGCGGGACCGCCGCCGAAACCGGCAAGCGCCTTCCTCCAGAAACTCAGATTGGTGACGGCGAGAAGAAAGAGGGAAACGAGGACGGCAAGCGTGTTGCTGCCGATTTCAGGGCGTTTGAAGAATTTCATCTAGGGCACCCGTGAAAATGGACGCCGCAGCTTCTTGCAACGAGAGACTCGATGCAAGTCGACAGAAGCGCTTCCAGTGCCGTCGCTTACGCCCCCGGCGAAATTGTGGCAAGCGCCGGTCAATCCTTGTTCGACACACCCGCCGACGCGAATGTCGCCATGCCGGAATGGCAGGCTGCAGCAGCCTTGACGATGCCGGCGGCGAGTGCCGCGCCGGTCCCCTCGCCCAGCCGCATGCCGAGCGCCAACAGTGGCGTCTTGCCGAGCTTCTCGATCGCCCTGATATGGCCAGGCTCCGCCGAGACATGGCCAATCAGGCAATGGTCGAGCGCCGACGGATTGGCCGCCTTGAGGATCGAGGCTGCGGCCGTTGCCACATAGCCATCGATGATCACGGGGATTTTTTCCATGCGCGCGGCAAGGATCGCACCCGCCATGGCAGCGATTTCGCGGCCGCCGAGGCGGCGCAGGATCTCGAGCGGGTCATGCAGATGATCCTTGTGGAGCGCGACCGCCTTTTCGACGGCGGCGATTTTGCGCTTCAGCAGCTCACCTTCCGAGCCGGTGCCCGGGCCGACCCAATCTTCCGCCGTGCCGCCATAGAGCGCCAGATTGATGGCGGCGGCGATCGTGGTGTTGCCGATGCCCATTTCGCCGATGCAGAGCAGGTCGGTGCCGCCGGCGATTGATTCCATGCCGAAGGCCATGGTCGCGGCACAATCGCGCTCGGAGAGTGCAGCTTCCTCGGTGATATCGCCGGTGGGGTAGTCAAGCGCGAGGTCGAACACCTTCAAGCCAAGGTCATAGGTCGCGCAGATCTGGTTGATCGCCGCACCGCCATTGGAGAAATTAGCGACCATCTGCTTGGTGACTTCGGGCGGGAACGGCGTGATACGCTGGCGGGTGACCCCGTGATTTCCGGCGAAGATCGCCACCAGCGGCCGATTGACGGCAGGCTTGCGGCCGCTCCAGGCGGCGAGCCAGAAGGCGATTTCCTCGAGTCGTCCAAGCGCGCCGGGCGGCTTGGTCAGCTGGCCGTCGCGCTCTCGCGCATCGACGAGCGCGCGGGAATCAGGACCCGGCAGATTGGCGATGAGATTGCGGAAATCATCGAAGGGCAGACCGCTGACGCTCATGCTGAGGAAACTCCTGAATTTACTTTGCCAAACTGCGGCGTGCGCTCCTATTATCCAGAGACTCAGGCGCGGGCAACCATCAAACGCGCCGCAGTTCGACGCAGGGGATATCCGGATGAATTTGGGGGACTATGCCGACGACCTCGCCCGGTCGATCGGCTTTCTGAGTCGGGTGCCGATGCCCGGACGCTTTTTCCGTGACCACGACGGTTCATTGTCGCGGGCATGCGGCATGTTTCCGGCCGCGGGACTGCTCGTCGCCCTGCCCGCCGCCGCCGTCTTCTCCATCCTGTTGGCTCTGCATGTGGAGCCGTTGCTGGCTGCGTTCGTCATGCTCGGGGTTCAGACACTGATCACCGGCGCGCTGCATGAAGATGGCCTCAGCGACACGGCAGACGGGATTGGCGGTGGTCGCACCCGCGAGCGCATCCTTGAGATCATGCGCGACAGCCGCATCGGCTCCTACGGCGCCTCGGCACTCGTGCTGTCCTACGGTATCCGCGTTGCCGGGCTCCTCTCGCTCGGAAGCCATATGGGGCCGACGGCGGCTGGTTTCACGGTGGTTGCAGTGGCGGCGCTCAGCCGTGCCGCGATGGTGTGGCACTGGTCGATGCTACCGCAAGCGCGCCGGGATGGCGTGGCCGCGTCGGTCGGTATACCCGAGCAATCCGCGGTGATGCTGGCGCTGGCGACAGCCGCAGCGGCCACGGTGCTGGTCATCGGCCCTGCCGCCGGACTATTGGCGATCGTGCTGGTTCTCGCCGTCACTGGGCTGGCAACCTATGGCCTGACGCATTATATCGGATCAAAGATCGGTGGTCATACCGGTGACACGATCGGGGCTGCGGAACAAATCGCCGAGATGGCGGCGTTGTTTGCGCTGGCGCTTGCAGTCTGATGGAACTTGTGGCCGTATCGGTCGCATCAATAGGTTTGAAAATGGAATCGCCTTGCATTCTCGTCTGTTCGATGGATGACAAAACCGGCTACTGCTTCGGTTGCGGTCGCACGCGCGAGGAAATCGGCGGCTGGATCGGCTACACGTCAGCCGAACGCCGCGAGATCATGGCAGCCCTGCCCGCCCGGCTCGAAACCGTGGAACGCCGACCGCGTCGCGAGACCCGACGCACCCGCATGGCACGCGAGAGGCAAGACTGATGCAACGCTATCTCATCTGGATCATCGTTGCCCTCGGCGGATTGTTGATTTTCAAGGCGATGTCGTCGGGCACATCAGCGCTCGATGGCGATGACAGCATGCGCATCGTCTATTACAGCGCGTTGGTGCTGCTGGTTGGCTCCGGCATTTTCGCAGCCCAGCGCAATATGGGCGAAGCCTTCCGCAATCTCGCCATCTGGACTCTGATTATCCTTGGACTGGTGACGGCCTATCTGTATCGTAACGACGTACAGGACGTCGCCTCGCGGGTAACTGCCGGCCTCGTTCCCGGTCGCGCGGCGACTGTCGTCGACGAGAACGGTTTTTCGACCGTCGTTCTCTACAAGGCGCAGAACGGCCATTATCAGGCCGACGCAACCATCAACGGTTCGCCGATATCGATGATGGTCGATACCGGCGCCTCGACCATCGCGCTCTCCTATGAAGATGCCGAACGCGTCGGTCTCAATCCGCAAAACCTCGATTTCAACCAGATGGTCATGACCGCCAATGGTCCGGCCCGCACCGCCTATGTGACGCTCGCCGACATCTCCATCGGCGGCATCCAGCGCACCAATGTCCGCGCCGGCGTCGCCGAACGTGGCAAGCTCGCCCAGAGCCTGCTCGGCATGAATTTCATGGAGACGCTCAGTTCTGTGAGTTTTTCCGGCGACGAGCTGAGGCTACGCGACTGATCACATCAGGCTGACGAAGAACCGCGCCGATACGGCCGTGAGGAACAGGCCGAAGCCGATTTCGAGATGTCGTTTCGACAAGGCATGCGCGAGGCGCACCCCATAGGGCGCCACATAAAGCGTCAGCGGAATGACCAGCGCCACCGTGATCCAGTTGACATAACCGGTCGAAAACGGTGGCAGGCCGGGCTCGTTCCATCCGGCCCAGACATAGCCGATCAGGCCGGGGATCGAGATCAGCACACCGACACCCGAGGACGTCGCCACAGACTGGTGCACAGTGCGGCCGAACAGCGTCATCCAGAGATTGGAGAGCACCCCGCCGCCGACGCCCATCAGTCCTGAAAACAAGCCTATGCCAAACCCCGCACCCGCATTGACCGGACCAGACGGCAATTCATTGCCAAGCCGCCAGTTCTCGCGGTTAAGGAACATTCGGATGGCGATCAGCAGCGCCAGGACGGCAAAGATGATGCGGAGCTCACGGCCTGAGATCGCCGCCGCAATAAGCGCTGCCGCGATGGTGCCGAGCGGCACCGGGATGGCCCAGTTCCTGAGGATCGCCATATCGACCGCACCGCGTTTGCGATGGGCGTTGAAGGACCGGATCGAGGTCGGCACAATGATGGCAAGCGAAGTGCCGACGGCGACATGGGTACGCACGGCTTCCGGCACACTGACCAGGCCATAGACCTGATAGAAGACGGGCACGAGGATCGCGCCGCCGCCAACGCCGAACAGGCCGGCGAGCAGGCCCGCAAGAGCGCCAGCGGCAATCAGGGCGATGGCGAAGAAAATCAGGTCGGAAAGGGGAGGCATTGAATGGGTCCGGATGGCTTGGTCCGGACCGTGCTAAGCCGCGGGGCGTTGTCTCACAAGCTCACATCTACGTTTTGCGGTACGCGGTCGGCTTTTTAGCGTCAGGTCCAGCGCGAGCCCTCGCAGCCTCTGGGCGGAATGGGCAAATTGCCAAAGCGCTTCTTGAGCATGTCGCAGCCGACCTTGTTGATCGGGCCGGGCATCATCGCATTGATGCTTGAGCCAAAGTCGTCGAACGGGCTGTCGGCATGGGCAACATAAGCATACCACTTGCCGCCGATCGCGAGCGTGAGCATCGTCACGATCGCAAATCTTATATAGGCCGGGCGTCTCTTTTCTGTTGCTTTCATCGGACCTTGCTCCGCTGTCGTCTAGCAGTAACGGAATGAAACCGCTCTATATTCGCCACCGCTTAACGCATTTTCATGCTTATGTTTAAATTGCGGCAGATCGATCGATTCTGCTGTTCCCCAAGGCACAGGACTCTTAGCGGCGATACTCTGCAGCCATGGAACTATCATTTCGCAAACAATGTGGTGCGGCACTTCTGGAAAATCAGTGCGACATTCACTATACAATGTGTTGAGGCTGCCGGGCCTTGACCCCGGCTACGCGACAAGGATCAGAGATATGAGTGCGATCGAACAATTCATCGACAACGAAGTGAAGACCAACGACGTGGTGCTTTTCATGAAGGGCACACCGGATTTCCCGCAATGTGGGTTCTCCGGCAAGGTCGTGCAGATCCTCGACTATGTCGGTGTCGACTATAAGGGCCACAATGTGCTGGCCGATGCCGATCTCCGCCAGGGCATCAAGGATTATTCCAATTGGCCGACCGTGCCGCAGCTCTATATCAAGGGCGAATTCGTCGGCGGCTGCGATATTGTGACCGAAATGTTCCAGTCCGGCGAATTGCAGCAGACGCTGGCCGACAACGGTATTGCCCACAAGGGCCAGGCAGCTTAATCTGCCCTTGAACTAAGCGCCTTCCTGCGGGCCGTTTTGTCGGCCCGCCTAATCCAGAAATTTGATCGTCAGTGCGGCACCGGCTAGGTGCACGCACTTTCTTGCGTTGTGGATCGGGATATTGCCATGAGCGACTACGGCCTTGCGAGCACATCAAGCGGAGCAACATCGCGCTCCAATCTCGGCATGTTCGAATTCGTTGCCATGTGCGCTTCGCTGTCGGCTGTTGCCGCCATGTCCATCGACATCATGCTTCCGGCACTTCCGGCGATCGGCGCCGTATTCGGCGTCGCTGATGAAAACAGCAGGCAATTGGTTATCCTGGTGTTTGCCGTGGTCTTTGCGCTCAGCCAACTCGTCTATGGCCCGCTAAGCGATCGCTTCGGCCGCAAGCCGCTGCTGACATTCGGCCTATCGCTCTACCTCATCGGTTCCATCGCTGCCATCTTCATGAAGGACTTCTCGTCCCTACTGGCGATGCGCGCTGTGCAGGGTGCGGGTGCGGCGGCACTGCAAGTGGTGACCATGGCCGTCGTGCGCGACTGTTTTGCCGGCCAGGCGATGGGTCGCGTGCTGACATTTGTGTTTACGACCTTCATGATCGTGCCGATCATCGCGCCGACCGTCGGTCAGTCGATCGAATTTGCCGGTGGCTGGGAAGGTATCTTCATTTTCAATGCCGTCGCTGGCGGGTTGCTGCTGATCTGGATGAGCCTGAGACTGCGCGAGACCCTCAATCATACGGAACGCCGGTCGCTGGCGCTCGGCAGCCTTTGGGAAGGCCTGGCCGAAATCTGCACCAACCGCGTCACCGCGGGCTATGCCGTCGCGAGCACATTGACGCTGATCTCGCTGTTTTCCTATATCGTCTCGGTGCAGCAGGTCTATGGCGAGCTCTATGGGCTTGGTACGCTCTTCCCGTTGGCCTTCGGCGCATCGTCGATCGGCGTGGCGATCACGGCGCTGTTCAGCGCCCGCCTCGTCCGCAAGTTCGGTATGCGGCCGGTCGCGCATGGGGCGATGGTCATTTTCACAGCCTCGGGGCTGCTGCTGTTCCTGCTATCGCTCGGCGGCTTGCCACCGTTCTGGGTAGCGTTTGCTCTGTTGTCCACCTGCATGGCCTCGTTTGGCGTGCTTCAGGGTAATATCAACGCCATCGCGCTCGAGCCGCTCGGCCACATCGCCGGCATTGCCTCGTCGGTGCTTGGCGTTGCCACGACCAGCATCGGCACGGTGCTCGGCGGCGTGGTGGGCCAGGCCTACAACGGCACGGTGACGCCTCTCGCCTTTGCCTTCGGTTTTGGCGGCCTGTTTGCGTTGCTGGCGGTTCTCTGGACTGAGCGCGGTCGACTGTTTCGCAACGGCTAGGGACGAAAGTTCCTTTCCGGAGAGATAATTGAAGCATGAACCTTTCGCGCGACGGTTAGCGTCGCTATAACCAACGCGTCGCGCTCCTCCCGCGCACCGCTTTCCAAGAGACCGCCCATGTCCGCTCCCGCCCCGACCGTTTCAAAACCGGAATTCATTGCCATGATGGCGGCGCTGATGGCGCTCAATTCACTGGCCATCGACATTATGCTGCCGGCGCTGCCGGTGATGGGTGAGGCGCTCAATGTCGCGCACGAAAACGACCGCCAGTTCGTGCTCACCTCCTATTTGATCGGCTTCGGTATCGCCCAGCTGTTCTTCGGGCCGATCTCCGACCGGTTCGGCCGGCGCATGCCGCTGATCGCCGGCATGGGGATCTATATCGTCGCGGCGGCGCTTGCCGCGATCGCCCCGAATTTCGAGACCTTGCTGATCCTGCGCTTCATTCAGGGCGTCGGCGCCGCTTCCACGCGCGTCGTGGCGCAATCGGTTGTCCGCGACCGGTTCGAAGGGAGAGTGATGGCCGAGGTGATGTCCCTGATTTTCATGACATTCATGGTCATTCCTGTCATCGCGCCGGCGATCGGTCAGCTGATCATGTTCACCGGCCATTGGCAGGCGATCTTCATGTTCATGGCGGTGCTTGCAGCTGTCGTGCTTCTCTGGGCGTTTCTCCGCATGGCCGAAACGATGAAACCGGAGAATCGCCGGCCGTTGCGGGTGTCGGTGATTGCCGAAGGGTTCACGCTGGTTGTCTCCAACAAGAGCGCCTTCATGTACGGACTTTCGGCGATGTTTGCGATGGGCGGCCTGTTCGGATTCATCAGCACCGCCCAGCAGATCTATGTCGACATCTACGGGCTTGGCGCTTATTTCCCGCTGGCCTTCGCCTTTGTGGCCGCGATGATGGCGGTGGCGTCATTCCTCAATTCCCGTATCGTCGGCGCGCTCGGCATGCGCCGCGTGGCACACTCGGCACTGATCTGTTACACGACGCTCAGTGCCATCTGGCTGCTGCTGGCATATACCGGCCACCTGCCCTTCGTTGCCTTCCTCGCAGTCTTCACGCTGGTGATGTTCTCGTTCGGCCTGGTCGGCTCCAACACCACGACGCTGGCCATGGAACCGCTCGGCAAAGTCGCCGGCACGGCATCGTCGATCTTCGGCTTTCTGCAAACGGCAGGAGGTGCGGCGCTGGGCGCGGCAATCGGCTATGTCTATGACGGCACGGTCATTCCCGTCGCCGCCGGTTTCTTCTGCCTCGGACTGATCGCCATCGGCTGCGTGCTGATCGCCGAGAACGGCAAGCTGTTCGGCGTCAGCGCGCGGTATCAGGTGGGCGTAAAGTGACCTGGGGTTGGCTGTCCAAGCGCTGGGCAATACCAGCGAAATAGTTCTTTTTTGTTGTACCGCCGCGCTTTTTGAGATAGCTGGTGTCAACCTTTTCCCCGCTCGTATCGGATGTCGAAATGTCAGTTGTCGCAGTAAATCGTGGTGTAGAAATAACTCTGGATGAAAAAGTCATCTCGCCTGACATGATTCAAAAGATCACCGAAGGGAAATACGAGGTTGCAGAGGCTAGAAGCATCGAGAAGATTATTTCTGAAGGCGAAGTAATACTTGAACTTGGATCCGGCGTCGGATTCATTTCTACATTGGCTGCAAAAAACCCATTCACCAAGCGGCTCGTTACCTATGAAGCAAACCCCAAGCTCTTGCCAATCATACACAACACGCTCGCAAAAAATACCGATCCGCTGCGCAAGAACTGGGAAGTTCGCAATGCCATCCTGAGAAACGGCTCAAGGGAAACGGTTGCCGATTTCTACGTACACACCAACTTCTGGGCCTCGAGTCTGCTGCCGATCGAAAATCCGGCTGCCATCGAGAAGGTCGCGGTCGAAAACTTCAACGCGGTGCTAACCGATATCGCTCCGACGATGATCATCTGCGACATCGAAGGCGGGGAGCTTGAATTGTTCCAAAATGCCGATCTCAGCACCGTCAAGAAGGTCTACATGGAAGTTCATCAGAGGCGGATAGGTCGCAAGGGCATGATCCGTCTGTTCAATTCCATGCATTCACGTGGTTTTCACTATGACCAAAACCATTCGCACGGTTCGGTGGTGCTGTTTTCATATGCAGGCGACTGACGGACGATAGCAAGGCTGCACAGCTCGATTATACGGATGGAGCGGTTTGTCTTAACGCGCAGACCGCTCCATTTTTGCGTGGCGCTAGAAGGTGAAAACCTCGCGCCGAAGAACATCCCAGGTCTCCTTGTCTGATGTCAGCACCAGGCCGCCGTCGACATGGTGCGGCAGATATGACGAGCCATCGAAGCGGGCGGCATAAGCGCCGGCCTCCTGCGAGATCAGCGTACCGGCCAGGTGATCCCAAGGCATCAACTTGTTGTACATCAGGTAGTGTACGTGGCCCGCGGCAAAAGTGCGGTATTCGTGGCCGGCGCAGCGATAGTTCATCAGGAACCTGAGCTTGGCCATGTTTTCCAGCACCGTCTTGCGCTTGCCGCCGGGCAGGAAGCCGGTCGAGGCCATGCCGTACATTTCGCCGAGCGGTGCAGGTGAAATCACCTTGAGCTTGGTTCGGCGTCCTTCGGGCGTCACCTGCCAGGCGCCTGCCCCTTTTTCGGCCAGCACCCAGTCATCGCCCATCGGGTCATAGATCAGACCGGCGACCGTCTCGCCCTTCGAAACGACAGCCGCCATGACAGCAAACAGCGGTATGCCGGAGGCGAAGTTGAAGGTTCCATCGATCGGGTCGATGACTACAGCCAGATCGGCGCCGGCGAGTTTCGGCAGAAGATCAGGCTCATGGGCGACCGATTCCTCGCCGACGAACAGCGCGCCGGGCAATACGCTTTCCAGCCGCGCCTTGATGTAGCGTTCCGCCGCCTCATCGCCCTCGGTGACCAGATCAGAGGCCTCGGTCTTGATGCGGATATCGCCTTCGCCCAACCTGCGAAAGCGCGGCAGGATCTCGGCCTTGGCGGCATCGCGCAGAAGATTGCCGAGCGCTTCGATATCCAGTTTCAGCATGATCCTTGAATCCTTTCAGAGGCTTTCGGAGATATGTTCAGACATCGAGTCAGGCGTGGAGTCACGCGTGGACGATCTCGCGTAGAATCTCGTGCCAGAGATCTTCATTGGGCGCAGAAAGAATGCCGCCCGTGGTCTCGCCGGGCCGATAGGGTGTGCCATCGTGCTTGGCGGAATAGCCGCCGGCCTCCTGATGGATTAGCACACCGGCCAAATGGTCCCACGGCATCAGCTTGAAATGACCGATGAAATCGACCTTGCCGGTGGCCACCATCCAATATTCGTAGGCCGAGCAGTTGAAGCCGAAAGCCATTTTGATCTTGCCGAGGTTGCCGGCGATCCGTTGCCGCTTGGCGCGGTCGATATCATTGATCGAGATCGTTCCGACCATGGAATCGATCGAGCGCGGGGCGATCACCCGAGCCACCGCTTCATCCCCATCCTTGGAAAGCACGTGGGCTCCGGCGCCTTTCGACGCCACAAGCGTATCGCCGAGAACCGGATCGTGAATGAGGCCGGCGATCACCTCGCCCTTGGAAACAACAGACAGAATGGTGCCGAAAACCGGCAGCCCCGAGGCGAAATTGAATGTGCCATCGACGGGGTCGATGGTGAAGGCAAGATCGGCACCGGCAAGTGCCGAGATCAGGCCAGGATTGGTTTCCGATGCTTCCTCGCCGACGATGAGCGCTTCGGGGAAACGATCCCGCAGTCGCGCCGTGATGCGCTTTTCAGCCAGCAGGTCGGCATCGGTGACGAGGTCAATCGACGATTTCTTCTCCGTGACATCGCCGCTCGCCAGCGCGCGGAAACGCGGCATGATCTCCGTCTCGCCCGCCTCGCGCAGAATGTCGCGCAAGAGCTCGATATCACCATCGGCAAGCAAGCTCATGCCATGAACCCGACGAAATCGCGCGGGTTGGGGTCGAGTACATGCTGCGGATGGCGCAAGCTTTCTTGATCTGGAATCATGATATGGGCAGAACCTATTTTTCGGCGAAAGCAGAGTACATAGCGGCAGGATCGACGTCAGGCAGGCCAGTATCCTTCATTTTCTTAGCAATCTGCCACGCCTTATCAGTGACTTTGCCAAGGTTGGTCGCCTGGAGCGCGCGATAAAGATCGGCCTTCTGCTTTGCATAAGGCCAATTGCGCGACGCGGCTTTGATATTGGAAGCGAACTGATCATTGGTGAAATGCCGGCTGTGAGCCCGCTCAATGGCATCCGCGTCCAATTTCCGGGTACAAAGGAAGAGTGCGGAAAACTCCTCCGTATATCCAATTGGAGTGAAATAGTCCTTCAAAATTTCCATCGTCACAATGTCCCAGAGCGGAGAAAAGTGAAAATAATCCTGTTGAACGACAATTGACTTTCCAGGTATCAATTTCGTGAAATATTGACTGATGATGTGGTCATTGATTTCAGCCGTTTTCGAGATATCAACAAAGCAGATTTCGATCGGATCTTCGGGCGCCGGGCTTTTCATGAAGTCGCCCTGATAGAACGTTATGAGATGCGCGTAATCCCGCAGCATATCGAGGACTTCGTTCATCACATCGCTGTTTTCAGGCCAGGGCCTACCCGTCTGGCCCACGAATTCCTCCCAAACGTGACTCGTGGAACGAAAAAAGTCGTAAGAATGGAGAAGGTTGCCTTTGTGGCCCGAAGCCACCAAGCCATCAGCCAGGGAAGCCGTGGATCCACCAACGAATGCGCCCAGGTCGCATATTACTCCCTCGCCTGAATAGTAGTGGGCGGTCAACCACCGGAGCATACGTTTCTCCTCCAGCGTCAGCATGGAGGGATAATTCTCGACAACATCGGGAAGCGAATCCCAAGGACCGTTCCACGCACGCTCCCGGATCATTTTCAGTGGTAGCCCACTCTCTGTCATCAATTGGCCTCTTCAACGATGTTCCTGTAGGGCGGACAGCTCATTTACCTCGCTGGCAGGGAAAGAGCTAGGGCGCGAAGCTATAAACCAAGGCCTGCGAAGTCGAACAGTTTCGGATCCATGAGATGGGACGGATTGATATGCCCAAGCGCCCGCAGCATCGTGTCCTTGCGGCCGGGCATGCGGGTTTCGATATCGTTGAGCATCTGCTTCATGGCATTGCGCTGCAAGCCGTCCTGCGAGCCGCAGAGATCGCAGGGGATGATCGGAAACTGCATGGCGGTCGCAAACCGCGCCAGATCGTCCTCGGCGATCAAGGCAAGCGGTCGCAGCAGCATCAGGTCGCCTTCATCGTTCAAGAGTTTTGGCGGCATGGCCGCCATCCGGCCGCCGTGGAAGAAATTCATGAAGAAGGTCTCGAGGATATCCTCGCGATGATGGCCCAGCACCACGGCATCGCAGCCCTCCTCGCGGGCGATGCGGTAGAGATTGCCGCGCCGTAGCCGCGAGCAGAGCGAACAGTAGGTCGCGCCTTCCGGCACCTTCTCCTTCACGATCGAATAGGTATCGCGGTATTCGATGCGGTGAGTGACGCCGAGTGCCGTCAGATAGTCCGGCAGGATGTGCCTGGGGAAGTTCGGCTGGCCCTGGTCGAGATTGCAGGCGACCAGTTCGACCGGCAGCAGGCCTCGCCATTTCAATTCGAGCAACAGCGCCAGCAGGCCATAGGAATCCTTGCCGCCGGACAGGCAGACGAGCCAGCGCTTCTGTCCATTGAG
The DNA here is from genome assembly GCF_057787725.1 of Shinella sp. OV683. Classification (NCBI taxonomy): domain Bacteria; kingdom Pseudomonadati; phylum Pseudomonadota; class Alphaproteobacteria; order Hyphomicrobiales; family Rhizobiaceae; genus Shinella; species Shinella sp. OV683. Next base: position 2,932,361 of record NZ_CM173543.1, read on the forward strand.
CATGCCGAAATCATCGATCGCCTGACGCATAGAGCGCATCAAGCGCTTGCGAAGCTTGTTGAAATTCGACGATTGCGGCGCGTGACGGTAGAGCGCCGCCATGGTGGCGTCGCCGGCGAAGCCGGTATCGTCCTCGTCGCGTGGTGCATCGGGATTTATGGTGAGCATCGGCCATCGCCCTTGCTGAAAACGGTCGAGACAGGCAATAGCGAATTGAGACCACACGTCAAGCAACAGCCGGGCTTTTCAAGGAACTTTCACATTCGTCGGCTCAGCTAAATACAGGGGTTCATCTCAGGCCGGCGATTGAACTCCAGGAGTCTGTTGGTCGCTTCCGCTATGGCTGAGCGTGGCGGGATCTGCTTGGGATAGAACACCAGCAGCGGCTGGCCGGGTACGCAAGCGCCCTTGGCATCGAGCTTTATCTTCTTGACCACCTCGCCGGTGAGCTTGGTCCGGCGGTCATCCAGATCCTTCTGCACCGTAACCGAATTGCGCTTGATGAAATCATCCATCTGGCCGACCGACCATTTCAGTGCATCCACATATTCGGCGGGCTGCCCCTTGAAGCATTTTTCGGCGACGGCGATCTGAGTGACGGTGATACTCCAGATGCATAGGACCGGGCCGCGACTGCTGGCCAGCGGTGGCTCGACTTCGGCGGCATAGGACGGAAAGGCGATGAGCAGGCCGAGAAGAGCAGAGGCAATGAATCTCATTTGACACCTTAATGTTGAATAGATCAGCCGACTATTGCTTGCGACCCACCAGCGTCATGTCGAGCACCACCATGTTGGAATAGACCGGTGTGCCTACATCCATGCCAAAAAGGGCGCGGGAAAGCTTTCCAGTCACATGGAATTTCAGTGTGTTGCCGGATTGCTCATTGAGCGTGACCGCAAAGCGTGTCGGCCGCGTGTGGCCCTTGGCGCTCAGCTGCCCCTCCACGGTGGCGGATTTCGCGCCGTTGCGTTTCGCACCACTGGAGCGGAAGCTGACCGTCGGATACTTGGCTGCATCGAAAACCGGCTCCGACTTGATGAATTCCTCGATGCGTGGATCGGCGGCGCTGACGCTGCCCGCATCGATCGAAATGTCGACTTTCGAGCGAGCCACATCCTTGCCGTCGAGCTGGAACGTTCCCTTGAAACGCTTGAACGTGCCCTCGATCGCTTGCCCACCCATCTGCGCGACGGAAAAATGGATGACCGATGAGGGTTGGACCTTGTAGCGACCGGCGGCATCAGAGAATGCATCAGCCGATGCGCTGACCGGCGCGATCAGTAATGTGGCGGCAAAGAGCATGCGCATCATAGCCATTTCTCCTCATTGTGGGTCGGACTCTTCATCCTTGCCGGCATAGCCCGGACGCAGCATCTTCACGAGCACATCGTCCTTGTGGTGAAAGTGGTGGCGCAGAGCGGCAAGAATATGGACGGCGGCAAGAAAAATCGCGACATAGGCGAGAAAGCCGTGAAAGCTCGTCCATATCTGTTCCGAATGCCTCGAAATGCCGAGCGGCAGCGAAGGAATAACGAACAGGCCGAAGAACCAGGTGGCAATCGGCAGAGGCGAGGTCGAGACAACCGCCCAGCCGGTCAGCGGCACGATGAACAGCAGCAGGTAGAGGATGAAATGGGCGCCCTGTGACAGCCGCTTCTCGACCTCTGGCATCGACTTCGGCGGTTTGGGCCGTCTGGACGTCAGCGCCCAGAGGACGCGCAGCACCGCCAGCCCGAGAATCGTGAAGCCGAAGGACTTGTGCCACTGATAGAGATTGTATTGCAGCAGCATGTCCTTAAGGCCCTGCATATACCAGCCGAGCCAGAACTGGCCGAGGAACAAGGCTGCCATCAGCCAGTGAAACAGGACGGAGACCAGCCCCCAGTATCTATCGGTATTGCGGATCATGAGTTTCCTTTGCCGAGTGTGGCTGCCTCGCCCTTCGGGACTTTGACGTCGCAATCGTTCAAGCAATCGCCTGGATGCCCTTTTTCCGAACGACTGTCAGCAAGCGCAACGCAGGCCCACCAGGCTTCTTCACGCCACGCTCCCAATCGGACACCAGGCCCTTGCTGACATTGAGGTAACGGGCGAACACCGGCTGGGAAAGGTTCTCATGTTCGCGGATCGCCCTGATCTCATCCGGCGCGAGCAACTCGACCTCCGTGAGACAGGCATCATCGAACTCGCGCATCGTCTGCTTGTCGATCGCCCCACTCTTCTCAAAGCCCTCCATCATCTCATGGATTGCGGCCATCGCTTCGCTTTTATACGTCTTCGCCATCGCAAATCACCTCGATCAAGCGCCCAGTCCGCGCCTCGGATTCCATTTGTTCATCGGAGAAACCAAGAACCAACTTTGCTGCCTTTCGAAATACCGCCTCTTCGCCCTTGTCCAAGTTCGCCCTGTCACTCTTGGCAAACCCGAATGCAAATACCGCCCGGCTGCCCGCTCTAAACAACACCAATGTCCGGTAGCCGCCTGATTTCCCAGCGCCGGAACGTGCAATACGCTGCTTGATCAGGCCACCACCAAGATCCGCGTCGATGAGCCCGCTCTCAGCTCTCGACACCGCCTCGCAAAGCGCAGAATCGAAGATATTCTCCTTGCGGGCGAACTTTTCAAACCAGGCATTCTTGAAGATCCGCACGCCATCTCCGTGTTAGTTGCTACGCACATATATAACACTCAGCGTTACTATTCAAGTCGGATGCACTCATGCACTTTTAGGCTGCAAACAACAAAAAAGCCGCTGTTTCCAGCGGCTTCTTCAATCTCGAAGGTGTGTTGATCAGATCAACGCGAATAGAATTCGATGACCAGATGCGGTTCCATGACGACGGCGTAAGGCACGTCGGCGAGGGTCGGCACGCGGATGAAGGTGGCCTTCATCTTGGAGTGATCGGCTTCGACATAGTCAGGAACGTCGCGTTCAGCGAGCGAAACGGCTTCGAGAACCGTAACCAGCTGCTTGGACTTTTCCTTGACTTCGATGACGTCGCCGGCCTTGCAACGGTAAGAACCGATGTTGACGCGAACGCCGTTGACCTTGACGTGGCCGTGGTTGACGAACTGGCGAGCAGCGAAGATCGTCGGAACGAACTTGGCGCGATAGACGATGGCGTCCAGGCGCGATTCCAGAAGACCGATGAGGTTTTCCGGGGTGTCGCCCTTGCGGCGTGCTGCTTCGTCGTAGGTGGCGCGGAACTGCTTCTCGGAGATATCGCCGTAATAGCCCTTGAGCTTCTGCTTGGCGCGCAGCTGCACGCCGAAGTCCGAAAGCTTGCCCTTGCGGCGCTGGCCGTGCTGGCCCGGGCCGTATTCGCGGCGGTTAACCGGCGACTTCGGGCGGCCCCAGATGTTTTCGCCCATGCGGCGGTCGATTTTGTACTTAGACGATGCGCGCTTGCTCATCGCATTTCCTTTCTTTTGTGGCGCGGCCGAGGCCGTTCGCCTTGTTATAAGGAAACACGCCCTCCTCTGAGACCGCCTTGCGGCTGTCTCTGACAGGTTTCTCACATCTAGCGAATGGAGAAGCCACGGGACATGCTCTATTTTCCGAGGCAGAATGCCAACAGAAAACAAACACCGGACTTGAATGGCCCGGAGTTGAGGGGGCTTCTACGGGCCAATTGTTAAAATGTCAACGGCAGGCGCCGGATTGTTTGCAAAGCGTAGATCTATCCCTTGAAAAGAATTCAAGCCACACCCATTATCCGGCCTGCAACAACGTTCCGGGACCCTCTGGCGTGACTTCGGGCAGTCACGTGATGTCGGAATAGCACAGCCAACCTCGCCCGGTACAGGTTGACTCATGGAATTCCTCTATCTCGACTTTCTTGGAACGCCCGCATGGATGTGGGGCGTATTCCTTGCATTGGTGCTCGGCCTTCTGGCGCTTGATCTCGGCGTGCTCCACAAAGGCAGCCGCGAGATCGGAATCGGCGAAAGCCTCAAACTCTCCGCTTTCTATATCACCATAGGCGTGGCCTTCGGCGGCTGGATCTGGTTCCAATCCGGTCAACAGCCGGCAATGGAGTACTTGACCGGTTTCGTGGTCGAAAAATCGCTGGCGATGGACAACATTTTCATCATCGCGACAATATTCTCTTTCTTCGCAATTCCACGTGAGTATCAGCACAGGGTGCTGCTTTACGGTATCCTAGGCGTGATCGTGCTGCGCGGCATCATGATTGCCGGTGGCGCTGCCATCGTCGAGAATTTCCACTGGGTGCTCTATCTCTTCGCGGGCTTCCTGGTGATCACCGGCATCCGCATGCTCTTTCAATCCGAGCATGGCGGCAGCATCGAGGACAACGCGGTGCTGAAATTCCTGCGCCGGCGCTTGCCGGTGACGGAAAGCCTGCACGGCGACAGCTTTGTCGTCCGCCAGCCGGATGCCACCGGCAAGCTCAAGACATTCGCGACGCCTCTGCTACTCGCGCTAATCATGGTGGAACTCGCAGACTTGGTGTTTGCAGTCGATTCGATCCCGGCAATCTTTGCGATCACCACCGATCCGTTCATCGTCTACACATCGAACATCTTCGCCATCCTCGGCCTGCGTGCACTCTACTTCGCGCTTGCCGCCCTCATCCATCGCTTCGTCTATCTCAAGTATGCGCTGGCTGCCGTGTTGATCTTCGTCGGCTCCAAGATCTTCGTGGCCGACATGCTCGGCATCGCCAAGATCCCGCCCGTGCTGTCGCTGGGCGTAACGGTCGTGCTTCTCGCCTCGGGCATCATCGGCTCGCTGTGGGCGACGCGAGATGAAAAGGTCGAGAGGACCTGACTGCCGCCACCGAGGAACGCAAAGTGCCGGGCATGCGAGCCCGGCACTTTTGGCATTAGTGAGAATATTCAGATATTCTCGATCTTGCGGGCCGTCTCATCCAGCAGAACCGCCAGCGCCTCGATCTGCTCCTTGGAGAGCGAACCGCCCCGCGTCTTGAGCTTCAGGGCCATCCTGAAGTTCTCAACGGCGCGCATGATCCGCGGATCGCGCTCCGGCACGGCGGCAGCGCCCATTGCCTCGAAGCGGGCGAAGACGGCATCGATGGCTTGACGGTTCTGCGCGATCGCCGCCTGGCCGGCATCGGTCGCCTTGTAGAGCTTCTTGGTGCCCTCCGAGGCCTGCACTTCGATTTCATCGGCCTCCTCAAGCATCGTCAGCGTCGGATAGATGACACCGGCGCTGGGCGTATAAAGCCCACCGGTGCGTTCCTCCAATTCCTTCATGATCTCGTAGCCGTGGCGCGGCTGCTCGGCCACCAGGGCCAATATGATCAGGCGCAGCATGCCGTGCTCGAAGAACCGGCCGCGACTGAAAGGCCCACCGTGGCCATGACCGCGGCCCGGTCCGCCCTCTTCCGCACCGTGGAAAAAGTGCGATCCGAAGCCGGAACGGCGGGCAAATTCGAAGCGATCATGTCCTCTATGTTCGCAGTGATCTTTGAAGCGTCCAAACATTGTTTCATTCCTTTGTTGTTTCGTCATGTTTTAGATATATCTTTTTAGATGACGCATTTCAAGATTTCGATATATCTTTTTTATATCTAATTCTGGGATGGCAAAACCTGACGCCGCATGGCAGAGAGTCCGGGCGGGTCATAGGCTGAAGATGATGGTTATCTGGGAGGCAGGAATCATGGCGCTGCGGTGGTCGACATTAAAACCACAGGGCCAGATCGGCTGCCGGCAACACCGGTTGCAGCACCGCGGCAATCGTTTAAAGTCCGCCAAGCATCGTGGGAGGACTCATGCAATTGTTCGAACAGCCAGGCTTCGATGCCTTTACCGGTGCGCTTGTTGGCGTGACATTCGTCGACCAATGGGAATCGCGCGTCGCGAAGGTTGGTGGCAAGGTGTTTGCGTTGCGCAATTCCTGGCGGGGCAGCGACCAGATCGTCTTCAAATGTTCGGAAGAAACGTTCGAAATCCTGACCGCCATGGACGGCATCCGGCAGGCACCCTATTTTGCCAAGCGGCAATGGGTGTCGGTCTCGTCCGAAGCGGACCTGCCGGAAGACGACCTCAAGACATACATCCTGCGCTCCTACAAAACGGTGGCGGGATCGCTGACCAAGAAGCTGCGACGCGAACTCGGCATTATCGCCGGCTGATTCACTCAGCGGCCGGACGGCTCTCGGCCTCACCGGCATCGGGATTGCCCGGCGCGGTCTCGGCACCAAGATCAGGAAACGCAGCGATGCGGTGCCCTGCCCTGTCCTGGTGAATGACGACCAACCCTTGCTCCTCGAAGTAGGCGAGCAGGCGTCGGGCGCGGCGCACGGAATGCGTTCCATAGGCACGTGCGATAGCGGCGTCGGAGGGGCATGGCTGGCTGGAGATAGCGGCATTCGCCAGCATCAGGAACAGTGCTTTCAGGTCATCGGTCACGCCCTGTGCCAGCAATAGCGCCTTCGCCCAGGGTTCCGATGCCTGCATCTCGTCATCAGCGCCGGAGCGGATCACCGCCAGCCGATGGCGGAATTCCGGCAACGCCACCACGCCGCCGACAAGCCGGCGGATGCGGCAGCGAACCAGGAAGTCCTGATAGAGTTCGGAATCAGTACGGAAGGCCGAATCGTCGCGGTCGAGCACATCGCCGAGTGCCGACGACACCAGCTCTTCACGCTCTTCGGGTGTCATCTCGGCACGCTTCGGGCGGCTCTCGCGCGGCTCCGGATCGATCTCGCGGGGCTTGGACAGTTCGGCAAGGATGTCGGTCGAGGGGCGGGGCGTGGGCTGTACATAGCGCGGAATGGGCCGGGAGAATTCAGCGGGGTCAGGCGTCAGGATCAGGTCCGCGGCATCGGCGTTGGCTTCCGGCAGCGGCATCAGCTTCGGACTTGAGGAGCGCGCCGACGTTTCGACGCCGCCGATCTCGACCTTGAGTGGCTTGCGCGACAGAGCCGGCCCCAGCGACACGAAGGAGCCGCGCGGCAGGTCGCGGAACATTTCGGCCTGACGACGGTCGAGGCCAAGCAGGTCGGCAGCGCGTGCCATATCGATATCGAGGAAGGTGCGGCCCATCAGGAAGTTGGAGGCTTCGGCCGCGACATTCTTGGCGAGCTTGGCCAGACGTTGCGTGGCGATGACGCCGGCCAGGCCGCGCTTACGACCACGGCACATAAGGTTGGTCATGGCGCCGAGCGACAGCCTGCGGACTTCGTCATTGACCTCGCCGCTGGCGGCCGGCGCAAACAATTGCGCCTCGTCGACCACGACCAGAACCGGATACCAGAAATCGCGATCGGCATCGAAAAGACCGTTGAGAAAGATCGCGGCGGCGCGCATCTGCTCCTCTGCATCGAGACCTTCGAGCGACAATACGCAGGAGACCCGATGCTGGCGGACGCGTGCGGCAATGCCGAGCAGTTCGGCTTCGCTGCGCTCGCCCTCGATGGCCACATGGCCATAGCGGTCAGCCAGTGTAACGAAGTCGCCTTCGGGATCGATGATGACCTGCTGTACCCAGCCTGCGGACTGCTCAAGCAGGCGGCGCAGAAGGTGGGATTTGCCCGAACCGGAATTGCCCTGCACGAGCAGGCGCGTCGCAAGCAATTCCTCGAGATCGAGCGTCGAGCGTCCGCCGCCCGTGCCGAGCCCCATATCTATCGCTGCCGTCATCCCAATCCTCAGAAAGTCCGCCAACCCATCCTTTAACAAGGATTCGGGCCAAGCGGGCAAGGAAATGGATCAACCCACAGAATGTTCTCGGCCAGTTTGATCTCGTCAATGACGCAGCCAAGCGCCAACTCGACGCAGGCGATTTGCTGCTCCGATCCATCAGAACGTGACATCCCGTGAACAAATGCATCATGTCCCGGCCGGCACGCCGGCGGGCCACCTGAAACAATTGATACAAAAATACCAGATCCGTGAAAACCAACTGAAACAACGAAGACCTAGAGACACAGTCAAGCAAACCCGCTCACCGCATGTCGGAAAGATCGTCTCATGGCCAATACAGTCAATATCGGAAATTCTGCCTATACCATCGGCAGTTCATCGACCACTTATGTCCTTGGCGCCGCAAATAGCATTTCCGGCAACAGCATCGGCATTTCTGAAACCGCGCTTTACAGCCACAACACAATTGACATCAAGGGAACGATTACTAGCCCGGCTCTTGCCTATGACGGCATCGATTCCTACGGGTCACAGACAACAATCCATGTGGAAACAGGCGGCAAAGTCGGCGGCGCATTCGCCCTCTACAGCGCCGGCGTGGACGCGACCATCATCAACGACGGCATTGTTGAATCGTCCAACATCGGGATCTATTCCTTCGGCGGCAATGCCAATATTGCCAACAACGGCACTGTCAGCGGCGCGCCGAACGGCATTGCGGTTTTTCTGAACGGTGTCGCCCATGCCGAAATGACCAATGCAGGCACGGTGAATGGTATCGTTTATGCGTCCGCAGATGATCTTGTGATCACCAACACCGGCACCGGCGTCATCAACGGTGCCGTCGATATTCTGGACAAAGCCGGTCAAAAGGCACTCATCACCAATGAGGGCCTGATTGACGGCGGTTCGGGCGGATGGGCGTTTGATGGGCGTGACGGCGACCAGACGGTGGTCAACCACGGAACCATGTACGGCATGATCAAGCTGGGCGCAGGCAATGACCGGTTCGACAATCGCGGCGGCGTGATCAGTTCTCCAATCGTAGGTGGCGATGGCAACGACACCTTCGTTCTGGATACCGCCGTGGCGGTGCAGGAGGAGGTTGACGGCGGCATCGATACCGTCAAGTCCTCGGTGAGTGTCGATTTCTCATCGGCGCTGTTTGGTGGCCAGGAACTGGAAAAACTGGTTCTGTTCGGCACCAAGAACATCAACGGCACCGGCAATGCACTCAACAATACCATCAGCGGCAATGCCGGCAACAACGCGCTGTCTGGTGGTGCAGGCAACGACAAACTCAACGGCGGGGCAGGCATCGACACGATGAACGGCGGCGATGGCAATGATACCTATTACGCCGACCGCTCGACCGACAAGGCCACTGAGACCACCGCCGACAAGGCAGTCGGCGGCACGGATACCGTTCATTTCTCCGGCAAAAGCGGTACATTCACGTTGGGCGCCAACATCGAAAGCCTGACCCTGGATGGCAGCAAAGCCATCAGCGGCCACGGCAACAGTCTTGCCAATTCCCTGGCAGGCAACAGCGGCAGCAATGTGCTGAAAGGCATGGCGGGCAATGACCTCCTGTCCGGTGGCAAGGGTGCCGATATCCTTACCGGTGGCGCGGGTTCCGATACGTTCGTCTTCAAATCCGGCTACGGAAAAGACATCGTCACCGACTTCGAAAACGGCAAGGATCACTTCGACTTCAAATCATGGAGCGCCATCGGGGACTTTGCCGACCTGAAGCAGCATTACATCACCGTATCCGGCGACGACCTGGTCATCCATTCCGGCTCCGACAGCCTCACGCTCAAACACACGGCGATCGGTGCACTGGATGCCAGCGATTTCCTGTTCTAATCGCTAATCCGCCTTTGATAGCCGATTGACCAAGCGCCGCCACGCGCAGAGCCCTTCATGTCTGAAACAATTGGAAAATTGGCAGCCCGGCCACTATGCGAAGCCACAATAGACGTGGATAAGGCCATCGCCGGGCTAGCCAAGCTCCTTGCCAGGAATTCCGAGCTTTGTTTTCATGTCCCATATCGCCAGCTGCCCTGGAATCATTCCTTCGACCCCCACCTCCCTTTCACAGAAGGCCATCTGGACCGTATGAAAGCCCAGCGCACGATAGGCTTCCATCTGGTCTTCCGAAAAGAACTGGTCGGCCGTGGTTTCCTGCGGGAACGCCGGATAGCGTCGCTTATAGTCGAGCACGTAATCGGGCTCGTCGCCGGTCACCGCCGTTTTGAGATAGAGCAGCGTGCCTTCGAAGGCCGGTTTGCCCGCTTCTTCCGGGTAGAAGACCTTGCCGACCGCAAAGTGCCCGAATTTGGGATCGACATTCGATGACGGACCTTGCGCGCCGTCCTTGTCGGCTCCCAGAGCGAGACTGCGAATGTGCTTCCAGTCGACATCCATCCGCACGCCCAGATCGATGCGGGCATAGCGCTGAAGATCGGCCAGAGCGGCAAACGTGTATTGAGGGTCGGCTTCAGCATCGACGACAATGATGTAAGGGCAGCGACGCTTGACCAGCTGATAGAGCCCGAGATTTTCGCTGTGGGCACCGTCGGTCAGGTAGATCTTGGGCGAATCCGTGCGCAACTGGCCGAATATCTCGGTGAAGAGATAAAATCCGATACGGTCGAGGAAGGCGACTTTCACGTTGCCGGCGCTGACTGTCGCCTCATCGTCCCAGAGAGGATTCTTCAGCCAATAGCCGAGCCTGATATTGAGAAGTGCGAGCGTGGCGGTGAGGATGCCGAAGCTGCTCTTGCCCATGCTGGACGAGGCTGCGGCGCCCGATATCGCCATCGCCGAAGCCATGTCGATGTTGTATTCCTTGTCGCGCAATTTTTCGGAGCGGAGAAATCCCGTTGCGGTGCTTCCGAACGTCTTGGGTGAGAAGAAGAAGAATTCCGCGTTGCGGCCGCGCCTGGCAGGATCGGTGAATATCGCCCGGTTCTGGATCTCCTTGAATTCTTCGCTCTCCTGATATCGCTTCGAGATCACCCGCGCGTTCAGCGAGCAGTTCATCAGCAAGTAAGGCGCATGCTCGCAGTCGAGATCGCTGAAGAAGGTACGCCTTTGCGCCATGTTCGGCCGGGTCAGGAATGCCTTGCGCAATCGATCCCGGTAGAGGCCATGCAGGGAATTGGAGTTCGCCGAAAAGTTCAGCATCAGCGCCATGAGGATGATGGCCAGTTCGAGATACAGACGGGAGACATCGGAAAAGCAGGCGACAAATGAGCCATCGGTGAAGTTGAGCAGTGACAACAGGAACAGCAGCAGCGGGAAGACACCGGACAACTTGTCTTCGCCTTTGGCTTGCTGGGCCAAAAGCGCAGACACATACAGCACCGTCATGACCGCCAGGAATGCAAGAACAATTGCGGAAACTAGCCCGGGCTGGACGTGGAAGACAAACCAGCCAACGTCAGACATCGTTGCCGGGGCAGACGCAACCGGCAATCCCATGCCACGATAGACCACCAGCACATAGAAGAGGTAAATCAGGATAGGCAGAATGAGACCGGCGACGAACAGCATAGCCGCCGCTATGAAAGCCTTGAGGGCGCCGCTCTTGGTGTTCACACCGAGGCCATTGGAAATCAGGCCCAACAATTTCTCGCGAAACGCCGCAGCCGTGGCAGCATAGCCGGCCAGCAGGGCATAATATTTGGACGCAGAGGCGAAGTCCAATGTCGTTTTCTCGTAGACGCTAATCAGCCAGTCCACCACCCAGGTGTTCAGTTCCAATGCAAAGACAATCGAAAACAGAACGAGAAAGCGCTTGACGAGAAAGGCCATGCCACTGTCGATATCCTTGGGCAGAACAACGTCCTTCGGTCGCGACTTGCGGATCGCCCAGACGATCAGCAACAGCGCACCTGCCACCAGCAACAGATTGGTCACCGCAAAGCGGCTGTAGCTCCAGGCGAGCAGCGCCCCCATCACCACGCCGTCGCCGGTATAGGGCAGCTTAAGCAACAGATCATAGATGAAGCTATGAGAGAGATGCTCGCGTGTGGGGTTGGTTGCCAAGGTCACAGCAGCGAAGAAAAACAGGAACGCGAATACCGTAATCACGTTCGTGGCAAGTCCCCTGAGGACCACGCCGAGCGAAAGGTAAAAGTCGATCAAACCATTGGGAATGAGAAACTTGCTGTAGTTTCTCAGATGCATGACGTCGAGGCTGTCGCTGTACTTGTTGGGAAGCTCTGTGGCGAAGGGAAATTCGCCCTTGCTTTCCGACATCGCCTTGACAAGGCTTCCTCCGATATAGCCGCCACCGGACACCGTCGAGAGATAGTCGATCCGGTTGGCCAGCCCATAGGCATCGAGCGCTTGGAGCACGCCGAGACCGAATGACGCGGAGCGTATGCCGCCGCCGGACAATGAGACGCCGAGAATATCCTCGGCATTGTCGGGCAAGCCGTGTTTTCGCCGCCGCTGGCGAATAGCCTCCGCCTCCGGCTCAAGAACATTGGTCTCGAAATCGTCCTTTACTGCCCGCTGTAGCGTAGAACCGGCTTTCGACATGCCATCCCCCAAGTCGTCAGGGCCCCGACACTCCTTAAAATAGCAGATTGCATTTTATGCACCAGCAATATTGTTGCAAGAAGCGTGCAGATATTGATCAGATGAAAGACGACAAAACCCGGCCTCTCGCGAGACCGGGTTTCATTATTTCGTGCCGCAACTGGGCCGGATCAGGCAGCCATAGCCTTCTGCAGGTTCTCGTCGATCTTGTCGAGGAAGCCGGTGGTGGAGAGCCATGGCTGGTCGGGACCGATCAACAGAGCCAGGTCCTTGGTCATGTAGCCGGACTCGACGGTTGCGACGCAGACCTGCTCCAGCGTGTCGCAGAACTTTGCCAATGCGGCATTGTCGTCGAGCTTGGCGCGGTGAGCGAGACCGCGGGTCCAGGCGAAGATCGAGGCGATCGAGTTGGTCGAGGTTTCCTGACCCTTCTGGTGCTGGCGATAGTGACGCGTCACCGTGCCGTGGGCGGCTTCGGCTTCCACCGTCTTGCCATCCGGCGTCAGCAGAACCGAGGTCATCAGGCCGAGCGAACCGAAGCCCTGCGCGACCGTGTCCGACTGAACGTCGCCGTCATAGTTCTTGCAGGCCCAGATATAGCCGCCGGACCACTTCAACGCGGAAGCGACCATGTCGTCGATCAGGCGGTGTTCGTAGACGATGCCGAGTTCGTCGAATTTTGGCTTGAATTCGCTTTCGAAGACTTCCTGGAAGATGTCCTTGAAGCGGCCGTCATAGACCTTGAGAATGGTGTTCTTGGTCGACAGGTAGACCGGCCACTTGCGCATCTGGCCGTACATCAGCGAGGCGCGGGCGAATTCGCGGATCGACTCGTCGAGATTGTACATGCCCATGGCGACGCCGGCGCCCGGCGACTTGTAAACTTCCTTCTCGATGACCGTGCCGTCTTCGCCTTCGAACTTCATCGTCAGCTTGCCCTTGCCGGGGAACTTGAAGTCGGTCGCCTTGTACTGGTCGCCGAAGGCATGACGACCGACAACGATCGGCTTGGTCCAGCCGGGTACCAGGCGCGGTACGTTCTTGCAGATGATCGGCTCGCGGAAAATCACGCCGCCGAGGATGTTGCGGATGGTGCCGTTGGGGCTCTTCCACATTTCCTTGAGGTTGAATTCCTTGACGCGTGCTTCGTCCGGGGTGATCGTCGCGCACTTGATGCCGACGCCGTATTTCTTGATGGCATTGGCCGCGTCGACCGTCACCTGGTCTGATGTGGCGTCGCGATTCTCGACGGAAAGGTCGTAATAATCGATATCGAGATCAAGATAGGGATGGATAAGCTTGTCTTTGATCGCCTGCCAGATGATGCGGGTCATCTCGTCGCCGTCGAGATCGGCAACCGGGTTTGCAACCTTGATCTTTGTCATGAAATCTACCTCTTGTTCTTGCCGCGGTGGGATGATGGCGCGGCACGCATATTGGCGTCGGGTTCTGCCTATAACATCGCGAGACGACAAGGCAAATAATCATTGCCGCCGTGACGCCGAATTGACGCAATTTTCGATCTCTGTTTCGGTGGCTCCTCGCACGAGGGAATCACGCAAAGGATCGTTGTCATGATCAAGAAACTGGCCGTCGCCGCATTTCTGCTGGTGGCATCGCCTGCTCTCGCCGTGGGACCCGAGGATCCCGTCCGGTCGATCATGGATGTGGCGACTGCGCTCTGGAGCGACAAAGGCGCTGACGGACAGGACTATTTCGACGAGGCTCGTCTCAAGACGCTTTACACCAAGGCTTTTGTCGCAGCTTATCGCGAGGCTGCGAAGTACCCGCTCTATGAAGAGGCCGGTGGGCCATTCGGCTACGATGTCGTCGCCAACAGCCAGGAGGGCTGTCCGCTCAAGGATATCGCTATCACCAATATGGGCGAGAAAGCCGGGGGCATCGACATCAAGGTGACGTTCAAACTCTACACTTGTTATACCGATGATCCCTCGTACAAGGACAAGATCTCGGAAGTCCATTTCGACGTCGTGACCGAAGATGGCAAGCCGCTGATCGCAGACTTTCATCGGATCGATGACGATGGCAAGCCGGATTCCCTGATGAAGGAAATGCAGGACATTGCCAAGAACGGCGGCAATGACCAGCCGACTGACCAGAACCAGACAGACAATCCGGAGACGGATCAGAACCAGGACGTGGAGCCCACACAAAAATGAAGAAGATCCTTTTCGCCGTTGCTGCCATGCTCTTGCCCTTGTGTGCTCAGGCAGCCTCGCCCACGGATCCGGTCAAGTCGGTCATGGACATCGCGGTTGGACGCTGGATCGAGAATGGTCCGGGCGGCGACTACTTCGACCAGTCTTATCTCGACAGGGACTACAGCAAGGCATTCATTGCCGCCTATCATGCGGCGGAGAAATACCCTGCCTACGACGAAGGCACCTCGCCGTTCGATTATGACGTCATCACATCAAGTCAGGACGGCTGCCCGCTCAAGGACCTGAAGATTGCGCCGGGAGAAGAAACGTCTGGCATCACCACGGTCAACGTCTCCTTCCGCCTCTGGGATTGTGCCGAAACCGCGGAGGAAAAGGCGAAGGTCAGCGAATTGCGCTTCGACGTCGTCACCGAGGATGGCAAGCCGGTCATCGATGATGTGCATCGGCTCTCCGAGGGCAAATGGGATTCGCTCAAGGGTGAATTGCAGGAGACCGTCAAGCGAGGCGAAGAGAATGGATCAACGGCTCAATAATCTGATTCAAGCGGCCGCCGCAGAGCAATGATTTTACAGCGCGAATGGCATCTGCTATCGGCGGCGAAAGATTTTTGTTTTCCGAGATAGGCAATGTCCGGCACCAATAGCGAACTTGAACTGATCACCGGCGGCCCGGTGGTCGTGCTCGTCGAGCCGCAGCTCGGCGAGAACATCGGCATGGTCGCGCGCGCTATGGCAAATTTCGGCCTTTCCGAGTTGCGCCTCGTCAATCCGCGCGATGGCTGGCCGAGCGAGAAGGCGCGCTCGGCCGCCAGCAAGGCAGACCATGTGATCGACGGCGCCAAGGTCTATGCGACGCTGGAAGAAGCGATCGCCGACCTCAATTTCGTCTATGCGACTACCGCGCGGGAACGCTACGGCTTCAAGCCGGTGCGCTCGCCGGTCGTTGCTGCCCAAACGCTGAAGGCGCGCTACGACGTCGGCGAGAAGGTCGGCGTGCTCTATGGGCGCGAGAAATCCGGCCTGTCGAACGAGGAAGTGGCACTTGCCGACGAGATCGTCACTTTCCCGGTCAATCCCGCCTTTGCATCGCTCAACATCGCCCAGGCCGTACTGCTGATGTCCTACGAATGGATGAAGACCAGCATCGAGGCCGACGACCACACGCCGTTTACCGCGCTCGACCAGGAGCCCGCCACCAAGGATCAGTTGTTCGGCCTGTTCGATCATATCGAGGAAGCGCTCGACGCGCGCGGCTTCTTCCGGCCTGCCGCCAAAAAGCCAAAGATGATCGACAACTTGCGGGCGGTCCTATCCCGCCGGGCCTTCACCGCACCCGAAATCAAAGTGATGCGCGGCGTGATCTCCTCCCTCGACCGGTTCTCCCGCAAGCGACCGCGCGGAGCCGGCAGCCCGGATGACAATGATGAATGATGAGCCAAAGCCGGTCCTGGTGTTCGATTCGGGCATCGGGGGTCTGACAGTGCTGCGCGAGTTGCGCGTGCTGATGCCGGAGCGCAGTTTCATCTACGTCGCCGACGATGCCGGCTTTCCCTATGGAAACTGGGCAGAACCCGAGCTCAAGACGCGGATACTGAAGCTATTTGACGGGTTGCTGACGGAATACCAGCCCGAGATCTCGGTGATTGCCTGCAACACGGCGTTCACACTCGCCGGTGCAGATCTGCGCGCGGCGTTCCCCGGCCACAGATTCGTTGGCACGGTACCCGCCATCAAGCCTGCCGCCGAACGCACCCGCACCGGTCTCGTCTCCGTGCTCGCGACCCCCGGCACTGTCAAGCGCGCCTATACCCGCGATCTCATCCAGTCCTTCGCCAGCCAATGCCATGTGCGGCTGGTGGGGTCGGAAAATCTTGCGCGCATGGCGGAAGCCTATATCCGCGGAGAAAGCATCGCCGACGAAGACGTGCTTGGCGAAATCTCGCAGTGTTTCTATGAGAAGGACGGCAAGAAGACCGATATCGTCGTGCTCGCCTGCACGCATTATCCCTTCGTCGCCAATGTCTTCCGACGGCTTGCGCCCTGGCCGGTCGACTGGATCGACCCGGCGGAGGCGATTGCGCGTCAGGCGCGGAGGCTGGTGCCGGCGCTGACCGATCTTGAGCCGCATCTCGACCGGGCTGTGCTGACCTCGGGCAAACCGGATTTCTCCACCCGACGGCTGATGCAGGGATTTGGCCTGAACGTTTGAGTCTCGCTCAGCTTTCCTGTCAAGCACTCTTTTTAGGCGAAACCATCCAGTTAAGCAACTCGACTCTCCCCTCGCCTTGTAGTAGCATTCCGCGCTAGGGCGCCAACCTCAATCTCGCGTAGCCTGACGCCGTCAATTCAACTAATTTGGCAAACGGGGACGTCATGAGTGATTTTGAGAATCGCGACGATCGCGAAGGCTTTACCTGCAAATTATGGCGCGGAGAGCGCATGACAATGGTGGGCTTCGACGTTCAGGATCCGGAGCCCGATCTTGTCGGCTTCTCGATTGAGACAAAGGCGCCGGGTGAGGCGGAATTTCGACCTCTCATGAACCGCATTGCGTTTTCCTACCCAGCGGGCGCCGCAAACGAGGTCGACGGCAGCAGGAACTTCGATAGTCGCAAGGCCCCTTTCCAGAAGTTTCGTTGGGTGCATTTTCCATGGCAGCCGAAGGACGGCTCGTACGCCTACCGGGTTACAAAGCAGCATATGCCTGCAGACGGAGTTCTCAAGTCAGGTACCACCCTCACGCTGGATATTGAATCCCGTGGAGTGACCTATGACGGCCTTGTCGATATCGGTTTCACGCGCAATTTCGCATCGTCCCAAGCCTATCGCGAGCAGTTTGGCAATAATCCGGATATCATTCCGCAGGAAGCGATCGATGGCCTGGATTTCGCCAAACTCGACATTCGCAACGACCGGAATGAAACTGTTTATGAGTGGCTGGGCTTCGAGGCCCAGAGCCTGCTCTTTGATTTCCTGAAGACCGCGCTCGACGACCCGGCCGTATCGTTGGATGTCATGGCCTACGATCTGAACGAACCCGATGTCGTGGCTTTGCTTGAGCAATTTGGTCGACGCCTGAGAGCAATAGTTGACGATTCATCCTCGAAGGACGAGGCTGGCAACCCCAATGGGCACAACATCCCGACCAGCGCCGAGTCGCGCAGCGCAGCGCGCTTCGTTCAGGCCGGAGCAGAGGTGAAACGAACACATTTTCAAAATTTGCAGCATAACAAGGTCTTCATAACGCGCCGGAACGGTCAGCCAGAGAAAGTGCTGTGCGGCTCAACGAACTTCACATTCCGCGGACTGTACATCCAAGCCAACAACCTCCTTGTGTTTCATTCCGCGACCGTTGCCAACGTATACGGCACCATGTTCGACATTGCGCTCAAGGATCCCTCAGCGTTCAAGAGGACGGAATTTGCCAAGAAATGGCACGCCATACACACCGAGGGCAAACCCACGATCCAGCTATGCTTTTCTCCGCACACAGATAGCGGGCTGTCGCTGAACCCGATCAGGGCCGCGATGGACCAGGCAACATCGTCAGCGCTCTACTCAGTCGCATTTCTCAGCCAGATGAAAAAGGGCCCCACAATTGAAGCCTTCAATCGGCTGATAAGCAGGCCCATCTTCAGTTGTGGTACTGTCGATAAGCGAGGTAAGCTGCAACTGCGGAAATCAGACGGCACGATCGGCGTCGTGGATTTCGCCTACCTTGCGACAAAAGCACCGCCACCCTTCAACCTCGAGTGGTCTGGCGGCCAGGGACGCAACATTCACCACAAATTCCTCGTGACCGATTTCAGCCTTCCGACGGCCAAGGTCTTTTCGGGGTCGAGCAACTTCTCGCCCTCAGGAGAAGAGGGAAATGGCGACAATCTAATCACGATCGAGGACCGGAAGATCGCCACTGCCTATGCCATCGAAGCCATCCGTGTGTTTGACCATCTCCAGTTCCGCAACCGAATGCGCGATGCCTTTGGCACAATGGATAGGCGCCTCAGGACGGCGGTCGAACCACCGGCCATAAGCTTGCGAAAGCCACAGGCGATCAGTGGCAAGGAGGCGTGGTTCGAGAGATACTACAAGGCTGATACCCAGGCCTTCAAAGATCGCGAGATATTTTCGGGTAGAGGAAATCCGTAGCCAAAGGGCTGAGTTCAGCGCATCGTCCGGCTACGCACCGAGATACGACTGACGCGATTCTTCGACAGGCTGACGCGGCTTTCCTTGCCCGCCTCGAGGATCTTCTGGATGCGCATCGTCGGGTGGAACATGCTGGCGCGGTTGCGCCCCTCGTTCTTGCTGACATAAAGAGCATTGTCGGCGCCGGCCATCAGATGGTCGAAATCGAGCCCGGCCTCATCGATGCTGGCCATTCCGATGCTGGCCGTGACCTTCAGGATGTTGCCATTGACATGGATGTCCAGCGCCTCGGTGCCGCTGCGGATTTTCTCGATGAACGCTGAAGCCTGTTCGTCCGTATGTCCGGCCATGAACAGGCCGAATTCCTCGCCGCCAAGGCGCCCGAAGATGATGCCGGGCTTCAGCTGGCTGGCGACATGGCCGGCAAAGCACTGCAACACCCGGTCGCCGGCCATGTGGCCATAGGTGTCGTTGATCTTCTTGAAATAGTCGAGATCCAGCACCGCCATGACACCGGTTTTCGGCTTGCGCGCAAGCCTCGTTTTGGTCTCGGAGACGAAAAACCGGCGGCTTGCCACCGAGGTCAGGCTGTCGATTTCGGCAGCGAGGCGATAGCGATGCTCCGCCCGCTCCCGCACCAGGATCATGAAGACGAAGCATGAGAACGTGGCTTGGATGAAGCCTTCAAGCGACAATGCCGAGAACCAATTGAAATGATTGAGGAAAGTATCGGCATCGAGCGGGTAGGCATAGGCAAGCGGAATTCGCAACGAAAAGACGGCCACATGGCAAGCATAGAAGATAAAGGCCAGCAATGCCGATGGTAGCCGCTCCTCTTTCCAGTTCGCAAGCGCCGCGAAGGCGGCCAGTAACGTATAGAAAATCACGATCACCGAGATGATGATGATGCGCAGATTTATATCGTCGCGAACCTGTTGGAAAAGAGCCAGCGACAGCAACCAAACCGCCGGACCGACGACAAGCAGGCCCCACCTGACCGGTTTGTGGGCGAAGACAGAAAAGCCGGCTCCGACCAGCGCATAGGCGGTGATAACCGTGGCGTTTCCAAGCGCGATACCGAACCACATCGGCGTGGATGTCCTAAGGGACAACAGGACGAGACCGACGGTGAATGTCCAGGTCGCCGCGCACCACCAGCCGACCGCCTTTTCGTTCCGCTCAAATGCCCAGACGAAGGAGAGAACCAGCGCCACAACCAGCGTCACCAATCCTGTGCAGAGCATGAGGGTTGAAATATCGAAAAATTGCGGCAAGGAACCATCTCCTGATCGAGATATTTCCTAACGCGAAAGTTTTAATAAACCCGAAAGCTGCATCAAATGATGGCGCAATTTGCGACACTTCGCCAGATTTGCGAGGGAAAATGTGGCGCGTTTCCGCGCCACCGCAAACCATGTTGTCCTGGCAGGCTGGCAGGTCAGCCGAGCGCAGCCGCCACGGCCTCGATCGCACTTTCCGCCTGCGCACCGTCGGGGCCGCCTGCCTGGGCCATGTCGGGGCGGCCGCCGCCGCCCTTGCCACCCAGCGCCTGCGATGCAATCCGCACGAGATCGACGGCACTGAAACGGCTGGTGAGATCATCCGTCACTGCAACCACGGCGCTTGCCTTGCCATCTTCAGCCACGCCAATGAATGTGACGACGCCCGAGCCGGCCGACTTCTTGCCTTCATCCGCAAGGCCCTTGAGATCCTTGGGCTCGACGCCGGTGACGACGCGGCCGAGAAATTTGATGCCATTGATGTCGCGGACGCTGTCGTTGCCGGCAGTTCCGCCACCGCCGAGCGCCAGCTTCTTTTTGACGTCGGCGAGTTCGCGCTCGAGCTTGCGGCGCTCGTCCATCAGCGATTCGACGCGGCCCATGACTTCATCGGGCTGGACCTTGAGGATGGACGCGAGCGACTTGACCCGTTCATCCTGTGTCGAGAGATATTCGCGGGCAGCTTCACCGGTCAGCGCTTCAATGCGGCGAACGCCGGCGCCAACCGCGCTGTCACTAAGGATACGGATCAGACCGATGTCGCCGGTTTCGCGAACATGGGTGCCGCCGCAGAGTTCCACAGAATAGGCTTTGCCGGCCTTGGGACCGTGCTTGGCCGTTCCCATGCCGACAACGCGCACTTCATCGCCATACTTTTCGCCGAACAGCGCCATCGCGCCTTCGGCAATGGCGTCGTCGACGCTCATCAGGCGCGTAGTGACCGGCGAATTCTGGACGACGATTTCATTGGCCATGGCTTCGACAATTTTCATCTCTTCCGCCGTCACTGGCTTCGGATGGGAGATATCGAACCGCAGGCGCTCGGGCGCGACAAGCGAACCCTTCTGTGCCACATGGGTGCCGAGCTCTTCGCGTAGAGCCTCATGGATGAGGTGGGTTGCCGAGTGGTTGGAGCGCAGGCGGCCGCGTCTGGCATGATCAACTTCGAGGATCACGGCGTCGCCTGCCTTCAGCGTGCCTTCGACCACTTCGGCGATATGCACGAACAGGCCGTCACCCTTCTTCTGGGTGTCGCGGACGGTTGCCTTGCCGCCTTCGAAGGAGATCGTGCCGGTGTCGCCCATCTGGCCACCGGATTCGGCATAGAATGGCGTCTGGTTGACAACAATCTCGACCCGATCACCCTTGGCTGCCTGGGCAATCGAGACGCCCTTGGCGACGATGGCCTGCACCACGCCTTCGGCTCGCTCGGTGTCATAGCCCAGGAATTCGGTGGCGCCGCTGGCTTCCTTGACCTCGAACCAAACGGTCTCGGTAGCGGAGTCACCGGAGCCGGACCAGTTGGCGCGGGCTTCGGCCTTTTGGCGGGCCATGGCCTTGGAAAAGCCTTCGGTGTCGACGGCGATGTTCTTCTGGCGCAATGCGTCCTGGGTCAGGTCGAGCGGGAAGCCATAGGTGTCGTAAAGCTTGAAAGCGGTTTCGCCATCGAGCTCGGAACCTTCGGCCAGACCGGAGACCGCATCGTTGAGCAGGCCAAGGCCGCGCTCCAGCGTCTTGCGGAAGCGAGTTTCCTCAAGTTTCAGGGTCTCGGTGATCAGAGCCTCGGCTCGGATGAGTTCGGGATAGGCGGCGCCCATCTGCATGACCAGCGCCGGCACCAGTTTCCACATCAGTGGCTCGCGGGCACCCAGCAACTCGCCGTGGCGCATCGCGCGGCGCATGATGCGGCGCAGTACGTAACCACGGCCTTCGTTAGACGGCAGCACACCATCGGCAATCAAAAAGGCGGTCGAACGCAGATGATCGGCGATGACGCGATGGCTGGCGCGACGGTCGCCCTGGGCATCCGTGCCGGTTGCAGCCATGGAGGCCGCGATCAGCGCTTGGAACAGGTCGGTGTCGTAATTGTCATGCTTGCCCTGCAGCAAGGCCGAGACGCGTTCGAGGCCCATGCCGGTGTCGATCGAAGGGCGCGGAAGATTGACGCGCTCTTCCTTGGTCAGCTGCTCATACTGCATGAAGACCAGGTTCCAGATCTCAATGAAGCGGTCGCCGTCTTCGTCCTTCGAGCCGGGAGGGCCACCCCAGATGTGGTCGCCGTGATCGTAGAAGATTTCCGAGCACGGACCGCAGGGACCAGTGTCACCCATTGCCCAGAAATTGTCCGATGTCGGAATACGGATGATCTTGTCTTCCGAAAGGCCGGCAATCTTCTTCCACAGACCAAAGGCCTCGTCATCGGTGTGATAGACGGTGACCAGCAGGCGATTGCGGTCGATGCCGTATTCCTTGGTGATCAGGTTCCAGGCGAGCTCGATGGCGCGTTCCTTGAAGTAGTCGCCGAAAGAGAAATTGCCGAGCATTTCGAAGAACGTGTGATGGCGGGCGGTATAGCCGACATTGTCGAGGTCATTGTGCTTGCCGCCGGCGCGCACGCATTTCTGCGCAGACGCAGCCGTCGAGTAAGGGCGGCTTTCGAGGCCGGTGAAGACGTTCTTGAACTGCACCATGCCGGCATTGGTGAACATCAATGTCGGGTCGTTGCGCGGCACGAGCGGCGAGGACGGAACGATCTCGTGATCGTTCTTGCGGAAGTAATCCAGAAACGCCGACCGGATCTCGTTTACGCCACTCATTTTATGCCCTTCGTACCTAGAATTCGAAACAAGGGCTTGTATCGCCCGGCCTTAACCATGTCCAGAGCGCGGCACGCCCAAATCAACCCGCAGCCCAATCAACAAAGCGCCGGCGACATGATTTCCATGCCGCCGGCGCTCAAATTCACGATGGTTCAACGCGCTGCGGATCACGCTTCGAGCGCATCATCCTCTTCGCCCGCTTCCGGGCCGCCATTCTCCAGGAAGCGATCAGCGATCAGACCGGCATTCTGACGGATGGCTAGCTCGATCTCGCGGGCAAGATCGGGGTTGTCGCGCAAGAACAGCTTGGCGTTTTCACGCCCCTGGCCGAGACGCTGGCTGTTATAGGAAAACCAGGCGCCGGACTTTTCGACGATACCGGCCTTGACGCCGAGATCAACCAACTCGCCGGTCTTGGAAACGCCCTCACCATACATGATGTCGAATTCGACCTGCTTGAAGGGAGGCGCCATCTTGTTCTTGACGACCTTGACGCGGGTCTGGTTGCCGACGACTTCGTCGCGTTCCTTGACCGAGCCGATGCGGCGAATGTCGAGGCGAACGGAAGCATAGAATTTCAGCGCGTTGCCGCCGGTGGTGGTTTCGGGCGAGCCGAACATCACGCCGATCTTCATGCGGATCTGGTTGATGAAGATGACCATGGTGTTGGAGCGCGAGATCGAGGCCGTCAGCTTGCGCAGCGCCTGGCTCATCAGGCGGGCTTGCAGGCCGGGCAGGCTGTCGCCCATCTCGCCTTCGATTTCGGCGCGCGGCGTCAGCGCCGCCACCGAGTCGATGACCAGCACGTCGATGGCGCCGGAACGAACCAGCGTATCGGTGATTTCAAGCGCCTGCTCGCCAGTGTCCGGCTGCGAGATCAGCAGGTTTTCGAGATCGACGCCGAGCTTGCGGGCATAGACCGGGTCTAGCGCATGTTCGGCATCGACGAAGCCGCATATGCCACCCTTCTTCTGGGCTTCAGCAATGGTCTGCAGCGCCAGCGTCGTCTTGCCCGAGCTTTCAGGACCGTAGATCTCGATGATGCGGCCCTTGGGCAGGCCGCCGACGCCGAGCGCGATATCCAGGCCGAGAGAGCCCGTGGGAATGGTCTCGATCTCCACCACATTCTCGTTCGAACCGAGACGCATGATCGAACCCTTGCCGAACGAACGTTCGATCTGAGCGAGTGCCGCGTCCAGCGCCTTGCTTTTGTCCACCGATTTTTCCTCTACGAGTCGCAATGAATTCTGAGCCATTCTGTCCACCTTTAGGTTAATCGGGTTATCGAAGCAATGCGTTGTTCGTGATTACGATGTACTTGATTTGTTCTCAATTTGCAAGTGTGCCGCAACTAACTGAAATAAAATATTTATCCGGCCCATGTTCCGTTTTCGTTTCGCAAGGGATTTCAAATGCTTAACGGAGGCCCCGACTTGCCTCGCCGCGTCGTTTGCCGCTAAGATGATTCGACAACAGGGGCAGATTGACAGGCATGACAGGTATCCTCGTTCTGGGCGGCGCCCATATCGATCGGCGCGGGCGGATTTCGGGGACGACCGCCCCGGGCGCCTCAAATCCCGGCGTGTGGAAGGAAGAAGCCGGCGGCGGCGGCTTCAATGCAGCCCGCAGCCTCGCCCGGCTCGGCCATAGCGTAACGCTGATCTCGCCGCGTGGGGGCGATGCCGAGGGCGAAGCGGTGGCGGAAGCGGCGATCGCAGCCGGCGTCATCGACCAGCCCTTTACCTTTCTCGACCGGCGGACCCCGACCTATACAGCAATTCTCGAGCGCGACGGCAATCTGGTGATCGCGCTGGCCGATATGGACCTCTACCGGATGTTCAGCCCACGCCGGCTGGCGGTGCGGGCGGTGCGCGATGCCATTGATGCGGCGGACACTTTGCTCACCGACGCCAATCTGCCTGAGGAGACGCTCGCCCAACTCAGCCGCATGGCGCGCGAGGGCGGCAAGCCGCTGGCCGGCATCGGCATCTCGCCGGCCAAGGTGGTGCGCTACAAGGCGCTGCTCGATAATTTCGATTTCCTGTTCATGAACGAGGCAGAGGCGCGCGCGCTGACGGGCGAGGATCCCGCCGCTTATCGGCAATGGCCCGAAATCTTCAGGCGTGCCGGATTGCGCGGCGGTGCGATCACCCGCGGTCGCCAGGACGTCATTGCTTGGCGAGGCCCGCAAAGCGCATGCTTGTTGCCACCGGAACTTACGGCAATCGGCGATGTTACCGGCGCCGGCGATGGCTTTGCTGCCGGCTTTCTGCACGCAATTGTCGAAGGCGAAGCGCTGACGACAGCACTGACTGTTGGCGTGGCCTCCGCCCGCCTGGCGCTGGCGAGCGAAATGGCGACGGCCGAAAACCTGACCCGCGAGTTGCTGATGCGCACGCTTTCACTTGTACCCGAACCGGAAATAGTGTTGTAACCCGCCTATACCCTAACTCTCTTCCAGGACTGCCAGATGAACCAGATCACCTCCCTCCCCGTGACCTTTTCGGCTGAAGTGGCATCTGCAAAAGCGGCCGGCAAAGCCATCGTGGCGCTGGAATCGACCATCATCACGCACGGCATGCCCTATCCCGGCAATCTGGAAATGGCGAGGAGTGTCGAGGACATCATCCGCCGTGAAGGCGCCGTGCCGGCCACGATCGCCGTCATCAACGGCAGGCTGCACATCGGGCTTGAAGCAGCGACGCTCGAACAACTGGCCCAGACGCCGGATGCGATGAAACTGTCGCGCGCCGATCTCGCCTTTGCCATCGCCGAGGGCCGCACGGGCGCCACCACGGTTGCAGCAACCATGATCGCTGCGGCGCGTGCCGGCATTCATGTTTTTGCCACCGGCGGCATCGGCGGCGTACATCGCGGTGCCGAGGAAAGCTTCGATATCTCTGCCGACCTCGAAGAGCTGGCGCGGACACCGGTGATCGTTATCTGCGCCGGAGCCAAGGCGATCCTCGACATTCCCAAAACCCTCGAAGTGCTTGAAACACGCGGCG
Organism: Shinella sp. OV683; assembly: GCF_057787725.1. Taxonomy (NCBI): domain Bacteria; kingdom Pseudomonadati; phylum Pseudomonadota; class Alphaproteobacteria; order Hyphomicrobiales; family Rhizobiaceae; genus Shinella; species Shinella sp. OV683. Next base: position 2,957,992 of record NZ_CM173543.1, read on the forward strand.
TGCCGGTGGTGACAGTCGGCCAGGACGAGTTTCCGGCATTCTGGTCGCGCAGTTCGGGGCTGAAGAGCCCGCTGCGTCTCGACAGCCCATCAGGCATTGCTAATTTCCAGCGCAAGCGCGAGGCACTGGGCATCGGCGGCGGCATGCTGATCGGCAATCCGGTGCCGGAAGATGCAGAAATCCCGAGCGACGAGATGGAAATTTATATCAACCGCGCATTGGACAATGCCGAGGAAGACGAAATCTCGGGCAAGGCGGTCACGCCCTATCTGCTTTCGAGCATCTTCCATCTCACCGGCGGCCGCAGCCTCGCGACCAACATTGCACTGGTCGAGAACAACGCGCGCCTTGCATCCCGCATTGCCATCGCGCTCGGCCACAAGGCCTGAAAATTTCAGGCGGCCTGAGAAATCTCAGGTGGCCAACTCTTAGAAGCCTGAATGCGTCTTGAGGAACTCTGTTTCCTCAGGCGTGTTTTCACGACCGACCACCGCGTTGCGGTGCGGGAAACAACCGAACTGCGCAATGATGTCGTGGTGCTGGATGGCGTAGTCGAGCGACTCTTCGTCGCCCAGGACTTTGAATGCTGCGACGCTGTCCTTCTGGTCGCGCAACGCTTCGCTGTGCTCAAGTGGCAGATAAAGAAAACGCCGCTCGTCGAAAGTACTTTGCAGGTCAAATCCCTTTGCCAGGACCTTGCGGCAGAGCGTGCGTGCCTGCTGGTCGCTTTCGAAAGCGCGCGGCGAGCCGCGGAACATGTTGCGCGGAAACTGATCGAGCACGATCGTCAGGGCCACAGCGCCCTCGCGGCTCTCTGACCAGTCGCTCAACTCCCCGAGGCGCGCTCGTTCATAAAGTGCGCCGAAATGTTCGACGATTTGACGGTCGAAGTCATCACTGCGCTCGAACCACTTCTCCTGCATGCCCGGTGCGAACCAGAAATCGAGGACGGCTTGAATGTCAGGATTCATGAGGGTCCTGTCCTTTCGGCACTTTTCCGTCGAGCATTTCGCGAACGGTCGTCGCTAACTGCTTGAGCGTGAAGGGTTTTGGCAGGAAGCCGAATTTCGAGCCTTCCGGCAGGTTGCGGGCAAAGGCATCTTCGGCAAAGCCGGAGACGAAGACGAATTTCATGTCCGGATAGAACTTGCGGATCTCGCCCAACAGCGTCGGTCCATCCATTTCAGGCATGACGACGTCGGAGACCACGATGTCGATTGCGCCATTCAACTCTTCAAGGATCTCCAGCGCTTCGACGCCCGATCCCGCCTCATGCACGGTATAGCCGCGGGCTTCCAGCATGCGCTTGCCGCCGCGACGGACCGCCTCCTCGTCCTCGACAAGCAGGACGACGGCAGAATTGCCGGTGAGGTCGAGCTCTTCGGACGCAGCCATTCTGATGGCGCCCTCGGATTTGGCAGCAACGTCAGCGGCGTCGGCGGCGGGCGATTCAGGCGTTTCCACAACGATGTGCCGCGGCAGGAAGATATGGAACGTCGTACCCTTGCCCACCTCGGATTCCGGGAAGACATAGCCACCGGACTGCTTGATGATGCCATAGACCATCGACAGGCCAAGGCCGGTACCCTTGCCGATATCCTTGGTGGTGAAGAAGGGTTCGAAGATCTTGTCCATGATCTCGGGTGCGATACCGGTGCCGGCATCAGCGACGTCGACAAGCACGAAATCCTCAGCCGGCAGACCGCGGAAATTGAAGTCGGCGACATCGGCGGCCGGCACATTGCGAGTGCGGATCGTCAGCGTGCCGCCGTCCGGCATTGCGTCGCGTGCATTGACCGAGAGATTGACCATCACCTGCTCGAATTGCGACAGGTCGGTCTTTACGGGCCAGAGGTCTCGACCATAGTCGATCTCGAGCTTGACCTTGGTGCCCGAGAGCATGCGGGTGACCAGCATGCGCAGGTCACCGATCGCATCGGTGAGATTGATGACGGCCGGGCGAAGCGTCTGCTTGCGCGAGAAGGCCAGCAACTGACGCACCAGAACTGCGGCGCGATTGGCGTTGCGCTTGATCTCCATCAAGTCGGCAAAGCTGGAATCGGATTGCCGGGCTTGCAGCAGCAGATGGTCGGACGACAGCAGGATCGCTGTCAGCACGTTATTGAAGTCGTGGGCGATGCCGCCGGCCAGCGTGCCCACAGCATTCATCTTCTGCGTCTGCGCCATCTGGTTTTCCAGTGCCTTCTGCTGTGTCGTCTCGACGGCATAGACGATGGCGGCCTCTTCCGGCGCCTCGTCGGACTGGTCGATCACTGCATTGACGTAGAAGCGGAAATAGCGCCCCTCTTCCGTGGGATGGCGGGCCTCGACCGGCTCGATATCGACCTTGCGATCCTTGGCGGCCACCAGCGCAGCCTGCAGGCTCTCGCGCTCGGTTTCAGGCACGATACCGAAGAGGTACTTATTGCCCTCACCCGGGCCGTCCGCGCCGACGCCGGCAAACAACCGCATGAACTGGGTGTTGGTCCGCAATATGCGGCCGTTGCCGTCGACCGACGCAATCGCCATCGGCGTGTTGTTGAAGAAGCGATTGAAGCGCATCGCCGCGGAGGAGTCCTCCTGCGTGCCGGCTTCCTCACGGCTGCGCTGCAGCACGATGGTCCGGCTCTCGCCGGGCGCGCCGTCCTTGGTCGTCGAAACGCGATGGACGATACGCACTGGCAGGCTCTGGCCGCCGACTTTGCGGAAATCGAGATCCAGCGTCTCGGTGCGGTTCTGGCCCGGTTCCGGATGGATGGTCTCCAGCCGCATCAGCCCCTCGCCCGCACAGATATCGCGGATCATCAACGAGCCCGGCTGGAATTTGGTCAGGTCGATGCCCAGCCAATCTGCGAGCGTCGCATTGACGTAGAAGATCTCACCCTTGCGACCCGCCGAGAAGAAGCCGGCCGGCGCATGGTCGAGATAGTCGATGGCATTCTGTAGCTCGCGGAAGAACTTCTCCTGCTCGCCGCGCTCGGCGGTGATATCAGAGATCTGCCAGATGAAGAATGGACCGCCGGGTTCCTCAGTGATGGTCAGCGGTCGCGCCTTGAGCCGATACCACCAGGCAGGCTGTCCCTGGTTGTCGCTCTGGCCGAGCGGCCGCGGCAGGCGAAATTCCTCGTAGCCCGCCTTGCCCTCCATCAGACCATTGGTCAGGCGATAGACGGCTTCGGTGGATTCACGATTTTTCGACAGCAGGTTTTCGAGCGATGCCGGACCGCTGGTGTCGCTGCCGGTCATCCGGCCATAGGCGGCATTGGCATAGACGATGCGGCCCTTGCGGTCGGTGATCAGGCTGCCGTCGGGATGGCTGTTGAGCACGGCGCGCGCGACATTGTCGGTGCGGCCCTGCGGCATGACCTCGACGAAGCCGACCAGCGCGGAGACCAGAAAGAAAATACCGGCCATCGCCAGCACGCCAAGGATGCCGAGAACGATCTCGTTTTCGAGTTGGTCGCGGAACCAAACGAAGGCTGCAGCCGTTGCTAACAAGATCACGGCAAGCACGATCAGCCGCAAGGCTGTGCCCGGCCGCTGGGAGTTTTCAACAACCGGTTTCAGGGGATCATCCACCGCAGCCTGCTTCGCCATCCAGTCCTCGATATGCTGCCGGAAATACCACCCGCGTCAACGCTTTTCCGGCCTCGAATCATCCTTAGCAAGTCGCACGGGCATCACAAAGCACCTGACGCATCTATACACCGTTGAATCCGGCCGGGCAGCGAAATGCGCAATCCACTGTTGCCTTCAGGCTTGCGGCGCGAAAACGTAAAATTGCTTGCAAAGCCGGAAAAATGCCGTCAATGACCTGTAATCCTACGGATCGTCTTTCGTCCAGAACATTAAAAAGGATCAGACCATGCTCGAAGGATTGGCACCGGACCTTGCCCCCCGATTGATGATCGCCATTGGCGGCGTGGCTCTCGCGTTCGTCATCCTCATCGTGGTTCTGATCTTTCTCAAACGCAAGAATTCGCCGCTGTTCGTCAAGGGCGGACGGGGGCGCGAGCATCGTCTCATGGTGCTGGACGCCGCTGCCATTGACGCCAAGCGACGGCTGGTGCTGATCCGCCGCGACGAGACCGAGCACCTCATCATGATCGGCGGCCCGACCGATATCGTCATCGAGACGGGAATCAATGGCGTCAGCCGTCAGCCGGCCATCCAGCAGGCGGTCGAAACCGTGCCGGAACGCGCGATTGCGCCGGAGATCCGGGCGGCGATCGCTGCCCCCGTCGCCAAGGTCGCCGAAGCCGCGAGACCTGCACAGGCCAGGCAGGCGGCCAATGCCGATGTCGGCCAACGTCCGAGACATGTCGAAAGGCAGCAGGCAAGGGAACAGGTCGAACCGACAATCCAGCCAGCTGACGCCAAGGGTATCTCGGCCATGGGCAGTATGCTCTACGACGAGGATCGCGAGCCATTCGGTGGCGAGCCAGCGCCCGTGATCCGACCAGCACAGCCTGCCATTTCTGCCCAGCCGGTGGTAACTCCGGCCGAGCAGCCCCTCGCCGCCAGGGCGGAAGACATGCTCGATCAGGCCCGCGAACGCGTGCTTTCGACGCAAAGCCTGGCTGAAGAACAGAAGGCTGCCGCTGAGGAAGCTGCCGTCAAGGCAATGGCCGAACGGCTTGAGGCTGCGCGGATCGAAGGATTGCGCGTCGAGGCCGCCAAGATCGAGGCGCAACGGCAGGAAGCCCAGCGGGCGGAGGCAGCCCGACAACAGGCGGAGCGCGAGGATGCCATGCGACAGCAGGCGGCAGAACTCGAAGAGGACGCGCGGCAGCAGGCGGCGCAGCGTGAAGAGGCCGAACGCCTGCAGGCCCAGCAACAGGCGGCACAGCGACTCGAAGCCGAACGGCTTGAGCGGGAGCGTGCCGAAGCGCGCAGGATCGAATCGGCTCGCCTGCGTGCCGAAGCGGAAAAGCGCGCTCACGAGGAAGCGGCAGAGCGGCGCGCACAGGCAGAGGCAGCCGAGAGACGCGCCCTGGCTGACGAGGCCGAGCGGCGCGCCGAAGCCGAGCGCATTGCAGAGGCCGAACGCGAGCGTGCAGAACCGACATTCAATCCCGCCTATGCCGAAAATCTTTCCGACCAGCGTCGCGACGCACTGGCCAGCGATTTCGAGAAACTGCTCGAAGTGGAGCTTCAAAAGGGCGGCATCCTCGACGATGGCACAGCGCCACATGTCGAGATCGAGCCTCGCGATGCCGCCGCGCGCAACAGCGTCTATCCCGTTCCCCGCGAACCCGCCCATGTGGTGACGGGTGCTACGCCCGGCCTTTCGGTCGAGCAGGACATGGCGCGCCGGCTCGGCGAAATCACGCTCAACAAGAAAACTGACAGTCTCTAAGGGCTGAATTGCCGACGGCATACGGGGACAATTGGGACATCATGACAGCACAGCCGCAGCTTTTCGCCGCCCGCCTCAACGCCTTCAAGATGGATGCCGCCACCTATTGGCCAGGCAAGAATCGCATCACGACGCTGGACCTGCTGGAGCGAGCAGCGACCGTCGAAGGCCTGAATGCGGCCGATCTCAATTATCCCGATCATTTCTCCGACACGACCCCTAAGGAGCTCGCCGCGCGGATGGCCGATCTCGGCGTGACGCTGAATGGCGGGGCGATGCGCTATTACACCGACCCCGGCTTCAAGCTCGGAGCCTTCACGCATCCAGACGCCAAGGTTCGACGCGCAGCGATCGACATCACCAAACGTGGTATCGACGCCGTGCGCGAAATGGGCAGCAGCCTGATGACGCTGTGGATGGGACAGGATGGCCTGGACTACTCCTTCCAGGGCAACTACCGGAGAATGTGGGATGACACGATCTCTGCGATCCAGGAAGTCTGTGCCCATGACGCCGGCTGCGACATCGCCATCGAATACAAGCCCAACGAGCCGCGCTCCTATGCATTGATGCCAGACATCGGCACGACGCTGCTGGCGATCCGTGAAGCCGGCTCGGCCAATCTCGGCGTGACGCTCGATTTCTGCCATGTGCTGTTTGCCGACGAGATCCCTGCCCATTCGGCACATCTCGCCGCCCGGCATTCCCGCATTCTCGGGGTTCATCTCAACGACGGCTACGGCAAACGCGATGACGGATTGATGATTGGCACGGTTCACCCGGTGCAGACGATCGAACTGCTGATCGAGCTCAAGAACAACGGCTACGACAAAGCGATCTATTTCGACACGTTCCCGGACCACGGAGGCCTCGATCCCGTCGAGGAATGCCGGACGAACATCCTCTCGGCCAAAAGGCTGATGGCGATCGCAGACAGGCTTGCGGGACATGTTGGCCTCGGGCAAGCTATCGCCAAGCAGGACGCGGCTATCAGCCAGCGCATCATCATGCAGGAAATCTATCGGGAGAATTAAGCCTATGGCGAAGTCGATACTGGTTGCGGGATCCCTGCATCACGATGTCATCGTCAATGCGGAGCGCCTGCCCGATTTCGACGAAACGCTGCCAGGCACTTCGGTCCGCTACATCTCCGGTGGCAAGGGCCGCAACCAGGCAGCTGCGATCGCCCATAATGCCGGACGCTGTTATATGGCAGGCCGTGTCGGCGATGATGCGCAGGGCAAGGCCCTCGTCGAAAACCTCGCGGCAGCCGGTGTCGATATCTCGCTCATGCAGACAGGCAAGAGCGAAACCACCGGCATGAGCATCGCGATCGTCAATCCGGTGGGCGAATATGGTGCGGTCATTGTTTCAGGCTCCAACCTCACCCTCGATGCCAGCAAGGTCGCTTTTCCCGGTGATGCCGGCTATCTGCTGCTGCAAAATGAAATTCCCGAAAGCGTCAATATCGAATTCGCGCGCAAGGCCCGCGCGGCCGGCATGGTCACGGTGCTGAATGCTGCCCCTGCCCGGCCGCTGGTGGCTGAATTGGCTGATCTCATCGACATCCTCGTCGTCAATCGCGTCGAAGCGACAGGTCTGTCGGGCATTCCGGTGGAGACCCGTGCAGACGCGGTGGAAGCGGCCAAGCTGCTCAGCCTGTGGGTATCGAGGGTGATCGTCACGCTCGGCGGCGACGGCCTCGTGCATCTGCGAGCGGGCGGGCGGGCCGAATACCAGCCACCTTTTCGCTCGGAAGTCGTTTCGGGCCACGGCGCGGGTGATTTCTTCACTGGCGCCCTGGTGTGCCAGCTCGCCTCGGGGTCGGAGTTCGAGGCCGCGATCCATTACGCGCAGGCGGCGGCTGCGGTGTATGTCTCCACCGAGCTCGACAAGCGCCATCAGATCCGCCCGGTGCAGATCCGCGCACGCCTCGGCGAAGACGAACTGTAATCAGGCTGCCATGAGCCGCGGATATTCAATCGCCGGGCAGCGATCCATGATGACCTTGATGCCCTTCGCCTCGGCCTTTTCGGCAGCACCGTCGTGCCGCACCGTCAGCTGGCCCCAAATCACCTTTGGCAGGTTTGGAAGGGCGAGAATTTCATCCACAACGCCAGGCAGTTGGTCTGCTGCGCGGAAGATATCGACCATGTCGATCGGCACATCGATATCGGCGAGCTTCGCATAGACTTTCTGGCCGTGGATTTCCTGGCCGGCTTGGCCGGGATTGACCGGAATGACGGTGTAGCCCTTGCCGATCAGGAACCGCATGACGCCATGGCTCGGTCGCGAAGGATTGGCCGACGCACCGACAACGGCGATCGTCTTCACCGACGTCAGGGCGTCACGAATCTCGGATGCTTCATAGTGGTCGTGTTTCATATCTCACCAGAATTGGTATTTTAAAAGAACCGCAACAATGACATAGTGTTGCAGCAGCCGGGAGGAAAGTGGATGTCGAAATTATTGACGATTTCAACCTTGCTGCTTGCCCTTACGTCGGTCCATACGACAGCTGCCGCAACACCGCGCTACAGCGCTCTCAAATACAGCTGCGACGCGATCCAATCGCTGATCGACGAGCATGGTGCGGCAATCTTCCGCTATCCCTCGCCGCGCAAGCCCGAACTGACCCTCTATGACCGCTATGTCCGCAATATCAACTTCTGCATGTCTTATCAGATGATTGAGAGTGTGTTCATTCCATCTGCGGACACCGACCAGTGCCTCGTTGAGCACTGCATTACCAGAGATTGTGACGACTTCCGCCCATTCTGCTATTGAACCGCGATATCGCGCGAACAGCGTCAGGCGCTACTCCGGCAGGATGACGTGACCCTCGGCATCCATCGGGAAAAATGGATTGTAGGCGACTTCCCAGAGATGACCGTCGGGATCGGCAAAATAGCCGGAATAGCCTCCCCAGAACACCTTTTCCGGCTTCTTGATCTCGGTGGCACCGCAGGACAGCACGAACTTGAAAACCGCGTCCACGCCGCGCTCGCTCGACACATTGTGGGCAAGCGTGATGCCGGAAAAGCCTTTTGGCGTATCTTGCACCTGCGCATCCTCGGCAAGGGCCTGGCGCGAAAACAGGCCGAGCACCGTGCCCTTGAGCCGGATGAACGTCACCGAGTCCTGGCTCGCTTCCGATTTCGTCCAGCCGAGCTTCTCATAGAATTCGGTCGCACGGGCAACGTCTTCGACGCCAAGGGTGATCAGCGAAATCCTGCGGTCGATAGACATCAGCATTATTCCCTTTTTGTACTTGTTATGTTTGATTTATGTACTCAAGCATTCACAAAGCGTCAATGCAGAAATCAATTCCTTTGATCTTTGACGACGCTTTGACGGCGCCGCGCATCGCCTACCGAGCGACCTTTTTTGAACAGAGTTGTTCTAGCAATCGAATATGCTGTGATTTTGGCGGAGACTCGGATGAGAGTGCGCCGCGCCCTCGATTTTCTCTCCATCCATCATATTGGAAGTCCGAATGCCCATCGAAATCGTTCTGCTTGTCCTGCTCGGGGCCGCTTTGCATGCCACGTGGAATGCACTGGTCAAATCGGGCACCGACAAGCAACTCGATTCCACCATGGTGGCACTGGGCTCGGGTTTCGTCGCACTTTGTGCCCTGCCCTTCCTGCCGATGCCGCATGCGGGCGCCTGGCCCTATATCATCGCCTCGGTGATGGTGCATTTCACCTATTATCAACTGGTCGGAACAGCATACAAGCTCGGCGATATCGGGCTGGTCTATCCGCTGATGCGCGGCGTGGCACCATTGATCGTTGCCACCACCAGTGGGGCGATTCTGGGCGAAACGCTGTCGCCGATCATGTTTGCCGGCGTGGTGTTCATTTCGGCCGGTGTACTGACGATCGCGGCCGATTTTCGCGGCAGCAATGGTAAGGCAATCGTCGTGGCGCTGATCAATTCCGGCGTCATCGCGCTCTATACATATGTCGACGGCATCGGCGCCCGCATTGCCGGAGATCCCATCTCCTATACACTGTGGATTTCCATCCTGCCGCCGATTCCGCTGTTTGCCTATGCGTTCTATATGCGTGGCATTCCTCCGGTGCTCGCGCATGCTCGCAAGAGCTGGCCGCGCGGCCTGATCGGTGGCTTCGGATCGGTTGCGTCCTACGGGCTGGCGTTGTTTGCCATGACCAAGGCGCCGATCGCGGCGGTCGCTGCGTTACGCGAAACATCGATCCTGTTCGCACTGCTGATCTCGATATTCATCCTCAAGGAAAAAGCCAGCGTCTGGCGCTACATGGCCGGAGCGATGATTGCGATAGGTGCCCTGACCATGAAGTTGGGATAGGGCACGTTGGGATAGGGGCGGCATATCCGCCCCTCCCCTGAATTAGAACTTGTACTTCAAAGAGCCGACAATGGTACGGCCTTCGCTGAAATAGCAGTATCCGTCCGTGCAGACCTCGGTCCGTTTGTCGAAGATGTTGTTGACGCCCACGGATGCGATGAGCCCCTTCAAATCAGGCTTTTGCTTGCCGAAATCGAAGCTGAGTGCGGCATCGAGGTAGTGGGCGCTCTTGTTTCGAGACACATTGTCATCGTCCTTGAACGAACCGCTGTTGTAGCGGATGCCCACGCCGCCCTTCAGGCCTGCGAACGCCGTGTCTTCGGGCACTTCGTAATCCGCCCACAGCGACGCTGTGCGGAATGGGGTCGTTGATGGTTGGTTGCCGATCTGGCTCGCATTATCGGATTGGGTGATGACAGCATCGTTGTAAGCGTAGGCGGCGATCAGGCTGAAGCCGCTGGTAAAATGCTTGCGCGCCTCCACTTCGAAACCGTCGGAGGTGACTTCACCGATGGCTCGGTAGAAATATCCCACCGTATCGTTCATTCCGGCATATTTGGCGGCGTTGGACTGCACGAGATGATAATAGGCGGCCGAGACCGAATAGTCGGCGCCGTCCGGCTGAAACTTGATGCCGACTTCCAGCTGCTTGCCGGTCATCGGGTCCAGCATGGCGCCGTTCTCGGCCAGTTGGCTTTGTGGAACGAAGGATGTCGCATAGTTGACGTAAGGCGCAAGACCACTGTCGAAATGATAGAGCAGACCACCCTGATAGGACCATGCGCCCTGATCCCTGGCACCGGTTTCGACGCCTGCGACGTCATCGGTTGCGGTCTGGCTTAGCCAATCGTGGCGAACGCCGAGGACGGCATTCCAGTTCTCATAATTAAGCTGGTCCTGAAGGTAGAGGCCGGTCTGGACCTGATCCAGCCCGGTACGCGTCGTGATATCGGGCGTGGGACCGCTGAAGCCCACGGTCGGATTGTTGAGATCAAGATTGTAGCGCGGATCGACATCGCCCATACCGAGACCGAAATCGGACGTGATCCAGGTGTAATCAAGCCCGCCGATCAGCTTGTGTTCGACCGGACCGGTATCGAACGTACCTTCCAGCCGGTTGTCGGCCTGAAATACGTTCTGGTGATCGGTCAACACGACGGGATAGCGGCTCATGATGTTGGTCGCCGGATCGACTTCCGCTTGATCGAGGTAGCGGCCCCAGAGATCGAGATAGCTGTAACGGACATGCTGCTTGAACTTCAGGCCGTTGTCGAACTCGTGCTCGAACTTGTAGCCGGTCTGGAATTGCTCGACCTTCTGGCGATCGAATTCGGGGTCGCTGTAGCGCAGGATGTCGCCGTTGTGCTTGAACGTCTGCACGTTGACATCCGTCTCGTCCTTTTGTGCTATGGCGTAGACGGTCAGTGACGTGCCGTCATCCGGTGCCCAGCGCACGGATGGCTGCAGCAGCAGCCGATCGTCGGCAATGCCGTAGCTGGTATCGCCGTCCCGCGCCACGCCGATGATGCGCCACGAAAATGCGTCATTCTGAGTGGACACGGCGCCGTAGTCGAGTGCCACCTGCTTGCGGTCATGGCTGCCATACTGGGTTTCCACTTCGCCGTGGTCGAGGCCGTCGGCGAATTTCGACACCCGGTTGACGATGCCGGCAGCGCTCGATGCGCCATAGAGGACCGAAGCCGGGCCCTTGAGAACCTCGACGCGGTCGAGCCCATAGGTTTCGGTGCGATAGGTCGCGTAGTTCATATAGGGCTGGCGAAGCCCGTCGCGGAAATCGCCTGTCGTCACAGTGGAATAGCCACGTATGCTGATCTGGTCAAAACGCGGATCGAAGCCGAACTGGCCGGTGTTCACCCCAGCGGAGTAGCGCACCGCCTGGATCATGTCGGTGACGGCCCTGTCCTCCATCTCGGTGCGCGTGATCACCGAAACGCTGCGCGATGTCTTGACCAGCGGCGTATCGGTTTTCAGCGCGCTTTCGTTTTCGACCGGAACGATCGTGTCGTTGTCGGCGGCCTTTGCGGCGACACCCTCGTCAGCGCTGTCAACGACGATTGGCTTGAGCTGCGTCGGAGTTTGGCTTTCCTGGCCGATTGCCGTGCCGGGCAGAAACGCCGCGAGTGCAAGCGCTGTCATGATCGAGGCGAAATGTCCGCCGCCTGACCAGCAGGTGGATGATCGTAGTCTGTTGTGATTGTTCATTGTTGTGCCCTTCCGTACTCTCGTTTGCCCCGTCGAGCCCTGTCGTCGGGTTGTCCCAGCCGTGTCAGTTTGGCCCTGCCAGCGGCGATGGACATTGCCGCTCCATGCTGCGCGCGCGGGAGAAGCGTGCGGCAGCCGCCTTTTTCCGCCAGATGACGAAGCCGGTGATGCACAGGCCGCAGCACACAAGGCCCGTCATGCTGATGATGACCCGACCCCAGAAGCCGAGAATCCGCCCCGAATGCAGTGCATACATCCAGGTGTCGACATTGTTGCCGGCGCTCATGGTGCTTTGCGGCGTGCGATAGGTGGCGAGCACCGCACCCGTTCGCCCATCGATGGTCACGACCGGTCCGCGGGGTCCGAAAGTGCCGGCAGGCAGGTAATGCTCGATGTAGATCACGCCCTTCTGATCATCGGTCCAGAAATCCCACAGGTCGCCATAGGCAGTGTTCTGCCGGTCGAGCTCCCGCCTTGCGATGCGGATCGCCTCGCCGAAGGTCACAGTGGTCCGATCCATCTCGGGCTCCAGCACCGGTCGGTCTTCTGCAGGATCGGGCGCAGGCGGAAGCATGGCCTGGAAGGCTGCCTCCACCGGCTTGATACCCCCGAAGTCTGCCAGCCAATAGGCTCCGGATACGGCCATCATCAGGAAGATGGCGATCAGCAATGTGCCGGAAGCGCGATGAAAGTCGAAGTTGAGCCGATAGGCGCTGCCGTTCCATTTGACCGACAGCATCTTGAGCAAAGGGCCTTTGCGTGGCAGGGAAATGTAGCCGGCGATGAATGTGTCGAATATCCACAGAAGGGATATGATTCCGAGGAAGACGCCGCACCATCTGCCGACGTCAGGCCCCAAGGCATTGCCCAGCAATTGCTCATGCAGATCATAGAACATACGCATAACAACGCGGCGATCGAACGCTATCGCCTCCGCATCGTAGCGTCCGAGTTCTTCACCCGTGTACGGATTGATATGCAGCACGTCGAAATCGATCTTGCGGCGCTGCTCTTCGTCAAGCGCCGCCAGCGGCCGCACATAGACCTCGTAGCTTCCTCGCCCTTCTCCAATGCCCTGATCGACAACGAGGTAGGAGATCTTCACATCGGGATGGCGCGTATAGATCAGCTGGGAAAGCGCATCGACGCTCATTTTCTCGCCCTGCGGCACCACGTAAAAGAGTTCGGGATTGAGCGTGTGCCGCAGCTCGCCATAAAAGGCGATCACTGAACCGGACAAGGCCACGACAAACAGCCACGGCATGATGAACAGGCCCACATATCTGTGCGCGAGCACGCAGAGATGGCGTAGAGATTTCATATCCGGTCGGTCCCCTTTCCTGAATTGGACGGGTAGCCTTGCTGATAACTAGTGTCAATTACTCAAGATTAAAAAAGATGATTAATTCGGTTAAGTTTTAATATGCATGGTCCCGAGGTATCAGTAGCTGCGAACAATATCGACTTTCAGCACAACAAAATATGCGGTATTAAAATACCACATAATCAAGCCGTTGATTTTATTTGATTATTTTTTCAAGCGGAAAATTCCGTTGCCTTGACGCATTTCGTCGCTTTGCGTATAAGCCCGATCAGATCGCTGTCCCCCGTGGACGGCATCTTTTTTGTGGGCCCAGGCCACACAATTCAAGCAACAAGAAGCGCCCCTTTCCTTCTACGGATCAGGGGACCGAACACGAAAGAATAGACAAATGTCCACCTTCGTTCAGAAGCCGGCAGAGGTCGAGAAGAAGTGGTTGTTGATCGATGCCGAAGGCCTCGTCGTCGGCCGTCTCGCTTCCATTATCGCCAACCGTCTGCGCGGCAAGCACAAGCCGACCTTCACCCCGCATGTCGATGATGGCGACAACGTCATCGTCATCAATGCCGACAAGGTCATCTTCACCGGCAAGAAATACACCGACAAGAAGTTTTACTGGCACACCGGTTTTGCCGGCGGCATCAAGGAGCGCACGATGCGCCAGACTCTCGAAGGCCGCTTTCCGGAGCGCGTTCTCGAGAAGGCTGTCGAGCGCATGGTTCCGCGCGGCCCGCTCGGCCGTCGCCAGATGAAGAACCTGAAGGTCTATGCAGGCGCCGCCCATCCGCATGAAGCTCAGCAGCCGGTCGTTCTCGACGTTGCAGCTCTCAATGCCAAGAACACGAAAAGAGGCTGATCATGGCTGACCTTTCTTCCCTCAAGGACCTCGGCACCGCTGTCGAAGCCGCAGCTCCCGTTCACGTCCGCAAGGTCGATGCCCAGGGCCGCTCCTACGCAACCGGCAAGCGCAAGAACGCTGTCGCCCGCGTCTGGGTCAAGGCCGGCTCCGGCAAGATCGTCGTCAACGGTAAGGACTTTACCGCTTACTTCGCTCGCCCGGTCCTGCAGATGATCCTGCGTCAGCCGATCTTCGCGGCTGCCCGCGACGGTCAGTTCGACGTCATCGCCACGGTTGCCGGCGGCGGTCTTTCCGGCCAGGCCGGTGCCGTTCGTCACGGCATCTCCAAGGCCATGACCTACTTCGAGCCGGGCCTGCGACCGGTCCTCAAGAAGGGTGGCTTCCTGACCCGCGACAGCCGCGTCGTCGAACGCAAGAAGTACGGCCGTGCGAAGGCACGTCGTTCCTTCCAGTTCTCGAAGCGTTAATCGCTGGACTATTAGAATACGAAAGGCCGGGTTTTCACTCGGCCTTTTTGTTTGTCCAGAAGACATCGGGACGACACTCCCCTTTGCTTGCAAAGCCGAGATCCGCCAACTAAGGATTGGGTCGCTCGACGTCATCGCACCGTGCGAAAAGGTGGCGGGCCGAGATGCAGGGGAACGCTAGGATGAAAAAGCTTTTAGGAATTCTGGCTGCCGGCTTGATGGTGATTGGCCTTTCCGGTTGCAGCGAAAGCTGGATCTGGCACCAAAAGCTGACTGTTTCGGTGGTCACGCTAGACGGCCTCAAAGTCGCATCGAGCGTCCACGAGGGCGTCATCGAGAAATATGGCTGGTGGCAGCGGCAATGGGGCTATGGCGGTGGTACTGCGCTGAAGGGCGAGGCTGTGGTTCTTGAGGTCGGCAAAGGCAAGTATCTCTTTGCGTTGCTAAAAGGAACGCCACTGGCCTGGGATGTCTTTCTCGGGCGCAAGACGCCCATGGAGGCGGCGGGCCCTGAATTGGAAAGGCTCCGCGAAAGCCACGAGCTCGCTCGCGATCAATATCCAATGCTCGTCACCTTCGGCGATATTAACGATCCGGCGAGCGTGAAAAGGGTCGATCCGGCGGATCTCGCCAAGAGCTTCGGCCCGGGTGTCCGTCTCAATTCCATCACCATGACCATCACCGACGACCCGGTAACAGAGGGCAAGGTGGACGGTGTGCTCGGCTGGCTGGGGAAGTATCCGGAAACCCCTGTTTTACCCCAAATCAATCCAACCGATTTTTCATTCGAAGCCAAATTGCGCCAAGGCGACTTCATTAGGAGATAGATAATGACTATTTCCTCTGACCTATGATGGCGATCCTGTCGATGGATTCCTATAATCGTGGTTAAGGCAGCAACGAAGGCTTCCTTGGCCACTTCGGTCGATATCGAGTCCGCCACGCGCAGCCGCGGATCATATGCGTTTCACCAGAACCGCTGACTCTTAATCAGCTGCTTCTTAGGCCGCCTCAGCAGTTGACCGGAACGAGAGCTTTCCGCCATCGGCACTCGTGCTTGGTGTAACGCTGATCTCCACGTCCTGACCCAGAATTGTTAGAAACTCCATCAGACGCCCAATCGAAATTGACACCGGTCGCAAACGCATGAGCGCGGAGACTTGTGGCTGGGTAGTTCCAAGTAGTTGTGCGGCCTCGATCTGGCTAAGCTCCAAAGCCTTCAAACGAAGGTGAATCTCCAAGGTCAATTTCGCTTTTAGCAACTCCTGATCGGCATTTTTGAAGCCGAGATCAGCAAACACATTGCCGCTACTTTCAACATCCTGATCAGTCATGAGAACTCTCCTTCAATTTCGCCTTATGAAGTTCGTCTGCCCTCTTCAACCGCTCCTTGACCAGGTCGATCTCGTGTGCCGGTGTCGAAATGCCCTTCTTGGATTTCTTTTGAAAAGCATGAAGCACATAGATCCCAGTCGAAAATCTCACAGTATAGACGGCGCGATATGTTCCATTGCGATCGTCTTCGATCAATTCCAAGACACCTGCACCGCCGAAGCCTTTCAACGGCTTGGCGTCAGGCGGCATAGAGCCTGACTGGGCAGCGAACAAGCTTATGCCAAAACTTCTTTGCACCAACCGAGGCAACGCCTTGAGTTCTTTCAAGGATGAACCGACCCAAACAACATCCTTTAGAGTGCGCATATCGCAATTATATATTTTTTTATATAAACCGCAAGCGTCACTTTGACGGCTCGCTGCAAACCCACTATTCGTTTTGCTAAGCAGATTCCGAGGAACTCATCATGCCATCCAGAACCATCGACAATGCCTTTACCGCCAAATCGATCAAGGGGCCCGGCACCGATCCGACCTATGCGGGCGCGCTTTCCTTCATGAAGCGGAAATACACCAAGAGCCTTGCGGGCGTCGATGCCGTCGTCTGGGGCATCCCGTTCGATGCTGCCGTTTCCAATCGTCCCGGCACCCGTTTTGGGCCGCGCTCCATTCGCGAGGCATCGGCGATCTTCGACAACGATCCGCAGTATCCGTTCAACATTGATCTGTTCGAAAACATGGCGGTGATCGACTACGGCGATTGCCTGCTGGATTACGGCGACCACCAGAAGACGCCGGCGGCAATCGAGAAGGAAGCCACCAAGATCCTGAAATCGGGCGCCTTCCTCTACACGCTCGGTGGCGACCACTACATCACCTGGCCGCTGCTCAAGGCGCATGCGGCGAAGTATGGCCCCCTCGCCCTTATCCAGTTCGATGCGCACCAGGACACATGGTTCGACGAGGCCCGCCGTATCGACCATGGATCATTCGTCGGTCGCGCCGCCCGCGATGGCGTGATCGACACCGAGCACTCCATCCAGATCGGCATCCGCACCAAGGCGCCGGATGATTGCGGCCTGAAGATCCTGTTCGGACACGAAGTCGAGGACATGAGCGCGGCAGAGATCGCCAAGGCCATCATCGACCGGGTCGGCGACAGGCCCTGCTACCTCACTTTCGATATCGATTGCCTCGATCCGGCCTATGCACCGGGCACAGGCACGCCGGTTTCGGGTGGGCCATCGAGCGCCAAGATGCTGTCGGTCATCCGCCAGCTCGGCGGGCTCGACATCAAGGGCTCCGACGTCGTCGAGGTCTCACCGCCCTATGACCACGCGCAGATCACGGCGATCGCCGCATCGACGGTCGCCATGTATGTGCTCGGACTGAAGGCCGAGAAGTATCTCAAGGGCTGATGCCGTTCAGATCTTGAATCAATTGGTTCGGAAAGTGATTCCGCTTTCCGGGCCAAATGACTGAATAGACCCGCTTTGTTGCAAAGCCGTCGCATCGACAGTATATGCGGGATGAATTGCGACGCTTGGAATGGGTAGCGACATGAAACCGAAGATCTTCATCGATGGCGAACACGGCACGACAGGCCTGCAGATCCGCACGCGGATGGCTGGACGCGCCGATGTCGAGCTTCTGTCCATCCCGGAAGCCGAACGCCGCAACGCTCAACTGCGCGAAGACCTGCTGAATTCCGCCGACATTGCCATTCTCTGCCTGCCCGACGACGCGTCCAAGCAGGCGGTCGAGATGACGGCTGCCAACAACAATGTGCGGATTATCGACACATCGACGGCGTTCCGGGTGCATCCGGACTGGGCGTATGGCTTTGCCGAAATGGACGCCTCTCAGGCCGAAAAAATCCGTTCGGCGCGCTATGTCGCCAATCCGGGCTGCTACCCTACAGGTGCGATTGGTCTCATTCGGCCGCTGAGAATGGCTGGCATTCTCTCCGAGGATCAGCCGATCACCGTCAACGCCGTTTCCGGCTATACCGGCGGCGGCAAGCAGATGATTGCGCAGATCGAAGACGAGCAGAACCCCGAGCACATCGATTCACCGCATTTCCTTTATGGCCTGCCGCTCAAGCACAAGCACGTGCCTGAAATGAAGATCCACGGCATGCTGAACCGTGCGCCGCTATTCTCGCCATCTGTGGGCAAGTTTCCGCAGGGCATGATCGTCCAGGTGCCACTCTACTTTGATGATCTCCAGGCCGGAGCATCGCTTGAAAGCGTACATGCCGCGCTAGTTGCCCATTATGCGGGGCAATCGGTCGTCGAAGTGGTGCCACTCGACGTTTCCGCGAAGCTGCCGCGCGTCAACGCCGTCGAACTCGCCGGTAAGGACACGATGAAGCTCTACGTCTTCGGCCACGAAGGCGGCGAGCACATCAATCTCGTGGCGCTGCTCGACAATCTCGGCAAGGGCGCCTCGGGCGCGGCCGTGCAGAACATGGACCTGATGCTGAGCGCTTAAGAGCCTTTCGCATGAAAGGCTCTGGGATGACAGACATCATCGCGGCAACGACGCTCTGGGATCTGCGCGACGTCGAACTGATTTCAGATGGACCGAGCAGCCGCGTCTACCGCGCGCAACGGGATGGGCAATCCGTCATCGTCAAGATTCTCAAACCTGCCGGCTTCGAAGAAGCTGCGGGCATGGATTTCCCGCGCTGGCGGGATGGAGAAGGTGCCGTGCGACTGCTCGCGCAGAGGGATCAGGCCTATCTGCTGGAAGACGGCGGCGGGCATACGCTTCTCAAACACTTTCGCATTGGTGGCGACGATGCGACGCTCAAGCAATTGACTGAAGTGTTGACGGCTCTGCATGCCGGCTCCGAAGACGTTGTTTCCATCAGTCTTATGCCGCTCGAGCAGCAGTTCGATGCTCTCTTCAAGCCTGTCCATCACGAAGCGCTGCGTGAAAAACGCGACCTGATCGATTGGGCTTCGGATCTCGCCCGGAAACTGCTTGCCAATCAGGTCGATATCCGCCCTCTGCATGGCGACATGCACCATGGCAATGTCGTCTCGGAGGACGGCGTGCGATGGAAAGCAATCGATCCCAAGGGACTGATTGGCGACCCCGCCTATGATTATGCAAACATCTTTGGCAATCCGATCGATGAGCGCGATCAGGTTCTCGACAAGGCGCGCTGCTTGCGCCTTGCCAGCCACTTTGCCGAAAATGCGCGGAGTGGCGGCCGCTACAGCGATCTTAACGGGTTGAAGATCCTTCGATTTGCCGCAGCCAACTCGGTCCTTTCCGCCTGCTGGTCGCTTGAGGAACCACAATCGGCGGAAGACTTTCGCGATGGGCTGCAAAGACTTGAACTCGCGGCAATATTGAAAGAACTGATCGGCGAACGCCGAGGTTGAAGATAAGTTTAGTATTCGCTGGAACGAACTGCTGACCAAAACGCCCAGATAGATCAACAGCGGTTTAAAATGACAGCAAGATGTGGTAACTCACCAACTAAATTTGGCTGATTTGTTATTCGGAGCCAGCATGCGCTCGATCATTGCCAATACGATGTTCGATTTTATCGAGACGCTCGAGCAGATCACATCGGAGGAGCAAGCCTTCCAGGAACTGGCTGAGGTGTCCGGTTTCTTTGGTATGGGCTCGTTTGCTATTTCGGGAATTCCGGAACCGAACGAAAAAATGGATCCCTACGTGCTGCTGAATGGCTGGCCTGAGGAGTGGGCCAACCGTTACCTGCAGAACCAGTATTTCCGGATTGATCCGGTCATCCAGCGGACCCTGCTGTCGGACAATGCTTTCGTATGGTCCGATGCACTCAAGCACATGAATGTCGACAAACGCGGCATGAACTTCATGCGGGAGGCGACGGATTTCGGCTTCATCAACGGCTTCAGCGTGCCGATCCATTCCATCATGGGCTTCAGGGCGATCGTGACCTATGCAGCCGACCGGGTCGACCTTTCCAGCGAGGCGCGTGGTGCATTGCACATGATATCGATTTACGCGCATAACAAGATAAAAGAGTTGAAATCCGGCGGAAAAGATAGTCTACTTGAACGTGTGGTGCACCTCACGCCACGTGAGAAGGAATGCATTTCCTGGTGCTCGGAAGGAAAAACAGCTTGGGAAATTTCCGCAATACTGGGAATATCTGAACGAACTGTTTCACACATTCTTGAGAATGCGCAGAAAAAAATGAATACAACCAATCGCACTCAGCTCGTTGCAGAATCTCTTCGGGCACGTCTTATCCGATAGACTGTCAACCGGGTAAAACACCCCATAGAGTGCAAATATGTTCATGTGATCAAATACCCCTGGATTTTAAGGGGTAAATATTATGATCCATGTTGTCACCTCACAAAATGCTGACGAATTTCACGAACTTATGGAGGAGGTCTGGCGCTTCCGACATCGGCAGTTTGTCGAGCGGCTGGGCTGGAAGGAACTCAAATCCGAGGACGGGCGCGAGACCGATCGTTTCGACACCGATGACGCCATCCATCTGGTCGTTGTCAACGACGGCACCGTGATCGGCTATACGCGATTGCTCAGGACTGCCGGTCCACATCTTCTTGCCGATGTCTATCCAGAAATCATGGAAGGCCATGCCTGGCCGCGCGCCGACGATGTCTACGAGTGGACGCGTTGCATTGCGGACGAGAGGGCGGGCAGGATCGGTGAGGTCCAGGCCTCGCATGTGCTGATTACCGGCGTGCTGGAATTCTGCCTGCTTGCCGGCATCAAGGGCCTGATCGTCGAGACGCACCCGAAGCTCGTCACGTGGATGCTGGAAACCGGCTACAAGGTGGAAACGCTGAACGCGCCGCAAGTGATCAATGGCGTGCCTGTCGTGCCTGTTTATATCGACGCAACGATGACGGCGCTGGATCGACATCACGCGATGTTCGGCATCCGCGAGAGCGTCCTGGAGATCGATGACGGGTTGATCAATCCTGTCTCCGGTCGAGGAGAATTGCGCCGCCTGCCGGGAATTGCAGCCCGGCCGGCAACATCGCCGGTGTTCATGCCGGAGGTCGATTTCGCCGCCATGCGGGAAAGTTCCGGCCGCAAGGCGAATTAGATTTACGTTCCCTGACGGGTGACTTGACGGGCCGCTTCCAGTTTTTGATTGACTGGGATGCGGCCCGCTCTTTAATGCGCAATAAAACGGGTCGTTCACCCGTTACACCCAGGATCACAACAACCGAATGCCTGGCTCATTCGAGAAGACCGGCTCCCTCAGAGTTCATATCCCCATGCGTGCCATCCCTGCCCTCGCCTTGCTGCTCCTGTCCGCTTTGCCCGCTTCGGCCGACGATTTTCCCTTCGCGGGCTCCTGGAAAATTACCGGCGCTGTTCACGCCCCTTGGGAGGATCCCGACGATCCGATGATCACTGACGATGTTGAGCGCTATAGCGGCAAGATCGTCACGATCACGCCCGACACGCTGAAGGGTCCTGACCTTCTCGGCTGCGGCAAGACGGAGATCACCGTCGAGACGCTGCCCTTTGCGGGGTTGTTCGAGGGTGGGCTTGGTGCCGATCCCAAGAATCCCGGCGGCGACTACGATGAGGACAAGGCAAAGAAGCTGGCGCTGGGGCTCGGCTTCACCTCTGAGCCGGTGCCGACCCTGTTTCAGGGTTGCTCGGAACTCAGCCTGCACCTGCGGGACGCAAAGACGCTGATGTTCGGTCTCAACGACCGCATCTTCACCATGGAAAAGCAGTGAGCAGGCTCAACTTCTCACCGCAACATCGGTCGGGCGCGGATACTCGCCATAAAAGCCGCGCCAATGCGCCACCGAAAAGCCGAGCACCAGCAGCGCACAGCCCTGGTGGGCAAGGGCCCAATCGAGCGGCACGGCAAGAACCAGCGTGGTGATGCCGAGCGCTGCCTGCAGGCAGACCAGCAGGAACAATACCAGCGAACGATTGACATGCGGCGTGCCCGGCAGGCTGCGCATCAGCCAGAGCATGTTGATGAGCACCAGCAGTAGCACCAGATAGGCATTCATCCGGTGCAGGAACTGCACGGCCTTGGCGTTCTCGAAGGCATTGAGCCAGACCGGCTGCATGACGGTCAGGCCGCTTGGCACGATGGCGCCATCCATCAGCGGCCAGGTATTGTAGGCAAGACCCGCGTCGAGGCCGGCGACCAATGCGCCGAGATAGATCTGCAGCAGCACGAAGAACACAATGACACCGGCAAACAGGCTCGGTCCGCTCGGAGCGTAGGGCCGGCCGGAATGACGCGACAGCGCCCGCCACACCCATGTCACTGCCGCGAAGATGAGACAGGCGACCATCAAGTGCACCGCCAGCCGGTATTGGCTGACATCGACGCGCTTGGTCAGGCCGGACGCCACCATCCACCAGCCGATCGCCCCCTGCACGCCGCCCAGCGCCAGAATACCCAGCAGCGGCAACTTCAATCGGCGCTCAAGCCGGCCGGTGACCCAGAAAAAGAACAGCGGAATGGCGAAGATCACGCCGATCGACCGGGCAATCAACCGGTGTGCCCACTCCCACCAGAAGATGCTCTTGAATGCCTCCACGGTCATGCCTTTGTTGATCTGGGAATATTCGGGGATCTGCTGATAGAGGCGAAACTCATCGTCCCATTCCTGGGCATTCAACGGCGGGATGACGCCATGGATCGGCTTCCATTCGGTGATCGACAGGCCGGAATCGGTAAGCCTCGTCGCCCCGCCGACCAGCACCAGACAGAAAATCGCGAACAGCACGAACAACAGCCAGATGCGAACGGCCCGGCGATTGCGGTCGATCCGCTCAATTTCCTTGAAAACCCGGCCTTCGAGGTTTATTGCGCTCACGGTCATGACAGTCATCCCTTTCAGCCAAAGCACTGCTACAGGGTGAAGATCAAGGCAAGACCCTAATAGCGGATGTGAGACAATATGCCCAAGACGCTACGCAAACTGATCGGCACCGTCGCGATCATCGTTCTCGTGCTTGTCTACGCATTCCTGGCGACCATGATCGCCTCGGCGACACTCAGCCAGTCGCACTGGACGGTTCATCTGCTGTATTTCTTCTTCAGCGGCCTGCTCTGGATCCTGCCGGCGATGCTGATCATCAAGTGGATGGAAAAGCCGGGCCGCGCCAAGGACCGCTCCTGAAAGCGGATGGTAACGGGTCGTTAACCAGGTTTTTCCAAATAGAGCGGGTCACGGGTCCGATTAATTCTTTGTCGGCATCTTTCGCGCTACAAAACCAGTAGCTTATCTCTTTGTGGAGCATTTTGCCGTGCATGCGGGGCAGATGAAATTTGACGACGTGGACATCTACAAGGATCAAACCACCGGCTTTTCCACAGCAAGGACGGATCGTCAGGCCATGTCCGGCACAATCTCCATCGCCATACATGACCGGATGGAACCGCTGGAGACGGAGTGGCGCAGACTCCAGGCCGAGAACTTCAATTCCCTTCATCAGGGCTACGAATGGTGCCGCGCCTGGGTCGATGCCTATGGCAGGCCACTGAGGATCATCGAGGGCCGCATGGGTGGAGAGATCGCCTTCATCCTACCGCTCGAAATCGAGCGTGGCCGGATGTTCACCAAGGCGCAGTTCATCGGCGCCCATCACGCCAACCTCAATACTGGCCTCATCTCTCGCGCATTCGCCGAGGCAGCCACACCTGAAATGATGGCCGGCATCGTCGCCGATCTTCGCGAGCACATCACCGACGCCGATTGCATCATCCTGGGCAATATGCCTGCTGTCTGGGGCGGCCGCATACCGCCCTTCTCCATGCTGCCGCATGTCGAGAACCAGAATCACGCCTTCCAGCTCGACATGAAGCCGACTTTTGTCGAGACGCTTGCCCAGTTGAGTGCCAAGCGTCGCCGCAAGAAATACAGCGTTGGGCATCGCCGCCTTGAAGCGCTCGGCGGCTATGAGCACGTCATCGCCGAAACATCCGCGCAGAAATATGAGTTGCTCGACCTGTTTTTCGCCCAGAAGTCGGCACGCCTGGCGGAGTTCGGCCTCCCCAACACTTTCTCATGCCAGAAGACGCGCAAGTTCCTGCATTCGGCCGTGCTCATTCCACCGACCGCCGAGGAATTCCCTTTGCGCATGCATGCATTGAGAATGACCGGTGGCGAGTTCGAGGGCGAGATGCCGGCCGTCGCAGGCCTGTCGCGCAAGGGCAATCACCTGATCGTGCAGTTCTGCTCGATCGGAACCGGCCCGACGGTGGATGCGAGTCCGGGCGAGTTGCTGTTCCATCTCATGGTGGAAAAGTACAATCAGGAAGATATTGCTACGTTCGATTTCGGCATCGGCGACATGCCGTTCAAGCGCGCCTGGTGCACGCGAGAAACCATTCAGGTCAATGTCACGCTGCCGGTGACGCCGCTCGGTCGCCTTGCCGCGCTGAAGGAAGAGACCGCCACCCGCCTTAAGGCGATGATCAAGCAAAACCCGGCGATCTATTCCTTCGTCCAGAAATTGCGCTCGCGCGTACAGACTGCGCCCGAGGCCGAAGAAAAAGGCGAGGACTGATCCTCGCCTTTCATCACGTCTCCATTCGGTGACTTTATGCCGCCTTGCGGCCGGCACTCGGCGGGTTATTGCCGGCCTTGCCGATCAACAGCACCACATCCTCGTAACCAGCATCGATGAAGACACCTGCCGTTTCTTCGATCAGCTCCGCAGTCGCATCGGCGGCGGAGAGGATGATTTCGGCCTGTCCCTTGCGCGCCAGGCGTCCGACGCCGGCAATGTCGGCCGGCCCGCATTCGACCAGTACCAGGTCATAGGCATGGGCGAGCGCGTCGATCACCATCGACAGCCGGTCAGCGCCACGCATTGCGCGCTTGGCGTTGGCAGTCCCATGCGGCAGGATATGCGCATCGGATAACCGATCGCCGTGGATGGTGTCGGCAAACGCCGCCTCGCCTGTCAGCAGGTCGGTAATGCCAGGAAGCGACGGTGTTTCAGCCATCAACTTTGTCGGCAATGCCGAGCCGGTCATGTCGATCAGAATGATCTTTCGGCCCATTTCGGCCACAGCGCGTGCCAGCGTCACCGTGGCGGTCGAGCCATCGTCACCAGTTGGAGACACCGAGATCGCGACATTGACGTCATTATCAACCAGATGGCGGGCAACGGCACCGACGGAGAACTCATGGTCGAGATCAACGTCGGCGGCAGCGTCCATGGTCTCGGCCAACGTTTCGTCGGAATAGCCAACCGACAACATGCTTTGCGCAGGCGTTGATGTAGGCTTTGCCACGATATTGGCATCGTCGAACACTGGAGCAGTCACCGCATAGTGACGAACAGGTGCTGGCGCTGCAACAGGCTCCAGATCCTCATATTCTTCCTGATCCTCTTCGTAATCCACGGGCCGAAGTGCACGACCAGAGAACAACTCCGAAAGCATCACGAAGACTGAACTCAGCAAAAAGCCGGCAAGTGCCGCGACAATGGTAATCGGCAATGTCTTGGGGAAATAGGGTTCGCTCGGCATGACGGCGCTCGACACGACGCGAGCGTCCGCTGGGGTCGCATTCATGTCCTGCTGCGAGACGGCTTCGCGATAGCGGGCCATATAGGTTTCGAGCAACTGGCGCTGGGCCGTCGCCTCGCGCTGCAGGTCTTGAAGACCGACCTGCTTCTCTTCGGAGTTGGCGGTGTCGGCCTTTAGCGTGTTCAATTGTTGCAAGAGCTGCTGTTCGCGCATGCGCGAAACATTGGCCTCGCTCTCAAGGCTGGCGAGGATTTTCTGGGTCTCGTTGCGAATCTGTGTCTGGATACCCTGAAGCTGCGAGCGCAGGCTCTTGATGCGCGGATGACCGTCGAGAAGCTGGGTCGAGAGATCGGAGATCTGGCCCTCGATACCCGACTGTGTTTCCTTGAGACGCTGGATCATCTGCGATCCGACGACTTCGGCGAGGGTATCGACGTTACGGCCCGAATTCAGCGCCGCGCGGACGCTCTTGGCGCGCGCTTCGGCGTTGGCACGCTCACCGCGGACGCGAGCGATCTCGACCGAGATGTCGTTGAGCTGCTGCTCGGAGAATGTGTTCTGCTGGCCGGTGGTGAAGAGATCAGACGAGGCGCGATAGGAGGCGACTTTGGCCTCGGCGTCCCTCACCTTTTCACGCAGATTGGCGATCTCCGGTTCCAGCCACTTGGCCGTCTCCGACGTGGTGTCGAGCTTGGCGCCCGACTGCAGCGCCAGATAGACCTTGGCCATCGCATTGGGAATAGCGGCTGCAAGCTGCGGGTCCTTGGAGGAAAACTGGATGGCGACGACGCGCGATTTCTCGACCTGATAGACCTGAAGCTTCTGGGTGAATTCCTTGAGCACACGCTCTTCCGGCGGCACGTCTAGAGGATTCTTCATCAACCCGGTCGTCACCAGGATACGAGTGACGATCGACGGATTGGCGCTCGGGTCGAATTCAGGCCGTTCGTAAAGCTTCATGTCCTTGGCGACCTGCTTGATGAGGTCTGTCGATTGCAGCAGCGCAACCTGGGACGCCATGCCGGCCTCGTCAGCGCCGAGATCCGGCTGCACGTTGTCGGTCGCCTTGCGTGTAAGGTCAGGTGAACGGTTCTCGATGAGGATCTGGGTCTCGGCCTGGTATTTCGGCGAAACAACGCTTGCGCCGGCAAAGGCAATGCCTCCCAGTGCCACAGTCGTTGTCAGCACCAGTAGCCTGCGCCGCCAGATCGCCACAAATAGTCCACGCAGATCGATATCCGCATCCTGCTCACGACGATTTGCACCCGACATACTCAGTACCTCACAAACACAGCGGGCCAAGTGATAAACAAACAAGGTAAGAGAACCGTTAATCCTGCGCGCTCGCAAAAAAACAGCCTCCCTTCCCGCTAAAATTCTTCAATTCCGGCACGGGTTTACCGGCTGTTAACCTTAATGGATCGATAACAGACCCAAGACAGAAGGCCGACCGGCAGTTGCGCGGTTAACAATAAGGCTTTCCAAGACAAACTCCGGCATGGCGCCGGCAAGAAACGGAGCGCAATGCGAATGCTTACCGTCGTTAAACGGCACAGCCTTTCGATCGCCCTGGTTGCGGCGTGCGCGCTCGTTTCGTCCTGCTCGTCCTATCGGCCGGCGCCGAAGGCATTCCATGAAGCCACGATCCAGCCCTATCGCGTCGATAGCGGCGATCGGCTGCGCGTGACGGTGTTTGACCAGAAGGACCTGTCCAACACCTATTCCGTCGACCAGGCCGGCTATATCGCCTTCCCGCTCGTCGGTGCAGTGCCCGCTCGCGGACGCACCTTGCAGGAGCTTGAGGGCCAGTTGGCCGCCAAGCTGCAGCAAGGCTTTCTCCGCAATCCCGATATCGCCATCGAGGTCGATCGCTACCGTTCGATTTTCGTGATGGGTGAAGTCGGCCAGGCCGGCCAGTACACCTATGTGCCTGGTATGACCGTGCAGAACGCCATCGCGGTTGCCGGCGGCTATTCGTCGCGCGCCAGCCAGGCCAATGCCGATATCACACGCAAGATCAATGGTGAGATCATGACCGGGCGCGTGCTGATCTCCGACCCCGTGCTGGCGGGAGACACGATTTACGTTCGCGAACGACTGTTCTGACACGATGCAGGACCCAGCACCTCTACGAATCCTGCATTGTTTTCGCTCCCCGATAGGAGGAATTTTCCGACATGTCCGCGACCTCGCCATCGAACAGAGCAAAGCCGGCCATGCCGTCGGCATCCTGTGCGATAGCTCGACAGGCGGCGAACACGAGGAACGCCTCTTCAACACTATTCTACCCCACCTGTCGCTCGGGCTGACACGCATTCCGATCGATCGGTCGATATCGCTGCGGGACATTCCCGTGTTTTGGAGAAGTTACAAGGAAATCAGAAGTTTGCGGCCGGATGTCTTGCACGGTCATGGTGCCAAGGGTGGTGCTATGGCCAGGCTAGCCGGCACAGCGCTGCGGGTGAACAGGTATAGCGTATCCCGCCTCTATTCGCCACATGGCGGCAGCCTGCATTTCAACCCGAAGCGGTTCACTGGATGGACCGTCTTCAGGCTTGAGCGCATACAGGAAAAGGCCACCGATGCCCTGGTGTTCGTCTGCGAATTCGAGCGCAACACCTACCGGACCAAGGTCGGCAACATCAAGACCCGCAATGAGGTGGTCTATAACGGTGTCGGCGAGGGAGACTTCGTCGAGGTGCCGGAAAATCCGGACGCGGTGCATTTCCTCTATGTCGGCATGCTCAGGGATCTCAAGGGTCCGGATATCTTCATCGACGCCTTCGCCAAGGCCGAGCGCATCCTCAGGCGGCCGCTTTCCGGGATGATGATCGGCGACGGTCCGCAGAAGGAAGAATATCTCAACATGATGACCGTGCGTGGCCTCGGCCGTCGCATCACCATGCAGCCGGCGATGGATATCCGCGAGGCCTTCGCCAATTCGCAGACGGTCATCGTGCCGTCGCGGGCGGAATCCATGCCCTATATCGTGCTGGAAGCGCTGGCTGCCGGCAAGACCGTGATCGCCTCGGATGTCGGCGGCATTTCCGAAGTGCTCGGCAAGCACAGCCGCGCGCTGGTTGCGCCCGGCGACAGCGATGCGCTCGCAAAAATCATGGCGGAAAGCGTGATCGAGCCCGATTGGAAGATCCAAAACATGCCGGATCATGAAAAATTCCATCAGGTCTTCAGCTCATCGACGATGGCACAGCGTATAACCTCGCTTTATCAAGAGCTTGGGGCGATCTGAAGAATTCCCGCTTTGATGCGCTCGCGGTGCCTTTTGCCACCGGCGTAAGCGTTTCTTAGTTCATTTCGGCTAATGCTTTTGCGATATCCGTAATGAGTTGAGAACGATGATCCAGCCAGAAAAAGACGAGGACCTCGATGTCGAACGCCTGCGCAAGCAGGTTTCCGAAATTCGCACCTTGAGCGAATCCGAAAAGAGCGATGCCAACAAGCCGGTCCAGCTCAATGACTTCGCCAAGCGGATCGCCGAGCAATACCGCGAGGAGAAGTTCTCGCCATCGATGATGACGGGACTGTTCCGGCTGCTCGACTTCCTGTGCCTTTGTGCGATCGGCCTTGGCGTCAACTTCTTCTATCTCGGCGATAGCGACATGCTAATGTGGTATGCGCCGATCGTCGTTTGCGGCTCGGCACTCAGTGTGTTGTTCCTGCAGATCGCCGATTGCTATCAGATCCCGGTGCTGCGCGCCCCACGCTCGGCCATCGGCAGCATCACCGGCGCCTGGCTGCTGGCCTTCGGCGCCATGGCGCTCAGCCTGTTCTTCATGAAATCGGGCGATGCCTTTTCGCGCCTGTGGTTTGCGGGTTGGTTCGTGTCCGGCATCGGCTTTCTCATCATCGAGCGCTTCGCACTCGGTTTTGCCCTCAAGCATTGGCTGCGCAACGGCGTGCTCGAGCGCCGGGCGGTGATCGTCTGCGGTGGCCAGCGCGCCCAGGAACTGATCCGCTCGCTTGAAAGCCAGCCCGACAACGACATCCGCATCCTTGGTGTTTTCGACGATCGCCTCGATCGCCGTTCGCCCGACCTGATTGCCGGTTACCCGAAGCTCGGCACGGTGCCGGAACTGGTGGAATTCGTGCGCCTCGCCCGCGTCGACATGCTGATCATCGCCCTGCCGATGACGGCGGAAAAGCGCATTCTCGACCTGTTGCGCAAGCTCTGGATCCTGCCGGTCGACATCCGCATTGCCGCGCATGCCAGCAAGCTGCGCTTCCGCCCGCGCTCCTATTCGCATGTCGGCAAGATGGCGATGCTCGATGTGTTCGACAAGCCGATCACCGACTGGGATTCGGTGGCAAAGCGCGCCTTCGACATCTTCTTCAGCCTTGTCGCGATCGCATGCCTCTGGCCGGTGATGCTGGCTGCGGCGATTGCCGTGAAGATGACCTCGAAGGGTCCGATCCTTTTCATGCAGAAGCGCCACGGCTTCAACAACGAGATCATCAACGTCTACAAGTTCCGCTCGATGTATACCGACCAGAGCGATCCGACCGCTGCCAAGGCGGTCACCAAAGGCGACCCGCGCGTCACACCCGTCGGCCGCTTCCTGCGCAAGTCCTCGATCGACGAGCTGCCGCAGTTTTTCAACGCCTTGATGGGTGACCTCTCGCTTGTCGGTCCGCGGCCGCATGCCGTGCTCGCCCAGAGCCACGACCGCGTCTATGCCGATATCGTCGAGGGCTATTTTGCCCGCCATCGCGTCAAGCCCGGCGTCACCGGTTGGGCGCAGATCAACGGCTGGCGTGGCGAGATCGATAGCGACGAGAAGATCAAGTACCGCACCGCCTATGACCTTCACTATATCGAGAACTGGTCGCTGTTTTTCGATCTGAAAATTCTCGTCATGACACCCTTTCGGTTGCTCAATACGGACAACGCCTATTGACCGCCATCGACACCCCCTTCCCCGCGACGTTCAAGCCGGGCCGCGCAGCACTGAGGCTGCTCGGGTCCGGCCTTGTCGCGTTCGGGGTGTTCCTGTCCGGCTTCGTCATCGACGAGCCTGCGCCCTTCGATATCTACATGGCGGTGCTGATCGGTTTCTGGTTCATCCTTGGGCTGAAGATTTCGCGCACCACCGGCGTGCTGCTGGCCTTTCTACTAGTGTTCATGTCGGGCGGCTTTCTGTCGATCACCCAGATGGCCAAGATCGGCGATGCGCCGATGTATCTCGCTGTTACGCTGTTCCTGTGCCTCTCGGCAGTGTTTCTCTGCGCGATCATCGATGAGGACCATCGCCGGCTGAGGCTGATCTTTGATGCCTGGACCGCCGCTGCCGTGACTACGGCCATGCTCGGCATTCTCGGCTATTTCCATGCCTTTCCGGGCGCCGAGATCTTTACACGTTACGATCGCGCCATGGGCGCCTTCCAGGACCCCAACGTCTTCGGCCCATTCCTGATCGCGCCATCGCTCTATCTGCTGCATGGCATCCTGACCGAAAAGGCGAGCGGTCTGCCGGTGCGGGCGGTGGCATTCGGCATCATCGCATTCGGGGTGCTGCTGTCGTTCTCACGCGCGGCCTGGGCGATGTTCCTGTTTTCAGCAGCGATGATGGTTCTGCTGATGCTGATCAAGGAGCGTTCGGGTGCCTTCCGGCTGAGGGTACTGATCATCGCGCTGGGCGGCACCATCTTCTGCGTCGTGGCGATCGTGATCGCGTTGCAGATTCCGCAGGTCCATGAATTGCTGACCAGCCGCACCAAGCTGGTGCAGGATTATGACGGCGAACGCCTCGGCCGGTTTGCGCGTCACCAGCTGGGCTTCCTCAACGCCATGAGCGAGCCGCTGGGCATCGGGCCGATGGTGTTTTCGACAATCTATCCCGAAGATGAGCACAATATCTGGCTAAAGTCGCTGACCACCTATGGCTGGCTCGGTTTCGTCGCCTATATCGGCCTGGTCTGGACCTCTATCTGGTTCGGGTTGCGCTACATGATGCGCGACCGCCCCTGGCAGCCCTATCTGATGATCGGCTGGATCGCGCTTTGCGGCCATGAGCTGATCGGCAACGTCATCGACACCGACCACTGGCGGCATCATTTCATGTTGTTCGGCATCGTCTGGGGCTGCGCAGCGCTGGAACACAAATTCCGGCGGCAGCGAATGCAGCCCGCCACGGAGCAGGCATGACGTTTGCAGTGACCGATCGACCGATGAATATATTGCAGGTGCTAGAGCCCAGCGGCGGCGGCTCGGGGCGGCATTTCGTCGACCTCTGCGGCGGACTTGCCGCGCGCGGACACAATGTCACCGCGATCTATTCGCCGCTCCGGGCCGAAGAACGCTTCGTCAACGAGTTGAAGGCGCTGCCGCTCAAGGCAGTCCATTCGGTCAACATGACCCGCGCGCCCTCCCCTTCCGATTTCTCGGCCTGGCGGGCGATCAACAGGATCATCCGCAAGGGCGGGCCATTCGACGTCATTCATGGCCAAAGCTCCAAAGCGGGAGCGTTGACACGGCTGCACATGCCACGCGGCAAGCAGATTCCGCGCGTCTACACGCCGCATGCCTTCCGCACAATGGATCCGGAACTCGGCAAGATCGGGCGGCGAACCTTCGGTGGCATCGAGAGCCTGTTCGGCCGCCACTTCACCGATGCACTGATCTGCGTTTCGGAAGACGAGAAGCGGCACGCGATCGAGCAGCTTGCGATTCCCGAACATCTGCTAACGGTGATCGTCAATGGCGTTGCAACGCCACCGCGCGGTGACCGCCTGGAAATGCGCAAGCGGCTCGGCGTGCACTCCGCCTCATTCGTGTTCGGTTTCGTCGGGCGTCTATCCCAGCAGAAAGCGCCGGAACGACTGACCGAGGCTTTCCGCCGTATTTCCCGCGATCGTCCGGAAGCCGAGTTGGTGATGATCGGCAGCGGGCCGGATGAAGAGAAGGTGCGCAAACAGATCGTTGCGACGGGTGTTCAGGATCGGATCCATCTCACGTCCATAATCACCGGCGCCGAGGCGATGCAGGCTTTCGACGTGCTGGTCATGCCGAGCCGCTACGAGGCGATGTCCTATGTGATGCTTGAGGCCGCGGCCGCCGGCCTGCCGATGATCCTGGCCGATGTCGGTGGCGCATCGACCGTGCTCACTCACGGCGAGAACGGCCTGCTGATTGCCAATTCCGACAATCCGTCCGAACTCGCCAGCGCGATGATGAAGATCATCGATCCGCAGCTGCTGCTGCCGATGCGCACCACTGCCGCCGACAGAAAGCACCTCTATTCCCTCGACGAGATGGTCGAGAAGACAGAGGCGCTCTTTAGACGGCTTGTCCGCTAGGCAGCGGCCGTCAGGTAGCGATCGACCACCCGTTGCAGCAAAGGCATGTATTCGCGGAAATCCCGCGTCGCCATGCCCGCAACCTTGCCGGCATCATCCCAAAGCCGAACGCGCACCGCCTCGCGGAAATGCGGGCTCTTTTCGAATTCGGCGATTTCGGACGCGTTCATCGGTCCACCCTGCAGCTGCAGGCTATGGGTCGAGGCAACCGACAGCTTGGCATAATAGCCGGGATCGGTGGCGCAGAGATAGCGCTTGGCGGCCACATGCAGCCGGACGCATTCGGTAACCAAAGATGGGAAGAATTCCCCCAACACCTCGGCCCCGGCGTCGTCGTGATGCTTGTCATGGGTGTCGTCCGGCGAATAGGCGCCGAACTCGCTGGTGAAATGGCCGACATCGTGCAGCAGGGCTGCGGCCACCAGCTCGTCGCTGGCATCTTCAAGTTCGGCAAACCAGGCGCCTTGCAGCATGTGCTCGGCCATGGTCACGGGCTCGCCGAGATATTCCTCGGCACCGCGCCGTTCGAAGATATCAGCGAGGAATGGAACAATCGTAGTGCGGTCGAGAGTTGGCGCGCTCATTCGGCAGCCTCCCGGACAGTGGTTTCCTCAAGCGCTGCCAGCGTCGACAGCAAGCCGTCCTTGTCGGCGTAGCAGCCCTGGAGCCAGCGATTGCCGCTGCCGGAAAACGATTTGCGCGCATGCATGACGCGGGTGTTGTCGACGATGAACAGCTCGCCGGGTGCCAGCTTGAAGCTCACCTCCATTGCCGGGTCTTCGAGGATTTCGGCGAAGCGGCGATAAGCGGCGTAGTATGCCGGCATATCGTCATAGGGCACATCGACGATCGGTGCTGCCGAACGGTTATTAAAGCGGATGGCGATCATCTCGCCATCCGGGCCGAGTTCGATGAACGGGCGCTTGGAGCGCAACCGCACACCGGACGAGCCGGCATATTCAAACCGCGCAGGACGGCCAGCGAGCAGCGCGAAGCCCTTGGGATCTTCCCGGCGCAAGCGCTCGGCGACCATGAAGCCGTCGACCACCGTCGACTCGCCTCCATCGACGGTATTCTCCAGACAGGAGAGCAACTGCAGCGTCGGCACCGGGTCGCGATAGGGATTGTCGGTATGCGCCTGCAGACCGAGATTGGTATAGGCGAGATTTGTGGGATTGACCTCGGCGCGCACCTCGAACCACTTGCCGTAATTGGTTTCCCTGACATAACCGAACAGGCCGGCGACATCGAGCAGGCTGCCCGACGTGGTCGGCACATCGGAGAGCACCGCAAAGCCATACCGGCGGACAGCGAACAGCCAGTCACGAAGTGCAGAATTGTCCTGCTTGACCGTGGCGTAGGAACCATAGGGCACGGCATTCTGTAACTGCTGGTCCCAGATCTCGATTTCAGGTGCCGTCCAGCCCCGCTCAGCGCCGTGGCTGCGGTCATAGACGCGGGCGCGTAGCCATTCCACCGGAAACGCGGTCTGGTAGCCGTCGGGCGAAAATGTCAGGCGGATCTGGCTAGCGCTGTCGAACGACGCCGAAGAGACGCGCGTGTCGCGCGGAATGTCGAGGATGGTGATCAGTCGCTGGCCGTTACCGGCGCTGCGGGTCTTGGCGTCCAGCGCATTGTCGCGCAGCCAAAGCGCATGGAAGCGAGCGCTGCCGCCCTCCGACCAATGGATGGCAACGGCATTGCCGTCATCAAGAATGTCTATTTTTCCCAAGCCCATTGCGCGTTCTCCCATCTGGAATTTGGGAGGAGCTTGCGTCCCAGCCAATCATTATGCAAATTATCAATTTTCCATCTTTGGCATGATTTTTGTTATGACAGAAAGACGAGCATCGCCCTCAGTTCTATGGCTCCGGTCCTTCGAGGCTGCCGCCCGTGTGCTGAATTTCACCGCTGCCGGCGCAGAGCTGGGGCTCACCCAGGCGGCGATCAGCCAACACATCAAGCTGCTGGAGGCCGAACTCGGTGTGGCGCTGTTCCGGCGACTGCCGCGCGGCGTCGAGCTCACGGCCGAAGGCGGCACCTACCTGCCGCATGTGCAGGCGGCGTTCCGCTCGTTGACCCGCAGCACGGAGGACCTGTTCGGCACGTCAGCGGAAACGACCTTGCGATTGCTCGGGCCGGTGTCGTTCATGACCTTGTGGCTGGCGCCGCGGCTTGCCAGCTTTAGAGTGCGGTTTCCTAACGTACGTATGAACATCTCGACAATGCATGTGCCTGCCGATTATCTCTCGACCGATTTCGATTTCGATGTCCGGTTCGGAATCGGTGATTTCACCGGCCGCAGCAGCGAACGGCTGACCGTGGAAACCTATCTGCCGGCCGCAGCTCCCGGCCTGCTCGCCGGCCTTGCAGATGCTGTGCGCTGGCCGGAGCTGCCTCTGCTCTCCGTATCGGGCGCCCGCGAGTTATGGCCCAACTGGTTTGCCGCCGCGGCGATGCCGGTGCCTTCGCGCCCGCCGCTGCGGTTCGACAGTTTCATCACGGCGCTGGAAGCCGCCCGCCATGGCGCCGGCGTGCTGCTGGCGACCAGACCTCTCGGCAACGCAGCGCTGATCGATGGCAGCCTGATGCGTCTCTCGGACGTCGAACTGCGCGCCGATTCCGGCCATTTCATCACTTATGCCGCCGGCCGGACTCTGACGCCGCTGCATGAAGCATTTCTGGATTGGATAAGGGGCGAAAGCCGCAATCACTCCATGGGGGCTGAGTGATTTCAAAATGGTCGGAGTGGCGGGATTCGAACCCACGACCCCTTGACCCCCAGTCAAGTGCGCTACCAGGCTGCGCTACACTCCGACCTCGCCGTAAGGCTCGTTTCCCTTAGATAGTCGGCCCCGAAGGTGCAAGCGAAAAATGGCGCGGCGCGATAAAAATGGAAGCCGCGACGTGGAAACCCGAAAGCGCAGCGCGCGCGCAATTGCCTTCACGTCGTATAGCTGATTGCAGCGTAGTACTTCATCGCATAGCTGGCGACCAGATCGGCGCGCTCGATGCCGTTGATGATTTTGCGCGCATTGCGCCAATCAGCTTTGCCTGACGAAAAGAAATCACTCAGCTTCTTGCCGGTGAAGGCGCCCTTGGTCATGCCGACCATCATGATCTTGACGGCGACATCAGGTTTCATGGCGGCCGTAGGGTCACTCACGAGGTCTACGCCGATGAGGTTGGTCATGGCTTCGTAATTCGCCTTGTGGGTGAGTTGCACCAGGCCACGACCGAGCCAGCTTCTTCCTTGCGCGTCAGGTGTCCAATAGGCGGACTTCACCCACGGCAACCGTCCAGCCCTGAAGGCCTTGTTGAGAATCGCAGCGGCGGCAGCGTCGGACGAGGCGAATGTTTCGCGCACCGGCTGCATCGTGCGGCCAGTCTCGTGATGGGCGGTTCCGAGCATATAGCCGAGCCAGCGATCGTCCTGTTGCGACATGGTTGTTTCCCATGCGTCGAGGATCAGCGATATGCCATTGACCTGGGACTGGGTGAATTTTCCATCGAACAGGTTCAGGCTGGCGAACTGAAAGAAGAACTTGCGGTTAATGGGCATTCCAACCTCCTGGTGTTTGATGATCGATCATGTCATGAAAGGCACGGCCTCTATCCGGGCGCCGGCTCTGCTGGAAGGTTTTGCTGCTCCACTGGCGTTTCAATGTCGCCGCAGCTGGGTGGCTTGAGTATCCGGATCTCCCTCTTGGCGGTATCCACGCCTTCGCTGGTCCACACGCGCAGCTTTGCCTTGTCGGAACTGAAAAGCGGCAGATTGGAGAATTCGGCAACGACGCCGCGCATATTTGGCAGCACAGTGATCTTGTCTGCCTGTTCGGAACCGATCGTAACGACCGCCCCCCGCCAGAGCCGCAGTCCTGGAATAAGGATCGTGTTGCGTCGGCACGACGTCAGCTTGA
The DNA here is from genome assembly GCF_057787725.1 of Shinella sp. OV683. Taxonomy (NCBI): domain Bacteria; kingdom Pseudomonadati; phylum Pseudomonadota; class Alphaproteobacteria; order Hyphomicrobiales; family Rhizobiaceae; genus Shinella; species Shinella sp. OV683. The sequence continues at coordinate 2,994,628 of NZ_CM173543.1, forward strand.
TCTCGTTGGTGTCGAAAAGCTCGTCGATGATCTGCGGTCGCCGGATGGATTTGTCGCCACCAATGAAGGCGTCGAAAGCTTCATAGTCCGGCGGCGTGGGAACCAGGTACGAGTATTTCGCACTCGGGACTTCCTGTGAATTTGCGTTCAGCCAACCCGACTGGACTGTCACCGACAACTGGCTCGTCCAGGCGGGGACGGAGATCAGCGCAAATTGCGATCTCTGGAACGGCCTACCCTGACCTCCAACATCGATGACCCAACCGAGTTCGATCGACTTGGACGATCGTGCATCGGTGAAGCCAACTGCCACCGGCTGCAGCACTGCCTCGTCGCGCGACGAGTTGGCGCCCAGCGCCAACGTCGAGTCGCTGCCGACTGCCGTGAGCGGAACACCGACATTCATGTCGCTGGCGACGCTCGACAGCAGCGCATTCGCTTCGCTGCGGGGATAGAGGGAATAGGCGTAGAGATCCGGGCTTATGACCTGTTTAATGAAGTTGAAGTAACCAGAGGGAATTGACAGATAGCTGTCGCAGTTATCTCCCGTCATTCCGAACTGCTCGCAACTGATCAGGGCATTTTCGTTATGAAGAAGCTTGGCATAGCGGACAACGCGACCGATATCGTCGTAGTGCGGCTTGAATTTGGGGTCATTTGGATCCGGCGCGGCAAAGTATACGTTATCGTCCTTGTCCACCTCGTCAACGAGATGAAGATAGGATGGTATCTTGTCTTTCGGCCTGCTCTTGGCGATGACGTAGACGGTGTCGAAGATGCCCGACGCGAGTATCGATGGGCGCAACTGACAACTGGGATCTTTGGATCGCGGATAATTCACACGAACCGAGAGAAACCTGTTCCAAGGTTCTGGCAGGATAACCTGGGCACTGGTAAATTTCGCCTCCGGGTCATCGTAAGCAGCCTCGAGTTTGGCATCGCGCATTGCCAACACGGTATTGACCGTCGTCTCGAGCATGTCGGTCCAGCCCTCCTTACTCAGGCAGAGCGGCTTTTCATCCTCGGTCGAGTCGGCTGCGGAATTATCTTTACTGTCCAGATTGGCGGCGCGCGCCTCAGACAATTGCACGAAGTGCGAATTCAGACGCCACATCACATTGCTGACCCACTTGTCAAAGAGCTGCAGCGAGGCATAACTGGCGTCGGTCGGATTGTTGACACGATCGGAATTGTTGCTCTCAAAGTACTTGCGAAGATGATAGGGTAGGCTCGGCGATGCGGGACCCGTGTCCTTCTCTTCGCCAACCAGATCGGACAAATAGGCCGAGATCGAGACACGTACGTAGGCCCTGCCGTCGGTGTATTTCCCCGGATAGACCGAGGTGTCGAACTTCAGGCCGTAAATCGAGTTGCCCGTCAGATCGTGGCGGTCGTCGAGAAGGTTCTCGAGAATATCCTGGCGAATGAGGTCGCGCTCGGCAGATTGCAGGCGATAGCGGTTGGAGAGGGATAATTTCGGAACGACCTTTTCCGGAACGTCCGCATCCACCGGCTTTGCAGCGGCCTGCTCCGCCTCTTTCGCCGCCTGCACCTGCGCCTGGGCGCCCGCATCGGGAATGACGACGCCGGGGATACCGGCAATCGGTTCGCCGACGGGATTGGCAGGCTTTTCATCGTGCTTTTCGTCCTCTTGGGACGCAGCGATGTTGGAGAGTGAGGACTTGGTACTGCTCACGGCGGAGAATGCCGGCTCGCCATCGATCGACGCAAGCTGTTTGCGCAGCCAATAGTCCTGCCCGTTGCGGTCGTTCACTAGCCGCTCGCGCGTATAGACGCCGGGGCTGCTGACATAGATTGCGCCGGTCGGACCCCGCAACCATGCGAAGATCTTCAGCGGTCGCATGTCGGTGAAGAACAGCGCCGCGAGCAATGCGATGAACGCGATAGTGATGACGACCGGATAGGCTATTCCGAAGTGGAACGACCCGCTGCTGTCGTCGCTTTCGCTGTCTGCCGGCGCAAGTGCGCGATCGTCTTCGCGTTTCGTCATCACCGCACTTTGCCCCTCGCCGTGAAGTCATGTCACGTCAATCGTTACCAGTGGCCTTGGGAATGCAATTCTTCTCGGTCTCGCCAACCTTCTCGCCGTCGCTGAATTTGACAAGTGTCGCTCGCTTGCCCGATCCGCAGCTGGAATCCGGTTTTGAAGAGGGAAGAAATGTTATCGTCGGCTTGGAAACCTGCCTTGTGCCTTGCGCACTGTCGGCAGCATCCGCCGCATATAGGGTTGCATCCGAAGTATCAATTTGCGCGGATGCAATCATTGGATGTGCGCATGCCAACAGCAGCGTCGCGACGGCGACGTGCGGAATTGCATGCACGCTACTCTGGACTTTGCTTCTGCGTGCCATGATCGTTCTCCACGAGAGCTGTTCTCAGAAGACGGTTGTTCCCCAATATTGGCCACAGGCACATGGACTGCCGATCGGTTGAGGCGCGATCTGGCAGACACCGACCGGGGTCGCACAATGCGAACCCAGCGCCTGCGCCAATTCACTCGATGCTGTCTTCGGCATGCCTTGAAAGCCTTCATCCATCGGGGATAGCGACGAGACTGCAAGGATCAACGCGAACGAGCGCGCGACCCACGACAAGGACGATGCATTACTTTGATGACGCATTACGTGGCGCACGACCGCCTCCGATAGTTTCTTATTGCACAGGCATCACGGTCGCGGATGCAATTGCAACCGCGTCGAGGCATAATACGTCCAATAGAATTCGGAATGAGTAAGCCGCTACTTGTAGTATTTGTTTTGGATTTTGTCAAGAAACAGATGCACGCAAGCTGTTCCAACTCTGGATAGTTTCCAGAGTTTGGGCACATCTGAAATATACATGCCTGAAAGTGCCTTTCTATACCGGCACAGGCGGTAGAAAAGACCGCGGTAAAAAAGAAGCCCTGCCTCATGGGCAGGGCTTCGTCATTTTCAAATCATTTCTTCAGCCTGGCATTGCAGAGGCTGTAATAGCCGCCACCTTTCTGGATCCATTTCAGACCATTGAGCGTGCCCGCATCCTTGTTGACATGGTAGGCATCAACACAAGTGTGCATTCTGCCCTTGCCTGCCGTCTCGCTGGCATATTTCGCGGAGATTGCCGTGGGGAACTTTACCCCGGACGGCGCCTTCATCGTCGGCTTGTCCGGCTCATCGCCGCTGTCGAGAGACACTTCCGGTTCCGCGGTCGCATCCGAGCCGCATTGCGCCTTCCTGAAGTCGTTCCACTTCATGCTCTTGGCGGAGCCATCCGCCTGGGCGGCCTTATATTTAGCACTGCACTCCTTCATGGTCAGCGCCATGGAGTTGGGTGCAAAGGCCAGCAAGCCGAAAAGGCTCAGCGAACCGATAATAGCCAGTCTGTTCATGTTGATTTCCTCAATGATCAATCGGCAATCGCACTATCAGACCGACCAATTTACTTGTCAATTGGAATACTTGGCCATCTCCTGTGGCATCAGATTATGCTGAGCGTTCAATAATGTATGGGCGATATCGGACCCGCCTTGACCTTATCCTCGCAATCGACCTCCGGCATAAGCCATCTCTGCCAAAAACGCCGCTTGGAACGGCTCGGGACATCATCTTCGTCGAGGAACCCGTAGATCGGTCCAGTGATCGGCCAGCAGTCGCGCTCGCTAAACGGGCTACGGCTGGTCTCTCCTCCAAAATTTTGCATTGGCTGTCTCCTCGATCGTCCGATGCGAAACGAATAATGCTCCTGATGGTTCCGATTGGAAAGTCACTTCCGCCGGCACCTGGGCACGATTGCGTGAATCCCTTCCGCATTGGCTATGCGACGTCACAACCAGGGTGGTGGACGCTATCTGATGTCGGGAGATGCTATGCCACCGGCATGCGCGTTCGTGTCAGCAGTCGACAGGAAAATCAGGATAGCAAACACCGGAAAATCGACGTTACCGCAAGCTGCGCGCCGCAAATGATCGAGGCCGAGGTTAGCGAACCTGATCCAGCAGGCGCTTGCATTCGAGCAGGTCGAACAGGGCTTCCTGCAACAGGGCGCGATCCTCCTTGCCGATCTGGCCGCCGGCCGTCAATTCCTGTTCTTCGCCACCCAGCAGGCCGAAAAAGCGGCGGCTCGATGGCGTCTTGGCGCGGCCGACGATCTGGTCCTCGTCGAGCGAGGCGACATTGACCACCTTCTGCTGAGGTGCCGGTGCGTCTTCCTCCTCGCTCTGGGCGGCAAGCGCCTCCATGGTCGCAAGGTCTCCGGAGGCGGCAGCGGCAACGAACTTGTTGCCATTGTTCTTCAGCAGCTTCTGGACGCCCTTGATCGTATAGCCGTGATCATAGAGGAGATGCCGGATGCCTTTGAGCAGCTCGACATCATCGGGGCGATAGTAGCGGCGTCCGCCGCCGCGCTTCAAAGGCTTGATTTGCGGAAAGCGGGTTTCCCAGAAGCGCAGCACATGCTGCGGCAGGTCGAGGTCGTCGGCGACCTCGCTGATGGTGCGGAATGCGTCCGGGCTTTTTTCCATGATCCGATGCACTCCGGAAGTAAGGGGCGGTCAGTCAAGTGCCCGGCAAATCGAGCACGAGGAGATTCATCAAACTGCTTTGTCGCCGCAACGTGTCGCGCGCGGCTTGGTCGTGTCAGGCCTTGGCCTTGGCCTTGCGGGTCAGGTGGCTCTTGAGAATGCGGCTCTTGAGCACGTTCGAAGCCTTGAAAGTCATAACCCGGCGTGGAGAAATCGGCACTTCTTCGCCGGTTTTCGGATTACGGCCGATCCGCTCGTTCTTGGCGCGGACCTGAAACGTGGCGAAGGAAGAAAGCTTGACGCTCTCGCCGCGCACGATGGCATTGCAGATCTCGTCGATGACGGTTTCGACAAGCTGCGCGGATTCGGTTCGTGAAAGGCCTACCTTGCGAAAAACCGACTCAGCCAAATCCGCTCTCGTGACAGTTTTGCCGCTCATGATCCCCCGCTTTTATTTGTATGATCTCAGGACAATGCGCGAAAGAGTATTGTTGTTACCTCTTGCGGTCAAGCGCCGAGATTGCGGCAGGCCCAACCTTTTTTGCAAGCATTACCAGCGGAGTAGCACCGATCCCCAGGTGAAGCCACCGCCCATTGCCTCAAGCAGGATGAGATCGCCCCGCTTGATGCGCCCATCGCCCGCCGCAACCGAGAGTGCTAGAGGAATGGAGGCGGCTGATGTGTTGCCGTGCTGGTCGACGGTGACCACGACCCTTTCCATCGGAATCGAGAGCTTCTTTGCGGAACCCTCGATGATGCGGATATTGGCCTGATGCGGCACCAGCCAGTCGAGATCGTCGATGGTGATCGCGGCCGCATCGAATGCCGAATAGACGACATCGGTGATCATGCCGACGGCATGCTTGAAGACTTCGCGGCCTTCCATGCGGAGATGGCCGACAGTGCCGGTGCTCGACGGGCCACCGTCGACGAACAGCTTTTCCTTGTGCGAGCCATCGGAGCGGAGATGCGCGGTGATGATGCCACGATCGGCAACCGTGCCCTCGCCTTCGCCTGCTTCGAGCACGACGGCGCCGGCGCCATCGCCGAACAGCACGCAGGTCGTCCGGTCGTTCCAGTCGAGAATACGCGAAAAGGTCTCGGCGCCGATCACCAGCGCACGCTTGGCCATGCCGCCGCGGATATAGAGGTCGGCGGTTGCCAATGCATAGACGAAGCCGGTGCAGACGGCCTGCAGGTCGAAGGCCGCACCATGGGTGATCCCGAGACGGCGCTGGATATCGACGGCAGTGGCAGGAAAGGTGTTGTCCGGCGTGGAGGTCGCGAGCACGATGAGATCGATGTCAGCGGGAACTAGGCCGGCATTATCGAGCGCCGCGCGAGCCGCGGCTTCACCGAGCGACGCAGTCGTCTCGCCTTCGCCGGCAATGTAGCGCTGGCGGATGCCCGTCCTCTGCACAATCCATTCGTCGGTGGTGTCCACCAGCGATTCCATTTCCTGATTGGAAACGGCGCGCTTCGGCAAGGATGAGCCAAAGCCGCGAACGATAGAACGGATCATTTTATAGTATTCCTGTCGCCGTTTCCTCCTGCGGGTCCACGGGAGGGACACGCAGTGCATGAAATTTTCTCAGGTCGGCTTCAATTTTCTCGAACAGACCATTTCGGACCATCTCATAGCCGACCTTGATAGCCGCCGCATAGCCCTCACCATCGGTTCCGCCATGACTTTTTATGACAATACCATTCAAACCGAGAAATACGCCACCATTGACCTTGCGCGGATCCATCTTTTCGCGCACCCGGTCAAAGGCACTCTTGGCCAGCAGATAGCCGAGTTTTGCCATCCAGGTCCGTGAAATCGACGCGCGGAGGAAATCGGCGATCTGGCGGGCCGTGCCCTCGGCGGCCTTCAATGCGATATTGCCAGTAAAGCCTTCGGTCACCACGACGTCGACAGTGCCCTTGCCGATATCATCGCCTTCGACGAAGCCGGAATACTCGATCGTGTCGAGATTGGCCTCGCGCAGCAGGCGTCCGGCTTCCTTGACTTCTTCCTGACCCTTGATCTCCTCGACGCCGACATTCAGAAGGCCGACGGTCGGGCGACGGATGGCAAACAGCGCGCGCGCCATTGCGCCTCCCATGATGGCATAATCGAGAAGCTGCTGGGAATCGGCACCGATCGTCGCGCCGACATCGAGCACGATGCTCTCGCCGCGCAATGTCGGCCAGATGCCGGCAATGGCGGGACGTTCGACATTGGCCATCGTGCGCAGACAGAATTTCGACATCGCCATCAACGCGCCGGTGTTGCCGGCCGAGATGGCCACGTCGGATTCACCGAGCTTGACGGCTTCGATCGCCTTCCACATCGAGGAGGAGTAGCGGCCACGACGCAGCGCCTGGCTCGGCTTCTCGTCCATGCGGATGGCGACTTCACAATGATGGAAGACCGACTTGGCCTTGAGCTTGGGGTACTTAGCCAGGATGGGGAAGCACTCGGCTTCCTGTCCAAAGATGATGAACTGTATGTCGGGCTGGCGCTCGAGCGCCCTTGCGGCACCATCCAGGGTCACTTCCGGCCCGAAGTCACCACCCATTGCATCAATGGAAATCCTGATCACGCTATCCTGATCCTTACTTGCTCCGGGCAATCCCGGCGAAAATAGGGCTGTGACGCCCTCATTCATCAAATTTATGGCGGAGTGCCGTTTAATTTTCGACCTTCAAATTTTTCAGCACGGCGAAGGGCGAAGGCTTCCGGTCTTCCTCGGCGGGCTGTTCGATATGGGCTGAAAAGGCAACACCCGGCTTGCGCGGATAGGGATCGATGCCCATCGCTGCGAATTCGGCGACCACTGCACCGACATCGATGGCATCGCCGACGAAGGTCTCCGGCAGGTCGGGACCATCGGGGTCGATGATCATCTCACCGTGGTCGTTTGCCGGAACGCGGGCGAGCGCAGAACCCTCCGGCACGAAGATCTGGTCGATCTCCTCTGATATCTCGTTTTCCAGCGGCTCGAGCGTGACGACACAATTCTGCGTGACGCGCCCAGCGATTTCGCCAAAAATCCTGACGCCATCCTTCTTCCAGCGTCGAATTTTCAGGTCCGCGGACAGTGCATCGACGCTCACGACCTTCCAGAGCTTGGCAAGTGCTGCCCGCTCGCGATCATCAGCTTCGAGATGAACCTCCACTGGATTGTGTGAGATATGCCCCACCTTCACCATGTAGGTGAAGGGCGGCCTGTCCTCCGGCAAGCGATTCATCGCTCCTCTCCTTCCGGCATTGCAGGCAATATTGCCTCGCCGCGCTCCAGCACATCGTCAGATAGTGCCTTGAGCGCCAGGTCGGCCTCTAACATATAATCTGCCAGTTGCGCCATAGATAGGTTTGGATCGGCATTTTCCGGGTGAAAATTTCGCTTCAATGCCGCTTCCAGCGCATTTCTATCGGCGGAATCAAGCGCTTTTCCATAGGAATCGACCCGACCGTAAAACATGGAAGCCAGTTTTTTCATTCGCTTGGGTACGCCTTGATCGCCGATGCCGAGTTCGCGAAGCGAATGGTCGAGGTCCTCGAAAAATGCGTCGACAATCTCCTGAGCAAGCGCTCTGGTTGCGTCAGTAGAGCTGCCTGTGCGGTGAAAATAGAGAATCAAAACCGTCGACAGCATTTCGAAACGGCCCATCACTGTATCGGGCACATTGGCATTCTTATAGAGCACCGGCTGACGGGCGGCAGCGGTCAGCAGCTGATATTGATGCTCAATCACCACCTTTTTGACGTTATTTTTCCGGAAGAGTCCAAATATCATCAAATTGCCCTGATTTGCCTTTGTGAAAGTGGCAGCGAGGCCGACCGCTGTGTTGCATCCTGTAGCAAGCTGGTTTACCGAAGCAGGCATGAATTGCAATGGCATTGGCGCATTTGGGGTTCGCTCCGGCAATTTGCGAGAATGTCCGGTGCGCATGTCAGCGGGTGGTGGTCCAGCAGGCCATAAGCTTGGGAGATATCGTTGAGAATAGAGTTACAGGTGCCCCGCATCAGGCGTGCGCATAGCATTATCCTCGCCGTGGCGATGGCGACTTCAACTCTCTCCGGATGCGCGACCAGCGAAGTCATCCAGAACGGTTATGTGGTGGACGAGCAGACGCTCGCGCTGGTCCCCGTCGGATCGAGCCGCGAGCAGGTTATGCTTTCGCTGGGTTCGCCCTCGGCAACGGCGACTTTCGACGCCGAAGTGTTCTATTACATCTCGCAAAAGCGGACTCGCGCAGTGGCTTTCATGAAGCCCTCGCTTGTCGAACAGAGCATCCTCGCCGTGTATTTCAACAAGGATGGCGAAGTCGATCGCCTGGCGCATTACTCGATCAAGGATGGCCGCGTCTTCGACATGATCTCGCGCACGACCCCGACAGGTGGCGTCGAAATGACCTTCCTGATGCGCCTGCTGAAGGGCGGCCTCAATCCTGCAGCCGCTGCACAGCAGCTCCTGAACACCAACCAGAACAAGCCTTAAGCGCTGGTTGTCTGTTAATAGAAAAAGCCGCGTCTGGTGCATCAGACGCGGCTTTCTCTTTGTCGATCTATTGGCTTTTATCCAGCCAACACAGCCAGCAGCAGCAAGGCCACGATGTTGGTGATCTTGATCGCCGGATTGACCGCGGGACCAGCTGTATCCTTGTAAGGGTCGCCGACGGTGTCGCCGGTGACGGAGGCCTTGTGAGCTTCCGAACCCTTGAGATGCTTGACGCCGTCCTTATCGACAAAGCCGTCCTCGAAGCTCTTCTTGGCATTGTCCCATGCGCCGCCGCCGGAGGTCATGGAGACGGCAACAAAGAGGCCGTTGACGATGACGCCGAGCAGCGATGCACCGAGGGCCGCGAATGCCGAGGCCTTGGAGCCCGAGATCAGCAGCACGCCGAAATAGACGACGAGCGGCGCCAGCACCGGCAAGAGCGACGGAACGATCATTTCCCGGATCGCCGCCTTGGTCAGCAGATCGACCGCGCGGCCATAATCGGGCTTTTCAGTGCCCGCCATGATGCCCGGCTTTTCCTTGAACTGACGGCGGACTTCCTCGACGATCGAGCCCGCCGCACGACCCACGGCCGTCATGGCGATACCACCGAAAAGGTAGGGGATCAGACCGCCGAAGATCAGGCCGGCGACCACATAGGGATTGGAAAGATCGAACGAGATCGTTCCGACGTCGGCAAAATACGGATACTGCGCGCCGTTGGCGGCGAAATATTGCAGGTCATTCGAATAGGCGGCGAACAGCACCAGCGCGCCGAGGCCGGCCGAACCGATCGCATAGCCCTTGGTGACGGCCTTGGTGGTGTTGCCGACCGCATCGAGCGCATCGGTAACCTTGCGCACTTCAGGCGGCAGATGCGACATTTCGGCAATGCCACCGGCATTGTCGGTGACCGGGCCGAAGGCGTCGAGCGCCACGATCATGCCGGCAATGCCGAGCATGGCGGTGACGGCGATGCCTGTGCCGAACAGGCCTGCAAGCTGATAGGTGGCGATAATGCCGGCAATGATGACGATCGCCGGCAGCGCAGTTGACTCAAGGGAAACCGCCAGACCCTGGATGACGTTGGTACCGTGTCCCGTAACGGAAGCCTGGGCGATGGAGTTCACCGGGCGCTTGTTGGTGCCGGTATAGTATTCGGTGATCACCACGATCAGGGCGGTAACGATCAGGCCGACGACCGCGCAGAGGAAGAGGTGCGTGCCGGAGATGGTCGCGCCTTCCTTGCCGATCGGGCCCCAGCCGATGGTCAGCGACGTAGCCGCTGCAACCGCGCCGATCGACAGCACGCCAGTGACGATCAGTCCCTTGTAGAGTGCGCCCATGATGTTGTTGGACGAGCCGAGTTTGACGAAAAAGGTGCCGATGATCGACGTCAGGATCGAGCCGCCGCAGATCGCCAGCGGATAGAGCATCGCACTTTCGAGCACTGGCGTGCCGGCGAAGAAGATCGCTGCAAGCACCATGGTCGCGACCACGGTCACGGCATAGGTTTCGAAAAGATCGGCCGCCATGCCGGCGCAATCGCCGACATTGTCGCCAACGTTGTCAGCGATAGTTGCCGGGTTGCGTGGGTCATCTTCGGGAATGCCGGCTTCGACCTTGCCGACGAGATCGCCGCCGACATCCGCACCCTTGGTGAAGATACCGCCACCGAGACGGGCGAAGATGGAAATCAGCGAAGCGCCAAACCCGAGGGCGATGAGGGCGTCGATGACGTCACGGCCACCGCGTTCCATGCCCATCACATCGGTCAGGATCCAGTAATAGACAGACACGCCCAGCAGTGCTAGGCCGGCCACCAGCATGCCGGTGATCGCACCCGACTTGAAGGCGATATCGAGGGCAGCAGCAAGGCTCTTCGACGCCGCCTGCGCCGTGCGCACATTGGCGCGAACCGAGACATGCATGCCGATGAAGCCCGCCGCCCCTGAAAGCACCGCGCCGATCAGGAAGCCGATGGCTGCAGCGGCCGACAGCAGAAAGAATGCCAGAATGAAAACCACCACACCGACAATGCCGATCGTGGTGTATTGGCGCATTAGATAGGCCTGTGCCCCTTCGCGAATATAGCCTGCAATTTCCTTCATGCGGGCGTTGCCCTGCTCGGCCGCGAGGACCGATTGCGTCGCCCAGATCGCATAGGCGACAGACAACAGTCCGCACACTATGACGCCAAACATTATGCTCATTCCCAAATTCCTCCAATTTGACCGCAGGTGAGCCACCTGTCGGTTTGTCACGAACCACCCGACGACTCCCCTTGTCAGATGGACGGATTCCTAGAACCGAGGCGAGATTGATGGCAGTCCGGGGCGGCGTCAAGCCTCCGGACCTTGATTAGATCGCCTGAAACGAAGAATTCAGTTGAATTTTAAACTGTTTTAGACCGCCATTTAGGACGGTGCAAAAATACAAGCCGAACAGAGCCGATATCGCCTGGCTAGAGGCAGGAAGAATCACACCACTCGACTGGAGCCAGAATCTTTCCGGGCAGCCAGTGGCTGTGCCCCCTAGAGGCGAGATCGCGATTTCAGGCCCGTAGTGCCGATGCGCTGCGACGCGTACGGCCGAAAAAGAACAGCAGCAGCAGCCCGACGATGGCCAGCGGCCACACCGGCAAGATCATCGCATCCCAGCCGAAGGTGCTGAACACCTGGCCTGACGCGAAGGAAGCAAGTGCGACAGTGGAGAACAGGATGATATCATGGAAACCCTGCACCTTGTCGGCTTCGTTGGGCCTGTAGCTCTGGGCAACGATCGCGGTTGCGCCGATGAAGCCAAAATTCCAGCCAAGGCCGAGCAGGCTCAACGAGCCCCAGAAGTTCCACAACTCAACGCCCATATGCGCAACGACGGCACAGAGCATGAGAATGCAGAGCCCGACTGCGACAATCGCCTGCGCGCCAAAACGGCGGATCAGTCGTCCGGTGAAGAAGCTCGGTGCAAACATCGCCAGCACATGGAACTGGATACCTTGCGTGGAGAGATCGGAGGCGAAGCCGCATTCATAGACCATCGCAAGCGGCGCACCGGTCATCATGAAGGTCATCAGTGCGTAGGACACGATGCCGCAATACATGCCTGTCATGAAGCGCCTGTTCATGACGATCTCGGAAAGCGGCCGTGGTGGGGCGATGTCGACGGCAGCGGCGCCGGTCTTGTGCAGATGAGGCAGTTTAAGGAAGGCGAGGACGCAGGCAGCAATGACGCCGAGCGGCGCAAAGGCCACGAAGGCTCCGACGAAGGTTACGGGTGCAAACAGATCCTTGGCATAGATGGCGATCTGCGGCCCCAGCACGCCGGAGATGATGCCGCCCGCAAGGATCCACGAAATGGCCGTGCTCTTGTAATGCGAAGGCGAGGCATCCGCGGCCGCAAAGCGAAATTTCTGGGTGAAGCCGGCGGCGACGCCGGTCAGGATCAATCCGGCAACCAGCAGCCAGAAATCGCTGCGATAAATCGCGATCGCGGCAATCAGGCCGCCGCAACCTTCCAGCAGCGCACCGAGAATGAAGGTCACGCGGCGCGGCAGATAGCGGGCAAGTATGGCGACGACGACGGTGCCGGCAGCCGTTCCGACATTGAATCCAGTTAGCGGCGCGGTTGCCAGGTTCTTGTTGTCGCCGAGCATCTGGTAGGCGGCAATGCCACCGACGGCAAAGGCGATCGGTGGCGCGCTGCCAAGGATCGCCTGGGCGATGGTCAACAGCACCACGTTGCGGCGGGTGTGACGAAATTCTCCTTCAAACCCATCCGCCGGCGCAGTCGCAGTCATGAAATGCTTTCTATTTCTTGGGTCCGCGGAGCTTGCGGGCGACGGCATCGAGAACCGCATTGACGAGCTTCGGTTCGTCTTCATCGAAGAAGGCGTGGGCAATCTCGACATATTCGGTGACGATGACGGCAGTCGGCACGTCCTTGCGTTCGATGATCTCGAACACGCCGGCACGGAGAATTGCGCGGATCGTGGCATCGAGGCGCGACAGCGGCCATCCCTCGATCAGGGAATCGGCGATGACCGGGTCCAGCGCCCGCTGGTCCTTGACGACGCCGGCGACGATCGACCGGAACCACGACGGATCAGCCTTGAGGTACTGGTCGCCATCGATCTCCTGGCCGAGCCGGAAGTTTTCGTATTCGCTGACGATCTCCAGCACGCCGGTGCCCGACAGTTCCATCTGATAGAGCGCCTGGACGGCAGCCAGCCGCGCGGCTCCGCGCTGGTTGGCCTGCTTGACGTCCTGTTTTGGTTCTTCTTTAGACATTGTTCTCTATAGGCCCTACGCGCCGAGTTTCTTCTTGAGCGCGATCATGGTGAGTGCCGCCTTGGCTGCAAACCCGCCCTTGTCGAGTTCGGAGCGCTTGGCGCGACGCCAGCCCTGTTCGTCGTTTTCGACAGTCAGGATGCCGTTGCCGATCGCCAGCGACTCGCTGACGGCGAGATCCATCAGCGCGCGCGACGATTCATTGGCAACGATATCGAAATGATAAGTCTCGCCGCGAATGACCATACCAAGCGCAACAAAGCCATCATAATGCGTGCCGTCGTCATCAGCACCATCCAGCGCCATGGCGATCGCAGCCGGAATTTCGAGCGCGCCCATGACCGTGACGACATCCCATGTGGCTTCCGCTTCCTTCAGCGCTTCGGTGGCGCCTTCGAGCATGGCGTCGGCGAAATCGTCGTAGAAACGCGCTTCGACGATCAACAGATGCGGCTTGGATTTCTTCTTGGACATGTTTTCCTCGGGAAAATCACCTTGATTGCAGGCAGGCTGCATTTTTCGCGGTCAAACCACGGACAGGCGGTGTTGGCAAGCGGTTTTTGCCCCATGGAGCGTATTGGCAGGGCCATCAGCGAGCTCGACGCCCCTGAGGCCCCTCACGCAAGGCGCGCGTGGGGGCCTCTCGCGTCTTATGGACGCAGCGTTTGCATTGCCCGAAATTTGCCGCATTGTGGCAAACCAGCGGCATTGGATTGTGAATTATTATTAATATTTTTCAGACACTTACGTCGTTGAAAAAACCACAATGGCATTCCATCTCCTAAAGTGCAAGCGACGGTGGACCGGATAAATGATCCTCGCCGCATGGCGCAAACCTCAGAAAGGAGATTGCCATGAACCGCTTCCTCAAGACCTCCCTTATTGCCACTCTCGCACTCACATCCGTTGCCGGGACATCCTACGCAGCCGGCCTGCGTGGCGGCAGCCCCACCCCCACCAGCCACGACGAAGGCCAACCTGCGTCGATCATCGTCGAGGGCCAGGCCGGAATGGCCGGCTCGGGCGGGCGGATAGGCCTGGTTGCATTCGATGACAGCGCGTCTCGCAAGGCCGACCATGCCATCCGCCATTGGAAGAGCGGCCCGTTCGCGGTTCAGCCGGTCGGCCAGATCGACGACGACGCCAACAGGGCGGCACTGCAGGATCGCAGAACCACGGAGCCGCGGGAGGTCGCAGCCGTGCAATCGGCCGTCGAGCATAACCGCGCGCTGGTCGCCAAGCTGAAGGCCGAGAATATCGAAATCAGGAACATCGTCGGCGCTGACGCGGCGCTCGATGGCGAACTGACGATCTACGTCCTGTAGCTCTGCCATGTCCTGTTGCCCGGCTATCGAGGTAGCCCGGCAATCCCGGCGGAGCCGCCCTGCGCGGCTCTGACCGAGACGTCACCCTCTTTGCGGCTTCCCAACCATCGCGCCTAAGGAACATGCGAATTCTGTATAAATTTAACCATATATAAAATTGCAGTCTTTGGTCTAACTACAGTTTAATTTATATATTGGAATATCCTTTTATTCGACTTCAGAAATATAGGAGCATGCGATGCTGCAGAATTCCAAGCAGATGACTGCCCGCAAGAACGAACGCTCGAAAGTTCGTATCTTCGGAACTGTCAAAGTCATGCATGAAGCCATCCGCGGCAGGGTTGCCGATATCTCGGCCTCCGGCATGGCGGTCGATCTTGAGCGTCCCATCCGGATCACTGCCAATCAGATCATCACTTTCGAATCCCAGGAACTCGGGCAACTCACCGGCATCGTCCGGTGGTGCAACGGCAGCCGCGTCGGCATCCAGTACAAGCTGACGGCGCCGGCGCTGGCGCAGATTTCCTCGTATTTCCGGTTCTTCCACCAGGAATACAAGCCGAACGAACGGCGCTGAATTTCCGCTATTTGAACTCCGCAAGCCGTGCCGCATAGCGGGCCATAGTGTCGACTTCCAGGTTGACCCTGTCGCCCGCCTTGCGCAGGCCCCAGGTGGTCACCTCCAGTGTATGGCGGATGATCAGAACGTCGAACTCGGTGCCATCGACCTTGTTGACCGTCAGCGACGTTCCATCGAGCGCCACAGAGCCCTTGGGCGCGATGAATTTGGCAAATTCGCGCGGGGCACGCAGCGTGAAGCGGCTCGCCTCCCCCTCCTCCTCGACGGCAACGATTTCGGCCATATCGTCGATATGACCGGAAACGATGTGCCCGCCGAGCTCGTCGCCGATCTTCAGCGCCCGTTCGAGATTGAGCTTGTCGCCCTCGGCCCAGACACCGGCAGTGGTCAGCCGCAGAGCCTCTTCCCAAGCTTCGACCTCATGCCAACGCTGATTGTCGCCCTCGGCAGGCAGCGCGGTGACCGTCAGGCAAACGCCGGCATGCGAGATCGAGGCACCGATGGCGATCGTCTCGGGATCATAGTTGGTGGTCACGCGAAGGCGGATGCCCTCGTTGAGGGGTGTGATCTTCTCGATCGTGCCGATATCGGTAACGATGCCTGTAAACATGTCCTGCCCTGCCTATTGCCCATTCGAGCTTCGGATATAATCACTCATCCGGTCCGCGCCAAGCTGTTCGCGGCGCCGCAACACGAAACCATCCGGAACAGACTGTTCGCCGAGCGGCGATGGAACGCCATTTTCGCCGACAACCACCGGCGATGAAAACAGTACGACGCGATCGACCAGGCCTTGTGACAGGAAGCGCTGCGCCGTCCTGGCACCACCCTCGACGATCAGCGAGGACAGGCCGCGCGCGCCGAGCAGATCCAGCAGGGCTTCCAGGTCGTCGCCCGTAGCAACAACCTCCGCGCCGGCGCTTTCCAGCGCGGTCTTTCGCAAGGCATCAGCGTCAGCAGCCGTAGCGACAATCAAGCCATGGCCGTCTGCGATGCTTCGAACCAATTTCGAGTTCACAAGCAATTCGAGCCGCCGATCAAGCACGATGCGCAGTGGGGAGCGGCTCTCCATGCCCGGCAAGCGGCAGGTGAGTTCGGGATCGTCGGCAAGCGCGGTGCCGATGCCGACCAGGATCGCGTCGCTCTCGGCGCGCAGGATATGCGATTGCGCCCGCGCCTCGCGGCCGGTGATTGCCACCTGCCCCTCGCCCAGCCTGCCCATCATGCCATCGGCGGAAACGGCAAGTTTTAGAATCACTTGCGGCCGCTTGTTGCGCTGCCGATTCAGGTAGGCTTCAAGTTCTGATTCAGCCTCTTCGCGCAGCACATCAGCCGTCACCGCAATACCCGCGTCCGCGAGCATCCGCAGCCCCCTGCCCGATACCCGTTCATCGGGATCCGTCAGCGCTACGACGACGCGCGCCACGCCCGACGCAATCAGTGCCTCGGCACACGGCGGGGTCTTGCCGTGATGGGAACAGGGCTCAAGCGTGACATAGGCGGTGGCTCCACGCGCAGCTTCGCCCGCCTCGGCCAGCGCCTGCGGCTCGGCATGTGGCCGGCCCGACAGAGCCGTGACGCCACGGCCGACGATGACGCCATCCTTTACGATCAGGCAGCCGACGGAAGGATTGGATGTGGTCTGGCCGAGATGCCAGCGGGACAGTCTGATGGCGGTATCCATGAAGCGTTCGTCTTCATGGCTACGCATGAACTAGCGTTCCTCGCCGGGATCGCGGGCGATCTTCGCCGAGATCTGGGTGATGGCGGCGGAGAAGTCCTCGATATGGGTGAAGTCGCGATAGACCGAGGCGTAGCGCACGAAGGCGACGTCATCGAGACCCTTCAGCGCCTCCAGCACCTGCAGGCCGATATCCTCGGACGAGATTTCCGTTTCGCCCGAGCTTTCCAGCCGGCGGATGATGCCGGAAACGGCGCGCTCGATCCGGTCGCGATCGACTGGACGCTTGCGCAGCGCGATCTCGAAGGAGCGCACCAGCTTCTCGCGATCGAACAGAACCTTGCGGCCGGATTTCTTGACCACCATCAGTTCGCGCAGTTGCACGCGCTCGAAAGTGGTGAAACGGCCACCGCAATCCGGGCAGATGCGCCGCCGGCGAATGGACGAGCCATCTTCGGCGGGACGCGAATCCTTGACCTGTGTATCTTCGGAATTGCAGAACGGGCAGCGCATGGAGAACCTTTTGGGCGGAAAGCAAAATCACTCGCCGATCAAATAGCGTTCATGGGGGCAAGGGACAAGGGGAAAGGTGGGGAGTGGCAAAGTGGGACTGCTTTGCGCCAATAGCAGACGCCAAATCAATCGACGCTTCCGCCACGAGGTTCCCGCCCCTCGCAGCGGCGTGAGTACGCATCAGCTTAATACAGTCGCTCCGGTCGGATCAGGCTGGCCATCGAAAAAGAGGTAGATGGCAGCAATTTTTCCGTCTCGTGCAACGATGAAGTCTGTGCCCGCATAGACCGGAGGCTCGCCTGGTGCGCCCGCGATCCACGTCATGCGTCCCGCTTGTCCCTGCAGCACGTCTGCCTGGCCGGTTGGTGCGTATTTGAATGTCGGATGTGTGGCCCGGATGACCCCGGCGACGCGAACGATTTCCTCTCTGCCGCGATGGACGCCGTGGGGTTCGACGAAGACTGCGTCATCGTGCATTATTTCCTCCGCAACCTTCTGACGGAGGGCGGCGTCGCCCTCCCCGAAGATTTCCTGAAGGTTCCGTTCGAGCAGGGTCGCAATGTCTGCCATGGTGGTTCTCTCCTTCTTTAGATGATCAAATCTGGACCTGGCCGCCGTCGACGAACAGTTCGACGCCGTTGACGAAGGATGCATCATCGGAGGCAAGAAAGAGAACTGCTTTCGCGATCTCTTCCGGCTGGCCGACGCGGCCGGCGGGAATCAGGCCCGCGAGATAGTTCTTGGTGTTTTCGGCGCTTTCGCCATTGCCGAAGAGTTCGTTCAGACCTGCGGTGTCGGTCACGCCCGGGCTGACCGCGTTGACCCGAATGTGGCGGTCCTTAAGATCGAGAATCCAGTTGCGGGCAAAGTTACGGACAGCGGCCTTGGTGGCCGAATAGACGCTGAGCGCCGGAGTGCCCGAAATGCTCGTCGTGGACGACGTCAGGATGATCGAACCTCCGTCACGAAGCAGCGGAAGAGCCTTCTGGACGGTGAACAACACACCCTTGACGTTGGTGTCGAAAGTCTTCTCGTAGTGCTCTTCCGTGATCGCCCCGAGAGGGGCGAATTCGCCGCCGCCGGCATTGGCGAATACGGTGTCGATATGGGAGTGCTTCTGCTGGACGGCATCATACAGACGATCGATGTCCACGAGCTTGCTCATATCGCCCTGGACGCCGGTCACGCGGCCGCCGATTTCCTTGACGGCAGCATCGAGCGCCGCCTGGCGGCGGCCGGTGACGAACACCGAAGCGCCTTCCGCCGAGAAGGCCTTTGCAGTCTCGAGGCCGATGCCGCTCGTGCCACCGGTGACAACCACGACTTTGTTTTCAAATCTCTTGGTCATTGTCTTTCTCCTTTTGTTGCGGCCGATTGCCGTTGAGGGAGAATATGGCCATAGAACGATGATGCCGAAAGTCGGCAAAACTGCTACCCATCGTTCCACATGGAGAACGATGATGAAGTCTGACCTGAATGATCTCGTGTATTTTGCCGAAGTCGTGGCCCATGGCGGTTTCGCCGCCGCGGGGCGTGCGTTGCGCGAGCCGAAGTCGAAGCTGAGCCGGCGAGTGTCCGGCCTTGAGGCCCGGCTCGGTGTCCGCCTCATAGAGCGTTCAAGCCGCCGCTTTCGAGTGACTGATGTCGGCCAGTCCTTTTACGAGCGGTGCAAGGCGATGGTGGCGGAGGCAGAGCAGGCCGAAGCGCTGGTGGTCCAGGCACAGTCGGAGCCGCACGGCCTGATCCGCATGAGCTGCCCGACCGGACTGGTCGAGCCGATCTCCGGAATCGTGAACCAATTCCTTGAACGTCATCCGAAAGTGCGATTGCAGCTTGTGGCGGTCGACCGTCCTGTCGATCTGATTGGCGAACGTATCGATGTGGCGCTCCGCGTCCGCACGTCGCTGGAAGGCGACGCCTCGCTCACCATGCGATCGCTCGGGAACTCGGTCCGCATCCTTGTTGCCAACCCACAGATCGCCAGTCGGGTCAGTGGGATCGATGATCTGAGAAACCACCCGACTCTTGCGAGCAGTGATGAATCGGGCGACGTCGACTGGCATCTCGAAACCGAAGCTGGGCAGCGGCATATTCTGAGCCACACGCCTAGGATGGGTTGCGCCGACTTCACGGCCGTGCGCGCGGCAGCCTTGGCGGGACTGGGTATCGCGCTTCTGCCAGACCACAGCTGCCGACAGGCCTTGAATGAAGGCAAGCTGGTCCACGTGCTGCCCGACTGGCACGGCATGCGGGGCCTCGTGCATCTCGTGTTTACCACACGGCGCGGGCTGCCTCCCGCCGTGCGCCGATTCATCGACATCCTGGCCGCCGGATTTCCGAAAGATGCGTTGGCGCATTGAGTTATTCTGGCGACAACAGGTTTGGAGAAAGAAAAGCGACGATGTCTTGACCATGCAAGAATACAAAGTCCGCTTCGCGCCAGAAGCGGTCATGACCTCGTTCCAACTACTCGCAACGGCCCTCCTGCTCAACTGAAACGATACCCGCCGTCGAAGATCGTTCGAATATGGCTTGCCCATCCGTGCCGGCCTTCCCCGCCAGCATCGTGAATCTGATTTGCAGCGCTTGGATATCCCTTCGATTCAAGGCAAGATCATCCCACTCTAGTGTTTGGGGAGACTCCGATGGAAAACCACGAGCCGCTTTTACGTGAGGCGATTGCACTCTCGAAATCCGCGGTGGAACACGGCGACGAACCGTTTGGCTCGGTGTTGGTCAAGGACGGCGAAGTCATCCTGCGCGCCAAAAACAGCGTCTTCACCGGCCACGATATGACGAACCACGCCGAAATGAATCTGGTTAAACTGGCGGCGCAGCACTATGACACCGCTTTTCTCGGCGACTGCACGCTTTACACCAGCACCGAGCCGTGCGCGATGTGCTCTGGGGCGATTTACTGGTCGGGCATCGGGCGTATGGTGTTTGCGTGCTCCGAAACGCGGCTTGGCGAGATCGCTGGGATCGGGTTGAACGTGCCGAGCCGCGCGGTGTTGCAAACCGGCGCGCGCATCGTCACTGTGGTTGGCCCGACCAACCTCGAAGACGAAGCCGCCGAAGTCCATCAGGAATTCTGGCCGAAGCATCTGGGCAAGGCATAGCCTCTTTCGTCCGAAATGCCACTGGCGCGCACATCGAGGCGGTGTGTCTCGACGCCTCCCATCCGCAAATGCGCCATGAACGAGAACGACAGTCTTCGGCGGGTTCGATGCGGCCTCAACTGGCGTTTGGGTAAGTGTAGCGGCCGTCAGCGCTGCCGCCACGCTCAGGACCAGGTTTTTGGGAATAGACATGGTTTCGTCCTCTCCGTTGATTGCAAAGTCCGAAGTGAGTCTCGGCTTGATATGCCGTTCTGTGGGTTCTAAGTGATCGGCCTGCAGCCGCGATCTTGTGTCAGCACCGCGATCTCAACGGCATTTGGCATCCGTCGGTTCGTCGAGAAAGGCACGGATGGCGGCTACGGTTGCCTTGGTCTGCTCCTCCATCAGCCAATGGCCGGAATCAGCGATGACCACCTGGCGAACATCGTCGGCGGCGAACCTCATGACATAGGCCATTGTCGGTCCGAACGAACGCTCGCCCCCGACAGCCAGAAGGGGCATCTGCAAGCGCCCCTTTTCGAGGGAGGCGCGATTGTCGATCGCATCCTAGGGCATACGAAACTGGAAAGCACCGTGAGGTGCCTCGGAATTGCGATCGATGACGCTTTACGAATTGCGGAGCAGATCGAGCTGTAAGATCACGACCGCCAGCGAAAGCCGATGGTCGCCAACGCGCCAAAAGGAGACCAAACCTCAAACACCAATTAGCCCTTGTCGTATTTGCTTCATACCTTTGCCGCCGCTATTATCAGTCCGAATTTAGAAATTGGATCGATAAATGAGAAAAGGCGACTTTAGTGACCTGGCGGTGTTCATAGCGGTTGCCGAAGAAGGCAGCTTTACCCGGGCCGCCGCCAAGCTGGGGCTATCCCAGTCTGCCTTGAGTTACGCGGTCCGGATGCTGGAGGAACGCCTCAAAGTCCGACTGCTGTCAAGGACAACCCGCAGCCTGTCGCTGACCGACGCCGGGGAACGGTTGTTGAATGGCCTCAGGCCCGCCTTCGACCATATCGACAGCGAACTCGCAGCACTCACGGCGCTTCATGATAAACCCGCCGGAACGATCCGCATCACCACATTCCGGCATGCGGCCAAAACCGTGCTCTGGCCTGCCCTGTCGAAACTTCTTCTGGAATACCCGGACATTTCTGTCGAAATCAACCTGGAAGAAGGACTGACCGATATCGTGGCAGGCCGGTTCGATGCCGGCATCCGCCTTGGCGAGCAAGTCCAGAAAGACATGGTGGCGGTCAAGGTCGGTCCGGACTTGCGCATGGCAATCGTGGGCTCGCCCTCCTATATCGCCAAGCATAAAGCACCGGAAACGCCGCGCGATCTTGGCGACCATCGTTGCGCCAGCTATCGGCAGACCACGAGCGGAGGTCTCTTTGCCTGGGAGTTCGAACGGGACGGCGTCGAACTTGAAGTCAGGGTCAACGGTCCGCTCATTCTCAACGACGGAGAGATGCTGGAAGCCGCCGCGCTCGACGGACTGGCATTGGCCTGCATGTTCGAAAGCCAGGTTTGCCAGCATATCGCGGCAGGACGCCTCGTGCGGGTCCTGGAGGATTGGTGCCCTCCTTTCGCTGGCTACCATCTCTATTATCCGAGCAGACGCCAGCACACGCCCGCATTCGCCGTCCTGCTCGAAGCGCTTCGGTACAAGGGATAGCAGTCCGGCCATTTTGCCCTCCGTACCTAGATTAGCTGTTCTCGCGAAAAGCTCGTGGAGCGATGACACAGATTTATCTCTCCCCTTTCTAGCTTCATGCAGATTATGCAGTCTAATCGCATGGATCAATCCCGGCTATATTCCTCTTCATGAAAGCCGGACGGAGAAACCGTCGGTTTTCACATCACGCCATCGGTTTTCCCAGGAGCCGCGATCCATTCGGTCGTGGCGACGGAGAAGCTTGGCCAATCGACAGAAGAGGACAACGACTATGAAGAGACTCATCATTGGCGCAGCCAGCGTTATCGCCATTGCCGTTGGCTCTACCGGCCACGCACAGGATGCGCCGGCACCCGGCTACATGATCGCCAACTACACGATCAAGGATCAGGCTGGCTTTCAGAAATATATGGAAGAAGCTGGCCCGCTCGCCCCGAAATTCGGCGGAAAGATCATCGTCTTCAATCTGAATGCGACTGCTGTCGAAGGCAAGCCGCAGTCCGTCATGGCGATCGCCGAGTTCCCGAGTGTGGCGGACGCCCAACGCTTCTACAACTCGCCGGAATACACCGCGGCGCGCAAGTTCCGCATTGCTTCGACCGAAGGCTCGGTCGTGATCACCGAAGGCTTCGTGCCGCCCAAGCAGTGACGGGCAAACGAGGTGGCCCCTGATCCCAAGTGCTATCTCCATTTTCCGTCGCACGTCAAACTCATCAAGAAGGAGCCTGAAATGGGCAACCCGAATGACACATCACGTCACCAAGATGGTGCAGCGTCCACCAGCCGTCGGCAGCTTTTGAAAGCCGGCGCGGCACTCACCACCCTTCCCCTCATGGCCGCCACCACCACGCGTGCGCAGGCCGCAGATGCAAAAGCGACAACAACCATGACCGATACAAAATCAGAAGAGTTCATCAACGGCATGGCCGACCTGATGGCGCACTCGACCCGCACCCCCATCCTGCGCTGGCCGCATGAATACGGCATGGACTACGAGGAAATCTTCTTCCCGGCGATGGATGGCGTGACGATCGAAGGCTGGTTCATTCCCGCCGATTCTGATCGCCTGATCATCTGCAATCATCCCATGCCCTGCAATCGCTACGGCTATCCCGGCCACCTGGAACCGTGGACCAATTTCGGCGGCTTCGAGGTGAACTTCCTGCCGGAATACAAAGTCCTGCACGATGCCGGCTACAACATCATCGCCTACGACATGCGCAACCACGGCCGAAGCGGCACGGGCAGCGGTGGCGTCAATGGCCACGGGGTCTTGGAATACCGCGATGTCGTCGGCTCGATGCGCTACGCCAAATCCAGACCCGACACCAAGGATATGAAGACGGTTCTCTACAGCCGCTGCCTCGGTGCCAACGCGACGATCGTCGGCATGGAGAAGCAGCCGGAAGAGTTTGAGCACATCAAGGCATTGATCGCGCTGCAGCCCGTCTCGCCGAGTGTGTTCGTCCAGACCGCGGTCGAGAACCAGAAGATCGAGAACGGCCTCGAACGCTTCGACGTCGCGTTCCACAAGCGGACCGGCTTTCATCTCGCCGACGTCTGGCCGATGGAATATGCCAAGGCGGTGACCGTACCGACGCTCGTCGCCCAGGTGCACGACGACTTCCTGACCAAGCCATCCAATGTCCAGGAAATCTACGACACGATCTCATCGAAGGACAAGAAGCTGTTTTGGATCGAGGGGACCGACCAGCGCTTCCAGGGCTACAATTACTTCGGCCAGAACCCGCAGCTCGTGCTCGACTGGTTTGGCACGCACATCAACGCCGTCTGACAGTTCGATCGAATCTGTCCCCACGAAACACATAAGAACTCCGCCCGGCAGCCGAGGAGACGCTGTCGGGCGTTTACGGCAAAGCGCCAATTTAGAAATGCCCTTTCTAAGTACATGCAGATAATAGCGCCTAATCAGCACTCCGCACCTGCCCTATCTTGTCGTCACACAACGAAGGAATGTGAATATGAGCAACGTATGGATCATAACAGGTGCCGGGCGCGGCATGGGACTGGAATTTGCAAAGGCCGCTCTGGCGGCGGGTCACAAGGTGGTGGCAACCGGACGCAATCCCGACAAGGTATCCAAGGCCATCGGCGACGCGGCAGAGTTGCTTGTCGTTAAACTGGACGTGAACGAGCCTGGGGATGCAGAGCTGGCGGTAAAGTTGGCACTGGCCCGCTTTGGCCGTATCGATGTGTTGGTCAATAACGCCGCCAGCTTCTATGCGGGCTATTTCGAAGAACTGACGCCTGCTCAGATGAATCTGCAGCTGGCCACCAGTCTCATCGGCCCAATGAACGTTACGCGTGCCGTGCTCCCGGTAATGCGAAAGCAGCAGTCAGGCAAGATCATCTCGATTTCGTCGAGTGCCGGATTCGGCGGCTTCGAGTTCGGAAGCGCCTATGCGGCGTCCAAGTTCGCGCTTGAAGGATGGATGGAGTCGGTTGGAGCCGAGGTCGCGCCATTCGGCATTCAAACCATGATCGTCAATCCGGGCTTCTTCCGGACGGAACTCCTCACCGAAGAGTCCACCAACTACGCAGCCCCCATCATCGGGGACTATGCCGAGCGGCGGTCGCAACAGTTGGACTTCTGGAAGTCCTACAACGGCAAGCAATCCGGTGACCCCGCCAAACTTGCGCAAGCTTTGCTGACGCTCACCGATTTGGACGAGTTGCCAACCCGCTTCATCGCAGGCGCCGATGCCATCGGCACCGCCGAACAGAAGATTTCGACACTCCAGAAGCAGATCGACGCCCATCGACAGCTCTCGACCTCTCTGGACTTCGACGACGTTGCCGCCACGGGCAACTGATCGCCCCAAACCCTCAGTTTCATCGTGCCGGTACCACAGGGTCCCCGGCAATCCCCTGGCCGTGGGCCGCATCGACCGCCACCCTGCCTCATCAAGAAAGGCTTGCATATGTTTTCCACGCGCAACTCCCTCACCGTCATTGCCACCATGTTCTTGGTCCTGCTTGGGCTGGGCGCGAGGGCGGACACCAATCGCGCCACCTTTCCCGCCGACTTCGACAAATACGTCCTCTATGCGACCTATGACCGTGGTTCCTCGAAGGAAGAAGCGTTCGCTCTTCCCGAAACGATCGAGCTCTCGAAATCCGGAAAGCCGTTGCCGGCCGGCACTCGCTTGGTGCTCGGCATCTGGACGGACTACAAACTCACCGGCTATTTCGTGATGCATAAGGGCGTGGATTGGGGCCTCGACGTCGAGGAAGAGCGTCGCACAGGCGACTGGCATTTCCAACAGTTCGGTCTCGACAAGCAGGTGAACCGGAGCGCGATCGCCGACCGATGCCAGTCCTGTCATCAATCGGCGGAGAGCAACGACTTCATGTTCACGATCGACCGGATGCGGGACTATCTTCCGTGACACCCTCGCTTCCCATCCGATTAGCGATGAATCTTGTTGCAGGCGGCCTGCTGATGGCCGCCCTGGCCTACGATTGGCTGGGTAACGCGGCGCACGAGATCGTCGGAACGATCATGTTCGCGCTGCTGGTCGCCCACAACACCTTCAACCGACGTTGGTATTCAAGGGCTTCGAAGGGCAGCCGCGACTTTCGTGGATGGATCAACATTGTCGTCATCGTCGCACTGCTCTCGACTATGCTGGCGCTCCTGGTGACGAGCCTGATGATATCGCGCAGCGTGTTCAGCTTCCTGCCGTTAGGCGGAGGCTATGTCGCTCGTCAAATTCATGGGCTTGCCGCATATTGGGCGCTCATCATCGTTTCCGTCCATGTCGGCCTGCGATGGCCGATGGTCATGAGCGTGGCGTCCGTATGGCTGCGGATCAGTGACCGGAGCAAAGTCAGGACCGCTGTCCTTCGCACGTTGGCCGCCGCCATTGCCACCTACGGTATCCATAGTTCATTCGTGATCGGCATCGGATCGCGGCTTATGGCAGAGATCACGATGAACGTCTGGGATTTCAGCCAGTCATCACTTTGCGTCTTTCTTCGCATCGTTTCGGTGATGGTGCTTTGCGGCGGCTCCGCGCACTATGCGATGAAATTGGTAGGCATGCTGAACCTGGCCAAGGGTGGGCGGCATGCTAGACTTCCAGATGCGCCCTAAGTCCGCATGCGCCAACAGCGGTCATGGGACGCTATCGCTCGGCCCAGAAGTTAATGGCGTCATCGATCCCGCCTTCCGCTGGATGGAGCAAGGCAGGGAGGGCGATCAACGCGGCTTTGAGGTTGAACCGTGGCACGATGTTTATCCCTCTGGTTCGTCGTCGATCAATCGCCCGACCTCACGCCTCAGTGGCCGACCATCTTGAGCGCCGCCTCGGGAAGACGCTCACCCTGTACCTCGATCTTCGCGAGACCCGCCGCAATGTCGGAGAGGTCTTCGGCGGTGAGGTCGAGGCCGACCGCGCCGAGATTTTCCTCGAGCCGATGCGGATTCGTCGTGCCGGGGATCGGGACGATCCAGGGCTTCTGGGCAAGGAGCCAGGCCAAGGCGACCTGTGCAGGCGTGGCGCCTTTGCGGTCCGCAACCGCCTTCACCACATCGACCAGGGCCATGTTCGCCTTGCGGGCCTCGGGCGAGAAACGCGGCACCACATTCCGGAAGTCGGTCGGATCGAACTTCGTATTTTCATCTATCTTGCCCGTCAGGAACCCCGCCCCGAGCGGGCTGAATGGAACGAAGCCGACGCCCAGTCCTTCTAGCACAGCGAGCAATTCAGTCTCCGGCCCGCGCCAGAACAGGGAATACTCGCTCTGGATCGCGGCAAGCGGATGGACGGCGTGGGCGCGCCGGATCGTCGCGATCCCGGCTTCCGAAAGGCCGTAGTGCTTCACCTTCCCGGCTACGACCAGGTCTTTGATGGCTCCGGCTACGTCCTCGATCGGCACAGCAGGATCGACCCGGTGCTGGTAGAAGATGTCGATCCGGTCGGTCTTCAGCCGCTTGAGACTGGCGTCGGCGACCGCCTTTATGTGCTCGGGGCGGCTGTTCGTTCCTCCGCCACGTCTGCCCGTCTCCAGATCGAGGTCGAAGCCGAACTTCGTCCCGATCACGACCTGATCGCGGATCGGCGCGAGCGCTTCGCCGACAAGCTCCTCGTTCACGAACGGCCCGTAAGCCTCGGCGGTGTCGAAGAACGTGACGCCCCGGTCATGCGCGCCGCGGATGAGCTTGATCATTTCTGCCTTGTCGGCCGGCGGGCCGTAAGCAGAGCTCATGCTCATGCATCCCAGTCCGAGAGCAGAGACTTCGAGCGCTCCTAGTTTGCGTGTTTCCATTTTCTGTTTCCTTCTGTTCGCGTGCTGCGCAACGGCTTCCTAGGGGGTCGAACGGCCCAGGTCGGCTGCTCTAGTTTCGTTGTCCGGAATCTAGCGATTGAGGTCGTTTTCGATTAGCTGCTATAATCGGCATGAACCTATTAGACGGACTAATGAATGCCGCATGAAAACTACAACGATCTCGTCGCCTTCCTTACCGTCGCCCGGGAGCAAAGCTTCACGAAAGCGGCGGCGAAGCTCGGCGTCTCGCAGTCGGCGCTGAGCCAAACGGTCCGGGGGCTCGAAGCCCGCCTTGGTATCAGGCTGTTGACCCGCACGACCCGCAGCGTCTCGCCGACAGAGGCTGGCGAGAGACTGCTCAACACGGTGGGGCCGCGGTTCGAGGAGATCGAGACGGAACTCGGGGCGCTGAGCGAACTCAAGGACAAGCCGTCGGGCACGATCCGGATAACCGCCGGAGAACACCCGGCGATTACCGTCCTCGCGCCCGCGATCCGCAAGCTTGCGATCGAGTATCCCGATATCAACGTGGAGGTGATCGTCGATTACGGCCTGACCGACATCGTCACAGAGCGCTATGACGCGGGCATTAGGCTTGGGGAGCAGGTCGCCAAGGACATGATCGCAGTGAAGGTGAGCGGGGACATGCGGATGGCCGTCGTAGGTTCGTCCGAATATTTCCAGCGCCACAGGAGGCCGGAGACCCCGCAAGACCTGACCGGGCACAATTGCATCAACATGCGGCTGCCGACCCACGGCGGAATCTATCCGTGGGAATTCGAGCGTGACGGGCGGGAAGTCCGGGTCCGGGTCGACGGCCAGCTCGTCTTCAACAATCTCGCGATGCGCATCGACGCCGCGCTTTCCGGCCTCGGCCTCGCCTACCTGCCGGAGGATCAGGCCACGGCATATCTCGAAGCGGGTCGACTGGAGCGCGTGCTCGAGGATTGGTGCGAACCGTTCTCCGGCTATCACCTCTATTATCCCAACCGGAGACATGCCTCTCCCGCCTTTGGCCTCTTCGTCGACGCGGTCCGGTTTCGCGGTTGATCACGACTTATCAACTGATCGTGATTAAGAAGCTCTCCTAATAAGCTCATACGGTTTCCGGCGCCTAATGTTGCGGCGCACTCTCGCGTACCTTTCACAGGTCTAATCACGAGAGAGAAACCGATGGCACTCCCGAATGACTTCATCGACCTGACGTTCGACGACCGGAGATGAAGAACATGAAAGACATCGTCGCGACCGCAATCGTCGTCGGCTCGGTCGCGTCGCAGGCCATGGCCGAGAGCGGAATCTCCGTCCTGCGCGCCGGCTCGCAACCCGCCACCATCGGCGCGCCCGAAAACTTCACCGGAGCCGTCCGCGTCGACTCACGCTTCAAGGGCACCGACCCAGCGCGTATCGGCGGCGGTCTTGTTTCCTTTGAAGCCGGTGCGCGCACGGCTTGGCACACCCATCCACTCGGGCAAACCCTCTTCGTGACCTCAGGTGTCGGGCTGGTCCAGCACTGGGGCGGGGAAGCACAGGAAATTCGACCGGGCGACGTCGTCTGGATTCCGCCTGATGTCAAGCACTGGCACGGCGCTACGCCCGGCACCGCCATGTCCCATCTCGCCTTTTCCGAAGCGCTCGACGGCAAGTCCGTCGAGTGGATGGAACACGTGACCGACGACCAGTACCCGCATTGATCCTCGATCCAACAACTTAGGCTTCAGATGACCTTCAGCAAGACCACGCTTGTCGCAATCGCGTTTTCGGCCGCCGCGGCCCTGGGCATCCAGGTCCACGCCGAGACGAACCGCGTCCAGTTCCCGGTAAACCTCGACGACCTCGTACACTACGCAACCGTTCGCCGCGGCGAGGTCACCGAGCACATCATGACCACGCGCGAGGCAATGGACGCCGTCAAGAGGGGGCAGCCGATCCCCAACGGCACACACTTCGTTCTGGTCGACTACCGTGACGGCAAGGTCCACCGCTACTTCGTGATGCAAAAGGGCGAAGGCTGGGGAAACGACTACGACGAGGGCCGTCGGACCGAAGACTGGCAGTTCCAATGGTTCTGGGCCGACAGGTCCGTCAACACGGACGAGAACACCGCCCGCTGTCAGTCCTGCCACTCATCGCGCTCCGGCCAGAACTTCCTGTACACGTCCGACGCGCTTGGCGCGTTCGACGATACGGCGATCGAGTGACGGAGTGGTGACGATGAGCCCGCTGTTCCTGCTCCGCCTCGGTTTGGACTTCCTCGCGCTCGGTCTATTCATGGCTGCGATGGCATACTGGTGGTTGGACAACCGTGCGCATGAACTCATCGGCACGGGCATGTTCGCGTTGCTCTTCCTCCACAACGTCTTCAATCGGCGTTGGTACGGCGGAATTCCCCGGACGCGACGTCAGGCAAGACCGCTTGTGTCGGTGGTGCTGAATCTCGCGCTTCTCGCCACGATGGTCACTTTGCTGACGACGAGCGTCCTCATCTCGCAATCGCTTTTCGGCATTCTCGCCATCGGCGGCTTCACGGCCAGGGACATCCATATCCTCGCCGCATACTGGGCCCTGATCATTGTGTCGATCCACCTGGGTCTCCATTGGTCGATCGTCATGAACGTCGTCAGGAGTCTTCTTCCCATCAGTGGCACTCTGCCGTTGCGGACAGCACTGCTCCGGCTGGCGTCCGTGGGCATCGCCGTCGGTGGCGTCTACAGTTCCCTCGAACTCGACATCGGCTCCAGGCTTCTCCTGATCCCAACCATGCAGTTCTGGGATTTCAACGAGGACGCCGCCGGGTTCTTCCTGCGCATCGCCGCCATCGCGGGCCTCTATATCGCCGCAGGGCGTTACGGGGTCCTCGTCATCCAGGCTCCGCGGCGTCCGGCAGATGGACGCGGTCCCTCCGAGCAGCATCCCGAAACCACATCATCAACATAAGGAAGCGAAAGATGGAACTGAACCGACGAGACCTGCTGTTGGCAGCAGGCACGCTGGCCGCGGCGACGAATGTCGGTGTCGCGCAGGCGCAGACCACCACGGGTCAGAACACCCCGGCCACCGCGACTTCATCTGAGATCGGGCGGCGCAAGCTCGGTTCGCTCGAAGTGTCTAGCGTCGGACTCGGTGTGCAGAACATGAGCCGGACCTATCAGCAGACCATCCCCACGCGCGCGGAAATGCACAACATCATCCGGACTGCGTTCGACCACGGCCTGACCTTCTATGACGCCGCCGAAGCATACGGACCGCATGAAGTTGAGAGGATTCTTGGCGAGGGCGTGGAACCGTTCCGCGACCAGATCGTCATCGCCACGAAGTTTGGCTGGAACATCGATCAGGAGACCGGGGAACGGAAGCCGGGGCTGAACAGCCGCCCCGAGCATATCAAGATCGTCGTTGAAGGCATGTTGAAGAGGCTGCGCACTGATCGCATCGACCTGCTCTACCAACACCGCGTCGACCCCCAGGTGCCGATCGAAGACGTCGCTGGAGCGGTCAAAGACCTCATGTCCCAAGGCAAGGTCCTGCACTGGGGTCTTTCCGAAATGGGTTTACAGACCTTGCGTCGCGCACATGCCGCGGTGCCCCTTACTGCCGTGCAAAGCGAATATTCCATGCTGTGGCGCGGTCCAGAGACGGGCGCAATTCCGGTCTGTGAAGAACTCGGAATCGGCTTCGTGCCGTGGAGCCCGCTCGGCGTCGGCTTCCTCAACGGCGCGATCGATGCGAGGACCCGTTTTGCACCAGGTGACATCCGTGCCGTCGAAGGTCGCTTCTCCCCAGAAAATCTTCCCCACAACCTTGAGCTCGTCGAGCTTCTGAAGATGTGGGCGGAACGCAAGCAGGCCAGACTTGGCCAGATTGCACTGGCTTGGCTACTGGCCCGGAAACCGTGGATCGTCCCGATACCCGGTACGACGCAGATGGCCCACATGATCGAGAACATCGGCGCACCCAGCATCAGGTTCTCGCCGCCAGAGATCACAGAATTGAACGCCTCCGTTTCTGCGCTCGAAATCCGCGGAGCGAGGCTGCCCGAGGCCGTGCAGGTCTTTTCCGGCGTGGAAGCACCCGCAAGATCGTAGCTGTCTTGTTTCCAGATGCTCGCATATGGCCCACAGCAATGTCCGCTGTGGGCCAAAGGCAGACATTTGCCTCGGGTTGAACGGATGACCGATTTGGGGTCAACGCAGACTGTCAGCACTTGGACTGGTAACGCGAGAAGCCGAGATCATGGACCACCTTGGACAGTCTATGATCACCCAAGTCACAGGCGAGCGGCTAGCGTTGGAAGGTCAGGTGGATTGTGCCGCTCGGTGCCGTTTCTGCCTTGACTGTGCAGCTAGCTTCCAAGCCGCGCAGATCGTCCCACAGGCGTATGCCGCGCCCAAGCAAGATCGGAGCGATGGCGACATGAAGGCGATCGACAAGGCCCGCCTTGAGGAAGTCGCGAACGACAGTGGGACCACCGCCGATCCGAACATCTTTGCCGCCCGCCGCACCAAGAGCCCGCTGCAGCGCATCGGCAGGCGTGGTGCTGAGGAAATGGAAAGTCGTCCCACCGGCCATCTCTATGGAGGGCCGTGGCTCGTGGGTGAGGACGAAGACCGGAACCCGGAACGGTGGCTCGTCGCCCCACCAGCCACGCCAGTTCGGATCGTCGGGAAAGTTGTGGAGCCCGAACATGCCAGCGCCCATAATCTCGGCACCCACGTTTTCGAAGTACTCCTTCGCGTAGACGTCATCGACGCCCGTGGTCCCTGCTCCTGTGGTATCCTTGAGGACGCGCTCACGGAACGTTCGCGTTGCAGCATATGCGCCGACGAGACGTGGCCAGTCCTCGCCGAACGGGGCTTCGGGCGTCTGGTCCGTCGTTGTCGCGAAACCGTCGAGCGAGATCATGTGATCGACACGAACTACCACTGGAGTCCTCCTTGTGAGTGGTTACATAACCGCCCCACTATTAAGCGGGCCAAATACTAAGGCATTTACCTTTGTATCCAGAATCAATCACTAAGGCAAGTACCTTTTTATCCTTGACCAGCTCCCTGACGCGCTTTAATAAGGCGCATGCCTTACCATTCGACCCCCCTCGACCTTGCCTTTCACGCTCTCAGCGACCCGACCCGCCGCGCGGTGCTATCGCGGCTGGCTGAGGGCGAGGTGCCGGTCAGCGTCTTGGCCGAGCCTTTCAACATGGCGCTGCCCTCCTTCGCCCAGCATCTCAAGGTGTTGGAAGATTGCGGGCTGATCGCGAGCGAGAAGCGCGGGCGCAGCCGCTGGTGCCGGCTGGTGCAGCCGCGCTTCGACGAGGCGGCGGACTGGATGGAAGCGGAGCGCCGGCGCTGGGCCGAGCGGTTGGATCGCCTGGAAGTCTACCTGGACAAGACGGAAGAGGATGTTGAAGGACATGGCAAACCTGTTTGAAACCTGGTCGCTCGATCGCGAAATCGTGCTGGTCAAATTGCTGAATCACCCACGCGACAAGGTCTTTGCCGCCTGGATGGACCCGAGCGCACTCGCCGAATGGTACGGTCCGGCCGGCCTTAAAATCGAGAGCCACGAGGCCGATATCCGAGAGGGTGGGGTCTGGCGGTTCGACATGGTGGGCGTGTTCGAGGGAAAGGAGCAGCGCTTCCCGAACCTCATGCGCTTTCTGGAGATCGTGCCGAACGAGCGGATCGTCATGGACTATGGCACACCCGACCCTGACGACCCCGAACGTTTCCGTACCACGGTGACCTTCGATGAGCAGGCAGACGGCAAGACGGTGCTGACCATGCGGCAGCTCCACCCCAGCGCCAAGCGGCGTCAGGTGGTCATCGGTTTCGGCGCGGTGGAATACGGGCTGCAGACGCTGGACGGTCTCGCCGCTTGGCTAGACGGCTGAGCCATCAGCCACCCGGACGATATGGACTAAACGAAATCGTCTTCCGGCCACTGCGGAGGAACTTTAAGGTCACGTCCTCTATCGACGAAACGCGGGACAAGGTCGATATCTACCGATAGAATTTGCCGAGCTTCATTTCCAACCCATGGGCTTTACGATGCCACTCGAGAACCCGCGTCCGCAACCAACTCTCATCCAGTCGCTTCAGGCCTCTGTCGCGCCGGCATTCGCACTTCATGCTGGCGTAATGCTGGGGGTTTTCACCGTCCTTGGTGACGCCACGCTTTCTGCAGTCGAAGTCGCCAAACGACTCGACGTCGATTCACGGCGTCTCGAGCGCCTGCTCTATGCATTGGTCGCGACGGGGATTCTGGAAATTTGCGACCATGGCTTCCGCAATAACCAGGAGGCAGCAGTCTACCTCGTGCGTGGAAAACCGGGCTATATCGGCGACGAGCACCAACTTCTCGACCAACTCTGGCATGCCGACCTATTGACGGCGACGTCGGTCAGGCAGGGTCAACCGGCGGCGAAGCACGACTTCGCCTCTGCCGATCCCGGGTCGTCGCTGGCATTCTTCCGCGGTCTTGCGCCGTATGCGCTGGCTTTCGGCCGGGGACTTGCGGAAATGATCGACCTTCGCGAGGTAAATTCCGTCATCGATATCGGCGGCGGACCAGGCCATGCGCTGATCGGCCTGCGCGAAACGAAACCGGGCCTGCGGTCGACGTTGCTGGAATTGGCACCGAGCGTCGCCCTTGCGAAAGCGCTTCTCGCAGATGAGTCGCTGGCCGATGGAATGGAATTCGAAATCGGTGACATCGTCCAGGCACCTTCGGCCACGACGCATGACCTCGCCATTCTCAAGGCGGTCATTCAGGTCCTGTCGCCCCAAGATGCGGCGGCGGCTATCCGTAATGCGCATGCCAGCCTGAATTCGGGCGGCAGGCTGTTCATCAGTGGAGTCGGCATTCTCAACGATGACCGAGTATCTCCCCTGGAAGCCGTCTTCTATAATCTGACCTTTATGAACCTCTATTCCGACGGCGCATCCTACACCCGGAGCGAATATTCTCGCTGGCTGTCCGAGGCAGGCTTTGGCGACATCACATTCGGCACTATGCCGTCTGGCAGCCAGCTGATCTCGGCGAGGAAGCCGTGAATGTCCGTTTTCAATTGCTTGGACGGCGCAAAAATCGGGGCAGTTCAGTGGCCGCTTAGGGCCAATAAAGCGGTCAAGGCCTAAGGAGAGCGAGCCTTCACCACTGGCCCGCATCGAGTTTTACGAGATCGATGAAGGCGCGCATGCCTGCCGAGAGATTCCGGCGGCTGGGATAGTAGAGACACATGCCGTCGAAGTCTTGCAACCAATCCTCAAGGCTGGGGATCAGCCGGCCCTCTGCAATGTGGTCGCGAACTTCCTGGGTGAAGGCGTAAGCGATACCGACGCCTTCCAGCGCTGCCTGCACCATGAGGCGCGGCTCGTTGAGTGACAACCGCCCTGTCACGTCGAGAACGATCTGCTGACCGCGCCGTTCGAATTCCCAACGCAGAAGCTTGCCGCTCGGCATACGGTAGCGAATGCAATCGTGGGCCAATAGATCAGCCGGCACCTTCGGCAAAGTGCGCTGAGCGAAATAGTCTGGGGAGGCGACCACCGAAAAACCCATTCTCTGTCCGAATGGTACCGCGACCATATCCTGCGGCACGGCCTCGCGCAGCCTGACACCGAGATCGAACCCCTCCTCGACGATATCGACCATACGGCCATCTGCGAACAGATCGACGCACATATCCGGGTAGTGGCGCAGGAACCTGGCGATGTAGGGTGAGAGCAGCGTCCGGGCGGCTCCCTCGCTGGCATTGATGCGTAAGGTGCCGCTCGGATTGTCCCGCATTGCATCGACCTCATCGAGGGCATCGGAGAGTTCGCGCATGACCGGACGCAATCGGGCCAACAGGCTCTCGCCTGCCTGCGACAGCGCAACGCTTCGCGTGGTGCGGTTGATCAACCGAACCCCGAGCTTTTCCTCAAGGACCCGCATTGTGTGACTGATGGCCGACGGCGTCATATCAAGTTCGACCGCCGCCTTGCGGAAGCTGCGATGCGCCGCCACGGCCATGAAGACATTGAGTTCGCTGACGTTGGCACGCATTACTGAACAAATCTCACCGATGCATCAAGTTTTGTGCAGATTGTCTCAACTCTCTCCCGAGCGCAAGTATGGGGCAGTCATCAACCAAAGGAGAGTATGATGCGCACTTGGTTCATTACAGGCGCTTCGAGGGGCCTGGGCTTCCGCATCGCCGAAGCCGCGCTCGCCGCAGGCGATACCGTGGTTGCAACCGCACGCAAAGCCGACGACGTGGTCGCGGCGCTGGGGCAAAGCGAGCGTCTGCTGGCCCTGCCGCTCGATGTCACAGACGAAGCTCAGGCCCAACAGGCAGCAGATGCTGCAATCGCCCGGTTCGGGCGGATAGATATCCTCGTCAACAATGCCGGGTATGGCCTGCTTGGTTCGGTGGAGGAGGCTTCGGCCAAGGAAATCGAGGATATCTATCGGGTCAACGTGTTTGGCCTGATGGCCGTGACCCGTGCGGTGCTGCCCAGCATGCGCCAGAACAGATCGGGCCATATTCTGAACCTGTCCTCGGTGGGCGGTTTTGTCTCAGGTCCCGGCTTCGGCGTCTATTGCTCGACCAAATTCGCTGTCGAGGGCCTCAGCGAAGCGCTGGCCGCCGAGCTTGCTCCGCTTGGCATCAAGCTGACAATCGTCGAACCGGGCTATTTCCGTACCGACTTCCTCGAAGCGCGTTCGCTGGTCGTGAGCCCCACCCGGATCGCCGATTACGACACAACATCAGGAATGGTGCGCGAGGCCGCCAAGACGATAAGCATGAACCAGCCCGGCGACCCCGCCAAACTCGGAACCGCTGTCATCGCCCTGGTCAACGCGCCCAATCCGCCGCTTCGGCTTGCATTGGGCAGCGATACCTTCGCGGTGGTTGGTGACAAGCTGACCTATGTGCGCGGCGAGCTGGACGCTTGGGAGCAGTTGTCAAAGAGCACGGATTTTGCCAACTAGCGGCCGTCAGATGACCGAGCGCCACCTATTGGCAATTCCGATTGGTGGACGCCTTAGGTGCGAAGCCGTGTACATTTGGCTGCTTCGGTCCAAAACGAGACGTTATCTCCGCAAATGTCCGCAAAGGGCCCACGAGCGGACAACGAAAACACCCTCGACGTCTTCCACCAAAAACAAAAGCCCTCCCCGTTTCCGGAGAGGGTTGTCATTATCGGCATGGCGCCGATCAGTGTTACATATAGCCGTACATCGGGAAGCGCTCGGTCAGCGACATGACCTTGCCGCGCACATTGGCTTCGACGGCGGCGTTGCCTTCATCGGAATTGGCTTCGCGCAGGCCGTCGAGGACTTCGACGATCAGGTTGCCGATCTCGGTGAATTCCGCTTCCTTGAAGCCGCGGGTCGTACCGGCCGGGGTGCCGAGGCGGACGCCTGACGTGACGAAGGGCTTTTCCGGGTCGAAGGGAATGCCATTCTTGTTGCAGGTGATGTAGGCGCGACCGAGCGCGGTCTCAGCCCGCTTGCCGGTGGCGTTTTTCTTGCGCAGGTCGACCAGCATCAGGTGGTTGTCGGTGCCGCCGGAGACGACGTCGAGGCCATTGGCCTTGAGCGAAGCTGCGAGCGCCTTGGCGTTCTTGACCACCTGAGCCGCGTAGTCCTTGAATTCCGGCTGCAAGGCTTCGCCGAGAGCCACGGCCTTTGCGGCGATGACATGCATCAGGGGGCCGCCCTGGAGGCCGGGGAATACAGCCGAGTTGAACTTCTTAGCCAGATCCTCGTCATTGGTGAGGATCATGCCGCCGCGCGGGCCACGCAGCGACTTGTGGGTCGTGGTTGTGGCGACATGGCAATGCGGGAACGGCGACGGATGCTGGCCACCGGCAACAAGGCCGGCAATGTGGGCCATGTCGACCATGAGGTAAGCGCCGACCGAGTCAGCGATCTCGCGGAAACGCTTCCAGTCCCAGATGCGGGAATAGGCAGTGCCGCCGGCGATGATCAGCTTCGGCTTGGTCTGTTCGGCCTTGCGAGCCACGTCGTCCATGTCGAGAAGATGGTCTTCCTCGCGGACGCCGTAGGAAACGACGTTGAACCACTTGCCGGACATGTTGACCGGCGAACCGTGCGTCAGGTGACCACCCGAATTAAGGTCGAGGCCCATGAATGTGTCGCCGGGCTGCAGCAGCGCCAGGAACACGGCCTGGTTCATCTGGCTGCCGGAATTCGGCTGGACGTTGGCGAAGTTGACGCCGAACAGCTTCTTGGCGCGTTCGATCGCCAGTTCCTCGGCGATATCGACGAACTGGCAGCCACCGTAGTAGCGCTTGCCCGGATAGCCCTCGGCATATTTGTTGGTCATGATCGAGCCCTGGGCTTCGAGCACGGCGCGGGAAACGATGTTTTCCGAAGCAATCAACTCGATCTCATGGCGCTGGCGACCGAGTTCCTTCTGGATGGCACCGGCGATATCGGGATCTGTGTCTGCAAGCGAACGGGTAAAGAAAGTGTCGGTGCTCATATGTCATCTCGCTGGGGCTGGGGGAGACCAAATTTCGTTCAGGGTCTTAGCGGCTGGACGCAGCGAGAGCAAGACGATTTGCGCCGCAGATCGCCAGTTTGCGACGCCGTGGCTTGCATGCCGCAGTTTGCGCATGACGACTACCGAAACTCGACCGGGCCTGCCGGCCACGGTCGAGCTCGTATCAGGATCACTCGAGGCCCGGCTCAGACCATGAAGTCCGTCACCTTCAACGTACCGGATATGCCTTTGACATCGATCACGTAGTCATCCGCCGCGGTGAAGCCATCGACACCGTCGCCGTCAACCACAAGCAATTTATGACCGGCGAGCGCGCCGCTGCTCACATCGACCAGAATGGCGTGGTGCGCCTCCAGATGGCCGGCAAGCAATGCGACCAGATCGCCATCGGCACTGACGCCACCGCCGACTGCTGCATCGACGCCCGTCACCTTGAAGTCGAACTGCAATTCGTCCGTGCCCGCCTTGAAGTCCATGATCCGGTCATGGGCGCTGAACTGGGAATCCGTCACGTCGGTGAAAACAAACGTATCGGCTCCGCCGCCGCCAGTCAGGTTGTCGGCTCCTCCGAGGCCGGCAAGAACATCCGCTCCCGCACCAGCCTTGAAGATATCGGCGCCGGCACCGCCGTCGAACTGGAACCGGCCGTCGGTTTCAGCGCTGCCGTCGAAATCGATCTTGTAGGCGGCTCCAAGCGTGCCCGCGTCGACCTCCAGCAGCTTGCCGCTCGCGACATTGGCGTCGACGGTCTTCAGGTCGTAATCGAAGCCGTCCATCACGGCGATGCGCTCGACATTGACGAGCGTCGTCGCCTTGAGGGTCACCGAAGCGATGTTGGTGAGTTCGACCGTATCATAGCCAGTGCCGCCATCCACTTTGCAAGCAGCGCTGAAGGCGTAGCCATATGTCCCCGGAACTGCGGATATGAACTGCATCAGATCGTTGCCGGAACCACCATCGATAACGGCCGGGCCGGCGCCGAGCATGATGAATGTGTCGTGGCCGCCATTGCCGATCAGACGGTCCTTGCCCAGAACGCCGTTGAGTTCGTTGTCCTGGTTGTCGCCGATCAGGATGTCGTTCTTCAGGGTTCCGGTGATATTCTGGATGTTGTAGAGGCGGTCTCCGGCGGCATCGCCATATTGCGTGATGCCTGTCGAGAGATCCACTTTCACCCTGCCGGCGGACGATTGATAGGAAACCGTATTGTTGCCGCCGCCGCCTCGAATGACGTCCGCGCCGGCTCCGCCGTCAATCATGTCGTCCTCCCCGCCGGCGCGGATGACGTCATTGCCAGCGCCCGCAGAAATACTGCCGGTAATATGTCCGTAGCGGCTGTCAAAGAGATCATTGCCCAGGCCGAGCGAGACGTCTCCGAAGATCGAACCGGTGTTGACGATGGAATCGCCCCCCGGTGTCAGACCCAATCCACCTTGCCATGTCCCGCTGTTTTCTATCGACAGATAGACCGTGGGATCCGCGGCGCCGTACCAGGTCGTGAGATCGCCCTGGATAGTGCCGGTATTGGTGATGTGGCCAGTAGCATCCCCCCCGAAGAAGATGCCGAAGAAACTGGACGAGATCAGGCCGTTGTTGATGATTGTACCGCCCGAGAACTGAACGGCGTCACTGCTTGTGCCCGTGACCGTACCGTCATTTATCAAGGTTGCGCCGCTGCCCAGCGCAACACCTTCCGAGCCGCTGACGCTGCCGCCCGTACCGACATGCAGCTTGCCGCCGTTTGAGATGGATACGCCAGTGGACCCGCCGACAACCTGGCCATTGACGTAAATCTCGGCATAGTCGCCGAGCGAATAGATGCCATAGCTCGCGCCCATCACCAGACCGTCGACAATCACGACGCTGTTATCGGCGTAGCCGTTCACATAGACGCCGGTGGAGTTGATGCCTGTTGCAAGAATGTATCCGGAACTCTGTACCAGCAAGTTTTCACCCGCCGCTATCGTTCGCGCACTGCCGAATAGATTATCCGTGGTATTGTTGATCGAATTCGAACTGTTGATGACGTAATACATCGCATTTCCTTTTTCGCTCAAGGCGGCGAGCATAGCAAATCGCTGCCGGCGCGCTGGCATTCCGGATTTTAAGTTGTTGGATGCAATTCCGGCGACTTGGGCCGAGTGCGGCTGTTATCCCACAGATCGGCGCGGCGGGAAATTGGCCGATGGGACCAGAAATGGAACGTGGGAGCAAACCGGGGGCTATGCACGGCTGAGTCGAAAACGCCTCCGACACATTTCCCGGCGCATTTCATTGTCACATGTTTGTGCCGCCTTCATTCAAATGTCCAATCCCTGTGCTTTCCTCCGCCGGCGCCCAATGCTAATGAACCCGCGCAACAAGAAAGAAGAGGCACTCCCATGATTGAACCGATCGGCATTTTGATGCTCAACGATGAAAAAGGCGACGATATCGGCATCCTGCTCGGCGACGAGCATGACGATGTGGAATTCCGCTTCATCATGCTGGTCGGCGGGACGACCGGTGAAACGCTCCGCTTCGAATCCAGCGACAACATGACCGTCGCCGATTTCTTCGATACGCTCGACGATGAGGACAGCACTTCGGAAGCCGCGCTTGTGGATTTCCTCAAGAAGCAGAAAAATGCCGCCGTTCTGGTCGCCTTCGATGGCGATCCCCGCACGTTCGACCTCGACGAGATTTGAGCACTATTGGTCGCTCGAAATGCAAACGCCCGGACGATTGTCCGGGCGTTTTGCTTTGGTGGTATCGGGATGTCGCTCAGTTGGCGGCGGCAGCCGGCTCCTGGTTCAGGCCAGTCTGCAGGGCCAGTTCCTGGGCACCATCCATCTGGTAGATGTCGTCGCGGAACTGTACGACGCGGTCCTTTGCCGACCATGCTGTGATGTATTTGAAATAGATCGGCACTTCGACGGCCATCTCGATCGGCGTGTTGACACCTGTCTTGATCACCTGCTCGATGTGCTGACGATTCCAGCCGGGATTGTCGCGGAGCAGCCAGGTCGTCAAGTCGCGAACGTTCTGGCAGCGGACACAACCCGACGATTCAAACCGCGACAGCTTGTTGAACAGGCCCTGCGACGGCGTGTCGTGCATATACGTGGCGAACTCGTTGTGGAAATTGATCTTGGTCGATGCCATGGCGTTGATCTTGCCGGGATCCTGCCGGAACATCAGGTTCGGCGCCTTCTCGGCATTCCAGTCGATGGTCGTCGGATCGACTTCCTGACCCTTGCCGTCAAACAGGCGGATCTTGTTGTCGGCCAGGTATTTCGGATCCTTGCGCATCAGCGGCATGATGTCCTTTTCGACGATCGAGCGCGGCGCAGTCCAATACGGGTTGAGCGTGACGTTGTAGATCTTGGAGTCAAGGATGGGCGTCGGACGGGTAATACGGCCGACAATGGCGGTGTGACGCTGGGCAACGCGATTGTTTTCCACGGCCTCGATATAGGCAGCCGGGATGTTGACCATCACATAGCGTTGACCGAGGTCCTCGGTGATTGCCTGGACGCGGGTCAGGTTGGTGCGAAGCTGCATCAGGCGCGTATCGGCCGGGATGTTCATCGCATCCAGCGTGTACTTGCCAAGCACGCCATCGAGCGGAAGGCCGTGACGGGCCTGGAAACGCTTGACGCCCTCTTCGACGAGCGAGTCGAAGGAATCGGTCAAGCCGGCCGACTTGGCCAGATCGCCCGATACCATCAGCCGCTGCCGCAGCTGGCGGACAGCAGGATCAGCAACGCCGATCTTGAGCTTCTGACTGGTCTGGACCTGCGGCCAGCCGCCATTGGCGACGATCGCTTCGTAATCGTAGATCGCCTGCTGCAGGTTGACAGCGGCGCCCGAGCCGAAGATCGGGTTGTTGGAGATGATGGCAGCGGCAGTGCGCGAGGACTTTGCGTCGAACTGGTCATCCCAATTGCCACGGCGCGGCGCGTTGATCACGTCGTCGATCGGCACCTGTTCGGCAAGGGCCGGTCCCGCAACCGCGGCGGCGCCCAACAGTGCTGCCGAACGCAGAAATCTGCGCCGGGAAAAATTGGAATTAGAATTGCTGTCCGACATGCCTACTGCCTTCCGAGAACCCGGGGAAACGAATTTCACCTATCATGATCGTGGTTAACGAATGGGGAAAATTCGAGTTCCTTCTGCATTGCAATATAGGTCACTGCAACACTTTCGGATCGCAACGGTCGTATCAGCCCCATTCAGATCACCCGTTGTGGCGGGGATGTCACAATAATGTGGCTGATTTGTGCCGGATGGAAATCACAAGCAAGTGAACGTTGTGGGACTCGGTCCATCACTTCGCGACGCGTATCCGCGCGTAATCCTGGTCCTTCGGAAATTCATCGAAATGGTCGCGGAAATAGGTGGAAATCCGGTCTGCTTGATGGTCGGTTTCGATGCGCACAACGGAAGTCGAAAGCTCCAACGGCCGCTCGCCGACAAAAATTTTATCCAGCATCGCCTGATTGGAGATGCCGGTCAGGACGTAGTAGGTGTCACCGTCATGTTTCGCAAATACCAGGCCGCTCTCGTTCATGGTCAGCGCCTTGCCGGCCTCGGTCTGGAAATAGCGGATCAGGTAGTTGTCCTCGGACATCCGCTTTGCC
Source organism: Shinella sp. OV683 (assembly GCF_057787725.1). Classification (NCBI taxonomy): domain Bacteria; kingdom Pseudomonadati; phylum Pseudomonadota; class Alphaproteobacteria; order Hyphomicrobiales; family Rhizobiaceae; genus Shinella; species Shinella sp. OV683. Next base: position 3,037,246 of record NZ_CM173543.1, read on the forward strand.
TGAACGACGAGTTGCATCGGGGAATTGTCGCTGAAGGTCATGACGTAGCGGATACCCTTGCCAGCCACTTTCTCTGATTTGACCGAAGCGAAATAAGCGTATTGAAGCTTTGCCCTGTCGAAGGCCTCGATCGTAAACGGCCTATCCTCCGGGAAACCGGCAATCTGGTCCCCTGCCGCCGTGACATCAGGCAACACGGTTGAGGATTCGAAAGTGCATCCACCCAGCCAAACAAGGCCCAGCAGGGCCAGAACCACTTTCATCGCTCGCATCTCGATCTCCGCCTGTTGAACGCCTTTCGATAAGACGTTTGAGCTGTCGATTTGCATTGGATGCAATTTGAAGCGTGCCTACTACTTCGCCAGCGAGAAACCTCCCTACCCTGTTCAACCTTTCGTCCATATTGATTTCGTTCTCCATATGTTCCAATCATCTGATATGACCAACACGATCGATACATTGGCAAAGGCGGGGCGACACAACATGCTTGTTGTCGCGGAATGTCGGCAGTGCGGGCGGCAGGCGAAGTTCCTGGCCCAGGATCTTGCCACCTTCTATGGCCAAACGCGCGAGCCCCAATCACTGCCCTTTCGCTGCGAGACTTGCGACAGGCGTGATTGCAAGGTCTTTCTCGCCGAAAGCAATTTCGACCGAAATCACGAGATGACCGTCTGGCGGCCAATGAAGATACGTCAGGGATAAACGTCACATGACGGGCGATGAATAATTCGCGGTCAGGCGGTCAGCAAGCCAGCGGGTCGCCGGACCGATCGGGGCGTCGATGCGATAGGCGAGATCCAGCGTCAGTGCCTGCCCCTTTCTCAGGCCGGGCGCATCAATCCGCACCAGCCTGCCGGCTTGCAGATCATCCGCAATGATGTGCTCGGGCATACTTCCCCAGCCAAGTCCGGCCAGCAGCATCGACCGCTTGGCTCCCAGGTCGCTGAGCCGCCAGGTCTGCGTCGATATGACCCCGAAATCCTTGCCTGAAAGCATGAGGGAGCGGTCGGTCAACACCAGTTGCACATTGTCCCTGGCGACCTCCAGCGGGATCTCACCCTTCCAGGCAGCTAGCGGATGGTTCGGCGAAACGACCGGCACCAGCCGGATGTCGACGGCAGGCTTGCGCACAAGGTCAGGCATTTCGACCCGGATAGGAGATAGAATGCCGATGGTTGACAGTCCAGATAACAGCCGCTCGGCCGCCGCGCCCATGTTCTCGACCATCACCCGTGGCGATACCGAAGGCCATGCGGCCTGGAAATCCTTGATAGCGGCGAGGAACAGCGGCATGGGAAACATGCTGTCCACCACCAGCGACACCTCCGCCTCGACGCCCGCCGCCATACCCCGCGCCTGGGCGCGGAACGCACCAACCTCGCCCGCAATCCGTCGTGCCCGCGGCAGCAGCGCATTTCCAGCTTCGGTCAACGTCGGGCGATAGGTCGAGCGATCGAAGACTTCAAGCCCGAACTGGTCCTCAAGCTTCTGCACCGCATAGGTGATTGCCGACTGCGCGCGCCTGAGTTTTCGCGCAGCTGCAGAAAAGCTGCCTGTGTCGACCACGGCGAGAAACACCTGGATCTGGTCAAGCGACAGGCTGTCGGGATGACCATCTGATTTTTCGATAGACATGCGCTAATCTTTACCAGTTTTTTCTGAGGTCGGGAAGAGCGATATGAGCTTCAACGAATTCAAAGGAGCTTAGAAATGTCTACCATCCTCGTCCTGCATAACAGCCTGAATGCCACTGCTTCCGCCACCCGCGAAATGACTTCGGCATTCGCCAGCCAGTACGCCGCCCATCATACCGGCGCCAAGATCATCGAACGTGACCTTGTCGCCAATCCGGTGCCGCATCTCGGCCCGGAACTCTACGAAGCCCAACTCGGCGCCGTGCCGGCCAACGACCACAGCGCCGAACGCGCCGACGCCAACTTGTCGGATACGTTGATTGCTGAAGTCGAAGAAGCCGACGTTATCGCCATCGGCGTGCCGATGTACAACTTCGCCATTCCTTCGACGCTGAAGGCCTGGATCGACCACATCGTCCGTGCTCGCCGCACATTCGCTTACGTCGATGGCGCACCGAAGGGTCTGCTGGCCGAAGGCAAGAAGGTCGTGCTGTTCGTCGCCACGGGTGGCGTCTATTCCGAAGGTGCGGCACAGGTCCTCGATTTTGCGGTGCCGTATTTGAAGACAGTGCTCGGCTTCGTGGGCCTCAGCGACATTACGATCGTCCGCGCTGAAAAGCAGGCGATGCCGGACCTGGCGATCACCGCTCGCGCCGACGCCGTCAAGGAAGCGCTGGCGCTTGCCAGCTAACCCATCAATTTTGCATGAAGTACCGGGCCGCAGTAATGCGGCCCGTTTTGTGTCAGCGATCCGTCTTCTGGACCGGTGAAGGCAATTCCAGCCGGCGGGTCACACTGATGGCGTCGAGGAAAACCTCGTCATGACTGACAACAAGCAGAGCACCATCATAGGCACGCAATCCTGCCTCGACTGCCGCGATCGAGTCGATATCGAGGTGATTTGTCGGCTCGTCCAGAATCAGCAGAGATGGCGGTGACAATCCGCCCAGCACACAAGCCAGCCCGGCGCGTAGCAATTGCCCGCCGCTGAGCGTCGAGACACGCTGAAGCGCGGCATCCGCGCTAAACATGAAGCGCGCCAGCGCTGCCCGGCAGGCATTCTCATCAGAACCGGGATTGATCCGCCGGAAGTTGTCTCGGATCGACATCGACGGATCGAGAAGGCTGACGCGCTGGTCGAGCATCGCGAACGCTGTCATGAGCGAAACCATCCCTGCCCAAGGCTTCAGCTCTCCCGATATGAGCGCCAGCAATGTCGTCTTGCCCGAGCCATTTGAACCGTTGACGGCGATACGCTCCGGCCCTGTGATGGCAAGGATAAATCGCGGAGGATTGGCCGGTTCGGCTGATAGCCTGCGATCGCATGCCGTTCTCAGCTTTTCTTGTCGCCGAGATACTGCTCGAAAAACGCCACGAGAATGCGCTCAAGATAGGACACCGTCGTGCTGCGTATATCAAACGAATCCGATTTCGTGGCATGAGGTGTCAAGAAGGTCACGCCTATGCCACCGCTCGGATCCAGATTGAACAGTGCCACAATGCGGCGCTCTTCACGGGGTTTTGAAAGACTTACCTCGACACATCTCAGAAAATGCTCATCCGGGGAGCTTTCGGCGGAGACAAACAGGATCTCCTGGGGTGCGGAATGTTTGTTGATTGCACCGGTGGCGTTCTGCATTTCGAGAAGAAACGAGGGCCACCTCTCGATGGATGCCTTCTCACGCGCAGCCTTGAGCTTTACCTTATCCAAGATTGCCTGGTTTGCCTGGACGATGTCCCGCTCCCGCTTGGCATTCAGTTCAAGAGCTTTTAGAAGTCGTTGCTGGGTTTCAGGCGTCATAATTATTGCTTCTTATTGTTCAGGCCTGCCAGCATTCACTTGGAGTTGAAGCTGCGCTGTTCACGCGATTTCGCCAGCATGGTCTGCCTGGAATAGAGATTATCTGTCCTGGCGGCGGGGCTGGGTTCACCGGCATCTTTGAGAAGCGCCGCCTCAAGGTCTTCAGGGCTGACCTGCAGATATTGCGTGGTGTTGGTGGATGCCCCGATTGCTGGAATGTGCAGCATCGTCGACGTCCGCTGATAGGCGATGAAAGACAATCCGACGATTTCCTCTTCGTCGGTTGTCACACGGTAGGTTCCGGCGCCCAGCGGCTGTTGAAGCTGCGGCACCGAAAATCGGTGCCTGAAGGTTATCTTTGTTTCTGTCGTTCGGTCGATCATATCAGTCTCAATCATGTTGGCATATTAGGGATCTCAGGCCTGTCGAAGGCGAATTAGGCAGCCTTGATCGGCGCGTTGAGTATCCGAAGCGCCCGATCGGCGGTCTTGAGGTTGAGGCCAATCATTCTCCAGGAATCGTAAGTTGCGGGCGCACCGCTAAAAACATGGTAGATGGTCCAGGTGCCGTTTCGCTCGACCCTTCTGCCATACCGGTAACCGTCACGGGTCACCGAGGCATTCAGGTCGCTTTTGAGTCTTACCGGCGCTTGGTGCTTTTCGCCGGACGACTGAGGCAAGGATATCGGTCGATTCATCAACGCCGAATAGAGCGCGACCTCGTTTGTGATTCCATGTTGGAAAGTCGTAATTAGAAAACGCGCCGCTTCCAGCCTTATGGCTCGTTGCATTGGATCGGGCACATTAGGTATTTCCGCTCTTTCGAGAACGCGGCCGAGCATTTTCAGGTTGGTTTCGGTGAAATGCTGACGATGGCTGGAAGACACGAAGTCCTCCTTTGGTTGGGGCCAAGGTTGGTAACCCTGTAAAAGCAGCGCCCGCTTCAAATGCTGCCGACACCTCGATGATGCGCTTTGTGGCGGGGCAATACAAGGCAAATCAAACGTTTTCGTTGAATATTGTCCGTCTCAAAACTTTTCATTGCAATGCAGATATTCATGGCCATCTACATAGAAAGGAGAAGGTCCATGAAACGCGACAATGTGACGTTCGACATCAAGCAAGTGCAGGCGATTACCGGGGATCTGCAGCATCTGTGTCGCGATCTTGCCCAGCGACTTCACCAGTGCCATCCCGACGAAGCCGCCGACTTTGCGCGCGTGCTGATGGAAAAGAAAGATACCGCGGACAGCTTCGTGGAGGGGTTCGAGGCCAAGATCGCCAGGCAGTTGCTACACGGCCACGCCACCGCGAGGCTGGAGTCATGATCAGATTTGAAAAAGCAGCGATTTCCGCCGACGTTTCGAGCGTCCGCGTTGCCTACGACAACGACAAATGGACGGTTGTGGTGATCGAGGCAGGTGCCGAGACAAAGAGCCAATTCGACAACATGGAAAAAGCCCAATCCTTCGCAGCTACCCAGACACGCAGGCTGGGCCTGTCTGCCGATGCCTGAATCCGACTATGGCCATGGCCAACTTCGCTGTCTTCCATAACGCGACTATCAAAGTAACCGGCTTACTGATAGGACCGCCACAGTAACCATGGAGAACGGCGTGAACCTGAGCGACAAACATCAAATTATCATCAATGCATTCCACAGCGCGAGGTATGGCGTCTCGCCAACCGCCACTCGCGGCGCAGTGGAAAGTCACGCCAGAAAGCATCTGCTTGAAGGACCGGAATATGTCGAAGCCCTGGACAGCGCCATGGCAGCCGGCCTCGTGGCGCAGATGGCGGACTCGATGCTGACGATCAGAAACGCTGGTCGCAAAATGCTCCCGAAGCGATAGTCTACTGACCCCTCCAAAACAGGCATAACGGAGCGTGTGCCCACGCCCCGCTATGCCACTGAAACACCGCATGACTGGAGGAAATGCAGCTTTATCAGAAAGTTGCCTGATTACAGGCGATAGAGAATGCTGTCATTCCAGAAGCGGTCGAGCCGCTGCAGCAGCTTGTTCATCTGGCCGAACTCGTCGGTGCCGATGCCGCCGACCTTGTGGATCGAGCCGACGTGGCGCTGATAGAGCTTCGACACCGTTTCAGCGACATCCTGACCCTTTTCCGTCAGCGAGATGCGAACCGAGCGACGGTCGATGCGCGAGCGGGAGTGGTTGATGAAGCCCATGTCGACCAGCTTCTTGACGTTATAGGATACGTTGGAGCCCATATAGTAGCCACGCGAGCGAAGTTCGCCGGCCGTCAGTTCCGAAGAGCCGATGTTGAAGAGCAAGAGCGCCTGGACAGCATTGATGTCGTCGCGACCCGAGCGGTCGAACTCGTCCTTGATGACATCGAGCAGGCGGCGGTGCAGCCGCTCGACCAGGTGGACGCTTTCGAGATAGAGATTATGGATGACCTGTTCCTGCGGATCGATGGAAACGGGAGCCGCCTGTGCCTTGAGCTTGGTGTTCATTTTCTGCCTCACTGTTTGCCCGGCGGTTCTTGTTTTTGATGTCCGCCTTATGACTTCAACTTAGCGAGTACCTATAAAATTCTACTTAAATCATAGGATTAACGCCCGGTTACCCGGAAAGAACGAAGGCATATGGTAAATAATCCATCACCTTTCAGATCTTGTTAACCCTGCCGTGCCGGGTCTTTCTGGGGTTTGGTGAGGATGATCGTCAGCCTCAACACCATATAGGCCAGCACGGCGAGGGCGATCGTCATCACCTTCATCGGGTGGGCGCCGAAGACGTCCGGAAACACCTGATACATGACGATCTCGAGCCCCGACGCTGCCGACCAGATCACAGGACCCCAGGCGCCCTTGAGCCAAAGACCCACCGCCGCGACTGGGTAAAGCACTGAAAGCGAAGCCTTCACCGCCATCATATCGGAACTCAGGAGATCAAAGCGCAGCCTGCCCCCTTGCGTGTATCCCGTCAGCTCGCCCCACAGCCGGACGGCAAACAACAGGCAGGCAAGCGCGACCCCCCTGAGGAACAGCGTCATCAGGAATTCGGCCAGGACGGGTTTGGGTGCGGAGAGCTGCAGATCGGTCATGAGGCTTTCCTAGCGGAATAAGATGACGAATTCCAGTCTGGCCCAGCTGCCACGAATGACACAGAATGAGACCACCTCGATAAGGCGCGACAATCCGATCATTTGCCTGCCCGGATGTTCATGCTATTCACCTCGGAAAATCAGCACGGATGCTCGCCATGACCGACAAGACCCATCTCGTTGACGAAATCACCGGCCACCGCCGCATGCGCCGCAACCGCAAGGCGGACTGGTCGCGGCGGCTGATCCAGGAGAACCGGCTGACGGTCGATGATCTGATCTGGCCGATCTTCCTCGTCGAGGGCACCGGCATTGTCGAGCCGATCCCGGCCATGCCCGGTGTCAACCGGCTGTCGGTCGACAAGGCCGTGGAAGCGGCGCGCGAAGCCGCTGATCTTGGCATCCCTGCCCTCGCCACCTTCCCGAATGTCGATCTGGCACTGCGCGACCAGACCGGCTCGGAGGCATTGAATGCCAATAACCTGATCAACAAAGCCACCGCGGCCATCAAGAAGGCCGGCCTGAATATCGGCGTCATCACCGACGTTGCCCTCGACCCCTTCACCAGCCACGGTCACGACGGCATCCTGCGCGACGGCATTATTGTCAATGACGAAACGGTGGAGCATATTTCTCGCGCCGCGGTTGCACAGGCCGATGCCGGGGCCGATATTATCGCGCCGTCCGACATGATGGACGGCCGCATCGGCGCCATCCGCCGGGCACTCGATGTGGCAGGTCACCAGGATGTCGGCATCATGTCCTATGCGACCAAGTTTGCCTCGGCCCACTACGGCCCCTATCGCGAGGCAATCTCGACCTCCGGCCTGCTGAAGGGCGATAAGAAGACCTACTACATCGATCCCGCGAATGGCACCGAAGCCATCCGCGAGGCGGCGATGGACGTGGAGGAAGGCGCCGACATGCTGATGGTCAAGCCCGGCCTGCCCTATCTCGACATCTGCTGGCGCATCAAGGAAGCCTTCGGCCTGCCGGTTTACGCCTATCAGGTGTCCGGTGAATATACGATGGTCAAGGCCGCCGCCGCCAATGGCTGGATCGACGGCGAACGCGTGATGCTGGAGCAGCTGCTGTCCTTCAAGCGCGCCGGCTGCGACGGTATCCTCAGCTATTTCGCCATGGATGTCGCGAGACTGCTGGCGAAAGGCTGATCCGGCGCCTGCGGATCGGCACGCGGCACTGCATCGCGACCCGCGAGGGTTTTTGCATGCGGATATTGCAGGAAGCCACGGATGTCACCATATCGTGGATGACAACCCGACGAAAGGTACGCCTCCATGGCTAACGTCTATGAAAACAATCGCCCGTTTGCTGCAGATGTCTATGACGGCGTGCTGAGCCGGCGAGTTTTTGCCTTCGTGATAGACTACCTGATCGTCGGCCTGCTGATGATCCCGGCTTATGTCGTGGCGTTCTTCTTTGCTCTTCTGACGCTCGGGCTGGGCTTCTATCTCTTCCCAGTGCTGTTCTTCATCATTGCAGCGCTCTATTTCGGCCTGTCCTTGTCCTCGTCGGCCCAGGCGACGCCGGGCATGCGGGTCATGGACCTGATGATGACCAGCGACAGCGGCCACAACATCGATTTCTTCACCGCGATCCTGCATCTGGTTGTTTTCTGGATCCTGAATTCGGTGCTGACGCCGTTCATTCTTCTCGTTGGCCTGTTCACCGATCGCGGCCGTTTGCTGCACGATATTGCGCTGGGCACGGTCAGCGTTCGTGCGAGCCGCTGGACTGGCACAACATACTCGTAATGTTAGCCATACTGAGGAGTTGACCTTTTTCAATCTTTCGCCATGCTTATATGGTGAAATCTTGAAAATGGATGAGATTCTCTCCCCGGCATGAACACGCAGGCACACCCATCACCACAGTTCTTCATGACGGCACCCGCCGCATGCCCGTACCTTTCGGGACAGGTGGAGCGGAAGGTGTTCACGCATCTCGTTGGACAGCGCGCGCCCGAGATGAACGACATCCTCACGCAGGGCGGTTTCAGGCGATCCCAGAACATCGCCTACCGTCCGGCCTGCGAAAGCTGCCGCGCCTGTGTTTCCGTCCGCATTCTCGTCGATCAGTTCGAGCCGACCCGCTCGATGAAACGCGTCCTTGGCCGTAACCTCGATCTCGTTTCCAAGGAATATGCTGCCGAACCCTCGACCGAGCAGTTCGGACTGTTCCGCAAATATCTCGATAGCCGGCACCAATCCGGCGGCATGTCCGATATGAGCGTGCTCGATTACGCGATGATGGTCGAAGACACCCATGTCAACACGCGCATCATCGAATACCGCATCCGCGAGGAAGGCGACGGCCTGAATACCCGTCCCGGCGGACGGCTGATCGCCACCGCCCTTTCCGACATCATGGCCGACGGCCTGTCGATGGTCTATTCCTTCTATGACCCGTCCGAGGAAGCGCGATCGCTCGGCACATGGATGATCCTCGATCATATCCGTCGGGCCAAGGCCAGAGGCCTGCCGCATGTCTATCTCGGCTACTGGGTCGAGGGGTCACGCAAAATGACCTACAAGACGCGCTTTCGCCCACAAGAGCATTTGCTGCACCAGGGCTGGACTCTTTTCGAGCCGACAGGCGAAGAACAGGACGCCTGATGCTGCTGAAAAACCTGTCGGCCCACGCGCGTGGGGTGTTCCTCACGTTTTGTGGCGGGCTTGCGCTTTCCTTCGATATCCCGATCGTCCGGCTCGCCGACGGCAACAGCTGGTCGATACTTGCCGGACGCAGTGTGTTTACCGTGCTTGTCGCCATCATCGTCTGGATCGCGATCCGGCTCATCCGCGGCAAGGCGCCGGTGCTGATCCCCGGCTGGCATGGCGTCATCATCTCGGTGTTCTACGCAGTCTCGACGATCTTCTTCATCCTGTCGGTGTTCAACACCACCTCGGCCAATGTTGCCTTCATCCTGGCGTTCAATCCGATGTTCGCGGCCCTGCTCTCCTGGATCTTTCTCGGAGAACGGCCGCGGATCGCAACCTTTGTTGCCATGGCCGCAATGACGATCGGCGTGCTGATCATCGTCGCCAACGGGCTTGAAAGCGGCCATCTGTTCGGCGACACAATGGCGGCGCTTTCAGCGCTGTCGATTGCCGGAGCCCTGACCTTTAGCCGTGCTTCGGGCAAGGATTTCGGCTTTACGCCCCTAGTGGCCGCGATCATCCCAGCAACGCTCGGCGCCATCCTTGCCGCCAAGACCGGCTTCCACATCGGCTCGCCCTGGTGGATCATCTTCAATGGACTGATCTTGACGCCCTTCGCCTTCTGGGCGCTTGCGGTGGGGCCGCAATATCTTTCGGCGGCCGAAACGGGAATGTTCTACCTGCTGGAAACCGTCCTGGCTCCCGTCTGGGTCTGGATCATCTTTTCCGAGCAGCCGCCCGTGCTGACCTTGATCGGCGGTGCAATCATCCTTGTCGCGCTTGTGTGGCATTCGATCCATACGTCGCGGCGTGAGGAAATACCTTTGCACTAGCTCAAACTCGCCCAATCTGGGCGAGATTTGTTTTCACCATCCCGCTTTGATCAGCCGGCGAACTTGCCCGAGCGCGGGAAACCCTTGGGCACCGGCCGGCCGGCCGCGGCGCGGTCGCCCAGCCATTCGGCCAGCTCTTCCTTGTTGCGGTTGAAGTTGCGGCCGGCGCTGTCGTCCCAGGTCAGCCCTTCCTCGAGCTTGAAGACGCGGATATCTGAGACGCCGCCATCCTTGTAGCGCTGCAGGCGCACGCCCTTGCCGCGGCTCATTTCCGGAATCTGGGCGAGCGGGAAGACCACCATCTTGCGGTTTTCACCAACCACGGCGACGTGGTCGCCAGTCGCATGCACCACCAGCTTGGCCTCATCCGGCATGCCAACGTTGAGGATTTGCTTGCCCTTGCGGGTATTGGCGATCAGTTCGGCCTCCGGCACGACAAAGCCGTAGCCGAGATGCGAAGAGACCACGAGCTTGCGCGCCGCGTCATAGACAAAGGCCGTCAGCACATCCTGGTCGTTTTCCATGTCGATCATGATGCGCAGTGGCTCGCCATGCCCGCGACCGCCCGGCAGCTTGTCCGCACCCAGCGTGAACGCCTTGCCACCCGTGGTAAAGATGATGATCTTGTCGGTTGTCTGGGCATGGAAAGCCAGCCGGAGGCTGTCGCCTTCCTTGAACTGCAGGGCGGCATAATCGGAGCTGTGGCCGCGCAGCGCGCGAATCCAGCCCTTTTCCGAAACGACGACGGTGACTGGTTCCTTTTCGATCATCGCCTGCTCGATGGCGGCGCTGTCGGTGGACGGGGCATCGGCGAAATCAGTACGGCGGCGGCCAAGCGGCGTTGCCTTGGCAAATTTCTTCTTCACCTCGCCGATTTCCCAGGCGACCGTCGACCACTGCTTGTCTTCGGAAGCGAGCAGGCCCTCGATACCGGCCTTTTCCGCCGACAGATCATCGAACTCCTTACGGATCTCGAATTCCTCGAGCTTGCGCAAAGACCTCAGTCGCATGTTGAGGATGGATTCGGCCTGCAGGTCGGTGAGGCTGAAGCGCGCCATCATCGTCTGCTTGGGCTCATCCTCCTCGCGGATGATGCGGATCACCTCATCGATGTTGAGGTAGGCGATGAGATAGCCGCCGAGGATTTCCAGCCGGCGATCGATCTCGGCGAGACGATGGCGCGAACGGCGCACCAGCACTTCGCGGCGATGCGCGAGCCACTCGACCAGCACTTCCTTGAGCGACATGACCTTGGGCACCTTGCCCATGGACAATACGTTCATGTTGAGCGAGACGCGATTTTCAAGCTCGGTCAGGCGGAAGAGCGATTCCATCAACAGGTTGGCATCAACGGTGCGGCTCTTGGGGATGAGCACGACGCGCACGTCTTCTGCGGATTCATCTCTGATATCTTCGAGCAGCGGCAGCTTGCGGGCGATCAACAACTCGGCGATCTTTTCGATCAGTCGCGACTTCTGCACCTGATAGGGGATTTCGGTGACGACGATCTGATAGCCGCCACGGCCGAGATCCTCCTGCACCCATTTGGCGCGCACGCGGAAACCACCACGTCCGGTCTGGTAGGCATCGAGGATACTGGCACGGCTTTCGATGATCGTGCCGCCGGTCGGGAAATCCGGCCCCTGGATGAACTCGACCAGTTTCTCGACATCCGCGTCCGGGTTCTTGATCAGATGCAGCGCCGCGTCGCAGATTTCATGGGCATTGTGCGGCGGAATATTGGTCGCCATGCCGACCGCGATGCCTGACGAGCCGTTGGCCAGCAGGTTCGGGAAGGCGCCGGGGAGCACGATCGGCTCCTGGTCTTCCTCGTTGTAGGTCGGGCGGTAGTCGACCGCGTCCTCGTCGATGCCCTCCAGCAGCAGGGCCGCGACATCGGTCATGCGCGCTTCGGTGTAACGCATGGCGGCGGGGTTATCGCCATCGATATTGCCGAAATTGCCCTGCCCGTCGACGATCGGATAGCGGATCGCAAATTCCTGCGACAGGCGCACCAGCGCATCATAGATCGACTGGTCGCCATGGGGGTGGAACTTACCCATGACGTCGCCGACGATACGGGCGCATTTCTTGTAGGCCGTGTTGGGGCGGATGCCCATTTCGCTCATCGCATGGACTATGCGGCGATGGACCGGCTTCAAGCCGTCGCGCACGTCAGGCAGCGCCCGGTGCATGATGGTGGTGAGCGCATAGGCGAGGTAGCGCTCCTCGAGCGCAGTCCTCAAGTCAATCGGCTGAATATCGTCTCCGCCGCCGGGCGGCAATTCACTTTTTCCCATGCGCCGTCAATAGCTGAACCGGCTTCAACCGGCAAGGATTGCAGGCGATTGAGCTGTGGACAGGTCATTGACCGCATGTATGCAATTCACCTTAAATGCAATCTTGTGATGCATTTGCATTCATTAAGATTGCAACAAATCTTCAGCCATACTATCGAACAGTTGTTCAGTACCCTCAGATAGGTAGCATCGTGCGCTTTTTCACAAAATTCCTCCTCACCTTGATCGCCGTTATCGCCAGTGCAGTATCCGCATTCGCAGCAGAGACTCGCACAGTGCCGGCCAATCGCGCGTCGGCAATCTTTTTCTACTACACCGCTACCAACGACACCTGCTACGCCGGTGGCAAACCGGAGGTCCACATCACACGCAAACCGGAGCATGGCAGCATCACCACGATGTGGAAGCCTTTCCGGATGGGCAAGGAAGCTGGCAAATGCGCCGGCAAACCGATGCACGGCACGCTGGTCGTCTACAAGCCGACGCCGGGCTATCATGGGCCTGACAAGGTGTCGATCATCTTCAGTGGCGGCATGTCGACTGGCTATCTTCTTCGAGACAAGGAATGGAAGATCAACATCACCGTCAAGTGATGTATTTCCTTCAAGATTTCCACGTGACTTGGCTTGGCGACGGCCCTTCTCGCCGCCTCGTGTGTTCTGATTGCATCTGCGAAACACTCAGGAAAGAGGCTTCAAATGCGTTCAATTCTTAAGTTCTTCATCGCCACTAGCATTGCCGCCAGCGCAGCTTTGCCAGCACTCGCCGAAAGCATGACGATACCAGCCGGGAAAACATCCTCCCTTGGTATCTGGTACACTTACAACAGAAATTGCCACTATGGTAGCATGCCCAAATTCAAGATCAACAAGCAACCGGAGCACGGAACCGTCTCCGCGCGCTGGCAGGCATGGAAAATGGGCGACGCCACAAGGCAGTGCAAGGGCAAGCCGATGAAGGGTATGCTCGTCACTTACACGCCGCAAAAAGGCTATCGCGGAACCGACATAGTCAAGTTCTCGCTGATCGGCTCGGGACTCGGACCTGGAACAGCCTATAATCTTAGCAGCGGCTTCCGCTACGACCTTACGATCAAGTAGTACCGACCGGACACTGCTGACCCGCCATGCACCTGACGGTGCGGGCCGAGGCCTCAGCTGCGACATCGGGGGTCAGGTAGACGGCAAGTAGAATCGTATCGCGAAAGGCCGCTCCTGCAAAGGAACGGCCTTCTCGTTTCACCGGCAGGCCAACTGCAAGAACATTCCCTTAACCCAAAACCAGATCATTGCCCCGGTGGCCTCGAAAAAAGTCTGTTTTCGCCATAGATATTAGCCGGACTGAGAATATAAATGCCGCATCGGACGTATTTAGCTCTGGATACGCCATCCAGAGTCATCGTCTTGCCAAGAGGGACATTTCAATGAAAACCACCCGCACCATCACCCTGCTGCTCGCCGGCACGGCTTTCCTTTCGATCGCCAATGCAGCTTTCGCGCTCGACGGCAACGACGTCCTTGCCAAGTTCAATGCGCTGACCTCGCCGAACGGCATCAGCTTTGCCGCGACCGGCACCTCCGTTGACGGCGCCAATGTCATCCTCAACGGCGTGACGATGACGGTCACCAATGCCGACAAGAAGCAGGTTCCGATCGGTGACGTGACGCTGACCGGTGTCACTGAAGCAGATGGCGGCTACGAAATCGAGAAGGCATCCTTCGCCGACCTCAACGCAATCGAAAACGGCTCGGGCATCAACGCTACGGACATCTATGTCGAGGGCATCAGCCTGCCGGCCAACCCGGAGCCGGGCACGCTGGACTCCGTTATGATCGCCTCGTCCTTCCATGTCGGTCCGACCAAGCTGATCGCTGAAAACAAGGATGTCGGCACGATCGACGAAATCACCGGCAGCTACACGCTTTCCGACGACGAGAAGAAGATCGACGCCGAAACAGTGGTTTCCGGCATCAAGATCGACACGACCTCTGCCCCGGATCCGAAGGCCCAGGAAGCGATCAACGCGCTTGGCCTGCAGACCGTTGCCGGTGACATCACCATGAAGGGCGCCTGGACGCTCGCCGACGGCAAGCTGGACATCACCGAATACTCGTTCGATTTCGACAATATCGGCCGCCTCGACCTGAATGTCTCGCTTTCGGGCTACACGCTCGAACTCGTCAAGAGCATGCAGGAAGCCATGAAGGCTGCCGAAGCCAACCCCGACAAGGCTGCCGGCCAGCAGGCGCTCGGCATGTCGATGATGGGCCTGATGCAGCAGCTGGTCTACAATTCCAGCTCGATCCGCTTCGATGATGCCGGCATCACCTCCAAGCTTCTCGACTACGCCGGCAAGCAGCAGGGCGTCGATGGCAAGCAGTTTGCCCAGTCGCTGAAGGGCATGCTGCCGATGCTGCTCGGCCAGCTCAACATGCCTGATCTGCAGACGCAGATCTCCACGGCTGCCAACACCTATCTCGACGATCCCAAGAGCATCGAAGTGACTGCCGAGCCTGGCGCACCGCTGCCCTTCCCGCAGATCATGGGTGCCGCCATGGGCAACCCGGCCGATCTCGCCAAGACGCTCAACGTCCAGATCAGCGCCAACCAGTAATCGCTGGTTAGGCGACGCATACGAACCCGGCTGGCCATTCGCCAGCCGGGTTTTTCTTTGTCCGGATGCCGGCATGCAAAAGAAAAGGGCCGCGCAATGCACGGCCCCTTTTTGCATTCACATACCGCCAGATCGATCAGAATTCTTCCCAGGACTGCTCCTGAGTAGCGGCAGCAGATTTGGCGCCGCCGAAGGCGCCGGCGATCTTGCGGCCCAGAGCACGGGCCGGAGACGGCGCCGGGCGCGAGGCGTCCGAGGCTGCGCGAATGGCCACCGGCTGTGCAGGGCCACCGCCGAGATTGAACTGACCGAGAAGTTTACTCAGCGATGCCGCCTCCTTGGCCAGGCTGTGGCTGGCTGCCGTCGACTGCTCGACCATGGCGGCGTTCTGCTGCGTGCCCTGGTCCATGGTGTTGACCGCGGTGTTGATCTCCTGGAGCCCGACCGATTGTTCGCGTGCGGACTCGACGATTGCCGTGACGTGCTGGTTGATCTCCTGGACCTCCGCAACGATGACCTCCAGCGCCTTGCCGGTTTCGCCGACCAGCGCCACGCCGGACTGCACTTGCTCGCCTGACGTGTTGATGAGAGCCTTGATCTCCTTGGCGGCTTTGGCCGAGCGCTGCGCGAGTTCGCGCACTTCCTGGGCGACGACTGCAAAGCCCTTGCCGGCATCGCCGGCACGCGCCGCTTCCACGCCGGCATTCAATGCCAGCAGATTGGTCTGGAAAGCGATTTCATCGATCACGCCGATGATGTTGCCGATTTCGCCCGACGACCTTTCAATGCCCTGCATGGCGAGAACGGCACGGCGAACCACTTCGCCGGACTTTTCGGCACCTGCCTTGGTGCGCGACACAAGCGCACCGGCTTCTTCGGCACGACGCGTGGAGTCCTTGACGGTGGTGGTGATCTGTTCGAGCGCGGCTGCGGTTTCCTCGACGGAGGCCGCCTGCTGCTCGGTGCGCTTGGACATGTCGTCAGCGGCCGAACGGATTTCGTTGGAGCCGGAGTCGATGCCGCGGGCATTCTCACCAACCGCACGAAGGGCTGTATTCAGCTTTTCGAGCGAGTGGTTGAAGTTCTGACGCAGGGCGTCCGAACGCTCCGCAAATGGCGTGGTGATCCGGTAGGCGACATCGCCATCGGCCAGGCGGCCAAGGCCGGTTGCCAGCGACTCAACCGCAAACTTGTCTTCTGCCGCCTCACGTGCCTTGATTTCTTCGCGCTCCAGCCTCTCCTTTTCGCCCAGCGAACGGTTGGCTTCGACTTCACGTTCCATCGCCGCCTTGGCAATGGCGTTCTCGCGAAACACCGATGCGGCTTTCGCCATGTCACCCAGTTCATCACGGCGGCCGAGGCCGTCGACTTCAGCACCCGTTTCGCCGGCGGCCAGCGTTGTCATCCGGTCTTTCAGACGGGCGATGGGCGTCGTGATACCGCGCGCTGTGACCAACAGAGACGCTGCAATAGCGAATGCGAAGACGATGCCGAGGGTCAAAAGCGAATACAAGATGGTGTCGTTGGTTTCAACGGTCAGCTGATCGCTTCGGGCAGTGACGCTCTTCATGTAGTCGTCCAGCCACTTGCGGACATCTTCTTCCATCGGCGTGATCAGAATGTCCGCCTTGGTCATTTCGGCTTGCGCTTCAGCATCCTTGTTCTCGGAACCAAGCTTCACTGCCGCGTCGGTCAGAGCTGTAATCTCCGCAGCACGCTTGCTGAAAGCGTCGATCTCGTCCGCATGCTCGGGAATCAGTTCCTTTACCGACTGCAGCCGGTTATGCAGCTGCTTGGCATTGCGTTCATAGAGCTTGACGATGTCCGCGTAGTAGTCCGCCTTGGCGTCATAGACGATGGTCTGCTGGGCGCGGTAGCCCATGCCCTGAAGATTGCGATTGGCGCGGGCCATATCGACCGCAGCGACTTCGTCGCGCGCGATGAAATCCGAATAATCGTTGTCGGCTTGCTTGTACTGCATGGACATGATCGCTACGGCACCAGCGCCCACTAGGCAGATCGGCAGGATCAAGGAAAGGATCTTCGTCCGAATCCTCGCGTTCTGAAGAAATGACATCAATATTCCCCTAGGATGAGAAGCAGGAATATTACTGAGCGAGCATGGTGCAAACGACCTCACGGGCGTCGCAAAAAATGAGTCTATCTAATTTAGCAATTTAAATCAGAAAGATACGCCATGGATGCTTGATAATATCACGTGCCAAATTGGATTGTGTATCCATGACAGTGTGAGAATGCGATCATGCATGAGGCGAAGCCCTGTCGAGGCGAACCTATGAACAAACGGTTTCGGTTTGATTAAGATCCTCTTGTATTAATAGGACTAATTCGACCGATTTCTCACAGTAAAGACAGTTCCGGGCGACCAAAGCCGCCCGGAATATTGTACTTATCGAGCTTGCTTTGCTCCCGACCAATCGATGTTGCGGGTGAAGTACATCGTCGCCCCGATGGTCACGAAGGAGATGATGGCGCCAGCAAGCAGAGCATACTCGTCCTCCCTGAGGATCAGATACATGACCCCGTAGGTGAGGCCCAGGACCACGGCGAGCGACACGCCGCTTCGCCGGCTTGCCGTTACTGTGCCGACATAGGTGGCGATCAGCGCGGTGGTCGCCGCAGCGGCTATGGCGTAGGAAAGGCCGAAGCCCAGATGCTCGGCGAGGGCCAGCAGCAGGATGTAGAAGATGATCAGCGCTAGGCCCGTCAGCACATACTGAACCCAGTGCACCATACGGCCACTCTTCAACTCAATGATGAAGACCGCAAAGAACATCAGCGAGATGAAGCCGATCGAGTATTTCAACGTGCGCGAGACGATCTGGTAGAACTTGACCGGCTCGACCAGATTGACCGACATCAGACTGCTGGTGAGGGGCATCACCGTATTCCAGGAAACCTTGTCGATGCCTCGGGCGAGATAGGGTATCGTCCAGTTGGCGGAAAAGGACTTGGGCTCGATCTTCTTGGTTTCGGGCAGATAGGTGCCCTCAAAGCCCGGATCGCCCCAATTGGCCGAGATCGCCAGGCTGGTCGTCTGGCCCGCCGGCGCCACCGAGAAGCGGCCGGAACCATTGAGCGACAGCTCCATGTCGAAATCGAAGCCTTTTTCGATGACATCACGGCTGACGGGCCGGTTGATGCCAGTGGTCGAAACCGCCTGATCGCCATAATAGGCGCTACTGAAATTCGGCTTGAACGAGGAAATCGCTCGCATGCCCGGCTCGAAGGGCTGCGCCGGTGCGCCGTCGATCTTGATTTCGGCATTCGAGCGGATGCCTGTAATATCGCCGATATTCATCACCAGAAAAGCCCGATCAAGATCCGGCGTGCCCTCGAACTGGGCCAGCGTCGCCGTCATCGTGGCCGGAAATTTGCCCTTGATCGAGAGCTTGGCGTTGTAGACCGGCAGCGAATAGATCGAGAGTTTTCGCGCTTCCGTTGCCAGCTTCGCATCGACTTTCAGTTCCTCCGGCATCATCAGCACCCAGTCGGTCACCCGCTGCCAGGTGATGGTGCCGTTCTGGCTCGTCTGGCTGCGATTCACAGTGACGGGTACGGCGAGATACGGGCCGTTGACCACTTGCTCCCCGCCCCAGCCGGCGGCAATTTTCTGCGCGACTTCGCTGGCGCGGTCGCTGCGTTCCTCCACCAGAGCCCAGACCAACAATGTCGGCACGAGCAGCATCACAGAGATGATGCCGACGATGATGAATTTCACACCCGGCAGGCGCATGAAGCCGGTGAAGCCGCCTTGTCGCGGCGGATCGGTCGGCATATTGGGATCAGGTGGAAGCAGTCCGGCCTGTCGGTCGATATCGTCTTGTTCTGACGTCATGATATTCCCCTGTCATGTCAGCGGGTCCCTTCCCGCATCACAGAGGTTGCAAGGGGATTGCGGCTCAATCACTGCGGAAATTCGTTCGAATACCGGCCGAATCCGGGCAAAACAGCGGATGTGCCTAGACTTGGCACGGAATACAGATGGCGTCCGCCAAAGCTATGTGATGGTCAGCCGGCTCAGTCCCGAAAATTCAGCCTTGCGCGGAAGAATACCACAGCAAAGATCAGGCCCGTAGCTACCCCTATGATGACATCCAAGTAACGTGGCAGACCGGCGTATTGCGGACCCATCAGGATGACGAGCAGCGCCGACGCTCCGGCCTGTATGGGCACGACGGGAACCGTACTCAACGCCGAACCCAGCAGCATGGCAACGAAGACAGCGAGTGCGATGCTTATCTCGCCGAGATCCTGGGGGATGAGGAAGATGAGCTCGCCAACCACGATGCCGACCGAGACGCCCACCAGCATGTTGAGGCTCTGGCGGAAGTGATTGAGGATGCCGGGAGCCAGGCAGATGATGGCGGTGATCGCCGCGAAGATCGGCTGGTGCTGGCCAAGCAGCACGCGTGCCAGCCAATAGGCCAGTGCGGCGGCGACAGCCGAGGCCACAACGCGTGTGAAGGCAGCCTTCACACGCTCGATGGCGTCGGCGCCGATCATCCGGCTCAGTCCTTCTTGACCGGCGGAATGACCCGCAGCGACAGTTCCATCAGCTGCTTGGGCATGGCCGGTGCCGGTGCATTCATCAACAGGTCCTGTGCCTGCTGGTTCATCGGGAACAGCGTGATTTCGCGCAGGTTCTTGGCGCCCAATAGCAGCATGACGACGCGGTCGATGCCGAAGGCGCAACCGCCATGCGGAGGTGCACCATACTGGAAGGCGCGATACATGCCGCCGAAACGTTCCTCGACGTCGGTCTGGCTGAGGCCGACCAGTTCGAAGGCCTTGACCATCAGTTCCGGGGACTGGTTACGGATCGAGCCCGAGGCGATTTCGAAGCCGTTGCATACCGCGTCATACTGGTAGGCCTTGATCGTCAGGGGATCCTGAGTCTGCAGCGCCTCGAGGCCGCCCTGCGGCATCGAGAACGGGTTGTGGGCGAAATCGACCTTCTTTTCTTCCTCGCTCCATTCGTAGAACGGGAAATCGATGATCCAGCACAGTTCGAACCGGTCGCGATCGACAAGATTGAGGTCTTCGCCGGCCTTAGTGCGGGCTTCGCCGGCAAACTTGTAGAACTTCGACGGCTCGCCGGCGACGAAGAAGCAGGCATCGCCGAATTCGAGACCAAGCTGGGCGGCAATCGCTGCGGTGCGCTCGGGTCCGATGTTCTTGGCGAGCGGACCGGAACCGGCCGTGGTGCCGTCCTCTTCCTTGCGCCAGAAGATGTAGCCGAGACCGGGCTGGCCGGTCGACTGCGCCCAGGCGTTTATGCGGTCGCAGAAGGCGCGGCCGATTGGTTCGTCGGTATCGGACTTGCGCTTGACCGGGATCGCCCAGACTTCGACCTTCGGGTTTGCGGCGATCATGCCGGCGAACACCTTGAAGCCGGAGCCGGCAAAATGCTCGGTGACACCTTCCATGACGATCGGGTTGCGCAGGTCGGGCTTGTCGGAGCCGTATTTGCGGATCGCCTCGTCATAGGGAATGCGCGGCCATTCCTTGGTGACCGGCTTGCCCTCGGCAAAGGTCTCGAACACCTCCGTCATGACAGGCGCCATGGTGTTCCAGACGTCTTCCTGGGTGACGAAGCTCATTTCGAGGTCGAGCTGGTAGAATTCACCCGGCAGGCGGTCGGCGCGCGGGTCTTCATCACGGAAGCACGGCGCGATCTGGAAATAGCGGTCGAAGCCGGCGACCATCAGCAGCTGCTTGTACTGCTGCGGCGCCTGCGGCAGCGCGAAGAACGTGCCGGGATGGATACGGCTCGGCACCAGGAAGTCGCGGGCGCCTTCCGGCGATGACGCGGTCAGGATCGGCGTCGAGTACTCGGCAAAGCCAGCCGAGTTCATGCGGGCGCGCATGTCGGAAATGATCTGCGAACGCTTGACGATGTTCTTGTGCAGTGTCTCGCGGCGCAGGTCGAGGAAGCGGTATTTTAGGCGAATGTCCTCGGGGTAATCGGGCTCGCCGAACACCGGCAGCGGCAGTTCCTTGGCGACGGAGAGCACCTCGATCTCCTGCGCGTAAAGCTCGATCTCGCCGGTTGCCATCTGCTTGTTGATGGTTTCTGCCGAGCGCGCCTTGACGGCGCCGTCGATGCGGATGACCCATTCGCCGCGCACCGTCTCTGCCGTCTTGAAGGCCGGGCTGTCGGGATCGACTACCACCTGCGTCATGCCATAATGGTCGCGCAGGTCGACGAACAGCAGGCCGCCATGGTCACGGACGCGGTGAACCCAGCCGGAAAGGCGGACGGTGGAGCCGACATCGGCGGTTCGGAGAGCGGCGCAAGTGTGGCTGCGATAGCGGTGCATGGTTATATCCTGCAATTTTTATAGCTTGGAGCCGGGCAAATCTTGAGATTCCCGGCCAATTCAAATTCGGCGGGACAAACGCATGATGAGCCCGATTTGTCAAGGCGGGAGGGTTGCGCACGCTGCCCTCCCCGACACCGGCGAGCGCGTCGGACATTGCAAGATCGTACCCAAAAATAGTTCCAGCAGCGTCGGGAAAATCCGCTAGATTTAGAGAGGCAAGCCCACTTCTCCGGTCACGCGACCGGGCGGTCATGTGTTTTCACAAGCGACTTCGCAAACGGGCGGTCCTGTTTCCGATGCAAACCCGGACAGGAACCCGCCATGCTGCATACGCCAGCGCTCGAAACCCAGGTCAACAGCTATACGACGGGCGATCAGTTCGACGCCACGGCGACGGCGCTCGCCGATGGCGGCTGGGTGGTGACATGGACGTCGGATGGGCAGGATGGCGATGGCGGCGGCGTCTATCAGCAGGCCTACAACGCCGACGGCACGGCGCGTGGCGATGAGACACTGGTCAACACTTCCACGACGCTCGCTCAGTATGATCAGCAGATTGCCGCGCTCGCCGATGGCGGTTGGGTGGTGACATGGACATCGGATGAAGACAATGGCGGCGTCTATCAGCGCGTCTTCAATTCAGATGGAACCGAGCGCGAAGGCGAAGCACGCGTCAACACCTATACCACCAGTGGAGCCTCAGATGCTGTTATTGCCGCGCTGGATGACGGCGGCTGGGTGGTTGCCTGGGAGACGTTCAATCCAGCGGACGATGATGATGCTCCTGGCTACTACCAGCAGGTCTACAATGCCGACGGCACCGCGCGCGGCGGCGAGGTCCATGTCAACACCACACCTGGGTTCTATCATGACGATCTGCAGGTGACGGCGCTGGACGGCGGCGGCTGGGTCGCCACATGGGAGTCCTCTGGGCAAGACAACCAAAATAACCCGGACGGCCCCCGGGGCGTCTACCAGCAGGCCTATAACCAGGATGGCACAAAGCTCGGCATCGAGACGCAGGTCAACAGCTACACAACCGATAGCCAGAATAACCACCAGGTTGCCGCACTGACTGGCGGCGGCTGGGTAGTGACATGGCAATCCGATGGGCAAGATCCCGACGGTTCCACGGGCATCTACCAGCAAGCCTATAATGCCAATGGCACAACACACGGTGGCGAAACGCGGGTCAATGCCACCAGCGAAGGCGGTCAGCTTGAGCCTGACATCGCAGCACTCGCCGACGGCGGCTGGGTGGTGGCTTGGACGACGAATAGCGAGGCTGGCCGGGACGTCCACCAACAGGCCTACAACGCCGACGGAACGACCCGCGGCAGTGAGACGCTGGTCAACACAGACACATCGCACCAACAAGTGGCGCCTGAGATCACGGCGCTCCAGGATGGTGGCTGGGTGGTCATCTGGCAAACTCAGGGGTCAGGCGGCAAATTCTGGGGCATCCACCAGCAGGCATTCAACGCCGACGGAACAGTGCTGGGTGGCGAAACCCAGGTCAACACCTATACCGGGTCCTTCCAGGAAACGCCTGAGGTCACCGTGCTCACTGATGGTGGCTGGGTGGTGACATGGGATGTGCAGATGGAGGCGGGGTACCCGGGCATCAGCCAGGATGGCGACGGCGACGGCGTCTATCAGCAGCGCTACGCTGCCGACGGTACGGTCTATGGCAGCAACCACGCACCGGCCGCGACCGACACGACCGCCAGCCTGCTGGAAGACCACAGCTTTACGCTTACGGCGGCCAATTTCGGTTTTTCCGATATCACCGATGGCGACGTGTTTTCGTCCGTCATCATCACCACGCTGCCCGGCAATGGCACATTGAAGTTGAATGGCGTTGCCGTCGCCGCCGACCAGGAGATCGACGTCACGGACCTTTCGCACCTCGTCTGGAAACCCGGCAAGAACGCCAACGGCACTGGCGTGGCGACAATCGACTTTACGGTCACCGATGACGGCGGCACCGCCGGCAACGGCAAGGACACGTCTGGCGTCCACACGCTGACCTTTGACGTCACCGCCGTCAATGACGCGCCTGTCGGCGCCGACAAGACGGTGACGATCAAGGAAGACCACGCCTATGCGTTCAAGGCCCGCGATTTTGGCTTGACCGACGGCGAAAGCGACCACCTTGCCGGCATCGTGATTTCCACCCTGCCCGGCTCCGGCAAGCTGACGCTGGATGGTGCCAAGGTGCATGTCGGCGATGTGATCGCCAAGGCCGATCTTGCCGATCTGGTCTGGACGACGGCCAAGAACGCCAATGGCAATGCGCTCGCGACCATGCGCTTCAAGGTGATGGACGACGGCGGCACCGCCAATGGCGGCCACGACACGGCAACAGCCGCCAATAAATTCACCTTCAATGTCGCCGAAGTCACCGATGTCTTCAAGGGCAGCGCCGCGGCCGATACGCTCAAGGGCACAACGGGCGACGACATCCTCGACGGCAAGGGCGGCAACGACAAGCTGACCGGACTGGCAGGTTCCGATACGTTCACCTTCGCCAACAGCTATGGCCGCGACACGATCACCGATTTCGCAGCGACAGGAAAGGACCACGACGTCATCGATCTCGCGAGGCTGGAGACGATCACCAGCTTTTCCGACCTCAAAGCCAGCCACATCAGCCAGCACGGCCAGGATGTCTGGATCGACGGCGGTAATGGCGACGTGCTGGTGCTGAAGGGAACCGACATGGGCGATCTCGGCAAGAGCGACTTCACCTTCTGATCGAGAGCACAGCCTCGGCCGCAAATGCCGGCGTCCACTCGTATCAGCGCTGAAACAGCAGGCTGGCGAGATCGAGCGGATGCGACACCGGTGGGCAATCGGCGCCTTGCGGATCGGGCAGTTTCTGGTCGATCATCAGATGCGCCTGGCCGTGGATTTGCGACCAGACGAGTTGTTCGAGCGCGGCGCGCTCGGCATCCGTCTTCAACCCGCGAAAATCAGCAACGGGGGCGCAGATCTGGCGCAACTGGCCGTAGGCTGCTCGCGCCTTGTCCGTCAATTGATCGTCGGACCAATCGAGAACGCCGGCGTTGAACATCAGCCGGAACAAGGCGGGATGGGCGCGGGCATAGCTGAGATAGCCGCGCTGTGCGGCCCTGATCTGCTCTTTCGGATCGCTCGGCGATTTGCGGAGTTCGTCATCCACGGATTGGTGGAACAGTAAGAACCCCTCCCCGGCGATGGCGTTGAGGAGATGCCTGAGGCTGGGGAAATGATGCTCCGGCGCGGCATGCGAGACCCCGACACGTGCGGCGATCTTCCTCAACGACAAGCCTTCGAGGCCGGTCTCCTCGATCATTTCAAGTGCCGTCTGGACCAGCGCCTGCCGGAGATCGCCGTGATGATAGGTCTTTTTCTGCGCCATGAACCTGCATAACCCGCCCGACGGGAAAATGTCAAAAGCAATCTTGACAATGACAAGATAGAGGCGCATTTCTCAATCTTGACACTGACAAGTTTGGAGGATGGCATGTCGTTCGAACAGATTTTCTCTCTCGCCAGTACTGCGGCCTTGGTCGGCTGGGCCTGCCTCATCTTCCTTCCGCGTCACCGATTGGTGATAGGTGGCCTGCGCTATGGGCTGATCGGCGGATTATCCGTCGTCTACACCGTGCTGATCATGCTGTTCTTCTTTCGGATCGAAGGCGGCGGTTTCAATTCGATCGGCGAGGTCAGGGCATTGTTCCTGTCGGATGCAGGCCTGCTCGCCGGCTGGATTCACTACCTCGCCTTTGACCTATTCGTCGGCATGTGGATTGCCGCCGAGGCCGACCGGGCGGGCGTAAGCCGGGTCCTGCAGGCGCCGCTGATGGTCGCGACCTTCATGTTCGGCCCAATCGGACTGCTGCTCTACCTCGTCAGCCGCACAATCCAGCCAGCGCCGCTTTTCAGAACCGGAGGATGACGCCATGTCGGATATTGTTTCGCACCCCTATGTTCCCGCGCTTTCGATGCGGAGCCTGCGCACAACGCTCGGCGATCGGGCGCGCGATACGCTGATGCTGGCGCTTGGCGTCCAGGTGGCGTTTCTGATCCCGAGCCTGCTTTCCTCTCTGTTCGACGAGAGGATTCTCAACGGTATCAACGTCTGGTCCAAGCCGATCAAATTCGAGCTGTCGCTGATCATCACCATCAGCACGATCATCTGGCTCCTGCCATTGATAACCGAGCAGGCCCGCAGCGGCCGGGTCGTCCGATGGACGGCCGTGATGCTCGGCCTGATGACGACGATGGAAATCTCCTATCTCATCATCCAGGCTGCTCGCGGTCGCGCCTCGCATTTCAACAACAGCACGCCGCTGGAGGCGACGCTCTATAACGTCATGGGCGTCGGCGCGGTGCTGATCGTGGTCAGCTGTTTCATCTTCGGCCTGATGATCTGGCGGCGCGGACTGCAAGCCGCGCCCAAAGGCTTGCGCTATGGCGGCGCGGTCGGCCTGATGCTCGGCGCGGTGCTGACGCTAATCACGGCCGGGATCATGGGAAGTGGCGAACTGGCCGCCAACAGCCACTGGATCGGTGGCGCGCGCACTGATGCCGGCGGACTGTTTCTGGTTGGCTGGTCGCGAACCGGCGGCGACTTGCGGGTTCCCCACTTTTTCGCGACCCACATGATGCAGGGCTTGCCGATCCTCGGCCTGCTTCTGGATCGGCTGGCTCCCCGCTTCGTGCGCAGTGGCCTATGGCTGGGCGCCATGCTTGGGGTCCTCATCGTTGTGGGCACATTCGTCCA
The DNA here is from genome assembly GCF_057787725.1 of Shinella sp. OV683. NCBI lineage: Bacteria > Pseudomonadati > Pseudomonadota > Alphaproteobacteria > Hyphomicrobiales > Rhizobiaceae > Shinella > Shinella sp. OV683. The sequence continues at coordinate 3,063,298 of NZ_CM173543.1, forward strand.
AGCGGTGAATAGCCGGCCTTTCCTCTGAAGGGCCTAGGAGGAGTTTGGTAGGAGGGAAGAATCGCCCCTGCCGCTTTTTCATGAAAGTGTCGCAAATGCCGCTAGCGGCGGAAGCATTTATGTCTAGACTTCATCCATCGCGGGTGAGTCCCGACCTTCCCTCTTGCATGCCGCTTCATGAGAAAACTCCTCCCCCTCGTTCCGCTTCTCGCTTCGGCCGCCTTGCTGATCTTTGCAAACGGCCTGCAGGCAACGCTGATTGCCTGGCGGGGCTCGGAAGCGGGCTTCGCCACCTGGCTGATCGGCCTGATCACCGCCTCCTACTATCTCGGCTTCGCATTGGGCTGCCTGCACATCACGCCATTGATCCGCAAGATCGGCCATATCAGGGCGTTTTCGGCGATGGCGGCGCTGTCGACGGCGACGATCATTCTCGCCGGCATGGCGGTCGATCCCTGGCTTTGGATGGTTCTTCGTCTGGTCAACGGTTATTGCCTGGCGATCCTGTTTGCCGTCATCGAAAGCTGGATCAACGCCAAGGTCGACAATTCGATCCGCGCGCGCACGCTCTCCATCTACCGCTATGTCGACCTGACCTCGAACACGTCAGCGCAGTATTTCCTGCCATGGTTCGGCGCCGACGGCTTTATCCTCTTCGGGATATCGGCGATCGCCTTTGCGCTGTCGATCACGCCGATTTCGCTGGCCGACAAATCGAGCCCCTCGCCGCCCGACAAGATGAATTTCAACCTCGGCTTCTTCTGGAAGATCTCGCCGCTTGCTGCCACCGGCTGCATCTCGGTCGGCATGACCAACACCGTCTATCGCTCGCTCGGGCCGGTCTATTGCCGCGAGCTCGGCTTCGACACGATCTCGACGGCCTGGTTCATCAGCGCCAGCATCATTTCGGGCGTGGTGCTGCAATACCCGTTCGGCTATCTCTCTGACATCAAGGACCGTCGATCGGTGATCCTCGTGGCAACGTCAGGCGGCGTCATTGCAAGCCTGCTGCTGTTCTTCTTCGCCGGCACCAGCGTCTGGGCCAATGTCGGCGGCGTGTTCCTGCTCGGCGCTTTTTCCATGCCGCTGTACTCGCTATGCTCGGCGCATGCCAATGACCGCGCCGGCCCCGGTCAATACGCCGTTGTCTCGGCCGGGCTGCTGTTTTTCTGGGCCGCAGGTGCCATCATCGGGCCTGCACTTGCCGCCGTGATCATGGGTTACTTCGGCCCGAAATCTCTGTTTGCCTTTACTGCCGCGACACAAGCGATTTTCATCGCCTATACGTTGAATCGCGTCGCACAACGCCCGGCATGATGACAAATTCGGTGAAAAACCTTCAATAAATCCCTGCATCACTTGATTTCTCACCCTCAAGAGCCGAGAACAGGCCATTCATCGAAAATCAGATTTCGCGGTCACCGCAGGACGGATTTCAGCAATAATGAAGATCATTTCAGACACACAGTCGCTTAGGGATGCCTGCGAACTTCTGGCGAAAAGCGACTACGTCGCCGTCGATACGGAGTTTCTGCGCGAGACGACATTCTGGCCGCAACTGTGCCTGATCCAGCTCTCCGGCCCCGATCTCGACGCGATCGTCGATCCGTTGGTGCCCGGTCTTGAACTCCAGCCGTTCTTCGAACTGATGGCCGACACCTCGGTGACCAAGGTCTTTCACGCCGCCCGCCAGGACATCGAAATCATCTTCAATCGCGGCGGCCTGATTCCGCATCCGATCTTCGACACCCAGGTTGCCGCCATGGTCTGCGGTTTTGGCGATTCCGCCTCCTATGACACGCTTGTGCAGAAGATCAAGAACGTCCAGCTCGACAAGTCCTCGCGCTTTACCGACTGGAGCCACCGGCCGCTTTCGGAAAAGCAGCTGGACTATGCGATCGCCGACGTCACCCATCTCCGCGATGTTTATTTGCATCTCAAGGCCGAACTCGAGCGGGAAAACCGCACCGAGTGGCTGGCCGAAGAGATGGCGGTGCTGGAATCGCGCGAAACCTACGACCTGCATCCGGAAAATGCCTGGATGCGGCTGAAGATGCGCATCCGCAAGCCGATCGAACTGGCCATTTTGCAGCAGCTCGCAGCCTGGCGCGAGCGCGAGGCACGCAATCGCGATGTGCCGCGCGGGCGCGTGCTCAAGGACGACGCGATCTTCGAAATCGCCCAGCAGCAGCCCAAGGACACGGAAGCCCTGGCGCGCCTGCGCACGATCCCAAAGGGTTTCGAGCGCTCGCAGAGCGGTGCCGCCATCCTCACCGCAGTCAATGCGGCGCTGGCGATCCCCAAGGCCGACCTGCCCAAGGTGCCTCGCCCCGCCAACCTGCCGGAAGGCACCGGCGCTGCCGTGGAAATGCTCAAGGTGCTCTTGAAGCTGATTGCCGAAAAGCACGGCGTCGCGGCAAAAATCATCGCCACCAGCGACGATCTCGATGCGCTGGCGTCGAAGGGCGAGGAAGCCGAGACGTCCACCCTGCACGGCTGGCGCCGTGAGATTTTCGGCGAACCGGCGCTCAAGCTGATCACCGGCGAGATTGCCCTGCGCTTCGTCAACAAGAAAATCGATCTGGTCGAGATCGGCACAGCAGCGACCGAATAAAGCTTCGACCTCTATCAAACACAAACGGCCCGGAGATTGCTCTCCGGGCCGTTTGTCATGCATAAAAGATCAGAACTGAAAATCGCTGGCGTCGATGTCCGTGATGCTGACATCGTGAAGCACCAGCACGTCGCCGTGGCCGAAGTTGATGCTGACATCGTGCTTGCCGAGCTTTTCGATATCAAGGCTGTTGTATTTGAGTTGCGAGCCGAAATCACCGAGATCGATATGATCCTGGCCTCTGCCCGAGGCATCGAAGTCGAGGATCGTATCCTTGCCGTCGCCCTTGACGAACTGGAAGACATCGGCGCCCTTGCCGCCATCGAGCGTATCGATGCCCTTGCCGCCCCAGAGCGTATTGGCGCCGGCATTGCCGGTGATCGTATTGTTGCCGGCGTCACCGATGCCGCTGAGCGCCTTGGTGCCGGTCAGGATGAGGTGTTCGACGAAGTCGAATTTCCGCAGGTCGATGTTGCCATCCGAGACAACCGTATCGGTGCCGCCCTTCTTGGTCTCGACGATCGAGTCGTACTTGTCGATGACGTAGGTGTCGTTGTCGTCGCCACCCTTGAGCGTATCCTTGCCAGCGCCGCCTGTCAGCTTGTCGTTGCCTATGCCGCCATCGAGCTGGTCATCCTGGTCGCCACCTGAGAGGATATCCTTGCCAGCATCGCCAAACAACTTGTCCTTGCCGCCGAGGCCGTCGAGCTTATCGTTGCCGCCATTGCCATAGAGCTGGTCGGCGAGTTCGCCAGCGACAATCACATTGCTACCGTCATTGCCCAGGATCTTGTACGTCTGCGATAAGAGGAAGTCCGCAAAGGCTCCCTTGTCTTTCAGGTCGGCGCCGGTCATCTCGATATCGCTGATCGAGTAGCTGAGATGTTTGCTTTCCGTGACCGAAAGCTTGGTGACCTCTTTGACCCCCTTGACGATGTTGCCGTTGATCAAGGCCATTTCACTAAAGCTGCCGACGAGTTGCAGAGAATTGCTCTTGGTGCGGTCTTGATACAGCGTCAGCGTATCGACATTGTTCTTCGACGACAGATCGAAGTTCCTGTACTTGGTGTTTTTCAGCGATCCGAGATCGATGCTCAACACGTCAAGGTCGTAGTTTCCAGCGCTATCACCAATTTTAATTGTAGCCATTCTGCGAGGGTCCTGTCTGGGAATGAATTCTCGCAGCAACCTAGCAAGCAAACGTTACCGAAGCCGAAGCAGGAAGAGTTAACAATTCGCCAGAACCGTGTTTTTTACGGCACAGGTGGCAATTTGCCGTTTTCCGCGCATTTTATGTTTCGCGTTTACGCAATCTTGCAGACCCTCCCTTACGTTACGCCAGAGCCCGCTTTCGGCGGGGTTATAGCGCGTTTTTATGCAAGGGGTGACGCATGGCAGTTAAGAGATGGCACGGTGGTGATGATGACAACAACGAGGATCACGGACATCACGGTTATCACGGCAACGACTTCAACTTTGAGCTGCCGAATATCTTCAAGATCGACTTCGACGACATTAATCTGAAGAAACTCGGCAAGATCACCGATTATGATGTTTCACACAAACATCTCAGCGTGACATTCGGCGACGAATGGACCTTCTCGGTCGACGGCTCCGGCTTCGATTTCAGCCTGAAGAGCGGCAGCAAGATCCCCACCATGACCGGCGGCACCATCGACAGCTTCTCCATAGACGGCCCGGGCAAGGCCGATTTCACCATTTCCGATCTCGACCTCTCGGCCAAGGACTTTTCCAAAGCGCTTGCCAATCTGAATTTCGAAAAGCTTCTCGACCTCGTGCTTGGCGGCGACGAGACGATCTCGGGCTCCGGCTACGGCGACTATCTCTACAGCGGCAAGGGCAACGACACGATCTACGGCAACAAGGGCGCCGACTACCTGATCGGCGGCGCCGGCGACGATGCGATCACCGGTGGCGTCGGCAACGACTATCTGGTCGGTGAAAAGGGTGCCGATACATTCCTGTTCGGACCGAAATCGGGCACCGATCTGGTGGCGGATTTCGACGCTGGCAAGGACACGCTCGACCTCAGCGGCTATGGCTTTGGCGGCGACGTCCGGGATTTCCTCGACCAGCATGTGCTGGACGGACATGGCGGCCGCTGCCACGATGGTGGCGGCGACAGTGTCGTGATCGACCTCGGCGATGGCAATATGGTCAAGCTCGAAGGCGTCAGCCGCTGGGACCTGGGCGAAGACAACGTGCTGCTGTAAATATCAAAGGCCCATGCCATAGTGCGTGGCGTGGGCCAATGTCCGACCCTTCAGGCGCATATAATCCCAATGCAGCGCTGAGGCGGTGGCCGCATCGTAGCGATGATAATCTGCTGGTTCCGACGTCCTGAACTCGCCGAACTGCCGGTGCCATTCGCCATTGCCGACATAGACTGCAAAATCAAAGCCAGCGAACTGATCGGCGGTGATATCGATGACGATATCGCCCTGCTGGAGCCAGGCGTGATCACCATCCTTGCCTCGCGCGGCAATCAGTTCGAAGTCGCCGAGGCCCTCGTCGCGCAGATAAGCTGCCAGCAGCAGTGACGCGTCGCCACACGATCCCCATGGAAAGCGGCTGAAGCCCCCGGAAAGTTCGGACCTGTCGGAGTTCTCGATAGCGAGGCGGAATGCGGTTGCCGCGTTTCGTATCTTTTCGAAGCTCATGGACGCCTGCCGATAGAACGGGAAGATGCGATACAGTCAATCTACGCAGCTCGCTCGTCAATCCTACACGGGCTCGCAACAGGCTGATCCCGCACAATAATCTTGCAGGAGCGTTACGAAGTAAGGTTACTTTCCGGCCAAACGGAGCGTTGCCCGCTATTCGAACCTGAACGCCAGCTTCTTGCCCGTCAGCTTGGCCAGTTGCTGCAAGCGGCCATCGATGCGTTCGCCGGCAAATTCCGCATATTCCGGCGGCACGACGAATTCGAGATCAATGTTGCTTGACGGATCGCGCGGTTTTTCAAACCGCAGGTGACGTATGATTCCGGGCATCGAAGCCGAGAAGAGGTAGAGCACGCGTAGCATGCCGCCCAGAAGCTTCGAAAGCTGCATCAGCCGCGGTGTGCCGATGCCGGCGAGATCGCTGGTGGCGCTGTCGTCGTTGAGACCTTCGAAGCGGTAGTAATTGGCCAGCGCCAGATAGGCGCGACCCGGATGGGTGATTCCGACAAAGGACGAATGGGCGATGATGTTGAGCGCCTGCAGGCCGCGATAGTCCGGATGCGCCCGCCAGCTGATATCGGCAAGCAGGCAGGCCGCCTGACGATAGCGCCCCTCTTCCACAGTCTCGCTGATACCGAACACCGGCATCATCGCGCCCGTCCAAGCGGCAAGCTCGCGGGCATGTTCGGGGGAACGAGCACGCAGCACGGCGAGTTCGCCGGCCGCAGATAGCAGCGGATCCTGATGCCGCACCGATTCCGGCAGCAGCGAATAGAGATAACCTTCGCGCACGCCCTGCGCCGAGAACGACATCCAGGCCGGCTTCATTTCGGACAGGATCTCGCGCATGGCGATGGCGCCAAATGGCAGGAGCGCGCGGCGCGCGCGCGACACGGCCTGATAAGCCGGCTCCTTCTGATCCTTGTTGGCGATGACGCCTTCGAGGAACGTCATCGCGTCAGCAAAGCTCAGCCGGTAATCCTGCACCATGTGCAGCGGATAGTTGTTAAGCTCCATATGCAGCTTGGCGAGGCTGCGCCAGGTGCCGCCGATCGCGTAGAATGTGCGACCTTCGCCGGTTTTCAGAAAATCGATCTTGCGCAGATATTTGCGCGCCTGGGTCGTCGCCTTGGAAATCGAGCCACCCGAAAACTCCGTCAACCGGATGCCGCCGAGCGGGGTCGTCAGTCCCTTGCCATGGGTCTGGCCCTTGATGTCGATGAGTTCGAGCGAGCCGCCACCGAGGTCGCCGGCAATGCCGTCGGGATCGTGATAGCCGCTGATGATGCCGAGCGCCGAATAGTGCGCCTCTTCCTCGCCGGAAAGCACCCTCACCTTCTGGCCGAGAATCATTTCTGCCTTGTGGATGAAGTCCGGACCGTTCGCTGCCTCACGCGCGGCGGCCGTCGCCAGCGCATAGACGGTGTGGGCACGCGCCTGCGTCGACAGCGCCTTGAAGCGATGCAGCGCGGCCAGCGCGCGTTCAACGCTTGCGGCATCCATGTTGCCCGTCTGGGCAATACCCTTGCCCAGGCCGCACATGACTTTTTCGTTGAAGAGCATTGCAGGGGCGCGGTTCAGCCCCTCGTAAATCACCAGTCTGATCGAGTTGGACCCGATATCGACGATGGACACCGGCTCGATGCCGGGCAAGCGCCCTTGGGCTTCTGACTCTACCATGTAGATCCAATCAGACCTATACTATCACTTACGACCGGACGAAAACCGTCCGGCAATCAGCTTCGGCGCACTCGATTTCAGGGCCTCGCCACGTCCCGAAAGACTTGGATTGGTCATGAAATACAGCTGCGCATTGAACGGCTCCTCCCCGTCGCGCACATCTATGCGCTTCGAAGTTCCGTCGGGAAGTATCTCGTAGGACTGCTGGTTGTCAATCAGGTTGGCCAGCATGATCTGGGATAGAACTTGCTCATGCACAGTCTTGTTGATCAGCGGAACCAGCGTCTCGACGCGCCTGTCCAGATTGCGCGGCATCATGTCGGCTGAGCCGATATAGACCAGCGCCTTCTCGCTTGGCAGGCCATAACCATTGCCGAAACAGAAAACTCGGTTGTGTTCAAGGAACCGGCCGACGATCGACTTGACCGAGATATTCTCTGACAAACCAGATACTTGCGGCCTGAGGCAGCAGATGCCGCGCACCACGAGCTCTACCTTGACGCCGGCATTGCTGGCTGCATAGAGGGCGTCGATGATTTCGGGATCGACGAGAGAATTCATCTTCATCCAGATTGCCGCCGGCTTGCCGCCCTGGGCATGGGCGATTTCCTCGTTGATGTGCTGGAGGATGCGTGGACGCAGTGTATTGGGCGAGACGGCCAGCTTCATGCCCGCTTCCGGCTCGCCATAGCCGGTGATGAAGTTGAAGACATTGGCCATGTCATGGGCAATCACGGGATTGCAGGTGAAGTAGCTGAGGTCGGTGTAGATCTTGGCTGTTACCGGATGGTAGTTGCCGGTGCCGAGATGGCAGTAGGTCCTGAGACGGCCATCCTCGCGGCGCACCACCATGCTCATCTTCGCGTGGGTCTTGAGTTCGATGAAACCGAACACGACCTGGACGCCGGCACGTTCGAGGTCGCGTGCCCAACGGATATTGGCCTCCTCGTCAAAGCGCGCCTTGAGCTCGACAAGCGCCGTCACCGACTTGCCGGCCTCGGCCGCATCCACCAGTGCGCGAATGATCGGGCTGTCGCGGGACGTGCGGTAGAGCGTCTGCTTGATCGCCACGACATCGGGGTCGCGCGCAGCCTGGATCAGGAACTGCACGACCACGTCGAAGCTCTCATAGGGGTGGTGGACGATCATGTCCTTTTCGCGGATGGCGGCGAAGCAATCGCCGGCATGTTCGCGGACGCGTTCGGGAAAGCGGGCGTTGTAAGGCGGAAAGCGCAGATCGTCGCGCGGCGCCTTGGCGATTTCAGATAGCGTGTCGAGCGCCAGGAAGCCCGGCAGGACGGCGATGCGGTTTTCCGGCACGTTGAGTTCGTGGGTGACGAACTGGCGCAGCGATTGCGGCATCTCGCTGTCGGTCTCGATACGGATGACCGAGCCACGACGACGGCGCTTGAGTGCCGTCTCGAAGAAGCGCACGAGGTCTTCGGCTTCTTCCTCGATTTCGATATCGCTGTCTCGAATGATGCGGAACGTGCCCGATCCGGTGACCTGGTAGCCGGGGAAAAGCTTGCCGATGAACAGCAGCACCGTGTCTTCAAGGGTGATGTAGCGCAGCACGCCATCGAGATCCGGCAGGCGGATGAAGCGATCGAGCGCCGGCGGCAGGCGGATCAGTGCCGTCATCGGCTCCTTGTCCGTCAGGCTGGTAAGCTGCAGCCCCATCGAGAAACCGAGATTGGGAATGAACGGGAATGGATGGGCCGGATCGATGCAGAGAGGCGTCAGCACCGGAAACAGCGCCTCGTTGAACTCCTTCTCCAGCCACTTGCGGTCTTCCTTGTTGACCGCGCCGGGGCGGACGATGAGGATATCCTCGCGCGCCATATATTGCTGGAGTACGGCGAGTGCCGCCTGCTGCTCCATCTGCAGATTGTTGATTTCCTTGAGGATCGCCTCGAGCTGTTCGGCCGGTGTCTTGCCGTCGGGGCTCTTGATGACGATGCCTTCGCGCACCTGGCCTTCGAGGCCTGCCACGCGTACCATGAAGAATTCGTCGAGATTGGCCGCCGAAATCGACAGGAACCGCACGCGTTCGAGCAGCGGGTGGTTGGTGTTCAGCGTCTCCTCGAGAACGCGGCGGTTGAACTGCAGCCAGGAGAATTCGCGGTTGATGAAGCGGTCCGGACTGCTGGTAATGGTGTTTTCCGCAGCGGCCTCCACGACCGACACTGCCGGCTGGATCGTATCTGTCGCGTTCACATTCATGCTGCTTGTCCGTCTCGGGAAATGGGTTGGTTAATGTCTTCGGCCGGAATTATTACAGAATGACGACAGTTACATGACAGCAAAGTCGCTAACAATCGCTTGATTTGCGTCGTTGCGCAAATTTCGTACTAATCCTTTGTATTTGCTTATCTTTTTTCGGCATTGCTCGTACTTGTTATGTTCCCTTTTGCGTCCCTTTGCGCCGATTTGCGCCAGTGTTTTTTCGCTACAGGCGCAAATCTGGCGCAAATTTTTCACGTTTCGTTCCGCTTGTTCAACGCTGAGAGCCGCACGCCAATCTGCGCAGCTGGCTGCGCGGCCAACCCGCCCACACCACCCCACACAAGTAGATCGCTGTTGACCGAAGCATCTACTTGTTACGAGCCGACTAGCGCAACCAAACGAAACAAGCCACGATGTACAAGAACCAACTTAACAACCGAGGCAGATCTGCGGGAGAAATCCTGAAAGCCAGTGGGTGTCAATGTCGAAATCTTATTCGTAACCGGGGATAATTAATGGAAATCTCAGATATTCAACCAAACGTTTTCATCAGTTATACAGTTGCCGACAGGGAGAGAGTTACTGAGGTGGTGGATCAGCTCCAAGCGCACGGGATCCGCGCCTGGATGGATTATCGAAGGATAAAGCCCGGACAAAACTGGGACTTTGAAATTCTCAGGGCCCTCGATGGTGCCGCGATCATCATAGTCTTCATATCAAACAACTCAGTGAATAAGCGTGGATACGTCCAAAAGGAAATCAAGCGAGCTTTGGATAGAGCGGATGAAAAACTTATCGATGACATTTATTTGATACCGGTCCTGCTGGATGACGACGCGCCGGTGCCTGTAGAATTGAAGGATATTCAGTTCATTAAGCTGTCTGATGATAGTTTTGGCGAGAAAGTGATTGATGCGATCCGCAGTCAACTTGAAAAAATCGGCCTTGCAACTGAACTTGCTCAAGAAAACTCTGAAATACAATGGCAGGCTCTTCCATACCACGAATATCGAGATGGGTTGCCGGGCTACGAGGCGGAGCTGCGCCTGTTTCGGTTTAGCTCGACAGTGTACCCCTACATCGCGCAGGTCGGCGACATTGTGAAGGCTGAGCTACTTGCAGAAGTGATGGATTTCCGCCGCTCAACGTTTGAACCTGCTACCCGCTTTTACAACTATGGCCAAGCACGATATTCTCGAACCAACACGATTGATGCCCAAAGCTGGGGACCGAAAATAAACGGGCGCGTGCTATCGCTGGATTATAGTGTGCATACTTATTTCGCAGGTGCCGCGCATCCAAACACGCACTTTAGAACCTTCAATTTTATAATCGATCCGCTTTTTAGAATCGACAGCGCAGAGTTGCTCTTTGAAGATGCTGATCAGGCATTTTTAGCAATTCAGTCGTTCGTGCGTGACGCGCTTTTGAAGCTTAGATGGGACGATGACGAATCGCTTGACGCTGAACATGTCGAAGGTGGAACAGCCGGTTGGAAGCATTTTGAGGCATTCACCTTCAATGATAAGGGGATCGAATTCTTGTTCGCACCGTATCAGGTGGCGCCATATGTTTTTGGACCTCATACAGTTGAAGTCCCGCATGCCGTATTCGGAGCGCACCTGAAGCCTTCGTTCCAATCAGCCTTGGGTTTGGAATGGGTAAATTTCTCGGAGCTAGTAAAGAATGCGACAGAGCCGACTGACCCTCGGTAGTCGCGGCCTTTCTCACTTATTTTGAGAACTGCTGTCTGCACGCGAGCAACGAACGATGCCGCATCGGGCCTAGCGGTGGCGAGGGCATCAAGGGATTTGTGTTCGTTTTAGCAATTCCGAGAAGTTTATAGACGCGCGATTTGCCAAACGGCAGCGACCACCACCGGGCATCCCGCAGGGGGGTAGCGAATAACAAGACCCCCCTCGGCCGGGGAACGGCGGGGGTAGAAGCGTTATAGAATCCGCGTTATTCGCACTTCTGATACATGCCGCCGCGCCTGCGGGGCCGCTGGCACCCGCCTCGGACCCGGCCAAAACCCGGCGCTTCCGGCCACAAACGGGCGGTGACGCGGTTCTTCGAAAATTGACGGCAACTATCCCGGCCGCGTCGAAACGCGCGTCAGCGGCCTTTAAATTGGTGAACCGAAATCAGGTTAATTCTTTTCGCGAACCGTGCTATGGTTTGCGTGCCGTGGATAGCTGACCGGCCAGCGCCTGGGGATTGTTTCAACCTCCGCGCCGACCTCCCGGCGATGGAGGTATTTTTATGTCCGAACTCGACTGCATCCGGCGCGATCTGCACGAAACCAAGCAGATGGTTATCGGCCTGACGCGCCGCCAGACCGGCAAACCAGCCGAAGCGCGGCAGCGAACTTTGGTCCGATCAATGCTTTGCAAACTGCTCGCCGTCGCCGAGCGCCACGACGATGCCAGGGCGATTGCCGAGCGACGTTTTCCGGGCAATGCCGCCGTGCTCGAATGCCTCGCCGATCCCGGCGCGTTCGTCACCAAGGCCACCCCACCGGCAATGACCACGGTCGCGGGCTGGGCTGCCGAGTTGACCACCTCCGCCTTGAACTCGGCGCTGCAGTCGGTCGCGCCATTTTCGGTTTTCTCGGAGCTTGCGAAGCGCGGCTTGGCCGTCTCTTTTCCCCAAGGCGTGACCAGCATCCGGTTGCCGTTCCGCACCTCTTCCGGCGAGCTTGGCGGCGCGTTTGTTGGCGAGGCTCAAGGCATCCCGATGCGGCGTCTCGGCCTCGGCGCGGTCAATTTGATTAACTACAAAATGGGCGTCATCTCGGCTTTTACGCGGGAAATGGCGCAGCAGTCGACGCCGCAGATCGAAACGATCATCCAGCGAGCCATGTCCGACGATACCGCAATCGTCGTCGATGCCGCCCTGCTCGACGCCAGTGCTGGAACGGCGCTGCGCCCACCCGGCTTGCTGAATGGCATCGCGCCGTTAACCCCGACTGCTGGCGGTGGCGCTGCCGCATTGATCGCCGATATCGGCAAGCTTTCAGTTGCCGTCCCGAAGGCGCGCGCGGTCGTGTTTTTGATGAGCCAAGCCATGGCCGCTAGGGCGGCGCTGTGGTCGCCGGGTTTTGCGGCCTTAGACGTCGTCATCGCTCCGGCGCTGGCCGAAGGCACCGTCGTTGCCATCGATGCTGACGATTTGGCGCTTGCCGAATCTGCGGCCGATTTTTCGATTTCCGAGGAAGCGACGCTTGTCATGAGCGACTCAACGCCGGTGCCGGATTTGTCGACAATGGCGACGATGTCGACGTTCCAGACAGCTTCGCTCGGCATCCGGTCGATCTTTGGGGTTTCGTGGGTCATGCGCCGCCCGAACAGGATCGCCACGATTGCGAGCGTCACATGGTAAGCCGGGGCGACTGGGATTATCCGCCGCTCTATCGCCACCGACGCCATCGCTGGCATAACGTCGTGCCGTTTCGCTTGCCGCCCGCAAAGGCGCAGGACGCGATTTGCGCATGGGCGCTGGCCTATCTGCGGCAAGCGAGCGGCAGCGACGAAACGGCCGGGCTGGTCGATGCACTGTTTCTCGATCTTGGCCACCAGCGCATTGCGGACGTCGTGGCCGGTTGCGAGCGGGCGATACGAATTTACGGTTGCGAATGGAGGACGAGGCAATGCCAGACCGGCAAGAAATGATCGCCGAGGCGTGCTTTGAAGTTATGCGGCCCGGCTTCGGCACATGGTTTAGCGTGATTGGCGAGCAGGTCGAGTTTAAGACCGGGCTGCTCAGCGGCGCCGATTTGGTCGTCGGCCTGAAGACCGCGCTCGACCGGATCGACGCCGAGCGGCCAAAGTATTTCCCCGGAGGGCGGTGGCGATGAGCGACAACGATCCCCTGACCCTCGCCATTCGGGAAATCCTCAAAGCCGAGCGCGTCGATCAGGCCACCAAGACCGGCACTTTTATCGGCCAGCGCTTCGCTGAGGAGCGCGAACGGATCGCCGAGGCGCTGGGGCTTGACCGGGCCGAATGGCGCGGCGAGCTGGCGTTGATGGCGGCCGAAATCACGGCGCTGCGCAGCGAGATCGCGTCGTTGAAAGGCGGCTCGCCACGCGCAGCGCGCGCCAAGCTGGCCGCTCCCGTGAGGCGATTGCGATGATGGTCGGGCCGCTCGCCTATCTGCGTTTGCTGCTCTGGTCGGCGCTCGCATGGCTCTGTGGGGCTGCGACGCTCGCCGATGTACGCAATGCCTTCGCCGATGTTGCCGCCCAGCGAAAACGGTTCCTGCAGACGCGCGCCGATGTTGCCGTCGCTGCCGCCTTTACGCGGATGGAGGAACGCCGCAAAACCGCCCTCGCGCCTCGCCGTCCAACCTGATGACCCGGATGCGAGCGTGAGCCTCGCCCGGCCCAGCGCGGCATGTCATGCGGGCCGGGCGGTGGCTGGCCACCATATCGGGATTGTGTTTGTTGATGACGCGGGCTTGGCGAAGTAGCTCGCGGGAGAAATTGCCAACAATGTTGGCGATTTGTGCGCTGCTATTTTTGTCGCCGCCTCGTCCGACTTTTCCCTCTTCTGGAAATTCGACCGCCAGCAGCATCGCCTTCTGGCTTGCCTATTTCCCCGGCTCGACGCGCTGCCGAAACAACCGCTCGATCCGCTGAAACACTGCGAAGGACGGCATCCGGCAATCGCCGTTTTCGAACCGATGCAGCGACGTGCGGCTGACGCCTGCCTCGCGGGCGATGGCGGATGGGCCAAGGCCGGACTGCCGCAAGCCCGAGAGCATCGAGGAAAGCTTGTCGCTGGGGCTGGGTTCGCTGGGCATGCGGGCAAGGATAACGCCGACGCCGGGAAAGGGAAAGAAGGCCGCCCTTGCAGCGCTTGGCGAAAGGATTTGCGCCTGTTTTTTCGCTACAGGCGCAAATCTGGCGCAAATCACGTTGCTGTTTTGCGTTTTTTCTGTTTGTTTTCAACGGCGTTCGGCGATTTTGACAGTTACATGACAGTCAAGCGTCAGGCTCGAGTTTGCCCAGTTCATTGAGGACCTCGCCGGCCAGTGCCCGGCTGAGCTTGACGCCACGCGCCAGCGCCAGATGGTCGAGCCTTTCAACGATCTCCTGCGCAGATTTGAGCGAGCGCTCCATGCGGCTGACGATATAGGCAGCAAGTTTCTCGTCGATCAGCAATTGCCGGTCGGAAAACAGCTTGAACAGGATTTGCGTAAGGAGCGCATCGTCGGGCGGACCGATTTCGACCACGGTCGCCGCCTTCAGCCGCGACAGGAGGTCGGGCAGAGTGACGCCCCAGCTGACCGGCCAACCGCGCGCGGTGATCAGCAGGCTCGTACCGGCACTGCGCACTTGATTGATGACGTGAAACAGCAATGTCTCGTCGAACGTCCGGCTGTCTGCATCCTCGAACAGAACCGGCCCCTGCCCAGCCAGCGTCACGGCGTCGTCCGGGCCGCCATCGAAAATAGCGTGCGCGTCGCTGGCCTGCTGCCAGACATTGGCGAGATGCGACTTGCCGGAGCCCGCAGGCCCGGTGATCACCACCACCGGCGACGGCCAGTCCGGCCAGCGGTCGATGATGCCGGCCGCAGCACTCACGGGATCGGAAATCACCAGATCGTCGCGGCCGCTTGCCGGTTCGTGCTCGAAAGCGAGCGGCAGCTGCTGGGGTTTCCTCTGGTCAGGCGTATTCATGAACCGAGATCCGTCTATTTCTCGACCGCGATGACGATCGTCTCGGTCTTGCCTTCCGGCGCGTCCGGCGAGGCCGCGCCGTGGTAAAGATCGCTCTGAAGATAGCGCGAAATCGCATAGCGCACCAGAACCGCAATGCATGCCGAGACAGGCACTGCAACCATCAGCCCGACGAACCCGAACAGCGCGCCGAAGGCAAGCAGGGAGAACATCAGCCAGACGGGATGCAGACCGACTTTCTCACCGATCAGCTTGGGCTGAAGCACATAGCCGTCAATGATCTGGCCTAAGAAAAAGATTCCGGCAATCAGGATAACCCACGGATAATCCGGCCAGAACTGCACCAGCGCCACGCCCACCGACAGCACCAGACCGAGCAGCGAGCCAAGATAGGGGATGAAGGAGACCAGACCGGAGACGATGCCGATCAGCAAGCCGAAATTCAGCCCGGCAAGCGACAGGCTACCACCGTAGAGGACCGCCAGGATCAGGCAGATCGTGCCCTGGCCGCGCACGAAGCCGGCGATGGCGTCGTTCATCTCGTCAGCCAGTCGCCGGACCACATGCAGCCAATCGCGCGGCACCCAGCTGTCGAGCTTGGCGACCATGTTGTCCCAGTCAAGCAGCAGGTAGAACGCGACCACGGGCGTGATCACCAACAACGACAGCACGTCCACGAGCGCCTTGCCGGACGCCCAGATCTGCACGAACAGGCCGGCGATGAAGCTCGCGCCCTCGCCGATATATTTCGAGAAGTTCTCCTTCAGCGTCCCCATTTCGCCCTTAAGCCAGGACGGCATGTAATGGATCTGTGCGTCGCTGAGCATTTGCTGCAGCGTAGCCACGTAGCCGGGCACCTTTTCGGCGAAATCGGTGGCCTGACTCGCGAGCAGCGGGATGATGATCAGAAGCGCCAGCACCAGCAACACAATGAAGGAGAGCAGGATCACCGCCGTCGCCGCCATTCGCGACAGGCCCCAGGTTTCCAGCCGGTCGGCAACCGGATCAAGGAAATAGGCCAGCGCCATGCCGGCTACGAAGGGCAGCAGGATCGAGGAGAACAGATAAAGGAAGCCAACGAACAGCGCCAGCACGACCAGCCAGAAGTAGATCTGGCGACGCAGGCTCTGGCCTGTGATGTGGGTGACCATGGATGTTCCGCTTCGTGATTGATTATGCCACGAAATAGGACGCATGGGGGAGACTGGTCAAGGTCAGAGAGGAGAATGACTGTTGTATGAGGTCGCCAAAGGGCTAGGCGTCGCGACCAACTCGGAAATGCAGACGGTCGAGTGCCATCGCCAAAAGACTCCCGACGATGTCGATGAGCGGATCGGGCGTTGAAGGACGTTCATCAGCGCCGAATGCGAGTCCAATCGCGGCAGTCTGCCCCGCTGCCGTTGCTACAGGCCAAAAGTCAAAGCGCGAGGCCAGGACAGGGTAAATACCTGCGCGCGTGACAGTTTCGATCTCCAGCGACGATCGCGCCGCCTCGAAATCTGCCGCCTGGGGCTCCAGGTCGCCCACTCGGTTAATCGCAACCACTTCGCCCTCGGCTACGAGCATCACGACGACGGGAACTTGAAACAGCGCTGCAAGAGCTCGGGCCGCAATTGAGAGGATCGCTTTGATATTGTCGGCGGCCACGACGTCGCGGCTGTAGCTTTCCAGCACGCTCACCTGCCTTTTCAGGCGTCTCGCATCTGCTGCCCTCCGCCGGGAGGTGTAGGCAATACTGCTTACGATAAGTCCAACGACAAAAAGTAGTCCAATCGCCCAGATGTTTGCCGGATCGTCGACGATCAGGGTGTAGCGAGGCTCAGTCAGGAAGAAATTGTAGGCAAGGGCACCAAGAAAGGCCGAGAAGACGGAAGGCCCCAAACCGAAGACGATGCCAGCGATGATCACCGGAATTACAAACACGAGGGAGACGTTTGGGATCGTTACCCCGCTATCGATACCGACCGCCACGACTGCCGCGACGGCGGTCATCGCAAACGAAGCAAGGTAATGCACCACAGCCGGAGCCTCCGATGGTGCCGAGCCCAAAAGTGGATCGGCATCTGGCATCGGTGCGATGTCCTGTTGCAGCTCCGATTCAACACCGGCCATTGTTTCGACTCCTGCTCAATGCGCTGGGCTAACCGAGTATACGCCCGCTCCCTCCCAGCGTGCGCGACAAAAATGCAAATTCGGCGGCCAACCCCGCCCCCGTGTGCTGCCGTTTCGAACCCGTCCAGACATCACGCGCCAAGGCCTGGATGCGGCACGACAGAGCAGGTTCGCCTAAAAGATTTTCCCTAGCATTGCCTCCAAAAGCTGCACGACGCTCACGGCAACTGTAAAGCCTATCGCTACGAGCAACGCGAGCATCAGGAAGTTGAATTTATGCGGCGGCCCGCTTGTGTGTTGGGCTGGCGGAGATCTTTTGCCCGGCTCATTCGGATGACGACGAAGCCATGCGTGGCGTGCAAGCGCATGACGCACCACAACCAACCGCGTCGACAACGACCGTTTCGGATCCTTCGACTTCTGCGCCATCGTTCTGATCTGAGTTGTTTGCAACGATGCTATTTTTAGCCAATTTGACCTAAATATTCGATTGGAAGTTCGCGGACGGGCCATAAGGAAATCATAAGGCGACGCATATCGCGTCAGCATCAAAGTGGAATGATGCGTCTCCCCCGAGGATGTCTCACCTCGCCGGGCTTTTGATGCTTGCTACAAGGTATTTCCCCAATTTCATCTGGATTGCGCGAGCAAATGCTTGAAACCTCGGGCTCGTCATGCCATTGCGCGGGGAACAAACCAGCCCAGCGGAGACCGCGATGACCGACGCGAAGAAAAACGGCCTGACCTACAGCGATGCAGGCGTCGATATCGATGCCGGCAACCTGATGGTGGAAAAGATCAAGCCGCTGGTGCGCTCGACCAAGCGTCCCGGCTCCGACACCGAGATCGGCGGCTTCGGTGGGCTGTTCGACCTCAAGGCCGCGGGCTTTGTCGATCCCATCCTCGTCGCGGCCAATGATGGTGTCGGCACCAAGCTGAAAGTGGCTATCGACGCCGGCAAGCACGATACGGTCGGCATCGACCTCGTCGCCATGTGCGTCAACGATCTCGTGGTGCAGGCGGCCGAGCCGCTGCTGTTTCTCGATTACTTCGCCACCGGCAAGCTCGATCCCGACCAGGGCGCCGAGATCGTCGCCGGCATCGCCGAGGGCTGCCGCCAGGCAGGCTGCGCGCTGATCGGCGGCGAGACCGCCGAAATGCCCGGCATGTATCGCGATGGCGACTATGATCTCGCCGGCTTCGCTGTTGGCGCCGCCGAGCGTGGCCAGTTGTTGCCCGCCGGCGATATCAATGAGGGCGACGTGATCCTCGGGCTCGCCTCCTCCGGCGTGCATTCCAACGGCTATTCGCTGGTGCGCAAGATCGTCGAGATTTCCGGCCTCGGCTGGGAAGCGATCGCCCCGTTCGAGCCCAGCAAGTCGCTGGCCGAAGCGCTGCTGGAACCGACGAAGATCTATGTGAAGCCGCTACTCAAGGCGATCCGCGAGACCGGCGCAATCAAGGCGCTTGCCCACATCACCGGCGGCGGCTTTCCAGAGAACATTCCCCGCGTGCTACCGAAGACCTTGGCTGCCGAGATCGATCTTGCCGCGATCCCGGTCAAGCCGGTGTTCCGCTGGCTGGCCTCGACCGGTGGCGTCGCCGAAAAGGAAATGCTGCGCACCTTTAATTGCGGCATCGGCATGATTGCCGTGGTACCGGCCGACAAGGCCGAAGCCGTCATTACGGTGTTGACCGCCGAAGGTGAAACCGTCGTGACACTCGGCCGGATGATTGCCCGTGACGACGGCGCTGCAGGCGTCAGTTACCAGGGCAGCCTGGCACTGTGATGCGCAAGAAGGCGGCGATCTTCATCTCGGGCGGCGGGTCCAACATGGCGGCCCTGCTCGACGCTGCCAAGGATCCCGCCTACCCCGTCGAATTCGTCGCCGTCATATCAGACAAGGCCAATGCCGGCGGGCTCGCAAAGGCTGAAGCCGCGGGCATCCGCGCCGCTGCTTTCGAGCGCAAGGACTATGGCTCGAAGGAAGAGCATGAAGGCGCCATCCTCGCCTTGCTCGCCGAGTTGCAGCCGGATTTCCTCTGCCTGGCCGGCTATATGCGGCTGCTGTCGGGTACCTTTATCGGCGCTTACGAGAGCCGCATCATCAACATCCACCCCTCGCTGCTGCCGCTGTTTCGCGGACTGCACACTCATCAGCGCGCCATCGATGCCGGGATGAAAGTAGCGGGTTGCACGGTACATTACGTCACCGAAGGCATGGATGAAGGCCCGATCATTGCCCAGGCGGTGGTGCCGGTGCTGGATGGTGACACCTCCGATGCGCTTGCCGCCAGGGTATTGACGGCGGAGCACCGGCTCTACCGCGAGGCGCTCAGGAAGTTTGCGGGCGGTACGCTTGCGACGGATGAGAGTGCCCGCGTGGTGTCGTTCGGATAAAAGGCATCGGCATTTGCGATTGCCCCTCATCCGGCGGCCTGCGGCAAATGCGGAGGGGTTTCCCTCGCCCCGTTCTTACGGGGAGAGGGCTAGGGTGAGGGGCAAAGAGCCGCAAACACCGATCCGTCCCAAAACGAAACACTCCGCTAAAATCTTCATTTCCACGCCAACATCCTATAAGCCGCGCCAACAATCCATCTCCGCAAGCGCGGTCTTTGTTAAGCTCGCCTTAACAGCACCGGTTGCTTGATGATCCGGTAATTTGAAGTTGGCGGATCATGAAAAAACTTTTTGCTTATTTCGCCTCGCTCACCAAGGGTCAGCAGCGTTTCCTGCTTGCGCTTTTGGTTCTGGTGCTCCTGCCATTCACCACCCTGCTTTGCCTGCAGGTCTACAATGCTGCCACCTTGGCGATGCTGGGCAGCGAGATTGCCTCCCGCGCCGGGGCATGGAAGGCCGATGCACATGCGCTGAATGCCAAAGTCGACCCGGAGAGCTTCAAGAGCCCGTCCAACCAATATGCCTATCGCCTGCTGTCCATGCATGGCGAACTCGTGCCGGAGCGGCGCGTGGTGGTGACGGTGCAGGTGCCGCTCGGCGACCTCAAGCCGAAGAAGGGAAGCACGATCACGCAGGACGAACTTCTCAACCATGCCGCAGAAAACATCCAGGTGATGGGCGAGGAGGAATGCAAGCTGCTGATCGGCTCGCTTGCCTCGCAATGCACGGTGATGGCGGCAACGGGACGGCCCGTCGGCGACCAGGCCTATGAATACCAATTTCAACTCGCCTTCGCCGAGAAAAATCCTTTCGGCAAGACCGATGTCGCAAAGTCCTATGAGTTCATCGTCAGCCGTTCGAGCCCCGGCAAGGCGGCGACGCGCCAGCGAATCTATTTCGGGCAATCCGCTCGCGAACGCCAACGCATCTATGAAGACGTCGCGGAGACTTGTGCGGCGATCCGCCGGAAATCCGGCAATTGCAGCGTCACGGGCCTGTCGATTGCCTCAAAGCTCGACCGCGGTACGCCGATGGCGCGGTTGTCGGCGTCCGCAGCTTACGCGAGCCTTGTAACGGCATCGGAGCTCGCCGCAGTGACACATTGAAACATGCCCCCGACTTCCTGTATCGTCTGCAGCGCAATGATCGGGGGATCGAGAATGAATATGCGGATTTCAGTGGCGTTTGGCGCTGCTCTCTCAGTGGCGACAGCTGCCCAGGCCAGTGATCTTACATTTCTTTCGCCCGACGGTGGTGTCTCCTTCTCCGGCAGTTATGGCCTGACATCGATTAAGTCCAACGAATTCGTCTGGGCCGGCAAGACCAAGGTCTCGCAACTGATCTGGAAGAGCAGCTATGTCTCCACCTTCAACGCCGACCTGAAGGTCGAATTGCCGAAGGACTGGTACCTCAGCGCGCGCGCCACAGTCGGCTTTGGCGGCGATGGCCATATGGCGGATTTCGATTGGCTGGTCGCGGGGAAATCCTGGTCCGATCGCTCGTTGCACCCCGATACGCGCCTGAACCACTATCTCGTCGGCGGCGTCGAAGCCGGCCGGCAGGTCCTGTCTTATGACGGCACGGATCTCTCGCTGGGAGCGGGCTTCAAATACACCGATGTGAAATGGACCGCCTGGGGTGGCTCCTATGTCTATTCGGTAGGCGGTTTCCGGGATACGCGCGGCAATTTCGATCCCAAGGAGAAAGGCATCTCCTATCGCCAGTCGTGGCCTGTGCCCTATATCGGTGTCAATCTCAAGCATACCGAAGGCGACTGGACGTTCGCGGGCTCGCTTCAGGGCGGGCTGGCCGTCGATGCCTATGGCACCGACGACCATTGGGTGCGCCAGCTGCGTTTCTATGACTACTACTTCACCAAGCCTGCGATGTCCGTGAGCGCTTCGGCGGCTTACGCCGTCCGCGAAAACATCTCGGTCTTCGTCAGCGGTTCGTTCGACAAGATGTTCCGGGCGCGGGCCGACACCAAGGAAATCGACACGACGAACAACGCGACAGCCTGGTACAAGAACGGTGCCGGCGGCGACTTCCAGTCGATGACGGTGTCGGTCGGGCTGAAGGGGACGTTTTGAGGCAAAAGCCTCAAACCCCGTATTTCATCACCGCCCATTGCAACAGCATAATGGTCTTGCCGTCGGCGATCTTGCCTGAGCCGATCATCGCATAGGCGTCGGTCAGCGGAATTTCGAGGATCTCGATGTCCTCGCCTTCATCTTCCAACCCGCCGCCCTCGCCTGCCCTGGCATTGACGTCGATCTCGGCGGCGAAGAAGCTGACCCGCTCGGTCACGGCGCCCGGCGACATGTAGGCGTCGAAAAGGAATTCGGCGCGGTCGATGCGGTAGCCAGTCTCCTCCATCGCCTCGCGGATGATGGCGCTGGTCGGGTCGTCGCCATCAAGCAGTCCTGCAGGCGTCTCGATCAGCCAGCCTTCGCCGCCATTCAGGAATACCGGAATGCGAAGCTGGCGGACAAGAATGACCGATTTGCGCGCGGGATCGTAGAGCAGGATGGTCGCGGCATTGCCGTGATCATGGATCTCGCGCTCGACGGTCTGGCGGCCGCCGTCCTGCCGCTCATGCTCGACCGTGAGCCTCTGGAGGTGGACGAAACGCTTGTGCAGCGTTTCCGATTTCAGGATTTTTACTTTCGGTTCGACCTTGGCGTCCATTATCTGTCTTCCCGCAAAAAATCCTCCCGCCTCCCGTTCGCATAAAACGAAGGAAGGGTCGAGCTATTTCCTCAGCCAAACCCGATTGTCATGCAGCCCGACGCCCCCGAACGGGGCGACATTGTCGGCGCCGGTCAGGACGTTGATACCCTCACCATCAAGATGCGCCTTGTTGGGCCAGAGGCCCTCCGCCACCAGAACACCGGGCTTGACGGCATCAGTGACCCTGGCATGGATGCGTAGAGAGCCACGGACATTGCCGATGGTGACGATATCGCCATTGGCGACATCATGCCTCGCGGCGTCGGCGGGTGACAGCATCACCTCCGGCCGGCCTTCCTTTTCGCGCGATGTCTTGGTCTCGGCGAAGGTGGAGTTGAGGAAATTGCGCGCCGGTGGCGTTGCCAGCCGGAACGGATGCATGTCATCTGCAAGCTCGATCACCGGGCAGAAGTCCGGAAACTCCGGCAATTGCGCATAGGGGCCGAGCAGGCCGATATTGTCGGGCGTGCGCACAGAACCGATCTGCCCCAACCAATCCGGACGGAAGCGGAATTTCTTGTCTGGATGCGCAAACCCATTGAGATAGTGGCTGGTCTCGAAGTCCGGCTGACGGTCGAACCACTTGTCGTTCAGAAGCGTGTCGTAGTCCGGCAAGCCATCAACATCAAGGATCGCATCGATATGCTGCCGCTCCGTCAGCCCGAAACCCGGCATGTCGGCGACGCCGAGGCGCTTGGCCAGTTCCTCGATGACGAAGAGGTTGGTGCGGACGTCTTCAGGCCCGTCGACCAGTTTCGGGCCAAGCATGATGTGGTTCTGACCGCCGCCGCGATAAATATCCTCGTGCTCGACAAACATGGTGGCCGGCAGGACGATATCGGCGATCTCCGCCGTTTCGGTCATGAACTGCTCGTGCACCGCGACGAACAGGTCCTGGCGCGCAAAACCCTTCTTCACCAGCCGCTGCTCTGGAATGATATTGGCGGGATTGGTGTTCTGGATCAACATCGCCGTCACCGGCGGGCCGCCGCGCAGCGCCTTTGCATCGCCGGTAAGGATTGCGCCAAGTTCGGCCTGATCGAGATTGCGAACATTGGGATCGGCGAAGGACTGGCCTGTCAGCAGCCGGTTGTCCATCTTGAAGATGCCGGAATTGGAATGAAAGCCGCCACCGCCCTCATATTGCCAGGAGCCGAGCACGGTGGGCAGGCTTAGCGCGGCATGCATGGAAACAGCGCCGTTGCGGCTGCGCGAGAAGCCATAGCCGAGGCGGAAATAGCTTCTCTTCGTCGTGCCGATGAGCCGGGCGAAGGCCTCGATCTCATCGACCGAAAGGCCGGTGATCACTGCGGCCCACTGCGGTGTCTTGGTCTTGAGGTGCGCTTCGAGCCCGACGGGATCATCCGCAAACTTTGCCATGTATTCGCGGTCGGCATAGCCGTCGCGGAAGGCGATATGCATGGCGGCACAGGCAAGTGCCGCATCCGATCCCGGCTTCAGGATCAGCTTCATGTCGGCCTGCTTCATGGTCGGGTTGTCGTAGATGTCGACAACCACGATCCTGGCGCCACGCTCCTTGCGAGCGCGGATCGCGTGCGTCATCACATTGACCTGGGTGGCAACCGCATTGGTGCCCCAGATCACCACGCAATCGGATTTCGCCATCTCTCTGGGATCGGGGCCGCGCAGAGCGCCCGTGCCCATGAAGTAACCTGTCCAGGCCGGATTGACGCAGATGGAATCGAAGAAGCCGGAGTATTTCTTGGCGTGCCGCAAACGATCGATGGAGTCGCGCTGCACCCAGCCCATCGTGCCGGCGTAATAATAGGGCCAGACGGTCTCGGCGCCGTGCCTCGCTTCAGCCTTGATAAACGCATCGGCGATTTCGTCGAGCGCATCGGTCCAGCCGATCTGCTGCCAGCTGCCCGCACCCTTGGCGCCGCTGCGGCGATAGGGATGCATCAGCCGATCGGGATGATAGAGCCGCTCGGCATAGCGGGCGACCTTGGCGCAGATGACACCGGCCGTATAGCTGTTATCGGCGGCGCCGCGCACCTTGCCGATCCGCCCATCGGCATGGACTTCGATATCCAACGCGCAGGTGGAGGGACAGTCGTGCGGGCAGGCGGAATGACGGATGGTGATATTTTCGGCAGGACGGGTCGCAATGTTCATGCGATGTGTATAATCGAAGCTGCTGTGCCGGGGAAGTTGCTGCGCCGCACATTGAAAAATATCATCCAGACTTCAACGGATATCATGAATTACCGCCACATCTATCACGCAGGCAATTTTGCCGATGTCCTGAAGCACGCGGTGTTGGCGCAGTTGATCGAGTATCTGAAGCAGAAGGACAAGGCGTTCCGGGTGCTCGACACCCATGCCGGCATCGGCGTCTATGACCTGTCGAGCGAGGAAGCGCAGAAGACCGGCGAATGGCTGGATGGCATCGGCCGGCTGATGGATGGCCCTCTGCCTGCAAAGATCTCGCCATTGCTCGCGCCTTATCTCGATGCAGTCCGCGCGCTTAATCCCGATGGCGGCCTCACCTTCTATCCCGGCTCGCCAAAGCTGTCGCGCATGCTGCTACGGGGCCAGGACCGGCTGTCGCTGATGGAACTGCATCCCGCCGATTTCGAAGAGCTGCATCGCAATTTCGACGGCGATTTCCAGACCCGCGCCACCCATCTCGATGGCTGGCTGGCGATGAATGCACATCTGCCGCCCAAGGAAAAACGTGGCCTGATCCTGGTCGATCCGCCTTTCGAGCTGGCAGGGGAGTACAAGAGACTGGTCGATAATTTCGCGAAGGCCTACCGCAAGTTTCCGACCGGGGTTTATTGCCTCTGGTATCCCCTGAAGGACGGCGCGCCGATCGCCGAATTCCACAACGCGTTTGCCGAACTCGATATCCCCAAAATACTCTGTGCGGAATTGTCGGTGAAAAGCGAGCGTGATACGACCGGACTGTCCGGCTCGGGCCTGATCGTCGTCAACCCGCCTTTCACGCTGAAGGGCGAACTCGACGTGCTGCTGCCATATCTCAGGGAAAAGCTGGCGCAGGACAGGTTCGGCAGCGCCAGCACCTTCTGGATCAGGGGCGAATGAGCCTCTCGCTCAGTTGTGCAAACTTTGCGCTTTTTATGTTGAAAAGAATCCCCTTAAAGTTGTCGCGCTAACATTGGGGCTCACATGAAACTCATCCATATCTCCGACATCCACATTTCCCCCGCGCCCATCCTGGGCTTTGATCCCATTGCCAATTTCGAAGCCTGCCTCGCGCATGTCGCCGAGTTCCAGAGCGATGCCGACCGCATCGTCATCACGGGTGATCTGACGCATCGCGGTGGCGTCGAAAGCTATGAGCGGTTGAAGGCGATCCTTGAGCGGTCGCCACTGCAGGGCCGGTTGTCGCCGCAGTTGATGGTTGGCAATCACGACAATCGGGAGAACTTCGTCGGTGTTTTCGAGGCCGCCCAAAGGGATGAAAACGGCTTCATCCAATGGGTCGAAGAGACTGATGCCGGCCTGTTCGCCTACCTCGACACATCAGAGCCTGGCACGCATGCGGGGCACTATTGCGCCGCCCGGCAAGCATGGTTGATACAGGTGCTGGAAGGCGCAGAAAGTGCCGACAAGTCGGTGTGGATCTTCATGCATCACAACCCGATCTCGGTGCATGTCGCCAATGCCGACGAGATCGGGCTCGTGCAGGAAGCCGAATTCCAGACGATCCTGAAGCGATACCGGGGCACGATCCGCCATATCTTCTTTGGCCATTGCCACTTCACACTGAGCGGCCAAGTTGTCGGCATCCCATTTTCAGCGCCGCGTTCAACAAACCATGTCTGCTGGCCGGATTTCTCCGGGATTGCCGAGCGGATGGGTTACGGCGCCTTCAGTCCCAACTACAATGTCTGCTTTCTCGGCGAGGAGGGAACCGTCATCCATTCCATCGACTTCCTCGACGAAGGCAAGGTGCTCTGGACGGATTGACGGGATAGCTGACAACCCTCAACGGGATGGTGACTGTGGCCGCTTTGCACTTGACCGCGAACAGCCATCTGGACCAATGTCGCCGCATAAATTCCGGAGATTTTTCATGCTCGCCTCCCGCCTTGCGCTCGCTCTCGGCCTGATCGTCACCTCGCTGTCGTTTCAGCCCGCGCGCGCATTCCAGCTGCCAAATTCCAAGGACTATTGCGACACCGGCTGGGTGCTCAAACACCTGAAAGTCAAGGTCGACGGCAAATACCGGAAGTACAACGGCACCAAGCTGTTTCTGATCGATATCATCAATCCGACGCTGAAGCATGAAGTGCAACGCGACGAAGACCACACGGTTGGCCGCCAGTTCTGCCAGGCAAAGGTGCGCATGAGCGACGGCAGCAAGCGCGACATGTGGTATCTGCTTGAAACGCCTTGGAGCTTCGGCGGCGTACCGCCGCTTGCTGGCGTGGAATTCTGTATTGCGGGCCTCGACCCGTGGCACACCTACGGCAAGAACTGCTCGACCATTCGCCAGACGATTGGCTGGCAAACGACGCCCTGACGGAGACTGTGCGATGCAGCAGTTGAAACGCGTGCTGTTCCTGCTGCTGGTCGCTGTCGGCTTCCCCCTGCCCTTGAGCGCGGACGCGACCCACGCGGCCGATTTCGATTATTACGTGCTGTCGCTTTCCTGGTCGCCGAGCTGGTGTGAGGGCCATGACCGCAGCGGACGGACCGCCCAATGCAGCAGCAGGAAGCGCTACACCTTCATCGCGCACGGGCTCTGGCCACAGCGTAATCGCGGCTGGCTGGAGGATTGCGCCAGTGAGGAGCCAGATCGCGTGCCGGATGCTCTGGCGCGCAGCTACTTCGACATAATCCCATCGGCGGGCCTCGCGGGCCATGAATGGCGTAAGCACGGCACCTGCTCCGGGCTCAGCCAGAGCAACTACTTCCGCACCCTGCGCCGCGCCTATGAAACGATTGTCGTGCCGCCGGTCGTCTTCAACGGGTTGCTGGATCGCCGGCTCGCCACCGACCAGGTCGAACAGCTGTTCATGACCTCAAATCCCGGCCTGACGCGGGATGCCATCTCGGTGTCCTGCGAGGCCAATCAACTCAGCGAAATCCGTATCTGCATGACCAAATCCCTCGGATTCACGTCATGTCCGGAGGTCGATCGTCGCTCCTGCCGCCAGAAAATCGTAACACTTCCTGCAATCCAATGAGAGAATCATGAAACTGCTTTACTCCTCGACATCGCCCTATTCCGCCAAGGTGCGGATGGCTTCCCACTATCTCGACCTTGGCATCGAGAGCGAGGCGGTGAAGACGGATGACGAACCATCCATCCTGCTTTCCAACAATCCTCTCGGCAAGATCCCTGTGCTGATCCGCGAGGAAAAGCCGGCGATCTTCGACAGCGTCGCCATCATGCAGTTTCTCAATCGCGATTCGAAGGGCAAGCTTTATCCCCGCAGCCCCGAGAAGCGCACGGAGGCGGAAACGCTGGAAGCCTTGTGCGACGGCATCACGGATTGCCTGCTCGCCATCATCTATGAAAGGCGCTTTCGCCCGGAAGAGAAGATCCACCAGCCCTGGATCGACAAGCAATGGTCGAAGGTGGCGCGCGGCCTCGATTATCTCAACGACAACCTGCCAAGAACCACCAAGAGCCTGCATGGCGGCCATTTCGCACTCGCTGGGTTGATGGGATATCTGGAACTCAGGTTCCCCGGCCAGTGGGAAAAAGGCCGGGGCAAGTTGAAGAACTGGCCGAAGAAGTTCGAGAAGTTCTTCGCTGACTATGCGCAGCTAAAGCCGCAGGCCTAGCCAACGCCGACGTTACATCTTCTGGCTATCCTTGATCGCGGGCGCGGTCTGGATCTTGTCGCCGGCCGGAGGGTTGTTGTTGATCACATTGCCGGCGGGATCAGCTGTCGTCGAGGATGTCGTGGCCGGATCGATCGCTTGATCGCCGGACGCGATGTACATGCCCCAAAGCTCGGCAGCGGCCCAGGCCAGCAGGACCAGAACCAGGCTGGCCACCAGCACTATCAACACGGGACGGCCAAGCCGTCCTTGCCGGGCCTCGGTCGCCGACACCCTGACTTCCGGTTCCATGCGCCGTTCGAAATAATCGTTGCTGTCGTCCAGATATTTCGCCATGGCCTTGCTCCTTTCGGATATGCCCCAGCGCCTATGTGGCGGAGGCTGTGCATGGACAACGGCAGATCAACGGATTTGGTTCCGACCCACGGCTTTGCAATAAAAAACCCCGCCGTTGCCGGCGGGGTAGAATGGAGGTCATGAATCCGGTTTTGCCGGACCTTTTCTAGATTAGAAGCGAACGCCGAGGCCGACATTGACCTGGTGCTCGGTCAGGCCACGATCGCGCGCGCCGCTGTCGAGCTTGAAAGTCTGGGTCTGGTAGTTGGTGAAGCGATATTCGGTGCGGGCCGTGATCGAGTCGGTGATCTTGGTTTCAACACCGGCGCCAACGGTCAGGCCGAACAGTGTCTTGCTGTCGTCAGATGTCTTGTCGCTCGCCTTGAGGCTGGTGGCAGCGACACCGGCCGTGCCGTAAACCAGTGCCGGCGAGAGATCGTAACCGACGCGGCCGCGAACTGAGCCGTTGAGGCGCTGTTCGGCTTCGACGCCATTGGTCTTGGAGCTGATGCCGGAGTAGTTCAGGTCGGCTTCAGCACCGTAGACGATCTTGTCGTTCTGCATGTTGTAGCCGCCGTACAGGCCGCCACCCAGGCCCTTGGCATCGTACTCGCCGCCATTCTTGACCTTGCCCCACTGGTAGGTGCCCTTGGCGCCGACATATGCGCCGTCCCAGCCGGCTGCATTGGTGTAGTTATCCTGGGCTTCCGGAGCGAGCGGCACTTCTTCGATAGCGTCGGCGGCGTGGGCGATGGTGAAAGCGCCGAGTACCAGCGCGGTGGCGGTGAGGGTCTTGATCATAATACGCATTTTAGTCTCCTTATATGCTGGCGCCGGGTACGCTATACACGAGCAACAACGTCATTGTTCAACTACAATCCCTGTTTGGATTAATAGAATTGATGCTTACTAAATGAGGACTTGAAGTTACCAAACCGTGAAAAAAATATGGCAATGTTATGGCATTTTCTCGCAGTTGCTTAATTGTTACTAACATTTCGTTAGTTAAACTCATTTACAATTTGTTATCCGTAAATTTATTACTAAGTACTTCGACAGATATATTTATGTAAATTATGGTAAAGAAATTATTTTCACTGGGGTTTGTCGCTTCGGTTCCGACGTTATATCTTTTAACCAATGACAAGAGATGATTCACAAGGCCTGCATTTGACCTCGAAGACACTTAGGACTGCATTGGTGACAGGTGGGGCTGCGAGAATAGGCGCAGCCATCGTCCATGATCTCGCTAGCCACGACTTCGCCGTTGCCATCCACTCCAACAGATCAACCGATGAAGCGGAAGCGCTGGCCGACGCGGTGCGGGCCAAAGGTGGCACGGCCACCGTCGTCACCGGCGACCTGACGCGGTTTGAAGAGTGTAAGAAAATCGTCCATGAGGCGGCTGCGGCAATCGGTCCGATCGGCCTTCTGGTCAACAATGCGTCGGTGTTCGAGGACGATTCCATCGAAAACTTCCAGGAGGCGGTTTTCGACCGGCACTTTTCGATCCATGTGAAGGCGCCGTCGATTCTCATCGGCGATTTCGCCAAGCAATTGCCGGCCGAAAACCACGGGCTTGTCGTCAACATCATCGACCAGCGGGTCTGGAAGCTGAACCCGCGCTTCTATTCCTACATGCTTTCCAAGGCTGCGCTGTGGACCGCGACACAAACGCTGGCACAGGCCCTTGCACCGCGCATCCGCGTCAACGCCATCGGGCCCGGCCCGACCTTGAAAAGCGTCGGCCAGGCCGACGAGGATTTTGAAGCGCAGGTCAACGCCCTTATATTAAAGGCTGGCCCAATGCTGACAGAATTCGGACAAACCATCCGCTTTCTTTTTGACACGCCGTCGATCACCGGGCAAATGATCGCGCTCGATGGCGGCCAGCATCTGGCCTGGCAAACGCCTGATATTGCGGAGATCAAGGAATGACACCCCGCTTACCCGATGAGGGTGGCATCTTATACGACGAGAATTTCGTCGACGAGGACGAAGACGATACGCTGGATGTTGAAGTGCCTGCCTCGATCGACAAGGGCGCGCCGATCGCCTGGCGCGAGACCCCGTTGCCGGAAACCGGCCTGACCGGCATGGAACTGATCAGCGAATTCGTCAAGCACCTGCCCAACCGGCCCGGTGTCTACCGCATGCTGAATGCGGATGCCGAAGTACTTTATGTCGGCAAGGCGCGCTCGCTGAAGAAGCGCGTCGGCAACTACGCGGCCGGCCGGGTGCATTCCAACCGCACTGCCCGGATGGTGCGCGAGACGGCGAATATGGAATTCGTCATCACCAGGACGGAAACCGAGGCGCTGTTGCTCGAAGCCAACCTCGTCAAGCGGCTGCGCCCGCGCTTCAACGTGCTGTTGCGTGACGACAAGTCGTTTCCCTATATTCTGCTGTCTGGCAATCACCGTGCGCCGGCGATTATGAAGCATCGCGGCGCCCGCACCCGCAAGGGCGACTATTTCGGACCCTTCGCCTCTGCCGTGGCCGTCGGTCGGACAATCAACTCGCTGCAACGGGCGTTTCTGCTCAGGACCTGTACGGATTCGGTGTTCGAAAGCCGGACGCGGCCCTGTCTGCTTTACCAGATCAAGCGCTGTTCGGGGCCATGCACCCATGAAGTCAGTGATGCCGACTATGACGAACTGGTCACGGAAGCGCGCGACTTCCTTTCCGGCAAGAGCCAGAACGTCAAGGCGACGATCGCCACGGCCATGAATGCCGCCGCGGAGGATCTGGATTTCGAGCGGGCTGCCGTCTATCGCGACAGGCTGGCGGCGCTTTCGCATGTCCAGGGCCATCAGGGCATCAGTACCGCTACGATCGATGAAGCCGATGTCTTCGCCATCTATCACGATGGCGGTCTCTCCTGCATCCAGGTGTTCTTCTATCGCACTGGCCAGAACTGGGGCAACCGCGCCTATTTCCCCAAAGCCGATCCTTCCCTGACCGGCGCCGAGGTGCTGAACGCGTTCCTTGCACAGTTCTACGACGACAAGCCCTGCCCGCACCAGATCCTGCTCTCCGAGCCGATCGAGGAAATGACCCTGCTCTCGGATGCATTGACCGAGCGCGCCGGCTTCCGCGTTCATATCAATGCGCCGCAGCGCGGCGAAAAGCGCGAAGTGGTGGAGCACGCGCTCAACAATGCCCGCGAGGCGCATGGCCGCCAGCTGGCCGAGACCTCGTCGCAGACCAGATTGCTGGCGGGCTTTGCCGAGACCTTCGGCCTGCCCCATCCACCACGGCGTATCGAGATTTACGACAACTCGCATATCATGGGCACCAATGCCGTCGGCGGCATGGTGGTGGCGGGGCCGGAAGGCTTCGCCAAAAACCACTACCGCAAGTTCAACATCAAATCCGAGGAGCTGACGCCCGGCGACGACTTCGGGATGATGCGCGAAGTGATGATGCGGCGCTTTTCCCGCCTACTCAAGGAAATAGGCAAGCCCGATCGCAGCCTGCCGCCCGGCGAGGACGACACGATCCCGGCCTGGCCGGATGTAATCCTGATCGATGGCGGCCAAGGGCAGATGACGGCTGTGCGGGCGATTCTCGAAGAACTTGAGATTACCGACAGCGTCGTGGCGATCGGCGTCGCCAAGGGCGCCGACCGCGAGGCCGGGCGCGAGCGTTTCTTCCAATTGGGCAAGCCGTCGTTCACGCTGCCGCCGCGCGATCCGGTGCTCTATTTCATCCAGCGCATGCGCGACGAGGCGCACCGCTTTGCCATCGGCTCGCATCGCGCGCGCCGCAAGAAAGAACTGGTGAAGAACCCGCTGGATGAGGTCGCAGGTATCGGCCCGACACGCAAGCGCGCGCTGCTGCAACATTTCGGCACCGCCAAGGCCGTATCGCGCGCCGGTATTCCCGACCTGCTGTCAGTTCCCGGCATCTCCGAAACTGTGGCCAGATTGATCTATGCGCATTTTCACGATGCGGTGCCTGAGACGCAGTGAAAGCAAGCCGTCATCGGCGACTGTGGAAAACATCGCAAAGGTTGCCGATCACATTCCCCAGCCTCAACTCTGATAGTGTTGGAGAGCTAATCTGAAGTGGAAACGCCACCATTCCCGGGAATGGTGGCGTGTCAATTGGGGGTCGGCCAGCAGGTAAAAGCAGAACGAGGACTCCGCGGGATTACTCGCTGGCCGACCGGCCCCACGATACAGGGGATGCGGCGGACCTGAACATCATGGGGTAGACAAACTCGTCACCGACAAACTGTCTATGCTTATCTCGTAGCCGGAACATGACGCGAAATCGTGAGGAAATCAACGGTTTATTAATATGCTTTCCTCAATTGCCCACAACCCTTTGTGCCTATACAGGACAGAAAGGCACATTTTCAGGCAGGCAAAAGCGCTTGCATCGCCAGTTTTTCAGCCAAATCAGCGATGAACTCAAATGGGCGCATTCTTCTTTGAGAGTGCATCGATATTTCTTGGCGTTTGGAGAACATCTCAGCGACGCCCATGTTTCTATTTGGAATCCGAGGCGGGAAAACTTAAGGTTTCAAAAGGACTTTGGCGATTTCATTTAAGCCTATTTGTTGGAATCGAAATACTTTCCAACGGCGGCCACGACCAAGCAGATGGTTGTTGCGAAAATGACGCAGCATTTCACGGGCTATCAACAAATCTGTGGATAACTCAAAAATCTGACTAATTGTCTAATAAAAACAAGCGTTATGCGGCGGCGGCGACGACTCGGTTCCGCCCGGCATGCTTGGCTTCATACAGCGCCCGGTCGGCCTGCTTCAGCAATTG
Source organism: Shinella sp. OV683 (assembly GCF_057787725.1). Lineage (NCBI taxonomy): Bacteria > Pseudomonadati > Pseudomonadota > Alphaproteobacteria > Hyphomicrobiales > Rhizobiaceae > Shinella > Shinella sp. OV683. The sequence goes on from NZ_CM173543.1 coordinate 3,096,332, forward strand.
CTCCGGCGATTCCGCACCCCACGCCGTAGACGAAATCCCGAGCGACGCGGTGATCGCCAGCGAAATCCCAGATTGTTTCAGAACGAACGGTTCGGATTCGACCACCATGCGCAGGCGTTCGGCCACAGCGGCGGCTGTTTCCGGCGGAGTATCGGGCATGACGACAACGAACTCCTCGCCGCCATAGCGGCAGGCGAGATCGGCGCCGCGCACGGTCGAGCGCACGCGGGCCGCGAATTCGCGCAACACTTCGTCGCCGGCATCGTGGCCATAGGTGTCGTTGACGGCCTTGAAGCGATCAATATCGGTGATGCAGAGCGAAAGTGGACGCTCGCGCGCGACGGCGCGATCGTAGAGCAGCTTCATGTGCTTATCGAGATAGCGGCGATTGTTCAGCCCGGTCAGGCCATCGGTCACTGCCAATTCGATCGTCTGCTGGACGTTGTCGCGGAGCTGATCGTTGAAGCGCTTGCGGCGGATCTGCGTCAGGCAGCGCACGATCAGTTCGTTGGGTTCGATGGGTCGGAGAATATAGTCGGTGACACCAAGCTCCAGCGCGCGAACCACCATCTGTTCACCGCCCTGATCGACAACGAGCAGGATAGGAATGAAGCGCGAGCGCTCCAGCGAGCGGAGCTGCGAGCAGAGCCGCAACGGGTCGTAGTCGTCGAAATTGGAATTGACGATGATCATGTCGAAAGCACCCTCGGCCGCCTCGAACACCGCCGCCTGCGGATCGCTCTGCGAAACGATCTCGGCGATCGGTTTCAGCGCGCGGGAAATGCGTTCCTGGGAGTTGGCGCGGCCATCGACGAGCAGCACGCTTGCGGGCTCGTTGAAATGCGCCGAAATCTCATAGCGTGAATCATCGAGGCCGATGCTGCGGGCGGTCTCTGCGCGCAGGCGCAGCTCATCGCTCATCATCTTCAGCCGAACTAGGCTCTTGACGCGCGCCATCAGCTGCAGGTCGTTGACCGGTTTGGTGAGAAAGTCGTCGGCACCGGCTTTCAGCCCACGCACCCGGTCTTCCTGCTGGTCGAGCGCGGTCACCATGACAACGGGAATGTGGGCGGTTTTCGGGTTGGCCTTGAGCTTTTCGCAGACTTCGAAACCATCGATGCCGGGCATCATCACGTCGAGCAACACGACATCGACCGGTACCTTGCTGCAGATATCGAGGCACTGATAGCCGTTCTCGGCAGTCAGGACCTCGAAATATTCCGCGAGCAACCGTGCCTCGAGCAGTTTCACATTGGCGGGGATATCATCGACGACGAGTATACGCGCGGTCATAAGAACATGTTTCCCTAAGCGTCGCCCAGATAGGTCTTGATGGTTTCGAGAAATTTCGGCACTGAAATCGGCTTGGAGACATAGGCCTCGCATCCACCCTGGCGTATGCGCTCCTCGTCGCCTTTCATGGCAAAGGCCGTCACGGCGATTACGGGGATGACATGCAATTCGTCATCCTCTTTCAGCCACTTGGTGACTTCGAGCCCGGAGACTTCCGGAAGCTGGATATCCATGAGAATGAGATCGGGTTTGTACTTGCGGGCGAGGTCGAGCGCTTCCATGCCGTTGCGGGTCTGGATGGTCGTGTAGCCGGATGCCTCGATCAAGTCGCGAAAGAGCTTCATATTCAGCTCATTATCTTCGACAATCATTACCTGCTTGGGCATGGTATTTTACTCGATCTCCGATTTTGCATGCTGGGCCATTCAGCCCTATATTGGGTCTGCATGCAGATTCTTCATCATCCCGTGAGCTCACCTTACGGGAATTAGGTTTAAAAAGACGTAATATGACCAGCAGAATGCCGGAACGATCCAAAGTGCCAGCGACCACGCCCGATGATGCCGATGCTCTCGCGGTAACCATCCTCACATGGCTCTCCAATCAGCCCGACCTGATGGGCCGCTTCCTGGCACTCACCGGCATCGATATCGGCGATCTCAGACATGTGGCGGGCGAGCCCGGATTTGCAGGTGGACTGACCGGCTTCCTGATGAATCACGAACCAACCCTGATGGCCTTTTGCGGGGATAACGGTGTTGGCGTCGAATTCGTTCAATCCTGTCACCGACATTTGGCTGGCCCCAGCGAAGGCATGTGGCTGTGATGGACAATATTTTTGCAAAACTCAGCGCCTCGACGCGCCCGCTCGTCATCTGCGACATCGATGAGGTCGTGCTCGAATTCCTCGACCCTTTCCACGAATACCTGCAAACGGTCTCCCACCGGTTGCATCCGGACTCCTACCGACTGACCGGCAACATCCGCAGCATAGCAGATGGGGCTCCCGCGACGCAGGAAATGATCCGCGAGTTCGAAGAGTCCTTCTTCGCTGCGCAGGACATCTGGCAGCGCCCTGCCCGCGATGCCAAGCTGGTGCTCGACAGTCTCGGCAAGCAGGCCGATATCGTCTTCCTCACAGCCATGCCGCCCCGGCACCAGACCGTGCGGCGGACGCTGCTCGACAGCCTCGACATTCGCTTTCCGATGATCGCCACCGAAGAGGCCAAGGGGCCGATCGCGGCACGGCTGATCGGGGAGCGCGAGGTCCGTTCGGTGTTCATCGACGATATCCATACCAATCACCATTCCGTTCGTGCCAGCGCTCCTGATTGCAAGCTGATCAGCTTGGCTGCCAACGAGACCTTCCGTGCGCTCGCGCCGTATCCGGGTGACGACGTCGCGATTGCGCGCGACTGGCAACATGCCGGCGACCTGATCCGCAGCCATTTCCAAACGCATCCTGAGTCGCTCACGATGCGACGAGGCTAAGGCGCATCAGCGGCCGACCATCCTTGCGCCGCGCTACTTCCGAAAATCCGGCAGCTTCGAAAATGCGCGACGAGCCGACGTAGAGGCCCACGGATTTCGACTGCTTGGTCCGGTCGATCGGACAGGCCTCCAGAATCCTGGCACCATTCTTCTCGGCAAATACCACCGCTTCCGACAGCATGCGATGACTGAGCCCCTTGCCGCGCTCTTTCCCTGCCATAAAGAAACAGCAGACCGCCCAGACGCCGGGATCCTCGACATCTCCTGGATCGAGCGGCCGCGACACCACTTTGGGCGAATTCCATTGCGGCAATTCGCTGCGTGGACCGACCTGCACCCAGGCAACTGGCGTATCGCCGAAATAACCGAGCACACCTGGCGGCGGTCCACCTGCTATGCGGCGATGCATGAACTCCTTCTTGCCGCCGGCGTCCAGCAGCTTGCGCTCAGAAGATGGCACACGGAAATAGGTGCACCAACAGCCGTAGCAGGCACCTTGCGGGCCGAACAGCAACTCGAAGTCTCTCCAACGGTCCGGCGTCAGCGGCAGCGCATGAATATCTTCCCGCATGCAACGAATCTCCGGTCTTGAGTGCGCCGAAGATAGAATGTATCGTAGCGATGTTCAACATTTGTTCCGGGCGATATGGCGGATTTGCAGACTGTTCCGGGCTTTTGCCGCGATTGCCTCACACTGGCATCAGGAACGAAGACCCGTTGCCTCAAATGCGGTAGCCCGCGCCTCCTCCGGCATCCCGAGCTCAACCGCCTGACGGTCGCGCATATCGATTGCGACGCGTTCTACGCCTCGGTGGAAAAACGCGACAATCCCGAACTTGCCGACAAGCCGGTGATCATCGGCGGCGGCAAGCGTGGCGTCGTGTCCACCGCCTGCTATGTCGCGCGCATCTATGGCGTCAAAAGCGCTATGCCGATGTTCAAGGCGCTCGATCTTTGCCCCAACGCCGTGGTCATCAAGCCCGACATGGAGAAATATGTCCGGGTCGGACGCCAGATCCGCACGATGATGCACGATCTGACGCCGCTGGTGCAGCCGATCTCCATCGACGAAGCCTTTCTCGATCTCGCCGGCACCGAGCGGCTCCATCATGATCCGCCGGCGCGGACACTCGCCAAGTTCGCGTTGCGCGTCCAGAACGAAGTCGGGATCACCGTCTCGGCCGGGCTCTCCTACTGCAAGTTTCTCGCCAAGGTGGCGTCTGATATGAACAAGCCGCGCGGTTTTTCGGTGATCGGCGAGGCCGAAGCGGTCGACTTCCTGAAGACCAAGCCGGTGACGTTGATCTGGGGCGTCGGCAAGGCCTTTGCCGCCTCGCTCGAAAAGGACGGCATCACCCATATCGGCCAGTTGCAGGAGATGGAGGAAGGCGACCTGATGCGCCGCTATGGCGTGATGGGCAAGCGGCTCTACAGCCTCGCCCGCGGCATCGACGAGCGCAAGGTGCATCTCAACGACGAAGCCAAGAGCGTGTCGGCCGAAACCACATTTTTCGAGGACTATGGCAGCTTCGAAGAGCTGGTCTCGCCGCTCCGTGCGCTATCCGAGCAGGTTTCGCGGCGGCTCAAGAAGGCGGCGATCGCCGGCCATACCGTGGTGCTCAAACTCAAGACATCGGACTTCAAATCCCGCACTCGCAACCGACGGCTCGACGCACCGTCGCAGCTCGCCGACCGGATTTTTCGCGAAGGGATCTCGCTGCTCGAAAAGGAAATCGACGGCACCAAATACCGCCTGATCGGCATTGGCGTCACCGACCTGTCGGATGCGGCCCAGGCCGATCCGCCTGACCTGATCGACGAAGGCGCCGGAAAGCGCGCGGCGGCCGAGGCGGCGATGGATTCGCTGCGTGACAAATTCGGCGTCAAGAGCATCGAGACCGGCTACACATTCGGCCGCGGCAAACGCGGTCACGCGCCTTGAACGCGCGCAAAATCGCTCGGCGCGCACGTTCAAGTAGCGATGAAATCCAACCCCGGTTACCGTTCTTTAACCGCGAGATCAATCGCACGCTGTGAACTTTTAGAATCGTTTGACAATTCGTCGGCCTCGCATCAGCTTCCCCGCATATAAGCAGAAGGCATGGTTCACAGAAGGAACGAAGAATGGCCACGAACACCGGTACCAATAAACCTGACAAACTTATCGGAAGCAGTTTTAAGGACAAGCTTTTTGGTTTTGGGGGTAACGACAAGATCAAAGGCATGAATGGTGACGATGTTATCGAGGGCGGCAAGGGCAACGACAAGCTCTGGGGCGGCAACGGCTCCGATACGTTCGTATTCAAAACCGGCGATGGTCGTGACATTGTCAACGATTTTGACGTCACCAAGGATGTCATCGCGATCAAAGGCGTCAAGGGTATTTCGACCGTCGAGGACGTGCTTGCCCACGCTAAGCAGAAGGGCAACCATGTTGAGATCGACCTCGGCAAGAACGACAAAATCACGCTCAAATTCGTAAAGCTGGCGGACCTCAAGAAGAACCCCGCAGACCATTTCGATATTAGCTGATCGCGCTTTCGTCAGCGAAGCAAACGGTGCGACGGCCCTTGTGCAGTCGCACCGTTTGGCATTTGTGTGCCACAAGCACAGCAAGACACCGATCCGGGCTTGCCGCCTCCTGTGTCACGGGAATTCAGGGTGCTTGGGCAGGCTCATGGAAGTCGTTGAGGTTTCCTCACTTCCCACCAAATCCTAAATTAGCTCAAGAGTCGGCCTTGTTGCCGGCGTTGAGTTTTCTTGCCAGAACTTCGCCGTGTTTTTCGATCGCCTTCTCGGCTTTATTCAACGCGTCAGATGATCCAAAAGTCTGCCGGACGAGCGCTGCGAGGTCTGTTGCTTTGATGAAGAACGCCTGGGCATTCGGTAAGTTGCCCCGGGCCTCTGCCCGCTGGCTGTAAGCCAGATTGAGCAACGCGTCGTCCACCCAGTTGCGCTGATTGAAGCCATTCACCAGTGGCTTGAGATACTGATCAAATGGGGATGGCAAAATTAGCTTTTCCAAGTTGCCGTGTTCGTCATAGTTGGACCATTCCGGCTGCAGGTCATCGATACTGATCAGCGGCCACTCGGCAACAAGCATGCGGTTGGTTTCGGCAAACTGAGACTGGATAGCCCGCGCCAGCCGGAGCGGCAGCTTGATTTTCTCGACGACCGGAAGCGAGTCAACGAAGGGCATGGGATGGCGAGTAACTCGGCCAGCCAGGATACGCGGTTTTGCTTCGACGGCATTCAAGATCGCAATCGTGTGAACGTCGAGGGAGGCATTATGGCGGTCGTTCGCAACACTTTGCCAGCTTGTAAAGCCGATGCGGCGAACAAAGTCGGCCGCAGCGTTGTCGACCGACTTGAAAGCCGCAACATTGATTGTGTCTCTGCCGAAAATTCCAGCCCAACGGCCGAGCAGCGCGTGATAGTCAAAATAGGCGTCAGTAGCCCGGATCAGTTCGAAATATTCCGATGTTATCCGCTGCTGCCGCGCCAATGTGGAACCCAGCGAAACCGCAAGGTCCACTTGAGGTCTGACATAGCAGAATATTTCGACGCGCTCGAAGAGCGGCCTGAGCAAGCTATACAAGGATTGAACCTGATCCGATCGCAACAATCTGCTGTGGCAATGCTCATTGCTGATGATGAACGTGTGACAGCCGGCATTGCGGGCTGCCGCTACTTCATTTGCCAACTCGCGTTCAACTCGCAGCCGAAATTCATTGTGGTCGGACGCGTCAGAAATTGCACGGTGCAGAAAAAACTGATCATCCGCATCCACATCCATGCCATAGACAGCAATGTCGATGTTGTTCGGTCGCCCTAGAATCTCGCTATAAAAGAAGCCTTCCGAGGAGAGCCATCCAGCATTTCTGTGCATGAACTTCTGAATGGAGGTCGTGCCGGTTTTCTCGGTGCCGATATGGAGAACAAGTTTCATTTAGCCACGCCATTAAGTCCTGCTACCATGCGTATAACTCGCGTTACCAACTCTGCCAAGTCAGACCGCTCTGGTTGGAAGGCGTTGAGATCTTACTCTTCAGCGCTGTCGGTGCCTACGGCCTGGTTGAATCCCAAGTTGGCTGTGCCTCGCTTAAATGCAGCGCCATTCGAGCGGACGTTTTGTGAGTTCGGGACTGCGTTATGGCGCTTAGGTTGGTGACCGGCTTCAGGCACATAATGGCAAAGAGGTTGCCGTACAGGCGACGGCCGGCCAATCCCAGAGCATTTACCATAAATTAACCTTGAACCCACTGAGGCGTGAGTTCCCCCGGGAACTTACCGCCCTGCAAAGATTCATTAAATCTTGAATTCTACTCTCCGGGGCAACCAGTACTGCGTGGGACATATCATGCTTACACGTCTGACTTTCAGCGTCGCATTGGCGACATCGCTTCTCTTTGGCACAACGGCACTCGCCGCAAGCGAAAGTCCTCTACAGATCTTCGTATCCAAGGATACCCAGAGTCTCGTCGTCTACGACGGTGACCAGGTCGTGGCGACCAGCAATGTGTCGACCGGCAAGGCCGGCCACACGACGCCATCCGGCATTTTCTCGATCCTCGAGAAGCAGAAGATGCATCACTCCAATCTCTATGACGATGCGGAAATGCCCTTCATGCAGCGCATCACCTGGTCTGGCGTCGCACTGCACGAATCCAAGCATGTTCCGAACTATCCGGCTTCGCATGGCTGCGTCCGCATGCCGCGCGATTTTGCCAAGCAGCTCTACGGCATGACCAGGCGCGGCTTCCATGTGGTCATTTCCGACCGCGAAGTCACTCCGCGCGCGGTTCTCAATGCCACGCTCTTCCAGCCCCGCTATCCCAAGCCGGAAAGTGAATTGTTGAGCGACGCCGAGCTTCGTCCGGCGATCACCGAGGGCGAGATCGCTATGGCGGAAACACTGCCAAAAGCAGGCGCCATGGCCGCCGTGGCCCTGCCCCAGGAGCAGAAGCCCGTGCGCATCCTGATCACCCGCGCGACCGACAAGGACCGAGCGACCACGGTGCAGGCAATGCTGAACCGTCTCGGCTACGATGCCGGCCCGGTCGATGGCGTTGTCAGCGGCAAGACGCGCGCTGCGATCAAGGCCTACCAGGAAATCCACGGCCAGCCCGTCAACGGTGAGATGAACGCGAAATTCGTCGCCTCACTCTACAAGGTCATGAACCGCAAGGTACCGACCGGCTGGATCTACGTCCGCCAGAATTTCAAGCCGGTCTTCGATGCGCCGGTCGATATCGCCGATCCTGAAGTCTCGCTCGGCACGCATTTCTTCCACGCCGAGCACGTCAATGCCGCGCAGAACCATGCTGAATGGTATGGTGTGTCGCTCGACAACTACATTCCGGCAAAGACCGCCAAGCGCCTGGGCATTACCAGCTTCTCCGACGCCACTGCGCCGGATGCCGCCGAACAGGCACTGGCCCGTGTCGATATATCAGGCGATATCCGCGAGCGGATCGAGACCATGATGGGCGACGGCTCGTCGCTGACCATCGCCGACACCGGCACCGAAAGCGAAACCGGCCTCGGCACCGATTTCATCACCATCACCAAGAAGCTGCCGAACGGCTGAGGTTCGATAAATTCTGCCGCTCTCAGCCTGATCATGCCCCTCACCCTGGGAGCAACAAGGTTGCTCCGACCTCTCCCCGTAAGGACGGGGAGAGGGAATCTCCTTCGAGGTTGCCTCTCTATCTGAGTGTCACTCAAGGTTCGATGGGGAGGAAAACGGCGCTCCATTTCCCTTCTCCCCGTTTTTACGGGGAGAAGGTGGCGGCAGCACAGCGCAACAAGTTGCGCCGGGATGAGGGGCAATTGCACGCCGACCGTGGTTAGACCAGCTCGACATCCACCACGCCGGGGCTGGCGCGCATCGCTGCGGCGACCTCGGGCGAAATACGGTACTTTTCCGATAGCGCCACCTCGATTTCCTTCTTGCCGTCATCCTTGATGACGATGAAGGACACCAATCCCTCGCCCTTGACAGCGAGGTGGCTGGCCAGCGTCTTGAGCGGCGCGGCATCGCGCACGAAGATGCGCATCGCCTTCTGCATCTGCACCGATTTCTCCTCAAGCGACTGCGCCGTCTGAAGGCGCAGGCTGATGCCTTCCGGCCGCTCGTCGGCGGCGACCGTCACAACGTAGGATTTGCCAACCTCGAGTACATCGCGGTATTGCCCCAGCGTTTCTGAAAACAGCACCGTCTCGAACTGGCCCGACGCATCCGAGAACACGAAAATACCCATCTTGTTGCCGGTGCGCGTCTTGCGCTCCTGCTTGGAAATCATCGTGCCGGCAAGTCGACCAGCGACCGCGCCCTGCTTCACTGCTCCCGAGAAATTGGCGAAATTCTGGACACGCAGCTTTGCGAGCGTTGCCGAATAGGTATCAAGCGGATGGGCGGTGAGATAGAAGCCCAGCACTTGGAATTCCTTGAGCAGCTTTTCGGAGGCAAGCCAAGGCGAGATCGGCTGGAATGTCAGCTTCTCAGGGCCTGACGACGAGGAGCCGAACATGTCGCTCTGGCCGCTGACCTTGTCGGCAACCGCTCGCTGCGCATAGGCCATCAGCCGGTCCAACCCATTGGACAGCAGCGCACGGTCGACGCCGAAACAATCGAAGGCGCCGGCGCAGATCAGGCTTTCCCAGACCCTCCGGTTGATCATCTTCGGGTCGGTGCGCAGGCAGAAATCCTCGAGGCTCGCAAACGGCTTGTCGCCGCGGGCGGCCACGATGTGCTCGACCGCCGCTTCGCCCACGCCCTTGATGGCGGCGAGCGAGAAATAGATGCGGTTGTCTCCGGTCTCGAACTGGCGGAACGAGGTCTGCACCGATGGCGGCACGACCGTGATGCCGAGCCGCTTGGCGTCCTGGCGGAAATCATTGACCTTTTCGGTGTTGGCCATATCCAGCGTCATCGACGCGGCAAGGAACTCGACGGGGTAATGCGCCTTGAAATAGGCCGTCTGATAGGAGACCACAGCATAGGCCGCGGCATGCGACTTGTTGAAGCCGTAGTTGGCGAACTTCGCCAGCAGGTCGAAGATGTTGTCGGACTGGCCCTTGGACACTTTGTTGGCCATCGCGCCTTCGACGAAGCGGGCGCGCTGCTGGTCCATCTCGGCCTTGATCTTCTTGCCCATGGCGCGGCGCAGCAGGTCGGCTTCGCCTAGCGAATAGCCCGAGAGCACCTGGGCGATCTGCATGACCTGTTCCTGGTAGACGATAACGCCCTGTGTCTCCTTCAGGAGATAGTCGATCTTCGGATGGATCGACTCGATTTCCTCGTCGCCATGCTTTCGAGCATTATAGACCGGGATGTTCTCCATAGGACCCGGACGGTAGAGCGCCACGAGCGCGATAATGTCCTCGATACAGTCGGGCTTCATGCCGAGCAGCGCTTTGCGCATGCCCGCGCTTTCAACCTGGAACACACCGACAGTCTCGCCGCGCGACAGCATCTCGTAGGTCAGGACGTCGTCGAGCGGCAGCGCCGGCAGATCGATAGTGATGCCGCGCTTGGCGACGAAATCGGCGGCGACCTTGAGCACCGTCAGCGTTTTCAGGCCGAGGAAGTCGAACTTTACCAGGCCGGCCTGCTCGACCCATTTCATGTTGAACTGGGTGACGGGCATGTCCGAGCGCGGATCGCGATAGAGCGGCACCAGTTTTGCCAGCGGCCGGTCGCCGATAACGATGCCCGCGGCATGGGTAGAGGCGTGGCGATAGAGGCCTTCGATCTTCTGGGCGATATCGAGAAGTTTTGCGACGACGGGTTCCTTCTCCGCCTCCTCGCGCAGGCGTGGCTCCTCCTCGATCGCCTTGGACAAAGGCGTCGGGTTGGCCGGATTGTTGGGCACCAGCTTGCAGATGCGATCGACCTGGCCATAGGGCATTTCGAGCACGCGGCCGACGTCACGCAGAGCCGCGCGCGCCTGCAACGAACCGAAGGTGATGATCTGCGCTACCTGCTCGCGGCCATATTTGGCCTGCACATAACGGATTACCTCTTCGCGGCGATCCTGGCAGAAGTCGATATCGAAGTCGGGCATCGAGACGCGTTCGGGATTGAGAAAGCGTTCGAACAGCAGCGAGAACCTGAGCGGATCGATATCGGTGATGGTCAAGACATAGGCGACCAGTGAGCCTGCACCCGAACCGCGGCCCGGGCCGACCGGAATGTCATGGGACTTGGCCCATTTGATGAAGTCGGCAACGATCAAGAAGTAGCCCGGAAACTTCATCCGCTCGATGATGCCGAGCTCGAATTCGAGCCGATTGCGGTAGTCCTTCTCCGTATAGCCGTCGGCGACGCCGATGGCGGCAAGCCGCGCATCGAGGCCTTCCCAAGCCTGTCGGTTGAGTTCGTCGGCTTCTGCCTTCTCGGCCGCCTCGCCGTCTTCGTTGCCGGCGGTAAAGCGCGGCAGGATCGGGGCGACCGTCTTGAGGGCGAATGCACAACGCCGGGCGATCTCGACCGTGTTGTCGATCGCCTCGGGCAGGTCGGCAAACAAAGCCGCCATCTCTGCCCGGCTCTTGAAATAGTGGTCCGGCGTCAGCCGCAGGCGGTTGTCGTCCGAGACCAGCGTATTCTGCGCCACCGCCATCAGCGCATCATGCGCCTCAAAATCGCCGGCCGTCGGGAAGAACGGCTCGTTGGTGGCGACAACAGGCAGTTTCAGCCGATAGGCGAGATCGATCACCTTCGCCTCATGCTGACGGTCATAGGCGCCATGACGCTGGATCTCGACATAGAGCCGGTCGCCGAACAGCTCCGAAAGCATCGCGAGCCGCCGTTCGGCCAAACCCTCATTGCCGTCGCGCAGCGCCATGTCGATGGGACCAGTCGCAGCCCCGGTCAGCGCGATCAGCCCGGCCGCCTGGCCTTCGAACCAGGAACGCTTGATATGAATCGTCCCATGCCCGTCGCCGTCCATATAGGCCCGGCTGACCAGACCTGAGAGCTGCTGATAGCCTTCCGGCGTCGCGGCCAGAAGCACGATTGACGGCAGCTTCCTGAGTTGCGACTGTCGGTTGCCGCGTTCCTCACCGGCGTCCTCCTCGAAATCAATCGAGAGCTGGCAGCCGATGATGGGTTGCAAGCCTTCGCCGGATGCGGTCTTGGAAAACTCAAGCGCGGCGAAGAGATTATTGGTGTCGGTCAGGCCAAGTGCCGGCTGCTGGTCGGCAACTGCCTTGGCAATGATCTTCTTGACCGGCAGCGCCCCTTCAAGCAAGGAAAAAGCCGAGTGGATGCGCAGATGGACGAAGAGCGGGCTTTCCGCCATTCCCGAACGTATATCGATATGTTCGATTTCATCCATGCCGCACTGCTCCGGGATTCGCTTTCTCCCCTTGTAGCGGCGATCAGGCCCAGCCGTCCAGCGCCGAGCCGGACGAACGGGAGTAACTCACAATTCAGAGTGACATTGCCAGTACGGCAAAGCTCGTCACAAACATGACGATTGAGGTGAACGCTGCCATATCACGAAGAAAATCGGTCATTTACGCCTCCTGTTCCGTTATGTTTCTTTTATGTTCCGTTATTGTTCCTTTGTCAACGATCTCCACAGCCGCAAGGTTAAAAAAGGGTTGATCCGGCACCGCGCTCTTGTCTTTATCGGGGAAAGACAATTCTGAAGGGAATCGCCCGTGAAAACATACTTGTCCGTAAGCCTTGCCCTTTTCTGCGTGACGGCCGCGCCGGCTCTGGCCGAGCCACTGGATCCTGCCAATATTCTCCAGGCCGTGGTCGGCGACTGGAACAGGGACGGTGCGGAGGACCTGGTGCTGCTGACGCGCGGCAGCGAATATATGGATCTGCTGTTCTTCCTGCAGGACAAGGACGGAGCCTATCTCAAGCCGGCGGGCGCGGCGATCGGAAAGGTCTGGGGCAGGATGGGCGCCGACACTATTGACGGCCAGGAGCCCGAGGTGAAAGCGCTGCCGAACGGTTCGATCCAGGTCATCATCCGCAACGACAGCATTGGGCGAGATCGCTGGGAACAGACGCTGACACTTGCCTATCGCAACACCGATTTCGTGGTCGCGGGCTTCACCTATCGCTATTATGACACGCTCGACCTGAACACCACGGGCGACTGCGACTTGAATGTGCTGACCGGCAAGGGCGTCGCCAACAAACCGGATGGCAAGGGCGGCCAGATCAAACTGCAGATTTCAGCCGCACCGGAATTCGTGCCGTTCAAGGATTGGCCGGATGATGGCGCCATGAAGGCCTGCGGCATCGGTGAATGACGTCGTTCAAAAGCTGAACCTCAACCCGACTTGGACAACGGGATCGACCTTGAAGGGCGCGATCCGGTCGCGGGCGCGTTCGATTTCGCGCTGGATCTGGTCATGCGTGAAACCGAAACGACCGGCGCGCGAGCGCACGTCCAGATCCGGTGTACCGGCATAAAGCACACCGAGGTCGAAATCGAGCGACAGGCGCTCCTTCAGTTTCACCGAATAGCCCGCGCCGATATAGGGCTGCAGCGGGTTCTGTGTAACGGTGAAATTCGTCAGCGGATCATCGATGAACCGGTGGAAGCTCATGCCGCCGTTCTTGACGGTAGCGTCGAGGTTGCGGACCTTGCCCTCGATCTTGCTGGCACTGGCACGGGCGCCGACGGAGAGACGGAAGTCGCCGCCATAGGGATAGTAATCAACAGTGAGGCCGGCACTCAGCAGCGTCATGCGGTTGACCAGATCGCTGTTGTGATCATGATAGGTGAAGTTGCCGGCAAAGCCGTTGACGCCGGCGCGGGCACCCCAATTCTCGTTGAAACGATAGCCTGCCTCGATACCGGGACCAAGGGTGCCGAAATTCACCGCCCACGTCACTTGATCATATGTCAGTTGATCATATGGCGAAGGGCCTGCGGCCCTCGCCTCGGCGCCAGCCGTGGCGAGCAAAAACGCCAAGCCCCAGATTATCTGCTTCATCTTGCCCCTCTGGCAGCGCGGCGGCGCGCCCTTGCCCGCCCGCGGCCTCTGGGGATGGTTCTAGGCCAATCCGGTTGCTGGAGCCCTAATTTCGGCGGCGGTTGGGACGAAATAGTGCGATCTTTCGGCCGCAACCGGCAGATTTCTCATCGCGGCCTCGTCCATGGCGAACCGGACGGCAGCCAGAAGTCGGGCGTTCCAGCGGCAATACTGCCTGAGGTGGTAGCCACTCATCCACAGCATAGCCGCACTGGATTCCTGCTGCCAGCCGAGCAGGCCCGAATCCTCGGCCAGCCGGAAGAGCCGGTAGATGGTGCTGCGCGACATCGAATACAGCCTGGCATGCTCCGCAAGTGTGAAATCAGGAATGAGAACATTGTCGCGGCAGCAGTCGGCTACTTCGATGCCGGAGAGCAGGTGGTTCATCACCAGCCAGCCGCCGCGGATATCCTGCATCAGGCTGACATCGACTGGCGGCCGGATGAATTGCGGCATGTCGAGCAACGCCCGTATTGCAGAAAGGTAGATGCCGCGGAATTCACCGCGCTCGGTGTCGCAGCCGACGCTCGTGTCCCGGCCGATGGCAGGGCCCAGGCTGGCGACCATCGCCATCGCCCAATCCGCGAGAATTTCCTCGGTCTCGGTTGACAGCGAAACCAGCCGCATGCGCCGGTCCGAGCGGCTGTCGCGGCGGACGAGATAGCCGTAAGCCGAAAGCTGGCCGAAGAAGGCTAACGTGGTGTTGCGGCTCGCGACGCCAAGTTCGTGGGCGCGCTGGGCGATCCAGTTGACCGCGATGCCTCCGCCATTGCCGGCGTCGGTGTCGGCAATGAGGTGCAGCAGCAGCCATTTCTGGTGCGTGTCGACAAAGCGCAGGAACCTGTTGTGCCGGCAGTGGAAATCCAGCGCACGCTCAGCCTGTCGCCTGGTAACGGCGAAAAGCGCTTCATGGGTCTCAAGACCGGTTTGCAAAATCCGCATCATGTCAGCCTCACAAAATGTCGTGCGGAACGAAATCCGCTGATGACATCAATGTACCGACGATGTTTCAGGACGATGTTTCCTCGGGAACAGTCCGTGAAACATAGATGTGGGTGCAAATCGATTTGAAAGACTCGATGTCAGCACTTATTTGTGCTGCATGGGCGGCGCAATGCTCCGGAGGCGGCCAAAGCGGCTTGACCTTTCGGCGCCAAGGCCATCATCTGGTGAAAATCTGAGTCCAAGTCACGATCATATGGCAAAGCGCGCATACAACATTCCCAACATGCTCACCTACGGGCGGATTCTCGCAGTACCGCTTATCGTCTTGTGTTTTTTCATCGAAGGACGACTGCAAAGCACCGATTTCGCGCGCTGGACGGCTTTCGGCCTGTTCGCCGCGGCGTCGATCACCGATTTCTTTGACGGCTATCTGGCGCGGATCTGGAAGCAGACCTCCAATATCGGCAAGATGCTCGATCCGATTGCGGACAAACTGCTGGTCTCCTCGGTGCTGCTGCTCGTGGCTGCCGATGGCACGATCGCCGGCTGGTCGCTGTGGGCGGCAATCATCATCCTTTGCCGTGAAATACTGGTTTCGGGGCTGCGGGAGTATCTCGCGGCGCTCAAGGTTTCGGTTCCGGTGACCCGCATCGCCAAGTGGAAGACGACGACGCAGATGGTGGCGATCGGCTTCCTGCTGGCAGGTCCTGCAGGCGAAAAGGTGCTTCCCTACACGACGCTGATCGGCCAGGGCCTGCTTTGGGTGGCCGCGTTGTTGACCATCTATACCGGCTATGATTATTTCAAGGCCGGTCTCAAGCACATGGTGGACGAGGACGAATGAAGCTCGATCTCGTCTATTTCGCCTGGGTCAGGGAAAAGATCGGCAAATCCGGCGAGACGATCGATGTGCCTTCTACTGTGACCAATGTCGGCGAACTCTTGAATTATCTCAAGGGCCTGGGCGAAGAGTATCAGGAAGCGCTTCAGCATGACCGGGTGATCCGGGTTGCCATCGACCAGGAACATGCCGAGCATGACGAGAAGATTGCGGGCGCCCGCGAGATCGGCATTTTCCCGCCGATGACAGGTGGCTGAGATGGACACGCCGGTTCATGTCCGGGTGCAGCGCGAGGATTTCGACACATCAGCCGAAACCGCCAAACTGACCGGAGGCCGAACGGATGTCGGCGCCGTGGTGACCTTTGCGGGCCTTTGCCGTGACGAGGCCGGCACGCTTGCCGCACTCGAACTCGAACACTATCCCGGCATGGCGGAAGCCGAAATCACCCGTATCTGCAACGAAGCAACAGAGCGCTGGCCACTCTTCGGCATTAGCGTCATTCATCGCTACGGCAGGATCGCGCCGGGAGCGAATATCGTGCTGGTAATCGCCACATCCAGCCATCGGCAAGCAGCCTTCGATGCGGCCAATTTCGTCATGGACTTCCTCAAGACCTCCGCACCCTTCTGGAAGAAGGAGCACTTCGCCGATGGATCCGAAGGCGGCTGGGTCAGCGCCAAGGATGCTGACGACGCGGCGCGGGAGAAATGGGAGAAGGACTAGATCCGCCTCTCCTGCCTGACCAATACCGCCAGCAGCACCAGCATCGAGAACATAGCGAAATCGCGCCAGAGAAACGGCATATAGGCGCCCCAGAAGGTCTCGATGAGGCCGAAGATCGCCGCACCCAGTGCCGATTTGGCCGGCGAAGACTGATCGCCGATCGCCGCGATCATCACCACCTTCAGCCCGAACATCAGCCCCGAACCAAAATCCATCGAGCCGAAATAGGCCGTGGCCATGATGCCGGCTACGGCCGAAAACGTCGCGGTGAGCATGGTTGCCCCCAGCAGCACGCGGTCGGAATTGACGCCCACCAGCCGCGCCGCGCCCGGATCGTCGGCGACCGCACGCCAATTCCGTCCAAACGGGCTGCGGACGATGTAGAGTGACGAGACGAGCACGATCGTCGTCATGACAACTGCGTTGATCAGCTGGATTTGCGTCAGGATGACCGGAAAACCGTCCGCCGCCCAAAAGGTGATGCGCGCGTTGAGAAACGGCGACAGCCAGAGCTCGCGGGCATTGGCGGCGATGCGCACGAGTTCCATCAAAACGATCATGATGGCCAGGGAGGCGATGATCACCGAATTGGGCGACACCGCCGACGGCGGCCGTATCACCCGGCTGCCGACCACAGATGCAGTCAACAGCGTATAAGACAACGCCGCGACCGCCCCTAGCCCCAGAGCAGCCGGATAGATCAGCCGGAACCCGTCATAGCCGAAGGCGGTGAAGAACACGAAGATCTGCCCGGCAAAGGCAAATAGCGCACCGGGCGTGAAATCGGCCCGCCTGGTCAGGCCGAAGCTGAGGGAATAGCCGAAGGCCAACATCGCGTAGAGCGCCGCCATGGGTGCGGCGTTCAAAGTCTGCTGGATGAAATAAGCGAGGTCGCCTTCGGAAATCATGCGAAATTATAACTGGTAAAAGCAGTTTTGCCAGTTATAATTTGCCAATGACGTTCTCCTGGACCCCTCACCGCTTCACCGGCGGCGCATTGGCGCTGGATGTGGCCAACAGCGTGATTCTCCGCTTCGACGATGCAGCGCGGACCGATCGCTTTGCCGTGCCGGCGCAGATGGACGCTTTTGCGAGCGCGGCGGAACGGCTGACCAGCGAGCGCGAGGATTTTCCCCAGCTCAAAACGGTCGAACCCGGTCGCCGCGAACCGTTCATGGCGTTGCGTGAAAACATCGACAGCTTCTTCCGGCATCGTGTCTTGCATCGCCGGGATGATAGCACGCTGCTGGCCGGATTGCTGGAAGGCATAGCGCGCACGCTCAAGTACTATGGCGATGAGCCCCCGCCCTGCCCCGTCGATCTGGCGACGGCGCGTTCGGCGCTCAAACTCATATGCCATCCGGAACCGGACCGGCTTAAGATCTGCCCTAATTGCGAATGGCTATTTATCGACAAGAGCCGCAACCGTAGCCGCAACTGGTGCGACATGGCGGTCTGCGGAAATCGCACCAAGGCGAGGCTGCATTATTCAAGGAAGCGAAAGGAAGGTGCATTATGAGGAAAATGCTTCTGGTCTCGACGCTGGCCCTGCTTGCCCTTGCCGCCGGCTGCCAACGCGAGGACACCGACTACATCACCGTCAACGGCAAAGTGTTCATCTTCAACGTCCGGTTGGCGCGCGCCTTCTATATGCTGACGCTCAATCGTCTGGAGGCGGTTCCCGATGACGCAGTCGTGCGCGCGGAATTCGAAAACCCGGCCGGTGGAGCAGCGCTTATCACGGAGCAAAGGGTCTTTCCGAAAATGACGCGGATAGACCTCCAAAGCCCGGATCTGACTTGCGTTGTCGCCGACAAGCCCTATGCGATCCACATCATCGTCAAGGCGCCAGACGGCAAGGTGTTGCAGACGCTCGATACGACGCTAACCTCGACGCTCGACCAGACGGTGCTGCCGGCCCACTCGCTGGTACTGGGCGCCGCCTATGACAAGAACCCGGAAGCGTTTGACAAGGACGGCAAGATCAAGTTTCAGCAGGCCTGCAAGAAGGAGTAAGGTCACGCCTTCCTCCAAAGGCTAAGTCTGATCAAAGGTTTACGCCGCGCGGCTGGCTTTTCGACTCAACGGGCACCGACGATACAACGAAAAGGAGTCGGCTGGCGTCTTTGCACTTGACTTTGGCACAGGCGGCCGCCTGATACGCACCATACTGTGTGCCATGGTGCTTTCGTGCTTATCAAGATCAGATTTCTTGCATTCCTTTTGCTCAGTCTTGCCATGCTACCATCGGCGGCACTCTCGGAAAGTCCGGCCTGTATTCATAAGGACCCGATCGTCTCGCTTGCTGACAGTCTGCTGGAGGATCTGACGAGCGCCGATCCTTACAATGCCAGCTATTCGGCGACCGATGCTCTCTATCTTAAAATGCAGTACGGCCGCATGAGCGATGCCGAGATCGACGCAATGTTCTTCCGGCTTCCCGCTGTCGGCATTCGCGGAATCAAGGACTTCATCTTCGCCTACCTGATTTCGAAATACGGCTATGAAAGCGCGACCGCGAGACTAGGCCACGACGATCTGCTTTACTTCGAAAACCATCCCTATGATCTGACTCTGATGCGTCAACTGGCGACGATCGGACGATATGATCTTGTCCTCGAAAATCTGAAGCGGGTCGATTGGCCAAAGGATCGGCGCTACGAATACCCCCCGGCCTTACCGATGATCGCGTTCCCTGTTGCCGAACGGCGGGCTTTTGCTGAGAGAGCCGATCGGGACAACCAGACCCTGCTGGCGGGCGGCCTCTACGCCTCGCTGCCGACCCACGAGGCGTGGCCGGGGTTCCTCAAACGCAATGTGGAGAAGGAGGGCTTCAAGGATCGGCGCGATAACTATATCCTGTTCTCAGGCTACAATCCTGATAGCCAGCCACTCCCAGACCCCCGCAATCGCGCGAATTACCACATGTACCTGAAGTTCGTGCAGATTGTCGCTGCCGCCACATGGCACGAACCCGAAGCATCTCTGCTGCGTGCGTTTGAATGGCGATACAAATTCGAGATCCTTTATTCAAAACGTGCTGCGCAGATCATGCTGGCCGCCAAGCAGGGTGAGCTTCGCCCCGAGGGGCCGATGGACAGAGGCTGGCTCTTTACTTTTCGCGCGCTTGCGAAGGCATCCGGCGATCCCGCAATGATAGCACGGAGGATGCAACGCGTCTTCGTCGCGTCTCGCCATTACCTGCAGGGCAATGCCGGTGACATCCTCGACACCATGCTCGCAGCAGAAGCGATTGGCCCGTGGATGCGGGGTCAGCGCAAGGTCTTTCCAGCCATCCCCCCGCTTGCGAGCAGCAAGTTGAGGGCATCGTGGCCGGAGTGGAAAGCCATGGCCGAAGCGCTCCAGGCGGGTAGCGATCCCGGCAATCTCGACAGAAACTTCACGCGCCGCGGCATGGCGGCGGATTTGCTCTATGCTTGGGGTGACGACAATCGACTGTTGGCACTGATCGCCGCCGAAGCGAATCCGGGCTTTCGGCAGAGACTGACGGTCGACTTCATGGCACGCTACGATCGGCTCTGCGACAGCAAGCTCTATTTCCCCGGAGCGGCTATCTTCCTGCGCAACGCGACGATCCACCGTTTCGACAGCCAGAAATAAAAAACCGAAGCGTCTCCACCCGGTTTTCTTTTCCCATTCAGTTACTTGAGGCCATCGCCTCAAAGTCTATTTCAGATCTTCCGGACATGTCGTCAAATAGTTGCATCGTCTGACACGTGATCCCTCTGTGATCAATCTGGAAAGGCGAGCCCAATGAGAGCCCTGCTTGGCGCCTGCGCCGTCATCATCGGCATCAGCCTGCCGGCTGCAGCGACCGCTGCTGAAAAGGCTTGCAACGCCGAAAACGATATCATTGCGCTTTCGGATTATGTGCTTGCCCATCGCGAAGACCTGCCGAGATTTCGCAAGCGGCAACACGGCACGATCCCGGCTTATCTCAAAATTCGATATCAGTCGCTAGATGCCGCCCAGACCGAGGCACTGCTGAAGCCACTCGTCGAGACTAAGACCAGCCGCGCGGATGAACTGGCGCTGGCCTGGGCCATTCACGAGTTTGGCGTGCAATCCGCCTTAAAGCGATCGGGGATTGGAACGACTACGGTTCTTTCGCAGTACGGTTTTATGCCGTCGGTTCTACGGGCACTGGCTCTGTCGCAGGACCGGCCGATCCTGTTCGGCGCGCTCGCCAGCCTGCCACAAGAACAGCGGCTTCTGTATCAGGGCGCTATCGTATACGCACTTCTCGACCAGCCCGACGCATTCAAGGAAGAGCTGGCGAAGCAGGCTGAGACACATGATCAGATCAAGCTCGCCGCGGGGCTCGCGGCGACGCAAAGAGATCGGGACGCCTGGGCGCGGTTTGCCGAGCGGCTGAACGATCCGGCAAAGACCAAAATGCAGATGGAATACTGGTATTGGATCCCGGCATTGATCGGCAATCCGCCGCTGCCGCGCGAGGCAGCCAACGACGAGATCAGGCAAGCCCGGGACAAGCTCAACCACCTCTGGCAGGCTGGCGCAGCTATGCCCGAGCGCGATTTCTTGATGACCTATGTCAACCAGACCGGCAAAGTGGATGAGGCACTGGTGGTCGCCACGGCGATCCTGGCAGAGGCTGCCCGGCACGATGCAGGCAATCCATGGTCGATGCAGCAAGCGTGGCCCATGGTCTACCGCGCTTTGCTTGATGCGTCGGCCGACAAGAAAGCGGTTGAGGACATCTTGTCGAGCATCGAATTCGGCGGCATCCAGCATTACAGGGGATCAATCCGCGAGGTGCTCGACTGGATGATCGCGGTGGAAAGGCTGACGCCCTACATAAAGGGCGAAACGGAGGATGATGCTCTGTCCGGTGGCTTTTCGAAGAGTTTCGAGGCCGATCTGCGGCTTTGGAAAACAATCGCCGCAGCCGTGCGCGACGGCCGCGACCTGGCTCAATTCAAATCCGATCCCAAAGCATTGGCGATAACATCCGAGCTTCTGTTGGCAGCCGGAAAGACCGATGTCCTGGCAAGGCTCGTCACAACCGCGACGCCCGCGGCGCCGACAATCGTGCTTGCCGAGGATTTCGCCGCCCGCATGGATCGCGCCTGCGCGGGCTATCTGAAAACGGCGGGGGAAGCGGTCTTCCTGGCAGACACGCCGATCTTCAAATTCGACACGCCGAAATGAAAAAACCGGAGCGTTTCCGCCCCGGTTTCACAAATCAATCCAGTCACTTGAGGCAATCACCTCAAAGCTTGATTCAGCCGACGATTTCTGTGCCGGAGAACCAGTAGGCGATTTCTTCGACAGCCGTTTCCGGAGCGTCCGAACCGTGGACCGAATTTTCGCCGATCGACAAAGCATGGGTCTTGCGGATCGTGCCTTCGTCGGCATTGGCCGGGTTGGTGGCGCCCATGATTTCGCGGTTGCGAAGAATGGCGTTCTCGCCTTCCAGCACCTGAACGATGGTCGGGCCGGACGTCATGCCTTCGACCAGTTCGCCGAAGAAGGGGCGTTCCTTGTGAACGGCGTAGAAGCCTTCAGCCTGGCGCTTGCTCATCCAGACGCGCTTGGAAGCGACGACGCGCAGGCCGGCATCTTCGAGCATCTTGGTGATGGCGCCCGTCAGGTTGCGCTTGGTTGCGTCCGGCTTGATCATCGAAAAGGTGCGTTCAATCGCCATTTCATATCCCTTTATGTTGAATTCCTTAGGTGGGCGGCTCAATAACCGCCTTCGCCGTCGAAAACAAGAGGGCCACCAGTTTGGCAGGCTGAAAAGGCTGATTTTCACCCCTTTGTCATAATTCGTCCTAGCCGAACTTCACCAGGTTGAGCGCCGGCAGCGGGCCGCCTGGAAATTGTATGAGCTTGCCGCCTTCGACGAGATTTCCGAGATCGATGGCGGCAAAGCCGAGCCGCTCGATCAAATCGCCGACATCGCGTTTGGCATCGACATCGTCGCCTGCGTAAAAGAGAACGCGCTTGCCGCCTTCCGCGGCCGGATCAGTGGCAAGCACCGGCGCCAGGAGGTGATTGAAGGCCTTGACGACGCGGGCGCCAGGCACCAGCGAAGCCACAACCTCGCTTGAGGTCTTGCCGTTGAGTTCCGCGAGCTTGAAGGCCGGCCCCTCGATCGGGTTGTTGGCATCGATGACGATGCGTCCGCCCCACCCTGGCAGGCCCTCAAGCGCACCGGGAATCTTTGACCAATTGACGGCGATGAAGACGATGTCGGCGGCAGCAGCTTCCTCTCTCGTGCCAGCCGTAATGAAGGGCGAGAGCTTGGCGGTGAGCGCAGCCAGGCTCTCAGGCCCGCGGCTGTTGGCGATGATGGCATGCTGACCGGCCCGTGCCAAGGCGGATGCGATAGCCGAACCGATGGAGCCTGCGCCGATGATCCCTATGGACATGTCGGTGTTCCTTCCCGTGAAGTATTTCGAGGAGAACACTATGACCGTGGCGCATGAAGGACGAAAGCCGGCTATTTCGAACCACTGTGTTTCACTTTTGGAGCGGAAGCAGCATCGCTATGAAAGAACCTCAAGCCGCCGCCTTCATGGCCCGCCCTCTGCCGCCATGGAGATCGAGGCAGCGCTCGAACCAGTCGCGCACGGGGTCGTCCGCCTTGAGGATTGGCTTGGGCGACGCCACACGCGCCCATTGCAGCGCGCCGAACAGGATATAGTCGGCAAATAGCGGGCTTTCGCCGCCGAGGAAGGGCTGGAATCGCAGGGCATGCCGCATCGGCTCGAGCTTGGCCGGAAAGGCCGCCAGCTCCTCGCCGGACGCGGCATCCACCGCCTCCAGTGTCTTGCCAAGGCGCGCCTCGCGGCTCGGGCGGAAATAGGCTTGGTCGGCTGGCGCCAGCCGATCATGGATGTCCTTGACGACGATCTTCACCAGCGCCGGCTGGATGATGAATTGCGAGTAGCCCTCGATGCCACGGCTGATCGCCTTGCCGCCCTCGCCTTTGAACAGGCTGGGAGCATCGGGATAGTTTTCCTCGAGATACAGGGCGATGTCGAAACTGTCGCGCACCAGATGACCATTGTCATTGATTACCGGAATGGTCTGCGAGAAGCCGCCCTCGACCGCCTTGATCGCAGTGAACGGCGTCGGCACTTCCTCGAAATCCAGCCCCTTATGGCTGAGAGCCATGACGACTTTCCACACGTGAGGCGAAAAGCGGCAATCGGCGTCGGCGCCGCAGAGCGAATAGAGGAGTCGGGTCATCATGGCCTCGCAAGCAGGTTTCAGAGCGATAATTGAGCGCAAATGCGCTATTGTCGCAATTCAAAAAATGTCATGGGAACCATCAGGAAAAGCGGCTTGATCGGCCATTGACGGTAGGGCTAGCCTGCCGCGACGATTGCCGCAGGAATATGTCGATGAAAAACACATTGCAGATGTTCGCCGCCTACAACAAATGGGCCAACGATGTCGTCTATACGGCTGCGAAAGGCCTGACGCCGGAGGAATTTACCGCAAATAAGGGAGCGTTTTTCGGCTCGATGATGGGCACGCTCAATCACCTGCTGTGCGCCGACCGGATCTGGCTGCGGCGGATCACCAAGCGGGGCGAGGCACCTGCCGCGCTCAATACGATACTGTTTGCCGAACTAGGACCGCTGACCGAGGCGCGCTCGAATGAAGATGCCCGCATCATCAATGTGGTTGACGGGCTCGATGAGCAGACATTTTCAGAGAATTTCACCTATACGCCGATCACCACGCCGGATCCCGTCAGCCAGAAGCTCGGCTCGGCACTGTTTCACGTCTTCAACCATCAGACCCATCACAGGGGTCAGTGCCATATGATATTGACCGCCTTGGGCAAGCCCAGCGTCACGCTGGATATGGTGTCGTTCCAGCGCCAATTCGAAGGCGGCCGCTTTCTCTAGGACCGATAGCGGGTCAGCCGCTTGCGGTTGGCACGTACCGCCTTGGTGTATTTGGCAACGGTGCTTTTGTGAACGGCCTCGACAGTGCGGCCTGTGGCCAGCGCGATCGCATTTTCGATCGCCAGCGTGGTTGCCATCTGCATCTTTTCGCTAACCATCAATTGAGCCTCCGTCGCAGCATTGGTGCCGCCGGCGGCGAGCTTCATCATCCGCAGGCCGACGACCATGTTGGATTCCATGGCGAGCCGGGAGAGATCGAAGAACATACCAAGGGGTGATTGTTTCATGCCGTATTGCCCCGGGCGCGATTGCCAGAACAACAACGTTCGGCGGGGCCACCTGTTCCAGAGATCACGGTCGATCCGTCGGTTTTCCATATGGCGTCAGGCTGTTTTGTCGATGGCGTATAGGCGGGCAGAACCATCTTCCAAGTCGACCACCCGATCGAAGCGAAGGCCTGCCTTTTCCGCAGTGCGCATCGAAGGAAGGTTTTCGGGAGCGATGAGCGCGATCAGCCGCCGCAAGCCGAGCGTCTCGAAGCCATGGCGAACCAGGGCCTTCGCCGCTTCTTCGCCCAGACCCTGGCGCCAGAATTCACTTGATATCATATAGCCGATCTCCGTCTCCTCCCTGCCCTCGATCAACCATCGCAGCAACCCGCATCGCCCGATGAAGCGCCCCGTGGGACGATGGATGGTCGCCCATAGGCCAAGCGCAGGAAAGCCCGGATTGTCGCCGTTGACGAACCACAGCAATTCGTCGCGTGTTTGCTCGCGGCTCAGCGTTCCATTTGGAAAATAGCGGCGCACCGCCGGATCGGCATACAGCCGGCTGAGATCGTCGAGGTCTTCCGCACAGAGCGGCCGGACGATCAGCCTCGGCGTCTCGATGATTGTATCCATGCGGCACTCCCGATTAAGATGGGGAGAGGCATCTACACATATTTTTCGGTGAGGACCAAGCCGATCCCTGCAGAACATTGCTGCATTGCACCGCACCACCTTTCCCTCACCCCGTTTTTGCGCTAAGGGCGCATCATGATTACAATCTCCGAACTTTCGACCCGCATTGCCGGGCGCCTCCTGCTCGATCACGCCAGTGTCGCGCTGCCTTCCGGCACCAAGGCTGGCCTCGTCGGCCGCAATGGTGCGGGCAAGTCGACGCTGTTTCGTATTCTGGTCGGCGAGTTGGCACCCGAGAGCGGCGGGATATCGATCCCCAAGAATGCCCGCATCGGTCAGGTGGCACAGGAAGCACCCAGCACCGATGAATCCCTGATTGAAATCGTGCTGGCGGCAGACAAGGAACGCTCCGCCCTGCTCGCGGAAGCCGAAACCGCGACCGATCCGCATCGCATCGCCGAAATCCAGATCCGGCTTGCCGATATCGACGCCTATTCGGCAGAAGCGCGCGCCGCCTCGATCCTGGCCGGCCTCGGCTTCGACGAAGCGGCGCAGCAACGGCCTGCCAAGAGCTTTTCAGGCGGCTGGCGCATGCGCGTCGCCCTTGCCGCCGTGCTGTTTGCCGAGCCCGACCTGCTGCTGCTCGATGAGCCCACCAACTACCTCGACCTTGAAGGCACGCTGTGGCTTGAAGAGTATATCAAGCGCTACCCGCACACGGTCATCATCATCTCGCATGACCGCGACTTGCTGAACTCGGCGGTCAATTCGATCGTGCATCTCGACCAGAAGAAGCTAACCTTCTATCGCGGCACCTACGATTCCTTCGAGCGCCAGAAGGCGGAAGCCGAGGAGTTGCAGACCAAGGCCAAGGTCAAGAACGAAGCGGCGCGCAAGCACCTGCAGACCTTCATCGACCGCTTCAAGGCCAAGGCATCCAAGGCCAAGCAGGCGCAGAGCCGTGTCAAGGCGCTGGAGCGAATGGGCACTGTGTCGGCCGTGGTCCATGACCATGTGCAGGGTTTCAAGTTCCCCGATCCCAAGCGCGAAGCTGCTTCACCGATCATCGCGGTCGAAGGCGGCTCGGTCGGCTATCAGCCCGGCCAGCCGATCCTCAAGCACCTCAACCTGCGCATCGACACCGATGACCGCATCGCCCTGCTCGGGTCGAACGGTAACGGCAAGTCGACGTTTGCAAAGTTCGTCTCCGGCCGGTTGAAGTCGGAAACCGGATCGTTGACCATCGCGCCGAACCTGAAGATCGGCTTCTTCGCCCAGCACCAGCTCGATGACCTGATGCCGGAAGAAAGCGCTGTTGCACATGTGCGCCGGCTGATGCCCGGCGAGCCTGAAGCCAAGGTGCGTGCGCGCACCGCGCAGATGGGCCTTGCGACGCAGAAGATGGACACACCGGCCAAGGATCTTTCCGGTGGCGAAAAGGCACGCCTGCTGATGGGCCTTGCCGCCTTCGATGCGCCGAACCTGCTGATCCTCGACGAACCGACCAACCATCTCGACATGGATAGCCGCCGGGCGCTGATCGAGGCGCTCAACGACTATACCGGTGCCGTCATCCTGATCTCGCACGATCGCAACTTGATCGAAGCCACGGTCGATCGCCTGTGGGTGGTCAACAAGGGCACGGTCAGCGTTTTCGAAGGCGACATGGACGAATACCGCGACCTCGTCGTCGGAACGACCAAGAAGGGCAAGAAGGCCAAGCAGGCGGAAGCCGCCGCTGCTGCTGCTGCCATTGTCGCGCCGGAACCCGAAAAGCCGGTCGAAGCAAGGCCGCGCATCAATCCCGCCGTTCTCCGCAAGAAGGTCGATGATCTCCACACGTTGATGGCGAAAATCGAGAGATTGATCCAGGGCATCGACACCGAGCTTGGCGATACCTCAATCTACGCGAAGAACCCGTCGCGCGCCGCCGAACTCACCAAGGCACGGGCGAATGCGGCACAAAAGCTTGCCGATACCGAAGAAGAATGGTTGTTATTGTCAGGTGATCTCGAGGAGATGGCGGGCTGATCGTTACGCACTGAAAAGATGGAGGGAATTGCATGCATGATCCCAACGCCCTCCATCCCATCGCCACATCGGTTGCGGATGTCCTTGATCGCTATTCCACTGAGGTCCGTGCCAAACTGCTCGCACTCAGAGCTGTCGTCCTGGCGGTGGCCCACGAGGAAAACGTCGGCCCGGTCGAAGAGACGTTGAAATGGGGCCAGCCATCCTATCTCTGCGCCAGCGGAACGACGATCCGTATCGACCGCGATGAGACGCACGGCGGTGATATCGCTCTCTACGTGAACTGCAACACCAGCCTCGTCAGCGAATGGCGCGAGCGGTTTGTTGAATTCAGCTTCGGCGGCGACCGCAGCCTGCATCTCAAGTTGGATGACGATCTCGACGATGCACGATTGAAAATCTGCATCGCCGATGCGCTGACCTATCATCGCCGCAAGAAGCCCGGACGACGTTAGGCAACGGCCGAGATATCAGACATCCGAACCTGCGGAAACGTCGGTGGTGGATTCCGCTGGGGCCGCCGAAAGCTGATCCACGCGGGCCTTTTCGAAGATCTCACGCAACTTCTGTTCCTGCGACCGGTCGAGATTGGTGCGGATGATGCGGCCGCCATGCTTGCCCATCGCCTCGATGACGCGGTCGGATGAAGCGCGCTCCGCCATCACGAAAAGCGCCGCCTGGCCTGGCTGCAGCACCGAGGCGACGTCCTTCATGAAATCATCCTTGATGCCGTAATCCGAAAGCGCACCGGCCAGCGCGCCGGAGGCCGCGCCCGCTGCGACACCGATCAGCGGATTGAAGAGCAGGATGCCGGCCAGCAGGCCCCAGAAGGCGCCGCCGCTGGCGCCGAGCGCCCAGAGATTGACCATCTGGTGGAGCTTGATCTGCCCGTCGGCCTCGGCTGTCGCGACCACGGCATCGCCGATGTTGAGGAGATATTCCTTTGAAAGCTGGTACAGGCCGGTGCGGGCATCTTCGGCCTGCGCCTGATTGTCGTAACCAAACACGATGAGTTCAGACATTTGCTTTTCCTCTCACTGGATCATCTCGATCTGGGCGGCTGGAATGACCGCTCGCCAGTTAGAGTATAAATATGTGAAGGGCGTGCAACAATGATTGGGGATCGATTGGGGATCGCGCTCAACGAAACAGGAACGATCAGCCCAGCTCGAATGTGGTGATGCCGAAGATGTTGGCGAGCGGCAGATTTGGCATCGTGCCGCGATACATTCGCGCGGTCTCGAATACGGGCGCCATGCCATGACATTCGCAGAGCGCACGCGCTTGAATGTTGGGTTCGGGAATGTCGAGATAGATCATCCCACCGCCAGCCAAGCTCACCAGATGCCGAAAAATCCGGTTGGCGACCTGTTCGTTTGCGGCAAACAGTGGCCCAATCTTGTGACCCTGGCGGCAGGCGCGAATCGTGCCGAGGCCAACGATCTCCCCATCCTCGATCAGACCCACACTGCTGCGCGTCGGCGTATCCGACAACCACTCTCTCATGAAGTTCGCGCGTGGCGCCGGATTGTGCTGTGCATCGTAGGCGATGAAATCTTCGATGCGGTCGGCAGGGATCGATGTGATCTCCGGATCCTGTTGTCCCACCTCGATCTCTCCGCCATAGCGCCAGTTGGCATGGGCATAGGCAAAACCAGACTTGCGGTAATTGTCCTGCTGGGCAGCGACGCCATCCAGCCCGATTGTCGTCGCGCGGCTGCTTCCGATAACGGCGTTCCAGAGCCGGTACCCAATCCCCTGCCCGCGAAAATGCGGCTCGGCGATATAGAAGCCGAGGAACGCATAGGACGGATGGTGATGGACGAGCGAGATGGAGGCGGCGGTGCGGCCGTCAAGTTCAGCCAGCCAATAGCCCGAGGAATCGGCTGAAAGGAACGGGCCGAGATCATCCAGGCCGGGATTCCAGCCTTCGCGTGCCGCCCAGTCGATCATGTCAGCGACGTCACCGGGTCCTGCCTGTTTTATCTGGATTGCCGTCAAGTCGTCGCTCCTCGCATTCGCATTTCGCATGTGCAGCACAGGTTTTAGCGAAATTCCAGCGCAGTCAACCAACCGCGGCATATTTGGTTTTTCCGCCTGTGATATGCTTGCCGAAATGCGGCTTTCTGCTAAAAGCGGTTCGCAATTGTCATACTTATTGGGAAGAGGCACCACATGGCACCCATCAAGCTCGCGATCGTCGGGGTCGGCAAGATCGTCCGCGACCAGCATCTGCCGTCTATCGCCGGGAACGCGGATTTTCAGCTCGTGGCGACGGCGAGCCGCCATGGAACGGTGGACGGCGTGCCGGCGCACAAGACCATCGAGGATATGCTTGCCGCGCATCCCGAGATCGAGGCCGTCTCGCTGTGCATGCCGCCACAATACCGCTATGAAGCGGCGCTCGCAGCACTGAATGCGGGCAAACATGTCTTCCTGGAAAAGCCGCCGGGCGCAACCATTTCCGAGGTCGAGGACCTCAAGCGGATCGCCGATGCCAAAGGCGTATCGCTGTTTGCCAGCTGGCACTCGCGCTATGCTCCGGCCGTCGAACAGGCCAAGAGCTACATTGCGGCCTCGCCGCTGAAATCGATGACCGTCACCTGGAAGGAAGATGTGCGCCACTGGCATCCCAATCAGGCCTGGATTTGGGAACCGGGCGGCCTCGGCGTCTTCGATCCCGGCATCAATGCGCTGTCGATCGTCACCCATATCCTGCCGAAGCCGGTGTTCATCACCGAAGCGACGCTTGAATTCCCGGAAAACCGCGCAGCGCCGATCGCCGCAAGCATGACCTTCAGCAATGCTGACCGTCATGTCGTCAATGCGGTGTTCGACTGGCGCCAGACCGGCAAGCAAAGCTGGGATATCGAAGCCGAGACGGCTGCTGGCAAGATGCGGCTCGCCGATGGCGGTGCCAAGCTGTTCATCGACGGCACGCTTGCCTATGAAGCGCCGGAGGAGGAATATCCCAACCTCTATCGGCGTTTTGCCGAAATCGTCAAAGCCGGCGTCAGCGATGCCGACATCTCGCCGCTGACGCATGTGGCCGACGCCTTCATGCTCGGCCGCCGCAAGATCGTCGAAGCCTTTGAGGATTGAGGCAAGCTGCGGCCGGTGGCTTAACCTGCTGGCAATGCTTGAATGCTACCGTCCCCGGGTGCAATTTTGTGCCCGGGGTTTTTCATGCGTCTCCATACCAATGCATTTCTGAATGCCCTCGGGACTTTTCGCGCCCAATTTTTGCGCCTGCTCGGCAATCGCAGCGGCAATATTGCCATGACGTTTGCGCTTGTCGCGGTGCCGACATTGCTCGGTATCGGCGTCAGCATCGACTACGCTCGCACCTACAACGTCAAGGTCAAGATGCAGGCCGATCTCGACGCGGCGCTGATCGCCAGCGTCAAGGAAGTCGATAGCCTCACAGAAGACCAGATCAAAGACAAAGTCACGAAGTGGTTTTCCGCACAGGCGGACTCGGTTGAGGCCTCCAGCTATGTGCTCTCAACCAATACTATCACGATCAGCAAGACCAATCGCACGATCAAAGCGGTGGCCACCGGTATCGTGCCGACAACCTTCCTCGGATTGGCAAACATTAAGTCGGTGCCTGTTTCCGTCACCACATCCGTGGCTGGGCCGGCGACGTCATATCTCGAAGTGTACCTGGTCCTGGATAAGTCGGCGTCGATGATGCTGGCCGCAACGACGGCGGGTCAGACCGCGATGTACAATGTAGTCGACAAAAACGGCAACAAAAGCAAATGCGTCTTCGCATGCCATACTGCAGAAGGTGGTCCCTGGAAATACAACGGCGGCACGTACAGCACTAACTATGCCGTTGCGAAGGCGATGGGTGTAACGCTTCGGTCGGACGTAGCGGTGACCGCCGCGCAAGAGGTGCTGGACATGGTTTCGGCTTCCGATCCGACGCAGTCGCGCATCAAGGTCGGGCTCTACTCGATCGGCAGCACCGCCGCGGAGGTTCTGGCTCCAAATTCCTCAATGACAACGGTCAAGACCACGCTGCTCAACGATTCAAAGGGACTCACGAGCGCGACTTCACAACCTACGACCTATTTCAATACCTCGCTCGACAAGCTCGAAACGCTGGTCGGTTCCGCCGGCGACGGCTCCTCGGCAAGCAAACCGCTTAAGCTGGTGCTGCTCCTGACCGACGGGGTGCAGTCCGAACGACCCTGGGTTACCGATAATCCGGATGGGATCTGGAAATGCGTTTCCACGGTTAGCGGAACGTGCGTCAAATACAACAGCACATATTTCCCAAACCAGACATACACTTCGCCGCTAAATCCGGCTTGGTGCAAGGACCTCAAGAACGCCGGCGCAACAGTTGGCGTTCTCTATACCGAATATTTGTCGATCGATTATGACTGGGGCTACAACGGTACGGTCGGAGACACCATGAAGACAAGCAGCTTCACCTCGAAGTGGGGTGGAACGCTAGAAACGGGCGTTTCCAACACGATCACCCGTCGGAATTACATCCCCTATGCGCTCAAGGGCTGCGCCACGTCCAAGGACATGTTCATTTCTGCAGCGGACCAAGACGCGATCGAGCAAGGCCTCTCATCGCTTTTCCAGCAATATCTGGGTTCGGTCAGGCTGACCCAATGACCCGACAAGGACCGATGTCATGAAGACATTTCGCCAACTCATCAAGGACAGGAAGGGCAGCGCGGCGATCGAGTTCGCCATTCTGGCGCTGCCGTTCCTTGTGCTGATTTTTGCGATTGTCGAGCTGTCGATCATGTATTTCGTCGATTCCGGCCTCGATGCCGCCGTCCACAAGGCGGTGCGCCAGGTGCGCGTCGGCACGGCCAAAAGCGCGTCCTGGGATATCAACAAATTCAAAACGGCGGTCTGCACCGAGCTTTCTTTTTCCTTCTCCTGCTCGGCAAACCTCAAGGTTCGGGCGAGCGTGATCACCGACATGAATTCGGTGACCAAGATCTCGGGCATCAGCGGCGGCACGCTCACCGTCACCGAAGATTTCAACATCGGAGGATCGGGCGACTATGTGCTGATCCAGACCTTCTTGCCTTGGGACCCCGTCATGAAGCTCTATGCCTTTTCCGGCGGACGCCTTTCCGATGGCCGTTACGTACTGGGCGCCGCTGAACTCTTCAAGAACGAGCCCTTCTGATGCTGACGCGAGATTTCATCCACATGTGTTCGCAGGGCCGCTTCTTACCTGTGCTCCGGAAGCTCAAATCCGACAAACGGGGCGTCTCGGCGATCGAATTCGTGCTGATCTTCCCGATTCTGGTGGCCCTGCTCGCCGGAACGGTGGATTTCGGTCAGGCTTTGATGGTTTCGCGCAAGATGAACCAGATTGCCGGCACGCTCGGCGACATGGTTTCGCAGAAATCGGACTGGACGAGTACCGACGTCAACGCGATCATTGCCGGCTCTTCCACTATCATCCAGCCTTTCGACCAATCGAAGCTGACGATCCAGCTTGCCGTGCTCGACGTCGCAACCGATCTTTCCACCAAGGTCAATTGGGCGAAGGGTTACAACGTCACCGCTCTGGCCAAAAACGCCGCCTCGCCGGTGACGATTTCAAAGGACATCGCCGAAGCCGGCGTGCAATTGATCGCGGTCAAGGCGACCTACGACCTGACTACGCCATTTTCGACGCTGCTGAAGCCCGTGACCGGCGTCACCGCCTATCATTACAACAAGACCTTCATCATGCGGCCGCGCGTCAAGGACACGATAACGCTGGATTGACACGCGGGGTCTTTTCACCGCGCTTTGCGGGATGCCGAACTCGATCTGCCTAGGCTTTCTTCTCCCAGCGGCCGTCGCGATTCTGCTGCCAATAGGAAAGTGCATGGCCCTCCCCTTTCAGCTTCTTCCACTGATTTCGCGCAAGGCCGAGCTGGGTTTCGTCATAGCCATCGAACATGAAGACGACGCGCTCATAACCTGCGAGGTCGGGGGGCTCGGCGCCATCGACCATGAACCGGACCGTTGCGGAATTGGCATTGCCCTCGCCCGTGGTGATCAGGATCGGCTGGGCATCGGCATGCGGCGCCTGTTCGGTACCGTGCGGCAGGAAGCTCTCCGCCCGGAAGGTCCAGAGATGGCCATCGAGGAAGGCGCTTCTTTCTTCACTCACCGTCTGGACGGCAACGCGCCAATTGCGCTCGATGCTCTTTTCGAGCAACGGCGGCAGCGCGTCCTCCATCTTGGTCTCGGTGAGGTGGTAGAACAGGATATCCATGTCGAGGATCTTATCCTTCGTAATAGCTTCTCACCAGCTCATCCAGCAGCCGTACGCCAAAACCCGAGGCCCAGGACTGGTTGATCTCATCGCCCGGCGCCCCCATGGCGGTGGAAGCGATGTCGAGATGCGCCCAAGGCGTGTTGCCGACGAAGCGCTTCAGGAACTGTGCGGCGGTGATCGCGCCACCCTGGCGGCTGCCGCCGGTGTTCTTCATGTCGGCAAAGCGGCTGTCGATCATCTTGTCATAATCGCGGCCGAGCGGCATGCGCCAGAGTCGCTCATTGGTCTGGATGCCGGATATCAGCAGATTGGCGGCAAGCGTGTCGTCGTTGGTGAACAGTCCCGCATGATAGGAGCCGAGCGCCACGCCGATCGCGCCGGTCAATGTCGCCAGATTGATCATGAAGGCAGGCTTGAATCGGTCGTTGCAATACCAGAGTGCATCGCCGAGCACGAGACGGCCCTCTGCATCGGTGTTGATCACCTCGATCGTCTGGCCGGACATCGAGGTGACGATATCGCCCGGACGCTGGGCGTTGCCATCGGGCATGTTTTCGACAAGGCCGATGATGCCGACAGCATTGACCCGCGCCTTGCGGGCGGCCAGCACGTGCATGAGGCCGGTGACGGCAGCGGCGCCGCCCATGTCGCCCTTCATGTCCTCCATGCCGGCGGCAGGCTTGATGGAGATGCCGCCGGTGTCGAACACCACACCCTTGCCGACGAAGGCACAGAGCTTGTCCTTGGGCTTGCCGCCCTTCCATTGCATCACCACCAGCCGCGGCGGACGCACCGAACCCTGGGCAACGCCGAGAAGCGCGCCCATGCCGAGCTTGCGCATTTCCCGCTCGGTGAGGATCTCAACAGTAACGCCGAGTGCTTCGAGCTCCTTGGCCTTGGCTGCGAATTCCGAGGGACCGAGTATGTTTGCAGGCTCATTGACCAGATCGCGGGCGAGGATGACGCCATCGGCAACGGCGGTGGCGGTCTCGAAATGGCGCTTGGCGGCGGTGGCCACCGATGTCAGGATGGTGATCTTCAAGGGGCTCGAGGAGCCGTTGTCCTCGACGTCGTTCTTGCCGGATTTGTATTTGTCGAAGCGGTAGCTGCGCAGCAGCATGCCGAGCGTAAAATCCGCAACTTCCTTGGCCGAGACGGTGGCGCCCGGCACATCGAGGTAGATCGATGCCTTGCCGTCGGCCTGGTCGAGCGCAGCTGCCGCAACTCCGCCGGCCTTCAGCCAATCATGCGAGGTGATATCGCCCGATTTGCCGAGTCCGACCGCGATCATCCTGTCGGCCGGAGAGCCGGCAGGCGCAAGCATGTCGAGTTTCGTGAGTTTTCCGAGCTTGAACTTGGCGATCTTCGCCGCCTTGGCGAAGGTCGCCGACGGATCGACGATATCACCGCCCGAAATTTTCCCCTCGTCGCTCAAGCCTAGAACAACCGCCGTACCGCCGGTTTGCTTTGCGGAGCGGACAAAAGAGATTTCAAAGCGGGATTTCATCAACACACCATGGCAATTGGGAAGAATTTCAACGAGTCAGCATGAATGAAATCGTCATTGCAAGTGCTGGGTGCCTTATTTTGCGCTTCAAGCCTCAAGAATCTGCGCAGTTTGCCGCAATTTTCTCCAACGGCACGTGATGACGATCGAAATATCGCAACGAACGTCGCAATAATGAGCAAAACAGCATTCGATTACATAGAGATCATCGGCCGATGCTCATCTCTGAGGCAAGTCTTCGAATGCCGGCTGCGCCTTGAAAAGGTCTGAGTCTGCCACTTGAAAAAACAACCGGTCGAGACGACTTGATCGAAACCGGCAAAAGTGCCAAACCGCATCAACGCATCGTCCCCGGCGGTGGGGCGGGTTCCACAGCCAATTCTCGGGTTTTGCATGACATTGCTGGAATCCTATATATTCCGCCGGGTCTTCCGGATGTTTCTGGTGGCATTGGTTCCAGTGCTCGCCATCATATGGACGACGCAGGTTCTGTCACGGATCAACCTCGTGACCGACAGCGGCCAGTCTATTGGGTCGTTCGCGCTGCTTGCCTCGTTCATCCTGCCGACGATCATTCCCGTCGTGCTGCCCTTTGCGCTGGTCATCGGCGTGACGCAGACGCTGCAGACGATGAACACCGATTCCGAGTTTGCCGTCATTGACGGTGCAGGCACTCCGCGCAAGAGGCTCTACAATCCGGTGCTGCTGCTCGCCGCCCTGCTTTGTGTCGCATCGTTCTCGATCGACAACTTCCTGGAGCCGGTTTCCCGCCTCGGCATGCGCAAGACGATCGCCGCGACCTATGCCGATCTGCTGTCGTCGGTGATCGAGGAGAAGGCCTTCCGCAAGATCGACGAGGGTCTTTACGTCCAGATCTCCGAGCGCGTGCAAGGCCGGGTGATGCGCGGATTGTTCGTCGCCGATTCCCGCGATCCGCGATTCGAGATGGTCTATTATGCGCGTGAAGGGGCGGTTGATGAAAGCGGCGGCACGCTGATTATGAAAGATGGAGAGATCCACCGCAAGTCGCTGGACGGCTCGGTGTCGATCATCCACTTTGATTCGTATTCCTTTGATTTGTCGGAGCTTTCCGAAACGCGCGGGCAAGCAAAGCTCAGGGCGACCGACCGTAACCTTGGCTTTCTGCTCAGTCCGGATCCCGCCGATCCCGACTATATGGAAAAGCCGCTGGAATACACGGCTGAACTGCACCGTCGACTGACAGACTGGTTCTTTCCGGTAACATTCGCGCTGATCTCACTTGCAGTGGCCGGAAGTGCGCATTCCAACCGGGAGCGCACGGTGCCGCCGCTGATACCGGCGCTGACGATTGCGTTTGCCGTTCGTTGGGGCTCTTTCTTCCTGGCCAACCGGATCGAAGCATCGACGGCAAATGTTGCCATGCTCTATATATTCCTGATCCTGGTGAACTTGCTGCTCATCGCCGCGATCCACCGCAGCACCAAGCAGCTCGGCAAATCCAGGCCGCTGGCCGAGCGTTTCGATCGACCCATCAGCCGGCTGCTGGGCTTTCGGCGCTCCTCGCGGGATAAGCCGGAGGCGTCACAATGATGACAGGTACGCTCTTTCGCTATTTCCTCAAGCGCCACCTGATGACGATACTCTGGTTTACCCTGGGCGTGTCTGCCCTCGTCTTCCTGATCGATTTCATCGAAAATTCCGCGCTCCGGGGCACGATTCCGGGTTTCACGCTGTTTGACAGCCTGTGGCTGACAATGTTGCGGCTGCCGATGATCCTGCAGCAGACGGTGCCGTTCATCATGCTATTTGCGGGAATCACCACGCTGGTGACGCTGAATCGCCGCCAGGAGATGGTGGTGACGCGTGCGGCGGGCATATCCGTCTGGCAGTTCATGATGCCGTTTGTTACCGGGGCCATCATCACCGGGCTGATAACGCTGTTTGCACTCAATCCGATCGCTGCGGCGGGCATGCGGGTGGCGACCCAGATCGAGGCGAACGCCAAGGCTGCCAAGCAACTCAATCGCCGCAACCAGCCGATTCCCTGGCTTCGCCAGATCACGGCCGACGATGACGTGATCATCGGTGCCGAGAATGTCGGTCAGGATGGAACCTCGCTCCACAACGCCGTCTTCATCCATTTCGGGCCGGAGAGCCGAATCATCCTGCGACAGGATGCCGTCACGGCTAATTTGAAAGATGGTTACTGGCTTCTTAACAAGGTCAAGGAGACACGCCCCGGCCAGATGTCGGTTGCGCTCGAAACGGCACAGGTGCGCACCAATCTGAAACGCGAGTTCGTGCAGGAGCGCTTGTCGCGACCGGAAACCGTTGGTTTTCTCGGGCTTCCGAAAAAAATCGAGGCGGCGCGCTCGTTCGGGGTCTCAACCACAGCGCTCGAAACGCAATTTCATTCGCTTATGTCGATGCCATTCCTGCTCATCGCCATGACTCTCATTTCGGCAACAGTCTCGTTAAAATTCAGTAGGTTCAACCAATCCCAGACGATGATTTTCGGTGGCGTCTTCGCAGGCTTCGTGCTTTATGTGGCTACCGTGCTTATCAAAGCATTTGGGAGCAGTGGTGTTGTGCCTCCGTTCGTTGCAGCCTGGATTCCAGTCGTGATCGCAATGTTTCTGGGAACTACGCTGTTGCTTCATCAGGAGGATGGTTAGTGGCGGCAGGCGCCCGCGAGTTGAAGACCAAGCTGGGCGCGACCCTCGTTGCAGGGATGGCGGCGCTCGGTCTTATGCTGTCTTCCGTTGAGTTCTCGCATGCACAATCGGAACAGTCGCTTGCCAATCCAAAGATGCCGGCGAACGCGAAGCTGTTGCTCACGTCTTCTGAACTGATCTACGACAAGGATAATGAAAAGATCGTTGCCGTCGGCGGCGTTCAGATCAATTATGGCGGCTACAGGCTGGTCGCCAAGCGCGTCGAATACAATCAGAAGACCGGCCGCATGATGGCGCTCGGCGATATCGAACTTATCGAGCCGGGCGGCAATCGCCTTTATGCCCAGAAGATGGACGTCACCGACGACTTCGGCAACGGCTTCATCGACGCGCTGAGGATCGAAACGACAGACAATACGCGGCTCGTCGCCGTGAAGGGTAGACGCGTCAATGCCGAGGAGATGATCCTCGAAAACGGCGTCTACACGGCCTGCGAACCCTGCAAGCAGCATCCGGAAAAGCCGCCGCTCTGGCAGGTCAAGGCCGAGCGGGTCATCCAGAACGGCAAGACTCATACGGTACGGCTGGAAAACGCTAAGTTCGAACTGTTTGGCAAGCCGATTGCCTATATTCCGGTGCTCGAACTGCCGGACCAGACCGTGAAGCGCAAATCCGGCTTCCTGTTTCCGACGATGAGTTCATCACAGAATCTCGGCTTTGGCCTCGGCATCCCTTATTACCAGACGCTCGGTCCGCATATGGACGCGACGCTGACGGTCATGGGCTATACAGCACAAGGCGCATTGATCGACGCGGAATTCCGCCAGCAGTTCAAATACGGCCTGCACACCCTCCACATTGCCGGCATCGATCAGATGAACCGCCAGAATTTCACGGCCGGCACTTCGGACGCCGAGGAAACGCAGCGCGTCGGACTTTCCTCGAAGGCTGACTTCAGGTTCAATCCGCGCTGGACGTTCGGCTGGGATGCGCTGCTGCAAAGCGACAACAACTTCGCGCGCACCTACTCGCTGTTCGATTCCGACGAGGCCGTTCATACCAACCAGATGTACCTGACCGGTCTCGGCAACCGCAATTCGTTCGACATGCGCTCCTATTATTTCGATGTGCAGGACGCAACGCTCAACAATCGGGCCGAACACGAACAGGCGATTGTCCATCCAGTCCTTGACTATACCCACTATGCACCGCAGCCGATTCTTGGCGGCCAGTTGAAGACTGATGTGAACTTCACCAGCCTGACACGCACGTCCACCGACAAAGTGAGCTGGCTCGGCGGGATCAATGTTGCAGATCGCTTCCCTGGCCTTGCGGGCAGCAGCGATCGGCTCACCGCCGAAACCGAATGGAAGCGCCAGTTTGTTGTGCCGGGCGGGATGGTGGTGACACCGCTGCTCGCGGCGCGCGGGGACGGCTTCCGGCTCGACACAAACGCGCCTCCATCGTCCTATACCGGCGACTACTATACCGGCACGGATCCCACCCGTTACATGCTGACCGCTGGCATCGAAGCACGCTACCCGATCCTGATGACGACGGATAATTCCAGCCATATATTCGAGCCGATCGTGCAGATCTACGCAAGACCCGACGAGCAACTCGCCGGGGCGCTGCCGAATGAGGACGCACAGAGCTTCGTATTCGACGCAGCCAATCTGTTCGAACGCGACAAATTCTCCGGCTTTGACCGCGTGGAAGGCGGAACACGCGCCAATGTCGGTTTCCGCTACACCGGAACCTTCGATAACGGCTATACCGTGCGCAGCATATTCGGCCAATCCTACCAACTCGCGGGCAAGAACTCGTTCGCCACCCATGATCTGGTTAATGTCGGCGCTAATTCTGGCCTCGAACACGCCCGTTCTGATTACGTCGGTTCGGCGGGCATCGAAGTGCCAAACGGCATGTCGTTTTCTCTCGGCGGACGCGCTGACAAGAAAAACCTGGAGATCCAGCGCACGGATTCGACCGTCGGTTATAATTCGACGTGGCTGCAGACCGAAGTCACCTATTCGCAGATCGCTGCACAGCCGGCTTATGGATTTCCGAAAGATAGCAACGAGGTCCAGACGACCGGCGCCATCAAGTTCAAGCAGAATTGGTCGCTCTATGGTTCGCTCACCTGGGACATGGACAGCAACGTCCTGACCC
Source organism: Shinella sp. OV683 (assembly GCF_057787725.1). NCBI lineage: Bacteria > Pseudomonadati > Pseudomonadota > Alphaproteobacteria > Hyphomicrobiales > Rhizobiaceae > Shinella > Shinella sp. OV683. The sequence continues at coordinate 3,136,064 of NZ_CM173543.1, forward strand.
AGCGCGGCATCGGCTTCGGCTACGACGACAGTTGCACGGTCCTTCAGGTTGCCTTCCAGCAGTCTACCGATATTGGTGACAAGACAGCCAACGACTGGCAGATCGGCGCGCGCCTGAGCTTCAGGACGCTCGGCGACATCAATGTCGGAGATTCTAAGCTTCCCGGCTTCAATTGACATTGTTTTGCCGCAAGGAATGTGCAATCCCAGCAGCAATCTGTTGGGAACAGACATTGAAAACTTCGCGAAAGGTTTGCGTATGATGTCGAGAATGACCAATTTGCGTTCGCTGATCATTGGCGCCGCGTCATTGGTGATCGCGGCCATTGCCATGCCTCAGGCGGCGATGTCGGAAAGTGCATCTGCTATCAGGGCCATCGTCAACGGCGTGGTCATCACCAGCGGCGACGTGGGCAAGCGCGTGAACTTCCTGAAGCTCCGACAAACGAAGGGCAATCTGCAGAAGATTGCGCGGGATGAGCTGGTCGATGAAGTGCTGATGCGCCAGGAAATCATTCGAACAGGCAATTCTGTCAGCACAGACGATGTCGACTCTGCCTATGGCCGGTTTGCCAAGAGCAACAAGATGAGCTTGGAACAACTGTCGCGTATCCTGACGCAAGCCGGTATCGGCGCCGATCATTTCAAGGCCTATATTGGCGTGCAGATGAGTTGGCCACGCGTCGTGCAGGCGCGCTATGGCGGCCAGGGAATGACCAACGATGAGCTCGTCGATCGCCTCCGCAAGGAGGGTGGCAAGAAGCCGACGACCACCGAGTACTTTCTGCAAAAAGTGATTTTCGTCATACCGGAATCAAAGCGGGGCAAAATTACCGGCAAGCGCAAGTCTGAAGCCGAAGCTTCACGCAAGAGCTATCCCGGATGTGAGCAGGCGAAAGTCTTTGCCGCGACGATGAAGGATGTATCAATCATCAACATTGGCCGCGTGCTCGAACCTCAGTTGCCGGACAATTGGAAGGCGGAAATCTCAAAGACCCAGGTCGGTGGCACAACCGGTACCCAGGTGTCGGAGATGGGGGTCGAGTATCTCGGCATCTGCAAGAAGCGGGAGGTCTCGGACGATCTCGCGGCACAGGTGGTCTATCAGGCCAAGGACCTGCAGACGGCCGAGAAGGATTCTGCAGACCCGAACAGCAAAAAGTATCTTGAGAGCCTTCGCAAGAATTCCACGATCGATCTGCGTTGATCATGGGTGAAGACGTTCCTTTGCCGTTGGCATTGAGCCAGGGTGATCCCGCCGGGATCGGCCCCGATATTGCATTGATGGCATGGACGCAAAGACGGACGGCGGATATTCCGCCGTTTCTTTATTTCGGCGATGCCGACGTGCTGGCCGCTCGCGCGCGCCAACTTCAGTTGGACGTGTCGCTAGTGGAAGCAACGCCGGAAGAAGCCACCAGCCGGTTTGCCGATGCCCTTCCTTATTTTGCCATTCCAGCAAATGCCGAAGTCCGTCCCGGCGCACCCGACAGTGCGTCCGCGCGGGGTACGATCAATGCAATCGAGCGGGCGGTCGAGTTCACGATAGCCGGCAAGACCGCTGCCGTCGTGACCAACCCGATTGCCAAGTCCGTGCTCTATCAAGCAGGTTTTGCCTTTCCTGGCCACACCGAGTTTCTTGCGGATCTTGCCGCCAAGGCATTCGGCCACGGCGTGCTGCCGGTGATGATGATCGCGGGTCCGTTGTTGCGAACGGTGCCAGTCACCATCCACATCCCGCTGAAAGACGTCCCTGAAACTTTGACCGAGAACATGATCTACCAGACCTGCCGGATCACCGCGCATGACCTGACGGCTCGCTTCGGTATCGTAAATCCCCGGTTGGCGATTTCCGGCCTCAACCCGCATGCCGGTGAAGACGGCGCGCTGGGGCTCGAGGACGCCGCCATCATCGCGCCGGCCATCGCCAGGCTCAGAGCCGATGGTATCGACGCTGTCGGGCCTCTTCCGGCCGACACGATGTTCCACGAGGCTGCACGGCGCACCTATGACGTGGCGATCTGCATGTATCATGACCAGGCACTGATCCCAGCCAAGGCGCTCGGTTTCGACGATGGCGTCAATGTCACGCTCGGCCTGCCCTTCATCCGCACCTCACCGGATCATGGCACGGCGTTCTCGCTTGCCGGCACCGGCAAGGCCAGGCCGACGAGCTTGATCGCGGCACTGAAGATGGCGGCTGAAATGGCCGGGAAAGGCCGGATCGATGGCCGCGCTTGACGGATTGCCACCGCTGCGCGAGGTGATTGCCAAGCATGGCCTTGATGCGCTGAAATCGCTCGGCCAGAATTTCCTGCTCGACCTCAACATCACCCAGAAAGTTGCCCGCACTGCCGGCAAGATCGATGACGTCACCGTCATCGAGATCGGTCCAGGCCCGGGCGGACTGACGCGGGCGTTGCTGGCGCTTGACGCAAAGCATGTGATTGTCGTGGAACGCGACCGCCGCTGCATTCCCGCGCTTGAGGAAATCGGCGCTCACTATCCGGGTCGGCTGACGATTGTCGAGGGCGACGCGCTGATGATCGATCCGACGACGCTGGTTGCTCCCGGCGAGCCGATCAAGATCGTCGCCAACCTGCCCTACAATATCGGCACGCAATTGCTGGTGAACTGGCTGACCGTTCCCACCTGGCCGCCCTTCTGGCGGTCGCTGACGCTGATGTTCCAGAAGGAAGTTGGCGAGCGGATCGTAGCCGAGGCCGGCGACGATCACTACGGCCGGCTCGGCATCCTCTGCGGCTGGCTGACGCATGCGGAAATGATGTTTGACCTTTCACCGCAAGCCTTCACCCCGCCGCCCAAGGTGACGTCCACGGTGGTTCATCTCGAGCCACGCGCCAATCCCCTGCCCTGCACTCTGTCCAAGCTCGAGAAAGTCACTGCCGCCGCCTTCGGCCAGCGCCGCAAGATGCTGCGACAGAGCGTCAAGTCGATCGGTGGCGAAGCGCTGCTGAACAAGGCCGGTATCGATCCCTCGCGCCGTGCCGAGACCTTGTCGATCGAGGAATTCTGCCGACTGGCGAATTTGCTCGGCTCAGGCTGACCTCAACCAACAAAATTGTTTCTCTTTAACTTCAGGCGGCGCAAGGAACTTTTGCGCTCCGACCGCATTGTATAACCGCGCCGTCCGGCGGTGCAAATTGCGTGTTCAGCCTAAGAGGATGAACCAGATTATTTCTTAGCAGCGCTGTGAAGACAGAGGCTCAGTTATTGTGGAGCATAACCATGTCACTCATCATAAGCATTCTGATCACATTCCTGGTTATCTTCCTGGTGCTGTATCTCGTCACAAGATTGCCCATTGATGGCCGCGCAAAACAGATTGTGCAGATCATTGTGATCATCATCGGCATCGTATCGCTGCTAAAATACCTCGCTGTCTTTTAGTCGATCCCGAGAAATATACCCACCGCTTGTCCGCGGTGGGTAACCAGTTTCTCATTCCACCAGCGTGCTGACGAAATCAAACAAGCCATGGCGACGATCGCGGCGCAGGCGTTCAGCCTCGACGATGGCGCGGACGGAGCTATAGGCGCGGTCCAGATCGTCGTTGACGACGACGTAGTCGTATTCCCGCCAATGGGCAATTTCCGAACGCGCGTTGGAAAGCCGGGTCGCGATGACCTCCTGGCTGTCTTCCGCACGGCGATTGAGGCGAGACTGCAACTCTTCCATAGTCGGTGGCAGGATGAAGACCGACACCACATCTGCCGGCATCTTGTCCTGCAATTGCAGGGCGCCCTGCCAGTCGATATCGAACAGCATGTCCTGACCTTCGGACATCGCGACTTCGGCGGCCTCGCGTGGCGTGCCGTAGAAGTTGCCGTGCACCTCGGCCCATTCGAGCAGCGCATCGCCCGACTTGAGGCGGTCGAATTCCTTGTGCGAAACGAAATGGTAGTGCACGCCCTCGATCTCGCTGGCGCGCCGCTGGCGCGTCGTCACGCTAACCGACAGCTTCATGCCGATCTGCGCTTCGAGAATGTTGCGGGCAATCGTCGATTTGCCCGCACCGGATGGTGACGAAATCACCAGCATCAATCCGCGCCGCGCTATTTCAACGGCGTTTCCACCCGGCTTAGCCATTCGCTGCCCTACTCCAGATTTTGCACCTGTTCCCGAAACTGGTCGATCACGACTTTCAGCTCAATCCCCGCCGCCGTGACCGCCGCACTATTGGATTTAGAACAGATCGTGTTCGATTCGCGATTGAATTCTTGCGCGAGGAAATCGAGCTTGCGACCCACCGGGCCTCCGACGCGCAGCAGATCGCGGGCGGCTGATATATGCGCCTTCAGGCGGTCGAGTTCCTCGCGGACATCGGCCTTGGTCGCGAGCAGCGCCACTTCTCCATGCAGGCGGTCGCGGTCGAGATTGCCGGGCGCCTCGATAATGGCTGCAATCAGCGTTTCCAACCGCGCCCGGATCATCTCCGGCGAGCGAGACGGATCGCCTTCGATCAAGCCAGAGAGGCGCTCGATCGCGTCAACTTGCGAATTGAGCACGATGGCAAGCGCCGTGCCTTCGGCCTCGCGCATCCGCCGCATGCCGGCCGAGGCGCTTTCCAGGGCCGACATGAGATCGCGGTCAAGCACTTCGAGTGCGCCGGGTTCATCGCCGGCGTCCTTGAAGTCGATGATTCCACGGATACCAAGCAGCGTGTCGAGCTTGAGCGGCGCCGGATCGATGATGCCGGCAAGCTGCGAACGAAGCGCCAGTACCGCGTCGAGTGCCGCCTGGTTGATCTGCGCCTCGACACGATTTTCCGCAGAGGTCACCGTCAGGCTTGCCTGGATATTGCCACGGGAGAAATGGCTGCCCATGACCTTGCGGGCCTCGGCTTCCAGTCGCTCGAAACCGCTTGGCAGTCTGAGCCGAACGTCGAGCCCCTTGCCATTGACCGAGCGCAGTTCCCACGCCCATTGATAACGGCCGCTCTGGCCGTCCAAACGGGCAAATCCCGTCATGGACTGCAATGCCATCTTCGTCCCCACGCGTTCGTGCCGGTAGCGTGCTGCTCGGACGCCTTGCCCGATGCGCATACCCGGCCTAGTTTTCCTGGACAATACCGCTCGGGTCGGTCTCGCCGGTATTGGTGTCGGCCTGTATCTTGCGCCAGCGCTTGACGTTGGCGTTATGCTCTTCCAGCGTCGCGGCAAAGGCGTGTCCACCTGACCCGTCAGCGACGAAATAGAGGTAGTTGGTGCGCGACGGATTGGCCACCGCTTCCATCGCGGCGCGGCCCGGATTGGCGATCGGCGTCGGCGGCAGGCCCTTGATTACATAGGTGTTGTAGGGCGTTTCCTTGTCGATGTCCGACTTCAGGATCGCGCCATCCACTGGCTTTCCATCACCGCCATAGAGGCCGTAGATGATCGTCGGATCGGACTGCAGCCGCATGCCCTTCTTGAGGCGATTGAGAAAGACGGAGGCGACCTGAGGCCGCTCGTCGGACTTGCCGGTTTCCTTCTCGACGATCGAGGCGAGGATCAGCAGTTCTTCCTTGGTTGATATCGGCAAATCCTTGTCGCGCTTGTCCCAGACCTGATCAAGCACCTTGGCTTGGGCGGCTTTCATCTGATCGACGACGGCGGCGCGCTTGTATCCGCGCGTGAACTTGTAGGTATTTGGGAACAGGCTTCCTTCCGGCGGCAGATCGCCAGGCAGATCACCCTCCAGGATCTGGTCGTCGGCGAGTTTCCTGAAGATCTGCTTGACGGTCAGCCCTTCAGGCAGGGTCACCGAATACTGGATCGACTTGCCGGATTTCAGCAATTCCATGACGGCAAGCATCGACGAGCCGGCCTTGATCTCATACTCGCCGTGACGCGCGCTCTGGTCGTCGCCGAGGAACTTGGTGACGCCGGTAAAGATGCGTGCCTGACTGATGATGTTCTTGCGTTCGAGGCTGTTGGCGATCTCGGTGATGCCGGCGCCTTCGCGGACCAGGAACGTGGTGTCGGCTTCGAGCGGACCCGGGGCCTGGTATTCATGGAAGGCATAATAGACCAGCGCCACGGCCGCGACTGTCAGGAAGGTCACCATGCTCATGACGAAATTCAGGAAAATCACCAACTGGCTGCGCGCCTCGCGCGAACGGCGCGGCGGCGACGGTACCTTTTCAGGCCGCAACGCTTCCCTGGGCGACTTCGGGATGATACGGCCCTGGGCCCCATCGTCCGCGGGACGTCCGAACTGACCATCATTGTGCTGACTTGGATCGGTCACTCAAATTCCTCAAATCCAGAGTAGAGCGGAATCACGAATTTTAACCGGAATTCACTAAATCGGCATTGCGGCAAAAAACTGGAAATGGAGCACGCGGCGGGCAACATTGTCGCCGCGGGCATCATCAATTCGTGTATCGCTTCAAAACGAGCGAGGCATTCGTGCCGCCAAAGCCGAAGGAATTGGACAGCGCAACGTCGACCTTGCGCTTGCGGGCAACCTTCGGAACCAGATCGACCGGCGTTTCAACCTGGGGATTATCAAGGTTGAGCGTCGGCGGAACGATATTGTCGCGGATCGCGAGGGTCGCGAAAATCGCTTCAATTGCGCCGGCGGCGCCCAGCAGGTGGCCGGTGGCGGATTTGGTCGACGACATCGAGACATCCCTGGCGGAATCGCCGAGCAGACGCTCCACGGCCGCCAGTTCGATCGTGTCGGCCATGGTCGATGTGCCGTGTGCATTGATGTAGTCGAGGTCGGAGGGCTGGAGGCCGGCGCGCTTCAGCGCCATGCGCATGCAGCGTTCGGCGCCTTCACCATCCTCGGACGGCGCCGTTATGTGGTGCGCATCGCCCGACAGGCCATAGCCCACGACTTCGGCGTAAATCTTGGCGCCACGCGCCAGCGCATGTTCGAGTTCCTCAAGCACGACGATGCCGGCACCCTCGCCCATGACGAAACCGTCACGGTCCTTGTCATAGGGACGTGAGGCGCGTTGCGGATCGTTGTTGAAATCGGTCGACAATGCCTTGCAGGCGGCAAAGCCGGCGAGCGAAATGCGGCTGACGGGAGATTCAGAACCGCCGGCAACCATGACGTCGGCATCGCCGAGGCCGATCAGGCGGCTCGCATCGCCGATTGCATGCGCACCGGTCGAACAGGCCGTGACAACGGAATGATTGGGGCCGCGCAGCTTGTGGCGGATCGATACCTGACCGGAGACCAGGTTGATGAGCCGACCAGGAATGAAAAACGGCGAAACGCGGCGGGCACCCTTGTCGCGCAGCGTATAGCCGGCTTCGACAATGCCTTCGACGCCGCCGATGCCGGAGCCGATGAGCACGCCAGTCATGATCTGGTCTTCATCTGTGGTGGGATGCCAATTGGCATCCGCGAGCGCCATCGTGGCGGCAGCCATGCCATAGACGATGAAAGGATCAACCTTGCGCTGTTCCTTGGGCTCCATCCAGTCGTCGGCGTTGAACGTGCCATCCGTGCCGTCGCCAAACGGCAAGCGGCAGGCAATTTTCGCTGGGAGGTCATCGACTTCGAATTCAGTCACCCGGCGGGCGCCGTTCTTGCCCGCGATGAGATTTGCCCAGGTAACTTCCGCGCCACACCCAAGCGGGGTCACCATGCCAATTCCCGTGATGACGACACGTCTCATGGCCAGTCTCCACCCTACGCAATCAAATTCTTATTATTTCATTTTACGAAAACGCGACCACCCCGGCGTCAGGCGCCACAGGCAGTCGCGTGATCAGAAATCAGGCCTGGGCCTTGGTGATGAACTTCACCGCATCGCCGACCGTCAGGATCGAGTCTGCTGCGTCATCGGGGATTTCAACGCCGAATTCTTCTTCGAACGCCATTACGAGTTCGACCGTGTCGAGGGAGTCTGCACCCAGATCGTCGATGAAGCTGGCACCTTCCGTGACCTTGTCGGCTTCGACGCCGAGGTGGTCAATAACAATTTTCTTTACGCGTTCTGCGATGTCGCTCATGTCGGTTTCCTCGACCTTCGTTCATTTCTCAGCGCCATGATGGCGGCTATAACCACGTTTTGGGCCACCATTCCTAAAGGGAACGATCGGCAGCCCCGTTTAACTGCTCTTACTATCAAAATCCAGCCTAAACCGATTTGATAGAGGCCGAGCTTTAAAACGACTGGACCCAGTCACCTGCGGCTTAACACGGTTTAATCCCCGCGCAAAGCCAGAAAATGAGCCTTTCCCCGGCTGTTATCCACGAGATATCGCCGGGTTTGGCCCATCTTTTCCGTAAACGGCAGAGGCGGGGAAATGTGCCCTCGTCCACTACCCTAATTTGTCAAAGCATCGCCATGCCGCCATTCACGTGGATCGTGTGGCCGGTGATGTAGGAAGCCTCGGAAGACGCCAGGAAACAGACGGCGGCGGCGACCTCCGGACCTCTGCCCATGCGGTTCATCGGAATCTTGAACAGCATCCCGTCGCGCTGCTTCTCATTGAGCTTTTCAGTCATGGCCGATTCAATGAAGCCGGGCGAAACACAGTTGGCAGTGATGTTGCGCGTTGCGACCTCAGCCGCGAAAGCCTTGGTGAAGCCTTCCATGCCCGCCTTGGAGGCGCAGTAGTTGGCCTGGCCCGGATTGCCGATCGCACCGACTACAGAGGTGATGTTGATGACACGGCCGTAGCGGCGCTTCATCATCGGATGCGTCAGTTCGCGGGTAAGGACGAAGGCGGCATTCAGATTGATGTTGAGGACCGTGTCCCAGTCCGCATCGCTCATCCGCACCATCAGCTTGTCGTTGGTAATGCCGGCATTGTTGACGAGGATATCCACGCCCTCGAGTTCGGCCTCAGCCTTGGCGGCGAGGGTCTTGATGGCGTCGCGATCGCCAAGGTTTGCCGGCAGGATCTTGACCCGGTCGCCTAGCTCGGCGGCAAGCGCCTCAAGCTTTTCTTGGCGGGTGCCATGCAGGCCGACGATCGCGCCCTGGGCATGCAGCTGGCGGGCGATTTCCTCGCCGATGCCACCCGTTGCACCCGTTATAAGTGCCTTGCGGCCCGTCAGATCGAACATATCCGTTTTCCCCAAAACAGTGAATTAAAGCAAGGCGGCGAGCGCCGTTTCGATATCGGCCGATGTATTGACGGCAATGCCGCTGACCGTCTTGTCGATGCGACGCGCAAGACCGGTCAGCACCTTGCCGGTACCGATCTCATAAAGCGTGGTGACATCGTTTTTGGCAAACCATTCGACCGTCTCGCGCCAGCGGACTTGGCCGGTGACCTGCTGGACCAGCAGATCGACGATCTCGGAGGCTTTGGTTACGGGTGCGGCGCGGACATTGGCGACGACCGGCACGATGGGATCCTTGGCCGCGACCTTGGAAAGCGCTTCGCGCATGGCATCGGCGGCCGGCGCCATCAGCGACGAATGGAAGGGTGCGGAGACCGGCAGCAGGATGGCGCGTTTGGCTCCCTTTTCCGTGGCCAGCGCGCAGGCCTTGTCGACGGCAGCCTTTTCGCCCGAAATCACCAATTGGCCGCCGCCATTGTCATTGGCGATCTGGCAGGAGCCGGATGCAGAAGAGGCTGCGGCGCAGATCTCTTCCAGGTCGGTATGTTCGAGGCCGATGATCGCAGCCATGGCGCCCTTGCCGGCCGGCACGGCGGCCTGCATGGCATTGCCGCGGATGCGCAGAAGGCGGGCCGTATCGGCCAGCGAGAATGCGCCGGCGGCGCAAAGTGCGGAATATTCGCCGAGCGAGTGCCCTGCGACATAGGCGACCTTGGACTTGAGATCGAGCCCACGCGCTTCCATGACCCGGATCGCCGCGATCGAAACCGCCATCAATGCCGGCTGGGCGTTTGCGGTCAGGGTCAAGGTTTCTTCCGGGCCATCCCACATGACAGAGGTCAGCTTCTCGCCGAGCGCCTCATCGACTTCGGCGAACACCGCGCGGGCTTCTGCAAAGCTATCGGCGAGTTCCTTGCCCATGCCGACGGCCTGGCTGCCCTGGCCGGGAAACGTGAATGCGACCGCCATTGGGGTCTCCCTTCGTGACTTTTTCTTTCCCCATTCACGCAATCTTGCAACGAGTCAAGCTTCGTGGACTTTCTACCAGGCAGTTTTCGCTGGAAAAGTCAGACTTACTGCTGCCTGGCGCTCTTGCACTGCAGCAAAATCGGCCTACATTGCCGCCGATTTTCCAGACAAGGTTTTCCCCATGAAGTTCAATCCGCTCGGCCGCACCGGCATGTCCGTTTCCCAGATCTGCCTCGGCACAATGACCTGGGGCAGCCAGAACAGCGAGGCGGAAGCGTTCGAGCAGATGGACCACGCCACCGAAAATGGCGTCAACTTCATCGACACAGCCGAGCTCTACCCGACCACGCCAGTATCGGACGATACGCAAGGGCTGACCGAAGTCTATATCGGCAACTGGATGAAGGCGCGGGCCAATCGCGACAAGATCATCCTCGCCACGAAGATCGCCGGGCCCGGCCGCAATTACATCCGGGGTGGTGCCAGGATCAGCGGCGACGAGATCCGCAAGGCGCTGGAACTCAATCTTTCGCGTCTGAAAACCGACTATATCGATCTCTACCAGTTGCATTGGCCGAACCGTGGCCACTACCATTTCCGCCAGAACTGGACCTATCAGCCGGAGAAGCAACCGCCCCGCGCCGAGGTCCTGGACAATCTGCATGATATTCTCCATGCGCTAGACGAAGCGGTGAAGGCTGGTAAGATTCGCGCCATCGGCCTTTCCAACGAGACAACCTGGGGCACCATGCAGTTCCTGGACCTGGCCGACAAGTTCAGCCTGCCGCGCGTCGCCTCGGTGCAGAACGAGTACAATCTCCTCTACCATCCCCACGATCTCGATTTCTCGGAGCTGTCGCATCACGAGGATGTCGGGCTGCTGTCCTATTCTCCGCTGGCCGCCGGCATTTTGAGTGGCAAGTATCTCGGCGGCGCCCGCCCGGAAGGTTCGCGCGCGACTATCAATCGTGACCTGGCGGGTCGCCTTAGCCCGCATCAGGAGCCGGCCGTGGCCGCCTATGCCGAGATCGCCAATAGGCACGGGCTCGACCTCGCCGCGATGTCGCTGGCATGGTGCCTGAGCAGGCCGTTCATGACGTCGGTCATCATCGGCGCCACTAGTATGGAACAGTTGGACGTGGACATCTCGGCCAAGGACCTGACGCTCTCAGACGAGGTGATCCGCGAGATCCGCAAGGTGATAAGACAACATCCGATGCCGATCTGACGCAGGCGCGGCCCAGGGCAGACGCAAGTCGCTCCGGGCACGCCCCGCATCCCAATTGTGGACACTTCCTTATACTATCCAAGATTGACGCACTCTCAATCCAAGCTCATATTATTATATCTCTAATTTAGGAGATCGATATGTGCAAATTTTGCCAGATTGTCCCTGAAGACGTCCTCTTGAGATTATCGAAGGACAATCGATTTCCGGCAGATGTCCGCCAGGGACTGGCCGAGACCGCCAAGCTTGACGTCGAGACCCGAAAAATCCGAGAACAGGCGAGGAAGCTGACCACCGCATCCCTTGGTATAAATCGAAGCCTGGCTGCACTTGCGGCGGCGCCTGCGGTTACTGTCTATGACTGCAGGAATACAACGACGCTTCCGGGCGCCCCGATGGCAAATCCGGGCTCGTCGGTAGACGCGACAGTCAAGGAGACGGCGAAAGTGACAGCGGACGTCGTCAGTTTCTACAAGACGGCCTTCGGTCGCAACTCCATCGACGATGCCGGCATGACTTTGCAATCATCCGTTCATTATGGTTCGAAATACAACAACGCCTTCTGGAATGGCTTCCAGATGGCATACGGCGATGGCGATGGTGCCATATTCATCGACTTCACCGGCGGTGACGATGTCGTCTGCCACGAGCTGACGCATGGCGTCACCCAACATACGTTGCAGCTGACATATGCCAATGAAGCAGGCGGGCTTAACGAAAGCCTGTCCGATGTATTCGGCTCGATGTTTCGACAATGGCATGCATCGCAAACAGTCAATACGGCAGACTGGCTGATCGGAAAAGACATCATGGGGCCAGCCGCTACATCGCAAGGCCTTACCTGCCTGCGCGACATGTCGAATCCAAAAGCCCAACACTGTCTGGCGCCGCAGATCATGCATATCAAGGACTTCGTAAAAGGCATGGACCCGCATGAAAGCAGCGGGGTCGCAAACTTTGCGTTTTACAAGATCGCCAAGGCGATCGGCGGTAAGAGTTGGGAAAAGGCTGGGCACATTTGGTATGACGCTCTGACCACCACAGGTCCCGCTCCCAATATGAGGATGCGAAGGTTTGCCAGAGTGACCAGGGCGGCCGCTAAAAAGCTTTATCCAAAGGACACGGCAGTACAAAAGGCCATCGACGATGGTTGGAAAGCCGTCGGCCTTTGAGGCGCACCTGCAACTCTTGCTTCATGACGGGCTCACGGCGAGCTGGCCGAATTGCTTCACTTTAGCCGTGAAAGGTTCTAGTGTTCCTGCATGGATGATCTCAAGATAGAGCGTACGGGCGGGCTGGCGGGATTTGGATTGCCGAACTCCCGCCTAAAGAGCCGTGGCAGCGTTTCGTTCGACCAGTTGTCCCGTGCGGACAAGGACGCGGTGGAAAGACTGTTTGCCGAAAACCTTAAGGCCGGTCACTCTAAAACCCGCGACGGCTTCACCTACCGGATTACCTGGCAGACGGATTCTGGCGGCAAGACCATCGAGGTTCCCGAAAACCTGGTGCCGCATGCGCTTGCTTCCGTCGTAAGAGACGAGATCGAATAGCTTCGCTTCGGTTTCGACAACACCGCTCGGACTGAACACGGCCTGCTTTCGTCGTTTTCCGGCCGCCCTCTTGCATTCCACCGATTTCCCTGTATAAGCCGCCTCATCAAACACCCGGTCATCTGGCTGGTGGCTTTACGGAAGGCCGGTTTCTTCGTCGAAACCGTTAGGAACCACAGGGTTCCGGCTTCCCGTGTCTCCGCTCTCGACCGTACCGAACAGACGCTTTTCTTGCCCGTGGGCCCTGCCCGCAACCAAAGAACAGTCGTTGAGGCTTGGCGCCAATCCGGGTGGGATTGATGAAACGCAAGAAAGGCAAAAGTTTCATGGCTCTCTATGAACACATTTTCCTTACCCGGCAGGATATCGCCGCTCCGCAGGTCGACGCTCTCGTCGAAACCTACAAGGGCGTGATCGAAGCAGCCGGTGGTAAGGTTGGTCGCATCGAAAACTGGGGCCTCAAGTCCCTCACCTACCGCATCAAGAAGAACCGCAAGGCCTTCTACGTGCTCATGGACGTCGATGCTCCGGCGGCGGCCCTCCAGGAAGTCGAGCGCCAGCAGCGCTACAACGAAGACATCCTGCGCTTCATGACCGTCAAGGTCGAAGCCCACGAAGATGGCCCGTCTGCCATGATGCAGAAGCGCGACCGTGACGACCGTCCGCGCCGCGAAGATGGCGACCGTCCGTTCCGTCCGCGCCGCGAAGATGGCGATCGTCCGCCGCGTCGCGACGGTGACCGTCCGTTCCGCCCGCGCGAAAACTAAGGAGATCCTGACATGGCTGACACTTCGTCCGCACCGGCAGCACGCCGCCCCTTCCATCGCCGCCGCAAGACCTGCCCGTTCTCGGGCCAGAATGCGCCGCGCATCGACTACAAGGACGTCAAGCTCCTGTCGCGCTACATTTCCGAGCGTGGCAAGATCGTTCCGTCCCGCATCACCGCGGTTTCGCAGAAGAAGCAGCGCGAACTGGCCCAGGCCATCAAGCGCGCCCGCTTCCTCGGCCTCCTGCCCTACGTCGTCGCTTAATTAGCGCCGTAATGTAAGGCCTGTCTCAGAGCTTGACTCTGCGGCAACTGACTCCGGGGAAGGCGCTGAGCCTTCCCTCTCCCTTCCGCGATGGGCGCGGATCGGAATCTACTGCGCCGCGCGTCCGTTTGGACGCGCAAAGGACGCAGTAGCATTTTAGTGGCGCATAATCCTTTCCCATAAATCGGTATTGATTTATGGGGTTATGCGCTGAAAATCCCATGTTGGGGCCTGAATCAATAGATCAGGAAACACCCCTAACTGCTTCATTCGATTGAATGAGCAGGACAGCGAGAAGAGATGAACGCACCGAAGAACCCGATCCTGATCGGCATCATTGCCGGATTGGCCTCAGCTATTTTGCTGGGCGTGGCTGCGTATGCGTCGCTGTTCGCCATCGTGCTGTCGATTGCCGCCATGGCCGCGATCTTTGTCGCCGGCCTCGGCTTTGGCCTCGTCGCCTGCCTTGTTGCCGTTGCCACGGCTGGGCTTGCGAGCGGCCTTCTCTATTCCAATCCCATGAGCGCGCTCGGCATGGCGCTGATCCTGCTGCCGGCGGTGGTCATGAGCTACCTCGCCAATATGGCGCGCCCGGCCAATGAGCTCGGCGGCCCCGATGCCGCAATGGCATGGTATCCGCTATCAGACGTCCTGCTGGCCGGCGCCGTGATGACCGCTCTCGGCACGATTGCGACGCTGCTTCTGCATTCCGACATGAACGCCGTCTATATCGCGGTCGCCGAGATGGTCGGACAGATGATGAGCGAGGTCGATCCGAATGTTCCGATGACGACGGAGACCAAGACGCAGATCGTCGGTTTCCTGCAGGTGCTGTTTCCGCTGATCCAAAGCCTGCAGATGATGATTTCGCTGTTTGCCGGCTTCTATGTCGCCATGCGCATCCTGACCGCGACTGGCCGCAGCGCCCGCCCACGCGAGGACATCCGTTCGAGCCTGCGCATGAACCGGCTGTCGATCGCCGTCTTCCTTGCCGGCATCGCACTGATGTTTGCCGGCGACAAGATCGAAGTGATCGGTGCAGGCTTTGCCGGCGCCGTTGCAGGCGGCTACCTGCTTTCCGGTTTCGCCATCCTGCACAATACATTGCGGGACAAGAGCTGGCGGCTGCCAGGGCTCATTCTCGCATACCTACTGACGATGATGGTTCCGATCATTCCGATCGTGCTGATCATTGCCGGCGGCCTCGCCAATCCGCGTCGTGCGATCGCATTGACGCCGAATAAACCAGACCAGAATCCAGCCAATCAAAACTGAAAGGAACCAGGGAAATGCAAGTCATTCTTCTCGAACGCGTCAACAAGCTCGGCCAGATGGGCGAAACCGTCAAGGTCAAGGACGGCTACGCCCGTAACTACCTGCTGCCGCTCGGCAAGGCGCTGCGCTCCAACGCCGGCAACAAGGCCCGCTTCGAAGCCGAGCGCGCCACGCTTGAAGCCCGCAACCTCGAGCGCAAGTCCGAAGCCCAGGCTGTCGCCGACAAGCTCGAAGGCAAGTCCTTCGTGATCGTTCGCTCCGCCGGCGAAACCGGCCAGCTCTACGGTTCGGTCGCCGCCCGCGACATCATCGAGACGCTGTCGACCGAAGGCTTCCTGATCGGCCGCAACCAGGTCGACCTCAACACCCCGATCAAGACCATCGGCTTGCATGAAGTCGAACTGCACCTGCACGCCGAAGTCGTTCTCAAGATCGAGATCAACGTCGCCCGCTCGGCCGACGAAGCGGCCCGCCAGGCCAAGGGCGAAAGCCTGACCTCGGCCGACGCCATCTACGGCGTCGACGAAGACGCCCTGAAGCCGGAAGACTTCTTCGACGCTAGCCAGATGGACGACGGCGAAGAAATGTAATCTGCTTTGCCGGCCTGCCCGGCGGAGTGACCAGACAAGCGCCTCCTGCATCTCGCAGGAGGCGTTTTTGTTTTTGACATCTTTGATGTCGAAAAATTCAGATTCGGTCGGAACCAAGGCGGCCAAACTGCGTTATTGGCGGATGATAATTTACGCCGTGTGCAGCCCTTGGCCGAAATCGAAACGTGGCTCTGCGCGGGCCGCGAAATGGCCTGTTCTGCCTCGTCAGGCAGCAATTGAATCGGAAAAGCGCTCCCTGCCCGCGCATGGGGCGTTTTTTAGTGCGATTAACCATAAAAGCGAATTTTTCGCCTTAAGAGATTTCACCGACATAAAACCTTCTTTCCTCTGGTTGAAATTCCTTTTCTTTTTGCTAAGTTTACCAAAGATTAACGTTTTGTAACGTGCTGCCGAATGGCGTCGCGATGCTATCTCGGCCAGCAAACCTCGAATGCGTGTGGTGCTGACATGTTGAACGCGATACTGGACCGCTTTATTTCGACGATCGTCCGCCAGGGAAACCTGACGGTCACTTATGCTAACGGCAAGACCAAGACTTATGGCGGAGGCATTGGAAAACCCGTCCATCTCCGCTTCAATTCGCGCAAGGCGCAACGGCAGCTCCTGACCAACCCGGAGTTCTACATTGGCGAAGGTTACGCCAATGGCGGGTTCGACATCATCGAAGGTGACATGTACGACCTGCTGGAAGCGGTGTTCACCGGCAATCCGCATGGTGAGTTCGAATACAAGCCATGGATGAAAGCGCTGGCCGCCATACGCTTCAAGTTCCGCAACTTCCGCGAGAACAACGTGGCCAAGCGTTCGCGCCAGAACGTCCAGCATCACTATGACCTGACAGGCGCGCTCTACGATCTGTTCCTCGACAGCGACCGGCAATATTCCTGCGCCTATTTCGAGACGCCGGATGCCGATCTCGAACAGGCCCAACTCGCCAAGAAGCGCCACATCGCGGCCAAGATGGTGATGAGCCGTCCGGGCCTTTCCGTGCTGGATATCGGCTGCGGCTGGGGTGGCATGGCGCTTTATCTCGCCCGCTATCTTGGCGCCAAGGTCAAGGGAGTGACACTTTCCGACGAGCAATTGGCGATCGCCAAGAAGCGTGCCGTCGAAAGCCACATGGAAGACAAGCTGCGCTTCGAGCTGCAGGACTATCGCCATGTCGAGGAGACATTCGATCGCATCGTCTCGATTGGCATGTTCGAGCATGTCGGCCGACCGTTCTACGACCAGTATTTCAAGCAGTCGGCCAAACTGCTCAAGAAAGACGGCGTGATGCTGATGCACACGATCGGTCGCACGGACGTGCCCTCGACCACCAATCCGTTCATCGAGAAATACATATTCCCGGGCGGCTACATCCCGTCTCTCTCGGAAGTAATGCCGGCGATCGAACGCTCCGGCCTCAAGATCACCGATATCGAGATCCTGCGGCTGCATTATGCCGAAACGCTGAAGGCGTGGCGCGAGCGCTTCATGGCTCATCGCGCTGAAGCCAAGGCGCTTTATGACGAGAAGTTCTGCCGGATCTGGGAGTTCTATCTCGCCTCGTCGGAGAGTGCTTTCCGCTGGCAGAACCTGGTGATTTTCCAGGTGCAAATCGCCCACGATCAGCAAGCCGTACCGTTGACGCGCGACTATATCCAGACGGCAGAAAACTGCCTGAAGAACATGGAGCAGAAGCAGGCTGTCGGCGCAGCGTCGTTCCCGCAGGAAGCGGCCGAATAGGCCTTGTGATCCCGCAGTTCATCAAAGCCCGCATCTTCCGATGTGGGCTTTTTTGTTCTATTTTTGTACCAAGCGAATCGTAATTCGGAGTCAATCCGACGATGGAAAGATGACGAATGTTATCCACCATCTCGGTCGCCCTGTGGACATCGTCCACAAGTTAACGCGATGGCAACTTTGATCTGCGCAAACGCCCCGACCGGTCTATAGGATCGGATGAGATGACCGACGGATGACAGGCAGGGACGATGAAGGACGCAGCGCGCAAACTGAGCGCCATCAGCAACACGGATGCCACCCCGCACTATCGCGAGGCACCCAACAACATTGAAGCCGAGCAGGCCCTGCTGGGCGCCATGCTGGTGAACAACGACGCCTTTTATCGGGTATCGGACTTCCTCAAGCCTGTGCACTTCCACGAACCGCTGCATCGGCGCATCTACGAGGTGGCCGGCGACATCATCCGCATGGGCAAGACGGCCAATCCGGTCACGATCAAGACCTTCCTGCCAGCCGACGAGAAGGTCGGCGACATGACGGTCGCACAGTATCTGGCCGCGCTTGCCGGCTCCGCCGTGACGATCATCAATGCCGAGGATTATGGCCGCGCGATCTATGATCTGGCGCTGCGCCGCTCGCTGATCACCATCGGTGAAGACATGGTCAACATCGCCTTCGACGCGCCGCTCGACATGCCGCCACAGACCCAGATCGAAGACACCGAGCGCCGGCTGTTCGAACTGGCTGAAACCGGCCGCTATGATGGCGGCTTCCAGTCGTTTGCCGATGCCATTGCACAGGCGATCGACATGGCCGGCGCTGCCTTCGAGCGCGACGGCAATCTGTCGGGCATATCAACCGGCATTCATGCACTCGACGGCAAGATGGGCGGTCTGCAGCGGTCGGACTTGATCGTGCTTGCCGGACGCCCCGGCATGGGCAAGACGTCGCTTGCCACCAACATCGCCTACAATATCGCCGCAGCCTACGAGCCGGAAGTTTTGCCGGACGGCTCATTCAAGGCCAAGAATGGCGGGGTCGTCGGCTTCTACTCGCTCGAAATGTCCGGCGAGCAGCTCGCCACCCGTATCATCTCAGAGCAGACCGAAGTCTCCTCCTCCAAGATCCGCCGTGGTGACATTACCGAAGCCGATTTCGAAAAGCTCGTCGCTTGCTCGCAGATGATGCAGAAGGTGCCGCTGTTCATCGACCAGACCGGTGGTATCTCAATTGCGCAGCTTGCAGCACGCGCCCGCCGCCTGAAGCGGCAGCGCGGCCTCGACGTATTGGTGATCGACTACATCCAGCTGATGCAGGGATCGAAGAAATCCGGCGAAAACCGAGTGCAGGAAATCACCGAAATCACCACCGGCCTCAAGGCGCTCGGCAAGGAACTCGCCGTGCCGATCATTGCCCTTTCGCAGCTGTCGCGACAGGTCGAAAGCCGCGAAGACAAGCGCCCGCAGCTCTCGGACTTGCGTGAATCAGG
Source organism: Shinella sp. OV683 (assembly GCF_057787725.1). NCBI lineage: Bacteria > Pseudomonadati > Pseudomonadota > Alphaproteobacteria > Hyphomicrobiales > Rhizobiaceae > Shinella > Shinella sp. OV683. The sequence continues at coordinate 3,154,983 of NZ_CM173543.1, forward strand.
CTCGATCGAGCAGGACGCCGACGTGGTGCTGTTCGTGTTCCGCGAAGAATATTACGTGAAGAACCTCGAACCGCGCGATCCCGACGATCCGAAATATGCCGAGTGGGAACAGCAGTTCGACAAGGTCAAGGGCACTGCCGACGTGATCATCGCCAAGCAGCGCCACGGACCAACGGGCACCGTCAAGCTCGCCTTCCAGTCGGAATTCACCCGGTTCACCGACCTCGCCGACCCGAGCTTTACGCAGTACGAGCATTGAACGACTCCTTGAAAGTAATGCAAATATGCATTACTTTTGTTGAAACGGAGATCAGAACTATGACGACTTTGAGCGTAACGACGCGTGGACAAGTCACCTTTCGCAAGGATGTTCTGCAACATCTCGGCATCGAGCCAGGCGGTAAGATCCACATCGATCTTCTGCCTGATGGACGCGCCGAGCTGAGAGCCGACAAGCCGAGCGGAACGTTCAGGGACTTGCATGGCCTTCTCAAGGGCAAGACCAATGGGCGAATGCTAACCATCGACGAAATCGGCGAGGCAATCGCCGATAGTGGCGCTTTAGCCGGCGGAGGTCGCAGATGAAGGTCACAATCGACACAAATGTGCTGCTGCGCACATTTGTCGATGATGATCCGAAGCAAGCCCAGGCTGCGCTGAAAGTACTGGATGACGCCGAAGTCCTTGCGGTTACCTTGCAAGCCCTCTGCGAATTCGTATGGGTGTTGGATCGCCACTACGAAACGTCACGGTCGGATATTTCCATTGCGCTGCGGCAATTGCTTGGCACTCAAAAGGTCACAATGAATCGCCCGGCCGTCGAGGCCGGATTGGCAGTGCTGGAAGCGGGAGGAGATTTCGCAGACGGCATTATTGCCTTTGAAGGCGATTGGCTCGGCGGTGAAACCTTCGTGACATTTGATAAAAAAGCGTCAAAGATCTTGGCGGGGCAAGGTCGACCGACGAAATTGTTGACGAGCTGACGCCACTAAAGCCCCATAGCCCGCAAAGCCACCACGGACACCACCCCGATCACCACGCAGGCGAGCAGCGGCAGTCGCGTGGCAACGAGCGCTGTGATGACGCAGGCGATCGTTTCCGCCCAGCCGGTCGCGAGCGCGGTAGGCGCGATGACTGCCATCAGCACTGCGGGCGGGATCGCATCGAGCGCCTCACGCGTCTGCTCGCCGATCGAGAGATAGCGTAGCAGGAAAACGCCTGAAAGCCGTGTCAGCGACGTTGCGACGGCCATCGCCAGAATGGCCAGGAATGTCTGATAGTCGAGGGCCATTATGCTGCCACCGTTCTGAAGCGCCCATGGAGCAACGCGGCCGCAAGGCCGGCTGCCGCACCGGCTGCGATATACCAAGCGCCGGGCACGTAGCGATGCACGAGGATGGCGGCCGCTGCACTGGCGATCAACACCATGCCCGTCGCCGGTCCTTTCCAGAACCCCATGACCAGCACGATGAAGACAGCGGGAAAGGCGAAATCGAGGCCGATTGCGGCGGGATCGCCGAGGAACGCTCCGAGCAGCGCGCCAATGAGGCTGCAGATCACCCAGTTGAAATAGAACGGCACCGCGAGCCCGGCCCAGAACGCCGGCGTCAGCTTGCGCTTGGCGGCGCGGGCCTCAGCCATCGCCCAATTCTCATCAGCCATGACCAGCACGCCGAGATATTTCTGCCAGGGCTTGAAAGCCTGCATTTTCCGGCCGATCGAGGCACCCATCAGCACATGGCGAATATTGACCAGCAGCGCCGCAAAGCCGAGTGCGGTCCACGAGGCCGGATGCGTCCAGATATCCATGGCGACGAATTGCGAGCCGCCGGCAAACACCATGGCGCTCATCAGCGTCGCCTCAAGCGGCGAAAGCCCCTTCGACGCAGCCACCGCACCGAAGACGAGGCCGATCGGCACGGCCGCAACGATGATCGGCGCAATCGTCTTCACGCCATCGAAAAATTCCGTTCGCCAGGTCATGATTCCTCCTCGAAATGCAGACTTGTAACGCGTGCGGCAAGGGCCGTCTTGAACGAAAGTGCTCGAAGGGAATTTCAGCCGTTGCGAAATGCCGCCGGTGTCACGCCTGTGCGCGCCTTGAAATGGCGCGTAAGGTGCGCCTGGTCGGCAAAGCCGCAATTCAGCGCCGTCTCCGACGGGCTGATGCCGGAGCGCAGCATGCGTCGCGCATGGCGGATGCGCATGTCCGTCTGGAAGGCGTGCGGGGTGATGTAATAGTGCTTGCGGAAGGCGCGGATCAGATGCGCGCGGCTGAGCCCGGAGATTCCGGACAATTCTTCGAGGCCGATATCATCAGCATAATTGTCGGCGAGATAGTCGCGGGCGCGCCTGAGGCCAGAGCGGTCGTCTGCTTTCGGCGGAGCGATGATAACGCTGCCATATCTGGCAAACATCGAGGATAAGACATTGAACATCCCCTCCTCGGCAGCCAGCGCATCGATGCCTTGCTCCGCCAGCCGATGGGCATGGTGAAAGCGCGCGGCGAGTTCCGGATCATGCAGCAACTGCCGCGAAAAGCTTGGCATGCCATTGAATTCCCGACCCGTCACGTCTTCCAGGATCCCAGTGAAGAGATCGATATCCGGATAGATCATCCGATAGCGATAACCCTCGTTGATGCCCGGGGCACCGTCGTGGATTTCACCGGGATTGAGCAGGTAGAGCGCACCGGGACCGGTGAATTCTCGCGCGCCGCGGATGCTGGCGATCTGGCAGCCGGCCTCGATCGCGCCGATGGAGAATGTGTCATGCGCATGCGGGGCAAATTCATGGGTGATGAAGGTTGCGGCCATGCATTCCATGTTCCGGAAGCGGCGATCCCTCCAGAACTTGGTCGTCTCCGATGCGGTCACCGGCATGGCGTCGGTGGCCTGCCGCTGCGAAACGTTGTGCATATCGGATCATTAGCCGATTTCAGGCGGCCGGTCTTGAACAAAAGTGCTCTCTGAGCGCAGCACCATTGCCCTGCCGCGGGTTTGGAATTAAGAGCGGTCCATGCAAGAAATGATCTCCCGCCCAACCGGCACCTCCAGCTTCGATGCCGCACCGGCACGCCTGACGATCGATCTTTCGGCTATCGTCGACAACTGGCGCCTACTCTCGAAGCTCTCCGGCAAGGCGCGCACCTCCGCCGTCGTCAAGGCGGATGCCTATGGCGTGGGGGCAGGACCTGTGGCCAGCGCCCTGTATCGCGCCGGTTGCCGCGACTTCTTCGTAGCGACACCCGAAGAGGGTGCGGAGCTCAGACGGGAGGTCGGCGATGCCAGGATCTTCGTCTTGACCGGCCTTTGGAGCGGCGCCGAAGAGACTATATTCCACTCCAATTTGATCCCCGTGATCAATTCGCCGGAGCAACTTCAGCTGCTGAAGGCCGTTGGCGGCAATCACGCTTACGCCCTGCATGTCGATACCGGCATGAGCCGGCTGGGCCTGACCCTTGCGGAGGCCGCGGAACTGGCTGCCACACCCGGTCCCAAGCCACAGCTGGTGATGAGCCATCTCGCCTGCCCCGACCATCCCGCGCATGTGATGAATCGACGGCAGCTTGAATCTTTCCAACAGGTTGCTGGACTGTTCGAAGGCGTTGAATCAAGCCTTTCAAGTTCTGGCGGAATTCTGCTGGGCGCAGATTATCATTTTGACCTGACGCGGCCGGGGATCGCCCTTTATGGCGGGCTCGATATTGACGGCGTACGCTATCCAACCCTGCAGGCGGTGACGGCTGAAGCGCGGGTGCTGCAAGTGAGAAACGTTCGTAAAGGCGAAGTGGCCAGCTATGGCGCGACCCACACATTTTCGCGTGACGGCCGCGTTGCTGTTGCCGCGGCTGGCTATGCCGACGGCTGGCATCGCGCCATGTCGGGTTCTGGCGTCGCTGCGCGTAATGATGGTAGCGCCGGTGCCATGGGCTATGTCGCCGGCCATCTGGTGCCGGTGGTCGGCCGGGTGACGATGGATCTCACCACTTTCGACATCAGCAACCTGCCCGAAGGCGCGGTCGCGGCTGGCGACTATGTCGAACTGTTCGGCAGCGAGATCGCGATCACCGATGCTGCCTGTAGCGCCGGAACGATCAGCTTCGAACTGCTGACGAGCATGGGGAAGCGATACGTCAGGCGGTATGTCTGAGCCTTCCCGGGCCTTCGGGTCGCGATTGAACTTCCGCTAGATATGCGTATATTCATGCGCATATCTTGAAAGGATACAGTCTCATGGCTTCAGAACGTAAAGCAGCAAATCTCAGCATCGACAGCGAATTGCTTGAGCAAGCGCGAAACTTGAAGATCAACATTTCGCGTGCTGCTGAGCAGGGTCTTCTCGAAGCGGTTCGTAAGGAAAAGGAGCGCATCTGGAAACTGGAGAATGCCGAGGTTATCGCTTCCCTCAACGAGCATTTTGAGAAAGAGGGACTACCTTTTCCAGAGTATCGGCGGTTTTAATGGGGCAGTTCGATGTGTATCGGCGACCCAATGCGTCCCATTTTCTGCTCGACGTGCAAAGCCGAATATTGGATGATCTCGCCACGAAGGCCTGCGTCCCCCTGCAGATTAAGAGTCCTTTCCTTAAGACGTCGCCGCAATTAAACCCGGAATTTAGCGTCGACGGCGACGTGTATGTGATGATGACGCATTACATACTCTCTGTTCCCGCGCGCGATCTGCGCAACCCAATCGCCAACCTACTGCATGAGAACTATCGCATTACGTCCGCCCTCGACATGCTCTTCCATGGCTTCTGAGCCGCTGCGGCCTTCTTATCCCCATCCCATCCCGTCTTGTTGGCTCTCGCGCATTGAACACGGTTGATGCACGACCTATTTCGCGCTAGGCCGTCTGCGACAATAATAAGGAGAAATCGGATCCATGAGCCTGGTTCATTCGATCAAGAGCACATTTGTACCGATCCATCGGGAAGGCCATAAGTTTATCCTCGCCTTCTTCATCGCGTCCGTGATCCTCGGCTTCCTGTGGATGCCGCTGTTTTGGGTCGGCATGCTGCTGACCGCCTGGTGCGTTTATTTCTTCCGCGACCCCGAGCGCATGGTGCCGCAGGAAGAGGATTGGGCGATCAGCCCTGCAGACGGCAGGGTGTCGCTGATCTCCGTGACGCCGCCGCCCGCCGAGCTGGCGCTTTCCGGCGAGCCGATGCTGAAGATCTCGATTTTCATGAATGTCTTCAACTGCCATGTGAACCGCGCGCCGATGAGCGGCCGCGTCGAAAGCATCGTCTATCGCGAGGGCAAGTTCGTCAGTGCCGATCTCGACAAGGCATCCGAGGAAAACGAGCGCAACGGCCTCGTTATCGATACAGTCCACGGCCGCATCGGCGTCGTGCAGGTAGCCGGCCTTGTCGCCCGGCGCATTGTCTGCTGGACTGCGCCGTATTCGTCGCTGGTCGCAGGCGAGCGCTTCGGTCTTATTCGTTTCGGCTCTCGCCTCGACGTCTACCTGCCGGAAGGCTTCACACCGCGGGTCACCGTCGGCCAGACCGCCATTGCCGGAGAAACCGTGCTGGCCGAATATGAGGGCGCCAAGGGTCCGGTCCTGAGCCGCCGCCTTTGACCATGGGAGACGATAAATTCATGGACAACGTCGCCACCCCGCCGAACGAACACGAAAAGGACGATACCGGCCGTGGACCGCGCCTGCGCGAGATTCCGCTCAGGATGATGGTGCCGAACCTGATCACCGTGCTCGCCATCTGCGCCGGCCTCACAGGCATTCGATTGGCATTCGAGGGACGCTATGAACTTGCCGTCGGCATGGTGCTGCTGGCGGCCTTTCTCGACGGCATCGACGGACGCATCGCGCGGATGATGCGCGCGACGTCGAATTTCGGCGTGCAGATGGATTCGCTCGCCGATATCATCAATTTCGGTGTCGCGCCCGCGCTCGTGCTTTACGTCTACATGCTCGACCAGGCGCGTTCGATTGGGTGGATCGCGGCGCTGATCTATGCGATCTCGGCCGGCCTGCGGCTCGCGCGTTTCAACGTCATGACCGAGCGGCCCAACAAGCCGAAATGGCTCTCGGAGTACTTTGTCGGCGTACCGGCGCCGCTCGGCGCGCTGCTGGTGCTGCTGCCGGTCTATCTCGGTTTCCTCGGCATGGAGGTAACGCGCTTCGTCGCCTACGGCGCAGCAATTTATACGGTCGGGATCGGCTATTTGCTGGTTTCGCGCATTCCTGTGTGGTCGGGCAAGGCGCAGGGCGTGATCCGCCGCGAGAATGCGCTGCCCTTCATTCTCATCGTTGTCGTCTATGTCGCACTGCTGATGAGTTTCACCTGGGAAGTGCTTGCCCTTACGTCCATCTTCTACCTCTGCACCCTGCCCTTCGGCGCGCGGCACTGGACGAAGAAATACGGTTACCTCCCGTCACATGAGACCGATGTCGAGGAGGGCGTGGTGCCAGACGTCAAGCCGCCGGAAGACGACGATCTAAAATGACAGTTGCGTAGCGGCCATCGTGGTGGCCGCGCCGTAATCCACCTTGCCGCTGGCCAACACCGGAATGGCGTCGACATTGACGATGTCATGCGGCACCATCAGTTCGGTGGCACCATAGCGCCGGGAATAGGTGAGCAACTCTTCCTTCATCGGCCGTGCCTGGGTGGTCAGCAGCACGATCCGCTCGCCCTTGCGCTTGTCGGGCACGGCGATGGCGGCATGGTTTGCCTGTGGCCATAGCTTCTGCACCATGAGTTCCACCGCACCGAGCGACACCATCTCGCCGGCGATCTTGGCAAAGCGCTTGGCGCGGCCCTTGATCGTCAGGAAGCCACGCTCGTCGACGGCAACGATATCGCCGGAATCATGCCATTTGTCCGTGAGCGGTTGCAGCACGCCCGGCTTGTCCGCGAGCATGTAGCCATCATCACATTCGGTCCGGCGACATAGAACCGTCCGCCATCTTCGATGCCTTCGACCGGCTCGAGCTTCATCTCCATGCCGGGCAACAGCTTGCCGACCGAACCATCCTTGGAGAATACAGCAGAATTGACGGCCACCACCGGCGCGCATTCGGTCATTCCGTAGCCTTCGACAATTGCTGCACCAAAACGATCGGCAAACATCTTGCGCGTCTCGGGCTTTACCGCCTCGGCGCCGGCGACAATCATCCGCAAGCTGTCGAAATCGCCGTCCCTGGCGGCGCGACCATAACCCATCAGGAACGTGTCGGTACCGAACATCACCGTGGGCGCCACCTTGCGTGCCACCGAAGGGATGATCTTGTAATGCAGGGGTGACGGATAGAGGAAAAGATGGATGCCGTAGAGCAGCGGCAGCAGCGTACCGCCGAGAAGGCCGAAGGAGTGAAACACCGGCAGGACATTGAAAAGGCTGTCGGCAGGCGAGATATCGACGCGGCAATCGGCCTGCGAGGCATTGGCGATCAGGTTGCGCGAAGAGAGCACGACTGCTTTCGGCGCACCCTCGGAGCCCGACGTGAACAGGATTACGGCAGCATCCTCGGCCTTGGTCTTGACGACAGGCCTGCGCCAGAAGAGCCAGGCCTTGGCCTTCTCCTTGAATGTCAATGACGCCCTGACATCCTCGACGTAGAGGATGCTGGTACCATTGGCCACGATCGCATCGACCAGTGGCTGCAGGTCCGCCTTATCGACGAAGCCGCGGGCGCAGACGACGGCGCGAATGCCCGCCGTGTTGATCGCCGAAACCACCGCAGCCGTGCCGGCGGTGTAGTTCAACAATGCCGCGGGTCTGCCGGCCGAGAACAGCGCAAAGATTGCCAGCACAACACTGTTGGAGTTCGGCAGCAGCACGCCGACGGGCTTGCCTTTCTCCGCAACCTTCTGGAAGCGCGTGGCCAGCGCGCGGGCGCCGATCAGCACCTGCCGATAACTCAGTTTCGAACCCAGCGCGTCCTGGGCAATTTCCCGCGACGGCCCGAAGATCCGGGCTGAGGTCACGATCGCCTCGTGCAGCGTCTGCGCAAGATTGGTGGAGCGGAACTTGGCCGCCATCATGCCATCCAACAGGCTGTCACCAAGCATTCTGTCGCTGATCGTTGCCATGGATTGGGAAGGGGCTGCCGCTACGGTGATCTGCGGCAACAGGCTGCGCGGCGCCTTCTCGCGATTCCAGTAGGAGTAGAGCGACATGCGTGAGCCGCGCACATGGATCGGGACCACGCGGGCCGTGCTTTCGCGCAGCAAGCGGCCGATATCGGCGAGCACCGCCATCGTTTCAGGTTTGGCCTCGACCTCAGGCGGCAGATAGAGGCAGACGTGTCCACGTCCGGCGAAAACCGACTTGATCAGCGTAAGTATCTGCTCACGGTCCCGCATCGGGTCGAGATGGAACGTGCCGATCGGCAGGTAGGATTTCAGCAGCCACTTGTCGAGCCGGGACTGGGCCGGGAGGATAAAGGCAGTCGGGCTACTGGTGTCGGACTCAGTCTCGAAACCGACAAAGCGTGCGCCGAACAGGAACCGGAACAAGGTGTAGCCGAGTGCCTGGACGTAGGTGAGGCCAGTGACGGATTTCTGTCGAAGCGCCGTGACGGCCCAGGCCACCAGTGCTGCGCCGATGACGGCGATAATGGCGTTCAGCACCGGCTCCTCCTTCTATTCCTGGATGCAGCGGCAGCTTGCCAGAAAATCACGGCTGGTTGAAGGGCGGTTCCGCCCGCAATGCTGACGGATCAGGGCAGCACGTAGTCAGCAAACCGTTGTTCACGCACGAGATAAAGCTTGCCGGTCTCGTTCATATCCGGACCTGTCAGGCCGGCAATCACCCTGGCAACGTCGCGCGGATGCGGCAGCGTCTCGGGATCTTCGCCTGGATAGGCCTGTGCGCGCATCGCGGTGCGCGTGCCGCCGGGGTCGACGCTGATGATCTTGAGCGGCAGGCGCTCGCTCTCGTTTGCCCAGGTGCGCGCCAGCGCCTCGACCGCCGCCTTGGAGGCCGAGTAAGGCGCCCAGAACGGCTTGCATTTGTGCGCCAGGCTGGAGGTCAGGATCAGCGCCCTGCCCTGGTCGGATTTCTGCAGCAAGGGATCGAGCGAGCGGATCAGCCGCCATGTCGCCGTGACATTGACCGTCATCACCTTTTCGAAGGTCTTGGCCTCGACATGGCCGATCGGCGCGATCGTGCCAAGCACGCCGGCATTGGCGACCATGATGTCGAGCTTGCCCCAACGTTCGAAGATGGCTCCGCCAAGCGCGTCGATAGCACCCATGTCGGCGAGATCGAAAGGCACCAGCGTGGCGTTGCCGCCCACAGCCTTGATGGCATCGTCGAGATCTTCGAGGCCGCCGACGGTGCGCGCGCAAGCCACCACGTGCGCGCCGGCCTTGGCAAGCTCGAGCGCCGTGAAATAGCCGATGCCGCGCGAAGCGCCGGTCACAACAGCGATGCGACCTGTAAGATTGACGCTCATCATTCCCCCTTGACTGCACTATCTCATAGAACGAAGGGCATAGTGCCCTTCGTGGTCTTCAATCCGTGAAGAAACGGCCTCAGCCGTGGCTCGCCATGACAGAGAGCTTGGCGGAAACGGTCTCGCCATCCTTGTCCAGCAGACGGGTCGGATAGTCGCCGGTGAAGTAGTGATCGGTAAATTGCGGCCGGGCATTGTTGCGATCCTGGCCGCCGACGGCGCGATAAAGACCATCGATCGACAGGAATGCCAGCGAATCCGCACCGATATATCGAGCCATCGCATCGACGTCGGCATACTGGTTGGCCAGCAGCTTGTCGGCGTCCGGCGTATCGATGCCGTAGAAATCGGGGTAGTAGATCATCGGGCTCGCGACACGGATATGCACTTCCCTGGCGCCGGCATCGCGGATCATCTGCACGATCTTCAGCGAGGTCGTGCCGCGGACGATGGAGTCATCGACCAGGATGACGCGCTTGCCTTCGATCATCGCCCGGTTGGCCGAGTGCTTCAGCTTGACGCCGAAGGCGCGGATCGACTGGGTTGGTTCGATGAAGGTGCGGCCGACATAATGGTTGCGGATGATGCCGAGTTCAAACGGGATGCCGCTCTGCTGCGCATAACCGATCGCGGCCGGCGTGCCACCATCGGGCACAGGCACCACGACATCGCCTTCGACGGGCGCTTCCATGGCGAGGTTCTTGCCCATGTTCTTGCGTGCGACATAAACGCTACGGCCGCCAACGATCGAATCGGGGCGCGCAAAATAGACATATTCGAACAGGCAGAGCCGCTCCGGCTGCGGAGCGAGGGGCTTGCGCGAGTCGATCGAAACCGAACCGTCCGGCTGGATCTCGCAAATGATGACTTCTCCATTTTCAACGTCGCGGACATATTTCGCGCCGATAATGTCGAGGGCACAGGTTTCCGAGCAGAAGATCGGCTTGCCGTCGAGTTCGCCCATCACCAGTGGCCGGATGCCTATCGGGTCGCGCGCGGCAATCAGCTTGGTGCGCGTCATCGCCAGCATCGAATAGCCGCCTTCCATCTGGCGGATGGCGTCGATGAAGCGATCGGACGAGGACGCCTGCTTGGAGCGGGCGATCAGGTGCAGCACGACTTCGGTGTCCGACGTCGACTGACAGATGGCGCCCGTCGAGATGATCTGGCGGCGAAGCGTCAGGCCATTGGTGAAGTTGCCGTTATGGGCGATGGCGATGCCGCCGACTTCCAGTTCCGCAAACAGCGGCTGGACGTTGCGCAGCGCCACTTCGCCGGTGGTCGAATAGCGGGTGTGACCGATGGCCATCGAGCCGGGCAGCTTTGCCAGCGTTGCCGGATCGGTATAATGGTCGCCCACCAGACCCATCCGTTTTTCAGCGCGGAACTGCTTGCCGTCGAATGAGACGATGCCCGCCGCTTCCTGACCGCGATGTTGCAAGGCATGCAGGCCAAGAGCCGTCAACGCCGCTGCGTCGGGATGCCCCAAAATGCCGAACACCCCGCACTCTTCGTGGAGGGTGTCACCGTCGATATCGTCGATATATCTGACAGAACTGTCTTCGCTCATTGGTTTTACGGCCTTTGGCTCGATGTAGACTAGGGGGTCAGGACCCGTCGATGATCCATCCGAAAAGCAGATCCGGCGCCGGAACAAGCTGGAAATATGGGGGCCCTCCCCGCGATTTCAATCGCTCCAACGCATTCAGGACGAAATCAGCCTCCGTCTCAGGACTTGAAGACATGAACTGCCTTTGGATGGCAATGGCGTGCGAGAATTTTCTCCCTCCTGCCGCTGCCTACCTCCATATGCCCCGGCGTCTTCGAACCGGGCCACCTGGAAAATTCGGTCCCCCCAAGGACACCCAGCTTACTGCTGGGGCGTCGTCGTGCTGTTCTTCGTATCGTCAGCCGGCGCGAGATCGGTCGCTCCATCAGCCGGCGGCGTCGCGGCACCATCGGTTGCGGCCGGGTCGCCCATTTTCTCTTCGATCTTCTTGCGCAGCAGGGCTGCGATGTCTTCCGGCAGCGCTGCCTTCAGCTTCTCGCCGAGATCATCGAGGAACGGCTTCGACTTGGCATTGGCGATCCAGGCGGGGTGATTGGCCGGCGGGACCCATTCGTTAAAGAACTGTACGGCAACGACGAGGATCAGGATACCCCTTGCGGCGCCAAAGATAAAGCCGAGCGTGCGATCGAGCGCGCCGATGCGGCTGTCGATGATCATGTCGGCAATGCGCATGGTGATGAACGAGATGACCACCAGTGCAATGAGGAAGATCGCCGCTGCCGAAGCAATGATGGCAAACTTTTCCTCGGCGATGAAATTCTTGGCGTAGGGCAGACCGAGCGGATAGAGTTTGTATGCAGCATAAGCGGAGCCGAACCAGCTCACGACCGAAAGAACTTCGCGGGAAAAGCCGCGCACCATGGCAAGAACGGCGGAAAACAGGGCTACTGCAAGAACAATTCCGTCAAAACCTGTAATGGGCATATATCTTTTCTCCAAGACGGCTGATCTATTCGTCCGCCGCTATTCCGACAGGCCGCGCCCCATATAGCACCGCAAGCTCCTGAAACAAAAGCCTCAATCCTCGTCGGATTCAGGCTGTCCCACAGGTTTCGAGCCCGCGATCCTGACGACGAGATCCATCAGGCCTTCAATCGAGTTCAAGCTGCCCGCCAGCGTCTTCGGCAATTCGGCCGAACCACTCGGCAACACCGCTCTCTGGAAACCCAATTTCTCGGCTTCTTTAAGGCGAAGTCCCGTATGGCTAACCGGCCGCACCGCTCCCGACAGGCTGATTTCGCCGAAATAGACGCAATCATGCGGAAGAGCAAGACCAGCAAGCGAGGAAACAAGGGCGGCGGCGATGGCAATGTCGGCCGCAGGCTCCGAAATGCGGTATCCGCCGGCAACGTTGAGGTAGACATCATGGCTCCCGAGCCTGACGCGGCAATGCGCCTCGAGCACGGCGAGAATCATTGCCAGCCGGCTCGAATCCCAACCGACGACGGCGCGGCGCGGGGTTCCGAGCGACGTGGGTGCCACCAGCGCCTGGACTTCGACCAGCACCGGCCGCGTGCCCTCGATGCCGGCAAACACCGCAGCGCCCGGCGCCTTGGCATTGCGCTCGCCGAGGAACAATTCGGAGGGATTGGCGACTTCGCGCAGTCCCATGTCGGACATTTCGAAGACGCCAATCTCGTCGGTCGGCCCGAAGCGATTCTTGACCGTGCGCATAATGCGGTAGTGGTGGCCGCGATCGCCCTCGAAATAGAGCACGGCATCGACCATGTGCTCGACTACGCGCGGGCCGGCGATCTGGCCGTCCTTGGTAACATGGCCGACAAGCACCACCGTGGCGCCCGTCGTCTTGGCAAAGCGGATCATCGCCTGCACGCCTACCCGCACCTGGGTGACCGTGCCGGGAGCAGCGTCAGCAACGTCGCTCCACAGGGTCTGGATCGAATCGATGATGACCAGATCAGGGCGCGGGCCATCGGCGAGCGTAGCGAGAATGTCCTCGACATTGGTCTCGGCGGCCAGCAGCACGCCGGTATCAGCCGACTTCAGTCGCTGGGCGCGCAGCCGGACCTGCGCCACCGCTTCTTCACCCGAGACATAAATGACGCGATTGCCGCGCCGGGCCAGCGCTGCCGCAGCCTGCATCAGCAGCGTCGACTTGCCGATGCCGGGGTCACCGCCGATCAGGATTGCCGAGCCGCGCACGAAGCCGCCGCCAGTGACCCGATCAAGCTCGGAAATGCCGCTCTCGATGCGTGGCGCATCCTCGATTTCGCCGGAAAGGGTGGTCAAGGCCACCGCCCTGCCCTTCTTCGGCGACCTGGCCGGACCGCCACCGATGCCGCCGGTCGGATCTTCCTCGATGATCGTGTTCCAGGCGCCGCAACCGTCGCATTTGCCCACCCAACGGGAATGCACAGTGCCGCAATTCTGGCAGATGAACTGAGTTTTGGATTTTGCCATTACTAGAATATCGGAGCTTTGCCCCGCCTTTAAAGAACGTTGTTCAGCGGGATGGCTTCAGATTGCCGATGTCCTGTCGGACGCCGAAAATATCGAGCACGAGAATGCCGTAGGATGTGGTTTTGTAGAACAGGATATGGCTGCGATAAAGAAAGCCTGACGCCTTCCCCCAGCTCAGCTGACGGTCGTCCCAGATCAGGCCGGTCCGCTAGCAGGTGAAAGACACCATGCATTCCGAGAAAGTAGGAGTCGGCCTGCGCTTCGCCAAAATGCTGCAGAGAATATTCATAGATCACAGCGATTTTCTTGTCGGCTGTCTTTGTCAGCCTATAGCTTGCCATCAGCACGCAACTTTTGCTTTACCGCCGCCATAATGTCAGGAGTTCCGCGTGAGCTCACGCCCTCGGATTCGGTCGACTTGAGATGCTCGGCAAGCAAAGGGGCGTTATCAGCAACATAGTGTGACACGAAGTCCGGCTCGGCTACCAACGGATAGAGCGCGCCAAGCTGTGCCTCGAGCTCCAGACTCGCGAGCCCAGCATGCAAAGCCTCGCGTTCATCCGCAAAGCGTCCACTTGCAACCCCTTCTTCAACAGAGGCCTGCTCGTCTTCAGAAAGCGAGATCGAAATCGCGTGCTGGTTCATCAGTTCTATCCTTGCTCGATGATCGGCACGCTAGCAAAACAAGAACAAAATAGCAACACCCTATTCCGCCGCCGGCGCGCCACGCATGATGATGCCGAGGTCGTCGGTCTCGCGCACTTTCTTGAGGTGCTCCTCGACTTCCGTCGCTTCGAGCTGGCGGTTCCACATGGCGGCATAGAGGCCGTTGCGGGCCAGCAGGTCCTGGTGATTGCCACGCTCGGCGATACCGCCATCCTTGAGGACGATGATCTCGTCGGCGCCGACCACGGTCGATAGCCGGTGGGCGATGACCAGGGTCGTGCGATCCTTCGAGACCACGTCGAGTGCCGACTGGATTTCCTGCTCGGTGCCGGTGTCGAGCGCCGAGGTCGCCTCGTCGAGGATCAGGATCGGCGGCGACTTGAGGATCGTGCGGGCAATGGCGACACGCTGCTTCTCGCCACCAGAGAGTTTCAGGCCGCGCTCGCCAACCATGGCCTTGTAGCCTTCCGGCAGCGACTTGATGAAGCGGCCGACCTGGGCGATATCGGCCGCAGCTTCCACCTCTTCCTGGCTCGCCGAAGGGCGACCGTAGCGGATATTATAGGCGATGGTGTCGTTGAACAGCACCGTGTCCTGCGGCACCATGCCGATCGCCTTGCGCAGGCTCTTCTGGGTGACGTTCTTGACGTCCTGGCCGTCAATGGTGATCGTGCCCTTCTGGACGTCATAGAAGCGATAGAGCAGCCGCGAGATCGTCGACTTGCCGGCGCCTGAGGGACCGACGACGGCGACCGTATGGCCCGCAGGCACGTCGAAGGAAATGCCCTTGAGGATCGCGCGGGCCGGATCGTAGGCAAAATGCACGTCCTTGAACGAGATCGCACCATTGGTGACGATCAAAGGCTGTGCATCCGGCGCGTCCCCAATTTCCGCATCGACGGCGAGCAGGTCGAACATCTGCTCGATATCGGTAAGGCCCTGGCGGATTTCGCGATAGACGAAGCCGATGAAATTCAGCGGGATCGACAGCTGCATCAGCATGACGTTGATGAAGACGAAATCGCCGATGGTCTGCGTACCGTTCTGCACGGCGATCGCCGACATGACCATCATGACGACCGTGCCGACGCCGAAGATCACCAACTGGCCGAAGTTCAGCCAGCCGAGCGACGTCCAGACCTGGGTCGCCGACTTCTCGTAGCGCGCCATCGAGGCATCGAAGCGCTTGGCTTCCATTTCCTCGTTGCCGAAATATTTGACGGTCTCGAAGTTAAGCAGCGAGTCGATAGCTTTGGTGTTGGCGTCGGTATCGCTGTCGTTCATGTCCTTGCGGATGTTGATGCGCCAGTCGCTGGCCCTCACCGTGAACCAGATATAGATCCAGACGGTCATCGCCGTGACGAACAGATAAGAGAAACCGTAACCCCACCAGAAGATCGCCGCCGTCAGCACGAACTCGATCAGTGTTGGGACGGTGTTGAGGATAGTGAAGCGGACGATCGTTTCGATGCCCTTGGTACCGCGTTCGATGACGCGCGACAGGCCGCCGGTGCGGCGCTCGAGATGGAAACGCAGTGAGAGCTGGTGGAGATGGACGAAGGTTTTGTAGGCGAGCTGGCGGACGGCGTGTTGGCCGACAGTGGCAAACATCGCGTCGCGCAGCTGGTTGAGACCGCCTTGCAGCAGACGGGCGGCATTATAGGCGACCACCAGCATCAGCGCGCCGAGCATGAATGTCGGCAGGAGATCCGGTGCCCTGAGCTTGCCGTTCAACGCATCGGTCGACCACTTGAAGAAGTAGGGAACGAGCAGCAGCACGATCTTGGAAATCAGCAGGAAGAAGGTCGCCCAAACCACGCGCATCTTGAGATCCATGCGCCCGGTCGGCCACATATAGGGCCACAGATTGACGATGGTTTGCAGCGTCTTGCCGGATTCGGAAGAAACGATTTTCTCTTTGCCCGCCATGGGGAAATCACCAGTCTGATGTAAATGACAAGAGCGGCGACCCCTCCGGGCCGCCGCTTATACCTCGTAAATAGGTCACGGTTTGGTGATCTACAACGCCAAAACCCGAATATTATTTCAGGTGGAGGCGCTTGCGGTGCAATTCTTCCGCGTTCGGCAACGGCTTGTCCGGAACGCCGAAAATCTGGCCTGGCAGGATGCGGT
This sequence comes from Shinella sp. OV683, assembly GCF_057787725.1. Lineage (NCBI taxonomy): Bacteria > Pseudomonadati > Pseudomonadota > Alphaproteobacteria > Hyphomicrobiales > Rhizobiaceae > Shinella > Shinella sp. OV683. The sequence continues at coordinate 3,171,201 of NZ_CM173543.1, forward strand.
CGGGATCGGCGATCTGCTTCTCGTTGGCGAGATAGATCGTCGTATAACGAACGCCTTGCCCGTAGACACGGCGCGAGATCTGCCAGAGCGTGTCGCCGCGGCGGATGATCACCGAGGTTTCGCTCGGCTTCAGCGGCGCCTGCTCGATGATCTTCGGCTTGTCGTCGGTCGAAGCCACGTCGGTGGTCGCGTCGGCATGCGCAGTCTGGCTGGTTTCGCTGGATGCGGCCGAGGAGGCCTGTTCCTGCTCAGTCGTCGAAGCGCCATTGGTAGCCTTGGCAGGTGTCTTGGCGGTGTCGGCAGCCTGAGCATCGGCGGTATTCTTGGCGCCGGCATCATTGCCGTTCTGGGCGACCTCGGTGCTTTCCGTAGCCGTCGTCTTGCCGGCATCGGCCACGCCGGTTTCTGTCGCCTTTTCGTGGGCAACGGCTTCCGACGAGGCCTGCATCGACGGCGCAGTGGCAGAGGAAACAGCGTTATCGATCGAGCCGAGCGCCTGCTTCACGGCAGCCGCATCCTGCGGCAGGCCATGCAACAGCGCGAGAGCCTTGGCCGCCTCGCCTGATGTCTTGGCGGCCATGTCCTTGGCGATCTGATCGGCTTCGACGGGCACGCGAATCTCGGAGAGGGTCTTCAGGGCGATCTCGGTCGACGAGCGGGCCGCGGCCAGTTCTTCAGCAGTGGGCGTCTTGCCGTCCTTATAAAGATCCTTCAGCAGGCCGGTTGCCTTGCTGACTTCGGCACGCGCCTTGTCATAGGCACCATCGGCCAACGGGGTCATCTCGGATTTGTTCGCCGTCGATGGATCGCCGGCGACAGCAGCCAATTGCTCGCCCTCCGGGCGGAAGAACGGCACCGAGGCGCGGAACTCGACCTTGGTGCCATTGGTGCTCAGCACGTCGGCGCGGATAGTGTGATTGCCGACGGCGAGCGGCAACGTGTTGTCGGCAACGAAACGGCCGTTCTTGTCGGTGGAGACTTCGGCGACCAGCTTGTCGTCGGCATAGACCCGCACCAGCGAATTCGGTTTGGCACTGCCGGCCACGAACAGCTTGCTGCCTTCGATTTCCACTGCACTGACTTGCACTTCGGGAGCTGTGGTCACCTTGGTTTCAGCCGCAGTGGCTTGGACCGCTGTATCCGCAGATTTTGCAGCCTGGTCGGTGGTCTTGGCGGCATCCACAGCCGGCGCAGCCGCCGAGAGCTCGGAGGACGCAGCCGGAAGATCCGGCGTCTTGACCGCGTCGGCCGACTTGGCCGCGTCGGCGGCAGGCTTGGCCTCCGTATTGGCAGCAACCTGGGTTTCGGCCTTGGCTTCCGGCATGGTCATGATGCGCGATGCTTCGCCCGGCTTGGTGACCATGGCCAGCAATTCACCAGACTTGTCCTTCGGCACGGAGACGGTGGCGATTTCCTCGGAGACCTTCGACTTGCCGTCCTTGCTGGTGGCCTGCAACGTTATCTGATGGTCGCCGACACCAAGCGGATTGTCGAGTACCGCGGCGAAGTCGCCTGTCGGGCCGACCTCGACCGATGAAATAACCTTGCCGCCGTCCATGACCTCCAGCTTGGTGTTGGGTTCGGCCGAGCCGGCAATCACGGTCGAACCATCGGGCTCGACACGCAGCACGTCGAACGCCGGCAACCCGACCTTGGCTTCAGCAGGCTTTGCGTCGGCTGTCTTGGCAGCATCGCCGCCATCGAGTGCAGAAAGCAGGCTCGACTTCATGCCTTCATAAGCCTTCTTGGCGCCCTCGGCATCAGTCGGCATCGCTTCGATCGATGCAAGCGCCTTGGCGGCACCTTCCTGGGCCTTGGCTATCATGCCGCCGGTCAGAGCATCGACGCCTTCCGGCGCCTTGAATTCGGTGGCTGCCTTGAGCGCTACGGTCACCTTGGCCTTGGCAGCACCGATCTGCTCGGGCGTCGCGGCCTTGCCTTCGACAAGCAGCGCCTGCAGTTCGCCGGTCGCTGTAGCGGTATCGGCTTTCAGGCGGGCCATCTTGGCGAGGGCGCCAGACTTGACGTCGGCAACCGTCTCGCCAACCGTGTTCTTGGCGGCTTCCGTTGTCGTCTCGACCGTCTTCTGGGCTGCATCCTTGGCCTGTTCGACAGTTTCTTGCGCCTTCTTGGCGGCCTCCTGGGCGACCTTGTCACCGCGCATTTGCGGCAGCACGACAAAGAACATCAGCGCGGCGGCTGCAGCGATTACGGCAAGTGCGACCCAGACGGCGCGGTTTTTCATCATCATTTATCTCCGGAGCGGTGAGAATCCGCCATTCCCCATCAAAGGGCTAGCGGTTTCCTATTGTATTCTCAAGCGTCACACCGCCTTGCACCCATTGCATACGTCATTTTCCCGTCATTTTTCTTGACTGTGCGGGCGCAGCATTGTCATCTCGACCCCATGCAAACCAAAAATGTCTCGATTCGATCCATCTGCGTCTATTGTGGCTCCCAGCCCGGACGAGATCCGTCCTATATGGAAGCAGGTCGCGCGCTCGGCAAATCCATCGCTGATCATGGCCTCAGGCTGGTCTACGGCGGCGGCACCAAAGGCATCATGGGAGCGGTTGCTTCCGGCGTGCTGTCGAATGGTGGCCGAGTCACCGGCATTATACCAGAATTCCTGATGGACAAGGAGGCTTCCAAGCATTCGCTGGGATCGCTGACCGAACTGGTGGTCACCCAGGACATGCACCAGCGTAAGCATCGCATGTTCCAGGAAGCCGACGCCTTCGTCACCTTGCCCGGCGGTATTGGTACGCTCGAAGAGATCGTTGAGATCATGACCTGGGCGCAACTTGGCCGTCACCGCAAGCCGATGGTGTTTGCCAATATCAAGAATTTCTGGCAGCCGATGCTGGAGCTCCTGGAGCACATGACCAGCGAGGGATTCATCCACACGTCCCATCTCGTCAAGCCGATGGTTATCGATGATGTCGAGGCGATCGTGCCCGAGATCATCAAGGCCGGCATGGTTGACGACGGCGACGAAGCCGTGATCGCCCGGCTTTAACCCCCACCTTCTATTTATCGGACCTGCCGATGCGCCGCAGCATCGGCAACGAATAGACCACCAGTGCTGCCCAGATGAAGCAGAAGGCAACCAGCTTCGACGTGCCGAACGGCTCGTGGAACACGAACACGGCAATGCCGAACACCATGGTCGGCGCGATATATTGCATGATGCCGATCGTCGATAGCTTCAGCAGCTTTGCGCCATTGGCATAGATCATCAACGGCACGGCTGTGGCGATACCACTGAAAATCAAGAGGCCCATGTCGCTCCATCCGTCGCCATGGAAGAAATGGCCTGCGCCCGTGGCTTCGAGATAGATGATGTAAGCCAGAGCCGGCAGCGCCAGGATCAGCACCTCGAGAAAGAAGCCCTGGTTGGGGCCGATCGGCAAGGTCTTGCGGAAATAGGCATAAAAGCCCCAGCTCAAGGCAAGGCCGAGCGAGATCCACGGAAGACCGCCAGCTTCATAGGCGAGGATTGCCACCGCGATTGCCGCCAATCCAATGGCGATGACTTGTGGTACTTTCAGCCGTTCACCAAGCAGCAGCGCGCCGATGACGACCGAAATCAGCGGATTGATATAGTAGCCGAGCGCGCCTTCCAGCGCGTGGTTGGAGCCGATGGCATAGACATAGATCGACCAGTTGACGGTCACGAAGGCTGCCGTGATGCAGGCCATGCCGAGCATCGACGGCGTCTTGATCGCCTTGCGCACCTCGGAGGTGCGGCCGATGACAACAAGCACGGCGCCGGCAATCGGCAGCGACCAGATGATCCGGTGGGCGACGACTTCGAAGGCGGGGATGTGTGCGACTTGATGAAGATAGAGGGGCAGCACACCCCAGAGCAGGTACGCCGCCAGTGCGAAGAGGAAGCCGGGCAGCGTGTCTTCATTCGAAACCACGGGCTTTGCCGCTGAATCCGTCGTTGCCATGGTAAGCTCCTCCGCGTTGGCAGCGGTTTATTTTACCTGCTGGTCGGCGACCAATTCATTCCCGTGATGGCATTATCAATATTTCGAAAGAGACCGCTTACATTTGGTCAGCTGACTCGGCCGTGCTCGGCGAGATAGTCTAGCAGCGCCCGGACGCGGGCCGGCAACGGTCCGCCCTGCCCGACATAGACGGCATGAAACGCCTCGATCTCTGAGACGAACATGTCAGGCAGCACTTCGACCAGCCGTCCGGCGTCAAGATCGGCGCGGACGGTGAAGGCCGCCAGGCGCGCCATGCCGACGCCGCCAATCGCCAGATAACGCAGCGCCTCGCCATCGCTTGCCAGCACCCTGCCCTTGGTCGAGATGTCGGAGACCTTGCCGTCCTCCGCCATCCGCCAACTCTCCGAGGCCCGAACATAGCAAAAGCCGAGACGGTGATGCTTCTCCATGTCGGCGACCGTCCGCGGCGTGCCGCAGCGCTCCAAGTATCCCGGCGAGGCGACGATCATCAGCCGTGTGTCGCCGAGTTTGCGGGCCACCAGCGTCGAGCTTGCCAGCGGGCCGGCACGGATGGCGATGTCGGCGCGCTCGGCAAGCAGGTCCACCACCTTGTCGGTCTGGGAGATGTCGATGGAGATGCCGGCATAGCGCGCAAGGAATTCACCCAGCACAGGCGCGAGAATATGCGTGCCATAAGCAGCTGATGTATTGATGCGGATGCGGCCTTGGGGCTTGTCGGCAGAAGCCGCGCTCTGCTCGGCCTCCTCGATATCGGAGAGGATGCGCAAGGCACGCTCGTGGAAGGCTGCGCCCTCGGGCGTCAGCAACAGCTTGCGCGTCGTGCGATTGACCAGCCGCGTGCCAAGCCGCGCCTCAAGCCGCCCCACCAGTTTGCTGACGGCAGACGGCGTCATCCGCAGCTCGCGGGCCGCGGCTGAAAATCCGCCGCGCTCGATCACGCGGACAAACACTTCCATCTCGCCGGACCGGTTGATATCGATGCGTGCCATACTGTGAATTCAACTCACAAATGCTTTTACTTTGGTCATTCTAGTTCACAAGCCAAACGCTGTCTATCTCAGAGACACCAACTCACTCTGGAAAGACGCCGCAATGCCTCTCGCTCTCTATGCTCTTACCGCCGGTGCCTTCGGGATCGGCGTTACCGAATTCGTCATCATGGGCTTGCTGCTCGATGTCAGCCAGGATTTGCGCGTCTCCATCGCCGCCGCTGGCCTGCTGATATCGGGCTATGCGCTCGGCGTCGTGGTCGGCGCGCCAGTGCTGACCGCGCTCACGAGCCGCTGGCCGCGCAAGACGGTGCTGATCGGCCTGATGGCCATCTTCGTCGCCGGCAATCTTGCCTGTGCGCTCGCACCGACCTATGACCTGCTGATGGCGGCGCGCCTGCTGACGGCGCTGGCGCATGGCACCTTCTTCGGTGTCGGCTCGGTGGTTGCCACCGGCCTCGTCGCGCCCGAGAAGAAAGCCTCGGCGATCGCCGTGATGTTTACCGGCCTGACCGTTGCCAACATTCTCGGCGTGCCGATCGGTACGTGGCTTGGCCAGCAGTTCGGCTGGCGCATGACCTTCTGGGCGGTTACCGCCGTCGGCCTGCTCGCTCTGGTGATCATTGCGGCCCTGGTGCCGAAGGACAGGGCAAAGCCTGAAGCCAGCGATTGGCGCGCCGACCTCAAGGCCATGGGCCGCCGCCCGGTGCTGCTTGGCCTGTTGATGACCGTCCTTGGTTATGCCGGTGTTTTCGCGGTCTTTACCTACATTGCTCCGGCGCTGACCGAGATTACCGGCTTTTCCGATGCCGCCGTATCGCCGATCCTGCTTGTGTTCGGTGGTGGGCTGGTGCTCGGCAATCTGGTGGGCGGCAAGCTCGCCGACCGCAACCTGATCCGCGCCGTGTTCGGCACGCTGGTCGCGCTGACAATCACTCTGGGCCTGATGACCTTTGCGCTCAACGACAAGATCGCCGCGATCATCTTTGCTGGCCTGCTGGGTGCCACAGCCTTTGCCACCGTCGCACCGCTACAGGTCTGGGTGTTGCAAAAGGCAGAAGGCGCCGGCCAGAGCCTTGCCTCGAGCCTCAATATCGCCGCCTTCAATCTCGGCAACGCCATTGGCGCCTGGGCTGGCGGCATGACCATCGATCACGGTCCCGGCCTTGCCTACACGCCGCTGGTGGCCGCCGCCTTCCCGCTCACGGCTATCATCGTCTCTGCCTTTGCCATCCGACTGGATGCGCGCCAACCGACAGCCCGCGTCGCAGCCGCCTGAACTCTCCTGCACGAACTCGAAAGGAAACTCCCATGGAATATCGTCAACTCGGAAAATCCGGCCTCAGGATTCCGGTCCTCAGCTTCGGCGCCGGCACCTTCGGCGGCTCCGGCCCATTGTTCGGCCACTGGGGAACGTCTGACGCTACAGAAGCACGCCGCCTCGTCGACATCTGCCTTGAGGCCGGCGTCAACCTCTTCGATACCGCTGATGTCTATTCCAACGGCGCATCTGAAGAAGTCCTCGGCGAAGCGATCAAGGGCCGACGCGGCGACGTGCTGATCTCGACTAAGACCTCGCTGCCGATGGGTAACGGGCCAAATGATTGGGGCTCGTCCCACTCGCGGCTGATCAAATCGACAGAAGACGCGCTGACGCGTCTTGGCACAGACTATATCGATCTCCTGCAATTGCATGCCTTCGATGCCCATACCCCGGTCGAGGAAGTGCTCTCGACCCTCGACCAGCTCGTGCGGTCCGGCAAGATCCGCTATATCGGCGTCTCCAACTTCGCCGGCTGGCAGATCATGAAGTCGCTGGCCGTCGCCGACAAGCACGGTTATCCGCGCTATGTCGCCAACCAGGTCTATTACTCGCTCGCCGGCCGCGACTATGAGTGGGACCTGATGCCGCTCGGTGCCGACCAGGGACTAGGCGCGCTCGTCTGGAGTCCGCTCGGCTGGGGACGGCTTACGGGCAAAATCCGCCGCGGCCAGAAGATGCCGGACAACAGCCGCCTGCACGAGACGGCCGACTTCGGCCCGCCCGTTGACGACGAGAAGCTCTACGGTATCGTCGATGCGCTGGATGAGGTCGCGGAGGAAACCGGCAAGACCGTTCCACAGATCGCCCTGAACTGGCTGACCACACGACCGACCGTCTCATCGGTGATCATCGGCGCCCGTAACGAAGAACAGCTGCGCCAGAATCTCGGTGCCATCGGCTGGACGCTGACCTCGGAGCAGATCGCCAAGCTCGACAAGGCCAGCGCCACCACCGCGCCTTACCCGCATTTCCCTTATCACAGGCAGGAAGGTTTTGCGCGGCTGAACCCGCCGCTGGTTTGAGAACATGGGAGGGAGCACGGCTCCCTCCCCAAAAGCCTGCAAATATCAGCAGTTGAGGCACCGAATTGGGCTTTGCATTGATGCCGGTTCCAAGTATTGTGCACCGCAATTGTTGCTCGGAAAGGCTTTATCGATGTTCAAATATGCGCTTTTGGTTGGAGTGGCGATGCCGGCTTTCGCTTTTGCGGCTGACTACAGCACGAGCACCAGCGGGCGCGGCTGCCGCATCGACCAGGGCGGCAATCGCTACTGCATCGAATCGCCGATCGAGAAGCGCTACACCGATTGCGACGCCGGCGTCGATTGCCATCACATGCAGAGCGGCCAGCACTACAGCCAGCAGTCCCCGACGCTTTCGAGCATATCGGAGAACTGAGACGCGGCGGTGGTCGCCTTCTGAGCGATCACGATACCTATTCAGGCAGCGTTGCGCGTAACTTCCAATTTGACCGCAAGGCCTGCGACCGATGCCAAATTCATCAGGGCATCGAGACTGAACTTGTCGATACGGCCGCGCAACAGGTCGTTCATACGCGGTTGGGTGATGCGAAGTCGAGCAGCGGCTTCAACTTGGGTCAATCCCCAGCTTTCAACAGACGCTTGAATAGCAACTAGAAGCTCCGATCTGGCCTTCATGTTTGCGGCTTCAACCGATGTGTCTTCAATAGCATCCCAAATGCTTTCAAAATTCAATTCGGTCATGCCCTTATTCCTCGCATCAGTTCTTTAAACCGCGCTGTGGCAATCTCAACATCCGATCGCGATGTCGCCTGAGATTTTTTCGCAAACGCATGCAACACATAGACCCGGTCAGCGAGAGCGGCGAGATAGATTACGCGAAATGCGCCGTTGACATCGCGTACCCGTATTTCCCGAACACCCGGTCCGATGGTTTTCATCGGCTTCCAGTCGTTCGGATCCAGTCCATTTTGAAGCCTGTCGATTTGAAAACCGACCTGCCGACGCGCGCCCACTGGAAAATCACGAATTTCATCGAGAGAATTTCCTAGAAAGGACACCAGCTTCATACAAAATATATCCGTTTCGATATAAATGCAACTCGACCGAATGAAGAACTAAGCTCACTCCGCGGCGATCTGCCCCGCCTGATCGCGGTTCTTCATCAGCTTGTAGACGATGGAATCCATCAGTGCCTGGAACGAGGCGTCGATGACATTGTCGGAGACGCCGACGGTCCACCAGCGGGCGCCGGTGGCATCGGTGGATTCGATCAACACGCGGGTGACTGCCGCGGTGCTGCCGTTTAGGATACGAACCTTGAAGTCGGCGAGTTCGAGATCGGCGATCTCGGTCTGGAATTTGCCGAGATCCTTGCGCAGTGCAATGTCAAGCGCATTGACCGGGCCGTGCATGCTCTCGGCCACCGACATGATCGGCTCACCGTCGATCTTCACCTTTACAACAGCCTCGGAGACGGTTTTCAACTGGCCATTGGCGTCAAAGCGTCGTTCGACCATGACCCGGAATCCTTCCACCTCGAAGAATGTGGGCACCGAGCCGAGGATGCGGCGCGCCAGCATCTCGAAGCTCGCATCGGCCCCTTCATAGGCATAGCCCGAGGCCTCGCGTTCCTTGACGACGCTGATCAGTTGATCAAGCTTCGGATCGTCCTTGGAAACCACGATGCCGCGGCGCTTGAGTGCATTGATGAAGTTGGACTTGCCGCCCTGGTCCGACACCATGACCTTGCGCAGATTGCCCACCGTTTCCGGCGGCACATGTTCATAGGTGCGCGGATCCTTGAGCAGCGCGGAGGCGTGGATGCCTGCCTTGGTCGCGAAAGCCGAAGCGCCGACATAAGGCGACTGGTGATCGGGTGAACGGTTGAGCATCTCGTCGAAGGCGTGACTGAGTGTGGTCAGCCCCTGCAGTTTATCCGCATCGATCGCCGTCTCGAAACGCGAATTGAAAGCCGGCTTCAGCACCAGCGTCGGGATGATCGTCACCAGATTGGCGTTGCCGCAGCGCTCGCCGATGCCATTCAGCGTGCCCTGCACCTGCCGGACGCCCGCCTCGATCGCGGCCAGCGAATTGGCGACCGCCTGCCCCGTGTCGTTGTGGGCATGGATGCCGAGATGGTCGCCCGGCACGCCCGAAGCGATGACGGCAGCAACGATTTCCCTGACCTCGGAGGGCTGGGTGCCGCCGTTGGTGTCGCACAGCACCACCCAGCGGGCGCCCGCGTCATAGGCCGTCCTGGCGCAGGCCAGCGCATAGTCTCTGTTGTTCTTGAAGCCGTCGAAGAAATGCTCGCAATCGATCATCGCTTCCTTACCGGCTTCGATCGTGGCTTTCACCGACTGTTCGATGGATTCGAGATTTTCCTCGTTGGTGCAGCCGAGCGCCACCTTGACGTGGTAGTCCCAGCTCTTGGCAACAAGACAGATCGCGTCGGATTTCGCTTGCAAAAGCAGCGACATGCCGGGATCATTTGAGACGGAGATTCCGGCGCGCTTGGTCATGCCGAACGCGACAAAGGAAGCACGTCCGGTGCGCTTCTTCTCGAAGAAAGCGGTGTCCGTGGGATTGGCGCCGGGATAGCCGCCCTCGACATAGTCGATGCCGAACTGATCGAGCATGTTGGCAATGGCGATCTTGTCCTCGACCGAAAAGTCCACTCCGGGCGTCTGCTGCCCGTCGCGCAGGGTCGTGTCGAAGAGGTAGATGCGTTCCTTGGACATTACAGTGTTTCCGTCGTGATGGGCCTTCAGCCCTTATCGTTTACCCGCATATTGGTCCGTCGCCCGTATCAGCGCATCAAGAATGCCGGGCTCGGAATAGGCGTGCCCTGCCCCCTCGATCAGTTTGAACTCGGCCTTCGGCCAGGCCTTGTGTAGAGCCCACGCATATTTTGCCGGGCATGGCATGTCATAGCGGCCATGGACGATGGTGCCGGGAATATCGGCCAGCTTGCCGGCATCGCGCAGCAATTGGCCCTCGTCCATCCAGCCGGCATGGACGAAGAAATGGTTCTCGATACGGGCAAAGGCCAGTGCGAAATCGTCCTCGCCGAACTTGTCCGATGTTTCGGGCTCCGGCAGCAGGGTGATTGTCTGGCCTTCCCAAAGGCTCCAGGCGCGGGCTGCCTCGATCTGAGCATTGCGGTCAGCGCCGGTCAGGCGGCGGCGATAGGCGGCCATCATCTCGTGGCGTTCGCCAGCCGGAATGGGTGCGAGGAAATTCTCCCATTTGTCGGGAAACATTTCCGAGACACCGAACTGATAATACCAGTCGAGTTCAGGCGTGGTGAGCGTGTAGATGCCGCGCACGACGAGTTCGCTGACATGCTGCGGATAGGCTTCGGCATAGGCCAGCGCCAATGTCGAACCCCAGGAGCCGCCGAAAACCTGCCACCTGTCGACGCCGATCATGTCACGCAGACGCTCGATATCGGCGACCAGGTGCCAGGTCGTGTTGTTGTCGAGCGAGGCATTCGGCGTCGACTTGCCGCAACCGCGCTGGTCGAACAGAACGACTTCGTAAAGCTTGGGATCGAACAACTGGCGATGCTTGGCCGAAAAGCCGCCGCCCGGTCCGCCATGCAGGAAGACTGCCGGCTTGGCATCCTTGGTACCTGAGCGCTCCCAATAGATGCTGTGGCCGTCGCCAGTGTCGAGGAAACCGGTTTCGAACGGTTCGATCTCGGGATAGAGGCCTCTCAGCTCGGTCATTGATGTTCCTCCGGCGGCCAGGATTTGGTGTCGTGGTCGGGATGCTGGTGGTTGGTGACGCGGATGGCCTGGAAACGGCTGTGCTCTTCCTCGCTCACGTCGCTGCTCTCGGGCGCGCGAAGATTGGGCAGTTCATCGAACCACGGCATATGGGCGTAAATATCGGACTGCCAGGTGGGCTTGACGAGATCGGGCCGGTCAAGCGAACCAAGCACGATTTCGACCGTCTTGCCGCCTATCGTCTTGTAGAATAGCGGCGTGCCGCATTGCTGGCAGAAGCCACGCTCGACGATCTCGGACGACTTGAACCAGCTCGGGTCGCCGCGGGTGACCGTCAGCTGCGCGTCACTGACAGAACCCAGCGGCATGAAATAATTGCCCGCCGCCTTCTGGCACATGCGGCAATGGCAGATATGGGCATTGGACGGGATGCGCTCGGCGCGATAGCGCACCGCGCCGCACTGGCAACCGCCTGAAAATGTGGCAGTGCTTGATGTCATACACCTTCCTCCCTCGGGCGCCAATGCTGAGGCTCCTTGGCCTCTTTCGGCGTCCATCGCTCGGTATCGTGGTCCGGATGCTGGTAGCTCTCGATATCGGTCAGGAACGGCGCGGCCTCGAGATCGTCCATCGTGTCGTGGCCGGGCAGCTCGTGCAGATGGTCGACATAGCCGATCTTCGCCTCGATGCCGAATTGCACGACCGGCGGCAGGCGGCCGGGCTCATCGAAAGCACCGATCGCCAGACCGATGCCATCAGGCGCTTCATAGCTCAGCGGCGTGCCGCAATTGCCACAGAAGCCGCGCAGCACATAATTGGACGACCGAAACATTTTCGGCGCGCCCCGCGTCCAAGCGAATTTCGCCTCACCGACGGAGACCAGCGGCGCATAGAAATTGCCGAACGCCTTCTGACACATGCGGCAATGACAGATCGACGGATTGTCCGGCTTTCCCTCAAGCCGGAAACGCACGGCACCGCATTGGCACCCGCCGGTGTAGATGTCATTGGTCATGTCTCGTCCTCGGGCCATTTCGCCGTATCATGATCGGGATGCTGGTAGCTCTCGATGGAATCGAAGAAGGACTGGTAGGGCTCACCCTCGATAACGGGCTTGTCGAACAGCCGCTCGATCCAGGGCAGGCGCTGCGAATGATTGACCTGCACCTGCGGTTCGAGTTTTGCAGGATGATCAAAGGCACCGATGGCCAGTTCCAGGCCGCCGGGATGGCGGTAGGCGAGCGGCGTGCCGCAGCGCTGGCAGAAGCCGCGATGCACCTTGTTGGAGGATTTGTACCAAGTGGGCGCGCCGCGCGACCAATGCAGATGCGCCTGATCAGCGCTAACGAGCGGGCCGAAGAAGCCGCCGAAGGCCTTTTGGCACATGCGGCAATGGCAGATCGACGGACGGCCCAATTTGCCGGCGGTATATCGCACGGCGCCGCATTGGCAGCCGCCGGACATGGGTTCATTCGGCATCCGCGCCCTCCCTCTCGATCCAGTTCTCGACCTTCAGACCTTCGACACGTGAAAATTCGCGGATGTTGTCCGTGACCAGGGTCAATCCGAGCGACCGGGCGTGGGCTGCGATGAAGAGGTCGTTCGGCCCTATCGGTCTACCCGAAACATGAAGCGCATGACGAATCTTGGCATAATGCACCGACGCATTATCGTCGTACGGAAGAATTTCCATCCGCGACATCATACTCTCGACGAGCCGAGCAAGCCGCTCCGACCCGCGTTTCAAATATCCGAAGCGAAGCTCGGATGCCACGATCGAGCTGATGGAAATCACCGAAGTCCCGACACGACTTACATTTTGCTGAACCGCTCCGTCAGGCGCGCGAATCAAGTCCGATACCGCATTGGTATCCAGCATAAACCTCAACGTACTCATAGTTCGACATCATCCAGGGGTAACAGCCCCTCATCGACATCCGGGAACTCCTCATCCCACGGCTCAATGGTCTTGAGCCATTCGAGAAGGTCTGACTTCTTGTTCACCGGCTCGATGATCAGCCGATCACCCTCCTTGGTGATCTTGACCTCATCGCCGGCAAACTCGAACTCCACGGGAATGCGAATGGCGCGATTGCGGCCATTCTTAAAGACCTTCGCGTGCTTTACCATTCCCATGTCTGCCTCCCTCATTCGTAAGCATATGCCTGAGCATATGCCCGCACGACATAAAGCGCAATCACCGCTTTACCTCCCAGGTGGTCACGCGCTCGCCCGTCGCGGGATCCTTGCCGTCCTTGAGCTGGATGCCCTTGGCGAGAAGATCGTCACGGATCTTGTCGGCTTCGGCGAAGTTTTTGGATTTGAGGAGTTCGAGGCGTTGATTCACCGCATTTACCACACCGCCCGAGTCAATCGCGCCGGACTGAAGCCACTCGGCGGGATCCAGTTTTAACAGCCCTAGAAGTTGAGCAGACGCCAATGCGGTGGCTGAGTTATCTCCGTCATAAAAATCCCAACCCACGCGTGCTCCGGCGCGCATCGCTCCAGCTCTACTTGCCGAAAACATTCCATAAAGCTCATCAATAGCCGTCTTTGTACTCAGATCATCAGCCAAGCTATATATCGTCTGCACGGAAGGTTGCGAGGGAGTTAGAGGCCAGACTTCTGCCAGCATTCTGTACCAGCGGGTTAGGAGAGTCTCAGCTTCCTCAAGCCTTTTTACACTGAAATCAATAGGCTCCTTATAGTCTGTCATCAGCATCGCCAGCCGCAACACCTCGCCCGGCCATTTCCGCCCACCGAACTTATCCGTATGCAGCAGCTCATAAATCGTGACGAAGTTGCCCTCGGACTTCGACATCTTGCGGCCTTCGACCTGCACGAAACCGTTGTGCATCCAGACATTGGCCATGACGTCGGTGCCGTGGGCGCAGCGCGACTGGGCGATCTCGTTTTCATGGTGCGGGAAGATCAGATCCAGTCCGCCGCCATGGATATCGAAGACATCGCCGAGATAGCGACCGGCCATCGCCGAGCATTCGATATGCCAGCCGGGACGGCCGAAGATCGGCGTTGTCGCGCCTTCGAATGTGAAGGTTCCGGGCCAGCCGGGCTGATCGGGAGCCGATTCCTTCCACAGCACGAAGTCGCCGGGGCTTTTCTTGTGGGCCTCGACGGCGACGCGGGCGCCGGCCTGCTGGTCCTCGAGCTTGCGCTTGGAGAGTTGGCCATAATCCGCCATCGAGCCGGTGGCGAACAGCACTTCCCTGCCCTCACCGCCTGTCGCGACATAGGCGTGGCCCTTGTGAAGCAACTGCTGGATGATCTCGACCATCTCGGCGATGTATTCGGTGGCGCGTGGCTGCACCGTGGGCTCCAGGCAACCGAGCGCTGTCACATCGTCGCGGTATTGCTTCTCGGTCTTCTCCGTCACCAGCCGGATTGCGGCGTTGAGATCCATGCCGGGAAAATCGCGGAGTGCACGCGCGTTGATCTTGTCGTCGAGGTCGGTGATGTTGCGGACGTACTTTACGTGGGCGTCGCCATAAACATGCCTGAGCAGCCGAAACAGCACATCGAAGACAATGGCCGGACGCGCATTACCTATATGGGCGAAATCATAGACCGTGGGGCCGCAGACATACATGCGGACATTGCTGGGATCGATCGGTGCAAACGGCGCTTTTTCGCGCGTCAGGGTGTTGTAGAGCTTCAGAACAGGCGCATCGGCCATAGATCTCTCCCAATGCCAAGCCAGAAAACGGGATAGGCCGCTAAACACATCTAGCCCGGCTAAATCATTTAGCTCAGCCAAATGCATCTGGCCGGGCTGGCCGGGGCGTTTTGAGCTCTTGTTATGTCAGGAGACGAAAACGGCCGGGCCAGCGATGTGCTAGCGAATAATCTTCCGGCAAATGCAAATTATCGTTTTCATGGCGTCCTTATCGCGCTTTCCACGATTTGGGTCAAGGTGGGGTGTGTTACTTCGGTGACAGAATTCTGCGAACAGAGCGCTATGCTCATGTCAGGCTCGAAGATGCGTCTGATCGCCTTGATATCGTCCCAATCCGATGGGCATAAAAAGGCTTACGCCGATCTTCATAACATGGTTGAGGGAATGACATGCAAAAGATTGAAAACAGTAAACAAAGCCTTAACGACCTTTTGGCGCATTACCGTCCGCTGGGACCGCGCCACTTGCTCGCCGCAGCGCTGATGCTGCAGGCCGGCAAGGATGCCAAGGAAGCCGAGCAGAAGGCAAAATCCGCCGCTCCCGCCGTCGCCGCCTGAGGCTATAGCAACCGATGAATGAGGCTGATGGCGAGTGCCGCCATCACCACGCCGATGATCACGTCAAGAACCCGCCAAGCTGCGGGTTTGGCGAAGACCGGCTCCAGCAGGCGCGCGCCGTAACCCAGCGCGAAGAACCACACGAAGGAAGCCGCCGCGGCGCCCGCCCCATAGGCAATGCGCGCGGCACCTTCGTAGCCCGCCGACAGGCTGCCCAGCAGCACCACAGTATCCAGATAGACATGCGGATTGAGGAAGGTGAAGGCGAGGCAGGCTGCAGCAGCGGCTCCGAGCCGACCATCACTCGTCTCCGCCACCTTCATCGCCGCCGGGTGCACCGCCCTGCCGAATGCGATAGCCGCATAGGCCGCCAGGAAGATCGCGCCGCCGATCGTCACTGCTTCGATCAGCACCGGCGACTGTGAAACCAACGTTCCCAAGCCACCGACGCCGAGTGCAATCAGGATCGCATCCGATGACGCGCAGATCAGGCAGAGCACGAAGACATGCTTGCGCAACAGCCCCTGCCGCAGGATGAAGGCATTTTGCGCGCCGATGGCGATGATAAGGGAAGCTCCGAGCAGGAAGCCGGAGAGGGAAGCATTGAAAATGGGGGGCATTAAGGATTCTTGTCTTTCAACCAGTTGGAAGGTTGTCTCCTGCCATGGGCGACCGCCACGACATAGACGCCATAGTCTGCGGGCTCATAGACAACTACATATTGTCCCTCAATGAGAATCCTCGCCCTCACGCTCAGTGCAGGCCGCTTCGACCCCAAGTCAGGATGAAAGGCGGCCGACCGAATTTTGTCACGGATGCGTTGCAGCAGCGCATCCGCCGCCATCTCATTGTGTTCCGCGATATAGGTCCAGATTTTTTCGAGGTCGCGAATGGCTTTGGGAGAAAGGCGATATTCAGCCCGCGGCATGTTTGGCGGCTTTAAAGCTGACGATCAAGTCGTCAATATCGACCGCTACAGGCTCGCCGCTTGCAAGCCCCGCCTCATATTCGGCTTTCAGGAATTCACCGTCCAACATTTCGGCGGCGTTCCGCTCCTCCCAAACACGCAACGCGGCCAGAATGACCTCGTCCCGGGAGGCATATTCCCCCGATTCTACGAGTTCGTTCAGCCGCTCCATCTGGTCGGCAGGCAGGGTTACCAGCAGGGAATTCGGATCAGCGTGTTTCATCATCGCTTTCTACCATCTTGGTCGGGCTATTTCAACGAAACGACGTCTACGCTACTCAGTCAATCCCCCAAACGCCTTGACCAAGCCAGCCATTGCCGGCGCATCAACCGAGTTCTCCCCACCCAGCCCCGTCATCACGCCGATACGATCGTCGACCGGGCGATTCTGGCTGACTTTCCACTTGCCTTCGATCGAAGAGATCTCGATCTCAAGCCCGACAATGCCCTTGAGCTGGGCACTGACGAAGCTCTCGGGCGCATCGTCCACCGCCCACGGCTTTTCGCGGTTTCCCTCGTGGATCTGCGTCAGCTCGCGAACCTGCACACCCAGCCACTCCGCATCCTCATGAACCGTCACCTGTCCACGCACCTGCACGATTGCGTAGTTCCAGGTCGGCACGACTTTGCCGGTCTCCTGCTTGGTCTTGTACCAGGAGGGCGTCACATAGGCGTCCGGGCCCTGGAAGATGACCAATGCCCTGCCCGTCTCGGCCAGCTTTTTCCATTGCGGGTTGGCGCGCGCCACGTGACACTTCAGCACGCCCTTTTCGCCACGCGTCTCATCCAGCAGGACAGGCACGACATTCGCCTCGGGCTCGCCATCCGGGCCGACGCAAATCAGCGTTGCCAGCGGATGGCTGCGCATCAGTGTATGCAGTACGTCAAGGCGTTCTTCGCGAAAAAGCGGCGGCTGGTACATCGGTCTTCCTTAAAACAAACTCATCTGCCCGCTTTCAGGGGGCTTCTTCTTCGGCGGTGCCTTGGGCAAGCGCACGATCTGGACGCGATCTTGCAATTCCGGGCCCATATTGGCAACCTTATTGACGAGATCCGAGACCGGGATGACCTCGAACATGTCTTCGTCGGGTGTCTTCATCAGGTCGGCGACGTCGCGCGGCTCCTGCGTCTTGCAATCGAGCCAGCGCTCGAAATCTTCCGGCGCGATGACCACCGGCATGCGGTCGTGGATCGGCATGAAGGCAGGATTGGAATCCACCGTGAGGATGGCGCCAGTATCGACTTCCGAGCCATCCGGCGACGACCACGTTTCCATCAGACCGGCAAAGGCCACCAGTCCGCCACGCTTGGGCCGCACCCAATAGGCCTGCGATTTCTCGTCGCTTCCCTTCGGTGGCCGGTGCCATTCGTAAAACCCTGATGCCGGGATCAGCACGCGCCGGTGCCGCATGGCCGCTTTGAACGAGGCCTTGCCGATCGCAGTTTCCGAACGGGCATTGATCAGCAGGGTAAAAGCTGCGGGGTCCTTCACCCAGGATGGCCACAGGCCCCAGCGGACGAGCAAAGCGCGCCTTGTCGGCAGGTTGGAGCCTCTCGGCCCTTTCTCGCCTTCGACGACGACAAGAATCGGCTGCGTCGGGGCAATGTTGTAGCGCGCAGCCAGTTCATGAATGCCCTCGACACCGAGTTCATTCATGACGGCTTCGGTTGTCGCGGTCAGGGCAAAGCGTCCACACATGGATTTTATTTGGCATTGCGATACCTATACGTCAATGTTCAGAGATTGATTCAGGGCTGCTTGCATGACCATCGAACTCGCTTCCTCCGCCATCCTGATCCGCCAGGGTCGCATTCTGCTGATCCGACGCAAGAACCCGCCTTCGTTCGATATGTTCGCCTTTCCGGGCGGGCGGGCTGAACCGGGCGAGTCGCCGGAGCAGACGGCGCTCCGCGAATTCGAAGAGGAGACAGGCATTACTGCGCATTCGCCAAAGCTGTTCGCCTTCTACGATCTGCAATCGGAAAATCCCGGCCGGCATTTTCATCTCAGCGTGTTTCTGGTCGAGGCGGATGCTGAGGCGATTGCCGAGGCCCGCGACGATGCCGCCGATGCCGGCTGGCATACGCCCGAGGAGATTCGGCGCCTCAACATTCCCGACAGCGTGCGCGAATGCGTCGATCGCATAGAGATCGAAATGCTTGTCGGCGGTTTGCCCGATGTGCAGGCGTCTGTTAATTGAGATCCATGTCCTTTCGTGTCCTGACCCTCATCCTTCTGGCCTTGGCGACGCTCCTCAATGGAGCCACGGCTTCGCTTGGCGCTGAAAAGCAGAAAAAGGAAGAGAAAGCCGCCGAAGAATCGCCGCCGCCTGCAGTGGTAGAAAAGCCCGCACCCTATGACGAACGGCTGCTGCGGATGGCCGAAATTCTCGGATCGGTGCATTATCTGCGCAATCTCTGCAACGGCAAGGAGGCCGAGTGGCGGCAGCTGATGTCGGATCTGTTGGCCGAGGAGACTCGCAACGAACCGAAACGGGCTGCGGCGTTTACGGCAGGCTTCAATCGCGGCTACCGCTCATTTGCCGCGACCTATACCAAGTGCACGCCGCAGGCGGTGGCGGCGGAAGAGAAATATCGTGCCGAAGGTGCAACACTTGCCACAGAAATTACCGCCCGCTTTGGAAATTAAGCATTTTTTTACCTCTTTTCATTGCACCCCGTGCCGAATTGGGAAAACCTTGCTATGGGTATTAACGGACCGGTAATGATTGGCCCGACGCAAGGAATTTCGTGATGCAAACAAGCCTCAAAGAAATCGACGAGATGATCGTCCACGAAAAGATGCAGGCTGCCTGGGAAAGCCAGACCGAGGCTTGGGCTGAAGGCCGTGCAGACGGCATAGAGCCGGAAATCATTGCTGAAGCCGCGATTTCCTTCGCCATGCAGGAAACGATTCGCCTGCTCGGCGAACAGGGTGCAGAAAAGCTGCTCGAAAGCCTGCGCGAGCGCATTCTCTCAGGAGAATTCTCGCCCAACAGGACGATTCAGTAAGAGGAATATTAGTGATGCCTGGCAAGAGGTTCATTTCCTCTAACCGCCACCCGTTTCCGGCGCT
Source organism: Shinella sp. OV683 (assembly GCF_057787725.1). NCBI lineage: Bacteria > Pseudomonadati > Pseudomonadota > Alphaproteobacteria > Hyphomicrobiales > Rhizobiaceae > Shinella > Shinella sp. OV683. The sequence goes on from NZ_CM173543.1 coordinate 3,190,502, forward strand.
CGCCGCCGCCATCGTTCTGGCTTTGACTTTAATCGCGTCGCCGCATTCAGCCTTCGCACTCACCGACCTCAAGAAATCTCCCGATGCGCAGGCCCTCAAGGACGAGGCTGACAAAGCTGATCCCTCGAAGGAGCCGGACGCCGAGGACGAAGAAGGCATGGATGACGCAAAGCAGGGCATCCCGATGCCCGATTCGCTGATCAAGAAGCCTGGCGACAAAGCCGACGATACCAGCAACAAGGCTGACGAACCGGCAAAGCCCGCCGAGATCATTCTCGACCTGTCGACCCTGCCGGAACCGGTGAAGAAGCTGCGCGTGGCGATTGTCGAGGCGGCCGCCTCCGGCGATATCGAGCGGCTGCGGCCGCTGATGTCTTCGGGCGAGGACCAGACCCAGGTTTCGATCGGCGAAGCGCCGGAAGATCCCATTGCTGCGCTCAAGAGCCTGTCCGGCGATGGCGAAGGACGCGAGATTCTGGCGATCCTGCTCGATATCATCTCGACCGGAGCGGCGCGCGTCGATGCCGGCACCGAGGACGAGACCTATGTCTGGCCATACTTTGCCGAGAAGAAGCTCGATTCGCTGACGCCGCCGGAAATCGTCGAACTCTACCGCATCGTCACCGCGTCCGACGTCTCCGACATGAAGGAATTCGGCAGCTACAATTTCTACCGTATCGGCATCACGCCGGCCGGCAAGTGGAAATTCTTCGTCGCGGGCGACTGACGCATCGCCTCGGCTCTTGTCGAGGCGACCTTCCGGGATTACCTCTGAGCGAACAACAGGAATCGCCAGATATGCCCGTCGTCACGATTGAAAACCGCAGTTTCATCACTGTTTCCGGCGAGGATGCCGTCGATCTGCTGCAAAGCCTGATCACCACCGATCTCGCCCTCGTTCAACCCGGCGAGGCTTGGCCCGGTGCGCTGCTGACACCGCAGGGCAAGATCCTGTTTGAATTCCTGGTCAGCCGCACCGATGACGGCCTGCTGCTGGAGACCACGGCAGAGAATGCCGATCCGCTGATCAAACGCCTGACACTTTACCGTCTGCGCGCCAAGGTGACGTTCGGAAAAGGCGAGCAAACCTCGGTCGCCGTTGCCTGGGAGGCTCCCCGGCCTGATGGCAGCCTGCAAGACATGCGTTTCGCCAAAGCCGGAATCGTGCTTTATCGCTCGGCCGGTGCTTCGGGCGATGCAGATTTCGCCGCCTATGAGGCGCTCCGCCATATCAACGGTATCTCCGGCGGCGGCGAGGATGGCGCGCTCACCGATTATTTTCCGCATGACCTGCTGATGGACAGGAATGGTGGCCTGTCCTTCAAGAAGGGCTGCTATATCGGCCAGGAAGTCGTCTCGCGCATGCAGCACCGGTCAACCGCCCGGCGCAGGCTAGTGTCGATAACCGCAGACGCCTTGCCGGCGGCGGGCGAAGCAATCCTTGCCGGCGGCCGCGAAATCGGCACGCTGCTGTCATCGAGCGGCAAGACCGGGCTGGCCGTCATTCGCATCGACAAGGCTGGCGCTGCGTTGGCCGACGGCACGGCGATCACGGCGGGCGACAGCAAGATACATCCACTGCTGCCGAGCTGGACCGGGCTGGATTTCCCCGTGGAAGCTGACGAAGCAGCCTCATGAGCAGCTCTCGTGATGTTAGGGCCTGGCAGAGAATGCTCTCCGGCCGTCGGCTGGATCTGCTCGATCCCTCGCCTGTCGATGTCGAACTTTCCGACATTGCCCATGGGCTGGCACGGGTCGCCCGCTGGAATGGCCAGACGCATGGCGACCATGCCTTTTCCGTCGCCCAGCATTGCCTCGTCGTCGAAGAGATCTTTCGTCGTCACAACCCCGATGCGCCAGCTGCCGATTGGCAGATGGCGCTTTTGCATGACGCACCTGAATATGTGATCGGCGACATGATCTCGCCATTCAAGGCCGTGGTCGGCGGCGGCTACAAGTCGGTGGAAAAGCGGCTCGAGGCCGCCATCCACCTGCGTTTCGGCCTGCCGCCACATCCGTCGGCCACGCTGAAGGCAGCGATCAAGAAAGCCGACCAGATCGCCGCCTATTTCGAGGCAACGGAACTTGCCGGCTTCACCGAAGCGGAGGCACGCAAATTCTTCGGGCAACCGCGCGGCATCACATCAGACATGCTGGCGATCGCGCCAATGCCCGCGATGGATGCACAGGCGCGGTTTGCCGAACGGTTTCATGCGATCGAGGGGATGCGGAAATGATGAACCCGCAGTCATCATCCCCCAATTTCCGGGGGCGTAACATCTGATGCCCACCATCATCGTCTCCCCTCTCAAAACCATCGGCGAAATGGCCGGGCGCCACAAGGCGCGGGAAATGATCAGTTTGATCGCCGAGAACCATGACTTTCATCGACCGGGCATCATCGACCCCGCCCGCCATCTGACCGTCGCGGTCAACGATATCGCTTTTGCCGGCAAGGAAGGGCTCATCGCGCCGCAGGAGGCCCATGTCGCCGCAATCGTGGATTTTGCGCGTGGCTGGGATACACAAGCGCCCTTGCTGGTACATTGCTGGATGGGCGTGTCACGCTCGCCGGCAGCGGCACTGATTGCCGCGCTCGCGGTTGATCCTGACCTCGATGAACAGGAGCTCGCCATGCGCTTGCGACAGGCATCCGCCCAAGCGACACCAAATGTGCGGCTAGTCGAGATCGGCGACGCGATGCTTGGACGCTCGGGTCGTCTTGTCTCAGCCGTCAAGGCAATCGGCCGGGGGACAGACTATGCCGGAGATGCGCCGTTTATCCTTAGGTGGTGACCAGCGCCTCCTCGAGTGGCACAGCTCGAAACTCCTTGCTTGGAGTGTCCGGCAGCAACATCTGGCCGTGGGCCAGCACGAGCGAATGCAATTCCGCCTGGATCAGTTTCAGCACCTGGTCACTGCGCAGAATAGTGTTCTCGTCGATCTCCATGAGATTACAGGCGGAAATCTCCATCAGCCTCAGCTTCTCTTCGGCAAGAGCGTCGATCCGCTTGATGAGCGCCAGCTTGAGATAGTCGGAGATGAACTTGTCCTGGAAGGCACTGCTGCCTTTGAAATGCCCGTAGCAGTAATAGTCCCAAGCGCTCGTCTCGCGGTCCCCTACCTTGATGATGAGCTTCGAGAATTTCTTGCTGCCGCTCCTGAACACCTTCTCGGCGATATTCCGCATCGCTTGCCGGGCATAGTCATCAACAAGCCCGCGATACACACATGCAACAAAATCCCCGTTTTTCAGGAGCAACGCTGACAAATTGGCCTCCTGCGCCCCGCACGCGCCGAATCTTGAAAGCCAATGTGACAGTTTTTTGACGCTCTTACCAGTGTCGCGAACACGATAGCCCATTGGGGCACAACCCTCGCGCAGGTTTCGAATTCGGATCCTCCTGCCGGTGGAATGCTCAGTCCGCGGCACTACTACTGCAGCAATTGCAGCATGTTGGCCGTGCTCCCATTGGCGATCGACAGCGCCTGGGTGCCGAGTTGCTGCTGTGCCTGCAGTGCCTTCAACCGTGTCGATTCCGCCGACAAGTCGGCGTCGACCAGACGCCCGATGCCCTTGTCGACGACCTTCATGAACCTGTTGGCGAAATCAGCCTGAAGCCCGATACGGGTTTGCATGGCGCCGAGATTGGAGGCGATCTCTGTCATCTTCTCCGCCATGGCGTCGGTGACGGAAATCATCTCCTCGAGATCGGTCGTGGGCGTCGTTGCGGTCAGCGTGATCTCCGCGTGACCCGGATTGTTGGCGCCGTTGAAGAGCACCCAGTCGGAGGCGGTTGCCAGCGCATCGGCAAAAGCCGAGTTGGTGACGATGCCGCTATCGCTGCTGTAGTCGTCGACGAGGTAGAAGACCTGCGTGGTGTCGAAGACCGAGGTCATGTCGTAGGTGATCGTCTTGACAGCAACGTCGCCGGACTCGCCACGCACGAAGGAGCCGACGACCTGCTTGGGGCCATCCTGTGCCGCCGACTGCATCAGCAGCCAGTTTTCGCCCGAGAAGGTGGCGGCCGAAGCGATCGAGCGTATCTGGTTCTTGAGCTCGGTGATTTCCGAATTGATCTTCAGCTTGTCGACGCCGGGTTCGCGAGCCGCGACCAGCCGCGCTTTGATCTCCGCCATCACATCGACCGCATCCGACATGCCGACATAGGCGGTGTCGACCATGGCGGCGCCGAGCCCGAGCGCATCCTGCACGGCGGAAATCGCCCCACTATCCGAGCGCATCGTTGTTGCGATGGACCAATAGGCTGCATTGTTCGACGCTTCGGTGATGCGCAACCCGGAACTCACATTGTCCTGCACGTCGGCCATGTTGGTGTCGATGGTGCGCAAGGTGCTGAGCGCCAACTTTGCGGCATGATTGGTGTGGATGCTGTTCATAACAAGACCTTTGAAAAATAGCTGCTCGTCATGAACAAAAGGGAATGCGGGCAAATATTAACAAACATGGCTAACAAAGGGTAAATGATGCGGTGCGAAATGTGGGGTGATGGCTGCTTATGGCTGGCGGCAGGCTGTGTGATCCTGGCGCGGAGAAAGCCGCCAGATGGCGACTTTCAAAGCGGAAGCGGCGGGCGTTACCTCGCCTTTTCGCGCCACGCCGTGTGGCCGGTAAGCCTGGACATCGAAGCACGATACTCATCTTCTGACGTCGACCACCGAAGGCGGGCATACTCTTCCACATCAGGTCCCACCAGATAGCGCAGTCGGGATGAGGCATCGGTCGCCGCACGGTAGATCGTTTCAACGACGGCCTGTTCCTCGGTGGAGTCAAAAGGGTAGTTAATCATCGATTGCAGAGCGTGATCGAAATAGTCCTTGTAACTTTCCGGTACGGGCGCTGCTTGCGACAATGCCATGCCGCTAGCGGTGAAGTTGGTCGTGCGAATAGCGCCGGACTCGACGATCCTCACCCGAATATTCTGCGATTCAAGTTCGTAGGACAGCGACTCGGAGAGGCCCTCTGCGGCCTGCTTCGATGCGACATAGAGTGACAACAACGGCACCGCCGCGATGCCGACTCCCGAAGTGATATTGACGATGGTGCCACCGCCGCGCCTGCGGAGATGGGGCACGGTGGCGCGGATGACGTTCATGACGCCGAACACATTGGTCTCGAATATCCGCCGCGCGGCCGCGTCGGGCGTGATCTCGAACACCGAGACCATGGTGATACCGGCATTGTTGACGACGGCATCCAGACCGCCGAAGCGCTTGATTCCAGCTTCGACAGCCAGCTCGACACTAGCCGAATCTGAGACATCCAGCGCTTGGATCATGATGCGGTCGGGATACTCGATCGCCAGTTCCGGCTCCGGGTTTCGCATCGTCGCGATGACGTTCCAGCCGTGGGCGGCGAAATGTCTTGCAGCCGATTTGCCGACGCCGGACGAGCAGCCGGTGATGAGGATTGTCTTGGTCATTCGATTTATCTCCGTTTCGTGATGTCGCACCACTAGCCTGCAGGATTATATTGATCCATAATGGATTATCTCATTTTTGTTATGGATCGTCTCAATGGATGCGTTGACGGACATTATTCAGCTACTGCGGCCGCAGACAGTGCTTCTCGGAAAGTTGGCGGCCTGGGGCAGTTGGGGCGTGCGCGTGCCACCCCAATTGGGGCCGACCTTCTATTTCGTCAGCGAAGGTCGATGCTGGTTTCAGGAGCATGAAGGTGAATTGCTCGAACTGCAGGAAGGCGACTATGTGCTGTCAGCCCGACCACTGGCCGATGTATTCCTCAGCGCACCCGGCATGGCAACCGTGCTGTCGGATGACGCTTTCAAGACCATCCATACCGTGGATGGCGAAGTGCGGATCGGCGAGCCCGACGGCACGCAGGCCGCACGCATTCTTGGCGGGCTGGTTGTCTGCGATCCCGCGAATGCCGACCTGCTGGTCAAACTGCTGCCGCGCTATCTTCACCTTCGTGCCTCGGACGAAGGAGCCAGCAGATTGCGCACCCTGATCTCGACTATTCTCGATGAGGCGGATGGCACCCGCCCTGGGCGGAATGCGGTGCTATCGCGATTGATCGAGGTCATGCTGATCGAAACCCTGCGCCGGGAGGCTTCGTCGCTGCCACAACCGGGTGTTCTGCGCGGGCTTGTGGACCCGCAGCTGGCGCGCGCGCTTGCGGAGATCCATGCCGATGTCGCGCGTGGCTGGACGGTCGGCGAACTTGCACGGCGGGCAAGCATGTCGCGCGCGGTGTTCGCGCGGCGTTTTGCCCAGGCCGTGGGCTCAGCCCCCGTGGAATACTTGCTGAGCTGGCGGATGGCACTGGCCAAGGACGCACTTCTTCATGGCCGAGGCTCGCTTGAGGAGATCGCGTTCAGGATCGGCTACAAGTCAGCCAGCGCCTTCAGCACCGCCTTCAGTCAGCGAGTCGGCTGCCCACCGAGCGAATACGCGGCGGGAGTAAAAGTCCGAACTTGAATTGCGCCTGCTTGTGGAATTCCACCCCTGCCCTTTCATTTTCCCCGGACATGACTATGTTCCGGCCACGCCAAATCACCATGAGACGAAGCCATGCCCGCAGATATGAACCGCCTTGCCGCAACCATCGCCGCCGAAATCAATGCGCGGCGCGAACAGGTCATCGCCGCTGTCGGGCTGATCGACGAAGGTTCGACGATCCCGTTCATCGCGCGCTACCGCAAGGAAGTCACCGGCGGGCTGGACGACACGCAGCTGCGCAATCTCGGCGAACGGCTGATCTATCTCAGGGACATGGAAGCCCGGCGCGACACGATCCTCGATTCGATCGAGACGCAGGGCAAGATGACCGATGAGCTGAAGGTGAAAATCCTTCAGGCCGACACCAAGTCGGTGCTCGAAGACATCTACCTGCCCTACAAGCCCAAGCGCCGCACGCGCGCGCAGATCGCCCGCGAGCGCGGCCTGCAGGGCCTGTCGGATGCCATCCTTGCCAACCGGCAGGCCAATCCGCTTGATCTCGCCGCAGCCTTCGTCAAGGACGAGGTGACCGATACCAAGATGGCGCTTGAGGGCGCGCGCGACATCATCGCCGAAGATCTCTCCGAAAACGCCGAGCTTCTGGGCCGCCTGCGCAACCACATGCACCAGAAATCCATGCTGGTGGCCAAGGTGGCCGACGCCAAGAAGGAGAACGCGCAAAAATTCTCCGACTATTTCGACCACAAGGAAGCCTGGTCGAAGGTGCCGGGCCATCGAGCGCTCGCCATGCTGCGCGGCTGGAACGAGGAAGTGCTGTCGGTGACCATCGAGACCGACGCCGACGACCTCTCTCCGGTCAAGCCTGCCGAGACCATTGTTGCTTCGGCGCTGGAAACACGCACCTCAGGCGCGGCTGATCTCTGGCTCAAGGACGTGGCTGGCTGGGCCTGGCGCGTCAAGCTCAACTCGTCGTTGTCGCTGGAACTGATCCGCGACATGAAGGAGCGCGCCGAGGAAGAGGCGATCCGGGTCTTTGCCCGCAATCTCAAGGACCTGCTGCTGGCCGCCCCCGCCGGCACCCGCACCGCCATCGGCCTTGATCCCGGCATCCGCACCGGCGTCAAGGTGGCCGTCGTCGACCAGACCGGCAAGCTGCTCGACACAGCAACGGTCTACCCTTTCCAGCCCAGGAACGACCTGATCGGCGCCCAGACCGAGATCGCAGCGCTGATCCGCAAGCACAAGGTCGACCTGATTGCCATCGGCAACGGCACCGCCAGCCGCGAAACGGAAAAACTCGCCGCCGACCTTATCGAAAAGCTGCCGGCACCGCGTCCCACCAAGGTGATCGTGTCGGAAGCCGGCGCTTCGGTCTATTCCGCCTCGGAACTGGCCGCCAAGGAATTTCCGCAACTCGACGTGTCGCTGCGCGGCGCCGTGTCGATCGCGCGCCGCCTGCAGGATCCACTCGCCGAGCTCGTCAAGATCGAGCCGAAATCGATCGGCGTCGGCCAGTACCAGCACGACGTCGACCAGGCCAAGCTCGGCCGCTCGCTGGATGGCGTGGTCGAAGACGCGGTGAATGCTGTCGGCGTCGATCTGAATACCGCTTCCGCACCGCTTCTGGCGCGCGTGTCGGGGCTGAACAGCACGCTGGCGACCCAGATCGTCACCTATCGCGATGAGAACGGCGCCTTCAAGAGCCGGCAGGAGCTGCTGAAAGTGCCGCGTCTCGGCGCGCGCACATTCGAGCAGTGCGCGGGTTTCCTGCGCATCGCCGGCGGCAAGGAACCGCTGGATGGCTCCTCGGTGCATCCGGAAGCCTATGGCGTGGCGCGCAAGATCATCGCCGCCTGCGGTCGCGACCTGCGTTCGCTGATGAGCGACGGTTCGGCACTGAAGGGCATCGATCCGCGTCAGTTCATCGATGAGAAATTCGGCCTGCCGACTGTCAAGGACATCATCGCCGAGCTGGAAAAGCCCGGCCGCGACCCGCGTCCGGAATTCAAGACGGCGACATTTGCCGACGGTATCAACGAAATCAGCGACCTGCGCCCCGGCATGGTGCTCGAGGGGACGGTCACCAATGTCGCGGCCTTCGGCGCCTTTGTCGATATCGGCGTCCATCAGGATGGGCTCGTGCATGTCTCCGAACTCGCCGACAAGTTCGTCAAGGACCCGCACGAAATCGTCAAGGCCGGCCAGATCGTCAAGGTGCGGGTGGTCGAGGTCGACGCCAAGCGCAAGCGCATCGCGCTATCGATGAAGAAGGAAAGCTCAGGCCCGCGTGAGCCGCGCGAAGATCGTAATCGCAATGCTCCGGTGCCGGCGGCCAGGATGACGACCAAGCCGCAGGCACCAAGCCAGGGCGCGTTCGGGGCGGCGCTGGCAGAGGCGATGAAGAAGAAGTGAGCGATTTCGGCGGGAAGGCTGTGGTCGTACGTATCGCGTCTTGGTAACCCTTCCGGCCTGAAAGGAACAGTGCAATGCAGATCATTCAAAGCCCGCTCGATGTCATATTATCTGTGCGTTCGCCTTTGGCGGGCTTGAAAGTGCTCGATATCGGCTGCGGGACAGGCGCATTCGCACGAAGCCTGATTGCGGAAGGTGCTGAGGTCAGCGGTATCGATCCCGGCTCCGAGGCGATTGAAAAGGCCATAGCCACCGTACCGAACGGCCATTTCACCGAAGCCGGCGCACAAGCGCTTCCCTATGACGATGACACATTTCATATCGCGGTCATGGTGTTCTCGCTCCATCATGTGCCGCATAAGGCAATGACGGCGGCTTTGAGCGAAGCGCTTCGCGTGATTCGCCCCGATGGGGACTTGGTGATCATGGAACCTTTGGCGAGCGGCAGCTATTTCGATGCGCTCAAGCCGATCGAAGACGAGACGATCGTGCGTGGACAAGCGCAGCAGGCTATCGAGGCAGCGATAGCCTCCGGAATTCTCGCGCGAAAGCACGGCTTCACCTTCAACCGGCAGGAGCGCTTCGCTGACGTGAATGGCTTTCTCGATCGCGTCGTATCCGTCGATCCGGCGCGACGAGCCATCATCGATCAGGACAAAGAGGCAATCACGGCCAATGTACTGGCCGTTGCCACCCAAGGCGACGACAACGCGCTCATCCTCGATCTGCTGATAAAAGTGGACGTATTCCAGCGACCGTGAGCGCGCGGATCGCTTTCGCCAACAGCAGCTAGGCCGAAAACACACCCTTCCCCACCAGCCGCTCGCGATCATGCGACCGGCCGAAATCGATGTCCGGCCCCTTCGGCACGATCCCTGTCGGGTTGATATGGGCGATCGAATAGTAGCCATGCTTGATCTGCTCGAGTTTCACGGTCTCCGAGATCCCCGGCCACTGGTAGAGTTCGCGGGTGTAGTTTGAGAGATTGGGATAATCCTCGATCATGCGGATGTTGCATTTGAAATTGCCGAAATAGGCGGAATCGAAGCGGATCAGCGTGACGAACAGGCGAATGTCGGCCTCGGTGAGGTACTCGCCGGCGACGTAGCGATGGTTTTCAAGATGCAGTTCGAGCTTGTCAAGCATTTCGAACAGTGCATTGACAGACGTTTCATAGGCGCCCTGGGTTTTGGCGAAGCCTGACTTGTAGACGCCATTGTTGACCGCGTCGTAAATCAGAGCATTCCAGATATCGATCGTAGGACGCAGCGCCTCGGGATAGAAGTCCTGCTTGTTGCCGGTTATGGCGTTGAACCCGCTGTTCATCATGCGAATGATATCGGCGGATTCATTGTTGACGATGCGGCCTTCCTTGCGGTCCCAGAGCACTGGCACCGAGACCTTGCCGGTGTAATGCGGGTCGCTCGCGGTGTAGAGTTGGTGCTGATAGGAAATTTTCGGCGCCTTGTCCCCGGCATCCTGTGGCACGTTGTAATGCCAGCCATCCTCGCCGAGTTCCGGCTCGGAGATGGAAACCGGGATCACATCCTGCAGGCCCTTGAGATTGCGCATGGCTAGCGTTCTCGAGGCCCAGGGGCAGAGGTAGGAGACGAAAAGCTGATAGCGGCCTGCTTCGGCTGGAAAGCCCGGTTGGCCATCCGGTCCGGGGCCGCCACCTGGTGTGATCCAGTTGCGGAATTTGGTCGGCTCGCGATGAAAGGCGCCGTTCTTCATTTCGGACGCGGCGACGTCATCCTTGATCCATTGGCCATTTACCAGCTGCGGCATGGTGTTTCTTCCTGCTTTGTCTTGCTTTGAACTTGGCTGGAAAATGCCCCCCGGAACGCAATTGCGCAATGCCGCCCGGGGTTGACGGATTGTCAAGTGAAAGTGACATCGGAGCGATGATGACTGACTTGGATAAAGGACAATCAATCGCCCGACGGCGGCCATTGCTGGGCGGAGTGCAAGATGTGATGGATAGTGACCACATCATCCCGCACATCATAAATCGCGATGTAGGGACTTTCACCGATGACCAATTCACGCGTGCCATCAATCCTGCCCGGCTTTCCGGAATGGGCAAACATCTCAAGCTGCTGCACCCGTTGATGGGTGCGTTGATGGAGCCTCAATGCGGCTTTGCGATTTCGAGGATGGATGTAGGTGACCAGTTTGAGCAGCTCAATGTCGGCGATCAGCGTCCATTTCACCGTCACTTGATGCCGGCCTCACGATCGAGCCTATCCAGCAGATCTTCAACATGCTGCATGACTTCATCATGGGTGTAAAAAACAGCATCCGGCCTCTTGATATAATCAAGAGAAGCCTGAACCTTTCTCCGAAACCAGGCATCGTACTCCGCCTGCTCTTCCGCACTCAGAACCTTCTGCGGCCCCCATATGCTTTCGTCGATGATATTCTCTTCATCTGACTCGATCGGCGCCTGCGGATTTTCATCGAAGCCATCTGGATCGGGCATCGCAAGTTCTCCTTTTGTGCCAGGATAGCAAATCACTATCCAGACACAAGCAAATTCGGGAGATCAGACCAGACCACAACCCATCATTGCGAGTAGTCGAGACCCATTTCGCGGAAGCGTTCGGGGTCGTCGCCCCAGTTTTCGCGAACCTTGACGAACAGGAAGAGATGTACGGGCTGTTCGAGAATCTCGGAGATTTCCTTGCGAGCCGCCATCGAGATCGACTTGATCGCTTCGCCGTTCTTGCCGAGTGCGATCTTCTTCTGGCTGTCGCGCTCGACGTAGATCACCTGCTCGATGCGGACCGACCCATCCTTGCGCTCTTCCCACTTTTCCGTCTCGACATGGGAGGCGTAGGGAAGCTCCTGGTGAAGGCGGAGGAACAGTTTTTCGCGGGTAATTTCAGCGGCGAGCTGGCGCATCGGCAGGTCGGAAATCTGGTCTTCGGGATAGTACCACGGACCTTCCGGCAGCTCGGCGGCGAGACAATCCATAAGGTCTTCGCAGCCCGAACCGTTGAGTGCCGAGATCATGAAGGTGCGTTCGAAATAGACCTTGTCGTTGGCGGCTTGCGCGAGCGCCAGCAGGTCTTCGCGCTTGACCTGGTCGATCTTGTTGAGCAGCAGGATCTTCGGCTGCTTGACGTCCTTTAGTGCTTCGAGGATCTTGTCGGCATCGCCCTTCAGGCCGCGCTCGCTGTCGATCAGCAGCACGATGATATCGGCATCCTTGGCGCCGCCCCATGCCGTGGTGACCATGGCGCGATCGAGCCGGCGCCGTGGCTTGAAGATGCCCGGCGTGTCCATGAACACGATCTGTGTCCTTTCATGGATGGCGATGCCGCGAATGATCGCCCGCGTTGTCTGCACCTTGTGCGAGACGATCGACACCTTGGCGCCGACCAGCCGGTTGACCAGCGTCGACTTGCCGGCATTGGTGGCGCCGATCAGCGCCACGAAGCCCGAGCGTGTCGGAGCCGCCTCTTCGACGGGCTCGCCAGCTGTTTCAGTGATATCCATTGTCTCTTCCAATCAATTGTCTGACGCTTCGGGCAACCATATGCCTTCGCGTTCCAGCATGCGTCTGGCGGCAACCTGTTCGGCGGCTCGCTTGGAGCGATCGACGCCGGTTTCGGGTGCAATGCCTGCGATCTCGACCACGACGGTAAATTGCGGCGCGTGGTCCGGTCCGCTACGATCTTCGATGCGATAGTTCGGCGCGAAGCCGAATTTCTGGTGCGACCATTCCTGCAATTCGGTCTTGGCGTCGCGCCGCATCGGCTCGGGGCTGGTCGCACGCTCCGTCCATTGCCGCAGGATGAAGCCGCGCGCGGCTTCCAGCCCGCCGTCGAGATAGATCGCGGCGATCAGGCTTTCCACCACATCGGCGCGCACATTCTTCATACGCTGACCGGTGATCTTTTTCAAATCGGCCCCTGTTCTGATGTAGCGGTGCAACTCGATCTGGTCGGCGACATCGGCGCAGGTCTCGGCCGATACCAACTGGTTCAGCCTGACCGACAGTTCGCCCTCGCCCGCATTGCGGTAGGTGGTGAACAACAGTTCGGCGATGCAGAGGCCAAGCACACGGTCGCCCAGGAATTCGAGCCGCTCATAGTTGCCGCCTTTGGCAATGCGCGCGCTCGAATGGGTGATCGCCCGGTCGAGGCGATCCTTGTTCTCGAAGGTATATCCTAGCAGCCCTTCTAGGCTGTCCCGCTCTGCGCCGGACAGGGCCGAATTGCGGCTCATTTTATGCTCTTGAAGAAGCGCGAGTAGCGCAGGTTTGCCGGCCACTTCCAGACCTGCAGGAAGGGCGTCTCATTGCCGATCGAGAAGATGATGAAGCTCGCACGGCCGACGAGATTTTCTTCCGGCACGTAGCCGACGGAAAAGCGGCTGTCGGAGGAATTGTCGCGGTTATCGCCCATCATGAAGAAGTGCTTGGGCGGCACGACGAATTCCTGGGTGTTGTCGCCATCAGAATGCGGGTTGAGGTCGAGCGTCTGGTAGGTCGCACCGCTATCGAGCGTTTCGCGGAACACCGGAACATTCTCGTATTTGTCGAGGCTGAACTGGACACCCACGCCGCCAGTGTCGGATTCGTTGGTGCTGAAAGTGCCTTCAGCAACGCGCGGAACCGGCGTGCCATTGATGTTGAGCACGCCGTCGATCACCTGCAGCTTGTCGCCGGGCAAGCCAACGACGCGCTTGATGTAGTCGATCGAGGGATCGCTCGGCAGGCGGAAGACCACCACGTCGCCACGCGTCGGTTCGCTGCCGAACAGGCGGCCCTTGAACCACTCGGGATTGTAGACGGGTAGAGAGTAGCGCGAATAACCGTAAGAGAATTTGTTGACCAGCAGGTAGTCGCCAACGAGCAAGGTCGGGATCATCGATCCCGAGGGGATGGTGAAGGGCTGGAGAAGAACGGTTCGGATGACCGCGGCAAGCAGGAATGCCTGAAACAGCACGACAATAGTTTCCCAGAAGGCATTTTTTTCTTCCGGCTTATTCTGATCGCTCACGCTCATTCATTCCTCTTGCGTAGTAACTGCAGGACTCTCTAGCTTTTTCCTGCTTGGTCGGCAACCCGCTCGAATATTCGGGCCGGTCGATTATTCGGGCAAAGCTTCGATGATGACGAAGGCCTGAGCCAGCGGGAAATCATCTGTAATGGTGACATGTATGGCAGGTTTATGACCGTCCGGGATCAACGAAAGCAGCCGGGCTTCGGCGCCTCCGGTCAGCTTCATGGTCGGCTTGCCGCTGGGAAGATTGACGACGCCCATTTCCCGCCAGGCCACGCCCATCGACAGGCCGGTGCCGAGTGCCTTGGAACAGGCTTCCTTGGCCGCAAAGCGCTTGGCATAGGAGGCAGCGCGGTTCTTGCGACCGTCCGACTTCTTGCGTTCGATCTCTGTGAAGCAGCGTGCGGCGAAACGCTCGCCAAACCGTTCCAGCGTCTTTTCCACGCGTCTGATATCGATCAGGTCACTGCCAATGCCGACAATCATGGTGCAACTTCCCATTCAGGTGCTTTTTGGCAAGCATGTAGACCCGAAATGTGGCGCTGAACAGGGTTGCGGAAAAAATAAAGGCCGGCACACCTGCGCCAGCCTGCATCCGGGAGACCTGCTCCCTATATAGGTGCCAGGACCTTAGAGAAGGCCGAGCGAGCGATTGCGAAACATGCCGCGGTCGATCTGGCGCTGACGGTATTCGAGGTCGACACGGTCGGCGCTCGCATTCAGGTAAGCCATTTCGCGTTCTTCGATCGACGGGGCACGCAGCTTGTGGGCGATCTTCGATACATAACCAAACATTTCATTCTCCTTTATGTTTCTGTCTTCTCCTCCCTTCTCGTTACTTAAGATAAATCTTTTGCTGCAATGCACAAGTTTCGTTTAGTCTTTGCTGCTATGCAGTGGAAGCATAGCGAGTTAATTGATGGTCACATTTTCGTCATATCACGGCGCGGAAATAGGCACACGCCATGCATTTGATGCAATTGAGCCAACAAGTTACACTTGGTTAAGGTCTGATATAGAGGTAACCCTCGGCCTGCAGGTCGGCGATGCGAACCACACCGCCCTCCTCCGCAACCTCGAACCCGCCAAGCAGATCGCTCGCCTGCAGCTTCTGCGCCTTCATCGTGTTGCCGCAAGCAACGAAGCCGACGCCATCGGCAGCGCGCTTGTCGATCTGGTTGCGGATATCCGGATTGGCCTTGGAGGACACGAAGGCCTCGAGCGCCGGACCATGAACCACCAGCACGATCTTGACCTTTGAGGGCCCGCCCTTGCCGACGATGTGGTTCTTGATATTGCCCATGACGAAATTGACGCGGGTCGGCTCGGAGAGATGATAGACCACCTTCTGCACGGGCGTCACTGGCGTGATGGCGCTCGCCAACACCGGCAGGATGGCGGATGCAGCCGCGCCGCCGGCGAGACCGGGCAGCAGGCGCGAGAAGATCGAACGTCGGGAAAAGAGCATGGCAGTGGCCTTTCTGCGCAATTACTGTGTTGTCACACCCTTCATCACCTTGGCCTTGATCTCATCGTCATAGATCACGGCGGCACAATCCTTGAGATCGGTGCGATCCAGCCGGAAGAGCTTGTCGTCGGAGCCGAAGCGCGCTGCCTTGGGTAGCTCGGCATCGGGCGCATCGTCGGCGGAGGATGGATCGTAAAGCCTGACGCTTTCGGGAATTTCGACAAGCAAGGACGTGTCGTTCTTCACGCGCACCGAGAGACTGCCACCGTCGCAATCGATGCCGCAGCCGAGCGCCTTGCCATCGGACCCGACGCCACAACTGCCCGACACCTGGAACGGTTTGTTGAGCTGGCGAAAGTTCACCTGCATGTTGACGCTATAATAGGGGTCCGAGCCTTCCTGCTTGTGCACGTAGACGAGCATGTCGGTGACATTCTGGTCGGGATGGCTCTTCAGATGCGCCTTGGTGTAATGGCGGACGAAACAGGCATTGGCGGCACTGTTGCCGGGGTCGCGGCCGAAGATCTTGATGATGTCAGATGCGCTGTCGGCATGGGCAAGTGCAGGCAACGCCAGCAATAGAGTGGCGGCAGAGAATTGGCTTAGCAGCGAAAGGCGCATGGCAGGCTCCCGATCAATATCCCGGAGATGGATGAAGTCTATGTCATGACGTGTGGAGGGGGAAGAGTATTCGGAGAGGCCGAGAACTGGCGCCCGCAGGCCCCCTCATCCGGCCTTCGGCCACCTTCTCCCCGCTGGGGAGAAGAGGGAGTTCGTGGTCCCACCTCACGCAATACGCTATGTTTGAATGTAAGTTGGCGGTAGTTTGCTGCGCCGGTTCAACAAGTTAACTCTTCTCCCCAGCGGGGAGAAGGTGGCCGAAGGCCGGATGAGGGGGAGCCTCAATTGGCAATGCTGCAGTTCTAATCAAACACCCGCTTCACCGTTGAAATACACTGCAGTTCCTTCAGCTGCGCGAGGATGTGGCTGAGCTGGCGCAAATCCCAGACTTCGAGGTCGAGCGCCATTTCTGTAAAGTCGGAGGCGACGTTGGTCATCGACAGGGTGCGGATATTGCCGTCCGCAGTGCCGATCGCCTGCGCCACGGTCGCCAGCGTGCCCGGCTCGTTGATGGCGTTGATCAGCACGCGCGCCATGAAGCGGGCCTTGTTGGCTTCATCGAGATCCCAACGGATATCGATCCAGCGCTCCGGCTCTTCATCGAACTTCTGCAGCGATGGTGACTGGATGGGATAGATTGTGATCGTGTGCTTGCCATCGTGGATACCGACGATGCGGTCGCCGGGAACCGCGCCCGAAGGCGAGAACCGCACCTCGATATCGCTCGACAGGCCGCGGAACGGCTGCAATTGCTCCTGGCTATCCTCCAGCGTATCGCCGGCGACCCGCGCCTTCTGGCCCTCGGGAATCTTGAACATCATGCCCTGGGCGCTGCGGACGTTGAACCAGCCTTCCTCGACGCTCTGGCGGACGGTGACGCGCTCATCCTGGTAATCGGGATAGATGGCGCGCAAAGCGTCAAGGGACGACATCTCGCCGCGGCCGACGGCAGCGATCGCATCCTCGACCTCCTTGTGGCCGAGCCGGTGCAGCGCCGGCTTCATGATATCGCGCGAAAACACCTTGCCTGCCCTCTCGAAGGTGCGTTCCAGAATGCGCTGGCCGAGTCCGGCATATTGCTTGCGGATCGCCAGCCGCGTGGCGCGGCGGATTGCCGAGCGCGCCTTGCCGGTAACGACGATCTCTTCCCAGGCGGCAGGCGGCACCTGCACGCCGGAACGAATGATTTCCACTTCGTCGCCATTGTTGAGGCGGGTCACCAGCGGCATGATCCGGCCGTTGATCTTGGCGCCGACGCAGGTATCGCCGACATTGGTATGCACCGCATAGGCAAAATCGATCGGTGTTGCGCCACGCGGCAGCGCGATCAGCTTGCCCTTGGGCGTGAAGCAGAACACCTGGTCCTGGAACAGTTCAAGCTTGGTATGTTCGAGGAATTCTTCCGGATTGTCGCCCTCGGCCAGCGACTCGATCGTCAGCCGCAGCCAGGAATAGGCGTTGGACTGCTTGGTGACCGAGTCATTTGCCTCGATATTGGTGCCGTCCTTGTAGAGCGTATGGGCAGCGATACCGTATTCGGCGATGTCGTGCATGCGCCTTGTGCGGATCTGCAGCTCGATGCGCTGGCGGGCCGGTCCTACGATCGTCGTGTGCAGGGACTGGTAGTCATTCTGCTTGGGATTGGAGATGTAATCCTTGAACCGCCCCGGCACGACGCGCCAGCGGGTGTGGACGATGCCAAGCGCCTTGTAGCAATCGGGGATCTGGTCGACGATGACGCGAAAACCATAGACGTCCGAAAGCTGCTCGAAGGACAGCGACTTCGACTGCATCTTGCGAAACACTGAATAGGCTTTCTTCTGACGACCCTTGACGAGTGCCGTCGTCTGGCCCTTGGCGGCCAGGAGTTCGGTGAGTTCCTTTTCGATGTCGCGCACGAGATCTGCATTGCGCTCGGAAAGCTCCTCAAGGCGCTTGGAAATCGTGCGGTGCGCTTCCGGATTGATGTGCCGGAAGGACAGCTCTTCCAGCTCGTCGCGCATGTCCTGCATACCCATGCGGCCGGCGAGCGGCGCATAGATATCCATCGTCTCTTCGGAAATCCGGGCCCGCTTCTCGGCCGTCATATGGTCGAGCGTGCGCATGTTGTGCAGGCGATCGGCGAGCTTGACGAGCAGCACGCGGACATCGTCGGAGATCGCCAGCAACAGCTTGCGCAGGTTTTCCGCCTGCTTGGCCTTGCGGGAGACGAGATCGAGCTTCTTGATCTTGGTCAGGCCCTCAACCAGCCGGCCGATATCCTCGCCGAACAGCCGGTCGATTTCGTCGCGGGTGGCTGATGTATCCTCGATCGTATCGTGCAGCAGCGCCACCGCGATCGTCGATTCGTCGAGGTGCATGTCGGTGAGGATCGCAGCGACTTCGAGCGGATGGGAGATGTAGGGATCGCCGCTGGCCCTCTTCTGCATGCCATGCTTCTGCATGGCATAGACGTAGGCCTTGTTCAGCAGTGCTTCATTGACATCCGGCTTATACTTCTGGACGCGCTCGACGAGCTCGTATTGCCGCATCATTGAAAAACTGCTCCTGAAAACAAATGAGCGCCGATCATAGGACCGGCGCTCCAATTCGCAATCGACTTAGCCACATAAGCGGAAAGTTTTTTAGAATGAATTAGAAATCGTCGTTCTTTTCCGGCGGCACGAGGCCTTCGATACCAGCAAGCAGGTCTTCTTCCGTCATCTGGTCGAAATTGACCGTCTCTGGCTGGTCGTCTTCCATCTCGCCATCGGCCTGGGCTTCGCCCGGGATCATTTGCGATGCATCGGGTTCCGGCTCATCGATTTCGACATGCTTCTGCAGCGAATGAATCAGATCTTCCTTGAGATCGTCAGGGGAAAGCATTTCATCGGCGATCTCGCGCAGTGCCACGACCGGGTTCTTGTCGTTGTCGCGGTCGATGGTGATCGGCGCACCCTGCGAAATCAGGCGCGCACGGTGACTGGCGAGCAATACCAGCTCAAACCGGTTGTCGACCTTATCAATGCAATCCTCTACGGTGACGCGGGCCATTGCCTGTCCTTTATATATTTCATCGTGTTCTGCTTATCCGGCGAGGCGTTACAGGCTTCCGGAGGCAAATTCAAGGCATGAATGGAACCTTTCGGCAAAAAACGCGTTTTTGGACCGATGCGTGCTGTCACAATTTGGACACTGGCCGCAAGGCAAGGTCGATTTGCAAGGCAAGACGCCTATCGCAATGGTTGTGGATATTTGAACACCCGGGATGCCGTGCCGGTTTACAATCTCACGGTGCAGTTTGCGGAGAAAGTTCGTTGGCGCGTTTTTTACCATCCGGAAAAATATCACGCGGCGAGCGCGAGTTGTGATCCATTCCCGTTTGATAATCGTATAATTTGTGATTTCAAACGAAATTTTTCTTGGAATCGGCTCGGCCGTCATCTAAACGTCGTCTTACATAAATGGTGGATTAAATAGCGGATTTTTCTGGGAACGAGTTGAAGCCTCCGCAACTCTATTGGGTTAGATCGCTGTTTAAAACAACCTGACAGGATAAAATCATGTTTGACCCTCGCGAAAAAATTGCATTATTTATTGATGGAGCAAATCTTTATGCCGCGTCCAAAAGCCTCGGCTTCGACATAGATTACCGCAAGCTTCTGAAGGCTTTCCAGAAGCGCGGCTATCTGCTGCGCGCTTACTACTACACCGCTCTTATCGAGGATCAGGAATACTCTTCGATCCGCCCGCTGATCGACTGGCTGGACTATAACGGCTATAAAGTCATCACCAAGCCGGCCAAGGAATTCACCGACTCCCTCGGCCGCCGCAAGATCAAGGGCAACATGGATATCGAACTCGCGATCGATGCCATGGAGCAATCCGAGGTCGTCGATCACCTGGTGATCTTCTCCGGTGACGGCGATTTCACCACGCTTGTCGAAGCCCTGCAGCGCAAAGGCCGCAAGGTTTCGGTCGTATCGACCATGTCCACCCAGCCGCCGATGATCGCTGACGACCTGCGCCGCCAGGCCGATCATTTCATCGATCTGGTGAGCTTGAAGAGCGAAGTCGGCCGCGATCCATCCGAACGTCCGCCGCGCCAGGTCGAGCCCGTGCAGGAAGATTTCGACGACGTTTGATCGCCTAGCGGATGGCCATGATGAACGCGGCCGATGCCACGAGCGACGCTGCCGTGCGGACATGATTCCAGAAGGTCCAGTCTTTGAGGTAGGTCGCCCAGAAGCTCGCCGCTTCCGCCCCCTGCCCGTCGAATGTCGCCAGCCTGTCGTTGAGCGGCACATTGAAGGCGATGGTCGACAGGAAGGATGCCACCAGATAGAGCGTCGCACCGACGATCATCAGGCTGCTGGCGGAAAACTGCCAATTGCGCATCGCAAGGACGATGATCAGGACCGACAGCACGGCCGTGCCGACAAAGACGGGCATGAACCACGAGCGCAGGATCACCCTGTCGATCGCATTCATGGTGGCGACGCCGCTCGCACCGGATACTTCCGCCAACGCCCTCATGATGAAGGTCGAAAAGGCGAAGAAGGTGCCGCCGATGATGCCGCTGCCGAGAGCAGCAATCGTGAGGAGCAGCCTTGTAAACGGGAAATCGGACATCATCGGCTCCATATGTTTGAGCGTGCCGCATCGCGCGCGAAGATTGCGAAATCCTTGGGTTTGCGCCCGATAAGGCCCTCGATATCTGCGACCACGCTCTCGTTGCGGCCATCAAGCGTGCGCGTGAAAAGCTCATCCATCAGCCACAGCACTTCCTCAGGCAACCCGGCGGCGCGGAGTTCCGTGACGAACCCGTCGACCGGGGCGGTCGCGTAGGTGATCTGACGTCCGCTTGCACTGGCAATCTCGGCGACCGCCTCGGCAAAGGTCATCAGCCGCGGCCCGGTCAATTCATAGACACGGTTGCGATGGGCGGAATCGAGAAGAGCTGCGACAGCCGCGTCAGCAACATCGTCGAGATCGACAAACGGCTCCTGCACCGCATCTGCGGGGAGAACCAGCTGGCCTGCAAGGATGCCATCGAGAAATGATCCTTCGCTGAAATTCTGATCGAACCAGCTTGCCCGGAGCACCGTGTAGTCGATGCCCGACGCCTGCAAACGCTTCTCGCTTGCTACTGCGCCATCCTCTCCGCGGCCCGACAGCAGCACGATGTGCTCGACACCCGCCTTGCACGACACCTCTCCAAATGCAGCGATGTCATCGGCTGCACGCGGCACGGCAAGATCGGGCTGGTAGGTAACATAGGCTGATGTCGCTCCGCTAAGAGCGGCCGCCCAGGTGTTGCGATCAACCCAATCGAAGGCCGGCGTGGTCGAGCGAGATGCGGCCCGAACCAAGACACCGCTGCCCTTCAGTCGCTCGGCGACGCGACCGCCGGTCTTTCCCATTCCACCAATGAGGACGATGTTATCATTTTGCATGTTCATTTCCTCCACAAAAGCGAGAAACTCTCGCATTTGCTAAATGTGAGAGTTTCTCGTATATTTGTCAAGTGGGTTCGAGGGCGAAAAAATGGAAGAGACTGTCAACGAGAAAAAGGGTCATGATTACGATGACTTGGGCGGTGCGAGACGCATTCCGGTGCAGAAGCGAGGCCGCGAGCGCGTCGAAAAAATTCTCGCCGTGGCGACGGAGTTGATCGCGGAAAGGGGCAGCGAAGCGCTAAAGATGAGCGACATCGTCGAGCGCGCCGGCGTATCGTTCGGGTCGCTTTATCAGTACTTTCCCGACAAGACGGCGATCGTCCGTACACTTGCGGAGCATTACAACGCGCTCGGGCGGCAATGCGTGGCAACCGAACTGGCAGGGATCGGCAGCTTTTCTGACCTCGATGCGGCTATGGCGCGGATTGTCGACGGCTATTTCGAGATGTTCTGCGTGATGCCGGTGATGGTCGATATCTGGAATGCGACCCAGGTTGACAGACAGCTTGCAGCGATAGATGCGGAAGATGCCGAGTGGCATTCGCAAGCTGTGTTCGCGGTGCTGAAAGTGCTTGCGCCTGCACATGACGAAACGGAGTTGTTGGCAGCCGCACGGCTGAGCATGCAGCTCCTCGTGGGCGCCGTGCGATACGCGATCCTGCTGGAAAAGGCTGAGGGCGAGCGGACGATCGCGCTTTACAAGCGAACACTGGCGGGTGCGACGGAGAGGCTGCTCGCCGACAAACGGTGATAAGGTGGGCTGATGGCGATCAGCCGGGCTGATCACTATCAGCCGCGGTCGCGCAGCAGCCGACCCTTCTCGCGATTCCAGTCGCGTTCCTTCTCGGTCTCGCGCTTGTCGTGTAGCTTCTTGCCCTTGGCGATAGCAAGCTCGAGCTTGGCGCGTCCCTGCTCGTTGAAGTAAATCTTCAACGGAATCAAGGTCATGCCTTCGCGGTTGATGCCCGTGCGCAGGCGGCCGATCTCCTTGGCGGAGAGCAGCAGCTTGCGCGGCCGGCGCGGAGAATGGTTGAAGCGATTGGCCTGCAGGTATTCCGGCAGATAGGAATTGATCAGCCAGATCTCGCCGTTCTCGTCGCTGGCGTAGGACTCGGCGATGTTTGCCTTGCCCTCACGCAGCGACTTAACTTCGGTGCCCGTCAACATCAGGCCCGCTTCATACGTATCGACAATTTCGTAGTTGTAGCGGGCCTTGCGGTTTTCCGCGACAATCTTCTTGACCGTCGTTGGCCGTCCTTTATGCGTCATATCAGTTTGTTAGGCCTGCATGGTTCAGCGCAACGTCAATTGCAGCTTCCGTCGCCTGTTCCAGACCGGACACCAGCGGCGAACGAACCGTGCGGCTCATCCTTCCGAGTTTCGAGAGTGCGTATTTGGCACCGCAAACGCCCGGCTCCATGAAGATTGCCTTATGAAGCGGCATCAGGCGGTCCTGATATTCGAGTGCCTTGGCGAAATCGCCGGCGAGCGTCGCCGCCTGGAATTCCGCACACAGCCGTGGCGCCACGTTTGCCGTCACCGAGATGCAGCCGACGCCGCCATGCGCATTGAAGCCGAGTGCGCTGGCATCCTCGCCCGAAAGCTGGACGAAATCCTTGCCGCAGGTGATGCGCTGTTCGGAGACGCGCTCGATCTTGCCCGTTGCATCCTTGACGCCGACGATATTCCGGTAAGCGGCAGCGAGCTTGCCCATCGTGTCCGGCATCATATCCACCACCGAGCGCGGTGGGATATTGTAGATAATGATCGGCAGCGATGTCGCTTCGGCAATCGCGGAGAAATGGGCGATCATGCCCTTCTGAGTGGGCCTGTTGTAATAGGGTGTCACCACAAGAATCGCATCCGCACCTGCCTTTTCGGCATGGCGCGCCAGCTCGATGGCCTCGATCGTGTTGTTCGAGCCAGCACCGGCAATCACCGGCACGCGCTTGTTGGCAGTCTGGACACAGAGTTCGACGACGCGTTTGTGCTCCGCATGCGAAAGGGTCGGCGATTCACCGGTGGTGCCAACCGGAACGAGTCCGGCGCTCCCTTCGGCGATCTGCCATTCGACATGGGCGACGAACGCTTTTTCATCCACGCTGCCATCATCCTTGAACGGGGTCAAAAGCGCGGGAATGGAACCCTTGAACATAAAGCAACTCCTGGTGGGGCCGGCTTGGCCCATTCTTTAGCCGTATTCCTGATTTACGGAAGCACGGACCTTATATAAGGCGGCTTTTGCCAGCAAGCCAATTTCGATCGCATTATTCCGAGTTTGGGTCGCTGAAAAGCCGAAAACAACAATTTTTACCTTCTGTTAACCCAAAGGGCGGCAAGATTTAGACTGTGCTAATGGCCGGAGTGGCGCAATGAAGCAGGCGATCATAGCGGTCGTGGTACTGGCCGCCGGCGGCAGCACGATCTATGGGCTGCTCGGCCGGCATTCTGCGCCCGAGCCGACCGCCCCCGACATGTCCATCAAGACGCTTTCGATCAAGACCGACAGGGTGAAACCCCTGCCCGCGAGAATTGTGGCGACGCCCGGCCAGATCGATAGCCAGCCCTCTGAATTCGGCGCCAATATCAAGGTAGCGCCTAAACTCGACCCTCAGCCAAGTGCAGAGCTTCTGGCAGGACTTCAGGCTCTGTCCGTGCGTGACAGCCTTGCCGCCATCGCCATCCGCGATTCGCTACCGCGCAATTCCGTCGAATGGATGACGCTGACCTGGGCGATTGCGGTTTCCGGCCAGAAGGCCGTGCCGTCGACCGAGCTCGAAATGGCGCGCGCCGCACTCAAGGACTGGCCGGCGCTGGATGATATCGATGTAAACTACGAGCAGGCGCTCTATCGCGAGAGTGCCGATCCCGCCGTGGTGTTGGATGTGTTCAGCGAGCATATGCCCGAAACGCCCGAGGGTGCGATGGTACTGGCTCGCGCTGCACTTGCCAAGGGCGACCAGCCGCGCGCCACACGAATCCTTCGGAGCTTCTGGGACGACAAGACGTTCGACCCGGCGTTGGAAGACAAGATACTCAGCGAATTCAGCGGCTTGCTGAATGAGAGAGATCACTACCAGCGCATGGTGCATCTGCTGTTTGCGGAAAAGCTTGACCAAGCCAAGCGCTTTTCCGTCATGGCAAAAGCGGAGTCGCTGTATGCCGCCTTTGCGGCCACCGTGCGCAAGTCGAAGAATCGCAAGCAATTGCTGGCTGCGGTCGATGCGAAGTGGAAGAACGATCCGGCCTTTCTTTATGCATCGGTAAAGCAGTTGCGGCAGGCGCGTGAGTATGGAGATGCCGCCAAGCTACTGGAAAAAATGCCGCGCGACCGCACCCTCCTCGGTGATCCCGATGCCTGGTGGGTGGAAACGCGCATCATCAGCCGCGCGCTGATGGACGACGGCAAGGCCAAGGATGCCTACGACCTGGCCACCGCACATCTCGCCGAAACGCCGGACGACATCGCCGAAGCCGAGTTTCATGCAGGCTGGTATACACTGCGCGGGCTCAAGGACACGAAAAAGGCCGAAGACCATTTCAACGCGTTGCTGAAAGCCAGTGCCAAGGCGCATGACCAGGCGCGCGGCTACTATTGGCTCGGGCGCGCGGCGCAGGCCGGAGGACCGGGCATTGCCAAGGACTTCTATCGTAAGGCCGCCTTCTATCCCGCCACCTACTACGGCCAGCTGGCTGCCGCCAAGCTTGCAATTCGGATTGCGCCCGGCGAGCGATACCAGGGTTCGCTCGAGATCGAGACGGCCTTTGCAAAACGGCCGGAAATGCAGGCAATTACGCTGCTGGAGAAAGCCGGCGAAGATGGCCGGGCGCGTCGGCTCTATCTCGCTCTGGCCAAGAAGCTTGAAAGCCCATCGGAATTGCAGGCGCTGGGCGAAATCGCGCTGAGAAATCACGGTGCGTCGCTGTCGCTCGCGGTGGGCAAGGCAGCCTTGAGGCAGGGTCATGACCCCGGCCTTGCGGCCTTTCCGCTGGGTGCCATTCCCGATAGCGCCGATATTTCCGGCTCCGGCAAGGCGCTCGCTTACGCCATCGCGAGGCAGGAAAGCGCCTTCAATCCCTCGGCGATATCACCTGCAAACGCGCGAGGGCTGCTGCAGATCCTACCGGCGACGGCAAAGAAAGTGGCGCAGAAATATCAGTTAGCTTACGCCGACGATAAACTGATCGACGATCCGGCCTTCAATGCAACGCTGGGTTCGCACTATCTCGGCGAGCAGATCGACAAGTTCAACGGCTCATACGTCCTCACCTTTGCCGCCTACAATGCCGGCCCCGGACGCATCCCGCAATGGATCAAGCGTTACGGCGATCCGCGCGGCAAGGATATCGATTCGGTGGTCGACTGGGTAGAAAGCATCCCCTTCCAGGAAACGCGCGACTATGTGCAGAAAGTCATGGAGAACTTCCAAGTCTACAAGACGCTGCTCAACGAAGACGCCGATATCAGTGCCGACCTGACGGCTGGCGTCCAGTAAAGCTGTTCGCACGCTTGACCTCCGGCCATGATTCCCGGTTTGTTGGGCCCTCATCATTTGCCGGGGCCACAATGACCGAACAGCGCTACCAGGAATTTCACCTCACGTCCGATGATGGCCTTCAGCTCTATGGTCGTGATTACCGTTCAGAATCGGCGCGGACACTACCGATCGTGTGTCTTGCGGGCCTGTCACGCAACAGCCGAGACTTTCATCCGCTTGCCCTGCGGCTGATGGAAGATGGTCATCGTGTCGTAACCCTTGATTATCGCGGTCGTGGTCGGTCGGATTGGGATGTCGACAAGGCGAATTACAATGTTGTGCGTGAGGCACAGGATGTGGTCGCAGCACTCGACTATCTCGGAATAGAGAGAGCCCAGTTCATAGGAACCTCGCGCGGCGGTTTGATCCTGCATATCCTGGCGGCCACCGCACTTGATCGGATTGCCTGCGTGATCTTCAACGACATCGGCCCAGAAATCGAATCGGACGGGCTGCGGCGAATCCGGGACTACCTGTCAAAACGTTCTGAATTTTCATCGCTTGCCGAGGCCGCGTCTGCGCTCAAAATCATCCACGGGGCAGAATTTCCAGCGTTGTCCGCAGATGACTGGCTGGAAATGGCATATGCCCTTTATCGGCAAGCCGGAGGAATCTGGATAGCCGATTTCGATCCAGCTCTCGTCGAGCCTTTGAAAACAATGGATTTTTCGAAGAAACTGCCAGATCTGTGGCCGCAATATGCTGCCATGGCCAAACTGCCGGTGCTCGTCGTTCGCGGCGAGAATTCGCGGCTTCTGTCAAGGGAGACTGCGACTGAGATGCTCAAACGCCATCCTGGCGCGAAACTCCTGACCGTTACAGGACAAGGCCATGCACCGCTGCTGCATTTCAACGAGGTCTATGCGCCCCTCACCGAATTCCTCAATTCAATGAGGTGAAACGAAAAAGGCCCGGGAAACCCGGGCCTCTTCCACCAAATCCTTGCGGATTAGAACGAGCGCTGGAAGCGCAGCATGCCAGACTTGACGTCCGGCCCCTTGTCGGGGGCGTAGTAGATGCCTTCAACCAGGACGGAGAAGCCAGAAGCAACTTCCCAGTTAACATCACCAACCAGGCGCCACGAACCATCATCCCACCACTGGATATCCTTCGAGAGGGTAACCGTGTCGGTGACCTTGGCCTGGAGGCCGAGGATCGCGCTGAAACCGTCGTAGTTGAAGAAGATGTTCTGGTTGCTGTCCGAATACAAGCCCATCAAGCGGACGCCGAACATGCCGAAGTTACCAGCAACCAACTTCTTGACTGCAAAGGATTCAGCAGATTCGTCGTATGCAACGCCGCCTGCAACCTGCCAGTCACCAAAGGTGCCGCTTGCACCGACTTCGACGTCGGGCATGAACCGGTTGCCCCTGTCGATATCGCCAACGCTTTTGCCGGGGTTATGGTCTTCACCCAGGAACTTCGTCTTGTAGATCGGCAGACCGGTTACAGGATCAACACCAACCTGAACGACAGTCTCCTTGTAATATTCGTCAGCATCGTTGTCCAACGACACATAGGCCTTCCACGAACCGAAGTCAGCCGTGTAGCTGATGTACTGGCGCGAGTCAGGGAAGTTCCAATCGGAGTCGTAGACGCCGCCGTCATCGGTGAAGCCGCCGTAACCGAAGAACTTGGCCCACTGGCTATCGAAGTTCGAGAACTCGAGGCCACCGATACCAAAGACGTAGTACCAATGCAGGTAGCTAGCCGGCGAGGAGCCCTGAATGTCGCTACCATTGTTGTACTGCTCGCCCTGAACGCGGAGCCAGCTGTAGACCGTACCCCATTCGGAGTCGTTCTTGGCTTCAACGTCGAGCTTGATACGGCTGTGGTTGTCGTAGTTGAGGTTCTTGTCCTTGCTGCCAGTCTGGCTGAAGCGCTTTTCGTAACGCAGCTGGCCGCCGATCTTCAGGCAGGTTTCGGTGCCGGGAATGTAGAAGAAGCCGGTGCCGTAAGCGTCGCAAACCTTAACATATTCCATCGGTTCCGGCTCGGCGGCGACGACAGCGTCGGCAGCCTGTGCACCGGAAACAACTGCCAGAGCAGCTGCGGAGCCGAGAAGAAGGCTCTTAATGTTCATTTCTGACCTCCAGTCAAAATGTTTCAATCGGGTATGGGTCTTATTTTCGCTGAAGGACAGCATTCCCTGCCCCATCCCATTCACTTTGAAGACACCGGGCTGGCCCGTCGCTTCGAAGGTGATCATAGACAGGCAGCCCGGTTACGCAACGCCGATTTGCAAATTCCGAAACCCCACCCGCCTTCTTCAGGCCACCATGTTACAAAAATGACACAAAATCACCCAGGCATCCCGAAGAATTGACAAACTGTTAATGCTTCCTAACAATAAGTTAAAGAAATCATGCGGTTACAAGGTCCCGCAAGTCCCTTGATCGGCACGAAACCCTCGCATATCCACGATTCAAACGGCGATTCCGGCATGTCGCCTGCGTCCTGACGCGTCGGGCGGTCATTTCTTCACAGGCATTCGCGGACACGGACCCTGGCATTTGCTCCGAATCGACCTGACGCGCCGGCATCGACTCGACTGCACGTGAATGCAGTCTCACAAGGATACAAACGAAAGGCCCGGCGAACCGGGCCTCCCTCCGCCTATTATAAGGACGCGCTATCAGAACTTGCGCTGGAAGCGCAGCATGCCGCTCTTGGTCTTCACATCGTAACGGTCGGCATAGATGCCTTCGAGCAGGACGGAGAAGCCGGAAGCAACCTTCCATTCTACGTCGCCAACGACACGCCAGTCGCCGTTATCCCAGAACTGGATGTCCTTGGACAGGATAACCGAGTCGGTGACCTTGGCCTGCAGGCCGAGGATCGCGCTGAAACCATCGTAGTTGAAGAAGATGTTCTGGTCGCTGTCGGAGTAGAACGCCAATGCGCGCACGCCAACCCAATCGAAGGAGCCGGCGACGACACCCTTGACGGCAACCGATTCGTCGGATTCGTCATAGGCAACGTTGAAACCGCCCGACCAATCACCGAATGTCGTGGATGCACCAGCGGTCACGTCAGGCATGAACTTGTTGCCGCGGTCAGCCTCGCTCTTACCACCCGAGTGATCTTCACCGATATGCTTGTAGATCGGAGCACCCGTGACCGGGTCAACACCCGTCTGGGTAAGCAGATAGTACTCGTCGGCATCGTTGTCCAACGAAACGTAAGCCTTCCACGAACCGAATTCAGCCGTGTAGCTGATATACTGACGCGAATCGGGGAAGAGATTGTCAGACTGGACAATGCCGTTGTCGTCGGTGAAGCCGGTGCCGAGGAACTTCTTCCACTGGCTATCCCAGTTGCCGAATTCCAGGCCGCCGATACCGAAGTAGTAATACCACTTCAGAGTGTCGGGAGCGCCCGAGCCGTCAATCGCACTGCCGTTGTTGACCTGGTCGCCCTGGATGCGAATCCAGGAGTAAACCGTGCCCCACTCGGAGTCGTTGCGCGCTTCAACTTCGAGACGCGCGCGACCATGGTTGTCATAGGTCGTGGCGGCGTCGCCGACCTTCTTGAAGCGCTTTTCATAACGCAGCGAACCGCCGATCTTCAGGCAGGTTTCGGTGCCCGGGATGTAGAAAAAGCCAGTGCCATAGGCATCGCAGACCTTCACATATTCCATCGGTTCCGGCTCGGCGGCTACGACGGCGTCGGCGGCTTGTGCGCCGGAAACGACCGCCAGAGCGGCCGCGGAGCCAATGAGCAGGCTCTTGATATTCATTTTCTGACCTCCAGAAAAAAGTTTCATTCAGCGTCCGGACTTCTGCCGTATCTGCGGCTGCCCCTGCCCGGAGCTCGGCTGGCATGGAAGCGGGAACTCCCTTGCAGCTGTGGTGAACTTATCTTTTTCCAACATCGGCACAACAACGGATCGGGCGAATTAAGCCAATGGAAACCGACAACGAAATGTGACGTAGCAAAAATGCAACACAATCTATAGATTAAATATAAAGCGCCAAATGGCCGCTCGAAACAAAGGTTCCGGCGGCATCTATTCGTGCGGCGGCAATGCCTAGGCTGATGTGCATGAAATCCGTCTGCAGCATGTGCACACGATCGCAGCGGGCTGAGCTGGATCGAGAGGACCCGTCAGCCAACCTTGCGTGCTGATAGCCGAGCTTTATTACAGCCATGTGACAAGATGCGATTTGCCGTCGTGGTGAAAGAATCGCGTCGATCTGCGGCCAACGCTCCGCGCGGCCCAGACAAGCCCAAGGGCGCGCGAACGATCCAGAAAAGGAAGTGTCGTATCGGCCACACAGAAAAAAACGACCTCAAAGGAAAAATGCCTTGATTGCTCACGGCTTTGCCAGTATCCACGCCGCAACGGAGAGGTGGCCGAGTGGTCGAAGGCGCTCCCCTGCTAAGGGAGTATACCCGGAAGGGTATCGTGGGTTCGAATCCCATCTTCTCCGCCATTCCCTTGTTTGCCATCGTTCGCCAACCTCAAAAAACCCCACAAATCTCGATGTTTGGCTAGTTCCTCACGAATTGACCGTTTGCCGTTGTTTACCTAAGTCTACAAATAGTGTGGACCTATTGTGGACTCGGTCATGGCGAAATCTCTCACAGACGCGCAAATCAAAGCTATCGACAAGCCTGGACGGGTCGCTCTAGGTGCCGGTCTTTATCTCCGAACCAGAGCTACCGGCAGCAAGTCGTTTGTCGCAATCGCTACGGTTGGCGAGAAACGAGTCGAGGTCGCCCTAGGCACCTATCCTACGATGAGACTGCGTCAAGCGCAGGAGCGTGCCGAAGAGGAGCGCGCGCGCATTAAGGCCGGATTGCCCAAGCCGGGGCCAATGGCTGAGCCCGTAGGCGCTGTCGTAGCCCTATTCGGGGAGTACGCGATGGATATCGTTGATGATATCGAGTCGGGATACAAAAACCTGAAGCACCGCAAGCAGTGGCGGAGCACGCTGAAAACCTACTGCGGGTCGATCTGGGACAAACCCGTTGATGCTATTGAGGTCGGCGATGTGCTCGAAATCCTAAAGCCTATCTGGACAACTAAGTCCGAGACGGCTGGGCGGGTCCGGCAGCGAATCGAGCGTGTTATAGAAGCCGCGATATCTGATGGGCTAAGGGTATCCAGCAACCCTGCCACCATAGCGCGGCTGAAGCATCGTCTTCCCAAACGCGAGAAGCTCCAGCGCGGCCACCATGCAGCCCTCCCCTATGCTGAAATGCCGGCCTTCTGGGAAAAGCTGGACAAATTGACCAGCGTCTCCTCTGAGGCTCTGCGATTCGGTATATTGACCGCTGCCCGCTCTGGCGAAGTTCGTGGGGCGGAATGGGCTGAAATCAATATGGACTCCAAACTGTGGGTCATCCCCGCCGAACGCATGAAGGCAGAAAAGGAGCATCGAGTCCCTCTATGTAGCGAGGCGCTCGCTGTCCTGAAGCGCATGGCTTTATTCGGGAGCGTGGGTCTAGTGTTTCCAAGTAGGAAACGGGGTGCATCGCTATCTGATATGGCACTGCTGCAATGCCTGAAGGGAATCTGCACGGGTGTCACGGTGCATGGATTTCGGTCCACATTCCGCGACTGGGTCGGGGAGGAAACAGACCATCCTCGCGAAGTCGCTGAAGCGGCGCTTGCGCATGCCGTTGGCAATGCTGTGGAACTGTCATATCGCCGTGGCGATGCGCTTGAGAAACGTCGACTCCTAATGGACGACTGGAATAATTTCGTCATTAATACCTCATTAACTCCTGTGGCAGACCATCATAACCAGACAGAAACGACGGCCAACACGGGTGAACAATGACTGACGGAAAACTGCTGATGACGATAGCCGAAACCTGTGAGGCAATCGCCATCAAGCGCACTACGCTTTGGAAGCTCACGACCGAGGACTCTTCCTTTCCTCGACCAGTCATGATTGGCAGGCGAACACTCTATGACCGGCGCGAAATCGCGGCATGGGTCGAGATGCTGAAGGCTAAGCGAGCGGCTTAGCGCCGCTTGTCTACTTAGGTCGGCGACGCAGCGCTATTCAGAGCGCGGTCTCCGGGATCCGCCCCCAACTTACTCCTTGGCAAAGTCGAGGGCGTCATACGCCAGCTGAAGCTCCCCGACCCTCCCCTCGTCGCCTCTGAAGGCAATCGCCGGGTTGACATAGATCGGAGCCGGCCGCTTGCGGCTAGAACTGCTAGGCCAAAATATCCTCCCCCAATTAGAAGCTCGTCTTAATCCGGACGCCATCGCCCCCGGAGGTGTTTTCGTCGGCAGCCAGGAATATCACGCCAGCATCATCCAGAGCGCGCTGAACGTCCGCCAAGGTGCGGTCGTATGGTGACCGCTTGCCCGCCTCAAAATTTGCGATGGTCGCCTTCGCCACCTTTGACGCCTCGGATAGTTGGTCCTGAGACCAGCCAAGAAGCGCCCGCGCAGCTCGGCATTGGGCGGGAGATAGTGCCATTTTGATACAACCTTACACTTTTAGTGTTGACTTATCTTTTGATGCAGCCTTATATCATTAGTGTAAGGTTATCACAATAGAGATGACACGACAACCGACCTGCCTGCTCTTGCCAGGCATCATCAACCCAAAAGGAGACTGACCAATGCAGACCACCATTCTCTCCAGCTCGCAGCGAATCTCGGCGCTCGCCACCTCGGCGACCTTGCTTGCCGTACCCTCAAGTCACCCTGAGGAAGCCGCATCACGGACAGTCTGGCTGATCCAGATGGAACGGGGCGACGAGCACGACGCGGATGTCGCCTCCACTGAACAAGCCGCCTTGCAAATGGCGCTTGACCATCTGGAGCGTTATGTCGCTTTCGGCATCGACCGCCCCTGCTTCCTCACAAACAACGATTATCGTGAAACCGTCCGCGCAAGAGCTGCTGCTGCAGACATTTTCTACACAGTTGAGAAGAGGCAGCTGTGAGCGCGAAAAATCAATCTACCGAAGGCAGCATCGCGATCAGGGGACGCACATGAATATCTTCGATTGGCTCGAAATCTTCGTATACGATCACGGCAACCTCGTCTTCACCGATACCGGCAGTTCTCAGGACGTTCTTAAACGCGCCGCCCGGGAAGCTCTGGGCTCGCTGGAAGCCTATACGGTACTCATCACGTAACCCGAGTGTATTGCCAAGCCGCTCATGTGGGGCGGCTTTCCCGCTTCGGATGCCACCGCACATGATGGTGTGCCCAGAGCGCCATACCCTCTTCGCTCATACGTTTGGATCGCCTCAATCTGGGCGGCGTAGGTGATAACAGCCTCCAGCCTCGACATCGCAAAGTCCCGATCAGAAGTGGTGAAATCGCCGAATTCGACGCACGCAAGAATGATGATGATGTCACCAATTTCAATGTAAGGGGCTTCATGAGGCAGGCGTCCCAGCCGCTCCTTCAGATCAGCAGGCAACGCAAGGAAGGCCGGGCAAGGCATGTGGGGGAATGTCATCGAATAGTCCTTTGGAAGAATCGTTAACGCGAGCGAAGCTACTCCCTTATTCAAGGTCGTCAACATTATTCTATCTGTGATAGAATTATCTTTCAGCCGAATGATATTTCTATCGAGAATTTAGCTTTGCATGATTGTTAAATCGCCGTTGAATATCTTAAAAAATTATGACTTATCTTCCCCGACCCATGCCCGGTTAAATGCAACTTTAGAAAGAAAGATGGCGCCCATGAATTCGGATCGGATTCCGTCGGACGGTAGCGAAAGGGGAATAGAAGGCTTGATCACAATTGAGGAGGTGTCTAGCCGTCTTCAGGCTTCCTCCGGAGTGGTCATCACCCCTCGAACAATTTGGACGAAGGCCCAAGCGGCGGGTATTGGCAAGAAAATTGGCAGGTCGCGATTTGTTCATACGGACGATCTTTGGGTGCTGCTCAAGCCTTCGCGGAAGTCGGCAGCCGATTTGGCTCGCGAGCGGTACGAGGCCACTGCGCTCGCGGCTCAGCGAAAGAAACGGCTCCGCGACAAATTGAGAAGTCCCAACAGGCAAGGACCATAATAGCCTTTTGAATGTTGAGAATATCGACATAATCATGAAGTTGAGAGGTTAGCCGACAACCGTGCGCAAACGCGAATACGAGGACATTGCAGATCCAGCTTTTAGCGAGGATACCCCTCTGCGGTTGGCAAACGCTGCGAAGCTATATTTTCCAGATACGCCAATCGCCACGGGTGTCCTGCGTTCCGCCGGCAAGAAAGGGCACCTTCGGGTATTCCGTCTGGCGAACAAGGACTTCACAACCTTGCGAGCGATGAAGGAATATCATCGATGGCTAGAACAGCAGCGCCCGCGCGGCTCAGGCTTAAGGCCCAACGCTCCGGCAACAAACTCTGGATCATCCGACATGAAGGGCGAGACGTCGGCACAGGCTGCCTTGAGCCAGATTTTAAGGGAGCGGGCCACCGGGCCGGCGAGGCCCAATCGACCCAAGCCTCCGGCGCTTTTTACAGAGCACTGGCCCGATATCCCGCTCGAGTAAAGCTCGCTCATAATAACGCGTTGCCGGTCGGCGGCCTGCAGGTTATGAGCCTGCCGATCTACCGGGCTGATCTACCCCGCGAAACCTTGATTCGGTTCGTTTCAAAACCGTATGATTCGCAATGAAAATGACTCGCAAAACATAAGAATGTCAACGCAAGGTATTGATTTAATTATTCTTTACCAAAACTCAACTGGCCGCGAACCAGACGCGCCAGCGGCTTGGTGCGAATTTCGAGCGCAAATATTTTTACTCACCTTCGTTTCTTCAAAGACACACGGAGGCATTTCATCGACGACAGGAAGACGGTTGCCAACGCAACCGCAGACAGTATTCCACAGCCAATTGTTGCGAGTTTACTAAGAGATTGTGGATTTTACAACTGAGGGGAGTGACTCAGAAAGGGCCGTATGATCAATTCCCGTCGATTCCAGGAGGTGAAATTGCCTATCCTAAGATTTACATTTGTCTCGATATTGGTTTTCATAGCCGTTTCGTCGGCGAGAGCAGCGACAACCCAGCCGCAGCAAGACTTCGCGCAAAGCGATATTGAAATGCGACAGGTCTCGACCATTTTCCCCGATGCTCAAATCGTGCCATGCAGCAAATTTAGAGACGCCAACGATTGCAGCCGGCGCAAGCTATTCCTCGGATATCTGACGTGGAAGGCTGTTTTCGCAATCCGGGCCAGAGATTTCAATCATGAAATCAGTAGCGATCCAGTCAAATGGGCGTCCTTCTTGACGTTTGCGGATTCAGAGCCCGCGAACGCCAAAGCCTCTCGAGCCGACATACGAAAAGCCGTCAATCAATTCCTCTCATCGCACCAACTGCAGGATTGTATTGTCTCCTCGTGCGGCGGAGTTGTCACGTTTTCAACCCGATCAAGAGAGGTTGCCGCGAATTTTTGGCGAGCAAGCGCCGACTATATTTTGTGCATGACGAGCCGAGACACGAAGAATGATCCGACGGTTTTTGATCTATCGCCTGCCTATTTCTACAAACTCGCTGAAGCTGGGAAGATTCCGGGCTGCAGCAAGAAAAAGTACCCAAAGGGCTTGAGCGAATTAATTCACAGAGTGCAACCCAAGAGAGATTTTTAAGGTTTAGACATGTCAACAATTACGCAAGGCAACGTTACGTTTGTTCTCCCGACCGGAATGGATCCTCAGATTATTCAGGGGATTGTCAATAAGTTGGCAACGGCTACTTCCGTGGCAGGACTTTTCGATCGCACAGTAACAATCACCATAGAAAACGTAACCTCGGGCGGGAGCGGATGGGTTCCCGCGGAAGGCAAACTATACCTCGACGCCAGTGATTGGACGCAGAATGAATACGTCGGGTTCGACGGTAACACTCACAACATTACTTTCGAACGGACTTTTATTCACGAGTTTATCCATGCGGCATTGCTAACGAAGGACATTGTTCTAAACGGTTCCGATATTAACCAAATTCTAGACCCCAACTTGTACGCCGACGCGGTCAAGACGTTGCTGGCTGACCCCATGTCAGACTTTATGGGCGAGACTGTCATCAAAGAAAATCTCCTTATGCACGAGCTGTATTCCGAAGCGGTTGAAGCGGGCAGAAGTAACTACCAGGGCATTTTTAAAGACAGTACAGACTACCCGAGTGGCGTGGGCGAAATCAAACTCCTGAATAACTTCACGGGAGGACAGGCGATTGACATGACCATCCAGTCGCGGTCCACCGCTCCCCAAGATGTCCTGATCGATCGTAGGAATGCGATTGCGGGAGACCATGCTTCCCGTGATTTGATCCTGGCATACGAAGGAACTCAAACGATCCATGCGGGAGCGGGCGATGATTTCGTATACTCCGGCGGGGGGAACGACCTTGTAGCGGGGGGGACGACAAGGATCAAATATTGGGTGGTGGAGGCGATGACATCGTTACTGGGGGAAATTTGGCGACGGGTTTCTCCGCGGAGCACCTTACCGAATCTTATTTTCAAACCTTTCACGCAGAATGGAATGATCATAATCGAGATTATTTGAGCGGTGACTCCGGCAATGACACCCTTCTGACTGCAGTCACGTTAACTCCTAATCGCGCGCTACCCGCTCCTGCCCAAGCTTATACAAAAGACGAAATCGAGAATCTCGATCTCATCGATGGAAGCGATGATGCTTATACCCTTCGGATACAAGTTGCGTATAACGGCGCTACAACGCTCGAAAATTACTTAGTGACGCCTGATCTCATCCAGGCCGGGCTTGCAGCGGGCCTCAATGCGCGAAACATGTATACAATTGGTGATCTGGACGCTTCTAAAGTCGATATCGAAGGCGCAGCCTATCTTGTACTTCGGCAGCGAAGTAACTTCGGCGGAGCCGCGCTCGCTGTTGTTTCGCTAACCGCGCGTGATCCCAGCGCTACAGATCCTTGGACGATATTCGGTCATGACGGCGGCGCAAATAGCAACACGCCAGACTCCGAGGGATTTGTTGCAGCCAATGGGGTGTACGACGACACGCTGATCGCTGGAAATGGTAAAGACTATATATTCGCTCTCGGGGGTGACGATACGATAAATGCAGGCCAGTATGGCGGTGGTGACGATTGGATCGAAGGCGGGACCGGCACCGATACCGTCGACTACTCTCTGGCGTCCGGAAACCTGGACATCGATCTCAATTCTTACGCTCAGGGTGCCTCCGTTGGAACGGATTACCTCTCCGATATTGAGAATATCGTTGCGGGTGCCGGCAACGACCTCATCACAGGATCCGATTTTGCCAACAGCATTGAAGGGGGAAACGGCACGGATACTATCAATGGCGGACTTGGCAATGACGTTCTGGTCGGAGGAGCCGGCGTTGATCGCCTCTTCGGAGGAGATGGAAATGATACCTACGTCGTGGATAGCACCCAAGATCTGATTACGGAGAACTCCGGAGAAGGCACGGACACGGTTGAATCGTCTGTGACATTCTCCATTGCTGCGGCAGCTTATGCCAATGTTGAGAACATCACTCTTACAGGCATTACGGCTATTAATGCGACTGGGAACTCTGCCAATAATATTTTGATCGGCAACTCGGCCGCCAACACGCTCAAAGGTGGTGCCGGCGATGACGTGTACATCGTCGCCGACAAACTCGACGTAATTACTGAGAGCGCGTCGTCAGGCACAGATGAGATCAAATCGTCAGTCAATTTCACGTTGTCGCCTGCGGGGTATGACAACATCGAAAACCTAACTTTGACCGGATCGGCCGTGACTGGTAACGGCAACGAACTGGATAATAGGATAATCGGCAACGCTGCAGACAACGTACTGAACGGCTACGATGGCAATGACATTCTGCAGGGTAGTGCCGGCGCTGATACTATGAATGGCGGCGCCGGAAACGACAGATACTATGTCGATAACGCGTCAGACGAAGTTACGGAGTCGGCCGACAACGGAACCGACATCGTACTTTCGACACGGTCTTATACACTCGGAGCGAATCTCGAAAAGCTGGTTCTGCAAGGCACTGCGATTAACGGGTCGGGAAATTCGTTGGCCAATACAATTGCGGGCAACGGTGAGGACAATACACTCGACGGCAAAGGCGGGGCAGACAGCATGTCCGGCGGAACCGGAAATGATACATACATCGTAGACAACGTAAACGATACTATTTCAGAAAATTTGAGCGAAGGTCAGGATCGCGCCATCGCGTCGGTGACCTACACTCTCGGAGACTATGTTGATGATCTAACGCTTTCTGGCAGCTCGGACATCAATGGAACCGGCAATGGAAATGCCAATACGATCGTTGGCAATACAGGAAAGAATACTCTCTCCGGCGGTGCCGGAGGCGACACGATTTCAGGTGGGGCAGACGGGGACACGTTGCTGGGCAACCAAGGTAACGACGTGCTTGCCGGAGGCACTGGCAACGACACACTGACCGGCGGATCAGGATCAGACACGTTCGTGTTTGGATCGGGGTCTGCGAAAGACACAATCACTGATTTTCAGCATGGCACCGACAAAATTGACCTGTCAGCTGTTTCGGAGATTACAAGTTGGTCGGATCTGAAAAACAACCACTGCACCGTAACGAGTGGGACAGTTCCGGTTGGCGACCCCTTGTACTGGCTCCCGATGGTCATTCACTGGGGTTCCAGCGATCAAAATACAATAACGCTCAATGGCATCGGCCCGTTGAGCGACATCAGCACTGACGATTTTATTTTCGGTTGAAGCATAGCCTACTCCCGGTGTCTGCCTGAGCACCGGGAGTCATCGCTCAGGACCCTGGCGGCCAAGCTCGAGTCCGAATAGACGGAAAATCCGGAGAGGCGTTCATTCTCGATATAAGCACTGGCTTCGTCCTCCGTCTGCCACACTCCGCCGCCGCCATAGGGCGCGCCCTCAAGAACGCATTTGCCAAGCTTGAGTAATCCCTTGCCGAGCATGGCCGATGCCGCGCTCGCCAGAATCCGCCGAATGGAGTTCCGTTTCGTGGACGAGCCCGCCCCTGTCCGGCAGTGCCTGCTAGAGGTCTATGTGAGCGTCGTTTGCGGCTCGCCCTACAATGATCTCAACACGACGTGATGATGCTCGACCCGCTATGTTGAAGACTGTTTAGCCAGAGCAATGGGGGTGGACCACCATTCGAACAAGAAGCCGCGTCCGGTGCTCACATAGAGCTATGAGCGGGTGTTCCCATACGGCATCGGTTGCCACGTCCATCTGTAACATCAAACGTGTTGCGAGATATCGCCGCTTACGTTTTCTTACGGCTTGTCAATTGTCGCCGACCTACCAAAAAAGAACTGCGCAACTGACCTACGGCCTTGACAATCGACAGCGAAGCGACTGCTTATAGTTGTGAGGCTTGACCCTCTAGTTTGTGCCGGTGAATTCACGGCAACTCGCTGAAACGTCAGTACACAATCGCGCGCCGGCTGTGCGGCAACACGCGGTTACACGGTGAAGGTAAAGAGCGAGGGTCAAGCCTTGAATATCACCTTAGCTTGGGGCGACCCGCTTCTGGCACTTCGACTTGCGCATTCCGTTCAAGATGTTGCATTTGCGCTTGGGCTGGAGCCAGCTAAATTCTTCTATGTTGTGCAAAATGCAGACAATGGAAGGTACTACAAACAGTTTCAAATCCCAAAAAAGAAGGGCGGCATGCGCGACATTGCCAAACCCGTTAGAGGTCTGGCGCTTGCTCAGGATCGGTTTGCCGCAATACTTGCGCAGAAATACGAGCCGAAGCTGTTCGTGAAAGGCTACGTCAAGGGGCAATCTTTTCTAACAAACGCTCAATATCACGAGCGCCAAAGGTGGGTTCTCAACTTAGATATTAAGGACTTTTTCCCGGCGATCAGTTTTGCCCGTGTGCGTGGCTTATTTATGTCGAGTTACTTCGGGTTCAACGAGCGGGTCGCAACCATCTTGGCAAGGATAACAACGTTCAAGGATGGCTTGCCGCAAGGCGCATCGACCTCGCCACTTCTTGCGAACATAATTGCACATAACCTCGACAAGAAGCTGGTTGAGATCGCCATCAAAGAACGGCTTCGCTACACAAGATACGCGGACGACATTACGTTTTCGTCTAGCCAGAAGGCCGTTCCATCGTCGGTAGTAAAATCGTGGGAACCTTTAAATGGCGCCAGAGTAATCGTTCTTGGAACCAGCATCCACGATGCGTTTCGGTCGGCTCGGTTCGAAATAAATGACGAGAAGACCAGAATTCTTTTTCAAAGTGAGCGACAAGAAGTGACCGGCCTTATCGTCAACCGAAAGGCGAATGTTTGGCGACGCGATATTTCACTATTGCGAATGAAGTTGCATTCAGCGCGCGTGCATGGTCCGTCTAAAGCGGCAAAGCTCTGGTTAAAGACCACAGAAGACCCAAGTCGTTTCTGGCAACATATAGAAGGCTGGTTGTCCTATATCGGACAGGTTCGCGGCCCAAACGATCCTGTGGTTGCAAAACTATGCAAAATGGCTGTCCTCAGTGGTCTGAGGGGCTCAGAATGGGTGGAAAGGTATGCGGATATGGTTCGAGAATTTGATGTGTTTCTGTCGCACGCGAGTGAGGATAAGCCGAAAATTAGAAAGCTGAAAGACAAACTCGAATCTTATGGCTTGAAGGTGTTTTTTGATGAAAGCAGCATTTCTTGGGGCGACTCAATTGTCGAGAAGATCAATCATGGTCTGCTGAAATCAAGCTATTTTGTTCCGTTTCTGTCTGAAACGTTTTCAGGCAAAGGATGGACCAATAAAGAACTCAATTCGGCAATCTCGCTAAACATTAAGCCCGGCGAGAGCCTCATGGCCATCACGGAGATGAAGATCCAGACTTCCGCAGCTTCGCGGGCGGCCGACGCTACTGAGCGCAATTCGCAGGAGTTGCGTGAACTGAAGTCGATGACCTCCCAGACAAACGCCCTGCTTGGAAGCATCAACAGCGGCATCGGTGCAATCCCCGGCGCTATCCGTTCAGGCATGCCTTGGCGGCAGGACAGTAACCCCGGCGCGAACAAGGTCAGTTCGAACGGATCGGCCTCGCCGATAGTGTTGGGGCATCGGTAGCGGAGCGGCGCGTCCATTCAAGCTGGGCCGCACAGATCGCAGCGTACTTTAAGCTGGCGAGAACAAAACCCTCGTCGCGCACGAAGTCGCCGTCTGCACAGTCAGACATGAATCGCGTCGTCCATTCAAGGTGGCGCTGTTCGTGTGGCAGTCTGCCTAATTGTTCGGCGAGGCCGGCGGGGCGCTACAAAACCCGATACAAAACTCCCCGCCCGATGAAAGGTTTGTGGATAAAAAAATCATCTGTATCGCCCACTATTAATGTCCGCGAACACCCATAAACAAAAACAAACTGTAGACTCTTTGTGGACTCCTTCCGTATCATTGTTCAAATTATATAATAAAATCAACCAATATCGGCGGACATCTTCTCCGCCACAATATTTCAGGAACCTGTTTTCCGTATTTTCCAACTAGCCAAAGCGCATTCCTCCGACCCCTTGGATACCCACGTTTGATGGGTTCGTGAGCGGTGACCTTTTACGTGGTCCCGGGCTTTGACGCCGGGCGTCAGGGCTGCTTTAATTTCGAGGTCCTCGCCAATCAGATCTCGCCCAGATGAACAGACCTCCGCGCCGCCCGCACATTCCCAGCCTTGCCGACCATCGTGGCGGCAAGATCGTGGTCATCTGCGAGAAATGCGGGATGCGGCGGCGCTATGATGCGACCGCGATGCTTGCACGGATCGGCGACCTGCCGATGCCATCGCTGCTGATGGAAATCGCCCGCGCCGAGGGTTGCCCGCGAGCCGGCAACAAATCGGAAGATCGCTGCATGCTGCATTACGATCTGGCGTTTGCGCCGATGTTCAGGAAGTGACCTAACGCTACAACAATTGCATCAGGCTGAGCGGCGTGGCGTTGGCGATCGACAGCGCCTGATTTGCCAACATATTCTGCGTCTCGACGGCTCTCAGCCTAGCAGAGGTCTCGCCGAGATTGGCATCGACAAGCCGGCCGACACCCCTGTCCTGCGTATCCTGCAGATCGTCGACGAAATTGCTCTGCATCTCGATGCGGGAAATCATCGAGCCGAGATTGGCCGCCGCCTGGGTCATCGCCATCAGCATGCTGTCGGTGACGCTGATCATCTCGTCCATTTCGCTTGCAGTCGTCGCGCTGTCGAGGATGATTTCGGTGTGCGTCGTCCCGCTTGTGCGTCCGTTCAGCAGCACCCAATCCGTCGTTGCTCCGACTGCGGTGGCATATTGTGCACTCGTCAGAATGCCGTTGTCGGCGATATCGTCGACGAGGTGGTTGGTGCCGATTGCATTGGTCATCGAATATTGCAGCGTCTTGACGGCGACGTTGCCGCGCGTGTCACGCGTGAACGAGCCGACGATTTCGGGATCGGCGTCATCGGCGATCGATTCGCGCAGCAGCCAGTTCTCGCCGTTGAAGGACGAGGAATCGGCAATCGAGAAAAGCTCGGCGCGCAGCGCGGTGATATCGCTGTTGACCTTGTTCTTGTCGGCACCCGCCTCGCGCGCCGAGATCAGCTTGGACTTGATGTCATCGACCACATCGATCGCCGAAGACATGCCGCTGAAGGCCACGCCAATCGCGGCCGCGCCCATGCCAAGCGAATCCCCGGCAGCGGCAAGCGCCTTGTTGTCAGAGCGCATGGTCGTGGCAATCGACCAATAGGCTGTGTTGTCGGCCGCGGTGTTCACGCGCAGGCCGGTTGCAGCTTCGTCCTGGCTCTTGTCGCGAGCCGCATTTAGAGAACGCATCTGCTGGACAGCAGATATCGCCCCTACATTTGTAAGGATACTCGTCATGGCACTTCCGAAATCAATACGTGGTCTAACTTTGCCTGACTGACATCGGAACTCGCCGAAATACGCCTCGACGGCTGCCGATATCATGATCCTACGTTTGCAGGTTTATACTTAAAGGACGATTAAAAGCCGCTGATTTTCCAAGCTCTTTGTTTACCATGTATATTAATGATTACTCAAATTGAGCGCGCGCCATGGGCGTAAAAAGATGTCCACGCGATCAGTAGCCGTTCGCTTTCGCAACAACCTGACTTGCCGCTCAGCGCATTTCTCCGCCGCCATCTTGCCTGCAGATCAATTTCGTCGCGGACACGCTCATGCTCTGGACGAAATCCCCACCGATTTCAAATCGGACACGTACTGGCCTTCCCTGCTTGTGGAAGTCGATTGACCGTTATCGGCCAACATGCAGCGGTTGTGAGCGCGGGCGGATTGACCTATCGTCTCAACAGATTAGCCTGGGGCCATCATGCAAGCCATCTTGAAACATGAACGACTTCTGCTGGTGCCAATCTTTGCCTCGGTGCTGTCGTTCTATTTCGAGCATGAGATCCTCGCCGCCGGACAGACAACAAATCTTATCGCTGCGGCAATATTGGTCGTGACGATCGTCATGGCATCGGTGCGCGTTGCCAAACATGCCGAACATCTGGCAAAGCGGGTCGGCGACCCCTATGGCACGATGATCTTGACCCTGTCGGCCGTGCTGGTCGAGGTGATTATCCTGGCGATCATGATGATGGGCGAAAGCTCGCCAACGCTGGTGCGCGACACGATCTATTCCGCCGTAATGCTGGATATCAACGGCATCCTGGGCTTGGCCGCACTGCTGGGTGGCCTGCGCTTCGGCGAACAGCCCTACAACAATGATTCCGGCAAGACCTATAGCGTGATGATCCTGACGGCGATGGGCATATCCATGGTGGTGCCGGAGTTCATTCCGCAGACCAAATGGCACTATTACTCCACCTTTACCATCTGCGTGATGATCACGCTCTATGCCTTGTTCCTGCGCATGCAGGTCGGCCGCCACAGCTATTTCTTCAGCTATGCCTACACCGCGGAAGACGATGATGCAGAAGACGAGGACGCCACACCTGAGGCGCCGGCGCCCAGAAAATCCACTGCACCAATGGTGCCGGCCGGGGTTTCGATCGGCGTCATCATTTTTGGCATCGTGCTGATCGGCGTGCTTGCGGAAATGATGTCGGCGATACTCGGTAACGGACTGAAAGGCACGGGCGCGCCGCCCGCCTTGATGGCGATCGTGGTTGCGGCAATTTCGGCGGCGCCGGAAATCCTGACGGCCTTGCGGGCCGCATTGCGCAACCGCATGCAGGCGGTCGTCAACATCGCGCTCGGTGCTTCGCTCTCGACAGTGATCCTGACCGTGCCGGTGATGGAGGCGATCGCGCTTTACACCGGGCAGCCTTTCGTCATGGCGATGTCACCGGTGCAGACGGTCATGGTCGCCTTGACGCTGATTGCCGCCGCCATCAATCTCAATGATGGCGAGACCAACGCCATCGAGGGGATGACGCATTTCGTGCTGTTTGCCACTTTCGTGATGCTCACCTTTATCGGCCTATGAGCCCGGCCACTGCATGACGCGAAGTTCGCTGTCGTCCATCCAGTCGGCGGCCTTGCTGCGGCGCCATCCATGACCGCCTCCACACGCTTCAAGCCTTTGATCAGGCGCTGAATGAACGTCGCACAACGTC
Organism: Shinella sp. OV683; assembly: GCF_057787725.1. NCBI lineage: Bacteria > Pseudomonadati > Pseudomonadota > Alphaproteobacteria > Hyphomicrobiales > Rhizobiaceae > Shinella > Shinella sp. OV683. The sequence goes on from NZ_CM173543.1 coordinate 3,234,987, forward strand.
ATCTGTTCCGTGGATATCGGTGAGATTTCTTGCCGCAGGTGCTTTGGGCGCCTATCTAAGAGAGACACGCCTATCTCTACGAAAGAACACGCCATGTTGGGACTGAGCCACAGCTATTCGACCTTACCGGACCGCTTCTACGCGCGTGTCCTGCCGAGCAGTGTCGCCAAGCCCAGGATGATCAAATATAACGATGCGCTGGCCGCTGAGCTCGGACCGGAATGGGCCGCACTCAACGAGGCTGATGCGGCCTTGATTCTTGCCGGAAACAACGTCCCCGACAGTGCCAACCCGATTTCCATGGCCTATGCCGGCCACCAGTTCGGCAATTTCGTGCCGCAGCTCGGTGACGGAAGGGCGATTCTGCTCGGCGAAGTCGTGGACAAAAAAGGCGTGCGCCGCGATATCCAGTTGAAGGGCGCCGGCCGCACGCCCTATTCGCGCGGTGGTGACGGCCGTGCGGCACTTGGGCCGGTGCTGCGCGAATATCTGGTCAGCGAAGCGATGCATGCGATGGGCCTGCCCACGACGCGGGCGCTCGCGGCGGTGATGACCGGCGATGCGGTCTACCGCGAGACGCCGCTGCCGGGCGCCGTGCTGACACGCGTTGCCGCCAGCCATATTCGTGTCGGCACATTCCAGTTTTTCGCCGCACGCGGAGATACGGAAGGGCTGAAGGCGCTCGCCGACTATGTCATCGACCGGCTCTATCCCGACCTCAAGGGATCCAGCGCGCCCTATCTTGCATTGCTGAACGCAGTCGCGACCCGGCAGGCGAAACTGATTGCCCAATGGCTGCATATCGGCTTCATCCATGGCGTGATGAATACCGATAATTCTGCGATTTCCGGCGAGACGATCGATTTCGGACCTTGCGCCTTCATGGAAGCCTATAATCCGGTGACGGTGTTTTCCTCGATCGACCGTGGTGGCCGTTATGCCTACCAGAACCAGCCGGGCATTGGCCAATGGAACATGGCGCGGCTGGCCGAAACCATGCTGCCGCTGATCGACGCCGATATCGACAAGGCGGTCGAGCTGGCCAACGAGGCGGTGATTGCCTTTGCCGAGACCTTCAACACGGCCTGGCTTGCCGGCATGCGCCGCAAGATCGGGCTGAGACTGGAAGAAGATGGCGACAAGGCACTGATCGATGCATTCCTTGGTGTGCTGCTGGTCAATCGCGCCGATTTCACGCTTGCCTTCCGTCGGCTATCGGACGCGGCAGAAGGCCCGGTGAGCGAGGCCGCCTTCCTCGAACTGATGATCGAAGATCGCGCCATTGCTGTCGAATGGCTCGCGACATGGCGGGCGCGGCTGGCACGGGAGGCGATGTCGGGAGACGGCCGGGCAAATGCGATGCGGGCGATCAACCCCATCTACATTCCACGCAACCACCTGATCGAGGAAGCAATCCAGGCGGCCACGCAAGGCGCGGATTTTGCGCCCTTCGAAACCTTGAACGCGGTGCTGGCCCATCCCTATCGAGAAGATGCCGACGTGCCTGTCCGCTATACGTTACCGGCAGAACCCAATGAACGGGTGACGCAAACCTTCTGCGGAACCTGAGCGAAAGTTCCAGTTGAGGCAGCAAATATTTCGATAAAAAATATCGGAACTATTGTTCAAAGGCTCGCGTTGACCCTGCGTGGTTAACAGGAGTTGTACCATGCATAATGTCGAAACACAGGTTCACCCGGAACATGGCGGTAAGATTGGTTTTACCGTGGAATTCGTTGGCGACACGGGCGAAATCGTCTCGGTGTTCATGCGCCAGGACGACGAGAGCAATCTCAATCGCCTGAACGCCATCGACAAGGCAAAGGCCCTTCTGGTCGAAATGGGTTCGTTCGAAGAGGGCGAGTTCGTGGAAGCCGATCCGGCAGAGTTTGCCGCGCATATGCGTAGCGCCCGCAGCATGGGCGACGCCTATACCATGGAAGAACAGCTGGACGAAGGCCTGGAGGGCACGTTCCCCGCCAGTGACCCGGTTTCCATTACCGGCAGCACCGTTTCCGGACATCACAAGACGGCCGAACAAGTGAAGGCCGACGAGGAGAAGACGGAGGTTGTCCAAGGAACGGCCTGATTGTAACGATCGGACCGATCAGTTTTTAATCTGGCCTCGAGTAGTTCTGCTCTAACCGGCCAATGAAGGAAGAAGGCGCACTTTCGGCGTCTTCTTTCACTTCTGCTCAATGAAAATTCCGCCCGCCAGGCATGACGTCGCTGGCCGTTTCGGATTGCGCTCGGATCTGCTCTCTTATCTCCATCAGGCGCTCTTTTCTGAAATTGCTGCTCTGACGAAGATCGCCGGTCGGCCGGCGTACCTCGTCGGCTGGCGACAGCGTCGGTATATCCGGCTTCTCCAATAGCAGCTTGCTGAGATGAGAGGTGAGGTCCTCGATATGCTCGACGACGACATGGATAACACCATCGGCCTGCTGTAGCTTGCCGCGGATGCTGACCAGCCGCGCGCCCATGACGACAGGCCGATAATGCGTGAAGACCTTGCGCCAGACGATGGCGTTGGCGATACCCGTCTCGTCTTCCAGAGTCATGAAAATCACGCCCTTGGCGGAGCCCGGTTGCTGACGCACCAGCACAAGGCCAGCGACCGTAACCTGCCTTCCATTCGGCATATCATGGAGTTGCGCAGTCGGTATTATACCGAGCGCCCCGAAATCTTCGCGCAAGAAGGACACCGGATGCGCCTTGAGCGAATGCGACATCGTCTTGTAGTCATGGACCACATGCTCCGCATCCGGCATGACGGGCAGACTGACTTGAGCCTCATGCTCAAGAAGGTCGGCGCCGGAATTCTCGAACAGCGGCAAGCGCTCGGCCGCACTCTTCTCGTCCAGCGCCCTGACCGCCCAAAGCGCGGCACGGCGATCGAGACCAATCGAACGGAAGCAATCGGCATCGGCCAATCGTTCGATCGCCGAACGTGGCAGGCCCGAACGCAGCCAGAGATCGCGCACCGAAACATAACCCTTGCCGCGCATATCAACGAGCCGATCCATATCGGCTTCAGACAGCCCCTTGACCCGATGAAACCCCAATCGCACCGCCTTTCTGGTCCGGATCACCCCATCCATTTCCCGATGGCGCGGATGGATTCGCCGGGGATCGAAGACGCCGTCAGTCAGGTCGGAATACCAGGTGGAATGGTTGATGTCGGGTTCGAACATTTCCACGCCATGCTCGCGGGCATCGCGGATCAGCTGCGCGGGGGCGTAGAACCCCATCGGCTGGGAATTGAGGATGGCCGTGCAGAAGACATCGGGATAATATGCCTTTAATACACACGAAACGTAGACGAGGATTGCAAAAGAGGCGGCGTGGCTTTCCGGAAAACCATATTCGCCAAAACCTTCGATCTGCTTGAAGCAGCGTTCGGCGAAATCCTTCGGGTACCCCTTTTCCACCAAACCATCGACCATCCTCTTTTGAAAATTTCCAACGGTTCCGTTTCGTTTAAAGGTAGCCATAGCGCGCCGCAACTTGTCGGCTTCCGCCGCCGAAAATCCAGACAGGATGGCAATTTCCATTGCCTGCTCCTGGAAAAGCGGCACTCCCTTTGTTCTCGCAAGAATGTCTGCGATTTCAGGTTTGGGAAATGTCACCGGCTCCAATCCCTGCCGCCGACGAAGATAGGGATGCACCATATTGCCTTGAATGGGACCAGGGCGCACGATCGCCACCTCGATGACCAGATCATAAAATTCTCTGGGTTTAAGACGTGGCAGCATCGACATCTGCGCTCGGCTTTCGATCTGGAAAACGCCGAGCGTATCGGCGCGACAGATCATGTCGTAGATCTCAGGTCGTTCCTTCGTAAGCCTGGCGATGCTGAGTGGCCCGCTATGGTAATGCCGCTCCAGAATTTTGAACGCCTTGGCAATGCAGGTCAGCATGCCGAGCGCAAGAATGTCGATTTTCAGGATTCCCAATGCATCGAGATCGTCCTTGTCCCACTCCACCTGATAGCGGTTCAGCATGGCCGTCGGCATGATCGGGATGACCTCATCTAGCCGGTCTCGGGTGATGACGAAACCACCGACATGCTGGGAGAGATGGCGCGGAAATCCCATCAATGTCGCGGACTGGTCGAGAACCATTCGTGTTACCGGATCCCTGATATTCAACCCTACCGCTTCCACATCCCGTTCATCCAGTGCCTCCGCCGACCAACCCCAAACAGTGCTTGATAGGGCTGACTGCTGATCCTCTGAAAGTCCGAATGCCTTGGCGGTTTCTCGCCCGGCCGAACGCGCACGATAAGAGATGACAGCGGCGGCAATGCCGGCGTGATTTTTGCCGTACCGTTCATAAATGTGCTGGATAACCTCTTCGCGTCGCGCATGCTCAAAGTCGACATCGATATCCGGCGGTTCATCCCGGCTGGTCGAGATGAACCGAGCAAACAACAACCGGCTCCCCGACATCGGGTCGACCTCGGTGATGCCCATACAAAAGCAAATGGTGGAATTGGCTGCCGATCCTCGGCCTTGGCATAAAATATCCTGAGACCGGGCGTATTCCATGATCTTCCAAACCGTCAGGAAATAAGGTTCATAGCGCCGCTCGCCGATCAGTTCGAGTTCGCTCTCGATCTGGTTCTTGACCTTGTCCGAGACGCCTTTTGGGTAGCGTTTTTCAGCACCTTCATAGGCCAGACGCCGCAAAGTCTCTGCCGGCGTTTCGCCCGGCAGACTTTCGTCCGGATATTGATATTTCAGCTCTTCCAGCGAAAATGTCAGCCGGTCGAAGAATTTGCAGGCGTTGTCGATCGCTACGGAGTAGCTGCGGAAAATTCGTGCCATCTCTCTGGGGCTTTTCAGGTGCCGCTCGGCATGGGCGGCGAACCGGAAGCCCGCCTTCTGCACAGGTACGTGCTCGCGGATTGCGGTAACCACATCGGCCATGGATTTGCGTGCCGCCTCATGCATCAGCGCATCGTTGGTGGCGATGACAGGCACGCTTGCCTGGGCGGCAAGATCTGAAAAGAAGCTGAAGGTCCGCTTGTCGTGGCCGTCATAGCGCGGCACCAGTGCCAGATAGACCTGATCCGGAAACTTGTCCTTCAGGCGTTTCAGCAACTCGGGCAATTGCTCGACATGTTTTTCGGGCTGAGCCATGACAACGAGCAGAAGTCCCTCGCCCCATTCCATGAGGTCGGCCTCGTAAAGTTCGCAGGTACCCTTCTTGTCGGCGCGCAGATTGCCTTGGCTGAGCAGCCGGCAAAGGCGTCCCCAGGCTGGACGGTCGATCGGATAGGCAAGGATATTCGGCGTCTCGTCGGCAAAATCCAGCCGCGCGCCGGGATGATACGGCAGCTGTGCTTCCTTGGTAGCAAGATGCATCCGCACGGTGCCGGCAACCGTGTTGCGGTCGGCCACGCCGATGCCCATCAGCCCTAGGCGCTTGGCCGCCACAGCCAGTTCCTCCGGATGCGATGCCCCTTCGAGGAAGGAGAAATTGCTGCGGATGCCGATCTCGGCGAACTGTGGCACTTGGCTCATGCGAACACCCCTTGGATGAACCATCGCGGCGTGCCATCTCCACGCTCATAGAGCCCTTCGCGATAGAGCCAATAGCGCCGGCCGCCTTCGTCCTCGATGCGGAAATAATCCCGCGTCGGCGCCGCCTCGCCATCGATCCACCATTCGGCCGCGATCCGCTCCGGCCCTTCGGCGCGCGCAACCCGGAAATAGGTGCGGCGCCAGCGGAAGGAATGCGGCGGGCCATCGGGAATTTCCGCCGTTGTCTCGACCGGTTCGGGGTGGGAAAACAGCCTGAGGGGTCGGACGGGCATATCGCTGTAGAAAGCGGGATCGCTGTCACCCTGGGTGACGTCGGCCACGGGCATCAGGCGGCCAGCGCGTTCCGGCACATGGCTCTGGAACAGCACCGGCACGGCAAGCAGTTCCGGTCCGAAACGCGCCGACATCTGGTCGATGAAGTCGGCGAGCGTCTCGTCCTGGCGATTGCGGCCCTGGAAATCCGGCTGCGACTGGATAAAGGGGGCGGCCTGCAGCACATTCAGCCTGAGCGTCTCGAAACCGTAGCCGGCATCGAGATCGTCATGGATGGCCGAAAGGCGGGCGCGGAAAAGGGCGGTGATCCGGGCGGGATCGCGGACTGGCATGGCAGTGCCGGCGCGAATGGAAAACACCTTGCCATCGACGCGAAACAGCCGCAATTCGAACAGTTTGCCGCCCTCGCCCCGGATTTCGAGGTGTCGCTTCAGGCTCTCGCCCAGCTTGCCGAGCAAAAGCAGGATATTGTCCTCGTCGACGATCGGCTCGCTCAGCCGCCGCTCCGTCGAGAGTGCCGCGACCGGCCGTCGCGGCGAAATCGCCTCCTCCTCGAAGCCCAGTGCCTGGTCGAGCCGCAACATCAGCATCACGCCAAAACGGCGAGCCAGCGGCGCGCGCGGCTGGCCCAGCAGGTCGCCTACCTGCTTGAGGCCGGATTTGACCAGCAGATCGATGGTTTCTTCCGCCAGTCTCAGCGCCCGGACCGGCAGTCGGATGAGCGCTTCTTCGGCGGCATCGGGGGCGATGACATCAGGGGTGCCATAACGCGAGACTGCCGAGGATAGGCCCGGCGCGGACGAGATCGCGCCGCGCACCTCAAATCCCATCTGCAACAGCCGCGACAGGATATCGCCAAACAGCGCCTTCTCGCCGCCGAAAAGATGTGACGAGCCGGTAATATCGAGAAACAGACCTTCCTCGCCGTCGAGCGCCACCAGCGGCGTATAGCGGTCGCACCAGTCGGCGATCCCCTCCAGCAAAGCCCGGTCGGCAGCCGGGTCGGCATCGATCACATCAACATCGGGGATCATGGCGCGCGCATCGGTAACCCCTTGCCCTTTCCGGAGACCGACGCGGCGGGCCTCCTCGTCAATCGCCAGGATGCGGACGGCGTTGCGGACATGGCCGGCCAGAACGACGGGCGGATGATCAGGACGCCCGCGGGAACGCCATGACTGACCCCATCTGACCCGCGCGATCCGGTCGGTCGCGAGGAAGGGAAAATAGAGCGACAGAATCCTCTGCCGACCGGCCGGCTGGAAGAGCGACCCGGGCAGGGTCGCGTTGGTGAAAGAGACAGTCATGGGCGTTCCATTCCAACAAGAATTCGGGCGGAGACGGGTTGCGGCTTTTTTCAATGGTGATGTGAAAGGCTGCGTTGCCCATACCCTGCGGATAGGGCTTGCCGCCCGGCAGAATGAAGGGGCTCGCCGGCGCAGGCCGGGCAAGAAAGCGGGTGACGGCATTGGATGCCTCCTCCTCGCCCCGCTCGCGTAGAAGGAAAAGCGGCCGGCGATAGGCTTTGGCGCGCAGGTGCAGCCGGCGGCTCTCAGTCAAGCCGAATTTTGCTGGATTTCCATAGACTTCCATGATCACGGCAGCGAAGGAACTGACCGCCAACGCGGCCTCAGCGATCATCAGTGCATCCTTCAGATGTTTGGGACGCGCATAGAGAAGAGCAGACGGCGGCAGGCCGTGGGCGGCAAGGCCTGGCCCATAAGGCAGACCGCTCTCGCTCGCTCCCATCGGATCAGCAATCCACAGCAGCCGCTGCGATTTTTCCCTCGATCCCAAAGCAAGCCGCCCCAGCGCCAGCGCAAAGCCGCTTGCCGCACCATTATCCGATGTCGCAGCCGAGCGAATCTCGTGCAGCGCGGCTTTCAACACGCCACCGCCAAGGGCCGCGTCAAAACCCTCCGCGCCCGATGCGATCACATCGGCACCCGGGCTCTGGGCAGGCATATCCCACGGGTCTTCGCGGGCGGCGCGGGCAAGCGCCACCGATTTCTGGCTTTCGAGCCGGCCGATTTCCGAGCGCAAGGCAACAAGCCTTTCATGCGCCAAAGCAGCCTCCGCCATGACGTTGCGTCCTATATTTTGTTCTCGTTGTGTTCTATTAAACTCCCAAATGGGGGTGGGAGTCAACAGAGGTTGGGGAGGATGGAATTTCGGCTTAGGAGATGGCTCCTGAAACAAAGACGGGTTTAATCAGGGATAAAATCACTTGCCAATCAACCAGATCAACTGGCTTGGAAACGGGTCCAATGCGATAAACCCCAAATGCTTATAGAATGCCTCAGCGGCCTCGTCCTTGGCGTCAACGGCCAGAGCGTAGACGGTCACTTCGGATCGTGCCGAGCGGTCAATCGCATCCCAGATCAGGGCCGCCCCCAGTCGCAGACCCTTGAATCTGACATCCACGGCAAGCCGGCCAAGACGGGCGACCGGCACGACAGGATAACGCGGCAGCTTTTTACTCAAAACTCCAGGCAAGGCAGTCATCGGTATGCTTGAGGCCGAAAGTGTGTAAAAGCCTGCGATTGTGTCTTTATCCAGAGATTTTGCCACATAGCAAGACGTTATGCGACGCTTGATATCCTGCGTAACAATCTCTCGGAAATATCGATCCAATGCATCGGCGCCACACGAGAATTCACTTCGGATATCCGTGGCGGCAAGCGGAGCGATCGAAAAGCCACCGATCATTCAGAGGAAACGATCAGCTTGGCGTGAGCCTCCCGAGCTCGTTTCAGTCCCGGCGTCAATTCCGGCGGGTTGAGTAGCATTTCGGCAAACTTCATTTGGCCTTCAACCGATAACCGTATAATTTGGGCATCTTCTATCGCCTGACGGGCTGCCTGCTCAGCAGCAGCAACGACGAAATCGCTCACCGACCTGCCCTGGATTTCGGCTGCACGCTTCACCAGCGTCAGCGTATCGGGGTGGATGCGGGCTTCAAGCCTATCACTACGGGCCGCTTGTCTGGTCATTGGAAATCTCCTTCGTACGAAATGTACGGTATACCCCCGGACAATTCAAGCCTGACGCCGACTTCTCCTTCGTCAGGTTTCAGGAAAAAGACCAACGCAAATCCATCTCTCAGCCGGGATAACGCGATTGCACAGGGCTGTTTCAGCCGTTCGATTTTTGCAACCATAACAAGCTCTTGCGCGAATTGCCAACTCAACAATTTCAACATTATCACTCAACAAAACTCAACATATTTCTCGCAATCGCTCAACAAAACTGCTGCATCGCAGCACATTTTTGCGATTGCCATGTTTAGTAAGCTGTGTCCATATAAACAAATAACTCAACATGCCGATGGGAACAGCATGCATGGGTTACTCGGTTCCTGGGAGTGGAACCGGAAGCGGGGCCGGCATGGGGTCGGCGCCTTTTGGGAGGAAATCATGCGTCACTTAGGAAAACTTATCCTGGGCGTGTCATCGGCTGCGATGCTCACCCTCGGCATTGGGAATACCGCCAAGGCGGAGCAGTTGACACTGTGCTGGGCCGCATGGGATCCGGCCAACGCTTTGGTGGAATTGTCGAAGGATTTTACCGCCAAGACCAAGATCGACATGAAATTCGAATTCGTGCCGTGGACCAATTATGCCGACCGCTTTCTCAACGAACTGAATTCCAAGGGCAAGCTTTGCGACCTGATCATCGGCGACAGCCAATGGATCGGCGGCTCGGCCGAGAATGGCCACTATGTCAAGCTCAACGACTTCTTCGACAAGGAAGGCATCAAGATGGATGACTTCGTGCCGGCGACCGTCGTGGGTTACTCGGAATGGCCGAAGAATTCGCCCAACTACTGGGCGCTACCCGCGATGGGCGATGTGGTCGGCTGGACCTATCGCAAGGACTGGTTCTCAAGGCCGGAACTGCAGAAGGAATTCAAGGAAAAGTACGGCTGGGATCTGGCCGCGCCAACCACTTTCGAGCAACTCAAGCAGATCGCCGAGTTCTTCCAGAAGCGCCAGATCGACGGCAAGACCGTCTATGGTGCCTCGATCTACACCGAGCGTGGCTCTGAAGGCGTGACGATGGGCGTCATGGACGTCCTCTACTCCTTCGGCTTCAAATACGAAAACCCCGACAAGCCCTACGACATGGAAGGCTTCGTCAATTCGGAAAAATCCGTCAAGGGCCTGGAATTCTACAAGGCGCTTTACGATTGCTGCACCCCGCCCGGTGCATCCAACAGCTACATGGGCGAAGGCGTCGACGCCTTCAAATCCGGACAGGTGGCGATGCACATGAATTTCGCCTTCACCTGGCCCGGCCTGCAGAAGGATGAAGCCGTCGGTGGCGACAAGATCGGCTACTTCGCCAATCCCAAGGGACCGGACGGCGAACAATTCGCGCAGCTCGGTGGACAGGGCATCTCGGTCGTCTCCTATTCCGACAAGCAGGACGCTGCACTCCAGTACATCAAGTGGTTTGCCCAGCCTGACGTGCAGGCCAAATGGTGGCAGCTCGGCGGTTTTTCCTGCCTGAAGGCCGTGGTCGAAGACCCGGGCTTCGTAGCCAGCCAGCCCTATGCGAAGACGTTCCTCGAGTCGATGGCGATCGTCAAGGACTTCTGGGCCGAGCCGAGCTACGCCTCGCTGCTGCAGGCGTCGCAGAAACGCTTCCATGACTATGTCGTCGCCGGCAACGGCACGGCCAAGGACGCGCTCGACGGGCTCGTAAAGGACTGGACTGAAGTCTTCCAGGACGACGGCAAGATCTAGAGCATCTTTCCGGTTCAAGTGATCCCACTTGAACCGGGATGCTCTAGCGAACAGCGCCCCACGGCGCACGGGATTTCTCCCCGAATGGCGGCCCGGAGCGGCAATCGAGCCGGACCGCCACTTGTCGCATGTCTAACGCATTTTCAGTTCACAGGCATCAGGTGCTACCTTGGCTTTTTCCAACTCATCCATTGTCGACAAGGCGGCCGAAGCCGCAGCGCGGACAACACCCAAGTCGGTCGCGATCCGCGTGCGGGGCTTATCCGACACGGCGATCGCCTGGGTCTTCATTGCACCGGCGATCATCCTCTTGCTGGCAATCAACATCTTTCCGCTGATCTGGGCGATCTACCTTTCCTTCACGAATTTCCGCGCCAACCGGCCGAATGCGGTCGTCGAGGGCGTCGGCCTGAGGAATTACCAGCGGGTGCTCAACGACCCGGATATCTGGGCCGCCATGCAGACAACGGCCCATTTCGTGTTCTGGACCATCGTCCTGCAAACGGTGATCGGTTTCACACTCGCCTACCTGATCGACCGCAAATTCCGTGGCCATGCCTTCTGGACGACGATCATCCTCATCCCGATGATGCTCTCTCCTGCCGTCGTCGGCAATTTCTGGCGCTTTCTCTATGAGCCACAGATCGGGCTGTTCGCCTATGCGGTTTCGTTTCTCACCGGCATTCCGACCTCTGATATCAGGATGCTCGGCGATGTGTCGCTGGCACCCTGGGCGATCATCATCGTCGATACATGGATGTGGACGCCCTATGTGATGCTGATCTGCCTGGCCGGTCTGCGCTCGATCCCGGACTACATCTATGAGGCGGCCGAGGTCGATCGCGCCTCCACCTGGCGGCAATTCTGGACGATCACAGTGCCGATGGCCCTGCCCTTCATCATGCTGGCCGTGCTGTTCAGGGGGATCGAGAATTTCAAGATGTTCGACATGGTGACCTTGCTGACCGGCGGTGGACCCGGCTCGCTCACCGAAGTCGCCTCGATCACCCTCAAGCGACAGGCGTTCGAAAGCTGGGCAACCGGCCGGGCCTCGGCCTTCGCAATCGTGCTGTTCGTTGCCGTGTTTGGCCTCGCCAACATCTACGTCAAGGCCCTCAACAAGGTGAAACAGCGATGAGCTCCGCCAACTCAGCCCATTCGGTCGTCGAGCCGAGCGCCAACAGCAAGCGGATTGCCGGTGCCATAATTATTATCTATGCATTGATCACCATGGTGCCGCTCGTCTGGATCTTCCTGACCAGCATCAAGTCGCCGCCGGATTCGATCTCCTATCCGCCCAAGCTTGTGTTCACGCCGACGCTCGAAGGCTATTGCAACCTTTTCAGCACCCGGACGCGACAGACGCCTGAATACATCGCCTCGCTGGGCGCGCCGCAAGGCACCTGCGACGAGGTCACCCGCAAGCGCAATATGGTGATTGCCGGTCCGTCGAACTTCCTGCCGCGTTTCGTCAATTCGCTGGTGATCGCCTTCGGATCGACCTTCCTTGCGGTGTTTCTCGGCACGCTGGCGGCCTATGGCTTCTCGCGCTTCAAGGTGCCGCTCGCCGACGATCTGCTGTTCTTCATCCTGTCGACCCGCATGATGCCACCAGTTGCCGTCGCTATCCCGATCTACCTGATGTATCGCGAGCTCGGACTATCCGATACGGCACTCGGCATGATCCTTCTCTATACCGCGGTCAATGTTTCGCTCGCCGTCTGGCTGCTCAAGGGCTTCATCGACGAAATCCCGCGCGAATATGAGGAAGCGGCGATGGTCGATGGCTACACCCGCATGCAGGCCTTCTGGAAAGTGGTGCTGCCACAAGCCACCACAGGGATTGCAGCAACGGCCATTTTCTGCCTGATCTTTGCCTGGAACGAGTATGCCTTTGCGGCACTGCTGACATCGGGCACGGCGCAGACGGCCCCACCCTTCATTCCGACCATCATCGGCGAAGGCGGCCAGGACTGGCCGGCTGTTGCGGCCGGCACGACCATCTTCCTCGTGCCAATCCTGATTTTCACCATTCTTCTCCGCAAGCAGCTCTTGCGCGGCATCACATTCGGAGCAGTGCGTAAATGACGATGAATGAACAAAAGACGCCGACGACGAGATCGCCCTGGCTGCGTCGGGGCCGGCTGGAAAACATCGCGGTGGGTTTGATCGGGCTGGGCTTCCTGATGATGTTTCAGCCGTTTGCGCTGTCGCTTTACACCTATTCCTTCGTGACGCTTCTGGCCGGCACGGCGATGTTCATCGTCGTCACGAAATTTCCGGAGTGAGCACGGACATGGCTGAAATCCGGGTTGAAAATCTCCAGAAATCGTTCGGCAGCTTCAATGCCGTGCAGAACTCCAACTTCGTCGTCGAGGATGGCGAATTCCTCGCTCTGCTCGGCCCGTCGGGCTGCGGCAAGACGACTACGCTGAGGATGATCGCCGGGCTGGAACTGCCGACATCGGGGCAGATCCTGCTCGACAGCCAGGACGTGACGATGCGGCGGGCACGTGACCGCGACATTGCCTTCGTCTTCCAGCTGTTTGCACTCTATCCGCATATGAATGTGCGCAAGAATATGGCCTATCCGCTGGTCAACCAGGGCTTGCCGAAGAGCGAGATCCGGACGCGGGTCGAGGAAACCGCCAAGCTGTTGCAGATCAATCATCTGCTCGACCGCTCGGTCTCGGGCCTTGCCGGTGGCGACCGCCAGCGCGTGGCGCTGGGCCGCGCTATCGTCCGGAGGCCGGCCTGCTTCCTGATGGATGAACCGCTCGGTACGCTCGATACCGAATTCCGCGACAAGATGGTGCATGAACTCAGGGAACTGCATAATCGCATCGGCGCGACGACCGTCTACGTCACCCATGACCAGCTCGAAGCCATGGCGATGGCCGACAAGATCGCCATCATGAGCAATGGCGTGATCGAACAATATGGCTCACCGGAAGAAGTCTATAACAGGCCGGCGACCATGTTCGTCGCCGATTTCGTCGGTTCGCCGCCGATGAACTTCATCCGCTTCGAAAGCGGACTGGAAAAGGGCACGAACCTGGTGTCGATCGACGGACAGCAGGTTGCGGTGCCGGAGATCCACGAGGATCGTGCGCCCGGCAAGCTGGCGCTCGGCGTCAGGCCAGAACATATCCGCTTCAACGACAATTCCGCCTTGCGCGGCAAAGTCTATGAAACAGCCTATCTCGGAACCTCGCAGATCGTCGCGGTCGAGTATGGCGGCACCATCATCAAGGCGCGCACCTCATCGGCACGCACATTCACGCCCGGCGAGACGGTTGGCCTGCTGTTCGAGGGACCGAAGCTGTCGCTCTTCGATGTGGCCAGTGGTCGCGCCATCCAGACCGCACTTTTCGATGGAGGCGCACATGGCTGAGATCCGCCTCGACAGGGTGAGCAAGAGTTTCGGCTCGACCCAGGCCATCAAGAACTTGTCGCTGACCATCGCCGATGGCGAATTCGTCGTGCTGCTCGGCCCGACTGGCGCCGGCAAGACAACCACGCTCAGGCTGATCGCCGGGCTTGAGAAGGCAGATGCAGGCTCGATCAAAATCGGTGGCGAGCAGGTCAACGACCAGCCGCCGTCAGCCCGCGACACCGCCTTCGTGTTCCAGCAATATTCGCTCTATCCGCATCTCAGCGTCTACGAGAACCTGGCTTTCCCGCTGAAATCGCCGGCGAGGCGCATGGCCAAGACCGATATCGACCCGCGCGTGCGCCAGGTCGCGGCCATGGTGCGGATCGACCACAAGCTGGAGAACAAGGCGACCCGGCTTTCGGGTGGCGAGATGCAGCGCGTGGCAATCGGCCGGGCGCTGGTGCGTGATCCCTCGGTGTTCCTGATGGACGAGCCGCTGTCGTCGCTGGACGCCAAGCTTCGCGCCGACCTCAGGCTCGAGCTCAAGCGTATCCAGAGCGAGCTGGGGGCGACGATGCTCTATGTCACGCACGACCAGATCGAGGCCATGACCATGGCCGACCGGATCGGCATTCTTACAGAAGGTGAGCTCGTGCAGGTAGGCAGCCCGCGCGAGATCTACGAGACGCCTGCCGACATCCATGTCGCGGCGCGCCTCGGCCAGCCGCAGATCAACTTCATCGAGCCGGGCCTGATCGACCACGGCAACATCCCCTCCTCTACAAGAACGATCGGCGTTCGCACCGAGCACTTGTCGATCGCATCACCCGTCAACGGCCACGCTGCCAATGCCGAGATCGACTGGATCGAGCATCTCGGCGACCAGAAACACCTGCACCTGACCTGCAAGGGCAAGAAACTGGTGCTGCTGGCCGATCCCTCGGCGCCGTACAAATCGGGCGAGCCCGTGCACCTTTCGCTGGAAAAGCCGCTGTATTTCGGTGCGGACGGCAGGAGAATCGGATGAACATGGCTGGAATGGCAGAGATGGAGCGGGCGATGCTGGCAAGTGGCGATATCAAGGACCTGATCAGCGCGGTAAGCGAAACGATGTCGGCGCATGCCGAAGAACTGACGGCGCTGGATTCGGCAATCGGCGATGGCGATCATGGCGCCAACATGAAGCGTGGCTTCGAAGCCCTGGTCGGAGAGAGCGACGCGCTTGCCTCCAAGCCATTGAACGAGGCGCTGAAAGCCGCCGGCATGAAGCTTGTCATGACGGTCGGCGGCGCATCCGGACCGCTGTTCGGCACGTTATTGATGACGCTGGGCAAGGAGATCGGCGAGGTACCGGACCGCGCGGCGTTGGCGTCGGCCTTCCGCAAGGCAGTCGACAGTGTGGCGGCGCGTGGCAAATCCGAGAAAGGCCAGAAGACCATGCTCGATGTGCTTTACCCCATTGCCGATGCACTGGATGGAGGGGCGGATGGAAGCGGCATTATTGCCGTGGCGAGGGATGCAGCCGACAAGACCGTGCCAATGTTGGCCTCGCGTGGCCGGGCGTCCTTCCTTGGCGAGCGCTCGATCGGCCACATGGATCCTGGATCGCGCTCGGTCGTGCTGATCACTGAAACAGTTGCGGAATTCCTGGAGAAGCGCGGATGAGTGCACAGCCTGAAAACAATGTCGGCATCGTCATTGTGTCGCACTCGCCGCTGGTGGCAGAAGGCACGGCCGACATGGTACGGCAGATGGTCGGCAGCGAAGTGAAGCTCGCCTGGTGTGGCGGCGATCCTTCAGGCGGGCTAGGAACATCCGTCGAGGCGATCATCGCGGCAATCGACAAGGCCTGGACCGAGCATGGCGTGGCTGTTCTCGTCGATCTCGGCGGCGCCGAAACCAACTCGGAAATGGCCATCGAGTTTATTGGCGAGCCCCGCTCCGACCGGATCAGGATCTGCAATGCGCCGGTGGTCGAGGGCGCGGTCATGGCTGCCACCGAAGCATCGGGCGGCGCGACGCTCGCAGCCGTGGTCGCCACGGCGGAAGAATTGTCGCCGCTCTGATGCGGCGACCTTGAAATGCACGGCAAGTCCGGCTCAACCGGCATATGGAGAAGACGATATGAGTGGCGCAACGGCGGAAACTGAGGTGACGATCACCCATGCTGTGGGTCTGCATGCGCGCCCGTCGGTGAAGCTCACCAAGCTTGCCAAGACATTCGAGGCCAAGACCGAGATCGCGCCTTCTTCGAATGGTCCGTGGATCGATGCGAAAAGCATCGTCAAGGTGATGGCGATGAAGGTGCCAGAAGGCGCCGTGCTGCATATCCGCGCCAATGGTGCCGATGCCGATGCTGCCGTGGTGACCTTGCGTGGACTGGTCGAGCGCGATTTCGATGAGGGCGGCGATGAAGGATGAACGCATCTTCCGCGGTACATCGGCCAGCCCCGGCTTTGCATCTGGCAGCATCTACGTTGCCGGCCATGGCACGCGCGGCCAATACAAGCGGAAGAAATCCACCGACGCCGAATTCGCCCATCTGATCTCGTCGATCGAAACCGCCATGAAGCATACCTTGTCGCTGATGCAGCGCGCCAACGGGGATGCTGCCGACGTCCTCGAATTCCAACTGGCAATGCTGGATGACGATACGTTTCCGGAGACGGCAAAACCGCTGATCGAAGCCGGCATGCCGGCCGACCAGGCATGGAGCGAAGTGCTCGACCAGGAGATTGCCAACTACGCCGATTCCGAGGAGGAATATTTCCGCGCCCGGACTGCCGATCTCGAGGATATCCGCGACCGCGTGCTCAGCCAATTGCGCGGCGATGGCCAGGAGATCATTCCCGATGGGGTGATCTATATTGCCGACGACATCACGCCGAGCATCTTTCTCTCCCACGACTGGACGAATGGCGGGCTCGCACTGCGCAAGAGCAGCGCAACCAGCCATGTGGCGATGCTCGCCCGGCAGCGCGGCGTGCCGATGATCGTTGCAATCGGCGCCGAGCCGGACGATGGCTTCGGCCCTGCCTTACTCGACGCCGCTGCTGGCATGCTGATCCTGGCGCCCGGCGCCGAGGCCCAGCAGACCTATCTTCGCAACAGGAGCAAATTCGACGACGAAGCGCTTGTTGCTTCGGTCTTTGCCGGCAAGCCTGCGCGTACTGCGGATGGCCATTTGATCACAGTGCTGGTCAACATCGCCGATCCCAAGGATACGGAGAGCATAGACATCGCCCATGTCGACGGCGTCGGGCTGATGCGGACGGAGTTCCTCTACAACAACGACTTGCCGGACGAGGAAAGCCAGTATCGCGCCTATTGCAAGGTGCTGAAATGGGCGTCTAGCAAGCCGGTGACGATCCGCACCGTCGATGCTGGCGGCGACAAGCCCGTACCCGGCTTCACTGAAGAGGAAGCCAATCCCTTTCTCGGCGTGCGCGGCATAAGGCTCTGCCTTGTCAAACCGGAGATCTTTGCCGTGCAGATCCGCGCGCTGTTGCGCGCCTCGGTGCATGGAAACCTCAAGGTGATGCTGCCGATGGTTGCCGTGCCCGAAGAATTGACTGCCGCAAAGGCGATGTTCGATGCTGAATATGCCGCCTTGGTCCAGGCCGGAACTGTCTGCGCGATGCCTGAGATCGGCATCATGGTCGAGGTGCCATCGGTGGCGATCACGCCGTGGCGTTTCGACAAGGCGGCGTTCTTTTCCATCGGCTCCAACGACCTCACCCAATATGTGATGGCCGCCTCGCGGGACAATGGGGCTCTATCGGCAATTGCGCAGGCCGACAATCCGGCAGTATTGGAGTTGATCGAGAATGTGGCGCGATGTGGAGAGGAAACCAGGCGGCTGGTCAGCCTTTGCGGCGATGCAGCCAGCGATCCGGCCATGGTGTCGCTGTTGATATCAGCCGGTGTCACGACGCTTTCCGTCGCGCCGGCGCGAATCGGAGCGGTCAAAGCCGCGATTGCCAAAGTGGAATACAACAGAGCAGGAAAAGTGCGTGACAGACGCCGCAATTGACGATCCCGTCAAGACCTACAAGCTGAGGCTTTCAGCGCTGATCGACAAGCGGCCGTCCGGCACGCGCCAGCGGATCGCCGATGCGCTGGGCAAGCACCGCAGCTTCGTCACCCAGATCACCTCGACCGCCTATGCCACGCCGCTGCCGGCCAAGCATGTGCCCGTCATTTTCACGGTCTGCCATTTCAATGCCGAGGAGAAACGGCAGTTTCTCGAGGACTACCATGCCGCCCACCCGGAAAAGCGGGAGGAAGCCGAGGGAGAGGCGCAGCTAAGGCACATGTCGCTGATGGTGCCGGATCTGGGCGACGATGAGAAGAACCGCCGGTTTGACGAGGCCATCGCGGAATTTGCGCACAAGATGGCGGCGTTGCTGGGGAAGGATGGGTGATGAGGGTCGGCGTATGCATGCCCCCTCATCCGGCGCTGCGCGCCACCTTCTCCCCGCTGGGGAGAAGAGGGAGTTTGTTGCCGGGGCGAGCACCAATTGAGCGTCGTTATCGGCTGCGATGGATATGATGTGAAGTGAGCCGCGAGTTGATCTTCTCCCCAGCGGGGAGAAGGTGGCCCGAAGGGTCGGATGAGGGGGCGCCGCACCCGCGAATGGTAGTTTTAGGAGGAGGAACACAATGAAAAAATTCATCAACGAGGTCGGCAATATTCTGACCGAAAGCCTGCATGGCTTTGCCGCGGCACATCAGGATATCCTGACCCTCGACCCATCCAGCAAGTTTATCCGGCGGAAGGTGCTGAAGCAGGGCAAGGTGGCGCTGATCTCCGGTGGCGGATCCGGCCACGAGCCGCTGCATGCAGGTTTCGTCGGTCATGGCATGCTTGATGCCGCCTGCCCCGGCCAGGTGTTCACCTCACCAACGCCCGACCAGATGATGGAGGCGGCCGCAGCGGTCGATACCGGCGCCGGCTGCCTGTTTATCGTCAAGAACTACGAAGGCGACGTGATGAACTTCGAGATGGGCGCCGAGATGGCCTCGGGGCGGGTCATCCAGGTGATCACCAATGACGACGTCGCGGTTGAGGATTCGACCTGGACGACGGGGCGGCGCGGCGTTGCAGGCACATTGGTCGTCGAGCGGATCGCCGGTGCTGCCGCCGAGGAAGGCATGGCGCTGGAGCCACTCGCCGAGCTCGCCCGCAAGGTCAATGCCAATGCCCGCTCGATGGGCGTGGCGCTGACCAGTTGCACCGTGCCCGCCGCCGGCAAGCCGACCTTCGACATCGGCGATGGCGAGATGGAATTCGGCGTCGGCATCCATGGCGAGCCCGGCCGTCGGCGCGACAAGCTGCAATCGGCCGACACTATCGCCGAGGAGATCTGCGCTTCGATTCTCAAGGATCTTGGCGATCGCGCCAGAGGCAATGCGCTGCTATTCATCAACGGCTTTGGCGGCACGCCGCTGATGGAACTCTATCTGATGTACAATTCCGCGCGCGCGATCCTCGAAAAGCAGGGCGTAACCATCGCCCGCTCGCTGGTCGGATCCTATGTCACATCGCTCGACATGGCGGGCTGCTCGATCACCGTCGTCATCATGGATGACGAGATGCTCAGGCTCTGGGACAGCCCGGTGCACACCGCAGGCTTACGCTGGGGGATGTAGCTGACTCAGCGAGAAGCCTGACTCAGCGTCAGGCTTCCTGTAACCCATAGGTCGAGAAACTCTCCATCGTCTCGGCGATCTGCTCCGACGACAGCAGCACTGGGCCGCCGATCAGCAGCGAATGATAATATTGCTTGGCGATGGTCTCGAGTTCGACGGCGCGCCACATGGCTTTCTTCATCGTCGAGCCGACGACCAGCATGCCGTGATTGGCCATCAGGCAGGCGCTGCGGCCCTTGAGCGCTTCGAGCACATGCTCGCTGAGCGCCTTGGTGCCGTAGCGCGCATAGTTTGCGACACGGACATCGTCGCCGCCGAAAGCCGCAACCATGTAGTGGCAGGCCGGGATCGGCTTGCGGGCGATGGCGAGAATGGTCGAGTAGGACGCATGCGTGTGGATCACTGCGCCGACTTCCGGCCGCGACTTCATGATGTCGAGATGGAAACGCCATTCCGTAGAGGGCTTGTTGGGCCCATCCCAGCTGCCATACTCGCCATCGAGCGGCATGGCGGCGATCATGTCGGGAGAGATTTCCTCATAGGGAATCGAGGAAGGCGTGATCAGCATCCGATCTTCGAAGCGCGCGCTGATATTGCCGGCATTGCCCTGGTTGAGGCCCGAACTGTTCATGAAAAGGCAATTTTTGATAATCGACCGGCGGACTTCCAATTCATTCATGACACGCTCCTCAACATGCGATTTCCTTGCTGTTCTTATAGTTGCGGGCTCATGCTTCCAACTGTCTTTTTTCGAGAATATTGAAAACATGAACGAAACCACGTTCGATGCGCAGCCGTTCGGCTCTCACAAATCCGCCAGTTGGCTGGGGCAAGATGAACGGCAGATTAACGGCGGTTTCAGGCTGGGTTAAGCCCTGCGATGACAAATATCGCCGCGCTGACGGATCAGAAACGCCCCGATTCGACCACGAATACGGTCTAGGAGCGGAAAAACGCGGTTGAACGGACCGCCTAGGAAAGGACACCCAAATGGCCAAGACCTATAAAGGCACCAGCGGCGCGGACGTCGTTAACCAGAAAAACAACAGCAGCCACGATTGGTTCAACATCTACACCTATGGCGGCGCCGACCAGATCTCGCTGACCTTGAACCAGACCTATGTCGACGCAGGCAACGGCAACGATGTAGTCAGGAGCAACATCGAATTCCAGAACGACGTCTATCTCGGCGCGGGTGATGACACCTATACCGGCAATGGCTTCACCAATAATGGCAATCGGTGGGACAAGGTTCTAGGCGAAGACGGCAACGACACGTTCAACATTTCCACCAACTTGAGTAAATACTACGGCGGCGATGGCAACGACACGTTCAACTCGGTCGGCTTCGAAAACTACATCAACGGCGGCTCCGGGGTCGATACGGTCAGCTACCTACGCCAGGATAACGACCCGGATCTCAGCGGTTTCGGTGTGTCGATCGATCTCGCCGACGAAACAGCTTACACGGGCGGAAACCGTGTTGAGGTGCTGCTGAGCATAGAGAATGCAAAGGGCACATCCTTTGCCGACGACGTGCTGGGCGACAACGGCAAGAACAAGCTCTGGGGCATGAACGGCGCTGACATCGTCGACGGTCGCGGCGGCAATGATAAGCTCTATGGCGGCAACGGCAACGATGACCTCTATGGCGGCGGCAGTGCCGACAAGCTGATCGGCGGCAGGGGCAACGACTTCCTATGGGGCGGCACCGGCGCCGATCACTTCATCTTCGAATCGATCCAGGACTCCGTCGTCGGCTCCAAGCGCGACGTCATCAAGGACTTCTATCGCTCCGAGAACGACAAGATCGACCTTTCCGCGATCGATGCGGTCAAGGGCGGCGGCGACGACGCATTCGATTTCATCGGCACCCAGGCGTTTCACGACGTCGCCGGCGAATTGCGCTTCAAGAACGGCCTGCTGCAAGGCGATGTCGATGGCGACGGCAAGGCTGATTTCGAGGTAAGGGTCGCCGATTTCAACACCATGAACAACGGTGACTTCATTCTCTGATTAGCCTCTATATAAAACGAAAAAGCCCGCCGGATCGCTTCGGCGGGCTTTTTCGTACAAGCCCGAGGCCCTAGGGTCTGTCAGAGCTAAATAGAGGCAGTTCTGTTGGCTCAAACAGCCGGCCCGTTTCAGCCAACCCAAAGGGCCGGGCATCTTTCCGCCGGGATCAGAGGCGACTGGCTCGACCATACCTTCGGGTATGACCTTCGCCAATCGCCTCTGCCCCGACACAAACCTGCTCCGGCAGAACTGCCTCTATTTAGCTCTGACAGACTCTATGCCAAGGCAAACAAGTCTTTGACCTCGGACTATCCTTTCGCTACTGCCTGCTGCGGTCCACACAATGTTGCCGCCTCTTGCGCTGGTGCGGGCGCTGGTCGTCCAAGGATAGGAACGCCATGCCAAATGCTCTCCACCGCGCAGTTCTTCTCGTCGCTCTGCTCAATCTCGGCTACTTCGGAGTCGAGTTTTCGGTGGCGCTGAAAATTGGTTCCGTGTCCCTGCTGGCAGACAGTGTCGATTTTCTTGAAGACGCCTCGGTGAACTTACTGATCTTCTTCGCCATGACATGGTCGGTGCGTAGCCGCGCACGGGTCGGCATGGCCATGGCATTCATTCTGCTCGTACCCGCGCTCGCCTTCTTTTGGACCGCATGGGCCAAGTTCATCAACCCCGTTCCACCCGCGGCTTTTGCTCTTTCCCTCACTGGGCTTGGCGCGTTGGCGGTCAATCTGTTCTGCGCCTATGTGCTGGTGGCCTATCGTCACGTCGGCGGCAGCCTGACGAGGGCTGCGTTCCTGTCCGCCCGCAATGACGCATTTGCGAATATCGCCATCATTGCAGCAGGTCTGGTGACGGCTTACCTGTGGCAATCCGCATGGCCCGACATGATTGTGGGGCTTGCCATTGCCCTGCTAAACCTCGACGCGGCGCGGGAAGTTTGGCACGCGGCGCGCGAAGAGCATGATGCCGTTGCATAAATCCTGATCCACGCGGCATCTTTACTGGCGACACTTCTCAGGTGCGCTGCCCCGTCAGCTTGTCGATGGCGTTCGATGTGGTCGCACCAAAGATGCCGTCGATCGGGCCGGTATAGTAGCCACGCTGTTTAAGCGCCCGCTGGATCTCCTTGCGGAACTCCGGCGAGTAGGTGGTCGCGCCGCCCTTCATGTCGGTGATGAACGGGGCCTCGCCGCCTTCCATCGAGGCAATCGCCAGGCGAGCCGCCTCTCGTACGTCGGGGCTGGTGCCGAGGCCCTTGTCGTAGAGATAGGAGAGATTGCCCATGGCATAGGCGTTGCCGGCAGCAGCCGCCTTCTCGTACCAGTATTTGGCCTCGATATAGTCCTGCTTGACGCCCTTGCCGTTCTCATAAAGCCAGCCGAGCGACGCCATCGAATAGGCATCGTTGCTCTGCGAGCCCTTCTCGTACCAGCCGCGCGCCTCCTCAAGATTGACCGGCGTGCCGATGCCGTTCTGCGTCGCATAGCCCATCGAGCCGATCGCATTGAGATCGCCGAGATCGGCGCCCTTGCGATAGTAATCCAGCGACTTGGCATAATCGCGGGCAACGCCCACGCCTTCTCGGTACATCCAGCCGAGCGAAGAGAACGAGTAGGCGTCGTTCTTGGCCGCCGCCATCTCATACCAGCGGATTGCTTCATTGTAGTTGACCGGCGTGCCGAGGCCGTACTGGTTCATGTAGCCGAGCGACGACATGCCGGTGACATCATCGAGATCGGCCGCACGCTTGTAGAGATCGAGCGCCTTGGCGTAATCCTGATTGACGCCCTTGCCTTCGCGATAAAGCCAGGCAAGCGCCGAGAGTGAATAGGGGTCGTTCTGCTCGACGGCCTTCTCATACCACTGGCGTGCCTCGACGAAATCGACATCGGTGCCGAGGCCGTTCTGCAAGGCATAGCCGAGCGAACCCATGGCATTGAGATCGCCGTTGCTGGCGCCCTTGCGGTAGAAATCCAGTGACTTGGCATAGTCGCGGTCGACACCGAGGCCTTCGCGATAGAGCCAGCCAACCGAGGCTTGCGCATTGGGGTAGTCCTGCATGGCCGACTTCAGGTACCAGTCAAAAGCAGCCTTGTAGTTGCGGGAAATCCCGCCATAGCCCTCGCGATAGATCCAGCCGAGCGAGGCCTGGGCATAGGAGTTGCCGGCAGCCGCGGCCTTCTCCATCATCCGCATGCCCTTGGCGACATCCTGCTGTTCGCCGTTGCCGTAGATCGCCAGCCACGCCAAGTTGGAATAGGCGTGCGAATTGCCGAGGTCGATGGCCTTCTGGTACTGCTTGCGCGCCTGATCGTAGTTGCGGTCCATGTCGTGGGCGCGGCCGATCATGTCATAAAGCATGGAATCGCCGGGATCTTTCGCAGCAGCGCGCGTGCAGACATCGATCGTCTGGCGAACGTTGATGCTGGCAAAAAGCACGCCATCCGAGCCGGGTTCGGAACCGGGTTCCGCCGCCAGCGAATAGCATTCGCGGGCCTCCGGTGTCAGGCTCTTGACGTTCGGGCGGAAGGTGATCGCGTCGGCGATGCTCGTCGAAGCGATGTTGCTCTGATTGTTGTTAGTCTGATTGTCATTGCTGTTGTTGGTATTGGTATCGGCGGAGACCTGCTGGTTGGGGTTCAGGTCGTGGCCGGCGGCAAGGCTATCAATCGCGGCAAACGTATCGGCGCCGAAATCGCCATTGACCACCCCCTTGAAGTAGCCGCGATCGCGCAGTACCGCCTGAAACGCGCGGCGGAAATTGGCCGAGAAGTTCGACGGCTGTTCCTTGAGCTCCTTCGTCTTGCCCGGGTCGCCACGCTCGACGGCAGCCACTGCCCAGCGGACCGCTTCCTCTGCATCGACCGCCGTACCAAGGCCCTGATCATAAAGCCGCGACAGGTTGCCCATGGCATAGGCGCTGCCGGCATCGGCCGATTTCTCGTACCAGTAGCGGGCTTCGACGTAGTCCTGCTTCACACCGGCACCAGCGTCATAGAGGAAGCCCAGCGAGGCCATCGAATAAGCGTCGCCTGCCTTGGCACCCTTGTCGTACCAGTTGCGCGCGTCATCGTAGTTCTGTGGCATGCCGAGGCCGTTCTGGGCCGCGTAGCCCATGGCAGCGATGGAGCTCAGGTCGCCCGCGTCAGCGCCGCGGCGGTAGTAGTCCAGCGACTTCTGATAATCCTGCGGGACGCCCACGCCCTCGCGATAGAACCAGCCGAGATTGCCGAGCGCAGTGGCGTTGCCCTGCGCTGCCGACTTCTCGTACCAGCGGATCGCCTCATTGTTGTCCTGCTGCACACCGCCGTAACCGTCGCGATAGAGGAAGGCGAGCGAAGCCTGGGCGGAATGGTTGCCGGCGATCGCAGCCTTCTCGAAATCGCGGCGGCCCTTTTCGACATCGACTGGACCATCAAGACCATAGACTGACAGCCAACCGAGATTGGTCAGCGCATACATATCGCCGAGATCGGCCGCCTTTTCGTAGTTGCGGTGCGCCTCGGTATAATTGCGGTCGGCTTCATGGGCGCGGCCGAGAAGATTAATCAGCATGCCGTCATTGGGGTTTTCGTTGACGGCCTGGGCGCAAGCGGTCAGTGCTCGCTTGGAATCGATCTTGGGTAGCAGGACGCCGGCAAAACCGGTCACCGATTGCGGTTCGCCGGCAAGCAGGTAGCAATCCTGCGAGGCCGGCGTATCCTTGAGCGCCGTGGTGAATGGCGTCTGGGCCGGCGCCAGCGAGGCAACCGCCTGTTCGGCCTCGCGGCGGAATTTCGAGTCGGGATAACGCTCCATGAACCGCTTCAGTGCGGCCGCATCGGTCGAGCCCTTCAGCGCTTCCCAGGCAATCTGGTCGGCTGCCGTATCGGCCTTCTGTTCTGCGGCGGCCAGAAGCTTGATCTTCTTTTCCGCCAGCATCTTGTAGACGGGGTCAGCGCCATGCTTGGCGATGAAGGCTTCCAGCAATTCCTTGTCGGCGAGATCCTTGATGTTCTGCCAATCCTCGGCGGCGGCTGAGATGCCGTTCGGCGCGGCGGCGTCTTCCTTCTTCTCGACCTTCTGGTCGTTGTTGATGGTGACGTTGAGCTGTTTGATCGATAGGAAGATCTGCGCCCCGCCCAGCGAGCCGTAAACGAACGGCTCCTGCTTGCGCTGGGTCACCTTGACCACTTCGTCACGCACCTGGCCGAGCGCAATGCGGACATCCACACCGGGCTGGGCGACGTACTTGGCGAGCGCTTCTGCAAACGGGCTGTTCTTGCCGGCGCCATCGAGTGCCACGGTGCCGGCGCGCGAGGCATAGGCAACCAGTGTGTCGGCGCCTTCCGGCTCGACCTTAGCAAGACCCTTTGTCATCGCGCGGGTACCAGAGGAACGGCTCATCGTGTCGATGAAGGGATTGTTGCGGCAGGCGTCGAGAATGACGAGCTTAAGCTTGGCCGCGCCGTTCAGCGAACGTTCGGCGCGATCGAGCGGCAGGGCCTCGTCCTCAACGTCCTTGTCGGTCTTCAACGTAGCGTCGATAGGGATCAGGTAGTTCTGGCCGTTCATTTCCATGCCGTGACCGGAATAGTAGAGCACGGCGACGTCGGAACCGTCCGACTTGTCTTCGAAATTGCGCAACGCCTTGCGCATGCCGACGAGATCGAGATCGACGGCAACCTCGACATCATCAAAGCCCGCGGCGACCAGCGTCTGCCGCATCAACTCGACGTCATTTGCAGGGTTCCTGAGTGCCGGCGTCGAATAGTAATTCTGGTTGCCGATCAGTAGCGCCACCCGCTTCGCCGCTTCCGCCACTGTCCCACCGAGCGCAAAAACCGCCGTGAAAACAATGACGAAAGGGATACGGCGTTTTGGTTGCCGGATGAACATGCCCATTCCTCCTGAAATTCTTCCAGAAGTATTACGGATGGACCTGTCAGTTTCAATGCGCCAGCGGAAGAAAATTTGCCGAACAGCGTAAACGTATATTAGCGCGTTTCTACCCAGCGTCGCTCGGCGAAGGATTGCGCCATCGCATGCACCGCCTTTTCGATCGCAAATCCCGCCTCGAAGTCGATCGCATAAGACGGCTTGCCCTCGATTGCGGCCATGAATTCGCGGCATTCGATGATCTTGAGATCGTTGAAACCAAGGCCGTGGCCGGGTGCCGGAATGAACTTGCCATAGAGAGGATGGTGCGGTGCGGTGAGGATGGTTCGGAAACCGTGCTCGGTGGCGCGGCCATTGCGGTCATAGATCTGGAGTTCGTTCATCCGCTCCTGGTCGAAGAGGATAGAGCCGTCCGAGCCGAAGATCTGCACGGCGATGCGCCCCTTGCGGCCCCAGGCGGAGCGATTGGCGAGCAACACGGCGGAGGCGCCGTTTTCCATCCGCATCAGAACATTGGCGATATCATGGTTTTCCACCGTTTTGCGACCACCATCCCTGGCGGGACGGTCGGCATAGGGCTTGGACATGTCGGTCATAACCTCGACCGGCAAGCCGGCGAGCACGCTGAGCAGCGAAAGCGGATGGACGGCGAAATCATCGAGCGCGCCATAGCCCGATTTTGCCTCGCTCTTCCAGTAAAACGGTTCGGCGGGATCGGCCATGTAGTCCTCATCCATCTCGATCCTGAGATGGGTGATCGCCCCGATGGCGCCATCTTCAAGCAGCGCCTTCATGTGACGGATCAACGGGTTCTGGATGTAATTGTAGCCCATGACAGCCGCCTTGCCGGATTTCCTGGCCGCGGCGCGCATGCGCTCGGCATCGGCAAGCGAGGTCGCCATCGGCTTTTCGCACCACACATGCTTGCCGGCATCGAGAGCGGCGACCGCCATGTCGGCGTGGAACTGGTTGGGGGCTGCGACCGAGATCACATCGATTTCCGGATCGGCGAGCAGATCGGACCAATTGCTTGTAGACTTGGCAAAACCGAATTCACGGCCTTTCTTATCGGCGAGTTCAGGCGTGACCTCGGCAAGCGACACCAGCCGCGGCCGCTCGACGTCGCCGAACAACGGCGCCACCGAATTCCAAGCCAGTGCATGGCATTTGCCCATATAGCCGCTGCCGATCAATCCCACGCCAAGTCCCATGTCGCATTTCCTCCTGCAAATTTGGAATATTCGGTGCGAGCATAGTGGATATTTTGGAGATTTCATTCCATTTTCAGAAAATATTTTTCGCATGAACGATCAAAGCCTGTCAAATCGTTGCAATTTGCGGCATAAGCGATTTCGGAATGGAACGTGCGTTCCGTTCTTTCGTGACGATGCGAGAGGATGCGCATGAACGACCGACCATTGGGCAGACAACCTGCCCCCCGTGATTTCGAGAGCCTTCGGGCCGTCATGATCGAGCGCAAGGTCGATATGCCCAAGCGGCTGGCCCAGGTCGCGGCTTATTCGCTGGCTAATCCCGACGAGATTGCGTTCGGAACCGCCGCGAGCATCGCCACCGCCGCCGAAGTCCAGCCTTCGACGCTGGTGCGGCTGGCCCATCATCTCGGCTATGAAGGCTTTTCGGATCTGCAGAGCATTTTCCGCGATCGGCTGAAGGAGAAGAACCTCTCTTACGAAGAGCGGCTGAATATCCTCGAGCGCGACCGCCAGCATGTCGAGGAAGCCGAGCTTCTCAGCGGGTTTCTCAATGCAGCCTCGCAATCAATCGGCCGGCTGGCGGCCTCGATCAACCCGGCGCAGTTTGCCAAGGCTACAGATATTCTCGCGCGCGCCGAAACGATCTACCTGATCGCGAAGCGTCGTGCCTATCCGCTGACCGCCCACATGGCTTATGCGTTCGGCAAGCTCGGCATCCGCTACACGATGATTTCTTCGCCCAATGGCGTCGATCCGGAGATGTCGCGCTTTGCGACGCAACGCGATGCGGCTTTTGCCGCGAGTTTTTCGCCGTATGCCTCTGAAAGCGTCGCCCAGGCCGAGGCGCTGTCCAAACGCGGCGTACCTGTCGTGGCGATCACCGATTCCGTCTTCTCACCGCTGGCGGTGTTTTCCGCCTGCTGGTTCGAGGTCGCAGAATCGGATTTCTCGGGTTTCCGCTCGCTTTCGGCCTCTATGGCGCTGGCCATGGCCCTGCCGGTGGCGATTGCCGAGCGGCGGCGGCAATTGGAGCGAGACAGAACCGGTGAATCGCATTCGGAATAAATATTCCAATTGACATTTATTCGGAATTATTGTTTCAAAATACCCCAATACCAAGGAGCGAAACTGATATCGCTTAGCGGGAGGAATAGATGAGTGAAGTCGCACCGGGAACCGGTCCTGAAAAGACGCTGGATGTAATCGCCATCGGGCGCTCGTCGGTCGATCTCTATGGCCAGCAATCCGGCTCGCGACTGGAAGACATCGCATCCTTCGCGAAGTCAGTCGGCGGCTGCCCGACCAACATTTCCGTCGGTACCGCGAGGCTCGGCCTCAAGTCGGCGCTGATCACCAGGGTCGGCGACGAGCAGATGGGCCGCTTCATTCGCGAACAACTCAAGCGCGAAGGCGTCGAGACTGACGGCGTTGCAATCGACAAGGAGCGGCTGACGGCGCTGGTGTTGCTGTCGGTCGAATCCGAAGGCGTGTCGCCGATGATTTTCGTGCGCACAGACTGCGCCGACATGGCGTTGTCGGAAGATGATGTCGATGAGGCCTTCGTCGCCTCCTCGCGTGCCGTGCTCGTCTCCGGCACGCATTTCTCCAAGCCCAATACCGAGGCTGCGCAGCGCAAGGCGATCCGCATTGCCAAGGCGAATGACGGCAAGGTGATTTTCGATATCGACTACCGACCCAACCTCTGGGGTCTTGCCGGCCATGCCGAGGGTTTCGAGCGCTATGTGAAGTCCGACCGGGTCTCCTCGCTGATGAAATCCGTGCTGCCCGACTGCGACCTGATCGTCGGCACCGAAGAAGAAATCATGATCGCCTCCGGCGTCGATGACGTGCTGGGTTCGCTCAAGGCAATCCGCGCCGTGACACCAGCAACAATCGTGCTGAAGCGCGGGGCTATGGGCTGCATCGTCTATGACGGCGAAATCAGCGACGACCTGGAAGATGGCATCGTCGGCCAGGGCTTCCCGATCGAGGTCTATAACGTGCTGGGTGCCGGCGATGCGTTCATGTCCGGCCTTCTGCGCGGCTGGCTGAAGGGTGAGGATCACAAGACGTCCGCCACCTGGGCGAATGCCTGCGGCGCTTTTGCGGTCTCGCGCCTGCTCTGCGCGCCGGAATATCCAACCTGGGAAGAGCTGCAATATTTCCTGAAGAACGGCAGCAAGTTCAAGGCCTTGCGCAAGGACGAGGCGATCAGCCACATCCATTGGGCGACGACGCGCCGCAAGGAAATTCCGCTGTTGATGGCGCTGGCAATCGACCACCGCTCGCAGCTCACCGACATTGCCGATGCGGTGAAGGTTCCCCACTCGCGGATCAATTCCTTCAAGCGGCTCGCAGTCGCAGCCGCCGGTCGCGTCAGCCAGGGCCGCGAGGGCTATGGCATGCTGATTGACGAGCGGTTTGGGCGCGAAGCGTTTTTCGACGCCGCAAAGAAAGATTTCTCCTGGATCGGCCGTCCGGTCGAGCTTCCCGGCTCGCGCCCGCTGCGCTTCGAATTTTCGCAGGATATCGGCTCGCAGCTGGTGGAATGGCCGGTCGAGCATTGCATCAAGTGCCTGTGTTTCTATCATCCCGATGATCCGGAGACGCTGAAGAAAGAACAGCAGCAGAAAGTCCGCACGCTGTTCGACGCCGCCCGCAAGGTCGGTCGCGAGCTGCTGGTTGAGATCATCGCCGGCAAGCACGGCGAACTCGATGACACGACGATCTCGCGTGCGATCACCGAAATGTACGCGCTCGGCATCAAGCCGGACTGGTGGAAACTCGAGCCGCAGCATTCGCCGGCGGCCTGGAAGAATATCGAGAAGGTGATTGCCGACAACGATCCGTGGTGCCGTGGTATCGTGCTGCTGGGTCTCGAAGCGCCGGCGGCCGAACTTGAAAAGGCATTTGCCGCGACCACGGTTGCGCCGATGGTCAAGGGCTTTGCCGTCGGCCGGACGATCTTTGCGCATGCGGCGCAACAGTGGCTGTCCGGTGCGATGAATGACGAACAGGCGATATCGGATATGGCCGGGCGTTTTGAAGCATTGACGAAAGCGTGGCTTCGGACGCGCGGACTGTAAACGAGGGATTTACCCCTCACCAAGCGCGTCCAGCGATCGGCTTTGCCTCTCGCGGACTTGCTATCCTCTCCCACAAGGGGAGAGGCAAGGTAGCACAAACACCGCCTCGCCTTGAGCAAGGAAGGTGCAACGGATTTGCCTCTCCCCTTGTGGGAGAGGATACGAAGGCCGGGCGAGCATCGCGAGCGCATGGCCGAAGTTGGTGAGGGGTGAATCCTCTCCCCCCAGAAAAACGGAACGCGGGAGGAAAGACGATGGGCAAGACGATCCGGTTGACGATGGCACAGGCCGTCGCACATTTCCTGAAGGCGCAGATGACCATCATCGGCGGCGAGAAGCTGCCGATCTTCGGTGGCGTCTGGGCGATCTTCGGTCATGGCAACGTCGCGGGCATGGGCGAAGCGCTCTACCAGGTGAGAGACGAGTTGCCGACCTATCGAGCCCACAACGAACAGGGCATGGCGCATGCCGCGATCGCCTACTCCAAAGCGATGTTCCGCCAGCGCTTCATGGCCTGCACGACTTCGATCGGCCCTGGCGCCCTCAACATGGTGACCGCCGCCGGTGTTGCCCATGTCGACCGCCTTCCCGTGCTGTTCCTGCCCGGCGATATCTTCGCCAATCGTGCGCCCGATCCGGTGTTGCAGCAGATCGAAAGCTACGGTGATGGCACCTTGTCGGCCAATGATGCCTTCCGCCCCGTCAGCCGGTACTTCGACCGCATCACCCGTCCCGAGCAGATCATCTCGGCGCTGAAGCGCGCCATGCAGGTGATGACCGATCCGGTGGATTGCGGCCCGGTCTGCCTGTCGCTCTGCCAGGATGTGCAGGCGGAGGCCTTCGATTATCCCGAGGAATTCTTTGCCGAAAAGGTCTGGACTTTCCGCCGCCCCCGCGCCGACGAGGACGAACTCGCCGCTGCGGTCACCGCTCTTCAGTCGGCCAAGAAGCCGGTGATCATTGCCGGCGGCGGCGTGCTTTATTCGCGCGCCACGGTCGAGCTTGTGGCATTTGCCGATAAACACAATATCCCCGTTGTGGTCACCCAGGCCGGCAAGTCGGCTATCAACGAGACGCATCCGCTGTCGATGGGCTCGGTCGGCGTGACCGGCACATCAGCCGCCAATGCATTGACCGAGGAAGCCGATGTGATCCTTGCTGTCGGCACGCGGCTTCAGGATTTCACCACCGGTTCGTGGTCGATCTTCTCCAATCCTGATGTGAAGTTTATCGGCGTCAACACCGCCAGTTTCGACGCCGCCAAGCACAATGCTCTGCCTGTGGTCGGCGATGCCAAGGTAACGCTTTCGGCGCTGTCGAACTTGCTTGGTCGTTGGGCAGCGCCTCAGTCGCTCAAAGACAAGGCGCTCTCTCTCAAGGCCGCGTGGCTGAAGGCAGCCGACACTGCCATGACCGCGACAAACGCGGTGCTGCCTTCCGACGCGCAGGTAATCGGCGCGGTGGCCCGCAGCAAGGCCGGCGAGAATTCGGTGCTGCTGTGCGCCGCCGGTGGCCTGCCGGGCGAGTTGCACAAGCTCTGGCCGGCAACGACGCCGGGCAGCTACCACATGGAATACGGTTTTTCCTGCATGGGCTACGAAATCGCCGGCGGGCTCGGCGTGAAGATGGCGCGGCCGGATGCAGACGTTACAGTCATGGTCGGCGACGGCTCCTACATGATGCTCAATTCGGAACTTGCGACGTCGGTAATGCTGGGCATGAAGCTGACCGTCGTGCTGCTCGACAATCGCGGCTATGGCTGCATCAACCGCCTGCAGATGGCCACCGGCGGGGCCAACTTCAACAACCTGCTGAAGGACTCTTATTTTGAGGTGATGCCCGACATCGACTTCCGCAAGCATGCAGAGAGCATGGGTGCGATTGCGGTAAAGGTGGATTCCATAGCCGAACTGGAACAAGCCCTCGAAGCGTCGAAAGCCAATGAGCGGACAACGCTGATCGTCATCGACACCGACCCGCTGGTCACCACGGATGAAGGCGGCCATTGGTGGGATGTCGCGGTGCCTGAAGTCAGCCCGCGCGAAAGTGTGGTCAAGGCGCACACCGCCTATGTCCAGGCGCGCAAGAAACAGATCGTGAATTGAATTCGAATGGAGACTAGAATGATCCGCTACGGGACAAATCCCATTGCCTGGACCAATGACGACGACCAGACCCTCGGCGCGCACCTGACGCTCGAGGATTGCCTGTCGGACTGCGAGAAAATCGGTTTCGACGGCATCGAGAAGGGTCATCTCATGCCGTCCGATCCCGAAGAGCTCAAGCAGGTGCTCGCCGCCCACAAGCTGGTCTTCGTGTCCGGCTGGCATTCGCTGAACCTGCTGGTCAACGACATCGAGACTGAAAAGAAGGCCATCCAGCCGCATCTCGAGCTGCTCAAGCACAATGGCTGCAAGGTCTGCATCGTCTGCGAAACCTCCAATGCCATCCACGGCGACGATTCCAAATCGCTGGCCGAAAAGCCCAACCTGCCTGACGACCAGTGGGCGAAGTTCGGCGCCGGCGTCGAGGCGATCGCGCAATACTGCCTCGATCAGGGCATCTTCCTCGTCTATCACCACCATATGGGCACGGTGGTGCAGACGCCGTCCGAGATCGACAAGCTGATGGCCAATACCGGCCCGGCGACCATGCTGCTGCTCGACACGGGACATGCCTGGTTCGGCGGCGGCGACCCGGCGGAGATAGCGCGTAAATACATGCACCGCGTCCGACACATCCATGCAAAGAACGTGCGCACCGAAATCCGCAAGGTCGTGGAGGCCGAAGGCCTGTCGTTCCTGGAAGGTGTGCGCCGCGGCGTATTCACCGTGCCCGGCGACAGCGAAGGCGGCGTCGATTTCCTTCCGGTGCTGAAGATTGCCGCGATTCACAGCTATGAAGGCTGGCTGGTGATCGAGGCCGAACAGGATTCCAAGGTGCGTATTCCGTTCGAGTACCAGTCGCTGGGGCTGAAGTCGCTGAAGGCGTTTGCCAAGGAAGCGGGACTGGACAAAGGCTGAGGAGCCGAAGCTATGAGGGCGTGATGTACCCCTCACCAACTTCGGCCATGTGCTCGCAATGCTCGCCCGGCCTGCGTATCCTCTCCCACAAGGGGAGAGGTAGGGCGAGTTTGCCTCTCCCCTTGTGGGAGAGGATAGCAAGTCCGCGAGAGGCAGAGCCGATCGCTTGGGCGCGCTTGGTGAGGGGTAAAACAGCTGAGATTGAAGACCTATCGAGAAGGAAGACGTCCATGCCGAAACTGCTCGTAAAGCCC
This sequence comes from Shinella sp. OV683, assembly GCF_057787725.1. Classification (NCBI taxonomy): domain Bacteria; kingdom Pseudomonadati; phylum Pseudomonadota; class Alphaproteobacteria; order Hyphomicrobiales; family Rhizobiaceae; genus Shinella; species Shinella sp. OV683. Next base: position 3,269,059 of record NZ_CM173543.1, read on the forward strand.
AAAGGCGACCAAGGCCACGTCACCCATGTGACGCCTGACAATGCCGGCTGGACCTATGTCGGCTTCGATCTGCACAAGCTCAAGCCGGGCCAAACGGCGTCCGGCCAGACAGGCGATAAGGAAGTCTGCCTGGTCTGGATCTCCGGCAAGGGCAGGACGAAGGCAGGCGGTGAGGAGTTCGGCGTGCTCGGCGAGCGGATGACACCGTTCGAAGGTGCGCCTTATGCGCTCTACATCGCTGCGGGATCCGATTGGTCTGTGACCGCAGAGACCGATCTCGTGCTGGCGGTCTGCTCGGCGCCGGGCGGCGGCGATTACAAGACCAAACTGATTGCTCCCGGCACCCATCCGCAATTTATCCGCGGCAAGGGCTCGAACATCCGTCATGTCACCAATATCATGCCAGAAGACGACAACTCCGCGCAGTCACTGCTGGTGGTCGAGGTCATCACCCCGAGTGGCAATACGTCCTCCTATCCCTCACACAAGCACGACCAGGACGATCTGCCCAACGAGAGCTATCTCGAAGAAACCTATTACCATCGCCTCAACCCGCCACAGGGCTTTGCCTTCCAGCGCGTCTATACCGACGACCGTTCGCTCGACGAAGCGATGGCCGTGGAGGATGGCGACGTGACGCTTGTGCCGAAGGGATACCATCCCTGCGCCACGATCCACGGCTATGATCTCTATTATCTCAACGTCATGGCCGGGCCGAAGCGAGTCTGGAAGTTCCATAATGCCAAGGAGCATGAGTGGCTGATGAAGGTGTGAACTTGACTTCTCCTCACGATTAGCTAAGTTAGCTAACCATAGGAGGTAACGATGCAGGTTAGCGTTCACCAGGCAAAGACTCAGCTTTCAAAACTGTTGGAAGCTGTTGAAAAAGGCGAGGAAGTAATCATCGCTCGGGGGCAGACCCCCGTTGCAGAACTTATTCCTGTGCGCAAAAACAAATTCAAACTGGGAATTCTTGCCGATGTGCTGACAGCAGAAGGCATGCCGGACTTTTTCGAGCCGATGGATGAGGAAGACCTTCGTCTCTGGGAAGGTCGATAGTGACATCCTACTTGCTCGATACCCATGTCTGGGCATGGAGCTTGTTGCGCGCTCTGCTACCACAGAGAATATCTGGCTTTCTTACCTCAGCAGATACGATCAGCATAAGCGCGATTTCATTTTATGAGATTCGCCAAAAGGTTCGTATTGGGAAATGGCCCGAGATGGCGCCGCAAGCCGAGCAGTTGACAAATATTCTTTCAAGCCAAGGCGCCAATGCCGTCGCCATTACGCCTGAAATTAGCAATCTGGCCGGCGCGCTTGATTGGGAGCATCGTGACCCGTTCGATCGCCTGATTGCCGCAACCTGCATCGAGCGGAAACTTCCCTTGATCTCGGCAGATGAAGCCTTCGACCAACTTTCCGATCGCAAGGACTGGCCGGGTCGCGTCTGGTAACCCGGCCAATCCGCATATCACACCGGCTGCAGCACGCCGAACCGCCAGCCGCGGCGGCTTGCATTCACCGCCAAGACGATGGCGACCAGCGCCACCATGCCAATATCGGCCACCGGTGCCGCCATCCATATTCCCCGCTCGCCGAAAACGTGCGGCAGGATGAAGATCAGCGGAATCGAGAACAGATAGGTTCTCGACAGGCCGAATATCCCGGCTTTCGATGCATCGCCGATCGACTGGAAATAGCCCGACAGAGTCACCGGCAAGCCGCACAGCACATAGACGGCCGTCGTCCATGGCAGGATGCGCGCGGTTTCGGACACGATCACCGGATCGTTGGCAAATCCAGCCCCGAAATGCGCCGAAAACAGATAGCAAACGACCTGCACTAGGCCGCAATAGATAGCCGATGTGCAGAGCGCGATCTTCAGGCTCTGGTTGGTGCGGTTCATCATTCCCGCGCCGAAATTATTGCCACAAATCGTCTGGAAGGCGATGTTGATTGCCATCATCGGCAGATAGGCGAATGTCAGAATGCGTGTAACGATGCCGTAGGCCGCAATCGTCGCGACGTAGTTCTCCGTCTGCCAGATGCGCAGGTTGACGATAATTGCCGCTGATGTCAGCGATATGCCGAGCAGCCCCAGACTGTTCGGCGCCCCCAGCGCCAGGATCTGCCGCCACTCCTTGACCGGGCCTGGACGCGACAGCGTCAGGGCTCCCGCGGTGCGCCAGCGATAAAGCAGCACGAAGGTCAGGCAGAAGAACTGCGCCAGCACCGTGCCGATCGCCGAACCCTCGACGCCCCAGCCGAACACGCCCATCAACACCCAGTTGAACAGGATGTTGAGCAAGGTGGCGCTGACGGTGACGATGGTCATGAAGCCGAGCCGGCCTTCGCAGCGGAGTGCATCGACATTCAGCGACAGAATGAAACCGATCGGCGCGAAGGCAATGGTCACCAGCATGAAGGCCTTGGCATTGGCCGCAACATCCGCGGATCCCGCCGAGGCGATGTCGATGACCGAACCGCCGAAGAGCCCATACAGCGCCCAGAGAAACACGACCACGCCGCAGGCGAGCAGATGCGCTCCCGTGAACGTGGCGCCTGCAGCCTCGCGCCGGCCGGCCCCGAGCTCGCGGGCCAGGATGCTCGCCATGCCGTTGGAGACCAGGGTTTGCAGGGCAAACAGCATCATCATCATCGGAAAGATCAGCGTCACCGCCGAAAGGGCCGACGCACCGACATAGAAGCCGATGAACCAGGCATCGGCGACGACGTAAAGGCCGTTGATGATCATGATCAGGATGATCGGTGTTGCAGTCTTGGCGAACAGTTTGCCCAGTCCGCCATGCAGATACATATTCACGTTGGATGTAGACGACATTGAAGCCTCTCAATACGCCGGGAATATTTGTGGAGGTGCTCGCATTACCGCCGTCCCGTTTTCACGTTTTGGGGCTTAGATCCAGTCAGAGGTCTTCACCATGAGCATATGCTCGCGAGCGGCAGGCGCCTCAGCCATGGCGAGCGTTTACAGCCTTGCCTCAAACAATGTCAATCCCGACTGGCAATTGCCCGCATAGCGAGCGCGTATCGGATTCAAGGTTGGTAAACCTTATAGGCGTATAATCCTATGCAAGGAAACGACCCGAGAAACGATCATGCATTTTCAACAGTTCAAGGATTTCAACGAGCGACTGTTCCTGCAGAACCCGAAGCGCAGCTTTCGGCAACATACGGTCGATCGCCCCGGCATCGTCATACCCGTCGGCCATCATCTGACGATCAGGGCCCAGTATAGCTGCCTGATCCAGAGCGTTTCCTGCGGCGGCGCATTGCTGAACATGAGCCGGTATATCGAGATCCCTAAGAACTTCTTCCTGGTCATCCTGGGATCGAGTGAGGAAATCGGCGCAACGGAGTATCGCCGCGAGGGCGATCAGTTGCTGGCCAAGTTCAACATGTTCCTCGATGCCGGCTTCCTGCAATCGCTCGTCGGCACGGCGTCGATCGAGATCGATCCTGTCTGACGCAACCGTCATTTGTGGCAATTCACTAATAGAAAATACGCTTCGATAAAATTTTAGCTTGTTGATTGATTGGCCTTCAACGCCTGTGTGCCAAATTCGAACTCACATCCAAAGGGGAGTCCCGCGATGGCCAGTGCAGAAATGTCGATCAGTTCAGTGCATACCCAGCCTGGGCTTGAAGCTCGCAAATGGGAGCGGTTTATCGTCAACAAGCCTGCCACCCTGATGGCGATCAATCCGGGGCTGAGCGGCATGACCTCCAGGACATGCTCGGTCATCGACATTTCCAAGGGCGGCGCCTGCATTCAGGTTACCACCACCATCGGCCTGCCGGATCACTACTACCTCACCTTCATCGGAGCGCCTGATCGCATCGGCTGCGCCGAGGTTTACCGCAACGGCAACCGCGTCGGCGTGAAGTTCATCAAGGCTGTGGCCGACGATCTGTTGTCCGGCATCGTCCGCAACGACTTCTTCACCAAATAAGGCGCTTTGCGCATCACATCGAATACCCTATTCTCTGCTCCTCATTGAATCAGGGTTTCTTGTTGCATGTCCACATTTCAGCGTTTTGCCACCCTCGCCCGCAGCCTGCCGGCGACGGTTCCCTTTGTTGGGCCCGAGGCCATCGAGCGCAATCGCCATCTGACCGTCAAGGCCCGCATCGGCGCCAATGAAAGCGGCTTCGGGCCGGCGCCATCGGTCATCGAGGCGATGCGCCAGGCGGCGGGCGAGACCTGGAAATATACCGATCCCGAGAATTTCGAATTGCGCGGGGCGATCGCCGCCCATCACGGCCTTTCCAGTGCCAATATCAATGTCGGCGAAGGCATTGACGGCCTGCTGGGACAGATCGTCCGGCTGATCATCGAGCCCGGCATGCCGGTGGTCACCTCGCTTGGTGGCTATCCCACCTTCAACTACCATGTGGTCGGCTATGGCGGCCGCCTCGTCACTGTGCCCTACAAGGACGATCACGAGGACCTCGACGGATTGCTCGACGCCGTGCGGCGAGAAGATGCGCCGCTCGTATATTTCGCCAATCCGGACAATCCGATGGGGAGCGCCATCGAAGCGGGCCGCGTGCTGGAATTCGCGCGAGCCCTCCCCGAGACCACGATGCTGATCCTAGACGAGGCCTATGGCGAGACTGCAGCCGCGGGTATTATTCCGCCGGCCGATGCGCTGATCGACCTGCCGAATGTTATCCGCACACGGACGTTCTCGAAGGCCTATGGTATGGCAGGTTCGCGGATCGGTTATGTGATTGCGTCTGAAGACACGGCGCGCGCCTTCGACAAGATCCGCAATCACTTCGGGCTGAACCGCATCGGCGTCGCCGCGGCCATCGCCGCGCTGAAGGACCAGGATTATCTGGTTGATGTCGTGGGGAAAATCGCGGCGGCGCGCGAGCGGATTTCCAACATCGCCCGACGGAATGGCCTGTCGCCCCTGCCCTCGGCCACCAATTTCGTGGCGATCGATTGCGGGCGCGACGGCACTTATGCGCGTGCGGTCGTCGATGGGCTGATGGAGGAAGGTGTATTTATCCGGATGCCCGGCGTGGCACCGCTCAATCGCTGCATCCGCATCAGTGTCGGGCCCAAAGCGGAACTCGATCTCTTGGAAGAGGTCCTGCCGAAGGTGTTGCAGACGCTGGGCTGACCAGATCCGCGAACTCCGTTCAATCGCAACTCCGGTTGACAATCGCCAATAACGAGCACAACCTCACCTTCATATCGTGAAGAACTTAGAGCTATGTCGAAAGTGCGGCTTGTCCCGGGAGGGTGAAATGCATCCATCGCGTGCTTTATTTGCAGCATTGTTAACGCTTGCGCCCTCACTGGCATCCGCTGACGAGGACGTTCCCGTAATCTCGGCGGTGCTCGACTACGCAAAGCCTGACGAAGCAGGGTTTGAGGCGTTTTTCGAGAAGGTGCTAGGTAGCGGCGGCAAAGTCGTGAGGCTCAATCTTGAGATCATACCCAAGCAAGGGCAGGATGGACCGGGCTACACGCTGCAAAGCAGCAGCAACAAGACTGTCACCTGCAATCAGGAGGAGTGGGGCCTCGTCGACAATCTCAGGACCGACTATGTTCTGTCGTTCCAGCATCCAACGAATTTTCACTCGAGCTTTACAGCTTATTTTGGCACCAGAATGAATTATCCGTTCCACAGCCTGGTTTGCGGCGTGGAAAATGCCTCCGGTGCGGAATTCACCCATCTTCATGTCGACGGGCATTTTGTCGTGGCAGTTTCTGAGATTCCAACCCAAAACGTCGTAACGTTGTTTCCGTACAATCCGCACTAGGTGCTTGGAAACTGAATTCGGCAGGTGCGTTTTCGCGTACCGCGCCACAGAAAGATCGCCGTTCAGCAGCGATCCCATTTGGCCGTTTTGCGTGGTCTCGATTTGGAGCCGCGCGTTCGGCCACCAGATCAATGCATCGTCATCCATTCGCGGGCAGCGCGGAGCGCCTGGGCGAGTTCCATCTTGGTCATCGAGGCGCTGAGATCGGCGCGCAAAGATGCGGCGCGGTCAGAGCCCTTGATGGCGGCAATGTTGAGCCACTTGTGTGCGGCGACCAGGTCGATATCGCAGCCGCGGCCCGTAGCATACATCAGGCCCATTTCGCATAGAACGTCGGCCCGGGTTTCGCCACCCATTGCTGTCTCCATGTTATTGACTTCATAGCGTGCCATTTTACTTGTCCCTTGCCTTGTACAGTTTCGTTTTACTTATACCCTGTCTTGCCTTGAGAGGCGCCCGGAGAACGATCGTCCCGTCTTTTGTGCGGATTAGTTCGATCTATTCTCCGGCTTGGCGAGTTTTACCCGTCCTTGTTATGGCTTCACTATGCCGGACTGCTTTCAACACCAGCTTAAAATGCATGCTTAATGTCAGGAAAACAAAGTCCAAACAGTTGGTAAACCTAGGTTTTTGTTAAGCATCGGACATGCCGGATTGCCGGGATTCCCGATAAAATTTTACGAATATTTCATCTTGCGAAATCAACTGATTATTCACCACGAAAAACATCGGCGAAAATCCCAGTGGCGATTTCTGACGAGCGGAGGGGCCGGAAAACGGCAAAATGAAGCCAGCGGGCTTCATCGCGCCCGGGCTCCTTGCTGCGAATGATAGTGATCTGAAGCTTTGGCTTACTCGGCTGGCAGATAAACGTCGGCGTCAGGGCGCTTCAGCCGCTCGCCCTTCGAAAGCAGCACGCCATGCTCGCCGGCAATGGCCGTTTCCAGGCTTTCGGCAATACGTGTGGCGCGTTCCATGAACAACGCAGCCACGCTCGGCAGACACTCTTCCTGCAGAGTCTGATAAAACAACCCGAGCCAAAGATCGAAATGACGACCATCGACAGGCAGTCCGAGATGCTTCTGCATCGGGCTGCCGCCATAGGCTCCCGAAGCCAGGATCACTGAAGACCAGAAGGCGCAGAGTCGCGACATATGGAGCTCCCAATCATCGATCCTTTCGTTGAAGACTGGGCCCAGGACCGGGTGGTTGCGCACCTTGCCATAGAAGGCACGGACGAGACACTCGATCACATCTTCATCGACGCCGGTTTCCGTTGATCTGCGCGCCATCGCCTCAAGGCGTCGCTCGTTGGCATCCATATATATTCTCCGCAAACACGATGGCAGGCGCCTGAGCGCAGACATCCAGCATTCGACCTTCCAAGTCTCTTCTACCAATATCGCCTTTCATTGCCATGTCGCAATCTGCCACAGGCTCGACACCTCTTTACGCTTACGTTAACGTAATATAAAACTCGCGTCGTTCGGGCGGCCCGCTCTGCGGAAAGGCAGGCAATCGAGGTCCTAGGGCTGGGGGGCGTCGCGCGAATTCAGGTACTTTCTAGGGAGGATAGAATGGGAAAACTTCTTATTTCAGCAGCATTGGTGTTTGCTGCCAGCACAGCATTCGCAGCCGAGCCCATCGAGGGCAAATGGAAGACCGCGAATGGCCAGACCGCCGAGATCGCATCGTGCGGCGACGGCTTCTGCGTGACGCTGAAGACCGGCAAATATGCCGGCAGGCAGATCGGCAAGCTTTCAGGCAGCGGCGCCGACTACAGCGGCGAGATCACCGACCCGGTGGCTGACAAAACCTACAGCGGCTATGGAACGGTTTCGGGCGACGCGCTGAAGATGAAGGGCTGCGTCCTGTCGGTGTTCTGCAAGTCGCAGACCTGGAGCAGGCTCTAACCTTCGTTAACAGGCGGCGGCGGGCTGCGAGCAACCCTGCCTCCGCCTTTGATCAATTATCGGGCGCGGCTGGCCGAACAGAATCTTCTGAGCTTCGCCATGGTGTCCTGCTCCTTGTTCGGATGTGTCCGCCTAGAGGTAGTGCCCTTCGGGTCCGGCAACCATTCTGAACTGAAAATGAATGCCGATCTCAGGGTGAGTTCAGCATCAGCTGTCTAAGAATGGGACAACAACGACGAAGGACATATGAAATGACCATCCTGCTGCGGCGCTTTGCGATCATCTGCCTGACCTTCATGGTCTTCGCACTTGTCATGGCAATGACGGTCAACAACCACGCCAGGCGGCCCACCAATGGCCAGTTCGCGCTTGGAGCGCCCTGCCCGCAGCCGGCCGGCATCCACTGCACCTCGAGCAACTGAAAGGAAGCGAAATGACTGCGACCGTTCTGACTTCGCTTCGCAATCTCAAGGGGCTGCTGTTCATCCTGCCCTTTCTCGCGCTGCCGCTTGCCATCTTCGCGCCGGCAATGACGACACCTGCGATCAGCAAGCAGGGTGCAGGACTCGTCCTGTTCGTGTCCTTGCAGCGTTCGGCAATGCGTTGACGGGCTTACACAAAAAAACCGCTGTGAATTCGTATCTGCCCGTTTGATTGTCATGAATCCCTCCTTATAATGGACCATGGCCAAACGAAATTTCCCCTCCTCCGTATTTGACATCCACTCACCCGAACCGTTCGACGCCGCGACATTTACCGATGCCGAGGCGGCTGTCGATACGCTCGAAGCGCTTTACGAGCGCAACACCGATTTCCTGAAGAATGCCTTCGAGCAGATCGTCAAAGGCGGGCAGCCGCATGGCCGTTATCGCGCCTATTACCCGGAAATCCGCATTGCCACGGTGCGCTATGACAAGATCGACTCGCGCATGCCCTTCGGCTTCCTGGCCGAGCCGGGCCTTTATTCGACGACCGTGACGCGCCCGAAACTCTTTCGCCACTATCTCAAGACTCAGATCGGCCAGTTGATCAAGAACCATGGCCTGCCGATCACCATCACCGAGTCGGCGACACCCATCCCGTTGCATTTCGCATTTGGCGAGGGGGCTCATGTCGAGGCATCCGCAGGCGCCACGCTCGATGTGCCGCTACGCGACATCTTCGATACGCCCGACCTTACGACCACCGACGACGAGATCGCCAATGGCGAGTACGAGCCGCCGGCGGGCGCGCCACGACCGCTGTCGCCGTTTACCGCGCAGCGTATCGACTACTCGCTTGCCCGCCTCAGCCACTACACCGCGACCAAAGCCGAGCATTTCCAGAACTTCGTGCTGTTCACCAATTACCAGTTCTATATCGACGAGTTTTGCGACTGGGCCCGCGAGCAGATGGCGATCGGCGGCAACGGCTATACCGAGTTCGTCGAGCCGGGCAACCTGATCACCAAGGCTGGCGACAGCGAACCGACCGAGGGCCTGCCGACCACGCGCCTGCCGCAAATGCCCGCCTATCACATCAAGAAGAAGGGCCATGCCGGCATCACCGTCGTCAATATCGGCGTCGGGCCTTCCAACGCCAAGACGATCACCGACCATATCGCCGTGCTGCGTCCGCATGCCTGGCTGATGCTCGGCCATTGCGCGGGCCTGCGCAACAGCCAGACGCTCGGCGACTATGTGCTGGCGCATGCCTATATGCGCGAAGATCACGTGCTGGACGACGACCTGCCGGTCTGGGTGCCGATCCCGGCGCTGGCGGAAGTGCAGCAGGCCCTGCAGGACGCGGTCGCCGATGTTACTGGCTATGACGGCTATGAACTGAAGCGGATCATGCGCACCGGCACGGTGGCGACGATCGACAACCGCAATTGGGAGCTTCGCGACCAGTCGGGGCCGGTGAAGCGCCTGTCGCAGGCCCGCGCCATTGCGCTCGACATGGAATCTGCCACCATCGCCGCCAATGGTTTCCGCTTCCGCGTTCCCTACGGTACGCTGCTGTGTGTCTCGGACAAGCCGCTGCATGGCGAGTTGAAGCTGCCGGGCATGGCAACCGCGTTCTACAAGAACCAGGTCAGCCAACACCTGAAAATCGGCATCCTGGCGCTGGAAAAACTATCGGCCATGCCATCGGAAAGGCTGCATTCGCGCAAGCTCAGAAGCTTCTTCGAGACGGCGTTCCAGTAATGATGGAGAATGAGGACGATCCGCTGTTTCGCGACCCGGATTTCGCGTCCTTTTATGACATCGAAAACGGCGACGAGGTGGAGTCGGGCAGAGATGATTTCGCTTTTTGCCGATCGCTGGCCGCTGAGGCAGGCTCCGTCCTCGATCTCGGTTGCGGCACCGGAGAACTGACTGTCATGCTCGCTCCCGGCCGCAGGGCGGTCGGCGCCGACCCGGCGGCAGCCATGCTCGACGTCGCGAGAAGACGGCCGGGCGGCGAAATGGTGGAATGGGTGGAAGCGGATGCGCGAAGCCTGCGGCTCGATGCGCGCTTCGATTTGATCCTGCTGACCGGACACGCTTTCCAGGTTTTCCTGACCGACGAGGACATCGCGGCCGTACTTTCGACGATCGCCCGACATCTTTCGCCCAACGGGCGGTTCATCTTCGACAGCCGCAATCCGCCGCGCGAGGAATGGCGGACATGGACGCCGGACGCATCCACTCGAATGGTGACGCATCCGGTCCTTGGCGAGGCCAAGGCATGGAACGATGTCACGTTTGATTCAGTAAGCGAGATCGTCACCTACCAGACGGTCTATGAGATACCTGCGTTGGGAAAAACCTTGTCGGCGGCATCGCAGATTCGCTTTGCCAGCAAATCACGGCTGGAGGAATTGCTCGCCAAGGCAGGCCTGGTGGTCGACCGCTGGCTGGGAGATTGGCAGGGCGCGGCTTACAGTGAAGGCTCGAAAGAAATTATTCCGATCGGGAGACTGGCCAAATAGGCTGCTTCATCAGCCGTTCGCAGGATCAATTTCACGCATCCTTCGGCATGATCACCTTCAACTCACCGGGATGGAGCTTGATGGAAATGTCGCGACCCAGCGGGATCAGTTCACCATCGAGAACGTAATTGGCGGAACGATAGAGTTTCGGGAAATGCAGGTCGACGGTCTTGGCCTTCATCTCGGTGATTGCCGCATTCTCACTCAGCTTGCCGCGCAGGATGTCGATGGCGAGTTTCGCTGCCCTCGCCGGCCTGAGCGGTTGGGCAATGTAGAAACCGAGATGGCCGGTCGTCAGGTCGTCGGAAAACATCAGCCCGTTTTGACCGAAGGGATTGTTGGAGACGGAGATCGCTGAGATCATCCGGCTTTCCTTGTGGCCATCGACATCGAACTCGATCTCGAATTCCGGCGGGTTCATCACCACGCCCACCGAGGCGCGGACATTGGCGGCGATCTTGCCGGCGCGGGAGCGATAGCGAAGCGAATTGCGATAGCGCACCATGCGCGCATGCATGCCGGCAGAGAATTGGTGGACGAAGGCCCGGCCGTTGGCGCTGCCAATGTCCGCCTGGCGTACATGGCCTTCGGCCAGCACGGGCAAGACTGCCCAGATGTCGAGCGGCAGTTTCAGCGAACGGGCGAAAAGGTTCATGGTGCCGGCGGGGATAACGCCAAGGGGCTTGCCGGTTTTCCAGGCGATGCCCGCGGCCGCGGAGATGGTCCCGTCGCCGCCGCCGGCGATGATAGCTTCGCATCTGTCATTGTCGGCAGCGTCTTCGAGCGCATCGACCATCTGTTTGCCGGAAACGATCTTGACGTCAAGGTCGTCGCCTGCTTCGGCAAAGACCGCCTTTGCCTTTTCGGCGTAGGCCTGCATATCCGTTGTCCGGAACGTGCCACCATCGCGGTTCAATACTGCCTTGATCTTCATGCACATCCCCGGAGCGGCCAAGCACCATCGACGCGCCGCCGATACTGGCAATGTGGGGACTTCAGGGCTAGCGATCAAGCCACAATCGGGTTGCCTGTCCGAGCAGCCTCAGATCGCGGTGCGCTTCTCGCGCTCAAGCCATAGCGAAACACTGAACACCAGCAGGCCGAGCAGCGACAGAACCGCGCCGACATATCCGGTTGCGGCATAGCCGAAACCACCTGATATCACCAGGCCACCCAGCCAGGCGCCGATGGCGTTGGCGATGTTGAAGGCAGAGTGCATCGACGCGGCAGCGAGCGTTTGCGCCCCGGCCGCGACATCCATCAGGCGCGTCTGGACCGCAGGACCGGCTGCAAAGGTACAGCCGACAAGGAAGACAGACAGGCAGAGCAGGTAAGGATTGGCGGAGGTTGTGGCAAACATCAGCATGATGACGATATTGAACGCCAACATTGAGCCGATCGTTCCCATCAGCGACATGTCAGCGAGCTTTGACCCGAGGAGATTGCCGACATTCATGCCGACGCCGAACAGCGCCAGGATCACCGGCACCATCGTCAGCGGCATGTTTGCGACATCCGTTACAACAGGCGCTATGTAGCTGAAGACGGCGAACATGCCGCCGAAGCCGGACGCGGCAATGGCCAGCGTGAGCCAGATTTGCGGACTAAAGAACGCACCGATTTCGCCACGAATGCTGGCGCCTTCGGAGACTTCATCCTTCGGCAGGTACATCCAGATGAGCGCGACGGTCAACACACCGATGGCGCCGACAAACAGGAAGGCCACCCGCCAGTTCAACAATTGGCCAAACAGCGCGGTGATCGGGGTGCCGGCAAGGGTCGCGATGGTCAGACCGAGCATGACCCAGCCCACCGCGCGAGCACGCATGTGGAAGGGAACCATCGAAGCGGCGACCAGCGCCGCAACGCCGAAATAGGCGCCGTGTGGTAGGCCGGTCAGAAAACGAAGGAGGAAGAAGGATTTGAAATCAGGCGCGAATGCGCTGAGCAGGTTACCGGTCGCAAACACCGCCATCAGCACCAACAGCAGATTGCGCCGCGAGGCGCGTGCCGCAAGCGCTGCGATGACCGGAGCGCCGACCACGACCCCCAAGGCATAGGCGCTGATGACATAGCCAGCCACCGGCGTCGTAACGCCGAAGCTCGCACCGACATCGGGCAGGAAACCCATGATGGCGAATTCGCCGGTGCCGATGCCGAACCCGCCACAGGCGAGCGCGAGGATGACGAGGAAGATCTGCAGCTTGGTGAATTCCGTCGCACCATCGGTGACGGAAATGGAATCGGACAACGTGGCGTCGGTCACGGACGTATGCTTTCAAATGAACAGCCATTCCGGCGCGATCGCCAGAAATGTCATATGTTTGACGGGAGAGCCGCGCGCCAGGAGATGCTTGGGAGGAGCGGTCGCGAACTACATCTATTTATAAGCATATAAACGCTGTTTCGAAAAGCGGATTGTGCGGCGCACACAAAAATTTGAACATTGCACGCATTGTCCATCCCGAGGTGTGGGCAGCCGGCAACACGCCGGCTGCCCGAAGCCCTAGGCAGCCCTTGTGTGGCGGCTGAAAAGCCCGGTCGAAAGCAGCACGCCAATGCAGGTCAGCAGAGCCGCGAGATAGACATTCGGTCCGGGCTGCTCGCCAAGCAGGACGGCACCGCCGAGCACGGCCAGCACGGGTGTCAGTGCGGTGAACGCCGCAGCCTGGACGCCACCTAAAGACTTGATCGCAACGCCGAAGGCGAAGGTCGCGACCAGACCGGACAACAGCCCTTGGCTGACAAGCTGCAAACCGCTGTCGGTCCACGAAACCTCGGAGAAATCGACGCCGCGCACCAGCGCCACCGCGAGCAGGATGACGAACGACCAGAAGGCGATGATGGCGCTCGCATGCAGCGGCGTGAGGCCGGAAGCCTTGAAGGCGTGAGTGTAGGATGCCCACAGAAACGCACCGCACAGCAGCAGCACGGCCCCGCTCCAGGACGCACTGCCGCCAATGATAAAGGGCAACAGCAGCGTGATCGTGCCGGAGACGATCGCCGTCATGCCCAGCGTCCGCATGCCGTCCAGCCGTTGGCCGAACACCAGAACGCCGAGCATCGCGGTCGCAAACGGCATGCCGCCACCGAGCATCACGCCGGCGAAACCTGCCTCCACATGGTGGATCGCGCCAGCTGTCACCTCGAAGAACAGCGCACCCGCACCGAGCACCATGATGGCGATGAGATGCAGGGGCACGCCCTTTGGCAGCACACCCTTCTTCAACCACACCGGAGACAGCGCCAGCGCCGGAATGCCGAAGCGGAAGAGGCCGAGTTCGAGTGTGCCAAGATGGGTGCTGGCGGAATAGCGCGTGGCGATCAGCCAGGAAGCCCAGATCAGCACCGTGATGCCAGCGGCGGCATAGCCGACGGCAAGGTTGTTGCGCGAGAGAGTTTCGGAGACCTTCGATGTCATGGTGATGTCCTCCAATAGTGTTCAATGGAAGAAATCTACCGCGACATGCCGAGGCGTGTCCTTGCGTTCTCCGCTTGTCAGAAGCGCTTCAGCGCAATATTCTGCCGCAGACTGCCATCAAGGGTTTCTCTTATGCCAAAACTGGACAATTTTGATCTTGCGATCCTCAACGCTCTTCAGGAGGATGGAAGGGCTACCAATGTCGAGATTTCGGAGAAGGCGAACCTCTCGCCCTCCCCCTGTCTCCGGCGTATTCGCAATCTCGAGCAGAGCGGTATCATCCGCGGTTATCGGGCGGATATCGACCGCAACGAGGTGGGGCTCGGGCTGACGGTGTTCGTCGAGATCAAAGTTGCCCATCATTCGCGGGAAAGTGCGCAGGCCCAACACGAGGCGCTTGCCCGCATCCCGGAAGTGGTGTCCTGCTTCATGATTTCGGGAAATGCGGATTTCCTGGCAGAAGTGGTCGTCGCCGATCTTCCGGCTTACGAGAAACTGTTGACCGAGACATTGCTGACCCTGCCCGGTGTCAGCGACATCAGGTCGAATTTCGCGATACGATCGGTCAAGACGGCCGGACCACTGAAACTGCCGCAGGCAAATAGCTAAGGAGAAGCTCCATGAGCGACCTCGAGCAGAACAAGCGGAATGTCGCTGCCTTCTACGAGATGATGTTTAACGATTGCGAGCCGCGCAAGGCCATCGAGCTGTATGTTGGCGCCGAATACATCCAGCACAATCCGCACGTTGTCTCAGGCAAGCAAGGCTTCATCGATTATTTCGAGCGCATGGCAAGGGAGTGGCCGGGCAAACATATCGAGGTCAAGCGCGCGCTGGCGGACGGAGACTTCGTGGTGCTTCACTGCCATCAGCGTTGGCCCGGCGACAAGGATTATGCCGGAATCGATATCTTCCGGCTGGATCAAGCCGGCAAGATCGTCGAGCATTGGGATGTGCTGCAGATCATGCCGGAAACGTCGGCCAATCCGAACGGCATGTTTTGATCTCGCGACAAAAGGGAAAGCGCTAGGCGCCTCCCCTCCGCACGTGATCAAAATCCTTCCAGAACGATCTTGCCCTTAGTCGTGTGGCTTTCGATCTGGGCGTGGGCTCGCTTGAGGTTGGCCGCGTTGATCGTGCCGAAATTCTCGGCCAGAGTGGTCTTGATCTTGCCGGCGTCGACGAGCTCGGCGACGTGATTAAGGAGCTTGTGCTGCTCGATCACGTCTGCGGTCTGGAACACAGCACGGGCAAACATCATCTCCCAATGCAGCGAGATTGCCTTCGGCTTGAACAGCTTGATGTCGAATGTCTGGAAGTCGTCAATCAGGCCATAGCGTCCTTGCGGCGCCATCAATTGAGCCGCCGCCTGGGCATGCTGGTCGGAATGGGTAGTGGAGAAGACAAAAGCTGGCGCGCCAATGCCGAGTTCAGCGACCTGCGCTGCAAGCGGCTTGGAATGATCGACCACATGATGGGCGCCGAGCGACATCACCCAATCGAAGGTTTCTGGACGCGAGGCCGTGGCAATGACCGTAAGATCGGTGAGCTGGCGGACGAGCTGGACGGCGATCGAGCCAACCCCGCCTGCCCCGCCAATAATCACGATGGCATTGGCAGCGCCGGGCACGACGTCCTTGATGCGCAGGCGATCAAACAGCATTTCATAGGCCGTGATCGCCGTCAGCGGCAGGGCTGCGGCCTCGGCGAAACCAAGGCTCTTCGGCTTGAAGCCAACGATGCGCTCGTCCACCAGATGGAATTCGGAATTGGTGCCCTGCCGATTGTTGACGCCGGCGTAGAAGACCTCGTCGCCGGGCTTGAACAGGCTCACGGCGGATCCAACTTCGCGAACAATGCCGGCTGCGTCATAGCCAAGCGTCACGTACTCGCCTTCCGGTGCCGTGCGGCTGGCACGAATCTTGGTGTCGACAGGATTGACGGAGACCGCCTTGATCTCGACGAGCAGGTCATGCCCGTTCGCAACAGGCTTCGGCAGGTCGACATCCACGAATGAAGCATCGGCGGCAATCGGATGGGCTGATTTGTAGGCTACGGCACGCATGTCATTCTCCTTCAGGCGTTTGCGTAGAGCTTATTTGCGCGCTATGTTCCAACACTGCAAGAATGCACATTTTCTGTACGTAGTACACAAAAGGATACTGTCGATGTCTCGACCGCGCGCCAAGCTCGTCAACAATTTCCCCGGCTGTCCGGTGGAGGCGACGCTGACATTTCTCGATGGAAAATGGAAGGGCGTGATCCTGTTCCACCTGCTTGGAGGGACATTGCGTTTCAACGAAATCCGCAGGAAAATCAAATCGGTAACCCAGCGCATGCTGACCAAGCAATTGCGCGAACTGGAAGAAGCCGGGCTGGTCTCTCGCACCGTCCATCCGGTCGTGCCACCGCATGTCGATTATGCGCTGACGCCGCTTGGCCGGAGCCTCGAGCCAATCATCCACGCGCTCGACGCCTGGGGCAAGGAGCATGTCCTGTGCAAAGATGGCAAGAGGCTGATCCGGATGCCGGGCGGCAACCCGCTCGACGATGCGAAGACGATCGAGGAAATGGAAGCGGCTTAAACTGATGATTTGCCGTTCTCAGGCCTGGATGACGACCACCTTGCCGCCGACCTGGGCACGATCGTAGAGATCAATGACATCGTGATTGAGCATGCGGATGCAGCCCGACGACATTGCGTAGCCGATTGAGCTCGGCGCATTGGTGCCGTGGATCCGGAAATGAATGTCGTTGCCGCCGCGATAGAGATACATGGCGCGCGCGCCCAGCGGATTGTTAAGGCCGCCTGGCATGCCGCCGGCATATTTGCCGTTCTTCTTCGGGTCGCGGCGGATCATGTTTGCAGTCGGTGTCCAGCTCGGCCATTCCGCCTTGCGTCCGATATAGGCATTGCCGCGCAGTTCCAGCCCCTCGCGACCAACGCTGACGGCGTAGCGCACGGCCTGGCCATCGCCCAGCACGTAGTAGAGCCGACGCTCCGGGGTGTTGACGACAATTGTTCCGGCCGCATAGTTCGATGAGTATTCGACTTCCGTGCGGCGAAGCTCGGGCTTGATCTTGTCGAGCGGCATGGCCGGCAGCGGATAGGTCTCTTGCGGCCGGGCTGCATAATTTGGCTTTTGCGTTGCGCGGTCGGTGGTGCAGCCTGCGAGAAGTGCCGACATGCCAAGAAGAAGGCCGCGCCGCGTAATCGTCATCGAGAATATCCTTAACGCCCGGTTTATGCCGCCGAGAATTAAGGAATTATGGTTAATGTCGGGTTAAGCGGGCTCTCAAACGCTAAGACGACCCTCGTTTCTCTTCGAGAGCATCCCTTCCAGTGTGGGAATGGCGACAAGGATAACCAGAACCGATCCGATCAGGATCGTGCCGTGCCATGGCATCCCAGCGACGGCCGCCAGAGCGAGCATCATAGCTGCCAGCGCGCGAACGGCGATGGGCCTAATGCCGGTGTCGTGGGTCATGAAAATCCATCGAATTCGGATGATTGCTAGAGAACAGAATTTCGAATTTCCTGTCCAGTCCTTCATCTGGCATGGATCGTTGCGCCGATTTGTGCTACTTTTTTGGGCAGAAATAGGAGGTATATATGCCAACAACCAAGGTAGTAGACACAGAACTGTTTGCGCGTGCTGTGGAACTGACCGGAATCAAAAGCGAGTCAGCGTTGATGAAAGAGGCGCTGAAGGCGCTTATCGACCGGGAAACAGTTCGGAGAGCGGCCAGCTCTGGCGATCGGAAGCCGAAAGGCGACTCGCCAAAAAGCCGCCATTTCGACGAACATATCTACGACACGGATTGAAACCTAGACCGCGCCAAACGGCAGCAGCATGGCCATGCGCCGCAGGGGATCCAATCCTGCGGCATATTCCTTGGCAAGTGTCTTGCTGAGATGGTCAGATAGTTCATTGGCATCCGGCGGCCGAAAGCCAAGCGACGCATGAAAGGCCGCGTTGAACGGCGCATGTCTGTCCGTCGTGAGCGTTGCGCCGCGAAGACCTCGTTTCCGGCCTTCAGCCAACACAGCCAGCATCAACGCGCGGCCGATGCCTTTTCTTTGCCATGCACGGGCGACATCGATCTCGGCGACATAGAGCCAGCCGTCAGGAAAACTCGCACCGACATAGCCCACGGGCGTGTCCACCGCATCCGTCGCGACAAGCAGCAAGCCGTGATCGAGGAGATACTGCAGGTCATCGACGCTGCTGGACGTCGCCTCACCTGATACGGCGCCGGTCGCACGCAGCGTCTCGAAGGCGTCGATCTCTATCACCTTGAGTGTTGGGAAGTCCGTGGGGACGGCGGGGCGAAGCGTGATACTCATACTCACCTGCTTATAGTCCATTTCATAGGCGCCCGGCCCATCAACGCCTTCAGAAAGCAGCCACGAAAGCCGAGTATTCTCGGCCGCTCGCACTTATACGCTGCGCGGTTTCCCAGTGCCGAGTTGTTCGCCATTCGGTGGTCGAATATGCACCGATGCTGGAAGGCGAGATTTTTGCTCAAATGCAGTAGCGAGAGCATTCCAATCCTGCCGATGGAAACCAGTAACAAGGTCCTCATAGCCAGCCACATCATCCCAGAGGATGTAGAGCAATTGTATCGGGAAGTGTTCGATTCTCAATTGCAGCTCGCCAGCAATCAGTTGAGTATCGATGGTCACTTTATCGACCGGCCACAAATCTTGCTTAAGAAATGCAGATGGGCTCATTTCTCCATCCAGACCATCAAGCGCTAACTTCAGGTTTCTGGCGAGATCAACAGACTTCCCCTGAAGGTCATCAGCACGGCTAAGCTGCAACCAAACGATCTTATGCGGTGACCGCGCTGAAAACCTCATTTCCAGATGCTGATAGCCCCAGAAACACGGAAACGCACAACCATCGTAGGTGTCTGACCAGTATTTGGGTGGACCGAGGCGTCCGCCAATATCTTTCAGCGGCGCCCCAATAGATACCGGCCCGATAGACCCGGTCATAAGGAATGCTCTCAAAGAGCACTTCAGCTTCGCAACCATTAATCCGCTCTTGGGGGACACAGGTGCAACATCGCCTCCGATCACATGTTAGGATAGACAGGCCCTTCGCCACCCTGCGGCGGCACCCAGTTGATGTTCTGGTTGGGGTCCTTGATGTCGCAGGTCTTGCAGTGGACGCAGTTCTGGGCGTTGATCACGTAGGTGTCCTGCCCGTCCTTCTCCACCCATTCATAGACGCCGGCGGGACAGTAGCGGGTCGAGGGGCCGGCAAACACATCGTGCTCGGATGTCTTCTGCAGCTGCGGGTTCTTGACCTGCAGATGCACCGGCTCGTTTTCCTCATGGTTGGTGTTCGACAGGAATACCGAGGACAGGCGGTCGAAGGTCAGCACGCCGTCGGGCTTCGGATAGTCGATCTTCTTGTGCTGCGCTGCCGGCTCCAGCGAGGCGGCGTCGGTCTTGCCATGCTTGAGCGTGCCGAAGATCGACAGGCCGAAGAGCTGGTTGGTCCACATGTCGAGACCGCCTAGGCCGATGCCGACGATCGTGCCGAAGCGCGACCAGAGCGGCTTGACGTTGCGGACACGCCTGAGATCCTTACCGATATCGGTGGCGCGCCAGGCGTTTTCGATCTCGATCGGCTCGTCATTGGCGCGACCAGCAGCAATGGCTGATGTGATCTTGTCGGCGGCGAGCATGCCCGACAGCACGGCATTGTGGCTGCCCTTGATGCGCGGCACATTGACGAAGCCCGCCGAACAGCCAATCAGCGCGCCGCCCGGGAAGGACAGTTTCGGCACCGACTGATAGCCGCCTTCGGTGATGGCACGAGCACCATAGGAGATGCGCTTGCCGCCTTCGAACGTGCCGCGGATCGCTGGATGCGTCTTGAAACGCTGGAATTCCTCGAACGGGAAGAGATAGGGATTCTTGTAGTTGAGGTGCATGACGAAGCCGACGGCGACCATGTTGTCCTCGAGGTGGTAGAGGAACGAGCCACCACCGGTGCGCATGTCAAGCGGCCAGCCGAACGAATGCTGCACGAGACCCTGCTTGTGGTTCTCGGGCTTGACCTGCCAGAGTTCCTTGATGCCGATGCCGAACTTGGCGACATCGCGGCCCTCGTCGAGCTTGAAACGCGAAATCAATTGCTTGGCGAGCGAGCCGCGCACGCCCTCGCCGATCAGCACGTATTTGCCGAGCAGTTCCATGCCGCGGGCAAAGTTGGGACCCGGCTCGCCGTTGCGCTCGACGCCCATGTCGCCGGTCGCCACGCCGATGACGGCGCCGACATCGTTGTAGAGCACTTCGGTTGCGGCGAAGCCCGGATAAATCTCCACGCCGAGCTCTTCGGCCTTGGTGGCCAGCCAGCGACAGACGTTGCCGAGGGAGACGATGTAATTGCCGTGATTGTTCATCAGCGGCGGCATCATGAAATTGGGCAGGCGGATGGAACCGGCGGGGCCGAGGAAGAGAAAATGGTCCGCCGTCACTTCGGTCTTGAAGGGATGGTCGGCCTCGTCGCGCCAGTTGGGCAGCAGCTTGTCGATGCCGATGGGATCGACGACGGCGCCCGACAGGATATGCGCGCCGACTTCGGCACCCTTTTCCAGCACCACGACCGAAAGCTCCGGATTGTTCTGTTTGAGGCGGATCGCGGCCGACAGCCCGGCGGGGCCCGCGCCGACGATCACCACGTCGAACTCCATGCTCTCGCGTTCGGGAAGGTCCATTTCGCTCATCTGCCTCAACTCCAGTCGCCGGCTTTGGGCACCGGCATAGAAAAACACTCCGTCTTTTGTCAAATCGGCTTGGGCTTGTCGAGCCGATTAGCGGCAAAATCATGCGGGTCTGAGGCTTATATATCTTTGCTCCAGAACCTCTTCATAGAGATTTCCTATAGCGCCAATCACCTCGAGCGCCTAACTGTGATCCAGTTGGCATTGCGGCTGTATAAAGACGTGCGACTCTGCGGTGGAGTCGGGGAGATGGAAACCATGAACATCCTGAAGATTGGACTCACGGTCGTCGGCATTCTGTTGTTCCTGCTGGGGCTGTTGTGGGCCTCGCAGGGCTCTGGTATCTTACCCTATCCAGAGACGAGCCCGATGATCAACCAGTCGCCATGGATCCTCAGGGGCGCAACCCTTGCCATCGTCGGCATAGCAATGGTGTGGATTTCAAGACGCCTGCGTTAGAGGCGCGAGCACCAAACCCAGCGCATAGCAGCCGTGCGACCTTTCGCGCTTGCCATCCCGCGCTCGGCGTGGCATGAGGCCGACCCTTGAGCTGCCGCAGTGCAGCAAACTTCCTCATTCAGCGCGACTTGCGCGGGAGAACGCTCATGGCGTCAGCCCTTGGCCTCGACTTTGGCACCACCAACACCGTCATGGCGGTCAAGAACGGCGTAGGCACGCAGTCGATCGGCTTTGACAGCCTTGCCGGCCATTCCGACAGCATGCGCACGTGCCTGTCCTTCATGAAGGGTGCCCAGCGAGATGTGCTCGATGTCGAAGCCGGTGGCGCGGCGATCCGGAAATTCATCGACAATCCTGGCGAGAGCCGCTTTCTACAGTCGATCAAGACCTTTGCGGCAAGCCCGCTTTTTCAGGGCACGCTTATCCACGCTCGCCGGCATCAGTTCGAAGATCTTATGGAGGTCTTCCTTCAACGTCTCTCGACTTACGCAAACCACGATTTCGCCAAGGACTATGCACGCATCGTCGTCGGTCGCCCGGTCAAATTCGCGGGCCACAACCCCGACGAGACACTGGCGGCAGAACGCTACAACACTGCACTTGGCCGGCTCGGATTTCCCGAAGTGCATTTCGTATATGAGCCGGTGGCGGCGGCGTTTTACTTCGCCCAGCATCTCGAGAAGGATGCGACGGTGCTGGTGGCCGATTTCGGCGGCGGCACGACTGACTATTCGATCATTCGCTTCGAGAAGCATGCCGGTAAGCTGACTGCAACGCCGGTTGGGCATTCGGGTGTCGGCGTTGCGGGCGATCATTTCGACTTCCGTATCATCGACAATGTCGTCTCGCCGCAGATCGGCAAGGGGAGTCATTTCAAGAGTTTCGACAAGATCCTTGAAGTTCCGTCGAACTACTACGCCAATTTCGGCCGCTGGAACCAGCTGTCGATCTTCAAGACGCTGAAGGATTTCCAGGAGTTGAAGAAGCTGGTTCGCTCAAGTCTCGAGCCGGAAAAACTAGAGAACTTCATCGACCTGATCGAGCATGATGAAGGCTATCCGCTCTATCAGGCCGTATCGGCTGCCAAGATGCGGCTGTCGGAAGCCGAGGAAACCGAATTCTACTTCGCGCCGCTTGGCAACGACAGCAAGCGGACAATCCGCCGCGCTGACTTCGAAACCTGGATAAGCGACGATCTCAAGGCAATCGAAGGCGCGCTTGATGAAGTGCTGGTCAAGTCGGGCATCGTGCCCGGTGCCATCGACAAGGTGTTTTTGACCGGTGGCACCTCCTTCGTGCCGGCCGTGCGCAAGCTTTTCGAGGCACGCTTTTCCAAAGATAGAATTGAGAGCGGTGGCGAACTTCTGTCTATCGCCCATGGCCTGGCATTGATCGGCGAAAACGACGAGATCGACCGCTGGACGACGAATGTCGCGAGCAATAGCCCTGCGGCAAGAAGCGCCAACGCCAGCGCCTGACGCTTTCCGGCTATTGTTCAAGCCTCAAAAACCCTATTGGAATCAAGTGAAACTGCATCTCGATTCACGGAGCGGGGGATGATCGAGGGTCTTCGCGCCGTATCGACTTTGCTGGTCACGATCCTCATCGTCATGACCGGTTTCGGCGTCGCCAGCTATATCGTGCAGATCCGGGCGCTCGGCGAAGGCTGGACCGCGCAGGACATATCCTTCATCGGCGCCGTCTATTCGCTGGGCTATACGATCTCGTCGTTCGTCACGCCGAAGTTCATCCGCCGCACCGGCCACATCCGTGTCTTCGCCGCCTATATCGCAGCGTTGTCGATCTCGATCCTGCTGTGCTCGCTGGTGCCAAATCCCTATGCGTGGATGGCATTTCGTGGCCTGTTCGGCTTTGCGATGGCCGGCTCCTACATGATCATGGAAAGCTGGATCAACGAGAAGGCGGCCAACGAGTATCGCGGCTTCATGTTCTCGGTCTACATGATCGTCGCCATGGCCGGGTCGATCTTTGGCCCCTACATCGCGGCCTGGGGTGATGCTCAGACCACGACGCTGTTCATCGTTGCGGGCATCCTGTTTTCGGTGGCGATCTTTCCGATTGCGCTGTCCTCCGCCTCGTCGCCATCGGTGCCGACCGAGGTGGGCTTCGATCTCAAGGGATTGTGGCAACGCTCGCCGGTCGCTTTCGTCGGCACGTTTCTGGCTGGTGTCATATCTGCGGCATGGATGAATTTCTCCGCCGTCTACGCGACAATGTCAGGACTGTCGGAAACTGGTGGCGCCAACATCATCGCCGCTGTCATTCTCGGTTCGATGACCGCACAGTTTCCGCTCGGACGGATTTCGGACTATGTCGATCGTCGCAAGGTGATGGTGGTCTGCGGCGCATTCGGGGTCTGCGCGTCCTTGTGGATGGTGTTTGCCGATGCTCGGCATGAATACATGCTTTACGTCGCGGCCTTTGCTGCCGGTATGGTGATCTTCCCGATCTATTCGCTGTGCGTCGCCCACGCCAACGATCTGGCGGATCCTGGTGAATATGTGCGTATTTCCAGCGGTCTGACGGTGCTCTATGGGTTTGGCGTCATTGCCGGCCCGCTGTTGGCAGGCCAAGCCATTTCCCGGCTAGGTGCGCCGGGGCTGCCGCTGTTGCTGACGATCACCTTCGGCATGTTCGGTGGTTATGCCGCCTGGCGTATTGTTCGCCGGCCGAGCTAAGGCGTCAACGACTGGTCCTTGCGGGCGGTGTCGATCATCCGCCGGCGTTCGCGATAGAGAATGAAAATCCCGGCCCCGATCACGATCACCGTACCAACGAGCAAGGTCTCGTCCGGCAACTCATTGAAGAAGAAATAACCGATGATCGTGCCCCAGATGATCGAGGTGTATTCGAACGGGGCAACGGCGGAGACGTCGGCGTAGCGATAGCTCTCGGTCAGCAGGATCTGCGCCACTCCACCGATCAGGCCAGCGCTGATCAGCATCGATGCCGCCGGCAACGAGATGGCATTCCAGCCGAAAGGCAGCGTCATCAGCGAGAAGACGGTGGCGGAAAGCGAGAAGTAGAAGACGATCGTTGGCGTGCCCTCGGTGCGCACCAATTGCCGGACATGCACCATGGCAATTGCCGAAAGGGCTGCGGCGCAGAGAACGGCGAGCGCGCCCGTCGTCGCCCCGACACCGAACGTACCTTGCCGGATCATATCGAGGCGCGGCCAGAGAATGATCACCACGCCGATAAAGCCTGCAAAGACGGCACCCCATCGATAGCGGTGGACGTCTTCCTTCAGCAACACTGCCCCGGCGATGACGGAAAACAGCGGCATGGCGTAGCTGATCGCGATCGATTCCGGCAGCGGCAGGTGAACGATGCCGTAAAAGCCAAGCGTCATGGCGCAGACACCAATAAAACCACGATAGAAATGTCCGATGGGATTGGCGGTCTTGAAACCAGTTTTCAATTCGCCCCTCAGAGCCAGCCACGCCAGGATTGGGATCATGGCGAAGAAGGAGCGGAAGAAAGTGATTTCGCCTGTTGCGAGTCCCTTGCCACCCTCCTTGATCAGTCCCTGCATACAAATGAACAACATGATCGACAGCACCTTCATGGCAATGCCGCGCAGCGGGTTGGCGATGGTCTTGTCCATGAAGGCGTCCGGGAGAATCTTTGGCGAGGAGAGCCTCCACTTTAGCCGCCTCGGCAGTGTGGGTACAGGAGAAATCCCTAAAAGCGAATTTCCCCAAAAATGGTCACCCGCATAAAGAAATTTTTATCCATAATATAATACTATAAGTTGCATAAATTGTGTGCAATTCGTTTAAATATTAGGCATCTCGGCGGAGATGCGAGGGGGTTTCATGTCTCTCGCCAGAAAAAGCGTTACCAAGACCGACGAACACATCGCCTCGCCGCGTGCAATGCGGATCATCACCGATCGCATCGCCGCCGATCTCGACAGCTACGGCGAGAACAATTCGTCCGTCGTCAAACAGATCAAGCTGCTCGCTATCAACGCGGCGATCGAGGCCGCACGAGCCGGTGACATGGGCAAGGGGTTTGCCGTTGTGGCATCAGAGGTGCAGCGGCTTGCTGATATCTCGGCAAGTCTCGCCGGACGGTTCCAGGAAAATGTCTTGGGAAGGATCGGCATCGGCCGCGACATCGCCGAGGCGCTGGTAAGCCAGATGGAGGGAGAGCGGCTGGTCGATCTGGCGCAGACGCTGGTGCAGCTCATCGTCCGCAATCTGTTTGAGCGGACAGCCGATGTGCGCTGGTGGGCAACCGACAATGCGCTTTGGGAAGCGCTCGCCAATCCCAGCGACGGCGCCTTCCATCACGCATGCAACCGGCTCGGTGTCATCAACAAGTTCTATACCGTCTATCTCGATCTGGTCGTCACCGACCGGCAAGGACGGGTCGTGGCCTCCGCCAACCCGAAATTTCGCAAGACGATTTTGAATAACAGCCTTGCCGGAGACGGGTGGGTGCGAAATGCGCTGGCGACGAAATCCGGTGAAGAATACGTCGTGGGGGATGTCGAGCCGTCGAAGCTGCACGCTGGCAGGGATTGCCTGGTCTACGCGACGGGGATCCGCGAGAGAGGACAATCCGACGGGCAGTCGCTGGGTGCGCTTGGCGTCTATTTCGACTGGCAGGAACAGGGGATGGCGATCGTTGAGAAAGAGGCGAACCTACCGCCTGTGGTTGCCAGCAGGACAACAGTACTTCTGCTCGATGGCACGGGAAAGGTGATTGCGACCACCAGGCCAGAGCTTCTCTATCAGCATTTTTCCCTGGATCATCGCGGCCAGGCGCGCGGCAGCTACTATCTCCCCAATGGCAGCATCGTCGCTTTCGCCAGGACGCTGGGCTATGAGGATTATGACGGACTCGGCTGGTCGAGCGCAATTATCCAACAGACGGACAGTGATGAACTTATCCGTCGCCAACTCGGCATTTGACCTCAGGCGGCAACGCCCACCTTGGCGCCATTGATTGCCAGGCGGACGCCACTGGCATCTTGGGCGCATCGGTTGGAGGACACGTTGCGCGCCGAACAGGAAAACCGTTATCAACCAACCGTGTCCCGCCAATCGACAATAACTGGAGTGCAGGATATTGCATTTCCAGAAGATGCAGGCACAACATGCGCAATATCGAATTCTGTCCCATTTCGGGATTGGCTTAACGATAATGCAGTGATTGGCATCGATAATGCCGCCGGGAATTGCGTTATTTCGTTTCGCACAGATCCGAAATGCGGCGCAGGGAGACGGCTCAACACGAGAAAATGGCCACTGCCATTCGGGACACAATAATGGAAGCCACTGCTGGTCAGGTCATTCACCTGGCGGACTATCGCCCCACCGATTTCGTGCTGGAACGCGTGGATTTGACTTTCGAGCTGGATCCGAGGGAAACGCTGGTCATCCAGCGCTCGCTGATGCATCGGCGGGAAGGCGTGGCAGACGACGCACCGCTCGTGCTCGATGGCGACGATCTCAATCTGAAAGCGGTGGCGATCGACGGCAATCCCATAGAGGACGATCAGTACACCGTCACAGCAAACTCGCTCGTGATCCGCAATCTTCCGATCGGGGTGACCTTTGAGGTCACGGTCGAGACGATCATCAATCCGGAAGCCAATACCAAGCTTATGGGGCTTTACCGGACAAACGGCACCTACTGCACCCAGTGCGAGGCAGAGGGCTTCCGCCGTATCACCTATTTCATGGACCGGCCAGATGTACTGGGCGTCTACACGATCACCATGGTTGCGGAAGCGTCTGCCAACCCGGTGATGCTGTCGAACGGCAATTTCCTGGGCGCCGGCGACTACGGTGACGGCCGCCGCTTTGCCGTATGGTTCGATCCGCATCCGAAGCCGAGCTATCTCTTCGCGCTGGTCGCCGGCGATCTCGGCGTCGTCGAAGATACGTTTACGACCATGACCGAGCGCGAGGTCACGCTGAGGATCTATGTCGAGCACGGCAAGGAAGCCAAGGCCGCCTACGCCATGGATGCGCTCAAGCGTTCGTTGAAGTGGGACGAGGAAACCTTTGGCCGGGAATACGATCTCGATATTTTCATGATCGTCGCGGTGTCGGATTTCAACATGGGCGCCATGGAGAACAAGGGGCTGAATGTCTTCAACGACAAGTACATCCTTGCCGATCCGGAGACCGCTACCGATCAGGACTATGCCAATATCGAGGCGATCGTCGCCCACGAATATTTCCACAACTGGACCGGCAACCGCATCACCTGCCGCGACTGGTTCCAGCTCTGCCTCAAGGAAGGCCTGACGGTTTTCCGCGACCACGAGTTTTCGGCCGACCAGCGCTCGCGCCCGGTCAAGCGCATCACCGAAGTTCGCCACCTGAAGGCCGAGCAGTTCGCCGAAGATGCTGGCCCGCTCGCCCATCCGGTACGGCCGCAGGTCTATCGCGAGATCAACAATTTCTACACGACGACGGTCTATGAAAAGGGCTCAGAAGTGACGCGGATGATCGCGACGCTTTTGGGCCGGCCTACCTTCCGCAAGGGCATGGATCTCTATTTCGAGCGTCATGACGGCCAGGCCGTCACGATCGAGGATTTCGTCAAGTGCTTCGAGGATGTCAGCGGCCGTGATCTCGGCCAGTTCTCGCTCTGGTACAATCAATCGGGCACGCCGCTGGTGTCGGTTTCGACCGCCTATGACGCCGCGGCAAAATCGTTCAAGCTGTCGCTCGAGCAGACAATCCCCCCGACACCCGGCCAGCAGACCAAGGAGCCGATGCACATCCCGCTCGCCATGGGCCTGATCCTGGAGGATGGCAGCGAAGCACCGGTGGCCGGCGTGACTGGTGGCGAATTTGCCGATGGCGTGCTGCATCTTACCGAACGTCAGCAAACCTTCGTGTTTCCCAATGTGGCAAGCCGGCCGGCGCTGTCGCTGAACCGCAGCTTTTCCGCACCGATCAACCTGCATTTTGACCAGCCCGTCGCCGATGTCGTGCATATCGCGCGCTATGACGGCGATCTCTTCTCGCGTTGGCAGGCTATCAATCACCTGGCGATCCAGGACCTGACGCAGGCAGTCAGGACCGTCAGCGAAGGCGGCTCCGCGATTGCGAGCGAAGCGCTGGCTTCCATTCTTGCGGCCACGGCTGCAGATGACGCGCTGGAGCCGGCCTTCCGGGCCCAGGCGCTGGCGCTGCCAAGCGAAGCCGACATTGCTCGCGAAATCGGCAATGATATCGACACAGATACGATCCATATCGCCCGCGATGCCGTGATCGCCTCGATCGCCACCGGCATTGCAAGCCAGTTGCAATCTCTTTACGACACCATGCGGGCGGACAACGCCTTCAGCCCGGACGCCGCGAGTGCCGGCCGCCGGTCGCTCAAGAACTCCGCTCTGACGTGGCTCTCCTATGCGGAGGCTACGCCGGAACGTGCGGCTAAGGCATTTGCCGGCGCCAATAACATGACTGAGCTCGCGCACGCGCTGACCATCCTCGCCCATCGGTTCCCCGGTTCTACCGAAGCGGAAAGCGCGATTGGTTCGTTCGAAGAAAAATTCAGCGCCAATGCGCTGGTTCTCGACAAATGGTTCATGATCCAGGCCACGGTTCCTAGCGAGACGACGCTGGCGCGCGTCACTGAACTGATGTCGAGCCGCCATTTCGCGCCGAACAATCCAAATCGCCTGCGCTCGTTGATCGGTTCGTTTGCCATGGCCAACCCGACCGGCTTCAATCGCGCCGACGGCGCTGGCTATGCCTTCCTCGCCGACAGGATCATCGAAATCGACAAGCGCAATCCGCAGGTCGCGGCACGGATCCTGACCTCGATGCGCTCTTGGCGTTCGCTGGAAGCTGGTCGTGCGGCCCATGCCAAAGCGGCGCTTCTGACAATAGACCGATCCGGCCTGCTTTCGACCGATGTGCGCGATCTTATCGACCGGATGCTAAAATCCTAAAAAACATGGTTTCGCCAGGCTTGCGGTCGAAAAAATTTGCGAGTCATTTGAACGGGTTAAAAAAGCTTTAAGAACTGCGTCTGGACAAGGCGATTCGGCAGTGATTCATTAGCTATGATTCGGGCGGGCGGCGTCCCGAATGCATAGCAGAATCAAGGCGGAACAGATGACGGATGCGCGGCGGGGAAGCGTAACCGGCGACCGGCTCAGACATGGCTGGATTGCGGGGATCGAACGGGTCATCGGCGAAAAGGCGAAGCAATTTGCGGCGCCGGGAAAGATCGAGATATCGCGCGCCGAACCTTTGCTCAAACGTTCCATTCCGATCCTGATCACCGCATTCCTGCTGGTGGTCGCGGCTTCGCGCATTTTCGGCATTTATGGCGAAGTGGTGCGGCTGGATTCGACGGCGCGGCTGCAGACCGAACTGATGGGCTCGACCATTTCAGCTGCCTTCACGGCGCGCGGCGACCTGCTGGAGCGCGACAAGCAGGATGAGGCCGGCCGCTATCTGGTCTCCATCCTTCCGCAGAACCACGCTTTTCTCACGACGCTGGCGCTGATTGCCGATCGGAGCGGTGTCATCATCGCGGCGACGCCCCATTCCGAATACTACGAGGGCCGCTACATCCAGAGCATCGTGCCGCAGCTTTATGCTGACGCCAACGATAGCGGCGAAATCACCAAGCTCGGCGGCGCCGACCATTTTACTGACTTCCGAATCCTGGCTGGCAAAAGTGGCTACGTCCTTGCGGCAACGCCGACGGCCGGCATCAGCGAACGCTGGCGCGAAGAAGTATCGCTGAACGTCACGCTGTTCACCGGCATTTCGGCGATCATCCTCGTCATTCTCTATGCCTATTATACCCAGGCGAAACGCGCCCGCGACGCCGATGACATCTTCGTCGAATCCAACATGCGGGTGGAGTCGGCGCTGTCGCGTGGGCGCTGTGGTCTCTGGGATTTCGACATGGTCGATGGCCGGCTGTTCTGGTCGCGTTCGATGTACGAGATGCTCGGCATGCCGCCCAAGGAGGATGTGCTGTCGTTCGGCGATGTGGCGCGGATGATGCACCCCGATGACCGTTCGGTCTATTCGCTGGCGCGTGGCATCGCCCGCGGCGACCTGATGCAGGTCGACCAGGTGTTCCGGATGCGCCATGCCAACGGCCACTATGTCTGGCTCAGGGCGCGCGCGCAGATCATTCAATCGACGTCACGCCGTGCCCACCTCATTGGCATTGCCATGGATGTCACCGAGCAGCACAAGCTCGCGCAGCGCTACGCTGAAGCCGACCAGCGGCTGGCCGACGCGATCGAATCCACGTCCGAGGCCTTCGTGCTGTGGGACAAGAACGATCGATTGGTGATGTGCAACGCCCACTATCAGCAGGCCTATGGCCTACCCGACCATGTTCTAGTGCCTGGTGCGGAACGCTCGGTCGTGCATGCCGCTGCGTCGCGTCCGGTGATCGAGCGACGGCTGGCCGACCCCGGCCAATGCCAGTCGCAGACGACCGAAGTTCAACTCGCCGATGGCCGCTGGCTGCAGATCAACGAGCGTCGCACCCATGACGGCGGGCTTGTGTCGGTCGGCACCGACATCACGCTGATGAAGCGGCACCAGGAGCGCCTGCGCGAATCCGAACGCCGTCTGATGGCGACGATTGGCGACCTCTCGGCCTCACGCGTCAAGCTTGAGCGGCAGAAGTCGGAACTTTCAACCGCCAATGCAAATTATCAGGCGGAAAAGGAACGCGCCGAAGCGGCCAATCGGGCCAAGTCCGAATTCCTCGCCAACATGTCGCACGAGCTCAGGACACCACTCAATGCCATCCTCGGCTTCTCGGAGATCCTGCAGAACCAGATGTTCGGACCGCTCGGCAGCGACAAGTACTACGAGTATTCCTGCGATATCCACGACAGCGGCAAGCATCTGCTGAACGTCATCAGCGACATCCTCGACATGTCGAAGATCGAAGCGGGTCACCTGATGATTCAGACAGAGCGGACGAATTTGTCGACTCTCATAGAGGAAAGCCTGCGGCTGGTGACGGTCGCGGCGCAGCACAAGCAGATCTCGTTGGAACAGAAGATCGTCGGCGATCTCAGCCTGATGGCCGACCGCCGGGCCATGAAGCAGATCCTGCTCAACCTGCTCTCCAACGCCGTGAAGTTCACCAATCCCAAGGGCCGCGTCATCGTCCGCGCCAAACGCGTGGCAGGCTCGATCTGCCTGACGATCGCCGATACCGGCATCGGCATTCCCAAAGCCGCGATGCAGAAAATCGGTCAGCCGTTCGAGCAGGTGCAAAGCCAATATGCCAAGACGCAAGGCGGCTCCGGCCTCGGCTTGGCGATCTCG
Source organism: Shinella sp. OV683 (assembly GCF_057787725.1). Lineage (NCBI taxonomy): Bacteria > Pseudomonadati > Pseudomonadota > Alphaproteobacteria > Hyphomicrobiales > Rhizobiaceae > Shinella > Shinella sp. OV683. The sequence continues at coordinate 3,300,661 of NZ_CM173543.1, forward strand.
CGCTCACTGACCCAGTTGCATGGTGGCGAGATGAAGATTCACTCCCGCGAGGGCCGGGGCACCATTATCGTCGTCAGGATTTAGACTTTGTTGACGTGCCGACCGTCCGCTTGAAAATCTTGCGGACGGACTGGGAGAAGCGCTTGATCTCGCTTTCTAGCACCTTCAGGTCGGGAACTTCGCTGATCTGGCAGAGCAATTCCTTAAGACCTTCCGGCGCCTCCTTGGGATCGAAGTCACCATCGATGCAGAGCCGGACGATTTGGGCGAAGTCGGAGTAGAGCTTCAGCGCAGCCCGCACCGTGTCGACATCCGCGCCATCCATCTCTTTCGCTCCGAAATGCGCCAGCGTCGCATCCGTCCCAGGCGCATGGCTGGTTGTGTCCAGCCCGCGTGCCGGTGCTACGAGCGTCAAGTATTGCGCCATGAATTCTATATCGACCAGACCACCCGGGATCAGTTTCACATCCCAAATGCTGGCTGGCGGCTTTTCATCCTCGATCATCTGCCGCATCTCGCCGACATCGGCGGCGATCTTGCCGATATCCCGCTTACGCGCGAGCACCCCACTGATGATCGTTTCCGCCTCGCGGCCAAGAGCATCGTCGCCTGCGATCAGACGCGCACGGGTGAGTGCCATGTGCTCCCAGGTCCAGGCCTCTTCCATCTGGTATTTCTCGAAGGCGCGAATACGCGTGGCGACCGGTCCCTTGTTGCCCGACGGCCGGAGCCGCATATCGACTTCATAGAGCACACCCTCAGCAGTGGGGGCAGAAAGTGCCGCAATCAGCCGTTGGGTCAGGCGGGAGAAATAGCGATTGGAATCGAGTGGCTTGGGCCCTTGGGATTCCGAGGCCGCATCGTCGTAATCGTAGAGCAGAATGAGATCGACATCCGAGCCCGCGGTCATTTCGCCGCTGCCGAGCTTGCCCATGCCGACGATCGCCACCTCGCCGCCGGGATAGGGGCCATGGACGGATTCAAGTTCAGTGCGCACGGCCGCGAGCGTTGACGTGATGACCAAGTCGGCAAGGTCGGTAAACGCCCTTGCCGCAGTCTGGCCACCAATGAAGCCGGTCAGCAGACGCACGCCGATCAGAAACTTTTGCTCAAAGGCAAAAATCCGCAGGCGATCAAGCGTTTCCTCAAAATGCCGCGCACCCGAGATGAACACCGAAAGGCGCTGCTGCAGGTAGGACCGTGTCGGCAACTCCGAAATCAGCGTCGGATCGAGCATGCCGTCGAAGACATGCGGCTTGGAGGAGATGATCGCGGCGAGCTTGGGCGCTGCCGACATGATCGTCGCAATGAGGGCGAGTAGCGAGGGATTGGTGGAAAGGAGGGAAAAGAGTTGGATGCCGGACGGCAGACCGGAAATGAACTGGTCGAAGCGCAACAATGCTTCATCCGCCCGCTTGCTTTGGCCGAAGATCTTCAGGAGATCCGGCATCAGTTCGGTTAGCCGCTCGCGGGCTTCCACCGATTGGGTCGCCTTGTAGCGACCATAGTGCCAGCCACGGATCGTCCGGGAAATATCCGCAGGCCGCTGGAAGCCCATCTTCTTCAGCGTGTCCAGCGTGTCCGGATCGTCCTTCTGGCCGGTGAACACAAGATTGCCAGCCTCGGTCGACAGCTTGCTTTCCTGTTCGAAGAGGCGGCCGTAGCGCTTCTCGACTGTCTTCAGCACCTGTGTCAGCGCCTTGGAAAACGATCCGGTATCCTCATAGCCCATCATGAAGGCGATGCGCCTCAGTTCGGCCTCCGACGTCGGCAGGCTGTGGGTCTGCTCGTCGTTGACCATCTGGATGCGGTGCTCGACCGCGCGCAGGAACCAGTAGGCCTCAGTCAGCTCATCGCGGGTCTCGCGGTCGATCCATTTGGCATCTTCCAATGCGGCAAGCGCCGTTTCGGTACTGAGCGTCCGAAGCTCTGGCATCCGTCCACCGGCAATCAGTTGCTGGGTCTGTACAAAGAACTCGATCTCGCGGATACCGCCGCGGCCGAGCTTGATGTTGTGGCCCTTCACCGCAATCTCTCCATGGCCCTTGTGGACATGGATCTGGCGCTTGATCGAGTGGATGTCGGCGATCGCCGCGTAGTCCAGATATTTTCTGAAGACGAACGGGACGAGTTCACGAATGAAGCGGTCCCCGGCAGCGATATCGCCCGCGATCGGCCTAGCCTTGATGAAGGCGGCGCGCTCCCAGTTCTGCCCCCTGCCCTCGTAATATAGGAGAGCAGCCTCGACCGGAATGGCGAGCGGCGTCGAGCCGGGGTCGGGCCGAAGGCGCAGATCGGTGCGAAACACATAGCCGTCGCCAGTGCGATCCTGCAGGATGCGGATCATGCGGCGGAGAATACGGGCAAATGTCTCGGTGCCGTCTTCCGGAACAGCCAGGATACCGGCGTCGGGTTCGTAGAAGACGACAAGATCGATGTCGCTGGAATAATTGAGTTCCCGACCACCCAGCTTGCCCATGCCGAGCACGATCACACCCGATGCCTGGGAAGGTTGGTCTTCGTTGGGAAGGATGAGCTTGCCGCTCTGATGCGCGGCCAGCAGCAGGTGATCGATTGCCGAGGCAACGCAAGCCTCCGCCAGGCTGGTCAGCCAACCAGTCGCCTCGGAACCATAGAAAAGACCGGAGAGATCGCCAATAGCGATGAGAAATGCAGCGCGGCGCTTGGCCTTGCGAAGCGCGGTCATCAATTCAGCTTCGATCGCGCCACGCCATGCGAGACGGGCGGTATCGACGGTTTCGCGCAGTGCCGCTCGGAGATCCGAGGTCAGCGCAACAGCAAGCAGCGATGGATCGACGCGAATAGCATCCCTGAGAAAGGGCGATAGCGTCAGCGCAGCGATGACGAACTGCTTGCGCTCGCTTTCCTCGGAAAGCATCTCGGCGATTGCCTGCTCTGACTTGGCCCAGTCCTTGAGATCGGCGAGAACCGACTTGATGTCCTGTTGGCTGAAAGGTTTCAGAGGATTGCGCTTGAGGTCATGAAGCCGCGCTTCCGGCGACGTCGCAACGCCACCAACATTTCCAACGATCATACCGCCTCCTCACGCCATGCCTGCAGGCTCTAACCGACCTTCTCCTCCGGGAAGATCATCGTCACAGCCAGTCCCCTATTGCTTACGGCATTCGGGTCGGTCGCGGCAAGCTCGATCCGACCGCCATGCAATTCCATCACAGCCACGGCGAGTGACAGACCCAAACCGGTGCCGGGCTTCGAGCGGCTTTCGTCGAGCCGGAAGAAGCGTTTGAGCACATCCTCGTATTTGCCTTCCGGAACGCCCGTTCCATGATCGGCCACCGCGAGCATGACATGCTTGTCGGCCATCTTGACCGAGATTTCGATTTCCGGCCGTTCGTCGTTCTCGCCGTACTTGATGGCGTTGTCGATGAGGTTGGAGATCGCTTGGCCGATCAATTCGCGATTGCCACGCACGGTGATGCCGGGTTCGATATCCATCATCAGTCGTATGTCGCGGTCTTCGGCGACAGGCTCGTAAAGCTCGGCGAATTCCGCCGCAATTGCGGAGAGATCAACCTCAGACATTTCGGCCGCAGCCGAACCAGCTTCTACGCGCGAGATCATCAGCAGCGCATTGAACGTGCGGATCAGTTGATCGGATTCGCTAATCACCTCTTCCAATGCCACGCGATATTCCTGGCCCTCGCGTTCGCCCGACAGCGCGCTTTCGGCCTTGTTGCGCAGTCGTGTGAGCGGCGTCTTGAGATCATGGGCGATGTTGTCGGATACCTGCCGAAGGCCTTCGTTGAGCTTTTCCATACGCGCCAGCATGGCATTCAGCGATACTGACAGACGGTCGAACTCGTCGCCCGCCCCTGTCACAGGCAAACGTTCGGAGAGGTCGCCGCCCATGATCTTCTGCGCGGCGATCGAAGTACGATCGATGCGTTTCAGAGCGTTGCGCCCTATCGCGAACCAGATGATCAACGCGCCCATGGCCATGATGCCGAGCGCCAGCGTCAGCGCGCGGCGCACTAGCAGTCGCGCATTCTCCGGCTCACCGAGATCGCGGCCGACGAGGATGCGCAATCCATTTTCGAAGAAGAAAACATGCGCGATCGCTGCGTGACGATCCTTTGATTTCTTGTCGTCGCCGAAGCGGTCATAGAGGAACGGCCGGTTCGTCCAACCCTCTTCGTCCAACACGCCGGGCTGGAGGCCCGCGACATTGCCAGCGAGGATCTCGCCATTCGGCCCGGCGATCACATAGAGATTGGCGCCCGGCTGGTGGGCACGGCTTTCGAGGAATTTCAGGAGCGCAGCGATGCCGCCCTGGGAATAGACCTCATCGAGCTGCTGGACCTCCTGGGCAACCGAATCCTTCATCCGCGCCTGCAGCTGAGTCTCCGAGACTTGCGTGACGTAGTAGACTAGGATGGCGGCGCAAGCAGCAAAGAGCAGGAGGTAGATGGCCGACAGCCGGACCGCGGTATTCTTGTAAAGCGTCAGCCACCGGCCGGGAACAGCCATCAGGCATCATCCTTGATCATATACCCCGCGCCTCGGATAGTGCGCAGCAGTGGCCGATCGAAATCCTTCTCGATTTTCGAGCGCAGACGCGAGACATGCACGTCGATGACATTGGTCTGCGGATCGAAATGATAGTCCCAGACATTTTCGAGCAGCATAGTGCGGGTGACGACCTGCCCGGCATTCTTCATCAGATATTCAAGCAACCGATACTCGCGCGGCTGCAGCAGGATTTCGCGGCCTTGGCGACGGACATCGTGCGAGAGCCGATCGAGCTCAAGATCGCCGACCTTGTAGACCATGTCCTGTTCTGGGTGTCCGCGGCGGCGGCCAAGCACTTCGACGCGGGCGAGCAGTTCGGTGAAGGAATAGGGTTTGGGGAGGTAATCGTCACCGCCGGCGCGTAGACCCGTGACACGGTCATCAACCTGTCCCAGGGCGGAGAGGATCAGCACCGGCGTGTTGATATTCTTCTTACGGAGATCCATGATCACCGACAGGCCATCCTTGCGCGGCAACATCCGGTCGACAACCAGCACATCATAGCTGTTTTCGGAGGCCATGAAGAGACCACTTTCGCCGTCGCTTGCATGATCGATCGTGTGGCCAGCCTCGCGAAATGCCTTCACGAGATAGCTCGCTGCATCCAGGTCGTCTTCGATGATGAGAATCTTCATTGACATAGGATATTCGCGAAAACAGGTGTCCGGAAGCCCTCCCCCCGGAATTCGGGGAAAGGGCAATATGAAATTCAGGCTTTGGCTTTGGATCAGCCGAGCGGCAGGGCGACGAAGCGGTTGCCGTTCTTGTCCTCGATCTGGAAGAGAGCCTTCTTGCGGCCGTCCTTCTTGGCGCCAGCAATCACCTTCTGGATGTCTGCGGCAGAGGTGACCTCCTGGTTGTTGACCGAGGTGATCTTCTCGCCCTGCTTCAGGCCCTTGTCGGCAGCATCCGAATCCGGATTGACCGAGGTGATCTGGACGCCGTTGCCATCATCGGCAGGGGCGACCATGATGCCGAGCTGATCGAGCGCCTGTTCGGCGGGCTGCGGCTGCGGCTGATCATCCTGCTGCGGCTGGGCAGAGGCGACGTTGTCGTCCGGCAGGGTGCCGAGCTTGACGCCGAGGCTCATCGCCTTGCCATCGCGCCAGACGGAGACTTCCACCGTCTTGCCGGGATCGAGCGAACCGATCTTGCGAGCCAGTTCCTTCGGGCCCTTGACGGTTTCACCATCGACGGCGGTGATCACGTCACCGGTCTTGATGCCGGCCTTTTCACCCGGGGAGCCAGTCTGCGGTTCGTTGACAAGGGCGCCGGCAGCTTCGGCGAGACCAAGTGAGTCAGCTACATCCTGCGTCACCGGCTCGATCTTCACACCTAGCCAGCCGCGTTCGATGTCACCACCCTTGATGAGCTTGTCGACAACGCCCTTGGCAACCGATGCCGGAATGGCGAAGGCGATACCGACATTGCCGCCAGATGGCGAGAAGATCGCGGTGTTGATACCGACCACTTCGCCCTGGAGGTTGAAGGTCGGGCCACCGGAATTGCCCCGATTGACGGCCGCGTCGACCTGCAGGAAGTCGTCATAGGGGCCCTGGCCAAGATCGCGGCTGCGGGCGGAAACGATACCCGCCGTCACGGTGCCACCGAGACCGAAGGGATTGCCGACTGCGACAACCCAGTCGCCGACACGCACCTTGCTGTCATCGGCAAACTGTACATAGGCGAACTTGCGCTTGTCATCGACCTTCAGGACTGCAAGGTCCGTGCGGGAATCGTGGCCCACCAACTTGGCGTCGAGTTCGGTGCCGTCGGAGAGAACGACCGTAAAGGCGCTGCCGTCAGAGATGACGTGGTTGTTGGTGACGAGATAGCCATCTTCGGAGATGAAGAAGCCGGACCCCTGCGAGGTCGGACGCAAGCGGGGCTTCGCATCCTTGTTGCCGAACTTCTTCCAGTGATCCTGGTCGTTGTTCTGGCCGGGCATCTGGCCACCGAACTGGTCATCGCCACCGAATTCCTTGAAGAAGCGCTTCAGCGGGTGATCGTCAGGAAGGTCGTTGAAGTTCGGGTTGCCGAAGTTGTAGCCTTCAGTGTCGGAAGCGGGCGTGGCGCGCGACTGGACGCGAACAGACACGACGGCAGGGGTGACAGCGCTGACGACGTCGGCAAAGCCCGGAAGCTGCGTCGCGCCTTCGACCTTGACCGCGGCGGCTTCGGCGGAGTGGATAGCCATCGGCACACCGGTCGCAAGGACGGCTGCGGCAACGCCGGCAATTGTTCCAGCCTTGAGGATGGATGAGAGGGACACGCGGGAAGCAATCTTACCGGTCATTTTCATTTTCCTTCGCTTGACTTGGAGCCGTTCGACTCCGGAGAAATCATTTGATGGGAAATCTCTAACGCGGTGCACCTTGCAGTATTCTTTCCAGCACATGAATGTTTCGTAATGTGACGGAATATTACTCCTTGAGGATGGCATCCAGCCTGGCCCGCTCATCTTCCGAGAGGGGAGGCACAGGTGCCGGGCGCGACCTCCTCAAGGCCTGGCGCAACAGCACCAGCCCTCCCACCAGCAGAAGAAGGATCGGCATGCCCCAGAGCAGCACCGTGTGGGCGCTGAGGTGCGGTTTCAGCAAGACGAACTCACCATAGCGCGAAACGAGGTAATCGAGCACCTCAGCATCGCTGTCGCCCGCCTTCAGGCGCTCGCGCACCAACAGTCTCAGGTCCTTGGCAAGATCGGCATTGGAATCATCTATCGACTGGTTCTGGCAGACCATGCAGCGGAGTTCCGCCGAGAGCGTGCGTGCCCGCGCTTCTAGTTTGGGCTCGGAGAGAACTTCGTCCGGATTGACGGCGAGCGCCGGGGTGATCGCAGCCAGCAGGAACAGCAGTGCAGCGACAACAATCCTCATTCCGCGGCCTCTGGTAAACTTGCCGGAACAGGCGCGGCCTTGGCGCGACGCGCGGGAGCGCCAACCCGCAACCGTCGATCGGAGAGCGAAACGACGCCACCGGCTGCCATGATGACTGCACCCAGCCAGATGCAGAGGATCCACGGCTTGTACCAGATGCGCACCACCAGCTTGCCGTCCTCGGTCTTGTCGCCGATCGACAGATAGAGCTGGGAAAGGCCGAATGTCATGATGCCGGCTTCGGTCGTCGGCATCTGGCGGGCGGTGTAAATGCGCTTGGCGCTGTTGGTTTCGGCGACCTGTGCACCGTCTTTGAAGACGGTGAAATGGGCGATATCCTCACTGTAGTTCGGCCCCTTGCCCTGCGTTTCGCGATCGAAGCGGATGGTATAGGCGCCGTTGATCGTCTCCTCGCCAGGTTTCATTTCGAGGATATGCTCGGTGGCCCAGGCGCTGACCAGGACGATGCCCAGAACAGAAATGCCGAGGCCTGAATGGGCGAGGGTCGTGCCGATGGCCGAGCGTGGCAGTCCGGCAAGCCGCCGCATGCCGTTGGCGAAACCCGCCTTGCCGAAACCGGCACGAAGCCAAAGATCGGTCAACGCGCCGAAGATCAGATAGAGACCGGCCACAACGCCAAGCATCGCCAGCATCGGTCCGTCGCGACGGACAAGCCAGACCACGATTGCGACTGCCAGCGCCACCACGAAGGCAATCATCAGCTTCCGCGACGCTGCGGCAATGTCACCACGCTTCCAGGCCAGGAGTGGTCCGAAAGGCAGCACCAGCATCAGCGGCGCCATCAGCCAGCCAAAAGCAATGTTGAAGAATGGCGCACCGACCGAAATCTTGTCGCCCGTCAGCGATTCCAGCAGCAGCGGATAAAGCGTGCCGGTCAGCACGGCACCGGTCGCCACCACGAGGATCAAGTTGTTGAGAACGAGCGCCCCCTCGCGGGAGACCGGCTGGAACAGCCCGCCCGGTGCAAGGCTCGGCGCGCGAAATGCGAACAGCGCGAAGGCCCCGCCAACAAACAATGCCAGAATGCCAAGAATGAAAACGCCCCGCGAGGGGTCGCTGGCAAAGGCGTGGACCGAGGTCAGCACGCCCGAGCGCACCAGGAAGGTGCCAAGCAGCGACAGCGAGAATGTCAGGATAGCGAGCAGAACAGTCCAGATCTTCAGAGCCTCGCGCTTTTCCATCACGAGAGCGGAGTGGAGAAGTGCCGTGCCGGCAAGCCAGGGCATGAAGGAGGCGTTTTCGACCGGATCCCAGAACCACCAGCCGCCCCAGCCGAGTTCGTAATAGGCCCAGTAAGAGCCCATGGCGATGCCGGCGGTCAGGAAGGTCCAGGCCAGCAGCGTCCAGGGACGCACCCAGCGCGCCCAGGCAGCATCGATGCGGCCGGAAATCAGCGCCGCGACCGCGAAAGAAAAACAGACGGAAAAGCCGACATAACCAAGATAGAGAAGCGGCGGATGGACGGCGAGGCCGAAGTCCTGGAGCACCGGATTGAGGTCCCGGCCCTCTGCAGGCGCGGGAACCAACTCGGCGATCGAGGTGGATCGGATGAAGGGATTGGATGTCAGCAAGATGAACAGCAGGAAGGCCGATGCGATCCAGCCTTGCACCACAAGGACATTGGCCTTCAGCACATCGGGCAGATTACGGCCGAACAGGGCTACCAAAGCCGAGAAGAACACCAGAATCAGCAGCCAGAGCATCATCGATCCCTCGTGATTGCCCCAGACGCCGGAGATCTTGTAGATCAGTGGCATCTTCGAATGGGAGTTTTCCCAGACGGTGATCAGCGAAAAGTCCGACGTGACATAAGCCCAGGTCAGCGTCCCATATGACATGGCCACGAGCAGCAGTGTCGCCAGCGCACCGGTCGAAGCGATCTCCATCAGTCGCGTGTCACCGCGGATCGTTCCAACGATGGGAACCAGCGCCTGAACCAGTGCAGTTGCGAGTGCCAGCGCCAGCAGGAAATGACCAAGCTCGATGATCACTTGATGGTCTCCTTGCCACTCAGCGCGACGCCCTTTTGCTTCAATCGATCGGCGACATCCTTGGGCATGTAGGTCTCGTCATGCTTGGCGAGCACACTGTCGGCTTCAAAGATCGGAGGGGTGCCGGCGCTCAGCTTGCCCTCGGCGACAACGCCTTGGCCTTCACGAAAAAGATCCGGCAGGATGCCGGTATAGGCGACGGAAATGGTGCTCAGCGTATCGGTCACCTCGAATGTCTCATGCATCCCCTGCCCGCGTTTCCAGGAGCCTTCCTTGACGAGGCCGCCGAGGCGAATGCGGGTCTCCGGCTGTACATTCGCCTTGGCCAGATCCGACGGGACGTAGAAATAGGCGACGGACTGGCTGAAGGCAAACATGACCAACAGCACGGCCGCCATGAGGAAGGCCAGGCCGCCGCCGATCAGGCTCAACCGCTTCTGCTTGCGGGTCATTGGATAACGTCCTTCGTCGGCAAACCCACCTCCTTGGCCAGTGACAACAGCGCCTTGCCATTGTCGCTGCCCGGCGGAAAGGCCGCAAGTCCCCTTTTCAGCGCATCGAGCGCCTTGCCGCGATCATTGAGCACGACATAGGAGCGGATCAGCCGCTGCCAGCCTTCGAAATTGGCCGGATCATTCTTCAGCCGAGCGTCCAGCGTTTCTACCATAGTGCGGATCATCTGGGCGCGGTCCTCATCGTTGAGGCCGGCCGCTGCTTCGACATCGGCGGCGTTGGGGTTGCCTGGCGCCTTGGCCTTGTTTTCCTTGGCGGCGGTGACCCGCTCAAGCTGCATGTTGACGATGTCGACCCAGCGCGCATCGGCGGGCGAATCCTTGAGGAGCGCATTGAATGCGGCCAGTGCCTCATCGAACTTGCCGGCCTGCGCATCAGCGAGCGCGAGATAGAACCGCGAGCGCGGATCCCTGGCATCAAGCGCGATGGCTTTCTTGAACGCATCCTTGGCGTCATCGCCGACCTGCCCACCTTGGTCCGCAGCCAGCGCCTCGCCGAGATTGCTGTAGCGCTCGGCAGTCGGACCGAGATAAGTCACGACGTTCTTCCAGGCCCTGGCCGCGTCGGCGGCGCGCATCTGGCGCATATAGATCGGCGCCAAGACTTCCCAACCCTTGCCGTCACCCGGATTGGTGTCGAGATGGGCTTCTGCCTTGGCAATCAGGATGTTGATATCGGGATCATTGCTTGCCATGCGCTCGGCGAGCGGCTGGTCCGCATCCATCGGTCGCCCCATCCGGTCGTAGAGAAAGCTGCCGACAATGGGGATCAGAAGACAGAGAAACCCGGTGATCGCAAGAGTAGCGGTTCGACGCGGGGCGATCGTCGGGACCGCAGCCGGGTTATCGCTTGCCGCGATCAACCGCCGGGCAATTTCCGCTTTTGCCTGCGCGGCCTCTGACGACGGCAACAAACCGGATTTCTCGTCCCGATCGACTTCATTCAGCTGGTCACGATAGACTTCGGCATCATTTGACGTGCCATTGGAATCATTCCTGCTCGTCCTCAACAGTGGTGAGGCGACGAACAGGGCGGCAAGCACCGCGAGCAAAATTGCGACGAACCAGAACATGGCGAAATCAACTACTTGATCGGCACGCGCATTCCAATGCGCTAGATCAAAGATAACGCAGAATTGAGGCGATTGGCCGCAAGATCAGCTCAACGGCGTCCAGGAGCCACTGGCATTGCGACAGGCGGCACCACGGGCGATCTGTGGTGCGGCGCCCTTCAAGGTGACCGTATGGCTGTATTGGCGGCAATTCTGCGAGCCGACCTGATAGGGTACGGCTGCGATCACCTCGCCGCGTGTGCCGCCATCGCCATCCCAGACCACAGGCTGACCGCCCGGCGAAGATTCCAAAGCCCGGTATTCGGCTTCCAGTGCACGGCTGAGATTGGCATTGGAAAGCTTGATGGTCGGCATGCGGCCAACCAGTCCCCCGCGCAACGCCTTGATGTAGTAGGCCGAGGTTTCGGGCTCAGTGCCATCGTCTGTGGCTGTGGCCAGGCGTTCGCCTGTTTCGTCAAGACGAGTGGAACCCGATGTCGTGCTGCAAGCCGCAAGCGGAATCGACAAAAGGAGAATACCGAGGAATTTCAGTCGATGCACAATGGCCCCTTGAGATCGATTTATCTTCTGCCGCCCGCATCTTCCCTGCGTCCAGCTCGTGGCAGCAATATGGCGCGGATCACCCAACGCATAACATAAAACCCTCACCGCCAATATCGTAATGTTGGCGGTCATCCTTGCAAACTCGGCAGGATCAACTCGGCCTTCAGCCCACCGCTTTCTCCGCGCGACAGCGAAAAATGTCCCTGATACTCCGAAACGATCTCGGTGACGATCGAAAGGCCGAGCCCGGTGCCGGGCTTGCTTTCGTCGAGGCGCTTGCCGCGCTTGAGCGCTTCCCGGATCTGATCGGGCTCGAGGCCAGGGCCATCATCTTCGATGGTGACAACCGCCCAGTTCTTGCGGGCAGGATCTTCCCCCTTGATGCCTGCAGGCGCCGTGTAGACCTCAACCTTTACTTCCCTGCGCGCGAACCGGCTGGCGTTCTCAATGAGATTGCCGATCGTTTCTTCGAGATCCTGCGCTTCCATTGCCAGTTTCAGTCCCTTTGGGCGCACTGAAAGCGTGAATGTCTTTTCCGGGTTGAGCTTGCGCATGACGCGCGCAAGCCGCTGCAACACCGGCTCTGCGTCGGTGCGCGAAAGAATGCTTTCGCGTTGGGCCGCGATGCGGGCGCGGTTGAGATATGACTGGACCTGGCTTTGCATCAATTCCGCCTGGCCGCGCACGAGATCGCCATGCGGCGCCGCCATCTGGCTGGAATCATTGAGAAGCACCGCGATCGGCGTCTTCAGCGAGTGGGCGAGGTTGCCGACCTGCATGCGCGCCCTCTCCATGACGCGCTTGTTGCTCTCGATCAGCGCATTGACTTCATGCGCCAAGGGCTGGATTTCGCGGGGAACATTCTCATCGAGACGTTCGGCATCGCCATTGCGGATGCGCGCGAGCGAACGGCGGACGTGATCGAGCGGCTTGAGACCAAGCAAGATGACCAGCGCATTCAACCCAAGCGATCCCGCCGCAAACAGCAGCAGCGCCAGATAAAGGCTACGATTGAACGTTGCCACATCCTCTTCCACGACCTTGTGATTGCCGATCATCCGGAAACGCACGATCCGCGACACAGGTTCGGCCGAGGCGTCGGAACTGAGGTCGGTATCCTCATCCGTCGGCTCGACATCCATGCTGATTTCCGCTTCAGCCACGCGCACCGGATTACCTGCGCTGTCCACGGTGGCATAATAGCGCTCGAAACGGGGATTGAAGGGCGCCTCTGCGTTCGACAGCGTCGGCACCGTCACGCCCTCGTAATTCAGCGATGAAATCGGTTCCGCCTTGTAGTCGCCCAGCGGCAGCACCTGCCAATACCAGCCGCTGGCCGGCTGCTGGAAACCGAGTTCGCTCATCTGCGGCGAACCGTTGAGTTTCAGCGTCTTGGCATCGATGGAAACGGAATTGATGGCCGAGAACAGCTGGGCGCGCAGCAGATCACGAAGGCCTTTTTCGGCGCTTCGCTCGTAAAGTGCCGAGATGACAACGCCCATGATGACGATGGCAAAGAGCGACCAGATCGTTGTGTAGACAAGAACGCGGGCGGTGAGCGAATTCAGCCTAGGCATTGTTGGGCGGCTGGATACGGTAGCCGAGGCCGCGGACGGTCTCGATCATGTCTATGCCCATCTTCTTCCTGAGCCGGCCGACGAAAACCTCGATCGTATTGGAATCGCGGTCGAAATCCTGGTCGTACATGTGCTCGACCAATTCGGTGCGGGAGACGACCTGTCCCATGTGATGCATGAGGTAGGACAACAGGCGGAACTCGTGCGAGGTGAGCTTCAATGTCGAGCCGTCGACGGTGACCTTGGAGCTCTTGGTGTCGAGGCGGACGGGGCCGCAGCTGATTTCGGATGTCGCGTGCCCGGCCGCGCGGCGGATCAGTGCCCGGAGACGCGCCTGCACCTCCTCCATGTGGAAAGGCTTGGTGACGTAGTCGTCGGCGCCGGCATCGATACCGGCCACCTTGTCGCTCCAGCGATCGCGGGCGGTGAGGATCAGCACAGGCATCTTCTTGCCGGCTTCGCGCCACTTTTCGAGCACGGTGATGCCATCCATTTCCGGCAGGCCGATATCCAGAACCACCGCGTCGTATGGCTCGCATTCACCGAGATAGTGGCCTTCCTCGCCATCGAATGCCTGATCGACGACATAACCCGCTTCCTTGAGCGTGTCGGTCAGCTGGCGATTCAGGTTCTGGTCATCCTCAACGACGAGTATCCGCATGTTGCTGTCCTGATTTCCTTAAGCTGATTGCACGTAGCGCGGATCTTTATCAGAAATCCATCGGAATGCGCATGCGGACCTTTTTCGGCCTGCCCTTGGCATTGACGACGAGGACGGTCAATACGCAGACCGGTCGCCCGTTGCGTGCCGGACGCGCGGACAACAATTCACCGCCCGTCATCGCCAACGCTTGTTCGATTGCGCGCTCGCAGCCACCGCGCGCCTGCACTACCTGCGTGTCAGCCGGCGCAAAATCATCGGCCATATACTGCTCGTCTGCCGGTGGATTCACCAGCAGACCTGCAGCAAGCAGCGATGTTACCAAAAATGAGGCCATTACTCTCACATATCCCGTCGGGAACTTTAACTTGAGGCCATAATTAGCGAAGCAACAATGAATGGCAAATGAATGTGGCGACCGCTAAGTTGCAATCATCGCAAAAATAGTCAACCGACTTTCTTATCGGCCATCAGACGGCCATAAAGCGCGAGAAGACCACCGACGGCGCCCGAGATCGCCACAAGACTGTCGACGAGCTGGGTCTACCATCGGCGTCGAGATCGACCCCGCCAGCCTGCAGCAAACCGGCGAGAATGGCAATCAGCGCACCCCAGACGGTCTTCGACTGATACCACTGTTTCACATCGTTCATGGAATTGTCCTTTCTTGGATATGACGGACGAAAAAAGCCGCGTCCTTGCGGGCGCGGCTGGCTGGAAGCTTGTGAGATAGATAGGGTGGCGGTGCGCTTATGCCTTGCTGGCCTGCAACGCGGGTGTCCCTGCCCAGAGCAGCGAACCGTGTCGGATGCCTGAGATGGTCCGCGATGCCACCAGGCACCAGATCGCACCGAGCGCCACTGTCAGCGTGGCGCCTGCGATTGAAAACGGTGCGAAATGAACGACATGGCCGAGCTTGATCGTGCAGACGGTGAAAACGCCGAGCGGGAATGTGTAGCCCCACCAACCGAGATTGAAGGAAATGCCTTTCCGGACATAATGCACCGTGATGACCAGCGCGATGGCAAACCACCAGAGCGCATAGCCCCAGAGCAGGATGGCGCCGAGCAGGCACGCGCCGGCGATTGCCGCCGACAGCGCGCTTAAGCCATTGGCGGCCAACACGTCAGGCGACACCTGACTGAAAACCAGAAGCGCGAGTGCGCCTGTTCCGATCGGTCCGAGCGACAGCCAGGAGGATGCGGCCATCGTGCCCTCCGGCAGCTTGTGCAGCGCCATGCGCAGGAAAAGTACAACCAGCACGCCGAGCGCGATCGGCACCGAGCACGACCACATGAAAAGGCTGACCATCAACACCGTCATCTGATGCGAGGGATCGGCGAGATGCGGGATGAGCAGACCACCCGTAACGGCCGCGACCTCGCTTGCGACAAGCGGCAGCAGCCAGACGGCGGTCATCTGCTCAAGCGCATGCGACTGGCGCGTGAACATCGCAAACGGCACGATGATGCCGCAGGCGAAGGCCATGGCGACATCGATCCACCAGAGGATTTCGGCGAGTGCGACCGCGCTAGGGCCGATATGTGGCAAGCCGAAAATCAGCACGCCGTTGACGACGGTCGCAAATCCCATCGGGATACAGCCGAGAAACATCGGCATGACCGGATGATGGAGCATTGCCCGAGCCTCGGCGTAGTAAAACACCCAACGGGCCACGAAGAACAAAGAAAATACGGTGAACAGGACGATGTTAGCGAGCCACAGCGCTTCGCCCAGCGCCCAGAGCACGGCATGATCGGGGAACTGCGCCAAGGCGATCGACAGGATGCCGGTGCCCATGGTTCCGGCGAACCAGTTGGGAGTAAAATTGCGGATGATCTCGTTCAGACGGCCTTCCTGCCGCGAAATGACTTGCCTTAAAACCGGTCGATCGAGCAATTTTGTTCCCCTCATTTACTTGGCAAGAGAATACCCGTTCAAACCAATTCACTCCATCGCATAATATCTACCATATTATTCGACAAAATCGAACGATATGGTATTGGTCGTTCGAGAGGATTTCCACTATGACGCTCGAACAACTCCGCATTTTCATTGACGTCGCCGGCCGCCAACATATCACCCGCGCCGCCGAGGCTTTGAACATGACGCCATCGGCCGTCAGTTCGGCGATCGGCGCGCTGGAGAACCGTCACAATATCAAGCTCTTCGACCGCATCGGCCGTTCGATCGTGCTCAACCAGACCGGCAGGATCTTTCTCGGCGAGGCGCAAGCGGTGCTGGCGCGGGCGCGCGTCGCGGAGGCCACGCTCAATGACCTCGCAGGCCTGATGCGGGGCGAATTGTCGATCACCGCCAGCCAGACGGTTGGCGCTTACTGGCTGCCGTCGCGCATTGCCCGCTATCGCAAGACTTATCCGGATATCACGCTCGATATTCACATCACCAACACCGAAGAGGCGGCCAATGCCGTCGAGGCGGGTCGCTGCGAGATCGCCATCGTCGAAGGCACCGTCGACCGCAAGGCGCTCTCCGCCGAGATCATCGCCACGGACGAAATGGTCGTGGTGGTAGCGCCGGATCATCCATGGACGGCGTCACTACAGGAACCCATCGATCTCTCCGCAACGCCCTGGGTGCTGCGCGAAGTCGGCTCGGGCACGCGACTCGCCTTCGATGCGCTCGTCCACAAGCACAACGTTGCGCGCTCATTGCTGGATATCGCGCTGATATTGCCGACCAACGAGGCGGTGCTCACCGCCGTCGAATCCGGCATCGGTGCGACGCTGGTGTCAAAAAGTGCGGCATCGGCGGCGTTGCGAGGTGGCCTGCTGTCACAGGTCGACTGGCCGCCACAATCGCGTCCCTTTTATCTCCTCCGGCACAAGGAGCGGTACCGCAGCAAGGCGGCGTCCGCCTTTGAAGACCTAGCATGGGAGCTGCCCGCGACTTTCGGCGTCACAGGGTGACCGTCGCTTCCGCCGCGATCCCCAAGGCCACACGAGATCCTTTCTGCCGGACGCGAAACGAAATTTCGCTCTGGGGCGCTGCGAAATCGGCGATCTCCATTACCGATGTGTAGACAGAGGCACGGCTGGTTGCCGATACCGTCCTGACCACGACGCCACCATCCAGAATCTCCAGGCGATAGGCCTCAAAATCCTCATCGAGCGGGATATCATCGCCGCTCCAGCCGTCGGCTGCCAGCCGGCCGCGCCTCACCCAACCCAACGCAATATCGCCATCCGCCGTTCGTTCAGCGCGTAGATGCACGGGCGCCAGCGGCGTATCGGCCCGCAGCCTGCCGGCGAAGCTTATCGGCCCGGCGCGGCCGCCCCCTTGACCATAGCTCTCGGCGATCCAATTGAGATCAAGCCCTGCTTCATCGGGGTCGAGGCCTAGGCTTTTGACCGATTGATCGAGAACAACGAATGGAGCATCAATCAAGGCGCCCGCTGCCATCGCATCCTCGGTACCACCGAGTCCACGCAGCAGACCCGTCACCCGCCAGACATCGGCGGAGATCTCCTCGGCATTGGCAAAACCGATGATCTCCCATTCGCCGCTTTGCGCCTGGATGGCCACGCGGTTGGCGCCGTTCAGCATCGCCAGTTCCGAGACGGACGAGAGACCGCCATAGATCATCTTGACACGGATCTCGTTGGCCCAGTCGATGGCTGCTGTTGGCCCCTTGGAGAGCGCTGCTCGAAGCCGTCCGATGCGCGCCGGCTGTGTCACCACCGCGCGGCGCTCGTAATTCTCGTGTTCGGGCGACGCCGACAGAGCGATGCGCCGCCAGGGCTTGGACGTGATCGCCGCCACGGCAAAGTCTCCGGCCTCGCCTTGCTTGTAGCGGGCCAGATCCATCAGATGAATGATGGGGGCAAAAGCGCGATCTCCGTTGCGGCCGGTCCTTCGCCGCTTCTGCCGGCCATAATCGCCAGAACTATCCCCCGAACCGGTCTCTCGCGCCTCGATGCGCCTCACCGCACCATCCTCGATCCGCAAGATCTGGAAGCGCCCTTCCGGACCTTCGGCCAGCGAGATCACATCACCCGGCTCGTGGGAAATGTCGGCGGGCGAAATCGAAAAGGTGATCTGCCTTCGCGACAATCGGTGATCGCGCAGCAGTCCCTCCACGGCATGGTTGGCCTCGTCCTCACCCAGCACGGCCGGCAGGGAAAGCCGCAGCACCCGGTCATTGGCCAGTTGCAGCCGCCGCGAGCGGGCACTCGCCTCTTCATACTCGTTGGTTTCACTCTGGAAATCGAGGATCGCCTCGCCGGCGAAATCACCGTCCTGGCCGATCGTCTCGCTCCAGCGCATATCGTCATCGGGATCGGCGAAGACGTCAATTTCGATCGCGGGTGCGGATATGACGCCGCGCGACTGGAAGCGCAAAGTGCCATTGTCGTCGATCGCATCCAGCCGCATGGCCGTTATCAGCGGATCGATAAGGTCCCGCGCCGAGGCCTGCCGGCCCATCACGTAACCCTTGAGATCGCCTGAGACGCAGGACACATCGTAACCTGCGATATCGTTATCCTCCAGGATCGCGCCGATGACAGTCGAAAGCGTGCCCGCGCCGAGGCGGCCATTCAGCCAGTGCCCGGTCTGCCAGTTGTCGCCATCCGCATAGAGATCCGTGTTTTCCGGAAAAGCTGGCCAAGCCCGCGAATCCCACGTCCAAACGAACATGTGATGCGGATCGACCATGCCGGCTGGCGCGGCATCGCTGGTCCACCATTCGTGATGGGCATCGAGAAAGCGCCGTTGCATTTCGTCCGACCGCAACCCACTGGAGAAATATGGCTGGGCGGATTCCGAGGATTTCCGGTCGACGAAGACGTTGGGCTGGTTTGCACCCCGATCGATGGCCGGACAGCCAAGTTCGGTGAACCAGACCGGCTTCATGCCGGGCGTCCAGTCGGTCGGCGAGGAAACCTCCGAGCCGCCGTTTCGATTGAAATGTCGGTGGCTCCACCAGCCCTCGATATCCTTGTAGCGATAGACCCATGGTTTGCCTGCGAGCCCGTCCGAGATCTCCGAGCGGTTTCGGTTCATGCGGTCGGCGTGCGAGGCATAGTACCAGTCAAACCCTTCGCCCGACGTAATGGCCGCCTTCATCGCAGCCTTGTCGGCTGCCAACCGCAGACCATCGGGATGGACGGCCGTGAAATCGTCGTCTCGGAAATCGGCCAACGGCATGTAATTGTCGATCCCGACCGCGTCGATCGCATCCGATGCCCAAAGTGGATCGAGGTTGAAGAACACATCGCCGGAGCCCTCGGGATGATAGCCGAAATACTCGCTCCAGTCGGCGCCATAGGTCAGCTTGGTGCCGCTGCCGACGATTGCCCGGACATCTGCAGCGAGATCGACGAGCCTGGAGACGGCGGGAAAACCGTTCGCACCATTGCGCACCTGTGTCAGGCCGCGCAGTTCCGAACCGATGATGAAGCCATCGACGCCACCGGCGACTTCGGCAAGCAGCGCATAGTGCAGGACCATCCGCCGATACCCCTCGTCGCTGCCAGAATAGCTGACAGTTGGGCCGAGGATATCAAAATCCGACGCATCGGCATTGCCGAAGAAAGCGTTCACCTGGGTTGCAGCATCCCCAGTCTGATCCGGACTTCCCGGCTGACCGATTGCCGGATGGCAGGTGATGCGCCCACGCCATGGATACGCTGGTTGAGCCTCACTCCCATAGGGATCGGGCAAACCATTGCCGGCCGGGATATCCATCATGATGAACGGGTAGAGATAGACGTCGAGGCCCCTCGCCTTGAGATCCTGAATGGCCGTGACGACGCTGGCATCGTTCGGCGTGCCGCCATAGGCTGGCCCACCGCCGACATGCGAAATCTGATGGGCACCCTCGCGAGTTATTCCCGAGACGCGCCAGCCGGTGCTTTCCGCCTCGCGATGATCTGTTTCAACACCCGGCAGGATCTTACAGTGCCCTGCCCTGAGATCGGTGCCGAACCATGACACGACCAGCGCCACGCGCTCGAGATTGGGGCAGACCATCATCAGTTCGTCGATGGACGCTTCCCAATCCGTCGCCTTGTAGAGCTGGTTGCGGTTGATGATCCGGGCCGAGGCGTCGCCGGTCCTTTCCGTCACAGTGACAGTGCTATAGCCATGCTCGGTTGCGCCCGGAATGAGCGTGATCGCCCTGATGCGGCTCTCAAGGCTTCCGACCACGCGGATGACCTCGAATTGCAGCACCGGAATGCGATTCCCGAACACGTCGAGCGGCAGCCGCTCGAACACGACATAGGCCAATCCGCGATACGACGGCGCATTGCCGATACCCTGCTTGGCCTCGATCAGTGGGTCGGCATCCTGGCCCTCCGTGCCGCGATGAAGCCGCATTTCGATTGTGGCCAGATCAATCTCGCGCCCGTCCGCCCACACCCGGCGAATGCCGGCGATCGGCCCCTCGCAAAGGCCGATGGCGAAATTGCCGTAGTAGCTGAAGGTCTCGACGCGCGGCCCACTGGCCTTGGAGCCGGAGCGCTCGACAGTCACCTCCTCCTCGAAGCGGGTCGCCCAGATCAGGGTACCACCGATCCGCACGGTGCCATAGACTCGATTGATCGCCGTGCCCTCTTCCGCGCCCGGAATGCGGGCAGCCGAAAGCGGTGTCCCCTCGATCATGGTGAGGCCTGAGATCAGACTGCGGTCGATGAGATTGCCGGCCAGCGCGCCCGCAGCCCGCCCGAGGATCGCGCCGACAGGACCGAACAGACCGCCGAGCGTCGCGCCCGCAGCCTGCAACAGGAGAGTTGCCATGAATGTGTCTCGCAAATGAAATAATGGTGCGCGGCTTCAGCCGCGAAAATCCCACGGATTGAAAATCTCGAGGTCTATATCTGTAAAGTCGGCGACGTTCCTCGTCGCAAGGGAAGCGCCACGGGATAGGCAAATCGCAGCAATCTGCGCATCGAACTGGCCAATCGGCAGACCTATCTGACGTCGTTTAGCTGCCAACACTGGGTAGATGTCAGCCGAACTAATGTCGAACGACAGGACTCGATCCGCCAACTTATCAGAGAATATTGCTTGTGCAGCGGCATCCAGGCCGTTTTTACGCTTGCCGTCCGGCAATATGCGAATACCGTAAAGTATCTCAGCCTGTGTGACAGAGGTTGTGAAAACAGATTGGGAAGGAATCGACGAGAACCAATCGAGGACCGCTTGAAACGGCTTTGCAGCCATTAATTCGGAAATGACGTTGGTGTCCAGAACAATCATTTGCCGAAATCGGGTGGTTCGCGTATCGGCTCACGCGGCGGTATTTCGAGTTTGACACCACCAAACGGAGCCATCAGCTCACGAATGGCATCAGCAAGGTTTTCGGGCTTCTTTTCAGCTCCCGCCAACGCCGCCCGCAAGATATCGCGCGCCTCATCCTCCATCGAACGCCCGTGAGCAGCAGCTCGAACGCGAAGCTTCGACTTCAGTGTGTCATCGAGATTTCGAATAGTCATGCTGGCCATGTGGATCACCTTTGCAATCACTGCAATCAAATTAATCAATGATTGCAGGTCACGCAAGAGGCGGAAACCGAAACACGGCGGCGATCCGCTTTTCCCACGCGGGAACCAGCGCAGATTCGATGACACCAGCCTGCTCGTAGGCATGGATGAAGCGGCGTTCACCGCTGAGGATGCCGGCGTGCTTGGCGGCATAGCCAGTTCGCCAGCGAAACAGGATGAGATCGCCGGGGTGCATCGCCGCTCGACCGATTTCGCCACCACAATGTCGCTCCGCAGCTTCACGCAGCCGCTCTTCGCCGGAGCGCTCTGCCCAGTCCATGCCATATGGTCCGGGCATCTCGGGCTCGGCTCCGTAGAGTTCGCGCCAAACCCCGCGGATCAAGCCGAGGCAATCGCAGCCGACGCCCTTCTGTGCGCCCTGATGCCGGTAAGGCGTACCGATCCAGCTTCGGGCGATGGTGACTTGCGGGAGGTCATTCATAGAGCGGCCCGCCGTCATGCTCGGTATCGCCGTCCGCATAGGCATAGGCGAAATCCACTCCCGGCATGTGCGGGAAGCCGCGAAAGTTTGCCGTATTGTCGAACTTGGCCTTGCATGTCTCGAAGCTCTTGTCGCAGCCGGCGACGATACTGAATGTATCGCCGGGTGACGGCTTGATCGGAAGCGGCAGCCAGAAGATCAGAGTCACCCTTCCATCCGACCGGATATGACTTTCGATATCGGCGGAAACGCCTTCACTATCGCCACTGGTGAAGGTCAGCAGCCCATGGCGGAAATAGCCGCTAGCGAAGGCATCAAGGCCGCTGACGGTGAGACGAGAAGCGTCCGGAGCTGAAACGACAGCTCCTGTGGATCTGTAAGCGTTGGCATTCTTGCCGCAGTGCTGGTCGCCGAAAGCAGCATCGCAACGCCTCGAGTAGATGCGCCCGCGTGTTTGCGAAAGCTTGTGCGCCAGCCCACGGAGTTCGGCGCGGAAATGGCCCTGCGAACGGGTGATCTCACCGATTTCCAGTACCTTCAGCCTGGTATGCTGGCTCGGCTGCTGCCAGTTGACGAGGTAGAGCTCGACCCTTGCCCCATCATATTTTCCAGCTGATATGTCCTTTTCGGTGATGACATCCGCGCTCAGCGCGCCAGCTACGTCGCTCGAGGGAGCGGACAGGCCATTGGCGGCCTCCCAATCGCTTGCCTGGTAGCCGCTCTCGGCGAGGAACGTCGTCGAACCGAATTGCAGGTCACGGTCATGGTCGGTGAAGCCGAGCGACACGCCATCCCGACGGATGACTTTCCAGGCATGGCAGACGGTGGTGGCGTCCTCGGCGAGATGCGCCTTGAGGTTTTCGCCTATAATCTTCATGGCATGATCTCGATCAGGGGAACGGAGGGAATGCGGCCGGCGGTGAAGGCGTTGAGATCGATCTCGATCCGGTCGATATCGAAGCGCACCGGCACGTCGAAACGGAAGCCGGCGCGAATGACTGCGCCGTTTGCAGGTGTCGCGGCCGACGTGAACGTCACTTTGCCGGTGGTGTTATCCACCACATAATCGGTGTCGTCGGCCGGCACACCACCGACCTGCATGACGACCGAACCCGCAACCGGCTTAGCGATCGCCCGGTCCGTGGAGCCGCCGGCATCGCCATAGGTCTTCTTGAGCTGGAAGACCCTGGTCTCACCGTCGCCGGTGCCGATCCGCTGGTCAGCCGACGAGATCGTCTCGTCCGGCCCACAGGACTTGAAATCGACAGGATCAGTAAAACGGAAACCGTAGAGCTGGCCGGCGCGTGCTTCGAAGAAGGCCAACACCTCATAAAGGTCTGCCACCGAACGCAAGCCGGAGCCGACATCGTAGCGGCGCCGCGCGTCCTTCCAGCGGCGGTTGCGACTTTCGCGGCCATTGGACAGTGAAACGATATCGGTGCGCCGAGACGGCCCGCCCGACGTGCCGAGCGCCAGTCGCAGGGGAAACTGCACTTCATGAAATGAGGGCATGAGCAAATCTCCTAGATTCCCCGCCGGCCGCGGCCGACGGCGCGGGTCAGCATGGCGTTGATCTGGCCTTCGGATCGGCGAAAACTCTGGACATCGGCGGCCTGAACGTTGAACACGACCTGGACCGATCCGCCGCCATCGCCGCCGGCCACGCCCAGCCTTCCATCGGCACCGCGCCTGAGCGGCATGATGGCTTCGGCGCCTGCTTCACCCATCAGGCCGGTGCTGCCGCTCATTGGGAAATAGGTGGGTGCATTGACGACGCCACCATTGGCAAAGCCGATCGCGCTGCTCAGCGAATGGGTCATGCCGGCAAACAGTCCAGTCAGCGAATTTTCGAGCGGCTGCATGCCGGCATCGAGCGTGATTGCCGAAAACCGCGACGCAATCGACTGCAGCACCTCGCTAAGGCTGTCGCCATCGAGCACCGCGCCCTGCAGCGCCGAGGTGATTGCCGAACCAAACGAGCGCGAACGATCCTCAAGATCATTCAGCACCTCTTTCAATTCCGACGCTGTCTCCAGCGCATGATCCATTTCAGCCTGTTCCATTGCCATCTCCTTTCGCCGGTATATCCGGCCAGAGCGCCATCATCGCTTCGAGCGCGTTGCGATCCGTCGCTACGGCCTGCGGGCGGGAGCCGCCCGACAACGCCATCAATTCACAAGGGGTCAACATCCAGAAATTTGCGGGGGCAAGCCGCAGCAGGCCAAGTCCGAAATGCAAAGCCGCGCCCCAGGGGAAAGGCGGCGGACGGGCATCGATCAATCGGCCAGCTGCGGCTTGAGAGGGTTTGGGCGAGTCACCTCCTGCTCCGGCAGAAAGGTGGAGCGGAGCAGTTTGGCGACAAGTCCGACCGCTGCATCGACCCCGCCGTCGACGCGCATATCGGCAACGTCCTCGTCAGCGACGACGTTGCCGCCGCCGCGCAGGGCAGCGCCCAAGATGGCGATCATCTCGGCGGAGCCAAGCCGGCCGCTGGAAATCCGTCCAACGAGATCAGCGATATTGTCGACGCCGAAGGCCGTCTCGATTTCAGCGAGCGCCCCGAGCGTCAGGCAAAGGATCCGGCGCTGGCCGTCGATCACGGTCTCGACCTCGCCCCGGCGGGCATTGGCTCGACTGACATTGCTGAGGTCACCCATCAGAGCGCACCGAAGGCAAGCGCGCCTGCGGATTCGAGCGCCAGGTCGAACATCACCTCGCCATTGTATTGGCCGGAATATTCGAGCGCGGTGATCTGGAACGGGCCGGTGACCGTGCCGAAGTCCGGGATAACAATCTGCCAGTCCGGGATCGTGCCGGCGAAGAACGCCGTACGCACCGACATGTCGGACGCTTGGTCCTTGAAGATGCCGGAACCGGAAACGGCTGCGCGCTTGACACCCGCACCCTCGAGCAATTCGCGCCAGCGCCCGGCGCTTTCAGCGTCGGTGATATCGACGGTGGCGGCATTGAAGGCCAGCCGCCGCGAGCGCAGCCCGGCCACGGTCTCATAGGACGCACCATTGTCGATCTTCAAAAGCAGATCCTTGCCTTTCTGGGCCGTCATGATCTTTCCTTTCGGGGATGAAATGAAAAAGGCGCCACGAAGGGCGCCTGAATGGGGATGCAATGAGGCGGGTTATGGTTACTCCGTCACCGCCCGAAAGCTCATCTCGGCGAGCAGCGCGTTGGTCTTCGCCTCCCGCCGCACCCTTGTCGTTCGGTGCTGGAGGTTGACGAGGATCGCTTCGCTCAATGTCGGCTGCGTCTCCTCGAAGAGTTCCATCACCCGGCCGGCGATGGACTGCACCTCGAGCCGGCCGGGCCTGTCCGACCAGGCCTCGATGGTCATCATATGCTCCTCGGCCTCGGGGCCGAAATCGTTGGTGGTGATATCTGAGATCACCAGGTAGGGCATCGGCTTGCCGGTGACCCGGTGATCGAAGACGCCGTTGTCGCCGACCAGGGACATGAGTTCGGCATCGCCGGCGAGCGTTTCGTAGATCGCTTTCTGCAGAGCGTTGGCGGCATTTGGCATGTCATTGCTCCGTCGCGCGGCAGACCAGATAGCGGCCGCTTTCGTCGGGATCATGCACCGTGCGGATCGCAAATATCCGCGCACCCTTGCGAAAGCGCAGGCCCGGCTTGACGACATCCGAATGACGGATCCAGATCCGGTGGGTCACCCGTTCGCGCTCGGCGTGGCCGAGTTCCTCGATTTCGGCGGCAATGGGCTCGATCCGCGCCCAGAGCGAGGCCGTTACGGCATGACTCAGCGTCAGGCCGCCCTGGCCGTCCGATGACTCAACGTCTGACTCAAGGTCAAGCCGCGCTGTCAGCTGCCCTGCATCGAAGAATGTCAGTTGCATGTCAAAGCCTCCTGATCAGAAAAGGTGCAATCAGCCTGTCATACCCCTCGGGGATGACAGCTGGTTGATCGGCAGGCGTCACCGCACCACGAAATTCGTACATCGCGGCGATATGCGTCAGCAGCGCCCGCTTCAATGTATCCGGCACGTCGAGGCCGGCATCGCCAAAGCCGGCGGTGAAATCGACCTCGATGCCGTTGAACGGTTCGCCGGGGATTGGACGATTGCGCAGGAACAGGCGCGCCGGCCGCGCATTGCCATCCAGCACATGGCCGTCGAGGCTGATGGATTGCTCATCGCCAGCTGCGTCGAACACGCGGATCTCGGTGATCGCCTGCACCGGCCCACGGAGGATGGGCACTATGCCGTCCTCGAGCCAGGCATCGAGATAGAGCCGCAAGCCCTGGCTGATCAGCGCAAGGCCCGATACCCGTTCGAGATGTTCGCGAGCGGTGCGGATCAGGCTTTCAAGCAGCTCGTCCTCGTCCGGGTTGTCGATCCGCAGATGTGCTTTGACATCGGCAAGGCTCAGCGCCTCCGCGATCGGCGGAGTGATCAGGGCATAGGTCATGGGAATTCCTGTGAAATGCGAGGGAACAAAGACCCCTCCCCAACCCTCCCCACAAGGGGGAGGGCTAAACTTGCGGATCGCTCAGCAAACCATCTGCGACCAACTCTGGAACGGGTTTTGTTGGGTGAAGCGCCGCGGCAGATTAGCCCCTCCCCCTTGTGGGGAGGGGTTGGGGAGGGGAATCTTCAGAATGGTCGACGCGATCAGCTCGCCGCAAACTTGATCAGCTTGATCGCCTCGAAATTCTGCACCCCGCCGCCGACGCGCTTGGTGGTGTAGAACAGCACGTAGGGCTTGGCGGAATAGGGGTCGCGGAGCACGCGCACGCCGGTGCGATCGACCACCAGATAGCCGGCGCGGAAATCGCCGATGGCGATGGAGTAGGCGTTGGCCGCAACATCCGGCATGTCCTCGGCTTCCGTCACCGGAAAGCCCATCAGCGAGGCCGGCTGGCCGGGTGTTGCCGGCGGCTGCCAGAGATAGTTGCCATCGGCATCCTTGAATTTGCGGATAGACCCTTGCGTGGTGCGGTTCATGACGAAATTGGCGTTCTGGCGATGACCCGCCTTCAACGCATAGGCCGCATCGATCAGCACATCGCCCGGTCCAGTTGAGGCAAAAGCGCCCGCGCTGCCCGCGGCGATGTAGCCGATGTTGCCCCAACTCCAGCTGGAATTGGCGACGTTGGTGTAGGCGAGAAAGCCCCTCGGCCGGTTGGTGCCGTTGCCGGAGACGAAGGCCGTGCCCTCCTGCTCGGCAAAGGCGATGTCGACTTCCGAGGCGATCCAGCTTTCGATGTCGACAGCGCCATCGTCGAGCAGCCCTTGTGTTGCCGCCGGCATCGCATAGAGCTCCATCGTTTCGAAGGAGAGTTCGGCAAGCGACGGCGTCGTGGTTTCGGTGCGGGCGCCGGTCTCGGCCACCCAGCCGGTTGACAGACCAGCCAGCGCGAAAGGCTTCTTCAACACATGGCCGGAGACCTGGCGGACGGTCGCGAGAGAACGGATCGGCGAGACGGTCAAGAGCCGACGGCCGATCTCGGTGTCGGTCTCATTAGGCACGAGATAACCTCCATCGGAGGCCGTGCCGGTGGAAAATGCCTTGCTTTCGATCTCGCGCAGGCCGCTTTCGTCGCCGCGGCGCATATAGGCCTCGAAGGCGGCCTTGTGTTCCATCGCCTCAAGCGAGGTGCCATCGCTACGCCCAAGCGCCGGACGCGCCTTGCGGATGACGAACTGGTCGATGGCGCGCTTCTGCTCGTCGATCGCCTTGTTGATCCGCTCGACTTTCTCCGTGGTCACGACGTCGGCGGTCAGCTTGCGCTCGATCTCGTCGAGCCGGCGGTCATTGGCATCCTTGAATGCCTCGAAGGCACCCATGAAGCCGTCAAAGGCGTCGGCGATCGTGTCGGGCACCGCCTTGATTTCCGGCGCTGCGGTCGCTGCTGTTTTACTCATGTCTGCAATTTCCTTTCGACAATAAAAAAGGCCTTGCGGCCCGGTGATATGCCGGACATTCCGGCTGAATATGGATTGGGCCTGCCAAATGTGATTTGGCGATCAGCCCATGCGCCGCGCCGCCTCGTGGATCGATGCTAGCAGGCGGCGGTCGGAGTTCATCGGCCGTCGAAAGGGCGCATCCTTGACCTCACCGATCCGGGCGCCCGGCAACATCGGAAAGGTGACCACGGAGATCTCCCAAAGGTCGGCCTCCAGGATGTGACGAATGCCGCTCTTGGGCTCGGACTTGGCGCGCACCGTCTGGAAGCCGATCGACAGGCCGTCGAGGGCGCGGGATTTCATCAGCTGATGCACCTCGCGGGCGCGGGCGACACCGTCCGACAGAGCGCCCTCGACATAGAGGCCGCGACCGTCCTCGCGGATCACCCGCCAGGCGCCGATCGGTTCGGCCGGATCGTGCTGGAACAGCATGCGGATGCCGGCCGCCCCGCGTCGGGCGAGCGACTTGAGAAAAGCGCCGCGCTCGACCCGGTCCTTGCCGAGATCGACCTCGCCGAACAGGCTGGCATAGCCGGTAAAGACGCCGGCCTCGGTCAGCGTCTTGAACTCCATTTTCGCGAATTTTCTCTCGCGCCGGGCAATGATGGCGTCAGCGGTCATGCGATGTCCTTTCGATATCAAAGTCTGAATTTTGCGGCGGGAGGAGCGAAGTGATAAAAAACCTCGTCCACCACAAGAACGGTCAAGCGGCACCCCGGCGGGTTCCGCTAACTTCATCTCATCGGAAACCAAATGAGTGCCGCATGAACCTGATCGAAAACGCTATCTGGCAGGTCGAGAGCAATCTCCGCAGCCAGGCGTCACTCGAAGACATCGCTTCGCTGTGTGGAGTTACCCCTCCGCACCTGACGCGCGCCTTCGCCTCGGTCACGGGCAATTCGCTGATGCGCTATGCCCGCGCGCGGCGGCTCAGCGAAGCCGCCCGCATCCTGGCACTCGGGGTTCCCGATATCCTCGGCCTGGCTCTCGAGACAGGCTACGGATCGCATGAAGCCTTCACCCGGGCGTTCCGGGAGCATTTCGGCGTGACGCCGGAATGCGTCCGCGACGCCCGCAGTTTGAAACAGCTCAGCTTGATGGAGCCTATGATCATGGATACGACCCCAGACCTGAACCTCGCCCCGCCGCGCATCGAAAAGCACGGTGCACTTCACCTCGTCGGCCTTATCAAACAATTCCCGATGGACAAGATCGGCGGCATTCCGTCGCTCTGGCAGCAGTTCAACGTCCATACTCGCCACATTCCCAATACTATCGGCAAATCGGCCTATGGCGCCTCGCTCAGCTACACCGAGGAAAACGGCTGCGAATATATGTGCGGCGTCGCAGTCTCCGACTTCACCGACGTGCCGCCGGAACTCACCAGCCGCACCGTGGCTGCTGCGACCTATGCCAAGTTCAGGCAGCCCGGCCATATCACCCTGATCCGCCAGACGATCGGCACGATCTGGAACCGCTGGCTGCCGGAATCCGGCTTCTCGGCAGCCGAAGTGCCGCTGATCGAGTATTATCCGCCGGAGTTCGACTCCGTGACCGGCGCCGGCGGGTTTGAGATCTGGATACCGGTGGTGAAGTAAGTCGAGATTGAAATTTGCATCTTGCTGCATTACATTGTCATTCACATGAAGGAGAATGACAATGGCAGCGAATTCACTGGTACAGGCAAGGATCGACGGCAAGGTCAAGGAAGAGGCCGCCGCGGTCCTTGCATCCATGGGCCTTTCGGTGTCAGACGCTGTGCGGCTGATGCTGACGAAAGTCGCCCACGACAAGGCATTACCGTTCGAACCCCTCACGCCGAATGCCGAGACAATCGCTGCAATGCGTGAGGCGAGAGCCGGCGGTCTCGCGAAATTCGAAAGTGTCGAGGCGCTGATGGCGGACCTCGATGCGGACGATTGAACGGACGACCCAATTCAAACGTGACTACAAACGCGAATCCAAGGGACGCCACCGCGACGTCCTAAGCAAAGAACTGACCGGCGTGGTTCAAGCGCTTGCAGACGATGAGGCGCTTGTCGCGAAATACCGAGATCACGCTCTCACCGGCGACTGGCAGGATCATCGTGATTGCCATATCAAGCCGGATCTGGTGCTGATCTATCGACTGCCCGATGCCGATACATTGCAGTTGGTGCGGCTAGGCTCTCATTCGGAGCTCGGACTCTAATCACCCCCTCACCCTCGCCGCCCACCTTTCGCCGATGCGCTGCAGCAGTCCCAGCCCCCACCAAGCCGAGAGGCTGACGGCGGCGGCGCCCGAGAGCATGATTTCCGAGCCCGAGAGTGCGGCGGTGAGGCCCATGCGTCCGGCCAGAAACGTGCCCGCCGGACCACCGAAGATCAGGCCCGAGATCAGGCCGGTAAGGTAGCGGCTCGCTGCCTCGCGCGGCCCCTTCGGCAGCATGTAGACGAGAGAGATCGCAGCCCCTGCCGAAGCACCAATCGTGCGTTCCATCCAGAGGCCAGGATCGCCGGAAAAGTCAGCCATTGTTAATACCTCTGTTTTATCATGTACTTAATTAAGGCAACTCAAAACCGACGGGATGCAACCGGGCCTCACCTTGCTCGGCCGGGTCTCCATCGCGGATTGCTGAATCCCCGGAATCGCTTGGCGACATTTCTTCAAAGGTTGAGTCACATCTGTGCAGAGTTGGGTCAGGCTCATGCCTGCATGATTCCGGTTGGATCGCTATCCCCCTGAAAAGATAGATCAATCATCGTATCCCGCACGCCGCTGCCGCTGCGATTTCTACCGCTTTGCTGTCGATTTGAATCCGAATGGCTGGACAAGCCCTTCTGATCATTGCAGGTTTCGCCTCCCAGCAGCATCCGGAGCGTTCCCATGAGTGACTTTCCCGTTTTCGATCTCGCCGCCTTCGAGGCGACGAGCGAAGAGAAAAGGCGGCAGATGGGGCGGGAGGTGGACCTCATCTGCCGCGCATCCGGGTTTCTCGCGGTCAAGAACCACGGTATCCCGGACGACGTAATCTCTGGCGTCTGGAGCCACGCGCACGACTTTTTCGACCTGCCTTACAGCGTCAAGAACCAGTCGCGTGCGCCCTTTCCAGGCTATCCCTACGGCTATCTCGGCCCCGGCACCGAGGCGCTGGCCAAATCAAAAGGCGTGGATTCCCCACCCGATCTCAAGGAAAGTTTCAATGGCGGCCCCCTCTCCGTGCCGCCCGGCCTGACCGACGAGGAAGCACTTGCGTTTTGTTACGCAGCAACGATCTGGCCGGATGACCCACAGGGCTTTCGTCCCGAATGGGAGGCCTACTACGCAGGCGTCACCGATCTCGCGGCGCGTATCATGCGGGTTTTTGCGGTGGCGCTGGAACTACCGGAGGACTATTTCCAGTCCTTCATCGGCGCGCCTATCTCAGCACTCCGTGCGCTCAACTATCCCGAGCTTGATGCTCCACCACCCGACGGCCAGCTGCGCGCCGGCGCCCATACCGACTATGGCAGCCTGACAATCCTGCCGCCGCAGCCCGGTTCCAAGGGTCTTGAAATCATGACGCCGGAAGGCGTCTGGCGGGAAGTGCCGCCGGTCGATGGGGCCTTCGTCATCAATATCGGCGATCTGATGGCCCGCTGGACCAACGACCGCTGGGTGTCGACGCTGCATCGCGTCGTCAATGTCTCGCCCAATGAAGGCGGCCTCAAGCGCCGACAGTCTTTGGCCTATTTCCACCAGCCCGACTGGTTTGCCTCGATCGAGACGCTGCCATCTTGCCTGGCGGAGGGCGAGGCTACGAAATACGAGCCGGTCCTGTCCGGGCCGTATCTGATGGGTAAGTTCAAGAAGACGGTGATGTGAGAGGTCTTGCTCTCCCCCTGTGGGAGAGGATAGCAAGCCCGCGAGCGGCGGAGCCGATCGTCTGGGCGCGCTTGGTGAGGGGTGAAGCAACGGCAATGTACCCCTCACCAACTTCGGCCATGGGCTCGCATGCTCGCCCGGCCTGCGTATCCTCTCCCACAAGGGGAGAGGAAAACCTCATTTCCCATACCCCACCGCTTCCCTCTTCTCCTCGTCGCTGAGAAATGCCGCCGCCCCCACCCTTGCCCACAGCGCATCGCGCTCCAGCGACAATCCCGGCACCTGGTCAAGATCGTGGCCAAGCACCAACGGCTCGCCATAAATCCCCGACAGCCAACCCGATAGCGACGCCGCCGTCCGTGAAAGCAGCGGCAGCACGGTCAGCCGCCAGAAGGCGCGGTTGGCTTCGGCATAGTTAGCGTAGGTGTTGTCGCCGGGCAGGCCGAGCAGCATCGGCGGCACGCCGAGCGCTAGGGCAATGTCGCGGGCCGCGCCGTTCTTGGCCTCGACGAAATCCATTTCCCGGGGCGATAGCCCCATCGTCTTCCAGTCCAGCCCGCCTTCGAGCAGCATCGGCCTTCCGGCCCGCGCCGGTCCCGAATAGCCCTCGGTCAGCTCCGCCTTCAGCCGCTCATACTGGTCGGGCGACAGGTTGCCGCCCTCCTTGGGCTGGTAAACCAGAGCGCCGGAGGGGCGCGCCGAATTGTCGATCAGCGCCCGGTTCCAGGCGCTGGCCGAATTGAACAGGTCAAGCGCGGTGGTCGCGGCCGACAGCGGCGGATAGCCGCCATGGTCGTCGAGCGGATGGAAAAGTTTTAGATGCAGCACGGCATCGTCGCCCAGCATGGGATAGCGCCGCACACGCCCGCCGAGGCGATATTCCAAAGTCTCCGGCCAACCATCGGCGCCTTCGAGGATCCGCACGCGGTCGGGCCGCAGCAGATGCAACTCCGCCAGCCGCGTGCCTGATTTCACCGGCAGCAGGAAGGCGTTGCCGGAGATCATGAGCTGTCCGAACAGGGCTTCGAAGAATTCGGCGCCGCTCTGGCGGGCATTCGGGCCGGCAAGCAGCGCGAGGCTTCCATGGTCGGGCTCCTCGCGCCCGTCGATGGTCAACATCCAGGGCACCGACGCCGCCGCCTCGCCGACCAGGCGGATAGCCCGGTGTGCGATCGGATTGCGCATGAAGCCTTCGCGGGCGAGCGCCGCATAGCTTTTCTCCGACCATTGCGTCCGGCCTTCGCCGGAAAAGGCGATGAAGCCGCCGAAGGCCTTGGATTCGGATGGGGCCGATCGTCCCGCCGCAGCCTCGCGGCGCGGCAGCCTGAATGGAAATTTCATGTTGGTTTCCTCGAAACGAGACCCGCCGCGACCGGTCGGTGGCATGGATCATGAATGAAACGGTATCGCCGACGCATTTCGCTCGACTTCCACAGCGCCGGCGCGCCATATGTGACGCATGCGACAGGAGATATGCATGGATATGCGCTTTAAGATTCTATCCGTCGCAGCAGCCACGATCGTTGCCGGCCTGGCGGTCTACAGTGCCTCCGCACACTGGTCGGCAAACACGACGCAGGCATTGGAGGTAAAGCGGCAGAGCGACATCAAACTGGCCGATGCAAAAATCCTCCAGGCTCGGGTGGCGACGCTCGCAAAGGGCGGATGCCAGAGCCAGGCCAATGCGATGCTGGCCTTGCACGCCAAGCAGCCAATCAAGACCGTGGCCGACATTCCCAAGCAGCTTGGCGACGATCTGATCCTGTGCATCCAGCGTGGCATTCTCTCGGCCTTCCTGAAGGGAGACCTCAAGGACGCCGGATTGCTGAAAATGCTGCAGCCGGGGATCACGGGTTAAATTCCTCAGGCAGCCTGCAGATCAATATCCCCGTGCGATGCGGGGATCGGCGATCTTTGCCCATTTCGGGCTGTGAAACTTGACCTGGAAAGAGCCCACCACCGTCCGTGGCCAATAGAGCTCCACGAAGGATCGGCAGCGGTCGAAGGTTGCGCCGACGGGAATCTGTATCGGCTGAGACACGACCTTTCGCGTGCTCGCCGGCAATCCGGGCGAGATGGAAAAGTCAGGCGAAGCTGTGTTCAACAGAAAACTCTGCGCGCGGACCGTGGAGCCCTGGCAGACCTGCGGCTTGACCCGCAACTCACCGAGGTTTTCGCTTGCGCCGCCGATTTCAACGATGACCGAGTGCCTGACCCAGTCGCCTGCAGCAAGGCCGGTCACGGCGCTGTTGGGCAGCAGGAACGACAGCGTGTGGTAAAGGGTTCCAGATCCGTTGTCGCCCGGGGTGACGGTGCATACCTGCTTATAGCGGCCGGTCGAGCCGATCTGCTCCATGCTGCACACCACGGAGGAGCCGGCGGACGGCGTGTTGAAGAAGCTCAGTGCGGCCGCCTTCGTGCCCGTGACCATGCCGGTCGCGGCAGAACCGGATGCGGCCCAGCCATGATTGGCGGCGCTGAGCAACTGGTCCGCAGTCGTCGGATCCGTGGAGAAATGCTCGCCCGCGCCGAAGACGGCCTGAAATGCCGCAGACATTGCAGGATGGGCGGCCGCCTTCGCCGCGCCTCTTGGACTGAGATGCGTGAGATCGGCCTCGAAAAGCGACGGATCCTGCACGCCGCCTGGCGCAAGCAGATCCCAGAAATCGACGACTAGCACGCCATCGCGCCCAGTCTGGGCCTTCACCCATTTATTGTACTCGACCACGGCACCGTCCTTTTCAGCCGCACTGGGGCTGGTGCCGACCCAGGTGCCACGCGGATAATCCGTCATCAGAATAACGGGGATCCCGGCATTTCGGCAGCGCTGAAGCTGCGCCTCCACTTTCGAGATCGAATAGTGGATGTTTGCGGGAGCAGCCGCATCGCCGTCACCGGTTGAGATGGTGTTGGAGCCGCCCATCATGACGATGGCCTGCGGCTTATGTTGAAGCGCCATGGTCAATTGCGCATCGATGGCATCGAGATGCGCGCCGAACACGGCGTAATCGGCGCCGGCGATGTTCCTGCCCAGCGGGTCGCTGGTGTCGTACCAGCTGTCCATGTCGAAGCGCGGGTCAAGCGTGTGATAGGCCGCAAGCACGCCCTTGGCATCCGTTCCGACCGCAGCATCCGCGGTCGGAACGGCCATGCCGGAATAATGCGTGTAGGCAAGCTGGCTGTGGCCAATGATGTTGAGCCGCGCACCGGCAGGCAGCGGCAGCGATGGCAATGGCTTGCGGACATTCAAAGCAAACGTTCGCGTCACCGCCTGGCTACCATCCGTCGCCTCGATCTTGATGGTCGGAGTGGGCGCCGTTGCATGGTCGAGCGCGGTGGCGCCGACAACGACATTGGCGCCGGAAAGTGCAAACCGGCCGCCGGCGTTGTCTGGTATGCTGTAGGTCCAGCTGCCGCCGCCGGCATTGCGCATCGATAGCACGCCGATCGTGGTTCCAGGCGCTGCCGTGTCGTCGATGCCGCGGCCCGACAGGCTGATATCCAGCCCGGCACGCGCAAAAGGAAGACCCAGTCCGAATCCGAGTGATAGGCCGCCGGCCATGAGGAGTCCTCGTCTCTTGATGTGAACCATGATGGACTCCTGCTTCAATGAAAGCGGGGACCATAGCATGTAAAATTTGATCAGAAAGTGTCAGTGCAATCGGGATTGCCGAGGTTTTTCAATATTGAGTGCAGCGCAACAACGCTGCCGCAGCAGAATTGGTGCCATCGGCCGCTGGTGGCGGTAGCTCAAACTGGACTGTCCACGAACGGATTTTGCCCGAAGGGCCTCAGCCTCGTTCGACCGGCGTGCGCACTGCGCGCTCGACATCATAGTCCGCCGCCATGCGGATTTCCCGCAGCGGCCGGACGATCTCGATCGAGCGCTGGTAGAGCGGGTCGGCCTTGTAGGCGGCCAGTGCGGCCTCGTCGCGGAATTCGCCATAGACGACGAGATCGACATCGCTGCCCAGCTGGTCGGTCTTGATATTGGTGCCGATTTCCAGCCGGTCCGCATGCGGGCTTGCCGTCAGCAACGACAGGCCGGCGCGCACGGCATCGATATCGCTGGGATTGCGGGCGGAAAAGAACACAATATGGCGGATCACGCGGGCACCTCGAGGCGATAGATCAAGTCGGCTCCGCCGCGTAGCACGCGGCCTGCCGCACTTCAACCGGACCAAGTGCCGCGTGGAAGCGCTTGGCATAGCCCGCGATCGCAGCCGCGCGATCCGTACCGTTGACGATCTGCCGCGCACCTGCCCAGTCCTCGCGCAGCGGATTGAAGAAATCCGCCAGCCGCCGGCCGGTGAAAAGCCCCTTCTCCATGCCTGCAAACATGATCCTGACGGCAGTGCCGATCTCCATGGCCATTTCGGGATGGGCGACCAGATCGACGCCGACGGGACCTGACAGCTTTGCATAATTTGCCTTGTGGGTCAGCTGCACGAGGCCGCGGCCGAGCCAGCTCTTGCCGCTGACATCGCGCCGCCAATAGGGTTCGCGCACCTGGTTCAGCCTGCCCTTGCGCCAGGCGAGATCGAGAATGGCAATAGCCTCGTCATCGGAATCCGCCATGGTCTCGCGCACCGGCTGCATGGTTCTGGCAGTCTCGTGAAAAGTGGTTGCCAGCATATAGGCGAGAAAGCGGCGATCCGCAGTAGCACGCGTTTGCTCCCAGGCATCGAGAATGGCGTCTGTGCCCAGGACCTGGCCTTGCGTCAGCGCTCCGGAAAACAGCGATTTCCGGGCTTCGTCGAAGAACATTTTTCGGTTGATCGGCATGCGTGTCTCCGTGTTTGCGTTGGTTTTTGTGGCTGGTCGTGGCGGCCAGTGCCTAGGTGCGCGAAAACCTCGCCGCCCCTCATCCCTGTGCTCGTCACAGGGATCCAGCGCGCTCAAGTCCTTGAGCGCAAAAGACTCTTTCGCGCCGCCGACGCGGCGCTACTGGATTCCCTGCATGAAGCAGGGAATGACGGGGGATAGATTTGCGCCAGAAAAGCAAACCTCGGGGGGTCCTTAAACCGACCCGCCAAAACGACGGTCGTCGGCTAGATCCCCCGAACCCGCGGCTCTCCCTGGCTGCCGAGCATCAAGGCGGTCAGCGCCCAGACCAGCGCATCGAGCCGATCGGGTGAGCCACCGCCCGACAATCCGTCGGGGCCGAAATCGCACATCTGGTCTTCCAGCGCGGCGAAGGTGCCGGCATGCGCCACCCGGCCCTGCTCGTAGAGGGCGGCCACGGGTTCAGCGCGCAGGAATTTGCCGCGCGTTGCCCGAACATTGGTCACCGGCAGGCCGGCATCGATCGACCGCAGGATTGCCGCCACCATGTCGCCGCCCTGGTTGACTTCGGCGACGACGCGGTCAGCCTGGAAGCGCCGGAAGGCTCGGACAACGGCATTGCCCCATTCGCCCGGCGAGGCGTTCTCGACCGAGAGATCGGCGAGCACGACGCCCATGCCCGTCGCATCGAGCCCGGCTACGACAATGCCGCAGCAAGAACCGGATGCCTTTTCCGCCGCCGGCGGATCGACCGCGACGACGATGCGTCCCAGCGGACCGGAATTGCGAAGCCGCAACCGCTCCAGCATCTCACGGTTCCACAGCGCATCCTCGCGATTGGCGATCAACTCGCCGTCGAGTTCCTGGCGACCGAGCCGCGTGCCGCCGTAGCGTTTTTGGACTGCGGCAATAAATCCGGAAGCAAGGTTTGCGGCATTTGCTCGCGTTGATATGCGTGTCGTCACGGTGCCGGGATCGTCAATCAGCGCCCGGATCAGCGGTACCGGTCGGGGTGTCGTCGTCACCATCTGCCTGGGCTGAACACCCAGCCTTAGGCCGAATTGCAGCATGTCCCAGGTCTCCTGCGCATGCTTCCATTTTGCCAGCTCGTCGCACCAGGCATAGTCGAATTGCGGACCGCGCAGGCTGTCGGGGTCCTCCGAGGAAAACAGTTGCGCCACCGAGCCGTTCGGCCACACCAGCCGCCGGCGGGTGATCTCGAATTGCGGCCTGAAGCGTGTGGCGATCCGCCAGATGCCAGAAATGCCGTCGATCATCACCTCGCGGGCATCGGCCAAGGTCTCGGCAACCAGCGCGAACCGCACCGGCTGCTTTGCCGTCGACGCGATCTCATGCACCCATTCGGCGCCGGCGCGGGTCTTGCCCGAGCCACGCCCGCCCATCACCAGCCATGTCCGCCAGTCGCCGGGCGGCGCAAGCTGTTCGGGCCGGGCATTGAGGGTTCGCCAGTTGTCGCGGACACTGGTTAGCAGTAGCTCTGTCTGCTCGCTTGGCAGCGCGTCGCTTTGCCTTTCGCCCATTCGGAGAAGCGGCGATTGAACAGAAACCGCATCATCCGTGGCCGCCCCCTCATCGCCTCGCTGTGCTCGGCACTTCTCCCCGAGGGGAGAAGAGGGAGTTTCATCTCTACTCTCCGCTGCCTGCGCAGCCGCACTAACGGACACATCGCTTTTGACGACATAGCCGTCGGCATAGAGCAGCTTCTGTCGCACTGCTTCTCTCAGCATCAAAACCGGGTCCGCTACCGTCATCATCTCGTTGAAAAAGCTGGTGGCAATGTCAACCGCACGCGCCTTCCCTTCCGCAGCAATCTCGTTCTCCGCCAGCCGCCAGTGGCGCTGGCTCAACCCTTCGTCAGGCTCCCAGGGGCGGCCCGGTGCCTGACAGCCTGGCATCATCAGCCTCAGCGGCCCAGATGGTGGCAAGCTCCCTTGCCCGCGTCTCGATCTTGCGTTCGATTCCGGCCAGCAAGTCGTTGTAAGCAGCCTCGTCAAAATTCTTTTCGATGGCGCGTTCCCGGTCATCGGCGAGGCTCCGCTGCAGGCTGTCGATTTTCTCGATGGTGCGCACCAATAGCGCCAGCGCATCCGTGGCCGACTTGATGTCGGCCTTGGCGAGCTTGATCTCGGCTTCATCAGGCGCGCCCTTGAGCAGCGCCTCGGCATCCATGCGAATGGTACGGAACGCCTCGAATTGCAGGCGCATCTCCACCGTCATCTCGTTGAGGAGAAGCTGCAGCGCCTCGACCGGCGTGGGCTCGGCCGCCGCCTTGGTCTCGAGCAGGATGTCGCGCGCCACTTCCGCCGCCCTCGCCTCGGCGGCCCAATCGGGCAGGCGCGGCTCAACCGGCCATGGGGCGACCATCGCCAGATCGAAGTCGATCGGATCGAACATGGAATTTTTTCCTATTTGCGGATTTACCGAGAAAGCCGGGGCGTTTCAGCCTCGGTGGCCTGCGTTTGCCGCACTTTTCGGATCATGACATAAACCTACCAAACGACCGTTACGCCGTCAAGGATTATTTTCCTAATTATATACTTGACGTACCACGTTCGATTTCGTATAAGGAAAACAACGGAGGGACGGCAATGTTCGATTTGACCAACGAGATTTACCACGACGCAGACAAGGCCCGCGAACACCTTGAAGCCATTCACTGGCCCAACGGTCCGATCTGCCCTCATTGCGGCAACTGCGATCAGACGCGCATTCACAAGCTGGCTGGCAAGTCCACGCGCCCCGGCGTCTACAAGTGCAACGATTGCCGCGAACCTTTCACCGTCACCGTTGGCACCGTGTTCGAACGCTCCAAGATCGCATTGAACAAGTGGGTACTCGCCGCTCACCTTATGGCTTCATCCAAGAAGGGCATGAGCGCGCACCAGCTTCACCGTATGCTTGGCGTCACCTACAAGACTGCTTGGTTCATGGCTCATCGTATCCGCGAAGCCATGAAGGAAGATAACAAGTCCTCCGGTCCTCTTGGCGGCGAAGGCAAGATCGTGGAAGCCGATGAAACCTATATCGGCAAGCGCGAAACCCCTGCAAAGCTTTCTCGTGGTCGCGTTGCCACGCCCACCAAGAGCGGCAAGGCTGGCGGTGCTCAGAAGCGCGTTATCGTTGGTCTGGTCGAGCGTGGTGGCAAAGTCCGCACCTTCCACATCAACCACGCTACCGCTGAAACCGTTCGTGACGTTCTGGTCCGCAACGTAACCCGCGATACCAATCTCTACACCGACGAAAGCCGCCTCTATACCCGCACAGGCGAGGAATACGCTTCACACCAGAAGGTGCGCCATTCCGCCAAGGAATACGCTCGCCGCGAAGCTCATGGCATCGTCCACACCAACACTATCGAAGGTGTGTTCTCTGTCTTCAAGCGTGGCATGATCGGCGTCTACCAGCATTGCGGCGAAGCCCACCTGCACCGTTATCTCTCGGAATTCGATTTCCGTTATAACCGCCGCGCTGCGCTCAAGATTTCGGATGCAGAGCGCGCCGAACAGCTTCTTGCTGGCGCTCGCGATAAGCGTTTGACCTATCGGCGGGTTGGTGAAGCCGCTAACGCCTAAGCAAAAAGCCCGCAAACTGTTGGGAAAACGAAAGAAGAACAAATAGCGGGCGGGTGTACCGATTGACATTCACACCCGTAATACCGGCAGAATGCTATCTGACGAATCAGAAAGGCCGCTCGTTGGCGCGAGCGGCCTTGATTTGCCCGCGCAACCCCTGAGTCTGGCTGCGGGACATGGTAGTGTGTACACCCGGTTATGTTCCCGGATTCGCTATTTGGTCAAGCCCGGCTCGAAACTTTAGGAGCCAAAATGGCTAACTTTCCTGTAACGAATCCTGCATCCCCACCTATCATTAATTGGCGAGGCCAAAGCGGCACGACCTATGGGTTCCAGCTTGATCCCATTGGTGCCGTCTACTTCGAGAAGCCCGGCGTCTACATTACCTGTAGGAAGGCCCTCAATGGCAATTGGGATGCGGTCTATATCGGTGAAACCGAAAACTTCCACCAACGTCTCACCGCTAACTTGACGCTTCATCATAAATGGCGAAGCATTAGGGCCGCTGGAGCTACGCACATCTGCACTCTCCACGTTCCCGGCGGGCTCGCCTTGCGCGAGGGGATAGAAACCGATCTCAGAAGACAAATCCGAACTCCGTGTAACGATCAGTAGGGTAACCGGCTAATCGTTACTTTGTTCCTTATCTTCCTTCCCAGGCTTTGGCTTGGGAGGGGTTTTCGGATCGGGCGGCGTCCTGAGCATCCGTCTCAAAACGTCGTCGCCTTTGTCTTCCTCTGTCTTTTTGGTGCCTGTCATGTCTGAACCTGAAGACCTTATCAATGACGCGCTAGACATACATGCTAGCGTGATTGGTCACGTCACCATAGCATGGAACACCGCTCAATCGCTGGTGTTCGTTTTGTTCGGTATCCTATCCAGACTTACTCACGATGAAGCGCAAGCAATTTTCTTCGCGTTGAAAGCCGATACGGCGCAACGAGACGTAACCCGTGAACTTGGAAAGGTTACTCTTATGGGAGACGATGCGCTCTCCACTGAATTTGCTTCCGTCTTCAACGATCTCCAAACTTTATCCGGCCAGCGTAACGCCGCCATACACACAATGTGGTCGGTCCTTACCCAAGAAGGCCGGATAACGCCAACTCCATCATTGCCCTATCACAAAAGTCTCGACCCTGATCGCACCGCAGAACAGTTTGCAGAACTCAACACCAAGATCGGCGAAATCATAGACCGTGCCGTTCGCCTGATTCCAAAGATTGAGAAACACGTTGCATTGCAGAAAAAATCTCGCGAACAACGCGCGAGTCAATCGACCAGTTTGTAGGCAAGCTATCTGAAAGATAGGACCAGAAGACTTCTAGTCCCGCCATCACCATCTCCTCCGTAATCTCCACCGGCCTGTCACGCTCGCGAATCATGCCATTTCCAATCGTGGTACGTCAAGTATATAATTGGGATTATTTTCCTATGTCGCATTTTTCTTGTCAGTGCAGCCTTGGCATGGTGGACTTCCACCTCAACCAGGGGCCGATCCATGACCGAAGATGAATTCGCCACTCTCGCGCTCGCGCTCCCCGGCAGTACCGAAAGCGCCCATTTCGGCAAGCGGGATTTTCGGGCGCCAAAAATCTTCGCCAGCCTGCCGCGAACGGATCTGGCGGCGCTGAAACTTTCGCCCGACCAGCAGGCGATGATGGTGGAGATGCATGGGCCGCTGTTTTCAGTCATTGCCAACGCCTGGGGCCAGAAAGGCTGGACGCATCTGGCACTGCCGGACTGTCCGCAGGACATCGCCGAACACACGCTATCCATGGCCTGGAGGAACGTGACTGCGAAGTCTGCGAACAAGAAACGCCGGTGACGATCAGCCGCCGATCAGTGGCGTCAGGTCCTCGTCGTCGCTGTAGTAGCCGGCGGTCGAGAGGATGTGTTCGCGTGCCTCGGTCGGCAGGTCGCGACCGCGGCCCGCGACGCCCTGGTTGATGCGCTTGGCCTTGCCGTCACTGGTGTCCGCGAGGGCTGCCGCAATCTTTTCGGGATCGGCGCGGTCGCGTCCGACAAAATCGGCGATGCGGTTGGCCAGCACCTGCTTGTCACCGAGAAAATCCTGTTCGTAGGAGATCCACAGCGGCTTGGTCAGGTCCAGCTTCTCGCATTTCTTCCAGGTGACATAAAACTGCACCAGCCACGGCGTCCAGCGCTGGGCGAGGATCAGCAAGCGATCCTCGCGCGGCAAGGTTTCAAAGTTGGATGGCAACCCGTCGCTGAAGTAGCCGTATTGGCTGGAATTGGGATTGGAACGCCACTCCATCACCATGTCGTCCATGCTGACCATGGTGTCGAAGATGTTGCGGTGGGTGATAATCGGCTTGACGTTGTAGACGCCGAGCAGCCGGGCGAGGTAGGGCGAGCAACGCGAATGATGCTGGGCGACATACCCCCTGGCGTTCAGGCCGTTGCGCATGAGCGCGAGCTCGTCGGGCTCCTGTTCGCGCAGATTGGCGCCGAGCGCTGCAGCCGATCCCCAATCGAGGGTTGGTGTAAACAGGCATGCCTGCGGCAGTTCGAGCCCCTTGATCAGCGCCGCCTGGAGAAAGGTCGAACCCGATTTCGGCGCGCAGGCGACGAGGATGTTGGGCTGGTCGGCGTGCTTGGCCGTCATCTTGGCGCGCATGGAGAATTCGGCGAAATTCTCGAGCGAAACCGCAAGCTGACGTGCCGGAGCATCGGGAATATCGGGCACGAAGAACGGGTTGGCAAAAGACAGTGCCGAGGCGATGCTGAGCGCCTTTTCCGGTGAAAAGTCCTTGAT
This sequence comes from Shinella sp. OV683, assembly GCF_057787725.1. Classification (NCBI taxonomy): domain Bacteria; kingdom Pseudomonadati; phylum Pseudomonadota; class Alphaproteobacteria; order Hyphomicrobiales; family Rhizobiaceae; genus Shinella; species Shinella sp. OV683. Next base: position 3,343,356 of record NZ_CM173543.1, read on the forward strand.
GAACAGATCGGCCTTGGCGCGCATGTCTTCCCGGTCGGTATTGGTCGATATCCAGGTCATCATCGGCCGAACCAGGGTTTCCGGATTTGCGGCGGGTTCCATGCTCATAAGCGTATCTTTCCGTTCGAACCTGTCGGGATGCTCACGCGCCGATCAGCGCCGAGATGTCTTCTTCTGCGCTGTAGTAGCTGGCAATGCGCAGAACCTGGTCGCGCACCTTGTCCGGCACGTCCTTGCCACGACCGGCGACACCCTTGTTGAGGCGCTTGGCACCGGCATCAGAACGATCCTCGAACGCATCTGTAAGACGCGCGGCGGCGGCCATATCGGCGCCCAGGAAGGTGGCGATGCGGGTCGCAAGCAGGTGCTTGTCGCCGAGGAAATCCTGCTCATACGACACCCAGAGCGGCTTGATCAGGCCGAGCTTTTCGCACTTCTTCCAGGTGATGTAGAATTGCACGAGCCAGGCGGTCCAGCGCTGGGCGAGGATCATCAGCCGGTCTGTCCGGTCGAGCGTCTGGAAATTACCGGGCATACCATCGTTGAAGAAATAGGCAGTCGCCGAGGCGCCCGGTATGCGCCATTCCATGATCATGTCATCCATCGAGACGACCGTATCAAGGATATTGCGATGGGTGACGATCGGCCGAACATTGTAGAACGACAGCAACCTGGCCATGTAGGGCGAGCAGCGCGCATGATGCTGCGCGACATAGCCACGGGTGTTAAGGCCATTGCGGATCAGCGCCAGTTCGTCCGGCTCCTGCTCCTTGAGGTTCGCCCCGAGCGCCGAACCGGACGCAGCATCCATCGTCGCCGTGAACAAGCCGCCGGAAGGCAGGCTGAGCGCCTTAATGAGCGCATTCTGAATGAAGGTCGAGGCCGATTTCGGCGCGCAAGCGACGAGTACGTTCAACTGCCTTGCATGAGACGCCGTCAGCTTGGCGCGCATGACCATCTCGGCGAAGAGATCGAGATTGACCGCGAGTTGCCGGGCACTTTCGGCCGGAATATCCGCCAGGAAGAATGGGTTCGCATGGCTCAGCAGCGAGGCCATTTCCAGGCCGCGCTGCGGCGGAAACCGAAAGATGAATTCCTGGCAGAGCTTGCTGACGAGATCCACATCGGCGATCCGCGCGATCTTTTGCAGGAAGGGCATGATTTCCTGCTCGAGATTTTCCTGCCGCGCCAGATTTTCCATGTCCGTCCCTATCTTAACAAATACTTTGCGAGGCTATCGGGGCAAACTTTCGCGAGACTGGTGCAAATCGCCAAGCGATCGTTTCTTGGTAGTAACGTTCGTCCGCGCAGCCAACCGCCTTTTTCCGTCGGCCAGCCGAGCGTCCTAGCCGACGATCCCGCTCCAGTCGGCATAGTCGCGATACATGTCGAAAGCCTCCAGTACACGCTCCCGGTTCCGGCCCTGAATGACTGCGCCACGGCCGCTGACGCCCTTGTTGAAAAGGGCATTCTCCGCCTTGTCGAAGGAGGCAAGCGCGCGGACGACCTTGTCCACATCGGGCTCCGGCCGACCCAGATAGCTGCAAACCTTAACAGCCAGGCGCTCCTTATCGCCAAGAATATCGCTCTCATAGGAAAGCCAAAGCGGCCTCGTCAGGCCGTATTTCTCGCACATCGTCCAACTGACATAATAGTCGACATAAAACTGCAGGTACCGGTCGAGAATGGCCCGCATCCGCGTCTCGTCATCCAAGCCAGACCAGTGCGGTGGCATACCGGAATTGAAATAAAGGCCGTCGCCGCTCTGCGTAGCGTCGTTGTCTTTCCGGTAGAATTCGTCAAGGCTGACCAGGCAATCGAAAATGTTGCGCTTTAGGAGCACAGGACGGAGGTTATAGACCTCCAGTTGCCCCGCCAGCAGTGGCGAGCAGACGACATGGTGGTGCGCGATCAGGGGGCCGGCGAGGCAATTGGTCACCAACGACAGTTCATCGATGCGAAACGCTTGCAGGCCGGCGCCGAACAGCGTGAAATCATAGGGCGAGCCGGTCAGCATCGCGAGCCCCTTGCGCTGCAGGCTGAAGGCCTGCGCCAGCGCCCTGACAACGAAGGTCGATCCGGATTTCATCGGGGCTGCGACAAGAATGTGCTCGGCGGCGCTGTTGGCAGCGGCAGTTCGCGCCTGGCCGATGGCAAGAAGCCATTGCGCAAGATTGATGCCGGGCGATCCAGGTTCGGTGTTGGGAATGAAGAACGGGCTGGTGTTGGAGCCGATCATCATCAGCCTGCTTTGCTGGTCGGGCGCACATTGCGACAGCGCCTCATTGGCGATTGCACGGATCGCCTTGGGCTTGTTCTGCCCACGCAAACGCTGCACCAATTCCTGCGGACTGTTGATCGCCATGTCGGGACTCCGGTTCATTCCCGGGATAGGCATGACATCTTGCGCGTGCCTTTCGGCTCTTGCTGACCGCGAGAGAGATGGAAAGCTCAACGCCCCAGCAAAAGCAGTGCGCTCACGACAGGCGCCGGGTCTTCGCCCCTCACTCCTCCGCCGGCCAGTTCACCTCGTAGTCTTCGTAATCCTCGAAATCGACGTCCTTTTCGTTGACCGTCCGGCCGCGGACGGAGATGCCGGCGGCGTGGACGGTTTCGGGGTCGCCCGACAGCAGTGGGTGCCACCAGTAGAGGTCGCGGCCTTCCTTGACGAGCCGGTAGCCGCAGGTCGGCGGCAGCCAGGTCAGCGTTTCCACTTCCTCGACCGTCAGCCGGATGCACTCGGGCACATGTTGCTTGCGGTTGACGTAATCGGAGCACCGACAGCTCTCCGAATCGAGCATGTGACAGCGAATATTGGTGAAGACGATGTCGCCGGTATCCTCGTATTCCAGCTTGTTCAGGCAGCAGCGGCCGCAGCCGTCGCAGAGGCTTTCCCACTCCGTGTCACTCATTTCGCGCAGCGTCTTGGTTTTCCAGAACGGCGCGGTATTTTCCATTTTTGTGTTGTTCATTGAGATGTTATAGAGGTCTCAGCCTATTTTAGGAACATTGAATTCCCAGGGTCGCGATCGGATTTCCCCCATATGAGTGATGCATCGGAGAAAGACAAGGAACCCAAGCTCAGGAAGCACTTTTTCCTCAAGCTGGATGCCTGGCTCGATTCGACGCTCTGGAACGCCGGCTTCAACTTCGTCGATATATGGGAAGACGTCACCATTTTCTTCCGGAAGTTCCGGGTCAAGGGCTGGAAGCGCATACCCGTCGAACTTGTCGGCGAGGCGCTGACCTGGGGCTCGGTGGGCCTGGTCGTGATGCTGGCGCTCGCCAAGCCGGCCTTCGAGATCGCCAAGAGCGACTGGCGCAAGAAGCAGGATTTCGCCGTCACCTTTCTCGATCGCTACGGCAATGTGGTTGGCCATCGCGGCATCATCCATGAGGATTCGGTTCCGATCGACCAGTTGCCCGATCATCTGGTGAAAGCAGTGCTGGCGACCGAGGACCGGCGCTTCTTCGACCATTTCGGCATCGATGTCCTCGGCCTGTTCCGGGCCGTTTCGGAAAATGCGCGTGCAGGCGGCGTCGTCCAGGGTGGCTCGACGCTGACCCAGCAGCTCGCCAAGAACCTGTTCCTGTCCAACGAGCGCTCCTTCGACCGCAAGATCAAGGAAGCGTTTTTGGCGCTGTGGATCGAGGCGAACTTCTCCAAGAAGCAGATCCTGTCGCTCTATCTCGACCGCGCCTATATGGGTGGCGGCACATTCGGCGCAGCGGCGGCGGCCCGCTTCTACTTCGGCAAGGAAATCACCGATCTGACGCTAGCTGAATCCGCCATGCTGGCGGGCCTGTTCAAGGCTCCGGCAAAATATGCGCCGCATGTCAACCTGCCCGCAGCGCGTGCCCGCGCCAACGAGGTTCTGACCAACCTCGTCCAGGGCGGCATGATGACCGAGGGTGAAGTGATCGATGCGCGCCGTCATCCGGCCAGCGTCGTCGACCGCAATGCCCGCGAGGCTCCGGATTTCTATCTCGACTGGGCCTATGACGAGACGCTGAAGCTCGCCAAGAACTACCCCACCCATTCGCTGGTCGTGCGCACCACCATCGACATGGGCCTGCAGAGGGCAGCCGAAGAGGCGGTGGAAACCGGGCTCAGGCAGTATGGCGACAGCTATCACGTCAAGCAGGGCGCGCTGGTGATGATCGAAAATGGCGGAGCGGTGCGCGCCATGGTCGGCGGCCGCGACTATGGCGAGACGCAGTTCAACCGCGCCACCAAGGCGCTGCGCCAACCCGGCTCGTCCTTCAAGGTCTACACATATTCGCTGGCCATGGAGAAAGGCCTGACGCCTGATTCGATCGTCGTCGACGGCCCGGTGACATGGCGTGGCTGGTCGCCGCAGAACTATGGCCGTTCCTATGCCGGACGCATCACCATCCTGACCGCAATCGCCAAGTCGATCAACTCGATCCCGGTCAAGCTGGCCAAGGACCTGATCGGCACCGAGGCGATCTCCAAGCGCGCCAAGGACATGGGCGTCGAGACGCCGATCCGCACCGACAAGACCATCCCGCTCGGCACGTCGGAACTGACTGTCATTGACCAGGCGACCGCCTACGCCACGTTCCCGGCCGAGGGCATGCAATCGCGCCGGCACGGCATTACCCAGATCATGGATTACGACGGCAAGGTGCTCTACGACTTCAGCAAGGACGCGCCGCCGGCCAAGCGGGTGATGACCAAGCAGGCCGCCGACTACATGAACCAGATGCTCAGCCAGATCCCTTATATCGGCACGGCGCGCAAGGCAGCGCTCGACAATGGCATCGTCACCGCCGGCAAGACCGGCACGACGCAGGGCTATCGCGATGCCTGGTTCTGCGGCTTCACCGGCAATTACACGGTGGCCGTCTGGTTCGGCAATGACGACTATACGTCGACCAACAAGATGACCGGCGGCTCGCTGCCGGCGATGACCTTCAAGATCCTGATGGACTATGCCCATCAGGGCATCGAGCTCAAACCCATCCCCGGCATCGAAAACCCGCTGCCCAAGGACCGGCCCAAGGAAACCGCGGCAGCGATCGAAGCCAAGAAGAAGGCGGAAGTTGCCGCCGACAACAAGCTGCCGGAAATGATCCGTCCGCGCACCTTGACGGCTGCCTCGACGCGACTGATCCGCCAGATCGGCGAAAAGCTGAGAGAGGCCCCGAAGCTGAAAACCTCGGAGAAGGTGGCCGAGGCGGGGTGAGCGGAGTGCGGCCACGCTTCCGCTTCCACCATTCACACAGGATTGCACGCCGCCTCTGGCTTCGATAACACTTCCCCCAACCGAACGTTGCGAGGAGTAGGCGCGGCATGGCGATTCAAACTTTAAATGGTGACAAAACCGGCACGGGCCTGCAATTCGACCTTGGAACGGACGATAGTCTCTTGCTGGGGGCAAGTGCGTTTCTGGTCAACGAAAGCACTGCCAGCGGCATCAATGAGAATCTGATCGCCGCGCGCGGCAGCCTTCAGGTCGTGACGATATTGGGAACCGCCTACGCTTATGGGGATGCCGTTCTTCTCGGCGACTCGCCGAGCGACGATTCCTCCCAACGGCTCTTTATCGGCAAGGAAGGATATCTGGGCAGCCAGGCGGGCATCGGCGTCTATTTGCGCTGCACCTCTGGGATCGTCGAGAACTGGGGTACGATTGATGGCGCCGTCGGTATCGGTGTGATTTCCGCGCTTGCGACAGACCCGACCTCTATCGAGAACCACGGCCTCATCCGCGCGCGCGAGACCGATGCCATTTATCTCAGTTCCAGCGGCCAGGTGGAAATCGTCAACAGCGGCACGATCACCGGCGGCGGCGAGTCGGCGCTCGATGCGATCAGTTCGGGCGGAGCAATTTCGATCGTCAATACGGGCTCGATCACCGGCATGGTGCACATGGGCCTCGGCAAGGACAGCTATGACGGCCGGCGCGGCTCGGTGGACGGCCTCATCGACGGCTATTGGGGCAATGACACCATCCGCGGCGGTTCAGGCGGAGAACAGTTGGCCGGCAATCTGGGCCGCGACCTGCTCTACGGCGGCGGCGGAGCCGATATGTTTATCTATCTCGACGACACCGACTCGACGAATGCGAAATCGGGGCGCGATCTCATTGGTGACTTTTCCCACAAGAGCCACGATGTCATCGATCTCTCGGAACTCGACGCACTCGCCACGACCCTCGACAACGACGACTTCACATTTATCGGCACTGCGGCTTTTTCCGCAAGCGGAGCCGAAGCGCGCTATGTGATCAAGGGAAATTCCACCTTCCTCTATCTAAGCACCGATACCGACAGGCCGCCTGAAATGACCGTCGAACTGACCGGCAGGATCCATTTCGTCCAGTCGGATTTCGAACTATAGCGAGCGAAGATCGGTACCGGCCGAGGGCATGCAATCGCGCCGGCACGCGTTGTTGTCGCGAGATAGCACAACGACAGAAAGCAAGGCCAGTCATCTCACCTTGATGACGACCTTGCCTTTTGCGCGCCCCGTCTCGCTGTATGCAAGAGCGTCCTTGATCGATGCGAATGGAAAGATCCGATCCAGGACCGGCCGTATGATGCCGGAATCGATAAGCGCGGTAATCTCGCGCAATTGGTCGCCGTTCGCCCTCATGAACAGAAATGAATAGCTGACGCGATGGCCTCTGGCTTTCTTCCTGATTCCATAGCTCAAAAGGCGCATGACCGGCGCCAGGAACCAGCTCGATCCCAGCTCCTTCGCAAAAGCCGGATCAGGCGGACCGGAGATCGAGATCAGCTTGCCACCGGGTTTGAGCACGCGGAGGGATTTTTCGAGCGTGTCCTTGCCAAGACTGTTGAGCACGACGTCATAGCCGCTGAGGACCTTCTCGAAATCCTCTTTCTTATAGTCGATGACGACATCAGCGCCGAGCGTCCTGACCAGATCGACATTCGCGGTACTGGTTGTCGTCGCCACGGTTGCGCCGATATGCTTCGCGAGCTGAATCGCAAATGTTCCGACGCCGCCGGAGCCGGCATGGATGAGGACTTTCTGGCCCTTTTTCAGGTTGGCTCTTTCGATCAGTGCCTGCCAGGCGGTCAAGCCGACGAGAGGGATCGAAGCCGCTTCTTCCATGCTGAGATCCTTTGGCTTGATCGCCACATCGCCTTCACTCATGGCAATGAATTCGGCAAAGGTGCCGATGCGGTCTTTACCTGGCCGCGCATAAACCTCGTCACCGAGCTTGAAGCGCTTGACTTTGGGGCCGACCCGGACGACCACCCCCGCGACATCGTTGCCAAGAATGAGCGGCAGACGATAAGGCAGGATGAGTTTGAACTCGCCATCCCTGATCTTGGAATCCAGCAGATTTACGGCCGCGGCATGGACCTGGACCAGCACATCGTTGTCCCGCAGCTCCGGATCAGGCCTTTCGCCGATCCGCGCCCCGTTGTTCTTGCCGTAGCGATCGATGAAGAACGCTTTCATGTTATATTCTCACGCATGATGTTTCTCTTTCAGGTTTTGTTGCCAGTTCTCATTGATTGCATGAGAGGCTTTAGTCTTGGCGTATCCAGGTCTGTGAGCGGCCCAGCAACGATACGCCGATATAGCCGCGCACGCTGAGCTTCTTGCCACCGTCGATCAGGTGCAGGTTGCTGCTATAGACCTTGCCGTTCTCAGGATCGAGGATTTGGCCGCCGGTGTATTCGTCGCCATCCTTTTTCAGGCCGGACAGAATTTCCAGGCCGACGATCGGCGCATTCTTGAGTGCGCCTTCGCATTCGGCGCATGTCGGGTTCTGGTTTTCGGTCGGGGCCGGGAAGACTTTTTCGACCGTGCCCCGGAGCGTTCCGTTCGCTTCGGAAATGCGGATCAGCGCCCTCGACTTGCCACTGACATCGTCGATGTTCTTCCATAGGCCGACCGGCGAAGTATCATCCGCCCAGGCGGCGGAAGACATCAGTGCGATAGTCAGGGTGATCGCCAGGACGCCGGCGGTTTTGAAAGTCAGCATTATTTTATCTCCAGGAGTTTGATTGTCGTTTGTTTGAAAGCGGGCCATGGCAGGGCTTGATGGGGGCGACAGAATGGGCGCCTCGTGCCGGCGGGTAGATTCTCACATGCAGCTCTTGGACTGAATGGCGGCACCGATTGCTGCGAGCTCGCCCTTGCCGCGCGCAACGTCATCCTCCCGGTTCTGGCCGGTCATGGCGGCAATGGGAATATGGATGACGGTCATCGCACCCTTGTCACGCTCGGCCGCCTCGTGCTGGGCCGCCTCGAGGCGTTGCTGGGTGACCCGCTTGGCAGCCCGGTCGGCGACAAGCTCGGCGCAGGACAGCTGCAGATAGGGATAGGTAGCAACCGGCGTTGCCGCTATCTGTTCGGGTTGTTTGGCGCAGCCTGAAACGACCAGCGCCAGCGCGCACAGAACCATTGTTTTCATACGGATTTTCCTGAGGGGCACGTGGGTGTTCATAGAACTTGATCGAGACCCAATTGCCTGCGCAGGATCTTATCGACCATCGCCTCCGGGAAGTAGCGGCGCAGCGAACGAACCTGGCTCGACTGTTTGCCGGCCGAGTAGCGCAGTTTGGGTTTGGCGGCGGTGGCCGCCCTGACGACGGTTGCGGCGACGATCTCTGGAGAATCCCCCGCGTCGACCCATTCACGCATCAGCGCCTCTGAGCTTTTGCGCGCGGCATCGTAAACCGACAGCGGTTGGTCTACCCGTGTGAGGTTGTCTTCAAAGGATGTGCGGGTCACGCCGGGCTCGACCAGAACAACGCGGATACCGAAGTTCCGCACTTCGTGATCGAGCGACTCCGAATAGCCCTCGATTGCATGTTTCGTGGAGGCATAGAAGGCGTTGAAGGGTGACGGGATAAGACCCAGAATCGAACTCATATTGATGATCCTGCCCTTTTTCTGGCCTCGCATGATGGGGAGCACCGCGTTCACCACGCGGGCAACCCCAAAGACATTCACATCAAACAATCTCTGCGCCTGGACGATCGAAGACTCTTCCGCCCCGCCAATGAGGCCGATGCCGGCATTGTTGACCAGAACGTCGATCCGGCCGGCCCGCGACAGCACCGTCGCGACAAGAGAATTGACGGATGCATCGTCCGTCACGTCGCAGATCAGCATCGATACATTGGTCGGGCCGCTGCCGGTCACCCGACGGCTTGTTCCGAAGACCTTGAATCCCGCCCGCACCAGGGCCTCGGCGCTGGCGCGGCCGATGCCCGAAGAGGCTCCAGTCACAACAGCGGTGGGTTGCGAATGCACATTCATTGAATTCTCCAAATCCGCGATCCGGCGATCGCCACCTTTTAAATTATGATCGTAATATTACATAACACTCGTAATTCCATTTGAAAAGCCCTAAAGAGAATCATGCGCTACGAAAAAGGTCGAAAGGACGCATCGCGTCGCCACATCATGAAGGTCGCAGCCGAACGTTTTCGCTGTGATGGGATTGCCGCATCCGGGCTTGCCAGCGTCATGAGCGACGCCGGGCTGACAAACGGTGCCTTCTATGCGCATTTCGAATCCAAGGCGGAGCTGGTGCGTGAAACCGTGGCAGCGGCGCTCGAGGATCTGTCGAAACAGGTGGAGGACGCCATAGCTGCCGGCGGGTTGGCGGCGGCTGTCGCAACGTACCTGTCGACCGAGCATCGTGACGATCCGGCACATGGCTGCTCATTTGCAGCGCTTCTGCCGGAACTCGCGCGTCAGCCAGCCGAGGCGCGTCAGGTCTATACCGAACGATTCCTGACCCTCGTCAGCCAGCTGGCATCGGCCCTGCCGCCGCAAACCGCCAATCCCGAGGACACCGCGATGGCCATGTTTGCCACCCTCATCGGCACGCTTCAGCTTGCCCGCACCCTGGAGGACACGGCATTATCGGCCCGCATGCTGGCGGCAGGAGCAGATGCGGCGCTGCTGCTTGCGGAGCCCCGTCAGGACAAAGCAACCACGTAGGTCCCAGCAGCTCCCAGACGGCTAATCTCAATCGCCGCGACGGCATCCCGCCTCAAGCGGCACGCGCGGAGCCAAGCCTCTGCCAGGAACGTGACATCGGCGATGCGGAAGCCGGCAGGCCTGCGCGGTTGCAGGCGCGACGCCGCGTCGGTTTCGGAACGAACCGCCTGCAACAACGCGCGTTGGCCGGCGGAAGTCCGTGCGAGCGGCTGTTTTTGCCTGTGTGTTGCCGTAACACACTTGCTTTGTTCGAATATTAGTGAATTGTTACTTCTAATGTATGCTGGTGATCGTGATCCAGATCGTCGCCAGTTCGACGTTTAATCGGGGGGCTCTTCATGATCGATCTTCGTCTTTTGGGGGCAGCGACAGCGCTGGCCGTATTGTTTTCTACAAATGCGCTGGCAGCGGATGTGGCGCCGCTGCTGCAACAACCCCAGCCTGTGGAGGCGCAGGACGACTGGTCGTTTGCCGCCTCGCCCTATTTCTGGGGAGCCAGCCTGTCGGGAAAGACCAAGCAATTCGGTTTACCGACCGTCAAGATTGATGCCAACTTCGGCGACATATTGAGCAATCTCGATTTCGCGGCGATGGCAGCGGCAGAGTTGCGTTACCAGCGCTTCAGCGTCATCGGCGACTTCATGTACAGCAAGCTGGGCGCAACCGGGCATACGCCCTTTGGCGTGCTTACCGACAGTGTGAGCGTCACCTCGGAAACGTTCTCAGGCCTGCTCGGCGCCGGTTATGCCGTGGTCGACGACCCCGCCGGACACCTGGACGTGGTTGCGGGCGTTCGGGTATGGTCCGTGAGCACCGACATTCAGCTCAACGGCGGCCCCCTGGCTGGGGTGAGCGGTGACGACAGCGCCACTTGGGTGGACGCTGTTGCCGGCTTGCGCGGCAAATATTTCCTGACGCCGGAATGGTATCTCTCGGCGTGGGGATTTGTGGGTGCGGGCGGAGCCGATATCGACTGGGACGTGGCGGCAGGCGTCGGCTACCAGTTCAGCGATTCCATTTCGGCAATTGCGGGTTATCGCGCTATGGGCGTCGACTATCGACAGGACGGTTTCGTGTTCGACACTGTTCAACAGGGCCCGATCCTCGGACTCACCGTGCGATTCTAACTCGCGTGGACTCATGCGCAAAAATGCGTGCATGAGGCCTCTCGGCGGGATGTCGTCCGGTCCTGACATTTCGTAACGGGCTTCCGAGCATCAGCTTTCGCCGATGCCGCGCTACTTCGAGCGGGCGCAAGACGATGCCGGAGACTACGGCCGGTGGCATGTCGAACACGCCTTCGCATTGGTGCCAGCACAAGCCTATGTCGCCAAGCACCTGCAAACCTATGTGGAATTCCCACCGCGCCAAAAACCGGGGAGCTTCTCGCTCGACCAGGTATTGGAGAAGCTGCATGACGCAAATGGCGGTGCCAAGTGAACCGTCATCATTGACAATGATGGGCCGGCTGATCTTGCGAGCACGACCTCGATCTTCCGAGGTCGTGCCTCACCGGCACGGAGTGGGCAAGCCGGGTTCCCCGATTTCGAACCTCGCATGTTAACAGTTTGCCACGGCGCGAACCTCGCAATCACAGGCTCGCCTTGATCGGACCTGCGCTATGGCAAGTTCGTCTTGGAGCGAATGTTACCGTAACGTACTACGCAACAGCGAAAAACCGTGCTCACCTGTATCAGCTTCCAGAAGACGCATGCCTCAAGAAGAACTTGTATGTACTGCGCGCAAACCGCCTGCGTTAATGCTCGCTGGCGCCGATTGAGCACATCCCATCGAATTCAAATAAGCTACCCTGAGGGAGGAATGACAATGGTGCGAGTAAGTAGTGGCGCAGCGGTGTTCGTCGCGGGCCTTTTCGTTGCAAGTCTGTCACACGGTGCTTGGTCGCAGGAAACCGAGCACACCGATGTCGGTGACATCAACAAGGCCAAGGTCGAACAGGTGTTCGCGAAGAAGCGGCCTTATTCTCCCTATGCCGACCGGAACTTTCCGACACGCCCCTTTTTCGGCGACACGCATCTGCATACGTCGTTTTCGATGGATGCCGGAGCATTCGGTGCAAGGCTGGGTCCTCGCGACGCTTACCGATTTGCCCGGGGCGAACAGGTCACGGCATCCTCGGGCCAACCTGCCAAGCTGTCACGGCCGCTCGACTTTCTCGTAGTCTCGGATCATTCCGACAATATGGGTTTCTTCCCCGATCTCTTTGCTGGCAAACCCTCTTTGCTGGCCGACCCCACGGGTCGCAAATGGTACGACATGATGCAGAACGGAAAGGGTGCGGACGCCGCGATCGAAATCATCGTCGCATTCTCCCACGGCACGTTCCCGAAGGACCTCATGTATTTTCCGGGGACGGACGCCTATCGAAGTGCCTGGCAGGAGACGATCGCTGCCGCAGAGGAGTTCAATGAGCCGAACCGATTCACCGCTTTCATCGGCTACGAATGGACATCAAATACGGGCGGAAATAACCTCCATCGCAACGTCATCTTTCGCGACAATGGCGACAAAGCCAGTCAGGTAGAGCCCTACACTGTCTATCCGCCATTCGGCAGTGACAATCCTGTAAATCTCTGGAAGTGGATGGCAGCCTACGAACAGAAGACCGGAGGCAGAGTGCTGGCGATCGCGCACAACGGCAATCTGAGCAACGGCACGATGTTCCCCGTGGTCGAGGAGTTCGGCAAGAAAATCGACGCGAATTATGTCCAGACGCGCGCAAAGTGGGAGCGGCTTTACGAGGCGGCCCAGACCAAGGGCGCCGGAGAGTCGCATCCCTATCTCTCACCGAACGACGAGTTCGCGGATTTCGAAATCTGGGACAAAGGCAATCTCGACGGCAGTGTCGCCAAGAAGAAGGAAATGCTCGAATTCGAGTATGTGCGTTCGGCCTACAAGAACGGACTGAAGCTCGAAGCGCAATTCGGCACCAATCCCTACAAGTTCGGCCTCATCAACAGCAGTGACGCCCATACGGGCCTCACCGCGATGGAAGAGGACAACTTCTTCGGCAAAACCACGCCGCAGGAGCCTAGCCCCGAACGCATGACCGCTACCTTCATCGACAACAAGGCGACGGGCGTCAAGGTCATGGACTGGGAGGTGTCGGCGGCCGGTTATGCGGCCGTTTGGGCCGCCGAAAATACCCGTGCCGCTCTATGGGACGCCATGCAGCGCAAGGAAACCTATGCGACGACTGGTCCGCGCATGGTGGTGCGCTTCTTCGGCGGATGGGATTTCGAGGCCAAGGATGCACAGAACCGCCTGCCGGCTGAAATCGGCTATACAAAGGGCGTGCCGATGGGTGGCGATCTCCAAGCCGCTCCAGCCGGCAAAGTACCGACCTTCCTGGTTGCGGCGCTCAAGGATCCGATCGGAGCTAATCTCGACCGCTACCAGATCGTCAAGGGCTGGCTCGACAAGGACGGCAACGCCCAGGAAAAGGTCTACGATGTCGTCTGGTCCGATGACCGGAAGCCCGGCGCAGATGGTAAGCTGCCTGCCGTCGGCAACACGGTGGATTTGTCGACCGCCACATGGACCAACACGATCGGCGATCCGGAACTGATCGCTGTCTGGAAAGACCCGGATTTCGACCCGGCGCAACGGGCATTCTACTACGGCAGGGTCATCGAAATCCCGACTCCGCGCTGGACCGCCTACGATGCCTACCGGTTCGGGTCGAAGCCTCTGCCCGGCACCACGATGACACTGCAGGAGCGGGCGTTTACCTCTCCGATCTGGTACCACCCCGCATGAGGCACGGCGACTAACCTGGACCATGATCAGGGTGGCAGCATTCGGCTGCCGCCTTTCACGCCAAACTTGTCGATCGCCAGCACAGAAGGCCCGAGCCGCTTCATGTTCATCCGCAAGATTCTGTCTGAACCGCTGTTTCACTTCTTCGTTCTCGGCGCGGCTATATTCAGCCTCTATTCGTTGACGAGCGGCTCCCTACCCTCGGCAGACGACCGATCGATCGAAGTGGGCAAGGGCCAGCTCGCGCAGATGTTCGAAACGTTTAGCCGAACCTGGCAACGGCCACCCACGGAAGCCGAGTACAAAGGCCTCATCGATGGCTATGTGAGGGAGGAGGTGTTCTATCGTCAGGGGCAGAAGATGGGCCTCGATAAGGACGACACAGTCCTTCGCCGGCGCATGCAGCAGAAGATGGAATTCCTGCTGGAGCCGAGTGCCGAGGAGTTGACGCCCAAGCCCGGCGAGTTAGCGGCCTATTTCGCAGCGCACGCAGACAAGTATTCTTTGCCGCCGCAACTGGCGTTCGGGCAGATATTTTTCAAAAGCGATGGCACCGGCGACAAGGGCGAGACGGCAGCAAAGCAGGCTCTGGCGCTCCTCAAAGTCGATCCTTCGACCGATACAGCTGGAATGGGCGATCCGACCCTTTTGCCCGAGCAAATGGCGTTGACCGACACCGATATGATTGCCAGCAGCTTCGACGAGGGGTTCGCCAAACAATTACTTCTTGCCCCGATTGGACAATGGTTCGGCCCGGTTCGCTCGCAATACGGTGTGCATCTCGTGCTCGTCGGGGAAAAGATTGCAGCACGTACGCCGTTGCTTGCCGATGTCAAAACGGCAGTCCAGTCCGATTGGGAAAGTGCCAGGCGCAAGGAAATCGCCGACAAGCGCTATGCCGAGATGAGGAAGCAATACGACGTCAAGATAGAGTTGCCGGCGAACGCAGCGACATCGCCCGTCGAAACGTCAGAGGCCAAATGATGCGATTGCTGATCCTGGCAGTTGGTTTCCTGTTGCTGATAGCGTCCGCCGCCAGGGCGCACGAATTGCGGCCTGCCTTTCTCGACATCATCGAGATCGCACCGGCCCGCTACGCGATCACCTGGAAAGTGCCGGCTCGTGGTGAATACAGGATGGCGCTTTATGTCCGGCTGCCCACCACTTGCAAGCAGGAAGCAGAGCCCGTTGGCTTCTATATCGATACCGCCTATATCAGCCGCTGGCAGGTGTCGTGTGCAGCAGGACTGGCTGGCCAAGCGGTCTCGATCGACGGCCTGTCATCGACCTACACCGATGCGCTGGCGAAAATAACAAACCTGGACGGCACCACCCAGACAAGCCGCATCTCCCCATCCGGCCCGACGTTGACAGTGCTGGCCAGCCCAACTGCCTGGGACACGGCGCAAGCGTATTTCGTGCTCGGCGTCCAGCATATCCTGCAGGGAATAGACCACCTGCTCTTCGTCTTCGCCCTGCTGCTGTTGATCCGCAGGCCCAGAACTCTATTTCTGACGATCACCTCGTTCACGGTTGCGCATTCGATCACCTTGGCCATCGCGTCGTTGAACGTGGTGTCGGTGCCTCAGGCGCCGATCGAGGCACTGATAGCCCTGAGCATCATGTTTGTCGCATCGGAGATCGTTCGAAGCAGTCGCGGCCACACCGACCTGTCCAGCCGATATCCATGGCTGATCAGCTTTGTCTTCGGACTGCTGCATGGATTTGGTTTTGCCGGCGCCCTGCGCGAGATCGGCCTGCCGCAGAAGGACGTGCCGCTTGCTTTGCTGACGTTCAACCTCGGCGTGGAGGCCGGCCAACTCGCCTTCGTCATCGCAGCGCTTCTTGCCCTTGCGTGCTTCCGGCTAGCATTTTCGAGAGACTTCCGGCGGCTTTCGCCTTGGGCGGCGTATCTGATCGGCACCGTCTCGGCCTTTTGGCTCGTCGAACGGGTAGCAGCATTCATGTAGGATTTGCTTCTTCTGACAAACGTTTCGCGGGCGCCAGGCTTGCATCTGGCTCGCCAGAGTTAATGCCGGTTATTGCCATCGCAAATACCAAGGCCGAAGCCGCCGCTGAAGAAGCAGGAAAGGTCGCGATGCCGGGTGACATGCCAGCGACTGCAAGCATGATGCAGCCTGGCGCGATGCACTATTACTCTGCCAGATGCCTCACCATTTCCCAAACCTCCCGGCGGTCATAGACACGCTGGAACTCGCCTAGCGTGTCCAGTGCCTCGCAGCGCTGATGCAGGAAACTGCCGACCGGCGGTGCGCAATTCTGATCATAGCCGCATCTTTCAAACATCTCGTTCCAAAGATGCATGAGTTGTGCCTGCGCAGTCCGAAGCACGCAGTGGGCGAAATAGCCGGGCAGCACGACCTTCCAGAACTGATCGTATGGCAGGGGATAGAAATCCGATGGAGGACGCACGATTTCCATCAGCCCATGGCTCCGGGCAAGCTCGGTAACCAGCCTAGGGCCCAGCGTCGCCCAATTGCTATCCTCATCCACAGCAGCCCAGGCACGTGCCGCCAGGTCTTTCAGCATCAGGTGCGCCCTGGGCAATTGCAACACCGCGGCGTTCAGTTCGGCAGGTCCAGATCGCTCCAACTGCCGACCGATGACGATGTCCCCCGCAAGAAACTCTGGCGGCCTGAGGCAAAGGACGTCAGCATCCACCCAGCAGCAGTCCTCCTGCTGCAACAAGCGATAGCGGAACAGATTGGAGAATTTGGCAAGCGAAGGGCGGCCATTGACGAGATAACGGGACAACAGGGACTCGTCGTCGACTATAAGCCGGGCATCGCCAATTTCGACGCCTTCCGGGACCCTGATTTTCCGATCATAGGTGAAGAGCTTCAGGGGCAAGCCATGCCGGGCGAACGATTTGAGGCAGGTGAAGCCGAGCGGCGAAAGTTGCCCATGCCAGAAGGTGGCATAACCTCCAAGATTGGCAGCAGGGCGCGGGGCGAGCGCGACAATATCGACGCATTCACCGTCATTGGCTTCCGCGTTGTCTGTAGATGCAGCCATTTCTTAAACAGCTCCGCCGGTCATCCCGCCATCCGACACTAGAGAAAGCCGCCCACCCTGCAAGCAGATAACCGAGATTGCCCCAGAAATAGTTCAGCTGTTGCGGCGCAATATTTTCGCTTTTCGATGTTATTGTGGACACGCAGCAGCCATGGAAAGCCGTTGCTGCGCCATGCTTTCAATACTGCATTGGTTGCTTCGTCCGCTTTCAGCCCATGCCCGGCTCGGAGCCGGTGCCTGCACCGCTTCAGAAGAACCGCATCGCCAGGCTTGCATCTGGCTCCCCAGAGCCCCCAAAACCCCGATGTCTGCACATCAAATCTCTCACCCCGCACATAACGCTCTGTTAACCAACTTTTGTAACTTTTCGGTCATGATCACAGTGCATCGAAAAGGGGCTTGTTAATGCCGGTTATTACCATCGCAAATACCAAGGGTGGCGCCGGCAAGACCACGGCAGCTGCGCTGCTGGCCGTCGAGCTTTCGCATCTCGGGCACAAGGTTACCGTCTTCGACAGCGACCCGCAGCAGTGGTTCACGCAATGGTATGAGGTGGCCCGGCCGCGTGGCGCGATCACGCTGGTCAATCACGTTTCGCCCGCCTCGCTTGAATGTCAGATCCGCGAGTCCCATTCGCCGTCGGACTATTTCATCATCGACCTCGCCGGCGACCGCAACCAACTGACGGCCACCGCACTGGCCTTTTCCAACCATGTGATCATTCCCGTCCAGGGCTCGGGCATGGATGCCAAGGGCGCCGTCAAGGTGCTCGACATCCTCAGCCAGATCCGCGCCGAGACCGGTCTCGACATCGCCCATTCGGTGCTGTTGTCGCGGGTCAACCCGATGGTCACCACCCATTCGCTGCTCAAGGTCAAGGGCCTGCTCGCGAGCCGCGGCGTCAATGTGCTGGCCACCCCGGTCGTCGAGCGCGCCGCCTATCGCGAGATGTTCGATACTGGTGCGACGCTCTACGATCTCGACCCGCAGAAGGTCTCCAATCTCGACCGGGCGCAGACCAATGCCCGCGAGCTTGCCGTCGAGGTGATGCGCATCCTGCCGGTGCGGGTGATTTCTTCCGGCAGCCGCCGGCGGGGCTTCGGCTGGGGTCGTGCCGCGTAACGCCCTTGTCTCGGCAGGTCAATCTGTTTCCTCGCCCATGGTCTCCGCCACCTTATCGAGGTAGGCATACCGATCCACGAGCTTGAGAAAATCGCCGCCGTCATCGACTATCGCGACGAAGGGTGCCTTGCACCGAAGGATGGCTCGTATGCGCTTCGATTTTGGCATGTCCTCATTCGCCACGATCCTGGCCGAAAATGCCTCACGCGGCAGCAGCTCTCTCAGAAGCTCATTCGTTACCCAGGCTGCGTGCTCGAATTCCCCATCCTTGAGCGTGACCCAATCGGAAAAGCCGACCGCAGGCAGTGCGTTTGTCTTCAGGTTTTCGAGGAACGCGCTCAAGACCTGTGTCACCATATGAGGCTGAACCCTTCCGCTGTCGCCAATTTCCGTGAAATTCACAGCCATTTTCTGGTACACGCCGGTCGCCCTGTTCCACGCCTCCACATATGCCGCCTCGAGCCATGGATACTTGTGGGCCAGCAACCACCTCAGCCTGCGCACATCGACTGTCGCCACATAGCGGTTTCCAATTCCATCACGTCGTTCAACAAGGACCAGCACCTTGACGCCGCGCATCCGGTCCGCCATGGCAGCGACGATGAACAGGCGGGATGTCAGCCATCGATCGCCCCTACCCAGGTCAATAACCGTGTAGTCAGCCGTTTCCGTGGACTGCAAAGCAGCAATAAGTGCAGGCGAGCCAGAGGCGGAAAACTGCGATTTCGGGTCCCTGATCTCATCGAGCAACGGAAAATCAAGCGATTGCCGCGCCGTCACGAGTTCCAGCGAAAAGCCCGCGAACTGCAATTTCGAGAGGTTCCCGCCAATCGATTCCAGAAATTTGACCAGCGGCTTCCTGAACAGGAATGCGAGCACGATAACGGCGACCGGCCAGGCCGGAAACACTTTGGCAATTTCCAGCCAGGAATCCGACGGAGGGCTCGATGGGGTCTGGGATGACACCTGCAGGGATAGGGAAGCTGCGTCGGCGTTCGGGACGAATATGGCCCACAAGCAAGCCAACAATTCCCAAAGCGATGATCTGGCGGCGGATCGACGATAGGCCACGGCACAGTCTCCCGATTGACGCAACGGAGATACGCAAGCTCAGGCTGCACCCATGGCATCCCGATGTCCAGCGGGAAGTTCGGGCATCGGCTTCATCTTCTCGCCATTTTCCGTGCTGCGGTGTAAAGCGAGACTTTCGACACCACCATTCGATATCAGTGAAAGGCCCCTCCCCCATGCTTGCCTGGACGCTTCTCGACACAGCAAAAATTCCCGGCGGCAACGAGACGCTGCGGCTGAAGAAGCGCGGCCAGGAATATTCGATCATGCTCGGCACCAACGAGCTGATGAACAGCCGGCTGAGCGGCTCGGAAGAAGCATTGGCGACGCTTTCCGCTGAGAAGATCGCCGGGCGCAAGGCGCCGCATGTGCTGATCGGCGGGCTCGGCATGGGCTTCACCTTGCGCGCCGCACTTGCCGTGCTGCCACCCGACGCAAAGATCACAGTTGCGGAACTGGTGCCGGCGGTGGTCGCCTGGGCGCGCGGGCCGATGGCCGACCTGCATGCCGGCACGCTGGACGATCCGCGCGTGACGATTTTCGAAGGCGATGTCGGCGTGGCGATCAGGTCGGAGAAAAGCAGCTATGACGCCATCCTGCTTGATGTCGACAATGGCCCCGACGGCCTCAGCCGCGACAGCAACGATACGCTCTACGGCGCCAAGGGGCTGGGTGAAGCGCTGGCTGCACTGACGCCCGGTGGCGTGCTGGCCGTCTGGTCCTCCGGCGGCGATGCCGGCTTCACTCGCCGGCTAAAGCATGCGGGCTTCGCCGCCGAGGAAAAGCCGGTGCGTGCGCGCGGCAAGACCGGTGCGCGGCATATGATCTGGCTGGCGATGAGGCGGCAGTAGTCACCGAGCGGAGCTTCCACCGCCTCAATGACCGTTCATGGCGGCATGAAGAACTTCGACCTACGGCTTACGCGGGGGCCGATGTGCCGCAGCCCAGTTCACCGTGGCCTGCTGGACAGCGGAGAAGAAGAGAGCTGTCGTGATCCCGAACATCATCAGCCCATTGGCGGCCTGCAACGGCGCGAGCAGCCGGACGCGGCCTTCGAGCACCACGTCGCCATAGCCGAGCGAGGTGAAGGTGACACCCGAAAAATACACCGCCGTTTCAAAATCCTCGACGGCACCTAGCCATGAATATAGCATCGCCCAAAATACGACCTGGATGATATTGCCCATCATGAGCACCACCATCAGCACAGCGAATTGCAGGAAGATAGCCCGCCAGGGCTTTGGGCCGAGAGGTTGACCGCGGGTATGAGCAAAGTAGCGCGCAGCCAGCACCGAAGCCATTGCCTGGAGTGCGAGGCATACCGACATCGCCAGCAAGCCGACAGCAAGAACTTTAATCATGACGCCGGACCTTCGATCCGGGGGCCGTCCTCGACCGACCGCTGGGGCAGCCATTCCATCAGCAACACGTAGCCGACGGCCAACACCACGGGGCCTACAAACAAACCGAGAAGGCCATCTGCAAGCATCCCGCCGATGACGCCGATCAAGATGACCGGCATCGGCACTTCCAGTCCGCGGCCGAGCATCAGTGGCTTGAGTACATTGTCACTCAGCCCCGCGACGGCTGACCAGACGGCGAAGACGATTGCCGCCGTCGTCGCCTCGGTCGCGAAGACATAGGCAATGACGGGCAAGGTCACCAGCACCGCTGGTACCTGCACGATGGACAATATGAGTGTGATGAGTGTCAGGGCGCCGGCTGCCGGAAGGCCAATGGCAAAGAAGCCGGCGCCAACGAGCACCGACTGAATCACCGCAACACCGACCACGCCAAGTGCGACACCGCGGATCGTCGCGGAGGTCAGTGTGATCAAGTGGGCCCCGCGCGCCTTGCCTCCGGCGACCAGCTCCAACAGACGCAGGGTAAATCCCCCTGCCCCCTTGGCATAGGCCACAAGCACAGCGGCGATTCCAATCGAAAGAATAAAGAACATGCCGCCGGCGGCCAGGCCACCGGCGACGGATGCGAGCCACGCTGCAGGCTTGCTCAGCATCGGGCCGTACTTGGCGAGCGCCTGGGGCATGTTCGTGGCAGCGAGCGACCAGCTCTCCGAGAGCTTCTCGCCGACCACCGGCAGGCCCGCAAGCCACGCTGGAGGCTGCGGAATTGTCAGGCTGTTGTTCTGCAGACCGGAGACCAGTGAATAGATGGTAGACCCAAGCGACGTAACCACCATAATCATGGGCACCAACACAACGGCAATGCCGACCAGCCCGATGAGAAATGCCGACCAGCGGTTGCCGAGCCGCACGGACAGCCGACCATGCAGGGGATAGAGCATGACTGCCAGGATAACCGACCAGAGCAGAATGCCCATAAAGGGCAATACGATCCGGCTGCAGATATAGACCAGAATGGCGATGAGGGCGATTTGAACCACTACTTGGACCGCAGTCGGCTTTTGCGACGCGAGATCGGCGTTTGGCGGATTGGAAACCATGTCTGCCTCCCAGGCCTGAGCCTTCACGCATTAATGTAGCTAAACATCTCAAGCGTCAGACAACGACAACCTCGACATCTGGCTAGCGTTGGAATCGCGCCGCAGCTCCCGCGGCGCGTGGTGGCGCTGCGGCATCTCAGGCGAAATCAATGGGCGGCCACGGTCGGGGAGATGATCCCCAGTTTTGCGAGGCCGCTGACGAAAAGTTGCACGGCAACAGCGGTCAGAAGAATGCCGAACACGACCTCGGAGATAACCAGGCTAGCCGGCTTCATGCGCTTTGCCAGTACGTCGATATTGGTGAACACCAGATAGTCGAATGCGGCGACGAGCAGAACCAGGCCTACAACCAGCGCTGCGCTGGCAAGGGACACGACTTCGTCAGATGCAATGATCAGCACCGTGATGCCAACGGGATTGAGCATATAGGGGATGGCCAGCGGGAAAACCGCAATCGTATCCGGATCGACTTCCACTTCCAGCTCGTCGTGAGGCTTCTTGACTGGTCCAGCCGCCATCTTGAGTGCGAGCAGCGCCAGGACGATGCCGCCTGCAACCGCGACCGCGCCGCCTGTGATATGCAGCAGCCGCATCAGAAGAGCGCCCGTGGCAAAAAGCACCAGGGCAGTTATCAGCCCGGTCAGGACCATCTTCCGGCCTATTCTGGCCTTGGTCTCCTTATCGAACTTGTGGGTCATTTCAAGGAAAGGAACCAGCGCGATCTTCGGCCCCATGCCGACTAAAAGCAGCAGCAGAAGCGTTGCCACGAGGCCCGTATCAATGACTGATAAATCCATCGAAATTTACCCCCCAAAAAAGCTTTTCCCAAGTGAACTATCATGGATACTCAACCGATTGTCTAGCAGTCAGCGCTCGGCATTCGTCTGATTTGCCGGCCTTACGCCGCCCTGAAGCTCAGGACCAAGTGCGCGATCCGCACTGTGACCATCACATAGATAAGCACCAGGACAATCTGCAGCGTGAAGTGCCATCGCAATTTTGCGAGGCGATGTAATCCGTCAAGCAGATTGAGCGTGAACAGCACAATCCCGACGACTGCCACGCTATATCCGGCAGCGGTATCGTCCCATGTCCCCCAGATACGCAGGAGCTCGCCATTCCTGATCGTGTAGATGCCGGCGGCCGCCACGACCGATGTGGTGATGATGTTTCGGACATGCTGAAAGACAGCCTCCAAACCTCCTTGTTCGAACATCGCAGTTCTAAAGCGGGATACCGCCGATGTCAGCTTTGGCACTGGCATATGCTCTGTCTCATATCTCGTTCGCAGGCTCGGTCTTGCCTGCGGACTCTACACCATCCGTTGCCCGCGGCCAAAGCAGGGCCGCAAGAATGAATGTGTATATTATGGCGCCGGCGACAAAGACGATGCGTGTAGCAAAGGATTCAGCCGCGCTTCCCGGCAGGGGCGATACGCCCAGGCCGAACAGGATCAGGAACGTCGTCAACGCGCCAGCAAACATCTTTGCCGAAGCCGACCTGCCCGCCGCGCGGCCGCCCAGCACGAGCCCCACGACCAGCACGATCACTGCCATGGAAAACAGGTTGGGACGCAGCATCAATATCGAGTAGGCGAAAGAAGCTATGACACCACCCAGCAGGTTGACGATCATCAGGCCGATCGCCGTGGCACGGCTCCTGACGATATCCAACTGGCCCAGCAGCGATACCACCGTGATCGGAATGACCATCGCCGACGACAATTCATCATTGGTGAGGCAGATCGTGACGGCCGACAGCAGTATCGCGGTATTGGCAAGCGCCAGCCAATAGGGGTGCGCCGACATGGGCGCAGCGGCGGGTGGCGCCATGTCGGACTCGGTTGGAGGAATGACCGCGTAGGCAATCCACATCCACACCGTGCCACTGACCACGCCGGTGACCAGTATCGACAGGATCGACTCGGCCAACGTGCTGTTGAGGATGCCGAGAAGCGGCACCATGATCGCCACCACCTGGACGAAGAATATCGCAGGCCCGCCCTTGCCGACCGCCTGTGCGAAAAAGAGCAGGAAATAGATCAAGCCCAGCAACATCAACAAGGTCATGGGCTTGTCGTCGAGCAACAATGTCAAGGCCATGAAAAATGTGCCGGCCACCAGAATGAGCACCGCAACGCCGAGTGTCGTGCCGAGGGGCATCGGCTTTGAACTGCCCAGCAGGAACTGGGCCGCAAAAAGCGGCCCAAGAAACGGGATAATGGCACCGTTGGCGACGGCGACCGTAACCCCGAGTGAAACGGCAAGCGCCACCCGCAAGCCCTTGCGCCGCTGCTCGGTGAGCTCGATGGAGAGGCGCTGGACTGTCTCGCTAGCCGACATAGGTCAAGACCGACATGATCCGGATCCAGAGCGAGCCCCAGGCATTGGTGACAGGATTGTCTCCTGTATAAATTACCACCGTGACCTGCGAGCCATAACGCACCCCCTTTGGCCGTGCTTCATCGAGGACAAGCCGGACTGGATAGAGTTGCGCTTCCTGCACCCAGCCCGTTTGGGAACGAATAATAGGCAGACCGGTGGCCGGATCGGTGCTGGATTGTGAAATGCCGAGACCAACACTTTCAACCTTGGCTGTGAACAGGCGGCCAGGCAGGGCATCGAACAGCACTTCGGCCTTGTTGCCAACCGCGACTTTTTCGAGGCTGTTTTCCTTGAAGGCAGCGGCTATCCAGACCGTGCCGACATCGATGAAAGTCATCGCCGGCTGGCCGGCGCTGACCACCTTGCCGATCGCGAGCTGGAGATTGGTGACCACGCCAACAGCAGGGGCGAGAACCGTGGTCCGCACCAGATCGGTCTTCGCACGCTCGAGGGCCGCCAGGGCTTCTTTCAGCTTGGGATTGTCCTGGCCCGCCGGCCCAAGCTCCTGCTGCGTCCGGATCAGATCGGCCTCCGCCGCCGTCACCGACGCTTCAGCCTGGTCGTATTCCAATCGGATATCGTCGGACTTCGCCTTGGAGTAGACGCCCTTTTGCACCAGCACGACAGATCGTGCGTAGAAATCCTGCTTGTTGTCCCGGGTTACCTTCGCCTCGACAAGCCGCGCCTGGGCGGCATCGACATTGGCGACCGACGCACCGATTTCCTGCCCAACGGTTGCAAGCCTGGCTTCGGCTTGATCGACCGCGATCCGGTAGTTTGTCGGGTCGATGCGGAACAGCACCTGCCCTGGCTCGACGGCCGAATTGTCGTCGACGCCGACTTCGATCACCCGCCCGGTGACTTCTGGCGCGATGTTTACGACATAGGCCTGGACATGCGCCTGTGAAGAGGATGGTGTCCGGCGCTCCATGAAGACCGAAAGGACAAATAGGATAACTGCCAGGAGCACGACGACCAATGCCACCCCGCGCAAAGGATTTCCGGTTTTGGGATTTTCAGTTTTGGGATTTCCGGTTTTCTTGGCGTCCACTACCGGTTCGCTGACGTTCTCTTCGGATGCCACGCTGTATTCCTTTGTGTCGAGGGATATTCAACAATGAAACAAACGGTCAGAGGATGGCCTTGCCACAATCCCGTGACTGTGGCGCAATACAAGAGAGCGGTGTGGCGATACGCACCGGAATTCCATAGGGATCAACTTAGTCGGAGCGCCCACTCCCGCAGCGCCATTTGAATATTAGCGAATTTTATACCGTGGCGCCCGCATGTCAATCGTGGCGAAAGGGCGGCACACTTTTGCGCAACATACTCTAGATCTTGTACCAGACACGAGGATTCTTCGCAGACTGAATCTCCAGCCAGTTCAGGCCTGCATCCTGCCAGTTGCGAATGGCATTGGTCTCGTTATCCAGGATCACGTCGCCATTGCTGGTCCGCACCGCGAGCACCAGATGGCCCTCGCCCTGCTTGGTATAGCCTATCGCCAACCGCAGCGCCGATGACGGCCAGCCGTGCTGGATCAGCACATGGCGTTTGGTGACGGCATAGTCCTCGCAGTCTCCCGAACGCGGCGAGAGGGTCCAGACATCGTCGCCGCGCGTGTCGTTTCGGGGAGCGATCTGGCTGTTGATCGTGCGGCTGACGGAGACCAGCTCAGCCTCTTTCGACGGCGTCAGTTCCACGGTGTCGGGACCGCTGGCCGCCGCGCATTCACCGGAATATTTCTTGCAGAACACCACGTGGGAAAAGGGTTCGAGCGTGCGGCGTTCCGATGTGACGAACGGCTGATCAAGTCCCGGCGTCGGCTTTGGCTGAGCCTTGGGGGGAATAGCCTTCCTGGACGCACAGCCGGAAATCGCCACGGCAACAGCACAAAACAAGGCCACCACGGCAACTTTATCTTTGTATGCCAAGATTTTCACCCAAACTTCGCCTTCATGAAAGCCCGCCACGATTTGACGTCGTCGCCCAAGCGAATATGTTCGCAGATGCAGCATGGTGATGTCTCAAGGCCGGCCTGTCAACGCCCCTCATACCTTCACGTCGACGTCGGCGACCCAGTTTGTCATGCTTCTGAAATCGCCGGGAACAATTCAACCGATCGGTTGACAATACGTCGCGAGTCGCTTATATTCAACCATATGGTTTACAATTCTGAGCTTCATCTCGACGACATGTTTCACGCGCTTTCCGATCCGACGCGGAGGGCGATGCTGAACAGCCTGTCGCAATCGCAGCGCACCGTCGGCGAACTTGCCCAGCCGTTTGCAATCTCGCTTGCCGCGGCCTCCAAGCACATCAAGGTGCTGGAGCGTGCGGGGCTGGTGGCACGCAGCATCGAGGGCCGGACACATGTGTGCCGGCTCGACGCCAGGCCGATCCACGCCGGCATGGAATGGATGCGCCACTACGAAAAATTCTGGAACGAGCGGTTCGATACGCTGGAAAAGCTACTCGAGGCCGAGGTTGCCATGTCCGGCAAGCTGCCCGAGAAAACCAAGGACAAGAAGAGCGATTAGAGATGAGCGATCTCGGCCATATGCTTGCCGCCTTTCAAAGCAGGAAATCGCCGGCATGCAGATCGTTCTTGGCGACATGCTGCAGGGTCAGCGTATCCATACCGACATGAATGATCACGCTGTTGCCCGAAACATCGAGATGATGGGTGCGCAGATCGGCAAAATCGTTGACACCATTCAGGCCGCGAAGGTCGATAATGTCCTTGCCGGGATGGAAATCGGTGACGATATCCTGACCAAAGCCGGTCTTGAAAACGAAGGTATCATCGCCGGCCCCGCCGGTCATCTTGTCCTCGCCCGCCAGACCACTCAGATTGTTTTTGCCCGCATTGCCGATAAGGAGATTGGCGAGCTCATTTCCCCGCCCGTTAATGTTCCCGGCCCCGAGTAGAACGAGGTGTTCGACATTGGCTTTCAGCTCGTAGGAGACGGTCGATTTTACCGTATCGGTGCCTTCGCCTGAATTCTCGAAAAGCCGGGTCCCGGCTTTGTCCGTGATCAGCGTGTCGTTATCGGCGCCACCGGCGATGAAGCTATCCACCTTGCCACCGCGGTTGTCGAAAGTGTCGTCTCCGGCATTCAGATTGATCGTGCCTTTGACAGTGCCGTGGTTGATGATCAAGTCCAGTCCGGCGCCGCCGGTGACAGCCGCTGTGCCGGAGATCAGTCCGCTGTTGGTAAGATGCGTGGTTTGGCCAGCCAATTGACTGAAAACTACGGCATTGGCGCCACTGATAATACCGGTGGCCGTGTTGGCGAGATCGCCACCAGCGGAATTCAACGTGAAGCCATAGGTGGCGCCGTGGATGTAACCACTGTTCGTGGCATCGACGCCGTCATTGTCCATGGTCGCGCCAGTCGTCAGGCCAAAAATGCGCCCCTTGTTGACAAGCGTTTGGTCGATGTTGAACATTGCCAGGCCCGTCTCGCCATGCAAAACCCCTTCGGATCCTATGCGGATGGTGACGCCCGCGCCGATCGACCGGATGCCACAGCCGGAGGCGGCGCTTGAGCCGGAAATAATGCCATTGACGACGACCTCAACGTCTTGTGCCGTTATCTGGACGTCGATACCAAATTGGTTTGACGTGAAGATCGACATCTCGGCAGCGAATGTCCACTTGCCGCCAACGCTGCTGATAACATAAGTGGTGGTTTGGTCTGTCTTGACGAGGGTATTTGCCATCGTATCCGTCTCCCGGTTCAGAGCTGGCATACGAACTATAGTGAGATCGTGACGACGGAGGCGCAAGAAATATTATCAAAAGCGCCGAGATATGGAACAGCTTGGGATTCTTTTATTAAGGCCCCGCCATGCAATCAATGACGAGGACCAAGACCCAGACGTAAATCAGTTGATTGTTGGCCGGGCGGTCGCGAGAAGCGATGAGCAGCGGGGTTCCCGCCCCGCGTCATGATAGCCGGATCAGCTATCCCCGCCCGGTTTACCTCTGGAGGTCAGAGGTTCTGCAAGAATCGCACAAAACGTCGATAAAGCAAGCGATAGGCCCCTCACACCCGCGTGAGCGCTCTCAGATATCGAAATTGTCCTTCTGGACATGGCCGAAGAATTCCGGACCATAGGGCGTGTTGTCGCCGCATTTGACCACGAACCAGCTTGATGTATCGTTGGTATAGGTCTTGGTCTCGTGGCCGTTCTTCATCAGGTGGATCTGGGCATCCGGCGCCATGAGATAGAAACCCTGGTCGGTGGAGATATCGAGATCGTTCATGACGATCTTCTTGATGCCGATCGAGGTGAGGTCGATCGTGTCGTTGCTGCTGAGGTCGGCGAAATCGAAGCGCGCAGTCAGACCCTTGTGGTCCAGAACCTGGGACGGATCGACGCCGCCCGCGAACTTGATCCTGACTATGTCGGCGCCGCCATTGGTGACAATGTCGATCGGGTCCTTTTGCAGCTTGTTGATCGTCAGCGTCAGGTCGTCTGACTTGTTCGACAGCGTGAACTTGTCGAACTCGTTGAGAGAGAGCGAAACCTTGCCGTCGATATTGCCGGACAGCTTCATGAACTCGACATTGTGGATGTTGAACGATCCCTTCATCTCGATGATGACCGTGTCGGTGCCGCCGTTCTTCGCCTCGACGATCTGGTCGTCGTTGCTGCCACCGACCAGCGAGGGGCTCGGAGTCGGGCCCGCAACCGCATCGGGGCCGGCGCTCTTGGATTTCGGACTCAAGATATAGGTATCGTTGCCATCGCCGCCGACCAGAAGATCATCGCCCGCGCCGCCGGTCAGGTTATCGTTGCCCGCGCCGCCATAGAGCTTGTCATCGCTGTTGCCGCCGTTCATCGTGTCGTTGCCGTCGCCGCCCTTGAGCGTGTCCTTGCCGTCATCGCCGTCCATTCGGTCATTGCCGCTGGAGCCGTCGAGCAGATCGTTGCCGGCGCCACCAAACAACCGGTCATTACCACTCGCGCCGTAAAGCTGGTCGTCGTCGTTGCCGCCATAGAGGCGATCGTCGCCGGCGTCGCCGTAGAGATGGTCGTCGCCCGCCAGGCCGGCAATCACATCGTCGCCCTGCTGGCCGTGAATGGTGTTGCCGTCGGCGTCGCCGATCAACAGGTCATCGTCGTTCTTCTTGCTGTCGAACCCGGTGCCGTCGCCGTTGAGATTGTTGCTTCTGCCGCGGACGAACAGGACCTCTTCGAGGTGGCCCGTCACCAGATTGTAGTGCTTGGCAACTTCCTTGATCGTCGGCTGCAGTTGGTCGTTGATCGTACCGTGCAAAAGGCTGCCGGCGGCGTTTGCGGCATTGGCATTGCTGGCGGCGTCCGGATTGTACTTGTCCTCGTAAGCAAGGATAGTGTCGCGGAAATCCTGGTAGCCGTGCGCCACCTGCCGCGCCTCGGCGAAACCGACACTCTGGGGATCATTGTAGAGCTCGAAGTAATCCGACTGGATATAACGGCGAATGGCGGTCTCAGTGCGATCCGTCTTACCAACGCCGTCATTGCTGTTGTAACGCAGGGCGTACCAGGCGGCAAAACGGTCTGTGCCGTCCAGCAGAGCGTCCATGACGCCTTGGTCCAGCAGATCCTCTTCCTCGAACGCCATACTGACAATCGCAGCGCGCTCCTCGAGGTTATCGAAGTTCAGGTCGATAATGCGCGCGTCAAATGCACCCTCGGCATCCGCCATTTCGCTGCAGCTATTCAACACCGCCCGCATTTGCGCATTATTGGCGAACTGGAATTCAGTCGGAATGCTGCTCAGACCGTGGTTGTCATGCCAATCCTGGAGTACGGCATCCAACGCATTGCGCAACTGATTGTTGGTCGTATGTCCCACCGCCGCTGCTTGCAACTCCCCGAGCATGTCGGGATCCACCGGTCCGCCTATGATCGTGCCCGCGACAAGTTCCATGTTGGTCAACAAGTTGACATTGGTACCGATCATCGGGCCACTGGCGCCGATATAGGCTTCCTTGTTCGCGCCCCAGACAGACTTCATCACCTCAAAACGGAACTTTTCGTATTCGGTGAAGGTTCCAAGGTCGTCGTATTCGATAAAGGGCATGCAGATCTCCGGCGAAAGTCTGTTGACCGGGCACAACGCCGGCTCGCAATGCACTGGAAGCATTCATGCTGCAGAACATGACGGGAAACTAGCCCGCCCACGTTTCATTTCGATGTCTTGGCCCTGACAGTGCGGTGACGTGGCTGAACACCACATGAACGTCCGCCAGCCCGGTATTCTTCACGGCATTCGGGCTTTTTTCGGAGTGAGAAATCCCGCCGAAAGGACCAGCCCAGTCTCCCTGCCCCGATGTTGGACTTCGCGCCGTGCGGAAAGGTGGGTCGGTCCCACGCTCGCCCTCGCCGAACACCGCACGCCAGATGCCGTTGGAGAGACGCATGCTGGCCATTTCCCCGATCCGGAATCAATGCTAACTCTCGCATCGACCCCACTGAGTAAGCCCCCGTTGAGAAAGCCATTGTCCATCTGATGTTTCGCCTGCCCTTCCTCGTCGCACTTGCGCTGCTGACAACCTTCGGCCTCGGCATCGGCTCTGCCGTGCTGATGTTGAACGCGTCGTCAGGCTTTGGCGCGATCAGGCTCGGGCCATGGGCCTCCTTTCCGCAGGCCCAGACCGTCGATGCCGACCCCTATGCCCAGTCGCACCGGGCGCGCGCCGGACGGCTGCTGTTCGGTTCGGCGGAGGGGCTTATGTTTCAGGCAGATGTCGACCAGGCCGGAAAGCGGCTGTCCTCCAACTGCACGTACGAGATGAAGGGTCAGACGCCGCCGGCGCGTTTCTGGACGCTTTATGCCGCCGACAATGTTAATGAACCGCTGAAGCCGGCCGCGGGGCTGCCGGCAGCCTTCAATGCCTGGAACGTACTGCGGCAGAGCGATGGCTCGATCCGCGTGCTGATTTCCGCCGCACCGCAGCCCGGCAACTGGCTGGCGATCCGCCGTGGCCGGCCGTTCCGGCTGGTTCTGTCGCTGCTGGATACGCCCACCGCCGGCTCGTCCGGCGTGCTGGACATATCGATGCCCACGCTCACGAAAGTGAGCTGCTCATGATCCGGCGCGCACTGTTTGCCATCCTGACCGGCATGTTCGGCGCTGCCGTGCTGCACATCATCATTATCCTGGCGCTGCCCGCCTATACCGGGCTCGACGCCTATACGCGGCTGACCGCCTATGAAGCGGAAGGCAGCTTGGTTGTGTTCAGCGACCAGAAGGACGAGATGGGCTTTTCCAATGGCGATCCCTATCTGCGCACCGGCGCCTGCCTGATCTCGGTCGAGAGCCAGCCCGTGCATCTCCTGGCATCCGGCAATGTGCCGTTCTGGTCGTTTGCGGTTTATGATTCCTCGTCCAACGAGGTGTTTTCGATGAACGACCGCTCGGCCGCCGGCGGTGCGCTCGATGCAATCATCGCCTCGCCCGCCCAGCTCGCCGAGATCCGCAAATCGGACCCCGATATCATTTCGCAAAGCGTGCTGATCGAAATGCCGCGCCCCGAGGGCTATATCGTGCTCCGGACGCTGGCGCCGGCGCCGAGCTACGAAGACGCCGCCAGGAATTTTTTGAGCGAGGCGGAATGCGCGGAGTATGAGCTGCAATAGCAGCAAGTGCCTGCAGGTCAGCTATTCGTTGGCATCACATTGCCAGGCGTCTCCGACCGAGGCGGCAATCAGGGCCGTGGAGCCGAGTTCGAGCTTGTCGGGGTGATCGGCGACATATTTGCAGAGGATGTCGAACATCTGGCCAAGACTGGCGCCATAGGGCACGCAAATGCCTTCGGTGGCCTTCTGCAGCTGGGGAAGGATGATCCGCTTGCCCACGGCAGTTTTCTGGGCGTCATAGCCCGCCGCCAGCATATTGGTGTCGCGCTCCCACTTGTCGGTCCAGCCGGCGAGATAGCCGAGCATGATCGGGCTCTTGGTGGCGCAGAACTTCTTGATTTCCTTGCCGGTATAGAAATCCGCCGCGGCCGGCAGCGGCACGAGCACAGCCATCACCATCGCCGCCATTGCAATCCTGCGCATCCATCCACCCCAGACTGGTGCCGGAGCCCCTCCCCGGCTGTGCAAGCATAGGTTCAAAAGGCGCAATATGGCAATGGTGGTTTTGTGGTTGGCTCGCCCAGCTGACAACTGAATTGCGCGGCGATAAGATAATCGTGGCATGACAGATCTCAGCGCTTGCGATGAGGTCTTCGGCCGGGGCTTGAAACAACAATGATCCACCGAGACATGCGCAAACGATGACGAAACTGCCAATCCAGAGTGTTGTCGTCGCCATTGCGCTCGCCTGTGCTTCTGCTACGGCATTGGCGGGCGATCTCGCCGGCATCCACAGCGTGCCAATGGGCGACCGGGCGATGATCGTGGCGGCAGGCAAGGCACAAGCCGGGCTTGACGGCTTTCTCGCCAAGCTTGCCAACCCGCCCGACGGCACAAGCAATTACGCCATCAAGGTCGGCATCACGGACCAGCCCGGGGGCTATGCGCTGACGACCGACCAGGGTGTTGCGGGCGTCGAATATTTCTGGCTGACCGATATCGTCGCAACCCGCGACGGGTTCCTGGGGCAACTCGGCAACGATCCCGAACTCGTCAGACACGTGCATTTTGCCGAGCAGATCCCGTTCAGGAAATCCGACATCTTCGACTGGCTGTATTTCGACAACGGCCAGATGAAAGGCAATTTTACCGCCTGCCCTGCGCTGCTGCGTGGGCCGCTGGAGGAGCTCAGGCAATTGCGCGAGCAGGTTGGATTGGATTGCCGGTAGGCGGGCGGCTTATCTGGCAGATATGCGATACGATCGAAAACCTGATGCCAAAAGGCAGTCCGGCACCTTCTCGTCAACAAAATGACGAGTGCTCGTGGTCAGGGAGAGAGGCCGTCAAGCAGGAAGCCGAGGCCTTTCCTGAAGGTGCCGTCCCACTCGTTATCCAACAGCAGACAAGATCGTTCGATTGTCACGT
Source organism: Shinella sp. OV683 (assembly GCF_057787725.1). NCBI lineage: Bacteria > Pseudomonadati > Pseudomonadota > Alphaproteobacteria > Hyphomicrobiales > Rhizobiaceae > Shinella > Shinella sp. OV683. The sequence continues at coordinate 3,376,177 of NZ_CM173543.1, forward strand.
AGTGTTGGCTGAGACGTGTCAGGCGCTCGTGCGCAGCGGCCCTGTCGTCCTCCGAGCGGTCGAAGCTCGCCCGGGTGATGGTAGCGCCCATCACGTAGTTCCACAGCGACCATATCGCGCCGTTCAAATCTCTGTCCGCTACGCCGGCGCTCGACAAGGTCTTGCTCAGCAGCTCCAGGCGACCGAGAATGTTCGGGCCGAGCGCCCGTTGCGACAACAGCGATGCCGACCAAGGATGGAGCAGCATGCTGGCGCGCCAGTCTTCGAGCATATGAACGACGTCCCCGCGCCAGTCTTGAGGCGCGGTTGTTTGCGGCAGTCCGCGATATCTGAGCACCGAGTCAAGCGCCAGATCAAAGACTTCCTCCTTGTTGTCGACGTGCCAGTACAGGCTCATCGCGCCCGAGCCGAGGCGATCCGCCAGCCGACGCATCGTCAATCCGTCAATCCCTTGGGCGTCCAGCAGTTCTACTGCCGTCGCCACGATCCGTTCCAGCGAGAGAGGCGGCTCACTGCGCGGCTCCTGCCCGGACCGAGGTGCCGCACTTGCCCGTTGAGACCGTTTGCTCTGCGCGCCGCTGCGTTTGGCCGCCATCCATCTTCCTTACTGATCAGAACATCGATTTAAGCCGAGAACGTAGGAATGTCGATCCTGACCTGTTGACTCGTACGATGTACGATACGATCAAATCGTACGCCGTACGAGTCGGTCATACCGGCGATGGATCAAAGTTCAATCCTTGGGGGCCCGCGAGGCTACGGCGTTCGCAGTCCTCGGAGCCAAGAGAAAATCATGTCACGCGCAATCAAGCATCTGCTTATCGGAGGGCTAATCATCATGACCATGGCAGTTCCCACAGCAACGACAGCCAATGAGGATGATCTCAAGCTGACCATCGTCAATCCCAAGAACCTCTATGATCCGACGCCGAACGGCTACAGCACGGCGGTGATCGTGCCCCGCGGAGCCCGGTTAGCCTATATCTCCGGACAGGGCGGCCAAGACAGCACCGGAGCCTTGTCGCCCGACTTCGCCGTCCAGGTTAAGCAAGCCTATGCAAATCTGGGCACCGCCCTTGATGCGCTCGGTGCAAGGCCGGATCAGGTCGCCAAGCTCACGGTCTTCGTGGTCGATCACGATATGTCCAAGCTTGAGGTGTTGACGAAGAACGTCAAGGAAATGTTCGGCGAGGCACTGCCGGCGCAGACTCTGATTCCCGTCCCAAAGCTTGCAATCGACCCCATGCTGTTCGAGGTCGAAGCCGTCGTCATTCTGGAATAGTGGCGGCGACGGATCGAGCGCGATTGCCAATTTCGAGAACGGATGCCGATGGGTCCGGTCGCCTCGGCACTTTGCCAAGGCGACCTTGCGCTATCAGATTTCCGCTAGGCGCCGTCTGCCGCTATCGCCCAGTTGTAGAGGCATCGGTCCAAGCCGATGGCGATCTCCAGAACAAGCACATCGTGCTCGCGGGTTGCGCCGCCTTTTGCTCGCGATACAAATTTTCGCGGAAAGTCAGTCCGCCGCGAGATTGAGCAGACCTCCATCCATTTGAAGCCATTATCAACCTCAATGTCCATCGTGGTCTGCGAGTAGCTTGGAAGCCGGTCGGATTCGACTATCCTGGTCGGGAGACTGATGACGGACGCGATCATCTTCCTGACAGGTTCGAGACATGCCGCGTGGTAATCCATGCCGGTGTCTGCTGTGAAAGCCGCCTGGAACTCCATCTGCCAGAACTCTTTCAAACGCATATGGGCAGTCGTCTGCTCCTGCTCACGGCGGTAGGATCGGCCAGCCTGCCAGACACATAGAGGAAGCTTCGCACCAGAGTGGCTTTCAAGAAGATGAACCATGTAAGCGTAGGTTGAAGGGGTGGTTTCCGGTCGGAGGACGAGTTCCGTTTCGGTGACGGCCATTCGCTCCTGCACCCATATATCTCGGTTTTCATAGGCGTCGGAGATAAGTGTGCGTGGAACAAGTGTTGGTGCTTCGACGCGCCGCATGTCCCAGGCGGAATTCACGGAACGGAGGAAGGCGCGAACTTCTTCCGAAAAATGACGGATAAACTCCTCGCGTCGGAGGATCTCGCGTTCTTCCCAATGCACGAGCGAATTTACGTTCAGAATACTGAGCATGGCCTATTCTCCATGATGGCCATTGAAGGATGAGGTGAATGCTTTACGTCCAGTCGGTCGCGCAGAAACGCGCAGCATCACGACTGGACGTGAAGACCTCGTCCGCCGAACACGCATGCGAGGAGAGCCCGCTGATTGCGGCCTTCCTTCATCGATGACGCGTGTGTGTTGCTCATGGTGCGAATGAATGCCCTAGTGTGTGGACAGGGTCAACCCTTGGCTTGTCCACACATGGCCCATTGCGGACGTCCGCGTTGGTTCGCCTGTTGGCGCTGAAGCGACTTATCGTTCAGTCTCGCGGCACATAGATCATATGAACCGTATCGTCATCGATCAATGTGCTCGACACCAGTTGCAGCGGAGGCCTTGCCTCGTGGAAGAAAGGCTTGCCCTCGCCGAGCACGAACGGCCGCACGTGCAGGTGATATTCCTCGATCAGGCCTAGACTGGTCATAAGGCCGGCCAGTTCCGGACCGGAAACGCTAAGGGTGCCGTCCGTGCGGGCCGCGATCTCGCGAATCTGCGTTTCAATATCGCCGGAGATGAGCGCGGCGTTCGGGCCGACCCCTGAAAGCGTGCGTGAAACGACCCATTTGGGCAGCTTGCGCCAGAGTGTCGCGAACTGACGCAGCGAGGCATCCCATTCCGCATGATCATCGTCCCAGTAGCGCATGACCTCGTACATCCGCCGGCCATACACAGCGCCGGCATGGTTGCGAATCGTCTCGATCCAGTAATCGAAGTGTTTCTGGCTTGGCGCGCCCATGACCAGATTTCCGGCAAGGTCGTCGACATAGCCATCAATGGAGACGTTCATTGCCAAGATAAGTTTGCCCATGACCGGCCCTTTCTCATAGTGGGTCCACAAATTAAACTGCTTGTGGTTTGCAAGTGGTCGACGCTATCGCGACTGTTTGCAAATTGCAAGTGGTCTTGGAAGGAAGCGCTCATGCCGCAGACGGAGCGCTGCGGTTGTCCCGTCAACCTTACACTTGAACAGCTGGGTGACTGGTGGCCTATCCGCTGACAGGAAGAGCTGCCGAGTACAAGACGTCCGCTACTGGCGCAAAGCAGCCGTCCCGAAATTGATGCAAGCGCTTTCAATCCGCGCGGCTGCCGGGCGTCGCTTGGTGGAACTGAATGCCTCTAATCCTCCAGCCCACCGCCCGGCTTCCTCGGCGTGTGCGACAATTCGCGGCTGGCGATCTTCATCAGGTTGTCGGTGGCGCGGACGACGCGGTGCATGACGCGGGTGACGATTTCGCCGTCGACGGGGGCTGATATGACGACGTCCTGGCTGGGGTCGCCCGGCACCGGGGCGATGGTGGCGAGGCGGTCGCCGGCCTTGACGGTGACGCCGACGTCTTTTTCGAACAGCAGCATGCCGCCCATCGGGGCGTTGATCATCTGCACATAATCGAGGCCGGCGGCGGGGCCGTGGAAGCGCTCGTTGCGCGAGGGCGTGCCGGCGACCGCGCCGCGGCGCTTGAGGAAGGACATGATGCCTTCGGCGTCCTGTTTAGCGACATCGGCATAGACGTCGCGCTGGCCGCGGAATTCCATGGTCAGCGAGATGCGATCGTCGTGCCAGTTCTTGCGATGGCCGAGCTCGGCGTTGCGCCAGGCATAGGTGACCGCTTCCTCGAACGCCGTACTGGTGCCGTCAGACAGCAGCACCGAATGCAGGCCGAAACTCTCGGCGAGGTCGGTGGCGGCTGGCCAGAACAGCTTGTCGAAATAGGCGTAGATGACGGATTCGTCGTCGCAATGCAGGTCGAGCACCAGGTCGGCGCCGATGGCCATCGACAGCAGGTGGCGCTTGAGCTGGTCGGTGGCGAGATGGGCTGACAGGTCAGCGGTCAGCGAGGCGCGCTCGGCGAGCGGCACCAGCGGGTAGTCGCGGTTGAAATTGACGCGGCCGCCCTGCTCGAACCGGCCCTGCAGCTCGCCGTAGAGGAATTGCGAGGCGCCGATCGGATTGGCCTTGGGGACGATGGTGATATCGCCGAGGATCTCGCCGTTCTTCTCGGCTTCCTCCAGCATCGGCACGAAGAAATGCAAGGCTGCGACGCCCGGCAACTCGCCGGCATGCAGGGCCGCCTGCATATAGACCTTGGGCGCCTTGGGGTCCTTGCCTGCAAATGTCAGCATCGGCACGCGCCATTCGACGCCCGGCGTGTCGCCAGCAATCACGATCTCGGTCTTCTGCATGATAGTCCCCGCATTTCGTTTGGCGGGATTTCTAGCCCGATTTCAGGGGCGAGGTAAATGCAGATTTGCGACAAATTACACATTTGTGTAATTTACCGAGTTGGCGGGACGACCATCAAGCCCGGTAGCGCAGCGCGTTGACCAGTAGCGCGAAAGCCGGCGACGATTGCCGGCGGCTGGGATAGTAGAGATGGTAGCCGCTGAACGGCTCGCACCAGTGCTCGAGAACATGCACGAGACGGCCGGAATCGATATGCGGCTGCACCACGTCTTGCGGCAGGTAGGTCAATCCCATGCCGGCCAAGGCCGCGTTCAGCCGAAGCGCGATGTTGTTGAACACCAGTTGCCCTTCGACGCGAACCCTCATTTCGTGGCCGCCCTTCTCGAACTCCCAGGCATAGATGGAGTCATGGGTCGGCAGGCGCATGTTGATGCAGTTGTGCCCGGTCAGATCCTGCGGTGAGACGGGCTTGGGGCGGTTGGCAAAGTATTCCGGGCTACCCACCGCCGCCATGCGCATATCCGGCCCGATCCGTACCGCTATCATGTCGCGCGCCACCTGTTCACCCAGCCGGACGCCGGCGTCGTAGCGTTCGGCGACGATGTCCGTCAGCCCGTAATCAATGGTGATCTCGACGTGGATGTCTGGATAGTCGGGCAGGAATTTCTGGATCGCCGGCCACAGCACCGCGTCGGCCGCGTGCTCGCCCGCCGTGATGCGGATGGTGCCCGCCGGCTTGTCTCTGTAGTCGCTGAGCGCGGCCAGATCGCCCTCAATTTCGTCGAGCTTGGGGCCTATGGATAGCAGCAAGCGTTCGCCCGCTTCTGTCGGTGAGACGCTGCGGGTGCTGCGGGTCAGAAGCCTGATACCGAGCCGCGCCTCGAGGCCCCGTATCGTGTGGCTGAGCGCGGATTGCGACACGCCGAGTTTCGCGGCCGCTTTGGTGAAACTCCGCTCGCGCGCGACAGCAACGAAGGCGAAGAGGTCATTGACGGACTGGCGTGGCATTCATGAATCTTTCTCATAGGCCCTTGCGCCTTTTACCACCTAATCGCTGCCAATCCAAATTGCTAAATATACCTCACCGGTTGCCAGCCGGAGCTGGCGCAGCCAGCTGGGCTGGCGTGACCAGCCGGGCTGACGTGGCCAGCCGGGCTGACGTGACCAGCCGGGCTGACGTGGCCAGCCGGGCTGACGTGGCCAGCCGGGCTGACGTGGCCAGCCGGGCTGGGCCGACAATATTTGCAAAGGATAAGACAATGGACATCAAGCGCGCTGGATCACAAGCGTCGGCCAAGGGACCGTCCGACTGGTTCACCGGCACGGTGCGCATCGATCCCCTCTTTCCGGTCACCCGCGCGAGCAGCCGGCAATGCCGTGACCTTTGAGCCCGGCGCACGCACCGCCTGGCACACTCATCCGCTCGGCCAGACGCTGATCGTCACCGCAGGCTGCGGCCGCGTCCAGCGCCAAGGCGGCCCAATCGAGGAAATCCGGCCCGGTGATGTCGTCTGGTTCGAGCCGGGCGAGAGGCATTGGCATGGCGCCGGGCCGACCACCGCCATGACCCACATCGCCATCCAGGAATCGCTCGAGGGGCGGGCTGTCGACTGGATGGAAAAGGTCAGCGACCAACAATACGAAGTTTAAGGAGAAAGACGATGCAGAAGCGCAAACTTGGAAATAGTGGCCTTGAAGTCTCGGCCATCGGCCTGGGATGTATGGGGCTGAGTTTTGGTTACGGCCCGGCAACGGATACCGCAGACGCAATAAAGCTGATCCGCACCGCATTCGAGAGCGGAGTGACCTTCTTCGACAGCGCCGAGGCCTACGGTCCGTACAAAAGCGAGGAGCTGCTTGGCGAAGCACTGGCCCCGTTCCGCGACAAAGTGGTGATCGCCACCAAATTCGGTTTTGAGTTTTCCGCGGATGGTGGCCAAAGCGGCATGAACAGCCGTCCGGACCACATCAAGCGGGTTGCCGATGCCGCATTGAAGCGGCTCAAGACCGACGTCATCGATCTGTTCTACCAGCATCGCGTCGACCCGAACGTGCCGATCGAAGATGTCGCCGGTGCGGTGAAAGAACTGATCGCCGAAGGCAAGGTCAAGCATTTCGGTCTTTCCGAGGCCGGCGCGCAGACCATCCGCCGCGCCCATGCCGTCCAGCCGGTTACGGCGCTGCAGAGCGAGTATTCGCTGTGGTGGCGCGAGCCGGAGGCCGAGATCGTTCCGACACTGGGAGAACTCGGCATCGGCTTTGTCCCCTTCAGCCCATTGGGCAAGGGCTTTCTGACTGGCGCGATCAGCGAGACCACGACCTTCGACGCCACGGATTTCCGCAATGTCGTGCCGCGCTTTTCGCCCGAGGCACGCAAGGCGAACCAGGCGCTTGTCGACCTGCTCGGCCGGATTGCGGCTGACAAGCAGGCAACGCCTGCGCAGATCGCGCTGGCATGGCTTCTGGCTCGCAAGCCGTGGATCGTGCCGATTCCCGGCACGACGAAGCTGCACCGCCTCAAGGAGAATCTTGGCGCTGCCGCCGTGGAACTCTCCGCCGACGATCTGCGTCATATCGAAAGCGCCGTTTCCGCCATCAAGGTCGAAGGCGATCGCTATCCGGCTCATCTGCAGGCGCGGGTCGGCCGCTAAATACGGGTTCATCTGCCAATTCAGCAGTATTTTTCAGGAGAGAAGATATGACAGAAGGCATCAAGGACAAGGTGGTCGTCATCACCGGCGCCAGCAGCGGGCTGGGCGAGGCAAGCGCCCGCCTGCTCGCCCAAGGCGGGGCAAAGCTGGTGCTGGGCGCCCGCCGCCTCGACAGGCTGCAGGCATTGGCGAAGGAACTTTCGCTCGGCGAAGACGCCGTGTTGCAGACTGATATGACCGACGTCGATCAGGTGAGGCGGCTCGTGGACCATGCTGTGAAACTGCACGGTCGCATCGACGTGATCATCAACAATGCCGGCCTGATGCCGCACTCGCCGCTGGAGCGCGGCAAGGTGGAAGACTGGGACCGGATGATCGATGTCAACATCAAGGGCGTGCTCTACGGCATCGGCGCTGCCCTGGCGCATATGAAAGAGCAGAAGAGTGGCCACATCATCAATGTGTCGTCCGTTGCCGGCCACAAGGTGGGGCCGGGTGGTGCAGTCTATGCGGCCACCAAGCATGCCGTGCGGGTCATCTCCGAAGGACTGCGCCAGGAGGTCAAGCCGTACAACATCCGCACGACGATCATCTCGCCGGGTGCAGTGGCGACCGAACTGCCCGCCAGCGTCACCGAGCCGGATGTAGCAGCGGGCGTGAACAAGCTTTACGAGGAGGTGGCCATTCCTGCGGACTCGTTTGCGCGCGCCGTGGTCTTTGCCATGAGCCAGCCGGAAGAGGTCGATATCAACGAAATCCTGTTCCGGCCGACGAAGCAGGCTTACTGAGTCAAAGTTCGTTGGGGGCGTCTGGCGGGCCGCTCTCTTACGAGGCCAACACAACCCTGCAACGTCGTCCTCGGGCTCGTCCCGAGGATCTAATCACTTTCAATATTACGCTGTTTCAATGACTTAAAGAACCGTTGGCAGATCCTTGGGACAAGCCCAAGGATGACGCGCCTCTAGGTTGTGTTTTTGTCAAAAAGCGGAAGGCGCATCCCTTTCAGGACAGCCAGATGAAACTGCGCGCAGTCATCTGATCGCTGACTTAAAGCCTGACATAGTCGATCTCCATGAATTTGGAGACTTCCTTGACCCACCGGTCCCGAACGAAAGCGACATGGAGCGGATGGTCGTTGTAGTGATCGTAGGCGGACTGATCGTCAAATTCCATCGAGAACCCAAAGCTGAAGTCGTTCTTCGGGCTGACCTGCCGCAGCTGCTCGAAATGTCTGACGCCGGAAATCTTGGTCAGCACCAAGGCATCTTCCAGGAACTTCTGCTCTTCTGCCGAACCCCGCGGATGGGCCAGATTGAAAACAACAGTGTGGCGGATCATGTGCAGCTCCCCTTCGACGTTAAGCCGGAGAAGATAGTGCAAATGCGGGAAAATAAAAGCGCCGCATAGCTCTGCTCGCACACGCCGCTCTATCGCGGCCGCTGGCTCTCACCCGCTCGTGCCTCGCCGCGCGAATCGTGGCAGTCTGGCACCATGACCTATCTGATCTATGCCGCGGCGGCGGCGTGCGAAATTGCCGGGTGCTTCGCCTTCTGGGCATGGCTGAGAATGGGGAAATCCGTCTGGTGGGTGGCGCCGGGAATGGTGTCGCTGGCGCTGTTTGCCTGGCTTTTGACGCTGACGCCTAGCGATGCGGCCGGGCGCGCCTATGCCGCCTATGGCGGCATCTATATTGCCGCGTCGATAGCGTGGCTTTGGCTGGCGGAAGGCACATGGCCCGATCGCTTTGATCTGGCGGGAGCGGCGGTCTGCCTCGTGGGCACCGCGATCATATTATTCCCAGCACGCAGTTAGCGGAAAGACGGGCCCGAACCAATCGGACGACAATCACCCTCCCCGGGGCATTCTGGACGGCAAATGCCGTCGGGCGGGATCAGTGCTTCTTGCGCTTGATGCCGCTGGTCCGCTTCTCGGGACGATCATCGACACTGCTCCAGCGCTCATAGCGGACGCCGGTAAACAGCAAGATCCTGGCTTCACATGGCTCGCTTTGGCGTTTCGGCCGGAGGGCAAGCCGCTCCTCTATTCTGACTATCTCTGCCATTCTCATCTCCATTGAACTGGATTGAGACGGATGATCTTGAGAATGATCTCATCCTGCCGTTGCCGGCAGACGCTTCCCAAACCTCGTTCAGAAGGTTTCAGGACACTTGCGCCTTTCTCCTTTCCTCAGCCGTCCCGTAAACCTTATCCAAGGCGGGGACGGTAGTCTGTTACGCATGTTACAAGGTGAGACGTATATATTAACGCCGCCTTATGATTTGTGATCAGATCATGTCATAGTTAACACTCTATGAAAGAGTGCACAAACGTTTTCAAAAGCACGAGATTGCCACGGGCGCATGCCATCTTTTGAGACGAAAACAGCTGTGGTTTCCGAGGCGACGGATCGTTTCGAGACATCCAGGCCCCTCCCTTTCCTTGGCCTGAAATAGCCGAGCCTTGGCCTGAAATAGCCGCGCTGGGTGCAGTCAACGCCGACGCGAATGCCGATTGATTGCATCTGTTTCTTCCGTCTACGGACGGGTTGCCATGATCAGCTCTAAATTAGGGCTCATTGAGTTGTTGCATCATGGAGAGACTGCACAACGGAGGGAGGTATCTCATGATCAATGACATGCTTCGCAGGACGCTCAATGCAGCTGGTCTGCATGTCTACGGTTCGGGACGCGGCACGCAGCCGTGGAGCCACACGGTGGAGGACTACTATCCCGTCGATGCACGTAGCCGCTGGGTCGCCGGAGAGCGGCCGATACCGCAGCTTACGGCCGCGCTGAACTCGCAACGGACGAATTATGTCGAATTCCTCGACATGATGGAGGCGACACGCGCATTACTTCACCGTGTCCCGCATCGGCAGCCACCGGGTGACAGCGCTTCGCCTTATTGGAGCAACAGCTGGTTCACGGCCCTTGACGGCGCGGCCCTCATAACCCTGCTCGCCTCGAAGCGACCACGAACCTACCTTGAGATCGGATCGGGCAATTCGACGGCATTTGCGAACTTCACGCGAAAGACGTTGGGTCTCGCAACGCAGATCTGGTCGATCGACCCGACGCCACGGCGCGAAATCGACGCCATCTGCGATCGGATGATCCGCACCGGCCTTGAGAACTGCGATCTTACGCTGTTCGACACGGTGGAGCCGGGGGACGTGGTCTTCTACGATGGCTCACACAGAGTGTTCTCGAATTCCGATGTGACGGTGTTCTTCTTCGAAGTCCTTCCCCGGCTGAAGCCCGGCGTTTTCGTTCACGTCCACGACATCTTCCTGCCTTTCGATTATCCCCAGGAATGGAACGGACGCCTCTACAACGAACAATACCTTCTGGCCGCAATGCTGATGTGCGAGAAGCGCCCCTTCTCGCTTGTCGCGCCAGCGGCTTTCATGTGCGCCGACCCTGAACTTGGAGCACGGGTCAAAGCCATTTTCAAAGCTTCGTCCGGACCTGCCATTCCGTTCAACTATCCCACCGGCGCGAAATTGCCGGGCTCATCGTTCTGGATAAGGACGTCAGATCCGCGGAACGCGCGTTCAACCCATTAAAGCATGTTGCGCGCATGTCGTGATCGCAGAACTGCTGCACAGTTTTTGCGACATGCTCTCGTCGCTTTAACAGCCACTTATGGCGCCTGCGTGAGAGACCGAAGACAGCCGTTCGGTCACATGGTTAACGGCATCTAAACACTTTGGCGGTAGTTTCCTGGATTGGAACAGTTTTTGCGTAAAGCGGGTATTTGCGTGTCGGATTTTCGAGAATTGGAAACACCGCCGATGGCGCGGACGAAGGATGTGGTGCTGATGGCGACCGTGTCGAGCTTTGAGCATATGTCGCAGCCCGGCCGCCATGAACTCAAGCAATTCGCCGAGCTTTTCGAGCCGGTGTTCAAGGCCTCGAGCCTCGAAGCACGGCGTAATTCGATCGCCGCGCTGTCCCGCTGCCCGTCCATGCCGCAATCGGTGATGTGGTTTATCTCGACACAGCCGATCGAGCTGGCCGCGATCTTTCTCACCACTTCGCCGGCAATCGACGACGATATGCTGATCGCCGTGTCCCGCACGCAGGGGCCTGCCTACGCAAAAGCAGTCGCCGCACGCGACAACCTCTCCGTAAAAGTGGTCGACGCGCTGGTGGCGCTGCATCAGGGCATCGAGAAGGAGCGTCAGCCGGCCCCGGCTGCCGAGGAAACCCGCAGCCACGCAGAATTGCTCGCCGCCGCCCGCGAGGAGGAGATGCGCCAGACGCTGAAGTCGCTGATCCACCGCGACACGCTGGTGCACTCCGACGAGACGCAAGAGGACGACGAACTGATGCAGCAGGCGCTGCTGGTGCGGTTCGCCCGGCTTCGCGATGCGCATAATTTCTCGACGACACTGGCCGACACGCTTGGCTCCAGCCGCTGGCTCAGCCACCGCATCCTGCTTGACCTTTCCGGCCTGCAACTGGCGACCGCGCTGATTGCCGTTGGCATCACGCCCGCCGACGGCGAATTCATGCTGACGCAATTCTATCCGCATCTGAAGGAACTGGCCGGCGAATGGCCGCGCGCGGCAATGGTCTGGTCAGGGCTGGATGCCGAGGAATGCGCCGACCGCGTCCGCGTCTGGATCCGCGCCGACGACTATACGCAGGGCAAGAAGCCGGACGAACATGCCGCCAACGCCAATGATGGTGTGCCCGAGGTTGCCGCAGCAGTGGTTCCCGCCCAGCGCCAGGCATTCGGGCGGCGAAAAGCGAGATAGTCAGGAGATCAGGCGAGATCCGTCAGAGCGAAATCGTCGCCCTTGTAGAGCAGGCCGACGCCGAGCGACTTGGCCGCTGCATAGGCAAAGCAATCGCCAAAATTGAGCTGCGCCTTGTGCCCGACGATCTTGCCGTAGGCTTGGGCGGCTGCGAGGGCGCCACGGCCAATTGGCTCGTCGATCTCCATTTCGCGCGACGAAAATGCGTCCACAAAATCATCGAAGATTTTCTGCGCATTCTCAAAGAGAGTGGCCTTCGATTCCGCCGCGGACGTCGCTTTCACATGCCGCAAGAGCGCAATCGTCGCTTCGAACCGCACCAAGGGCGAATGGTGCAGTTGGCCACGGGACGCTTCGACGCGCTCGTAGAGTTCTTCCCATCCGTCTTCTTGTGAGAGGATTGCCACCACGACCGAAGCGTCCAGAAACATCAGATGTCGCCCCACATCTCGTCCATGAACCCCTTCATGTCGAAATTCGGGTCTGCGGGGCCGCCAAGCAGAACTGCAGCCCTTTCCTGCAATTGCGCTATACGCTCTCTCAATGGCAACTCGGCATCGACCTTCGCCGCAGCAATCTCCTTGCGCAGCGCGTGCTTGACCGTCTCGGTCTTGGTGGGCGCGTTGGTCAGCCGCTGCGCCTCCTCGACGAGCCTGTCGACCTCCGGATCGCGTATGTAGAGGGGCATGTGTATATCTCCGATTGCCAAATAGTATATACGCCTGGAGGGGGTCCGTCGCAAGAGAGGCCATCGGCCATCTGGAGCACAGGCAAAAGAAAACCCGGAATGGCGCAGGGGAGAGCCATTCCGGGTCCGGGGTCATGCTGGCATTAAGAGCCTCAGAAAATCCTGAGGCGTCGGAATTCCGCATCCGTCTGCGCTTCGCGGGAGGATGCGATCACCGACGATGCAAATGTGGCAATGAACATGGCCGATATCAAGGCAGCGAACAGGCCGAGTGCAAAAGTCATGGTCTCATCCTTTATTCCGGTGAGCGCCTTGCTGCTTCGAGCCGCGCTCCTTGTTGTCTCATCTACGGCTGAACCGCCTGATCTATTCGGCATTCACTCGCAAAACCTTCGATGACGCGACATTGGCATACGGATGTTTCGCGCGCGTTTCGAAACATGGTGAACAATGTTTCAATTGTTTCGCGGATGAAAAGTTGCGCAACAAAAGGCCCCGGAGCGGCGTTGGCAGCCGGCAGGCACGTGCCCACCGAAACAGACGTCGTCCGGGTCAAGGTCGGCCTTGTTGATGATTACTCTTGAGATCGGCAAGACTAATGATCGCCGACCAACCCTACATATACAAATAAAGTAATATTTCTGCCCGTTCGATGGGCACAATAGTGAGGTTAAAATCGTCGCACAAAATATACATCAAATAAATTTCTGCATGAACACCAATTAAATAAAGCAACATTATAGCTAAAATTTTATGCATTGCAGAAGAGATGCTATCTACATGAGTAAATCACTCAGGTATTTCATATTTTACCGTATTTCGAGAAGTTTCGCCAAGCTACACGTAACTTTTCTTTAATTTATGCATGCCTAAATTAGTCATCCAGGTGCGATAGAGACATGAAAACCATCACAGGTCTAGCGAGGAACCGGGACGGCGCGTCGGCAGTGGAATTCGCAATCATTGCGCCCCTCTTCATCATGATTCTGCTCACGTTAGTGGGGTTCGGAATCTACCTGGCGGCGGCCACCGCCGTGCAGCAGATCGCCGCGGACGCCGCCCGGACGGCGGTTGCCGGCCTCAACGCAACAGAGCGGGACAAGTTGGCGAAGGACTTCATCGCGCAGTCCACGCTCGACTACTACCTGCTCGAATCGGCGAACCTGAAGGCGGCGGTTACGCCAGACCCCAAGAACGCCGAGCAATTCACGGTATCGATCGAATATGACGCGACCAACTTGCCGATCTGGAGTCTTTACAGCTTCGCAATGCCGAACAACCACATCAAACGCTTCTCTACCATCAGGATCGGAGGCATATGAAATGACGAAGCTGCACGACAGGATCGCCTCGTTTGGAAGCGACAAGAAGGGCAATATCGGCATCCTTGCAGCGGCATCCCTGCCCGTTCTAGCCGTCTCGCTTGCGCTTGGAGTGGATTTTGGCCACCTGACGCTGGAACGCCGGGCTCTGCAGCAAACGTCTGATCTTGCGGCCATCGTTGCCGCCTCCGATATCGGCAACGCCAATACAGCGGTGCTCAACTATTTCGCAATGAACAAGAAGAATTTGGCCATTCGAGAGGGCAATCAGCTGGTAACGCTGAAAGGCACTGTTGCCTTCGATGCGGTCGATGCTTTCCACAACATCGATGGCTACGCGATCCTGACCAAGGGCCGCTATAGCGCCGATTCCGCAATCCCGGTTGAAAAGCGCTTTGTCGCCAATGAGACGCCGTATGATGCCGTTGCCGTGACGGCGGTGCAGAAGACGCAACTGTTCTTTGCGAATTCCTTCGCAACTGCGCCGCAGATCTATGCCGAAAGCAAGGCGACCATGCAAAAGACGGCAGCCTTCTGGATCGGTTCCCGGCTCGCAAGCCTGAACGAAGGCATTCTCAATCAGGTCCTGGGAAGTCTGCTCGGCACCAAGATCACGCTCAGCGTCATGGATTACAACGCGCTTCTGGATGCGGATGTGAATGCACTCAAGTTTGCCGACTCGCTGGCAACCGATCTTCATCTCACTGCCGCGACCTACGAGCAGGTGCTCGACACCCAGATCAGCTACGGCACTTTCCTGGCGGCCCTTGCCAAGACCCCCGGCCTGACGCCGAATGTCGCCGCGATCCTCTCGCGGCTCGAGAGCACGGTGAACAAGGCGTCCGTCTATCTTTCGCTCGCGGACATCCTTAATCTCGATCCCTACAAGTCGCGGATGGTGGGCACCGCCGATACGCTCATCGTCAACGCCTCCGTCTTCGATCTGGTCAACGCCGCCGCAACCGCCGCCAATGGCGGCAAGCAGCTAGCGGTCGACCTCGGCGCAACGGTGCCCGGATTGGCATCCGTCAAGCTCAATCTGGCGATCGGCGAACCACCGGTCAGCACCCCGTCGCTCGCGGTCGGTGCCCGGGGCTCCATCGTTCGCACAGCCCAGACACGGGCCACGATTACCGCTACGGTCGACGGCCTCTCGGCAATTGCGGGAATGAAGGTGCAGGTGCCGCTTTATCTGGAGGTCGCCACGGCCGAGGCCGCCCTCTCCGAGATCAACTGCCTCGGTGGCGCCAGGAACAATGCCACCGTCAAGATCAAGGCTGTACCCGGCGTCGCCGAGATTGCGCTTGGCACTGTCGATACGTCGGCCTTCGATAATTTCGGCACCGCACCTCGTGTCACCAAGGCGACGATTGTCAGCTCTGCTCTTCTCAAGGTGACGGCGCTCGGCCATGTGGATGCCGACAACATGAGCCCTGAGACGCTCAGCTTCCTGCCCTCGGAAATCCAGGCCGGGAAAATCAAGTCGGTCTCGACCAAGGACACATTGACGTCGCTGACGACGTCCCTGCTTGGTAATCTCGACCTTGAAGTAAAAATCCTGCTCCTCACGCTCGGGAGCCCGCAGGCCGTGCAGACCGCGCTTGCCAGCACACTGGCAACGGTCACTCAACCGCTCGACAATGTGCTCTACAATACGCTGCTGGCACTCGGCATTCGCATTGGCGAGGCCGATATCCGCGTCACGGACGTCGCCTGCCAGCGGTCTGTCCTCGTCCAGTGATATCGGCACGACCGACGGCGGCGCCTTCTCCTGGGCACTGCAATCCCGTCTGGTCTGACAGAGGCTAGAGTCTGACAGATTCTAAGGCGCGTCGCGATCCCCCGGGTTTCGCTTGTCGCGCCTTAGCTCTTTGTTTTGCGTGTCGCGGGTGAGGCTAAAAGGCCGTGAAATCCCCCGTATCGAGGTCGCTCTCGTGGACGCCTTTGATCAGCAAGCTGTCGCCGCCCGCCTCGATGATCACATCCGAACCCTGGTTGTGGGCGTGATGGCTCTTGAGGTCGCTCAGGCTGGTGATCGCGTTCCAGCCGGAGAGATCGATGATGTCCATCGTGTCGTCATAGTCCATGATGACATCATGATCGTCGCCGGTGGCGAAATGAAAGTAGTCGGCATCAGCGCCGCCGAACAGCTTGTCATTGCCCCCGTTGCCGTAAAGATGGTCGCTGCTGGCAAGGCCCCTCAGCTCGTTGTTGCCGGAATTGCCACGCAGGGTATCGGCCAGGAGCGTGCCCTTGCCATCGATATCCTTGTCGCCCAGCAGCACCAGGTTCTCGACATTGGCCTTCAGCGTGTAGCTGACCGTGGATTTGATCGTGTCGATCCCCTCGCTACTGTTTTCAATGATATTGAACGAGGTCTTGTCGACAATGTAGACGTCGTCGTCTGTGCCGCCCATGATCGAACTGCTGGCCGATCCGCCGCGCGCGTCGAACGTATCATCGCCGCCCTGGAGGTAGACATATCCCGATAGCTTGCCATCATTGATGATCTTGTCGTCGCCACCGCCTCCCACAATCCCGGCGTAGCTGGCCGAGACGATAATCGTGCCGTGATTGGTGACCGTAAATGTCTCGCCAATGTCGCTCGCTATGCTGATGCCCATCAGCATGGCTCGAATCTCGCCGTCATCACCATTGACGATATGACCCTTGAATGTTCCGACGATGCCGTAGATGGCGTCGATCGAGCCGTTGTTGCGCAAATCCGTACCGTCCGGGCTGACCTGATACATGCCGTAGCCGGTGATCGCATTGATCTCGCCATTGTTAACGGCGGAGCTATTTTGGCCGACGAGCAGGACGCCGGCCTGCCCGTTGACAACGCCGGTCTTGCCGATATCCACGTCTGCGTTCTTGCCTTCTGTAAAGATCGCGTATTGCGCGGCCGAGATTGTGCCATCAACGTTGATCTGCGTGTTTTGGATGGTGTTTGCAGCGTGAATACCATTGCCGATGGATAGTATCTCCGCACTGCTTTCAAAATTCACAGTCGTGTTGGAATGGGCAATTTCGTACACCGCGCCACGAAAGCCCGAGAGGGTCTTGACAGCCATAGAAATTCTCCTGAGATCTGGGGATTAGTAGACGAAATGCATCATCGAAAGATCGGCCTTGTGAAGGCCCTTGATCAGCAGGCTATCGTTGCCCTGTTCGATGACGACGTCATTACCCTGATTGTGTGCATGGCTCGTGATATCGCCGATATTGTCCATGCCGTTCCAGGCATGCACGTCGATCCAGTCGGTGCTGATATCGAGATCCAGGACTGTGTCGTGGCCGTCGCCCGTGCTGAAACGAAAGTAATCAGTATCGCCGCCGCCCATGAGCTTGTCGTCGCCCTTGCCGCCGTAGAGGTGATCGAGGCCAGCCTGGCCCTTGAGCACATTGTTTCCCGAATTGCCGTGCAGGTGGTCGGCGAGCGCCGTTCCCGTACCGTCGATATCCTTGGTTCCCAGCAGATAGAGATTCTCGACGTTCGCCGACAGTTTGTAGCTGACCGTGGACTTGACGGTATCGTCGCCTTCACCCGAATTTTCGGTGAGCTTGAATTTGGCGTTATCGACGATGAGCGTATCATCGCCCACGCCGCCCTTCAGCAAGGTGTTGTAGCTGCCACCGCGGTTGTCGAATGTGTCATCGCCACCGCCAAGCATGATGAACCCGGTAATCTGGCCATCGTTGGTGATCTTGTCGTTCCCGTCGCCTGCAATGATGGCCAAGGCAGCATCAGCAACCAGAATCTTGCCGTGATTGATGATCGTGTAATGCGCTCCGGTGCCGGTGATCGCCGCAATGCCGGCGGAAACGGCGTGGATTTCCGCTCCAGCGTCGTTGATTATCCTTCCTCCGTCACCTGAGCCCGCAATGCCGAGCATGGCGAAAATCTGGCCGTCGTTGCGCAGCTGGTTGCCGAAGCCGCCGGGATCATAGAGTCCGTAACCCATACTGGCATGGATCGTACCGCGATTTCTGGCAGAACTGTCGTCACCTGCAATCAGGACGCCGACCCCGCTGACGAGTTCGGCTGATGCGCCGATATTGACCGTGGTGCCGGTTGCCAAGGCATAGACGGCACCCGAAGGGGCGCTCACGAACCCGTTGACATTGATAGTCGAGTTGATGGCACTAGGGCTGACCATAATGCCCGTCGAGACGCTTAAGACCTCGCTGTTTTTCGCGAAATTCACGGTCGTGTTCGGACCGTCAATCGTCAGCATCTGCTGATAGGTGCCTGATATCGTGATTGTTCCCATCGGGTCTCTCCTGAGTTGACGAGAGCCGGATTTTGACACCCAGCCTGTCGGAATCCATTAAGGCATGCACTGCAAGATCGGGCGTTCGAGGCCCTGGATCGGCAGAGATGAAATAGCGGCAATGACGCTCCAACAGCGGCAGCGAGTCCGGATATCCCGTCGCCCATTCCGGCATGTTTTAGCGTTGCCATCCCCTCCTCCACAAAGAAAACGCACTGCTCTCGACCTGTCCGATCGGCCCGCAATCGGCTATTTTCCCCTTAGATCGAATATTAGATAAGCAACCATGTGCCCGAATTATTTCGAGAACCATGGCAGCACATGACTTTGCACAACGCGTGCTTCCGGTAAATGGAAACAGCAAAGTATTGTGCATACAATATTTGTGCAGATTTAAACCAGTTCAAAGATGGAACAAGGAGAGCGACCTCAAAGCCAACCCGTCGCCAGCCCCCTGGCCCAGTCATCGCGGCCATTTTCGGCGGCGAGGCGCGACATCGCCATGTGGTCATAGGCCACCAGGCGAAAATCCACCTGCCAGCCGGCGGGCGTCTTTTCGAGGAGGGCATAGGAGGCAAGTGGCGTGGCGGCCTCGACCTTATGATAGAAGGGCGTCTCATCATCATAGGCAGGGCAACCGACGCTGCCGGGATTGACGATCATCCGCCCGTCCGAAAGCTGGACGGCACGCGGAATGTGCGAGTGGCCGCAGAGGATCAAGGGCTGAGCAACGCCATCGGCGAGTGCTGCAATCTCCGCCAATGGCTTCAGGTGCAGGACGCCATCCGGCGTGACCCCCTCAAGCCAGTAGCGATTGTCGTCCTGCGGCGTGGCGTGGCACATATAGACCTCATCATGCCAGACCCGCGAGAACGGCAGCCCACGCAGCCATTCCAGATGCTCGTCAGTCAGCTGGTCGAACGCATCCGCTTCCCAGCTGTGCATGTCGCCGCGGGCATGCTCGATGAGGTAGCGGTCGTGATTGCCGCTGACCGAGACAAGGTCGAGTGTCAGCAGCAGGTCCGCAGTACGGCCCGCTTCGAGCGGACCGGAGAGATGATCGCCAAGGTTGACGATATCAGTGATCCCCAGACCAGCGATATCGGCAAGCACCGCCTCCAGCGCGAGGCAATTGCCATGGATGTCGGCGATGGCGGCAAACCGCATGTACGGAGACCCTTCTAAACGTATCGTTCATGCAGTCTGTCACTTCTCGTCAGAAACTGAAATCCCCGCTGTCCAGTTGGCTCTTCTTGGTGTCGAGCAGCACCAGTTCGTCGCTGCCGGCATGGATGATGAGATCGTTGCCGTCGACGGTGAGGTGATTGTTCTTCAGATCGTTGAAATTGGCGATCGCATTCCAGTTCTTGAGATTGATATGATCGGTTTCATTCTGGAAATCGGCGATCGTGTCGTGGTCGTAACCGGTCTTGAAGATGAAGGTATCGACATTGGCGCCGCCGGTCAGCCGGTCGTTGCCTCTGCCGCCGTCGAGCTTGTCGACGCCTGCCAGGGCGAACAGCTTGTTGTTGCCGTTATTGCCGAAGAGGTCGCTTTGATCGGCGTTTCCGGTGCCGTTGATATTGCCGTTGCCGAGCAGGATCAGACGCTCGACATTTTCGGACAGCGTATAGGAGACCGTCGATTTCACGGTATCATATCCTGCGCTGCCGCCGTCTTCCTTGAGCTTGACACCTGCCTTGTCGGTGATCAGCGTGTCGTCGCCCGTGCCACCCTCGATCTTGTGGTCGACCGTGCCACCGCTGTTATCGAAGAAGTCCTTGCCGCTGCCGAGATTGATCCGGCCATGGATCGTGCCTTGATTGATGACGAATTCCTTGCTGTCGGCAGTCTGGATGGCAAAGCCATCGCCCTCGATCAGCCCGTTGTTGAGGATGTTCAGCCTGCTCGACGGCTCGAAATTCTCGGACTGGATACCCGTCGCGCCTTTGATCGAGCCACCTCCGTCGACGACGATCTTCGTGTCTTCGCCATTGACCCAGATACCGGCAAAGCCGATCCCGGTTTGTGTGATATCGCCCTTGATGATGATGGTGTTGTCATTAAAAGAAGTGCCTACGAAGATCCCGTTGGCGTTGTTGACGGTCCTGGAGGCGTTCTTCTCGAGCACATAGGTCTTGCCGCTGTCCTCGATATCGTATTCGGTTGTTCCTGTGGGAATGTTAATAGCCATGATCAATCTCCAGTTTCATGCCGGTTGACACAATGTCCGGCCGGCGCCGGATCAAGCTGTCATGCGAAGCGAATTCAAAGACTGGTTAAGGCACGGCTGGCGGCTCACGTTTATTCGCGGCAATTGCCACGCATATTCTCGAGCACGAAAATATACATTATTTCAAAATGTTATGAAATCGATATCGCCACCACCTCTGAGTGCGATGGACTCATCAGCAGGGTTGCAAAATCGAAAATGCAGTGATCAGCTGCCGCGGTAGGTCGAGTAGCCAAACGGTGAAAGCAGCAGCGGCACATGATAGTGCAAGGCCGGATCGGAGATGCCGAAGCGGATCGGGATCAGGTCGAGAAAAAGCACGTCAGGCAACTTCTGGCCGGTCATTTTCAGGTAGGCGCCGGCGTGGAAGACGAGTTCATAGGTGCCCTTCCGGAGATCCGGCTCGACCAATAGCGGTCCACCTTCAATCCGTCCGTCGGCATTGGTCCTGACGGTCTTGATATATTCGCGGATCTCATCCTGGATCCGGAAGACGTCGATCATCACCCCCTTGGCGGGCACGCCCAACGCGGTATCAAGCACATGGGTCGTCAAACCTGTCACAGGAAATCCCCTTCAATTATAAATGGCAATGAATAAAAGTATTCTTCAAGATTATGCTCCGATCCGGAACGATCGACAACAAGAAAGTTACTGACTTCCTTGAGCGCCATCAAGGGGTGATGCCATATATTTGCACGATAGTTTACGCCCTGGTCGCCACGCGCAAGAAAAACGCGTGGCACTTGAGGTTTACCACCTTCGTCCTCCGCCACAACGACCAGATAGGGCCGGCTGTCGAGCGGCTGGAAGCTCTGGCTGCCGAAGGGGTGACGCTCCATCATGCCCAGTTCATAAGGAAAGGTGCGCGGCTGGCCCCGAAAGATGTTGAGGATGACCTTCGCCCCCTCGCCAAACGCCTCCGCCTCGCCGAGCGCATGATAGCGCTCCGTGGTACCACCATTGATCAATCGCATGGCGGCAGGATCGGCTTCAATAACCTGGCCAAAGGGGGCAAATGCCGCCTTGGTCAGCGGTTCGATAGGGAGAATACGGGTCATGCATGGTCCAGCTGAGTCGTTTTCGGCAAGCTAGTCCTTCCGGATGGCATGTCAATTCTAGACGTGAGCCCTGGATAAGCGTGTGGCGCATTGTGTTGCAATGTGTTACACAGAACCAAATTACTGCTGAGCTGAGAGGTTCAATGCCATGTCGTCGTCTTCAACATTATCCCTACGATTGACAAAGGAAGCCCGCGAGCGGCTCGACAAGGCTGCTGCCCGGTCCCGGCGGTCCCGTGCTTATATCGTCCAGGAAGCGCTTGAGCGGCATCTCGATGAGATCGAGCGGGAGGAAGCTCCGGCGCCGAAGAAATCGCGCTTCTCCACCATACTGAGCCTGGCAGGAGCAGGCGCGGCATTGAACGGTCCGCGCAGCAAGGAGGATATAGACAACGATATCAGGTGGCTGCGTGGCGACGATTGATTTCGGCCGGCAATCACGCATCTATGTGGATGCAAATATCTGGATCTACCTGATCGAAGGCAATCCGCAATTCGTCGATGCGACCGAAACAATGCTGGCTGAGATCGCCGCCGTCGGCTCGACCGTTGTAACAAGCGAGATCACGATTGCAGAATGCGTCTGGAAACCGTCGAGGACCGGAGATCGGGCGATAATCGAACTTTATGACGCGTTGTTTGCCAGTGACGAAATCGAACTGGCGCCGCTGGATAGCGGCCTTGCAAAGCGGGCAGCCATGGATGGCGGCGGCATTGGCCTCAAGCTTGTCGACGCCATCCACTACGTCACGGCGCTGGAATCACACTGCAATTTCTTCCTGACTGGCGACAGGCATTTCAAATCCGTTCCGGGCATGGAAGTCATCCATCTGACGCGATAAGGCGCCTACCCCAGCATATTCCGCACCACCCGCATGAACACGCGGGCGCCGATATCGATCAGCCCATCAGGGAAATCGTAGTCTGGATTGTGCAGCCCTGCGTGCTTCTCACCCGAGCCGAGAAAGAACATCGCCGACGGTCCGGCTCCGCCGAAACGGCCGAAATCCTCCGACCCGCGCATCGGCAGGTCGCCGGCGTCGTGGCTGACGGCCTCGTCGTCAAGGGCCTTCATCAGGTGCTCGACGGCCTCCGGTGCGTTCTCGCAATGCAGGAAGATATCGTCGTAGGTGATTTCGACGTCAAGACCGCTTTCCTGTGCGGCTTTGCGCACCAGCGCCTCTGCGTTCTGGCACATCGCATCCATGCGCTCGTCGCGCAGCGTCCTGAGCGTCGCCCAGATCTCGGCATAGCCGGGCGCGATGCCGAAGGCGGGTTCGCCGAGCGCCGCATGGGTGATGGTCACCAGGCTGAAATCAGCATCTTTGGGTTCACCATGGCCGAGGTCGGTAAGCTGCGGCATCAGCGACGACACCGCCCGCATTGGCGAGGTGCCCTGATCCGGCGTCGAGGCATGCGCCGTCTTGCCGGTCAGCGTGATCCTCATGCCGCGCGAGGCACAGTTGACGATGCCTGAGATCAGCGCAACGTGCCCGAAGGGCAGTCCGGGCATGTTATGCAGCGAGAAGGACAGGTCCGGCTTGATCTCGGCAAATCGCGGATCGGCAATGACGGCGGCAGCGCCTGCGCCATTCTCCTCGGCCGGCTGGAACATCAGCACGATCCGGCCCTTCGTCGGCCGCCCTCGCGAAAGACCACGGCCGAGTGCGGCAAGGATGGTGGAGTGTCCGTCATGGCCGCAAAGATGGCCCTTGCCCGGGATGGTGGACTTGTAGGCCACATCGGTTAGTTCCTCGATCGGCAATGCGTCGATCTCGGAGCGAAAGAGCAGCGTCGGGCCGGGTTCCGCACCCTCGAACACGGCGGCGACGCCATGGCCGCCGAGCCCGGTCAGAACCTTGTCCGGATGCATCGGCGCCAGGAAAGCGGCAACGCGCCTTGCAGTCTCGGCCTCTTCGCCGGAGATTTCGGGATAGCGGTGGAGCTCATGGCGAAAGCCGATCAGCTCCACCATGTCCTCGTTGGTCAGAAACATGTGCTTTTCCGTCTTCTATTTCGGCCTGGCGGCTTCGCCACCACCCAGCAAAAGCAGAGTCCTCGCCGATCGGCAAGGTCGGCAGCAGCCTACCACCTGACGTTAAGCCCAATATTTCCCTCGATCGCGTGGAAGTCGTTACCACCCAAATTCATGTCGTAGGACGCCTTTGCGTAGACGCTCGCCTGGGTATTGAGCTGCGCCGAGACGCCGACGCCCAGTTCTAGCGTCGTCATGTCGAGCTTGTTGGAGAAGGCAGCACCCTTCAACTTCAACGTGTCCTTGGCCTCAAAGGAATGCCACACATTGGCGAGCAGGAACGGGTTGACCCTCTTGCCGTCGACGTCATAGGTTCCGGTCGCCCGGAAGCCGATCCGGCCGGTGACACCATCGCCGACATTGTAGCGTATGCTGCTGCCTGGATCATGCGCCTTGTCGAAATCGATGCCCGACCAGATGATCTGCGCCTGCGGTTCGATCTCCCAGCCATCGGTGATGGCGAACGGGGTTCCGGCCTCCAGTGAGAGCGTTGTCGCCGACCCGTCGATCTTGGTGGAATAGCCGCCGATCGAGCTTGTGTTGGCGTTCAGCCAGGATTGCATGACAACGGCGTCGACATAGCTGCCATTTGTCCAGGTGTGGGTCCAGTAACCACCGACATTGTAAGCGTCGATGCCCAGATTTCCCACATTGACATGGAATACACTGAACAGGTTTCCTTCGATGTCGCCGTTGGCGCGGCTGTAGCCGGCAAAAAGGCCAAGGATGTCTTCCTGTCCACCAGCGTGCTCGATCGTGTAGACCGGGGCGCCGATCTGCATGCCCCAGAAGTTGCCGTCAAATTCCGAGCCGAGAAGGCCGCCCACGTCATAGGTGTAGGTCTTTCCAAACACTCGCATCCAGGCCACATGCCCGGCATCGGATGCGGTCAGCCATTCCTGTTCGCCCATACGATCATGGAAGGTGCCGATCGTCGTGCGCAGCAGGCCACGAGTGACCGCGGGCACGGCGTTCAAGATAGGTACCTCCGGACGGATCAGCGGGATGTCGTAGTCGCCGCCTATATGGTCATCATCGCCATCGTTATCGTTGTCTCCGTCCCCGCCGTCGGGCTTGTCCGGATCCACGATATCCGGCGGCGGGTGATATGGCGGATCGATGTCGGGAATATCGATGTCCCTGATGTGATTGCGAAGGTAGTAGTTGAATTCATTGGTGCCGTCCGTGCTGCCACGAAACAGGAGATACTCATAAGCACCAGCAGTGACACGTTGGGCAAGTTTGAACGATTTCGGATCTGTCGTCGCACCGTTGACGGCCTCGACAACCAGGATGCCGTCTTTGGTGCGCTTGCCAATCCCACCAACATTGGCGATGTCGATGCCGGTGGAGCCAGTGGCCGTGCCACCGTCGATGACCAGCTTGTCACTGGGCGAACCATCAGTACCGAGCACCGACTGAAGTTTCAGCAAGCCGGAGGCGCCGGTATAATCTCCAAAGATCGTCAGCGTATCTGTGGTCGAATCCGAGCCATTGGTCAGATCGATCGTGCCGGCATTCTCCACCGCTGCCTTGCTTCCGACGTCAAAGGCCGAAATGGTGCTGTGGCGATCGCCCGCCAGCACGCTTGCGGTTGCGTCGATGGCGAGCGTGCCCGTCAGGCTGCCGCTGTCGCCGAGCACGAGATTGTCGTTCAGCGTCAGCGTCGTACCGCTGGTCAGGCCGATCAGTTCCCACCGATTGAGACGCTGCGGATCCTGGATCTCGGTGCTGAAGATGAAAAGCTTGTCATCAGCGCCCTGACCGCCATCGATCTGGATCTGCTTCAGCTGGCTGCTGTCCAGCGAGTAGAGGTTCGCCCGATCGGTTCCGTCACCCATGTCGATGCCGCCGAGCAGGCCGCCCGAGGTCCAATCCATCAGGTCATCGTCGTCACCTGAACGGATGAAACCGGTGACCTCGCCGCCCGAGAGCTGGAAATAGTCCTTGCCGGTATTCTGCTGAATGTCGGCGTTGACCTTGCCATTTTTCATCAGGAACTGGTCATCGCCGGCTCCTTCGTCGATCGTGCCGTTTATGGTGCCGTTGCCATGGTTGACGATGGCGTCGTCTCCCGACCCCAGCAGCGTGTTGCTCTGGATCGTTCCCATATTGTCGACAACGGTTTGGCTCGCGCCGTTGATGAAGATGCCGTTGTTGATGAAGGCATTTTCCGCGTTGCGGATGCCCGTCGTACCGTTGCCTGATACGGTGATGCCGTTGTTAAGGGTGCCTTCGTTGAGGATGGTATTGTCGCTGTCGCCCGTCATCGTGAATGGCGTGTTGATGAAGGCGCCGGAGCGATTGATTACCGTGTAATCGCCGTCTCCAGTGATCACCAGACCTTGGTTCATGTTGCCGAGGTTTTCGAAGCGGATCACGTCGTTGTTGTTGAGCGTCACACTGTTCATGTTGCCGGCGGTGGTGATGTATAGAATACCGCTGTTGGAAATCAAAAACGGTCCATTGAAATTGGTGCCCGGCACGATATTGACGGTCAGGTCGTCCAGACCGATCGCTTTATATCCATTCGGATTGCCGTCACAGGTGACGATATCCCCGGACGACGAGGGGTAGGGACTGCAATTAGCAAGTGCGGCCGTGGCCGGCGGCAGGAGCAGAAGCCCGGCGACCGCAGCGCCAAGAACAGGCGCTTTGGCAGGCCGTCTGGCTTCGATTGACTTGAAGTCAAGGTTGTTCTGGCTAGTGGTTTTCGCATTTCCAGGCATCGCTCGTCCCCTCGCCGAGTTACTCCAAGTGCTAATATAACCTACCATCGGTCGCTCGCGTAAGGGACCACCAGTTTGCACCCCTGATAACTTGCAATTGCATCAGTGCTGCACGCCAGCCCAAGGCACGGGCCTTCAATTGAAGATAGGATAATACAATATTAGCATTTAAGCGGATTACGTTGCCTTTTGAAGCATTTGCAAACTTCGGGCGGTGGCGAGACTCGAGAACAGGCACCCTGCCACAAGTGTTAACGGCGGTTTGGCCCGATGCGTGGGCTCGCCCAAACAAACTGTTGTCTGCCGTCGATTTCCTTGGCAGGTTGCCCGCTATAACAAGCAGTGGGAACGACAATGGAACGCATCGACTATCTTCAAACCCTTTTCTCCGGCGCCAGCCAGACCGTCAATTTCCAGAAGCAGCGCGAGATCTTTCCGACAGCAGTGATGACAGCCTCGCCGACGCCAAAACCATTCCCCTATGGCGCGCCGATGACGTTGCCGACGAGCTATGTCTTCGAAGGCAAGACTGGCGACATCAAGGGTTTCATGACCGAGACCGACACGATGGCATTGCTGGTGCTGAAGAATGGCGAGATCCGCCACGAGCAATATGCCGATTGGGGCGGCCGCGACACGCATTGGATCTCGATGTCGGTGGGCAAGAGCTTTGTGTCGGCAGCGGTCGGTATCGCGGTCGACGAGGGCTTGATCAAATCGATCGAGCAGCCGATCACCGATTATCTGCCGGCGCTTGGCGTCGAGGGATCGGCCTATGCCGGCGTGCGCATCAAGGACATCCTGCAGATGTCGTCCGGCGCCGGCTGGAACGAGGATTATAGCGATCCGAGCTCCGACATCATGCGGTTCGTCTCGATCCTCGGCCTGGGCGGCTCGATGAACGAGTTTCCGCCGACGCTGAAGCGGGCTCGCGAGCCCGGCAGCTTCAACCTCTACAATTCTACCGACACGCAGGTGCTCGGCATGCTGCTGGTTGCCGCGACCGGCCGTTCGATCGCCGACTACATGCAGGAGAAGCTCTGGCACCCGCTGGGCATGGAAAGTCCCGGCTACTGGATCGTCGATTCCGTCGGCATGGAAATGGCCTATGGCGGGCTGAACGCGACGGCGCGCGATTATGCCAAGATCGGCGAACTCTTCCGCCTGAACGGCAAATGGAACGGCAAGCAGATCGTCTCGGCCGATTGGGTCAAGGCATCAGTGACGCCTGATGCGCCACATCTGATGCCGGGCGATACCGGCCTGTCGGATTCGCTGTTCGGCTACGGCTATCAATGGTGGGTGCCGGAAGGCGACGAGGGCGAGTATTCCGCCATCGGCGTCTATAACCAGTTCGTCTATGTCAACCCGGCCAGGGGCGTGGTGATCGTCAAGCTCTCGGCCAACCAGCGCTATGGATTGACCAATGACGAGACCAGCTACCGCGAATACGAGACGTTCGAGTTCCTGCGGGCGATAGCAAGGGAGGCCTGAGAAACGGGCCGCAGGCTCAATGATCCGCAGAATGTCCTCTGCTTCCATAGTCGGAATTGGTTCAGGGATTTCCGTTCTGCGTCCCGGCTGTCGCGGCGAGCCAGAGTAAGCTTGAGGAGCGTTTCCGTTCACTTTGTGGTAATCTGGGTCGAGGTGGAACAAGCGCCATGAGCGAGATGCGAAAAATCGCCGCGATCCTGGTTTCGGACGTGGTCGGCTACAGCCGGCTGGCCGGCGCGGACGAGGATCGCATCCTCGCGCGGCTTCGCGCCCTGCGCAGCGATCTCATCGACCCGACCATCGCTGTGCACAATGGCCGCGTGGTCAAACGCACGGGCGATGGTAGCCTCGTCGAATTCCGTAGTGTCGTCGATGCCGTGCGCTGCGCGCTCGAGATCCAGAATGCCATGGTCGAGAGAAATGCCGGCTTGCCTCCCGAACGCCGCATCGAATTCCGCGTAGGCATCCATCTGGGCGATGTGGTCGAGGAGAGCGACGGTGATCTCATGGGGGACGGCGTTAATATTGCCGCGCGGCTGGAGGGAATAGCCAGGCCCGGCGCCATCTGCCTTTCGGAAGACGCTTATCGTCAGGTGAAGGCAAAGCTCGATCTGCTTGTAACCGACCTTGGCGCGACCCACCTCAAGAACATCGCTGAGCCGATCCGGGTTTATTCACTTGAGGTCGGAGGTGTCGGGCAGGTACGTCCGGCGCAGCCGCCTGCTCCCGGCAAGCCTTCCATCGCCGTGCTCGCCTTCAACAATATGAGCGGCGACGCCGAACAGGAGTATTTCTCCGACGGCATCAGCGAGGACATCATTACCGACCTCTCGAAGCTGTCCGAACTGCATGTGATCGCCCGCAACTCGTCGTTTGTCTACAAGAAGGCCGCCGTTTCGATACCCGAAGTCGCCAAGACGCTCGGCGTCCGTTATGTGCTTGAAGGAAGCGTGCGCAAGGCCGGCAACCGGGTTCGGGTGACGGCGCAGCTGATCGATGCAACGGATGGAGGACATGTCTGGGCTAGCCGTTTCGACCGTGACCTCACCGATATTTTCGCGGTTCAGGACGAACTCACGCAGGAAATCGTGGCGGCGCTCAAGCTGAAGCTCACGGCGGGCGAACAGGATCGGTTGGCCAGGCCACGTGCGGTCAACGTGCAGGCCTACGAATTCTTCCTGCGCGGCCGCGAGCTGGCGTGGGCGGCCACCCGAACAGGCAATATCGCAGCGCGCAACCTGCTCGGGCGCACGGTCGCGATTGATCCTCGATATGCCCCAGCCCATGCATTCATCGCCTTCACCCACTGCAGTGACTACGTCAACGGCTTTTCCAGCGACCCTGATCACTCGCTGCGTACCGGGTTGGAACTCGCGCAGCGGGCGGTGGAGATGGACGAGGAAGAGCCCACCGGCCATTGGGCGCTGGGGGTGGCTTACGGATGGAGCGGCCAGCTCGACCCGGCGCTCGGCGAAGTGCGACGGGGGCTCGCGCTGTCGCCGAACTCCGTGGAGATGCTGCTCCTGAAGGCTAGAATTCAGGTATTCTCAGGCGACCCTGCCGGCGCGCTCGAGACGCTTGATACCTCGATGCGGTTGGACCCACATTATCCAGAAATCACGCTGCAGTTTCTCGCCGACGCACACTTTTCCCTGAGGCAATATGACCAAGCGATTGCCGCAATCGAGCGACGGCTCGCACGAAACCCTCAGTCCGAGACCGCCTATGCCCTGCTCGCGTCCTGCTATGGCCATCTCGGCCAGTTGGAGGAAAGTCGGCAGGCCTGGGCGCATACGCTGCAGATCAATCCGGATTTTTCCATCGAATACCGCCGACGCGTCCTCCCCTTCCGGAACCCCGAGGACTTCGAGCTCCGCGTTGAAGGACTTCGTAAGGCAGGGCTGGCATTCTGACGCGCGCAGCTGCCGGTGCCGTGAACAAATAAGAAAACAGCCGAGAAGCTACCCCTTCACGCCATACAATCTCAGCCGCATCGTGCCGCCGTCGGGGAACATGCCGTAGCGGACATGGGTGATCGGGCCGATATCGGCGATATCGTCCGCGCCATAGTGGTGAATATGATCGGCTTGCAGTTTCTTGCGACCAAGAAGGGGCTTCCAGTTCTCGGATGCGGCGATTTCCGCCTCGGACAGCGTGTCGCCCAGTCCGGGCAGGTTGGCGCCCAGGAGCTCGCAGGTGTCGGGGAAATTGCCCTTGTAGAAATGGGTGTCGACCTCGATGCGCCGGATCGTGCCGGCATGGCCAAGGCGGATGATCGCCCAGTCGTGGCCGGGACCACGGCGGCGCTTGGTTTCCCACCCCGATCCCATGTTTTCGCCGCGACCGGGCTCCAGCATCTTGTCGGGATGTCCATAGTGGGCGTCCGACCAGGCCAGTGATTTGGCGCCGTGGAAGATGTATGCGAGGTCGATTTCCTGATCGGGCCTCACCTTGGTCCAGTCGAAATCCGCAGTGCCGTAGACCCGCAAGCGCGCGACGCCGCCATCCGGATAGATGTGCAGGCGGATATGCGTCCAGACCCTGGATTTGTCGGCATTTTCGAAGAAATGATGGGCGGAGGCGCCAAGCGGCGACTTTGCCAGGATCTCGGTCCAGGCGGCATCGTCGCTGGGATCGGGATCGCCGTCCGGCGAAAAGGCGGCATCGACCGAGCCGAAGGGCGGATAGTTGCCAGTGAACCAGTGCGTATCGATATCGACACCGTGGATGCGACCCGGCATGGCGAGCTTGACCACCGCCCAGTCGTGGCCCGCGACACGCTTGCGGCGGCTTTCCCAGCCGTCCATGTATTTGCCGTTGTCGTCATAGCGGGTGGCTTCCCAGAGCGGCAATTCATCCGACAGCATGCGCGACAGCGGCGCGAAAAACTCGTCCGTCGAGAAGATGCCTTTGGCGCCTAGGCGGGCAGAGGCGAGGTTGACGGTGCCGGCGGCAAAGCCGGGGCGTTCATCGGTTCCGAACATGCTATTCTCCGTATGTCATGGCATTGAGGCGCAGGCTGGCGATCTTTTCGACCTCGTGGCAAGCGGTGTCGAACTCGACCTGGCGGCTGTGGTGGATGCGGTTCTCAAACGCGTGCAGGATCTCGGCCTTGCCCAGACCCTTGACCGCGATAATGAACGGGAAGCCGAACTTCGTCTGGTAACGGGTATTGAGATCGGTGAAACGGGCAAACTCAGTCTCGGTGAGTTGGCTCAACCCGGCGCCCGCCTGCTCCTTGCGGCTGTCCTCGGTCAAATCGCCCGACACGGCAAGCTTGCCGGCGAGATCGGGATGGGCGCGCAGAACCCCCAGCCGTTCGTCTTCGGAAGCCGCGCGGAACTGTTCGGCGAGATGGTGATGGACCACCTCGGCGTCGAGCGTGTCGGGCAGCCCGCCTTTTTGCCAGGCACGGTCGGCAATCCAGGCGGAATGTTCGAAAACGCCGCCAAAACGCGACAGAAACTCCGATTTTTCCACTAAACTGCTCCTGGCCTGCCTCGAAATCTGCTCGATTTTGACAAAAGCAGTAGCGCCCGCAAGCTGGATTGTCGAGCCGGATTTGATGCTGCACCTGCGTCGGCAGACACCTCTTCGGCTGTGCAAAATGTGGCGCCGGCAGGATATCGAGATTCGCGGCCTTGTGAGAAACGCTCGCCTTCGAAATCTACACTTGCGGCTTGTGATGCTCGTGCCAGTGCCGGGCAATATCAATGCGTTTCGGCACCCAGACCTTGTCGTGCTTCAGCACATATTCGATGAAGCGGCGCAGGCTGGCGGCGCGGCCGGGGCGGCCGACGAGGCGGCAGTGCAAGCCCACCGACATCATCTTCGGCGCACCTTGCTTGCCTTCCTCATAGAGCGTGTCGAAGGCATCCTTGAGATAGGTGAAGAACTGGTCGCCGGTGTTGAAGCCTTGCGGGGTGGCAAAACGCATGTCGTTGGTTTCCAGCGTGTAGGGGATGATCAAAAACGGCTTGCCATCCAGCCCGGGCACCCAGAACGGCAGGTCGTCGGAATAGTTGTCGGAGGAATAGAGGAAGCCACCCTCCTCCATCACCAGCTTCAGCGTGTTGCTGGACGGCTTGCCCTGATACATGCCGAGCGGTCGCGTGCCGGCGACCTCGGTGTGCAGCCGCACCGCCTCGAGGATGTGCTTGCGCTCCTCCTCTTCGGAGAAATCCTTGTATTCCAGCCAGCGATAGCCGTGGCTGGCAATCTCCCAGCCGGCCTCGTTCATGGCCGCCACGGCATCCGGATTGCGCGCCATGGCCAGCGTCACGCCATAGACGGTGACGGGAACGTTGAGCTCGGTGAACATCCGGTGCAGACGCCAGAAGCCGGCGCGCGAGCCGTACTCGTAGATGCTCTCCATGTTGAGATTGCGCTGGCCGGGCCAAGGCGCCGCACCGACGATCTCCGACAGCAGGTTTTCCGAGGCGGCATCGCCATCGAGAATGCAACTCTCGCCGCCCTCCTCGTAGTTGACGACGAACTGCACGGCGATCTTGGCGCCGCCCGGCCATTTCGGATCGGGGATGTTGGCGCCATAGCCGATGAGATCGCGAGGGGTCTGGAGATCGAGCATGCGGGTTCACCTTCGGATTTTGTTTTCAGGCAAAACTAGAAGGGGGAAATGGGTTTGTCGAGGGTGGGTGTTCGCAGATCTCATACAGTTCAGCCACTACTTTTGTTCTCGCCACCACTTGCTTAACAGTTTCACAACTGCCATCAAATCCGCAATGTAGAATGGCGCTATTGCAACTAAGAGAATTAGCACAAAAGGGAGACGGTCCAGAATGTCGGGTTTCATCATTCAGGGGGACGAGGAAGCGAACGAACTCACTGTAAAGGTAGTGCACGAGGAAAACGGCGGCTTATCCGTTTACAACATTATCTACGCAGGCGGCGGCAACGACGTGCTGTCCGGCAGGCCGAGCGTAGACGAAGCCATTATCGGCAATTTTGGCGTGCAGCTGTTTGGGGAGGATGGAAATGATCGTCTCTTTGACTCATATGTTGACGATACGCTCAACGGCGGCAGCGGAGACGACATCATCAACTACGGCGATGGCCACGATAAGATCGACGGCGGCGAAGGGTTTGACACCCTGCAATTGGATGCGTTTTATCCAACTCTCGATCAATTGGAATTCACAGGAATAGAAAAACTCGTGGTGTACAGCCCGGAACTCTACATCGGGCACTTCGATCTCAGCACCGTTGATTTCGTCAGCTCGGACAGCAAGTCGTCCAGAAGGTCCCTTATTTTTTCAAAGCAAGCCAACGTCATCGATGTGACATTTCTCGGCGGCAACTTTGGGATCTCGGGCAGCAGATTCGACGACGTTTTCGATATTTCCGAGAGCAACGCCAGAATCGGCGCCAAATTAGGCGCGGGCAATGACACCGTCATTACAGGCAGTGGCCGCGACACCCTTGACGGCAGCGTGGGCAATGACTTTCTCGATGGTGGTGAAGGCAACGATCTTCTGTTCGGAGGCAGGGGGAACGATACGCTTTACGGCGGCAATGGAAACGACCGCATTTTCTCAGCGATTGGAGATGATGTCATTCGCGGTGGGGACGGCGACGACCTCTTGAGTGGATCGGCGACCAGTGGCGGGTTTTGGGAAGATGGCAAAAAGGATTTCAAGATCGTATCCGGTGGCGCGGGAAACGACCTCTTCAAGGATTTCCGCTTTTACCCGACGACTGCAAGTCACTTTCTCGGCGGACAGGGGACCGACGAAATCGTTTTGGGCCGGGACATATCCAACATCGTGGTCAAAGACATTGAGATTGCGAGAATTGGATGGGGTGTAAACTCGATCACGGCCGACGCAGATGTTCTCGATAGTTTCGACCAATTCGTCGCGGTCCGAAAAAACCTGCAGTTTGTTTTTTCATCGGGAGGCCATTTCACATGGAATGCGGCATCCGAAGAACCACTCAAGGGAACTATCGTCGGCTCCGGTCGCGTGGATCACATTGACATGAGGGCCAGCCACAACACGTGGAGAATTTCGGGCGGCGATGGCAACGATGTGCTGACCGCGGGCAAGGGGTACAGTATCTTGGCGGGTCAGGGAGGACGCGACACTTTCGTGTTTGGGGATGGCGCAGGCAAGACCACGATCGTCGATTACGACAGTATCGGCAGGGATCGGGATATCATTGATTTGTCTGCCGTCAAATCGATCAAGGATTTCGACGACATGATCGACCATCACGTCGAGATGTCCAGCGACGGAGACCGGTTGGTGATCCAGTTTCACAGCGCAGAGATTGAGCTTTATCACATTAAAGTCAACAATCTCGAGGAGAGCGCCTTCGTGTTCTAGGCAGATCGAATAAGTATAAAATATTTATCACAAGAATAGTTCAGGCAAAATCACCAACATATATAATTTTGAGGGCCTCATGTTCACCAAGGACGAAAATACCATTACCGGCACAAACGACGACGACAACATCGTCTTTGACACTTTCGCTGATTCGGAGGGTGGGATTTACGAGCAAGTGATTTTGTACGGCTTGGGGGGAAACGACACCATAAATCCGATAGGTGACTGGTTCTTTCAGCACCTGTCGATCTATGGTGGCGAAGGCGACGACGTTATCAACGACAACCTGGGGGGCGATTTTCTGTCTGGCGACGATGGCGACGATATTATCCGCAGCCGAGCGTCGTATGGCGAACACGATACCGTGTTCGGCGGCGAGGGAAACGACAAGATCGTGATTACCGGTGACGTACAGGCTGATGGCGGCACCGGCAACGATACTTTTGTTCTTGGCCGGCGTTTTGGCTATACGGATAGCGCCGACCTCGTAGGCGGAGAAGGGCTCGACACGGTCGTCATTTTTGGCTCACTCCAGAGAGTCACCTTCGACAGCATAGAAGAACTCCAGGTCAATCATTCCGTCACGTTGGCCGCAGAGATGTTGGAGACCATCACCCGTATCTCCTCGTATGAGGGTCAAAAATCCGTCATTTATCTCACGAACGCCACGAACATTAATGCGACGCTCTTCGACGCGAGTTTTCACGGCACGATAACGGGTTCTGACTCCGATGACGTCCTGAATTTCTCCCGGGCTGTGA
This sequence comes from Shinella sp. OV683, assembly GCF_057787725.1. Lineage (NCBI taxonomy): Bacteria > Pseudomonadati > Pseudomonadota > Alphaproteobacteria > Hyphomicrobiales > Rhizobiaceae > Shinella > Shinella sp. OV683. Next base: position 3,410,885 of record NZ_CM173543.1, read on the forward strand.
ACAGCATCGAACTTAATGGCGGCGATGGCGACGACATTCTCAAGGGGAATTCGGCTGACAACAAGCTTTACGCCGGTATCGGCGACGACACGATTTTCGGAGGTGGGGGCAATGATAAAATATTTGTTGAAAACCTAGATCATACGGCACAATCCGGGACAGGAACCAACCTGGCTTTTGGCGGCGGCGGCGATGATGAGATCACCGTCGGTGAAGGAGGTTTCAGTACTGTCTTCGGTGGCGCGGGCGACGATCTGATCATTGGCAGTAGCTTCGGTCGGAAATCTGGACTTAACGGCGAATGGCACGGTGGCGCGGGCAACGATCTCTTTCAACTCTCCTACGATCTGGGCGGTAATTTGACGATTGTTGGCGGGGCCGGTAAGGACATTCTCCAGTTCACCGGCGAAATCCTCGACAGCGCGCGTATCGATGTGGACATCTGGAAGTCCGCAGGCATCATCGCATCGCCTAGGCTGCTCAACGACATTCCGGAGATAAGCAGCGTGGAAAGGCGCATTTCGATAACCCTTTCCGAAGGGGGTGTCTTCAAACCTCAATCTGTTCAGGGCAAGGTCAGTTTCTTCGGTTCCAGCCAAAACGATACCGTTGACCTGTCGCGCACGCGTGTAGATCGGGAGTGGCAGGGCATAGATCTTGGACGCGGCGATGACACATTCATCGGAACCAAATTAGACGACAAGGTACGAGGCGACCGTGGCAATGACACCTTTGTCTTCAATGATCATGCGGGACATGATGGGATAATGGATTTTACAAACAACGGTCGCGAGACGGACATCCTGGACTTCTCAAAGTCGAAGATCATCAACAACATCAGCGACTTCAAGGCGCACCTGTCCGATGATGGACTCGTAAGCTTCGGCGACACTGTGATCGATTTGCATACCAATGCGAAGTATCTGGGGAATTTGTCGGATATCAACTTCATCTTCTGATCCTCACGCCACAGGCAGCACCAATTCCGCCTTCAGTCCGCCGCCCTCCCTATTGGCTAGCTCCAGCCTCCCGCCCAAACCGCGGGCGACGTTGTCTGATATGGCCAGGCCCAGCCCCGTGCCGCCGGTGTCGCGGTTGCGGGAGCTTTCCACCCGGTAGAAGGGTTTGATGACATTGGCGAGTTCTTCGGGCGGGATGCCCTTGCCGTTGTCCTCGACGATAACGGACGCCCAGTCGTCCGAGAGGTTTACGGAGACTTCGGCCGAGCCGCCGTGGCGCACGGCATTTTCCACCAGGTTGGTGACGGCGCGTGACAGGAACGTCGCGTTGGCGCGCACGACGGCCGGCTGGCGTTGGCCGGAGGGCGACAGGCGATAGGTTGCCTCGGGGAAATTGTCGCAGACGTCCTGGACCAGCGAGGTCAGCTCGACCTTTTCAAGCGGGCCGCTCGATGCGCCCGCACGCGAAAATTCCAGCACCGAATTGACGATCCGCTCGATCTCGCGGATGTCCTGCCGCACCAGCTGCACGGTGGCGCTCTTGGAGAGTTCGCAGCGGATCTTCATCCGCGTCAGCGGCGTGCGCAGGTCATGGGCAAGGGCTGCGGCCAGGTGCTCGCGTTCCGACAGATGATCCTTCAGGCGGGCCTGCATGGCATTGATGGCGCGGATGACGGCGCGGACTTCATAGCTGCCGCGCTCGGGAATTTCCGGCGTATTGAGGTCCTCGCCCAGCTTTCGGACGGCGCGCTCCAGCCGGCGGTAGGGCCAGACGAGCTGGCTGACGGCCCAGACGGTGATCAGCAGCGGCACGGCGGCGACCAGTACATAGACATAGAGGTTGCGCGGCGTCAGCGGCATCGTGTCCGGCGTCTTCTTGACGACGAAATTGATCCAGCCGGCATCGGCCATCTTCATCGAGGCGGCAAAATAACCCGCGGCCCCGAAGCGCTGGGATTCGCGGGCAAGTTCGGCCTCGATGCCCTCCTCGCTCTCGCCGCGCAACAGCAGGCCGGGGCCCTTGGCCAGCTTGTCGGTGTCATATTCGGCAATGCGGAGATCGTTGACACCGCTGGTCGCCAGCTTGGCCGTCAGGATGTCTTCGAGCTCGGCCATCTCGTCGTCTTCGGCGATGATATTGGGCACGGCGGGCACATTGTCGATACTGACGGCGACGAAAGCCGATTGCAGGCCTGCAACCAGTTCGGCCCGATTTTCCTTGGTCTGGCCCGACAATGCCCGCGCCACGCCCGATATCCGTTCGGCCAGCCGGAAGAGATCGGCGGTGCGCAGATTGTCGGCCACTGAATGAGAGGCAACCAGCAAGGTCGCGACCTGGAAGGAGATGACGGCGGCAACGACGATGATCAGGATCCAGGCCGGCAGCGACCGTGGAAAGAAGCGTGTCATCGCCGCTCGACCTCGGCCTGCAGCGCATAGCCGACATTGCGGATGCTGGCGATGTTGAGCGGACAGGCGGCGTTTTCGAGCTTGCGGCGCAGGCGGCTGACCAGCACGTCGACACTGCGGTCATAGACATCCGAGCCGATGCCCGAGACCAGTTCGAGGATACGGCCCCGGGTCAGCGGCCGATTGGCGTTGCGCGAGAGGATCGTCAGCAACTCAAACTCGGCATAGGTCAGGCTGATCAGCACGTCATTGGGGCTGACGAAGCGCCGCCGCTGGATATCGAGCGTCCAGCCGTCGAGCAGGTAAATCTCGCTCGCCTTGGCCGTTTCGGCGGGATGCGCCTGTGCCCGCCTGCGGATGACGGCGCGGACGCGGGCCAGCAACTCGCGCGGCTCGAAGGGCTTTGCGACATAGTCGTCGGCGCCGATCTCCAGCCCGGCGACGCGATCGGCAAGATCGCTGACGGCGGTCAGCATGATGATCGGGATCTCGGTGGTCTGGCGGATTTCGCGGCAGAGATCGAGCCCGCTGGCATCGGGCAGCATGACGTCCAGCAGCACAAGATCGATGGGATGGGCCGCCAGCATGCGGTTCATCTCGCGTGCGGAATAGGCCGAGATGACCTCGAAGCCGTGCTTCTCGAAGTAGAGGACGATGAGTTGGCAGATCTCCCGATCATCGTCCACGATCAGCAGTCTGGAAGGCGATCCGGCCATTTTCCGTCTCCGGCTTTTTGCCGGGAATAGACCGCCAAGTCCCTCAAAAAGCAAGTGTTACATTCAGAAACATCGCTGCAACAAATCTGCGAAAAGCCGAAACGCGCCTGAGACTTTCGCGGCCTAGAACGGTGTCGGGCAGCGATTCACGACCGGAATTGGAAGATATGTCACGAGTGGCCAAAAAGTTCGGTGGTGCTGTCGCCCTTGCCCTGGCGTCGATGCTTGTTGCTTCTCCCTCTATGGGGGCGACGATCGGCCAGAAACGATGCCTGACGCTGGACGAGCAATTGTCCGGCGTCGTGCAGAAATCCAGGCAGCCGGCCCCGAAAAGCGTCGGCACACTTTCGGACAAGGCGCGTTCGCTTTGCACGAAAGGCAAGACCGCGCAGGGGCTCAGGACCTACGCCAAGGCATTGAAGATCATGGGCAGCCAGCCTGCCCTTCCCAAAGATTGATATCAACCGAAGGACACGACCATGAAGATTTTCTCCTCGCTCGCTCTCGCAGCTTCGCTGGCACTCGGCACAGCCATTGCCATGGCACCGCTGGCTCCGGCAATGGCTTCCACCACCAAGGCTGCACCGGCCAAGACCTCCATGGTGAAAAAGCCGACCTGCACGCCGTCTAAGGACAAGAAATGCCCGGTTCACCACAAGGTCGTCAAGCACCACAAGAAGAGCACTGTCACCAAGACCTCCGCCAAGAAGGAGCCGGTCAAGGCTGCGACTGACAAGACCCCCGTGAAGCCGGCTGCCAACTAACCCCTTGCCGGCTTCTTGAGAGCATCGGCCACGTCACAGGCCGATCCTCTGGCAGGCGGCACCCAGCCATGTGGTGCCGCCTGCGCGCTAAAGCGAGCCCGCCCCTCCGGATTTGCTTGTCGCGCTCTAGCGCGCAAAACCGCAGTACACTTTTCCGCAGCATGCTTTATTTTGCCCGACGAATGAACCGTCGCGGCTCGTGTGATCAGTGAGAAAGCTCCGGCGGGAAATCTCCGGAGCTTTCTGCGTCCGGCGCCTGCCGCGTCACCTGCCCCTGCAGCGTAAAATTCTCGGGCAGGTCTTGTGGGCCGCGGTCCATCGCAAAATCCACGGCGCGCTCGGCGAGGCGGTGGGCCATGCCGAAGGAGATCTTGAAGCCGCCGGTCAGGGAGATGACATTCGGATGGCCCGGGAGCGGGCCGATCAGCGGATCGCGCTCGATCGCCTTGGGGCGGATGCCGGCCCAGCGTTCAATGACCTCGGCATTGCGAAGTGCGGGAACCAGGGTACGGGCCTTTTCGATGACATGGTCGAGGTGATGATCGGTCGAAAGCGGATCGGCATAGAGGTTTTCGCTGGTCGACCCCACCGCGACGCGGCCGCCCTCATGCGGCACGATGTAGATGCCATCAAGGAATGCCACTGGCCATGCCGGATCGATATCGGCCCGGAACAGGGCTGCCTGGCCCTTGACGCCCTGGCCGATCGGCTTTTTCATCGGCGGCAGCAGCGACTGGAGGATCGGGAAGCTTTCGACACCTGCGGCGATGAGGATACGGGAGAAGGCGATGTTCCGAGATTGCGGCGCCCCCTCACCCGGCGCATGCGCGCCACCCTCTCCCCGCTGGGGAGAGGAGGTCTCTGCCGCCGCCGCCCGCTCCCTCTTCTCCCCCGCGGGGAGAAGGTGGCCCGAAGGGTCGGATGAGGGGGCCGCCGCTGCAATCTCCGCCCTGCCCTTCGCCGCATCCAGCGCCACCAGCGCCGCATGCTCGATCACCCGCACATTCGATTGCATCGCCAGCGACGCCTTCAACACCGCGATCAGCGCGCGCGGCTCGCAGCGCGCGGCCAGCGTGTCCTCGACATAGCCGCCCTCGCCGAATTCCGGCGCGAGGTAATCGGCGACCGCCGGCGTCTCCCGCACATGCCAGAAGAAGCGGTTGTCGCCCTGATGCCAGTTGTTCAGCGCGTCGGCTTCGTGGCGGCGGGCGATGACGGCGAGATGCGGTTTCGGCAGCGGGATGATGCGGCCGGAACGTCGGAAATTGGCGCAGAGGCCCGTTTCGGCCTCCAGTGCGGCGAGTTCTACCGGCAGGCTGGTGAGCGCCTCGTACTGGAACTGCTTCTTGGCGTCCCAGCGATCCGGCATCCACGGAAACAGCGCGCCCAGCACGCCGCCGCTGGCGCCCGAGCCGATTTCCTGTCGGTCGATGAGGATGACCGAGAGCCCGGCGTTGGCTGCCTTGACCGCCCCCCAGAGGCCCATGATGCCGCCGCCGACCACGAGGATGTCGGCGGACAATTGACCGGAGGCGGAAAGCAAACTATCGCCTGAGCGCATGGACACCGACACTTCTCAAAAACCGACGCTGGAATGGATCGACGGCGATATGCCCTATTCGACCGCGTTTGGCGATCATTTTTATTGCCGCGAGGACGGGCGCGCCGAATGCGGCCACGTGTTTCTTGCCGGCAATGGCCTGCCTGAGCGGTGGGGCGCGGGCGCATTTGTCATCGGCGAGTTGGGCTTTGGGACGGGGTTGAATTTCTGCGAGACCTGGCGGGTGTGGAAAGACTTGAGACCTGCGGCGAGGGCCTCAACACCAACCCTCCACTTCATCTCTTTCGAACTCTACCCCATGGATCGCACAAGCATCGACAAGGCCCTCTCCCGCTGGCCCGAGATCGACGCGGAGCGGCAGGCGCTGGTCGCTGCATGGCCGGACGAGCCCACCGGCGTGGTGCATTTGCAACTGGCCGAGGACGTGACGCTCAGCGTCATCTGTGGCGACGCGCTCACCAGTCTCGCTTCGAGCGACACCACCTTCGACGCTTGGTATCTCGATGGCTTTGCGCCATCGCGCAATCCGGCGATGTGGTCGCCGGACATTCTGCAGGAAGTACATGACCATACACGGCAGGGCGGCTCCTTCGCCACCTATGCCGCGGCCGGGTTTGTCCGCCGCAACCTCGTTGCGACGGGTTTTGCCGTCGAGCGGCGACCGGGCTTTGCCGGCAAGCGCGAGATGCTGTGCGGCGTCAGGCCGGATTGAGCGCGCTCCGCATCAGTTCTTGCCCGGCCAGGCAGGCAGGTCGCCCTGGTATCGGTTGAGGCCAATATCCTGCATGACGGAGCGGCGGTGGATCTCGGCCATGACGGGCTCGAACACCGCGTTGCGCTTTTCAAGCTCGGCATGTTCGGCGAGATGGGCGGGGACGAGTTCATTGATTTCGGCGAAGATATCGTCCTCGTTAACGGTCGTGAGCTTGCCGCCCTGCATCACGATCCTGCCGGCCACCATCACCGTCTCGATCGAGGAGCCGTTTTCCGAATAGACGAGATGCTTGGCGACATCGTTGAGTGGCATGAAGGAATAGCTGTTGAGATTGAGGATCAGCAGGTCGGCCGCCTTGCCGACTTCCAGCGAGCCGGTCACATGCTCCAGCATCGCAGTGCGGGCACCACCAATGGTCGCCATGCGGAGGATCTCTTCCGAGGTCACCCATTTGGTGCAATCCGGACCCGAGACACTGTGGATCAGGCCGGCGACGCGCATGACGTCGAAGATACGCGACGTATCGTTGGAGCAGACGCCATCGGTGCCGAGGCCGACCGTGACCCCGGCGTCCAGCAACCGGCGGATGGGAGAGATACCGGCGCCGAGCTTCTGGTTGGAGACGGCATTGTGGGCGATCGACATATCAGCCTCACCCATCAGGCGCATATCGTCGTCGCTGACCCAGACGGAGTGGGCGAAGGTCGTGTTGCGCTTCAACAGGCCGAGGTCGTTCATATAGGCAACGAGGCTCTTGCCGTAGAGTTCGTGGCCGGTCACGGCCTGGGTCTTGGTTTCCAGCACGTGGGTGTGGAACGGCACGCCACGATCGACGGCGAGATCCATGCAGGCGAGCATCAGGTCGCGGCTGCAGCGCTGCGGCGCCGATGGGGCGATCATAAAGTTCAGCCGGCCGGATTTGCCGTGCAGGCTGGAAAATGCCGACTTACAGTAATCGACATAGGCATCGGCTGTGATCGGCGGACCGAAATCGAGCTGGTCCTGCAGGTTCTGCGGCATCACTTCGCGGGCAAAGGGCAGCGCATCGAGCGTGTGGATGTTCATCACGGCGCTGGAGATGTTGGCGCGGATGCCGGCGTCGTCATAGGCGCGAAAGACCACGCCCAGCCGGTCGAGATCGTGCTTGGGAGGATCGAAGAAATCGTCGCAGAAGGTGGTGACGCCGTTGCGGAGCGACTCCATCGCCAGCAGCAGGCTGCGGAGATAGAGCAGCCGCTCGCCGATCGCCCCATTCATCAGTAGCGGATAGGCATAGAGCAGCCAGATTTCCAGCGGCATGCCCTGATAGCGGCCTCTGAAGAACGTCTCGCTGGAATGGGTGTGGGAATTGACGAGGCCCGGCATGACCAGCTTGCCGCGCCCTTCGATGATCTCGGCATCCGGCGCCGCGACGAGGTTCTGGCCGATAGCCTTGATGATGGCACCCTCTATCAGGATATCGCCGTCGAAGGGCTCGGTGCCGTGCTCGGCATCGACGGCGAGGATCTTCGCGCCACGGATGAGAATTTCGGTCATGGCAGGTTCCCAAGCGATTGGATCAGCAGATGATAATAGGCGTTATGGTCGCCATCCCTGACGTAGAAGACGTTCTTCGGCCGATCGGTGATCTGCCACCAGTCAGCCACCGTCATGCCTGATGTCAGTGTGCCGTTGAGTTCCACCGACACGTTGATCTGGCGGCCGGAGAAGATTTCCGGCGCCATCATGAAGGCCGGCACGCAGGGGCCGTGCAACGGCGCGCCTTCCCAGCCGTATTTCTTGAGGTCGAAGGCTTCGGAGAATTCAAGCATCTCGGCGGTTGCGATGCCGCAGCGATTGCCGAGTTCGCGCATCGCTTGAAGGCGCGTTCGCGTCGAGCGCATTTGATGAGTCACATCAAGAGGAAGCAGCGTGGTCTTGATGCCGGACCTGAGCACGATATCGGCGGCTTCGGGATCGACATAGCAGTTGAACTCGGCCGATGGGGTAATGTTGCCGACCTCGAAATAGGCGCCGAGCATGGCGACAACATCGACGATCTTTTCAGCAATATCCGGCGCCTTGCGGACCGCGACGGCGAGATTGGTCAGCGGTGACAGCGAGCAGATGGTGATCTCGCCGGGATGGGCGCGGACCGTGTCGATGATGAAATCGACGCCGTGTTTCTCCTGGAGTTTGATCTTTGGTTCCGGCAGGTCGGGGCCGTCGAGGCCGGTCGGGCCGTGCACATGTTCGGCCATGACAAGCGGCCGCAGGATCGGCTGCGGGCAGCCGGCGAAGACGGGGATGTCCGGGCGGGCGGCCAGTTCCATCAGCTTCAGGCAATTGGTAATGGTGTGGTCTAGATTGATGTTGCCCGCCGTCGCCACCAGCCCCAGCACGTCGAAATGACTGGGCTGGCCTAGAATCATCAGGATCGCGGCCGCCTGGTCCTGGCCGGGATCAGTGAGGATGATCAGTTTTCGCTGAGTCATTTGAGTACTCCAATCTTGCCGCTTCCTCCCTCTTCTCCCCAGCGGGGAGAAGGTGGCGCGTAGCGCCGGATGAGGGGGCCATCCAGTGCGCGGCGCCCCCTCATCGCCTCGCTATGCTCGGCACTTCTCCCCGGTGGGGAGAAGAGGGAGAGCTTGGCTCGCCTACCGGCCCTGCATTGGATCGCACATGTGCTGCTCACGCCGCAGCCTCCACCTTGCCCGGTGCGCCGCCTTCGAGCCACGCATAAAGCTCCCATGTCTCGCCGTCAGGCCCGTAGAAGTACAGGCAGCGCGAATTCCAGGGATAGTCGGCCGGAGGGTTGACGAAGGTAACCCCCTCCTTGCGCAATGCGTCATAGCTTGCGTCGATCGCGGCGGGATTATCGAGCTTGACAGCGATCAGCACCGCCGAGGCCGATCCCGGCTTTATGCGCACGTCGGCGTGTTTCTCGATATGTGTCCGATCCCAGAGTGCCAGCGTCAGGCCGGCGCCGGTGAAATCAGCAAAGCCGGGCGCCCGGTGCTTGAGCTCAAAACCAAGCTTCTCGGTGTAGAACGTGATCGATTTCTCGAGGTCGGTCACGAGGATGCAGACATCCTGGATCGGATGGACTTGGGCGAATTTCATGATGTCTCTTCCCTGAATGCTTATTGATCCTTGAGCTCGGCGAAAGTGCCCGCCGCCTTGGTGCCGCCGCGCAGCTTGCCGCTCAGCCAGACACCGAAGATGGTGGCGAGGTAGGGCAAAGCCTGCAGCAGGTCGTGGGGGACCTTGTCGCCGAACATCAACTGCGCTCGGATACCGATGGCGCCAACGACGGCGAAGAACAGCGCGGCGAAGGTCGCGCCGATCGGATGTGCTGCGCCAAAAATGACGGCGGCAAAGGCCATGAAACCGCGGCCGGAGGTCATGCCCTGAGCGAAGAATTGCAGGCTGCCGCCCGCGAGTTCCGCCCCGCCGATGGCGCAGAGCACGCCGCCGATGGCAAGCGCGATCAGCCGCATGCGAGCCGGGTTGGCGCCGACGCTGCGGGCGGCGAAGGGATGTTCGCCGCAGGCCGCCAGTTGCAGGCCGAAACGCGTGCGGCGCAAGAGTACCCACATGCCGAAGACGACAAAGGGCATGGCAACGACGAAGATCGACAGAACCCCATAGGAGCCGAAGGCCGGGCCGAGCTTGGGCACGCCGAAGGGGGCGCTGACGGTCGCCTGGCTGCCGAAGATAGCTTCGACCGCGAGTGCCGTGCCGCCAATGCCGAGGCCGGTGAGCCCAAGGCCGGCGATGATCGGGTTGGCCTTGAGCTTCTCGATGACGAACCACAGCAGCACCGAGGCCAGCACGCACATGACGATGGCGATCAGCAGCGCCAGCGTGAAGGAGTTGGTGACCATTATGCCGAGGATCAGCGAGCAGGCACCAATGATCATGATGCCTTCGAGGCCGAGGTTCCAGACGCCGGCCCGCTGGGCGATAACGCCCGCGAGCGTCACATAGATCAACGGAGTGCCGGAGCGGAGGATGGCAATGATGATGTCGTTCATGAGGAACGTCCTCCAAGGCGCAGGAATTTCTCGACAAAATTGGATCGCGCGGTGATGAACAGCGCGATGGCCGCGTTGATGATATCGATCGCCGCCGCCGGCAGACCGGCCATGATCGGCAGGTAGAGCGCCGCCGATGCCAGCCCGCCGAAGAACACTGCAGCCACCGCCGTGCCGACCACCGAGAGATTCGCAACCAGCGCAATCAGGATGGCCGTGAAGCCATGGGTGGGCAGGAAGCCAGAGGCGATGCGGCCGTTGGGACCCATCAGTTCGATCGTGCCGGCAAGGCCTGCAAGCGCGCCCGAGATGATGAAGCTCGACAGGCCGAGCTGCCAGAGCTTGGCGCCCTGCCATTGCACCATAGTGCCATTGCGGCCCGCAAGGCTCGCCAGCACGCCGAAGGCGGTGCGATTGACCAGCAGCCACATGGCAATGCCGACGACGATGGCAATGACGATGATGGTCGGCGACAGGCCCAGCGAATTGGAGATGCGATAGGCGGCGTCGAGCGGCCGGCTGGAGGCCTGCTGGCCGGAGCCGGAAGGATCCTTCAGCGGGCCGGAGGTGACATAGACCAGCAGCAGGCCGGCGAGGAAATTGCCCATCAGCGTGGTGATGACCTCATCGGTGCCGGAGCGCAGTTTGAGCAGGCCCGGCCAAAGCGCCCAGAGCGCGCCGCCGGTCATGCCAGCGATGAAGCAGGCCGGGATGACGACGAAGGCGGGTCCGCCCTTCAGCCACTCGGCTGCGAAAGCGGCAAAGATTGCGCCGACATAGAACTGGCCCTGCGCGCCGATATTGAAAAAGCCCGCACGGAAGGAAATGCTGACGCCGGCTGCGGTGATGAACAGCGGCAGCGCCCAGCGCAGGCTCTGCTCGATGGCTCCCGGCCGCAGGAAGGCGCCGTCGGCGACCGAGCCCAGCATCAGCGCGGCATTGTAGCCCGCAAGCTGGAAGACCAGCGCGCAAAGCACCAGCGCGAAGACCACGAAGATCAGGCTGCGGATAATCGACAGGATACGGTCTCTCATTGCGCGGCCCCCATGGCGGTCTGTCTGGCTCCTGTCATTGCACTTCCGACCGACTGGATGTCGTAGGGCGCGGTGAATTCGCCTGCCACCTTGCCCGAGAGCATCACGACCACGCGGTCCGAGATATCGAAGAGTTCGTCGAGGTCCGACGAAATCAGCAGGATCGCGGCTCCCCTGTCCCGTGCCGCTCGCAGCGACTGCCAGACGAAGGCGGTGGCGCCGATATCGAGGCCGCGCGTCGGCTGGGCGGCGATGATCACCCTGGCATCCGGATCGACCTCGCGGGCGAGAATGACCTTCTGGGCATTGCCGCCGGACAGCGAACCGGCCTTCTGCGTCGAGGAATGATAGTGGACGCTCCAGTTCTTCAGTGCCTTGTCGCAGAGCGCACGAATGGAGGACGGGTTGACCAGCTTCAGGAGCGGCCCCTGAAGCAATTCGCGAGCGCTCCAGTTTTCCCAGAGCGAACTGGTCAGGCTCAGCCCCTCGACATTTCGCTCGAAGGGAATGATGCGCAGGCCAAGTGCGCGTCGGGCGGCGAGCGACATCCCGCCGACATCCCGGCTGGCGAGCGTGACGCTGCCGGAGGAAAGATCGGCAAGGCTGGCGATGGTGCGAACAAGCGTCTTCTGGCCATTGCCTTCGACACCGGCGATGCCGAGGATTTCGCCGGGGCGTAGCTGAAGATCGACATTTTCGAGCGGCGCCCCCTCGCTGTCAGGCTTGGTGGAAACGGACTTCAGCGTCAGCACTGGCGGCAGGGCATTTCGGGCCGTCGCAGCGGCGTCGTCGCCATGGTCGGCTCGGGCGCCGACCAGCGCATCCTTGTCTTCCTGCGTGAGAGTCTTGGCGGCCTCGCCGACGATCATCGATGCCAGCTTGTCGGCCGTGATGTCGGCGCAGGCCATGGGACCATCGATCAGCTTGCCACCGCGCAGCACGGTCACTGTATCAGCAATTCCAAGCACTTCGCGGATCTTGTGAAGAATGAGAATCACGGTGACGCCGCGCTCTTTCAGCCTGCGGACGCAGGTAAACAGCATCTCTATGCCGGTGGGCGACAGCACCGCCGTCGGCTCGTCGAGGATCAGCACCTTGGCATCGGTGACCAGCGCCCGGGCGATTTCGATGCCCTGCTGCGTCTCGACCGGCAGGTCGCGGATGCGCCTGGAGAGATCGACCTGTACGTCGAGGCTTTTCAAATGATCGCGCCATTTGTCGACCAGCCCCTTGCTGGAATAGATGCCGCCCTTGCCGGTCGAGCCGAACTCCATTGCCTCGGCGACCGTAAACGAAGGCGGCAGGGCGAAGCTCTGGTGCACGAGTTCGACGCCCGCGGCGCGGCTGTCATTGACGTGGCCGGTGCGGATCTCGCGACCGGAAATCTCCACCGCCCCTTGCGTCGGCTGGACGAGACCGGAGGCGACACGGGCAAAGGTGGTCTTGCCGGCTCCATTCTGGCCGACGACCGCATGGATCAGGCCGGGCGCAAACGACACCGAGACATCGGAGAGCGCCACCACCTCGCCATATCTGACGGTGACATCTCGGCAGGTCAGAGCGAGCTGACTGGAATTGGACATGGAACGGTTCCCAACGGAATTCATGGGTTCGCGGCCCCGAACAGGGCTAGTGACGAGGCCGCGAACCGCAGACAATCCTCCCTAGAAGAGCGGATTGTAGCCGGTTTTTAGTGGTGCGTAATTCCTTTCCCCGGATCTCCGATCCAGGCCCCGAGATCTTCGATCCGGGGGGTTACGCTAGAGGTTGGTATTGAACTCAACCTTGATAGAGCCGTCAATGATGCCCTTCTTGGCAGCTTCAATCTCAGCCCAGATCTCCTTGGCCTTGCCGGAAAGCTCAGCGGGACCCTGCTCGGCGAACACCGGCGATGCGACGAAATCGATGACGCCGGTGCCGAGGCCGGTCGGCTGGTGGCCGCCCTTCCAATCGGAGCCAAGTGCCCTGCTGACTTCGTTGTAGAGCGACTGGCCGAAATCGAGCGCCACAAGCGCGATCACCGATTTCGGACCCAGCTTGTACTGGGCGGGCGAGATGCCGCTGACCATGCGGCCTTCCTTCTCGTTGGCAGCAGCAATGATGCCGCCATCGGTCGCCGCCGAGTCCGTCTGGATATATTCGATGCCGTCATTGTACATCTGGGTGGCGATTTCCTGACCCTTGGCAGGGTCCTGGAACGAGCCAGCGAAAGCGGCGGTGACGCTGGCCTTCGGGTTGACCGACAGAGCACCGGCCTTCAGCGCATTGAAGTCTGCATTCAGCGGCGGCAGCGACACGCCACCGATATAGCCGATCTTGCCGGACTTCGAGACCTTGGCGGCAAACATGCCGGAGAGGTAGCAGCCGAGATAGTAATCGTAGGAGACGGTGACGACGTTGGGGATGGTCGGCTCGATCGGGTCGCCGAACAGCTGGATCCACTTGGTGTTGGGGTATGACGGGGCGAGCGCCTTGAAGGGCTCGGCGACTTCGTTGAAGGTCGAGACGATGATCGCAGCACCCGCATCGCCGAGCGTGCGGAACACGGTTTCATAGGTCGCCGGATCCTGCGCATAGACGGCGCGGTATTCAAAACCCTTCTCGGTTGCCAGTTCCTTGAGCTTGCCGATCATGGAATCGACCGGACCGTTGTCGCCGGCGGCCTGGGTGTGGACGAGTGCCACGAGCCCGCCTGCGGCATGCGCAAGGTTGGGGATCAGGTTGGCGGCGAGGCCGAGCGCTGCGGTGCCGGCACTTACCTGCAGGAAGGTGCGGCGATCGATGCCGGAATTGATGGACGTCCCAGTCTTGATATCAGTCATTGCTTTGTTCCCTGTTGCTGGTTGTTGTCAGTCTGTCGTTATAGGCCGGCGGCAGCCCCCAGGATGCCGCGGGGTAGAATATCTCCTGCTCAAAGAGCCGGGGAATAAGATGCCGGGTTCATGATCATCACCTCCTGCTTCTGGATCGCATCGAGCGCCCAGACCTCGGAAATGAATTTCTGCCAGTCCGGATCGGCATACATGGCCGCCCGCCGCGCTTCGCGGTCGGCAAGGCTGTCATAGGCCCACATCAGCACCGTCGTGTGCAGCGTGCCGAGTTCGGAGACGTAGAGCCCGACGAACTTGTTGAGGTGCTTCTTCTGCACCGGCAGGCCATCGGCTTCGTATTTCTTCATCCACTTGTCTGTTGTGCCGGGCTTGAACGTGTAGGTGCGGTGTTCGAGGATCATCGGATCTGTCCCTTATGCATTCAGGATGAATTCGGCGCATTTCTCGCCGATCATGATGGCGGGCGCGTTGGTGTTGCCGCTCGAGATGATCGGCATGATAGAGGCATCGGCGACGCGCAGGCCCTCGATGCCGTGAACCTTGAGCTTCGCATCCACCACGGCCATCGGGTCGTTGCCCATCTTCGCGGTGCCGACGGGATGGAAGGTGGTCATGGCGGTAGCGCGTAGCCACTTGGTCAGGTCCTCATCGTTCATGGCTGTCGGGCCGGGGGCGAGTTCCTTGCCGCGATATTTGTCAAAGGCCTTCTGGTTGATGATATCACGGGTCAGCCGGATGCCGTCGATCATCGTGCGGATGTCGAAATCGGCCTGCAGGTAATTGGCCTGGATCTTGGGCTTGTCGGTCGGGTTGCTCGAACGCAGCGTGATCTCGCCACGGCTGGCGGGATTGACCGGGCCGACACGCAGCGTGAAACCGTGATTGGCCTCGACCGCCTCCTTCTTGAACGGATTGGGGAAGTGCAGGTTGGCGGTCTTTTCCAAAGCCGGCATGAAATGCAGCTGGATATCGGGCGCCACCAGTCCCTCGTTGGAACGGATGAAAGCACCGGCCTCGTAGGGGAACGTGGTGGTGATGCCTTCACCGAACAGCATGCCCTGTACCACGGACGGGATCAGCTTGTCGGCACGCAGATCGCCAAACAGGGTGATCGGCTCCCGGCATTCCCAACTCATGACGCAATCGACATGGTCCTGCAGGTTCTTGCCGACGCCCGGCAGGTCATGGACTGGATTGATGCCCAATGCCTTGAGTTCGTCGGCCGGACCAATGCCTGAAAGCAGCAGCGCCTTGGGAGAATTGACGACGCCGGATGAAAGCACGATGTCGCGCGCGGCATATGCCTTGGAGAGATTGCCGTCCTTGAGGTATTCGACGCCAGTCGCACGGCCGCTCTCGATGATCAGCCGTGTGGTCTCGGCTCCGGTGATCACCGTCAGGTTCTTGCGGGCGAGGATCGGCCGGAGGAATGCCCAGGAGGTCGACCAGCGCTTGCCCTTCTTGATGGTGAAGTCGTAGCGGCCAAAACCTTCCTGGGTGGCGCCGTTGAAGTCGTCGTTGAGCGGATAGCCGGCCTGGCTGCCCGCCTCGCAGAATACGTCCATCAGGGGATTGTTACCGCGCGCCCGGCAGACTGTCAGTTCGCCGCCGACATTGTGGAACTCGCCATCGCGTTGGACATGGGCTTCCGAGCGGCGGAAAGCCGGCAGCACCTCGTCATAGGACCAGCCGGGCAGACCGAGCTGCGACCAGCGATCATAATCGTGGCGGTTGCCGCGCACGTAGATCATGCCGTTGATGGTGGATGTGCCGCCCAGCACCTTGCCGCGCGGCCAGTAGAGCGAGCGACCATTGAGATAGGGCTCGGGCTCGGTGTGATAGTGCCAGTTGTAGATGCCGGAATGGAAGAGCTTGCCCATCAGCATCGGTAGACGGAACAGTGGATTGCGGTCCTTGCCACCGGCTTCGAGCAACAGCACCCTGTTGGCCGGGTCGGCGCTCAGGCGATTGGCCAGCACGCAGCCCGCGGAGCCTGCGCCGACGATGATGAAATCATATTCCGGTGCTTTCATCATCGTCACCATGCGATGGGCAATGCGCCCATCCTCTCCAGATAGGTGTTGCAGAGAAGGAAGGGATTGGGCTTGCCCAACACGTTGTCGGCAAAAGCAGGGTGTTCGCG
This sequence comes from Shinella sp. OV683, assembly GCF_057787725.1. Classification (NCBI taxonomy): domain Bacteria; kingdom Pseudomonadati; phylum Pseudomonadota; class Alphaproteobacteria; order Hyphomicrobiales; family Rhizobiaceae; genus Shinella; species Shinella sp. OV683. The sequence goes on from NZ_CM173543.1 coordinate 3,427,034, forward strand.
CAGGATGCAACCCGTGCCGTCAGACAAGCCTTCCGCAAGCCCGGCTTGCTTGAAGATATCGGCGGCGGCCGCGCCAAAACCGATGAAGACGACGGGCGCATTGCGGGCCAGCAGCATCTCGATCGTCCGCAGCATCAACGGCCGCCAGAAGGGCAGATGGCCGCGAGACTGGTGCGGATCGATGCCGACCTGGAAGCGCGACAGCGTCAGCGAGGCGTTGAGCAGCAACACCCCCTGCCCCACCCAGCGATCGCCGATGGCCGATGGACATTCGAAGTGCATTGCAGGGTCATTGAGCATGGCACGCACAGCCGGCCATTGGTCGAAGCTCGCCGCCAACCGGTCATCGCCGGTCCGCGCTGCCACGATCAACTGCATGTAGGCGCGGATGCTCTTGGAGAACATCTTGTCGAGTTCATCCCAGCCCGCAAGATTGCCGGCCTCGAAGGCACGGCCGGTTGCGAAGCCTGGCTCGGGATACGGATCCTGGCCGAGGATCATGCAACGGACGCCATGCGGCGTGATGCCGTCGAAGGCGGCGAGAGCGTGTGCGCCCTTGGGCTGGCCGGGAAAATGCTTGCCGCGACGGGCCGGGAAAATCGGCTCCCAGGCTTCGAATTCGAGATCGGCATCGACGCGGTCGAAATGATCGCCGACCGGGCCGAGGTCTGCCTGCCAGACATGCGGCAGATCAGCCTCCCACCCGGCGAGCGTCTCCGCCATCGCCTCTCTCAATTGCATCGGCATATCGCCGTCCCCGTTTTCATTTGTTGAGATGAGACTAGACAAAAGCTGACCAAAGTGTCAACTTCTGAAAATCGAAAAAGTGACCAAATGGTCAAAATTTTTCGACCGGAACGTCAGCTTTCCTCGAATCGATGGAGGCTTGCATTGCCGCGTGAAACGCGCCAATTGCTTTGACGACCGGCGTGCCACGCTCGATTGCATGGCGCGGGGTTGATGACGGTAAGGAGGCGAGGACACCGGTATGGCAAGAACGGCAAAAGAGCCGGAAGAGCGCATCCGCGAGCGCAACAGACGGCTGATCATCAAGGCCGGCATCGAGATCTTCGCGCGCAAGGGTTTTGATGGCACGCGAATTGCCGAGATCGCCGAGGCTTCGGGCCTGCCCAAGGCCAATGTCTATTACTATTTCTCGTCCAAGGAAGAGATCTACACGGCCATCATCGCCCACCTGATCGCCAGTTGGGACGATGCGCTGAAATACATTTCGGCCGATCGAGAGCCTGCCGACGCATTCCGCCTCTATATCAAGGCCAAGCTCGATTACACCCGCAAGAACATCGCCGAATCCCGGCTGTTTGCCAGCGAGATCATCCAGGGCGCACGCTTCCTGAAGAAGAAGGATCGCCAGCACATGCAGGAGGTCACCAACGAGCGCGTGCTGATCGTCGAGGGCTGGATTGCCGCGGGCAAGATGCTGCCCGTGGATGCGCGGCATCTGTTCATCATGCTCTGGGCTGCCACGCAGTTCTATGCCGATTTCGAGCCGGTCGCCGCCGACGGGCTCGGCAAGAGCAGGCTCAAGGTCGAAGACTACGAGATGGCCGCCAAGACCATCGCCGAGACGGTGCTGAGGGGGATTATTCCTTAGATAAAGAAAGTCCCCTCCTAAATCCTCCCCACAAGGGGGAGGACTTAATGTGCGGCGCCGCCTCTGCATGTCAATGGACGCCGAATGGAGAGCGAGTGGGTGCGACTGGTTAAGTCCTCCCCCTTGTGGGGAGGATTTAGGAGGGGACTTAACTGAACCGCAAAGCCAAAGTGCTTCGTTAAGCAAGAAACCTCACGCCGCTTTAACCGGCCGGAACGTATAGAATTTCTCGCCTAAAACAGTTCCCGAAGGACACATCTATGAAGACCCTGTTTGCAGCGGCCGTGCTGGCCGTTTCGTTCTCGTCGGCTGCGTTTGCCGAGACACTCAACTTCCCCAGCGACGCGCCGATCGCCACCATCACCATTCCCGACAGCTGGAAGCCGACCGAAACCGAGAGCGGCATCGAGGCGACCTCGGATGACCAGGCGATCTATCTGTCGATCGATATCGCCGACGCCAAGACCAGCGACAAGGTCATCGACGATGCCGTCGCCTTCCTCGAAAAGAACGGCGTGAAGATCGACGGTTCGACGCAGAAGCAGTCGGACGAGAAGATCAACGGCATGGACATGACCAATTTCGACTGGACAGGGACTGACAGCGAAGGCGACGTCAATATCGGCCTTTCCGTGCTGTCGCCGAAACCCGGCAAGCTGCTCGTCATCACCTATTGGGGATCGAAGGGCACGCAGGAGAAGCATGGCGCCGAACTCGGCGGCATCATCACGTCGCTGAAGCCCGCCGAATAAGCGGGACTATGCAAGGATAGCGAAGGGGCGTCGCCGCCCCTCCATCTGCAGGCCTGTCGCCACAAAAACAAACCCCGGCGGAGAGGCTAATCCCGCCGGGGTTTGCTTGGTCCCCACTCAAACAATCAGGGACCGGAAATCGTATCGTTGTCACAGGACAAAGCTGAAGTCGGCTGCGTCCATATCGGACAGCGCGGTATCATGAAGAACCAACTTGTCGCTGCCGAAGCTGACCCAGACATCGTTGCCATGTGCACTGAGGTGGGAGGACAGTTCGGCGAAATTGCCGACGCCCGCGAAGCCGGAAAGGCTCATCGTGTCGGTGGCATTGTTGAAATCCGTCACCGTGTCCACGCCGTCACCCTTGTGGAAAATGAAGGTGTCATAGCCATCACCACCGGTGAGGAAGTCGGTGCCCTTGCCGCCAGCCAGCTGATCGCCGCCGAGCTCACCAAACAGTTTGTTGTCGCCAGCATTACCCTGGAGAAGGTTGCTAGTATCGTTGCCGCGGCCGACGAGATTGCCCTTGCCGAGCATGACCAGCTTGTCAAGATTGTCGGCCATCGTGTAGCTGACCACCGTCTTGACGGTGTCGTAACCGTCATTGAACTCTTCGAACAACTGGATCGACTTCGAGTCGATCACGAATGTATCATCGCCGCCGCCGCCGAAGACCTGGCCGTTGACTTTGCCATGCCGTGTGTCGAGCGTATCGGCATCGTCACCGAACACTATGTTACCGTCGATGCGGCCATGATTGACAAGGTGCAAGCTACCCAGCGTATTGGCGACGGCGGTGACGGCGCCGTTGACGAAGCCATTATTGACGAAACTGTGGTCTCCTTCACCCCTGAAGAGCACCCCGGCCTCGCCACCCCAGATTTCTCCGCCTTTCTGGTTGACGACAGAGTCCTCCAACGGCCCGCCGGTGATTTCGCCACTCTGCTTTTTTACCGGGTCATGGCCGATGGCAACGGCATCCACACCACGGATGACGCCGCTGTTGGTGACATGCGCTGCACTGTCCAGGAAAACGCCGTAATAGGTGCCGTTGACTTCGCCCTTGTTGTTGACCGTCGTGTTGGCGCCATTGCCATAGACGCCGGAGGCCGAATCGACGCGCGAGTCCTTGCCGAAGGTAATCGTGTTGTCGGCCCCCTCAACGTAGATGCCGAAGGAATTTAGGCCTGTGTTGACGAGGTGGCCGTTGATGTTGATCTTGTTGTCATGCGAAGTCGCGCCGACGGTGATCGCCGTCGCACCCGTGACATGCAACTCCGTGTTCTTGGCAAGCGTCCAGGTGTCGTTGCTGCCGTTGATCTTCCATTGTGTGGTACGGTCGTGGTCGATTGTGTGCGTGGCCATGTGAGCCTCCTTGCCGTGTTTTGGTCCCCGGAGAAGGTTCAAGCCGCCGTCGCCGGCCAGCAAGATCTCCAGATTTGTAGTGCCTGTTATGTAGAGAAGACGTTTCAGCGGGAGTTCTCGCGCAGCCATTTTTGTTTCAATTGTTTCAGGCCGGAAACAAACGAAAACCCCGGCGGGGAGGCTAGACCCGCCGGGGTTCTGGTCGTTGGGAACAACGGTTCAGAAGATGAAATCGGATGCGTCAAGATCAGATTTGTGCATGTTTTTCAGGATCATCTCGGTGCCGTCGCCGGAAATGACGAGGTTGTCGCCATCATTATGGGCGTGATGCTTGATGAGATCTTCGACGCTTGTCACGTCCTTGCCCGCGAAAAACCCGATTTGATCAATCCCATCGACAAAATCGGAGACGATTTCCTTGTCCGCATGCGGACGGAAAACGAAAATATCGGAAGCGGAACCCCCGATCAGCATATCGGTGCCCTTGCCGCCTTGAAGCACATCGGCGCCATCCAGTCCAAAAAGTCTGTTGTCACCCAAATTGCCCCTGAGACCGTTGTCGAGCCCATTGCCATGACCTTTGAGATCGGCCTTGCCGGTGAGGGTGAGATATTCGACATTGTCTCCGAGCGTGAAGGAGACCGACGCTTTTATTGTATCTCCTAAGCCACCCAAAGCGTTTTCAGATACTTTAATCCCGGCCCTGTCTAGCACATAGGTATCATTGCCGTTGCCGCCGGAGATCGGCCGGGTCGCAAACCCGCCCTTGCTGACATAGGTATCCTCGCCATCGCCAAGAAAGACACTTCCGTAAATCTTGCCGAAATTGACGACTTTCTCATCGCCGCCGGTGCCGTAGACGGCCATCATAGTTCCCGAGATCGTTCCCGTGTTGATCACGGTGTTTTTCTCGTCACTGACGGAGCCGATTTGGATGCCGTAAGCCGCTGAAATTACTCCACTATTACTAACGGAGCCACCATCGCCTTCGGTGTAGATTCCGCCTTGGTTACCGGAAATGAGGCCAGAGTTGCTGAAGTGATTGCTGTCACCGGCGGAGTAAATACCATATTGCCCGGTGATTACCCCTGCATTGCTTACCTTGCTTGCATCGGAATTATTAACGATGCCGCCAGATGTAGCGTGGATGGCCCCCGTCTCACCAACGGTGATATCGATAGACGGCGATGGCGTCGCTAACGTGCCCAGCACGATGCCATATTGGTCTGCATCAATTTCGCCATTGATGAGAAATGTTCGGCCTGAAACAGCCGATGTCGCGTCGATACCCACAGTTGTGCTTGTCACGATGTTGCGAAGGCCAAGAACGTAATCCGTGTCGGCGGCATTGGCGGAGAATGGCGTTTTCTGGCTGTAAATCTGCATCTTTGACATGTTAAGGCCCCTCGGCGGCATGAATTTCTATGGATCTGTATCTCTCATTTTTGTTTCAGCTGCGTCTCTCAAGGTCGGGACATTTGTTTCAGTTGTTTCAGAAACGAAAACCCCGGCGGAGAGGCTGGATCCGCCGGGGTTACTTGGTCCACGCTCATGCAGCGAGGGACCGAAAAGTTGGATGTGCGGTCAGAAGTAATCGCCGGCATCCATTTCGGATAGCTGCGTATCGCGGAGAACCAGCTTGTCGCCACCGCCCAAGTTGACCCAAACATCGTCGCCATGGGCGCTGATATGCGATTGCAACTGGCTGAAGGCGGAAATGTTGAAATCGACCAAGGTGATATGGTCGAAGACGTTTTCGAAATCGGTCACCGTGTCGATGCCATCGCCCTTGTGGAAAATGAAGTGATCGGCATCGGCGCCGCCAGTCAGCAGGTCGTTGCCCTTGCCACCGGACAGGAAGTCGATGCCGGCTTCGCCATAGAGCTTGTTGTCGCCGCTATTGCCCTGGAGATTGTTAAGCATGGCATTGCCATGCCCCTTCAGGGCGGCCTTGCCGAGCAGGACCAGGGTTTCGACATTGTCGGCCAGTGTGGCATTGGCCAGCGACTTGACGACATCATAGCCCTCGACCGCGTGTTCGACGATATTAACCGGGCCCTTGCCGATCAGATAGACATCGTCGTTGTCGCCGCCCCTGATCTCGCCATGCACGACGCCCTTGCGGGTGTCGATCACGTCGCCGCCGTCGCCGAGCTGGATATTGCCGTCGATCCGGCCGCGATTGACCAGATGCAGGTCGCCGGTGACGCTCAAGACCGCCGAACCAGCCGCGCTGATCAGCCCGTCATTGATGACGGTCTGGTGGCCACTTGCGGTCAGTTGAATCCCGGCTTGGCCGCCGAGGATTTCGCCGCCCTTGTGGTTGACGACTAGATTCTCGAAAGTTGCGTTCGGATCGATGCTTTCCGAACCCATGACGACCGCGACATTGCCGCTGATTTCGCCGCTATTGGTCACATGGCCGGTGCGGGTCAGTAACACGCCGTTGTAGTTGGCTTCGATGTCACCCTTGTTGACAATCGTGGTGTTGATACCAACACTATAGACACCGGTAGCGGCCTTGATTTCGGACTTGGCGCCGACATTGATCTTGGTTTCATCTCCCCAGACAAACGTGCCCCAGGACGCTGCGCCGGTATTAAGAATGTCGCCATTGATGTTGAGCGTGTTGCCGTCAAAACCCGTGCCCACGTAAATTGCCGACTTGCCGGTGACGAACAACTGAGCATTGGCATCGAGTGTCCAGGTGTCTTTGTCCTGGTTGATGTTCCACTGGGTCGTGCGGTCGTGGTCGATTGTGTGCGTGGCCATGTGAGCCTCCTTGGTGCGTTGAGCTTTCCGAAGAAGGTCCCAGCCACCGGTCGCCGGTCAGCAAGATCTCCAGATGTATTTTGCCTGTTATGTAGAGAAGACGTTTCAGCGAGAATTCTCGCGCAGCCATTTTTGTTTCAATTGTTTCAGTCGGAAAACAAACGAAAACCCCGGCGGAGAGGCTAGATCCGCCGGGGTTGATGTCGTGTCAGGTGCGCTAAGGGAGACGCGTCAGATCACGACAGAAAAGTGGAAGTCATTGGCGTCGAGGTCGGCCTCATGGACGCCTCTGAGGACCAGCGTGTCGTCGCCGTAGGTGATCCACAGATCCTTGCCGTGATCGGCCATGTGGTTGGAAACCTCATCGAAGTTATCGGCGCCGTTGAAGTTGAGCAAACTGATGCCGTCCGTGCCGTGTTGAAAGTCGGTGATGACGTCCTTGCCGTCACCTTTGTAGAACACGAAGGTATCGGCACCGGCGCCGCCGGTGAGGACGTCGTTGCCCTTGCCGCCGCCCAGGACATCGGCGCCCGCGAGACCCTTGAGGTGGTTGTCACCGGCATTGCCGCGCGTGAAGTTGTCGCCCGCATTGCCCTTGCCGTCGATATCGCCCTTGCCGATCAAGAGCAGCCTGTCGATGTTGTCGCCGAGCGTATGGCTGGCGTCGGACTTGACGGTGTCGTAGCCGCTATTGAGACCTTCAACGATGTTTACATGCGCCTTGGAGACGACATAAGTGTCATTGCCGGTACCGCCGCGTACCTCGCCGTTGATCTTGCCGGTACGGGTATCGAGATAATTGTTCCCGTCGCTGAATTCCACGACACCGTCGATCCGGCCGTGATTTACGATGTGGGCGATGCCTGACGAGACCTTTACAGCGGTCATGCCTGTGATAAATCCATCGTTGACGAGCGTGTGCCGACCTTCGCCATAAAAGTCCACGCCGAGGAAGCCACCAAGGATCTCGCCACCTTTGTGATTTTCAAGAACGTTGTGGAATTTTGAACCGGGCACGGCGTTGTCGTTGTAGAGTACGGCGGTCATTCCGCTAATCTCGCCGCTGTTTTCAACATCGACCGACTCGCTGGCATGGATTCCGAATTGAGAACCGTCGATCTGACCTTTATTGTCGATCGCCATACCAAGACCCCCACTAAAGATGCCGGTGACTGCCTTGATCTCGCCCTTGGTGCCGATGTTGATCACCGTGTTGTTCGCATTCGAATAAATTCCGACTGCTTCCCCACCCAGGATGTCGCCATTGACGTTGACGGTGTTGTTGTCGAAGCCGCTATCGATGAAAACCGCTGGGGCACCCGTGACATGGAGCTGAGCATTGGCATCGAGTGTCCAGGTGTCGTTGTCCTGGTTGATTTTCCACTGGGTCGTGCGGTCGTGGTCGATTGTGTGCGTGGCCATGTGAGCCTCCATTGCAATGTCTAGCGTAATCAAAATGACCGACCCGGGCAGGTCGATCTCAGTGACGCCTTTATCGGGATGGATTGTTTCGGCAGCACTTCACCGGATCGTATTTTTCGTTTCAATTGTTTCAACCAGAAACGCAAAAAGCCCGGCGCGGGGCCGGGCTTTCTCTCCAAGTTCCGAGATCTTCAGAAATCAACCATTGCCGCCGTGAGATCGCCCTTGTCGACATGCTTGAGCAGGATCTCGTCGCCGCCGGCCACGATGCGCAGGTCGTCGCCCGCCACCTCAAGATGATGATGCATGAGATCGGAAAAGCTGGTGATCGCGTTCATGCCCTTGAGGTTGATGCTGTCCTCAAGCGGATTGAAATCGGTGATCACGTCATGGCCGTCGCCGGTCTTGAAGACGAAGGTGTCCGTACCGATGCCGCCGACCAGACGGTCGTTTCCCTTACCGCCATTCAGCGTATCGGCTCCTCCGAGACCCCTCAGTTCATTGTCGCCGGAGTTGCCCCTGATGAGGTTTGCCCAATCCGAGCCCTTCGCGTCGATGTCCTTGTTGCCGAGCAGGCTGAGATTTTCGAGATAGCCGCTCAGGGTGTAGCTGACGGTGGACCTGACAGTGTCATCACCGCCAAACAGGCTCTCCGCGATCTTGAGAGCGGCATTGTCGGTGACGAAGGTGTCATTGCCGGCGCCGCCGTCCACCGTGCCCGCGAAGTTGCCGCCGCGCGTATCGAAGACGTCGTCGCCACCGCCCAGAATCACATCACCTTTGATCGTGCCGGTATTGGTCAGCTGGGTTTCGCCATCGCCTGTCTGGATGGCGCCGAGGCCACCCTTGATCAGACCGGCATTGTCGATGAAGAAATTGGCGTCGCTGGTTGCATAGATAGCGCGACCGGTCGAGATCAATTTGCCAGTGGCGTCGTTGACGATCTTGGAAGCCTCGCCGTCCAAGAAGATGCCGATGGAACCCTCGATGGTCCCGGAATTTATCACGGTCGCATGAACGCCGGGGATGTAGACGCCTTCGGCAGTTGATTTGACGTGGCCCTTGTTGACCAGCCGGTCATGGTCGCCCGACATGGATATGCCCGAGTCGCTGGTAATTATGCTGTCGGAGCCGATCTCGACGATGTTGTCAGCGCCGTAGATGCTGATCGCGCTGTAAGCCTGGATTTTTAGAGGATTATCGACCGTCACATCGCCTTCCACGACGATCCTGTTGTCGTGCTGGCTGCCAGCACTATAAATCGCAGTTGCTGCGTGCACAGTAATGCTGGCACTTTTGTTCAACACCCATTCGTCGCCGCTGTCATTGATGACCCACGCTGTCGTCTGATCCTGCTTGATCGTATGCTTGTCCACCGGCTCATCCTTTGATTGTTCGGAACAGCAGTGTCTGCCATCCAGTTGATGCGTATGTATTTGAAACGAATGCTCGACAGAGTTCCTCAAGGAACAAGGATGTTGAAACAATCAGAACAGAAAGGTTCGTTCTTTCGACTGGTTCGTGAACTTGCCAAACGTTAGCAGTTCCTACTGCATCAACGGATGTCGCCAGGACTTCGACCTGGTTTTAATTGTTTCATTTGTTTCAATTGTTTCAATAAGCCCACACGGGCAAATAGACCGGCAATGTTATTCGTCACATCGATGAAAATGGACGCGCATACCCGTATGAATTGCTGTATTGCGATATCAGGGGTGCGCCGCAGACTTGGAGAAATGAGACGTGGCGGAAACAGGGGCCAATCCAGAAATTATCGTCGTCGATGACGAGGCGCATCTTGCTGATATGGTCGCGGAATATCTCGCAGGCCAGGGCTTTTCGACGCGCACGGCATCCGGCGGCAAGGCGCTCGATGCGCTGCTGCTTGAGAGGCGTGCCGACCTGATCCTGCTCGACGTCAACATGCCGGAAGAGGACGGCTTTTCGATCGCCCGCCGGCTGCGCGCCAAGGGCCGCGTACCTGTGATCATGGTGACGGCGGCGGACGATGTCATCGACAAGATCGTCGGCCTTGAAGTCGGCGCAGACGACTATGTCACCAAGCCCTTCGACCTGCGTGAACTCAAGGCACGGGTGCGCGCCGTCTTGCGTCGGGCGGTCACGGATGTCTTGCCGCAGCCTGTGATCGTTGCCCCTGTTGTCCGCCCGGAGCCCGATCCCGAACTCGTGGCCTTCGGCAAGATGCTGGTCGACCGGGAAGGACGCAAGCTGATCCGTGCCGATGGCAGCGAGGAGCCGGTGACCTCGATGGAATTTGACCTGATCGAGGTTTTCCTGCAGAACCCGTATCGCGTGCTGTCGCGGGACCGGCTGCTCGACCTCGCCCATCGCAAGAACGACGATCCGTTCGACCGCTCGATCGATATTCGCGTGACACGGCTGAGAAAGAAGATCGAGGACGATCCGTCCAAGCCGCAGACGATCAAGACCGTGCGCGGCGCCGGCTACATCTATTCGCCTGCAAGGAAACCATGAGCAACGAAGCGCCGCACGATTTCGTCGAACTGCCCTCTGGAAAGCTCGCGAGCCGCGCCGAGGGCGTATCCGCAGCCGACCACGGCGCCATATCGGCCGTCATCGTCGGCATGCCGGGTGCCGCCTGTTTCGTCGCTCGCGACAAGACCGTTCTCTATGCCAACGACGCGTTCCTGACCGGCCTCAACCTCACGCCCGAAGATGTGCTCGGCAACAGCACGATTGGCCTGTTCGGGCAGGACATCGTCGATTCCATGGCGCCATTGATTGCGCGGGTGTTTGCCGGCGAGCCGATCCATCTCGAGGGCTGGAGCAAATCGCCCTATGGGACGCACTATGTGCGTCAAAGCTTTACGCCGTTCGACAATGGCCGCGACGGCGTTTCGGGATATTTCATGCTCGCCATCGACCTGACGGCAAGCAAGCTGCGCGAGCAGGAACTGGAGCAGCAATATCGCATCGGCCGGGAAAACGATGCGCTCTATTCGGCGATCATCGCCACCTCGCTCGACTGCATCATCATCGTCGACGGCGAAGGCCGCGTCATCGATTTCAATCCGGCGTCGGAGAAGCTGTTCGGCTATACGCGCGCCGAGGCCGTCGGCCGCGAGATCAGCTCGCTGATCATCCCGGAAAAGTACCGTTCGGCCCACCATTCCGGCATGGCGCGCTACATGGCCACCGGCATCACCTCGGTCATCGGCCAGCGCGTGGAAGTCGAAGCCGTCACCAAGCACGGCGCGATGGTGCCGGTGGAATTGTCGCTCGCCGATGTCAGCGAAGGCGACCGCCGCTTCTTCACCGCCCATATCCGCGATCTCACCACCGCCAAAACAGCTCAGTTCGAGATCGAGCGCCAGCGCGATGCGCTTTACCAGAAGGAGAAGCTCGCCGCTCTCGGCTCGCTGCTTTCCGGCGTCGCCCACGAACTCAACAATCCTCTGTCGATCGTTCTCGGCCAGGCGATGATGCTGCGCGAGCGGATCAGCCGCGAAGGCGATGCGATCCCGCACGGCCATGATTATGCCGAGCGGGCGCTGCGGATCGAGACAGCAGCCAATCGCTGCGCCCGCATCGTCAAGACCTTCCTGGCCATGGCTCGCCAGCGCAAGGCCGAACGCGAGTATGTCTCCCTGGGCAAGGTGATCGCCGATGCGGTCGAGCTTTTGTCCTACAGCCTCAAGACATCGGACGCGGCGCTGGACGTCACTGTGGCCGAGCCGCTGCCCGACACGTTCGCCGATGCCGATCTGCTGCATCAGGTGCTGGTCAACCTGATCGTCAACGCACGGCAGGCACTGGAAGAACGAGCAAGCGCAGGCCGCCGGGTCGAGCTCAGCGCCACCCATGAGGCGGCAAGCGACACGATCGTCATCCGGGTGCGCGACAATGGCGGCGGCATTCCTGCCGCGATCCGCAGTCGCATCTTCGATCCGTTCTTCACCACCAAGCCGCAAGATCATGGCACAGGCATAGGGCTGGCAGTATCACGCGGCTTGATCGAGGCGCATAACGGCACGCTGGAGCTGGCCGAGCCGCAGCCCAAGGCGGGCGCCGAGTTCCTGATCCGCCTGCCGGTGACTGCAAGGGAAGGCGACGACCCAGCCGAAGCTGCCGCGCCCGAACCGATCACGGCCCGTGCTGCGCAATCGCACGTCCTGATCGTCGATGACGAACCCGATCTTGCCGAATTGATCGCCGATATCGTCTCATCCCAGGGGCATCGCGCACTTATTGCCCATAGCGGCCATGCGGCCGAAAAGCTGCTTGCCGGGAGCGGCGCGCCGATCACTGCCATCCTCTGTGATATCCGCATGCCGGACGGCGACGGCCCGGGCCTCTACGACTGGCTGTCGGCCAACCGCCCCGAACTGATGACCCGCATCGGCTTCGTCACCGGCGACACGCTCGGCCCCTCGGCCGGCCGCTTCCTTGCCCGCACCGGCTGTCCCGTGATCGAAAAGCCGTTCACGCCGGAGGATATCGCTCGGGTGCTGCAGGTTCTGGTCGGTTGATCAGGCACATCATTGCTTCAAGGAAACAATTGAAACAAAAATAGCCTCCTGCTGAAGTCAGGAAGAAACATGCCTCATCCAGATTGCTGTCATCAGAAGAACAATGATCTCAAGGAGCAAGGCATTGGACGAGCATACGATCTCAACACTGGAAGCCACATTTTCGCAATTCGCCAAGGGCAAGGAAGAGTCCGCTGCCTTGTTCTACGAGCGGCTCTTCGCGATCGACCCTTCGCTACGGCGTCTCTTCACAAACACCGAAATGAAGACCCAGCAGGCCAAGCTTATGGCGGCACTGGCAATGGTGGTCGGCAATCTCAGAAACTTCGAGAAGGTTGCGCCGGTGCTCGAAAATCTCGCGGTCAAGCATGTCGCCTATGGGGTGCAAGAGAGCCACTACGCTATTGTCGGCGACGCGTTGATCCAGACGCTGGCACTGTCGTTCGGCAGCGCCTTCACAAGAGAAATCCGTGCCATGTGGATTGCCGCCTACGGTGCTGTATCGGGCGTGATGATCGACGCCGCACGCCGTCATCAGGCATCGACACAGGCAGCAGAATAGTCTCATCCGGGCGGGGACGGAGCGGCCGGCACAGCGCAAATGCGCGGTCGGCCGTTTTGATTCAGAAGAGGATGTCTGCGGCAATCCTGCTCTTAATCAGCCAATGGATGCTGGAAAAGCTCATCGATGTCCCGATGCCGTTCCAGGATGTTGACGACCTCGAAGCAATCGTCGACATAGCGAAAGAAAATCACGTAGCTTCCAAGCGCAAAGCTCCGGAGGTCCACATGAAGTTCGGGCCGAGCGCGTCCCATCGTCCCTGGCAAAGCAGCCAATTGACGACATTTTTCCCTGAGCGTGCCAACAAATTTCGTTGCGACCACAACACTTCCGCTCTCGCTGGCAATGTAGTCAAAGATATGAAGAATGTCGGTCCGCGCACTGTCGAGATACCGGAGACGGCGCAAGATCAGTTGCCTTTCTCAGTAAGTGCCGCGGCCCGAAGGTCGAGTTCCCTACCAAGATCATCGTCACTCACATCGCCGCCGGCGGCAATTGACCGCTCTATCGTCTTTCGCAGCGCGGTTAGCTTAGCCTCTCGCTCTTCCACCAGCCGAAGCCCTTCGCGCACCACTTCACTGGCGGAGCCATAGCGGCCATCGCTGACGACAGCTTCAACAAATCTTTCCCATCGCGGACCAATCGACAGATTCATGGGCGTCGCTCCTGTATTTAGCCTCACCATAACCGGATAACAATATATGCGCAATGTATGCGCATCAATGATCCAAAGTGGAGACCATAAACAAATCCCCGATCTCGTCCTGCTCCAGTTCCACCACCCACAGGTCGCTGTCGAATCTTGCCTCGCGGGCAATGATCTCGTCGATGGCCGGTCCCTCCGCTTTCTCCAGCCGTATCTCGAAGCGGCGATCGTTGGGCTTGCCCTCGTCGAAGAATGCTTGTGGCGCGGGCGCATAGAGCGTCTCCAGGCCATCACGATGACGCTGGCGGATGAAGATTGCGCCGGCTTCCGCGGCGCCCTTGCGCTCGATCGCGGCAAAGCCGCCGGACGAGAAAACCCGGCGGATCAGGGCAGAGACGAAGAGATCGGAGGTGACGCGCATGCCACGGGTTTAGGCGGAGCGATGGGTGCTGTCAAAGTGCAAAGCGGACAGTCAGATCGCGCCGATCGATTTCAGCTTCTTGAGTACGCGCTCGGAGGGCTCGCCAGTGATGGGCAGGCGGTAGCTTTTCTCGAAATTACGGATCGCCGCGCGGGTGGTGGCGCCTGGGATGCCGTCGACCTTAATATCGGCATAGGCAAGGCCCGACAGCGCCTTCTGGATCTTCATCACCATCTCAGCTGGCGGTTCGCTGTCCGTGGCGCTCGGCGTCGGCACCGGGACATTGGCCTGGCGAATGAGATCGGCGATATCGTCTTCATTCTTGACAACGGTCTTCTTGGTGCTCGCCGTCTGGTCCATCGACGGACGCTCATCGGGAATGACGGCGACATCCTTGCGCACGGACTTCAAGCGCTTGACGAGTTCGGCACTCGGCTCGCCTGTCATGTCGAGGCCCTCGGTCTCCTGGAAGAACAGGATCGCCGAGGTGGTCTTGGGCCCGATCAGGCCATCCGCGGGACCATCATAAAGTCCGCGCGCGGCGAGGCCCTGCTGGACCGATTTCACCAGCGGCGAGGCCTCCTTGGCAGCCGGCTGCGCACTCTCGGTGGCCTGCTCGTCCGACTGGCGCTCGATGCGGAATGTCGTCACGCCGGGGTCGGTGTCGACGTCGTCCGCCTCAGGAAGCTGTGCAACATTCACCGGGTTGATGTTGTCGCCTTCGAACGAGCGGGTCGCCAGCAACGGCGCGGGATGATGCTTTGGCTGGTACCAGAGTGCATTTGCCGCAACAAAGGAAAATACGACGGTGAAACCCGCGAGCCCGATGAGGAGCCGCGGGTGGCGCGCAAGGCTTGAGCCGGTCGCGTGCAAAAGCCTGACCGCGCGCGAGGGCGGCGATCGCTTCGTCGATCTCTTCTCAGGCGATTTTCGCTTCGGCTGCGCCATGGCGGACCTCTCCTGCTTCCACGTCCAAAACCCTTTCGTTCAGGCGCGGCGGAAACTCGAAGGTTTCTGCGCTGCCATCGCCTTCGCCATTCATCGGCACCTTGACCGTGATGACGGTTCCTACACCCTCTTCGCTCTCGATGTCGAACGAGCCGCCATGCAGTGCCACCAGGCCCTTGACCAGCGCCAGGCCGAGGCCGGTGCCGTCATAGCGGCGGGTGTAATCGTTCTGCACCTGCATGAACGGCTTGCCGATCAGCGCGAGCTTGTCGGATGGAATGCCAATGCCGGTATCGCTGACCGAAATGACCAGATTGCGGCCGTCGGTGGTCGCATCGACGGCGACGACACCGCCGGCATCCGTGAACTTGATAGCGTTTCCGGCAAGGTTGATCAGCACCTGTTGAAGCGCGCGGCGATCGGCGACGACATCGTCAAGGCCACGGGCAACGCGCGCAGTCAGCACCACACCCTTGCTGCGGGCCTGCAGCGACAGCATCTCATCGACCGTGCCGATGGCATCAATGATCTGGAAGGGTTCCTTGACCAGGTCGTAGCGGCCGGCCTCGATCTTGGACATGTCCAGCATCGTGTTGACGACGGCGAGCAGGTGGTGACCGGACTGGTTGATCAGTTCGACATATTCCCGCTGGCGGTCGTTTTCGAACTTACCGAAATACTCGCCGGTGAGGATATCGGAAAAGCCGAGAATGGCATTGAGCGGTGTGCGCAGTTCGTGGCTGACCGCAGCGAGGAAGCGCGTCTTGGCATCGTTGGCGGTGCGGGCCTGCGCCTTCCAGGACGCGACATCCTGACGAAGCGTGGTCTCGGTGCTGACATCGCGGGTCTGGGCCAGGAAACCGCAAAATGTACCATCGGAGGTATATTCTGCCGACATCTCGATGCGAACGGGGCGATAGCCGCCCTCGTGGCTCGACGCTGCAAACAGCACGTCGGCAGAGGTGTGGGTTGCCCCCTGACGAAGATCATCGATCGCCGTGAGATAGAGAATCCGGCCCGTCAGGTGGACAGAGTCGATGAAACCAGAGGGATCGACCTGCGGATGGGCAAAACCAAAAGCCTTGCGATCGGCGCCGTGGATGGAAACCAGCATGCCGGCACTGTCATGGCGGGTGATCAGTCCCTTGAGCAAGTCGAGCGGATCGCTGGCGCGCTTGGGTTCTGCCGCTTCGAAGCCGGGCTGGCCCTGGAATCTATAAGGACGGGAGTCGCGGACGGCGGCACAGGCAGCCAGCACGGCGGCAAACACGGCCGAAGCGGCGGGAACGGCCGTCGACCAGATGTGGCCACCGAGGATCATCAAGGCAAGCGCGGCGAGGGAAATGGAGGCGGCAACCGCGAACTGGATGGGTAGCAATTTCGCACGGCTGCGCACAACGCCCTGGGATGCAGACACGAAACCGGCCTCTTCCCCAAGGAAATATGCTTTTGCAGCGATGTTACTCAATACACTCAACGCGTCCGGACCTTGATCCCCGCGCACTTCACTGAAATCAATATCGATTTCGGCGACATGCCCAGTTTCAATTTTACTGCGTGCCTTGCGTGTCCAGTCGGACGTGCGACGCAGCAATGGCTTCCTGCCACGCTCCGAAAATCGCATTGCCGACTTAAGGAAACAATAAAAGCAGGCGCTACAGGAGGCCAAAACACAGCCGAAATTCCCAAAAAGCGACAGTTCGGCCGATCTCTTCGGATCGTGGTTAACAGGGTGTAATTGCTGGAAAATCCGGCATTTAAGCGCTGCCGTTAACCTCTGTGGCAAAGCAAAGCCGGCTAACCCGGTGGAATGGATGGATCGGTCCGCCTTTATCCTTAACAAAAGCCCGGACAATTTGAATAAAGTGCCGTTCAAAAGCGATTCAAATGCCGATGTTTCAAATTTTCGGCGAATTTGACGCGAATCGTCGGTTTCGCCGGAAGGGCTTGTTCGCTTGGCCCGCCTAGGGTGGTCTCCATCGAACCGGCACCAAGACCGGACGACAAGTAAGCCGGCGTGACAAGCGGTCAGGCCGGCATGACAAGCGGTCAAGCCGGCGAAACGACCGGTCACAGGGTTAAACAGGGCAAGGCGACGAAAATGTGGTTTCTGATCCGAACAGCGTTCTGGTTTTCAATGGTGCTCGTGATGCTGCCGATCTTCGACAATGAAGCATCGACGCGGCTGAAGAGCGAAAAGGGTGTCGAGCTTACCGATGCGCTCGGTGCGGCTGCCGGCGCCATCTCCTATGTCGGCTCGATGTGCAGCGAAAAGCCGGATGTCTGCGTCAAGGGTGCGGAGACCTTCTCCACCCTCGGCAGCCGGGCCCGCGAAGGCGCCCGCGTCGCCTATACCTATCTCGACGATCAATTTGCCGACGACAACAAGACCAAGGTCGCCGATGCCGTACTGACCGGGTCGGTCGCAGTGACCGACATCGCCACGGACAATCCAATTCGCAACATTCCCATTCCGGTCCCCCGGCCGCGCAGCTAAGGCTGCGAAATCGGGGAATAGCCTGCCTGAACTACCCTGCCCTAGACTGTCAATTTGTTGACACGCCGCGAAGCACCCCACTTCGCGGCGCTTCTTTTTTGTTCAGTCTGCGAGGAGGTTAGAAGCTTTCAAATCAGGTCGGGAAGGCTTATATGCGGGTGAGAGCATAAGACTGGGACCGACCATGGCATCGATCGACGCAATACTGGAAGATTTCGAATATCTGGAGGAGTGGGAAGACCGCTACCGCTACGTGATCGAACTCGGCAAGGCGCTGCCCGACCTGCCCGAAGCCGACAGGACGGCCGACAACAAGGTGCGGGGCTGCGCGAGCCAGGTATGGCTGGTGACGGAAACCGGCGGTGGGGCGGACCCCGTCCTGACCTTCCGCGGCGACAGCGATGCCCATATCGTGCGTGGATTGGTCGCCATCGTGCTGGCCATCTATTCCGGCAAGAAGGCATCCGAGATCGAGCGGCTCGATGCACTGGAAGTGTTCCGCGGCATCGGCCTGGTCGAGCATCTCTCCGCCCAGCGCGCCAACGGCCTGCGCTCGATGGTCAATCGCATCCAGACAGAAGCGGCGGCACGCGTCGCCGCCTGAGTTTTCCTGCCCAGCTGCGGCCTGCCACCTGGATCTCCCTCGAGGATGGAGTGGGCGGCCTGCTGCCGCAGTTGTCGACCCGAAGCGGCCGTGTTTTACGCATTCACCGCGCATCAAGGTGCATTGTTACCGTAACGTACTTATCGAATACGGCTGCTCCGGTTAGCTTCACCTGATGGTGATCTTGCTTGGAGAATGGTGATGATCAAAACGCTTCTGAAACCAGCCATCGCAGTTGTCGCAGTGCTAATGCTGTGCGTCTCATTCGCATATGCCGACAAGCGCTCGCCCGACGAACTCGCTTACCAAAACATTGAACGGCGGGCGGTTGAAGCGACGATCTGGGGCATGGCTGCCGTCAATTATGATTTGATGCTGCAGGAGATGCTCAACAAGACCAAGGGCAAGGTGAACCAGATCGTCTATTGGTCCCGGCCGCTCGACTGGCATAACCAGACGCTGACGCCCAATCCTGATGCAATTTACCTGATGACGTTCATCGACACCAGGGACGTCGGTCCCCTCGTGCTCGAGGTGCCAGCGGCGGAAGGCGGCTCGATCAACGGCAATATCGTCAATATCTGGCAGATGCCTCTGGAGGACGCCGGCCCATCTGGCGCCGACGCGGGCAAGGGCGGCAAATATCTGATCCTGCCGCCAGGTTACAAGGACAAGGTGCCCGAGGGCTATATCCCGCTCCAGTCCGACACGTTTGGCGGTTACGCCTTGTTGCGCTCGAACCTCAAAAGTCACAGCGACGCGGATGTCGCTACATCGGTCGCTTATGCAAAGCGCCTCAAGGTCTATCCGCTTTCAGCTGCAGCCAATCCGCCGGAGACGATATTCACCGATGCCAAGGACGTCGTGTTCGATTCGACCATCCGATATGACGCCAGTTTCTTCGCATCACTCAACCGCATCATCCAGGATGAACCATGGCTGGCCAGAGACCGGGCGATGATCGACCAGTTGAGAACGCTCGGCATCGAGAAAGGCAAACCGTTCAATCCGGACAAGCGGACAAGCAAGGCGCTCAAGGCAGGCATTCAGGAAGCTCGTGACCTGCTGGAGGCCAGGTATGATGCAGGTCTGCCACCGTTCTTCGAGGGTGGCAAGTGGACCTTCCCTGCTCAGCCTGATCTTGTGAAGGCCGCGCAGGCGGCTTTTGCTGACCCTGATACCTATCCGGTCGATGCGCGCGGCCTTACCTATAGCTACGGCTATATCGGCATCAAGCGCCTCGGCGCCGGACAATTCTACCTGATATCGATCAAGGACAAATCCGGTCGATCATTCGACGGTGGCAAGACCTATCGCCTCACTGTACCGGCGAACGCCCCGGTCGAGCAATATTGGTCAGTGACGGCCTATGACCGTCAGACCCACGCATTGATCCGCAACATGCCGCGCGCCAGTCGTTCATCGCAGATTCCTGAGCTCAAGAAAAATGCCGATGGCTCTATCGACATATTCATGGGCCCGAAGGCGCCCAAGGGAATGGACGCCAACTGGATACCGACCGACGGGAAACGCGGCTTCGAGCTGATGTTCCGGCTCTACGCTCCGACGAAGGCGCTTTTCGAAAAGAAGTGGGTGCTGCCCGATGTCGAGCGTGTCGGCGCGCAGTGAAGATTTCTGGTCCCCGGCACGCGGAACTGAGGGTCGCGGGCCAGTGACCCCTACACGACGTCACCCCATTTCCGGCCGGTATCCCTCGCCGCCCCAGCTATGGCTGCGGCGCGACACGGCTGGAGCGGGATGATAGTGCCGATGCAGTTGCAACAATGCCGTCTTCAGCATCAGCTTGGCCGAACGTGCCGGCCACTGGCGTTCGCGCTCCACCAGTTCCAATCCCTTTTCGAAGCAGCAGATATCGAGCGCCACGCCTGAGAGTTCCGGCCCCATGGCGTCGACCGCGCGCGAAATCCTGAGACGAGCCGCAACGACGCTGTCCTTCATATCGACGCCGGCGCCCGGCGCCGCGCCCACGCGGTTGCCAAGCCGCGGCTCGTAGGAAGGCGTGATCGTCGGCTGGAGATTGGCATATTGAAAATCGCGCGACAGCCGCTCGCCGGCCGACAACGCGTCACCGGGAAACCAGCATTGGCCAGCCGTGTCCTTGAGCCGCGAAAGCGCCGAAAGTGGCGATGACGCGGCGTTGAACCTGACATGTTCGACGCCTGCCTCGGCGCGGATCTCGGCGATCTCGACGGTGCGGTGCTGGTCGAGGAAGGCTTCCTCGCGGGCGGCCAGGAAGCGGCGCAGAAACGGTCTGGCTTCCGCAGTGGCGAAAATCCTGCCCTCGCGCACCAGTAGCAGCCCGCGTTTGGCGGCAGACTTAAGCGCACTGTCGGTAAAGGTCTCGGCGGCGCGGCCAGGTCGCGACAACAGGCATTTTTGCGTGCCCACCTGCTCCTGTTGGGATACCTGCAGATTGGCGCCGGAATTGCCGATGAACCGCAGCAGGCGGGCGATTTCCTTGGTAGTCGATTGTTCGGGATTGGGTTGCATCGAGTAAGACCTTTCAGTGAAGCCGCGTGCCAACTGGATTGAAGAGAGCATTGACCACGCGCTCGACCGCCGAGATCAATTGGTCAAAGGCGCGGTCGTCGCGCCGGTCCTCGACGCGGGCGCAGGCGTGGCCGACCGTCGTGCGATCACGGCCATGGGCGGCGCCAATCTCGGTCATCGTCAGCTGCAGCACGACATGGCAGACATACATGCTGATCTGCTGGATATGCGCCAACGCGAAGCGCTGATTGCGCGCGGATACATCGGGATCGCCGATCAGGAACACCATCTCGCCGGCAACCACCCGCACCA
Organism: Shinella sp. OV683; assembly: GCF_057787725.1. Classification (NCBI taxonomy): domain Bacteria; kingdom Pseudomonadati; phylum Pseudomonadota; class Alphaproteobacteria; order Hyphomicrobiales; family Rhizobiaceae; genus Shinella; species Shinella sp. OV683. Next base: position 3,447,972 of record NZ_CM173543.1, read on the forward strand.
TCTTGCAGACGGAGCGAACGGCGAGCGTGCGGCGGTGACCCGGCAAGGTGCCCTTGCGGGCGACGCTGCCGGGCGCGCAACGGGCGAGAGAACTGCGCCACGGCTCGGCCCGCTTCAGCAGCCGCTGTCGCGTGGTAACCGGAATAACGCTTTCGAGGTCATGAAAAGGATCGGATAGTGTGGCATCGGCAGCCTGGGCAATAGCTCGCATTATGAGACTCCAACAGAACTAGGTATATATTCCTAGAAATAGCGCAAAATACGCCACAGTTGAAGACCAGAATGCAATTTTTCGTTGAATATTTAGCTGGAATGCCCTAACAGGCTGAAAAGAAATAGGAATTATTTCTTATGTACCGCAATCATTGAAATGCAAAAGGCAGCCCTGGAGGGCTGCCCGCAGTCGGCGAGAGGTTGGGAAGACCTCAGGCGCGCTTCTTGCGACCCTGTCCGAGGCCCATTTCCTTGGCAAGCCGCGAGCGGGCTTCCGCATAAGCAGGGGCGACCATCGGATAGTCAGCCGGCAGTTCCCACTTTTCGCGGTATTCTTCCGGCGTCAGGCCATAATGTGTCATGAGGTGACGCTTGAGCGACTTGAACTTCATGCCGTCTTCCAGGCAGATGATGTAGTCGTTGTGCACGGACTTCTTGACCGGCACGGGCGGCTTCGGCTTTTCAACAGCCGGGGCCGGAGCCTCCGTAGAGGAGGTGTTCGACAATGCGGAATGGACATCCGCAATGAGGGAACCGAGGTCGCCTGCCGGAACAACATGGTTTCCGACATAGGCCGCGACGATTTCGGCTGTCAATTCAACAAGCAGTTCCCTGCTGCCTGTCATCGTTGAATCGTTCATTTCTTTCTCCTGATCTACTTGCCCTGCTTCATCCAGCCAGGCTGGTCGAAGCGATCAAAAATGCAGAACACACCGCAAGAAAGACCTATTATAGACTGCTCCAGTACTACCCCTAGTTCCAGACCAATCATCTTTCCTGCGGCTCTTATGGTGATCCGATCGAACAAATCCACATTCTTCAACAGCACTGCCCGCAAATACAGAACTTGAGGCGGATCAGACCATAGCAGTGATGCAATAAGTCCAATAATGAATCGACATTAAGGCTCTACTTTTGCCGAATTAACATTTTTCGGAGGATTGTCCAATATAAAATTTTCATCTTTTCACAACAACGAAATCATTATGACAGATAACGAGCATGTTGTCGATAAACACGCTTAACGAAATATTGCCTAGTCGATCAGATCTCCCTTAGCGAAACCGTTCGGCTACAAGCGTGCCATAAATCATTACTCCGGTTTTTTGAGGGCATTTATCTATAGCTTCACGAATATGTGAAAGTGTTCATTCAAGCATGAAGTAACAGTTCCGCAGAAATTGCGACTAATCCTCATCTCGCGTCCATGTTTCTTGCGGATTGCCTCGAATTTTCAACTGAGCTTTGGCAAGCAAATGTGCAGAAACTGGCGACGTCAGGAACAGGAAAATTACTGCTGCAATACATTTGACCGTTGTTGAGAGTTCTGCTGCGTGAACAGCCAATGCAACCAATGCGAGCCCCGATCCGGCCGTCCCAGCCTTCGAAACAGCATGCATGCGGCTAAAGATGTCTGGTAGTCTTAACAGCCCGATTGCGGCGATCAGCGAAACAACCGCACCCAGCACCACCAGAAACGACACAAGCAGCGTCAATAATGTTTCGCTCATGGGCGATTTCCCCCCTCGATTTCTAGGGGATTTACTGTGGAGCCATCCTGTTTTTCGTTGGCTGCGCCGCTGACATAGAGATAGCGGGCAAAAGCCGCGGTCGCCAGAAATCCGATCAAGCCGAGCGCAAGCGCGATATCGACATACAATGAGAAGCCCGACCGTATCGCAACCAAGGCGATAAATCCGATGGACGTCGCCACGAGCTGATCGAGCGCCAGGATACGGTCGGCTGGCGTCGGCCCGATGATCACCCGAATCGACGTCAGCAGCAATGCGAGCATGAGGATGCCGAGCGCGAGATGAACGGACCATGTGAGAACCAGAACTGCGTTCATGGCGCAAAAGCCTCCCTGATCAGCCGTTCGAAGCCATTGGCGATGTCGTGTCGTGCCGCTTCCGGATCCGGGCAACTGATGGCATGCACCAGCAGCGACTTGCGATCCTCGGCAACATCGACCGTCAGCGTACCCGGCGTCAGCGTGATCATGTTTGCCAGCAGCGTGATTTCGAGGTCGCTGGTAATCGTCAGCGGAAAGGTGAAGAAGCGGGGCTCGATCTTCATTTTCGGACTGACGACCATCGCCGCAACGCGAAACACCGAGAGCGAGAACTCCCTGAGGAAAACGAGCAGCAGCTTCAGGACACGCAGCAGCCTGATGCCGTAGCGCAGACCGCCTTGCCTGCCCGGCAGCAGCGACAACAGCACGGCGCCAATCACCAGGCCGAGCAGCAGGCCGCCGGCCGACCACATGCCCGTCACGGCCATCCACAGCACCGAAATCACGAGATTGGCGAGTACGAATTTCATGGGCGCGGCCCCCTGAACACCGAACCGATATAGGCTTGGGGGTCGAGCAGGCCAGCCGCAGCTCTCGCGGAAATCTCGGCGATCGGCTCGGGCCAGGCGCCTGCCAGCACCACGATTGCCGCCAGCGCGGTAAGCGAGGATATCGCCACGGTCGATACGGGTTGCTGCGACTGGCCAGCCTCGGCAGGTCGCCAGAAGGCCAGCAGCACGATGCGTCCGGCAGCGAAGGTCATGAGGAAGCCAGACAGCAGAATGGAACCGGCGATCAACCAGCTGCCCTGCCCCAGCGCAGCCTTCACCAGCATCGCCTTCGGCCAGAAGCCGGAGAACGGTGGCAGGCCGGAGACGGCAAACAGCAGGATCATCGCAAGTGCCGTCAGATAAGGCCGTGCAGCATAGAGGCCCGACAGCCCAGCGATATCGAAGCCACCCACCGCCCGCGCCATGATGCCGGCAAGGAAATAAAGCGCGGTCATGGTGACCATCGAGTGCAGCATGTAGAAGATCGTCGCCGAAAGGCCGGCCTGGCCGCCGAGCGAGAGACCGGCCAGCATGACGCCGATGCCGGCGATCACCCAATAGCCGAGGGTCCGCCTGATGTCGCTTGCCGCGATCGCGCCGATCGAACCGGTGAGCATGGTGAGGATGGCGACAGCCCAGATCAGTGGCTGGAGTGTTTCGCCCTCGCCCGGCATGATCATCACCAGCACTCTGAGAAGCGCGTAGATGCCGACCTTGGTCAGCAGTCCGGCAAACAGCGCCGACACCGTGATCCGTGGCGTGTGGTAAGAGGCCGGCAGCCAGAAATTCATCGGAAAGGCGGCAGCCTTCATGGCGAAGGCGGTGAGATAGAGCGTGGCCAGCGTCATCAGCGGCAGGCCGCTCTCGGCCCTGGCGACCTTCAGGGTAATGTCGGCAATGTTGAGCGTGCCGAAGATTGCGTAGAGATAGCCGGTGGCGATCAGGAACAGCGTCGTGGCGACCAGATTGAGCAGCCCGTATTTTGCCGCGCCATCAATCTGCTCGCGCTCTCCGCCGAGGATCAGCAGGCCAAAGGACGAGATCAGCAGCACCTCGAACCAGACATAGAGGTTGAAGATATCGCCGGTCAGGAAGGCGCCGGAGACGCCAGCCATCAGGAACATCAGCATCGGATAGAAGCCGTAACGGCGCGCATTGGTGTCGGTATCGGCGAGCGCATGGATGGCGGCGACCAAGGCGATGATCGCCGATGTCAGTGCCAGCAATGCGCCGAGGACATCGACGGTGAAGGCGATGCCGAAAGGCGGCAGCCAGCGGCCGAGCACCATGGTCAACGGGCCCGACGTCGCGACCTTGGCCAGAAGTGCTGCATCGACCAGAGTGAGGATGCCGAGGGCCGCGATGGCGATTGGTGCATGCCAGTCGATGCGTTTGCGGATGGCGGCGAGGGCCGCGCCGACGAGGATGCAGAGCACGACGGGCGTGATGACCAGCCAGGATTCGGGCGCGATTGCGGGCACGAAGGTTTTGGCGAGGTCGGGGGTCATGGGGCAAGCCCCGGCACAAAACACTGAATGACGACCAAGCGCCCCCTCATCCGACCCTTCGGGCCACCTTCTCCCCGCTGGGGAGAAGAGGGAGCCTGCTTTGTTGGTCGCAACACAAGCAAAGGCCGCAAGGCTTTGCTGCCGCCTCGATTGCTCCGCATATTCCCTCTTCTCCCCAACGGGGAGAAGGTGGCCCGCAGGGCCGGATGAGGGGGTCTTCTCTTGTCGGGCACCACCATCAATACTCCAACGGTGGCAGCGGCGATTCCGCCGGTTCGGCAAAGCGCATCGCGTCGGTATCGTCGGTGCCCAGCGTCTGCCAGGCGCGATAGGCCAGCACCATCAGGAACGCGAAGAAGGAGAAGGAGATGACGATGGCCGTCAGGATCAGCGCCTGCGGCAGGGGATTGGCAGCGGCGCGCGACAGCGTGTCGCCCGAGGTGATCACCGGCGGGATATCCTGGGTGATGCGGCCGGCGGTAAACAGCGTCAGGTTCACGCCATTGCCGAGCAGCGCCACGCCCAGCATGATGCGGATGATGTGCCGGGACAGCATGAGATAGATGGCAGAGGCGAAGAACAATCCGGTGAGGATGGCGAAGGGCGTTTCCATCAATCCTCCGTTTCCTCAAGCGCCAGCAGGATGGTCGCAAACGCCCCGAGCACGACGAGATAAACGCCGATATCGAAGGACATGACGGTGGACAGATCGAGGCTGCCGACATGAAACCACAGACCGGTCATGTAGGGCACGCCGTAAAAGGCCGATATCATCCCCGACAGCGTGGATATGAACAGCCCTGCCCCGGCGATCGTCAGCGGGTGGAATCGTAGCGCCCGCCTGCCCGCCTCGGCGCCGAAGGCCAGCGCGTAGAGCGCGATGGCCGATGCACCCAGCAGGCCGCCGATGAAGCCGCCGCCGGGCGCATTGTGACCGCGTAGCGTGATGAACACCGAGAAGCCCAGCATCAGCACGGTGAGGAATGGCGCCAGCGTCCTGAGGATCAGCGAATTCATGCCTGCCTGCCCTCCTCGCTGTCGGGATCGCTGAAGGTACGGCCTGGCGCTGCGGCTCGCAGTCGGATCAGCGCCAGGATCGACAGCCCAGTGATCACCACCACCGCGATTTCGCCCAGAGTATCCGTACCGCGGAAATCGACGATGATGACATTGACGACATTGGCGCCGTGGGCGAGCAGCTTGGAGTACTGGCCGAAGAAATCCGAGAGTTCCGTGTTGAACGGCCGCTCCACCGCCTTCAGCAACATCAGCGTGAAGCCGAGGCCGCAAGCCACGGCGATCACTCCGTCCTTGATCATTTCGGCGACAGGCCGACGATCCGTGAGTTTCAGCCGCAGCCGCGTCATGATCAGTGCCAGGATGATGACCGACAACGTCTCGACCATGAACTGGGTAAACGACAGATCCGGCGCGCCGAACAACAGGTAGAGCACTGCCACGGCAAAGCCCTGAATGCCGAGTGAGATCACCGCCGTCAGCCGAGTGCGGGCGATCAGCACAGCGACTAGCCCGATCACCGCGATCAGCATGAAAGCCGCCTCATAGAGCCTGAGCTTTGCGGGCCAGACCGGCCATTGCGGCAGTTCGCCGAACTGGAACAGCGGCACGAGCAGCGCCAGCGCGATGACCGCGAAGGTGACCGTCAGGTAGATCTCCAGCTTGCCCGGCTGCAGGAACAGGCTGATCCGGTGGCTGATGCGGATCAGCCCGCGCACCGCTTGGTCGAAGCCATGATCAGGCCCCCAGCCGATGCCGGTGATGCTGCTGTCGACCAGCCGCCGCATTGTGCCGAGTACCGCGAGGATGCCGGCGCCGATCAGGATCGTCAGCATCGACAGGCCGAAGGCAAGGCTGATATGCGGCACCGCCGAGACATGGATGGCGATCGGCTGCGCCGATATCGCCGACGCCATCGGCGAGGAGAACCAGTCGTGCAAGATGCTCGCGGCAAGACCCGCAACCAGGCCTGCAACGGCGAGCAGCACAGGCCCCGCCATCAGCAATACAGGGCCGTCATGGGCGTGTCTGGGCGTCTCGCGTCGAGCACCGAGAAACGGCTTCAGCGCAATGGCAAAGCCGATGGCAAACATCATGGCGTTGCCGATGATGGCGATCAGAAGCAGGATCGGCCCCATGCCATCATGTTCGAGCAATGCAGCATAGATCTCCTCCTTGGCCATGAAGCCGGCGAAAAGCGGAATGCCACCCATCGACATGGCGGCCAGGCAGGCGGCGGCGAAGGTCAGCGGCATGGCTTTGCCAAGGCCGCCGAGCTGGGTGATGTGGCGCGTGCCGGTCTCGTGATCGATGACGCCGGCCAGCATGAACAGCCCACCCTTGAACAGTGCATGGGCGATGAGGTAGAGCACCGCCGCCTCGATCGCCTTTTCGGAACCAAGCCCGGTCAGCATCACCAGCAATCCGAGCGAGGCGACCGTCGTATAGGCGAGCATCAGCTTAAGGTCGGTCTGGCGGAGCGCCAGAATGGCGCCGACCAGCAGCGTGACCGAGCCGAACAGCGGCAGCAAGGTCTGCCAGAGCACCGTGTCGGAAAACACCGGATAGAGCCGCATCAACAGGTAGACGCCGGCCTTGACCATGGTCGCGGAATGCAGAAAAGCCGACACCGGCGTCGGCGCTTCCATGGCGTTGGGCAGCCAGAAATGGAACGGAAACTGTGCCGACTTGGTGAAGGCGCCGACCAGCACCAGCAGAAGCGCTGTGGCCGCAAGCGGATGTTCGCGAACCTCGGCGCCCTTGGCGATCAACTGGCTGACGCTGCTCACATCGACCATCCCACCCAGCAGCAGCAGGCCTGCGAGCAGAAACAGCCCGCCGCCGCCGGTGACCAGCAGCGCCTGCAGTGCGGCTCGGCGTGAGGCCGATCTGGAGTGATCAAAACCGATCAGCAGGAAGGAGGTGATCGAGGTGAGTTCCCAATAGACGAACAGCATCAGTAGGTTATCGGAGACGACCAGCCCCAGCATGGCAAAGGAGAACATCAGGATAAAGGAAAAGAACCGCCCCTGTTGCTCATGGTCTTTGAGATAGCCGCCGGAATAGAGCACGATCAGCGTGCCGATGCCGGAGATCAGAGTCGCGAAGGTCAGCGACAGACCATCGAGCCGCCAGAGATAGTCGAGCCCCAGCGACGGTGCCCAGGCAAAGCCACCGGAGATCGCACTGCCGGACGATACCTCAGCAATGTGGCTGAGAAAAATCAGGAACGGAATGAACATCGCAAGGGACAGCGGCCAGGCGGCATTGTGCTTGAGGACGCGGGTCAGCACGGGGGCGATGGCCGCACCAACGAGAGGCAGGAAAAGGCCTGCTGTCGTCAGTATGTTGCCCGCCTCACTCAATCGCTGGTATCTCCTGCTTTGTGCACAAGCATTAAGGTGGGACACCGCGGGATACCAGCCGAAAATGGATTATGCAGGGGAAAATGAGCCGCGATACGCGGGACGTGAGCCGAGCCAAGGCCGCCGGCCGGCATTGGCTCAAGCGCCGATTGGACCCTTGCCGCGGACACCGGTAAACCTGCTTGCTTTCAGGTCGCGAAAACGGCGTATGATACCGAGAACCACCTGGGGGAAACCGGTTATGCCGCGAACGTTGTTGATCCTGATAACAGCCTGCATAGAAGCGCTCACAGGCATCGCACTGGTTCTGGTGCCCGATATGGTCGCGCTATTGCTTCTGGGAAATTCGCTATCTGCGACCGGGCTTGCGGTTGCCCGTCTTGCCGGCATTGCTTTGTTTTCGCTGGCCGTCATGGCGTGGGTCGGTCGGCAGGCCCCCGGACGGAGCCCGGCGCTTGCAGCCATGCTGACCTACAATGTCCTCGCGGCCGTCTATCTCGCCACGCTTGACGTTGAAGGATCATTGGTTGGCAAACTACTGTTGCCCGCCACTGTGCTTCACGCGGTGTTGGGTGTCCTGCTCGTTCGTGCCTGGTTTTCGCACCCGCCCGTGCTGCCTCGATGATATGAGCTGCGTGCTTTTTCACATTGGGGAACACTGACGATCGCACGTTCAATTTGCCTCGGTTCTTTCCGGGTATGTCGTCATGCCCGGAAAGTCAGCGGGATCAAACCATATATCTGATCCTCTCCTGGGGAATGCGCTTTTGAGCCGGTAGCAGCCTGGCATCTTCACGAACCTGATCGTTCACTTTTAGCTGCATTTTATCCGCTTAACTCCTAGCTCTGCGACACCACGCAGGTCAGCACCGCTGCGTAATGCACCCCGGCCGCCGTGACCACGAAGCCGTGCCAGATGGCGTTCTGGTAGCGGAGCTTTTCCCAGACGTGGAAGATCACGCCGAGCGAATAGATGATGCCGCCGATCAGGCTTCCTTGTGCTTGACCTTGATTACGTTGATCGTGCCCTTGAAGGCATTGTCCCAGGGATCGTAGTCGTCGCAAACCGGAGAATAGGCATCCATGCCGACATCGGCGGTTTCCCCCGCAAGCGAGTAGACAGCGCCTTGGGTTTTATCGATCCGTCCTTCGCCGACCTGCTTGCCGTTAATGAACAGCCGCCCGGTGCCGCCCTTGTGAAGGCCGCCACCGTCATACGAAAAGTCGTGGACCAGCGTGACCTTGCCCTCGGGCAGCTTTTCCGTGCCTTCGACGTAGTAGTACTCGCGGGCCAGCCAATTGTAGGCAAATTTCGGTTTGCCCTCCTTGATGTAAAGGCTCCAACCACCGAACAGGCCGCCTTGCGACAGGATCACGCCGTCCGCCCCGCCTTTTGGCACTTCAATGTCTGCGGTGATGACAAAGGAGCGGCTGAGCGTGTCAATAAAGACGTTCTCCGCCATACCCGTCATTCCAGCATAGAGCGTCATTTCCGTGCGCCCAGCCATGATGTCTGGCCGTCCTGCATTGGTAGCATTCAGCCGCTCGAAGGAACGGTCGTCCAACGGATAGACGCCGTACTTGATCGCCTCCTCATGGAAGAGGTCTTGAAGCTCCTTCAGCTTCTCAGGGTATTTGTCGGCCAGATCAACCGCCTGGCCGAAATCCTCGGCCACATGGTAAAGTTCCCACTTGTCCTTGGCGTAATCATCGACGCGTGGATGATCTTCCCACGGTGCCCGATGCATGACGCAGGCCAGCCAACCGTCCTTGTACATCGAGCGGTTACCACTGCACTCGTTGTATTGAACTGTATGCCGATCAGGTGCGGCGACCGCGTCAAAGCTGTAGGAAATGGACGTTCCAGCGATGGGTGTCTGCTCGACACCGTTTACCCATTTGGGCTCGGGAATGCCTGCCGCTTCAAGGATGGTTGGGCCGATGTCGATCAGGTGAGTGTATTGCTTGCGTATCTCGCCTTTCGACTGGAAGCCCTTAGGCCAACGGATGACCATGCCCTGGTTCTGGCCACCGCCTTGGCAAGCGTTGATGCACCAAGTCGCGGGTGTTGAACCTGCCATTGCCCATGCCACTGAATAATTCGGGTAGGAATTGGGGCCGCCATATTCAGCCAGCCGCGAAAGAAGATAGGGGATGTCTTCGGGTGCCGAGTTGAGGTTGGACCATTCATTGAACGTGCCGTTGAGACCACCAATGGCTGTGCCGCCGTTGTCACCAGCAATATAAATCACGACGGTATTGTCGAGTTCGCCAAGGTCCTCAACAGCTTGGATCAGGCGACCAATCTCCCTATCGGTATGTTCGCAATAACCGGCATAGACTTCCATCTGTCGAGCAAGGACCTTTTTAGCATCAGCAGAAAGCGTGTCCCATTTGGCGATCTCGGGCGGGTTTTCCGCGAGCTTTGTGCCGGGTGGCATCAAGCCCATCTTGATCTGGCGCTCCAAGATTTCCTCGCGCAGCTTGTCCCATCCCTTATCGAACTGACCGTTGTATTTGTTGAGCCATTCCTTTGGGGGCGTGTGCGGCGGGTGTGCACCAGCAGCGGCGTAGTACATGAAGAAGGGGCGATCAGGTGTGAGCGCTCGAGTTGCGCGAACCCAGGCAATTGCCTTGTCGGTCATGTCTACGCTGAAATGGTAGTTCTCTGCGCGAGGCACACCCAGTTCGGTGGTGCCATCAACCAGATACGGCCTAAACAGCGACTTCTCGCCGCCGATAAAGCCATAGAACTTTTCAAAACCCTGTCGTACAGGCCACCGATCAAACGGCCCTGAGACACTGGTTTCCCACGGCGGCGTCTCATGGCTCTTGCCGAACATAGAGGTGCAGTAACCCCATTGCCGCAGGATTTCAGCAATTGGTGCGACGCTCTTCGGGCGCATTCCAGTGTCGCCGGGATACGACGTTGCACCGTCCACGACAGCGGCCTGACTGTTCTGGTGCTGGTTTCGGCCCGTCAACAAGGCTGTGCGGCTCGGGGAGCAAAGGCTGTTGACGTGGAAATTGGTGTATGTGAGCCCCTCTGCCGCCAGCTTGTCAAGCGTTGGAAATTTGATTGCCCCGCCGAACGTCGAAGGGTCGGAATAAGAGACCTGGTCGAGCAATACGAGCAGCACGTTCGGCGCACCCTTGGGAGGACGGACCTTGAAATTTGCAGGCTGCGGAACCTTGCGCCAGTCAGGCTCGGTAATCGGTGCCTGCTTGGGAGGTAGGATTGGCAATACCTCGCCATACTGATAACCGCCAGCTGGGACTACAGCTGGCTCCTGAACGATAATGGTGGTAGCGGCCTCGGCCGTCGATAGCGGAAGTCCAGTGGTCGTGACGGCCGCGGCTGTCAGTGCCGTCCCGGCCAGCAATTCGCGGCGGCTCAGGCCCCCTGTCGGGACAGCGCGTCCATCTTCCGGATTGGTCGGGGTCTTATCCTTTGTCATGACTTGCTCCTGTTCGAATGACGCATCTGAATCCAACGTGACTGGCAGAAGTATCGATAGGTTGCGCATGTCGGGCGGCAGGGCGATAGCGCCTGCAGTAGTTGGGAGCGCAGCCGCCGGGAATTGCGATCATTTCTGACAGATCGGCATACGACTTCAATGCAACTGCGATATCCATCTCGCACTCTCCGAGTGTTACGATTGGTCCCGTCCATGTGCATGTAAGCGAGCGCGTCTGGATTTTGTTTTGGTGTCCGCGAGGATCGCGCTGATCGCGGATAAGCTAAGGGTGCCACAGCGCGGAATGTAAAGTAACGCAACCGTAACATCGCCATGCCCGGCGTAACATTCGCTCCGTTTAGCAGGCTCTAAATCTGGAGACCCAATGGCTTCGTGGCTGCTTCTAACGCAAGGCAGTCCTCCATTGTTCACAGGAGGGGAGTAGCCACGCCAGTAAACCCTAGCTCTGCGACACCACGCAGGTCAGCACCGCTGCGTAGTGCACCCCCGCCGCCGTCACCACGAAGCCGTGCCAGATGGCGTTCTGGTAGCGGAGCTTTTCCCAGACGTGGAAGATCACGCCGAGCGAATAGATGATGCCGCCGACGAGGATGAGGACCAGCGTCGCCAGCGACAGCGCATCGTGCAGGCGCGAGATCAGCATGATGCCGCTCCAGCCCATGGCGAGATAGAGCAGGATGGTCAGCCGGTCGAAGCGGCCGGCCCAGACGCATTTCAGCACGACGCCGAAAATCGCTACGGCCCAGATGCCCATGAGGTTTGCGGCGATCAGCCGGTCGGGAAGCGCCGCGACCAGGAACGGCGTGTAGGTCGCAGCGATCAGGATGAAGATCGCCGAATGATCAAACCGCCTCAGGAACCATTTGGCCGGTGAGACCGGCCAAATGTTGTAGGCAAATGAAATGCCGAGCGATGCCACCAGGCCGACGCCATAGATCCAGGACGAGGCAAGGCTGGATGCGGTGCCCCAGACGGTCGCATAAAAGATCAGGACGGTGACGGCAATCAGCGCGGCAACGACGCCGACGCCATGGACGATGCCGTCGGCGATAATCTCGCCACGGTCATAGCGCCAGAGGATGCCGCGAAATTCCTTCATGTGGTGCCTTCCGTTGCAATGCATCATTAAAAACACGGCATGGCGCCATGATCAAGGCAGAGATTGCGCTCGATTGCCGCAACGGTAACTATTCAGCGATCGACCAGCACCGAGCAATTGGCATGGCGAACCACGCGATCGGCCGTGCTGCCGAGCAGATAGTTCGACAGGTTGGGCCGATGGGAGGCGATGATGATCAGGTCGGCCGACACCTCGTCGGCGGTGTGGATGATCTCGCGTGCCGGCGAGCCTACCTTAACGATAATACGCACTTCGAGATCGAACATCAAAGCCAGCGATTTCAGCCGCTCCTCGGCTTCCTTGACGGATGTACCGATGAAATCAGGCGGCAGGTCGATGGTGAGGTAGCCCGGGATGTTCTCGGCGACATTGAGCAGCACGATCTCGCCGCCGGCATCCAGCAACGCCTTTGCCTTGCGGAGAATTTTCTCGCCTTTCTCCAGTTGCCCCATTTCGACCGGTACGATGATTTTCTTGTACATGATCAAATCCTCCTGCCTGAAACATCTCGGCTCGCCAAAACTGTGCGCTCGAAGCCTACACCTTAATATGGCGCGCAGCATTGATCCATATCAACGCACGAGGCGGCAAATAGCTGCGTATTTTCAGAGAGAAAGACGGCTTCAGGCGTGCAGCTCGACGCCAAGCGCGCGAATCCGGACAAGATCGTCCTGATATTTCTGCTCATAGGCTGCGAGCAGCGCCGGGTCGGTGATTTCAAGCCGGGGATTGGGCTCGTCGAAGGGGAAGGAGCGCATCAGCCGAACGAGATGCTTGAGTTCGGTTTCCGACAGGTGATCCTCAAGCTGGGTGATGACCTTCAGCCCCTTGACCGTCAGCGACGGCAGCACGTCGCGCCGCAGTTCTTCGTCCGGCACGGAAAAATGCACGCCCGGCGCCAGGAGTCCGAAGGCACGGGCGGGATCGTCGCTGAACCAGTCGTAAGTCCAAACAGTCACCCGTTTGGGGCCGGCTGCCTTGGCAATATCGCCGACGACATCAGCCCAGCCGCGCGAATCCGGCGCAAATTTGGCGCGATACTTATCGAATGCAGGCGCCTTGCCCCGAGAGGCCAACTGCAACCATGAGGATGTCAGATAGTCGGGGTAGCGGCGGATTGCGATGAAGTAGTGCAGTTCGTGGCCGCGGGCAACGGCATCGAGCATTTCCACGCGCCGCCTTGCCAGCGAATAGAGCCGGCCGGTCCAGTAATTGGCTGAAATAAGGCCAAGAATGTTCTCGTCGGACAGAATGAATGTATCTGCCGAGCGGCCATGCTGGCCGAGTATGTCAGCAAAGCGCTTTTGCAGTTGTGCCCGGACAACAGGGGCTGCGACCGGGTCGAGCCAGGCAAGCCGGTCGAAGAGGTTGGTGAATTGCCGGCGAACAATCCAGATCCCTGCAAAGCCTATTCGCCCGCCCGCCAAAAGCGAGCGATTGTCGTGCAACTGGCTCTGGATGAATGTCGTCGCGGTTTTATGGACACCGAGATGAACTTGGATCTTCATAATGAAAGCATTCCGGCCAGCAATCGGCGTCCGTCATAGAATTTTCGAGTGCACAACAGGAAAGGCTCACCCCAGGGTCGGTCTATACTCTGTATCGGGTGATATTCAAGCGAGCACAGCGATGCACCGGCATTTCCAGGAGCGTTTCGTCCAACAGAGTAAATCCGCACCACGGACTGTGGCCCTTTTCGGACGATTTGCGCTGTCGGCAGTGGTTGTCAGCCAGGCTTTTTGGCGGCTTTTCCGGCCTTTGCCAGCTTGTCCGCCTTCATCTTCTCTCGCAGCACTTTGCGCTCGGCTTTCAATGCCACCAGCTTTTCCTTTGCTGTCTGAAGCTCGGCATTGATTTCCCTCAGCTTTTTTCTCGGCCCAATAATATCTGCCACAACAAACGCCTCTTCTGGACGATAGATTGCGCGCTCGAACAGCGAGCACCATCTCTCGTATTGCTTTCTAACGTCAGCATCGCTAAACGCTTTTTCGAACCATAGTCCAGCATCGTGGGCGGCACAAGTCCGACGCTGACACGGCATCCGCAGCGCGCTACCTCGGGGAGGCTTGGTGGTGAGCGCCGCGGCAGGGTAAGAAGCAAACAGCCGGGATGTTGCCGGCTTGGAGAATGGCATGAGGACTAGAATGTCGGGTTGTTCATTGCCCAGGCCGTTGCACCAGGAAGAGTCGCGTCGACCAGCCAAACACGACCAGTCAATTGGTACACACAACTAAGCGGCGGCGAATTATCGGCAAGGGTTCCTGATGGCAAAGATCACGTTCATTATCCTGGCACATGAGAATGCAAGCCACACGGCCGATCTCGCCAGAGTGCTCACCGATTGGGATGAAGGTGCCCATGCAGTCATCCACTACGATCTCAAATCACCGGCGGCGGAATTCGCCAAACTGAAAGCCGAATTCGCCAATTCGAACAAAGTGCATTTCGTTCGCGAGCGGATCAAATGCGGCTGGGGCGATTTCAGCCTTGTCGATGCGACCGTACGAGCGCTGAAGGTCATCCGCAGAGACAAGATCGAATGTGATCGCGTGATGCTCGTCAGCGGCGCCTGCATGCCGATCCGGCCGCTCAAGGAACTCTCGGAGTTTCTCGACGCCCATCCCAAGACCGAATTCATCGAGTCCTTCGACGCCAGCTGGATTACCGGCGGACTGCGGCATGAGCGATACCAGTATTGGCACTTCTTCAATTTCCAGACCCAGCAGGGTCTGTTCCGTAACCACTACAACCTTCAGAGCAAGATCTGGCCAAAACGGAAGTTTCCAAAGGGCCTCGAGCCACGCTTCGGTTCGCAATGGTGGTGCCTGAGCTGGACGCTCTGCTCCAAGATTCTGGACTACGTCAAGAAGCATCCGCTGGTGTATTTCTTCTTCAGCACGACCTGGATTCCAGACGAGCTGTTTTTCCAGACGCTGGCGCACAAATATACGAGCGACGAGAATCTTGCTCGAAGAAACCTCACCTTCTTCCGTTTCAACGACTGGGGAAAGCCGCTTGTCTTCCTCGATGACCACTTTGATATGCTTCGCCAGTTGCCGTACTTCTTCGCGCGCAAAATCAGCTTCCGCGCAACAGAATTGCGTGCCCGCCTGAAAAGCATCGCCGCAGCTCCAGCGCCGCAAAACGCGCCGGAACTGAATTTCAACACACCATATACCTTTCCTTACAAGGAAGCGCTGGCTGCGCTGCCGAGAGCGGCGGTTGGCACGCCGACCTTGTTCCAGTACCGCGAGAAGGAAGGCTGGAACCTCGCTCTCGAACACTGCCAGAAAAGCTTCGCCATCCTCTACGGGCCACCCCAACTGACAAAGCGAGCTGCGGATGTTCTTCGGGCATCCACCGAGTTGACAGTGCTGGGCCGCATCCTGAACCGCGATATGGTCGATCTGGGAGACGGGCGCGACAGCCTCGACGGCCTTCGTCAAATCGACGGCAATATCCGGGACATGAGCATTCCGGACTACTTCAACCGCATCCTTGCACGCTGCGAAACCCTGCCGGTATTCGAACTGTGCCCCGGAGATGACCCGTCGTCGGAAATCGCGTTGCTGGAGAGCCGCAATGCGATCGTCATGCCGGTGGTACCGGGTACGTTCGATGAAACGATGCAGCAGATCTACTGGATCCTGTGTGCGCCCTACACCACGGCGCGGCTGGAAAAGCCGGAAGAGAATTCGTCGATATCGATCTTTCTCTCCATGCTCAATGCGGTGGACGCCAGTGTCTCCCGTGAATATCGCGAGAAGATTGCCACCTATATCAAAAGTGCGACATCCTCGAAGTCCGTGTCGACAAGCTATTGGCGCACTGCGCTGGAATTCCAGCATGGGCCAGCAGCAGGGCCGCTTGCCGACGCCTATGACAGTATGAGCGAGGCCGTGAAATCAACGACTATGACGCAGATCGCCAGCAGCATGCCGAGCGACTGGAAGGACAGCATTTCCACGCTTGCTTCCCTCGATCCCGACTGGCGAATCTTGCAGCTCAATCTGCCGGTCTCGCTACAGGAATTCTGGACGACAGCGATGCAGCTGCAAGTGACGACAGCGATGCAGCTGCAAATGCTATCGCCCACCAAACAAAAACCCGTGACTCCAGCGCCCAAGAAATAGACAACACCCCGGAGGCACCCGCGGCGAACCCTTCGTTTGAAAGCCCTGAACCAATGGCAGCATGTCCGGCCCGAGAGGCGTCATAATGAGCTTAACATTTGAAACCATGTCGACGCAGTTTTCCCGGATGCGCGCCCACCGGCGTTTCGGGAAGCAACTCAGGCAGGTCGCCGATCGCACGGCGGAGATTCGCGACAGCGATGTTCTACTCGTGGCATGCATGCGAAATGAACTGACGCGCCTGCCGTTCTTCTGCGACTATTACAGGAAACTGGGCGTCAACCAGTTCCTGTTTGTCGACAACGATTCAGAAGATGGCATCATCGAATGGGCGAAGAGCCAGCCGGACGTTTCCGTCTGGCACACAAAAGCCAGCTACAAGGCCTCCAAATTCGGCATGGAGTGGTGCAATCACCTTCTCAGGAAATATGGCATCGGCCATCTCTGCGTGACGGTCGATCCGGACGAATTTCTCGTTTACCCCTGCATGGAAACGCGGAATCTCAAGGATCTCGGCGAATTCCTGAAGATGGAAAAGCGGGACGTCATGCATTGCGTCATGCTTGATGCCTACAGCGACAAGCCGCTTAGCGAGACCATCTACGGCCCCGCCGATAATCCTTTTGAAGTCTGCCCCTATTTCGACAAGGACGGCTACATTCAGACGACCACAAATCATGGTGGCATGTTCACCCGCGGTGGACCAAGGATGCGCATCCATAATGTGGCGCATCCCGACAAGTCACCCGCGCTCAACAAGATTCCGGTGGTTTGGTGGCGCCGACACTATCGATACACCAGTTCGATGCACGACCTGATGCCTGTACGCTTGATGCGGATTGAACAGGATATCCGCCCCTCGATCACCGGAGCGCTGTTTCATTTCAAGTTCATCTCGAGCCTTACCGACAAGGCTGCCGAGGAGATGCACCGCAAGCAACATTATGCCAGCAGCACGGAATACAAGACTTACCTTTCGGCAGCCAACCCCATTCTGCATCAGCCAGGCATAAGCGTGCGCTATCAGTCTCCCGATCAGCTTATCAAGCTCGGGCTGATCTGCCGCGGCAACTGGCTTTAGAGTCTGTCAGAGCTAAATAGAGGCAGTCCTGCCGGAGCGAGGGGCCTGCCCTCGCCCATCCGATCCGCAAGTCGGCAGCTTAGAGATCGGCGACGAAATCTGCCGGGAACTCGTCCTTGAGGAATTTGATCTGGTCTGCGAAGATTTCGTGGTAGAGGTCGGTGACATAGGACGGGATGCTGATGTCCTTGGTCTTGTGGACCTTCTCTTCGGTGCCGTCGTAGTCCTTGAACGGCTCCAGACCCAGAAATGTCTCAAGCTCCTTGAGCACCACAACCGGATTCTTCGCCACGCGGCTGAAAGGAATGAACTTCAGATCCTTGCCGACAAAACGCTTCTTCCAGCGCGGAATATAGGTCTTGTAGTCGCCACGGTTCAGCAGGTCCCAGCTTTGTGCGACCTCAAGCCAATCCGACTTCTGCATATTGTCCTTGGGATGGCGATCCACATTCATCCGCAGTTGCGACAGTGCCCGCGATACGGGATGGCGAATGATGTAGATGATCTTCGGCGCGCCTAACAAGCTGCGCACGTAGTCGATCCCTTCGTCCGGCAAGGTCGAATATTCCGGCGTGATATCGCCGAGCACCTTACCCTTGGAATTCGGGCGATCGAAGGCGGCGCGATACCAGGATTCGGTAAATGGCTCATCCATCAGGCGTGTCAGGTAAGTCAGGTAATTGAAGTCTATGTATTCGCCATGCCTGACATGATGCTTGACCGCATTGGCGGTGCCCTGACGCATATGATAACTCGTCCATGCCCGGTTTTCAGGCACAAACAAATGGTTGAAATAGTGGAGTTCCTTGACCGGCGGCAGCCAGACCTGGTGATGTCTCTGCAGGTTTATGTAGAGCCACGAGGTCGCCGCCTTCTGAGCTCCGATACAAAGGAAATGTGGCAATGCCATACTTGGACCTCGATATTTTTTCATCGCCTGTCGAATGCGCAGGGGTTTGGTTGCCCTTATAAGCACACCTCCCATGGCTTTTGAATAGGAAACCACGCAGGAATTTGCCTTTGCTCGAATAATCGGCACTTTTTACAAACACCACCATTGTCACGAAAAATGCGATCAGCTATAGCAGCGCCAAGTTCATAGCTCAGCGACAAAGACGGTAACAACGAGACGCGGGGCCTGACTGGAGATTTTCTTGCTGTATTTTCACAAGCAGAGACTGGTGATTCTTTGCCAGCCGAAAACCGGCACCACTGCCCTGCATGAAGCAATCTCTGGCGAGGCATCGATTGCCTTCAACACGCCCCCGCATATGAAGCACATGACTTACGCAAAGTTCATGGACGCGCTTTCAACGTGGATTGCTGGCGGCAAGAAGCTCGAAAGAAAGAAATACACTTTCGTGTCCGTCATGCGCGAGCCGATCGACTGGTTCGGAAGCTGGTATCGCTATAACAGGCGGTCGCATCTGGCATCGCCGCAAGGTCGCGGATTTGCCAGATATACGGGTGAGATCGAGTTCAACGACTATCTTGAGGCCCTGCTGCTGCCGACAGACGAGCGGCCGGAATACGCACGTCTGGGCGGTCCCTGCTCTGTTGCCATGAACAACAAGGGCACGATCGGTGTCGATTATCTGTTTCGCTACAGCGATATGGACAACCTTGTGGATTTCATATCGTCGAAGCTGGAACGACCGATCACGCTCGAACAGGCCAACGTGTCCCCCAAGAAAGATCTGAGTGTCGATCCAGTCACGATGCAAAAGATACAGGAGCGCTTCGCTTTCGAATTCAGTGTCTACGACAAGCTTCGTCCAGATGGCAAAGTTTCCGAGACCGAGTGATAGCCCGCTTAATGTTCCGTCATCTGGTCCTGCCCGCGCTGCCGGTACGCGCTAATTTCAACTGAGGTATTGGTATGGGCGGACGCCTGGAGAACTATTTCACTGCCGATTACCAGCCCGATCTCGATTGGATGTCCAACCACATCATCGAGGTGGGCGAAATGGTTCATTGGGCAGGTCGCAAGGGCGACTTTGAAGAGCATCTGGAAACGCTGGAGACGACGTTTTCCGGTACGCCGTTCATTTGCTTTTATCATTCAGGCCTCATCGTACTGATACGCCGCAACATTGACCTTGAAATAAATCTCGCCAAGTTCAATCGTCTTTGGAGCGAAAAGTCCGACGTACTGCTGAAACAACTAAGCTCACGCTGGCTTGTGTCGGCATGCGACACGATTCAGGATTTCGCTTCCGACCCATACGAGAAGGCACTAGCCCTGGCTGGCACGGTGTTGATCAACGTCGCCAAGCTCTATGAAAGCGAGCGCTATGCGACTGCAGCGGGAACCAAGCATCTGAAGGAACGCAGGGGGACAGTACATCTGTTCGACGGCGTCATGAGATTCTCCGCCGGTAACGGCGACATGATAACCAACATGCTCGGCAGAGCCAACGTTGTTGCCAGCGACAGTTCGGTTGCGGGCAAGATTCTGCTAGAGTTGTTCGCACGAATGCAGACTCACAATACGGTTTTTCGACGCTTCGAGACCATCCGCAAGAAAATGAACCAGAGAATGCGATTGAAGAAGCGCAGGCTCAGGAGAGCTAAAAATCGTGAAGGGGATATCACTTGAGCAACTTTCGTTTGTCAGACCCGGATTGCGTTCTGATCCACATTCCGAAAACCGGCGGCACATCGATCCGGAAAGGTGCATGGGAAGGACGGGCCAGCAAGGCTGTCTTCGGGCGCATTCCCGACGAATGGTCGCCCTTGTTTAAGTTTGCGTTTGTCCGTCACCCACTGGACCGGCTGATTTCTGCGTGGAAGATGTTCACGGAAGGCGCCGTAGGCGATCCGAACTGGTCGTTGCCGCGCAACGCCCGTCCGCTGACGATAGCGGAGATGCTGGATATCGTGGAAGACGAGACGATCATCTATGACGAGCGCAGGAAGAAGATCGAAGAGAAGATCCGGCATCACACGATTCCGCAGACGCATCCTTTCAATTGCCTGCAATTTGCCGACTTTGTGGGTCGATTTGAAACCATCGATGATGATTTCCAGAAAATAGCAGACCGGGTCGGCATCAAGACCGAACTGCCGAAGATGCACTATACATCGCATGAAAGCTGGCGGCATTACCTCACCGGTGCGGACTTGGAACGCAGCATCGCCTACTACAAGACCGACCTGGAGACGCTCGGCTATACGGCCTGAGGGGACACGAGCAACCGACGGTTTCAGGGCTGTCGGCACGCTACACTATTCAAACGGAGCAATCCGGTTGAATATCGGTTCGGGATAGCTGCAATAGAAGAAGTCAAGCGCGCTCGTGGCCGTTTCATCCCGGCTGGCTTAGGAGTGGTTATCTGCGGGTCAGCCAACGGTAAACGCGGGTAGCGATCGCAGTTTTCCGTGGCCGCCTGGGCTTCCTTTGACCCGTGGGATCAAATGCCGAAGCTCCCCCGAATGTATCAAAAATCATGGCGTCAGGGCTTTCCATCGGCGGCACCGTGCCGCTTGATAGAGCGCAGAGGCCTGGTATGGCGATCTGCTCGATGCGCTCCATGACGAGTTTGCCGTCATGGGAGTAAGCCGGATCGATCCGACTGGAGATGGCAGCCTGCTCCGCGCCACCAGCCCAATGGCGGACAAACAAGCGACCGTCCTCTATCCACCCAGCCAGTACATTGAGCCGGCCGGATGCCTTGATCAGATCTTCCAGCGGCGGAGACGCTGCGGCATTTTCCAAATGCAGCACCAACCAACCAGCCTTGTCTTGGAGAGACAACGCGACCGCTTTTTCTACGCCCCCGCGTCGATCGTACCGATGGATGGAAAAGGCGCCAGCTGCTGCCAGCAATTGCCGAAAGACTCTGAGCCCAGCTTCGGGATATGCCGAGAAAAGCGCGATGTTGCCTTGCGCATGCAGATCCGGAAGCGGCTGTGGCTGCTTGCCCATGCGGTCGAAGTCCCGCATGATCTTGCGAAGCAGCCTAAAATTCGGACGGGAGCGAAAATAGCCCTTCTCATTGCGGCGAGGATGCCAGAGGTGAACAAGTTGCAGTTCACGCGCAAATGCGCCTAAACCATAGAGTGCAAAAAACGGCCTGAAACCCCAATATTGCCGAACGGAATTGGTCCTGTAATCGGTATAGTAGTCGTGCGGCCTCGGAGCCTTGGGGGCAAGCGACGAAAGCCGGTGCAGCAGGTCGTAGTCTTCCGCTCCGTGGCCGCGAAACCGCCGGTCGTGTCCACCGAGCGACAGGTAGTGGTGCCTGTTGATCACCATTGCCGAACTGCCAAACGCCGTGAACTGAATAGTCGCCTCGTTCTTCTCCAGCCATTGAACGCTGAACTGTTCAACGAATGGCGTGCCAGAAGACTGTGCTCCGAACCAGGCTCGCGTTCCCTGCTCGGTGAGGAACAAGACCGGCACACAGAAAAAATCGAATATGTTGCGTGCCATATCGCGCCGCATCACCTCGGCGTGGATTTGCCGGTACATTGCCGGGGTGGCGAGAAAATCGATGTCATTGAAGAGGATCACATCCTGCCGTGCCATCTGCACGCCGAAATCGCGTGCGTGGCCGATTGAAAACAGCTTCGCGGGAGAAGGATGCCGATAGATCTGAACATCCTCTTTCTCCAGCTTTCTCAGAGGCTCGGCATGCACCTCTTGCGTGCCATAGTCTGCAATGACGATATCGAAGAGATCGCGGGGAACGGCCTGGCAAAGGCGCTGCAGGCGCAATGGACCTTCGAAGGTGCTGGCAGTAAGACGAAGTGGAACAATCAGCGAAATTTTCTGCGTCACTGTGAGCTGTCTTCCCCGGAATCATTGCCTGTCGAGATCGGCGCGAGCCTGCTTTCACTATACAAGTCCGGCATTCCCGGAAACAAGACATTCACGCCAGCTTCTCTCGCACCCATCACGTCAGGTCGTCTTCTGTTACAACCGCATATGGAAACGTGTTTGAAAACCATATTGTTGGCACAATGGACTTATATTAAACTGCGCGTTATATGGGGCTGGCTGTAGCCTTGAGGGCAAGCTCCTGGCTTTAGGACTGTCCGTATAAATCTGGACAATTGTTCCGCGGGGATGTTTCCGGTCGATGCGCCTTACCAACGTCTTAACCATATTCGGTTATCAAGATGATGAAGTTTTCTGCGTGTCGGAAAGCAACTGGAATACGAGCAACTGGAATAAGCAATGACAGTTTTGGAATCGACCGGCAAAGAAGACAACGGCGTCACCGAACCGATTCGGTTTCCCGGCACGAAGGATGAGAGGCGCGAAGAACGCATTCGCCGACGTCTGGAGCGCGCCAGAGCCAACGATCCAAGCGAAATTGAAATGCCGATACCGGCTCTCGATCCGGACGAAGTTGTCAGGCAGCCTGATCCAGCGGTCGAGCAGAAGCAACGCGCCCATTCGGTTTCCACGATCCGGCGTACCGGCCTTTCATGGACATTTATCTCTTTCCTGCTGATGGTCGGTGTCCCGGGTACGCTGACGGGCCTCTATTTCGCGTTCATTGCCAGCCCGCAATACGTCGTGGAGACGCAGTTTTCCGTTCGCGGTTCCAGCCAGTCGACGATATCGTCTTTCGGCCTATCCGGCCTTTTTGGCAGCTCCGTGCAGTCGAACGATTCCTATATCGTGTCGAGCTATGTTGAATCCGTCCAGTTGCTTCGCGATGTGAAGGAACAGCTCGGCATCGACCTTCGTCAGTATTATTCAAAGAACAATATTGATTTTTACTACCGCATCGATCCGAATATGCCGCTCGAAAAATTCACCAGCTACTGGCAAGACATGATCGAGGTGAGCTTCAATTCCACGACGGGCAACACCACCCTTTATGTCTACGGCTTCTCGCCGGACGACTCCAAGGCAATCGCCGACGCCGTTCTCAAAGTCTCCGAAACGCTCGTCAACAACCTGTCAGAAGCCTCCCGCCAGCAGATGACGCAAGTCGCCTCCAAGCAAGTGGAGCGCGCCGAAGACAGGCTCAAAAAGGTGCGCGACGAGATCCGGCAATTGCGCGTCGACCAGCAGACAATCGATCCGACAGTGCTCACCAAGATCGAAGGTTCGTTGCAGCAGTCCCTGCAGAGCCAGTTGGCGGGCATCCAGACACGCTACAACACGGTATTGCAGTCCGTTGACAAGAATTCGCCGTCAGCCCGCATATTGAAGAAGCAGATCACCGCGCTTGAAGACCAGCTTGCGGCGCAGCGAGACAAGATCAGCGACCATGGCACTCTGAAGGCCGGCAGGGTCAAGGTCGGCGACGAAGATTCCAACATCGCAGGCGTGTTGAACAAGTTCGAAGAATATACCGTAGAACAGGGCTTTGCCACGCAGGCCTATACGACATCGCTTGCAGCATTTGAAACGGCGCTCGCCGAAGCGCAGAAGCAGGAACGGTATTTCGCAACTTTCGTAAGCCCGACCAGGCCTGAAATCGCACTTTACCCGATGCGCCTGCTCGATAGCTTCATCGCGTTCCTGGTGTTGCTGGCCGTCTGGATGATCAGCCAGTTCTTGTATCGCTCATTCCGCGACCATGCGATCTGACGCGATTGAGGGCGAGGTAGAATTCGCGGCCAAATGCCAGACGAAGTGAACCGATGAGCAAAGCATCTACGATCAACGTATCCACGATGGACGACATCCGCAGGGGTGCGGCTATGAATGGGCGCGTGATTATCGCGCTCATTTTTCGGGAAGCTGCTATTCGATTCGGTTCCAGCCCGATTTCATATGTCTGGACGCTGGTCGAGCCTGCCATCCTGATCGGCATTCTGCTTTTGGCGCGCGTTTACGTCCGCAACATGAGTGCCGCATTCGGCGACAGCTCGATCGTGTTCCTACTGACCGGCGTGGTGGCACTTCGCGCAGCCAGAAACATCATCAACCGCGGTGGTAGAGGCATTACATCAAATCGTGCGCTGTTCGAATTCGGGGCCGTGAAGCCGATCGACGCCGTGATTGCCAAGACGGTGCTTGAATTCACCATCTGGCTCATCATCCTCGCCTGCTTCTTCACGGGGGTGAGCAGGATCATGGGGCAGGTCGTCATCACGAATTTCCAGGGATTCGTGCTGGCCTTGCTGCTCATCCTGTATTTCTGCCTGGCGATGAGCATCTTCAATGCCACGGTTGGGGCGCTGGTGCCGGTCTGGCGGAGTATCTGGAAAATGATGGCAACGCCTCTGATGATTACATCAGGCGTGCTTTACGTTCCGGCCGAGATGCCGCCAGAGGTCCTCAGGATCATCATCTGGAACCCTTTCCTGCACTGCGTGGAAGCGTTGAGGTCCAGTTCCTACCTCGACTATCTCTCTGTCTATGATCCCCAATATCTTATTGGTTTTTCAACCGTCGTGCTTCTGCTTTCATTGGCGATAGAGCGACTCTTCCGCAAGGAGATCCTGCGGTCGAAGAGCGATGAAGACGAAGAGGACGAGCTATGATCGCGTTCGACAATGCCGGCAAGGCATACCGGAACCGCAAGGGTGTCGTCAGCTGGGTGTTGCGGGGGTTCACGGGCGCTTTCCCATCCGATGCGAACATGGGCATCCTCGCGACGCGTGGACAGGGAAAGAGCACGCTGATTGAACTTGCGGCCGGAAACGAAGCCCCGAGTGAAGGCCGCATCTATCGCCAGGGCCGCATTTCATGGGCGTACAATGCCAAGAACGTTATCTCCAATCGCCTGACCGGCCGCCAGAACGTTCGTTTCCTGTCAGACGTCTACGGGCAGGACTTCTCCTACGCCTATGATTTCGTGGCGGAATTCTCCGATCTCGGCCGCTATCTGGATGGCTCCCTTCGCAATTACAACGCTGAAATGAAATCGAGACTCTCGATAAGCGCGCTTTTCGCGATGGGATTTGACTACATTCTCGTCGATGACAATCTGGAAGGCGGCGATAATTCGTTCAGGCGCAAGTGCAGCGAGCACATAGAAGAGAACAAGGATCGACTGAAATTCCTGTTCGCCACGTCCAATCCACAGCTGATCACCAAATACTGCCAATCGGCGGGCGTCCTTAACGACGGGAAACTGACGATCTGCGATTCTGTAGATGAGGCTATAGAGACATTCAGCGCCTTGGAACAGGTGCTCGTCTAGGCCCGAAATTCATCGGCTTTTTGCCGCAGTTTAGAACGGCCGCGAATCCCTCTCGCCCATCACCGGCAATTGCTGGCCGGGCTCGCAGGGCAGTGCCATGATTACGCCAAAACCCCAACAACACACTGATTTTCTTCCATATTCTGCTGACATGACAGTGATGCGAATATGGCTTCACTTTTTTCAGCAAATGTCTTGTGAAAAACAGATTGCTGGTCTATAGAGACCCCGCTTGAGTTCGGAGTGTAGCGCAGCCTGGTAGCGCACCTCGTTCGGGACGAGGGGGTCGGATGTTCGAATCATCTCACTCCGACCAAGCTGATTCATCTGATTTCATTAGCCAAAATCAGATGGCCCTTCCCGAGGGCGGAAATCGCATCTAGCGATACGTTTGGCATTCCCCTTCATTGTGGCGCGACGGCCCGCGTTCGCGTCGTCGCCCAAAGACAAAGGGCCGAACTGGACACTGTCTTCCA
Source organism: Shinella sp. OV683 (assembly GCF_057787725.1). Taxonomy (NCBI): domain Bacteria; kingdom Pseudomonadati; phylum Pseudomonadota; class Alphaproteobacteria; order Hyphomicrobiales; family Rhizobiaceae; genus Shinella; species Shinella sp. OV683. The sequence continues at coordinate 3,473,822 of NZ_CM173543.1, forward strand.
CGCGCCATTCTCGGTCTACTTGGCAGTGACATAACCGTCACGGCGGGAACGTCCAGTAAGACGGTGAAAAATCTGCGCCGCATCTGGCAGTTTTGGAAGTCCGTCAGATGTGGCAATGACGGGATTGAGAAGATGACGGATATTTGCGACAGCTATGCAGTTGTCAACTGAGGCGGCATCCGATTGCCGGAAACCGATGTCACTGCCGGATGTCTTCGCAATCTCGCTTTTCCTGGTAGCGTGGATCGGGCTCGAGCCGTTGCTTGAGCGCATGCAGCACAAGAGCGCCATTCCCCGCAGCATGGAAGTCATCCGCCGCGCGTGGATGCGGGAAGTGTTGACCCGTGACACCAATTTCATCGGCGACGCCGCGATTCTCGGCCACACGATAAACTCCGCTTCGTTTTTCGCTTCGGTCAATCTCCTCGTCATGATGGCGGTGGCCGGATCGCTGTTTATCGATCCTGTCACAGTCGCCAAGATGGGGCTGCACGCAACGTTTTCGGCAGGCTCGGCGCCTTGGATAATTCAGGTCAAGATCATCGTGGTGTCCGCGGCATTGCTGAAAGGGCTTGCAGATTTCGTTTGGGCCGTCAGGCAGGTGAACTATGGCCTCGCGGCGATCGGAAGCAGCCCGTCGAAGACCGAGGAACGCGACCTCGATGCATGGACGGACGCCCTGACCTGCGTGATCAACCCCGCGCTCAAGACATTCTCACGAGGGGTGCGCTCATACTACTTCGTGTTCGCCGCGGTCTTGTGGTTTCTCGGGCCGTGGGGGCTTATCCTGGGCACGCTGGGATCGGCGACGTTGATGTTTTGGCGACACACGTCGTCGGAAGCCGCCCGTGGGCTGAGGCGAATTCGGGAACTGCTGGACAGTTCGCCGAAGTAGCCGCTCCGTCCCGCAAGACAGCGATCGCGATGGTGCTGATGTGATACAATGCCAATGGCCTAATGTTGGTCGCTTTTTCCTGTCGTCACGCCGACCAGCAATATCGCCGCCGCCAGCGCGGTGGATATCCCGCCGAAGGTGCAGACGCCGGTCCAGCCATAGGCCGTCCAGGCACGGCTTGCGCAGAATGCCCCGATCGCGCCGCCGGAAAACGACGAGAACATGTAGAGTGTGTTGAGCCTGGCGCGGATTTCCGGGCCGATGGCGAAGATGCGGGTCTGGTTGGCGATCTGGCCGCTCTGGATGCCGAAATCCAGCATGTTGACTGCCACGACCAGACCGATCACCGAAAGCGCGCCCCAAGTCCCCGCGACGACGAACGCAATGAAGATGAACGCGAAGCCGATGGCGTTGACCGTCGAGGAGCCGTATCGGTCGACCAGCCGTCCCATCAGTGGCGAAAGCAGCGTGCCGGGCGCGCCCCAAAGCCCAAACAAGCCTGCCGCCGCCGCACCAAGGCCGAAGGGCCGGGCTTCGAGGTGGAAGGCCAGCGTCGACCAGAGACCCGAAAAGGCCGCGAAGGCGAAGAAGTTCATCGCCATCGACAGCACCAGCAGCCGATGCCTCAGCAGGCCCGGCAGCGAGGCCAACAGCTGGAGATAGCCGAGTTTGGCGCCACTTTGCGGCTTCTCCCTCAGAAAGGAGGGCAGCACCATGAACAGAACGAGCGTCAGGATCGCCGCAACCGCGAAGGACGCCCGGAAGCTGCCGGTGAACTCGGCAACGATGCCCGACACCGTTCGCGACAGCAGGATGCCCAGCGTCAGGCCCTGCATCATGCTGCCGACCACCCTGCCCCGCCGTTCCGCCGGCACCAGCGATGTCGCAAGCGGAATGAGGATCTGCGGCGCCACGGTGGTTACCGCCAAGCTGATGCTGGCGAGAATGAGAATGTGGATGGTGGGTGAAAAGGCAGCGCCAATCAGCGCGAACGCCGTCAGGCCCATCAGCCAACGCAGCAGTGTCTTGGGATTGGCGACATCGGCCAGCGGCACCAGCAGCAGGATACCGAGCGCATAGCCGACCTGCGTCGCGACGGCCACCAGCGCCGACATGCTTTCCGGCACGCCGAAATCGCGGGCGATCGACCCCAGCAGCGGCTGGCAGATGTAGATGTTGCTGACCATCACGCCGCAGGCGGTCGCCATGATGGGGATCGTGCCACGTCTGAGCGTGACCGGGGAAGACGCGTCCATTACAGGCCTTTGATTTGTGGCACCGGCAGAATTGTTTTCATTTAACCGCGAAAGGCTCTAATCTCTTCCCCTCATTTGGCAAGACCGGAAGCCAGCTTTTCCGGGCTGTCGGCAAATGCAATTGCGGCAAAGCAAAACTGTCACATCTCTGTCGCACAGACCTGTTTTGGTCTCCACAACACAGAAGGGGCGCTTGCCATGGCTATGGACCATCACGACCAGCTCGAACGCATCAAGGCCGAAATCGCCGACAGCTTTGACGAGGAACTGGAGATGCAGCTCGACGAAGACCGGCTCGACGAGCTGGTCGTCGAAGGCCTCAGCGAACCTGCAGAGCAGACGCTCGATCGGAAGATCTACTTTCGCGAGCTGTTTCGGCTACAGCACGAGCTCGTCAAGCTGCAGGATTGGGTCCAGCACCAGAAGCTCAAAGTGGTGGTGATCTTCGAAGGCCGCGATTCCGCCGGCAAAGGCGGCGCCATCAAGCGCGTCACCCAGCGTCTCAACCCGCGCGTCTGCCGCGTCGTTGCCCTGCCCGCCCCGACCGAACGCGAGCGCCATCAATGGTATTTCCAGCGCTACATCCCGCATCTGCCATCGGCCGGCGAAATGGTGCTGTTCGACCGTAGCTGGTACAATCGCGCCGGTGTCGAACGCGTCATGGGCTTCTGCACCAAGGACGAGCTCGAGGAGTTCTTCCGCTCGGTTCCGGAATTCGAACGCATGCTGGTGCGCTCCGGCATCGTGCTGATCAAGTACTGGTTTTCGATCACCGACGAAGAACAGGAATTCCGCTTCAACATGCGCATCCACGATCCGCTGAAGCAGTGGAAGCTGTCGCCGATGGACATGGAAAGCCGCAAGCATTGGGAAGACTATACCAAGGCCAAGGAAGAGATGCTGGCGCGCACCCATACGCCTGAATCGCCATGGTGGGTGGTGGAAGCTGTGGACAAGAAGAAGGCGCGGCTGAACTGCATCGCCCATCTTCTGGAGCAGATCCCTTATCAGGACGTACCCAAGGCGGAGATCGAGCTGCCGGAGCGCATCCGCCACGACGATTATCATCGCACGCCCGTGCCCGATGAGATGTACGTTCCCGAGAGATACTGACGGATCTTTACCCGATCACGCGAACTTGAGCTTGGCACACTTGTAGAAATCGTAATTTAGGATCACCAAATAGGCGATATCCACCGCGCGCTTGCCTTCAGGCGTGTGCGCGGCAGGACGGTGTCGTAAACATCGACCGCAAGGGAGTCCGCCATGTTACGCATCCTTAATGCCACGTTGATCGCTTTGATCAGCCCCACCCTGCTGCTGTCGCAATCGAATGCAGCCCCCCGAGCGCCTGCTTTCCGTACTGACCAGAGTCTCGTCCTGGAGGTCGGCTACACATCGAGCTACTTCCCGGGCGGCGCGATCGAGAGCTGGCAGGGCGAGCGGTTCAGGGTACAACTGATCTCCGCGATGGACCTTTTCGACGCACAACGGGCCATGATCGAAAACTGGAGCTCAACCTATCCGGACCAGGTGCACGCACTTCAAGGCGCGATACGGGCAAACCGTTCACTCGCCGCGGCGTTGCGGGCCCGGCAGGTCCAGATCAACAATATCGTTGCAGTCAAACAGGCTTTTTCCGGCAACCTTACCTTCTATCTCCGCTGACGACACTCAATCGGACGGGCCACACCAGCCCGGTAGGTGTCGAGCCGCCGGTCCGCGCGCAAGCTTCTTGGCTTCTGCCAGCGCAGCCTTGAAATCGTCGCGCAAGATACGGCGACTGACGCGGTTACGCAGGAAATCGGCCCATTGGAATTCCGCATAGGGCACGATGTCCTTGGCATATCCGCCGGCCACCCTCAGGGCGCCCGCAAGCGACCGGTAGGGATCGTCGGTGAGTTCGCCGATGGTTTTGGGGATTTCCTTGTAGCTCTGGCGCTTGCCGGCCGCGTCATAGGGATAGATCCAGTTGCGGTGGTCAAGAAACGCCCAGAATTCCTCTTTCTCCAGCCTGTCGAGCTCGGCCACTGTACTGGTCAGAACATGCTCGACGCCTTCCTCGTGTAGCGCCCGGACGAGGTGGTGGTGATCGACAAGATAGGGCACACCCTTGGGGCCGATGACGACGGGAACCATATGTTTGCCGAGGTAATCCGGGCCGTTGCGATCGGCCCTGCCGCGCCACTCCTGGCGCTTGCGTTCCACCTCGATAAAGCCGACCGTCAGCTGGGTGGGCCGGAGCGACTTGATCTCGACCGGCTGCAACCGGGGCTCATATTGATGCAGGCGATCCATCTTCCTTGGCTTCCTTTGTGTCGATCGCGGCAACCGCATCTTCCACGCTGTAGCTGCTGCGCTTGATCAGATATCCGGCCGAGCCCGACATCAGCAGATCGCGGACATGGTCGTGAACGCGCGCGTATTGCGGCGGCTTGCCGGACGCAGACATAGTGGCGTCGAACTCGACCAACGCTTCTAGCGCCGTCGTATCGAGCTCGAACGTTTCTTCGAGACTAACAATCACCGCAGTGCCCTGCGGCTCGGATTTGGCATCGGCCGCGATCTTGCCAAGCACAGTCTCCGCATTGCCGAAAAACAGCGGTTGGGTCGGTCGCCAGATAACGATGCCGGCAATCTCCGTGGCATCGTCATGGCGGCTGATATCGACGAAATCGTGGCTGTCGCCCAACCGTCCGAGGCGCGCGGCATCCGAAAGCGCCAGCCGGCGAATGAAGATCGCGAAGGACAGGATGACGGCGACCAGCAGCCCGTTCAGAACGCCCAGCAGCAACACGCTGGCAATGGCGGCCAGCGCCACATATTGATCACGCCCGAGATGCCAGAGACGCAGCAGAGGTGCGGGATCGAGCGCATGCATCAAGGCAGCGATCACCACCGCCGCCAGCACAGGATGCGGCAGCATTGCCACCAGCCAATGCGCAGAGAAGACCAGGATGCCGAGGCACACGGCAGCGGCGACGGAAGCCAGGCGGCTCGCGGCGCCTGCGGCCTCATTGGCGACACCGGCGGAGAAACCGGCGCCGACCGGCATGCCCTGGACGAGGGCGCTGGCGAGGTTGGCCGCCCCCAGGGCGCCCAGTTCGTGGTTGGCATCCACGACATCGCCGTGCTGAAGCGCCAGCGACCGGATCGTGCCCCAGGATTCGGCGAGCAGGATGAACGCCAGCGGGAATGCAAACGGGATCAGCCGGGCGATATCAGAACGGTCATAGGCGGAGACGTTTGGCCATGCCACCGACAGGTCGATGGCGCCGACCACCGATACGCCGTGCCCCTTGAGGTCGAGCAGGTAGGACGCGCCGATGCCAGCGGCAAGCACGAGAAACGAGCCCGGTAGCGCCGGGAACCGCCTCAGGATCAACAACGCCGCAAGCGCGACCAAGCCGATCGCAACACTTTCGGCATGCCACTGTGGAAGTACCGAGACAAAGGCATAGGCCGTGCGAAAGATATCCGTGCTGGGAACCGACACACCCGCAAGCACCGGCAACTGGCGGATGACGATGGTGATCGCCAGCCCAAACGCGAAGCCGCGCAGCACCGGCCGCGAGATGAAGGCAGCAAGCGCCCCCAGCCGCATCAGCGAGGCTATGATGAAAATGACTCCGGCCAGGCCGATCAGTATCGTCACCAGGCCCAGCTTGTCGGCCATCGCCCCCGGCAGCGACATCATGCAGGCCGCGAGGATCGCGGCGGACGAGGAGGTCGGCGAGACGATGGCAAACCGGCTGCGGCCGATGGCGGCATAGGCGAGGCAGCCGGCAATCGCGGCGAGGATGGCGCGTTGCGGCGGCAGACCGGCAATGCCCGCATAGGCCACGGCCTCCGGCAACATCAGGCCGGCCACAGAGATACCCGCGACAATATCGGATCTGCGCAATTCGCCCTCTTCTGCCCGACTCCTGAAAGGACGATAGCAGAACTGCGGCTTGTCGCATGGCAGAAAAGTGAGAGCCGCCGCTAGGTTGGCGGCGGCTTATCAATCAAAAGTGTAGTCGCCTTAGAACACCGCCCGGAAGATCAGGAACAACACGAAGGCGATGGCGATCGACGCCGGCAGCGTCAGCACCCAGGCCATCAGCATGTTGCGCACGGTCGACCATTGCAGGCCTGAACCGTTGGCGGCCATGGTGCCCGCCACGCCGGACGACAGGACGTGGGTGGTCGATACCGGCAGGCCGAAATAGTCGGCGGCGCCGATCGTGCCCATGGCGACGAGCTCGGCGGAGGCACCCTGGCCATAGGTCAGGTGCGTCTTGCCGATCTTTTCGCCGACGGTGATGACGATGCGCTTCCAGCCGACCATGGTGCCGAGCCCGAGCGCCAGCGCTACGGCGACCTTGACCCAGAGCGGAATGAACTTGGTCGCGTTGTCGACCGCCTTGTGATAGCCGGAAACCACGGTCAGATCGGCCGGCTCCATCGGCAGCAGCTTCTTCTTGTCGATCAGCTTCAATGCCTCGCCGATCAGATAGATATCGTTGCGGGCGTTGCTGACCAGATCGAGCGGCAGCTTCTCAACCGTCGGATAAGGCGAGACGAGCTTGCTGGTCTGGTTGATGAAGGCCTGCAATGCGGGTGTGGTCTCGTCCTTCCAGGTCTTGGTGCGGACGGCCTCGCCGACGACCTTTTCGGCATTGGCCGCAGCGATGGTGACACCGGGCTTGAGATATTTACCCAGTACCTGTTCGACCTGTGTGGCCGAGGTCTTGTATGCTTCGAGGTAATTGACATCCGGCGTGCGGTTGAGCGCGAACGCGGTCGGCACCACACCGATCAGGATCAGCATGATCAAGCCCATGCCCTTCTGGCCATCGTTGGAGCCATGGGCAAAGCTGACGCCTGTGCAGGTGAAGATCAGAAGCGCGCGGATCCACAGCGGCGGCGGGGCCGCCGACTTCGGCGCCTCATAGAGTTCCTTGTTCTTGACGAAGGCCTTCATCGCCAGCAGCAGCAGTGCGGCGGCACAGAAGCCGACCAGCGGCGAGATCAGCAGTGCCATGCCGACTTCGGTGGCCTTGGACCAATCGACGCCGCTGGTGGCGGTACCGACTGGCGCCATATACTGGTTGGCAAGGCCGACACCGACGATCGAGCCGATCAGCGTGTGCGAACTCGACGACGGCAGGCCGAGATACCAGGTGCCGAGGTTCCAGATGATTGCGGCCACCAGCAGCGCAAACACCATGGCCAAGCCGGCGCTGGAGCCGACCTGCAAGATGAGTTCGACCGGCAGCAGCGAAATGATGCCGAAGGCGACCGCGCCGCTGGCGGTCAGCACGCCGAGGAAATTGAAGAAACCGGACCAGATGACGGCGAGTTCGGCCGGCATCGAATGGGTGTAAATGACGGTGGCGACGGCATTGGCGGTATCATGGAAGCCATTGACGAACTCAAACCCGAGCGCAATCAGAAGTGCCAAGCCCAGCAGGATCCACGGCACGGCCACCGCACTGGTGAGATCGCGGCTCAGCGCATAGCCGACATAGCCGAGGCCGCCGATCAGGATAAGTGCGAAGAGCGGCAGGAAATAGTTGCCGAGCACACTCGGCTTGCCAAGCGGATGTTCGGGTTTTTGTATTTCGATTTCAGTCGTTGCGATGTCGGTCATATCCCAACTCCACTTTTTCCCCGGATTAACAAAAGGCTAGCGGAGGAGGGTGAAGTTGGTGTGACAGCTGAGATAGTCGGGCGTCAGGAGAATGCGGCCCCGGCGTAGGTCCGCCGGGGCCATCAGCGCCAAGCTCGGGGCTAGCCTCAAATGGCGAACGCGCCGTCGTCGGTAGTGGGGGCTGCACCGTTGACGGTGATCGCCAGAGTGCCGCTATCCTGTCGCTGGACGCTGATCTCGAATGTCTTGCCATCCTGTTGCAGCACAGCCGTGAAGCCCGGCCATTCGGTCGGCAGCGCCGGCTCGACCTTGATTGTCTGGCCCTGCTTGGTGATGCCGAGGATTGCCTCGACCGCCGTGCGGTAAAGCCAGCCGGCCGAACCCGTATACCAGGTCCAGCCGCCACGCCCGGTACGGTCTGCCGCCCCATAGACGTCGGCTGCAACCACATAGGGCTCGACGCGGTAGAGTTCCGCCTCGTCGCGATTGAGCGAGTGGTTGATCGGATTGATCATCGAGAAGGTGCGATAGGCGTCGTCGGCTCGGCCCATCTTGGCAAACGCATAGGCCGACCAGATCGCTGCATGGGTATATTGGCCACCATTCTCGCGGACACCTGGCGGATAGCCCTTAATATAGCCGGGATCGTTGCTGGAGTGCTCGAAGGGTGGCGTAAACAGCCGCAGGATCCTGGCGTCGGCATCGATCAGTCTGGACGAGACGCTGTCCATCGCCTGATTGGCACGCGCGGGATCGCCGGCGCCCGAAAGCACGCTCCAGGACTGAGCGATTGAGTCGATCTTGCACTCGTCGCTGTCTTTTGACCCCAATGGCGAGCCGTCATCGAAATAGCCGCGGCGGTACCATTCGCCGTCCCATGCCGAGCCTTCCACGGCCGTCTTCAGCCGGTCGCAGTGGGCCTTCCACGCATCGGCGCGTTTGTGGTCGGCGCGATCCTTGGCGATCGGGATGAAGCGCTGCAGGGCCGAATACAGGAACCAGGCAAGCCAGGTGCTTTCGCCGCGGCCCTCGATACCGACGCGGTTCATGCCATCGTTCCAGTCGCCGCCGAGGATCAGCGGCAGGCCGTGCTGTCCGGTGCGCTGAACTGCAAGATCGAGCGCGCGAGCGCAGTGATCGTAGAGGCTACTTTTCTTGTCGGAGATCTCGGGCTGGAAATAGCTCTCATGTTTCTCACCGAGGACATCGCCCTTGAGGAAGGCGATCTGCTCGTCGAGAATGCCGTAGTCGCCCGTGGTGGAGGCATAGAGGGCGGTGCCGTAACCCAGCCAGGCCACGTCGTCGGAGATCAGCGTGCGCACCCCTGCCCCGGACTTCGGCAACCACCAATGCTGCACATCGCCTTCGATGAACTGCCGGCTGGCGGCATTGAGGATCTGGGCACGCGCGAGCTTCGGGTCCTGAAGCATCAGCGCCAGGGTATCCTGCAACTGGTCACGGAAACCGAAGGCGCCGCTCGCCTGATAGAAGGCGCTACGCGCGCGGATGCGGCAGGCGAGGTTCTGGTAGGGAAGCCAGGTATTGACCATCCGGTTGAACGACTCATCCGGCGTCTTGACCTGCAGTACGCCGAGGAAGGCATCCCACTCGGCCGTGGTCTTGTGCATTTCCTTGTCGAAACCGTCCTTGACCAGCCTGGCAATCAGCGGTTCGGCAAGTTCCGCCCGCTCGACATCGCCGAGCAGGAACAGCACTTCACCACTCCGGCCGGCCTCGATGGTGAGGTCGACCGCGATTGCCCCACAGGGATCGCCGCCGCTTTCCTCGCTGTTGGAGAGTACCGTGCCGTTGAGCGCTGCGATCGGCGTCAGGGCATCGCCGATGTTGCCGATGAACTCGCCGCGCGAGACGGTCCAGGACGAGAGCTTGATGCTGGCTGCGAGGAAAGCCGTACGCTCGGAATTGTCGACGCTGAACGGGTTGGACGCCATCAGCGCGTTGCCTTCGTTCCAGCTGCGAATATGCGGGGCCGTCCTGGCGCGATTGTTGCCGAGCACCCATTCCACATAGGCGTAGATCCGGAGCCGTCGGGTGGTCTGGCCGCGATTGGCGATCCTCAGGCGCATCAGCTTGGCTGGATCGCCGGAGGCGACGATCTGGGTCATTTCGGCCGCGAGATCATCACTGGTCGCGGCAAATGTGGTGTGGCCTGGCCCATGCCGGACCTCATGCAACATGCTCTGGTCACGGTTGATGGCTGCAAACGGCGAGAACATCCGCTTCGTGGCGAGATCGGTGATGTAGAAGGCCTCGCCCGGCTGGTTGACGACCGCATCATTGCTCCATGGCGTCAGCTGGTAATCGCGCGAATTGGTGCTCCAGGTGAAGCCCGCGCCCTCGGCCGAAATGTGGAAGCCGAACGCACCGTTGGAGATCACGTTGATCCAGGGCTGCGGCGTGGCGCCTCCGCCCGGCAGGCGTATGACATAGTCGCGGCTTTGCGGGTCGAAACCACCAAAGCCGTTCCAGAATTCGAGATTGGCGGCGATACCATCCGGCACGACAGCCGGCTTGGGATGGCTGCCGCGGCGGGCCGGTAGCGCGGCCTTGCGCCTGGTCACAGGCGGCGGCGCATTCTCGGTCTCGTAGAGCCGCTCCATGCGGTCGATCTGCTCGGAGATCGCCCCGTTGCGGGTGTGCAACGCAATGCGCGCAGCGCCCAGCAGCGCCTCATAGGCCGCGTCATCCATCAGGTCGCGGCGGACCGAGAAAATATGCTGCGCCGGGCCCGAGGACAGGCCACGACGGCGGGCGTTTTCGCACATGAAGTCGATGGCGTGCTGCACATCCTGCGCATAGGACGTCTCGCGCTCGTTGAGGATGACGAGATCGGAGATCACGCCCCGGGCGCGCAGATATTCCTGCATCCGGAACGCCTTCTGCACGATCGGCAGATCGACGTCGTTATCGATGCGCAGCACGAAAATCGGAAAATCGCCAGAGATGCTGAGCGGCCAGAGCGCCGATTGTGGCGCCGATATGGATTGCCCGGACGTCAGAGCGGCCTGCCGCAGGCGCGTATCCGGATAGATCAGGAACGAGGCAACGCGCTGGAAGACCATCGCCTCCTGATGGGTGGTGTCGAGGTGGCGGATGTGCACCTGCGAGCGGGTCCAGGAGAGGCGGGCCTCGTCGCTGAAGCGTTCGTGATGGCGGCAGCGCTCGACTGCCCGTTCCAGCTCCGTCCGGTTGGGCGCGGCGATGGTCCAGAAGGTCACCGACGTTTCGCGCCCGGCCGGCACGCGCAGCACGCGGCGCAGCGAGAAGATCGGATCGAGCGTGAAGCCGTCGTGGCCCTCGAGCCGGGCATTGCGATCGAAGGCGCGGGCATTGGCGAGCGTGCGACCTCGGCCGATGAAAGCGCGGCGATCGGTTTCCGCTTCGGTCTTGCCGGCGCGGCCGGAGCCAGAGACCATGTGTGCCACTTCCATATCCGGTTCGTCACTGGCGCGCTTGTTGCGGCGCGCGAAGATGACATCGCCATCCTCGGATATCTCCGTCTTGACGAACATCTTCGAGAATGCCGGATGGGCTGCGTCGCTGTCGCTGGAGGACAGGACGAGTTCGCCATAGGACGTCACCTCGATATAGCGGTCGGTCTCGCCATTGTTGCGCAGCGTCAGGCGGCGGCCTTCGGCATCCGCCTCGGTGGCGACCACACATTCGAGCTTTGACTCGATGGCCCCGACCGTCTTCTTGAACTCGGCCTTTTCGTCGGCGAACACGGTGCGCGAAATTTCTTCCGGTACAGGCTTTGGACCGGCGGTCGCCGACCACCAGCTGCCGCTCTTGACGTCGCGCAGGAAGACATAGCTGCCCCAGTCATCGACTGTGAGATCCGGGCGCCAGCGGGTGACGGCCAGGCCGTTCCACATCGAATAGCCGGAGCCGGCTGCTGTGACCATCAGCGAATAGTGGCCGTTCGACAGCACGCAGACCGAGCGCTTGGCGCGCAATGGGTCATCGATGACGCGGTATTTGAGGCCAATACCCGGCCGGCTGCCATCGCTGCGCAGCTCGCCGCCCTCTTCCTTGACGATGCCGACGAAATCGCGCGGCGCCTTTTCCTGCAGCAGCAGTTCGGCGGCTTCGATGACCGGGTCGGCATGAAAGCGATCACGGAGGCGGCCGTTGAGCACGGCATTGCCGATCGCGGTGATCGACATGCCCTGATGGTGGGCCATGTAGTTCTGGACGATGGCGCAGCTTTTGCCCTCGGGAATGCGGCTCTCGGTGAAATCGACGGCGTCGTAGTAGCCATAGATGCCTAGCGCGCCGAGACCTTCCAGGCGTTTGAGGTTGCTCGCGGCTTCGCGAGGCTTGAACTGGCTGGCAAGCGCGGCGGCATAGGGCGCAATGACGACATTGGCGCCGATGTCTCGCTTCAGCCCGAGTTCCGGCACGCCGAAATTGGTGTACTGATAATTGAGCTCGCGGTCACGGGCATTGTAGGCGGACTCCGACACGCCCCATGGAATGCCCTTGCCCCGGCCATAGGCGATCTGGCCGTCGATGGAGAGATTGTCGGACTGGTTGAGAATGCCGCCCTGCCGCTCGTGCATGACGATCGGCGCCATGAGATACTCGAACATCGAGCCCGACCACGAAACAAGCGACGCCTGGCCACGCACCGAAGTCACCGGCCGGCCGAGACGGAACCAATGTTCGCTCGGCAGGTCGCCCTTGGCGATGCCAAACAGGCTGGTCAGCCGCGCTTCCGACGCCAGAAGGTCATAGCAGGAATCGTCGAGCTTGTTGTCCTCATACTGGAAGCCGATCGACAGCAGCCGACGTTCGCGATTGAACAGGAAGCCAAAATCCATCGCAAAGGCCAGCGCCCGCGCCCGCTCTCCGAGCGCCAGCAGGCGTTCACGCAGCGCCTGGGTCTGGCTGCGATCCGACACCGCATCGGAGAAATGCGCCTCGCAGACCTGATGCAGTTTCTCGGCCCACTCCGTCAGCCAGTGTGTCTCGGGTGTCAGCAACTCGCCATGCAAGTCCTTGGCAAGCGCCTCGATCTCGCCGGCGATGACCGATAGGCCGATCGAGCGAACCGGCGCAAATTGCGGCGCTTCGAGATTGGATTTCAGCGTGGCGACGAAGCCGTCCAGACGCTCCTGCAAGCGGCGGCGCAGGGGACGAATGTTTCGGCGCTCGTCAGGGATACGGGAGAGCGTTTCCACCACGATCTGCACGGTGTCACCGATGCCGCGCACATCGCCCAGCAGATAGGCAGCGGGGGCGGCAGCCCATTCCTTCAGCGACGACGAGACAACCACCAGATGGGCGGCAAGATTGCCGCTGTCGACCGCGGAGACATAGCGCGGCGGCAGCGTGCCAAGCGTGCGCGTATCATACCAGTTGAACAGATGGCCGCGATGCTTGTCCATCTTCTCGACCGTGGTCAGCGTGTTTTCGAGCCGGTTCAGCACTTCGCCGAAACTGATCCAGCCCATGTCGCGGGCGGTGATTGCCGACAGCAGATAGAGCCCGATATTGGTCGGCGAGGTGCGGGCCGCAACGAAGGGGACGGGTATTTCCTGGAAATTGTCCGGCGGAAGGTAATTGTGCTCGGCGCTGACGAAGGTCTCGAAATAATGCCAGGTGCGGCGGGCGATGGTGCGCAGCGATTTGGCATCGGCTTCCGAGACATCGAGGCAGTCTTCGTTCTCGGCGGACTGGCTGATCCACCAGGCAAGCGCCGGGGCAGTCAGCCAGATCAATGTGAAGACACCGGCAATGATCGTGGTCTTCTGGTCGGCGAGCACGACGCTGGCGAACAGCACGATGCTGCCGACGAGCGACACGGCCATCATCCGGTAATAGTCGGCAACCCCGCTCGGCTTGTCGACATGGGCGTCTGCGGCGGTGCGCCATTCCAGGAGATGCTTGCGACTGACCGTCATGCGGTAGATCGAGCGGATGATCGCATCGACCATCGTCACGGCATTATGGGCCATGAAGGCAATATGCAGGCAGATCTGCGCCATCGCATCGATCGCTTCCTCCAGCAGGGTTCGCAGATGCCGGCGAGGCGTAACCCCAACCTGGCGCGGCGCGACGCCGGTGAAGAGCGAGATCAGCGGGCCCGAGAAGTAGGCGGCGATCACCGCCAGCTGCCAGACGGCGGCTCCGGACGAGGACAGCAGCAGCCAGCCGGCGACCGAGGCCGCCAGCCAGATAAGCGGCATCAGCGAACGGCGGAGATTGTCGACCATCTTGATGCGGGCAAGCGCCGGCAGGCCGCTCCTGGGCGAGAAGATAAAGGGCAAGAGCTGCCAGTCACCGCGCGCCCAGCGATGCTGCCTGGATTGCTCGACCTCGTAGCGAACCGGAAAATCCTCGACGAAGGCAACGTCGGTGACCAGCGCGCAGCGGGCGATCGAGCCTTCGAGCAGATCGTGGCTGAGGACGGTGTTTTCCTCGATTCGGCCATGCATGGATGCCGCGAATGCGTCGACGTGATAAAGGCCTTTGCCGGTGAACGAGCCCTCCTGGTAGAGGTCCTGATAGAGGTCCGAGACAGCAAAGACATAAGGGTCGAGGCCGCGATCCTTAGAGAATATCCGCTGGAAGACCGAGGCTTCGTCACCGGTGGTCAGCGACGGCGTAATGCGCGGTTGCAGGATGCCGTAACCTTGCGTGACGCGGTGCGAGACCCGATCGACGCCCGGCGTGTTCAGCGGATGGGCCATCTTGCCGATCAGCTTGCGCGCAGAATCCCGCGGCAGGCGGGTATCGGAATCGAGCGTCAGCACATACTGGATGTTTTCCGGCAGTTCGGCCTTGCGGCTGACGAAGGTCGTGTCCTCCTCGCCGCGCAGGAGCTGGTTGAGCTCATGCAGCTTGCCGCGCTTGCGCTCCCAGCCCATCCAGACGCCTTCGGTCTCGTTATAGAGCCGCTTGCGGTGCACAAGGAAGAAACGGCGTGGCCCCGCCGAAATGTACTTGGTCGCAAGGCGTTCGATCTCTGTCTCGGCAAAGCCGAGCACATCGAGATCGTTGTCCGCCTGTTCCTGCGAATTATCGGCCCAGTCGCTCAACAGCGCGAAATAGATGCCCTCGTCGGGATTGGCGAGATAGTGGATCTCCAGGCTGCGAACCAGTGCGACCACGGTGTCACGGTCGGTCATCAGGCACGGAATGACGACCAGCGTGCGGGCGCTTGCAGGCAGGCCCTTCTTGAACTCGTAGCCAGGCAGAAAGGATGGCGCGGCGAGCACGAAGACGATGGTGCGGAAGATCGCAGTCGCCGCCTCCCAAGTCAGCGGAGCAAACAGCAGAGACAGAAGCACAATGCCGGGCGCCGGCACCGCTGCGCGCCACAATAGCAAGGCCGCGATGGCCACCAGCATGGCCATCAGGATCACGACCGGCAGCGAGATGCCGCCGACGCCCATGGAGCGATAGGCCGTGCCAAACCGCTGGATAATCGGCATCCTGTAGCCCACAGCAGCGCGCAGATCGGGCAGGCCATCGCCAATCAGGTAGTAGCCGACATTGGCTTTGCGGGCGCTGACGATACCCTGCGCTCCCTCGGCGCGGCCGGCGAGATCGAGAGCCTGCTTGGCGACCTCGATCTCGGATCTGTCCGAGCGGCGGGCGAGCTTTTCGATGCTGGTGCGGTAATGGTTACGGGTGGCGGCGTCGAGACCAGCAAAATCCGATCCGTCCCTGAGCGCCTGGTCGACCTTGGAAATGTCTTCGAACCACTGGGTCCAGTCAAAATCGTCGACCCGGCGCAGGCTGCGGATGATGTTGCTGACCGTCAGGTTGCTGGTCGAGATCTTGGTGTGCTCGGAGATCATCACCTCTTCGGCATTGCTCTCGCGACCCTCCAGCCGCTGCTCCAGCCAGGAAAGCGCCTGTGACGACGCCTCTGTGTCTTCGCGCAGCCGATAGAGAAGCTGGGCGACGAAGGCATCGTCGTCGGTGAGCCCGGCTTTTTGCCTGAACGTATTCTCCAGTTCGGACTTCTGCACCGGGATCGCCAGGTAGTCGGCGAATGCATTGGCCTGGTTGCGCATCTGGCGCGAGCGATCGACGCGATCGGAAATACGGCGCAGGTTTTCAAGCAGGATGTAGCGGAGGATGGCCGGGATCGCCCAAAGCTCGCCGATCGTCAGCGTCTCCGACTGCTGGAAGCCCTCGACGATCGCGGTCAGCGTCGTACCGTCGAAATTGCTGTCGATGTGCGCCACATAGACCCAGGCGAGCGCGAAGGTGCGCGGCATGACCACTCCGCCCTCGATGGTCATGTCAGGCAGCTGGCGGAAGAACTTGATGGGCAGGTCGCGGCGAACCTGGCGGATATTTTCGCGAACGAGGTGATGGTTGTCGAGCAGCCACTCGGCGGCCGGCGTGATCACCTGTTTGGTGCGCGACGCCTTGGCGATTTCCTCGTAATTGGCGAGGATGGCATGTTCGTTGTCATCGAGACGCGCGGGGTAATGAAAGGCGCGGAAGACAGGCAGGCGGGTGGACTTGGTGGTGGCGAGGACGTGTCCGACCTCAGTCAGCTCGTGGGAACCGCGATAATCCGTGCGGATCGGCTGGTCCAATCCGTCAAAGACATTACGACTGACATGCGGGGCTTCGTTTTCCTTGACTCCAACATCCATTAACCGTCACCCTCGCCCGCAATTGGCTTTTCGAATGAATGCACTGCAGCGACAATGGTTCCCTCGAAACGGGTTTCGAAGGTCATTGCAAAAGATTTTGGGCGCGGCAGAACATGAGCGCCAACCCGACTTGGGGGATGACGACACGCCGTTCTATCAGCTTCTAATCATAAAGTGGGAGAATAGTTCCCGTTTGGCGGAAATCACTATTTCCAGGCGCGTGTTCGGGCAACCGCATCATGAAAACGCTGGCTCCAGGCCTGTCGTGGCACGTCGCGGGGATGATAGGTCTTGGCTGCCGTGCCGGGCGGGATCGACAGGGTCTTGCCTGCACCGACCGCGGCGAGTTGGGCGGCGCCGAAGGCGGTGATCTCATCCATCTCGGAAACTGCGATCGTCCGGCCGGATGCATCGGCCAAGAACTGGCAGAAATAGGCATTGCGAGACACGCCACCGTCGATGGAAATTGTCTCGCCGATTGCGACCTCACTGCCCATTGCAGCAATCACATCACAGGTCAGTAGCGCAATACCTTCCAGCATCGCCTGCCTGATATCGGAAATGTCGCTGGCATGCGAAAGGCCGATCAGCACTGGTGCGGCCGACCGATCCCAATAGGGGCAGGCAAGGCCGGAAAAGGCCGGCACGAAGACGAGGTCGCGCGAGACTGCCGGTGGCCGGTCGAATGTCTGGAAATCGGTGAGATCCTTGGCGAGGCCTGATTTCTGTGCCCATTCGATGGCCGAGCCGACATCATAGACACCGCCATCGAGCGCATAGGTCTTCTTGCCGCCGATCTCCCAGGCGATGGTCGGCAGCAAGCCGTCGGGCAGCGCCGAGGGATCGGGCGTGCCATTGGCGATGGCCAGGCAGAAGGCGCCGGTGCCGAAGGTGATCTTGAGATCGCCCGGTTCGCGGCAGCCATGACCATAGAGCGCCGCCTGCTGGTCGACCATGGCAGCCGCAATTGGTCCAGTCTTCCAGCTGCCGAAATCGGCTACCGTCGGCAGGATCTCTGCCAGGCACTGAATCGGCACGCCGAAAAGCGCGCAGAGATCGGCATCCCATTGGCCGGTACGAAGGTTCATCAATGAAGTGCGCGAGGCCGTCGTCACATCGGTGGCGAAATGCCCGGCCAGGCGCTGCAGGAAGAAACTGTCTGTCGTTCCCAGCCGCAAGCGGCCTTCAGCCAGCGCTTTTGCCGCTTCGTCGATATTGTCGATGATCCAGCGAAATTTAGCCGCCGAGAAATAGGGGTCGAGCGGCAGGCCGGCGCGGGCCAGCACGTCAGGCGCCTTGCCGTCGGCACGTAGCTTCTCGATGGCGTCAGAAGTCCGGTCGTCCTGCCAGACGATGACGGGCGATAGCGGTTTGCCGGTTTGCGCATCCCAGGCGAGGCAGCTTTCGCCCTGATTGGAAAGGCCGATGGCGGCGGCGGGGCCGGCGGCTTCGAGGCAGGCAACGACATTGGCGAGCAGCTCTTCGGCATCGTGCTCGACCCAGCCGGGATTGGGATAGTGCTGGGCATGGGGCAGCGACTTGGCGATGGTGATCGAGCCGTCATCCTCGACCACGAGCGAGCGCGTCGATGTCGTGCCTTGATCGATCGAAACAAATCTTGCCATTTATTTCTCTACTGAAATCGTGAGTTCGGATGCCGCGGCGGGAAGCTCGATCTCGGCGATCGGAATGAGGATCCGCCGCTCGGGCGCGCTCACCAGCCGCCGCGACCAGACGATAGTGTTGCCACTATAGAGCGCCAACCGCCCCCGAACCCGATCAGTCACATGCACCTGAAGAGCGTCCAGGGCCCGTGAGTAGTCATAGCGGCCGAATACCTGCGGCATCACATACTTGATGCCCTGTCCGGCGCGGATGCGCACCATTTCAGTCGGCGCAGGCCCGCCAACCTGCATGTCGGAGAACACGGCGGATGCGACCCGCCTGCCCTCCTCCCAGCACCAGCCGGCGGTCTCGACCGGGCGCAACAGGTTACCGGTTGCGAAGACGTGTGGATCGGATGTGCGTCCATAGGCATCGACAACAGGCCCGCCGCTGGCCGGATCAATGGTGAGCCCCGACATGCGCGCAAGCGCCGATTCCGGCGTGAAATCGCCGGTGAACAGCACGCCATCGCAAGCAATCGAACGCTTCTCGCCGCCCACGGAGATCTCGATTTCCTCGACGCGGCCCCGGCCATGAATGCCGAGGATTTCTGTCGAGTAATGGACGGGAATGCCGAGCACCTTCGGCAGCAAATGAAACGGGAAGCGCACGGTTGGACGATCGTTCTTCTCGATCACCGCAACGGGCGCAATGCCCGCCGAGCGGCACGTGAGGATTGCCGACATCGCCACGAGTTCGGTGCCGACGATCACCGGCCTTTTGAAGGGCGCGAGCTTTTCGAGATAGACATAGGCCTGCAGGGCGCCGGTGTTGATGATGCCGAGCGGCCGCTCGCCGCTCACCAGTCGTTGCGAGCGTGGTTTCTCGCGATTGCCGGTGGCCAACATAATGCGCCTCGCCTGAAATTCGACAAGCCCGTCGGGCGTGGCAGCGCGGACCCTGCTATTGTTGATATCGAGTACCGAGGTGCTGATGCGTATGTCGACGCCGGCCGCCAGCGCGTCCTTCTCCAGCCGTCTGACGTAGCGTTTGCCGTTAAGGACACGGTGGAACTCGCGCATGCCGAAGGGCGAGTGGCCGCAATGGCGTGGGATGCCGCCCACGACCGTATCGCGCTCCAGCAGGATTACCTTGCCGACCCCGAGACGTGCCAGATGCGTCGCGGCGGACAGTCCTGCCGGACCGCCGCCGACAACCACGACATCGGCTTCGATCGCATCCGTCACGTCGCGTCCCCTGCATCGAGCGGCACGCCGAAACGACCCTTGGTGATGGCGGCCAGCCGGGCGGAACAATTGAAACCCTGGCAGCGGCCCATGGCGCAGCGCGTACGGCGCTTGAGGCCACTGAAATCACCGGCCGGCAGCAGCCGTGTCAGCGCCACATCGATCTCGCGGCGCGTCACCATTTCGCAATGACAGATGATCTCGCCATATCCCGGCGTCGCATAATCGCGCGGCAGGTGCTCGGCCAGAACGGGGACGTGCGGAACATGCGGGGATGCAACGGGCTCAGGCTTCTCGCCTATGCCTTCGTAGAGACCGAAAACATGACGGGCGATACCCAGGGCAGCCGACAGGCCCGTCGAGCGGATGCCGCCGACGCTGATCCAGTGCCGCTCCGCCTTGGTCGAGATGCGGTAGTCCTTCTTCTCGGTGGCGGGTCGCAAACCGGCATAGGTTGCGGTGATCGGCATGCCGGCGAGTGCCGGGACAATCTCGACGCCTTTCTTCACCAGCGCTTCGAGTTGGGCGTGGTCGACCTCGGCGTGGTCACGGTCGTCCTGCTCCTCGGCCGTCGGGCCAACCAGCAGGTTGCCGAACACGGTCCGGGTGACGACGACACCCTTGGTTCGTTCATTGGGCACGGGCAGGATGATGGCGTTGATCAGGCTGGCGGCAGCCTTGTCGAAGACCACGAACTGGCCCTTGCGCGGCTTGATGTGGAAGTCGGACTGGCCGAGCAGGGCTTCCTCGATCCGGTCGCCCTGGTTGCCGGCGCAATTGATGACGTGGCGCGCAGTGACGTCACCGGCCGTCGTCTTGAGCCGCCAATGGGTGCCATCGAACTCGCCGCCGGTGACACGCGCATTGAATTTGACCGTGGCGCCGTGCACCATCGCCTGCTCGACATAGGCAAGAAATGGCGACCACGGGTCGATCAGCGCCTCATCCGGCACCCAGACAGCCGCCCGCGCTGAGGGTGCGATGTTCGGCTCCATCTGATGCAGCCTCATCTGGCCAATCAATTCGACATTGCTGACGCCGTTGTCGATGCCGATCTGGTGGATGCCGTTGAGCCCTGCCTCTTCAGTCTCGTTCCACGCGACGACCAGCGCGCCGGTGCTGAGGATCGGCAGGCCGAAGGCCTCGCGCAGTTCGAGATATTCCTGATGACCGTCGCGGATACATTGCAGTTCGAGGCTGCCGGGCGGCGCATCGAAGCCGGTATGCAGGATGGCGCTGTTGGCCTTGCTGGCACCGGACAGAATGTCGGCGCCGGCCTCGATCAGAACAACGCGCGCGCCTTCTAGCGCAAAGCGCCGGGCGATCGCACAGCCCACCACGCCCGCGCCGATGATGGCGATGTCGCTCGTCATGTCATTGTTCAATCTAAGCAATCCCGAACGGAAGACAGGCCGCCATCTCTACACGGCACAACCGTTCAGTCAATTTGGAAAGCAGGCGAAGGCAGGATGGGAGAGTTCAGAAAAACTGGCAAAAAAATAGCGCCGACAGCGAACGGCCGGCGCTAGGGGAGTTGTCGTCAGTTATCGTCAGGCTGCCGCAGAAATAGCAGTTGGGACTTCGGAGATCGTCTTCAGGACTGCGGAAGCGATCTGGTATGGGTCGCCCTGGGAGTTCGGGCGGCGATCTTCCAGATAGCCCTTGTAGTCATTCTTGACGAACGAGTGCGGGACGCGGATCGAGGCGCCACGGTCGGCAACGCCGTAGGAGAACTTGTTCCATGGAGCAGTCTCGTGCTTGCCGGTCAGGCGCTTGTCGTTGTCCGGGCCGTAGACGGCGATGTGGTCCATCAGGTTCTTGTCGAACTGGGCCATCAGCGCTTCGAAATAGGCCTTGCCGCCGACTTCGCGCATGAACTTGGTCGAGAAGTTGCAGTGCATGCCCGAACCGTTCCAGTCGGTGTCGCCGAGCGGCTTGCAATGATACTCGATATCGATGCCGTATTTTTCGGTCAGGCGCTGCAAGAGGTAGCGCGCCATCCAGATTTCGTCGGCGGCCTTCTTTGAGCCCTTGCCGAACACCTGGAATTCCCACTGACCCTTGGCCACTTCAGCATTGATGCCTTCGTGGTTGATGCCGGCTTCGAGGCAGAGGTCGAGATGCTCTTCGACGATCTTGCGGGCGACATCGCCAACGTTGGAGTAGCCGACGCCGGTGTAGTACGGGCCCTGCGGAGCCGGATAGCCATGCTCGGGGAAGCCGAGCGGACGGCCGTCCTTGTAGAAGAAATATTCCTGTTCGAAACCGAACCATGTGCCTTCGTCATCGAGGATCGTGGCGCGGGCGTTGGTCGCATGCGGAGTAACGCCATCGGGCATCATGACTTCGCACATGACCAGCACGCCGTTGGTGCGAGCCGGATCCGGATAGAGGGCGACAGGCTTCAGCACGCAATCCGAGCTGCGGCCTTCAGCCTGCATCGTCGAGGAGCCATCGAAGCCCCAGAGCGGCAACTGGTCGAGCGTCGGAAAAGCGTCGAATTCTTTGATCTGGGTTTTCCCGCGAAGATTGGGAACCGGGGTGTAACCATCGAGCCAAATGTACTCGAGCTTGTATTTAGTCATTGCGAACCTCTGATAAGTTAACAGTACGAGGCAGGAAAAAATCCCAGGAACGCCGAGGCGCCGGACACAAGCCCGACACACACGACTTGCCCATGCCATGCAGGAGGCGTGCCAGTTCTGTGCGTTGCGACATTCTGTCCACAAGAATCACATCGCACCGCAGCATCAAAAATATGCGACAATCCGCCGCATGTCTGGCGCGAATCCGCAAGTTTTCCAGCGCCTTGCGGTCACCATGCCTAAAGGGTGGGCGTACCGAAAGGTACACGCAACACTGGTCATGTATAGATGTGTTAAGTGCCTCGGATCGCTGGAATATCACGCGACCCACAGTTTCACCGCAGGGAACTTTATTGCCCTGACATCATTCCCGCTTTGATAACAGGCGGTTAAGAAACAACCTATTGCACATTATTTAGCCAGAATGAATTATTTTTAGTCAGGTCACGCATTTCTAATGTGCCTGTGTTATGATCAGAAAGTCCAAAACCGTTCCCAGAAAGAGGGAGTGAATGCAGCATGAGTGCAAGTGTAAATAGGCCATCGGCCAAGATCTATCAGTTTCCCGTCGGCGGGCGCGCATCTCTGGCGCTCGGCCGCGAGCCCAGCATGCCAACGCCTGCCACGCCGGTGATCTATGAAAGCGCCTGGTATCATGCCGAGGCGATCAAGGACACGGACAACACACGTCCGCAGTGAACGTGACGATCTGAAGCGGATATCAATCCAGCTTCCACCCCAGTGACGCAGCTTTGAACAGCTTGATTTTGCCAGTGGGTGCTTGCGTGCCATAGGCCGCACGGAAAGACGGGACCGACCTGGGCAAGTCACGCTTGCAATATCAGGCCCTTCCCGCCCTTATCATCGAGAAATAGTCATCGCCACCGACCTGGCCGCCCTTGAGGGCGATTTCCAAGCCGTCGACGCTGCCGCCATGCGCCACGCAAAGCGGCGAGCCCGGCGTCTGCGGCAGGGGCATTTTCAATGTCAGCGCCGAAATGTCCATTTCGCCCAGCGCATGGCTTGACGTATCGCCCCCGGCGACAACGGCACGGCTGAGGCCCGCCTGCTCGACCAGCTGCTTCTGGATGGCACCCAAGGCCCGGCCGATGCGATGACGTGCGCCGGTTGACGTATCGAGCTCGCCGCCGCGATCCGAGGAGGGGCCCAGCGCGGTATGCAGTACGACGCTTTTGCCGGCTTGGAGGATATTGAGCCCGACATCGACAGCGCGGGTGACTTCACCCTCCCCGCCCTCGCCCGAAAGCGCGATTGGATCGAGCACCACGCCTTCGAAGCCATTGGCCAGCGCATGCCGGATCTGGCGCTCGGTGGTCGGCGATACGCTGCCGGAGACGACCGATATGCGATCGACGGGACCAGCATCTGCGAAAACCGGCTTGGCACCGATCAGGCCTGCCTCGCGCCAGGCATGGATCAGCGCATATTCGACGCCGGACGAGCCGCAAACGAAGCCGCTTGCCATGCCGAGCAGCAGCTTGCCGGCGGCAGCCTGGGTCGCGGCATCGAGCACGTCGAGCAGCAGGATGGCAGGATTGTCCCTCAGCGCCTCGGCCAGTTGTGCCTCTGCGTCGGCGGCGACGGTCGAGACGTTGTCCAGCAGCGCCGAATTGAGCGCCGTCTGGCGCGCCAGATGCAGCAGGATATCCGCCTCGTCCATCGGCGTCACGGGGTGGCGGGCCATCACAGGGTGCCGATCGATGCGATAGTTTTTCCCCTGATAGGCGGCGAACAGCTGCCCGAAGGCGGTGTAGCGGCGGATCTGCGGCGCGCCGACGATCAGCGGGACGGTCGTTGCGCCAAATACCTTGCGGCCGAGTTCGATTGCCCGGCCGATGCTGCCGATCTGGGGCGCAGAGTCGAATGTCGAGCAGACCTTGTAATGGCAAAGGTCGGCATCGAGCGTCTTCAGCCATTCGAACGTGTCGCGCAGATGCGTGTCCATCCACTCCGGCGTTTCGCTGCGACTGGTGCCGGCAAGGCCGAAGGCACGGGCATCGGCAAAGCGCGCCAGCAGGGCGTCATCCGGTTTTTTGAGGAACAGCACGGTGTCGACGCCGTTGCCCGACAGGGCCTCCATGACGTCGGTGGAGCCGGTGAAGTCATCGCCGTAATAGCTGATGAGGGGGTGCGTCAATTTGGTCTCTCGATTAGTGTTTTGGTTTCCTGCGGGCAGCATTTTTCGGCGAATTCTATTCGGCAGCTTTCCGACACGACGGGTAGGCGTGGGCTCACCCCTCACCAACTTCGGCCATGGGCTCGCGACGCTCACCCGGCCTTCGTATCCTCTCCCACAAGGGGAGAGGTAAAGTCGCAGGGCGCTCGCGGCACACTACCTCTCCCCTTGTGGGAGAGGATAGCAAGTCCGCGAAAGGCGTAGCCGATCGCTGGACGCGCTTGGTGAGGGGTGCTGCTCCAAGCGTGGGCTTTTACGCCCCCTTTCCATCGGCAAACTTCTCAATCGACTGCGCAAGCTCGCGGTGTTCCCTGGCATAAACATCCAGCGGTATTCCGGCCACGGCCGCTTCCCACGACTGCCGAACCGCCTTGACCCCTGCCCCCGGTCCGCCAGGATGGCTGACGATGCCGCCGCCGCAGAGATAGAGCAGGTCCGTGGAGCCGCCGGAGGCCTTGAAGGTGTCAGGCGCCTGGCCGCCCCATTGGCCGGAGCCAACGACTGGCAAGGCACAGTCCTTGTCGCTGAAAAGCGGCGTCGTAACTGCCTTGTAGGATTTGACGAAACTTTCGTCGGGTTCCCAGTATTTGACGCGGATGCCGTTGATCTGGAACTGATCGACCCCGAGCAGCCGCCAGAACTGTTGCCACACCGAAAACTCGAAACCGAGGCCCGCGTGGCGGGTGAGAATATCCCAGCCGTTGCGGTGGGCATGCAGCACCAGGCCCGAGCGCTTGCGCAGGAAGGACATACCGCCGAAACCGATGGAGTTGATATTGACGACGGCGCAATTGCCACCGGCTTTGAGCACCATGTCATGATTGCGCATCATTTCATCGGGATCGGCGTGGCTGATGCCGAAAGCATACATGACTTTCTTGCCGGTCTTCTGCTCGTGGTCGAGAATGCGCGGCATGATCGCGGCGACGCGGTCCTTGAGCGGCGAATAGGCCGGGCTCATCAGCTTCTCATCGTCCTTGATGAAATCGACGCCCGCTTCGATCAGTTCACCCACCATCTCGGCCGTCTCATGCGGCCTCAGTCCGAGTGCCGGCTTGACGATCGTGCCGATGATCGGGCGGCCCTCGACGCCGGTCAGCTTGCGGCTGCCGGTCACCCCGAACTGCGGGCCGGGATGCGCGGTCGCAAATTCCCGCGGAAGCTTCATGTCAACGATACGGATGCCGGTGAGGCCCTTGATCGAAAAAACGCCGCCAATGGCGATGGTCATCAATGCGGAGAGATCGGTGCCGATCGCATCGAAGGGAAAATCAATATCGACATCGGCACGATGGAAAACCTTGGCATCGCCGCCCTCGTCGGGAAACGACGGTTTGTCGGCGGGCGGCAATGGACGGATATCGGCAACACGGGCGGCGACACGTGCCTTGAGCTCCTCGGTCTCGCCCGGCAGGTCGACGAATGTGCTCGTCGACTGGTCGCTGGCAATCTTGGTCGCCATCTTTTCCACCGAGCCGGGCGTTTCCACCCTGTAGGTCAATCGGATCAAGGACATCCTCCCGCGAGCTATCCCCTCGCCTGTCTATATCAGCAACTTGTCTATTTCGCGTAACTGGTATAATGAGTATTCATGTGAATTCAAGCGCGATTTCGCGAAGCGATTTCTAGTTTCCTGCAAATTGTGCATATTTGCATCGATTGAATACGGGGGAATCGATGGGCGTGCTTTCAGAACCAATTGTCCGGCGGAAACTTTCCGACGAGGTCTTCCTGCGGCTGAAGGCGCTGATCGAAAACGGCGAGCTGAAGGCCGGCGACGAAATGCCGTCCGAGCGCGAGCTGATGGAACGCTTCGGAGTCGGCCGCCCCGCCATCCGTGAGGCGATGCAGGCGATGGCCGGCAAGGGGCTGGTCGAGATTTCACACGGCGAACGCGCCAAGGTGCTGCAGGTCACGGCGAAATCGATCTTCCATCAGGTCGACCTGCCGGCCAAATTGATGCTGGCCGGCTCATCTGACTCGCTGGAACATCTGAAGAGTGCGCGCATCTTCTTCGAGCGCGGCATGGTGCGCGAGGCTGCGGAAAAGGCAACGCCCAAGCAGATCGCCGAATTGCGGGCCCGGCTGGGCAAGCAGTCCGAATGCCTGGGCAATTCGGAAGCCTTTATCAATGCCGACATGGAGTTTCACCAGTATCTCGCCCAGATTTCGGGCAATCCGATCTTCGCAGCGGTGAGCGAAGCCATGCTGGGCTGGCTGAAGGCCTATCATACCGAGATGCTGATCTGGACGGGCCGGGAAAACTATACCCTGGCAGAGCACGAGGAAATCATCGCCGCGATCGAAAAGCGCGATCCGAATCTCGCCGAAAGGGCGATGATCAAGCATCTGGAGCGGTCGCGCGCGCTCTACACGATGCGGCACCAGAGCGGCGCCTGAGGCGAGGCGCGCCGAACGCGCGCCCCTCCGAATTCAGGATCAGGCCTTGCCGCGCGAGGCGTCGATGCTCAGCGGACCCGGACCTGCGAAGACGAGATACAGGAACAGGAAGCAATAGAGGATCGCTGCGTCGCCGCCATTGAGGACCGGGAAGAAGCTGTTCGGTGCATGGGCGAGGAAATAGGCGAAGGCGCACATGCCGGAGGCGATGAAGGCAGCCGGACGTGTCAGCAAGCCGAGCGCGATCAACGCGCCGCCGACCAATTCGATGCAACCGGCGACCCACGGCAGGCTGCCGACGGCAGGATGCATGTCGGATGCCGGGAAACCCAGGAGCTTGGCAGTGCCATGCGCCATGAAAATCAGCCCTGCCACAATCCGGACGATGCTGAGAATGTAGGGCGAATAGGGGCTCAAGCGGTTAAATACGTTCATGATTTCTCCATGGGCTGCTTTGCAATGTGAATAAACAGCCTATGGCAGAATGACGCAGGCCTGTCAGCTAAACATTGAATCACAATGCCGTGAAAGCTGCGTGTATTGTTCAAGTTTCATGAAAGTTCGCTGGACAATGCGTGGCCTTGCGTGTGCGGCACCCCTCATCCCCGACGCAACTTGTTGCGCTGTGCTGCGCGCCACCTTCTCTTCGAGGGGAGAAGAGGGAGAATGCCGCCGCGCCTTGCCAAAGCGGGACTGCATGCGTTCGTGTCGCGGAAATTGCAGGATGGTGCAGCGAGCTACCTCTTCTCCCCTCGGGGAGAAGGTGGCCGAAGGCCGGATGAGGGGATTCCGAGCGGTTCGCTAAATTGCCGAGTGCAGCACAACGCGAGCGCAAGCATAGGGTCCAAGCTCGACCGTGCCGCCTGAAGCCACTGGCCTGAAGCCGGCATCCCCATGCGACGCCAGATCCAGCACTTCGATCGAAGCGGCCGACGAACCAAGCGCGACCGCCTGCCTTTCCGCGCTGATGTTTGCCAGCAGCAACGTCGTGCTACCATCCTCGGATCGTACACAGAGGCCGAGCACAGCAGACGGGCGTGAAGTTGTTACGGTTTCGACTTTGCTGCCCGACAAAACAGCGAGTGCCGCAATCACATGCGCAAGGGGTCGAAGCGTGCCATGCGCGGCCGGCTCGTCCGCACCCGCCACCAGCCCGAACGGGCCGACAAGCGTCGAAAGCGTCAGCACTTCCAATCCAGCCGCGGCAACCGTCGCCGCGTAAGCCAGCGTCCAGGCGGCGCCGAACTGGGCATTGTGGCGTGGATCGATATTGGCCATCGGTATGCGACCGAGGCCGGGATTGTCCTTGGTCGCCGAACCATACGGGTTCTGGCGCATGGCGATGGTCGAGGGACCGATGCGATAGGGCTTTTCGCCGTAGATGGCGCGGGTGGATTTCACCACGAAGCTGAGCGCCTCGAACGTCTGCATCACCGAGAGGTCGTCGGCTGCATGCACGATGGGGTTGGTGCAGTGGCTGATGTAATCGACGAGATGGCCGGGCACGCGCTTGCGGTTGAGTTCGGTGAAGTAGCTCAGCATACCGCCGCCGAGTCGGACATTTGGAAACGCCTTGCGCGCAGCCGCGTAGACCTGTTCTAGCGGCGGGCAATCCGGCCATTTGCTGCCGGGCGGTGTGGATTGGCGATCCACCGATGGGCTGACGAACAGGGTGTCGACCACGAGCCCCGCCTCGCGCACGAGTGCGGCAATTTCCGAAAGCTCGTCATCGAGCGGCCGAATGCAGGGAACGGCAAGCTCGAGCGTTACCTTCAACCCGGATCTTCTGGCAATCTCGGCATAACCATTTAGCGCCGCCAGCCCGTGCCCGGCGAGCGGATCGAAATGGGCGATCAGATGTCGGGCACCAAGCTGCTCAAGCGTGGAGAGTGACACCAGCTCATCCGCAAGGCATTCCGGGCGCAGGCCCACGCCAATCTCGGGCAAGACAATATCGGTTAGCGTCAGCGTGAGGCTGACGGAGCCTCCGGGTGCCGGTGCAGCAATGGCGTCGGCAGTGCTGCGGATCGTCACAGTAACACTCTGACGTTGCTTCAGGCCTTTTTCGACCATGTAGGGCCATAGCCGCGCCAGCGGGCGAACATAGGTTTTGTAGGAACCGTCGGTCCAGTTGCGCTGGTCTTCCATTTCGAAGACATCGCCCTCGAAACGCGTTTCGGCCTCGATGCCATTCGCGACGGCGTGGGTGATCGCCGTCATATCCATGAAGGGCTGCCAGGGATCGATCAACTCGGGCCAGTGTGCGTTCTCAACTGAGCCATCGCCATGCTCCACGGTGACCTTTTCGGCAGCGACACCGACAAGCGCATGCAGGATCGTAAAGCCTGCGCGCGCGGTTTCGAAATCGGCATCGGCCACGTAGTCGGCGGCAAATTCGATTTTGCCGGCTGCATCGCCCGAAATCTTCATCTCGCAATCGAGATGTGCTCCCGATGGAGCGACGTAGCGGGCGTGATAGCGAATGGCGAATTGCGTGCCGCTGGTATCGATTGTGAGATCGCTGATCTCCGCGCTGCACGTGCCCCAATCTTTGTCACGCACCAGGAACGACACGCCGCGCAGCACTTCATGGCCCATAAAGCGAATGGTGCGCAGATTGCCGTCCTGAAGCGTAATCGTCAGCGGACCGGCGGAGAGTTCGCGGCTGTCCGGCTGCCGTTCGCGCGTGCCGTAGAGGAGGAATTGAACGTCGTCAGACACGGCGCCCCCTCATCCGGCGCTGCGCGCCACCTTCTCCCCGCTGGGGAGAAGACGGAAGGCGAGGCCGCATCCTACAAGCGTGCAACCACTTCGAGGAGGCAGACGGTGTAGCACCGATCAGCAGCCTCCCTCTTCTCCCCAGCGGGGAGAAGGTGGCCCGAAGGGTCGGATGAGGGGGCGAAGAGAATGCGACCGCCGTCATCCCAGCAAATCCCTGAGCAGGACTGTCTGGCCGCGCTCGGCGCTGAGATACGCCGCGTCGACCAAGGCAAAAGTTTTGAGATTGTCGTGACCCGACGTGGCCGGTTCCGTGCCGGCAGCAAGGCTTTCGACCCAGTGCCTTTCGATGAGCGCGACACTTTCCTGCACATTGTGCCAGGGCTTTGTCGCCCAGGGCAGCAGGTTGGGTTCGACCGAAACACGTTGCGTTCCGCCCTTGCCATGGACCACCAGCTGGTAGTCCTTCAGCAGACGGATCGTGCCTTCCGAGCCATCGATCTCGACCAGCGTCTCGGGAAATTGCTCTTCCGGCAGGTAGGTGCTGTAGCTGCAATCGACGACGGAGGTGATGCCGTTTTCGTGGCCGAGCAGCATGGTCGCGACATCCTCGCCCGCAATCTCCTGCCGAACACGCGTCGTGCGCGCCGTGATGCTGGATGCATCGCCGAACAGGAAGCGGGCGATGTCGAGCGCGTGGATACCAAGATCCTCGATGATGAAGCGCTTGCCCTTGGCGAGATAGGGCTGGGCCGCGAAGACATCATAGCCGGAGCGAAAGGACACGCGTCCCCAGAACGGCGTGCCGATCGCGCCGCTGTCGAGCGCCTTTTTGACCTCAATCAGCGGCGTCTGCCAGCGGAAATTCTCATGCACCATCAGCGGAATGCCAGCATCGTCGGCGGCCTTCACCATCGCCTTGACGTCATCGAGATTGAGCGCGAACGGCTTCTGGCAGATAGTCGGCACCTTATGCCGGGCGGCCAACTCAACCAGCGGCTTATGACTCTGCACCGTAGTCGCGATATCGACGAAATCGAAGCCGCCGTCCGCAAACATCTCTTCGGCGGAGGCATAGCGCCTGGCCACACCGAACTGGTCGCCGACGATCTTCAACCGCTCGGGGTCGCGATCGCAGATCGCCACGATCTCTGTGTTGTCGAGATCCCGCCAGCCATGCATCTGGTTGACGGCGAAGAAGCCGCAGCCGATGACTGCACCTTTGAATTTTGGCATTTGAACTCCCCTCCGATCCTTCCAGTCTCCATCCCGGAGAATTACCCCTCACCAACTTCGGCCAGGGGTTCGCGATGCTCACCCGGCCTGCGTATCCTCTCCCACAAGGGGAGAGGCAAGATCGCTGCGGCGCCTCAGCTTAGCCTCTCCCCTTGTGGGAGAGGCTAGCAAGTCCGCACGAGACGAATGTCGAGTGCTTGGACGCGCTTGGTGAGGGGTAAGCGCCCCAAACTCAGCCCGCCCGTGCCATCTGCATCAAGGTCACGCGCTGCTGCAAGCGGCGCTGCGCCTGATCAACCACGACTGCGACGATGATGACAAGTCCCTTGATGACCATCTGCCAGAAAGAGGACACGCCCATCATAACCAGGCCATCAGAGAGAATGCCGATGACGAAGGCGCCGATGATGGTGCCGCCGATCGTGCCGCGGCCGCCCGACATCGAGGTGCCGCCGAGAACGGCTGCCGCGATGGCATTGAGTTCGAGATTTGTGCCGGTGGCGGGATGGGCGGCCATGAGCTCGGACGAAATGACCAGGCCGACGATGCCGGCGCAGAAACCTGAGAACATGTAGACGAACATCTTGACCCGATTGACCCGGATACCCGACATGCGCGCGGCGCGTTCATTGCCGCCGACGGCGAAGATGTGCCGGCCGAGGGGCACGAAGCGGGCGAAATAGGCTGCGCCCAGCGCCACCACGATCAGGATCCAGACAGACACCGGCAGGCCAAGCATCGTGCCCGAGCCATACCAGGCATATCCCTGATTGCCGAGTTCGGCCTTGCCGGAAAGGTTCGGCAGCGTCTGGCCATCGGAATAAAGCAGTGCCGCACCCCGCGCCACATAGAGTGTACCCAGCGTGGCTATGAACGGTGCCACATTCAGCCGCGTAATCAACAAGCCGTTGATCGCACCGATGATGATGCCGACGATCAGCACTATCACCGACACTTCGATGATGTTGAAATAGACGGTGTAGCCGATCGGCAGTTCGATGCCATACATGATCAGTCCGCCGGCGATCATGCCGCAAAGGCCGACGATCGAGCCGACCGAGAGATCGATACCGCCGGTGATGATGACGAAGGTCATGCCGATCGCCAGAAACGCATTCTGGGTGGCGTGCTTGGACATCAGGATCATGTTGGCGGTTGACAGGAAGTTCGGCGCGAAGATCGAGAAGAAGATGATCACGGCGAACAGCGCGATGAATGTGCGCAGCTTCATCAGCGTCAAAAGGATCGATCCGCTGCTCTGGCTTTCGGCAGTGGCAGTTTGCGTTGCGGTGGTCATCACGCATGGTTCCTTTTGGTTTTATGCCCTTCAGCAGAGGCCGAGATGATCATGTCCTCGGTGGCCTCGTCGCGGTCGATAACGGTGACCAGCTTGCCGTTGCTCATCACGGCGATGCGGTCGGAAAGCGCCATGACCTCTTCGAGGTCCGATGTGGAAAACAGGATCGCCAGCCCCTCGCCCGCTAAGCGACGCATGGTGCGGAACACATCGGCCTTGGCGCCAACATCGATGCCGCGCGACGGCTCGTCCATCAGCAGCACCTTGGGTGATGTCATCAGCGCCTTGCCGATGACGACCTTCTGCTGGTTGCCGCCAGACATGGAGGTGACCTCGAAATCCGGATGCTTGGCCTTGATGGCAAGGTTCTTGATGGAATCGACGATGGCCTGCTTCTCGCGCGCCAGGTCGATATGGAAGCCGCCCTTCACGAACTGGCCGAGGCTGGCCATGGTCAGGTTGCTGGCAATGGAAAGCGACTGCACCAGCCCTTCGCGCTGCCGGTCTTCCGGGATCAAGGCAAGCCCGTGCTTGATGCGGCGGGTGGTATCGCGCACCTTGAGTTCTTCACCGTCGATGAAGATCTTGCCGGTGTAGTGGTCGTGCCGGCCCATGATGCATTCGAACAGTTCGCTGCGGCCCGCGCCCATCAACCCGTAGATGCCAAGGATTTCGCCCTTGCGGACCGACAGCGACACGTGGTCCACGGCATAGCCACCCTGCATGCGCGGCAGGCAGATGTTTTCGGTGCGGATGACCTCGTCGCCAAGTTTGTGGTCAACCTGCTTGGCAAAATCCTTGGCGTCGGAGCCGATCATCGAGCGGACGATCCAGCGCGTGTCGATGTCCTTGACCATGGCATGGCCGGTGATCTGGCCATCCTTGAGCACGGTGATGTAGTCGCCGATGCGCATCAGTTCTTCAAGACGATGCGAGATGTAGACGATCGCCACGCCCTGCGCCTTCAGCTCGGCGATGACACGGAACAAGATATCGACTTCCGCAGCGCTGAGCGCCGAGGTCGGCTCGTCCATGATCAGGATGCGAGTGTCGAGCGACACGGCGCGGGCAATCTCGACCAGTTGCTGCTGGCCGATCGGCAGGTCCTCGGCGAGCGTGTCGGCCGAAATGCCGGCCTCGAGCCGGTTGAGGAATTCGTTTGATTTGTCGACCTGCGCCTTGTGATCGATGCCACGAACGCCGCGGGTGATCTCGCGGGTGGCGAAGATGTTCTC
Source organism: Shinella sp. OV683 (assembly GCF_057787725.1). Classification (NCBI taxonomy): domain Bacteria; kingdom Pseudomonadati; phylum Pseudomonadota; class Alphaproteobacteria; order Hyphomicrobiales; family Rhizobiaceae; genus Shinella; species Shinella sp. OV683. The sequence goes on from NZ_CM173543.1 coordinate 3,506,770, forward strand.
GGCGACGGAGAGATTGCCGAACAGATTGAGTTCCTGAAAGACGATGCCGATACCGTGACGCACCGCATCGGCCGGGCTGTCGAGATGAATTCGCTCCCCCTCCATCCAGATTTCGCCAAGGGTCGGCCGCTCGACGCCGGCGATGATGCGCATCAACGTCGACTTGCCGGCGCCATTTTCGCCGACCAGCACGTTGACCGCGCCACGGCGGAGCTTCAGGTCGGCCTTCTTGACCGCCAGAATGCCGGAATAGGCCTTGGTGATGTCCTTGAGTTCGAGGATCACATCGCCGTCATCGACTTCAGACATGACATCAGCCTCCGATGGTGATGGTGGCCGGCACGAATTGCGGCAGCTGGCCCTTGGCGGGCAGCGGATAGGCGCCGACAGCCGTCAGCTTCTTGCCGGTCAGGCCGTCACGCGGCAGCTTTTCGAGAAGGGTTTTGTTGACGTGGGTGTTGAACGACTTGCCGAACTGCGCCCATTCAATCTGGTTCTTGAACGAGTTGAAATCGACGAAATCGAGCGAATCCCGGAGGGCTGTGCCACGGATCGCCGGTCCGATGAAGACGCGAACATCGGCCTTGGTGTCGCCATCGACATCGACATCGAGGTAGGCCGCACGCGATTTGATTTCCTCACCGACGATCGTGCCGTCCACCTTGGCAGCGAATGTCCAGGGTGCGCTACCCTGCTTTTCCTTGTGGCCATATTTTGCACCGGCAGCCGCCAAATCGGTCAAGGCCAGTGCGGCCACGTCCTTGAATGGTCCGGCGCGCGTGTCGAGGAACGGAACGACCTTGGAATCCCAGATTTCGGTCACCATCTTGTCCGGATTGAAAGCGCTCGCTGCCGCTTCCTTCTGCTCGTCCGCCGTCTTGATGAACTTGCAGCCGGACAGCACCAGCGCTGAGGCAAGAACGAGAGTGACAGCGGCCTTGGTGCTGGGCGCCTTGATCTTGGGCATGGGGAAATCCAATCCAACGTATCGAAATTGCGCGCGGGGCGGAGAAAACCCCGCCCCGCGCGTATCCCTTGGGAGGATTATTCAGTGAAGGCGAAAGTCTCGAGCTTCGGAGCGTTTCCGCCGTTGACCAGCACGCAATCCATCAGCTGCTTTTCTTCAGCCGGGCCCTTGCCCGTCTTGATGAAGGTGTCGGCCTGTTCGACAGCCATCTGGGCCTGCGCGTAGGCCGGCTGCAGCACGGTCGCCTTGATGCCACCCGCCTTGATGGAGTCGCGGACGTCGTTGGAGCCATCGAAGCCGACGACGATCACGTCCTTGCGGCCGGCAGCCTGCAGAGCGGCAATCGCGCCCATGGCCATCGTATCGTTGCCGGAAATCACGCCCTTGATGTCCGGATTGGCCTGGAGGATGGTTTCCATCTTGGAATAGCCTTCCGTCTGGCTCCAGTTGGCCGACTGCTGGGCAACCATCTTCAGGTCGGGATATTCGTCGATCGTGTCGTGATAGCCCTTCGAACGGATGCCGGCATTGAGGTCGGCTTCGCGGCCGAGCAGTTCGACATAGTTGCCCTTTTCGCCCATCAGCTTGACGAACTCTTCGGCACCGAGCTGGGCACCCTGGTAGTTGTTGGAGACGATCTGCGAGACGGCAATGCCGGTGGTATTGATTTCGCGGTCGATCAGGAACGACGGAATGCCGGCATCCTTGGCCTTCTGGACGGCTGCAATCGATGCATCCGAGCCGGCATTGTCAAGAATGATGGCCTTGGCGCCGCGGCCAATCGCGGTGTCAATCAGCTGGCTCTGCTTGTTGGCGTCGTCATCATGGACGAGCACCAGCGTCTCGTAGCCAAGTGCCTTGGCCTTGGCTTCGGCGCCAACGGCCTCGGCCTTGAAGAACGGATTGTCGTGGCTCGGGGTGATGATGGCGATCAAGTCGGCCGCAAAAGCGGGCATGGCGACACTGGCCGCCATGACAGCGGCAAAACCTGCGATCGTCAGTCTACGGGTAATATTCATGCTCTTCTCCTCCGTGTTAAGCATGGAACCGCTCCCTCCTCATGAAGGAGCAGTTTTGCAATTGTGGCAGTTCCTCTCCCGGCGCGTGGCCGACCTGCCCTTTCGGGTCAGGTAATGCGCTGGATGCTGGCGGCAATTTCCTCAGGCTCGAAGACGCGCTTCCAGTCGTCCTTCATCAGCACGGGCTTGCCGAATTCGATGGCCTTGTTGCAGGCATCGGAAAACACGCCCTGCACTTCCTCGAAGATCACCGCGCCGAGCACGTTCATATGGCCGAGCAGGAAGTCGCGGGCAGCCTCCTTGGGCACACCGCGGCGGACGCATTCGTCCATGGCTTCGCGCATGACCACCAGTAGCGAGGCGCAGACCGTCTCCGACAGGCCGGGCTCGAGCAGCGCCATCTGCTCGACGGTAACGCGATGCGAGCGCATCACCGGCGCCCAGATCACCTTGGCGATCTCTTCGCCGACGGCATAGGCTTCTTCCGGACCCTGCATCAGGGCGGAGACGATATGCTGCTTGGCATGGACGCCGCCGAAGTGATCCTTCTTGGCAGCCATGTCCGTCTCGTCATTGAAGATCGGCGGATGGCAGGGATGGGTAACGAAGTAGACGAGGTCCGGGCGCTCCGGGAAATGACCGGCAAAGGGGGCTGCGGCATCGAGCGCCACGACCATGGTTCCAGCCTTGAGCTTGTCATTGATCGAGGCCGCGACCTTGCCGATGGCCGTATCCGGCACGGCGAGAATGACGACATCGGCGCCATTCAGCGCAGTGTCGACATCAACGGTCGAAAGGCCGAGTTCATTTTGCAAACGGGCTTTGCCCGCGTCGCTGACTTCGACATGGCGCACGTCAAAACGCGAGCCCTTGAGATTCTTGGCAAGCCGGCAACCCATTTTGCCGCCCGCTCCAAACAGTGCGATCGATGTCATGACATCCTCCCTGCAATTCCATGGCGGGAGTCCTAATTGATACTGGTATGACATGTCAATGACTATAACATCATTTCTGTGATGATGTTATGTTTTGCCGTGATCTGCGTGTGACGAGGTGTCGGCAAACGCAAAAAAGGCCGGCAAATGCCGGCCTTCGTGGAATCAAATTCGCTTGAAGCGTCATCGCTTCAAGTTGTCGGTTCCGCGGCGCGTGCGTCGTTTTCTACAACGCGCTCGGCGAGAAGATTGTCCTTTTCCTTGGAGCCAACTGACGATCCAAAGTGGAAGCCGATGACCGTCGCAAATGCGGTCGCCAGTGCGCCGAGGGCGATGTTGAAGACCTGGTTGGTTGCAACGTCCGCTGGCGCCTTGTAGAGCAGAAGATATACGAGCACGAGAAACCCAGCTGTTATGATCATCGAGAGTGCGGGGTTGACCCAGGCATATGTCGCCGGCAATCTTGTATACGGTTGGGTCGAGCGATTGGTGCCGGAAACGACAGGCTTGTCTTGCGCCATCGTGGATTGTCCTGCAGCAGCCTTTCGAGCCTCTTCCTCGTCCCCTACAAGTTTTCCCAACAGGGCGATCAGGCCAGCTTTCAGGTTGGTATCGGCGTCAACTGCCCCCTGTGCGGTGGTCGCATCAGTCGCATTGGTGATTTCTCGAACGGCCGCCGCGATCTTCCCTTCGAACGCTTTTGTCTTGTCGCTCTCGATTAGTGATTTCAGCTCAGGTTTCAGTCCAACTGCAAACTCCGTTAGTGGATCCATCGTGTCGCCCTCCCCGCAAAACTTTGAAACTTCAAAATCTATCCACGGTTTAAATAAAGTTGTCTACAAACTGGAATTCTCTCCCTGGTAGAATTCAAGTAGTGAGCGCGTGTGCTCCGGGCAAGGTCAGGCTCGCTGCCTCACGCAAATAAAAAGGGAGGCCGAAAGCCTCCCACCTCAGTTGTGTGTTTCGGACAATTCATAGCTTCGAGGCCGTATCGATCTTCACGATCACCGACATCCCGGGCGCCAGGCGGTCGACGATGCTCTGGTTGGGGTCGATGGCGATGCGGACCGGCAGGCGCTGGGCGATCTTGGTGAAGTTGCCGGTGGCGTTGTCGGCCTTCAGCACCGAGAACTCGCTGCCGGCAGCCGGCGAGAAGCTTTCGATCTTGCCTGTGAACTTCTCGTGGTTCAGCGCATCGACGGTGAAGGTGACGGGCTGGCCGATCTTCATGCCGGCAAGCTGGGTTTCCTTGAAGTTGGCGGCAACCCAGATCTTTTCCGGCACCACGGCCATCAATTGCGTTCCAGCCGTGACATAGGCGCCGACGCGCGCGCCGACTTCGCCAAGGCGACCGTCGGTCGGCGCGGTGATCGTGGTGTTGTTCAGGTCGATCCTAGCGAGTTCAAGCGCCGCTTGCGCGCCGGCAACGGCTGCCTCATAGCCCTCGCGCGACACGCCGATGGAGTCGAGATCCTGCTCGGCAACTTCGAGATTGGCCTTGGCCTGGATCAGGGCCGCACGCGCTGTTTCCAGCGTGCTGGTGCTTTGTTCATAAGCTGTCTTGGAAATCACGCCCTGCTTGGAGAGTGACTGGTTGCGGTCGAAATTCGACTGCGCTGTGGTCATCGCGGTCTGGGCGCTCTCGATCTGCGCTCTGGCGGCATTGACCTTGGCCTCGGCCGAGAGCTTCTTCTGGGCCAGCGCATCGATATTGGCCTTGTTGGAGGCAAGCGTCGCTTCGGCCTGCCTGACCTTCTGCTGAAAGATGCGATCGTCAATCTTGACGAGCACGTCACCTTTCCTGACCTTCATGTAGTCCTTGACCGGAACCTCGGAGATATAGCCTGCGAGCTGTGGTGCAACGATGGTCACCTGCCCTTTCACATAGGCGTTTTCTGTCGTCTCCACCGTCCCCGAAAAGGGCGGCAGTTGCCAGGCGTATAGAACCAGGACAACGCCGGCGACACCGGCAAGAAGTGCAATCAGGGTTGCTGCAGAACGGGCAAAGCGGGACATTTTCGTATGACCTATAGGGTTCGGTTAGGCTTTTGCAGGCGCGGGCTTGATTAGCGCGTCGTAGAGCACGTGAAGAATGAGGACCACGAGCGCGAGCGCGCACAGGATGGCCACGAGCATGAAGAGATCGTTGTAGGCGAGGACATTCGCCTCCTTGGTGGCGAGCTGGCCGAGCAGCTGCACGCCTTCGGCATTTTGCAGGGCCTTGTCGGTCAGGACCTTGCCATAGACCCCGCCATATTGGGCGATGCGGCTGGCGACGATGGGGTCGGTCAGGCTGAGGTGTTCAACCAGATAGCTCGAATGGAATTTCTCGCGCAACGTCACGAAGCTGCCGAGCAATGCCGAGCCGAACAGACCGCCCAGGCTCTGGGTGAACAGGAAGACGATGATGAAGCTCAGGATGTAGTTCGGTCCGTTTTTGAGTGCCGACATCAGTCCCTGCGCCACGGCCGGCGGCAGGAAGAGTGCGCCACCGGCAGCGATGAGCATCTGGCTGACGATCATCTGCTCCGGACGGGTCAGGTTGGTCGAGTGCGCATCCATGAACGCGCCCACGCCGATCAGCACCAGGGCGAGCGCGTGGATCATAGGCTCGCGACCCGGCTTCATCATCTTGGCGCAAAGCAAACCTGCCCCGACCGAGGAGATCAGGATGGCAATCCACATGTAGTGCATCTGCTCCTGTCCAAGCCCGAGGGCGGTGAATAACGCCTGGGCACCCGACGATTGTTCGGTCAGGACAATGCGGAAAAGGATCAGCACTCCGATAAAATGCAGGATCGGCGGACTGGCAATCCAGCGGATATCGACCAACGGCGCTTTGCGGTTGAGCTCGATGATCGCAGCAATGGCGATCGAGGCAATCGAGATGGCCAGCAGGATGCCGAGCCATGGCGCCTCGGTCCACCAGTAGAGGCGACCGAGCGTGAGCACGACGGCGAGACAGCCGAAGCCAATCGCGATGAAGAGATAGCTGATAAGGTCCCAGACGCCGATGACCTTGGCGCGCGGAATGGGGGTCAGCTTGACGGTATAGACAAAGGCGAATGCGATCAGCGCAATGGCGACCTCCAGCACATACATCGCATGCCAGCCGCCGATATCCAGCAGGGTGGGCGATATCAGCCGTGAAAGAGGGGCAGCAATCGACATGTTGGCGAGCGCCAGGCAGAGGCCGATATTCATCTTCTTGGCCGGAGGGAATGGCTCCAGCATATAGAGGAAGGCCAGCGACGACATGGGCGATGCGGCGGCGCCTGCGAAGAAGCGCAGGATCAGCGCCGTCTGGAAGTCGTTGACGAACAGGTGGATCAACGAGATGGCAACAAAAAGGACAATGCTGACCTCGGCGAAATTCCTCAGGCCGAATTGGGTGCGCGCCTTGACGAGGATCAGCGACAGGCTGGCGTTCGGCGCCATATAGGCGGCAAGCAGCCAGGTCGCCTCGTTGGTGGTGGCACCGAACGAGCCCTGGATCTGCTGGATATTGCCGGAAATGAAATTCATCCCCAGCCCCTGCGCAAGACTGAGCACGACTGCGGCCAGCACGTACGGGATGGCACGGCGAAACGGCAGCGGCGCGGGCGGCGCAGCGGCGGCCGGCGGAGCAACGGCAGCGTCATCGCTAACGTCGGAAGCCGCACTTTGCTGTGCGGCTTCTATTTCGACCTTGTCTTCCCTCCCCGATTGCTTTGGGGAGCCTAGAGCTGTGTCACTCATAGCAGCGCATCCAAATTGCGATTCATCTGCGCCATCACGCTACGGACGATGGCGATGTCATCGGGGTCTATCCCCTGCTGGATCTGGCCGCGGAAACGCTCGACGATCTCTTCGACTTCGTTTGCCTGGCGGATGCCTTCCTCGGTCAGCACGATCTGCTTGGCGCGGCGGTCTGTCTCGACCGTTATACGCTCAATGCTGCCCTGCGCCTCAAGATTGTCAAGCAGGCGCACCAGCGTCGGGCCTTCGATTTCAAGTTCGTCGGCCAGGCCGCGCTGGGTGGCGCCGGCGTTGGAGGTTTTGAGAAGCCGCAGAATGCGGGCACGCGCCAGCGTCAGCCCTCTCTCCTTGACGTGGTTGTCAAACAGGGTGCGCACCTTGCGGGTGACATTGGTCATTTCCTCGAGCAGCGACGGCGCGTCCGACATGATTTCAAATCCGATTTAGGTAGCTAGCTACTATATAGGCCTACTTATTAAAAATAGTAAGCCCCCTATCGAATTTTTCTAGACGGTTGGCGGACGCGCGGGATCATCGCGTGCGGACAATCCGTCGCGTTCAAGAAGTCAGGATAGCTGAACTGTTAGCGGGTGATCGACAGCGAGACGCCGGAGTCGGCGAATTGACGACCGAGATCATCCGAAACCGGGCCGCCTGTCATGACGCCGGCAAAAGCCTTGAGATCGGCCAGGAAATGCAGCGCCCGCTTTTCGAACTTGCCGTGATCGACCAGCAAATAGGGACGCTCGGCGGCCGCAATCATCAGCCGCTTGGTCTGCACGACTTCCTGCTCCTGATGGAACGCAGAGGTGCCATGGATGGCCGATGACGTGAGGAATGCGACATCGGCCCGCAGCGATTTCAGCGCTTCCTCGGTGACGATGCCGAAGAAGCCGTTGAACTTGCGGCTATAGTTGCCGCCAAGCGCGATGAGGTTGATGCCGGCGACACCAGCCAGTTGTTCGATCACGGCGAGATTGTTGGAGATCACCGTCAGCGGCTTGAGATCGAGGATGTGGGCGGCCACCCGGCCCGAGGTCGAGCCATCGTCGATGATCACCGTCTGGCCGGGCTCGACCATAGCTGCGGCGGCGCGGGCGATGCGCTCCTTCTCCTCTGCGGCGACTTTCTCGCGATAGCGGTAGTCACTCTCGAAGCGCGAACTGGACAGGACCGAGGCTCCTCCCCTGATCTTGCGGAGGAAGCCCGCAGTCTCGAGATCGTCGAGATCGCGGTGGACAGTCATCTTGGAGACGCCGAAACGGGCAGCGAGATCGTCGACCGTCACGGTGCCGAGCTGAAGCATCCACTCCATGATACCGTCCCTGCGATCACCCGATTTCATCAACGCCCCCGATATGGTCCGATTCCGCTTGTCGCCCATTCCACGGGTGTTGACAACAAAGGTCTTCAAATGGCTTCACATGAAAGTCCAGGGAGCACCTTATGCTGGCCGAAAGCATCAGATCATCTCAGGACTGGCGCCTTTCGGGCGGGTCACTTTTACGGTTCCTTGAAACTTTCGCCGAGATAATCTATCTTTAGGAGTGAGAGACGGGCTTTCGCCCGCCTCCCGCTTTGCTAGAGCGACATGAATTGGACTCGGATCGTGAGTGACCAGCTCGTCCGAGTCCTTTTCAATTCCAGCGTGATCGTTATGGGCAGATGCCTCATAGCTTTCACCTCCTGTTCGAGAGCAAGGCTGTTGCCACAGTCAGGCAAGCCTATCTTCCTGATTGCGCCGGCTGGTCTCGGCGCTGCTGCTTTGGCTCTCAAACTCAACTGATCGTGCTGAACTTTGAAACGGCTGGTGTCGCACGTCAAGGTTTTAGTCGCATCTTATTCCCGCCTACCGCCCATTCGTGCAGGCAACACAACAATGCAGAAGCGCAGTTGCCGGCTGGGGATAAGTGATTTTTTCGCCAGATGGCAAATTTTGCGGGTCCGGCGGACTAAAACGGTTTAATTTCGCTGGCTTCTCTGGCCTATGCGCTGAACCTCACATACAATCGATTTAATCTATTCAAGCATGACGACCTTTGGGAGGAGGACGGTACTGGTGCTGAATTCAAAGGATAAAATGTCATGTTTGCAAAGCTTGACATTCGTTTCCCCGCACTGCACCAAGACTTCAACCTAAATAATTTTAGGAAGTTTAAAGCCTTTTCAAATTGCCTGCTGGCGACGAATTGGCTTGAATTTGTCCGTGTCGCTGGCACTATCAACGAAGGAGGATTTATTCGTGGCGCGCATTACCCTGAGGCAGTTGCTGGACCACGCCGCCGAGTATGGCTATGGCGTTCCGGCATTCAACATCAACAATATGGAGCAGGGTCTGTCGATCCTGGAAGCGGCAGCGGCGACCCGCTCGCCGGTCATTCTCCAGGCCAGCCGCGGTGCGCGAGCCTATGCCAATGATGTTGTGCTGGCCAAACTCATCGATGCGCTCACAGAAATCCATCCGGAAATTCCCATCTGTATGCATCTCGACCACGGCAATAACGAAGCCACTTGCGCAACAGCCATGCAGCACGGCTTCACCTCCGTGATGATGGACGGATCGCTGAAGGAAGACGGCAAGTCACCGGCCGATTACGACTACAATGCCGGCATCACCCGCCGGGTCGTCGACATGGCCCATTGGGGCGGCGTGTCTGTCGAAGGCGAAATCGGCGTGCTCGGCTCGCTTGAGAATGGCGGCGGCGAACAGGAAGACGGCCACGGTGTCGAGGGCACGATCAGCCATGACCAGTTGCTAACCGATCCCGTGCAGGCCGCGCAGTTTGTGCGCGACACGCAGGTCGATGCGCTGGCAGTGGCCATGGGCACCAGCCACGGTGCCTACAAATTTTCCCGCAAGCCGGACGGCGAGGTGCTCGCCATGAATGTGATCGAGGAAATCCACCGTCGCCTGCCGGACACGCATCTCGTCATGCACGGCTCTTCGTCGGTTCCGGTGGAACTGCAGGAAATCATCAACAAATACGGCGGCCAGATGAAACCGACCTGGGGCGTTCCGGTCGAGGAAATCCAGCGCGGCATCAAGCATGGCGTCCGCAAGATCAACATCGACACGGACAATCGCATGGCCATGACCGGCGCGATCCGCAAGGTGCTGACCGAGAACCCCTCCGAATTCGACCCGCGCAAGTATCTCGCCCCGGCGATGGCGGCGATGAAGAAGCTCTGCATCGAGCGTTTCGAAGCCTTCGGCACCGCCGGCAATGCCGACAAGATCAAGCCGATATCGCTGACCGAGATGGCCAAGCGCTACAAATCCGGCAGCCTGGCGCCGAAGATCGGCTGATCGCTGTGCGACGGACCTCGCCCGTTGTCGCCTCATCGGCATATCGGAAAATCGGGCCACTCGGTGGCCCGATTGAAGACAATGGCATTGACAGGCATCAAAGAACTTGAAATTGCCAGTGGGAAATTTCAAGTTCGCTCCATCGAGAGCAGCCAAGGCCGATTGCAGCACATAAGATGATCGTATCTCACAAGCACAAGCTGATCTTCCTGAAACCCCGCAAGGTCGCCGGTACTTCCTTCGAAATCGCCCTGTCGAAGTATCTGGATTCCTCCGACATCATCACGCCGGTTTCGCGCATTGACGAAGAAGTCAGGACCGCGCGCGGTTTCCAGGGGCCGAGCAACTTCAACTTCGGCCTGATCAAATATTTCAGCAACGATGCGAAGCGGCCGATGCTGTTCTCTCGATGGGATCTGCCGCTGAAGTTTTACAATCACATACCGGCCGCCCTGGCAAAATCGCGGCTCGATGCCTCGGTGTGGCGTGACTATAAGAAGATATCGCTGGTCCGGAATCCGTGGGACCGCGCCATCTCGATCTTCTTCTGGAAGAACACCAAGAAGGACCGACGGCCGGACATCAAGAATTTCACAAAATATTTCCAGGAAAAACCATACCTACTCGAAATCAACTATCCGAACTACAGGGTTAAGGACACCGACGTCATCGACACCTACATCCGGTTTGAGAATTTCGAGGAAGACATCCTGGCGCTCGAGAAGCAGATGCCATCCTTGTCGGGCCTCTGGGAAACATTCAGCCAGATCAATGCCAAGGCGGATACGCGCGACAAGTCGCAGACATCAGCAGCGATTTTTGCTGATCATCCCTTGGTGAATACCCAGGTCGAAAAACTGAACGCTTGGGAAATCAACCGGTTTTCCTACCGCTTGTCCTGATCGAGGCCGTGGGCAGCGCATCGCCGCCCGAAATAATCAATGCACAGTTTCAGTTTCCTGGATCTGCTCGGTGATTGCTTCGGCGCTATGGCGGTGGCCGAGCAGTTCGTAGCCTACGACCGTTACCACCGGTGCAAACATCAGGATAATCAGGCAAAGCGCCATATCGACACCGGCCATGGCCGCGCCAATCGACAACAGCACGACTACGGCCGTTCCCGCGAGCAGCCAGGCATGAAACGGATCCCAGCGGCGCACGAGGTAGGTGTAGATCGCATAGATCGACAGAAGATAGACCGAGACCGGAACGGCGACGGTCAGCACTGTTGCGAGCGCCCCGATATGCGCCTTATGCTCGATGAAATAGGCCGCAACATGCAGGCCGGCGCCAGTCGCAACGATCGCACCGAAAATCACCATGTGGCCGTAGCCCCAGACGAACGAACGCTCGCGATGGGCATGCAGCATGTCGCCCGCCGGCACGATGTAATAGACCCACCACATGCCGAAGGTCAGGCCGATGCCGGCAATGCAGACGAGCGCCGCGTCCATGTTCCAGCCCTGTGACTCGACCACGGCGGAGACGCTGGCCACCGTGCCGACGACGCCCTCGCCCAGCGCGATGATCGCCAGCAAGCCATAACGCTCGGCGATGTGATGGGGGTGCCAGGGTGTGCCACCCGCTCTGCGCTCGGCAACGTAAGGGCCGGCCATTTCCAGGGCAATCAGGATCGCCGAGAAGACGAACGTTGCGACAAGTGAGAAGTCGATGAAGATCAGCACGACCCAACCCACTTGGGCTATGGAAACCGCCGTGACATAGGTCAGGCAGGCGCGGCGGCGAGCGGGATCCTGTTTTGCGGCCCGCAGCCATTGAAAGACCAGCGCCACGCGCATGATGACATAGCCCAGCACCATGATGCCATTGTCGAAGTGATCGCCATGCTCGATCGAATTGAACATCCGCGGCAGGCCGATGGCGAGGATAATCACGCCGATCATCTGCACCATGGTGACGATGCGGAAGATCCAGTCGTCGGTGTCATAGGCTGACGCAAACCAGGAGAAATTGATCCACGCCCAGCAGATCGCGAAGCACGCGAAGGAGAAGCCGACGATGCCGGCGAAATAGTGCCCTTCGGCCAGGAAATGCGCCAGCTGCGAGGCGGTCAGCCCGAAGGCCACCACGAAGGTCAGGTCGAACAGCAGTTCCAGAGGTGTCGCCGCCCGATGCGCCTCATGCGGATCGCGACCCTGCATGCGCTCGGCATGATGATGCAGGTCTTCAGGAGATGGAGCCGTCACGCCGCTCATGCTGGGCCTTTCGCTGGGACATACTGTCACGACAGTAGAGAGGGAGCGGCGGTGGCGTCAATTGGCCTCGCTCTCAGCGACTAGAGATACTCCCTATTATTTCAAGAGCTCTACGCTCAATCTTATAAAACCACCGAAGAGACTGCCCAAGGAAAATCAGAGATATGCAATATATAATTATGTTTAACGGCAAAAATATCCCCAATATATCACCGACGTAAGCTATAAACATAGCTATTACAAAATATCTCAGAGCTCTTGCTTGAGCTATACCAAATGCGAACGGAGAATATACATTGCTCGTTTTCAGCGATTTCTCAAATAAATCCGTATTTTCTTTTCCCTTTTTTTGGTAGTCTATTGCGGCCGCAATGGCGTTTCGGGCGATGAATACCACTACCGACAATATGACAGCCGCCAATATCGACGCAAGCACACCTCCCCAAAAGCCCTCCGATTGCATCAATTTCATCCAATTATCGTAGTTCATTGTCATCGTCCCATACTGAAATTGCATACGCAATCTAGAATAGAATTGTTAACTGGATATTGAACAAGCCTGCACGTCCGACCTTCATTTTGCGACACGCTCGTCCTATCGTGATGGCGTCGATACCTCGGTGTTATCGCAGGAGAGGGCATCACCAAGACTTAGATCAAACAATCGCGCCCACAGAAGGGACTAGGTGAAACGCAAATATCTACTTCTTCCTCACATCCAGCTTGTCGATTGCCTGGACATTGCCGGCCGAGGCGCCGTTCGGGTCGAATTCCGAGGCGAGCCAGGTATCGACGATGGCTTTCGCCAGTTCCGGGCCGATGACGCGGGCGCCCATCGTGATGATCTGGGCATTGTTGGACTTTGCGGCGCGCTCGGCCGAGTAGGTGTCGTGGGTCAGGGCTGCGCGGATGCCCGGTACCTTGTTGGCGGAGATCGAGACACCGATGCCGGTGCCGCAGAACAGGATGCCGCGCTCGTATTCGCCATCGACGATCTTCTGCGCCAGGTTCTGCGAGAGGTCGGCATAAAAGCCGGACTGGCTGAGATCGGTGACTTCGAGGTCCGACCTGGTCTTGAGATGGGCTGCGATGACGTCGAGCAGCGGCTTGCCTGCACTATCTGCTCCAATGGCGATTTTCATGGGAATTCCCTTTCTGTGCGAGTGATTTAGCGCGTCATGTTCTTGCGTCAGGCAAGGGCCTTGGAGACGCGGTTGAGAATATCGAGATAGCCGGCGACGTCCCAGGCTGAGCGACCGATGAAGAGCCCGTCGATATGCGGCTGGCGGATCAGTTCCTCGCAATTGCCTGCGTTGACGCTGCCGCCATAAAGCACCGGCACATCGCGGCCGAGCACATCTCGCGCCACGGCAGCGATATCGGCGTGCCGCTGGTCGGCATAGTCGGCGCTTGCAGGAATGCCGTTGACGCCAATGGCCCACACGGGCTCATAGGCGAGCAGCACTGGCTTGGTTTTCGCATCGCCTTCGAGAAGGCCCAGTGCGCCTTCAACCTGTCGCCTGAGCACCGCATCCGCCTGCCCGGCTTCGCGCTCGGCAAGCGTTTCGCCGATGCAGATCAGCGGGATCAGGCCGTGCCGGACCGCGGCTGCCGTCTTGAGACCGACGGTGCGGTCGGTTTCTCCGAAATGCTCGCGGCGTTCGCTGTGGCCGAGTTCGACAAGGTCGAGATTACAATCCTTGAGCATCACCGGCGAGATCTCGCCAGTCCAGGCGCCGGCGTCGTCCCAATGCATGTTCTGGGCGCCGACCTTGAGGCTGGTCGCCGCAAGCATCTGCTTGACCTCGCGCACCGATGTGAAGGGCGGGATGACGAAACGCTGGATACGCAGGTCGCGACGGCTATCGGCCTTGGCAAGTGCCTCGGCAAAGGCCTTCGCCTCAGCCAGCGTCTTGTTCATCTTCCAGCTCGTGCCGACCCAGACATTCCTCATTTCACGCTTCCTCCAGTGTTCAATGTTACATAACATCGATCTGTGATTTATCAATTCTGAAATGAGATAATGTGATAAATTTTGTTACGTTCGTTTGTTGAAACCCGTGTCGATATAAGGCTCCCAGAATGCCACGGACTCCGCGATCGCCTCGACAACGAGATGGTCGGTCGGTTCCCGCTCGCGGAAGGAAAGCTCCAGGCAGATCTCGTTGTCGGTACCGCCGCCGCGCCTGACGGCATCCAGAATCTTCTCCGGCGTGATGCGGCCATTCTCGTTGTATTGGGCGGTGAATGGCCAGTGGCCACCCTTGTTCATGGTGGATTGCTTGACGTGGATGATCGGCGATTCCCGCGGGAATGTTTCGGCCCACATATAGGGATCGATATCATCGGGATTTGGCGAGGTGACGTCGCCATGATCGATGTCGACCATCATCTTCATTGGGATCGCAAGGCCGGATGCCGCCAGCCGGCGATCGAGCGCCTTGCATTCCGCGATCGTATGGCCGAATTCGCGGCCCACCGACATCGGTTCCCAGAATACGTAGCTCAGTCCCGCCGCCTTGCCGTGTTCAGCGACTTCGGCCCAGCAGTCTATAGCAACTTTCATCAGTTCCTCGCGGCGGACGGGATCGTCGTAGTCCTTGTGGGTGAAGATGGCGAACTGGGTGCCCATGCCGGAGGCGCCCAAACCGGCGGAGATATCGGCGAAGGTTTTGAACCAGTCGACATAGTAGCGCCGAACATCGGCATCGGGATGACCGAAATGATTGAGCCTTCCATAGGGGCCTGTCATGCCCGAGGTGATCTTGACGCCGGTGCGATCCAGCGCCTTGGCAAACAGCCGCTCATGCCTGGAGATCGTCGCGGCCGGCCAGCCCGGATTGATGAATTCGTGGGTCAACTGCACATAGCCGATCTTCATCCTGTCCGCGATCGTGTCCATCAGATCATCAGCCTCGGCGAAACGATTGACCAGCGGATTGGTGTTGAGCGACAGCGTGAAGGGCATATGGTTTCCTCTGGTTATTTGCCCCTCACCCCAGCCCTCTCCCCGTAACGACGGGGAGAGGGGGCGATGGAGCGCACTCCTCGTCCTTTTTATCACTGCTCAAGTCGTGCGCCGGCAAAGCGACGAGCGCTGAGCAAGTTCCCTCTCCCCGCTTCAGCGGGGACGGGGCTAGGATGAGGGGCAAACCTTGCGATAGCGGAGACATACATCGCTGCCTCACATCCGAAACATCGGCAGGATGAAATCGGGCGCGGCATGATGCGCCTCGAACAGGTGCCGGCGCTGTTCATCGCTCGTCTCGGCAAGAATACCCGTGGTGACCAGGATAGAGGCGATGCCGGCATCGCGGGCGCCCGCGATGTCGTGCTCGACGCTGTCGCCGATCGCGCAGATGCGGTCCTTCGGAATCCCCCCCAGGAAATCCTCCGCCAGGCGATAGATGTCCGGAAACGGCTTGCCGATCCAGCGCACCGTCCCGCCAAGTGTCTCGTAGAGCTCGGCGATGCGCCCTGCTCCGAAGGCAGTACCCTTCCGGGTCAACATCACCTTGTCGGGATTGGTGCAAAGGCAGGGAATGCGCTTCGCGGCAGCGGGTGCGAGCAGGGTTTCGTAGTGATCCATCGGATAGACATCGCCCTCGCTTGCGGCGATGAGGATGACATCGGCCTCGCCGGCATCCCCGGTGCGCTGGATATCAAGCCCGTCGAGAGGCGATGTGTCGTTGTCGCGGCTGATGAGCAGGCATTTCCGCATCGGCCCGGATGCCTCCTTCTCCATGATCCGGAAGGCGGTCTCGCCCGAGGTCAGGAACCAGTCCCAGCTCTCCGGCTGGAAACCGAGTTCGGCGAGCCGGACGGAATTCTCATCGGAGCGCTTGCCGGAGTTGGAAAGGATGATGATCTTCTTGCCGAGCGCCTTGAGCGCGACAAGCGTTGCCGCCGCTTCGGGATAAGGTCCGCGACCATCGCGCAAAACGCCGAACTGGTCGATGAGGAAAGCGTCGTATTGCGAGGCGATCTGCGCCAGGCCGGATTTCATTTTCGGTGTCTTCATAACAGTCCCGCCGATTTCGCGCCCTGCAATGCAAGGCGGGCAGCGCCTGCTGCCGCCTCGTCGGATTTGACCGGAAGCGAGGCAATCTGCAAGTGGCGTTCGCGGATTGCCGTCCACTTGCCATTGGCCGCGCCGCCGCCGACACTGCGGATGGAACGAAGTGTGGGTCCGCCAAGTTCTGCGAGCCTATTATACGCCAGAGCTTCGATATCAGCGATGCCCTCGAAAATCGCCTTGAGGAATTCGGCGTCGTCTACCGGTCGCGGCTGCATGCGTGGCTGCAAATCGGGGTCATTGATCGGGAAGCGCTCGCCCGGTTTGACCAGCGGATAGTAATCAAGACCTGTCGATGTCCCGGGATCGATGCGCTCGGAGAGTTCGGCGATCCGCTCGGCGCTGAAGTGTTGGGCGAGAACCACGCCGCCGGTATTGGAGGCCCCTCCCGCTAGCCACATGTCGCCGATGCGGTGGCTGTAAAGGCCGAATTCAGGCGCAAACAGCGGCTTGCCGGACAGCAGCTTCGCGGTCATCGTCGTGCCTAGTGCAGTAACGCCATCGCCGGGGCGGTCGGCGCCGGTGGCGAGGAAAGAGGCGCAGCCATCCGTGGTGCCGGCCACGATGAGCGTGTCTGCGGGAAGGCCGAATTCGGCAGCGGCTGCGGCGGAGATCTCGCCATTCGGTGTGCCCGCAGGCAGCACTTTCGGCAGGAAATCGATGCGTGCTTCGGTGGCGGTGATCCATGAGGGCCAGCGCCGCGCAACGGGATCATAGCCGGTTTTCAAGGCGTTGTTCTCATCGGACGTTTCATATCGGCCGGTGAAATGTCCCATCAGCCAGTCGGCCTGATGGATGATCTTGTGGATGCCTCTGATGCATTGGAAGGTCATGAGTTTGGCGAGCCCCGAGGTCGCGCCGTGGGCAGCACTTTCCTTGGGCGCCAGCCGGGCGATCGCGCCAAGGATGACGGCATCGCTGACTGGATCGTTGTACATCATCGGCGTTGCCAGCACCTCGCCTTCGGCATTCACCGGCAGCATGGTACCGGATGTGCCGTCGATGGCCAGTGCCCGCACCAGTCTGCGGTCGATCTCGCTGAGGACGCCATTCAAGGCATATTGCACCGCCGTCCACCACGCAGCAGGATCGCGATGATCGTCGGAAAAGCCGGCCAGCTTGGCAGAGGCACTGGCATGGATATCGAAATCGCCAGACATCGCCACGGCGCGCGCGCCAGATGTGCCTATGTCGATGCCGATGACCAGAGGAACGCTGCTCATTGCAGCACCTGCCCCGCGCGATTGAGTTCCCGGCGATACTTTTCGGCGTCCCAGCCAAGCAGTTCGGCATTCTCAGCCGGGGTGAGATAACGCAGGCGGGCACCTTCGGGAATACGGGCGGCAACGTCGGCAAAGCAGCGGGCCATGGCCGCGGGCCCAGCACCGATTTCCTTGAGCGCCAGCACGCCCTTGCCGGGAAACAGGATCACCGGCGGGCGTTCCATCTCTACATAACGCCGTTCGATATCCAGCGCCGTCTCGTCGTGGGCGGCGATCGCCAGCGCCCGGCCGAGGAAGATCACATGATCGGGATAGAGGTTGCCGACCGAGCCGATGCGGCAGCTCTCCAGATCGGTGGCGGCCGGATGGATCGCCTCGTCCTCCGGCAAGCCGTAGCTGCTGTTGAGCGCCAGACGTGACAGCGCTGCATGATCCGGCTCGGGCGCCACGCGGGCCTCGCGCTTCATGCGCTGGCAGACCTCGGCCAACAGGCTCGTCGCCTCGGCAACCGTGTCGGCGGCAACCGCCAGCCCGTGGTTGCCGAGCACCAGCACCGAGGTGTCGTCCTTTATGACGGCGGCAATGGCTCTTGCCAGCGGCAATCCAGGCCGCGCATAGGGCACGAAGGCATGCGGCAGGCCGGCGAGCCGTTCGGCGGCTTGCGCCTCGCCATTGGTCTGCACGGCGGTGGCGATCGTGTCGACGCAATGGACATGCACGACGATCTTCTGCGGCATCAATGCGTGCACCGTCGTCTCGATCGAGGGGCGCAGGCCGGAGGGATTTCTGTCCGCGAAGACAAATTGCTGCGCCTTTTCGGCGGCGGGATCATCGCGCTCTACTGCATCCAGCAGCGGCTGCATATCGACCGGCACCATCACGTCGCGCTGACGGGCATGCGCCAGCCACAAGCCGGACGCCTTGATCCACAGAGTGCCGCCTTCCTTGATCGAGGTGTTGCCACCCGCACCCTGCACGAGCGCAGGGTCGGCGCCGACACGGGCAGAAAGATCGATCAGGGCTTCGAATTCGGGGGAGTTCACGCTTTCAATCCTGCAGGTGGTTTCGTAGGTGGCAAAGGGCCGTCATCCCCTCACCTCCGCATGCATTGCCTGATGCTCGAACCATTGACCGAAGGAATGTCGCTCGCCCTCGCTCAAATGCAGTCCGTGCTTCGTGCGGCGGTCGAGGATGTCTTCCGCCGTGCGTGCCCATTCCTGCGAGATGAGGAAATAGGCCTCGCGCTCGTAGAATAGCGGCCCGAAGGGCGTTCCGAGATCGTGCACGGAGTTGGCGTCGCCGACCAATTGATGCATGCGTGTGCCATAGAGCCGCGCATAGTGCTTGAGCAGCGCCGGAGACAGCCACGGATAGCGCAGTTTCACCTCGCCGAGGAACGTGTCGAAATCGGCACCCTTCATGTCGCCACCCGGCAGTTTGCCCGTCCTCGTCCATCCGTCCTTCATCGCCGGGAAGAACGGTTTTATTTTGTCGAGCGCGTGCTCCGAAAGCTTGCGGAACGTGGTGATCTTGCCGCCGAAGACCGACAGCAGCGGCGCCTTGCCATCCGGTGCGTCGACCTCGAAGATATAGTCGCGGGTGACTGCCGACGGGTTTTCGGCATTATCGTCATAGAGCGGCCGGACGCCCGAGAAACTGTGAACGATATCAGAGCGAACGAGCTGTTGCTTGAAGTAGCGATTCACCGACTTCAGGAGATACTCGATCTCGTTTTCATCGGGTGCCACATCTTCAGGCCGACCCTCATAGGGAATGTCGGTGGTGCCGATCAGCGCCAGATCGTTCTGGTAGGGGTTGATGAAGATCACCCGCTTGTCTGGATTCTGCACGAGATAGGCCTGCCGCCCCTCCCAGAATTTCGGCACGACGATGTGGCTGCCCTTGACGAGGCGCACATTGCGGGTGGAGTTCAGCCCCGCCACGCGACCGATGATATCGTTGACCCAGGGGCCTGACGTGTTGACCACGCAGCGTGCCTTGAAACTCGTCCTGGCGCCGGTGACGGTATCGGTGGTTTCGATGTCCCACAGATCGCCGTCGCGTCGAAGAGACGAACAGGCGGTGCGGGTAAAGATTCTTGCGCCCCTGGCATCGGCGTCGAGCGCATTGAGCAGCACCAGCCTGGAGTCATCGACCCAGCAATCGGAGTATTCGAAGGCCTTGCCGAATTCGTCCTTGATCGGCGCGCCCTCCGGCGCCTGCCGCAGATCGAGCGTGCGGGTGCCCGGCAGGCGCTTGCGGCCGCCGAGATGGTCGTAGAGAAACAGGCCGAGCCGCACCAGCCAGGCCGGGCGGTCGGCGGGGTTGTGCGGCAGCACGAAACGCATCGGCCAGATAATGTGCGGGGCGCTTTCCAAGAGCACCTCGCGCTCGATCAGCGCTTCGCGGACTAGGCGGAATTCGTAATATTCGAGATAACGCAGGCCGCCATGCACGAGTTTTCCCGAGCGCGAACTGGTGCCCTGGGCGAGATCGTCCTTTTCGCAGAGCGCGACGGAGAGGCCCCTGCCCGCCGCATCGCGCGCTATGCCGGCGCCATTGACGCCGCCGCCGATGATGAAGAGGTCGAGGATGTCGGGGTTTGTCGTTGTCATGACGGGTACCCCTCACCAACTTCGGCCAAGGGTTCACTAACGCTCACCCGGCCTGCGCATCCTCTCCCACAAGGGGAGAGGTAAAGGTGCCACGAACTCGGCTCTCGCGTGTGGTAACGGGGGCGCCGCGAATTTACCTCTCCCCTTGTGGGAGAGGATAGCAAGCCTGCGTGAGCCGAAGGCGAATGCTTAGGCACGCTTGGTGAGGGGTAACCCCGTGACGATGAGTGCTTTCCGGTGGCAGGCATCTCCCCTCTCCCTCAGCAGGGATTGACCGGCGGCAGGCCGGCGATGTAGCGGCGGACTTCCTCGGCGGCCATTTCGGCGGCATAGGTGACGGTGCGGACCGAGGCACCGGCGATATGGGGGGTCAGCGTCACATTGGGCAGTTGCAAGAGCGGCCAATCGGGCGGCACGGGTTCGACGCCGAAGGTTTCGAGCATGGCGCTTGAGAGCGTACCATCCGTCAGTGCCTCATAGAGCGCGTCGTAATCGCAGAGCGGTCCGCGCGCCGTGTTGACGAAGATCGCGCCGGGCTTCATCTTCTTGAAGGTCTCGGCATTCATCATGCCGGTGGTTTCGGACGTGACGCGCGGATGCATCGTCACGATATCGGAACGCGACAGCAAATCGTCGAACGAGACCTGCTCGACGCCGGCATGCAGATCATCGGCAGACAGCTGGACATAGGGGTCGTGAACAATGACCTTGGTGCCGAAGGCGCGCAGCAGCCGCACCACCTTGGTACCGATATTGCCATAGCCGACGACGCCGACAGTCATTTCGGAGAGCTCGCGGCCCGTGCGGTCGGCGCGATAGAGGTCGCCGCGCCATTCGCCCTTGCGCAGCGCCTCGTGGCCGACGCGGATCAGGCGCGTCTCGGCAAGGATCGCGCCGAGCGTGAATTCCGCAACTGCGCTTGAATTGCGACCCGGCGTGTTGACGACGCGGACGCCAGCTTCGCGTGCCGCCTTCATATCGATGTTGACGGGGCCGCCGCGCGACACAGCCACCAGCTTAAGCTCCGGCAATCGCGCAAACATCGAGGCCGACAGCGGCGCCAGCTGCGTCACCATGATTTCGGCATCACCAATGAAATCAACGATCTCGTGGGCTTTCCCCATATATTCCTTGAGCCCGGCCATCCCTTCGGTCGCATAGCCGTGTTCCATCGGCTCATCCGGCCAGGGCTGTTCGATGGTGCGGATATCATGGCCCTCGCCGCAGGCTGCGACGATCTTGTCGCGAAACACTTCCGGCAGCATGAACCGGTCGCCGATGATGGCTATCTTCTTCATTCTCTCATTCCTTTTCGGCATGGTGCGCGGCGCCGTTGGCAAGCG
Source organism: Shinella sp. OV683 (assembly GCF_057787725.1). Classification (NCBI taxonomy): domain Bacteria; kingdom Pseudomonadati; phylum Pseudomonadota; class Alphaproteobacteria; order Hyphomicrobiales; family Rhizobiaceae; genus Shinella; species Shinella sp. OV683. The sequence goes on from NZ_CM173543.1 coordinate 3,528,208, forward strand.
TGTGCCATACGGGACGCAGCGCGGTCCGCGTTTGTCTGTAGGCTGGGAAGGCCTCCTCGAAACGGCGGACGATATCGGGATTGGCCGGTTCAGCCGGCCGCTGGTAGGGCAGAACCCAGTCGCGGATGCAGGTTTCCATGTCCTCATAGACACCGAGCGAGACGGCGGCAATCATCGCTGCGCCCGCTGCGCCAGCCTCCTCGCGTTCGGATGTCTGGATCTCGGCGTCAAGCGCACCGCCGAGAATGGAGCGCAACGCAGCACTGCGGGCAGCACCGCCGGTCAGCCGCACCCTGCCGGGCATCGGGCCCATTTCGGCGTAGCAATCGCGGGCGGCAAAGGCCAGGCCGTCGAACACGGCGCGGACGAGATCACCAAAGCCATGGCTCATGGTAAGGCCGGTGAAGGAGGCGCGCGCCGAGGCATCCACAAAGGGGCCGCGCTCGCCGGCGTCGGAGATATAGGGATGAAACAGCAGCGGCGCGTCCGATGCCGTTGCCAGCCATTGGTCGAGATGACCGAGCAGTTCGGGCTTCGATTTCTCCACGCCCATGCTTTTGAGCAGGCCACCGGCGACACCGACAATCCAGTCGATATTCAGCGTGGCGGCCATGTTGGACTGCATCTGGGTGTAGGCGCCCGGTATCGGCAGGCACATCGTGTAGCCGGTCTGGTCCTTGTTGAGCCAGACATCGTCGGCATCCCTCGCAAAGCGCATATGCATTCCGGTCGAGCCGATGATCGAGCAGCCGATGTCGGTGCCGGGTTCATAGAGGCCTGCCCCGATCGAGGTGCAGACGACGTCGACATAACCAAGCACGACGGGAGTGCCGGCTTTCAGGCCGGTGAGTCCAGCAGCTTCTTCGGAAAGGGCGTGATGCGTCGTCGCGCCATCGACGATCTCCGGCAGCAAATATTTCACCTTTTGCAGGTCGAGGAAGTCAATGACCTCTTCGCAATATTGCCGCGTGCGGAAATCGCCGAAAGTAAAGCAGGCTTCGGACGGATCGGTGGCGCGCTTGCCAGTCAGCTTGAAATAGAGCCAGTCCTTGCAATGAAAGGTATTGGTGACACAGTCGATGGTTTCCGGTGCATTCTCGAGTATCCAGCGAAGCTGCGCACCCTGCTGGCAGGCTGCTAGCCCCGTACCGGTGGCGCGGAAGCGGGCGAGATCACCGCTGTCGCCGCGCAGACGATCAACCACTCCGCCCGCCCGCGCGTCTAGCCAAAGCCACGCCTTGCCGACCGGCTCGCCCGATTTGTCGATCCGCCAGTTGCCATCGCCCTGTCCGGTGACGGCTATGCCGGCGACGCGGTCGGCGAGATCTGCAATCTTCGTGGAGAGTTCGGCAAGCGTCCTGGCGGCATCGGCCCAGGTGCGGGCCATGTCCTGCACCCAGCCCGCCTGCCCTTCCGGCTGGTAGCTGTTCGGGATCGACGCGACCGCCAGCTGCCGACCGCCGAGGTCAAAGGCGACCGACTTCATGACGGAGGTTCCAGCGTCGATCCCGATCAGTATGTCAGCCTTCATGCCAGTGCCTCTCCATGGGAGATTGCCATGCCGGTTTCGGCATCGAAGACATGCAGGCTGGACGGCTCGAGATGGATGCGGATGGTTTCGCCCATTTGCAGGCTGGTTCTGTCATGCTCCACCAGCACCATCGTGCCACCGGCAAAATCGGCGGCGATATGCGTCTGGTCGCCGAGCCACTGGTTGACCGCAACCTGCGCCTCGACGCCATCGCCGCTGCGACGAACGGCATAGGGGCGGATGCCGAGCACGACCTTGCGGCGCTCCAGCAGCGCATCACGCACAGCAGGCGAAAAAGCCGACACGGCGTAGTCGAGCCTCACGCCCTCGTTGAGGCCGAACGCGATGCGGTCGTTGGCTCCGGTGACCGTTGCCTCGAAGACATTCATCGGCGGCTCGCCGACAAAGGTCCCGGTGAACAGGTTGGCGGGCCGCTCCTTGATCATCTGCGGCGTACCAAACTGCTGCAGCACGCCGCCCTCCATAACGGCGATGCGGTCAGCGAGCGCGTTGGCCTCGGTCTGATCGTGGGTGACGAGGATCGCGGTCAATCCACGCTCCTTGATGTAGTGCTTGATGCGGCCACGCAGCACGGCGCGCAGCTGTGGTTCGAGCTGCCCCATCGGCTCATCGAGCAGATGCAGGTCGGCATCACGCACCAATGCCCGGCCAAGCGAGGCGCGCTGCTGCTGGCCGCCGGAAATCGACGAGGGGTAGCGGCCGAGGATATCCTCGATTTCGAGAAGCTTGGCGATGAAGGCGACCTTCTCGTCGACCACCGTCTGCGAAAGTTTGGCCGCCTTGAGCGCAAAGGCGATGTTCTCACGCACCGTAAGCGGGGGATAGAGTGAGTACCCTTCGAAGGCCATGGCGACCTTGCGCTTGACAGGCGGAAAGGTATGGACCTCCCGACCGGCGAGCGAGATCTGTCCGCGCGACACTTCCTCGAAGCCGGCAATCATGCGCAAGGTCGAGGTCTTGCCGCAGCCCGACGAGCCGAGCAGTGCAATGATCTCGCCTGGGGCGATTTCCATCGACAGTTTCTTGACGGCATGCACGCCGTGATCGATCGGACCATAAAACTTGTCGACGCCCTGGATTTTCAATGCTGCGCCGCTCATGCCGCTGCTCCCTCACGGGTCATATGTTTATTTCCCATGGAAATGCGCAAGCCCGTTTGCTTGTCGAAGAGGAAGGCGGAACTCGCATCGACGGCGATCGCAGCCGCTCCCGATTTCGGGCCTGGTGTTCCCGCCGGTCGCGACAGCAGGATTTCACGGCCACGCAGGGTGTTGACCAGCGTCACGGTCTTTTCGTTGAGCGGAGTTTCGGCCTCGACCGTCACCGGAATGGCGCCTTTGGCTGAGGTATCTGTGAAATGGATTGTCTCGGGGCGCAAGCCTAGTACCGAGGCCGCGCCCACGACACTTTCGGCAGCGCCGGGCAATGACACGCGAACATCGGAGAGCGTGATGAAGATGCCATCGGCGTCTTTCTTCGGCGTCACATCAAGCAGGTTGACCGTCGGGTCGCCAAACAGCCGGGCGATCTCCATATCAGCGGGTTGCCGGTAGATGTCCTCGGGCGTGCCGAGCTGACGGATCCTGCCTTCGGACATCACGGCGATGCGGTCGCCGAGCGCCATGGCCTCCTTGTAATCCTGCGTGACATAGATGACGGTCGCGCCCTGTTTTGCCAGCAGACGCGGCAGTTCCAGCCGCATCTCGAAGCGCAGCTTGGCGTCAACGTTGCGCAGCGGATCGTCGAGCAGCAATAGGGGCGGCGAGCCGGCCAACGCGCGGGCGAGCGCCGTCCGCTGCTTCTGGCCATTCGACAACGCCTTGGGGTGGTGGCTAAGCACATGGTCGATCTTCAGGAGTTTTGCCACCGATTCAACACCGGCCTTGATGCCGGCGGCCCGCTCGCCGCGCGCATCAAGCGGCGTGGCGATGTTGTCGAAGGCCGACATGTGCGGGAAGAGCGCAAAGTTCTGGAACGCCATGCCGATACCGCGGAATTCCGCATCGACATCGGTCACATCCTCGCCGCCGATGACGATCTTGCCCTGTTCGGGACCGATGACGCCGGCAATCAGCCGCAGCAGCACGGTCTTGCCGGCACCCGAGGGGCCGAACAACACCAGCGTCTCACCATCGGCGACATCCAGCGAGAGATCATCGAGCACGGTATTGGTCTTGAAGCGCTTGGTGATGTTTTGCAGTTTGAGCGTCGTCATTGATTATCCCTTCACCGCGCCGAGCGACAGGCCTTCGACAAGGTAGCGCTGGGCGTAGAGTGCGAGTGCCAGCGTCGGCGTCACCGACAGCACGATCGCGGCTGCGATCTGGCCATATTGGATGCCGGACGAGGTGATGAAAGCGAGCGCACCCACTGTCACCGGCTGCTTGTCGGCGGAGGCCAGCACCAGCGCGAAGACGAAGTTGTTCCAGGCGAAGATGAAGGCCAGCAGGCCCGCGGCGGCAATGCCCGGACCGGCGAGCGGCAGGGCGATCTTGCGGAAAGTGGCGAACCAGCCATGACCGGCGATGCGATAGGCATATTCGACATCGGCCGAGATATCCTCGAAATAGCCGCGCACGATCCAGAGGATCAGCGGCAGGCAGATCAACTGATAGACCCAGATCAGGCCGATATAGGTGTTCGCCAAGCCGAGCCACTGGAAATACTGCGTCAGCGGCAGCAGCACCAGCAGCGGCGGCGCAAAGCGGAAGGACAGCAGTGTGAATGCGATGTCTTCCGAGCCCCTGAACTTGTGGCGGGCAAAGGCATAGGCCGCCGGCACGCCGAGCAGCAGCGCGATCGCAACGGAGGACACCGACAGGAATATCGAGTTCCAGAGATTGCCCATGAAGGCGATGTCGAGCGTGCCGGCCGCCGTCTGCAGTTTGCCGGTGATCAGCGCCGTGTAGTTGGCCAGCGTCGGGGTGAAGTTGAGCGTCGGTGGTATCGTCAGGATCGTCTCGTTGGTCTGGAACGACATCATGAAGATCCAGAAGATCGGGAACATGAAGAAGATGACGACCAGCGCAAGGGCTATGGCGCGGAGGGTTCGTTCGAGAGTGGACATGGAATGCATCGTTCCCTCTCCCTACGCTTCGCCGCGGGCGCGTTCGCGCAGCCGCAGCCAGTTCTTGATGAAGATGTTCGACAGGAAGTAGGTGATCGCCCAGAGGATGATCAGCAGTGCCGCCGAGCGCCCGACATTGGTCGCCTGGAAGAAGTTGAGATAAGCCTCGACCTGGAAGACGGTCAGCGTATCGCCCGGCCCGCCCTGGGTCATCGCATAAATAATGTCGAACTGCTGGATGGAATCGAGCAGTCGGAACAGCGTCGCCGTCAGGATATAGGGCGTCAGCATCGGCAGCGTGATGCGGAAAAAGACGAAGCTGCGCGGCACGCCGTCGAGTGCCGCCGCCTCAAACGGCTGGGTGGGCAGCGAGCGCAAGCCGGCGAGCAGCAGGATCATGATGAAGGGCGTATAGACCCAGATATCCACCAGCACGACGGTGAGCAGCGCCGTATCCGGCGAGGATGCCCAGCGGAAATTCTGAAGGCCGATCAGACCAGCAAAATAGGAGAGGATGCCGAAGCCGGGATTGGTCATCAGCTTCCACATCAGGGCGGCGAGCGCCGGCGCGATCATCAGCGGCAAAAGCAGCATGATCGAGATGAAATTGTTGACCATGGACCGCCGCTGCAGCAGCAGCGCGATGGCGAGGCCGAGCAGCAGTTCCAGTGTCACGGTCAGGAAAGCGTAGGTGAGCGAGACCTTCAGCGTATTCCAGAAACTCGGGTCGGTGAAGAACGACAGGTAGTTCTGGCCCCAGTTGAACTGGCGCGCCCATGGCTGGCTCAGGCGGTAGCGCTGGAAGGAATTGATGACTGCCGTGAAGAACGGAACGAGGATTCCGATGCAGACGAGCAGCGCCGGCAGACTGAGGACATAGGGAAGCGTGCGCTTCGAAATCCTGAAGCCCGATCCGGCTTTTTTGGTGTTGGCTACCGAAGCCATAATGAGCTCCATTTTGCTGGAGTTTGAAACCGCGTGCGCTGGGAGATACTATCGCCAGCATCATGAATAGAAAGACCCCTCCCCAACCCCTCCCCACAAGGGGGAGGGACTAGACCGTCGCCCCCGCTCAAACACGCGCAATCTCGCCGTTTGTTGCGAGCATGGGATTGAGCCGAACGGGTGCGGCATCAAAGCCCCTCCCCCTTGTGGGGAGGGGTTGGGGCGGGGTCTTTACTTAAGAAAGGCGGCCGAGCGGGAGGGAGAACAACCGCCCGGCCGCGCTTGGGAGGATCAGCCGAGACCGGCCTCCTTCAACTGTCCATCGATCGACTGGGCGAGTTGGTCGAGACCCTCATCGATCGGCACTTCCTTGGCGACCATTTTCTGCAGGGTCGCGGCCCACTCGGTCGTTACATCGAAGAACAGCGGCTGGGCCGTGAACTTGATCGACGCGCCGGGAGCCGACGAGTTGAACATGTCGACATAGCCCGGATAGCTCTTGTTGAGCCGCTCCGTGAAGATTTCGTCTTTCCACACCGACTGGCGGACCGGATTGACGAAGTCCATCTTGGTGGCGCCGAAGATGGCGTGCTCGAGGCCGGAGGCCCATTGCATGAAGTACCAGGTGGCGTCCTTGTCCTTGGCGAAGTTGGACATGGCGAGAGACCAGATCCAGATGTTCGGCGTCGCGGCCTTCTCTTCCGGATTGGCGGCGAAGGCAGCGTAGGCAAGCTGACCCTTCATCTTGTTGTCGCCGCCGTTCATGAAGTAGCCGAGGATGTCGGCATCGTAGATCATTGCCGAGGCGCCGGCGCCGAGATCGGTGCCGACCTGATACCAGGTGTAGGTCGACCAGTCCTTGGGGCCGCTTTCCTGGATCATCTGCACCCACTTGGTGTGGAACGCCTTGGAACCTGCGGTGTTCATTGCCGCCGAAAGCTTGCCGTCGGCCGAGACGTTGAGATCCTTCTGGCCGAAATTGGCGTAGCCGGAGAGGAAGCCCGGATGGATCGTCGCCCAAGAGCGCGAACCGCGCACGCCGATACCATAGACGCCGCCGCCGACATCCTTGCTAAGCTTGGCCGAGGTTTCCACCAGTTCGTCGAGGTTCTTCGGCACGCCGACACCGACCTTGTCGAACATCGCCTTGTTGTAGGTGAGGTTGTTCTGCTCGAAGCCCCAGGGAATGCACCATTGCTTGGCATCGTCCGAACCGAGCGCGCCGCCGGGCTGGCCGTTCCAGGCGCAGGAATTCTTCACGCCCGGCAGGAAATCATCCCAGGCATATTGCGGGTTGGTCTTGGCGGGATCGTTGATCCATTCCTTGAGGTCGGTGATCCAACCGGCCGGGCCGTAGGTCCAGGTCATGTAGGCGCCGGTCATGAAGGCATCATATTCCGTTGAACCGGACGACAAAGCTGCAGTCACCTTGTCGAAATAGACGTCTTCAGGGAACACGTCATAGGTGATCTCGATGCCAGTCAGGTCCTTGAAATTTTGCAGGTTGGCGATCATCGCATCGGCGTAGGGGTGCTTGTTGAGAAGCAGCTTCAGCGATTTTCCTTTGTGCACCTTCCAGTCGAAATCAGCGGCGAGCGCCTGGGTCGACATCATGTTGAAAAGCGTGCCGGCGGTGCCGGCGGCGATACCCATCGCACCGAGACCCTTGAGCAGGCCGCGACGATCCGTCTGGCCACGCAGAAAGGCTGCGATCAGATCTTTTTCCTTCTCATGCATATCGTTTCTCCTCCACTTGGGTGTGAAAGGCCCTCGCGAGCCATACCGGCCACCCGACCGGTAATTCCTCCAGATTTGCAGCGCGGCACTCCCGGGCCGGCTGCGGCGAAGACGGCAGATGCCGCCTATTCCTCCGATTTCATCAGCTCCTGTGCAGTTCGCTCGTCGGTGATCAGGCCGCTGAGATAACCGCTCTCGAGCACGGCGCGAATGGCGCGCGACTTGAACTTGCCGCCAGCCACGGCAACCACCCTGCGGTTCCTGAGATTTTCGCGACTGAGCGTGAATGTGCGATCCGACAGTGCCGTCTCGATCGGCTGGCCGTAGCGATCGAAAAAGTGGCCGAGAAATTCGCCGACGCCGCCGCCCTTCTTGATTTCCTCGATCTCGCTCATCTCGATCATGCCGGTGGCGACAAGCGATGCCTCGCGCTCGACGGTGCCGATGCCTACGAACAGCAGGTCGGCCGAATTGGCGAGGTTAAAGACATCCAGCACGCCGCGCTGGTTAAACAACACGTCGCGATCCTCGACGGTGTTGGCGAAGAAGGGCACCGGCATGACGTAGGCGTCCGCCGCCACACGGTCCGCAAGGCGATGGATGACATCATGCGGGTTGGCCGCAAACTTGCGCGTCAGGCCACCGAGCAGCGAGACGAAGCGGATGTTCTTGTTGACTGTGCGCGGCAGATATTCGACGCAGGCGGCCAGCGTCCGGCCATGGCCGACGCCGATCAACGCCGTCTCACCGTTCTCGATCTCGCGCTTGAGGAACTGCGCGCCACAGATGCCGAGCGCCTTGAGAGGAATGTCGTCGCCATCAAAGTCAGGTGCTACCTCGCAGTAGTCGAGATTGAAGCGCTTGCAGAGCTGCTGCTCGAGCTCGACGCATTCGGAAACATCCGAGTCAATATAGACCTTCACGAGCCCCTGCTCGTTTGCCTTCATGATCAGACGATGCGCCTTGAGCGAGGAAAGACCCAACCGCTTGGCAACTTCGGACTGCGTCAGGCCGCCAGCATAGTGCAGCCAGGCGGCACGGGTGGCCATACTGGTTTCCTCGTCGCGCAGGCTGCCGCTGCTGAAGCTCGCCATCCATTCCTCCCACCGGCTTCTTGATATTTTTTGTAGTGCTGGAAAAAATTATCATGAAATAATTTTCATCGAATGATAATTTTGTCAATTGAATTTTTCGAGACGCGAGAGCGTCCATGTTTCAAAACAGGAGAAATCCACCCGCGGCGAGGCGCATCGACGGAGCGGCGCTCGTCGTAAAAGCGTGCTGAATCGCAAAAAGGCGCTGCTTGGCCGGGATGCCGGACATGCCTGAGGACGGTGAAAAGATGCAAGATTTCAACAGCACGGAATTACACCGTGAATTTACAGGGCTCGCTATTGATTGTTGGACGGAAAGGGGGTTAATGCCGTCTAAACACAACGCGTCGCTGCAATACTTATCCCACGTTGCCCGAACAGCAGTCAGACAAAATATTCATGCCGCGCAAGACGACTATTTTGAGTGAGAGAGGCTGATTTTGAGCGCTGCTCCGAAGAAAAACGGCGTGGAAGAACTACGTGCAGCCCTTGCAGAAAGTCGTGCAGCTTTTATCGCGATTGGCGTATTTTCCTTCTTCGTTAACCTGCTCGTCCTCACAGGCTCGCTCTATAGCTTGCAGGTCTATGACCGGGTGCTGACCAGCCGCTCCGAGCCGACGCTCGTCGTGCTGACGATCCTGCTGGTCATGCTCTACGCCATCATGGGCATTCTCGACCATATGCGCGGCCGCATCGCGGCGCGGGTCGGTGCGCGCTTCCAGGCCAATCTGGAAATGCGCGTCTTCCGTGTTGTCATCGACCGGACCATGCTGGCGTCGCAAGGCATCAATGCCACGACCGCCATGCGCGACCTCGACTCGGTGCAGCGAGCGCTGTCGTCACCGGCGGCATTTGCGGCGTTCGACATTCCCTGGACCCCGGTTTTCGTCGTCATCATTTTCATCTTCCATCCGCTGATGGGCATCATCGGCGTCGTCGGCGGCCTGATCCTGATCGCACTGACCTGGCTCAACCAGAACGGCACCAAGGGCGACCAGGAAAAGGCAATGAATGCCGGCCGTCTTTCGGAAGAAATGACCGGCACCCTGCAGCGCGAGGCCGACACCGTGCGCGCGCTCGGCATGCGGGCCTCGACCGCCGTCCGCTGGAAGTCGCTGCGCGAGGATACGCTGGCAGCCAATATTCATTACTCCGACAACAACGGCTTCTACTCCATCACCTCGAAGACGTTCCGCATCTTCCTGCAGTCGGGCATTCTCGGTGCCGGTGCGTGGCTGGCGATCCAGGGGCACATTACCTCGGGTGCGATGCTCGCAAGCTCGATCATCATCGGCCGTGCGCTGTCGCCAATCGAGCAGGTGATCGGCCAGTGGTCGCTGATCCAGCGCGCGCTGCAAGGCTGGAAGAGCCTTTCGGACACGCTCGCAAAAGTGCCGCCGGAAGGTGCCCGCACGACGCTGCCGCGACCGCGCGCCATCCTCGACGTGCAGAACATCTCGGTCGTACCGCCCGGCGAACGCCAGCCGACGCTGCGCAACCTGTCCTTCGAGCTTCGCCCGGGCCAGGCGCTTGGTGTCATCGGCCAGTCCGGCTCCGGCAAATCCACCCTCGCCCGCGTGCTGACCGGCGTCTGGCCGATCCAGGCCGGCAAAGTCCGCCTCGATGGCGCGTCGATCGAGCAGTACAGCGTCGATGACCTTGCCACCTATGTCGGCTACCTGCCGCAGGACGTCGTTCTGTTCGAAGGCACGATCGCCGAAAACATTGCCCGGCTGGCACTTGAGCCGGACTCGGAAAAGGTTGTTGCCGCCGCCCAGAACGCAGCCGCCCACGATCTCGTTCTGCGGCTCGGCAATGGCTACGACACAAAGCTGCCGGCGCAAGGCCAACGCCTTTCGGGCGGCCAGAAGCAGCGCATCGGCCTCGCCCGCGCTCTCTATGCCGACCCAGTTCTGCTGGTGCTCGACGAGCCCAATGCCAATCTTGACGCCGAAGGCTCGATGGCGCTCAACATCGCCATCCGCAACGCCAAGAAGGAAGGCCGCTCGGTCGTCATCATGGCGCACCGGCCAGCTGCCATCGAAGAGTGCGACCTGATCCTGATCCTCGAAGGCGGCAATCGCGTGGCCTTCGGTCCGCGTGACGAAGTGCTCAAGCAGCACCTCAAGAATTACACGGCAATCGGTTCCGGCGGTCAGCCCGGTGGCGCGCAGCCGCCTGCGGCAGCTCCCACCGGCCAGCCGCCCAAAGGTCCTGTGCCCGGCGGTGGCGGTCAGCCGCCGCGTGCCGGCGGCGGCCATCTCACCGCCCTGCCCGGCATTTTAGGCACCGGCCTTCTGCCGGGCGCTGCCGGCAGCGTTGCCTCCGGGCCACGGCGCATTGCCGGCCCCACAGAGCCAGCGAAAGACACCAAGACTGACGATGCCACGCCTCCGAAAAGCGGTGATGATGCGGTCAAGCCCGAAGACGGGAGCGAGAAGTGACCACCGCAAGTCCTGCGCATAACGTCTGGAGCATGAGACGCTATCTGATCATGGGTTTCATAACCCTGTTCTTTCTGGTGTTCGGGTTGGGCGCGTGGTCGCTGTTTACCCAGATGGCCGGCGCCGTCGTCGGCTCCGGCGTCGTCGAAGTCGAAACCAAGCGCCAGGTCGTACAGCATGCGACCGGCGGAGTGATCGGCCAGATCCTTGTCAAGGAAGGCGACCTCGTCAAGGCCGGCCAGACGCTGCTGGTGTTCGACGATACATTCGATCGCGCCGAACTCGCGGTGACCGAGAGCCAGCTCTATCCATTGCTCGGGATTCGCGCACGCTCGATCGCCGAGCAGGACGAAGCCCCCAAGGCGATCTTCGATCCGGAGCTCATCGAGCGGGCGAAGACCAATCCGACCGATGCCGAGATCATCCGCAGCCAGTCGGAATTGCTGATCGCCCGGCGGACGACTCGCGACAAGCAGATCGAACAGCTCCAGGAGCGCAAGCAGCAGATAGAAGAGCAGAATGAGGGTCTTTCGGCCCGCATTGACGCGCTGACCACCCAGTTGCGGTTGCTGCAGGAAGATATCGACGCCCAGAATAAGCTGCTGGCACAGGGTTTGACGCAGAAGAGCCGGGTTTCGGCACTGGAGCGCGACGCGGCGCAGGCGCGCGGCGGCATTGCCGAATCCCGGTCATCGATCGCAGAGAACAAGGCCCGCATGGCCGAAATGGAATTCGCTCGCATCAATGTCAGTGCACAGATGCGCGAGGAAGCGATTAAGACGCTGAGCGACACCGATGCAAAGGTGGCCGAGCTCCGCGAACGCCGCAACTCGACGCTTGAGACGCTGTCGCGGATCGAGGTCAAGGCGCCGATGGAAGGCCGGGTCTTCAACTTGGCGGTCCATGCCGTGCGCGGCGTCGTGCGGTCAGCCGAACCGATCATGGAAATCGTGCCGGACCAGGCAAAGCTCGTCATCGCCGTGCAGATCCCGCCGTCGCAGATCGACCAGGTGCATGAGGGCCAGGATGCCATCATCCGCTTCCAGACGTTCGATCGCCGCCATACGCCTGACATCCGGGGCAAGGTGAAGCGGGTGTCCGCCGACATCGTCACCAACGAACGTTCCGGCCAGAGCTTCTTCAACGCCACGATCACGCTCAATCCGGGTGAAGAGAAATTCCTTGGCTCGACTGCCGAGATCCGGCCCGGCATGCCGGTCGAAGCCTTCATCCAGACGACGATGAGAACACCGTTCGACTACCTCGTCCGGCCGCTGACGAGCTATTTCGGCAAGTCGATGCTGGAACGCTAATTCGAGTGCGCTCCCCTGTTAAGGGAGCACATTCGAACCCTGCCTTTGTGCCATATCTGGCTGCGTCAAATCGACTCCTGCCCCTCCCACGCCGCAAAATTCCCATCATTGCCGGTCATAGAGCGCGGGCAAAGGCTGGAATGGGAGAGCCGCTGATGACGACCGCAACCGCAAAGATCTACACTTTCCGCAGCGGGCCCTTCGGTTCGGGCGATACAATCGTCACCGTGGCTCCGATGGAGCAGGTCATCGCCGTGTTCGGCGACGGCGGGCTGTTCGGCGAAGGCGGCCTGTCGATGGCATTCAACCATGTCGCCATCTTCCGCAGCAAGGACGCACGCGAGATCTATTTCGGCGTCTGGGGCTCACGGCGCTCGGATCGGTTCCGCGCGGCACTGCAAGAGCGCTTCGAATTCGAAGCGATCGAAGGTGCTCCCTCCGCCCACCTCACCTATTGGGCGGGCAAGAGCATGCAGGCCATGCGGCGCGCGCAGCGCCGCCGCATGTGCGCTACTACAAGCGAACTTACAGCACGAAATCGGCCCCGATCAGCGTGTGAAGGCCGGTGAGGTCGATCTGGAAATCAGCATGCTTGTCGCCGTCGAGATCAGCCTCGACCATCGTGTGGTCGTTGCTGGTACCAGCCTTGTTGAATATCAGAAAGTGCAATTCGCCGTGCTTGCCGTTGAACGATTTGTCGTCGCCGATGAACCTGAAGCCCTGATCCCCTGACTTGGCCAGCGTGTCGATGTCGGATAGGTCGATGCGGTCGTTGCCTTTGCCGAAATCCCTGATCAGATCGTGCCTGGCTCCATCGAGCGAGTCGCTGAGCACGCGATAGATAAAGTCGTCACTGCCCTTGCCACCTGAGAGAATATCGGCATTGCGCCCGCCGGCGAGATCATTGTTGGCGGTGTTGCCGGTCAGATGATCCTTGCCATCGCCGCCGAACACTTTTTCGATGCCGGCGATTTTCATCGCCACGCCATCGATCTTGCCGGTGCCGTCGGCGAGATCGACGGACATTGCCGCAGTGACCGCGCTCGCGTTGAGAAGATCGGAGCCGCCGTTGGTGTCCTGGAGGTTCTTGAGGTGTTGGTTGCCCGCATAGTCGGAGAATTCGTTGGTGTAGACATAGGTGTCGTTTTTCGACGGAGTGCTGCCGAACACCTTGATATTAATGTCGGAGACTGTGATCAAATCGCCGGGCATGCCGTCGGCTATTCGCACTTGCCAATCACCATTGCTCAATTCTCCACGGAAGGCTTGGCTATGGAAAGTGAAGGCGTCATCGTAAGATCCGTGACCGGAATAGGCTATCAGTCGCTCTTCCCGTCCGTCCGGACCGGTCAGATAAACGACGATATCACGACTAAAGGCTGCTGAAAAATCGACGGTCACAGTGACCCGTTCGACGACCAGCGACGTGTTCATCGTGCCGGTGAACGACGTTCCCGCAGCATTGTTGTCGGGAATAGCCGTCGGGGTGTCCAGAATATCCAATGAGCCCGAATTCTGATTGGCGGATGTCGATTGCAGCGTCCAGCTCTCGGCCAAGCGCACGGCGGCAAGCGCATCGACCAGGCCGTAGCCATAATCCTCGCTGTAATGCATGCCGCCGCCATTCCAGTTTGAGGCGTCGTTCCAATGCCATGCATTGAGTTCTGAGCCCGCGAGGGTCGAGCCGTCCACGATGGAGCCGACATGCCGCGCGGTGTCGGCAAGGATCGTCTGGATATCGCGCCAGCCAAGCTGATCGTTCGCCTGCAGCATGAGCGTCACGACGCCGCTGACCATTGGCGCCGCGGCAGAGGTGCCATTGAAGCTAAGCATGAAATCGCCACTAGTATTGTAACCCGCTGCGCCAAGCCGGTCGGTCGTGACGATTTCACCGGGCGATCCGAACGCAGAAACGAGGACCGGCGCGCCATAACTGCTGTAACTCGAGACGAACCCGTCACGGTTGACCGCGGCGACAATGATCTGGCCAGAATTGTTGTCGGCCTGATTGTGATTTACATCAACATCTGTAACGCGGGAATTGCCTGCTGACTTGATGAGGGCAAGACCAAGGCCGCCGCGACCGTTCGCCAGCGCATCGTCGATCGCAGCTTTCTCCAGCAATACGTTTGCCGCGCCGGAATAGCTGTCAAAATCGCCGCCGCCACCGAAGCTCATATTCACGACGTCGGCGTCGCGTGTGACGGCGCCGGCGAGCGCCGCAACGAAATTGGCGGTCCACTCGTCTGCGGTCGCGACGTTATAGTCGATGCGGGCGCCGATCAGAGTTGAACCGTAGGCGACCCCAACCACGCCAGTGCCGTTGCGCGCGGCACCGATGATGCCCATGACGGCCGTGCCATGGTTGTCGTCGGAATAGAATGGCGCGGCGTCATCGTCGGCGTTGCCGTAGTCGTAGTCGTTGGCCGTGTCGTAGTTCGGGGAAAGATCGGGATGGGCGTAATCGAAACCGTCATCGATGACGAAGACTTTCACGCCTTTGCCAGTGTATTCGTCCCAGACTTTGGCGACGTTTAGATCATACTCTCCCGCAACAGTGTTGTGCAGATGCCATTGCTGGGCAAACAATGTATCACTTGGCAAACTCATGACGTCCTCCAAAAAAATAAAAGCTCCCCAGAACAGCTACGGCGAGCGTTCAATTTCGGTGTATAACACTATCAATTCTTACTCGCGACGGGAGATCACTTCCTGAGTGAAATACTTTCAAGAAAAAAGTCCACTCACATGCTCTTGCTAACATCGACGGAGAAGGACACCCCGTCCGTATCGTCGGCCGCGAGATCCGTAGCTTGTTGGCTCAAAACGCTGGCCGCGACCGTCTTTTCGTTGGCGGATGTCGATGTGCTTGTCCAGCTTTCGGCCAGACGCACGGCGGCGAGCGCATCGACGAGTCCGTAGCCGTAATCCTGGCTGTAGTGCAGGCCGCCGCCATTCCAGTTGTCCGCGCCGCTGAAACCCCAGATGTAGCGTTCGACACCATCGGTGGTGTGCCCGTCGATTGGCGAGCCGACATGGCGGGCAGTATAGGCAAGGATCGTCTGCACATCGCGCCAACCGAGATCGGCATTGGCCTGAAGCATCAATGCCGTGACCCCAGTCACCTGCGGAGCCGCCGCGGAGGTGCCGCCAAACGATCCGGTGAAATCGCCCGTGGTATAACCCGGCGAACCGACGATGTCGGTGGTGAAGATTTCGCCTGGCGAGCCGAACGCTATGCTCGGCGAGCCGAAGGCCGAGACCAGTACAGGCGCACCAAAACTCGAATAGTCGCTTACAGTTCCGTCGCGATCCACGGCGGCCACGCAGATCATCTCGGTCTGGCTGTCGAATGTGCGGCCGTTTATCTGGCCTCGTGGCTATCCTGTCCGGTATTGCCGGCTGCCATGACCAAGACTGTACCCAAGCCATCGCGGCCGTTATCCACCGCGTAGTCGATCGCATCGATGACATTGAGCAGGTAGCTGGATGTCTCGAAATATCCGCCGACGCCGAAGCTCATGTTGACCGTATCGAAACCGTTGTCCGCGGCATCTCTGACCGCCTGCGCCACCTGTGCGTCCAAGACGTTGTCGTTAGCATCAAAGTCGAGGCGGTAGCCGATCAGGTCAGCGCCATTGGCAACGCCGACGATACCAGATCCATTTGCCGCCCCGGCCGCAATGCCGGCGACCGCCGTGCCATGCCGATCAATAGTGCCCAGGGGGGCCGCGTCGTCGTCATTCTGTCCGTAGTCGTGATCGGAGGCGGCTTTGTAGTTGGGGGCGAGATCGGGGTGGGTGTAGTCGAAGCCGTCGTCGATGACGACCAGCTTGACGCCCTTGCCGGTGTATTCATTCCAGACACCAACGACGTTGAGGTCATACTGCCCGACCGCGGTATTGCGAAGATACCATTGCTCGGCGAAATTGGTGTCACTCGGCAATGCCATGAGGTTTTCCCTCACACCATATGACGTTTGGTCAAGAAATCCGCGCGGAATATCCCCTAGTCGGGAGACAGAGAAGTCTTGCTTGCAAGCGTGAAGCCAAATGTGAAGTGAAGAGCTTCTCGTATTTAGAGTCCAGACATTTTTTTCGATCCAAAAATAAAAAAGGGGCCACCGGGCCCCTTATTTGCTTTTGACAACGACCTTTGCACGGTCAATCAAGATTTTCCAGCAGCTCCCGTGCCTTTCCGGCAGTCATACGCCGGATCTCCACCTCATCGCGGCGGCCGGCAAACAGTTCGCCGCTCATCAACTGGTCGGCGAGATCGGCCGGCAGCGACAGGACCACACGTGCGTCATCGCTATGGATCGACGACACCGCACCGCGCTTGGCAGTGATCATGCCGCCGGCCACCGTGTTGTTGGTGTCGGGGTCGATCAGGATGAAAGCGCCGGTCGAGCGGTTCTGCTCGTAGGTGTCGAACACCGCCTGCTCTTCGAAAGCCAGATGCACCTTGCCGATGGCGTTCATCGGCAGGCGTTCGGTCGGGTTCCATTTGCCCGACTTGAGATCAAGCTGCTGGGCGGGCTCGACGATGACCCGCTGACGGCGCGAGCCGGACTTCAGCCAGTAGCGCTTGCCGGGCTCGATGCCGTCGGGTTGCAAAGCCACAAGCTGGGCGTCGAAGGCGAGGCCCTGCATCGGCTGGCTGTCGATGGAGACGATCAGGTCGCCGCGGGCGATATCGACCTGGCGGTCGAGCACCAGCGTGATCGCATCGCCGGCCACAGCCGCATTGCGGACGAGGTCGAAGGTGACGATCTTGGAGACATTGGCGACCATGCCGGAGGGCAGCACAAGGATCGAATCGCCCGGCTTCACCGAACCGCCGGACACAGTGCCCTGATAGCCGCGGAAGCTTTCGCCCGGACGCGAAACACGCTGGACACTCATACGGAAGCCAACCGTCTGATTGGAGCGGACGGTGGCCTTTTCCAAAGCTTCGGCGATGGTCGGACCGTCGTACCAGGGCATGGAGGCGCGGCCGTCATAGACGATGTTCTCGCCCTTGAGCGCCGAAACCGGGATCGCGGTGACCTGGCGGACGCCGAGCGACAGCGCCAGTTCCTTGAATTCATGGGCGATCTCGTCGAAGCGAGCGCGGTCATAGCCGATCAGGTCGATCTTGTTGACGGCCAGCACGAACTGCTTGATGCCCATCAGCGTGGCGATGGTTGCATGCCGGCGGGTCTGTTCGAGCAGGCCGGTACGGGCATCGACCAGCAGCACAGCGAGATCGGCGGTCGAGGCGCCAGTGGCCATGTTGCGAGTGTACTGCTCATGTCCCGGTGTGTCGGCGACGATGAACGAGCGCTTGTCGGTTGCGAAATAGCGGTAGGCAACATCGATGGTTATGCCCTGCTCGCGCTCGGCCTGAAGGCCATCGAGCAGCAGCGCGAAATCGGGCAGGCCGAGATCGTTCTGCTTGCCGGAATCGCGGCGAAGCGCGGCTTCCTGATCTTCCTTGACGGCCTTGCTGTCCCAGAGCAGACGGCCGATCAGCGTCGACTTGCCGTCATCGACGGAGCCGCAGGTGATGAGGCGCAGGGGGCGGGAGTCGCGGGTGACTTTCTGAGCGTCCGAGGCCAGCTGTTGCTGTTCGGCGAGATTGGAAATGGCGGTCATGATCAGAAATACCCTTCGCGCTTCTTCTTTTCCATCGAGCCGGCCTGATCGCGGTCGATGGCGCGGCCCTGGCGTTCGGAGACGGTGGCGGTTTCGAGCTCGGAGATGATCTCGTCGAGCGTGGTGGCGTTGGAGCGGATGGCGCCGGTGAGCGGGAAGCAGCCGAGCGTGCGGAAGCGGATGACTTCCTCGCGCTTGACCTCGCCAGGCAGCAGCTCCAGGCGCTCGTCCTCAGCAAGGATCATCATGCCATCGCGCTCGATGATCGGGCGCTTTTCAGCGAAATAGAGCGGGACGATCGGGATGTTCTCGGCCTGGATGTAGCGCCAGATATCGACCTCGGTCCAGTTCGACAGCGGGAAGGCACGGACGCTCTCGCCCTTGCGGATCTGGCCGTTATAGACGTTCCAGAGTTCCGGGCGCTGGTTGCGCGGGTCCCACTTATGGTCGGGCGTGCGGAAGGAATAGATGCGTTCCTTGGCGCGGGAGGCTTCCTCATCGCGGCGGGCGCCGCCGAAGGCTGCGTCATACTTGCCCATGTCGAGCGCCTGCTTGAGCGCCTCGGTCTTCATGATGTCGGTGTAGAGCGCCGAACCATGCGAGAATGGAGTGACATTCTCGGCAGCGCCGCGCGGATTGGTGTGGGCAATCAAGTCGAGATCGTATTCGGCGACGATCTTGTCGCGGAACTCGATCATCTCCTTGAACTTCCAGCCGGTGTTGACATGCAGCAACGGGAACGGCACGCGGCCGGGATAGAACGCCTTGCGCGCCAGATGCAGCAGCACGGACGAATCCTTGCCGATCGAATAGAGCATCACGGGACGCTCGAATTCACCGGCAACTTCGCGGAAGATATGGATAGCTTCGTTTTCCAGCGCTTTCAGATGCGGGTCGAGCGGCGCACGACCGGCGGCATCCTTGGTGTGGGCATCAAATTCGGACTGGGGAGACATTTCATTTCCTGACTTCTTATGAGGCTTTGCCCCTCATCCGGCTGCCGCCACCTTCTCCTCGCTGAAGCGGGCGAAGGAACTTGTGGCACCGCCTCTAGCGTCCCATCTCCCCGCATGCGGGGAGATGGCTAGGGTGAGGGGCAAACTCTCCTGGATATTAAAGCTCGCTCGATTCCAGCGACGGCAAAGCCGCTTCCGGAACATGCAGGCCGCATTCGCGCTTTTCGTCGTTCTCCCACCACCAGCGGCCGGCCCGTTCGGGCTCGCCCGGCTTGATGGCGCGAGTGCAGGGTTCGCAGCCGATCGACGGGTAGCCGCGGGCATGCAGTGGATTGATCGGCACTTCCTCGTCGTTGACGAGACAGTTGATCCTGTCGATGTCCCAATCGGCCAGCGGATTGACCTTGAGCAGGTTGCGCTCGGCGTCATATTCGACAAACGGCGTGTCGGCGCGGTTGCCGGACTGACCGCGGCGCAGGCCGGTGACCCAGACCGAAGCCCCAGTCAGCGCACGCGCCAGCGGCTTGACCTTGCGCACGCCACAGCAGGCATGCCGGGCTTCGACACTGTCGTAGAAGCCATTCAGGCCGTATTGAGCGGCATAAGCGTCGATATCGGCCTTTTCCGGAAAGTAACGGCGGATCTCGATGCCGTAGCGGCTTTCAGTATCGGCAATCAGTTGAACCGTTTGCGTAAACAGCCGGCCGGTTTCGAGCGTCACGACATCAATGTCGAACCGGTTGGTGCCGATGACATGCGTGATCACCTGGTCTTCGATACCGAGGCTGGTGGTGAAGACCACGCGTCCACCGAGGCTCGCGGCAAGCGAAAGGCGTCCCGCGAGGTCCAGTTCCTGCATCTGGGCATTCAGCGACTGGGCTTCGGTGGAGAGATTGATCATGTTCATGTCTGCTGTCCTGGCAATTCTGATGGCGGCAATATCGCAGGTCGACACAGCGGAAGACAGAAAACGGTTTTCCTATCTCTCCAACAGGTGAGCAAATATCTCTCTGCTTTCGGGATTCGGTGAAAAACCTACCGGAACAATGTTTACTCGCCAAAATCTATTGAAATTGAGCAGTATTGAGGACTTTCTTTCATATCCAGCGGCCTTACTATATGAGCCTACGAAAGAATCATCGTTCGGGCCTGTCATGATTTCCCAGAAAGCCAAATATGCCCTGCGCGCGCTGACTGCGCTTGCGCGTGCGCCCGGCGGCAAGCCTGTGCTGATCGCTGAGATCGCCATCCAGCAGAAAATTCCCAAGAAATTCCTCGAGCAGATCCTCCTCGATCTCAAGCACCGGGGCATCGTTATGTCCAAGCGCGGCAAGGATGGCGGCTACCTGCTTCTCAGGCCGGCGACCGACATCACCTTCGGCGAAATCCTGCGAATGATCGACGGGCCGATCGCGCCCCTGCCCTGCCTGTCGCAGACAGCTTACCGCAAATGCGACGACTGTCTGAGCGAGGCCGACTGCGAGATCCGCCATGTCTTCGCCCGTGTAGCCGATGCAACCCGTGAAGTGCTGTTCTCTGCCACTATCGCGGATGCACTGGCTGAGAAGAGCGCAGTGACAGCGATGCTGGCGGGGTAAAGCGGCGAATGGACGACAAGTTCTTCATACCCCAACGGCCGACCGCTTATGAGCAGCGGACGATCAATGCTCAGGATATTCCGAGACTGATTGATGTTGAACGCCCGGCATCCCGTCGCTGGACAAGCAAAGTTTCCAACGGACGTATGCTTGGCCTTGGGATCACCATGGTTGCTATCCTTGGCATTTGCTTTGGTGGCATTACCCTGCTTGTCAACAAGCGGGAAGCCGCGCTGGAAAGAGGGCCTGCGAATGGCTGCAAGAGCGAGACGATCGCACTTGATCTCGCCCGGACGACCGGGCAGGTTGTGTCTGTCGACAAACAGGCCGCCGATGTCGTCGTCAAGGTTTCGTGGCGGTGGTGGATCAGAAGCACCCGGCAGGCTCAGATTGCCATTGCGATGACGGCCTACTGCCATGTCTCGACTGCAGACAAAGGGATCGTTCGCGTTGTCGATGAAGATGGCGTGGAACTGGGACGGGTCGTAGCCGGCAAGTGGGCGAGCAAGCTGTTCAGCAAATAGGCAGCGGTCAAGCGGGCGCCAGAATTCGCAATTGCGCTCCTTGAATGAGCATTTTTCGCCTTCGAAAAGCCCACACGGCGCAAATCGGCCGGAATTTCCTACCCGCCTTCGTCACTTTTCCGCCACTTTTGTTCCAGCCAATCCAGTTCTGGTCCGTTGCGTGTTCCAAATTTCCGCAGCGAAACGAACCGCTTTTGCTTTTTCGATTTGGTTTGTTGACATACTCTACCTAGCAGATAGACTTTAGGCATTAACCAAGCTGGAGGGTGACCCAATGGTTTTTGTTCTCAATCGACGCAACACTCTGAAACAGATCAGCGGCGCGGCGCTCGGCCTCGCACTGGCCTTTACCTCGGTCCTGCCCGCCTATTCGGCGACCACGCTGCTCAACGTGTCCTATGACCCGACACGCGAGCTTTACAAGCAATTCAATGCGGCGTTCATCGCCCATTATAAGAAGGAAACCGGCGAGGATGTGACTATCGAGCAGTCGCACGGCGGCTCGGGCAAGCAGGCCCGCGCCGTGATCGACGGCCTTGACGCCGATGTCGTGACACTGGCTCTCGAAGGCGACATTGACGCCATCGCCAAGAAGACCGGCAAGATCCCAGCCGACTGGAAGAAGCGCCTGCCGCATGATTCCGCGCCTTACACATCGACGATCGTCTTCCTGGTCCGCAAGGGCAACCCGAAGGGCATCAAGGACTGGGGCGACCTGGTCAAGGGTGACGTGCAGATCGTGACGCCGAACCCGAAGACCTCTGGCGGCGCACGCTGGAACTATCTCGCAGCCTGGGCCTGGGCCAACAAGGAATATGGTGGCGACCAGACCAAGGTGAAGGCCTATATCGCCGATCTCTACAAGCGCGCTCCGGTGCTCGACAGCGGCGCCCGCGGTGCACTCACCTCCTTCGCACAGCGCGAAATCGGTGACGTGCTGCTCGCCTGGGAAAACGAGGCCTATCTCGCTCAGGACGAGTTCAAGGACGCGGGTTTCGAGATTGTGACGCCTAGCCTGTCGATCCTCGCCCAGCCGTCGGTTGCCGTGGTTGACGGCAATGTCGACGCCAAGGGATCGCGCAAGGTGGCCGAGGCTTACCTCAACTATCTCTACACCGCCGAAGGCCAGACGATCGCCGCCAAGAACCATTACCGGCCGATTTCGCCCGAACTGGTCAAGGGTGTGCCTGAACTGCCGAAGGTCAACCTCATCACCATCGACGATCCGCTGTTCGGCGGCTGGAAGAAGGCTCAGCCTGAGCACTTCGGCGATGGCGGCGTGTTCGACCAGATTTACAAGCCGGCAAACTAAGCTACTATCCCATAATTGAGACGATGGGGCCGCGAGACCGGAAGGGTCGCGGCCCCTTTAAAACGACAAGAAAAAAATTCTTACGGAGAGCAAAAGGCAAAAAGCCGGCTCTCCCGCCTCAAAAATTCAACGGGGAATACCAATGTACAATAAACCTCTGACCGAGCGCATCGGTTTCAGGAGGCATAGCGTCATACCGGGCTTCGGCTTGAGTTTCGGCGTGACGATTGCCTGGCTGACGCTGATTATCCTGATCCCGCTCGCGGCCCTGGTGCTGCATTCCGCATCTCTCGGATTTTCGGGTTATGCCACTCTTCTCGCCGACGAACGCACGCAGAATGCGCTGAAGACCTCATTCGGCTGTGCGCTGATTGCTGCCATCATCAATGTGCTGTTCGGCCTGCCGGTCGCCTGGGTGCTGGTGCGCTACAATTTCCCCGGCAAGCGCGTGGTCGATGCGATCGTCGACCTGCCCTTCGCACTGCCGACCGCCGTCGCCGGCATCTCGCTTGCCGCCCTTTATGCCAAGAATGGCTGGGTGGGGCAGATCTTCAACTGGCTCGGCGTCAAGGTGGCGTTCACGCCCGCCGGCATCGTCGTGGCGCTGATCTTCATCGGCCTGCCCTTCGTGGTCCGGACCGTGCAGCCGGTGATCGAAGAGATCGACAAGGAAGTCGAGGAAGCAGCAGCGACGCTCGGCGCCAATCGCTTGCAGACCATCGTGCGCGTCATAGTGCCGAGCCTGTTGCCCGCGATCCTGACGGGCTTTGCACTGGCTTTTGCACGCGCGGCCGGCGAATACGGCTCGGTGATCTTCATCGCCGGCAACATTCCCTATGTCTCGGAAATCGCGCCACTCTTGATCATCATCCGGCTGGAAGAGTTCAACTATGCCGGCGCGACCGCGATTGCGACCGTGATGCTGGCGGTGTCCTTCCTGATGCTGTTCGTCATCAATCTCATTCAGGCCTGGACCAGGAGATATGCCAATGTCGCTTGATCTCAAATCCAGCGCTAGGCCAACCAACGCGCCGCGCAAATGGCGCTCG
Organism: Shinella sp. OV683; assembly: GCF_057787725.1. Taxonomy (NCBI): domain Bacteria; kingdom Pseudomonadati; phylum Pseudomonadota; class Alphaproteobacteria; order Hyphomicrobiales; family Rhizobiaceae; genus Shinella; species Shinella sp. OV683. The sequence continues at coordinate 3,551,435 of NZ_CM173543.1, forward strand.
GCAACCACAGAGCCTTTGTGGGCCAAAGCCACCTTCATGACAGCCGCTTTTGTCTACCTGCTGCTGATCATCATCCTGCCGCTGGTCTCGGTGATGGTCGAGGCTTTCCGCAACGGCGTCGGCGAATACATGGCCGCGCTCAGGGAACCCGATGCGCTGGCTGCGATCCGGCTTACCCTGCTGGTCGCTGGTATCGCCGTGCCGCTCAATCTTCTGTTCGGCCTGGCGGCCTCCTGGGCGATCGCCAAATTCGACTTCAAAGGCAAGGCTTTCCTGATCACCTTGATCGACCTGCCCTTCTCGGTGTCGCCGGTTATTTCCGGCCTCGTCTATGTCCTGCTGTTCGGGGCGCAGAGTGCGCTCGGCCCCTGGCTGAAGAGCCATGGCGTCGAGATCCTGTTTGCCGTGCCGGGCATCGTGCTGGCGACGATCTTCGTCACCTTCCCTTTCGTTGCGCGTGAGCTGATCCCGCTGATGCAGGAACAGGGAACGGCCGAAGAGGAAGCCGCGATCACGCTCGGCGCCAATGGCTGGCAGACGTTTGTGCGGGTGACGCTGCCGAATATCAAATGGGGCCTGCTTTACGGCGTGCTGCTCTGCAACGCGCGCGCCATGGGTGAATTCGGCGCGGTTTCGGTCGTGTCCGGTCATATCAGGGGCCTGACGACGACGATGCCGCTGCATGTCGAGATCTTGTACAACGAGTACAATCTCGCCGGCGCCTTTGCCGTTGCCTCGCTGCTCGCCCTTCTCGCTCTTCTGACGCTGGTTGTCCGTACCGTGCTTGAAATCTGGTATTCGCACGGCATCGCCGGCTCGAACAAACATTAAGGACTACAAATGGAAATCCGTATTGAGAAAATCCGCAAGGAATTCGACCGATACCCGGCGCTGCAGGAAGTATCACTCGGCATCAAGTCCGGCGAACTGATCGCGCTGCTCGGTCCCTCCGGTTCCGGCAAGACGACGCTGCTGCGCCTGGTCGCAGGCTTGGAACGCCCGACCACCGGCCGGATTTTCTTCGGCAACGAGGATGCCTCGTGGAAGCCGGTGCAGGAGCGTAATGTCGGCTTTGTCTTCCAGCACTATGCCCTGTTCCGCCACATGACGATCCTCGACAACATCGCCTTTGGCCTCACTGTCCGCCCAAAGGCGTCGCGGCCGCCAAAGGTCGAGATCCGTCGCCGGGCGCTGGAACTGCTCGACATGGTGCAGTTGACAGGCCTTGAGAAGCGCTATCCCAACCAGCTTTCCGGCGGCCAGCGGCAGCGGGTGGCGCTCGCCCGCGCCATGGCGATCGAGCCGCGCGTGCTGTTGCTCGACGAGCCATTCGGCGCGCTGGATGCGAAGGTGCGAAAGGAACTGCGTAAATGGCTCAGGGAGTTCCACGACCGCACCGGCCACACGACGATCTTCGTCACCCACGACCAAGAAGAGGCGCTGGAACTTGCCGACCGCGTCGTGGTCATGAGCCAGGGCAAGATCGAGCAGATCGGTTCCTCCGACGACGTCTATGACCGCCCGAATTCGCCCTTCGTCTTCTCGTTCATCGGCGACAGCGTCAACCTGCCAGTGACGATGTCGCATGGCGACGTGCAGTTCGCCGGCCAGCCACTTGGCTTGCAGCATCCGGAAGACGGCACTGGCCAGATGTTCTTCCGCCCGCGCGACGTGACGCTGGTGACAGAAGGTCCGGGAATTGCCGGCAAGGTAACGACCTCGCGCCGGCTGGCAGGTGCCCGCATCGTCGAACTCGACGTCGGAACGTCACGCTCGCCTGTTCTGATCGAAGTGGAAATTCCGCTCGACGCTCTGGCGGAACGGGGCAGCGAGCTGCGCTTTCGGCCGACACGCTGGAAGGTATTTCCGGGGGCTTGAGGCCTCGGGCTCGAACGTCGCGTTGCTGCATTTTACGGCGCCGGAAACGACTTCCGGCGCTGTTTTGCGCCTATCTGGCGCGACCTTCGGCGACAGAGATTTCAGATCAGGTGTCCGGTTCTGCTGTTGACCCATTGCGCTGCTACCTCAGCTGGGCGAAGCTAGACACCAAACCAATGCCAAAAGGAAACGCGATGCCAAGCCCAATCCGGATCGGAAACCAGCACCTCACCGTCGATGTTTCCTCGCTCGGTGCGGAGATGCAGGCGCTGAACACCAGCGATGGCCGATCGTGGCTGTGGAATGGTGACGCGGCGTTCTGGTCAGGGCGGTCGCCGATTCTGTTTCCGATCGTCGGCAAGGCCCCGGACGACAAGGTGGCGATAGGCGGCAAGGTGTTTGGCATGGGCCAACATGGCTTTGCGCGGCGCAGCGAGTTCGTCCTTGCCGCATCGACGGCGACAAAGTCCCGGCATGAACTGGCAGCCTCGGAGGCCACGAAGGCGTTCTATCCCTTCGATTTCCTGCTGGCAGTAGAGCATTCGGTCGAAGGCGGTGCGCTGACGGTGGCGGCCGAGGTGACCAACCGCGATGACAAGGAAATGCCGTTCGGGATCGGATTTCATTCGGCCTTCGTCTGGCCGTTGCCCGGCGCTTCCGGGCGTGCGCATGTGGTCGCCCTCGACAATGGCGGCGAGCCCGAGCTTGTTCGGATAGAGGGAGGGCTGATACGCCCTGACAAGCTGGCTTCGCCATTCAACGCCGGCCGGCTGGTGCTGGATCACGCCATGTTCGAGCAGGACGCGATGATCTTTCCCGAGGGCGCTGGCAAGGGGCTGAGCTACGGTGCCGAAGGCGGGCCGACGATGCGGTTCAGCTTTGAAAATCTGCCCAATCTCGCGCTATGGGCCAAGCCGGGCGCACCGTTCCTCTGCGTCGAGCCTTGGCATGGGATGGCGGCGGAACTGGGTGGCTCGAGCGAGTTGGCGGATCGGCCATACACAAAGATACTGGCGCCGGGTGCAACGGCCCGATTTGCGTTTACCGTCGAGATTGCCGGATAGGATCGCAACAAAGGAAGGCTGTCGCGGGCGACTATTTCGGCGGGAAATGCGGCCCCGGCCCTTCCGCCGCCAGCCGATCCATGGGATTGCGCAGCGGACAAGTGGCGGTCGAAAGGCAGCCACAGCCGATGCAGCCTTCCAACTGGTCGCGCAATGCGGTCAGGCTCTCGATGCGGCGGTTGAGGGAATCCTTCCAGCCCGCGGACATATTTGCCCAATCACCCGCGTTCGGCACGCGGCCTTGCGGCAAGGCCGCAAGAGCCTGTTCGATCTCGGCGAGCGGTATGCCGACACGCTGTGCCACCTTGATCACTGCGACGCGACGCAGGACCTCGCGGCGGTAGCGCCGCTGGTTGCCGCCCGTGCGCACGGATTCGATCAGCTTCTTCTGCTCGTAGAAATGCAGGGCCGACACAGCAACGCCAGCGCGTTCGGCGACTTCGCCAACGCTCAGCAGCCTTCTTATTTCCAACGGCGCATTTTTATTGACCATGGCACTTGACCTCAACTTTACTTGAGGTTTTATAAACGTGGCTCCACGCATGATCAACCCTCTGGAGCCTGCCATGAACCTCGAAAAACTCAACATTGCGCTGATCGTCGGCAGCAGCCGTCACGGCCGCGTTGCCGACCGCCTGCTGAAATGGCTGCTGGCCGAACTTCTCTCTTCCGACTTCTCCGTCCACATTGTCGATGCGCGCAACTACGATCCAGCCCTGACCGGCGTTCCTCTCCCCGCCCGCAGGCTGGAACAGGAGATCGAGCACGCCGATGCGGCGATCATCCTGACGCCGGAATACAATCACAGCTTTCCCGCACCGCTGAAGGCGATGCTCGATGCCGTCGGCCAGCCCTGGCGGAAGAAGCCCGTCGGTTTCGTCTCCTATGGCGGCATCTCGGGCGGCCTACGCGCCGTCGAACAGCTGAGACTGGTGGTTGCCGAACTCGACATGGTTGGCCTCAGGGAAACGGTCAGCGTCTCCAATCCCTGGAACGCCATCAGCGAAGACGGCGAGCCGGCCGATGCCGACAGGCTGAACACCTCGCTGCAGCGGATGACGGATTCGCTGCTCTGGTGGGGAACCGTGCTGAAGGCGGCCCGTCGCGCCAACCGGGTTCTGGAGGATGCAATATGAGCAGCGCGGCTCCGGCTCCTACGGTTAAATCTGGTCCCGCGCGTGCGACCATCCTCACATTGCTATTGGCAAGCAGCCTCACCATCATGGCCGGCGCGACGATCTCGCCATCGTTGCCGGCGATCGAGGCGCATTTTCATGACGCCTGGCATGCCGACATGCTGACTCGGCTGGTGTTGACCCTGCCGGCGATCATGATCGTTTTTGCCGCCCCAATCGCCGGACGGCTGAGCGACAAGTATGGACGGCGGCCGATGATTGTCGCCTCGGCCATACTCTATGGCTTTGCCGGCATGTCCGGTCTGGTGGCCGACAGTCTCGTCGGTCTGCTGATCGGCCGGGCCATGCTCGGTATTGCGGTGGCGGGAATCATGACCACCTCGACGGCGCTTGCTGGCGACTATTTCGCGGGAGCGGCACGCGACCGGTTCATAGGCCTGCAAGTGGCATCCAACGGTTTCGGCGGCCTCGTCTTCCTGCTCGCCGGCGGCCTGCTCGCCGATCAGCACTGGCGCGCGCCCTTCGCGATCTACGGGTTGGCTTTCCTGCTGCTGCCTGCCATCATCGCCTTCATCGGAGCCAAGGCCCCTGAAGCCGCCACCGGTGCGCCGAAGGTCGCCCAGGCCTTACCGCTGGCCAAGGCGCCCTTCCCGCTTTGGGCACTTTGCCTCATCGCATTCCTGAATTTCGTCGGCTTCTATTTGTTACCCACGCAATTGCCTTATTACATGCGGGAGCTGGGTCTTGTGGGCTCGGCGCTTTCGGGTCTCGCCATCGGCCTGTCGCCGCTTTTCGGCGCCATCACCAGCCTGCTGTTCGGAAGGCTGAAGCAGCGATTCGGAACCGCCGGACTGTTCGTGCTCGGTTTCCTGATGATGTCATCAGGACACCTGGCGCTCGGCCTCGCGCCCAATTATGCAGTGGTGCTTGCAGGTGTGATCGTTTCGGGCCTTGGCATGGGTATCGTCATGCCCAATTTCTCGACCGCGGCGCTGGCGCTCGCCACCCCAGCCACGCGTGGACGGGTCGCTGGACTGCTGTCGTCGGCGATCTTTTCGGGGCAGTTCCTGTCGCCGGTCTTCAGCCAGCCGCTGCAACTCGCTTATGGCTATGCCGCCGTATTCATGCTTTCGTCGGGACTTCTGCTGTTCGTAGCGGTTGCAATCGGCTTGCTGCGGATGCGTCCGGTGGCTGCAAGGGTCGTGCTGCAAGATTGAAACATAGCAATTTCGAGCGGCGCGGCTATCGCGCCGCTTATGCCGCGACCACGCCTCAGGCCCCGCGGTGACGAAAAAACGCTGCGCAATGAATGTGTTACGCCAGACGGCATTTTGTTCCCACCAATAGAAAATATTTTTCTAAGAAATTCATTCGCAGGAATCATTTTTCATGGCGGCTTGTAATTTTCTGAGATTAGTATAAATAAGTGACATCGATATTTGCTTGCGACCCTTTGTTCGAGCTTCCCTGCTCTCAAATTCCTTTCAACATCGATATGCCGGGCGAATAACCGCTGGGTACACAATGCGATTGAAAGGAAATCGTCATGAACATCGGAACCGTAAAGTTCTTCAACACCACCAAAGGTTTCGGCTTCATTCAGCCTGAGAACGGCACGACCGACGTGTTCGTGCATATCTCGGCTGTAGAACGCGCCGGAATGCGCAGCCTGGCCGAAGGCCAGAAGGTGTCCTACGAAGTCGTCACCGACAAGCGTTCGGGCAAGAGCTCCGCTGAAAACCTTCAGCCAGCGTGATTTGATCATTCGCCGCCGCTGACCACGGATGTACTGGCAGCGTGAGGCCGAATGATAGGAAGAGGTCGGGGCAGCCCGGCCTTTTTGTTTTGCGGGATATTTCCGCAGGTCAAAGGAACGATAGTGGGCAAAGCAAATTACGGCATTGGCGATATCGTTGTCCTCAGAGAGGGCCCGCTCCGGACTTCCAGGGTTCAGGGCCGTTTCAAAATTCTTGCGGTGCTGCCTGTGTCTGACGGCATGGTCCAGTATCGTGTGCGATCCGAAAGCGAAGGCTTCGACCGCCGTGTCTCCTCGGGCGATATCGACGTGCAGGTGTCACCGGCGCCACATGTCGTGGCACCGCCCGACCCCAAGGAGCCGTGGTTCAAGCCGTCCTCTATCAGGGCCGGGAAATAAACCCGACCCATTCATCAACAGCTAAACGCGGGCGCGCGACGTGCCTGCACCAAGGAGTTATTTTGCAAGTATTGGTTAGAGACAACAATGTCGAACAGGCTCTCCGCGTCCTGAAGAAGAAAATGCAGCGCGAAGGGCTTTTCCGCGAAATGCGCGCCCGCACCGCTTACGAAAAGCCGTCCGAAAAACGCGCCCGCGAAAAGGCCGAAGGCATTCGTCGTCAGCGTAAGATGGCGCGCAAGAAGATGCAGCGCGAAGGCCTGCTGCCTGCCCCCAAGAAGGCTGCGAACGCACCGGCAAGGGCGTAACAGCAATCGCTATTTGATTTTATGGGAGCAGACATGACGCCGAGCAAGGATGCATTCGTAAATCCGACGAAAATGACGCCCCAACAGAAAAGCGTCGTGACCGATGACGCCGCGAAGAAGATCATCGCGGCCGAGGCAACGGCTCGGGACAAGAAGACGCTGAAGCTGAGGCAGTTGCGCCTCGAGCAAGCTGCGCTGGCGGGTCCCGAACCTGTCTCGGAACCCAAGAAGAAAAAGGCAAAGTGATAGCGCTTTTTCAAGCCGTGGCGGCGGATGCGCCGCCCGGCGCTTTGCGCATGACGACCAGGTAGCTCAATGCCGCAATGAACAGGCTGAGCACGATGACCATGGGCATGCTGCTTCCCTGCCCCATCGACAGAAAATCCCCCAACCTGTGCTGCAGTTCCACCGAGAGCGTAGCGAGTTCGTCCGAGCCCGTGATCAGCCTGACATAGGATGGCAGCTGCTCTGACTTGGCGATCGTGAACGAGAACGAATAGGACGCCGTGAAGCCCGCGACATAGTAGATGACGCGCAGCGCACCCTGCGGCGATTTCTTATAGAGTTCGACCGGGAAGGCCATGAAGGCCACGAGCGCGGCCAGAAACGCCGTTTCAATCGGCATGCCACGCATGATCGTTTCGAGATCGACATGGGCAAACCAGAGATTTCCGAAGTTGAAGAAGAAGTCGGCCGATGCGCCAAACCAGGTGAACAGCGCCAGGCCCCATAGCGGGCTCATCCTGAGAAAATGGATCCGGAACACGCCGGTTGCCACCACGATGATGCCGCAGGCGAGCAGCCCATAGGGCTTGATGACGCCATTCAGCTCAGTATCCAGCGTACCGCACCTGCCGATGACAGCAGAACAGCCGGAAACCCTGATCGCCAGCCATGTGACGTAGTAGAAATAAATGGAAAAGAATACAAAGCCCATCGCTGCGAGCATATTCCACCACAAATACCGTCCGGCATACATGGATATCTATCTCCCAACTGATTTGTTCTGAAGTCTGGTTGCATCATCCAGTTCAACAATTCATGGAGCAGATATTAGCAAAGTAAAATGCAGACTGCGGGCACAGTTGGATTTCTGGTTTCCGAACCTTGCACCGAAACGGGATTTCAGGTGTTTTTGCCTCAGTTTGACACAGAGAGAGCCTCGGTTATCAACACCCTGCCAACCTCGATACCATTCCAGTTGCGCATTGTATGATTGGCCATATCCAGGAGTTGTGCCTGAATCGCCGGGTCATTTGCGAAGAATCGTGCCAGGACGCCCGCGACCATGCTTTCGGCCGCACGCGTGGCACCGTCATCGCATTTGAGTGCGATCGAATAGCCGAGCTCCGGCAGGACGGCGCAGAACACACCCTCTGCGCCGGTTTTGGCAAAGATCCGGCCGGGTGCCAACTGCATCAGCCTGGTGCAGGCGCGACCGGTGCCGGCGACATAGAAGGGCTCGGCCATGCAGGCCTCGATAATGCGTTTGGACGCCTTGGCGCGCTCGGTGCCGATCCCCTGCCCGGTTCCCATTTTAGCAAAACCGTGTGCCAGCGCCCTCAAAGGTACGGCATAGGTGGGGATCGAGCAGCCGTCGATGCCGCAATTGTTGCGATCGAACAGGCTGCCAGTCAGGTCGGACATGATATCGCGGATTTCCGCCTGCAGCGGATGCTCGTAATTGACGTAGCCCTTCGGGTCCTGACCCATCTGGCATGCCGCACAGACGAAGCCGGCGTGCTTGCCGGAGCAATTGTTGTGGAGGGCGGTCGGTCGTTCGAGCGTGCGTGCCTGGTTGTTCAGCACCTTCTGTTCGAAGGACCAATGTGCGCCGCATTCGAGATCGGCCACACTGCGTCCGGCGGCCTTCAGCATCGAGGCTGCCAGATCAGCATGTTCCGGCTCGCCGGAATGCGAACTCGACGACAGCGCCAATTCCTTCTGGCCGAAACCATAGGCATCCGCAGCGCCACTCTCGACCAGCGGCAAAGCCTGCATCGCCTTGCAGGCCGAGCGGGGAAATACCGGACTGTCGATATCGCCGACGGAAAACACCGTCTTGCCCGCGGCGTCGACCACGACGACCGACCCGCTGTGGCGGCTTTCGACGCGATTGCCGCGCGTGACTTCGACAAGAACCGGATTTGACATGATTTTTCCTTCAATCGGCCCGAATGTATCGGAAAACTTCGGCCTTTGGATGTCCCAACAGGCCATCGCAAAATACTGAGGGGAAATCAACACATCATGCGGCTCGCTAAGCGCCTTGATGGCGGCAGTAGATCTTGCCCATCCCGGCATCAAGGTACCGGCCCTCGGACGGATTGGCCTGTCGTTGTCGCAACCAGACAAAAAAATCCGCCGGTTTTGCCGGCGGATTTTTCAGAACATATATTGGCAATGGCGTTATTTTGCGGCGTCGAGCACCTGTTCGCACCAGCTCGCGCCGTCCTTGCCGGCTGGCTTGTCGACGACCTTGGTGATCGAGCGGATCATGTAGTCGGAGCCGACGGTCAGGCGGACCTGGCAGACCAGGTACTCGGTCTTGGCGCGGGCGATGAGCTTCTTGCCCTTGCCTTCGCCTTCGTATTGGGCAGGCGTACGGCGTGTTTTGTAGCCGCCGCGCCAGACATAAGTTGTGCTCGAACCGCTTTCCTCATCCGATACCGGCGGACCATAGGCTGCAAAGAACTTGCCGGCTTCGGTGCCCACCCAGCGGGAGGAGAGGGCGTCACCGGAGAGGCCGGCAGTCGTGGTGCAGCCGGCAACGGTCATAGCCATGCCGGCAATAAGGAGCGAGCGGAAATTCATGCCTGGAACATTCCTTTTTGGAGCCGGAAAACCCGGACTCGGGCGGGTTGGGAGGGTGTTGGTCTCCGCAATAGCCCCGTTCCGGAAAAAACGGAATCGGATTTTGGTTGTCCACAGTCGATTTTGTACATCCGCAGTCATTTTTGTTCGTGGAATGTCTATTTTGTTACAAGCCATTCCACGGTTTTGACCTTTTGGAAAATATTTCTCCTGCCGCATATTGCATTTCGGCATCAAATGCGGTCCATTCGGCACAACCGGGCCGGTAGAGAAGCCGGCGCGGAATAAACTGGGGAAAAATCATGAAAAAGCTCGCTATACTGCTGGCAGCCACTGCCATTGCGTCCACTTTCGCGTTCTCGGCCTCCGCCAAGACGCTCGTTTACTGCTCCGAAGCATCGCCGGCGAACTTTGACCCATCGATCACGACCGGCGGCAATGATTTCGACGCCTCGTCGCGTACCGTCTACAGCCGCCTCGTTGAATTCAAGCACGGCTCGACCGAGCTGGAGCCTGGCCTTGCCGAGAGCTGGACGATTTCCGACGACGGCCTGACCTACACGTTCAAGCTGCGCAAGGGCGTGAAGTTCCAGACGACGCCCTATTTCACGCCGACGCGCGAATTGAACGCCGACGACGTGATCTTCTCCTTCGAACGTCAGTGGAAGGAAGACAACAAGTGGCATACCTACATGCCCAACATCACCTGGGATTACTTCCAGGGCATGGACATGCCGAAATATCTCAAGTCGATCGAGAAGGTCGATGACCTCACGGTCAAGATGACGCTGACCGAGCCGAATGCGCCGATGCTGGCCAACCTCGGCATGGACTTCGCGTCGATCGTGTCGAAGGAATATGCCGACAAGCTGATGGCAGACGGTACGCCGGAGAAGTTCGCAAGCCAGCCGGTCGGTACCGGTCCGTTCCAGTTCGTCGACTACCAGCTCGATTCGGTCATTCGCTACGCTGCATTCCCGGATTTCTGGCGCGGCAAGGAAAAGATCGACGACCTGATCTTCGCCATCACCCCCGATGCAAGCGCTCGCATGCAGAAGGTGATCGCCGGCGAATGCGATATCATGCCTTACCCGAACCCGGCCGACATCAAGGCGCTGAAGGCCAATGCGGACGTCAACCTGCTTGAGCAGGCCGGCCTCAACATCGGCTACATGTCCTACAACACCACCCAGCCGCCATTCGACAAGGTCGAAGTCCGCAAGGCGCTGAACATGGCGATCAACAAGAAGTCCATGATCGAAGCCCTGTTCGGCGATGCTGGCGCCACGCCTGCCGTCAACCTGATCCCGCCGACCATGTGGTCCTACAACAAGGACGTCAAGGACGACGAATACAATCCTGAAGAAGCAAAGAAGGTGCTCGCCGCCAACAACGTCACCTCCATCGATCTCTGGGCTTCTGACCGCTTCCGTCCGTACAATCCGAGCTTTGCCCGCGCCGCCGAACTGATCCAGCAGGATTGGGCAGCGGTTGGCGTCAAGGCGACGATCAAGACGCTCGAATGGACCAAGTACCGCGAAGAAGGCAAGAAGAAGGACCGCCCGGGCGCATTCCAGATCGGCTGGACCGGCGACAACGGCGATCCGGACAATTTCTTTGCAACCTTGTTCTCATGTGCCGCTATCGGCGTTTCGAACTATTCGAGCTGGTGCAACAAGGACTTCGAGGATCTGATCCAGAAGGCCAAGGTCACCAGCGACATGGCCGAACGCACCAAGCTCTATGAAGAGGCTCAGGTCATCTTCAAGCGCGAGGCGCCTGCCTTCACGCTCGACCACAGCCAGGTCTATGCAGTAACCCGCAAGAATGTCAGCGGCTTCATGATGGACCCGCTCGGTATTCACCGGTTTGACGGCACGGACAAGGCTGAGTAACATGGAATTCGGGCGGTGGCATTTGCCGCCGCCCGGTTCTGGTTTCCGCGATGATACGCTATATCCTTCACAAGCTACTGTTGTTCGTGCCGACAGTGTTCGGCATCACCATCTGTGCGTTCGCGTTTGTGCGTCTGCTTCCGGGCGATCCGATTCTCGCCATGGCGGGAGAGCATGGCGTCACGCCCGAGCGCTACGAGATCCTCAAGGAGCAATTCGGCTTCAACCTGCCCATCTGGCAGCAATATCTGCGCTATCTCGGCGAGATATTGCAGGGCGATTTCGGCATCTCGATCTCGACCAAGCAACCCGTCATGAACGAGTTCCTGACGCTGTTTCCGGCGACGATCGAGCTGTCTATTGTTGCCATGCTGCTGGCCGTCGTCATCGGCATTCCGGCCGGCGTGCTCGCCGCTGCCAAGCGCGGCTCATGGCCGGACCAGCTGATCATGGGCACCGCCCTTGTCGGCTACTCCATGCCGATCTTCTGGTGGGGCCTGCTGCTGATCATCTTTTTCTCCGGCTATCTCGGCTGGACGCCGGTCTCGGGGCGTATCGGGCTGCAGTTCTTCTTTCGCCCGATCACCGGCTTCATGCTGATCGACACGCTGCTTTACGGCAAGTGGGACGCCTTCGTCTCCGCCGTCAAATACATGATCCTGCCGGCTATCGTTCTCGGCACCATTCCGCTTGCCGTGGTAGCACGGCAGACGCGATCCGCCATGCTTGAAGTGCTCGGCGAGGACTATATCCGTACCGCGCGTGCCAAGGGGCTGTCGACATTCCGGATCATCGGCGTGCATGCCCTGCGCAATGCTTTGATCCCGGTCATCACCACCATCGGCTTGCAGATCGGCGTGCTGATGGCGGGTGCGATCCTGACGGAAACCATCTTCTCCTGGCCCGGCATCGGCAAGTGGATGGTCGATTCCATCTTCAAGCGCGATTATGTCGTCGTCCAAAGCGGCTTGTTGCTGATCGCGCTGATCGTCATGTCGGTCAACCTCATCGTCGACGTGCTCTACGCCGTCATCAACCCACGCATGCGAGGGTAGCCATGAGCACGGTCGAAATCGAAACACTTGCAGTGACAAAGCGGGCGCGCTTCCCGCGCCTGAGCGAATTCTGGTACTACTTCTCAATGAACCACGGCGCGGTGATCGGGCTGGTGGTCTTTTGCCTGATGGTGCTTGCAGCCATGCTCGCACCTGTGCTCGCACCGCATGCACCTGACGCGCAGTATCGCGATGCCTTTCTGGTGCCGCCGGTCTGGCACGAAGGCGGCCAGTGGAAGTTCATTCTCGGAACTGACCCTGTCGGACGCGATATGCTGTCGCGCCTGTTGTATGGCGCGCAGTTTTCACTGCTGATCGGCGCCGTGGTTGTGACGCTGTCGCTGATCGGCGGCATTACGCTTGGCCTTGTCGCCGGCTTCTTCCGTGGCTGGGTCGATGTCGCCGTCACCCGGATCATGGACATCATCCTTGCCTTTCCGTCGCTGCTGCTAGCGCTGGTAATGGTGACGATCCTCGGCCCGAGCCTGTTCAACGCCATGCTGGCCATCTCGCTGGTGCTGGTGCCGCATTTTGCCCGGCTCGTTCGTGCTGCCGTCATGGCGGAGAAAGGCCGTGAATATGTCACCGCCTCCAAGGTCGCGGGTGCCGGCAATCTCAGGCTGATGTTCCTGACCATTCTGCCGAACTGTCTGGCGCCGCTGATCGTGCAGGGAACGCTGTCGTTCTCCAACGCCATCCTCGAAGCCGCAGCGCTCGGCTTTCTTGGGCTTGGCGCCCAGCCGCCGACGCCGGAATGGGGCACGATGCTGGCGACCGCCCGCGAATTCATTCTGCGTGCACCTTGGGTCGTGACTTACCCCGGTCTTGCGATTCTGATAACTGTGCTTGCCATCAACCTGATGGGCGATGGCCTGCGCGACGCGCTCGATCCCAAGCTGAAGAGGTCGTGACGATGATCTGTTCGCTCGACTTTTCCAGTCTTTACGGCGGCCTCGCAGTTGGTGCGGGGTTTGCGTTCACGGCATGGGCGGTCTGGTTCGGCAAATACCAGCCGAACGACCTGCACCTTTCGACGCCTGTGCTTGCCAACGGACTACGAAGCCATTCGTCCCTGTCCCGCTCGGCGAGTGCCTATGTCAGCCTGATGCAGCAGGCGCGGTCTCGCATCGAACGGGGCCACGACGCCACGGAAATCCTGGAGCGGGCGATTGGCCTGGTGCGCGCGCGCCGTGTGTTCGTCATCGCCGTCACGCTTATCCTTTGGACGGCAGCGATGCTGTCGGCGCAACAGTTCCTCGGCGGCAACGCCAAATGCCTGATGCGGATAGCCGAAGGCGAACCTGTGAAAACCCAACTGGCCAACCATGCCGTACCTGCCCGCAGCGATCGCGATGCATTGGCGCTGGCCCGCCAGCGGGACCGAGCCCTGGGCATCGGTCGCTACTCGGTGGGTTATCATGAGGAATTGATCACGCCCCGCCTGCCCTCCCATGTCAATCGTCTGGAGCTTGTGCATGGCCCTGCTTGAAATCAGCAACCTGACTGTCGAGTTCGAGACCACGTCCGGCCTGTTCCGGGCTGTCGACGGCGTCTCGTTGAGCTGCGACAAGGGCGAGATTCTCGCAATCGTCGGCGAATCTGGCTCGGGTAAATCGGTCGCCATGCTCGCTGTCATGGGCCTGCTGCCGTGGACGGCGATCATCACTGCCGACAAGATGGCATTTGACGGCCGCGACCTGCAGACCATGTCGCCCAGTGACCGTCGCCAGATTATCGGCAAGGACATGGCGATGATCTTCCAGGAGCCGATGACATCGCTCAATCCCTGTTTCACCGTCGGTTTCCAGATCGAGGAGGCGCTGAAGGCGCATCTCGACCTCGACAAGAAGCAGCGGCGCGCGCGGGCCGTCGAGCTGCTTAAGAAGGTCGGCATTCCCTCGCCGGAAAGCCGCCTCGGAAACTTTCCACACCAGATGTCCGGCGGCATGAGCCAGCGCGTGATGATCGCCATGGCGCTGGCCTGCAATCCCAAGCTCCTAATCGCCGACGAACCAACCACAGCGCTGGACGTGACGATCCAGGCGCAAATTCTCGATCTTCTCATCCGGCTGCAGCAGGAAGAGGGGATGGGGCTGGTGCTGATCACCCACGACATGGGCGTCGTCGCCGAGACCGCCGAGCGCGTCCAGGTCCAGTATGCCGGCCAGAAGGTCGAAGAACAGGGCGTCATCGACCTCTTCACCGATCCGCATCATCCCTATACCGCGGCATTGCTCGCCGCATTGCCAGAACGCGCCATGGCCGGTGGCCGGCTTCCGTCGATCGCCGGCGTTGTGCCGGGTCAGCGCGATCGTCCGACAGGCTGTCTTTTCTCGCCGCGCTGCGCCTTTGTCACCGACCTCTGTCGTCAGAGTGTTCAGCGGCAGGGTGCGGAGTATGGTAATGCGCTTTGCAACTATCCGCTCAAGGCAGGCAAGCCGACCAATCATCCCGCATTTCAGGGAGAGATGGCATGAGCCAGGCCATTATCGAAGGCACCGATCTCAAGCGCTTCTATGAGGTCGGCGGCGGATTGTTTTCCAAGCCCGCGACCGTCAAGGCATTGAATGGCCTGAGCTTCAGCCTGCAGCCCGGCAAAACGCTGGCCGTGGTGGGCGAATCCGGTTGCGGCAAGTCGACGCTCGCCCGGCTCGTCACCATGATCGAGCATCCCACCAACGGCGATCTGCTGATCGAGGGCCGGCCAGCCGATCCGCAGGACAAGGTTCACCGCTCCACGGTACAGATCGTCTTCCAGAATCCCTATGGTTCGCTCAATCCACGCCAGAAGATCGGCACGATCCTCGAGGAACCGCTGAAGATCAACATGCCGGACGACGCCGCGACCCGGCGCCGGAAGGCGATGGAGATGCTTGCCAAGGTTGGCCTCAGGCCCGAGCATTACGATCGCTACCCGCATATGTTCTCCGGCGGCCAGCGCCAGCGCATCGCCATCGCCCGTGCGCTGATGCTCAATCCGAAGGTTCTGGTGCTCGACGAGCCTGTCTCGGCGCTCGACTTGTCGATCCAGGCGCAGGTGCTGAACCTGCTGATGGACCTGCAGAAAGAGATGGGACTTGCCTATCTCTTCATCTCGCATGGGCTTTCGGTCGTCCGCCACATCGCTGACGACGTGCTGGTCATGTATCTCGGCAAGCCAGTGGAAATCGGCCCCGTCGAGGATGTCTTCGCGCATCCGCGCCACCCCTACACCGCAGCCCTGTTGTCGGCGACCCCGATCGCCGATCCGACGCGCAAGAAGGCCCGCATCGAGCTCAAGGGCGAGTTGCCGTCACCGCTCAATCCGCCGCCGGGCTGTCCATTCAATCCACGCTGCGCCCATGCCACCGACATCTGCCGGCAGGCCTTCCCGGAACAGACCGCGATAGGTGATCACAGGTTTTATTGCTATCATCCTCTCTGACCTTGCAGGGGAGATCAGCGCATGTTCTTGAAGACCATCGCGGAGACTGAAGGCAACGGCCGGGTCGGTGAGATCTATCAAAAGCAACTGGACGCTCAAGGTTTCGTGATGGAAGCCACCAAGTGCTTCACCACGCGGCCCGACCTGCTGCCCATCTACACCGATTTCAACGACAAAATCCGCGCTGGTTTTTCGCTCGGCATGCGCGAATGGAAACTGATTACGCTGATTTGCGCCCGTGACATCCCCTCCACCTATTGCTCCCATGTCTATGGCAAGCAACTCGTCGACGAACTGGGATCTCCCGAGGCGGTGCTCGCCGTCCAGCGCGATTTCCGCAATGCCGGCCTCTCCGAGCGGGATGTCGAGATGCTTGCTTATGCGGAAAAGATCACCAGGGATGCAGCGTCCATCGTGCAGGCGGATATCGACAGGTTGCGCGCCGTCGGCTTTTCAGACCAGCAGATCTGCGATATCGCGCTCTGCGCCGCCTTCCGCTCCTTCGTCAGTCGGTTCTTCGACGCTGTCGGTGCCGGCCCGGAGCCGGTCTATATCAGCGACGACGCGGCATTCCGTGAAGCGATGACAGTCGGCAAGCCGATCTGAGCGCAATCGTCGCATGGCAAAATTGATCTTTCCTCTGCTCAGGACTGGTGTATAGAAGTGCCAAAACTTGAGGGTGGTAGACATATTTTGCGTCCGCCCGGCACGATTTCGAAGTACCGCCATGCGCCTTGTTCTCACTACTGTTTGTATCGCAGCTACCTCGCTTGTTGCTCTCGCAGGCATCGGCCTTGCCGGCTCCGACGTCTATCCAACCAAGGAGGCATTGGGCAAAGCCCTGTTCCACGACAAGAACCTGTCGCAGAACCGCACCCAGGCCTGCTCGACCTGCCATATGCCGGAGATCGGCTTCGCCGACCGTCACGACGTCCACAAGGGCAATGCCGTTTCGCTGGGCGACAACGGCAAATCCTTTGGCGACCGCAATGCGCCGACCGCCAGCTATGCGGCGCTGACGCCACCCTTTCACAAGGATGCCACCGGGCTCTATGTCGGCGGGCAGTTCTGGGATGGCCGTGCCAGCGGTCTGGAGGAGCAGGCCGCCGGGCCGCCGCTCAACCCGATCGAGATGGGCATGACGGACGACAAGGAGATATCGGCCCGCATTCATGAGAACCCTGCTTACGTGGCAGCCTTCGACAAACTGTTCGGTGCCGGGGTGTTGGAGGATTCCGACAAAACCTTCCGTGCCACCACGCAGGCCATCGCGGCTTTCGAACGCACACCGGAATTCTCGCCCTTCGATTCCCGTTATGACCGCTATCTGCGCGGCGAGGAAAAGTTCACCGAGCAGGAAGAGTTGGGACGGACTCTGTTTTTCTCGACGCAGTTCACCAACTGCAATCTCTGCCATGACCTGAAGGGTGCCGACGGCCGCCTTGAAACCTCGACCTTCTCGTCGCACAAATATTTCAACATCGGCGTGCCGGCCAACACGGATGTGCGCAAGAGCAATGGCTCCAAGCCGGACTTTGTCGATGTCGGCCTTGCCGGCAATCCGCTCGTCAACGGCGATCCACTGGAGCGCGGCAAGTTCAAGGTGCCGAGCCTGAGGAATGTCGCGGTCACCGGACCCTACATGCACAACGGCGTCTTCAACGACCTGCGCACCGTTATCCTGTTCTACAACAAATATAATTCCAAGAAGAAAAGCCGCCAGATCAACGCCGAAACTGGCCAGCGCTGGGCCGATCCCGAAATCTCCGATAACCTCGCCAAGGACAAGCTGGAGACCGGACCGGGCCTGGACGACAAGCGCGTCGACGCACTGGTGGCGTTCCTGAAGACGCTGACGGACAAGAAATACGAGCATTTGATCGGGAAATAGAAGCCCGATATCGGGCTATAAGACACAAATCGATTACCGCTATCGGACGTGTACAGCGGGCGCGACCAAAATCGCGCCCGCTACCAGCGGTGCTCAGAAGCGCTCGCCCACGAGTTCCTCGCTCTTCGCCCAAAGCAGTTTGGCCCGTTCCGGGTCCAGGGCATAAGACCGCACGCCACCTCGAATGCCTTCGCCTTCCGTGACCTCTGCGACATGGCAATCTTCGCAATAGCGTCCGCCTACCGCGTCTGCATCAGCGACGGCCGCCGCCCATACCGATGTCGCGGCGCCCTGAGGGATCGTCTTGAACTCGAACGGCGGCAGGCCGGCCTCCGCGTTGGCGGCGTTGATCGAGCCGATGAACGCCTCTTCGTCCGCCTGGCTCATATGCCGGCCGAGTTCGGTGCGGATGGCTCCCGGCATCAAGGCACATGCGCGCACGCCGCGACCGCGATGCCGGCGGTCGAATTCGATCGCGAACAGGACGTTGGCTGTTTTCGACCGACCGTAGCCGACCCATGGATCGTAGGCAGTCCGCTCAAAGTTGGGGTCGTCCAGGTCGATGTCGGCGAAGCGGTGGCCCGCCGACGACAGATTCACGAACCGCCCGCCATCTTTGATCAGCGAGGCAATGCGGTTCACCAGGACGAAGTGGCCGAGATGATTGGTGCCGAACTGGGTTTCGAATCCGTCGGATGTGCGCCCCAGGGGCGGCGCCATCACGCCGGCATTCGCGATGACGATGTCGAACGGGCGACCATCCGCCAACAACTGACTGGCGCTGGCGCGGACGCTGTCGAGCGAGGCGAGGTCGAGGTCGATCAACTCGAAACTGCCGCCACCCGCCTTGGCGGCTTCGCGTACCCCGGCCGTGGCACGTTCGGCCTTGGCGAGATCCCGAGCGGCGCCGACGACATCGGCCCCGTGGGCCGCCAGCGCCCGGGCGGTCTCGACGCCGAGCCCCGCCGAAGCGCCTGTCACGAGCACGCGCTTGCCGCCGAGGTCCACGCCCGCAAGCACCTCGTCAGTGGTCGATGTCGCACCAAATTGATTTGTCATGATAATGTCCTCGATTGATGGAGACGCTGCCGGCAGCGGATGCCCGCCGGTTTGCCAGATATGGTTCGAGGATGATCGAAATCCGCGCCCAATCGTCTCGATTCCTTGCCTGATCCGATCAATGGCCTTGCGCCGGCTCCCGCAATGCACAATTATTCAGGTCATGCAGGAACTTCTCGACAGCATGTGCCGCCGCGTACTGCGCCATACCGATGGAATACGTCTGGAGACGCCGTTGCCGCGCATCGGCCTGGGCGTCTCGCGACAGTGCGGCATGCCGATGGTGACGCTATACGAGCCAACGATCTGTCTGGTGTTGCAAGGCGCAAAGCAGGTGCTGATCGGCGACCGCTTGTTGCGTTACGATGCCGCCAGCTGTTTCATGATCTCGCTCGGTCTGCCGGCGACCGGTTGCGTGGTCGAAGCGGAGACGGACAAGCCTTACGTATCGGCGGGACTGGCGCTCGATCGCGGTGTGCTCACTACGCTGCTGGCCGATCTCGCCCCTGCTGCCACCACCGCTCCTGTCTCCGGCTTTGGTGTAGCTCCGGTCACACCCGAACTGCTTGAGGCGTGGGATCACCTCCTCGCCTTGCTCGACATGCCCGGCGACATTCCCGTCCTCGCCGCAGCGCGAGAACGCGAGGTGCTCTACCGCCTGTTACAGAGCGCGCACGGCCCCATGCTCCGCCAGATCGGACGCGAGGAAAGCCGGCTGTCACAGGTAAGGCGCGCCATCGACTGGATAAGCCAACACTTCCAACAGACGGTGCGCACCGAGACGCTTGCCGACATGGCCGGCATGAGCGTGCCGTCCTTTCACCGGCACTTCAGGGCCGCGACCGCGATGAGCCCCCTGCAGTATCAGAAGACGCTTCGGCTTCATGCCGCGCGCCGCCTGCTGGCGACCAACGCCGATGCGGCCCGCGCAGCCTATGCCGTGGGTTACGAAAGCGCGTCGCAGTTCAGCCGTGAATATTCCCGTCTGTTCGGCATTCCACCAGCGCGCGACGCCGCTCGGTTGCGCGAGGGCGTGGGCGAGATCGCGCCGATCTGACTTCCGCCGCCGAATGATCCCATACTAACGCACTGGACAGCGCTACCACCGTCCGATAGGCCTAGGCGCAATCGTTCCACACTTTTTGAACCGTCAGGAGGCCTCCATGGCCGCATCCGCTTTGACAATTCCCGATCTCGCCGGCAAGGCGGTTTTGATCACCGGTGCTTCGACCGGTATCGGTGCAGCGCTCGCGCGGGGTTTTGCTGCGCAGGGCGCCATGGTCGGCCTGCATTACAATTCCAGCACCGAGGCGGCGCATGCGGTTGCCAAGGAGATCGAGGATGCCGGCGGCAGCGTCGTGCTGCTCAAGGGCGATGCGACCATATCATCCGATATGGTTCGGGTGGTTGAGGAAGCCGCCAAGGCGTTCGGCAAGCTCGATGGTTTGATCAACAATGCCGGCGGCATGGTCGCACGCCTCACCTACGAGGAGATGACCGACGAGCATTACGACGCCGTCATGGATCTCAATGGTCGTTCGGTGTTTTCGACCACCACCGCAGCCATTCCGCATCTCAAGAAGCAGGGCGGCTTCATTATCAACACCACCTCGATTGCCGCCCGCACCGGCGGCACGGCAGGTTCTGGGCCTTATGGTTCGTCCAAGGCTTTTGTGGCGGCGGTAAGCAAAGGGCTGGCGCTGGAACTCGGGAAATATGGCATCCGCGTCAATTCGGTGGCGCCTGGCTATATCGCGACCCCGTTCCAGGATCGCTATGCGCTGCCGGGACAAGCGGACACAGTCGCCAAGGCAGTCCCGCTCGGCCGCGTCGGCACCGCTGAAGATTGCGTCGGCACCTATCTGTTCCTCGCCTCGGATGCGCTGTCCGGCTACATCACCGGCCAGATGATCGACGTCAACGGCGGCCAGATGATGCCCTAGCTAGGCGGTAACAGTGTGGCGTCTCTCGAGAAATACGAGACCCGCCACGCCAGCCAGCGCCATGACGACACCGAGCCAGGCAGTATCGGAATAGCCGAACAGATGGGCGCCGACCGCAAAGGCGAGTGCGCTCATGCCGGCAGACATGAATGACGTCATCTGGTTGAGCGATGTGCCCAAGCCGGGCTTGTCGAGCCAGAGATCCTGGAAATAGGTAAGCGGCAGCGACAGGATCGCGGCGACCCCGAACGCATTGGGGATCAGCAGCAGATAGATATGCCAGGGTTGGCTGGCAAAGCTCAGCAGACCCATGAATACCGTATAGATCAGCGAACCGACCGCCAGCGCCTGCAACACGCTCAGCCGCTTCAGCAGGCTGCCCCAGATCAGCATGAAGGGGATTTCCAGCGCCGCACAGCTGCCGGCGACGATGCCGACATCGATCAGCGTGCCGCCGGCGCGGCCGGTGATGATCAAGGGCTGGATGATGGCGATCAGTCGCGTCGCGGCGGTCACCAGCGACATCGAGGTGACGCGCATCAGCATGACGGGCGTGGTGGCCAGCTTGAGCGAGGCGAAGAACGACAATCGCTCCACGTTCTTTCCCGGTTCGCTGCGGATTGGCGGCATGAAGGCAAGGATCACCAGGAAGCCTGCGAGGCAGGCGATCGCCGAAAAGCCCCAGGCGCCCAGCATGCTCGGCGAGGTCGAGATCCACAGCGCCACGAGACCCGGCACCAGGATCCATGAACCCGAGAAGATCGCCCGCACGACGGAGGTGATGGCACGCGCCTCGTTGGCTGCAAGCCTATTGCTGAGCGAGCGGATGGTGGCAAAGCCTAGCGAGTAGCTGGAATTGGAAAGCGGCACGAGCAGGATGGCGCAGAAGGCGAAGATCCTGATGTCCGGCAGCAGATAGATCAGCCCAAAGCCGACGATGCCGGCAAGCAGGACACTGAGCAGCAACGGCTTGCGGTCGACGATCAGATCGGAAAACACCGCCACCGTCACGCCATAGATCAGGTTGGCGAGCGCGATGAGGAACAACAGCAGCGATAGCGACTGGTCGCTGAGATGGAACTCTCGGATACCGACGACGGAAAGGTATGGCAGCGTGGCGCCGCCGGTCATACCGCTGATAAACAGTGCCAGCGTGGCGACGCGAAGAGACGGATTGCGAAGAATGACGAGAAATGCGGAGAGCATGGAATCGAGCCGGGTCGTAAAAGTCTATATTCAAGCCGCAGCTCTAACTTTCAAATGAATTCAATTGATGACGCCGATCACGGCCACGAATGCATCTTAGAATATTCGATATTGACGACAAACCGACCAGTCGGTATGCTGGATATGAAAGTGAGGAACCGCGCAGATGGACGCAAAAACGGATTCCCGCACGCGAATTCTCAAGGCCGCGACCGATGTCTTTCGCCTCAAGGGCTATGCGTCGACGAGGGTTGAGGATATCTGCGCCGCTGCCGGCCTGACAAAAGGCGGGTTCTTCCATCATTTCGGCTCCAAGGAAGAGGTGGCGATTGCCGCCGCGGAGCACTGGTCTGAAGTCACCGGCGCCCTGTTTCGTGAGGCGGATTACCACAACCACGCCGATCCCGCTGATCGGCTGCTCGGCTATATCGATTTCCGCAAGGCGCTGCTGCGCGGCACGCTTGCCGAGTTCACTTGCCTGCTGGGCACCATGGTGCAGGAAGTCTATGAGACCAATCCGGCGATCCGCATTGCCTGCGACACCAGCATGGCCGGTCACGTCTTCACGCTGAGGGAAGATTTCGTCGAGGCTCGTCGGCGCTATGCGCCCGATGCAGAATGGACGGCGGAAAGCCTGGCGCTGCACACCCAAGCCGTGATCCAGGGCGCCTTCATTCTTGCCAAGGCGAAAGGGAACGCTGATGTCGCCGCAGACAGCATCGATCACCTCAGCCGCTATGTCGCGCAATTGTTTCAACGCCAACCGCTGGAATTGAAAAGGGAGAGAGAAGATGCATGAACCTCAAATCCTGAAGCCCGCCGAATGGCTCGCTGCCCACAATGCCTTCATTGCCAAGGAAAAGGAGCTGTCGCGCGCCCGCGATGCGCTTGCAGCCGAGCGCCGGCGCCAGCCGTGGCAACTG
The DNA here is from genome assembly GCF_057787725.1 of Shinella sp. OV683. Lineage (NCBI taxonomy): Bacteria > Pseudomonadati > Pseudomonadota > Alphaproteobacteria > Hyphomicrobiales > Rhizobiaceae > Shinella > Shinella sp. OV683. Next base: position 3,574,186 of record NZ_CM173543.1, read on the forward strand.
GTCGAGAAGGACTATGTTTTCGAAGGTCCCAATGGCAAGACCGATCTTGAAGGCCTGTTCGACGGGCGCAAGCAGCTGATCGTCTATCATCACATGCTCAAGCCGCAGGATCCCGCACCCTGCCCTGGCTGCTGCATGTTCACCGACAATGTCGGCAACATGATCCATCTCAATCAGCGCGACACGACGCTGGCGCTGGTTGCGCGAGCGCCGATCGACGAAATCGAAGCGCTCAAGAAGCGCCTGGACTGGGACCTGCCGTTCTATTCGACCGGCCAGGAATTCAATTCGGATTTCGACGTCGTCCAGGGCGGCTTTGGCCTGAATGTATTTTTCCGTCAGGACGGCAAGATCTACCGCACCTATTTCACCACGAGCCGCGGTGTCGAGATGCTGGGCACGGTCTGGTCCTTCCTCGATCTTACGCCGATGGGGCGGCAGGAAGAATGGGAAGTGTCGCCCGAAGGCACACCGCAGACTCCGCCCTATCGCTGGTGGCGGCGCCACGATGAATATGTCGCGGCCTGAGCCGTCGTTGCTCGTCTTGCGCGCTAATCCCGTGCTTCGCTGTGGGGAAAGCCGATTTCACAATCAGGCTCGATGACGCAATTAAGTTGCATGCCAAAGACTTCAATCTGTGATATGCGTTCATGAAGCGCAGTTCATGAGCAGTCGGACCAGTTCACAATCCCGTCGCACACGACAGCCTCCGGCGGGATTGAAGTGGAGGTAGGCATGAAATACCATCGGGACGGACAGGATATCGGGATGTTCGATCAGCGGGACATGGAGGCGCTGCAACAGGCCTTCAACACGATCAGCGTTCGCCGGATGCTCATCGAGGATGATGCGGAGGCCAGGAAGCTCGCGCGCGCCCTCATCCATCTTTATCGCCACGGAATTCGCGACCCCAACCAGCTCATTTCGGCGCTCGACAGGCAAGACAGGCCGTCAGACGTCGCGTGAGAGAAAGCCGGCGTATTATACCGGCTTTTGACGATCTCCAGAGACGCGCCGTCATTGACTATAGAGAATGCGGCGAGCAATCGGGCAGCCGCAGACACCACTCCGAAAATCATTCTCCCGCCTGTTGAATCTCGGTAGAAAAGCTCCCACAATTGGGCATCTGCCCGGGACAGGATTGCTCCCGGCGATATTTTCTGCTCGCGCCGCTCAAATCAATGCTGGCCAGCGCTTGATTATGACAGTGAAATGACATCTTTCGAGAAAATTGCATTGATTCACAATTATTATGGAGACACCGCGGTGACCGACAAGATCAAGAAACTCTACGAAGTGCTGATTGCCGGTGCGACGGCAGGCCTGTCCGACGTGGCGCTTTACAAGCATGTCAAGGCAGAATGCCCGAAGGCGACCAGCAAGAAGATCGTCAAGGCGTCGCTGCTGGCGCTTTCTGATCCGGACGTCAAGGACGGCACGATCCTGCAGGTCATCTATGCGCTCGCCATCAAGCATCGGCTGGACCCGGTGAGCAAGGACGACACGGAAGAAGCCGCTGTCGAGGAAGCGCTTCCGGAACAGATAATTGTCGAGGCCAAGCCGAAGAAGGAAAAGGCGTCCAAGAAGAAGCATGAGGAAAGCCCGGCTGCGATGTAAGGGGCCTCAAAGCGTGTTTACCCCGCCGGTGCAAAGCCGGCGGGTTTTCAATGGTCATGCCGATGGTGCATGTCCGGATAATGCGCGTGCCGATGCGTCATCTTCTCGTGCCGATGCCAATGTGAATGCGGCTCGGTCACAAGGCCGTCATGGGCATGCTGGTGATGCGCATCGTGGACATGGCTGTGCTCGTGCTCCATTTCCTCGTGGTCGTGGGTGTGCGAATGCCGCTCGGTCAGATGCAGCCACAGGCCGACCGCCATCAATGCGCCAGCCAGAGCCAACCTGGCGGTCAACGACTCACCCAGCAATGCCACGGCCAGCAACGCGCCGATAAACGGGGCGAGCGAGTAGTAAGCGCCTGTACGCGCCGTACCCAGATGACGCAGCGCGACAATGAACATTGCCAGGCTGACGCCGATGCCCAGGAAGCCGACTAGCGCGCCTGCGCCAATAAGGCCAAGGCTTGGCAGTGACGCGCCGAGCGCGAGCGCAATCGCGAAATTGACGCTGCCGGCCACCAACCCCTTGATCATCGATATCTGCACCGGATCGGCCGACGACAATTTTCGCGTCAGGTTGTTGTCGATACCCCAGCAAAGGCAGGCAGCGGCGATGAACAGCCCGCCGGCGTCGAGCCGCAGCGCCTGACCATTCCACGACAGCAGGATTGCCCCGGCGAGGATGGCGGCGGCCCCGACCAGCAGCCGCCGATCGACATTCTCGCGGAAGACGATCCAGGCGATCGCCATCGTCGCCAGACCTTCGAGATTGAGCAGCAGCGAGCCGGAAGACGCCGATGTCAGCGACAGGCCGAGCATCAGCAGCAGCGGCCCCAGCATGCCGCCGAACACCACCACCGCCGCCAGCCAGGGCAGATCCGATCTTTGCAGCGGCGCCTCGACGTTGGGCAGGCCGATCAACGGCCGCCCCCAATGCACGATCGCCAGCCCAACCCCTGCCCCCAGATAGAGGATGCCTGCCAGAAGCCAGGGATCGATCGACCCCATCAACAGCTTTGACAGCGGCGCCGATGCGCCGAACAAAACTGCCGACGCCAGAGCGAGCGGCACACCGGGCCAGAGATGGGCATGATTGTTTGTCATGAACCAGCATTACAACATCGCATGGCCCGCAGGAAGCGATATGCGAAAACATCAGGGCTATTCGTGCAGGGCCTATGGGCATAGACTGGGATAACTGAATCGACAGGAAAGAGGCCGACGATGACATTGAGCACGCGCAAACTGGGTAAACAGGGTCTGGAAGTCTCCGCAATCGGGCTTGGCTGCATGGGCATGAGCCAATCCTACGGTCCGGCCGACGAGGTCGAGTCGATCGCAACGCTCAACCGCGCCATCGAGCTCGGCTGCAACTTCTTCGATACTGCCGAAGTCTACGGACCCTACACCAACGAGGACCTGCTCGGCCGCGCACTGAAGGGACGCCGCGGTGAAGTGGTCCTGGCGACCAAATTCGGCTTTCGCCTGGAGGACGGCAGGCAGATTGGCACCGAGCTCGACAGCCGGCCGAAGACCATCCGCAAGGCGGTCGAAGGCAGCCTGAAGCGGCTGGCGACCGACCATATCGATCTCCTTTACCAGCATCGCGTCGATCCCGACGTGCCGATGGAAGAGGTTGCCGGCACGGTGGGCGATCTCGTGCGCGAAGGCAAGGTCAAGTATTTCGGCCTGTCGGAGGCGGGCGTTGCCAATATCCGCCGCGCGCATGCCGAATTCCCGGTCTCGGCGGTGCAGAGCGAGTATTCGCTGTGGGAACGCAACCTCGAAGAGGATGTGCTGCCTGCGCTCCGCGAACTCGGCATTAGCCTCGTGCCCTTCAGCCCGCTCGGGCGCGGCTTCCTGACCGGCGAGGTCAAGCGGGCCGAGGACTATCCGGAAGGTGATTTCCGCCGCGGCGATCCGCGCTACCAGGGCGAGAACTACGACGCCAATGTCAAGGCGGCAGAAGTGGTGCGCGACATCGCCTCCAGCATAGGCGCCAAGCCGGGACAGGTCGCGCTGGCCTGGATCCTGCACAAGGGCGATGACATCGCGCCGATTCCCGGCACCAAGCGCCGCAAGTATCTCGAGGAGAATGTCGCCGCGGTGGCAATCTCGCTCAGCGCCGAGCAGGTGGCCGAGCTTGATGATGCGCTGGCACCGGGAAAAGTGTCTGGCCCGCGTTACGGCGAGCCGATGATGGCGATTATCAATCGCTGACCGACCGGATATGCTTGCTGCGGCCTGGCCTTGGCGGAAAATTTTCGCCTGAAGTGGCCCGGCCGCCCCGCCGCTGCGTATTGAAGGAAGCGACAGAAACATCCGGCTCTACAGCGCCGCGCATCTTCAAAGACGCGCAAAGGTCGCTGTGGCACTTTGAAGTAGCCGGACGAATGCGGAGGGTTTGCCATGCGCGCAGTGCCTGCCATCACGATTGCTTTCACCGCCTGCCTTCTCGCCTCGACGCCCGTGCGCGCCGAGGATCCGATCGACATTTCAAGACATGTGATCGAGCAGCAGATCGATGCCTTCCTCAAGGACGATGCCGAGACCGCCTATTCATTTGCAGCGCCCGGCATCAAGGCGCGTTATCCCGACAAAGCAGCCTTCTTCGCCATGGTCAAGAAGAGCTATCAGCCGGTCTATCGCCCCGGCAACTATGCCTTCGGCCGCAGCAAATCGATCGCCGACGGCGCCATGATCCTGCACGAAGTGACGATTACCGGCCAAGACGGCAAGAACTGGAAAGCCATCTACAAAATGGCCCGCCAACCCGATGGCAGCTACAAGATCGAGGGCGTGCTGATCCTGCCGGATATGGTGAGCAAGGCGATCTGAGGGGGGACTGACGAGCTCATCTGCTGTGTCCCTCAACTTCGACATCAACGCCCGATGTGCATGGACACCCGCCTTTACAATAGCTAAGCCTGAGGCTGAAATTTTCAGCGTCAAGGCATTTAGATGTATTTAGCGAGCAAACTGATATTCAAGCAGAATTTCCGTTACTTCGCAGGCGCCGGCCTGTTGCTTCTTGCATTTGAGGCGCTCACAGAGATCGGCATGCCCTCGGAAATCAACAGCCTGTTCGATGTTGTCCTCCTTTTGGTGCTGTCGTTTCTCATCTTGGCCTCCGCCTCTTTCGGCATGCCGTTTGCCGCTGCAATCCGCGCATGGCCGGCACCCTGGGCGCGATTTTGGCGGTATGGTTTGAAGTATCTTGCCATCATGGTGATCGCACTGCTACCGCCAATCGCTTTGGTACTGTCAGCGCCAGAGGATATGCCGAGGCTATCCAGTGACTTCGCTGTAAGTCATTTCGTTCAGCTCGTGACCCTGCCCTTGGCTTTGGCCTTTTTGGGCACATGGCTTGCCGCGACAGTTTTCGACATGAGCACGGGATTTACAGATGCGCTTCGTCGTAGCGGGAAAGTCTTTATTCCGCTGGCGTGGCGGCTCGCGCTCGTTGCCTTCGTCAATATCTTTTTGAGGCTAATATTCGGTATCCTTCAATCTGCCTTCGGCAGGGCACCGAAGGCTTTGGTGTTTGCGGACGACGGCAACATAAATATCGTGACCTCAATTTTCATCTTGGTCATCTACCTCGTCGATCTCTTTGCGTTGACTTTGACCAATGTCGCCATAAGTCGCCAATTCCTGAAGGCCGAGGGCATTACGCTGCCTTCTCAAGATGATCGGGACTTCACTGAGGCAATAGAGCCAACCTGACTGCTGCCAACCCCTCACCTCAGCATGATTCCTCGCCGTCATTTCCAGGCTGGACACAAACTCCCGCAGCAGCGACCGGTCGAAACGACCCTGCCGATCCAGCATCCAGGCGATGGCGTCGGCGTGTTTCCAGGGCTGCTTGTAGGGTCGCACCGAGGTGATGGCTTCGTCAGCAGCGTTCCGCAATGGTCGTGAGGCACCCACGACTCAATCCTGCAGCGATGGTAAGGTCCAACAGTGTGTGACGCATTTCGCTCTTCTTTGGGACACACTCTCGCGCGCCTTGATCCAAAAGCGAAGGGTCGGCTCACTTCGGGAACAGGAATGTCAGGTTCACGCGGAAGCCCACGCCCTTGGGGCCCTGCTCCGGCGACGTGACCCAGTAGCGGACGCCGGCGCCGAGGCTGATCGGCTGTTTGTCGACCACGACAAGCTTTGAGACCGTCAGGTTCAGCGGCACCGACCAGTCCTTGTTCTTCCAGTCATAGGTCGATTCGGTATTGAGGCCGAAGGTCCAGGCCTCGGGCGTCGTGTAGGATACGAAAGGCTGCAGGAAGGTCGAGCTGACGTCGGGGCGATCGCTGTCACCGGCGACAGACCAGATGTGGTTGGCAAGCCCGCCCACAGTCCACGGTCCCACCTGCTTAAGTGCGACGGCTGTCGGGCCGATGCCCCATTTGCCGGAGCCAAGAAGGTCATCTGTGCCGGTTGGCAGCAGGAATGCCGGACCTGCGCCCCAGATTATGCCGCTGTCGGTTGGCTTGGACGGCGAGAAGAAGAAACTCTGCAGGGTATCGCCAAGCCCGAACTGCGTACCGGACGGGCCGGCAATGTCATTCTGCCAGATCACAGGAACGATCGTTCGAGAGATCACATTCCAATCGTCGTTCAGCTCAAATGGAATGACAGGCTGGATATTGAGAACCGTCTTGTCACCGTCACTGGGTCCATAGCCATGATCGTAATTGAACTGGAAGGGCACGCTGATCATCGACGCGATCGGATTGGAAAGCTTCTTGGCGAGATCGGCGCTGGATTCCTGGGCGACGGCCGATGATGCCGAAAGCACCATCGCCGAAAGCCCCAAAACATAGGTTCTAAACTGACTGGCCATTGTGATGCCCCATGTTCATCTTTCCGGCGCATTTACATCTTTTGCGCGGCTTGCTGAGTGGCCGGCATGAGAACATGATTTTTCTAATTTAGGGAAGCGCGTTACGGTAACATTCGCTAGCAAATGTCCAACGACCTGGATCATACGGGGATTGCAAAACCTCCTGAAAGCAGGCTCTTTTTCGTCCCGAACCCGCGGGTTTCAGGTCGCCGCGAAGGCGCGAACTTCCCCGCCCCTCACTTCACCTCGGCATGATTCCTTGCGGTCATTTCCAGGCTGGACACAAACTCCCGCAGCAGGGCCCTGTCGAAATGACCCTGCCGATCCAGCATCCAGGCGATGGCGTCGGCGTGTTTCCAGGGCTGTTTGTAGGGGCGCACGGAGGTGATGGCCTCGTAGACATCGCAGATCGCGCAAATCCGCGCATAGAGGCTCAGCTGGTCGGCGGCCTTGCCGTTGGGATAGCCCTTGCCATCCAGCCGCTCATGATGATTAAGGCAGACGTCGAGCGCGATCTCCGGCATGTCGGACTGCAGCGACAGGATGGCGTGCCCCAGCTCCGGATGGTTGCGGATCAACTCGAACTCGCCATCGGTAAGCTGGCCCTCCTTGGTCAGCACATCATCGGGAATCTTCATCTTGCCGACATCATGCAGAAGACCACCAACCCCAAGCACCTGAACGATCTTTTCGTCGAGCTTGAGATAGCGCGCGAACTGCACCATCAAAGCACTGACCGCAATCGAGTGGACGAAGGTCGTCTCATCCTTCGACTTCAGCCGCGTCAGGTTGAGCAGGATCAGCGGCTCGCGCCGCATCACGCCGGAAATCTGTTTTACGACCGGCGTAACTTGCGCAACCTTGATATCGCCGCCCGAGCGGACACCCTTGAACAATCCCGCGACGATGGCTTCCGATTGCAGGATGGCTTGTGCGGCAATCTTTTGTCGCTCTTCGAACGAAAGAGACGGCGACGCAGGCTGCTGGGGCTTCTTCGCAGCCTGGCGCGGCGCGGCGGCGGCGGGATCGACTACATCGAGCCCCATTGACGTGTTGATGATGATGCCGCTGACATTGCTGCGCTTGAGTTTTTCCACGTTCTCGGCGCCTTCCAGCAGGAAACGCCGGCTGGAAAACGGATTATCGGACCAGGAACCTTCGAGGTCCTCAATGAACATGCCAGAGCGTAACAGCGATTTGTCTATACGTTTCAGCATATCTGCACGGTTTTATTGCCCTACCGGTGACGTGACAGCCAATATCATTATGCAATGCTAACATTCCATAGGTTATCTACACGTTAAAGAACGACAACCCTGTGTATACATGGAGGAAATACAGAAAGTGCGGCCATATTCATAAAATCAGCCAGTGAAGATGCAAATGCCAATCCGAATCTGCGCGTCCGCCGCTTTAGCGACCCGAGACGCCATGTTCCATGAAAAGGCCTGTTTCGAACTAAGCTTCAACTGTGGGAGGAAAAACGTCATTGCGCCGTTTTGAAAACTGTCCGACGGCGACTTCCAATAAAGAATCCGCGATCGCCTGCCTAAGCTGGTAAACATTCAGTTTTGTTCGCCGCTTGTCGAGGTTTTGTGCTGCGATCGCCAGTTGCAGACCCTCGTTCAGCATGATGTTATGGGCTCGCGCCAAGGCCCAGGCCTCGAAATCCCGCTGTTCATCCATGTCAGCCCCGCCAACTAAATCATTTAGTCTTAAGCAAACTCGAATCAGCTCTATACTCATAATTACATCACATTTTAGGAAATCCAAGAAGAAATGTTTGTCGCGGGGTATCGCGCCTGTAGATGAATCCAATCAGCCAGCGGATTCATCTTGCGGCCAGCGGAGAGTGACTGGCACGACTTGTCTCGCGCAGCCGAACTCACGCAGATGTGTATGTTCGGATAGCTTGGCTGGGGCGCCTACCCGATACGCGGCTTCACGTCTGTTCATGTGCTTCATGCGGCAGAATTTTACGATTGAGCCCCAAAATCTGCAGAACCTCTCCTGAGCCGCTCAGGCCGCTACGACATTGGCCACAGACGTCCGCAACGTGGTGGGCGAATGGCCATAGGCTTTTCGGAAGAGCCGTGCAAAATGCGACGCATTCTCGAATCCCACTTCGATGGCGATCTCGATCAGCGGTGCCTTGGTCTGCAACACGAGATGCCGGGCACGCTCGAGGCGAACGCGCCGATAGATGGCACCAGGCGAACTGTTGGCCTTCTTCAGGAACAGCCGCTCCAGCTGTCGCCGTGACACGCCTATCGCCTCGGCCAGCTCGGTGACCGAAAGCGCATTCTCGATATTTTGCTCCATCACTATGATCGCCGCCCTGAGCGTCGCGTCGCCATAATCAAGGGAAAGGGGTCGACGTGGCTGAATCTCCGATGCGGCGCGGGCCCGCTCGATCTGCAAAACTTCCAATGCGTTCCTCTCCGCGTCCCTGCCAATGTGACGTCGCACGATGAATGCTGCGATGTCGGCTGCGCTGCTTCCGCCAGCACACGATCCGCGGCTCGCATCGAGATTGTAGATGCGGTCCGCCCTGACTTCGTGATCCGGAAAGCGCTCCCTGAACGCATCATAGTGAAGCCAACTGACGCAGGTCTCATGATCCGTCATCAATCCCGCTTCCGCCAGGATAAACGTTCCCGTGCAAACGCCGATCAGTGGAACGTTCCGTGCTGCTGCCTTTTTGAGGTAAGCCACGGTCGCGTTGTCGACCGGAGACTCGCAGTTGAGGAGCCCTCCAACCACGACGATGTAGTCGAATTCGGTGGGATCGACCAGATCGGACGTCGGCGCAACTTGCAGGCCGCAACTCGACGTGATCAGATGACGGGTGTTGCCGATCACCTGCCAGTCTGCCAAGCGCCTACCCGACTTGTCGGCATGGTCACTGGCCAGGCGAAGGGTATCGACGAACATCGCGAATGCCGACAGCGTAAACGATCGCGCGAGCACGAATCCGACCCTGAGCCGCTTGGCCTTCATTGTTTGGGTCCTGGCGTTCATGCTTGCCTCCTGGTGCTAATCCGATAGCGAACGGGCTTTTTGATACGCAGCATCGAGGCCCGCGCTGATGATGGCATCGAACCCATCCTGCTGCATTTTGTTGATTCCAGCGGCGGTCGTGCCCTTGTAGTCGACGAATGACTTAACCGTTTCGCCCGGCGGCGCTCGATAGTGTTCCTGCAGCCGTCCGGCCCCGATAGTGACCTGTTGTGCAGCGCGCAACGCGATGTCGGCGGGAACGCCTCGGCTGATCGCGTCATTCCTCATTGCCTCGGCGAGCAGAGCCGGAAACGCCGCACCCGATCCGGACATTGCTGTGAAGTAGTCAATATGATCCTCCTGCAACACGGCATCGACCACTCCACAACTGCGAAACAGGATGCCAACAGTCTCCTGGTCGCCGGACTCCGAAGAGTCGACGAAATATGGCGTGTAGGAAAAGCCGATCTCGGCTGCTGCATTTGGCAGCGCCCGGGCGACGCGCGAGCTCCCTGATCGTTTCTTGATATGTTCAACGCTCACCCCGGCCATCACCGAGATCACGAGCTTTCCGGAAGCATCGACATCAATGGAAGTCCAGTCGCCAGGTCGCACGCACAGAATTACGATTTCGGAATTCCCGACCAGTTCCTTGTTGTCCTGTGTCCAGGCACATCCCAGGTCATTGGCTGGCATTCCACTCCTGAACGAGCAAGTCAGGCGGTCGGCTGCGACCGTGCCAGATTTGACCATTGCCTTTGCAAGCGCAGACCCAAGCCAGCCACCCCCGCCGATTATGCCTACCCGACCTATGTCGCCCATGACCTGCTCCTCACTTGATCTGAAATCCATGCGCGAGCGGATCGCGATCATCCACGAAGATCGTGTTGTGGCCAATGATCCGTGCCCACCCGCCGACGCTGGGCTTGATACCTTTGAACGGTCCGATATCGGTTTCCGCTTCGATGCGCCCCTCGAACACCGTGCCGATCAAGCTTTCCTGACGGAAGGCGTCGCCAACCTTCAAACGGCCTTTGCCATGTAGCTGGGCCATGCGAGCGGATGTTCCCGTGCCGCCCGGTGAACGATCGATGGCCTTGTCGCCATAGAAAACCGCCCCTCGTCCATCGGCACCATCGCTGGTCGGGCTGTCGCACCACAGCGCATGGTGCACGCCGGAAATCCTGTCGTCGCCCGGATGGATTGGATTGCAGATCGGCTCAAGCGCATCCCGCAGCTTCCGGCTCAGATCGACGATATCACTCGCGGATAAACCGTCGAGCCCCAGCCAATTGGCCTGCGGCTCGACAACGGCATAATAGTTGCCACCATACGAGATATCGACGATCAGTTCGCCTATGCCGGGAACCTTCACGGCGACGTCTGCTGCGTGTAGATAGCTCGCCACGTTGTATATGCGAACAGATTCCACGAACTCGTCCGGCTTGTCGTATTGAATGTCCACCTTTCCCGCAGGCGTCTCGATCGAAAGCTTTCCGGGCACACGCGGTGTGACAAGACCTTCCTCGATAGCGGCCGTCACCAGACCGATCGTTCCAGCACCGCACATTGGGAGACATCCGCTGACTTCAATGAAGATAACGGCAAAGTCACAGTCCTGTCGGTACGCCGGGTAGATGATCGCACCGGACATGATGTCATGGCCGCGAGGTTCAAACATCAGGGCCCGCCGCACCCAATCGTGGTCACGAACGAATATGTCCCGGCGCTCCGATATCGGCAGATGCGGCAGCAAAGGCCCTCCCCCAGCAACCAGTCTGACAGGATTGCCGCATGTGTGGGAATCGATGCAAAAGAAGCTACGCCGCATGGTGGTCCTTTCGGTATTCCCGGCAAATCAAAGGCGACCGGGTGTCCGGCCCTGAAGCGCACCACGCGAAAGCCTGTCGAGCAATATCGCTACCGCAACGATCGCCAGCCCCGCGCGCAAGCCCAAACCCATTTCCATTCGGGTCAAGCCACGCGTGACCTCGGCCCCCAAACCGCCAGCTCCAACCAGGCCTGCAAGCACGACGATGGCGAGCGAAAGCAGGATGCACTGGTTCAATCCCACGAGCAGTGTCGGGGTCGCCGAGGGTATTTCAATCTTGAGCAGGATGGAGCGCGGCGAAGCGCCCGTGGCTTGTCCGAGTTCGAGAAGGTCCCTCGGGACCTGGTTGAAGGCAAGCGTTGTCAGCCGCAGCATCGGCGGCACGCCGTAAACGATCGTGGCGATGATCGCAGGCACGCGCCCCAGGCTGAACACCATCACCGCCGGGATCAAATAGACCCACGGCGGCACCGTCTGCATGACGTCGAGCACCGGACGGATGGCAGCCTCGAGCTTTTTGTGCCGGGACGCCAGGACACCGAGGGGAAACCCGATCAGGACAGCGACAAAGACTGCGACCGTAACCAGAGCCAGCGTCTGCATAGACGCTTCCCAGAGGCCCGCCAGGAAGCAGAATGCCAAGGCGACAGCACTGGTGATTGCCACCCGAACGTTCACAAACGCGGCCGCGAGGCCGACGACAATGGCGATGATGACGTAGAATGGCGGAAAGAGCAGCGCGGATTCGATGCCGCCAAGGACAGCTTCAACGATCTTGGTGATAATGTCGAAGAACGGGTGGAAATTGGTGTTGAGCCAATCGACGACCGGAGCAAGGTAAGCGCCCGGCGAGAACCGAATAGTGGAGAGATCCATCATTTGCCTCCATTGGCGCGACGGGCTGCGCTTTGTGTCAGACGATCGAGCACCATTGTCAGAATGACGATGGCGATGGCCGCGTTGATCGATGTGGCGATATCGAGGGTACGGACAGCGCCATAGATGGTCTCACCGAGGCCACCGGAACCGACGATGCCGGCGATGACCACCATTCCGAAGGCCATCATCAGGCTCTGGTTGATCCCGGCCATGACACTGGGAATTGCAAACGGCAGTCTGATTTTCGTAAACATCTGCCACGGCGTCAGGCCGCTGGCCTGGCCGAGTTCGATGAACTCGTTCGGCGTCCGGCGGATACCGAGAGACGTCAATCGGATGGCCGGGGGCATGGCGACGATGAAGGTCGCCATCAATGCGGTCGCAGGTCCGTAGCCCATCAGCGCAATTGCGGGAAGAAGGTAGATATAGGGCGGCAGCGTCTGGATCAGGTCTAGGACGGGCTGGAGGATTTTGTCGAACGTCTTCACGAAACCGGCCACGACGCCGATCGGAATGCCTACGACCAGGGCCATCATCGTCGCCGTGATGACCAGAGCCAACGTGCTCATTGTCTCGGACCAAAGTCCCATGAGCGCGCAGGCGATCAAGCCCACGCCGACCAGCAGCCCGGCGGCGATATTGATCAAGCGCCAACCCATAAATGCGCCAATGATCGCGACGACATAGAATGGCGGCAGCTGTACGAGCCAGAGGACGCCGTCGTAAGTGCCCTCGAGTATCGCCCTGATAGAGTCGAACAACCATGCGCCGTTGTCGCCGATCCAGCTCAGCGCATCGTCCGTCTTTTCGTCGAACGTGTCTGTGATAACAGAGGTATCCATGTCGATCCTCCTATGCCGCAACCGTCGCGGCTGCCTGTGAGGCGACGGGCATCCCGGCGACACCCTGCAGCAGCCCACGGGTGGTAACGATACCAACGACTTTGCCATCGTCGACCACCGCAACGGCGTCATGTTCGGACTGCATGGTCAAATCGATGAGCGCGCTGATGTCGGCCTCGGGCGTGGTACGCAGCAGAGTATCGACGTCGCGATGACCTTCTGTCGCCAGATAGGCGGCGACCGGCTGCATCACCGTGTGCGCCTTGACGAGATGGAGTCTGGAAATGCCCGCCACGAACTCGGCGACATAGTCGTCCGCAGGCTTGGTGACGATCTCCTCGGCATTGCCCACTTGGACGATGACGCCGTCTTTCATGATGGCGATGCGGTCGCCGATGCGGATGGCTTCCTCAAGATCGTGGGTGATGAAGACGGCAGACTTTCCGAGCGATTTGGTCAGTTGCCGGAACTCGTCCTGCAGCTGGCGGCGGATCAAAGGGTCGAGCGCGCTGAACGGTTCGTCCATAAGAATGATCTCCGGATCGGCGGCAATGGCGCGCGCCAGACCGACGCGCTGCTGCATGCCGCCGGACAATTCGGATGGATATCGCGCGGTCCAATCGGAGAGCCCGACCTTGTCGAGTGCCGCTCGAGCGGTTGCGAAGCGCTCCTCCTTGGCCACGCCGCGAACTTCCAATCCGAAGGCGGCATTTTCCAGCACCGTGCGGTTCGGCAGAAGCGCGACACTCTGGAACACCATGCCGATATTGCGTGCGCGAATGTCTCGCAGCTGGGCTGCATTCAACGCCGAGATGTCCTTGCCCTTGACGATGATCTTGCCAAGGCTTGGTTCGATCAGCCTGTTGAGCAGGCGTATCAGGGTCGACTTGCCGCTGCCGGACAGTCCCATGATACAGAAAATCTCGCCGCGGCGGACCTGAAGGCTCGCTTCCGACACGCCGACCACGCAATTGAAGTCGTTGAGAACCTGCTTCTTTGACAGGCCCCGTTCCTTCACCGCCTTCACGGCAGCATTCGATCGTGCGCCGAAGATTTTCCAGACAGACTGGCAGTCGATCAGGATATCGCTGGCATCATGAATGGCTGTGTTCATTGCGTTCCCCGCAAACCAGTTTTCTGGCTTTCTCGTCGTTGAAGTGTGGAGCCGGGCGAATGCTTTCGACAGCCGCCCGGCGGGTCGAAAGTTATTCGCTCTTGATGTTTTCCCAACGCTTCAGGAGATCGGCGTGGCTGTCGGTCCAAGCGTTGACGGCCTCGTCCATGGTCTTGCCGTCCTTGACTTCACCATTGATGGAAGTGATGTCAGCGAGCGGCACGTAGACACTGGCGATGACTTCACGGGCATGGGGGTTCTCGGCCGAAAAGCCCTTCTTGCCGATCCAGTAGTAGCTCTGTGCCGGCGCGAATATGGCCTTCGGATCGGTCAGGAACTTCACATCGTATTTCTGCATCATCCACGAAGGTTCCCACACCGTCACGGCGATCCATTCTTTGCGGTCGATGGCCGACTTGAGGGCAGCCGTCATGGCGGCGGTGCTGCCTTCGAGAAGCTGAAGCTTGAGGTCATAAGCCTTGACGGCGTTGCCAGCATCGCGCATCAGGCCGGAGCCCGGCTCGATGCCGATGATCTTGCCGCCGAACTTATCGGCATTGGCATTGAGCTCATCCATCGAATTGATGGTGACGTATTTCGGCACGGCGATTGCCTGGTACAGGCCGTGAGAGACCGGAGAAATCTTCTCGAGCTTCTTCTTGTTCTTGTCCCAGTAGTCCTGCGCCACGTAGTCGGTCTGCGAGGCCAGCATCTGGATGTCGCCCTTGGTCAGTGCGGCATAGGCGATGCCCCATTCGGAGAACGGCACGACTTTCACCGTGTAGCCGGAGTCTTCCAGCACCTTCTTGGTGATGCCGGTGATCGGCGTCAGGTCTTCCCACGACATGGTGCCGATGGTGATGGTCTTTTCTTCCGCATGCGCGGAGATCATGGTCATTCCAACCATGGCGGCGGCGCAGAGCGCTTTCCACAACGTCTTCATTTCTTTTGCTCCTAGTTTTCGTTCCCTTTCACGAAGGTCTGGCGGTGCGCCTAGACCTCGTGATTGCGCGGCGAAGGTTCATCCCTCGCGGCCTGCACGCAATTCCTGCCATTTGATCACCGCGTTGACGCCGAGCCACGCAAAGGGCTCCGGCGGAAGCCTGCTCGGCTTCGGATGATCCATGAATTGATCAAGTTGTTGCGACCGGGTTTCGGTCGCCAGCTCAGCGGCCATCAAGCCCGCCAACGTGCTCTTCACTGTGCCGAGGCCGTTTTCGCAGCATGCCGAGTAAAGGCCCTCATCGACTTCGCCAAAGGCCGGCACATGGTTGCGGCTGAGGCACAGCCGCCCGGACCAGCTGAACTCGAACGGGATGTTCTTGAGACCGGGAAAGCGTACATTGAGCGAGCTTCTATGCTCATCGGCCATCTTGGCCATGCGCTTTTCGGTCGTCTTGAGCGTCGTCTCGTAGGTGTATTTTGTGCGGATGACGATGCGCGACTGACCGTTCGACGTGATCTTGCGTATCGTTGCGCCCATTGCGTCGGCCGGGAGCAACGCCCATCTGTCCTGCCCCGAGAACCTTGACCCAACGTCGTCGGCCGCAACAGGAGCCGTCATCGAGGCATAGGCAAAGATGTGCATCAACCTGCCGCGGAAGTGACCGAAGTCGTCGATGTGACCGTTGACGCCGAGGATGACTTTGGGCGCAGTGACCGTTCCGCGAGGCGAGACCGCAGTCCAGGTCCCGTTCTCGCGCTTCAGCGATATGACGGGCGAACGCTCGAAAATGTCCACCTTCGGCGCGAGCCCTGAGGCTAGACCACGAATGTAGTCCGCCGGCTGGATCAGCGCCGCGCCCGGTGTGTAGAGCCCGCCGAGATAGTAATCCGATCCCGTGAGGTCACGCATTTGCGCCGCGTCAAGGAATGTATGTGGCTCGCCCGCGCCCCTCAAAGATTGGCCGAAGGCGTTGTTGAGGTCCAACCCGCGTTCCGTTGCAGCGGCGTTGGTCTTTCCCGAGCGGTCGAAAGTCTCCTTCGACATTCCATATTCGGCCGCAGCTTCCGCCGCGAATGCGATCGCTGAACGGTTCTGGGCCATCTCCAGCTGGGTGGCGCTGGCACTGCCGCTGGAATATTCGCTTGATGCCAGATTGTGCGGCACGTCGATCATGAAGCCGGAATTGCGGCCCGACGTGCCTTTGCCGACTTCGCTGGCGTCGAGCAACACGATCTTGTCGTCGGGCCGAAGCTGATGCAGGCGACGCGCCGCGGAGAGCCCGGCAAAGCCCGCACCGACTATCAGCCAGTCAGCCGTGACATTGTCGTCGAGGCAGCGCACCGGGAAGGTGCGATCGCTTATCGCTTCCCATCCCGACCTGCCATTCTCGACCGGCAACCGTCTGACAACCGTCGCGTTCATCGCACCGTCTCGTCCACGGAACGATCGGAGACATCGATCCAGATCGTCTTGAGTTCGCAATAGTTGTCGTGGGCGAAGATCGACTTGTCGCGTCCTCCGAAACCGGACTCCTTGTAGCCGCCAAAGGGAGTGGTCGCGTCGCCTTCGCCGAAGCAGTTGACGGTGACCAGACCAGCACGGATTTCGCGCGACACCCTGATGGCGTTGCGCAGGCTTCCCGTGTAGACGGACGCCGTCAGGCCATAGTTGGTGTCGTTCGCCAGGGCCACGGCCTGCGCCAGGGTCTCGAACGTCGTCACCGACAGGATCGGTCCGAAAATCTCCTCTTTGAAAAGACGACTGGACGATGTGACGCCATCGACAACGGTCGGTTCGATGAAAATGCCGTCATGCGTCTCCCCACCGTGGGCAATCGACAGCTTTTCCTTCTTCACGTCGGCGAGGAACGAGTTGACCTTGTCGAAATGGGTCTTGCTGACCAGGGCGCCGATGCGGTTTTCGGGATCGAGCGGGTCGCCCGTTTTCCAGTCTCGCATATAGGCACCAATGCGCTTGAGCAGTTCGTCCTTGATGCTGGCGTGAACGATGAGCCGCGACGATGCGCTGCAGTTTTCACCCATGTTCCAGAACGCGCCGTTGACGACCTGCTCGGCGACAAGATCGAGGTCTTCCGCATCTTCGAGGACGACGGCGGGGTTCTTGCCGCCGCATTCAAGCACGACCTTTTTGAGGTTGGAGTCTGCTGCATAGTGCAGGAAGCGTCTGCCCGTCGGCGTCGATCCCGTAAACGCGACCATGTCGACGTCCATATGCATGCCGATCGGCTCGCCGACCTCCTTGCCGCTTCCGGTCACGACATTGAACACCCCAGCCGGGATGCCTGCCTCACGGGCAAGCTCGGCAACGCGCAGCGTCGTCAGCGTCGTTTCCTGCGCGGGCTTGACGACCACGGAGCAACCTGCGGCAAGCGCCGGGCCAATCTTCCAGGCAAGCATCAGCAACGGAAAATTCCAGGGCAGGACGCAGCCGACCACACCGATCGGCTCACGGACCACCATTGCCAGGGCGTTCGGCCCAACCGGATTCGTGTTGTCGTAAAGCTTGTCGATGGCTTCGGCGTGCCAACGAAGGGTGTGGATGGTGTCGGGCACATCCACGGTCTGGCATTCGCGCACAGGCTTGCCGCTGTCGAGGCTTTCCATCACGGCCAATTCGTGCCGGTTATCTTCCAGCAGCTTGGCAAACTTGAGCAGCACGCTCTTACGGTCGCCAGGCGACTGCAGATGCCAGCGACCGTCGCTGAAGGCGTCCTTTGCCTTGGCGACCGCGAAGTCGACGTCGGATGCGTCGCAGGCTGCGATCTCGGCCAGCGCTTCACCCGTTGCCGGATTGACCGACGTGAACGTCTTGCCGGACTTGGCGGGGCTGAAGGAGCCGTCGATAAAGGCATTTGTGGGCAGCTGCAGGTTGGCGGCGATGGCCTTGTATTCGGCCGCGGTCAAAGGTTCATGCATGGTTGGCTCCCGACGTGATCTGGGCGACCGTGCGCTTCACATTGGCGACAACAGTCTGGAGGGTTCGCTTCTCTTCGGAATTGAGAGGGCGCAGCGGTGCACGCACCGATCCGGTTTTCAGGCCGATGATCTCGCAGCCGTGCTTGATCGACTGGACGAACTTTCCACATTCGAGGAAGTCCATCAGCGGCAGCATCGCGGTCATGATCGCGCGACCCTTGTCGAAATTCTTTTCGAGCACACAAGCTTCATAGAGTGCGACATGCTCACGCGGCAGGAAGTTGGAGCCGGCGCAGACCCAGCTCTTGGCACCCCAGGCAAAGAACTCCAACGCCTGGTCGTCCCAACCGCAGGACAGGCCGATGTGTGGAAACTTGCGGGCCAGCAGATGGACATTGGCCATCTCGCCGGAGCTTTCCTTGATCGCCACGACGTTCCTAGACTTGCCAACGCGGGAGAAATAGTCTTCCCGCATCGTGACACCCATACGAGCAGGATAATTGTAGAGCATGATCGGCAGGTTGGCAGCGCGGTCGATCGTCAAGGCATGAACAGCGTTTTCCTTCTCGGTCGGCAGCGCGTAAGGCGGCGACGAGACCAGAATGGCGTCCGCTCCAATTTCCTTGGCGTGCCTGGCGTAGGCGACAGAGTCTTCGGTTCTGGTTGCACCCGTGCCGATGATCAGGGCAATGCGACTGCCAATTACTTTCTTGGCATAGGCTGCCAGCTCGTAGCGTTCCTGCGCGCTCTGGGCATAGTATTCGCCCGTCGAACCGCCGACGATGATGCCATGTACCCCGGCTTCGATCAGCGACTCCAGGACGGCCGCAAATCCTTCACGGTCAATTTGCCCGTCCGGGCCGAGCGGCGTGATCGCCGGAGTGTAAATGCCTTCGAATTTCATGATGATTGCTCCATCGATTGCGTCGGCGTCATGACCAATGCGTCCGCCTTGAGTGCTTGGGGGGCGATGAACATTTCCATGTTCTCGCGCGACAATTCCCAGTGTTCGAACACCAGATCGACAACCGCGTCCTCGTCGCGCGCTCCGATCGCCGCGATGAAGCCGTCATGGTGCTCGACAGCCATTTGAAGCCGTTTGTGCATGTCTTCATTGCGGGGTCGAAAGAATGTGTGGCCGATGCGTGCATGGTCGATCAGCAATCGGCCAAGGCTCGGCTGTAGGTAGGCATTGCCCGACATTTCGCCGATGATTTCATGAAAGCGGTTGTTTTCCAGCGTCATGGAAAGTGCATCTTGCGAGACACTCGCGCTGCGGAACCGCACTTGCGCTTCCTGAAGGTCTACAAGCTGCTTCGGCTTGAAGTTCTGCACAGCCAGCCGTCCGATCGCCGCGTAGATCATCGGTGCAACCAGGAAGAAATGTCGAAGCGTCGAATGGTTCATCGGGATGACGCGTGCGCCGCGGTTGGCTCGAATATCGACGTAGCCTTCGCCCTCAAGGCGCCGAAAAACTTCCCGAACCGGTGTCCGCGACAGACCATATTTCTCGCTGAGCGTCACCTCGTCGAGGTCTTCGTCGGGGTCGAGTTCCATCGTCAGGATTTGACGCTTGAGATCGTCGTAAAGATCGCTCTTGCCACCCTTCATCCCACGTCTCCGAAGCTGAATTTCGTCCGCCGGCAGCCAGCGCATCGGCTGATGGACGCAAAATTTGCACGAGATTTATAGCGAGTCAACAGGATTGTATTTTCTATGTACACAAATATTGCACCCACAGGATACAATATCGACGAACGAAACGGCTAACAGGCCACGCACAAGCGTTGCCCGGTTTGGTTTCAAGTCGTCGAAGCTGATGCATTGCTATTGGGGAAGCCGGACGCTAAAGCATTCGAAACGCGGTATTTTCTCGGTGCAAATGTTGTATACCAATAGAATGCAATACCTCGTTGACATCCTGGAGACGCAGACCTCCGACAAGCCGAAGTAGCGAGTACAGAGCACCGGATATTTTTTGAGAGAATTCACATGAAGAGTGGCAAGAACAGCCTCTACGACGATCTCAAGCGTCAGATTCTAACGATGGAGCTTGATCCGGATGAAGACCTTGATGAGGTCAGCATCAGTGAGAAGTATGGTCTGTCACGGACACCGGTTCGGGAAATTTTCCGTCGCCTGGCAGGCGAAGGCTATATCGACATCCGCGAAAACAGAGGCGCGCGGGTCATTCCGATGAACCATGCCACGATGCGGCATTTCTTCCTCGTCGCTCCGATGATCTACGCGGCGATCGGCCGACTGGCAGTCCAGAATTTCAAACCAAAGCAACTGTCGGATTTGAAGAACACGCAGGAGAAATTTCGCGCAGCGAGCGTGAGCGGCGATACACTTGCCATGGTGCTGGAGAACAACAGGTTCCACGAGATCATGGGAGAGATGTCCGGTAACGTTTATCTCCAGCCAAGCCTCGGACGCCTCCTCGTGGACCACGCGCGTATTGGGCACACATTCTTCCAACCACGCAACGACGACATGCGGCAGCGCCTTCGTTTGGCGGTCGATCATCACGACGGCTTCATCGCGGCTATCAACGCGCACGACGAACACACTGTCGTTGACCTGGTGTTCAAGCACTGGGAATTGTCGCGCGAAAATATGGAAGTCTACATCGTGCCGGAAGGAATGAGAGCCGATGCGCTCGTCCAGACACCCGAACCATCGTTGGCGGACGCGCCAAATGGTGTTTAAAGAGTTGCCGCCCAGGACCACCCTGAAGGTTAGTTAAAAGCGGCTGGACCAGATTGTAGCTTCGATCTGATGGCAGTTTCGCGCCAGTAGCGGACATCGGACTCTAAATAAGTGTCGCCCGCGGCGGTCGCGCCAATTCCCCTGCGAGCGATGTAAGACTAATCAAGTTTTCACTGCACTCGCCTGATAAATCTCGTCGATCGTCCTTTCGAGACTCGCGTCGAAGTCCGCGTCGCTCATTCCAAGGCGCAAATCCTCGGTCAAAGCCCTGGAGAAGCTTGCGATCATGCCGTGGTTGTGGCGAAGCTTTTCGCAGGCATCCTTTCGACTATAGCCGCCGGACAGGGCCACGACACGTGCGACCGCTTTGTGATCCACCAAAGGCTTGTAGAAATCCGCGTCCGTGGGGATGGTGAGTTTGAGCATCACCTTCTCGCCCGTCGGCAAGGCATCGAGCTCGCGGGCGATCTCCTCGCGAAGGATCGCCTCAGATTCCCGTTTGGTTGCGCTCTTGATGGAAACCTCCGGCTCGACGATTGGGACAAGGCCGTGGCCGAGAATTTGCCGGGCCACCTGGAATTGCTGCTTCACGACTGTCGCGATACCAACCGTGTTGGCCTCGGCGATCACGGATCGCATTTTGGTGCCAAAGATGCCTTTCTTCACCGCTCGAACGAGCAGCGCGTCGAGTTCAGGCATCGGCTTCATGGCTTGCGCCCCGTTTTCCTCGGCCGCGAGGCCCTTGTCGATTTTGAGGAAAGGCACCACGCCGCGATCCTCCCAAAGGTAAGATGGGACCGCCTTGCCCTTCGCCTCACCCTCCATCGTCCGCTCGAACAAAATGGCACCGATCACCTTGTCGCCAGAGAATGCGGCGGCCGTCATGATACGGACGCGCATCTCATGCATCAGGCGAAACATGGCCTCCTCACCATCATAGTCGGAATCTGCGATGCCATAGATACGCAGGGCCGCCGGTGTCGAACCTCCGCTCTGATCGAGCGCGGCGATAAAGCCGAGTTTGCTGGTCATCTGAGACATCATCGATACGTCCCCCATGCTTTCCTCCATGCTGTCGCTTGCCATTTATTGCTCAGTCCAGACTACTCTGCCTTTGTCCTGATCGCAAAGCCGATCGTCGGTACAAGGACTGTTTCGGGCCAAGAGCCGCCAAGACGTCACAGTCGGTTTGCGCCAAGAGCGGAAGCTCTGGTCCATTAAAGGTTCGGCCGAACCGCAGTGCCCGGAGGCGAAAAGGACTGTTCTCTGCATGGCTGTGGTGGCGTCATGGCTGAGCTTCTGTGCAAAGTTTGCGTTGACCGTTCTAATCCGGGAGGCGACACTCCAGCCTGTAGTAAGACAGGAGGGAAAGATGGACGCACCAGACCGCTGGCGACATATGCGAAGCGCACCGAGGGACGGCAGTCGTATCCTTGTTACGATCCGTCCGTCCGAACAGGGGCCAGGAGCAGTTGACCTCGCGTATTGGTCGAATGGTGATCAATTCGGCGGAGAAGCCTGGCGCTCTTCTGACTCCACGCCGGGCCGGATCATCGAATATGCCGAGCCGGAATTGAAGTGCTGGATGCCGATGCCTTCAGCCAATCTCGATCGGATGACGTTGCCCTCTCCTTGGGAGGGCGAAGACGCCCAAGAGCTCGACGGGTCGGGGATTTGAGAATTCGCATTGCGAAGTTCCGTTAAGCCACAAAGCTGCTGTAACAAAAACGTTTCGGCAGTTGGCAGTTCGCAACAGATGCGCCAGCTGCTCACCACCGGATATTGTATTTGTGCGACCGGGTTGTATCGTTGTTCGAGCACACGACGAGCGAAAGAATCACATGAGTAAAGAGCAAATCAAGCAGGACATTCTTGATAAGATCAGGCTGATCGCTTCTGAAACAGGCAAGGCACCTAGTCGGGACAGGTTTTTAGCTGAAACCGGGATCAAGCCGCATCTTTGGCAAGGAAAATTTTGGAGAAGCTGGGGCGATGCACTTATCGAAGCAGGACTTACGCCGAATGAGTTGCAGGGATCGTTTTCTGATGACGAGTTGCTTCAATCGGTAATGCAGATCGCCAAGAATCTCGATCGCTTTCCCTCTTCGGGTGACATAACTTTTGAACTCCATGGGCAGACACCCGGCGCAAAGACGATCCTCGCTCGATGGAAAATGGGCGATCTCGCGGACAACCTTCGTAGGTATGCGGCCGACCATGGTGAGCATGCAGTTGCCACGCTCGCGAGCAACTATGTCCCGCTCAGGCGGCCGCCGGCTTCGGGTAGAGATTTCGATGGCTCGCAAGCGACAGGATCATTGGGCTATGTCTACATGCAGCGCCACGGCACCGACTATAAGGTCGGCTACACGAATTCCCTAAACAAGCGCGGCCGGCAAATCCAGATCGAGCTACCACAGGAAATCGAGCTTGTGCATTCCATCCTGACCGACGACCCGGCCGGCGTAGAAGGCTACTGGCATCGCAGATTCGCGGATAAGCGAACGCGTGGTGAATGGTTCAAGCTGACGAAGGCCGACGTTGCGGCGTTCAAAAAGTGGTCGAAGATTTGGTAGGAGGTTTCTTTGGCGAAGAATGAACAAGAGATTCTAGTTGTTTATCGCGATCTAATGTTCGAAAATTCAGATCGGATTTCGGTGGTTATGCAATGCGTAAACAACGAATTAAAACTCCCAGCGCGCATCGCTCGGGAATTAGCATACCTTCAGTTGCGGATGATATGCGAATCAATCGCGATCGGTTGCGTTATTGTTCATGGCGGGCTTTCTAAGGTTCAGGTTCAGAAGCTAATGGGCCAATATGCTGCCGACTACATCATCAACAACATGAAGCATGCTTACGATAAATTCTTCCCCACGCCCTATGACGTGACAGAGATTGCGCCCGGTCAAAAGCACTTAGAAGACAGTAAGTTGCCACACCTGACGCAAGACGACCTCAAGAAGCTTTACAATAAGTGCGGCGGTATCCTGCACCGTGGAAAGCCGAACAACATCGTTGATGGGGAAGCGGTCGATCATGGATGGATTAGCGATGTAGTTCACCATGCGCAAATGATTGTGAATCTTCTCACCTGCCACGCGATAGTGATGCAGGGACACGAGAAGGCAATTTTTGTCGATCTACGCCATAGGAGCGCTTTCATTGCCGATGCGACGAATTAGCTCGCAGCAGCCCTAAAACACTCCCCTAGAATCGCCTACATCAGAAAATTGATTTACGCGTAAGCGATTGAAATTACTGCATAATTTTAGTATGGCTGGGGCGCCTGGATTCGAACCAGGGATGGCGGTACCAAAAACCACTGCCTTACCGCTTGGCTACGCCCCAGCATTGCGGGTGGCCCGAACAAGAGATCGGGCCGCGCGGTGTGCTCATAGCAAAAGCCTGCCAGCCCGGCAACGTCTGTCTTTGAAAAAACACAGACATCCTTCACCGGCTTTCACCGACCGATATCAACATTTGACTGGACGCGGCGGCAAAGCTTTCTAAATCTGGTGCAACGCATCAGGAGAATGACATGCCCGGATTCAATGCCCGCCCGCCCGCAGAACCGACCTTGCTGCTCGACGACGCCGTGGTGCGCATCATCCGCTGGGATTTTGCGCCGGGCGCCGATACCGGCGTGCACACCCATGGCATGGGCTACGTCGTCGTACCGATGACGGACTGCAAGTTCCTGATCGAGGAAGAGGCGGGCAACCGCGAGGTCGATATCGCCAAGGGCGCGGCATATCGGCGCGAGGCCGGCGCCACGCACAACGTCGTCAACCGCGGCACGGAATTCATGTCCTTCATCGAAATCGAGTACAAGTGACAATGCCGGATGCCGAGTTCAACAGGGAGTTTACACCCGCCTATGGCGAGGCCGTGCCGGTGGCGCGGAACGTCCAGCGGATTACCGTCAACAACCCCTCGCCTTTCACTTTCTACGGCACCAACTCCTACATTGTCGGCGACCGTTCGGTCTGCGTGATCGATCCAGGCCCTGACAACGATGCGCATTTCGAGGCGCTGATGGCGACACTCAAAGGCCGCGAAGTGACACATATCGCGGTGAGCCATACGCATCGCGATCATTCGCCGCTGACGAAACGCCTGAAAGCCGAAACCGGCGCGATCACCATTGCCGAAGGCCCGCATCGCTCGGCCCGGCCGCTGCACAATGGCGAGGTCAATCCGTTTGCCGAGAGTTCCGATATGGACTTCATACCGGACATTCGGCTCGCTCACGGCCAGAGGATCGAGGGCGACGGTTGGGCGCTGACCGCGCTTTTGACGCCGGGCCATGCCGCCAATCATGCGGCATTTGCGCTCGATGACGATGGCGTGGTGTTTTCAGCCGACCACGTCATGGCCTGGGCAACATCGATCGTCGCACCCCCGGACGGCTCGATGACCGATTACATGGCCTCGCTCGAAGTGCTGTTGCAGCGGGACGACCGGATCTATTTTCCCGGCCATGGCGGACCGGTCACCGACCCTGCCTCGTTCTGTCGCGGCATCCGCACGCACCGCCGGATGCGTGAGAGGGCGATTCTGGAACGCATCAAGGCCGGCGACCGGCATATTCCGGAAATGGTCGAGGCGATTTATCGCGACACCGACCGCCGGCTGCACGGTGCGGCGGCGCTCTCGGTGCTTGCTCATCTCGAGGATCTCGTCGGGCGCGGCGTGGTCACCACCGAAGGCCCACCGCTGCTGGCTGGCGTCTATCTTCCCGCATAACGTCTGTAAGCTTCGGGAAAGCCGGTCGGCATAGGTTCAGGCACATCCCATCCGGAGTTTCGGCTTGAGCACGCCCGTCCTGTCCATCTGCGTCCCGTCGCGCAACCGCCAGAAATACTTCAAGGAAACCATCGCTTTCCTGCTGTCCAATCCGCGCGACGACGTGGAATTCGTGTTTGCCGACAATTCCGATGACGCCTCGGTGATGAACACCTTCATGGCGGCACACGAGGCCGATCCGCGCATACGATACTTGCCATCGCAAGAGCGCACCCTTTCCATGCAGGAGAACTGGGAACGGTCGGTCGCGGCAACGACAGGCGACTGGGTCAGCGTTGTCGGCGACGACGACCTCATCGACCCCGACCTCATCGATGCGCTGAAGATCGCCAAAAGCATGAAGCCGGACCTTGAGGGGTTTGCCTGGAACAACCCGCGCTATTCGTGGGTGAGTGCGGAATCGCGCATTCACAATGTGCGCATTCCGCTCACCGGTACCTTCCATGAGATGCCGTC
The DNA here is from genome assembly GCF_057787725.1 of Shinella sp. OV683. Lineage (NCBI taxonomy): Bacteria > Pseudomonadati > Pseudomonadota > Alphaproteobacteria > Hyphomicrobiales > Rhizobiaceae > Shinella > Shinella sp. OV683. The sequence goes on from NZ_CM173543.1 coordinate 3,600,170, forward strand.
TGAACTTGTACAGCGTCGAGCCTTTCGTTGGGACGATGCGGGCGCCTCGATCACATCGGGCTTTTCGATCTATCATGCGGCGCTGTCGCGCCCGTTGCTGGAGCGGATGCGGGCGCGGTTCGGCGGATCATATTTCGGTCATCCGGTCGTCGATTATGACAATGCGCTCAAGGCGGCCGCGCTCGGCCGCTCCTTCGTCTATTGCAATCGGCCGTTCTCGATCTTCGGCGCCTGCCCGGAAGCCAATTCCTCGGCGCTTTATAATCTCAAGAAACTCAAGGCGTCCCAGGACCAGTTCACCCGGGAGACCGGCCACGACACCGACACCGATCCTTGGATGAAGGGATTTCCGTTTTCCGCAAGCCTCGGTCTGACGGCTGTCGTCGGCCAGGTGCAGCAATGGCTCGGCCATCAGCACGGCATTGCCATGCAGCCGGGCTGGGAAGCCAATTTCGTTCGTGCCTGCGCCAGGAATTGCGGCGGGTTTGGCGAGCGGGAAGAATTCGATTTGGCCGTCAGCCAGTACCGGAATGCACTGAAGAGCTGGAAAGGCGGCGCATTCCTGCGCTGTTTCGAGCCGGTGCATGTGCCTGTCGTCCATGGCGAGGTGTTTACCGGCCTCGTGGAGGACAGCCTCTACGTTTCCGACCGGATCGGCGGGGCAACGTCACCGGCGAGTTTCTATCGAGCGATCAACGGCCTGCTCGAACGGCCGGATCAGCTCGCAGCCGAGATGCATAGCGCAAGACAGGTACCCCGCGCCGCCTGACATTTCTCATCTGCCGGCAATACCCAGCAATTCGGCGTCCAGCGCCCGCAAATATCTTGTGATGAAGGCCGCGCCCGAGCCGAGATCATGGCGGCCGTAGCGGGTCTCGACCCTGATATCGACCAGCGTCGTCTCCGCCTCCTCGCGCAGCCGGATCACCACGTCCTGGCGAAAGCCGAAGACCAGCGTGCGATGCACGCCCTGAATATAGGCGTCACCGACCGGATATTCCTCGCCCTCGGTGATTTCATTGTCCGGTCGCGGCAGCGGAATGGGGACATTATCAAGCGCATCCGGCACGGCCTCATTGGGGTTCTTGGAAGCGGGTATGGGCACTTCAAGAAGATTGGCGTCCGGCGCTCCGCGTTCGTCGGTGACCGTGATGCCGGTGTCCTGGGCAACCTTGAGCGCTGCCGTGTAGACGCGGTCGAGCGCGCCTTCGTAGCGGCGGCCGGTGACGTCGCGATAGGCGATCATCTGCGCCTCGCGCTCCTTTGCGGCCGCGGGTGGCCGGGCGCCGAGCCAGGATTGGTCGGCTTGCACCTCATCGATCCATTTCGGCGGATCGACGAGATCACTGCTGATATCGTAAAGCTCAGGCAGCGACACATAGCTCGACGCGCCCATCACCACCGGCAGCAAAGGCAGGACGACCAGCACCAGAGTTTGCGCCGACGCCTTGCCGCCGCGGGCGCCCTTGGTCCAGAGCATGATGAAGCCCAGCATTGCAAGATAGAGTGCCATTGCCGACAGCCCGCCGGCCACCAAGCCGATCGCCAGAAAATAAGGCGTTTCGAGCGGCCCGAAGCGGTGCAGTATCCAGGCCAGCACGAACATCACGAAGGCGAGCAGTGCCAGCCTGCGGGCGAGATAGGCCGAGCGGGAAACGGGACGTTCATACCGGACGGTCATCTATACCTCTGGGCGACCATGCTTATTTGCCAATCATGTCGAAATACGCTGCCTCGCGGTTGCGGGCAATGGCCTCGGTGGAAAACAGCGCGCAGGTCGATAGGTTTTGCCACAACTCCGTTTTCAACATCCGATTGCTGCTCCAAAACATCATCAAAGTATGACCGGAGCGAGCACGGATAAAAGCGCGATGTCAAGTTCAAGGGCTGAATGGCGTCGGAAAATGCGGACCTCTTTTGGGTGCATTTCGGGGCTCCAACAGGCCAATTTGGGCTGTGGCATGTAGCGCGCGACCAGCCCGAGAACCGCCTCGCCTCACAATTGCCTAGGTTTGTCCTAGAGTTAACCATAAGCGGGGGGTCGCGAACTGGAGAACAGCACAATGCAGACGCCCGAAAAGCATCTCGGCAAAGCGCCGAAATCTGTATCCGCGCCGCAGGCCGGCAAAGCCGCGCCGGTGGAATTCATCGAACTCGGGCTGGCGCTGGAACTGCTGCTCGAAACCCATCCCGTGTTCAGCGATGCCGTCAAGGCCGCGATCATGCCGCTCGACGGCGAGTTCCTTTTCGAACTGCCACACGGCGACAAGCCAGACGGCAAGGGCCGCGTCGCCGCCGTGCGCCTCGCCTATGCCGGATCGCACGAACAGAAGCTCGTTTTCGTGTTTCTGTCCGACGACGCGCTGGAAACCAAGGTCGAAGCCGCCGAGGGCCAAGCCGAGCATCTCACCAATTTCGCGAAATCTTTCGTTGATGTGCTGGAGAAGATCGGCCAGCATTGAGGAATGCGCCGGTCTCAGATTTTCCAGCCGAGGCAGATAGCCCCGATGGCGACAATCAGGCAGGCCGCGATGCGCCGCTTCGTCATCGCCTCCGATAAGAGCAGCCAGCCGATAAGCGCCGCAAACACCACGCTGGTTTCCCTGAGCGCGGTAATCGGGCCGGCCGGGCCAAGCGAAAAAGCCGCCACCACCACCCCATAGGCAAGCATCGCCACCACGCCGCCGGCAAACGCCTTCCAAGTTTCAGCCGCCTTTAGATCGACACGAAGTGGCCCGCGCATCAGCATGAAGGCTGTCGGCAACAGAAGACCGTAAAGCAGCAGCACCCATGCGGTGTAAGCGGTGGCATGACCTGACTGGCGCACACCGATTGCATCTACGGTCGCATAGCCGGCGATGATCGCACCGGTCAGAAGCGCGAACAGGATCGATATGCCCGCCGCCCTCCCCTTGCCCAGCGACAGGCTGGCAATGCCGATGGCCACGAGTGCGACACCGACCATTTGCAGGCCCGTGACCTTGTCACCGGCGATCAGAAAACCACCTGATGTGACAAGCAGCGGCACTGTGCCACGGACGATGGGATAGACCTGGCCGAGCTCGCCATAGCGATAAGCAGCGACAAGGAAAACACTGTAGCCGACCTGCAGGCAGGCGGAGAGCAAAATGAACAGCCAGGCGGGCGACGCCGGCAACGGATAGATCATCACCAGCGGCAGCGAAACCACGGTGCTGGCGAAGCTCATGACCGTCACCGTCCACAGCCGGTCGCCGCCGGTGCGCAACAGGGCGTTCCATCCCGCATGCAACAGCGCCGCAAACAGGGCCAGAGCGATCACTGTCGCGCTCATGTCGCTGTCGCCTCTTCACCCATAAGCTCGCGTGCGGCCAGCTTCGCATCGCGGATTGCCATTTCGCCCTCGCCGATCTGGGCAAGCAGCGTCGCGCCCTCGATCAGCATCAGCAGTGTCGTGGCCAGAGTCGCGGCGCGCTCGCCGAAACCAGCGCTTTGCAGAAGAGCAAGCAGACACGCCCGCATTCGCAGCTTCTGCTGCGTCGCCGCCTTGAAGATCAAATGTGACGGCGCGCCATATTCAGCAATGGCATGGGCAAATAGGCAGCCGTAAAAATCGTCGCTTCGGAACCAGCGCTCATACCAGTCGAAGAGCGCCTCGACCTTCTGTTGCGGCGGCCCCGCTCCTTCGACCAATTGCAGCAGTTGCCGCTCGAAGCGCTCGGCACGCCAATCGAGCACCGCCAAGATCAGCCCATCCTTGCTGGGAAAATGCCGGTACATAGTCATCTTCGCCACATCAGCCTCGGCAATGATCCGGTCGATGCCCGTGGCATGAAAGCCGTCGCGCTTGAACAGGCAATAAGCTGTTTCAACGATCTGCTGACGTTTGTCTGAATTTCCACTGGCTGGCGGCATGACGTTTCCCGAAAAGGTGAGACAGGTCTGTCTCTTTGCACTTTTGAGAGATGCCGTCAAGGTCGCATCATCCCGGCCGGCATTGTGCTAGCCAGGATGATGCGAAGTCGGCTGGCCAACCCGTGCCCTTACCAGGCCACGACGCCGTTGTGATTGAAGAAGCCGGCGGTTGGGCCATCGATGCCAGCTTGAGCAAGTTTGACTGCGACCTCGGCAGCCTGCTCGACTGTTCTGTAGCCTGTGCCGCCATTCATGTCAGTGGCCGTATAGCCAGGATCGACGGCATTGACCTTGATGCCCCACGGCTCGCATGTCTTGGCCATGGAAACGGTCACCGCATTGAGCGCCGTCTTTGAACTGTTATGGCCAAGAAAATTGTTGGCATAGAACTCGTTGGCGGGATCGAGTGCTGCGAAAATCGAGCCCAGCCCGAGCACCTCACCACTTTCGCCGAACCTTGGTCGATGTGCTGGAACGGCTGGAGAAGACCGGCGCGCATTGACGCGCCGAACTTCTGCTTCTGACCCTACCAACCCAGCGTGCCATTGTGATTGAGGAAGGCGGCGGTAACGCCGTTCATCCTGTCGTTGGCAAGCGCAATGGGAATCTCGGCCGCCTGCGCCACGCTGCGGTAGCCTTGTCCGCCATTCATATCAGTGGCTGTAAAGCCGGGATCGACGGCGTTGACCTTGATGCCATGCGGCTCGAGCGCTTTCGCGAATGAAATCACGGCTGCATTAAGCGCCGTCTTCGAGCTGTTGTAACCCAATGCATTGACCCCGTAGAACTCGCTGCCGGTATCGAGCAAAGCGGAAATCGATCCGAGTTCGCTGCTGATCATCACCACCTGGGCGCCTGACGCCGCCTTGAGCAGCGGGATGAAGGCCTGCGTCACGCGGATGGGCCCGAAGACGTTGACCTCGTAGACCTGCTTCACATTGGCGATCGGCTCGTCGGCCGGGGCATTGTCGAAGCCTTGGGCGATGCCGGCATTGTTGACCAGCACGTCGAGCTTCCCGGTCTGGGCCGCGAGGGATTTCGCGGCTTGCGCAACGCTCGCATCGTCGGTGACATCGAGCGGCAGCACATGGGCCTTGAGGCCAAGCGCCCGAAGCTTTGCCGCAGCCTCTTCTCCCCGTTTCTCGTCGCGGCAGCCCAGCCAGACTTCGTGGCCCGCTTCGGCGAGCTGTCGGGCGATTTCATGGCCGATGCCTCTGTTGGCGCCAGTGACCAGCGCTGTTTTTGTCGTCGTCATTGTCCGTACTCCTGTTGAAGACGAAGCGGAAAATGGTGCGTTATGGCGCGGGGGTGTGAGCCGGATCGTGGCGGATTCCTGCCCAATCCTGCCTGATCTTCTCCCAAGGATCGGGTGGCGCTTGACCAGCAAAGCTGCGATTGCCATCTTATGTTCATGCAAGACACGATCACGGAATTGCGCCAACTGGCACTCACGCATGCGAGAAGTCGCGAAACGGAAACAGCGATCCCGCGCGTCGTCATTTCCCGCTGCGACCACTGCGAGGCCGGTCCGGTGCCCGCCTTCTGCGAGCCGATGATCTGCCTGATCCTGCAAGGCGCCAAATGCATCCTGATCGGCGACAGGGCGCTGCATTACGACCAACCGAGTTACTTTATCTCCACGATCGACGTACCGGCGACCGGCGAAGTCTATCGTGACGGGCCTGGACGGCCCTATCTTTCGATCACGCTGAGGTTCGACGCAACGCTCATCTCGGATGTCCTTCTCAGCATGAACGACAATGCGCCTGCGGCATCGACCGAGCCCGGCTCCGGCTTCGGTATTTCGTCGGTAACGCCGGAGTTGCTCGATTCATGGCTGAGGCTGCTGCGCCTGCTCGACTCGCCGAAAGACATTGCCGTGCTCGGCCCGCTGATCGAGCGCGAGATTATCTATCGCCTCCTCGGTGGCCCCTGCGGCGGCATGCTGCGCCAGCTCGCCACCGGCGACAGCCGCCTCGCCCAGGTGCGCCGGGCGATCGGCTGGATTCGCGACAATCTCGCCGAACCCTTCCAGGTCGAGGATCTCGCCGCCCATGCCTGCATGAGTGCATCGGCGTTCCATCGCCACTTCAAGGCGGTGACGGCGATGAGCCCGGTCCAGTACCAGAAGCGGCTCAGGCTCCACGTCGCCCGCCGCCGGCTGATCGCCGAGGCGGGCGATGTGGCGCGCGTCGCCTTCTCGGTCGGCTATGAAAGCGCCACGCAGTTCAGCCGGGAATACACCCGGCTGTTTGGAACGCCGCCGGCGCGCGATGCCGGCCGGCTGCGTGGCGGCGCGATCAGCGCCAGGGATCCGGTCGAGGAACTCGCCTAGCATCCGCTTTTCTCACGCGGATGCTAGCTGCATCACTTCACGATGCCGAGATTGATCAAGTTGACTCTGCGATTGATCGCGCCCTTCGGATTGGCGGGATCGATCGGCCATTCTTGCCCCACGCCGACTGAGAACAGGCGGTCTGCTGGAACTGCGAAGGTTGTCGCCAGCGCCACCCGGATCGCGTCGGCGCGTTGCTGGCTAAGCTTGAGATTATGCAACGCATCGCCCGTCGAGCTGCTATGGCCGACCACCAGGAACTTGTAGCGAAACAGGTTGGGGTGGTGAAGCGCATCGGCAATCAGGCCGATTGTCCGATACGATACGGGCTCCATGGCGACCGAATCGTTCTCGAAGTTTATCTCGACAACCAGCTGCGATAGCTTCGCCAGGTTGGCATAATCCGGCAGGTTGGCGACACCCTTGCCGACATTGGCTTCAGCCTCCTGCGCGAGGACCACGACATCGATGGCGGGCGCATTATTCGTGACCCGTCCCAGCGTCGTCACGATCTGTTGGCGACTAAGCTCCTGCGTAGCGGCGAGGCCGGGCAGGGCAACGATGCTCAGAGCCAGGGCCGCACCACCAAGCGCGCGAATGTATTTCTTCATTGTCTTGCTCCCGTCCATGGCTCACCGCCATCCCGCATCTGTGATTGCCTGGTTGCACTCATCGCTGATGTGCTTCGTCGATTTGATCAGGCAGCCGAGAATGTTGCCGTCGCCCCGCATGCCCTTGCAACGCTGGGCAATGGCGTGTCTGCAGATCTTGGCATAGTTCGTCTGGGCCGCCTGTCGCTGCCCGATCGACGTCACGACGCTGGCAAGCGACGCCGTGCATGTCGGCGACACCTTGGCGGCCTTCTGTTCGAGGCAGCTCTGGATTGCTCCGTTGCCAAGATTGAGACCCTTGCAGAGCTTCTTGATGTCGGAACCACAATCCTTGGCGAGGACGGTGACTGCATCGGCATAACTGATCGTATCCGCCCTGACGGCGCCTGCGAATGTAAGACAGGCGACCAACACGGCCCATCCCCAAAAACCACGTGTGTTCGGCATCGATGAATCCCTCCCCACCTTAAAAGCCATGAGCCTGTCTCGTGCCAAAGGAGTTTGCACGACGACCCGCGGACAGCGATCACGCAAAGGATCCGGAATACAAGTACGTTACGGTAACCAAGACGCAACACGAGCGCTGAGCACCGGTCGTTCTCCATGGCAGGAGGCGGCATCCGAGCAGGCATTCGGGCTGTTCCGGAAATATCAGCTCGCCAGGCTACAATCGCTCATGACGGTTGAGCTGCGAGCGACCTAGTCGATTATTAAACGACCACCTTGCTGCCTACTGGCAAGCCTCTGGTTTGTTCGATCAGTTGGGCCATCAGGTTCCAATAGACATCGAGATCGGAAATTTCGAAATTCTCAATACTGTCCCTACCACCAAGGAACAAAGGAACCTTGTAGCCGACACATTTGTGATGAGACGGCGCGCTACCACCCGCCGCCAACCAGCGCTCGTAAAAGCTTGAGGCCAAGGCAGCATCGCTCTCCTCGATCAGTTCCACGTTGTGAAACGTCTTGAGATCGCATGGCACTTCAAGGGCCTCACCAGTGCCTGGCTCGAAAAGCACCACACCAGGCTCGCCGTCCTCCAGCCGTTGAGTATCAACTGCAAATGCCCGTCCCAGCCAATCATATCCAAAACAAACAATGCGCCCGGCAAACTCTGGAAAAGCGGAGTGGATGCGGGCCTGCCATATCGGCAAATCAGTGGGGTTGATGACACGATAAAGGCCAGTGTTGAACGATCGACCACCAAACGCAGAGAAAAGCTCCTTTAGGCCTTCAGAGATCTGCGCGGGTGGAATGATTACCTGCGGCTCGGAACTGTCCAGGACAAATTCGGATAGAAATCTCTCAAACACGGCAATCTCTCCCAGACGGCGCAATAAGCTCATACTGCCCGTACAAGATCATTTTGTCAGTACGGGCGAACAACGATTGCTTCGTAGCTCCTTGCCTTTGCCCGGCGCATCGCGGTAGACGCTAGCGTATCCCATTGTCCCGCAAAGCCGCGCGACCACGTAGCGATTGCATTTTCCAGTCAGGCCCTATGTCCGAAACCACAATCGACCACGCCCGACGAAAATCGGATCTCGCTACCGGCATCGTTGCTATGATTGCGGCGGCACTTGCCATGAGCATTTCGCCTAGCCTTGTGCGGTTTGCCGATGTTGGGCCGCTGGCCAGCGCGTTCTGGCGCGTCTTCCTGGCCCTGCCGATCCTCTATATGTGGATGCGCGGCGAAGAAAGGCAGAACCCTGCAGCGCCTGCCAGGAGTTGGTCGCTGCCGATCGTGCTGGCGGGTGTGTCTTTCGCGGGAGATCTCCTGCTCTGGCATCTTGCCATCATGCAGACCAGCATCGCCAATGCCACGTTTTTCGCGACGATGGCGCCGCTGTGGGTGGTGGTGTTCGGCTGGCTGCTGTTCAGGCACAAGGCCGAAAAGAGCACGCTTGCGGGCCTCGGACTCTGCCTCGTCGGTGGTGCGGCACTCGTAGCCCAGAGCCTGGCGCTCAATCCGGCGCATGCGCTGGGTGATGCGCTCGGCATCGGCACCGGCGTGTTCTTCGGGCTCTATTTCCTGGCAGTGGGCGCTGCGCGCAAAGGCACGGGTGCCGCGCGTGTCACCTTCGAGATGAGCGTAGTGGCGGTTGCTATCCTGCTGGTTTGCGCCGTGGCGATCGAGGGCAACATCCTGCCGAAAACCACGCTCGGCTGGGGCGTGCTCTTTGCGCTCGCCTTTGTCAGCCATGCCGGCGGACAGGGCCTGCTGTCGGTCGCGCTCGGCAGACTGCCGACGACCTTCTCATCGCTGGTGATCTTCCTCGAAGCCATCGCCGCAGCCGGCTTTGCCTGGGTGCTGCTGGGTGAACCCGTATCGCTCGTTCAGGCGCTCGGTGGATTGGTGATTATCGCCGGGATCTGGGTGGCGCGGCCGAGGGCGTAGCGAAGAACTGAGAGGATCGCGCTCCTAGCCCCTCTCTTGAATAGTGCGACAATATTCGATCAGCTTGGGTACATATTTGGTCCGATATTCATGAGAACGTTGATCGCCTCCCTCTCTTACTTCCCCTGAGTACTGCTCAGCGCTAGCGATTGCGCCTGCGAAATCGCCTTGCAAGCATTCGATGATCGGCAATCGTTCGTGTTGATCCATCCTGAATTTCACGTATTTGTATTCCTCAAGCATCATCTTCAGCGACGCGAGGTTTGCGTGTTCGCGCATGAAGGGCAAGGCGACATCGCGTATGATGTTCGCAAGCCCTTGATAATCTTCCGTCAGATGGGAGCTGTCAAAGTACCATTCGCGCCACTTTTGCTCTGGTAGGAGAAAGCCAAGCGCGGTTGTTACCGTCGGAGGAATGTAAGAGTGCAGCTTTCTATCGGTGAAGTGTGCGATGAGCTCCTGAGCTCCCTGATGCCGAAGACCGATGACAGGATTGATGGCAATCTCTCCCTTTCGAACAGCATCCGGCAATCCTATCCAGCCCAGGAATTCGTCGCCCAGGTCTATGGTAAAGATGCCGCGTTCTCGTTTCCTGAAACCAATCGCTTCGAACATCGGCGTCAAGATTCCGAGAGCGATACGGCGAATATCCGGTTTGGCGGTCACCGCTTCTTCTCGTTCCTGATCGTCGCCTGCGCCGCCGCCAGCTTGGCGATGGGCACGCGGAAGGGGGAGCAGGAGACGTAATCTAGGCCGGATTCCTCGCAGAAGGCGATCGATGAGGGATCGCCGCCGTGTTCGCCGCAGATGCCGAGTTTGAGGCCGGGTCGCGTACGGCGACCGCGTTCAGCGGCGATCTTGATCAGTTCACCGACGCCATCGAAATCGAGATTGACGAAGGGGTCGCGTTCTATGATGCCCTTCTGCATATAAGTCGGCAGGAACGCCGAGGCGTCGTCGCGCGACATGCCGAAGGTGGTCTGCGTGAGGTCATTGGTGCCGTAGGAGAAGAATTCCGCCACCTCGGCGATCACGTGGGCGCGAAGGGCGGCGCGCGGCAGTTCGATCATCGTGCCGACGAGATAGTCGATCTGCATGCCGGTTTCCGCGATGACAGAGCCCGCGACCTCGTCGATGCGAGCCTTTACGTAATCGAGTTCGGCTTTTAGGCCGACCACCGGCACCATGATTTCGGGAACGACGGCCGAGCCTGTCTTGCGGGCGGCGATGACAGCCGCCTCGAAGATGGCGCGCGCCTGCATCTCGACGATCTCCGGATGGGAGATGTGCAGCCGGCAGCCGCGATGGCCGAGCATCGGGTTGAATTCGTGCAATGCGTCGATGCGTTCGCGCAGATGTGCCGAGGCCATGCCGATGCGGCCGGCGACCTCCTCGATTTCCTCTTCGGATTTGGGCAAGAATTCATGCAACGGCGGATCGAGTAGGCGGATGGTGACAGGCAGGCCGTGCATGATCTCGAAAAGCTCGACGAAATCGTCACGCTGCATCGGCAGCAGCAGGTTCAGCGCGGCGCGGCGTTCCTCGATCGACTCGGCCAGGATCATCTCGCGCATGACATTGATGCGCCCGCCCTCGAAGAACATATGCTCCGTGCGGCAAAGTCCAATACCCTCGGCGCCGAAAGCGCGGGCCGCGCGGGCATCCGACGGTGTCTCGGCATTGGTGCGCACCTTCATGCGGCGGATGCGGTCGGCCCAGCCCATGATGCGCTCGAAATCGCCGGAAAGCTCCGGCTGCAACATCGGCTGGAAGCCTTTCAGCACATGGCCGGACGAGCCATCGATGGAGATGATGTCGCCTTCCTTGAGCTTGACGCCCTGCGCCACAAGCTCGCGATTGCGCATGTCGACGCGTAGCGAGCCGACGCCGCAAACGCAGGGCAGGCCCATGCCTCGCGCGACCACTGCAGCATGGCTGGTCATGCCGCCGCGAGTCGTCAGGATCCCTTGTGCCGCCTGCATGCCGTGGATGTCTTCAGGGCTGGTTTCGGTGCGGACGAGGATGACCTTGCGGCCCTCCTTGTCAGCGGCGATGGCGCCTTCCGAGGTGAAGACGATCTCGCCGGATGCGGCGCCCGGGGACGCCGGCAGGCCGGTGCCGATGACGTTGCGACGCGCCGAGGGATCGATGGTCGGATGCAGCAGCTGGTCGAGGCTGGACGGATCGATGCGATCGACCGCGTCGGCCGCGGTGATCAATCCCTGATCGACCATATCGACGGCGATCTTGATCGCTGCCTTGGCCGTGCGCTTGCCGGGGCGAACCTGTAGCATCCACAGCTTGCCGCGCTCGATGGTGAATTCGAGATCGAGCATGTCGCGATAATGCGCCTCGAGCCGATTGCAGACGGCGATGAAATCGGCAAACGCATCCGGCATCAGTTTTTCCAGCGACGGCCGGTCTGAGCCTGTCTCGATGCGGGCGCGCTCGGTGATGCTTTGCGGCGTGCGGATACCGGCGACCACGTCCTCGCCCTGCGCATTGACCAGGAACTCGCCGTAGAGTTCCTTGATGCCGGTCGAGGGGTTGCGCGTGAAGGCGACGCCGGTGGCTGAAGAATTGCCAAGGTTGCCGAACACCATCGCCTGGATATTGACCGCAGTGCCCCAGTCCGACGGAATGTTGTGCATCAGCCGATAGGTCATGGCACGCGGGTTCATCCAGCTGGCGAAGATGGCGCCGACCGCTCCCCAGAGCTGCAACATCGGATCTTCGGGGAAGGATTGGCCAACCTCTTCGTCGAGCATTTCCTTGTAGCGGGCGACAACGCCCTGCCATTCCTCGGATGTCATGTCCGGATCGAGCTCACGCCCCAGCCGCGCCTTCTCGTCCTCGAGAATTTCCTCAAAGATATCGTGGCCGAGACCCATGACCACGCCGCAATACATTTCGATGAAGCGGCGATAGGAATCCCAGGCAAAGCGGGCGTCGCCAGTATCGGCAGCCAGCGCCTGCACCGTCTCGTCGTTAAGGCCGAGATTGAGCACTGTGTCCATCATGCCTGGCATCGAGACGCGGGCGCCGGAGCGAACGGCCAGCAATAGCGGATTGGTCTTGCCTCCGAATTTGCGGCCGGTCAGCGCCTCGATCTTCTGCAGGCCCTCGACGACTTCACCTTTGAGTCCATCCGGAAAGCTCTTGTCGTGCTTGTAATAATGGGTGCAGGCGTCCGACACCACGGTCAGCCCCGGCGGCACCGGCAGGCCGAGAAAACTCATCTCGGCGAGGTTGGCGCCCTTGCCTCCCAGCTTGTCAGCGAGGTCGGTGCGGCCATCGGCCTTGCCGCCACCGAAACTGTAAACCCACTTCGTCACCCCGGCCCTCTTCCCCTGCGCGGAATTCAAAAAACTGTCACAGACATTGCTATCCTATTCCCAACGCTTTGAAAACAGATGGCTAAAATAAAATGCTGCGACGCACAAAAGTATGATTTCTCAACCAGCGGCTCAGGTTTCGGCGCTTCTACGATTGTCCGGTCGCATGCCGGGTAGGATTCTATCCTATCACGTGCTATGAGATATCTGGAGATCGGAGAGCGTCTATGCGTTCCACACAGCAGATGAGTATCACGCTTCCCTTGGAAATGGCCAATCTCGTGAAAAAGCGGGTGGCAAGTGGTGACTACGCGTCCGAGAGCGAGGTTATCCGCGAGGGTCTGCGCGCCTTGCAAGAACGGGAAAATGCGGTTGACCGTTGGTTAAGCACAGAAGTGACAGCCTCCTACGACGCCTATAAAGCCGATCCTACACGTACAACATCGCTGGACGACGCTTGGAAGCGGCTGGAAGCTCGTATGGACGAGATTGATAGAGAACAGTCTTGAGATGAAGCGATATGATGTTCGCCTCACGACTGAAGCCGAACTGGATCTCGTAAATATCTATCGCTATGTTCGCCGCAAATCGGCATCCCCTACAATCGCGCGTGACTACACGGCGCGCGTCCGGACATTCCTAGCCGAGTTTGAAACTTTTCCCGAGCGCGGCACGGTACGGAACCATATTCGAGAGGGCCTACGGATTGTAGGCTGCGAACGCCGCGTCAGCGTGGCATTCATCGTGGAAGACAGCGAAGTCGTTGTCCTGCGTATTCTCTATGCAGGACAACTATTTGAAAGCGATCAAGAGTAGGGTCGACTTGTGCCCATCCCAATCTCGTAAGCCGATCAATAATCCGTCACGTCAATCCGCGAAATGTGGCCTTCCTCATCGAAGGTCAGCGTTTCCTCGCCGGTGCGGATGAGCCTTTCGCCGGTCTGGCTGTTGATGGCATTGAGTTTCCAAACGGAGCGGGCCACGCGCGGGGCAAGCGCCTCCACCAACGTGTCTTCGGCGACCTGGTTGGGATAGGCGTCGAAATACTTGCGAAATGCCACCATGATCGCATCGCGTCCATCGATCCGGCCACCAACGCCGCCGGAGACATAGATCGCATCATCGGCGAAGTAGCGCGCGATCGTGTCATAATCGAGCGTATTGATGGCGTTGTGGAAGATTGCCAAGTGTGCTGCGGGGTCGAAGGTTTCAGTCATCATGCTAGTCCATAGGTCTTGAGTTCGGCATCAAGCGCATCGGCGCCGGTGTAGTGAATCGCGTTCCAGCCATAGGCCCGCGCTGCCTCTATATTAGCAAAGGCGTCGTCGATGAAAAGCGTGTGGCTGGGGTCGAGATGGAATGTCTTCGTATGGGTATCGTAGATCGCCGGGTCCGGCTTGATCAGCCTGACGCGTGCCGAGACAGTGACGCCGCGCGGCTTCTTGAGAAATGGGAAGATCTCGCAGGCTTGGTCGAATGTGTCGTCGGCGAAATTGGTGAGCAAGGTCACATCGCGACCCTCGGCGATGAAGCGCTCGAGATGGGCTACGCTGCGCTCGTGTGCGTAAGGCACCATTTCATGCCAGTACTTGCGAAAGGCGCGGATATGCTCTTCCTTTTCCGGGAATTTTTCCAACAGCAAAGCTTCAGCTTCGAGCCACGTGCGACCACGGTCCTGCTCGACATTCCAGTCGTGGGTGCAGACATTTTCGAAGAACCATTTGCGCTCGTCGGCGTCCGGAATCAATTTGGCGTAGGGAAGATCGGGATCGTAATGAATGAGAACCTTGCCGATATCGAAGACGATATGGCGGATTTCAACGGGCATGTTACTTCCTTCTGGCTTTCAAGAATGCGTGTGGAATAGCGGCGGCAATTGCTTTTTTCATGACAGTCGGCAAGGCCTCACCATCAAGATTTGCAACCGGCTCCCACCAGTCATTAGTGCTGTTCGTGTGGCTACCGGCTTGAACCTCCGCCCGATAGATCGTCAGCCTCAACTCGAAATGCGTGAACACATGCGTGATCGTCCCCGCTGGCTTCCAGTCGGCGACAAAGGGGGCGGCGTCGCGACCAGTCTCGCCGTCGCGGCTTGCTGTCCAGCCCGTGGTCGGCACTTCGGTCATGCCACCAAGCAGGCCGCTGTCGATGCGCTTTCTCAGCAGCACGCGCTCGTGCCGGTCGATCGCGACAAAGGCCGCCCCAACCCTGACCGGCTTTTCCTTCTTGGCGGCTTTGACCGGGAAATTCTCCGGATCATCCGTGTGAAGCGCGAGACAATTCTCGCGCCAGGGACAGAGCGAACAGGTCGGCCGGCGTGGCGTGCAGATCGTCGCGCCGAGATCCATCATCGCCTGGGCAAAATCGCCGGGCCGCGCCTCAGGCGTCATCGTTTCCAGATGCGCCTTGAGGATGGGTTTGGCGCCGGGCAGTGCTTCCTTCACGGCAAATAGCCGCGAGACGACGCGCTCGACATTGCCGTCCATCACCAATGCACGGATATCGAAGGCAATCGCGGATATGGCGGCAGATGTATAGTCACCAATGCCCGGCAGACTCTGCAGCCCTTCGAGCGTGCTTGGGAACACGCCACCATGCTCTGCAACGACGGCCTCGGCGCATTTCTTCAGATTGCGGGCGCGGGCATAGTATCCGAGTCCTGCCCAGGCTTTCATGACATCCTCGGTGTCGGCTGCGGCAAGGTTGCCAACTGTCGGCCAGAGGTTTAGGAACTTCTCGAAATAAGCCTTCACCGCCTGCACGGTGGTCTGCTGCAGCATCACCTCCGACATCCAGATGTGATAGGGGTCGGGGCGCTTTCCGCGCGCATGAGCAGCGGGGCTGACGCGCCAGGGCAGATCGCGGTGGTGGCGGTCGTACCATGCGAGGAGATCGGCGGATTTCGGGTGAAGAACGTCAGGCACCGAGATAAGGCCCCCTCATCCGACCCTTCGGGCCACCTTCTCCCCGCTGGGGAGAAGAGGAGGCTTGCTGAGCCGCCTCTCGAAAAAGCAACGACCCAATCGTTTTGAGCGCCAAGTTGAACATGGACGGCGGGCACGCTCTTCCTCTTCTCCCCAGCGGGGAGAAGGTGGCCCGAAGGGTCGGATGAGGGGGCGCCGCAAAACAGGCGTCTGATTGAATGAACGTCATCCATTGCTGGTAGGACGGATCAGGGCTATGATTCAAGGACTAACAATCTTCACCGCTCGCCGGAAGCCTGATGTCCACATTTCAACGAAAAGGCGCGTTTCAGATCGCCGAGGTTGCCAATCGGCTGATCGATCCGGTGCTGGCGCGCAAGGCCGGTATCAACACCGCGCTGATCGGCTCGTGGGATGAGATTGCCGGTGCTGATTTTGCAGATTGCACACGGCCGGAGAAAATCACCTGGCCGCGCCGCAATTCAGAGATGACCGGCGAGAGCGGCGGCGTCGAACCCGGCATGCTGACCATTGCCTGCGAAGGGGCTCGCGCGCTTTTCCTCACCCATGCTCAAGGTGAGTTGATCCAGCGGATCAACGGCTTCTTCGGCTATCCGGCGATCCGCCAGATCCGCATCGTCCAGAAGCCCGTGACGCCGCTTCACAAGCTCCGTCGCAAGCCGCGCGCTCTCTCGGCGTCCGAAAATGCCCGGTTGGCCACGATCACAAGCGAAATCGAGAACGAGGGTCTCAAGGCGGCGCTCGACAAGCTGGGGCGGGCGGTGATCGGCAGCAAACGCAAGTGAATAATCGGTAATCCGTTCACAAGTTGGTGCGACCCCGCCATTTGCCAGTCACAATTGCTTGAACAGATGGGCCTTTGAACAGATGCGCCGACCGGGGGCTTGCGGCCAGATTTGCCACAGTATATCCCGATTGCAGATCCGAATTGCCAGGAGCAACCATGCCGATCCCCCTGACGACCATTTCCATTCGCCTTCTCGCCGCTGTTGCCATTGCCGGGCTGGGCGCTGCCCTTTCAGCCTGCAGCGACGGTACGGACAAGGAAGCCAGCAAGACCCAGGCGACCACCTCCGAGATGGCCAAGTCCTCCACCATGCAGGCCGTCGATCCGATCAAGACGGCTGCAACCACGCCGGACGTCAAGGTCCCGACGCCTGAGGGGAAGGTCGATATTGAAAAGCTGCTGGAACCCGGCGCGCTGCCGGATGTGTCGATCGGCAAGGACGATGCCAAGGTCACGATCGTCGAATATATGTCGATGACCTGCCCGCATTGCGCCCGCTTCCACAATGACATCTTCGAATCCATCAAGGCGAAGTATGTCGAAACCGGCAAGGTGAAGTTCATCCTGCGCGAATTCCCGCTCGATGCACGTGCTGCCGCGGCCATCATGCTGGCACGCTGCGCACCGAAGGAACAGTATTTCCCGATGGTCTCCGCTCTCTTCAAGAGCCAGATGACCTGGGCGACCGCCGAAGACGGCCGTGCAGCCTTGTTGCAGATGGCCAAACTTGCCGGTTTTACACAGGAGAGCTTCGAAGCCTGCTTGACGAACCAGAAGCTTCTGGATGATGTGAATAGCGTGCGGGACAAGGCTTCCAAGGACTATGGCGTGGATTCCACCCCGACCTTCTTTATCAATGGCAATCGCTATGCCGGGGAAATGAGCGTTGAGGAAATGTCGGCCATCATCGACGCCGCTGAGTAACATCAGAACCCTCGTTCGGACGGGCGGTGGCCATCGGCTGCCGCCTGTTTTTGTTTGCGGAGTGCGTGAGCCGGGGCGCGCCGCATGAGATTCACCAAACTGCGCATTACCGGCTTCAAGTCCTTCGTGGAGCCGTCGGAATTCCTCATCGAGCCCGGCCTGACCGGCGTCGTCGGCCCGAACGGCTGCGGCAAATCCAACCTGACGGAATCGCTGCGCTGGGTGATGGGCGAGAACTCCTACAAGAACATGCGCGCCTCTGGCATGGACGACGTGATCTTCTCCGGTTCCGGCCAGCGCCCTGCCCGCAACTCGGCCGAGGTCGGCTTGTTCATCGACAATTCCGACCGCACCGCGCCGGCTGCCTTCAACGATGCCGACGAGTTGCAGGTCACCCGCCGCATCGAACGCGAACAGGGCTCCGTTTACCGCATCAACGGCAAGGAGGCCCGCGCCCGCGATGTGCAGTTGCTTTTCGCCGACGCCTCGACAGGCGCCCGCTCGCCGGCCATGGTTGGCCAGGGCCGGATCGGTGAACTGATCCAGGCCAAGCCACAGGCGCGGCGGCAATTGCTCGAAGAAGCCGCCGGGATTTCCGGCCTGCATTCGCGCCGGCACGATGCCGAGCTTCGACTTCGCGCCGCAGAGACCAATCTCGAACGGCTCGAAGACGTCACGACGACCCTTTCCACCCAGATCGAGAGCCTGAAGCGCCAGGCGCGCCAAGCCAATCGGTTCAAACAGCTATCCGCCGCGATCCGCGCCGAGGAAGCCAAGCTGCTGCACATCCGCTGGTCGGAGGCAAAGTCCGCCGAGGGCGAGGCCGAAAGCTCCCTGAACCAGGCGACCAATCTCGTTGCCGAGCGCGCGCAGGCGCA
Organism: Shinella sp. OV683; assembly: GCF_057787725.1. NCBI lineage: Bacteria > Pseudomonadati > Pseudomonadota > Alphaproteobacteria > Hyphomicrobiales > Rhizobiaceae > Shinella > Shinella sp. OV683. The sequence goes on from NZ_CM173543.1 coordinate 3,618,277, forward strand.
GATGGAAGCTGCCAAGCAGCAGGCCATCGAGGGCCTGCGATTGCCAGAACTACGCGACGTCGAGGCACGCGCCGCCGCAGCCCTGCAACGGCTGACGATCGCCCGCACCCAACTCGAGGAAGATGCCCGCCGGCTGGACGTGCGGCGGCATGAACTTGAGCGCCGGATTACCCAGCTGGCCGCCGATATCGAGCGCGAGCGGCAGATGATCGCCGGTAACAGCCAGATCCTCGCACGGCTGGACGACGAGGAGCTTGATCTCAAGGAAACCCTGGAAAGCTCCGCCGAACGAGCTGCCGAGCTGTCGGAGTTCTTGCAATCTGCAACCGCTGAAGTCGCTGAGGCCGAGGCGCGGATGCAGGTGCTGACTTCGGAACGTGCTGAAGCCGCTGCCGGCCGTCAGCAGACCGAGCGTTTTCTCGCCGACCTCGCCCAGCGCCGCCAGCGCATCGAGCGACAGATCGGCGAGGCACGCAACGATCTCGCTGCGGTCGAAGGCAAGCTTGCTGCCCTGCCCGATCCGGACGCCAAGCGCGAGGAACTCGAGGCGGCCGAAATCGCCCACGAGGATGGCGTCACCGCCGTTGCGGCCTCGGAGCGCGCGTTGACCACCGCGCGCAATGCCGAGGCCGATGCGCGCAAGCCTCTGGATGCCGCGCGCGCGCGATTGCAGATGCTGGATACCGAAGCGCGGACGATCGCAAAGATGCTGGCCGCCGGTGGCACGCAGGCGCAGACGCCGGTCTCCGAGATGATTTCTGCCGATGACGGGCTGGAGACGGCGCTTGGGGCCGTGCTGGGCGACGATCTCGATTCGGCGCTAGACGATGCTGCACCCTCCTACTGGTCGATGCCGGGCGACGCCTCCAACGATCTCGCTTTGCCTGCGAGCACCAGACCGCTCAGCGACTTTGTTCGTGCGCCCAAGGAACTGCAACGCGGCCTGCGGCAGATAGCCCTTGTCGAGGAAAGTGCGGGCAACCACCTGCGGCTTGAGCTCAAGCCAGGGCAGCGGCTGGTGAGCCGCGAAGGCATGGTATGGCGCTGGGATGGCCATACCGCCAAGGCTGGCGCGCCTAGTGCCGCCGCCCTCCGTCTCCAGCAAAAGAACCGGCTCGCCGCACTTGAGGCCGAGAAGGAAGAGGCGGAAATCCAGGTCGAAGATTGCGAAACGCGTCATGGCGAGGCAGTCGATGCCGTTCGCCGCGACGAGGCCCGCCTGCAGAGCAACCGCGACATGGAACGCCTGCTGGCACGCAAGCTGACCGAAGCCCGCGAGGCCCTTCTTCAGGCCGAACGCGCCAGCGGCGAGTTGTTGCGCCAGAAGGACGCCGCTGAAAGCCAGATTTCGGGTTACGCTGGCCAGTTGGAAGAGATGGCGATTGCCGAGGAGGATGCACGCATCACGCTCGCCGATGCACCCGACCTCTCGCTTCTTGACAGCACGCTTCGCGAACAGGGCCTGCTCGTCGCCCAGCGCCGCGCGGGGCTTGCCGAGGCACGCGCCAACCACGATTCCGAAGCCCGAGAGAACGATGCGCGGCGCCGGCGGATCACCGCGATCGCAGCCGAACGGCAGGTGTGGAAGGACCGCGAGCACTCCGCCGGCCGCCAGATCGAAACGCTGGCCTCCCGCGAGGAGGAAGCGCGAATCGAGCTGGAAGACCTGCTCGCCGCCCCCGAAGAATTCGAGGACAAGCGCCGTGGTCTGCTCAACGAAATCACCAAGGCCGAGGCCGCCCGCAAGGATGCCGCCGACCGGTTGGCCGCGCAAGAAAACCTCGAACGCGAGGCCGATCGGGCCGCAGCACAAGCTCTGACGGGTCTCGCCGAGGCACGCGAAAAGCGCGGCCGCTCAGAGGAGCGCCTGCTGTCGTCGCGCGAGTGGCGCGTCGCCGCCGAAGCGCGCATTCGTGAGACGCTATCATGCGAACCGCATGAAGTGATGCGGCTGACGGGATTGCGTCCGGACGAAGCATTGCCGGAAACGCGTGTCACCGAAATCGAGCTCGAGCGGCTGAAGATGGAGCGCGAACGACTCGGCGCCGTCAACCTGCGGGCCGAGGAAGAACAGACGGAACTCACCGAAAAGCTCGACACGCTGGTGACCGAGCGTGACGACGTGATCGACGCCATCCGCAAGTTGCGCACCGCAATCCAAAATCTCAACCGTGAGGGCCGCGAACGCCTTATGACCGCCTTCGATGCGGTCAACGTGCAGTTCAAGCGGCTGTTTACCCATCTCTTCAACGGCGGCGAGGCGGAACTGCAGCTGGTGGAGAGCGACGACCCGCTGGAAGCCGGCCTTGAAATCCTCGCCCGGCCGCCCGGCAAGAAGCCGCAGACAATGACGCTGCTGTCCGGCGGCGAGCAGGCGCTGACGGCCATGGCCTTGATTTTCGCGGTGTTTCTGACCAATCCGGCGCCGATCTGCGTGCTCGACGAAGTCGACGCACCGCTCGACGACCACAATGTCGAGCGCTACTGCAACCTGATGGACGAGATGGCCGCGACCACTGCCACCCGCTTCCTGATCATCACCCACAACCCCATCACCATGGCCCGCATGAACCGCCTCTACGGCGTCACCATGGCCGAACAGGGCGTCAGCCAGTTGGTCAGCGTCGATCTGCAGACGGCGGAACGTTTGGTTGAAGTGGCGTGAGCTGACGATTGCGGTCGTGGAATATTGGCCGCAGATGTTCGTGGTGGATCGCAGTTGCAGTGACGGCAAGTGTGGTCATCATCCCTCAAAGTGACACCAGAGGCTGGGCGAGGTCGAAATTCTGACTCGTTGCCGGTTCTTATGGGGGCGCCCGAAAATGACGCCAAGCATGACTAAATTCGAATATTCTAAAGTAACTCTAAATGGAAAATTGGTGGAGTGACGTTTGTTGACGCTTTGCTTCTTGATGAATACATAGCAATTTCAGCAATAAGCTTGTGCAACAAGTCTTGACGAAAGTTTGGCGCTGTGACGCAGAAGGCAAGACGCAGCGTTGACACCGTGTGCAAAAAGTTCAAGAAGCTCGATTGACTTGCTAAACTTTTAATAGAGCACTTCGCCTTCGCACTTGCTCAATAATATCGAGGGCCAGATCGCGACGGCCGTCTTTATTCATATGCCCCCAAAAAAAGTTCGCAATTTTCCATGGAACGTATTCTATAAGGTCAAGCAACGAGATCCATTGATTATCGCCGAGCGAATGTGGATGTATGCGCCCTCCAGGATATATTTCAAGCGACCGGCGAGCACAGGGAAAGGCCGCAGGAACCCCCCAGCTATATTTGTTTGTAGGTATTTTATCCTATTCTTGGCATGCTTTGGACCAGTGGTTTGAGGTCGATTTCGGGCAATATTTAGGTTGCGGTGCAGCAAAAAATGCCATAGCCTTCCATTGTTGCACTCAGGAGTTCGCGAATGAAGATTGCCATTTTTGGTCTCGGCTATGTTGGGCTGACGGGTGCCGGCTGCCTCCTCAAGGAAGGCCATTCCATCGTCGGCGTCGAGCCACATGAAGATAAAGTGAAGATGATCCTGTCTGGTCACTCACCGATTTATGAGCCTGGACTGGACGAACTTTTGGCAACTGGCCTGGCCGAAGGCCGACTGACGGTCGTCACGCAGATTGGCAGCGTACTCGCCGATTGTGATCTTGCGATCGTCTGCGTGGGAACCCCGAGCGCTGCTGACGGCTCCCACAACATGACCTACATCGCCGAGGTATCGCGCCAGATCGCCATCGCGGTCTCCGTCGATAGACCAAAGCCGTTGACCGTCGTTTACCGCAGCACCATTCGGCCCGGTTCGGTCGATAATCTGATCGCTCCGATTTTCAGGGCGCATCTCAAAGACAAGCTCAACCAAGCCGTCGAGATCGTCTACAATCCGGAGTTCCTGCGGGAGTCGGTCGCCATCAACGACTACTTCAACCCTCCCAAGATCGTTATCGGCACCCAGGACGGCACACCATCGGAGACGATGACTGCGCTCTACGGCAATATTGCCGCCCCGACTTTCGTCACGGGATATCGTGAGGCGGAATTTACCAAATTCGTCGACAATACGTGGCATGCCGTCAAAGTGTCGTTCGCAAACGAGATTGGCCGCGTCTGCGTTCAGCTCGGCATCAGCGCCAAGAAGGTGCACGAGATCTTCGTCTCGGACCGCAAGCTGAACATATCGCCCTATTACATGCGCCCGGGCGGCGCCTTTGGCGGTTCGTGCCTGCCGAAGGATGTGCGCGCGCTCGCCCACATCTCCGAAGAGGTTGGCGCTTTCAACCATCTGGTCGATTCGCTGCTTCGCTCGAACGAAGCGCATAAGCGCTTTTTGTTCGACTATGTGACGCGTGACATCGCCGCAGACGCACGCATCCTAATGCTGGGCCTGGCCTTCAAGGCGGAAAGCGACGATCTCCGCGAAAGCCCGCAGCTCAACCTTGCGCAGCGGCTTATCACATCCGGCTACAAGCTCAGCATCTACGATCCGGCGGTCAAGCCGACGCAGTTGCTCGGCCAGAACATGGGCTACGCCTTCTCGCACCTGCCATCGATCTCCGATGTCATGGTTGATCGGGCGCAAGCGGAAACCCAGGACTTCGATCTGGTGATCGACACGAATGGCAGCCTGTCGAACGTGACGCTGAAGCCGTCGAAGGTGGTTCATACGCATACCCTGTCATAGCCGGCATTGGAGGATGCCGCCTCTGACAAGCAGAAAACGGTTGGGACAATTTAACCGCGAAAGAGATAGTTATGGCAGTCCTTGAACTTGGCGCGGAGGACATCTCCGCTTTGCCGCTGGCAAACCGCAAGGTATTGATAATCGTCGAGAATTTGCCGGTCCCCTTCGATCGGCGCGTTTGGCAGGAAGCACGAACCCTCAGGGATGCCGGCGCGCAGGTCTGCGTGATCTGCCCGACCGGCAAGGGTTTCCAGGAGCGCTACGAGTGCATCGAGGATATCCACGTCTACCGGCATCCGCTGCCGCTGGATGCCAGTGGCCTTATGGGCTATGTGGCGGAATATGGTGCGGCGCTGTTCTGGGAGACGGTGCTTGCCTGGAAAATCCTGTTCAAGCACGGTTTCGATACCGTGCACGGCTGCAATCCGCCTGACCTGATTTTCCTGGTGGCATGGCAGTTCAAGCTGTTCGGCAAGGCGTTCATCTTCGATCATCACGACATCAACCCGGAACTCTATGAGGCCAAGTACGAAAAGCGTGGCCTTCTCTGGCAGATGATGCGGGCGCTCGAATGGTTGACCTTCAAGTCGGCGCGTGTGGTGATCTCCACCAACGAGAGCTATCGCGAGATCGCCGAGACGCGTGGCGGCAAGCGCGCCGATGACATCTTCGTGGTGCGCAGCGGCCCGGACCTGTCGCGCTTCGTGGCCGTGGAGCCAAATCCGAAGCTTCGCAACGGCCGCCGGCACGTCGTCGGCTATGTCGGGGTGATGGGCGCCCAGGAGGGCGTCGATCTGCTGATCCAGTCCGTCAGCCACATCGTCCATAAGCTCGATCGCCACGATATCCAGTTCGTGCTGGTCGGCGGCGGCCCGAGTGTCAAGAGCCTGATTGCCGAAGTCGAACGGTTGAACCTGGCCGACTACATCACGTTCACCGGACGCGTATCCGACCACGATCTGCTCGAGGCGCTGTCGACCTCGGATGTCTGCGTCAATCCTGATCGCGTCAATCCGATGAACGACAAGTCGACGATGAACAAGATCATCGAATATATGGCACTCGGAAAGCCGATCGTGCAGTTCGACGTGACGGAGGGACGCCGCAGCGCCGAGACAGCATCGCTCTATGCGAAAGCCAACGATCCGGTCGATTTTGCCGAGAAGATCATCGAGTTGCTGGAAAAGCCGGAGGTCCGTGCGCGGATGGGCGAAGTCGGCCGTGCCAGGGTGGCGACGAAACTCGCATGGCCCTACCAGATCGACAATCTCATCGCCGCCTATCAGAAAGCTGCCGGCGTTCAGGCCTGATCGATTGAATCGAGTTCGAAATCAGAAAGCCCGGGAACGCTGTCGTTCCCGGGCTTTCCTGTCAAATTATATGGGCATGCGAATGAACGCGATACTAAAGCGCGTCGCGATCCGTCGGATTCGCTATCGCACTTTAGCTCTTTGTTTTGACGCATGTTTTAAACGCAAAACCGCTGCACACTTTTGCGCAACATGCTTTAGCTTACTGGTACCACCAGTAGCGGTTGCGCATCTGCTCTTCGGTTGAATTGACGAAGGCGTCGCGGCTCAGGCCGATATCATCGAACAGATGACCGTCGTTCTTGCGGGCCAGATCGCGCAGGCCGGCATTGTTCATCAGACCAGACTTCATTCCATATCCACGCAGTGTCTTCCACATGATGTGTGCTTCCTCGAACTCTAAATTTCTTATTGACCTCACATTATCCATCGCATTGACATAAGTGAAACGAATTGTTTTAATGCCTGCCATGCGAATTTCGAATGACTGGAGCGATGATGACTTATCTGGAAAGTGATCTTCTGCGCACCTTCATCGCGGTTGCCGAAACCAACAATTTTACCAAGGCCGCCGATATGGTCGGCCGCACGCAATCGGCCGTCAGTATGCAAATCAAGAAGCTGGAGGACGGCATCGGCAGTGCGCTGTTCGACCGTGGCTCGCGCGGCGTCACACTGACCAAGCAAGGCAACACATTGCTGCTGAAGGCGCGCCGCGTCGTCATGCTACTGGACGAGACCGCGGCCAGCATGCGCCAGCCAAGCCTGAGCGGCGTCGTGCGGGTCGGGCTTCCGGAAGAGTTCGGCTCGTCGGTTCTGCCTAGGGCCTTGCGGAATTTCGACCAGTTGCATCCCGGCGTCGAGATCATTGCCAATTTCGGCCGCTCGGCCGCCAATATCGACGCCCTGAATGCCGGCAAGCTCGATCTCGCGGTTGCCTATGAACAAGGCGACTACACGACAGGCGAGATCTTGCGCACTGATCCCACCGTCTGGGTGACGTCCGATCTGCACGAGACGCATCTTCGCACGCCCCTGCCGGTCGCCATGTATTCGGGTGTCGGCTGGTGCAGGACGCAGGCGCTGGCGACGCTCAAGGATTTCGAAAACGGCTACCGCTTCGCCTATATCAGTGACACCAGCAATGGCTTGCTGGCCGCGGTCCAGGCAGGACTTGGAGTAGCACCCATTTCGCGCAGCACCATCCCGGTCAATTGCCGCGAGCTGACGCTTGAAGACGGCTTTGCCGTCATCGACCATTCGAATGTCACGTTGCGCGTCAACAACCGCAAGGGCGACCCCGCCGTCACCGGCATGGCCAGCGCAATCCGCGAAGCGTTCAACAGCAGCGATTGATTCTGTTGAAAAAACTCCGGTCCCTCGAAGCGTCGGGAGACGGAACGACGAGAGGACCGGTAGCGGGGAACAGTAGTACCCGCAACGCTACCGGTGCCAAGGTTTGGTGGCCAACAAAATCCGCTGATGTCAGCAATTAGATTTTCTGATTGGGCGATTTTGGCTCAGCGGAGCTACTCCGCAGCCTTCAATGCTGCTTGCTGCTTTGCCGCATTGCTCGCGAATTTCTGGGCGAGATAGGCGCAGATCATCAGCTGTATCTGGTGAAACAGCATCAAAGGCAGGACGATCGCGCCAATACTCTGGCCGGCGAAAATGACATTGGCCATCGGCACGCCGCTCGCCAGGCTCTTCTTGGAACCGCAGAAGGTGATGGTGATCTGGTCGGCGCGGTTGAAGCCCAGCAGCTTGCTGCCATACATCGTAAACAGCAGCACGAAGGCGAGCAGCACGATATCGACGACGACAACCACCGCGATATCGGCGATCGAGAATTTGTGCCACATGCCTTCGACCACTGCCTTGCTGAAAGCGAGATAGACGACCATCAGGATCGAGCCGCGATCCACCGGCATCAGCAGTTTCTTACGCGCGCGGATCCAGTCGCCGATCCATGGCTGCAGAATCTGGCCGGCGATGAATGGCGCCAGCAGCTGTAGAAGGATCTGCTGCAGCACATCCCACGAGAACTGGCCATGCCCGCCGGCGCCGAACAGTACGCCAACCAGCAGCGGCGTCAGGAACATGCCGAAGATATTGGACGCGGAGGCCGCGCAGATCGCAGCCGGCACATTGCCCCCGGCCATCGAGGTGAAGGCGATGGAGGACTGTACCGTCGACGGAAGCACGCAGAGGAAAAGAATGCCGAGATAAAGCGGCTGCGGCAGAATCGAATGCGGAATGAAGCCGAGCGCCACGCCCAGCACCGGAAACACCGCGAAGGTCGTCAGCAGAATGACCAGATGCAGCCGCCAGTGCAGGATGCCGGCGATCACCACATCGCGCGACAGGCGCGCGCCATGCAGGAAGAACAGCAGGCCGATGGCAATGTTGGTTGCAACAGCGAAATAGCCGGCAAAAACGCCCTGTGCTGGCAGGATGCTGGCCAGCACCACGGTCAGCACAAGAAGAATGGTGAATGTATCTGGGAGGTAACGCCGCATCGCACTGTCGCTTTTGGATTGGGACTTTTGTGATAAGCGCAGAATTGCAGGCGGGCAAGACCCTTCGCCCCGGAAGTATTTGCTGATAGGATCATGCCGTAGGGTCACCCACCCGTTTCCGGGACCATTCGACGCCTTTTTCGGAGCCATTTCAGCATGCAGCAACAGATGAAGACGTCCGTAAGCTATGGCGACGAACCCGGTCTGCGATTCGCGCTGTTGTTTGACGGACATGGCGGCTGCAAGACGCTCAATACGGCGATGATGTGCGAATGGAAGCCGGAGGACGGGATCGTCTGGCTGCATTTCGAGCGTAACCACCCGGCGACGGCCGATTGGGTGACGACAAGGGGCGGCTTTGATCCGCTTGTCGCAGAAGCCCTGCTGGCGGAAGATTCCCGGCCACGCGTGGAGCCGATTGACGATGGCTTGCTGATCATCCTGCGCGGGGTGTGCGCCGCGCCGCCGGAAGAGTTGGAAAACCCACCCGCCGAAATAGATCTGGTTCCGATTCACATCTGGGTCGACCAGCACCGGGTTGTGACGTTGCGCGACCGCGGCCATTACATCACCGCCCTCAGGGATATTCGCCTGGCGCTTGAGAAAGGAAAGGGACCGAAGCAGACGGGGGAATTGCTGGCGCTGGTGAGCGACAAGCTGGTGCGCGATCTGGAGCCGGTGCTCGATGCCATGGACGAGGAAGTCGATGATCTCGACGATCTGATCTTCCACGGAGAAGCCAGCGAAGTGCGCGAGCGGTTGAAACAGCTTCGCAGGCGATCGGTGCAACTGCGCCGCTATCTCGCGCCGCAGCGCGACGCGCTCAACCGCATCGAACACGACGATGCGCCTTGGCTCAGGGAGCGCGACAAGCTGCGCTTCCGCGAAGTGATCGATAAGTTGATGCGCTTCATCGAGTATCTCGATGCCATTCGCGATCGCACCGGCATTTTGCATGACGACCTTTCCACCGTCATCTCAGAGCGCATCGCCCGCAATTCCAACCGCCTCGCCGCCCTCGCCGCGCTGTTGTTGCCACCCAGCGTGGTCGCGGGACTGTTCGGCATGAATGTCGGCGGCATACCCGGTGTCAACGAGACCTGGGCATTCGTGATCATCGTCGGCTTTGTGATCGTTACATCGGTCGCCACATTGTACATCCTGAAACGGATCAACTGGCTGTGAGTGTTTCGACCGCCGCTCGGTGGCGATTGCAGGCAGGCAACAACCTGTTATGCGTGGTCGACAAATGATTGATTTTTCAACAAAAGTCGTTTCGCCACCCTGGATTGTCGGCTAAGCGTTGAAAATCAAGAGCCCTTCCCCCGAGTCGTTTCATGTCTTTAGCGCCGCAACATCGCATTTATGTCTGTTTCTTTCTGTTTGCCGTATCGCTTGGGGCCTTGCTGGCGCGAATGCCGGATCTGCAGGCGGAGCTTCAGGTCAACAAATCCGAACTGGGGTTGACGCTGATCGGCATGGCGGTTGGCGCGCTGGTCTCGCTGACATTCGCCTCGCCGCTGATTGCGCGTCTTGGTGCTCGGACGACGGCGTTCGTCACCGTTCTCGGAACATCGGCGCTTCTGACGCTGGTCCCCTGGCTTGGGTCCGCGCCTGTTGTGTTCGGTGTACTGCTCTGCGAGGGGCTGCTGGCGGGTGCGCTTGAAATCAATCTGAATGTCGAGATCGATCGCATCGAGGCCCAATTGGGCCGGGGCGTCATGAACAGGGCACATGGCTTCTGGAGCCTCGGCTTCTTCGTGACGGCGGCGCTGGCGTCGGTGATCCGGCAGGCGGGTGTGTCGATGCAGGTTCATCTTGGCGTGACCTTCGCTATTGTCCTGATTGTTGGCACATGGGCAATCGCCGGCATGCGTAATGCGCCGCCCCGATCAACGTCAGGCGAAGAAGCAAAGGAGCCACTGGTCGCGCTTCCGACCTGGGGACTGATGCCGCTTTGCGTCATCGGCGTCGCGGCCTTTCTGGTCGAAGGCGCCGGGATCGACTGGTCGGCGATCTACATGCGCGACGTGTTTTCAGTCCAGCCGTTGATCGGCGGGCTGGGGCTGACGCTGTTTACCCTGTTCATGACCTTGGCGCGGCTATTCGTCGATCCGCTGGTCGATCGGTTTGGTGCGCGCAACGTTGCCGCCGTGCTGCTGTCCCTCGCTATTGTCGGGCTCGCTGCGGTGTGGCTGGCGCCTCATCCTGCCGTCGCGCTGATCGGCTTTGGGCTGATGGGCGCCGGCTGCAGTGCCGTCTATCCGTTGGCTGTCTCCGCGGCGGCCCAACGTACCGACAGACCTGCGCATCTCAATGTCGCGGCACTCGGCCAGATGTCGTTCGTGATCTTCTTTCTCGCCCCGCCGTTGCTCGGTTTCGTGGCCGAGCATGCGGGTATCAGGACAGCCTATCTCGTCTGCCTGCCGCTGATCGTCTATGCGCTGTTTTCCGTCAAGGCGCTGAGCACACGTCGAGGCGTCGAGCCTGCTGCAACTGCTCCGGTCTCGTCGCTCGGCGGGTAAGAGAAATCACCCAAAACAAAATCAGCCCGGGAAGCATTGCCGCTTCCCGGGCCGTTTATCTTCTTGCGGGACTGAAGGTACTAAACCGCAGGAAGGAAGAAAGAAGGGTGGAGGAAGCGTCTGGAGGTCAGCCGCCCGCTCCCTCCATCCCCTTGCGGATGATGGCCCTGAGATCGTCGATCGGGCGCAGGGAAGAGCCCTCTTCGACATGCCAGAACGTCCATCCGTTACATGCATCCAGGCCCTGCACTTTCGCACCGAGACGATGGATGGATCCTGCGTCACCGCCCGAGGCCAGCGTGCCATCGGCGCGGACGATTGCGGCATGCTTGCGGCGCGCATCGGTCAGCACCTGGCCCGGCTTGATCAGACCGCTTTCAACCAGCGTGTTGAAGGCGACGCGCGGCTCGGCGCGCTTGCCGGTCATGACGGTTAATTCAGCACCCGTGAGCGGCTCGACGGCCGCAATGCGCGCCTGCGCCGCATCGATGTAATCCTGCTCGCGCTCGATGCCGACAAAATTGCGGCCGAGGCGCTTGGCGACTGCACCCGTCGTGCCGGAACCGAAGAACGGGTCGAGCACCACATCACCCGGCTTGGATGATGCCATCAGGATGCGTGCGAGAAGCGCTTCCGGCTTCTGGGTCGGATGAACCTTCTTGCCGTCGTCGCCCTTCAGGCGTTCGCCGCCCGAGCAGATCGGGAACAGCCAATCCGAGCGCATCTGCACATCGTCATTGGCCGCCTTCATCGCATCGTAGTTGAAGGTGTAGCTCTTCGACTGCGGATCGCGGCTCGCCCAGATCATCGTCTCATGGGCGTTCTGGAACCGGCGGCCCTTGAAGTTCGGCATTGGGTTGGTCTTGCGCCAGATGATGTCGTTGAGGATCCAGAAGTTAAGATCCTGCAGGGTCGTGCCGACGCGGAAAATGTTGTGATAGGAGCCGATGACCCAGATCGAGCCGGTCGGCTTCAGCACACGACGGCAGGCCAGCAGCCAGGCGCGGGTGAAGGCATCATAAGCCTCGAATGAGGCGAACTGATCCCAGTCATCGTCGCAGGCGTCTACCAGGCTCTGGTCCGGACGATGCAGCGCACCGCCGAGCTGGAGGTTGTAGGGCGGGTCGGCGAAAATCACGTCGACGGATTTATCGGGAAGTGCTTCGAGGGCGGCAACGCAATCGCCCTTGATGATGGAGTTAAGCCAAGAATTGCCGGCGAGGCCAGACGTAGCCTCCCTGAGCGATAGAACTGCCGCCATGTGATACTCACCCAATACGCTTACTCATTTACTGAGCGTTATGGTTACCGATCTTGGTTACCAAAGCTTGAAGGCGGGTATCATTTCGGGAAATTTATTTTTTCCAGGCACTTAATTTGTCAGAGGAGGATGTCGTGGTGGATGTCGCCGATATCGCCCGTAAGCACGATCTCCAGCTCGCGTCCCCGGTCCTCGTCACGATTGATGATCACGCGTGTATCGCCATGCTGATCTTCGAAAATGGTGACCGATCCCGCTGATCTGTCATTGACGAAGCCCTCTTCAAGATCATCCAGGCCATCGGCCGAATCATAACGAAAATATCCGGCAAAATGCAGCGGCTGGTCGCCTAGTTTCGAAAGGTCGCCGTCAATGGTCCGAAGGTTGAGCACATCGTTGCCGATCTGGAAATCCTCGATGAACAGCCGCGCGGCGTTCTTGCCACCGATCGAAGGATTGCCGTGGTCGCTCAGGGGCAGGATATCGCGGACCATGAACCTGTCCGCACCGCCGCCGCCCGAGGCGCGGTCGCGATGCGTCTCGAAAAAGATCGTGTCCTCGCCGAAACTGCCGGACATGTAGTCGGCGCCCGCGCCACCGACGAGGTAATCATCGCCGCCGCCGCCGAACAGCTTGTCGTTGCCGCCATGCGCCGAAATCCTGTCGCTGCCGCCGCGACCGAAGAACCATTCGATAGTTCCGCCGCCGCTCTTTTCGGTTGCGCCGGTCAGCCGGTCGCCGCGGTCCTCACCGACCACTGTCAGCGGCGTGCCATGCGGATGCGTCAAGCGCCCGGCGTGCAGGTTTTCCCTGGTATCGTCGAAAAGCACGTAGCTATGCTGATTGAGCTTGTCGACCAGCATCCGGCCGTCTTCGAGCGTCAGGTCGGCCAGTGACCTGACGGCATCGGCGACATTGCCGGTGCTGTGCACCGACAGGCGATCATCGAGATTGTCAGTTTTGAAATGTTTGTGGTTTTCATAGACAAACAGGTGCTTGGTGGCATTCTGGCGAGCGCCACTGCCCCAGCTGTGCGGCGAAACATGATAGACCGCATCGTTGCCAAAACCGAAATTGTAGACATCCGCCTTGTGACTGCCGGACAGGTAGGGGCTGGAGATACCGACGAAACGCGCATCCTGGAATGCCTTTCCCAACAACGTATCCGACCTGTCGGCGATGATGTTGACGACGGCTGCGCCGAGGCTGATGCCAGTGAAGGTCACTTCGGAATCGTGTTTCTCGGCATATTTCGCCACCTGCTTGAGCAGCGGCTGGAACTGTTTGAAGTAAGAATGATTCAAGGAAATGTCGCCATAATCCTTGTAATCGTTGAACTTGTCCGATCCGCGAAACGCGACGATCAGCTGGTCGCCGGCTTCCACCACGATCGCCTTGCCGCGACCGTTCTTGCTGGTGAACGTCGTTCCGTGGTCGTCCAGATGCAGCTCGGACATTTTCAGTTCGTCCCAGCCCTTGGGTGGACTGGCCTTGCCGAAGGCCGCCACCGCAGTGCGCAAAACTGCTGCAAATTCCTGGATACCGAGGTCGCCGAACAAGCTCATCAAGTTATCTCCGGCCCGGGAACCCACATTCCCAAGCACTTGATTCGGGTGTGGCAAACAAATGCGGCGGGTTCAAGTAAACTCGGGTGCCCAATATCGAGATGGTCGAAAAATACTATCCGGTGTGGCGCATTAGACTATCGGCCGGGGCTTGCTCCCGATCGTTCAAGCCGTAGTCGCGCAGCACATGTGCAACGCGCAGCCGGTAGTCTGCAAACACCCCGCCCCGGCCGGCCGCCTGGGCACAGCGATGATGTTCGAGATTGCGCCACTCGCGCACCGCCTCCTCATCGCGCCAGAAGGATAGAGACAGGATCTTGCCGGGCAAGGTCAGGCTCTCGAAACGTTCGATGGAGATGAAGCCGTCGATCTTTTCGAGTTTTGGACGCAGCTTGCTTGCAAGGTCCATGTAGATGCTGGTCTGGCCAAGAAAGGGCGTTGCCTCGAAGATGACGGCGATCATGGCTGTATCCACGCGCCGTGCGGCAGCGACACGTTCTTCAGGAATATCCTGTCCTCCTTGAGGATGAACTTCTCACGCCTGGCAAATTCATAGTTCTCGCGACCGAGCAGATCGTTCGCCAAGCGGGCGCGATACGCTTCATAAGCAGCAAGGCTTTCGATGTTGTATACGCCATAGGCCGTGGTCGCCGAACCTTCATGCGGGGCGAAATAACCGATGAGATCGGCGCCGCAGCGTGGAATCGACTGGCCCCAGGCCGCGGCATATTGCGCAAAGGCGTCCTTGCGAAACGGGTTGATCTCGTAGCGGATGAAACAGGTAATCACAGTCTTTGCTCCTTGTTGATGAGCCTGTTTTTGCACATTGCTTCACCGGAATGCTTCGACTAAGATCGAACTATGAAAGACGGACCGGACATATCCCAAATTGGCGCGCTGATCGGCGACCCAGCACGCGCCAACATGCTGGCGGCGCTGATGGATGGGCGTGCGCTGACGGCGGCCGAACTCGCCGAGATCGGTGGCATCACCGCCCAGACGGCGAGTTCACATCTGCAGAAGCTTGAAGGCGGTGGCTTGCTCACCCAGCAAAAGCAGGGGCGTCACAAGTATTTTTCGCTCGCCGGACCAAAGGTCGCTAGCATGCTGGAGGCGCTGATGGATCTCGCCGCCGATCGCGGCCATCTCCGGCATCGACCCGGCCCAAAGGACGAAGCGCTGAGGAAAGCGCGGATCTGCTACGATCATCTCGCCGGCAGCCTTGGTGTCGAGATGTTCGACGGTCTGGTGGCGGCGAGGCGTCTTGCAAACCGGAATGACCGGCTGGAGCTGACGACAGCCGGCGAACGTTTCCTCTCCGACACCGGCATCGATGTTTCCTCGTTGAAATCGATGCGACGTCCGCTTTGCCGCTGCTGCCTCGACTGGAGCGAGCGTCGCGATCACCTCGCGGGGTCACTGGGTGCGGCGCTATTCAACCACATCCTCGATGCAGGCTGGGCAAAGCGCGACAAGCAAGGCCGCGCTGTTCATTTCACGCCCAAGGGCGAGACGGCTTTCAAGGCGCTGTTCGCAACTTAGAAAGCCCGGCCTCTGCCTTGGCGTTGCCATTCGGCCCGAAGACAATCCTTACCGCCGCTGAGCGCGCGTCGCCATTGTGAAACAACAATTGCCCATTGTCAGCCTGTCATCAAAATCACTGGCTGGAATGCTATCGTCGCGTTGATGACCCAACTCGTCAACGCCAGGATCGGAATTGCGCCTGCCTATGAAAAGACTGGCCATTTTCATCTGTATCGGGTTGCCGGGAGCCGTTCCCACGGTCGATGAAATGATTCCACCCGTGCCTAAACAACCAGGTGTGCCCCTGGAAATCGGGACCTCGGGATTCCAACGCATGGCCGTGCGCCGCGAGATTTTCCGCGGCCTTGGGTTGACGAATGCGGCGCAAAACATGATCCTGCAGTGCAATAGGGGAGAGACGATATGCTGACAATTTATGGTGTTTATCAATCACGCGCCTCACGGGTCTACTGGATGGCGCTCGAGCTTGGCATCGAATTCGAGAGCATTCCAGTCATCCAGGCGTCGGCGCTTACCGACCCACTCGCAAAGGACGCGCGGCTCAACACGCAATCGCCCGAGTTCCTGAAAATCAATCCGAACGGCCAGATTCCTGCCGTCGAAGACGACGGCCTGGTGCTGTGGGAGTCCGGCGCCACAAATCTCTATCTTGCCAGTAAGCATAGAGGACCACTCGCCGCTGGCAGCTTGTTCGAAGAGGGCGCGATCACCAATTGGGCCTTCTGGGCAGTCACCGAACTGGAGCCGCATACGATCAAAATCGTCAAGACCTACGACAATCACCTCGAGGAAACGCCCGGCGGCAAGGAACAGATCGCGGTGGCGACCAGAATTCTGAAAAAGCCGTTCGAAATCCTCAATGCCCACCTCGCCGAGAACAACTACCTGGTGGGCGACCGCTTCACGGTGGCCGACCTCAACACTGTTGAGATTATCCGCTACGCCATGACGGAAAAGTCGCTGTTCACCGCCAATCCGCATATTCAGGAATGGATCGAGCGCTGCCACGACCGCGACGCGTTCCGCAAGATGATGGCGGGACGGGCTAGCGAGGGGTGAGCATGCCGTTTCCGCGAGCCCGATACCTCGGACTCGCGGCGTTCGTCACGGACGCCTAGTTACGCCGCCACGCCCGGCACATCCCTCAGATCGTACCAGACCGGGATGCCGCGCTCGTTGGCGATCTTCACGTCGTTATCCGCACCCTTTGAGGCGCCCGGCAGGCGCAGCACGCCCTCGCACAGAGCGAGCAGCCGGTGCGCGACGGGGTGGAATATCTCTTCGTAGAGATCATCACCGATATGCTTGCCGCCGGCAGCATTCCACACCGGCAGTGCTACCCATTCGCCAATCATCGGCACATGACCTGCCTCGAACAGCGCGTGCGACGGCGCTTCCAGCACCTTCAGATTGGCCGCCATCTTGGCCGGATCATCGCCGGTGCCCGAGCGATACGGGCCTGCAATCAGGATCAACATTTCAAATACTCCTTACCTCAGTGAAATTACACATATCTGCACGAATACCCAATAATTCACTTGAATTTGGATAATAATCAGATACATTCGTAAATAATCGTGCAATTTCGCGCAATGTCAAGACGGAAATTTGAAAAATGCTGACGACCGAACGCAAGGCGCTTATCCTCGACCGCATCCGCAAGGGCGGGCGGCTGGTCGCCAAGGAATTCGCCGAGGAGTTCTCGCTCTCCGAAGACACGGTTCGACGCGACCTCAGGGACATGGCGGCCGAGGGCTTGCTGACCCGCGTGCATGGCGGGGCGCTGCCGATCCAGCCGGATCTGCCGGATTTCACGGCGCGTCGAGGCGTCGCATCCAGCGAGAAGCAACGGCTGGGCGCAAAGGCCGCTGGAATGGTCAAGCCCGGGCAGATCGTTTTCCTCGACGGCGGCACGACCAATGCCGAGCTCGCCCGTGCCCTGCCCAAGAGCTTCGGCTTCACCATTGTCACCCACAGTCCGACGATCGCAGCCGAACTCGAGCATCATCCGACAGTGGAGGTGATGCTGATCGGCGGCCGGCTTTACAAGCATTCGATGGTGGCGGTCGGTGCGGTGGCATCCGCCGCAGTATCGGCAATCCGGCCCGACATCTTCTTCCTCGGTGCCACGGCGATCCATCCACGCCACGGTTTCTCGACCGGCGATTTCGAGGAGGCTGCGATCAAGCGGCAGGTGGCATCCCAAGCGGCCGAGACCTGGATACTGGCGACGAAGGAAAAGCTCGATGCCGCCTCTCCGGTCACGATCATGCCACTGGAAGCCGCGACCGGCGTGGTCGTGCCAAGCGATATCGGCCGGGACCAACGCGACATGCTGGAGGGCGCGGGCTTGCGGCTGGAGGTGGCGTAACCTCTCCTTGTCGCCGGCAGCTCTGGTCAGATAGAATGCCGCAGTCTGGGTGAGCGAGCTTGTCGCATGCCGGTTTGAATAAGCGACGGGCGCCAAGCGTCTTGCAGACACACTCATAGACAGAATGGCCACGCGCCGGGGAATTTCATGCTTAGAGATGCCGATCTTGTTTCAATCCGCGACGCTGGCCTGATCGATGACGCCAAGCTGGCGGAGATTTCCGCGTTTCTCGCTGCCCGCAAGCAGGCCTCACCTACAGCCGAGACCGCACCGCGCTTCGATCTCACCCATGTGCTCTGGTATGCGGGCGCGCTGATCATCATCGGCGCCATGGGCCTGTTCACCAACGAGGCATTCAACCGCATGGGCGGCTGGGCGCTCGCGGCCTGTGGCGGCATCTATGCCGTGGTCTTCCTCGGAGCCGGCCACTATCTCTGGCGGGACAAGGGGTTGCGCGTGCCGGCTGGCCTGCTGATCACCGTTGCCGTTTCGATGGTGCCGCTAATCATTTATGGCGCGCAGGACGCGCTGGACCTGTGGAAATATGCGCAGGGCAATCCCGGCGACTACAAGAATTTCTTCCCCTACGTGAATGGCAGCTGGGTCTACATGGAGGCCGGCGCGATACTGGCCGCACTGGTGGCCGTCTGGCGCTACCCCTTCCCCTTCATATTGCTGGTCGCGGCAGTCGCGCTCTGGTTCATGTCGATGGATCTGGCGGAGTGGTTCACCCGCACGTCGGACAGCTACTCAAGTGATTGGGAAATCCGCAGGCAAGTGTCGATGTATTTCGGTATCGTCATGATCATCACTGCCTGGGCAATAGATGTCCTGCGTCATGACGGCCCCGACTTCCCGTTCTGGATCCACATCTTCGGCGTCATGGCTTTCTGGGGCGGGATGACGATGCATGACGGCGGCACCGAATTACAGAAGGCCTTGTATTGCCTGATCAATGTCGGGATGATCGGCCTCAGTGTCTTCCTCAATCGGCGCGTCTACGCGGTGTTCGGCGCCCTGGGCGTCGCCACCTATCTCGGCTACCTCTCCTACAACGTCTTCAACGACGTGATCCTGTTTTCCTTCGCGCTGTCGGGCATCGGCCTCGCCGTGATCGGCCTCGGCCTGCTGTTTCACCGCAATCGCGAGAAGATCGCCGCCGCCCTGGACCAGAACCTGCCGCCCGCTTTGGCGCGGCTTCGGCCATATCACGCGACGGCTGTTTAGCGGCCGTATAACCTGTTTTGGGGGTTGATTGCCGCTCTCGCTGGCAGGTGACAGGCCTCGCTCGCCATGCGCGCTTTTCGACGCAGATGCGATCCACGAGATTGAGAAGTCCGGAATTTCGGTTTATGGACCGATAGACGTCAAACGACGCCTCACTTCTTGTCGCCGTCCAGCGCGAGCATCCATCACGGAGACCGACAATGCAATTCCGCCCCGAAGCGGAGCGTCCCCTCTTGGCCGAGCCCGTGCAAATGGGTGCGGAGCCTTCGCAGCCACGCGAAACTGCGGAAGACGGCCTGCCGCTTCCACAGCGATACATCGCGGCGGCTGCGGTGCTGGCCGCAATTGTGCTGGCTGTGTTGGATGGTGCCATTGCCAATGTCGCCCTGCCGACGATATCTCAAACCCTCAATGTGTCGCCGTCAGCGACGGTCTGGGTGGTCTCGAGTTATCAGGTGGCGCTGGTCATGGCGCTATTGCCCTGTGCCGCGCTGGGGGAAAGCTTCGGCTATCGCCGGGTGTTCACCATCGGCGTGATCATCTTCACGCTTGCCTCGGCGCTTTGCGCGCTCTCGCCTTCGCTTGACTGGCTGATCGCCGCCCGCTTCCTGCAGGGCTTCGGCGGCGCCGCCATCATGTCGCTGATTGCCGCACTCCTTCGCCTGACCTACCCGAAAAGGCTTCTGGGAACTGCAATCGGATGGAATGCATTGGCGGTCGCGCTGTCGTCTGCTGCCGGTCCGACGATCGGTGCCGCAGTCCTGGCCGTTGCCGAGTGGCCCTGGCTTTTCGCGGTCAACATCCCGGTTGGTGTGCTCGTGCTCATAGCGTCGCGCTTTCTGCCGATGCACCGTGGCACGGGCCGCAGTCTCGACGTCGGGAGCGTGGCGCTGAATGCCGGCTTCTTCGCGCCGCTTGTCTTCGGCGTCGATATGCTGACGACGCGTCCCGTCATCGGCGTCCTGCTGCTGGTCGTGGCGGTCTCGAGCCTCGTCGCTCTCATCCGCAGGGAAATGCATCGCGAAGCGCCGCTCATTCCGCTCGATCTGCTGCGCACCATTCCGTTCCGCATCTCCGTCATCGCATCGGTATGCTGTTTCATTGCGCAGATGCTGAGCTACATCGCTCTGCCCTTCTATCTCCAGCATGGACTCGGCCTGCCGGCTTTTGAGACGGGGCTCTATATGACGCCATGGCCGCTCGCCGTTGCGCTTGCTGCGCCGATATCGGGGCATCTGTCGAACCGCGTGCCCACGGCATGGCTGTGTGCCGCCGGCGGGATCTGCCTGGCGGTCGGACTGCTCGGTTGCGCGCTGTGGCCGTTGCACGACAATCTCACGCCATTCATCCCGCTTTCGATACTGTGCGGGCTTGGCTTCGGTTTCTTTCAGACACCCAACAATCGCAACATGCTGCTTTCGGCGCCAACGGCGCGCAGCGGCGCGGCCGGCGGTATGCAAAGCACGGCCCGCCTGACGGGCCAGACGGTGGGCGCGGTGATCATGGCACTGCTGTTCACACAAATCCCGGCCGACATCGCACCACGCGTCGGGTTGGGGCTTGCAGCAATGCTGGCGCTCGCGGGCGGCATGATTAGCCTGCTAAGGGTGGAGAGATAGGTGCTGTCGCCATTTGTTCTATGACGGGTTAGAGCATGTTTGACATGCGGTACTAAGGTTGGTACGAATCTGCGTTGCAATTGCGATGCAAGGCTATATCCAGTGAAAACCGCATCCCTTCCATCTCTCCGGGTCGAACCGGAACTGCGCCAAAAGGCCGAGAATGTTCTGCGCGATGGCGAAACGTTGTCTGCGTTTATGGAACAGGCGGTGCGCGACACGATCCGATCCCGGGAAATCCGTCAGGACTTCCTCGTCCGCAGCATTGCCGCGCGTGACGAAGCCCATGACACTGGCGAATATTATGCCGCTGATGATGTGTTGGCAGAGCTTGCCGCCATGCTTGTAGAGGCAAAGGCGAACAAGCGCGGATGAGCTATGAGGTTCGCTACACCCGCCAAGCACGAGCGGACCTGAGGCGCCTGTATAAGTTTTTGCTTCTGAGGGATATTGGCGCGACCGAAAGTGCACTCCGAGCGATCGCCAGCGCGATGAAGATCCTTGAGGATTTCCCCTTTTCCTGCCGCAAGGCGAAACCGGACGACCCGTTGCTTCGCGAGTTACTGATCTCCTTTGGAGCTTCAGGATATGTGGCGCTTTTCGAAATCGAAAAACGGCACGTCACGATCCTTGCAGTTCGCCACCAACTCGAGGAGGACTATCTCTAGCAACTCACCGATCCGACGTCTCCCACCTCGGATTGATCCATGGCTGCTGGTTGCTGCGCGCCAGCGGCTGCTTGCCGAGAATGTGGTCGGCGGCCTTTTCGCCGGTCATGATCGACGGCGCGTTGAGATTGCCGTTGGTGACATGCGGGAAGATCGAGGAGTCAGCGACACGCAGGCCATCGACGCCGATGACGCGGGTTTGTGGATCGACGACGGCCATAGGGTCGTTGCTGTCGCCCATCCGGCAGGTACCGCAGGGATGATAGGCGCTTTCCAGGTGCTCGCGCAGGAAGGCATCGATCTCGTCGTCGGTCAGGACGCCTTCGCCCGGCTGGATTTCTGCACCGCGGAACTGGTCGAAGGCCTGCTGGCCGAAGATTTCGCGCGTCAGCCGCACGCAATGCCGGAACTTCTCCCAGTCCTCGGAATGGCTCATGTAGTTGAACTGGATTTTTGGATCGGCCTTCGGATCATTGGATGCGAGCGTCACATTGCCGCGCGATTTCGACAGGTTATAGCCGACATGCACCTGGAAGCCGTGGCTCTTGGCGGCGGCCTTGCCGTCATAGGAAATGGCGACGGGCAGGAAGTGATACTGGATATCGGGCTGCTTCACGCCCGGCGCCGAGCGCAGGAAGGCGCAGGCCTCGAACTGGTTCGATGTGCCGAGACCCGTCTTGGTGAACATCCATTGTGCGCCAGCCACGCCCTGCCAGAACCATGGCAGCCAGGAATAGAGCGACACAGGCTTGGTCGAAACCTGCTGGAAATAGAACTCCATATGGTCCTGCAGGTTGGCACCGACGCCGGGGCGGTCTGCCTTGACCTCGATGCCCTTGTCCTGGAGATGTGCGCCGGGGCCGATGCCGGAAAGCATCAACAGCTTCGGCGAGTTAAAGGACGATGCCGAGACGATGACTTCGCGCTTGGCCTTGACCACTTCGATGTTGCCGCCGCGTTCGACTTCGACGCCCACGGCGCGGCCGTTTTCGATGATGATGCGGCGCGCATAGCAATGCATGAGATCGACATTCGGCCGCTTCAGCGCTGGCTTCAGATAGGCATTGGCGGCGGACCAGCGGCGACCATTGTAGATGGTCTGCTCCATCAGGCCGAAGCCTTCCTGCTTTTCGCCGTTATAGTCCTCGGTGACTTCAAAGCCTGCCTGCTTGCCTGCCTGGATGAAGGCATGAAACAGCGGGTTCGTGACTGGCCCACGGCGGACATGCAGCGGGCCATCGGTGCCGCGCCAGCCTTCCTGGCCACCGAGCGATGTCTCCAGACGCTTGTAGTAGGGCAGCACGTCGGCATAGGACCAGCCGCGGGCGCCGAGTTCTTCCCAGCGGTTGAAATCTTCGGCATGGCCGCGAACATAGACCAGGCCGTTGATGGATGAAGAGCCGCCGATGACTTTTCCACGCGGCGCCGTGATGCGGCGATTGTTGAGGTTGGGCTCCGGCTCGGAGAGATAGCCCCAATTGTAGCGCTTCATGCTCATCGGCCAGGCGAGTGCCGCCGGCATCTGGATGAACGGACCGAAATCCGAGCCGCCGAATTCCAGCACCAGAACCGTATTCTTGCCGTCCTCGGAAAGCCGGCTCGCCAAGGCGGAGCCTGCCGAACCCGAACCGATGATGATGAAATCCGCCTGCATCCAATTCCCCTGACTCAAATTCTACAAGACCGCGCGTTAACTCGTATTGGGCTAAGGTTTACCCCTCACCAAGTTCATCCAGCCAATCGGCTGCGCCTCTTGGGGATGAACTATCCTCTCCCACAAGGGGAGAGGCAAACCCTTAGAATCCATTTTGCCTCAAGCAAGCGAGGCGATTGAGGCACCCTGCCTCTCCCCTTGTGGGAGAGGATAGCAAGTCCGCACGAAACGAAGTTGAGTGCATGGACGCGCTTGGTGAGGGGTGAAAACGCCTACGTCGCTTCGATCAATAAGGCGCGTCCACCTTGCCCATCGCCACATAGACCGTCTTGATATCCGAATAATGCTGGATGGCCGCAGCGGAATTCTCGCGGCCGAAGCCCGAGGACTTGACGCCGCCGAACGGGATTTCCACCGGGCAGAGATTGTAGGTGTTGATCCACAGCGTGCCCGCCTCCAGCCGATCGACGACGCGGTGGGCGCGGCTGATGTCTGAGGTGAAAACGCCGGCCGACAGGCCGAATTCGGTGGAGTTGGCGCGCTCGATGACTTCGTCCTCGTGGTCGAAATCCAGCACGCACATCACCGGCCCGAAAATCTCTTCGCGGGCGATGGTCATGTCGTCGGTGACGTCGGCAAACACCGTCGGCTGGATGTAGCAGCCCTCGGCGGACACATCGTTGGGGATCGCACCGCCGGTGAGCAACGTGGCACCCTCGGCCTTGCCCTTGGCGATGTAGCCGAGGATTTTCTCCTGTTGGGCGCGGTTGATGACCGGGCCAAGCTGTGTTGCCTCGTCCATCGGGTCGCCGATCTTGATGGCTTCAGTACGCACCTTGAGGCGCTTGAGGAATTCGGTCTTGACCTTCGTGTGGACGAAGACGCGGGTGCCGTTGGAGCAGACCTGGCCGGTCGAATAGAAATTGCCCAGCATCGCACCACCGATGGCCGAGTCAATGTCGGCGTCGTCGAACACAACCAGCGGCGACTTGCCGCCCAATTCCATCGTCACGTGGCGCAGGCCGGCGGCGGCGGCCTCATAGACCTTGCGGCCGGTCGGAACCGAGCCGGTCAGCGACACCTTGCCGACGTCGGGATGGTTGACCAGCAGCGGCCCGGTCGTGCGATCACCCTGGATGACGTTGTAGAGCCCCTTGGGCAAACCGGCCTCGATGAGAATTTCGGCGATCTTCAGCGCGCCGAGCGGCGTGTTTTCCGACGGTTTGAAGACCATGGCATTGCCGCAGATCAGTGCCGGCGCGCCCTTCCAGCAGGCGATCTGCTGGGGATAGTTCCAGGCACCGATGCCGACGCACACGCCGATCGGAATGCGCTTGGTATAGGCCCAGTCGGCACCCAGCTGGATGTGTTCGCCATTGAGAGCGGTGGCTGCAATGCCGCCGAAGAATTCGAAGGAGTCCGCACCCGAAGTCGGGTCGGCGACGATGGTTTCCTGGATCGGCTTGCCGGTGTCGAGCGTTTCGAGTTCGGAGAGTTCGCGGTTCTTCTCGCGCATGATCTCGGCAGCGCGCTTGAGAATGCGGCCACGCGCGGTCGGGCTGGTTTTTGCCCATTCGACCTGGGCGCGCTTTGCGCTGGCAATGGCCCTCTCGACGATCGCCGGTGTCGCCGCATGGAGTCTGGCGATGACTTCGCCGGTGGCGGGATAAACGCTGTCGAACGGCGTGCCCGCAGTATCCTCGACATATTCGCCATCGATGAAATGGCTGGCTTTCGGCTGTGCGCGCATATCGTACCCCTGCCGGGTCGCTGGCGCCCGGTATGATGATTGTTGCGAGCATATAAGCGCGAAGCCGCGCTGCGCTCCCCTTTATGGAGACCACATTTCTATCTTGTTTGCGACGAAGAATTTTCGCAACGGCGATTTTGGCAGAACAACAGCCCTGCGAGCGGAGCAGAGAAAAGGAAAAAGGCTCAGAAGTGCAACTTCAATGGAGACAGCGGGCTGCGCAGGGACGGACCATGCGCAGCCGCTGGGCAAATTACTTGGCGATCGTTACCATCTCAGCTTCGAGATTCTTGCCGGACTTCTGGTAGGAGACCTTGACCTTTTCACCGGCCTTGATCCCAGCGTCCTTGAAGTTCGCCGGCAGCACGAAGGTGTCGCCATTGGAGAGCTTCAACTGCTTTTTCGCGGTGTCGATAGACTTGACCGTGCCGGTCATCGTCATGCTGGCAGCGTAAGCAGCGGGAACAATTGCGATTGCAGACAGGAGAGCGACGGAAGCAAAAAGAGCGCGCATTGGCGTTTTCCTCTTAATATTACCACACGAATTCTCTTTTGTTTCGTGTGATAACCTGAACCAGAAACGTCCGGAATTGTCGCGTCGCGCCGATATACTTTCGGTGCCGGCAATTCCCGTTTCCGAAAATCAGTTTTAGAATGATTTCACCTGAACTCAACTTAAATGATGTTCATGTGTTCTCGTTTTATTCCTTTAAATTTAATGTTCGAATTTGCCACAATTGCCGCAATCTCGAAGATTAGCCTCGATTGCGGCAAAAACGTGCAAGTTTTCTGCCTGCGGCAATATCACTCGCCGCGAGGATAACGCTTTGAATCTTCAAGATTGTCCAGGTTCATGTGGTTGCGCATGTAGCGCTCCGACGCCTTCTGCAAGGGTTGATAATCCCAAGGAAAGTAGGCGCCATTGCGCAGCGCTTCATAAACGACCCAGCGGCGCGCCTGGCTTTCGCGGACTTCTGAATCGAAGCGGTGCATGTCCCAGCGCTCGTGCGCAAAGGCCTGAAAACGCGCCAGCGTTTCGGCATGCGCAGGGTTGCTGGCAAGATTGTTGCGCTCAAGCGGATCGGCATCGAGATCGTAGAGCTGGTCGGGGTCGAGCAGGCAGTGGATGTATTTCCACTTGCCTTCGCGGATGCCGACCAGTGGCGCATAGGAACCCTCTGCAGCGTATTCCATCAGCACCGGCGCGGTGCGCGGGCTGCCATTGATGACCGGCAACAGGCTTTCACCATCTGTCCAGGGCATCATCTCGCTCATCGGCACGCCAGCGAGATCGGCAAGCGTCGGCACGATATCGAGGTTCGAAACCGGCGCCAGATGGGTCTTGGGTGCAATTCCCGGGCCGGCGATCATCAGCGGCACGCGGGCGGAACCCTCGAAGAAGTTCATCTTGAACCACAGTCCTCGTTCGCCCAGCATGTCGCCGTGATCCGAGCAGAACAGAATGACGGTATTGTCGAGCTGGCGGGTGCGCGTCAGCGTGTCGATGAGTTCGCCGACCTTTTCGTCGATATAGGAAATGTTGGCGAAATAGGCGCGACGCGAACGGCGGACATTGTCTTCGGTGAGGTCGAAGGCGGTGTAGTCGCAAGCAAGCATCAGCCGCTGGGAATGCGGGTCCTGCTCGTCAAACGGGATCGGCGCAACAACAGGGTCGAGGTGCTCGCAACCTTCATAGAGATCCCAGAACTTGCGGCGCGCCACATAGGGATCGTGCGGATGGGTGAAGGATGCGGTGACGCACCAGGGGCGGCGATCCTTGTCGTCATTGTCGCGCGCCAGCTGGTAGATCTTCTGGTTGGCGAAGAAGGCGACCTCGTCGTCATATTCCATCTGGTTGGTGATCTCGGCCACCCCTGCCCCGGTCACCGAGCCGAGATTGTGATACCACCAATCGATCCGTTCACCGGGCTTGCGGTAGTCCGGCGTCCAGCCGAAGTCGGCAGGATAGATGTCGGTCGTCAGACGCTCCTCGAAGCCATGCAGCTGGTCGGGACCGACAAAATGCATCTTGCCCGAGAGGCACGTGTAGTAGCTCAACCGTCTCAGGTGATGCGCGTAAGTCGGGATCGCCGAGGCGTATTCGGCAGCATTGTCATAGACCGCGGTGCGGCTTGGCAGTTGCCCTGCCATCATCGAGGCGCGAGCCGGCGCGCAGAGCGGCGACGAGGTGTAATTGTTGACGAAGCGGGCGGAGCGGGCGGCAAGCGCCTTGAGATTAGGCGCATGCAGGAAATCAGCCGGCCCATCGGGAAAGAACGTGCCGTTCAGCTGGTCGACCATGATGATGAGGATATTGGGCTTTTCAACAGACATCTCAAACCGTTCCAGTGCGTTGCCGAATTCTCGGACCATATAGACAGAAACAGCGCCGATACCGCCACCTTCCCCGAACGATTTTTGATCCTGTTTGCGACGGCCGTCGCCTTATGCTCCTTCACTACCCCTGCATGCATTAGCGATCCGCCTCGCTCCGTCACAAAACTATCATATTGGGAAAAGGTTTTTTTCAACAATTTCAGTGACATTGCCGGCAAAAGACGTTTCCGTTTGGAGCTTTAAGATGCCTGCCGTTTCGCCCGAAAAAATTTCCTTCCCATTGAGGTATGCGGGCGAAAAGCTGCTCTCGCTGTCCAAGCTGGTGCTCGAGCCGGCCTTTCAGCCGATCGTTGAAATCAATACCGGCGCAGCCTTCGGGTATGAATCGCTGATGCGCGGCCAGGAACAGATGGGCTTTGCCTCGCCGCTCGACCTGATCGACCGGATGGCGGAGGCCGGCCAGCTCGTGGCGCTGGACCAGATGATGGCGGCACGCGCGCTGACCAAATTTGCGTCGCTGCCGGATTATCGCTCAGCCACCCTGTTCATCAATCTCGACGGACGGCTGATCCCCGAGGGACAGGCGCTGCTGGACATGCTGCTGCGCTATCTGCAGATGCATTCCATTCCCCCCTCGTCGATCTGCTTCGAGCTCTCGGAGCGCTTCGACAATACCGCCATCGCCGAGTTCGGCCCGCTGATCGCCAAGATGCGCAAATCCGGCTTCAAGATTGCCATCGACGATTTTGGCGTCGGCCGCGCCGAGTTCAAGCTGCTGTGCGATTACCCCGTCGACTACGTCAAGATCGATCGTCACTTCATCACCAGCATCGCGACTGCGCCGCGCAAGCAGCATCTGGTGCGCAATATCGTCGGCATTGCTCACGCGCTGGGGATCCGCGTGATTGCCGAAGGCGTGGAGACCGAATCCGAATTCCTCGCTTGCCGCGAGTACGGTGTCGACATGGTGCAGGGCTGGCACATCGCCCGGCCCAGCGTCAATGTCAGCGAATTGCAGACCAGCTATCCGCATATCGCCAGCGGCTCCAAGGTGCGGATGACGGGGCCGTCGCTCGATGAATTGCTGATCCGCCGCCAGATCGAAAACCCGCCCGTCGTCTATGAGGATGACTCCATCGAGCGAGTATTCGAGATGTTCCGGCAGAATCCGGAAAGCGCCTATTTCCCGGTATTGAACGCCAATGGCGAGCCGCGCGGGATCATCCCGGAAAACCAGCTCAAGGAATATATCTATCACCCCTTCGGCCGCGACCTGCTGAAGAACCGCGACTACCTGCGCTCGGTCTCCTACTTCGTCGTGCCAGCACCGACCGTCAGCCTCGATTCCGACACCGGCGACCTGGTCACGGCCTTCGCCAACATGGATGGCGGTCAATGTGTGTTGCTGACGGAGAACATGCGCTTCTCCGGCGTCATCTCGGCGACCTCGCTGATCAAAATCCTCAATGAGAAGCAACTGAAGATCGCTATCGACCAGAACCCGCTGACCGGACTTCCCGGAAATCTCGCTATCCTAAACCACTTGCGCGGTGCCGTGGTTGATGGCGAGCGCAGCCGCCACCTTTGCTATTGCGACTTCGACAATTTCAAGCCGTTCAACGATCACTACGGCTTCCACGCCGGCGACAAGGCGATCACGCTATTTGCGACGCTGATGCGCAAGCATGCCTTTTCCGGCCACGATTTCATCGGCCATGTCGGCGGCGACGACTTCTTCATCGGCCTCGACGGTCACTCGCGCGTTGCGACCGAAGGCATGCTGACGACGTTGCTGGCCGAATTCAACGGCGAAGCGCGGCAGCTCTATTCCGCCGAAGACCGGCTGCGCGGCCATATGGTCAGCCTTGATCGCGACGGCGTCGAGCGGCAATTGCCGCTGATGCGTTGCTCGATCGGGGTGCTGGAAATACCGGAAGGGCTGATCATCAGCGACCTCAACCGCATCAGCGCCGAGATCGCCCACGTGAAATCACGTGCCAAGAAGAGCGAAGGCGGCATGAGTTTCGTCGAGCTCAGCGAAACGATCGCTGCGGCATAGTTCCGGCTTACATTATCGGGCACAAACCCTTATGGAATCTGTCGATCCCTGATGGAGGCCGCCAATGACTCTTCCCACCGAAATGCGTTTTGTCGATCTGCCGAAGCCCGGCGAGCCGGAGGCGATGACGATTGCACGCGGGCCGTTGCCGGTGCTGAAGCCTGGCGACATTCTCATCCGTTCGGAGGCCATCGGCGTCAACCGGCCGGATGTCGCGCAACGGCAAGGCCACTATCCACCACCGCCGGATGCCAGCCCCATCCTCGGGCTGGAGGTCGCCGGCGAAATCGTCGCGTTGGGCGAAGGAGCCTCGGGCTTTTCGATTGGCGACAAGGTCTGCGCGCTGGCCAATGGCGGGGCGTATGCCGAATATTGCGCTGCGCCGGCCACGCAGGCGTTGCCCTGGCCCAAGGGATATGATGCGATCCGGGCCGCGGCTCTGCCCGAGACGTTTTTCACCGTATGGGCCAACCTGTTCATGATGGCCGGGCTGAAGGCGGGCGAGAGCGTGCTGATCCATGGCGGCTCCAGCGGCATCGGAACGACAGCCATCCAGCTTGCCAAGGCGCGCGGCGCGGCCGTCTATGTCACCGTCGGCAACGACGAAAAGGCTGAGGCCTGCCTCAATCTCGGCGCTACGCGGGCGATCAATTACAAGACTGAAGATTTCGCCGAAGTCGTCAAATCTGAAACGGGAAAACGCGGCGTGGATGTCATTCTCGACATGATCGGCGCTGCCTATTTCGACCGCAACCTCGCATGCCTCGCCCGCGATGGACGCCTGTCCATCATCGCCTTTCTCGGCGGCGCAGTGGCGGAGAAAGCCAATCTGACACCGATCATGGTCAAGCGATTACGGGTGATGGGCTCAACGATGCGGCCGCGTACGGCTGCTGAAAAGGGCGCGATTCGCAATCAGCTGTTCGACAAGGTGTGGCCGTTGATTGAGGCTGGTGATGTGGCGCCGGTGATCAACAAGGTATTTGATTTCGAAGAGGTGGTGGATGCACATCGGCTGATGGAATCGAGCGATCACATCGGCAAGATTGTGCTGCGGGTGAGTTGATATTTGAGGCGCAGTGCTGACGGGCGATCGCCCAGCAGCCCCCTCATCCGGCCTACGGCCACCTTCTCCCCGCTGGGGGAGAAGAGCGATCTTGATCCGATCGCGCTACATCTGGAATTCACCTACCGCAAAGCCACCTGTGGAACGTAGGAGTCGTCTATTCCCTCTTCTCCCCAGCGGGGAGAGGGTGGCCGTAGGCCGGATGAGGGGGCTGTAGCATTCGGTGATCCTATCGTTTCACGAACCCCGCTATCTTCTCCCGCGTCTCCAGCATCTCCATATTATCCGCCATTGCTGCCGCTGCCTCAGCATAGGCGTCGGCGATATCCATCTCCGCCTGGCGATAGAACAGCGCTTTTCCCAGCCCGATTGCATCGGGCAATTTTGCCGAAATCGCGCGGGCTGCCTCCATCACCACGTCATCAAGCTTTTCCAAAGGCACCGCCGCATTGATCAAGCCGATCTCGGCGGCGCGCGGCGCCAGAATTAGCCGCCCGGTCAGCGCCAGGTCCAGCGCCTGCTTAGGGTGAACGGCGCGCGACAGCGCCACAGATGGCGTCGAGCAGAACAGGCCGAGATTGATGCCGTTGATGCCAAACTTGGCGGTTTCGACGGCATAGGCAAGATCGCAGGTGGCGACAAGCTGGCAGCCGGCGGCGACAGCAGCGCCCTGAACGCGAGCGATGAACGGCTTCGGAGAATTTCGGATCGACAGCATCAGCCGCGAGCAACGATCGAAATGCGCCCGCTGCCAGGCGTGATCCTCATGCGCCAGCATCTCTTCCAGATCGTGGCCAGCGCAGAAAATCTTGCCGTTGGCCGCGAGCACGATGACCCGCGCGTCGTCGTTTGCGCTGACCTCGGCAATCCCGTTCTCCAGAGCACCCATCATTTCGGCGGAAAGCGCGTTGCCCTTGTCCGGTCGATTGAGCGTGAGAGTGGCAATCCCGTCGGCGATCTGCAGCTGCACCAGTTCGACGCCCATGTCATTGCTCCTTGAAGCGATCGCGCAGCTTGAACTTCTGGATCTTGCCGGTCGAGGTGCGTGGCAGTTCCGAGAACACGAAGTAGCGCGGCACCTTGAAGCCCGCGAGGTGCTTGCGGCACCACTCGCCGAGTTCTTCCTCGGTCGCCGACATGCCGGCTCTCAGCTCGATGAAGGCACAGGGCGTTTCGCCCCATTTGTCATCCGGCTTGGCCACTACGGCCGCGTTGGCTACCGCTGGATGCTTGTAGAGTGCATCCTCGACCTCGATGGACGAAATATTCTCTCCGCCCGAGATGATGATGTCCTTCGACCGGTCCTTGAGCTGGATGTAACCATCCGTATGCATCACGCCGAGATCGCCGGAATGGAACCAGCCACCGGCAAATGCTGCCTCGGACGCCTTGGCATTCTTGAGATAGCCCTTCATCACCACATTGCCGGAAAACATCACTTCGCCGATAGTCTCGCCATCGCGCGGGACCGGCTCCATCGTTTCCGGATCCATGACGTCAAGCCGTTCTAGCGTCGTATAGGGAACGCCTTGGCGGGCCTTCATTCGGGCCCAGTTGGACGGGTCGAGATCGTCCCAATGGCCCTGCCATTCGTTGACGACGGAAGGTCCATAGGTCTCGGTCAAACCGTAGAGATGTATTACCTCGAAGCCCGACTGCTTCATCGCCCCCAACACGGCCTCAGGTGGCGGAGCCGCAGCCGTCATGAATGTGATGCGCTTTGCCACCGGCCGCTTCTCGGCTTCCGTAGCGTTGAGAATCGTCGACATGACGATCGGGGCGCCACACATATGCGTCACACCATGGGCGGCAATCGCCTCGTAGATCGCCGAGGCGCGCACCTGACGCAGGCACACATGCGTGCCGCCGACGACCGAAATCGACCATGGAAAGCACCAGCCGTTGCAATGAAACATCGGCAGGGTCCAGAGATAGACGGCACCGCTCGGCATCGAACTCGTCAGGATATTGCCGAGCGCCAGCAAGTGGGCGCCTCTGTGATGATAGACGACACCTTTCGGATTGGACGTGGTGCCCGAGGTATAGTTGAGCGAGATCGCATCCCATTCGTCATCGGGTGCGCGATACGGATGTTTTTCATCGCCGCCGGAGATGAAAGCTTCATAGTCGATCTCGCCGAGGCGCTCGCCGGTCTGGGCAAATTCGGGATCGTCGTAATCGATCACCAACGGTTTTGCCCTCGCAGTCGCGAGTGCAGCCTTGATGGTCGGGGCGAATTCCCGGTCAGTGATCAATACCTTTGCTTCGCCGTGATCGAGGATAAATGAAATCGTCGCCGCGTCGAGCCTGGTGTTCATGGTGTTGAGCACCGCACCAATCAGCGGGACACCGTAGTGGCACTCAATCATCGGCGGCGTATTGGCCAGCATCACGGCGACAGTGTCACCCTTGCCGATACCGCGCCGCGACAGGGCTGAGGCAAGCTTTCGACTGCGCTGTCGAAGCTCGCGATAAGTGGCGCGCTGGCGGCCGTGAATAATGGCCGGTCTATCGGGAAACGTTTCAGCAGCCCGCTCCAGAAACGTGAGCGGGGTCAACGGCTGAAAGTTAGCCGGATTTCTGTCGAGATCCGTATCGTAGATTGAATTGTTCATGGCCGGGCTCCTCCCCTGCAACAAACTCTAGGGCAATTGCCAGGGCTTGGAAAGTTCGCCAAAGGTCTGACGAGCATGCCGCCGCGACCCCACGGAATACCGGCCATGCAGGCAGCGGCATTGCTTCAAAGGGCGCAATCGTGTAGGCAGCCGGAAATGCCATTCTCCCCCAAATTAAAGAGATCGTTCGACAATGTCCGGCTTTGACCTCATCCTTTTTGACTGCGACGGCGTGCTCGTCGATTCCGAAATCATCGCCGCCGAGGTCGAGTCCAAGCTGCTTCGCGAAGCGGGTGTCGAGATAACGGCGGAAGACATGTGCGTCCGTTTTGCCGGCATGGACTGGAAGAGCATCCTGCTGACGATCGAGAAGGAATCTGAGCTACCGCTTTCGGCGAGCCTGATCGACAAATCAGAAAAGCTGCTGGATGCGGCATTGGCCAGGCGCCTCAAGATCATTGACGGCGTGCGCTACGCGCTTTCCAAGATCACCGAGCAGCGCTGCATCTGCTCCAACTCGTCGTCGCCGCGGCTGGAGCTGGAGCTGAACAAAGTAGGCCTCAAGCCGTATTTCGAGGGTCATATCTATTCCGCCATCGACCTTGGGCCGGGGCGCACAAAGCCCAAGCCGGATATCTATCTACATGGCGCCAAGCAGTTCAATGTCGAACCGTCGCGTTGCCTGGTGATCGAGGATTCGGTGCATGGCGTGCATGCGGCGCGCGCAGCCGGCATGCGGGTCATCGGCTTTACCGGTGGCAGCCATACATATCCCACCCATGCCGACCGCCTGACGGATGCGGGCGCCGAGACGGTGATTTCGCGGATGGTGGAATTGCCACAGATGGTGGACGCGCTGAAGAACTGGACGGAATTGGCCTGATTGCGTGCGGAGTTCCAGCATGTGGTCTGAAATGAACCCCTCACCTGCAAAATCTAAGACTTAGAAAATGCGCTGACCGGCATCGGATTTTAGCAAGATTGCGTGCGCATTTCCTAAGGTCTTGATTTTGCTTCCTCTCCCACAAGGGGCGAGGTAAATCGCGGCACGGCCTCGCCTTGATTATGCGACGACGAGCGTGGCACCCTACCTCTCCCCTTGTGGGAGAGGATACGAAGGCCGGGCGAGCAAGGCGAGCCTTGGCCGAAGTTGGTGAGGGGTAAAACCCCAACGTCACTTCGTATTATACGGACCTTCGTCGATGCCGGCGAAGAGGCGGGTCAGGCCGGAAGCGCTAGTCAGCAGCACGTCGGGCTTGGTGAATATGAATTGGCCCGAGCCCTGTCCCGGCGGCACAGACGCCTCGAATTTGGTGAGCTCTGAATAGAGCGTCGTATCGCCATCGGTGGCGGCTACCCGGATCGGCAAGGTGTAGGTGCCTGGCTGCCCAGCAGGACCGAGCACGACGCGGACGCGCGCCACCACCGTGACCTTCAGCCCCTGGTCAGACTGGATGCACTGGCGCGTGGTCTGGTCGATCGTTGCCTGCATGATCAGCTTGTCGGGATCGCCCATCCCCTTCTCGTCCTTCTTGACGCCCTTGGCATACTGCCGGTAGATCGCCGTTCCCTCGCGCAGATAGACCTGCGGGCAGGCGCCCTGCACGACGACGGGCTTTTCGACCGCATCGACGGTTTCGACTTTTGGCTTGCTGGAAAAGGTTGTGGAAAGATCTGACGTGCTGCAACCGGCGGCCATTGCGGCGACCGCGAGCGGAGTAAGAATTCGAAGGAATTGACCGGACACTGTTACGCCCCACCCTATTGAAGTCGATTGCGGCAATTTGTTGCCGCCACTTTTGCTATGCGAAATCAGACCTTTTCATGGCCCGTTGAGTTGGTCTATATCAGCCGCAAAATAAAAAATCGATTGGCCAAGATAAAGATTCAGCCATTTTCCAGGGCCTTGCGGACGCAAAGGGAACAATCGGTCACTAACGTGGCTGATAGTCTTTTGACCAGACGCAACCGCCATCATCAGAGGTAGACGAGTGCAATATGTTTCGACGCGGGGCGAGGCTCCGGTATTGGGTTTCTGCGATGCGCTGCTGACCGGTCTGGCGCGCGATGGCGGCCTCTATGTTCCCGAAGCCTGGCCGCATTTTTCCAAGAAGGAAATCCGCTCCTGGCGCGGCAAATCCTATCAGGAGATCGCGCTAGCGGTGCTGACGCCGTTTACCGACGGCGAAATCGCCCATGACGATCTCAAGCGGATGATCGACGAGGCCTACGCGACCTTCCGCCATCCGGCCGTGGCGCCGCTGGTGCAGAATGGCGCCAACTCCTTCATCCTCGAACTCTTCCACGGCACGACGCTGGCGTTCAAGGACGTGGCGATGCAGCTGCTAGCCCGCCTGATGGACCACGCGCTGACCCAGCGCGACGAGCGCTCGACCATCGTCGGCGCGACATCCGGCGACACCGGTGGCGCTGCCATCGACGCGTTTGGCGGCCGTGATCGCACCGATGTGTTTATCCTGTTTCCGCATGGCAAGGTTTCGCCGGTGCAGCAGCGGCAGATGACAACGACTGCGCATGCCAATGTGCATGCAATTGCCGTCAACGGCACGTTCGATGATTGCCAGGACCTCGTCAAAGCGATGTTCAACGACACCAAGTTCCGCGACGGCATGCATCTCGCTGGCGTCAACTCAATCAACTGGGCACGCATCATGGCCCAGATCGTCTATTACTTCACCTCGGCCATCGCGCTTGGCGGGCCAGACCGTAAGGTATCGTTTACAGTGCCGACCGGCAATTTCGGCGACATCTTTGCGGGTTATGCGGCCAAGCGCATGGGCCTGCCGATCAGCAAGCTGGTGGTCGCCACCAACGAAAACGACATCCTAGCCCGGACACTCAAGAGCGGACGCTACGAGATGAAGGGCGTCAAGGCGACGACCTCGCCGTCGATGGACATCCAGATCTCCTCAAACTTCGAACGGCTGCTGTTCGAAGCCTACGATCGCGATCCCGCCAAGGTTCGTTCGGCCATGCAGGGACTGAAGCAATCTGGCTCTTTCGAGATCGAGAAGAAGGCGCTTGCGGCGATCTCCAAGGATTTCAAGGCGGGTCGGGTCAGTGAGTCCCAGGTCGCGAAAACCATCAAGACGACGATGAGCGAGACGGCATACCTGCTCGACCCGCATTCGGCGATCGGCGTCTTCACGGCCAGAAAGTTCGAGAAAACCAACGCTCCGATGGTCATTTTGGCCACTGCGCACCCGGCAAAATTTCCCTTGGCTGTAGAATCCGCTTGCGGTATTAATCCGCCGCTGCCATCGTGGCTTGCTGATCTTATGCAAAGGGAGGAACGCTTCGCGGTGCTGGATGCGGACATAAAGACGGTGGAAGCCTTCATCGCCCAACATGCCCGGATCAAGAGCTGATCGGGCGTCAGAGTTGCTCATGAATGTAGAGTCCACCAGGCTTCCCTCGGGGTTGACGGTCGTTACGGAAGAAATGCCACATCTGGAGAGCGTCGCTCTCGGCGTGTGGGTCAAATCCGGATCACGCAACGAAGCGGAAGATGAGCATGGCGTTGCCCACCTCCTCGAGCACATGGCCTTCAAAGGCACGGCGCGACGAACAGCCCGCCAGATCGCCGAGCAAATCGAGAATGTCGGCGGCGAGGTCAACGCCGCCACCTCGACCGAAACCACTTCCTACTATGCCCGCGTTCTCAAGGATGACGTGCCGCTCGCCGTCGATATTCTTGCCGACATCCTGATCGAGTCGGCCTTCGACGAGGAAGAACTCGAGCGCGAAAAGAATGTCATCCTGCAGGAAATTGGCGCGGCCAATGATACGCCCGATGACATCGTCTTCGACAAATTCACCGAAAAAGCCTTCCTGAACCAGACGATCGGCCGGCCCATTCTCGGCACGCCCGAGTCGGTGATGGCGTTCAATCCCGACGAAATCCGCCGCTATCTCGGCCGCAACTATGTTGCCGACCGGATGTTCGTGGTCGCCGCCGGCGCCGTCAAGCATGACGAATTCGTCCGCGAGGTCGAAAAGCGCTTTGCCGGGCTGCCAACCGTACCCAATGCCGCGATGATCATGGAGCCTGCCAAATATACCGGCGGGCATATCCGCGAAAACCGTGACCTGATGGATGCGCAGATCCTGCTCGGCTTCGAGGGCAAGGCCTATCACGTGCGCGATTTCTATTGCTCGCAGATCCTCGCCAACGTGCTGGGTGGCGGCATGTCGTCACGGCTGTTCCAGGAAGTGCGCGAGATCCGCGGTCTCTGTTACTCGGTCTATGCCTTCCATTGGGGCTTCTCGGACACCGGCATATTCGGCATCCATGCGGCGACCGGCAGTGAAAACCTTCCGGACCTCATTCCGGTCATCATCAATGAACTCAAGAAATCCTCGGAGAATATCCGGCAAGAGGAAATCGACCGCGCTCGCGCCCAGATCCGCGCCCAGCTGTTGATGGGCCAGGAAAGCCCGGCAGCCCGCGCCGGCCAGATCGCCCGGCAGATGATGCTTTACGGACGTCCGATCCCCAACAACGAGTTGATGCAGCGGCTGTCCGACATAACAACCGATCGGCTGACCGACCTTGCAGGGCGGCTGTTCTTCAACCAGGTACCGACGCTTTCCGCGATCGGCCCGGTCGATGACCTGACCCGCTACGAAGACATCATCCAGTCGCTTTCCAGCGCGCAGGCGCACAAGACTGCGGCAGAATAACCCTCTGACGGCACTGGGATCTTACGGGATGTCAAGATCAGTGTTCGGCTTCTTGTCAAAGCAGGCGATTGCCGAGGAGATTTCGGGATCCGAATACTATTACCGCTTGCCGCGCAATTCCGATTACCGTGAATGGTACCGGCTGCGCAGCGAAAGCCGCACCTTCCTGGAACGCTGGGAGCCAGCCTGGGAGGGGGACGCGCTGACCGAAAGCGCCTTCCGCGCCCGCGTCATCCGCTGCAATCAGGAATTCGCCTCCGGTGTCGCGCTGCCGCTTTTTCTCTTTCATCGCAAGAGCGACACGCTGCTCGGTGGCCTGACGATCGGCCATATCCGCCGCGGCGCCTCGCAATCCTGCATGATCGGCTACTGGATGGGCGAGCGCCATGCCGGCCAGGGTCACATGTCGGCGGCGATCGGCCTGGCTGTCCACCATATCTTTGAACGGCTTAACTTGCACCGGATCGAAGCTGCCTGTATTCCGGAGAACGAACGGTCAATCCGCTTGCTTGAAAAAGCCGGATTCCAGCGCGAAGGCTATATGCACGACTATTTGAAGATCCGGGGCGAATGGCGTGACCACCTTCTCTATGCGCTCGTCTCCAATAAGAATAACAGGTACGGGGCATTAAGCATTTGACAGCGAGAATTCACAAGCCGCGCCCGCTCGGCCTGGGCCCGTTCGGCGCCTGCTTCGGCGCCTTGCTGTTTTTTGCTGCGCTGTTTCTGCCGTCGCTGGCGCTTGCGCTCGAACCCGTGAAGATTTCCCGCGAGGACAAGGCGCTTGATCTCACCGCCGTCGCCGAGATCTATGCCAACCAGGGCGAGGCCTTCCAGGTTTCGACCGCTGCGGGCACCGACGGCATCGTCCGCCGCATCGAAGTGCGGGCAAGTTCGACAAACCACAATGGCGACTGGGCGGTCTTCGCGCTCGCCAACGTCTCCGACGAACAGCTCGAGAGGCTGATTGTGGCACCGCATTACCGGCTGGTGAATTCCAATATCTTCTGGCCCGATCTTGGCTCGGACCGCATCATCGCCATCACCCCGAGCGAAGGTTTTGCGCTCGACCGCGTGGCCAGCAACGATGCCGACGTGTTCTCGATCACGCTCAATCCGGGCGCCGTGATCACCTTCGTTGCCGAAATCACCTCGCCGCAGCTGCCGCAGCTCTATCTCTGGGAGCCGGAGACCTACAAGGACACGATCAACGCCTTTACGCTCTACCACGGCATCGTGCTCGGCATCGCCGGGCTGCTGGCGGTGTTCCTCACCAATCTGTTCGTCATCAAGGGCACGTCGATGCTGCCGGCGACGGCGGCTCTGGCCTGGGCGGTGCTCGGCTATATCTGCGTCGATTTCGGCTTTCTCGAGCAGCTGTTCGGCGACAACACGCTGGATGAGCGAATATGGCGAGCCGGCGCTGAAGTGGCGCTCGCGTCCGGCCTGGTGATCTTTCTGTTTACCTATCTCAATC
Source organism: Shinella sp. OV683 (assembly GCF_057787725.1). NCBI lineage: Bacteria > Pseudomonadati > Pseudomonadota > Alphaproteobacteria > Hyphomicrobiales > Rhizobiaceae > Shinella > Shinella sp. OV683. The sequence goes on from NZ_CM173543.1 coordinate 3,657,236, forward strand.
TCAGTCGATGGCATGCGAACCTCGCTTATGCGACGCTCGCCTGGGTGCTTGGGCTGGGCACGTTGTTCGGCGTGGCCATCTATGATCCGTCGATCGCCGCCGGCATCGCCCGCCTGTCGTTTGCGCTGACCGCATTGGTCGGCATCGTCCTGATCGTCTTCCTCGGCTTCCGGAGGTATGATCGGGCAATCCTGCTGATACCATCCTGGATCGTCATTCTTGTCTGGTTGTTCGGGGCTTGGCTGACGGTCACCGGCAAGCTCGACAACGACATCGTCCAGCCGGCGCTTGCCTTCGGCCTGGTGCTGATCGTGCTGCTAATCGCCTTTACGGTCATGCAGCATGCCTTCTCTGGTGGTGCCTATCAGCAAGGCCTGTTCTCCGATCTCGAGCGGCAATCGCTGGCGCTGACCGGCTCTGGCGACACGATCTTCGACTGGGATGTCAGCCGCGACCGCGTCACCACCATCCCCGATATTGCGACGAAGCTTGGCGCCATGCCCGGTACGCTGCATGGTCCGGCACGCAACTGGCTGCCGCGATTGCATCCCGACGACCGCGATCGGTTTCGCGCCACGCTCGATATCCTGCTGGCGCAGAAACGCGGTCGGCTGGCGCATGATTTCCGCCTGCGCGCCGAGGATGGACAATATCACTGGCTGTCGATCCGGGCGCGGCCGGTGCTCGCCGGCAATGGCGAGATCGCCCGTTGCGTCGGCATCGTCGCCGATGTCACCGAGCAGAAGAACATTGTCGACCGGCTGCTCAGCGATGCGCTCAACGACAACCTGACCGGCTTGCCCAATCGCCAGCTGTTCCTTGATCGCCTGCAGTCGCTGCTGTCGCTCGCCAGCCAGGACGAGAGCATGCGGCCAACGGTGATGACGATCGACATCGACCGCTATAAGCAAGTGAATGACTCGCTGGGCATCGCTGCCGGCGACAACATCCTCATCGCCCTGACCCGCCGTCTGCGCCGTCTGCTGAAGCCGCAGGACACGCTGGGCAGGCTTGCAGGCGACGAATTCGGCATCGTGCTGATGTCGGAAACGGACCCTGCGCGGATTGCCGATTTCGCTGACATGGTGGCCAAGGCCGTTTCCGTGCCGATCAATTTCGCCAACCAGGAAATCATCCTGACCTCGTCAATCGGCATCGTTTCCTGGACCGACCAGTCGACCTCCGGCGAAGGCCTGCTGAACGACGCCGAACTGGCCATGTACCGCGCCAAGAAGAGCGGCGGCGACCGGGTCGAGCCGTTCCAGCCGGCTTTCCGCATGGCCGTCTCCGATCGCCTGCAGCTCGAATCCGACCTTCGCCGCGCCATTGAGCGCAAGGAGCTATCGATGGTCTACCAGCCGATCGTGCGGCTGGACGATGCCGAGATCGCCGGCTTCGAGGCCCTGATGCGCTGGGATCATCCCAAGCGCGGCAACGTGCCACCTGATGAGTTCATTCCGCTGGCGGAAAGCTCGAGCTTCATCAACGAACTTGGCCTGTTCGCCTTCGAGCGCGCGACGACCGATCTGGCGGCTTGGCTGGCCAATACCGGCGAAGTGCCGTTCTTCGTCTCGGTCAATCTGTCGAGCGCGCAGCTGATCAACTCCACCCTGATCGAGGACATCAAGCGGGCGCTGAACCGCTCCGACAACCAGCCGGGCCGGTTCAAGCTGGAACTCACCGAGACCATGGTGATGGAGAACCCGGAACAGTCGCGACTGGTGCTGGAGAAACTGCGCGAGCTCGGCATCGGCCTGGCGCTCGACGATTTCGGCGCCGGCTTCTCGTCACTCGGCTATATCACCCGCTTCCCCTTCGACACCGTGAAGATCGACAAGATGTTGATCCGCGACAAGAGCGAGAAGCGCGACGTGCTGCTTCGTTCGATCATCTCCATGGCGACGGAACTGGGCATGACCTTGGTGGCCGAAGGCATCGAGACCGAGGAAGATGCGATCAAACTCGGCGAGATGGGCTGCCAATACGGCCAGAGCTACCATTTCGGCCCGCCCATCGGTGCGGATTCGGTACAGCGATTGCTGACGGAGCGGTTTCCGCTGATGAAGCGCGGGTAAGCCGTGGCGCGCGGCGAAACAACTCACGGCATACGAACCTATAAATATCGTCATATGACAGTTGAATGACTTCCCCGCAGAGCAATATCGACAAATAGTACGCCTCCCTCTCAGACATCGATAGTAATTGCCAAATCATCTTCTCCGCATTATTTTCAGTGCGAGTATGAGGGGCTGCAATGACACGTATTGTTGGCGGTGACTTCAGAGGAATATTTATGTTCCGCACGGCCGAGCTTTGGCTCGAAGTGAGGGCATCGGATTTTCTGGGCATTCATGTAGCCGCCGGTGCAAGCTACGATTCCACCGACATACGACGGGTCGCCAGATCCGCAATGGAGCAGCCTGTTCATGGCGAAGGCACTTCTGGCTGGCAGCAGCATAAGTATGCCGTTGAGTTCTCCGACGGAAAGAGTCTGGTCTTTCTATCAGACCGCCACCCAAGTCCCGGCTTCGCCTGCTTTGCAAAGTACATTGAAGAACACGCATTGATCGACGCCGGGCCGTCTGCCGATGAAACTGACGGCAAGGAAGCACCGGGGGACCAAAGTGCGATCGAGCCTCAGCCGAACCGTCCACCGGCTGATGAGCAGGAGTTCACGAGAATTGTCGAGCGGGTTCTCCCCATCAAGAAATCGGTGCTGTCCGGCAGGGGAAAATGGCAGTTCAAATCCGGGAAGTCGACCCTCAGCCTGCCCATCGCCGATCAAGCCTGGCTTGAGGCGTTCCGAAAAGGCCGGTACCCACTCAGCCCGGGCGATGCATTGCGCGTCGAACTGAAATGCATCTGCAGCCATGATGAAAGCGGTGACCTGATCGAGCGGATCGAAGAGGTGTTCAAGGTCATCGAGGTCATCAAACCGGATTTGACGGGATCGATGACATAGATGCTTCGCCCGGTCATTAACCGACGCTTCATACCATCTTCAAGAATATGCCAATTTCCCAACTCCGCCTGCTAGGCTTTGGGCATGAAGCACAACCCGTTCCGATATCTCGCCTGGACCGCCCTGGCCGTCATCATTTTCGTGACCGTCTCGCCGATCGATTGGCGGCCTCCTGACGTGCTGCCGGTCGACGTTGACCGGGCGCTCGCCTGCGCTGTTTTCGCCGGCTTGTTTGTTCTGGCCTATCCGCGGCAGTGGCCCTGGGTGGGCGCGGTGATGGTGGTTGGTGCCGGGCTCATCGAGTTGCTACAGGAACTGTCGCCGACGCGCCACGCGCGGATCGATGATGCCCTGGTCAAAGCCATGGGGGCGTTCATTGGGGTTACCTTTGGAGCTTTGCTTGCCAGCGCGCTTAAACTGGATCGCGCGGGTGGCTCCCGTTACCGGCCGCGGTTGGTCACATCGACTTATCGTCCCCGCAAGAAGCCGAACCCAGCGGCCATGCAGACGCTGCCTGTCACCTCGCGAATGATCGAGGCGGTCTATTTCAGCACGGAAGACGGCCTGCTGCGGCTACGTTTCAAGAACGGCGAGGAACGGCTGTTCGAGGGCGTGCCATACACGGAAGTTCTGGCCATGACGCAATCGCCATCGCCGGGGCGCTTTTATGCTGAAAAGATCCGGCCGAATTACACCAAGATCGCGGCTTGATCCGAGGAGGTTCGCCTCACACGAGGGCCGGATGGGTCGTGGGTGGCGTTAGCCGTGTCCCGCCTGCATCGACAGCATGGCTGGATGGATGCCCATCAGGCCGAGTGCCCGATTGTATTTGTCATCCAGGCATTTTTCGAAGATCAGCGCTTCGTCGGCCGGGCAGGTCAGCCAGCCATTGTTGGCGATCTCGCTTTCGATCTGCCCTGCCCCCCAGCCCGCATAACCGAGCATCAGGGCGGCCTTGACCGGGCCTTTGCCGCGCGACATGGCGCGGATGATATCCACAGTCGCCGTCAGGCAGATTTCCTCGCTGACCGGGATCGAGGACTGGGTGAGATAATCATCGGAATGCAGCACGAAACCACGGCCGGTTTCGACCGGACCACCCTTGCGGATCGGGAATTCACGGGTTTCATCCGGTAGAAGGATCGCATCCTCGTCGCCGATCACCTTGAGGTGCACGAGGATATCGACGAAGGTCAATTGCTGCGGCTGGTTGATGACGAAACCCATGGCGCCTTCGGCCGAATGGGCGCAGATATAGACGACCGCGCGCGAAAAATTGGTGTCAGCGATGCCTGGCATGGCGATCAGGAACTGACCGTCAAGAAACCCGCGTTCGCCCTTGCTCTTTAGCGACTTTAGATCAACCATCCGAACAGCCTATCAATTCACGGTGAAATGAAAAGTGTTTACATGCAATTCGGCCGCTTTTTTCGTAGAAGCTGATAGTGCATCAGATTGCGCCACGATCTTGGACGAGGATTATCGCATAGCATGACAAAGCGGCTCAAATTTATACTTCTCGGCATGGGCTTGCTCGGAGCCAGCGCCGTCGCGGCTGACGCTGCCATCAGCCCGTGGGCCTATTCCGAGGGCGGCAAGATGCGTCTGTCAGCGCTTGCCGACGGTGCCGACAAGGTGACCGCAATCCTCGAAATCGACCCGGCGCCCGGCTGGAAGACCTATTGGCGCGATCCCGGTGATGCCGGCGTACCGCCGGAAATCGACCTGTCCGCCGGCCGCAATCTGAAGCTATTGAAAATTTCCTATCCCGCGCCCGAAATTTCGCAGGATGAAGGGGGCCGCTTTCTCGGCTATCATCGTTCGGTCACCCTGGTTCTGGAGCTCGAAAAGCCGGATCCGAGCCAGGAATCGGAGCTGAATGCCAACGTGCTTGTGGGGCTTTGCAAGGACATCTGCCTGCCGTTTCAATCCACATTCACCCTGCCGCTCGACAATATCGACCAACCGCAGGGCGACGAATTCATGAAGATCCAGATGGCCAAGGCCGAGTTGCCCGAGCAGCCTTCGCCTGCCTTCGAGATCACCAACTCTGGGCTGACGGCTGACAAGGCCTACTTCGAGGCAACGATTGCCAGCCCCGGCGATGCGATGCCGGAAATTGCAGTCGCGCCCTCGCATGGCATATTGCTGGGTGGCAAGCCGGAGATCATACAAAAGGACGGACGCACCCATATACGCTATCCTGTCAAACGCCTGCCCGCCTCAATGAAGGGGGCGACCGTGACGCTGCTCGTCAAGGCTGCCGGCCGCTCGATCGAAACCACGCTTGCCATTGAGTGACGCGCGCGATAGCAAAATGCCTCAAATCAATTTGGAGATGACACGTGACGATTGCCATTGGTGACAAGGTTCCGGCTGCAACGCTGAAGGAAAAGACGGCCGACGGCGTGGCGGAAATCAAGACAGAGGATTTCCTCAAGGGTCGCACGATCGTGCTGTTTGCGGTGCCGGGTGCCTTTACACCCACCTGCTCCACCAACCATCTTCCGGGCTTCCTGGAAAACCGCGATGCTTTCTATGCCAAGGGCGTCGAAGAGATCGCCGTAGTCGCCGTCAACGACCATCACGTGATGAATGCCTGGGCCAAGGCTTCGGGCGGCGAAGGCAAGATTCGCTTTCTCGCCGATGGCAACGGCAATTTCGCCAAGGCGCTGGGTCTTGAAGCGGATCTTTCCGGCAGCGGTCTCGGGTTGCGCTCGAAGCGCTTTTCGATGCTGATCAACGATGGCACCGTCGTCCAGCTGAATATCGAAGACACGACAGGCAAGGCTGAAACGTCAGGCGCCGCGACGCTGCTTGGCCAGCTCTGATATTCTTCAATGCCGATTGAACAGAGGGCCTTGCGAGAAATCGCGAGGCCCTTTCTTTAGATGTAGCGGAAACAATTGCCTTTCTTCTATATTGCTGATTGAACATTCATTCAATATAGTTGGCTGATCTGATTGAGCCTGCAAAGGAATCTCCCATGTCTCAGCGCGATGTTATCGTTGTTGGCGCCGGCTTTACAGGCCTCTCGGCCGCCAAGGTGCTTGCCGATGCCGGCGTGGATGTGGTGCTGCTCGAAGCCCGCGACCGTGTCGGCGGGCGGGTGGAATCCGCTGTTCTGGCGGATGGACTGCGCGTCGATACCGGCGGTCAATTTCTCTGCCGAGACATGCCGGAGGTGATGGCGCTGGCGAAGGCGAACGGCAAGACGCTGGTTCGATCCTATGACGACGGCGACGCGGTCTTCCAGCCGTTCATGCCTGTCGAGCAAGGCTACGCTATCGGCGATGAGATCGAGGCGCTGCGTGAGCTCGAGCGGAGCGTCGATCTCAATGATCCTGCCCTCGCTGACCTGACCGTGTCCGATTGGGTGGCAAGGCAGGAGGCAAGTGCCGAGGCCAAGCGAGGGTTCCTGGCCCTCGTCGACGGGCTCTGGTGCCGGTCGCCCGACGAGATTTCCTTCGTCTATCTCGCATCCACCGACAAGCGCATCACCAATACGCATTTCGAACTGGAGTTCTTCCTCGCCGAGACCATGCATTCGCTGGCGGAAAATCTCGCTGAGGGGCTCGGAGACCATGTGCTGCTCAGTTCACCAGTCACGAAGGTCGAGCACTCCAGAAGCGGTGTCAAAGTGCTCGCCGGTGGCAAGGAATTTGCCGCGCGTCAGCTTGTCATCGCCCTGCCCCCGGTGATGGCACGGAAGCTCGAGTTCGTCCCTGCCCTCCCTGCCAGGCTCGAACGCGCCTTTGCGGCATGGGCGAGTGGCACGGTGATCAAGCTGCTGGTTCGCTACGAAAGGCCATTCTGGCGAGCGCACGGACTGAGCGGTACGGTGATGTGGAGCGAACCACAGGGCCTTTATGCGTGTGACGTCAGCCGCCGCACGGACGACGCAGCACTGGTGGTCTTCGTTGGCGGTCCGCTTGCCGCGGCATGGCATGACCGGGATGAGAGCACCGTCAAGCAGTTCATCGTGGAGAAACTCGTTGCTGCGCTGGGCGAAGATGCCGGCCGCCCTGTCGAGATCAGCCTTCGCGACTGGACGGACGACCAGTGGAGCGGCGGCGCCTACAGCGATTCAATCGTTGATGTCACGGCGGTCGTTGCCGAGCAGGTTATCCTCGCTGGCGTGCCATCGATACGTTTTGCAGCGTCGGAATTGTCCCCTTCATTTCCCGGCTATATCGAGGGCGCAATCGTTGCCGGACGGCAGGCAGCCGGAGAAGTTCTAGCCGGATTATCGAGGCGGTAACAGGCTGAAAGGCCTTTCAAATCGCTTCCCGAATTGTGCCGATGCCGACCATCTCGCTCCGGTTTTATTCCGACATAGACTATTAATCATACTAAATACTTCACGGCTGGATTAATTATATTTCAATAACAAATCCAGATGCTGGCCGAGATAGTTCACCAGGCCAGTTAAGTTTTCCCATGATCTCAGTCGTCAACTGCATAACCGACAAGCACAACATCTGGCTTGTTCTCGTGGCTGCCTTGATTTGCGTTTCCGGCTGCTGGGCGGTTGTCCGCCTTTACCGGCGCAGTCGATCGGCAAGCGGTGTCGAGACATTCGGCTGGCAGTTCCTTGCGGCAACCGCCGCAGGATCATCGATCTGGTCGACACATTTCGTCGCCATACTGGCCTACGAGCCCGGCACGCCGGTGACCTTCGATCCTACCCTGACGATTGTTTCGCTGCTGGTGGCAATGGTCGGGTCATTCAGCGGCTTCGTCGTCGCAAGCTCGATCCGCACCGCGTGGAGCCCGGCCGTCGGTGGCGGCATCGTCGGCCTGGCGGTCGCTATCATGCATTACACCGGCATGCGCGCCTACATTGTCGAAGGCAATGTCGAATGGAACCTCACCTATCTCGTCGCCTCGGTCATTCTGGCTGTGTCGATTTCGACGCTCGCGATCCACTTTGCCAGCATGGACAGTGGCGTCCGCAGCAAGGTGCTCTCGGTCGGGTTGCTGACCGGCGCAATCGTCAGCCTGCACTTTACCGGCATGACCGCCGTCCAGATAACGCCGCTGCAAATCGAGAGCGATTTCACCAATCCGGGCGCGATGCAGGCCATGGCGCTGGCCATTGCGCTTGTCGGGCTCATCATTGTCGGCTCCGTACTCGCGAGCTACCTGATCGACGACCAGACCCGCAGCCGGTCGATGCGCCAGCTACGCCATATGGCGCTCAGCGATGCGCTGACAGGCCTCGCCAATCGCGCGTCGTTCGGCGATCACATGGACGATGCCATCGAAGCCTCCCTGAGGGATGGCAGCAAGTTCATGCTGGCTGCGATCGATCTCGACCGCTTCAAGGAAATCAACGACATCCGCGGCCATTCGGCCGGCGATACCGCCTTGCAGACGCTTTCCAAGCGCATGAAAGACTTCGACGATGGTGGGCTGTTCGTTGCCCGGGTCGGTGGCGATGAATTCGCTATCATCATGGCATTCGAAGAGCGCAAGAATGCGCATAAGCGGCTCGCCCGGCTGCGCGAAGAGCTGATCAAGCCCTTCTACATCGATGGTGTCGAACTCTCGGTCGGCGCAAGTATCGGCGCCTGTGTGTTTCCCACCGACGCGAGCGAGAAAACCGCGCTGATCAACCATACCGACCTGGCGCTTTATCGCGCCAAGACCGAGATTGCCGACAAGATCTGCTTCTTCGACAATGTGATGGACGAAGCCGTGAAGTATCGGCGCGAACTCGCCGCCGACCTTCGTCAGGCAATCGAGCGCAACGAGCTCGAAGTCTACTACCAGGTCCAGACCTCGATTTCCGACAGTGTCGTTACCGGCTACGAGGCGTTGCTGCGCTGGCACCATCCGAACCGCGGCACGATCCCGCCAAGCGAGTTCATTCCGCTCGCCGAAGAGAACGGCCTGATCCTGCAGCTCGGCGAATGGGTGCTGCGCACCGCTTGCGTCCAATGTGCGCCTTTCGCCATGAAGGTCGCGGTCAACCTGTCGCCGATCCAGTTCCTGCACCCCAACCTGCCGGGTCTGGTGGCCGACATCCTCGCCGAGACCGGCATGCTGGCAGAATATCTCGAACTGGAGCTGACCGAGTCCGCCATCATCCACGACAAGGAGCGCACGCTGACGCAGTTGCAGGCAATCCGCAAGCTCGGCGTGACCATTGCGCTCGATGATTTCGGCACCGGCTATTCCTCGCTCGATACGCTCCGCGCTTTCCCGTTCGACAAGATCAAGCTCGATCGCACCTTCATGGACGAGCTGGAAACCAGCGACCAGGCACGGTCGATCATCCGCGCGGTGCTGTCACTTGGCAAAAGCCTGGATATCCCGGTGCTTGCCGAAGGCATTGAAACCAAGGATCAGCTGGCAATTCTTGCCGCGGAAGGCTGTGACGCAGCTCAGGGCTACCTGCTCGGCAGACCGGCGCCGATGTCCAGCATCCTCTCCTCGCTGACGGAAAAGGTGGATGAGGTGGGACAGCTGAAAGCGGTGCTTGAGGCGTTGGGCGACGAAGACGACGTCAAATCCGCGGCGGCCTGACAGGCCGATCATTCGAGATCGATAGAAGGAGCGGGCAGAACCCGCTCCTTCTGTTTTGCAGATATCAGTTGGTGCCCTTGATATCGACGGCGAAGAACATCGTCTCGCCCGAGGAATCGTCGGTGCCGTCGTTGTCGGTGACGGCAAATGCCTTGCCCTCGGCGTCGAACGCGAAGCCCTCGAGCTTGTCGACGATGTAGCCGTGCTGGCTGGCGAGGTCGCCGAGGAAGTCATGGACTTCTTCCTTGTTGACGACCGGAAGTTCGCCGCCAAGCTTTGCAGGCTTCAGCTCCGAAAGCGCGATGCGATAGAGCTTCTTGAGCTTTGCCTTGTCGCCGATCTGGTTGTCGCGCTCGATGACATAGGCGAAATCGCCGTTGAATGTCAGTTCCGATAGACCGACCCAGCCCTCTTTCGTCTTGTCGAGCGGATAGTGCACGGCGCCCCATTCCTTCGACGACGGCTTGTAGGAGAGGAGCTTGACCATGCCCTTCGGGTCATCCTTCCATTCGCGCTGCACGGCCATCCAGAGCACGGTGTCATCGCCCTTGCCGCTGATGGCGATGCCTTCGAAACCGAAGCGGGTTGAGCCTTTCAGCAGGTCTTCAGGCAGTGCAATCTCGTCCTTGATTTCGCCCTTCTTGTTGACGTGGTAGAGCGCATGCGGCACGAGCTTGTCGGCATTGCCTTCGGACGCCAGCCAGAACCAACCTTCCTCGTCCACGGCTACGCCTTCGATGTCGAGCTTCTGGGCCCGTTCGCCATTGCGCTTGACGACCATCCGATCGGTGATCTTGGCCGGGCTTTGGGTGGCATCGATCGTATAGATCGACGGCTGCATGCCGAGCACAGAATCGCTGATCGCGTAGAGATGACCCGGCTTTTCCGGCACGGCGGCAAGTCCAGAAAGGGCCGCCCAGCCGAGAACTTCGCCGTCCTTGTCCACCGACTCGATCTGCGGATAGGCCTGCTTGTCCTCGCCGAGTTCATAAAGCATCACATGGGAGCGGGCAGCACCATCCTCGACCAGATCGACCTCGTTGGCGGAGGCGAAAAGATTGCGCGACGGGATCGCCACGCCGCCCTCCGGCGAAATGCCCGACGGCAGCATCTGCACGAGTTCGAGCTTGTCGCCATTGTCCTTGTAGACGGCAGCGAGCGAAGCGCGTTCAAGCAGCACGAAGACGTATTTCTGGCCGCCAAAGGTTGCGGTTTCCAAGCCTTCGGCCTCGACGCCCTTCTTGCCGGCGCGCTTTTCGGGATAGTGGCCGATGCGGGCAGCGGCGAGTTCCAGCTCGACGCCGCTGTCGAACAGCACCTTGCCCTTGGTGTCGAAGACGGTGACGCTGCGGGCGCCGCCGTTCCAGTCGCCTTCATTGGCGACAACAAGTCGATTGTCATCCAGCCACTTGATGGCGTCCGGCTCGCGCACAACACCTTCCAGCTTGCCATTGAAATCGAGCGAGCCATTGGTCTTGACGTCCGTGCCGGAGATATCGACCTTGCCGGCCGAGAAATGCGACGTCACTGTACCGGTCTTGCCGTCGACGATGACGATATGGTTGTTTTCCTGCAGCGTGACGGCGATCTCGCCCTTGGCGTTGATCGAGACAAATTCCGGCTCCGGATCTTCCGGTGCGATTTCGGCAAGACCAGTCATGGCGACATGCTTGAGGCCGGAGCAATCAGCGGCGCCATCCTTGATCGGCACGATGACGAGGTCGCCAGCCGGCATCTGCGGCAGAGCGCCATCGTTGAGCTCTTCATCGCGCTCGTTCTCGATGGCGATCGCGGCAAAGCTCTTGTCGGGCGAAATGGCGATGGAATCAGGCTGACCGCCGAGATCGCAGGACGCCTCGACCGTCTTGGACTTGATGTCGATGACTTCCAGCTTGCCGGTCGGGTGCTGCTTGTCCTTCTCGGTGTTGACCGCCGTCAGCGCCTTGCCGCCGATGATGGCGACAGATGTCGGCTCACCATCCAGCATGACCGAGCCAAGCGGCTTGGGGTTCTTGGCGTCAGTGATATCGATGAGGCCCAGCGCCTTGAGCGGGCTCGACGTATAGGCCAGCGTCATGCCGTCTTCGGTTGCGGCGATGATCTCGGCCGATGTCGGCTTGTTCACATCAATGTCGGCAGGCGTGTTGGTTGCCACCGGAAACGAGGCGATGCGATTGAAAACGGGTTCGGCATAGGCAATGGCTGATGTCGAAGCCAGCAGCACGGCAAGCGCCGTGGTTGAAAAGCGAAGCGTCATTGGAAATCCCTCCATGGTGATAAAGAGAAGGCACTCCTCGCGCATACGGATGACAGGGAGATGACAACGACGTGAATGATTAGATCAACGACGACGTTGCAGGAAAGTTACCGCCATGGTAACTTTACCTATGATCATTGTCTCGCTTGATCGCATTCACACCTTCATCAAGCGTCACAAGCGAGGGCTGGACGCCAAAACCGATCTGCTTTCCTGGTACTGGGAAGCAAAGGCGGCCGAATGGAACAGTCCGCATGATTTGAAACTGCGCTATCCGAAAGCCAGTGTCCTCAGGGGTGGCGTGGTTATCTTCAACATCAAGGGCAATGAGTTCAGACTGATCACCCGGATCAACTATCAGGCTAAAGTGATACTCATCGAGTGGATCGGTACGCACAGAGAGTATGACAGGGTCATTGCGGAGAATGTGACATGGAAAGAGTGACGATCAAAGCAATCCATACGGCAGAAGAGCATGCCAATGCGATCGATATGATCAGCACCGTCATGAAGCTTGATGCGCCGGATGACGCGGATATTGCCATGCTGGAGACGCTTGGCATTCTGGTCGAGCGCTATGAGGAGAGCGCCTTCCCGATGGAGCATCCGAGTCCTGCCGATGCCATTCGCTTTCGCATGGATCAGATGGATTTGAACCAGACGGCGCTCGCTGATTTGACTGGATTACCCAAATCCCGCATTTCGGAGCTGCTCAATGGCAAGCGTTCGCTGACGCTGGATATGATCCGCGTGCTGCACGACAAGCTCGGCATTCCGTCAGACATCCTGATTGGACGCGAACCGCTCAGCGCTTCTTGAACGGCTCCATGCCCTTGCGTGCCAATTCGTCGGCGCGCTCGTTTTCCGGATGGCCGGCATGGCCCTTGACCCAATGCCAGGTCACCTTGTGGCGCTGGTTGGCGGCATCAAGCGCCTGCCAGAGTTCGCCATTCTTGACCGGCTTCTTGTCGGCGGTCTTCCAGCCGTTTTTCTTCCAGCCGAAGATCCACTTGCCGATGCCATCCATTACATACTTGCTGTCGGTGTAGAGGTCGACTTCGCAGGGCGTCTTGAGCGCCGTGAGAGCCGAGATCGCCGCCGTCAGTTCCATACGGTTGTTGGTGGTATCGGCCTCGCCGCCGAACAGTTCCTTTTCGGTTTCTCCGTAGCGAAGAACCGCGCCCCAGCCGCCAGGTCCGGGATTGCCGGAGCAGGCGCCGTCGGTAAACACATCAACATGCTTCATGCGGTCACCGGCATTTCCAGGCCGTATTCGGCAGCGCTCCGGATGTGCTGGTGGAAGCGCAGCTTGCGCAGGTACTCCTTCGGGTCCTTCTTGGTGACCATGGCGCCGGGGGGCGTCATCAGCCAGTCGTAAAGACGGGTGAGGAAGAAACGCAGTGCCGAACCGCGCGCAAAAATCGGCAGCGCATCAATCTCGGCCCGGGAAAGCGGCCGCACCGACTGGTAGCCGGCGATCAACGCCATTCCCTTGGTGATGTTATAGGACCAGTCCTTCTCGAAGCACCAGGCATTGAGGCACACCGAGAGATCATAGGCGAAATAGTCGTTGCAGGCGAAATAGAAATCAATCAGGCCCGACAGCTTGTCGTCGAGAAAGAAGACATTGTCCGGGAACAGATCGGCATGGATGACGCCGGAGGGCAGACCTTGCGGCCAGTTCTCTTCCAGGAAGGAAAGCTCAGCACCGATCTCGCCGGCAAGCCCGACCTCGACCTCGTCAGCGCGACCGACGGACTTGTCCCATAGCGGCCGCCAGCCTTCGACCGACAGTGCGTTCTTGCGGGTGATCTCAAAGCCTTCTCCGGCGAGATGCATCTTGGCGAGCGCTATACCGACGTCGCGGCAATGGCGCGCCTCCGGCTTGCGCAACCACATGCCCTCGAGAAAGGAAATCAGGGCAGCGGGGCGGCTGGCGAGTTCACCGAGCAATCCGCCATCCTCGCGCACCACCGGCAGAGGGCAGGAAAGCCCACCGGCCGCCAGATGCTGCATCAGGCCGAGAAAGAACGGCAGGTCGTTCGGATCGACGCGCTTCTCATAGAGCGTCAGGATGTAGGGTGCCTTGTCGGTATGCAGCAGGAAGTTGGAATTCTCCACACCCTCGGCAATGCCCTTGTAGGACATCAGGTTGCCGGCATCATAATGCGACAGGAAGGCGGCCAGGTCGTCTTCGTTGATATCGGTATAGACGGCCACGGACCTTACTCTCCATTCACGAAGGCCATGTCGGCCGTCGTCAGTTCAATTTTCCTGAGTTCCCGGTTGACCGGAAAGTGTTCGTTTTCCTCGGCCATCTCGGCAAGTTCGACGGTCGCGTCATAGCGTTGACGGAACGCATCGATGATCTCGTTGACGACCACTTCAGGCGCAGATGCCCCTGCCGAAAGTCCGACCGTCGCCAGCGGGCCATAGGCATCCCAATCGATTTCCGAGGCACGCTGCACGAGTTCGGCATGCCGGGCGCCGGACTTCAGCGCCACTTCGACCAAACGTTTGGAATTGGACGAGTTCGGCGAGCCGACGATCAGGAAGAGATCGCAGCCGGGTGAAGCCAGCTTGACTGCTTCCTGGCGATTGGTGGTGGCATAGCAGATCGATTCAGCCATTGGATCGTGCAGGTTCGGGAACCGCTCTTTCAGCTTGGCGATGACATCTTCCATGTCGTCCACCGACAGTGTCGTCTGCGTGACATAGCCGAGCTTGTTGGGATCGGCGGGTTGATAGCGTTCGGCATCCTCGACCGTCTCGACCAGCGACATGCTGCCTTCAACCATCTGGCCCATCGTGCCGATGACTTCAGGATGGCCGTCGTGGCCGATCAGGATCACATGCCGGCCGAGCCGCTGGTGGCGAAGCGCCTGCTTGTGGACTTTCGACACGAGCGGACACGTCGCATCGAGATAAAACAGATTGCGGGCTATGGCATCCTGCGGCACCGACTTCGGCACGCCATGGGCGGAGAACACTACGGGCTGTGCGCGATGCTCATCGGGGATCTCATCGAGTTCCTCGACGAAGATCGCGCCCTTGGCTTCGAGGCCTTCGACCACGAAACGATTGTGAACGATCTCATGGCGGACATAGACCGGCGCGCCATAGGCCTTCAGCGCCAGAACCACAATCTGGATCGCACGATCGACACCGGCGCAGAAACCGCGCGGGGCGCAGAGGCGTATGGAAAGCGGTTGCTTCATCAGCGGATCAGGACCTCGTTCAGCGTGCTGTTTTGAGCGGTTTGCGGCTTGGCGCAGCAATCCATGTTCAAATAGGGATTGGCGAAGGCCAGGGTAATAGCCAGTGCTGTTATAGCGGGCAAGCCCTGAATGAAAAGGATGCGGCGCGACACGGTGACAGCGCCAAACAGCGCAGCGAGAATGACGCAGCCGAGGAAGAACATCTTGATATCGAACTCGAAGATCTCGCTGTTGACCAGCAGCGACCACAGCAGGCCCGCGCCGAGAAAGCCGTTGTAGAGCCCCTGGTTGGCGGCAAGCACCTTCATCGTCTTGGCCTGTTCGGGCGTGTTGCCAAAGGCCTTCAGCCCGCGCGGCTTGGTCCACAGGAACATTTCCAGATAAAGAAATCCGAAATGCAGGAGCGCGACAACGAAGACCAGCACATCGGAAATCACGTCCATATTCGGTATCCTCACCCAAGGGAGTTGCAACAGAAAATTTCTAGCGCGCCCGCTTACGGAACGCCAGTGCGGCAATCACGACCATCGCCGCTGCCAGGCCATACCATGTGACGGCGTAGCTCAGATGATTGTTGGGGAGATCGATCTGGGTGACGCCGCCCTGCGGATAGCCGCCCGGATTGGGCGCATTGCCGGCATCGATGAAGAAGGGCAGCAGGCTGGCCTTGTCGATGCCGGCGCCGGCCGCCATCGCGTCGATATCCTTCCAGAAGTAAAGATCCTTGGCGGGCTCGTTATCCGGCACGAGCGAGGATGGTTTTTCCGCCAGCTTGGCGCGGGCAAGGCCGACGAGAGTCACCTCGCCCTCCAGCTGGCCCTTGAGGCGCTTTGCGGGGTCCTTCAGCTCCTCGGGCACGAAGCCGCGATTGACCAGCACGGCCTTGCCGCTGGCAGCGTGCAACGGTGTGTAGACATAGAAGCCCGGCTGGCCATCCTGCGTTGCCAGAAAATAAAACTCATGGGCGTTGTCGAATGTGCCGGTCGCGGTGATGGCGGCGTAGTCGACGTCCCCGCCCCTGTTGACGATATCGGCGGCGGCATCGACGGACATTGGCGGCGCAGTGCGGCGCGCCTCGATCTCCGCGATCAGGGCCTCTTTCCATTGCAGACGTTCGACCTGCCAGGTGCCGAGCGACAGCAGGATGACAAACGCCACACCGAGCGCCACGAGGGTAGCGATCATCCGGCCCCGCGAGGCCTTTGCCTTCTTCGCCTCAGCCACGATCGATCTCGCCCTGATGGGCGCTGTGCTTGTATTGCAGCGCAATCAGTATCGCCTTCATGACCCTGAGCAGCCACAGGCTGAGGCCGATTGCCAGCGGGATCCAGATGATGAAATGCAGCCACAGCGGCGGGCTGTAATTGACCTCCGTCCACAGCGCCAGACCGACGACCAGAAAGCCGATGATCAGGATCACGAACACCGCCGGCCCATCGCCGGAATCGGCAAAGGAATAATCCAGCCCGCAATTCGAGCAGACCGGCTTGACCTTCAACAGACCGTCGAACAAGCGTCCCTGGCCGCAGCGCGGGCAAGCGCAGGCAAGCCCCGCCTTGAAAGGGTCGACCGGCGCGTAAAGGGCTTTGTCTTCATTCATTTGAATTGTCCAACTGCTGGCGGGAAGCTCCCGTGCCTCAATGCGCAATCACATCTTGCCAGTCCGGATGGCGGTCGACCTGGGCCTTGAAGAACGGGCAGAGCGGGATGATCTTCCAGCCACCCTTGCGGGCTTCCTCCACGGCATGCAGCGCGAGCTCGCGGCCGACACCCTGGCCGCGATAGACGTCCGGCACCTCGGTGTGGTCAATGATGATCAGCTTCGGCGAGGCGCGCGAAAAGGTCATGATCGCTTCCTGGCCCTGCTCGCCGGTCGCATAGCGCCCGCCCTTCGGGCCGTCTTCGTCACGAATGTCCATGGCTGCTCTTTCCCAACTTACAAATCAAAAAGGCGCCCGGTTTCCCGGACGCCTCATCGGAAACCAAATTCGCGTCGAAATCAACCGTGCGCGATCGGTGCGCCAAAGCCGCCCCAGACGTAGATCGAGAAGAACAGGAACAGCCAGACGACGTCGACGAAGTGCCAGTACCAGGCGGCCGCCTCGAAGCCGAAATGCGCCTTCGGGGTGAAATCGCCGCCGATCGCGCGGAGCAGGCAGACCAGCAGGAAGATCGTGCCGATGATCACGTGGAAACCGTGGAAGCCGGTGGCCATGAAGAATGTCGCGCCGTAGATCGACTCGGAGAAGCCGAAGGGAGCGTGGATGTATTCGTAAGCCTGCACCGAGGTGAACAGCAGACCGAGCAACACCGTCAGCGTCAGGCCCTGGATCAGGCCCTTGCGGTCATTGTGCAGCAGCGCATGGTGTGCCCAGGTGACCGTCGTACCCGAGAGCAGCAGGATCACGGTGTTGTAGATCGGCAGGTGCCAGGGATCGAGCACTTCGACGCCCTGCGGAGGCCACTGGCCGCCGGTGAAGGCGGTGCGGCTCGCCTGGATGGCTTCGCCCGGAAAGAGGCTGGCATCGAAGAAGGCCCAGAACCAGGCAACGAAGAACATCACTTCGGAAGCGATGAACATGATCATGCCGTAGCGCAAATGGATCGAAACGACCTTGGTGTGGTGGCCCTGATGGCCCTCCTTGATCGTGTCGGCCCACCAGGCAAACATCGAATAGAGCGTAATCACCAAGCCGATGGCAAAGGGCCAGAACTTGAGATTGGCAAGATCCCAGCCGAACATATGGAACGGGTTGCCGTGAATCCAGCGCATGAAGCACACGCCGCCGAACATCAGCAGCAGCGCTCCGAACGAGCTCAGGATCGGCCAGGGGCTCGGATCGATGATGTGATAGTCATGATTCTTTTGGTGTGCACTTGCCATGGTCTTCCCCGACTCCGATCCCATGCTGCTCCGCCCTCAACGGTCACAGCCTCATTACAGCTTTTTAGCGTCGCCTTCGTTCAAGTCTTTTGCATCCGCGACAGGCTTGTCCTTGGCGCGGCTGTAAAAGGTGTAGGAAAGCGTCAATACCTTCATGTCCTTGGTCTCCTGATGGTTGACGATGTCGGGATCGACAAAGAAAACCACAGGCATAATGCGCGTCTCGCCCGGCTTCAGCGTCACATCGGTGAAGCAGAAGCACTCGAGCTTGTTGAAGTAGGCTCCGGCGACCATCGGGCTGACGTTGAACACAGCCTGCCCCGTCTTTTCGCGGGCCGAATTGTTGGTCACCTTGAAATTGACCTTGACCGTCTCACCGATCTTGGGATCAACGGAGAAATCAACCGGCTTGAAATCCCAGTTGAGGTCAGCGGCGGTGTTGGTGTCCATCTCGACGCGGATCTTCTCATCGAGAATGACGTCCGAGGCCTGCTCGACGCGCTGCGTCGTGCCGTTGTAGCCCGTCACCTTGCAATAGAGGCTGTAGAGCGGCACGGCGGCATAGCTCATGCCGACCATGCCGGCGACGAAGGCGCCACAGGCGATCAGCACGGCCAGATTGCCGCGCTTGCCCTTCTTGCCCTCTGTAGCCTCGTTGCTCATCATCAGCTCCCCGGAGGCACCATCTTGATGATGGTGATCGCATAGAACATCACCACCAGCAGCGCCAGAACGATGCCCAGCGCGACGTTGCGGTTGCGGCGGGACTTCTTCTGCGGTTCGGTCAGTTCGATCTTTTCCATGCTCACGCTCCCTGGAACATCGGCAGAAGCCGCATCGCCAGATGATCGAGCATCAGGCACGAGAAGATCGCAAAGAGATAGACGATCGAATAGGCAAACAGTTTTTTGGCAGGCTTCATTGCCGGATCACTCTCCGGCATGCGCCAACAGAGTACCGAATACCAGACAAAGCCTGCACCGAGCAGCCCCGACACCACGCCATAAACCGGCGAGGCAAAGCCCATGATCGCGGGCGTTGCGCCACAAATGGCGGTCAGCACAGCGTAGACCAGGATCTGGTCCTTGGTGACCTTGACGCCCGCGACATTCGGCAGCATCGGCACGCCAACGGATTCGTAGTCCCGCATCTTGAACAGCGCCAGCGCCCAGAAATGCGCTGGTGTCCAGAGGAAGATGATCAGGAACAGGACGATGCTTTCCGGCGTCACGCTGTTGGTGACCGCAGCCCAGCCGATCATCGGCGGAAACGCGCCAGCCGCACCGCCGATGACGATGTTTTGCGGCGTCCAGCGCTTCAGCCACATCGTGTAGATGACGGCATAGAAGAAGATCGTGAAGGCCAGCAGCCCGGCAGCAAGCGCGTTGACCGCAAGCCCGAGCACGACGACCGAGAAGCCAGAAAGGACGATGCCGAAGGCCAGCGCCTCACTTGGAAGAATGCGGCCTGCAGGGATCGGCCGGTTGGCCGTGCGGGTCATGATCGCGTCGATATCGGCGTCGTACCACATGTTGAGCGCGCCCGACGCACCGGCGCCGACGGCAATCGCCAGGATGGCGATAAGGCCGATGACCGGATTGATATGGCCCGGCGCGACGACCATGCCGGCAACCGCCGTGAAGACGACGAGCGACATGACGCGCGGCTTCAAAAGCGCAAAAAAGTCCTTGAACGTCGCCTCTGAGATTTTCAGCGGCTCCGTCCCGGTCACTCGTTTCTCGCTTTCACTCAGCGCTATAGGCATTTCAATTCCAATTCGGTTCATTGGGAAAACCGCCATGTGGCGGTTCTCCTTGATGTGCGGCGCTTACTTGATGCGCGGCAGCTGTTCCCACTGGTGGTAAGGCGGCGGCGAAGAGAGCTGCCATTCCAGCGTATCGGCGCCCACGCCCCAAGGATTGTCGCCCGCAGCACGCTTCTTGATGAAGGCCTCGATGATACAGATGAAGAAGATCGCAACGCCGACAACCGAGATGTAGGAACCGATGGAAGACACATAGTTCCAGCCGGCATAGGCATCCGGATAGTCGATATAGCGGCGCGGCATGCCGGCAAGGCCGAGGAAATGCTGCGGGAAGAACACCAGGTTCACACCGACGAACATCACCCAGAAATGCAGGCTGCCGAGGAACTCATTGTACATGTAGCCAGTCATCTTCGGGAACCAGTAGTACCAGGCGGCGAAGATGGCGAAGACGGCGCCCAGCGACAGCACGTAGTGGAAGTGGGCAACCACATAGTAGGTGTCGTGGACGACGCGGTCGAGACCGGCGTTGGCCAGCTGCACGCCGGTGACGCCACCAACGGTGAACAGGAAGATGAAGCCGATCGCCCAGAGCATCGGCGTGCGGAACTCAAGCGAGCCACCCCACATCGTTGCGATCCAGGAGAAGATCTTCACGCCGGTCGGAACAGCGATGACCATGGTGGCGAATACGAAGTAACGCTGTGCCTGCAGCGACAGGCCGACCGTATACATGTGGTGGGCCCAGACGATGAAGCCGACGGCGCCGATCGCAGCCATGGCATAGGCCATGCCGAGATAACCGAAGACCGGCTTCTTCGAGAAGGTCGAGATGATGTGGCTGACGATGCCGAAGCCCGGCAGGATCAGGATGTAGACTTCCGGGTGACCGAAGAACCAGAACAGATGCTGGAACAGGATCGGGTCACCGCCGCCTTCAGGCGAGAAGAAGGTGGTGCCGAAATTGCGGTCGGTCAGCAACATGGTGATGCCACCCGCCAGAACCGGCAGCGACAACAGCAGCAGGAAGGCGGTGATCAGCACGGACCAGGCAAACAGCGGCATCTTGTGGATGGTCATGCCAGGCGCGCGCATGTTGAGGATCGTGGTGATGAAGTTGATCGCACCGAGGATCGAGGATGCACCGGCAATGTGCAGCGCGAAGATCGCAAGGTCCACCGCCGGACCGGACGAACCGGTGGTCGATAGCGGCGGATAGATCGTCCAGCCACCGCCGACGCCGTGGAAACCCGAGGTGCCATCGGCGAACATCGACAGCAACAGCAGCAGGAAGGCCGGAGGGATCAGCCAGAAGGAGATGTTGTTCATACGCGGGAACGCCATGTCAGGCGCGCCGATCATGATCGGGATCATCCAGTTGGCAAAGCCGCCGATCAGCGCCGGCATGACCATGAAGAAGATCATGATCAGAGCATGCGCCGTCGTGAAGACGTTGAACATCTGCTTGCCGGCATCGAGTGCGGCGCTTTCCGGAACTCCATAGACCATCTGTGCGAGGCCGTGGAAGATCTGGATGCCAGGCTCCTGAAGCTCGATGCGCATCATGACCGACAGGAACCCGCCGACGACGCCGGCGAAGATCGCGAAGATCAGATAGAGCGTACCGATGTCCTTGTGATTGGTCGAAAACAGCCAGCGCGAAGCGAAGCCCGGCTTATGGGCATGGGCATGGTGCTCGTCATGTGCGTGGTCGTCATGGGCATGATCATGCCCGGCGTGCGTGTCGTGTGCGGAATGTCCAGCCATTGTGGTCGCTTTCCCTAGAATCTTGTTCAGTTCGCGCCGTTTTCGGCAACATCGACGGTCTTGGGACCATCAACCGCAGCAAGCAGAGCCTTGTAAGCGGACGGAAGATCGGTCGCGGCGGCAGCCAGCCATGCCTTGTACTTGTCTTCCGGAACGACTCGGATGGCGATCGGCATGAACGCATGGTCCTTGCCGCACAACTCGGAACACTGCCCGTAGAAGAGACCTTCCCTCTCGGCCTTGAACCACGTTTCGTTCATGCGGCCGGGCACGGCGTCGACCTTGATGCCGAAAGACTGCATGGAGAATGCATGGATGACATCGGAGGGTTCGGCAGTCACGATGACGCGAACAGTCTTGCCGAGCGGTACGACGAGTTCGTTGTCGACGGCAAGCAGGCGCGGATAGACAGCCTTGTCTTCCTTGCCGAGGCCGGCGCGATCCTTGTCTTCAAGGATCAGCGAATCGAACGACACAGGATTGGCTGAGGGATACTCGTAGGTCCATTTCCACTGGGTCGCCGTCGCCTTGATGGTGACGTCCGGGTTTTCCGGCTGCGTCAGCTCATTGGTCAGCAGTTGGAACGAGGGAATGGCGAAGAACAACAGGATGACGACTGGTGCGACAGTCCAGACGACTTCAATGATGGTGTTGTGGCTGGTCCGTGAGGGAACGGGGTTCTTGCTGGCGCGGAAGCGGTACATCACATAGAGAAGCAGCGCGAGAACGATAAGCGTAATCGGCACGACAAACCACAAGGTGTAGTGGTTGAACCAGCGTACTTCTTCCATGATCGGTGTAGCGGCTTGCTGCAGGTCGATTTGCCAATCGACCGGCTTGTCGGCAAAGGCGCTTGAGGCAGACACAAGACACGAAACCGTGGCCAGCGCTGCTAGAGCTTTGTTCCTCACGAATTTTCTCCCCAGATGTTTGATCTAGATCAAACGGAATGCAGAATCCCTGCTATCGGCCTCCTTAAAACCACAGTTTAGAGCCTGCCGCAACAGGCGCGGGCGTCGTTTCATGCGGCATTTTTGCGCAATATCTACTGCCGAGGAGAAAAATCCCTGTGATTTTAATAGCAGGGAGATTTTCTTCAAGCACTGCAACGGCTTGCCGCGCTTTCGCCGCAGTCGGGGTTTTGAAATCCGCTGATCGCGTTTACCCCAGACGTGTTTCGTTCTAGACACTTCGATGTGCCCAAGGCGCATTTGATTCGAACCCGAGGTTTACATGGATTTCCGCGTCCCCATGCGGCTTGCAGCGCTGTCAGCCGTAATCGTGATGTCGCTGGTTGCGCCGGCGCAATCCCAACAACCGACGCAGCCGGGGGTCGTCAAGTCCAACCACGGTGCGTGGTCGATCGTCTGTGACAAGCCTGCCGGCGCCGCCGAAGAGCAATGCGCGCTGATGCAGAACGTCATTGCCGACGACCGGCCGGAAGTCGGCCTTTCCGTTGTGATTCTGAAGACGGCCGACCGCAAGGCGAAGATCCTGCGCGTGCTCGCCCCTCTCGGCGTTCTCCTGCCCAACGGCCTCGGCCTCAACGTCGACGGCAAGGATATCGGCCGCGCCTATTTCGTGCGTTGCTTCTCTGACGGCTGCTATGCCGAAGTCGTGCTCGAGGACGTGCTGCTGAAAACCCTGCGCGCCGGCAAGCAGGCAACCTTCATCGTCTTCCAGTCTCCGGAAGAGGGTATCGGCATCCCGGTGGATCTGTCGGGATTCGGCGAGGGCTACGACGCACTGCCGTGAGGTGGCCGCATCTGGCTATTGCTGTGGGGCACACGAACTCTTACTTTAAGCTTCTCTTCTCCGCCCCACGAAAGCGCATTTGATGAAAACCGACCTTCTCTCCACGTTCGACCTTTCCGATTCCCAGCTCCAGTCCTTCGTCGAAACGACGCTCAAGGGCGCCGATGACGGGGAACTCTATGTCGAATATGGCGAGGCAGAATCGCTGACCTTCGACAATGGCCGCTTGAAGGGCGGTAGCTTCAATACCGACCAGGGGTTTGGCCTGCGGGCGGTGGCGGGCGAAGCGGTGGGCTACGCGCATTCCGGCGAGATGTCCGAGGGCGCCCTGAAGCGGGCTGCGGATGCCGTGACTGCGGTGACACGCGGGCATACCGGCACCTATGCGGACGCGCCGCAGCGGACCAACTCGAAACGCTATGGCGAAGACAATCCGATCGGCGCGCCGAGCTTCGAGGAGAAGGTCGCGCTGTTGACCGAGATCGACGCGTATCTACGTGACAAGGATCCCAAGGTCCGCCAGGTCTCGGCCTCCGTCAGCGCATCGTGGAAAGTCGTTGAGATCCTGCGCGCCGATGGCACCCGCATGCGTGACATCAGGCCGATGACGCGGCTCAACATTTCCGTAGTGACCGGCGACGGCGACCGGCAGGAGTCAGGCTCCTATGGCGTTGGCGGACGTCGGCCATTTGGCGAATTCCTGACCACCGAGAGCTGGAAATACGGCGCCGACGAAGCGCTGCGCCAAGCGCTCGTCAATCTCAGCGCCGAGGATGCGCCGGCTGGCTCGATGGATGTCGTGCTCGGTTCCGGCTGGCCGGGCGTCATGCTGCATGAGGCTGTCGGCCACGGACTCGAGGGCGATTTCAACCGCAAGAAGACATCGGCCTTTGCCGGCCTGATGGGTGAGATGGTCGCCGCCAAGGGTGTCACCGTCGTGGACGACGGCACGATCGATGGCGCGCGCGGCTCCATCACCATTGACGACGAGGGCACCGCCGCCGGCTACAACGTGCTGATCGATGATGGCAGGCTGGTCGGCTACATGCAGGACCGCCAGAATGCCCGTCTGATGGGCATGAAGGCCACCGGCAATGGCCGCCGCGAATCCTACCAGCATGCGCCGATGCCGCGCATGACCAACACCTACATGCTGTCGGGCGACAAGACACCGGAAGAGATCATCGCTTCGGTCAAGCGCGGCCTCTATGCTGTGTCGTTTGGCGGCGGCCAGGTGGATATCACCTCGGGCAAATTCGTGTTCGGCTGCACCGAGGCGTACCTGATCGAGAATGGCAAGATCACGGCCCCGGTCAAGGGCGCGATGCTGATCGGCAACGGCCCGGAGGCGATGCGCGGCATCACCATGGTCGGCAACGATTCCAAGCTCGACACCGGCGTAGGCAATTGCGGCAAGGGTGGCCAGTGGGTGCCAGTCGGCGTCGGCCAGCCGCATCTGAGGATGAACAACGTGACGGTGGGCGGGACGAAGACTTGACTTGGATTACAGGTAGCGAGGGCATTTGAAGTATCCGGCAACACGCTCAGTGCAGAGTATTCTTGAAGAACTCGTAGGTTTACCGCTCTCGATAGCGCGCGATATCATCGGGATGGGTGTCTTTCACTTCGGCCCCATTCGCCCGAGCCCCAAGGGCAAGGGTACCGTGGGAAGCCACGCTCTGCACATCCAATGCTCGTGGCGCCTTGTCGGACCTGATGGAATCATAACCGGTTTGTGCGACAGCATGACGCCCTTTGATCCCGACCGAGAAGAGGTCGATACCGAGGACATGCGTTTCGGCAACCTTCAGCGCGGTAGACTTCTGGAATATCTGGGTGAGTTTGACGAGAAGACGAAATCTCCCGTCGATACGACAGGTCGACATGTCGTTTCTTCAATTGCGGTCGATCAATTTCATAGTCTTGATATCACGTTCTCGGACGGGACGCGATTGCAGGCCTTCCCGGACTGCTCACGAGACGAAGACTGGCGCTTCATGTTGATTGAAGAGCCAGACAGCCAACATCTCGTAATCGCAGGTGGAAAAGTGGAAGATGACTAAGCGCAGCGGTCGCCTCACACAGCCACAGCGCCACCACCCAACGCCTTTTCCTTGATCTCGCGGAACTTGCCTGAAGCCTCGGAAAGCTTGCGATCCCAATCCGGGTTTGGCACCTGGCCTTCGATCGCCCGGAAATAGACGTCCATCAGCGCAGCAATGGCGAAAGGCTCAAGGAACGCCGCCTTGAACGCCCATGCAAACACGATCGCGGCGACGAACGACCAGCCGGCAATCTCGCTCGGCAGGATGTAGAACAACGTCGCCATCGGCGCCAGCATGACGATGAAGATCACGATCGCGATGATCCAGAGAAACACGCTCAGCCAGATGGCGTTCTTGACCATCGTCTTGCCGTTCTGCGCATGGAGAACGAGCCCTTGGCGTGATGTCTCCCAGGCATTCTGGCTGTTGACCTTGATATTGTAGCCAAGGATGATCTCGTCGACATAGGTCAGCGACATCCGGATGACCGTGTTGATGAAACCGAGCAGCCCCTGCAAGCCGGGCAACGGCAGGAAGACGGCGATGCCGCCGATCAGGCCGGTGATCGCTCGGATGACGCCCTTGATGAGTTGATCCAGCACAAACAGCACATTGGCCTCGCCGAAGCGCGCCGTGACCACCTGCTTGGCATGCTCGATCTGCCCGCTGCCCTCGGGCAAAGGTTTGCCCTGCATCAATTCGACCATGACAGCAATGTGACCGGCCTTGAGGATGTAGAGGACGTATTCGCGGATCCAGTAAACGCCGATCGAGACGACACCAAAGCCGATGACGCCGCCCCAAATGGCGAAGCTGCCGGGATCATCGCTGACGTGACCGACACCATAACCGATCGTCGCGCCGGCACCCGAAGCAATGAGATAGGCGATGGTGATGCCGAAATAGACAACCATGCGCATCAGAATGAAAGGCAACGTCTGCATCATCAGGCCGACGGATCGACCGATCGAGAAATCCCACATGCACATTCTCCGGTTGGACGGAAATCAAACCTTCGTAGATATCGCCATGTGCAGGCAACGCGGTCGTACATGAACGCAGTCCCACCCCGTCATCCCCTGCCAGGGTTCATCGGGAAGATTTCCGATTTCCGGCACTTGCGCAAGCGCACTTATGGCACACTGCACGGAAACCGCACCGGAGGCAGACCGGCACATCTAACGCCGGAAGAATTTCACGATCCGCCGCCACAGAGTCAGCCAGAAGCGTGACCAGCCCATCACCCACAGGCGCGGGCCGCCGGGACGGAACTTGACGGAAAAGTCATCGAGCAGGCGCTTGACTGCGGGATCCGCCTCCAGGATTGCGCCGTCATAATAGGCACAACGTTCGTCGCCATTCAGAAAAAGACTATCGTCCACTGGCTGAGGCACCATCAACTGCCGGTACTTCTTGAGCAGTCGCTTTTCGACCTTGCGAAAAGTCGGCCTGTCACGATGGATGGTGATGACCTTGCGGGCGTGCTCGACCTTTCCGACGATGCGGATGATCTTTTCGCGGCTGCGGGCGCCGAGCATGTAGTGAAAGACGCGGCCAATATTGACCTCCGCCTCTTCCCTCCACGTGCCGACGCGCACCAACATCAACCGCATGAACTCGGTCATTTCCATTGGTTGGCGCTCGTTGATCGGCACGTCGCTCACATGCTCCAATGGCTCGATCTTGAGCACATCTGCGGTGAACACGTCGAAAATGTCGCGTTTCTGGCGGCGGATCTCATCGTAAAGCAGCAGCGTCACCGATGCGCCCTTCAGTGACACGAGTGCGTCGATCTCGAGTCCCGGATTGAGAATTCGTGAAACAAGCGGGCGCCTAAGTTGGCGCTGACTGAATTCGGGAAATGACAGCTTGGAACCTGTCTTGATCTGCTGGGCCCAGAACGAATAGAAGCGGGTCGCCGGGTCGCGCAGGCAATAGACGATATGCATTTCATGCGGCGCCATGATCGCCTGGAGCACCTCGAGGTGCTGGGGCTTCCAGTTGCGGAAACCTTCCGACGACAGGAGGACATTCAGCCCCTTGTCGCGGGATTTCCTGGCGATCGCCTTGAGCTCGCGCACCTTGCGGCTCTTGGGATCGAGGATATCGTCGGGGTCGTCAGAGAGGTCGTGGTGGGCGACCCGCACCCGTTCGCCGGTCTGCGGGTAATACCACCCAGCCTTTTCCAAGGCTTTGATGTTGTGATGGAAATTCTGCTGCAGCCAGGTCGTGGCAGTCTTGTGTGGCCCGACATGCAGCAGGAACATGTTTAGATAATTTCCGTGTTGGCGATCTGGATGCCAAAGCCTTCGAGGCCGACATAATGACGTTCGCGCGAGGAGAGAATGCGGATCGACGAGATGCCGAGATCCTTGAGGATCTGCGCGCCGAGGCCGATTTCCAGCCATTCGCTTTCGCGTTCGCGTGCCTGCGCGTGGCCCTCGTTGCCGTCGCGACCGTGGCCCATCTTACGGTTATGCTCTGCAGCGCCGACGCCGACCGAGCCTTCGCGCAGATAGATGATGACGCCGCGGCGCTCTTCGCCGATGCGCTTCATGTATTTCTCGACCGCACGGCCCTTGGAGAACACGTCGCCGGCGACATTTTCCATATGCAGGCGAACCAGTACGTCCTCGCCATCTCTGATATCGCCGAAGACCACGGCAAGATGCTGCATTGGATCCCAGGGCAGCGAGAATGTGTGGGCCTTGGCAGGACCGAAATCCGTCTCGACCGGGAAGCTTGCGACGCGATTGACCAGCGTTTCCTTGCGCTGGCGATAGGCGATGAGATCGGCAACCGACACCTGCTTGAGGCCATGCTCGACTGCAAAGGCTGCGACATCGGGGCCGCGCTTGACCGTGCCGTCGTCATTGACCAGTTCGGAGATCACGCCGATTGGTGGCAAGCCGGCGAGCTTGCAAAGATCGACGGCCGCTTCGGTGTGACCCGAGCGCATCAGCACGCCACCTTCGCGCGCGACGAGCGGGAAGATGTGGCCCGGGCGGACGAAATCAAAGCCGCTGGCATTGGGATTGGCCAAGTTACGGACCGTCAGCGTCCTGTCATCTGCCGAGATGCCGGTCGTCGTGCCGTGCTTGAAGTCGACCGACACGGTGAAGGCGGTCGTATGGGCCGAGTCGTTTTCGGCGACCATGGCGTTGAGGTTGAGGCGCTTTGCCTCTTCCTTCGGCATGGGCGTGCAGACGATGCCGGAGGTATAGCGGATCATGAACGCCATCTTTTCCGGCGTGCAATGGACGGCGGCAACGATCAGGTCGCCTTCGTTCTCGCGGTCGTCATCGTCGGTGACGACAATCATCTCGCCATTTTCGAAGGCGCGGATCGCGTCGACGACGCGCTTCTGGTCGTATGCCATATTCCAAATGTCCTATTTCAGACGGCCGGTCTGGCCGCGGTCTCTTAGATAATGATCCGCAATCGTGCATGCCAGCATCGCCTCGCCGACAGGCACTGCGCGAATACCGACACAAGGATCGTGGCGCCCCTTGGTGCGGATATCAACATTGCGCCCATCGACGTCGATCGACTGACGCTCGGTCAGGATCGAGGATGTCGGCTTGACCGCGAAACGGGCGATGACCGGTTGGCCGGTCGATATGCCGCCCAGGATGCCCCCGGCATTGTTGGACAGGAAGATCGGAACGCCGTCATTGCCCATGCGCATCTCGTCGGCATTTTCCTCGCCGGTGATTTCGGCGGCGCCAAAGCCATTGCCAATCTCGACGCCCTTGACGGCGTTGATCGACATCAGGCCGGCGGCAATATCCTGGTCAAGCTTGGCGTAAATCGGTGCGCCGATGCCGGCTGGCACGTTTTCAGCCACGACCTCGATCACCGCGCCAACGGACGAACCCTTCTTGCGGATGCCGGAGAGGTATTCCTCCCAGACCGGGACGATTTCCTTGTCGGGCGCAAAGAACGGATTGTTGTCGACTTCCGACCAATCCCAATTCTTGCGGTTGATCTTGTGAATGCCGATCTGCACCAGCGCGCCACGGACGATAAGGCCCGGCACCACCTTGCGAGCGATGCTGCCAGCGGCAACGCGTGCTGCGGTCTCGCGCGCAGACGAGCGGCCGCCGCCGCGATAATCGCGGATGCCGTATTTCAGGTCATATGTGAAGTCGGCATGGCCGGGGCGGAACTGACGGGCGATCTCGCCATAATCCTTCGAGCGCTGGTCGGTGTTCTCGATCAGCATCTGGATCGGCGTGCCCGTCGTCGTATAGGTCTCGCCGTCGGCATCGGGCATCACGCCGGACAGAAGCTTGACGATATCATCCTCGCGGCGCTGGGTGACGAAGCTCGACTGGCCGGGTTTGCGCTTGTCCATCCAGTGCTGGATCTCAGCCAGCGTCAGGCGCAGGCCGGGAGGGCAACCGTCGACGACACACCCAAGCGCCGGGCCATGGCTTTCGCCCCAGGTGGTGACGCGGAAAAGATGACCGAAGGTGTTATGCGACATGAATCCGTTCCGGCAGGCGGGTGACGCGGCCGGCACCCTTCTCTAAACTCCGGCGGGACTCATAGTGCCTGTTGAAATAAAAATGAAGCACCAATCGCATGATTGCGGCCAATCCGGGCAGATTCCGTACCGCGGGGATTTCCCTTATCCTGGATGCTGAAACCCTAAAGCCGCGAGTTCACCCAACTTGACCGTTTAAAAACGACTTTTTTCCTGATAGTTGTTCGGCAAAACGGGCCTTGGGCAGAGGTCGGAAAAATACAGTTGGGAAAAATTTTGCCACATTCGGGGGACACATAGTGAAGACGCTGAGAATCGATAAAGATCATTTCAAGGGAACGACCATGCGTATTCTCCTCGCCCTTTTCCTGGGGATATCAAGCCTGCTGTTTCCGGCCATCGGTTTTGCCGAAAGCGCTGATGTCGAAGGCGTGATCGAGGGTGTCGACGAGGATCATCTGACGCTGGTGCTCGACGACGGCAAGAAGTACCAGGCACCCGAGGAATTCAATTTCGACGGCCTCAAGAAGGGCGTCAAGGTCGTGGTCTTCTATACCGACACCGACGGCAAGCGTGTCATCAACGATCTGCAGGTCGTCGAATAGGTCGGGATTCAGCTTGGATTAACAGGCCGCTGGTAGGGTCGAACGATAATGTCGTTTGAGCGGGTTGCCGGATGCTCTCCGAACTGAAAACAATTGCCAAGCCGCTGATCAAGCGGGCCATCATTACCGCCGGGCTCGAAGTGACGCCGCTGATCAACGGCGTCCTGCCTTCTCGCGCCGCGCGTGGCCTTGGTGCGATCTTTACCCTGCATCATGTCCGCCCTCGAGCCACGACTGCGTTCCAGCCCAACGACATTCTCGACATCACGCCGGAGTTTCTCGAGACCGCGATCCTGACGCTCGAAAGCGAGGGCTACGAATTCATTCGGCTTGAAGATTTGCCCGTCCGGCTGAGCGGTGGCCAGAACCCGCCTTTCGCCTGCTTCACTCTGGACGACGGCTATCGCGACAATGCCGAATTCGCGGCGCCGATTTTCACCCGGCACAATGTCCCCTTCACGATCTTCCTGACCAAAGGTTTTATCGATGCCACCCAGTCGATGTGGTGGGAAACGCTCGATGCGCTTCTCAACCGGGTTGACCAGCTGGAATTCGATTTCGGCCGCGGTGCGGAGAGGCTTGCGGCGCAGACCGGAGCCCAGAAGCGCAAGGCGTTCAATCGTCTCGCTGACTTCGTCAATTCGACCGATGAGGCGCAAGCGGTAAAGCAACTTGATCACGTGGCAACCCGTGCCGGCATCAATCCGCTCGACATCACTCGATCACTGACCATGCGCGAGGATGACCTGAAGGCACTCCTCGCCAATCCGCTGGTCTCGTTTGGCGCCCATACGGTCAGCCATCGTGGCCTGGCGCGACTTTCCACGCATGATTCCGAGCAGGAAATCGCTCAGTCCATTGAGCGCGTGGCGCGGATTACCGGCGAGGCGCCGGCAAGCTTTGCCTATCCCTATGGCGATGATCGCTCGGTATCGCCGCGTGAGCGAAGCATCCTGAAGAGAGCTGGAGTGGATATCGCCGTGACGACCAAAGCTGGCACGCTGAATTCGAAGCATGCGCAGGATATGACGGCCTTGCCGCGCATCTCGCTCAACGGGCACTATCAGAAGGCCAGATATGTGCGGGCGCTGGCTTCGGGGATTCCGTTCAAGGTGATGGGATAAGCGCAAGCTAGCGCGGATATTATGTTCTGCCGCCTTTGGGACGGTGCCGACGTCCTGCCCGAAAACGACCACAATACGCTCAATGTTACCGTAACGTACTTTCAGCGACCGGCAGATTGTGTCCCCCATGAGACCCTGGCCAAGGTCAAGGAGGACTGCCGGTGTTTGGAAGATGGTCTGTCGCGTTGGGTATCGCCGCGCTTGTCGTGCTTGGTCAGTCGAGCCTTGCTCGCGCTGAGGATCAAGAGATCATTTCAGATCAGGAAGCCTACGCTATCGCCAAGGATGCGTATGTCTACGCATATCCAATGATGCTCACCTACACGACGCTGCAAAAGCTGAGCAACTTCGCAGAGCCGATTGACGGCGATGCATTCGGGCCGCCGAACCAGTTCCATTACGCGCGTGCTTTTCCCAATCCGGCCGACAAGATCGTCATCCGCGAGAATGTCGACACCCTCTATTCGGCGGCAACGCTCGATCTCAAAGCCGAACCGATGGTGCTATCCGTTCCGGCGACGGACCACTATTTCATGCTGCCCATGCTGAGCCTCTGGACGGATGTGTTTGCCGTTCCCGGCACGCGCACCACTGGCAGGAATAGCGCTCGCGACTTCCTTGTCGTTGGTCCGCAATGGACCGGTGACGCGCCCTCTGGTCTTGAGGTGATAAGAAGTCCTACCCGCTATGTCTGGATCATCGGTCGAACCAAGACCAATGGCACGGCCGACTACGAAAACGTCCACAAGGTCCAGGACGGCTACAAGCTGACGCCGCTTTCTGCGTGGGGAAAGGGCGGGTATCTGCCGCCGAAAGGTGTCGTTGACCCGTCAGTGGACATGAAGACGCCGCCGCCGGTCATCGTCGACAGGATGGACGCAGCGGCCTATTTCAGCAAGTTTGCGGAACTCCTGAAAGACAATCCGCCGAACCAGGTGGATTATCCCATTCTGCATCGCTTGGAGCGAGTGGGATTTCACGCCGGCCGGAGCTTCGACCTCAACGCTGCGATCCCAAACGTTCGGAAGGCGTTTGAACAGGCCTACACCGATGGAAAGGCCCTCGTGGCCGCCGAAGGGCAGAAGGCTGCGGGCATTGGCGGCAAGGGCTGGATCTACACGACGAGAAGCGGCGCCTATGGCGTAGACTATTTGTATCGCGCCGCCATTGCGCAATGCTGCGTCGGCGAAAATCTGGCGCAGGATGCGGTCTATCCGGCGGCGTCGAGCGACAGCGAAGGCCAGCCGCTGGACGGGAACAACAGCTATGTTCTTCATTTCGACAAGGGCAAGTTGCCGCCCGTCGACGGCTTCTGGTCAGTGACGGCCTATGACATCGAAGGCTATTTCATGGCCAATCCACTGAATCGCTCCGCAATTGGCGATCGCGACAAGCTTACGACCAACGCGGATGGCTCAACCGACATCTACCTCCAGTCGGAATCTCCCGGAAAAGACAAGGAGGTCAATTGGCTTCCGGTTGCGAAGGGACCATTCACGCTGTTGATGCGCCTCTATTCACCGCAAGAGGTATTCCTCGAAGGCAACTGGGCGCCGCCTCCGGTCAACAAGGCCAATTGACAGGAGCGGTTATCCCATGGCGATGCGCGAACACCTGCCTCGGCAAAACTGCTTCCATTTAGCAATGAAAGGCTCTGAATCAGATAGGTGATCGCCTCAAGGTGCGCTAGAATGCCCTGGGATCGCTGATATCCCCGTCCGGGGATGGCGCATCATTTGTTGGCAAACAATGAAACAGAGATTAGCCGCAGTCCTTGCAGCCGATATGGCAGGCTATAGTCGACTGATGGAAGCCGACGAAGCAGGTACGCATGCACGTCTCAAGACCCACCGCATCGAGTTGATCGATCCCGCCATCGCAAAGAACAATGGCAGCATCATCAAGACGACCGGCGACGGTATGCTCGTCGAGTTCCAGAGCGTGACCGACGCCGTAAAATGCGCCGTGGAAGTCCAACAGCGCATGAAACGGCGCAATTCGGATGTGTCTCAGGATCGGCGGATCGAATTCAGGATCGGCATCAATCTGGGCGAGATCATTTTCGACGACGGCGACATTTTTGGTGATGGTGTGAACATTGCCGCGCGAGTCGAGCAGTTGGCAGATGTGGGAGGCATCTGCGTCACGGCAGCGGTGGCCGCGCAGATTTCCGACCGCCTCGACGTTCCCTTCGAGGACCTGGGCGAGAAGATGCTGAAGAACATCAGTCGCCCTGTGCGCCTGTTCCGGGTTGGGCTCGACGGCTCCGTCCTGCCGGCTCCTCCGGAAGAGACGGACACGAAGCGGGCTGCCGCCAAGCCCTCGATCGTCGTGCTGCCTTTCGACAATATGAGCGGCGACCCCGAGCAGGAGTTTTTCGCCGACGGCCTGACGGAAGACATCATCACCGAGCTGTCTCGTCGTCACGAACTCTTCGTCATCTCGCGCAACTCGAGTTTCGTCTACAAGAACAAGTCCGTCAACGTGCGTGAGGTGGCCGAGAAGCTGGGAGCCCAGTATCTGGTGGAAGGCAGCGTCCGCAAGAGCGGGGACAGGGTGCGTGTCACCGTCCAGCTCATCGACGCGATCAACGATGCGCATGTCTGGGCCGACAAATACGACCGCAAGCTGGACGACATTTTCGCCATCCAGGACGAGGTAACGTCAGCCATCGCAGCCACACTGCCCGGCCGCGTAGAGGCGGCCCAGCGAGACCTGCTCACGCGCACCAAGCCCGCGAACATGGCCGCCTACGAGTGTGCACTCACAGCCAAGGTACTGCATCACCGAAGCACCGCCGCAGATAACGCGCAGGCACAGGCGCTGATAGAGAGGGCGATCATGCTCGACCCCGGTTATGCGCATGCCCATGCCTGGCGGGCCTGCATCCTCGGGCAAGCGTGGGTGCATGGCTGGTGCGAAAACAAGGATGCGCTCTGGGCTATGATCAGTTCCGAGCTCGAACAGGCACTGGCGATCGACGACAACGATGCCGACGTGCATCGCATTCTCGCGGCGGTGAATGTAAACAACAACGAGCTGACAACGGCACGGTATCACCAGGAACGTGCCCTCTCCCTCAATCCCAACTATGATCTGGTGGTTGTCCAGCAGGGCGAGTTGTTGACCTGGCTCGGGCGGCCGGAAGAGGGAATTGAGTGGATTCGCAAGGCCATGCGGCTCAACCCGCATCATCCAGAGCGATTCTGGAGCCATCTCGGAAAGGCCCATTTCGCCGCGCGGCAGTACGGCGAAGCGATCGAGGCATTCATGCACCTGTCCGCAATGGATCATGTCCAGCACGCTTTCGTCGCGGCCTGCTACGGCTGGCTTGGCGACGATATTGCTGCTTCCGGGCACATGAAAAAGGTCAAAACGCTCGCCACCGACTTCGCCATCGAGCCCTTTCTCGCCACCCTGCATTACGCTCAAGACGCCGACGCACAGCACATCCGCGAAGGGCTTGTCAAAGCGGGAGCGGACGACGGTTCGTCTGCAGACGACATCGCGGCACAATAGAGCTTTGTCTGCGGCGTCCGCCGAGGCAAGTTTCCAGCATCGCTGGAGAGCAGCCTACGCTACGGATACATCCGCACCTTGTCCCAGCCGTCGCCGTTGCGGCGGAATTCCATCCGGTCGTGTAGGCGGAACGGCCGGTCGTGCCAGAACTCGATCGACACGGGCTTGAGGCGAAAGCCCGACCAGTATTCAGGGCGGGGAATGGAGCCGATGCCGAACTTCATTGTGTATTCAGCCACCGCCTTTTCCAGCGCGAAGCGGCTTTCGAGCGGCCGGGATTGTTTGGACGCCCAGGCGCCGATGCGGCTGCCACGCGGGCGGCTTTCGTAATAGGCATTGGCCTCCTCGGCCGAAACGGTCTCCACATTGCCGCGGATCCGCACCTGCCGGCGCAACGATTTCCAATGAAAAACCATCGCTGCCTTTTTCTGGCCGAGAAGTTCCTGCCCCTTCTGGCTCTCGAAATTTGTGTAGAAAACGAAACCGTCGGCATCGAAATCCTTGAGTAGAACCATCCGCACATTCGGCATGCCATCGGCATCAACAGTGGCCAAAGCCACCGCGTTGGGGTCGTTCGGCTCGCTGGCTTCGGCGTCTTTCAGCCATGTGCCAAAAAGAGAAATCGGCTGATTTGCCTCGGTAAAGTCACCGCTTCTTAACTCATTCTCGCTCATATTCCGCCAAATGCCTTGTCAGTGTTAGAGTTATCGGGCCGTATCTTTGCGACACATATCAAAGCCGACTGGTACCAAAAAGGGGAATGTTGCAACAGCGGCGCGCTTTGCCGTAGTCGCAGTGCTGCCCGTTTTTCTGGCCAGTTGCATGGGCGATGGCCTCGATATGCCGGGCTTCAATTCCGCCGACAAAAAACTCACCACCAGCGCCGTCAGCAGCTACACCGCCCCGCCGGACACCGTATCCGACGAGCAGACGGTGCGCAACGCGGTGAGTTCCGCCGATATTTCCAAGCCCGAGCCGACAACAATCCCCTGGGCCAATACCAGCACCGGCAGCGCGGGGGTCATCAATTCGATTCGTGAGGAAAATAACGGCAGTTACGTCTGCCGCATCTTTGTGACCACGCGCCACTCCTATCGCGGGATTTCCAATTTCGAGGGCAAGGCGTGCCTCGTCGGCAGCGGCGAGTGGCAGTTGGTCAATTTCAAGGAAGTCGGTTGAGAAGCCAGGGGGGAAGGATCGTGACTAACCGATATGCCATACATGGACTGGGACGGTAGGCTGCGATGCGCGATCCCTACTCGATTCTCGGTGTCAGCAAGAATGCTGACCAAAAGGAAATAAAAGCAGCGTGGCGGGCAACCGCCAAGACGCTTCATCCCGACCAGAACCCTGACGATCCCCGCGCCGTCGGCCGCTTCACCGAAGCGGGCCGCGCCTATGACCTGCTGAAGGACCCCGAAAAGCGCCGCCTGTTCGATGAAGCGCGCGCGCGCGCCGCTGGCGCCACGGGACGTCCTGGCAAGGAAGCCACCTTCATGGAGCAGCGGGCCGAGCGGGCACGTGCCGAGGCTGAAGCCAAGGCTGCAGCCCTTGCCCGCGCCTCCGCGGAAGCCCGCGCGGCCGCTGCGGCGGCTGCCGTCGACGCCAAGAATGCCGCGAACGCAGCCCAAAAGAAGGACAACGCCGAAGAGGTCGTCTCCAAAATCTTCGGCACCCGCAAATCCACCGATTCCGCTGACGGCGCCCAGGCCTCGGCCTCGGCTCCACCACCGCCACAACCAGAACCGCCGCAAGCCGCCAGATCCGAAGAGCAAACCTATTCCGCTTACGACCGGGCTCCCGAAAAGGCTCCCGAGCCGAAGACCAGCAGCCATGAGCCACAGCCTTCACCGGCCCGCGAACTCGTCGCCTATCTGCTGAAGCGGCTGACGCGGCAGATCCCACCGCCGGAGCGCGCGCCCGATCTCAACATCGATGCCACCCTGTCGATCGAGGACATCCTCAACCGCATCAACCCGACCGTCACGCTGCAGGACGGCAAGCTGCTTTCCATTCCCCTGCCGGATGCGGTCAAGGACGGAACGCAGATTCGTGTCGAAGGCTATGGCTATCGTCTGCCCGGCCTGAAGCGCGGCGATGTGATAGCAACGGTGCGAATCAAGCCGCACCGCTGGTACCGCGTCGACGGCCATGATCTTCACACCTCGGTCGATATCGACATCGACAAGGCCGTGCTCGGCGGCGAAGTGAAGGTGGAAACGCCCGACGGGACGCAGAAAATTACCATTCCGCCCTGGTCCGGTTCGCAATATACTGCCCGGATTGCCAATGGCGGACTGCCGAAAGGCGCGGGAATCCGCGGCGATCTGATCGCCGAAGTCCGGGTCCTGCTCTGGGATCGCCCTGACCAGAAACTGGTCGACCTGATGCGCTCGCTGCGCGACGGGCTGTATTTGTGACGATCCGATGACGATATTCACATGAAATGGCCGTGGATCTGTCCGAATCCCGCGATCACTACACCAAATCTTGCCGTTGCTAACATTTGATGATTTGCCCGCGCTTGAACCGTCGGTCAGCCTGTGCGATAGCGCACCCTAGATTTTCAGTTTCTGGAGTGACCTTCATGGCTCAGACTGCCGGATTGATGGCGGGCAAGCGCGGCGTCATTATGGGCGTTGCCAACAATCGTTCGATCGCCTGGGGCATTGCCAAGGCCATCCACGCACAGGGTGGCGAGATCGCATTCACCTATCAGGGCGAAGCGCTGAAGAAGCGCGTCGAGCCGCTGGCTGCCGAAATCGGCGCCATTGTTGCTGGCGATTGCGATGTCAGCGACGAAGCCAGCATCGACTCCGCATTTGCGGAAATCGAAAAGATCTGGGGCAAGATCGACTTCCTGGTGCATGCCATCGGCTTTTCCGACAAGGACGAGTTGACGGGGCGGTATGTCGATACCACGCCCGAGAACTTCGCCAAGACAATGCAGATCTCGGTGTTCTCGTTCACTTCCGTGGCGCGTCGAGCTGAAAAGCTGATGACCGATGGCGGCTCGATGCTGACGCTCACCTATTATGGCGCCGAGAAGGTCATGCCGAACTACAATGTCATGGGCGTCGCGAAGGCGGCACTCGAGGCAAGCGTGAAGTACCTCGCGGTTGATCTTGGACCGAAGAACATTCGCGTCAATGCGATCTCGGCCGGCCCGATCAAAACGCTTGCCGCTTCCGGCATCGGCGACTTCCGCTATATCCTCAAGTGGAACGAGTACAACGCGCCACTGCGCCGGACCGTGACCATCGAAGAAGTCGGCGATGTCGGCCTCTACATGCTTTCGGACCTGTCGCGATCGGTGACCGGCGAAGTCCATCACGCCGACAGTGGCTACCACGTGGTGGGCATGAAGGCCGTCGATGCGCCGGATATCGCCGTCGCCAGGGAATGATCAGGATCTCTCCTTGACCCTCTACATCATCCGCCATGGCCAGACGGACTGGAACGCCGAGTATCGTCTGCAGGGCCAGAAGGATATTCCGCTCAATGCACTCGGCCGCAGCCAGGCGACCGAAAACGGCGTGTTGCTCAGCCGACTCGCCAGCGATCTCGCGCGCTACCGCTTCGTATCGAGCCCGCTTGCCCGCGCCCGCGAGACCATGGAGCGTGTTCGCGCTGCTGCCGGTCTCGATGCCAGGGCCTATGAACTCGATGAGCGACTGCGCGAAATCTGCTTCGGTGATTGGGAAGGCCAGACGATCGACGAAATCCGCCTTGTCACCCCCGAAAAGCTCGAGGAGCGCAACGCCGACAAATGGCATTTCGTGGCACCGGGCAAGAATGCCGAGAGCTACGAGATTCTCTCCCGACGCGTCGATGACTGGCTAAAGAGCGTCGAAGGCCCAACGGTCGCCGTCTGCCATGGCGGCGTCATGCGCTGCCTGTTCACCCTGACGGCCACGCTGAGCACCGCGCAGGCAGCCAATCTCGATATCCCTCAGGACCAGATCCTGAAATATCAGAACGGCAAGCTGGAGTGGATCGCGAGTGCAGAGGTCAGTTCGGCGCAAACAGCCTGACGCCGGAGTAATCCTCGGCCGCGATTTCCGTACAGAATTCATTCCATGAACAGCGGATGCAGGCCTTGCGGATCGAGCCATCGGCAAAGCCCTCGCGCAGTTGCGTGATCGCAGCCTTGTCCAGAACAAGCGGCATGTCGGCGCCGAGTTCTAGCCGGCTGCGAATAGCTTCTATGGCGGCGATATCCATTTCAGCCGTTTCGGCCTTGGCGCAATCATGGTCGCAGACGGTGCGACAGTGGGCGGTGAAGCCGCCGCAGATATCGTCCGGGCCCTCGCACAGCACCACCGGCCGTCCCGCGTCGATCTGGCCGACGATATCGGTCATGTTGTCGACGAAAGGCTTGGTGTAGCCGAAACCACGATAGGTCAGGATGCATAAAAAATGGTGCCCGCGCAAACGCACGGGCACCATCTGGGATGTCAGTTTGCTCTCTGAGAGATCAGAGCTTGGCAAAGTGCGAGGCACCCTTGAGAACGCCCTTGCCCAGCAGCAGCGCGAGCGCCATCTTCAAGAGATCGCCAAGCACGAACGGATAGAGGCCGTATTCCAGCGCCTTGTCGAAGCCGTAGAGATAAGCGAGGTAGGCAATGCCGAGGCCGAAGATTACGACTTCACCGGCAACCAGCGTCGCCACCATCCCCGGCCAGGACTTGGTGATGCCGCGATCGGCCATGAAGCCCATCAATGCAGCGGCGCCGAGAAAGCCGAAGAGGTAGCCGGCGGTGCCGCCGATGAAAACGGCCGGACCCGAAGAGAAGCCGGCGAAGACCGGCAAGCCGATCAGGCCTTCGATGAGGTAGAGCGCCACGGTCGCGGTCGCCAGGCGGAAGCCGAAGGTGATGCCGATCAGCATGACGGCGAGCGTCTGCAGCGTCATCGGAACCGGGAAGAATGGCACCTGTATCTGCGACATTGCCGCCAGGAACAGCGAACCGAGAACGGTGATCGCAGCCTTGCGGGCGAATGTGCCGCCGAGCATGTTCTCGAGTGTTTCAGCGCCGGATTTGATTGCTATATCAGCCATCGGGTAACTCCCCTCATGTGTGATCCAAGACTTCCTCTGTCACAAACCACCCATCCAATGTCAATCAGCAATATTTTTCTCAATCGATTTATGCGGAACTTCATTTTGCCTTGCAGCATTTCCTTGCCGACAAGCATCTGTTGACATCGCGTTCCCGCAGATGGACCGCCACAGACCGAGAGGCTATACCATTTTTCATGACAACCCGGCTCTATGAACATTCCGTCTTCCTGCAGCATCAGGTTCCCGAGGGACATCCGGAGCGTCCGGACCGCCTCCGGGCGCTCAACGCTGCGCTGGAGCATCCGCATTTTGCGGGTCTCGAGAGGGTCGAGGCCAGGATTGCCAATGAGGATGCGGTGCTGCTCGCCCATCCGGAATCCCACCTGACTTTCGTGATGCGTTCGATGCCGGAAGAAGGCGTCCGGCAGATCGAAGCCGACACCCATGCCGGCCCCAAGAGCCTGCAGGCTGCGCTGACGGCCATCGGCGGCGCCATGGAAGCAGTCGATGACGTGTTTTCGGGCAAGGCTGACAATGGTTTCGTCGCCGGGCGGCCGCCGGGCCATCATGCCGAGCATGACAAGGTGATGGGCTTTTGCCTGTTCAACACGGTGGCGATTGCCGCCCGTCATGCCCAAAAGGTGCACGGTGCCGAGCGTGTGGCGATCGTCGATTTCGATGTTCACCACGGCAATGGCACCCAGGACATCTTCTACAACGATCCGAGCGTGCTCTATTGCTCGACTCACCAGATGCCGCTTTATCCGGGCACTGGCGCCAAGGGCGAGACCGGGGTTGGCAATATCGTCAACGCCCCTCTCCGCCCCTATGCCGAAGGTGACGCCTTTCGCGAGGCGGTCAATTCCCGGGTGCTGCCGGCGCTCGAGAATTTCCGGCCGGATCTGGTGCTGGTCTCCGCCGGTTTCGACGCCCACCATCGCGATCCGCTCGCGCAGATCAACCTGGTCGGCGATGATTTCGACTGGATCACGGGCAAGCTGATGGACATCGCGGCCAAATATGCCGGCAACCGTCTCGTCAGCGTTCTGGAAGGCGGCTATGATCTCGAAGGGCTGGCCGAATCGGCTGGCCTGCATATTGCGCGATTGATGAAGGGTTGATGTGAGCATGACTGGAGCAGCGGAAACAGCCGAGGTCTCTGGCCTGTCGTTCGAACAGGCGGTCGCCGAGTTGGAGACCATCGTTGCGCGCCTCGAACGCGGCGACGTGGCGCTCGACCAGTCGATCGCCATCTATGAGCGCGGCGAAGCGCTCAAGAAGCATTGCGAGACGCTCCTGAGTGCGGCCGAAGCCCGTATCGAGAAGATCCGCCTCGACCGAAACGGCAAGCCTACCGGCACCGAACCGCTCGATCGCAGTTGAGCAATTCTCAAAAGCTACGGCGATTCGGGTTCCCGGCCCAAGTACACGGAAGCATGCTCAGGGTGGCAAACGCACGACCGCTCTACTGCCAATATATCGGAAAATCGTTGGACATGCCCAAATCTGGCGCAAAATTGCCGAAAATCGAATTCCATTGACAGTTAATTAAGCACGATTTTGTTACTTTCTCGATCAGACATCGTCAATCGAGATCCAAAAACAATGGCATCAATTCAGCATAAAATTGTAGTCGCCAGCATCGCTATTTTTGCACTTTCCGGAGGCGCGACGGGCGTCGGCATATGGTCGGCGGCGACCCTGATGGAAAACAGTGCCATCGTCACTCGCTCGGCGCAGGTGCTGCGCAACCACATGCAGGCCGACATGATGCATGACGCGCTGAGGGCCGATGTGCTTGCCGCGCTACTCGCTGCCAATCCCGCAGCGGGGATCAAGATGGCTGACGTCAAGGCCGACCTCGCTGAACATGAGACTACATTTCGAGAGATGGTTGCAGCCAACAAGACACTCGCTACTGATACGGCAACTCAGAAAGTGCTCGCGGATGTCGAGCCACCCTTGCTAAAATATATCGAGAGCGCGACCAAGATGGTTGCCCAGGCAGAAAGCGATTCAGCTGCAGCGTTGAAAGATCTGCCCGATTTTTTGACACAATTCTCCATCCTTGAATCGGGGATGGAGGCGGCGGGTGACCAGATCCAGGCCGCGTCCGAAGCCGTGTCCCAGCAAAGCGCCGCCATCCAGAGTATCATCAACATCCTTCTGGAGGTCATTTTCGGCCTGACCGTGGTCTTTTCAATTGGCCTCTATCTCCTGACACGGAAGACTGTCACCAAACCGCTGCGCGCACTCTCCGGCGACATGCAGAAGCTGGCAAGCGGCCAGACCGACATCGATTGCACCGGCAAGGGACGCAAGGACGAGATTGGCTCCATGGCCGCCGCCGTCGAAGTGTTCCGACAGGCAGCGATTTCCAACAAACGTCTTGAACACGACAGTACAGCCGCACGCGAGCAGGCTGACCGTGACCGCATTGCCGACCAGCAGCGCGCCGAAGCCGATGCCACCGAGCGCCTGAAGATTGCCACGTCCGGCCTCGCTGCCGGATTGCAACGGCTGGCGGCAGGCGATCTGGCCTTCCAGATCGACGAAGCCTTCGCGCCAGATTTCGAAGCCCTGCGCCACGACTTCAACAGTTCGGTCAAGCAGCTCGGCGACACGATGTCGGCGATCTCAATGGGCATTTCGGCGATCGACAACGGTACACAGGAAATCTCCTCCGGCGCCAACGATCTGTCGCGCCGCACCGAGCAGCAGGCCGCCTCGCTCGAAGAGACGGCTGCCGCACTCGACGAAATCACCGCAAACGTCACGAGCTCCAGCAAGCGCACCGACGAGGCCCGCACGGCAGCCACCGACGCCAACAGCAGTGCTGCCAAATCCGCCGAAGTCGTCGGTCATGCCGAAGAAGCCATGGAACGCATCGAGGCCTCCTCGCAGCAGATCTCCAATATTATCGGCGTCATCGACGAGATCGCCTTCCAGACCAACCTCTTGGCATTGAATGCCGGCGTCGAAGCGGCCCGCGCCGGCGAAGCCGGCAAGGGGTTTGCCGTCGTTGCCCAGGAAGTCCGAGAACTCGCCCAGCGCTCCGCCAAGGCCGCCAAGGAAATCAAGGGGCTGATCCAGAACTCCACGACCGAAGTCGGCAGCGGCGTCAGGCTGGTGCGCGAAACCGGCGTGGCGCTGAAGACGATCAGCGAACAGATCGCCGATATCAACCAGCATATGAATGCGATCGCCACCTCGGCCAAGGAACAGTCGACCGGCCTGGCTGAAGTCAACACCGCCGTCAACTCGATGGACCAGACCACGCAGCAGAACGCTGCGATGGTCGAGCAATCCACTGCAGCCTCTGCGAGCCTGGCGATGGAAGCGGCCAAGCTCCGCGAACTGGTGTCGCAGTTCAAGCTGCAGTCGACGGCTTCGGTGACCTCTTCAGCACTGCGCCAAGCCGCGCGCGCCATGGCCGAGCCGGTGCGCCACGCCCCCGTTCGCCAGCCGGTCGCACCGCGAAAGGTCGCCTCCGGTGGTGCCGCTCCTTCGGGCGGCGACTGGCAGGAATTCTAATCCTAACAACTTCGAATGCCACACGCCCCCGGAGAAATCCGGGGGCGTTTTATTTGTGGGCCTGAAATGAGTGACCATTGACGGGGTCGCCACATAGCCTGCCGTCAATGTTGTTTGGGAGGCATGCATGATCCGGTCCGTCACCACAGCCCTGCTCTTGAGCGTTGCCGCGCTGCCGGCATACGCCAATGACACGACGGCCCAGTTGGAAACCGGCGGGCTGGAATTCACGCGTACTGACTCGATTTCGATGGATGAGGAGAAGCTCTACATTTCTCCCAAGGAAGTGCGCGTAGACTATACCTTCCGCAACACCTCGGACAAGCCCGTCGAGACCTATGTCGCCTTCCCGATGCCGGATATCGAGGGCGGCCCGGAGCAGAATGTCGATGCCGGCAACACGGCCAGTGACAATTTCCTCGGCTTTTCAGTGGTGCAGGATGGCGTCGACATCAAGCCGGACCTGCAGCAGCGGGCCTATTCCGGCGACATCGACATGACCGATGTCGTCGCAGCAGCCAAAATACCGATGAACCCGCAGAGCGACGAGGCGCGCGCAGCTCTTTCGAAACTACCGCAAGAGACACTTGACGACTGGCAGGTACGCGGCTTGATCATGGCCGACATCTACGACGATGGTTCCGGCGAGAAAAAGGAATATGTACCGCTCTGGACGCTGAAATCAGCCTATTGGTGGAAGACCAGCTTCCCGACCGGCATGGATATCCACGTCTCGCACAAATATCATCCGAGCATCGGCGGCACGGTGGCCACGACCTTCCTCGATGAGAACAATGAGCCGAAGGGTGATCGGTTTGCCGAGTACAAGAAGAAATATTGCGTCGATGACGCCTTCGTCAAACTGGCAAAACAATCCAACGCAGACATGAATGCAGGCAAGCCCTATCTGGTCGAAAACTGGATCTCCTATGTCCTGACGACCGGCTCCAACTGGCTCGGGCCGATCAAGAAATTCACCCTGATCATCGACAAAGGCGAACACGACAATTTCGTCAGCTTCTGCGGCACCGGCGTCAAGAAGACCGGCGACACGACCTTCGAGATGACCGCGACGGACTTCTATCCGGAGAATGACCTGGAGATCTTGCTGCTGGTGCCGACCGGGGCGCCTTAAATAAATAAAATTGATAGATTTTTTGTATATATCACCATGACCACAGAACTATCAAAAGCACATCTGATTTATAATATGAGGCCAGATCTCGTACATATGTCAATTTATGAATATACAGTGAGTAAATTGATAGGTCATGGCGTTAAGCGTAATCCTGAAAGCAGGACAGTTCTTGAAGACAAGCAGCTATTACTTCTGTTCGTCAAACTGGAGCGGGC
Organism: Shinella sp. OV683; assembly: GCF_057787725.1. Taxonomy (NCBI): domain Bacteria; kingdom Pseudomonadati; phylum Pseudomonadota; class Alphaproteobacteria; order Hyphomicrobiales; family Rhizobiaceae; genus Shinella; species Shinella sp. OV683. The sequence goes on from NZ_CM173543.1 coordinate 3,702,109, forward strand.
GCGGCGCTTAGGAGATTTTGCGACCGTCCAATCCCGCATGCTCCACATCGAGAGCTATGTGAAGGCTCACAACAAACAGCAAGTCTTAGTTTTTGCCTACATGTATCTGCGCTTCTCAGATGCGAGCCCCGCAGAAATTCACGCGCCCACTGTTTCGGACAATGGCGTCACGTATAGCAAAAGATACAGGCGGCCGGTCACAAGCGAAGAGGCCGCGATCTACGAATGGTCGTCCGCATGGTACGATCGATACAGCAAACATTATTTCAGAGCTCTCAGGCAAACCAACAAATGAAAGTGGATCTACACAGACCCGATTGGCAAATCTGAAAACCGTCGCGCTATCTTATTGAAATACCTTGCGCTTCATTAACCGGTTGACCGAGCATGTTGAACACGGTCGTCACGATTCCCTTCCGGTCGATGCCGGCGAGGGCGTTCATGACCTCGGGCTTGGCCTGGTCCATGAACGTATCCGGCATGACCAGCGGTCGCACCTTCAGGCGTCCGTCGAGGAAGCCTTCATGAGCGAGGAAATGCAGTACATGGGCGCCGAAGCCGCCGATTGCGCCTTCCTCGACCGTCAGCAACACTTCGTGATTGCGGGCAAGCTGGCGGATCAGGTCGAGATCCAGCGGCTTGGCAAAGCGGGCGTCAGCCACCGTCGTTGACAGTCCTGCGGCGTCGAGGTCTTCTGCCGCCATCAGGCAGTCGGCAAGCCGGGTACCGAAGGAGAGCAAGGCCACCTTCGTGCCTTGCTTGACCACCCTGCCCTTGCCGATCTCAAGGATTTCGCCACGCGCCGGCATGTCGACGCCGACGCCCTCGCCGCGCGGATAGCGGAAGGAGATCGGACCGTCGTCATAGGCTGCGGCGGTGCGGACCATATGCTTGAGCTCGGCCTCATCGGCCGCCGCCATGACCACGAAACCGGGAAGGGTCGCGAGATAGGTCGTGTCGAACGATCCGGCATGGGTGGGGCCATCGGCACCGACATAGCCGGCGCGGTCGATGGCGAAGCGAACCGGCAGGCCCTGGATCGCCACGTCATGTACCACCTGGTCATAGGCGCGCTGCAGGAAGGTCGAATAGATCGCCACAAACGGTTTGTAGCCTTCGGCGGCGAGGCCAGCCGCAAAGGTCACGCCATGCTGCTCCGCGATACCGACATCGAAGGTGCGGGCCGGGAAGATCTCCGAGAACTTATCAAGGCCGGTGCCGGTCGGCATGGCAGCAGTGACGCCGACGATCTTCGGGTCGTGCCTGGCTTCCTCGATCAGCGCTTCGGCGAAGACAGAGGTGTAGGCGGGCGCGTTCGGCTTGGCTTTGGCCTGGGTGCCGGTGATGACGTCGAACTTGTTGACACCGTGATACTTGTCGGCAGCGGCTTCTGCGGGCGCGTAGCCCTTGCCCTTCTGGGTGACGATATGGATCAGCACCGGGCCGTTGCCATTATCGCGGACATTGCGCAGCACGGGCAGCAGATGCTCGAAGGAATGGCCGTCGATCGGGCCGATGTGGTAAAAGCCGAGCTCTTCGAACAGCGTGCCGCCGGTCACGTAGCCACGCGCATGCTCGACAGCGCGGGTGATGGCGCGGTCGACCTTCTTGCCGAGATAGGCGGTGAGCTTCTTGCCGATTTCGCGGAAACCGAGATAGGTGCGGCCCGATGCCAGACGCGCCAGATAGGCGCTCATGGCGCCCGTGGGTTGGGCGATCGACATGTCGTTGTCGTTGAGGATGACGATCAGCCGCGCGTCGAGCGAACCGGCATTGTTGAGCGCTTCGAACGCCATGCCGCCGGACATCGCGCCGTCGCCGATGATGGCGATGACGTTGCGCTTGGATTGATCCATCTCGGCTGCGACCGCCATGCCGAGGCCAGCGGAAATCGAGGTTGAGGAATGGGCGGCACCAAACGGATCGTATTCGCTTTCGGCTCGCTTGGTGAAGCCGGAAAGCCCGTTTTCCTGGCGCAGCGTGCGGATGCGATCGCGGCGACCGGTGAGGATCTTGTGCGGATAACACTGGTGGCCGACGTCGAAGATCACCCGGTCATAGGGTGTATTGAACACCTTGTGGATGGCAATCGTCAGTTCCACCACGCCCAGACCAGCACCCAGATGGCCGCCGGTCTTCGACACTGCATCGATCATTTCCGCGCGCAGCTCTTCGGCCAGCTGCGGCATATCCTTGTCATCGAGCTTCCGGAGATCGTCAGGATATTTCACCTGATCGAGAAGCGGCGTCTGGGGCATTTGACTCACGATTTGGTCCTGTTTGCCGGACATCATATTGATCCGGCTTTATTATCGGTCTTGGCACCTTTTTCAATCGCAAAGGGCGGGTAAATTAAGGCGCAAGTATCCAAATTACAGTTATTCCGCCAACAGGGCAAAGACAAACCGTTCATTTCCCAGTGATTGTGTCGATTTGCAGCACTTCCCCCCGTCAGGAGGCAAGCGCTTCGCGGATGGCGCGGATCATCGCCAGCGTCAGCTTGGTGCGATCGGCATTGAGGAATTCCGGCCAGCTCGACAGTTTGACAGCCGTAAATTCGGCATCCTGATCCATGTATAGGATCTGTCCGAACACGCCGCGCCCGACGAGAACGGGACGATCGACATCCTCGATCCAGAACTGGTTGTGATAGGCGCCGTTGGGCAGCACGACCTGGTAAACGGGGCCAAAAATGGCATGGTTTGCCGCCTTGGATGTCGCGATCCATTCTGCCGGCACGATCTGCTTGCCGTTGAAACTGCCGCCATTGGTGATCATCTGGGCAAAGCGGCCATAGTCCCGCAGCGTCGCGTTAAAGCCGCCATCGGCCAGCGCATAGCCGCCGCGATCGACCGTAAAGTATGCGTCTTCCTCGGCGCCGAGGGGTGCCCAGAGATGTTCGCTGACGAGATCGGCGAGCATCTTGCCAGTGGCGCGCTGCATGACGAATGCCAGCACATCGGTCTCGATGGACCGATAGCGGAAAGCCTCGCCATGCGGCATTTCCAGTTCGGTCAAGGTCAGGATGAAGTCCCACATCGTCGTCGGCCAGGTGGGGTCCCTGAGATCTTTCCAGCCGCAGGCGATATCGACCTTGGCCATGTGGGAATCAGGGGATGTATAGGACTCGTCGAACAGCACGCCGCTGGTCATGTCGAGGACATGCTGCACTTTCGCGCCGCGATAGGCGGTTGCTTCGAGCTCGGGCAGGTATTGCGTCACCAGCGCTTGGGGATCGATCAGCCCCTTATGAATCAGGATGCCGGCCACAGTGCCAGTCACCGATTTGGCCACGGATTGCGACAGATGCGGCGTCTGCCGCTGCATACCGTTCAAATAAGTCTCGGAAACCACCGCGCCGCGATGCATGACCAGAAAGCCGTCGGTGAACGTGTTGGCCAGGACATTGTCAACGCTGCGCTCGACGCCCTCATGGGTGAAACGCAACCCACCGATATGCTCGATCGTTTCGGGCAGCGCCGAGGCTCCACCAGCGCCACGCCATACGCGGGTGGTCGGGGTGAGATCGCGGACATTCAGGAAAGACCAGCGATTATAGGGACCGAGATCCCATTCGGCGCGCGGAATGATCGGCGCGCCGGGATTTTTGGGGTCGCGGTAGATTTGTTCGACAGTCACGGCTCTCTCCCAATTCGAATCTGCCCCTCACCCTAGCCCTCTCCCCATAAGAACGGGGAGAGGGAATCCGCCCCGAGTACAGTTCTCCACGAGAGTATTTTTCGAAGATTGAGAGATGCGCTAAGAGCAAGGCATATGGGACAAGACTCCCTCTCCCCTTTGGCGGGGAGAGGGCTGGGGTGAGGGGCAAAAAATCAGCTGGCCGGCAGCGGAATGAACTCTTCCTCGTCGCCCGGGACGATGTCGAACCGGCCGGTGCGCCATTCCTCCTTGGCCTGTTCGATGCGCTCCTTGGAGGAGGAGACGAAGTTCCACCAGATATAGCGTTTTGACGACATGGTCTCGCCGCCAAACAACATGACGTGGCATGGTTCATCGCCGGTCACGAGATCGACCGTATCGCCCGGCCTGAAGACCAGCAGCTGGTCGGCCTCATGCCGGATTCCCGAGACCAAGAGCGAGCCGGACAGGATATAGGCCGCGCGCTCATCGGCGCCTGCGTGGAACGGACAGGAGGAATGCGGCTCGATGCGGAGATCGACGTAAAGCGTGTCGGTCGGCACCGGCACCGGCGAGGTCAGCCCCTGCCACTTGCCGATCACAACGCGACCGGCATAGCCGCGATCGGAAAATTCCGGCATCGTCTCGACCTCTGCATGCAGGAAGGCGGGGTCCATTTCCTCATGGCTGTCGGGCAGAGCCAGCCATGTCTGCAGCCCTGACAGGGAGAATTCGTGGCCACGCAGGTTTTCCGGCGTCCGCTCGGAATGGACGATGCCGCGGCCTGCCGTCATCAGGTTGAGATCGCCGGGCTTGATGACCATGCCGTTGCCGAGGCTGTCCTTATGGGTCATCTCGCCGTCAAACAGGTAGGTGACGGTGGAAAGGCCGATATGCGGATGCGGACGGACATCCACGGCCTGCCCTGCCTTCAGCAGTGCCGGGCCCATGCGATCGAAAAAGATGAACGGTCCGACTAGTCTTCGCTTGGCCGTCGGCAAAGCGCGGCGAACTTCGAAGTTGCCGATGTCCGACGTGCGCGGGATGATCAGCATCTCCACCTGGTCGATGGAAGCGCTGTCGCCGGCAACGGGATCTGGACATGGGAAGAAGGACATGGGGCGCACCTGCCAGAACTGGATCAGCTACCCACTATGAAGCAAAGCCGGGCGAATTCAAGCGCTGCGGTTGCGACCACATCGTTCAAAAATCGGCACCGCCATTCCGGATTCGACAACATGGCTGGCGAACGCGCAGACGGCTCAGACCGCATGGCTCAGATCACCAGGAAATCCGAAGCATGGAGATCGGGGGTGCCTGCCAGCCGGGCGAGCAGCACGGCATCCTTCGAACCCGAACCGTCGGCATCGAACCATAAGGCGCCGGTCTCGGTGTTGTAGATCACCCGATCGTTGGCATCCAGGGCATCGCCATGCGCGTTCGCCCGGAACATCGATGCTTTCAACACGCCGGGCGAAGGCAAAGGTGCATCGAACAGGCTGAGGCTCAGGCCGATGAAATCGGTGCCGGCCTCGAAATCCCATATCCGGTCGCCGCGCTCCTGGAGAGCAGCGAAGAAAAAGGTATCGGCGCCTGCGCCGCCCTGCAGCCGGTCCGCACCAGCGCCGCCGCTCAGCCGGTCATCGCCGGCTCCGCCGCCAAGGCGATCATCGCCGCGCCCGCCCAGCAGGACGTCGTCGCCGTCCATGCCCCACAGGCGATCGTCGCCGTTCAAGCCCGATAGCGTGTTGGCGCCGGCCGAGCCAAATAAGGTGTTCTCCAGCCCATTGCCGATGCCGAATATGGCGGCGCCTCGAAGCCTCAGATTGTCGACGTTGGCTGCGAGCGTGAAATCCACCGCGGAAAGAACGACATCCTTGCCCGCGCCGCTCTCTTCGACGATGACGTCACCGGATGCCCATATGACATAGCGGTCGTCGCCGGCGCCGCCGACCAGCGTATCGTTGCCGTTGCCGCCGCTGAGACGATCTTGGCCGTCCATGCCGAGGAGCATGTTGTCGAGGGAATTGCCGCGCAGATCGTTGTCATCCTCATTGCCGGTGGCGGTGACGGCGGTACCGACCAGCGTCAGGCGCTCGACATTCGCTGCGATCGTATAGTCGGCGGAGGCATAGACGATGTCAAAGCCCTCTCCCGTGGCTTCGGTGACGATGTCACCCGCATCATCGACGATGTAAATATCGTCGCCGACACCGCCGATCATCGTGTCCGTGCCGGTGCCGCCGTCAAGCCTGTCGTTGCCGGCATAAGATTTGATGATGTCGCCCAGATCGCTGCCGCTAAACGTATCGTCGCCGGAAAGAAAGTTGGCAGTGGTGCCCGGAACAACACTTTCGTACAACTGGTTGTAAAAATCGATTAGGCTGGATGTCCACTCCACATGATAGGGTGGATCAAATTCAAGCGTGAGTCCCAAACTTGTCCCTGAGGAAACTGTAATTGTCAGGATTCCACCGCTGTAGCTCCCAATTAAATTCGAGCCAGCTGTATCAAAAGTTACCTTGCGGGTAATGTCGTCAACATAGGTCCATTCAAGACTGGAAAAAAAGTGCCGTTTAAGGTTCCAAGGCCGAACAGGTGGTCAGAATTGAACGCTACATCCATATTCGATGTAAATATATTTGCCACAGCCGCCTCCGAACATCTTAAAAGGCATTCACGCATACTTACTCAATACCACATCAAATAGCAACCAGAGCGTTAACGCGCAACCATCGAGAAAAATGACATGCCAGAAGCCTCCCGCCTCGACCAACTGCTCATCGCCCGTGGCCTGTTCGAGAGCCGCTCGCGGGGACGCGACGCCATTCAGCGCGGCACCGTGCGGGTCGATGGCGAAATCGTCACCAAGGCAGGCATGTTGACGCCGCTCGAGGCCAAGATCACCGTTGACGACCCGGCCCAGTCCTATGTGTCCCGCGCTGCCCTGAAGCTGATCGCGGCACTGGACCATTTTGATCTCTCACCGAACGGTCTCGATTGTCTCGATATCGGTGCATCCACTGGCGGTTTCACCCAGGTACTGCTGGAGCGCGGCGCGACCCACGTCGTCGCCGTCGATGTCGGCCATGACCAGATGGACCGGCGCCTGCGTGAGGACAGACGCATCACCAACCTCGAAGGATTGAATGCTCGCGTGCTCGATGCCGACCATCTGGACGAGCGCACGATCAAGGCCGTTGTTTCGGATGTTTCCTTCATTTCGCTGAAGCTCGCAGCACCTTCCGCACTCGAACTCGCGGAAACAGGCTCCTGGTGCGTATTGCTGGTCAAGCCACAGTTTGAGGCCGGCCGTGACAATGTCGGCAAGGGCGGCATGCTCAAGGACCCCTCTTCCGCGCCGAAAATCGCTGAAGATCTCGAACTCTGGTTGAATTCGCTTGGCGGTTGGCAAAGCCTCGGTGTAATCCCCTCTCCAATTTCCGGCGGCGACGGGAATAGCGAATTCCTTTTGGCTGGAAGAAAATCATGAGCACCGAGACTGTCACGATCCACGCGGTAGGCGCAGAAGGCGACGGCATTGCCCGCACCCCGGGCGGTCCTGTCTTCGTGCCCTTCACCCTGCCCGCGGAAGAAGTGGCAATCGCCCGCGTCAAGAGCCAGGGCACTGTCATGTCCTGGGCAACCACATCACCCGATCGCGTTGCTCCGAAGTGTCGGCACTTCGGACCCGAGGGCAAGGGCGGCGCCTGCGGCGGCTGCTCGCTGCAGCATTGGGCGGATGCACCCTATCAGGCCTATAAGCGCGAACTGGTGATCGACGCACTGAAGTCGCGCAATATCGAAACCGAGGTTGCGTCGTTGGTCGCTTGCGCGCCTGCCGAACGCCGTCGCGTGACGATGACCGGAAGGCTGACCGACAAGGGCGTGGCGCTTGGCTTCATGCAGGCATCGAGCCACAACATCGTACCTGTCGAGGAATGTCCCATCGCCCATCCGGCCATCGTCGCCAGCCTGCCGATGGTGAAGCGGTTGGCCTCGGCTCTTGCCGCCGGCTCCGAGCCGTTCCGCATCACCATCCAGGTGACGTCGTCTGGCCTCGACCTCAATTTCACCGATCTCAAGAAGCCGGATGCCCGCAAGCGCCAGGCCGCCACAGACCTCGCCATGCGTGAGAGGGGTGTGGCACGTGTCTCGCTTGCCAGCGAAATCCTCGTCGAACCGCACAAGCCGCTGGTCGAGTTCGGTGGTGTGCAGGTCGTGCTGCCGCCCGGCAGCTTCATGCAGGCGACCGTCCGTGCCGAAAATGCCATGGCAGAATTGGTCGTCGGCCACATCGGCAAGGCCAAGCGCGTCTCCGACCTGTTTGCCGGCTGTGGCACATTCTCATTGCGGCTTGCCCGAACGGCGGCGGTGCATGCAGTGGAATTCGAGGCGCCGGCGCTGGCTTCACTCGATTACGCCGCCCGCCACGCACAGGGTTTGAAACCCGTCAGCGTCGAGCGCCGTGATCTCTATCGTAGGCCACTGCAGCCGCTCGAAATGAAATACACCGATGCACTGGTCTTCGACCCGCCGCGCGCCGGCGCGGAGGCCCAATGTCACGAGATCGCAAAGTCGAAAGTCGCCCGCATCGCGGCCGTTTCGTGCAATCCGGTGACGCTGGCGCGCGATCTCGAAATCCTGATCGCCGGTGGCTACAAGCTGAAATCGGTTGTGCCGATCGACCAGTTCCTGTGGTCATCGCATGTGGAAGCCGTGGCGCTGCTGGAGCGGTAAAGGCTACTCGTCGAAGAGGTCTGCATGGGAACCTGTTCGGGCCAGATGCAACTCTTCGCCCGCGACCCTATAAATCAGCAGCCAATCTGGCTCGATATGCAGATCGCGGTAACCTTTCCAGTCGCCGCGCAACGGATGATCCTGCAAGCGTTCCGGCAAGGCACTGCTTTCGAGCAACAAGACCAGCACGTTTCGTAGCTTGGTCATATCCTTGCCGCGCTTTTCCACGCGCTCCACATCTCTGCGGAACTGCGCGGAACGGACCGGCGTCAACACATCAGATACCCAAATCCTTGAAGAGTTCGTCAGCCGTGTTGAAGCGCTTGCCCTTGCCGTCTTCAAGCTCGCTCATGGCAGCACGGGTCGCGGCATTCGGCGTCTTGATCGGAAATGGAAATTCCTCGTCGGAGGCAATCCGCACCAGCAGAAGCCGAATGGCATCGGAAACAGACAGGCCCATCTTCGCAAGGGCCTCTGTCGCCTTATCCTTCGTGGCGGAATCAATCCGCGCGCGCACCACTGCATCCGATGTCATTTGAAACTCCATATGTAGCATCAATGTAGCTACATTTTTTGAAAATTCAAGTCCCGACTGCTAGGCTTGTGCGTTACTTCCTTCGGGTAAAAAACGCCTCATAAACACCAGCGGCTTCCTTCGACTGCAACTGCGCGAGGAAGTGCTCCATCTCCTCGTCCATGCGCGTCAGGATCTCGTTGACATCGCCCTTGACCAGCTTGCGCGACAGCATCAGCGAGTTATGTGGCCGGGCCGCGAGGTTGGAGGCAGCGGCGAGCACCGTCTCTTCGAGTTCATCTTCGCCGACGATCTTCCAGATCACGCCGGCGTCTTTCGCGTCCTCGGCGGTGAAGGGCAAACCGTTGACCAGCATGGCGAAGGCGCGTTGGGCGCCCATGATGCGCGGGCCGAGCAGGCTCGATCCCGCCTCCGGAACAACGGCGAGATCGGTGAATGGCGTGCGGAACACGGAGCGTGCCGTGGCGAAGGTCAGGTCGCAATGGAAATTCATCGTGACGCCGATGCCGATGGCGATGCCGTCGACGCCGGAGAGCAGCGGTTTTGTAAACCGAGCGAGTTCGTGGATGAAAGCCAGCACGTTTTTCGCCTCGGACTTTTCCTTGGCGATCTCCATGAAGTCGGTGAGGTCGTTGCCCGAAGAGAAGCAGCCCGGCACGCCGAACAGCACCGCGGCCGCGATGCTGTCGTCATCATTGGCATCCGCCAGCGCCAGAGCCATCGCGCCGTACATTTCGCGGGTGATGGCGTTTTTCTTGTCGGGCCGGTTCATGCGGATGACGAGAATGCCGGGATGGTTTGCCGGACGTTCGAGCAGGACGAGATCGGTCATTTAAATTCCTTTATGCCAATACAGCGCGGGCTGCGGCGAGGCTTTCGGCGCCGTTGATGACGCGATCCTTGAGGGCTGTGGTTTCCGACAGCAGGTTTTCAGCAGCAAACCGCGCGAGCGCGATGCGCGCATCGTCCTTGCCGTCACCACCTTCGGCAAGACCTGCCTTGGCGAGGTAGATACCGGTCAGTGTCAACCCGAATTGACGCTGATAGGGGGTTGCGCCCGATAGTGCTTCATTCATACGGCCGCCGCCGACGCTGGCCAGCAGCCACTCGGTGGCTTCTTCGAGATCGGCGATTGCCTCGGTCAGTTTGTCGGCGGTGCGGCCGAAGCCCGGTCGATTGGACTGCCTGACATCCTCGACCACCGCCTTGAGCTCACCAATAAAGCCCCTGACATGCGCGCCGCCGGATTGCGGCAGCTTGCGGCCGATCAGGTCGATGGCCTGGATGCCATTGGTGCCTTCATAGATCGGTGCGATGCGCGCATCGCGATAAAGCCGCGCGGCGCCGGTTTCCTCGATATAGCCCATGCCGCCATGCACCTGCACGCCAAGCGAGGAAACCTCGACGCCGGCATCCGTGGGGATGCTTTTGGCGAGCGGCGTCAGCAGGTTGGCGCGCGCCTCCCAGAAGGCGCGGTCAGCACTCTCGGAAACATGCGCCATATCGACGGCATGTGCGCAGGCATAGGCGATCGAGCGCGCGCCCTGGGTCAGCGCCTTCATCGTTACCAGCATGCGCTGGATATCGGGATGCTCGATGATCGGGCTCATGCCCTCGCCCTTCCAGCCGACGGCGCGACCCTGCGTGCGCTCATGAGCATACTGGATGGCCTTTTGCGTGGCGGCCTCGCAGATCGCCACACCCTGCATGCCGACGGACAGCCGGGCGTTGTTCATCATCGTGAACATGCAGGCGAGGCCCTTGTTTTCCTCACCGACCAGCCAGCCGACGGCGCCCTTTTCCGCGCCGAACTTGCCGTCGCCATAGATCATCGTGCAGGTCGGCGAGGCGTGGATGCCAAGCTTGTGCTCGATGGAATGGCAGTAGACGTCATTGCGGTCGCCGAGCGAACCATCGTCGTTGACCAGGAATTTCGGCACGATGAACAGCGAGATGCCGCGCGAACCCGCCGGCGCATCCGGCAGGCGCGCCAGCACCAGATGGACGATGTTGTCGGTGAAATCGTGCTCGCCATAGGTGATGAAGATCTTCTGGCCGAAGATGCGGTAGGTGCCGTCATCGCGCCGCTCGGCGCGGGTTTTCATTACCCCAAGATCGGAGCCGGAATGCGATTCGGTGAGGTTCATCGACCCCATCCACTCGCCCGAAACCATCTTCGGCAGGTATTTCTGCTTCAGTGCATCGGAGGCATGCGCGTCGATTGCTTCAATTGCACCGATCGTCAAGGTCGGGCCGATAGCAAAGCCCATCGAGCCGCCGTTCCACATCTCGAAGGTCGACACCAGCAGCATGTGCGGCAGACTCTGGCCGCCGAATTCCTCGGGTGCCGTCAGCCCGTTCCAGCCGCCTTCCGCCCAGCGGCGATAAAGATCGGCCCAGCCGTCCGGCGTCTTGATCTTGGCGTCGGCAAGTCGCGCGCCCTGCTTGTCGCCGATATCGGCGAGTGGCGCGACTTCCTCGGTGGCGAAACGACCGGCTTCGGAGAGAATCGCTTCGGCCAGATCTTCGGTCAGATCGCTGAAGCGGCCCGCGCCGAGTGCGGCGTCGAGGCCTGCCACATGCTTGAGGGTAAAGACGATCTCTTCGACCGGTGCCTTATACATGTGCTCTCCTCCCACATGGCAATCTCGCCCAGACTACGGGCTGTCGGTTAGCAAATCCACAGCCGGGTCGGGAAAATCGCTAATTGATTTTTACGTAAACGTCAATCGTGCCAATAGCCGGTCCGGAGCCGCCCTTTGATTGTTACACAACTGTCATAAATCAGGCCTATGGCTCTGGAGAACAAAAGCCCCGGGGCCGCATGGAACTGACGACATCAACCATTCCCGGCTTCGTCTGGGCACATTGCTTCTCAGCCGACCAGGGACAATCCGAGCGATTGCCGGCCAATGTCGGCATCGACGAGGTGCTGGCCGCGAACGGCTTCATCTGGCTCCATCTGGGCTTAAGTGACGCGCGCGTGCCGTCGCTGCTGGAAAAGCTGCCAGGCCTGTCGGCGGAAGCGATCCAGGCGCTGACCAGCCGCGATCCGCATGCGGTGTTGTCGGTGTCGCGCGATCTGGTCTGCGGCACGCTGGTCGATTTCCAGCGCGGCTTTGACGAGATGACGTCCGAGATCGGCTGGCTGCATTTCGCGGTGACGGACAGGATGATCGTCACCACCCGGCTGCATCCGCTACGCAGCGTCGATCGCGCCCGCACCGCGATGGAGAAAAGCAACAAGATCAATGCGCCGCTTGATGTGCTTGGCACGCTTGTCGTTGAATTCCAGCGTACTGTCATGGCCTTGGTGCTGGAGATTAACGAGGAACTCAACATCATCGAGGACTTCGTCTACGAAAATGCAGCCCGCGACGAACGCCACAAGCTGGCCCCTGCCCGCCGGACGATCGTCAAGCTACACCGGCATCTGCGCACCGAGCTCGCCTTGTTGCGGCGCGCCGGTGCGCTTGACGACGACGAAATGCCGGACGGGTTCGAGGATATCGCCCGGCGGCTGACCGACCGGATCGAGACGGTGGAGCGCGACGTGTTTTCGCTCCAGGAGCGAGCCCGGCTGCTGCATGAAGATATCGATTCCCGCGCATCGTCGGAAACCAACCGCCACCTCTATATCCTCTCGCTGCTGACGGCCTTCCTGATGCCGCCGACGCTGGTGACCGGCTTCTTCGGCATGAACACCGAGAACCTGCCATTCGCCCACACGGATGGCGGCACCGTGTTTGCCGGCATCCTGATCGCGCTGTCGATCGGGCTTGCCTGGATGCTGCTCAAGAAGGCACGGATACTTTGATGTTGTCTCCCCCGCGATGACGGGGGGAGAGGTTTTGGCTTCGATTACAACTGACCGGAACGGGGCCTTGTCCAGATCAATACCCGACCTTGTAGACCTGGCCGGTGCCGGCGCCTTCGACGCTGCGCGAGAAGGCCAGTGCTGCGTCTGCAACCGGGATGGGCTTGAAGCCGCGGAAGAACGGACCGTAGTGGCCGAGCGCTTCCTCGAACACGGTGGCGCTGACCGAGTTGATACGGATGCCACGCGGTAACTCGATTGCCGCCGATCTCACGAAGGCATCGATCGCACCGTTGACCATGCTCGCATTGGCGCCGGCCTTGATCGGCTCATCACCCAAAATGCCGCTGACCAGCGTGAAGGAACCGCCATCGTTGAGATGCTTCGTGCCCTCGAGCACGAGGTTGACCTGGCCCATGAGCTTGTCCTTGATGCCGACAGCCATCTTCTCCTCGGTGATCTCGGCGAGCGGGCCGAAATGCGCCTTACCGGCCGTGCAGACGATAGCGTCGAGCTTGCCGACCTTCTCGAACATGGCGCGAATGCTCGCCACATCCTTGATATCGACGGAGACATCGCTGTTGCGCGAGGCCGCAATCACCTCATTGCGCTTGGAGAGTTCGGCAACCACGGCGCTGCCCAAGAGGCCGCTCGCGCCCACAACCAGAATCTTCATCTTCGTTCCTTCTTCGCTTTTCTTTCAGCTATGGCACAGGTTCGATCAAATTTTAGGCTTTCGTTCAACCGTTCCCCAAAAATTTCGTGTCAAAGAGAAGCCACTGGGGAATGGGAGAGTTTTATGTCTTTTGGTGGCACTGCACAGTCATTCGTGGCCATGGATCCGAATTTCATCGCGGGTCGCTCGGAAGACGTTGTGATGCAGGATGCGCCGATCAATCCGGACTGGATCATCTCCGGCACCCCGGTGGCGCGCGCGGGATTGCACTCCCCCAGCGTCGACGGAAAGTCCTCGACCCATATTTGGGAATGCAGCGCCGGCAGCTTTTGGTGGACCTTCCATGACGAAGAGACCGTGTTCATTCTTGACGGGTCCGTGCGGGTCACATCTGAAAGCGGCGTTGTGAAGACGCTCGCCTCCGGCGACATCGCCTATTTCGCAGCTGGCACGAAAGCACTGTGGGAAATCGACGACCACGTGCGCAAGATCGCTTTTCTCCGCCGACGCTACTCCGCGCAGGTCCAGGCACTGCGCACCGTTCTTGGTCGTATGAAACGAGCCGAACTGCCTGGTATCGCCAAGCCATCCTTCCTCGGAGCGCTGGCGGCAATGCTGCCGCTCTGACATTGCCCACCCATCCCTTTTGGGAGCGCTGCACGCAGCGCTGCCGATGCGACATAAATGTTGCACTGCGACTATTTAGCGCGCGCGTACTTTAGCAATGCCTCAAATTAACCTATTGTTCACCATATTCGCCCAGGATTGAAATTTGATCCTACGGTATGGTGTGTATGAAGTCATTGCTCGCGCTCGCTCTCGGCCTTCTGACGTTCTCCGGCTTTTGCACTGCACAAGCCGCCGATGACGAGCCTTGGAAGAACAAGACGACGTCGCTGGTGATCGACGCCTACGAGATGAACATCATCGAATGGGAAAAGCTGGTCGCCAACAAGCGGATTGCCGGCTTCATCTCCAAGGCCTCCGATGGGCTGCCCGAAATCTATGACTGTCGCGGCAAGCACAATGGCGACACGGTCAATCACTGCAAGACGATGTGGCGCAAATACGCGGTCAGCCGCGAGCTCTACCAGACCCGCAAGCTGCTCGCCAAGGCCAACGGCCTGCTCTGGGGCGCCTATCATCTCGGCCGGCCCGGTGATCCGGTCGATCAGGCCAATCATTTTCTCGACTATGCCACGCCCGGTGCCGACGACCTGATGGTGCTGGATATCGAGAGTCTCGATTCCACCAAGTTCATGTCGCTCGACGACGCGGAAATCTTCGTCCAGCACATCAAGACCCGCACCGGCCGCTATCCGGTGCTCTACACCAATCACGACACGGCCCGCTACATTGCCAGCCGGCGCGAAAACTACGCTCTGCTGTCGCGCCTGCCGCTGTGGTATGCCCGCTACAAGCCCGAGATCAAGGGCGTTTTCCCGATGGGCAACTGGGATAATTATTTCCTTTGGCAGTTCTCATCCGCCTCCAATTGCGGCGACCGCACCTGCCCGATGCGGATCGAGGGCACACTCGATGACATCGACGTTAACACCGTGCCGATGGCTCGCACCGAGTTGGCGCGCCTGTGGAAAAGCGGCGGATTGCTGCCCGAAAAACCACCGGCGCTGCAGTATCTGGTCAGTGTCCAGGGCGCAGTCGGCACATCGGCGCTTGCGGGGCTCGGCTATGGTTCGGCATTGGCACATTCGCGCGTCAAGCCGGTTGAAACAGCCTTGAATTATCAGGAAAATTAAGCGCTCTTCGCACCTGCGGCAAGCCTCGGGACATGCAGCTGCGTTAGCGTTAAAAACACGTTAACCAGTTTTAGAGTACGCTCATGCAGCCAGATATTTCGGAAGACCTTTCTGCCATGTCGAAATTGCAGTATTTCGCGGATGAGACAGCAAGGGCAAACATCGCCGGCAGAGCCACGCCGCATGTCGATTTCCTCCGCAACGGCCGCATCGATCGTTCGCGGCCGAGTTGGGCTCCACTCGAAAAGCGCTATCTGAGCTATGAGGAGGTGGCCGAACGCACGGGCAAGTTTCTCAACTCCGCCGGCGAGAAAACGCATGACCGGCTGAATGGCTTTCACCAGTCGATCCAGTTTCCCCGTCTGGTCTTTCATCGCACTCTGAAGGGCACGCCGCATCTCGGTTACTGCCATGTGACGGCGGCAAAGTCGGATTTCCACGAATTCAAGGATGTGCGCTGGGCTTTCTACATCGCCAATTTCTTTGCCGAGATCGCCCCCGAGGACATGGCCTTCGACAATATCAATATGCGCGCCGAACGGATGTATTTTGCCATTGCCCTGCAGAAGGACGAGGAAAAGAAGAAGCTGGCCATCAACCGGGCTATCCGGGGCAACGGCCTGCTGTTTCGCACCCACGATCCCAAGCTGGCCATGAAGAACGTGCTGTTGCTCGGGGCCAAGCATGAGGCACAGCGCCGGGTCATTCGCGCCATCCAGCTGGGATAGATCGAGCCCTCTCGTACCACGTGCCCGCCTTGGCAAGCCCTGCATGCCGCTGTATAGGGCGATATGCTTATCCCACCGGCAAAAACAATGGCCGAACTGATCGACATTCATATGGAGCCGCAGCGGGCGCTCGAGGCCGGCTGCGCCGCGTTGGAATCCGGCGAACCGATCGCGATGCCGACCGAGACCGTCTATGGGCTGGCGGCCGATGCCACCAATCCCTTGGCAATCACCCGCATCTATGAAGTCAAGGGCCGGCCGCGCTTCAACCCGTTGATCGCACATATGTCGGGGCTCGACATGGCGATGGCGCATGCCGATTTTGATCCGCTGTCGCTGACGCTCGCGCATGCCTTCTGGCCGGGACCGCTGACGCTTGTGCTGCCGCTGAAGGATACCAGCACGATCCATGAGCTTTGCACCGCAGGCTTGCCGACCGTCGGCGTGCGGGTGCCGGAGGGCTTTGCGGGCACGTTGATTGCCGCCTATGGCAAGCCGCTGGCCGCGCCGAGTGCCAATCTGTCCGGCCGCATCAGTCCCACCTCGGCAGCACATGTCGCTGCCGATCTCGGGGATCAGATCCAGCTGATCCTCGATGGTGGCGCGAGCGGTGTCGGCGTCGAGAGCACGATCATCAAGGTCGAGAATGGCGAGGCCCGCCTGCTGCGTCCCGGCGGGCTCGATGTTGCCGAGATCGAAGCGGTGCTTGGCCAGAGCGTCGTACGCTCGGAGAATGCCGCGCTCGAGGCCATCGAAGCGCCCGGGATGCTGGCTTCGCACTATGCACCCAATGCGCCAGTGCGGCTCGATGCGACGTCGGTCGAGAGCGAAGAGATCCTTGTGAATTTTGGTGCGCAAAAGGTGGCCGGCTTGGAGAATGCCGCGGCCATATTTGATCTCAGCCCGATTGGCGATCTGCGCGAGGCGGCCGCCAATCTGTTCGCCATCATGAAGAAGGCCGATGCGCTTTCGGCCCGGCGGATCGCCTTTGCGCCGATCCCGAACGAGGGACTGGGCGAGGCGATCAACGACCGGTTGGCGCGCGCGGCGGCACCGAGGGAGTAAAGAAGAGAACATGGACCACACTCTCATCTCCCGCTTTGCCGCCATTGTCGGCGATGCCAATGCCGTCACGGACCAGAAGGAGATTGCACCGCATCTCGTCGAGACGCGCGGTCTCTACCATGGCGCCTCGCCGCTGTTGCTGAAGCCCGCAAACACGCAGGAAGTCTCCGCCATCCTTAAGCTCGCCACCGAGACCGGCACCGCGATCGTGCCACAGTCGGGCAATACCGGCCATGTCGGTGGGCAGACGCCGCGGGAAGGCAAGAGCGATGTGCTGCTGTCGCTCGGCCGCATGAATCGCATCCGCGAAGTGGATATCTCGGCCAATGTGATCGTTGCCGATGCCGGCTGCATCCTCGATGCCATCCACCAGGTCGCGGAAAAACACGATCGGTTGTTTCCGTTGTCGCTGGGCTCGCAGGGAAGCTGCCAGATCGGCGGCAACCTCTCGACCAATGCCGGTGGCACGCAGGTGCTCGCTTATGGCAATACGCGCCAGCTTTGCCTCGGGCTCGAGGTGGTTCTGCCGACCGGCGAGATCTGGGATGGGCTGCGCAAGCTCAAGAAAGACAATACCGGCTACGACCTGCGCGACCTGTTCATCGGCGCGGAGGGCACGCTGGGGGTGATTACTGGCGCGGTGCTGAAGCTGTTTCCGCGGCCGCGTGGCCATCAGGTGGCGTTTGCCGGACTGAATTCGGCTGAGGACGCACTCACCCTGCTCGGCATGGCCTCGAACATTTGCGGCACGTCGCTCACCGGCTTCGAGCTGATGGTGCGGCTCGGCGTCGAGTTCACGGCGAAGCATATTCCCGGCGTTCGCGATCCGCTTGCGAGCAGTCATCCCTGGTATGTGCTGGTCGATATCTCGACCTCCGACAGTGCCGAGAGCGCCGAGCGGATGATGCAGTCACTGCTGGAGGAAGCCTTTTCGAAGGGCGTCATCCAGGATGCCACGATTGCCGCCTCGACCGCGCAGGCCCGCGCCTTCTGGCATTTGCGTGAAAGCATGTCGGAGGCACAGAAGCCCGAGGGTGGATCGATCAAGCACGACGTGTCTGTGCCGGTGTCTTCCATTCCCGCATTCATGGCCAAGGCGGAGAAAGCTGTGCTTGCCGACGTTCCAGGTGCCCGTATCTGCGCGTTCGGCCATATGGGCGACGGCAATATCCATTACAACATCTCCCAGCCGGTCGGTGCCGACAAGCAGCAGTTCATCGGCCGCTGGCGCGAGGTCAACAAGATCGTCCACGGCCTGGTGCTTGAATTTGGCGGATCGATCTCGGCCGAACATGGCATCGGTCAGTTGAAGCGCGACGAACTCTCGGAAATCCGTCCGGCGATCGAAATGGACCTGATGCGGCGGATCAAGCGCGCTTTCGACCCTGCTGATATCATGAACCCCGACAAGGTGGTCAAGATCTGATGCACCGCGTGATCAAAACCAATCTCAGGCTGACTTTTCCGGGCGGAGCACCTCTCAGCCACGGCAAGGCCGAGTTGATGGAATTGATCCGCGAGACCGGCTCGATCCGTCAGGCGGCGCAACGGATGGACATGTCCTATCGCCGCGGCTGGTTACTCGCCGACGAGCTCAACCGTATGTTCCTCGAGCCGGTGATCTCCACCAAGCATGGTGGCAAGGCCGGTGGCGGCGCAGGGTTGACGACTTTTGGCGAAGCGCTGCTCGCCCGCTTTCGGGGAATGGAAGCCAAGACGCAAAAGACGCTGAAGACCGATCTCGAATGGCTGGCGGCGAATGCCAGCCCTGCTCAGGAACCGCCTGGGGAAACATGATAGACGCTGCCGCTGTCGACCGTGACGGCCTTGAACAGCGCATGCACCTGCATTCCGAGTTTCAGCCCCAGACGCTCCATCGACAGGAGCGTGATCCGCGACAACAGCCGCTGGCCGGAACAATCTAGGCTGACGAGGATATGTGGGCCATCGGCGGCGAACTCGGTGATCGTGCCAGAGAGATGGTTGAGCGCACTGATATTGTCGGGCCGGTCCAGCGCAAGAATCACGTCGGTTGCCGCCACCCGCATGCGCACCAGCGTGCCTTCCGGCAAGTCGACCGGTTGAAGCGTGATAATCTCGCTGCCCATTTCGGCAATGCTCAAGCCATAATAGGGTTCGTGGCCGATCAGCTTGCCCTCGAGAATCGACTGCGGCGCGAAGTTCTCCGAGAGATTGAGGCTCGCTCCGAAAACTTCGTCCGGCCGGCCGGCAGCCTTGATCCGGCCCTCGTCCAGCAGCACGACCTTGTTTGCCAGTCGCGCGACCTCGTCCATGGCGTGGCTGACATAGATGACGGGAATCTTGAACTCGTCGCGGATGCGTTCGATGTAGGGCAGGATTTCCTGCTTGCGGGAGCGATCGAGCGCCGAAAGCGGCTCGTCCATCAGCATCAGCCGTGGTGCCGCCAGCAGTGCCCTGCCGATCGCAACGCGTTGTTTCTCGCCACCCGAAAGCGTCGACGGGCGCTGTTCCAGCAGTCGGCCGATGCCGAGCAGAGCGATCACGTCGGCCTCGGAGATGCTACGCACCTCCTTCGGCGCGAAGAAGCGGCCGTAGAGCAGGTTCTGGCGTGCAGTGAGGTGCGGAAACAGCCGGCCTTCCTGGAAGATGTAGCCGATGCGGCGCTTGTGAGGTGCCACGAAGATCCGCTTCTCCGTGTCATTCCACACCACGCCGTCAAAGCGGATCAGCGCCTTCTGCGGGCGGGTCAGGCCGGCGATGATCTGCACCAGCGTCGTCTTGCCGGAACCGGACGCGCCAAACAGAGCGGTCACGCCCTCGCCCGCCTCGAAATTCGCCTCAAGGTCGAAGTCGCCTTGCGTGTGGGTGACCGAAACCGAAATCATCTGTTTGCCCCCAGTCGCCGCGCGAGATAGCGCGACAAGAACCCGGAGAGGAAGATGGCGGCAAACGAAATAAGGATCGACAGCAGCGTCAGCCGGTAGGCGGTCGCCTCGCCGTCAGGATCCTGAAGTGCCGATGAGATGGCCGAGGCCAAGGTCTGGGTCTCGCCGGGAATGGCAGAGACGAAGGTGATCGTCGCGCCGAACTCGCCCAGTGAACGGGCGAATGCCAGCACGGTGCCGGCCAGGATTCCCGGCAGGCTGAGCGGCAGCGTGACCGTCAGAAACACCATCAGCGGATTGGCGCCAAGCGTGGCAGACGCCGCTTCCAATCGGTGATCGATCGCTTCCATGGAGATGCGGATCGCCTGCACCAGCAGCGGAAAGCCCATGACCGCAGCGGCAAGTGCTGCACCCGTCCAGCGAAAGGAGAAAACCAGGCCGAAGACATCGGCGAAGAAAATGCCCAGCACGCCCCTGCGCCCGAAGGCAACGAGCAGCAGATAGCCGGTGACCACCGGCGGCAGGATCAGCGGCAGGGATATGACGGCTGAGAGAAGGGACTTGCCAGGGAATTCACGCCGCGCCAGGAGATAGGCGATTGCAATGCCGATCGGCAGGCTAACGGCAACCGCCAGACCTGCCACTTTAAGACTTAGAGTGATTGCTACCCATTCTTCGGCACTGAACATTTGCGCTTGATATCAGGAGCCCGCGAGCACGGTAAAGCCGGCTTGCTTGAAGACTGCCTGTGCGTCGGCGCTGTTCATGAAGGATACGAAATCCTTGGCTTGAGCCTTGGTCGATGCGGCGACGGGTGCGACCGGGTAGACGATCGGCGCATGGCTGTCTTCGCCGAACGTATCGACGACTTTAACACCCTTCTCGGCCTTGGCGTCGGTTTCGTAGACGATGCCGAGCGGCGCTTCGCCGCGGGTCACGAGCTGCAGAGCCGCGCGAACATTTTCAGCACCAGCAACCTTAGCCTCGACATCCTTCCAGACGCCGTAGAATTCCAGCGATTCCTTGCCGTACTTGCCAGCGGGAACGCTCTTGACTTCGCCCATGGCGAGGCGGCCATCGCCCAGCGTCTTGGCGAGCGCAAAGCCCTTCTCGATCTTGAGGCTGATGGCCGAATCCTTCTCGGCGACCAGCACGAGGCGATTGCCCAGCAGGTTGACGACCTCCGCCCTGTTCACCAGCTTCTTGTCGACGAGGTAGCCCATCCATTTGGTGTCGGCCGAAATGAACACATCCGCGGGTGCTGCGGCTTCGATCTGCTTGGCGAGCGCTGAGCTTGCAGCAAACGAGATCGCCACCTTCACGCCGCTCTTCTTTTCATAAAGACCTGCGACCTTGTCCAGCGAGCCCTTCATGCTGGCGGCGGCGAAGACGGTGAGCGTCTTGTCTTCGGCATGTACTGGAAGGAAGGATGCCGCGCAGAACGACACGGCGGCAACGACGGAAACGAGAAACGAGCGACGAAACATGAAAATCTCCCAAACGTGATATCTGACGAGATATAACGACTGGAATGCAAAAGCAATGTGAAGATTACAGCGCCGCGCGTCAGATATGACGCGCAAAGGACGCTGTAGAATTTTGAATCTGCTGCATAATTTTGTCCTTAAACCGATTCCGGTTAAAGGATAAAATTATGCAGTGGGCGCTTACATCAACTTTTCAGCTGGGCGATGGAAAGCAGCGTGTCTGCGCTGATGCTGGCGGTCGAACTCGAAAACAGCGACAGGATCGGCGATGACGTGGTGTCATTTTCCAGGTCATACATGGCCGTGAAGCGGCTGATGAATTTCTCGAGCTTGGCGGGATCCTGAAGTTCCTCGAAATCCATGTTCTTCTCGACCAGAGCCTTCTGCTTTTCGAGGTCCATGCTGGACATTTCGGCGGGCAGGCTGAAGGTGGTACGGAACACTTCGAGCAACGCGGTATCGCCAAGAATATCATAAGCCGAGTTGATCTCCGGCATCTTGCGCTTGAAATACAGGGCCAGCCGCACGCCATTGCTGTCGTCGCCCGTCTGCTCTTCGAGATTTTGCTGCAGATAGAGATAATCGGTCATCATCTGGCCGTAGCGTCCCTGCGCTCCGGTCTCGCGATTGGCGATGTTGCCCTTGGTGTCGAAGTTGAACGAGGCGACGATCTCGGCGAAGCGATGGTCATCCTGCAGATTGACGAAGCTCTTGGGATCGTCGAGGTCCGAGGCGAAAGCTTGCTTCATGAAGTCGGCGGGGACATCCTTGGGGTCGATACCCCTGGACTCCAGGACGAAGTTCACCAGCCGGCTGTCGGATAGAAACTCGGAAACGGTTTTCACATCCTGCATCTGCTTGGTGTAGTAGCTTGCCTCCGCGGTCGCCTTTTCCTTCTCGTCATCGTGGCCGTAGCGCGTCTTGCGGATAACGTAGTCCTTGGCGGTCTCGGTCATCACCGTTTGCGACTGGGCCAACAATGGCGCGGTCTTTTCTCCCTTGGCATCGAAATTGAAGGCGGCAGCCAACTCGGTATAGCGGCTGTCTTTCTGCAGGTTGGCAAAGCTCTTGGGATCGGCGAGGTCGCTGGTCAACGTCTTCTTGATCGTCGATTCCTTGGTGGTGGAGGGGTCGAAACCAAAAGCGGCCAGCACAAAATTATAGAGTTTCGCAGTGCTCTTGAGATCGTCGAAATTATCGACTTGACCGATGTAGGTGCGATAATAGGTGTAAAGACCCTCGTCGTCGGCATCCTGCTTGTCGTCATAGAGCGACATGTATTGACTGGACGTGGTTGCCGTCTGTGCCGTGGTTTGCGCCGTCGCGCCGCTGGTGATCGAACCATCTGGCTGAAAGTTGAAGCCCTTGGTCAGCGCCTCGTAACTGGCACCGCCGAATGTCGTCGCATAATTGTTGGGATCGGAGAGATCGCTCGTCAGGATATTCTTGACGGTGCTTTTCAGCATGGTGCTGGGAAAGCCATAGGCTGTCTTGACGATGCTGAGCATGCGGGCATCGTTGACCAGGTCGTCGACCGACGTCACGGAGCCGATCGTGGCCTCGAAATACTGCTTGTTCAGGTCAGCTGCCGCCGGCACCAGCCGGTCCGGCACCGTGAAAGTGTATCGTGTCACAAGGGAGTCTGTCTGGCTGGCATCCTGCGCCGTAACGCCGGCATCGAGGCCCCCCGTCGCATTGAAGTTGAATGACGAGGCGAGCGCGACGTAGTCCGACTTGTTGACGACCGTCAGGGTGTTGACATAGCTCGAGGCGTCGTTGACGTCGCTCGTCAGAACCTTCGTCAGGAAGTCGCGATCCCAGTATTTCGTGTCGAGACCGAGCGCACTCAGCGCATAGTTCCGCAGCCGCTCGTTGCCCAGCAGCTGATCCACCGACGTGACCGTGCCGATGGTTGTCTTGAAATAGGCATTCTCCGTAGCGACGGCCTCGCCTTCGGCATCGACTGTCTTCTGGTAGTGGTCGATCACATCCTGGACCTGGCCGGTGGTCTGGGTGGTCGAAAGCTCGGCGGAAAACTGGAATGAGGACGCGAAGTTGCGGTAGCGTTCGTCAGTCAGCTTGTTGGCAAACGAATTGGTGTCCGACAGGTCGCTTTCGAGCACCTTCTTCATGAAGGCCTTGGCGTAGGTCATATCCTCAAGACCATGCGCCTGCATCGCATAGGAATAGAGCTTGTAGTCGCTCATGAACTCTTCGACAGTCGTTACCTTGCCGATATGTTCGTCGTAGTATTTTTCATCTCGCGAGACTTCCGGGGTGATGCGGATCCGGTCCAGGTTGCCCTTATAATCGCGGCTGACCGAGTTGTAGCTGAGAAATGTCGAGACCATGGATGTGCTGCCGCTTCCGTCGTGTGCCGGCAGGATAACAGAAACATCTTATCCGAAACTTACCCGACGTTGCTTGCCAAGGCTCAAGCGCACCGATCGAATTTTCGATTTTCTCTTCACCTTTTGCAAACCGAACCTTCTGGCAAATCGCTAACCATCAGAACAGGCAAAGGTTTCTTAACCGAGCTTTTTAAGCGGCCTCACACGGCGGCGGATTATTCTGACCTCATCAAAGGGACGAAAAGTCCTCGCTGAAGAAGAGCACCAGCTCTCACGTAAAACAGGGTCGAAAACAATGCCGAACACCGTCAAGCAGCCATCCTGGGCAACAAACATACTGAGGCTCGATCCCGGTCTGTTTCCGCAACAGCTGACCTACAAGCTCGTGGATTCCGGCGAAGTGATCACCATTACGCTGGATGAACGCGGCGCAGTCATGCGCCGGGTCCTCAAGTCGAGCGGCCTGCCGCTGACCGTGGCGCTGCCATCGCGAGCCTTTGCCGGTATCGCCGCCCGCGCCATCGATCACGGCAACGGCGAGGTCACGGTGACCCTCGAACTGCACCACACCGATCCCAGCCTGTGCATTCCGTTGCTGGTCGCCCACGACCTCTTCGACATCGCAGCGGACTGGCGCGCATGGTCTGAAGCCTACAAAATCCCGATGCTGATGGTCGAAGCCGACGGTGTTGCCCGCCAGTTGGACGAGCACCTGCTGACAGCCGGTTCCAAGCCACCGAAGCCGCGCCGGCGCCATTCCTACTTCGTCGATCGCCGCCCGCGTTTTCTCGTCCGTCGCAAGACCGGATCGATGGGCATCAAGATGCGCATCGAAGGCCGCGAGATCTTCCCGCAGGATTAACAGCCCCAGCCTAACAAACAAAAATGGCGCCTTGCGGCGCCATTTTTCATTCCATTAGGATGCCATTATAGATCAAAATTCGTAGACGTCAGAACCTTTGTGCCATCCAGCTGAATCTGCATGTCCACGGTGCCATCGCCGTCCGTATCGATCTGAACCATGGTGTCGCCGCTACTCTGCTCGTAGCGAACCTGGGGGTTGCCGGTGTTGGTGAAGGCTGCGGTGCCATTGAAGATGAACTCGTCGCTGGCGCTCAGGTCGGTGAGATCGAACTTGTCATTGGCAACGTCGAAATCGGTGATGAAGTCGAAATCGTCGGTCTCTCCGGTGTCGCTGACGCTGTTGTAGACGAAGGTATCCTCGCCAGCACCGCCGGTGAGATTGTCGACGCCCGCGCCACCATCGATGACGTCATGGGCGGCACCGCCATTGATCGTATCGTTGCCCGCACCGCCGCTGATGTCGTCCTTGCCGTCGCCGCCGAGCAGTTCGTCAACACCGGCGCCGCCGGTGATAGTGTCATTGCCCGCGCCGCCGTCGATCGTATCGTCGCCGGTACCGCCGCTCAGGGAATCGTTGCCTGCATCACCGGATATATCGTCGTTGCCAGCGTCGCCGGTGATCGTGTCATCGCCCGTTCCGCCCGTCAGACTGTCATTGCCTTCGTCGCCCGCGATCTGGTCATCGCCCGCGCCGCCATCGATCGTGTCGTTGCCAAGGCCGCCATTGATGTCGTCACTACCGGCACCGGCGGTGATGACATCATTGCCTGCGCCGCCATCTATCACATCGTCGCCCTTGCCGCCATCGATGTTATCATTGCCGGCCTCGCCGTAAAGTGCATCGTCGCCATCGCCGCCGGTAACGCTGTCGTTGCCCTCGCCTGCGTCGACCGAGTCGTCGCCGTCACCACCGTCGATCGTATCGTTGCCGCCGCGGCCATCGATATCGTCACTGCCGTCGCCACCATCGATCACATCGACGCCGTCGCCACCATTGATGATGTCGGCTCCAAGGCCGCCATTCAGCTGGTTCTTGCCGTCATTGCCGAAGATCGTATCGTTGCCGTCGCCACCGTTGATCGTGTCATCGCCAAGACCGCCGGAAATCGTGTCGTTGCCGTCGCCGCCAAGAATGGTGTCGTTGTCGGCGCCGCCGTCGAGCGCGTCGTTGCCCAGGCCGCCAACGATGGAATCCGTGCCCGCGCCGCCAAAAATGTTGTCGTTGCCATCGCCACCGTCGAGCGTGTCGTTGCCGTTGCGGCCATCGAGCGTGTCATCGCCGGCCATGCCCTTCAGGAAATTGTTCAGGGCTGTTCCGGTGATCTTGTCGTTGCCGTCCGCGCCGGTAACGTTTTCGACGCCTTCGATGAAGACCTTGCCGCCGAACTTGCCGAGATCGCTGACATCGCCAAGAACGATCTTGTAGTCGGAATCGCCCTGCAGATGCAGCGTATCAATACCTTCGCCGCCGTTGACGCCGGTTTTGTCATAGTGCTTGAACCTGTCCGAGCTGGCTGTCGTGGCGTAGATCTCATCATCGCCCCCGCCGAGCCTCAACTCCTTGTAGTAACCATTCAAGCCCACGTGATTGACATCGTCGCCATAGTGCCCGCCAACCTGTAGCCCGCGTAGATACGTGAAGAGCAGGCCGAAATATCTATTTGAATCCAGGTTGCCCCACTCGGGCATCGGGGTGCCTTGGTTGTCGAATCCATGCGTCCAGCCGGTGCTGTCGTCATCGCTGGCTGCGGCAGCGTCGGACGTTTCTGCGCTCTCGGCGGCGGTCGCATCGAAAGCGATCGAATCCGCCGCCGCGATCTTGGTGCTGGAATCGTCTTTATCGCTGCTCGACTCATCTTCCGTGGATGTATCCGTCGCCGCAACTTCTACGGCCAGGGCGCCATCCGCTGATATGTCCGGGCTAATGGTCGAAGCGTCCGCGAAATTGAAATCGAGGCCGTCGAACTGAGAGAAATCATAGTCTGACGTCTCAAGCGTACTGAAGACGTCCGTCAACCAGTCCTGGCCTTTGTCGACCGCAAGTTGCGCAAAATAAGGAATCTTCATCAGCGAGACCATAAACGTCGAGTTATCGGACATCGGAAGTATAGCTCCGGGCACTCAAGAGGCAAATCATTGAGGGTATGTTTCATATGCCCGTTCCGGTGTCAATTTGACCTGAGGACTACCCGTACGATTTAGAAACTAAGTGCCCGCTTTCACACACCTATATTCGCCTGCGAGTACAGCAGCCTAGGATGTGGCGACAAACACGGTTGTTACCGAAGTAACAGCCACGCGGACGATCGCTTCATAGGTTGCTATCCCATGGGCTGCGGCTTTTCGCTGTGCCCAAGGAAAGTCCGGCTGACTTTGTCCCGCAGCCGGGCTTTCCTACCCCGCAAAGGGCAACCCAATTGCGAGGCCGGCAAATATAGCTGCACCAACAACCGAATTCAGCTTGAAGAGCGCCAGGCACTGCGCCGCATCGTTGATGTCGAGCACCAGCAGTTGCCAGCCGAACAGAATGGCGGCGGCCAGCAGGCCTAGCCAGGCCACGAAACCCACACCGACCCCAATGAAAGCAAAGCCCAGCAGAACCAGCGTTACGCTGAAGAAGGCAACGAGCCAGCCCTTGGTGCTGTCACCGAACAGCCGAGCCGTCGAGCGCACGCCGATCAACTCGTCATCTTCCTTGTCCTGGTGCGCATAGATCGTGTCATAGCCGATCGTCCAGGCAACAGCCGCCACATAGACCAGTATTGCGGAGAACGACAGCGAGCCGAACACGGCAGCCCAGCCGACGAGGCCTCCCCAGGAAAAGGCGAGGCCGAGGAAGAATTGCGGCCAGTCGGTGAAGCGCTTGGCAAACGGATAGATCGCCACGATCGCCAGCGACAGGATGCCGAGCACGATAGTGAACAGATTGAAGGAGAGCAGCACCAGCAGGCCTACCAACGCCTGCAGCAGCAGGAATATCTGCGCCTGGCGGCGGGTGACGCGGCCCGAGGGCAACGGCCGCGAGCGGGTTCGCGCAACCGCCATGTCGATCTTCTCATCGACGAGATCGTTATAAGTGCAGCCAGCGCCGCGCATGGCGACCGAGCCGATAAAGAACAGAATGAGATGCCCGGCGAACTGGCCGAGCACCGGCTGGAAAGGTGCTGCGGCGTTGGCAGCCAGCGCCGCCGACCAGAAGCATGGCCACATCAGGAGCTGCCAGCCGATCGGCCGGTCCCATCGCGCCAACTGCGCATAGGGCCACAGCCAGCGCGGCAGCACGCGGTAGACGAAATTTCCGGAAGGCGCATCGGCGACGCGCCCGTTGTCGGGGGGGAGATGATTGCTCATTGCTTGCAATGAGCCCAAAATTTTTCGCCAGTCAAGGGACCCGTGGCCGCTTGATCAGGGCAGCGTGAAGCCGAACTTGTAGCTAGCCGAGACGCCGAGGAGATACTGATTGGCGGAACCGCGCTGGTTGACAAGGCTCGAATCTCCGGCTGATCCAACCAGACGCTTGTATTCGGCAAAGACACCCGTATCGATCTTGTCTGTGGTCTTCCAGGTGACTTCGCCGCCAAAGCCGACCGAATGCAAACCGCCCTCCGGCTTGAAGGGCTTGAGGCCGGTCTTCGCCGATTCCTTCGCGTCGACCCCGTAATAGGCTTCCACGTAATCTTCGCTCGCGAAGGTCAGACGCGGTCCAGCGGAAACGCGTATGGTCGGCGTCACATCCTTGAATGCATCTGCCGAAATGTCCGCGACAACCCCTGTGTGGCTGCGAATACCTTGGCGGACTTCGGCGCGCAAGCGGACCCAGTCGGTGGGATAAAGCTCTGCAAAGCCACCAACCTCGACGCCAAACTTGACTGGGCTCAGGCCCTTGAGGTCACCGGAATCATCGCGGTCGCGCGGCATGATCAGCTTGCCGACGGCACCGAGGCGCATGGGCCCGGATTCATAAAGCGAAAAGGATG
Organism: Shinella sp. OV683; assembly: GCF_057787725.1. Classification (NCBI taxonomy): domain Bacteria; kingdom Pseudomonadati; phylum Pseudomonadota; class Alphaproteobacteria; order Hyphomicrobiales; family Rhizobiaceae; genus Shinella; species Shinella sp. OV683. The sequence goes on from NZ_CM173543.1 coordinate 3,730,615, forward strand.
GGTCGTCGTTGCGGGATGTGAACCGCACCAGGTCGCCCGCCTTGCCAAGCGAGATCAGCGGCAGGCCCTGCAACAAGTAGCTCTTGGAACCTTCATAGCGCGGGGCGACGAAACCCGTGGCTCCCACCTTGAGATACCAGTCGCCCGACCACCAATAATCTCCAGCAAGCGCCATGGAGGGGGCGGCGAGCATTAGACCGACGGACAGCGCCGAAAGAGTTGTTAAACGCAAGGCAGGCTCCAAATTCATGCCGAACATCAACAATCCGGCCAAACTGATTCATTTGATCTGCGCCGGAGACTAGCGGCGTTTGGTTAGCGCTTCAACAAGAAGCAGCGTTACCATTGCATTAACGACGCTGCATGCAAACCTCCAAAGCATTCGGACTTGACCTTTTTGCCCTTGCCCCTTAACCCGCGAGCATCAAGGTTATGAGGGCTTGGCGATGAAGGTACTGCTGATTGGATCGGGCGGACGCGAACACGCATTGGCGTGGAAGATCGCACAATCTCCCGTGCTGACCAAGCTCTATGCCGCTCCCGGCAATCCCGGCATTTCCAAGCATGCCGAACTGGTGGCGCTAGATGTCGAAGACCACGCCGCAGTGCTCGACTTCTGCAAGACGCAAGCGATCGATTTCATTGTCTTCGGACCGGAGGCACCACTCGTCGCTGGCCTCGGCGACAAGCTGCGGGAAGCTGGCTTCCTCGTCTTCGGGCCATCGGCCGCAGCCGCCCAGCTTGAGGGCTCCAAGGGCTTCACCAAGGATTTCTGCGCGCGTTTCGACATTCCCACCGGAGCTTACCAACGCTTCAACAACGGTCCCAAGGCCAAAGCCTATGTCCGTGCGCAAGGCGCGCCAATCGTCGTTAAGGCTGACGGGCTGGCCGCCGGCAAGGGCGTGACCGTGGCGATGACGGTCGAGGAAGCCTGTGCCGCGATCGACGATTGCTTCGAGGGTGCGTTCGGCTCGGCCGGTGCCGAAGTGGTGGTCGAGGCGTTTCTGGATGGCGAAGAGGCAAGTTTTTTCGTGCTGTCCGATGGCAAGCATGGTCTGGCGCTGGTCTCTGCGCAGGACCACAAGCGGGTTGGCGATGGCGATACCGGCCCGAATACCGGCGGCATGGGTGCCTATTCTCCGGCAGAAGTGATGACCGAGGCAATGATTTCCCGCACGATGAAAGAGATCATCGCGCCGACGATCGCTGGCATGGCGGAGATGGGCCATCCCTTTACTGGCGTGCTGTTTGCCGGGCTGATGATCACCGACAAGGGACCGGAACTGATCGAATACAACGTCCGCTTCGGCGATCCGGAATGCCAGGTGTTGATGATGCGGCTGAAATCCGATTTGCTGCCGCTGCTGCTCGCCACGGCGAATGGCACGCTCGACCAGGCCAGCGCCGAATGGCGCGATGACGCTGCGCTAACCGTGGTCATGGCGGCCAAGGGCTATCCCGGTGCCTACCGGAAGGGCACGCCGATTGCGGCCCTGCCTGCAGATAGCGATGATGCGATGACATTCCACGCCGGCACCGCGCTGAAGGATGGCACACTGGTCGCTACCGGCGGCCGGGTGCTCAACGTGACCGCGCGCGGCAAGACCGTGTCGGACGCACAGGCTGCGGCCTATCGGGCGGTCGATGCGGTCAAATGGGAAAACGGCTTCTGCCGGCGGGATATCGGCTGGCGCGCGATTGAGCGCGAAGCGTCTGGAAAGTAAGCCTTTCTTAACCAGCTTCCCTGACCCTATCTTAGGGAATTTTTCATAAACTTCCGGCTGGTCCAATCCGGGAGTACGATTCGATGCGCGTAGTTTTGCTGGCAGGCACTGTATTGCTCGGGGCAGCGGCCGCCCACGCCTCTTCCATCGATTTCGTCCAGACGAGCACCAACGATCCCAGCATCGAGACGATCACCTGCGAGGCCTGCGGTCCGTACAATCCCAAAGTCGAGGAAGAAACGCCTGACATCGTGCTCGCGCCCGGCCAACAGAAAATCGAGATCCGCGACGTCAATGGAGAGAAGAAGGTCTTTCGCACCGAAGCGTGGTTCGGCGGATCACCGGTCGTCGTCGTTTCCAAAGCGCTGGATCAAGCACCTGACAGCCTGACGGCGGACACAGACCAGGCGGAGCCAATCGCAATCGATCCGAACCAGACAACATCGGTCAACGCCGATATGTCAGGCGAAGCGAAGCCCGAAGCCGACAAGGCCGAAGCCAAGGCGTTCGACCCGGAACAGCTGCAACTCAGGCTGAAGTAACGCCGCCAATCCGGTCAGCGAGCGCCTCGATCTGGTCAGGCGTATAGACTTCAATCCCATTGTCGATCAGCAAGGCTGCGGTGACCCCGCGGCCGGGATGCTGCTCACCCGAAAAACTGCCGTCATGGACAAAGCCGGAACCACAGGACGGGCTGCCGTCGATCAGCAATGCAAAATCACAGCTTTCGGCGCGCGCCAAAGCGAGTGCCTTTTCCGCGCCCTTGATGAACTGGTTGGTCACATCGGCACCGCCGAGTTCGATCACCGAGGCCTCGCCCGAGAGCACATCGACGCCGGTCTTGCCATCGGCAATCTCCGCCGGCGGGCGTGGCACCGAAAAACCGCCAGCGTTCGATGAGATCGTGGCTCAGCAATTTGCCCTTGCCATCGTAGCGCACCGGCTGGCCCATAAGGCAGGCGCTGATGAGGATCCTGCCCGTCATCCGCCGCCGCGCCTCAGATGCTCATCGAGCCGTGGCATGATCTCGACGAAATTGCACGGCATGTGGCGGTAATCGAGCTGGGCCTTCAGGATGCCATCCCAGGCGTCCTTGCAGGCGCCGGGCGAGCCGGGAAGCACGAAAATGAAAGTGGCATTGGCAACCCCGCCGGTGGCGCGCGACTGGATCGTCGAGGTGCCGATCTTATCGTAGGAAATGCGATGGAAGACTTCGGAGAAGCCATCCATGCGCTTCTCGAACAACGGCTCCAGCGCCTCTGGCGTCACATCGCGGCCGGTAAAACCCGTGCCGCCCGTGGTGATCACCACGTCGATATTGTCGAGCATGGTCCAGGCCTTCACCTGATCGAAGATCGCCTGCCTGTCGTCCTTGCAAATGGCCCGTGCTTCGAGCCTATGTCCAGCCTCGGCGATCCTTGCCGCCAGCGTGTCACCCGATTTATCATCAGCCGCAGTGCGTGTGTCCGACACCGTCAGAACGGCAATGCCGACCGGAATGAAGGGACGAGGTTCGTCTGATCTGGGCATCGGGACTTCCTAAAGCGTGGCGGTCGCTTCCAGATACCATTCTGGCTGCTTGCTCTCAAGCACGGCAAGGGCGGCATCGCGGTCTGAGGCAGCTTCATAAACGCCGAAACAGGTTGCTCCCGACCCAGACATTCGGGCGAGCACCGGCTTCGTGTCGGCCAAGAGCGCTAGTGCCTCAGTGATTTTCGGCTCCAACTTTTCTGCCGGCGGCTGTAGATCGTTGCGAGCGCGTTGCAAGGCGGCAAGCCACTCGGCAGAACCTGCGCCGTCCGACGGAATCGCCAGCGGTGGATTGTTCTTCTCCGTTAGCAGCTTGAAGATCGTCGGTGTGGGGACCTCCACCAACGGATTGACGAGCAGTAGGTGAAGCTTGGGGAAACCGTTGAGGACACGGATATCCTCGCCAATGCCGCGAGCCACCAGCGGGCGGCTTTCGAGGCACATCGGCACGTCGGCGCCAAGCTCAAGCGCAATCTCCCGCAGCTTCCGCGCAGTGATCTCCAAGTTCCACATGCGCACCAGGCCGCGCAACGTGGCCGCAGAATCTGCCGAACCGCCGCCGATGCCGGACGCGATCGGCAGGTTCTTTTCGAGATGGATATGAACCGGCGGCAGGCCGATCCCCTGCCCTTCGGCATGAGCGCGAAGCAGGTCGCGGGCGCGAAGAACCAGGTTGCCAGTCTTGGCCGCAGCGTCTGTCGGCAGACCGTCGGAAAAGCGGCCGGAGACGGTGAAGGTGTCTTTCTCGGCGTCAGCGAAACTCAGCCGGTCGCCGGCTTCGGTGAAGGTCACAAGCGTATCGAGCAGATGATAGCCATCCGCGCGCTGCCCCGTCACATGCAGCGCGAGATTGATCTTGGCGGGGGCGTTTTCGCGGATAAGCATGGAGACCTGAGGCAATAGAGGCCTATTGTGGCGACGTAATCTTGCAGCAGATCCTCGGGACAAGCCCGAGGATGACGCCATTCAAGGCTTACGGACTCGCGGGCCCGACAATCTTAGTTCTTCGCGTCCGGCAGTTTCAATACCTGGCCAGGCTGCAGGCGATCCGGATGACGCTTGAACTCCGGATTGAGCTCGATGAGCTGGTGATAGCGCATGCCATCACCCAAAGCGTCCTTGGCGATGTTCCAGAGCGAATCGCCCTTGATTACCGTATGCGACGAGGCATCTGCAGCAGGCTCCACGACCTTGGCATCAGCCGGCTTTTCCTGCACGTCCTCGGTGGGCTCTGCCGGCTTCTCTTCGGTGACAGGCAGGGCAGGCTTTTCCTCGGTCACGGGCTGAACGGGCTTCTCCTCCGTCACAGCTGGCTTCTCTTCGGTTACCGCAGGCTTTTCTTCGGCGGCGGGCTGCGTCTCCTGCTTGGCGGGCTCGACAGGCTTGATCTCCGGCTGCTTGACCGGATCGGCCTGGGCGACCGCGACACCCTTCGTCAGGTTGTCGGTGACCTCACCGGCCTTTATCTCGATCGGCGGCAGGCCTTCCTTGATCTTCTTCTTGATCTTCGGAATTTCTGTCGCTTCCGGCTTCACTTCAAGCGCGGTCTGCCACTGGAAAATCGCTTCCAACTTGCGGCCAACGCGCCAGTAGGCATCGCCCAGATGGTCGTTGATCGTCGAGTCGGCGGCCTTGAGTTCCACCGCGCGCTCCAGTTCGCCGACAGCGTCATCGAAGCGGTTCAGGCGGAAATAGGCCCAGCCGAGCGAATCGACGATGTAGCCATCATCGGGACGGAGATCGACGGCCTTGCGGATCATGCCTAGGCCCTCGTCGAGGTGCATGTTCATGTCAACCCAGGAATAGCCGAGGTAATTCAGCACCTGCGGCTGGTCGGGATAGAGCTCCAGCGCCTTCTTGAAGTTCGGCTCGGCAATATCCCACTTCTTCAGGCGCTCGTAGGCAATGCCGCGCTGGAAGAACACGGACCAATCCGAACGTTTCGGCAACTGTCCGATGATTTCGATGGCCTTGTCGTAATTCTTGGCCATCTCCTCATATTCCTTGTTATCGGAAAGGAGGCTGCCATAGGCGACATAGCCGCGAATATCACGTGGATCCGCTGTGATCGCTGCCTTGAGATGGGTGCGCGCCTCTTCGGCCTTGCCGGTATTGGCGAGATTGAGGCCGAGCTGCAATTCGGATACGCGACGGAGCGGCGAATTGGCCGGCACCTTGCTGTACCAGTAGATCGCGCGTTGCGGCTGATCGAGCCCTTCGGCCAGACCGCCGAGCAGAACGGCCGTATCGGCGCTGTTGGGTGCCAGGGCAAACGAGGTCACGAGATAGAAATTGACGATGTCCTGAGCGCCCTGCCGATCGGGTGCGTTGGTCAGCGACTGGTTGAGCGCGCCACCGACCGAGAACAACACGGAGGCCACGCCTTCGTCGGCATTTTTCACCAGCAAGTCCGGCTTTTGACCTGCCTCGATCTGCTTGCGGAATGCCTGCAGCGGCATATAGCCCGGTGCGAAGAGCTCGCCCGCGGAAACTGCGTCGAGCGCCTTGCGCTGGTTGCCGGCAGCGGCTTCAATCGAAGCCAGCGCGGTGACTGCGCGCATATAGGTGTCGCTCGCGGCAGAACCTTCGTCGCGGTTGGCGATCGTGTCATTGAGGCGCTTGCGCGCCGTTTCGATGTCGCCCGAAGCTGCGGCAATCATGCCGGCGCTGTAATTGCGGAATACCGAATACCAATCCGGGCCTTTCATCTGGTCGATGGTGGCCAACGCATCCTTGGGCTTGCCGGCGCCATATTGGCTCCAGGCAGTCAGGAGCGTGTTGACCATGCGGTCCAGCTCGTTTGGACCATCATATTTGAGAAGCTTGGCTGCTTCATCGTACTTTTCGTGACGAATCGCATCGATGCCGCGGGCGATAATGCCGATACGTTCGACGGCCGGATCGTCCTTGAGGCGATTCGCTTCGACGACGCCTTCGTCGAAATTGCCGTTCATGAACAGGCAGACCATCAACCGTTCGCGAACTTCAATATTGTCTGGCTCGAATTTCAGCGCGGTCCGATAGAGTTTTACGGCCGACTCATAGTCGTAGTCGTTGTCGGCCGTGCGGGCTGCGAGAAACGCCCCCGCAAACGTGTCGACAGAGGCGATATCGAAGGCAATCGGCGCGGGCACTGCGTCTTTTGGCTTTGCATCTTCAGCAAGAACAGGACCCGCAACGGCCAGAATCAGGCCGATCGCGGTGCCGAAACGGAGTCGGCGGTTAGTCAAAAAAGCCATTCGACAGCCTTTCAAAGGAGCACGTAGGCGCACATCGTCGCCTTCTTAAGATCACAAAACGGTTTCCGTCACAAGACGGAACAGCTCGCAGGGATAACGCTGAAGTCAGGCTTTTAGTTGACGCGCGCGATACAGAAATCGATGACTTCCATCAACGCGTCTTTCCAGGGCGACGCTGGCAGCGGCGCCAGCGCATCACGGGCGATCGTGCCGTAATGGTTGGCACGGCCGATCGTATCGCTCAGCGAGCCATACTTCATGATCAGGCCGAATGCGCGTTCGAGATTGGCATCGTCGTTCTTGCCGCCCTCGATTGCTTCGCGCCAGAACAGCCGGTCTTCGGCGGTGCCGCGACGCCAGGCGAGAATGACCGGCAGGGTGATCTTGCCTTCGCGGAAATCGTCACCGGTGTTCTTGCCGAGTTCGGCGGCCTTGCCACCATAGTCCAGCGCATCGTCGACGAGCTGGAATGCCAGGCCGAGATTCATGCCGAAAGACTTGAGCGCGGCGCGATCGGCCTTGCTGGTACCGGCAATGATTGGGCCGACTTCAGCAGCCGCGGCAAATAGCGCTGCGGTCTTGGCGCGGATGACCTGCAGGTAGTCGTCCTCGGTCGTTTCCATGTTCTTGGCGACGGAAAGCTGCAGGACTTCGCCCTCGGCAATCACGGTCGCGGCAGTGGAGAGAACGTCCAGTGCATCGAGCGAGCCGACCTCGACCATCATCTTGAAGGCCTGGCCGAGCAGGAAGTCGCCCACCAGCACGCTTGCCTGGTTGCCCCAGAGGATTCGTGCGGTCTTACGGCCGCGGCGCAAGTCGCTTTCGTCGACCACGTCGTCATGCAGAAGCGTTGCGGTGTGCATGAATTCGACGCTGGCGGCGAGCTTGACCTGATGATCGCCCTCGTAGCCGAACATGTTGGCGGTGGCGATGGTCAGCATCGGCCGCAAACGCTTGCCGCCCGAGGAAATGAGGTGGTTGGCCACTTCGGGAATCATCTGCACATCGGAGCCTGCCTTGGCAAGAATCAGCTGATTGACGCGCTCCATGTCAGGCTTGGTCAGACCCACTAACGGCTTGATTGATGCCTGTTTGTTTTTGCTTTCATCAAGCGGTATCACGACGCCCAAGGAACTGGCTCCTGTTCATTTACATTGTTTGACCATAAAAACAGGCGAGCAGCCGGGCAAGGGGCGAATTGTCCCTCCCCGTCAAAAATGGCGAAAAAGGAACGGAAAAGTGATTGAGATCATGCGGACGAACGATGCAGTCGGTCTTTCCTTCGCCCAGAGCCTTCTGAAGGACCAGGGAATCCACTGCATGATCGCCGACCAGAGCATGAGTATTCTCGAAGGATCGATCGGTCTCTTGCCGCGCCGGCTACTGGTCGACAGCGAACGCGTCGAGGAAGCACGCACTCTTTTGAGGGACGCCGGGCTCGGCGCGGAACTGAAATGACCGAGATCACCGAGACCGTCGATGCCTTCCATTTCGGCGGCTTTCATATCGTCCAGCCCAAGGGTCGCGGCCATCGTGCCGGCATGGACGCAATGCTGCTAGCGTCGATGGTGGTGACAGAGGGACCGATCCGGGTTGCCGACCTCGGCGCCGGCGCCGGCGCCGCAGGCATGGGCGTGGCCGCGCGGCTCGCGCAGGCCGAGATTGCGCTGGTCGAAAAATCCGTCGAGATGGCCAAATATGCCCGCAAGAGCATCGCCCTGCCGGAGAATGCCGCCATCGCGCCACGTCTGAGGCTGATCGAAGCCGACGTGACGCTGAAGGGCAAGGCACGCGTTGCCGCCGGTTTGCCCGATGATATCTACAACCATGTGATCATGAACCCGCCCTTCAACGATGCCAGCGACCGAAAGGCGCCCGACGACCTGAAGGCTGCCGCGCATGCCATGCATGAGGATCTCTTCGAAGCATGGATACGGACTGCGGGAGCAATCCTGAAGCCCGGTGGTCAGATGTCATTGATCGCCCGCCCGGAATCGATCGCCGAGATCATTCTTGCTTGCGGCAGGCGCTTTGGCGGTGTCGAGATCACTCTTGTTCATCCGCGGGAAGGTGAAAGCGCGATCCGTGTGCTGGTCAGCGCCATCAAGGGTTCGCGGGCGCGGCTGGTGTTCCGGTCGCCGCTGTTCATGCATCACGAAGGATCGCATAAGTTCCTCCCGCTGGTGGATGACCTTAATAATGGACGGAGGGGCTATTCGCGGCGTAGCCAAACGGCTCGAATAGTAAGACTGCAAGAGGTTGCGACATGAACTACCCTCCATCGCTGACGGATGATGTGCTGGCGCGCGCCTTCGTGGCGGCCAACGGTGAAATCGGAATTTTTCCAGCCGATGCCCAGACATTTCTGCATGCTTGCCGAGAGGACGGCCTAGATATTTTAGGATGGGAGGTGTGGCTGGTCGACCATATGTTGGACGGGCAATCCCTATGGCCGGTGCCACGCCACGGACATTGGTGCGGCCTTATACCCGTATGCGGATCATCGACACTTTCTGCGGTTTCCGGCACAGGAAACCGGGATCAAGCGGCCGAAGAAATTTCCGGCGTGGCACTCGACAAACTAATCGAACAAGAGTGGTTCGCATGCGTCCGGCTTAACTTCACCCTGGAAGCCTGAAATGCACCCAGGCCATTGCGTTTCCCCCAAAGCGCATTACATCTCGCAACTGACTGTCATAATCTGGAAGAATGATGCTGAAATTTTTCAAACGCCTGATTCCGAAGAAGTTCCGCGAGTCGAAGACCATCATCCCGCTCGTCCGACTTTCCGGCGTGATCCAGGCCGGTGGCAGCCGCTTCCGTTCGTCGCTCAATATCGAGAGCGTCGAGGACCTGCTGGAAGAAGCGTTCGATTACAAGAAGGCGCCGGCCGTGGCCATCGCGATCAACTCGCCGGGCGGCTCGCCGGTGCAGTCGCGGGCGATCTTCAATCGCATCCGGGCGCTGGCTCGGGAAAAAGAAAAGAAGGTGCTGGTATTCGTCGAGGATGTTGCAGCATCCGGCGGCTATCTGATCGCGCTGGCCGGCGATGAGATCATCGCCGATCCGACATCGATCGTCGGCTCGATCGGCGTCATCTCAGGCGGCTTCGGTTTCCCCGAACTCTTGAAGAAAATTGGCGTCGAACGCCGGGTTTATACCGCCGGCGAGAACAAATCTGTGCTCGACCCATTCATGCCCGAGAAGCAAAGTGATATAAATCACCTGAAATCCTTGCAACTCGACGTGCACAAGGTGTTCATCGACATGGTCAAGGAGCGCCGCGCCGGCAAGCTCGCCGACGTCGACGAGTTGTTCAGCGGCCTCTTCTGGTCCGGCGAAAAAGGCAAGGAGCTTGGTCTGGTCGACGATATCGGCGACATGACGATCGAACTCCGCCGGCGCTATGGCGAGAAGGTCAAGATCGAGCTGATCGAGCAGTCCAAGGGCTTTATCGGCCGGATGATTTCGGGTTCCCTTTCGCGCCCGCAGCCGCAGGTGACGCTCGGCGAAGGCATCGCGAAAGGCATTGTCGATACGGCGGAAGAGCGGCTCTGGTGGAGCCGTTACGGTCTCTAGGGGACGAAAGTGGGTCTAACCAAACTGATATTTTTCGGCCTCGTGGTCTTCGCAGGCTGGTATCTCTACCGCAAGTTCGTGGCTGATGCGACCAAGCTTGCCAAGGCATCCGAGGCCAAGCGCAAGGAGCAGAGCACCGGCGCGCAGGGCACCCTGGTGCAGGATCCGATCACCGGCGAATACCGGCTGAGGCGGAAGAAAGAGAATTAAGGTTCCGAGCGCTGGCCGGCGATTGTCTGCCAGTCCTGGCCGGCGTAGGTGACGCAGATAATTCTCACAATCCGCGCTTCGTCGTCGACGGTGAAGCAGATGACGCCTTTTTCGGCAGATGGCAGAGCGCGGAGGCCGGGGCGCGATGTAGCCGCGCGGCGCCCCCATATGAGGGAAATCGCGCAATTTTGAGAGAGCATCTTCGATTTCGTCGACTTTCTGCCTGCCTATTTTGAAGCCTGCATAGTTGCCGACAAAATCAAGAATGGATGCGAGGTCAAATCGAACGTCGTCATGGCGCGTAATTTTGTAGCGCACTATCGTCCCGCTTTGATTTGATCATCCGCATAACGGCGCAGGTCATCAAACATGGTATCGTTCTCGTCCATGACGATCCACTGATCGTCCGGCAACTGCATGCGCCGTAGAATCTCGTCCTTCGTCGCCAGAACGGGATCGCCGTCCGAAACGGCGTCGCTTTCCGCCAGCATGATATCCCGCACCTGCTCGGCAAAGAAGTCGGACGGCGAGGCATACGTGCCCTCCCGCACCTTGCGTTCGATGAACTCCACCTGTCGCTCCGGTAGCTCGATCGAGATTTTGACGTTCATGGCAAGCTCTTGCTTCCGCTTCGATTGATCGCATCTAAAATATACGACATCGCCAACGGCTTCAACCGACGCTCGCCAGCATTCAAAAATCCTTGACCCTTCCGTCCCGCCATGGCACTCAGCGCCCGAGAAATCCAGCCGATGGTAGCCCAAATGTCCGCACTTCCCGATCATATGCACCCTACCCGCTCCTTCCAGGGGCTGATCCTGACGCTCCATAACTATTGGGCGGACAAGGGTTGTGCGGTTCTGCAGCCCTATGACATGGAAGTCGGCGCCGGTACCTTCCATCCGGCGACCACATTGCGTGCGCTCGGCCCCAAGCCGTGGAAAGCCGCCTATGTGCAGCCGTCGCGTCGCCCGTCGGATGGCCGCTATGGCGAGAATCCCAACCGCCTGCAACACTACTATCAGTATCAGGTGATCCTGAAGCCTAACCCGTCGAACCTGCAGGAACTCTATCTCGGCTCGCTCGCCGCAATCGGGCTCGATCCTTTGCTGCATGACGTGCGCTTTGTCGAGGACGACTGGGAAAGCCCGACACTCGGTGCCTGGGGCCTCGGCTGGGAATGCTGGTGCGACGGCATGGAAGTCTCGCAATTCACCTATTTCCAGCAGGTCTGCGGCATCGAATGCGCACCTGTTGCAGGCGAACTGACCTATGGTCTGGAACGCCTCGCCATGTATGTGCAGGGCGTCGACAACGTCTATGATCTGAATTTCAACGGTCGCGAAGGCGAAGACAAGATCACCTATGGCGATGTCTTCCTGCAGGCCGAGCAGGAATATTCGCGCCATAATTTCGAATTCGCCAATACCGAAATGCTGCACCGGCATTTCGTCGACGCCGAGAAGGAATGCCAGGCATTGCTGGCGGCAGGAGCGCCGGGCGACGCGGATAACCAACGCCTGCACAAATGCGTGCTACCGGCCTATGACCAGTGCATCAAGGCGAGTCACGTTTTCAACCTGCTCGATGCACGCGGTGTGATTTCGGTCACGGAACGGCAGGGCTATATCCTGCGCGTCCGCACGCTCGCCAAGGCTTGTGGTGAAGCTTTCCTGCTGACCGAGGCAGGTGGCGTCAATTGGGTGAAGGCGGCTTGAAACACTTCAGGTTGTTTCATGTTTCCGCGCGGATGCCCGGAAGTCGCGCACCATCTGAAAAAACTGGTCCTGCTCGTCATCTGCAATCAATTCGTTGATAGCAAACCCGGGCTCGTCCAGCTTCGGCTGATTTCCAAGATGCCCGCTCCGTTCGATCCAGAAACTTGAGAAATTCTGATGGCTCCGGCAGGAGTTCGATGAGCTGACAGCGTATTGGTGAAGCCAGGCGTAGCTTCGCAACAAAGGCTGGATGACATGCGCCTCGATGCGGTCACGCTGCACGTTGTCGCTGACGCACGAGTGGAAAACCAGTTCCACCTCCCCGGCATAGGCCAGCCAAAGTTCGGGAAAAGACCAGTCAAGGCAAATCAGAAAGCCGCAACGAACACCATCAATCTCAAGGGTCAGCGCGGACGTCCCAGGGGAAAACGCCCGCAAATCGTTTTTGGAGCAGCGTCGCTTATCATAGCGGCCAGCAATCTGGCCCTCGCGATTGATCACAGATAGCGAATTCGTTGGTCCCTTTCCCTTTTCGCCTTTGTGGACTGAACCGATGACAATCCAAATCTTTTCCTCGATAGCTGCAGCCCTCACCGCATCGATAGCAGTTTCGCATGCCTGCCAGTCAAAGGAGGCCCAATTCGGCCAATCGTCCATCGGACCGTATCCGGAGAGAGCGCATTCGGGAAAATGGGCAACGTCGGCACCTGATGCTGCTGCTTTACGAACAAGGTCGACTGTCAGGGAAAGGTTTTGCGCGATGTTGCTCGTCACCGGGATCTGGCAGGTCGCCACGCTCAAACGAGACGGTGCACTTGTTGTGGAAGGAGGAGTATCCCAAGTGTAAGTCTTCGATCTCGCCAACAGCATACCTCCTGGGTTGCAGGAGCAGTCTGCGGCTAGGGCTATCGGCCGTCAAGACCGATCGCTATCGACATCAGCGAACAGTTGCCATTCCAGCCGCATAACTCACACCCTATCGCCCCACTTCACGCCCAGCTCCCATACCGGCTTCAGCGTCGGATAGGTGCCTGTGGGATGCTGGCCAGCATAGGTCTGCAGGAAGCGGCGGGTGCCGGCCGGTTGCGGGGGCTCCATGGCCACGGCGTAGTCGAAGAACAGGACCGCGAAGGCTAACAGGTTGATGATGAGTTTGGTGGTCTTCATGGCAGTCTGTCCGGGTCGGATGTTTAACTTGAGACCAAGTTCTCATCTTTCCGGCCGATCGGCAGTTTCCGGGGTGACACACTTTTTCACTGGGGCAGCAGAATGAGCGATCCCCGCTTGAAAGAAAAAGAATCTCCCATGACTTTGACAGGCTGAAACGTTACCCTTTCGTCTGCTTTCATGGTTCGGGGGAACACTATGTCTTATGCTGTCATTGCCATTATCGTCGTCGTCGCTCTATTGGTCGTCCTGCTCTATAACGGCCTGGTGCGCGCCCGGCAGATGGCGGAGGAAGCGTGGTCCGGCATCGACGTGCAGCTCAAGCGCCGCGCCGATCTGATCCCCAACCTGATCGAGACGGTGAAGGGCTATGCGACGCACGAAAAATCGACGCTTGCCGAGATCGTCGAGCTTCGCAACAGGGCGCAAGCCGTCCCCGCAGGCGATGTTGCCGGTCGTAGCGCGGCAGAGGGCTTGCTTGGCCAGGCACTCGGTCGTGTGATGGCGCTCGCGGAAGCCTATCCGGATCTCAAGGCCAACCAGAATTTCTCCGAGCTGCAAAGCTCCCTCGATGGCATCGAGGGCGAGCTTCAGATGGCGCGCCGCTATTACAATGGCGCTGCCCGCGACCTCAATATCAAGGTCGAGAGCTTTCCCTCCAACCTGCTGGCGGGCCCTTTCGGCTTTGTGAAGCGGACATTCTTCGAGATTGACAACCCCGCGGACCGCGCCGTGCCGCAAGTGAAGTTTTGAGATTCGGGGAAAACCTATGTTCCTTCCAAAGGTACGTTTCAGCCGGATCCTTGCGCTTATCGCCTTTCTACTTTCGACTATCCTCCTAGCCCTGCCCGCCCAAGCCGAAGAACTCGTTCGTTTCTATCACGCCGATATCAGCGTCGCGAAATCCGGCGTGCTGACCGTCACCGAAACGATCCGGGTCAATGCCGAGGGAGACAAGATCAGGCGCGGTATCTTCCGCGACTTTCCGCTGACCTTCGAAGGTAATGATGGACAGTTACACCGGGTGGATTTCTCGATCAAGCGCATCGAACGGGACGGCCTCGAGGAAGACTATCGTACGGAATCGATCGACCACGGAACGCGCATCTACATCGGCAAGAAAGACGTGTATCTGAATGGCGGCGAGCACACATTCAAGATCACCTACGAGACCGGCCGCCAGATCCGCTACTTCGACAACCACGACGAACTGTTCTGGAACGTCACCGGCAATGGCTGGGACTTCCCGATCAGCGAGGCATCGGCTGCTGTGACGCTGCCGCAGGGCGTCAAGCCGACCGCAACCACATTCTACACCGGGCCGCTGGGTTCCACCCAGCAGCATGCGCGGGTCAGCAACGACAATGGCTGGCTGAACTTCGCGACCACCATTCCGCTGGACCGGCATGAGGGCCTGACGATCGGCATCAAATTCGCCAAGGGCGCGATCGATCCGCCGACGAAGAGCGACGAATTCTGGTGGTGGGTGCATGACCGAATGAATGCCATCGCCGCCGGCATCGGCTTGCTTGTCGTTCTGGTTTACTTCTCGATCCACTGGTTCCGCGTCGGCCGCGATCCGTCCAAAGGCGTTGTCGTGCCGCGCTGGGATCCCCCGGCTGGCCTGTCTCCTGCGCTCGTGAATTATGTCGACAACAAAGGCTTTTCCAATGGTGGCTGGACGGCGTTTTCCGCGTCGATGATTGATCTTGCCGTCAAGGGCCTGATAACGCTCGAGGATCTGACAAAAGCCGTCAGCCTGAAGCGCACCAGCGTCAAACCCGACAGCAAGCTGCCGCTCGGCGAGGACATTATCTACAATCAGGTCAAGGGCAGCGGATCGTTCGCCATCAACAAGGAAAACGGCACCAGGGTCCAGAAGATGGGCAACGATTTTCGTGCTGCAATCGACAGAGAGCACAGCGGCAAATACTACAAATACAATCTCGGCATCATCACCGGCGGCATTTTCCTGACCATCATCGCCTATGTCGCGGTGATCATGATCGGCGACTTCACCCAGGACATGCTGGGCCTGCTGGTGGTGCCGGCGGTAGTCTTCCTGTTCGTCGCCATCTTCTCGGCCATTCTGGCGGGCGCGGCCCTTTCCTCGCCATCGACGGTAGTCCGCATTGTCGCCTGGATCTTCCTCATCATCTTCTGGAGCGCCATGGCACTTGTGTTGCTGGCCAGTGCGCTCGAAACCGCCAAGCTGGCCCAGTCGCCGAGCGATATCCTTGCGCTGGCGGCCAGCGGCGGCATGGTCGTCATCGCCACCTTCTTCATCACCATCATGGGCGCCGCGACACCACTCGGCCGCGAGCTGCGGGACGGCATCGAAGGCTTGCGGCTCTATCTGACGGTCGCCGAGAAGAACCGCATGAACATGGCTGGCGCCCCGCAGATGTCGCCCAAGCATTATGAGACGCTGCTGCCCTATGCCGTGGCGCTGGGTGTCGAGGAGCCATGGTCGGAACATTTCCAGACCTGGCTGAACGCGGCAGGAACGGCTGCGGCCGGATATGCGCCGACATGGTATGCCGGCAACGACTTCAACCAGCACAATTTCGGCCAGACGATGTCGAGCTTCTCGTCGTCGCTGTCATCCACAGTGTCCTCGACATTGCCTCCTCCGCCCTCAAGCTCGTCGTCGGGATTTTCCTCCTCCTCGAGCAGCAGCAGCGGATCGTCTGGCTCCGGCGGCGGCGGCGGCGGTGGCGGAGGCTGGTGAACGTCCAAGGAAGATTGCCTATTGGTAGCTTAGTGTTCCGAAATACCTGACTTTCGACTTGCAATATACTGTTTGGTTACGTTGATGGCCTAAACTACAACCTCAGGGTTCCCTTCGGCCACTCTTCAGCGCAAGACTGCATGGCCACGCGAACCTCTCGCGACTAGAGCATGGGCAATGAAGCGCGACAGCGCTTTCGTAGAAATACTTTGCGTTTCGGCAGGATGACCCAGAATGAGTGTATCGAGTACAGCTGCCAGCCAGGCCGACATCGCGCGCGAGGCAGGCTCCGAGCTGTTCGGCAAGACGCGTGAGGAACTCGATTTTTGGATCAACTGTGTCGGCGCCCCATTGGTGGTGGTCGAAAAGCAGGCGCTGGTGATTCGCGGCGCCAACCGCAATGCCGCAGTGTTCTTTGGCATCGACGCAGACGCCTTTGCCGGAGCATCCGTGGAGCTTCTGGTTGGCAACGAAGCGACGCAGATGCTGGGCCAGATCTGGAGCAACGCGCCGGTGGGCGCACCCGGCGAGCCCTTCCTCGTGCGCGCCGTCATCGACCAGCAGGAGCGGCTGTTGATGGTGCAGGTCACCAAGCTGGTCGTCGAGGGCGAAGCCGTGCGCCTCTTCACCTTCACCGATGCGCCACCGCAAGGGTCGGTCGCACTGGCGGGTTGGCAGGAAAATATCATAGCCATGCTGAACTGGGTGCCGTTCGGCTTTGAAATTTCCAGTACCGAAGACCAGATTCAATTTGCCAACTCGCATTTCTGCGAACTGTTCGGCTATTCTCCCGACGAGATCGAAAGCATCGAGGATTGGTGGCGGCTTGCCTATCCCGACCCGGACTATCGTGAGTTTGCAAAGTCGCAATGGGAAACGTCGATCGCTGCAGCGAGAGCCGAAGATCGCGAGATGACGCCGTTCGATCTCGACGTGGCCGTCAAGGGCGGCGGGCGCCGCACGATCCAGTTCCGTCACCGCACCATCGGCAACTTCAACGTCAATCTCTATCTCGATGTGACCACGGAACGTGCCTATGCGCGGGAGCTGAAAACGCTGGCGGAAACCGATCCTTTGACTGGGGCGATGAACCGCCGCCGGTTCTTTGAAGAGGCCGAGAGGGTTTACGCGGCAGATTCTCTTTCGTCCGCATCGGGCGCGGTCCTGATGCTGGACATAGATCACTTCAAGAAGATCAACGATACCCATGGGCATGGTGCGGGCGACCTGGTGCTGAGCGAGTTCACGCGCCGGTGTCGCAACGCCATCAGGCCTGACGATCTGCTGGTGCGCCTTGGGGGCGAGGAGTTCGCTATCCTGCTGAAGGGTGCCACGCCAAGCGTGGCGAGAGATGTCGGGGAACGGCTGCTGGCAGAAGTGAACTGCGTGCCCTTCGAGATTGGGGATGTCCAGTTACAGGTCACCGTGAGTGTTGGTGGAGCGATGCGCGATTCTGATGAAGCCACCGTCGAAGCCACGGTTTCGCGCGCAGACAAGGCGCTCTATGCCGCCAAGAATGCCGGTCGCAACCGACTTGTCATTTAAGCCGCTTTTGCGATCCGAGCGATCGACATCAGGGACATCACCAGCGGCCTTACGCCAACCCGCACTGTCGCGAATTCCCGGATGACATTGACGCCGGAACTTGCTAGTTCCGGCTCCTGAAGTGATGTCCGACCGAAAGCTCTTTCCCATGCCCGATCTTCTGCTTGAACTCCGCTCCGAGGAAATCCCGGCCCGCATGCAGCGCAAGGCTGCCGGCGACCTCAAGAAGCTGCTCACGGATGCGCTGGTCGAGGCAGGACTGACCTATGAGGGTGCGCGCGAATATTGGACGCCGCGCCGGCTGACGCTGGATATTCGTGGCCTGACAGCCCGCTCCGCCGAAGTGCGCGAAGAAAAGAAGGGGCCGAGCACATCGGCACCGCAACAGGCGATCGACGGCTTTTTGCGCAGTGCCGGGCTCACCTCGCTCGACCAGGCAGAGACGCGCAACGCCCCGAAGAAGGGCGACTTCTACGTCGCCATCATTTCCAAACCGGGCCGCTCGACCGAAGAGATCATCACCGATGTGATGCCCGGCATCATCCGCAATTTCCCCTGGCCAAAAGCAATGCGCTCCGGCGCCGCTTCCGCCAGGCCCGGCAGCCTGCGCTGGGTGCGGCCGCTGCAATCGATCATCTGCACCTTTGGCGCGGAACACGACGAGCCCACTGTGATCCCCTTCGAGGTCGACGGCATCGTTGCGTCGAACATCACCTACGGCCACCGCTTCCATGCACCGGGCGCGATCACCGTCAAACGGTTCTCCGACTACGTTTCGAGCCTCGAAAAGGCCAAGGTCATTCTCGATGCCGAACGTCGCAAGGAGATCATCCTCACCGACGCCCGCAACATCACCTTCGCCTCCGGTCTTGAACTGGTCGAGGACGAAGGTCTGCTGGAAGAGGTCTCGGGCCTCGTCGAATATCCGCAAGTGCTGATGGGCACGTTTGAGGAAGACTACCTCAAGATCCCGGCTGAGATAATCCGCCTGACGATCAAGACCAACCAGAAGTGTTTCGTCGTCGCCAAGCCGGGCGCATCGGGCGAACACCTCGAACTGTCCAACCACTTCATCCTGATCGCCAACATCGAGGCCAAGGATGGCGGCGCGGAAATTGTCCACGGCAATGGCAAGGTCGTGCGTGCGCGTCTGTCGGATGCGCTGCATTTCTACAAGCGCGACCAGGGGGATCTGCCGGATCTTCAGGATCTCGCCGCATCGGCCGCCAAATTCGGCCTCGATCTCAAGAAGCCGCTCGACCAGCGGATGGCTAAGCTCGACTTCCTCAATGTCACGTTCCAGGCGAAGCTGGGCACCCAGGGCGCCCGCGTCGAACGCATTCGCGGCCTGGCGGCGGAACTCGCCAAAGTGACCAAGGCCGACCCGATCAAGGTTGATCGCGCCGCGGTACTTGCCAAGGCCGACCTGCGCACCGAAGCCGTCGGTGAATTCCCTGAGCTACAGGGCCTGATGGGCCGCAAATACGCGCTGCTGCAGGGCGAAGATACATCGGTGGCAGCAGCGATCGAAGAACACTGGAAGCCTAATGGCCCGTCCGACCGCGTGCCGACCGATCCGGTGTCTATCACAGTCGCACTCGCTGACAAGCTGGATACGCTGGTGGGCTTCTGGGCGATTGACGAAAAGCCGACCGGCTCGAAGGATCCCTATGCACTGAGAAGAGCGGCGCTGGGTGTGATTAGCTTGATTCTTGATAATCGCATCGATCTCGATATTCTGCTGGTCGCATTCCACCACGCGAAGCAATTTCCGGCATGTGATCCGGTCATGGTCTCCTTCGAACTTGCTGTATTTTTTGGGGAGCGGCTGAAAGTCCAGCTAAAGGATGATGGCATTCGCCCGGACTTCGTTGATGCTGTGCTCGATATGGGCACGCGGCGTGAACAGATGATGCCTGGTATGGAAAATACCAAGCGCATTTTGTCGATTACTCTTCGTGCACAGGCATTGGCAGCATTCATAAACACAGAAGACGGCAAGAACCTGCTGGCAGGCACCAAGCGCGCGACACAGCTGCTGGCCGCCGAGGAGAAGAAGGGCACCGTGGTCGCCGATCGCATCGATCTGTCGCTGCTGACGCTACCCGCCGAAAAGGCGCTGCATTCGGCCATCGTCGTGGCCTCGCAGGGTGCGGCAGAAGCCGTGGCCCGTGAAGACTTCGAAGGCGCAATGGAAGCACTCTCGAAGCTGCGCGGACCGGTCGACACGTTCTTCAACGATGTGCTCGTTAATGACGACAACGCCGATATCCGCGCCAACCGCCTGGCTCTGCTGGCGGCAATTCGCAGCGCGACGGGTGCGGTGGCGGATTTCTCGAAGATTTCGGGATGATACAAGTCCCGCGGCACCGCCGGTCTTGAGGTGTAGCGCGATGGCCACAGGCACCAGCGCGCTGCGATAATTCGCCCAGATAAGTTACATTTTTTTACAATGCTGCCGTGAATGCGACCAACTCGCACCTATATGTGCTGAGGATGAAATGATTTGCTCGCAGGATGATCGCGATGGCGCTGCCAAATGACGTTAAAAATACAATCAGGGCCCGCCTGCAGTCCGACTATGCGTTCCGGTTCGCGCTGCTGTCCGAAGCAGTCGAAGCGTTGTTGAGCAACGATCTGCTCACTGCAAAGAGCGTGTTGTGGGATTATATCGACGCCACGATCGGCTTTGCGGACCTCTCTTCGCAGACCGGATTGCCGGAGAAAAGCCTGATGTGGATGTTCAGCGAAAGCGGTAATCCGCGCGCAACAAGTCTGTTCAAGGTGCTGGCCGTGCTGCAGAAAACACAGGGCATCCACCTCGCGGTCGACGCGGCGGCCTAAGCCTAACGACCCTGCCGGATGACCCAGGCGGGGATCAGTTCCGAACGCAGTTTTTTCACCGATGATGCCCTGGCGAGCGCCGTCAGGTCCATGCCGGGCCGCGCGAGCGATGCAGCCTGGCGCTTTGGCATCAGGAAGCCGAGTTCCAGCACACCTGCCCTCGATGTCAGCCGCTTGAAGAACGGCCGGCGGAAGCGGCGCGACGGGGAAAAGCGCGCCGGCGACTTGCCAAGGGACGCATATTCGAGGATTTCCTCGATCCAGCCGGATTGCGGCCGCGCACCGGGTTCGAGCAGCATGACCCACTCGCCGCGCGCTGCGCGCAGCGTTTCGTGCAGGTCCCATTTCTCCAGGAATTTGCAGCCGGCGGCATCGGCGACGGCCGCCGAGCCATCGCGCGAACCGTGATCGAGTACGATCACGTCGCTCACCAATCCATCCACCGCACCCGACACCAGCACGGCGAGCGTATAGGCGAGTTCCGGCTCGTTATCCCGGCATTCCAGCAAAACAGTCAGCATTGCTTACCTTTAGAGGAAGGATTTGAAAAATGCGAGTCATGGATTTTGTTCTTGCAATGTTCTCTTTTTCACGATAGGAAAATAATCAGGACGAGGCAAGGAATCGCCTCACTGGAGACACCCATGATCAACATGTCGCTTGCGCGGCAGGCTGCTTTTGCGCCTGCCAATACGGCAGAGATTGCCGATAGTCTTCTCACCGAAAGCGGCCTCAGGATCGAGATCGACCGCCGTCGCGGGCGCGCTGCCGGCATCAATCCGGCAGGCCGCTTCGAGCCGCAGGAACGTGAAGTGCTCGACGATGGCTGGCAGACGCTGGAAAGCCTCGATCCATTCAAGACTGAAGTGCAGGTGGAAAAGCCGCGCAGCATCATCGCCCGCAACGACAGTCCGGACATCCCTTTCGACCGTTCGATCAATCCCTATCGCGGCTGCGAACATGGCTGCATCTATTGCTTCGCGCGGCCGACGCATTCCTATATGGGCCTGTCTGCAGGACTGGATTTCGAGGCCAAGCTGTTTGCCAAGCCGGACGCGGCCAGGCTTCTGGAGCGCGAGCTTTCCAAGCCGGGCTACAAGCCGAAGACGATTGCCATCGGCACCAACACCGATCCTTATCAGCCGATCGAGAAGGAATGGCGGATCATGCGGCAGATTCTCGAAGTGCTGGCCGCTGCCAACCATCCCGTTTCGATCGTGACGAAATCGGCGCTGATCATGCGCGACATCGATATTCTCAGCGGGATGGCCGAGCGCGGGCTTGCCAAGGTGGCGCTGTCGGTGACGACGCTCGACCGCAAGCTGGCGCGGCTGATGGAGCCGCGTGCCTCGACGCCCGCCCGGCGGCTGGAGGCGATCAGGGCGCTCAGTTCGGCCGGCGTGCCGACTGCTGTCATGGCTGCACCGATGATCCCGGCGCTCAACGATCACGAATTGGAGCGCATCCTCGATTCCGGCAAGGCGGCCGGTGCGACTGAGGCAAACTATATCCTGCTCAGGCTGCCGCTGGAGGTGAGTCCGTTGTTCCGCGACTGGCTGCTGAGGAATTATCCCGACCGCTACCGGCATGTGATGAGCCTGATACGTTCGATGCGCGGCGGCAAGGATTACGACGCCGAGTTCGGCAAGCGCATGAAGGGCGAAGGCCCCTATGCGTGGCAACTCAATCGCAGGTTCGAACTGGTGATGAAGAAGCTCGACATGCGCAGACGCGGCATTCAGCTGAATACCGATCTGTTCGTGCCGCCGAGTGGCGCAGGCGTGCAGCTCAGCCTGCTGTAACTGATTTAAAGCTCTTCAGCGCCCGGGCTCCATCCCTGCCCCGCGAGCACCGGCGCTGAATGACCGTGCGGCCCGCCATCCCCCGCCTTGGCCGGCCGCGCCCCTGTTCTGGAATGCCGCCCTCATTCCAGGACTTGCAGGGAATCGGGAGAACGTGTCAAACCACCCGCATGAAACGGCACGCTCTCACCGATTCCCTCCCCTTTCTGGAGGAAGACCCGCAGCCGACTTTCCTGATCGAGGAAGGCCTGGTGCGGGACGGATATGAATATGTCTGCGGTCTCGACGAAGCCGGCCGTGGGCCGCTTGCCGGTCCGGTGGTCGCCAGTGCGGTGATCCTCGACCCGCGCAACATTCCCGAGGGACTGCATGATTCCAAGCAGTTGACGGCCGCGAGGCGCGAAGAGCTGTTTGAATTGATTCTGGCGACGTCGGAAGTTGCCATTGCCTCGGTCAGTGCCGCCGAGATCGATAGGACCAACATTCTCAAGGCCAGCCTGGAGGCGATGCGCCGTGCCGCACATTCGTTGCACCGTCGACCGAAGTTTGCGCTGATCGACGGCCGCGATGTCGCACCCGGCCTGCCCTGTCCGGCCAAAGCGCTAGTGAAGGGCGATGCCCGCTCCTTCTCGATCGCAGCTGCCTCGATCGTCGCCAAAGTGACGCGCGACCGGATCATGGCCGCAGCCGGCAATCGCTTTCCGGGTTACGGCTTCGAGTTCCATGCCGGCTATGCCACCGAGTTCCATCGCAACGCCATTGTAGAACTCGGCCCCTGTGGCATCCACAGGATGACATTCCGGCCACTGCGCAAGGATTGATCGCGTCATAAGGCGCCGCCGGCAGATTGCCCTTCCAGTCTCAAACCTGCTAGACAACAATTGTTCGGTGCCCATGTGAATGGGAGAATCGGGAAGCGGGTGCAAATCCCGCGCGTGCCCAACGCTGTAAGGGGGACGGAGTTCGCTGATATGCCACTGGGAAACCGGGAAGGCGGCGATCTCCGGATGAACCCGAGCCAGAAGACCGGCCGGACATATCAGGCTTGAAAGCGCGGACGGCTTTCACAGCAGCCAATTGTCGGGGTAAGACAATGCAAGGCAATCATGCGCGCCATCTTTCGATGGCCGGTCCATTTTCCGAATCCGAGACGGCGGCCGTCTATCGCGCCATTCATTCGCGCCGAGACGTGCGGAATGAATTCCTAGCCGATCCCGTGCCGGACGCGGTGATCCAACGGCTGCTGACGGCAGCCCATGCCGCGCCATCGGTGGGCTATATGCAGCCGTGGAATTTCATGCTGATCCGCGACGAGGCCAATCGCGAGGCGGTCCACAAGATCTTCCAGGATGCCAACGACGAGGCGGCCGACCAATTGCAGGGCGATCAGAAGCGCAGCTACATGGCGCTTAAGCTCGAAGGAATTCTCAAAGCGCCATTGAACATCTGCATCACCTGCGATCGCAAGCGCGGCGGCGATTTCGTGCTGGGTCGCACCCACAATCCGCAGATGGATCTCTACAGCACCGTTTGCGCGGTGCAGAATTTCTGGCTCGCGGCGCGGGCCGAAGGGATCGGTGTCGGCTGGGTCAGCATCTTCGATCACGAGCGGCTGAAACAGCATCTCGGCGTTCCAGACAGCGTCGAGATCGTCGCCTATCTCTGTGTCGGCTATGTCGATCAGCTCTACGTCAAACCCGAACTGGCCGTGAAAGGCTGGCGTGAGAAGATCGCGCTGGAAAAGCTGATCTTTGAGGAACGCTGGCCGGAAGCCTCTCATGTCCTGGGGTTCTACCGAGAAATCGCCTGCAGGACGTAAAACGGCAAGAAAAACCCCGCCTTGCGGACAGGGCGGGGTCAGTTCATTTCCAGAACCAGATCGAGATCAGTTCAGGCGGGTCTTCACCTGGCTGACGGCGTCGTTGAACAGGCCACCGGAGATCTTGCTGTCGACATTGCTCGAGATCAGTTTCTCGGCGGCAGCGACTGCCAGATCGACAGCTGCGGCGCGCACGGCGTTCACAGCTTCGGTCTCGGCGTGCTTAATCTTCTGCTCGGAAAGCGCCGTGCGACGGGCTACATATTCCGCTGTTTTCTGCTTGGCATCCGCTGCGATCAGGTCGGCCTCGCGCTTGGCGGCGGCAACGATCTCGGCAGCTTCCGCTTCCGCATCCTTGCGCTTCTTCTGGTATTCAGCCAGAAGCGCCTGGGCTTCGTCACGAAGCTGCTTGGCAGAATTGAGTTCGCCTGCGATCTTGCCGGCGCGCTCGTCGAGGCTCTTGGTGATCAGGTTCGGAACCTTGAGGTAAAAGATTACCCCGAGGAAAATGACCAGTGCCACCTGTGCCCAAAGCTGGGCCCATGCTGTTGCATCCATGATGAACCCTCCGGTCAGCCCTTGACAGCCTTGACCGCAGACGCGGCATCGGCCTTGGTTACACTTACACCAGTCAACTGCTCGACGATTTCCGCGGCAGTGTCTTGGGCGACGGTTTCGACCTCGGAAAGCGCCCTGGTCTTGATCTCGGCGATGCTGGCTTCAGCACCGGCAATTTTCTTGGCCAGATCGGCTTCGAGCGCGGTGCGCTCCGCACTGGCCTTGGCCTTTTCAGCATCGCGTGCCTGAGCAGCGATCGCCTGTGCCTTGGCGCGGGCCTCGGCCAGTTCCTGCTGGTATTTCGCAACGGCAGCGTCGGCCTCGATCTTCATACGATTCGCTTCGGCGAGATCGGCAGAAATGCGTCCTTCGCGTACGGCGATGATGCCGCTGAGGCGCGGGGTCACGAACTTGGCAACGAGGTAATAGAAAACACCAAATGTAATCGCCAGCCAAAGCAGCTGCGATGGAAAATGGCTTGGGTCGAACGGCGGGAACGACTCCTTATGCGGCACACCGGTTTCGGTATGTGTCGCATCAGCAGCGTGCGTTGCCGCCTCGCCTTCTGCGGCCGTGGCTGACAGAGCATAGGCTGTCGTCACAAACATTCCTACCTCCAAGGCAAGGATACGGTATCAAAACGGGTCACGAGAGAATCCCTCGTGACCCAATGCTTGAAGAGCCGATCAGCCGAAGAGGGCGAGCAGAGCGACGAGCAGCGAGAAGATGCCCAGAGCTTCCGTAACGGCGAAGCCGAAGATCAGGCGGCCGAACTGGCCGTCAGCTGCCGACGGATTGCGCAGTGCGCCAGCCAGGTAGTTGCCGAAGATGGTGCCGAGACCAATACCTGCGCCACCCATGCCGAGGCAAGCGATACCTGCGCCGATGTACTTTGCTGCTTCCGCGTCCATTTTGAACTCCTTCAATTTTCAGTTGTTGCGGCTTATTCCAATGGCGGGCGCAAACCCGCCGGTTTTTCAATACTCAGTGCCCCGGATGCAGTGCATCGTTGAGATACAAGCAGGTGAGAACTGCGAAGACATAGGCCTGCAAAAAGGCCACCAGGAACTCGAGAGCGGTCAAAGCCACCGCCATGGCGAGAGGCAGGATTGCGCCGAGATAACCTACGACAGCGGGTACGTGTTCCAAGGTTCCCAGCGTGAAGACGAAGCCTGCAAAGACCTTCAGCGTGATGTGACCCGCGAGCATATTCGCGAAGAGACGAACCGAGAGGCTGATCGGACGGGAGAGGAACGAGATTATCTCGATCGCTGTGACCAGCGGGATCAGGATCATAGGAACGCCCGACGGCACGAAAATGCCGAAGAAATGAAAGCCGTGCTTGTAGACGCCATAGATCACGACCGTCAGAATCACCAGCATTGCCAGCGCGAAGGTGACAATGATCTGCGAAGCGACAGTAAAGAAGCCGGGAATCATGCCCAGAAGGTTGGACACAAGCACAAATATGAAGAGCGAGAAGACAAGCGGAAAGAACCGCATGCCACCACTGCCGGCACCATCCTTGAGCATCTTGGCGATAAATTCGTAGGAAAGCTCGGCGATCGACTGGGCGCGACCCGGGATCACAGCCTTGGCCGACGAGGCCCACATAAGAAAGGTCACGGAGACCAGAACGGTCAGAACCATGAACAATGCAGAATTGGTGAAATCATAGTTGCCCAGCTCAACAATCGGGTTGATATGGAACTGGTGGATCGGATCTACCTTGTCGGGGCTCGCCACGTCTGCTCTCTCTCACTTGTATCCCACGCGCTCGCTTTCGCGTCAGCGCTCGTTATTCCGTTTGCGACTTTCCCCCAGCCTGTCCACGGGATGTGGCGAATTCACCACACCAGCCGATCGCAACACGTTGAGGACGCCTGCACAAAATCCAAGGAGAAGAAAAACGATCAACCCCCACGGCTTGGTCGAAAGCACCAGATCCAGAAGATAGCCAATCATTGCACCCGCAATGACGGCACCGACGAATTCCGAGGAGAGTTTGAGCGCCTGCGAATAGCCCTTGCGAGCATCATCCGCGGTAGCGTCGTCCTTGCCTACCCCATCCGTCCGCGCCTTCCCTAACTGGTCACTCAGTCGGTTCCGGCGTTCTTCCAGACTGTCCTTGCGGTCGGTCTCCATCCTTGTCTCCTCACCTACCGGGGATTAACCCAGCATTTACAGCCACGCAAGGCCGACATGAGCCAATTCGGAAACTTGCAGACCCCCGCCTTCAAGCCGCGTGCAACATAGTTTCACACTTCGTGATAGTCAAGGCAAAGAGAGGATGTTAATTTTAGGATTTTAACCAATATAAAACAATGACTTAGAGACCACTTAAATCTTTTGTGGGATTTGTGGCTCAACAAATCTGGAAGACGGGCAGGAATCGCTCGCGTCTGGCTGCAAAGATCAGCTCCAGCCGCCGCCATAGGTGCGGTAGAAGATGTGCAGGCCGATCTTGCTGACCCGCTTCATGGTCGGGGCCCAGTTGGGACGCACATAGACGGCATGATAGTGGGTCGAATCCGCCACATCGTCGAGATAAATCTTGCCGGCGGTCACGGCGAGCGCGATTTCCTGGGCGGTCTTGTACTTGAAGCGCGACCAGACGATGTCCGGAATGCGATCGCAGGCAAAGGAGAACTGGCAGCGGTTGCGCCAGTCTTCGTTCTGGTAAACGACACCACAGATGCTCTTCGGATAGGTCGGATTGCGGACGCGGTTGAGCACGACCTGCGCGACGGCGGCTTGGCCCTTCAGAGGCTCATTGGCGGATTCGAAATAGATGGCGTTTGCCAGGCACTTCTGCTCCTTGGCGGTAAACACCGATGCGGGCAGGACATTGGCAGCCCAGGAATGGTCGTCCTTGCTGATCTGCGGGATAAAGCGATCCTCTGTCTTGTTGGCGAGAATCGAATCGAATGGAGAGATATTGGCGTAGTCCGGTTCGGGATTGGCATAGGCGGTTGCCAGACTGTCGGCCTTGTCCGAGGTCACCAGGCTCGCGAGCATCACCGGCACGCCGAAATCGCGGGTCTTCGCCTTGAGCTCATGGAAGGCCATGGCGATATCGAGTTCCTTGCCCTTGATCTCCGGCTTGACGAAAGCCGTCAGCTGGGTTTCGGAGCGCATGGGGTCGAGCAGGTTGGCCTGGCGGTCAAGAATGCTGCCGGCATTGAAGAACTTCGGCGGAACCGCGCGCTCAACCGATACGACGCGGCCCTTCTTGAGGTGACGGGTGACACGCGCTTCGTCCGGCGTATCGGGAACCGGCTTTGCTTCGAGGCTGACTGCGATGCGCTTGCCGTTCTCAAGAACGATGCCTCGACCGGCCGGATTGAACTGGCCCTTGAGCGGCTGGCCGTAGATCAGTTCCTCGGAATGGATCGATCCGGCCGCAGCGCTCACCATATATTGGCGCCAGCTCTGGGTGCCTGCCGTCTTGCTCGACAACATGGCCGAGACGTCGGCCTGGGCTGCGATGTTGGGGAAGATGAAGACGCCGGCCAGGGCGAAGACGGTGGGCGTGGCCCATTTGGAAACACTGAGGCGCGCGCGATGGGACGCCAATTTACGCTTCAACACGGGAACGCTACTCCACGATTTCAATGCAGGAACAGTTTCCCGAAAATGAACCATTAACCTTGATGAGTGGTTAACACGTGCATTTGTGGCGTTTGAAAGGCTAATTTAGTCGCGGGAAACAAACGGGCGGCGACGGCCCGTCGGGGACGCTGAACTGCCCAGCCGACTTCGAAATCGGGCAAGGGCCTTGATTCTGCTTGCTAAGAGGCCCGCCAAAACCCCTTGCTCCGCCTAAGGTCAGGGTCGCCACACGAAATTTTTCCATATGCGAACTTTATGCGTGAGCCCCAAATCTCAGATCGAAACCAGATGCCGGATCCGTCTAGTTTGCGCCGGTGCGGATCATGTTCGCATGCAATAGAAGGATCGAGATGATGTTTTCCCGTTACGGCGCCTATGACGTTGCCCACCAGATCACACAGAAAAAGGCATCGGTCCCGCGAGAGACTACGGCGGCAGCGCCGACGGCATCCGCCGAGATTGCCATGTTCGTGCGACTGGGTGCGGTGACCGCAGTATTTTCTGCTGCGCTTGCGTGCATTCTGTGGGCGGCGCACTGATCCGATGGGCAGGAGGATTGACGCGCCGGCATCCGCAGCAAGATGCCACTTCACGATAGGCAGGGACACCCAGGGACGCTGGACTGCATCTGACGACAGCGGACTCTTGTCCCAATGCTTCGCCGATCGCGCCTCAGCGATCCATTTCGCCATGGTCCAGTGCGACTATGCGCCGGCGGCTGTTCACTGTTTGCCGGAAGAAACAACGCTCACGGCGGATCCACTTTTCCATGTCAGGCGGAAAGCCGTACCGGCTCCCGCAGGCCGACGCCTGTGACACCCCATAAACCGGGACCGCCTTTGGGCCCAACCCGGTTGGAGATCCCGGCCGCTGCAAGCACCATGGCACGCGCCGGGATCTTTTCGCTCCCGCATACGAGGCACCGATGCGCACTCCACAGACAGGGCAAAAGCCCAATCATCAGCGGCAAAATTCAGCGAAGGCGGGGACAGAGCTCGCAAACGCGCTTTCCCGAAAAGTCCGGGAGATGATCTCGATCGCCATGATCATGTTCATCGCGCTTGCAATAATCGGCGGAATAGCCGTCCTCTTCGCGTGAGGATCGGGCGGCTGATCTCCGGACGATCACTAGACCGTCACATGGGCGCCGAGCTCGACCACCCGGTTTGCCGGCAGGCGGAAGTAATCCGACGGATCGGTCGCCGCGGTTGCCAGTGCGATGAAAAGCCTGTCCTGCCACGCCGGCATGCCGGAATTCGCATCCGGAATGAGCTTGCGCCGGCCGAGATAGAACGACGTCGACATGATGTCGAATTTCAGCCCGGCCTTCCTGAGATGGGCCAGCGCCTGGGAGACATTTTGTGTCTCCTGGAAGCCGAAATTCAACTCCAGCAACTGGAAATGCTCGGACAGCCGTTCGATCCTGCCACGCTCTTCGATCGGCACGCGCGGCCGGTTTTGCGTCTTGATCGTCAGGATGATGTTCTGGCTGTGGATGACGTGGTTGTGCTTGAGATTGTGCAGCAGCGCCGCCGGCGTCGAACTCGGATCAGAGGTCAGGAAGATCGCGGTGCCCGGCACCTCGATCGGTCCATGCTCGGATTTCTTTTCCAACGATTTTACGAAGCTTGCGAGCGGAATGTTCGTTCGCCGGGTCTTGTCGAACAGGATACGGGTGCCGCGCCGCCACGTCCACATGATGACGATGAAGCAGGAGGCGATCAGCACCGGCACGTAGCCGCCATGATGCAGCTTGGTGAGGTTCGAGCCGAGGAAGATCGATTCGACGAAGAACAGCGGTGCGATGACCAGCAAGGTCTGGAAGCGGTTCCACTTCCAGAATATCCGCACGAAGTTATAGAGCAGAATGGTGGAGACGACCATGTCGCCGGTGACCGCGATACCATAGGCGACCGCGAGCGACTCGGACGAACGGAACATCAGCACAAGCGCCATGACGCCGAACAGCAGGATAGTGTTGACCGCCGGCAGGTAGATCTGGCCGGTGTTGGATTCCGACGTGTGGTAGATTTCCATGCGCGGCAGGAAGCCGAGATGGATCGCCTGGCGAGCGAGCGAGAAGGCGCCGGTGATGACTGCCTGGCTGGCAATGATCGTGGCAATGGTGGCAAGGATGACAACCGGCAGACGCGTCCATTCGGGAAACATCAGGAAGAACGGATCCGAAAGGCCTTCAGGATGGCGAAGGACATAGGCGCCCTGCCCCAGGTAATTCAGGATCAGCGCCGGAAAGATCAGACCGAACCAGGCAAGCCGGATCGGTGCCTTGCCGAAATGGCCTAAGTCGGCATAGAGCGCTTCGGCACCCGTTACAGCCAGGAAAACCGAGCCCAACACGATGAAGCCGACAAGGCCGCTGTGAGCCAGGAACCAGACGCCGTAATAGGGGTTGAAAGCCGCAAGGATGCCGAGATCGTCGGAGATATGGTAGATGCCGACCGAGGCCATGGTCAGGAACCACAGGACCATGATTGGGCCGAAAAACACCGACACGGCACCTGTTCCGCGCGACTGGACAGCGAACAGCATCACCAGGATGACGACCGAGATTGGCACGACATATTGATGCAGGCCCGGTGCGACGATCTTCAGACCTTCGACGGCCGAAAGCACCGACAGCGCCGGCGTGATCATCGCATCGCCGAGGAACAGTGAGGCGCCGATAACGCCGATCAGGAAGAAGATCCCCGCACGCTTCTCAGAAACGTTCTTGATGACCAGCGACAGCAGCGCCAGCGTGCCGCCTTCGCCGTCATTGTCCGCCTTCAGCAGGAAGATCACGTATTTCAGCGTGACAATGATCGCCAGCGTCCAGAACAGCAGCGAGATCAGCCCGATGATTTCAAAGCGATCGACGCCGTCGTGGGAAACAGGGCGCAAAGATTCACGGAAGGCATAGAGTGGGCTTGTGCCGATATCGCCATAAACAACACCAACCGAACCAAGGGCGAGCGCCGCTAGCTTCTTCCCCGACATCGGACCGGAATGGCCGCTGGTGTGCATTTTTTCTGCCATACATACGTTCCGGCTTCAGAGCCAGCCTTTCCAGCGGAAGAAAAGGAACGGGATGACGGCGGACACGACCATCGCCGCGACCGATGCCGGATAACCCCATGCCCAATCAAGTTCGGGCATGAACTTGAAATTCATGCCATAGGCGGAAGCCACCAGTGTCGGCGGCAGGAAGACCACCGACGCAATCGAGAAAATCTTGATGATCGCATTCTGTTCCACATTGATCAGGCCCAGCGATGCGTCGAGCAGGAAGGTTATGTTACCCGAAATGAAGGCGGCGTGCTCTGAAAGCGACTGCACGTCCCTGGAGATCGAGCGGCACAGTTCCTTGGCTTCCTGATCGGCCTGGATCGTCGGCACATTGTAGAGGAAGGTCATCACCCGGGAGAGCGAGGCCAAACTGTCGCGTGCCTTGGAAATCAGCCGGTGGTGATGAGCAATTTCGATAAGCAATTTCTCGAGGAAGCGCGGCGGCCGACGTGTCTTGCCGTCCTCCTCGTTACCAAAGATCTTCAGCAGGAGGGAATCGCCCTTCACCTCAGCATTTTCGAGGACTTCCGCGGTGCGGTCGGTGATGGTTTCCATCAACCGGGCCAACGCCATATGTGCTGATGTCAGCCCTTCCGGCATCCGGCAGATCGAATTCGCAAACAGTGCAAAGGCTTTCGGATTGGCATAGCGGACGGTGACCAGGCATTTGTTCGCCAGCACGAAAGCGACGTCGCTGATGATCGGCGTCGGCGAATCGGCGTTGCAGAGCAGCGAGCCGGTGAGGTAGGTCGCCTTGCCATCGGAATAGAGGCGGCTCGAAGGTTCGATATCGCGGAGGTCTTCACGCGTGGGCACCTCGATCGAGGTCAGCCTCTCGGTGTATTGGTCTTCTTCCCGGGTGGGGCTCGCAAGATCGAGCCAAATGATATCGTCGGGCAGCGCGGCGAGTTGGTTTGCAACATCGAGCACAACAGCCTCACCGTGGGAACGGTAAGCAGTTATCATCAGGCCAACGCTCCGAAGAAATTCATCATGCGCCCCAAGCCAGTCAAACTCCGTCCTATCAAGGAATTCGCGAGCAATTGTTCCTAAACCGCAACCGGCGTGGGCGGTGATATTGCCCAAATCGCTTTAGGAATCAAGAAAAGAATATTGCAGCGCGAAATACCCGGAACCTTGACATGCAAGATTCCAGGACGCAGCCGATCAATGGTGCTCATTCAAAAATGATGGCCGGCGCCTCGCGAACCGCTTTGGAGCCAGCAAACAGCTGTTCGGAAATCTTTGTGGCAATTTCGCGATAGACCCGGGCATGTGGCCCATCGGCAGCGGAAATCATCACCGGCGTGCCCGAATCGGAGTTTTCGCGGATGGTCATGGCCAACGGCACTTCGCCCAGGAACGGCACGCCGATCTTCCCGGCCTCCTGCCGTGCGCCGCCGTGGCCAAAGATATCGTGCGATGTGCCGCAGTTCGGGCAAACGAAATGGCTCATGTTCTCGACGATCCCTAGCAGCGGGATCTCCACCTTCTTGAACATGGTGACTGCCTTGCGCGCATCGATCAGCGCCAGGTCCTGCGGCGTCGAAACGATAACCGCGCCGGAGAGCGGCACCTGCTGGGCCATAGTCAGCTGAGCGTCACCCGTGCCAGGCGGCATGTCGACGACCAGAACATCGAGATCGCCCCAGGCGACCTCGCGCAACATCTGCAGCAGCGCCGACTGAATCATCGGGCCACGCCAGATCATCGCCACCTCCTCATCGACGAGGAAGCCCATGGACATCGCCTTCAGGCCAAAATTTTCCATCGGCTTGATGAGCTTGCCGTCGATCTGTTCCGGCCGACCGGAAATGCCCAGTAGCCGTGGAACCGACGGGCCGTAGATATCGGCATCGAGAATCGCGGTCTTGAGACCTAGCGACTGCAGGCCGAGGGCGATGTTCACCGCAGTCGTCGACTTGCCGACGCCGCCCTTGCCGGAGGCGACGGCTATGATGTGCTTGACGCCCGGAATGCCGGGTTTGGGCGCAGGCGCGGCTGCTCCGCGCGGGGGATGCGGGTGCGGATGGGAATGGCCGTGCGATGGTGCAGCGGGCGACGGCCTGCTGACGGGTGCCTGGCCGGAGCCGGCTTTCTTGTCGGCAGTCAGCGCCGCGAGCGCGCCCTTCATGCCCGGAATGTCCTTGACGGCCCGCTCGGCAGCCTGCCGTAGCGGCTCGAGTTCCTTGGCGCGCTCGGCCGGCACGGTGATCGAAAAGTAGGCTTTGCCATCGGAAATAAACACATCGGATACCAAGCCGAGATCGACGATATTGCCCTCCATATCGGGGCCGCGCACGGTCCTGAGCTTTTCCAATACGTCCTTGCCGGTGATCTCTGCCATTTTCTCATCCCTTACTCTCCGCTCTAGATAGTGGATGAGTGCCGGGTCGCCAACCTGCTCCGGGTACAATTATTCGGCAATTTGCGACAAGGCGCGCCTGAAATGAGAAACGCCCTCCACGTCTCGCCGCAATCGGTTCAAGACGTGGAGGGCGGCTTTGCCTTCAACTGCACCCTTTGGCGGGTGCTATGTTTGCAGTCCCCTCTGGACCTGCCAATTAGGAAGCAGGAAGCGTGCCAAGTCAGAAATTTGTAATATTATCAATATTTTCCAGATACTTATGTGGATTCAGCACTTCCAGGCACTTCGGAGAGCCACACGCCCGATGAATAATTATCGTGCAGGGCACAATTTTTGAGCAGCAAACGCGCTCAAACCTTGCTGGCCGCCCGTAGGGGCGGCCTTCTTTCGAGAGGTCTCCAATTTAACGGCAAACGCGTACTCGCCTGATATAAACGTTGCCGTTGTGATCGTGGCGCCGAACTTTCCTCACGAAGCAATAGTCGTCATAATAGGCAGGGCCGCCGATAACGATGGTCGGTCCGCCCCAATAGCCCCAGCCGGGCCCCCAATAGCCGCCATACCAGCCATTGTGACGCCATCCATTGTGACGCCAAGCGTAGTGGCGGCCATGCCAACCGCTGTGGTAGCCATGATGCCAACCGTGATTGTGCCATTGGAATCCGCGGTTTCGGGCGTCGGCGTCAGCGGTGAACGATAAGGTGGCGACCGCTGCGGCGAGCGCCGCAACAATGATCTTCTTCATGAACCTTCTCCCTGTGGCTTGAGCGGGAGCCGCTCTATGGCGATATATTAGCGGTTTCTTTCTGAACGCATCGTGAACGTCTCAGGTTCCATTCGGTGCCATGGTGCGAATTTATCGGTCCCTCATGGGCGTCTTTGCAGCCAGTATCTGCCGCACGTCGCCAGCCCATGGGGGACGCGTGCGGTGTGCTTGTCCGTCTGCAAACAGGCGTGCGCGCAAGGACGAAGGTCGCGCTGGCTTGCTGAAAAACTGTGCAATGCCCAACGCTGGATAAGCTCGGTTTTGATAACCGGCCATCTCGGGCCAAAAAACAAAGTCAAAAAAGGAAACCCGCCCGGCAGGGCTGCGGGCGGGTTTTACCAGCAAGCGACTTCGTTTGGCTCGAAAGCTTTACCGAAGCGGGGTCCGCCATGCCAGACTCAATAGGTGTCCGTCAGACATTTCACCGAACATAATCAAACATCTACACCGGGTTGCGGCGAAGTGTATCCCCCATTTGGGGTATGTGGAAAAAAATTATCCGGTGTAGCGGCTTCATCGCAGACGCTGCCTTGGGTTGAACCCCGATGGGAACCCCTGGCCGCGCCGTGGTGGGGCGGCTCTTATTGTATACAGGATTTACAAGACAATCAGGTGATGATGCCCATTCGCAGAGCCTTTGCTACTGCCTGCGTCCGATTGACGGTATCGAGCTTCTTGGTTGCACGATTGAGGTAGTGGTTGACCGTATGTTCCGACAGGTTGAGGATGTTGGCGATTTCGGCGCTGGTCTTGCCGGCCGCAGTCCAGTTCAGGCAATCGATTTCACGCGCCGTCAGATCGGCGCCGACCTTGCTGTCGTGGCGCGCGACCTGGTAAAGCCGTTCGAAAGTGTGAGAGCAGATCATGTGCAATTGCAGCATCTCGGCGCTGGTGAACAGTTCCCGGTCGCCGGAAAAGGCGATGCCACCGCGTTCGCCAGTCGGATCGCAAGCCGGAAAGAACGCGCCACGCTGCATATTGTAGCGTTCGAAAAGGTCGATCGCCTTTTCCTTCGTGTTATCCTTTCGCGTCTTGCTGATCTCCTTGATGTCAAAGGCGATCGGCAGGCTCGAGGTACGGATATGGAGCATCGTCGGGCTATCCTCGAACAGGCCTTCCGCGTCATATTGGGTGAGAAGGTCCGTCGGCCAACTGGTAATGACAGAGACGGACTGCAGGGCGGTCGCTGTACCGTTTGGAACCTTCAGCACGATGAAGGCGCGAGCACGGTAAAGTTCGGTAACTCGCTTGAGAAAGCGAAGCACATCAAACTGGGAAGACGCAGCCCGTACGTCATTCAGCAATTGATCGTAGTCCACCACCCGCACGTCATCCAAGGGTATCGCACTTTCATTCGTCCGTGTTGCCGCCTGGTCCATGATCTCGGCCTTTCCGGTTGGAATGCGCCATCAACGCGATGGCCCGTGATGTTCAACTCCCGTTTGCAGGGAGAAGTTCCCGAACCTGCTGGAAAAAGCAACTTTTCGCTGGAAAAGATGGCAGACAATTCAATGATTCGCCAGAGAGCCTGTAGGAGAAGCAGGCACAAACTGCCTATTTTCTCACGTAATTTCAACGCATTAAAATTTATGCAATCGCGAATTTTCGCTTTAGCGCTCACATTTCGGGAACGTGTGATAGGCGTCAAAAATGCGAAGAGAACCATAGGTATGATATATTCATCTTATAAGTATGATTTTTATAATAGGGGGTTTTCTGGCCTTCGGTTCCGTCCTATACAAATCCACGAAATGACGGCGGAGCCGGTCGCGGCAGATCGGCGATTTCCAGTTGATCATACACTTGGTAGCGGCAGCCCGGATTCATTCCGGTCGGGTTGGCGGGGAGATAGTTCGGCATGGCGATGCCAACAGCAAAATATTCGGATCTCGACGATGTGGGCGTGCTGGTCACCGGGGGCGCATCGGGCATAGGTGCAGCGCTGGTCGAAGGATTTGCCGCACAAGGTGCGCGCGTTGCTATCCTCGACATCGACAAAGTGGCGGCCGAGAAGACAATCGAGCGCATTTCCGGGGGCGCGAAACATACGCCCATCCTCGAAACCGTCGATCTCAGAGATATCGAGGCGACCCGCAAGGCGGTCGACAACGCAGCCAGCAAACTCGGCGGCATCAAGGTCGTCGTCAACAATGCGGCCTGGGACGACCGGCACGATTTTGAGACCACCACGCCGGAATACTGGGATCTCAGCCTGTCGATCAATCTGAAGCCCACATTCTTCGTGACACAGGCCGCCCTCCCCTATCTCAAGGCATCGGGCGGTGGCTCCGTCATCAATTTCTCATCGATCGCCTTCATGATGAACCTGCCCGACATGCCGGCCTATTCCACGGCAAAGGCAGGCATAATCGGCCTCACTCGAGCGCTGGCCAGCAAGCTTGGGTCAGACAATATTCGCGTCAACACGCTGCTGCCGGGCATGGTGCTCACCGAGCGCCAGAAACAGCTTTGGGTCTCCGATGCGGATGCCGAGGCGCACAAGGCGCGGCAGGCACTGAAATTCTCGCTGACGGCGGAAGACATGGTGGGACCCTGCCTGTTTCTCGCGTCCAGCACATCGGGTGCCATCAGCGCCCAATCCCTGATCGTCGATGGAGGTTGTATCTGATGACGAAACCGCAATTTGCCGCAGTCGATTGGGGCACATCGAGCTTCCGCCTCTGGCTGATCGGCGAAGGGGATGTCATCCTCGGCGAAAGCCGCTCCGGCGAAGGCATGACCACGGCGCGCGAGACCGGATTTCCGGCGGTGCTGAACCACCATCTCGGCAAGGTCGATGCGCCAGCCGATATTCCGGTGATCATCTGCGGCATGGCAGGCGCCAAGCAGGGCTGGAAAGAGGCCGGCTATATCGACGTGCCGGCGAAACTCTCGACCATTCCCGACATGGCCGTCAAGGTCGAAGGCGAAGGCCGCGATATCCGCATCCTGCCGGGGCTCGCCCAGCGCGACCCGCATGCGGCCGACGTCATCCGAGGCGAGGAAACACAGTTGCTCGGCTGTTCGCAGAGCATGAAGAGCAGCGATTGCCTGGTGGCAATGCCCGGCACGCATTCGAAATGGGTGCGGATCGTCCGCGACGAGGCGCTCGGCTTTGCCACCTTCATGACCGGAGAGTTGTTCGACGCGATTTCCAAGCACACGATCCTCAATCATTCGCTGAAGGATTCACCGGGTTTCGACGCTGCCGATCCCGCCTTCGTCAATGCCGTTTATTCCGCCTATCGCGAGCCGCAGCTTGCCTCCAACCGTCTGTTTTCGGGCGTTCGCGCGCGCGGCCTGCTGTTTTCGCTCACCAATGTCGAAGCGGAAGCCACGCTATCCGGCGGGATGATCGGGCTTGAGCTTGCAGGCGCGCTGCATTCGGCCCCAAAGGACACGCCAGTGATCCTCGTCGTCTCGGGCAAGCTGCGCGGGCTCTACGAAGCCGCTCTTCATCGCGTCGGGCGCAAATTTTCCACCATCGATGCAGATGAAGCCGTCCGGCAGGGCCTGACCCAATCGGCGCGCACCATCTGGCAATTCTGACGAAAGCAAAAGACATGAACCGCATACCATTTCCGGAGATGAAGTATCCGCTCGTCGCCATCCTGCGCGGGCTGACACCGGAGGAGACTCCCGCAGCTGTCGGCGCGCTACTCGATGCCGGCTTCCGGGCGATCGAAATCCCGCTGAATTCTCCCAACGCTTTCACGTCGATCGAGATTGCTGCCAAG
Organism: Shinella sp. OV683; assembly: GCF_057787725.1. Classification (NCBI taxonomy): domain Bacteria; kingdom Pseudomonadati; phylum Pseudomonadota; class Alphaproteobacteria; order Hyphomicrobiales; family Rhizobiaceae; genus Shinella; species Shinella sp. OV683. The sequence continues at coordinate 3,768,630 of NZ_CM173543.1, forward strand.
ATGGCACCCGCTGACGCGCTGATCGGTGCCGGAACGGTGCTGACCGTCGCCGATGTCGAGCGACTGGATTCAACGGGCGGACGACTATTCGTCAGCCCGAATGTCGATGTTCCCGTGCTTTCTGCTGCCGTCGCCAAGAAGATGATAACGCTGCCGGGCGTGTTTACGCCCACCGAAGCGCTCGCCGCCGCCGCGACTGGCGCCACCGGCCTGAAGTTCTTCCCGGCTGGGGTGCTCGGGCCTTCGGGCATCACAGCCATTCGTGCCGTGTTGCCGGCTGATCTGCTGATCGCGGCCGTCGGCGGCGTTTCAGACCAGAATTTCGGCGAATATGCCAAGGCGGGCGTCAAGGCATTCGGCCTTGGCTCTAGCATCTACAAGCCGGGCATGAGCGCCGCCGATATCGCCGTGCGCGCCAAAGCCACCGTCGAAGCCTATGACAGCGTGTTCGGAGCCTGACATGACCACAGCCATTCCCTTCAACGGCAAGGCGCTTGATCCCAACAATATCGAGTTGGGCGAAGGCCCGAGCTACGATCCGGCCACCGACACAGCCTATTGGTTCAGCATCCTCGAATCCACCCTGCACGAGCTGAACCTGACGACCGGCAAGAAAAGCGTCCACAAGCTGCCCGCCATGTCGAGCGTGTTTGCCCGGATCGACGGCAGCCGCCAGCTGATCGTCTCGGAAAACGGTCTCTATGTCAGGGACGTGGCATCGGGTGCGATGGAACTGATGACACCGATCGAGCAGGACCGCCCCGACATGCGCTCCAACGACGGCCGCGTGCATCCCTCCGGTGCGCTTTGGTTCGGCACGATGAAAAAGGGCCATGAGGGTCGCAAGGGCGCGGGTGCGATCTATCATGTCGCCAAGGGCGTGGTGACCAAGATCTTCCCGAACATTTCCATTCCCAACGGCATCTGCTTTTCGCCGGACGGCACGATTGGCTACTACGTCGACACGATGGAAAACCGCTACATGCGCGTGCTGCTCGACCCGCAGAACGGCCTGCCGATTGCCGAACCGCAGATCTTCGTCGACGAAACCGGCCAGGACGGCGGCATCGACGGCTCGGTTTGCGATGCCGACGGCAATATCTGGAACGCCCATTGGGGCATTGGCGAAATCCATCGCTACTCACCGAATGGCGAAAAGACCGCGATCTATTCGCTGCCCGCCAAGCTGACCACGTGCCCCGCCTTCATCGGCAAATCAGCCGACCGGCTGCTGGTGACATCGGCGGCTGAAGGCTACGATGCAGAGGCGCTGAAGACCGATCCGGAAGCGGGCTACACCTATGATCTGGGTGTCGCGGTCAAGGGCGTGTTCGACCCGGCCTATCGGATCTAGACCCGCCTATTACCTGGGTTTTCCGGGTGAGAACCTCTCAATCGTCATCCTCGGGCTCGTCCCGAGGATCTGCCCATGACTCATTAAATAGTTGAAAATAATGACTATATTTCATGTGGCAGATGCTCGGGACGAGCCCGAGCATGACGCGTGGCGGGCGTCTCTACGCGATATCCAGCACCAGTGCCCGATGATCGGAGACTTCAGGCGCCGCGGCCGGCTCGAAGTAAGTGACGTTTACGTCAGATGTCACCAGCATGTAATCAGCGAAGCGTCCCGGCTTTTCATAGAGCGATGTGCGCGTATCGGTAAATCCGCGCCCGATCACGAGGTCGGTGAGACCCAGCTTTGCGAGCTTTTCGAATGTGATGCTGTCCGGCAGGACATTCAGGTCACCACAGACCACCAGCCGCTCATCGCCGTTCCAGAGTTTTCCGATGAGCCCCAAAAGTGCATCGGCCTGCGCCAAGCGCGCCGGCGTGTCATGCTTGCCGGCAGGGTCTCGCAGGCCATGCAATTGAACAATGGTGATCGAGGCACCGGCGTCATAGTCGAAGACACGGATCGCATGCGCATTGCGCGCCCTGGGGTGCGGTCCCCACTGATCGTGCAGGAAGCTTCCGTGAACGAAACCTTGGGCCTGACCGATCACCGCCTTTGACCTACGCACGAAGGTCGCCAGCCCGAACTCCGAGGGCACGGATTGTTGCCCATCGAAGAGTTCACCACGCGCAACGGGTGCGAAATAGGCATCGTGATCCGGCAGCGCCGCGCGAATTTCCTCGAAGAGATTAGCGCGCTGGGGCAGTTCGATATTGTGATCGCGATAGACGAGCCAATCGGTGCGGGACGCAGGCGTGCGCACGACTTCCTGCAGGCAAAGCACATCCGCATCGACATCGACGAGATATCGCATCAACGGCGCATGCACCCTGCCGCCCCAGGCATTCAGCGATACGATGCGTAATGGCATGAAATCTTCCTCATGAGAGTTGTGAGGAAGGGGCTATCTGATTCCTGGGGGGGGGGGAGGAATGTAAGGCGACGGTACCCCCGGACGGCGCACCAGTACAGAAGATCCCCGCCGCGCGGGTATAGGCTTTGCGGGTGTTGGGGTTGCGGATGTTGACAGTGAAGAACTCCAGAAACCGAAGCCGTGCAGCCGGCGCCGCCGCGTGACCAACTGGGGCAAGCCTGCAGCCGCTGGGCACTATTTCGAGGCTGGAGGCGGACATATGGCGTACCAATTCACTGTGCAGGCCCATTGATTATAGCTGGCAATGCCTTGGGCAACTGTGCTGATGAAAACAAGAATGGATGCCAGCCCAACGACGCCAGCCCAAATTTTCTGCCCCCACGTCAGCGTGAAGTGCTTTTGCACCGTGACGGCTTTGCCGTTCCAGTAAAATACACCGTCCTTGTCCACGCCGAGCAGGCCTGTCTCGTCCCATGTCAGGGGGCGCACGTGATCAGGCCATTTCTGCTTGTCGGCGTCCATAGGAGGGATGCGTTTGAGCGTTTCCTCCCACTCCTTGTTTCGCCGCTCAATATCTTCGTCCATTCGCTTCTCTCTATACATGATAAAGGACATTATCATATGTTTGGTTGTGCAAGCCATTGATGTCGGCATATCTTTCCGTGTTCTTTTACTTGTTGATACCGCCGCAATCCCTATCAACCGGCGGCATGCTGCCCACGAACTGAACCGCAGCGTTGACGCTCTTTGGCCTGCACTTTTAGATGCCGGGCACAAAAAGGAGACATAAAATGCCCAACGACATCAACACCATGGATGGCAGCTGCCGCTGCGGGCGCGTGAAAATCCGTATCAGCGCCAGGCCGCTGATCACCATGGCGTGCCATTGCACCGGCTGCCAGAAGATGAGCTCCAGCGCCTTTTCGCTCAGCGCCGCAATCCCGACCCAGGGCTTTGCCGCCACCGAAGGCGAGCCGGTGATCGGCGGCCTGCATGGTGCGGCGAAACACTATTTCTGCCCCTATTGCATGAGCTGGATGTTCACGCGCCCCGATGGCGCGGATTTCTTCGTCAATGTCCGACCGACGATGCTCGCCGATCCCGGCAGGTTCGCGCCGTTCGTCGAGACCTATATGAGCGAGAAACTCGCCTGGGCGACGACATCAGCGGTTCACAGCTATGACAAGTTTCCGCCGATGGAGGATTTTCCCCGGCTGATGCAGGAATATGCCGCTCTTCCAGTCTAAATCTCATCCTGCGGCACCGAAGCCTCGAAGGCCTCGCGGATAACGCCCTTGATCCAGCGGATCGCCGGATCTTCCGCCACATCGCGGCGATGGTGCATGGAAACCATGTAGGTGCCGAGGTCAAGCGGCACCGGCGAGAGGTCGAGGCCGGTATTAGCGGAAAGTGCCCGCCCTGCATGCGACGGCAGGCTGGCGATCACCCGCATAGAACCGAGATAGGCCGGCAGCGATGAGAAGTGGGTGAGTGCAGTGTGGATCTTGCGATTGCGGCCGATCGTCTTGAGCGCACCATCGACGATGCCTTCGCGGCCGAGAAACGAGATCAGAATGTGCGGCAGGCTGAGAAAGTCCTCGAGCGACAGCGGCAGGGCCAGGTTGCAGAGCCTATTGTTGAGCAGCGAGGCGTAGCCGGAGCGGCCGAGATCTTCGGTCACCAACCAGCTGCGAACCGGCGCGCCCGAGGCGATGGCCAGATCGATCTCGCGTGCCTCCAGCATCTGTTCGACCGTGTGACGGTTTGCCTGTCGGAAGACGACAGAGATGTTCGGCGCATTGGCCAACAGCCGCGCAGCGATGCCAGGCCCCAGCGCCACCTCGAAATCGTCGGACATGCCCAGCGAAAAATGCCGCTCGCTCTTTGCCGGATCGAACCGATCCTCGACAATCAGTGCCTGCCGCAGCAGCTCGACGCCCTCGTGGATCTGCCCCGCCATGGAGATCGCCCGGGCCGTGGGTTCCATGCCGCCCTTGGTGCGAATGAACAGCGGATCATTGGTCGCGTCGCGCAGTCGCGCCAATGCGGCACTGACAGCGGACTGGCTGAGCGACAGCCGAAGCGCCGCACGCGAAACGCTGCGCTCCTGCCAGATGGCCAGGAACGTGATCGCCAGATTGAAATCCAGCCTGCCAATATCACTCAGCTTGATATTACTCATCTAAAAATGCAATTTGATCGATAATGACTTTCGACGCAAGGTGTCCGCGATCACAATCAGGATGCCTCGCATGTCCGCCGTCTTTTCACCCGCCGCAAAGCTCTCGGATTCGCCCATCGCCGTGGCCATTGCGGGCGCGGTGTCGCTGTCGGTGGCCATGGGCATCGGCCGTTTTGCATTCACGCCGCTTCTGCCGATGATGTTGCATGACGGACTGATCGACATCAATGGCGGCAGTCTGCTGGCAACCGCGAACTACGTGGGCTACCTCGCCGGCGCGCTGTTCTGCATGGTGCTGCCGCGCCTGCTGAAGCTGTTTACGCATCGGCCGATTGTCAATTCGGTGATGGTGCGCGGTGCGCTGATTGCGACCACACTGCTGACAATCGGCATGGCACTCGACGTGCCCTATGCCTGGCCTGTGCTGCGCTTTCTGTCCGGCGTGATTTCCGCCGGCGGCTTCGTCTACACCGCCGGCTGGTGCCTCGGTCGACTGGAAGAACTCGGCACGCCGTCTTTGGGCGGCATCATCTTCACCGGCCCCGGTGCCGGCATCGCGCTTTCCGGCGGCGCGGGCTATGCGATCGCGCTTGGCGGCGGCTCATCGACGGTCACGTGGATCGGCTTCGGTATTCTCGCCAGCCTGCTGACTGCTCTGGTGTGGCGGATTTTTTCCCACGGTACGCCGGCCGCACACAAGGCAACACCCGGTATCAACATCGGACGCGCCGCCAAGGCGCCGCTCTGGACAGCCCAATCGATGCTGCTGACACTGGCCTACGGGCTTGCAGGCTTCGGCTATATCATCACCGCCACCTTCCTGCCCGTGATTGCACGGGAAGCCCTGCCCGGCTCGATGTGGATCGATCTGTTCTGGCCGATATTCGGCCTCGCCGTCATGGCTGGCGCGCTGTTGACACAGCGCGTGCCGATGCGCATCGACCGCCGGCTGTTGCTGGTTGTCTGCTATCTCGTGCAGGCGGTGGGCGTGATTGCCAGCCTGTTGCTGCCCAGCATTGGCGGCTTCATCCTCGGCAGCCTGCTGGTCGGCATGCCCTTCACCGCCATCACGCTGTTTGCCATGCAGGAAGTGCGCCGGCTGGCACCCGGACACGTCACCGGCTTCATGGCGCTGATGACGGCCGCCTATGGCATCGGCCAGATTGCCGGCCCGCCGCTGGTCGCTTTCATCCTCGCCCATAGCCAGAGCCACGCTGCGGGCTTTGCGACGTCGCTGATCATTGCCTCGACGTCGCTGGTCGTGGGTGCTGCCCTCTATGCCGCACAGATGCGCCTGTTTCGCCGCAATTCCGGGCTCCCCACTGGCGCACAGGCTTCGGCGGATTGCGCCTGATCAGCCTGCCTCCCGATCGCTGAAATCCTGTCAGTGAAATTTCAGGACAATTTCAGCATGTCATCCGGACTATCCCTGTAACCGGTGCAATGATCCTGCTGTCGCAACATCAACGCGCCAGCACGGAGGCCCCGATGGCTACGTTCGAGATTTTCACCGAGAATGCGCGTCTCTCTTCAAATCGTTTCATCGAAGGTCTGCGCCAGTTTGCAGACCTGCCGACGCAGATCATGGAAAGCCGGCGGACGCAGCTGCAAACCGACGAACTGCGCCGGTCACTTGATCGGTTGGATGGCTTCCAGCTCGATGATATCGGCCTGGAGCGGGTCGCCCGACCTGCAGCGCATTGGAGCCTGCGCCGACCTGCGCCGCAGTGGGACTATCGCTGGAAGCAGGCCGCAGCCATTGACGCCGAGGATCGGCCGTGAGCGCAGCTGCCGGGATCGAGGGCTTCACCTCGGGCTGGCAATGGGCGCTGCCGTGCATGGTTTCCGTGCGATGGGCTATAGCCTTTTTCTCTGCATATGAGGATCAGCAAGCCTACCAGCCAGCGCGTATACGAACGAACAGACAGGAGATGCATCATGCCACAATCCAGCTTGATCAAGCGCCGTGCACTGCTTGCAACGGGCGCGTCCTTCATCCTCCTCCCCACCTACGGTGCACGCGCCGAAGAGATGCAAAAGCGCTGGCCCTCCTGCAGGAAGTGTCAGGTGCTGTTTTACAACGGCTATCGCAACAACAAGGGCATGTGTGCTGCGGGCGGGACGCATATCCGCGGCGAAATGAGCTACCAGCTGTCCTACAACATCTCCGAGGGGCCGCGTCGGCAGGGCGCATGGCGCTTCTGCAACCAGTGCAGCGCCCTATTTTTCGACGGCTATCCGGACAAGGGTGTCTGCCCGGCCGGTGGCGGCCATCGCGCCCAAGGCTACGAATTCGTCATCACCCACGGCGTACGCGACGGCGGCGCGCAGTTCAGATACTGCAACAAATGCCATTGCATGATCGATGCCTATGGCACTCCATCGGTCTGCCCCGCCGGCGACGTCCATGTCGCACAGGGATACAAGTTCTTCATCCTCGACGAGCGATCCCAACGGATCGATTGAGCGCGATCGCCGAGATCAGCTCCTGAGCGCTTCCAATCCGGCAAACAGGTCCAGCGCCTCCGGGTTGGCAAGCGCCTCCTTGTTCTTGACCGGCCGGCCATGCACGACCTCGCGGACGGCAAGCTCGACGATCTTGCCGGACTTGGTGCGCGGAATGTCAGCGACCTGGATCACCTTGGCCGGCACATGCCGTGGCGAGGCTCCGATGCGGATCTTGGTCTTGATCTTCTTGTCGAGGTCGGCATCCAGCGTCAGGCCTGGCGCCAGCCGCACGAACAGGATGACACGGACATCGTCATCGAAATCCTGGCCGATGCAGATGGCCTCGGCCACTTCATCGAGCTGTTCGACCTGATTGTAGATCTCGGCCGTACCGATGCGCACGCCGCCCGGATTGAGCGTTGCGTCCGAACGGCCATGAATGATCAACCCGCCATGCTCGGTCCATTCGGCGAAATCGCCGTGGCACCAGATATTGTCGAAGCGCTCGAAATAAGCAGCCTTGTACTTGGCACCCTCGGGATCGTTCCAGAAGCCGATCGGCATGGCGGGGAACGCCTTTGTGCAGACCAGTTCGCCCTTCTCGCCGCGCACCGGCTGGCCGTCATCGTCCCAGACATCGACGGCAAGGCCGAGGCCCGGTCCCTGGATCTCGCCTTTCCAGACCGGCTTGACCGGGTTGCCAAGCACGAAGCAGGAGACGATATCCGTGCCGCCCGAGATCGAGGCAAGCTGGACGTCGGACTTGATGCCCTCATAGACGAAGGAAAAGCCTTCCGGCGACAACGGCGAGCCTGTCGAGGTGATCAGCCTGAGCTCGGAGAGATCATGCGTCTTCTTCGGCTCGATACCGCCCTTGCGCACGGCGTCGATATATTTCGCCGATGTGCCGAAGATGGCGAATTTCTCGTCCGCCGCATAATCCCAGAGCACATTGCCATCCGGCGCAAAGGGCGATCCGTCGAACAGGCAGAGCGTTGCGCCGCTTGCAAGACCCGACACCAGCCAGTTCCACATCATCCAGCCGCAGGTGGTGAAGTAGAACAGACGATCGCCGGCCTTAAGGTCGCTGTGGAAGCGCTGTTCCTTGAGGTGCTGCAGCAGCGTGCCGCCGGCCGAATGAACGATGCATTTCGGCACGCCTGTCGTGCCCGAGGAGAACAGGATGTAGAGCGGGTGGCTGAATGGCAGGGCAGTGAATTCCACCGGCTTTGCAGCGAATGGCGCGATGAACGCATCAAGCGTCCGGCCATCCTTGAGCGAGCCGGCCAGTGCGGCGGCCTCGCCAGCATAGGGCACGACCAGAACCGGCGCCTTCAGGGCAGGTTCGACAGCGCGAACCTTGGCCGAGACATCCTGCAGCTTGCCATTATACCAGTAGCCGTCGCAGCTGATGAACAGTTTTGGCTCGATCTGTCCGAAGCGATCGATGACGCCCTGTTCGCCGAAATCAGGGGAACAAGACGACCAGATCGCACCGATGGCGCTCGCTGCGAGCATGCAGGCGATGGTTTCCGGCATGTTGGGCATCATCGCCGAGATGCGGTCACCCTTGCCGATGCCCATGGCGCGATAGGCCTGCTGAAGACGCGACACCATCTGGTGAAGATGATCCCAAGACCAGCGACAATCGACCTTGTCCTCGCCGCGGAAGATCATGGCGTCGCCGCTGCCGGTCGAGGCCAGCAGATTTTCAGCGAAATTCAGCTCGGCATCCGGAAAGAACCGTGCATCAAGCATGATGTCGCCGTTGATCAGCTCACGCGCACCCTTGGAACCCTTGACGCCGCAATAGTCCCAGACCGCCGACCAGAAGTCTCCCCGCTCGGTGATCGACCATTGGTGAAACGCATCATGATCCGGCAGATCAGCGCCGAATTTCTCCGCACACCAGAGCCGGAACCCGGTCATCGCACTTGCGGCGACCTGCGCCTCCGATGGTGCCCAAAGCGGTGAGTTGTCTGCCATTCATGCCTCCCAGAATTCCACGCGATTTTGTAGCCAAACTTTCGTTGCACCGCAACAGAGAGCGTTTGCCAGATGGTTGTCGCTTCGCGACATCTGAGGCAGCCAATTGTTTACCATTTTTCGATAATTCTAATGATGTCCAACATCGGAATGCAGCAATTGGGTCAATTCCTCACAGCTCTACTGAAACTCGTCCTCGCCTCGCTGATTGCGGGGGCGCTGATGAACCTGTTCGGGCTTTCGGCGGAACGATTGCTCGCGGGCATCGGGCTGACGCCGGCCGAGCTTTGGACACATATCAACGACTTTGTAATATGGGCGATCCCCAACATCGTGCTGGGGGCCGTGATCATCCTGCCGCTGTGGTTCTTCGCCTATCTTTTCGTGCCGCCGCGCGGCAGCGCCGACGACTGATCAACGCGATCAGCCCTGGGCCATCGCCGCACGCTCATCCCGCTGGCGCTGCACCTCGGCACGCTTGGTACTGATCGAGGCGATCATCACGCCAATCGCCACGATGCCGATCAGGATCGTGCAGGCCGCGTTGATTTCCGGCGTCACGCCCAATCGCACCTGGCTGTAGATCTTGATCGGCAACGTCGTGGCGCCCGGACCTGTTGTAAAGGCCGAAATCACCAGATCATCGATCGAAAGCGTGAAAGCCAGCATCCAGCCGGAGATGACGGCGGGCGATATCAGCGGCAGGGTGATCTTGAAGAAGGTCTTGACCGGCGGGCAACCGAGATCGAGCGCGGCCTCCTCGAGACTGCGGTCGAAGGTGATCAGCCTGGATTGCACCACGATCGCCACGTAGCACATGGTAAACGTGATGTGGGCGATCGTCAGCGTCCAGAAACCGCGATCGACGCCGACGCCAACGAATAGCAGCAACATCGCCAGGCCGGTGATGACCTCGGGCATGACCAGAGGCGCATAGATCATTCCTGAAAACAGCATGCGGCCCGGGAACCGAGCGAACCGCACCATCGCCAATGCGGCGAGCGTGCCGAGTATGGTACCGAGCGTGGCGCTGAGCAGTCCGACGCGAATAGTGACCCACGCGGCGTCCATCAAAGCCTTGTTCGACCACATCTGGCTATACCAGCGTGTCGAAAAGCCGCCCCATACAGTGACTAGTTTCGAGTCGTTGAAGGAATATATGACCAGTATCAGTATCGGGATATAGAGAAAGGCAAAGCCCAAGGTGAGGACGACGGGATCGAAGCGCGCAGATTTCATGGTCTTTTCCTCACGCTTTCTGCTGCTGGTTCTGGAAGATTGCGATGGGCACCACCAGAACAAGGAGCAGGATGACGGCCACCGCTGAGGCGAGCGGCCAATCGCGATTGCCGAAGAACTCCGTCCACAGCGTCTTGCCGATCATCAAGGTGTCGGCCCCTCCGAGAAGGTCCGGGATGACGAATTCGCCGGTGATCGGGATGAAGCAGATCATCGAGCCAGCGATGACGCCGGGCAACGACAGCGGGAAGGTGATCTTCCAGAACGCTTTCCATGGTGGGCAGCCGAGATCGCTCGCAGCCTCCAGCAATGTGCCATCCATCTTTTCGAGCGCTGCATAGAGCGGCAGGATCATGAACGGCAGGTAGGAATAGACTATGCCGATGAAAACAGCTGTATCGGTACGGAAGATGTTGACCTGCTGGTCGGGGCCGTAAAGCCCGATCGATTGCAATAGCAGCGTCAGCAACCCCTCGGGCTTGAGGATGCCGATCCAGGCATAGACCCGGATGAGGAACGACGTCCAGAACGGCAGGATCACCAGCATCAATAGCGTCGGCCGGAGGCCCGCCGGCGCGCGTGCCATCGTCAGGGCGATGGGATAGCCGATCAGCAGCAGCAGCAAGGTCGAGATCAGGGCAATCCGCAGCGAGTTCAGATAGGCCTTGATGTAAAGGGGATCCTCCGTGAGGAAGGTGTAGTTCTCGAAATCAAGCTGCGAGAGAAAGTTGCCGATCGTGGAAAAGCCCTGGAAGACCGGTGTGTAGGGCGGCATGGAGATCGCCGAGTCCGAGAACGATATCTTCAGGATGATGTAGAAGGGCGCCAAAAAGAACAGTGCCAGCCAGAGATAGGGAACGATGACCACCAGCCATCTGGCCGGATTTTTGCGTGTGTCGGCTTCGGCCATGTGCGTGCCCCCTATCTCGTCAGCACGAGGCCGGCTTCGGCCGGCCAGGTGAGCCAGACCAAGTCGCCGAATGTAATCGGACGGTCGACAAGGCGCGAGACGTTGGCTTGGGCGGCGCGCAACACGCGACCGTCGTCAAGCTTGACAAGGAACACCGAGAAATCGCCGAGATAGCCGATGTCGAAGACTTCGCCATGCGCCGAATTGAAGCTGGGATCGGCGGGCGCGTCCGGCGAGATGCGGACTTTCTCGGGGCGGATGGCAAAGGCGGCCTGATTGCCGGGAGCTGCGGGGCATTCCTGCTCGACCGTCACCTTCAGTCCTGCGCAGTCCATGGTCACCAGGCCTGACTGGTTGGGGCCACCGGTGTTGGAAACGACGTTGCCCTCAAGGATGTTGATGTCGCCGATGAAGTCGGCGACATAGCGGGAATTCGGGGCTTCATAGATCTCCGCCGGCGTCGCCACCTGGACGATCTCGCCCTTGTCCATGACGGCGATACGATCCGAAACCGTCATCGCTTCTTCCTGGTCGTGGGTGACGATCAGGAAGGTCAGGCCCAGCGTGTGCTGGATATCCATAAGTTCGAACTGGGTTTCCTCGCGCAGCTTGCGATCAAGCGCGCCGAGCGGCTCGTCGAGCAGCAGCACCTTCGGCCGTTTGGCGAGCGAGCGGGCAAGTGCCACGCGCTGGCGCTGGCCGCCGGAGAGCTGGCTGGGCTTGCGCTTGGCAAATTCACTGAGCTTGACGAGCTTCAGCATTTCCTCGACGCGGGCATCGATTTCGCCCCTCGGCAAATTGTCCTGCTCGAGGCCGAAGGCGACATTCTTGGCGACGCTCATGTGCGGAAACAGCGCATAACTCTGAAACATCATATTGGTCGGACGCTTATAGGGCGGCACACCGGAAATATCCTTGCCCTGCAGCAGAATACGGCCTTGTGTCGGCTCTTCGAAGCCCGCCAGCATGCGCATCAGGGTCGTCTTGCCGCAGCCGGACGGACCAAGCAGCGAGAAGAACTCGCGCTCGTAGATGTTCAGAGTGAGGTCCTTGACGGCGACGAAATCACCAAAGCGCTTGGTGATACCCTCGAAACGAATGAACGGCGCCGAAGCCGGATCCGTCCAGGGAGTGAATTTGCGTCGTACCGGCCCGAGAGTTTTTGCCATGTCCCCTATGCCACCTTAATTTATTGATCGGCTTTTCTTGATCGGATGACTTTTTGTGGGCAGGGCTCCGCGCTTGCGGCGGCATGCTTCCTGCCAGTAAAAAATGGGGCGGTATGACCGCCCCATCTGGATGTGATTAACTGCCGGTCTTGATCTGCGTCCAGAGCCGGTTGAGCACGCGCTGCTCTTTCGGCCCATAGGGCGAGATGGTGAAGAGTTTCTTGACCGTCTCGGGCGTCGGATAGACCGCAGGATTCTTGAATACTGCTTCATCGATGAACTTCTGCGAGGCCAGGTTGCCGTTGGCATACTGGACGTAGTTCGATGCCTTGGCGATGACTTCGGGCTTCATCAGGTAGTTGATGAAGGCATGGGCCTCGTCGACATGCTTGGCATCGGCCGGGATCGCCAGGTTGTCGAACCACATATACGTGCCTTCCTTGGGGATCACGTAATTGATCTCAATACCATTCTTGGCCTCGACCGCACGGTTCTTGGCCTGCAGCACGTCACCCGACCAGCCCAGGGCAATGCAGCTGTCGCCATTGGCGAGCTCATCGATATAGGCCGACGAATTGAACGTGCGGACATAGGGGCGGATCTTGGAATAGACTTCGCCGCCAGCCTGCAGGTCGGCGGTATCCTTGCTGTCGCCCGGCTTGCCGAGATAATTCATGGCAATCGCGAAGGTCTCGTCAGACGCATCGAGGATGCTGATGCCGCAATCCTTGAGCTTGGCAGCATTTTCCGGCTTGAAGAGAATGTCCCAGCTGTCGATCGGCACGTCACCGAGCGCGGCCTTCACCTTGGCGACGTTGTAGCCGATGCCGGTGGTGCCCCACATATAGTTGACGGCATACTGATTGCCCGGATCGTATTTGGCCAGGCGCTCCATGACATCGGGCCACATGTTCGTGAGGTTCGGCAACTTCGACTTGTCGAGCTTCATGAACACCCCAGCCGAGATCTGGCGCGCCAGGAACGGGCCGGTGGGCACCACGACGTCATAGCCGGAACCGCCGGCGAGAAGCTTGGTCTCGAGGATCTCGTTGGAGTCGAAGACGTCATAGACGACCTTGATGCCGGTCTCCTTGGTGAAGTCTTCCAGGATGGTGCTATCGATATAGTCGGACCAGTTGTAGACGTTGACAACCTTGTCCTCGGCCTTGGCCGGAGCGCCGAAAATCAGCGCAGCCGTCATCGTGACAGCCAAGCCAAATAGCTGTTTCTTCATGCATCTTTCTCCTGTTTGTCCCGGCACGTGCTTGTTGGTCTAGGTCCGGAGTTCCACTCTCTGTAAGAGCTTAGAAAGGTTTCGAACGGCCCACAACTAAAATTTTGCGAATCTTTTCAGATCATATTTCTACTGGAAATCAAACACGCTCAATCCCGCAACCATTTCATCAAGGCCCAGGGGCCGGGTTACGGGCGGCTCGGCGCGCGCCAGACACCCCGGTCGCTCGCAAAGCCGACAGGCCGTGCCGATGCCGAGCCTGACGCCACCCTCGCGAACCACGCCATCGCCATAGACCACCTGCCCAGCATGCGCCGCATCGCAGCCGATAAGCAGCGCCGTGCGCCGCACCCGCTCCTCGAAGCCTGCGATCGGTCCTTCAAGCGTTCGCGACACCAGTAGATACTGTGCACCATCCAGCATCTCTCCACATTCTGAAAACACCTGCCCCGGGGCCGAGAACGCGGCATGCACACCCAGCTTGGGACAGTGACCGCCAAAACGCGCCTGCGGATAGCCCTGGGCGCCGGCACGACGGATGCGGTTTCCGGCGATATCGATCTCCAGTAGGAAGAATGGAATTCCCACCGCGCCCGGACGCTGCAAGCTGGTGAGTCGGTTCGCCGCCTGCTCAAAAGACACGCGGAAGCGTGCGCAAAGGATGCCGATATCATAGCGGGCGCGCTGGGCGGCCGCGAGAAACGCACCGTAGGGCATCATCAGCGCCAGCGCTGCGTAACGGGCCAGCTCGAAACGGCCGATGCGCTGTGCTTCCGCCGAGGTCAGGCCAAGACTGGCAAGCGTCGAGGAGATCTCCTCGTGCAGCGCGATCTGACAGGCTTCCTGCGCCATTTCCCTCAACTGGTCGTGCGGATAGAGTCTCTCCGACAAAAACAGCCGCATTGAATGCCGGTCATAACGGCGGCGCAGGTTGGGCATTGCATGAATTGGAAGCGTGCGAACAACGATGCCGTGCTCCGTGCGCAACCAGTTGCGCAGTGCGGCCGCCAGATCCTCGTTAGGATCAAGACGTGAATGGAACGCTTCTGCAGCCTCGTCGATTGCAGTGAAGTAATTCGGCCGGGCTGCGAAGGTTTCGCGAACCTCATCCATTGGCAGCTTGGCGGCCGACAGCGTGGTCTCGTGGCCGGACTGGGCTAGGAACCCGGCGAGATCGGTCAGCCGGGCGGCCTGCTCCTTGTAAGCGCGGTAAAGCTTCGTGAGACCGAGCGCGACATTGGGCGCGGCCTCGGCGACTTCGAGCAACTCCTCGCCGCCGGGGATCTCGCCGGAGAGCAACGGGTCGGAAAACACTTCACGCAATTCGCCGGCAGCGCTGCCGGTTTCGCCCTGCAAGGCTTCGACGTCGATCTTGTAGACGGCAGCGAGTTTGAGAATCAGCTGGACGGTCAGCGGCCGTTGATTGCGCTCGATGAGATTGAGGTAGGAAGGGGAGATGCCGAGGCCTTCGGCCATGGCCGTCTGGGTGATGCCGAGGCCGTTGCGGATACGGCGAACCTTTGGGCCCGCAAAGATCTTTACCTCCGCCATCAGTCAATCCTTTTACAGCGCGACGCGCCAGTTCCGCATATCTCGCATTTACAAGATTTACAATTTTACAATTGGCTTTCGTCAAAATCAAGACACCATAACTCGATTTCCGGCCACATTCCTCGCATTCTCGTGGACTATTTTGCAGCGCAATGTAAATTCAGTCATATCGAAAGTCGGCCATTCGGAAGCCCAGAGAGAGCCAATCCGGATTGCCAAAGCATCTGAGGAGACTGACTGTGACTGATTTTTACAACCTCGTTCCCAACGCACCCAAGGGCCGTTACGACGGCATCGAGCGTTCCTATTCCGCCGAGGATGTGAAGCGGCTGCGCGGATCTGTGGAGATCAAGCATTCGCTCGCCGAGATGGGTGCGAACCGGTTGTGGAAACTGATCCACGAGGAAGATTTCGTCAACGCGCTGGGCGCGCTCTCGGGCAACCAGGCCATGCAGATGGTCCGCGCTGGACTGAAGGCGATCTATCTTTCGGGCTGGCAGGTTGCCGCCGACGCCAACACTGCATCCTCGATGTATCCCGACCAGTCGCTCTATCCGGCCAACGCCGCGCCCGAGCTCGCCAAGCGCATCAACAAGACGCTGCAGCGCGCCGACCAGATCGAAACGCAAGAGGGCAAGGGCCTGTCGGTCGACACCTGGTTTGCACCGATCGTCGCCGATGCCGAAGCCGGTTTCGGCGGGCCGCTGAATGCGTTCGAGATCATGAAGGCCTTCATCGAAGCGGGTGCTGCCGGCGTCCATTATGAAGACCAGCTGGCGTCTGAAAAGAAGTGCGGCCATCTCGGCGGCAAGGTGCTGATCCCGACGGCGGCGCATATCCGCAACCTGACCGCCGCGCGTCTGGCCGCCGACGTGATGGGCACGCCGACGCTGATCATCGCCCGCACCGACGCGGAAGCCGCCAAGCTCCTGACCTCTGATATCGATGAGCGCGACCAGCCCTTCGTCGATTACGACGCCGGCCGCACTGTCGAAGGCTTCTACCAGGTCAAGAATGGCATCGAGCCCTGCATCGCCCGCGCGATCGCCTATGCGCCCTATTGCGACATGATCTGGATGGAAACCTCCAAGCCCGATCTCGGCCAGGCCAGAAAATTTGCCGAGGCGGTGCACAAGGCCCATCCCGGCAAGAAACTCGCCTACAATTGCTCGCCGTCGTTCAACTGGAAGAAGAACCTCGATGACGCGACGATCGCCAAGTATCAGAAGGAACTCGGCGCCATGGGCTACAAGTTCCAGTTCATCACGCTGGCCGGCTTCCATCAGTTGAACTACGGCATGTTTGAACTGGCACGCGGCTATAAGGACCGGCAGATGTCAGCCTATTCTGAGCTGCAGGAAGCGGAGTTTGCCGCCGAAGCCAACGGCTACACGGCAACCAAGCACCAGCGCGAAGTCGGCACCGGCTATTTCGATGCCGTCTCCGTAGCCATCTCGGGCGGCAAGTCCTCGACCACCGCGATGAAGGAATCCACCGAGCACGACCAGTTCCGCCCAGCGGCGGAGTAATACGCCCCTCCCCGCGTGGGAGGGACCTTCAAGAACCCCAGAGAGGAGAAATGCCATGAATATCCAGACCCACGTCAAGGAACGTGCCGAGGAACAGGCGTCAGCCATGACGGCCGAGCAGCAGGCCGCGATCCGTATGGTCGCCAACGACCTGCATCGCCTCAACCATGCTGTCATGAAGGCCGTCGATGCCGGTGTGTCGGTCGAGCTGATCCGCTCGGCCCGCCATCACAACGAAGGCAACTGGGGTGACCTGATGATCCCGGTGATCGTCACGCAGGGTCAACAATAGAGGTCCCCGCATCGCCACCCCCGCAGCACGGCGATGCCCAGCCAAGCATCACGCCATTGCGAAACGCTTGGCATCTGCCCGGATCGTGGAGGACGATCCGGGCATTTTATTTGCGGGCCATGCGGCGAACGCCACCGGCTCCAACTAGAAACGCACTTGGAAAAACTTCGCGCATTGGCCCTTTCGTTATCTCCCCGGTACGCTTAGGATCAGCGACACTGGGCGAGGTGATGCCCATCGGTCCAGGTGAAGAACGACCTGCCATGGTTGGCGGATGGGGATGATAGCATGTATCCAGCGTTCATGGCTCGCAGGAACTCCATTGGTTATTGCTTGCTGGTCTTTGCGGCGTTCGTCGCATTTTCGTGGCAAAATGCCCTGGCTGATGATTGCCGCGCGGAGCCGACGCCGGGCGTCAACTGGCAGAACTGCGACAAGACACTCCTCGTTCTGGAGGACAGCGATCTCGGCGGCGCAAACATGTCGGGGGCTAATTTCAGCTCTACCGATTTCACGAACTCCAACTTGCTCGCGGCAAACCTGGAGAAAGCGACACTTGTGCGCGCCAGCCTCGCGGGTTCCACGGCCACGCGCGCACGCTTCGCGAGGATTGAGGCTTACAGAACGGATTTCAGCGGAATGGATGCGCAGGGCGCGAGCTTCCAAAGCGCCGAATTGCAGCGTTCAAAATTTCAGGGGGCCAAGCTTGCAAATGCGGATTTCACAAAGGCCGACCTCGGTCGCTCGCAGTTCGATGGAGCGGAAGTCGGCGGCAGCCGCTTCTCCCTGGCCAGCCTGGCCCGCGCCGATTTCCGCGGGGCGACATTCGGCGCACCGGTTGATTTCGACCGCGCCTTCCTGTTTCTGACCCGTATCGAAGGCGTCAACCTTGCTGCCGCGACGGGGCTTACTCAATGGCAGGTGGACATGGCTTGTGGAGACGACCGGACCATGCTGCCGTCCGGCCTGAAAAAGCCCCAGAGCTGGCCCTGCCAATTCCAGCAAGAGTAAGATTGCCAAAGGGCTATATAGCAGGTCTGTCCTGGGCCGCCACGAACCGTCGCCTGAAACAGCATTTCATCTGCAGTACCGGTTGGCAGCTGGATTGACGCATTCCCATTTGCAATCTAGGCTGGAAACGTGAATGCAGGATCTGTTCACTGTGGGGGCGCCCAATGGACATGCAGAGCATTACAGGCAAGGTCGCATTCGGCGAAGACCGTTACAACAACGCGGCCCGCTTCCTCAACGGCCGCTTCGACTGCAAGGTCTCCGCTTCCGACACCAACGGTGCGATGTGCATATTCGACACCTTTCGCGACAAGGTGGGCGGTCCGCCGCTGCATTATCACAAATTCCAGGACGAGTGGTTCATGGTGCTGGAAGGAGACTTCCTGTTTCAAGTCGGCGATGGTTTCCACCGGCTCGGCCGCGGAGATTCCATCTTCGGGCCGCGGATGGTGCCGCATGCCTTCAGGAACCTCACGGCTCCGGCCCGGATGCTGATTGCCTATACACCGGCGGCGAAGATGGAAGAGTTCTTCCGCGCCGGGCTTGGTCCGGATTCGGCGGCATCGGCGGAATTCGAGGCGCTACACAGGGCGCACGACATCATCAATGTCGGGCCGCCACTGCGCGGAGAACAGGCGGATTTCTGATCACCCCGTCTTGCTCGGCCGCTTGCCTGCAAACACATCGGCATGGCTTTTCAACAGCTTGGTCATGCGATCGGAGATGGTGCGGATTTCGCGGCGTGAGCGGTCGTCGCTGTGGGTGACGAGCCACTGCTTGTGACGGAGTTCCGTGATCTCGCTGCCGTTCCGCTCCCGCGTCGGGTCGAGATCGCCGATGAAGCAGGGCAGCACGGCGATGCCGGCACCGGCACGCGCGAGGTCGAGCATCGCGCGCACGGTCAACCCGGCTCCGTTGCGCCAATGGCGGGCGTTTAGTTGACAGACGTCCATAGAGGCTCGGCTTACATGAGACGCAAGTTCTTGGTCATCACCTCGCCAAGCGCTGGCATCTTCGATTTTGTCATGCGTGAGAGCAATGCCATACTGGAAAGCGGACCATTTACTGATTTCACGAAGTATAATAGCGTTGCAATCAGAGGGAAACGTAATGACGAGCGGAACGGACGTTCTTGATGCCGTTGTCGTCGGTGCCGGTTGGGCGGGGCTAGGCGTCAGTCGTGCGCTGGCCGAGCGAGGCTTGCGTCATAGAGTGTTGGAGCGAGGTCGCATCGGTGAGACTTGGCGGACCCAGCGCTGGGACTCCTTTCGGATAAACACACCCAACAGCCAAACAGTCATGCCGGGGGACACCTATGTCGGCCCCGATCCCGACGGTGCAATGACAAGCGGCGAGTTCGTCGCGCTGTTGGAGGACTATGCCCGCCGGAATGACCTCCCGGTGGAAACCGCGACACCGGTGACCGACCTTGTCGCAAGCGATGGCCTCTACCGGCTGGCCATTCCGAACGGCCCCGTATGGGCGAGGAATGTGGTGATCGCCAGCAGCAACCAGAATTGCCCGACGCGCCCGACTGTCTCTGCTTTGTTGCCGCCCGAAGTCCAACAGATGGATGCATCAGCCTACCGCAACGCATCGGCACTCGACCGTGGAGCCGTGCTGGTGGTCGGGAGCGCCCAGTCGGGCGGCCAGATCGCCGAGGACCTGGTCCAGGCGGGACGAACCGTGTTTCTTTCAACGGGCCGGGTCGGCCGGTTGCCCCGAATGTATAGGGGTACTCACATCAGTGTCTGGATGGTTCTTACCGGACTGATGGATGTGACGCGCGGGGAATTGCTTCAACAGGGGCCTATCCCTGGAAGGGCGCTGACAGGAGCGCTGCATACGATCAGCCTACAATCCCTCAGTGCGCAAGGCGTTATCTTGCTGGGTCGGCTCACGGGCGTCGAAGACGGCCGCCTCTCGTTCGGCGATGAGGCAGAAGCGCATGTTCGCCATGCGGACGAGGGCTCCGCTAGAATTCGAAGCCAGATCGACGACTACATCGCGCGCAACGGGATCGATGCCCCGAGCGCTGAGCCGGACGCGGCGGAGGTGATTGCCGCGGTTCTGCCGAATCCACCAATCCGATCCATTGATCTCGCCGCGCAGGGGATCACGACGGTGATCTGGTGCACCGGGTTCAAAGGGGATTTCGAATGGGTGCGCGTTCCCAATGTGGTCGATGCACAGGGCCAGCCATCATACGAGAACGGCTTCGCTGGTGTCCCCGGCGTGTATTTCGCTGGCCTGCCTTTCGCGATCTCGCGACGGTCGGGCACAATATTGGCAATCGCGGGAGAAGCAGCCCTGTTGGCCGAAGATATCCAGCGTCGTTTAGACACCTGTCTCTGACGTCCCGATTCAGCGATGCCGACGGTAAGCGAATATCATCCGGTAGGCGCTCAATTGATGTAGCGCCACGTCGGCAATGTCGATCGGCTATTGAGAGCCGCGCAGGCTGGCTTGCGATCATCCCGCCTTGCTCGGCCGTTTTCCCGCAAATACATCCGCATGACTTTTCAACAGTTTGGCCATGCGATCGGAGATGGTGCGGATTTCGCGGCGGGAGCGGTCGTCGCTGTGGGTGACGAGCCACTGCTTGTGGCGGAGTTCGGTGATCTCGCTGCCGACCCGCTCCAGCATCGGGTCGAGATCGCCGATGAAGCAGGGCAGCACGGCGATGCCGGCACCGGCGCGCGCGAGGTCGAGCATGGAGCGCGGGCGATCCACCGTGGCGACGATCTGGCTCGAATTGTTCTGGTGCGGCCAGCGCAGGTAGTTTGAAATGGCATCGCTTTCGCCGACGGCGATCCAGCGCTCGTCATTGGCGCCATTCTTCTGGCGATAGGCGGCATAGGCGGTTTCGCTGAGATAGCGCGCGGCGAGATTGGGTTCCTCCGGCTGGAAAGCGCGGATGCCGATGTCGTTTTCACGGTGCGAAAGCTGGGCGCGCCGCTCGCCGACGGTAAACTCGATGCGAAACGGATCGCGCTCGGTGCAGAGCGCACGAAAGTTCTCCATCAGCAACCAGCCAATCCAGGTGCCGACGGCGATGCGCACCGTCACCTGCCCGCCGCTGACCTGCCGCCAGGTTTCGACGCGTCGAACCGCGGATTCCATTTCGCGCAGCTCGGCAAACAGCGCATTGCCATCTACAGTCAGGCTGTAGCCGTTCTGGCTGCGATTGAAGAGCGACAGGCCCGTCGCCTCCTCCAGCTGCAGGATGCGCCGGCCAACAGTTGCGGGGCTCAAGCCAGTCACCAAGGCGGCGCCGGTGAGGCCCCCTTGGCGGGCGACAATGAGGAAAATCTGGTAGGCATCCCAGCTGACATTTTTCATAGCTGAAAAATGTAGTTCGAATTCGTGCGTATATAAAGCAAAATTTGTAGTGTAAAAATCGATCATCCAATGCAGCCGGACGCGGCGATTTCGTTGGATCCGCGCGGCGACCCAAGCCGGCCACGCCCAGACCAAGCCATTCAAAGCGACAACCGCCCTCAAGAGGAGGCTATCATGAACGACATGCTCACCGCATTTCATCTCGTCAGACATTTCGAACTGCTCGAAAGGGAACGGCAGCCCTACCGGGAGGTCATGCCTGAGACAGGCCCTTCACTGGGCATACGACTGTTTCGCAGGCTGCGTGCGATACGCAGGAGATAAGCGGTTGTTCCGGAAAAGAAAAAGCCGCCGATGGCATCGGCGGCTTTTCGCTCTATGTCTGAGTATCAAACATTCAGCAGCAGGTATTCCCGCTCCCAGGGGCTGATCACCTGCATGAAGGTCTCGAACTCGCCGCGCTTGACGCCCGCATACATGCCGACGAATTCGTCACCGAACACTTCGCGCAAGGCCGGTTCGTTTTCGAGCAGCGACACCCCTTCCAGAAGGTCACGCGGCAGTTCCACCGAACCTTCATTTGCGGTGCCATCCGAAGGTGGGGTCGGCTGCAGGCCCTTCATGATACCGAGCCAACCAGCCGCGAGTGACGCAGCCAGTGCAAGGTACGGATTGGCATCCGAACTGGGCAGCCGGTTTTCCACGCGGCGTGCGGCGGCATCCGACACCGGCACCCGGAATGCCGTCGTGCGGTTGTCGTTGCCCCAGGCATTGTTGACGGGGGCGGCCATTCCGGGTGTCAGCCGTCGATAGGAGTTCACATAGGGCGCCATCATCACCAGCGTCTTCGGCACGTAGTATTGCTGGCCGCCGATGAAGTTGAAGAACTCCTTGGAAGGAGATCCATCGGCATTCGAGAAGATGTTCTTGCCGGTCTTGGCATCAACGACCGACTGGTGGATATGCATGGCCGAACCCGCCTGGCCCTGCATCGGCTTGGCCATGAAAGTGGCATAGATGCCGTGGCCGAGGGCGGCCTCGCGAATGGTGCGCTTGAACAGGAACACCTGGTCGGCAAGCTCGACCGGATCGCCGTGGCGCAGGTTGATTTCCAGCTGCGCAGGCCCTTCTTCATGGATCAGCGTATCGATCTCGAGACCCTGGGCCGCCGAGAAATGATAGATGTCGTCGATCAACTCGTCGAATTCATTGATGCCGGCGATAGAATAGCCCTGCCCGCCCTGGATCGAACGGCCGGAGCGGCCCTGCGGCGGCTTCAGCGGATAGTCGGGGTCTTCATTTTTGGCAACCAGATAGAATTCGATCTCGGGCGCGACGACAGGCTTCCAGCCGCGCTCCGTGTACAGCGACAGCACGTGCTTGAGCAAATTACGCGGCGTGTAGCGTACCGCCTTGCCGTCGGTATCGACGATATCGCAGATCACCTGCGCGGTGGGATCGCTTTCCCATGGCACGACGGAGAGCGTTGAAAGATCCGGCACCAGTTTGATGTCGCTGTCACGCGAATCATAGCGGAACTCTTCGGTCTCATCGGGATATTCGCCTGAAATCGTGTGGCGGAAGATTGCCGATGGCAGCGCCAGCGAGGTGTTGGATGTGAATTTCGAGGTCGGCATCATCTTGCCGCGCGGCACACCGGCAAGGTCAGGCGTGATGCATTCGATGTCTTCAATGCCCCTGGCGCGCAGCCACTCCGCAGCTTCTTTCCAATTGTCGACACCACGGGCGCGGGACAGGAAGGGCGAGGGCTTCGGAGGAATTGCTGTAGTTGCCTTGGTTGTCCTCGAATGCGCTTTCCTAGCGGCCATGATGCACCGTATTTTGTTGATAATGACGGCGATCATACCGTTTCCCGTATAAATGGCGAGGGGGTGGCGTTGTTTTTCGCGACAAACACTCCATTTCAGTGTTTGTTAATAAAATCGTCCGATCATTCCAGGACAGCCTGACTGAGGAGTTTTCATAATGCGTTCCACCCCTCCCCGCCGTGCCCGCGCCATTGCCATAGCAGCCACCCGGGATACGGAAGTCAGGACCAAGGTGATGCTCACTCTCGGGGCCGCGGCTGGCATCGCGACCGCTCTGGCCTACATCCTTACAGCGCTCGTTTCCTAAGCGCCTACCCTCAAGCAAGAGAGAATCGTCGCCAAAGCGCAGGCCAGGTTGGCCTGGCCGGTGCTGGGCGGCCCAGGAACTTCCCTGAATATTTTAAGTATTTTAAATTGAGTCTAGAAAACACCGTTCTGCGCGTCGTCAATTGACTCCAAACCGCATAAAATTGAACCGGTTTAAGTAACGGTAATTCAATATTAACGCCGCGGAATAAATAGTCATACCAGCTATCAATAAAGGGAAGACCGATCAGGCGCGATGACAGCGCCTGACGGGCGACGTTTCGGCATGATCTATTGATGATTGCCGCACCCATCACGACCACTCGCGAGGAGGCTTAGGCAATGAATATCGACAGGATACTGTCCCGTTTCAAGATACAGACGAAGGTCCTGATATTCATCGCACCATTCGTGGTCAGCATCACCGCGGTCGGCATCACCGGGCTCTATGCCTCGGGTCTGCTGCAAGGGCGCATGGAAGTCTCCAACAGCGTGTTGCAATCATTGTCAGGTTTCAAGGACGTTTCGGCCGCGATGGGCAAGTTCCTCGACAGCGCCACCCCGGAAAATCGCGACATGGTCACCCAGAAGCTGACCGAGCAGCAATCCGTCCTCAAGGATACGCTCGCCCAGCTCGGCAGCGATGCGGAGGGGCGCGCTGAGCTGGCAGAAGCTGCACAATCCATCGACAGCATCGTCGGCCATATGAGCGGCCTCTGGACCCTGCACGAATCCGAGACCGAGTTGAAGGGCAAGCTGCAAAAGGGCCTCGCCGTCGTCGTCGGCTCGCAGATGAAAGTGACCGAAGCCACCACGACATTGCAGCGCACGATCGGCAACGATCAGAACGCCGCCAAGACCAAGCTGCGCGAAGCCGACCGCATCACCAGTGCCGCGGCCTATCTGACCGGTCTCTCGTCAGAATACGGCAAGGCAAAGACGCCGGAAGAAAAGTTCGCCGTCGTCAAGAAGAACCTCGGCGAATTGAAGAAGCGCCAGCGCATCCTCACCTCGGCATTGCCGGAAAAGAACAAGGCGGTTGCCAAGTCCCTTTCCGTCGCAACCCAGGAACTCACCAATGTCATCGCCACCAACGACATGTCGGATGACAACATCGCCAAGATGTCGACCAAGCTCGCATCCTTCCGGCAGCTGAATGTCTATCTCGGACTTGCCGCTTCCCAGAAGATGAAGGAAGCCACGCAGAAATTCGCCGAGCTCGATGCTCCCCTGGTCAAGGCCGAGGGCGTACTGGGCGACAGTCGCAAGCTGGTCAATTCCGGCTATTCCATCCAGATCCTGCTGGCCCGCTTCATGCTGGCGCCCGACGAGCAGAACCGCAAGCGCCTATCTGACGACTTCCAGATCGTCCATAAGGACATGATAGCGCTGGGTGGCTCGGCAAAGGACCTACCCTTCTATGCAGACCTTGAGAAGACCTTCATCCCGGCGATCGAGGGGATGGACAAGGACAGCCAGGCGCTGGTCAAGGTCTCCGAGCAGCGCCACAATGACTTTGCCGCCGCCGCCGCCGAGATCGACACGATCTGGAAGCAGTTGACCGCGTTTGCCGAGCTCCAGAAGCAGAGCGCCGGCGTCGAGCGTGACAATGCCAACACCATTTCGGTCGGCGCCACCGTGCTCGGCATCGTCATCGCCATCTTTGCCGGCATCGGCCTGGTGATGACCTTCAAGGGGCCGATCGGCCAGATCACCTTGGCCATGCGCCGCCTCGCCGAAGGCGTGCTCGACACCAAGATCAACGGCGAGGCCCGTATCGACGAAATCGGCGAAATGGCCCGCGCCCTCGGCGTCTTCAAGCAGAACGCGCTGTCGAAGATCGAGATCGAGCGCCAGAGCGAGACCGAACGGGCGCAAGCCGAAGACGAACGCCGCCGCAACGACCAGGAAAAGCTCGACGTCGACCGGCAGATCGACTTTGCCGTCAATGCATTGGCTGCCGGTCTTGGTCGGCTGTCGCAGGGCGATATCTCGCAGACCATCGAGACGCCGTTCTTCGGCCGCCTCGAGCAACTCAGAAACGACTTCAACGGCTCGCTGCTGCGCCTGCAGGACACGATGAGCCAGATCCGCAACAATGTCTTCATGATCCAGCGCAATGCCGGCGAGATGAGTTCGTCGTCCGACGAGCTTTCCAAGCGCACCGAGCAGCAGGCGGCATCGCTCGAACAGACCGCCGCCGCCGTCGAGGAGATCACCGTCACCGTCAAGTCGTCGGCCGAGCGTGCGGAAGAAGCCAACGGCATTGTCGGTGAGACCAAGCGCGCCGCCGACCAGTCCTCCGCCGTCGTGGCCAATGCCATCGACGCCATGGGCCGCATCGAGGATGCCTCGGGCAAGATCGTCCAGATCATCGACGTCATCGACGAGATCGCCTTCCAGACCAACCTCCTGGCGCTGAACGCAGGCATCGAGGCGGCGCGTGCCGGGGACGCCGGCAAGGGTTTTGCCGTCGTTGCCCAGGAAGTCCGCGAGCTTGCCCAGCGCTCGGCGGAAGCCGCCAAGGAGATCAAGAGCCTGATCAACAAGTCGAGCGAGGAAGTCTCGTCCGGCTCGCGGCTGGTGCAGCAGACCGGCGTTGTGCTGTCGGAGATCTCGGTCAAGATCGTCACCGTCTCCGAGCGGGTCGAGATGATCGCCATGGCCAGCCGCGACCAGTCCAACGCGCTTGGCGAGGTCAACTCCGCCGTCAACCAGATGGACCAGATGACCCAGCGCAATGCCGCCATGGTCGAGGAAACCAACGCCGCAACAAGACAGCTCGCCGAGGAAGCCGATATCCTCATGTCGCTGGTCGAACAGTTCAAACTGTCGAACCAGTCTTCCTCCAGCCAGACCCGGCACGCGGCGTAGCAACGCTGCCGGATCGGCAAGCAATTACCCCTGGAATGAGCGAGGCGCGGGAAGAATCACTTCCCGCGCCTCGTCGCTTTTCAGAGATGGAATGTCGCTTCCGAATCATCGGAAAGTAGATCCTTCCCAAGCCCCTACTAAAGTGAATGATTTTTCGTTCAAAATTGAATGAAGCCGGCGGAAATTAGCGTCTGATTAATCCTCCAATGCAAGTCTTGCAGCATCATAATCTTTGAATTCGGGCGGAGGCAGGTTGTGATCGCAGGACAGGGTGCCACCAGCGCACATATTCTCCGGCGATCATCGTTCCTGCCCGCCCCGTTCAGCATAAGGGGAAGGCTCTAGCATGGGGATCGACAGGATATTGTCGCGCTTCAGGATCCAGACGAAGGTCCTGATTTTCATTCTGCCATTCGTGGTCAGCATCACGGCGGTTGGCATCACGGGGCTCTATGCCTCGGGCCTGCTGCAGGGACGGATGGAAGTCTCCAACAGCGTGCTGCAGTCGCTTTCCGGATTCCGCGACGTGTCGGCGGCGATGAGCGCCTTCCTGGACGATACGACTGCCGAGCGCCGCGATGCCGTTTCCAAGCAATTGCAAACCCAACGTGACCTGCTCAACGACATGCTGGCCCAGCTCGGTCCGGACGCTGAAGGCCGGGCCGATCTCACTAATGCCGCCCAGTCGATCGACGGCGTTCTGAAGCGCTTCGATGGCCTGTGGTCGTTACACGAGCAGGAAACCGACCTCAATACCGATATCCAGGAACGGCTGCGGATCGTCACCTACAGCCAGCTTCGACTGAACCGCACGGCGGCCGGTCTTCAGGCGACCGTGCGCCGGGATGACGATGCGGCAAAATCCATGCTCGACGATGCCGGCAGTATTACCGCTGCAGCAAAGATCATTGCCGATACCGCCAAGAATTTCACCCTCAAGCCAACTCCCGAAGCAAAGTTCGATTTCGTCAGCCAAAGTCTGCCTGAGCTCGCCAAGCAGCGGGAAATCCTCGCGAAGCTGCTGTCTGCGAAAAGCGCCTCCACGCTCAAGACGCTCGATGCCGCACTCAAGGACGTCAAGGCGATCATCGACAGCAAGGACAAGTCTGACATCAATGTCGCGCTACTGGCCAACAAGTTGACGCCGCTGCGCCAGCTGTCGATCTATCTCGGCCTGGCAACCCAGCAGAAGATGCAGGAAGCCACGAAGAAGTTTGCCGAGCTCAAGGGGCCGCTGATCAAATCGCAGACCGTGCTGGCGGGTAGCCGCAAGGTCGTCGACACTGCCTATGCCATCCAGATCGAACTCGCACGCTTCCTTTTGGCGCCAGCCGAAGACAATCGTGCCGTTCTCGCAAAGCAGTTCGCCCAGGTCCACAAGGACATGGACGCTCTCGGTGCCAATGCCGAGGGGCTTGCCTTTTTCACCGAGTTGAAGAAGACCTTCATCCCGGCGATTGAGGGGATGGACAAGGACAGCCAGGCTTTGGTGAAGGTCTCCGAGCAGCGCCACAATGACTTTGCCGCCGCTGCCGCTGAGATCGACACGATCTGGAAGCAGCTGACCGCGTTTGCCGAGCTGCAGAAGCAGAGCGCCGGCGTCGAGCGTGATAATGCCAACACCATTTCGGTCGGCGCCACCGTGCTCGGCATCGTCATCGCCATCTTTGCCGGCATCGGCCTGGTAATGACCTTCAAGGGCCCGATCGGCCAGATCACCTCGGCCATGCGCAGGCTGGCCGAAGGCGTGCTCGACACCAAGATCAATGGCGAAGCCCGCATCGACGAGATCGGCGAAATGGCCCGCGCGCTCGGCGTCTTCAAGCAGAACGCGCTGTCGAAGATCGAGATCGAGCGCCAGAGCGAGACCGAACGCGCCGCCGCAGAAGACGAACGCCGTCGCAACGACCAGGAAAAGCTCGATGTCGACCGGCAGATCGACTTTGCCGTCAATGCACTGGCTGCCGGTCTTGGCCGGCTGTCGCAGGGCGACATCTCGCAGACCATCGAGACGCCGTTCTTCGGCCGCCTCGAACAGCTTCGCAACGACTTCAACGGCTCGCTGCTGCGCCTGCAGGACACCATGAGCCAGATCCGCAACAACGTCTTCATGATCCAGCGCAATGCCGGCGAGATGAGTTCGTCGTCGGATGAGCTGTCCAAGCGCACCGAGCAGCAGGCCGCCTCGCTCGAACAGACCGCCGCCGCCGTCGAGGAGATCACCGTCACCGTCAAGTCCTCGGCCGAACGGGCCGAGGAGGCCAACAGCATCGTCGGCGAGACCAAGCGCGCCGCCGACCAGTCCTCCGCCGTCGTCGCCAACGCCATCGACGCCATGGGCCGCATCGAGGATGCCTCGGGCAAGATCGTCCAGATCATCGACGTCATCGACGAGATCGCCTTCCAGACCAATCTGCTGGCACTGAATGCCGGTATCGAAGCGGCCCGTGCCGGGGACGCCGGCAAGGGCTTTGCCGTCGTCGCCCAGGAAGTCCGCGAGCTCGCACAGCGCTCGGCGGAAGCCGCCAAGGAGATCAAGAGCCTGATCAACAAGTCGAGCGAGGAAGTGTCGTCCGGCTCACGCCTGGTGCAGCAGACCGGCGTGGTGCTGTCGGAAATCTCGGTCAAGATCGTCACCGTCTCCGAGCGGGTCGAGATGATCGCCATGGCCAGCCGCGACCAGTCCAATGCGCTTGGCGAGGTCAATTCGGCGGTCAACCAGATGGACCAGATGACCCAGCGCAATGCCGCCATGGTCGAGGAAACCAATGCCGCAACAAGACAGCTCGCCGAGGAAGCCGATATCCTCATGTCGCTGGTCGAACAGTTCAAGCTGTCGAACCGGCATGTCGCGGACCACGGCGCGCGCCACGCCGCCTAATAGAGGCGACGTATCGAAATCGAACGCGGAGGCTCATCACCTCCGCGTTTTCGTTTTCAGAGACGTGCATAAATCTCATTTAATTCAATTGGTTAAGATTGCCTCCCGAATAATTAAACTTCGATTCAAATGTTTTTATCGGACGTTAAGACCAACATGCCACGATCCGCGAGAGAATCCGTGAATTCCGCGCACCCCGTCTTCTGATCGAGCCCGGCTGATCTTCCGCATCGGCTTGAAGCCTCAGAGGATTGGACCGCAGTATCCATCTCCTGGGGGGTCTACCGTTGATTGACAAGCTTATGTCCCGTTTCAAGATCCAGACGAAAGTCATCGTGCTGGTTCTGCCATTCGTTGCCAGTATTTCCGCCGTGGGACTGACCGGCCTCTATGCCTCGGGCATGCTGCAAGGGCGCATGGAAATCTCCAACAGCGTGCTGCAATCGCTGTCGGGCTTCAAGCAGGCGTTTGCCAGCATGAGCGACTTCCTGATGAAGCCCACCCAGGAAAAGCATGACATCGCCGCCAAGGATGCCATCGACCAGCTGGCACTGTTGAAGGACACGACCGAGGGCCTGCGCAAGGAAACCGACGTGAGCCTGCTCGACACGGCCGTCACCCAGTCGCAGACCATCTCGACCAATATCGACACGATCTGGGGCTTGCAGAAACAGCAGGAAGATATCCTCGCGCAGGTCGGCAAAGCGCAGGAAGCGCTGCTCGACATGCAGGGCCAGACCGGCAAGCGCTCGTTTCAGCTGATCGCAGCCGCCAAGAAGAAGGAAAAGGCAGAGAAGAAGGGTCTGACCAGTGGCATGGAACTCGATGGCGTCTCCGTGCTGCTCGATGCGATGGTGGTCGACTATGGCAAGGTGCTGACGCCGGAAGACAAGTTCAAGGTTTTTGCCAAATACGCGCCCAATCTTGAAAAGGGCGTCAACAAGGTGCTCACGGCACTTCCGAAGCAGAAGATCCCTTATGGCAAGAAGTTCGAAAAGCAGGTGAAGGCGCTGCTCGCGCAGATCAAGGCCAACGATCTCTCTGAAGATGCGATGTCGAAGGCCAACACCACGCTCAACAGCTTCCGCGCCACTGGATCGATGTTCAAGCAGATCGGCGGCGACTTGATGCGCCAGTCGATCCTCAACCTCGCCGCCGCCGACGCCGAAATTTCCAAGGCCGACAATGTCGCCAACAAGCTGCGCGCCATCGTCAGCAACAACAATGAGATCCGCGTCGTCTTCGCAGAGCTTCTCGCCAACCCGACGCTCGAGGGCGTCAAGAAAGTCCAGCAATCGCTTTACATGTATGGCGCCGAAGTCTCGGGCCTTTCGAAGGCCGTCAAGGGCGATCCATTCTTCGCGGAGCTCCCGGGCAAGCTGCAGCCGATCCTTGACGGGTTGGGCAAGAATGCTGCCGATCTTGCTGAGAATTCCGAGCAGAAGGCTGCCGAGTTTGCCGCTGCGTCCAAGCAGATCGACGACACCTGGAACCTGCTGACCCAGTTCGCCGAGAGCCAGAAGGCCAGTGCCAGCGTCGAGCGCGACCAGGCCAACACGATCTCGATCGGCGCCGTGCTGGCCGGGATTGCTATTGCCATGGCGGCAGGTGCGGCACTGGTAATCACACTCAAGGGTCCGATCGGCCAGGTGACATCAGCCATGCGGCGGATCGCCGACGGCCTGCTCGATACGTCGATTTCCGGCGACAAGCGTCCCGACGAAATCGGCGACATGGCGCGTGCGCTTGCCATCTTCAAGGACAATGCGCTGGCCAAAGTGACGATGGAGGAAGAGGCCGAGGCGTCGCGCCTTTCCACCGAAGTGGAACGCCAGCGCAACGAGGCGGAAAAGCAGGAAATGGCACGCCAGATCCAGTTTGCGGTCTCGGCCATTGCCGAAGGCCTCGGCAATCTCGCCCAAGGTGAGTTGCGCTACACGATCGACACGCCATTTGCCGGCGATCTCGACACGCTGCGCAGCGATTTCAACCGCTCCGTCGCTGGTCTACGCGATACGCTCAGCGAGATTCGCAATGCGTCGGGCATGATCCAGGACAATGGCCGCCAGATGGCCGAAGCCGCCGACGATCTCGCCAAGCGCACCGAGCAGCAGGCTGCTTCGCTCGAAGAAACCGCGGCCGCCGTCGAAGAGATCACGGCAACGACCCGGACAGCCTCGGCCCGTGCCCAGGAGACCAAGGAGATCGTCGCTACCGCCAAGAAGAACGCCGACAATTCCTCCGGCGTGGTGCAGAACGCCATTGCCGCGATGTCGCGGATCAAGGGCGCTTCCGACAAGATCAGCCAGATCATCGACGTCATCGATGGCATCGCCTTCCAGACCAACCTGCTGGCGCTCAATGCCGGCGTCGAGGCGGCACGCGCCGGCGACGCCGGCAAGGGCTTTGCCGTTGTCGCACAGGAGGTGCGGGAACTCGCCCAGCGCTCGGCCCAGGCCGCCAAGGAAATCGGCGGGCTGATCAGCAATTCTGCCACCGAGGTCGCCACCGGATCCCGCTATGTCGAGGAAACTGGCAACGCGCTGATGGAGATCTCGCGTCAGATCGTCGATATCTCTGGCCATGTCGAACTCATCGCCACGTCTAGCCGCGAGCAGTCCGTGTCGCTCTCCGAAGTCAATTCGACCGTCAACCAGATGGACCAGATGACTCAGCGCAACGCGGCGATGGTCGAGGAAACCAATGCCGCCACCCGCCAGCTCTCCGACGAGGTAGATTTGCTGATGGATCTGGTGGGTCGGTTCCAGCTGGATGAGGATGCGACGCGGGGTCGGCGGGCTGCCTGATTATCTCATATCCAACTCGCGCCGTGATCACGTTGGCGCGAGTATGATTTTATGCTACTCTCTCGCCTAGACCAATGATCCGAGGTGAGCGACATGCAATCGGCCGAGAAAATCAGCATCACCATGACACCCGAAATGCTACGCGTCATCCGCGAAAGCGTTGACGCGGGTGAATATGCGTCTACGAGCGAAGTCATCCGGGACGCAATGCGCGTTTGGCAGAGGCAGCGCGAGGAGCACGCCGAGCGGATCAAGGCGATCAAGGCGCGTATTCGCAAGTCTTTGGACGATCCGAGACCGAGCCTAAGCGAAGAGGAGGCTGACGCAGCTCTCGAGGAGATGTTCGAGAGAGTTGATAAAGAACTTGGCCATGCGTCATCTTAAGGTCCGATACCAGCCAGAGGCCTTCAACGATCTCGAAACGATCTATCGCTATGTCGCTTCCAAAACTCAAAACAGGACCATAGCCAAGGACTTTGTGCGAAGAATCAAAAGTCGCTGCAGCAAGATTGGCCTTGCGCCATATGGCGGCCCGGCTCGCGATTATCTCGAACAAGGATTGCGCATGGTGCCGTTTGAGCATTCCGCCGTTATTCTCTACAAAGTGGAGCCTGATCGCGTTCTCATAACCAATGTATTTTATGGTGGCAGAGATTATGAAGCTCTCTTCCACGACGTATCCGACGCCGACGAGGAAACCCAAAACGAACAATGAACAGGTTAGGCCCTCACCGCCCCGGCTTGCCTCTCACGCATTTGGTGCGCTATCACTTCGCCGCCCGGTCTTCGGGTTTTGAGCATCAAGGTGATCGTAAATGGCATGGCAGAGCCCGATATCGCCAGGAATTTCCTGGTATGAATCCTCGATTGGCGAGCGTCCGGAATACCCTCCCCTCGATGGCTCGGTCAAAACCAGTGTAGCAATTATCGGCGGCGGCTTCACTGGCCTGCAGGCCGCCTGTCATCTGGCGCGCGCCGGCGTCGATGTCGTTTTGATCGATGCCAACCGCTTCGGCGATGGGGCGTCGGGACGCAATGGCGGCCAGCTGGGCACCGGCCAGCGCTCATGGCCGGAGGAATATGAGAGCGAGCTCGGCTTCGAGGCGTCCAAGGCGCTGTTCGATATGGGCGAGAGGGCAAAGGCCAATCTCATCGGTTTCGCTGCCGAAGAGAATATCGAGATCGACTACCTGAAAGGCCACATGGTGGTGGCGCACAAGCCGCGCTACGAGAGGGCCTTCCGCGAAAGCCCGGAAATCGCCGCAACACGCTATGGCTATCCGCACCAGCATTTCATGGAGCGTGAGGAAACCGCAGAGCGGGTTGGCACGTCGCGTTTCCATTTCGGCATCTACGACAAGGAAACCGGTCACATCCATCCGATGAAGTTGATGGTCGGGCTGGCGAAATCAGCCCAGCGCTCTGGCGCCAAGGTCTACGAGATGACCAAGGCGACATCCATCAAATCGGAAGGTGGCAAAGTCACAATCGAGACGCCACGCGGAACGATCACCGCGGACAAGGCGCTTGTGGCGACCGACGCCTATACCAACGGCCTTGAGAAGCAGACCTCGGCGCATATCATGCCGATCGGCTCCTTCATCGGCGCCACACCGCCGCTCGACGATTTCCCCAAGGTGCTGAAAGGGGGCGAATCGGTGGCCGATTCGCGTTTTGTCGTCCGTTATTGGCGCAAGACCAAAGACAACCGCCTGCTGTTCGGCGGTCGGGAGGCCTATACATCTGCAAGCCCGCGCGACATCACGGCGCATATCCGCAGGCAGGTCAGCGAGATCTACCCCGACCTCAAGGATATCGATTTTACACATGGCTGGGGCGGCTATGTCGGCATCACCTTCAATCGTGAGCCGTTTGTGCGCGAGGTCATGCCCGGCGTGACGACGATTGGCGGCTATTCCGGCCACGGCGTCATGCTAGCCAATTACTGCGGCAGGCTTTATGCCGAGATGTTGACGGGCAAGGCACCCGACCTCGAACTCTTCCGTTCGCTCAAGGTCCCCCCCTTCCCCGGTGGGCAGAAATTCAAGGCGCCGCTGCTGTTTCTGGCACTGACCTGGTTTTCGATGGTGGACAGGATGTGAGGATTGCGGGGCGGGCAATGCCCTTGGGGTGTTGTTCGCACTTGCAACAGAATAGAAAAAGTCCATATTCCGGGTAACAGCCACTGGCTTTTTTAAATCGATTAGATTATGAACACCTGCGTCCGCCAGAGATGAAAGATGATCCCATGAGCAGCCAGATAATCCCCGTCGAACCTTTTGACTATGTCGTCTTCGGCGGCACGGGCGACCTTGCGGAGCGCAAGCTGCTTCCGGCGCTGTTTCATCGCCAGGAAGCCGGGCAGTTCACCGAGCCGACGCGCATCATCGGTGCCTCACGCGCGGCGCTCAGCCATGAGGAATACCGCAAGTTCGCAGCCGATGCGCTGAAGAAATTCCTTAAGCCCGGCGAATATGGCGAAGAAGCGGTTTCGCGCTTCACCGCCCGACTGTTCTACGTGCCCGTCGATGCATCATCGGACAAGGGTTGGGACAAGCTGCATGAGCTGCTGAGCGAAGGCAAGGAACGCGTCCGCGCCTTCTATCTCGCCGTCGGTCCGGCCATCTTCGGCTCGATCAGCGAAAAGATCCGCGATCACAAGCTGATCACCAAGAACACCCGCATCGTCGTTGAAAAGCCGATCGGCCGAGACCTGGCTTCCGCGCTGGATCTCAACGACACAATCGGCAAGGTGTTCCGCGAAGAGCAGATCTACCGCATCGACCACTATCTCGGCAAAGAGACGGTGCAAAACCTGATGGCGCTCAGGTTTGCCAATGCGCTTTACGAGCCGCTGTGGAATTCCGCCCATATCGACCATGTGCAGATCACCGTCGCGGAATCCGTCGGCCTCGAAGGCCGTGCCGGTTACTACGACAAGGCCGGCGCGCTGCGTGACATGGTGCAGAACCATATCCTGCAGCTTCTCTGCCTCGTGGCGATGGAAGCCCCGGCCTCGATGGGCGCCGAAGCCGTGCGCGACGAAAAACTCAAGGTACTGCGCTCGCTGAAGCGCATCGACGCCACCAATGCTGACAAGTTCACCGTGCGCGGCCAATATCGCGCCGGCGCGTCCGACAAGGGCGCCGTCAAGGGTTATCTCGAGGAACTCGAAGGCGGTGTTTCCAACACCGAAACCTACGTGGCAATCAAGGCGGAAATCGGCAACTGGCGCTGGGCCGGCGTGCCGTTCTACATCCGCACCGGCAAGCGGCTGGCAAGCCGCGTATCGGAGATCGTCATCACCTTCAAGGCGATACCGCATTCGATCTTCGATGCCTCGGCCGGTCGCATCGGCCAGAACCAACTCATCATTCGCCTGCAGCCAGACGAAGGCGTCAAGCAGTCGCTGATGATCAAGGATCCGGGTCCCGGCGGCATGCGCCTGCGCGAAGTATCGCTCGACATGAGCTTTGCCGAGGCCTTCGATAGCCGCAATGCCGATGCCTATGAGCGCTTGTTGCTCGACGTCATCCGCTCCAACCAGACACTGTTCATGCGCCGCGACGAAGTGGAAGCCGCATGGCGCTGGGTCGATCCGATCCTCAAGGCCTGGGAAGAGACCGGACAGCCGGTGCAAGGCTATACGTCGGGCACATGGGGTCCGAGCCAGTCGATCGCTCTCATCGAGCGCGACGGCCGCACCTGGCACGAATAGGCAGAGTAGAAGCGACTTCGGGGCAAGACATGGCGTATCGTTTCAACATCTTCGACAATGGTGCTGCCCTTGCGCAGGCACTTGCCGAACGGGTCGCAGGCGTGCTCGCCGAGGCCGTAGCGATGCGTGGCCATGCCTCGATCGCTGTTTCCGGCGGCTCGACGCCGAAGGCCTTCTTCAAGGCGCTGTCGGCCTTCGACATCGACTGGAGCCGCGTGACGGTGACACTGGTCGACGAGCGCTTCGTGCCGGAAAGCAATGAGCGGTCGAACCATGCACTGGTCTCGTCCGGCCTACTGCAGGATAACGCTGTGAGTGCACGGTTCATTCCGCTTTATCATTCCGACGTCTCGGCTGAGGATGCCGCGCGCCTTGCCACGGGCGCAACCAGGGATGTCTGTCATCCCTTCGACGTCGTTATCCTCGGCATGGGCGGCGATGGCCACACGGCGTCATTCTTTCCAGGCGGCAACAACCTTGAAAAAGCCCTCGATCCGGCGACGCCTCGCAGCGTGATCACCATGCAAGCAGAGGGCGCCGGCGAGCCGCGTCTCACTTTCACCTTCTCGGCATTGCAGGATGCCCGGCTGCTCGTGCTGCATATCGAAACCGCCTCGAAGAAGCCGGTGATCGACAAGGCGCTGGCGGAAGGCAAGGACAGCTCCCTGCCGGTCGGCCGCGTCATCGGCAATGCGACATCCGAGACCGAAATTTACTGGGCGCCCTGAGGACCGATCCTCGCGCCACCGATGCCGCACCCTCCCGGCGGCATGACATCGAAAGGAACAGCCATGGCAGCTGACAAGAGAATCGCTGGAATCACCGCGCGCATCGTCGAACGTTCCAAGCCCTCGCGGCAAGCCTATCTCGGCCGGGTCCGCGAAGCCGCCACGCGCGGCCCGCACCGCTCGGTGCTCTCCTGCGGCAATCTCGCCCATGGCTTTGCGGTCTGTTCCCCCTCCGAGAAGGACATGCTCGCCGGCGACCGTGTGCCGAACCTCGGCATTATCACGTCCTACAATGACATGCTGTCGGCCCACCAGCCCTTCGAGACTTATCCGGCGCTGATCCGAGAAGCGGCGCACGAAGCCGGCGGCGTGGCACAGGTGGCCGGGGGCGTGCCCGCCATGTGCGATGGCGTCACCCAGGGCCAGCCGGGCATGGAGCTTTCGCTGTTCTCACGCGACCTGATCGCCATGGCGGCCGGCATCGGCCTGTCGCACAACATGTTCGACTCCGTGGTTTACCTCGGCGTCTGCGACAAGATCGTCCCGGGCCTTGCCATTGCGGCGCTGACCTTCGGCCATCTTCCCGCCGTCTTCATTCCGGCCGGTCCGATGACCTCCGGCCTTCCGAATGACGAGAAATCCCGTGTTCGCCAGCTGTTTGCCGAAGGCAAGGTTGGCCGCGAGGCGCTGCTGGAAGCCGAATCCAAGTCCTACCACGGTCCCGGCACCTGCACCTTCTACGGCACGGCGAATTCCAACCAGATGCTGATGGAAGTCATGGGCTTCCATATGCCCGGTTCGTCCTTCGTCAATCCGGGCACGCCGCTGCGCGATGCATTGACCAAGGAAGCCGCCAAGCGGGCGCTGGCGATCACCGCCATGGGCAACGAATTCACACCGGCCGGGGAAATGATCGACGAGCGCTCGATCGTCAACGGCGTCATCGGCCTGCATGCCACCGGCGGTTCGACGAACCATACGCTGCATCTGGTGGCCATTGCCCGTGCGGCCGGCATCCACCTGACATGGCAGGATATTTCCGATCTTTCCGACGCCATCCCCCTGCTCGCCCGCGTTTATCCGAACGGCCTCGCCGACGTGAACCATTTCAACGCGGCTGGCGGCATTGGCTTCCTGATCCGCGAACTGCTCAAGCAAGGCCTGCTGCACGACGATGTGCGCACCGTGTTCGGCCATGGGCTCGATGCCTACACCGTCGAAGCCAAGCTCGGCGAGAACCGTCAGGTCATCCGCGTGCCGGTTCCGGAAAAGAGTGGCGACGACAAGGTGCTGAGCAAGGTCGAGACACCTTTCCAGACGTCTGGTGGTCTCAAGATGCTGACCGGCAATATCGGCACCGGCGTCATCAAGATTTCGGCGGTCAAGCCGGAGCGGCATATCATCGAGGCGCCTGCAAAGGTCTTCCACGATCAGGCCGGGCTGAACAATGCCTTCAAGAATGGCGAGTTGACCGGCGATTTCGTCGCTGTGGTCCGCTTTCAAGGCCCGAAGGCCAACGGCATGCCGGAACTGCACAAGCTGACCACCGTGCTCGGCGTGCTGCAGGATCGTGGCCAGCGCGTGGCACTCTTGACCGATGGCCGCATGTCGGGCGCCTCTGGCAAGGTGCCGGCGGCAATCCACTTTACGCCGGAAGCCAAGGATGGCGGCGCCATCGCCAAGATCCGCGACGGCGACATCATTCGTCTCGATGCAACGCATGGCAAAATCGACGTGCTGGTGGAAGCCACGGAATTCGATGCACGCCTGCCGGTCGAGGCCGATCTGTCCGGCAACGAGTTCGGCATGGGCCGCGAACTGTTTGCCGTGTTCCGGCAGAACGCCGGCGCCGCCGACCAGGGCGGCAGCGTGCTGTTCTAAATGGCGCTACGGGTTGCCACATCGGCCGATCTGCCGGAGATCATGGAGATCGAGCGGCAGCCCGGTTTCGAGAACTTCGTCGGCCGCTCGTCGGCGGAGTTCCATGCGCGGGCAATGGTTGACCCGGACTACGCCTATCTGGTGGGATTGAATGCGGATGGCGTGATCGCCGGTTTTGCGATCCTGCGCGACCTGACCAATCCGATGGGCAATACCTGCCTCAAGCGGCTGGCAGCGCGGACGCCCGGCAGCGGCTTCGGCAAGCCCTTCCTGCTGGAGGTCATCGAGTGGGCCTTTATGCAGACGAGCACCCACCGCTTCTGGCTCGACCACATTATCAGCAATGACCGCGCCCGCCATGTCTACGAGCAGAGCGGCCTTACGCGAGAAGGCATCTTCCGGCAGGCCTATGCACTGCCGGATGGCACCCGCGTCGACCTCGCGGTCATGTCGATCCTGAAGCCAGAATGGTTTCCGCGCCAACCTTGATCTTGCAAATCGGGGTGTGCATTCCCTAATTTCAGAGATGACCCGAATCTGGACCCAACAGACCGTTCTGCGCAGAGCCTCGGCCGCCGATATTCCCGCCATCATGGAAATCGAACGGCAGCCGGGCTTCGACCAACTCGTGGGTCGCTGGAATGCCGAGCAGCATCTCGAGAATATCTCCAAGCCCGGCTACCTCTACTTGGTCCATGACGGCCGCGAGAGCGCGCCGATCGCCTTTGCGGCGCTCAGTGGCATGGGTGATTCCAAAGGTGAAGTGCTGATCAACCGCCTGATCGTGAGAACACCCGGCATGGGCACCGGCAGGCTGTTCCTGCGGGAGATCATGGCTGTCGTGTTCGATGGCGCGCCGACATCCAAGCTCTGGCTGCGGGTCAGGCCGGAAAATGAGCGCGCGTTGCACCTCTATCAGGCACATGGTTTCACAGTAGAGCGAAAGCTCCCTCAAGCCGGCACGACGCCGGACGGCAAGCGCGTCAACCTGCTGCTGATGTCGATAACCTACGAGGATTGGGCCGAGAGAAATCCAGATTAACCTTGCAAATCTGGAATTGAATTCCATAATTGCGAGGATGATTGAACATTTCTACGGAAGTTCCGATGACAAAAGTGCTGCTCTCGCTGCCAGATCCGCTCGGCGAATGGGCTGAAAAGCAAGCCGCCAACAACAATTTCAATAGCGTCGGCGACTACGTCGAAAGCGTTCTGCTCAATGAGAGAGAACGACAAGAGGCTATCGAAGAGTTCGACCGGCTGGTCCAGGAAGGTCTCGATAGCGGCATCAGCGATCGTACAATGGATGAAATACTCGCGGACGCTAGACGGCAAGCCAAAGATCGCATGAATGCGAAGTTATAGGCTCGCCAAGCAGGCTGACCGAGATGTGATCGACATCTACAGCTATGGCTTGGAAATTTTTGGCGCGCACCACGCCGATGCGTATCATGGAAGGCTCCAAACTTGCTTCGAGCTCCTTGCAAGCCAGCCCGGATTGGGGCAGCGATACGGCATCGCTACGCAACAGGTTCGCGTCTTTTTCCATGAAAGCCACGTTATCGTTTATCAGGTCGCAACAACGCATGTGCTGATTGCAAGAGTTCTGTCGATGCGCCGAAACTGGCGGCGCATCCTGCCTAACCTTTAATCCTGTATCAGAACTTCGGCGCTGTCTTGCCAGCCCTGCGATAGGCGGCGATGACGGTGTTGGCCATCAGCATGGCGATGGTCATCGGGCCGACGCCCTTTGGCACCGGGCTGATGGCGCCGGCGACGGGCTCGCAGGATGCGAAGTCGCAATCGCCGACCAGCTTGAACTTGCCTTCGCCCTTTTCAGGCGCAGGCACGCGGTTGATGCCGACATCGATGACGGTCGCGCCCGGCTTGACCCAATCGCCCTTGACCATCTCGGGGCGGCCAACGGCGGCCACGAGGATATCGGCGGTGCGGGCAACGGCTGCGAGATCCTTGGTGCGCGAATGCGCCATGGTGACCGTGGCATTGCGCGACAGCAGCAATTGGCCCATCGGCTTGCCGAACAGGTTGGAGCGGCCGATGACGACGGCAGTGAGGCCGGACAGGTCTTCGCCGCGGATGGTGCGCACGAGGATCAACGAGCCGGCCGGCGTGCAGGAAATCAGGCCGGTTTCGATATCGCCCGTGGCCAGCTTGCCGGCATTGACGACATGCAGGCCGTCGACGTCCTTTTCCGGCAGGATCGACTGGATGACGGGCTCGGAATCGAGATGCTTGGGCAGCGGCAGCTGCACGAGAATGCCGTGGATGCTCGGATCGGCATTGAGTTCGGCAACGAGCGCCAGCAGCGCTTCCTGGGTGGTGTCTTCCGGTAGCGAATGCTGTACCGACTTGAAGCCGCAGTCCTTGGCCATCTTGCTCTTCGAGCCAACATAGGCCTGGCTGGCGGGATCTGAACCGACGATGACCACTGCAAGGCCGGTCTGGACGCCGGTATCGGCCTGAAGCTTGGACGCTGACGACTTGACCTGCTCGATCACCGATGCCGCGACTTCAGTTCCGTTGATTATTGTTGCCACCCTTAGGCCTCCTCTGAATCCCTAGCTCATTTTGCGGCGATCCTATCGCTGGACCGTCCTTGGCAATCGTCTTTGCACGCCTCCGTAAGGCGCGCATTCAACACGATTATGGGGAGAATTGAACGAGATCAATAGCGATTGACCGGGATCAATAGGCATTGACCGGGACCAATAGTGATTGGTCGGGACCAATGGTGATTGGTGGGATCAATACGGATTGCGGCTGCGATGGCGGGTAAGCGAACCCAGTCGTTCGCGCAGATCATCGAGATCGTCCTGGAGACGGAAGAGTTCGGCGTCGTCGCGACTGATGCGGCGTGGTGCGGCATGCCGGTCTTCAGGTGATTTGCGGGCCTCGTTGGAACCGCGACGCATTTCCTCCGTGGCGGAGCGGAACTCGTCGGTCATGTCGTGCAAGGCACCCAACACCTGCTTGAGGCCTTCAGAAAGGACAGAGATCTCGGGAGCAGCGGCAGGCGGAGCGATTTCGCGACGCACCGCTACAGGTTCGCCCTGCGACTGCTGCAGATAGCGACTGGCGGCCTGGGCGATCAACTGGACGGCATCGACGAAGCGGCCGAAGTCACCGCTGGCAGCGGCAGCTTCCGGCGCCAGTGGCGGCGCTTGCATGGCGATGCGTTCGTGGTGGCGCTCGATGCCTCGGACAGCTTCACGGAGCTGTTCCTGCCTCGGCTCGATGCGGTCGGGCGACAGCCCGTCACGGCGCTTGAGGATGGATTCGATCTGGCTGGAAAGCGGCGGCTCGGGCACCGTCACCGGGGCGGGCGGTGGAACGACGTTGGCGGCAGCGGTAAGCTTGCTCTCCAATTCGGCAAGCCGCGCTCTCAGCTGGTCGACGGGGTACATTTCGTCGCGCGGTTCCTGTGCCGGTTCGAAATGTTCACCGAGATAATCGAGAAGCGAGCGGTTCGTCATATCAGCCAACCATCATTCGTGGATTTTAGCCAGGCGAACTGCAGAAATGTCGCGGCCACGGTTCGGCCTTGTGGCCTACCGCGACCCTAGAACTTTATGGCTAACAAATGGTTAATTTGCCCACTGTCAGGCCGTCGGCCCAAGATGCGGGAAGCCACGCCTGCCGGCACCGAAACGCTGCCAGGCGGCATAGGCTGCGACATGGCCGAGGAAGATCGGGCCGCCCAGGAAATACCGGCCTGCCAGCCGGCGGGGTTCCTGCATGAACCGGAACAGCCACTCCATGCGGAAACGCCGGACCATCTCGGGCGCGCGCGGCACGTCGCCGGCGACGAAATCGAACAGCGCGCCGACCGTGATCACCAATCGCGCATGCTCGGGCCTGATATAGCGGTCAACCCATTTCTCCTGCTTCGGCGTGCCCATCGCGACAAGCAGAATATCGACCTTGTGACGAGCGATCTCGCGTGCCACGTCGGGCGATTGCTGCTCGGTGAAATAGCCGTCGTGGATAGCAATAATTTCATGCCAGGGAGCGTGGGCGGCGAACTGCTCGCGGGCCTTGGCAAGCGTCTCCGGCTTGGCACCGACCAAGCCGATTCGCTTCGGGGTGGTCATGTAGGTCAACAGCGCCGGCACGAAATCCGTGCCGTTGAGATTGGCTGGAAAAAATGTGCCGAAAGTCGCAAGCGAGGCGACATCGACACCGACGCCGTCGGGGAGCACGAGGTGGCGCTCGAGTGCCTGGCGGTATTCAGGGTCCCTCACCAGCACATTGGCATTATGCGCATTCAGAAACGATATGACGGTCTGGCCGATCGGCATATCGGCAAGCGCGCTGACAAAACTGAACGCCTCAGACCATCCCAGATCGCAAACCGGCAGGCCGAAGACCTGCCGATGCGAGCTGAAAACCGCCATATTGGAAACGATATTCATTCCCGAAATTCCCCCGTTACAAAGCCCGGTTTTTCCGAGCCCGGTAATTCGAGCACAGCAAGATCCGTACCGCCGGTGTGGCAGTCCTGGTTCGCGCTCGATTGATTACCCTTGACGACGAGAAGTAGCAGGGAGGGCTGAAATGGCCTTTAAGTCATTCATTCAAAACAATAAATACCGATTAACGAAGTGTTAACCGGATGCCTGAAAGCCATTGTTTTTCAAGGAATTGGGGGTAGAAAAACGTCGAAATAACCAAGATTTCGCAAGTAAAAATCTGGGTGTGTCTGTGACGAAAATGTGGCGAGGAGGGGGTAGACGGTCGATTTCGATCCATAGTGGAACAGAATGCGAAGACATGTCTGTATCAGACTGGGATCAACGTATGTGCGTGAGCGCTCATATGGAGCCGCTGCCGCCGTTTGGCGACCATTTGTTAACTTTTGCGGATGCGCTCAAACAGCTCTAATGGGAGTTCGCCATGGTGCTCGACTCTTCCTGGATGTCGGTCGGCACTTTTTCGGCGATGATCTGCTTGCCGCTCTTCAGTGTCATCTGCTTCTGCGACATGCTGGTGCGGATATCGTCCTTGGAGAGGTAATCGACCTGCTCGACGACGATGTCCATGACAACGTCCTGGCCGAGGCGCTTGTTCAGCG
Source organism: Shinella sp. OV683 (assembly GCF_057787725.1). Lineage (NCBI taxonomy): Bacteria > Pseudomonadati > Pseudomonadota > Alphaproteobacteria > Hyphomicrobiales > Rhizobiaceae > Shinella > Shinella sp. OV683. The sequence goes on from NZ_CM173543.1 coordinate 3,811,969, forward strand.
TTTCCTTGACCCGTTCGCGGAAAGCCTTGAGATCGAAATTCTTATTTTCGCCAACGCGGATGACCTTGTCGCCGACAAGGGCGGTGTAGAGCTCGTCGGTCAGCAACACCGAGATCGGCATGGTGACGAGAGGCATCTTCGTCTTGTCGACGATGTAGGATGTCCGGGTCAGGAAATAGCCATCGACATGGCCATCCGCAATCACCGGAAACGTTGTCACCTCACCGCGCACGAGTTCCTGGATAGCCTTCTTCTTGGCTGCCTCGTCGGCAGGATCGGGCGCCTTCGACATCTGGATCGAGAAATACACCGATCCCAGCGTGACGACGGCGACCCAGACGCCTGTGAGGATGAGCTTGAGCATCGGGATTTAGATCTCGCTGTAGCGGAATTGTTCCTGGGTGTAGGTTCCGTCGCCGTCGCTTTCCTGTGCAGCGCTGCGGAGGATATCCGTCACGGTACGCACGGCATTGAGATGCGCCTCGAGCTTGCGGGCATTCAACATCAGCTTCTGCTTGAGGAACTTCATCTGCGAGGAAAAGCCCGTGGGAAATTCTTCCGGGGTCGTATCCCTGCACAGCATGGTCAGTTCGTAGAGGCAACGGCTCTTGTGCGCGTTCGACGTCTTGATGTCGAACATCGAATCCTTGCCGATCCGGTCATTCTCATTGTCGATGATCAGTTCAAGCCGGCCCAGAACCGTCTTGAGCCGTACATCCCTGAAATTCTCTTCGGTAATCGCCACTGTCATCCCGCTCACTCCGCCCGTGCCCACTCTATGTCGCTGTTACCGGAAAGCGGGATCATGCTTTCGCGTCTGCCTTCTTGACGTCTGCGCCTGGCAAGAACTTGTCCAGCGCCTTCATCTGCTGCTCTTCGATCAGCTGCGTCGCCATATGCATGCGGCCACTGCGATTGGCGTCCTCGACGGTCTTGTCGCGAACGCGGGTCGCGCCGTGCTCGGCGAGCTTGTCGGCAATACCGATGCCGCCGGTCTTGGAGATCTCGTTGGCGATCTGCTCGGCCATCATGCCCTTCCAGATCTCGCCCGTCGCGCCCTTGCCGTAGAGTTCCTCGCTGTCCGGCATCATCGTCTTCAGGAAGTTGCCGAGCACCATCGATTCGAACTTGCGATACGATTCCGGCACGTCCTTCTTGCCTGCATGCAGGCTGGTGTCGTCGCGAAGCTGGTTCATGGCGATCTGGGCGCTGAAGGCCTGATCGGTGTTTTCGAGACGTTGTGCCTGCAGCGCGGCCTGGCCTGCATTAAGCCGAGCGCGCGCGGTTTCCACCGCAGCCGGGTCCGCAGCATTGAGAACGTCGGAGACGATATCGGTTGGGGTGCTGATTGCCATGGGGAAATCCGTTGGTAACGTGGCCTTTCGGCCTTTGTAAGATCATCGTTGTTTAAGCTTGACCGTGGCTTGTGACAGGCGTCGGGCCAGGGTCAGATGCCATCGTCCTTCCGTCCCGCCGCCATGCGCTGGTCGAGCAGATCGTAGATCGCCGTATCTTCCGCTTCTCGGTTCTCGGCGGTGCGGGCATCGCGCATGTTTTCTTCCAGGCGGTCGCCCTTGGCTTTTTCGCGCATCATCCTGTTTTCGTGGATCTGCTGCTGCAATTGCAGGTGCTGGTCCTTGGCGCTGAGGCGGGTGATCTGGTTGGAATAGAGGCCGGCGAAGATCTGATGCACAGGCGTCAGCGAACCGATCGCCTCGACCACGGCATCGAGATTGTCCAACACTTCCCTGCGCGCCTGCGTCGTGGCGGCGAGTTCGTTCTCGGCCATGTGCTCAAGGTGACGCTGCACCTTGACGAGCCGCTGGAGTTTTTGAGACCGGGTTTGCTTCGCCATCGCCCTACCTGAAAACCGTGCCGAAGCCGTCGGCAAACAGCTGCAAAAGCGACGAGATACCGAAGTAGAAGAGCAGCAAGCCGCCCATCACCATATACGGCGTCGAGATGAAGTAGACGGGCACGATCGGCGCCAGCTTGTTGATGAAGCCGATCGCCACGTTGAACAGCACGTTGAAGAGGATGAAAGGGCTTGCCAGCCGGAGCATGATGGTAAAGGTCGCAGCAAGCGTGTCGACCAGCGTCACCAGCGCCTTCTGCGGATCAAACGCCATGCCCGGCGGCCAGGTCTTGTAGGATTGGGCGACCGCCAGGAATACCTGATGATGGAAATCCAGCATGAACAGGACCATCAGGCCGGCAAAGGTCAGGAGATTGGTCAGCTGGCCTTCACTGCTGTCTTCCAGGATATCGCCGGCTGGAGGCGTGTTGAGGCCGACCATCATGGTGATAACCGTGCCCAGGAACTGAAGTCCGAGCGTATAGAAGCGCGTCACGAGACCGAGAACCGTACCGGTCAGCGTCTCCACGCCGATCATCAGAATGTAGTCCGGCGTGCCGCCTGCCACCTTGGGATAGATCGTGTCCCACATCATCGGCAGCATGGCGAGCGATACTGTCAGCGCCACGAACAGCCGGAACGGCACCGGCACGCGCGCCGTCGAGAAGCCGGGAAGAACCATGATGCAGCCGCCGATCCGGCAGAAGACCAGCAACAGCGCCAAAACAAGGCCCTGTGGATCCTCGATCATGAAATGGTTCCGAGGATCTTGATTTCGATACCCTTGGCGAGTTCGACATGCGAGAGCACCGGAAGGGTGGCGAACAGTCGCTCGATAATCATCCGCACATAGGAGCGCGTCTCTGGCGAGGTGACGAGAACGAACGGCACGCCGCGATCGAGATATTCGCGCACGACCTTCGTAGCCTGTTCGGAGAATTCCTCGAGCATGCGCGGATCGATGTCGAATTCGACGATTTCGCCCTTGGCGTCTCGCTTGATTGCCTGGTGGAAGACCATGTCCCATTTGTTACCAAGGCGCAGCACGCGCAGCAAGCCGTTGTCCGAGAGGTCGCCGCAGATCTGCTGGGACATGCGCACACGGACGTGCTCGACGATCTGCTCGGTCTTCCTGACATGCGGGGCAAGTTCGGCCACCGCTTCGAGGATGAGATGCAGGTTGCGGATCGAGACACGCTCGGCCAACAGCAGCTTGAGCACCGCCTGCAGGCCCGAATAGGACATATGCGTCGTGCAGATCTCGTCGGCGAGCTTCTTGTATTCCGGGTCGAGCCTGTCGATGAGGATCTTGACGTCCTTGTAGGACAGAAGCTGCGGCAGATTGTTGCGGATGACTTCCGACAGATGCGTCAGCACCACCGAGACGTTGTCGATCGGATGGAAGCCTTCGCGCTTCAGTTCTTCCGTGAAGGTTTCGACCACAGAGACGGCCGGCATGCCGAAAGCGGGTTCGCGAACCTCGTCGCCGGGCACGGACGGCTTGCGTCCGCCACCGGTGATAACAAGCACTTCGCCGACTCGCAGCATATTGGACGCAACCGTCGTACCGTGAATACGAATGTGGTAGGACTTGTCGGCAATGCCGAGCTCGTCGGCAACCTTGATTTCCGGAACCACGAAGCCGTATTGGCTGGCAAACTTCTTGCGCATCTTGCCGACGCGGAAGGCGAGTTCCTGATGGGCGCCGAGCAAGCGTGTCGAAACCTGCTTGCCGAGCGCCAGCTCGATCTCCGGCGTCTTGAGTGCCTGCTTGACGGAGTCCTTGTCCTCGGCCTTGACGTCAGCGGCCTTCTTCTGTTCCTCGGCCGTTCGCTTGGCCTGGTTCTCCGCTTCGAGACGGCGCGGAATGGCCCAGCCGGCGAATGCCATGATGCCGCCCAGCGTCACGAACGGGAAGAACGGCAGGCCGGGCATCAAGGCCAGCACGAAGACCAGACCCGACGACATGGCCAGCGCACGCGGATAGCCGGCGAGCTGATCGACAACCGCCTTGTCGGTCGTGCCGGTCTGGCCGCCGCGCGAGACCAACAGGCCGGCGGCGAGAGAGATGATCAGCGCCGGGATCTGCGAGACGAGACCGTCACCGACCGAAAGCTTGACGAAGACGTCGGCGGCTTCTTTGATTTCCATACCGTGACGGAAATAACCGATGATGATACCGCCGAAGATGTTAATCGCGGTGATCAGCAAACCGGCGACCGCGTCACCACGAACGAACTTGGACGCACCGTCCATCGCCCCGAAGAACGAGCTTTCGTCTTCCAGCTCCTTGCGCCGGCGGCGAGCTTCATGCTCGTCGATCATCCCAGCGGAAAGGTCGGCGTCGATCGACATCTGCTTGCCGGGGATGGCGTCCAGGGTGAAACGTGCACCAACTTCAGCGATACGCGTAGCACCCTTGGTGATGACGATGAAGTTCACCACGACGAGGATCAGGAAGACGATCAGACCGATGACGAAGTCGCCCGACATGACGAGGCTGGCAAAGCCCGCGATCACATGGCCCGCGGCCTCGTGCCCCTCATTGCCGTGGCTGAGGATGACGCGTGTCGTGGCGATGTTCAGCGCCAATCGTGTCATCGTCGCGATCAGCAGAATGGTCGGGAACGAGGAGAAATCCAGAGGCTTCTGGATCCACAGTGACACCATGAGGATGAGCACCGAGAACGAAATCGAGAATGCCAGACCGAGATCGATGAGAAACGGCGGAAGCGGCAGGAACAAAGTCGCCAAGATGAAGATGATACCGATCGCAAAACCGATATCGCGCCCCTTGGGCGCAACCTTTGGAACAACCAGCGACGTTACATCCGCCATAAACCACCCGCCTCTTCATGAGCCGTCATATCGGAGCGAGAAATATCGCGCCTGCGCAAAGAATTCGCGCCTAGCCAACCTAGCTTTCGAAACTTGTGCGAGGGGTGTGGAGCAGGCGCGCCCGGATTTAAAAGCCGCTTTGGACGCGCGAAAAGACCAGGTTGGTGAACACGGAAATCTGCGAGCCGATGAAGGGTGCCGAAATCGCCACTGCGGCAAACACCGCAAGGATTTTCGGGACGAATGTCAGGGTGATTTCCTGAACCTGCGTCAGCGCCTGCAGGAGCGCGACGGTGACACCGACGATCATCGCCGCAAGAACTGCGGGGCCCGATGCTGCGAGCACTGTCCAGATCGCAGCCTGGACCATATCCAGTGCATCGGCCTCATTCATCTGCTGTTCTCACTTGAAGCATGACGCCGCATCCGGAATCAGACGCGGCGTGATCGTGATATTATACCCAAATGCGCAGATTGCATGGCGGCAATGTTGCCGATCCCCTGCATTCTGGGTGTCGTGGATCAATCGCTCTCGGTCTAGTCGTCCGTCTTTGTTGCGGCAACGACGATGCCAGACTGAACCACGACCTTGCTGCCATCTTCCAGGACCGCTGTCAGGCCGTCGGAATTGACTTCCACCGAGGCGACAACGCCCGTGGTCTTCTCGTCGGCGCTGGTGATGGTCTTGCCGATCAGGTTGGTTGCCTGCGACAGCGAGGTCTCCTGGATCAGGCTCTCGAGGTGGGTGTTGGTCTTGATCGCCTGTTCGACATTCGAGAACGAAGCCAGCTGCGACATCTGCTCGGTCGCATCGACCGGGTCGGTCGGATCCTGATTCTGCATTTGAGCGACAAGCAGCTTCAGGAAGCTCTCGTAGTTGAGTGTCGCGTCCTTGGCATCACTGGTCGACTGGGTCGTCGTCGTGCTGGTGGTGCTGGTCGCGGCGGCTGCCAACGAATTCAGTGCGCTTATTGCCATGGTGCCATCTCCCGGCGCATGTGTTCACGAGCTGCCGGGGTGATTTCCTGGGCAGAGAGGATTTTCTCTTCAAGCGGATAGAGCGAACGGATGGCCTTGAGCGCATCGAACGGACGGCCCGATATGACAACGGCGTCGATCCGCTTCAGTTCGGCAAGGATCTCATCATGCTGGAAGCTTGCCAGCAGCATGATTATGGACTTCTTGAACATGATCTTGGACTGCTCGGCGCCTTCCGGATTGATCAGCATCATCTGCACGATGAAATAGAGCTGACGCAGCGGCGTGTTGGCGCTCTCCGGCTGCAGCACGTGGTTTTCCAGAAGGAAAGTCACATCATTCAGAAATTCGACAGCAACTTTGCGATCAACTCGCAGAACGGCGCCATTGATGAAAATCCGTTCTCCGGATTTGAGCGAAATACGCAAAGTGCTCTTCATTTCAATCCATCCCTAATGATGGTTATGATATCGGCGATGCCCTTGAAGTTTTCGGATTGACGCAAGCGTATCCGATCTGACTCCTTGAGGATCCAGATACCGATGGAAATTAGGTCCGCCCTGACATTGGGTGGCAATTGGTTGTCGGGATTGCGAAGATCCTCGATGAACGCCGTCCATACACGTCTTGTGTAGTAGAGCGCCTCGACGGCATCCCGCGACTCGCGCCCCTTCTGCGTCGCAGACCGCAAGAGTTCGACGGCGCGGTCCAAAACTTGCTTCTCTCGGTCACGCGACCCGGCGATATCATCCGCCATGATTTCTGCGTAGGAAAACTGGTACATTCAGTCCCTCATATTCCGGTCATTCTTGGAGCTTACATATTGTGCCTGAACCCAGGCTTACGCTCCATGTCCGTTTCTCCACCCAGGCCAAATTTATTCGAAAATTCAATGCCTTGACGTTCTCAACCAGGATTAGAGCTCGTTAACGAGGCTCAACTGAGAAATCCTGGCTGTCAAATTGTAGGAGATCTCCATCTGGTTCGTCAGCGCGGTGATCCGCGTCGACGCCTCGTAGACATCCACCCCTTCGAGATCATCAAGGTTGAGCTTGATGATGTCGATCTGCGCCTGCAAAGTCGTATTGGCGATGGCCACACGATTCTCGGAAAGACCGAGTTCGCTTCGTTGTCCGTCCACCCCGTTGATCGCCAGGCCCATATGCTTGATCGCCGTATCGCTGACGATGGCGCGCGTGTCGCTGGTCAACTTGGCGTTCAGAAGCTCGATGCCGATAACCGAGGCCATCGCGATGTTGCGGAAGCCGTCGGCATTGGCGGTCGCCGATGTCTGGACGACCTCGGTCTTGGAAATGCGGCTGGTGACCGGCGTATCCGAGGCGGTCGACCAATAGGTGTTCCAGTCGGCGCCGGTAAACATCGGCTCGACGACGGTGTCCATGAAATCCTGCATGTCGGTCGGCGTGATGTTGATCGTGGCCGGGTCCGTCTGCGCAAAACCGAAATAGCCGGTGAATGCGTCATTGAAGGCAGTTCTCGCGCCGCCTTCGTCGGTCATGTAGCTATTGACCGGCTTGTTGTCGGTGTTGATGCCGGCAAGCACGTATTCGCCATTGACCGAAGTGTTGGCTGCGTCCGTGAACTGGTCGAGCACGTCGGTCAGCGTCTGCGCGGCGGTCGCCAGCTGCGTGCTGTCGGTGGAGCCCGAAAGCGCCACAAGCGTGTTCAGCCCGGTCTGACCGGCATTGGAGATCGTTTCCATCGCCATCTGTGTCGAGGACAGACGCTGCGTCACCACCGAATTGGTCGAGAGCAGATTGTCCATCATTGCCAGGTCGCGGTGCAGGTTCAGGCTGCGCGAGGTCGTGGCGCCAAGCTGTTCGCCGATATTGCTGTAGCGCCCAGAGACGACTTCCTTCTGGGAGTCGATCAGTTCGTTCTGCACCTGATTGACGGTGGCACGCATGGCCGACTGCACGGAAAGGTTCGAGATGAACGATGTTTTCATAGCAAATTACCCCACAGCCGTGAGCAGCGAGTCGATCATCTGATCAACGGCCGTCACCAGCTTGCTTGATGCCTTGTAGCTTTGCTCGAGGTCGAGCATCAGCGACATTTCCTCGTCGAGGCTGACGCCGGTCGTGTTGGAAAGCGCTTCGGCGACACGCGAAAGCTGTGCGGCCTTGTTGTCCTTGGCGGTCGCGCTTTCGGAGATCATCTGCTCCAGCCAGCCGACCGATCCTGTCGCATATTCCGAGATCGGCGTGGACACATCCAGCATCGTCGCCGAATCGAAGGTCAGGTCGCTCTCGAACTTGCCGACGAGGCCGTCCAGCAGCGTCGAGTAGCTGGCGTCGCCGTTGACGTTGGACAGGTAGTCCGTCGATGCGACGCCCAGATTGTCGACATCATAGCCGCCATCCCTGAGCAGGGTCGGATCGCCGCCCTTGTTCTTGACGAGGTTGTCGTTGACCTTGATCTTTGCAGCAAGCCCATCCACTACGGTGCCGCTCGCCGGCAGCGTGTCGCCGGCTGCGTAGCCTTCATAGGTGAAAAGGCCGGGTATCGGATCAACACCCGATGCGGTCTGGTCTTGCTGGGCAAACATTTCGACCAGGCCGCGCGATGTTTCATCGAGTTGCGACTGGTAGGTCGGAATGACGGAGTCACGCACCTGCAGCAGCGCCTGAAGGCTGCCCTTGGCCGTGGTGTTGCCATTTTCGCCGGCTTCCATGGCAACGCCGTCGATGATCAGCGGGTTGCCGGCCGTCGAGGCGTCATAGGCTGCGTTGGGCGAGAAGAGAATATCGCGGGCGTTGACGTCGAACAGCATCGTGCCGTCGCTGGTGTAGAGTACCATGTCGTTTTCGCCGCGGGTGAATGAGCGAATACCCACGGTCTTGGAGATCTGCTTGAGGTAGCGCTCACGCATATCCAGTTCGTTGTTGACATCAGCGCCGGTGGCCGTGCCAGCCTTGATGGCGTTGTTGACGCCTTCGAACTGCTTCAGCAGGCCATTGAGTTCCTCGACCTTGTCGTCGATTTCCTGGTCGATCTGCCCACGCATGGACTGGATTTCCGACGATATGGAGTTCAGCGAGTTGCTGACATCCTGCGCGCTGGAGATCACGGTCGAGGCAAGTGTCGATTCGTTCGGCTTGGTCGCGTAGGCCTGCAGATTGTCACGCAGGGTCGAGATGTAAGTGGAAGGCGACGTTTCGTAGTCGTTGCCCCCCAGCAGCGAACGGATACGCTCCAGCTTTTCCTGCAGCGTATCCTGTCCGGTCGAGTCGGCAGTCGAATACATCGTCTGCTTGACCAGGCCGTTGTCGTAGGTGCGCTCGACCTTGAGCTGCTGTCCGCCGGCGGCATCAATCGTCAGCGTGCCAACCCGGCGCGCGTAGTCCGGGTTGGATGCGTTGGCAATGTTCTGCGCCAATGCCGAGCTTTGCAAGCCGGTATTGGAGAAGATGGACTGTGCCGTACTGATGGCAGAAGATAGCGACATCGAGCGCCCCTTTTAACTTTCACTACCGTTTCAGATTGACGAGGACATCCATGAGGTCCGAGCCGGTCTGAAACACTTTCGAGTTCGCGGTGTATGTCCGCTGGGACTCGATCATCGTGGTCAGTTCCTCGGCGAGGTCGACATTGGAATTCTCGAGCGCACCGGAGACGATTTCGCCGAAGCCGGAATTGCCGGCGAAACCGAGGATGACGACGCCGGAATCCACGCTCTGCGAATAGACGTTGCCGGAGATGACATTGAGCTTGTCCGGGCTCTCCACGGTCGCCATGGCAATGCGGTAGATCGGCAGCAGGTCGCCGTTCTCGTACTGCGCATAGACGATGCCGTCGCCCGAAATCTGGATCGAATCGACTTCGCTCGGCGCATTGCCGTTAACGCTCGCGTCCTGGACCGAGAAGTCATAGGACAGCTGCGTCATGCTAGAGAAGTCGATAGTCAACTCAGGCATGTTCGCGACAGAGCCAGCAGCAAGTGTGTAGACACCATCGACCACACTGTCCGAATTGTCCGTCATCGACGACAGATCGAGATTGCCCGTTGCCGGATCGAAAACCAGCGTCTCGCTTATAAGCGCGCTACTGGCGTACGGGAAGCCGCCAGACGTCGTATCGCGGTCTGCCGCGTTGTACATCGTGACTTCCCACTCATTGTCGGCCGTCTTGGCATAGTAGATGTCGTAGAGCACCTCATTGCCGAGCGTGTCGTAAGCTTTCAAGGAGCTTTTATGGGTATATTCCGAAGTCGCCAGGTTCCCCGACGGCAGGTCGCCGGTCAGGATATCCTCACCGGAATCGAGGTTCGCCGAGAAAACCGCCTGCGTCGACGCATTGGCGATCAGCGAGTCTGTGCCAACCGTAACGGGCTGCAGGCCGTCGAAGCCGTTGACCACCGGCGCGGGATCATCCGTCGTGTAGGGATAACCCAGGAGCTTATAGCCGCCCGTATTTACGAGCTCACCGTCCGCATTTGGAGTGAAGGCGCCCGCCCGCGTCATGAAGGGCTGACCGCTTGGATCCTGAACCACAAAGAAACCATCGCCATTGATAGCGAGGTCCGTGGAGGATGACGTGTACTGAAGTGCGCCCTGCTCGCTGATGCTGTAGCGAGTCTGCGCCTCAACAGCGCCGGAATTGTAGTTTCCGCCGCTGGAAGGGAGCAAAAGGGAGGAAAATTCGGTCGACGCAGCCTTGTAGCCGGTCGTGCTTGTGTTGGCGATATTGTCCGCCACCGCGCTCAGTCGGCTCGCCTGGGCATTCATGCCTGACGAGCCGGTTCTCATCATTCCGTAAAGGCTCATTTCGGATCCTCGTTTCCGTATTGATTACAGAGTAGGATATGTGCCTTGCGTGAACCTTTGCGGATTAACAAAATATTAACTGATTGCCACACCGCCCCAGCAGGGCACATATCGTGCGGTTACTGCCAATCGATGCAGTAACCGAGGAAGCGCTTGGAATCGATCGGGTCGAAACCCAGCCGCTTCCGCAACTTCTTGCGCAGCTTCGAGATGTGGCTTTCAACCACATTCTCTTCGACGTCCTCGTCGAAAATGCCGTAGATCGCATTGAAGATCTGCGTTTTTGAAACCCGGCGTCCACGATTGGAGACCAAGTATTCCAGGATGCGCCGTTCGCGCCGGGGCAGCGGGAAGACCTCGCCACTGATTTCCGGATCACGCCCATCAGAGAACACCCTGACGGCGCCGACATCGGTAAAGTTGTTGACAGGCTTGTATCGCCGGCGAATTGCCGCGGCCCGCGCCAGGATTTCCCTGGGGTGGACTGGTTTGCGGACGACATCGTCCACACCACAATCAAAGAATGCAAGAGTCATTTCGAGAGAGGGCGAATCAGAGACCGCAATTACCGGTGCCTGGCTCCTGTCGCGAATGGCTCTCGGGAGATCCAAAGCGAGTTCGGATTGCCCAATCAGGAAGGCTTCCACTGCGTCAATATCAGTGTCTGCCGCCGTCAATACCCACTCCCCAAATTCACCGGGATCGAAGCCCGTGGAGGGCACTCCTTCGCGATAAAAAAGTGAAGTATATCCATCTTTTACGAGCGTACGCTCATCTACCACTACGATCATCAGCCGCCTCCGAATCAGTGTAGTGAAACAACGACTTATTGATACGAATCGGTTGACTCGGCGAATACTAGACTTTCCGACGGGTAAGAATTAACAGTTGATTAACCATTGCGGCCCGATTTGATCTATATGTAGTATGTCAGTAAAAAATTGGCACAATTTTTTATACGCAATCGTTAACGCATGGTTAACGGGTCAAAAATGCCCTCTTGACTCGTTGTCCACGCGCACATTCTCGCCACAATGATTCAAGCGGGAATCAACTTGGCGTTTTGCACTATTTAGTTGTAGCAGAAAGTTTTGGCCTGGGGCGTCCAGTTTCCATACCCGGTCGCAACCAGGTTCGAAATGACCCGACAGACATACTGTTTTTGCGCCGGATCGTTGTTGGGTCCCGCGTGATAACGCGCGACGGCCATGGTCCATGTAACATGCTTCGCGTGCAGCTGCGCGAGGAACTTCGCGGCATATTCTACATTTTTGCGGGGATTTAACATTTCTGCAACACTCGCAAAATGCTCTCCGTGGAAGTGATGATTGATCTGCATGCAACCCAAATCGATGAGCACGGCACCCTGGCTTTGTGCATCCTGAAAAGCGAGCAGGGCATCAGTGGCGGACTGGGTGAATTTCGCCTTGCCTTCGATATTCAGAGACCACGGCTGAAGAGATCCGCGCCGGCCGGTTTCGGTCAAACCGACTGAATAGAGAATGCCTTCCGGTACGTGATATTTGATGGCGGCAGCGGAGATCTCCCGTTCGCAAATCCCCGCCGAGGCCAGCGCCTCAGAGGTAGATATTGCCAGAGTCGCTGTCGTCAGAGCTGCCGCCGAGATCGCCTTGAGATGACGCTTGATCATTATTCCGCCAAAGGTTCTGGTTTCCGGTGCGACGTTCATTTTCTTCGCGCTGCCTGGCGTTCTGCCCGAGATTGTCGCGCTGATCCTGGCCGTTCGACGACTGGTTGCCATCCTGACTGGCCGCGGATTTTTCCGGCGCGCTGAGCTGGATCGAAACCTGGTCGATCGAGAAGCCCTGATCCTTCAGCGACTTCAAGATCGAGTCATGGTCGTTGGAAAGGTGCCGGTAGGCCTCGATGGTCTCGACCTTGACTTCCACTGTCAGTTCCTCGCCCTTCAGGCGAAGCGAGGCAGTCATGTTACCCAGGTTTTCCGGGTTCATCTGCAGCTTCAGCGTATTGACCGTGGTCGATGTATTGCCATCGATGGCGTTCTGGGCCGCGGTAACGGACTGGAGCGCCTGCGACCAGGTCGGATCGGCCTTGATCGCGCTGGCGAGCGTCGTCGCATTGGTGTCGCTGGAGAAGCCGAGATAGCGGCGCGATTCAAGCACGGTGACGAAATCGGTCTTGCTGGAAGATTGCTTGGGCGCCTCTGCATCATCTGCCTTGTCAACGAGCGGCACATCGACAGGTGCGCCCTTGCCGTCCTTGCTGACCAGCCGCACGATGTCGTTGGTATCATCACCCGACTTCGCATCGTCATCGTCAGTCTTGCTCTCGGCATGCTGGCCGCCTTGGGATGCCGCATGGACCTGGGCAGCCGCATCCTTCAAGACATCGATCGCCATGGACACAGCGCTGCTGTCGGATGCCGCGCCTTTGGCCTCGGCATGTTCCGGCTTATCCTCCGATTTGGTCTTCTTTACAGTCGCCACCGGCGCAGTATCCGTGCCTTCGGCAACATCCGCGTCATCCGAAGCCGTCAGGCCGAGCAGTTCGGACAGGCTGATCGCGGCTTTGTCGTTGCCGGCGTCGGCGACCTTGATTTTCTGCGTGTCGGCATTCCTGTCCGCTTTTGCAGCGGGCTTTTCGCCCTGCTGGGCATTTGCCGCAGCAAGGGTTGCACGACCGTCGTTGCTTGCCTTCAGCATCTGCTGGAAATTGGTGGCAATCCGCACCCGGCCTGTTGCGTCCGCGCCGACCTTCTGGCCGGCATCAGCGGACAGAGCATCCGTATCATCGAGGTTCTGGAGTGCATCATCATCGACGGCAAGTCCGGTACCCAGCTTCTGTTCCGCTTCCGAAACCAGATCGTCAAAACTCTTGGCATCCTGGCCGTGCTTGGCAGAGCCATTGCCGTGGCCATGGTCGTTTCCGATAGCCTGCTTGGCTTTGGGGACAATTGGTTGGCCCAACATCGACTGATCTATTGCCGTCATTTGCTATCCCCCGAAAGGAGCAGATCGATATCGTTGAGCTTCGTCCGACCGACACTCACGAAACTCTCGACCTGTCCGATCCGCGCGTCCAATGCCTGCTTGTGGGTCGCTTCATTGGCATCTTTCTGGTCTAGCTGACCCAGCGGAGCCGTGGATGAAGTATTGGCAGCATCGACTGCAAGATCGGACATTCTGTCCCTGTATTCTTTATCGACCATATCCCGCTTTACTTGCGTCAAGCTATCTTCACTCGGAGCATTGGTGACTTCTTCTGCAACAACGCGCGCAGCATCCCTGAGAAACCGATCCTTGGGCGAGAGTTCTGTGTCCGGAATGCCTGCCAGTCGATCAAGGATGTCGTTGACGCCGTCGCTCGGAATATTGACGATGCCGGAATAGAGCTCGGCGAGCGCCAGCTGCGACTTGTCCTGTTGCTCCGACAGACGTCGGGCTTCGAGCGAGGCAAAATCGGTCAGATGCTTGTTGCCGGCAATTGCCGCCCGCCGCGCCAGGCGCAGGTAGATCTCGCGCTGGCGCTTGCGCTCGACCAGCGACAGCACTTCCTTGATTTCACTGGGCGGAAGCGCGTCTTCGTGGTCGAGAGCCAGACCAACAAAAACGTCGGCGAACTGGGATGCATAAGGCGAGCTCATGTAGCGCCGCGCATAACGACGCGCATACGGGAGCGCCCGGGCCGTATCGCCTTTTCTCGAAGCGAGACTCAGCGAGCGCCGAAGGGCCGCCTCCTCAATGATCGAGCCGGGAGCTTCAATGCGTGCCCAATCGAAGAATTTCAGCGCCGTATCGGCGTCCTTCTCCATCAGTGCATTGGCACCGATGAGCTGGAGATAAGGACCGATGGTTGTGTTGCGATATTCCGGCACGACCGTCTCGAGCTGCTTGGTGGCCGAAGCCCCCTTCCCCGAAAGATAGCGCCTGAGGATGCTGGTAACGCGATTGTCGAAATTGCCGGCGATGTCGCGGTTGGCGAGCAGGTCGAGCGTTTCGGGATTGCCGCCGCTCATCGCATAGATCAATGCCGCATCGACATTGCGCGGATCATCGAAAACGGCAGGATCAGCGGCACGCAGGCGCTTGTCGATCTCACCCAACAGGAAGCGCTGCATATCGACCGAGTTCAGGTCGCCATTGATGACCTGGTCCTGGATGTTCTGCAGACTGCGCACCATCCGATAGACCGACACGCTGTCGGCGCTCTTGACCTCGGCGAGAGCCGGAAGGCAGAGCGTGGCACCGAGTGCGAGCATCATGCATGCGAGGGCGATGCGTGGCCTCATTATCAGCCCTCGTCAGCCTGAATGAGAATCTCGATGCGACGATTGCTTGCATCCAGCGGCTTGGCCGGGAACTTCAGCCGGTGATCGGCATAGCCCGAAATCTGCGAGATGCGATCTTCGGCGACGCCGGCGCGCTTCAGCATGAAGTAGGCGCTCTGCGCGCGATCTGCCGAAAGCCGCCAATTGTCATAGCCATTGGTCTTGTAGGGCCGCGCATCGGTATGGCCGCGAATGGCAATCTGCCCCTTGCGCGACTTCAGCAATTCACCGATCTGGGTCATGGCGACGACAGTCTCGCGCGTCGGAACTGAGGAGCCGACCTGGAACATCGGCGTCTTGATCTGGTCGCTGATGCTGATCAGCACACCGCCCTCGGCCGGCGTGACGACGAGACCTTCGGCGAGATAGCCGATCTTGCCCTTGAGGTCCTTCTTGAGGTCAGCTTCCAGTTGCTTGGCGAGCTTTTCGTTTTCCGCAAGCTTCTTGAGCTCGGCATCGCTGAGACCTGATTTGTCCTGCTCAGTCGTGCCGTCCTTGGCAAAAGTGGTCTTTCCGGCTTTGTCCTTGTCGGTGACACCATTCTTGTCGAGGGCGGTCTTGCCGTCCTTCGGCTTGTCGGCCTTGCCGGCCTCGGCGTGATCGGTCATGCCGTTCTTGTCGGTCAGGCCCTCGCCCGCCTTGAGGTCGCCAGTCTTTTGCTCGCCACTTTTCTTGTCGCCCTTGTCGGCTTCACCTGTGAAGGCCGTCTTGGGGTTCTCGGCGTCCACCACCATGCCGTCGCCCGGCAAGCCGGCCGTCTCGGCAGGCTGATCGGAGCTTGCGGGGCTGGTACGGGAAACTTCCACCTGCTGCGTCCAGAAGTCAGGATCGAAAGGATCGCGGAACGCTTCGCCGCCATCGGCACCGGTGCCCGGACCTGCATCCTGCTTGCCACCGTCGCCCTTGGCGCTGACATTGGCCTTGTCGTCAGTTTCCTGAGCGATCTCGGCAATCACCGAATACGGATTTTCGAAATAGTCCGCCTCGGAATACTGGACTTCCTGGCCGACTGTCGCGCTCTTGTCCTTGCCTTCCTCAGCGGACTGGCCGGGGGATTTTTCCTGACCTTCGGACTTGGACTTGTCCTGCTCATTTTCGCCGTCAGCTTCCTTGGCGGGCTTCTTCAGCCCCTTCTCCGCCGGCGACGGATCGGTCAGCTTGATCGGATTGAAATAACTGGCGACAGCGGCCTTGGTTTCCTCATTGGCAGCGTTGACCAGCCACATGATGAGAAAGAAGGCCATCATGGCGGTCATGAAGTCGGCATAGGCAATTTTCCAGGCGCCGCCGTGATGACCATCGTGGTCACCCTTGTGACGCTTGACGATGATGATTTCGCTTTTGCCGTGGTGATGGCTTTCAGTCTCGCTCATCCGGTTACCTCGGAGAGCGATTGCGTCCAGGCTGCAAGGCGGGTGACGAGAACAGTTTCATTAATTTCCACCGAGATATCGACCGAGCTGGTCTCGACGAAGCGGCTCTCGACGCCATCATCGTCAAACAGCGGCTTGAGTCGCTGATAGAGATTGGCCGGTCCTCGCACGACGACCGCGCTGATTCCGGTCTCCTGCAAGGCGTCGTGCACCGATGCGGCAAGAGTTGCGATCGAGCGGCGGCAGAGTTCCTCGTCGAAAACGGGCAGCAAGACCTGAAGCGTCTGTTCGGCGAGCGATTGCGAAAGGGCCTGCGTCATTTCCTGAAAACGGCGATGGATCATAGCGATCACCTCGTCCTCATGGACGGCGGCCATCTGCTCGATGTCGGCCGCATGTGCTTGCGCAATCTCAGTCAGTTCTTCCTCGTGCTTGATCTCGGCTTCCTGGGTCGCTGCCCGAAAACCCATGCCGTAGGAGGCTTGCCGCTCTTCCTCGATGTCGATCTCCGGCGCTTGCGGGGCTCCAAAGTCAAGATCGCCGAACGACGATCCGGCGAGGCTTTCCAGAATGTCGCCACCGGCCGCTTCTGCGGGCGCTGGAGTACTGAAGTCCTTGAGATATTTGGCAATCATAGCATTCATCGCAAAGCCGCCGGGACAGAGCCAGAAAAAAGTAATTGCCGGCAGGAGCCGGAAATACGGTGCATTGACGGAAAACTAGATGTGCAATCTTGTGCGAGAATGAATGAATGCGTCGGGCCGCGTCAGGGCAATAACGCGGCCCAACTTTCCAAAACCGTGCCGATGACCGGCAGCACGGAGGAATGGCATATGCTTCCTGAAATCGCTTCGCAGTCCAGCCAATGAAACAAGCCTGACGGTGTGGATTTCTCCGGTCATGGTGAGGCCGCCGCCTATCCGGCCGGCCCCAAGGAAGCATTCGCAGATCTTACTTGAAGAGCTGCAGGATGTTTTCCGCGTTGGAATTGGCGATCGACAAGGCCTGGATGCCCAACTGCTGCTGTGTCTGCAGCGCTTTAAGCTTGGTCGATTCCTCGTTCATATCGGCATCGACGAGGCGGCCGATGCCCTTGTCGATCACGTCCATCAGGGTTGCGACAAAGTCATCCTGCATGTCGATACGCGAATTGATCGAGCCGAGAGTTGCCGCTGAGTCGGTCAGGCCGCTTAGAATCGCATCGACCGCCGAGATCATACCATCGATCGCGTCGTCGCTGGTCGTGCCGGTAAGCTGGATTTCGGTGCCCGATGCGCCGGTGGCAGAGCCGGAGGCAAGGAGAAAATATGTTGCAGACGTCGTGATGGTACCACTTGGAGCAGTCACAACGAT
Source organism: Shinella sp. OV683 (assembly GCF_057787725.1). NCBI lineage: Bacteria > Pseudomonadati > Pseudomonadota > Alphaproteobacteria > Hyphomicrobiales > Rhizobiaceae > Shinella > Shinella sp. OV683. Next base: position 3,829,462 of record NZ_CM173543.1, read on the forward strand.
GTCGGCGGTGAGCGCGCCATTCTGCGCGTTGCTCATGTCGATAAGCATCGATGTTGACGTATCGAATTCGAGCGTTTCGACGGAGACCGTGCCGTCCGAGGCCCGGTTGAACGAGCCGACCATCTCGACGGTTGTCGGCGGCACGCCGGTGTCGTTGTAAAGCCAGTTCTCGCCCGAGAAGGATGCAGATTCGGCGATCGACTGCAACTGGTTCTTGAGTTCTTTCAGTTCTTCATTGATCTTGTTCTGGTCGACGCCCGGTTCGCGCGCGGCCACCAGCTTGGACTTGATCTCGGTGACCACGTCGATCGTCGATTCGAGGCCCGTATAGGCCGTATCGGTTTTCGCGGCGCCAAGGCCGAGGGCATCCTGAACTGTCGACAGCGCCTTGTTGTCCGAGCGCATGGTGGTGGCGATGGACCAGTAGGCCGCATTGTCAGACGCCGTCTCCACCCGGTAACCCGAGGAAATGCGCTGTTGCGTCGTGTCCATCTTGTCGTTGATATCGCGAAGGGTCTGCAGCGCGGCCATCGCCGCGGCATTGGTCATCATACTTGTCATGGGTATTGCCTCAAATCGAGTTTCGCGGACATTCCGGAACATCTTGCCGGCAATAGCAGTAGCGCATCATGCTCGTCGTCGCCATTTTTGCCCTGGGCGACAACCTGCCATTCATTAATTTTATGTAAAGCGACATGGTTAATCAATGGTTAACGGCAGAAAGGTTTTGTTAATTTTCACCTGCAAGTTCTGATAGGTTTTTGCCAGCCCGCTCATTAGAGCCTGCGAATCTAATCGCAAATACAGCCTCTTAGGAATCAAGTCTGCCGTCGGGAAAGCTGGGCGAAAAAGTGCAAAAAATGAAATATGCCAAGAATCAAAAAACCGCCGGGTGCAATGCAACCGGCGGCTTGTTTTTTTGATCGAAGTGATTCGCGCTTAACGGAAGAGCGAGAGGATGCTTTCCGAGTTCGAGTTGGCGATCGAGAGCGACTGGATACCCAGCTGCTGCTGCGTCTGCAGCGCTTTCAGTTTCGTCGACTCTTCGTTCATGTCGGCATCGACGAGGCGGCCAACGCCCTTGTCGATCACGTCCATGAGGTCGGCGACGAAGTTGTTCTGCAGGTCAATGCGCATGTTGGTCGAGCCGATGATCGCGGCGGAGTCCGTCATGCTGGAGAGCATCACTTCAACCGAAGAGATCATGCCGTCGATCGCATCCGAAGACGTGGTTGCATCGAGCTTGATTTCCGTGCCCGAAGCGCCGGTCGCAGAACCGGTGTTGAGGAGGAAGTAGGTCGCGGAGGTCGTGATTGTGCCCGCGGGAGCGGTGACGACGATATCCTTGGTCAGCAGGCCGTTCTGGACATTCCAAGTGTCGACGAGCGTGGAGGTCGCCGTGTCGAACTGCAGGATACCGACCGAAACGGTGTTGTCGGAAGCGCGGTTGAACGAACCAACCATTTCGACAGTGGTGTTGATGGAAGAATCGTCGTTGTAAAGCCAATTCTGGCCGGAGAACGAAGCGGATTCGGAGATCGATACCAGCTGGTTCTTGAGTTCCGTCAGTTCGGAATTGATCTTCAGCTTGTCGACGCCCGGTTCGCGTGCGGCAACCAGCTTGGCCTTGATTTCGGTGACAACGTCGATCGCTGAATTCAAACCGGTGTATGCGGTATCGGTCTTGGCAGCGCCGAGGCCGAGGGCGTCCTGAACAGTGGAAAGAGCCTTGTTGTCCGAGCGCATGGTTGTTGCGATCGACCAGTAAGCGGCGTTGTCGGATGCCTTGTCGACGCGATAGCCCGACGATACGTGGGCCTGCGTTTCTTCCATGTTCTGGTTGATCGAACGCAGCGTGTTGAGTGCTGCCATTGCAGAGCTGTTCGTGATAATGCTAGTCATAGTTGTACTGCCCCTCTAGGAACGGGAAAAATGGAAGGGACATTCCGGTATTTTCAACCGGTAACGGCGGTAGGCTTCATGCTTGCTAGCGTCATCTTCGGCTAGCCCGTCGCGTCTATGAGGACCAATAGACACGCATATGGTTAAAGAAGTTCTTACGGCGACAGCAATTTAACCACGTCGATTCACCACGTTTTTGAGAGGGTGACAACGTGACGGTTGCCCGCAAGATCGGCGCCAAAGCCCTGTGAAAGGCCGGAAACTGAATGCGTCAGACGAAGCCACCCACCAAAATCGGTACAACGAGAAAGGCCGCCCCGATTTTCGGGGCGGCCTCCTTTTCGATCTTTTAATCGAAGACTTGCGATTAACGGAAGAGCGACAGGATGTTCTGGCTGTCCGAATTCGCAATCGAGAGCGACTGGATGCCCAGCTGTTGCTGTGTCTGCAAGGCTTTCAGCTTCGTCGATTCCTGGTTCATGTCGGCATCGACCAGGCGGCCAACGCCCTTGTCGATCGTGTCCATGAGATCTGCAACGAATTCATTCTGCATGTCGATGCGCGAATTGGTGGCGCCGAGGGTAGCAGCAGTATCGGTCATCGAACCGAGCATCGAGTCAACGGCCGAGATCATGCCGTCGATAGCATCCGAAGACGTGGAAGCGTCGAGCTGGATTTCCGTGCCGGAAGCACCCGTGGCAGCACCGGTGTTGACCAGGAAGTAGGTCGCGCTAGTGGTGATCGTGCCCTTCGGCGCCGTAACCACGACATCCTTGGTCAGCAGGCCGAGCTGGACGTCCTTGGTGTCGATCAGCGTGGAGTCGGCAGTGTCGAACTTCAGCACGCCGACGGAAACGGAGCCGGTTGCGCTGCGGTTGAACGAGCCAACCATTTCGACCGAACCATTGGCGGTGTTGTCGTCGTTGTACAGCCAATTCTGGCCCGAGAACGAAGCCGATTCGGAAACCGAAACCAGCTGGTTCTTGAGTTCCGTCAGTTCGGCGTTGATCTTGAGCTTGTCAACGCCCGGTTCGCGGGCAGCAACGAGCTTGGACTTGATTTCGGTGACGACGTCGATAGCCGCGTTCAGGCCGGTATAGGCAGTATCGGTCTTGGCGGCGGCCAGGCCGAGAGCGTCCTGGACGGTGCTCATGGCAGACTTGTCCGAACGCATCGTGGTGGCGATCGACCAGTAAGCAGCATTGTCGCTGGCATCGTTGACGCGGTAACCGGTGGAGATGTTGTTCTGCGTCTTTTCGAGATCGCCCGAGATCGAGCGCAGGGTGTTCAATGCAGCGATAGCATTGTTGTTGGTCATGATAGAAGTCATGGGAGCGTCCCTTTTACGAGTTACAAAAGTAGGGACATGCCGGGTTCGAAAGTCTTACCGGTCACGGCGTTCGGCGTCATGCCATTCGGTTCTTTTCTGTGTGGAACCGCCCGTCGTGTGAGGCCCAATATTGGTGCCAGAGCTTGCCAACTCATTAATTCCGGGGCCCGCGCGCCAAGCACGAGAGTCTATAGATAACCGGGTGTTAATGGGGGCAACGAGCGGGTACGTCGAAAACTACTAGACGCACGAAGGGCCGGTAGGAACCGGCTCAAAATCTCGGCAAAACGGAGTCAGTGCTGGAGGATTCCGGCGGATGCAATTCGTCAGTTGAACGAACGCACCAAGCTGCCGACAAGCAGGTTCCAGCCATCGATCAACACGAAGAACAGAATCTTGAACGGTAGCGAGATCGAAGTCGGCGGCAGCATCATCATGCCCATGGCCATGGTAATGGTGGCGACGATGAGGTCGATGACGAGAAACGGTAGCACGATCAGGAAGCCGATCTCGAAACCACGGCGGATTTCCGAGATCATGAAGGCCGGTACGAGGACGCGAAGGTCGACCTGGCCGTCGGTGACAGCCTGCTGGCCCTTCTCGGCGGCAATATCTGCAAACAGCTTGAGATCCTTGTCGCGGGTATTGACGGCCATGAAGTCGCGGAACGGAACTGAAATGCGCTTAAGCGCCTCGGTCTCGGTGATCTGTTCGGCCAGCAGCGGCTGGGCACCGGTCGTCCAGGCTTTCTCAAGCGTTGGCGACATGACGAAGAAGGTCATGAACAGCGCCAGCGACGTCAGGATCATGTTGGACGGCGTCGAAGAAAGACCCATGCCCGAACGCAGGATGGAGAACGCGATGATAAAGCGCGGAAAACTCGTGACCATCACCAGGATGCCCGGTGCGATCGACAGGATCGTCAACAGGCCGAAGGTGCGGATGATCCAGCTTGCTACGGAACCGCTGATCGGCGTGTTGAGGATGTCGGGCGTCGTGGTGGTCTGGGCGTGCGCGGCGCCAGCCAAGCCCATCACAAGGAGGGCGGCCAGGATTGTCAGCAGGCGTCGCGCGGTGGGCATGGTCATTCGATTACAAAAGTCCTGAACAGCATTCTGGATACGCGCCCTTCCGAGATCAGATCGGCGCGCTCTTCCAGGTCTTCCTTGAGGTATTGAAACCCACGAGGTCCTTCGATCTGCTGCAGAGTCACGGTGCGCAGGTAAGCGAGAATATCCTGATGAATCGCTTCGGCGGTCTTCTCATCAGCCTTATCCTTGAAAAGCAGCGCCACTTCAAGTCGGATCCAGCGATCGGTCGGGAAGGCCAGATTGGTGGTGATCGGCTCCAACTGCACCACGCCGTTCTCTGCGGTGGCAAGCGTCGGCAGCCCCTCATCGGCCTTTTTGCCCTCGGCCGCGCCGGCTTCCTTGGCCTGCTCGGCTTGTATGGTCTTCTTGGACGCGTCGAGGATCGGCGATACCAGTCCGCCGAGGAACCAGCCACCCGCCCCTGCGATCAAGGTCACGACCGCGACCGCAGCGATGGTCATGACCAATGCTGACCGCTTCTTGGGCGGCTGCTCTGTCTCGGCGATATCAACCATGCTTGTTGTCCGGTATCAGAGTGGCGAGAAGATATCGAGCATCTGCTGCCCGACCGGAGCGTTCTGCACTTCCGACAAGCGGCCACGGCCGCCATAGGAGATGCGCGCTTCGGCGATCTTCTCATAGGAAATCTTGTTGTCGGCATCAACGTCAAGCGGACGGGCGATACCGGCCAGGTTCAGGACGCGCAGTTCCTGGTTGACGCGCACTTCCTGCGAGCCGCTGATCAGCAGGTTGCCGTTCTCGAGCACGCCGGTGACCACGACCGCGACTTGCAGCGTCAGCTTTTCCTTGCGCTCGATGGAGCCGTCGCCCTTGGTCGAAGTCTTGGATTCATTGCTGATATCGGCGCTTAAGCCGATGGTGTTGGTGCTGTCGTCACCGTTCAGCCCGAACTTCTTGCTCCAGGACGTATCGCGGCTACGGTCCGTGGTGTTGTCGAACTTCGCCTGATCGTCGATATTGATCGTGACGGTCAGGATGTCGCCGATCTTGAGCGCGCGCGCGTCCTTGAACAAGTCTGCCTTCTGGTCACTCCAGAGAGAGTAACCCGTCGCCGACTGCGCCGGCTGCTTCGGATACATCGCCAGTTCGTTCTGCTGGGTATATTGCAGGCCGGTGCCGATGGGGCTCATTGCAGGCGCGCGATTGACCTCCTTGAGTGTCTGGTTCGTGCCGCCACATCCTGCAAGCAAGGTCGCCGCCGCCAGTGCTAGGTACTTTGCCTTCATGACGGGTTCCTTGATGTGTTGCGATTGCTGGCTGCGGACATGATTGCGGCGACCATGGCCGCTTTCTTCGCTTCCATTTCCGTGAGGATGAGGCTCGACTGGCGCGGCGCGAGTTTCATGATAATGGCCGACGCCAGGTTCGGGTCGAGCAACTCAAGCTGTGCGGCTGCCGCGTCCGGCTTCATCTTCTTGTAGATGTCTGTCAAGCCGGCCTCGGCCTGCTTGAGAAACTCGTTGCGCTTCTTCAGCCAGTCTTCGTATTCGGACTTACGGGTTTCAAGCACGGCAATCCGCTCGTCGACCTGGCTCTGGAGTTTCTCCAGCTCTTCCTTCTGCAGGAGATAGCGCTGATCTCTCGCCGCGTCGGCGATATTGGCGCAGAAGGCCTTGATCTCCTCGCGGGCAGTCTTTGCCACCGGCTTCGGCTTGTCTTCGGCGAGTGCGCCGGAGATCGGCGAGACGGCGGCGCATACGCCTGCGATAACAGCAAAGCGCATCAGCATGTTTCTTCCGGTCAAACGCTCCATCATTGCAGTACGAGCTCCGCTTGAAGTGCGCCCGCGGACTTGATGCCCTGCAGGATGGCGATGATGCCGTCAGGCTTGACGCCGATGCTGTTGAGACCAGAGACCAGCGTCTTGAGGTTCGAGCCCTTGAGGATCGCCACCTTGCTGCTCGCCTGCTGGGCAACGATATCCGTCGATGGCTGCACCGCAGTCTGGCCATCGGTGAACGGCAATGGCTGGACGATCATCGGGTTCTCGGTGACCTGCACCGTCAGAGTGCCGTAGCTGACCGCAACTTCCGAGATGCGAACATCTGCACCGATAACGATGGTGCCGGTGCGTTCGTTGACGACCACCTTGGCCGGCGTATCGGTCTCGATCGTCAGGTTTTCCACCTCGGCCATCAGGCGCGCGAGATCGGCACGCTTGGGCTTTTCGATGACGACTTCCTGGGAATCGTTGACGCTGGCGATAGGCCCGCCATAGGCGGCCCGTGCGAACTGGTTGATGGCATCGGTCATGCGCACGGCGGTCGAGAAATCCGGATTGCGAAGCTGCAGCACCAGATTGATCGAATCCTTGAAGCGCGAGGGCAGCGGACGCTCGATGATGGCGCCGTTCGGCACGCGGCCGGCAGTCGTCACGCCTTGTGTGATCTGGGCCGCGTCGCCCGTTGCCGAGAAGCCGGAAACGATGATCGCGCCCTGGGCCACGGCATAGATCTGGCCGTCGGCACCGGTCAGCGAAGTCATGACCAGCGTGCCGCCGCGGAGCGACGTTGCATCGCCGAGCGAACTTACCGACACGTCCATGCGGCTGCCGGGACTTGCGAAAGGCGGCAGCGTCGCGGTGACCATAACAGCTGCGATGTTCTTGGAACGGTTCTCACCGCCCACGGTCGAGATGCCGAGATTCTGCAGCATTGCTTTGAGCGATTGCTGGGTGAAGGGCGACGAGCGCAGGCTGTCGCCGGTCCCCTGCAGGCCGACCACGAGGCCGTAACCGATCAGCTGGTTGTCTCGCCCCGCCTGCAGCGACGCGACGTCCTTGATGCGGGCAATCGCCGAAGCAGAGGCATTCTGCGGCGCGATCGTGCAGAAGGTCAGAAGAGCGATCAGCAGGGTCGAGACTATTCTCATTTTTGCGCTACCAGTATCGAGCCGTCGGCCATGACTGTGCCGGAGATGATGACGCCGGTATCGGTATTGCGTGCCTTGATGAGATCACCGGTGATCGCATCTGCAAGCGGGGTTCCGGATGCTGTGATCCGCAGCCCGCCATTGTCGTAGAGTAGGATGATCTTGTCGCCGCGCCTGACCGTGTAGGGCTGGCGAAGCGCTGACACCATGATGGTGCGGCCTGGCAGCAGGGTCTTGGTGGTGACCATGCCCGTCACTTCCTTCACCGACCGAGCATAGCCCTCGATCAGATTGGGATTGGTGACGTCGATGGCCTGGACCTGGCCGGTTTCGATTTCCTGGCCGGGATAGATGATGGTCACCGGAACAACTGCCTTGCCGTATTCGCCGGCGAAGGCTGCCGTCGATGCCGACAGAAAGAGCGGTAGGACCGCTGCGAGAGCGATCCTTCTTGCGAGGTGGGAATGCGAGGGACCAAACATCATGTTTGTCTGCCTTTCACTATCTCATGTTCTTGCTGACGGTCTGCGCCATTTCGTCTGCTGTGGTGATGACCTTGGAGTTCATCTCGTAGGCACGCTGCGCCGAGATCAGGTCGGTGATTTCCTTGACCGGGTCGACGTTGGAACCTTCGAGATAACCCTGCTGGATGTAGCCGAAGGACGGATCGTCAGGAGCGGCGACAATCGGATCGCCCGAAGCGTCGGTCTGCTGGAAGAGGTTGTCGCCCAGTTCCTTGAGACCGGCTTCGTTGACGAAGTTGGCGATCTGCAGCTGACCAAGCGAGGTCGGCGTCGTGTCGGTGCCGACCGTTGCAAACACCTGGCCGGAGCGATTGATGGTGATATCCTTGGCATCGACAGGGATGTTGATGTTCGGGATCACCTTGTTGCCGTTGAGCGTGACGAGATCGCCGTCGGCGTTCTTGTTGAAGGCGCCGTCACGTGTGTAGACCGTGGTGCCATCCGGGGACTCGACTTGGAAGAAGCCGCGGCCCATGATCGCCACATCAAGGCTGTTGCCGGTCGAGACCAGGTCGCCTTCGGTGTGAAGATTGCGGACGGCGGCCGTCTTGACGCCGAGGCCGATATTGATGCCCTCGGGGACGATCGAGGTGTTGTTCTGATTGGGCACACCGGCGGCACGGTCGGTCTGGTAGAGAAGGTCGGTGAACTCCGCTCTTGCCCGCTTGTAGCCCGTGGTGTTGATGTTCGCGATGTTGTTCGCGATCACTTCAAGATTGGTCTGCTGGGCATCCATGCCCGTCGCTGCAATGGCAAGAGCTCTCATGTTCTATCCTCAGATTGGCATCTTGACGACTTCAAGATACGCGGAAACGATTTTGTCGCGGAATGCCATGGCAGTCTGGAGCGTCTGGTCGGCGGTCATGACGGACTCAACGACCTCGCGAACGCTGGCTTTGCCCATCACGCCATCAACGGATGTCTTCTCGGCCGCCTTGAGGTTGTCGACGAAGGTCGTGCCCATCGAACTCATGAAGTCGGCGAAGCTGGCGCTTGCATGCTCGGCATCGGCGACGGGCGCAGTCTTGTCGGTGGCTGCGGCTTTGCGCATTTCTGCGGCGAGACCAGCGGAATCAAGCGGTGTAATACCAGTTATCATGTCGGCGACCTCAGCAGATCGATGGTAGAGGAAATCAGGTCGCGTGCCTGACGAATGGACTGGAGATTGGCCTCGTAGGAGCGGTTCGCTTCCCGCATGTCGGCCATTTCAACCATGACGTTGACGTTCGGGTACTTGACGATGCCCTTCTGGTCGGCCGCAGGATTGCCCGGATCGTATTCGGTCTGGAAAGCCGTCTTGTCGAGGCCGATGCGCTTGATCTCGACCGTGGCAACGCCGGTGGAGCGATCCATCTCGTCGGTGAACGAGATCGTCTTGCGCTGATAGGGATCGGCGCCTGGCGTGTCGGCCGTGGAACGGGCGTTGGCGAGGTTTTCCGAAACCACCCGGAGACGGGCGGACTGGGCGGAAAGGCCGGAGGATGAAATCTTGAGAGATGCGCTCAACGGATCCATGGCTTAGCCCTTCCTCACCGCGTTCAACATCATCTTGTTGAATGCCTTGACGATACCGGTGTTGAGGTCATAGTCGCGCTTGACCATACCTTCCTTCATCAGCTCGTTGGCGAGATCGACCGAGTTGCCCGAAAGCTGGGCTGCAGAACCCTTGTCCACGCCGGATTCGACCACATAGGTGTCGGCCGGGGAATCGGTGAAATGCAGTGGATTGGTCGCCGCCATGGGAAGGGTATTTTCGCGCAACACGCTTTCGAACGGCGAAACGTCCTTGGCACGAAAGCCAGGGGTATTGGCGTTTGCGATATTGCCTGACACCACGCTCTGGCGGGCTTGGAGCCACTCCGCCTGTTTTGACGTCAGCTCAAAAAGCTGGATGGGTTGCATGTCTGTCTCCGTCTTCATGACCGATCATGAGTCTTCATGACTGACCCGCACACTAGGGAGATAAACTTGTGCGGGACTTAACCTTTTGTTTACTATTGCTGGCGCTTGCCCGAGGTGTCGTAGATGTCGCCCTTGTCGGTGACGAGCACCCATTCGCCGGCCTGTTCTTCGACCTTGGCGACGTGGGAAAGGTCCGGCAGCATCGATCCGGGCGTCACGACATAAATGCCGTTCTTGTCCTCGATCATCGCCTTGCCGCCGGCAGCGTGCAGCAGGTGGAATTCGACCGCGTCGGACGGAAACGGCTGGTCTGCGTCATCCATGCCGGCCTTGTCCTCGGGCTTGGCCTGGTCGGTCGGCACGGCGCCGGTAACGATCTGTTCTTCAGGCTTCGGCAGGGCGGCGAGATCGTCGTTGTCGCCGATCGCACTGGGAGAAGGATTGACCTTCGCCCGGCCAACCCATTCCGGCAGGTCGCGCGACAGGATGGATGTCGCCACATCGATGCCGAACTTGTCTTCGTTGAAGAAAACATACCAGGGGAAGAAGGCTGCGGTGATGGCAAGCGCGGCGCCGGACCAGCCGAGGAAGCGGTCCGAAGTCAGGAGGCCGGAGCGGCGCTCCTTCTTTACCGGCGCGACGGGTTCATCTGCATCGAAGTCGGTCATGTTACCTCTGCCGGTTTATGTTGACGCCGACCTGGCCCTGCGGCGCGTTCGCAGCCTTCAAGGCGGTCGCAAGATCGGCGAATGCATCGCGAGCCGGTCTTTCGCCCGGTGTCTGCTTGAGGATTTCGTAGATCGGCGGCACCTGCTTGACCGCCATGTCGAGGTCGGGGTCGGCACCGGGACGATAACCGCCGATCAGCCGCAGATCCCGTGTTTCCTCAAACCGATGAATCAGCGATTTCAGTCGTCCAACCAGCTTTTCCTCGTCCGGCGTCCAGGCCTTGCGCGCAAGACGCGAGATCGATGCCAGCGGATCGATCGGCGGATAACGCCCCTCTTCCGCCAGCGAGCGGTCGAGCACGATATGGCCGTCAAGAATACCACGTGTAGAGTCGGCGATCGGATCATTGTGATTGTCGCCGTCGACGAGGATGGAGATGATCGCCGTGATGCTGCCTGTTCCCTCCGGACCGGGGCCGGCGCGCTCCAGCAGTTTCGGCATCTCGGTGAACACCGAAGCCGGATAGCCGCGCGCGACCGGTGGCTCGCCGGATGCGGTCGCGACTTCGCGGATCGCATGGGCAAAGCGGGTGACGCTGTCGACGATCAGCAGGACGTTGTGACCCTCGCCGCGAAAATGCTCGGCGATCGTGACCGCCGATAACGGCGCCATCTTTCTCAACATCGGGCTTTCGTCCGACGTCGCGACGACGGCGACCGATTTGCTGATATTGGCGCCAAGCGTATCCTCGATGAATTCGCGCACTTCACGGCCACGTTCGCCGACCAGCGCGATCACCACCTTGTCGAAGGCATCGGCGCGCGCCAGCATCGACAGTAACGTCGATTTGCCGACGCCGGAACCGGCGAAAATGCCCAGGCGCTGGCCGAGGCAGAGCGGCGAGAAAATATCGATCGCCCTCACCCCGGTCTTGAAACCCTTGGTGACGCGCTGACGGGTCATCGACGGCGGAGCGGTATTGGAGATCGGCAGGGCCACCGGCCCATGCTCGAGCGGTCCCAGGCCGTCGATCGGCTGGCCCAGCGAATTGATCGTGCGCCCGCACCAGCTGTCATCCGGCGACAGCCGGAAGGCGCCACGCCGCAGGATCAGGTCGCCGATGCCGATCGGCTCGCCGGGTTCAATCGGGCAGACGAAAATGATATCGGGCTCGATGCGCACGACTTCGCCCAGATGCACGCCGGTGGCGCTCTGATGGGCGACGAAATCGCCGAGCCGCACATGCCGCGAAAGTCCGGTGACCGTGTAGTGGCCGGACGCGATGGTCTTCACCCTGCCGCCATGGGCGACGAGAGCTTCGGGACGACAATGGCGCTTGAGGACGGCGGCCAAGTCGGCCATCTTCCGGTCCATCGTGCTGGGTGCTTCTGCAGTCTGCATGTCAAGCTGCTTTCCTGCTGCTTACTTCGCGCCGCCAAGGGTCTTGATCGCATCGCCGATAGACGCTTCGCCGTCGCGCATCAGCTGCGTGACGTAGTCGAAGGTGCGGGAGATGGTCATCATCTGCGTCATCGAGAGCACGGGATTGACGTTGGACTCCTCGACAAAGCCCTGAACGACACCGGCATCGATGCGATTGACAACCGCTTGCGGCGTCTCGTTCGGAATGACCGCCGAATTGCCAACGCGCGTGAAGTTCGGACCGACATTGGCCTCGAACAGGCCGAGCGTGGCGACGGGCTTGTTGTTCTGGTAGAGGATGCCATCCTGAGAGGACGTCGGCGGGCCTTCCTGCGGGTTGAGCTGGATCGGACCACCGCCAGCATCGAGCACCGGATAGCCTTCGAGAGTCACAAGCGAGCCGCTTTCCAGCATCGTGAACCTGCCATCCTTGGTAATCGCATTGCCCGATGGCGTATCGATCGAAAACCAGGTGTTGCCCTTGGCCGCGAAGTCGAGCGGATTCTTGGTCTGCATGAGGCCGCCATTGGCATCCGAGAGATATTCCTCCCCGGTCGAGACGTAATCGACCTTGGTGCCATCCGCCTGGGTTGCGACATCGTCGAACTTGAGCTGCGTGGCGCGAAAGCCCACGGTATTCATGTTCGCCAGGTTGTCAGCGATGGTGTTGAGGCGCTTTTCCAGCGAAATCTGCGACGACAGCGCGACATAGAGACCCGATTGCATTTCGGCTTACCCCCGGCCAGGGATTCATTCCCGGCATTGCAGTCATTGAACATGTGGGGGCTTTTCAGCCGTCGTGGAACTCGACGGATTCCCCGCTTTCAATGGCGATACTGGCCGGATTTGCTTGTGCGAACCTGTCGATCAAAACCGGACGGAATCAGGCGGTTCAACAGCCTCACGCAAGGCTACAACCGTATCCCAATGAGAGATTACGGGCGGTAAGATCGGGCAGCTTGGCATGAATATTATTATTGGTTTTCTCATCGTCGGTGGCTGCATCATTGGCAGCTTCATGGCCCAGGGCGGACACATCAATGTGTTGTGGCAGCCCTATGAATACCTCATCATCATCGGTGCGGGCATCGGTGCGTTCATCGCCGCCAACCCGATGAAGGTCACCAAGGACGCCGGCAAGGCAATCGGCGAAGCATTCAAGAACGCGGTGCCCAAGGAGCGCAACTATCTCGACACGCTCGGTGTGCTTTACGCACTGATGCGCGACCTGCGCACCAAGTCGCGCAACGAGATCGAAGCCCATATCGACAATCCCGAGGAATCGCCGATCTTCCAGACGGCCCCGACGATCCTGAAAAACAAGGAACTGACGGCCTTCATCTGCGACTACGTCCGCCTGATCATCATCGGCAATGCGCGCAGCCACGAGATCGAAGCGCTGATGGACGAGGAAATCGAGACCATCTCGCATGACAAGATGAAGGCCTACAATTCGCTGCAATCCATGGGCGACGCCTTCCCGGCCATCGGTATCGTCGCCGCCGTTCTCGGCGTCATCCACGCCATGGGCGCGATCAGCGAGCCACCCGAGGTGCTCGGCCACCTGATCGGTGCCGCTCTCGTGGGTACGTTTGCCGGTATTTTGATCTCCTACTGCATCGTCAATCCGCTCTGCTCGATGATCAAGGCTGTCCGCTCCAAGCAGAACCGCCAGTATGTCATCGTCAAGCAAACGCTGATTGCCTACATGAACGGCTCCGTGCCGCAGGTGGCGCTTGAATACGGCCGCAAGACCATCTCCTCCTATGAGCGTCCGTCGATCGACGCCGTCGAGCAGGAAATGATGAATCCGGGCGGCGGCGAGAGGGCGGCTTGAGCATGGAACGCGCTGCTATGAACAAGAAGGCACCGGCAATCGATCCAAAGCTCAAGGCGTTGCTCGTGGGCGATCTCGGCAGCAACCAGGCGGTCGGCAAGGTCTGTTCGGATCTCGGTCACGTGCTGTCGGAATTCCTTCCCGATCTCATCGAATCGGAGACACGGCTGCGCTTCTCCTTTGTCTATGAAGGCTTCGACACCGGCTACAAGAACGACCTGATCGCCGATCTCGACGACTTCATGGTGCTGTCGGACGGCTCATTGAAGAACTGGTGCCCGGATTTCACCATCGCCTGTGCATCGACCGCGATCGTCGCAATGGTCGAATGCCTGATGGGTGGCGACAGGGATTCGCTCGTCGAACCCGAAGCTCGACCCGCCTCGAGCATCGAGCTGCAGATGGCGCCATTGATCATCGACAAGATCGCTTCGGTGATAAAGTCGGCGGTCAACGCACCTGGCAATTACGAGCCGATCCTGACCAAGCCGTATGATGCAGCCAAACGGCCGAAGCCTGCCGAAGACTATGTCGACATGCACGCCTGCGCGCTGGTGATGAAGATCGAGTTCGGCATGCTGAAGACGCAGTTCGCCGTGATCATCCCGCAGAAGACATTGCTGAAGACCGTGGTCAAGACGCCGACGGCATCAGCAACGGCGGGCAAAGTTCCCGAGGAATGGACCGAGCATCTGCAGCAGCAGGTTCGCCGTTCAGAAGTCAAGGTCGAGGCACGTATTCAGCTTACGCCCCTGACCCTCAATACCATTGCCAGGCTGCAGCCCGGCGACGTCATTCCCTTCCTGCAGACAGGCGACGAATGCGTTTCGGTCAGCGCCAACGGTCGCGATCTCTACTCCTGCGAATTCGGACGTGCGGGAGAACAGTATACGGTTCGCGTCAAGGACACGGCGGGTACCGACGAGATTCTTATCCGGGATATTCTCGGCTAGAACATTTTGAGAAAAGCCCTGCGCAAGTTATAACTGGAATATTCGAATCATGGCACCCAAGAAAGCAAAAGCGGCGGAACTGGAACTGGAGGTCGGCGACAGCAGCGCCGAACTCGATCAGGCAATTGACGATCTGCGTGGCGTATTGAAGGCCGACGAAAACGGAGTGAACAGCTTCGAGTCGGATTTCCCCGCCACCGGCGAGGCTTCGAGCTTCGACAGCGATTTCGGTATCGATGCATCCAGCAGCGATACCAGCTTCGGCGGGGGCGATTTCGGCGGCGACACATTCGGAATTTCCGACGGAACTTCTGAATTTGGCGCCTCGGATTTCGGCTCGAGCGACTTTGGCAATGCACCGGCCGAGATGACTTCGGTCCCAGGCAGCGCCATGCATGCGAACATGGACCTGATCATGGACATCCCGATTGATGTTCAAATCATCCTAGGCTCCAGCCGCATGCAAGTTTCGAGCCTTATGAACCTAACTGAAGGTGCAATTATTTCCCTCGATCGGAAGATCGGCGAGCCGGTGGATCTCATCGTCAATGGCCGGTTGATCGGGCGGGGGGAGATCACCGTGATGGAAAACGACGAGACGAGGTTCGGTATCAAGCTGATCGAAGTCAAGTCCGTGAGTAAGCCGCAGTAAGAAGCCGCAATCAGCCGGAATGATTCCGGGGAGGCCTCAAGAATGTTTGATTTTGATAATTTTGGCGACACAGCGCCCACCGTCAACCTCAGTCCATCGGACAAGGCTGCGGCAGTGCTTCTCGCCATGGGCCGGCCGGTGGCCGGCCGCTTGCTTAAATATTTTACCCAGGCCGAATTGCAGGCCATCATTCACTCGGCCCAGCGGCTGAGAAGCGTCCCGCCCCAGGAACTTGTCGATCTCGTCAACGAGTTCGAGGACCTGTTTACCGAAGGCGCCGGCCTCATGGACAATGCCAAGGCCATCGAGGACATCCTCGAAGAAGGCCTGACGCCTGAGGAGGTCGATGGCCTGCTCGGCCGCCGCGCGGCCTTCGAGGCTTATGAAGCGTCCATCTGGGACCAGCTCGAAAGCGCCGAGCCGGCTTTCGTGGCAAAATACCTGATCAACGAGCATCCTCAGACCATCGCCTATGTGCTGTCGATGATCCCCTCCTCCGCCGGCGCGCGCGTGCTCATGGAAATGCCGGAGCGCCGCAGGGCCGACATCCTCAACCGGACGGTCTCGCTCAAGGAAGTCAATCCGAAAGCGACGAAGATCATCGAGGACCGCGTACGCGAAATTCTCCGGGATCTCGACACAGAGCGCAACTCGACGGGCACGGTCAAGGCCGCCGAGCTGATGAACGAACTCGAGAAGAACGACGTCGATACGCTGCTCGAATCGCTGGAAGTGCTCAGCAAGGAAGCCGCCAAGAAGGTCCGCCCGCGCATCTTCCTGTTCGAAGACCTGCTCATCATGCCGCAGAAGAGCCGCGTGCTTTTGTTCAACGACATTTCGGGCGACGTCATCACCATGGCGCTGCGCGGCTCGGCGATGGATATCCGCGAAGCGGTGCTATCCTCAATCGGCGCACGCCAGCGCCGCATGATCGAATCGGATCTGACTGCTCCCGATACCGGTGCGACACCCAGGGCGATTGCGGTTGCCCGACGCTCCGTTGCCCAGGAAGCGATCCGCCTTGCGGCTGCAGGGCAGATTCAGCTAAAGGAAAGCGATCAGGCCCAAGCCGCATAGTCGGGCCGATTCGGTCACGATAGGGGCTACTGCCGATGGCGGATGGCGCGGATAAAGACAGTAAAACAGAAGCCCCGACAGCGAAGCGCTACACTGACGCCGCGGAGAAGGGCAATGTGCCCTTTTCGCGCGAGATTACCGTCTTCGCCTCCACGCTCGGCATCTACGTCTATCTTCTTTTCTACCTGCCGCCGGGAATTTCCCATCTCTGGGAGACGCTGCGCGATCTCTTTGACAAGCCGGAACAATGGCGCTTCGACAGTGGACCCGATGTCGTCGCCCTGTTCATGCGCCTCGCCTGGGATTCGAGCGCCGTTGTCTTTCCCGCCTTCATCCTGATGGCCGCTTTTGGCGTCGGCTCGTCGATCATGCAGAACCTGCCGAGCCCGGTGCTGGACCGGATCATGCCGAAGGCTTCGCGGCTCAATCCCGTCGCTGGGCTCAACCGGATGTTCGGGCTTCCCGGCATGGTAGAATTCGGAAAGTCGCTTTTCAAGGTCTTGATCGTCGGCCTGGTGATCGTGCTGTCGCTCAAGTCGGAGTTCTTCACCTCGCTCGATGCGATGTATGCCGATCCGTCGTATCTGCTCGGACGGCTCACCGCGGATGTGAAGACAGTCCTGATCATCATTCTGTTCGCCTCCGCCATCATTGGCATCGCCGATTATTTCTGGACCCACCACCAGTGGTTCGAAGAGCTGAAGATGACCAAGGAGGAGGTCAAGGAAGAGCGCAAGCAGAGCGACGGCGACCCGATCATGAAGCAGCGCCAGCGCTCGTTTGCACGCGACCTCTCCCGCAAGCGCATGATCGCGTCCGTGCCCCGCGCTACACTGGTGATTGCCAACCCGACCCACTTCGCCGTAGCGCTACGCTATGTGAAGGAAGAGGATGCGGCCCCGGTGGTTATCGCCAAGGGCCAGGACCTGATCGCCCTCAAAATCCGTGAAATTGCCGAGAAGCACGGCATACCGGTGTTCGAAGACCCGCCTCTGGCTCGCTCCATGTTTGCGCAAGTCTCGGTGGATAGTGTGATTCCGCCTGCATTTTACAAGGCAGTCGCGGAGCTTATCCAGCGAATCTACGCGTCAAAAAACAAAAACAGACGGGTTAAGTGACACACATGAAAAAGTGCCCCCACACCGCCGAACGCGAAAAAATCGTCGCCGATGCGCTCCGCCCGGTCGCGACCGAGTTGCGCCTGATCGATGCTGCCGATCTCGTGGCGCTGCTGCGTTATGAACGCTGGGGCAATCTTTCCGATCTCGTGTCCTCTGCAGCGGAGCTATATTTCCTGCCGGGGACGGTTCGTTTCGGCGTGGGTGGCGATTTCCATCTGGATTGGGACAAACTGCCCGAGATCATGCTCGACCTTGAGGTGAAGCCACGCGGCGTGACGATTTACGCCAAGCTTTCGCTTGCCGACGTGCAGGCGGCGTTGGAAATCTCGCATATCGCTTTTGACGAGCCGTCGCTCGATCCCGCGGAGAACACGGCTTTCCTGACCCGCAGCCTGATGGAATCGCGTTTCATCGTGATGCCGCCGGCAAACAGCGCTTCCAATACCGGCACTCAGGCGATGTAGCCCAGCCGGATCGCCTTGGCGATAGTCTGTATCCGGTTGACGGAATCGAGCTTGACGGTCGCTGACGCCAGATAGGCGTTGACGGTGTGCACCGACAGGCCCAGCTGCCCTGCAATCTCTTCGCTGACCAGGCCGTCGCCTGCCAATTGCAGGCAGGCAATCTCGCGATTGCTCAATACTTCGTCTGGCGCCGAACGCCGCTCGTCGAGCACCAGCAGATCCATCATCATCTGATGGCTGCGCGCGTGCAGGTCGATGATGATTTCGCTGGTGATGTCGAGGTAGTTGGCGGCAAACACGGTGTAGCCATTGCCCATGGAGCCCAGGCGCACCGGCATGGCGATACCGCAGACCGGCAGCGCGCGGCTCTTCAATCGCGTCACGAAAGCAGCAAAATCCGGAGTTTCGGCCGTCTGCGCATCATCGATGCCGTTCCAGAACAAGGGCAGCGAGGACGTTTCCAGATGGTCGAGCAGGATAGGACCGTATTCAGCAAGAATTGCCGCTGCGGTCACTTCGCTGTCGGTGGGAAAGTTATCGAGGATACAACTGAGCTTGCGACGGCTGGCCAGGCCGGAATTGTTCGTCTTGAACACCGCGAAATTGCGCGCATGGGCAAAGCGCTGCATCGCCACCAATCGCGGAAAAAAATCCGACCGGCTTATGGCTTTGCTATGTCTCTTGGTCGGGTCTGCAACGCTTCTGCCTAATTTCATGCCCCGAGTTCCAGACCTATACTAAATTGTGCCGCACCGCATAGGCAATCGCTTCGGAACGGGTCCGGGTCGCTGTCTTGCGCATGACACTGGTAATGTAGTTGTTGATGGTATTTTTGGAGATGCCGATGATCGTTGCGATCTCGTCGCTGGTCTTGCCTTCGGCGATCCAATAGAGACATTCGAGTTCGCGCTCGGTCAGTTCCATGTCGCGCGAAACCTTGGTGACATCGTGAAACAGCAGGCTTGCGAAGTAGCCGGCAACGACACCGGTTTCCCGGAGCCGCTGCTGCGACAGGATGATGTCGGCTGGACAGATGAACACCAGGCAATAGCGATTGCGGCCGGCGCTGAAGATGATCGTGCAGTACTCGCGCGAGCGGCCCATCTCGACGCCTTCCTTGTCCGCCACCACGGAGAATGCCGGCTGCAACACCGAAAGGCACTTCTCGAGTTCCGTCGCACGGGAAAGCTTGGCAATGAGTTCGGCGCCGCGCTTGCGCACTAGGTCGAAAGGCCAATCGGAAGAGATGATATTGTCCAGGCCGCTTTCGCCGCTGAGTTCGTGGCGAGCCAGCAGATAGCCGTCTGCCCCGACATAGGCGGAAAGCGTTTCCAGCCCGTCTGCGATATCGCCCGCCTCAGCGCTTAGTCTCAGGCGCTCGACAAGCTGTTCAGATGACATCTCATGATGACCGCCCGGGGCCCGCGCCGCAGGCTGGTCATGGTAGTCCCTGTCCATATTCGCACTGGTCACGCTGCCCACCTGAACCGAAGCGATCAAATGCCAATCAAATTAGCAAATGCCAACCTTCAATGGCGAAAACTTACTGTGTACTTCTAAAACTGAAAACACTTCATGTGCATGTGCTGATTCGAGACTAAAGACAAATATTAATTGCCCGTTTTCAACGGTAACCCGCGTTGATTGGCGGATCGCTGAAAAGCGCGCCAAAGCCCTGCGGAGCAGCGTATCGATGGAAATAGTCATACAAGCCCATTTCGCCGGCTTATTTACGCTTTATTAGCATTTTTTGCACCTTTACCGAGATGTTCTTGAGGTGTACTCAGAGATAAACGCATCTTATGGGAGCAGCGATTTCAACAGCAAAATTCGCCGAGTTTATGGTGGCCTCCAGGGAAATTGCCCAAGATAGCGCTTGCTGTTGTCCCGACGAGAATCCGCAACCATTAACGCGACAGGGTTTGAGGTCTCGGAAAATGCGGCAAAGCGAGGCTGAGCCGAAGTAACAAAATGCGATTCGCTGCAGCGCACAAGCGAAAAGGGCGCGTCTTGCGGCGCGCCCTTTGTTTATGTCCTGATTTGCATTCGCTCTGCCTAGGCCGCTTCTTCTGCTGCAGCCCATTTGCGAAGGATCTTCGCAGCCCGTTCTTCGCTGAGATCGACCATGCGGGCGAGCCGGCGTTCCGGGCCTTCCTTGACGCGCTTGGACAGTGAGGTTCCGCTGTCCTCGCCCATCGACAGCAGGTCATCTGTCGAGTCGAAGCCAAAGTCCGAACCGAAGCCCTCCATGAGCCCACCGCCGGCGCCGTTGATGGCCGGGGGCGAGAAGTCGGGGAGTTCGAGGCCGACGCTCTCGCCGATCGGCAGGGCACTGGGAGAGCCGATGCCAGCGGCCGCGAGTTCCGGTCCACCGATCGCCTTGATCAGCGGGCGGAAGCCAAGCCAGACGATCAGGAAGGCGACGAGGACGAAAGCCCCTGCATTGATCATGCTGCCCATGTTGCGCATGAAGATATCGAGGAACGAGTCGCCGGACGCAGTGTCGGGCAGCAGTTCGTTTTCAAGGAAGTCGATTGCGGTCACATTGACGACGTCGCCGCGCGTGCTGTCGATGCCGGCCGCAGATGCAACGATCGCCTGCATCTCGGTGATGAAGGCATCATACTTGGCCTGGTTGAAGGGCTCGCCAATCAGCTTGGCAACGCGTCCCTTGTTGACGACGACCGCGACGGACAACTTGTCGACCGTGTAGCCGTTGCGGACGGTTGCGACCGTCTTCGAATTGATTTCGAAGTTGGTCTGCTCTTCCTTCTTGTCGTTCTGGTCCGAGGATTTCGGGCCGGATGCGACGCTGTTGTTGCCCTGCGGAACGTTCTGTTCGACGGTCGTCGCCTGGTCCTGGGAGACCTGCTCCGACTTCTGGTTTTCCTTGGTCACCCGCACCGAGCGCTCGACCTTCGATTCCGGGTCGTAGGTGGTTTCCTGGATCTGCTGGGCGTCAGTGTTGAGCTTTGCCGACACCGAGGTGCGGAAATTGTCCATGCCGAGGAAAGGCGCAAGCGCGTTGTCGATCTTGCTTTCCATCTCGCTCTGGACGTTCTGGACGATACCCAGCGAGCGGTTCATCGTGCTGTTTGACGGATCGTCGCCCGATGCAAGCAACTGGCCCGCTGAATCCAGGATGGTCACATCATCGATCGAAAGCCCCGGCACGGCCGAGGCGACGAGATGGCGAATGGAAGCTGCGGATTGCCGTCCGGCCGCGGCCGTGGCCCGGATCATGACCGACGCTGTCGGCTTCTGCTCGGCTTGGCGGAACGAACCGCGGTCCGCCATGACGATGTGGACGCGGGCGCTCGATATGCCGTTGATCGTCTGGATCGTCCTGGCGATCTCACCCTCGAGGGCTCGAACACGCGTGACTTCCTGCATGAACGACGTGAGGCCGAGCGAGCCGACGTTGTCGAACAACTCGTAGCCGGCATTGTTGGAGTTTGGCAGGCCGCGTTCGGCGAGGAACAGACGAGCCTTGCCGGTCTGGCCGACGGGCACCGAAAGCGATGTTCCGTCCGCGCCGACCTGAAAGTTCATGCCGTTTTCGGAAAGCGCGATACCGATCTGGTTGAGATCGCTGCTATCAAGGCCCACATAGAGGCTCTCGTAGCCCGGCCGGTTCACATAATATGTACCGATCAAGATGGCGAGGAGTGTGATTGCACCCACAGCACCGAGGGCAAGCAGTCTGCCCGTTCCAAGCGCCATCAGATTTTTCATGATGGCCGTAAGCTGATTCAACAGATTCATTCTGTTCCCGCGCGTTTGCAGAAGTATCCGGGCATTCATGTCCCGATAGCACCTTACGCAGCCAAGCTTGCGCGTAGGTTTTCTCTCATGCTGTGTGGGGCGGGATTTTGCGCTGCAAAGCGGACGGCACAGTCGGGCGAACTCACACGCCAGAATAGAAAAAGGCGCCATCAATCGCCCGAGATTTCGGAGACAGATGACGCCCTAACTGCAAACCCGATTTCTAGAACAAATCGAAATCGCCTGCAGCGCGGCTGAGCGGCTGCGAGTGGCCGTGGCGATGCATTCCGCCCGAAAGGGATTTCTGCATGTCGGCTAGCTTGACGAGATTGAGTGCGGTGGTGATGTCGACGAGGATTTCCTCGGGAATGGCGGCGGTGAAAGTATCGATGAATTCAGCGAGCCCCCGCGCCTTCTGCACAGCGAGATCGATGCCCTGCATGACCATCATCCGGTCGGCGGTTTCGATGATCCCCTCGCCTTCCTTGTCCGACAGGAACGGTTCAATCCGTTCGATCAGGTAGGCGACGTCATGCAACTCCGAGACAACCCGCATGAGTATTTCTGGTAGCGCCTGCTCTGTCACGGGCATATGGGACGCGAAACTGGACGACATGGACTCAAACCCTTCACACTCAGAAAAACTCGATTGAACTTTCGACCGGCTTCGGCGCCACGACGGGACGCGTCTCCAATTGTACCGTGCGCTGTGTTTCTGCCCCGGACAGCGCGAATTGCCGGGCCCGACCGGAGACCGGCCAGAATTCCAGTTTGCGGCCCGCATCGCCGCCCGTGGAGGATCCGACGAGACTGATCCCTTCGTCCTTGAGGAACTTCGTCGCGAACTCCGCGTTCTGCTGGCCGACATTCGAGAACGTCGCGATGGTCTTGGCTCCCCCGAAGATCTTGGCTTCGAGCCGGTCGCGCCGCGCGCCCTGCTTGAGGAGACCGTTGATCAGCAACTCCATCAGATGCACGCCGTAGCGCGAGACGTCGCCACCCTGGGCCATGGCCTCGACCGAGCCAGGAAGCAGGAAGTGATTCATTCCACCGACACCGAGAACCGGGTCGCGAAGACAGGCCGCCACGCAGGATCCAAGCACTGTCGACAGGACGACGTTCGGATCGTTCGAGACCTTCCACTCGCCCTGAATGACATGCATCCGCCGGAAGCCATCTATATTCATTTTAGGGATCCAAAGACGGCTTCGATGGCCGCACGCATTTTGTCGATGGTGAAGGGCTTGGCGAGCACGTTGTTGGCACCCATCTGGGCAGCCTTCTGCACCAGCGCCCGGTCGCCTTGCGCCGTCAGGATGATGAAGGCCGCTTTCTTGGTCGCCGGATTGGCGCGCACGGCCTGCAGCAGCCCCAGGCCATCCATCTTCGGCATGTTGAAGTCCGAGATGACCAGATGATGCGGCTGCTGCGCCATGATCTGTGCGCCCTGCTGGCCATCGCCGGCAGAGGTGATCTGCTTGAAGCCCAGCTGGGTGAGTGCATCGCTCAGCAGCAATCGACTGGTGACCTGATCATCCACGATGAGGACCTTGATTTTTTCAGCGATAGACATTTAGTCGTTCCCTTCCTTGCGGGCGGCAGTAAGTTTCAAAATTTCTTCCCCGATGGCGTTCAATGGCAACTGTGTTTCCACACCGCCAAGTTCGAACGCCACGCGAGGCATTCCATAAACGACGCAGGTCTTTTCATTCTGCCCGACAGTCCGGGCGCCTGAATGCCGCATCTTCAACAGTCCCGCGGCACCATCGCGGCCCATGCCCGTCAGGATTGCCCCGACGGCATTGCGGCCGGCCAGTTCCGCGACCGAGTCAAACAACACATCCACCGATGGGCGATGGCCATTGACAGGCGGCTTGTCGAGAAGCCGGACGATCGGGCCATGCGGATTGGCGACAACCATGTGCCGTTCGCCGCCGGGCGCCAGATAGATCCGACCGATCTCCAGCCGTGCGCCATCCGTGGCTTCCTGCACCTGCGGTGCACAGAGCCGGTTGAGCCTTTCCGCAAAGCTCTTGGTGAACGTCGCAGGCATGTGTTGCGTGATGACAGTCGGAGGGCAATTAACCGGAAAATTCTTAAGAACTTCTATCAGCGCCTCGACCCCGCCTGTGGACGAGCCGATCGCCACGATCTTGCGTCCGACGCGATAGTCGGCCTTCGGAACATTGGCGTTGGCAGCAGTCGCAGGCGTCGGCTGGGGCGTGCGCATCGACTGGTAGCGAGAGGCCGAGCGGGCCGCCGCCTTGACCTTGTCGATCAGTTCGTGGAAAGGCCGCGCGTCGCCGGGCACCGGCTTGCCGACACAATCGAAGGCGCCGATTTCGAGCGCTGCAATGGTTGCCTCGCCGCCACGATGGGTCAGGGACGAAACCATAATCACCGGCATCGGCCTCAGCTTCATGATCTTCTCGAGAAATTCGAGGCCGTTCATGTTCGGCATCTCGATGTCGAGCGTCACGACATCCGGGTTGAGTTCCTTGATGGCGGCACGCGCCTCCATGGCGTCGCCCGCCTGGCCGACGACCGTGACATCCGGATCCGAATTGAGGACGGCCGAGATCAGGCCACGCATGGTGGCGGAGTCATCGACGACAAGAACCCTAGCGGCTGCCATCAGGCTTTCCTCCCGCTGTGCTTGCCAGTGAACTTGTAGGTGGTGATGCCGGTATTATCGAACAGCGCCTTGGCCTCGCCCGAAACCCGCTCGGAGTGGCCGATATAAAGGTGGCCATTTTCCGGCAAGAGTTCGGAGAAACGCGACCAGATGCGCATCTGTGTCGGCTCGTCGAAGTAGATGACAACGTTGCGACAGAAGATCACGTCGAACTTGCCCTTGAACGGCCAGGCACCCATTAAGTTGAGTTCGTTGTAGGTGATTAGCCGCTTGACGGCATCGGCGACCTGCCACTTCGGCTTGCCACCCACCGAAACCTCGGTAAACCACTGCTTGCGCATCTGCGGGCTGACGGACTCCAGCGCCGCCGCGTCATAGGCACCCTGTCGGGCAATCGCGAGAATTTTCGGATCGATGTCGGTGGCCAGGATCTTGAAGTCGTAGTCGGCGATGTTCTGCATGACGGAGAGACACGTCAAGGCGATCGAATAGGGCTCCTGCCCGTCCGATGACGCTGCCGACCAGATGCGGACGCGGCCGCCGGCTTTGAGGCGCGAGACCAGACCTGGCAACACCTCGGTGCGGAGATGATCGAAGTGGTGGTTTTCGCGGAAGAAGCGGGTGAAATTGGTGGTCAGATGCGACAGCATCTCGCGGCGCTCCGCCGCTCCAGCCTGCGAGGAGACGAGTTCGCAGTAGCCGCGAAAGTCCTTCAGGCCAAGTTGTCTGATATGCTTGGACAGGCGCGAATAGACCAGCGACGCCTTGGTCTCGTTGAGATAGATACCGGCGTCGGAATAGATCATCGCCGCGATCTCGGCGAGATCACGACGCATCAGCGGAAATTCGCCTCCTGCGAGGATCTCGTCCTGATTGCGGCGGGGATCGAAGGCAAGTGTCATGGTCAAGCCGCTTCGCTTTCGCTGTCTGGGAAGATTGCCTCAAGTTCGACAAGGCAGATCATTCGGTTGTCGATCGCGAGGATGCCCCGCGCGAAGGACCGTTCGTGGTCGGAAGCGACCTCCGGTGTCGGCTGGATGTTTTCCTCGGTTACCGTCAAGATGTCGGAAACGGCATCGACGAGCAGGCCGACGAACTTGTCGCGCACCTGGGCAACGATGATGACGTGGCGGGCCGAGGGCTCGGCTGACTTCATGCCGAGCCGGGCGGAGAGATCGATGATCGGCAGCACGACGCCGCGAAGATTGATCACGCCGAGCATGTAAGGTGGCGAGTGCGGCATCGGGGTCGCGGGTGTCCAGCCGCGAATTTCACGCACATTCATGACGTTTACGGTAAATTCCTGCTCGCCGATCCGGAATGCGATGAGTTCGCGACCGCTCTGCAATATGGTTTTTGCGATTAACGTCATGATGCGCTACCCCCGTGATGCCTTTCTCGTTCGCTCAGCCTGTGGCTGCCAAAGCGCCGTCGATTTTCAATGCCTGACCGCGGGACGCGGCAACCACCGAGTCCACGTCCAGAATGAGGGCCACGCGACCATCGCCGAGAATGGTCGCCGCGGCGATGCCCGGTACATGGGTGTAGTTGGCTTCGAGGCTCTTGATGACGACCTGACGCTGCCCCTGGATCGCATCGACCATGAGGGCACGCTGGCCACCGCCTTCCGATTCCACTAGCAGCGCGACACCATCGACCGGATTGGCCGCCGTCCCGCGATAGTTGAGGATGCGGCCGACATCGACCAGCGGGCAGAAGGAATTGCGGATGGCAATCAGCTTCTGGCTCGCGCCGAACGAATGGATGGCGTTTGCTTCAGGCTGCAAGGTCTCGACGATCGCGGTCAGCGGCACAACGAGGGTCTGGTTTGCGACTGTCACCACCATGCCATCGAGGACTGCGAGCGTCAGCGGCAGGCTCATGATAAAGCTGGAGCCCTGGCCGGGGCGGGACTGGATCGAGATGCGTCCGCCAAGCGCCTGGATCGAGCGCTTGACCACGTCCATGCCGACGCCACGGCCCGACACGTCGGTGATCTTGTCGGCGGTAGAGAAGCCCGGCGCGAAGATCAGGTTGTCGATTTCCTCATCCGACAGGCTGGCGTCGGCCGGGATGAGATCGTTGTCGATCGCCTTCTGACGGACACGCTCGCGATTGATGCCCGCGCCGTCGTCGGAGAGTTCGATGACGATGCGGCCCGAGCGATGCTTTGCCGTCAGCTTCACGGTGCCTTCGGCGGGCTTTCCGAGGGCGGCCCGCTTTTCCGGCGACTCAATGCCGTGGTCGACCGAGTTTCGGATCATGTGGGTCAGCGGCTCGGCGAGCTTGTCGATGACCGTCTTGTCGACTTCGGTGTTTTCACCTTCAGTGACCAGGCGGACCGACTTGCCGACCATGTCAGCGACTTCGCGAACGATGCGCGACATGCGCTGGAAGACGGGCTTCACTGGCTGGGCGCGGATTGCCATGACGGAATCCTGGATCTCGCGGGTGAGCTGCTGCAGCTCATCGAGACCCATATTGATGCCCTGCGTGCCGCTCTGGTCGTTTTCGATGACGCTCTGTGCAAGCATCGCCTGGTTGATGACCAATTCGCCCACCAGGTTGATCAGGCGGTCGACGCGGTCGAGATCGACGCGGATGGTGGGGTTGGCGCCACCGGACGTGTCTGCCTTTGCGGCTGCGGCATTTTCGCGGCGGTCACCACCGTCGCGGCGTTCCGCTGCAGGCGCAGAAGCGGTTGCGGCGACTTGAACGATCTGTGCGGTCGCTTTGGCGGTTGCCACGGCTGTGGCTGCAGCGCCAGCCACGTCTTCGACCGACGCGGTCTCCTCCATGGCGGAACCTTCGTCCAGCATGCTGAGGTCGAACGGGATCGGCTGCATCGGCAGCTCTTCGGTGGCTTGCGGCGCTGCGTCATGCGCCTTGATTTCGAGTTCGCAATCCCATTCGGCAAATTCGAAGACCTGGCGAATGCCCTCTTCGCCCTTGTCCGTCTTGATCCAGATCGTCCACTTGAAGTAGGCGGCTTCCGGATCGAGCTGGTCGAGCGGCGGCAGCGCGGACATATCGCAATTGATGCTCATTTCGCCGAGGCGATGCAAGTCGCGCAGCAAGAGCGCTGCATCATTGCCCTTGGCGTAGAGATCCGAGCGCGGCTTGAACGTTACCTCGAACGAAGGGACGTCTGCAGGCGCTGCTTCATCGTCACCAAAATCGTCAAACGAGAACGGGATCGGCTGGAAGCCGCTGTCGTCAGACGGTGCGGGTGCTGCGGCTGCAACAGGCGCCGGCGCCGGAGCAGCCTTGGCGACCGGCTCGGGTGCCGAAGAGGCGCCGGTGGGTGCCTCGCCGTTGGCGAGCAGTTCGAGATCCTTGACGAGGCCGGTGGTACGGCTCGGATCGATCTTGCCGCCGTCACGAGCGGCATTGGTCAGGTCGGCCAGCACGTCGGCCGACTTGAGCATGACCTTCATCACGTCAGGCCCGGGATCGAGTTTGTTGGAACGAACGCAATCGAGCGTGGTCTCGAAGACATGGGCAAAAGCGACCAGGTCGTCGAGCCCGAAGGCTCCGGCACCGCCCTTGATGGAATGAACGGCGCGGAACACGGCGTTGACCGTCTCCGAATCCGTCTCGCCATCATTCATTTTCAGCAGACCGGATTCCAGTTCCGCGAGCTGTTCCTCGCATTCCTGAAAAAAGATCTCTTTGATTTCGTTCATATCCATAGGATGAATTCCCGTTAAGCGGTCACGCGCTCGATGGCATCAATAAGCTTGGTCGGATCAAACGGCTTGACGATCCAGCCGGTGGCACCGGCCTGGCGCGCCCGGTTCTTCTTCTCGGCGTCGCTTTCAGTGGTCAGCACGAGGATCGGGATGGCGCGGTACTTGTCGTTGCGGCGAACGCCTTCGATGAAGCCGAAGCCATCGAGACGCGGCATGTTGATATCCGTGACGATCACATCAGGATTACACTGTTCGAGAACTTCGAGCCCCTCGACACCGTCTTCGGCCTGGATCGTTTCAAAGCCGGCATTGTTCAGCGTCACCAGCAACATGTTGCGGATGGTTCTGGAGTCATCGACTGTCAGTACTTTCTTCTTCATGACTTGCTCTCCTTTGCGAGCAGATGATCGTAATTGACCCCGATGAGCTGCATCGTCTTGCCAAGGGCGTCAGAGATTTTGGAAAAACCGAATGTGTGCTTGTCTTCTTCCCAGCACTTTGCTGCGGACATGAGCACCTGGATGCAAAGCGCGCCGACCCGTTCGACGGACGAACCGTCAATAGTCAGATTGCTGCCGCGCAATGCCATCAATTTCGTATGAAGGGCGCTGGCTTCGTTGAGGTCGAGGACCTTATCGAGGCTCAATTTCTTCGCTGCGCTGGACTTGCCACTCATTTCATCGTCCCCTGTTGTTTGGTTTTGTGGAACAATTCTGCACTACTTCCGATATTCAGCCGCGGTTCGGGATGGAGGACTTCATGGCATCCTTGCCACCTCTGCCGGACTGTGCGACCGTGCGTCGCCCTGAATGTCGATCCGCTCATCGGGAAGCCCCTCCCCGTGCGGGCATGAGATAAGCCACAGCGCCATTGGCGCTATTGCCGGCAAGCGCCTGGCTGCGCGCGACCTGAGCTGCCGGCCGTGCCTGCTCACCGCCGTGATAGCGCTGGAGGCGAAATTCCCGGATCGTCTGGCCGAGTTCGAGGATCACCGCTTGCAGGTCGGCGCTGTCGCTGGCGGCTTCGCCTGCGTTCGCTGCGCCTGCCTTGAGGTCGTCGGAAACGGATGTCGTGGATTTCGAGATCTGGTCGATAGCAGCGGCGGACTGGTTGGTCTCGCGCACCAGTACCGCGATGGCCTCATTGACGCCGGTGACCTGCGTGACGATTGCGTCGATCGCCGTCTGGGTCTTGGCAACCACGGCAACGCCACCGTCGACTTGGGCCTTGGTGCCGCTGACCAGATCCTTGATCTCGCGGGCCGCATCGGCGGAACGCTGGGCAAGCGCCCGGACTTCCTGGGCGACAACTGCGAAACCGCGGCCGGATTCGCCGGCGCGGGCAGCTTCGATGCCGGCATTCAGGGCCAAGAGGTTTGTCTGGAAGGCGATTTCGTCGATCACGCCAATGATCTGGCCGATCTTCTCGGCGGACTGTTCGATGCCGGCCATCGCGGTAATTGCTTCCTTGGCGATCACGCCGCTGGAAATCGCCGCCTGGCGGGCAGTGGCAGTGGCGGTTTCGGCAAGATTGGCGCCTTCGGCACTCTTGCGGGCACCGCGTGAGGCATCGCCCATGTCGGCGGCAATCTGGTCCAATGCCTGCGAGGCACGCGCGCCGCGACCGGCAAATGCTTCGGCAGAAAGTGAAATGCGGCCGGCGAAGCGGTCCATGCGCTCAGCGCCGTCCTGCGCAGACGTCAGCGAAGTGCGGATATCTTCGAAGGCGGCATCGAGCTCATCGATGGAACCGGCGTGATCTTCACGGCCCTCGACATCCAGCGGGCCGGAGAAGTCGCGACTGCGCAGCCGGTCGGCGATTGCATCGAGCAGCGCCTTGGTCTCGGCATGGTGAGCCGAATTGGCGGCAGCCAGTGTCTGCTGGTGCGAGAGGCGCGTCTCGTTGAAGCGCAGCGAGACCGAGATTTCGAGATCGACCATGACAGCTCGGACGACGGAACGGGCAAGTGCGACTGCCGCGTCGCGCTGGCGACTGGTGTTTCGCAGCCAGGATTTTGGCCAGAATTCCTCGATCAGTCCGCCGATGATATGTTCGAGCACGACGGCATGGCCGGCAATGTGCCAGCGGGGATCGAGGCCCATTCGGCTCTCGGTATCGGCAATGACCTTGACGCGTTCGGCATAGAGGCTGTCAAAGCGTGCATCCGTCAGCACATCCCAATGCGACTGGGTGAGATCGTGCAAGCGCTCGACCTGTGCCTCGCTCTGGAAATTGCGGGCGGCTTCGGGAAAGGTCTGGAAGCGCTGGAAGAGATCGCGCAGTGCAAGCTTGACATGCGGGAGCAGAAGATTGCGGTTGCCGCGCACGAGTTCGGCGTCTGCGGCCTGCAGGCCGGCAAAACGCAGGCGTCCGCTGAGGCCACCGCCCTCGCGCCGCTCCTTGTCCCCCGCTGTATCCGCCTCGACCAATTCCGTTCCCCGTACGCACGACGCCAGTCGACGGACTGACATTCCCCAAAATCCGTGTCCCTTCCGCCTTTTCGCCATAGACTTTGCGAACGGACGGAAGCGGCTTGGCCACAAGGCCAAATTATCAATGAATTCCGGGTTTTGTGTACCGGCACGGCGAAGCGGCATCATGCCTATGGATCGACCCAACAATCCCATTCCGGCGTAGTAACAATGTTTATGGTTAATTCCTTGCCTGAAGGTTAACGGAGGGTACTGAGTTTTGGTTTCCGACAATTAAATGAGAACGGTAACTTTTTATTTTCCTTAAAGGATCGGGTTCTTCTTCCCGGCATTGCCGCAACTGGTAAGCCACAAGCAAGTAAGCTCGGATATTGTCACCACCGCAGATGACAATGACGTCACGTAAGGTAGAGCAATGATTGTTCTTGGACTGAGCGCTTCGCTTATCGCCACTTTTACTCTGGTAGCCATAACCCTTCTTCTGAATATCGATTTCGGCCGGAAAAATACCCCAGCACGGGTATTCTGACGGCTTGCATGGATTGAAAGCGAAGTAAATCGGTTCGATCGACCGCGGAAAAACTCGGGTGACGACTTCGAGCCCAGGACGGACCTCAATCAGCCGGTCGGTGGCTAGCGGGTGTTGGCTGCCAATTGGGCGGCGAAAGCCCTGATGTAGGCGGGCCGCGCTTCGCCGCGGGCGACATAGGCGGCCAGGTTCGGATATTCGTCCAGAATACCCGATAATCTCAGCCTGAGCAGCACTGACACCATCAGCAGGTCGCCCGCGCTGAACCCACCATCGAGCCAGTCGGCACTGCCAAGGCGGGCGGAAAGTTGCTTCAACCGATCGCGGACGCGATCCTGGACCAGAGGCAGGCGCTCCCTACTCCAAGGCTTATCGCCCTCCAAGACCCTGGCGGTTGCGAGTTCAAGGATCGTCGGCTCCACCGTGTTGAGCGCGGCAAACATCCATGTGATCGCCCGCGCCCGCGCATCGGCATCGTCCGGCAGCAGGCCCGAATGGCGCTCGGCGATATGGAAGACGATCGACCCTGTCTCGAACAAGGCGAGATCGCCTTCCTCGTAGGTCGGAATCTGGCCGAAAGGATGAAGCGCCAGATGCGCAGGTTCCTTCATCGCACCAAACGAAACAAGGCGAACCTCATAGGGTTGGCCGACCTCTTCAAGAGCCCAGCGAACGCGCGTATCACGCGCCAGTCCCCTGCCGCCATCAGGTGACCGCTCAAAGGCAGTAATGGTGATGGTCATCATCAGGCTCCCCCTTGGCTGACATCATTGGCCGCGGGGCTGGCAATCTGTCAAGGCGAACTCACCTCTTTTGGTTTGGTCAATGAGTCCTGGCCGCCCGACATTGCACCGGCTTGCCTTGTCAGCGCGACGATTTTTTACCTTCGATAAGGTCAATGGCGCGCTTGGCAAAGCGCTCGGCAAGCGGCGCGACTTCAGCCGCATTTGTCGCTGCAGCATTGCCCGCGCGCGACCGATCGGCAATACCGATGAAGATGACCGCAAAGCGAAAGAGCGCAAACGCGACATGGAACGGCTTCAATTCTGCCGTCGGCATCGCCGAAGCGTAATAGCGCTCGACAAACTCGGTCTCCGTAGGCAGCCCCAGGTCTTGAAGATCAAGCCCGAGGATACCTCCGTATTCGCCTGACGATGTGTGCCAAGGCATGGCGGCGAAGCCGAGATCGGCCAGGGGATGGCCCAGCGTTGAAAGTTCCCAGTCAAGAATCGCGACGACGCGCGGTTCCCACGGATGAAACAGCATGTTGCCGAGCCTGAAATCACCATGCGCGATGGAGACGGCGCCATCATCGGCCGGCAGGTTATGCGGCAGCCACTGGGCCAGCCGGTCGAGCGCCGAGATCCGCGCGCTTGGAGACTCCCGCCATTGCCGGCTCCAGCGCTTGATCTGGCGCTCGAAATAATTGCCCGGTCTGCCATAATCTCCAAGCCCCATATCTCCGGGTCGAAGCGCATGCAGTTTTGCCAGCGCGTCGGCCATGCCGAAGTAGATTGCCTTGCGCTCCTCGCGTTGCAGTTCCGGCAGCGCGCAATCGCTGAAAACCCGCCCGTCGACCCGATCCATCAGGTAGAACGGGGTTCCAAGCAGATGCCGGTCCTCATGCAGCAGGATCGGCCGTGGCACCGGAACATCGGTGGAATGAAGCGCGCTCAGGATCCGGAATTCGCGCTCTATCGCGTGTGCGCCTGGAAGAATGTGCCCCTGGGGTTTCTTGCGCAGCACCATCCGCCGGGCGCCGAATGTCACGAAATAGGTCGGGTTCGATTGACCGCCACTAACGCGCTCGATCGAAAATGCTTCACTATTGCCGAAGCGCTGCGCGAGGAAAGCACGCAGTTTCGCCGGATCGAAATCCACTAACGGAGCGAGGGCGTCAACCTGTGTCACGCAGCCCCCACATTCCAATGCCAGAACGACCGACCCTCCGTTTCGAGATACCGGCTCAGCACCATCTTGTGGACTTCGTCGGCGCCATCGACCAGCCGCGCCTGCCGCGCATAGCGGTAGATCCATTCGAGCACCGTGTCGGTAGAATAGCCGCGCGCGCCATTGATCTGGATCGCCGTGTCCGCCGCCTTGTGCAGCAGGTTGGCGACATGGACCTTGGCCATGGACACTTCCTTGCGGGCAAAACCGCCGCGATCGAGTTCCCACGCCGCCTTCATGACCAGCAACCTGCCAATCTCGATGCCCATGGCGAGATCACCGAGCATCATCTGGATGCTCTCGCGGTCTGCGAGGCGAACGCCAAAACCATGACGTTCGGCGGCATAGGCCGTGGCAATCTCGACGCAGCGCCTGGAAAGACCAAGCCAGCGCATGCAATGCGTAAGCCGCGCGGGGCCAAGGCGAATCTGAGTGAGCTTCATCCCCTGCCCTTCGCCCAGCAACACGTTTTGGGCAGGGATTTCCAATCCGTCGAATTCCAGCTCGCAATGGCCGCCATGTTCTTCCGGCCCCATGATGCCGATGCGCCGGACAATCTTCCAGCCCGGCTGGTCTTTGTGAAACAGGAATGCCGTCAGGCCGTGGCGCGGATCATCCGATGTCCGGGCAATCAGGATGAAGTGGCTCGCCTCCCCTGCACCAGTGATGAACCACTTGCGGCCATGGACGACGTATTTGTCGCCCACCTTTTCGGCACGGGTCTGGATCATCGAGGGATCGGAGCCGCCGCCCGGATGCGGTTCGGTCATGGCGAAAGCCGATTTCACCAAACCGTCTTCGACCGGCTGAAGCCAACGCTCCTTCTGCTCCGGTGTCGCCACCCGATCGAGCACCATCATGTTGCCGTCATCTGGGGCGGCAGAATTGAAGCACGCCGGGCCGAAGATCGAGCGGTTCATCTCCTCGTAGCAGACCGCCATGCCGATCTTGCCGATCGACGGCTTGCCGGGGCGTTCGAGCTGCAGCGTCCAGAGGCCTTCGGCCTTCGCCTTGCTCCTTGTCTTGTCGAGCAATGCGAGGGTGATGTTGCCATGTTCGTCGAAGGAGGCACGGTCGCTTTCGAGCGGCAAGATTTCCGTCTCGACGAACCGGCCGATTCTCGCTCTCAAGTCCTCGACCATGGGTGAAATGTCGAAATTCATCTGGCCCTCACAAGGATGAAACAAGGTGGCCGCCATCGACCACGAGTGCGGAGCCGGTCATGTAGCTGCCGGCGTTGGAACACAGCAGCAGCAATGGTCCGTCGAGTTCTTGTGGCAGTCCGAGACGCCGGCTGGGAATGCGGTTGATCAGCGCCTTGCCGGCCTCTGTTTGGAAGAAATCACGGTTGATCGGCGTTTCGATATAGCCGGGGCAGAGTGCATTGACCCTTATGCCGTAGCGCGCCCATTCGACCGCCATGGATTTCGTCAGCTGGATGACCGCCGCCTTTGATGCGGCATAGGCGGAAAGGTGGCCCGCAACGCGCAGCCCGAGGATAGAGGCGATATTGACGATCGCACCACCCTTTGCCTGCTCGCGCATCCGCTTGGCCGCGGCCTGCGCGATAAGAAACGTGCCCTTCAAATTGGTCGTGATCACGGCGTCGAAATCGGCCTCGCTCTGGTCGATCGCCGCGGCGGCGCCACTGATGCCGGCATTGTTGATGACGATGTCGATGCTGCGCGTGAGTGACGCGAATATCTCCGTAACACTCTCGCCATCGGTAACATCGAGCGCGACGCCTTCGGCACTCCCGCCCCCGGCCTTGATCGCCTGAACTGCCCGCTCTATCGCAGCCAGATTGCGAGCGGCAAGGATCACATGTACCTTCTGCCGGGCCAGCACCTCAGCGAAATGCAAGCCGAGGCCACCGGAGGCACCGGTCACAAGCGCTGTCTTGCCGGCGAGATCCTCAAACACGACTGCCTCCAGCGTGTGGGTTCTCGACGATGACAGCAATACCCTGGCCGCCGCCGATGCACATCGTTGCCAGCCCATAGCGGCCGTTGATGCGCTGCAGTTCATAGACAAGCTTGATGAGGATGATTGCGCCGGACGCGCCGACGGGATGGCCGAGGGCAATCGCTCCGCCATTCGGGTTGGTTTTCTCAGCGGGAAATCCGAGTTCTTTGGCCACGGCACAAGCCTGCGCCGCGAAGGCTTCGTTGGATTCGATGACGTCGAGATCGGCAACCGTCAATTTCGCCCGCGCCAGCGCCTGCTTGACGGCCGGTATCGGCCCGAGGCCCATGACCTCGGGCGCCACGCCGCCAAGCCCGTAGGAAACGATCCGTGCCAGCGGCGAGACCCCTCTCGCCTCGGCTGTATCGCTGTCCATCAATACCAGTGCCGCGGCGGCATCGTTGATGCCGGAAGAATTGCCTGCCGTGACCGTGCCGTCCTTCTTGAACACCGGCCGCAAGCCCGCAAGGTCGTCTTCGCTGACATTGCCTCGGACATGTTCGTCAGTGTCGAAGACACGTTCCTTCTTGCCCTGGCCGATCGTCAGCGGCAGGATCTGGTCGCGAAAACGCCCCTCGGCAATCGCCTTGGCCGCGCGCTGCTGCGAGGCGAGCGCCACCGCATCCTGCTCAGCCCGTGAAATGCCGATGCACTCGGCGACATTCTCACCGGTATTGCCCATATGGCCCGCGCCGAAAGGGTCCTGCAAGGCGCCAAGCATCATGTCGACCGCGGTGACGTCGCCCATCTTGGCGCCGAAGCGGGCTTTGCTCAGCAGGTGACCCGTCCGACTCATGCTTTCCACACCGCCCGCCACCACGATATCGGCATTGCCAAGCATGATCTGTTCGGCAGCCGTGACGACCGCTTGCAGCCCGCTGCCGCAAAGGCGGTTGACCGTCAGCGCCGGCGACGTTTCAGGAATGCCTGCATGGATCGCCGCGACGCGGGAAAGATACATGTCCTTCGGCTCGGTGTGGATGACATTGCCGAATACCGTCTGCTGGATATCCGATGGCTGGCATCCGGCGCGCGCAATCGCCTCTCTCGCCACTGCAGCAGCCAGTTCCGTCGGCGGCTTCTCGGCAAGCGAGCCACCGAAACTGCCGATGGCGGTGCGAACTCCTGAAACGATGACAACTTGGCGGTCCATTGCATTTCCTTCCTAGAAAAGATCAGGCGCTGAGATCAGCGAGACCTTCAAACAGTTTCAAAGCTTCCGGATTGGCGAGGGCATCCTGATTCTTGACCGCAAGCCCGTGGACGATGTTGCGCACGGCGAGCTCGCTGATCTTGCCGGATTTGGTGCGCGGAATGTCCGCCACCGCGACAATGCGGGCCGGCACATGCCGTGGCGACAGGTTGTCCCGAATCGTTCGACGGATCGTGTTGCGAAGCGCGTCGTCGAGAGCGATGCCCGCAGCGAGCCGGACGAACAGCACCGTACGAACGTCATTATCCCAGGCCTGGCCTATACACACGGCCTCCATGACCTGAGGGATTTGCTCGACCTGGCTGTAGATCTCGGCCGTGCCGATCCTGACGCCGCCCGGGTTGAGCGTGGTGTCGGAGCGGCCGTGGATGATCATGCCGCCATGTTCGGTCCATTCGGCGAAATCTCCGTGGCACCAGACATTGTCGAAGTTGTCGAAATAGGCGTCGTGATACTTGGTGCCGCCGGGATCGTTCCAGAACATCACCGGCATGCAAGGGAATGCCTTGGTGCAGACCAGTTCGCCCTTGTCCGCCGTGACAGGCACGCCGCTATCATTCCAGACATCCATCGCCATGCCGAGACCGGCACCCTGTATCTCGCCGCTCCAGACGGGTTTTATCGGCACGCCGACCACGAAGCCGGACACGATGTCGGTCCCGCCGGATATGGAGGCGAGATGCACGTCCCTCTTCACGGCGGCGTAGACATAGTCGAACGACAGCGACGATAGCGGCGAGCCGGTCGAGAAGATCGTCCGGATCGACGCGAGGCTGTGGCTGTCGATCGGCCGCCAGTTGGTCTTGCGCAGGGCATCGAGAAACTTGGCCGAGGTGCCGAAATGGGTAATCGCTTCCGCGTCGGCATAATCGAACAGCGCACTCGCATCGGGATAGGTCGGCGAGCCGTCGTAAAGGAAGATCGTCGCACCCGACGCGAGCGCTGTCGCCAGCCAGTTCCACATCATCCAGCCGAGGGTGGTGAAGTAGAAGAGCTTGTCGCCGTCATGAATATCGGCATGCAGCCGATGTTCCTTGACGTGCTGGATCAGCGTGCCGCCGGCCGAATGGACGATGCATTTGGGAATGCCCGTCGTGCCCGACGAGAACAGGATGTAAAGCGGATGGGCAAATGGCAGGCGCTCAAAGCGCAACGGCGCCGCGGCGAACGGGGCGATCAATCCATCAAGACCGATTGCGCCAGGGATAGTGGCGGCAACCGCGCTGGCATCACCGACACACGAGACGAGGATCGTCTGCTGCGGCTTCAGCTCGGCTGCAATCGCAGCCACCTTGTCGGTTACCTCGAAAGTCGCGCCATTGTAGTGATAGCCGTCGCAGGCGATAAACAGCTTCGGCTCGATCTGCGCAAAGCGGTCGAGCACACCCTGCTTGCCGAAATCCGGAGAACAGGACGACCAGATCGCACCGAGCGAAGCGGCTGCCAGCATGCAGGCGATCGCCTCCGGCATATTCGGCAGCATGGCCGCCACCCGGTCACCGACGCCGACACCGGCTTGAGCAAAAGCCTGCTGGAGTCGCGAGACCAGCGTGCGCAATTCATCCCAGGAAAGACGTCGCGTGACTTTGTCTTCGCCACGAAAGACGATCGCGTCACCGGGCCCGGTTTTCCAGAGAAGGTTCTCGGCGAAGTTCAATTGGGCACCGGGAAAGAACGAGGCTCCGGGCATCTGGTCGCCATCGACAAGAACGACATCACCTTTTTCGCCGCGAATGCCGCAGTAATCCCAGACCAGCGACCAGAAAGACTCGCGATCCTCGATCGACCAGGCATGCAACGCCTCGTAGTCGGAGAACGTCGTGCCCGCCGTGCCGCAGGCAACCCTCATGAAATCCGACATGGCGGTGGACCGCACACGTTCGGCGGAGGGTGTCCACAATGGCTGCTTGGCTGGCATATCGATGATGACCTCGGGCGTTGACTGGGTTGTCAGAGTGTTGCGTGATAGGCGAGCGGTGTCACCGCGAGGGAGATCTCATATTGCCCGCCCCCATAAAGAAGCGGCGTACCCTCGGATACGTCGATGCCGACCACCTGGCCGAAGAAGATATCATGAGTCCCGACAGTGACTACGTTGATGACTTCGCAGGCAAAACTCGCAAGCGCATCGGCCATGACCGGCACGCCGAGCGCACCGTGCGACCATTGCCCCAGCTCGAAGCGGGCCTCCCCCGATAGGCCCGAGGAAAACCGGTCTGCGAGATAGCGATGCTTTGGCCGCAGGATGTTGACGCCGAAGCTGCCGGTCCGAACGATCTGGTCGTGAATACTGGCGCCAAGATTGATGCCGACAAGCAGGATGGGCGGCTCGGCACTGACGGAGCAGACGGCCGTCGCGGTCATGCCGTTGCGGCCTTCAGCACCGCCTGCGGTGATGATCGATACAGACGAGGAAAGCCTGCGCATCCCTTTTTTGAAATCGGTCTGCAGCACTGCGGCAGGTTTCGGCTGTTCTTGCATGTCCATCGCTACCTCCCGAACATTGATCATGCCGGCACCTTGCGAAGAAGGTTGACGCCGCTCGCCGGATCGAACGCGTGGCAATGTGCTGGCTCGACGCGCAGCGCCACTTTCTGGCCGAGTTCGAATTTTGCGTGGCCGCGCACCTGTGCCTTGAAAATGGTGTCGCCGGCGATGATGTCGACGATGGAATAGGCGCCGAGCGGCTCCATCTCGTAGACGGCAAAGCTCGAGCTTACGCCTTGAACACCGATGCCGTCCGAGAGCGAAAGATCCTCAGGCCGGATGCCGAGGACGATGTCCCGGTCCGGCAAGCCATTGTCGAGCTTGACCTCCAGATCGAGCTTGTCGGCGCGGAAGAGGCCTGACATGATCTTGCCTTCGACGAAATTCATCGGCGGCGAGCCGACGAGTTCTGCCACATAGCGCGAAGCTGGCTGATTGTAGATCTCATCGGGCGAACCGATCTGTGCGATCCGGCCGTTCTGTACGATCGCCATCCGGTCGGCGATCGACATCGCCTCTTCCTGGTCATGCGTCACATAAACCAGCGTATGGCCGACCTCACGTTGCAAGCGCTTGAGCTCGACACGCATTTCCTCGCGCAAGCGTGCATCAAGCGCCGCAATCGGTTCGTCCATCAAATAGGCGCTCGGTTTGCGTACCAGCGCCCGGCCGATGGCGACCCGCTGGCGCTCGCCGCCGGACAGCTGACCCGGCAGCTTCTCGAGCAACGGAGTGATGTGCAGCTTTGCGGCGACATTCTTGATCTGGGCGTCGATGACGGCCTGTGGCTCATGACGCTCCCGGAGCGGGAATTCCATGTTCTGTCGCGCCGTCAGATGCGGAAAGAGCGCGAGATTCTGGAACACCATGGCGAGATCGCGGGCCGCCGGGGGCACGTCGGTGACGTCCTTGCCGCCGATCAGCACCTGCCCTTGATCGGCATGCGCGAGCCCCAGCAGCAACCGCAGAATCGTGCTCTTGCCAGAACTCGGCGGGCCGAAGATGCAGAAGAATTCGTTGTTTTCAATCTTCAGGTCGATGGCATCGACTGCAATCGTGCTGCCGAATGCCTTGGTGACACCGATAAGCTCAAGCGTTGACATGCTGGGCTCCCGATTGAAGCGCCAAGCCGCTCTGCCGGTCGAAAAGATGGCATTTGCCTTCCGGCATGACGATCTTGTGCATCTCGCCAAGCCCCGTCCTGAAGCGCTTTTCGGTGATGACCTTCATGCGCACGCTGCCGTCTCCAAAATGAATTGTCGTGCGCGGCCCGATCGGCTCGACGAAGGTGGCGGGCAGCGCCAGCCCGGGCCGAGGATCGTCGACATTTGCGAGCTCCGCATCCTCGGGCCGGACGCCGAAGGTGACGCCCTTCATGCGGGACGACTGGAGGCGCGCCGCAAGCGCCCCGCCCGCAGTGAGCGCCAATGTACCCGCATCCTCGAAGGAGAGCTCCAGGTTGCCATTCGCCTCGCCTGCCGAGGCGGGAATGAGGTTCATGCTCGGGCTGCCCATGAAATTGGCGACGAATGTATTGGCGGGCGCGTTATAGACTTCCTCGGGCGTGCCGAATTGCTGCAGCACGCCGTTGTTCATGACGGCAATCCGGTCCGCCAGACTCATGGCCTCGATCTGGTCATGGGTGACGTACACCATCGTCTGCTTGAGTGCGTGCTGCAGATGCTTCAACTCCGTGCGCATGAAGGCGCGGAATGCGGCATCCACATTCGAAAGCGGCTCGTCGAGCAGGAAGATCGCCGGCTCGGCAATGGCAGAGCGACCGATCGCCAGCTTCTGCATCTCGTTGACGCTTAGTCGTGACGACGGCCTGTCGAGCTTGTCGGACAGCCGCATGAGTTCGGCGATGTCGGCCACGCGCCTGTTGATCTCCGGGCGCGGAATTCCGCGCACTCTCAACGCAAAAGCCAGGTTCTCCCTGACGCTGAGATGGGTGAAGATCGCATAGTTCTGGAAGACGAAACCTATGCCCCGCTTGTTGGCGGGCAAACCAGAGATGTCGCGTCCGTCGAAGCGGATTTCGCCAGACGTCGGATGTTCAATGCCGGCGATCATGTTCATGGTCGTCGACTTGCCGCAGCCGGAAGGCCCAAGCAGCGCCACGAATTCGTTATCGCGAACATTCAGCGTGAGATTGTCGACGGCAGTGGCAGCGCCAAAGGTCTTGCTGAGATTGATGAGTTCAATGGAGGCCAT
Source organism: Shinella sp. OV683 (assembly GCF_057787725.1). Classification (NCBI taxonomy): domain Bacteria; kingdom Pseudomonadati; phylum Pseudomonadota; class Alphaproteobacteria; order Hyphomicrobiales; family Rhizobiaceae; genus Shinella; species Shinella sp. OV683. The sequence goes on from NZ_CM173543.1 coordinate 3,870,180, forward strand.
TGTCTTGCAAATTCCTACGCGTTGCCGGCTGGCGTGAGGCCCAGGGCCCGCCGCCGGTTATTCGCCTTGACCGTGGCGACCAGGCCCAATGCGATCAGCGACATGGTCAGCACGATCGCCAGACCCAGCGCCGAGACATAGGCCCATTCGAGATCGCCATAGGTGCGCTTGTAGATGTAGAGCGACAGGGTTTCAGTCGCGACACCCGGGCCGCCCTTGGTCATGATGTACATGATGTCGAACAGCTTCAGGCCTTCGATGAAGCGGATGCCGATGGCGATTGCCATGACTGCCTTGATGCGCGGGATCGAGATCCGCCACAGCACCTGACCGGTATTGGCGCCGAGAAGACGGGCGGCCTTGATCTGGTCTTCCGGCACCGACATCAGGCCAGCGAGAAGGATCAGGAACACCATCGGCGTCCACTGCCAGACCTCGCCGACGATGACGGCGACGAGCGCGAGGTTCTCGTCGGCGAGCCAGACCACCTCGAAGGGATGGCCAATGACCGCTGAAACGATCTGGTTGATCGGCCCCGTGCTCTGGAACAGCATCAGGAACATGTAGCCCGCGACGGCCGGGACGACCATCATCGGCATGAGGATCAGCGTATAATAGAGTGGGCGCATCCTGAATTTGTCGACGAACAGCAAGGCCAGTCCGAAGCCGAGCACGAACTCGAAAGCAACGGCGATGCAAACGATGAACAGCGTGCGCAGCAGCGCATTGATCAGCTTCTGATCACTGAAAAGCTCGACGTAGTTGTCGAACCAGGCAAAGGATTGATAGGCCTCCGTCCATGGAATACCATCAAGCGGCGTCCACCAGGTCAGACTGATATAGACCGTGACAATGGTCGGAAAGACGATGATGAAGATCAACAGCAGCTGAGCAGGCAAGGTGGTGAGCAAGCCGATCTGGTCGCTCTTCTTCTTGCCCATCGCCTCGACGAGCTTGCCGGCGGTGACTGTGTTGGTCGTGCTCGTGCTGCTCATTGCTTCAGCGCTCCGAATGTCAGACCGCGGACGAGATGCTTCTGGATCAGGATGCCCAGGATCAATGGTGGAACGATCGCAATGAGGCCGAGCGCAGCCTTGGCGCCGTAGAGCTGGCCGGTCTGGGCGGTGTTCAGATCATTCATGAACACCGGAATGGTGATCCACTCCTTGCGCGTCAGCAGCAGCGCCATGATGTAGTCCGACCAGTTGAGGATGAAGACGAACAGCGCCGTGGTGGCAATCGCCGGCTTCACCAGCGGCAGCGTGATCTTGTAGAAAATGCCCCAGGGGCTCGCGCCCTCGATCATCGCTGCTTCTTCGAGCTCGACCGGAACCTCATCGAGAAAAGTCAGCATCAGCCAGAATCCGAAGGGCAGTGTCACGATCCCGTAGATCAGAGCCAGGCCCCACCAGGTGTCTATCAGGTCGAGATAGGCCCACATGATCATGATCGGGATCATCACCGCCAGCGGCGGAAACATCCTGAGCTGTATCAGCGAAAACGGCAGGTTCTTGCCCCATCTGTGGCGGGAAAAGCCATAGGCAGCAAGAGAGCCGACGACGGTGGCGATGAGGGTGGCAACGGAAGAGACCAGTACGCTGGCCAGGAGCGGACGCAGCGCCGTGCGCTCCATCATGGTCGATGTGCCATAGGCCTCGCTCTTGCCGGTAAAGATGTATTCGAAATTTGCCAATGTCGGCGCCTTGGGCAGCCATGTTACGGTGCCGGCCGCGCTGGTCCATTCCAGCGGCGGCTTGAAGGCCATGCTGGCCATCCAGGCGATCGGAAAAAGCGCTACCAAAATCGCGAGCACGATCACCACATGGCGCAATATATCTCTAACTTTCATCGGCGACCCGCTCCGGCTGCATAGACTGAAAGAGGGCCGCGCCTTGGAGAGCGCGGCCACCATTTGCTGTTCGTGCTATTCGACAGATGTCGGCCATGCCGCCGCCTGCGCGCGGATTGCCGCAACGGTCTCGTCCTTGCGCTTGGAGATGATCTTCTTCCAGGCTTTCTCGGTCGCGACCATTGCTTCTTCCGCAGTCATCTTGCCGGTCAACGCGGCCTGCAGGTTCTCGTCGAGCGCGTTGTCGAGCGCTGCCTGGCCAGCAAAGTTGATCGACGGCACCGCGTGGGCGATCGTGTCCTTGATCGGCTCCATCATGTACTCGTTGACGTTCTTGCGGACATTCGGATCCGCAAGGTTGGCCAGCTGGAACGGATCGCAACCGCCTACGGGATTGCCGCACAGGCGACCGTAGGTGCGGGTCGAGCTGATATATTGCAGGAAGAGATAGGCGGCTTCCGGGTTCTTGGACTTCGACGCGATCGACGCGGTGACGTTGAAGTAGATGACCGATCGGCGCACCAGCTTGCCATCGACCTTGCTGCCGACCGGCTTCCACGCCGAGAGCTTTCCGGTCAGCGGCGTGGCCGGCTTGCCATCCTTCATCTTGTCGTTGATGGCGGCCATGTTGGAATAGGTCATGGCCATGCAGGCCTTGAGATTGGCCATGGCACCATACTGCTCGGCCCAACCCCAGGTGAGGTTGTCCTTTGATGTCCACTGGGCGCTTTTGATGTGGGCTTCGGCTGCCTTGATGCCTTCGGGCGTCGTCAGCGTCGGGTTGGCGTCTTCATCGAGCCAATGGTTGTTAGGCGCCTTCATCGAGGCGAAGCGGGCATAGAAGTTCGACAGGCCCCAGAACGGTCCAAGCAGGTTGGCGTGCCCCATGCCCTGGCCGTGGAAATATTCGGAAATGTTGTCGATCTCGTCCCAGGTGGTCGGTTGGGCGGGAATGTCATAGCCGAACTTGGACTTGAATGCTGCCATGTGGGTCGCGTCTGTCATCAGGTCCTTGCGGTACTGCCAGCAGACAAAATCCCCATCAAGAGACGCCACGTAGTTCGAGCCGTTGTATTTGTAGAGCAGTTCACGGATTTGCGGTGTCGGCGTGCCGCGCTCCGGGTCACCCCAATCCGGCTGGTACTTCGCGACATATTCGTCGAGGTTGAGTGCGCCCTTGGAGCTGACGAGGTCGCCAACATTGTTCCATGAATGGGTATAGAGGTCATAGGTGCCGTCGCCGGTGGTGACGTCCTGCAGGACCTTCTTCCAGATCTCGCCTGCTTCGGTGCTGACGATATCGAGCTTGATGCCCGTTTCGCGCTCCCAGGTCTCCTTGACGGATTCGCCGCCACCGGGCGGCGGGCTAACGAGCTGCGGCACGCAGGATGCGACGAACAGCAAAGTCAGCTTTTCCGGCGCTTTGCCGGCAGCCTTGAGCGCCTTGATACCGTCGATCGCGCGGCCTTCGGACATGCCGGAATTGTATTGGTAGAGTTCGGAGCCGGCAAAATTGGTCGGGCCGCCGGTCATGCCGGAGCCGAGGCCCTCGGCATAGGCGTTGCGGGCACTGAACAGTCCTGGCGGCGCGAAGGCGCCAAGCGCGACCGCGCCGGTGCTGGCCATAAAGGTGCGCCGGCTTGGCCGCAGCACGCTGGTTATGCTCTTAGAATCACTCATTAGTTCCTCCCGTGGTTAAGTTGGTTCACAACCAGCCTCGACCGGCACCGCCCTCCAGCAATGCTCCTCCCGGTCGACGAGCGGATTGTCAGGCAGCCTTCGCTTCTTTGTTAAGCTCAGGAAGTACTTCGGTTTTCAATGCCGTGAGCGACTCGCGATACGACGACATCTCCTCCAGATGGTCATAGCCGACATGCAGGAGGGTGCCGAAATCGCCGACCTTGTCGCGCAGGCGCGCAAGCCTGTCGGCAACCGTTTTCGGACTTCCCACGGCCCAGACATGGTCGGCAAGATATTCGACAGTGACATCGGAATCCGGAACCGACTGATCGTGCTTGCAGGCACCGATCGCGCCGAGCTTGGCAAGCAGCGGCAGCATGTAGTTCCTCCAGCTTTCGCCCATCGAGCCGTTGAGGCAGCGTTTGCGGGCTTCGGCATCGGTGTCGGCGACGTACATTTCAACACCGATGCGCCAGCGCGAGCGATCGGCAGCCTTGCCGGAAGCTTCCGCGCCCTCCTCGAAAGCCTTCCAATGCGAGACGAGATAATCAGGGCTCCAGGCCAGGCTCATCGGCAGGAAGCCACGCAGGCCGGCAAACCGTAGTGTCGGCGACGAAGCACTGAGGCCGGCGATGGCGATATCTGGATAGGGCTTGGTGAGCGGCTCCATGTGATAGGCAAGACCCATTTCCGGCATGCCTTTGGGACGACCACCCTTGTAGTAGGTGCCGACGTGCTGGAACGGACCGTCGCTGGTCCAGAACTTCACCATCAGATCGAAAGCCTCGACCATCATGTCGCGATTTTCACCCGCAGCGCCATCGACGCCAAACAAGTCGCAGTCGGTTGGCAGGCCACCTGCGCCGATGCCGACCATGAAGCGACCGCCCGAGATGTGATCGAGCCACATGATACGATGCGCCAGTTCCGCCGGCAGATGATATGGCAGCAGGAATGCGCCCGCACCCAGCCTGATCTGCTTGGTCTTGACGAAAGCCTGGGCAATCAGGATGTCAGGGCAGGAAAGCGGCTCGCGCTTGCAAGTATAATGCTCGCCGACCCAAGCCTCGCTGTAGCCCATGCCGTCGATGAATTCCAAAGTATCGAGATTGTGCGCGTGCGCATCCGCATAGCGCCGATGCTCCGGATGGTTAGGCATCATGAAATAGCCAAGGTTCATCGCGCGTTCCTCCCTATGCGACTACTGAAATCTCCGCGAGCTCCTCAACTCGTGGAAATTCCATTATCACACATTCCCATTGTCCGACAATGGGTCAATACGGAAAATTCTGCCGACAACGACTTTTCGCGTCGCAACGCTGAAGGCGAAAATGCGGTCGCGCCCTCGCCTGCCAAAGCAAGGCTGAGCATCCGATGTCGGGAAGATTTGATAGGAGATTAAGCGCTTGGCGCGGCGCTAAAGTGCGTCGCGATCCTTCGGATTCGCTTGTGGCACTTTAGTTCTTGGTTTTGACGCATGTTTTAAGCGCAAAACCGCTGCACACTTTTGCGCAACATGCTTTAGTTGTCGATGGCGGGCAACCGCACCGGCCCATGGAAATCGAAGCCGGCGATCACATGACCGCGCTTGAAATCCTCGATATGCTTGCGCATCCAGATTTCGGCCGTCTCGGCATCGCCGCTGGCGATCGCCTCATAAATCTTGCGGTGCGCTTCGAGCAGCCGGTAACGCGCCTTGGGCGAGCTGCGATAGAGGCGCTTGGTCGAAGAATAGAGCAGCAGGCCGAGCGGCTCTTCCGACAGTACCAGAACCCGGTTCCGGGTGGCTTGCGATACGAGGCTGTGGAACTCGACATCGAGGCGGATGATTGCAGCATCGTCGTGCAGCAGTTCTTCCGTCTGCTGCACATTTCTTGCAAGCAGGGCGAGAATCTCCTTTGGAGCGCGCTCGGCTGCATAGCGCGCAGAAAGCGGTTCGAGCGCGATCAACATTTCCCAAAGCTCGGCGAAGGTGACGCTGAACAAGCTCATCGCGCGACTGGTATATTGCGCGATCTCGGAGCTTTCGGGAATGCTGACGATCAGTTTTTTGGCGCCCGCACGCTTGATGAAACCGGCATTTTCCAGTGCCCTCAAGCCCTCGCGCAACGTCGAACGATTGACGCCGAGCTGCTCGGCCAGGACATGTTCCGTTGGTAACGCGTCTCCCGGCTTGATATTCCCGCTGATGATCTGCTCTTCAATGGCGAGTGTAACCCGCTTGTAATTCGGCATTGCGTCGATTGCGCCGAAAAGCGTCTTTACTTCCATAATACCGCCTGAGATTCCCGAATTCGTCATGATGATAATAGCATCTATTGGTCGCAATGCGTCATAGGTGCAGTTGATAATACATTGAAAGTTACGCTGCAAATCCCCCGGTCCTCGATAGAGGATGGGAGCAGGACCTATTCTTGCGTGGCTCGTCGCATCCCGGCAGCGGCCTCGCGGAGAACACCTCGTCTGGCCTTGTCGCCTGACCGTCCACTGCCGTGAACAGTTCCAGAAAATGTGCCAGCTTTCCCGGTTGGCGCATTTCTCAATTGCGGCTATAGATTTTCCAACGCCAACTTTCATGCCGATTGATTTTTCATGAGCGTCGCATCCGTCAAGGCCTTTTTCGCAGAACACGCCCCCGATCTTGAAGTCATCGAACTCGACGTCTCCACCGCGACGGTCGAGCTTGCTGCGCAGGGCCATGGCGTCGAACCCGGACAGATCGCCAAGACGCTGGCAGTCAGGATCGGCGACGAGATCGTGCTGGTGGTTGCCAATGGTACGGCGCGGCTGGACAACAAGAAATTCAAGGCACGGTTTGCCACCAAGCCCCGCATGCTCGGCTTCGACGAGGTGGAGATGGAAACCAGCCATCCGGTTGGCGGCGTCTGCCCGTTTGGTCTGCCGAAGCCGATGAAGGTGTTTTGCGACACCTCGCTTCAGGCCTATGATGAGGTCGTGCCGGCTGCGGGTGGCACCAACGCCGCAGTGCGGATTTCACCGAGCCGGCTGGCGACGCTGGCTGGCGCCGAATGGATCGATGTCTGCCAATAAAGCGTGGCGGGCCTCGACTGCAATGGAGAGATAAAATGATCACCGCCTCGCAATGCCGTGCTGCGCGCGCCCTGACCGACGTATCGCGTGCCATTCTCTCCGAGACCTCTGGCATCAGTGAAGACGCCATCCGCGAGTTCGAGAACAAGCTGTCGGAACCCGACGAGGCGACCATCAAGGCGCTCGAAGCCGCGCTGGAATCGCTTGGGGCCTTGTTCATCCCCGAAAACGGCGGCGGCATCGGCGTGCGGCTGAAATTCACCGGCTCGGAGCAGCGTCGTATTTCCAACCTCGAAAACGAAGGCGGTCCGACCGGCTTTGACGAGGTTCCCTGAATTCAGAGCTTGCCTGAGCGAAGTTCGCAACCGGCCGTTTATCTGACGTTTGCGAATAGGAAAGACGAGACTGGCTGATCGGCGGTCTCAGTTGATGCTCGCCGTCTCGGCGGGAAACACCAGCCCGTAATGCACATTCAACCCGGAGATCGAATATTCGGCACGTCCGTTGACCGAAGCCGGCACGACACGCTCCAGGATCGCAGTGCCCAGCCGCCTCACCGGAATCAGTTGCTCGACGGCGACTGTCTGATAGCGGGGATTGACCGGCTCGTCCCAATCCATACTGATGTGGCGGCTGTCGTTCTGCTCGAAAATCGAACAGACAACACGGATCGTATCGCCGGCCGCAAGGAACGTGCCGTAGTTGATCGCATTGATCAGCAGTTCGTGGAACGCAAGGCCGAGATGCATCGAGACATTCGGCGACAGCAGGATGTTGTCACCCTCGAACGCCACCAGTTCCTGCCCGCCGGGCATATAGGCGGAAACCTGCTGATTGAGCAGATCCTGGACGAAGGCACCACGCCAGCCGGAGTCGGTTACCAGATCCTGCGAGCGCGAAAGCGAGAATATCCGCCCCCTCAGCTTTTGGACATAGGAGTCAATGGAGTGAGTATATTGCGAGGTCTGGGTGACGATGCTCTGGATAATGGCAAGCAGGTTCTTCGATCGATGGCTGACATCCCTCAGCAGCGACTGAAGCACCTTTTCGCGCCGCCTTTCCTCAGACCGGTCGATGATGATGGTGATGATCTGCGGGTGGTCATCGCCAACAAGGAACACGACGATGCGAAACTCGAACACCCTGTTCTCATCGAGCGATATCTCGATCGTTTCGGTCTGGCCCGTCTGGCGCACACGGCACTTGGCGCTGTTGAGCATATCGGCGATCGCTTCGCCAAAAATAGTCCGGTCGGCGGGGGTGTCCGTGGTGTGGACCTTCCAGATGTCGGGAAGGCCGGTCACGCATAGATAGGCATCGTCGGAGTCCTGCAAGATCAGGCTGGCATTCATGTCAAGCAGGGCTTTGATGAAAAACGGGTTCAACGCATCCGCATTCAGATGCTTTGCGTGCCAGAGAAATCGTTGTACCACAACCCACCTCGAAACCACCCCTGCTGTTTTGCCAGGTTGCCGGTATTCCTTTTGTGCGGCATCCGGATGGTCGCCGCATTCGCCCCAAAAACACTGCACTCAGGCAGACAATGCTCGCTGCGCCGATGACGCACTCTCCTTGAAGAACAGTGCCTGGCTGATCAAGGCTTTGAGCATGTCGGGATTGTAGGGCTTGGTGACCAGGAATGTCGGCTCGGCCCGTTCGCCCGTCAACAGGCGCTCGGGAAATGCGGTGATGAAGATCACCGGAATACTTGCTACCTTCAGGATATCGTTGATCGCATCGATGCCCGAACTGCCGTCGGCGAGATGAATGTCGGCGAGGATCATGCCCGGACTGGTCCTGCGATAGAGTTCCAGCGCCTCGCTGTGGGTGCGTGCGATGCCACCGACTGTGTGACCGAGATCCATGACGATCTGCTCGATGTCGAGCGCGATCAGCGGCTCGTCCTCGATGATCATGATCTCCGTGGCGATATGGGCGGAAATCTCGTTCGACGCCTCTTCGAGCAGTTTCTTCACCTCATGGAGCGAGACGCCAAGAATTTCTGCGGTCTCGCCTCGCGAAAAATCCTCGACGGACACCAGCAGGAAGGCATTCCGCGCGGCGGTCGGCAGCGAGGAAAGATTGGCCATCGCCTTCTTTTCCCAGGCATAGGGTGAAAGGGTTTGCGGAACCTCGATCGATGCAGACTTCAGGATGTGCACGTAGAGCTTGTAAAGCGCCACGCGATCGGAGGATGCCATGGGGAAAATCGAAAGGTCGGCGATCAGGGCCTCGAGCGTTGCAGCGACAAATGCGTCGCCTGACGTCTGGCTACCCGTAATCGCACGAGAAAAGCGCCGCAAGAATGGCAGGTGGGCGGCTACGCGCTCAGTCAGCGTCATAAAATTTCTCCCGTGAAGAAACTGAAACTCACTTTTACTCGATCCACAACGCGTGGATTCTCATCGGGTTCCAACACTTGCGAATTTTTTGGCGACCGGCAAATATCGCCGGCCGCGCCTCGGTCTATCCGCCATCTGCGGGATGCCGCCATCAGAGCGTTGCCGGCCCCTTGCCTTCGGCTTCCGCCGGCGTCTCGCCGAGCCGGTCGAGGGCCAGTTCGACGTCGCGAAGGTTGGAGTTGAGGCCGTCATCATCGATCGCGCCGCCTTCAGATGCGAGCCTTTGTTCGGCGCGCGCATCGTCCCGCAACTTCATCAGCTTCCTGATCCGGTCCGAACGCGACAGTTCAGGGTTCTTCAGGATCGAGACGACCTGCTCATTCTTGAATTTCTTAAGCATCTTGCTTTCCTTTCGAGATACGCGCCAATCAAGCCCGATCAATCGGGCCGCTGGCTGGCTTTCGAAATAACGTAGGCGGCTGCAGCGACCGCAATCAGCGTTCCCATCGGGCTGGCCCGAACCAACATGGGCAAGACGGTGGTTGCCGCAGTCAAAGTGGCGGGCTCAATTCCATGACGAAGCCGAGCCTGCCTCGCAAGCCGCCTTCTGCGCATGTTGAGCCAGGCCATGATCACCAGTGCTCCCAGAATCGCACAGCCGGCCACCGTCAATGCGGCGATCACAGGGCCATAGGCCTGGGACACCGCCGTCGCCCCGGCATAGACCAGGGCGATGAAGGCGGCGACAAGCAGCAGCATAACCGCCAGATATCCCACCACAGTCAGCATCACCCGTTCACCGGATGACTCAAGCCGAGACGTCAGCGCAGAAATGAGTGCGCCCATGGTCAGCCGCGCCTGGTCAGGAGCGCTGCGAGAAAACCGATGCCAACGGCAATGCCGACGGCCTGCAGCGGACGGGCGCGGATCTGGGTTTCGAGACTCTCCTCAAGCGATACTGCCTCGCTGCGTGCAGCTTCAAATGCACGCGCCGAGGTGGCAGCTGCGTCCGCAGCCAGCCGGTCGAGACCGGCCTTGTAGTCGTCGACCTTGGTTGCGCCAAAAGAGGCGAGCGTCTTGGTGAGCGCTGCAATTTCGTTGCGAAGTTCTTCGATCCGCTCATCGACATCTTCAGACGTGGTGCGAGTGCCGCTGGACTTGATTGCGTCCTGCAAAATCTTGGTGGGCGTTGCCATGTCTTTCTCCTTGCTCGTTGTTGCTTCAACCGGTCTGGGGCGCCGGCCTGCTTCGAAATCTGGTGCGTGCGTCGGGCGTTGCTAGACAACCCTCATCAACATCAGCACGACGACGACCACCAGCAGAACACCAACAATTCCGGTGGGACCGTAGTTCCAATTGCGCGAGTGCGGCCATGCCGGCAGGACACCGATCAACAATAGGATCAGCACAACAATAAGCAATGTCGAAACCGCCACGGCGTTGCTCCATCTTCAGAAATTCATCCGCCAGTTGAGGTAACGGAAACGCGGAGACCGGAGTTTTGTTCCCCTGCAGCGACCGCGACGATCGAGATCGAACTGTTGGATTTGGAAAGGAAGGAGAGAACCGCTCCGCGGGACGGGAGCGGTTCACTCAATAAGGCGCCTACAGTGCAAGGGGCGGGGCGGAGGAGGCGCCTGAGCAAGCGGAAGATGAGGGGAATCTGCGGCTTGCTGTTGCCAAAACGGCCCGTCGAGAAAAAGGTTCCGCCACCTCAAAAAAGATCGGAATTTTTTCCAGCGGGATTCCCTCCTACTTGGGAACTGTCATGCCCGATGCGTCGCTTGTCCTCTGAAGCGCTCGCTTCGAATGTCAAGTTTTACGGGATCGCCGAGGCCAAACAGAAAGGCCGAGCGAAGTGCCCGGCCTTTATCGAACCTGCCTTACCTTCGTCAGACGCTGCGGATCGCCCTGACGATCAGGGACACGACGAGGAAGGCGAGGAACAGGAAGAATAGAATCTGGGCGATACCCGCTGAAGCGCCGGCCACGCCTGAAAGACCGAGGACACCGGCAATGATTGCAACCACGAGGAATAAAAGCGCATAGTAAAGCATGGTCGTCTCCTTTCATCACTGTCGGAGACAAAATGCACCAGCTACGCTATGGTTCCCGTTTACAAGCAATATGCCTCATGCCGCAGGCTCTGTTTTTTACCCCCTACCTTTCCATGGGATTTTTTAACACGAACGCGACCGCGCGTGGAACCATTCGATGACTAGTACGTTCCTCAGCGAAAAATAACTTGGCAGAACTGCGAGCAAGAGACGCAATGACCGATGATTTTAGAGAATTGGAGGGAACCGGACTGCCCGGCCCGATGGGAGAAATCCCCAAGAAACTACGTCAATACTATGACTCCCTGCAGGAGGAGGCGATCCCTGAGCGCCTTCTCGACCTGCTTGAAAAACTCGATCAAGCGGAACGCGCCCAGCGACTTGATATCAGGGAACCCTCTGTCGAGGAGCTCAAATAGAATGGCTGAAGTGGAAGATGCCGTTGAAAGGGACTTCAAGCGGGCAATGCTGGGGTGCCTCGGCAGCCTCCGCGCCTTCGCTGTGTCGCTTACCGGTCGGCATGACCGCGCCGACGATCTTGTGCAGGACACGATCATGAAGGCCTGGGCCAAGAAGACATCCTTCGAACCCGGCACCAACATGAAGGCGTGGCTGTTTACCATCCTGCGCAACGAGTTCTACAGCCAGATCCGCAAAAGCGGCCGCGAAATCCAGGATTCCGACGGATATTATACCGAACAGCTTTCGAGCCATCCGGGACAGTATGGCGCGCTCGATCTCCAGGATTTCAAGGTGGCGCTCGACAAGTTGCCGGACGACCAGAAGGAAGCGATTATTCTCATCGGCGCTTCCGGCTTTTCCTATGAGGAAGCGGCGGAAATCTGCGGATGCGCCATCGGCACGATCAAAAGTCGCGTCAATCGCGCGCGCACCCGTCTCGCCGAATTGCTGAATGTCGAGGGAGAGTCCGACTTCGGGCCGGATTCAGGTTCGCTCGCCGTGACCGGCCGTACCTTCGTCGGCTGATCGTTACGCTTAAACGTGCGACGCGGTTCGGTTCCAACGAAAATAAAAGCCCTTAGCCGGTTCTGGCCACTACCCGGCCTTCGAGCCAACGGCGCTCCTTGGCAAAGGTCAGAAGCGCGGCCGGGCTTAGCGGTCGGCTGAGCGCATAGCCCTGCAGGACATGGCAGCCGAGATCGCGCAGGATCGCAGCATGCTCCATGGTTTCCACACCTTCGGCAACGATCTCGATGCCCCGCGAACGGCCGATATCGATGATCGAACTCACCAGTTGCTGTTGCGCCGGTGAATCGACGATCGGCGAAATCAGCTGCCTATCGATTTTCAGCCGGCGTGGCGTCAGCTTCAAGAGGGTGACGATGGACGCGTAGCCGGTGCCGAAATCGTCGATATCGATCTCGATGCCCAGCGCACGGATCTTCTCGATCTGCGGGATCAGCTCGCCGTCATGACCGTCGAGCGATATCGATTCCAGCAGTTCGAAAGACAGTGTCCCCGGGCGGAAATTGGTGGCCTTGATACGGTCGATCAGGGTTTCGTCGCGCAGCCGCTGGGCCGAGACATTGACCGACACTTTCGGGATATCGAGGCCGTTGGCCGTCAGACGATAATGCTGCAGGAGCGCCTGGTTGAGAATGATATCGTCGATAGCAGCGACCACCTTGAGGCTTTCGGCGATGCTGAGGAAGGCGTCCGGTCCCAGGATGCCCTTGGTCGGATGATCCCAGCGCGCCAGCGCCTCGATACCGACGATCTCCAATGTATGGGCATCGAATTGCGGTTGGAAATAGGCGACGAACTCGTTCTGCTCGAGGCCGCGCAGGATCTCATCGGCCGTCTTCTTGGTGTTGACGGCGACCAGCCGCAGCGAATCGGTAAAGCGTTCGACGCGATTGCGGCCACGGCGCTTGGCTTCATAGAGCGCAATATCGGCGTTGACGAGCAGTTGCTCGACGCGCTCGTTTTCGTCCAGCCGCGAGGCGATACCGATGCTGGCACCGATGCGACATTCGTGGCCCTCGTAGTCGACAGGCTTGGAAATGGCCTCGATCAGGCGCGCGGCCATATCAGCGAAATAGTCCCCCTTCGGCTCGCTGCGGGAAACGACGACGAATTCATCGCCACCGATGCGTGCGAGGAAGTCGTCGTCGCGGATATTCTGGCGCAGCGTACTCGCTGCGTGGCGCAGGATGAGGTCGCCGGCGGCATGGCCAAGCGTATCGTTGATATCCTTGAAGCGGTCGAGGTCGATGTGCAGGACTGTGATGTCTGTCGCGCCGCCATGCGCGCCATCCGCCTCGAGCATGACCTGGTCGAGATAGCGGCGGTTGGGCAGACCAGTCAGCGCGTCGTGCAATGCTGCACTTTCCATCCGCATCCGGGCCAGTTCCAGTTCCTTGTTCTGCTCGTCGGATTGACGCTTGGCGCTGCGCAGATCGGCCTGCAGCTTGAAGTCCTCGGTGACATCCCAATTGACCCCGACGATCTTCTGGTTGCCGCGGATGTCGCGATAGGCCGTGCCGATCGCCCTGATGTTATGGGTAGTGCCGTCGCGCCAGACCACGCGGAATTCGCTGCGGTAATTGCTTTCCGTGTCGATCGCCCGAGCGAACTCGCTTTGCGCCGCAGGCAGGTCATCGGGATGCAGTACGCTGCGCCAATCCTCATAGCCGACCGCAGCCTGCGCAGGGGGCACGTCGTAGAGAACGCGCATGCGTTCATCCCAGATCAGTTGGTCTGTGGTGACATTGAAGTCCCAAACGCCGATCTTGGAGGTTTCCAGCGCGGTCTCCAGCCGATGGGACAACGCCTTCATTTCATCTTCATGCAGCGCAAGCTTGTGGACGTTGCGCTGGCGTTCCTCGATCAGTCGTCCAGCCCACAGCATCGGCAGGACGATGATGAGTTCTCCGAACAGCAACAGCAGCCGGAAGCGCCAGATTTCATAGAGCGACAGGTCCCAGCCAGCCTTGGGCACGGCCGCCAGTTGCCAATTCTCATGACCGATATGAATCGTGGCAAGAACAGGATCGCTTCTCAGCACCGCAGGTTCACCAAAGAAAGTCCGGGTCGTTTCTCCAGCGCTGTTTATGACGGAAAGCGCAACATCGACGGGAAGCTGCGACGACAGAAGTCCACTGTCGCTGTAGAGCGTATTCAGATCCATGACCGCCGACGCGATGCCGTAGAACTGGGTCTGGCCATAGGCGGCACGCGTGTTGATGGGAAAACGCGCGATCAGGCCATCACCACCCTGTACCAGCTTCACCGGGCCGGTCACCACGACTTTGCCGGTTCTCTTGACCTGCAGCGCCGCGGCGCGCTGGCTGTCGTTCTTCATATAGTCGAGGCCGATGACTTTCTGGTTTTCGCCATAGGGATAGACCATCGTCACGACGAAGTTCGGGGCGACGGCAATATTGCGAAATTGTGAGGTGCCTTCCAACACGTTACTGGCAAGGCGCGTGAAGCCGCCTTGATCCATGTCCGGATCGACTTCGAGTGCGCCGACGAGGCCGCGTACCAGTTGGATGTTGCCGTTGATATTGCCTTCGAGCTTGGTGCGGATCAAGCCGATCTGTTCGGCGACTGCATTGCGCTTGTTGCGGATCGCGCCGTTCTGGTTCAGCCAATCGGCGTATACGAGGATGCCGATCATTGCGATAATGGCTATGATCGCCGGTAAATACTGTAACGCAAAAAAACGCTGGAACGGTGATGGACCGTTACCCCGTAACACATTTGTCTTAGACATTTACGCGACCGCACCACGCTAAACTTAAAAATGCAGGCCCAATGAGAGCGTCCCAGTCACGAATTTGACACAGTTCCCTTAAGAATCCCTTGCGTTAGATATAAGAAAAATAAGGAGAAACGCCCGAAACCACGCGTTTGCGGGCGTTGGCTGGCAATCAGCCTTTCGCGGACAAAACATCGCGCAATTCGGCGAGGATGAGATCACGTCCCTTGTCGCCCAATTCAACCGAGGCTTCGGCGGCGCTGCGCGTATACCATTCGCTGTCGGAGAATTTCGACATATCGACCGCCTCGGGGCAAAGCGACATCATCAGCGATGTCTCGCCGATGCCGGCGTGGTCGAAAGGATAGTGTTTCTTGATTTCCGGGGTCAGCAACGGGCGGAACTTGATCCAGTTGAACGGATCGCTGCCGGTTGCCTGTTTGGCATAATAGTCGGCGAGCTTTTCATCGCCCCACCAACCCTCGCCGCACTCGCGCTCGAGAAATGTGAAGATCGCCTGTCGTGCGGCGAACTTGAAGGCAAGATCGGTCGGCATGCCGGTGAGGAAATTCTCGGTCTGGTGATGAATGAAACCATGGATATTGCGAAAGCCGATACGCAGCAAGCCCGTGAATATTTCCTTCGCCACCGGCACGATCTTCTCGGCATCCACATGCAGGGAGCCCTTGCCCTCCGGGCCGGCGACCGCATAGCTCGCCGCGCCATAATACCAGGCTGGCATCACCACCATCGGCATTTCGCGTTCGAGGATGTCGATGATCTTGGTGACGGCGAGCGTGTCCATGCCGACCGCCATATGCTCGCCGTGATATTCGAGCACGCCGAGTTGCATGACGACCGGCCAGTCCTCCGATATCGCCTGGCGGATCTGGTGTGGAAGCATCAATTCGAAACGCATGAAAATCTCCTCAATAAGACTGAAACAGTATCAGCTTCAGCCTCACGGAAGGGTGTGCCCACGTCAAGATTAATAGTGTGGATCTGATCGCGTCAGATGGTCACCCGAAGCTCGCTCGCCGGATCCATCTGTTTACGTGCGTTGGTCGGCCAGGTCAGCTTTGCACCGGGCACCCAGCCGCGCTGGCCATCGGCGATAACCTCGCACCATTCGCCGCCGGCCTGACAACCCAACACCGTGACACCCTGGCCCCAGGTGATGATGCCGATGCGCGGATAGTCCATCGACGGACCGCCCAGCAGGCGCATGGAATTCTTCGCCAGCGCGATGTCTTCCGAGCGAACGGAATCTTCGGTGTGTGCTGCGCTGGCCAGCAATGCGATACCCAGAATCGATGCAGAGAGCGTACGGATAAGCATCTTCGTTTCTCCCGATGACCGACGTTTCCCGTCAGTTCAGCGAATTCGCAATTTCTGCGACAAGAATGCTTGACAGGAGGAAATGGTTCCATGAGCGAAGATTCTTCCAGCCGACGACATCAGCCCTTCGGCATGATCTCTGCCATGACCACGGGCGCGATCATCAGGTAGGCGCGCATCTGGTCATAGACCGTCGTATCGATATCGGCGCATACCGCCACGTGATAGACGTGGCGGCGGATGCCGACATAGACGGATGTCGAATGCATGCCCCAGACCAGCTCTATCTCGCGCTCGCAAACCGGAACCTCCTGCACGGACGGAAATCCGAAATGGATGCGGGTCTCGCTGATGATGACGTCAAACAACTCGCCGCTCATGTGGGCGATGTAGGTTTGCGCAAAGACCGGATCCTCGAGCGCCGCAAAGAGAAAGCCGCGATACCAGCGATCGTTGAAGATATGCGGCAGATAGCTGCGGTAGAAGGTGACGATGCGCTCATTGAGGGGACGGGTGCGATCGGTCAACGTCGCATTCCATTCGGGGTCCCAATGCGCATTCTGAAGCGTATCCATGACCGCGGCAATGAGATCGGTCTTGGCAGGAAAGTAGCGATGGACAAGGGGCTGGGTGACTTTGACCCGGTCTGCCAGCTCCTGGACGGTGATGCTCATGCCCTTTTCGGAAAAAATATCCAGTGCAGCATCCAGCATCGCCTGCTTACGCTCATGTGCGGGAAGGTTCCTCCTGACGGCGAGCCCTTCCCTCTGTGGCTCAGTCCGTTTCACCATGATTCTGTGTGGCATGAAAAGCAGGCGATGGAAACCGCCTGCTGCGGTTTCCCGCATCATTTGTTGATGACAGCTTCCCGTCGGCCAAACAGCCACGACACCGAGACGAACAGCAGCGGAACGAAGAAGATTCCGATCACCGTGGCCGCGATCATGCCGCCCATCACGGCGATGCCGATGGCGTTCTGGGCTCCCGAACTGGCACCGGAGGCGATTGCCAGTGGCAGCACGCCGAGGATGAAGGCAAGCGATGTCATGATGATCGGCCGGAGACGGATGCGCGCGGCCGCCAACGCAGCATCCAGCACTGATTTGCCGCCGTGTTGCAGCTCACGGGCAAACTCCACGACCAGAATGGCGTTCTTGGCGCTCAGCCCGATCGTCGTGAGCAGGCCGACCTTGAAGTAGACGTCGTTGGATTGATCGAACAGCCATGCCGCCAGCAACGCGCCGAACACGCCAATCGGTACCGCGGCCAGTACGGCAAGCGGGATTGACCAGCTCTCGTAGAGGGCCGCCAGGCACAGGAAGACGACGAGCAGCGAGACAGCGTAGAGCATGGTCGCCTGGGAGCCAGCCAGGTTTTCCTGGAACGAGAGCCCCGTCCATGAGGATGTAAAACCACCCTCGATCTCGTTTACCAAGCCCACCATGGTCGACATCGCATCGCCCGAACTGGCATTCTGGGCTGCAGAGCCGCTGATGCCGATTGCTACCGTGCCATTGAAGCGCGAAAGCGACGTGGGGCCCTCCATCCAGCTCGTGGTGGTGAAGGCAGAGAAAGGAACCATTTCGCCTGACATGTTGCGGGCATACCAACGATAGATGTCATCCGGCTGCATGCGGTAAGGTGCGTCCGACTGAACATAGACCGGTTTGATCTCGCCATTGTAGACGAAGTCGTTGATATAGGTACCGGAGAAGGCGGTCGAGAGCAGTGCATTGGCCGCAGCGATGTCAACGCCCATCGCGCCGGCCTTTTCCTGGTCGATGTCGATCTTCAGCTGGCTTTCGGGTTCGCGCGTATTGGTGCGGGCATTGGCAACGGTCGTCGTATTGCCGGCCTTCTCTAAGAGCTTCGCGCTGGCCTCAGTCAGGGCTGCACGCCCGAGATTGCCACTATCCACCAGATACATGGAGAAGCCATTGGTCTGGCCGAGACCCTGGATGGCAGGTGGAGCGAGTGCGAAAATCTGGGCGTCGCGGATCTTGCTGAAATACGCCGAGGCACGCGCCGAGACCGCCGCTGCCGAAAGCCTGCTATCGGTGCGCAGGGAGAAATCCTTCAACCGCACGAAACCCATGGCGGCATTCTCGCCAGTACCATTGAAGCTGAAGCCGAGCGTCATGAACACGCTCTGGACGGCATCCTTTTCCTGTTCGAGATAGTATTTTTCGACCATGTTGATGACCGCCTGGGTGCGGGCCGCATTGGCGCCGGACGGCAGGGCGATCTGGGTCATCAGCACGCCCTGGTCTTCTTCCGGCAGAAACGAGGTCGGCAGCTTGGTGAACAGCGCATAGGCCCCGCCCAGCAGAATTGCAAAGATGAGAAAGGAACGCAGCGGCCGACGGATTGCCGAATGTGCCGTTGCGACATAGCCATTGGTCGCGCGTTCGAAACCGCGGTTGAACCAGCCGAACCAGCGTGAAATGCCGGTGCCGTGACTCGGCTTCAGCATCATAGCGCACAAGGCCGGCGTCAGGATGATGGCGACAAGCACCGAGAGAATCATGGCGCTGGCGATGGTCATCGAGAACTGCCGGTAGATGACGCCGACGGAACCTGAGAAGAATGCCATGGGGATGAAAACTGCGGTCAGGACCAGCGCGACACCGATGAGCGCGCTGGTGATCTCGCCCATCGACTTCTCGGTCGCCTCGCGCGCGGAGAGCCCTTCAGCGGTCATGATGCGTTCGACATTCTCGACAACGACGATTGCATCGTCGACGAGCAGGCCGATCGCCAGCACCATCGCAAACATCGTTAGCATGTTGATGGAGTAACCAAACGCCGCGAGCACGCCGAAAGTCCCCAGCAGCACCACCGGTACAGCAATCATCGGAATGAGGGTAGCGCGGAAATTCTGCAGGAAGACCAGCAACACGATGAAGACGAGCACGATCGCCTCGATCAGCGTCTCGACCACCTTTTCGATCGACAGTTCGACAAATGGCGTCGTCTCGTAGGAATAAGCGACTTCGACGCCCTCGGGCAGCGACGGTGCGAGCTTGTCGAGCTCGGCATGCACAGCCCGCGCCGTGGTAATCGCATTGGCGCCGCTCGCGAGCTGGACGCCGAAGCCGGATGCCGGCTTGCCGTTGAAGGTGGCGGTCTTGCCGTAGGTTTCCAGCCCGAGTTCGACGCGAGCGACATCCCGCAGGCGTACGATCGAGCCGTCGGTTGCCGTTTTCAGGCGGATCGTCTTGAACTTGTCAACCGTATCGAGCTGGGTCTGGGCGACAACGGTCGCAGTGAGTTGCTGGCCCTTGACGACTGGCGTCGCGCCGATCGAGCCGGCCGAGACCTGAACATTCTGACCCGAGATCGCCGACAATACGTCGCTCGGGATCAACTGGTATTTCTGCATCGCCATCGGATCGAGCCAGATGCGCATGGCATAGCTTGATGAAAATGACTGGATGGAACCGACGCCCTCGACACGCTGGATTTGATCCTCGATGCGGCTCGACATGATATCGGCGAGTTGGGCAGACGTGTAGCGCCCATCGGTGGAAACGATATTGCCAATCATCAGGATGCCCGAGGGCGCGCGGGAGACAGTGACACCCGCCGTCTGCACCGCGTCGGGCAATTGCGACTGGATGCGGGCCAACTTGTTCTGTACTTCGACCTGGGCGAATTCCGGATCGGCAGTGTTGTCAAAGGTCAGCGATACGGATGCCGAACCGGTGGTGGAGCTCGATTCCATATAGAGCAGGCCGTCGAGGCCGGTCATTGCGTTTTCGATCTTGGTCGTTACCGAATTCTCGACCGCTTCGGCGGTCGCGCCTGTATACGTGGCGCTAATGCGCACGGTGATCGGGGCGATGTCCGGATATTGGGAAATCGAAAGCGAATAGATGCCAAGCACGCCCGAAAGCAGCGTGGCTACGGCCAGCACGATCGCGAAGATCGGCCGGGCAATGAAAAAGCTTGCAAGCGCGTTCTTGCGGAACGGCTGGGACGTGTTCTCCAAGGTCATTTGCCGGCCTCGCTGTCGTCGGCTGCGGCGGCAGGCAGGGTCTGCTTGATGACGCCATCGGCATCGATTTCCACTTCCAGCGGCTTGACGAGAGAGCCGGTGCGGATCTTCTGGAAGCCATCGACGATCAACTTGTCGCCGTCGGCTATACCCTTGGAAACGATCCAGTCATTGCCGGCAACGCCGTCGGTCTCCAGCACGCGCTGCTGCGCCCTGCCATCCTTGCCGACGAAAAAGGCGGTTGCCTCGCCGGCAGCATCGCGGCTGACCGCGCGTTGCGGCACAACGAACGCACCGGGCATCAGACCAAGATCAACGCTGGCACGCAGGAACATGCCCGGCATGATGACACGATCCGGATTTGCGACTGTCGCTCGCAGTGAGAACGTTCCCGTCGTCTCGCTGACGACAATATCGAAAAGCGACATTTCGCCCTGCTTGTCATAGGTCTCGCCATTTTCCAGCATGAAAGTCACCTTGGGCGGCGTGTCATATAGCCGGGCGAGCTTACCGGCCCGGACGAGGTCGCGAATGCGCAGAAGGTTGGCGCTGCTGTCGACCAGATCGACGTAGATCGGATCGACCTGGCGAATGGTTGCCAGCGCATCCGTCTGGTTTGCGGTGACGAGCGCGCCGACGCTGACGCTCGACTTGCCGATGATGCCGGGAATCGGCGCCGTGATCGTCGCATCATCGAGGTTGATGCGCGCCGTCTCGAGAGCAGCCTTGGCGGATTCGACATCGGCGTTGGCCTGAAGTTGCGCGGTCTTGGCATCCTGCAAGACCTGGGTGCTGACAGCGTTGGATTGCGCCAGCGCCTCATTGCGGGCCAATGTGTCATTGGCCCCCTGCAAACTGGCCTCCGCTTTCTGGACGACGGCGGCGGCAGCGGCGTAGGTCGCCCGGAATTTCGCATCGTCGAGCATGAACAGCGTATCGCCGGCCTTGACCGGCCCGCCTTCCTTGAAGAGACGCTCGCGGACGATGCCGTCGACCTGGGGCCGGATCTCCGCTGTCGCAAAAGAAACGGCCCTGCCCGGCAGTTCGGTGAAGCGCGCCACCGACTGCGCCTTCAGCGTTACGACGCCGACTTCGATGGCGGCATTCGGATCGAAGCCGGGTGATCCCTTGGGTGTCGTGGCCTGGTCGCTGCAGGCCGATGCTGCCATCAAAAGAACAATCGCCGAGAGTTTCATCAGTCGCGACATCATAAATTCCTTCAGATACCTGCCATTAACCATACGCGATTATACGTGACGCAGGGCCCGCAAGCTTCGTTCCGTGAAAACATGATTTACGAAACCTGCGAGTACCGTTATTAATCGATGAAGATTAGTTGTCAATGGCCTTGGGGGCGCGCAGCATGAAGCTGGCACATGATGAAATTGAAGTACCCATAGATACACTCCCGATCGAGGAGGGCGAGCCGCGACGCGGTCGCGGACGCCCGAAGGTTCGGTCCGATGAGGCGCAAAGAACCCTCATCGTCCACTCCGCGCTCGCGCTGTTCGTCCGCCACGGCTATGCCGCAACCACGATGAACGACATCGCCGCCGAGTGCCACGTATCGAAACGCACACTATATCGGCTTTTTCCGGGCAAGACGGATCTGTTTGCCGGAATGGTCGAGGCGCATCGACACATGATGCTGAGCTTTCCCGAACATGATCCGGCGAAATCGATCGAGGAGCAGCTTGAAAAGGTCTTCCTGATCGATATCGATCCGGAACTCGAGCGCCAGCGGATCGGCTTCATCCAGCTGGCAATCATCGAGGCGCGGCAATCGCCGGAACTTGGGGCAATCGTGCGCTCGCATGGGGCCGACCGAACCAAGGCACAGCTGACGACGTGGCTCGCAAAGGCGAACGAACTCGGGATGATCAAGGTCGCCGACCCCACCGCTGCGGCATCGATCCTGATGGATATGATGTTCGGAGCCGTGGCATTGAAGACCGGGACCGGGGCCGAGTGGCCCGACCATGGCGATCGCAAGGCCTATATGCGCCAGTGCATTCGCTACTTCGTCAATGGTATAAAGGCCGGGGCATAAGGGCCGGCTAACGGATCAGGATCGCCCTGAAGTCGTTGACATTCGTGCCGGTCGGCCCCGGCACGAAGAGGTCACCGATGGCGTTGAAAGCAGTCCAGGCATTGTTGTTGTCGAGCAATCCGGCCGGGTTCTGCCCGGCGGCGATCAATCGCGCGACAGTCGTACTGTCGGCAAAGGCTCCGGCATTGTCCTCGCTGCCATCGATACCATCGGTGTCGGCGGCCATCGCCTCGATGCCTTGAAACCCTGCGATACCAAGCGCGAAAGCCAGCAGGAATTCCGAGTTGCGGCCGCCCTTGCCCTTGCCACGCAGGGTGACTGTGGTCTCTCCCCCCGAAAGCAGCAGCGTCGGCTTGTTGAACGGCCGGTCGCGATTGAGCACCTCGCGGGCGATCGCGGCATGCATGCGGCCGGCTTCCCGCGCCTCGCCTTCGATCGCATCGGACAGAATATGGGCCGAGATGCCCTGCCTTTCGGCCTCGGCAGCAGCGGCTTCCAGCGACACGGCGGCGGAAGCGACGAGATGATAGGTGTTGCGGCTGAAGGCCGGATCGGAAGGTAGAGGCGCGTGCGAGCGTGCAGAGGCGATGTGTGCGAGCACCGCTTCGGGCAGCTCGATGCGATAGCGGCTGATCTCAACCAGCGCATCTTCCGGCGTCGAAAGATCCGGCACCGTTGGACCCGAGGCAACATGCGCAGGATTGTCTCCCGGAATGTCCGACACAATAAGGGACACGACTTGGGCGGGATACGCAGCCTTGGCCAGCCTGCCGCCCTTGATGCCGGAAACATGCTTGCGGATGGTATTCATTGCGGAGATGGGCGCGCCGGATGCCAAGAGTGCCTTGTTGAGCGCGATCTCGTCAGCCAGCGTCAGCCCTTCCGGCGGCGATGGCAATAGTGCCGAACCTCCACCCGATATCAGCGCAATCACCAGATCGTCCGCCGTCAGGCCTTCCAGTGTCTTAAATAGAAGCCGCGCTCCTTCGATGCCGTTCTCGTCGGGTGCCGGATGGGCGGATTCGAAAACCTTGATACGACTGGTCGGGCAGCCATAGCCGTAGCGGGTGACGACCATGCCTTCGAGTGGTGCATCCCAATGCTTTTCGAGTGCAGCGGCAAGCTGCGCCGAGCCCTTGCCGGCACCGATGACGACAGTGCGGCCCTTTGGCTTTTCGGGCAGGAAGGGCAAGATGGCCCGTTCGGGATCAGCAGCCTCCACCGCTTTGTTAAAAAGAGAAGTCAGGAATGGTTTCGCCTCGAGCATCGGTCAGACCTTCATATCGACGACGAGGATGCCGTTGGGGCCATCGACGGCGTTGGCGACTAGTTTCGCGCCCACCACCTGATGGGCGGGGTGGACGAGATAAGCGTCGCGCGCCGCCTCATCGGCAAAATCGAACCAGAAGGCATCGAGAAAGCCATGCACCACAGGCGTTTCCGGCGAGATGTTCGGCCCGGCATGGAAAGCCTTGACCTCGACATGCTGGCGCAGAGCGTCAAGCTCGCTGAACAAGGCGGCCTTGGTCTCTGGAGTGACGCTGTCCTTGAATCTTACGGCGACGAAATGGCGAATCATGTTTCCCTCCCGAAATCCTGTCGGTGAGTCCATCCGATCCGCCTTATCAGTCAAGCTTTGATCGCGCGCGAAGTGT
This sequence comes from Shinella sp. OV683, assembly GCF_057787725.1. Lineage (NCBI taxonomy): Bacteria > Pseudomonadati > Pseudomonadota > Alphaproteobacteria > Hyphomicrobiales > Rhizobiaceae > Shinella > Shinella sp. OV683. The sequence continues at coordinate 3,893,923 of NZ_CM173543.1, forward strand.
CGCGAGCGTCAAAATTATCCGCCGCTTGATCAAACCTCGCCCATGGCAATCACGCCTTCAGCCGCTAGCCGATCAATTGTTGCCTGGTCATAGCCGGCTTCCCTGAGGATATCGCTGGAATCCTGTCCGGTGACCGGCGCCCCGCGATCGACCGTGGACGGCGTCTTGGAGAAGTTGATCGGAAAGCCCGGCGTCTTCACGTGGCCTTCGGTCGGATGGTCGTATTCAACAAACGTACCGTTGTGGACGATCTGCGGATCCTTGACGAGATCGGCATAGCCATAGACCGGGCCGCACCAGATGTCGGCGGCGCGCAGGGCGGCCAGCCATTCGGCCGAGCTTTTCGTCTTGATCTTGTCGCGGGTCTTGGCGAAAATCTCGTCGCGACGGGTCCAGGTGTCGACCTCGTCATTCATGGCGAGGAAGCTCTCCTCGCCAATGACCTCGCCCAGCGTCTTCAGCTTCGGAAACGAGATGATGATGAACCCGTCGGTCGTCGCGAAAGCACCATAAGGCGCGCGGATGAAGACATGCGCATGCGGCTCGGCCGAGCGCTTCTGCTGCTTCCCCCCGACGGTGAAGACCGAGAGCTCCTGCATCTGGATCGTGGTGATCGCGTCGAGCATGTTGACCTGAACCAGTTGCCCCTCGCCCGTCCGTTCACGGTGTAGGAGCGCGGCCAACACGCCTTCGAAGGCTGTGTAGGCGGTGATCGCGTCAACGAGATATTGTCCGGCCGCCGTTGGCGGTTCGCCTTCGCGGCCGGCCGACAGCATGGCGCCCGAAAGGCCCTGCAGCACAAGATCCTGTCCCGGCCAGTTCACATAAGGGCCGGATTCGCCATAGCCCGAAATCGAGGCATAGACGAGCTTGGGATTGATCGCCGAAAGGCTGTCATAATCGACACCGAGCCGCTGAGCGACACCGGGCCGATAGTTCTGCAGGAAGACGTCGGCTGTCTTGACCAGTTCCATCAGGATCTTCTTGCCTTCGGGGGCCTTCAGATCGATGGCCAGCGAGCGCTTGTTGCGGTTGAGCGACAGGAACGACACATTGACCTTGTTGCCGGTCGCACCGCCTGCCGCCACATGCCGCTGCCACTCGCCGGTTACCGGCTCGACCTTGACGACATCGGCGCCGAGATCACCCAGCCGCTGGGCCGCAAACGGACCCGCCATGGCAATCGAGCAATCCAGCACGCGATATCCCGACAATACACCCATCGATATTTCCTCCAAATCTTGTCGAGAGGCTGAGCCCCCAGTTTTTCAGCAGGGTACGACAAGCAGAGATCAAGTCAAGAGTGAGCGCTAACATTTTCTCACGAAGAACATTCCTAGGTAAGCAACGGCTATCGTTCTATGAGCTTTGGCGGATCATCAGTTGAAAGCCGACATCGATGCGCTTGTCGGTCGACAGCTTGCCTTGAATACCTTCGAGCAAGAGCCGGCCAGCCTCGCGGCCGATCTCTGCGGCGGGAATGGCAACTGTCGTCAGCGAGGGATTGAGATGACGCGCCAGCTCGAAATCACCGAAACCGGTGATGGCGATCTCGCCGGGGACATCTATGCCGCAACGCGCGCATTCGAGCACCGCACCCGAAGCCAGAACGTCGCTTGAGAACATGATGGCGTCGGCGTCCGGATATTGCTTGCGGCATTCCAGCAGCAGGTTCACGCCGGCTGCCATGCCGAGGTCGGATTCATGGGCAATGACGAGACGCGGTGGCTCGCCGGGGCAAAGCCCCTGCATGGCCTCGACGAAACCGTCCCTGCGCTCGCTGGCTCTGTTGTCACCACGCCGCAAGACGCCGGCAAAAACGATCCGTCGCCGGCCGCTTTCGTTGAGATAACGCGCCATCTCGGCGATCGCATCGGAATTGGAAAAACCCACCAGCCGGTCGACCGGTCGCGAGGTCATGTCCCAGCCTTCGACAACCGGGATGCCGGCCCGTTTCAATAGCTCGGTGCCCGACTTGGTATGTCTTGTGCCAATGACGAAGAGGCCGTCCGGACGACGCCCGAGCAGGCTGCGGATAACTTCTTCCTCTCGGTCGGAACTGTAGTCGGTGTTTCCCAGGAAGATCTGGTAGCCGGCAGCATGCAAGCACTCGGAAAAATGCTGGATAGTCTCGGCAAACACCGAGGCCGAGAGTGTCGGGATGATTGCCGCCACCGCATTGCTGCGCGCCGATGCCAAATGGCTGGCGGCAAGATTGTGGACGTAGTGGGTCTTGTCGATCGCCTGCTTTATCGATCGGCTGGTCTCAGCCGTCACCGTATCGGGAAAGCGCAGGAAACGGGAAACCGTCTGCATGGAAACACCGGCGGCGGCGGCAACTTCCGCCATCGTCACACCGGAAGATTTCCGCCGGGCTTTGCGGGGAACGATGGGAACTTCACTCACTGCGATCGGGGCCTCCAGCATGACGTCGTGCATTCGGATGCCATGTCCAAATCACGTGTGATCATCAGGATATTCATCATATAGGCAAGAAAAAATACGGCGTGAGGTTAAAATCCCGATGTTTGCAGCGATGATACCGGACGAACAATGTCGGCTTTTTCCAATAGATATAACATGCGGTTAAGACGAACTTAAACGATTCAACATATAACCGCGTCAAACCTGACAGTGAGAGTAGATTGTCGTCGCCAAGCGTTAAGACGGAGCAAATCTCGAGCAGCGTGCCCGGCGGCGAGACTTTTCTTGCGACGCTGATCGAAAACGCGCCCGTCGGCACCATACTGCTCTCTTCCGATTTCCGCATCCGCTATGCCAATGTCATGGCCTCCGAGCTCGTAGGCGAAGCCCTTGCGTCGGCTCCGCATGCGCAGCTTCACGCACTGGCCTTTGCCGAAGATGCCGGCCGGCTGCATTTCACCCTGACCCGCCACAAGCTCACGGATCGCAAGGCGCTGAGCGCCGAGATCCGTTTCATCCGCAATGGCATGCCGGTGTGGATGCAAGTCAACGTTTCAGCGGTGCATTGGGTCGGCGCCGATTTCGTTGCCGACATGCTTGTGCAGTTGACCGATATCGACCAGTGCAAGCGCGAGGAACTTGAGCGTCACATCTGGGAAGAGCGCTGGAACAGTGCGCTGGTGTCTTCGACGCTCGGCGTCTGGGATCACGATTTCAAGAAAGGCACCATGTATTATTCCGATACGTGGAAGCTGCTGCGCGGCATGGAACCGCACGAAGAGGTGAGCGCCGAGACCGACCAATGGCTGCAATCGGTGCATCCCGACGATCGCGAGCATGTGCTGGAGTGCATCCGCAGGCAAAACGACGGCGAAATCTCCTCCTCCATTTTTGAATATCGCGAATGGCACAAGAGTGGCCGCTGGGTCTGGATCGAATGCCGCGGTTCCTGCATCGAATGGGATGCTGACGGCAAGCCGAGCCGCGTCGTCGGCACCGACCTCGATATCACCGCCCGCAAACAGATCGAGGAACAGTTCGCCCATGTCTCGCGTCGGCTGGAACTGGCCTTCGAAGTCACCCGCATCGGTGTCTTCGAGGCCGACCTGACCGAGCAGACCGTGCTGATTGATGACCGTCTGCTTCAGATCATGGACATGGAAGGTGCCCCGAATCTGCAGGGCGCGGATGACTGGCAATACATCATCCATCCGGAAGATCGCGCGCTGGCGCTAGAGCACATCGATGATGGTGTCAACGACAGGAACGACTTCTCCAACCAGTTCCGCATCATTCGCAAGGATGGCGCGATCCGGCATATTCGCGCCCGCGTCGCGCCCTTCGAGGACAATTCCGGCCATCTGAAGCTGATCGGCGCCAACTGGGATGTGACCGACGACATCACCATCCGCCAGGAACTCGAACGCGCCAAGCTGTTGGCCGAGGCGCGCAACTCCGAACTGGAAACGGCAAAGGCGAAGATCGAGCACAACGCGTTGCACGATTTCCTGACCGACCTGCCGAACCGCCGCTACCTCGATGATAAGCTTGCCCATCGCGACCCGCAATCCGGACTTGGCCTCGCCATCCTGCATATCGATCTCGACCGCTTCAAGCAGATCAACGATACGCTCGGCCACCAGGCCGGCGATTCCATGCTGCTGCACGCGGCCAAGGTCTTACGTGAGAATGTCGGGCCTGAAGGATTTGTCGCGCGTATCGGCGGCGACGAGTTCGTCATCCTCGCCGATTTTGACGGCGCCCAGGACAAGCTCGCGCGGCTGGCCGACAAGATCATTCATCGCATGCGCGAGCCGGTGCATTTTAACGGCATGACCTGCCGCATCGGCGCCAGCATCGGCATCGCATTCGACCGCGATCCGGCTGCCGATGCAAGGCAGCTGCTGCTCAATGCGGATATCGCGCTTTATCGCGCCAAGGGCAGCGGCCGAAATCGGCACGAGTTCTTTTCGATCGACATCCAGAACCACGTCCTCAACACCAAGCGCATCTCCGACGAGATTTTGGTGGCATTGGAAAACTCGGAATTCATTCCCTATTACCAGCTGCAGTTCTTCGCCGAGAATCTCGACATCGTCGGCGCCGAGACGCTGGCGCGCTGGAACCATCCGGTCAAGGGCATCCTGACACCGGACCGCTTCCTGGCCATCGCGGAGGACCTCGATGCCGTGGAGTCGATCGACAGCATGATCCTGCAAAAAGCGCTCGACGATTTTGCGATATGGCAGAAGCTTGGCATTCCGGTGCCGAGAATTTCGGCCAACGTTTCCACCCGCCGGCTCTACGACGCAAACCTGGCATCCAAGCTGTCTAGCCTGAAGATCGAACCGGGCACCGTGTCTTTCGAGCTGCTGGAAACCATCTTCCTCGATGACTGCGACGATGTGGTGCTCAAGAACCTCGAGGCTATGCGTTCGATGGGCATCAGCATCGAGATCGACGATTTCGGCACCGGGCATGCCTCGATCATGAGTCTGCTAAAGGTCGGGCCGGGAACGTTGAAGATCGACCGTGCGCTGATCAAGCCGCTGGTCGAGACGCCCGAGCAGCGCCGGCTGGTGGGCTCGATCATCGAGATCGGCAGGTCACTGGGGATCAAGGTTGTCGCAGAGGGCGTCGAAAGCTGGGAGCATATCCGCATCCTGCAGGATCTCGGCTGCGACATATTGCAGGGCTATGCGCTTGCCCGGCCGATGCCGTTTGCCGGCATCGAAAGCTTCGTCTGCCAACAGAAATGGCGGACGGAAAGCTAGCGGCGGGCAGTTTCCCACCCGCCACCAATCACATCAGATCAATCGCCGTAGCCGACGATGCTCTTGATTTCCAGGAAATCATGGATGCCGAAATCGGCATATTCGCGGCCGTTGCCCGACTGCTTGTAGCCGCCGAAGGACGAGAACGTATCCCAATCCGGGTAGTTGAGGTTGACCGTGCCGGCGCGCATTTCCTTGGCGACAGCGCGAGCATGCTCGATGTTTTCCGACTGGATGTAGGCAGCCAGACCATAGACCGTGTCATTGGCGATGCGGATGGCGTCGGCGTCATCTTCGTAAGAAATGACCGACAGAACCGGTCCGAAGATCTCCTCGCGGGCAACGGTCATGTCAGGTGTCACGTGGCCGAACACGGTCGGACGGATGTAGTAGCCACGGTTGAGGTTTTCCGGACGGCCAACGCCGCCGGTCACGACTGTTGCGCCTTCGTCGATGCCGGTCTGGATCAGGCGCTGGATCTTGTCATACTGCAACTGGCTGACGACCGGGCCGAGATTGGTGTCGTCCGCCTTGGGGTCACCGGTCTTGAAGCCTTCGGCCGCGACCTTGGCGATCTTGAGTGCTTCATCGTGGCGCGCCTTGGGCACCAGCATGCGGGTCGGCGCGTCGCAGGACTGCCCGGTGTTGCCGAAGCAGCCCTCGACGCCCTTGGCCACGGCGGTCTCGAAATCGGCATCTTCGAGAATGATGTTGGCCGACTTGCCGCCGAGTTCCTGAGCAACGCGCTTGACGGTATCGGCCGCGGTCTTGGCGACGATGATGCCGGCGCGGGTCGAACCGGTGAACGACACCATGTCGACGTCCGGATGGCCGGACATGACCTGGCCGACGTCAGGGCCGTTGCCGTTGACGAGGTTGAACACGCCCTTCGGCACGCCCGCCGCATGCATGACTTCGGCAAACACGATGCCGCTGATCGGGGCGATTTCGGAAGGCTTGAGCACGACAGTGCAGCCGGCGGCGAGCGCGGGCGCAACCTTGCAGACGATCTGGTTGAGCGGCCAGTTCCACGGCGTGATCAGCGCGCAGACGCCGATCGGCTCCTTGACCACCATGGTCGAGCCACGCTTTTCAGAAAAGCTGTAGTTTTCCAGTGCGGCAATCGTCGCTTCCATGTGCGCGCGGCCGGCCCAGGCCTGTGCCTCAAGCGCAAAGCTCATCGGCGCGCCCATTTCGTCGGAAACCGCCGCAGCGATATCTTCGAAACGCTCGTTGTAGACTTCAAGAATGCGCTTCAGGAGCTTGATGCGATCAGCATGCGAGGTCTTGGAGAACGTCGGGAAAGCGGCCTTGGCGGCAGCAACGGCCTTGTCCACATCCGCCTTCGTGCCCATCGAAATCTGCGTGTAGGCCTCTTCCGTGGCCGGATTGATGACGTCCAGCGTTGCCGGTACGACAGGCGACACCCACTCGCCGTTGATGTAGAATTTCAGGTGATTGGACATGCGAAAACTCCCATTTTCTTGATTATGGTTGGATCTTGTATCAGGCTCTGAGCACCGGGCAAGTGGCGCCCTGCCTCAAAGCGATGTTTAAGACGGTGCCTGCAGCGGCCGTTGCGATCTCGCCCTGGCGTGGCATGTCGATGACGATTTTGGTGCCTTTGCCGATTTCCGCATGCATCCTCAGTGTCTTGCCGTGGAAGACGACGCTGACAATGTGCGCCTCCGTGGTCTCCGGCGAGGCTTCCGGTACGGCAATCAAATCTTCCGGCCGAATGCCAATGGTGAGCCTCTCACCCTGCGCCGGTGGCGGGCCTTCTGCCGGTGTCAAAACGTTCAGCCCATCGGCTTCGAACCGCATCCGGCCATCACTTATGCCGACAAAACGGGCGGGAAGCAGGTTCATTGTGCCGATGAAGCCCGCCACGAATTTCGTAGCCGGCCGGTCATAGAGCTCCGCCGGCGAGGCGATCTGGTCGATGCGTCCCTTGTTCATGACGACAATGCGGTCGGAGATCGACAAAGCCTCGGTCTGGTCGTGAGTGACCATCACGAACGTGGTGCCAAGACTGGTCTGCAGTCGCTTCAGTTCCACCTGCATCTGTTCGCGCAGATGGGCATCAAGCGCCGAGAGCGGCTCATCGAGCAGCAGCACGCGCGGCTCGCAGACGATAGCGCGGGCAAGTGCGACACGTTGGCGCTGGCCGCCCGACAGCTCCGAAACCCGCGCCTTCTTCTTGTCTCCAAGACCGACCATGTCCAACGCCGAGGTGACTTTTCTGGCACGGTCGGCGGCGGGAATCTTCCTGAGCGACAGACCGAATTCGATGTTTTCCGAGACGTCCATGTGTGGAAACAACGCGTAGTCCTGGAAGACCGTATTGACCGGCCGGTCATAGGCGCGCAGCGGGGTGATATCCCGGTTGTCGAGCAGAACCTCGCCGCTGGAAGGACTTTCGAAGCCGGCGATCACGCGTAGCGTGGTGGTCTTGCCGCAGCCGGACGGACCGAGCAGGGTGAGGAACTCACCCGTCGCAATGTCGAGGTCGATGGAGTCCAGACCGATCACACCGCCGGGAAACTCCTTCCGTACGGACTTCAACCGCAAGAGGCTATCAGGCATTGTCTCGCACCTCTGATGGTTTGGTCGTATTGACCCAGAGGATTTCACCTCGTACCCGCCCGTTGTTGCGGAAGGCGTGCATCAGCGTGCTTTTGAAAGCAAAGCTATCGCCCTGCTTCAGTGTGTATGTCGTGCCATCAACGGTCAATTCCACTTCGCCGGTCATCACGATGCCGAATTCATGGCCGGCATGGGCATAGGCCTCGGCCGTGCCGCCGCCGGGCTCGACAGTGACGATCATGCCGGTCAGCGTCGCGCCCGGAGGTGACAGAAGCTGTTTGGCGATGCCTTCGGAATGGACTGGAAGCGACCGGCGCGCATGGGCGCGGACGCAATAGAGATCGCTGGAGGACTCGTTGCCGTCGCCAATCAATGCACTTGGCTCGACCGAAAGAGCTGCCGCCAAGGGCCAGATCACCTTGACCCTGAGCGACGAGAGGCCTCGCTCGATCTGGCTGAGGGCGCCGATCGATATGCCGGCCTTGGCGCCGAGATCGCTGAGCGAAAGGTTCCGCTCGAGACGCAATGCACGCACGCGGCGCCCGACCCGAATATCGGCTTCGCTGATATCGCGGCCCGGCTTTTCGACCACATCTGCCATGTCATCACTCATTCACACCCAACCGCCTGGTTTCTTCTGGATATATGTGACCGCGCGGACGGTTGCCCGCGCGGCCGCTTTGAATCAACCGCCAGCCTTGACCTTTTCGAACATCTTGGCGAGTTCGCCGGCCTGCTTCATCGGCCCCGTGAAGATCGTGCCTTTCAGCATTTCATCGGGATTTGCGGGCAGTTGCAGATTGTCGAGAGTTGCTTTCGGCACCGCCGCAAAAGCCGTGCTTGTCGAACTGCCGTAACCATAGGCTTCGATGAGGTATTTGCCCGCATCGGTTTCCAGACGGCTGTTGATGAAGTCATAGGCGAGGTCGACATTGGTCGCGTCCTTCAGGAGCACGTAACCGCAGGTCCAGGTCAGCATGCCTTCCTTGGGCTTCATGAATTCGACCGGCACGCCCTGTTTCTTAAGCGCGACGGCAGACGCATTCCAGGTCATGGCGGCGACCAAGGCGCCGCTGGCCAGCGACTGCTCGACCGACGTCATGTCGGTGGTGTAGTTGGTCAAAAGCGGCCGCTGTTCGCGCAGCTTGTCGGCGACCTTGTCCATGTCAGCCGCGCTCATGTCGAACGGATTGACGCCCGCCAGCACAGCGGCAACCAGCGGCGTGTCGTGGACGGCATCGATCGTCGCCATGCGGCCGGCATATTGCTTGTCCCACAGCAGGTTCCAGCTTTTTTCCGGGTTCTTGACCAGATCGGTGCGATAAAGGATCGACGTGTTGCCCCAGTCCCAGGGCACCATCCACACCTTGCCGTCACCAGCCTGGATGTCGGGCAGGTTGCGGAAGGTCGGGAAGATGCTGTCCCAGTTCTTGATGCGCTTGGTGTCGATCGGCTGCAACAACCCTTCCTTGTTCCATCGCGCCACCTTGTCATAGCAGGGGTGGGCGACGTCGGGCCGGAAGCCGGCCTTCACCTTGGTGAAGGCGTCGTCGTCGTCGCCGAACATCGAGAACTCGACGCCATCCGGGTGGGCAGCGAGGAAACTCTTGTTGAATTCGGGCAGCTCATAGCCCGACCATGTGAAGTATTTAAGCTTGCCGTCGGCCAGCGCCGGGCCGGAGACCGAGGCGATGACGGCAGCGAGGATGCTGAGGCCAGTCTTGCGGACGAGGCCCTTTTTGTCTGCTTTTTCCCTGTTCATTTTCATTCTCCTCTTGGTGGTTTTGTTATTGTTATGTGCTGTCACTTGGTCTTGGTGGTCATGCCCCGTTGGCGCAGCCATTCGGCCAGCGCGACGATGACGACCGAAGTCGCCAGGATGGCGCTGCCGAGTGCCATGACGATCGGCAGCGATTTCGGAAATCTCAGCTGCGCCCAGATGTAGAGCGGCAGGGTGGGCTCCGTGCCGGCCAGGAAGAAGGCGATTATAAACTCGTCGAAGCTGGTGAGAAAGGCGAGCATGAAGGCCGAGCCGATTGCCGGCAGGCTCAGCGGCAGCAGGATGCGGAAGAACACAAGCGCTTCCCTGGCGCCAAGATCCTCGGCCGCCTCTGCAATGCTACGCGGAATGCCAGCGAAGCGGCCACGCATGATCACCACCGTGGTTGGCAACCCCGCCAAAACATGGCCGGCAACGATGGCAATGCGCGACGGGCCGAGCCCGGCGAGGTTGACGAGAATGAGCAATGCAATGCCGATAATCACACCCGGGATGAGGATCGGCAGCCGCGCGATGCCGGAGATTGTCCTGGCCAGCGGCGTGCGGACAAACACATCCATGTAGGCGATGGTGGTGCCGCAGAGCGTGGCGATTGTGGCTGCCGCGACGCCGACGCCGATGCTGTTCATGAGCGCATTCTGCAGCGCCTCGTCGCTGGCCAGCGTGCGATACCATTCGAGCGTGAAACCCTGGAGCGGAAACGCCGCCTGAATGGAATTATTAAATGAAAACAGCGGAATGAGCGCGACTGGTAAATAGAGGAATATCAGGTAGCCGATCACATAAGCGCTCAGCCACCAGCGTCCGCTGCCCTCGCCCATTGCCCGCGCGCTCATGCCCGGCTCCCGAATTTTCTGTCGGCGCTGCGGATCACCACCAGCACGACCAGGATCATCAGCATGACCGAGACCGACAGCGCGGCACCGAAGGGCCAATCATTGGCCTTGCCGAACTGCGCCTGGATCAGCGAACCGATCATGGTGCTCGACGGCCCACCGACCAGCGCCGGAGTGACGTAATCGCCGATCGTCGGCACGAACACCACCAGCGCCCCGGCCAGCACGCCCGGCATGGAATAAGGCAGCACCACCCGGCGGAAGGCCTGCATCGGCTTGGCGCCGAGATCGGCCGCCGCCTCGATCAGTGATTTCGGCATCGTCTCGAGCGCAACATAGATCGGCAGGATGGCAAATGGTGCGTAAGCATGTGCTAACGTTATAATCACCGCCGCCGGGGTGTTGAGGAAGGCGAGTGACGGCTCGCTGAGAAGGCCGGTGCCGGTCAGGAAGGAATTGAGCACGCCGTTATAGGCGAGCACGATCTTCCAGGCGAAGACCCTGAGCAGATAGCTCGTCCAGAAGGGCAGCGTGACGAGAAACAGGATCAGGCTGCGCCGGCGTCCGGCGTGAAAGGCGAGGTAATAGGCGACCGGATAAGCCGTCACCACCGTTGCGATCGTGACCAGTCCGGCAATCAGCAGCGAGCGTAACGTGACGGTGACATAAAGCGGATCGCTGACGACGGTCACGAAGTTCGAGAGCGTGAAACCATCGCCCATCAATGCGCCGCCATTGATACGGAAGCCGAGGAAGACCACGAGGCCGAGTGCGAACAGGATGAGGATGAAGGTGACAATGCCACCGGGCAGCGTCATGCCAAGCAGAAACCCGGCCCGCGATCCGCTCGATATTTTCGAAGACGATGTCTCGACATTTGCCATGGTGGAATTTCTGAAAAATGAAATTCAAACCATCATTTTCATTTCTGAGAAACTGTCAAGAAAATTCGCTGGCGTCTTAGCCCCGGTTATTGTTCGATCGCATCCAGCATGCGGTACCAGGCGATCATGCCGGCCACGCCGACATTCCTGAGAAAATGAAACGGGATGGGCTTGATCGGGGTGATGGCGAACGGCAACGTGGCCGGATCGCCCGATACGATGTAATCGACGATGCGCTTGCTCATCGCCGTCATCAGGCCGACACCGCGACCCTGGCAACCGACGAAGGTCAGCAGGCCCTTTTCCGGCTCGTGCAGATGCGGCAGATGGTCTGATGTCATCGCCACGCGGCCATACCAGCGCTTGTCTACGACGACATCGGAGAGTGACGGAAACAGCCGCGACATGGCACGCTCGAGATGCGCCCAGTCGTCGATATGCCGTGGCCGCGACATCGGTCCACGGCCGCCAATGATCAGGCGGCGATCCTGTGTCCTGCGAAAATAGACGAGGATGCGCCGGGAATCCGACACGGCCTGGCCCTGCGGGAGAATATCGCGGGCGACATGCTCCGAAAGCGGTTCCGTGGCGATCTGGAAGGAATGCAGCGCCACCAGACTGCGGGCAAGGCCGGGAATAAGGCGGCCGGAATAGGCGTTGGTCGCCACCACGACGGATCTTGCCCGCATCTCATGGCCGTCGGAAAGGGTCAGCGTCCAGCCGTCGGCGCGCTTCTCAAGTCTGCGCACTTCGACATTTTCACTGATATCGGCACCAGCAGCGCGGGCAATGCGTGCCAATTCGAAGACGTAGGCAAGCGGGTTGATGACGCCCGCCCGGCGATCGAGAAAGCCGCCATGATAGTTGCTGGTGCCGATCAGCTTCTCCATGCCGGCATCGTCGAGCATTGCGACATCGGCGCCCCGCGCATTCCATTGCCGGAAGCGTGACTCCGCTGCTTTGAGCGCCGTCTCGGTGTGGCATGCCTGGATCCAGCCGTTGCGGTTGTGCGGCACCTCCAATTTTTCATCGCGGATCAGATCGAAGACTGCATCCGCAGTGCGAGAGGCAAAATCGACCAGTGCCTCGCCTCGTTTTTGCCCAAACTTTTCGATCAGTGTTTCCGGATCATATTTGAGTCCGGGAATCACCTGGCCGCCATTCAATCCGCTGGCGCCTTCACCCATCGTTCCGGCCTCGAGAACCTGAACCCTAAGACCGCTCCTGGCAGCATGGAAAGCCGTCGCCAACCCCATGATCCCACCGCCGACGACGGCAAGATCGACAGGGTGTCCTGTCTTTGCAGATGCATCGACATGAGTGGGTTTGGTCAGTTCCGCCCATACTGGTTCGCTAAACGCGGGCACGGCGCAGTTCTCCAAAACGGATTAAAATATGCAGAAATGATAGTGCAATTTCACAATTCTGAAAAGATAGCTTCAGTTTAAACCGGCAGAACCGAAGAGTCGAGTCGCCGACACACCCGCAAAAAACACGGATTGCAATTCTGAATATCGGTTACTCAACCCGCGCTTTGTGCTGAACTTCAAAATTCATTCGGGCTGGAACGCGAATGCCGGACATCTTTCGCATTTCACCATATCAGTTCTTCAGCACTTGGACATATATGTCCATAAATGGCTCCGGCATTACCGTTATTCTTTGCTGGTCTGCGGCCATGTTGACCGACGACGCCGCCAGCGTCATTAAACCGTCCGAAATAGGACAGCCTCTGGGTCGGAATCTTTGTAGACATCCATGTACATATATTCTACGAATTGCCGCCATACGGGCGCAGAGGGAGCATGTCGTGAAGTCGCATTACAAGGTCGTGGTCATTGGTGGCGGCGTGGTTGGCGCCTCGGTTCTCTATCATCTCGCCAAGTATGGCTGGAACGACACGCTGCTGATCGAGCGCAATGTTCTGACCTCGGGCTCCAGCTGGCACGCGGCCGGCGGCTTCCATGCACTCAATTCCAATCCCAATGTCGCGACGCTGCACGCTTACACGATCGATCTCTTGAGCGAGGTCGAAAAGGAATCCGGCGTCAATATCGGCATGCACACGACCGGCGGCATTTCCTATGCCTGCAACCCGGACCGCTGGGATGCGCTGAAAGCGTCCTACCGTGTTTTCCAGTCGACCGGCATCGATGACGTGCGGATGATCTCGGTCGAGGAGATCCTCGACCGCTGCCCGATCGTCAAGCCGGACGGCATCATCGGCGGCCTCTATGCCGATCGCGAAGGCCATATCGATCCGTCAGCCGTCGTGCACGCCTATGCCAAGGCTGCCCGCATGCGCGGCGCCTCGATCGTCGAGAAGAACCGCGTCATCGAACTCAAGCAACTCCCGGACAATTCCTGGGATGTCGTCACCGAGCAGGGTACGGTCAATGCCGAGCATGTCGTCAATGCCGGCGGTCTCTGGGCCAAGCAGGTCGGCCGCATGGCTGGGTTGGAGCTGCCGGTATCTCCGCTCGAACACATGTATCTGGTGACAGAGGCGATCCCTGAGGTCGCGGAACTGAAGCAAGAGCTGCCGACCATGGTCGACCTCGACGGATTCTCCTATCTCCGCCAGGAGCAGAAGGGCATCCTGCTCGGCATCTACGAGCTCGACCACCGCCACTGGAATATGGACGGCGCGCCGTGGGATTATGGTTTCGACCTGATCCAGGAAGACGCAGACCGCATCGAGCACGAACTGACGCTGTCCTACGAGCGTTATCCGATCCTCGAACGTGCTGGTATCAAGCGCTGGGTCAATGGTGCGTTCACCTTCACGCCCGACGGCAACCCGCTGGTCGGCCCGTCGCGTGGCGTGCCGAACTACTGGCTGGCCTGCGGCGTCATGGCCGGCTTCATGCAGGGTGGCGGCGTCGGCAAGGCGCTCGCCGAATGGATGATCCATGGCGAGCCGGAAGACGACATCTTCGGCATGGATATCGCCCGCTACGGCGCCCACACCGCCAACCGCCAATATATCAAGGAAACCACCGGTCAGTTCTACTCCCGCCGGTTCGTGATGACCTATCCCAACCAGCAGCTTCCGGCCGGCCGACCGCTAAAGGTCTCGCCCTCCTATGACGTGATGACCGAGGCCGGCGCACGCTGGGGCTCCTCCTGGGGCCTCGAAGTGCCGCTCTATTATGCCCCGAAGGACTATGTCGAAAACCACACGCTGCGCCGCTCGACCGCCTTCGATATCGTCGGCCAGGAAGTGCTGCATACGCGCGAAAAGGTCGGGCTGATCGATATTTCGGGCTACTCCCGCTACGAGGTGAAGGGGCCGAAGGCGTTCGAATGGCTCGACAAGGTGTTTGCCTGCAAGATCCCCAAGCCGGGCCGCTCGGTGCTGGCACCGATGCTGGCGCCCAACGGCAAGCTCAAGGGCGACCTGACCATCTTCAACTGGGGCGATGATACCTACTGGATCATGGGCTCCTATTACCTGCGCGAATGGCACATGCGCTGGTTCGACCTGTTCCCGATGGAAGGCGTCGTGGTCAACGACCTCTCCGATGCCTGGGTCGGCTTCTCGCTCTGCGGGCCTCTTTCGCGCGAGGTGTTGCAGCGCACGACTGAGGACGATGTGTCCAACGCCAACTTCAAGTTCCTCGCCGCCAAGACCATCGATATCGGTCTCGTCCGCGCCAAGGTCGGCCGCATGTCGGTGACCGGCGAGATGGGCTACGAGATCAACGTTCCGGCGAGCCAGCACCGCACGGTACGTGAGACACTGATGAAGGCCGGCGCCGACCTCGGCCTGCGCGACATCGGTTTTGGCGCATCGCTGTCGATGCGTCTGGAGAAGAGCTACGGTATCTGGTCCCGGGAATTCACGCAGGGCTATACGCCGCAGATGACGCTGTTCGATCGTTTCATCGATTTCGACAAGGCCGATTTCGTCGGCAAGCAGGCAGCGGTCGCCGAGAAGGAAACGCAGTCGGCCAAGCAATTGCAGGTGACGATCGAGGTCGATGCCGTCGATGCGGATGCGTCGGGCTACGAGCCGATATGGAAGGACGGCAAGCTGGTCGGTTACGTCACCTCGGGTGGCTACGGCTACACGATCGGCAAGTCGATCGCCATGGCGCTGGTCGATCGCGAATTTGCTGTGCCGGGCACGGAATTCCTGACGCATATCGTCGGCGAGGAGCGTGGCTGCCGCATCATCGAGCCGTCGCCTTATGACCCGATGGGGAAAGTGCTGCGGGCTTAAGATGGCCGGCCAGCGTTGGAGCTTACCCCTCACCAAGCGCGCCCAGATGCTCAGCTTTGCTTCGCATGGGCTTGCTATCCTCTCCCACAAGGGGAGAGGCAAAGATCAGACACCGCCGCAAATCTACCTCTCCCCTTGTGGGAGAGGATATGCAGGCCGGGCGAGCATCGCGAGCCCCTGGCCGAAGTTGGTGAGGGGTGAAAGACGCCTCGCCGAATTGCACGCCAGTGAGGCCCGCTCATGACAAAACACTACTCAGCCCTCTCCCTGATCAAGGAAGGCCTCGCCAACCAGAAGGGCTGGGAGCAGGCCTGGCGTTCGCCTGAGCCAAAATCGCGCTATGACGCCATCATTGTCGGCGCAGGCGGCCACGGATTGGCCACGGCCTATTACCTCGCCAAGAACCATGGCATGACCAATGTCGCCGTCATCGACAAGGGCTGGCTCGGCGGCGGCAATACGGGCCGCAACACGACGACGATCCGCTCGAACTACTTCTATCCCGAGAGCGCGGCGCTCTACGAATATTCGCTGAAGCTCTACGAGGACCTGTCCAGGGAACTCAACTACAACATCATGTTCTCGCAGCACGGCGTGCTGACCATGGTGCATTCCAAGGGCGAGATGGAAATTGCCTCCCGCCTTGTCAATGCCATGCAGATCAATGGCATCGATTCCGAACTGCTCAGCGTCGCGGATATCAAAAGGCTGGTGCCGCTCTACGACCTTTCGCCGAATGCCCGCTTCCAGGTACTGGGCGGCGTCTGGCAGGGTCGCGCCGGCTCCGCTCGCCACGACGCAATCGCCTGGGGTTATGCCCGCGCCGCCGACAGGCTCAAAGTCGATATCATCCAGAATTGCGAGGTGCTGGACTTCATCATCGAGGGCGGGCGTTGCCGCGGCGTGGTGACGCCGAAGGGCCGTATCCTTTCGGATCGCGTCGGCCTCGCCGTTGCCGGCCACTCATCGCAAATGGCCGCGAAAGCAGGGTTCCGCGTGCCGATCATTTCCTACACGCTGCAGGCCTGTGTCTCCGAACCCGTCAAGCCGGCGCTCGGCTGCACCGTGCTGGCGCCTGCCACCGCCACCTATGTCAACCAGTCGGCCAAGGGCGAGTTCGTGATCGGCGGCGGCATCGACCGCGTGCCGTCCTATGCCCAGCGCGGCAACATGCCGGCGCTTGAAACGGTGATCTCGGGCCTTCTGGAGATGTTCCCGGCGCTCGGCCAGCTCAAGCTGATGCGGCAATGGGGCGGCGTTGTCGACGTGACGCCGGATTCCTCGCCGATCATCGGCGAAAGCCCGCTGCCGGGCCTCTATCTGAATTGCGGCTGGGGCACGGGCGGCTTCAAGGCCATTCCGGGCGGCGGGGTGACGCTTGCGCACCTGATGGCAACCGGCAAGCACCACGACCTGTCCCGACCCTTCGACCTCGACCGCTTCCGCACCGGACGGCTGATCGACGAAGCCGCCGGCTCCGGCATCGCGCACTGAGAAAGGACAATAGGATGCAACTCTTCCCCTGCCCTTTCTGCGGCCTGCGGCCCGAAGTCGAATTCCACTTCGCCGGTGATCTCGGCAACCTGCGGCCCGAAGGTTTCACGGACGTGACCACAGAGACCTGGACCGACTATCTCTTTGCCCACAACAATCCGCGCGGCGAAGCGAAGGAAATCTGGAAGCATCTCACCTGCATGGAAGTTTTCACGATGACGCGCGATACCGTGACACACGCAGTCACCTCCTCGACCGCTCTTCTGCCGGAAGGAGACGCCGCATGAGTGCGTTTCGTTTGTCCACGGGCGGCTCGATCGATCGTTCTCGTCCACTGAGGTTCATGTTCGACGGTCAGATCGTTGAGGGTTTCGAAGGTGATACCGTCGCCTCGGCGCTGATTGCCGACAACATCAAGCTCATCGGTCGCAGTTTCAAGTATCATCGGCCGCGCGGCATCTGGGGTCATGGCTCGGAGGAGCCGAATGCGCTGATCGACCTGTCCGGCAGCATCAGCGGCTCGCCCAACAATCGCGCCACGGTGGTCGCTGCGAAGAATGGTCTCGTGGTCCGCAGCGTGAACAATGCGCCGGATGCGGCGGGCGACAAGTTTGCCTATCTCGACCGGTTCTCGCGCTTCATTCCGGCCGCCTTCTACTACAAGACCTTCATGTTTCCGAACTGGCACCTGTTCGAGCCGCGCATCCGCGAAATGGCGGGCCTCGGCAAGGTCGATACCAAATGGCAAAGAACAGGCTTGGCAACGCAGCGTAACGCGCATCCGGACTTGCTGGTGATCGGCATGGGGCCTGCCGGCTTGAGGGCTGCGCTGGCGGCAGCCGAAGCCGGCCAGAAGGTGATGATCGCCGACGAGAAGCCGGTTGCCGGCGGTTCGCTGCTGCATCGGGATCAGGATGCCAGGATCGACGGCAAATCGGTTGCCGAGTGGGTCGCTGCGACGGTCGACCGACTGAAGGCGCTAGGCGCCGTGTTTTTGACCGATACGACTGCGTTCGGCATCTATGACCACAATACTGTTGGTCTCAACCAGCGGCATTCCGATGGCAAGCAGCCCGATGTTATCAGGCGGGATACGCTATGGCGTGTCCGGCCGAAGCAGGTCGTGCTCGCGACAGGTGCCATCGAGCGTCCCATGCCCTTTGTCAATAACGACCTCCCCGGCATCATGTCGGCGGATGCTGGTCTCTACTACCTGCGTCAGCAAGCGGTCGCGGTCGGCAAGAATGTCGTCATCGCCAGCAACAATTCCTCCGCTATTGAAGTCGGTGTGGCACTTGCCGCAGCCGGCGCCAAGGTGACGATCGTGGATCATCGCACCGACGCCAAGCTTGCCCATGGTCAGCCTGGACTTACCTTGATTGCGGGAAAACGCGTCGTGCAGGCCCTCGGCAAGAGGGAGGTCGTCGGCGTGGTGCTGGACGATGGCACGAGGATTTCTGCCGATGCCGTGCTGGTTTCAGGCGGCTGGACGCCGACGATCCATCTCTATGGGCAGGCCAGGGGCAAGCTGAATTGGGATGAGAACCTGCAGACCTTCGTGCCGGGTACGGAAGTCAGCGGGTTGACGGTGGTGGGTGCGGCGAATGGCAAGCTGTTGCTCTCTGACATCGTCTCGACGGATAAGGCTGAAAACTATGCCATCTCGCCCGCATGGCCCGAGCCCGGCCAAAAAGGCCGCGTCTGGATCGACTTCCAGAACGACGTGACCGCCAAGGATGTCGAACTCGCCGCGCGTGAAAATTTCACCTCGGTGGAACATCTCAAGCGCTACACAACGCTCGGCATGGCCACCGACCAGGGCAAGACATCCAACCTCAATGGTCTTGCACTGATGGCAACGCTGACCAACCGAACCATTCCTGAAGTCGGCACCACCACCTATCGGCCGCCCTTTACGCCGGTGCCGCTGGCCAGCTTTACCGGCAAACGCTCGGGCAACTTCTTCAATCCGGTCAAGCGCCTGCCGCTTGAAAATGTCCATCGTGCCGATGGCGCGGTGTTCTGGGATTACGGCGGCTGGCTGCGCCCGGCCTATTTCGGCACCGGCACTGCCGACGACGAGATCGCCCGCGAAGTGCTGGCGGCGCGCGCGTCAGTGGCACTGTTCGACGGCTCGACACTCGGCAAGATCGAGGTGATCGGCCCGCAAGCAGCTGAATTCCTTGATTTCATGTTCTACAACACGGTCTCGACCTTGAAGCCGGGCAAATGCCGGTACTGCTTCATCCTCACCGAGACCGGCATCGTCTACGACGACGGTGTGCTGGTGCGACTGGCCGACGACCACTTCGTCGTCTCCTGCTCATCCTCGCATGTCGCTGGCGTCTATTCGATGCTCGAAGACTGGCGGCAGGATCGCTTCGATCGCACGCGTGTGTTCATCCACAACGCCACGGCAAACTACGCCACGCTGACCGTGACCGGGCCGCGCTCGCGCGACCTGCTGTCGATGATCGACTTCGGCGCCGCCGCGCTCGATGACGAGACCCTGCCGCATATGTCGCTGACCCATGGCAGCTACCATGGTGATCCGATCCGCATCACCCGCGTCAGCTTCACAGGCGACCGCTCGTATGAAATCACCATTCGAGCCGACCGCGCCGAGACGCTGTGGGCCGAATTGAAGGCAAACGGTCAGGCATTCGACGCCGTGCTGCTGGGCTCGGAAGCGCTGCTGCTGCTGCGTGCCGAAAAGGGCTACATCATCGTCGGCAAGGACACCGACGGCCTGACACGGCCTGCCGACATGGGGCTGCATGGTCCGCTCAAGAACAAGAAGGTCGAGTTCATCGGCAAGCGCTCGCTGATGCTGGAAGATGCGCAGCGCACCGACCGCAAGGAGCTTATCGGCCTCGAAGTCATCGACGACGGCCCACCGTTGCCGGCGGGTGGACATGGCGTCGAATGGGAGCGCGGCAAGAACCGCTCTATCGGCTATGTCACGTCGAGCTACATGAGCCCGACGCTGGGACGGCCGATTGCGCTGGCGCTGATCGAGCGCGGCATTGCTCGCCACGGCGAGATCATCGATATCAGGCATTTCGGCGAGATGCGGAAGGCCCGCATAACAGGCCCCTGCGCCTTCGATCCGGAAGGAGGACGCCTCAATGCGTGATTTGACTTCAAGCTGGCCGGCCGTTCCCGCGTGGACAGATGTTTCACTGGACCGTGAAAACTTGACTGCGAAGACCGTGGCCTTGCAAAGCCAGCATCTCGTCAGCGGCAATCTTGCGGCGTTTGCCGCCAAGGCTGGGCTGCCGGACACTGACGCGGGACTGTTTCAGGAGGTTTCGGGCCAGAGCTATTCGCTGCGGGTGGCGCGTGACCGCGTGCTGGTCGTCAACGGCTCGGCCGATGCGCTCGGTCCCGGCTGGCATCCGGAGGGCTATGCCGCAACCGATGTCAGCGCCACCTATCATGTCTTCGAATTCGAAGGTGATGGCATCGAGGCGCTGCTGCAGGAGGCGATGTTCGTCGATCCGAGCATCCAGAGCCCAAGCGCCGCGACCACGTTTGCCGGACAGGCGGCGATCGTTTATTACCACGAAGGCAAGCTGCGCCTGCATGTCGAGCGCGGTTTTGCGCCTTTCATCTGGCAGTGGCTGGAGGCGCGGGATTGACGACGCTCGCTGTCACCTCAGGCGAAGTGCAGGGCAAATCCACCAAGGAGGATTGGCTCAACCACGCCATCGCCACGCTGGTGACGGACGGCATCGACCATGTGAAGATCCAGGTGATCGCCAAGGAGCTCAACGTCTCGCGTTCGAGCTTCTACTGGTTCTTCGAAAGCCTGCAGGACCTGCACGACCAGTTGCTGGAACACTGGTTGGAAGAAAATACCGGACCGATCATCGAACGCGCCATGCGGCCGGCGCCGAACATCATTCGCGGCATTGTCAACGTCTTCGAATGCTGGACCGATGAGAATCTATTCGACCACAAGCTTGACATGGCGGTCCGGCTTTGGGCACGGCGCTCAGATGCCGTGAAGGAGGTGGTCAAACAGGGCGACGCGCAACGGCTGGAGGCGATTGCGGCTATGTACCGTCGGCACGGCTACGAGGATGAGGATGCGCTAATTCGCGCTCGGGTGCTCTACTTCACCCAAATCGGCCACTATTTCCTTGAAATCGATGAGGACCTCGAAACCCGCCATTTCCATGTGACCGCCTATCTCAGGAGTTTCAGCGGCCAGGAGCCGACGCCAGAGGATATCGAAGTGTCAAGAAGGCTGACTCTTCGGATTCAAGGGTAGACTCAAAGCGACCGCGCACATACTAGCGAAGGCCCGGAATTTCGACCGCCAAAGACATCAACGGCTGCAAGTGAACCGGCAGATATTCGCGGCCGGCTGTCCAGCCCTGTTATGACATCAAACAAAAGCTCTGGAGCCGGAAGCTGTTATGCGGACAAAATTGTTCTTCTTACTCCTGATGCTCTTTTCATTAATCGGCGCCACATCCTCTCACGGAGTGGAGTGTGATGTCTCTGAGAAACAACTGCTATCCATTCATAGCCTATTGTGTGGCGACCCGACCAACTGGAAGCAAGGTTGCTTTGAGAGATACAGTAAAGGACGCGCTTACAGGATCGCCGACGATCATTTCGTACTTCGTGCATGCGGATATGCCAAGCTCGCGGAGCAACTTGATCAGGTTGAGTACGGAATGATCGAGATTAAGAAGCCGATTGCAGAATGCTTCGGCCAGGCCGCGGATCAATCAGCCATCTTCTCCAAGGCGCTGGAAGAGGCACAGAAAAACAAAGACAAGACCTGCGGTCCCGAACGAATGGCCCGGACTAAGATTTTGTTGAAAGAGCGCAGCGCCTATGTTGAAGCGATGAAAAACCCACAGAAAGTGCGGGACAGACTCTACGGAATTCTGGGAATTCGTCCCTAGTTGAAAACTCGTGGGTTGGCTGCAATCGGGGAGGACGGGTCACCACCCCTCGTCCAGCACCTTCGCCAGCATATCGGCAAAGAAATCCGCACTTTCCTTGCTCAGGCAGAGCGGTGGCTTGATCTTCAGTACGTTGAGGTGATCGCCGGTCGGCTGCATGATCACGCCGAGGTCGAGCAGGCGGTCGCAGATGCCTGCCGTCTCCATCCTCGCCGGCTCCAGCGTCTGGCGGTCGCGGACGAATTCGAGACCGAGATAAAGCCCCATGCCGTGCACGGCGCCAATGATCGGGAAGCGCTGTCCCAGCGCTTCGAGCCGGCCCTTGAGGTGGTCGCCGACATCGCGGGCGTTTTCCTGCAGCTTCTCGTCGCGCATGATGTCGAGCACCGTCATGCCGACCACCGAGCTAACCGGGCTGCCGCCGGCCGAGGAGAAGAAGTAGCCTTCGCGCTCCAAAGAGTCAGCGATCGCCCTTGACGTGATCACCGCGCCCAGCGGCTGGCCATTGCCCATGCCCTTGGCAATGGTGATGATATCCGGCGTCACGCCCTGTTCGTCGAAACCCCAGAAGTAATGCCCGAGGCGGCCATAGCCGACCTGCACTTCGTCGGCGATAGCAACACCGCCGCGCTCGCGGACCATGCGGTAGACTTCCCTCAGATAGCCTTTGGGCAGCGGGATGCCGCCGGAATTGCCATAGACGGTTTCGCAGATGAAGCCGGCGAGCTTCTCGCCCTTGGCATCGATATTCTTCAGGGCAGCTTCCGCCGCCGCAATGTATCCCAGGGCGGAATCCGGCCCGCGGAACGGGCCGCGATAGGTGTTGGGCGACATGACCGCGTGCACCCAAGCTGGCCGCGTCGTCAGCGCCTGCGGATTGTCGGCGATGGAGGTCGAGACGGCGTCACTCGCCATGGTCCAGCCGTGATAGGCCTCGAGCAGGCTGAGCATATTGCGCGCGCCCGAATGTGCCCAGGCGAGCCGCAATGCCAGGTCGACCGCCTCGGAGCCCGAATTGACGAGGAAGACCGTATCCAGACCTTCCGGCGCCAGATCGGCCAGCCGCTTGGAGAATTCGGCCACCGCAGCGTAGTGGAAGCGCGAATTGGTGTTGAGCAGCGACCACTGCCGGCCAGCCGCCTGCGCCAGCCTTGGATGACCATGGCCCGCTATCGCAACATTGTTGACCATGTCGAGATAGGTGCGGCCATCCATGGCATACATTTGCTCGCGATAGCCGCGCTCTATTTGCGGCGGGCGCCGGTAATAGTTCTTCTGCGGCTTGGCGAAATGTGCCTGGCGTGTTTCCAGCAGTGCTTCGCTCTGAAGTTTCGGCGCGTCGAAATCGCCACCCAACAGGGCCGAGGGTGACGGGCAGAGTACCGACCATGCCTTGCCCTGATGCGGCATGACGAATTCAGGCGGAACAATCGACGGGTCGGTGCATAGCTGGATTTTCAGATGCCCGGCGCCGGCGGCGACGGCCAGTTCAAGCCCGGCGGCAACCTTCATGCCGGTCTCCAAGACAGTGTCGACGCCCTGAAGGATCAGCACCAGATCATGGCTGACGAGGCGCAGCTGTCCGCCATCGAACTCGATGGCACCGGAAAAAGGCGCCGAGATGCGCGTTGCGGCCGGCAGCGCCAGTTCGATGAACAGCGACTGGGTTGCCGAAGGGGTGTCACTGTGATGGCGGGTCTGCGAAAGGCGGTACTCGCCGTAGCGAGCGAGCGCGACACCGGTTTCTCCAGCGGTCTCATGCAGAACTCTTTGATCGATTCCCGGCTGATGCCAGTTGCCCTGATCGAAATGCGGACTCAATGGATCAAGCGGCACGATGTCGATTCTGGCTGGGTCGACATCAGGCAGCAGTCGATGCAATTGCGGCAGCTTTGCGGCCCTCGATAGACCGACAGCATCGAGGATTGCAGCCTGCATCACGCCCATCGGCAGCGAGGTCGCGACCTCGAAGATCATCCGTTCGTGGTCGATATTGCCGAGGACATAATCGTTGTCCGGTTCCAGCACCAATTGCTGCTCGCTCGAGGCAATTAGCACGCCCGCGCGCTGCACGATCAGCGGCCAGAGCGCGGCCGCTTCGGCTTCGTTGAGCGGATGGGCCTCGTGAAAGGCCTTGACCGCCGGCAGGATGAAGAACGGATCGCCGCCGGCATGATGCAGCAGCGATGCGCAGCAGACGGCGAGATCGGCGATCAGCCAGCCCGTCATCAGGTCGCCGAAATCGATGACGCCATTGGGGATGGGCCGGCCGTCAGCATCCATCACCGCCACCACGTTGTCGTCGGTGATATCCTGGTGGATAGCCTGAGAGCGAAAGTCTGGCGAATGCGGCTTCACCAGTTCGTCAGCCGCCACGAGAACTTGCATGATCCGCGCGCGCTTTGCCTGATCGGGAACCGAGGCCATCAGCGCATCGGCAATGGTGATTGCATGGCGAAGATCCCACTGGATCTGCCGGTCAAGCCCGGGATGGCGGAACGTCTCCAGCCCTCTTGCTGTCTCGCCGCAGACACGACCCAAGGCCGCAACGCTTGCTTCGGGAAGGAACTTGCGGCGGGTCAGCGGCTCGCCTTCCAGATAGGTCAGCAGCCGGACCTGGCAGGGCTGGCCCTTGATGTCGAGCGACAGGATCTCCGAACCATCCTTTGCCACGATCGGCTGCGGCACCGAGGGGGCGCCTCTGACTCCGGAAAGATGGCGCATGGCGGCGTTCTGCGCTTCGAGTTCGACCTTGCGATATTCGGCGTGGCAAATCTTCAGGACATAGCGGCCCTTGCCGGTATCGATGCGGAAATTGCGGTCCTGCTGGCTGCCGAGTTCGACGATTTTGCCTTCGAGGCCGTAGTCGTTGCGGAAAATAGCTTCGGCATCGGCGGCGCTTACGTCTGGCCGAGGCAGTTCCGCACGTCCAAAGGCACTCTTTTCCAGCATGATTGGTTTCGCTCCCGCCACAATTATCTTTTTAGAATGAATTGCGATGTTAGAGCAAAGCACGATTGGAGAGCAACCGATGCCCATGCTGCAACGCACATTAAAATCTGTTCGCAGCTTGTCATCTTTCCGAGGCGACTTTAGACTTATGCAGCTGCCAAACGTCCGGTCTGCATGAATCCCGTCGAAAGAACCATGGAAAGCATACCTCGGCGCAAACGCGGGACCCTGTTCTTCTGGTTCCTGTTTCTTGTTATTGGCGCGGCCATCGCGGCAACCGTTCTGCTTGCCAACAATCATCGCAACTACAACCGGCTGGCGCGGGCGCTGGGTATCCCGGTGATGCAGACAATGGTGATCCCCAAGCCCGGCACCATGGAGAAATTCAAGGGCAAGCGGCTGAAGGGTGTCGAGGTGATGCTCGATACCTATGTCTTCATGCCCGAAATCAAGGGCAAGGACAGCGGCTTCCTGCGGAACATGCACAAGGATGGTGAAAGCCTCTGCGAACTCTTCAATCGCTCCGGCTTCCCGATGAGCAAATGGCAGCCCGGCAGCTACTCCAAGAAGGTCAATGAGTGCTGGAACGAGAAGATGATCCCGAATGCTGAAAAGCCCGATGATCCCTCAAGCTTCTTTTTGATGATCAAGGGCGCGCCGGATGGCACGCTTCTTTCTGCCAGGGTCAAGTTCATCTTCACATCCGAGGCTGCGCGCAAAGAGCTGACAGCCATGGCCACCAATGTGCTGACGGAGTTTGCCAAGGCGACCGGCTGGAAGGAGATCGATGACGAGAAGCACAAGATTGCGGCGCTGACACCTTTTGCATCCAATATCTCAGGCGTCAGCGCCAAGTTTTCCAGTGAGTTCTCTGATGCCGGACGTTACAATCTAATCTTCGGCAAGGCAGCGCTGAACCCGGCGCAACGGCGCACCGATGCCTTCTTCGACCGCGAGAAGTTCTATCCGCTGCTGCCGGAATATGGCGGGCCGGCGATCGCCCAACCGGAGCCCAAAGCCAAAGCCAAGACCTGATCAGGCGTGCATTTTCGCGCCCTTGCTGATCTTGTCGGCAATCTTCTTCGGCGCGCGGAAAGCGAGCCCCACCAGCTTGGCATCATCAGGCGAAAACTGCGCGAAAACCTCGCGGTTGGCAACATCATGTCCTGTCGAGAACATCTCCTCGACATAGGCCGATGCAACGATCTCCTGTTCGAGGCAGCGGCGCTGGGCATTGGCAAGCACAGCCTGATCGCCGGAGAGGACGACGACGGGCTGTATGCTCATCGGATTGTAGATGTGGCCTGCGCGGTCGCGATAGGGCTCGCCGAGCAACTTGGGATTTTGCGAGACAATGCCGGTCATCAGGAAGGCCGTGACATTCAAGGCTTGCCAAGTCGCGAGATTGTCCCGCAAGATGACGACGATTTTGGTATCGAACACGAAATGAACACTCCAATTGGGTCTGCCGATGGATGACGCCAAGCTAGTCCACAGCGGCGAAAGCGGTCTTGAACGTTTGTGCACGAATGGCGGGCGCGAGCACATCATCCATGACTTCAGCCTGCCCGGTCTGGAGCGCATGGAGGCGCAGTTCGAGGGCGAGGCCTTTGCGCCGCATCGTCACGACACTTATGCGCTGGGGATCACTATGTCCGGCGTGCAGACCTTTCGCTACCGCGGCGAAAAGCGCTTCAGCCTGCCGGGAGACTGCATCATCCTACATCCCGACGAGGTGCATGACGGTGCCGCCGGTGACGAGGCGGGGCTGAAATACCGCATGCTATATCTCGAACCGGCGCTGCTGGCGCCAGCGCTTGCCAACGGCGGACGCAGCCTGCCGTTTATCGCCGATCCCGTCGTCAGCCATCCGCGTCTTGCACGCCTGCTCGCCTCGGTGCTTTCGACGATGGATGACCGGCTGGAAGACCTCGAAGCCGACGGTTTTTTGGCGCTGCTTGCGCCGATGCTGACCGAACTGTCCTCCGAGCTCGCGAAGAGTGCACCGCTGTTACCGGTGCGCGAACTTATGAAGGTGCGAGACTTCCTCGCCGCGCATGCCAATGAGAATATCGCCTCGAGCCAGTTGGAAGACATATCCGGCCTCGACCGCTTCGCACTTGCCCGGCATTTCCGCGCGCTCTATGGCACGACGCCGCATCGTTTCATGATCATGCGCCGGCTGGCGTCAGCACGCGAGAAAATCGGTCGCGGCATGCCGCTGGCCGACATTGCGGCCGAGACCGGTTTTGCCGATCAGGCGCATCTCACCCGGCATTTCAAGAAGACCTACGGCATGACGCCGGGGCGCTGGGCGGCGCTTGCGTCCAAGGGGCTGAAAGCGGGATAGTCCACTTTCTCGATAATTAGTATAATGTAGATAAGCAAGAATGGCTTCGGGAATGGACATGACTGAGTTTACCCCACTTTATTCCGCGCTCGGCGGCGCGCTGATCGGCCTCTCCGCCGTGCTGTTGATGGCGTTCCACGGCCGCATCGCCGGCATGACCGGCATACTCGGTGGCATCGTGCCGCCTGTGGCCAAGGACTGGGCGTGGCGTGCAGCGTTTCTGCTCGGCGCCGTGATCGCGCCTTTCGCGTATCGGCAGCTCGGCGGCACGATCGAGTTCGCCGTGCCCGCGACACCCGTGATGCTGATCGGCGGCGGCATTCTCGTCGGCATCGGCGTCACCTTCGGCGCCGGCTGCCCGTCCGGTCATGGTATTTGCGGCCTGGCGCGGTTTTCACGGCGTTCGCTGGCAGCCGTCGTCACCTTCATGGCCACGGCATTCATCACCGTGTTCGTCATCCGGCATCTAATTTAAGGCACGACAATGAAGATCTTATCCGCACTGCTGTTCGGCGCCCTCTTCGGCCTCGGCATCGCAATCTCCGGCATGATCAATCCGGCCAAAGTGTTGAATTTCTTCGATATCGCCGGCAATTGGGACCCCAGCCTTGCCTTCGTGATGGGCGGCGGCCTTGCAGTGGCGATCCCCGGCTATTTCTGGATTTTTCGCAGCCGAAAGGCACCGGTGCTGGGCGTTGAATTTCACCTGCCCAAGAGCAAGCTCATCGACACCAGACTAATCGGCGGCGCAGCCGTTTTCGGCATCGGCTGGGGCATTGCCGGCTTCTGCCCGGGCGGGGCGATCCCAGCGCTCGGTCTGTTCAATCTCGACAGCGTCGTATTCGTCGCGGCGATGATCGTTGGGATGCTGATTGCCGGGGGATCGATGCGACGCGAGTCGGCAGGATGGCAAGGGTTTAGCTGAGTGTGAGGCCCCGCAGCCATGTTTTCATTTCAGGCGTTTGTCGAAGAAGTAGCGTTGTGCGGTCTCGATCGTGATCAGGCCCGCCTGCCTTGATGCCGGGTTTATGAGATAATTGCGTGCCGCAGGCATTACAACTGAGGGGATAGAAAGGATGCATAGCTGATCGTCAGCGAGGAAGCGTGAGCCATAGGCACGTGTTTTTGATATGTCGTCGATGTCCGACGCGTTGATCTCTGCGTCGATGACGAAGATCTCATCAGGGCAATGGATTTTCAGAAGCTGATATTGATCGGGCAGGTCTTCCGCGTCGACATGAACGAGGACTTCCAACAATGCTGTTGCCGGATGATCCGAGCAATAGACGACGGGTTGACCGACATTGTGCCAACGTCCAGCGGCTATGACGCCGCCCCTGCCTGACAAGTCGACATAATTGGAGATCCGCCAGAGGTACATTCAGGCATATATTCCGAAGTCGATACGATAGAGTTCCTCCTCGACGAGATGAGCGCCAGTTTCCGATTCCAACAGATCGATCGGAACAACGCCGTTGAGCGCGCGACTGGGCTTGCGCAGCCAACGCTGCGCCTTCTCGGTATTGCCGAAGACCCGCTCGGCAAGCTCGCTGATCCGTATAATGCGCTGGGCGCTATCGTTTTCTCTCAAAGAGAGAGCCTCATTCTTCTGTATTCTCCGCGCAAGTGTTCGACGCGGCGCGACAAACCGATACAGCTCATCCATCGAGAAACCGAAGGATTTCAGCTTTTCGATCGATCGCCCATTAAAGTTTTCAATTTGGCCGCCTGCAGCCCTGCTAAGCAAGTCACCGATATCAGCTGTGCGTTCCGCGCCTACATCGACTCTGTCCAAGTGATCCTCCATGGCCACATGCCCAAGAATATATGCGCAAATGGCCCGGCAAGCAAGTTGCCGAAGATTTTCGATAATTCCGAAATCACGATACCTCTTCCCTTTGCCGTCAAAACCGCATAAATACCCGCCCCATGAATAGCGCGCGGCTTTGGATCATATCCCGAATTATTAGCCCGGCCTTTGCTGCCTGATCGGCTCAGCGCAAAGGTCCGGGCCGATTGGCGTTACGCCACACGAAGCCGAAATCCCGAGATTTCAGATTTTTCGCGCGCCCGATAGGGGTGCCGCACAAGCCACGGTATGACCATGAACGATTCCGCCGACAAGAACGACTATTCCTCCACCCTTTACCTGCCGCAGACGGATTTTCCGATGCGCGGCGGCCTGCCGCAGAAAGAGCCCGAACTGGTGGCTCGCTGGCAGCAGATGGGCCTCTACAAAAAATTGCGCGCCTCGGCGGCCGGCCGCGAGAAATTCGTGCTGCATGACGGCCCTCCCTATGCCAACGGCAACATCCATATCGGGCACGCGCTGAACAAAGTGCTGAAGGACGTCATCACCCGCTCGTTTCAGATGCGCGGCTACGATTCCAACTACGTGCCCGGCTGGGATTGCCACGGCCTGCCGATCGAATGGAAGATCGAGGAAGCCTATCGCGCCAAGGGCAAGAACAAGGACGAGGTTCCGGTCAACGAGTTCCGCCAGGAATGCCGCGAATTTGCGCAAGGCTGGATCGACAAGCAGTCGTCGGAATTCAAGCGCCTGGGCATCGAGGGTGATTTCGAAAACCCCTACACGACCATGGCCTTCCATTCCGAGTCGCGCATCGCTGGCGAACTGATCAAAATCGCCATGAGCGGCCAGCTTTATCGCGGCTCCAAGCCAATCATGTGGTCGGTGGTCGAGCGCACCGCGCTGGCCGAGGCTGAGGTCGAGTATCAGGAATATGAGAGCGACACGATCTGGGTGAAGTTTCCGGTGGATCCAAGTTCTGCTAATGCTTTGGACAACTTGCCTATAGCACGCGACACAGTTCCTTCGATGACGGTGCCGGATGAGGTTGGCGACCTGCTCTCAGCATCCGTCGTCATCTGGACCACAACCCCTTGGACGATCCCCGGCAACCGCGCGATCTCCTACTCCAACCGTGTCGAATACGGCCTTTATGAAGTGACGGCCGCCGAAAATGATTTCGGCCCGCGTCCGGGCGAAAAGCTGATCTTCGCGAAGCGGCTTGCCGAGGATTGTGCTACCAAGGCCAAGATCACGCTCAATCTGGTTCGCGACGTGACTGGTAATGAACTGGCTGCGATCACCTGCGCCCACCCCTTCAAGGGCCTCGGCGGCGGCTATGAATTCGACGTGCCGCTTCTCGATGGCGACCATGTCACCGACGATGCCGGCACCGGCTTTGTCCACACCGCACCCGGCCACGGCCGCGACGACTTCGAGATCTGGACCCATCACTCCCGCGACCTTGAAGCACGCGGCATCTCATCGCGTATCCCCTTCACCGTCGATGACGCCGGCTTCCTCACCGAGGACGCTCCCGGCTTCACAGCTGAAGGTGATCTGCCGGCGGCCCGCGTCATCGATGACAACGGCAAGAAGGGCGACGCCAACAAGCGGGTCATCGAGAAGCTGATCGAGCGCAACGCGCTGTTCGCACGAGGCCGCCTGAAGCACGAGTATCCGCATTCCTGGCGCTCCAAGAAGCCGGTTATCTTCCGCAACACGCCGCAGTGGTTCGTCTATATGGACAAGGAACTCGGCGACGGCACGACGTTGCGTTCGCGCGCACTTTCGGCGATCGACGCGACCCGCTTCGTGCCGCCGGCTGGCCAGAACCGCCTTCGCGCCATGATCGAGCAGCGCCCGGACTGGGTTCTGTCGCGTCAACGCGCCTGGGGTGTGCCGATCTGCGTGTTTGCCGACGCGCAGGGCAATGTGCTGAAAGACGAGAAGGTCAATGCCCGCATCCTCGAAGCCTTCGAAAACGAAGGTGCCGATGCCTGGTTTGCCGCCGGCGCCAAGGAGCGTTTCCTCGGCAACGAGCATGACGGCGAGCAGTGGCAGATGGTCACCGACATTCTCGACGTCTGGTTCGATTCGGGCTCGACGCACACATTCACGCTCGAAGACCGTCCCGACCTGAAGTGGCCGGCCGATGTCTATCTCGAAGGCTCAGACCAGCATCGCGGCTGGTTCCATTCGTCGCTGCTCGAAAGCTGCGCGACGCGCGGCCGTGCGCCCTACGATGCTGTCGTCACCCATGGCTTCACCATGGCGGAAGACGGCCGCAAGCAGTCGAAATCGCTCGGCAATCAGGTGTTCCCGCAGGACGTCATGGCACAGTCCGGCGCCGATATCCTGCGCCTGTGGGTGATGAACACCGACTATTGGGAAGACCAGCGCCTCGGCAAGACAATCCTGCAGACCAACATCGACAACTACCGCAAGATCCGCAACACCGTCCGCTGGATGCTGGGTACGCTCGCCCACGACCATGGCGACGAGATTGCCTATACCGATCTGCCGGAACTCGAAAAGCTGATGCTGCATCGGCTGGCCGAACTCGACGCCATGGTTCGCGAAGGCTATGACGATTTCGATTTCAAGCGGATCGCCCGCGCGCTGACCGATTTTGCCAATGTCGAGCTGTCGGCCTTCTATTTCGACATCCGCAAGGACACGCTCTATTGCGACGCGCCATCGAGCCTGCGCCGTCGTTCGGCACTCTATGTGATCCGCAAGCTATTCGACTGCCTGGTGCTATGGTTTGCGCCGATGATGCCGTTCACCACCGAAGAAGCGTGGCTGTCGCGAGACCCGTCGGCTGTGTCGGTGCATCTCGAACAGTTCCCGGAAATTCCGGCCAATTGGATGAACGAAGCCTTGGCCGAGAAGTGGAAGAAGGTTCGCACCGTTCGCCGTGCCGTCACGGGAGCACTGGAAATCGAACGCAAGGACAAGCGCATCGGTTCGTCGCTGGAAGCGGCGCCGATCGTCTATGTCGCCAGCGCCGACCTGCACAACGCGCTTGAGGATCTCGATTTCGCCGAGATCTGCATCACTTCGGATATCCGGGTCGTGTTGGGCGAAGGCCCGGCCGATGCATTCCGCGGTGAAGACAATTCGCAGGTCAGCGTTGTCCCCGCACTCGCCGAAGGCACAAAATGCGCCCGCTCCTGGCGGATCACGCAGGACGTCGGTTCCGATCCGGAGTACCCGGATGTTTCCGCGCGCGATGCGGCAGCACTGAGGGAACTGGCGGCACTTGCCGTCTGATATGAAAGAGATAAGCGGGTGCGCGACAGGCGCATCCGCTGTCAAAAATGCAGCAGATCGGCCTCGCGACCGGGGACAGGCGGCAGATAGTCGGACGGAAAGAATTGCGCTTTTTCCCCATCTCCGGTAAAAGCTGCCTGAAATTGGCCGGATTTCTGCTTCACCGCAAAATCGGAACCTATGGATCTTGCGCTTCTCGCGCCGGAAAGGCTTGTAGAGCATGAAACAGATGTATCGCGTGGCTGGCTCGTTTGTCGTGCTTGCTGCTGCCACACTAAGTATGTCGAGCTGCATGGGCCCGAAATACGGCACCGACAAGAACGCCACCGAACAGCTGGTCGACGATCTCGGCGATGCAGCGTCGCTTTCGCCGAAGCGTCCACAGGCGCTGGCCTATCAGCCGCGCGGCTCACTCGTGAAGCCCGCGGATGAAACGGTGCTGGTGGCGCCAGCGGAAAATCTGGCGTCGAAGGACAATCCACAATGGTTGGAAAGCCCCGAACAGGCACGCTCGCGCCTGAAGAAGGAAGCTGACGACAACGCCAATAACGGCAACTATCGTTCGCCGCTCGCCGTCTCGGTCACCGAGGGCAAGGCTCTTTCGCCCGAGCAGCAGCGTGCTGCCTATCGTGATGCGCGTGCGATCCAGGATGGCCGCTATTCCGACCGCCGTCGCTTCATGAGCGATCCCCCGCTCGACTACCGCAAGGTCGATGACCCGGCGAAGCTGCAGAATCTCGGCGAATCCGAACGCGCAAAGGATGCGCGCCGCAAGAAAGAAGCTGAGGTTGCCGGTACCGGCCGCAAGTGGTGGCAGGTCTGGGATTGATGCGTGCCGGGGAATTTATCCCCGGATTAGCGGTCGTTGCCGCCATGCTTTCGCTTTTTGCTCCCGCCGCCTCGGCGGGACCGCTGGACGGCAAGAAATACATCATCCAGATGAGCAGCAGTCAGATGGCAAGTGGCTACGCCAATTACCTCGTGCCGCCGCTTGCCAAGGTTTTTGACGACGCCGGTTTCAAGGCGATGCGCGGTCCGGGCGCTGATATCGTCGTCAACATCACAACCAGTTCCGATGTCGGCCGATGGGTGCAGACCGCCAAGGGCAAGGAATGGCTCTATACCGTGACCATCACCGTCGGCATCAGCCCCGAGAACTACGATATCCCCTACGAAGGAACGCCGAAATTCGGTGTTGCCGCGTCGCTCGTTACCCCGAATGGCGACCGCGAGGATGAGCTTGCCTGCCTGATCGGATTGGCCGCTCGCAGCGCGATCGAAAAGTACAAGCCGGCAGGCATCGTGCCGATCTCAGGCCAGTCATGTCTGCGGCGCCAGTAACGAATGGCGTTCACGGAAAATTGCATGGAACGCCCCTAAATCAGCGCTGCATTCTCGTGCTGGATACTTGCTGTTAACACTCGCATTTTAGGCTGCCTGATATGTTCGGGATCAGCAAGAAAACTGTCTGGAAGGCCAGCCTGGCCGCAATTGCATCGATGGCCGTGTCGCTTGCGGCCGCGTTGATCCTCGTACCCATTCTGGGCGGCCATCCTGATGGCCCCGGCTTCTGGATGAGCGTGATCTGCCCGCTGGCCATCGCCTTTCCGGCCAGCGCCTGGCAATTCCACCAGCAGGAAATGCTGACGAACGCCCGCGACGAACTCGCCAGACTGCATTCCGATCTCGACATCATGCACAACGAGCTGATGCAGACTCATGCGATACTCAAGGAACAGGCCCGCCGCGATGCCATGACGGGCGCGCTCAACCGCGAGACCTTCTTCTCGCTGTTGGATGCCGCCAGCCAGGACAATCGCCCGAGCGCCCTGCTGATTGCCGATGCCGACCACTTCAAGCGCATCAATGACAGCTTTGGCCATCGCTACGGCGATGCTGCTCTGAAGGAAATAGCCCAGGCGGTCGGTTCGGTGCTGCGTCCGCAGGATTTCTGGGGCCGGATCGGCGGCGAGGAATTCGCCATCTACCTCGACCGCGCCAACGAGGGCGAGGCAGGTGCGATCGCCGAGCGGCTGCGTGCTGCCGCGGAAGCCATTGCACTGGACGCCGAGGGGGTTGCCATCCCCGTCACCCTCAGCATTGGCGGAATTTGCCTGTCATCGCGCTTCGACGCCACACATGCTGCAAGTGAAGCGGACCGCCGCCTGTACGTCGCCAAACGCAGCGGTCGCAACACGGTCGTCATGAACGATCCCGAAGCGGATAGCCAAGACTCGGAAGCTGCCTGATCAGTCTCGCCGTTCATGAAAAAAACTCTTGAGGATATCGCCCGCTTCTATCTCCGCGATACCACCATAGATCTCCGGCACGTGATGGCAGGTGGGCGACTGATAGAACCGCACGCCGTTGTCGACCGCGCCACCCTTGGGATCGCCCGCACCATAATAGAGCCGCCGGACCCGGGCAAACGAGATCGCGGCCGCGCACATCGTGCAGGGCTCGAGCGTTACATAGAGATCGGCATCCACCAATCGCTCGCTGCCGATGACTTTTGCGGCGGCACGGATCACCTCGATTTCCGCATGCGCAGTGATGTCACTGAGTTCGCGGGTGCGGTTTCCGGCGCGCGCCAAAACTCGATCCTGATGGACGATGACCGCGCCGATCGGCACTTCGCCACGGCTTGCAGCCGCTCGCGCTTCGTCCAAAGCCATTTCCATGAAGCGATTTGCCGGTTTCACGCGGTATTTCCTCTTAACCCCGACCTCATGTCCTGATAGGAGACGAGTAACTAAGAGGCAAGTGAAATGAAAAATACGAGAACACCGGGTGAAGGCGGCCGCAAACCCTTCAAGGGCGACGGCGAAGGTCGCAAGCCCTTTCGGGCTGACGGCAAGGAACCCGCACGCGGCGCACGGCCCGGCGGCAAGCCCCCGGCAAAGAAAAGCTTTGGCGCAAAGCCACGATCTGCGCCTGAAAAGAACCCGGCCCATATCGAGGTCTCCGGCGAAGGCGAACGCATCTCCAAGATCATGGCGCGCGCCGGCGTCGCCTCGCGCCGCGATTGCGAGCGGATGATCCTTGAAGGTCGCGTGTCGCTGAATGGCAAGGTACTCGACAGCCCAGCGATCAACTGCACGCCGTCCGACATGATCGAAGTCGACGGCCAGCAGATTGGCTCCATCGAGCGCACGCGCCTGTGGATCTATTACAAGCCTGCTGGCCTGGTGACCACCAATCACGATCCCGAAGGCCGCCCCACCGTATTCGACAACCTGCCGGCTGAATTGCCACGGGTGATCTCGGTCGGTCGCCTCGACATCAACACGGAAGGCCTGTTGCTGCTGACCAATGATGGCGGGCTGGCGCGCATGCTGGAACTGCCGACCACCGGCTGGCTGCGCCGCTACCGCGTCCGCGCTTATGGCGAGATCGACCAGGCCAAGCTCGATGAGCTCAAGGAAGGCATCGCAGTTGAGGGCGTGTTCTACGGCGCCATCGAAGCAACTCTGGACCGCCAGCAGGGCCACAATGTCTGGATCACCATGGGTCTTCGCGAAGGCAAGAACCGCGAGATCAAGAATGTGCTCGGTGCGCTCGGCCTCGACGTCAACCGGCTGATCCGCATTTCCTACGGCCCGTTTCAGCTGGGCGAACTCAATGACGGCGAAGTCGTCGAAATCAAGAGCCGGACGCTGCGCGACCAGCTCGGCCCTCGTCTGATCGCCGAAGCCAACGCCAATTTCGAAGCGCCAATCCACGATCCGGCCCAGCGGGAAGACAATGAGCCTGCCCAGACCTGGCAGCGAGGCGAACGCGCCGAAAAGACCGAACGTCCCAAGCGCGAGAGCCGTGAAGACAGGGGCGATAGAGGAGATCGCCGCGAGCGCGATCTTTCCCGCATCGACACCAAGCGTCCTGAGCGCTCCGAGCGTCCGGATCGTGCCGATCGCCCGCCCCGCAGCCGCGACGGCGACGGTGACCGCAAGGGTCCGCCGCGCGGACGCGACCGGGATGAGGCGCGTGGCCGCGATGGAGATCGCAAGGGCGGTGCCCCGCAAGGCCGCGATGACGACAAGAAGCAGAAGCGGCTGCCGCTCGGCACCACCCGCACCGCCAATGTATGGATGGCGCCCGGTGCCCGTCCCGTCGCCGTGAAAAAAGCCAGTGAGGAAGCTGCGGCAGACACGACTGGCACACGCCGCAAGGTGCTGCGCCTGCGCAAGGATGGCGACAGTGTAGCAGAGGCACCCGCCCGCGAAAGATCAGCCCGCCCGGCCCGCGCCGGCGCTGGCCGACCGGAGCGTCCAGAAAGATCCGATCGCCCGGAACGTGGCGAACGCCCCGCCGGTAAGCCGGCAGGTCGGAAGCCGTTCGAAGGTAAGCGGGATGACGCCAGATCAGAAGGCGGCCGCGCCCGTCCGGAGCGCTCCACCGATAGCAAGCGTGCCGAAGCGCGGCCTCCACGCGGCGACAAGCCGTTCGGGGAAAAGCGTGAAGGTGCTCCGAAGGGTCCACGCGCATTTTCGGGCAAGCCTGCGGGCAACGGCCCGCGCGGCGGCAAGCCGGCTGGTGATCGCCCGCGCGGCGACGCTCCCCGTGGCGGCGATGGGCCCCGCAAGGGACCTGCGGGCGGCAGAGGAAAGAAGAACAGTGCGGATCGTCGGGGGTGAGTTCCGCGGGCGGCCGCTCGCAACACCCAAAAGCAGCGACATTCGTCCGACCACCGATCGGACGCGCGAAAGCCTGTTCAACATCCTGAGCCACAGCTACGCGGATGTGCTCGACGGAGGCAGGGTGATCGACTGTTTCGCCGGCACCGGCGCCGTCGGGCTCGAAGCGCTATCGCGTGGTGCAGCACAGGCACTGTTCGTCGAGACCTCGGTTGAAGGCCGCGGCCTGCTGAGAACCAATATCGAAACGCTGGGCCTTCAAGGCCGCGCCAGGATCTTCCGCCGCGATGCCATAGATCTTGGTGTCGTCGGTACGATGGATCCGTTCGATTTCCTGTTCGCTGATCCTCCCTATGGCCACGGAATGGGCGAGAAATGCTTCCACGCGGCAGCCTCGGGTGGCTGGCTGGTGGACGGTGCGCTCGCAATCCTGGAGGAGCGCGCCAATATTGAACCAGATGTGGCAGCACCTTTCGTCTTGAAGGATGTCAGAGAATTCGGTGACACGCGGATGCATTTCTACCGGTACAGCATTTAAGCGCCCGCCCGTCCGGCCTTCGGCCAGCTTCTCACCGCTGAGGAGAAGAGAAATATGCAACGACCGTACCAGGCAACAACTGAGTTCACACTTGCGCAAAGTTGTGTAAGCTGGACGCGACCGTCAGTTTCCTCTTCTCTCCAACGGTGAGAAGGTGGCCCGAAAGGCCGGATGAGGGGCTTTCGGCGCACTAAACGGCATCGTCGAGAGAGTTGCAGCCAGCGCGAATGAAGATAGATATTCCAGCAACCAACGCCTCCTCGCCTTCGCCCACGGTCGCCATCGCTTTTGGCGGCGGCGGTGCGCGCGGACTGGCCCACATCCATGTGATTGAAGCGCTTGATGAACTCGGCATCGTGCCCGTGGCGATCGCAGGCTCATCGATCGGAGCTATCATGGGCGCCGGCATGGCAGCCGGGATGACTGGCAGCGAGATCCGTGAATTCACGCTGCAATCGGTCGGCAAGCCTCGCGAGGTGATGAACCGCATCTGGTCGATGCGGCCGACCACCGTCAAGGAGATGGTGACCAATGGCTTCCGGCTCGGCCAGTACAATCTGGAGCGCGTGCTGAATGCCTTCCTGCCCGATACTCTGCCCAAAACGTTTGAAGAACTGTCGATCCCGCTGCAGGTGACCGCGACCGACTACTACGGCCAGTGCGAGACTGTCATCGGCACCGGAGACCTGATCGAAGCGCTGGCTGCCTCCGCTGCCATTCCCGCGGTGTTCATGCCAGTCAGGCACAAGGGTCGCATCATGATCGATGGCGGCATTTTCAACCCCGTGCCGTTCGAGCACCTGTTCGGCCGGGCCGATATCATCATCGGCATCGATGTCGTCGGTGGTCCGGAAGGCGAGATCGATCGCATGCCCAACCGCATCGAAAGCCTGTTCGGCGCCAGCCAGTTGATGATGCAGTCGATCATATCAGAAAAGCTGAAGAGCCAGGCGCCCGACATTTTCCTGCGTCCGAATGTCGGCAGATTTGCTGTCATGGATTTCATGAAGGCCGGCGAAGTGCTGGAAATCTCCGCCGGGATCAAGGATGACGTGAAGCGGGCGATCGACGCGGAGATGTCCGCACGCCTCTCGCCCGCTGGCATCTGAAAAAGCTTACTTCCGCAGCGCGTCGCGAATTTCAGTCAGCAACACGATTTCTTCGGCCGGGCCGGTCGGCGCTTCGGCCTCCTTCTTGGGCATGGCACGGTTGACGGCTTTGATGAGGAGGAAGATGCACCATGCGACGATCAGGAAATTGATCAAGACAGTAATGAAGCTGCCGTAGGCGAAGACGGCGCCTTGTTGGCGCGCGGCAGCCAGTGATAGTGCCGTGACCTTGCTCGACAGGGGAATGAAATAGTTGGAAAAATCAAAGCCGCCGCCAGTGATCGCACCAATGATCGGCATGATCAAATCCTCTGTCAGCGACTTGACGATTGCGCCAAAAGCTGCACCGATAATCACACCGACTGCCAGGTCCAGAACATTTCCGCGCGCGATGAACGCCTTGAATTCATTCAACATAAGGCTCTCCTGCTATTGGTCCGGGCTACCTACCCGTGTGAAGTAAAGCGTATAAGCAAGGCCATCGCAAGCAAAACGCGCGATGTGGCCGATCTTTTACGACTATCAAAGACATAGCGATAATTTCGACCTACCGTCCTCGACCAAAGCATGGCTTTGCAGTTGGCATTGTTGCCTCTATTGTTTCCGAAGCGAGCGTAGAGTGTTCTCGCCAAGGGAGGTTTCATGCTGCCAGGCTGGGTCATCTTCGGCTCGGCATTCGCCTATCTCGCGCTGCTGTTCGCGGTGGCCTCGATCGGCGACCGCAGGGCCAAAGCGAGCGGCGGTGCTGGCCGCGGCCGTCCTGTGGTCTATGCGCTAAGTCTTGCCATCTACTGCACCTCCTGGACCTATTTCGGCGGCGTCGGGCTGGCGGCCGGCAAGGGTTTCGAATTCGCGGCGATCTATATCGGCCCGGTGCTGATGTTCACCATTGGCCTGCCGCTGCTCAGGCGAATGACTGCTATCGCCAAGGCCGAAAAGCTGACTTCGGTCGCCGATTTCGTCGCCGCCCGCTATGGCAAAAACCCCGTCGTGGCGATGATCGTCGCCATCATCGCGCTGGCCGGCGCGGTGCCCTATATCGCGCTGCAGCTGAAGGCGGTGTCCAATTCCGTGGCGGCGCTCGTCGATACGTCAGGCTATGCGATTGGCCTCGATAATCACCAACTCATCGACCTGCCGCTGCTTGTGTCGCTGTCGCTGGCCTTCTTCGCCGTGGTGTTCGGCACGCGGCATGCAGACGCCACAGAGCACCAGGACGGGTTGATACTGGCCATCGCCACCGAGTCGGTGATCAAGCTGGTGGCGGTGCTGACGGTGGGCATCACCGTCGTCTACAGCCTGTTCGACGGGCCTGCGCATCTCTTAGAAATGGCCAAAGCGCATGCGCCGGCCGCCGAGGCGCTATTTCACCAGACGCCGCTCAGCCGATGGATCATGATCACGGCGCTCTCCGCCTTCGCCATTATCATGCTGCCCCGGCAGTTCCATGTTATGGTGGTCGAAAACCGCACCACCAGCGAACTCAAACTCGCCCGGCTGTTCTTCCCGCTCTATCTCATCGCCATCAACCTGTTCGTGCTGCCGATCGCGATCGGCGGCGTGATCTTGTTCAACGGCGTGGGCGACGTCGATCTCTACATCCTGACAGTGCCCCTCAAAGCCAATATGTCGACCGTGACGCTGATCGCCTTCATCGGCGGATTCTCGGCGGCCACCGCCATGGTGATTGTCGAATCTGTAGCGCTGGCCATCATGGTCTCCAACGACATCGTCATGCCCATCCTGCTGCGTCGCAATCTCATCGGCGCGGGCGAAGACCTCGGTCGGCTTGTGCTTTCGGTGCGGCGCGGCGCAATCTTTGCGGTGCTGTTGCTCGGCTACGGCTACTATCGCTCTTCCGCTTCGGAGAACGGACTTGCCTCGATCGGCCTGATCGCCTTTGCCGCGATCTCGCAGATTGCCCCGGCGATGCTGGGAGGACTGATCTGGCGGCGGGCGAATGCGCGCGGTGCGATTGCCGGTTTGATCGCCGGTTTCACTGTCTGGGCATGGTTGCTGTTCATCCCCAGCCTCGGCGGCACCGACACATCCAGAGATGCCGGCGCCATCCTCGATACCCTGTTGCCATCCTCCAATTTCTTCTCGGGATCGGGCAGCGATCCATTCATCAATTCGGCGTTGCTCAGCCTCCTCGCCAATATCGCCGCCTTTGTTCTGGCATCGATGACGCGCAACTCCAACCTGATCGAGCGCCAGCAAGCCGCCGTGTTCATTCCGCGCGACGCCAATGCCAAACCGCTGCTGCGAAGCTGGCGCACCAACTTGACCGTGGGCGATCTCAAGACCGCGATCGGCCGCTATCTCGGCGAGGAACGGATGGCACGGTCCTTCGCGAGCTACGAATATTCCACCGGCAAGGTGCTGAACGATCGCCGCTATGCCGATTCCGACCTGCTGAATTTCGCCGAGCAGTTGCTCGGCTCGGCGATCGGCTCGTCGTCGGCACGGCTGGTGCTCTCGCTGACCATGCGGCGCATGGACGAGCATCCCTCGGAGACGGCGCAACTGCTCGACCAAGCCAGCGAGGCCCTGCAATATAATCAGGGCGTGCTGCAGACAGCGCTTTCGCAGATGGACCAGGGGATCGCGGTATTCGATGGCGAAAATCGGCTGTCGATCTGGAACAGGCGCTTCCGTGCCTTGCTCGATCTGCCGGAGTCCGTTGGACAAGTCGGCTTTCCCTTGTCCGGCATCATCATGCTGCTCGCCGAGCGCGGCGATGTCCGTGAAGGAGAGGAAGTCGATGTCATGGAGCAGATCCTGACGCCCGACACACCGTTCCAGCTCTATCTCGATGGCGGCGCACGGATCGTCGAGCTGCGCTCCAACCCGATGCCCGATCGCGGCGTGGTGGCTACCTGCACCGATATCACCGAGCGGGTGCGGGCAAGCCGCGCGCTGGAGGTGGCCAACGAGACGCTGGAGCAGCGGGTCGATGAGCGGACGCGCGAACTGACCGATGTCAACCGCCAGCTTGCCGAAGCGCGCGCCGCCGCCGAGGACGCCAATATCGGCAAGACGCGGTTCTTCTCGGCTGCAGGCCACGACATCCTGCAGCCGCTGAATGCCGCACGCCTCTACTCGTCGTCGCTGGTGGAGCGGCTGGGCCATTCGCAGAACAGCGACCTGGTGCTCAACATCGACTCGGCGCTTGAATCGGTAGAAACCATTCTCGGCGCGGTGCTCGACATATCGCGCCTCGATACCGGCGCGATGAAGCCGCGATTAGCTGCTGTGCCGCTCGGCACTTTCCTCAAGCGGATCGAGACCGACTATCAGCCTCTAGCGCGGGCGAGGAACCTCGACTTGGTGGTCCTGCCGAGCACGCTCAGGGTCCGGTCCGATCCGACGCTATTGCGCCGGCTGGTGCAGAATCTCGTATCCAACGCCATCAAATACACGGTCGATGGCAAGGTACTGGTCGGCGTGCGGCGGCGCGGCAGCGAGGCGTGGATCCAGGTCCATGATACTGGCATCGGTATCCCGCAATCGAAGTTCAAGACAGTGTTCAAGGAATTCGCCCGGCTGGATGAAGGCGCTAGGACATCGGCAGGACTCGGGTTGGGTCTTTCCATTGTCGATCGCATCGCCCGCGTGCTCAATCATCCCGTCGAGCTACAGTCGACACTTGGCAAGGGCACGGTGTTTCGGGTGCGTATTCCCCTCGATCGTTCGGAGTCGGCGCCGCAGGTGGCGGATGTGATTCCTGCTGCACCTCCCGGGCCGATCGCCAAGCTCGATCAACTTTCAGTGCTTTGCATCGACAACGAACAGAGCATTCTCGATGGCATGCGGATCCTGCTCACCGGCTGGGGATGTGCGGTCGAGACTGCCACCGGGCGAGAGCAGGCGGATGCCCTTGTCGCGTCTGGCAAGCGGTTCGGCGTGGTGATCGCCGACTACCACCTCGACAAGGCAACCGGCATCGAGGTGATCGCGGCGATGCGCCAGGCCCTTGGTCAAGTGCCGGCGATCCTGATCACCGCCGACCGCACGGCCGAGGTGTGCGCCGAAGCGGAACGGGCTGGTATCAACCTGCTCAACAAGCCGATCAAGCCCGCCGCCTTGCGTGCCGCACTCAGCCGCTTCGCCAGCCTGGGGA
The DNA here is from genome assembly GCF_057787725.1 of Shinella sp. OV683. NCBI lineage: Bacteria > Pseudomonadati > Pseudomonadota > Alphaproteobacteria > Hyphomicrobiales > Rhizobiaceae > Shinella > Shinella sp. OV683. The sequence goes on from NZ_CM173543.1 coordinate 3,936,640, forward strand.
AAGCGGCGGCGGAGTGAAATTGCCGCTATGCTTATGGTCGCGAATCCGCGAAAATGAGTGGATGCAAATCAAGCTGCTGCCCGAAACACTGATCAACCAGATTGCCGCCGGCGAGGTCATCGAGCGACCCGCCAGTGCTGCCAAGGAATTGATCGAAAACGCCGTCGATGCCGGTGCCACGCGCGTCGAGATCGCCACATCCGGCGGCGGCAAGAGCCTTCTTCGTGTTACCGACAACGGCTCCGGCATGTCGCGCGGCGACCTCGAGCTTGCCGTACGTCGGCACTGCACCTCCAAGCTCGACAATGGCCTCGACAATATCCGCACGCTGGGTTTTCGTGGCGAGGCACTGCCATCGATCGGTTCGGTCGCCAAGCTGTCGATCACCAGCCGCACGCGCGATGACGCCGATGGCGCCGAAATTACCGTGACCGGCGGCAAGGTTTCGGAACTACGGCCGCGTGCGGCCAACACCGGCACGATCGTAGAAGTACGTGACCTGTTCTTTGCGACACCAGCGCGGCTGAAATTTCTCAAGACGGAGAAAGCCGAGGCCGGCGCCATCACTGAAATCACCCGCCGGATGGCGATTGCCTTTCCGCATGTTCGCTTCACCCTGTCAGGGACAGACCGCGCGACGCTCGAATTTGCAGCAACCGGCGACGACAGACTCGCCCGCATCGCCCAGGTGATCGGCAAGGATTTCGAGGAAAACGCCATTGCGTTGGATGCCGAGCGCGAAGACATCAGGCTGACGGGCTATGCCGGATTGCCGGTGTTCAATCGCGGAAACGCCGCCCATCAGTTCGCCTTCGTCAACGGTAGGCCGGTCGCCGACAAGCTGATCGCGTCGGCGCTGCGCGGCGCCTATGCCGAGACAATCCCCTCGGGCCGCTATCCGGTGGCGGTGCTGGACATCCAGCTCGACCCCGCACTGGTCGACGTCAATGTGCATCCGGCGAAATCCGACGTGCGCTTCCGCGATCCGGGCCTCGTGCGCGGGCTGATCGTCGGCGCAATCCGCGAAGCGCTGGCACGCGATGGTGACCGCTCCTCTACAACGGCGGCACGGTCGATGATGGGCGCCTTCCGGCCCGGCTTCCGGCCGCAGCCGGCGCAGAACTGGCAGCCCTCGGCATCGCCTTTCCGGCCGTTTTCAGCAGCCACGGCCGGCGGTCTGATGGAAGCCATAGCGCCGATGTTTGCCGACATGGCAACACCCTCTGCGCGCGCCGATGCGGCATCGGTCACCGTGGCCGAAACAGTTGCCGAGCCCGTCGAGAGCCATCCGCTGGGCGCCGCACGGGCGCAGGTGCATGAAAACTACATTATCGCCCAGACCGATGACGGCATGGTCATCGTCGACCAACACGCTGCCCATGAGCGGCTGGTGTTCGAAGACATGCGCAAGGCGCTGGCTGCCAAGGCGGTGCCGTCGCAGGCGCTGCTCATCCCCGAAATCGCCGATCTTCCCGAGGAGGATTGCGACCGGCTGATGGAGCATGCCGAAAGCCTCAAGTCGCTGGGCCTGCACTACGAACGCTTCGGCCCTGGCGCGATCCTGATCCGCGAGACGCCGTCGATGCTGGGCGAGGTCGATGCGCAGGGACTGATCCGCGAACTTGCCGACGAGATTGGCGAATGGGACACATCGTCAACGCTGCATGCGCGGCTCGAACACGTCGCCGCCACAATGGCCTGCCACGGCTCGGTGCGTTCAGGCCGGCGGCTCAGGGTCGAGGAGATGAATGCGCTGTTGCGGCAGATGGAGGCCACGCCGGGCTCCGGACAGTGCAACCACGGACGGCCCACCTATATCAAGCTGAAGCTGTCGGACATTGAGAGACTGTTTGGCCGCAGCTAGAGCACAGATTTGCAATCCGCATTTGGCGGCGGTATACCGACCGAACCAGCAGATCAGAGGAAGAATGATGATGAACCGTCACGAAGGAAGCGGCAGCCGCGAGGCCAAGATCCGGTATCTCGACGGCGATTTCCAGATCCTGCTGCCCGGCGGTTTCGTCACCTGCGCGGTGACCGGCAAGGTGATCCCGATCGACGAACTCAAATACTGGAGTGTCGATCGCCAGCAGCCCTATGCTGATGCCGAAGCCTCGCTCGAAGCGGAGCGCCGGGCCGGCAACCTGCCAACCCAGCACGCATAGTAACACGCTTCTGGGTCAGCTCTTAGCGGGCGTCAGGTGAGTTAGAACGCATAACCACCGGCTTTCGACCTTGCGATAGACATCAGTGATCCATTCATCGGCCTTGATCGGCTGGCCCTTGAACATACCGGTATTGCGACCTCGGCCGGTGACAACAGCGACATCGCCATAGACCTCAACCCGCACGATCTCCTTGGTCATCGTGTCGTGACTGAGCAAGCCACCGCCGATCGCCGCGAGCATGCCGTCTCTACTGACGGGCCCGACTTCGGGCGTCACCAGCACCCACTCATCAGCGATGCAATCCGCAATCTCACTGATATCGTTGGAGACCATCGCAGCATTGAAGGCGTTCTCGATCGCCACGAATTCATCAAACGAAGCCGAGCTCATCATGCTTTCTCCGTGTCGAAGCCATGTTCCGTGGCCATGTTGTTCCATTGGCGCTGCATGTCTTCAGCGCTGATATCTTTCACCTTGGTCGCAACGAACCAGCTGTAGCCGAACGGATCGGTGATCATGCCGGTGCGGTAGCCATGGAACTCGTCCTTCGGCTGGCGCAAGAGAATGGCACCGCAAGTGACGGCGTGGGCGGTGAAGCCATCGACATCATCGACATCGAGATGAAATTTCACCGACGTGCCGCCGAGCGTGTCGGGACTCAGGGCGCCAAAATCGGGATATTCGTCGCTGAGGAAGAGGCGATATCCACCGAGCGACAATTCTGCGTGGCCGACCCGACCGTCGACCGGATCGATCAGGCGAAACTCCTCCACAGCTCCGAAAGCGCGCTTATAGAATTCAATCGCCTCCGATGCGCCCTTGATGGCAAGATATGCACTCATGCTCCGCACAACCATTTGGGTCATATCAGCACCTTGAATGTTGAATATAATTACGTTACGGTACGTTTTATAATGAGTCAAGATCATTCAGAACCATCTGTTTCAAAGCCCGGCCGCCCACGAAGCGAAGTCGCACGAAAGGCGATCCTGAAGACGGCGCATGAGATGCTGATGGCCGATGGACTGGGCCGGCTGACGATCGAGGCCGTCGCCGAACGCGCACGCGTCGGCAAGCCGACAATCTATCGCTATTGGCGAAACGCCCAGGAACTCGCTATGGCCGCGCTGATGGCGGATACGCCGCTGGAGCCGGCAGTCGAAAAGGGTGGCACGGCGAAGATGCGCCTGCGGGCGCATGTTGAACAGCTCCTGGAGACCTTCACCACGATGCGAGGCCGCCAGATTGCGCATGCCATGGCGGCGGCGGACCAGGAAAGCGAGCTGGCCAAAGCCTTCCGGTCACGCGTCATCCTGCAATATCGGGAAAAGGCCCGGACGATTTTGGTCGAGGCACAGGCCAAGGGCGAAATCGCGCTGAAGGTGGATGTCGAGGTTGTGCTCGACATGCTCGATGCGCCGGTCTTCTATCGGCTGCTGGTCGGCCATCAACCCTTGTCGCCATCGTTCGGCCAGGCGATTATCGATACGTTGTGGTCCTCGCTGGCGCCGACCGACTAGGCCCGCGCCGTTTCTTGCGACTTGCCGGCCCCAACGGCAATTTCATCCATCGTTGGAGACAGGCTCGAAGCTGATATGCAGTTTGTGCCCCGTTGCGCGCGCATAGCGCTCCAGGGTTCGGGTCGAAGGTTTGACCCTACCACTTTCGAGCCTCGAAACGGCACTTTCAGTCGTGCCCATCCGGCTTGCGATTTCCGCCTGCGAAAGTCGTGAACGTGCGCGTGCCTTGATCATTTCATTGACCAAGGCAAATTCTTCCTCGAGCGCCTCGTAGGCCGCCCGATACTCGGGATCCTCGGCCATCTCCTTGGCGTGGATATCTTCCGCCTTAACCGTTCTCATTGCACTTCCTTCGCTCTTTGCCGCGCAAGTGCGATCTCCCGCGGTGGCGTTTTCTGAGTTTTCTTGATGAAAATTCTGAGTATGACAATTCGCTGTCCACTCGCAGTAACGTAGATTGCGCGAGCAATTCCGTCCTTGCCCGTAATTCTCAATTCCCAAAGCTTGTCGCCGAGCGGCTTTATCCAGTCTCGTGGTAAACTGGCAAAACCCTTCGCACCGATCGCTTCCACCATACGGAACAATCTGGCACGCATATCCGCCGGAAGCTCGGCACGCTCCTGCGCAGCGCTGGGAATATACTCGACAACCCACATAGGAACCTTAGCAAAAATGTTAAGTCGCGTCTATCTCGATGTCTAATTCCGTCCCGGATGGGTTAAGCCCGCAGCACGCGCCGCTTCCTGAATGCGGCGATTGCTTCGCGGATGATCTGGGCTGGTATCCCGGGAGACTCGAACGCCATTTCCACATCGATCACGCGCGCCTTGGCCAGCAGGGTCTGGGCCGGGCCATGATGGCCGATCAAGCGCACCGCATCCTTGGCCGTGGTGACGATCTCCAACTGCTCGGTTTCGGCCGTTGCCAAGATGTCTTCGATCTCGTCGTCGCTCAAATGATGATGATCGCCGAAGGATTGCTTGACGACAATCTCGCCGCCGCATTCCTCGACCGTGCGGTAGAACTTCTGCGGATCGGCAATACCGGCAAAGGCCAGCACCTTTTTGCCCACAACATCACCCGCGGTCCCCACGGGCTTGATCAGGCTTTCGTAGACTGCCTTGCCGGAGCGCGCCGCGATGCGGATGAAAGGATCGGCGGCTTCGCCCTTGCCGACCTTGAGGAGTGCCGTGGCATATTTGAGCTGCAGCTTGGTCGGCGCACGCACGGGCCCCGCCGGCACGATGAGGCCATTGCCGATGCCGCGAACGGTGTCGATCACCATCAACGCATAATCGAAATGCAGCTTGGCGCTCTGGAAGCCGTCATCCATGATGATGATGTCAGCGCCTTCCTTGATCAACAGTCGGGCGCCCTCGACCCGCTTGCGAGAGATCACGGTCAGTGCTTCGCGAGCAATCAACAAGGGTTCGTCGCCGACATCCCTGGCGCGATGATGATGTGGATCGACGATCGTCGTCTTGTCGATGCCGCCGCCATAGCCGCGGCTGAGAACGCCGGGCTTGAGACCCTTGGCGGCGGCCGCGCGGGCGAGCGTGATCACGGTGGGCGTCTTGCCGGCACCACCGACGGTGAAGTTTCCGACGCAGATGACCGGCACTTCGATTTCCAGCCGCTTGGCTTTCTTGAGATTGCGGCCGGCGATCGCGCCGTAGATCCATGAGGCTGGCGCCATCAGCCAGGCCCGCCAGTCCGCTTTCTTCTTCCACCAGAATGGTGGTGCGTCAGATACCATGACTCCGCCCCGCGAGATGCGGCGCCCCTTGATAGTTAGCCGTTCGTTTACGCGACAAAACGCGAAAAAACGAAACAATGCAAGGTGCTTGGCGGATTAGGGTTACTCAGGCAGCGGCAAGACTGTCGAGAAGCGCCTCAAGTTCATCAATGCTGGCGAGCACGTGATCTGCGTGCGGCGCGAGCAAGTCATGGCCGCTGGTGCCGGAGAGCACGCCAACCGCGAGCCCCGCCTTGGCATTTCGGGCCATATGCAGGTCGTGGGTATTGTCACCCACCATCGCAATCGCCGCATGCTCGAGACCGTGGCCCGTGGCAAAGCCATCGATCATGCCGCGGTCGGGCTTGACGCCATGGCCGCTGTCGTAGCCGGCGATGTAATCGAGATAGGGCATGATGCCCATGCCCTCGGCCATCCTGCGGATGGAGGCCTCGTTGTCGGAGGAGGCAATGCCGAGCACGAGTCCCCTGCCCTTAAGGCGTGAAAACAGAGCCTGAAGATCGGTAACCGCGACAGCGTCCACAGCACCTTCGGCGTAAATCTTATCGAGGTCTCGGGTCAATTCTTCGGCTGTAAAGGGGGCGCCGGCAGCGATCATCGCCTCGACAATCTCGCTGGGAGCAGCAGCGGCAAACAAACTTCCACCTTCGGTCTTGCCGGTGATCGGATCCATGCCACAGACGATCATCAGCCGATCGGCAAGCGCCTGGTCGCCACGGGCGGCATAAAGCGCCGCCTTGCGGTTGACCGGCTCCCAGCTCTTGTCGAAATCGAGCAGCGTGCCGTCCTTGTCGAACAAAATTGCGGAAATCTTCGCCATCAGTCTCAGCGTCCTGCGGCTGCGCCATTGCGCGGCATCAGCCGGGCTTTCATGGTCAGCGGGTTGATGTAGGGTTCCAGGCCGCGCAAGGTCGCGTTCAGCGCGCCGCGCATCTGGTGGACCGTTTGAAGGCCGGCGTCGATCATCTGGTGGCGGGCCGGCTCGTTGGTCATCAGGTAGTAGACGCCCTTGGCCAGCATTTCGGTATCACGCACCATGCGGGCGGAGCCGTTGCGGGCCAGCATCTGGTAGCTGTCGCGGAAATTGCCGACATGGCCGCCCGACAGGATCGCGCAGCCCATCATCGCCGGCTCCAGCGGGTTTTGCCCGCCTTCAGCTGTCAGCGAGCGACCAACGAAGGCGACCTCGGTGAGGTTGAGATAAAGACTCATTTCGCCAATCGTGTCGCCGAGATAGACATCCGTATCAGCGACGATCGTATCGTTGCGGCTGCGGCGGGCGACGTTCAGCCCTTCCTCGATCAACATCTTTTCGATGTCGTCGCCGCGCTCGGGATGCCGGGGAACGATAATGGTCAGCATGTCGAGGCGGGATTTCAGCGCGCGATGGACGAAGGCTGCCGCCTTTTCCTCGCCATCGAAGGTGGAGATCGCCGCCCATGTCTGGCGCTTGCCGATCTGCTGGTGGCAGCGCGCCAACGACAGTTGATCGGGCTCGGGCAGGCCGCTATCGGCCTTGAGATTGCCCGAGACCAGCACCGGCAGCGCGCCAAGCTCTTGGAAACGGCTGGCATCGAGTTCGGATTGGGCAATCACAAGCGCCAGATTTTCAAACAGCGTCGAGGCGATGTTCTTGACCGAAGACCAGCGGCGGAACGAGCGATCAGACATGCGGGCGTTGACGAGGATCTGCGGGATATGGCGACGGCCGAGCTCGGTGATCGTCACCGGCCAGATCTCGGATTCGGCAAACAATGCCAGATCGGGCTGCCAATACTCGAGAAAGCGGCGGACAACGGGCAAGAGATCGATCGGCACATACTGGTGGATGACATCCGCGTCGAGCCTGGAATGCGCAACCTTGGCAGACGACACGGTCCCCGTTGTCAGCAGCACCGTGATGCCTCGGCGCGAGATTTCCTTGATCAGCGGCACGACGGCATTGGTTTCGCCAACGCTGGCCGCATGGATCCATACCAGCGGCCCTTCCGGGCGGCCGGCGCTCGGATAGCCGTAGCGCTCGGATTTGCGGCTACGCTGCTCCTTGCCACGAGCCGTGCGCAACGCCATCATCGTGTTGATCGCCGGATAGGCGGCAACACCGGCCCAACGATAGGCCGAAAGTGCGAAGCGCGCGCGAAGACTGCTCATGAAATGCCTTTCTCGCCCGGATCAGGACTTGCCGCTGTCCGGATTGAGGAGCTTGTGCATGTGCACGATATAATAGCGCATATGGGCGTTGTCGACCGTCTGCTGCGCCTTGGACTTCCAGGCGATGTGGGCCGAGGCGTAATCCGGATAGATGCCGACGATGTCGAGTTCGTCGAGATTCTTGAACTCGGTGGAGCCAAGCTTGGTCAGTTCGCCACCAAAGACGAGATGTAGCAATTGTTTGGGTTTTGGGGTTTCGGTCATAGTATTTGCCTTGTAGTCCGGGAAGCGGCTCTTTCCTCATGGAATTGCGGCATTCGTAAGTTGGGGTCAATGGCCAAGTCTACGAAATCAGGTCGCCACGCCCACAAGTCCCAGATTTTCAGCCTTTGTGCGGGGGAAGCGCTGCCAAAAGCGTATCGTGCAGGTCGGCGCGGGAGGCCACGAGGGTGCCGTGTTTCGGCACAGCCAGATTGTAAAGCGGTTCGATATTGGCACGATCCGTCAGCCGACCGCCGGCGTTGGCGAGGATCAGGTGGGCTGCAGCCAGGTCCCAATCATGAGCACTCGGCTTGACGATGGTCGCGTCAAGACGGCCATCGGCAATCATCGCCAGGCGATAGGCAAGCGATGGAATACGACCGATGCGCTCCAGTGGAGCATTGGACGGCAAGCTCAGCGAATTGATGCTGTCATCGGCGCCGCTGATGCGGATGGCACCAGCCGACGGTGAGAGGACCAGCGGCTTGCCGTTCTTCTCGACCAGGCCGTCCGATGTTGCGACGTAAAGCTCATCAAGTGCAGGCGCATAGAGCACGCCCGCCACGGAACGGCCCGCCTCGGTGACGGCAACGCTGACGACCCAGGTGTCCTTGCCGGTCATGAAAGCGCGCGTGCCGTCAATCGGATCGACGATGAACACGCGGTGTGCAGAGAGCCGTGCCTTGGCGTCCTCGCTTTCTTCCGACAGCCAGCCGTAATCGGGCCGCGCGCCGCGCAGTTGCGCCTCGAGGATATCGTTGGCCGCATGGTCCGCCGCCGTGACCGGCGATGTGCCTTCGTTCTTCCACCAGATCTTCACGTCGTTCTTGAAGAACTTCATCGCCTCGCGCCCGGCCGCCAGCGCCGCATCGACCAATATAGCGATATCGGCGCTTTCGCGCGCGTCAGCGAAGGATGGGCTCAAGGTCACATTGGTCTTTCTCACCGTCCGGCGATGGTCATGTTCTCGATCATCACTGTCGGGGCGGCTGTGCCGAATTTTCGGTCGATGTCGTTGGCCGGGATCATGTTGAGGAACATGTCCTTCATGTTCGAGGCAATGGTGATTTCCGAGACCGGATAGGTCAGCTCGCCGTTCTCGATCCAATAGCCGGAAGCGCCACGCGAATATTCGCCGGTGACCACATTGGCGCCATGGCCGATCAGTTCGGTGAGATAAAAGCCGTTTTTGACAGACGCAATCATTTCTTCCGGACTTGCTTCACCCGGCTCGAGCGCCAGGTTGGTCGACGACGGCGAGACCGATGTGCCGCCGCGAACACCGCGCCCATTGGTTTTCAGGCCAAGTTCGTGGGCTGCCGAGGTTGCCAGGAACCAATGCTTGAGCACGCCGTCCTCCACCATCAGCATCGGCTGGCCCTGCACGCCTTCGCCATCGAAGGGGCGGGACGAGGAGCCCTTGTAGATCAGTGGATTGTCGCTGATCACCAGGCCGCGCCGCAGGATCTGCTCTCCCATCCGGTCCTTGAGGAAGGATGTCTTGCGGGCGATCGACGCGCCATTGATGGCGGACGCCACATGCGAGACGAGGCCGCGCGACACGCGCGGATCGTAGATCACGGTGATGCCGGTGCCGGTATCGGCCTTGCGCGGATTGAGCCGCTTGACGGCGCGCTCGGCGGCCTTGCGGCCGATTTCGTCGGACGGATCGAGATCGGCGAAATGTAGGCGGGAATCGCCTTCGTAGTCGCGCTCCATCCCCGTGCCCTCGCCGGCGATGACGCTGATCCCGCGGCCAAAGCGCGTTGCCATGTAGGAGCCGGAAAAGCCGTGCGAGGTGACCAGCACCAAGCCGCCCATGGAGGCGGACGTGCCGGCACCAGCGGAATTGGTCACGCCTTTTACCGCCAGTGCCGCGCTTTCCATTTCGAGCGCGGCATCGGTCAATTCAGCCGAAGAGACCTCTGTGGGATCGAAGAGGCCGAGATCGGGATGGTTGTGCGACAGGTCGGCGGCATCGGCGAGGCAGGCGAATGGATCTTCAGGCGAGGCCTTGGCCATCGCCACGGCGCGTTCGGCCAGCACCGTCAGGTCAAAGCCCGGATTGGCCGAGACGCTGGCGACGCGGGAGCCGACGAAGACGCGTAGCGAAAAGTCATCGCTTTCGGAGGCATCGACGCCTTCCACCTTGCCGAGGCGGACGGAGACCGAGCGCGACTTGGAACGAACGACGACGGCATCGGCAGCCGTCGCGCCCGCCTTGCGGGCGAGGTCGACAAGCTCTGATGCGCGGGAAATCAAATTCTGGGAATCAATGGGCTCAAGCATGGAAGGCCTTTCTCATGCATTTCATTTATTGTGCGCTTGCAAAATCATCAAGGGTCGCACTACTTATCTTTCTCGGCCTGCGCCAGTGCCGGAGCTCACATTACTCTGTTTTTGGGGATAACACCGCCTGATGTCCGAGCCGCATGCACTCTTCAGCGAAGCCCTGCTCCTGCTTGGGGGTGCCGTCGTGTCGGCTCCGCTGTTCAAGAGACTTGGCCTTGGCACGGTGCTTGGCTATATCGCCGCGGGCGTCGTGATCGGCCCGATCGCGCATGCGATCAGTGGTGGAGGTGAAATCCTCTCGGTCGCCGAATTGGGCGTCGTCTTCCTGCTGTTCATCATCGGTCTGGAACTGAAGCTCTCGCGGCTCTGGCAGTTGCGGAGGGATATTTTTGGTCTTGGTACGGCGCAGGTGCTGATTTCCGGCGCATTGCTGACTGCCCTTGCCTATTATTCCGGATTGCTTGATTGGCGAGGCGCGGTGGTCGCAGGCTTCGGCTTGGCCCTTTCCTCGACCGCGTTCGCGCTGCAGATCCTCGAAGATCGAGGCGACCTCAATACTCATTATGGGCAACGGTCGTTTTCGATCCTGCTGTTTCAAGATCTTGCCATCGTGCCGCTGCTGGCGCTGACTGCGTTCATCGCCCCGCAAAGCGAGCATGGTGGCTTCAGCCTTGTCAGTGCCGGCATCGCCATCGGCGCCGTGATCGGTCTCGTTCTGGTCGGGCGCTACCTGCTGACGCCGCTTTTCCAGATCATCGGCCGCACCGGCGCGCGCGAGGCGATGATCGCCGCCGCTCTTTTCGTCGTGCTGGGCGCGGCGACGGTCATGGAAATGGCTGGGCTATCGATGGCGATGGGCGCCTTCCTCGCCGGGCTAATGCTCGCCGAATCCTCCTATCGCCATGAGTTGGAAGCCGACATCGAGCCGTTCCGCGGTATCCTGCTCGGCCTGTTCTTCATGGCCGTGGGCCTATCGCTGGAATTGCAGGTGGTGCTGGACAACTGGCTGCTCATCCTGATCGCGGTGCCGTTGATCATGCTTGCCAAGACGCTGGTGATTTACCTGATCTGCCGCATTGCCGGCTCGCCACCCGTCAACGCGCTCAAGAATGCGACCCTGCTGAGCCAAGGTGGTGAATTCGGTTTCGTGCTGTTTACGGCCGCCGCCGCATCCGGCGTGTTCCCGCAGGCGACCGCCTCGCTGCTGATCGCCATCGTCACCGTCACCATGGCTCTGACGCCGCTGGTCGCGGCCATTCCCGCCTTCTTTGCAAAGCCGGAAAGTCGCGAGGAACTCGACGAGGATTTCGAGGGCGCAGGTGCCGACGTGTTCATGATCGGCTTTTCGCGCTTCGGCCAGATCGCGGCGCAGATCCTGCTGGCCGGCGGCCGCAGCGTGACGATCATCGATCAATCCGCCGATCGTATCCGCCAGGCCTCGCGCTTCGGGTTTCGTATCTATTTTGGCGATGGCACCCGCAAGGACGTGTTGGTGGCCGGTGGTATCGAGAAGGCAAAGATCATCGCGGTCTGTACTCAAAAGGTCGAGGTGACCGATCGTATCGTCGATCTCGTTCAGTCCGAATATCCGGACGCACGACTTTTCGTGCGCGCCTATGACCGCGTCCATGCCTTGGCGCTGAGAGCCAAGGGCGTCGAATATGAGCTGCGCGAAACACTGGAATCGGGGCTGCTGTTCGGCCAGAAAACGCTTGAGGGACTCGGCATTGCCGAATCCGAAGCGGCGGAGTTCACCGACGATATCCGCAAGCGGGACGAAGCACGCCTGCAGCTCCAATCCGTGGAAGGCATCAGCGCCGGCCGCGAAATGCTGTTCAACCAGCCTGTGCAGCCCGAGCCCTTGATCAAGCCGCGCCAGGAAGCCGCGGAGTAGACATCTCTTTCTTGTTCGCGCGATGGTTTTATTAAACCGAGATTAATTTTATCATGTAATTTATAAGGCAACTTGAAATGACCGCAGGAAACGGGACGCCTTACTCCCGTTCAGGCTTGGACCACCAGCTGGGGTGATCCTGTATTCGGCCTGCCGTTTCCCGCTTCAGGCCCAACCCAGCATGCAACATTCATAAGAATAGCCTATGGGCAACAGGGAGCCCCCGCGATGAGCGATGCCGCGTCATTTGACGCCATCATGCAATGCAATTTGCTTGAGGTCTTCTGCGAAGCCTTGGGCGCTGCCCTGTTTGTGACCGACAAGCGTGACGAGGTGAGTTTTGCCAGCGTCCGCCTGCAACATCTCTTCCCCATTCCCGACGAAGCCATCAAGCCCGGCAAGCGGGCACGCGACCTCTACAGTGCACTCTTCGACGCCGGCTGCCGCCTCGGCATTGCCGATGTCCAGAAGCCGTCCGTCAACCGCGACGATTGGATCGCCGAGCGGGTCGCCGTCGCCTGGAAGGAACGGGTCGACACGATCGAGCAGTGTGGTCCTGGCCGCTGGCTACGCATGGTCAGCCGCCGGTTTCCCTCGGGCCTCGGCCTGACGATCCTGCTCGATGTTTCCGAGTACAAGAAGAAGGAAATTCTCTGGCGGCAGGAGCAGGAGCGTGTGAGGCTGACCGAAGAGGTCCTCGACGCGCTGCCGGTCGCCATTGCCGTCAAGGATCGCCATCTCAATTTCGCCGCCGTCAACCAGCGCTTCTGCGCGATGCTGAACACCACGCCCGAGGCCGTGCTCGGTCGCGGCATCTGGGACCTGTTCGAACACGATCTGGCGACATCGCTCGATGCCGACGACCGCATGCTGTTTGCCAGCGGCAACGAGCGGCAGGTCGTCATGACCGTCAGTCATCCCGAAGGCGGGGTGAGGACGATCCTGCATCGCGCACGGCGGATCGGCAAACCGGGTCAACCCTACCTCGCCATGAGTTTCGAGGAAATTCCAACCGGCGGCGAGTGGGCCGGGTCAACTCCGCCTCGCGCTGACCTCGCATTGCGCGTCGGCGCCGTCGGTGAACAGGTCACGATCGAAGGCAAGGAGCCCGCTATCATCGAGCGCAAACGGATCGTCTATGTTTCGGCCACGGGGGAGATACCTGCGACTGCAAGGAAACATGACAACGCAGACACCTGTGTCGTCCGTAGCGAGGCCGAACTGTCTGCGTTTGTGCCGGCGGCGCGTGCCGCGGGGCTCGATATCGATCTCATCGTTATTACCGCAGATGCCGGCAGCGGTTTTGCAGATATCGCCGAACAGTTCGGCATCAAGCACAAGACCCTCCGCGCCGACGAAGACGCCGTCTTTTCCACAGCACCGGCGTCCCTGACCGGTGCGAGCCAGCCGCAGGTAACAGCCGGCGAAAGTGCGGCGGCTAGCCCGCCGAAAATCGAAATCCTCGTCGTGGAGGACAACCCGATCAACCAGTTGGCCGTCGAACAGATTTTCGGCAGCCTCGGCCTAGACTACGTGCTTGCGGCCAATGGCGAGGAAGGGCTTGCGCGAATTGCGGAAGTTCGTCCATCGATGATCTTTGCCGATGTCACCCTGCCAGACATGGCGTTCGATGCATTTGCCGGGCAGGTAACCGAGGCCTATCTCCGCGCGCCCAAAAAGCCTGCGATGATCGCCCTGCTCTCCAAACGCGCGATCGAGGGCGAGCAGCAGTGCGGGTCCTCAGATTTCACGGATGTGATGGTCAAGCCGCTCAGCCCTGACGCCGTGGACGCAATGATCCGCAAGCATCTGTTCGAGTTTCGCAATTTGGCGGCAGCATCCACAAAAACGGCCGCCTGAGATTGCATATTTTACGGATTTCCAGATTTTTTTGAGCCGCGCCCGGAAAAATAGGTGTTCCGGGAAAGGCAATTTTTAATACTTTCGTACCACTCTTTAAAATTGAAATGAATTGCTTGCAGGGAATTTGCAGATGACTGTCGCTGATGCGGGCATATCGCCGGCAAGCCAGAATGAACTACAGACATTGGCGTTCACCGATCCATTGACGGGGCTTGGAAATCGCTACAGATTCCGTGAAAAAGTTCGCCAGCTGATCACCGAACGTGCCGACGATCCTGCCCCTTTCACCATCTGCATCGCCAATCTCGACGGCTTCAAGCCCATCAACGACCTCTTCGGACCATCCTCCGGCGACCAGATCCTTTGTCAGGTCGCTCACCGCCTCAAGGCCTGCATCCCCGATGGCGCGACCGTGGTGCGCTATGAGGGCGATGAATTCGCATTTCTCTTCCCGCTGGTGTTCGAACGCCGCAGCGCCGAAAAGACCGGCATGATGTTGAAGGAAGTGCTCTCGGCGCCCTACGACCTCGGCGAGCGCAATGTCCGGCTTTCCGCTTCGTTCGGCTTTTCCATCCACCCGTTTGCCGGCGAAGATTTCGACGATCTCGTCAAAAGCGCCGAGACCGCGCTCTATCGTTCCAAACGTCGCGGCCGCAGCCAGATCACTGTCTATTCCACCGAAATCGCCGAACAGATGAAGCGTGCGACGCAGCTCGAACAAGCATTGCGCAACGCCATCATCGCCGATGAAGTCGACGTACATTTCCAGCCGATCGTCGACCTGATGAATGACACGGTCGTGGGCTTCGAGGCATTGGCGCGCTGGATCGACCGCGACCTCGGCTTTGTCTCGCCTTCGGTCTTCGTACCGCTGGCGGAAGAACGCGGGTTCATTGATGCGCTGTCGGAGACGCTGCTGCGCAAGGCGGCAGAAGCCGCCCTCTCCTGGCCCAAGGAACTGTTCCTGTCCTTCAACCTATCCTCGGCGCAGCTGATGGATCCGTCTACGGCCTTCAACATTCTCGCCATCATCAACCGCACCGGCCTCGACCTTCGCCGCCTTGAACTCGAAATCACCGAGACGGCGATGATGACCGACCCGGACACGGCCCACAAGATCGTCACCGAGTTGCGTGCCGCCGGCGTCCGCATCGCGCTCGACGATTTCGGCACGGGACAGTCGAGCCTTGGCCGCCTGCGCGACTTCGCCTTCGACAAGGTCAAGATCGACCGCGCCTTCGTCTCGCGCATCACCACCGACAATGCCTCGGAGCACATCGTCAAGGCGATCATCGCCATGTGCCGCGGCCTGGAACTGGAAGTGGTCGCAGAAGGTATCGAGGATTTTTCCGAAGCACTGCGCCTCAAGGCACTCGGTTGCGGCATGGGCCAGGGCTATTTCTACGGCCGCCCCGTCGATGCAGAGGCAACGCTGGATTACATCGCCCGCAAATATATCGACGGAGAGGGCGCGGAAGAGCAAACGGCGAAGAGCGCCTGATGTCACTCCAGCGAGTGTGCCAAACTTCCTCCAAAGCGTTTTACTGTTAGCTCGCCGGAATTTTCGTCAGGACCACGGCTTTTGGCCCGTGTCGTGTCAAAATGTATCACCAAGCCAAAAGCCGCCCATAATGAAGCAAATTCATCCGGCCCAAAGGCCGGCCGTGACACGTTTTTGGCACATACGTGCGCGGTAACCGTGCCTGGTAACCGTTTTATTAGCTCTTTCTTGCATTTCTCGTCCTTGCTGGCAGGATTTGGCCATGGAGATCAGGGCACCAAAATTTTCCGTCTATCAAAGCGAGCGAGCCCGCGACTGCGAGTTTGTATTCCAGGCGGCAATGCGCGACCTCGTGGTCCAGGCAGTCAGAGCCGGATGGCGAGAAGCGGAAGCAGCGATTGCAATCGCCGATGCTGCGGAGAATTACGTGATCTACCTGGCCGAAAAGCCGAAAAAGCATATCAAGGCTGCCAACAGCAATTGAGCTGGCGTTGATATTTCGGATCGCCAAGCCCAGCCATCACTCAGTCACTGCGGGTTTCAAAATCCAGCGTCACGCGACCATGGCTTCCACGCGTTGTGCGCGAACCAAAGCTCTTTTCATATCGGACCTGGCCGCTGGCTTTCACACAGGTTCCCGCACCGGCAACATGGGTGTAGCCCGTTCCGTAGGCATCGCAGACGTTGACCGTTCCGGTGCCTAGCGGGTCATCGGCCACAACAGCGTCTTCGGCACTTGCGCCGCAGAGGGCAACGAGAGCCATTACGCTGCCGAGTAAAAGACTTTTGATGTGCATGTCAGCCCTCAGGCAAAGAGAAGGTCATCAGTATTGGTCAGAATAGGGCAATCTGATGGTTGAGGAAAGGCCGATCATCATTGCCCTGCCCCTTGCTGGACGAGCCAATCGCGTACCTTCCTTGCCGGCGAACTGAGTTCGCGTGATCGCGGCCAGACGACATAGAAGGCATTGCCGGTTTCCAGCACATAATTGCCGACCGGCACCAGCGCGCCGGATCTGATCTGCGGATCGATGAGGTGCTGCCAGCCGAGTGCGATCCCCTCGCCCGCCAACGCCGCCTGGATGACCAGCACATAGTCGTTGATGACAAGCGGGCGATACGGCCGCCGATACTCGATGCCGGCACTTTCGAACCACTCCTTCCAATCGCAGGCCTCTCGCACCGGTTCCTCCAGGTGGATCAGCCGCAGATCGGTCATCTCGGAAAGCGACGGCGACGCCCTGAGCGCATCGAAGTAGGCGGGACTGGCGACAGCATTGACCACCTCCGGCGCGATGATCGCCGTATGGTATTGCGGCCAATTTGCGGGGTCACCTCCGCGGATACCGAGCGGAATCGCCTCTTCCTCCAGATCGAGATCACGCACCGACGTCTGGATGCGCAGGTCGATCTCCGGCAGGTCCTCACGCAACAGGTTGATACGTGGCAGCATCCACATCGAGGCGAAGGCCGTTGAGGCAGCCAGCGTGACGTTGGTCTCGCGGCCCTTGGCACGGATGGTTTCTGCGGATTTCTGGATCCGCGTCAGCCCCGCCGAGACATCGGCATGAAAGCGGGCGCCAGCTTCCGTCAATTCCACGGCCCGATGGCTGCGATGAAACAGCGGCACGCCGAGCTGATCCTCCATCGTCCGGATCGCATACGAAACTGCTGCTTGGGTCATGCCTAGCTCGTCGGCAGCGCGGGTGAAATTCTCATGCCGGCCAGCGGCCTCGAAGACGACGAGCGAGGATGCGGAGGGCAGCAGTCTCTTAAGGTTTTGCATAAGGAGAATTTATATCTTCTCCCCAAAAATTGGAAGGATACATCGGTGGGAAACGCCGATAATCTCCCGGTCAACAACAGGGGAGTTTATCGCCATGACGGTAGCTGAAGCGGACAAAACCATCGAGGCGGCACCAACCCGGCGCGAACGTGGCAAACGGCGCGATCCCTCCGCCAAGCCGATCGGCGTGCCTTACATTGTCCGCAACATCCCCACCTATGACATATTGGGCGAAGAAGGCTTGCAGCGGGTCGAGAAGACCGGCGAGCGGATCCTCGCCGAAATCGGCATCGAGTTCCGCGACGATCCGGCAGCGCTCGAGCTCTGGCGCAAGGCCGGCGCCAAGATCAACGGGTTGAACGTCAAGTTCGAGCCGGCTATGCTGCGCGAAATCGTCTCCTCGGCGCCCGCCTCCTTCACCCAGCATGCCCGTAACCCTGCCCGCAGCGTCGAGATCGGCGGCAAGTCGGTGATTTTCTCGCCCGCCTATGGCTCTCCTTTTGTGATGGATCTCGACAAGGGCCGCCGCTACGGCACGATCGAGGACTTCCAGAACTTCATCAAGCTGGCTTATTCAAGCCCATGGCTGCACCATTCCGGCGGCACGATCTGCGAGCCGGTCGACCTGCCTGTCAACAAGCGCCATCTCGACATGGTCTATTCCCACATAAAGTATTCCGACCGTGCCTTCATGGGCTCGGTGACGGCGGAAAATCGCGCCGACGAATCCATCGACATGGCGCGGATCGTGTTCGGCCGCGATTTCGTCGACAAGAATTGCGTCATCCTCGGCAACGTCAATGTCAACTCGCCGCTGGTCTGGGACGGCACGATGACCAAGGCAATGCGCGCCTATGCCCGCGCCAACCAGGCAGCCGTGATCGTGCCGTTCATTCTGGGCGGCGCCATGGGTCCTGTGACCAATGCCGGCGCAATCGCCCAGAGCTGGGCCGAGACTCTCGTCGGTTGTGCCCTGACGCAGCTCGAGCGCAAAGGTGCGCCGGTGATCTTCGGCAATTTCCTGTCCTCCATGTCGCTCCGGTCGGGATCGCCAACCTTCGGCACCCCCGAGCCCGCGATCGGATCGATGGTGGTGGGTCAACTGGCGCGGCGGCTCAAGCTGCCGCTCCGATGCGCGGGCAATTTCTCCAACTCCAAGCTTCCCGATGGCCAGGCGATGCAGGAAGGCGTCGTTTCGATGCTGTCGGCCGTGCATTGTGGCGCCAACTTCATCCTGCATTCAGCGGGCTTTCTCGACGGATTGCTGTCGATGTCCTACGAGAAATTCGTCATGGATGCGGATTTCTGCGGCGCGCTGCATGCCTATCTCAAGGGGGTGGAGTTCGACGACAATGCGCTGGCCTTCGACGCCTTCCAGGAGGTCGGCCCCGGCAGCCATTTCCTAGGCAGCCAGCACACATTGCGCAACTACCAGACAGCCTTCTGGGACACCGAGCTTTCCGACAACGAACCGTTCGAGAAATGGAGCGACAAAGGCGGCTCGACCGACATGGCCACCCGCGCCAACAAGAAATGGAAGCGGACGCTAGCCGAATACGAAGCGCCGCCTTTGGACATCGCCATCGACGACGAATTGCAGGACTATATGAATAGAAAGAAGAACGATGTGGCGGATGCATGGCATTGATTTGAAGTGAACTTGTGCGGGATTTACCCCTCACCAAGCGCACCCAAGTGATCGGCTACGCCTCTCACGGGCTTGCTATCCTCTCCCACAAGGGGAGAGGCAGAGTGCCACCAGCATCGCTTTCATTCGTGGCAAGCCTTACGGCAAGTCTACCTCTCCCCTTGTGGGAGAGGATACGCAGGCCGGGCGAGCGTCGCGAGCCCTTGGCCGAAGTTGGTGAGGGGTGAAATCCTCACGCATAAATGAAACTTGAGCCAAGACATGACCCAATCCAACGACCCCCTCCTGCAGCCCTACAAGCTCAAGCACCTCACGCTCAAGAACCGCATCATGTCGACGGCGCATGAGCCGGCCTATTCCGATGATGGCATGCCGAAGGACCGCTACCGGCTTTATCACCTCGAAAAGGCCAAGGGCGGCATCGCAATGACGATGACGGCCGGGTCGGCCAGCGTCGCGCCGGATTCGCCACCCGCCTTCGGCAACCTGCTGGCCTACAAGGACGAGATCGTGCCATGGCTGAAGAAGCTGACCGACGACTGTCATGAGCACGATTGCGCTGTAATGATCCAGCTCACCCATCTCGGCCGCCGCACCGGCTGGAACAAGGGTGACTGGCTGCCCGTGCTAGCCCCCTCGCCTATTCGCGAGCCCGCACACCGCGCCTTTCCAAAGGAGATCGAGGACTGGGATATCGAGCGGATCATCTCTGACTATGCCGATGCGGCCGAGCGCATGCAGGCCGCGGGTTTGGATGGCATCGAGTTCGAAGCCTACGGCCACCTGATGGACCAGTTCTGGTCGCCGGCCACCAACAAGCGTGACGACGAATTCGGCGGTTCGCTCGACAACCGGATGCGTTTTTCCAATCTGGTGGTCGATGCCGTGCGCAAGCGCGTCGGACCGGAATTCATCGTCGGCATCCGCATGGTGGCGGACGAGGATTGGGATATCGGGCTGTCGCGCGCCGAGGGCGTCGAGATCGCCAAGCGGTTTGCCAAATCGGGTAAGATCGATTTCCTCAACATCATCAAGGGCCACATCGACCACGACGCTGATTTGAACGAGGTGATCCCGATCCAGGGCATGCGCTCGGCGCCGCATCTGGACTTTGCAGGCGAAGTGCGTGCGGAGACGAAATTCCCGGTCTTCCATGCCGCACGCATCGCCGATGTCGCCACTGCCCGTCACGCAATTGCTGAGGGCAAGCTCGACATGGTGGGCATGACGCGCGCCCATATCGCAGACCCGCATATCGTCAACAAGATCAGATCGGGCCGCGAAGCCGAGATCCGTCCCTGCGTCGGCGCGACATACTGTCTGGACAGAATCTATGAAGGTGGCGAGGCGCTCTGTATTCACAATGCGGCGACCGGCCGCGAAGCGCTGATCCCGCAAGTCATTACCAGGACCGAGGGCAAGATCCGCAAGGCACTGGTGATCGGTGCCGGCCCTGCTGGACTTGAGGCCGCCCGCGTCCTCGCCTCGCGCGGCCATGCGGTCGAGGTGCTGGAAGCGATGGACGAGGCCGGCGGCCAGATACAGCTGCTGGCCCGCAACCCGCGCCGCAAGGAGATGATTGGCATCGTCGACTGGCGCGTCGAGGAACTCGCCCGGCTGGGCGTTCCTATCCACTACAACACCTATGCCGAGGAAGACGACGTGCTGTCCCGCGATGCCGATCTCGTTGTCATCGCCACCGGCGGCATGCCGCAGAACCCACCGCTATCGGAAGGCGACGGGCTCGTTGTTTCCAGCTGGGATATCATCGCCGGCACAGTGAAGCCGGAAGGGCCTGTCCTCCTGTTCGACGACAACGGCGCGCATGCTGGCATGACCGCTGCAGAACTGATCGCCAACCAGGGCATCGAACTGGAAGTCGTATCGCCGGAGCGCTTCTTTGCGCCTGAAATGGGTGGCATGAACCACGTGCCCTATGCACGGGCCTTCGCCAAGCCGAATGTACGGGTAACGATCAACACGCGGCTGCTTGCCGTGCGCCGTGACGGCAACAGCCTGGTCGCCACGCTGGGCTCCGACTACGACCGGGCATCACGGATCGAGCGGCGCGTCGCGCAGGTGGCGGTCGAACATGCCACAGAGGCCAATGACGGGCTCTACAAGGCGCTGAAGCCGCTGTCGCGTAATCTCGGCGCCTTGGATTACAAGGCCTTGATCGCACGGAAATATCCGATTGAAGACCGAAATCCGGAAGGCAAGTTCGATCTTGTGCGGATCGGTGACGCGGTGGCCAGTCGCAATATCCATGCCGGGATTTACGAAGCGCTGAGGATCTGTTCGCTGGTGTAGCGTCTATTCACACTGCTGACGATCCCTTCAACATTTCTCATGGGATTTTGTGCGGAAATCGCGTTATCAGGGGACATCATCTCCGGAGCCCCTGCATGCCCCTCCTCGAAAGTCTGAGCCCGCAAGCCCGCCTCGCACCCGAGAGCGGCATCGTCGAAATCGTCAATTATGCCCGTGGCCGCGACGGGCTCATCCCGCTCTGGGTCGGCGAGGGCGACATGGCGACGCCGAAGTTCATTACCGATGCTGCCGCTGCCTCGCTTTCGGCCGGTGATACATTCTACACCTATAATCGCGGCATTCCGGATCTGCGCCGGGCGCTTTCGGATTACTACTTCAGGCATTTCGGCAAGCGCCTGTCGGCTGAGCATTTCTACGTCGTCGGCTCCGGCATGCAGGCCATCAAGCTGTCGATCGAGGCGGTCTGCCAGCCCGGCGACGAGGCTGTCTATCTCTCCCCCGCCTGGCCGAATTTTGCCGCCGCCATCGAAGTTTCGGGCTCTCGCGCTGTTCCTGCGCGGTTGCAGTTCGGCAATGGACGCTGGAGCCTCGACATCGACCGGATCAAGTCGGCGATCACAGCCAGGACCAAGGCACTGTTCATCAACACGCCATCCAATCCCACCGGATGGACCGCAACCCACGACGACCTCCGCGAAATCCTCGCGCTGGCACGCAAGCACAATCTCTGGATCATCGCAGACGAAATCTATGCGCTCTATTCCTTCGCCGGCACCCGCGCACCATCCTTTCTTGATGTCATGGACGCGGACGACAAGATCCTGTTCGTCAACTCCTTCTCCAAGAACTGGTCGATGACCGGCTGGCGGGTCGGCTGGATCGTCGCACCGCCCGAAACAGGACAGGTCTTCGAAAACCTCGTGCAATACGCCACTTCGGGCGTCGCCGAGTTCATGCAGAAGGGCGCCATTGCAGCGCTCGATCACGGCGACAGCCTGATCCAGGGCAATTTCGACAAGGCCAAGACCTCGCGCGACATCCTTTGCGATGCGCTGATCTCGACCAACCGGGTGGAAACGCTGAAGCCCGATGGCGCGCTTTATGCATTCCTGAAGATCGATGGCGTCAGCGATGCGAAGAAGGCTGCGTTCGACATCGTCGACCGGGCGGGCGTCGGACTCGCGCCGGGCACGGCATTTGGGCCTGGCGGCGAGATGTTCTTGCGGGCGTGCTTTTTGAGGGATCCCGCGCAGGTCCGGGTCGCGGCGGAGCGGCTGGCGGATTACATAAGGCGAATCTAGTGAATTGTGCTTTTCGATATTGGTTTTGACTGCCGAGAGCATCACATGCCCAAAGAGATTATTGCTCAAATAAGTCTGCCAAACGAAGCGGGAACAATCGTCCTTTATGCTTGGTCAGACACCGACCCTTCAGATAGCGCCAATCTCGTAAAAATGAGTAGAGACCACAAAATTGAGTGGACAGCAATTCCGCCCGGAGGATGGACGGACTGCTTTACGTCAGCGAACTTCAGCGGCGGTATCCTGACAGCTCACACTTGGAGCGGCTACATAGTCGATATCGACATACACACAGGCAAAATCGGCGAGGCCGTTTTCACGAAATAAGTTGTATCCGAGCAAGCACGGCGACCGCAAAACGACTACCCAACTGCAGACAGGACTACTGAGCCGTCTCTAGTCCCGCGAAAGCTTCACCCGCCAAAGTGCTGAAAAGACCCCGCATGACCGCGGGGAACGATTCGGCATGAAGAGGCGTAGATGAAGGCGGTAATCCTGGCAGGTGGTTTGGGCTCCCGGTTGGCCGAGGAAACGCAGACGCGCCCGAAACCGATGGTGGAAATCGGTTCGCGCCCGATCCTCTGGCACATCATGAAGATCTACTACGCCCATGGCATCCGCGATTTCGTGATCTGCTGCGGCTTCAAGGGCTACATGATCAAGGAATATTTCGCCAATTACGGACTTCACATGTCCGACATCACCTTCGACCTGGCCGCCAATCGCCTGGAATTTCATCGCCAGAACGCCGAAGCCTGGCGCGTGACGCTCGTCGACACCGGCGAGAATTCGATGACCGGCGGCCGCCTGAAGCGGGTTGCTTCCTATCTCGATCCGGACGAGGATTTCTGCTTCACCTACGGCGACGGCGTCTCCGATACCGATGTCTCGGCGACCATCGCCTTCCACAAGAAGCATGGCAAGCTCGCCACGGTGACTGCCGTTCGGCCACCGGCGCGCTTTGGCGCGCTGCGTTTCGACGGCGACGATGTCAACGGCTTTGTCGAAAAGCCCGAGGGCGAAGGCGGCTTCATCAACGGTGGCTTCTTCGTACTCAACCCGAAGGTGATTTCGCGCATTGCAGAAGACTCGACCAGCTTCGAGGCCGAGCCTTTGGGCGGACTGGCCGACGAAGGCCAGTTGAAGGCCTGGTTCCATGAGGGTTTCTGGCAGCCGATGGACACGCTGCGCGACAAGATCCAGCTCGAAAATCTCTGGGCGTCCGGTAAGCCGCCCTGGAAGGTATGGTGAGCGCCATGAGCTTCTGGAACGGCAAGCGCGTCCTGCTCACCGGCCATACAGGCTTCAAGGGCGCGTGGTTAAAGCTCTGGCTGACGCGGCTTGGCGCCGATGTGCATGGCCTGTCGCTCGATCCGCCGAAAGGACCGGCGCTAACGCGCACTCTCTCGGAAGGGCGCGGCAATCGCGACGACATCGTCAACATCCGCGACCGGCATGCGGTTCTCAACCGTGTGCTCAACGTCAAGCCCGAGATCGTGCTGCATCTTGCCGCCCAGCCGCTGGTGCGGGCCGGTTATCGCGAACCGTTGGACACATTCGAGACCAATGTGCAGGGTACGGTCAACCTGCTCGACGCTCTGCGTGGCACGGCGGATATCCGGTCGATCGTCATCGTCACCACCGACAAGGTCTATGAAAATCCGGAAAGCGGCAACGCCTTCAGCGAAACCGATCCCCTCGGCGGCCACGATCCCTACAGTGCATCCAAGGCAGCCGCGGACATCGTCACCGCGAGCTATCGTCGCTCTTACTTCCTGCCGTGCGGCACAGGCCTGGCGTCGGCACGCGCCGGCAATGTCATTGGCGGCGGCGACTGGGCTGAAGACCGGCTGATCCCGGATGCGATTCGCGCCTTCGCGCTGAACAAGCCACTCGATATTCGTCGTCCCGGCGCCATTCGCCCTTGGCAACATGTGCTCGATCCGCTGTGGGGCTACATCCAGCTCGCGGAAAAGCTCTGGCACCAGCCGGACGTCGGACCGGCCTATAATTTCGGCCCGGATGCCGCCAATGCTGCGACCGTGCGCCGCCTGCTCGAACTTTCGCAGAACCATTTCGACATTTCCAACATCGTCTGGGGCGATGGGCAGGAAGGGCCGCATGAGGCGGGCCTGCTCACGCTGGACAGTTCCAAGGCCGAACGGGAACTCGGCTTCGAAAGCCGCTTTTCGCTTGAGGAGACAATCGACCGGACGTGGAAATGGTACAAAGGTTTCCAGTCGGGGCGTTCGGCGCTCGACCTCTGCCACGCCGATATCGACGCATTCGAGGCTTATGTCGAGCCGGCCCTCAGAAAGGCGATCGCTTGAGCGACCGCTTCCAACGGACTGAGACGCCGCTTGCCGGACTGCTGCTTCTGAAGCGTCGGGTAATCGGAGATGCCCGCGGGCATCTCTCACGACTGTTCGATGCCGAGGATATGATAGGCCTCCGCTGGCCAGGTGGCGTGTTCCAGGTCAATGAGACGCAGACGGCCAAAGCGGGAACGGTGCGCGGCTTTCACTTCCAGCATCCTCCGTTTGCAGAGGCCAAGCTCGTGACTTGCATCGCTGGAAAAATCGTCGATATCGCGATCGATATCCGAAAGGGCTCGCCGACATTCCTGCGGTCCTTCGCAGTTGAGCTTTCGTCAGAAAACAGCTGCTCGCTGCTGATCCCCGAAGGCTTTGCACACGGCTTCCAGACGCTGGAAGACAACACAACGCTGATCTACACGCATTCTGCACCATATCGCGCCGATGCCGAAGGCGGGCTCAATCCGCTCGATCCGCGCCTCGACATCGCCTGGCCGCGGCCAATCGAGAACCTTTCACCACGCGATCAGGCGCACGCCTTGATCGACGATGCATTTACGGGACTGACACTATGAAATGCCGTCACTGCGGTCACAGCGACTTCTGGCCGTTCCTGGATCTGGGGACAGCGCCGCCGTCCAACTCTTATGTCAGCGCCGAGGGGCTGTCGCGCCCGGAACTCTGGTACCCGCTGGTCATCCGCACCTGCAGCCACTGCCTGCTGGTTCAGACCGAGGATTTCGCCTCGCGGGAAACGTTCTTCTCCGACAGCTACGCGTATTTCAGCTCGTTTTCGACATCATGGCTCAATCACGCCAAGGCGTATGTCAACGATATGGCCGAGCGGTTCTCGCTCGATCAGAACTCGCGGATCATCGAAATCGCAGCCAACGACGGCTACCTGCTACAGTTTGCCAAGGCGCGTGGCATTCAATGCCTTGGCGTCGAGCCCACCGCCAGCACGGCGGCCGCGGCGTGTGAAAAAGGCATCGAGATCGTCGAGGATTTCTTCGGTGTCGCCCTTGCCGACGAACTTGTCGCCAAGGGCTGGCGAGCGGACTTGATGGCCGCCAACAATGTGCTCGCCCATGTGCCTGACATCAACGATTTCGTGGCCGGCTTTGCGCATCTGCTCGCAGCCGAAGGCGTGGCGACGTTCGAGTTCCCGCATCTGATGAACATGGTCACCGAGCGCCAGTTCGATACGGCCTATCACGAGCACTATTCCTATCTGTCGCTGACATCTGTCCGGCGGATCTTCGAGGCCAATGGGCTGAAGGTCTTTGATGTCGAGACGACGCCCTGGCACGGCGGCAGCCTCAGAGTGTTTGCGGCTCGCGCGGACGCGCAAACAAGGCCGGTGCAAGCGTCGGTGGCTAGCATGATGGCGACCGAGGAAACGGCCGGCATTCTGAGCAAGTCCTTCTACACGAATTTCCAGACCGAGGCCCAGAAGGTCCGGGACGACTTCGTGTCCTACCTGATCGAATGCCACGGAAAAGGTTTGAGGGTCGCAGCCTATGGCGCAGCCGCCAAGGGCAACACGCTCCTCAACTTCGCCGGCATCAAGCCGGACCTGCTGTCTTTCGTGGTGGACAAGAACCCTGCCAAGCAGGGGCTCTATCTACCGGGAAGCCGCATCCCGATCGCTGATGAAACACGGCTCAAAGCCGAAAAACCGGACAGGGTGGTCATACTGCCATGGAATATCCAGAGCGAAATAATCAACCAGCTTTCCTATATCAGCGGTTGGGGTGGGAAGTTCGTGACAGCAGTGCCGGTGCTGACGGAGCACTGACGCAGCCGATCGATCTCGGCGAACGCGTGGTGACCGACGAAGCGGCGGATGCCGCCGCTGCCGGGGAGCCCCGCACGCCAAGCGATGTCTGAGACACCAAAACTTACGATCTGCGTGCCGTCGCGCAATCGGCAGATGTGTTTCCAGCAGACCATTTGCGATCTGATCCGCAGCGACCGCACCGATATCGAATTCGTGTTCACCGACAATTCGGACAATGCCTCGATCATGAACAATTTTATGGCCGGGACCGCCGATGCGCGCATTCGCTACCTGCCGTCGGCGGAGCGGACGCTGTCGATGATGGACAATTGGGAACGGACAGTCGATGTCGCCAGCGGCGAATGGGTATGCGTCATCGGCGACGATGACTACATCGATCTGGATCTCGTGGATCTTATCGAACGGATCGAGCAACGCGCCGAAAAGGTCGACGCCATTGCCTGGAACCGCACAGCGTTCGCCTGGGGTGGCGAGCCGCGCCGCGAGATGCAGACGGCAACGTTTTCAATGGCCAACCGGGTCGTCCGCAGTCCTCATCACGCGATGATGGACAGGTTGTTCGGCTGGCTGGGGGCAAGCCATGTCCTGCACTGTCCGTATGGAATCTATCACGGCGCCGTCCATCGCAATTCAATCCTGCGCATCAAGGCGCAATACTCGAACAGGTGCTTCGAACATCCGGTCGTGGATTACGACTTTTCCCACAAGCTGCTCGCCTCATCCAGCAGCCTGATCTTCATCGACAGGCCGATGTCGGTGCTCGGCGTGTGCAAGGAAAGCAATTCGGCGGCGGTCGGCAACGCAAAGGCCTCGGAGGCAGCGCGCGAGGCCTATCTCAAGGAAAACGGCGATGTTTTCGATTTGGCCGCGATCGAAGCCGGTTTTCCTTTCACGCAGAAGACAGGCGTCGCCGGCAGCATCATGTCGGCACAGCAGTGGTTCAAGCGGAAGTACGGTTTCAGGTTCGAGAACTGGGAGGGCAACTTCATTCGGGCCATGGCGGCCGAGTGCAAGCTCTTTCGCGATCGGCAGGAGTTCGAACGGCATGTCGAAATCTGTCGTGCGGCCTTTGAAGCGTGGGAAGGCGGAAAGTACCTGCGTTACTTCAAGCCCGTTTACGCCGAGCCTAAAAGTGATCTCTGCTTTTTTGGTGTGAATAGGCGCGACATCTCCATCAACCTGGAGATCGCCGACGTCGTGACGCCGGCGCAATTCTATGCGATTGCGCAGCAGATATTGCCCGACCCCGCTACCGTAGAATTTGAGTTCCAGGTGTGAGGCCCGGACACGGGCAGCTTCAGTTTCAGTAAAGGCTGCCTCCATAGGATGAGACAACGGAGCCTCATCATGATTACGTCCCCTGTCCTTTCCATTTGCGTCCCGTCACGCAACCGTCAGGTCTATTTTCAGCAGACGATCCGCGACCTGATCTCCCATACGCGGCCGGACATCGAATTCGTGTTTGCCGACAATTCCGATGACCCGTCTCTCATGGACGCCTTCATGGCTGAGATCGATGACCCGCGCGTGCACTACCTGCCGTCGGTCCCGGAGGTCCTGCCGATGCAGGACAACTGGGAACGGGCGATGCAGGCGACATCGGGCGACTGGATCATCTTCATCGGCGACGATGATTTCGTCGACCCCGAAGTCGTCGATGTTATCAAGGAGATCGTCGCGAGGAAGCCTGCGGCTGAGGTGATCGGTTGGAACCGACTAACCTACAAGTGGCCGGATTACCGCCCCTATCCCGGCAATTTGGCGCTGTCGCTGAAAAGCATTGTGCAGGTGGCAAAACGCGATGACCTGATCAAGGATATGTTCGAGTGGAGAGGCGCCTCGCATGTGCCCGCGTCGCCCTTCACCATCTACCATGGTGCCGTTGCCCGGCCGGCGATGGAACGCATCAAGGCGAAATATTGCGGTCGCTATTTTGAGCATCCGACCGTTGATTTCGATTGCTCCTTCAAGCTGCTGTTCACGGCAAATGCCTTTGTCTATATCGCCCGGCCCGTATCGGTGATGGGCGCGACCGCCAGCAGCAATTCGGCCGCCGTCGGGCGGTTCGAGAAGGCCCTCGAAAACTACGAAACCTTCGTCAAGGAGAAGGGCAACGTCTTCGAATCCGATGACTTCATGCTCAACTTTCCATTCAAGGCAAATCTTGGCGTCGCCTGCTCCATCTTGGCGGCCCAGCACTGGTTCAAGAACAAATACGGCGTGACGATCGACGGCTGGGAAGAGAATTTCGCGCTCGCGCTGGCCAATGACTGCAGCCATGCGATGGAACGGCAGACCTTCGATCAGCATGTCGAACTCTGCCGTCGTGCTTTTGCCGCCTGGAAAGGCGGCAAATACCTCGCAGCCTTCGCACCGCGTTTTCTGGAACGCCGGACGGCGGGCGTGTTTACGGGTCTGGCGGGATCGAGCATCTTCGTCCACGAGGATATCGGCAACTGCCAGACGCCTGCGGAGCTCTATTCGATTGCGCAATCGATGATCGTGCCAATGAGCGATCTGACTTACCATCTCGGTCAATCGAAGATGGTCGAAGCGGCATGACGTCGGCACCTCGAAGCAACACGGCACCAACAACGGCACCTACAGGTTCACATAAGCCTGCCTTCCTATTCTCCGGCTCTATCGGAGCTCTTTCATGCAGGCCACCACGCCCGTTCTGTCCATCTGCGTGCCATCGCGCAACCGGCAAGTCTATTTCCAGGCGACGATCAAGGCGCTGACGGCTTCGCTGCGCGCCGATGTCGAATTCGTGTTCGTTGATAATTCCGATGATCCATCGGTGATGGACCGCTTCATCGAACCCTACCTCGCCGATCCGCGCGTAAGATACGTCTCCGCAGGACCGGTCGTTCGCCCAATGATGGAAAATTGGGAAGTAGCACTTGAAGCCACAACCGCCCGCTGGGCGATGGTGATCGGCGACGACGATTATGCCGATCCGGAGATCGCCGATTTGATTGCTCGGATCGAGGAGCAGGCTCCCGACGTCGAGGCGATCGATTGGACGAAACTCTATTACACCTGGCCTTACGAAGATAAGCCTGTTCTTTCCAATCCGGTGCATATGAAGTCGGAGCTTCATGAGGTGCCGAAGGCGCACCTGATGGAGCGTGCCTTTCGCTGGGAGAATGCACGCGAGGTGCTCGGCTGCGGCTTCGGTATCTATCACGGAGCGCTGTCGCGCCCGCTGCTTGATCGTATCAAGGCGCTCGGCGGTGGCAGATACTTCGAGCATCCGGTGATCGACTACGACAACATTTTCAAGGTGATCATGCATGGCAAGCGCTTCGTGCATTGCCGCCGCCCCCTGTCGGTGATGGGCGTGTGCCCGGAAAGCAATTCCGCCGCCACCTCCAACCCCGAAATGATGCGCAAGAAGCAGGACATCTTCGACAAGGAGCATGCGACACCGATGGACCGCATGGCGTGCTATGAAGGCTATCCCTTCAGCTCCCGGCTGGGTCTCGCGGCCTGCATCCTGATGACGCAGCACTGGTTTGCAGAGCGCTATGGCCACAGCTTCCACGGCTATGAGCGGAACTTCGTCAATTCATGCGAAATTCAATGCAACAGGATTGATGATCGGGCGCAATTCGATCTGATTGCCAACGGCTATCGCCAAGCCCTGGGGACCTGGAAGGGCGGCAAATATCTCAAGCATTTCAAGCCCGTCTATCAGCCGAAGCCCACCGCTCCGACGTTTTGCGGCTATCTCAACGAGAGCATTTTCGTGACCGACGATCACCCGGCTTTCGATAGTTGCAGGTCCTACTATGAGCTTGCCTCCACCATGATCGAGCCAGTGGCCGACCTCGTCGTCGATCTGCAGCGTTATCGCGTTGCGCCGGCTGAGAAAAGACGCGCATGAGCATGCTTTCTAAAAGGTTTATTCGCAATTTGATGCCTATGATCGCAGCCGAGACGCAGGCAGAAGCAGGGTGCAAGGCACCTTCATTCTCGAAGGGGCGCAGGACATGCTGACATTCCAACAGGCCAAAGATCCCGACTATATGGCGATCCGAGCCAAGAACCTCACAGTGTCGCTGAGGAATCGCCAGATCCTGACGCTGGTGGTCGAGGCTGCCTCCTCCTGCAATCTCAAATGTTCGTTCTGCGATGCCCATTCGGGCCGGGCGCCGAAATTCCGCGAACATGCCGGTGTGATGAAGGAAGAGACCTGGGAAAAGCTGGTTGACGACCTCAGGATCTATGTCGCCGAGCGCGGGCCGCTGGCGATGCTGCAATTCCACGGCAATGGCGAACCGCTGCTCAACAAGAAGCTGGCCGCGATGATTTCCCGCGTCAAACGCGAGGGCCTGGCGACCAAGGTGCGCGTCATCACCAACGGCATCCTGCTCGACGTCAAGAAGACCAACGAGCTGATCGATGCCGGCATCGACGAGTTCCATATCAGCGTCGATACGCTGGATCGCGACAAGTATCGTGAGGTCAAGGTCGGCGACTATGCAATGCGCGTGCTCGACAACCTGAAAGCCGTCATTCCGGTCATCGAGGAGCGGCAGACAGCCGGGCTCTACATCAAGTATTTCCAGGCCGAGGAGGATAATTCCTACGGCATCACGGAAGCGGACTCGGAGTCGGTGTTCAACGAATTTGCTGCCGCAGCCCGCAGCTCGAATTTCGTGCACCTCAAGCAGCAGCCGCTGGTCGATGTCGGCAAGGGCATGCTCGATGGCAAGGACGGCATGGCAGCGCCTTGCGAGATCCCGTTCTACCTTCTCTATGTCATGCACAATGGCAAGGTTTCGGGCTGCTGCTCCGACGTCTTCAATGGCCTGACTGTGGGCCATATCATGGACGAGATCCCGGCGGAGAAGAGCCATCTT
Source organism: Shinella sp. OV683 (assembly GCF_057787725.1). Classification (NCBI taxonomy): domain Bacteria; kingdom Pseudomonadati; phylum Pseudomonadota; class Alphaproteobacteria; order Hyphomicrobiales; family Rhizobiaceae; genus Shinella; species Shinella sp. OV683. The sequence goes on from NZ_CM173543.1 coordinate 3,968,036, forward strand.
GGCGGCTCGCTGCTGGAAGTGGTCGATTCCATCGCGCTTTATGAGATCCGCAAGAAGCACCTGAACGGCCGCTGCGGCGACATCAAGCTCTGCGCCGGCTGCGGCAACCGCACGGCGGTCGATCTCTCGCAGCTGCCGTCGACGACGGTGGACGAACTCAATCTGGCGATTATCCCGCCAGCGCAGGCGCTGATTGCTGCGGAGTAGTCGTTTTTCCTCGACCTACGCGTGAAGCCCTCATCCGGCGCTTCGCGCCACCTTCTCCCCAAGGGGAGAAGAGGGAGTATGCCGGACCTTCGCCGTCCTCCTCTCCCCTTGGGGAGAGGTCCGCCGAGCGAAGCGGAGGCGGGGTGAGGGGTTTGTTTGGGCAGGACGAAAAAAGCCTGGATCGGCGAGATCCAGGCTTTTCGTTTGCGCTGCAAGTCGGCGGACCGCCTTGCCCTCTGCAATCACAGCCGTTTCAAGAACCCGTCCGGCGAGGCGGTGATGGCGATCTTGTGTTCGATCGTGTGGTCGATCTCAAGGATCAGCTTTTCGCCATCCTTGGCCGTACGGCCTTCGCCGGAGAGGCGCTTCATATATTCCCAGACCGCGGTCTTCGGGTTGTCGCCCTTGCCCCAGGGACGATCGTTGCACATTTCGTCCGGCAGGTCTTCGACGCCGGTATCCCAGACGACGCAGTAGGACCCCTTGGTCACGTAGGGTGCGTAGAGTTCGAGTTCTTCCAGCACGTGTTCATGGGTGTGGTTGGAATCGAGGAACACCATGATGCGATTGTAGCCCTCGGCATGCTTGGCGATCTGCTCCATGATCTCCGGCGCGACCGACGAGCCCTGCAGCAGGTGAATCTTGTGGCTCATTGGATGGGCGTCGATCGCCGAGCGATTGTGCGGGCGGATGTCGATATCGACGCCCACCACTTTGCGGCGGCTGGCCCTCGGGTCGAGCGTGGTGCCCGCGACCACCGCGTCGCAATAATCGAGCATGGCCAGCATCGAGGCCGAGGTGATCAGCGAACCGCCATGAGCGATGCCCGTCTCGATGATCAGATCCGGACGGTACGACCAGATGATCTCCTGAATCGCATAGAGATCCTGCGGCACCTGGATGACCGGGCGGCCGAGCCAGGTGAAATTCTGCGCATAGCCGTGGCGGATCGATTCCCGCACCCAGATATTGGACAGGCCGAGAAAATCGCGGTCCTCGCCGATACTCTTGATGTTGTTGGCGACGAGTTCGCGGAAATGTTCGACAGGATCCATGTTCATTCTCCCTTTCAAGCATCGACCCATGCATAGAGCACCGTTTCCATGAACTGCGGCGAATGATGGCGCAGCGCGAAACGATACTCCGGCACGAGCGATTTCAAATAATGGCTGATCACCGGAATATCCGATGGATAGTGGTAGACGCAGATGGCGAGTTTCGGGCGGCATGTGCGGATCATCTCCGCAGCGCCGCGCAGCAGCGGCATTTCCATGCCCTCGACATCGGCCTTGAGGAATGTGATGGCCTCTCCCTGAAGGAAACCATCGAGCGTCTCGATGCGGATTTCCTGGTCGCCGGTTTTTTCGAGCGCCAGGCTGGTCATTTGGCCGCTCTGGCTTTCGGCCTTGGCGACAGCGACGGCTTCACCCAGCGCCGCGGGCACGAGGATGATCTGGTCTTCGTCGAGCGCCCATTCGGTCATCAGTCGTCGCGCACGTGTCTTGAGCGCCCGGAATTGTTTTGGGCCGGGTTCGAAGGCTATGACCTTGTTGAAGATGCCGTATTGCGTCCACACGAACCGTTCCAGACTGTCGCCGACATAGGCGCCGGCATCGACAAAGGTTTCCTTCTCAGTGCCTGAGAATTGCGGCAGAGCGAAGTACTGGTCCTTCTCGAAAATCGACATGACATAGGTGCGGTCGCCGGTCAGCATGGTCGACAGCACGGCACGCAGCACCAGCCGTGAGCTTTCGTCATCCAGCATTCCGTCGTGGATATCGCGGAAATCACCGAAATCGCGCGCCACGTAAAAGGCATCGCAGGAGATATGGGCGATGCCCAGTTCTTCAAGCCGCGCCGAGATCGGCAGCACCGCATGCCTCGCCGAGATGAACACGAAGCCCGGCTTTTCGACATCGACCGCATCGGCAGAGTGGACCGGCACACCCTCGATCGACTTGCCTGCCATAGCCGGGTTGCCGTCGTAGCAACGGTCAAAACGAATGCCGCCACCAGTGAGATCCGGCAGCGCCCAACGGCCGAGAAAGCCCATGCCATAAAGCGCAGCCGCCTGCGCGCCCGAGAGAATGCCTGCGGGTACCGATGCCAGCGTCGATGCGGCCTTGGCCGCCAGTGCTTCGATTTCCGGGATCATGATGAGATCCTTTCATTCGGAATCGCATAGAGTACCGCACCAGTACCGCACCAGCTGTGCAGCCGGAAGAGGAAGCGATAGTTCTCCACTGCTTGCATCAGCCAGATCGGGGTTTTCCAGATGCCGTCGTCATTGTGGTAGATGGTTGCCGCGATGATCGGCCGGTGCTCGCGAATGGTCTGCCAGCCACCCTTGAGCACCGGCAGTTCGGCGCCTTCGAGATGCAGCTTGATGAAGGTCGGTTCGATGCCGAGCGCGTCGATTGTCGTCACCTCGACCTGCGACCGGCCGGAATCCGAGAGTTGCGAGGCATAGCCGAGGCCGTCGTGAAACGCCGCCTTGTGCCTGTGAGCACCAAGCGCGGGCGACAAAATGGTCGGCCGCCTGCCCTGCTCAGCCGGCCAGCGCTCGGCAAAGGCCTGCTCGAGCACCTCGCCATTGGCCGGGTCTGGTTCGATTGCCACTATCCGCGTCCAGTCAGGGCGTCGGCGATCGAAGTCCAGCGATACCGAGCCGTGATGGGCGCCGGCATCGAGAAACACCTCACCGGCGCGAAGACTGTCGATCACCTCAGGGATGAAGAAGCGGTCGTTGCCGGTGACGGCTGCAGGCTCGAATGTCCACTCCTGGCGCAGCCGGCGCCAAGCCAGGAACTGCAGGTGGTGGGCGCGCGAGATGTCATCGGCAAAGCCTGCAAGGGCGGCGCCGGCCATCTCCTTGTCTGTCTCCGAGAATGCTTGTGCGAGCCAGCCGTTCGACAGCGGATGCAGATGCCGGAAGCGTTCGGAGAAGTCATAAAACGGCACGATGTGCTGGAAACCGAGTTCGGCTAGATAGGTTTCGAGCGGCGCCTGCGGCGCGGTTGCCACCGTCACCAGCACCTGATGACTGCGCTTCAGCGTCTCGGGAACATCCTCTGGACGATAGATCGGCTTGCCATCCCAGGCGGGGTCATCGCGAAGGCTATCAGCGTTGCGGTCAACGACGAAGTCGAAGTCGTACCAGACCGCCTTGAGGAAATCGCGTGCCATCCGGCCTAGATTTCCGGCGCCATAGAGGCCGATCGGCATGTCGAGCGAGACCGGAACGCGCGTTGGCACGTCGGCATCGATCTCCTCCAGCAACTCGCGTGAGCGCGCCACGTCAGGCAAGGCATAGAAATGCCGCGCGACATGCCACGTCGTTGCTTGCTGCTGCCTTTTTGCCTTTGCCGGCATGCGCACCCGAATCTTTCCCTGCTTCGTCTAATGGAATATTCCAGCAACGCTTGCCCGGAGCTAATGTGAAATGGCTACATGACGCCAGAAGGGCGTTTTTTTGGGGATACGCTATGCTGCTGGCGCAAATCTCTCTTCCGTCACTGCCTCCTCGGACTTGTTCCAGGGGATCATGCAGGCGATCCAGCAGCGGCGCGTCCGCGCCGTGAAAGGAGTCTCTCGCGCTCAAGGACTTGAGCGTGCTGGATTCCTGTGACAAGCACAGGAATGACGGAGGAGATTATCGCTTCGCCATCAGAAAACGACTAGCGGCGCGAGACAGCATATGACGCACATCCTCCTGACCGGGGCATCCGGCTTTGTTGGCCGGCAGATCGCCAAGGCGCTGCTCGCCCAAGGACACCGACTGACGCTTGTGCTGCGGCCGGGCGGGCTGGAGCGTGCGGGGCTGGCGCATGAGAATGTCGCGGTGGTCGAAACCGCTGATGTGTTCGGTGAGACCGCGGACTGGTGGGCGGCTCATCTCGAAGGCATCGATACCGTCATCCACTCGGCCTGGTATGTCGAGCCGGGCAAATATCTGGATTCAGCGCGTAACGTCGATTGCGTGCTCGGCACGGTGCTGCTCGCAGAAGGCTGCGTGAAAGCCGGCGTAGGGCATTTCATTGGTGTGGGTACATGCTTCGAGTACCGGCTGCCAAATGGGGCGATCAGCGCGCAATCTGAGGTCGGACCGGTGACGCTCTATGCGGCGGCAAAGCTTGCGCTCTATCATATTTTGAAACGACGGTTCGCGGGCACGTCGACGGCGCTTACCTGGGCGCGGCTCTTCTATCTCTATGGCGAGGGCGAACATCCGGCGCGGCTTTTCCCGGCGTTACACCGCAAGCTCTCCAGTGGCGAGCCGATGCAACTGTCATCGGGCGACAAGGTCAGGGATTTTCTCGACGTGCAACGCGCCGGTGAGTTGATCGCCACGCTCGCCTGCACTGGCCAGACGGGCATTGCCAATGTCTGTTCGGGCAAAGCGGTGACGATCCGGGAGATCGCCGAAGGGATCGCCGATATCTATGGCCGGCGCGACCTCCTGGAATTCGGCCATGCCGTCGCCCATCCGCGCGATCCAGAAGTTGTCGTCGGTATTCCCAATGTGAAATTGCAGAAATAAAGAAAGCCCGCCGGTTTCTGGCCGGCAGGCCTTGGTTCAGGTTTCGATCTCAATTACGCAGTGACGGCGTCGCGGTTGCCGAGGCCGAGGCGGGCGTCGACCGAGATGCTGCCTGCACCGACAGTGGCGAGCAGGATGTAAGCACCAGCCAGCGTGAAGTTCTTCATCATCATGATCTGGTTCAGCGTGTTGATCCAGCCCAGGGCGCCTTCCGGCCAGCCAGGAATGTTGACGGTGCCGCTATGGAAGACAACGCCGGTGAACACACAGAACGCGGCAAGTGCCCAGCCAACAATCTTGGTCTGGAAGCCGACGAGCACCGCGAGGCCGGTGACGAGTTCGAAAATGCCGGCGAGATAGGTGAGCGCAGTTGCTGCTGGCAGGCCGGCACCGGTGATCATGCCGGCAGTGGCAGCAGGATCAGTGAGCTTACCGAAGCCGGAAAGAATGAAGATGAACGAAAGAAGGATGCGAGCGATGAGAATGATAATGGACTTGGACACTGGGGTAGCTCCCGTTGAGTTGATGACGGGAGATAAGCATTTTCTCATTGTAACCGATAGACCGTCGAATGTGCACATATTGTCAAGCAATAGCGAACGATCTTCGACTTGCTTATTTGTGAATTTTACATTCCCTATCCTTGCGAGCCGCTGGACCTGCGCCTATCTCTCTGAGCGCCACACCTTTTTCCATCTTCTCCTTCTATGTCCGCTCAACCCCCTCAAGGATCTGATTTTATGGCTGATCTTTCCGCTTTTCCAATTTCCAAGCGCTGGCCCGCAACCAACCCGGATGCCATCCAACTCTATTCGCTTCCCACACCAAACGGCATCAAGGTTTCCGCGATGCTGGAAGAGACCGGCCTCGCCTACGAGCCGCATCTCGTCGATTTCGGCAAAAACGACCAGATGACGCCGGAATTCCTGTCGCTGAATCCGAACAACAAGATCCCGGCGATCGTCGATCCGAATGGCCCGGACGGCAAGCCGATCAGCCTGTTCGAGTCGGGCGTAATTCTGCAATATCTTGCCGAGAAGACCGGCAAGTTTCTGCCCGCCGACGCTGCCGGCCGTTACGAGACGCTGCAGTGGGTGTTCTTCCAGATGGGTGGCGTTGGCCCGATGTTCGGTCAGGTCGGTTTCTTCGTCAAGTTCGCCGGCAAGGATATCGAGGATCCTCGCCCGCGCCAGCGTTACATCGACGAGGCCGTTCGCCTGCTCGGCGTCATCGAGGGTCGACTGACCGGCCGGACCTATATGATGGGCGAAGACTACACGATCGCCGATATTGCACTCTGGCCGTGGCTGCGGACGATCAATGGCTTCTATGAGGCCGGCGACCTGGTTGGCATCAACCGTTTTCCGAAAGTACTGGCCTATGTCGACCGCTGCCAGGAACGTCCGGCAAGCCAGAAGGCCGTCAACATCCCGGCGCGCGGCTGAGCCACCCTATACTCCACAAAAGGAAAATCCCCACTCGGGGATTTTTCATTTCCGGACGTTCAATGGGTTCCGTGAATATCCGGTGCCATGCGCGGGAAGATGAAGATACCGCGCATCGTGCCGTTGCTGCTTTCGCCAAAGCCACCGGACTCGCCGACGCACATCAGCGGCTGGCGTTCGCCCGGGCCGCAGACAATGTAGGTGGAAAAGCAGAAAGACGACGGCGAAGATGAGGCGTTTTCCAGAAGCTCGAGAATGTTGACCCGGTCATTGGGCTCGTAGCAACGCAGCAGCGTCAGCAGGCCGCACTCGCCTTCCTGCAGACCGTGAAAATAGCCGCCGATCCTGCCGATCTGGAACAAGCCGTTGCCCAGGTCCCCCGTCCAGTTTTCGGTCACACAGAAATTCAAAACTTCCAGCCCTTCTGCCAAATCGGAAGTGGGGCGGGCCTGGCCGGCGGTTGAAGGCGCTTTCATTTTTGATATTCTAAACACTTCAAATACCTGTCACTAGGTTTCGGCCCCAATTGGCCAGGCAAACCGTCGGCAAGAAGAATATGACTACAAGGCATTTTCTGACGCGATCATAAACTGCGTCGAAGTCGACAATCCCTCTATTCTTTGGATCCATGTCGTCGACAGAGCATCGATCCTCTTCGATAACGTGGTGGAAAGTCGACTTCAGAGCGCGAGCCCGACGAACTTGAAACGCCCTATTTCCCCCTCGATTCGCGACTTTTCTTTATAAGACCTTTTTCATTAACAGCAACATAAATTGTAATTCCACATAATTCATGTGGAAAAGCCAATGTAGTTTCAGCCACACTGTGAATAGCACGCTTTGAACTTCATTCCGGTCCGTACGAAACCATCATCGTAAACGTTTATTCTTTGCTGAATTGATGAACCGATTTCACGGTTGCCTTAGATCATTTCACGCAAAATCATTCGCATGCATGCAATTCAACCAGTGATATAAAGACTAAGTATAGATAAAATCTGAGATATAGGCCGACTAATATTTGCCGGCAGCGCTGCATATTTACAAAACTCGTGGAGTCCGAAAATACACCTGCAGACAATTCCTGCGAAAAAGGGCGCCCTTTTGAGGCGCCCTTCAATCTAGCATGAAGATAAGGCTGACGCCTTATTACATCATGTCCATTCCACCCATGCCGCCCGGCATGCCGCCGCCCATCGGAGCATCCTTCTTCGGAAGCTCGGCGATCATGGCTTCGGTGGTGATCAGCAGCGAAGCAACCGAAGCTGCGTTCTGCAGGGCCGTGCGAACAACCTTGACCGGGTCGACGATGCCCATGGCAATCATGTCGCCATATTCAGACGTCTGGGCGTTGTAGCCCCAGTTGTCTTCGTTCTTGTCGAGGATCTTGCCGACAACGATCGAGGCTTCGTCGCCTGCGTTTTCAGCGATCTGGCGAACCAGCGACTGCAGAGCGCGGCGGATGATGTTGATGCCGGCTTCCTGGTCGTCGTTTGCACCCTTTGCGGTGATCTTGACGGAAGAACGCAGCAGAGCGGTACCGCCGCCCGGGACGATGCCTTCCTGAACAGCAGCGCGCGTCGCGTTGAGCGCGTCGTCGATGCGGTCCTTCTTTTCCTTGACTTCGATTTCCGTCGAGCCGCCAACGCGGATCACGGCAACGCCACCGGCGAGCTTGGCAAGACGTTCCTGCAGCTTTTCGCGGTCGTAGTCAGAGGTGGTTTCTTCGATCTGAGCCTTGATCTGGGCAACGCGGCCTTCGATGTCCGACTTCTTGCCGGCGCCGTCGACGATCGTGGTGTTTTCCTTGGAGATCGAGACCTTCTTGGAACGGCCGAGCATGTCGAGGGTGACGTTTTCGAGTTTGATGCCGATGTCTTCGGAGATCACGGTGCCGCCCGTCAGGATGGCGATGTCTTCGAGCATGGCCTTGCGGCGATCGCCGAAGCCCGGAGCCTTGACGGCAGCAATCTTGAGGCCGCCACGCAGCTTGTTGACGACGAGCGTAGCAAGAGCTTCGCCTTCGACGTCTTCAGCGATGATCACCAGCGGCTTGCCGGTCTGAACGACAGCTTCGAGAACCGGCAGCATGGCCTGGAGGTTCGAGAGCTTCTTTTCGTGAAGGAGGATGTAGACGTCTTCGAGGTCTGCAATCATCTTCTCGGCGTTGGTGACGAAATACGGCGAGAGGTAGCCGCGGTCGAACTGCATGCCTTCGACGACTTCGAGTTCGGTTTCGGCAGTCTTGGCTTCTTCAACCGTGATGACGCCTTCATTGCCGACCTTCTGCATGGCTTCAGCAATGTCGAGACCGACCTGCTTTTCGCCGTTTGCGGAGATCGTGCCGACCTGTGCGACTTCTTCAGACGTGTTGATCTTCTTGGCCTTGGCCTGGAGATCCTTGACGACTTCCGAAACAGCGAGGTCGATACCGCGCTTCAGATCCATCGGGTTCATGCCGGCAGCAACGGCCTTGGCGCCTTCGCGAACGATCGCCTGGGCCAGAACGGTTGCAGTCGTGGTGCCGTCGCCGGCGATGTCGTTGGTCTTCGAAGCAACTTCGCGGACCATCTGGGCGCCCATGTTTTCGAACTTGTCTTCGAGTTCGATTTCCTTGGCGACCGAAACACCGTCCTTGGTGATGCGCGGAGCGCCGAAGGACTTGTCGATGATAACGTTACGACCCTTCGGGCCGAGGGTGACCTTCACCGCGTCAGCGAGAATGTCGACGCCGCGCAGCATCTTTTCGCGTGCGGTACGGCCAAACTTGATTTCTTTTGCAGCCATTTTACGAAACTCCTGGGCTCATTGCCCATTGGTTGTCATGGAATAAAGGGTAACCGGCAATCAGCCGATGACGCCCATGATGTCGGATTCCTTCATGATCAGAAGGTCTTCGCCATTGAGCTTGACTTCGGTGCCCGACCACTTGCCGAACAGGACGCGGTCGCCAGCCTTGACGTCGAGTGCAACGAGCGCACCCTTGTCGTCACGAACGCCGGTGCCGACGGCGACGATTTCGCCTTCCTGCGGCTTTTCCTTGGCGGTGTCAGGGATGATGATCCCGCCCTTGGTCTTTTCTTCGGACTCGACGCGACGTACGACCACGCGGTCATGAAGCGGACGGAAATTGATGCTTGCCATTGTCTGTTTCCTCGATCGAATGACATTGCCGGGGGTGACCCGGAGGATGGGTTTGTTAGCACTCCTCTCCTTGGAGTGCTAGCGGGGTGGATTTAGGACCGGCCCGAATGAGAGTCAAGGATGGCCCCCACAAAAAATTGGGATTGGTGAATGAAGCGGAGGTTAGCCGTCTATCAGCTTTGCAATCAGCGGCTCGAGTATTTGCGCCAGGTCATCGTCAGCCTCCGCGCCCAATGCCGGCAGGCTGATCATCTGCCGCATGATCTGAATGCCCGCGACCAACGACAAAAGTATGGCAGCTCGCTGCGGCGCCAATTTTCCTTGAAGTGCCGAAGTGACGTTCATCTGATGATGGCTCTCGATGACGTACCGCGCGATCTCCAGCGCCCGTTCGTTGGAGACCGAGCGCAGCATGATCAGAAAGCCATCGAGCGCAGTCGCGCCGGGTGCTGTTACATCAACCAATGCGTTGGCGATCTTGCGCGCGCGGTCGGGTGCACGCAACGTTTCAGGCGTGGCGATGATCGGGTTCTCGTTGGCCCGCGCCAGCACTTCGGCAAATAGTCCTTCCTTCGAACCAAAATAGCGGTTGATCAGCATGGCTGTTACACCGGCGCCTTCTGCAATCTCGCGGACACCGGCCCCCTCGTAGCCGGATTTTATGAAGGCGGCGCGTGCCGATTCCAGAATCGCCAGCCGTGTCGCTGCAGCATTTCGCGGACGATGCGAGGTCTCTTCCATAGGGAGGTCCAATCATAAATATACAAGTGTAGACTTTGTCGATCTTACAGAGTATACACCCGCATACATGGGGTCAATGCGCGGCCCAGCAGACTGAGGAGTTGAGATGCAGGAAATGGTTCTGGTTACAGGCGGCAGTGGCTTCATCGCCAAATGGTGCATCGTCGAATTGCTGAAGCGTGGCTACGCTGTGCGGTCCACACTGCGCAATCTGTCGAAAGAGCCAGCGATCCGGGTCGAGATCGCCTCTGCGGCAGGACATACGGACGGCCTTTCCTTCTTCGCCGCTGACCTGCTCGACGACGCGGGTTGGGATGTGGCAATGGCTGGATGTCACTACGTTCTCCATGTCGCATCGCCGCTCGGAGATGGGAAACCAGGCGACAGGGATGCTTTTGTCGGGCCGGCACGAGAGGGTACCCGGCGCGTGCTGCGGGCTGCCGTAAAGGCTGACGTAAAACGCGTCGTGATGACATCGGCAGCGGCGGCGGCCAGGCCTCCGCTTGATTCCGGCCTCGTCAGTGACGAAACGATCTGGGCCGATCACGACGACCGGCAATTCGACGCCTACCGCGTGTCGAAAATCCTTGCCGAACGCGCCGCCTGGGACTTCATGGAACGAAATGGCGGGGCCACGGAGTTGGCCACAGTGCTTCCCGGCGCGGTTTTCGGTCCGGTTCTCTCCGCCGACAATCTCGGCTCGGTCAAGATCATCAGGGACCTGCTTGAGGGGCGCCCGGCAGCAATGCCGAGACTGGGCTTTTGGGTGGTGGATGTGCGGGATCTTGCCGACCTGCATATCCGCGCCATGATCTCACCGGAAGCGGCAGGCGAACGCTTCATCGCGGCCGGTGATTTCATGTGGATGGAAGAGATCGCCAAAACCCTGCGCGGGCATCCGGGTAGTCTCGGCTCGAAAACACCGACACGCCGCCTGCCGAATTTCCTCGTCAAACTGTTTTTGCCATTCCTGCCGCAATTGAGAACACTTGCGCCGCTGATCGGGCGCAAGTTTCTCCTGAACTCGGACAAGGCGCGTCGCGTGCTGGACTTCTCGCCGCGCCCTGGCCCTGAGACGATCATCGACTGTGCGGAAAGCCTGATCGAGATGCCAGCCACACATTGACAACCCTCCGGCATTTCGGCACAAATACATCATGGAGTTCGCGAGCGCTCCACGAGGCGCCATGCCACAGTTTCGCATCCGTTCGACCAACTTTACACGGAGCAAAACCATGGCATCCTTTGGCGCAATTTCGTCCGAAAAACTCTTCCGGCTTCTCGGCTCTTCCCAGGCCCCCACCCTCATCGACGTGCGCGATGCCGATGGCATCGACGAACGCCCGTTTCTCGTGCCATCCTCGTTTCACCGCGATTATCGCGAGACCAGCGACTGGGGTGAAGAGTTCGCGCAGGTTCAGGTCATCGTGGTGTGCAGCAAGGGCAAGAAGCTCAGCGAAGGCGTCGCAGCCCATCTGCGCATTCTCGGCTCACAAGCGGAGATCCTCGAGGGTGGCATCGAGGCGTGGGCGGCGGCCGACCTCCCGCTGGTGCCGATCTCCAGCCTGCCGGGGAGCAAGCCAACCGGCCGCACTCTGTGGGTCACCCGGTCACGGCCAAAGATCGACCGCATCGCCTGTCCCTGGCTGATCCGCAGGTTTGTCGATCCGCTCGCCCGGTTCCTGTTCGTCTCGGCGAGCGAAGTGGAGGCCGTTGCCGAAAAATTCGATGCGACGCCGTTCGACATAGACGGAACCTACTGGAGCCATCGTGGCGACACCTGCACATTCGACATGATGCTGGAGGAATTCGGGCTGAAGACACCGGCACTGCTCACTCTTGCGGAGATCGTGCGCGGGGCGGATACCGACCGGCTTGATCTCAGCCCCCAATCGGCGGGCCTGCTTGCCATCTCGCTTGGCCTGTCGCGAATGCATTCCTCAGATCTAGAGCAACTCGAGGATGGCATGCTGATCTACGACGCCCTCTATCGCTGGGCGCGGGACGCAATGGACGAGAAACACAATTGGGTATCTCATGGCGGCAAAGGCGCGCGACCATGAACGAGTCCAGCCCTGTCGCTGCCGTAGCGGACGCACCGCCGGCCTATCCGACATTCGCCGAGGCGTTCAAAGTCTGGGCGAAGATCGGCTGCCTGAGCTTCGGTGGTCCGGCCGGTCAGATCGCCCTCATGCATCGAGAGCTCGTTGACGAACGACGCTGGATCTCCGAAAGCCGGTTCCTGCATGCGCTGAATTTCTGCATGCTGCTGCCCGGACCGGAAGCGCAGCAACTCGCCACCTATATCGGCTGGCTGCTGCACGGATGGCGCGGCGGACTGGTGGCGGGCCTGCTCTTCGTGCTGCCCGGTTTTCTGGTCATCCTTGGCCTTTCCACCAGTTACGCATTGTGGGGACAGACCGACCTGCTCGTGGGATTGTTCTACGGCCTCAAGGCCGCGGTGCTGGCGATCGTGCTTGAGGCAGTGGTGCGCGTCGGCAAGCGCTCGCTGAAAAACCGGGTGATGCAGCTTCTGGCGCTTGCGGCCTTCATTTCGCTGTTCTTCTTTGCGGTCCCCTTTCCGCTTGTCGTGCTGGCGGCCGGCATTATCGGCTATCTCGGCTTTCGCTATGCGCCCAACCGCTTTTCTCCCGCCGGCCACAAGTCTGCCGCCCCGGATCTGCCCGCCGTCATCGACGCGCATACGCCCGAAAGCCCGGCCAGCTTGGCATCGGCCCTGCGCGCGACCTTGCTCTGGCTGGTTCTGTGGGTGTTGCCCTTCATCCTGCTGGCGGGCCTGGGTGCGGCCAGCAGCAGCTACTGGAGCATAGGTACATTCTTCTCGAAGATGGCAGTCGTGACCTTCGGCGGCGCCTATGCAGTGCTCTCCTACGTCGCCCAGCAGGCGGTCGATCACTATCACTGGCTGCAACCCGGCGAGATGCTGGATGGGCTGGGCCTCGCCGAGACCACGCCAGGGCCGCTGGTGCTGGTGCTGACCTTCGTCGGCTTCATGGCCGCCTACCGTTCGCCTGGAGCGCTTGCACCTTTGGCCGGCGGCGTTGCGGGCGCGGTGCTGACAACCTGGGTGACATTCGTGCCCTGCTTCCTGTGGATATTCCTCGGCGCGCCATGGATCGAGAAGCTGCGGAAAAACCTCGCGCTGTCCGGTGCGCTCGCCGCAATCTCGGCGGCCGTCACCGGTGTCATCCTCAATCTGGCCATCTGGTTCGGCGTGCACACGCTGTTTGCCCGGGTAACGACTGTATCATCCGGACCACTGCAAATGCTCTGGCCGGAATGGCAGTCGATAGATCCCACGGCCTGCGGATTGACCGCGCTTGCAGCTTTGCTGCTGTTTCGTTTCAAGGTGGGTGCCTTCGTCACGCTGGCCGTTTGCGCAGCTTTGGGGCTTGCAGCGCACAGCGCTGGGATTTGAAGCATCTTCCGCGAAACTCGATTGGAGTTTAGCCACGCGCACTTAAGTATTTCAACTTACTCCAGCTTAAATACACATCTTCGCGCAAGTTAAAACTGCTACATATGCTTCCGTCACTGTTGTTCGAGTCGTACGAGCGGAAGCAGGTGTCGGATGGGATGGAATAGAGTTGTTACTCTGGAAATAATCGGACGACAAAGACAGGTCAGGCGCATTGCCGACACACGTGATGCTGCGATGTGCCTTCTACGCGACTGGCCAAAAAAGGCGGGCTATTATTACATTCGTGCGCTTAAGGGATGTGCGAGAGCCTTGAAAGGCGAACTCGACGACGATGATGCGCGCTTTTATCTGATTGACGCAGCACGAGATGCGGCGCTGAATGTTCAAGTGTCGCTTGGTCCATCCGTGTTGACTGAATTCGAATATGAAATTGCCGCGATTTGTGATGAACTGGCGTTTTCCAACCGCGAGAAGCCGGAGACATAGGCATTCTAAACTTCAGGCTTACTCTATCGGGAGGTGGAAACACGTTTTCCGGCAGTCGATATGAGCGCTAATCTTGAAAAAGCGCAGCAACGTGATTGGAGGCTCGGATGAGGTACGTTATTTTGATCGTTCTAATCGCCGTGTTTGTTACGTGGGACGTCACACAGAACGATTCCCGCTTGCTCCACAAGGTCGGCAACTTCGTCCAGCGCATGGCGGCGAAAATCTCCTAGACGCTCGTTACCTGGCGATGCAGCCGACCGTCGGGCAGTTATCGGCAAAACCGCGTTCGTCCCAATGGCATGCGATGACGGACTCTCCGGAATAGCGCATGCCGATGCAGGCTTTGTCGTTGCGACACTGTTCGGCCGTCAGATGCTTTCCACAGGCCCCATCTTCAGACTTGGTGCACCAATCATCCGGCGACATGCCGCAGGGATTCTGAGCGTACGCGCCAAAAGCCGGAACGACTGCAAAGGCCAGCAAGAATACGATCCGGATCAATCTCATGGCAGGAGCATAAGTCGGGCGCTCCAGTCGGAGCAAGCGTATTTCAGACTTCTCTCCCGGCTTCGGGCCTTTTATTGCTGCACTGCCACTTTCTCCCTTGTCATCGCCGCTCCATTTTGCGATTTGGAGCGCACAGAACACCCGGAGCAATTCATGGCAGAGCGCATTGGATCTATCAGAGACATCGTGTCCCATTACGATGTCATCCTATGCGATGTCTGGGGAGTGCTTCACAATGGCATCAGCGGCTTTCCAGAAGCATCGCTGGCGCTGCAGGCAGCACGCGAAGCCGGCCTCACCGTCGTGCTGATCACCAATTCACCGCGCCCCAACAAAGGCGTCTCCATCCAGCTCGATGGATTGGGGGTTTTGCGCGAAGCGTATGACCGCATCGTCACGTCGGGCGATGTGACCCGCAAGCTGATCGCCGAGGGGCCGAAGAAGGTTTTCTTCATCGGCGCCGATCGCGACACGCCGTTGCTCGAAGGCCTCGGCACCGAGCTCGTCGGCGAAGACGAGGCAGAAATCATCGTCCTCGCCGGCCTTTATGACGACGAGAACGAAACACCGGAAATGTATCGCGACCTGCTGACGCGCCTCGTCGCCCGCGGCATCCCGATGATCTGCGCCAATCCAGACCTCGTCGTCGAGCGCGGCCACCGGCTGATCCCGTGCGCCGGCTCGGTCGCAGCACTTTTCGAACAACTGGGCGGCACGGTCCGCATCGCGGGCAAGCCCTATACACCCATCTATACGGCAGCGCTTGAAGAAGCGCGTGGCCATCGCGGTCCGTTCGACAAGGCGCGCGTGCTGGCAGTCGGCGACGGCATGCCGACTGATGTGAAGGGCGCGATTTCCGAGGGACTCGAACTGCTCTATATATCGGCCGGTATCCATGCCCGCGACTACATGAACGGCGACAAGACCGATGAGAATGCGCTCGACATCTTTCTGCAAAGCCATCAGGCGTATCCGCGCTGGTGGATCCCGCGGCTTCAGTAATCGCCGGGAGACGCACCGATGACGGTTTTTCACCGCAATGAACAAAGAGGCGAACTGCCGGACTCTCTTCGCGGCGGCGTGCTGGCGATCGGCAATTTCGACGGCGTTCATCGTGGCCACCAGGCCGTGCTGTCGCGCGCGCTCGAAATTGCAGCCGACAAGAATATTCCCTCACTCGTGCTGACTTTCGAACCGCATCCGCGCAGCGTCTTCACGCCGGAAAAGCCGGTCTTCCGGCTGACACCCGCGCCGCTGAAAGCCCGCATTCTCGAAAGCCTAGGCTTCAACGCTGTGCTCGAATATCCTTTCGATCGCGCCTTTTCTTCGCGATCGGCGGAAGAATTCATCCAGTCGATCCTGATCGACTGGATCGATGCCAAGGAAATCGTCACCGGTTTCGACTTCCATTTCGGCAATGGACGCGAGGGTGGTCCGGCCTTCCTGCTGCAATCGGGCGGCCGGCATGGTTTCGGCGTCAGCCTGATCGACGCCTTCCGCGACGAAAATACCGACGTGATCTCATCGAGCCATATCAGGGTGCTGATCGCCGATGGAGAAGTGGCCGAGGCGGCCGGCCAACTCGGCTATCGCTACACGGTGCAGTCCGAAGTCATCCACGGCAAGAAACTCGGCCGTACTCTTGGTTTCCCAACCGCCAACATGGCGCTGCCGCCCGAGGTGCAGTTGCGTGCCGGAATTTACGCCGTGCGCTTTCGCCTTGAGGACGGACGGCTCTATGACGGGGTTGCGAGTTTCGGCTATCGGCCGACGGTCACCGACCACGGCGCGGCGCTGCTGGAAACCATGCTGTTCGACTATTCCGGCGACCTCTACGGCCAGCAATGTTCGGTGTCGTTCTTTGGGTTTCTGCGACCGGAGATGAAGTTCGATGGGCTCGATCCTCTGGTCGAGCAGATGAACCGTGATGTCGAGGAAGCCAGGGCATTGCTCTCCGGCGTGAGCCCGCTCAGCATCATCGACCAGACCCTGGCCTTCTAAGAATCCTTTGTTTTTTCAGCTTAAATCGTTTCGAAAAGCCTCGCTCAAGATTTCCTCTTTAGGGAGATAGCATGGGCAGTTGATGTGAACCGGGCGTACCTCCCGGAATATCGGTGAGACGGACCGCCTTCCGGATCCCGATTTTCACACTTCTGCCCAACCTTACAAAGGAGTGCTTGACATGACAGGCCTTTCCATCCTGATACCAATCGAAGCTCACGAGAAGAGCCCGGTTGCCATCATCGAGGCGGTCGCGGCCAAGCCGGGCCTCGATATCGAAGTCCTGGTTGCTCCTGCCGCCGCAAGCATTGCCGAGCAGCTCGAACTCGACGCGCTTGCGACACTCGACCCGAGGGTGAAAGTGGTTGCAGCTGGCAGCGAAGATCTGCCGACGCTGGCGCTCTGGAACAAGGCGGTCACCTCCGCTTCCGGCACCTGGCTGACGCTGATCCGTCCGGATGACATCTTCGAGCCAGAAACCCTGAATGTCGCCGACTTCGCCAAGGCTGGCCTCGGTACCCTTGATGCCGTTGCCTGGAATGCTCTGCAGATTTCGCCCTTCGCCGAGCCCGGCAAGGCGTCGTCGGTCGCCATCCCGACCAAGTATGATATTGTCGAGTTCGACAAGACCGAAATCCTGAAATCCTTCTTCCTCTGGGAAAACAGCGGCAACGCGCCGAAGGTGCCGTTTGGCCTGTACCACGGCGTCCTCAACCGTGAACTTGCACAGAGCATCGCCCAGACGATAGGTGCTTCCGGTCGCGAGCATGCGGTGGCGCAGTGGGAGTGGACCGCACGCGCCGTATTGATGGGCGAGAAATTTGCCTTCTGCTCGCGCCCGCTCTCTGTCATCAACATCAAGCCGTACAAAGCGCCCGCCGAGCCCTTCCGGCGCGCCGATTTCCCATTCCATCCGGGCATCGGCCTGACGGCGGCAATCGCCGAAATCCAGCATGCTGTGTTTGGAGAAATGGGTGCGCTCTGGACCGGCGCGCAAGAGAACTTCATCCGCGCCTGCATTTACGACTGCATGTTCGAGACCGACCCCCAAGCCTTCAACAACAAGTGCAACGCCTATTTCCAGGGCCTGCAGCAGTGGGAAGGCGGCGCACACGCCCAGCTTTTCCGACCGCAATTCGCCGGTGAGCGGCCGCTCGACAAGCGCCGCGGCCTGCATGGCAATGTGCTGATGATCGACCGGCATATTGCCGGTGCAGCGGACGCGCAGGAATTCTACAAGGTGATCCGCAACTTCCTCGTGCCTGTCGGCATTATCTGCGGCGCCAAGGCAATCTGATCAGCCCGTATTCCAGCACGGATGATGCAGAAACGCTGACCTGAAATGCGAGAGCGTGCCCTTCGACAGCTTGCCGGTGTCGGCAATCGAAGCGCGCGCTTCTCCCGGCAGATACTGACTGGCGAGGAACCAGTCGAGCGGTGTGACGCCGACAATGCCGCCAAACTGCGGTTGGCGTTTCGGCCCCGCCACTACCTCCTGCCAGAGACCTGCAAAGGCGCTGGCAGAACGTTCGGCGGTGTAATGAGCAGCGATATGGGCTGCGGCCGCCTTCCCCACTCTGACCAATGTGTCTGGCGACGCGAGCAGCACGTCGAGGATTTCGACGCATTCGGCAATCGTGTGGCCGATGAAGCCTGTGACGCCGTGTTCGATGATAGCGCACTCCGCCGGGTTGGCCAGCACGACGGGCACGAGCCCCAGAGACATCGCCTCGATCAGTGCATTTTCTGCTGTGCCGTAGTGATCCGGCTGGAGCGGATAGAAGAAGATGCTGGCTTGCAGGAGGGCCGCCTGTGGGTCGGCGGTCTGCCCCATGAAGTGAATCCGCTCGGGGTGGCGCATCGCCTTGGCCTTTGAGGCGACTTCGCCCTCGGGATCGTAGCCGCCCCAGATGGCAGCGGACGTTTCGTGCTGTAGCGCGGCGATGGCGTCGAAGAAGCCGGGATACATTTTGATGAAGTCGACGGTGCCGAGGTAGGCAATGGGATGATGCGCCGTTGTGCCGTTGTTACCCCCCTCTGCCCTGCCGGCTTCAAACCCGAACCCGCTACCAATGCTCGACAGGCTCAAGCGTTGAGCCTCAGACAGCCCCTCGCCCAGCACCATCGATGCCGGCGTCGTAAACACGAACCGATCCGCAGCCGTGAGGAACTCGGGCGCGATGACCGGCTTGAACAGGCCTGAAATATGCGACCAGAACACCGAACGCATCGGAGGAAAATCCGTCAGTGCCAGGCATTCGAACAGCTTCGGGTGGTTCCAGAATTCGAACTGGACGATATCGGCTGCGGCGCAAAATTCGGCCACATGTCCCAGGTCATGCGCAAAGACGATTTCGCCGCCATGGGCCGAAATTTCATCGGCATAGCGGCGGTCGCGCGGTTCTTCCAACAGCAGATAGGTCTGGCGGATACCCGCGGGCATGGCCGCCCTGAGCGCGGCGTGGGCCTTGCCGACCCCGCCGCCCAGATGGGCGGTTACATGCAGGACATGCATTACTCAGCCGCGACCGGCACCGGCATGACCAGACCACCCGGAGCAGGAACGTTCGGATTGATCGTGACGAGGCTGCGGAACTTGTCGAGCAGCATGTCGCGATGGTCGTCGATATTGTCCGGCAGGCAGTGGGTCAGCTGGCCGCACGAGCCGCAGACCTTGTTTTCGCAGCGGCGGCCTTCGAGGTGCTGAAGGCGCAGCGCGTTCATCTTGTCGGAGTTCCAGATCTCCTTGAGCGATTCCGTGCGGACATCGCCGATGATCAGCTTGCGGCCCCAATCGAGGAAGCAGGACGAGACCAGGCCGTCGGCATTCACGCTCATGGCGTAGAAGATGTAGGGGCAGGTATCGGTGGGCTTCAAGGTCTGCTGATAGATACCCTTCTCGCCGATCTTGATGCCCGAGCGTTCCTCGACATCGAAGTTCGGCCAGCAAGGCGCAAAGTTCTCGATGAAAATACGATCGCAATAGTCGCCGAACGTGTCGAAGAATTCCTGGCGCTGATCTTCGGTGATCAGTTCGCCTGGGATCTTGATCGACACTTCCATGTTGCCCTTGTTGGCGTCGAGCCACTTGACGCCTTCGATGAACTTCTGGAAGTCGAAGTTGAAGCCGGTGAATTCCTGATAAGTTTCCTTGGTCATGCCGTCGACGGAGATGTTGATCTTGTCGAGGCCTGCCTCGATGACCGGCGCGAGGCGCTCCGGCGTCAGGAAAGTGCCGTTCGTCGTCGTGTCGATGTAATCGACATAGCCGCTCTGCTTGGCATATCTGATCATGTCGGCGAGGCGCTTGTTGAGGAAGGGCTCGCCATCCTTATACATGCGCAGCACCTTGATCGGCTTGCCGAAGGCGGCGAGGTCGTCGATCGCCTTGGTGAACACCTCATATTTCATCGCGCCCTGATAACGGCCGGTCTCGGCGATCAGGCCGCGATGGCCGGTGGGGCAGAAGGTGCATTTGAAATTGCACGAACTCGCCGGGTCGATGAAGACGATGAACGGCGTTTCGATCGGAATGACGGTCTCGAGGGCGGTGCGCCCTTCCATGTTGATTCGAGGCTTCAGTGCAGCTTTCATGGGCCTGTCCGTCTCTGGTTTCGATGCGGTTCAAGGCCGAATCGATACAATGCTTCAATATTCTCAGTGGAGCATATCTAGGCAGGAGACGATGGTGCGAAGCTGACCGAACGGAACGTTCCGCATCCATTCTACGGCCGCCTGATGCGCCTTCTGGAAAGAGAGTCCGCGGTCATTCGCGTTGAGTACAATCTGAGACGATATGGTTATTTTTTGGTAAATTTTGGAGGGTGGGAAATCACCCGGTGGCACTATTGCCAGAATCCCCAGCGGCGACGAAACCCATGGAGGTCTCGCCGCCACCAGCGCGCGGGAATATCAGGTCTGCAGTAATTTATGCATCCAAAATCGGTGAGAACCCGCCGAAGACGCGGCGCTGCTCGTCATAGGGAACACTTGCAGGATGCATGCGGGGATCGGCAAATATCTTCTTCCAACCGTCGTCACGCACCTGCTTTGAGGGCCACTCGACCCAGCAATAGACGACTTTCTCGTCGCCGCTTGCCTTCACTGCCCCCTTGTAGTCGGTGATCTTGCCGTCGGGGACATCGTCGCCCCAGGCCTCCACGACACGGGTGGCGCCGCACTCCTTGATCACGGCCGCCTGCTCTGCGGCAAGGGCAAGATAGGCGTCCTTCTTGCTCGCGGACACCGGCAAGAGTGCTCCATCGACATAGCCAACCTTGCCCGTTCCGCTTTCTTCAATGATCGTGCTGAAGCCACCGTAGATCATGCGTTTGCCGTCGAAGGGCATGTCGCCGAAATTCTGCATGCGGGGATCACTCATCATCTTCTCGTTCGCCTTGTCGCGAACCGCCTTGCTCGGATATTCGAGCCACGAGAACACGACTACCTCGTCCTCCTTGGCTTTCACCGCACCCTTGAAGTCGGTGACTTTTCCGTCGGGCACGTCGTCGCCCCAGTTCTCGACCATGCGCGTAACGCCATATTCCTTGAAGAGCTCAAGCGCCGCTGTCGCCTGCTGGCGATAGAGTTCCTTGTTGGCCGCGGGCACAGCCACGACGAAACCATCTACGTAAGTCATGCTTTCCTCCTTTGAGGCCGAGAGAGTTCGGCTTGGTGATGTTCGGGCAACGCGCGGGATGGCAAAGCCCGATATCTTCCCTTTCGGGGGGTAGTCTTGACAGAATGGGTTGATATCAACATAATTCCGGCATGTCAAATCACGTCCCGTTCGAAACCACTATTCATGTCCGCGATCACTGCCTGTGCCTTGCCACGCAACGTGCAGCACGGGCGCTTGCACGGCGCTTCGACCTTGTGCTCAAGCCGGTCGGCCTGACGAGTGGCCAGTTCTCTTTGCTGATGTCATTGAACCGCCCGAAGCCGCCTTCCATGGGATCGGTCGCGTCACTGCTCGCCATGGACCGCACAACACTGACGGCCAATCTGAAGCCGCTTGAGAGCCGAGGATTGCTGAAAACGGAGGTCGATCCGGAAGACCGTCGCAGCCGGCTGCTGAAACTGACGGAAGCCGGAAGTGCGACGCTCAAAGCAGCACTGCCTATCTGGATCCGCACGCATGAAGAGGTGGACCGGTCGCTGGTCGATACGGACCCGGCTCTGCTGCGCTCCGGTTTGCGCGCGCTGGCCTAGATCGCTGCGTTCACCGCAGCAACGATCTCGGCAATCCGCGCATTGCCCTCATGTTCCGCTTTGCGCGAGCGCACGAGGCAGGCCTCGGACCTGAGGATGATGCCGTCCGACAGGATCTTCAGGTGATTGGCCGTCAGCGTCGAGCCGGTGGAGGTGATATCGACGATGATATCAGCCTGCCCGGCGGCGGGAGCGCCCTCGGTGGCGCCGAGGCTTTCGACGATCCGGTAAAGCTGGATACCATGTTGCGACGAGAAAAACTGCTGGGTCAGCCGCCAGTATTTGGTGGCGATGGCCAGCCTGCGGCCGTGGCGCGCGCGGAAATCGGCGGCCACATCGCCGAGATCGGCCATCGTGTCGACATCGAGCCAGATCTCGGGCACCGCCACCACGACATCAGCATGGCCGAAGCCCAGTCGCGCGCAGAATTCGGCCCGCTTGTCGGCCTCGGCCAGGTCCTCGCGGACGAGATCCTCGCCGGTGACGCCGAAATCGATCGAGCCGGCGCCCAGTTCGCGGGCAATCTCGGAAGCTGACAGAAAGGCGATCTCGATATCATCGACACCTTCGACCCGGCCGCGATAAGAGCGATCATTGCCGACGGCCACGATCTTCATGCCTGCGCGTTCGAAGATCGCCGAGGCGTCATCCTTCATGCGGCCCTTGGAAGGCAGTGCGATGGTGATCATATGCGGTCTCCCCTCGCCGTCTCGATCCGGTCCAGCCAGAGCGAGAAACCGACCGCCGGGATTACCTCCTCGGCACCGAGCAGTGTCATCATCCGGTCGAAACGGCCGCCGCCGGCGAGCACATTGTGATCGTCCCGCATCGTCACTTCAAAGACGAGACCCGTGTAGTAATCGAGCGGACGGCCGAAGGCGGCGCGCCATGTGACCGTCGACAGATCGACGCCAATATTGGCGAGTGCCGCCACCCGCGCGTCGAAGCGATTGACCGCGCCATCGAGGGTCAGGCGGGCGCTGCGGGCAAAACTCGCAAACACGTCAGGTGCATATTTGAGGCTGACATTCAGCGACAGGAATTCCTTGAGCACGTCGAGCTTGGCGGGATCGAGCGCGGTGCGCGCCAGTGCGCGCTTCTCGCGCAGGCGGCGCGCAATCGATGTCGGCGAGCGGCTGGCATTGCTGGAATAGCCGGTCTGCTGCATGATCTGGTCGATATGGGAGACAAGCGCTGTTTCGTCGTTCGACGCGAGCATTGCCTCGACATCCGGGCCGAGATCGCTGACGCTCTCAGGCTTTGCCAGCCGGGCGATCAAGGCATCCAGCTTGCTTGCCTCACCGAAAGCGTGGATCATGCGGCGCTGCCAACCCGAAGGCAGGCCGAGCGCTTCGACAACCGCCTCGAACACCGACTGGTCGCCCATGACGACGGCGAGCGGACGGCCGGGCAGCAGTGTCTTCAGCGTCGTAATCGCATCGGAAACAGCGCGGGCATCGGCGCTGGCAACGTCCTTGGTGCCGAGATCCTCGATACCTGCCTGGTAAAACTCATTGCCGCCTTCACGGCGCTGGCGAAACACTTCGCCGAGATAGGAGTAGCGTTTCGGCGTGCCGGTGGCAGTCTCGATATGCCGCAGGCAGACCGGGATGGTGAATTCCGGGCGAAGGCACAGGCTCTCGCCTGTCTCGCTCTCAGTCATGAAGATGCGGCGACGCAGATCCTCACCCGCCATGTTGAGGAATGGTTCAGCGGGCTGGATGACTGGTGTGTCAACGCGCTCGGTCTTCAATGTTTCGAAGAGGGCGAGCAGGTCTGGGGCGAAGGTGGGGAGGTTGATCAGGGGCATGGCGAGCTCCTATTGACCGTGAGTCCACCCCTCACCAAGCGCGCCCAGATGCTCAGCGCTGCTTCGCATGGGCTTGCTATCCTCTCCCACAGGGGAAGAGGTAGGGTGGCACAATCGCCAGCTCCGCCTAAGGCGAAGCGCTGCCGCGCGTTTACCTCTCCCCTTGTGGGAGAGGATACGCAGGCCGCGAGAGGCGAAGCTGATCGCTTGGCCGAAGTTGGTGAGGGGTGGCACACCATAACCAACGAGAGGCTGGTCAACGAACCGCAATCTTGGAAACCTGCGATCCGCATCTCACCCGGCTCGCTTCCGGTCTTCCGCCTGCTCCGCCAGCATCTTACGAACCCTGGCGACCAGATCGCTTTCCGGCACCGAGACCTGCGCAACGCGCGCCTCACGCCATGCAACATTGTCGGTGATCTCGCCCGAGAGCCGCTTGCCCTCGATCAGGTCCTTGATCTGCACCAGCCCCTGGGCACGCTCGTCGTCGCCCTGGATGATCGCCAAGGGCGAACCGCGACGGTCGGCATATTTCAGCTGGTTGCCGAAATTCTTCGGATTGCCCTGATACATCTCGGCGCGGATGCCGGCGTGGCGAAGCTCCTGCACCATTTTCTGGTAGCGGCCGAGGCTTTCTGTATCGCGGTCCATGACGCAGACGACGACGGGTGCGATGATTTCATCCGCACCTAGTTTGCCGAGATTCTTCAGCGCCGTCATCAGGCGCGAGACGCCAATGGAAAAACCGGTTGCCGGAACTGGCTGCCCCATGAAGCGCGACACGAGGCCATCATAACGACCACCGCCGCCGACCGAGCCGAACACGACCTTTTCACCTTTTTCGTTGGTGACGTCGAAGAGGAGTTCGGCTTCGTAGACCGGGCCGGTGTAGTATTCGAGGCCACGCACGACGGAGGGGTCGATCTGAATTCTGCGGCGATCATAGCCTGCTATCGCGGCCATTTCAGAAATGGATTCTAGCTCGTTCAGACCTTGAGCCAGCAGTTCGTTGTCTTCTCCGAATGTTTCCCTTATGCGACGAACGACATCCGTATTGCGAGACTCTGTGTCTCTTTCATATCGCATTTCCGAACCACGTCCGCTCACCAATTGCATGGGCGCAGACTGGACATAGTGAAGTACCGATGCGCTCTGTGCGTCGTCCAGCCCCGCACCCTTGGTGAAGTCACCGGACTCATCCTTGCGGCCAGCGCCGAGCAGGAGTGTTACGCCTTCGGGGCCGAACTTGTCGAGTTTGTCGATGGCGCGCAGGACGTTGAGGCGAGCACCGGCCTTGTCTTCACCACCCAATCCGATGGCTTCGAGCACGCCATCCAGCACCTTGCGGTTATTCACCCGGATCACATAATCCCCGCGCTTGATGCCCAGTGCTTCCAGCGTATCGGCCATCATCATGCACATCTCGGCATCGGCCTGGACGCCGGCGGCGCCCACCGTATCGGCGTCGAACTGCATGAACTGGCGGAAGCGGCCGGGGCCTGGCTTTTCGTTGCGGAAGACATAGCCGGCACGATAGGTACGGTAGGGCAGCTGGATTTCCTGGAAATTCTCAGCGACATGGCGGGCGAGCGGCGCCGTCAGATCGTAGCGCAGGCTCATCCACTGTTCGTCGTCATCCTGCAGCGAAAACACGCCCTCGTTGGGGCGGTCGGCGTCCGGCAGGAACTTGCCCAGCGCATCGGTATATTCGAATAGCGGGGTCTCGACCGGATCGAAACCGTAGCGCTCATAGACTTCGCGGATCTTGGCGGTCATCTCGTTGACGGCGCGGATGTCGGACGCCTCGCGATCGGCGAAACCACGCGGCAGGCGGGCCTTGAGCTTCTGCGGTTTCTTGGGCTTGTCATTCATGGCGGGCAATCCGGGAAATTCAGTGATGTTTTGCGGTTTGCTCTAACGGATTGAGGAATATGCGGCAAGGGGATAGATCGCGCCATCGCCGCCGCAAGCCAGATTGATGCTTGACGGCGGCAACGCAGCCCGCCTAGCGTCGCACAAAGGTTCGACTCAATGCCGTTCACTTGAAAGACCCAAATCCATGATCGAGATCGTCGAGCTTCCGGAACTCGTTGCCATCGGCATCGAGGTAAGGGCGGGCTGGGAAGAGTTGCGGCATCAGGTGCCGGCAGCATGGGCAAGGCTGTTTGCGGCCGAAACCGATGCGACATCGTTCCTTGAGGTGTCCCTGGGACGAATGGACGGCGTCTATCGCGAGTTCGTGGGCTTCCTCGCTGCATCGCGCACGAGAACACCTGACGGCATGAGCCGGCTTGTCATCCCGGCGCAGCGCTATGTCAGGCTCATCCATGACGGGCCATTGCAGGAAATTGCCGCCGCCTTTGGCACCCTCTACGCTTATGCGGAGAAAGCCGGGCTTCGTCCAACGGATTTCAAGCTCGACTTCGGCTATATGCGCGACCTGCCCGCCGGGCGCCACGAATTGCACGTCGCGCTGGCGCCGGATGTGCTGCGGCTCGCCTGAGATGCTCCTCGAAGCGATCAATTTTGCCGCGTCCTATCTTGTCTCGCCGCGCAAGCATGCCGCGGAGATCAACTCGTCCGTCAGGCTCTGGGCGCGCGCACGTCGCTGTGCCCGCGATTGGGCCGAGCACGAGAGCAATTGTAAAAAGGTGGTCCTGCGCACGATCGAGAGCTTGGCGAGCAACCGCGTGGCTGTCGTGCTCGGGTCCGGCCTATTGCGAGACGTGCCGATCGAGACACTGTCTCGGCATTTCGATGAGGTGAGGCTTTACGACCTGCAGCACCTTGCAAGCGTCCGAGCGTGGGTGGCGATGAAGGGGCTGAGAAACCTCACATTCGAGTCTCGGGATCTTTCAGGATATCGCGAGTTCCACGCTGATAAGAGTTCGGAGCCGCAGCCGCTGGCATTCCTGCACGACATCGCCGACCTCGATCTGGTCATCTCCGCCAATCTTTTGTCGCAGATTGGGGTCGGAGTGGGACGCATGGTGAAGGCAGACGGCAAGTCGGAAGGCATCGTCCCACGCCTTCTCCGCGCTCATATCGACGGGCTTTCATCGCTGGAGGCGACCACCTGTTTGCTCGCCGACATCTCTTACGAGATCATCGATCGGTCCGGCCAAATTCTGGAGCGAGACGACCTGATGCACGGCATCGCCCTCCCCGCGCCTGAAGCCGAATGGCCTTGGACCGTCGCGCCATTCGGGGAGTTGGATCCGACCTACAAGGCGGTGCACCGTGTGATGGCGATCAGGCTGCCACCGGCCGGCCCGGCACAATAGCTTCCTTGATCGGGATGTGAACGACGGCGGCAAACAGGCCCAGCGCCACGCCCAGCCACCAGACGGGGTCGTAGGTGCCGAAGCGATCATAGAGGTAACCGCCCAGCCATACGCCCAGAAACGAGCCGATCTGGTGGGAGAAGAACACGATGCCGCCCAAGAGGCCGAGGTGGCGTGTGCCGAACATGGTGGCGACCAGACCGTTGGTCGGCGGCACGGTCGACAGCCAGAGCAGGCCCATAACAGCTGAGAAGATGATCACCGAAGCCGGTGTGATCGGCAGCAGGATGAAGATGGTCACCGCGATCGAGCGGCCGAGATAGATCAGCGCCAGAAACCACGGCTTGGAATAGGACTGGCCGATGACGCCGGCGGCGAGCGAACCGATGATGTTGAAGGCACCGATCAGCGCCATGCCGATCACCGCATAGGTCTTGTCGATGCCGATATCCAGCAGGTATGCCGGAAAATGCGCCGTGATGAATGCCACCTGGAAGCCACAGACGAAGAAACCCGAG
The DNA here is from genome assembly GCF_057787725.1 of Shinella sp. OV683. Taxonomy (NCBI): domain Bacteria; kingdom Pseudomonadati; phylum Pseudomonadota; class Alphaproteobacteria; order Hyphomicrobiales; family Rhizobiaceae; genus Shinella; species Shinella sp. OV683. Next base: position 3,995,375 of record NZ_CM173543.1, read on the forward strand.
ATCAGCAGCAGATAGGAGCGATGTCCCAGCGCCTCGCGCATGGCGGCGCCGGCCGTCTGCTGGAAAGCGGCATGGCTTTGCGAACCGGATTGGGCATTGCCGCGCAGCACGATACCAAGGAAGGGAACGGCGATCATCAGCACCGCCATGATCGTCAGCGCCTCGCGCCAGCCGACGGTGGTGATCAACCCCTGCGCCAGCGGTGCGAAGACGAACATACCAGCCGAACCGGCAGCGGTGGCAATACCGAAGGCCATCGAACGCTGAGCGGGCGTCACATTGCGGGCGAAGGACGAGAGGATGACGCTGAAGGAGCCCGCCGCCACACCAAGGCCGATCAGCACGCCGCCGCCGAGATGCAGCATCGCCGGGCTGGCGGGATGGGCCATCAGTAGAAGACCACAGGCATAGAGCACCGCCGACATCACCAGCACCTTGGCCGTGCCAAACTTGTCGGCAAACGCGCCGAAGAATGGCTGACCGAGCCCCCAGAAGAGATTCTGCAGCGCGAGCGTCAGGCCGAATGTCTCGCGATCCCAGCCGGTATCACCGAGCAACGGCAACTGGAAGAAGCCCATAGCCGAGCGTGGCCCAAAGGTGATCATGGCGATGATGGAGCCGGCGACAATAATTGCCCATGGCAGGGTTTGGGTGCGGCTCGCAGCGTTCATGCAGTTCTCCGATGTTCAGCCGTCATCCATAGGCGGTGAGCGACAACCAGAAAAGCAAGTTTTTCTGAAGACCAAAATCAGTTTCGCTGATGGATCGACTTGATGGCGCTTTTCAATTTTGAAAAACGCGTTGCGAATTTGGCCGTTCCAGCAGAACGGGCGACCGCCTAGGGTGCGCCGACACGAACGAAGGACACCCACCATGACCCCACTGGAAAACAACATCACCCTCTGGAACGGCACACCGATCCCACGCCTCGGCATGGGTTGCTGGGCCATTGGCGGGCCTTTCTTTGCCGGCGACGTGCCGCTTGGCTGGGGTGAGGTCGATGATCAGGAATCGATCGCTGCGATCCATCGCGCCGTCGATCTCGGTATCCGCTTCTTCGACACCGCGTCGAATTATGGCGCCGGTCACTCCGAGGAGGTGCTCGGCCAGGCGCTGGCCGGGCGCGACGACATTTTCGTTGCCACCAAATTCGGTTTCGCCACGGATGCCACGACCAAGCAGGCGACAGGCGCATTTGCCGACGAGGCTTTTATCCGTGCCTCGGTCGAGACTTCGCTTCGTCGCTTGCGTCGCGAGCGGCTCGACCTGCTGCAATTCCATCTCAACGACTTTCCACTGGAGCAGTCGGACGGCGTCTTCGACACGCTTGGAGCACTCCGCAGCGAAGGCAAGATCGATGCCTTCGGCTGGAGCACCGACTATCCCGACCGCGCGACTCGACATGCCACCCGCGATGGCTTCGTGTCGGTGCAACACACCATGAACGTCTTCGAGCCCGCCAGCGACCTCCTCAAGATTATCGAAGAGCGTGGGCTGATTTCGATCAATCGCGGTCCATTGGCGATGGGACTGCTGAGCGGCAAGTTCAAATCCGACCAGGTGGTGGGTGAAAAGGACGTGCGCGGCGCTGCTCTCGACTGGATGACCTACTTCAAAGATGGCAGGATCGCGCCGGAATTTGCGGCACGGCTGGATGCGGTTCGCGAACTTCTGCGAACTGGCGGCCGCACCTTGACGCAGGGTGCGCTTGGCTGGCTGTGGGCAAAATCAGCCAGGACCTTGCCGATACCGGGCTTCCGCACCGTCGCTCAGGTCGAGGAAAATGCCGGCGCGCTGGACAAGGGTCCGCTTCCGTCCGGCGTGATGTCCGAGATCGATGCGGCGCTCAGGCCATTTTCTAACGCTGCCTGAGCGGCCAGCCCTCGGGACGATCGGCAATCACAGTTGCCGTGTCGCCGACAGCCAGGCGGCCGGTGCTGCGTGCGACTGCATTCCAGCCGAACAGCACGCCAGGCACGCGGCGATCCATCGACACGCGCAGCTTGCGCATCGCCGGCATCGGGTCGGGGCCGCCCCGGTCGCCGGTCAATTGGTCCTGCGTGGTCATGATGCAGCGGGCACAGGGTTTGACGAGATCAAAGCGGATACCGCCGATCTCGACAGATGCCCACCGATCGTCGGCGAAGGGCCGGTCATCCTCGATAACGATATTGGGGCGAAACCGGTCCATGCCGAACCCTGCATCACCGGCGGCGAGTGTTGCTTCGTTCAGCGCGTTCAGCGAGCCGGTCGTGGTGATCAGAACCGGATAGCCGTCGGCAAAACCGGTCGACACGCCTACGCCCGCCCAGCCAGGGCTGCATTGGCGGTTGCTGATATCGTCGGCATGCACAAGCAGGACGGGAATACCGAACCATTTGCTGAGCGCATGATTGACGCCGTCCAGCGCCACGGCCGCTGTCAATTTGCTGTCCCAGATATCGACGTCGATGCGGCGGCTCGGATCGAACGAGGCCAGGATGCTTTGCGCCTCGCCAACCTTGGAAAGCGTCAGGACACCGTCATGAGCGGTTGCTGTGACTTGCGCCAGCGGCTGCAATTCGCGCTGGGTGATGAACCGGCCGTCCGGGTCGGTGATCATGTAGCGGCGGTCGCCGGCGAGCCCCCACGGCGTCACCTCTGCCTCGGTACGGTCGATGACGCGGCCGCTTTTCAGCGGGTAGATATGGAGAGATGAAACCTTCATATGCCTATTTCCTCGAGCATGAGGTCGTGAAAATGAACCAGCCGCCGGTGCCGCTCTTCGGCGAATGCGCGGCCGGTCACGGTCTGGAAACCATCGGCAAGCTTGAAGAGCTTGGCCGCAAAGTGGTCGAGTGCGAAAGTCTTGTCGTCAAGTTCGCGACCGTCGGCCCTCGGGTCTGCCGGATCATAGAGCGTCGACCCCATGCGGCCGCCGATGTAGAAAAGACGTGCAACGCCGATCATCCCTATCGCATCCAGCCGATCTGCATCCTGCAGGATTTTTGCCTCGGTGGTCTCGGGTGGAATGCCGGCGGAGAAACTGTGCGTGGTGATGGCGTGCGCGCAGGCTTCGATCCTGCTGGGCTGCCACCCCATGTCGGCCAGGATGCCGCTGGCTTTCTCGGCGGCAAGGCGCGAAGCCTGGGCACGCAGCGGCGAGTTCTTCTCGACTGAAACGCAATCATGCAGAAGCACGGCCGCCGCCAGCACTTCCGCATCGCCACCTTCGCTGGCGTGGATGCGCATGGCGTTGGCAAACACCCGTCCGATATGGCCGATATCATGCGCGCCATCGTCCGTGGCGACGGCGTATGGCATCAGCCTTCGGGCGAGGTCTTCGAACGGCGCGAAGATTCGGGAGATGTCATCACTCTGCATGAGCGATGTTTTACCGGAAAGCTATTCTGCCGCAACCGGCAATCTTTGCCGCCGCGTGCGCCAGAGGCCGGTGAAGAAACGGCGTGCGGGATCCTCGATGACCATGTAGCTCAACCAGGCGAAGGCGTAGGCGAGAGCAATCGAGAGGATCAAGGACGCCTCCAGAGGCATCAGGCCATCGAGGACGCGCATGCCGAGGAAGATTACCGGCAGATGGAAGAGGTAGAGCGAAAAGCTGATCTTGCCGACGAATGTCAGCGGCCGGGAAGCCAGGACAAAGGCGGAGACCGGCGAGCCGCAGGCGGCAAGATAGACGATCACAGCACCCGTCAAGGCCGAGGACAGCCCCCAGAAAGACGTCGTCAGCGGGAAGAAGCCGCGCGCCAGCAAGAAGAATACCAGCAGTCCCAGCGTGACGATGCCCGTCAAGGCGCCATCGGGATGGCTTTTCTGGTGGGCATACAGCCTGCCGGCCAAAGTCCCGAACAGGAAGTAGGGCAGTTTCGAGCTGAGCAAGATACCGGGTCCGGGAAAACCGAAATAGGAGTCAATGATCAGCAATGCTGCGGTCGCCACCGCGATCCATTGATATTTTTTCGGGTCGAGAAACCACAGCCAGATGAGCAGAAAGAATAGATAGAACTGGATCTCCGGCGGGATCGACCAGAAGACGCCGGTCGAGCCGAACATCAGGATGTGGCGCATGACCTGTTCCGCGCCGTCGATCGGATAGAGATACGCGCTGCCATAGATCGCTGAAAGCAACACCACGACCAGTACCGATGCGAGATAGACCGGATAAATGCGCGCGAAGCGATGAACGAGGTAGTCCTTGGCGTTGAACTGGCGATCACCATAAAGCAGCGCCATCAGAAAGCCGCTCAACGCAAAAAAGATCGCCACGGCTTCGTCGCCCGTGTCGAGCTTCAGCCAGGGATTGGTGGTCGGATAGAAGAACTCGACATGCGCATAGACGACGGCAGATGCCGCCAGGCCCCGCAAGCCGTCGAGGCTTGCAATCCGCATATCCCGAGCCATCGATCGAAACCCTGCTTGCCATTCGCGCATGAAGGCGCGGTCATTTGTTCAGGGCAGACTAAACCCGCGCGGGTTAACGTCCGGTCAACCGGCGCCGTGCTCCTGCTCCGCAGGTGGTTCGATATCGGTCGTCTTGGGGGCCTCCGCGGCGAGGCCCGACAGGATCGTCTGGTAAAAGCGGCCGATGCCGATGAGCGCGACACCGAGCCCGATGAAGGACAGGACCCGGAACAGGCCTTCGAGATTGGACATATCGACCAGGAAGACCTTGACCACCGCAATCAGCACCAGGGCGGCTGAGGCGATGCGGATGCTTTTGGCGCGGAACCGATAGCCGACCACCAGCAGCGCCACACCCAGCAATAGCCAGACGACGGAATAGGTGTAGAGCTCCGGCTGCAGGAAGCCCTTCCAGTCAGCAATGCCGTCTCCGTGGAAGACGCGCCGGACCGAGAGCGTGACATAGGCAAACAGCAGGCTCGCCCCCGTCAAAGCCAGCGCGATGACATAATGCATCGGACGACGGCCCCGCGCGAACCACGCTGTGAGACCATAGGCGAGGCCGGGCAGAAGATAGGCGAGGAACAGCAGGTTGAAGAACGGGATCTTGCCGGTCAGCTCGCCAGTAAAGTACGGATTGAGGCCGACATAGTGCGCGGAGATCACAGACAGCATCGAGATATAGCCGACCGCCATCGAGCCGGTGCGGAAGACGATGCTGGGCCGCCTGAGGTCGATGGCCATCAGCGTGGCCGACGCGCCAACGGTCAGCAGCGTGTAGATCGCCTGCTCGGCAAGCGTCGGCACGGCGTCGTTCAGCGTGCCGCCATTCATGGCGTGGCGGACGAGAATGCCGATGGTCAGCAGGCTGAACAGGCTGGCAAGCGCTTCCATGACGCTGCGGATGCGGCCGTCCTTGCTGTCGCGCAGCATCCATGCGGAGATGATCAGCAACAGTGACGGGATGCCGTAGCCGGCCAGCAACGCATTGAAGACCGGCGTCTTGCCGAGATGATCGACGCCGACGATGGTGGGCTGCCAGGCGATGCGGCCTGCAACGAAGATCGCCGCTGCCGCCATCGCCCAGGGCAGGATCGGCCAATTGCGGACACGCTGCGCCAGCAGATAGACGAAGCCAAGCACGGCTGCGCCAATCGTGGTCACCATATCGTTGGTCATGACAATCAGCGCATAGACGAATGCAGCCCAGGATGCGGCAACGAACAGATCGCGGGTGAAGACGTAGCGGTCCTCGAATTCCGATCCGCGGAAGGCGATTTGCGCGGCGCCGAGATAGAAGATGCCGAGGACGATGGCAAACAGACCATGCTTGAGGTCGAAGCTGTAGTTGCCGAAGAACACGAAGCTTATGGTCGCCAGCAGCAAGGGCGTCACGGTCGCGATGGCCGTCCAGATTTTTGCATGCGGTGACTGCTCGCCATGTTTGAGAACATTGACCGCTATGCCGAGCGCGGCGAAAAACAGGCCGAGCCCCAGCGCGATCCACGACACGCAGGTCGGATCGATATAGGCCGGCAGGCCGTTGGCATCCGGTGCATTGAACCCCATCGATGCCGTGCCGAAAATGACGATGCGAATGCCACCAATCGCCGCGAGCGCCGAGCCGATGGCCGGATAGGTGGCATAGCTGCGCGAAGCGCCGAACAGCGCGAGCGCGACGATGAGAGCTATGAACCCCGCAAAGATGTAGCCGGTGCTGAACAGATCCGGTGCCAGGAAGACGACGGCAACGACCATCGCCCCGAGCGCTGCGGTCAACGTATTGGCGATATGGCGCGGCAGCAACACCTGCTCCCATGGGCCCGGCACGCGCGCAGGCTTGGCTGCAGGCACCTGCCCGTCGATCGGGTCGACATCGGGTTCGGCGGAAACGAACACCCAGCGCCCGGGCCAGATGAAGGCAAGGCCGGCGATCATGATCAGCATCGCCAGTGCGACCGGGGCGACCTCGAACGGCTTGGAACCAACGGTATAAAGGAATGCCCAGGCGGACAGGCCGACATTGGCGATGGCCGGCGTGACGCGCCAATGGCGAATTTTGGCGGCAAACGTGCTGGCGATCCAGGCGACGGACAGGAACCCGAACAGCGGCCAAGGGCTCGGCGCTGCGGAAGTGACAAGAAGCGGCGTGACGAAGGAGGCGACCAGGCCGAGACCCGCAAGCCCCTGCCCGTGCAGCAGTGACAGCGCCAGCGTGGCGAGCGAAATCAGGCTGAGCAGAAGGAAGGCCGCAGCAGGGCCGATGAACTCATAGACGCCATGCGCGACGAACACCGCGCCCATCAGCGTTAGTGTACCGGCGGCGGTCAGGATGCCCGGGATCATCGCATTGGCGAATGTCTTGACGGTGGTCGTGTCGGTGCGGCGACGCACCCACTCGCCCACGCCCATCAGCACGACGCCGAAGAGTGCGGCAAGGGTCAGGCGAACCTGAGGGCTCAGAAGACCCTGATCGATGGAATACTTGACTGCAAAGATACCGGCGAAAGCCAGTGCGAGCCCGCCGACCCAGACGCTCCAGCGGGCGGCGAGCTTCGACTCGAAGGATTCCTTGGGTTTGGCCGGTGCAGCGACGGCGGCAGCGATCGGCTGTGGCTCTTCGCCGGGCGTCTCTAGCGCTTCCTGTGCATCGACAGCGTCGGTGATCTGTTCGGCAGGGATCTCAGCAGCGAGTGCGGCCCCGGCTTCGGGGCTCGTCACTGCATCGGCAATCTCTTCCACCGTCTCGGCGGCGGGTTCGCGTGCAGGCGCAGTGCCGACAAGTCCCTCCAACCGCTTCAATTCAAGCTTGATCGTGGCGAGCTCGGTATCGAGCCGGGCCCGGGCGCCGCGTGCACTCGATATGGCTGCGATGGCAAGGACGATGGAAATCAGGGCAATGAGTTCGAACATGACGGCGGGCGCACTTTCCGGAAATGCGCAATGCGCGCATTATCAATTTTCAAGCGGGAGACGTTTGACGGATGGTATTTATTTAGCCACCCGTCACACAGGTGTCACCCGGCAACGCATAGAAGGTTTTGGTAAACTTCCCCCACAGGAGCGATATCATGGACCATCTCGCCAATGACCACAATCTCGACTTTTCCCAGACCCCGCAAGACCTGCGCGAAGCCAAGGAAGATTACGGCTCGAACTGTTCCACCAACCCGACCATGGGCGACATCATCAACCGTCGCTTCTCGCGTCGCGGCTTTATCGGCGGTTCGCTGGCCGTCGCCGCAATCGCCACGACCGTTAGCCCGCTGGCGCTGATTGCCGCAGACCAGGCCCGCGCAGCGACCAAGCCTGCTTTCGACTTCGAGGAAATCGAAGTCGGTATCGATGAAAAGCACCATGTCGCGCCCGGCTATGACGCCGATGTGCTGCTGCGCTGGGGCGACAAGTTGTTTGCCGACAGCCCGGAATTCGACCCGCTGAAGCAGAGCGCCGCCGACCAGGAAAAGCTGTTCGGCTACAATAACGACTATGTCGGCTTCATTCCGCTCGAGGGCAATCCCGACCACGGCCTGCTGGTCGTCAATCATGAATATACCAATGCCGAACTGATGTTCCCCGCCTGGGCAACGATCGGCAAGCATACTGTCGACGGCAAGGAAGAAGACGCCGTCATCATGGGTGAGCATACAAAGGACCTCGTGGATATCGAGATGGCCGCGCATGGCGGCACCATCGTCGAAATCAAGAAGGTCGACGGCAAATGGCAACCGGTGCTGGACGGCAAGTTCAATCGCCGCATCACCTCAAAGACCGAGATCAGCATTGCCGGTCCGGCCGCCGGCCATGACCGCATGAAGACCAAGGCCGATCCCACCGGCACCGCCGTGCTCGGCACGATCAACAATTGCGCCGGCGGCGTCACCGCCTGGGGCACTTGGCTGATGTCGGAAGAGAACATCAACAACTACTTCGCCGGCGAACTCAAGGAAGGCCATCCGGAATATGCCGCCTACAAGCGGCTCGGCATTCCCGGCAACGAATACAAATGGAGCCAGTTCTACGATCGCTTCGACATCGAGAAGGAGCCCAACGAAGCCAACCGCTTCGGCTGGGTGATGGAAGTCGATCCATTCGATCCGACATCCAAGCCGGTCAAGCACACAGCACTCGGTCGCTTCAAGCATGAAGGCTGCGAGTCGATCGTCAATAAGGACGGCCGCGTTGTCGTCTATTGCGGTGACGACGAACGCTTCGACTATGTCTACAAGTTCGTCAGTGCAGGCAAGTTCAACCCGGACGACCGCGCCGCCAATATGAAGCTGCTCGACGACGGCACCTTGCATGTCGCGAAGTTCAGCGAAGACGGCACGATGGAGTGGATGCCGCTGGTCCACGGCCAGGGACCGTTGACGGCGGAGAACGGCTTTGCCTCGCAGGCCGATGTGGTGATCCATGCCCGCCTGGCATCTGACCTGCTCGGCGCCACCAAGATGGACCGGCCGGAAGACGTGCAGCCCAACCCGAAGACCGGCAAGGTCTATTGCATGCTGACCAACAACTCCAAGCGCAAGGACGAGCAGCTCGATGCCGCCAATCCACGCGCCAAGAACAAGTTCGGCCACATCATCGAAATCACCGAGACCGACAGCGATTTCGCCTCGACCAAGTCGACCTGGGAAGTGCTGTTGAAATGCGGCGATCCTTCGGTTGCCGATGTCGGCGCATCCTTCTCGACCTCAACGACCAAGAACGGCTGGTTCGGCATGCCGGATAATTGCGCCGTCGACGCCGAAGGCCGTCTCTGGGTCGCCACCGACGGCAACAACAAGAAGGAGACCGGTCGCACGGATGGTATCTGGGCAATCGAGACCGAAGGCGAATTGCGCGGCACCTCGAAACTGTTCTTCCGCGTGCCGGTGGGTGCTGAGATGTGCGGTCCCTGCTTCAACCCGACCTCGGACACGTTCTTCGTGTCTGTCCAGCATCCGGGTGACGCTGGTCTGCCGACCTTCGAGACGCCTGCCACCCGCTGGCCGGACTTCAAGGACGGCATGCAGCCACGTCCATCCGTCGTGGCTATCACCAAGCAGGGCGGCGGCAAGATCGCCTGATCCTCTTGCTCTGTGTCCATTCTCCCCGCTTCGGCGGGGAGATCAGGCCGCCAAACTATCCAGCACAGCCCTCATGAACCCCTCTCGCGCCGTGCCCGGTTCCAGCCCGCGCGGGCCATAGACGTGGCGGTCGAGAAAATAGCGGGTCAGACGGAAAGCCTCTATCAGGCTGTCGCGGTTGGCTGCCTCGTGCGAGGTGTCACGCAAAAATTCCGGCAGGTGAAAGAGCTTGTCCTTGTAGGGAAGTCCCGCTTCCCGGCTGACGGCGCGGCCGGATTTCGGCGAGACATATTCCAGCTGTTCGCGCGAGCCCGTGGCGGCGCATTCCAAGAGGTCAAGGCCGAAGCCGAGATCGTTGAGCACGGCAAGCTCGAAGCGCACGTAAAGCTCACCGGCGCCGGTCGGCTCGTTCAGGTGATCGAGCACGATGTTGAGCATGTCGAAGAGATGTGGATGCGGGTCGCGCTCCGGCAGCAGCCTGAGAAGCGCCGCCAACGCCTGGACGCCGTGCAGGCTGGCGGCATTTTCCATCAGCACCGCGGCGCGGAAATTCAGCGGTTCGAGGGAGAAATTGCCGAGATGCTCGTCGAGCCTCGCGCGCCAGGTCACTTCGACCAGATTGCCGGGCTGCAGCACTGGCTGCATGGTCCGCGAGCGGCCATTGCGCACCAGTCCGAGATGGCGGCCACGGCCACGGGTCATCACCTCGGCGATGACGCTGGTTTCGCCATGCCGCCTTATGCCCAGAATGATCGCCTCGTCCTGCCATTGCATGGCTCTATCTTACTTCATGTCAAGCGCTTTGGCACGGCAGAAACAGCCCTCGAGGTGGTCGTTGACCAGCCCCATCGCCTGCATGAAAGCATAGACCGTCGTCGGACCGACGAAGCTCCAGCCACGTTTCTTCAGGTCCTTGGAAAGGCGTGTCGAGGCCGGCGACACCGGATTGGCGCGCAGCCAGGTGAGGTCGATCAGGTCGGGCCGCTCGCCCGGCAGCGGTGCATGTTTCCAGAAAAAGGCGTCGAGCGTGCCGAATTCCTGTCTCAGTTCAATCGCCCGCCTGGCGTTGTTGATCGTCGAGACGATCTTGCCGCGATGACGGACGATGCCCTTGTCGCCGAGCAACCGCTCGATATCGCCGTCGTCGAAAGCCGCGACCTTGTCGATCTCGAAATTGGCAAATCCGGCGCGAAAATTCTCGCGCTTGCGCAGGATCGTCAGCCAGGAAAGGCCGGACTGAAAACCCTCGAGGCAGATCTTCTCGAACAGCCGGCGGTCATCGTGGACGGGATAGCCCCATTCCTCGTCGTGGTAGCGCTGGTAGTCCTCTAATCCGCCGTGCCAGAAGCAGCGCGTCTTGCCGTCATCGCTGGTGATCAAACCGCTGTCGCTCATGCCGAATCCAATTCACTTTTCTCGCTCCGCCCGGATTTACCATTGCCTAACCGTATTTCCAAACCTGGCAGTAACCCTGACAAAAGGTTTCCCTTTTGCCGCGGGGTTTAATGAACGATCGTTTACCATTCGCTTGCCGATCCGCGTGCAAGGTCAGTTCATGACTTCAGGCTCCCCAAGTATTCAGGCTCCCAAGTATAGAGTAGGCCCGATGATGAAAAGATTGCTTCTTCTTGCTTCCAGCGTTCTGGTGCTCGCGACATCGGCCCATGCCGACGATCGCTACAAGGTCGTGCGGCCGGTGCTGATCGAGTCCGGCGTGGCCGGCCAGTGGGTCACTCAGTTGGCCGGTCCGGTGCGCCCGGTGGTCGTCCGCCGGATACAAAAGGTTCAGGATTATCGCCTGCAGCGCCGCCTCGCCCGCCAGCGCCAGCAGGCCGACCAGTCGCAGGTTCAGCAGGTCTCTTATAGCACCGAGCAGCAGCAGGATTACAGCAAGATCGACCCGCAATATCTGCCGCAGATGGTCGAATATCCGACCGAGCAGAAAGCTGGCACGATCGTGATCGACACCAACAACCGCTTCCTCTACCTCGTCCTCGGCGATGGCAAGGCACGGCGCTATGGCGTCGGCGTCGGCAAGCCGGGCTTCGAGTGGGCCGGCTCCCACAAGATCACCCGCAAGTCGGAATGGCCGGAATGGACGCCGCCGAAAGAAATGATCAGCCGCGAGGCCGCCAAGGGACATTACCTTCCCGACCATATGGAAGGCGGCGAAGCCAACCCGCTCGGCGCGCGCGCCATGTATCTTGGCTCCTCGCTCTACCGGATCCACGGTACCAACGCGCCCTGGACGATCGGGTATGCCGTTTCCTCGGGCTGCATTCGCATGCGCAACCAGGACGTCGTCGATCTATACGAGCGTGTCAACGTGGGCACACGTGTGATCGTAATGTGACACCAGCCAACAAGTCGGAGCAAAATCGCGATTTCACGTCAATGTGAGTGATTGCTTGGGGCGTCTGAAACGTAAGCGTTCTTGAAATTATCGGCAAAGCCGGTAGTTTCGGTCGATATCGATTTGAGGGGATCTCCGCATGCTCGGACTGAAACACGTCATCGCTGCCGGCGTCATTGCTGCAACCGGTTTTATCACCGTGCAGGACGCGAGCGCATTCACCAATTCCAATGCACCCGCCGGCGCGGTCCAGAGCGACGTCACGCTGGTTGCCATCCAGAAGCCGGTCGCCGCGAAGTTCAAGCGCCGGGTCGTCAAGCTCGTGACCAACGAAAGGCCGGGCACGATCATCGTCGATACCAACAACAAGTTTCTCTACTATGTCGAGGGCAACAACAAGGCGACGCGCTACGGCATCGGCGTCGGCCGCGAAGGCTTTGGCTGGTCGGGTGTCGTCAAAGTGCAGCGCAAGGCCGAATGGCCGGGCTGGACACCGCCGAAGGAAATGATCCGCCGCGAAGCCGCCAAGGGTCACATGCTGCCCGACTATCAGGAAGGCGGCATCGACAACCCGCTCGGCGCACGCGCACTCTACCTCTACAAGGGCCGCAACGATTCGGGCTTCCGAATCCATGGCACCAACCAGCCTTGGTCGATCGGCCTCAACATGTCGTCCGGCTGCATCCGCATGATGAACAAGGATGTCGAGAACCTCTACGACAAGGCCCGACTCGGTGCCAAGGTGATCGTCGTCGGCCCCGGCAATCGCCAGGGCAACGTGCAATTTGCCGACCACGGCGTGGACTACTTCCGCACGTTGTTCTCGTCTTTCGACTGAGGTAAATTTTACGATGATATCGGGGCTCCGGCGCTTGCGTCCGGAGCCTTTTTTACTACGATTCTAATTGGGGCCAATTTCGATTCGGCAGCCTGACACATGGCTGTATCAATAGACGTCCATATCGGGCGGCTTCGAAACTGGAGAAGGGGAAAGCAACGTCATGCGTCGTATTCTATCTTTGGGTGCGCTTGCCGTCGCGCCGTTTCTGTTTGCCGCCCAGAGTGCATCTGCCGATCCTGTCCTGTCTGTTTACGGCGGTTATCAGACCGCACCCCACAGCACGGTTACCGTGACCGACGGCACCGAATTCGTCAGTGGCTGGCAGGGCAAATCCTTCTCCATGCCGCCCTACTGGGGTGTTCGCGGAACCTATTGGCTGGAGGATTTCGGCTACGACAATATCGGCCTGGCGCTCGATTACAGCCACAGCAAGGTCTATGCCGACAAGGAAACGCTCAAGACCAAGACTCCCGGTTGGACGCATTTCGAATTCACCGATGGGCTGAATCTCGTCACCGCCAACGTGCTTTATCGCTTCAAGTCACCCGATCGCGCCTGGACGCCTTATCTCGGCATCGGCGTCGGTGCCAACGTGCCACATGTCGAGGTCATCCGTCCTTCCGGCAAGACCTGGAATTACCAGGTCGGCGGCGTCACAGGCCAGCTGATGGCCGGCATCGACTACAAATTCACCAATCACATCTCTGCCTTCAGCGAATACAAGCTCAATTATTCCCGCGTCAATGTCGACATCGACTCTGGCGACCAGCTGAAGACCAACATCCTGACGCATGCCCTCAATCTCGGCGTATCCTATCATTTCTGAGACCTGAATGAAAAAGCCCGGTTCTGGAGGAACCGGGCGAGTTCTGGGGAGGATCAGAGCGCTGACCATCCGGGTTGCAGGGGAAGCGCCGGATGGTCAGGTATGCGAAGGGGTAGACATCAGCCGCAGATGCGAACGCGCTTGATGTAGACGTTGCCCCAATCGTCGTAGCGGCGGACCTTCTTGATGAAGCAATAGTCGTTGTAGTAGGCCGGGCGGATGACGATGCGCGGGCCGCCCCAGTAGTGGTGATGGCCATACCAGCCATGATGGCGGCGCCAGCCGGCTTCGGCAACGGACGACAGCGATACGGTGGCGACGACTGCGGCAACGGCAGCGATGATGTACTTTTTCATTTGAGTTCTCCTCGGAGTGATTTGATTTGCTTCTGGTTTCATTTGTCTGGATGGTCATTTCCATCCGTTGAAACCTTTTTCCCACACCCACACTGCCCGCGCTGTTTCCACGGGAACAGGCTCGACATTCGTTAGTCCGCAGAACATTCGACAACGCCCGTCCTGGTGATATGGCTCCCGTCCGCATTCCATATTTCAAGCGTGTAAGGCCCGCGGTAGGTGGCTTCCTCGTAAGCCTTGGCGAGCACGGTCACGCGGATGCTGGCCCACGGCTGATTGTCGGCATTGTTCTTCTGCACGATGAGCCGCACGTCATCGCCATCCCACCAGCGCTCGGTAAGATTCTCGTCCTTGATAGTGAACTTGGCGATATCCGTCGGCAGCGTCGTGTTCAGGCTCTCCACTCCGCCCTCGATACCCCACCAGCCACCTGTGCCGTCGCGGGCCTGGGATGCCTTGAAATGGAACTTGACGTTCTTATCCTCGACGTCGCACCAGACGCCGCCGGTAGCAAAGGCATGCAGTGGCGTGGCAAGGAGCCCTGCCCCGAAAATGGCTGCGGCCAGATACTTCATCACTTGATCTCCTCAGCCGGCCGAGCAGGATGCCGGCCCCTCGATCTTGATGACTTCGCTCTCCTTGCCGGGCACGACGGCGGGCGTGATCTCGAGCTTGTATGTGCCGCTGTAGCTGTTCCCGTCCTCACCGACGACGGTTTGGATCGTCAGTTTCACGGCCGCAAAGGGCACGTCGTCGCCCTCGGTCTCCTTGTAGAACTGCAGTCGGAGATCCTTGCCTTCGAACCATTGCTGGATCACCGGCAGAGCGTCCATTTCCAGCTTCTTCAGCGACGCGAAAGTTTGGGGATGCTTGGATTCGAAGCTGACCTTTGATTGAAACAGCGGGCTGCTGCCGGAGTAGCTGAACAGCGACTCGAAGGTGAAATCGAGATTCTCGTCATTGATCATGCAATCGAGATTGCCGGTCGCTGATGCCTTTAGTGGAATGCAGGCGATGCCCAGCGCCAGCGCGCAATATGTCAGTGACGATTTCATCTTCACGTCCCGTTCAATCGAAGTGATTGCCGGTAACACGTGCGACACGCGCAATTAATTCAACTTTGCAGGCTTCTTGCCGCCATAGGCCCAATTGAGAAGCTCGATCGTATGCACGGCCGGGATGTTCGTCGAGGTGCCGATCTGGGTAAGGCAGCCAAGATTGCCGGCGGCAATGATATCCGGCTTGAGCGCCTCAATATTCTTCACCTTGCGGGCCTTGAGCTGGTCCGCGATATCGGATTGCAGCATGTTGTAGGTGCCGGCGGAGCCGCAACAGAGATGCCCCTCCGCCGGATCGCGCACCGTAAAACCCGCCTTGCGCAGCAGCGCCTTGGGCTGGACCGTGATACGCTGGCCATGTTGCAGCGAACAGGCCGCATGATAGGCGACGACCAGACCCTTGGAGGGCTGTTCAGGCAGATCGAGGCCATCGACATATTCCGCCACGTCGCGCGCGATCGCCGAAACGCGTTTTGCCTTTTCGGCATATGCGGGGTCGGCCTTGAACATGTGGGCGTAGTCCTTGATCGTGTTGCCGCAGCCCGACGCCGTGATGACGATCGCATCGAGGCCGGCTCCATCCATTTCTGCGATCCACGCGTCGATGTTGTTGCGGGCCGAGGCGAGCGCCGGCTGCTCATGGCCCATATGATGGCGCAACGAGCCGCAGCAGGCCTCCCCCTTGGGCAGCACCACCTCGATGCCGAGATTGGTGAGCAACTCGATCGAGGCTTCGTTGATGCCGGGATCGATGACCGGCTGGACGCAGCCAGTCAGCATGGCCACGCGCTTCTTTCTGGCGCCCTTGGCTGGAAAGGTGCCAGGTTCGGAAAACCGCGACTTCGGCGGCAGCGAGCGCGGGGCAAGCTCGACCATGGCTCCGAAAGCCTTGAACGCCGGCACGCGCTTCATGAGCGGGGCGAAGGGCCGACCGAGCTTGGCAAGCGTCATGGCGAAACGGAACCGGCTGGCCGAAGGCATGAAGAAAGCCAGCAGCGCCCGCTGCAGCCGCTTCATCGGCGGCCGCTTGTAGGTCTTTTCGACATGGATGCGGGCGTGGTCGATCAGATGCATGTAATCGACGCCGGACGGACAGGTCGTCACGCAGGCAAGGCAGGACAGACAGCGATCGATGTGCAGCGCCACCTTCTCGTCCGCCGGCCGATCGTTCTCCAGCATGTCCTTGATGAGATAGATGCGGCCGCGCGGGCTATCGAGTTCGTTACCGAGCGTCACATAGGTGGGACAGGTCGCCGTGCAGAAGCCGCAATGGACGCATTTGCGCAGAATGCCTTCGGCTTCGGCAGTCTTCGGATCGGTGAGTTGCGCGGGGGAAAAATTGGTTTGCATGTGTTACCCCATCCGCCCCGGATTGAAGATGCTCGCCGGGTCGAATTTTTCCCGGATGCGGGCGTTCAATGCCGCCACGGCGACTGGTGCAGGCTCGAATACCGGGACGGTTTTACGCTGTTCATCGGTCGCGGCAACCAGCGTCGCGTGGCCGCCGCCGAAATGGCGGATCATGTCGCGCAGCATCTCGGCTTCCGGTTCGGCCTCCATCCGCAGCCAGAGCAGCCCGCCCTGCCAGTCATAATAGCCGTCAACGCCGGTTTCCATGCGTAGCGCCGACAGCAATTGATGGCCCGAGGTCGGAGGAACCGAGATTTTCCACAATGGCCGGTTCCTGCCATCGGCATGGAAAGGTTTGACGTCGGCAATCTCTTGCCAGAGCGCGGTGCTCTCGTCCTGTGCAAGCACCGTCACCGGCGCGCCCTTGAGAAGGGCCTTCAGCCTTTCCACCCGTTCCGCAACTGAAAAAGCAAGACCTTCGAGCCGCAGCACTGTGGCTGCACCCTCCGGCAACCGATTGCCCAGAAAACGCCATTTGCAGCTGTCCGGCAAATGTGCGGCACCCGAGACTTCCACGGATTTCGACAGCGCGTGCGACATCGCCCAGCTGGAGTCCTCGTCATCGAGGCCCGACATGACGACGGTCGCCGACGTCTCGGGTCTCGGCAAGACCTTGAAGGTGAGTTCGGTCATGAAACCGAGCGTGCCGAACGATCCGGCCATCAGCTTGACGAGGTCGAGGCCGGTGACATTCTTCATCACCCGGCCGCCGGCCTTGACCACGTCGTTGTGGCCATTGACGAAACGAACGCCGAGCAGATGATCACGCGCCGCGCCGGCCTGGAAGCGCCGGGGGCCGGACAGGTTGCAGGCAAACAGACCGCCGATCGTCGCCTCGCCTTCCGTGCCGAGAATGCCGCGGTAGTCGGGCGGCTCGAAAGCCAACATCTGGCGGTTTTCATCGAGCGCTGCGGTGATGGTCGAGAGAAGTGTGCCGGATCTGGCCGAGATCACCATTTCGGCGGGGTTATAGGATGTGATGCCGGCGAGAGCGGAGGAAGACAGTGTCTCCTGCGCCTCGACTGGCTTGCCGAGACCACGTTTGGTGCCGGAACCGATGATTTCGATGGATGTATTTGCAGCGGAGGCGGCGCGGATGAGGTCGGCGGCTTCGGATTCGGTATGGGGGGTTAGCATGGCATTGCCCCTTCCACAAACTCCCTCATTCCTGTGCTTGTCACAGGAATCCAGCAGTGGCGCGTCCGCGCCACGAAGGAAGCCTTGAGGACCGGCGTAATTGCCGCTTGCAACGTGTGAGATGCAAAGAACCTTTTCGGCTTGCCGACGCAAGCCGGCTGGATTCCTGTGACAAGCACAGGAATGAGGGAGTGTTTTGCTCTCATCCCGCCGTCCGCCCTTCAAGCGGGAACACCTTGGACGGGTTCAATATCCATTTCGGATCAAACGCCGCGCGCAGCCGCATCTGCTGGGCAAGATCGGCTTCCGAGTATTGGTGCCGCATCAGGTCGCGCTTTTCGATGCCGACGCCGTGCTCGCCGGTCAGGCAGCCGCCGTGATCGACGCAGAGCCGCAGGATATCGTTGCCCGCGGCCTCGGCGGCGGCGGACTCAAGGGGATCGTTGATGTTGTAGAGGATCAGCGGATGCATGTTGCCATCGCCGGCGTGGAAGACATTGGCGACGCGCAGGCCATGACGCTCGCAGATTTCGTAGGTGCCTTTCAGCACTGCCGTCAGCTCCGATAGCGGCACGGTGCCGTCCATGCAGATATAGTCGGCAATGCGGCCGGTAGCACCAAAGGCGGATTTGCGGCCTTTCCAGATGGCGGCAGCCTCCATGGCCGACTGGCTTTCCTTGATGGCCTTGACACCGTGGCGGCGGGCGATGTCGATGATGCCCTTGAGCATCATGTCCATCTCGGTCTCGGAACCCTCGACCTCGACAATCAGCAGCGCCTCGACATCCATGGGATAGCCGGCATGAGCGAAGGCCTCGCAGATCTCGATTGCCGGCTTGTCCATGAATTCGATGGCGACAGGAATGACGCCGGCGCCGATGATATCGGACACGCAGGCGCTTGCGCCTTCCGCCGTCTCGAAGCCGAACAGCACCGGCCTGACACCTTCCGGCTTGGCAAGCAACCGCACTGTTGCCTCGGTGACGATGCCAAGCTGGCCTTCCGAGCCACAGACGACGCCGAGCATATCAAGGCCGCTCGCATCCAGAGCCTTGCCGCCTAGATCAATGATGGTGCCATCGAACAACACCAGCTTGACACCCAGCAGATTGTTGGTGGTGACACCGTATTTCAGGCAGTGGGCGCCGCCGGAATTCATGCCGACATTGCCGCCGATCGTACAGGCGAGCTGCGAGCTGGGATCGGGCGCATAGAAGAAGCCGTCGGCGGCCACCGCATCGGATATCGCCAGATTGGTAACCCCGGCCTGAACGACCGCAGCACGGTTTTCGAAATCGACCTCCAAGATGCGGTTCATTCGGGTGAGCGCGATGACCAGCGCATCCGCCTGGGGGATCGCTCCACCGGAAAGCGAGGTCCCTGCCCCACGCGGCACAACGGGGATGTCGTAGCGGGCGCAATATTTGAGCAGTTCGGAGACCTCCGCCGTGGTGCGCGGCAGGGCGACGGCGAGCGGCAGGTTGCGAACGGCAATGAAGCCATCGGTCTCGAAAGGCACCAGCTCGAAAGCATCGGAGACGATACCCTCCGGACCGACCAGTTCGCTGAGATCAGCTATGATGATGTCGCGGCGAGCGAGAACCCTCGCGTCGGGCGGCAGGAACGCCAGTGCTTCATTCATGTCTCTGCCTCCCTCGTATCAGCCAGTTTCCTGATCCGGCCTGTTTCGTCAATGATTATATCCCCTTGTGCCTATCCTTGCGTCTCTTTTTCTCGGCTCAACACTCTTGCATGAACAGGAACAAATCTGCATTGATTATGCCACTTTAGAGCAAGGGGCGGCATGGCAAATCTCGCGGATCTGGAAATTTTTGCGCGTGTGGTCGCGAGCGGCTCAATGTCGGCGGCGGGCCGCGAACTCGGACTTCAGCCGGCGATCATCTCCAAGCGCATCAAACGACTCGAAGAACGGCTGGGCACACGGCTCTTCCAGCGCACGACGCGGCAGATATCGCTCACCGAGGCAGGCGAAGGCTTTCATGAGCGCGTGGTGGCGGCACTCGCAGGGCTGGAGGACGCCGAGGCTTTCGTTTCCGGAAAATCCGGCGAGGTGCGCGGGAGGCTGAAGATCTCGGCGCCGACGTCCTTCGGCCGCATGCATATCGCCCCGCATCTCAAGGCCTTTTTCGATCTCTATCCGGCGCTGCGGGTCCAACTCATACTCACCGACGAGTTCCAGGATATCGTTGCCGAGGGCTTCGACGTGGCGATCCGCATCGCCGAACTCGGTGATTCCAGCCTCGTTGCCCGCAGGCTGGCGCCGGTGAAGCGCGTCCTTTGCGCCAGTGCCGACTATGTACGGGCGAATGGCATGCCGACGGCGATTGCCGATCTGGAAAAACATGTCTGCATTGCCGCCCACAACAATGCCCATTGGCAACTGATCGGGCCGGACGGTCCGGTGACATTGAAGCCGGAGGGGCCGCTTGCCACCAATTCCAGCGAGGTGATCCGCGAAACGGTGCTGGCCGGTCTCGGCATCGCGCTGCGCTCGACCTGGGATATCGGACCGGAGCTGAGGTCGGGGCAGTTAGTGCGGGTGCTGCCGCAATGGGAGGGCTCGGCCAGTGTCGGGCTTTATGCCGTCTATCCCTCGCGGCAATTCCTGGCCGCCAAGGTGCGCGTGTTCATCGATTTCCTGGCCGATCTCTATGGGCCGGAGCCCTATTGGGAAACCTAGCGAAGTTGCGCAGGCAGCAGTTCCCAAAACGAATGCTTCCGCCCATGCCGCCGTCTTATATCGTCGACGAAAGTCGAGTGGGCCTCGAACGGCAGTTGCTCCGGCAGTAGGGATGACAAGTCTGCAAGTGCTGTGAAGTAGCGCGCGGCATGCGGATAGGCTTCGCCATTGCTGGGGATCAGGATGGCGTTAAGCAAGGCACGATAGAGAATGGTCGCGGCGACGGGGTCGTTGCTGACAAGCGCATCGGCTGCAGGCATGAGATACTCGTATTCCCGTCCATCCCATTTCTTGGCATGTTTCCGCACATGTCCGGCTGCGAGATCAAGCCTTGGCCATTCGACCAGAAAATCCAGCGCCGCATAGATCTCCTGGCTTTCCAGCGCGGCAGCAAACGCCTTGTCGAGTTCGTCGAACTCGGCGAAATCGTCGAGCTTGGCGATGTAGCGACGCAGGATCGACGCATCGAGTGTCTTGAGGAATTCCTGCCAACGGATCGCCTGGGCTGCATCACGTTGCTTCAACCCATCAAGAATTTCGGCCTCAAGCAGCCTGCGTTCCCGCGCCTGGTAATCCGGCCCGACGCTGGTGGCGACGCCATTGACTGGCAGCGTGCGAATTCCCGTCGTCTTCTTGCGCGCCCAGTCGAGTGCTTCGCCGAGCCGCCCGGCCTGATGGAGCATCGCGGCGACGGCAAAACTATCCTGACGGTTGTCCGGCCTCGCTTTTTCCAGAGCGATATAGGCGTCGAGATCACCGTTCCTGAGATAAAGCCGCTGCAGCAGTCGCGACAGGAACGGCCCGGTCTCGCCCGCTTGCAACTGGCCTTCGAGAACCGCCTGCCAGACATCGGCGGCTGGTTTGGCGATGCCGCAAAGCACGACACCGAAGAATTCGCTGCGCTCGCCGTAGCGATCTCGCTTTCGCTCTTTCTCCAAGATCGCAACAGCGTTCGCCTGTGCCTCTTCCGGCAGCGTCGGCACAAGCTCGGCGATCACAGTTTCAAGATCGGAAAACACTTTCATCAGCCGGGCGCTGTCAGACTTGAGGCGGTGCTCAATCGCTGTGCGCAAGGCCATGACGCGCATCAGCCGTTCGAAAGCCGCGAACTGATCGATGCTGCCGAGCTCCGACTGGATGTTGCGGATGAAGGCAGCGAGTTCGACCGTGAGGTCACGCGCCCGCGCGCTGTTGATCGAGGTCCGCGCCGTCTCGAGCGCATCAAGCCGTCTGTCGATCAGGAGGATGATGTCTTCCGGCCCCGAGATACCTGCGAGCGCGGCTTGCAACCGGGCCTTCAGCGCCTTGTTGGCGACGGACTCCTCAAGCAGTATATCGACGAGCTTCTCGATCCCGAGCCCCGTCAGGCCCTTGGCGTCGAGCCTCGCCTTCACCTTTTTTGCCATGCCGCCGAACAATCCCCTGAGCCGCCTCAGCCGCTATCGTGACCCTTACGGATTCGGCGCACAACATACCAGACGGCCAGCACGGCGACAGGCACGAAAAAGCCGGTGAGCGTACCGGGGTCAAGCGGCAGGAAATGGCTCAACGACTTCGCCAGATAGCCGAACAGCCCCACCACATAATAGGAAATCGCGGCCACCGACAGGCCTTCGACCGTCTGTTGCAAGCGAAGCTGCATCTCGGCTCGGCGGTTCATCGCCCCCAGCAGCGCGCCATTCTGGCGCTCCAGCTCGACATCGATCCAACTGCGCACCAGAGCATTGGCGCGGGTCAGCTTGCGCGACAGGTTGGCCTGCCGCTCCTCCACCGATTGGCAGGTGCGCATCGCCGGCGCCAGCCGCCGTTCGAGGAAGGCGCCCAGCGTTTCGAAGCCCGGCATGGAGGTTTCGGCGAGCGTCTTGATGCGTTCCTGGACGATACCGTAATAGGCACGCGACGCACCAAAGCGATAAAGCGCCAGCGCTGCATTGGCTTCCAGATCGGCAGCCATGCGAGTGATTTCCGATAGCATCTTATCGGCTTCTTCGCGGGCTTCCGACTTCATCTTCTGGGTGATCGCCGTCAGACCGTCCTCGATGCGGCGGATTTCCGGCGACAACGTCTGCGCCAGCGGCAGCCCGAGCATCGCCAGCGTCCGATAGGTCTCGATCTCCAGCAAACGTTGAACCAGCGCGCCGGTGCCGAGTTGCGTCATGCCGCGGTCAACGACGAGGATCTGCGTCAGGCCATCGCCGTTCTGACGGAAGTCGGTGTAGATCAGCGCCTGGCCATCCTTGACCTGGCTGTAACAGAGGCTGGCGGGATCGAAGGCGGCGATTGCCGTTTCCACTTCAGGTCCATCCGGGCGGATTTCCAGCCTGATGCCGGAGATCAGCGATCCCGGCGGCTGGAAGCCATCGCCAAAGGGATGCGAGATCACCTCGCCGCCGAACTTGTCCGGCAGTGGCCCATCCCAGAACCAGGTCGAGAATTCGGTATGTTGCTCCCAGCGCAAAGTACCCGGTCCCCAAGCCATCGCATGGTGGCGCGCATCGCGTCCGGGAGGCGTGACACCACGCTGCCGCGACATCTCCGCCATGACAGCATGGTCGACACCCGAGCCGCCATCCATCATGAAGGCCAGCTGGATGATGACACGCGGCGCCGTGACCAGCACATAGGGCCGAGCGTGAATTTCACCCAGTGCCCGCGCCCGATCCGGCGCTTGCGGAAAAGAAAAGGCACGATTGCCCATATGCACTGCCCCCAGAGCGAATTTTAGCGAGCGCGATTGGCCCGAGTTCCCCGAGCATAGTCTGGCGAAGAACATGGCAAAAGAAAAGCGGCGCTTTGCCGCAGGATTAGCGGAAAAATCCGTAGGATTGGCGGAAGGATCGATAACAACCATGCAATTTTAATATGGATGTTAAATCTGCAAGGATCGACGCCAATCCAACAAGTGGACAAATAAATTGACCACTTTTCCATTTCCTGCTAAAAACTGTCGCAGGAGATGACGATGGGCGAAGAGCTGTTCCAGGGGATCGATCATATGCGGACGGCCGACGAGGCCGTGCAGCAGATCGAATTGCTGTTGCTCGACGGTGTGCTTTCGAGTGGCGACCGGCTGCCGAGCGAGCGGGAGTTGGCCGAGAAGCTCGACATATCACGGCCCGTGCTGCGCGATGCGCTGAAGGAGCTCGAAAACCGGCAGCTGATCGTCAGCCGCCACGGCGGCGGTACCTATGTTGCCGATCTCATCGGCCAAGTGTTTTCCAAGCCTGTCGCCCAGCTCGTCTCCCGCCATGAGCGGGCCACGCGTGACTATCTGGAGTATAGGCGCGAGCTTGAAGGGCACGCCTCGGAGCTTGCGGCGCGCCGCGCAACGCCTGCCGATCGCGAAAGGCTGGCCGCAATTATCGCCGAGATGAAGACGGTGCATGAAAGCGGCGATTTCGACGGTGAAATGGACGCCGACGTCGACCTGCACAATGCCATCGGCGAAGCCGCGCACAATCTCATTCTCATGCACACGCTGCGCGCCTGTTACCGGCTGTTGAGCGAGGGGATCTTCCATCATCGCCGGCTGATCTTCGATCTGCCGGGCGCGCGCGAAAAGCTGCTGGCCCAGCATGAAGCCATCGTTGCGGCGATCGTCGCGGGCGATCCCGCCGCCGCGAGGCAGGCGGCAGAAGCGCATATCGACTATGTGGCAGTATCGGCCACAGATGCCTTGCTTTCGCAGGAAAGGCAGCAAGTCGCCAATTTGAGGAAAATCCAGAGAGAGGCAACCAAGCCCGGCCCATCGCCGGACAAGAGAAGCGCAAAAGGAGCACAGACATGAAATCGACCGTGAAAATCGATGACGTGAATGCTGATACGCCTGCCCGCGACATGCTCTTCGAAGAGGCCGTCAGCCTTGATACCAGCCGCGCCATTGCGCTTGCGCCGATGGGCCACGAACTCACACCATCCCAGAACGGCACCGCGCCAGATGGCGGGCCACAAGACTCGATAGGAAGCAGAGATATGAAATCGGTCCTCACCATCGCCGAAATGAAGGAACGCGCGCGCAGGCGGGTGCCGAAGATGTTCTTCGATTATGCCGACAGCGGCGCCTGGACCGAGAGCACTTATCGGGCCAACGAGGACGATTACGCCAAGATCAAGCTTCGCCAGCGCGTGCTGGTCGACATGACCGGCCGGTCACTCGAGTCGACAATGATCGGCCAGAAAGTGTCGATGCCCGTGGCGCTTTCGCCTACCGGCTTGACCGGCATGCAGCATGCCGATGGCGAGATGCTGGCGGCACGGGCGGCGGAAGAGTTCGGCGTGCCGTTTACGCTGTCGACCATGAGCATCTGCTCGATCGAAGATGTCGCTTCGGTCACCAAGAAGCCGTTCTGGTTCCAGCTCTATGTGATGAAGGACCGCGAGTTCGTCGAGAACCTCATCAACCGCGCCAAGGCGGCGAAATGCTCGGCGCTGGTGCTGACGCTCGACCTGCAGATCCTCGGCCAGCGCCACAAGGACATCCGCAACGGCTTGTCTGCGCCGCCGAAATTCACGCCCAAGCATATCTGGCAGATGGCGACGCGACCGTTCTGGTGTCTGGAAATGCTGCAGACCCAGCGCCGTACCTTCCGCAACATCGCTGGCCACGCCAAGAATGTATCGGATCTTTCGTCGCTATCCGCCTGGACCGCCGAGCAGTTCGACCCGCAGCTTTCCTGGAAGGACGTGGCCTGGATCAAGGAAAAGTGGGGCGATCCGCTGATTCTCAAGGGTGTGCTGGATGTCGAAGATGCGCGCGCCGCGGCCGACAGCGGCGCCGATGCCGTGATCGTGTCGAACCATGGCGGCCGTCAGCTCGATGGCGCGCATTCCTCCATCTCGATGCTGCCGAGGATCGTCGATGCCGTTGGTGACAAGATCGAGGTGCATGTCGATGGCGGCATCCGTTCCGGCCAGGACGTGCTGAAGGCGGTCGCGCTCGGCGCCAAGGGCACCTATATCGGCCGGCCGTTCCTCTACGGCCTCGGTGCCGGCGGCAAGGCGGGCGTCACGCGGGTGCTGGAAATCATCCAGCGCGAGATGGACATCACCATGGCGCTGTGCGGCAAGCGCAACATCAGCGAGATTAACCGCGACATTCTTGCAGATTGATATTCCCACGCGCTGAGACGCCTGCTTAGAAAAGTCACGAATCCCAGGTTTCGTGTCACAATGGCTGAGTCATTGACGACACGGCCCCTGAAGAGGAGCTTTTCAACCGTCTGGCACACGATGGGTTTGTCGGTTGCTTTGCGATCAGTATGCGCTCTTCCAAACGCGGCTATTGGCAGGATTTCTGAGCGACCTTTGCACAGAGGCTGATACACTTGTTCGAAAAAGGGCAGGCCGTAGGCGAAATCGGAGCCGATGAGCGAGAAACGCGATGCAGAGCAGAGATGCTTTTACGAGACGGCAGCGCCGTCTTCGTTTAAAGTTGACTGTTTCATCGTAGATGAGCCCTAGGTGCTCCCTCTCTCTGCCGCCGCGATTAACTTTGCGATAGACTCAATATCGTCTGACAGTCCGCTCCTCGCGACATCGCTGCGCATGCCTTGAGAGCCGATCTGGACTGCTTGGTCGAGCAGTTCTCGAAGCGGTCCTCCTTTCGGCGGTATTCTGAAGAGCACATCCTTCAGCAAGACCCATCCATCCCCGACAGCAAGCCTCCCAACAAACAAGACGCCTTCCTTGTCATCGCGTCCCACTTGATGGGTAATACAGATTCGAGCCCTCATGTTAATGGGGTCGATATTGGCGATTTGGATGCGAGTACCTCCTGCGATAACCATCTCCAACTGCGGCGGCCCGAACGTTTGGCCCGCCTGCCAGTCATTCACAAAGTTTGCAGCATCCGATGCGATTACTTTTGCGTTGCTGCCATACAGGGAGTGAATAAGCACGCTCGCTCTCTGCGGAATTCCGGCATCCCACCGGTCTGGAATGCGCAGTTCAATATAGAACTGGCCAATTTGTGCCGCGAGGTAACCCGGAATCTCCGGGTGGCCCAGAGGAACCAGGTCGATACATTCCGAAAAACTGCCGTTGTTGGGCTTGGTCCACACTCTCGAACGCGGGAGCCAAGCCATCCTGTCTAAATTGGGCGCGCAAAGCAAAGGCCCGCGCTGACCAAAGCGTGGGTGATTGTGGGAGAACACATTCATGGCGCTCATGATGTCGTACTGGTCCCAGTATTCACCGGGCGCGGACCAGGTGTTGGTCTTGCGCGTCGACTGATCATATGAGTGATCGAGGCCGAAAACGTGCCCTGTTTCATGAGCGAGAAATGTCACATTGTAGTCTCCGGGTCCGCCAAGCACTCCGCTACCAGCATTGCCGCCATCGCCCACACTCACGTTGTACAAGGCGACAAATCCATCGAACTCGCTGGTATCGATGCCAAAAGCATCTATGGCTCCCTGAATCTTGCTCCACCGGTCAGGCCTGGTGCTGAGAAAATCGTCCTTACTTTGTTGAAACGTCCGCCATCCGAAGACCTCCGTCGTGTCCAGATTGATCCCGCCAAGCGAGGCATCTGTCCAATAGTCGTTCAGACCACCTGTTCCTTTGGTCACGAACAGATCAGTGAAATAGTCGACGGGTTCCGGCTCGATGTCCGCCGTATCGTCAAATTTGCAGAGAAGGACCGCTAGTTTCTGGCTACCTGTTGGCATTGTAATATCCTCCTTTTTGTTCCGCTGATTTGCATGCTGTACAAAGAAGAGAGTATGAGAATGCTACTGCCGCTCCGAACGGCGGGTAAGATTGCGACTGATATGGTGCGCAACAAATGAAGCGCTCAGAGTTATGCTGAGTAACGCCGTCGCCTGCTCGGTATACGATGATCGACAAATCTCAATTAGGCCGATGACAACGCTTTGCATTGCCAAATCAATCGGTCTTTCACACTTTGGCTCCGCCGCTTACATTGATGCAATCAAGAGCAATCGTTGACGCGGCAACTCCCTATAAGCGGAACCATCATGGCACAACCTCGTGGAAATTCCAGTTGAGGGATGGTTCACAGATCATCTCACGAACGGCATGCAGAGGATTGCGATAAGCTTGAAGTGACGTAGACTTTTACGTGTGGAGCAAAGTCTGGTAGACGAACCGCCCGCCCATTGCCTCGGCGAGTTTCTCTGCACCCAAACAACAGCTTTCAGAGTAACATCATTTTTCCTTCAGGATTCACGTAACCCTATGGGGTTATCTCTACCGAACGTAGATCGACGGAGAAACTCATTTGAAGCTCACACCTATACTGGTGGCCCGGACTATGAGAGCGGAGGCTGATCCAGGCCCTGACTCCGCTACAAATCTCCTTACTGAGGCCGATTTCGCGGCGACCGCCGAACGCCTGACGGGCCAGCGGAGAGATCAGGCATTATGGGTTTTTGCATACGGCTCGCTGATCTGGAAACCGACTTTTGAAGCTGTTGAGACGAGGCCAGCAATTGCCTGCGGATTTCATCGGTCGTTCTGTATTCCGCTTACTCGATGGCGCGGAAGCCCTGCTCAGCCAGGGCTGATGATGGGGCTACGTCCCGGCGGCAAATGTCGTGGCATCGCATATCGGCTGCCAGACCATAACCAGCACAACACTCTGGTCGATCTTTTAACGAGAGAGGTCGATGACCATGCAGGCTTGAACTTCGTTCGCTGGATTAATTGCACCATTGGCGGCAATCAACTTACGGCACTGTGTTTCTGGGTTAATCCAGGAGGTGAGTATCTCGCACCCAAACAATCTCTTGAGAAAATCGCGGAAGCGCTCTCGTCCGCATGCGGCCATATTGGCTCCGGAGCGGAGTATCTCTATCAAACTGTCTATCATTTGGAACAATTGAAGATTCGAGACCGAAATCTATGGAGATTGCAGGAACTGGTCGCTGAGCAGATCGAGAACGGCCTGGTTAAGACGGCGAGGCTCGATCTCTCCACGCATCCAGCGCAAGCGACAGACCTTGTTCCAGCCGTTTGAGGTCGGCTTCATGCTCGAACGCCACTTCTTGGGCGAAATTCGCAAAGGAAAAATTGGGGGACTGGGACAAGATATCTTCAATCACCTCATTTGCCCGGTCAATTTGCGCGGCCTGCGCATAGGCGGCCGCTAAGCGGGGCATCATCCAAAGCGGTACATCCTGGATTTTTCTGATTGTCGCAGCAGCTTCCGCGTATTGGCCAGCCGAATATTGCGCAAGTGAAAGGTCGTCAAAATACCAGGATGGGTGAACCGGGTTTATGGCAATCGCCCTTTCGATTGCCGCAATCCCGTCCGATGCTCGCCCGCGAACCGTTAGCAGATAGCCAAGGTCGCAGATTGTGTTTGCATCGTAAGGGTTAAGGCTCAAAGAAATCCGGATATGATGTTCTGCGGCTTCAAAACGACGGGCAATCGCCGATATCAGGCCGAGTATTCGTTGGCATCGCGGCTCTTCAGGCCGCAGCGTAACAGCGTGCTGCGCCCGCTTGGTAGCCTCCTGTATCACCGTCGGTCCCGCACGAGAATAGCCCGCTATCACCACCTCGGTAAGTGCGAGATGGGCGTGCGCTATTGCGTACTCGGCGTCGCTCTCCAAAGCACGCAAGAAGTAATCTCGGGCAGCTTCATTATCTCCATCGGCATAACCCCGCAGCTTTGCAAGTCCCCTGAGAAGAAGCTCATAGGCAGCCAGGTTTTTAGTAGGAACCGGGGAAGCCTTTGTGATCGTGACGTCGGCCAAGCGTGCAACGAGCCTGTTGACGACGCGGAGCGCAACCTGTTCGACAACTTCGAAAATGTCTGGTCCGCTTGCCGAAAAGCGATCATTCCACAGAACGTCACCGGATTGCACGTTTAACAGACTGACTGAAACTGTCAGGCGTTCTCCAACCCTGACGCTACCGCTGACGTAATATCTGGCACCGGCCCGCCTTGCGATGTTGTTTTCGTCAGAAAGTTCTGAAGTTCCCAAGGAAAAGCTGGTATTCCGGCCGAGAACACCGAAGGTGCCGAACTTCGCGAGGGCGTTCAGAATATCTTCCGCAATGCCGTCAACAATTGGCGTGTCGGATTCAGGCCCGAGGTTTGAAAATCGAAGGACTGCGACCTTCGGCTCCGGCTCGAAAGTTGGCGAATTTTTCGTTGCCGTTGCGAACATATATCCACGCTTTGGAACGGTCTTTATAACAGCGCCGTCGTGCTGATCGTCTTGCGCAGGTCCCGGACCGCCTGTGTCAGGGAATCTTCGCCGACATACACATTTGGCCAAAGGGTTTCCATCAGGTCACCCTTGGAAACTACAGTGCCTGACTTCTCCAGAAGAGTCGTCAGTAGCAGCATTGCTTTAGGCCGCAAACTTACCGGAATACCCTGTTCCAGCAACAATCCTCGCTCCCGGTCAAACTGGAAGCGTCCGAAAGCGTGGATTTGCGATGTGGCTTGATTGGACATCGTGACAATCCTGGTTCCATCGAAAATGACCGAGGTTCAAAAGATCGTCAATCCCGCGATATGGAATGCTGCGTGGGATACGCGATGGTCCTTTCGTCTTAGCGCAGGAAGGCTAGACTATCTCGAAGCTTCCAAGGAGCAGATTGAAGATGAACGAGGATGCAACACGTCGGATCGGATCATGCATTCTTGATCTCAATCGAGGCACGCTAACCAGCGATGGCAGACTGGTGGATGTTCGACCCAAAACGTTGAGCCTACTAATTCATCTCTCCAACAACTGCGGGCGCGTTGTTTCCAAGGACGAACTGCTCAGCATAGTTTGGCCTGATGTCATCGTATCGGAGGATTCTCTCACCCAGTGCATCCGCGATCTTCGTGTCGTTCTGGGCGATATGAATCAACGGCTGAACAAGAATGTTTATAAACGGGGGTACATTCTGGTCGAACCTGACGGCACGACCAATGCCGCTCCCGATACGACCAACACCAGGCCCGGTGACGGCGGTGGCCACTCGCATCATGAACAGACCCTGGCGGTTCTTCCGTTCTCCGCCCAAGGCGATCTCGATCCTGTACTGATCGATGGCATCGTCGAAGAGATCATCCACGGATTAGCAGGTTTCAAGACGATGGCGGTCATCGCAAGAGCGTCGACGTCTCAATTCCCGCCGTCCAATCGGCCGCCTCCCAACATTGTTGGTGATCGACTTGGAGCCGAATACCTCGCGGAGAGAAATTTCGGGGTGATCGAGTCCCGATGCCGGATATCGGTGTCGCTGACACATGCTTCGACTTGTAAACAGATGTGGGTCGAGCAATTCGAATGCCCGGTCGAGGAACTAACCCAAATCGATGCTGTGATCGCGCGTCGGATTGTAACGCGTCTGGTTGGAGGCATCGAAGAGTCTGCGCTTCGATCTATTGCGAGAAAACCGACAACAAGCCTTCAGGCGCTCGATATGTTGATCCGTGGGAAACGCTTCTTGCGTGGATGCCAACAAGAATGCTATCGCATGCTTCCGCCAATGACCGCTGTCGGCCCCATAGTTGCCATAACGCTGTACGGCTGGTGGCATTTGATACCGAGTCCTTATTTTTGTCGACATCTGCGCAGATCGCTCTTTTTTGACCCTCTCCGGCTTTCGTCGCGCGATCGTCGACTATTCCTTGCATCAACCATAAGTAAATTATGCCCATGGCGTGTGATGCCAACCGGTGTAGCGTGACGGACGCCGCCCGCCAGACTTATGCGACAACGCTGGCATGCCGCTTGTGACCCCGAGGTGCTCAGATTGATACGCCGTCGAGAAGCCTTCTTCATTGCCGCCATCATCGCGGTTCTGCTGCCAACGCAGGCAATTTCCACCAGTATTTTATCGGGCAACTCATCGACGCTATGTCTCGTTCCAGTCAAACACGGCGAGCCAACCAAAGCCGACATCTACCAGTCGTTTCGGCTGACGTCGAAGGTCGTCGCCGTGCGTGGCTTGGATCATCCGATTATTTTCCCATTAAACCGTGGTGGTGTATGGACGATCGACGCGGCAGGGGCGTACGTCCCGTTCGGAGGTGATTTCCCCAACCATTATCAAGACCAGTATGCCTCCGACACATCGACAGGAGACGTGATTGGCGTGAGCTGGAAACTCGGAGTTTTCAGGCTTCGACCAGGTGAGACCCAGTTCGAGCGCCTCTACGCGGCCGACGGAAAGCCGTTCGTTCATCCTTTTTCAGCGGCGTACGTGGCACGTTTCGGAGGCACGGTCATCTCGGACAACTCGGGCCTTTATCTGCTCAGGCCCACTGGGGAGATCAAGCGGCTGTACTGGGATACGCGCGTCGGTGGGAAGTCGCCGGGACGAGTGTTCGACCTGCCCGAACTGAAGCTGCTTTTGTTCACCGCCGAAGGTTATATCTACGCGAGGGACGATAGCGGCAACTTGACGATTTTCGACAAAGGTTTTGGAGGCCTTCAGGCCGCTCGTGTCACTGCGGACGGCAGAATCTTCCTGAAGCGGAATGGGCAAAACCTTATCGTGCCGTGGCCTCCTGAGGACCCGACACGCCCTCCGGCCCAGCAAGGAGCTAGCACCGAAGAAAACTTTGAAGGCGTCGAGACTTCCTTCCGCACTTTGGTCAAGGTACACGACAGGCAAATGTCTGTCGACTTGCCCTCGCGAGTTTACAACTCGCCGACGGAGTTTCCGGATGGCGTTATGGTGGCAAACGCGGGTAACGACGGTCTTTACACGTTGAACGCCGAGAACAGCTGGGATTTGGTCGACCAGAGCCGCGAGATCGCGGGGAATGTCATCTACCTCTTTCAGCTCCCCATCGAAAATCGAGCCTTGTTGGTCAACGGAAAGAAGGGACTTTTCCTCTTGGTCCAGAGGACCGATGCGCGAGCAGCCGGGTGCCTGAGATGAATTGCCGGACGACCAGATCGGTTCGAGTGCCCGGCTTATCCGCCCAGGTGTGAGTGGCACACCGCTTACGGTCAAAGCCCCCAAGCCGCCCCACGACAGCATCGAGCGGACCCCGCCTTGAACTTGCGTCGAGGTGGAGGCCAGCCAAAGTGCAGCTACCACCAGCGCAATGTAGCTCGACATAACAACAAAAGCCACGAGGATGTTGCGTCCGCCGACAAATCCCTCTCTCAAGAGCATGAGGTTGTTCGGACCCACTGAGATCATTGAAGCCGCCCCCATTGCGAGCCCGACGCTCAGACCGCTAAGCTCTCCCGTCATCATGACGAGAAACCCCGGACCAGATGGTATTGCAGCGCTTCGGACGGTTGCCTCGCCCCCACGACATCAAGTTCAAAGTCCTGAAATTTCGAAACGGGACGCAAAGGAGGATTCTCGAAGCCCAGATCGGAGCGCTGGGGGTAAGTCAAAGACCCTTTGACATCCAGGGCGTCAGTGACGCGCTGATCATGCCAACGGGTGAAGAGAGATTTGAAAACCGTCACCAGCATAGCGCGGCGGCGGGGTGACTGACGCGGGGATGTCTCTATTGCAGTATCCAACATTTCTGCCTCCATCCATAAGCTGTGTGGATGGTAAGAATGTCGGCCAGCTGATGCTGAATGTCCTTTAGTTTAAGGGAAGTTATTCTGAGATTTTTCTGAAGCAAAACGAGCGAACATCGTCCGCGTAGCGCGTGCCTGTATCTTCAAGAATATAAAAACGCCCGCTACTTTGCGGGCGTGTAGTAGTCGGTGATCGACGTATCGATTTAACGGGCGAAAACGCCTCGGGCCACATCGTGGATTTCGGACTGGATGATGCCGATGTCGTCAAGCTGGCGGGCGTTCATGCGGCCAAGCTGAGAGACGGTCTGACGGTAAGCGATAAGGTTTCTAAGAGTGCGTGCGACGGCCATGATAATCCCCTTTCATGAGGGCTTGTGACGTCAGCAACCTCGCTTGGTCCCGGCGTCGTTTCGATGACACTGATGTAGGATTTCATCGAACTTGCAGTAGGGGCCGTTGCATCATCCCACCCATGCAGCACTTGCATAGTGGTTTAATTCTCCGGACGCGGGGCGTATCCTCGGTGTTGACGGGCCGCTAATGTTGCAGAATTCCAAGTCATCGGCGCATTCTCAACGCATAGGCCGCGTGTTCTGATCCTCTGCGGTTCCCTACGCCCCGTTTCCTATAGCCGTCTGCTTGCTCATGCGCGTCGCCTGCTCGAACATTATGGAGCCGAAGTCCGAGTGTTCGATCCAAACGGACCTGCCGTTGCCGGATGGAGCGCCAGTGACGCATCCCAAGGTCAAGGAGCCTCGCCCACCGGGAGTTCGGCGGCTTCCGGTTCGTAACGCATCGTCATGTAGATGACGGTAGCAACGATGATGGCGAGGAAGATGAGGCTGGTCACGGTGGTCCCGAGCCCAAAGCCACTGTATTCGACCGGCTGCGAAAGCAGGTCGCCGATGGAGGCTCCGAGCGGACGAGTGAAGATATAGGCGAGCCAAAATGCAAGGATCGCATTGACGTTCAGGAGGTAGTAGCCCGCCGCGATCACAGCGATCACTGCCCCAAAGATGATGGCGGTGGTGAGATAACCAAAACCGAAGACTTCAGCCACGAGGTCGCCAGCAGCCGTGCCGAGCGCGAAGGTGAAAAGGATAGCCAGCCAATAGAAGGCTTCACGCCGAAAGGTGAAGATCGAGTGGATGGAAAGCGTGCCTTCGAAAGCGTACCAGACAGCGAAAGTGGCAACTAGAGCGATGGTGAAGACGATGGTCGTGGTCTCTAGAGCGACACCGAAATTGTCGACCAGGTTGTCGGTCACGAGCGTGCCGACGACGCTGATCAGCACCACGGCCAGCCAATAGCTCCATGGAACGTATCGCTTCTGCCAGAACTGAAGCACGAGGGCAGCGATGAGAACTGCCGACATGAAGATTGACGTGGCGGTAAGCCCGAAACCCATGTTGACGGCGAGATAGTCTGCCGCCGTCTCACCCATGGTCACGGCGGTCAGTTTGATAAGCCAAAAGTCAGTGGTGACGCGGGGAACGCGGTTCAACGCCCCCTCAACCGGAATCGTCTGTTGGGACATTGATCCGCTCCGCCTATTTGCTCATGGCCGCGAGGGCCTGGTTGAAGAATTCGTTCGAGCGGTTGTCGTCATCCGCGTTGCAGCGCTCGATCCCTTTGCTGATGAGATCATCGACCTTCGTCGCATCAGCGCCTGCGAGTGTGGCGGCGGCGCGTGTCGTGCGGACTTCCTTGAGTGTTTCCTCGCAGGGAACCTTGGCATAGGCTGCCGGTGCAAAGAGAGAGACGCCGCAGGCGACAGCGGCAGAGAGCAAGATTTCCTTCATGGGATTCTCCTTTTGTGTGTTTGTGCTGTTGGAGGATGGACGCCCTCATTGGGCAGAGGGGTCCTTCAGAGTGTCGATTAGAGCCGACACGGTCTTCTGAGCCTCAACGGCACTAGGGCTCCCGGCCCGGAGCGACGCGATTGCAGCGTCTGCCGCATCATCAATCGTGCTCCAGACGCTCTTGTCCTTGGGGTAAAGTGCCGACTCGGCGTCGTCCCATGCCGTTTCAAAATCGGTGATCCGTTTTTCGGCAGCCTTCATCTCACCTTTGTCGACGAGCAGAAGCGTTTCGGAGGCAATGGCTTCAAACGACGCCATGTCTCCAAGTTTCATAGATGCCGCCATGGCGAATGTTCCCGCAGCCAAGGGGATGATGACCGCAAAGGGGATGAGCCAGGTTTTCATGTATTGTCTCCGTTTCGAGTGGGATCGATGAACCCGATAACGAAGACGATGCTGGTGCGATTTTACTGCCGCATTGCCGGAAACATACGGATTGGTAAGATGCACGCTTTTTCATAACTTACGAAAATGTAAGGCTTTCCCAAGGTTTCGGAAAAGTGGATGGCCTAAGCGTGACCATGATCGTAGATTACTGCGATCCGCAAACAGGGCACCACATGCGCATCCTACTGATTGAAGACGACCGAAAGATCGCAGAGTATGTCACCAAGGGCTTCTCTGAGGCGGGCCACGCTTGTGATATCATCGATAACGGGCAAGATGCGCTCTTCCAGGCGACACGCGAACCCTATGATGTCCTCGTCGTCGACCGTATGATCCCCGGCCTCGATGGTCTTTCCGTTGTTAAGGCTATTCGCGCGGCTCGGGTGAAGGTCCCCGTGATCTTCCTCACCTCCGTTGGGGGTGTCGACGACCGGGTCGAGGGGCTTGAAGCCGGCGGCGATGATTACCTCGTCAAACCCTTCGCCTTTTCGGAGCTAATGGCGCGTGTGAACGCGCTCGCCCGTCGACCGCCTGTGACCGAACAGAAAACTATCCTCCGGGTCGCCGACTTGGAACTCGACCTCGTGAGGCGAAAGGTGACTCGGGGCGGTCAGACAATCGATCTCCAACCGCGAGAGTTCACCCTTCTCGAAGTTCTTATGCGCGGTGAAGGTCGGGTATTGACGCGAACGATGCTTTTGGAACTGGTCTGGGAGTTCCATTTCGATCCCAAGACCAGCGTTGTCGAAACCCATATTAGCCGCCTTAGGACCAAGATCGACAAGCCATTTGCCGTTCCGCTGCTCCACACTGTGCGCAATACTGGATATAGCCTCCATGCGCCTCGGTAGTCTGTGGCGATCAACGCCATTCCGCTTGGCCGTCACCTTCGCCGCGATATTCGTGGCCGCCTTCCTTCTGACTGGCGTTGTCACCTATCAGCTGTTTAAGCAAGAGCTGCTTGCCAACCTGGATCGCTCCATTACTGAGTTGCATACACTGGTGGCGTCGACCTACGGCACAAACGATCTCGAAGACCTCACCGGAACTGTGGACACCTATTCGAAGCTGACCAAATCTCGGGACCGCGTCTTCGCTTTGATCGATCAGTCAGGAAACCTGCTTGCTGGGAATTT
Source organism: Shinella sp. OV683 (assembly GCF_057787725.1). Taxonomy (NCBI): domain Bacteria; kingdom Pseudomonadati; phylum Pseudomonadota; class Alphaproteobacteria; order Hyphomicrobiales; family Rhizobiaceae; genus Shinella; species Shinella sp. OV683. Next base: position 4,031,382 of record NZ_CM173543.1, read on the forward strand.
CCAACCCGAGGCAGTAAGCGAAGGGGTGTCAACCGAACGCGGAACCACGCTAGGCCTTGGTTATTCTGGTGACTATCGTTTGATGTCAGGACCGGTTGGGGGCAACCGGTTGATCATTGGCCAGAGTTTCAATGAAACTGATCACTTGGAAGATATCGCTTTGCGAAGCTTTATCTGGGCAACAATCGGCGTCGTAGTCCTAGCTGTAGTCGGCGGATTGTTGGTAGCTGTCCGTGCTCAGCGCCGTCTCGATGGCATTGCGAATGCTATGACGGCCGTTTCGCACGGCGAGTTGAACACTCGGGTCCCGCTGAAGGGCAACAGCGACGATATCGACGTCGTTTCCCACCAGATAAATGAAGCACTTGATCGCCTCTCGACACTCGTTGAGACCATGCGGCAGGTAAGTTCTGACATCGCTCACGAATTAAAGACTCCCCTCAATCGCCTGAAAATGCATATCGAGGATGCCGTCGATGGTGGCGAACACGGGAGAAACGTCGCCGAGAGCTTGCAGAATGCTCGCGACGAAGCGGATCAAATCAACGCAACCTTTGAAGCATTGCTTAGGATTTCCCAGATCGAGGCGGGAGCGCGGAAGACGCGATTCCGGCAAGTAGACCTTGTCCAGGTTTTAATCACCGTGGGAGAAATCTATGCTGACGTCGCGGAAGATGCAGGCCTTTTTCTCGTGGACAGGGTCGATGGGCACGACGAAGTGCCCGTCCATGGGGATCGCGAACTACTGACACAGATGTTCGTCAATCTAGTCGAAAATGCAATCCGACATTGTCCGCCTGGTACCGGGATCAGCATCGCTATCGACAGACAGAGTGGTCATGCGGTCGCTTCGATTGGCGATAATGGACCGGGCATCCCAGCGGAGGAACGAGAGAAGGTCTTCCGTAGACTTTATCGCCTCGACAAGAGCCGCACGACAGCAGGCAGCGGGCTCGGTCTCAGCCTCGTCAAGGCGATCGTTGACCTGCACGGTGGAAGCGTTGAACTCCAGGACAACGGTCCCGGTCTCCGCGCGGACGTGAGATTGCCACTTGCCTAGACAATCGCCAAGGGACGTTCGGATTTGGGTATTAGCCACTTCCCAAGCAACCAGCACAGGCATGCCCAAGCCGATCCCACACTCCATCCACCAAGCGTGACTCTTCTAAGCAGGCTTCTCATCAGCGCATTCCCGGACGGCGAACCGCTTCACACTTTACCTGGGAGTGCGTTATCTGGCGCATACATTGCGATCGAGATTGGTCTTCCAATAGTGTCCGCCCAGATGGCGGGCACCGCCGAGGCATGAAAAGGCCTTGGGCATCTTGTCGAGCCAATCATCGGGGCGTTCGCCAATTTCCAGCGCCAGCATTTCCCCCAGGCGATCCGATGTATCGTAGGCGATGCCCTGTTCCACGTCAAAGAACGGGCCAATTGCAAGATACGCGCCTGCAGCTGTTGCTTGGAGTGGCGCGGCAACAGCAATGCCCTGTTTTGCCTGCTCGGCAGCGCCGGCCAGATCCTTGCCGATGACGTGGATCTGCCATTCGTCACCGACAAACCTTCCAGCTGATATCAGCGCCACGCCAATGAGCGGAACAGCGAGCCAATGGAACGTCGCCTTCCAGCGCTTTCGGACAGCCGCGTAGATCGCGGCACCAATCACCCAGATCAGGACGCCGAGGATAAAGACCGCAAGCAATATGGCGGGATAGATCGTTACGACGAGGGCGAAGAGAAAATCGTCGCTGACATCGATGGCCAGCACCAGCAGAAACAGCGCTAGCCACCAGAGACCGATAACGATCGGGCGACAGAGGCGCGGGTTGGGTTTGTTTCGGACCTCTGTCATCGCGCCACTGCCTGCCACCGGAATTCTTCATCCACAGCTTAAGACGCGGCAGGACCACGGTTTATTTCGACGGGGCAATTGCGGCGCTCCACCGTCACATTCTGGTGGAATTTCCGCCTTATTGCACACGTCGCGCTTCCTGGGCGAAACCCTGGAGCGGCGCAGTGCGGCGCACATCATCCGACCCTTGGTTGATTGCCAGAGACTCTCATGGGGTCTACATGGTCCTCGCTTTCACAGTGAGAACCATAAGATTTGAACGAGGAAAGACCAGAGTGTTGAAATCCGTAAGTGCGGCCACCGCGTCGCTACTGTTGGCCTTTTTGCCCTCACCGAGCCATGCGCTCGATGCCGAGCTCAAGGCCCAACTCCTGAAGCTCGATCCGAAGACCCGGCTCGAACAGGCCTGCGACACTGAGGCCATGGTGCGGATCAAGAAGGACGACAATCCTTACCGTCCCGACAAGGTGATCGCCTATACGTTCAGAGATCCGACCTACGGGGCGAACTCGCTCAATGCGCCCGGCGCAGTCTTTCGCAGCAAGGGCGAATGGTACCACCTTTCCTACAAGTGCCATACCGATGCCGAAAATCTCAGCGTGCAAAAGCTGACGCTCAAGATCGGCGACAAGGTCTCGCATTCAAATTGGGACAAATACTACTTATACGATTGAAAAAAGGTACCAGTTTTGGGACAGGTTTTGACTCTTTCTGTGTATTGACCGGGGAAAGGCGAAACAAATTCATCAAAAAGCTGCAAATAGTCTGCTACACTAAAGGTTAGTGTATTTCAGTGATTCTCAGATGCGCAAAGGCGGTAAACTGATTTGAACATTATGTCGGGTATTGCGGAATCCGTTCATCTGATGTTCCGGCGTCCGCGCCGGGAACAGTTCGCGGCCCTGTGCTACCGGATCGCCAAGGGCGGCAAGACCCCGGAAATTCTCGTACTGACAAGCCGCGATACCGGCCGCTGGGTCATACCCAAGGGCTGGCCGATGGGCGACAAGCCCGGCTACGAAGTCGCCAAGCAGGAAGCCTGTGAAGAAGCCGGGGTGGTCGGCGAGGCTGAGCAGCAGCCGGCGGGATACTATACTTACGACAAGTACCTGGACCATGGCGTGAAGGTGCCATGCCGCGTGCAGGTGCATGCGATAGAGGTGACCGACGTGCTCAAGGAATTCAAGGAAAAGGGCAAGCGCAAGATCGAGTGGGTCAGCCCCAAGATCGCCGAGCGGCGCGTGCAGGAACCCGAGTTGAAACAGCTAATCCACCGCTTTTCCGAGCGCTTCGGCGCTGCCACCGGCTGACGGTCTCATTTCCAGTTGCCGCCAATTCCGATTGGCATTATGCGGCGTTAACCGGAAGACGAAATGAGCGAGCCGCAATCCCCGTTTGAAAAGCCGACGCTGGACAAGGATCTCGAGAAGCTGGGCTTCATCGAGACCGCGACCCAGTTCGTGCTGTTGCGGGCGGCGGCACCCGGCCTGGGACTGATATTCGTCGCCGCTGCGGCGCTGTTTGCCGGCGCATTCGTTTCTTCCAATCCCGGTGGGATCGTCATCGTGGTCGCCGTCATTTTCGCGGCCTACATGGCCATGAATATCGGCGCCAACGACGTGACCAACAATGTCGGCGCAGCGGTCGGGGCAAAGGCCATCAGCATGGCCGGCGCGCTGATCATTGCAGCGATCTTCGAAATCGCCGGCGCAATGATCGCCGGGGGCTCGGTGGTGGAAACCATCAAGGCAGGCATCGTCAGCCCGTCGCTGGTGCCGAATGCTGACGAGATGATCGTCATCATGCTGAGCGCATTGTTGTCGGCGGCGCTCTGGATCAATATCGCCACCTGGACCAATGCCCCGGTTTCGACCACCCATTCGATCGTCGGCGGCATCATGGGTGCAGGCGCGGCGGTCGCCGGGCTTGGCGCCGTGCATTGGTCGCTGCTGGCAGGCATTGCACTGAGTTGGGTCGTCTCGCCTATTCTTGGCGCGGCAATCGCAATCGCTCTTCTCTGGTTCATCAAGGAAACGATCATCTACCGCATCGACAAGATCGTCGCTGCACGACGGTGGGTGCCGTTTCTGCTGTCCTTCATGACAGGATCGTTCGCATCCTATCTGCTGTTGATCCTGGCTGAGACCGTGGAGCGCTTTCAAGTCTGGCATGCCATTGTAATCGGTGTAGCTCTCGGTGTGGCGAGCCATTTCTGCTACCGCTACTTCGTCGCCAGAGCTTCCGCCGAACTTGAGAATCGCAACCAGTCACTCAAGGTGCTATTCCGCCTGCCGCTGGTCTTCTCGGCGGCGCTGCTTTCTTTCGCCCACGGCGCCAACGACGTCTCCAACGCGATCGGTCCGCTGGCGGCGATTGTCGAAGCCAGCGGCATCCAGACCTTCGCGCGCAACGGCGACGCACCTTATTGGGTCACCGCGATCGGCGCCTTCGGCATCTCCGTTGGGCTACTGTTGTTTGGGCCTCGATTGATCCGCATCGTCGGCGTCCAGATCACCCGCCTTAATCCGGTGCGTGCCTATTGTGTGGCGACGTCGACGGCCGTGACGGTGACCATTGCCTCTGCTCTCGGCCTGCCGGTCAGTACGACCCATATCGCCGTCGGCTCCGTATTCGGCGTCGGGCTGTTCCGCGAGTGGTATACCGCCAATTCCGCACGCCGTCGCGATTATATCGAGCGCAAGGCTGAGCTCGGCGATGTGTCTGCGGTCAAGACCGTGGCCAAGGCAAAAAAGACGGATCCGGACGCCGACGAGGATGACGATGCTGGCAGCGCGGAGCATCACCACTACCGCTATCTGGTCCGCCGCTCCTATCTCAGTTCCATTCTTGCTGCCTGGGTAATCACTGTGCCGATCTCTGGCCTGCTGGCCGCGGCGCTTTCCTTGCTGCTCTCGCAATTCAATTTCTGAGGAATGACAATGCGCGCCAATTTCCGTATGCAGCGGCTGTATGTGGAGCACGATCTGATCGCGGGCCAAGCTGTTCCCGCCGATAGTGATCAGTTCAACTACCTCGCCAATGTGCTGAGGATGGAAGACGGCGCCGAGTTGCTGGTCTTCAACGGGCGAGATGGCGAATGGCTGGCGCGCGTTGCCTTCCCGTCGAAGAAAAAGATCGCGCTCGTGCCCGTGGAGGTTACCCGTCCGCAGCCGCCGGCATCGGATCTTCACTATCTCTTCGCCCCGCTGAAGGTCGGGCGGCTCGATTATATCGTCCAGAAGGCGGTGGAGATGGGCGCCGGCGTCATCCAGCCGGTGATGACCCAGCATGTCCAGGGCAAGATCACCTCCATCGATCGATTGCGGGCAAATGCAATCGAGGCGGCAGAGCAATGCGGCATCCTCGCCATTCCCGACGTGCGCGAGCCGGTGCGGCTGACTGCGCTGCTGGAGACTTGGCCAAAAGAGCGGCGGATCATCTACTGCGACGAGGGCGCGGAGACCAACAATCCCGTCGCTGCGCTGAAGGCGATCACCGAGGAGCACCATGCCTTGCTGATCGGCCCCGAAGGCGGGTTTTCGGAAGACGAACAGCTGACCTTGCGTGGTCTCGATTTCGTCACCGCGATCCCGCTCGGCCCACGGATCCTCAGGGCAGACACCGCGGCTGTGGCGGCTTTTGCACTGATCCAGGCCACCGTCGGCGACTGGGAATGATCAGCAAAATTTGACCGGGGCTTGAATCCTTTTCACTTGCAAAACATCTGAAGACGGTACAAGCAAATCTCCCGGCGGCCTGCGGACCTGCAAGCCCTCTCCATTGATGAAGAATTCGACATGGCCCGTGATACCACCGACAGCACATTTGTCTCCTCGATCGACGATTTGACCGACTATATTGCTGCCGGTGAAAAGCCGGAATCCGGGTTCCGGATCGGCACGGAGCACGAGAAATTCGTGTTCTTCACCAAGGACAATTCGCCCGTTCCCTATCACGGCGAGGCCAGCATCAAGACGCTGCTCGACACGATGCAGACGCGGCTCGGCTGGGAGCCGATCATCGATGCCGGCAACATCATCGGCCTTGCCGAACCCCACGGCATGGGCGCAATCTCGCTCGAGCCCGGCGGCCAGTTCGAACTGTCCGGCGCGCCGCTGCTGACGCTGCACGAGACCTGCAAGGAAACCGGCCAGCATCTTACGCTGATGCGCGAAATCGGCGAGCCGCTTGGCATTGCCTTCCTCGGCATCGGCGGCAGCCCGAAATGGACGTTCGAAGAGACGCCACGCATGCCGAAATCACGCTACGGCATCATGTCCCGCTACATGCCGAAGGTCGGCAGCCAGGGCCTCGACATGATGTACCGCACCTGCACGATCCAGGTAAATCTCGACTTCTCCTCCGAGATCGACATGCGCCGCAAGATGCAGGTTGGCCTGAAGCTGCAGCCGCTTGCCACGGCGCTGTTTGCAAGCTCGCCATTCACGGAAGCCAAGCCGAATGGCCTGAAATCCTGGCGCGGCGACATCTGGCGCGACACCGACAACCAGCGCGCCGGCCTCATTCCGTTCGCGTTCAAGCCGGATTTCGGCTATATCGATTATGTCGAATGGGCGCTCGACGTGCCGATGTACTTCATCGTCCGCGATGGCGCCTATTATGACTGTACGCATGTGACCTTCCGGCAGTTCATGGCTGGCGCCTTGAAGGGCGAAGTTGCCGATTGGCAGCCCAACATGGGCGACTGGACCAACCATCTCTCCACCCTCTTCCCGGACGTGCGCCTGAAGCGTTTCCTGGAAATGCGCGGCGCCGATGGCGGCCCGTGGCGCCGCATCTGTGCCCTGCCCGCCTTCTGGGTGGGCCTGCTTTATGACGGGGCAGCGCTCGACGCCGCAGAGGCTTTGACCAAGGACTGGAGCTACGAAGACGTGCTGGCGCTGCGCAATGCAGTGCCTGCCGAGGCACTGAATGCCAGGATGGGCAACCGCGATCTGTTCGAAATCGCCAAGGAAGTCGTCGAGATTTCCCGCCAGGGGCTCGTTGCCCGAGCCAACAGGAATTCTTCCGGCCAGGACGAGAGCATCTACCTCGCGCCGCTCGACGAAATTCTCGCCAAGAAGTCGACGCTGGCCGACGACATGCTGTCGCTCTGGAAGGGCCGCTGGCAGGGTGACATCGAACAGGTGTTCGAAGACTACAAGTACTGACGCCTTCGCGATCGGGCAGATGTAAGCGCAGCCTTCCCGCTGCCTTTAAAATCCTGTTTGATAATCACAAATTCCCGTTATAGTGGGCACTGTACTGCTGCGCCCACGAAAGGATCGTCATGCTTCCCCTGTTCGACCTGATGATGAAAGCGCAGGATGGCCATGCCGTAGAGGCGATGTCCAAGCAATTCGGCTTGGCGCAGGAGCAGATGAAGGAAGCCATGGCGGCGCTGATGCCCGCCTTTTCCACCGGCTTCAAACGGACGGCGACCAGCCCATATGACTTCTCGTCGCTGATGTCCTCGGCAATGTCAGGCAATTACGCCCAATATTTCGAGGATATGGCAAAAGCGTTCACACCGCAGGGCGTTGCCGACGGCAACAATATCCTCGGGCAGATCTTCGGCTCCAAGGATGTGTCGCGCGCTGTGGCCGCGCAGGCCGCGCAAATGTCCGGCATCGGCCAGGACGTCTACAAGCAGATGCTGCCGATCGTCGCCAACACCATGGTGGGCGGCTTCTTCAAGCAGATCGCCGAACAGTTCCAGGCCACCGGCGAAGCGATTGCCTCGGGCAATCCCACCGGCGCATTCGACCAGTGGATGCAGGCTTCCGGCCTTGCCCACAAGCCCAAGCCGCAAGCCGCCAATTTCTTCGACAACCCGTTCACCCAAGCACTGCAGACAATGTTCAACGGCCCCTCGTCGGCGCAGCCGGCGGCGAATGCCAACAATGCCTTTGCCAACAATCCATTCTTCCAGATGTTCCAGACGATGATGACCCCGCCAAACGCGGCAGAGCCCGAAAAAACCGCTACCGCGCCCGATGCTGCGGCGAGTTCGGCATTCTCCGATATGGTTAACCAGATGTTCGACAGCGGTATCGAAGTGCAGAAGAACTATCAGAAAAGCATGGATAGCATCTTCGATACTTATCTGGCGGGCTTCAAGCCGACCAACTCGAAATAGAAAACCCGGTTTTGCAACATTCGTTGCTGCTAACATACTTATCTTACACTGCCATCATACAACATCTATTCTAGAATACTTCAATTTTTCTCGATTTCATCGAGCATCTCTGTGCCATTCCAAGACAGATCGCGAAAGGGCGAGAATTTCGAAATGCAGCAGACGCATGGCAGCAATGCAAATATGCATGACTGCAAGGCCCATTCTTGGATTTTTTTGCTTAAAAACAATGCCCACTAGCAAATTCTATCGTAGATTCAGCTGTTTCTGCCTTATTTATGTGCTCTTTCTCGCATCAATAGCATCTGTCGCGCCAATGCGGCATGGAACTGACATGGTCAAACGTCCGTTAATAGCTGGTGACATTCAACCGTGTTTGGTCTAACGAGTAACGCACCTGCAAAGAAATAATCAATTCAGGCAATCAGTTATGCATCCTGGCACCATCAGCAACACGATCGCCCTCCCGGTCGCCGTCAACAGCGGCGCGATGACGAACGCAAGCCATGCCTTACCGGGCATCAAGGACGAAAGCTGGATGCGCGCCGCGCTGGACAAGCCGGTGCAATTCGCCGTCAAGCGCGCGACCGATATCGCCGTTGCCGGTGTGGCTCTTCTCGTTCTCCTGCCGTTTTTCCTCGCGATCGCTGCTGCGATCGTCATCGAGAATCGTGGACCTGTATTTTTCACCCAGCAGCGCTGGGGCCGTGGTGGCAAGCTGATCCGTATTTTCAAGTTCCGCTCGATGCGCTCCGACATGTGCGATGTCACGGGCGTTGCGCAAACCACTGAAAACGATCCGCGCGTCACCCGCATCGGTGCTTTCCTGCGCAAGACCAACCTCGACGAGTTGCCGCAGCTGTTCAACATCCTGGTGGGCGACATGTCGCTGGTTGGCCCTCGCTGCCACGTGCCGGGCATGCTGGCCGCTGGTCGTCTTTATGAGGACCTGGTGCACGAGTATCACCTGCGTCATCTCGTGCGTCCTGGCCTTACCGGGCTTGCACAGGTCAACGGCCTGCGTGGCCCGACCGATCGCGAAGATCTTGCACGCGGCCGTATCGCCCACGATCTGGAATATGTCCGCAATTTCTCCTTCTTCGCCGACATCAAGATCATGGTCAAAACCTTTGTCCAGGAATTCCGGGGCGGCACGGGTTTCTGATAGAACTGACGACGAATTCTGCTAGGCTGAACCGGAAGATGAAGATCTTCCGGTTTTTGTTTTTGGCGAGATGAGGCGTGATGACGGGCCGATCACCTTTCCTCTGCAGTGTTGCTTGCGCCGTCACACTCTTATCGATCTCCTCCGGCCGTGCCGACGAGAACATTCTCTGGTCGCAAACCCCCATTCGCATCGACAAGTCCAAACAGCACTATCAACGGCTGCCGGCTGTTCAGGTCGCCATCGACCGCCGCACCTGGCTCGTCGTGCCGCCGCGGATCATGGTGCTCGACAGCGCCCGTTTCACAGCTGACGGCAAGATCTACCACATCGCCGACATTCATCCGGTGCAGCCGACGCGGCTTTGCAAAAGCATGCAGGGCGGCGGACGCTGGGGCTGTGGACGCATCGCGGCAATCCTGCTTGGCAATCTGGTGCGTGACAAGAAACTACTCTGCGATGTCATTGCCGGTGACAAGGAAATCGTGCTCAATCGTTGCGCATCGGGCAACAAAGATGTGGCAGCGGAAATCCTCGGCAAGGGTTTTGGCCGCGTGAATGACGATAGTCCGCTTTTGCCCTTCCAGGCCGAAGGCCAGAAGAACGGCACCGGACTCTGGCGCGATCCAGACTGCAAGCTTGATTTCGATAAATGCTGAGAACTTGCGCTCTGATGCCTTTCCAAAAAGCGCGTGATTTCAGCGCTCAGTATTCCTGATTGTTTTTGTCGAGATAAGGTGGATTTATCTTGACACCTTTTGTCATGTTTAATACCTCACCGAAATACTCAAGTTTTCGATGAAGGAATGGTTCCATGGCAATCACGATCAGTGTCAGCGATTACAACAACGATGGCACGGGCATCAATTTCACTGCCTATCTCAAGCACTTCGAAAAGACTTTCGTATCGACCGGCTATGGCGGCTTCAGCGGCAAGACCTCCGGCGATGTCTACGACGCCGACAACCCGCTCGGCGCCAAATCCTACGTGACCACCAATTCGGATACCGACGGCGGTGACAGCGTCATATTCAACGCTTCGGGCAAGTTCATCTACGATTTCTACAATGGTCACGTGATCTCGGGCAATTTAACCTCGCTGGTTTTCGGCGGCGATACCCAGACTACCGCGCTGACCGGCGACGACGTGAAGTACACCAATAGCGGCGACATCACCATTTCAGGATTTGGCGGCATCACCACAACATCGGAGTCGGGCAAGGGCATGATCATGGGTGACATCATGGATGGCATCACCGACAGCCTGACGGACTTGCTGGCAAGCGATTCGATCGTCTTCAAGGGATCGACCGGCAAGGATGTCTTCAGCGGCTATAACCACAATGACAAGCTCAATGGCGGCGCTGGCAATGACACGCTCAGTGGCGCCGGCGGCAATGACAAGCTCAATGGCGACACGGGCAGTGACAAGCACAATGGCGGCTCGGGCGCGGACACGTTCTACTTCGCCAAGGGCGACGGCAACGACAAGATCGCCGACTTCCAGGAAGGCAAGGCCGGCAAGGACGTTATCGAGTTCCAGAAAGGGCTGTTCGACAACTACGCCGACATTATCGAGCATGCGGTGCAGAAGAGTGGCAACACGATCATCACCTATGACGGCGGCAAGGTGACGCTGGTCGATGTGCTGCTGGCCGACCTCCACAAGAGCGATTTCCATCTGCTCTGAGTCGGCGTCACGATCCGGATACTGAAAACCCGCGGCCTGTGCCGCGGGTTTTCTTCGTGCCGATTCTCGTTGATCAGGCTGCGGCCAGTAGTGGGAAAATCCGGAGCTGTCCGGTGCTAGGATCGCGGGACACCGACAGCGGGCATCCATAGACGGCCTCGAGATGGGTCTCCGTGAACACCTCTGCGGGTGTCCCCTCGACATGCTTGCGACCATCCTTGAGCATCACCACCTTGTCGGCGAACATAGCCGTCAGATTGAGGTCGTGCATCACGGCAAGCACGCCGCCGCCGTCGCGCGCAAAGGCACGCGCCAAGGTCATGATCGCCAGTTGATGCTTCACGTCCAGGCTGGCGACGGGCTCATCCAGATAGAGCCAGCGTGGCCGGCCGTCACGCACGGGCGACGAGATCTGGCAGAGCACCCGCGCCATATGCATGCGCGCCTGCTCACCGCCTGACAGCGCCGTGGCGACACGGTTCTCGAAGCCGGAAAGGTCGACCGCCGCAAGCGCCCGCGCCATGACCTGCTCAGCCTCCAGGCGGCTGTGGACGTCGCCTGCGACAACTCCCATTTCGAGAATCTCACGCACCTTGAAGGGAAAGCCGAGACTGATCGACTGCGCCAGTACGCCGCGATCCATGGCCATTTCATGAGCGCTCATCGACTTGAGGTCGCGGTTGCCAAACCGAATGCGGCCGGCATAGTCGCGCTCGCCCGAGAGCGCCCGTAGCGTCGTCGTCTTGCCCGAGCCATTGGGGCCGATGATGGCGGTCAGTTCGCCCGGACGGGCGCTGAAGGAGAGGCCCCGGATGACCTCACGGCCGGCCAGCGAGACGGATATGTTGTCGACGTCAATCATCTCAACCTCACATGATCCGGCCGGAGCGACCCTTGAACAGGATCCACAGAAAGAATGGCGAACCGATCAGCGCGGTCAGGATGCCGATCGGCAGTTCGGCGGGCGCGACGATGGTGCGGGCAATCATGTCGGCCACCAGCAGCAGGCTGCCGCCAAGCAGCACGGAGGCGGGCAGCAGGAAGCGATGGTCGGGCCCGGTCGTCAGGCGAATCAGGTGCGGCACGATGATGCCGACAAACACGATGCCGCCACTGAAGGCGACAGCGACGCCCGTGGCGGCCGCGACGAGCAGGATGGCGATACGCTTGAAGCGTTCGACCGGTACGCCCATGTGGAACGCCGCGGCCTCGCCAAGAGTAAAGGCATTGAGGCCGCGTCCAAGGAAGGGAACGACACTGAGTGCGGGAACGATGACCAGCGCCGCGACACCGGCCTTCTGCCAGGTCGACCCCGCCAGAGAGCCGAGGCTCCAGAAGGTGATGTCGCGCAATTGCCGATCGTCGGCCATGTAGATCAGCAGCCCGGTCAGCGCCATTGCCAGCGCCGACACTGCAATGCCGGCAATCAGCAACGTGCCGATCTGGGTTTCGCCGTCTCGCGAGGCGATCTTGTAGAGGACGAATGTCACGACAAGCCCGCCACCAAAGGCAGCAACCGGCAGCGCGAAGATGCCAAAGAGGGCCATGAATGGCGCGAGCAACGTGGGACCGAAGACGATGCAGCTGACCGCACCGAGGCTGGCGCCAGAAGAGACGCCGACGACGCCCGGATCGGCGAGCGGATTGCGGAACAGGCCCTGCATGACCGCGCCCGAGACAGCCAGTGCGGCGCCGGTGAGGAACCCGAGCACAGCACGGGGCAGGCGGATGTCGATGATCACCACCTGATCGCGAAGCAGCATTGAGGCGTCATCGGCCGAGCCGTCGCGCACCATTGCGCCGAGGACATTCAGGACCGATGCCGTGCTCGCCCCGGTCATGACCGAGGCGGCAAGGATGGCGATTGACAAAAGGCCGAGCAGGATAAGGCCAATCGTCATGCGATCGGATGAACTCGGAGATTTGCCGATACCCAGCGTCATCGGTGCGGCGCCGCTCCCTTTTGCATCCATCTGCAATGTCATTCCGGTTCCGATCAGCTGCCGTAGAGTGCTTTGGACAGCTCGCGGATCGCCTCGGCCGTGCGAGGACCGAAGCCCAGCATGGTCATTCCGCCCTGGCGAATCAAGGCCTTGTTCTGGCCGGCCGGCGTCAACGCGATCGCCGGATTGGCGAGTACGTCCTCGTCGGATGCGCCGGGCCCACCATCGCTCATCATCAGGATGACATCCGGCTTGGCTGACACGATCGCTTCATCGTTGAGCGCCTTATAGCCGTGGAAATCAGCCGTCGCATTGATGGCGCCGGAAAGCTTCAAAATGCCGTCCGCCGCGGTGTGCTGGCCGGCCGCCATGATCTTGCCGTTCTGCAGGGTGAGCACGAAGAGAACCCGCTTGCGCTTGTCTTCCGGGATGTTGGCGACAGCGGCACTGGCGGCATCGACATCGGCGCCCACGTTTGCCGCCAGTTCGTCGGCTTTGCCCTCGGCATTCAGCGCCTTGCCGACCGCCTTGATCTTGTTGACAATGCCGTCACGATCATAACCCTCGGGGATCTTGACGATCGGCACGGACGCCTTGGAGAGGACGTCGACCGCCTCCTTGGGGCCGCTGCCGTCGATCATCAGGATCGCCGACGGATTGACGGACAGGACGCCTTCCGGAGAAAGCGCCCGCATATAGCCAACGTCTTTCAACGCCATCGCGGCTTTGGGGTAGAAGCTGGTCGAATCGCGCGCCACAAGCCTGTCGCCTTGGCCGAGTGCGTAGACGATCTCCGTCACCGCACCGCCGATCGAGACCAGTCTTGACGTGTCCAGCGGCTTGGCGTCTTCCGCCCGCGCGGGGCCAAAGCCGATCGAGGCAACTGCCGCTAGTGCCAGCAGCGCGCGGCGCGCGATTGTCATTCCAGTCATCATCTAACCCTTCAAGCGGCTTCGGCAGTTTTGGTTGTTGCAAGGCCCTCGACGAGCGAACGCCATTCGACCATCTCGACATTGCCTTCCTTGCGCTTGCCGAAGAACTGGATGATCATTTCGCCGTCCTTGTCGTAAGCTTCGACCGACGTAACGTGACCGTCCTTGGTCGGCTTGCGAACGGCCCAGGCCTCGGCGATGTGATCGGCGCGCAGATGCAGGTGGAAGGTCGGGTCCATGACATTCAGCCACGGCCCCATTGCCTGGATGTTGCTGACCGGGCCGGTGTGGATTTGCACGATGCCCTTGTTGGCGACAAAGCACATCAGGTTGATCTGGGCTTCGGCCGACTTGCGGAAGAACTCCTCGGCAGCGCCATCGGCGAGTTTCCAGGCATAGTCTTCGCCGACATTCTGTACAGCCGCCTGGCGGTCGATATCGAGTTTCTTCAGCATGCCGAAGAACTCATGCGTATCGGTCATCTTGCTCCAGGAGTCGCGCAACGCCTCGACGTCGAAGCCTTCCTTGCGTCCGGAAGCGAGCTTGGTGAAAGGCTCGGCGCCGAATTCCTGGCTCTGGTCGTCGAGGCGGAAATCGGCAACGATCTTCTCATAGGCTTCCAGATTGGAATCTGGGCGAAGATGAACCTTGTGAATCGCTTCGCCTGTCTTGTCGAAATATTGCAGGCTACGACGGACCGTTTCGCCATCGGTCTTGGTAACAGCAAAAGCGTGCGCCCAGACCCAGTTGAAAATACGCAGGTCGATATTGGCGCCAAGGGTCAGCGAGGTCTTTTCGCCGATCTGGATATTCTCGTAGACACCGATCTTCTCATGCACGGCGCTCTCATTGCGGCTGAGTGCCATGACCTCGCCCATTTCGGGCGCACGCTCGAGCAGGCGATTGGGGTTGGCATCGATGCGGATCGCGGAAATGCCGACTTCGGCGGCCACGAGCGCTGCTTCCGAGATGCCCAGATTGGCGGCGATATCGCGCTCGCGCAGTTTTGGGTTTTCTGCGTGGTAGGCGCGGATTTCGGCCGGTGTCTTTGCAGTCATCTTAATATGTCCCTTTTCCCTTGGTTATTTACCTGGGTTATTTGTTGAGAATGAGTTTTCCCTGTTTGGTGATCTTCATCCGATACGCCGCCCCGGCGTGGTGGATAACGATTTCGCGACCGCCTTCAAAAAGAGTGCGGGTATCGTATTCCGGCAGGTGAGCGACCGTTCTCGGCGCGCCATGCGCCTCGCCGCTTTCGGTCTTTTCGTGCTCGGGCACGGACTTATCTTCCGCCGCGATCATACGGTTTCCCTATTCAAAGGCTGAATTGATTGTTGACTTCGTTACTCATATTTCTTTAATGACGCAATACCAGTCTGTTAAAGTCAACTTTAAATTTTCAAATGCGACATGCGGCTGGATGAATGCGATGCGAAAGGAGCCGTTTTCATGCGGCACCCGAAGAAAATTCAGAAGCGATGCGCAGCAGCGAACGAGGGGCGGCATTGAAGCCCGCCGACGAAAAGGTCATCCGGCTGACGGAATTGCGGTTCAAGCCGGCCAATTCCAATGACGCTGCGCGTGCTGTGCTTTCACATCACTTCTCCCAGGTTCCGAAATGCTCCTTCGCCAAGGACGACGGCATCTCGCAATATATCAGCTCCGAAACCGGCATGGATGCCGCACCAACCTCACCCCACAATCACATCGCGCTGCATGACGACGTACCGGCAATTGCCACCGAGGTCGGCGACTATTCGAAGAAGTCGCGCTTCAGGCTGCTGCGGGATGCGTTCGCCGCGGCGCTGGTGCTGCATGCGCTTGCCGCCTTCGCAATCCTCTTTGTCAAAGTAACCTTGCCAGCCGACGATGCGATGGTGGAGGGAGTGACCGTCGTCAGCCTGGTGGTCGAAGGAGCCGAGGCCGAGCAGGTCTCCGCAGGTGATAAGGACACTCCCGATGAGCCCATCGAAGAACCGGTGGAAGTCGAGATCAGGAAACCGGTCGAAAAGCCGATAGAGAAACCCGTCGAGCCGATAAAGCAGCCTGAACCGGTTCAGGCCAGGACCGAGGAAATCCTCAAGGATGTTCCGATGCCGGCCTTGACGTCAAACGCGCCGGAAATCCTGACGGCGCTCGATAAGGCTGAGCCCAAGACCGAAGTCGCGCCGCAGCCGGTTGTCGAACAAAAGCTCATTGAAGAGCAGCCGATAGAAAAAGTGGCCGCGGCCATGCCGGAGAAAATCGAGCTGGAGGTCAAGCCGGAGCCCGTACTCAAGACTGCCAATCCTTTGCCGCATCCGGTTTCCAAGCCGCGCGAGATCGAGCCGGTCGTCAAAGAGATACCAAAACCCGAAGAGAAAAAGGCCGAGGAAAAGCAGCCGGAGCCGAAGAAGGAAGAGCCGAAAAAGAAGCCTGAGAAGAAGGAAAAACCGGTTGAGAAGCGCCGGAAAAAGGGTAACCAAGCCAATGCCGAGATAAGCAGCCGCAAGGGCGCTGATGAGTCCAAACGGAAGGGCGACACGAGCAATGACGACTCGCGCGGCGTCTCAAACAACCGTGAGATCGGCAACGCGGCACGTTCGAACTACAAGGGTCTGGTGCAGAAGAAGCTGCAGCGCGCCAAAGGCCGGGTCCGCAATCCAGGCAAGGGCAGCGTCGTGGTGTCATTTACGATCACGGCCGGTGGCGATGTGTCGGGCCTTCGCCTATCCAGAAGCTCTGGCAGCGAAAAGATCGACGCCGCGGCCTTGAAGATCGTCAACAGCGCCGCCCCCTTCCCCGCGATTCCCGCCGAAGCCGGACGCAAGAGCTGGCCAATGTCGGTGCCGATCCAATTCAAGTGAACGCATGGTAAATACAAGATTAACCACAAGCATAAAATTGCATTGTAGAATATTATTCCGAGTTAACTAAGCGATTTAGTTAATTCTTATATCCTTTTGCCTATAGTCTGTGCCAATCCGGAATGAATATCCGTAAACAGATAAATAATACAGGCAGATGAAGGAGTATGGGGATGAGCACTGCTGTCCGTGATCTTTTGAAGAAACACGCCGGCCTGCCGGTCAATGTCGATGAACTTGCCGATGGCGCCGACCTCTACGCCGCTGGCCTTTCGTCTTTTGCCTCGGTGCAGCTGATGCTGGCGCTTGAGGAGAAATTCGACATGGAGTTCCCCGACAGCCTGCTGAACCGCAAGTCGTTCCAGAGCATCGAAGCCATTGAACGCACGGTCAATTCCATCATCCAGGACAGAAAGGTCGCCTGATGAACATCCCCGTCAATCTGGCAACCGGTTCGCTCGCCGACCGTGCCCTGCGCGTCGCTTCGGTGGCGAAAGCCTATGCCGATTGCGTGGACCAGAAGGGCTGCTTTCCCGAGGAAGCCGTCAACGCGATGAAGGCCGAGCGGCTGCTGTCGATTCAGGTTCCGATTGAACTCGGCGGCGAAGGCGCTTCGACCGGCGAGATCGCCGAGCTTTGCTCGATCATCGGCCAGAGCTGCGCATCGAGCGCGATGATCTTTGCCATGCATCACATCAAGCTTTCGAGCCTGGTAGAGCATGTGACGAACAGCGACTGGCATCGCGGTTTCATGAAGAAAATCGTCTCCGACCAGCTGTTAATCGCTTCGGCGACCACCGAAGGCGGCATCGGCGGCAATCTGCGTAATTCCATCTGCGCGATCGAGATCGATGGCGACACCTGCCGCCTGACCAAGGATGCCACAGTCATTTCCTATGGCTCGCGGGCCGATGCGATCCTGATCACCTCGCGGGCGCATGCTGATGCCGCGCCGAGCGACCAGGTGATGACCGTGTTCCTGCGCAATCAGTACACGATCGACAAGACCCAGGATTGGGACACGCTCGGCATGCGCGGCACCTGCTCCGAGGGCTATCTGTTCAAGGGCGAAGCCGGCAAGGAACAGATCTTCCCGAAACCGTTTGCAGAAATCGCCGCGCAATCCATGCTCGCCAACAGCCACATTCTGTGGAGCGGCGTCTGGTATGGGATCGCAGTTGATGCCGTCAATCGCGCCCAGGCTTTTGTCCGCGCGGCGGCCCGCAAGCAGCCGGGCACGGTACCGCCCGGCGCCATTCGTCTGGCTGAGGTGTCAAACCTTTTGCAGATGATGAAGTCGAATGTCGTGGCGGCGATCAAGTCCTACGACGAAGCGCGCCGCGACGAGGACAAGCTGTCCTCGGTTGCCTTCGCGGTGGCCATGAACAACGTCAAGATCGCCTCTTCGGAGACGATCCTGACGATCATCAACCATGCGATGCTGATCTGCGGCATCATGGGATACAAGAACGGCACGCCGTTCAGCCTCGGGCGGCACCTGCGCGACGCGCATTCCGCCCAGCTCATGATTTCGAACGACCGAATTCTCGGTAACACTTCCAACATGCTCCTGATCCACAAGCAGGACACCAGCCTATTGGGGTAATTCGTTATGGATATGCAAGTTTCTCTGCTCGACCGCCTGTTTGAATCCGGCCTGCTGATCGAAACCGGCGTTGACGGACTTTATGGCCGTTCGGGTCAATTCGAAGACGTCATTGCAGCCTTCGAGCGCCTGATCGATCGTGTCGGCGGCGCTGATGGCGCAGAAGCCATCCGCTTCCCGCCCGGCATGAGCATGGCCTATTTCGAAAAGGCCGGCTACATGAAGAGCTTTCCGCAGCTCGCCGGCACCGTGCATTCCTTCTGCGGCAACGACCATGACCATATGAGCCTGCTGCGTTGCATGGAAGAAGGCGGCGACTGGACCAAGGAGCAGAAGGCGACCGACATCGCGCTGACGCCGGCTGCCTGCTACCCGCTCTATCCGACCATCGCCAAGCGCGGCGCACTGCCGGCGACCGGCGGTCTCTACGACCTGCAATCCTATTGCTTCCGGCATGAACCGTCGAAAGAGCCGACCCGCCAGCAGATGTTCCGTATGCGCGAATATGTCTGCATGGGCACGGAAGCTCATGTGACGGATTTCCGCCAGATCTGGATGGACCGCGGCGTCGAGATGTTGAAATCGCTTGGCCTCGATGTCGAGATCGACATTGCCAACGACCCCTTCTTCGGCCGCGCCGGCCGGATGATGGCCAACAACCAGCGCGACCAGAACCTCAAGTTCGAGCTGCTGATCCCGGTCAATTCCGCCGCCAACAAGACTGCCTGCATGAGCTTCAACTATCATCAGGACGCATTCGGCACCAAGTGGGGCCTGAACCTGGCAGATGGCAGTGTGGCGCACACAGCCTGCGTCGGCTTCGGCCTTGAGCGCATCGCGCTGGCGCTGTTTGCCCATCACGGCCTCGACACCAAGGTCTGGCCGGATGCGGTGAAGAAAGTGCTCTGGGGCTGATCCAGACATGTCAGCCGTATTTCCTCTTCTCGATGTCAGGGATTATCAGCCGCATGGCTTGCATAATCCCGAGCGGATCTGGCCGGAAACCAATTGCTATGTCGATCTCTGGATCGAGGTCCTGAACGCCAGGAACCTCGATCCCGAGGCGATGCTGGGTTTCACCATCACGCAGGATTTCGAGGGCGACCAGTTCACCTTCTTCAAGGTGCCGCTGGAAGATCTCGAAACGCTCTACGGCATCCGCGTGACGGAACTCGCCATCTTCGACAAGATCGAGGCCCATGTCGCCGAGCAGATCGCCCGCGGCCGCCTTTGCCTGGTCGAGATGGACAGTTTCTACATGCCCGACACGCAGGGCGTCGCCTATCGCACCGAGCATGGCAAGACGACGATCGGCATCAACAGGCTGTCGCTGGGCGACCGCGAGGTGGACTATTTCCACAATGGCGGTTTCTTCCAGCTTACGGGCGAGGATTTCGACGGCTTGTTCGGCAAGATGATCCCCGAGGGCGCGCCACCCTTCCTGCCCTATACCGAGTTTGCCAAGTTTCCGGAACAGGCCAGCGGTCCCGACGCCTTGCGGTCACGCGCCGAGGAATTGCTGGAACGCCATATCAGGCGGATGCCGGACGAAAATCCGGTGGCAGCCTTTGCCCGGTCGTTTCCAGCGCAGGCAGAAGCACTCGCCGAGCGGCCGTTCGAGTATTTCCACAAATATGCCTTCAACACGCTGAGGCAATTGGGCGCGAATTTCGAGCTTGCAGCCAGCCATTTCAAGTGGCTGTCGCCGGACGGCGAGATGGCGGCGGCCACAGAGGCTGCGCTTCAAATCGCCACCACCGCCAAGACAGCGCAGTTTCAGCTCGCTCGTGCGCTGACCCGCAAGAAGTTCGAACCGCTTGCTGTTGTGCTTGATCCGGCCGTGGAAGGGTGGGATCAAATGACGGGGATTCTGAAAAGTCGAATCAGCTGAGCCAAGCTCGGCCTTTCGCGGCATCCCCGAGCAATCGGGGGCAGCGTTTTCATGAGAGAAAGATCGGCATGAGCGCGAGATTGGCTGGGCTGGAAAAGAGGCGTTCTCTCGCTGGAGAATGGGCGCTCGTTGTTTCCGACGCGAACGTCTACGCCATGCCCGGCGATATCCCGGCCAATGCCCGGTCGATCCCCGCTCCGGTTCCGGGCACGGTCGCCGAAGCACTTGAAAAAGCAGGCAAGTTCGACCGCACCGATCCCGTTCCGCTCAACGATCGCGACTTCTGGTATCTCGCCGCCATAGAAGGTGAGCCCGCCGGCCCTGCCGGGCTGATCTTCGACGGCTTGGCCACCATAGCCGAGGTCTATCTCAATGGCGAGAGAATCCTTGAAAGCCGCAGCCAATTCATCAGCCATGAGGTGCCGGTGACTTTCACCGGCGACGATCAACTGGCGATCTGCTTTCGTGCGCTCAATCCACATCTTTCCGCCCAGGGACCCCGCGCCCGCTGGCGACCGCAGATGATCACGCCGCCCGGCATGCGGCTGGTGCGCTCCACATTGCTCGGCCATATGCCCGGCTGGTGCCCAGACGTGCATGCCGTCGGCCCATTCCGACCGATCCACATCGTTCGGTCAGGTGAGATACAGATCGACGATCTCACCATCCGCGCGGCACTCGATGCGGAGGGAAATGGCATCCTCGATATCTCCTTCGGCTTTTCGGGCAAGGCGCTCGACCTGAAGATCGCCTGCGGCGGACGCACGGTGCCGGTGACGATCGCCGAAGGGCGGCTGAATGCCCATCTCGCAATCCCGGATGTCCGGCCCTGGTGGCCGCATACGCATGGTGAGCCGACCCTGCATGCCGTCGCGCTCTTGGTGGATGGCGCAAGCCACGTGATCGGCCGCATCGGTTTCCGCAATATCTCGCTCGATCAGGGCGCCGACGGCAAGGGTTTTACCGTCGAGATCAACGCCGCACCGGTGTTTTGTCGTGGAGCAGTCTGGACCAATGCCGATATCGTCCGGCTGCCGGGCGCCCGCGAGGACTATCGGCCCTGGCTGGAAGCCGCGCGCGATGCCGGCATGAACATGATCCGCATCGGCGGCACCATGACCTATGAATCGCCCGAATTCTTCGACCTCTGCGACGAGTTCGGGCTGATGGTCTGGCAGGACTTCATGTTCGCCAATTTCGACTATCCGGTCTCCGATCCCGGCTTTGCCGATCTCGTGAAACAGGAGGCGGCGGATTTTCTGAAGTCGATTCAGGATTCGCCGTCGCTCACCGTGCTCTGCGGCGGATCGGAAATGTTCCAGCAGGCGGCGATGCTCGGACTGCCCCGCAAATTCTGGACTGGCCCGCTGACCGACCAGATCCTGCCAGATGCCTATGAAGCGCATCGGCCCGACGTGATCTATATTCCCAATTCGCCGTTTGGTGGCGCGATGCCGTTTTCGCCCAACGAGGCGGTCACCCACTATTACGGTGTCGGCGCCTATTGCCGGCCACTCGAGGACGCACGGCGCGCCGAGGTACGCTTCGCCGCCGAAAGCCTGGCCTTTGCTCATGTGCCGGAGCAGGTGACACTCGATGCGCATCTGCCGGTGCCGGCGGTTCATGATCCCAAATGGAAGGCGCGCGTGCCACGCGACCGCTCGGCATCCTGGGATTTCGAGGATATCCGTGAGCACTATTTCACCGAGCTCTACGGTTTCGATCCCTCCCGCCTAAGGCGAGAGGACCCGGCCCGCTATCTGGATTTCTCACGCGCCGTGACGGTGGAAGTCGTGGAAGCGACGTTTGCGGAATGGCGCCGACCGGGTTCGCCAACGTCCGGCGCGCTGGTCTGGACGCTACAGGACCTGCTGCCCGGCGCAGGCTGGGGCGTGATCGATTCCACCGGCCTGCCAAAGCCGGTCTGGCACGGGATGCGCCGCGCCTTCCGGCCCGTGCAGGTGGTGCTGAGTGACGAAGGCACTAACGGCCTTATGGTTCATGTCATCAATGAAAGCGGCGACGATCTTGCCTTGAAGCTTGAACTCAGCTGCCTGCGCGAGGGCGAAACGCCTGTCGTCTCCGGTTCGCGCGAGATTGAACTGCTGGCACGCGCATCCGACAGCTTTGCCGCCACCGACCTGTTCGGCGCATTCTTCGATACGACCTATGCTTTCCGGTTCGGCCCGCCCTCGCATGATGTCACTGTGGCGCGGCTCGTCGACGGAGAAACATCCGTCGAGATCGCCACGGCCTTTCATTTTCCGCGGGGGAGGATGGCGGCAATGCATTCGGCAAAGATCGAAGCGGCGCTGCGAGAGGAACGAGATGGCTATGTGCTCGACTTACGCACGGATCGCCTTGCGCAATCCGTCAGCCTCGCATTCGACGGCTGGGCTGTGAGCGACAACTGGTTTCATCTGTCGCCGGGGCTGACGAAGACTGTAAGGCTGTCCCCTATCCACAATGGATCGACGGCAGGCAAACCAGTCGGTACGGTGCGTCATCTTGGAGCGGCTCAAGTGGTTAACGTGTAAACCAGGGCAGAAGCGGGAAATTAACGCTTCTCATTTATTTTTCAGCATATTTCCGCTTCTCACCCGTCTCTGCTAAAAGCACCGCGTATCTGTCGATTGGAAACTGGATGAAGGTCGCCGCAAGAATAGCACTGGGGCTCGCGCTGACGGTGGCTGTCGTGTCAAATGCCAACGCCTCGACGCCCTGTTTTCGCGGCATAAATCTTTCCGGCGCGGAATTCGGAAAGCCCGGCGGCGTGATCCACAAGGATTACACCTGGCCGTCCGAGCAGACCGTCGCCTATTTCGCCTCCAAGGGCTTCGATACGGTGCGCCTGCCCTTCATGTGGGAACGCATGCAGCCCAAGCTGATGAAGCCGCTCGACGAGGACGAAGTCGACCGCCTCAAGGAAGCCGTCGAGATCATTCGCTCGCACCGCATGCGCGTCATCCTCGATCCGCACAATTACGCCCGCTACAACGATCAGGTCATCGGCAGCGAAGCCGTGCCGAGTGCGGCCTTCGGCGATTTCTGGACCCGGCTCGCCAAGCTCTATGCCAACGAGCAGGACGTCGTCTTCGGTCTGATGAACGAACCCTACCGGATGCCGATCACCCAGTGGCTGGATGCTGCCAACACCGCCACCGCCGCGATCCGCGGCGAAGCCGGTGCCAACAACCTGATCCTGGTGCCCGGCACCGCCTGGAGCGGCGCCCACAGCTGGATGAAGCCAATCGACGGCGAACCGAACGGCGTCGCCATGGCCCGTTTCGTCGATCCCGGCAAGAACTTCGCCTTCGAGGTGCATCAATATCTCGACTCCGATTCGTCCGGCACCACGGAGGACTGCTCCGGCGCCGACAACGCCGTCGATGCTATCAAGAGCTTTACGGCGTGGCTGAAGGAGCATGGCTTCCGCGGCTTCCTCGGCGAATTCGGCGCGCCGGCCGGCAAGGTCCGCTGCATCGACGCTATCAAGAGCATGGTCGAGGTGACGGAAGCCAACAAGGATGTCTGGACGGGCTGGACCTACTGGGTCGCCGGCGACTGGTGGCCCGCCAGCGAGCCAATGAACATCCAGCCAACACCCGAGGGCGACCGCCCGCAGCTCAAGGCGTTGGAGCCAACGCTTGCGGATTTTTCGGCTGAGGGAAAGGACTGTCCGTCGCTGAATTGAGCGATATCGGCGCTGTGTCACTTGCGTTGACCACCCCCTCATCCGGCCCTTCGGGCCACCTTCTCCCCGCTGGGGAGAAGAGGGATACCGCCGCAGCCGCGACACAGGTCTTTTAATACCAACATTTGGCAGACGACATTAGCGGATGTGTCTTCTCCCCAGCGGGGAGAAGGTGGCGCGTAGCGCCGGATGAGGGGGCGCTTGCCTTCGACTACTGAGCTTCCGCGTCCTTCTTCCCAAACATCCGCGCCCACCATCCCTTACTGTCCGGAAAATCCACCGCGCTTGCCGTGCCGAGCAGGAAGAACATCAGTGCGGCTGTCTTCACCGAATAGAACGAATTGGAGATGATCAGGATCAGCAAGAGATAGATGATCATCATCGAATGGAATTGCCAGGCGCGCGCACTCTTGAACGGCAGCATCACGAATGTGGCCCAGAGGCCGACGAATCCCCAGATTCCGAATTTGGTCAGCGTATAGGCAAAACCGGAGTCGGCGGTGAACTTGTCATAGGCCTCGTAGCCGAAGACGACGCCCATCGGCAGGCTGGTCATGATATGTGCGGTCGAGGCGAACCGGCCGGCGATGTCGTTGGGTCCGCTATTGGTGCCGGTGATCAGGCCGTAAGCCGCAAAGATCGACAGCGACAGGAAGGGCATGACCAGCCAGACCGGTCGCGGGATGAAGCGGAAGAACGGGCCGAGGATAGTCATCATGATGCAGGTGGAGAGGCCAAACCGCGCATCAGCGAAGGTGATCAGCGTCAGCGCCGCGATCATCAGGAACCAGCGATATTTGAACTCCCGGCGGAACAGGCCCCAAGCATAGAGGATGGCGCCGAAATTGCCCATCGACACCGGTTCGAGAAAGACCGAGGAGACGCGCTGCTGGCCGAGGAAGGGCAGCAGCGTTCTCGGCTCGGGGCGATTGCCCGAAATGAACAGACCCCTGGTCGCGCCATAGCTTTCCTGCAGGGTCACGGTGCCGCGCGAGATGTAGTAGCCCAGCACGTTGAACCAATCGAGATAGATCTCGAGCAGGAAATATTCGAAAAAGGCGAAGACCAGCGCAATGATCGCCGAGATCAGCGCCAGCTTGTCGGCCAGTCTGATATCCTTGATGCGCGAGCCCAGCGCGTAGAAGATCACAGGATTGAGGACGTCGCGGATCGCCTTGATATCGTTCTCGTGGCGAAGCTGGAACAGCAGGATCATGTAGGTCAGGAAGATCGCCAGGAACAGGTAGAGCCCTGCCCTTCGATCCATCGCGGCGAGAAATGCCGTGCCCGTCACCGCCATTTCCATCAGCATCACATGCGTGTCGCTGATGCCCATCACCCGCGTGTTGACGAAGCAGAGGAAGAGATTGAACGTCAGGCCACCAAGCACCGAGGTGATGGCCGCAAACCGCAGGAAGCCGGCGAGTGAGCTATTATTCGTCTCCGGCTTGGTCTCGGCGTAGTTTTCGTAAGTCAGCGCCATCTGATCACCCCGTGCCTTAGGCGGCGCTGCCGACGATCAATGTTCCGAGCATGCGGTCCTTGAAGGGATCGAGCGATTTGACGAAACGATCGATCTTCTTCTCGCCGTCGCTGTCGTCAGCCAGCACCAGGATGCCATTGGCCTCAGCGAGCAACTCGGCGAGATAGCGCTTGGCCGCGTGGCCGCGCGCATCGATGATCACGTAGTCGGCCTTCTTGTGGCGGTGGGCGAAATTGCGGAAGGTCGGGCCGCTGCGATCGGTTACCCGGCTCGGGGTCGGCGAGAGCCTGATGAATTTCAGGATGTCGCCAAGCACCGCATCGGCGGCTTCGTTGCGATCGCTGATACCGGCGCCCTCGCCCGAGGAGTAAAGCACATCCTTGGAATGGCGATAGAGCGCATTGGCAATCTGTGGAAGAATGTTCGGCGACGAATTGTCGTTGTCGGGCGACAGCAGAATGATAGTCGAGGTTTCCGAGGGCCGGTGCATTTCCAGCAGCTTGTCCACCGCATTGGAAACGCCGCGCATCGGCGCCAGGCGCGGCTGATTGGCGGCAGCAAGCGGCGTCGCTATTGTCTCATCCTCGACGTCAGTGCCTTCGGCTGTCGGCCGGGTGAGCATGCGTCCCGCGAGTTCGCGGAGCACGGCGATGCCGCTTCCAGCCGCGACACCGAACAGGGTGGCAGCGATGATGATCATCAGCTTGGCAAGCATCGACGAGGAGCCGACACCGATCGCCTTGGAGATAATGCGGGAATTGTTGATGTTGACGGTGTCGCGCTGGCCGAGTTCCTGCGAGCGGGAGAGGAACGCCTTGTAGAGCGCTCGCAGCGTGTCGACTTCGCTTTGCAATTCACGCGCCTTGATACCCGCCTCCGACGTGTCGAGGCTGGATTTTGTGAGTTCCGTCAGCCGGCTTTCGAGCGACTTAACACTGGATTCGCTACGCTCCATGCCGCTTTGCAGCGACTGGCGGATACGGGCGATTTCCTGCTCAATCGACAGGCGCATGGCCGCAACCTGAGAACGCGCAGCCTTCATCTGTGGATGGTTGGCGCCAAGCGCGGAGGAAAGCTCGTTCATGTTGGCGACAAGGTCGGCGTAGCGGGCACGCATGCTGCCGAGTGCAGTCGAAGCCAGTGCTTCTGGGATTGCGCCATCCATGACCGAGCCGGCGGTCAGCGAACGGGCCTGCTCATAACTGGCACGCTTGATGCCAAGATCGGTGCGGGCGGCGATGAGCTGCTTGTTGACGCCCTCGACCTGCTGGTCGATCACCAGGCCCTGCTGGCCGGTCGAGACGAGGTCGTGTGCGGCCTTGAAGGCTTCGAGTTCGGTTTCGGCCTTGCGGACGCGGGCGGCGAGCGCGGTCGCCTGCATTTCGAAGGCACCGCTGGCGCGATTGGATGCATCGCTACGGGCTTCGTGAATCTTCTTCAAGTAGACTGCAGCAATGGTGTTGACGATCTCAGCGCCCTTGGCTGGGTCGACATGCTTGAAGGTCATGTCGAGGATGAAGGACTGGCCGGCGCGTTCGATCGTCAGATGTTTCTGGATGGCCGTGATCGTTGCTGCCTTGGCGAGGTCCTTCGGCAGCTTGCCCCTGTAGAGGAACGTATCCTTTGTCAGGTCGAGCTTGTCGACGACATCCGAGAGGATTTCGCTCGACTGCATCACATAGATCTGGCTTTCGAGGATCGCGCTGTCTTGATTTTGCGCCGCGATTTGCGGCACGAGATCGCTTTGTTCGGCGACCAGGCCTTGCGTATCAAGAAAGATTTCGGCGGTCACCGGAACGGTCGGCTTGACCACGACGACATAGGCTGCGGCGAGGCCGACAAACGCCAGCATCGGCACCAGGACATAGATCCAGCGCTTCCTCAATATGCCTGGCAGCTGAAAGACATCCATTCGCGGGCCCTGCGGTCAAATCGTTCTTGAATTCTTCTGGTACGACCGAGCGCTTCGGAGGTCGTACGTTTCGGCCTCAATGTTGCAGATCATGGTTAATACGAGATGAATTTATGCCTCCCTAGAACACCGAAAACCGAATTCCGTCCGACGGTTACGGAGGGAACTAAACGGCTTTTTAACGGGCTCTGGCGCATGATCGTCGAGCGAAAAGTGCAATATTTGCGCGCCAGCCAGCCGGGATTTTCATGGACACGACAGTTGACCGCAATTCGGCCGCGACGCCCGATATCCAAAAGGCACCGCTGATCGTGCATGTCGTGCGCCAGTTCCACCCCAATAAGGGAGGACTGGAGGACGTCGTGCTCAATCTCGCGCGCCGCGCCGTCGAGCGCGGCTATCGCGTGCGCGTCGTAACGCTCAACTCGCTGTTTTCCGATCCGGAGCTCGTGCTTGCCGACCGGGAGTTCATGTCCGGCATCCAGATCATCAGGATACCCTGGCACGGCTCGAGCCGTTATCCAGTGGCGCCGTCGGTTCTGAAATATATCGGCGATGCAGACCTCGTACATGTGCACGCCGTGGATTTCTTCTTCGATTTCCTGGCGCTGACCAGACCCATTCACCGCCGCAAGATGATCGCCACCACCCATGGCGGATTCTTCCACACAAGGCGTTTCGCGGCGATCAAGGCCCTATGGTTCAAGACTTTGACTCGGTTTTCGGCCAGCCGCTACACGCGGCTCGTCGGCTGCAGCGCGTCGGACATGGAGACATTCACTCCGATCGCCGGGTCCAATCTCAGCCTGATCGGCAATGGGGCAGATACGGGGAAATTTCACAACCTCGCCGCGCGCATGCCGACCAAACGGCTGATCACCATCGGCCGGTTCTCGATCAACAAGCGGCTCGACAACTTGATATCAACAATGCAGGCGCTGGTCGCGCGCGATGCGGCCTGGCATCTGGATATTGTCGGCGTGGGATCGGATCTGTCTAAGGATGATGTCGAGCGGCTGATTACCGAGCGCGGGCTTGGCAATCACATCAGCCTGCATGTCGGGCTGCCCAATGAGCAGATAGGTGCGATCATTGGTCAGTCCAGCCTATTTGTCTCGGCTTCGGAATATGAAGGCTTCGGCCTTGTCGCCATCGAGGCGATGAGTGCAGGACTGCTGCCTGTACTGCAGGACAACGACGCCTATCGCGCGCTTGCCGGCAAGCATGAGATATTGGCGCTCA
Source organism: Shinella sp. OV683 (assembly GCF_057787725.1). NCBI lineage: Bacteria > Pseudomonadati > Pseudomonadota > Alphaproteobacteria > Hyphomicrobiales > Rhizobiaceae > Shinella > Shinella sp. OV683. Next base: position 4,059,777 of record NZ_CM173543.1, read on the forward strand.
CGGATTTTGCGGCGACGGAACGAGCCGCCGAAGCCATCATCCGCGCTTACGCGGTGCTCGCGGTTGATGCCGTTGGTTTGCGTACCGGACTGATGTCGGAGGCCGAGGCCTACTCCTGGGACAGCGTCGCGGAGAGTTATTTCAGGCTTTATGAGAAGGTGCTGGCGTAGCGTTCGCCTCGATTGGCGGCTGATCCCGGTCACCCCCTCATCCGGCGCGACGCGCCACCTTCTCCCCAAGGGGAGAAGAGGAAAGCTACCGTCGTCACCTGTCTCAACGTGCAATGGCGATGGCTCAGCGGGCCAATTTCATCGTGCGATAATAGCGAACTCCCTCTTCTCCCCTTGGGGAGAAGGTGGCCGAAGGCCGGATGAGGGGGCCGCCTACACTAACGACCACGAAACCCTCAAGCCCTCTTAGCCAGTTTGAAGATCTCGTCGAACAACCGATGCCTAGCGCGCAGCGGCGTCAGGTTGTGATCGGTCTCGGGCATCATGATCAGTTCGACATTGTCGTAGCGCGACAGCCTCTCTCCGTTGGCGCCGAAGTGGAAGTAGAGATGCTCCAGCCCGACATCGCGCTCGCTGTAGATCACCGTCAACGGGATCTTGCTTTGCTGGTAGTGGGCAAACGAACGCTTCACTTCCCTGGCAACCGTGCGGCGACCGGGCAGATGCATCAGCAGCGGTGCAATCCTGAATGACAGCCGGCGGCTCATCGCCACGATCATGTTGCGCAACGCGGCCTTTATGTTGACCTGGCCGGAGGACAGCCGCTTCAGTGTCTCCATTCGCGCGAAGCGCTTGCCGTAGTCTTCGAGGCTACGCGGCACAATGGAGATGTCCTCGGGCACCTTTTCCAGCGGATTCCAGTAGAACACGAATGGATTGACGGCAACCACAGCGGAAAGCCGCTTGTCGGCAAGCCCGGTGCGGAAGGCGACGTAGCCGCCGCTGCAGCGACCGGCCACCATCAATGGGCCGGGTTGGTGCGCCTCCAGCACATCGAGCGCATCGATGGCGTCGCGGTTCTGGGATTCGTTATAGAGCACCCGTTCCGGCGCCTGCGGATGTGGTGGGCTGTCGGCGATGTTGGCGGAGTCGTAGCGCATCGAAGCGATGCCCTTGCGGGCAAGCTCGCGCGCCAGGTTGACCGCTGTGCCGCCCCAGCCGGAATGACGATCATAGGCGGTGGTTAGCAGCAAGACAGAAGCGCCGGTGGTCGGGCCGCCATCCGGCGTTGCGACGATGCCGACGAGATTATTATGAGCGCCGAAGCGCACCGGGTATTCGCGATATCCTTCGCCGTGGAGGAATTGATCCGCAGCCGGACGCTCCGAATCCTGCGACGAGAGGCCGGAAGTTGCCAACGCAACAGTCCAGTCGATCAGCATGTCCATCATCTCGACCGGTTCGCGGGCGGTCAGCGGCATGGTCATCAGCTCTTCGTAGCCATGATATTCCTTCTGGCTCGCATCGGTACCGGCGGCGATCAAGGCACCGACGAACTCGGTATCCGCTGATTTGACCGGGCGCTCAACGATCAGATAATGCGCAGCGGCGGGCGCCTGCGGGCCGGAATAATTGATCGTCTTGATTTCGGCGGCGATCTCTTCGGGCATGCGGAGGCCTGCGACCGAGACACCCGTCATGTCACGTTCGGCATCGTTGAGGCCGAGATCCTCGTAGATGAACTTGGCGCGGAAGGCGACTTCGCGCAGATAGCTTCGTCCGTTCAGCACCGGAGCCAGCATGGCGATGGCCTCGACACCGCCGATCCGCTGGGCGACGCGGTGAGCAAGCGTCGCGCCAATGCCCTGCCCCACCAGCACGATGCGCTTGGCATGGCTCAACGTCTTGAGTTCTTCGGCGGCCTTGAGGACTGCATCCTCCCAGACGGCGAGGCCAGCGCTGAAATCAGTGCCGTCGATCGCGTCGCCCGTGCCGGGATAGTCGAAGCGCAGGCTCGGAATACCACGTTGCGCGTAACGCTCTGCCAGGATGCGATAGGATTTGCGGACGCACATCTCGTCATAGCCCCAGGGACCAAGCAGCAGGACGGCAACGTCCCTCTTCTCCGCATCGGAGTCCTCAGGCAGGAAATGACCGATCGTGCCGGCGAACACGACGGGAAGTGCTGCCTCGCGGCCCGCACCTTCCACCGTCATGGCAGCCACATCGGCGGAAAAGTTATCCGCAAGGCCATCATCGGAATGAGGCGTTATGAAATTGACGATGGCCATGCCGATCCCGCGGAAGCGGCCCGGCACGCGTTCTGCATATTGGCGCATCAATCCGGCATCCTCGCCGGGCACGGCACGAAACAGGCGCAGCGCTGGAATGTAGACGACCGCACCGGCGACGACTGCCAGCACCAGACCGATCGCACCGCCATGCAGTTGCAGCACGCCGAAGGCGGCCAGCCCGCATGCAAGCGAGGCAAATCCCACCTTGATCAGCGTGACGTAAAGGCTGCGGAATGCAGGCCCGAACGACAGCATCCTGATGATCATCGCGCACATGGCGATGAAGACGATGATGCGCGTCGCCGCGGCCCCCTCGCCGCCGAAGTGCGGAACCAGCGCCAGGCAACCACCGACCATGATGACGCCGGCCAGCAGGCCAATCCAAAGACGTTCCTTGGCGCGATCCTGCGACAGCAGATAGAGGCTGAGCGTCTGCATGAAGGCAGCACCGGGAGCGGCAAGCGCCAGCAACGCGACCATCAATCCGGCTTCGCGGAAAGGCTCGCCAAACACAGCGGTGACCAGCTCCTGCGAGATCGCCGCCAGTCCGATGCTCATCGGCAGAGTTATGTAGGACAGACTGCGCGTGACGCCGGCGATGACATCGGCCGACAGACCGCCGCCGCCGCTTTCGTGGCGTCGCTCTGAATAATAAGGCAGCAGGCTGCCGGTCAGTTGGATCGGCACCTGCAGCGCCATATTGGCGATCGACAGGCCTACCGCGTAAAAACCAACCATCTTCACCGACCAGAACTGCTGCAGGAACAGCAGCTCGACGCGGTTGAGGAAGATAGCCTCGACGATGAATTCCAGCGAGATGAACAGAGACGAGGTGGTTAGATAGGTTTTAGGCACATCGCACCAGTCGCGATGCGAGAAGATGATCGGCGCGGTGGCGACGAACAGCACCAATTGCCCAAGGGCATAGCCGACCAGGGCGCCCTGGACGCCATAATAGATGGCACCCAGCAACACGCCTGCCATCTGCACCACTGAAACAAGCACCGTGAGCTTGAAGAAGCTGCCGAGGCGCTTTTCGCCAATCAGGTAGAATTTCGAGAACGAGCCGATGGCCTGAATGACGAACAGTACCCCGGTGACCAGCGCCACCGTCGGCGCGGTCGAGGCCCAGTGAAATCTCTCTGATGTCAGGAAGAAGGCCGCATAGAGCGCCAGCAGCACGAATGTGGCATAGAGAGTCGGTGTGATCAGGATAGCCGCGAAGCCCTTGCGGCGATGCTCGCTATATCCGTCCGCCTTGAGCTGCGGCAACATCTTGAGCAGCAACACGCTGGAGCCAAGTTCGGCGATCGACGCGCCCGAAACCACCAGCCACAGCGAAAACGCGATGATGCCGTTGGCCTCAGGCCCCAGCAATCGTGCGGTGATGATTGCCGACGCAAAGCCCGTGACCAGCAGCATCAGCCCGGCCAGCGCATTGACGATCGAATTTGCAACAATCCCGTTTGCCATTCATCCGCTCTTCTTGTTGTTCTTCTTGCTCATGCCGCGCGCGCCAGCTGGGCCAACGCCTTGCCATAGGTGCGGTCGGCGAGATAGCGCAGGAGGTAATCCTTCGCACGCGCCGCCCTTGTTCTGGCCAGCTCCGCTGATGCCGCAATCTCGGTGAGCTGGCGTGCCGCATGCGCAGCATCCGCATCCGCCCAGACGGCGTCGGAAAGCCCGACAAACTCCGGATGACTATCGACCACCGGGATCAATGCGTAATCGGTGTTCCAGACATTGTCCGGATCGCAGAAATCCACCGTTCCGGACCAGTTGGTCGAGACGACCGGAGTTCCAGCCAGGATCGCCTCGGCTACGGTCAACCCGAAGCCCTCCGAGCGGTGCAGCGAGATGTAGGCGTCGGATGCGGCAATGATGCCATTGACGTGCGACGACGGCATCAGGTCGGTGACGATTTTGACGTTGCCGATCTCCCTTGCCTGGGCGATCAGGGCACGGAGGCCTTCGTCGCGATCTGGATTGCCATTGGCCTTCATCAGCAGATGGGCGTGGGGATAATCTTTCGCGAAGGCACGGAATGCCGTGAGCACCGCCTGCGGGTTCTTGCGATTGATCGAGGAGCCGGCGCTGAAAATGGTGCTGACGAGAAAGGCGTCCTCCGGAATGCCGAATTTTTGGCGCATGCCCGGCGCAGCCGATTTTTCCGCTACGGGATGTGGAACGACGACGACGGGGATCGAGGTGTTCCTGGCGATGGCCGCACGGGTGAATTCCGAAGGCACAAAAACAGCATTCATGTAGCGCAGGCCGCGCTTCCATTCGTCGGGGATCACTTCGAGTTCCCAGGCCCAATAGCCGATGTTGAACGTCCGGTTGAAGTTGCCCAAGCCCACTTTGAGAATGCCGCGCGGCAACATCGGCGGATTGAGATGCAGGATGCGGCTGGCAGGCTCAACGGATGCCTGCTTTGGCCACGTCCATTCAACGTCGCGCTTTTCTTCGGGATGGGTGCTGACATCGAGGATCTTGAGCTGGATGCCATCATCGGCCAGTGCGTCGGCGCAAAGGCGGGCGGATTCGCCAATCCCTGCTGTCATCGAGAAGTAGCCATCGACTTCCACAGGGCGGGCAGAATCGAAGTCCGCCCGCGAACGGGGGATCACCCGCTGCAGCACATGGCTTCGGAACATCCGGTAATACTGGCGCACCTTCAAAGCTTCCCTAATTGATCAGGTTCAGGAATAGCCAAGAGATATTATGGAAATCTGAAATTGCGAGGTGCGGACCGTCGATGTGCCGGATTGATAAAATCATCCTCAAGAAACTATAAACGCCCGCTTCGGGAGAAACGGGCGTCCAGAGATTCAATGTGGTGACAGATCAGTCGCTCAGCGTGTCGAAGAAGTCCTTCATCTTGGCGAAGAAACCGGTCGATTCCGGGTTGTTTTCCTTCGACGAGATCTTCTGGAACTCATCCAGCAACTCGCGCTGACGCTTGGTCAGCTTCTGCGGCGTCTCGACCGCGATCTGCACATAGAGATCGCCGGTCTGGTGCGAGCGCAGCACCGGCATGCCCTTGCCCTTGAGGCGGAACTGCTTGCCGGTCGGCGTGCCCTCCGGCACCGTCACCCGCGACTTGGTGCCATCGAGCGTCGAGATCTCGAATTTGCCGCCGAGGGCCGCCGTCACCATCGGGATCGTGACCATGCAATAGAGGTCAGCACCATCACGCTTGTAGAAGGAATGCGGGCGGACCGACATGAAGATGTAGAGGTCACCCGACGGGCCACCGCGCAAGCCGGCCTCGCCCTCGCCTTGCAGGCGAATGCGCGTGCCGTCCTCGATGCCTTCCGGGATATTGACCTGGAGCGAACGCTCCTCGGTCACCCGGCCCTGGCCGTGGCACTTGGTGCAAGGATCGGAAATCGTCTGGCCCTTGCCCTGACAGGTCGGGCAGGTGCGTTCGATCGAGAAGAAGCCCTGCGTCGCGCGCACCCGGCCCGAACCATGGCAGGTCGCACAGGTCGTAGGCTTGGTGCCGGGCTTGGCGCCCGAGCCATGACACAGGTCACAGGTGATCGACGAAGGAACCCGGATCTGCGCGACCTTACCGCTAAATGCTTCCTCGAGCGAGATTTCCATGTTGTAGCGCAGGTCTTCACCGCGCTCGCGGCCCTGCGACTGCGCTCCACCACCGCGGCGACGGCCGCCCATCATCTCGCCGAAAATGTCTTCGAAAATGTCGGAGAAACCGCCAGCGGCTCCCGAGAAACCTGCACCCGGCCCGCCGGGACCGCCCTGCTCAAACGCTGCATGACCGAAACGATCATAGGCCGCGCGCTTCTGGGGATCCTTCAGCGTCTCATAGGCTTCGTTGAGTTCCTTGAATTTCACTTCGGCGGTATGATCACCCGGATTCTTGTCGGGGTGCCACTTCATGGCGAGCTTGCGGAAGGCAGCCTTGAGCTCCTTTTCATCCGCCGTCTTGCCGACACCGAGCGTTTCATAAAAATCGGGTTTTGCCATTTTTTGCTATACCAGCCGTACCGGCGCTCTACACATGAATATGGTGTCCAACCTCTCTTCCGATTTCGTCGGATCATTTCCTGCAAGGCATGAAAGGGTGGTCAATCGAGAAGGCCTGCAAGCGAGCTTGCAGGCCTTTTTTCCGATCAGCTTAGGCCGACTTTTTCTTGTCGTCGCTGACGTCTTCGAAGTCGGCGTCGACGATGTTGTCGTCGGCGTCAGCAGCTTCGGCGCCCGCGCCGCCATCGGCAGCCTGGGCTTCATACATCGCCTGGCCGAGCTTCATGGAGGCTTCGAGAAGCGCCTGGGTCTTGGCCTTGATGTCTTCGGCATCGGCGTCTTCCGATGCGGTCGCAGCTTTCAGCGTTTCGATCGCAGCGGAGATCGCCGTGCGGTCGTCTTCGGTCACCTTGTCGCCGAAGTCCTTGAGGGACTTTTCGGTCGAGTGGATCAGGCTTTCGGCCTGGTTGCGGGCCTCGACGCTTTCGCGGCGCTTCTTGTCGCCTTCAGCATTGGCTTCGGCGTCCTTGACCATCTTTTCGATGTCGGCGTCGGAGAGACCACCAGAAGCCTGGATGCGGATCTGGTGTTCCTTGCCGGTGCCCTTGTCCTTGGCCGAAACCTGGACGATGCCGTTGGCGTCGATATCGAAGGTGACTTCGATCTGCGGAACGCCGCGCGGTGCCGGCGGAATGCCGACGAGGTCGAACTGGCCGAGCAGCTTGTTGTCCTGGGCCATTTCGCGCTCGCCCTGGGCGACGCGGATGGTGACGGCCTGCTGTGCATCTTCGGCGGTCGAGAAGACCTGGCTCTTCTTGGTCGGGATCGTCGTGTTGCGATCGATCAGGCGGGTGAAGACGCCACCGAGCGTTTCGATGCCGAGCGACAGCGGGGTCACGTCGAGAAGCAGCACGTCCTTGACGTCGCCCTGCAGAACGCCGGCCTGGATGGCGGCGCCCATGGCGACCACTTCATCCGGGTTGACGCCCTTGTGGGGTTCCTTGCCGAACAGCTGCTTGACGACTTCCTGGACCTTGGGCATGCGGCTCATGCCGCCGACCAGAACCACTTCGTCGATTTCGGCTGCCGAGACGCCGGCATCCTTGAGCGCTGCCTTGCAGGGAGCGACCGTGCGCTGCACGAGATCGTCCACCAGACTTTCGAACTTGGCGCGGGTCAGCTTCATCGTCAGATGCTTCGGACCGGTCGCATCGGCGGTGATGAACGGCAGGTTGATTTCGGTCTGCTGCGAGGACGACAGTTCGATCTTGGCCTTTTCAGCAGCTTCCTTGAGGCGCTGCAGGGCAAGCTTGTCGTTCTTGAGCTCGATGCCCTGCTCCTTCTTGAACTCGGCTGCGAGATATTCGACGAGACGCATGTCGAAGTCTTCACCACCGAGGAAGGTGTCGCCGTTGGTCGACTTCACTTCGAAGACGCCGTCGCCGATTTCGAGAACCGAGATATCGAAGGTACCACCACCCAGGTCATAGACAGCGATCGTCTTGCCTTCGCGCTTGTCCATGCCGTAGGCAAGGGCAGCAGCAGTCGGCTCGTTGATGATGCGCAGGACTTCGAGACCGGCGATCTTGCCGGCGTCCTTGGTGGCCTGACGCTGGGCGTCATTGAAGTAAGCCGGAACGGTGATGACGGCCTTTTCGACCTTTTCGCCGAGATAGGCTTCCGCGGTTTCCTTCATCTTCTGCAGGATCATGGCAGAGATCTGCGAAGGGGAATAACCGGTGCCGCGGGCTTCCACCCAGGCATCGCCGTTGCCGGCCTTGACGATCTTGTAGGGGACGAGACCCTTGTCCTTTTCGACGGTCGGGTCTTCAAAGCGGCGGCCGATGAGGCGCTTGACCGCAAAAACTGTATTTTCGGGATTGGTAACAGCCTGGCGCTTGGCCGGCTGACCGACAAGGCGCTCGCCTTCTTCGGTGAAGGCCACCATCGACGGCGTGGTACGTGCGCCTTCGGAGTTTTCGATTACCTTGGCGTCTTTACCATCCATGATGGCGACGCAGGAGTTGGTGGTTCCAAGGTCGATACCAATTACTTTTGCCATTTTCACTTCTCTCCTTTTAGCAGGCTGCAGGGACCCTATCGTCAGGCATTCCCGCGCAACCCCTCTGGAATGGGTTCATTGCGATTGTCCGGGCATCATCTGCCCATGCTCATGCCGGGTATATAAGGAGGCAATTTTGCCTCTGCAAGGCGTTATTGCAGCCCAAACCCCTCAAAATTCATTGTTTGCTACAAGAAATTTGGCTTCGATCTGGTTGTTTGCAGTAGTCCAATATCATTTGGACGCTGCGGACCTGACAAGGTCTACACCTATTGCTGCATAATGACATCAAGAAGCGTGGAGTTTGCCTTCTTTCGCTGGACTGTCGAACCTGTCTGGCCGACATCCATCGGCGGTACGAGAGCGGGGTCCTGATCGCCTTGTGATTTGCGCAATACGTCCTCGATTTCGGCCGTCGGCAGCTCTGCCTGTTCGGCTCCAGCGTTCTTCTTAACCGTCGTATTCCTGCCGGCCGCGCTGTCATCCCTGCGGACGGCAGGCTTGGGCTTGTCGCTGCCGCCGAGAGCATGACTGATCATATCAAACAGATTGCCGTCGCCCTGGTCCGACGTCGTGGCCTGCGGATCGGTTGACACCATGTCAGGCTGCGGCTGGACGCCGCCAAGGCCGAAGAGCGGCGCAGGCGCCAGGCCCTTATGAGCCGCGATCATGAACTCGCTCCAGGTCTGGGCCGGCAAACCACCGCCCGTGACCTTCTTCATCGAGGTGCCGTCGTCATTGCCGAACCAGACGCCGGTGGTGAGATTGGCCGTATAGCCCACGAACAGGGCGTCGCGGAACGACTGTGTCGTGCCAGACTTGCCGGCGGCCTGCCAGCCTGGCAGCTTGGCTTTCTTGCCGGTGCCATGGGTGATGACGCCCGACAGCATCTGGTTCATCTCGGCGGCGATCTTTTCGGAGATCACCTTGGGCGGCGTGTCGTAGGTATTCTCATAGAGCACCTTGCCGGAGACGGTGGTGATGCGCTTGATGATATGCGGCGTTGCCTTGAAGCCGCCATTCATGAAGGGCGCATAGGCGGAGGTCAGCTCGACCAGAGACACTTCCGACGTGCCAAGCGCGATCGAGGCATTTTCCTGCAGCTCCGAATCAATGCCCATGCGGTGGGCGAGCTTGGAGACATTCTGCGGACCGGCCTCCATCACCAACTGAGCGGCAATGGTGTTGAGCGAGTTGGCGAGCGCATTGGCGAGGGTCACCGGGCCGCGATATTTGTTGTCGTAGTTCTCCGGCGTCCATTTGCCGATGCGCACCGGCGCGTCGTTGCGGATCGAGCCGGGGGTGAGGCCCTGCTCCAGGGCTGTGGCATAGACGAACGGCTTGAAGGCCGAACCCGGCTGCCGCTTGGCCTTGAAGGCGCGGTTGAACTGGCTCTGGGCATATTCGCGGCCGCCGACAACCGCGCGGATGGCACCCGTGCCGTCGATCGAAACCAGCGCCGCCTGCGAGACGTTGAGGCGCTTGCCGTCCTTGTTGAGCGCCGACTGGATCGCCTTCTCGCCCGCTTTTTCCAGTGTCCGGTCAATGGTGGTGTCGACGATGATATCTTCCTTGACGTCGCCGATCAGGCCCGGCAATTCGTCCATGACCATGTCAGCGGCGTAGTGCTCGGCGCCTGACCAGTAGCTTTTGGCCTTCTGTGCCTTCTGGTCCACGGCGGCGGTCAATTCGTCGGGGCTGATGTAGCCCTGTTCTTCCATGGCGGCGAGCACGAGCTTGGCGCGCTCCATCGCCCCTTCCGGGTTCTTGGCGGGCGACAGCGCCGATGGTGCCTTCAGCAGGCCGGCAAGGATCGCGGCTTCGGTGAGCGTCACGTCACGCGCCGATTTATTGAAGTAGCGGCGGGAGGCCGCTTCGACGCCATAAGAGTTGGAGCCGAAGAACACCCGGTTCAGATACATCGCCAGGATCTGGTCCTTGGAGTATTTGCTCTCCAGCCAGAAGGCGAGCAGCACTTCCTGGACTTTGCGCTCGAGCGTCCGGTCGGGCGTCAGGAACATGTTCTTTGCAAGCTGCTGGGTGATGGTCGAGCCGCCCTGCACCATCCGCCCGGACATGGCGTTGCGGGTCATGGCGCGCGCCAGGCCGATGGGGTCGACGCCGAAATGTGAATAGAAGCGACGGTCCTCGATCGCCATCACCGCCTGCGGAATGTAGGGCGACATGGCATCGAGCGGCACCGCCTCGCCACCCGTCGAGCCGCGGTTGGCGAGCAGTTGGCCGTTGACGTCAACGATCTTGATGTTCGGTGGCCGATCGGGCATCGCCCAGCTTTCGGCGCTCGGCATGCGTGAACCGTAATAGAGAACGATGCCGGCAACGCCGATCGCGCCCCACAGGCCCAGCACGAGAACCCAATAGATCGCCCGGCGCATGAAACCGATGATGCCACCACCGGAACCGCGTGAACGGCGCGATGAACGCGGCTTGGCAGGGGCTTTGGTCGAGCGGCTGGACTTGGACGCAGTACGGCTTACCCTGTCGCGCGGATCAGCACGCAGGTCGCCATCACGCGCCCGCTTTCCCCCTTCAAAAGAAGGTTCGATCCTTTTGCCCGACTTCGATTTTCCCGCCATACGCCTCTATTTTCCGCCTTTTGCCCACCTCTGGAATATTGGACCCGATGGACTCTAAATGTGGCGAATTAACGGGGAATGAAGATTAGGTTTACGAATGCTTAATTTCTTCAATCGCTTACCGCAGGGCAAAATTTCACGGTTGGTGCTGTCGGTTTGCCACAGCTCGTTTGCCTGCAACAGGACGCGCATCCGTTCAAAAAACCGTGAAGTTGCGCAACCTTTTGGTCGTCGATGGGTTGTCGATCCCGGCTATCCGCGGATGCGCTGACCGCAACAGCATCTGAAAATCCAAGACGCCTCCCTCCTCCCGGGAGGCGCCTTATTTGTGGCCCTTATTCAGCCAAGGCCGCCATGATGCGGATCCACGAGCGGATGCCCTTGTGATAGGAGTTCAGCTCGTATTTCTCGTTCGGCGAATGGATGCGATCATCCGACAGGCCGAAGCCCGCGAGCAGCGACTCCATGCCCAGCATCTTCTGGAAATCACCGACAATCGGGATCGAGCCGCCCATGCCGATCATGACGGCCGGCTTCGGCCATTCCGCCGACAAAGCGTCCTTGGCCTTGTTGAGCAGTGCCGAATCATACGGCAGCTGGATTGCCGGCGAGCCGCCATGCTTGAGGAACTCAACCGAGCAATCCACTGGAATTTTCGACTCGACATAGGCGCGGAAGGCAGCGCGAATCTTGTCCGGATCCTGTTTGCCCACCAGTCGGAACGAGATCTTGGCCGATGCCTCGGCTGCAATCACGGTCTTGAAGCCGTCGCCGGTATAGCCACCGACGATGCCGTTGACCTCAGCTGTCGGCCGCGCCCAGGTGAGTTCGAGAGCGCCACGACCCTTCTCACCCGACGTGATGGAAAGACCGACTTCGCCAAGGAACTGTTCCGTCGTCAGGCCGAGCGTTTCCCAGGACTTCTTGATGTGTTCAGGTGTTTCCTCGACGCCGTCGTAGAAACCCGGCAGCGTCACGGCACCGTTTTCGTCGTGCAGGCCGTCGAGGATTTTCACCAGGATATGGATCGGGTTGGCTGCGGCACCACCGAAATAGCCGGAATGCAGGTCGCGGTCGGCGGCCTTGATCTTGATTTCCTCGCCGACGAGGCCACGCAGACCTGCCGAGATCGCCGGTGTTTGGGCGTCCCACATATTGGTATCGCAAACCAGCGCAAAATCCGCCTTGAGTTCTGCGGCATTGGCTTCGAGAAACGGCTTGAGCGACGGCGATCCGGATTCTTCCTCGCCCTCGAACAGGATGGAAACCTTCACCGGCAGCGCGCCATGGGTTTCCTTGTAGGCACGGCAGGCCTCGACGAAGGTCAGCAACTGGCCCTTGTCGTCGGAGGTGCCACGGCCGGTAATGATCTTGCGACCGTTTGCGCCCTCCTTGATGCCCGGCTCGAACGGATCGGTTTCCCAGAGATTGATCGGATCGACCGGCTGGACATCATAATGGCCGTAAAACAGCACATGCGGGGCATCGGCACTGGCGCCGTCGTGATGGGCAACCACCATCGGGTGGCCGGGTGTGGGCCGTACCGACGATGTAAAGCCGAGGCTGATGAGATAATCGCTGAGCCAGGTGGCAGCACGCTTGCACTCTTCCTTGTAGGCCGGGTCGGTCGAGATCGACTTGATGCGGCAAAGCGCAAACATCTTCTCCAGGCTGGAGTCGAGATTGGCATCGGCCTTGGCAAGAGCGGTGTCGAGAGCAGTCATGGGTAATCCTCGCTTGGGCATTCCGGGATGATTTGGCGGCGAACATAACGGATTCACAATCAAAATTCGCCTCGCATTTTGGTCTTTTTGCGGGGACACGACCGGGCGTCGCGATCGCAATTTCAAATCGATTGAATTGCTTTGATCCGTTGGAAAAATCCGCTATAGCCGATCTATCTAATGCGACTGCTGAAAGGTGGGGCAAGTCTTGGCCGAGCGGGAAACGATCGCGCTGATTGCGCATGACCAGAAAAAGGACGACCTCGCCGATTTCGCGCGCAATCACGAAGTTGCGCTGTCGCAATTCGATATCGTCGCCACAGGCACGACCGGCGGCCGGATCATCGAGGCCTGCCCTTCGCTTGCCGTGCGGCGCATGAAAAGCGGTCCGCTGGGTGGCGACCAGCAGATCGGTGCGATGATCGCCGAGGGCACGGTCAAGATGCTGATTTTCTTCACCGATCCACTAACGGCGATGCCGCACGATGTCGATGTCAAGGCGCTGATGCGGCTGGCAACGGTCTATGATATTCCCATGGCACTCAATCGCGCTACGGCCGAAATGGTCATCGGCCGGTTCGAGCCATAACGATAAAAGATACCCGGGCAGGACTCTCCCATGGCAGACAAAGACAATCACTTTCCCTTTCCGATCCTGATCGGCGATATCGGCGGCACCAATGCCCGCTTTTCGCTGATTACCGACGCCTTTGCCGAGCCGAAGGAATTTCCGATCGTCCGTACCGCCAACTATCCGACGATCGACGATGCCATCCAGAAGGTCGTGCTAGACCAAACCTCATGGCAGCCGCGTTCGGCGATTCTTGCGATCGCCGGCCCCATCAACGGCGATGAGATTCCGCTGACAAACTGCCCCTGGGTAGTCCGGCCCAATAACATGCTCGCCAATCTCGGTTTCGATGACGTTACCGTCGTCAATGACTTTGAAGCACAGGCACTCGCCGTCGCTTCCCTGTCGGAAGAGCACCAGATCCAACTTGGCCGCGGCACGCAGCTAGAAGGTCATTCCAAGGTGGTTCTCGGCCCAGGTACAGGCCTCGGTGTCGCCGGCCTGGTGCATGCGCTGCATGCGTGGATTCCGGTTCCCGGCGAAGGCGGCCATGTCGACCTCGGGCCGCGCAGCGATCGCGACCTCGAGATCTTCGAGCATATCGAGCGGATCGAAGGCCGGGTTTCGGCCGAACAGATCCTATGCGGGCGCGGGCTCGTCAATCTTTACAACGCCATCTGCATCACTGACAGGGTCGGATCGGTATTTACGGATCCCGCTGATGTATCCACCAAGGGATTGTCCGGCGAGGATGCGCAAGCAGCCGAAGCGGTGTCGCTATTCGCCACCTATCTTGGACGTATTGCGGGCGACATGGCCTGCATCTTCATGGCGCGCGGCGGCGTCTATCTCGCAGGTGGCATCCCGCAAAAAATCCTGCCGGCGCTCAAACGCCCCGAATTCCGTGCGGCTTTCGAGGATAAAGCGCCGCATACGGCTTTGATGTCGACGATTCCGACCTATGTAATGACGCATCCGCTGGCAGCACTGGCCGGGCTTTCGACCTATGCCCGGACGCCAACCCGTTTTGGCGTGGCGACAGACGGCCGTCGCTGGCGGAAATAACTGTTCAAGCGCACCGCCGGCGGCTAAGAGGCCATATCAGGTGATAACGAGAGACATCAATTGAGCGCACCCCGCCCGAAAAAGCTGGAAATCGATCGCACCGCGATCTTTCCCGTGATCAAGCGCGTCTTCATGGAAAACGCGCGTGAACACGCGAAGGGCTATGCATTCGCCATTGCCTGCCTCGTTGTGGTCGCGGCCTCGACGGCCTTTACCGCCTGGATCATGGAATCGGTTATCAACGAGACCTTCTCCAACAAGCGCGCCGACCTCGTATGGATCATCTGCCTGGCAATCTTCTTTGCCTTCACGCTCAAGGGGCTTGCCTCCTACGGGCAGGCGGTGGCACTGACCAAGATCGGCAATTCGATTGTCGCTCGTTACCAGAAGCGGCTGTTCAACCATCTGATGGCGCTTAATCTCGGCTACTTCTCCGAGGCCCGCTCGGCACGCATCACTGCCACGATCTCACAGAACGTCAACGGCATTCGCGATACGCTGAACCTGACGATCACCTCGCTTGCCCGCGACGCATTGACATTTGTGGCGCTGGTCGGGGTGATGTTTTCCAAGGATCCGCTCCTGTCGCTGATCGTCCTGGTGGCCGCGCCACCTTTGTTGCTCGCCATGCGCGCCATGGCCAAGAAGTTGCGCGTCGCGTCACGGGAATCCGTCGAGTTCAACGCCCATGTCAGCGGCGCGATGCAGGAAACCATCCTGGGACTGCCGATCGTCAAGGCCTTCACCATGGAGAGCCAGTTGCGTAGCCGTGTCGAAGGCCTGATCGACATGGCGGAAAAGCGCGCCAACCGTATCGCCCGGCTTTCGGAGCGCACGGCGCCCTTGACCGAGACTTTCGCCGGCGCGACCATCGCCATCGTCGTCGGCTATGCCGCCTATCAGTCGATCTATAACGGCCAGTTGCCGGGTGCATTCATCGCCTTCATCGCCTCCATGCTGCTCGCATACGATCCGGCACGGCGCCTGACCAAGCTGCAGGTGCAGATGGAACGCGCCTATGTGAACGCGAAGATGATCTATGACATCCTCGACACGCCGATCCCGATGCGCGAGGCGTCCGACGCAAAGCCGTTAGAAGTCACCGAAGGCAAGATCGAATTCCGCAACGTACATTTCGGCTATGGCACCGAGCCGATCCTCAAGGGCGTCAGCTTTATCGCCGAGGGCGGCGACACGACGGCGATCGCGGGGCCATCCGGCGCCGGAAAGTCGACGATCATCAGTCTGATCCCGCGCTTCTACGATCCCAACGAAGGCGAAGTGCTGGTCGATGGCCAGGATCTGCATTTCGTCACCAAGCAGTCCTTGCGAGAAAAGCTTGCCTATGTCTCGCAGGCGCCGCTGCTGTTCGAGGGTAGCGTCCGCGACAACATCCGCTACGGCCGCCCGGAGGCGACTGACGGTGAGATCGAGGACGCGGCGCGGCTCGCCTATGCCCATGATTTCATCCTCAGCCTGCCGATGGGCTACGACACGCCGGTCGGCGAAAACGGCGCCAATCTCTCCGGCGGCCAGAAGCAACGGCTGTCGATCGCGCGTGCGCTGGTGCGCAATGCGCCGATCCTGCTGCTCGACGAGGCAACCTCTGCACTGGATACGGAATCCGAGGCGGCCGTGCAGAAGGCATTCGCCAATGCCATGAAGGGCCGCACCGTTGTTGTGATCGCACATAGGCTGTCGACCATCGCCGAGGCCGACAAGATCATCGTCATCGAGGACGGTCTGATCGCCGAGGAAGGCACCCACGAAATGCTTGCACAGGAAGAAGGCGGACTCTACGCTCGCCTAAACCGGTTGCAGATCAAAAAAGACGACATCTCCTCGATGGGAGCGGGACAATGACGGATAGTGATATGAAGATGGTTGTGGTGGCCGGAGCCGCCGGTCGCATGGGCCAGACACTGTTGAAAGCTATCCACGCCGCGCCCGGCATGTCCATCCATGCTGCGATCGAACGCGAGGGCTCGCCGACCATCGGCAAGGATGCCGGCGAGATCTGCGGCATCGGTCCCATCGGCGTGCCGATCACGTCAGATCCGCTCGAGGCCTTCGTCAAGGCCGATGCGGTGATCGATTTCACGTCGCCGGCTTCGACGATCCAGTTTGCGGCGCTTGCCGCGCAGGCCCGCATCGTCCATATCATCGGCACGACCGGCTGCTCGCCCGAGGATGTCGAAAAGATCAAGGCCGCCGGCCGGCATGCGCGCATCGTCATGTCCGGCAATATGAGCCTGGGCGTCAATTTGCTCAGCGTGCTGGTGCGCCAAGCAGCGGCGGCGCTTGACGCTGCGAACTGGGATATCGAGGTGCTGGAAATGCACCACAACAAAAAAGTCGATGCGCCGTCGGGCACAGCTTTGCTGCTCGGCAACGAAGCCGCCAAGGGACGTGCGATCGACCTGTTGGCCAATGCGGTCAAGGTGCGCGACGGCCATACTGGCGCACGTGAGCCGGGCTCGATCGGCTTTGCCACCCTGCGTGGCGGCGGTGTGATCGGCGATCATTCGGTGACCTTCGCCAGCGACGAGGAAATGATCACGCTTTCGCACCGGGCCATGGACCGGTCGCTGTTTGCCAAGGGGGCGCTGACGGCCGCCCGCTGGGCATTCGACAAGAAGCCCGGCTTTTACAGCATGCTCGACGTGCTCGGGCTGAACGATTGACACTTTGATCTTATATCAGGAGATGCAATATGAGCGGAACGTTGGTGCTGGTTCGTCATGGCCAGAGTGAATGGAATCTCAAGAACCTGTTCACGGGCTGGAAAGACCCTGACCTCACCGAACTCGGCATCACCGAAGCCAAGACCGGCGGCGAGGCGCTGAAGGATTACGGCATCAAGTTCGATATCGCCTATACGTCGGTACTGGTCCGCGCGCAGAATACGCTGAAGATCATCCTCGATTGCGTCGGCCAGCAGGAACTCAAGACGATCCGCGACCAGGCGCTCAACGAGCGCGACTACGGCGATCTTTCAGGTCTGAACAAGGACGATGCCCGCGCCAAGTGGGGCGAGGAGCAGGTGCATATCTGGCGCCGCTCCTACGACATCCCACCGCCGGGCGGCGAGAGCTTGCGCGACACCGGTGCCCGCGTCTGGCCCTACTACCTCACCGATATCCTGCCGCAGGTGCTGTCGGGCAAGAATGTCCTGGTGGCTGCCCACGGCAACTCGCTGCGCTCGCTGGTGATGGTGCTCGACAAGCTCTCCAAGGAGCAGATCCTCGCGCTCAACCTCGCGACCGGCGTGCCGATGGTCTACAAGCTGAATGCGGATTCCACGGTCAAGTCGAAGGAAGTGCTCGGCGATATGTCGGGCGCTCATTGAGGAAAAGTCAGAATTGCGGGTGCAAACCCGCCTTTCTGAATAGACGGTTGCTATCGCCCGACATCTCGATTTTCCTCCCCACAGGCAGGCGACACGTCAGTGCGTTTCTTGAGGCACCCGTAAAGGGATTGGCCAGCGCGGATGCTGATACCCAGAAGAATAAGTACCACCGCAGCGCTCAAAGCCAGTGGCGGTCCGTAACTACCGCGGCTATAGAAAAACAAGTCAGGCATGCTGAAGCACATGAAAATCAAAAAGAAAACGAAAAACATCTGCGATAGCATCGCAATAATCAAATAGGCTCCGGCAAGCCAATAGCCGATTTGACTTAAAGGATGAGAAAACAACGGTGGAGTTGGAAGCTTCCCGAAACTCATTTTTTCGAGAGAAGAATAGGGATGTTCGAACATGCTCCGTCCCGCGCTGCCTTCATGGCACCATCGTTAGTTTAGGACGAAGCGCGCTGCAACCACGATAAGAGCGCTTGGTTAAGACGGTTTGTCGGCCTAAGCCTTCGCCGCTTCCCAGCCCAGCATGGCCCGCTTGCGGGTCAGGCCCCAGTGATAGCCCGTGAGCGCGCCGGACTTGCCGATGGCGCGGTGGCAGGGCACCACAAAGGACACCGGGTTGCGGCCGACCGCAGCACCAACGGCGCGCGAGGCCTTTGGTGCCTCGATCTTGCGGGCGATGTCCGAGTAAGAGCAGAGCTTACCGACTGGGATTTCCAACAACTGCTCCCAGACCCTGATCTGGAAATCGGTGCCGATCAGCACGACCCTCAGCGGCTCATTGGCATTCCAGCGTTCCGGATCGAAGATGCGGTCGGCAAGAGGTCGAACCGCCTCGTCATCGCGCGTATAGACCGCCTCGGGCCAGCGCTGGGTCATGTCCTGGAGCGCAAAGGTATCACCGCCCTTGGCCTCATCCGAGAAGGCAAGGCCGCACAGGCCGCGCTCGGTGACCATCAGCAGCGACCGACCAAACGGCGAATCGTGGAATCCGTAGCGGATCGCCAAGCCCCTGCCCTTCTCCTTCCATTCGCCGGGCGACATCGCCTCATGCGTCACGAAAAGATCGTGCAGGCGGCCGGGTCCGGATAGCCCAAGTTCGAGCGAGGTTTCGAGCAGCGGCAGCCGCTCCTCGCCCAGCAGCCGCTTGGCGTGATCGAGCGTCACCGCCTGCAGGAACGCCTTGGGCGACAGGCCGGCCCAGCGCGTGAACGTCTTTTGCAGCTCGAGCGGGTCGCGGCCCATCTCGCCGGCGATGCGGTCGAGCGAGGGCTGGTTCTGGTAGTCTTCGGTCAACAGCTCGATGACGCCCGAGACGACGGCGTAGTCTTCGCCGGCAGGTGTGATGTCTTTTGCATGATTGAGTGAAATGGTCATACGTCTGATCCTTGATTGTCAGGGAGAGTCGCATGAAAGACGTGGGGCCGCCACCCGATTCCTGCCGACCCGGTGTCCTGCCGACGAAGTATCACAGCCGTCGCCTGACGGTGGCGAGCGCCGACGTAAATGCGCTAGCAAAACTCTCTCGTTCTTCCCTGCCAAGGAACATGCCGAGCTGCGTGCGATGCCCCTCGCCCACGACGGCCATCCCGGTGATGCCGAATTCCTCGTGACGGGCGACATCGAAGCGCGTCCAGAACGGATTGTAGCGGCTCTGGCGGACGCGGCCGGCCGGCGACACCTTGCGGATCTGCAGCTCCGTTCGCGACAGAGTGATCTCCTCGCGGGCCCTGGCCGACCGGTAACTCAGCCAGAAGGCACCATAGAGCAGCACGAAATCCGCACCGAAGAACATCGCCACCGGCAGCGCGCCGGTTATCACGAAGAAGATGGCATTGAAGAAGCAGAAAACGAAGGTCAGCGCCATCAGCACGCGAAAGCCTGTGCGACCAAGCGAACGATAAGGTTTCAGCTCCGCCGTGAAAACGGGCCGGCTGTTGATCGCATCGTGATCGTTCCCTATCGTCATGCCACGAACTATAGGACAATCATGACAAAGCGCAATATTTCCGCCGCCAAGCCTGCAGCGACAAAAAGCCCCCGCCGGAAACCATCCTTCCGCTGTCCCTACTCCACTGAGGAGATCGAGGAGATCTTCCGGCGATTCTCGGTGCAACGGCCGGAGCCCAAGGGCGAGCTTTTCCACACCAATCCCTATACGCTGCTGGTGGCGGTGGCGCTTTCGGCCCAGGCGACAGATGTCGGGGTCAACAAGGCGACGCGGCCGCTGTTTGCCATCGCCGACACGCCGGAGAAGATGCTCGAACTCGGGGAAGACACCGTTCGCGACTACATCAAGACGATTGGCCTTTATCGCAACAAGGCCAAGAACGTCATCGCGCTCTCACAGAAGCTGATCACCGATTTCGGCGGCGAAGTGCCTCGAACCCGCGAGGAGCTCGTGACGCTGCCCGGCGTCGGCCGCAAGACCGCCAATGTCGTGATGTCGATGGCCTTCGGCATCGCGGCGCTGGCAGTTGACACGCATATCTTCCGCATCGGCAACCGGCTAAAGATCGCGCCAGGCAAGACGACCGACGAGGTCGAGGATCATTTCCTCGAGATCATTCCGCCGCATTATCTCTACCACGCCCATCACTGGCTGATCCTGCACGGGCGCTATACCTGCAAGGCGCGGCGTCCGGAATGCGAGCATTGCGTGATTGCCGATATCTGCAAATCGCCGGAAAAAACTGCTGAAATGCCGGCAGAGCTCAAGGAGTTGCCCGCGCAGGTGTTCTAACGCCCAGTTCCCTGTTCCGCAGTCCCTTGAACAGATGGATCATAGTCACGGCGGCAAACAGCGGCGTCAGCAGGTTGAGAATGGGCACGAACAGGAAGAGCGCGATCAGCAGCCCGGCCAATGTCACCTTGCCTTGATTGGCGCGACGATAGGCTCGGGCGCCTTGAACACCCAGATGGCGGCTGGCGGCGAACTCGAAATATTCACGGCCGAGCAGGTAGCCGTTGACGACGAAGAAGATGACCAGGTTGACGCCCGGCACCAGCAGGAACAGCAGCGCGACGAGATTGGCTGCTATCACCACCAGGAAGAATCGCAGGCTCGACATCAGGGACTGGCCGAGCGGCAGCGCAGTGCCTGGTACGTCCCCGGGATAATCGGTCTTTTCGATAATATCGGCGGCATCGTCGAGGAAGAACCCTGCGACCACAGCGCTGACCGGTGCAATCAGCATGGCGAGCGCCGCGGCAAGACCGACCGCCGAAAGCAACATCGCCACCACGGTCAGCCATCCCGCCCAATCCGGCAGGTCGGGAATGTAGCCCGAGATCCAAGGCATCACCCAGGCAAAGAATGCTTCGCGCACGGCAAGCCACAGGGCCGCGAGCGCCAGCAGCGTCAGCCCAAGCACTTTCCAGAACACCGAGCGAATGGACGGAGAAAAGATTTCACCGAGGGCACGCGACGCAGCGTCAACAATCATCAGGTTCTCCAAAAGCGGTCATGGCGCATGTCGGCGCGGCCAGCGCCCTTTGCAAGATCGAAGCAGAGTGATAATTGGCCACATGAGCGAAAAAATCCCTGAGACAAAACCCCGCATCACCATTCTTTATTGCACCCAGTGCAACTGGCTGCTGCGCGCCGGCTGGATGGCGCAAGAGCTGCTGCAGACATTCGGCCAGACGCTTGGCGAGGTGGCGTTGCTGCCCGGCACCGGCGGCAATTTCGAGATTCGCGTCGATGGCGAACTCATCTGGGAGCGAAAGCGCGATGGCGGCTTTCCCGGCCCCAAGGAGCTGAAGCAGCGGGTGCGCGACATCATCGAGCCCGACCGCGATCTCGGCCACACCGATCGCGGTTCGTCCGAACCCTGACAACAAAAAAGCAGGCTGCGGATGCAGCCTGCCCTTGATGATCCTGGAATCGTCCTGCCGATCAGTACGGCGAGACACAACGCTTGTAATAGCCGTCATAGGACAGGAACGTGTTGGTGCGCGGATTGTATGAGCCGTAGCGGTTCAGGCACCAATTGACGTGGGCATTGTAGCCACGACGGACGACCACGCGCGGCGCGATGATGACCGGGGCGACCCAGACACGGCGTGGACCCCAATAGCGATAGCGCGGGCCCCAGTAGCGCCCATAGCGCGGCCCCCAATAGCGACCACGACCATAGTAGCGACCACGGCAACCCCAGCGACCGCAGCGAACCTGGGTGACATCCGAGCTTTTCTCTATCTTGATCGGTGCAGGCGCCATCGGGCCAGCTTCCGCCATCGTAACCGGTACAACAGTGGCAAATGCAAGCGCACCGGCCATGATGTAGCTGCGAATTCTCGACATTCTTCTAATCCTCTCAAGTTATCCAGGGCTTTCGCCCGACGGTGTCCCTTGCGCTAGACGTATTATCTTTTGTTCTTATTCATTGGAGTAACCACATCCATCCGACTTTCTGCAACTTAAAAATTGTCGAGATGCTTGGCTGAACTCATCGGTGTCAGCAATTTCTTGCTTTTTGGGCAAAATGAAGGCCTGCTTGCTCTTGATCTTGCAGTGACTTCTGTATCGCCGTTTCCGACATTACTCCGTTCATTCTGTTAAGCAGACCAAGGACGTCAAGGTTCCGTGGCGCTCGGGCATTCGCTTCGCGACGCTCATATGACGATCCCCAGCTTTTCACTCCGATTTTTCAAAAAGCCTGTTGACAGGAAACGGCGACCCACTTACATGCACCCTCGCTGCCCAGATGGCGGAATTGGTAGACGCGCCAGCTTCAGGTGCTGGTTCCCGAAAGGGAGTGGAGGTTCGAGTCCTCTTCTGGGCACCATTCCCACTTATAATGCTGAACATTATCAATGTTCTCAGGATGTTAGCCTTTCGACCGGTACACAGATCGGTACATAGGAAGGTACATTTATGGGGCTAGTGTTGAAGTACGTCCAAGAGCCGACGAAAGACCGTGATCAATATCGGTATCGTCGTAGAGTGCCCGCTGAACTCAAGCCGTATACAGGCAAGGGTGAACTCATTGCTGCTCTGGGTGAGTCGCGAGGCGAAGCCCTCAAGGCGTACCCCCGCATTCATGACGGCTTTGAGAAAGAGCTTGAACTTGCCCGCAAGGCGCTGAAGGCCGACCAAACGAAGCGCCCCTTCAGCGAGTTGTCCGAGCGAGAACGTTATGAGCTTCTCATTGCGCGCTTGAAAGAGATGGGTGTCGATGATCCATCCTCTGTCGCCTCTAACGACCACGAGGCATTCCAGCGGGGCGTTATCGCTGAGGGGATTGCCTCCAGGTACCCTGAGGACGCCCACACGGGGAACCCGATCATCACCGACAAGGCCGACGCCTTCCTTATCAGGGCACTTACGGCCAAGGCTCCCGCAAAGCCCACACCGTCGCTTGACGATGCCGTCAAGGTTTACCTCAAGGACAAGGTTACAGGCGGAGCCTTGGAGGTGAAGAAGAAGACCCAGCGGGTGAAGCGCGTCGTTGCGCGCCTTAAGAAGGCCTTAGGGAAGACACCTCAGATTGACAAGATCACACGCGAGGACGCGAGGAAGGTTCGCGACTTCATGCTGGAGCTTCCGAGTTTGTCCCCTGCTTCGGTCAAGCGTGAGCTGAACATCGTGAAGGCAATCATCACTCATGCGATCACAGAGTTCGAGCTAGGAGGCTGCAACAACCCCTTCAGGAAGCTGGACATCGACGGGCTTGATGAAGATAGCGAAGCTGACAAGCGTGACCCGTTCCCGGATGATATGCTTGGAAGGGTCAGGGCCAATGTCTTCAGCCATGCCATCCCGGAACTGCAGCTTATCTGGCGACTGCTGGAAGGCACAGGATGCCGGGTCGCTGAGGTCTCAGGCCTCCGCGTCGAAGACGTGACTATTGATGGGGACACCCCAAACGTTCGTGTGACGTGGCACGAAGACAGGCGGATCAAGACGACCGCTTCGAAACGGTATGTGCCGCTCGTCGGTGACGCTCTGACTGCGGCTAAGGAAGCCCTCACAGTCGCGGGGAAAGGGTTCATGCTGTTCAGTCAATACGGCAACGAGAATGGGCCTACAAACGTCTCTCAGATGCTGATGAAGCGTGTTCGTGATATCACCGATAATCCCCGGCTGGTAGTGCATTCTCTTAGACACAACTTGAAGGACAGACTTCTAATTGCAGGAGTTCCCGAGTTGGATCAGAACATCATCCTTGGGCACTCGCTCGGTGGCGTGGGAAACCGGACCTACGGTGGTACACCAGCTAAGCTAATCGTGACCACGATTGCGATGAAGAAGGCTTTCGGTCTCACGGTGGAATAGAATAGCCGTTGGTGCCAATTCGCACCTACAGCGACTGTCTATTCATTCAGGCATCGGTAGAGCCTCCGGTCCTGTAAACGCGTTCCTTGCTCACACCGGCACACGGGAAATCGTGGCCGCGTTGCGGTTTGTGACGGAACGTGCCGATCAGGGCGATGAGCAAGCCAATGCGCTGCTGAGAGGCTACACCATCAAGTCGGCCAACTTCGACTATGACCTGATGCCCGAGCTGGTGGCCTCCGAGGTGACCTTTCGGGATGAGCTACCGGACAAGATCAAGGATGCCGTTAACGAGCTGAGCGGCTTCACTGATTACGTCTTCACCAACTGCCGCGACCGAAACACCGGCTCGGGCATCAGTTCGACCCTTAGGCAGGGCATTGATCAGGCGACTGCCGCGCTTGCCACGCTCGCCGCGCCCGACATCGAAGAGGGTGAAGTCGAGGAACTACGAGTTCCACCGACGAACTCTTGACTGTAGACCTGAGCAAGCCACTTGCGGGGCATAGGCCGAAACTCAGGCTGGTCTAGCGTCGGGTGAGATACGAGCCTATCAGGCCATTAAGTTCGCGTATGTCCGCCTCCTGTAGCGCCATGTTCTCAGCCAGGGCGATCACGGCGGCAAGTGCCTCCTGTCGCGACCAGCCTGCTTTCCCTGCGTCGTCAATGAGCCGAGACACCACTTCAGCCAGCGCCTGTTGTCCTTCAATGTGACGATCAAGCTGGTCTATGTGGCGCTTAGGGGGAGCTATTCGAGGGGGCATTAGGTGGACCGGAGTCAGCGGCAAGCGGGTCCTCCTCGCCCTCGACCACCTGACGAAGGATAGCCAAAGTCTCAGCCGCACTGAACCCCTCTTGGTTGGCATTAGTGATCACCCTCTGAACGCCTTCGGTGAGGCGCTCCTGAAGTCTGCCATTAAGGGCGGCTGAAGAGGAGGGGGCGGTAGGGTGTCTCCAAGTTTGGACAGACCCCTGCTGAAAATTAAGCAGGGTGTCACGGATTGTCGGGAGACCCCTTCGTCCACCCCTGTCGTCACCCTCAAGAACACCATCGATGTTGCAAGCAGCCGCGAGGTGTCCGTCTAGTGTTCATCTCCCTGCAACCTACATTGCCCCGAGCCGAGGCCTGAAAAGAAAGAGGCGGATCAAGTTATTGGACGTATCCTTGTTCCGCCATACACGCTTTAAACGTGCTGTCCGCCTCAATCGCTCCCATGATCCAAAGACGACCTGCCGCCACCTCTGTTTCAGCTGAACGACCTTTGCAAATGGCCTGCGCCCGCTGAAGCTGTGACTGCTCGCTCGACGAGGCCTTATGCCACTTGCCGGATGATGCACTGTTGCAGGCTGATACCAACAGTCCCATGAAAATCACGATTGCAATGCGCATTTGATCCCCCCATTTGCGCGAGATTACCAAGGCTATCTGAAAAGTCGAGGGCGGTTGCCCCGGCACCGCCGCCAACGAAGGCCACTTTCTCGGCACTGATATGGCTAAGCGGCTGGGTTTCTTTACTTATCCACGAGGTCGATCAGCATATTCCTCAAGCACATGCTTTCGGACCTCCCTCACTTCCTTGCGAGGCACCCAATGAATACGCCCGAACGAGTCGGCCAGCCCTACGGCGTAGATCTTGTTGTCTCGGAACCCTTCGTTACGTAACGAAGAGTAGCAACTAAATTGCTCCCCAACGTCCAATTTTCTTGGCATCGCCTGCGCGAAGCCCGGTGCAGGGTTTAATGCGTGATCGATGTTGCTGGTAGTGAGGAAGATCATCTGCACCCTGCGACTTAGGAAGTGCTTTCGCGCATGGCCTATCACGTTGATTAGGACCACGCTTCCCGGGCCGTGATTAGAAGCTTCAAATGAGATGAACGGCGGCGATATCTCTCCGTTACCGGCCCGCTGACGGATAACGAGACGTGCTCGCAGTTTCGCCTTTGGATAGATGAATTTCGACCAAACATTCCAGACAAAACCAGCAAGCGAAACAAAGGCTGAGCATATGCTAATCATAAGCGCCCAGTCCGCTGTAGTCATAGCCCGCATAACCTCTCCCCCCAATACAACTAGCAACTGAAATCGCAGATGCTCACAAGAGTCAATCGCGGCCAATTGCAGGACACCGTCAATAATCTCTCAGACCAACACTACGCGCCTTCCGTTGGAGGAAACCTCCGAGGAGCTTCACCGAAAAGAAGGCGTTGCTTTTCAAGCTCGACTACATCGTCAGTGCAATGAGATGGAAGCGACACTGAAGGTGTGGCCCCAAAAACCACCATACAGCGCTTTTCTCGGCCCCGGCTGCGTTACCCCAGTTCGTCACCAAAACGCGCTCCTTGGCTGCCCCTTCCCCCGTTCCTGCCGGTTTGCCGCACTGACCAACCTCAACGCCTCCTCCACGATCACCATGTCCAGCCGCGAGATCGCACAGCTGACCAGTAAGCGCCACCCTGATGTGACGCGAGACATTGAAGGCATGCTCGACCAGCTTGAAATCGATGTGAGCAGATTTGCTCATATCTATCGTGACTCCCTGAACCGCAAGCAAACAGAGTACCTCTTGCCGAAGCGGGAGACCACCATCCTCGTCTCAGGCTACTCGGTCGAACTCCGCGCCCGCATCGTGGGCCGCTGGATGGAACTTGAAGAACAGGTGAAGGTGACCGCTCTGCCCGACTTCTCGAACCCCGCTACCGCTGCCCGTGCGTGGGCTGAGCAGTTCGAACAGCGTCTCGCCGCCGAGGCCAAGGCGAAGGAACTCGAAGGTCCCGCCGCGAGCACTGAGCTGAAAATTCAGCCGAGTGCCTTCAAGGGCTTGAAGGTGCTGTCTGTCTTCGTGCGCGTATCGGCCCTACGGCGCGTTTCTCGGTGTTCCGCTACATCGACCCCATCGAAGGGCCTGAACGCGCTCCTTGGCAGGAAGGTGATCAGAGAGATTGATGGTCCTTCCGAAGTCGCACCCCCGGCCCCTCGCCGTTCTCCGCAATGAAGATCACGCCTGCATCCTCAAGAGCGGTGCGGATTGCGTCGATGGTCCGTTCCTTCAGCTCCTCGCCTCTCTCAAGACGTGCAATCGTGTCGGGCGATGTTTTAGCGAGGGCGGCTAGATCACGCACCCCCAGCCCCAGTGCTGCACGGGCCATCTTACTTTGGATCGCGTTCAAATCATAACCTCGTTACGAAAATGGTTGACAGATATCGTCCTGCTTCGCTAACAGTTATCCCGTTACGAAATCATTACAGTGTTCAGAATATGCCAAACGAACCCGTTCTGGCAACCGCCGAAGGTTTGTCTGAACGTCAGCACCATAGGGAGACGATCATTGCGACTGAACATGAACATCATGGGGTTCAAGCTATTCATTGAAGCCGTTGGACCGAGCCATATCTACATCGAGACCAACAGACACGAGTTCTTCTATAGCCGCGAATGGTGGTTTGAGGGCGGGAGTGGGAAGGACCGTCATTGGTGCTTGGACAAGAAAATGGATAGGGTGTGTGCGCCTGAATAGACAACCACGAATTACCCCTCCCTTATGAAAAGAGAAGTTTGGAATTACCACCCCCTTATGTAAAGACCCGAGGAATTACCCCACACCTAAGGGAGAACAAGGAATTACCCCCCACCTTAGGATAAAGGGGAATAGAGGTGGACTTCAGGGAGACTTCAAAATCCCCTTTGAAGGAGACCACTGAAGGAAGAAATCTCTATGATGGATTGATGGTGATAATCATCATCAGTATCACCTTCATATCCCCCTTAAGGTAGCCCCTTAACGATAACCTATAGGGCTGCCCTACCGTCTCCCCCGAACATGGCCTTCTTGGCGCTCGACTATCGAGAATGTTCGTGGATGACATTCCTTCTCTGTTCAGTCGTCGATCACCCCGGTCCTTGTCCTCATGACAGGTGGCTGGGGTTTTTCGTCTGATCAGAGCTGGTCCACAGTCCACATCCATCATCATCACCAACGACAGAACAGACCGACTGGAGCTTGACCTCTCCAGCATCGAAAGGAACACCCATGACCGAATTTGGTAAAGCCTTCAGAGCAGCCCGCGCCGCTGGCAAGAAGACCTTCAGCTTTCAAGGCAAGCTCTACACGACCAAGCTGAAGGAAGAGACGAAGGCCAAGGCCTCGTCCACGTCCTACGCCAAGAACCCCAAGAACGTCCCCGTTCCCGGCCAGCGTCCTTCCAGTGAGGTCGCCACTACGCAGCGTGATCGTGTTGCCGCAACGAATGCCGACATGGCCGCAGCGAGGGCCGCTGAACGAAGCGTTCCTGTCAGCAGCACCACCACGACACTGCCCGACCGCAAGGTTGCTATTCCCCGCGTCAAACGTGCCCTCGGCAACGCCTATGAGGCGGTCACCTCGAAGAGCACGGGCCGCAACATGACTGCCGCTGAATACTCCCCCTCGGCTTATGTCGCGCCGAAGAAGAAGCCGATCACTGTCACCGACACCAAGCCGAAGAAGAAGGTTGGCCCGTTCGGCCTCGGGGGCCTGTTCAAGATCGGCACCAAGTCCTGAGCCGTCGTCCCTCAGTCCCAACTACCTGACATCACCATCAAAAACAGCAGGCGCTTGTGGCTGAATTTTCGGCAGCAAGGCGTGAAGGATCATCCATGACCAATAGAACTACCCACAAAATTACCATCGCTCCCCTGAAGGCCACCAATCGGGGGCAGCCTTATTCCGTGTCCTTCCAAGGCCAGACCATCATCGCCAAGGCCTTCGTGCCTTCTCACGATGCCTGCCGCTATCTGGTTGAACATGGCTATGCCGGTTCGCTTGAGGTCTGGGCTGTCGGGGAAGTCAGCCCGCGCCTGCGTGTAAGGGATATCGAGAAGGCCGCTAGGTGGACCGTCGAGGAGAACGCCTCAACGAGCGCCCGCTTCCGTCGCTACGTCCCGTTCAATGAAACGGCGCTCTATCGTGAGACGCAAGAAGCGGCGTAAGGCAGCCCCTAGATATGCGTTTGCCGTGTGAGGTGGTGGCCGTGGAGGAGCATTTGGGGTTTGGCCGGTGTCGTACATCAACCTGACCTGAACGACTCTCTATGGCTGCCACCTTCCCGGAGGCCCCAGGAATAATCTGTAGCAAAAATCCGAGACGGCAATCATATATAGGGAAAGCTGGGCATCCCCCCGTGGCCCCTCACGCGGGCCAAGGACGCTTCGTTCGCGACGGCGGGGTTAGACGTCGCCTTCCTTTCGCGTTAGCCACCATCGAAGCTCCTCCATTCGCAGTTTCAGAAGTCTTGCCTTTTCAGAAGCTTGGACCATTGGGTAGAGCGAACCACCTTCTACCACTGAGGCGTGGAGCCTTGACTGCATGTCCGCATATTGGTCCCATGCGTCCTGACTATTTGTCAGCTTGTCAACATCGACCTCTTCCAGCCTGCTTATTGCTGCCAACATCTCATAGAGGCCGTCCTCCAAGTGACGCGCTTCTCCTACCGCCGCCATTGTCATTTCGGTTTGGGTAGCGGCGAGATGTCCCGAGGTCAGCTCCACCACCGTCCAGTTTATAGCATCCAAGAACGCGTGGGTGGCTGAAAAGAACCGCTCTATGTCATCTGCAGCGAAGGGCTGTTCCGCAGGAAGTTCATGCGTCACAACATGCCTCGCTTCAAACATCCGCTGCAGGGTGGCGAAGGTCTCGTCGTAAGGGTCCATCAGTGGCGGGATGGGCCACGCTTCCCGCTCCTCAATCCACCGTGGGTGCGCTAGCTTAAGCTTCTGACTGAAGGTCTCCTGTACGCCGTCAAAGGCGCTCACTATTCTACCGGGCGTGTTCACGGACATCGAACGGGACGCTAGGTCACCTATAGTGATTGCGCGCCCCACCAAGCCTATGACCGTGTCGTAATCAAAGGGCGTCTCCTTCAAAACCTTCTTTGCCGATCGTGTGAGTTCGTCATTAAAGTCGACGAGCATCTTCATCCAATCGCGGCTACAAACCTCAATCAGTGTCACCAACCGCATAGGCAGGAAGTTTACAAAGACCTGCCTTTCCCCTTCGCCCATTCTTGCCCAGCCTTGGAACAGGTGTTGGATAAGGCTGGGATAGTGAAATGTGGGAGGGAACCTGCCCTGCCTCATCTTCGTGTCAGTGATTAGTGCGATGCGGTGATTTGCCATCTAAGCCCCCGGCTGAGAGAAAACACATTGGCGCGCCGACCGTGATAAGTCGAGACGTGAGCACCGCCTCGTTTCGGTATACGGGAGCGAGACGTTGCCCTGAGACACTTTTCTCGTCTTATTAGGATTGCTTTCTGAATTACGAGACAGTAAGGAGGAAGGGTCTAGAGCCAAATGAGACACAGGAGAGCGACATGGGCAACCAGATTTTCGGCTATGCACGGGTATCGACCACTGATCAGGATACCGCCATTCAAGAGGCAGCGCTGATCGCCGCTGGCTGTACCCGCGTGGTTGCCGAGAAGAAGTCCGGCACTACGACTAAGGGACGCACCGAGCTACAGAACCTCCTCGATTTCATTCGCGAGGGGGACACGATCATGATTACCCGTATTGACCGCCTCGCCCGCTCACTAGGTGACCTCCTCACTATCGTCAATCAGCTCGTGGAAAAGGGCGTTGCACTGAAGGTTACTGAGCAGCCCATCGACACCTCATCGCCAGCAGGCCGCGCCTTCCTCCAGATGCTAGGTGTGTTCGCTGAGTTCGAGACGGCGATCAGGAAGGAGCGACAGTTGGACGGTATCGCCAAGGCCAAGAAGGAGGGCGTCTATAAGGGCCGCAAGGTTTCGATTAGCGCTGATCACGTGAAGGCCCTTGCGGCTGCCGGTAAGGGTGCCTCTGAGATTGCCAAGGAGTTGGGCATTGGACGTGCCAGTGTGTATCGGCACCTTGAGAGACAATGAGCATTAGGTTTGCGGGTGTTTCTGCGTCTGTCTCCGTCACTGATTATGTCTTTTCGCGGCACCACAACGGCGCTTTCGGGTTGGGCGCACGATGCACGTCGATACAATCCAAATTTGAGTTGATAAGCGAACACCACTTCGGCTATCTTCGAAAGCCCGGAGTTTCCATCACCCTCAATTGTAGCGAGCAAATGTCATTTCCAGCCACGGTCTTTAACGTACTGATAGCTTCACCATCTGATGTTCCCAAAGAACGTGCGGCGATTGCGGAAAGCCTTCATTCGTGGAACGCACTCAATTCCAAAGACACTGGCAAGGTTCTGCTGCCGGTAATGTGGGAGTCTCACAGCGCTCCCTCCATGGGGGACCGGCCTCAGGGTGTGATCAACGAGCAGCTCGTTCGTGGCTGTGACATGCTGATTGGAGCGTTCTGGACGCGCCTCGGCTCGCCTACTGGTAGAGCAGCGAGCGGCACTGTCGAAGAAATCAATTGGTTCCTAAAGCAGAAGAAGCCAGTGATGCTCTACTTCTCAAAGGAAAAGGTGGACCCAGATGCTCTCGACATGGATCAATGGGAAGAGCTAAAAAAGTTCCGAGAGAGCCTTAAGGCAAAAGGGTTGCTAGAACAGTACCTTGATCCCAATGACCTGACCCAGAAGCTTACCCGACAGGTAACGATCATGATGCGGGAGATAAACGTCACCTCGGTCGTCGATCCTAAAGCTGTAAAGGATGCAATCAAGGCGGCGGATGCAACTGAAAGTGTTATCGAAACGGACAAGCCGGTCTCTCTTGAGGACTATACCGAGAGATCGTTCATAGCGGTTGGCAATACGCTCGCTTGGAAGGACGAGATAAAGGGCATCGGTGCGAGCTGGACGAAAACTAGGTACGGGTTCTATGCGTGGTGCTTCTCAAAGAAAAAGCTGGGGGCCGTTGCCGCCTTGTTCGGGCTTACACAAACGTTGGCACCTTCGAGGGATGGAAATTCCTAGGACAACAGACCTTAATCTGACCGGTTTCAAAAAGGGATGACTTTCGACTTTTTCGCAGCAGTGTCATCCCCTTTATTTGAACGTGGAAACCACCTTCCTGTGCACAGCGGGCCTTTGATCCATCGCCTAGTCTCACGGCCCTGATAAGATTTCTTATACCGTTTCTGCCGCAGCCAAATTTCCGGTACACAAATCCACCTCGTCGTGGTACACAAGACGTGAAGTGCCTGCGAATGACTGACAACCCAAGCCATTGAAATCGCGATACATTGCAAGTAAAAAAGATGCCCAAAGCGAACTGGCCTCGCCTCTTCTGGGCACCATTCCCACTTATAGTGATGTAAGTTCAGATACTTGATTGTATCTCGGGAAGGTGCGCCCGCCGTTGGCACCACGTCCGTTCGCAACGGATCTTGCGGCTGTTCCCTCCGAAACATCCCGATCGACCTACCCATGGCACAACACCCGCATAATCGGGAGCAAGTGCCATGACCATCCTCGTAACATTCGCCTTTATCGCCGTCCTCGGCTTCGGCATGCGTTCGACAGCGGCGCGGAACTGAGCGACCGGACTGGACGAACCTCGAAACAAGCCTATACTTTGGGCCGCCCCGATGACTATTTCCGCCGCGACGACGCTAGCGGCTGGACGCGGCCTCCTTGTCGGCGTCACGCCGCGCTTGCCTCTGCGTTCAATGTCTGATCTTCATCGAATCGAATGAGGAACTCTGCATGGCCTTCGATCCGATCAAGACACTAACCACCTATGCCAACACGGAATGTTCCGTGCAGATGTGGGTCGCGGACGCTCCGGCGGTGCAATTTCGCTCGCTGCGGGACGCTGTCGCCTACGCCAAGGAGCAGGGCGGCAAGTGGACCGACGTGGAAATCACCGTGCATCTGCCGCGTGAAGACATTGCCTATGGCTCGGACAAGACGCGGATGCTGATCGATGCGGCAGAGCGTCTTGCGAAGCAGAGCGGGTCCAACAAGCAAACCGAAGGCGGCGACGATGGACAAGCCCTGGAGTAAGCCGGTGGTCCTCGCGTTGGAGGCGCCGGGCAAATACACGACGATCTCGACGCCGCAGGAAGCCTCCTGGGCGATGATCGAGGATTGGCCGGAAGAAGACGGCACGGCGCTCGACCGTGCGCTCGAAGTCTGTGCAGCCGTCGCCATTGGCAAGAAGTCTGCCGAGGATGCGCGCCGAGCGTTCTTGTACGCAGCCGCCGAAGCGGGCATCCACGTCAAGGACTGATGGATCTCAGAACTGCGGCAGATCAATCTTCAGGAACTGCGCTAGCGCCTCGATGACCATGCGATGATCGTCGAGCTGCGGCAAGCCGGAGACGGTAATCGCCCCGATGACGCCGGATTTCTTGATGCGGATCGGGAAGCTGCCGCCATGGCTGGCATAGTCCTCAAATCCGATGCCCATGTCGGGGTTGATCGCACGGCCCTTGAGCGCGAGCGAATCGCCGAACAGCAGCGAGGACTGGTGATAGCGCAGCACGACATTGCTCTTGCGGCGGATCCAGTTGTCGTTGTCGGGCGTGGCGCCGGGCATGGCCGCATGAAACAGGATGCGATCCGGCGTGCGGATATCGACGGCGACGGGGGCGCGCTTGGCGCGGGCAATACCATAGAGCGCCGAACCCAGATCGAATGCAGTTTCCTCGGCAAACATCTGGAATTGCGCAAGCGATTCCTGTTTCTTGACGATGGCGACGCGGCCCTCGCGGTCTGTTTCCAGTTCGCTCATCTCACTTTTCCTCTGCTTCGGGCCAATCGAGCCAGTCGCGGATCAGCCGGTAGGCCACCGCGCCGCCGACCGGCACATAAATTCCATCGGGATGCACGCCCTCGACCATCGCCTGCACCTCGGCACGGGTGAACCAACGGCAATCCTCGAGTTCGCTTTCGTCCATTTTCACGGTCGCAGACTCGGCCTTTGCGTAGCAGCCGATCATCAGCGAATGCGGCATCGGCCATGGCTGGCTGGCATGATAGTGGACCGCGCTGGTCTCGATGCCCGATTCCTCGAACGTCTCGCGGCGGACAGCGTTTTCGATCGTTTCGCCGGGCTCCACAAAACCCGCCAGGCACGAATACATGCCCTCGTTGAAGTGCGGCGAGCGCCCCATCAGACAGCGATCGCCGGCGACATCAATGGTCAGCATGATCACCACCGGATCGGTGCGTGGGAAATAAAGAGTTCCGCAGGCGGTGCATTTGCGCCGATAGCCGCCAGCCTCGCTCAGAGTCGGTGCGGCGCATTTGCCGCAGAAGCGTGACGAGAGGTTCCAGGTCATCAGAGAGGAGGCCTGGGCGAATTCGCCGAGCAGTTCCTCGCCGATCAGCGCCTCGCGCATCAGCGACCTGCCATCGGCAAATTTCAGATGATCGACGGCGATTTCCGGATCGATGCCGACCGGCACCGCGATACGCGGCTCGCCGGTGCTTTCAAAGCCCAGCAGGATGGCGTTGTCGTAGTCCGGCTCGAGGTCTTCGAGCTCATAGGGTGCGAATAGCGGGTCGAGCAATTGCTCCTCATGCTTCAGCACCAGTTTGCCGCGGGCGAAGGCATAGAGATGCACGCCGTCGTGCTTGAATGCTTTTTCCAGGCAATCGGCCGGCCTGTTTTCGGATTGCCGGTCCAGCCGGTTACTCGCGAAGGCGACGAGGCTCGATGCTTCCGGATGGGGGGCGAGCACGTCGAAAATGGAATGTTCAGCCATTCAGGGCATCCAGTATCAATTTCACAAGCGCCTTCCTGTCGGCCTCCGAATAAGGCTGCCGTTCGCCGAATCCCCAGACGGGGCCGGGCCAGTTGGCATCGTTTTCATAGCGGGCAATGATATGCACATGCAACTGGCGAACAATGTTTCCGATGGCGGCAATGTTGATCTTGTCTGCCCCCTTCAGCCTTTTGAACAGGTCGGCAACCAGATTGGTCTCGAAGGTCAGCATCGCCTGATCGAGCGGCCGCAGATCAAACATTTCTTCAACATCTGGACGCTGCGGCACGAGAATCAGCCACGGCCAGCGGCTGTCGTTCATCAGGCGCAGCTGGCAAAGGCCGATCCGCGTGACGAGGACCGAATCCCGCTCCAGCCGGTCATCGAGTTTGAATGGACCCAAGGCGTGCCTCCCCCAACTGATTTTTCGCGTGCGCTTTTTCATTCTGCCGCTTTTTATTTTTCATACCAGATTATTTGAAGTTTGGCTTGCAATCGCAAGCGATATTGACGATATGGACAGTGGGAGGCTGGTGGTGGACGCGCCACTCGCCAACCGGGTCAGGTCCGGAAGGAAGCAGCCCCAACGAGCTTCGGTACGGGTCATCGTGCCGGCCTCCCACCCCAGAGCCTCGCTAGGCTCGCTTTTCCCGTGGACTGAAATTATTTCTCGTGGGTCGGAATTTCCATTTCCGGCCGGAACGGATAGTTTGGCCGCGACGAAGGTCCAGTTGACAGCAGGTACGATGGCAGACGAGCTCATTCCATCCGGAGAGAAGACCGACAAGACCGGTTACCGCGTGCTTGCGCGCAAGTATCGGCCGAAGGATTTCTCCGACCTGATGGTCGGCCAGGAAGCCATGGTCCGTACGCTGACCAATGCTTTCGAGACCGGCCGCATCGCCCAGGCCTATATGCTGACCGGCGTCCGCGGGGTTGGCAAGACGACGACCGCCCGCATCCTTGCCCGCGCGCTCAACTACAAGACCGACACAACAGACAAGCCGACCATCGAGCTTCGCGAGCTTGGCATTCACTGCCAGGCGATCATGGACGGAAGGCATGTCGACGTCATCGAGATGGACGCCGCCAGCCATACCGGCATCGACGACATCCGAGAAATCATCGAGCAGGTCCGCTACAAGCCGGCCTCGGCTCGCTACAAGGTCTACATCATCGACGAAGTGCATATGCTGTCGACGGCTGCGTTCAACGGCCTCCTGAAGACGCTGGAAGAGCCGCCGGAACATGTGAAGTTCATCTTTGCCACGACCGAAATCCGCAAGGTGCCGGTGACCGTCCTGTCACGCTGCCAGCGCTTCGATCTCCGTCGCATTTCGGCTGCCGATCTCACCGGCCTGTTCACCACAATCTCCGAGAAGGAAGGCATCACTGCCGACCCCGAGGCGTTGGCGTTGATCGCGCGCGCGGCCGAAGGTTCGGCTCGCGACGGCCTCTCTTTGCTCGATCAGGCGATCGCGCATGGCAGCGGCCATGTCGAGACCGATGCCGTGCGCGGCATGCTGGGTCTGGCCGACCGCGCTCGCATTGCAGATCTCTTCCGGCATATCGCCAAGGGGGACGTCAGTTCGGCGCTCAAGGAATTCGCAGCACAGTACGAGGCCGGCGCCAATCCAGTCGTTGTGTTGACCGACCTCGCCGATTTCACCCATCTGGTGACACGGCTGAAGTATATTCCGGAATCGGCGAATGACCCTTCGCTCAGCGAGATCGAGCGCGTGCAGGGCGCGGAATTTGCAAGCTCGATCGCAGTCACCACGCTGTCGCGCATCTGGCAGATGCTGCTGAAGGGTATTCCCGAAACCGAGAACGCGTCACGCCCGGTCGGCGCCGCCGAAATGGTGCTGATCCGTCTGGGTCATGCAGGCAGCTTGCCTTCGCCGGAAGATGCAGCACGGCGTATGGCTTCGCTGCTGAATGGCGAGGATGCCGGCCCATCGAATAGCGGCGGGCGCTCCGGAAACGGCAATGGCTCCTCCTATGCGCCGCAAGGAAGCACAGAGGCACGCGGCTATGACATGCCGACCGGCCGGCCGCAGGGCGGCCCGAGCGCGATGCTGCGCGCGGTACCCGATGTCGCTCCGTCGGCTTCACCCATTGCCGTGCCGTCTGCTTCGCCCGTTCTCGTGCCCAAGGTCGAGCAGAAGCCGGAGCCCAGCGTCAATATCCGCTCGCTCGCCGATGTCGCCAATCTGGCCGGCGAAAAGCGTGACATGAAGCTCAAGGCGCAGATCCGCCAGTTCGTGCGGCCGGTGCGCATCGAACCGGGCAAGCTCGAAATCGCGCTGTCGCCCGATGCGCCGAAGTCGCTCGTGACCGATCTGTCGACCCGCCTCAAGGAATGGACCGGTATCAACTGGCTGGTCATCGTCAGCCGCGAAGCCGGCGGCCTGACGCTGATTGAGAACGATGCCAAGGAGCGCGACGACCGCGTCGCTGACGCCCGCGCCGACCCGGATGTGGCTGCAATTCTTTCTCGCTTTCCCGGCGCCAAGATCATCGACGTGCGGATCAGCGCAACTGAGGCCGACAGCGATGAGGCCGACGAGACGACCATCGAAGCCGATATCGGCGAAGACAACGAGTAAGGTTCAAGGAGTACTGCGATGAAAGACCTCATGGGCATGATGGGCAAGGTCAAGGAAATGCAGGCCAAGATGGAAAAGGCCCAGGCCGAGATCGCCGCGCTGAGCATCGAAGGCCGTTCCGGTGGCGGGCTCGTGACCGTCGTGCTCGACGGCAAGGGCCAGATGAACTCGATCAAGATCGATCCATCGCTTTTCAAGGAAGACGATGTCGAGATCCTTGAAGACCTGATCGTTGCCGCCCATAAGGACGCCAAGGACAAGGGCGAGGCCCAGGCCGCCGAAAAGATGTCGGCGCTGACAGCGGGCCTGCCGCTGCCTCCAGGCATGAAGTTCCCGTTCTGAGGACATCCTTCATTTCGGATGATCTCCCTCCCTTTCGCGGCCGCTGAAAAAAATCTTGGCTGACATGTCGGCTTTGATACCCTTCGGGCGTCGTTACCTCAGAGGGTTGAAACGCCCTTGGCAATCAAAGGAGAGATACGATGCGTGTAATGGTTATGGTCAAGGCGACCAAAGACAGCGAAGCGGGTATCATGCCCTCCACCGAGCTTCTGCTGGCGATGGGCAAGTATAACGAGGCCCTCGTTGATGCGGGCATCATGCTATCAGGCGATGGATTGCACCCTTCGTCGCGCGGCAAACGCATTGCCTTCGATGGACCGGGCCGAATAGTCATCGACGGCCCTTTCGCCGAGACGAAGGAAGTCGTCGCCGGTTTCTGGATTTGGCAAGTCAAGGATATGGCCGAGGCTGTGGAGTGGGTGAAACGCTGCCCCAATCCGATGCTTGGACCGAGCGAAATCGAAATCCGCCCCCTCTTCGAGGCCGAGGATTTCGGCGATGCACTCACACCTGAGGTTTCGGAACTCGAACAGCGCACCCGGGAAAAGCTTGGCGAGTCCTAGGGTCGAGGCTCTATTGGGGCGACACGTCGCCAATCCTTCAGTCGTCAGGAAGGCGATGTAGAGATCCTCGGCCTGACGGTCGCTGCCCACAGGGACGCCAAGGACGGGGTAGGTCCAGGCCGCCGAAAAAACGCCGGCGCTGACCGCGGGCCTGCCGCTGCCCCCGGGCATGAAGTTCCCGTTCCAGGGTCTGCGAACAATCAGGTTTCAAGCATCCGGACGGTGCTCCTGGCTGTGACGACTGACTTCACGTGTCATTCTTCTGGCGGAGCGGCGGCCGCCGCCGCCTCTGCCTGTTTCCTTTGCGCCATTATGGACAACGCCGCAGCGGCAGAGTCGGTTTTTTCGTCGCCACCAACATGAACCGTGGGCTGTGCAAAGTTGATGCCGTTCTCCTGAAACGTTTTGCGCAGCATCACATAGGCACGCCTGCGAACGACTGATTGCCAGCCCGGGGTGGTGGTAAAGGCGAAGGCCAGCTCGACACCATAGTCGCTGATCTGCTCGACGCCTTTCATCTTCAGGTTCTCGATAATGTAGCGCCCGATCTCCTCGTCTTGCTTCAATTCTGCACCTACCGCCTTCGTAAGTTTCTTTGCCTTGGCGATGTCGGCGTCGAAGGTGACGCGCAGCAGGAACTTGTCGATTGCCCAGTCGCGGCTCATGTTCTGCACCGCGCCGAGTTCGCCGAACGGGACGGTGAAGACCGGACCGCGATGGTGGCGAAGCTTGATGGAACGCAGACTGAAGGACTCCACTGTTCCCTTGTAGCTGCCACTCTGGATATATTCTCCAACGCGGAAGGCATCATCCATCAGGTAGAAGACACCACTGATCACATCCTTGACCAGGGTCTGCGAACCGAAGCCGATCGCAACACCGAAGATCCCCGCCCCGGCAATCAGCGGTCCGATCTGGACCCCCAACTCGGAGAGGACCATAAGGCCGGCCATCACGAGAACGAGCGCAGCAAGCCCGTTGCGGAAAATTGGCAGAAGCGTCCTGAGTCTGGCCCTGCGAGCTAACTCTACAGGCGGCTGAGGGCCGGCTTCTTCCCTGACGGATGCAAGTTTGCGGTCGATCAGCGCTTTGGCAAGGCTCCAGCCCAGATCAAAGACCAAGAGCACGATGAGGCTCTTGAAGAGGCCGCGGGTCAGCGAATCGAGCATTGAATTCGAACGGGCGAGACTGTTGGGATTGTATTCCCAGACGACGGCAAGCCAAGCGATGGCGGCGGCAATAATCACCGCCCTGACACCGCGTATCAAGAGAACCGTGCGCAGGTTGGTCTCCGGCTCATCTGGCCAGCGGGTCGCGGCGAAGGCTTTCGCAAACCGATCCACTGCCGGCATGATTTTCGGAAATGCAACGACATAGAGCCCAATCCAGAACGCGACCCGAAGGCCCATGGACCAGAGCAGCCACAACAAGACGAAATACGCGGTGTGAAGCATCCTGGTGCGGAATGACCGGTCTGTCGCATCAGGTTGGCGCCAGACTGCCTCGAGACAGATCGCCAAAAGCACAATCGAAACAAGAAAGGACAATGCTCGGCCTGCATCAGGAGACATGGATAGCGGGCCAGCGAGCGCGACGGTCGCGATCGAGAGCGCCAGGATCGCGCTGAACACGAGTATTCTTCGAAACACGAAGCGCGACAGGCTGCCAGCAGAAAGCGCCATGGCTGACATTGCGACAACAAGTCTGAAGGCAACTGCCGCAAGAAGATAATAGAGAATGGCGAAATGAAGCAGTGGTGGCCAGTCTATGGCGAAAAAGGCCGCTGCAGCTACGAGCGTGAAGGCCACGAGCGGCACGACCTCCAGCATCGTCCGTTTCAACAACATGTTTTCGGGCAGCGTGCGATGGATAATCTTGCGTACGACCCATTCGCCAACGAGGCTTACCAGCATTACGATGGCTATGAAAATGCCAACCGGCATGAACCCGCTCGCTCTGGCTTCACTGCGGACACGTTCGGTAGCCGCGGCAAGCTCGGCGGGCACTGTCGGGATCGCCCTTAACAATTTCCGAAAATTTGATCTCGCATTGGCCTCCCACTGCTGGACACCGGCCTCGACAGCCGTTGCCGCAGGCTTGGCTTGGGTCTTTTCCGCGCCTTTCAGCCATTCGCGGACCGCTGGATCATCCAGTATCCGGATGAGTTCCGAGATTTTCTCGGGTGGAGGTGCGGGTGCAGGAGCCTGCTGCGCCAGGGCAACCGTGCCCGACAAGCCCAGTATGAGAGATACAACGAGGACAACGAAGCTAGTGCGGAACATCGCGATCATCCAAAGAATGTGGTTTTGGCAATTGATAAAGGACGTTCAGTCAATCTCGAAAACTGGGCAAGAGCCAGTGTTCCCCCGTTGGCGTTGGACATCGCCTACAACCGTGGTGCAATTTCCCCCCGCACGCCGGACAATAGCAGTCAACCACAAAAATCCCAGTTCGACAATGTTACTCGACAAAAGCGAACATCCAGGCATGTTGCCGAAAGAGATCGTGTATGTATGATCAAAAAATCCATGGGAGGGACCACATGACACTTGCATCACTTGCCATCTTCGCAGGGGCGCTGGCAATCGCGGCTGGTTCACCAGGTCCGAGCGTCGCCGCACTGATCGCCCGCGTGCTGACACGTGGCGCGCGCGAGGTGTTGCCTTTCCTCGCAGCCATGTGGATCGGCGAGGCGATCTGGCTTTCTTTTGCTGTGCTTGGACTGGCCGCGATCGCCGAGTCTTTCCACTATGTCTTCGTGGCGATCAAATGGGTCGGCGTTGCATATCTGCTCTATCTCGCCTGGAAAATGTGGTCTGCGCCGGTCGGTACCGAAGGCAGCACCCTGCCCGAAGCGGGCTCGGCACCAAAACTGTTTTTTGCCGGCATGACCGTGACGCTCGGCAACCCGAAAATCATGATGTTCTACGTGGCGCTGCTGCCGACGATCATCGATCTGAATGCCGTCAATGTTGCCGGCTGGGCCGAACTCGTCGCCGTCATGTTTGCCGTGCTTGTCGCCATCGATCTTGCATGGGTGCTGGCGGCGTCAAGGGCCAGACTGTTTCTCAAAAGCAGCCGGGCGATGATGATTGCCAACCGCACCAGCGCTGGACTGATGGCTGGTGCCGCGGCGGCAATCGCAGCGAAGTAAGCTTACCGACGGCCGGCTGCTTGTAGATGCCGGTTTTTGACGAGATGCGTCCCGGTGTCGGGCGCTCTGCGCCGATACAAACCGCCAAAAGTTTCATGCGTGGGCCTTTCTTTGTCATCATGTGATTCACAAATAGGAGGAACATGAGATAAAAGCACGACATGGCAAAACGAGTCACCGGCCCAGAAATCGAAAAACTCATCCAGCTGCTGGCGAAGGTTCCCGGTCTCGGGCCTCGTTCGGCGCGGCGCGCGGCACTGCATCTGGTCAAGAAGAAGGAACAGCTTCTCGGCCCGCTGGCATCTGCGATGTCGGAAGCGCACCAGAAGGTGCGGGTCTGCTCCAATTGCGGCAATGTCGATACGATCGATCCCTGCACCGTCTGCACTGACGATCGGCGCGACCATTCCACCATCATCGTCGTCGAGGATGTCTCCGATCTCTGGGCACTCGAACGCGCCGGCGCGATGAATGCCGCCTATCATGTGCTGGGCGGCACATTGTCGCCGCTCGATGGCGTCGGCCCCGACGACCTGAACATCAAGGGGCTGATCGAGCGGGTGACGCAAGGCAATGTGCGCGAGCTGATCATTGCGGTCAACGCCACAGTCGAGGGCCAGACAACCGCGCACTACATCACAGGGCAATTGCAGGGCCTCGACGTCAAGATTACGCGTCTGGCACATGGCGTCCCGGTCGGCGGCGAACTCGACTATCTCGACGAGGGGACGCTGACGGCCGCGATGCGCGCCAGGACGGCGATTTGAGTTTAAGCTATTTTCTGGGAGCATTCATGCGGAATTCACCACTCTCTTTCCTGTGTGCAATCGCGATGCTCCTGACACTCGCCCTGCCCGCCCATGCCGCATCGCAAGCGGCGGTCGAAAAGCAGTTCCATGCCTGGATAGAGAGTGACATCTGGCCGGCAGCACAGGCCAACGGGATCTCGCGCAAGGCGTTCGACCGGGCCTTTGCCGATGTCGCGATCAACTGGAAACTTCCCGATCTCGTTGCCCCCGGCGAGAAGCCGAAGAAAAAGAAGAAGCAGAGCCAGGCGGAGTTTTCCACGCCCGGCCCATATTTCGCAGAGAAGCGGCTGGCGGGGCTGGCGGCTACCGGCAAGGCTTACGCATCGTCGCATGCGCGGTTGCTCAAGAATATCGAGAAGCGATTCGGCGTTCCCGGCGAGATAGTACTCGCCATCTGGGGCCGCGAGACCGGTTACGGGCAGGCGAAGATCACCTCGTCCGAGATGGACGTGCTCGCCACCATGGCGTTCATGGGCGACCGCAAGGAACTCTTCCACAAGGAATTGCTGGCAGCCCTGCAGATGGTCGAAAGCGGCATCGACCCCAAGGCGATGAAGGGCTCATGGGCCGGCGCCATGGGCCAACCGCAATTCATGCCATCGTCCTATCTGAAATACGCCGTCGATTTCGACGGCGACGGCACGAAGGACATCTGGAATTCGGTGCCGGATGCGCTGGGATCGATCGCCAATTATCTCGTCGCCAAGGGCTGGCAGCGCGGCCGCGGCTGGGGCTACGAGGCGATGATTCCGGACAATGTTTCCTGCACACAGGAGGGGCCGGATCTCGCCCAACCACTGAAGAAATGGGCGGCGCTCGGAATCACCCGTATTTCCGGCAAGGCGTTTCCGTCCGACGAATTGAAGGCCGACAGCATGATGTTGGTGCCGGCTGGCCGTCATGGTCCTGAGTTCATCGTCAGCCCGAATTTCTATGTGATCAAGGAGTACAACAACTCCGATCTCTACGCGCTGTTCATCGGCAATCTCGCCGACCGCATTACCTATGGATCGGGGCCATTCAGAGCGCAGTGGGGCCAGGTCGGCCATATGCTGCGCTCGGATGTCGAGGCGATGCAGAAGCGGCTCAGCAAGATGGGACACGACGTCGGCAAGATCGACGGGTTGCCCGGCTACAAGACCCGGCGTTCAATCGGCCGCTGGCAGGAAAAGAACAGCATGAAGCCGACCTGCTATCCGGATGAGGCGCTGCTCGGCAAGATTTGAGAAACCCAACCTCGGCCTGCTGCACCCTTACGCGTAAGCGAGCAAGGAGGACGTAACCACGGTCGCCAGTGCAAAAAGCCCAAGCACGAGGACAACGGGAGGCCGACGAACGGCGAAACGCGGCGGGCGTAGTTCGTCAGGTGTTGCGGCCATGTCCTCACCCTGCTCTTGAGAGTGGCGAGGGGGGCCTGCCCGGTCAAATGGCGCATAAACCGAGGCAAACTCGTCCAAAAGATCGAATCTCATCGCCAGACTCCAGTTCGCGTTGAATTTTCGGACGCTGCTGTCATCACACGTATGTTGAGTTCGATATTGCGCCTTATCCCGGATCGGGTCATGAGCAAGTTCTGAAAAAGCGCTGAAATTCTCGGGCGCGATTCAAAGATGATCGACGCCTCCCCTCAGCAGTTGTGAAGGCCGGGCGGTTGGCCACCCGGCCTTCAGCAATCCTATCAGACGAGCACTCTGGCGAGCACGTCGAGCATGCGCGTCCAGCCCATGATATGACCGTCTCGCTTGCTCTCGTCCTTGAACTTGACCTGGTGAAGCGTGAGGTCGGTGGTGTTGGCGTCGACCTCGACAAAGTCGATCGTCACGACGCTGTCATCCAGCGAATTGTCCGATTCCCACGTGAATTGCAGGCGCGAATAGGGGTCTATTTCGAGATAGGTCCCCTCATGCGGGATTTCCGTAGCTTCCATCTTCATCAGGATGGAGAAGCGGCCGCCCTTCACCGGGTCAGTGGCGACCACGGCATCCAAGTGCTCAAGATCGGTAGGCTTCATGAATTTGGCAAGCGTCCTGGGCTCCAGCCAAGCCTTGAAAACCCGCTCGCGGGAGGCGGCAAAGCGCCGGTTCAGCGTCAGTTCCAATTGATTCATCGTATCGGCGTCACTCATGATCGTCTTCCTTTGCGGCAAGCAGTTGATCGAGCGCCATGAGGCGCAGTTCCCAGATCGACTTCAGTTGCCCGAACCATTTCTCGGTATGTCTCAACGGTTCGAACTCGGCTGCGATAAAGTGCTCGCGGCCCAAAGTCCGGCGAGTGACGAGTCCCGCCTCCTCCAGCACCTTGATGTGCTTGGAAACGGAGTTCAGGGACATGTCGAAATGGGCGGCGAGCGCTGTCACTCTCAGCGGCCCCTCCTGGACGAGAAGCGTCAGGATATGGCGTCGGGTCGTGTCGCCAACGGCCTTCAGGATACGTGACAGCGCATTGTCTTCCATTTATTCACCTGGATGGTTGAATATCTCATCTTGCGCCATTAGTCAACCATATGGGTGAATGTTTTCAAAGACACAGACTGGGCCTTCC
This sequence comes from Shinella sp. OV683, assembly GCF_057787725.1. NCBI lineage: Bacteria > Pseudomonadati > Pseudomonadota > Alphaproteobacteria > Hyphomicrobiales > Rhizobiaceae > Shinella > Shinella sp. OV683. The sequence goes on from NZ_CM173543.1 coordinate 4,104,320, forward strand.
ACTGAAACTTCCACAGGCGTTTTGCTGCAAGCTTGCTATTTGCCACCGGGCGGCGTATATAGCTTTCCAAATTCTTGATCATTTGATGAAGGGTGGGGCCGCAAGGACCCGCTCTTTTTTGTTACCTCCAGCACAGCTGGAACGAAACGAGAGACGATGAACGATACGGTTATCGAACCGAGACTGATTACCGAAACAGGCATCGACGCCCGCGTCGCCGCGATTGTCGAGCCGGTTATCAACGGCCTGGGCTACCAGCTGGTGCGCGTCAAGCTTTCCGGCCAGAACGGCCTGACACTGCAGATCATGGCCGAGCGTCCCGATGGCACGATGACGGTCCAGGATTGCGAGATTCTGTCGACGGCGATTTCGCCGGTGCTCGATGTCGAGGACCCGATCGACAAGATGTATCACCTGGAAATGTCTTCGCCCGGCATCGACCGGCCGATGGTGCGCAAGGGAGATTTCTCGCGCTGGAGTGGACATCTGCTGAAATGCGAGACATCGGTGATGGTGGATGGCCGCAAGCGTTTTCGCGGCAAGATTCTCGGCGTCACCGAAGAAGGCTTTATCCTTGAGCGCGATGCGCCGGCCTATGGCGAGGAGCCGCAGGTGGCGATCCCGTTTGCGGCACTGGCCGAGGGACGGCTGATCCTGACCGACGACCTGATCCGCGATGCGCTGAAGGCCGACAAGGATGCGCGCGCCGCCGCGGCAAACCAGAACAATGAGGACGAGGATGAAGGCTGATTGCCCGGGAGGCATCAGTTCATTCTCATATGACTTGACCATCAGAATGGAGACTTAAGACGATGGTAGTGAGTGCAAACAGGCTGGAACTTCTCCAGATCGCCGATGCGGTTGCCCGCGAAAAGTCCATCGACCGCGAGATCGTGCTCGCCGCGATGGCCGATGCGATCCAGAAGGCCGCACGCTCGCGCTATGGCACCGAGTCCAACATCAAGGCCGACATCAACCCGAAGACGGGTGAGATGAAGCTGCAGCGGCTGCTCGAAGTGGTCGATCACGCGGAAGATTATTCCCGCGAGATCCCGCTTCTGCTGGCCCGCGACCGCAACCCCGATGCGCAGATCGGTGATTTCATTGCCGATCCGCTGCCGCCGATGGATTTCGGCCGCATCGCCGCGCAGTCGGCCAAGCAAGTTATCGTACAGAAGGTGCGCGAAGCCGAGCGTGACCGGCAGTTCGACGAATACAAGGATCGTATCGGCGAAATCATCAACGGCACCGTCAAGCGCGTCGAATATGGCAATGTCATCGTCGATCTCGGCCGTGGCGAAGGCATCATCCGCCGTGACGAAATGATCCCGCGTGAAGCCATGCGTCCCGGCGACCGAGTTCGCGCCTTCGTCTACGACGTCCGCCGCGAACAGCGCGGCCCGCAGATCTTCCTGTCGCGCACCCATCCGCAGTTCATGGTCAAGCTCTTCACCATGGAAGTTCCGGAAATCTATGACGGCATCATCGAGATCCGCTCGGTTGCCCGCGATCCGGGTTCGCGCGCCAAGATCGCTGTCATCTCCAACGATTCGTCAATCGATCCGGTCGGCGCCTGCGTCGGTATGCGCGGTAGCCGCGTTCAGGCCGTCGTGGCCGAATTGCAGGGTGAAAAGATCGACATCATTCCGTGGTCCAACGATCCGGCAAACTTCATCGTCAATGCCTTGCAGCCGGCTGAAGTCGCCAAGGTGGTGCTCGATGAAGATGCAGAACGCATCGAAGTCGTGGTTCCGGACGAGCAGCTATCGCTGGCCATCGGCCGCCGCGGCCAGAATGTCCGCCTCGCCTCGCAGCTGACCGGCTGGGATATCGACATCCTGACGGAAGCCGAGGAATCGGAACGCCGCCAGAAGGAATTCAACGAACGCACCAAGCTGTTCATGGATGCGCTCGACGTCGACGAAATGGTCGGCCAGGTGCTGGCTTCGGAAGGCTTTGCACAGGTCGAAGAGCTCGCCTATGTCGATGCTTCCGAAATTTCCTCGATCGACGGCTTCGACGACGAAACCGCCCTCGAAATCCAGACCCGCGCCAAGGACTATCTCGAAAAGCTCGAAGCCGAGATGGATGCCAAGCGCAAGGAACTAGGCGTCGAGGACGAACTCTACCAGATCGAAGGCCTGACGGCCGGCATGCTGGTAGCGCTCGGCGAAGACGGCATCAAGACGATCGAAGACTTTGCCGGTTGCGCTTCCGACGATCTCGTCGGCTGGACCGAAAAGAAGAACGGCGAGACCAAGCGTTTCGAAGGTCTTCTGCAGAAGTTCGACATTTCGCGCACCGATGCCGAAGCGATGATCGTGCAGGCACGTCTCTCCGCCGGCTGGATCACCGAAGAGGATCTCGCCAAGGAAGCCGCTGCATTGGCGGCAGAAAGCAGCGACGAGGCTGACGAAGCCGGCGAAGCTGAAGAAGCCTGAGGCAGGAACGGCGGTCATTCATGCAGTCCGAAGACGACACGGATCAGGACGAACTGATGAATGAGCGCATGTGCATCGTGACGCGCGAAACGCTGGCGGCGGACGAAATGATCCGTTTCGTCGCCGGCCCCGACGGTTCGGTGGTGCCGGACCTGAAGCGCGTGTTGCCGGGAAGAGGATGTTCGGTAAAGGCCGAACGCCAGCTTATTGAAAAAGCCGTGCAAAAGAACATATATGCACGAGCCCTTAAAAAAGACGTGAAGCCGGCGCCAGATCTTGGCGCTCAGGTTGATCGTCTGCTGGTCGTCAATATGACCGGGATGATGAACATGGCCCGCAAGGCCGGGCAATTCGTCTCAGGCAGCACCAAAGTCGACAGTGCGGTTCGCTCCGGCGGAGCGCTCGCAGTCTTCCATGCCACCGATGCGGCACCAGATGGCGTGCGCAAGGTGAGCCAGGCTCGCAAGGCCTGGGCCATGGCCATGGAAGAGCCGGAAGAGGTGCCCGCGTTCCAGCTGCTTTCCTACGAGGAAATGCAGGAACTGATGGGCGATAATGCATTTATCCACGCTGTAGCGCTTGCAGGGCAGGCCGGTGAGGGTGTAGTGAAGCGCGCGAAACTGCTTGAGAGCTATCGTGGCGGCAACGCAAATAAGGCATCAGGCAACTGATGCCGCGATTTTTTGAAGGCGAAGGGCGCCTGCTGATGATGTAGGAAGCTCTGGAAAAACGGGACCGGAATGACGGACAACAACGACGACAAGACACTGCATGTATCAGGCAAGAAGACGCTGACGCTTAAGCCGTCGGGCCTTGCACAGGGCACGGTGCGCCAGGATATGGGGCGCGGCCGCACGAAGGCTGTTGTCGTGGAGACCCGGAAGCGCCGCCCTTCAGGTCATGATGAAAAACCGATCACGGCTATCGTGACGCCGGTGGTTGCCAAGCCGCAGCAGCCGGTTCAGCAGCAGCCGCGTATCCATCAGCCGGAACCGCAACGCCGACCCGAGCAGCAGCCACGTCGCCCCGAGCCGCAGCAGCCACAGCGTCGTCCCGAGCCGCAGCGCCAATCGGCTGTGCTGAACGACCTTTCCGCTGGAGAAATGGAAGCTCGCCGCCGTGCACTTGCCGAAGCGCAGGTACGTGACGCAGCCGAAGCCAAGGCGCGCGCAGAAGAAGCTGTGCGCCGCGAAAAGGCAATGGCCGAAGAAGCTGTGCGCCGCGCCGCCGAAGAGGCTGAGCGCAAAGCACATGAAGCCATCCACGGCCCGGCCGTCGTCGTCGTCGAACCCGTTGTCGCTGAAGCAACGCCCGAACCCGTTGTTGAGCGCCCCGTTGCGGCACCGGCGGAACTTGTTCGCCGTGCTGATGCAGGTGCACCGCAGGCACGCCGTCCCGATGGCCGCCCTGCTCCCGCCGCACAGCCGGCAGCGCCGGGCAAGCCCGGCCTCGTGCCGCCAGGCCGCCGTCGCACCGAACAGGAAGAAGAAAGCGATCGTCGTGGCGGCCCTGCACGTGGCAAGGTCGGCGCCCGCGTCGAAGTCGCAAAGCCCGTGCGCAAGGTCGAGGACAACCGTCGTGCTCCTGCCAAGGTCGTCGTGACCGATGGCGACGATGACGGCAATCCCGGTCGCGGCCGGTCGCTTTCGGCCATGCGCCGCCGGCAGGAAAAATTCCGCCGCAGCCAGATGCAGGAAGTGCGCGAAAAGGTTCTGCGCGAAGTCGTTCTGCCCGAGACCATCTCGATCCAGGAACTTTCGCAGCGTATGTCCGAGCGTTCGGTCGACGTCATCAAGTTCCTGATGAAGGAAGGCCAGATGATGAAGGCGGGCGACATCATCGATGCCGACCTCGCTGAACTCATCGCCGTCGAATTCGGCCACACCGTCAAGCGCGTTTCGGAATCCGACGTCGAAATCGGCATCTTCAACCGCAATGACGAAGATGAGGAACTGCTGCCGCGTGCACCGGTCGTGACCATCATGGGCCACGTCGACCACGGCAAGACCTCGCTGCTCGACGCCATCCGCCATGCCAACGTGGTGTCCGGCGAAGCCGGTGGCATCACCCAGCACATCGGCGCCTACCAGGTCGAGCAGGACGGTCACAAGATCACCTTCATCGACACACCAGGCCACGCGGCGTTCACAGCCATGCGTGCCCGTGGTGCGCAGGTGACCGACATTGCCATCCTGGTGGTTGCCGCTGACGACAGCGTCATGCCGCAGACAATCGAATCGATCAACCACGCCAAAGCGGCCGGCGTGCCGATCATCGTGGCGATCAACAAGGTCGACAAGCCGTCTGCCAATCCGCAGAAGGTCCGCACCGAACTCTTGCAGCATGAGGTGTTCGTCGAATCGATGGGCGGTGAAGTCCTCGACGTCGAAGTCTCCGCAAAGACCGGCGTCGGCCTCGAAAAGCTGCTGGAAGCGATCAATCTGCAGGCCGAAATCCTCGACCTCAAGGCCAATCCGAACCGGACGGCCGAAGGCTCGGTCATTGAAGCCAAGCTCGACCGCGGTCGCGGTTCCGTCGCCACCGTTCTCGTCCAGAAGGGTACGCTTCGTCCCGGCCAGATCATCGTTGCCGGCGACCAGTGGGGCCGCGTGCGCGCCCTGGTCAATGATCGCGGCGAACACATCAAGGAAGCGGGTCCTGCGACTCCGGTCGAAATCCTCGGCCTGCAGGGCACTCCCCAGGCAGGCGACCGCTTTGCTGTTGCCGAGAATGAGAGCCGTGCTCGCGAAATCGCTGAATACCGTCAGCGCCTGACCCGCGAGAAGGCTGTTGCCCGTCATGCTGGCCAGCGCGGTTCGCTGGAACAGATGATGACGCAGCTGACTTCTGCCGGCGTCAAGGAATTCCCGCTGGTCATCAAGGGCGACGTGCAGGGCTCCATCGAAGCCATTGCCGGCGCGCTCGACAAGATCTCGACCGACGAAGTCCGGGCTCGCATCGTGCACTCGGGTGCCGGCGCGATCACCGAATCGGACATTTCGCTCGCCGAAGCGTCGAATGCCGCTATCATCGGCTTCAACGTGCGTGCCAATCCGCAGGCCCGTGAAGCCGCCGAGCGCGATGGCATCGAGATCCGCTACTACAACATTATCTATGACCTCACGGATGACGTGAAGGCAGCGATGTCGGGTCTGCTTCCGCCGGAGCGCCGCGAAACCTTCATCGGTTACGCATCGATCCAGGAAGTCTTCAACATCACCAAGGTCGGCAAGGTCGCCGGTTGCCGTGTCACCGACGGCAAGGTCGAACGCGGCGTCGGCGTTCGCCTGTTGCGCGACAACGTGGTCATCCACGAAGGCAAGCTCAAGACCCTCAAGCGCTTCAAGGACGAAGTCTCCGAAGTGCAGGTTGGCCAGGAATGCGGTATGGCGTTCGAGAACTATGAAGACATCCGCGCAGGCGATGTCATCGAATGCTTCCGCGTTGAGATGATCACGCGCACGCTTTGATGCGCAACGTACCATCCTAATCTCTGAAATGGCGGCTTCGGCCGCCATTTTTATTTGGGCTCCACTTGCATCGATCGATGCTTCTACGGTGAAGAACATGAATCGGGTGATTTAGACTTCAACAAGGTTTAGTCGGAGGCTATTGAATTTTTTGCATTTTTTCGTTCGAGGCGTAAGTTTCTAACAAGCCTGCACCTATAGAAACGGCAGTGTTTGAAACGCTCCATACTCTCCGACAGACGGATTGATAGATGCTCCGAATTGCAGTGCCACCTTCTCTCTCCGCGAAGACCAATCGCTATGAAGCAGTCAACCGGATCCTTTCCATTTCTTTTGAACGTGACCCCGAGGAACATGTCGATGTCGTCCTTTCGGCCAATCGCCGGTTCATGGCAACGTCGCGGCCGCGCTACACTTGGCTGATTCTCATCGGCGCCATCATGTCCGGCGCTGCCATCGGCTTCGTCATGGAGGTCTACCGGCGCTATGTGCTGCCCTTCGTGCTCGGAGTGGACAATGTGCCGACGCTGTCGATGGTGCTTTTCCAGTTCCTGCCATTCGTATTGCTGATTGGGGGTCTGATCCTCACCCGCGCACGCACGCTTGAGCGCCTCCGGCGTAAGGCCTTTGCAGGGCAGCTTGCGAGACGCCAGTTCATCGATACCGACATTTATCAGAACGGTATCGAGACGACGTCCGGCGACGTCACTGTCTGGATGCCCTGGCACACGGTCCGGGACGTCGTGGTTGCCAACAAACGCATCGAGATCCTCGGCGACGCCTTCGTCGCCTACCTCCCGGAGCGGGCCTTTCCCGACAAGGAGATCTTCCACAAGGCAGGAATCCGGCTGGCCGAACTCAAGCGCCAGAGCCGGATAATCGACGCGATCGAAGACCTGAACCCCGATCTGCTGGCAGCGTAAGGGTCAGGCGGCGGTCTGCTGGCAGGCGGTGGCCGGCTGGGGTGCGATGGAGCTTCCCAGCGAGGCGTGCAGCCTGCGCTTCAACACCTCGAATTCAGGTGACGCGGGATCGCGGTCGCGCTTGAGATCGATGGTGAATTCCTCAAGGATGCGTCCCGGCCACGGCTTCATGACGACGACACGGTCTGCAAGGATCAATGCCTCGTCGATGTCGTGGGTGACCATCAGCATGGTCGGCCGACTTTCCTGCCATAGCGCCAGCAGATGTTGCTGCAGGTCGCGACGGGTGAAGGCATCGAGCGCCGAGAAGGGCTCGTCGAGCAGGATGACTTCCGGATTGGTGACCAGAGCCCGGGCGATCGCCACGCGTTGCGCCTGTCCGCCGGAGAGTTCCTTGGGCCAGCGACCGCCCAGCCCTTCCAGTCCGACCTTCGCCAGCACCTCATCGACGCGCGCGACCTTGTCCCAGCGGTCTTGTGTATCAAGCCCGAAGCCGACATTGTCGCGCACCTTGAGCCAAGGAAACAGTCGCGGCTCCTGAAAGATCAGGTTGATGCGCGAATCCGGTCCCCTGACCAGATCGCCATCGATCAGGATCTCGCCTTCGCTCGGTCTGTCGAGACCACTGGTAAGCCGGAGCAGCGTGCTCTTGCCACACCCCGAAGCGCCAATCAGCACGACGATTTCACCGTCGCCGATATTCAGCGAGAAATTGTCGAGTGCGCGCGTGCCGTTGCCGAAATGCTTGCCGACGTGTTTGAGGTTCAGCATCGGTCAGGCTCCCGGCTGAAAGTTGTCCTGCCAACGCAGGAAGGGTGCTGATATGGCGACCAGCGCCGCATCGCTGAGCTTGCCGATAATGGCGAAGATCAGGATTGCGGCAAGAATCTGGTCGGGCTTGCCGAGTTGCTGGCCATCGACCAGCAGGTAACCCAGTCCCTCGGATGCGCCCATGAACTCGGCCGCGACGACAAACATCCAACCAAGGCCGAGGCCGCTGCGCAGCGCCACGACATAGCCTGGGATCATCGACGGCAGCAGGATGCGCCGCACGAGCTGGAAGCCGGAGAGATTGAAGATGCGACCGACTTCGACCAGTTTGCGATCAGCGGCGATAACGCCGGTGGAGACGCCGAGATAGACCGGGAAGAATACGCCGACGGCAATCAAGGTCACTTTCGACGCCTCGAAGATGCCAAGCCACAGGATGAACAGCGGCACCCATGCGATTGAGGGGATGGAGCGCAGTGCCTGGATAGACGGGTCAAGCAGGTCACGCAGCGGCCGGAAGTAACCGGTCAGCGCACCTAGAACTGTACCGGCAGCGGCGCCGAACAGAAAGCCGGCAAACACCCGGATCGAAGTCGCTGATATATGCGTGGTGAGGTCGCCCGACTTGGCAAGCGACCACACCGATTTGAGCACGGCCGAGGGCGGCGGCATCAATTCGCCCGATGCGATGCCGAGGCGGACCGCCAGTTCCCACAGTGCGATGAGAATCACCGGGACGATCAGAGATCGCGGTATCCACGAGAGCGCGGCGTTGGTTCCACCGCGCCTCACGCTTGCTACGCGCGCACCCTGTTCAGCTTTTGACGGCGTATCCGCGACGGCCATCGACGATAACCTTACTGCCCGAGGTCCTGCGAGAAGGACGGGTCAACCAATTGATCGACAGTTCCCTTCACATCCGTCTCCGGCGGAAACACGCCGGCCTTCTGCAATGCAAGGCCTGCCGCAAGGATGGTCGCCTTCTGCTCATCGCCGATCTTGGAATAGGAGAGATCGGTGCGCTCAAGCTGCTTGGCGATTACCGGCGCCGGCAGCTTGGCCACCTCTTCCAAGGCGGTCTGAAGGGCTGCTGGATCCTTGAGCGCCTCGGCGCGAGCCTTTTCATAGGTCGCCAGGACACGGCGGATGATATCGGGATGGGCGGCGGCGAAATCCTCGCGGGTGTTGAGGATGCCCCAGCTGTTGTTCTCAGGTTTGCGGTAGAAGAGTTTGGCGCCGGATTCGACTTCGGCGGACGCCATCAGCGGATCAAGGCCTGCCCATGCATCGACATCGCCGCGCAACAGCGCCAGCTTGCCATCGGCGTGCTGCAGGAGGACCAGCGTCACGTCCTTCTCCGTCAGGCCGGCATCGGCGAGCGCGCGGACAAGGAAAATGTGCGGGTCGGTACCACGGGTCACCGCGACGGTCTTGCCCTTGAGATCGGCGACCTTGGTGATGCCGGTGTCGGCGCGTGTCACAAGTGCCGTCCATTCCGGCCGCGAATAGGTGTAGATCGATTTGATGGGATTGCCGTTGACGCGGCCGATGAGAGCAGCGGCACCGGCGGTCGAACCGAAATCGATCGAGTTGGACTTGAGATACTCCAGCGCCTTGTTGGAACCGGCCGACTGCACCCAGCGGATCGAAATGCCGTCCTTGGCGAATTCCTTCTCCAGCAGGCCCTGCTTCTTGAGCAGCAGGCTGACGGGATTATAGGTGGCGAAATCGATGCGGATCTCGGAGAGATCAGCGGCAAAGGCCGGCACGGCGAGTGTCAGCGCAGCGGCAAGGCCGAGAAATGTGCGGCGAAACAGGGTCATCACTATATCTCCTCAGTATCGGGGTGGCCCCGTGTTTGAAATCGACAGCATCCTAGCAGCGAACAAAGGCAGGTAAACAACAATTATCATATTGTATATGGATATAATAGATTTTAATTTCGGACGGCTCGGCTTCTTCCGCCGTTTTCCGCTCCGGACTTGACCTTTGGCCGCAAAAGGTTCATTGGACCGCGCTTGATTGTCGGCCGTTTCGGCCCATTGGAAACACCATGTCTAAACCAACAAATTCCGCTCCGTCGCAGCGCATGCTGCGGGTGGGCGAGCAAGTCCGTTCCGCAGTCACACAGGTGCTGCAGCGCCGCGAGATCAACGATCCCGTGCTCGAGAGCGCTGTCGTATCGATTTCGGAAGTGCGCATGTCGACGGATCTCAAGGTGGCCACCGCCTATGTCACCCCGCTCGGTGCGACAAACCACGACGAGATCGTCAAGGCGCTTAACCGCCACACGAAATTCATCCGCGGCAGGATCGGCGGCGCGCTGCGCCAGATGAAGTACATGCCGGAAGTGCGTTTCAAGGACGACACCAGCTTCGAGAATTTCCGCAAGATCGACGAATTGCTGAAATCGCCGGAAGTCCAGCGCGACCTCGTGCGCGACGAACAGGAAGACCAAGACTGAGCATGTCGAAGCCCAGAAAACCCAAAGGCCGGCCGATTTCAGGCTGGCTCATTCTCGACAAGCCGGTGGATTTCGGCTCGACGGAAGCCGTCTCCAAGATCAAGTGGCTGTTCAAGGCGCAGAAGGCAGGACATGCCGGCACGCTCGATCCGCTGGCCTCCGGCATGCTGCCGATCGCACTTGGCGATGCCACCAAGACCGTGCCCTACGTCATGGACGGCCGCAAGATCTATGAATTCACCGTCGCCTGGGGCGAAGAACGGTCGACCGACGACCTCGAGGGCGAAGTCACCCAGTCCACCGAGAATCGTCCCACCGAACAAGCGATCCGGAACTTGCTTCCGAACTATACCGGGGTGATCGAGCAGATCCCGCCGCAGTTCTCGGCGATCAAGATCGCTGGCGAGCGCGCCTATGACATGGCGCGCGCCGGCGAGACCGTCGAGATCCCTGCCCGTGAAGTGGAAATCCATAGCCTGATGCTGCTCAAGACCGAGCCCGATCGCGCCTGGTTTGCGGTGGAATGCGGCAAGGGAACCTATGTCCGGTCGCTGGCCCGCGATTTCGGCCGCGAACTCGGCTGCTACGGCCATATCTCTGAGCTGCGCCGCTCCTTCGTTGCGCCGTTCGACGAAGACAAGATGGTGCCGCTTTCTGACCTGGTGGCCTTGGAAGCTATCGAGGATATGGATGAACGGCTCGCTGCGCTCGACGCATTCCTGATCGGCACGTCGGAAGCGCTGTCGGCACTGCCGCATCTCGCCATCAGCGACGACCAGGCCCAGCGCCTGCGTTCGGGCAACCCGATCATCCTGCGCGGCCGCGATGCCCCGCTGCCTGCGCCGGAAGCCTATGCGACCGCCAAGGGCGAGTTGATCGCCATCGGCGCGATCGAGGAAGGCGAATTCCGGCCGAGACGGGTGTTTGGTTGAGGCGCGAGGCGCCGGGCCGATGGATATCGGTCTGGCATTACACACCGTGAAAGCCTGCACTTTGGTTAAATCCCCCCGCCCCTTCCCTTTTGTCTAAAATTCGTCTATAGGCCGCGCCAGCACACGATTACTCGTTGCTTTCACTGGCCAGAGCTGGACGACATCCCGGCTTTGGGCGTCTTAAAAATCCAAAATTCGAAAGGATTGCTCGATGTCGCTGACTACAGAGCGTAAAGCTGAACTCATCGCCCAATTCGCAACCGTTTCCGGTGACACTGGTTCTCCGGAAGTGCAGGTCGCGATTTTGACCGAGCGGATCAACACCCTGACCGATCACTTCAAGGCCCACAAAAAGGACAACCATTCCCGCCGTGGCCTTCTCAAGATGGTTTCGAGCCGTCGTTCGCTTCTTGATTATCTCAAGAAGAAGGACGAAAGCCGTTACACCAAGTTGATCGGTGCTCTTGGCATTCGCCGCTAAAAACTCTTCGGCGGAAGGGCCTCGGGCCTTTCCGCCGTTTTCATTTCTCCGGCATCTCGCCGGAAACCTGAGAGCCGGATAGGCCGGCATTTTCAGGAACTGCCACCCGCTCATCATGGGGCAGGATTGCAGAATGTTTCCCGGCAGGCTTTGGCCGGACCGTCAATGAAACATCCCGCTGTCTTGCCCGTGATGTGCCCAAATGAAAGCGGATGTGGATCGCCTTGCGATCGCATATTCGCGCACACAAAGGACAAAACATGTTTGAAACCCACAAGGTCGAAATCGAATGGGCCGGCCGCCCGCTCATCCTGGAAACGGGCAAGATCGCCCGCCAGGCTGACGGCGCCGTGCTCGCCACCTATGGCGAAACCGTCGTGCTCGCCACTGTCGTCTCCGCCAAGGAGCCGAAGGCCGGCCAGGATTTCTTCCCGCTGACCGTCAACTACCAGGAAAAGACCTATGCCGCCGGCAAGATCCCGGGCGGCTACTTCAAGCGCGAAGGCCGTCCGTCGGAAAAGGAAACGCTGGTTTCCCGCCTGATCGACCGCCCGATCCGCCCGCTGTTCCCGGACGGCTACAAGAACGACACCCAGGTCGTCGTCACCGTCATGCAGCATGACCTCGAGAACGATCCGGACGTGCTGTCGATGGTAGCCGCTTCCGCAGCTCTGACCCTTTCCGGTGTTCCGTTCATGGGCCCGATCGGTGGCGCGCGCGTCGGCTACATCAACGGCGAATACGTGCTCAACCCGCATCACGACGAGATGGACGAAAGCGTCCTCGACCTCGTCGTCGCCGGCACATCCGAAGCCGTTCTGATGGTCGAATCCGAAGCCAAGGAACTGAACGAAGAAGTCATGCTCGGCGCCGTCATGTTCGGCCATCGTGGTTTCCAGCCGGTGATCGACGCGATCATCAAGCTTGCCGAAGCTGCCGCCAAGGAGCCGCGTGACTTCACTGCTCCGGACCATTCGGCTCTCGAAGCTGAAATGCTGAAGATCTCCGAGACCGAGTTGCGCGCCGCCTACAAGAACACCGAAAAGGCTGTTCGCTACGCTGCTGTCGATGCCGTCAAGGCCAAGGTCAAGGCGCATTTCGTCGATGCCGAAGGTGTCAGCACCTATCCGTCCGACGTTATCGGCTCCGTATTCAAGGAACTGCAGGCCAAGATCGTTCGCTGGAACATCCTCGACACCAAGAGCCGCATCGACGGTCGCGATCTGGAAACGGTTCGCCCGATTGTTTCCGAAGTCGGCATCCTGCCGCGTACCCATGGTTCGGCGCTGTTCACGCGCGGCGAGACCCAGGCGATCGTGGTTGCTACGCTCGGCACCGGCGACGACGAACAGTATGTCGATTCCCTGACCGGCATGTACAAAGAAAAGTTCATGCTGCATTACAACTTCCCTCCCTACTCGGTTGGCGAAACCGGACGCATGGGTTCCCCGGGTCGTCGTGAAATCGGCCATGGCAAGCTCGCATGGCGCGCTGTGCACCCGATGCTGCCGACCGCTGAAGCCTTCCCTTACACGCTGCGTGTCGTCTCCGAGATCACCGAGTCCAACGGCTCGTCCTCGATGGCAACCGTCTGCGGCACCTCGCTCGCTCTGATGGATGCCGGCGTTCCGCTTGCCAAGCCGGTTGCTGGCATTGCCATGGGCCTGATCAAGGAAGATGCACGCTTTGCCGTTCTTTCTGACATCCTCGGCGACGAAGATCATCTCGGCGACATGGACTTCAAGGTGGCCGGTACCGATGGCGGCATCACTGCGCTGCAGATGGACATCAAGATCGAAGGCATCACCGAAGAGATCATGAAGGTGGCGCTGAGCCAGGCCAAGGACGGCCGCCTGCACATTCTCGGCGAGATGGCCAAGGCGCTCTCCGAGAGCCGTGGCCAGCTCGGCGAATTTGCCCCGCGCATCGAAACCATGCAGATCCCGGTCGACAAGATCCGTGAAGTCATCGGTTCGGGCGGCAAGGTGATCCGTGAGATCGTCGAAAAGACCGGCGCCAAGATCAACATCGAAGACGACGGCACGATCAAGATCGCCTCGGCCTCGGGCAAGGAAATCGAAGCGGCCCGCAAGTGGATCCATTCGATCGTCGCCGAGCCGGAAATCGGCCAGATCTATGAAGGCACGGTCGTCAAGATCGCCGATTTCGGCGCTTTCGTGAACTTCTTCGGCCCGCGCGATGGCCTTGTGCACATCTCGCAGCTGGCTTCCGAGCGCGTCGCCAAGACCGGTGATGTTGTCAAGGAAGGCCAGAAGGTCTGGGTCAAGCTGCTCGGCTTCGACGAGCGCGGCAAGGTTCGCCTGTCGATGAAGATCATCGACCAGGCCACCGGCAAGGAAATTGCCCAGGACAAGAAGAACGACGACGGCGAATAAGCCTTCTCGCTCCATCAATATGAGGCGCGGGAGAAAATCCCGCGCCTTTTTTCATTCCTTCAAATCTTCTATTTGATCGAAGTTCCGTTAGAAAAGACCGCACCATGACCCGCGACGCCGTAAAGACCCTTTTTCATCCCTTCGTGACGATGGAGCTCACCCCGCCCCCCAAGGACGAGCGCGTGCTCTTTCTCGGCGCCGAGGCAGGCTATGATCTGCCGGAGGGTTTCGAGGGCGCGATCACGGCAGTGCAGGCGTTCCGTCCGCTCTATAACGGCCTGGTCCGTCGCGGCATCGAGGCCCAGCCTTTCGTCGAGGGCGATGACTACGACATGGCGCTGATCATGCTCACGCGTCACCGCGGCCAGAACGAGAATTTCATTGCCGATGCGATCAAGCGCACCAAGGTCGGCGCGCGGATCCTGATCGCCGGCTCCAAGGAAGACGGCATTCAGTCGCTGCGCAAGCGGGTCGGCGCGCTCGGTCTCGAGACCGAGCACCTCGCCAAGTATCATGCGCAGGTCTTCTGGTTCACCCATCCGTCGGACGCCGGCGATGCTATCAAGGCGTTGAGCAATCCGGCCGAATCCGTGGCCGGCAAGTTCCTGACCAATCCAGGCATGTTCTCACATGGCGAAGCCGATGCCGGCTCGGTGTTTCTGGCGCGCTACCTTCCCAAGGGTTTCAAGAAGCTGGCGGCCGATTTCGGTGCCGGCTGGGGCTTCCTGACAGCCGAACTCCATGCTGCGTCTCCCGAGATCGAGGGTATCGACCTCTATGAAGCCGACCACGCCTCGATGGAGGCCGCCCGCGCCAATATCAACCGCCTGGCGCCAAAACTCAGCGCCCGGTATTTCTGGCAGGATCTGGCACGAGAAGAGGTCAAGAACAAGTATGATCTCATCGTCATGAACCCGCCCTTTCACGAGGGCCACGCCGCTGAACCGCAGCTTGGCCAGGCAATGATCAAGACCGCCTCCAACGCGCTTAAGTCAGGTGGAGAGCTGCTGCTGGTCGCCAATCGCGGCCTGCCCTACGAACCATTCCTGAAAGAACACTTCAAGACCAGCGGCGAAGTTGCCCGCAACGCACGTTATAAAGTGCTGTCGGGCAAGAAGTAATCGGCGGCGAGAAGTTATCCTGGCGATGCGACGCCACTTTGCGTCGCGGGGAATATGGCAGCAGTGAAACAGGCCGTTCAGTTCCGCAAGGCTGGCGTGAAGATTCTGCATAGAGGCATGATTTCTGCCGCAGAAGTTGTACGGTTCGTTCCAGAAAACCTGATTTCGATCTTTAAGATCGCCAAGTCTTTTCACAGGAAAAATGAATTTTTCTCTATTAATTCAGTATATTACCATGTATTTTAAGCTTAAAAAATCTTAGACTTGTTACAAGCAAGACATTTCAGAAAATCCGTGTTAACATTCCATGCCATAATCTTACCCTTGGCCGCCAATGCCCGTCCGACGAGAAACCGAAGTTGACCGCTATACCGCGCCTTCCGGACTGGCATCCGCGATAGGTGAGTGTGCGGCTGGCTACGGTATCGACATAGTGCCGATCTGTCGGGCGCTGGATATTGACCCCACCACCTTCAGCGACCTGACCGGCCGCATCGCGCTTGAGCGGCTGTGCCGGCTGCTTGAGACCTGCGCGCTGATAGCCAACGATGATACGTTCGGCCTGAAGAGTTGCGACTACTTCAAATCTGGATCGACGGGTCCTTATGGATATGGGCTGATGACGGCGCCCACAGCATTCGACTTCTTCCAGTTCTTCGGCGAACACCAGCAATATGTGTCCGCCAAAAGCTACAGCAAGTTCACCATCAACGAGAACGGCATTGAGGTGTTCTTCTCCTACTCTCCACTGATTGTTAAGCGTAATCAGTACATTGATATGGGCGCGGGCTTGCTCATGAAAACCCTTCGCGTCATTCTCGGCAGCCAGATCGACCTTGTCGACATTGGCCTGGAGCGGCCCAAGCCGAAGAATCCCACGCTTTATCGCGAGAAGATCTCGCGCAAGATCAGCTTCGACCGCAACGTCAACAGCGTTCGCTTGCCGCCCGAACTCTACTCGGTGCGCAATCCGCGCGGCGATGCTCGGCTGTTCCGGCTCATGGACCTGCAATGCCGGTCGCTGCGCTCGGAACTGCCCCAGGACCGCAATTTCTCCGACGATCTGAAGGAGTACCTGCTGCTTCACGTCGCCGCCAACAATGTCAATCTAACCGAAGCTGCTGAATACTTTAGGGTTTCCGAACGCACCCTGCAGCGAAGGCTGGCGGACGCAGGCACGAGCCTCAACGATCTGCGCGACGAAGTGCGCCGTGATCTCGCCGACAAGCTATTGAGCGAAACCGACCTGAGTGCCGGAGAAATTGCCCAACGCCTGGGATATTCTGCCTCCAGCGCCTTTACGCGCTCCACTGTCCGGTGGTTCGGAAAGACACCGCGGGATTATCGCAAGACAGCGGTCTAACGATCAAATTTGCGTCAGAATGGCTGACGGACGCACCCGCTTGTCCAGTCAAATTCACATTTGACGCCAAAACTTTTAGCATCTGTTCAAAATAATGGCGCCCCCGGTGAATGCGCTGCAACATCTTTCAATCTATTACAGCGTCAATCCGCAATGAGACTGGTTATTGTAAACCGCTTCGAGAGGACTTTCTCCGAAGCGGCGATATCTGACGGAAGCCCGTAAACGTTTCATACCGGAATAATGAAGTGCATTTCAAATATATCCGCAGTCCAAGGAGGAATGGCGCTGTACGCAACACGAAACGGTATGACGATGAACCAGAATGGCCTGAAGCTGAGTTCCACCGACGATGAAATTGAACTCACAAGTATGGAAATTGATTGCCTGAAGCTCGCCGCAAATGGCCACCGGTCGACCCATATCGGCCAGGAATTGAGCGTCAGCGAGAAAGAAATCGAAATTCTCCTCTACTGCGCCGAGCGCAAGCTTGGTGCGCGCAACAGGCTGCATGCGATCGGCATCGCAGTCTCGCAAGGCCTGATCGGGATCGAAGGTAAATAGTCCTTCCCGGTTAGGTGCTGCAAGTGTTTACGGGGTTCGATGCGTCTTCTCCCTCCCGACGCAGAAAATTCCGGATGTCCGTGGGCGGCGGATTGCTTGCAGCACCCATTTTATCTCCGGTGGTTCCGTGGCTTTCGAGCAGGCGGAAACTCCAAACCGGAAATGCTTTATCGGGGTCGCACATGATGTGCTGACCTCGATAGGGTGCTGCAGATCGAAGCCAGGAATTGTTTTTGCGCCACTCCCTCCCGGCGCGTGTATCCGATGGCATCCGAGGCGACGGACGATTTGCAGCACCCGGTACTTTTCTCACCACAGCGCGACGACGTGCGGCGGTCACCTCCGACCTCCGCCTGTCGCCAGTTGGAACGCACACTTGCCCGCATCCATTGGGCAAGCGCACTTGGCCGGGAACGTTAGGAGCCGCTTGGTTCCTTGCAGGGCCGTTTCCGGCCAGGTGCCGCAGGTGCCTTCTAAAGGAATTCTATGCGCCGCCTTCCGGCGCTGGGGCAATACAAGAAGGCGGCGGACCACTTGCGGCACCACCATTAAAAAACCCGGCGACGGTAACGTCTGCCGGGTTTTTCTATCTTCAAATGTCGGTCGAAAACCTTAGTCGGCGTCACCCTTGCCGAGCGATTCCAGCGTCGGCATCGAGGTGATGTTGTAGCCCGAATCCACGTAATGGATCTCGCCGGTCACGCCGGCCGACATGCCGGACAGCAGGTAAAGGGCGGAATTGCCGACATCGTCGATCGTCACCGTGCGACGCAGCGGCGAGTTTTTCTGCTGCCAATTGAGCATGGCGCGGGCATCCGAAATACCGGCGCCGGCCAAGGTACGGATCGGGCCTGCCGAGATAGCGTTGACGCGAATTCCGCGCGGGCCGTAATCGCCGGCGAGATAGCGCACCGAAGCCTCGAGCGCCGCCTTGGCGACACCCATGACATTGTAGTTCGGCATCAGGCGAACGGCACCACCATAGGTGAGCGTCAGCATCGAGCCGCCCTCGCCCATCAGGTTGGCCGCGCGCTTGGCAACTTCGGTAAACGAGAAGCAGGAGATCACCATGGTACGCGTGAAGTTGTCGCGCGTGGTGTCTGCATAGAGACCCTTGAGCTCGTTCTTGTCGGAAAAACCGATGGCATGGACGACGAAATCCAAGCCACCCCAACGCGCCTCAAGCGACGAGAAAACGTTATCGACCGACTGGAGATTCTCGACGTCGCATTCGAGGAGGAAATCCGAGTTGGCCTCGGCCGCCAGCGGCCGCACCCGCTTTTCCAGAGCATCGCCCTGATAGGTGAAGGCAAGTTCGGCACCCTGGGCGGCAAGCGTCTTGGCAATGCCCCAGGCGATAGAGTGGTTGTTGGCGACCCCCATGATCAGGCCGCGTTTTCCCTGCATGATGCCCGTCATTGCGTTACCCATTAAGGCGCTCGAACACGAGCGTGGCGTTGGTGCCGCCGAAGCCGAAGGAATTCGAAAGCGCGGTGTCGATCTTGGCATTGTCGACGCGCTTGCGAACGATCGGCACGCCCTCGAATTCCGGATCGAGCGTTTCAATGTGGGCGCTTTCGCCGATGAACTTGTTCTGCATCATCAGGATCGAGTAGATGGCTTCCTGAACGCCGGCCGCGCCCAGCGAATGGCCGGTCAGCGACTTGGTCGACTGGATATGCGGCATCTCAGCGCCGAACACTTCGCGGATCGCGCCGATTTCCTTGGAGTCGCCCACCGGTGTCGATGTGCCATGGGTGTTGACGTAGTCGACCTTGGTCTTGACGGTCGACAGTGCCTGACGCATGCAGCGGATGGCGCCTTCGCCGGACGGAGCCACCATGTCGTAGCCGTCGGAGGTCGCGCCATAGCCGGTCAGTTCACAATAGATCTTGGCACCACGCGCCTTGGCGTGTTCCAATTCTTCGAGAATGACGACGCCCGCGCCGCCGGCGATGACGAAGCCGTCGCGGCTGACATCATAGGCGCGCGAAGCGGTCGATGGCGTATCGTTGTACTTCGAGGACATGGCGCCCATGGCGTCGAAGAGGTTCGACATCGTCCAGTCGAGGTCCTCATGGCCGCCGGCGAACATCATATCCTGCTTGCCCCACTGGATCATTTCGGCTGCGTTGCCGATGCAATGGGCCGAAGTCGAGCAGGCCGACGAGATGGAATAGTTGACGCCGTGGATCTTGAACCAGGTGGCAAGGGTCGCCGATGCCGTCGAAGACATCGCCTTCGGTACAGCGAACGGGCCGATCCGCTTTGGGCTGCTGTTCTGCCGGGTAAGGTCGGCGGCCTCGACGATCTGCCGGGTGGACGGTCCGCCGGAGCCCATGATGATACCGGTACGTTCGTTGGAGATATCGCTCTCCTCGACGCCGGAATCGGCAATCGCCTGCAGCATGGCAATGTGGTTCCACTGGCCGCCCTGTGACAGGAACCGCGTGGCGCGGCGATCGACCATGCCCGTCACGTCGAGCTTGGGCGAACCCCAGACCTGGCACTTGAAGCCATGCTCTGCGAAATCCTCGGAACGCGAGATGCCGGATTTGGCGTTGCGCAGGGATTCGGTGACCTCGGCGGCATCATTGCCGATGGAAGACACGATCCCCAGACCGGTGACGACGACACGTCTCATGATATCAGACCTTCAATGGTTAGAATTTGGGCCGAGGCTGTTGTGCCTCAGGCCGCCTTTTCCTGGAACAGTCCGACCTTGAGGTCGGTTGCCTTGTAGATGACTTCGCCGTCGGCCTTCATCCAGCCGTCGGCAATACCGAGCACGAGACGGCCGCGCATGACGCGCTTGAAATCGATGCCGTATTCGACGAGCTTGGTCTTGGGCGTCACCATGCCGGTGAACTTGACTTCGCCGGTGGAGATGGCGCGGCCCTTGCCGGGCTCGTTCAGCCAGCCCAGATAGAAGCCAGTCAGCTGCCACATGGCATCGAGGCCGAGGCAGCCGGGCATGACGGGATCGCCTTCGAAATGGCACGCGAAGAACCAGAGATCAGGGGTGATGTCGAATTCGGCGCGGATCAGACCCTTGTCATTGGGGCCTCCGGTTTCGGAGATTTCGGTGATCCGGTTGAACATCAGCATCGGCGGCAATGGTAGCTGCGCATTGCCCGGTCCAAACATTTTCCCATGAGAACAGGTTAGAATCTCATCATAGGAGTAGCTTGATTGTTGAACGGCCATAAAAGGCTATCCCCCCTTTTCTTGAAATTTTTTATCGCTCCGGCGGCCATGCCGAGGCATCTCAGTGCCGCCAATATAGGATGCGTCTGCAAAAAGCCAACTCAAATCGGTGTTTTCAAGCGCCTGCAATCGCGCGAAAGGCGAAAATCTGTTGAAAGCGCTGGCGGCAGCCTATATATCGTTGACCAAAATACTCCTATTTTATGGACGTGGAGCTCAGCATTGACGGCTGGTGAACATTCGACAAAGACCGAGGCAAGATTGCGGCACGCAGGATTGCGGCCGACGCGCCAGCGCATGGCGCTTGCGAGCCTGCTCTATGCCAAGGGTGATCGCCACCTGACCGTGGAAGAGCTGCACGAAGAAGCGGCGGATGCCGGCATCGATGTGTCGCTTGCCACCGTCTACAACACGTTGCACCAGTTCACTGAAGCCCGGATGATCCGCGTGCTTGCCGTCGAAGGCAACCGCACCTATTTCGACACCAACGTGTCCGACCATCACCACTTCTTCATCGAAGGCCGCAACGAGGTCCTCGATATTCCGCTTTCGAACATCACCATCGAGAACCTGCCGGAACCGCCCAAAGGAATGGAAATCTCCCATGTCGACGTGGTGATCCGGCTGCGCGAAAAGCGCTGAAACGTCAACGAATATCCTTGGGATCCCTCCCCGGCCTGCCCTTGTAGACCGGGAATGTCCAGCCATAGCGCAACGCGCCGCCGCGGATGATGAATGCCGTCAACATAGCGAGCGCAAAGCAGACCGGCTGGCTCAGCCCGAGCGAGTCCGCCGCCGTGTAGACTGCCGCACCGGCCAGCGCCGCCGAGACATAGATTTCCGGACGCAGCAGCACGGAAGGCTCTCCTGCCACGATATCGCGCAGGATGCCGCCGAAAGTTGCTGTCAGCACGCCGGTGACGATGGCAACTACGGGCGAACCCGTCGCCGTCAACCCCTTGAATGCCCCGAGTGCGGCGTAAGCCGACATCCCTATCGCATCGAGCCACAGCAGCAGCCTGTATCGCGACTCGAAACGGTGCGCCGTGAAGAAGACGACGACGCCGGCGATGACGCAGAGGACAATGTAGTTGGTGTTCTTCACCCAGAAGACCGGCTGGTCCAAGAGTACGTCGCGCAGGGTGCCGCCGCCTATGCCTGTTATCGCGCCAAGAAATATGAAGCCAATCAGGTCAAGTTGCTTGCGGCTTGCCGACAGCGCACCCGTACAGGCAAAGAAAAAAATGGCCAGGTAGTCAAGATACTCGCGAATCGTCATGGCATTCCCCCTTCCGTCAGGCAACGCCGCATCGGCAGGCTTGTCAATCGCATGCCAGTCGGAAACGTTCCGCTACGGCACCAGCCGGGACGTCTTGCCTGTCAGATATGAATTGAGCAGTGCCAGCCATTCGCGCGCGGCGGTCGAGATCAGCTGGCTGTTGAGCGTCGGTTGGGTAAAATCGAGGCCGAGCTTGATCTTGCCGCTCGATCTGTAATCGGCAGGCCACGGGCTCGTCGTCACGCCCGCCGCGTCGAACAGAGCCCTGGCGCGAGGCATATGATAGGCCGAGGTGATCAACAGGCAATCCGCCAAGCCGTTCTTTTCGAGTAGCGCCTTGGTCTCGGAGACATTTTCCGCCGTGTTGCGCGATGCCGTCTCGCGGATGACGCGGTTGGGATCGACGCCCATTGCCGAGAAGAAATCGCCGGCAAGCTCGGCATCGCCCTTGTAGTCGCCCGAGAACGAGCCATCGCCGCCTGAGACAAGGATCTTGGCGTCCGGATAGAGCCGGGCGAGCCGCGCTGCCTCAATGAAGCGATCGGCGGACTGGTTCATCTCCATGCCACCGCGGCCGGCCGTCACTTCGAGATCGAAGGCGCCGCCGAGGACGACCATGCAAGTGAGCCTTTCCGGCATTGCCGGGCGGGTGTGTCGGTCCTCCAGCACCTGCAGCGCCCAGGCACCGGTTGACGTGAACAACGTCACAAACAGGAGCAATGTAGCCAGCAAGGACATTGCCGCCGCAAGCTTTCGCCGCCCGATGAACCGTACGAACGCTGCGACGATGAGGAGGAAAAATACCAGCGACAATGGCTGGAGTACCAACCAGATCAGCTTACCCGCAAAGAATGTCAAATGCGCCTCTCGCTCAATCGAAAAGGCCGGATGGGGTCATCCGGCCTTCCAGTTTCTAACCTGCTCGGCCGAGTGTCGGCTGCGTCGGCGCGGCTGCCGACAGCGACTTGCGCCGGAGGTAGATGAAAGCCACTGCCAGCAAGACGCCCACCCCAATGATCGAGATCGCCAGCAAAGGCCTGTAGGCGAACCAGCCGATGGCGATAACGACCGGGCCGACGATGACAGTAAAGATCAGCGCCAGAACCGTCGTGCCGAATCCAACGATCGAGCCGATGAAAGGGATGACGTCGCCCAGCACGGGAAGGATCATCGTCATCAGCTTGAAGCCGATGAACAGGCCAAGCAGGCCGCCGGCACGGATCAGCCAGGTGATGATGGTGTTTTCCAGCTGTGCCTGCTTGAACATCGCATCCGCGTCCTGCTTGCCGGCAGCGCCAAGGAAGACTTCCCGACCGTTGCTGGTCGTGAAGGCGACAATCATATCGCCCTTCTGGGCGCCGACGAAGCTTGCTTCGGCAAGGTCGGTACGTTCGAAGCGGATCTTCATGTCGCCGATCTGTGGCGAGGTCGCGGAAGAGCCGAGATAGATGTCGCCCTGGTTGAGCTTGACCGGCTTGCCGGTGGCAATGTTGCCGGAAATGCGCGAGACATCGGCATCGCTCAGGCGGATCTGCTTTTCATCGCCGAGATTGGCAACGCGGTTGCCCGGCAGGGTGAAGGCGCCAACAGTGGCTGAATCAACGACGTATCGCGAGGCGTCGACAACGAAGCCGGGATTTTCGTGACCGCCCGGTACCTTGAAATCAGACGAATCGACCTGGCGGGAACTCCACTCCTTGGAATAGGAGTAGGTCGTGGTTGTTTCTTCGCTGCCGCCGAGATTCTTCTCGGTCTTGCTCTCGGATTTTTCCACCCACTGGTACATCTCGACGTCGCGGCTGATCGCCAGCGCGCCATCGGCCTGGATGCCGAACTGGTCGTCGGCGATCGTGCCCTGCGCCTTCACAGGCCCGGTGATGTGAATTTCCTTGCCTTCATTGGCCGGATCGACCTTGGCGCTGTCGACAGAGACGACGAGCCCGGCACCTTCGACCAGCGCCCGGTATGTCTGGATCGCCCGGCCCTCATTCCAGAACAGGAAATAGATGGCAGCCAGGATCAGGACGATCCCGATCAGGATACCGACCAGCGCGTTCTTGATGCGCGTGAACCAGGATGTCGTTGTCGTTTCTGTGTAGCTCATGTCCCTCTCCCCAAGCGTGCCCTGTTTGCAGCCGAAATAGCACAAAGCCGGTCTTATTGTTCTTACAAAACGTGGATGAACTATTGGTTATTCGGCGCTGCAGCAGAGATATTTGGGAGTCGCATGCCGCGCGCAAGCGAAAACCCTTGCATTGCAGGGAAAGACCCACAAATAGTCGAGAGATTCAGCGTGGGGACGCCGAATCAGGGTCAAAGAGACGGGAAATCCATGAAAAATACGATCGAAACTTGGTTCGAGGCAGCCGGAGGATTCCTGGCAGCCTGGCACGGGCGCATCTATGCAGTCTGCGCTTTCGTTCTCGGCGTTTTCATCGCATGGCACGTCCTGTCGCTCGTGACCCCGCTGGCGACCATTCAGATCCTGCTGATCATCCTCTGCCTCGCCGGTCTGGCAATCGGGCTGTGGATGCGCGGCGGCGAAATGCGTCTGCTGAACGTGCTCACCATTCTCGGCATGTATGCCGGCGGCTTTGCTGCCGCAGTCGCCATTTACGACACGATCAAGGGTGAGGACAATGCGATCGCCGAGTGGCAGGTCTGGCTGATCTTCACCGCGATCTTTCTAGCGCTTTATCGCGCCCTGATGGTCTGGTTTTCGCCCTACAAGCGCCTCGAGGGCATGACGCCGGAAGAACGGCTGGATTATCTCGAGGTGCGCGCGGCGGCCACCCATCGCAAGGCCGAACTCCGCAGCCTGCCCTCGCACGGCTGGTACCAGATTGCCTCCTTCGTCACCGGTGCCGCGATGGTCGGTTCATTTGCCACCACGGCCATCGGCTTTCATCATGAGATCGTCGATCCGCTCGATCCGCCGCTGGTACAATACGGCGTTCCGATCGGGCTTTCGGCGCTGGCAGCACTGATCATCTGGGCGGGCTGGAACTTCGTCTTCCTGCGCATCCGGCTTGCAACGAACATGATCTCACGGCTGTTCGGCTTCATCGCCGGCCTGATCGTGCTTGTGCCGCTGACGCTCGCCATCCACACCGTGTTCGGCATCATCGGCGTCGGCGGTACCGAGGGCATCCGCGCCCATAATCTCTGGTATGCCGACGTTCTCGACGCCTATGAGCGCCGTGTCGACGGTATCCGTGCGATCGAGGCGAACCGGCTTTCCGGCGCGCTGCAATATATGTCCAATCAATTGAATGCTGCGGCGCTGAGCGAGGAAAAGACCGGCCAGGGCTGCGGCGCTGGCAAAGGCTCGCTCTGGACCTTCTATACCGATTCGGCATCCCGTACGGCGACGATTCTCGACATTGTCACGACGCGCAAGAACGCCAACCAGGACATCAAGTCCGAGATCGAGCAACTGCGTGCGCGCATCCGCAAGCCGGAGGGCAAACTCGAGGACATCCAGCCGGAACTCGCAGCACAAGCGGACCAGATCCGCCGCAAGATCGTCGAGACGGACAATTCCTCGGCGCTTCCGAGCGTCAAGACCTTCGTCAAGGAAACCAGCGCCACGGTCAATTCCGATGCGTTCTTCTCCGGCTGGTCTGCCTGCACGCTCTCCAAGAAGGATGTCATCCTCACCCAGATCAACACGCTGGTCGCCTCGATCGACGACGCCGCCGAAAGCGCGGAGGTCGATATCAACGCCAAGAAGAACAGCCCCGAATTCCGAATTCCGGTCGAAAACCGCATCGAGACCATTCCCTTCATCGATCGCTATTTCCATGGCGAACGGCAGTCGCCGTTGGCTTCGGCCGAACAGGCGCAGGATGCCAACAGCGTGCCGGTGTTCGTGCCGTTGCGCCCCTTCTGGGCGGTGGTTTCCTATGCTGGCAGCCTAATGGGTTACATCGCGCTGCAGCTGGCGCTCGATTTCTCGCCTGCCGTGCTGGGCCTGCTGTTTGCGCTGCTGGCGCCGTTCCCGCGCAGCCGCACGCGGCTCGGGCGCGCCTGGGACAATTTCTGGGCCAAGCGCTTGGAGAAATGGGCTCCCGTCGATGAGCCGGAGCCTGCGCCCGCCATCCGTCGTGCGGCCGAGCCCGCTCGCGCCGCGACGCCCGTAGAACCGGTGCGGGCGGCAGAGCCATTCGAACCAGTCGATCCGGTGCGGAACGACCTCGACGACCTCATCGACAGCAAGGATGAATTCGAGCCCGAGCCCGTCGTCGAACGTCCAATGCGCGATGATGTCATCGCCGAACAAAAGCCAGCGGAACGCCGCGAGCCGCAATTCGAGGACGACAAGCCGGAAGACGACGACCATATCCGCGATGGCAAGCCGGAAGACGTCAGGCCTTATTGATTTGCACTGCTGGCGAAAATCTGCTGGATCCTGAAGATGCAGCAAATGCTATGAAATCAGGACATTTTTCAGGTGGCCGATTAAGTCAAATGTTAAGAAACTTGCGACTAAATACGCGTACACATCTCCCGAGAATCGTAGCCTTTGATGATGATTGTAAACGTGACCGCACTGCCCCTTCGGCAAGTTTTAGCTTGAGGTTATTATGAGTGAATTTCAAAATAGAGCACTTGAACTGCTGTATGCTCGCTACGGTGAGCAGTCGGTCATGGACAAGGACAAGCGCCGGAGCCATTTCCTGCAAGAAGCGCTGGAACTGTTTCGCGCCATGGGCGGCCCCGTCGAGACGATTCGCGCCAAGACGGTGGAGGTGTATGCCAAGCCGGCTGGTGAAGTGGTTGTCGAGATCGGCGACGTGATGAACAGCCTCGCTGGCGTCGGCCTTGCCAATGATGTCGATATCGTCCAGGCGGCCTACAACAGGCTTGATGACGGCTGGAAGGACATCTCGGTCGTGCTGGAGAAGAAGTCCAAGCGCGGTTTCTAGGCTGCCACCCGTTTCAGAATTTCCGTCGCGGCACCATACTTCGCCCGGCGCTCGCGCTGGAAAGTGATGAATTCTTCCGTGGGCAGCGCCTTGGAGAAATGCCATCCCTGGCCGAATTCGACGTCGTGGTCGGCGAGATAGCTCGCCTGTTCCGGGGTTTCGACACCCTCCGCCACGATGAAGAGATTGAGCTCTTTTGCCATGCCGATGATGTGCGGCACTACAAGGCCTTTTGCCGTGTCCCGACCGATCGTATCGATGAACGATTTGTCGATCTTCAAGGCGTCGAGCGGCAGGCCTTGCAGATATTGCAGACTGGAGTAGCCGGTGCCGAAATCGTCGATCGCAACGGCATGTCCCATTTCGCGGGCCTGGATAATCGTCGCGCGCGCAGACTCGATATCCATGAAACCGCGTTCGGTGGCCTCAAGCCATATCTGGTTCGTTTGAATGCCCGTGCCAAGCAGCATCCGGCTCACGACGGGAAGAATGCGTGCGCTCTTGATATCTTCAGCTGCGAGATTGATTGCGATATGCAGCGAGCGGTCGGCAACCAGTGTCTCCCCGAGGTCACGGATGACGCATTCGATGACCTGATCGGTGATCGGCATGATCAGTCCACTTTCCTCGGCGAGTGGAATGAACAGGTCGGGTCGCACCAGCGATCCATCCGGCCGCCGCCAGCGCACAAGTGCTTCGGCGCCGATGCAGATCCCCGTCTTCAGTTCGACGATAGGCTGATAGTGGACGATGAATTCGCGCTTCTGTACCGCCAGCGACAGTTCGGCCAGCGGCGACAGCCGCTTTCGCGACGCCCAGATGACGAGGCCAACAATGAAGGCCGCAATGAAAAGACCGACCGGCAACAGCAGCATCTGCTCGCGGCGAAGATTGGAGAGCATGTCTTCGCGCGGCTCGGCGGCCAGCGCGGTCCATCCGTTGCCACGCGCGACCGCGAAGAGATTGTTCTGATCAAGGCCGGTTTTCGGCTTGGTCTGAAAACTCGCCAGCAATTCTGGATCGCTGATATCCTTCTGGCTGATGAGCGCCCCGTTTTGGCCGGCGATAGCAAAACCTATCCCCTCGTCGGCGATCACATCCACGAAGCGGGACGGCTCGACCAATGCGTTATAGGAGCCAAGTTGCAGCGCCATTTTCGGCCTGCCCTTGGTGACCATCGGCCGCATGCTGACCGTGACTTCCATGCGATCGTCTGTAACGTAGTCGCCGGAAACGCGCCTGATCGGTAGATCGACCCTTCCCCACGAGGTGCATTTCAGCAGGCCGTGCTCGAAATAGCCCATTTCCTCGACCGTCGGCGCATCGATCACCAGCCTGCGCATCTCGCTGATATGTTCATCCGAGCAAGGCGCTGCCTTCGACGTCGCGATCTGCTTCAAGGCATCGGCCGCACCCGCTACGGAGATATTGGCACGGATGATGACGCGCTCGGCAAAGGCAGAGAGCCGGTCCTGCTCCTTCTGCACGGCCAGCATCCATGAGACGTAAAGCACCGCGACAATCGGAATGATCGCGCCGATGCTTGCCAGTATTATGCCGAGGACGATGATGCGGGAACGCCTCAAATACCTGCCCTTTTGACGTGAGCCGAACTGCCTGCTTTACCCAAGGCAACATGCAATGCTTGCATTAAGATTCCCTAACATAAATGTTCGCATTTGTTCGCAAGCGCCGCCCAAATGACCGGGAATGGATCAGCCTGATCGGTGCATCAGCAAAAATCATGTTCTCGCCTCCTTTATCGACCGAGTGGGCCGTGGCATGTCTGGGGTAGAAAGCGGTGTGGGTGCCGCAATGAAAGGTGACGATCATGAAGGCGATGTATTACGAGCGCTTCGGCGAAACCCCTGAAATCCGCATGGTCGCCGATCCGACACCGGGCAATGACGGCGTGGTGATCAAGGTCGAGGCGTCCGGTCTTTGCCGCAGCGACTGGCACGGCTGGATGGGTCATGATGCCGATATCGTGCTGCCGCATGTGCCGGGGCATGAGCTCGCGGGCGTGATTGCGGCAGTCGGCAAGGACGTTCGGCGCTTCAAGGTCGGGCAACGCGTCACGGTGCCGTTCGTATCGGGCTGCGGCCGTTGCGAGGAATGCCATTCAGGCCACCAGCATGTCTGCTCGCACCAGATGCAGCCGGGCTTCACCCATTGGGGCTCATTTGCCGAATATGTGGCGATTGATTACGCCGACACCAACCTCGTTCATCTTCCCGACAGCCTGGATTTCGCCACCGCCGCCAGCTTGGGATGCCGGTTCGCCACGTCGTTCCGCGCCATCGTCGACCAGGGCAAGACGCGCGCCGGCGAATGGGTGGCGGTGCATGGCTGCGGTGGCGTCGGCCTGTCGGCTATCATGATTGCCACCGCACTCGGCGCCAATGTCATCGCCATCGATGTCGCCGACGACAAGTTGGAATTTGCCAAGTCGATTGGCGCGGTAGCCGCGATCAACGGCGCCCGGGTTGCTAATGTCGCTGAGGCGGTGAAGGAAATCACCAAGGGCGGCGCGCATGTGTCGATCGATGCGCTCGGTCATGAGGTGACCTGTGTCAACTCGATCCTCAATCTTCGGCGCCGCGGCCGGCATGTGCAGGTCGGCCTGATGCTCGGCAAGCACGCAACGCCCAACATTCCGATGGGTCCGGTCATCAGCCACGAGCTGGAGATTTATGGCAGCCACGGCATGCAGGCCTGGCGCTACAGCGCGATGATGGAAATGCTGGAGACCGGCAAACTCGTTCCGCAGAAGCTGATCGGCAAGCATGTCAGCCTTGAGGAGGCC
Organism: Shinella sp. OV683; assembly: GCF_057787725.1. Classification (NCBI taxonomy): domain Bacteria; kingdom Pseudomonadati; phylum Pseudomonadota; class Alphaproteobacteria; order Hyphomicrobiales; family Rhizobiaceae; genus Shinella; species Shinella sp. OV683. The sequence goes on from NZ_CM173543.1 coordinate 4,133,466, forward strand.
GTTCCGGCGCTGATGGCAATGGATGGATCGAGCGACATCGGGATTAATGTGATTACGAAGTTCGCGTAGGCTTCGTGCTTGTGGCGAAGACCCCCTCATCCGGCCTGCGGCCACCTTCTCCCCGCTGGGGAGAAGAGGGGAATTCGACGATGCCAGCTCGCCACATGTTCGACTGCTGAACCTGCGCCGCCGGTGCAGCGCGTTTCCTCTTCTCCCCAGCGGGGAGAAGGTGCCCGAAGGGCGGATGAGGGGGCTTTTTGAGGGAAGAGGACCGGCCCTGATGTCGATCCTCCTTCAGGCTAAAAACAGCCTTACGCTGCTTTGGCTTTATCTGCCTCCAACGCCAAGTTCCGCGCCGCAACAAAATCCACCTTGCCCGAGCCGAGCACCGGCACCTTGCCGATCACGACATCCGCCGGCACCATCATGTCCATGGCGCCCCTGGATTTGGCAAAGGCCAGGAACTCGGCGCGCGTGGCACCCGGTGCGTCGGTTAGCAGCACGAGCCGTTCACCCTTCTTGGCATCCGGTACCGACGAGACGACGGATAGCTGGGCGGGCCAGAGCTGGCCTGCCAATGCCTCGACCGCTGCCAGCGACACCATCTCGCCGCCGATCTTGGCGAAGCGCTTGGCGCGGCCGCGGATCTTGACGAAGCCTTCATCGTCGATAGTGACGATATCGCCGGTGTCGTGCCAGCCGTCGGGGAGCGTTTCCAGCACGCCCGGATTTTCGGCGCGCAGATAGCCGGCCATGACATTGGGTCCACGCAGATAGAGGCGGCCGCCTTCATCGATGCCCGGTACCGGCTCGAGCTTCCACTCCATATCCGGCATGATCTTGCCGACAGTGCCCGACTTGTTGAACATCGGCGTGTTGATCGACACGACGGGAGCCGTCTCGGTGACACCATAGCCCTCGAGAATGCGCAGTCCGAATTTCTCCATATAGGTCTCGCGGGTCGAGGCCTTGACCGGCTCGGCGCCGGAGAAGATGTAGCGGATCGAGCGGAAGTCGTAGGGATGGGCCGTCCGGGCATAGCCGCTGAGGAAGGTGTCGGTGCCGAAGATGATCGTGGCATTAGAGGCATAGATCAATTCCGGCACGATGCGATAGTGCAGTGGCGACGGGTAGAAATAGACCGGCACGCCCGAGATCAGCGGCAGCACAGTGCCTGCGGTCAGCCCGAAGGAATGGAACACCGGCAGGATGTTGAATACCTTGTCGCCCGAGTGAAAATCGATGCGCGAGGCGGCCTGGGCGGCATTCGACAGGATGTTGCGATGTGTCAGCACCACACCCTTGGGCGATCCTTCCGAGCCGGAGGTAAACAGGATCACCGCCGGATCATCAGCCACACGCTTGGTAAGCGGCTTTGCCTTGTGCAGGTAGCCCTTGAGCTTGTCCATGAGGCCGATCTGCGTGCGGAGGTCGTCCAGCCAGACGATCTTGACGTGCTTTTCCATCTCCTCGATAACCGGGCCAAGCTTTCCTTGTGCTACGAAGGCGCGCGACGTCAGCACATGCTTGACCTCGGCCGCCTTGCAGGCAGAGAGAATATTGGCCGCGCCTGCGGTGAAGTTCAGCATCGCCGGCACCTTGCCCGCCGTCATCACGGCAAGAAGGGTCACGGCAGCGCCATTGGCGTTGGGCAGCATGACGCCGAGATTTTTCTCCGGAAACATCGTCCGGAACCTGGCGCCCAGCACGGCAGCACCGGTCAGCAACTTGCCATAGGAAAGCGCACCGGTGACCGGATCCTCGACCGCGAGCTTGCCCATGCCCCGCTCCTTGGCGGTGACAATGATTTTCTCGAGCAAAGTCGTTGACGTGTCAGTCGTCCGGAACATCAGGCTCGACATCACCTGGTAGAGCGCTGCACCGGCAGCAACGCGGCGCTTGCGACCCTTGAGCTCAGCAGGTACATCGAGCTTCACCGGCTCAAGAATAGTCACCTTGACCTTGGGAAACAGCCGGCGACGCACCTGGCCACCGGAGAGCCGCGAGAAGTAGCTCTTTTCCAAGCCGTCGATGCGGACGGGCACGACCATGGAGCCGGTCTTGTCGGCGACCATTGCGGCGCCGTCATAGACCTTCATCAGCGTACCGGTCACCGAGATACGGCCTTCCGGAAAGATGCCGATCGGATTGCCGTCCTGGACCAGTTTGATCAGCGAACGGGTCGCCATGGGCTTGGTCGGATCGAGCGGCAGGAACTTGCACATTTTCAGGAACGGCCTGACCCACCATGCCTGGGCAATCTTGTAGTCGACCGCGAAGACCGGCTCTTCCTCGGTGATGGCGAGTGCCAGCGCACCGTCGAGGAAGCTGACATGGTTGAGCGCGATGATCGGCGCATGGCCCGCCTTCTTCATGTTCTCTAGACCATCGACTTCAAGCCGCATGAAGGCGCGGAAGAGGACGGAGACGAAATCGCGGAATGGATTGGTCGGCAGCGTCTTCAACATCAGCCAGGCGATACCGAGATTGATCACCGACAAGCCAAGGATGATCATCGGGATGGAAACGCCGACCGCCTGCAGGATGGCGACCGAAGCAAGGCCAACGGTGATGAACAGCGCCGAGAGCACGTTGGCGGCACCGATGACGCGGGCACGCCGATCCTCATGCGCCCAGGTCTGCATGGCGGCAAAGGTGGGCACGGCAAGGAAGGCGCCGCCGATGGCCATGCCGGCGAGGTCGATGGCGACGCGAATGGTATTGGGGCCGGCGAAGAAGCCGGTGATCGTCGTCGCACGTGTGGTGGACTCAAGACCCCAGAGATTCCAGCCGAGATGCAGGCCGAAAAGCGCGATGATGGCAGTGCCCACCGGCGCCGGCAGCAGCACGACGCGGCCGGCCGACATCCAGCCGGCAATGGCAGAACCCACCGCAATTGAAATCGCGAAAATGGCGAGATAGGCGGGCACGACGATTTCCGAGCCGCCGAGGATCTCGTTGACCATGATCGGCAGCATCGTCATGACAAAGGCGCCGACGAACCAGAACCAGCAGTTCATCAGCGCCGAGCGCCAGATGCGCTTGTCGGCGCGGATTTCGTTGACCAGCGTATAGCTCGAACGGAAGACATTCTTGTCGACGATCAGATCGGGCGCCTTGGAGCCTGTGGGCGGGATCATGCGGCTTGCCAGCCAGCAGAGCACGGCCAGGCCCATCATCATCGGACCGAAGACCCAGACATTGTCGCCCTTGCTGAAGGCCAATGCTGCGACGATGGTGCCGGTAAGGATGGCGATGAAGGTGCCGCCCTCGATCCAGGCATTGGCCTGCGGCAGTTCCTTGCGTTCGAGATGGTCAGGCAGGATGCCGTATTTGATCGGTCCGAACAGCGCCGAGACGACGCCGAAGCCGAACAGCGCCAGCATCAGGATCCAGATGGAGGAGAAACCGATGCCGAGGACTGCGATCGCCGCGACGCCGATCTCGGAGCGCTTCAAGATCTCCGCCATTTTCGCCTTGTCATGCTTGTCAGCGAGTTCGCCGCCGATGGCCGAAAGCAGCAGGAACGGCAGGATGAAAATACCGCCCGCGACGGTCACCAGGGTTCCGCCCTCGGCCGCCATTTGCGCCATGATCAGGAAGATCAGCGTATTCTTGAGGAAATTGTCGTTGAACGCGCTGAGGAACTGGGTCCAGAACAGCGGCGCGAATTTCTTCGTCGTCATCAGATTGCGTGACATGGCGGCTTCCCTCTCGTGTGCGGAAGAGCAAGCCATAGAGTTGTTACGCAATGGTTGAATGCGCAAAAACAACCCTATGGTGTGGTTAAGAAATCTTAGCTATCAGAACTGCGATTGAAGTTGACGAGTAGCTTTTCAGTCTTGGCATCCTCGACCTTGCGAATGAGTTTTTCGGATTCCGCATTGTCGCGCAGGGTCTTGGTGATGTTGACGGTGGTCTGCACGAGCATCACGATGCCCATGGCGAGATAGCCCTTCCCCCAGAGATCGAGTGGCATCATGTACAGCCCGCCGGCGAGCATGACGGCGGCTGCGCCAAAGGAGAGGTAGGAGAAGCTAACCCAGCTCGATGAATGCTTCTGGAAACTGTCGTTCATTGTCGTGATCCCTCGTTAAATGGTTATACGGTTCAGGCTGGCGTGTTCATCCGGCTCTTGAGGCGCGCAAGCACATCGTCGGCGGACGATCTAAGCGGCGCACCACAGCTGGCATTGGCAAGCTTCTCGACTATGCCCACGGGGCGGGAGCCATGCTCCATCTCCTTGAGCACCGCAGCGGTCGTTTCATTCTGGCTCTGGCGAATGCGAAGACGGGCGAGCGTCTCCTCGGCGTCGTCGAGCGTGGCGAGGCCCGGCCCTGCAACCGAAACGTCGAGCCGTTGGGCCTCTTCGGTGGCGCGGGCAAGCCGTTCGCCACGCTGCAGGTCGCGCAACCGGGCTTCCGCGGTGCGAACAACAGTCTTCAGCTTGTCGATTGCGGTGGTGAATTGCGCCTGTGCCGCCTGCGATGCATCGCGCTCGGCTTCCAGGAAGGCGATCGCGTCGGCGGCCTCTCGTGCAAGGCCCTCATTGCCTTTCTCAAGCGCCACCATGGCGCGGATTTCGAGATCGGCGAGGCGGCCGACGATCGTTGCATGCTGGCCCTTTTCCTGTTCGTTCTGGGCAATGGCAACAGCCACGGCCCGGCGAGCAGATTGAATAGCCTGAGCCGCATCTCGTATCTGCTGATTGAGTAGGGGAACGGCGTTGCGGTCGGCAAACGCCTGCTCCGCGTCATATGCCCTGCCCCGCAGCAATGTTAGAATTTGTTTGAACATTTGCTTTCTCCCGTTTATGAACGTTGTTCATGAAATGAGTTATGCCAGAATCATGAACATTGTTCAAGAATTATTTTGAACGGCGTTCATAAATTGAAACGGAATGGTTAATGGCCGGGAAACGGGAAGAAAAGCGCGAAGACCTGAAGGCGCGATTGATCGAGGCGGCGCGCAACCGCATCGCGGCAGATGGCCTCGCCAATCTGCGCGCGCGCGATGTGACGCAGGATGCCGGCTGTGCGCTGGGCGGACTCTACACGGCCTTTGCCGACCTTGACGAGCTGATCATATATGTGAATTCCTCGACGCTGGCGGCACTGGAACAATCGCTGGAGGAAACTGCAGCTGAAATAGACGGCCCGGCCGACGCCTTGCGGCATCTGGCGCGCGGATACCTCGCCTTTGCGGTCGCCAACCGCAATCTCTGGCGGGCGCTGTTCGAGCATCAGCGACCAACGACGCCGGAATGGCACCTCAACGAGCACCTTTTCCTGATCGGCTTGATAGCCACCCCGCTTGCCGAGCTTCAGCCGGCGCTTGCCGTTGAAGATCGGCTGATCCGCGCTCGCACCCTGTTCGGCGCGGTGCATGGCGTGATCTCGATCAGTCTCGAAGGCCGCTTCGTCGGGCTACCGCTCGAAAGGCTGGAGCAGGAGATTGATGATTTTGTCATGCTGATCGCGCGGGGCGCGGGCACGGCCTGACGTCCGGGTGCTGACTGCATCGCGGAACGACTAGCAATTGGCATGACAAAACGCCGGTACGTGAGCATTGATGCAAGCGGCCCGAACCCATCAAAATTTCGGACTGGCAGCGATCACCGCGGAACGTGGCTGTCCGGGCCATTCGCCAGACGGTCGCATGCCGATGCGACAATCTGCTCCATGAGTTCGACGTAGCCCATTCCCTTCAGGCGCGCCAGAAGTGGCAGGTCCGAGTTTCTAGGATGCAGACCCGCGAGAGGATTGGCCTCGAGGAAATTCAGACACCCCTTGTCATCGCATCGCAGATCGATACGCCCTGCATCCCGGCCGCCAAGGTGTCGCCATGCTGCCAGGGCGAACGTCATCGCTTCGCTTGCCTGGTCGTCAGTCGCGAGGCTGGCAGACATGCGTTCGTCAAAGTTCTTCTTGTTGTCGTAGGAGTAGACCGTCGGTTCCGGGCCGCTGCGTACAGTCATTTCCAAGACGCCCAATGCACGAGCCGTGTTGCCGGTGCCCAGAATCCCGACTGTAAATTCCCGGCCCGGCAAATATGTTTCCAAAAGCACCGGCTGCCGGTAGCGCAGCAGCAAGCGCCTGCATTTACAGGCCAGTTGCTGCGGATCGATGATGATCGATGCCACAGAGATCCCCTTGCTCGTGCCTTCCGCAACCGGCTTGGCAAACAACGGAAAAGGCAGCGCTACATCGAGGATATCCCGATCGGATTCGACGACTGCAAAATCGGCCGTTTGCATGCCGTGATCGCGAAGAACGCGTTTCGCCGCTGCCTTGTGCAGCGTGACCGCGAGAGCAAGCGGATCAGAAAATGTATAGGGAATCCGATAGTTTTCGAGGAGTGCAGGAACCAGAGACTGACGACCGAAGCCGTACATTCCCTCGGCGATGTTGAAGACCAGTTCCCAGCGCGCGCCATCAGCAAGCTGACCTAAAAGAGCGCGCGCATTTCCAATGCGTTCGGTTGTGTACCCGAGCGATTGCAGGGCATCATCAATGGCTACGATCGTTTCGAGCTCGTCGAATTCTGCCGTCTGCTCTTCGTCGTAGCCCGCATCCGCATAATCCTGGCGCAAATCGAATGTCAGGCCGATTTTCATCGCCGGCCCTAACTTTCCCTTAGCCCCGCTTTTCGCAATCCCGTAAGCCAATGCTGCTTCTGGGTATTGTTGCCGTAATGGTATTGCTCCGACTTTTGGACAGTCCAATCCGGGTCCTCGTTCATGAACGCCTGCATAACCTCTTCGGCACGTCGCGCCATGCTCGCAGCGAGGATCAACCGGACATCGTTAGGCGGGTCCTTGATCTCGTTGACTGTATCGATCGCGGCCTGGTACTGCCCGGCCATGTAGTAGGCCCGGGCGAGATTCCACTTATACCAGTAAGGAGGCTCGGGATGGAGCTTCATCGCGTCGATGATCAGCTTGATTGCCTTCTGTGGGTCACCAAAATAGATGTAAGCTTCGGCGAGATCGGCGTCGAGATCGGCGGTATCGACCTCATATCTTTCTTTCGAGATCAGCCCTCGCGCTACTTCATACTCTTGGAAACTCTTCTGAAAGTCCCCCTGGTTCCAGTAAACAATCGCGCGATACCAGCGCGCCCTGAAGTCTTGATAAAAGCTGTTGCTCGACTGCCCGGCCAGGGTCACGGCTTCCTCTGCCAGATCCAGCGCCTTGGCGAGAGACGTGGCCCGATCGCTGCCCCAAGCATTCTGATATTCGCGCACAAAGACATACGAATATTCCGCATAGGCCGGCATGTAGACGTTTTCGGCCGACTTCGCCTGCTCATACCAGTTCTTGGCGGTATCGTTTCCAGCGCGCGTCAACGGCTGCTGACGCCCCTCACGGCACATATCACGAGCGGTTGGCATGATATCCTCCCTTGGTCCACACGATTGGAATTACATCGCTTGAAAGCGCACGACAAAAAAAGCTGCCGGCTTAAGCAGGGCGACACTGAATTCGAACAGTATCTCGCCAGCGGGCCACAATGATCGGCGACCTGGATATATGTAAACGCCTCAGCACACCGCAGCACGAATGATTGTGGCGCACCAATTTCCGCAACAAATCTACCTGAAGCTTCTCAAATTTTGCCTGAATATTTCAAAAAGTCAATAAAATTGGCATTTTTGTCAAGAATACCGCAATAGCAACGGAACGCGCGGCGTTTATCGACTTTGGCTGCCAGATCTCATTTCTCTCGCAGGCCGGCCATTCGCAGCCCCTTCAACCATTGCTGGCGATCACTGTCCCGCCGGTAATAGTATCCAGCCGATTTTTCGAGGGACCATTCCGGGTCGTTCTTGCTGAATTCGGCCATGATCGATTTGGCGGCTGACAGGTTGCCGAGCCGTGCTTCGCTGGCCGCCGTTATCAGGCGGACATCGTTGGGCGGCGCGGTTATCTTTCCAATCGCGTCGATCGCATCCGCGTAATACCCGGCCATATAGTAGGCGCGACCGAGATTCCACCAGTACCAGTAAGGCACTTCGGGATTGCGCAGGATTGCTTCCTTGATCTGCTGGATTGCTCGTTCCGCCTCGCCGCCATAGACCAAGGCCTCCGCCATGTCCGCGGCGAGGTCTGGGTCGTTGGGATTGATCCGCCGCGCCGTCTCGTATTCGTAGAAGCCCTTGTCGAAGTTGCCCTTGTTCCACGCGACGATGGCGAGATACCAGTGGCTGCTGAAATCGTCGCTGAGGGCCAGCGCCTTTTCTGCAAATTTCTCCGCCTCTTTTAGCGACGTGGCCCCGTCCTTGCTCCAACCGTTTTGATACTCCCTCACATAGACATAGGAGAGCTCCGCATAGGCCGAGGAATAGTTCTGATCCAGGGCGATCGCCTTTTGAAAAAGCTTCCGCGCCTCCTCATTGCCCTCGGGCGTCACCTTGTTGGGATCGGCCCAGATCTGCTTGCCCCTGAGATAGTAGTCGTAGGCATCCATGTTTTGCGTGTGTTTCCGGCTGGCACGCTGTTGCTCAGCTGCGCTGACCTTCACGGCAAGTGCCGTGACGATGTTGCTCGTGATGTCTTCCTGGATGGCAATGACATCTCCCAACTTCCGGTCGTAGCGTTCCGCCCATACGTGGTGGCCAGCCACAGCGTCGATGAGTTGCACGTTGATCCTGAGTCGATCCGGGGCTTTCAGGACCGTTCCCTCGAGCACATAGCGGACGCCCAGTGCCTTGCCGATGTCCTGGACCTTTGTGGGTTTGCCCTTGAATGTCGCCGCGGAGTTGTTGGCAATGACGAACAGGCCCGAGAATTTAGAGAGATCGGTTGTTATATCGTTGGTCAGACCGTCACTGAAGTATTCCTGATCGGGCTTGCCACTCAGATTGCTCAACGGCAACACGGCAATGGACGGCGATGCCGCGCTGCTCTCTTCTGTCGTCGTACCGACGCCTGTCGCAATGGCTGGCATGTATCGCCACATGAGCGACAACGCCACGATCGCAAACGCCGCAGCCACCGTTGCCCAGTACCACCATGGCGAACGGTTTCGGACCGGGTGCGAATTTACGCCTCTGACGGCATAGGCATGGATCGGGACCTGGATGTTTCTCAGATTTCGAGAGCCGAGATCATGGAACGTAACGTTGGGCAGGTGGCGTACCTGCTCGTAAAGGCTCCCTGAAACACAAATTCCTCCGGGCTCGGACAATCCTTCCAGACGTGCGGCAACGTTCACCGCCTCCCCATACAGGTTGTCATGCTCGACGACGACATCGCCGAGATTGAGGCCTATGCGGAAAAGCATGCGATGTTCTTCGGCAAGCCCGTCATCGAGCTGCCCGATCCCATCCTGGATCTCCATCGCGCAGCGCATAGCCTCCACGGGGCTGGGAAACTCAGCGATCACGCTGTCGCCGGCACCGCCGAAGATACGGCCGCTGTGAACGCGAACGCGTTCTTCGATTATCGTAGCGCATTGATTGAAGAGCGCGAGAGCAGCCTCCTCGTTCTGTCCAACCAAACGACTGTAACCAACAGCGTCAGCCGCCAATATCGTGACAAGCCTGCGGACCATGGGCGCAACCCCCTGCGCGCATCATATTCTCATTCGACAAAGGTAAACAGCACGCTGAAAGTTGAACCATCATCAAGCCATTGTACTTTTAGCTGCGCCATACAAACACATGCGCGCAATCTCCGGGCTGCGATCCGGCTCTAGAGTCTGTCAGAGCTAAATAGAGGCAGTTCTGCCGGAGCAGGTTTGTGTCGGGGCAGAGGCGATTGGCGAAGGTCATACCCGAAGGTATGGTCGAGCCAGTCGCCTCTGATCCCGGCGGAAAGATGCCCGGCCCTTCAGGTTGGCTGAAACGGGCCGGCTGTTTGGCCGGCTAGCTTGGCCGTATGCTTTGGCTACGACGCGCGCCAGCCGGCCAAACATCCGACTCCGTTTGAGCCAACAGAACTGCCTCTATTTAGCTCTGACAGACTCTAATGGGTATTGCGGTCTCTATGCTCTCTCGTCGGTCACCTCACGCAGCCGATCCAGAAGGCCAGCCAGCACCCGGCCCAGCGCCGAGGCCGCATTGGACATTTCCTTTTCGGAGCGCGAGAGCAGCATCAGCTTACGGAGCTGCAGCTTTGGATCGCGCAACGGCACGAAGCTCAGCGTGCCTTCGGCGATATCCTGTTCGATACCGACCCGTGTCTGCAGCACCGTGCCGAGATCGCGCTTGGCGAGATCGGTCATCAGGCCGATGGAATTGGTGCGAGCCCGCTGGTTGAGTTCAACGAAGGTGCGGCCGAACGCCTCTTCGACCCAGGCGCCGAGTGTCAGGCTGGCGTCGGAGAGGATCACCCGCTCGCCGGCGAGATCGGAGATGCGCAGATCGCTACGGCCAGCGAAGCGGCTGGTGGGCTTGGTAACGACGCCGAGCGGCAACGACACGACGCCGATACGCCGGACGTTGCGCGGCACGCGGATATCAAACACGACTCCGAGATCGCATTCGCTTTCAGCCACAGCGTTGGCGACCTGCTGCGAGCTCATCACCCTGACCTCGACGGAGATGCCCGGATGCGAACGCCAGAATGCCTCCAGCGCCTCGGGCATTAGCCCGCGCGAGACGCTTTCGATAATCGCCACCGACACCGTGCCGCGATGCAGGCCGTGCAGCTGGTTGATCTCGTTGCAGGCGCGGTTGAGTTCGGAAAAACTCTGGCGGGCATGGTAAAGCATCAACTCGCCAGCGCTGGTCAGCTTGAGCCGCTGGCGGACACGTTCGAACAGCGGCAGCCCGAGATCATCCTCGAGCTGCTTGAGAATCCGGCTCACCGAGGACGGCGCGACATTGAGCGTCTGCGCCGCCTGCCGGATCGAACCCAGCCGCGCTACCAGTTGAAAATAGTGAACGCGGATGGCGACGAGCCCGAGCCGGTATGGGTCCATCAGCTCGTCCTAAGCTGGCTCGAACAGCGGCTGGATTTCCATCTGCGGGACCAGAACGTTGCCCTTGTCGGTGATGCGGATCTCCGGGATGACCGAGAGCGGGATGAGGTTGAAGCCCATATAGGGTATGGTGCAGCCGGCTTTTTCCCACTCGATCTTCAGGAGCTTCACCTCCTCGGCAACCACATGCACGCGCTTGTCGGACAGCAGGCCGGCGATCGGCAGCGGCACCATGGCCGTGACCTCCCCGTCCATGACAACGCAGACGCCGCCCTGGATATCCTCGATCGCCTTGAGCGCCACCTGCATGTCGGCCTCGTTGGTGCCGGCGATGATGATGTTGTGGCTGTCGTGGCCGACCGAAGACGCGACGGCGCCTTTGGTCAGTTTGAAATTGCTGAGCAGGCCATAGCCGATATTGCCGGCAGACTTCCCGTGGCGCTCGACGACGGTCACAAAGGAAAGCCCGTGGCGGGTGAAATGCGTCTGCCAGTCATTGGCGGGCTCAAGCTCGACCTCGATATGGCCGAGCGTGATGCCGGGCAATTCGGTCTTGATCGTGTGGGCGACGACCTTTTCGGTCGGCAGATCGGGCGTGAGCTTGAGGTTCTTCGGCAACTTGACGGTCTTGTAGGCGGTATCGGGGTAACGATACGGCTTGGAGAGCGCCTCTTCCAGCACCGGCATGACCTTGCGATTGTCGACCACCAGCTCGCCGCCGTACCAGGTGCTGACTGGCTTTAGGTCATCGGTGAGCAACACGAGGTCGGCGCGACGGCCGCCGCCCAGACCACCGATTTCGCCATCGTGGCCGAAGCGGGTGGCGCCATGCAGCGAGCCCATCGACCATGCCTGTTCCGGCGTCATGCCGGCCTTGACGGCTTCGCGGACCACCCAATCCAGGCCGAACTGCAGGAGGTCGTCGGCGTCGCGGTCGTCGGTGCAGACAGCGATGCGCTTGTGCGAGGAGCCGAGTTCGGTGATCGTCTTGATGGCGTGCGGCAGCGAGTGCCACGGCGTGGTCGGCGGGCCGCCGCGCAGGAAGAGCCAGATGCCGGCTTCGAGCATGTCGTCGGCGATTTCGCGGTCGATCGCTTCATGGGTGTCGGTGACGCCCGATGCGGCATAGGCGGAGACGAATTCGCGGCCATAGACGTGACCGGAGACCGGCCGGCCGCGCTTGAGGGCAGCGGCGAGGATTGCATGGCTGCGCTCGTCGCCCATGGCGACGGGGACGAAATCCATCTTCTCGCCCAGCGCCACGGCTTCCGGCCACTTGTCGAACAGAGCAGCGATCTTTTCGGGGGTCAGGTCACCGCCGGCAGTTTCGAGTTCCGGCGAGGTTGCTGGCACCGTGCTCGGAACAGTCAGGAAGATCGACAGCGGTGCCTGCCGCGCATCTTCCAGCATCGCCTCGACGCCAGCGACATCCATGACGTTGCCGATTTCGTGGCTGTCGCAGAAGATCGTCGTCGTGCCGTTGAGCAGCGCTGCCTCGGCATAGGCGCAGGCCGTGACCATGGAGGATTCGATGTGGATATGCGGATCGACGAGGCCCGGCGCGATGATGCCGCCGCGCGTGTCATATGTCTTCGCCATGCTGCCCTTGTAGGTGCCGGCCGGCTTGACGGCGGCGATGCGGCCGCCGGAAATCCAGACTTCCCGATCGGGCAGGATGCGTTCGGAATAGGTCGACAGGACGCGAGCGCCCTTGATGACAAGTTCAGGCTCGCGGCGACCGAAGGCGACGTCGGCCATGGTGCGTGTCATCGTGTGCAACGGCTTGACCGAAAAGCGGGTAAGGGTGGTCATCAAATTACTCCAATCAATTCATCAATGATAATCTGTGGCCGAGTGGTACTCGGTGACCTAATGATAATCCGGAATGCCGGGCATGGTGCGGAAGCCCTTGAGCGTGCGGAAACGGCGAATCCAGCGGCGCAGTGCCGGATATTCATCGTGGTCGACGCTGAAGTCACGGCAAAGCGCAAAGGACGGGAAAAGCGCGATGTCGGCGAGGCTTGCTTCGTCACCCACGAACCATTCCTTGCCGTCGAAATGGCGCGATGTCATGTGGTCGTCCATGATGCGGAATGCCTTGCGGGCAGCAGCCTTTAGCAAGACGGGATCGCCCGGTGTATCGAACAGCGACTTGAGCCGGGCATCGATGGACGACGCCAGTGCCGTCTCGGAAAATCCCACCCATTTGACGACTTCGCCGAATGCCTTGGCATCGGCGGGGAGGAACTTGCCGGCGGAATCGTACGCTTTGGCGAGATAAAGCAGGATTGCAGATGTGCCGGAGATCGTCAGATCACCGTCGCTCAAGACCGGCATCGTGCCGGCCGGATTGAGCGCCAGCATCGTCGGCCGCTTGTGCTCGTTGCCGGGAAACATGTTGACGGCGACAGACTTCCACTCGACGCCAAGCATGCCGAGCAGCAGACGCGCGCGATAGCAGTTTTCGTCCATTTCATAATTGTAGAGAACCACGCCGGCCATCACGCGACCTCCGCCGCAGCCAGTTGGGGCTGTTCGAGCGAGAAGCGGAACGCCTCGGCCCAGCGGGCGAGACGCTTGAGTGTCTCGGCATCCGGCGATGACAGCGCGACGATATGCAAGCCGGTCTTTTGCGGGCGCGTGGCCTGAAGGGCGATAAGAAGCGCAGTTCCGTCGATTGTGCAGGTGCCGCAATTGTCGCCAACGCTCTTGAAGCCCCTGGCGCTCAGCGCAATAAGAACGCTGTCGATCGGACAATCCACATAGAGGCTGCGAACGCTGGTGAAAATGCCTTCGGACAGCTGAGGAATCTCGGCGTCGGCAGCTGACGTGGCCCAGATGATTCCGCATTTCTCCTCGGCGCTGTAGGTCGGCACCTTGATGGTCTGGGGAACATCAAGATTGGGATGGGCCGGGATCAGACGACACTGGCCGCCGGCATCATATTGCCAGCCATGATAAAGACAGGCGATGTGATCGCCGCGCACGAAGCCGAAGCTCAGCCGCATGCCGCGATGCGGGCAGCGATCTTCCCAGGCATGCACCTTGCTGGAGTTGTCGCGCCAGACAACCACTTCGGCGCCTTCCACAACCGCGCCCGCAGACGTCCCCGTCTCGATGGAAGATGACAGCGCCACCGGCACCCATCCGCTTTCCAGTTTCATCATTCACTCCTGTTCATAAAACTCGCTCAGACCAGCGCCTTGCGCTCGACGTCCAGCACGATGCAATCATAAGGGCCGAGGCTGCAGGCCATTTCGAAGGCATCGACAAGCGCTTCCTGTCCCCGGACCGAGAGAATTGCCGAAGTCGTATCGCAGGCGCCAACCTGGATTTCGATATCGAGCCGGGATGCCCGATGCAGCGCAAATTCCGCAAAGCTGTCGCAGTCGATTCGGCCACGAAAAGTGAACCGCGCAGCCTCCAGAGACTGGCCTCGCCGTTCATTTGCCTCTTGCATACGCCACTCCATGCCTATAATTTAATCAACATGCACAACTATTGGTCGTGCCTCGCGATTAGGCATTCTAATCCCGGTTCGTCGCCAATTACAAGGGGAGCAACAAGGGGTAGCTGTTGCTATTTGCGCATCGATTGCGAACATTAATGCACACTATTCCGAACGCATCACGTTCGCCATTGTCGAGATCGCGGGCAGCCCAGCGCCTTGAAGAGGCTTTGCACAGAGTGGGCTCCACCAATACATGGGAGGAAAAAATGTTGCACCAGGAGAAAGTTTTTTAAGGTTGTCCGGGCAAGTCGACGAAATCCGATTTCAAAGGGAGCAAGATTGCCGATTGGCATAGATGTTGCGTTGAGAACTCCGGCCATAAGCGCGATGCCAACAGGACATCGCGGCACCAACAAACCAAAAAAGGGGACCATATGATTGATTTACGTACACTTTCCCGCCGCGGCTTCCTGAATATGAGTGCTGTCGGCGCTGCATCCGTGATGCTGCCCGCAGGTCTTGTTCGCCCGGCATTCGCCGCAGCATCGTTTCCCGCCATCAAGGAAGAGGACACGGTCGTCGGCTTCGGCCATGTCGGCCCGATCTCGGATGAAGGCTGGACCTGGGCCCATCACCAGGGCCTGCTGGCCGTCAAGGAAGCCTATCCGAAGCTGAAGAAGATCCTCGAAGTCGAGAACATCCCCTACTCCGCAGACGCGACGCGCACCTATCGCCAGTTCGTCAGCGAAGGCGCCAACATCATCTTCGACACCTCTTCGAACGGTGACTTCCTGCATGAAGTCGTCAAGCGCGCACCCGAGGTCGCCTTCCTCGAATGCGACGGCCACGTGACCATGGACAACCTGGGCTGGTATTACCTTGCTCACTGGTATCCGACCTATGTGATCGGCGTCGCCGCCGGCCATCTCTCCAAGACCGGCAAGCTCGGCTATGTCGCTTCGTTCCCGGTTGCGTCGGTGTTTGCATCGACCAACGCCTTCCTGCTGGGCGCCCGCTCGGTCAACCCGAACGCGACCCTGCAGACCATCGTCATCAATTCGTGGTTCGACCCGCAGGCCGCCACCCAGGCCGGCACGGCGCTGATCGACAATGGCTGTGACTTCCTGCACGGCATCATGGATGAAGCCGGCTACCTGCAGGTCGCCGAAAAGCGCGGCGTCTGGGCTGCGATGTGGAACACCGACATCCGTCGCTACGGCCCGAACTCGTATGTTTCCTCCGTCATGATCGACTTCAAGAAGTTCTATGTCGAGCAGGTCGCCAAGCGCCTCGCAGGCACATGGGCGCCGAGCGAAGTGCTGTTCAAGATGGGCGAAGGCGTCGACCGCGACACATGGGGCGAAAAGGTCCCGGCCGACGTCGCCAAGGCGGCGGACGCAGTGCGTGACAAGATCATGGGCGGCTGGTCGCCATTCGAAGGCGAAATCAAGGATGCCAAGGGCAATGTCAAGGTTGCCAAGGGCCAGAAGATGACGGATCTCGAATTGTACAACTGGGACTGGTCGGTCGAAGGCGTTTCGGGCCTCGCAAGCTAAGCCGGCATCATCGCCAGGATCCGGCCGGTCGATCCGGCCGGATCCTTAGATATTTTCAGATCACCGGTATTTTTCAATGAATGAGATCCCGACGCGTTTTTCAGCCCCACCCGGCACGCCACCGCTCGTATCGCTGAAGGGAATCGCCAAGTATTTTCCAGGCGTCATCGCCAATCAGGACGTCGATCTCGATATCATGCCCGGCGAGATCCATGCGCTGCTTGGCGAAAACGGCGCCGGCAAATCCACCTTGATGAACATCCTGACCGGCATCTATCGGCCGGATGCGGGCGAGATCATGGTGGACGGCTACATCCGGGAATTTTCGACACCGATCCAGGCGATCGCTGCCGGCATCGGCATGGTGCATCAGCATTTCAAGCTGGTGCAGGCCTTCACTGTGGCGGAAAATATTCATCTCGGCTGGTCCGAAACACCGCGGCTCGCATCGGCACAGGTGCTCGAAGCCCGGACCGCGGCACTGGCAACGAAGTTCAACCTGCAGACCAAGCCCGGCGAGCGCGTCAGCGACCTTTCGACGGGCGAACAGCAGCGCGTCGAAATCCTGCGTGTGCTGGCTCGCAAAGCGAAGATCCTGATCCTTGACGAGCCGACCGCCGTGCTGACGCCAGCCGAAGCCCGCGAACTGTTCAAGGCATTGCGCGAGTTCACATCGACCGGCAATTCAGTGATCTTCATCAGCCACAAGCTCGATGAGGTTCTGGAGATTTCCGACCGCATCAGCATCCTGCGCGGCGGCCGCAAGATAGCCACCGAAAACACGTCGGACTGCAATCCGCGCATGCTGGCCAAGCTGATGGTCGGTCGCGACATCGTGCTCGCCGACATGCGCCAGCGCCCGACAAATGCCGCGCCGATCTCGAAGCAGCCCGTACTCAGCCTCAAGGATATCTCCGCTCTCGGCGACAGTGGCTCGGCAGCTTTGCATGGCGTGTCGCTTGATCTGCACGCGGGCGAGATCCTCGGCATTGCAGGCGTCGCCGGCAATGGCCAGCGCGAACTCAGCCAGGTCTTGACCGGCATGCGGCACGCGACCTCGGGCCAGATCATCATCGACGGCAGGACGATGACACAATCGGACGCCGCCCACTTCGCCGAGATCGGCATTGGCCATATCCCCGAGGACCGGCTGCACAGCGGCCTAGCTCCCGCGCTCAGCGTCACCGCCAATGCCGTGATGCGCGAATACAAGAAGCCGCCAGTTTCCAGAGGCGGCACCTATCGACCGGGTGCGGCCACCGAACTCGCCAAGGAAATCGCCGGGGCAGCGGATGTGATGATCCCTGATTTCGGCATGCCGATCCGCAATCTGTCGGGCGGCAACCAGCAGCGGCTGGTGGCACGAAGGGAAATGCGCATTGCCAGCAAGGTGCTGATCGCCGCCTATCCGAGCCGCGGCCTCGATGTCGGCGCCATCAACACCATGCTGCGCTACATCGTTGAACTCAGGGATATCGGCGCCGGCATTATCCTCATTTCGGAAGAACTCGAAGAGCTGCTCAACCTCTCCGACCGCATAGCCGTGCTTTATGAAGGAAAAATCATGGGCGTTATCGATAATGATAATCCCGATATCGACGAGATCGGCCTGCTGATGGGTGGACGCACCCACCGGGAGGTCGCGTAATGGCTCTTTCGGTGCGCGTCCAGCGCCTGCCCTCCGCCTCGCCTGCCATCGCCTTTGCCGCACGCGCCGCCGCCATCATCCTGGCGCTGGCGGTTGCGGCAATCATTCTTGCCGCAACCGGCGCCAACCCGTTTGAACTCGGCTACGAAGTGATCGAAGCGAGCTTCGGCTCAAGTTTCGGCATGGAGGATCTCGGCGTCCTCGTTACTCCACTGATCCTGACAGGCCTTTCGGTGGCGGTCGCCCAGCAGATCGGCGCCTGGAATATCGGTGCCGAGGGCCAGTTTTACGCCGGCGCCTTCTGTTCCGCCGCAATTGGACTGTTCGTGCCGGGCGCTCCCATGGTCATCCTGCCGCTGATGTTCGTGGCCGGTCTTGTGGGCGGTGCGCTGTGGATACTGATCCCGACGCTGGCGCGCGCCTATGGCAACGTCAACGAGCTGATCACCACGCTGCTGATGAACTTCGTCGCTATCCTGATGGTCTATTACGTCTCGACCGATGTCTGGCGTGACAAGATGTCCAACTCCGCAACAGCGCGCATGTCGGCCGAAATCCCCGAATTCTACGGCTCGATCCATTGGGGCTTTCCGGTTTCTATCGTCATCGCACTTGCTGTGGCCGCACTTCTGGCCTTCTCGCGCTGGGGCTACGAGGTTCGGCTGGTGGGCTCCAATCCGGATGCCGCCAACTATGCCGGCATGCCCGCCCGCCGCCATCTGATCACCGTCATGCTGCTGTCCGGCGCAATTGCCGGCCTGGCTGGAATGCTGGAGCTTGCCGGCACGGTGCATCGTCTCCAGGGCGGTATCTCCAACAATTACGGCTATCTCGGTATCATGGTCGCGGTGCTGGCGCGCAGTTCCGCCGTCGGCGTGATCTTCTCGGCCGCACTGATGGCCTTCATCCTGAATTCGGGCATCATCCTGCAAACCCAGGGGCTGACGACATCGGCTGTGCTCGCGATCACGGGGCTGATCCTGTTCCTGACGGCGATCGGCGACGAACTCGCTCATTACCGCATTGTGCGCGACAAGGCTTGAGGAGCTGACATGGACCTTCTGACCGGCCTTTTCACAACAGCTTTCCTCGCGGGCGGCGTGCTGTCGCTGGCAGCCTTGGGCGAAGTGCTTGCCGAGCGCGTCGGCGTCGTCAATCTCGGCGTCGAAGGCCTGATGGCCATGGGCGCGGTGACCGCCATCGCCACAGTCACCGCCTTCCCGTCGCCCATTACCGGCTTTATTGCAGCGCTGGCCGTCGGTGCGATCTTCGGGCTGCTGTTTGCCTTCGCCACCGTCATCCTGCGCGCCAATCAGGTGCTGTGCGGCCTCGCCCTGACGCTGATGGGCACCGGCATCGCCTCGACCATCGGTCGCGCCTATTCCGGCATGCCGGCTCGCGCAGTGTTCGCCAATGTCGAAATCCCGCTCTTGTCCAACCTCCCGATCTTCGGCAAGGCATTCTTCTCGCAGAATATTCTCGTCTACCTCATCTACATCATCCTGCCGGTGACGCTTTCCTACATCATGTTCCGTACCCGGCATGGGCTCAATCTGCGCGCCGTCGGCGAAAATCCAGCGGCGGCTGATGCAGCCGGCGTTCCGGTCAACCTGATCCGCGTCGGCTATGTCACGGCAGGCTCGGCACTTGCTGCCGGCGCCGGTGCTTACCTGACGCTCGCCTTCGTGCCGTCATGGTCGGACGGCGTGGTCGCCGGGCGTGGCTGGATTGCCGTGGCCCTCGTGATATTCGCCGGTTACCGGCCGATCTCGGCGGTGCTTTCCGGATTGCTGTTCGGCTTGATCACCGCGGTCGGCTTTGTTGGTCAGGCGCGCGGCTGGCCGATCGCGGCGCCGTTCCTGTCCATGCTGCCCTATCTTGGCACCATGGCCTTCATCATCGTGCCCGTGCTTGCCTGGCAGCGCATGCGGCGGATCATGGCCGCGCCAGCAGCAATCGGCGTGCCCTATTATCGCGACACGAGATGACAACCCAAAACTTCGGCAATTTCGATATGGACGGATTGCCTGCAACCCATCAAACTGTGGTGGACCGGATTTACGATCAAAGGACAGGAGCGAGACCATGACATTATGTTCCGACAAGGCGGCACTCGATCAATGGTATCCGCTGGACACCGAAGCCGACATTGCCTTCGGCACATCGGCCAACCGGCTGCTGGGAACAGACCTCACCGTGCGCCGCGAGAAGGACGGCACGATCGAAGTGCATGCCGAGGGGCGCGCCGGGCCGCTGCCGATGATCCGCAAGCTGGGCCTGCGGTGGGTGACGCTGGGCGAGCCGAAGGGCGGCCTGTTCGCGCTGCCCGAGGCGGAAGAGGATGATCGCAGGGTGGTCAATTGCGGCACGGTGGCGGTGAATGCATCCGGCCTGCGCATCGTCGAGAATTTCCTCGACATGGCGCATTTTCCCTTCGTGCACACCGATATTCTCGGTGCCGAGCCGCACACCGAAGTCGAGCACTACAATGTCGAGATCCGCAGGGATGTCGACGAGGTCTGGGCGACCAACTGCAAGTTCTTCCAGCCGCAGGCGGCACTTTCGGCCACCGATGGCATCATGACCGACTATATCTACCGCGTCATGACGCCGTTCACGACGGTGCTCTACAAGACCTGCCCGAATGCAGCCAACCGCTGGGATGTGATCTGCCTGTTCGTGCAGCCGGTCGAGCCAACGAGGTGCCGCGCGCATCCGGTGATGTTCCTGATCGACGATGTCTCGACCACCACCGATCTCGTGCATTTCCAGCAGCTGATCTTCCTGCAGGACCGCATCATTCTCGAAAACCAGCGCCCTGTGCTGTTTCCGATGGAGCCGCGCGCCGAAATCCCGACGCGCGCCGATGCGACCTCGATCGCCTATCGCCGCTGGCTGAAGGAAAAAGGCATCACCTACGGCACATCAGCGATGGCTGCGTGACCTGATGAGCCGCATTGATATCGCCATCATCAACGCCACTGTCCTGCCGATGGGTGGCGCGAAAAAGATCGACAAGGGCACCGTGACGATTTCGGGCGATAGTATTCTTGCTGTCGGGCCGGCGGCCTCGGTATCGACCGAAGGTGCCATCAAGGTCATCGACGCCAAGGGCCGCGTCGTCATGCCTGGCTTCGTCAACTGCCACACCCACATTGCCTCCAACATGCTGCTGCGCGGCCTGTTGGAAGACGTGCAGCTGTTCGAATGGCTGGGCACGATGTGGCGGCTGAAGCGCAATTTCGATGAGGAAACACTCTATTGGGCCAGCCTGATGGGTCTGGTCGAAATGGCGAAATCCGGCATCACCACGTTCAACGAGCATTTCGATGCCTACCGCGTCGAACCGGAAATCGAAGCACTGAAGAAGATGCCACTGAGGGCGACGCTCGGCTACGGCCTTGCCGATCGCGGCCTCTATTCCGACATCACCCCGTGGTCGTGGAAGGCGCTCGACAATTTCGGCGACAAGGTCTCAAGGCACCACAAGACGGGTAATGATCGCGTGCATGTCGCGCTGTCGCCGCATGCGCCCTATTCCTGCGGCGCCGAGATGTACCGCAAGGTGCGCGAGGTCGCCGATGCCTACAGGGTCGTCATCCACACGCACCTCGCCGAGGGACCACAGGAGATCGCGTATGTCAAGGAAACCTACGGCACGACGCCGGTGCAATGGGTCCATTCGCTGGGCTTCCTCGGACCGGACGTGACGGCTGCGCATTGCACCCAGCTCAATGACGACGACATCAGGATCATGGCGGAGACCGGTACGCGGATCGCCCACTGCCCGTGCTGCAACGCCAAGCTCAATTCCGGCACGATGCGTCTGCGCGCCTGCTGCGAGGCGGGTATCACCGTCGGGCTCGCGACCGACGGACCTGCGAGCCACAATGCGCTCGACATGTTCCAGGAGATGAAGTTTGCCGGCATGATCCACAAGGACAGGACCAACGACGTCGAGTTCCTGAAAACCAGCGAGTTGCTTGAGATGGCCACCACGGGTGCGGCAGCGGCGATGAACCGGCCGGACGTCGGCGCACTTGCGCCGGGCAAGAAGGCGGACGTCATCATCGTCGATCTCGACAAGGCGCACTGCCTGCCGGTCTATGACGAGGCTGCGGCACTGGTTTACTCCGCCCGCGCCGACGACGTGGTGACGACGATCTGCGACGGCGCTGTTCTCATGCAGGATCGGGTGGTTCTGGGGCTGGACGAAGCCGAAATACGGAACAATTTCCGCGAGCGCGCCCTTTCGCTCAGAGCACGCAGCCTGGGCTGAACAATAAAGAGAGTTGGAATGGACCTTCGCAACCGAACGATCCTGGCATCGGGATTTCACGCGCCGGTGCGCGGCGAGATCGATGTTCTCGAAGATGTACTGATCGACGTGACCAGCGCCGGCACGATCGGCGCCGTCCACCGGCCCAGCGACCCGAACTACCGCGTCATCCGCGAAACGCGCGAGCTGTCGGGCGAGGTGGTCAAATTGCCGGCCGGCTCCTATCTCATCCCGGGTTTCGTTGATCTGCATGTGCATGCGCCGCAATACCCGCAGCTTGGCAGCGCGCTGGACATGCCGCTGGAAGTCTGGCTGCAGAAGCACACTTTTCCGCTCGAAGCCCGCTACGAAGACATCAATTTCGCCCGTCACAGCTATGACCTGCTGGTAGACGACCTCCTGGCCAATGGCACGACCACGGCGCTCTACTTCGCCACCATACATCAGGAGGCGACGCGGGCGCTGGTCGATATCTGCCTGGAGAAGGGCCAACGCGCGCTGGTCGGCAAGGTGGCGATGGACAACGCTGATGAATGCCCCGACGACTACCGCGATGCCTCGCCGGAGGCCGCGATCGAGGGCACGCGCTCGCTGATCGACTATGTCCGGAGCCATCCCGACAATGCGGATAGCCGCGTGCTTCCCGTTGTGACGCCGCGCTTCATCCCCTCCTGCACCGATGCTGCGCTTGAAGGTCTTGGCGCGCTTGCAAGGGAATGCGGCTGCCACGTCCAGACACATTGCTCGGAGAGCGATTGGGAGCATGGCTATGTGCTCTCCCGTCATGGTGTGACCGACACGGAAAGCCTCGACCGCTTCGGGCTCCTGGGCCGCAAGACGGTGCTCGCACATTCCAACTTTCTCACCGATGCCGACATGGACAAGATGAAGCTGCGTGAAAGCGCAGTGGCCCATTGCCCGCTGTCGAATGCCTATTTCGCCAATGCGGTCTTTCCGTTGAGAGCCGCACTGGAAAAGGGCGTGAATGTGGGTCTCGGCACCGATATTTCCGGCGGGCCGAGTGCTTCGATGTTCGAGAATTGCCGTGCTGCGGTCATGGCCTCGCGTATGCTGGAAAGTGGCGTTGATCCGAAGCTCTCGGCTGAGCATCGCGCTTCCTATGGGCAGGCGCGCATCGATTTCCGCGACGCATTCCATATCGCCACGGCTGGTGGCGGCAAGGCGCTTGATCTCCCGATCGGGCAATTTTCGCCGGGTTATCTCTTCGATGCGCTGGTTGTCGACACGAAGGCCGACAAATCACCCATTCACCTCTGGGACGATCTCGATCGCGGCGACGGCATCCTGCAGAAGATCATCTATGCCGCAGGACGGGCCAACATCACCGATCGCTGGGTCGGCGGCAAGCACATCAAATAAGCAGCAAAGCCGGAAATAAAAAAAGCCCGGTGCGGGAGGAGGTGCACCGGGCTTATATCTTGACCAACGGCTGGGAGGAGGAGTGCCGGTGGTCGACCGCAAGACGTTCGGGAGGAGGTGAACTGTCTTGCTGATTTGAAGATAATGCTGCGTTGAAACGTGTTCAAGAGCTAAATTATCGCAACGCACCATTATTGTCTGACTTAATTTGCGCTGTGCTCTTTCCGCAACATATTTCGATCATACGACAGTGGGCACACCATTCAGGGAGGCCACGAATCGATCCCGTTCCTCCGCAGGCATGCCGACAAGCTGTTTCCCAACCGGAAAAGCACCGTTAGAAACATCCTCGGCATATTCGCGGAACGCTGCGATTCGCTCTCGTTGCAGCCGTTGATTCTCCGAATGGAAGTCACGATAGACCTTGGAGTGACGAGGGTAATGGCCATCGTGGCTACCGAGCACGTCGGTCGCAAAAAGGTATTGCGCATCACAGCCGCCGCCAGCCCCCATCGAGATCATCAGCATCGTTGTGCGCGCTGAAATCGCCGTGGCCACATCCGGCGGCACGACCTCGATTTCGGCGGCGAAGGCGCCTGCCGCTTCGAGCGCCTTGGTTTGCTCCCAGATCCACGTGGCCTGCTCGAATGTCTTGCCGACCGCCTTGAAGCCACCCGTCCATGTGCGACGCGATGGGATCAAGCCGACATGACCGACCACGGGAATGCCCTCGTCGCGCATCCGCCGGACGATGCCGAGGCTAGCGCCGCAATAGACCGCATTGGCGCCGATCTTCAGCAGCTTGAAGGCGATACGGAGATAATCCTCCTCGGTGACAAACAGTCCAGGCTCCAGACCACCGACTACGAATGGATGCGGACAAGCATCGCGGAAACCATCCTGCACCAATAGCTCGGGCGGAACCGACAGCATGTCGATACCGGCCTCGCTGGCCGCAGCCGCTTCCTCCATCGTTTCGACACGAAGCTTGGTCAACTGCCGTTTGCCCTTGAGAGCAAGAAGGTCAGCGACGGTGGCGGGAATAGCGGGCATTGGCAGATCCTGCGTTGCGAGGAATTTATGCTGGGACTAGGCGACTTTCAGCAGGACGCGGTCACCCTCGACCCTGACAGCAAAGGTGGCAAGATCGACACAGACCGGCGCGCCCTTGGCCCGCCCCGTGGTCAAATCGAAGCGACCATTGTGCTTGGGACATTCGATGATATCGCCCATGACCAAGCCATCAGCGAGATGCACTTTCTCATGGGTACACAGGCCTGCGGTGGCGAAGTAGCGGTCGTCCTCGGTGCGATAGAGCGCGTAGGTCTGGCCAGCGTGATCGAAGCGGATCACATCTTCCTGGTCGATGTCGTCCACCCCGCAGGCGTCAATCCAGCCGGCATCCATTGTCATTCTCCATGTCGTCATTTCATTATGTCGTCATTTCATTCGGCCGGCTTGAGCACCGTTCCGTGATTGTAGGGTACGGGCTTGGCCCCCGCCGGCAATTCACGCACCACGAACCATGCCGGCTCGCGTACCTGCCTGAGCAAGGCCGGAATGATCTCGCGATAGGCAGCGATGGTGCTGGGATAGGGTGTTGGGCAGTCCGCCTTGATCGCAGCATGCAACCGGGGCAGAGCGTGATACGGCACCATCGGAAACATGTGATGCTCGACGTGATAGTTCATGTTCCAATAGAGGAAGCGGAACAGCCGGTTCATGTAGACGGTACGGCTGTTCAGCCGGTGGTCGAGCACATCCTCCGCCAGCCCAGCATGCTGGGTCAGCCCGAAAAATGGCGTCATGAAGCCGCCATAGAGCGAGGGGAGGCCGATCAGCATTGCCGGCAGGATGCTGCCCATCATCAGGCAGGCAATGATGACCGCGGCGTAGATAGCCAGATAGATGCGCGCGACGAGATAAACCTTGCCGCGCTCCGTCTCAGGGACGTAGGTCTTCTCCTCGTCGCTCAGCCTGCCGCCGGCATGCATGAACAGCTGTTTGAAGAGGTTGACGGCACTTTTCAGGGCGAAGAAATTCAGCAGGATGCCTGGTATGTCCGGCGGCCGCGGCACGGCGATTTCCGGGTCGCGGCCGACGATGATCGTGTCGGTGTGATGGCGGGTGTGGCTCCAGCGCCAGACGGTTGGCTCTCGCAGGATCATGAAGCTGCCGATGGCGTAGACCACATCATTCATCCAGCGCGTCTTGAACGCCGTGCCGTGGCCGGCCTCGTGCCAGCGGCTGTCGCTCGCCGAACCGTAAAGCACGCCATAAACGAGGAAGAAGGGCGCCGCCCACCACGAGCCCCAGAAATAGATGCCACCCGCACCCGATAGGAGCAATGCACCGATCCAGATGGCGGTATCGCGCAAGGCTGGACCGTCGCTGCGCTTCATCAATTCCTTGAGCACCTTGCGATCAATCGGGCAGGAATACCATTCGGCTGCCGCCAGGCCATTCGCCTCTGCTTCAGCCGAATCCCGGCCAATCAGGCTGTAATCGCGGGCTGTGGGTTTCATTGCAGGTTCCGTCTCACTCAATCACATCACAAAACATCATATTGACGCTTCAAAATGAAGTTATAATTTGCCAACCACTGCTGTCAAGCGTGCTACACTGCCTATCTTGCAGCAAAATGCATCGTTGGTGCCGATTTCCACCGCTGGACCACTGGCACATCGACGATTATCCGGCTAATACCTCATTTTGATGCAATTTTTCGCCGCAGGTGTGTTGGCGAGATCGATATGAGGCCGTTGCTTGAAGAAGAATCGTCCGAAACTGGATGAAATCGCCCGCATCGCCGGGGTGTCGAAGGCCACCGTCGACAGGGTTCTCAATGGCCGCGCCGGCGTGCAGGAACATACCCGTGTGCATGTCCTGAAAATCGCTGGCGAATTGTCCGGCGCCACCCCGCAGGCTCCCACCGGCAGGTCGACGATCCGACTGGATTTCGTCCTGCCGGGTGGCAGCAACGCTTTCATCACCGATCTTGCAGTGCAGTTGGAGCGTCAGGCCGGCACGCGAGGCGATGTCGATCTGCACATTCATCGCATCGCCGGCATCGAACCGGAGGAGATCGCCGCCAAGCTCGAGAATTTGCGCGATTTCAGCAGAGGTGTCGGCCTGATCGGGCTCGACAGCCCGGCAGTGCGCGAATCCGTCCGCAGGCTTATCGCGAGCGACATCGCCGTGCTGACGCTGGTGTCGGACATCAGCCATGTCGGACGTGTCAGCTATGTCGGCATCGACAATCGTGCTGCCGGCCGGCTGGCCGGTTACCTGATCGGCCGTTTCCTGCCCGGCGCCTCGGGCAAGGTGGCGCTGATTGCCGGGGCGCTGGCTTACCGGGGCCACGAAGAACGCGAAATGGGCTTCCGCCATATCCTGCAGGAGCGCTTTCCGCGCATGGAGGTCATCGCCGCCCGTGAGATCCGCGAGGATTCGGAGCGGGCCTATGAGGAGGTCCGCTCGTTGCTGAAGGACTATCCCGACCTGCTGGCGATTTATTGCATCGGCGCCGGCCACCGGGGCATTGCCCGCGCTCTCAGCGAGGCAGGTCGCGAGAAGGACGTGGTCTTCATCGGCCATGACCTCACCGAGGATACGCGCGGCTTTCTGCTCGAAGGGGTGATGGATGCGGTGATCGACCAGAATGCCCGCGTCGAGGCCCGCGAGGCGATCGACCGGCTGGTGCGCGCCGTTCGCGGCGAGGGCGAGATTTCGCACACGACGGTGCGCATTCAGTCAGTGTTTTCGGAGAATATTCCGAGCGAGATTTAACGACGTCAGTGCTCGGAGCAAGCCCCCTCATCCGGCCTTCGGCCACCTTCTCCCCGCTGGGGAGACGAGGGTAGATCACCGCGCCGTATTCATCCAATGACGGTACCGCATGGGCGGCTTAGCTATTTTACAAGGCAGTTCAGCGCATTTCCTCTTCTCCCCCGCGGGGAGAAGGTGGCCGAAGGCCGGATGAGGGGGAAGCCGCACCCAAGAAGCACCCCTACTGCACCACAGCCAGCAATTCCTCCCCGGTGATGACCCGCTCGACTTCCTCGATGCTGGTCTTCTTCGGATCGATATCATCTGCCACGATCTTGCCGCGCCGCATGACGATGATGCGGTCGACGACCTGGAAGACGTGGTGGATATTGTGGGCGATGAAGATGCAGGAATGGCCGGTGTCGCGCGCCTCGCGCACGAAGCGCAGGACACCTTGCGTTTCGGCGACCCCGAGATTGTTGGTCGGCTCGTCAAGAATGATCAGGTCGCTCTCGAAATGCATGGCGCGGGCAATAGCCACCGCCTGCCGTTCGCCGCCCGACAACGAGCCGATTGGCGTATTGGGCGGAATATCCTTGGTGATGCCCACCTTCTTGAGCAGATCGCGCGCGACGCCATTCATCGCCTCGTGGTCGAGCCGATTGAAGATCCCCGGCCCCTTGATCGGTTCGCGGCCGAGGAACAGGTTGCGGGCGATCGACAGCTGCGGCACCAGTGCCGAATCCTGGTAGATGGTCTCGATGCCGTTGGCAATGGCGTCGGTTGTCGAGTGCATATCGACGCGCTTGCCCTTGATGTAGATATCACCCGACGTGATCGGTACCGCGCCCGACAGCACTTTGATCAGCGTCGACTTGCCGGCGCCATTGTCGCCCAGCAGGCCGACGATTTCGTGGGTGTTGACCTTGAGGCTGACATTCCTGAGCGCCTGCACACGCCCATAGAACTTGTTGATATTTTCCATGCGGATGAGTTCTTCGGCCATAGCCTCACGTCCCTGCATTGTGTCGGCGTTCGAGCCATGAATGGAGAGCCATCATGCCGAGAATGATCGCGCCGATGAAGATGTTATAGGCCAGGCCCGGCACGCCGATCATGACGATGCCGTTGCGCATGGTGCGCAGAATGAAGATGCCGAGCACGGTACCGATGATGGTGCCGCGGCCGCCGGTCAGGACCGTGCCGCCGATCACCACCATGGCGATGACTTCAAGCTCGTAGCCCGTGCCGCTGTTGGGGTTGGCAGCCGAGGTGCGGATCGAGGAAATGATGCCGGCAAATGCCGCCATCGCCGACGACAGCATGAACAGCAGCACCTTGGTGCGGTTGACGCGCACGCCGCGGGCCCGCGCTGCATTGGCGTTGCCGCCTGATGCCTGGATCCAGTTGCCCGATTTGGTCTGGGTCAGCAGATAGTGCGCGGCGATGGCAAACAGCGCGAACCAGAAAACGGACATGTAGACGCGGAAGCTGCCAATCATGAATTCGCCGACCAGCACATTGGCAAGCGGCACGCCTTCGGCGCTCCAGGTTCGCTGCGGAAAGCCATCGGTGAGGTAAAGAGCCGAGCCACGCACGACCAGCAGCATGCCGAGCGTGACAAGGAATGACGGAATGTTTAGCCGGGTAACGAACCAGCCGTTGACGAAGCCGATGACCATGCTGATGGCGATCGCCACGATAAAGGCCACGCCCATTGGCATCAGCCCGGCATTGAACAAGGTCCACATCACGACAGCGGAAAAGCCGAACACGGAGCCGACCGACAAATCGAATTCACCTGACGTCATCAGCAACGTCATCGCCAATGCGATAAGGCCGAGCTCGACCGTGAAGGCGAGGATGTTGGAGATATTGAGCGCTGAAAGGAAATTGGGATTGATCGCCGTGAAAATCACGAGTTCGACGATCAGCAGGACCAGGGGTCCGAATTCGGGCGCGGCGACGAAGCGCTGCAGCAGGGAGCGATTTTGCATGGATGTCCGCCAGTTAGGGTGTCACCCGGCGAAATCGCCGGATGACACTTATGAGGATTATTTTCCGCTCATGATTTTGTCGTAGATTGCGGCATTGTCTTTTTCATAGAGAGTGCCGACATAGACGTTGAAGCCTGGGGGAATCTGGCTGGCAGCCATCGCGGCCATGGACAGGCCGATATAGCTGGTGGCCTGCGGATCCTGCCACATCGCAGCATTGACGTAGCCGCCGATGACTTCCTGGGTTGTATCCTGCGAATTGCCCCAGCCGACGGCCGGGATCTCGCCGGCCTTGACGCCGACTTGGTCGAAAACGCGCTTGACCGAGCCTGTCACCAGATCGCCGAGGCCGATGATTGCCTTGACCTTGGTGCGATTGGCGGTGAGGTAGTCGCTCATGCGGTTGATGATTTCACCTTGGTCGAGCGTGGTGTCGGTGACTTCCCAAGTGATGTTGAGAGGCTTGAAGACACTGGCAATGCCCTGCTCTTCCTGCACGCCATAGGTGGCGCCCGGAACTTCGACCGGCATCCAGACGAAATCGCCTTCCTTCACCAGTTTATGGTCGACGAGGTATTGCGCCCAGGCAGCGCCAGCCTTCTGGAGATCCATGCCGACATAGGCGTTGAACTTCACCGTTGGGTCCGGCGTGTTGATGTTGATAACGGAGATACCGGCGGCGCGCGCCTCGTCGACAACCTTGACCAAGCTGCCCGGATCTGGGCTCGAGGTTACGATGCCGTCAGCCTTGGCGGCGATGGCGGCACGAATGGCCTCCTGATGCGAGGGGACGTCGCCGCTGTGGAACGAGGTGTTGACAGTGTTGCCGGTATCGGACGCCCATTGCTTGGCCCCGGCCAGGAAGTAGGTCCAGACCGGATCGGTCGGCGCGCCATGCGAAACCCAATAGAATGTCTTGCCGGCGGCCAGCGCCGGCGAAAAGGCCGCAGCCGCAAAAGCGACGAGCACGGCGGACACGAATAGACTAAGCTTTTTCAGCATGATCAATCCTCCTCCTCTTTGCAGGCCGACCAATTCGGCCCGATTGATCGACGCGCCGTGTGCCGAGTGGCTAGGCGTCGCCCTCCCTTCAATCAAACGGAGCCCTCCAGCCCCGTTCGCATCAACAGGCCGCTGCAAATCCGGCATAGCGAGTTTCCGCGACGCAATAGAGCACCGGGAATTTCGCAATGCGGCATTTTGAGGCGTCATTTTGATACTATTGGTTACGTAAGGGCGGCAAGACCGGCCTGTCAAGCCACAAACTGGATCAGCTGGTGTCACAGAGCCAGCAATTTCCCGTTTGCGGGCATAGCCGGGTTGAGTACGAGAACTGTTTTGCTGAAAATTTAAACAAACACATCATTTTGATGTGTTTGCAGAACAAAACGACCGGCATGTCGAGGACATGCCGGTCGCTGAACGAAACAATGTCTAGACACCTACCGAAGCCGCTCGCCGCTTGTGGCGAAAAATCTCCGGCGGTCGACAGGTGCCGTCAGGTGCAATGTCTCTCCCGATGTGATGTCGGGGCCATCGCGCTGCTCGATGATGACGCTCTGGCCATCCTCCAGCTGGCAATAGAGAAAGCGGTTGCCGCCGAGATATTCCGAGAAATCCACCCTGGCAGGAATGCTGTCCGACCCGGGTGCACCAACGACCACATGCTCCGGCCGCATACCGAACTGCAGCTTGTCGCCCGGCTTGAGTGCAAAACCGTCGATCTCTGCGCCGATCGTGGTGCCGGCTACGCGCATGCTGCCCCCACCCAGCCATTCGGCATTGATGAGGTTCATGCGCGGCGAGCCGATGAAACCGGCCACGAAGGCATTGGCGGGGTTCTCGTAGACTTCGCGGGGCGTGCCGGTTTGCTCGATCTTGCCATCGCGCAGCACGACGATCTTGTCGGCAAGGGTCATCGCTTCGGTCTGGTCGTGGGTGACGTAGATCATCGTGTTGCCGAGCTCGCGATGCAGGCGGGCGATCTCGATGCGCATCGAGACGCGCAGTTCGGCATCCAGATTCGACAGTGGTTCATCGAACAGGAAGACATCCGGCTTGCGGACGATTGCCCGGCCGATCGCCACGCGCTGCCGCTGGCCGCCCGAGAGCTGCCCCGGCCGGCGGTCGAGCAGATGGTCGATCTTCAGGATCGACGAGGCTGCGGCGACGCGACTGCCGATCTCGGAGGGATCGGTGCGCGCCATCTTCAACCCGAAGGCCAGATTGTCGCGCACGCTCATATGCGGATAGAGCGCGTAGGACTGGAAGACCATGGCGATGCCACGCTCGGACGGATCGAGATCGGTGACGTCCCTGCCCTTGATGGCAATCTCGCCATCGGTCACCTCTTCAAGCCCGGCGATCATGCGCAGCAGCGTCGACTTTCCGCAGCCCGATGGGCCGACGAAGACGACGAAAGCCCCCTCCGCCACATCGAGATCGATGCCATGGATCACCTGCAGGCTGCCGTAGCTCTTGCGCACATCCCGCAGCGCGACGCTGGTGTTGCTCATCCCCTTCACCGTCTGCTCCATCGCTAATTATCCGACTGCAGCCAGACGAGCATCTCGCCCGGCGCGCGGTTGTCCCAGAGATGATAGGGCACGAAACGGGCCTTGGCAGGTTTACGCTCCGCAGGCGCATTGCGATAGAGCGGCTTGCCCCAGTTGGAGGTGTTTTCGCGCATCACCGCGATATCCACGGCGACGGCGTCGTTGAGATCCGTCAGCACCATCGTGTCGGCGGACAGTTCTGTCGGCAGGACGATGGCGTTCAGATCCTCGCCATTATCGGTGGTCTCAACGCAATAGACTAGCGGTCCTCGCATCAGGGCTACCCGGCCGGCATCCTGTCGCACTTTCGGATTGGCATATTGCGGTCGGAGCGCCAGCGGCAGATAGAGGGCGACGCGATCGCCGTCGCGCCATTCACGTTCGATACGGGCATAGCCATCGACAACATGGGTGGCGAGGTCGATCATCGCACCGTTGACGCTCAATGTTGCACCCTCGGCCCATTCGGGAACACGCAGTGACAGCGCAAACCGCGTTGACTTGGCGACCTTGACATCAAACGCGATGGCGCCATCCCAGGGATAGTTGCTTGTCTGCTTGAGCTCGACCTTGGCGCCGTTGCCCAGCGTCAGGCGTGCGGTGCTTTCGCCATAGAGATGGACGGCGATCTCATCATCGGCTGCTGCATACATGTAGGAGCCGATTGACGTGACCAGGCGGGCGATGTTGGGCGGGCAGCAGGGGCAATGGTGCCACTTCCATCTGTGATGCTTGCCGGCGCTTTCGAGCGGATTGTCGTAGAAGAAGGTCTTGCCGTCCGTCGACAGGCCGGGAAGCGCGCCATTGTAAAGCGCCTGTTCCATGATATCGGCATAGCGACGATCCGGGCCTCTGCCGAGCATGCGGTTCGCCCAGAACACCAGGCCAACCGAGGCGCAGGTCTCGGCATAGGCGGTCTCGTTGGGCAGGTCGAAATAGTCGGTGAACCCCTCGTTGGAGGCTGCAGGCCCGATGCCGCCGGTGATGTACATCTGCTTGGTGGTCAGGTCGTCCCACAGCGTTTCCAGCGCCGCCGTCAGGCTGTCGTCCTTATACTCGGTAGCAATATCGGCCATGCCCGAATAGAGATACATGGCGCGCACCGCGTGGCCGACGACCTTCTTCTGAGCGCGCACCGGCTCGTGCGCCTGGCCATATTCGTAGGTCTTTTGGTGAAAATCCGAGGCGTCGCGACCGTCGCGAGCGCTTTCGGCCGTAAAAAAGTGCGGCTCAGTCCCACGCTCGTCGATGAAGAATTTCGAGAGATCCATGTATTTCTGCTCGCCGGTCACGCGGGCGAGCTTGACCAGCGCCAGCTCGATTTCCTCATGGCCGCAGTAGCCGGGCAGCTGTCCGGGCCCATGGCCGAAGACCTTGATCATGTAGTCGGCAAAGCGGCACATGATGTCGAGCAGCTTGCGCTTTCCCGTCGCCTGATAGTAAGCGACGGCGCCCTCCATCAGATGGCCGGCGCAATAGAGTTCGTGGTGGTCGCGCAGGTTCTTCCAGCGGCGCTCCGGCTGCACGCGCTGGAACCAGCCGTTCACATAGCCATCCTTGTCCTGCAGCTTTTCATACATGTCGATGATCCCGTCGGCACGGGCTTCGAGTTCGGGATTGGCCCGGCGATAGAGCGAATAGGCGATGGTTTCGATCGACTTGCCGAGATCGCTGTCCCAGAACATCTGCGTCGTGCCGCCCCACGGCTGGATCGGGATGACGACGCCCGGGCTTGGCTGGCTGACATCAATCGCCTTCAGCATGCCCGCTTCGACGCAGCGGTCGAGCAGGGTCTCGGCGGTGGAATCGCAGACGGCGTCCTGCCACTTGCCCCAGAAACCGCCGAGATCGACATCGGGCACGGCAACGGGACGGAACTGACGGTCTTTGCTTGATTTGGTCATGAGAACACTTTCACTCTTGGATTTCATTCACTCTGGGGATTTCATTTCACCGCGCCGGCCATCAGGCCGCGCATGTAGTAGCGTTGCAGAAGCAGGAAGACGAACAGGCAGGGCACAACCATGACAGCCACGCCGGCTTGCACCGCGCCCCAGTTGATGGCGCCGAGCCGGCCGGTGCGAACGGCGGTCATCAGCACGGGTAGTGTGAAATTGTCGTTGCTGGAAAGCAGTACCAGCGCCGCAAAAAACTCGTTCCAGGCATTCAGGAAGGCGAAGATCGACACGGTGGCAATTCCCGGCATGACCAGCGGCAGAAGCACCCGCACCAGCAGCCGCAGATCGCGCGCGCCATCGATCCGTGCCGCCTCCTCGATCTCCTTCGGCACCGCGTCGAAAGCGTTGCGCATCATGAAAACAGAAAACGGCAATTGCAGTGTCACATAGACCAGTGTCAGCCCGAACAGCGAATTGTTGAGCCCGAGCCTGGCGAGGATGATGAACAGCGGTGTCAGGATCGACTGGAACGGGATCATCAGCGTCGCGATAATCAGCACGAACAGCGCGTTCTTGAACCGGAAGCGATAGCGCGAGAAGCCATAGCCGGCGAGAACGCTGACTGCCACGGTCAGCACGACCGTGCCAAGCGAGACCACCATCGAATTGATGGTGTGCCGCCAGATGCCAGAGCCGAAGTCGTCCAGCGCACGGTAGGCATCGAAGCTGATGCCGGTCGTCGGCCATGGCGGCAGCGGCGGCGAGCCGGATTCGGCATTCGGGCGGAACGAGGACAGGAAGGTGATCACGAACGGCGCGATGAAGAAGAACGCCGTGCCGATGCCGATGCCGTGATAGATGACCTTGTCCCACAGCGCCTTGCGAGCGCGGATTTCAGTGCGGGAGCTGATTTTTGCCGACGTGCTCATGGACGTTCATCTCCCACGCGCAGCAGCCAGAGCTGCACGACGCTGATCACCAGCAGGATCGCCAGCAGCACGAGCGACAGTGCCGCGCCGTAACCGAGATTGAACGACACGAAGGACTGGTTGAAGATGTAGTAGACCACCGAGATCATCTTGTTCTGCGGTCCGCCCGAGGTCATGATGTAGAATTGGTCGAAGGCGAGGATGGAGCCGGTGATCGACAGGATCAGCGCCAGCGCCATGGTCCTGCGCATCAGCGGCAGTGTCAGATGGCGGAATCGTTGCCAGCGCTTGGCGCCATCAATGCGGGCGGCCTCGGTCAGTTCCTGGGGAATGGCCTGCAGGCCCGTCAGCAGTATGATCATGGTAAAGCCGGCGATCTTCCAAACCACCATGACGATGACAGTCAGGAATGCCGTGTCGAACTTGGCAAGCAGGTTGAGCCTTGTCTTCGTCAGGCCGAGCAGCTGGAATAGCGGCGCAATGAAACCGCTGTCGACATTGGCGAGCCAGACCCACAGCAGCGATGCCGAGGCCAGCCCGACCACGACGGGCAGGAAGATAATGGTGCGATAGGCCGAAATGTATGGTCGCTGCTTTTCCACGAAGATGGCCAGCGGAAAGGCGACGGCGAAGATGGCGATGGTGACGATGATCGTGTAAAACGCCGTGAAGCCAAGTGCCGACATGAAGCGGGCATCATGGGCAATCTTGATATAGTTGCCGAAGCCGGTCCATTTGGGCACACCAAGCAGTGGCCATTTATGCAGGCTCATCCAGACCGTGAACAGCACCGGCAGCACGAAGAAGACGGTGACCAGCACCATGGCCGGGGCGATGTAAAGCAGCCCGCGCCAGCCGGCATTGCGCCTCGTTCGGCGTCTAGTGCGAGGCGGATTAGTGTCGGTCGCGATCATTGCAGTCGTATTCATCCCTGGCCTCCCCTCATCCGGCCTTCGGCCACCTTCTCCCCAAGGGGAGAAGAGGGAGATCGTTGCTCGGCCACCAAGCTAGAAGGACGGTTCCAGCACACGACAACGCCGGCAGCGGGGCTCCGCATTGACAGCGGGTTCCCTCTTCTCCCTTTGGGGAGAAGGTGGCCGGAGGCCGGATGAGGGGTTCTCTTAGCCGCCAACGGCAGGTTGGAACCCCTCATCGCCTCGCTGCGCTCGGCACTTCTCCCCAAGGGGAGAAGAGGGGGCCAGCGATTGGCGCCGGCGTCCCATGCGCCATCAGAGGGTCTGCAACGATTCAACATAGGCAAGTCCAAATGGTCACTGAAGATAATCCGGGAGGGTTGGTGTCCTCCCGGCCATTCAAGTGCGTCTTACTGCGCTGCGTCGATGATCGACTGCATTTCCGTCTGGGCATTGGAGAAGGCGCCGTCGACGTCATCGCCGTAGATCGCGGCATTGATGAAGGTGGCCCACGGACCGTTCGACGAGTTGATCAGGTCGTTGAACTGCAGCGTGTAGGGCGTCTTGGCAACGGCGATTGCCTGGATGCCCACTTTCAGGCGCGGATCGAGGCCCTCAAGCACCTGGTCGGCGATATCGCCGCGCGTCGGCAAGCTGCCATACTTGGCCATGATCTTCTGGCCCTCCAACGAATAGGTGTATTCGAGGAACTGCTTGACCGCTTCAAGCTTCGGCGTGCCCTTGGTGACGACGAAATTGTCACCGCCGGCGAAGGACGAAGGCTTGCCGTCCACCCCAGGGATCAGTGTCACGCCGAAATTGATTTCCGGATGCTGGGTCACCAGTGTGCCGATGGCGAAGGCACCGAGGCTCTGCTGGCCGATCTTGCCATTGGTGAAGCTGAGGAAGTTTGCGCCGTTGTCGCTTGCCGAACCGGCCGGCACGGTGTCCTTCTTGACGAGGTTGCGGTAGATATCGACCGCCTTGCGCATCTGCGGCGTATCGAGTGTCGCCGTTCTGCCATCGGCGGACAGGATATCGGCGCCGGCACCCCAGGTGAGCGGGGTGAAGGTGAAGATCATGCAGCCGCCGCAGCCGCCACCGGAGAAATAGAAGCCGTAGGTGTCGCCGCCGAGAGCGCGGATCTTTTCGGCATTGGCGGTGATTTCATCCCAGTTGGTCGGCGCCTTTTCAGGATCGAGGCCGGCTTTCTTGTAGAGGTCCTTGTTCCACGCGAAGATCGAGGTCTCGACCGAAAGCGGCAAGCCATAGATCTTGTCCTCATAGGTGCCGAGTTTGACGTGCGAGGGCGAGAGCGAGTTGAAGTAAGGCAGCGCCTTGGCCCAATCCGTCAGGTCTTCGAGCTGGCCGGCAGCCGCAAAAGCCGGGGTATAGATGAGGTCGAGCGACAGCGCGTCCGGCGCCTGGCCGCCGGCAATGGCGGTGGCATACTTCTGCACCAGTTCGGAGAACGGCACTTCGGTCATCTCGACCTTGTTGTCGTGGCCGGCGTTATAAGCCTTGACGACTTCCTTGAAGGAATCGCCGATGCCCGAGCGCACCCACATATTGATTGTGTCGGCCGCCGAAGGCGACGCGATCATGCAGGCCGAAATCAGGCATGTTGCTGCCAGTAGTTTCCTGATCATTGTAGTTCCTCCCAAATTTAGGGGCCGTTTCATAACGTGCCCCTCCTCCTCTATTTAAACTTCGCTTCTGTCGCCTCCGCAGGACTCCCTGACGACCAGCTTGCAGGGCAACCGGCGCAAGCCGGGTTCGACGACCTTGCCCTCGGCAAGTGCCAACACCATCAGGCCGGCCTCCCTGCCGAGTTCCTTCAAGTTCATGTCGACAGTGGTCAGCGGCGGCCGTGTCTGCCCCGCAACGATCTCCCAATTGTCGAAACCGATGACCGAGACATCGCCCGGCACCTTGACGCCGCGCTCGCGCAGCGCATCGATGACGCCACGGGCGATCTGGTCGTTGCCGCAGAAGATGCCGTCGGGCTTTTCGGCACCGGCCTTCCAGATCTGATCGATGGCGGAATGCCCCCAGCCTTCCGACCAGACGCCGTACATTACCGGATGCTCGGCGCCGGCGGCATCGGCAAAGGCGCCGGCACGTTCGCGCACCGAGGCAAAGTCCTGCGGACCGGTAATATGCACCAGCCGCTTGCGGCCAATGGATTTCAGCCATTCAGTCGCCAACGTGGCGCCCTGCCCGTCATCTGATGTCAGGGTGACGCTGTCCGGCTCGCCCTTGGTGAAGGCGTAGAGCACGGGCACCGGCAGGCCAGCGAGATCGACAGGGAGAGATTTGTCGACCCGCTTGCCCGTCGCGATGATGCCATCCACCTGCTTGTCCAGCATGGCGTCGACATGGATTTTGGCGAGCGCGGGATCGTCTTCGATCGCGCAAAGAAAGACCGACACGCCGTGATCGACCAGCGCTTCGGAAATGCCGGCCATCACCGGCAGGGTGAAGCGGCCGTAGGTATCGTTGGTCAGGAGTCCGATGGTGAAGCTGCGATTGCTGAGCAGGCCGCGCGCCAGCGCATTCGGCCGGAAGCCGATTTCCGCGGCGATCCGCTTGACCCGGTCTCGGGTCTCGGTTGCCATGCGGCCATTGTCATTGAGAGCTTTCGAGACGGTCGACACACTCACGCCGGCAGCTTTCGCCAACTCGTGAATGGTCACACGATTGCTCTTGGTTCGCTGCGCGTTCAGTTTGACTTCCTCCCAGAATTACCCTGAGAAAACCTTTTCTCATTCGACAAGTCAATATGAGAAAACGTTTTCTCAAAATTTTCCTGCGAGGGGTGGAAACAGCAATCGCTGCAAGCACATAGACAAAAAGGCCCGCAGCTGAGCTACGGGCCTTGATGGCGAAATAGTGCAATGTCGTTTTTTCAGGATGCGATTGGCGCCTGAACCAATGGCCGATCAGCCACCCCGGTTCCAGCCGCGACCGCGATCGCCGAACATCTCGTAGCCGTCTTCCGTGATCGCCAAAGTATCCTCAAGCTTGATGAAGCCGCGGGTGGGGTGCAGCATGGTGGTCTCGACCGAGATCACCATGCCGGCCTCCAGTGGTCGAGCCGCATCGACGCCTTCGTAGCGGACCGGGTGATTGGTCATCAGGAACGGCGCTTCGTGGGTAATCAACCCCATGCCATGCGCGAAGAAGTCGGTGAAAGCAGCACTCGGCGATGCCTTCAGGACCTCTTCGGCATGTTCGATCACATCGCCGCCCAGCGTGCCTGCCTTGACCATCGAAAAGGCCGCCTGCTGCACTGCTTCGATTTCACCAAGCAAATCAAGAAGTTCGGAATCGGGCTCGCCAAGAATGCCCATGCGGCAGAGGTCGCCGATATAGCCGTGATAATTGCCGCCGGAATCGATCGACAGCACCTCGCCTCGCTGCCATGCCTGCTCCGATGCTGCGCGGTTGTGGCTTGAGCCGAGGGTCAGCAGGCAATATTCGAACTGCAGGCCGCGATTGGTTTCCTCGCGGCGCAACTGTTCGATGATCTCGGTCTTGGTCGTGCCCGCCTGCGCCCAGCCGATCGCTGCCAGCATCGAATCCGTGATCAGCTCGGATGCATGCCGGAGCTTGTCGAGTTCGGCCGGCGTCTTCAGTGCCCGCATGCGTTCCATCATGCCGATCGCATCGACGAAGGTCACATCTTCCAGCTCCGCCTTCAGCGCAATATAGGCATCCGACGGCAGGAACGGCGGTTCGATGCCGATGCGCTTGCCCGCGACGCCGAGCTTTTTGAGGTGATCGATGGCGATGGCGATCGAGTCCAGCGTGCCCCAGCAGGCGGGATGGAAGGACGGTGTCCAGAATGGGTGATTGGCATGCTCGCCGCCTTCCATCTTGTTGGCGACGTAGCTGGCATGTTCGGGCGCGCCCTTCTGGTAGATGACGATGGGCAGGTAGCGGCTGTGGCCGATCGCATCCATGGCCGAGAAGAAAATGAACTTGTAGCCACCCAGCAGATAGGCGGTGTTGTGCTTGGACGTGGCGACCAGCACATCGATGCCCGCCGCCTCCATCAGCCGATCGAGCCGGTCGCTGTCGAAGGGTACTTCGAGTTCTGTGGTGTGGTTTGTGTTGACGTTCACGGATCCCTCCCAAGATGCGGTTGCCAGACTAAATCAGGCGCCCTTTGGTATGAGGCGGAAATCCGGAAGCTCGCGAAGCACGAGTTCCGGGCCCGCTGGCGAATAAACGACGAAGAGCTGCATTGGTTCGGCACCGGTATTGAGCGTCGAGTGAAAGCGGCTTTCCGGCACATAGACCGTGCAGCCCGGGCCAACCTGCTTGACGATCGGATTGCCGGCGATGTCCTCGACCATCTGCTCGCCGTTGCCCGAGATGACGAAGATGATCTCCTCGGCGCCGGGATGGTTGTGCCTGGAATGGCCCTTGCCGCTCGGCAGGTCGACCACGCCACCTGAAAATCGTTCCGCGCCGTTGACATCAGGCGCCACCGTCAAGGCCAGCCGGCCCCAGTCAAACCCAAAACTCTCGACGTCCTTCGGATAGAGAAACATATCGTCCTTGTTGGCCATAGTAACGCCTCCTCCCATGATTGTCTAATTCTAGCTCGACACGCGCCCGCCTAGGCGCTGAGCGTCAGTGCCTTGAATGTCGCCGTCTGGTCGCGGATAGCCGCCTCTGCCGGCAAGCGCTCCATCGAGCTTGCGCCGTAAAAGCCATGGCAGCCGGGGCAGCGCTCGAGAACGTATTTCGCATCATCCGGCATCGAGATCGGGCCGCCGTGGCAGAGGACGATAACGTCCTTCCTGATGCGTCTTGCTGCCTCCGCGACGGCTGCGATCTCGTTGACACAATTGTCGAGAGACTTTGCCGAGGTCGCGCCGATCGAGCCGCCGGTCGTTACGCCCATATGGGCAACGATGATGTCGGCTCCCGCCTTGGTCATGGCGATGGCTTCATCCGGATTGAAGACATAGGGCGTGGTCAGCAGATCGAGCTTGTGGGCCTCGGCGATCATATCGACCTCCAGCCCGTAGCCCATGCCGGTCTCCTCGAAACTCTGGCGCATGGCGCCATCGAACAGGCCGATGGTGGGGAAATTCTGCACACCTGAAAAGCCCATTGCCTTCAGCTCGGCGAGAAACTGCGGCATCAGCACGAAGGGATCGGTACCATTGACGCCAGCCAGCACCGGCGTCTTCTTGACCACCGGCAGCACCTCGACCGCCATTTCCTTGACGATCTCATTGGCATTGCCATAGGCAAGCAATCCGGCTGCCGAGCCCCTGCCCGCCATGCGGTAGCGGCCGGAATTGTAGATGATGATCAGGTCGATGCCGCCCGCCTCCTCTGCCTTGGCCGAAAGGCCGGTGCCGGCACCGCCGCCGACGATGGGCTGGCGGCGGGCAATCATGTCCTGGAATTTGGCGAGGATGGTTTGGCGGGAAATGGCGGGCATTGTCTGTCTCACTGTTTGGATATTTCGTGGAAAGCGGCAACGGCCGCCTCAGCAAATTCAGGGTCGTTGATATGGTATGGCAGGTGCTGGATCTGGCGGTCGGCAGTCGTCGCCAACGTCTCCGAGATGGCAGCAAACAATGCGGCATCGGCCTCGAGGTCGAAAAACACACCGCCCTCGATGTCGAGCGCCGAGACTCCCTTTTCCGGAATGAGAAACCGAACCGGGCCTTCGCAGCGGTTGAGCTTTTCGGCAATCCATCGGCCGATCTCCGCGCATTCCGCCGCCGTCGTGCGCATCAATGTGACATTGGGGTTGTGGCGGTAGAACAGCCGATCGCGGTGGCGCTCGGGAATGGTTTCGGGCGCCCAGAAATTGATCATGTCGAGCGCCCCGACCGAGCCAACATAAGGCAGTCGAGTCCGGGCAATCGCGCCGAAGCGATCCTCTGTCGCCGGTAGCACGCCGTCAAACAGATGGTCGCAGACTTCCGTCGTCGTGATGTCGATGACGCCGGTCAGCAAGCCGCTGTCGGCGAGCTTCTCCATTGTTCGTCCACCCGTGCCGGTGGCATGGAAGACCATGCAGTCATGCGAGCCCCGCAGCCGATCGGCAATGGCCGTGACACAAGGCGTCGTCACCCCAAACATGGTCAGGCCAATGGCCGGCTGCGTATCTTTCCCCGAAGCCGGGGCCTTTGCCATGCCAGCGATGGCCTGGGCAGCATTGTGAAGGATGACCCGGCTCAGCCCGTTCAGGCCGGCAAGATCGGTGACCGCGGGCATCATCATGATATCGGAGACATCGACGTAAGGTGCCACATCACCCGAGGCCAGCGTCGAAACCATGATCTTCGGCAGGCCCAACGGCAACTCGCGCATGCCCATGGTGATGATCGATGTGCCGCCACCGCCGCCGATGCCGACCACGCCGGATATGTCGTCTTGCCCGCGAATGAAATTTCGAAAGGCAACACCCATCGCCGAAACCGCCGTACCGCGATCGTCCGTGCCGAACACCGCCTGCTCGCCCTCGGGATGGCAGGCGGCGACCTGGCTTGCACTGATGTCGGTGGCGATGGTCGGCACGCGCGTACCGACGTCAACCATGACGACATCAGCGCCCGCATCCCGGATGTGGGCGGCGAGGTAGGCAAGTTCCTCTCCCTTGGTGTCGGCCGTCCCGACGGCATAAATACGCCCCATCTGTCCTCCCAGACATCCGCTTTGAAACGCAGCGGACTGGCCCGCTCCACCGGGCTTTTTCAGCTCTTCGGCAAAATTACGGCTCTATCAAACCGGCATCTTGCAAATTTTTGAGACGCGCGTATCATATTGACATGAGCGTCTCAGGTCAACTTCCTTCGGTCGAAACCAGCGAACGCGGCCCCCGGGCCCGGACCCGCCGGCTTATGCTCGACACCGCGATCCGACTGATGCAGTCGGGTGTCACGCCGTCGGTCAGCGAAGTCGCGGAGGCCGCCGAAGTGTCGCGCGCCACCGCCTACCGTTATTTTCCTAGCCAGGCCGCCCTCGTGCAAGCCGTGGTTGATGAGGCGCTCGGACCCATCCTCACCTTCCAAGGACCTGCCGATACGGCCGAGGCACGTGTATCTGCCTTGCTCGCTGCGGCGATGCCACGGATCGACGAGTTCGAGGCGACCTTCAAGGCCGCCCTGAAAATGTCGCTCGACCAGTGGGCCCAGCGTCAGGCCGGCACGGCTGGCAGTGAGCCGCAATTCACCCGTGGCCATCGCATCGATCTGTTGCGTGACGCCATCGCACCACTGAAGTCCACCGTCTCCGCCATGTCCCGCGACCGGCTGGCGCAGGCGCTGTCGCTGGTGTTCGGCGTGGAGGTGCTGGTCGTACTCAAGGATATATGGGGGCTCGATGCCGCCACTGCGCAATCCGTCGTCCAGTGGGCGGCGTCGGCGCTGGTGCGTGCCACGGTCTCTGAAGGAGGAAACAGCGTCTGACGGCAACATATGATCGAGCCAATTTTCGGAATCTGGTTTGACCAGATTGCGAAATCTTTTTGTTGTTGTAAACCGTCAGATGCCGCAATGAGGTAAAATTCAATGCCGCAGGGCTTTTATGGCTTAGAGACTGAAAGTATGCGTCGAATAATCAGATTGTTCGATAGCTCGCAGCCGCTGAAAGCTCTTGACGCATTCCATATTTGGTAATACCAGATCATGCAATAAACTGATCAGGCTTGATAATTCTGAATCGGTAAAACGAGGGTCGAGGAGGACCCCGCTGCGTCAAGCGGCATTTCCGGCAGACAATCTGGCCATGAGCGAGCTCCCGGGGAGGAAATCCGGGATACGTGCAAAATGGGAGGAAGTCATTATGCGCAAAACAGTGGCCGGTCTGCTTGCCGGTATAGGCTTAATGCTCGCCAGCGGGACATCCGCCATGGCGCAGGAACTGACAATCTTCTGGGCGGAATGGGATCCGGCCAACTATCTCCAGGAACTGGTCAACGACTATGAGAAGGAAACGGGCGTCAAGGTGACGGTCGAAACCACGCCCTGGTCGGATTTCCAGACCAAGGCATTCACGGAATTCAACGCCAAGGGCGACGCCTACGATCTCGTGGTCGGCGACAGCCAGTGGCTCGGTGCGGGCTCGACCGGCGGACACTATGTCGATCTCACCGACTTCTTCAAGAAGCACAATCTCGGTGACGTGATGGCGCCGGCAACTGTCGCATCCTATGCCGAATATCCCGGTAAGAGCGGCAAGTACTGGGCGATCCCGCTCGAAGGCGATGCTGTTGGCTGGTCCTACCGCAAGGACTGGTTCGAAGATCCCAAGGAAATGGCAGCCTTCAAGGCCAAGTACGGCTACGATCTCGGCGTGCCGAAGGATTTCAAGGCGCTCCGCGACATAGCCGAGTTCTTCTATCGTCCGGATGAAAAGCGTTACGGCATCGCCATCTACACCGACAATTCCTATGACGCGATGGCGATGGGTTTTGAGAACGCGCTGTTCTCCTATGGCGGCGAGTTGGGGGATATGTCGACCTACAAGGTCGATGGTTTCATCAACTCGGACAAGGCAGTCGCTGCGCTCGATGCCTACAAGGAGCTCTACAAGTTCACGCCTCCGGGCTGGGCCAAGACCTTCTTCGTGGAAGACAACCAGGCAATAACCGAAGGCCTGGCAGCGATGAGCATGAACTACTTCGCCTTCTTCCCCTCGCTGCTGAATGAGGCGACCAATCCGCATGCAAAGAATACCGGCTTCTTCGCCAACCCGGCTGGTCCGAGCGGCGACCAGTATGCCGCACTCGGTGGCCAGGGCATCTCGGTGGTCTCCTATTCGAAGAACCAGGAAGAGGCGATGAAGTTCCTCGAATGGTTCATCAAGGACGACACCCAGAAGAAGTGGGCGGCGCTCGGCGGCTACACCTGCTCGAAGGCCGTACTTGAATCGGCTGAATTCCAGAATGCGACGCCATACAACAAGGCCTTCTACGAGACCATGTTCAAGGTGAAGGATTTCTGGGCGGTTCCGGAATATGCGGAACTTCTGCAGCAGCTCAACCAGCGCATCTATCCGGCCGTCGTCGGCAAGGAAGGCGACTCCAAGGCAACGCTCGACGCGCTGGCCAAGGACTGGGAAGCGACCTTCAAGAAGTACGGTCGTATGCAGTAGCTAGCCACAACTAATGGGAGGGGACTCTTCCGCCCCCTCCCAACGCCTTCGGGCAA
Organism: Shinella sp. OV683; assembly: GCF_057787725.1. NCBI lineage: Bacteria > Pseudomonadati > Pseudomonadota > Alphaproteobacteria > Hyphomicrobiales > Rhizobiaceae > Shinella > Shinella sp. OV683. The sequence continues at coordinate 4,177,951 of NZ_CM173543.1, forward strand.
GCTTGCGTGCGCCTAGACGCGCCGTGGAAAGTTTAGAACATAGCGCATGATGGCATCCAATCCGGGTTCGGCTGCAGCGCCGCAAAGCGGTCGCTGTAAAATCTGGAAGCCGCGCATAAGCCCTTCCATAAGTCATTTCTGATTTATGGGGTTATGCGCAGGATCATGCGCCGAACTCTCGGAGGAGGAGAGGTTGGCAACCGCAGTCATGACAAATCTGGATTCGGGATCACGCGCCGCCAAGAGGGGCATGAGCGATCTGGCGATCCGCAATCTCTTCATCATCCCGACGATCCTGTTTCTGATCGTCTTCAACATCTTCCCGCTGATCTACTCGCTCGGCTATTCCTTTACAGACTTTCGCGCCTCGACCAATGCACCGGCCAATTTCGTCGGGCTGCAGAACTACCGCGACCTGCTCAACGACCCGTTCATCTGGTCGAATTTCGCTATCACCGCGAAATATGTCATCGTCTCGGTGGTCGGCCAGGTCATCGTCGGTTTCGGCACCGCGATGCTGCTCAACCGCGATATCCCCTTCAAGGGCTTGCTCACGACGCTGCTGCTCTTGCCGATGATGCTGTCGATGGCGGTGGTCGGGCTGTTCTGGAAGCTGCTGTACGATCCATCTTTCGGCATTATCAACTATGCGCTGGGGCTGGGCTCGTTCGAATGGCTCGCCAATCCCGACATGGCGCTCTACGCAGTCGCGATTACCGACATCTGGATGTGGTCGCCCTTCGTCATGCTGCTATCGCTTGCCGGCCTGTCGGCCGTGCCGAAGCATCTCTACGAGGCCGCAGCGATCGATCGCGCCGGGCCGATCTACACCTTCTTCCGCATCACCCTGCCGCTGGTGGCGCCCATCCTGATGATCGCGATCATCTTCCGCACCATGGAGGCCTTCAAGACCTTCGACCTCGCTTACATCCTGACCAGCCAGCCGACGACCGAGGTGATCTCGATCCGCCTCTACAAGATGGCCTTCCAGGAGTGGCAGACGGGGCGATCCTGCGCGTTGGCCTATATCGTGCTGATCATGGTGCTGGCGATCACCAACATCTATGTGAAATACCTCAACAAAGTGAAGGAGCGCTGAGCGATGGCTGCTGTCCGCACGGGCTCCGAACTCGCTATGAACAGGGTCGCCATCGTGGCTGTCCTGATCATCACGCTGATCTTTCTGGCGCCGATCTACTGGATTACATCGACGGCCTTCAAGCCGCGCAATCTTGCCACGACGATCCCGCCGACGATCGTTTTCACGCCCGAAATTTCGTCCTTCGTGAAGCTTTTCACCAAGCGCTCGCAGCTGCGCAATCCGCCGACGCCGGAGGAATATGCAGCAGCCCCCTGGTGGGAACGGCTGGTGTTCGACGGCGGTGAAAAAGTCGTGCGCTCGGGCCGGGGCGAGGTCCAGCCGTCGGGCTATCCCAGCCGGTTCATGAATTCGCTGATCGTGGCTATCACCTCGACCATCCTTGCGGTCGGCATGGGCACATTCACCGCCTACGGCTTTTCGCGGTTCAAGGTGAAAGGAGAGGCGGACTGGCTGTTCTTCATCCTGTCGACGCGCATGCTGCCGCCCGTCGTGGTGGCCATCCCGATGTTCCTGATGTATCGGGTCGTGGGCCTCAACGACACGCATTGGGGGCTGATCATCCTCTACACCGCATTCAACCTGTCCTTCTCGGTCTGGCTGATGAAGGGTTTCATTGACGAGATCCCCAAGGAATATGAGGAGGCGGCGCTGGTCGACGGCTATACGCGGATGGAGGCGTTCTTCAAGATCGTCATTCCGGAAGCCGCCACCGGCATCGCCGCCACGGCCGTGTTCTGCTTCATCACCGCCTGGAACGAATATGCCTTCGCGCTGATCATGACCAATCGGCGTGCACAAACCGCACCACCGTTCATTCCCAGCCAGATCGGGTCGGGCCTGCCGGACTGGACCGTGATCGCGTCGGGCACCTTCCTGTTCCTGCTACCCGTCGCGATCTTCACATTCCTGCTGCGCAATCACCTGCTCAGGGGCATGTCATTCGGAGCGATCCGCAAATGAGCTTTCGTTCCTTGAACCAGAAGTATTTCGAACCCGGCTCGCAGATCCTGATGATCTTCGGCATCATTGCGCTCTGCCAGCCCTGGAACGAGTTCCTCCACCGCTACGGGCTGACAATGATCCTTGTCGGACTGGTGGCTTTTTCGATCGCCATCAAGATCGCGCCAGAAGAAGAGCAAGACGACGAGGGCAACACGCAATGACGCAGATCGAACTTCGCGGCGTCGAAAAGTATTTCGGCACCGTTCAGGTCATCAAGGACCTGAACCTCGCGATAAAGGACAATGAATTCATTGTGCTGCTCGGCCAGTCCGGCTGCGGCAAGACGACCACCTTGCGCGCTATTGCAGGGTTGGAGACAATCGATACTGGCGATATCCTGATCGACGGCCAACCGGTACAGCATATGAAGGCGTCGGACCGCGACATCGCCTTCGTCTTCCAGTCGTTCTCGCTTTATCCGCATATGAATGTCTACGAGAACATCGCCTTCCCGCTGAGGGCAATGCGCAAGAGCCGTTCCGATGTCGAGAGCGAAGTGCAGGATGTGGCAAAGACCTTGCAGATCACTCATCTCCTCGGCAAGAAGCCCTCGGCGCTGTCGGGTGGCGACATGCAGCGGGTGGCGATCGGCCGGGCGCTGGTCCGCCGCCCCAAGGCGATGCTGATGGACGAGCCGATCGGCGCGCTCGACGCCAAGCTGCGCGAGGAGATGCGTGCAGAAATCAAGCGTCTGCACATGAAGCAGGGCTCGACGACCATCTATGTCACCCATGACCAGGTCGAGGCGATGTCGCTCGCCGACCGCATCGTCATCATGCACGAGGGCGTGCTGCAGCAAGTGGGCAGCCCGACCGACGTCTACACCTATCCGGCCAACACCTTCGTGGCGCAGTTTGTCGGCAGCCCTGTAATGAACATTCTCGACGCCTCGGTCTCGGATGCGGGCGGCAACGTCCGGGTACTGGTGGAGGGTGCTACGGATGGCTTTGCGTTCCCGCCGGAGCTGACCCAAAAGCTCGACGCCGGTCGCGCCAAATCCAGCGACTTGACGATGGGCGTGCGGCCGGAAGCGATATCAGTGGCGAGAGAAGGCATCGACGGCTACCTGCCGGTCGAGACACGCATCATCGAGCCACTCGGTTCGCATGACATCGTCGACCTCAAGGTTGGATCGCAGATGTTGCGGGCACGCACCAAGAGCGGCTTCGTCGGCAATGTCGGCGACAAGGTGTGGATCCGCATCGATCCTGCGCAAACGCATTTCTTCGACAAGGCAAGCGGCAATTCTCTCGGAGTCAGGCTCTGATGGCGCATATTGAACTCAAGGGTATCTCCAAGACCTTCGGCAATCACAGGGCACTGAAAGGCCTTGATCTCGAGATCGCCGATGGCGAATTCTTCGTGCTGCTCGGCCAAACCGGCGCGGGCAAGACGACGACGTTGCGCATCATTGCCGGACTAGAAAAACCGACTGCAGGCCAGGTTTTCATCGAGGGGCGGGATGTCGCCGAATGGGGGGCTGCCGAGCGTGACGTGGCGTTGGTGCTGCAGCAATACTCGCTCTATCCGCGCTACACGGTGCGCGAAAATCTCGAATTTCCGCTGAAGTCCAAGATCCGCCGGGTCGAGCCGGCCGAGATCAAGGAGCGCGTCGATCGCGTCGCCAAGACGTTGCGTATCGAACATCTGCTCGACCGCAAGACCGACCGGCTGTCGGGCGGCGAGATGCAGCGGGTGTCGATCGGTCGGGCGATCGTCCGCAAGCCGCGCGTCTTCCTGATGGACGAGCCGCTTTCGGCGCTCGATGCCAAGCTGCGCGAGGCTTTGCGCACGGAACTCAAGAACCTGCAAATGAATCTCGGCGCCACCTTCCTGTTCGTCACCCACGACCAGATCGAGGCGATGTCGATGGGCGACAAGATCGGCGTGCTGAACAACGGCCAGCTGGTGCAGGTCGGCACGCCAAACGAAATCTACAACAACCCGCTCAACACCTTCGTCGCCCGCGCCGTCGGCTCGCCGCCGATGAACCTGCTCGACGGGCAACTGGTGGACGGACGCGCCGTCGTGGCACCCAATGTGTTCGAACTGCCACTGGCGGGCCGGGCAGCGCAGGTCGAGGGGCGCAAGTTGATTTTCGGCATCCGTCCCGAGGACCTCTATCTCGAGAGTGGCGCACCGGTCGAGGCGCGGGTGCACGATATCGAGAACCACGGCGTGGAGAAGATCCTGACGCTGCGGTCCGGCGACACGGTGCTGCGCGCAACGGTGCCGGCCAAGACCAATGTAGCCTTCGAGGAGCCGGTGCGGTTTGCCTGGAATCCCGACAAGGTGGTGCTTTTTGACGGGGGAAGCGGCATTAGCCTGCGGCACGCGGGATAAAGCAATTTTTCATGAAGCCGACCGGCCGCGGATTCTGTGGCCGGTTTTTTCGGGCACAACACTTAATAAAACACTTAACCACTTGCAAAAAGCAATCGGATTGATATGCTGCGCCATCGACGTTGCTTGATATGCAGAGGAAGACCGATGAAACCCGTGCTCTATGCCCACCCCTTCTCGTCCTACAGCCAGAAGGCACTGATCGCTCTCTATGAGAATGGCACCGATTTCGAATTCCGCATGTTGAGTCCCGAGGAACCCGAAAACCTCGCCGATTGGGAGAACCGGTGGCCGGTCAAACGCTTTCCGATACTGCTCGACAAGGGACGCGAGATCCTCGAAGCGACGATGGTCATCGAATATCTCGATGTCCATTATCCCGGGCCGGTGCGGATGATCCCTGAAAATCCGGATGCCGCGATCGATGTGAGGATGATGGACCGGTTCTTCGACAATTACATTTCGACGCCGCAGCAGAAAGTGGTCTTCAATGCCCTCCGCCACGAGGCCGACCGCGATCCCTATGGCGTCAACGAGGCGCGCGAGATGCTGGAACGCGCCTATGGCTGGCTGGACAAGCGCATGCAGGGGCGGCAATGGGCGTCGGGCGACAGCTTTTCACTCGCCGATTGCTCGGCGGCGCCATCCCTGTTCTATGCCGACTGGACACATGCGATCGATGCGAAATTCGCCGATGTCATCGCCTATCGCAAGCGCCTGCTCGCCCGGCCGAGTTTTGCACGAGCGGTGGATGAGGCGCGGCAGTATCGGCCGTATTTCCCGCTCGGCGCGCCGGATCGGGATTAGCAGTTGCAAGCATCTTGGAGTCTTGGGCGGACGATAAGATGCCCGAGCCTTTGGCTTGGCTGAAGCGGGCCGTCTGATCGATCGGCCGGCTTGGCCGTAGAGCTTGGCGACGGCGCGCGTCCGCCGGTCGATCATCCGACTCCGTTTGAGCCAACAGAATGCTTCAATCTAACCCGGAAAGGCTCTAGAGTTGCTGTCCAACGTGAGGCTCGGCTTGTGGGACTGGATTTATCTGAACATCGACCTGATGAGGCGCGCAAGCGCAGGATTGGAATGGGGCGCTGGATGTACGGGTTGTGGGAGCCTCCGTGGTCGACGCGGTTGGCTGAGGAACAGCTCGCCCAGCGCAATCCGCATCTGGCGCGCGCCCTTGAAATCGAGAAGATGGAGGGCCAGCGCATCGCGACATGGGCCCGTGCCGGCGCGCTGGCTGTTGTGGCTTTGCTCCTGATCTACGTCAATCCCCGCATGGAGATGCTGTACTATGAAGCATTGTTGATTCTGTTCGTCCTGATCGGAATCGGGCAATTGCGGGCGGCGCGCGTCGGACAGTCTCTCGTCGAACTGGCGCTGATATTCGCGGACCTCCTTTTGCTGACACTCGCCATGACCCTGCCCAATCCGATGGCGTCGGAGCCCTGGCCAACAGCTTTTCAGTTCAGCTTCGACGGTTTCGACTATTTCTACATTTTTCTGGCGGCTGCGACGCTCGCCTACAGCTGGCGCACGGTTCAGGGTATCGGTGTCTGGGCTGCGACTATCTGGCTCGGAGGGGTTGGTGGCGTTGTGTTGTTCGGAACCACTTATCCGGAACTGTCCGTCAGAATGCGGGAGGCACTGGTCGGGTTCGAACGGGTCTTCGAAACATTGGATCCGAACAGTGTACATTTCACCAACCGAATCCAGGAGATCACGGTCTTCGTTATTGTTGCCGCTATTCTTGGCCTGAAATCGAGGCGCGCAAGCCAGCTGCTGATGCGTCAGGCCGACCTCGCGGCCGAGCGCGCCAACCTGTCGCGCTATTTCCCGCCCTCCCTGGTGGATGAACTCTCGCATCGCGACGAGCCGATGGGCGGTGTGCGCTCGCAGGAGGTCGCCGTCCTGTTTGCCGATATCGTCGGCTTCACCCGCTACGCCGAGGCGCACTCTCCGGAAGAGGTCATCTTCCTGCTGCGCGACTTTCATGCCGCGCTCGAAGAGGTCGTGTTTTCCCACGGCGGCACGCTGGACAAATATATGGGTGACGGATTGATGGCGAGTTTCGGGACGCCCAACCCTTCGCCGTCTGATGCTGCCAACGCCATCGCTGCCGCATTCGCGATGCAGGAAAGCATCGCACGTCTCAACGCGGACCGGACCGGCAAAGGGCTGGATCCCATCCGTCTTTCGGTCGGCGTGCATTTCGGCTCGGTCATCCTCGGCGACATCGGCAATGCCCGGCGGATGGAATTTGCAATGCTCGGCGATACGGTCAATGTGGCTTCGCGGCTGGAAGCCGCCACGCGCATCCTCTCCTGCCGCATAATTGCCAGCCACTCGGCAATGGAGGCCGTGTCGGACGTTGCCGCCCGCGAGCGTTACCGCGGCAATATGCGCTTTTACCAAGGCCTGGCTTTGAAGGGCCGGAACGAGGGTTCCGATGTCTGGATTGCCTAGAGCGAAAAGCCGCAACTGTTACGGAAACCGTCGCCGATAACGTTCCACCACTTCGGGATTGCGCAGATTGGTCGGCAATTCTCCCTTGAGCACTCGAATGGCCTCGGCGGCAGCACCGGTGCCCATGCGCATCATGCTTTCCTCTGTAATCCCCGCCATGTGCGGCGTCAGGATCACATTGTCGAAGCGGAAGTAAGGATGATCCAGCGGCAGAGGCTGCGTAGAAAAGACATCGAGCGCAGCGCCGCAGATCGCGCCATGACGCAGCGCCTCGATCAGGCCTGCATCATCGACGACAGGACCGCGTGAGACGTTGATCAGGATCGCATCCGGCTTCATCCGGCGAATCCTTGCCGTGCTCATCAGACCCGTGGTTTCCGGCGTCAGCGGGCAGCAGAGCACGACGATATCGGCCTGCTCCACCAATTGGTCGACGCTGGCAAACAGGGCGGCCTCCGGCAGGCTGGCGGGATTGCGGCTATTGGCGATGACCGTGAGGCCAAAACCGTGATGGGCGATGCGGAAAATCTCATGGCCGACATTGCCCATGCCGATGATGCCGATCGTCTTGCCCGACAGTTCGCGGGCGCTGTTGGCATGCGCGCGTCCCGCTTCCCAGCCGTGGCTGCGCAGATCGCCGTCCACTTTGCGGAAGCCGCGCAGCAGGGCAAGGCTCATCATGACAACATGTTCGGCGACCGTGCGCGCATTTGCACCCGGCACATTGGCGATCAGCACGCCCGCCGCGGTGGCGACATCGTAGGGAATCATGTCGAGGCCGGCGCCATGGCGGATTGCGGCGCGCAAGCGTTTCGCCTTGTCGAAATAGGCCGGCGGGATCGGCGCGCGGACGATGACGACGTCGGCGTCGGTGCCTTCGCCGAGGATAGCATCGGCCGTCGGCGCGCTTGCCACAAGCAGGGTGCCGGCGCCTTGCAGCATGGCCTCAGCTTCGGGATGCAACGGATGGGTCGAAAAAATCACGCTCACCAGTTCCCTCCCCGGAACATCGATGAAATGAATTGGCCAGTCAGCCCGCCGGCGCCAAAGTCTCGCTGGCGCTGGGCGTGTTGCCGGAAATCAGTCCCTTCCAATAGCTTTCCGCGCCTTGCAGATGTGCACTCATCAACGCCTGGGCGAGATTGCCGTCGCGGCGGACAAGAGCTTCGTAGATGCGGATATGCTCCTCGTGCGATTTGCGCGACCGCTCCATGTCGTTGAAATAGACCGGTAGGCGCTGCTCGCCCATCATGTAGTAGACGCTGCAAACCTTGTGAAAGATGCTGTTCTTGGTGGCGCGGACGATCTCGAGATGAAATTCGCGATCCTCACGCGCCAGGCCTTCGCCTGCGGCAAGCCGTGCTTCGGACGCTGCCAGGATTTCTGCCAGCCGCACAAAATTCTCCTCGGTCGCCCGCGAACAAGCCAACTCGGCGGCTTTGATCTCATGGATCTTGCGCAACTCGACGGTCTCATAGATCAGCACCGGATCGAGCGGCACGCCGGCCCGCGCAAACAGCGCCATCGCCTCGACGCTGGCTTCCGTCGTCGTCAGGTAGATGCCGGATTTCGCCCGCCGCTCGACAATCCGCATGGCTTCCAGGATCGCGAGCGCTTCGCGAACCTGACCGCGGCTGACGGCGAAATGCTCGGCCAGCTCGCGTTCGGAAGGCGTGCGGCCGTTATCGTCCTTCGACTGGGCGAAGAGGTGGGCCGCAAGATCCGGAAGCAGGCTATTTTCTTTCATGATCAATTTCTTTGTGCATGAGCCTCCAGCACGCGCTCATTGATGGTGAAGCCCAATCCGGGCTTGTCTGGAATCGCAATCATACCGTCCTTGGCCTCGACTGTCTCCTCCACGAGGTCGTGGATCATCGGATTTGCGCCAAGCGAATATTCGATGACGAAGCTGGCCGGCGAGGCCGCGCAGATATGCAGCCCGGAGAAGAAGCACGGCGCTCCGGCCCAGAGATGCGGCGCGAAACGCAGGTTGAAGGCGCTGGCAAGCGCGCCGATCCGCATTGCCTCGGTGATCCCACCGCAGAAGGCCGGATCCGGCTGGAAGATATCGGCGGACTTGAGCAGAGCAAGATCGCGAAACGCAAACCGTGTCGCCTCGGATTCGCCGGTTGCGATGGGAATGTTACCGGCCGCGCGAACCTCGGCCATGCCGGGCTTGTCGTCTGCAATCACCGGCTCCTCGAACCAGGCGAGATCGCAATCGGCGACCAGCGCGCCGAACCGCTTGGCATCCGCCACTGTATAGGTACCATGTGCATCGACCATGAGTTCAACGTCGGGCCCAAGCGCCTTGCGGGCTGCCTTGACCCGTGCGGCCGACACATGCGGCGCGCCATCCATGGCGCCGACCCGCATCTTCACGGCCTTGAAGCCGCCGCTGGTAATGTAGGAGTTCAGCTGATCGCCGATCTTCTCCGCACTTTCCCAGCCACCCGAAGCATAGGCGGGCAGGCGATCGGCCTTGCGGCCGCCGAGCAGTTTCCACACCGGAACGCCGAGCGACTTGCCCAGAATATCCCAGAGCGCGATATCGACGGCGCTGATGGCCGCCACCGAAAGACCACGCCGCGAAAGCTCCGGCATCGCATGGCCCGAACTCGCGGCGCTTTCAGCGCGCACGCCGTTGTAAAGCATTTCCCATATGCTCGAGATATCGGCGGGATCGCGGCCAATCAGTTTCGGGCCAACCTCGTGGTTGAGGAGGTGGACTAGCGTGCCGTAGGTGCCGGCGCTGCCGGCGGCATTCTTGCCCTCGCCCCAGCCGACGACGCCATCGTCGGTCTCGATGCGCAGGATCGCCGCATCGAATGTCGCCAGCCGACCGAAATCGCTTCGGTGCTGCCGACTTGCTTCGATGGGGATCTTCACCCACCAGGCCTCTACCGTCTTGATACGCATATTCAATCCCCTCACCTCTCGGCGGCGCGCCGCCGGGAGGTTCGAACGTTTCCGCCGTTGCCTACTTGATCAACGGCAGCAATGTTTCCGCCGTGATGCGCATCTGGTCGTCGTAGAAGGCTTCCGTCAGCAGGCTTGAGCCGTGGTCCTGGATGAATTTGAGCTGTTCCGGCGGAATATCGACCGGATTGCGCTCGACCATTTCAGGATACTTGGCGGCAGGCGTGCGATCGACCGGGGCAACGAATTCGTTGGTCACCGCGCCATCGTAGCCGATTTCCTTCAGCGTGCCGATGATCTTCGGCCAATCGAGCTGGCCGAGGCCGGCTGCGAAACGGTTGTTGTCGGCGACATGGAAATCGAACAGGCGCTTTCCCGCCTGGCGGATGGCGTCATACATGTTCTCTTCTTCGATATTCAGATGGAAGGCATCGAGGCAGACGCCGCAATCCGGATGAACGGCCTCGGCCAAGGCCAGCGCCTGGGCGCCGCGATTGAAGAAATAGGTCTCGAAACGGTTAAGCGGCTCAATGGCAATCCGGACGCCCCGCTTCTGCGCGTGGGCGAAGCATTCCTTGGTGGCGTCGACCACCCACTTCCATTCTTCCTCCTCGGTGCCATCCGGCACGACCTTGCCAACCGTCGCGGGCACCAGGGTGACGATCTCACCTTCAAGCTCGCTGACCATGGTGATGACGCTCTTGACGTAATCGACAGAGCGGGCGCGCTGGCCCTCGTCCTTGGCGGCAAGATTGCGCTCGCCGAGCGTCAGGGTCACCGCACCCCAGCAGCGGATGCCATGCTCCTTCAGCAGCGCACGGGTCTCCTTGATGTCGTATTGGGTCGGCTCGCCCGAGATCTCAATGCTCTCATAGCCGTATTTCTTGATCCGCTTCAGCGTCACGGCGAGCGGCTCAGCACGCATCCAATTATGCGTCGAAAGATGCATGGTCATTTCCTCCCAGAAAATCGCCTAAGCAATGGCGCCAGCCTCCACTGGCGGGTGTCTCTTCCCCGAGCCGTGCCAGCTTTCCTCAACATCTGGTTTGGCCAATTGGGCGTGATAAAACATCTAACGCAAATTTCCGCACTCCGCAAGACGAGGCTGACATCGACATAAATATTCAGATATATTATGCAATATCATGATATTAAGCGCGATCGTGCGGTCTGTCTTGCGCGCCCGAACCGCTGCCGCGTGGCTTGACCAGTTGGAATTTTTTGGTATGACCAGATTACGGCAATGGGTTGGGAGGCCCTTGCTGTCTGCGAGGAGGAGGAAGTCACCATGAAAATCGGTATGTGCATGTTCCTGTGGACCACGAATGTCACCAAGGAGCATGAGCCGCTACTGAGGGATATCAAGGCAACCGGTTTCGATGGCGTCGAGATCCCGATCTTCGAGGGAACACCGGACGACTACAAACGTTTGGGGGCGATGCTGGACGCGATCGGTCTTGAGCGGACCGCCGTCTCGGCGATGGGCGACCCCGGAATGAACCTCATCTCTCCCGATGCCGACACGCGCACGCGCGGCGTCAGCTATATGAAATGGGCCATCGACTGCGCCGAGGCACTGGGCGCCAAGACGCTGAGCGGACCATTGCATTCAACGTTGGGCCTGTTTTCCGGCGACGGCCCCACCGCTGCGGAGTTCGAGCGCTCCGTCACCTCACAGCATGTGATTGGCGACCATGCCGGCATGCATGGTGTGACGATCGGGCTGGAGGCGCTCAACCGCTTCGAATGTTATCTCGTCAATACGATGGCCGATCTGTCGGCCCATATCGACGCGATCGGCCATCCCAACATCAAGGCGATGTACGATACGTTCCATGCCAATATCGAAGAAGCCGATCCGATCGGCGCCTATACCAGGCATGTCAGCAACATCGTCCACATCCACATCTCGGAAAATGATCGCGGCGTGCCGGGGCGAGGCAACATTCCGTGGAAAGAGACTTTCGACGCCATCCGCAAGAGCGGCTACGACGACTGGCTGACGATCGAAGCGTTTGGCAGATCCTTGAAGGACCTCGCGGCGGCCACCAAGGTCTGGCGCGACTTTTCCGAGACGCCCGAAGCGGTCTATCGCGACGGCTATAAACACATCCGTAAATCCTGGGATGCTGCCGCCAAGCGCTGAGCCCCACGGTGCCACAATCACGCGTGGCGCGTGCAGCGCATGATCGCGAATTCGAATGTATCCAAACCTCACACACATTCGTTTTGTTCGATTTGTTTCAATGTTTCAAACCAAAGACGCTCAAATTGTAACAGCGACATTCAGGTGAAACAAACGAACCTTAGACCTGCACTCATCGAAGCAGCCGACGTGAATTCGTCAGGCGCCGAAAACCAGAGAGCAGATCGATGTCTACCTTCACGCGCCTGAGTGCAGCCGCAGCATCTATCATTGTTATTTCTGTCATCCTGGGCTTCGAGCTGGGGGCGGCAGCCCTCTACCATCACAACGTTGAAAACGTCGAGATCAGCCGTGGTCCGGACGTGGTTTCGCCGGGTTCCGCCAGCGAGAAAAACATCAAGACCCGCTCGATCGCCGGCTTCCAGGCTGCTGCGTTGAGCTTCAGCTCCTTTGCGTCAACGGCCTATCCGGCTGCAAATCCGGTCGGCCCTGCCGCCGGCAATATCCGCGTGGCGGTGCCGAAGAAGATGCGGTCGATCCCGTCTTCGTGCTTGATGGCCATGAACTGAAAACGAAAGAGTTATCTCGGCATTCGAAACAAAACGAACGTTATTCCGCCCTCCCTCCCCGGAGAAGACCAACTAAAAGGCGACCAATTGGTCGCCTTCTTTTTGTCTGTCGGTAAGGCCCGCCACTAGCGAGCCGTATCGTTTGTTTCAGCCTTCCGGCTCGAAGACGTAACCTTCGCCGCGCACGGTCCTGAGGATGGTCGGTTCCGATGCATCGATCTCGATCTTCTTGCGCAGCCGTGCAATTCGGATGTCGAGGCTGCGGTCAGCGGCCTGCAGGGTGCGGCCATGGGCGAGTTCGCAGAGCCGGTCGCGCGACAGGACCTGGCGAGGATGGCGGGCAAACGTCTCCAGCAGGTCGAAATCCATGCTGCTGACCTCGATCTCCTCGCCGTCAGCCGTGAAGAAGCGCCGTCCTTCGACATCCAGCACGAAGCTGCCGAGTGTCAGCTTCGGTTTTGTCTCGACCGGTTTTTCTGCCGGTGGCGGCAGGCGCCGCAGCACGCTGCGCACGCGCGCCAGCAACTCGCGGACTTCGAAAGGCTTTGGGAGATAGTCGTCGGCGCCATCGATCAGGCCCTTGACCTTGCTCATCTCGTCGGCATTGCCGGTCAGCATGATAATCCCCATCCGCTGGCCACCATTGCGCAGCCGTCTCAGGATCGAGAACCCGTCTTCCCCGGGAAGATTGACGTCGAGCAAGATGAGATCGGGCGCGCGTGCCGAAAGCAATCGATCGAGTGCTGCGCCGCCCTCGGCCTGATGCACGGCATAGCCCTGTATGGAGAGGTAGTCTTCGATCATGCCTCGAAGGCCCGGTTCGTCATCCACTACAACGATGTTGGCTTCGGACATCAGCTTACTCCCTCATGCGTGGCCACGGAATCTTTTTTGTTTGCAGCCTTGGTGTCCCTGTCGAGCAGCGGGCGGAGCACACGGCGCAGCACGGAGATGTCGATAGGTTTGGTGACGATCGGCAGGTCGGTGCGCTCGATCCTGTTCTGGGCGTTCAGCGCATCGCCTGTCATCACCACGATGCGACCCTTGAGCTCGGGGCGCTTTTCCAGGATGAACTCGACCAGCTTGTCGCCATCGATATCGGGCATGCGCAGATCGGTGACCACGGCGTCGAAATCGGTCTTCATGATGATCGCCTGCGCTTCGCGACCGCTTGGCACCGCGATCACGTCGACCCCTTCGGCACCCAGCGCATCGACGAGAAAGGCACCAATGGTCGCCTCGTCGTCGACGACGAGCAGACGACCGGCAAGACGGAACCGATCCTCTGGCTCGTGAACTTCCATATGCGCAACTTCCGGCGCCATGGGAAACTTGATGCGGCATAGCGTTCCGCCGGCCGGCGCCGCGTCCAGTGATATCGTGCCGCCATGCGCGTCAACGATACGCAGGCACACCGACAATCCTATACCGGTGCCGACACCTTGCGGCTTGGTGGTGAAGAATGGCTCGAAGGCGCGCGCCCTGGCGGCATCGTCGATGCCAGGGCCGGAATCGAGGATATCGATGACGATATGGCCGCGGCCACGATAGCTCTTGACGTTCAGTACTCGCTCGCCCTCGACACCCGTCATGGCCTGCTGCGCATTGATCACGACATTCATGAACACCTGATGGAGCTGGTCGGGGTCGGCGAAAAAGTCCGGTAGGGTGACGAGACGTTCGCGTTCAACCGTGATGCCATTGCTTCGCAGGCCATAGGCAGCCAGTTCCAGCACATCGTCGAGCACACTGTCGAGAGAGACGTTGCGCTTCTCGATCGGCTTGGAACGCGCCATCGACAGGAATGTCTTGACGATGCGGGCACACCGTTCGGCGGCGGAATGCAGTTCCTTGGTCCGGCGCTTGGTCGCTTCGTCGGTGGCCATTTCATGCAGCATGCCGGAATAGCCCACGACGATGGACAGCGGATTGTTGAGTTCATGGGCGACGCCGGCCAGCAGCGATCCGAGCGCGGCCATCTTCTCGCTCTGCTGCAACACGTCGCGCTGCTTTTCGAGCTCCATTTCAACCAGTCGCTGGCTCGTCTGATCGACGGCAAAAACACCGGCGCCTATGACCTCGCCGCTTTCCGAACGCACGGGGAAGCGAATGAAGAGGCTATAGAGATAGGGCGCGAGCGAGGGGTGATATTGCTCCTCGATCTGCATTTCGCCGGTCTCCAGCACCTTCTCGATCGAGCGGTCGATCATGGCGGCTTCGTCGGCCGGCAGGATGTCGACCGTGCGCTTGCCGATGATTTCATGGGCAGGCCTGCCAAGTCGCTTGGCCGTTTCCGGGTTGACGAGCGTGAATATGCCGTTGCGGTCCTTCACCAGCATCGCCACCGGCGCATATTCGAGGAAGGCGGCCATGCGGGCTTCGCTGAAACTCAGCGCTTCCTCGGCGCGCTTCCTTTCGGTGATGTCGCGGCCAATCGATTGGATTTCGATCATCTCGCCATGGGCGTCGAAAATGCCTGTATCCGTCCATTCCTCCCAACGGATGTCGCCGGTGGAAACGATGTAGTTGCGCAGGATAATCGTCGAGATCGGGTTGTCCGGCGTCAATGAGGCGAGATGGGCGTTGAACGCCTCCTGGTCTTCGGGGAGAATCGTGTCGAAGCCGCTCTCCTGGCGTGCCAGCACTTCCTCCAGCGTCATACCCAGGTATCGGCAATAGGCGGCGTTGGCGAAGGTGGTTCTGCCACCGGGATCGTGCCGCGCCACCATCTCGGTCTGCGTGTTGATGACCAGGCGGTATCGTGCCTCGCTCTCGCGGATCATCATTTCGGTCTGCTTGGCCTTGGTGATGTCGTGCAGCAAGATCACCTTGCCGCCGTCCGGCGTCGCCGTCTTCCAGCCGTCGATCCATCGGCCGCCGGGCAGCTCGTATTCGACGTCGGTGTCCTCGACGCCATAAAGCCTGGGCTCGATGAGATCGGCGATGTCGCAGCCGATGGCGATTTTGGATTTCTTGTCTTCGCCAAGATGGCCGGCGAAGGCTTCGTTGTAAAAAACCAGCTTGGCGTCCGGCCCGACGATTGCGAAGCCATCGTCGAGGCTCGATGTTGCTGCAAGAAAGCGCGCCTCGCTTTCTTCGAGTCGCGCCTGGTAGCGATGAATGGTCGAAACGATGCCGGCAATGGTGAGGAAGTGCCGCCGCCAGCCCGATGGCAGGGGTGGTATCTCCGTGTCGATACCGGCCGCCTGCATAGTCAGGAATTCGGCTAGCTTCAGGCTCGGTGCTATATAGGCGCGATGCAGCAGGTAGAACATCCCGAACAACGTGGCGCCAAGGCCGATCAGAATCAGCGCGTAGGGCGCAAATCGCGGCAGCAGATAGCCGTAGAGATCGGATTTCGGCAGCACATAGATCAGCTGGAACGGCGAGGCGGACGACGCCTGGACGCGCACCCAGTTGTCGCCGACATCCTCGAAGCCGACACCCAGGCTCTGTTTGGTTTTGTCGAACACCAGGCCGCTGCGCTTGAGGTGGTCGATCATTTTCTGGAGATCGCCGTTGAAGGCCCGGCCGTTGATCGTAAGGATCTCGCCCTTGTCATTGGTGATGGCCAGCATGCCTACCGGCTGTGGCATATGGGCGATCAGCGCCTCGAAGGATTCGAGCCGGATATTGGTGCCGACGATTCCATAAAAACGCTGGTTGACGTAGACGGGTGCCGCGTGGCTGACCATCAGGCCGAGAAAGGATGGATCCTCGAAGATGCCCGTCCAATAGGCATTGTGTAGCGTATTCTTCTCCGGCACGCCGAGCTGGTAGGCGTCAGTGGTCTTCAGCGAACTCAGGAGATCGCCGATGCTGTGGATCTGCTTTCCCTTGCCGGTGACGCTGGCAATCGCCTGAAGGCTCAGGCCCGGGAAGATCGCCAGGAAGTCGGACTGTGCCGAGATGAAATAGCTGGAATGCGACCGCGACCCCGCACGCCGGTCGATGTGCAACCCGCTCAGAAGGTCGAGAGCCGCATCGATCGGCCCTATCTGATCGGCCGGTCGCGAGGCCAGTTCGGGAATGCTGTAAAGACTGCCAAGACTGGCATTGTTGGCGCCCGGCGTCCATTCCAGCCCGCGGGCTTCGCCGCCATTGAGCGCGACCACGACCGATTGGAGTTCTCCGGCCCGCTGCTTCGACAACCCCCCTGAATCCGAAATGCGGTCTTCCATGGTCAGCCGCATGCGGGCAAGCTGCTGGTCATTGTCCGATATCAGCGAACTCAGCGCATGTTGCTGCTCGTTCATGACGCGATCGAGGTCGGAAAGCATCGCGGCCTGCTGGCGCCAGAACTGATCGACGACGATCGCTACGATCAATAGCGAAAGCGGCAAGGCACACAGCAACAATAGCCGTGGCGAAGGGCCTATGCGCGTGTGGCGCAACGGCTTTAAGCCCTCCCCTTTATCTTGACCCATGCTGTCCATCATTTCATCCTGGGCGCACTTTCTTCCGCATCAAGCCCGTTACCCCAGGAAAATTCAATATTGCGGACAAGGAAAATGGAACCGGATTGTTTCACGCCGATGTCGCGACCTATTTTCACCACCTTATCGCTAATTGGCCGGGAAGGCTTGCTTCGATGAACTTTTCGATTGCAATCGCCAAGCAGGCAGAAATATCGTAAGTTTATCGTGCAGTTGAGGGGCACTGATGGGCATTTACTCATGGCGGATCTGATAGTTGTCGACGATGATGAATCGCTGAGCGGCATGATAGAGGATTTCCTGTCGATGCAGGGCCATGCCGTTCGCCGC
Organism: Shinella sp. OV683; assembly: GCF_057787725.1. NCBI lineage: Bacteria > Pseudomonadati > Pseudomonadota > Alphaproteobacteria > Hyphomicrobiales > Rhizobiaceae > Shinella > Shinella sp. OV683. The sequence goes on from NZ_CM173543.1 coordinate 4,195,261, forward strand.
GCGACCACCGGCGAAGGCCTCAATGCGCTCATGGTCGATTGCGCCGCAAACCTCATCCTCCTCGACCTCAACCTGCCCGGCGAAGATGGCCTGAGCATTGCGCGCCGTATGCGCGAACACCACGATCTCGGCATCATCATGTTGACCGGTGCCGGCGATCTCGTCGACCGCGTCGTCGGGCTGGAGATCGGCGCCGACGACTACATGACCAAGCCCTTCTCACTCAACGAACTCAATGCCCGCATCGAGGCGGTGCTGCGTCGGCGGCGTCTCAACAGCGAGAGCATGGTGTCCTTCGGCTCGTTCTCGCTCGATCTCAAGCGCTGGAAGCTGTTTGAACCGAACGGCGAAGAGGTGGCGCTGTTTCCAACGGAAATCGACCTGATCGCCGCCTTTGCCACCAATCCCGGCAAGCTCTTGACCCGCGACGAAATCCTGAGGCTGGCACCTGCGCACGGGTCAGACCCGATCGACCGCAGCATCGATTCCCGTATCAAGCGGCTGAGGCGCAAGCTCGAGCAGAATGGCCAGGACGGCGACCTGATCGAGACGTCGCGCGGCAGCGGCTATATCTACAAGGGCGCCTAGACGGCACATCGCTCTGCGGCGCGCGCTGACCCGTCACTCCCCTGATCCGCCTTGCCAAATCTGGCGAAGTGGCCCGTGTCGCCCTTGGAGCGGATCGGTTTCCGGCATCGGCACGGCATTAATCGCATCGAGGCCTGCCTGCCCCGGCGCCTCGGTGCATATGTCGGCGTGCTGCCTGGGCGGATAGGCGCCAATGACCAGAAAGTCACCGCCTTGATGGATCAAGCAGTGACCCGTTCCTGCTGGTAAGACGAGGCAGTCGCCCGCCGCAACGTCGATTTCCTGGCCGGTCGGTCCGCCGATCAGCAACCGCGCATGACCCGACGCGATGCCCAGCACCTCATGCGCATGAGTGTGGTAATGCTGGTAGGAAAACACGCCATTGCGCCACATTCCCTGCCAGTCGTTTTCGCGAAACCGCGCCTCGAATGCCTCGGCCGTGTGCTCGCCGAATTCGAGAGCGTGCCGGTAGAACAGCACCGGAAGCGTTGGATTGTTGGGCACCCATTCGCTTCTTGGAAACAGGATCGCGTCAGCTGTCACGTCACACCTCATACGCTGGAATTGCCTTCGGAAAAGCCGTGAAAAGCGTGGTTGTTTCCTTCGATCATAGCCGATCAAAAGCTGTCTGTCGCGATTGCGATGACCGCATGGATGGACGGAAGGCCGCTTGAGGATTATCTGTTTGCCAAACGACGTGCAGCGGACGAAACCATTCGCGGGCATGGCGCGAGGGATATCTCAGCGGGCAGGATGCATGGAAGCGATGGGAAAAGGGCCGAAGCCACGGTCGCGACGGAGTACCGGACGACCGACCCTTGCCGACGTCGCAAACCTCGCGGAAGTCGGCTCGATCACCGTGTCGCGGGCGCTCAGGGACCCGGAAAAAGTCTCTCCGGAACTGCGCCAACGGATCACGGCGGCTATAGACGAGCTCGGCTACATGCTGAACCCCAATGCCCGCGCCCTGGCATCGGTGCGGGCCGACGTGATCGGCGTGCTGATCCCGTCGCTGACCAACAATGTCTTTGCCGAAGTCCTGCGCGGTATCCACGACGGCCTCGGCAGCAGCAATCTGCAGGTCCAGTTCGGCAATACCCATTATTCGCAGGAGGAGGAGGAACGCCTGTTGCGCGTCTTTCTCAGCCAGCATCCGTCCGCGCTGATCGTCTCCGGCATCGACCAGACGCCTGCAGCGCGCAAGCTGCTCAAGCATGCCGGCTGCCCGGTCGTGCAGATCATGGAGATCGGCCCCGAGCCGATCGACATGATGGTGGGCTTTTCGCATTTCAACGGCGGCGTTGTTATCACCGAGCATCTCATCGAGATGGGCTGTAAGAACATCGGCTTCGTTGGCGCCCGCATGGACCCGCGCACTCACAGGCGCCTTGCAGGTTACGAACAGGTGATGCGCAGGGAAGGACATTTCGACGATAGCCTTATCACGACTACGCCGTCGCCATCGAGCGTCACCCGCGGCGTGGAACTGTTTCATCGAGCACTCGAGCAGAACCCGGACCTCGACGCCATCGTCTGCAACAATGACGATCTGGCGCTCGGCGTGCTGTTTGCCTGCCATCGCGCCGGTATAAGTGTGCCGTCCCAAATCGCGATCGCCGGCTTCAACGATCTCGAGATGATGAATGTCGCCTATCCCTCGATCACCAGCATCAGGACACCGCGCTACGAGATCGGCAAGCGCGCCATCAGCATGGCAATGGCGGAGCTGTCGGGGGAAATAGTCGAGGACCGGATCATCGATCTCGGCTTCGAATTGCGGGTTCGGGACAGCACCCGTCGCCTGCCGTGACCTCGCGATAGAGCTTCAAACAAGGCCGCTTTACAAAGCCATTTGGTAGCGCTACCATCTTTATCGTGACGTCGAGGGAGAGGAGCCCGATGCCGTCACCGGATTTCGCATAACGATTGTCATTCTGCAGTGCAGCCATCCCGGCGGAACAAGTGTCCGCGGGCGTTTGGTGCTGACGTTTGCGCATCGAGGCGGATCCGCAGAGATAAACACTTGGGAGGTAATCGATGATCAAGACCTATGTCTGCGGCTTGCTCGCAGCCGCTGCGCTTGCGCTTTCTGCATCGACCGCATTGGCCGACCCGGAAGTCGTCAGCGGCCCCGCCGCCGAACCGGAGTGCTTCGCGCCCTGGTCGGCTGACACGAAATTCTTCAAGTTTCCAAAGAAGGACGGCCCTTACCGGATCGCGCTTGCGAACGGTTACATCGCCAATACCTGGCGCATCCAGATGATCCAGACGGCCAAGGCCTATGCGGCGCAGCCTGACGTCGCGGCCAAGCTCAAGGAATTCAAGGTTGTCTCGACCGGCGAAGATGTGCCGGCGCAGATCTCGGCCATCAACAACTTCATCGATTCCGGCTATGACGCAATCGTTGTCAATGCACAAAATCCGACCGCTTTCGGCCCGGTCATCAAGCGCGCCAAGGAAGCCGGCGTCGTGCTCGTCGCCTTCGACAACATTCTCGACACCCAGGATGCCATCAACGTCAATGTCGATCAGCACGGCCTCGGCGTGCTGTGGGCAAACTGGCTGATCGGCCATGTGCCGAATGGCGGCAAGATCCTGGAAGTGCGCGGCGTGCCGGGCACATCAGTCGATACCGACCGCCACAACGGTATCCATGAGACGCTCGATGCGAGCGGCAAGAAATGGGACGTTATCGAAGTGCTCGGAAAGTGGGACGATCCGACCGCCCAGAAGGCAACAGCCGATGCAATTGCCGTGCAGAAGTCGTTCGACGGCATCACGGCGCAGGGTGGCGACACCGGCGTCGTGCAGGCAATGATCGATGCCGGCCACAAGTTCGTGCCCTTCGGCGGTGAAACAGAAAACGGCTTCCGCAAGTTCTGCGCGGCGCATGCGGCCGAAGGCCTGAAATGCTCGTCGGCAGGCACCGGTCCGGCACAGGTGGCCGTGGCGATCAAGACGGCGATCGCGGCACTGGAAGGCCAGGTCGTGCCGCAATCGGTCAAGCTGCCGCTCGCAATTGTCGAGGATCCGAACTTCAAGGCAGGTCAGGATTTCTACCCCGACCAGTCCGACAACTTCTTTGTCGGCAATTCCTTCCCCACCTGCGGGATCAACTTCACTGCCCAGGAAATCATGGGGCAGACGAAGGAAAATCAATAGGCCGCAAGGCCTACGCTTCTGCAACGGCATGCCGCGGGGAAAGTCCCGCGGCATGCGAATGTCAGGCAGTCGGGGATATTGATGACCGCATCGGACAATCCAGCGGCCGCGCCGCTTTTTCGTATGGAGAGTGTCTCGAAACGCTATGGCGGCGTGCGCGCTCTTGAAAATGCCGAGTTGCAGGTCGAGACCGGCCGCATCCACGCCATTCTCGGCGAAAACGGCGCCGGCAAATCCACCCTGATCAAGATCATGAGCGGCGTCGTGGCGGCCGACGAGGGCTGGATGCTGATGGATGGCAACGCGGTGAGTTTCCGTTCGCCTGCGGAAGCCGTCGCGCTCGGCATCGCCTGCGTGTTTCAGGAGCTCTCACTGGTTCCGGATCTCAGCGTCGCCGACAACATCACCATTGCCAATCCGCCGAAGAAATTCGGGATGATCGATCGCCGCGCCCAACGTCAGATCGCCGAGGAGGCGCTGGCCCGCGCCGGCGCCGAGGATATCCACCCCCGCGCCATGGTCCGCGACCTGCCGCTATCGCGCCGCCAGATGGTGGAGATCGCCAAGGCGCTGGCCCGCAAGCCGCGCATATTGATCCTCGATGAGGCGACATCGGCGCTCACCGCAAGCGACGTGACCAAGGTTTTCACAGTGCTGAAACGGCTGAGGTCCGAAGGCTTGGCCATTCTCTATATCTCGCACCGCATGCATGAGATTGCCGAACTCGCCGACGAATGCACCGTGTTCCGCAACGGCCGCAATGTTGCCAGCTACAAGGCCGGCACGCGAACCAACACCGAAGTGGTCGAGATGATGATCGGCCGCGAGTACCACAATGTCTTCCCGCCGAAGCCAACGCGCGCGGCCGACATCGGCCCGCCCGTGCTCGAATGCCGCAATCTCGGCTGGGCCAACAAATTGCGCGACATCTCGTTTTCCGTTGGCAAGGGCGAGGTCGTCGGCCTTGGCGGGCTGGATGGGCAGGGGCAGCGCGATTTGTTGCTCGCGCTTTTTGGCGTTTTGCGAGGAACCAGCGGTTCGGTGCTGATCGACGGTTCGCCTGTATCGCTGGCAAGCCCCGCCTCGGCGCGAGCATCCCGTGTCGGCATGTCGCTGATCCCGGAAGACCGCAAGACAGAGGGCCTGATGCTGCCGATGACGGTGCGCGAAAACCTTTCCTTCGCCAATCTGGATCGTATTTCCTCGGGCGGCGTCATCGATCGAACCAAGGAAGAGGAGTTGATCGACGAGATGGTCAAGCTCCTGGCGATCAAAACAGCCGGGCTTGATATTCCGGTTGGGTCGCTGTCGGGCGGCAACCAGCAGAAGGTGGTGATCGCCAAATGGCTGATGCGCCGCCCGCGCATCATCCTGCTCAACGACCCGACGCGCGGCATCGACGTCGGCACCAAGCAGGAGCTCTATCAATTGCTGCGCCGGCTGGCCGATGCGGGCGCCGCGATCCTGTTCTATTCCACCGACTATGATGAGCTGATCGGCTGCTGCGACCGGGTTCTGGTGCTCTATGACGGTCATGTCGTCCGCGAGCTCAAGGGCGACAACCTGACCGAACACGCCCTGATCGCCAGCGCGCTGAATGTCGACAAGACACATATGGAGGCCGCGCAATGAGCGAATGGCGTTACTGGCTGAACGAACAGCGCGGCACGTTGATGGGACTGGCGATCTTCCTGCTGATGTTCACAGTCTATATTGCAAATCATCCCGTCGGCCTGACCGTCAACGTCGCGCAGACCGCCGCCAACAAGGGTGTGCTGCTGGCTTTCGTCGCCATGGCACAGGCGCTGGTGGTGATCACCGCTGGCATCGATCTGTCGGTGGGCATGATCTTCATCCTCACCAATTGCATCGCGTCATACATCGTCGTGGGCAATCCCCTGATGACGACGCTTGGGCTGATCGGGGTGCTTGCCGCCGGCATGACCTGCGGCGCCATCAACGGCCTGCTGGTGATCTATGGAAGATTGCAGCCGATCGTCGCCACCATTGCCACCGGCGCAGTCTATTTCGGTATCGCCCTGCTGCTGAGGCCCTTCCCAGGCGGAAGCGTCAATGAGGATCTCGCCGATGCACTGACCGGAAAGCTGTTCGGCATCGTTCCAGCCAGCCTCGTGCTGCTCGCCGCCATCGTTGTGGTCGTCTGGATACCGTACCGACGATCGGCGATCGGCCGGGCAGCGTTCGCCGCGGGCTCATCCGAACCGGCCGCGTTCATGTCGGGGGTGCCGATCCGGCGAGCCAAGTTTGTCGCCTACGCGCTCGGCGGGCTGTTTGCCGGCATGGGTGGGTTGTTCCTGACCTTCTTCACCTATACCGGCGAAGCCGCCTATGCCAGCGGCAACGGCTATACGCTCTGGTCGATCGCCGCCGTCGTGCTCGGCGGCATTTCACTGTTTGGAGGCCGGGGTAGCGCCATCGGCGCCATTTTCGGCGCTTTCGCCGCCCGCACCACCGGCGACATGCTGTTCGTCTTCGATGTCGACCCGCTCTGGCAACCGCTGCTGCAGGGCGTGGTGCTGATGATCGCCGTCAGCATAGGCGCCATTGCGCTGGTCCGCGTTCGCAACCGCCTGGAATGGTTTCAATGAGCGAGATGTCAGAAAATCGTGTCGAACCACGCGCCAAAATGCCGGCATTCCTGCGGCGCATCGATCCAGCGGTGGCCACCGCCTTTGGCTGCATCATCCTGTTGCTGCTGGTCGGCAGCATCTATTCCAGCAATTTCCTGTCGCCGGACTATCTCATACAGCAATTGAAGGTCGCCTCCTTCCTCGGCGTGACTGCGGCCGGCATGATGTTGGTAATCCTGCTCGGCCATATCGACCTTTCGGTGCCTTGGGTAATGACGGCCGGCGCCATGATGGCTTGCGCTGCCGCGGGGTTCGGCGAGACCGGCCTCGTGCTCGCCATCCCATTCGGCGTGCTTTGCGGCGCGCTCTTCGGGATGATCAACGGCTTTGGCGTCGCCTATCTGCGTATTCCGTCGATGATCGTCACGCTGGCCACCAATGTCGTCGCGCAGGGGCTGATGGTGCTCTATACCGGCGGCTTCTCGCCTCAGGATTCCGCCCCACCCGCCGTGCGCTGGCTGGCGACCGGCTTCATCATTCCCGGCGTGCCAAATGCGATCCTGGTCTGGGTCGCTGTCAGCGCCGTGATGGTCTTCCTTTATCGGCGCACCACCTATGGCCGCTCGATCTACGGCATCGGCAACAGCGAGCGCGCGGCTTATCTCTCGGGACTCAATACCCGCCGCATCGTCATGATCGCCTTCATCACATCGGGTGCGCTTTCCGCCTTTGCCGGCGTGCTGGTCGCGGGCTATGCGTCGAAAGCCGCGCAGTCGATGGGCGACGCTTACCTGCTGCCCTCGATTGCCGCTGTGGTGCTGGGTGGCACATCGATCCTCGGCGGCAAGGGATCCTATCTCGGCACCGTTGCCGGCGTGATCCTGATCACGCTGCTGCAATCGATCCTCTCGGTCATGCAGATGCCCGAAGCCGGGCGACAGATCATCTTCGGTGTCGTCATCGTCGGCATGCTGCTGCTCTATGGCCGCGGCCCGGCCAGCCGATAGTTGCAGCCCTGACACGCCTCGATGGTGTCGTCTCGATCGAATCGAGTTTCGCGCTGTCACAGATCAAGCGTTCCAACCAGTTGCCGATCCTCGCCTGGCCGGAAACTACCGCTTGAATTCCTCGCTCCAGTCGGGCTCCCAGCCGAAGACACTGCGACCGCCCCACTCGGCCGATTTCTCGTACTCGCCGGCGACGATCTCCTTGAGATCGGGGCCGGTGACGTAGCGTTCCATCCTGCGCGACTGGTCGTCGAGCCGCCGCAGTGCCTGCAATTCCTCGTCGCGACCCAACCGGCCCTTGCGGATCGCCGATTTCATCACACTGATCGTCTCGTCATAGACCTTGAGTGGCACCGGGAAGGGATGCCGGTCCTTGCCGCCATGAGCGAGCGAAAAGCGGGCAGGATCGGAAAACCGGCAGGGCGCGCCATGCACCACTTCAGCCACCATGGCCAGTGCCTTGACTGTGCGCGCGCCCACGCCAGGCACAAGCAGCAACTTCTCGAAATCCTCGGGGCCGCGATCGGCGGCCGCAGCGAGATTGCCGTGCAGGCGCCGCATGTTGACATCGGTCTCCCGCACATCGTGGTGCGCCGGCATGATCAGATGCGGAAGCATCGCCTGGTCTGATACCGACTCCTTTGGCAGCCGCCCTTCGATCGCGGCGACCTCGTGGACGATCCTGTCCGGTCCCAACGTCGCCAGCAGATCGAGCTGGGCATGACGCGATGGACCTGCTCGGCGGTCGGCGAGATTGACGATCTCGCCCTGGTCCCTGCCCTCGATGGCCGCATGTGGGGAATCGACGAAACTTGTCAGCCCTTCCGACAGCCAATGATAGCGGCGTGCCAGCCGCGTATCCTCGTTCATGCCCTGCTGGACGACCACCCATTTGCCATCGTCGGTGACGATGAAGCCGTGCAGATAGAGATCGAAACCATCCTGCAGGGCGGCGCTATCGACCTTGGCGACCAGCCGGCTGGTGGTTGCCAGGCCCGCGCCATCCACGCCGGTGCGCTCGCCGACTGCGATCAGTTCGTCGGGCGTCTTGCGCGACTGCGCGCCACGGCCGCCGCAGACATGCAGGCCGAGTTCGCGCGACAGCGGCGGCAACCCGCGTTTCAAAGCACCGAGCACGCTGGTGGTGATGCCCGAGGAGTGCCAATCCATACCCATGACGGCGCCGAAGGACTGGAACCAGAAGGGATGCGCCAGCCGTCGCAGAAATTCGTCGCGCCCGTATTGCTGAATGATCGCCTCGGCAATCAACACGCCGAGCTTGGTCATGCGGTCGCCGAGCCAACGAGGCACACGGCCGCCATGCAAGGGAAGATCAGCACTGCCGGTACGCTGCGTCATGTTCTTCATCTGTTCCTTTCGGCGATCAGAGTCAAGACCACGCGGCCACGTAACATCGACGATGTTACCGTTACGTACTTCCCACCATGCGTGGGTTCGACAAGACTACAGTTCCTGCATCAACCCTTGGGAAGTCGTCATGCGCGTCAAGATCGACAGAGTCGGAATCGGATTTGCTCTTGTTCTGGGCCTTCTTGCCGGATCCGGCCAGGCCACCGCGGCGGAAAAGCACCATGTACCAAAATACAAAGCCGAGGTTCCTACCTATATCCAGACACCAAGCAAGGTGAAAACCCGGCTCGGAACCCTGAAATTCGTCGATGGGCTCCCGGACAAGGCCACGGTGCAAAAAGTCTATGACAACATCGATTTCGCGCGCGGCGTCGAGGCATTCCTGAGCGGCATACCGGCGGCTTCGGCCTATGCCGCGTGCAAGGGACTGGAGGACGTCGGGATCGCTGGGAACAAGGCCGTCGGGATCACCGAGGATCTGATCGATGCCCGTTCACTGTTCCTGACGCCCAATTCGACCACGGTCTATGTGTTCTTCTGCATCGATCTGAAAGATGGCCCCGTGGTCGTGGAAGTGCCGCCTGGCGTCCTCGGGCCGGTCGACGACGCCTATTTCCGCTATGTCACGGATGTGGGCCTGGTCGGCCCTGATGAGGGCAAGGGTGGCAAGTATCTCTTCGTGCCGCCGGGCTATTCCGGCAGCCTGCCTGGCGACGGGTATTTCGTCACCAAGACGCCAACCTACACGAACCTTGTCTTCTACCGCGCCTTCGTAAAGGACGGCGACATCGCCGCAGCGGTGAAAGGCGTCACGGGCAAGGCGAAGGTTTACCCGCTGTCGGCAGCCGCGAGCCCGCCGGCCACGACGTTCATCAATACATCGGGCATGAAATTCAACACCATCCATGCCAACACCTTCCATTTCTACGAAGAACTGAACGAGGTCATCCAGTCCGAGCCCGGCGATGCGTTCGACCCCGAATTGGTTGGGTTGTTCGCCTCGATCGGCATCAAGAAAGGTCAACCATTCGCGCCGGACAAGCGGATGAAGACGATTCTCATCGATGCGGTGGCCGTCGGCAATGCCACGGCGCGCGCCTTGGCGTTCGAGCCGCGAGATCCACGGGCGAAGTTCTTCCCCGACCGGCACTGGAACAACGGCTTCATCGGCAACAGCTATGCGTTCCTGAACGATGGCGAGCGCATGCTCGATGCACGCACCATGTTCCACTACATGGCGACCGGGATAACACCAGCGATGGCCAATGCGAAGCCCGGCACGGGCTCGGCCTATGCTTTTGCCGCCCGCGATTCGAAAGGCAACTATCTCGATGGCGGCAAGACTTACAGGATCACGCTGCCCGCTCCCGTTCCAGTCGGGCAATTCTGGTCCTTCGCAGTCTATGACAACCAGACGCGCTCGCTCCTGGAAACCGACCAGAAACTCGCCGGGATCGACAGCAACCAACATGACATCAAGAAGAATGAAGACGGCTCCGTGACGGTGTGGTTCGCGCCCAAGGCGCCGAAGGGCCATGAGACCAATTGGGTCCAGACCATGCCGGGCAAAGGCTGGAATTGCCTGCTACGGCTCTACGCGCCACTGGAGCCCTGGTTCGACAAATCCTGGAAGCCCGGCGACTTCGAACTGGTGAAATGACCCTGGGCCCGACCGTTCTGCGCATCTGAGTCGTCGGGCCCCTCCCAAGCGCGCGCTGCTCATCTATTGCCCTGAGGTCACGGTCACGTCACGATTCCCGCAATCACGATAAGTTTTTGTCACAATCGCTTGGCATTCACGTGCGGTTTCCTTATGAAAACTTGCGTGTGGCGAAGAGATATCCGATTCTCAGCGACGGGATTTTTGATGACTGTAATTGCCATAGATGGCCCGGCTGCCGCAGGAAAGGGCACCCTCTCACGGCTGATTGCCGACGCCTATGGATTCCATCACCTCGATACCGGCCTGACCTATCGGGCCGTCGCCAAGGCGCTGCTCGATGCGCATCTGCCGCTCGACGACGAGGCCGTTGCCGCCGACATTGCCCGCAATATCGAACTTGCCGGCCTTGATCGGACCGTGCTTTCCGCCCACGATATCGGTGAAGCCGCTTCCAAGATTGCCGTCATGGCCGAGTTGCGCAAGGCACTGGTCGAGGCGCAGCGGGCGTTTGCCCATCGCGAGCCGGGAGCCGTGCTCGACGGCCGCGATATCGGCACCGTCGTCTGCCCTGATGCCGAGGTGAAACTCTACATCACCGCATCGCCCGAAGTGCGCGCCGGACGCCGCCACGAAGAGATCCTTGCCGGCGGCGGAAAGGCAGATTTCGACACGGTTTTGGCCGATATCCGCAAGCGTGATGCACGCGACATGGGCCGTGCCGACAGCCCTTTGAAACCGGCTGAAGATGCGCACTTGATTGATACGTCCAAAATGGGTATAGAGGCCGCGTTCCAGGCAGCGAAGGTGAAAATCGACGCCGTGCTGGAACGGGATGCTTTCGCGCACCGCGCGCCGGAATAGCCCTCTTAACAGGGCCGGTTCGCGAAAGGCCCATGTTCAACACTTAACCCCCGGCGCATTGGCGGCAGAACTATCGCCGCCCATTTGGAGAACCAATGTCCGCAGCAAATTCCCTGAAGGAGGACTTCGCGTCCCTCCTCGAAGAATCCTTTTCCAAGGTTGACCTGGCCGAAGGCTACGTCACCAAGGGCATCATCACCGGCATCGAGAAGGACATGGCAATCGTCGATGTCGGTCTCAAGGTCGAAGGCCGCATCGCGCTGAAGGAATTCGGTGCGCGCGCCAAGGACGGCACGCTGAAGGTTGGCGATGAAGTCGAAGTCTATGTCGAGCGCATCGAAAATGCGATGGGCGAAGCTGTTCTGTCGCGCGAGAAGGCTCGCCGCGAAGAAAGCTGGATCAAGCTCGAAGTCAAGTTCAACGCCGGCGAACGCGTCGAAGGCGTGATCTTCAACCAGGTCAAGGGTGGCTTCACCGTCGATCTCGACGGCGCCATTGCCTTCCTGCCGCGCTCGCAGGTCGACATTCGTCCGATCCGCGACGTATCCCCGCTGATGCATGTTCCGCAGCCGTTCGAAATCCTCAAGATGGACAAGCGTCGCGGCAACATCGTCGTTTCGCGCCGCACCGTTCTTGAAGAATCCCGCGCTGAACAGCGTTCGGAAATCGTCCAGAACCTCGAAGAAGGCCAGGTTGTCGAGGGTGTCGTCAAGAACATCACCGATTACGGCGCATTCGTCGATCTCGGCGGCATCGACGGCCTGCTGCATGTCACCGACATGGCATGGCGTCGCGTCAACCACCCCTCGGAAATCCTCAACATTGGCCAGCAGGTCAAGGTTCAGATCATCCGCATCAACCAGGAAACCCATCGTATCTCGCTCGGCATGAAGCAGCTCGAGTCCGATCCTTGGGGCGATATCGGTGCGAAGTACCCGACCGGCAAGAAGATCACCGGCACGGTTACCAACATCACCGATTACGGCGCATTCGTCGAGCTGGAGCCGGGCATCGAAGGCCTGATCCACATCTCCGAAATGTCCTGGACCAAGAAGAATGTCCATCCGGGCAAGATTCTCTCCACCACGCAGGAAGTCGACGTCGTCGTTCTCGAAGTCGATCCGTCCAAGCGCCGCATCTCGCTCGGCCTGAAGCAGACCCTCGACAACCCTTGGGAATCCTTCGCCAATGCGCATCCGGCTGGCACCGTCGTTGAAGGCGAAGTCAAGAACAAGACCGAATTCGGCCTGTTCATTGGTCTCGACGGCGACGTCGACGGCATGGTCCACCTCTCCGACCTCGACTGGAACCGTCCGGGCGAACAGGTCATCGAAGAGTTCAACAAGGGCGACGTCGTCAAGGCTGTCGTTCTCGATGTGGACGTCGAAAAGGAACGCATCTCGCTCGGCATCAAGCAGCTCGGCAAGGACGCCGTTGGCGATGCAGCCACCTCTGGTGACCTGCGCAAGAACGCCGTCGTTTCGTGCGAAATCACTGCGATCAACGATGGTGGCATCGAAGTGAAGCTCGTCAACCACGAAGAGCTCACCTCCTTCATCCGCCGCGCCGACCTTTCGCGCGACCGTGATGAACAGCGCCCCGAGCGTTTCCAGGTTGGTCAGGTTGTCGACGCCCGCGTCACCAACTTCTCCAAGAAGGATCGCAAGGTTCAGCTGTCGATCAAGGCTCTCGAGATCGCTGAAGAGAAGGAAGCCGTCGCACAGTTTGGTTCGTCCGACTCCGGCGCTTCGCTCGGCGACATCCTCGGCGCGGCTCTGAAGAACCGCGGCGAATAAGCCAAGCACTTCGATCTGAAATAAGAAACCCGCCGGTGCGCACCGGCGGGTTTCTTTTTGGGCGGCGCAGCCCCCTAACGCCAGCCCAGCTGTAACTTTCATTTGTCCAGCATGTCGTCGTCCCAAAACCGCGGCACACTTTTGGGCGACATGCTCGGGTTAGAACCCACCCAAGCGCTGATACATGGCGTAGGCGCGATCGGATTCGGAGGAATCTCGCGAGATCGGAATGGTCTGCGGCTCTTCCGGTTCGGCATTCAACAGGTCGTCGGTCGCCTTGCGGGCGAGACGCTCGCGGCGTTCATCGCCGGTCTCGGCCTGCTCGCCATCGGCTTCGTCGTCTGCATCATCCTGATGGCGTTCGTCTTCCAAAGCCTTCGTTTCGAACTCATCCTTGGCCGGCTGCAGCGGCGCATAGGCAAATGGCACCAGCTCGGGATTGACCGCGGTCTTGGCCGGCAGATGTATCTCCGCCGTGGCGACACGCTGGCCAGCGCCCTTTTCCTGTTCGGCAGCTGCCTGGCGGCCGATCGCTGCTTCCGCACTCTCATCGGCGTCAGCGGGCTGGACTGGTTGCGGGCTCTGGCGATGGATTGCATGGGTTGCCGATGCCACTGCCTTTTCGATCTTTGCAAGCGCCTCCTGCACCACCGCAGCGGGGCTGTCGTTACCCACGGCATGCCGCCGCCAGGGATCGGTGGGATCCGGCTGGCTGACGATGTGGTTGGGCTGCTGCTCGACAACAGCAACTTCGGCGAAGCCCTTGAGCGTCAGCAGCGTCTCGACGCGACGGTCGGCGACAAGGAGTTTTTCGGCCTGACGGCTGTCCAGCAGCTTCTCTGTGCGGGCAGCACCCGACATATCGGGAAGGTCGGCGGCTGCAGGCTCTTCGCCTACTGGCTGTGGCTGCGGATTGGCCTCGGCAACTGGCGCCGCCGAGATTGTCGGGAGATCCGACTCCGGCAAAATGGCCTGCTCAATTGGCGTTTCCGCCACCACGACGACGTCAAATGTCCGCGTCTCGTCGGCGATAATGTCGGAGATTACCTCTGCCGGCTCAGTGACTGCATCCACTACATTCTCGATGACATCGGCTCTGGCGATACTTTCATCGACCGTTTCGGCCGAATGTTCAGCGGCGTCGGGCGCATCGACTGGATCAAGCTGTTCATCGGCGAGTTCGAGTCCGAGAGCCTCACCAACCTCGGCCAACGGCTCCTTGGGCGTTGAAACCTCGGCTGCCGTAGCTCCGGGTTCGAACCACGCCTTCAGCTGGCTCTGCAGACCACGCGCGCCGTCGTTGGAATTTGCAGGTGCAAGACCGCTTTCGTTGGAACGGACAGTGGCTTCGATTGAAAATGCCTCGGCCGAGCGCGTGGCGCCCTGCCCTTCCTGGAGATAGGAGTTGGTGGCGGCGGTTGCTGCAAAGCGGGCAAACGGCGTGCGCGGCGCTTCGGCCATCGCCACGAGCCGCGCTGCATTCGGCCCTTCCGGAGATTTGAGCGCCTCGACCAGATCGGTCAGCCGGATGTTGAGCGCCTTGAGACCGGAGCGCTGTTCGATCGATGCGCGGTCCGTATCGCTCATGTTGGTCAACGTCGTCGCAAGCCTGAGGAAAAAGGCGTCGAGGCTTTCATCGGCTCGTTTGGAAATGTTGACCTGTGCAGCGATGGCAAAGGCGAGCAGCTGCAGGACGGTTCTGCTCGCTGCCGTCGCCGTGACCGCATTGACATTCGACAGAACGGTGCTGCCGGAAAGGCCGATAGTGGGTGCGGCGTGGGGCGCATGACTTTCGGGCGCGTCGGGATTGACCTCGGTCGACTGTTGTCCAGCCGCGGTTCTCGTTTCGGAACCATGGGTTTTGATCGATGCGGGGGCGACGGTTGCCGATGAAATGGGGGCCAGCATGGGATCGCTCGCTGCTGATGGACAGGACATGAGGGAAAGAGGCCGCTCATGCGACCCTTGGCTCTCCTGTCGAAAACGAACCGGCGCGATTGGCATTGCGCCTGGGAAAGCCTATATTTGATAGTAGACTAAGTAAGTGTGGTTAAGATTTCCCTAATCCGAAGCAAATCGTTGAGATGACACTCCGCCCGCCAAGCTCCTATCTCGACAATGCCTCCGGCAAATCCCCCCTCAACGTCTTCGAGTATGAACTCATGGCAGAGCGGGCCGACAGTCTCGGCCGTGCCGGGCTGAAGGCGGAAGCCGCGCTGGCCAAGCTGGCCGAGGCCACCGATGAGACACGAGAGGCGCTGACGGATGAGGCCGCAATGCAGGTCTATGCGCTGTTCGTCCAGCGGGAGATCTGCGGACTGAGAAACGGCAAGGACGTCATTGCCCGCTACGGCGTTCCCGGCTCGGTCATTGCCAGATTGGGCGTTGTCCGGCGTGTTCCTGAAAAGGACGGATCCTGAGCTTTCCGGAACCAATCTTGCTGATCATCATTGTTGCAGCAATGAACCTAGGCAACGGCGGAACGCCATGATGCAGCACGACCCCGTAAGCATCGCCCAATCCAGCTACCTCGCCTATGTCAACAAGGACAGGGCGGCGCTCGAAGCGCTGATCGCAGAAGACTTCCACTTCACCAGTCCGCTCGACAATCGGCTGGACCGCGCGGCCTATTTCGAGCGATGCTGGCCCAATAGCGAGAGCCTGTCCGGCTTCGACTTCATCTATACAGTGGCGGATGGTGACCGTGTTTTCGTCACCTATGAAGGCCGCACCGCGCGCGGT
Source organism: Shinella sp. OV683 (assembly GCF_057787725.1). Classification (NCBI taxonomy): domain Bacteria; kingdom Pseudomonadati; phylum Pseudomonadota; class Alphaproteobacteria; order Hyphomicrobiales; family Rhizobiaceae; genus Shinella; species Shinella sp. OV683. The sequence continues at coordinate 4,211,042 of NZ_CM173543.1, forward strand.
ACGCAATTCCGAAACACCGAGATCCTGACCATTCGAGATGGCATGATCATCGAGGCGGAGGTTTATTTCGGGTGGGATATCCCTCATCAGGCGGCCGACGGCGGCTTTATCGAACCGGGTGAATAGGGGTCAAAGGTCCTTCGCCATCGCATCAAGCGCGAGCACGGTATTCCAGTTTCGTGCCGTCATCGGCACCTTCAGCCCTCGCTCGACAGCCAAAGCCAGCTTCGATTTGCCGAAGCCATCCGGCGTATGCATGTAGAGGGTGTCGCCGATGATCTTCCACTCATCCCGCCCGAAATCGCGGACCGCGAAATCCTCGCACCGCTGTTTTTCAGGCTGCTTGTCGAGGATGAAAGCATGCACGATCTTCGGGTTTTCGGCGGCCACGGGGAACGGATTGTGGGCGATGAGTTCAGCCCAGGCTTTGTGGTCGCAGACGATGACATGAACATCGACGCTACATTTGTCCGCGATTGCCTTGGAGATAGCCGAGGCAAGTGCTGGCTCGGCTGTTTTTTTGGTGCGAAACACCAGATTGCCGCTTTGCAGGTAGGTCTTTGCATCCTCGAAACCGAGATCGGAGATAGCCGCTTTGAGATCAGCCATCTTCAGGACCTTGCCCCCGACATTGATGCCGCGAAGGAGCGCAATGTAGACATTGTCGGTCATAGGTCCGCTCCTCAGGCTGCGGAGCTTGTAGCAGCGCGCCCACTCTAACTCGTCATATCCTCGCCGGCGGGCTCCGATCACTTTATCGCGAGCGCACGTCTAAGCTGAACCAACTAACGGCCATCATGTGTTATTTATGAGATGGCGACCAGTTCCAACGTGATAAGGAAACAGTTCACCATGTCCTCTACCTTCTCAAAGCTTGCTGCTCTCGCGTCAGCCCTCGTCCTTGTACTGTCCGCCACGGTCTATGCAGCCGGCAATGGCGGCAGCGACTATGGTACGCCTGGGGTTTCGCAGCAGGTCGCAAACGGATGCGCAGTCGGCAGCAATCCTCCGCCAGGCGCAAATTGCACGAACCAGGGTTAGCCCTGAGGTAATCACATATCTGCAGCGGCGGCTCGCCCACGGAGGCAGCCGCCCCAGACTAACCATCAGCTGTGGGCGAAGATGTCGGTTTCTTCCCAGCCCAAGAGATCGAGCTTGGCGCGGGTCGGCAGGAATTCGAAGCACGCCTTGGCGATCTCGACGCGGCCGTCGCGCTCAAGGCGTGCTGTCAGCTTGTCGCGCAATGCATGCAGGTTCAACACGTCGGAGGCCGCATATTCGAGCTGTGCCTGGCTGAGCGTTTCAGCGGCCCAGTCGGACTGCTGCTGCACCTTGGAAATGTCGATCTCCAGCAGTTCCTTGAGATTGTCCTTGAGGCCGTGGCGATCCGTGTAGGTGCGGGTCAGGCGCGAAGCGATCTTGGTGCAGAACACCGGCGATGTGGTGACGCCGAAGGTGTGAAACAGCACCGCGATATCGAAGCGGCCGAAATGGAAGATCTTCTCGCGCGATTGATCGGCGAGCATGGCCACCAGATTGGGCGCTTCGGTCTGGCCCTTGGCGATCTGGATCACGTCGGCCGTGCCATCGCCGGGCGAAAGCTGCACGACACACAGCCGGTCGCGACGGGGAATGAGGCCGAGGGTTTCGGTGTCGATGGCAATGGCGCCGGTGTAACGGAGAGCATCGGTTGGGGAAATGTCGCCCTTGTGCAGGCGGATGGTGCTGGTCATGGGGAATCCTGAAAGTGCAATGGTTGAATGGGCTATAGTCGATATGGCGCGAAATAAAAATAGCGGAGCGGCCTTCACCGCCAACCAGGCGACACTATATTCTGAAGATTGCGAGGTGAACGATGACAGGCAACGGTTTGCGGCTTCCAACACTGGCTGTTGCAGCCCTGCTGGCGGCGGGCGCATTGTCATCTGCAAGCGCCAAGGACGACACGCCCTTCAAGGATCTCCCCGGCGTAAAGGTGCCCGGCCAGATCGACAAACAGGCGCAAGCCAACTGCACATCGGATATCGAAAGGCAGTGGCCGAAAACATGGCGCAACGGCCTGGGCTACCGGGTCTACGAATGCGACAATGACGGCATCGTTGCGAGATCCACGCGACCCCCGAATGAAATCGAGTGGAAGAAGAGCAAGGAATATTACAAGCCGTGGACGTCGGACGGGTTTTGAGCACTGAGATTTAAGACCCCCTCATCCGGCCTTCGGCCACCTTCTCCCCGCTGGGGAGAAGAGGAGGGAGACCATTTCCGGGCTGCTCCCCACTTCATGCCTGACCGTCTTAGGCACGTCGGCTAAAGCAGATATGTCTTCTCCCCAACGGGGAGAAGGTGGCGCGCAGCGCCGGATGAGGGGGGCCTCATCCGTAAAGGCCTAAAACGCCTTGAACGTCATCGTGGTCAGCGATCGCGAAATGTTCTCGATATTCAGGACGTTATTATTGATGAAGTGGCCGATATCCTGCTCTTCGGGAATGTAGAGCTTGATCAGCAGGTCGAACTCGCCGCTGGTCGAATAGATCTCCGAAGCAATCTCGCGCTGATAGACCTGATCGGCGACGTCATAGGCGGTGCCCGGGCGGCATTGAAGCTGGATAAAAACGCATTTCATCGGCGTTTCCTTTCAAATTCTCTGGATCAGAACATGTCGCGCATCGGGTGCGCGCGGTAGGTGCCGAGCACCCTGACTTCGGTCGAGAAGAACTTCAGCTCGTCCATGGCATGCTTGACGTTTTCATCGTCGGGATGACCCTCGATATCGGCATAGAACTGCGTCGCCACGAACTTGCCGCCCAGTTGGTAGCTTTCGAGCTTGGTCATATTGATGTTGTTGGTGGCAAAGCCGCCCATCGCCTTGTAGAGCGCGGCGGGAATGTTGCGGACATTGAACACAAAGGTGGTGACTATCTTCTCATCGGCCGAATGGCGGGCCGGCACGATCCGGTCGCGGGACAGCACGACGAAGCGGGTGACATTGTTTTCGGAATCCTCGACATTCTCCTCGAGGATCTCGAGACCGTAGAGATCGGCGGCAAGACGCGGCGCAAGCGCCGCCATCGAGCGATCCTGCTCCTCCGACACCATCTTGGCGGCACCGGCCGTATCGCCAGCGACGATCGCCTTCCAGCCGTTCATACGCACGATGCGACGGCATTGGCCCAGCGCGTGGATGTGGCTGTGGACGGTGCGGATCTCTTCCTTCTTGACGCCCGGCAGCACCATCAGCTGGAAGCGGATGGGCATGAAATACTCGCCGATGATATGCAGTCGCGACTCGGGCAGCAACAGGTGGATGTCGGCAACGCGGCCGGCCAGCGTGTTCTCAATCGGAATCATGCCGAGGTCGGCATCGCCGCTGTCCACCGCCATCAAAGCGTCCTCGAAGGTGGCGCATGGCAGCGGCGACAGTTCGGGAAACTGGTCGCGGCAGGCCATATCGGAGTTGGCGCCGAAATCACCCTGGAAAGCGATGCGGTTGGTCTTGGTAATCATCGGAGATGCTTTCGCCCTGAATTCGTTATTGTATTTCTATTTTCCGGCAAGGATTGCCCGGGCCTTTTCGAGGTCGGCGGGAGTATCGACGCCCAGCGGCACCGAGTCAACGATTTCAGCGTCGATCCGGAAACCTGCTTCAAGTGCCCTGAGTTGCTCAAGTGACTCGCGCTTTTCCAGCACCGATGGTGCGAGCGACACGAAACGCTCGAGCGCCGCACGACGATAGGCATAGAGGCCGATGTGGTGGTAGAGCGGGCCATTGCCATAGGGCGCGGTGGCGCGGGTGAAATAGAGTGCGCGCAGTCGACTATCGGCGATCGGCGACCCGACGATCTTGACAACGTTCGGATTGGTCTTTTCGTGTTCGTCGGTGATCTCGACGCCAAGAGTGGCGATATCGGTTGCGGCGTTGTCGAGCGGCCTCAGACTGGCACGGATGGTTTCCGGCTCGATGGTCGGCAGATCGCCCTGCACATTGACGATGAATTCGGCGCGGCCATCGGGGTCGGCATGGCCGAGCGCTTCGAAGATTCGGTCCGATCCGGATTGATGGCTGACTTTGGTCATCACCGCCTCAAAACCGGCATTGCGGACGGCATCGAGGATATCCTGATGGTCGACAGCAACGGTCACCCGACCCAGCCCTGATTCGGCGGCGCGCCGCGCAACCTGAACGATCATTGGAACACCTCCAATATCGGCGAGTGGTTTTCCGGGCAAACGGGTGGATGCCATACGGGCAGGAATAAGGATCAAGGTGTTGTCTAAACTCGGATTCGTCATCGAAGGCCCTTCAATTTCCTTAGCAAATAGTGTCAATTGGTCTCACCAAGGAACGGTGGATTGTGGTTGCACTTTAACCCCAAAAGACATAGGTTCCGCGCGATTTCAAGATGGCCCGGAGGGCTTCGGGTGGTAAGGGGAGCTTGAACATATGAATTCTTATATGAATATGGGTGTGGGCGCGTTGCTGGCGACGGTATTCGTGGTCCTATCCGTTTCGATTGCATCGGAAGGTCTTTTCCACTCGGAAAATCCCGAGAAGCCCGGTTTTGAAATCGTTGCTGCAGAACCCACGGATGCCAATACCAGTGCAGAAGCCGCGCCGGTCGAAGTGCCGATTGCCGAACTGATGGCCAAGGCCGATCCGGCCAAGGGCGAAGTGCTCTTCAAGAAATGCATGAGCTGTCATAGCGCCGAGAAAGGCGCGGGCAACAAGGTCGGCCCGAACCTTTATGGCGTCGTAGGCCGTCCGATCGCCCATCTCGCCGATTTTGGCTATTCCACGCCGATCAAGGAATTTTCGCAGGGTGGTAAGGAAGCCTGGAGCTTCGATCATCTCAACCACTTCCTGACGGCGCCGAAGAAGTACATCAAGGGGACCGCGATGGGCTTTGCCGGCGACAAGAAGGACGACGAGCGCGCCAGCATCATCGCCTATCTCAACACCAAGTCGGACAGCCCGCTGCCGCTGCCGGCCAAGTAGTATCTTCTGCCATTGCAGATAAAAAAGCCCGGTTCACCGGGCTTTTTGATTCATGTCCTTAATGGCGGCTGCTATGAATCCCGGTGCCAATAGCCGCCGCCTGGATTGCGGCGAAGGCCTAGATCCTTGAGATCAACGGCACTGAGATTGTTGAGGCTGCGCGCGTTCAGATGACGCTGCCAGACTGTCTTCAGCGTGAATGCGTATGCGTGCCACAGCCGGTCTGCAATGCGTCTTGCACTGGTCGTCTTGCGATGTTGATAGAGCATTTCCGATCTCCTCAAGTACATGCTGAGTGACCCTAGCGCACGGCCATTCGATATCCTGTCAGCAGTGCTCATGCGGGCGAGAGATTTGGGGTTTGATGCTGCCGGAATCTGTCAGGGTGGCTGTGATCGCGGGGTTTACCCGGGCGTTGCCCGCCCCTATCGTGCTGGAGCCGATGCATGGCATTGGCCATCCAAGCATGCGTGAAACACCAGGGAGGACCTGATGCCCAGCAAGATCTCCACCTGCCTTTGGTTCGACGACAAGGGCGCGGACGCCGCCAAACTCTACACGTCGCTGATTCCGAATTCGAGGATCCTTACCAATTTTGGACAGACGCAAGGCGGCGAACCGCTCGTCGTCGATTTCGAACTCGATGGCGTGCCCTATCAGGCGCTGAATGGCGGGCCGCACTTCAAGCCGAGCGAATTCGCCTCGATCGTGGTGCATACCGACGACCAGGCCGAAACCGACCGTCTCTGGAACGCTCTGACTGCCGACGGCGGCGCTGAAAGCCAATGCGGCTGGCTGAAGGACAAGTTCGGCATTTCTTGGCAGATCGTGCCACGGGCGCTGCTCAAGTCGCTGTCCGGACCGGACAAGGCCGGCGCCGGCCGCGCCATGGACGCGATGATGAAGATGAAGAAGATCGATATCGCTGCGATCGAGGCAGCGTATGGAGGGACCTCCTCCGGCGTCAGGCAATAGACTTTAGGTCTTGAGAACGGCTGTGGATGGCAGGGCTGATCTCGATCCGGGCCTAGGGCCTGCGGCGAGATCAGCACCTCTTGCTCCGCTTTAAAGCGTGCCCATGCCACCATCGATCATGATTTCCGCACCGACGGTGAAGGAGGCTTCATCCGATGCGAGAAAAATCACGGCCTTGGCAATTTCCGATGCGTTGCCGAAACGCGCTGCCGGCACCTGAGCCAACACACCAGCCGCCATCGCCTTGGTATCGGCTTCCGAGAGGCCGAGCTTGCCATAGAGCGGCGTCGAGATCGGGCCGGGGCTGACGGCATTCACCCGGATACCGCGGCCGATCAATTCGCCCGACAGTGTACGCGCGAGCGACAGCAGCGCCGCCTTGGTGGCGCCGTAGACGCTCGATGTCGGCATGCCGACATGGGCGTTAACCGACGTGTTGAGCACGATCGAGGCGGGATTGCTCAGGATCGGCAGCAACGCCTGGACCAGGAAATAGGGACCCTTGACGTTGGTGGCGAAAGAACGGTCGAAGCCGGCTTCGTCCCATGCTTCCACCGGACGGAGATCGGCGATACCCGCATTGACGAACAGAATGTCGAGCTTGCCGAAGGCTTTCTCGATGGCATCGGCAACGTTCTTCTGCTCGGCCACATTGCTGGCGTCGGCACGGATTATCAGCACATTGTCGCCGAGCGCGGCACGGGCAGCTTCGATGGTGACGGGATTGGTGCCGGTGATGGCGACGCGCGCGCCTTCGGCGATGAACTGACGGGCCGTTTCAAGGCCGATGCCGCTGGTGCCGCCGGTGATGAGGGCTGTTTTATTTGCAAGGCGTGACATGGTGATATTCCTTTTCTTTCAATCTGTTGTTTCTCTGGCAAAACCCGGCTCGCTCCTGGCTGTTGCCCGCCGGGCCGTTTGCTTGAGGTGAATATGGCTTTTTCTTCTCGTTCGGATTAGTCTGCAAATAATGGAACTGCTTTCCGGGATATCCGAACAATGATGAAGCTGGAAGGCATTGCTGCTTTTGTCGCCACAACTGAATCCGGGTCCATCAGCGAGGCGGCACGCCGGCTGAGGTTATCAAAATCTGTAATCAGCGAAAGGCTGGCGGATCTGGAAAAGACACTCGGTACGACGCTGCTGCACAGGACAACGCGAAAACTGACGCTGACCGAGGATGGCATCGCGTTCCTGGAACGCGCACAACGCATCACCAGGGATGTCGACACAGCGGCAGCCGATCTCGCCGAGCGTCGCGGCGCCATGATCGGGCCGTTGCGGATCTCGGCGCCGGTTACGTTTGGACGGCTGCATCTGGGGCCGGCGCTTTATCCGTTTCTCGCCCGGTATCCCGACATCGAGCTGACGCTCGATCTGGATGATCGCCGGGTGGATGCGAGTTCGGGCGGTTTTGATGCAGTGGTCCGCAATGGGCCGATCCTTGATTCTCGTTTGATGGCCTGGCGGCTGGCACCCAGCCGTCGTGTGCTGGTCGCCTCGCCTGCCTACATCGCGGCCAATGGCTCGCCGACTTCGATCGATGAATTGGCCGGTCATAAAGGCATTTTCTACACCAATCGCGGCGCTGCCGACTGGCGGTTTCCCCGGCCTGCCGGATCAGGTGGCGGCGAAGATGCTGTCGTGGTGCGGGGACGGCTCGGCCTCGGGCTCAACAATGGCGACATGATCCGCGATGCGGCGATTGCCGGGCTCGGCATCGCGCTGCTGCCAATGTTCATCGCCGGGCCAGCGCTGAAGGCGGGCGACTTGCAGCTCGTTGACGTCGGCATGCGGCCGGAAGAGGAATTCATTTTCATCGCCCATCCGGATGGTCGGCACCCCTCGGCAAAACTCCGGGCGCTGGCCGATCACCTGCGATCCGCCTTCGGCTCTCCGCCCTATTGGGACCATGTCCTCTAATGTCGAAGCGCAAGGCCGCCCTATCGTCCAGCAACCTCACATGCTACGTCTCCTAACCAGTGCCGTGCGCGGCGAAAAGGGCGAAGCAAAGGGCGAGCACGATGAGAAAACTCACCGACGAGGGACGTCAGGCCCTGAATGACATCGCCATGCGCTACGGCGTCAGCCTCGACGCTGTCGAGCATCTGCTGATGGCTGTTATCGCCGGGCAGACGACGCAGGCGCAATTCAACCATCCGGATCTCGGCGGCATGGGCCAATGGTCGCAAGGCGGCATGACCATGGTCGGCGACATGTTCAACAATGGGCTGAAGGCTAAAGTCGACGGACTATGCACGGAGCTGGCCGGTCTCGCCCGCAGCGCCCACCTGCATCTGCCGGCACAGCCCAACCAGTCGCAATCGCAATATCAGGGTGGTGGCGTCAGCCTGTTCGTGCCGGGCGGATTTTCCTCGGGCAACTGGTGGCCGGAAGAGCTGGGGCATGCTGCCTCGACCGGTGCCCAGAACGATCTTCGCTATGCCTTCTTTCCCTCGACGCACAGGCTGGCGATCAATATCGGTGGGCGCACCACTGTCTACGACACACGCGATCACCAGATCGGCGGCTTCTCGCAGCAGCAGGGCGGAGACCAGTCGCTGAGCTTCACGTCGCAATATGGGCTGGTGCGCGTTGCAGATCTCGAGATCGTCCAGCCCGGCGAGGCTGAGGCGGAGATGACGAAGGCTGTGGAACCGGAACCGACGACCTTCACGACAAGCGCTGCCATCCATGCCGAACCCGAGCCAATGCAGCCCGCCTCCAAGGCGACCGTTGCGCGCGATGAGGATATCTTCGACAAGATCGAGCGCCTTGCGGCCCTTCATGCCAAGGGAATCCTCACCGACGAAGAATTCAGCACCAAGAAGGCCGACCTGCTCGGTCGACTTTAGGGATATTTGGCGATCTCGACCAGATTGTCGTCGGGGTCGCGAATGTAGACAGAGCGCATTTCTCCGCGTGCGCCGGTGCGATCCACCGGGCCGAGTTCGACCGCGACGCCCTGCGCTGCAAGTCGCCGCATGACTTCATCAGGATCTAGGTCTGTTGTCAGGCAGAAATCCGCTCCGCCCGCCACCGGATTGCGCGCCCGCGGCAGAAGCGGCGCGCCATCCGCCTCATGCAAATTGAATTTCTGCTGGCCAAAAACCAGCGCCACCCTGCCCTCGCCAAAGGTTTGCATTTCCATGCCAAGAACACGCATGTAGAAATCGCAGCTGCGCTCGATGCTCCGGACGGTCAGCACCACGTGGTCCAGGCCGGTGATCATCGGTTACATCTCCGCAAGCGCGCGCCTGACGCTCTCGCGCGCGGACATGCGCTGCATGTGGTCTTTTATGCGCGGCAGAGTATCGATATCGACGCCGTCGCCCTCCAGCCAGCCCGCTATGGTGAAGAGGTAGGGATCTGCCACCGTGTAGTTTTCACCCAGAACCCACGGTCCTTCCAGCATGCCATGCTCGATCAACTCCATCGCCGCAGCCATGGTTTCCGGCACTTTGCGCTTCATATCCGCCAGGGAAATCTCATCATTGGCCCAGCGTGCCCCACGGCGACCATGGGCATGATTCACATGCACGGTAGAGGCAAGGTAGGAATTGAACGCCTGCATTTCTGCAAAGGCGAACGCGTCGTCCAACGGCGCCAACCGCGCATCGGGAAAGGTCTGGGCGATGTAGCTGAGAATCGCGGCCGTCTCGGTCAAAATACCTTTGCCGGTCGACAGCGCCGGCACGCGGCCCTTTGGGTTGATCTTGAGATAGTCAGGGCTCCTCTGCTCCTGCTTGCTGAAATCGACGCGAACAATTTCGTACTCAGCGCCAGCATCCTCAAGCGCGATGCGTGAAGCGAGAGCACAGGTGCCGGGCGCATAGAAGAGTTTCAGCATATTGGCTCCTTGGGAAAATGGTGTTTTGCTGCGCGGATTTATAGCAGAAACATCCGGCCTGTCAGCCAGCCTTCTCATCCCTGATACCGCCAGAGCCTGATCGTATGGCCGCCGCGGGTCCGGCCATCTCGCGCTCAGCCGATATTGGCGCCGAGGCCGGTCATCAGATCCATGAATTCCGGAAAACTGGTGGCGATCATGCGTGCATCATCCACAGTGACCGGGTTTTCAGCCGCAAGGCCCATGACCAGGAAGCTCATAGCGATGCGGTGGTCGAGATGGGTCTTGACCGCCTCGCCCCTGGCATTGCCGAGGCCCCTGCCGCCGGGCACGCCGTGGACGACCAGCGAGGTCTCGCCTTCCTCGCAGGCGACGCCATTGAGCTCCAGCCCACGGGCGACTGCCGCCAGACGGTCGGATTCCTTGACGCGCAGCTCTTCAAGCCCGTCCATGACCGTCTTGCCCTCGGCAAACGAGGCGGCGACAGCCAGCACCGGATATTCGTCGATCATCGACGGCGCGCGATCGGCCGGCACCGAGACACCCTTGAGCTCGGAATACTGGACGCGAAGGTCGGCGACATCCTCGCCGCCGGCGCTGCGGGCATTCATGACCTCGATGCGGGCGCCCATTTCCTGCAATGTCAGGATCAGGCCCGTGCGCGTCGGGTTCATCAGCACGTTGATGATGGTGACGTCGGAGCCCGGCACCAGCAGTGCAGCGACCAGCGGAAACGCGGTCGACGAGGGATCGCCCGGCACGTCGATGACCTGGCCGGTGAGCTTGCCCCGGCCTTCCAGCCGGATGGTGCGGATGCCAGCGGCATCGGTATCGACCGTGAGATTGGCGCCAAAACCCTGCAGCATCTTTTCGGTATGGTCGCGGGTCATGATCGGCTCGATGACCGTGGTGATGCCGGGCGTGTTGAGGCCAGCCAGCAGCACGGCGGACTTGACCTGGGCCGAGGCCATCGGCACGCGGTAGGTGATCGGGTTTGGCGTCTTCGGTCCGCGCAGCGTCGCCGGCAGCTTGTCACCAGCCGCAGCCTCGACCTGCACGCCCATCTCGCGTAGCGGGTTCAGCACGCGGCCCATCGGGCGCGAGGACAGCGAGGCATCGCCGACGAAGGTCGAGGCGAAGTCATAGACGCCCACCAGGCCCATCGTCAGGCGGCAGCCGGTGCCGGCATTGCCGAAGTCGAGAGGCGCCTCAGGTGCCAAGAGCGCGCCATTGCCGGTGCCTTGGATAATCCAGGTGTCACCGACCTTTTCGATTTTTGCGCCCATGGCCGACATGGCACGGCCGGTATTGATGACATCCTCGCCTTCGAGCAGGCCGGTGATGCGCGTCTCGCCGGCAGCCAGGCCACCGAACATGAAGGAGCGATGCGAGATCGACTTGTCGCCGGGGATGCGCACGGTGCCCTTGAGATTTTCGGATTTTCTGGCGGTTGCCGGCGCCGGAGTGCCACTATGCGACATGGAAAAGGCCCTTCGAGAGACTGCGTTCAGTTGGCATCGGGAGCGCTGACAGACATCCCCCTCGTCCGATTGGCCGCTCGTTAACACAAAGACTTTTCGAGGTCATCAGGATTAGTCGCGTTTAATGCAACTTCTCAAAACACTGACTTTGTGAAAGCTTTTTGCCGAAGTCCCTGTTATCCAATAGTTGCCTCAGATTTCAGATCGCCTATGACCTTCCGACAGCTCCTGAGAATCGCTGGAAAAGTTGCATTTGTTGCAACTCCCGCCGCAGTGCGAACTTAGGCTTTGACAGAGCCGGTCAACATCGCTAAGGGGCTTGCTCTGATTTTCATCATCGGCCGGTTGTCCGGCCCGCCGCCTCTGACACATCGGACGGCTTATCAATCAAGAGGTCTTTGAAGTGGCAAAAACTGAACTTGGCACAAAACGCATCGATCCGGAAACGGGCAAGAAATTCTACGATCTGAACAAGGATCCGGTCGTGTCGCCCTATACGGGCAAGTCCTATCCGCTGTCCTTCTTCGAAGAGACCTCTGCCGCCAAGGTCATGGAAAAGGCCCAGGAAGAGGAAGAAGTGCCGGAAGTCGATACCGAAAGCACCGAAGTCGAGCTGGTCTCGCTGGAGGAAGCCGACGACGAAGCAGCCGGCGGCGAGGACATCCCGGATCTGGGCGATGACGAGGTCGATATCGGCGATGACGACGACGACACGTTCCTCGAGCAGGACGAAGACGAAGATGACGACGATATGGCCGACCTGATCGGCGTACCGGGCGACGAAGACGAAGTCTGATCCATTCCCGCTCCGGCCAGATGAGCAACCGCTCAAAAAAATCTGGCCGGATCGAATTTCCTGCTTGCCATTGTCAATAAGCAGAAGTAAGTACCCGCCACCGACGCCAACCAAGCGCGGTGACCACCACCCGGAAACGGGACGGATGGGGCTATAGCTCAGCTGGGAGAGCGCTTGCATGGCATGCAAGAGGTCAGCGGTTCGATCCCGCTTAGCTCCACCAAATTTTCCAGCGACGAACCAGTTATTTTGAGCCTCTCGAAAGAGACGCGACATTTCCGTGGGTTAGCGGCGTGTCTGGCTATCTGAGTGGCCACTTTCCAGCTTGTCTCTCCGTTTTTCTGGCTTTTCAGGCCTCAGTCTCTGTCGCGCCATTTCCGCGACCACTTGTTTTGCCGGGGTCGATAGCAAAGAGCGCCGAAGCAGGGTCGGCGCTCTTCAACGTATGAATCTTAGAGTGAGATATCCGGGAGTCGTGCGACAGCTTATATGCCTAGCGCCTGGGCCTGATCCACCCAGGCCGGCGGAATGTCGATGAGACGCGACAACGTCCTCGCAGTGAGATCGACGGGCTGACGACCGGTCAGGATCGCTTCGGTGATAGCTGGCGACAAACACGCCAGCGGCAGAATGCGGCTGATATCGGCACGATGCACCGACAGCTCAGTTGCCAGTTCGGCAATCGAGGACACCGAACCATCGGTCAGCCGATTGAGATAGTGATGGGCTCTTGCGATCAGATCGACAAGCATGGGGGCCGGTTCTCGTCCGGCGGCTCCATTGATCACGATGCGCGATTCAATGCCCCGCCGCTTGATCGCCATCGGCCGCTCGATCATGACGATCTCAGCATCCAGGTGTTCGGATGGGGATCCTTCGTCGGCCATTGCCGGTAAGCCGATGGCCGACAGCAGATGTCGAATCAGTGCATGACGGCGTATAGAGAATCGAATGCCAGTCGACGACAGCGTGATGCGTTCGAACAGTGTTTGCAGGATCTGCTTCTGACCTATGGCGCTCACGTCATCTCTCAACGCTTGCACCATGTCCGATGCCGCCGTCAAACCACGCTCGATCTCACCGGCGGGGATGTAATGTTCGAGCCACTCCGAGAGCCTCGGACGATCGTGCAACACCTCTCTTGCCTGTTGCAGGACGATCGACTCAAGTTCATTTGCGGATAATCGCCAGCCGCTTTTCTCGCCTCTCCCGGCATCACGAAGACGACTGGAGATATAGTAGCGATATCGCTTGCCGTGATTGTGCGCGTGGTTCGGCGCAAGCCGATCTCCCGTCTCGTCGAACACCAATCCGATCAATGGATGGACGTCGAGAATGTTGGTTCGGCTGCGCCTCTCCGGTGCCTTATCAGCCAGAAGCGTGTGGACCTCTCGGAAGACCTCGGGCGCAACGATGCCTTGATGTTCTCCATCGTAGATCTTGTCTCGATGCCGGAGTTTGCCGATGTAGATGGGATTGGCCAGCACGTGCCGTAGGTGACCGCGGCTCATGGGTTTGTGGGGCGGCGATCCTGCGGCTTGCGCTCCCTGCCCGGTTGGCACCTTCGCACGAGCGTTGATCTCCCTGGCGAGATCGCTGACCGAGCGGAGTTGGAGATATCGGTCAAACAGATACCGAACATGATTGGCGGCCACCTCATCGATCAGCAGCTTCCGATTTTCGAGACGATAGCCGAGCGGGATGCGACCGCCCATGAACATTCCCTTCTGCTTTGAGGCGGCGATCTTGTCGCGAATACGTTCGGCCGTCACCTCGCGTTCGAATTGGGCAAAGGACAACAGCACATTGAGGGTCAGCCGCCCCATCGACGTCGTGGTATTGAACTGCTGCGTCACGGAGACGAACGACACGGCATGTCCGTCGAACACGTCTACCAGCTTGGCGAAGTCCGTCAGCGACCGGGTGAGACGGTCGATCTTATAGACGACCACCACATCGATCTTGCCATCCTTGATGCGCTGAAGCAGTCGCTGGATGCTCGGCCGCTCCAGCGTGCCACCCGATATCCCGCCATCGTCATAATATTCCGGGACCAATCGCCATCCAAGACTGGCCTGCGAGGCGATATAGGCCGCACAGGCTTCACGTTGGGCATCCAGCGAATTGAAGGTTTGATCGAGCCCCTCTTCGCTTGATTTGCGGGTGTAGATCGCACAGCGGAGTTTCTTGTTCTCGCTCATAGGCCGAAGAACCTCGGACCGGACCAATGGGTGCCTGTGATCCTGAAGGCGATAGCGCTCAGTGAGCGATAGGTCTTGCCATCCATGACGAAGCCTTGCGTGACCACTTCCACGACATAGCGTCGGCCATTCCATTCCCGGATCAGCCGAGAGCCGGGCAGTGGAGTTGTGTGGAGCGGAGGCGAGCGGCGTGCTTTAGCGGTTGGTGACGTATCCTCGCCCTGTGTGGCCCCATTCGATACCCCAGCAATAAAAGCAGGCGCATCTTCACCGGCAGTCCTCGACTTTTGTGAAACGCGCTTCACAGCGGCCTTAAGGAGGCGTTTGCCGGCCAGAGACAGTCCACCGATCTGCTTCTCCTGAAGATGATACGCGGCGGCGCGCAACAGTTGAGGCTGTCGCATTCCCAGCGGCGGAGCGACGCCATACTGCTTGAGCCACAGATCCGTCAGTGCCGATCGGGATAGGTCGCCAAGTGCGGCGACCCTGTCTACAATTGTTACCCGCGCCATCAGCCCACCACGCTGTCAGTTAGAGGATCAACAGCGTCGGTGGTCGACGGCAGGCCAAGTAGTACCGTAGCGTCGATTGGGGGAGAACCCTCTGCACCGGCAACAGACGGGATTCGGTAGCGTCGGTCGCCACCGACGGGGATGTCACTGATCAGATTGAGGCCAAGCTTCTTGCGCACCGTGCCGGAGAGGAAGCCACGGACCGAATGCCGTTGCCAAGACGTTGCTGACATGAGATCTGCGAGGCTCGCGCCATCGGGTTGCCTCAGCAGATGAAGCACCGTGTCGCTTTTGGTCGTCGCCTCGGGCACAACCGCTGTCTCCGAAGCCTGGCGATAAGGGGTCTCGCCGATTTGTTGAGCAGGGCCAGCCTGCTCCCCATTGTCGGCTCCCACGCTGCGTCGCGCAGCGTGCCGCAGTCGGCTCTTAGTCGGTTCGACAGGCGCAGACACCGCAGCATTCCTTTCCGACCTTACGTGCCCTTGCGGTGTATCGCCCCTCTCCCCAACAATACGGCTGCGGACTGTTTTTCCGATATCTGTAATGATCGACATATGCGTCTCCGTCGCGAACAAGGTGCTGGCCAATCCAGCACCTGTACTGACGGAAGCCCGCGATTGCGGGCGTGATGCATTCGGACCACGTTGTTGGCCCGCCTTGACAGCAATGCTCGTCCGGCTCAGGAAGTCCAGTCGATAAAGATAATTTGGGAGATTGCCGCGCGAAGCGGCAGGTCACATTGGTTGCATTGCGGGCGCTGCCGACGGATCTGTTGTGATTAAGCAGTGAAGATTGCCCTCTTTCTGCGCGGAAGAATGACCCCGTTTAGTACCGATTAACATGCTGTTCAATCTGCATATTCTTCGTTGTGGCCAAGGGTCAACGTTCGGCGCCCATGGTGGGGTCAAACGCCACGCCGAAACACACCTCTCGCGGGGTATTCCACGCTCGAGGCAGAGATTGGACGAAAATCGGCATTGGTTCTGGAACTCCAGTCTCTTCCCCGAGACGACCGTTTATGGCGCCTACAGCTCGTGGATAAGACTCCTGGAGGTTTTGGCATTTGGGGTCGCGGTATGCGCGAATGGATTGCTGAGCAAACTTTCGAGATGACAGCTGAAGCCGGATAATCGTTCAAATTCCGGGTCTGGTACGTGACTTGGTGTCCGACCCGTCAACACGTCGCAGTCTCGACCCGATCTATCTCGGGGCGCGCTATTTCAGAATAGTCGCGACGTCCAATCGACCAGTGCCGAGCTGCCCAGAAACGAGCGTCGCATAGTTTCCTACCGGCAATTTGCCGTTTTGCATATTTTGTTCTGACCGCTCCCACGAATAGAAGGGTCCAGTTTTGAGCTTCGTCTTCCCGCGGCGCGACCATATAGCAGCTTCGTATTTCGCATTTGCCCGGATGCTAGCGTCCTTTGACGCGCTCGCGAGTGCTTGTAACATTTCCACCGCCAACTCACTTGTCGCAGAGAAATATGGTCGACCGAGCTTACGCGCTTGCACCAAGGTGTCGAGGCAGCGCTTATCAAGCTCGACTGAGGCCTTGTCGGCGTTCGCAGCAGTTAGCCATGCCCAAACGACGTACCCATCGCTGATGGGATCGAATTGATGCCACGGCCACGGGTCCTTACCAGGGAGCCGAGGTGCGGCGCCGCCCCTGATATCAGCAAGGGCCCACGAAAGACCGGTCCAAGGATCGTCATCAGACTTTGTACGGCGATCTGATTGAAAACCGGAGATTTTCTCCAGGCCGCCAGAAAAGGACCCGAGCGAACCAGCCAGCACCAACGAAAGAGTTGGATCCGGCACGACCAGGTGTAAACCGAGCTCCGGCCCAAAGCCGGATGTTACCACTGGAACTTCTACGATAAGGCCCGCCTCGAACAGCGGCAGGTTGACTTGCCAGACATGGTCCCCCTCGACACTAACGCTCAAACGGAGCCGTTCTTTAGGTCGAAATGCTAGTTCGCCAAAGTCGACTATGATCTGGTTGCCGTCTTGACGGGCCTGGAGACCTTCTATTCGCTCAAATGCGCGCCAGCCGCCTCGTTGCCCCGAGGTGAGATCGATCGAGAGACCAATCGAGAAACGTTTTTCCAACCTTGATGTCAGGGGCGTCAAGGCTCCCGAGAATCGCTTCGCAGCAAACTCAATCAAATAAGGGGATACGATTGGTACGCGATCTTCATCGATCTCGCCCAGCGTAGCCGATGCTGTCCGGAATGACTGATAGGCTTGAACGCGGCTGGGTCGGAAATTTGAGGCAACGGATGTCGCCTTCGGCCTCTCACCGAGCTCCACGACAACGGGATCCACGCTACCGCTAGCGATATTGATTTTTGTTGTCGATATCGCCCCGGTCGTGAGATCTTCCGCATAGCACAGAAACGTCCCGGCAGGCAGTTGCGTCTCCGCCACCCCGTCCTTGTTGCTGAGAAGATCCGCTCCGCCTGTATTGCGTTCCGTGGCTACCAGCCGGTAGTGGTGCGGTACCTGAGAGGGGCCAAATATGCGGACGTTATGAACATCATCCTTGCCCGTCATTCCACGAGCTCCACGATCTGTGCCGGTGGCGTCGCTGTGAAGACCTGATCTTGGTAGACAGGATTTCCCCCTGCAAATTGCGCTGACGTTGTGTAGCGTGCAAAGTCAGGATCGACACGGAACCTCCATGCCAACTCGGCATCATTCTTCGTGAGAACACGCCCGTTGCCATCGTTGGCGGTCACCGACATCGCGGCCAGGATATGATTTTCAACCGCCGTGCGGACAACCACCGGGATCTGAGGCTGGGGGACTCTCAATAATCCGACATCCCGGTTAAATTGCGTGAGAGACTCCGTTTGCAGATCAATATTATTCAGTGCTGCATTTGCAATACGACCTAAGGTGAAGAGGATCTGTTGTCCGGTCACCACCCAACCGTCGGTATTGGAAAATTCGACGCTCGCACCTTTCAATCCCTCGATCAAGGCTTGTGTGAAAAACGGCGGCGCCCCGTCGGTTGGCGCCCATGCGCTTGTGCCAAGCCGCGAACCGGCAAGCGAAACCGAACTTGTCCTGCGCCGCGTCATTTGGGTTATATCGGGAGTGATGAGAGCTGGACTTTGAGCTCCATTGATCTGCTGAAAGATTGCAGGAATAACCTCTTGGCAGGCATCAAGAAAGACCCAGCAACCGTCCGCCAGTAACGTCGGCAACGCTGAAGCCAGCTGCGTTATGTTGATGGATTGCGCCCAAGGTCTATGATTGATCGAACGAATATCTTCCAACACCGCGACCGCAGTGGTGTCGCTATCCGTCACGCCATGCGACGCCATGTAGAAAAACATGTGATCGCCTGGGCGACATCGACCGATCCAGCGATCGCCGGCAGTGTGATAATTCGCGTCGGTGGCCGGCTCAACGATATCGTCTGCGCGAGGATCGTGGTCAACTACACCCAAGCCCAGCGTGTCCTGGTCAGCGGCTTGAGCTGGATCCGACAGCAGCATTTCGATCGAACCGAGCGGGGCGATCAAGCTGTCGGCATGATCTAGCAGAAATCGTGCCATGGCGCGGGCGCCGGCGGCAGTCGCGACCCTGTCGGCGGCGCCATTTGGACTGAGACTTGGGAAGCGACCGCACCCGATGATGAATGCGTGGGTTCGCGGGGCGTCTCCTTGCCGAAGATAAACTGTCGTCACGGTGCAAGCCCAATGTTTTTCAGCCGAGCATTCAAGCGTGCGTAGAACATTGTGCTGGAAAAATAAGCACCATGAGCATCGAGAACGCCCGCGATCGTATCGACTGAGAAATCCTCGGTGTCTTGAAAGATAGGTTTGGTCACGAAGGATAGGACGTCCATCTTGTCGAAGGCGTTCCACCAAGTCTTGACCGCTTTCGGCCTTGGCACAGGTTTAGTCTGCCCTGAGAACTCGGCTGAGCTTGCGTCGTAAAGCTTCATCTCTTCGAAAAGCGCAACCTGAGAGCCGACGGTGAGGAGGAGATCGACCTCGAACTTCGAGCCAATGGCCTCAGAAAGTTTCTTGACTGTTTCGTCACTCGACAGCAGATCATAAAGGATAACACCTCCCATACTGTGCCCGATGAGCACCAAAGGCTCGCCTGCCTTTCTCTCTCTACCAGCAGCAATAATGGCCTCGGAAACAATCTGACGGATTCTCGTACGAGCGTCGTCCTGGCGCAGATACCGGAAGACATCGCCGATAAATATCGCAAGACTCGGCGTGATTTTCTCCCGACCGGCGCGCGCAAACGGGCTGTTGACAAGATTTGAAGCACCGCCCTTCAGTTTGTCAGCCGCTTCTTTCACCTTGTCGAGGAATCCCAGACCTTGAACTGCGGCGCCGGCCTCGACTTCTTTCCTAAGCCGATCGCAGAATTCTGCATCGTGATTGACCGTCGCGAGCCAGGCAGGCTTTGGCTGAACCGCAGCGTATTTGGCGGCTGTCATCCAGAAGACCTCCTGGTCCTGAGAGAGCGGATTTGTCGGATCCGAAAGGGCCGTGACGGAAAGCGCGCCGACCACTGCCGCGAAATCGGTTCGCGCAGCCTCGAGGATTTCGGAACCGTTTCCCGCTGGCGCCAACGCTGCGCCGATACCCAAAGCCTGGTACGCGGTGTCGAATTTCGGGACGGAAGCAAGCTTCCATTGAGGGTCGGCACCAAACTCACCCCAGTAGGGATTGCTGATTTTGAAATCTGCCGACGAAAATCCTAGGTCCTTAAACCGGCGATCACGCGCAGCGACGTTCGCGTCGAAGCCAGCGTCCGTTTTTCTGTTGGCAACGCCGTGAACAAATACTACCTGCACCAATTTCATCCTCCCTTGATATCGCGCAGTTAAACTTGAAAGCGTGTGGCTGGCAAGTCACAACACGTATAAGTTATGAACTTCCGATTCCTATTTGCGAAAATGTCTGGCACCCTCTCATTCAAAGGGAGGATTCGGGGGATGGACGCTTCTACGGTTACTTTGAACGAGTACCAGGCTGCGGCGCTGACGACTGACAAAACCCGAGGAAAGGCGGCTGGATTGGGGTTGCCTATCCTCGGACTGTTTGGTGAGACAGGCAGCCTGTTGAGCGAGGTGAAGAAAAAGCAAAGAGACGCCAGCGCTTACGACTCCTATGAGGGCGGCGTCTTGGAGGAATTCGGCGATGCACTCTGGTACCTCGCCATCATCGCCGCTCAGGCCGAGATCCCATTTGAGGATCTAGCATCGGATTTTCGACACGTGCCCGATGGGGCCATCACGTTTGAGCAGTTGCAACCCCAACGAAGCCTTAGACTTCCATTTCCAACCTCGGAAGTGTCCCGTACCCTTCTAAAGCTCGCAAACGCCGTTGGAAATCTGTCCGACGAACATGGTGCAGCTGTCTCCAAAACGGATAAGCCTTTGCTTGTCAGCAAATTGACGGTCATCTTCCGCAATCTTGTCGATGCAGCAACCGAGGCAGGCGTCATACTGAGCGAGGCGGCGGTTCGCAATATCCACAAGGCACAGGACAAATGGCCGGTCGAACGGACATGGCCGGCATTGTTCGACACAGAGTACCATCCGGAAGAGCAGCTGCCACGCCAACTTCAGGTTGAGATCTTCGAACGAGTGAGCGGCGAGAAAGCCTATGTTTACCAGCGCTGCAACGGCGTGAATATCGGTGACCGGTTGACCGACAACAACATCGTCGAAGATTTCTATCGGTTTCATGACGCTTTTCACTACGCTTACGCCGCGGTCTTGGGGTGGTCACCGGTGACACGGGCGCTGTTGAAGGTGAAGCGGAAAAGCAAGACCAAAGTCGATGACGGCGAAGACGGTCTGCGCGCTATCATCGTGGAGGAAGGTGTCGCGGCCTATGTCTTTTCCAGGGCAAAGGAGCATAGTTTCTTCGTAGGTCGTGATGAGGTTGATTTTAACTTACTGAAGACGGTAAGGGGATTTGTCCAGGGTTTCGAGTCCGAATCTTGCCCCCTTTGGCTTTGGGAACAGGCAATTCTGACCGGGAACGCGGCTTATCGCTATCTCAAGGAACATCGTCGTGGACAGCTGGTTCTAGATCTGGACAAACGGAGCATGATCGTGCAGGAGCTTGCGCCATGAAAGCCGCTGCCTTTGTTGAAGAACTAGCCTCCTTCCGTTTCGAGAACGCGTTCAACCCCTATGCGGACGCGTGCCCGGACTTCGATACCGATGAATCCCCGGCGATACGACGTAAAAATCTCGAGACGGTTTTGGATGCGGCAATGATGAAGGGGGTACACTCCTTCTGGATCGCCCGCGATCTCGGCTACCGCGGCGGTCGTCGCACCGGACTAGCGCTTACCGACGAACTGCATTTGGATTGGCATGCCGCATTGCTTGGTACGGCCCCGCTGCATAGGGCAACCAAAGGGCCACCGGTTGCCGAACGAACGGCGTCGGTGGTCTGGGAGATGCTGAAATCGATCGAACAGCCGATCTTTCTGTGGAATGTCTTTCCTTTCCATCCGCATGCTGCCGGCGAACCAATGACCAATCGTTGTCATTCGAGAAGCGAGAGGCTCGCCTGCAAGCCGCTGCTCGAGGCCCTTATTGCCGCACTCAGACCCAAACATCTTGTCGCGATCGGCCGAGATGCACAGTCCGCTCTCGCTGATCTTGATTTGGATGCAACAGCCGTAAGACATCCGAGTTACGGCGGCCAAAACGAATTCATCGATACCTTAGAGACGTTCTATAGCGTTCGGCGGAGGCCCCCTGCTCAGACGCAACTGCATCTCCTTTAGTTACGCTGCTTCCTTCAAGCTTCCTGTCGTCCGCGCCTCATCAAGAAGTTCGTTCAGATATTCGCGGCTGGAGGGCGAGTCCACCACGGCGTGAGTCGAGACGATCGTTAGGCTTCCGACGCTGACCTTCACCTCATCGGCGACGAATTTCATGAGTCGGCCGAGGCCGATGAGATTGCCCAGGAGGCGTTCGATGTAATAGTGGTTGCGATAAACCGCCGTCAGCAGAAGCCTGCGATCTGGTCCGTCTGTGAGCTTGAAGCTCAGGAAACTCAAGCACTGCCGGTTCATCAGAGGACCCGCATCCCTGATCGGATCGTAAATCGTGATCTCGTAGACATTGCGAAAGCACTTTCCGGAGGCGACCTGGTCGCGCATTTTCGTAACCATGTCGTCCAGGGGATTGATGGACTTGCCCTTCTTTTCGAGCGGAAATGTGATCATCCGATCGAAGTACCGTCCCCAGTCGCCCTTCTTGATGCGCGGCAGAACTCTCGTCCGATAGACATCATAAAAGGCGGGCGCCTTATACCGCGCGTACAAGGCCCGCGGAAAAATCGTGTTGGCGACCGTTTCGACGGGATACCGGTCGTGATCTCGCAGATATTGATCGACGAGAGCGATCACTTCGCGATCGGCATCGCTTATAGCAAGCGGATCAGCAACGTCAACGATGACATTTTGCGCGTCATGGGCGCCGTTTGCGGTATTGACGGCGGTAACCGCGGCGAGCCAGGCAGACGCACAGCTAGGCTGCGTTTTGATGGGCAGATACACTGACTTCCTCCTTCAGCACCGCGATGCGGCGCAACCTCTGTAATATGTAATTTTCGGTGATCCATGCATGGCCGTTGATACCCCAGGACGGCCCCCAGGAGTTGCGGACAAGGAGCGCTCTTTGCCCTCCGAAGTCCCCCGCGCCAACCGCGATCACGGCATGACGCGTGACATCTTTCTCTCCGGTATAGCCGGCCACAATGCCGTCTTTTGGATCATAGAATGCTTCGCCCATGTGCAGCACGATCACCGTCGGCAAGCCGTTGATCAGGTTATCAACGATTTCGTCGAACGATCCAGGACCCCGCGCGGAGTTCCGGAAGAATTTTGTCGTGATCACCGGAGGTCCCCAGTGGCTAAGATCGACTGGCAAAACCGCAGAATAAGGCCACAGCGTTTCAGGCGGCTGGCCGTCATCGCGGAGTGCTTCAAGGATATGCAACAGCAGCGCACCTTCCGTTGGTGGAAGACCTGCACGTCGCTGCGCATGATAGAAAACAAACTCGGCTGAAAGTGGATCCCAACCGGCGCGCACCGCAGCATGACAGTCGCTGACCGCGAATGCCAGGCATGTCGGACGAAGCCCCTGATCACGCACGTCCCCAAACATGCTGCGAAGATCATGGGTAAGGAGAGGCTTGGACACTACGCGGCCTCCAGTCTAAAACGACGTTCAGCGCGCGACCAGCCAGCAACTTCGGGACCGTGAAGATCGACGTCAAGTGTATAATCGTTGACGACGCTGCCGGGCTGCCAAGGCCGCGCTTCGGTCATCCTGATCGTGCCCTGCTGCTGCCTCACAGATTGTGCGACGATGCGCCTGACGACTGGGCCGCCAGCGGCCTCCGCGTCGGTATTTTCACGGACATCTTCTCGGACCGTAAATGCATCCGAGCTCAGTTCCTCTACACGCCAAAGGTAGCCAGCTCCCGCATTCTCCTTCAGGCGCACCACAAAGAGATCGTCCGGACCGCCGTGGAGAACCTCGCCTCTGTCCGCTTCACCCAGTTCCCAGACATCGCCGTAGTAGGCCGCCGGCTCCACATCGCCGAGTGTAGCCTTCTTGATCTTTTTCGGCTCTATGTCGGCAAGCTGCTTCGCCTGGAGGCGGCTGATCATATTATAGCGTGCGAGCGTCCAACACGTCGCTGAATAACTCGTGCCCGCCCGCAGCGACAGCTGATAGACAATTCGGGGATCGGGAAGATACTGTTTAGTCCAGCCATGCCGTTTACAATGAAAAAGCGCCAGCCATTGAGGCAGGAGAAATGACGCCGCAAACGCGTCAGCTTCCACTTCTTGAAGGCTAGCGTCCTTTGAGGCTGCAAAGGGACTACGCCGCAGGATCGAATCGTCGTCGAGGCTCGGCCTGTGATTGAGATAGAAATGTCCAAGTTCATGGGCGGCGGTGAACCGCTGGACGCTCAGTGGACGTTTTGTGGTCACAAGCACGCCCGGGGCCGGCTCGCTCATAAAAGCACCCAGCAACCCGTCTAGCGGACGAAAGATCAGCGGCAGGTTGAGGCGAGCCATAATCCCGAAAACGTCGATCTGGCCGTTTAAAGTCCCATTCGCCCGCTCGATCCTGTCTCGTATTGCCAGATCGTTGTGCAGACGGCCAGCCGCCGTCATGGCTTTCCGAATGGCGTTTTCGATAGCGGTCATCCTATTCTTCCTCGATGGACGAGCGGCTCTTCAGAAAATCCGCAAATCGGCTGAGTTCCTGAAGGTCGTTGGAAGATAGCTTGGATGCAGTGCGTGCCAGATGGTGCACCGGACCCGAAATTTCCGACGGGTCGGCATCACCCGTGAAGTAGCTCACTGGACGGCGATAGAGTGCGGCCAGTTTTCGAAGTTCGATGACATCAACTTTTCGCTGTCCAGTTTCGATATTGGAGAGCGCGCTTCGTGGAATCGTAAGGCGGCTGGCGACCTCGTCCTGGCTGAGCCCAACATACTCCCGAGATTGCCGCAGCTTGTCGGCGATTGCAAGGCGTTCTGCCTCATCCGACTTTCCATCGGCGGGACTTTTCATGCGTCCGCCCCTTCGAAATGCTTCTCCCAAAGCTTGGCCATACGAGCGGTTACATCATCGACAGCCTCCTGGATGGATTCATAACCCCCAGGACGTACGGCGCCTTGGCCTACCTCGAACCCCACGACCTCATCGAGGACGCATAGAATTTCGACGACGGTGTGAGAATCGATGTGGATCGACTTGACGATCAGTTCCTTCTGAGACTTCGGAAGCAGGACGCCTTCGAACTCAGCCAGGTCTTTGACCGACTTTATGATTTCAGCGAGCAGCGTTTCCAGGACTTGATCCACGGGGAACGGCGGCGATTTGACTTTCGTACTCGAATTGATCGGCAAGAGTCGGCCCTCCAACGGCGTCGTATGCAGACATATAACATATTCGTCCGATTTTCCAACATAAAATGTCGGAAAATCGGACATCACTTATCGAGTGCTCTTTCGATCAGATTGAGTATGGCGGAAACGGCTGCCTCTGGGGTCTCCATATTCGAGACGATTTCGACCGGGTAGTGAGAACGCTCGGAATGCGCGAGATCTCGGTAAGCGTCGCGCAATCTGAGCCAACTTCTGATTTCGACATCCCGATCAATTGGTTGGTCGCGGTCCAGGAGGACGGCAAGCGATGGCTGGAACCTGTTCCATACTAGCCGTTCAGCTTCGACAAGCGTGTTCAGACCAGCTTGATGAACGCCGGCGGCGGCCCCGTAGACGAGCGTTGACCACCAGAAGCGATCAAATAGCACATTAGTGCCTGATCGCAACGCCGGCACGATCAACCGCTCGATCGCATCAAGATGCGCTGCGATATGAAGCGCCTGCTTCGACAATTCGGTCATTGTCGAAATCCCGAATGCCTCGGGATCATGGTGGATACGATAGACGACCGCCCCGAGAGTGCCTTCCGCTTTTCCGGGGAAACTCAGGAACTCGAAGCTGTCGGGCCGTCGCGACAAGGCAACCTTCAGCTGATCGATCGTCGTCGTCTTGCCAACTCCGTCCGGCCCCTCGACAAAAAACAACTTTCCTGACATTCGAACCTCCAATGCAACCCATGCAACTGATAACGCAGACTTCCCAAGAAAGGAAGTGTTCTAAGGGCGATTGGAGGCCTGCGAGTATCCTGAAGTTTAGGACAAAAGAAGGTGGGAGTTGTTGATTTCAGGCTCAAGTTGATCCGCATTTTCACATGGTAATGATTCGCTTTGCTTTACTTAACGATATTCAGTCCGCACCGGGATACTTGGTAGCCATCGGTGCATGAGTTCGCTTAAAAGCTATCGAAACGAGACCGCAACAATGGGTCAGGAGCCGTCTTATGCCCACCAGTGGAGCGTCGTAGTCGTAGCTACTACCAGGTCCGAGCGTCAATGGTTCAAAGCCTCGCGCTTGGAGCTCCGTTATGAACTGATCGACAAACCTTGATTGAGCCGACAGGTGGGGGCTTGGTCTACTGATAAAAACGGGCACTTTCATGATGTTCTCTCACCGGTCTTTTTGGGCTTACTGGCGCAGATCATAGGACAAGTAACTCCCTATTGATATCGCGCTACAGCTATCTTGCTCGGGGAAATGACAGCTTATATCGTTACCTCGATTGCTCACTAGTTATTCTCGTAGTATTTTTCAAGATCGGCTTATAAGGGAGGGGGACATGCGTGCATTGTTGGCCATACTGGCATCGCTATTACTTCTGTTCTGCTTTGCGTCCTCCCCACGTGCATGTGAGTTTAATTGTCGTGATTGGATAGCAGCTCAGGGACCAGGTGACACAAGTACCTGGTTTGAGAGCCAAGGCCTGTCCGTCTCCCCGAAGGAAGTTCAGGTGGGGCGAATTTTCACAACAACCACAGAGATTTGGCTGCACAATGCACCGGCTCGCTTCGACAAAACAATCTCACTTCGGAAAGGCTCGCTTGTTCTGGTCAGGGAGGTGACGAGTGAACCGGCGGCGCCTTATGGAACTCAGCTATGGGTGCGTTTCGTGCTTACTGATCCGGAGTCAGACGTTTCGAAACAATCGCCCATATTAACCGAGCCAGTTTTTCATAGCGGTCCGTGCGACTCCCTGCACATGTGCAACTTCTGGGTTGCAGCACATCCACTCGACGTATCGAAGTCCTACTTTCGCCGGGCCCAGACTGACGTCGATGCGGCAGAAATCGCAGTTGGCGACGAGCTTGAAACATCAGCGCTGCTAAATGTGCGAGGTGATCCCTCAACAGATCGAGCCCCGTTGTTCAAATTGACGAAGGGTACACGCGTTAAAGTCGTGGAGACGGCAACCAGTCCGAATGGTTTGCGTTGGCTACGACTGGGCCACGAAAGTATCGCGAGCGCTCCTCAAGATGCGTTGCATTCCATTGACCTCGGGCTAGCAGAGGGCCCTTGCGCTATCTTGCCTGTGACAGACGCGGATCCGAATAAACAAACCACGGTTCAGGTCTTAGAACCACCTGTTTCGTCGATTCCGCCCTCTGCGTCAGACTTAGCGCGATTGTTGGATGGAAGAGAGATATTTTGCGATCAATATGGCCTAATTGTTCACAAAAATATGGATGGAACATTCAACGGCGGAGACACCGCAGCGCGGGAAGGCTGGTACTGGCTCGGCGTCTGGATCAGGCAGCATACCCCAGGTCTAGAACCTTGGAAGCCCCGTCGAAAGCTAAACTTCGACGACGTGTTGGCTCTTCTAGAGCCCAACAGAGATGGTGTCTTCTACCGCCATCCAAAGCAGCCCCCCTATAACAAGGGCTTTGACAAGGAATGGGGAACTTCGCGGGATCAGTTGGTTCCGCTCATTGCGGCAATGGGCGTTTGGGGCAAAACAGAGCATCTTCGGCGCCTGTGGGAAGCATTGCCGGAGGACATACAGGGGAAGCATGCGTTCAACGGCAACTGGAGGAATGCTCTTGGTCAAGATGGAGGGAATTGCACTGATATCAAGAAGCGCGATTGCAGCCTTAAAGAATGCGCTGCCGAGGTCGATATAGCGCCCTGTCCCGCAGAGCCCGACCAAACGTCCTGTTCCGCTGAGACGGATACCAGCGACTGTCACCGAGAACACTGTATCCTTAAGCGCCCGTGGGATGGCGGCTGTGTGCAAACTGTAGCGTATAATGATCCTGTTTGCGAAACAGAAAAAGCAACAGCTAACGCCACAAGCAAAGCTGCATGCGAAATTAAGAAGAAGACCGGAAATATCTCTGCGAAGGCCGCATGTGAGAGCAAAAAGGCGGCCACTAACGTCACGCAGAAGGCGAAATGCGAAGCCGTGAAAACCGCCGACAAAATTTTATGTGAGGCAGATAAGTCGTTTTCCTACGCCACATGTCTGGCAGGAAACATCTTCAATGGCGACTTGATTGGCCCCGCGACCGTCAACCTATTTTATCGGGCGCTTAATGTTGATCCGCTCGCGGTGGAGTTGTGTTGCGATCCGCTTCCCTTCTCGATAATTCCCTATCAGGGGGTTACAAGAGGTGGAATTGCAGGGGAACTAGAATTACTTACCAACACGCACTTAATTATTCAAATAGCTAACGATAATCATGATGACGTGGATAGAGATGTAAATCATATCGTCAATTTATTGATGGCAAAACTGCGGTATCCTAGCCTTATTAGCGACAACGCTACCCAGGAATATTTCTCTCAAAGAAGTAATTCCTACGGGTCATATCTCGGTGCTTATTACAAACGCTACGGCGACGATATGTCCGATTTCAACAATCGCTTGTTTGCTGGGATTGCTGCCGGTTGGAAGCCGGATGTGTCAGCACCGGTAGGAGCAGTAAGATGGTATCATCGGCCTAATACGGCGGAAGGCCATGCGAATCCTCAGCTGTTCACTCTCTACGCGGAGATAATCGAACGACTTTTACATTGAGGCTAGACGCACTAGTACGCCGAGAAATGTTCGCCATCGCGGTGAAACATCAAAGCAGGCCCAGTCGCCGCGAAGATCATGTCGGCGGGAATTACGTTCGTGAAGATACGGCACAACATCATTGCCGATGTACGGGGCAAAATAGAAAGCAACGGTAGACTCGGAGAGAGGGCAAAACACAGAAACTATTGAATAAAAACAATGCCATTTTGAAAAATTTTGAAACTAATGTTGGAACCGAGGCTTCGAGCGCCTGCGAAAGGAGTCCGGGTGCAAAATGTGACCTGAGACCCTGATCTTGCTCCAGAGTTTTGTCAGCTGTGATTAAGCATCGAAGTTTGACCCCGCTACAGGTGGCCGAACATCTTGTAAGACAACGGCAATTCCTGGGTGCAAAGGGGTCAACGTTCGACGCCTTTGGCAAGGTCAAATGCCGCGCCGAAACACACTCCGGCAAGGAACGAGGTCAATAAAATAAATTCACCAACGTGAATACCGCTCTCTTTGCTTGCAAATCCATCCAAAATTACTCGCGCGTAGATTACGATTTTCAATCGATATCGTTTGCAAATTTTACGAGAGTGAATTATCGTCTGCCACACCGCAAAGTTATATCGTCAGTATTGCATTCCGGCTTCCATTCCCCTCCCTCGTTGCTCCGGCACGTTACTTGGATTGGCCACTATGCATCCAGACAGCCAGTTTACGCACGCCGATAACGCAGCGATGATTTTTCAGGAGCTGAAGTTCCGCTCGCTGCACGTCAAGAACCGTCTCTTCCGATCGAATATTTCCGGGCAATTCGACGACTATAATGGCCATGGCGGCAGTGCCAGGATAAATTGGGAGGAGAAATTTGCGCGCGGAGGGATCGGCTGCATCATCTCCTCATTCACCCCGGTCTCCGTGCGCGGCCGCATCCTCGTGCGCTATGCCATGATCGATGCCGATGATAAAATCCCCTTCTGGCGAGAAGTCGGCCGCCGCGTCCATCAGTATGACTGTCGATTCATCATGCAGCTTAGCCATTCCGGGCGACAGCAGGATATGGGCGGCGTCGAAAACCTCTACAAAAAGGGCCTGAGCTCCACCAACAAGAGCGATTACTTCCACGGACTGCTTGCGCAGGCGATGACGAAGCCTGAGATTTCCGAGGTCGTGGAGCAGTTTGCCCAGGGTGCACGGCGGGCCAAAGAGGCCGGGCTCGATGGCGTGGAGTTGCACGGCGCCAACGGGTATCTGCTGACACAATTCCTGAGCTCCGGTATCAACGACCGCACGGACGAATATGGTGGGGCTTGGGAGGGCCGGGCACGCTTCGTGCTCGAAATCATCCGGGCGATACGCCGTGAGGTCGGCCAGGATTTTCACCTACAGATGAAGATCAATGGCGTCGACCACAACGACTGGCTCTACCCGTGGATCAAGAAGGGCAACACGCTCGACGAGACAATCAACATCTGTACGATGCTGCTCGATGGTGGCAAGGGCGTTGACTCTTTCCACATTTCGAGCGGCTCGACATTTCCGCATCCTCGCAACCCGCCGGGCGACCTGCCGCTGAACGATCTTCGTCGCTGGTATGACGGAATGCTCTCGCAGGGTACGCGCGCGCCTATGAATTATGCGATCTTCTCCAATCCCGTGCTGGGCAGCGCTTTCCAGGCGCTCTGGCGCTGGCGGAGGGGAAAGATCATTGAGGGCATCAACCTCGACTATGCGCGTGCGGTGTCTGAAGCGATCGCCAAGATCGATCCGGCAATCAAGGTGCTCTGTACCGGTGGCTTTCAACATGCCGACAAGATTGCCGACGCCATCCGCACAGGGGCCTGCGACGCGGTGAGCATGGCACGGACGCTGGTTGCCAACAATGACCTTCCGAAGATCCTGGCCTCGGCCAACAGGCCCGAGAAGGAATGTACCTACTGCAACAAATGTCTGCTTAACGACCTCGAAAACCCACTCGGCTGTTACGACATCAGCCGTTTTGACGGCACCGACTTCGAGGATCGCTACGACAAGATGATCAAGCAAGTCATGTCAGTTTTCGAACCTCCAACCTTCCATTGAAGCGCGCATCCGCCAGCATATTTGGAGTGGACCATGAGCAGCGACAACGACCGCAGGACGCCCGTCGAAATCGCCGTAAGACGCCGCCGCCGCTGGCGACTGGCGATTGTCATCCTCTTGCTTTTCGCGGCAGCCTATTACCTGATCTTCGTCAACCAGTACGTCGTCGCCTTTCGAGACCAGATCGACCATTTCACGCACGGCTCGATCGGTAGCGAAACGGCGACCGGGCCACCTTACTGGGTCTTTAAGGCGCTGCCCGTCATGTATGCCAGCAAGCTCGGCCCGGAAGGATGGGGCCGCTTCGGTTTTCTCTATGAAAAGCCCGGCGACGATCTGCCGATCGGCGTATCGCGACGTGTTGTCTCCGGCGTCGAACGCGTCTGGCTGAACTGTTCGGTCTGTCACGTCGGCACCTACCATTTGCAAGGCGATCCCGTTCGCCATCTGATCCCCGGCGCGCCGTCCAACAATCTGCGCCTGCAGGAATTCATCCGTTTCTTCATCGATGTCGGCCGCGACCCGGGCTTCAACGCCGATACCCTGATTGCGGCGATTAACAGCCCTGAGGTTGGCGGCGATCTCAATGCCTTCGATCGTCTGATCTACCGCTACGTGGTTTTCCCGAGGGTCAAGAACGCTTTCCTCGAACTCGGCACCCAACTCGCCTTCGTCAATCGCCAGGAGGACTGGGGTCCGGGCAGGGTGGACACGTTCAACCCCTACAAGGCCCTGCAGTTCAACTTCCCGATGGACGAGGCCAATGTCAGTGTCGCCGCTCTCAATGGTTCCTCCGATTTTCCCTCCATCTGGCGGCAGCGCCCGCGCGAGGGCATGAACCTCCATTGGGACGGCAACAACGATTCCGTGGCCGAACGGAATTTGAGCGCGGCACTCGGCGCGGGCGTGACGCCGGTGACGGTCGATAGGCCATCGATTGCGCGGGTCGAAGACTGGATGTGGGACCGGGCGGCGCCTGCCTTTCCTTTTGCCGACATGATCGATCCGGCAAAGGCAGCGAAAGGCAAGGAGCTTTTCCTGCATTACTGTTCCGACTGCCATGGTTTCAAGGACGGCGCCGTCTACAACTATGATACCGCGCGGTTCAGCCGGCTTGGTAAAACCGTTCCTCTGGCCAAGATCGGCACCGATCCCGGCCGCTGGGCTTCCTACACGCAGAATTTCGCCGCCGAGCAGAACCTGCTTTACTCCGGCTATCCCTGGCGCTTCAGCCGTTTTCACAAGACGGATGGCTATGCCAACCATCCTCTGGACGGCATCTGGGCACGATCCCCCTATCTTCACAACGGCTCGGTGCCGACCTTGCGCGATCTGCTCGAATCGAGCGCCAAGCGGCCGCGCGTCTGGTATCGCGGCAACGACGAGTTCGATCCCGTCAGGGTGGGCTATCGGTCGGATGCGGCCGGCGGCGGCGACCTCTTCCGCTACGACACGTCGCGGCCCGGCAATGCCAATACCGGCCATGAAGGATATCGCTACGGCACCGATCTGCTCGACACGGAGAAAGACGCCCTCGTTGAATACATGAAAACGCTATGACCCAGTCGCGATCGCTCAGTAAATGGAAGGCCCGGCATGCGATCCTCGTCTGGATCGGGATCCTGCTGAACTTTGGCTTCGTCCTGCCGCTTATCTCCTGCCCGGAATGGATCCTCGGGCTCTTCGGCGTTACCATCAATCAGCTTATCTGGCCGCGCTTTGCCGGCCTGCTGCTCGGCATCCTGACGATCTTCTACATTCCCGCGACGCTGGACATCGACCGCTACCGGGTCTTCGCATGGCTCGCGGTGTTTCCGTCGCGAGCCCTCGGCACGGTCTTCTTCTTCCTCGCCGTCTTCGTCTTCGATCAGCCTGTCGGCTATCTTGCCGGCGTGTTCCTGGACGGGTCGATCGGCATCGTAACGCTGTTTTGCCTTTTGCGTATCGTGCGCCTCGAACAGGACATTGCTGAAGGAGCGCGCGGATGAGGCGGGTGTTCTGGAAGTCGCTTTTCGTGTTGCTGATCATCGTCGTGGTCGGGGCGGGCGGCTTGTTCCTTCTGTTGTTCCGGCCTGTTGCGCAGGTTAGGTCGAACGATCTCGCGGAAGTTTTCAACCACGGCTCGATCGGCAACGAGGAGACGCAGGGCATCCCGTACTGGATATGGCAGGTTCTGCCGCAAATCTTTCCCGACCACCTGCCGGCCAACAAGGATGGCTGGGGTGCCTTCGGACTTTACTGGCAAGCCGGCGATGAAGTTCCGGTCGGCCTCTCGGTGAAGACGCTTGGCGTGATCGGACGTGTTTCGCCGAACTGCGCCTTCTGCCATCAGGGTAGCTACCGGCTTCGCACCGACGAACCAGCGCGTCTGGTGGTGGCTGGACCGGGAACCAGGGTTAACCCGCAGGCCTATATCCGCTTCCTGATCGACGTCGGCGCGGACCCCCGCTTCACCGCCGATCGGGTGATGACGGAAATTGCCAGGATCTATGACATGCCGCTCTGGGAGCGCGCGCTCTATCGCTTCGTCCTGGTGCCCGCGACGCGTGCGGCGCTCACGGAGCAGGGACAGCGCTTTGCCTGGATGAAAAGCCGTCCCGACTGGGGGCCGGGCAGGATCGATCCGTTCAATCCGGTCAAATTCCAGAATCTCAGACTCGCCGACGACAACACGATCGGCAATTCCGACATGATGCCGCTGTGGTCGCTCGCCGAGGTCGCCGCCACCAACACGCGCCGCTTCTCGCTTCACTGGGACGGATTGCAGACCGATCTCTTCGAGACGGTTGTTTCCGGCGCTATCGGCGACGGCATGACCTACAAATCTTATGCTGGCGCGGAAGAGGGCCTTCGTCGGGTAATGGATTTCATTCGCCTGCAAGGTTCCCCGCCATCGCCGTTTTCGATCGCCCGGCCGGTCGGCGATCCCTATCGCGTGGACGTCGTGGCGGTGGATGCCGGCCACACCATCTATGACAAGACCTGCGCGGTGTGCCACGACCCGCGCGGCGGTCGCTACCGGACGCCCATTCCGATCGTCGAACTCGGCACCGACCGACACCGTATCGACATGTGGACGCCGGCCGCGCGCGACCGCTACGTGGTCTATGAGCCTGGTTATGCCTGGGGTTTTTCCAATTTCCAGAAGACCGACGGCTATGTCGCCACCGGCCTGCGCGGCCTCTGGCTGCGCGGACCCTATCTGCACAACGGCAGTGTTCCGACCTTGCGGGCGCTGCTTGCCCTGCCGTCCGAGCGGCCGAAGCGCTTCTATCGCGGCTATGATCTGATGGATGCCGAGAATGGCGGTTTCGTCAGTGCACCGGGCACAGAGGGTGAAAAATACGGGACGCTTTACGACACAAGCCAGGCCGGCAACGGCAATGAAGGGCATCTCTGGGGAACCGACCTGTCTGCGGGGGAAAAGGAACAGCTTCTTTCATACCTCAAGACTCTTTGACCATCAGGAGAAGGAACGATGGCGAACATAACACGGCGAATAGTGCGGTTTCTGGCCTGGACGGTCGCAACGCTGGCGACGGTCGCAGTCGTTGCCGTCGCCGGTCTTGTCCTGTTCGTCTGGTGGCTGATCGAACCGGACTCGAGCAAGTTCGGCAATGTTCAGGATGAAGCGAAGCTCGCCAATCGCACGGTTGCCGAGTTCTCCGGCGCCGACGAGCCCTACTTTGCCGCAATGGACAAGGGGCTGCTGCTGCCGCCCGCAGCCGGAAAGGATTATCCCAAGGAGATCAAGCAGATTGCCGAAGCGACGGGGCTCGACCCAGAAGCCGTTCGCAAGGCGGCGATTCGGGGCCAAAACGCATGGATTGTCTGGACCGGCGGCAATGACCGCTTCTGGGACTTTGCCGCGCGCTCGACGCTTGGCTCGTTCGATCTTTTGAAGACGATCTCGTCCTATCCCTCTCCGACGATGGCCTATGGCCGCGATAATCGGTTTCGCTATCTGGGTCTCGTGAACGAACCCTGCTTCAGCGCTCCGAAAGGCCCGGATGCCGATCATTGGGGCCTGTGGCTCGATCAGCGCCACAAGGACTGCCCGGCCGACAGTTTCGGCGGCAATCCCTCGGCGGACGCCCGCTACCCCGGCGTCAAGATCGGCGCGCGCGGGAAAACCTTCAAGATCAAGGGTGAAGAAATACCCTTTCCTGTCGGGTCCTACTATGGCGAGCCGACCGGCGTGATGGGATTGCGCCTGTTTCCCAACCCGGATTTCGACGGCAAGGCTGCCGAGCGCTGGGATCCGGTCCGGTATTACACCGACCCCGCCTACTATAACGACAAGGACCTGGTCCGTCCCTACCGGGTCGGCATGTCCTGTGCCTTCTGCCACGTCGGCCCAAACCCAATCAATCCGCCGAAAAACGTGGAGAGTCCGCTGTTTCCTGAAATCTCCTCGAATGCCGGCGCGCAATATTTCTGGGTCGATCGCATCTTCTTCTGGAACACCAGGCCGCGTGCGTCATCGGGAAATCCCGCTCCGAACGAGGCAAATTTCCTTTTCCAGCTGTTTCACACCAACCCGCCCGGCTCGCTCGACACGTCCCTTGTATCGACGGACTACATGAACAATCCGCGCACGATGAACGCGGTCTATGAAGTGTTCGACCGCTTGCGCATGGCCGCCAAGACAGGCAAGGAAGCCCTCAAGGGCGATGAGAAGGACAACAAGCAGTTTCAAGATTTTCGCGAGACCGCGGCATTCGGTTCGTTCTTCGACAAGACGACCGACGCCGTTGCCTCCATGCGCGTTCTGAAAGACGGGTCCGATTCCGTCGGCACGCTCGGCGCGCTCAATCGGGTCTATCTGAACATTGGCCTCTTCAGTGAAGAGTGGCTTTTGCATTTCCGTCCCTTCCTCGGCGGGCAGAAGATCTCTCCGATCCGCATCGCCGATGCGCAGAAGAACTCCGTCTATTGGGGAGCCACCGAGGCGATGACGCCCGATATGGCGATCTTCTTCCTGGTCACGGCGCGGGCCGACCACCTTGCCGATGCGCCGGGCGGGCGTGATATCCTGGAACAACGCGTTCCCGCCGAGGTCGATCGTGGAAAGATCGTGTTCGCTGAAAACTGCGCCGCCTGCCACTCTAGCAAGCAGCCGACCCCGCCGGCCGAGCTTGGCGTCGATCAGGGAATTTGCGCCAGTGGTGGCGCCGGCCCGCATTACCGCGAATGCTGGGACCGTTACTGGGCCTGGGCGCAGTCCGACGCCTTCAAGCGCGGCATGGTCAAGCTCGTTACCGGACCGGATGAGAATGGCAAGGATTTCCTTGATGGCAACTACCTATCGACGGAAAGACGCGTGCCGCTCGACGTCGTGCGCACCAATGCCTGCAGTGCGATTGCCACCAATGGCCTTTCCGGCGATATCTGGGATAACTTCACCTCATCGACCTACAAGTCCCTGCCCGCTCCGGGTGAAGTGACTGTCAATCATCCTGTATCCGGCGCGGCAACGCCGCTCCAGCCGGCCGGCAAGGGACGCGGCTATCTGAGGCCGCCATCGCTGATCAGCCTTTGGTCGACCGCGCCCTTCCTGCTCAACAATTCGGTTGGCCACGAGGAGATTTACCACGGCC
The DNA here is from genome assembly GCF_057787725.1 of Shinella sp. OV683. Lineage (NCBI taxonomy): Bacteria > Pseudomonadati > Pseudomonadota > Alphaproteobacteria > Hyphomicrobiales > Rhizobiaceae > Shinella > Shinella sp. OV683. Next base: position 4,247,003 of record NZ_CM173543.1, read on the forward strand.
CCGACTACTATGATCAGGACGATGCCGGCGGGTATCACCCCGATCACAGCGCTGCATGCCCGGCCACCGACCCGAGCGATCCTTATCTGCCCTGCGTACAGAACAGACTCGCCGTCTTCGACCGCTCGATCCGCCAGATGCTGTTGCCTGAGACGCGCCGCACTGACACCCTGACGCAGATGCCGGTGCCCGGCTATATCTACAGGACGACCGCGCCATCCTGCCTCATCGTTCCGGCGGGCTTCGTGCCCGACAAGCTGCGGCCATTCACTGGCGTGCTCAGCAGTGTGGCCGGCTGGGCCTTCAAGAAGGACGGTTCGATCACAGTTGGTCCGTTCCCGGCAGGGTTTCCGATCAACGCGCTCGTCAACACCAAGCTGCTGCCCGACAATGACGACGAGGACAAATGGGCGAATTATGAGCGGCTGATCGACAACGGCCCGGCGCTCGTCAGCGCCTTCGCGAAGCTCGGCGGACAATGCACGCCGCAAGAACTGGCAGACCCTGCCATTTGGGCCAAGGCCGAGACGGTTGTCCGCGACGCGAAGCTCATCGATCGTCTCGTCGCCCTCAGCAAATGCTCCGACTATGTGGTCAATCGCGGCCATACCTTCGGCGCCGATCTGCCGCAATCGGATAAGACTGCGCTGATCGCCTATTTGAAGCAGTTCTAACGATGCCCGATGTCGCGACCCACGACTACATTGTTATCGGAAGCGGTGCCGGTGGCGCTGTCGTGGCCGCTCGGCTCGCCGAAAAGGGCCGTTCAGTGCTCGTCATCGAGGCCGGCGGCGATCCGCTCGCGAACAAGGACGATCCGACCAGCGACATGCCGCTCTTCGACGCCTATCGCGTTCCCGCCTTCCATGCCTTCGCCTCCGAACATCCGGGCATGGCGCAGGACTATTGGGTCCGCCACTATCGAAGGCAGCGCATGCAGGAACGCGACTGGCGATACGACAAAGAGAAGGACGGCGTGCTCTATCCGCGGGCGAGCGGGCTTGGCGGCTGCACGGCGCATCACGCGATGATCATCGTCCGCCCTAACCATTGCGATTGGAACCACATTTTCCAGCTCACGGGCGACGACAGCTGGAGGGCCACGCGCATGCAGGCCTATTTCGAGCGCATCGAGCGTTGCCGTTACCGCATCTTTCTGTGGCGATGGCTCGCGCTTGCCACCGGTCTTAATCCGACCGGCCATGGCTGGTGGGGCTGGATGACGACGGAGCGGGCCTTGCCGCTTAGGGTGCTGCGCGACTGGCCGCTTTTGCGAGCGCTCCTGCGCTCCATCGGCGCGGCTGCCGATGCATTTGGCAAGAGCGGGATCGAATGGGAGACGGTCGAAACCGACCCGAATGACCGGCGCAACTGGAATGCCGACGCCTGCGGCGTGCGTGTGATACCCCTATCGACGCGTCGTCACGCGCGGCACGGCCCGCGCGAACGGTTGCTCAAGGTGATGAAACGCCATCCCGACCGCCTGACAATTCGCCTGAACACCAAGGTGACGCGCATCGAGTTCGCCGGAAAGCGTGCGGTCGCAGTGCATTGTGTCGATGGCGACGGAGCGAAGCACGTCATCCGCGCCGGGCGCGAAATAATCGTCGCGGGCGGCGCCTTTGCGACGCCGCAGCTTCTGATGCTGTCCGGGATCGGCGACCGCGACCATCTCGAGAAATGCAACATTCCGGTTGTCCAGAACCTTCCCGGTGTTGGCCGCAACCTCCAGGATCGCTACGAGGTCGGCGTCGTCAGCCGGATGAAAGAGCCTTGGGCGGCGCTCAAGGGCGTGACTTATACCACCCGCGACGCGTCTTACCGATGGTGGCGATGGTTTCGCATCGGCAATTACACGAGCAACGGCCTGATGTTTTCCCTGGCGCTGAAGTCCAGCGACACGCTCACCGTGCCGGACCTGCACTGCTTTTCACTGCTGGCTGATTTCCGCGGCTACTATCGCAGCTATTCCGAGCGCATTCGCGCGCGGGATTACATGACCTGGGTCGTCCTCAAGGCCTATACCGAAAATCACGCCGGCACGGTAAAGCTCAGAAGCGCCGATCACGCGGTTCCGCCCGAGATCGTCTTTCATTCCTTCTTCGAGGCGGGAGGCCGCTACAGGCGTGACCTCGACGCCATGGTTCATGGGATCCGCTTCGTCAGAAAAGTCACCGATGCCATGGACGACGTTGTCGCCGACGAGGATGAGCCGGGACGTCAAAACGACAGCGACGAGGCGCTTCGCCGCTATGTTCTGGAAAACGCTTGGGGCCATCATGCTTGCGGCACCTGCGCCATCGGTCCGCAAGAACAAGGTGGCGTTCTCGACAGCCGGTTCAAGGTGCATAGTGTCGAGGGATTGCGGGTCGTCGATGCGTCGGTCTTTCCGCGAATTCCGGGCTATTTCCTCGCCACGGCCATATATATGATCGCCGAAAAGGCCGCAGACGTCATTCTCGCCGATCCATAGAGCTCTATAAGGGGAGTGTGGCAATGAGCAGGGATACTGTCACCCAGCAGGAGAAGCCCAGCCTCTACAACTGGCTCGGCGGCGGAGTTCGGCGCTTCGTCAGGTGGTGGCGGCGTTTCGACGCCGGGCTCAATCGACCCCTGCCAGCCGGGCGCGCGCGCCTCTCAACCTTGCTGGCGCCGGATGGCTATCCCTGGTTCGTCTCAGTCCTTGCCGGCATCCTGATCATTGCCATGGCGCTCGGCCCAACATTCGCGACCGGCCCAATCAACCTCCTGTTTCTCGCTATTGGCTTCGTGCTTCTGCTTGCGCTGCACATAGCCGCGGCAAAGCGTGTCTGGGTCGGTCAGTACCTGCTTGCCGGGCAGCTCTCAATCCTGGCCATCCTGCTGGTTCTGCTGATCTTGCGTTCGCGGCCGGAGGCCTATGGGGCGGTGACCTCCGCGCCCCGCCTCCATGTCGGGGCCGCGGTCGTTGCTGCCCTGATCATCGCACTGTCAGCGGTATGGCTGATCACCCGCACATTGTTCCGATCCGACGCCGGCGGTGCGCTCGCACAGAGCCTGCCGAAGGTGGAGCTCTTCCTGCCGAAGGACCGCTATGATTTCATGGGGCGGGGGCCGGTGGCGGCCCTGGCATCGGCCTTCGCCATCGCGCCGATCCGCTATCCCGTCGAGATCCTGCTGCCGGGCTCGCTGCTCTCCCTCTTCGTGCCGGACCATTATCTCTCTTATGTTTTCTATTTGGTCGGCTTTGCGACGTGGGTCGCCGTCTTCCTGGGCATATTATTCGACCGCCTGATGGAAATCCTGCAGACCATCGGCCGCCTTTTCTTCATCGGCCCGCAACGCGTCATCAGCATTCTGGTTGTCGTCGTCGCCATCCTGCGTCTGCTTGACGTCCATTATATCACCTATCTCTTCAATGCCGGCAGCAAAGGTTTCGGCAATACCACGATCATGGGCTATATCGCGCTCGCATATGTTGTTGCCTGGTACTACGCGTTCTGGTGCGATAATTTCGTCGCCCGCCGGCTGATCCGTCTTCTCGACAGCGACAAAACCTCGGTGAGTCCGGTGAAAATCTCTTATGATTTTAGCGGCAGCAGTACGTTGAGCACGGTCGAGAACCTTGGACGCACGATCGCGCTACATGGCGCCGGCCGTCTCAAGGTCGAAGGTGTCTATCGGGGCAGCAAGGAGACCCACGGGGAAAGCCGACGGGCGATCCAGTTCATGACGCCAGCTGAAGTCCTCGCCCAGTTTCGCGCCCAGCTAGAGCGCCTGCCCGCCGACCTGGCTCCTGCGGGCGATCTGCTTGCAAGCCTTCGCAATCTGCAGCGATCGACGATCATCTACCCCGTAATCGTTGGGACGCTGGCCTTCAGCCTGATCGGCGTGCCGGCCTATATTACCTTCAATCGAGCCATCCAGCCGCCGGAACTTGACGTCCGCTCCGCCGAGCACGTCGATAAGTCATTGGCGAGCCTGCTGTTCGGTCCGGGCAGTGCGAACAAAGAGTGCTCTGAACTCTCTGCGACCGCACCGCGTATCGCCGTCGTCGCTTCGGGGGGCGGCACGAGAGCGGCCATGTACACCGCCTCGGTGCTGCACGGCCTCGCCGAACACAACATGATCTGCAATGTCGTGGTGGTCAGCGGCGTGTCGGGCGGCAGTGCTGCGCTCGCCTATTTTGCGCTTCACGAAAAAGAGCTTCGCCATGCCGGCGCGATGGACCCGGTTGCCTGGGATCGGTTTTCGCGGGCCATGGCGCTACCCTATATCGAATATGCCATCGACGGCGCCAGCGACATGCGCATCGTATTCGGGCGCGATCACTGGGCGGCATCGACATGTGACGAGTCCCAAAAGCCAGAGGGCCATGTGCGGGGTTGGATGCCTGCGCGTTCGAGATTGGGTTCAATCCTGGCGGAATCCTTCGTCTGCGAGATGGGCGCCGCGACAATGGCGACACCATCCTTCGGCATCATGCTCAATACGGCCATTGTCGGCTCGTTCAAGGGCCTGGACCTGCCCTGCGACGCGGACAAGACTCTCTTGCTGGCGGAGCGCGCGACGAACTGTCGTGAGGACCTCGATGCCGCACAGGCGGGAGGCAGGCTTGTCCTGACAAACCTTTCGGCCCCCGTCCCGCCACCTGACGACGGCTCGCACCAGATGCAGATGATCACCATCAACAACAAGGATGTCTCGGTTGCGCGCGCCGCAGCCCTGAGCGCCAACTTCCCGCCGGTCTTCCCCGACGCGGCCATCGATGTGCAGTTACCGCATGAGGGGAAGCGCTACTGGGTCACCGATGGCGGTGCGGTCGAAAATCGCGGTGCAATGACGCTCTACTACGCTATCCGCGACGCGTTTCGATCGGCGCCCGACAATCAGCAGCAATTGCCGCCGCTCTATATTGTCGTTGCCGACGTGTCGGCATCGGCTAGCCGTTATAGCGAAAGTTTCGGCTTCGGCTCGGTGCTCGGTGCGGGCGGCCAGCTCAGCCTGGGTCTAGAGACGGAGCTCCGCGCGGCGATCGGAAAGCTCTATTGCGATCACCGCTCGCAGTTCAGCGCACACGAGATCACCATGCCGGCGATGTTCACCAATGGCGGCATCGGCACGCATTGGCTGCTGCCCAATTCGCTTTCACTCGCCAATCCCGCGAACCCTTCCGACAGCCGTGTTCTGGCTGCTGCTGACATCGAGAAGCTCGTCCTGGCACTGCACAGCAAGGATCAGCCCGTCTATGACGATGATGCGGCAAGAACCGTGTCCGAATGGGCGCATGACCCCAAGAGATCGAACCATGATGCCAATTGGCGGGCATTGTTGAATGCCCTTTCGTCAAACCAAGCCATGCCGAGCTCGATCTGCCCTGGCGCTAAAAAGTAAGACCCCGATCGGCATCGTAAAGTTAACGTGTCAGCCATGAAGAATTGCGAAGTGAGGGCATAACCTGCTTTGCTTGCTCTGAACCCCAAAAAGCGGGATCTTTTATCATTTGGATGGCGAAACCGTTGACAAGGCCCTAATGCGCGGCAGGCAGTTCTTGCACGAACGGTTTTAAAAGCTGACATTCACAATGACAGCTTTTGCGCAAACCGGACACCCTGCAATCGATAGCGGGAAGAATCATGTATCGCTAGCTAACAGCCGTCGCCAAATGGTGAGGGGAACCGAGGCCCAACTCATTTGGTCCGCACGTTCCGCGTCGAGGCAACCGGGCCTGAAAGGCGGGCGCCAGTTCGTGGCCATCCGCGAGCTTTGTCGGATACTGTCCACACCATGTAGATCATTGCGGAAAATGGCTTTCGATTACACGCGCGGCCGATCTCTCCCACTCGCCGCGTGGCATATCGTCTGGATATGGCAGACTCCGAATATCTCGCGCCAACTCGAAGGCCCGCTCGATCAACCTCTTCATCGTTTCCATCTCTGGAAAAACAAGCCCCCGCGGCAGTGGCCAACCAAGCTTTCGCCACCCTTCGAATACTAGCTTCAATAGTTCACTCTTGGGGATGATGTCAGCCCTTGTGGTGCGCCACAACCATTCCCCATTGGAGAGTCGTAGACGCGCTGGGATAAATCGCTCTAATACCATTGCAAGCAGTTCTGCAGCTCCGGGCTTGATCAGCGGTTCGCTAGGCCTTTTCTTGCTGCGGCGGTCCAAGGAACTTTGGAGAAACAGCAAGTCCCGCAAGCGCAGTGTTTCATCCAGCATGATTTGCTCTTGCTCAATGAATGGTCCAACAAAGCGCGGACCCTCCTCATGATCGATAATGATGTCATCTGGATGCGGCAGAAGCTTGGGCATGGGTTCGCCACGAGCCTGAGCGTCGGAGAGTTTTGCTTTTCCTTCGTTCTTGCGGTTTTGCCAGAACACATTCTGCTCTTTGATGTGGAGCGCTCGTGCGACATCGCCCTTCTGCATGAGCGCAAGTAAGGTGGCCAGAGCACGGGAATCGCCTTTGGCCGATTTAGCAAAGAGTGCGTTGACGGCGACTTCCATCATATTCATGTACTTCACTTCGCCGTTTTCCCGCACCGGGACAATACGGTTGGCAACGTTCATGACGGTGGACAATGTGCGCTGATCGGGAAGCGACAGATTGGACGGAGTTTTCTTCGGCCGACCTTTGGGGTTGCCGGATTGCCCCTTCTTAAAGCGGCTCTGTTCGGGTGGATTGCCATAGCCGACGTCATCTCCAAAGATGACATGGTGTTTGATCTTTTCCTCATCCATTGAAGCGTCTCCGTTTGCTAGTTGCAGGGCGCGCCGGCGCTGTGGGTGTCGCGACCGGTCCAAGCCTGATTGCAGCCGTGGCTTCAAAGCTGTCGCCACCGTCCGGGAGCACTGCGTTCTTGCCGGTGTATTGCTGCCAGCGCCGAACGATGGTGTCGCAATAAATCGGATCGAATTCGAGTAAACGCCCTTGCCGGCCACAAAGCTCGGCGGCGATCATTGTGGAACCTGAGCCGCCAAACACATCGAGCACAATCTCACTGCGCCGTGAGCAGTCACGGATGGCATCGGCAACCAGTGCCACCGGTTTGACGGTCGGATGCATAGAGAGTTCATCCATGCGATGGGCGCCAAGACTGCTGATGCCGGCATAGTCCCAGACATTGGTGCGATAGCGTCCGGTTTCTCCGAGACCAAAGCTGTTGGTATGGGGTGCCGTGCCGGCCTTGAAGACAAAGACCAATTCATGCTTGGAGCGGTAAAAACTCCCCATGCCGCCATTGGTCTTGTTCCAGACGCAAAGGTTCTTGAGCTCGGAAAACGCCGTTTCGCCGGCATCCACCACCTCACGCATATGTCGCCAGTCCATGCACACGAAGGCGATGGCGCCGTCCTTGGCAACGGCAGCCGCATTGCCGAGTGTGGTGGTTAGGAATTCCGTGAACTGGCTGCTGCTCATCTCACCGGAGGCGAAGGCAAATTCCCGATGTTTAACCGAGCCCAGGCCGCCGACAATGCCGTCGATTGCAACATTGTAGGGCGGGTCGGTGAAGATCAGATCAACCTTGGCGCCGTCCACCAGCCGGCCGACATCCTCTGCTGATCGCGCATCACCGCACAGCAGTCGGTGACGCCCGAGAAGCCATAGATCGCCCATTCTTGTCACCGGTGGTCCCGACGCCGGTTCGACGATCCGATCGGCAACATCGTCACCAGCCGACGGCGAGGCCTCGCGTGCCTGGTCCAGCGAAAAGTCGATCTCAGCCAGCGAAAACCCGGTCAGCGAGACATCGAAGTCGAGGTCGATGAGTGCCTGCAATTCGATCGCCAGGATTTCTGTGTCCCAGCCGGCATTGAGTGCCAGCTTGTTGTCGGCGAGCACATAGGCGCGCCGTTCCTCGGCAGACAAATGCGACAGCCTGAGAATAGGCACGGTTGCCATCCCAAGCTGCTCGGCCGCCATCACCCGACCGTGACCGGCGATGATCTCGCCATCGTCACTAATCAGCACCGGGTTTGTGAAGCCGAAGCGCCGGATGCTGTCGACGATTTGGGTCACCTGGCGCTTAGAGTGTGTGCGGGCATTGCCGGAATAGGGGCGAAGTGCTGCGAGCGGCAGCATCTCGATTGAAGGGGAATGCATGTTCATAGGTGCGATCCTCAGAGCGGGAAATCACTCATGCAGACTATGATTGGCTACATTCTGGCTACGATCAAGCCGCTTAAATCCGCACAATTCAACCTTGCCGCGTGCAAAACGGTCGGATTTCGAGATGCCTTTAAGAGGGCTTCAAACACCCTTTAAGACCACTTCAAAAGCCCTTCAAAAGATTTTCACAATCTAAAGTAGAATTACCCTTAAATGGGCAGTCAAATAAAGGTTGTGGATAACTTTATGTGAGACTTATCAATGGGTTGAGCTCGCTTTTGCAATTTTGGCCTGTTGGCGAGAGTGTTGGAACACAACTTTTATGGAGATCGCTGACCGCACACTGGTGGCGATGCGCAGGCGTGCTTCTGGGTAACGTAGATCCGGCAGATTGTGTTTCGGCGTGGCGATTGACCCCGGCATAGGCGTCGAACGTTGACCCCGGCCACACTGAAGAAAACACAAATTGAGCAGTATGTTAATCTGCTTAGACCGGGGTCATTTTTCCGCGCCGAAAGGGGTCAAACTTCAACGCTGAATCACAGGTATGTGGCGGTCTGCCCCACGCCCCGAGGATATTTGGAAAAGGGTTAGATGGGAGAGCAATAAGAGTGCTTTTTTAGCTCATTGACACTTCCGGAGAAGCCTTAAAACGGCGGGTTCCACCTGCTGTCCAAGGTTGCTTTGTTCTTACTAAACCCAATGAGCAACTTTCCCTCCGGCGCGTCAGATGGTTGGGCACCTCTTCCAGGAAATTTAGCTTCAAACCAATGCACGAGCTTATCTTCATCATGCCGGAAAGATTTTTCTGTAGGCTCAAAGGAATATTGGTAGACGATCCACGTTGGAGCCGACACCGCATCCATGGAAAGTTCTTTAGTAAAGCCCGCGTCGCCCGGATCCCCGGTATATACGATTTGTGCCGATTGCAGTGAGCTTGAGGCGTCAGCTGACCATTGTGTAACAGAAATTGCCCGATCTACATTAGTCGTCTCGCAGTATGAACCAAGTTTTGCTCGGGCATAGTAATTTGGGGGGATGGGAAACTTATTTTTCGTACCGGCCAGCTTCCGAGGTTCCTGTAAACCACCGGAACCTGGATCTATAGGATATTCCACGGGTTTAAGCTCTTCCCCGAACGCGGGCAATACCACAGTATTGGCAGCAGCAAATCCGAAAATGCTTTGAATGAGAGTCCGACGGCTTGTAATCAACATAGTTTTCCCCTCCCAAGAAACCTAATCATTTCTGATATCACTCATGCCGTCAATGGGTTGTATACGGAATACGGCACAACGACCGTTGCAAGCTCTCCTATATATGATAATGTCCTTTATGTTATATAGGAGAGAGCCCGTGAGCAGACGCAGAATGACTGACCCGTTCTTTGTTTACGTCCAGGATCACGACCGCAGAGAATTTACCGTCGAAGGGCCAATGGTGGACGATACGCCTTGGTTCGATGCCCTGGAGAAATCCGGGCGCGAAGGCAGCGTTACCGTCACTCCGACAGAGGGTTCGAGAGCTGAGATTACAGCTGGACTGGAGCGCATGGGATTTAAGGGTGTTCCAAGCGGCTCGATTTTGAGAAGGGGAAGTGTGCGATGACGGAAATAGATGACCTCTTGGAAAAAAGCGGTAGGGCAGCGGCAAGTTTGCAGCGTATCGCAGACCAGATGGCACAACGTGCCATCAATAGGGAGGTATACGGGGTCGGCAATAGTGAGCTTGATCGTGAGATTGAAGCAAATCACTACCAAGCTCTACGCAAAGTCTTAGAGCTTGGTAAGCAATTAGAACAAGCTGCGATCGAAGCTGGAATTTTGCGTAAGTCCTCCGAGGAGTCATGATGGCAAAGTTCGAGAGTATTTTTAGTGTGCCTCCAGAACATCGACTGGAAACGCAATTTCACAGTCATGGCGGCGGGCAACGCGAAAGCTGGACACACCAGGAGTACGATGGAGCAGGAAATCTGGTAGCGCGCTACAGGAGTTGGGCGCATACGACCTATTTGGGTGTTCCAACAGATGAAGGGTGGGAGAAGTTTGATCTGGATGGCAATGTGGTGGCCTCAGGGAAAGAACTGCCCATATGAACGACCTCATTCTGTTTGTGCCAGCTCACGTTGAGGTATTTCTTTCCTCTAATGAGCACGACCGCACGAGGTTCTTTGAGTTCTTCACCGTGCAAATCCGCAATCCTAACACTCGTAAGGCCTACGCCCGCGCGGCCGGGGATTTTCTGACCTGGTGCGCCGATCGCGGCGTCACCACCCTTCCCGCCATCCAGCCCATGCATGTGGCGGCATGGATTGAGGAACTGGGCCGGAGCCATGCAGTGCCGACCGTCAAGCTGCGCCTGGCTGCCATCCGGCATCTGTTTGATTGGATGGTGACGGGCCAGGCGATGCCCACCAACCCGGCCCATTCGGTGCGCGGGCCATCCTACTCCACCAAGAAGGGGAAAACGCCCGCGTTGACCCCACAGGAGGCCCGCCAACTGCTCGACAGCATTCCGAGCGACACCATGGCCGGGAAGCGTGACCGCGCGTTGATTGGGCTGATGACCTATTCCTTCGCCCGGGTTGGTGCGGCAATTGGCATGGAAGTACGGGACGTGTTCGTGCAGAATCGCCGCCTATGGGTGCGGTTGCACGAGAAGGGGGGCAAACAGCATGAAATGCCCTGCCATCATAGCCTTGAGGAATACCTGGACGCCTATCTCGCTGCCGGAGGCCTGCGCGACCATCCCCGCAGTCCGTTGTTCCGGACGATCGGCCGGGGCACGGGTGTTTTGACGGAAACCAACCTCCCCCAGGCCAATGTCTATGACATGATCCAGAGGCGGGCCGCAGCGGCCGGGATTGATACGGCGATGTGTTGCCATACGTTCCGCGCCACCGGCATCACGGCGTATCTGAAGAATGGCGGCACGCTCGAAAAAGCCGCGCACATGGCCAATCACAGCTCGACCAGGACAACCCAGCTCTACGACCGCCGCAGCGATGAGGTGAGTCTAGATGAAGTCGAGCGGATTTTGATTTAAGGTATCTTATGTCCGCAATTCCCCCTGCCCTCACCCAGGAACTCCGGCACCAGATGGCTGCGACCATTTCGGGGTACAAATCCTACGAGGTGCCGGGGGTATGCAAACGTCTGGGGTTGGCGGATGGCACGGACGAAGAAGCGTTCCGCAGCAAATACAAGTATGCCCAAAACAGGTTGTCAGCGGTTCATATTCTCCCTCTGCTCCGGATGGCGCGGGATCTGCTCGAAGAAGCCGAGAGCTATGGTCTCTCGGAGGTCGTGGCGAAGATTGATGAGCTGAAAAAGCCGACCGTAACAGAGCTGACCCGGCGCAGGCTCATGGCGGTGTTTGAAGGCCGACCGTTTGCCACGGAGATTGAAGATATCGAATTTTTGAAGAAGGTCTGGCCCGTCGAAGCGATGCCAGCCGGCTATTCCGGGTACGGCTCGATTTTGGACGAGATCTTGCAGCATACCATCAGAAACGATGACTGGAGCCAACCAGAGCTGCTTGCGAAGCTCGGCTTTCTTACCTGCTCCATGGAGCGGCTGTTTATGTTCCTGAAGGAAGTGAGTGGCCCTGTTGCCCAATCCCAGGAAGGGCAAACAGCCTTGGTTGCGCAGTTGAATAATCATCTGCAGCATGATGGCTACCGCCTCGCGGTCGTGGGGAAACTTTCAGGAACGCCGATTTATGAAGTGCAAGCAGCCGCCATGGGCAGCCCGGCCGATCACGGTATTTCCGAAGCCCTCAAGGATTTCGACCCGAACGACGTACACAGCCGATGGGTTGCGGCCGTAGAGCGACGCATCGACGACCCCCGAGGCGCCATTACCTTGGCCCGAACACTGCTCGAGGACGTGTGTAAGTGGATCCTGCATGAAGCCGGTGAAACCTATCAGGATAAGGATGACCTGCCGGTGCTTTACCGCAAACTGGCCAAGGTGCTCCGGCTTGCGCCGGATGACCACACCGAACAGACCTTTAAACAGCTGCTCGGAAGCTGCCAACAGATCGTAGAGCTGCTGGGTTCACTCAGAAGCAAGCTCGGGGATGCTCACAGTCCCGGGCCGAAGAAGGCCAAGCCAATGCCCCGCCACGCCGAACTTGCGGTGAATCTGTCCGGCACCATGGCGACCTTCCTGGTCGCGACTTGGAGGGCTCGGCAGGCAGAAGCGGAGGTTCTGAAGGGATAAAATCTTAAACTATTTTCATCGCGGCGAGGCTGTCCTCCCCCCTTCGTAACCCCAGGAACACGGGGAGGACATGGGAATACGGTAAGTACCGGAGTATACGGAGCACACCGGGAAAATATATACGACTGATTTAATTGAATTATTTTTGACACGCGGTGCGATTTCACGCAGTACAGTATAGTATGTGGCGCGGAATGTTCGTGATTTGCAGCAGTAAATAGCGTATTCACCCCGCTGGGTGCGTCGATTGTGTTTCGGCGTGGCGATTGACCCCGGCATAGGCGTCGAACGTTGACCCCGGCCACACCGAAGAAAACACAAATTGAACAGTATGTTAATCTGCTTAGACCGGGGTCATTTTTCCGCGCCGAAAGGGGTCAAACTTCAACGCTGAATCACACGGCAGATGGGGTAGCATTGCGTTCGAGGGACAAGCGACGCTGTTCACAGGACCGCGTTCAGACGCGGCTAAATCGAATACTCTCATCGCGAGAATTATTTCCATTATTCCCTTTATGAGAGTTGAAATCTCCCGCGACACCCTCTAACACCACACCTGGCCAGCATGACAACCGGGAAATCGCCGGTCCGGTTGGGTGATCCTGCCCTGGCAGCAGTGACACCGTTACGGGGAGAGTGGCGTACCCCCTTGATGGCTAGGGAGCTGCAGACGTGGCCGCCGGTAGGCCCTCCGTAGGCTGCAGCCCAGGGCGGACCTCCGGTGGTCCGCCCACTCAATTCGGTAAGGAATCGCTCGACTAAACTTGAACTACTGGGCGCCAGAGCTAATGTGCGTCGCAAGCTAACTGAGCGGTCGATCCACGTCTTTAAGGTCGGCACTGAGGTGCCGCCATATCGGGAGAAGTGCTTCAGTTGTTTCTGCAGGCCGCAATGCTTGCAGCCAAAAAAGATCCTCAGTCGGGGCGCCGGAGTGCCATCGGAAAGCTGAGGACAGGAGCGCACTGCCGGCGGTGCGCTCCCTTACGAAATAGGTGCCCCGCGTGCGACATGTCGTCGCAAAAAGATGAGAGAGGCAGGCGTGATTACGCGTGAGGAGCTATACCAACTGGTCTGGTCTAAGCCCATGCTGAGGGTCGCCGAACAGTTCGAAGTCTCGAGCAGCTATATGGCGCGGGTCTGCACAGCATTGAATGTGCCACGACCGGCGCAAGGCTACTGGGCCAAGCGCGAAGTGGGAAACGCGCCACCTCAGGAGCCGTTGCCGAATGCGCGGCCGGGCGATCTGCCGTCCTGGGTGCGAGGTGGCGAACTGCCCCGTTTGCCCAAACCTATGTACAGCCCCACACCCACTCCGCAGCCAAAGAAGGTCCGGATATCCAAGGAGGCGGTACACCCCCTCCTTCGCGGCGCCAGAGAACATTTCGATAAGAGTCGGACGGTCGAGGATGGTGCCTATCTCAAACCCTACAAGACGCTACTCCTTGACGTCATCACATCTAAAGCCTGCCTGGAGAAAAGCCTGGGTTTTGCCAATACGCTCTACAAGACATTGGAGGCTGCGGGGCATCGCGTTTTAATCGCACCCCCAAATGAGCGCTTCTCGAGATCGGCCGTGGAAGAGCGGGAAATTCCTGCCAAGCGCCACGAGTACTATAGCTCCGGCCTTTGGTCACCCTATCGCCCTACCCTCGCCTATATCGGAACCGTGCCAATTGGGCTGACGCTCGTCGAGATGTCCGAGCAAATGCTGATGCGCTATATCGGCAACGGCAAGTACATCCGGGAGGCGGATTACATTCCTCCGCGGCGTTCTCGTTATGACTCAAACCACACGTGGACCACGACCAAGGAAGCGCCATCGGGGCGGCTAAAGCTCGTGGCCTATTGCCCCTATCACAAGGTCTCGTGGTCTCAGGAGTGGCAGGAGACGCCGAAGACGCCTCTCGACAAGATCCTGCCGTCGATCGTCAAAGCGATCGAAACGGCAGCCACCGACCTCGTTGCCAAGCTTGAGGAAGCCGACCGGCAGGCGGAGATTGCCCATCAAAAATGGTTAGCTGAACAGGAGCGCTACCGGCGACAGGAAGATGCTCGGCGGATCGAGCAATCCATTAAGGAGAGCCGCGATGATCTCGCGCAAATCATCCAGCGCTGGTCTGAGGTGATGAGTGTCGAGCAGTTTCTAAAGGGCGTCGAGGATCGTGCTACCGGTCTCGACATCCATCAACGAGAGGACGTTCTCGAACGCCTTAACGAGGCTCGATCGCTCCTCGGGACGCAGAACCCGCTGGACTTCATCCTTTCCTGGAAAACGCCGACGGAACGATATCTGCCTCGCTATCCGCAATGCAATGAAGTGAAGGACGAGGAAGACTGATCCCTCGCCTTGCGATCGGCTCGGCTAAGTCCGGGGGCCGTGTCGGCTTAATCCCCGTCCGCGTTTAAGCGCAATCCCATGCCGGAAAATGACAATTCACATTCGCGTAGGCGCAATGCGACTGCGCGTAGCGGCAACGTCATTCCATGCAGAGACACTCAGCGCCTATTTTACGGCAATCTTATCTCGCTTTATGACAATTCAGTCCCGCCAAACGACAATCCAATCCCAGTTAACGGCAATGAAATTCCCTGTTTTTGTCGGCGGACTTGCTGTTTTCAACCGCCAAACTCGCTGCTTCTCGCCACCGCAGTCCGAGTTTAAGCTACTGTAATATCGAGGCTATTTCTAGAATTTCTGCTCGCCTGGCGGCTTCTTCGCGGGAATTCCCTGTTTCCTACCTGCACCTAAAAATTTCATTGCGAGACCGGTACTCGCTGGACTGCCCACACCACCAAATTTTCCCCCGATGAACCACCAGTATTTTATCGTTCCAAAGAGACGCGACATTTCCGTGGGTTAGCGGTTATGCTGTGGGCTCACCAACTGCGCGTCGAACACTTCAACCAGCTTGGCAAGGTCTGTGAGAGATCGCGTGAGACGGTCGATCTTATAGACGACCACCACATCGATCTTGCCTGCATATACATCCTCGGCGCGCCGCAACACAATCAAGCTCTTTGTAGGAGGACGCGACGCCTCTCGGCACTCCAGATCATATGCCGTCGTTCGCTCAGGCTGCGTCAACGCGGAGCTTCTGAGGCATTTCACTGGAGGACCTTGCCGAAACCATAGGCCCCATATATGATGCACATAGTGATGAGGATCGGCACGCGGCGCGCTATCGAAAGCCATATCTGCCAAGCCTATCCAGGTCGCTTCCAGGTGCGGGCTAGACCTTTGCGGCGCCATCATAGGGCGAGTGAGGTCCAGGATTTACCCCCGGACCAATCAGTGGGGTCGTTCAGGTCATGCCCACTCTTCGTTCTCTGCCGGACAACATCGCAATCGATTGCGCCACCGGCGAGTCGATCCTTGAGGCTGCGCGGCGCGCGCATCTCCCAATCACTCATGCGTGCGGCGGCAAGGCAAAATGCTCCACTTGCCGTATTTGGATCCTGAATGGCGTCGAAGCTTGTCCAGCGCAGGGCGAACTGGAGCGCGATCTAACCGGCCGACTGCATCTGACCGAAGAGATCCGCCTGGCCTGCCAGCTACGCCCAACCGGCGATGTCGTTTTCCGTCGCCTCGTGCTCGACGAGACGGATCTCCTGATTGCAAACCAATTGCAGCGGGCCGCTGCCACAAAGTCCGGCGAGCTGAAATCCGTTGTTCTCTTTTTCTCCGACGTCGCTGGCTTCACCCATTTCTCGGAGACGCTGACACCTTATGACGTTATGTATCTCCTTAACCGGTATTTCGCGCAGGTCGGCGAGCTGATCGAACGGAACAACGGCTATATCGACAAGTTCGTCGGTGATGGACTGATGGCGATATTTGGCGTCGACGGCCAGCTCGACGCGCCGATCCGCTCGGTCAACGCAGCACTGCAGACGCTTGCCGCTGTCGACCGGATGAAACCCTTCTTTGCGTCGATGTACGGGATAGAGTTCGACATCCGTATCGGCTTGCATTTGGGTGAAGCGGTCATCGGTTCGATCGGCTCACCCGGTAACGAGCGCCTTACTGCGATTGGCGACACCGTTAATGTAGCAAGCCGCGTTGAGGCTGCCAACAAGGAAGCCGGCACTCGGCTCCTGGTCTCCGAGGCGCTGTACAATCGCGTAAAAGACGATGTCGAGATGACCGATTTCGTCCGTGTGCGGCTCCCCGGCACTTCAGATCGCATTACACTGTATGAAATCGTGAACCTCCGCCCGGAGGCAGAACGTGCGTTGAACGCTGTCTCCGCACGCGATACAGTACACCTCGGCGGCAAAACTTGGCACAAGGCCATACCTGTTGATTCTCTTGTCGAGGGTGAGCCGAAGGTGCTGGGCTTCCCAAGCCTTTATGCGGTGGTCGTGAGGAAAGGCGAACAGATCTTCGCTTTCAATAATGCCTGCCCGCATCTGAAGTTACCATTTTTCGAGGCCGCGGTCGCTGGGCCGACTCCGCCTGCCAGCCGCATTGGTGACGAAGGCACCATCAAATGCCGCTGGCATGAGAGCTGCTTCGATCTGACGTCCGGTGAAATCGTCGGCTGGTGTGAGGCGCTCAATGACGACGGAGTGTCCCCACAGATGCCAATGCTAGGGGACATTTCGAAAAACCGCGCGCCGCTTGAGCTCATCCCCTGGCGCGAGGAGTCGGGCCATATTTGGCTCGCGCTTAGCTGAAGGTGAGTTGTCATCACTCGAAAATCACCAAACCATCGAAGCCGCGTGGGGCAAAGACGCGGCTGCCTGTGGCGTAGACGGCCTTCTGGCAGCGCCAGCCCTGGAACCTCACGCTAGAGAGATGGAAATCGAAATCCTATCCAGCGCGATTATGAAACCAAAGCGTGATTGCTTGGACTGCTGTAGATGGTGGCTTTCTTTTCGCGATACGACTTGCCTGTCCTCGTTCCGTGAGCAACCTGCACACGGTGGTTTGCAGTTTGAACATTGGAGAAGCAGCGGTTGAACCGCGCAGTCGCCTGCTATCGCGTCTCAACTCAGCAGCAAGGCCGCTTTCGCCTCGGCAGATTCGCAACCACAAGCTGAATGAAATCGGATCGTGTCCCCGCGCGTGGTGTAGCTGGGTTTCATAGCCATCGGTGAATTCCGGTAGGGTCGGGTTGCTTAGAGCCAACCTGAAGGACACCACCGATGACCGACGAGATGATGAACCTGCGTTTGCTTGTTGAGAAGAGCGCCGACAGCGATTTGTTGCGCGAGATGATAGGCTTCACGGCCCAACGCCTGATGGAGTTGGAGGTCGGCCATACGACGGGTGCTGCGCATGGAGAGAAGACGCCACTCAGGCTCGCCCAGCGCAATGGCTATCGCGACCGTGATTGGGAAACACGGGCTGGAACGGTGGAGCTTCGCATTCCCAAGCTGCGGACGGGCAGCTATTTCCCGAGCTTCCTGGAGCCGCGCCGAATGGCCGAGAAAGCTCTGACGGCGGTTATCCAGGAAGCCTATATCCAGGGTATCTCGACGCGCTCGGTCGATGACTTGGTCAAAGCCATGGGCATGGGTGGCATCTCCAAAAGCCAGGTGTCACGGCTTTGCGAGGAAATCGATGTCAGGGTCAAGGCTTTCCTCGATCGACCCATCGAAGGCGAATGGCCCTACATCTGGATCGACGCCACCTATCTCAAGGTCCGGCGCGGCGGTCGCATCGTTTCTGTCGCCGTGATTATCGCCGTCGGCGTCAACACCGATGGACGCCGTGAAGTGCTTGGGCTGGAGATCGGCACATCCGAGGCCGAGCCGATCTGGACAGAGTTCCTGCGCAAGCTGACCCGCCGGGGTTTGAGGGGTGTGAAGCTGGTCGTCTCGGATGCCCATGAAAGCATCAAGACCGCCGTCGGCAAGGTGCTCAACGCGACCTGGCAGCGTTGCCGGGTGCACTTCATGCGCAATGCCCTGGCCCATGCCGGAAAGAGCGGGCGGCGCGTCGTATCCGCCTTCATCGCCACGGCGTTCGCTCAGGAGACGCCGGAGGCCGCCAGCACGCAATGGCGCAGCGTCGCCGACCAGATCAGGCCGAAAGTGCCAAAGCTTGCCGCGCTCATGGACGATGCCGAGAACGATGTGCTGGCCTACATGACCTTTCCAAAGCAGCATTGGGCCAAGCTGCATTCGACCAATCCCATCGAGCGCCTCAATGGCGAAATCAAGCGACGAACCGAGGTCGTCGGTATTTTCCCCAACGACGACGCCATCGTCCGTCTCGTCGGTGCGCTATTGCTGGAGCAGAACGACGAATGGGCCGTCCAGCGATCAAGATACATGACACTGGAAACCATCGCCCAAATGAGCGATGATCCACTCATCAACTTGCCTGCCGTGGCACGTTGATATTCCCTCCGGCCCAGACCGGAAGACACCGTGGTTGTCAAAAGCTACACCACGCTACGGGACACGATCTGAAATCGCATTTGCACTAACACCCGACCCTCGTCACGTGTCTGATCTTGGTCGAACCGCGACTTACCGACTCCTCACCGCAATGTCGGCTTTCGGTGAGGGGGAAAGCCTACCGCTATAGCCGACATGGGGGCGCAGAGCTGCCTTCGCGAGAGTAGAGGCCGTGCCTAGAGACCGATCAGGCGCCAGCCTTGCGATAGAGCGCCGCGAGTTGCGTACGTGATGACGGTAGCTCTGGCACCACGACCAACATCGTAATCTGACCGCGTTTGAAGGCTCTGAGGAATGGCTGATAGTTCTGGAAGGCGACACAGCCGTGCGAGCCCTTCTGACCGCGCAACAAATTGGTATGCGTCAGGAGACCGGTCCGGTTCTTCGGGTCGCGCCCGTCGATTGACGTCATCCGAATTGCCTCCACGCCGTAAAAACGCTTCTCGCGCATCGACAGGCGATAGATACCGGCAGGCGTCGGGCCTCTCATTGTAACGTGCTCGTATTCCGGATTGTCGCGCATTCTGCCTATGCCTGAATGGGCGCGCAGCTTGGTTCCGTCGGGCAGGTAGACGGTCGCGCTGGAAACGTCATAGATCGCGACCTTCGTGCCCCTTCCCGGCAAGGCGGTGGAGTTGGTCTTGCTCTTGAACAGATCGCCGAACAACGAGCGCTCGGGCTTTGCATAGGCGACGTCTTCCTTGTTGTCCTTTTTGTCGAGGTTTCTGCCCGCGACAGGTTTTTCGTCGGCTGGCTTTTGCTCAATAACGACCTTCTCAATCAAGGGTCTGGCTTCAGGCAGCGGAATCTGGCTGGGGAGCGCCACGTCTTCTTCTGTTTCGGGCTTCGCCAGCACAAGCCCGAAGGGCTGGAGGTCGCGGGCAGGAACATCTTCCACGAGTGCAGTTGCCAAAGATGGCTTGCCGCTGATCCTCTCTTCCCGTTCCACCGAACTTTTAGCACGCGCAAACGCGGCTACCATCTTTGCTTTCTCAGCCTTCTTGCTTCTTTCCGCAAAGGCGAGTTGGGCGGCAAGGCTGCGCTGGTGCGCCATCCGGATTGCCGCGACAGTAAGCTGCCTCCGCCGGATCTCGGTTTCGGAGAGTTTCGAAAGGCGCGAAGATTTGGTGGCTCTCGGTGCGTGCTCGCGGCGGCGGTCGTCAGCTACCACTACCTTGAGACGGAGAGGAGTGGCGAGGCTCATGTTTTCGGACAATGTGCGAGCCGCCTCGTGCATTACACTGAGCGTCGAAGCGATGCCCCAAGCGGATCCGGCGATAACGCTGCAGGAAAGCAAGGCGCTCACAGCGATACTGAGGGAACGACCCCGGCGGGATTTCGACGCGGAATGCGCGGACTTATTCTGAGACGCCATGACTAAAGTTACCCGATACTCGTTACTCGACGCGGCCGTGAAAACACTGTCCGCAGGTCGTTACGCTGCCGACGGAGTGCGGAGCGATGACTCCTGCAACTCAGCCGAACGGGCAAAGCATGAAGAAATATGGTCAACAAATCCTAAACGGTGCCTCGATCTCTGGAAGGAATGTGGCGGGTGGTGGTCCCCAGCGCCCGGCAGCGCGTTCCCTGTCACGAAAATGCGGCGCTGGCGTGGCTGCCATAGTCCCAAGAACTGGGGATGATGGAAAGGCGGCAGTGGCCTTGGTACGCGGCAACTGAAGTTGCGCTCGCAATGTCGTCGCTTCAAACCCGTGGGGCACGATGATCCGTGTCCCTTGGCAAGTAAATTCCAATTCAGCAGCCGTCGCCTAATGCCAGCCGCCGTCATCTGATGCCGTTTAAGCCTAGCTTGATCGACGTCTGCTTTCGGGAAGACGCCAGCGCGGGCCCCACGGCCGACATGAGGGCGCATAGCCGCTCGATCAAGCTGCTAAAACCGGAAACATTTTTCCCAGTAGCTGCGGCCCCGCTGGATGCGGGGCTGCACTCGCTCAAATCTCTGTATGCTCCGCTAGTTCCAGCGCATCCTCGAGGGGGCATCCACTCCATCAGTCAATCGGCTTGGCAGCAGTCGCCGTGTCGATGGCGGCCGGACTTGCCGGGAGGTCGCTGCGATGACCGCGCGGGCAATTTATCTTCCGCTCGCACAATTGGTGTCGGCGCTTCGCGCCCGCATGACGGGACCCGGCGGCTACTACAACAGCGGCAACGCGCTCGGCCTCATCGTAGGTCTTACAATCCAGATTGCCACCGCGCCGGTCGGCGTCCATGAGGGAAGCGCCGTCACCACGGCTGTGATGGATTATTTCGCTGGTAGCCATGGCGCTGTTGCTCTGACCTTGACTACTCTGGTCTTCCTCTGTGGCGGCGAGGCCTACCACCGGGCTTGGGCAAAGCCGACCGCTCCCGATCCCGCCCTCAACCGCCTGGGCGACTTCCTGTCAGGCGTAGGCGCAATCGGGCTCGGCATCGCCCTGTTGCTGCTCGGCGATACGCTGCTTGCGGCGACGTCCGGCCTGCTGCATGCGCTGGGTAAATTCGGCAGCACGTTCCACAGGCCGGGCAGGCCGGTTCCAGTATGGCCGGCCGCCTGGCCCGATCCGTTCCGCACTGCGGTGCTGGCCAGCCGGTTGCCGGCAATACTGGTGACCACCTTCGCGCTCGGCTCGGCTTTGCCGCAGGTCTGGTCGGGCGGATCCTTCGTGACGCTCGCCATGCCCCTGACCCTGCTCGGCTGTTACCTTTTGTGGACCAAAGCCGATCTGCTGCTGTTCGGCGTGGGAGCCAAGGCCCCTCGCTAGATTTCCACCTGTTGAAAATAGCCGCTTTGCCTCCCGTCTCCCTGTTTACGTCAACGAGGCAAGCAGCGCTACCAGTTGGCCCTGGCGATGCGTGTCAGTCTTCTGGAAGATGGCCTTGATCCTGCTTCGGGCGGTCTCCCGGGTGATGCCGAGAGCATCACCAGCGTATTCGAGAGAGTTGCCGCTCGCGAGAAGTTCTGCAAGCCGCGCTTCCGCGGGGGTAAGGCCGAAGGCGCGGCCGAAAACCTGCCACTCGGTCCTGCCCGGCCATGACACCTCGCTGATAACCAGTAGAGCTCGAGTGCAAACGAACGGCGTCTTCGCCGCGCCGTCGACGGGCAGGACCCTGATCACGAGCGGGGTAGCGTTCTCCCGCCGGACGATGATCGGGGCCGCGCGTAAGGTCTTGCCCTCGCGTAGCCGCTCCAGGCGGTTGATCACCCTTTCGTATTCGGCTGCTGCATGCCGGTCACGAAGCACCAGCCGGCCGCCGGCGACATGGATGGAGGTGCCCAACAGCCGCTGTGCCGTGGCATTGGCGTGAATGAACCGCCCTGTCTGGTCGATCGCGACCACCGATTTGCCGATCTGGTCGAACGACTTGGCGACTGTGGATAGCGTCACGCGCCCTGCCAGATGCGCGAGGCTGCCGACTTCGTTAAGTCTCACGGAAAACTGCTGGAGAACGGCCCTCTCTGCCTCTTCGAATGCCCCTTGGCTGACGGACCGGTGCAATGTCAGCGACCAGAAGTCGGGGCCGGTGCGAAGGCCGATGCCCGCCCAGCCCTTCGCGTCGAAGCGGGGCAGGAAATCATCGAAGAACGGCACGTAGCGGTCGCCGCGGTCGATCAGGTCGCTATCGAGCGCCACCTCGCCCCGCATGTTGATCGCCCGCGCGCGTCGATGGCTTTCGCTATCCTGTTCTGCCCAGCTCTCGCTAACATAGGTCTGGAGGCAATCCCTGAGACTGGCGGTCGCAATCGCCCCTTCGGAGCCGGACTGCGGGATCAGGCCTGCGCCCATGGCACCAAACGATATCGCCAGGTCTTCCAGAATCCCGGCCCAGCCCGCCGGATCGGCGATCACCTCAGATAGGTTCATGGATGCACGCTGCAGCCGATCGACGTCAATCGCCACCGCCTTACCCCCCGCGTTGCTTGGCAGATTAATGATCCGCACTGCAACCTACGCTGCAAAATCCGGCCTGTCCATGGTCTGGCTCGGTTGCATCGACAGCAGTCATTTGCCCGCACAACCCCCAAAAGGGGGTCTCATGCAATCGGTTCCTCGACAAGGATCCGGTCGTAAAGGCGGCGATGCCAGGTCACCCGCGGCACTCGTCCCGCGGGAAAACGGCAAGAGGGGTTCATGGGCATTTGGTCATTCACGAAACTGGCGGTGGCGATC
Source organism: Shinella sp. OV683 (assembly GCF_057787725.1). Classification (NCBI taxonomy): domain Bacteria; kingdom Pseudomonadati; phylum Pseudomonadota; class Alphaproteobacteria; order Hyphomicrobiales; family Rhizobiaceae; genus Shinella; species Shinella sp. OV683. The sequence goes on from NZ_CM173543.1 coordinate 4,269,896, forward strand.
GTTGTCGTGTCGGCGGTGGGATTTGAGGCGCGCGCCTCCGGAACTGAACAGGCACAAGGGCTCGAAGTCGATGTCGCCGTGGTCTTCGCTGTCGATTTCTCGTCTTCGATCGACCCCGCCACCGCGGACCTGCAGCGGAATGGTCATGCCGCCGCCTTGACGTCGCCCGAGATCATCAAGGCTCTTTCAAGCGGCCCCCGCGGCTGCATCGCAATCAGCTATTTCGAGTGGGCAAGTCCGCAGAGTATAAGGCCCATCCTGCCCTGGACGAGGATTTGCGGACCCAAAGATGCGGAAGCAGCCGCTGGCATCATCAGAAGCAGGGGTGACAGGGGTTTCAGTCGCAGGATCAGGGGCGGAACATCCATTTCCTCGGCCATCGGCGTGGGAAGCTTGCTTCTCGACAGGTTTCCGGGCCACGCCGACCGAATGGTCATCGACATATCCGGCAATGGCGAGAACAATGACGGCATGCCCGTTCAGCAAGCCAGGGCGAGGGCGATTGACAAGGGCTACACGATCAACGCGATCGCGGTTCCGTCCAAGGAGTTCCAGAACCACGACCGCTCGCTGGGCTCCTATTTCGCGGAGGAAGTCATCGGCGGCGACCAGGCCTTCGTAATTGTACCGAAGCAATCGAGCGACTACACCACGGCCCTGCGTCGCAAGCTCGTGACCGAAATATCCTGGAAACTAGCCCCGAACTCATATCCGCAGGGCAAACAGCCGCGCATGATCGCCGCCGGCGCGCGATTGGTGAGGGGCGTGGGAGCGTCGCATCCTGAATCGCCATGCCATGCGCGGAGTGTTGTACGTTCCGATATGCTCACAAGGACAGTTCGCGCCAAAAACATTTCCAGAATCCTGCAGGCAGAACCTGAGTATCCCGACAGCAACCCATCCGGGTTTCATGAATTTCCAGCCACCTTACGTCTTGCGGAATTGTCGCTACTATCCCGTTCAAGTTGCATTTAGACGCAGCACATTTGATATATTGCTCGGGCTTTGGTTCATTTGACCCTTTGATGGTCACACCACTGTCCTGACTACTCCAATGCCTTTCAGAAGGAATTGATCATGGCTTCATTGGTAGTCACTACATCTGCCGATACTGTTGATGCGAATGACGGCGTACTTTCGTTGCGCGAAGCCATCGCGCTCGCCAATGCCAATAGCGACGCCGACATCATCAAATTCGATGCCAGCCTTTCAGGCCAGGCGGTGACACTGACCGCTGGCGAACTCGCCATCACGGAAGATCTGACAATCGACGGCGACATGGACGGCGACAACCGCGCCGATATCACCCTGTCAGGCAACCATAGCAGCCGCATCCTCAACATCACCGGCGGATCAACCGACGTTTCGCTCAAGAGCCTGACTATCACCGCAGGCTTTACCTCTGGCCAAGGCGGTGCGGTATACGCTTTCGATGCGGGCACGCTGACCATCATCGACACCTCGATCGAGAACAGCCATGCGGATTCCCATGGCGGCGGATTGCGGGTCTGTGCGACCGATTTGACCATGGTCAATTCGCTCGTCGATCATAACTCGACGAATCTGGAAGGCGCCGGCGCTTTCATCACCAGCTCCACCGCCACGATCATCAACAGTACATTCTTCTACAACGATGCCAATGGAGTGGGCGGCGGCATCAGCGCATGGACATCGACCGTGTCGCTAATCAACAGCACGATCACCAACAATCTCGCCGACGCCGACGGATCGGACGGGGGCTCCGGCGGAGGCATTTACAGCTCCGGCTCCACCTTCAATATCACCAATAGTGTCGTTGCCGGAAACCTATCCAGTCTCGATTTTGACGCCAACGATGTCCTGGGCGTGATAGGCAGCGCGACCAACAGCGTTTTCGGTTCGCAGGTCACCATAACCAACAACGTCATGAGCCAGGTCGGCGTGACCGACTTGGGGCTGGACACGGATCTGGCGGACAATGGTGGAACCGTACGCACTATCGCCATCATCGACCCAAACAGCATCCTGATCGATGGCGGCGACAACGATGCACTGCCGGCCGACAGCCTGGATATCGACGGCGATGATAACACCTCGGAGGACCTGCCACTTGACGGTCGCGGCGACCCTCGCATCAGCGGTGGCACGGTGGATATCGGCGCCGTCGAGTTCAAACAAGGTGACAATATTGGTCTATTCGCAGCGCTTAGCGCGCTTCATCTGGCGGGAACCGATAATGTCCAGATTGCCGACAACTCCCTCTTTCATGGTGACAATGAAACGATTGTCTTCGCCCTCCAAAAGCCGACAAACCAAGGCGGACATCTGACGCTCGAAACCTTGGCCCAGATCTCGCAGGCAAACGGTCTGCTGGCTGCAGCACAGGCGGCGGGACATGCTCTGGATATCGTCTTCATCTCTCTCGACGGATTTGCAGGGAAACTGCATGGCCTCGCCAATGGCATCCGCGTGCTGCATGTCAACGACACTGGGACGGGAGCGGGAGAGCAAGGCAGATTGGACCTTGTCGCCTCCTACCAGGCAGAGACAGGTTTGTCCTCGGCGACAATCAGCGTCAAGGCTCTGCACAGAGCGCCCGGTGTCGATGATGTCGCTGTCGTAAATTCCACGGAGCAAGGAACTACGCCGGTCGGTACAGCCAGCTTGCTGCAGCAGCACATCATCGCCGCAGATCTGGAAACCGCGTTGGCTTCCACCGGCACCGCTGTGGACCTCGTTGATCGCAACTTCCCCACATCCGCCGATGTCACTCCGGTGGGTGCCTATAATGAGATCGGCGAGATCATTCCGGATCTTACCTTCACCGATTCCGATGGCGAAGATTTCTCGTTGCATGGTCAAGCGCGGGGCCTGATGGTCTTGTCGATCTGCGCAATGTGGTGCGGGCCGTGCTTTAACTACGCCAAGACCTTGGCGGATCTAGAGGCCAGGATGGGCTCAGATTTCCAGTTTGCCGAGGTGATTGTCGAGAACCAGACCAACCAGCTTGCCTATACGCATAATGCCGACGCCTGGCGCACCAAGTTTGGCCTCGATGAGCCCGTCCTGACCACCAATGGCGATGTCGAAACATTGATCAACTTTACCCGTGGGATCGATGTGCGAGCCTTCCCGACCTACATAGTGGTCGATGCGAAGACCGGCGAGATCGTCAACCGCCTCGTGGGTTTCGCAGGCAATGAGTCATTTTCGCAGACACTCGGCGATATCTCCGACTCCTACTATTCAGGCTTCAAGGCCAAGAATTTCGGCGGCACCGCGAAGAATGATGTCTTCGCGGGTGGATTGGGTTTCGACACGATTTCCGGCAAGACAGGTAGCGACAAGCTGGCCGGCGCCAGCGGCAACGACCTGATCCAGGGCGGCGACGGAAACGACAGGCTCGCCGGGGATTCAGGCGATGACACCCTGAAGGGCAATGATGGCGACGATCGCATCGACGGCGGCGAGGGAGACGATTTAATCCTCGGCGGCAAGGGCAAGGACGTGCTGAAGGGCGGCGCGGGCGAAGACACCCTGTCCTACTCGGATTCCAACGCCGGCGTTACGGTCATGCTGGTCGGCGCCATTACCAAGGGCGGATTTGCCAAGGGCGACGCGATCGCGGGATTCGAGAATATCATCGGCTCCAGCCACATCGACAAGCTTACCGGCAACGCCGTCGATAATGTGATCGAGGGCGGCGCCGGCGCCGATGTCATGAACGGTGGACAAGGCAACAATACCGTATCCTACCTGCATTCCAGCAAGGCAGTCAGGGTCAACATCGAGACCAACGTGGTCAGCTTGGGCGATGCGGATGGCGACAAGATCAGCAATTTCAATAATGTCGCCGGCTCGGGCTTCAATGACAATCTGACGGGCAACGCCGCTGACAATATACTCGATGGCGGCGCGGGCACGGACAAAATTTCTGGCGGCGACGGAAACGACAGGCTGATCGGTGGAAAAGGCATCGATATCCTGACCGGCGGCGCTGGATTTGACACGTTTGTACTCGGCAAGAATTTCGCCGATAGGGACATCATAATCGACTTCTCCGGAGACCAACTGGCAATATCGAGCCTGGTGTTCGGCGCCGGCCTGGGAGACTTGGACCCAGCCGCGCTTGCTGCCGGGGACATGGATACCACTCGCTTTGTCGCAAACCTCACCGGCCTGGCCGACCACGCGTCCGACCGCTTCATTTACCGCACTGACACGGGCGAACTGTTCTTCGACAGCAACGGCAATGCATCCGGCGGCAACCGCCTGATCGCCACCCTGGACGGAGCGCCGACCCTGACCGCAGATAGCTTCATGCTCTTCTAAGCCCAGAATTCAATGCGACAGCGAAGGCTCCACTTGCGGACTCAAACGCCTAGCTATCTCCGTTTCGAAATTTATAGAGGTCGCGAAGATCGCGCTGCCGAAGCATGAGATCCAGTATGCCGTCTCGAGACTGCTGAATGTGACGGCGGGTTTCGCGGCAAGCGGTTTCCGTGTCGCCGGCCGCGATCGCCTCGACGATGATGTGATGTTCATCGCGAGCCTCCTTCCAATCATTTAGCTGCGTCAATTCCATCCACACGTAGACCTGGCATTTTTCCAGGAGCCCGTTCAGCATTTCCGCAAGCATGGCATTACCGCTGAACCGCGCAATAGCCCGATGGATTTCAAGGCCGGTCTGCATTTCGTCCAGGCGCCCGCGGTGGGACGGATCAGTCTGCGCAAGGCTTTCGCAATCCGCAACCAAGCGGCGGAGGACGTCCACTTCCTCAGGCGTGATGCGCGGGATCGCCAGGCGGGTGGCGTAGTCGTCAAGCTCCGCCCGGATGTCGAACACGTTCCGGAGCATCGTCTCGTCGAATGGCACCACGGCAAAGCCCGTACGGGGACGCTCGATCACCAAACCATCTCTTTGCAGCCGGTTGAGCGCCTCTCGCACCGGTGTCCGGCTGACCTGAAGCTGTTCGACAAGCTCAAGTTCCGTAAGCCGTTGGCCGGGCGTCAACTGACCCGTCACGATCATTGCCTTTATCGCTTCATAGGTCGACTGCCGCAAATGGCCGCGGGCAACTTCGTTCATCGGAACTCCGAAATTTCTGTGGGCTGCAACGCGGTCATACCGGTTGACACGTCCAACCGCAAGTGCATTATGTATACAAAAAAGTATCCGTAAGATGTCGACAAAAGCGTCGATTTGATCGGGATAATGCTAAGGGGAATTGAATGCACGCGGACATGATCGTCACCAACGCCCGGATTCTGACCATGGATCCGGATAGGCCCGCGGCCTCCGCAATGGCGGTGGCAGACGGGCGGATCCTGGCTATCGGTGATGCAGCCGAAATTCAGGCGCTTGCCGGCGCCTCCACGCGGAGGATCGACGCTGCCGGTCGAAGTCTGCTACCCGGCTTCATCGAAGCGCACATGCACGTTTTCGGCGGTGGCGCCACCCTCAATGACCTGTCGCTGTCGGGCATGAAGGGAGAGGCCTCGGTCCGCGAAAAGGTGCGCGCGCACGCCGCCGCCCGCCCTGAGGTCAAGGTTCTTTTCTGCCAGAGCACCGACTATGACATGCTCGACGGCAAGCCGATCGACCGGCATTTCCTGGACAGTATCGTTGACGACCGGCCGCTGGCCTTCGTGGCGTTCGACCATCATACGATGTGGGTCAACACCATATTGCTCAAGGAAGTCGGGCTTCTGCACGGAAAAGTCCTAGGCCCCGGCAACGAGGTGGTCATGGGTCCGGACGGTCTCGCCACCGGCGAACTGCGCGAAGTCGAGGCCTTCGGACCGGTCGATGTCTATGCCGGCACCTTCCGTTCGTCGCTGGGGCTCTCCACGGGAGGCGAGCCGCCCGAACTGCCAACGCCAGAGGAACGGGCGCTAGACCGGGCGTCCATAAGTGCCGGCCTGGCCTGGTGTGCCAGGCACGGGATCACGTCGATCCATAATATGGACGGCAATCTTTACACACTGGAACTGCTCAAGGAGATCCAGAAACAGGGCGACCTGATCTGCCGGGTCAAAGTTCCCTTCCATTTCAAGAACTTTATGACAGTCGACATGCTGGAAAAGGCGACCCGCATGCATGAAGACTATCGCGGAGACTGGCTGAGTTCCGGCTTCGTCAAGGCTTTCTATGACGGCGTCATCGAAGGCTACACGGCCTTTCTCGCCGACGGCTATGCCGACCGACCCGATTTTACCGGCGAACCGCTCTTTTCGCAGGAACAGTTCACCGAGATGGCAATCGAGGCGGACCGGCGCGGATTGCAGATCGCCGTTCACTCGATCGGCGATGGCGCGGTCCACGCGGTCCTGAATGGTTATGAAGCCGCCCTCAAGGCCAACGGCCGGCGGGACGCGCGCCATCGGGTCGAGCATGTCGAAGTGATACTGCCCGGCGACATCCCGCGTTTTGCCGAACTTGGCGCCATCGCGTCCATGCAGCCGCCCCATCCTCCCGGGGTGATGGATTTCTCACTTGAGCCGGGCAAGACCCGCATCGGGCCGGAGCGCTTGCCACTTGCCTATGCCTGGCGGACCTTGAAGCAGGCGGGAGCCCATGTGGTCTTCGCTTCGGATTGGCCGGTCGCGCGGATAGATGTTTTGGCGGGCATCCACGCCGCCGTGAACCGCAAGCCCTGGGCGCCGGGCCTGCCCGACCAGAGCTTCTCCCTGGGTGAGGCGATCGAGGCCTATACCGTCGAGGGCGCTTATGCCGAACACGCAGAGGACCGTAAGGGCCAACTCAAGCCCGGCTACTTCGCCGATTTTGTCCTCCTATCCGGCGATATCGAGGCCGTTTCACCCGTGGAGATCAACAGCCTCTCACCCGTGCTGACCGTCTGCGGCGGTCGCGTGACCTTCGAGGCCTGACATGCTGGCATTCCCGCAACCCGCACATGAACAATCCACGGACCGCCGCCTGGCTGTCCAGGCAATCGGACTTCAAAAGACCTATGGTTTCGGCGCCGCAGCCTTTCTCGCGCTTGAGGATGTGTCGATCGACATTGCCGAAAACGAGTTTTTCACGCTGCTGGGCCCTTCCGGATGCGGGAAGACCACACTCCTCCGCCTAATCGCCGGATTCAGCTTTCCCACCGAAGGCCAGATCCTGCTTCACGGAAAGGATATTGCGCCTCTTCCGCCGTTCAAACGGCCCATCAACACGGTCTTTCAGAATTATGCGCTGTTCACCCACATGTCGGTCGCCGAAAACATCGGCTTCGGTCTGAAGATGCTGGGATGGGCCAAGCCCCGGATTGCAGCGCGCGTTGCCGAGATGCTGAAACTGGTGCGCATGGAGTCGCTGGCCGGCCGGCGAACCAGCGAGATCTCAGGGGGCCAGCAGCAGCGCGTGGCGCTCGCTCGCGCTCTTGCGCCGCAGCCGCAGGTGCTTCTGCTCGACGAGCCTCTGTCCGCGCTGGACTACAAGCTGAGAAAGGAGATGCAGGTCGAGCTGAAGCGGCTCCAGACCGAAACCGGCATCACCTTCATCTTCGTGACGCACGACCAGGAGGAAGCCCTGGCCATGTCGGACCGTATCGCCGTGATGAATCGTGGGCGCGTGCTCCAGGTCGGCCGCCCGAAGGAAATCTACAATGCGCCGGTCGACAGGTTCGTGGCCGACTTCATCGGCGAATCCAATATTCTGCAAGGCCGGCTCGCCGGCTCGGCGGGAACGGATGGATACCGCATCGACATTGCCGGAACGGTCATCACTGCTTACAGCAGCGCGGCAATCCCGGATGCCGGCCCGGTTCAGGTTCTGGTCCGTCCGGAACATGTCGATTTGCTCGACTCAGCTGCACCAGAAGCCATTCCCGCTGTCATCGAAGGCGAAGTCTTCGTTGGGACCGACACCCGTCTCCAGGTCAGGCTGACGGATGGCGTCGCCTTCACGGCGCGCGTGCCCAACAGTCCGGAACTGGAGAAAATAAGGGCGCACGGCACGCAGATATGGCTGCGAATTCATCGCGGTAGCGCCCGGATTCTGGGAGGCGAACATGTCCAGCATCGCTGAAATGGCAACCGCGCGCCGGGCCGCCGAAACCCAGCGCCGCTGGCTGCTCAAGGCGCCGGCCCTGCTGACCATCATACTGGCTTCCGTCGGCCCGCTTGCCGTGATGTTCATCTTTTCGGTGATGGCAAAGGGCTCCTTTGGGGGCGTCATGCTCGGCCAGTTCAGCCTCGATGGCTGGATGAACGTCTTTGTCGAGCGGGATCCGTTTGACGACACGCTTATGTTGGCCGATGCCAACCTGATCATTTTCTGGCGTTCCATCGAGTTGGCGCTGGTAACGACGGTCGCCACGCTGCTCATCGGCTTCCCCACCGCGTATTATATCGCGACCCGGCCCGAACACATCCGGTCGCAATGGATGCTGCTGATCACGATCCCTTTCTGGACCAATCTTCTGATCCGGACCTTCGCGATCATGGGTCTTCTTTCCAATCAGGGGCCGATCAACAATCTCCTCATCTGGGCCGGGATGATAGACAAGCCCGTCCAGATGCTCTTCACGGACGGCGCCGTTCTGATGGGGCTCGTCTACGTCTACCTGCCGCTGATGGTGCTACCGATCTATTCGAGCCTTGAGCGGATGGATTTCAATCTGGTCGAGGCCGGATATGATCTTTACGCAACCCGGTTGAAGGTGCTTTGGCATATCGTCATTCCCTCCTGCAAGCCGGGCCTGATTGCCGGATCGATCCTGGTCTTCATCCCCGCAATCGGCGCCTATGTGACGCCGCGCGTCCTGGGCGGGGGGAAGAACATGATGATGGGCAACCTGATCGAACTGCAGTTCGGTCAGGGTCGGAACTGGCCGCTCGGCGCAGCATTGTCGATCTGCCTGCTGCTGATCGTGACAGTAGCGCTCATCTTCTACATCCGCGGAAGCTCGGCGAAGGAGAATGCCCATGGCCACTAGCCAGCACGCATTCGATCTGAAGGCGCAGCCAGGGTTTGGCATCATTGCGCGATTGGCGATCGTCGCGCTCTATCTGCCGATCCTCATCCTCGTGGTCTTCGCCTTCAACGCGACGTCCTCGCTTGGCGTCTGGGGCGGCTTCTCGTTCAATTGGTTCGTCAAGGCGTGGCATAACGACCTGATCATCAATGCCGCCCTCTTTTCCTTGTTTCTTGGCGCTGTGGCCGGCACTTTGGCGACGGTCATGGCGACCATGGCCGCTATCGCCATGACCCGGACCGGCGCCTATCGCGGGCAGATGATATCCTATGCCCTGATCAACCAGCCTCTGATCGTTCCAGAAATCGTCACGGCCATCTCGCTTCTGATCGTGTTCGCGGCCGTCAAGTCGGCCACCGGCTATTCAGGAACCGGCTATCTGGTTCTGGCGCACACGGCCTTCTGCATCCCCTTTGCCTATCTGCCCATCCGCGCGCGGCTGGAAGGCATGGATCTGACCCTCGAAACCGCGGCAGCCGATCTCTATGCGGATCCGTGGAAAAGCTTTGTCTATGTCACGCTTCCCAGGCTGGCCCCCGGCATCGTGGCGGGTTTCATGCTGGCTTTTGTCGTATCGTTGGATGACGTTGTCATCACCGACCTGGTGAAGTCCGGCGGACAGGAAACCCTGCCGACCTACATGCTGGGTCAGATCCGTCGTGACATGACCCCCGAAGTCAATGCCGCCGCCACCATGCTCTTGATACCGTCGATCCTCCTGGTGACGGCCGTGCATCTGATCAACCGCAAAAAATAAACAACCTACAGAGGAGTAACAAGCATGCGATCCATATTGACGACCCTGACATCGGCGATGCTGCTTGCGGTAGCAAGTTCAGCGGCTCTCGCGGAGGAAGAACTGAGCCTCTACAACTGGGGCAATTATACCAGCCCGGAACTTCTGGAAAAATTCAAGAAGGAAACCGGCATCAAGGTCACCGTGACCGACTACGACTCCAACGACACCGCGCTGGCCAAGGTCAGGGCGGGCGGCTCGGGCTTTGACATCGTGGTGCCTTCGGCCAATTTCGTGCCGATCTGGATCAAGGAGGGACTTCTGCTCGAATCCCGGCCCGACCAGATGCCGAATTTCAAGAATATGGATGAGCGCTGGGTCAATGTCAGCTGGGATCCGGGCCGTCACTACTCGGTGCCGTGGCAGTGGGGGATGACCGGCCCGGTCGTTGCCACCTCCGTCTACAAGGGCGATGTCAATACCAGCGCAATCTGGCTCGACCCGCCGGAGGAACTGAAGGGCAAGATCAACGTCGTGCCGGAGAAGAACGACGTCCTCTACGCGGCCATCCGCTACATGGGCGGCACTTGGTGCACGGGCGACAAGGTGCTTCTGAAGAAGGTCCGAGACAAGCTGCTCGAAGCCAAGAAGTCCTGGGTCTCGATGGACTACGGCATCGAGAAGATGGACAGCCGCGATACACTGGCCCAGCTCTACTACAACGGCGCTGCTTTCCGGGCGCGGCAGGTCAACGCAGATATCAAGCTTGGCTTCCCCAAGGAAGGCTACTCGCTGTTCATGGACAGTGCGGCAATCCTCGCCGACGCGCCGCATCCGGAAAATGCCAAGAAGTTCCTGAACTTCATTATGGCGCCCGAAAACGCCGCCCTGATTTCGAACTTCGCAACCTATGCCAACGGCATCAAGGGTTCGAACGCGTTCATGCGTGACGACATCAAGGCCGCACCAGAGCTGAATATTCCGGCGGAATACATTGCTGCCGGTGGCTGGCAGGAAGTCTGCCCCGCCGAGGTGGACGAGCTCTATACCCGCATCTGGACTGATCTCATGAAGTAATGTGCGTGCCCCGGTGGAGGTCCTTTCTCCCGCCGGGGCGCCCGAAAACTCAATTGTACACAGGCTCTAGCAGACATGCGTGACTTCCAGCTACCCGGGCGTTCGCCCGTTCGAACAACCGGCGCAATGGCCGCGACGTCCCATCCGCTCTCTACCCAGGCAGCTCTCGAGATGTTGCGCGCGGGCGGCAACGCCGTGGATGCGGCCGTTTGCGCAAGCGCGGTGCAAGCGGTTGTCGAGCCGCAATCGACTGGCATAGGCGGTGATTGCTTCGTGCTTTATTGCCCGGACGGCACCGACAGCGTGGTTGCGCTCAATGGCTCCGGGCGCGCGCCGGCCGCTGCCTCGATCGATCGCTTTCGGGCCATGGGGATGGGGGAAGTTCCGACTTATGGGCCCCATTCCGTCTCCATTCCGGGCGCGATTGACGCCTGGGACCGGCTGATCCGGGACCATGGCAGGAAAACGCTGGGCGAGGCGCTCGCCCCGGCTATTCACTATGCCGAAAAGGGCTATGTGGTGCATGACCGCGTGGCCTTCGACTGGCAGGACGCCAAGGCCTTGCTGGAACAGGATGTCCATTCGGCGGCCATTTTTCTGCGCGATGGCCGCGCGCTGGAGGCCGGCGAGATACATGTCCAGCCGGCGCTGGCCGCGACCTTGCGGCGGGTGGCTGAATTGGGTCGGGAAGGCTTTTACGAAGGGCCGGCGGCCGAGGCCATCGTAGCGCGGTTGCAGGAACTTGGCGGTTTGCATTCCGTCGATGATTTTGCCGCGACGCGTTGTGATTACGTCAGCCCGGTTTCCGTCGATTATCGTGGCTATCGCGTGCACCAGATGCCGCCGAACAACCAGGGCCTGACCGCGCTCCTGGCGTTGAATATTCTCGCACAGGACGATTTGTCGTCGTTCGAGCCACATGGCTCCCGGCGCTTCCATCTAGAGGTTGAGGCGGCGCGGCTCGCCTACAGGGAACGGGACAATCGTCTAGGCGAACTCGATCGTTCAAGCCCCGTGATCGAATCCCTTCTGTCAAAGGGCCATGCGGCCTGCTTGCGGCAGAAAATCAGCATGGACAGGGCGATGACTGACCTTCCGGAAGTCGATCTCAAGCGGTCGGACACGGTCTATATCTCGGTAGTGGACGAGGATCGCAACGCCATCAGCTTCATCAATTCGACCTACCACTCGTTCGGCAGCGGAATCACCTGTCCTTCAACGGGCGTTGTCCTGCAAAACAGGGGTTCGAGCTTCCGCATGGACCCGAACCACCCCAATGCGCTGGCGCCCGGCAAGCGGCCAATGCACACGATCATGCCCGGCATGCTGACCAGGGATGGCCGCGCCGTCATGCCCTTCGGCGTGATGGGCGGTGACTACCAGCCGATGGGTCATGTTCACTTCCTGACCAACGTCCTGGATTTCGGCATGGATGTGCAGGCCGCACTCGATAGTCCCCGCGTCTTCCACACGGAGGGGGGGATCAAGGCAGAAAGAGGCCTTCCCGACGCCACTGCAAGGGAATTGCAGTCGCTCGGACACAAGGTGGAGGAAGCGCCTGAACCTTTCGGGGGCGGACAGGCCGTCTGGATCGACTGGGAAATGGGTACGCTAACGGGGGCCTCGGATCCTCGCAAGGACGGAATGGCCTCAGGCTACTAGGAGAGGAAAAAAGCATGGCACGCGCAGTTCTCGTGATCGACGTCCAGAAAGTCTACACCGACCCGGATTCGCCCTTGCATTGCACCGGAAATGGCGAGGCGATCGCCAATATCAATGCAATCGTTTCAGCCGCAGAGGCCGCCGGCGATCTGATAGTTCACGTTCGTCATGTGCATCGCCCGGACGGGTCAGACGCCGGCCGCATGTTCGATTTCAGCGGCGAGGCCGGCGAACTCGGCTTCGTCATGGGCACCGAGGAGGTCGAGGACGATCCCCGGCTCGAGATGCCAACGGGCGCCTTGGCGATCAGCAAGCAGCGCTATTCTTGCTTCGTAGGCACAGGCCTGGACCGCATGCTGCGGGAAAGGTCTATCGACCGGATCGTCGTCACCGGCTTCATGACGAATTTCTGCTGTGAGGCTACGGCACGGCACGGTCACGATCTCGACTTCTTCGTCGACTTCCCGGTCGATGCGACAGGCTGCCCCGATCTATCCGAAACGGCAACGCAGGATGTAATCAAGGCTGGAACGGCCGCGACACTGGCTGCCGGCTTTGCAAGGGTGATGACAACAGCAGAATGGCTCGCTGGTTCCTGAGCCTGAGTGCAGCAGCGTCCTTCGGTCTGATTGCCTCGATCGCCTCGATATGCCTATCGACCCGATAGCTGCTATCGAGATGTGCGACGGCCTCGCGCATGAAGGGCCCCATCCTCGACATAGGATCGGGCCAAGCGCGGCGGCAGTAGCCGACGCTGAACCAACCTGAGTTTCGGTCTCTAACCTGCACGTCGCTTGCTTGGGTCCAATTAAACGGCGGGAGCAAAGCCCAGTCGTAGGAGCGCCCACACAGCGCAAAATCTCCGTATTTGCACGTTATCTAAAATTCTAAACAACAGATTCTCCTGATTTCAACCCTTCCCTGGCAGACTGCTCGACAGCCGCCCGAAAGGCTTGGACACCCGAAAGGCTTGTGCAATTGAGACTAGGAATGGTCTCTGCGTTGAACGGGAACTGAGATGTGTCGCACTATCCTGTGATTCACCCATTTGACTCACCACACGATCATGAAGGCAGCAACAAGATTCGACCCCATCTCGTTGTTGACGATTTCCTGTTCATCAGTGCTAGCAGCCATCCGACAGGTTATTCAGGCGAGAGCACTGCCAATCGCTTTGCGAGCGAGAACTCCGGATATGTGGATGACGCGATTGCTCGCAGCGCTGCGTACGGCGGCGCAAAATTCGCGATCGCTAGCCCGCATGTCGGCCACGCCGCCGCTTCTGACGCGATAATAGATCACCCCGGCAAGATCGGGATCGGCACCTGGGATATCGACGCTCAGGGTACTGCGTTGGACGACCTCGACCGATTTGATTTCGGCTGGTACTACAATTGGCAGGTACGTCCCCTTTGGAACCCTAACGGCCCCCAGACAAGCACGCATGGCTTTGTACCCATGATCTGGGGCAAAGGGGATGTCACAGCAACGAACCTTGACTACGCGGCGAGCGCCCCGTCCAATTATCTGCTCGGCTTCAACGAACCCGACAACAGCGAACAATCCGACATGACCGTGACCCAAGCGCTTAGGCTCTGGCCAAAGCTGATGTCCACCGACAAACTTCTTGGGTCACCAGCGACAATGACGTCGGGAACCCTCGGAGAAGATTCCTGGTTGGGACGTTTCATGGATCGCGCAGACGCAAAAGGCTATGACGTCGATTTCGTCGCCGTCCACTACTATAGCGACGATCCCAGTATCAGCGCCTTCAAGCATTTCCTGCAGGACGTGCGGGACGAATATCATAAGCCGGTATGGGTGACCGAATGGGCTCTGGTCGAATGGGGCGATCCGGATCATTTCTCGCCTCGACAAGTCGCGGCATTTGCCGAGAACGCCGCCGAGATGATGGACGATCTCGGCTTCGTCAAACGGCACGCCTGGTTCGGTGCTTATTCCGGCGGCCCCGGCTGGGAGATCAACACGGAGCTTATCGACGACGAGGGCAGATTGACCAAAGTCGGCGAAACCTTCGCGGACCTCACGCTCTGACGCTGGCACCCCGGCGCAATGTCAGACCGGCGCTCATGGCGCGATCGCTCAATCGGGCTCCCAGCCCAACTGGCTGCCATCATTCAGCAATCATTTGAAATCGGTGCGCGGTACGCAGTGAGATGTGCGCCCGAAGCCACTCGGAGAACAGATATACGGTCCGCGGCCATATGCGGCTACCTCGGTGACCGTCTTCAGGCGCACCTCATACACTTGGCTCTTCGCCGAGGCGGCTTTGGTGTTTTGCGTAGCGGGCTCGTTCATCGCCGTGTTGCGGATGACAGCTTTCTTCTGTGGCACGCTCGGCGCCAGCGAAACTTCGTCAGCTCCGACCAGATCGTGCGAGCAAGAAGCGAGAAATGCAGTCAATCCGACAGCTATCGCGAAAGACACGCGGCGAACATGTCGAACTCCGGACACAACGTCTGCGTCCGGTTTGATGTTAGTGGAATTCATTCCGTGCCCCTTCAATGATCATACGTCAACCTGGCTCCATCGTGGAACCGAGTATGTCGCTAGATCCTTAACAAACGCCTGCATTAGAAGATCGTCATTCAAGAGATCAGTAACCAACGCAAATCCAATTCTATTGTCGAACGGCCACCCTGAAGCCAGCCCGCACGACGGACCTCGTATAAACAGGAAAAGCGCATATACGCAACCCGCCTTATCGGACACGCCTTGTGATTGATGATTTCCAGAAGGCACAGCGATCCGAGCGCAGTTCGCGCTGCAACTTAACGTAAAGTATTACTTATGGATCAGAAGTAGAAAGTGTCATAATTGTTTCATATTCGGGCGCTCAGGCACCCCAATGTGTCAGAACGAGACACAGAAACGCTTGTTTTTCAACATTTTAGCAGAACCTAAAACTTCTTTGACTCCTGTCTTGTTTAAGTGCATAGTGCAGTTAATGTATAGGTAACCATATTTACTTCATCGGATCGTGTTCCCGATCTGACATTTTTCCTGATAAATTTGAACGTAATCGCCCCTATCTCCGCACGCAATCAAGAGTTTGCGGACTAGAAAGTGTTGCGTCTATGAATTTCAGCAAGAATTGCATTCGGCATTCGGTTTCTAGTGGTCTGTGCAGGAGGTTGAAGCATGAAAAAGGGAAGCAGTACAGTAAGCAACTTTACTGGAAACGTTATAAATTTTCCAAGTATTAATAATCAAAGAATAAATAAAGTACTTGTTGCAGGCGGCGCTGGATTTCTAGGCTCGCATTTGTGCGAGAGACTGCTGGCAGCGCAGTATGAAGTCGTCTGTGTGGATAATCTATCCACGGGCCGCTTCGAAAACATCAAACATCTGCTGGAGTTTCCACATTTTGCGTTCCGGCGGCACGACATTCGTACGCCGCTCAATCTGAAGGTCGACGCGATTTTCAATTTCGCGTGTCCGGCGTCACCACCGGCCTATCAGGCTGATCCCATTGGCACTTTCCTCACAAACATCGTCGGATCAAGAAACTTGCTGGAGTTGGCACGCCGCCGCAATGCAATAATCGTGCAGGCGTCGACTTCGGAGGTTTACGGTGATCCACTCGTGTCGCCGCAACATGAAGATTATCTGGGCAATGTCAGCACCACCGGGCCGCGCGCCTGCTACGACGAAGGCAAGCGTGGCGCCGAAACACTGTTCTTCGACTATGCGCGTCAGTATGGCGTCAAGATCAAAGTCGCCCGGATTTTCAATACCTACGGGCCGCGCATGCGCCCCGACGACGGGCGAGTGGTTTCCAACTTCATCGTCCAGGCGCTGCAGAATGCACCAATGACTGTTTATGGATCGGGTATGCAAACCCGTTCATTTTGCTATGTAGACGATCTTATCAGCGGATTCATGAGCCTTTTTTCCACAGGCGATGACGTCACGGGGCCGATCAATCTCGGCAATCCGACGGAACTGACGATGATCGATCTGGCCGAACGAATCATCCGGCTGACAAATTCGAAGTCGAGGATCATCCATCGCGACGCCGCAATCGACGACCCGAAACAGCGTCGCCCGGACATCCGTCGCGCTGCCGAGTTGCTGGGCTGGCGGCCCTATTTCGACATAGAGGATGGCCTCACCGCAACGATAGCCTATTTCGACCGCGTCTTGCGGTTGTCCGCTTCCGGCAAGTGAGGGAGATAGGCGATGGACAACGTTCTCGTCACTGGTGGAGCCGGCTACATCGGAAGCCATACATGCAAGCTCCTCAGCAAAGCCGGCTTTACGCCGATCGCTTACGACAATCTTGCGACCGGACATGAAGACAATGTGAAATGGGGGCCGTTGATCCGCGGCGACGTTCGGGACCGCGACCGCTTGAAGCACGCCCTCAAGCTTTGGCAGCCCGTATGCGTCATCCATTTCGCGGCCTCCGCCTATGTCGGCGAGTCCGTTGCCGATCCGAGCAAATACTACAATAACAATGTCAATGGCATCAGCACCCTGCTCGACACATGCGTTGAAGCAAGACTTCGGAAGGTCGTTTTCTCAAGCAGCTGTGCGACTTACGGAATCCCTGCGAAACTGCCGATTTCCGAAGTGAGCCCGCAGGTTCCGATCAATCCCTATGGGCGCACGAAGCTGATGGGCGAGATGATGCTGAAGGACTATGCGGCTGCTTTTGGCATGCGTTACGTCGCGTTGCGCTATTTCAATGCCGCAGGTGCGGATATCGACGGAGAGTTGCGCGAGCGGCACAACCCGGAGACGCACCTCATACCGCGTGCTCTTTTGGCAGCAGCCGGCAAAATCGCAAGGTTGACCATTTTCGGCGACGACTACGACACGCCAGACGGAACCTGCATTCGCGATTACATCCACGTCACCGACCTTGCCAGGGCCCATGTGCGCGCCGTGCTCCATCTCGTGAATGGCGGCAAGAACCTTGCCGCAAATCTCGGGTCAGGGCACGGCACCTCCGTCAGGGAGATCATCGACACGATCGAGCGGCTCACCCATACTCGCGTGCCGGTACGGGTCGAAGCACGCCGCGAAGGCGATCCGCCTGCACTCCTGGCCGATGGCAGCTTGGCAAAGTTGGAGCTTCGCTTCGTGCCGCGTTATTCGGACATCCGGACGATCATTCGCACCGCAGCTCCCACCTTCGGGTTGGAGGTCGAACACGATGCAGTCTCATGAGCTGAATCTGGCACGATCAGAGCGCGCCCCGGCCCCCGCCGGGATGCGCAGCCAGCGGCGATTGCTCTCCCCCCTTTTTTCCGGTCAGCGTCGTTTCGTCTATCTGGCGGGCGTCACTACCTGGCTGGCCGCGCTTGCTTGGTTTTGGGAATGGTGGTTCCGCCCGGGCCATATGATCTCCATCGCATCTTTTTGCGTCCTCACCTTGATCATGGCGTGGGTAACCCTGCTTCCAGCCTACTTCATCTATCTCTTCGCCGGCAGCAAACAAACACGACCAATCAAGTATCAACGTGTTCCGGGCCGCATCGCCATGGTGGTTACGAAAGCGCCTTCCGAGCCTTTCGAGATCGTCCGCAACACGTTGAATGCGATGCTCAACCAAGTCGATTACGACTACGACGTCTGGCTCGCCGACGAGGCCCCGGACGCCGAAACGATCACCTGGTGTGAGCGCCACGGCGTATTCATTTCCACGCGCCAGGGGGTCGAAGACTACCATCGCAAGGTATGGCCGCGGCGAACGCGCTGCAAGGAAGGCAATCTGGCCTATTTTTACGATTTTTATGGCTATGCGCGATATGACTTTGTGGCGCAGTTCGACGCGGATCACGCGCCCGAGAAGACGTATCTTCGCGAAATCATGCGCCCCTTCGCGGATCCTGCAGTCGGCTATGTCTCGGCGCCCAGCCTCTGCGACTCCAATGCCGGACAAAGTTGGTCAGCGCGGGGCCGCCTGCAAGCCGAAGCCAGCATGCATGGGTGTCTGCAGATCGGTTACAACAATGGCTGGGCCCCCCTGTGTATTGGATCTCACTACGCAGTCCGGACGGCAGCGCTCAAAGAGATCGGCGGTCTGGGTCCCGAACTGGCTGAGGATCATTCGACAACGCTCTTGATGAATGCAGGGGGCTGGCGAGGCGTCCACGCGGTCGCAGCGATTGCGCATGGGGAAGGTCCGCGCACTTTCGCCGACCTGGCCATTCAGGAGTTCCAATGGTCGCGTAGTCTAGTAACGATTCTGCTTCGCTTCTCGAAAATCTATGTCCCCAAGTTGCCCGGCAAGCTGCAGTTCCAGTTCATTTTCTCGCAACTCTGGTATCCGCTGTTCTCGTCGTTCATGGCGGCCATGTTTCTCCTGCCAATCGTTGCGCTGACAACGGGGCATAATTTTATTAACGTCGTGTATCCGGACTTTCTGGCACATTTCCTGCCGCTTTCGGTGGTGCTGGTCGCATTGGCATTCTACTGGCGCTCGACAGGGACCTTTCGGCCGCACAATGCAAAAATTCTGGGCTGGGAAGCGGCCGTCTTCCTGCTTGCGCGCTGGCCTTGGTCGCTGGCCGGATCCTTCTATGCTGCGCGTGACCAGATCACCGGTTCCTTCGTTGATTTTCGCATCACGCCCAAAGGCGGCAAAGTAACAGCGTTTCCGCCGCTGCGGCTGCTGGCCCCCTACATCCTGTTGTCGGGTTCTTCGGCCGCAACCGCCCTGCTCGTCGAGAATCCCGGTTCAGCCAAGGGCTATTACTTGTTCGCGATCGTCAACGCGACGGTCTACGCCGCTGTGCTCGCGGTCATCATCATCGGACACGCCCGCGAAAATGGTCTTTCCTTGCTGACCACGTCGCGGTCGGGTTTTGCGACCGCCGCGACGCTCGCGATATGCGTCTCGGTGACCAGCGGCGCTGTTTATTCACGCGGCGTGCCAGGACTCGAAGCTGTCGCCTACGGTCAGCGGGTCGTCTCATTCACGGAAACGCGCTTTGCCGTCGCCGGTGCGGGCCAAGGAGGATCGCATGTCAAGATCACGCGCTTCAAGATCACATGGCATGGGCTTCGATAGAGGTAAGGGCCAAGCCATCCGCCTGAGCAATAGAGCCAATTCGCTCAGCGGTCCCAACGTCCACAACGGCTTGCGTGATCTATCGATCTCGCACTTTGCGAAACCCAACAATGCCATTTCAAGAGAGGAGTTCGGCAATGAATAAGATGAAACAAAAGAGTGCGATCATCCTTTCGATCGCGGCCCTGGTGACAGGTTCTTGGCTCGCAAGCGCATATGCGCAACCGCTTCCGAAGAATACAGTCCCGCTGACAGCGAACGAGGTACGGGCAATCTACTCCGACAAGACCTGGAAATGGGATGCCGGCGGCGGGCGGTTCATCGCGAAGAACCGCAAGTTCATCGCTTACTCGGAAGAAGGTGGTGTTCCTGCGATCGCAGAAGGTCGTTGGGAGGTTAACGACCAAGGGCGCCTCTGCATGGTGGCTACGTGGGAGACAAAGGACGGAAAGTCGCGCGCCAAGAGTTGCTTCCGGCTCGTTCGCGATCGCGGAACCATATACCAGCGCCGAGAACCGAAAGGAAAATGGTTCATTCTCAGGACATTTAAACCCAAGCCTGATGACGAATTCCACAAGCTCGTCGCAGCCGACACAGTCTCACCGAGCATCAAACAGTTCAAGGCATCCACGAAGTAGTTCGGATGGCCAAGGAGGTCTATCATGAAACACAGACTTGTAAGAGCGTTGGCGGGAAGCACTCTCCTTCTCGTTCCTTTAGGATCGATGCTGGCGGGGGCGGCAACATGGCCGGCCTATGCCGAAGACACGACCAAATCGCCCACTACGAGCGACAAACGGCCGATTATTCATCCCAATGAAACGAAATTCGGCGCGTACGATCCGCATGGCGATTTCAGCACGCAGGCCGATCTCGCTACAGAGGGGCTGTTCCTGCCGTGGGAGGACGTCGATCTCGACTCGCTTCGGATCGCGGACGAATATGCCCTGCAGCGAGGCCGAAAGCTGCTCATCACCATCGAACCCTGGTCGTGGAACGAGGACTGGCGGCTGACCTCCGATCAGCTTCGTCGCAAAGTGCTGGCGGGTGAATATGATGGCAACGTCAAGGCAATCTCTGACATCGTCAAGACGTTGAAAAGCCCCGTCATCATCCGCTGGGGTCAGGAAATGGAAGACAAGTCCGGCCGCTTCTCCTGGTCGAACTGGCCACCACGGGACTACATCAAGGCTTACAAGAGGGTGATCGACCGGTTCCGCGAGGACAGACCGAACATCCAGGTGATGTGGTCGCCCAAGGGTCTTGAAGGCCTCGACAAATATTATCCCGGCGATGATTATGTCGACCTCGTCGGTCTCTCTGTCTTCGGCTTGCAGCAATATGATGCGATCGTTTACGGCGCACCCAAGACCTTCGCCGAAACGCTTCAGCCTGGCTACGATCGTGTCAAGCATTTCAAGAAACCCATTTGGGTCGCTGAACTCGGCTATGACGGCGACACCAAATACGTAGCGCCATGGATCAAAACCGTGACCGCAAAGGACTCCAAGTTCCCCGATCTCAAGGAAGTGGTCTACTTCAACGACCGGGATGTGCATGCATGGCCGTTCGGCCTGGGACGCCCGAACTGGCGCGTGGCGAAGGAGATGTCGTCCAATTGAGGGTCACTCTCAACGAGATATCCCGGCGCAAC
Organism: Shinella sp. OV683; assembly: GCF_057787725.1. Taxonomy (NCBI): domain Bacteria; kingdom Pseudomonadati; phylum Pseudomonadota; class Alphaproteobacteria; order Hyphomicrobiales; family Rhizobiaceae; genus Shinella; species Shinella sp. OV683. The sequence continues at coordinate 4,291,033 of NZ_CM173543.1, forward strand.
GACGAGCGCCGGGAGCGGCAGATTTGTTGCCGATCATGCGATATCTAGTTAGGTGTGTCCAAAGTCGCCCGATCGAGCCCGGTCCTGATGGCGACGATATCATTTGCACGCATCGACGAACGGGCCTCGGATAACAATCGAACCGTTCTGGTAGAGGGCAGCACCATTCTGCGTGACAACCCCGGCACTCTCCTTGACGACCTTATAACGTTCCATAGGCAGGTAGTTGCCGTTTACGGCGACGTTGGTCACGAAGACATTGCGATCACCGCCATTGGCGTCCGCGGACCACAAATCGTTGCTGAAGCGCAGCTCTATGGCCTCGGCCTTCGGTATGTCCGCAAACGCTACTGAGAATGGCGCCGTGCTCCTGGAGGCAGCATTCAGTTCCTCGATAATCTGTTCTTTTGTCGACGCCCGGCTCTGAACGCCCGCAGTCACCTCGACCGAACCGACGGGCTCGTCATCGACCCGCACGTCCAGCTTCGGCGCCCCCTTGAAGCTCGTGCCGGCGGCATCGAAAGTGACGTTGTTAAGCGCGCAGCGCCCCGTGAGAGGCTCTGCAGCCGCAACCGCGTTTGCAATCAATTTGTGCTGGAACTGCACCCAGGCAGCGATTGGATCCAGCCGGTCGTTTACATCCGCACCGTCCACGATCTGGTTTTGTCGCTCGCGTGGATCCCGCGACAGGTCGTACATCTCGGTTTTGTTCGTCGTCGCGTTATAGAGCACCTTCAGATTGCCCTGCCGATATCCGAACTGGTACCCGTTCCAAGGACTGAAGAAGTAGGTCCTTTCAGGCCTGACCATGCTGTAGAGACTTCTTCCCTGCCATTCCTTTGGCTCCTGGAATCCCAGAACGTCGAGCACAGTCGGCGCGACATCGATCACCCCGCCGAGCGTGGCGGACCTCGCACCGTTGAACAGTTTGCCGTTGATCAGCATGAGCGGGATGTGCAGGTTCTCTTCATAGAGCGCGCTCGCATGCACGTAGCTACCATGCTGTCCGAACGCCTCGCCATGATCGCCGAGAACAACCACCAAGGTCGAATCCAGTTTTCCGGTGGAGGCGAGCCTATCCATGACGATGCCGAAGGCCTCATCGCCGATCTTCAGCGCGTTGAGGTAGTCGTTTAGTTTCTCGTCGTCGACATAGTGCTCTCGTTTGGGATTCGTAACATAAGGATAATGGCTCATCGCGGTCATCATGACGCCGAGAAACGGCTTGTCCGAGCTGTCGGCAATCCAGTCGCCGAATGCGTGCGCGGTGCAGACGTCATGCCCATTATCCATGTTCTGCCATTTTTCGGTAGAGAGCTTGTAGGTGGGGCGGTCGCAAGCGATGTCGCGATAATCCTTGGTCACCTCGAACCCCTTGTTCTTTATGAACCGGTCAAACGACTGGAAACGCAGGTCAGCGCTCCAGAAGAAACTTGTGCGAAAGCCCTTCTGCACCAGTTCGCTGGCAATTGTCTTGAAGGGCACGTTCGGATGGGTAGCCGACATGCTGTTGTAAGAAATATCCGGGTACAGCGACGTGAAAAGCGAAAAAAGCGAATAGTTGGTCGCGGGTGCGTGAGAATAGACGTTCGTGAAGAGCTGCGCGGAAGGAGCATATCGCTGGAGGTTAGGCGTCACAGGATACTTGCCGCCAAAGGGCTGCACATATTCCCACGGTGTCGATTCCATCACAAAGATCAATACATTCTTGATCGGATGGGTTGCCGACGCTGCAAAGCTGGATGGCGACGAGGCGCGCTCAGCCGACGTGCCGAAGTCCTCTGTTCCCGTTTTCGCAGACATGGTGAAGAGCACGGGGCGCATGTCCTCGAGCACGGACGAAACGAAATAGACAACAGCGTTGTCAGTCTTGGCTGCCGGCAGTTGCAAAGCAACCGCGTCGTGGCGCGTGGCCAGCACGAGGACACCAACCATCACCGCAATCACTGGCGTCAAGATGCTTATCCGCACATCGCGCAACAATCTATACGCGATCCATCCCAGGAGATGCCCGCCAACAAGAACGAACACGACCGAGCCGCATAGGAACGCGGCATCCCGCAAATTCACGGCGTTATTCATCGCTGCTTGGGCGTCCGAATTCTGAAGGAAATCCGCATACAGAAGCCATTGATAAGTGAACGGCTCGCCAAGCATTTTGGTGAGTTGCATATTTGCAAAGCCCCAGGCCACCGCCGTTGCAATAAAGAGCAGAAACACGCACCAGATGACGCAGACGAGTATGCGGCGCCTTCGCGCAAGGGCGGCGAGCGCAATAAACACCACTCCGAGCACCAGCACAAACAGGAGATCTTTGTAGCTTGCGCCAATCGCCGAGAAGAGCGCAAGCCACAGCGATTGTGCTGCCGCGTCCGGCGCGACGATGAAAGTTCTGAAGACTGCGAGCATAATCCAGGCAACAGCACATGTAAGCGTGATGCTGTACAGGGCGATGTGCGACAACGGAAAGCTGGTCGCGGAACGAGGCGAACGCATGACAAATTCCATGATGGAGGAACTGCGAACCTGTCCTTCTCATATACAGAGAATTAGTAAAGAAAGATATTGTTTTTACTTCGTTAATCCGGCGGAATATGGCGCTAGGCTGCGGCGGCTGGGTGTTTCACACCATTGACGATGGCCGCTAGACGGCGAGCATGCTACCGGTAGTGTTCGGGACGGTCGCCATGACCCGTCCGCGGCCCACGACGATCTCGCCATCGTCACTAACGAGCAGCCAAAGCGCCGAATGCTGTCCATGATCTGGGTCACCTGCCGTTTGGAGTGGATGCGGGCATTGCCGGAACAGAGGTGAAGTGCCGTCACCGGCAGCATCTCGATCGAAGGGGAATGCGTGTTCATCTGGACGATCCCTGGGAGGAAAAGCAAATCAATGAGAACATGATGGCTACATTCTGGATGCGATCAACCGGCCGAAATACGAGCAACTCGGATTGGGGCCGGAACGGCGGCGGGGCCAAGGGGTAAACATCGTGAGAGAGCGGCAAAATCAAACGCATTTATAATCATGTTGGAAACCGCATCATTTTGATTTCGGCGCTGGTTATAATTGCGAATCCGCCTACACTGTAGACGTTCAACAATGCGGCCCTGGGCAGTTCTGAGCATCAGGAAATAGCGCAAAGAGCGACGGAACGATTTGTCCCTGAGCGTCGTTTACTAGAAAGCGGCCAACAGGGAACGATCGCGACTCCCACTGGCCGCGGGAGAGTTCCATGCAAGTGAGCAACAGTGACGTTTTTGACCTCTTTTCAAAAACTTATACCAGTGGGGCGCAAGAGGAGCTAAGTTTACAGGAATATCTCCTCGCGTGCCGCGAGGACAAACGAATGTATGCGACGGCGCAGGAGCGGATGGTCGAGGCCATCGGCGATCCCAAGCTGATAGACACCAGCGCCGACGAGCGTCTCGGGCGGATTTTCGCCAACCGGACCATCAAGATCTATCCCACCTTCGCCGACTTTTACGGAATGGAAGACACGATCGAGCGGATCGTCGGCTATTTCCGATATGCCGCCCAGGGGCTCGAGGAGCGCAAGCAGATTCTCTATCTGCTAGGCCCAGTGGGGGGTGGCAAATCCTCGCTCGCCGAACGCCTGAAGAAACTGATGGAACAGCAACCGATCTACACTCTTGCCATCGATGGCAAGGTGAGTCCCATCTTTGAATCGCCGCTTGGCCTTTTCAATCCAGATCGAATGGCCGACCTGCTCGAAGACAAATATGGCATTGCGAGGAGACGGCTTACCGGATTGATCTCGCCCTGGGCGGCGAAGCGGCTGGACGAGATTAACGGCGACATTTCGAAATTCAGCGTCGTCAAGCTCATGCCCTCACGGCTGCGCCAGATCGCCATCGCCAAGACCGAACCGGGCGACGAGAACAATCAGGACGTCTCGGCGCTGGTCGGCAAGGTCGACATCCGGCAACTCGAAAATTACAGCCAGGCCGATCCAGACGCTTATTCCTATAGCGGCGGCCTCAACAGGACCACGCAGGGACTTCTCGAATTCGTTGAGATGTTCAAGGCGCCCATCAAGGTCTTGCATCCCCTGCTGACCGCGACGCAGGAAGGCAGCTATAACGGCACGGAGAATTTCGGCGGCTTCCCGTATCAGGGCATTGTGCTTGCCCATTCCAACGAGTCGGAATGGCTGCAGTTCAAACACAACAAGAACAACGAGGCCTTTCTTGACCGAATTCTGGTGGTCAAGGTTCCTTACTGCCTGCGGGTCACGGAGGAACGGCTGATCTATGAGAAGCTGCTGCGCGAGAGTGAATTGTCCAAGAGCGCTTGCGCACCGGAAGTGCTGGAGAATCTCAGCCGGTTCACTGTCGCGACGCGCCTCACGCCGCATGAGAATTCGCCGCTCTACACAAAAATGCGGGTGTATGACGGTGAGAACCTGAAGGATACCGACCCGAAGGCGAAATCCCTGCAGGAATATCGTGATGCTGCAGGTGTCGACGAGGGCATGACGGGCGTCAGCACGCGCTTTGCCTTCAAGGTCCTCTCGGAAACCTTCAACTACGACACCAAGGAGGTCGCGGCCGATCCGGTACATCTGATGTACATCCTCGAGCAGGCGATCCGGCGCGAGCAGTTTCCCAAGGAGATCGAAGCAAGTTACCTCGATTTCATCAAATCGGAACTTGCAAGCCGCTATGCCGAGTTTATCGGTCACGAGATCCAGAAGGCCTATCTCGAATCTTACAGCGAATATGGCCAGAACCTGTTCGACCGCTATATTGCCTATGCCGATGCCTGGCTCGAAGATCAGGATTTCAAGGATTCCGATACAGGCCAGATCCTCAATCGCGAGATTCTCGACAGCGAGCTGTCGCAGATAGAGAAACCCGCCGGCATCGCCAATCCAAAGGATTTCCGCAACGAGGTGGTGAAGTTCACCCTGCGCGCTCGGGCCAGGAACAACGGGCGGAACCCCGCATGGACGAGCTATGAAAAATTGAGAGAAGTTATCGAGAAGCGCATGTTCGGCCAGGTCGAGGACCTGCTGCCGGTCATCAGCTTCGGCTCCAAAAAGGATAGCTCCACCGAGAAGCAGCATGCCGAATTCGTCCAGCGCATGACGGAGCGCGGATATACGGTGCGCCAGGTCCGGCGGCTTGTGGATTGGTACATGCGCGTGGATAAAGCCGGCTAACGACGCCCAAGCGGAGATTGGCATATGCCGAATTTCATCGATCGTCGGCTTAATCCGAAGGACAAGAGCCTCAACAACAGGCAACGGTTTCTGAAGCGGGTCCATGAAGAGGTCAAGCGCGCCATACGGGATCAGGTCAAGTCGGACAGAATTTCCGATGTGGACGCAGCCCACGGCGTGCCCATGCCGAAACGCGGCGCTGACGAGCCCAGCTTCCGGCCTTCGACCAGCAGCGGCGATCGGCAATATGTGTTGCCCGGCAACGAGGCGTTCTCGCCAGGAGACCGGCTTCCGAAACCGGAAAAGGGTGCCGGCGGCGGCGGTCGTGGCCGCCCCGGGCAAGGTGGCAGCGATGACGACTTCATCTTTGTGCTGTCTCGCGATGAGGTGCTCGATCTTTTCTTCGAAGATCTCGAACTTCCCGACATGGTAAAGCTGAACCTCCGGGAGACCGTGACCTACAAGCCGCGCCGCGTCGGCTTCACCACTGCGGGCACGCCCACCAACATCAACGTCGGACGAACCATGAGCAACAGCTTTGGTCGGCGCGTCGCCTTGCGCCGTCCGAGCCAAAGGGAACTTCAGGCGATCGCCGACCAGATTGCCGAACTGGAAAAGGAACAAAAGCTTTCCCAGCCGCAGCGCAGCAGGCTCTTGAGCTTGCGCGAGGAACTGGAGTTGCTGGAACGGCGGCGGCGGCGCATCGCCTATGTCGACCCAGTCGACGTTCGCTTCAACCGCTTTGAACGCCAGCCTGTGCCGAATGCGAGCGCGGTGATGTTCTGTCTGATGGACGTGTCGGCCTCGATGGGCGAGCGCGAGAAGGACCTCGCCAAGCGCTTCTTCGTTTTGCTGCACCTCTTCCTCAAGCGCCGTTATGACCGGATCGACATCGTCTTCATTCGCCACACCGACGAAGCGCGGGAAGTCGATGAGGAGACATTCTTCTTCAGCAAGCAAAGCGGCGGCACGGTTGTCTCGACCGCGCTCGAGGAGATGCAGCGCGTTATTGCGGATCGCTATCCCTCGAATATATGGAACATCTATGCGGCCCAGGCCTCGGATGGCGACAATGCGAACGGCGATTCGGAGCGCTGCGCCGAGCTTCTTCGTGAATCGCTCATGCGCCTGTGCCAGTACTATGCCTATGTCGAGATCATAGACGAGCGCGAAAGCGAGATATTCGGAACAACGGACAACGGCACCTCGCTCTGGCGCGCCTACCGAACAGTTGATGGGGCGATACCGAATTTCCAGATGATGCGCATTTCAAAGCCCGCCGACATCTACCCCGTCTTTCATAAGCTCTTTGCCCGGCACCTGCCCATGCAAGCGCGCAAGTGAAGGGATGAGCAAAATGGCGAATGGTGCGGGATCAAACCTGCTGTTTGATGGTTCCGAGTGGAGTTTTGCGACGCTTTCGCGCGCCTATGATGCCATCGAAAGGGTTGCGCTCGACGAGATAGGGCTGAATGTCTACCCGAACCAGATCGAGATCATTTCCTCGGAGCAGATGCTCGACGCTTATTCCTCCGTCGGCATGCCGCTCATGTATCAGCATTGGTCGTTCGGCAAGCGTTTCCTGTTCGAAAGCCAGCTCTATCGCAAGGGCTATCGCGGACTGGCCTATGAGCTGGTGATCAATTCCAATCCCTGCATCACCTATCTCATGGAAGAAAATACCATGCCGATGCAGACGCTTGTTGTCGCGCATGCCGCATTCGGCCACAATCATTTCTTCAAGAACAACTACCTTTTTCGCCAGTGGACGGATGCCGGCTCTATCCTGGGCTATATGGACTTCGCCAAGAAATACATTGCCAAGTGCGAGGAGCGGCACGGCCTCAATGCCGTGGAGGGAATCCTCGACTCGGCGCACGCCTTAATGGATCACGGTGTCTTTCACTATCGCCGTCCGCCGCGGCTTTCATCGGAAAAGGTAAGGGAGCGGGCCCGCGAACGGCTGGAATATGAGGAGCAGAATTACAGCGATCTGTGGCGAACGCTGCCATCTGCAGCCGGTTCCAACAGAGAGGAAGCGGAGCGCGCAGCGTCCGAGCGCAAAGGGCCTCTAAATCTCCCCGAAGAAAACCTGCTCTACTTCCTTGAGAAGAACAGCCTCATCCTTGAGCCCTGGCAGCGGGAAATATTGAGAATCGTCCGCGTGATTGCGCAGTATTTCTATCCGCAGCGCCAGACCCAGGTGATGAACGAGGGATGCGCGACGTTTGTCCATTACACGATCATCAACAGGCTCTTCGACCAGGGCAAGATCAGCGAAGGCGCCATGCTGGAACTGCTGGCAAGCCAGGCCAACGTGGTCTTTCAGCCGGGTTTCGACGACCCGCGGTTCTCGGGCATGAATCCCTACGCGCTGGGTTTTGCAATGATGCAGGACATCGAACGTATCTGCAAGGAGCCGACAGAGGAGGATCGGGAATGGTTTCCTGACATCGCAGGCAACGGCGATTGGCGAGGCACGCTCATCGACGCCTGGGCGAACCATCGCGATGAATCCTTCATCCTGCAATATCTGAGCCCCGAAGTGATCCGCAGGTTCCGCCTGTTTCAGCTGTCCGACCACGCGACCGACAAGTTCTGCGAAGTCGCGTCCATTCACAACGAGCGCGGCTATTCGGCCGTGCGTGCCGCACTTGCGCGGAGCTATGATCTCGGCGCCAACAAGCCGGACATACAGGTGGTCGATGTCGATCTGCTGGGGGATCGGCAGTTGCGGCTAAGGCACACAATCAGGAACGGCACCCTGCTCGAAGAAAGCACGCGCGACGCCACCCTCGCGCATATACGCCGGCTCTGGGGCTACGATGTCAGCTTGGCAGGCATGGATGCATCGAGCGGTAAGGTTCTCTATGAATGCGCCTCGAAATGAGGCTGGCGAAGCCGACAGGTGGCAGGTCAGCCGGGTCTTCAACGGGATCGGTGCGACGGATTTCTTAAAAGGGCTCACTGCCGAGTCCCGGCGCCACTGGTATGGCGACGGTGCGGGTCCAAAGCTACTAATCTCTCAAATATCGTAACTATGCGTAGCGCTCAGCGAGGCGATGAATTTCTTGGTGCGCTCGCGCTCGGGGGCTGAGAAGATCTGCTTCGGCGCGCCGCTTTCGACGATGACGCCGCCGTCGAGGAAGATCACCTTGTCGGCAACGCGGGAGGCGAGCCTGAGGTCGTGGGTTGCCATGATCATCGTCGTGCCCTCACGGGCAAGCCGGGAAAGCACTTCCACCACCTCTTCGGCCAGTTCCGGATCGAGCGCCGAGGTCGGCTCGTCACAAAGCAGGACGCGCGGAGAAGGTGCCAGAGCCCGGGCGATGGCAACGCGCTGCTGCTGGCCGCCCGACAGGGTCGAGGGCCACGCATCGGCCTTGTGGGCCATGCCAACCTTGTCCAGCAGTTCGAGCGCGCGCACACGCGCCACCTTCTCCGGCTGCTTCAATACGGTGACCAGACCTTCCATGACATTGCCGATGGCGGTCTGGTGCGGAAAGAGCTGGAAATTCTGGAACACCATGCCGGTCTGGCGGCGCAGCCGCTGAATGGCAGGCCAGCCGATCTTGCGGCCGGGCGAAAATTCGAGGCTGGCCTCGCCGATGCGGATCGTGCCCGAAGTCGGGATCTCCAGCAGGTTGACGCAGCGAAGCAGCGTGCTCTTGCCGCCGCCGGACGGGCCGACGAGGCCGGTGACCGTGCCTTCGGCCAGCGTCAGGCTGATATCCCTGAGGACGTGATTGTCGCCGAAGCGCTTTTCGATATGGGTCAGCTCGATCATGTCCGGGCCTCCAGATATCCGCCATAGCGCGCAAAGCGGGCTTCCAGCCGCACCTGCAGCGCCGACAGAACCGAACTCATGGCCAGATAGAGGATCGCCGCCTCGATGTAGAGAATCAGCGGCTCGTAGCTGGTGGCGACGATGCGCTGCGCGGTCTGGAAAAGTTCAGGGACTGTGATCGCGGCGGCCAGCGACGTGTCCTTGACCAGCGAGATGAAGGTATTGGACAGCGGCGGGATGGCGACGCGCGTCGCCTGCGGCAGGATCGTGCGGCGCATGACCTGCGACCAGCTCATGCCGATGGAATATCCGGCTTCCCATTGGCCGCGCGGCACAGACTGGATGGCGGCGCGGATGATTTCCGACGTGTAGGCGCCGACATTGAGCGTAAAGCCGATCAGCGCTGCCGGAAAGGCGTCCAGCAGGATGCCGAGGCTCGGCAGCCCGTAGAAGATCACGAAGAGCTGCACCAGGAGCGGCGTGCCGCGAATGATCCAGACGTAGAAGCGGGCGATCATGACCAGCGGTTTGGCAGCAAACAGCCGCGTGACCGCGGTGAGCAAGCCGAGGGAAAGCCCCAGCACGAAGGACAGCAATGTCAGCGGAATGGTGAAGATCAGGCCGGCCCACAGCAGTGGCGCAAGCGAATCCAGCATCAGTTGAAGCCAAGGCGGCAAGGGCGTTCTTTCGAAAAGAGGGGCGTTCGATCTCTAGAGATAACCCTCCCCTACCCCTCCCCACAAGGGGCAGGGGCCAATCCGCAGCGCTCGAGGTGCCCGAACGATCCTTGCCAGACATGGCAGTGCTGAAAATGGAGGGGGACGGTTCGGCAGGTTAAGCCCCTCCCCTTGTGGGGAGGGGTTTGGGGCGGGGTCCTAAATTACTTCGACACGTCCTGGCCGAAATACTTGTCGGAGATATTCTGGTAGGTGCCGTCGGCCTTGATGGCTTCGAGCGCCTTGTTGATCTCGGCCAGAAGCTCAGGCTCGCCCTTGCGGATGATGATGCCGGAATAGTCGGCATTGGCCTGTTCGGCGGCGATCTTCACATTGGCGTCAGGCTTGTGCTTCTTGAAGTCGAGGAAGGACAGGCTGTCGTTGATCGTCGCATCAGCACGGCCGGTGAGCACCAGCTGGATCGACTGGTCGAAGCCATCGGTACCGACGAGTTCTGCGCCGGCGTCTTGGGCCAGCTTGCCGAAGTTTGATGTGAGCGACTGGGCGGATTTCTTGCCCTTCAGGTCGGCAAAGGTCTTGATGCTGTCATCGTCGGCGCGAGCGATCAGCACGGCCTTGGAGGCGATATAGGGTTCGGAGAAATCGTATTTCTGCTTGCGGGCATCGGTGATGCCGACCTGGTTGATGACCGTGTCATAACGGTTGGCGTCGAGCCCGGCGATCAGGCCGTCCCACTTGCCTTCCAGGAATTCAGGCTTGACGCCGAGCTTGGCGGCAACCGCCTCGCCGATCTCGACATCGAAGCCGACCAGCTTGCCCGCCGGATCATGAAAGGTGAAAGGAGGATAGGTGCCTTCGGTGCCGATTTTCAGCACGCCGGCGGATTTAATAGCGGTGAGGTTTTCGCCGGCATGGGCGGACAGCAGCACGGCGGCCTGAACGACGACGGCACCTGCGACGATTTTCAACCAGTTCATTTGTTTCTCCAGCTTGCTGATTGGCGGATGACCCCATCATTAACAAACAAGTGCATGGAGGGTTGCGTAGAAAACTGCGCCGGAATTAGGCAAATGCGAATATTCTTCTCATTTTATCGGGAAGGAGCGTGTGTTCTTGCATTGCCGAACAGATGCAAGTCCCTTGTACAGGCTGTGACCGCTGCACATATTCAATTCGGCAAGGGAGAGCAGGATGATTGTACCAACACTTTATGACTGGATCGGCGGCATTGCCGCGCTCAACAAGCTCACCGATGAGTTTTATCGCCGCGTTCCGCTGGACGAGCTGCTCGGCCCGGTGTTTGCGGGAATGGACAAGGGCCATCCCGAGCATGTCGCAATGTTTCTTGCTGAGGTGCTTGGTGGGCCACCGCTCTACTCGGAGCAACGGGGCGGCCATCCGGAAATGGTGCGCCATCATCTCGGCAAGCACCTGACCGAGCCGATGCGCAGGCGATGGATCAACCTGCTGCTCGATACCTACACCGATCTCGGCCTGCCGGCGGATCCAGAATTCGCCTCGGCGCTGGTGAGTTATCTCGAATGGGGAACGCGACTTGCCGTCATCAATTCCCAGCCGGGAGCCAAGGTGTTTGAAAATGCTCCGATGCCGAAATGGGGCTGGGGTGAGACAGGAGGCCCCTATATTCCAAAGAACGCCAAAGGCGCGGAAGCTAGCTGAAGCGAGACGCGAGATCAGCCCGGCAGGCCGAAATGCTTCTCCAGGTCTTCCCAGGTCTGATCCATCGCATAGGTCGACGACAGAAGCGGAATGCCGATATGGCCGAAGCGAATCGACAGCTGGCCTTCCGCCGTCTCCTCATCGACGCCGGCGATCTGCTGCAGGTAGATCACCGAGACCAGGCCTGTGCGATCGGAGCCGGACTTGCAGTGGATAAGGATGGGTTTTGGAGCATCCTTTAGCAACGCGATCAGCTTGGTGGTCTGTTCGATCGTCAAAGCCTTGCTGGCGGACATTCTGAAGTTAATCAGCTTGATATTGGCCTTGCTGGCAGCGGCGACTTCGTCGGCGTACCAGGAAGCCTTGTTGGGGCCACGCAGATTGACGATCGTCTTGATGCCGTAGCGCTTGGCATAATTGGCAATATCTGATGGCGATGGCTGAGCCGAACGATAGAACTGTCCAGGAATAACCTCGGCAAAATTGCCGGTAAGCTGGATAGCGCCAAAATAGGCGCCGCATGCCAATACCAACAAGGCGGTTCCGAGACCTGCACGCTTCCATGACACGAATTTCATGCTGATCTGCCTTCGATCAATGTTTATCGCCCTAACTCTCATGCCACGAAGGCATATTTACGGCGGCCAGTTTACAGTGTTGTGAGCTATCCGGCGCACTTGGTCTAGCGGAATATTCATCACGCAAGTGACAGAGAGATGACGGATATATGTTGCGCTTGACCAAGCCTCCGTTTGCCAACACCAACAGGTGCGACGCAAAGCGGCTGAGCGCATGCGAAATCGAACCCCGAGGAATGGCGAGCACGATCACTCCTCAGTCTTTCCATTCACGAGCTCCTGGATTCTTCGCCGCCAGAATTTCGGCGGCGACGGATGCAGGTTGTTGGCCTGTCTCATTATTCTAACGCCGCCTGGTATACGATTTTCAGCCGCGAAGTTGCCGAGGCTGAAAAGTGCGTCCGGCGTACGAGGCGGAAGCTCAAGAGCCTTTTCAATCGCGCGACGTGCCCATTTAGGATGCCTTGCGGCTGCGCGACGTGCGAAAGTTTGCCAGTAAGTAAAGGATGCGCTGCGCGAGGCTCTATGAGTCGCAATCAACTCGGCCGCGTTAAAGCCGCCTCGCAACAAAGCGCCGCAAAAATCGCCGATCCTACCGGTGTCTGCCAAACACATTGTTGCGGGATGCTCTCCGAGCGGAAGGTAGATCACTTGCCAGTCTGGGAACTTTTGCAGAATTTGATCCGTGTGCATCCGGTCGAGCCTGTGCGTCGGATCAACCACCAGGACACTATTTTTCATACCTTGAACGCCTGCCGGCAAGCGATCGAATTGGAAATCAACGTCCGGCAGGTATCGCCGCCATCGGTGCTCAAACGGCACCTTCTCCGAATCGACCGAGAATTGGGGGGAGATCGCAACAACGCGGTCCACTGCCAAAGCAGCGGATGTGAGTATTGCAGCATACCCTCCCATGCTGAAGCCGTAGTTTATGATCTCATCGTATGACTTAAGAATAACTGCGACAGTTTTCACCAGTTCGTCGAGACTGTCGTTCAAATACCAGTCATTCTTCTTGGGATAAACACAAACGGCACTCATGCCCAGATTGCGAAAGAACCGATCATTGCGATCGGTCCTTTCCAGGAAGCCATCACGTCGCGGAACCAGATTGTGCCAGAAGACAACGACCGAGGTTGCGTCGGGCACAAGATGGTATTCGGCCTTGATCCTGCCTGACGAGAATACCACCTCGACCTCTGCCACGTCTCGTAACCCCGTCTTGCCACTGCGCAAGCCAATCGCGCGTCATGCTCCTAGGCAGCTTAACTTCTTCCAAACGTATCCTCAAGCCGAATGATATCGTCTTCGCCGAGATAGGAGCCGGTTTGCACCTCGATCAGTTCGAGCAAGATCTTGCCCGGATTGGTCAGGCGGTGGACGTCGCCCTGCGGGATATAGACGGACTGGTTTTCGCGCAGCATCTGCACGGTGTCGCCGATCTGCACCTCAGCCGTACCGCGCACGACGATCCAATGCTCGGAACGATGATGATGCTTCTGCAGCGACAGTTGCTTGCCCGGCTTGACGAACAGCCGCTTCACCTGGAAGCGCTCGCCCTGCAGGATCGAGGAGTACCCACCCCAAGGACGGTAGCTGGTGCGGTGTTCTTCCGTCAGCTTGGCGGTCTTCGGGCTCTTCATCAGCTCCTTGACGACGCGGCCCACATCCTGGGCATCCGACAGGCGGCCGACATAGACGGCATCTTCAGAGGCGATGACCACGGCATCCTCGACCCCGTTGACGGCAATGTGCGCGCCTTCGGACAGCACAAACGAATTCTTCGAATTGTAGAGATTGACCGGGCCACGGGTGACGTTGCCATCGGCATCCGCCGGGCTTTCCTTCCAGACCGCATCCCAAGCGCCGAGATCGGACCATTGAATCGGCGACGGCACGACGGAGGCAAGCCTGGTCTTCTCGAAGATTGCGTAGTCGACCGAAATGTCCGGCGAGGCAGCAAATTCGTTCTCGCCAAGGCGGATGAAATCGAGGTCGGCACGCGCCACCTTCACCGAAGCGTCGGCGGCCTTGTAGACATCAGATGCCAGCGACTTGCATTCGGACAGGAACACGGCGGAATCGAACATGAACATGCCCGAGTTCCAATAGAAATTGCCGCTGGCGATCATTTCGCGCGCCTTGTCCTCGTTCGGCTTTTCCACGAAACGCTTGACGGTATGCGCGCCGGTCTTCTCTTCCGGACCGGCTTCGACATAGCCGAAGCCTGTGGCCGGTGACGTCGGCGTGATGCCGAATGTGACCAGCCGGCCAGCCTTGGCAGCGGCTGCCGCGGTATCGATGGCGGTGAGATAGGCCTGGTCGAGCTTGATGTTATGATCAGACGCAAGGATATGAACCAACCGCGAGCCACCCTTGGCAGCGATCAGCGCGGCGGCGGCAATCGCCGCAGCCGTGTTGCGGGCAACTGGCTCGAGCACGACGGCAGCGAGCTCGATGCCGGCCTCCTGAGCCTGCTCGGCGACAAGAAAACGGTATTCGGCATTGGTCACGACAATCGGCTTGTCATACCGGCTGGGATCGTCGAGTCGCTTCAACGTCATCTGGAAAAGGCTGAGATCGCCGGTCAGCGCCAGGAACTGCTTGGGGCGCTGCGAGCGCGACATCGGCCAAAGCCTTGTTCCCTTGCCGCCCGCCAGGATCACCGGCACAATCAAATTGCTAGCCATCGTTCATTCTCTCCACAAAGTTTCGGGGACCACCGGTCCACCTTCATCGGAATGGTTTTTGCCATTGCATTGCACAATTTGCTGCATTGCACCACATCAAAATTTCAGCGGCATGCATAACGCGCAAGCGTTTCGCGAACGTTTATCACCGACACTGTCTTCGAATTATCCTTAACCATCCGATATGTTTAATTAACCCCCCGCCACCTCTATCCGCCATGATTTCGGCTAATCTCACGGCATGACCACCGTTTTTCTTGCGCGAAGAAAGAGGATTCTTGCGGTCCTTTCGCGACAGTCATTAAAAATTGCTGCAAAACTGCACGCCACGGGTGATTCGGCATTATGGGATTTGTGCATGGAGCGGCTTGCAGCTTTCGTCACGCTCAGTTCAGGGGCGAAACGCTTCTTCATCGCCCTGATTGCCGGCGCCTTTGCCGCATTGGCGCTACCTCCGGCCAGCATTTTCCTGGTCTGTTTTATCTCTTTTCCGCTGCTCGTCTGGCTTCTCGACGGTGCCGCCGGCAATCCCGACCGCAATTTGATCGTCCGGCTGTTTCCGGCCTTCCTGATCGGCTGGGCGTTCGGGCTTGGCTATTTCGTTGCAGGCCTCTGGTGGATCGGCAATGCACTGCTGGTCGAGGCGGATGAATTTGCCTGGGCCCTGCCGCTAGCTGTCGTGGGGCTGCCCGCCTATCTCGCCTTGTTCTATGGGCTGGCCACCGCACTTGCCCGGCTGTTCTGGACGGACGGTTTTGTGCGGCTGCTGGCGCTTGCCGGGGCATTCGGGCTTGCCGAGTGGCTGCGCAGCTTCGTCTTCACCGGATTCCCATGGAACGCGATCGGCCAGGCGATCATGCCGTTTCCGTTGATGATGCAATCGGTTTCGGTTGCCGGATCAGATGCGATGAATGTGGCGGCCGTGCTGATCTTCGCATCGCCGGCACTGATCGCAACGGGACGGGGTGCGAAGCCGGCGATCGCGCTTGCCGCGCTGCTGCTCGTGGCCCATCTCGGCTTCGGCTATTACCAGCTCAATGTCGCAAAGGCGCCCGCCGACAGTACACGCACTGTCCGCCTGGTGCAGCCGGTGATCGACCAGGCCGCCAAAATCGACGACAAGGAACGCGGACGGATATTCGACGAACATCTGGCGCTGACAAAGGCACCCACCAAGGATGGCGCCAAGCGGCCGGATTACGTGATATGGCCGGAAACCTCGATCCCCTTCATCCTGACGCAAAATCCCGACGCGCTGGTGCAGATCGCCGACACGCTGGAAGATGGGCAGATCCTGATCGCCGGCGCCGTGCGCACCGAAAACGATGGCACCGATCAGCCGCCTCGCTATTACAACTCGGTCTATGTCATCGACTCGCAGGGGCAGATCATCGGTGCCGCCGACAAGGTGCATCTCGTGCCCTTCGGCGAATATCTTCCCTTCGAGTCGTTTCTCGACAAGACGGGCCTGGTGGCGGTCGCCGCAATGCCTGGGGGATTCAGCGCCGCACGCAGCCACCAGATGCTGACCTTGCCGGATGGGCTGAAGCTTTTGCCGCTGATTTGCTACGAAATTGTCTTTCCCGACGAGGTGGCGGAGGTCGCCCCCGGCGCGGATGCGATCGTCAACCTGACCAACGATGGCTGGTTCGGCTATACGCCCGGCCCCTGGCAGCATTTCTTCCAGGCACGGCTCCGGGCTATCGAGACCGGATTGCCGGTCATTCGCAATTCGAATACCGGAATTTCGGCGGTCATCGATTCCCGAGGAAATGTACTTTCCGGACTCGATTTTGGAGCGAAAGGTTACGTGGACACAATTCTGCCGTCTAAACAAACTCCAATGCTGACAACAATGGCGAAGTGCGTAAACTTCGGGTTGCTTGAATTAATTATATTTTTGATTGCAGCGATCACGCGCTTGAGTTTTATTTTCAAACGGAATTGACCAAAAACCCCTATAAAGGCATAGTACTTTCAGCGGGTATGTCCCCGCAATGGCGGAATGTCCGCGATGAGGATTTGCAACGCAGCGTTAGCGCAAACACCTTTTCCGGAGAGAAAAGACGCCATACTCTCGTCAGGATAAAAAAATGATCGAAAACAAGAAAAAGCCAAACCCTATCGATATTCACGTCGGAAGCCGCATTCGCCTCCGTCGTACCATGCTCGGAATGAGCCAGGAAAAGCTGGGCGAAGCCCTCGGGATTACCTTCCAGCAGATCCAGAAATATGAAAAGGGAACAAACCGGGTCGGCGCAAGCCGTCTGCAGGCTATCTCCGGCATACTCAACGTACCAGTATCGTTCTTCTTTGAGGATGCACCTGACGGCAATCCCGCCAATACGCCTTCTGGCATGGCGGAAGCCTCCTCGTCGAACTATGTTGTTGATTTCCTGTCGTCTTCTGAAGGTCTGCAGCTTAACCGCGCCTTCGTGAAGATCAACGACCAGAAGGTCCGCCGCAAGCTCGTCGATCTCGTCAAAGCTCTGGCTGCTGAAGCCGAAGCGGAATAGTACCTCGTCTGTTTCCCGTTGTGGCCCTCAAAGTGCCGGGGCGCCACGAGGCCACAACCGGAACAGAGGCCCTGCCCCGTGAGGCAGGCGCATCAGTCGGGCGGTTACCTTCCAAGCGGATGGCAGATCTCGCCCAGTTCCTCAATTTCCCTTTATCAGACCAGGCAGATCCTTCACGAAGGCTGCGCGCAGCATCGGCCCGAATGGTGATTTGACCGCTTTCGGTGATATCTTCATCCGTGCGAAAACAAGCTGCCGACCATCCTTTTCGGCCCAGCCAACGAACCAGCCGATTGGGCGATTCCGGTCGATCTCACCCTTGCTGTTCCTCATCCAGCCGCTGCCTGTCTTGCCATGAACCACCCAGCCGTCGCCACTTTGGAACATCGGAATGATCTTCTGTGTCATTTCGAGCGCCTTGGCGCTGACGGGTAGTTTGCCCGCAAGCATGCGCGAAACAAATTTGGCCTGCTCGTCCGGTGAGATTTTCAGCGATTTCATCAGCCAGGCATGGGTCAGACCCTGATTGCCAGGCGCTCCCGAGACATCCTTGTTGCCATAGTCGAATTTCGAAACATAATCGGCGAACTTCCCCTCGCCCAAGCGACGCGTGACTTCCTGCGAATACCAGACAATCGAATCCGTTTCCCAGATTGTCGGGTCGACGGACTTTTGCTCACGTTTGCGACCTTTGAATTCCGCCTTGTAGGGCCAGAGCGGCGCATGCTCGTCGGCAAGAACTCCGCTATCGTAGCCCATCAGCGCGAGCGGCAACTTAAACGATGACATTGGCGTGAACCGCTGGTCGCAGGTGCCTTCGCGATACACGGGCTTGTCCGTCGCCGCGTCGAGTATCACGGTGCATTCTACCGTCTCGTCCCTGGCCGAGGCCGGCGAAAAAGCCAGCGAGCTTACCAGCGCGGCAAGCGCAAGGATGTTGATCGATTTCGATAAAGCGGTTTTCCTCGTTTGCAAATCCATTCCAATATCTCTCCCCTTGCGTCCGATATCCGCTATGAACGCAAGATGGCCGATGTTGGGCCGAGAGGCGTCGTTATCAATTCAAGTGTCTGGAGCCATGCGGCACAACTCGCAATCGGACGCGCCAAAGCGACTGATTTTCAGGCTTGCCCAAGACTTGAGCTGATATGGCAAAGCAGTCACATAAAGATATATTTATGTCCTTGTGCGCTTGTTTTTCGACCGTGAACTGACTACAGATGCGTCGTTATTTTTCATTGAGGGAAAATCCCGAATGCGCTCTTCCTATCTCTTCACCAGCGAATCCGTCTCCGAAGGTCACCCGGACAAGGTTTGCGACCGTATTTCCGACGAAATCGTCGATCTCGTTTACCGCGAAGCCCTGAAAACCGGCGTCGATCCCTGGACCGTGCGCATTGCCTGCGAGACGCTGGCAACCACCAACCGAGTCGTTATTGCCGGTGAAGTGCGCGTCCCGGACAGCCTGATGAAGAAGGACAAGGACGGCAAGATCGTCAAGGACGCCTATGGCGATCCCGCGGTCAACCCGGCGAAGTTCAAGGCCGCAGCGCGCAAGGCCATCAAGGACATCGGCTACGAGCAGGACCGCTTCCATTGGAAAAAGGTCAAGATCGACGTGCTGCTGCATGCACAATCCGCCGACATCGCCCAGGGCGTCGACAACTCGTCGGATCAGCAGGGCGAAGAAGGTGCGGGCGACCAGGGCATCATGTTCGGTTATGCCTGCATCGAGACGCCGGACCTGATGCCGGCGCCGATCTACTACTCGCACCGCATCCTGCAGCTGCTTTCCGAAGCGCGCCGCAAGGGTGAAGGCGACGCCGGCAAGCTCGGCCCGGACGCCAAGAGCCAGGTCACCGTTCGCTACAACGACGGCAAGCCCGCGGAAGCGACCTCGATCGTGCTTTCCACCCAGCATCTCGATGCCGGCTGGGATTCGGCCAAGGTCCGTCAAGTTGTCGAGCCTTACATCCGCGAAGCGCTCGGCACGCTGCCGATCGCTAGGGATGCCAACTGGTACATCAACCCCACGGGCAAGTTCGTCATCGGCGGCCCGGACGGCGATGCTGGCCTGACCGGCCGCAAGATTATCGTCGACACCTACGGCGGCGCGGCTCCGCATGGCGGCGGTGCGTTCTCCGGCAAGGACACGACCAAGGTCGACCGTTCGGCAGCCTACGTTGCCCGCTACCTCGCCAAGAATGTCGTGGCTGCCGGCCTTGCCGATAGCTGCACGATCCAGCTCTCCTACGCCATCGGCGTTGCCCAGCCGCTGTCGGTCTATGTCGACCTGCACGGCACCGGCAAGAAGGTAACCGAGGACCAGGTGGAAGCCGCAATCCGCAAGGTGATCGACCTGTCGCCGTCGGGCATCCGCCGGCACCTCAACCTCAACAAGCCGATCTATGCAAAGACCTCGTCCTATGGCCATTTCGGCCGCAAGGCAGGCCGCGACGGCTCGTTCTCGTGGGAAAAGCTTGATCTCGTCAAGCCGCTTAAGGAAGCCATCGCTTCGTGACACCGGAAGACGACAACCACGAGCGCAAGGCGCGCTCGACGGAAGCGTTCTTCGGCCGGCGCAAGGGTAAGCCCTTGCGCACAAACCAGGTGCGGCTGTTCGAGGAAGAGCTGGCCGCACTTCGCCTGGACCTGAACAGTCCAGCACCCGGCGATCTGGCTTTGCTTTACAGCATTCCGATCAGCAAGATCCGCCTGGAAATCGGTTTTGGCGGCGGCGAGCACCTCGTGCATCGCGCCGTCAACGAGCCCGACTGCGGCTTCATCGGCGTCGAACCCTTCGTCAACTCGATGGCGAAGCTGTTGAGCCAGGTCGAGGCCCGCGACCTCAAGAATATCCGCCTGCATGATGATGACGCCACCGTGGTGCTGGACTGGCTACCGGAAGGCTCGATCGACCAGATCGACCTGCTCTACCCCGATCCATGGCCGAAGACGCGCCACTGGAAGCGCAGGTTCGTCTCGGATGTCAATCTCAAGCGCTTTCACCGCGTGCTGAAGCCGGGCGGATTGTTCTGCTTTGCCTCCGACATCGACACCTATGTCAACTGGACGCTGCAGCATGTCAGCCGCCACGGCGGCTTTGAATGGCTGGCCAGCAATGCCGCGGACTGGCTGACGCCCTACAAGGACTGGCCGAGCACACGCTACGAAGCCAAGGCGCGGAGAGAGGGCCGGTCGTCGGCGTATCTGACGTTCAGAAAGAGCTAGACGCCTAATAGAGCGACGCGAAATTCAAGCTGGGCCGTTGATTATGCAGTTCCGGCGCAGATAGGACCGTGTCTACTATCCGCGCGATGCCCGATGGGCACAGTCATATGCCTGCAACCGGCCTGCCGACAAGATCGGCAGGAGAACCGCTTGGTCCTTAGACCTGCGTTAGTGCAGGCTGACTGTCGTCAACTCGTCTTCGGCGGCCTTGTAGAAGGTCGACGAACGATTGTCGGTCAACAGGATCGGCGTGCCATCGGCGCCGAACAGCGCCCACAGGTCGAGGCCCGGATTGAGGTCCGGTGCTTCGGGGAACACGCGCGAAACGTCTTCCGACCGCATTTTTCTGATATAGCCGAGTTTGCCTGCGCCGAGATGGGCAAACTCGTTCTTGGTCAGTCTGTCCAGGGTAGCTCTGGTAGCCATGTCTTGCCTCCTACTGGTTCCGGAAGACGCGAGGGGTATGCCCCTCAATGTCATTCTGAAACAGAGATGTTAATTTTTCGCACCATTCTCGCCGGCTCCGGCCGAACGAGGTCCACCGACAGGAGTCCGTTTTTCAGGACTGCACCGATGACCATCATTCCGTCCGCAAGCATGAAGCAGCGTTGGAACTGGCGTGAGGCAATGCCACGGTGAAGATACTCCTTCTCGCCCTGATCGCTCTGGCGCCCGCGAATAAGGAGCTGGTTTTCTTCCGTGGTGACATCAAGGTCTTCATCGGCAAAACCGGCAACCGCCAGCGTGATCCGCAAGCGCTCGGGTTCGCCTTGTTCAGGGTCAGCTTTCAGTCTCTCGATATTGTAGGGTGGGTAGCCATCGTTGCTCTTGGCAAGGCGCTCAAGCGTCTTTTCCATAGCATCGAAGCCCAGAAGCAGGGGGCTCGCAAAGGGGGTCACTCTCGTCATCTCATTCCATGTCCTTGGCTGCAAGCGACAATTTCCGGGCCTTCATGAAGCGCCCGACAGACAACATATGGTGTGTTAATCCTGCACTTGCAAGACACTTGCATCGCCAGATTTGTCGGACCATAGTCGCGCGCAAACAAGGAGATAGGGATTCGTGCATATGGGAAATCCGCGTAAAATCATCATCGATACCGACCCCGGACAGGACGATGCAGCCGCCATCATGCTGGCGCTCGGCTCACCAGAGGAGATCGAGGTGCTCGGGATTACGACCGTTGCCGGCAATGTGTCGCTCGCCCGGACGTCCAAGAATGCGCGGATCGTTTGTGAATTCGCCAACCGTCCCGACGTCAAGGTCTATGCCGGTTCGGAGCGCCCGTTGAAGCGCAAGCCGATCTCGGCCGAGCACGTGCATGGCGAAACCGGCCTCAATGGCCCCGAACTCTTTGAACCGACGATGCCGCTGCAGGAGCAGAACGGCGTCGACTTCATCATCGAGACGCTGCGCCGCGAGCCGGTCGGCACCGTGACGCTCTGCACACTGGGGCCGCTCACCAACATTGCGGCAGCGCTGATCAAGGCGCCCGATATTGCCGGCCGCATCCAGGAAATCGTGGCCATGGGCGGCGCCTATTTCGAAGTCGGCAACATTACGCCGGCAGCCGAGTTCAACATTTATGTCGACCCGGAAGCCGCCGACATCGTCGTCAAGTCGGGCATCAAGCTGGTGCTGATCACTCTCGACCTGACCCACAAGGTGCTGACGCTGAAAGCCCGCGTCGAGAAGATCCGCGCACTCGGCACACGACCGGCCGTGGCACTTGCCGAAATGCTGGATTTCTTCGAGCGCTTCGATATCGAGAAATACGGCTCCGACGGTGGGCCGCTACACGACCCGACGACGGTCGCCTACCTCATCAAGCCGGAGCTTTTCGCCGGACGTGACTGCAATGTCGAGGTCGAGCTGAACTCCGAACTGACGCTCGGCATGACCGTGATCGACTGGTGGCGGGTGACCAAGAAAGCACCGAATGCGCTGGTGCTGAAGGACATCGACGCACAGGGATTCTTCGACCTGCTGACGGAGCGGGTGGCACGGCTCTGAATCGGTATTGTCCGCGGTCTGTCACACGCCTATCACCGAACGCCGATAGGTCGAACCCTTTATCGCGATAACGGGCCAGTGGGCATGCCGCCAGTCAAGTCTTACGTCATATGCGGGACACCGAGAAGCGGCAGCACTTTGCTCTGCGATCTCTTGGGAAGTGCTGGTATCGCGGGTCGACCTGCCTCGTACTTTCGCCAACAGTCGATACTGCGATGGGGTGAACGCCTGAACGTTCCTGTGACGGAAGACGCAGGGGAATCGGTCTATGATCGTAGCTATCTAGATGCCGTGGTCAAACAGGGCAAAGGTGAATCCGACATCTTCGGTCTACGGCTCATGTGGGAAAGCGTCCCGTCGCTGGCGATGCGGCTCGAAGGCCTTTTCCCAGATCTCGAAAACGACCGGGCTCGCTTCGAAACCGCATTCGGACAGATGCTCTACATTCATCTGTCCAGAGCCGACAAAGTGTTGCAGGCGGTCTCGCGCGTCAAGGCGATGCAGACGGGCTTGTGGCATGTTGCCTCCGACGGGAAGGAACTGGAGCGAACCGGCCCGGCCAGGAGCTTGGTCTACGATCGGGACGAAATTGCCAAGTACGTCGAAGAACTGGCGGAACACGATCTTTCCTGGAACCAATGGTTTGAGCAAAACGGCATCGCGCCGATACGCCTGACCTATGAGATGCTCTCCATGGACCCACGGGACGCTTTGAAGACGGTGTTGTCTGCCCTGAACCTCGATACGGCGGTGACTGAGGCAATTGAACCCGGAACAAAAAAGATGAGCGATTTCGAAAACCGGAATTGGGCATCGCGCTTTCGCGATGAGACAGGTGCTTTGTCAATCTGACCGCGACCGGTCAAACGGCAAATTCCTTCCCCCAAGACGTGGGGGAAGGATTCAATGTTGCAGTCGTCGTAGGCAAGCTTTCGCTTACGCCCGCATGCGGCCGGCCATCATGCGCAGCTGGTTGGAACCGCCTACGCTCTGGCCGGTGGTGCGGAAGCGGGCCACGAGGTTCTTCAGGCTCTCGGCTTCTTCGCCGAGCGTCATGGACGCCGCGGTCGTTTCCTCGACCATCGCAGCGTTCTGCTGGGTCACCTGGTCCATCTGGTGCATCGCCGTGTTCATTTCCTTGAGGCCAACGGCCTGTTCGCTTGCCGACACCGAGATCATCCGGATCAGGCCATTGATCTGCACGACCTGTGCCGCGATCGCCTGCAAGGTCTCGCCGGTCTGGCCGACGAGGCTGACGCCGTCATTGACCTGGGATTCAGATGCACTGATCAGCGCCTTGATTTCTTTGGCAGCCTTGGCGGAGCGCTGGGCGAGTTCGCGGACTTCCTGTGCAACGACGGCAAAGCCCTTGCCCGCCTCGCCGGCACGCGCGGCCTCAACACCAGCATTCAGCGCAAGCAGGTTGGTCTGGAAGGCGATCTCGTCGATGACGCCGATGATGTTGGAGATCTGGCCCGACGACTTCTCAATGTTCTGCATCGCCTCGATGGCGTTGCGAACGATATTGCCGGAATTCTCTGCATCGTTGCTGGCCTTCTGGACCGCATTGGCTGCTGTCTTGGCATTCTCGGCACTTGAATGGACCTGCTCGGTCAGCTGGTTGAGTGCGGCTGCGGTTTCCTCGAGCTGGGCCGCCTGCTGTTCGGTGCGGCGCGACAGGTCGTTGGCGCTGGAGCTGATTTCCGAGGTGCCGGTGCCGATGGCGACGACGGCGCCATTGACCATGCGGACCGTTTCTTCGAGGCTTTCGAGCGCATCGTTGAAGTTGCTCTTCAGGCTGACATATTCACCCGGGAAGTTCGCATCAATGCGGAAGGCGAGATCGCCACCCGAGAGCTTCTCAAGCGCGCGGCCGAGTTCGGCGACAACATATTGCTGGACGCGGGCATTCTCGCCGCGTTCGGCTTCCGTCTGCGAGCGTTCGCTTTCCGAGGCCAGGCGCGCCCGTTCGGCGCTGGCTTCCATGCGTCGGGAGTCGGCGAGCTTGTGCCTGAAGCCTTCGAGTGCGCGGGCAACAGAGCCTGTCTCGTCCTGGCGTTCCTGGCCCGAGACGGACTGATCGTATTTGCCGGCGCCGAGGGTCGTCACATCACCGATAAGGCTCTCGATCGGCTTTTGCACGAACCTGCGCACGGCGAAGTAGAGGCCACCAAGAACTGCGAACAGCAGCAGCAGGCCGCCGCCGACCATCATCATCGTCTGGTCACGAACCGGACCGGCAAGTGCGGCATCGGGAATGTCGACCAGCAGCACCCAGCTCGTGTTCAGGCCCGTGAGCTGGAACGGATAGACGAGGCGGCTGAAGGCTTCGCCATCGGCATTCTGCAAGTTGGCAATGGTGCTGGTCTTGCCGCTTTCAAGCGCCGCCTTGATGGCATCGGGCGCGGCGTCTTCGTATTTCTTGCCCATCAGTGCCGGCGTGGGCGAGACGAGCCAGTTGCCATCTTGGGCAACGAGAAGAACATTGCCGGTGCCGAATGGCTTGAGGCTCGAGACATTCTTGGCTAGCATTGCCAGTGAGACGTCGACGCCCGCGACACCGACCAGCTTGTCGCCATCCATGACGGGATAGGCGATCGAGCTTGCCGCGGTCGGCACTTCCAGTTCCTGGATTACGTAAGGCTTGGTGATGGAGCCCTTGCGACTCTCGGCTGCGAGCGAATACCACTCGGCCTTGTAGTCGGCGTCAAACGTGCTGAACGTGTCCTCGCCGGTCTTGCCCTTCGTCCAGTAAGGATTGAAGTTGCCGTCCTTGTCGCCGCCGAGTTCCTTGACGCCCTTGGCCTTGGCCTGCTGGCTGTCAAAGCCCTGCGGCGCTTCTGCAAACCAGCTGCCGAACGCCATTTGATGCTGTTCGAGATTGGTCTTCAAAATATCGACGACGCCCTTACGATCCAGCGCGCTAATCTTGTGACCATGGGAAATCACACCGGCCATGGTGCGCGCGGCGCTTGCCAGCGACCCGGTTTCCGATGCCACGTTCGCGGCAATGGCCTTCGCTTCGGATTCGGCCTGGGCTGAGATCAGCGACTCAACGCGCGTGCGGCTTTGGGAAATCTGGAAGAAACTGGATACGAGGAGCAGGATTGCGACAATCCCACCCGTCACCAAAAGCAGCTTGGTGGCGAGGGACTTCGGAACAAATGCACGCATGGATGCCTCAGGGTTCGGTTTTGACTACTGCCGGACCACCTCGGGGATGCGAATGCCGGCCCATTGTATCCGGCGAATGCCGGGTATGGGCTTTTTCAATAAAGTTAAAATGTTAAATTTGAGCAAAAGATCTTTACGGAGTTTTTGCCACGTCAGCCCAGTTCATCACTGCCGCGCGGCGACTTCCGAGGCGAAGGGAATGGAGGGCTGGGCGCCCGGCTTCATGCAGGCGAGCGAGCCGGCAATCGCTGCCCGCCGCAGCGCCTTCTCGAAGCCCAGTCCCTGGTCAAGTCCAGCAACATAATAGCCGCAGAAAGTATCGCCTGCCCCGACCGTATCGATAGGCTCGATATCAAGACTCTTGACGCTGACGGTCTTGCCGTCCTTGACAGCCATCACGCCGTCGCCGCCGAGTGTGACGATGATCGTCTGGCCGGACCTGCCGGCATAGTCATGCATCGCCTTCTCGCGGGCCGTGGCGTCGAGCCCGCTCCTGCCAACCAGCAGCTCGAATTCGGTCTCGTTGGCGATGACGGTGTCGGCCAGCGCAGCGAGCTTGGTGGCATCCGCGGTCAGCGGTGCGGTGTTGAGCACGGTCTTGATCCGCCGGGCGCGCGCCGCCTTCAGGGCCGCCTCGATCGTAGCGGGCGGAATTTCCAGCTGCAGCATCAGCGTGTCGCCCGGGTTCATCGCGGCCACCGCTGCTTCGGCATCCTGAACGCCCACCGTGCCATTGGCACCAGCGATGATGACGATGACATTCTCGCCGTCGCCACCGACGAAGATCAGCGCGACACCGGTCGCGGTTGGCGCATTGCGAACGCGGTCGAGATTGACACCATCGAACCGCAGATAATTGAGTGCAGGCACCGCAAACTCATCTTCGCCGCAGGCACCTGCCAAGGCCACCGAGGCACCCGCACGGCGGGCGGCCAGCGCCTGGTTGGCACCCTTGCCGCCGGGCGCGGTGACGAAGTTTTCCCCGGCCAATGTCTCGCCCGGCTTCGGCAGGCGAAACACGGTGGCGATGAGATCCATGTTGATGGAGCCGAGTACGGTGATCATGATGCAATTTCCCCCCAGGACGAACATGCGAGTTCTGGCCGGAAGATCAGTCTTCGTCAACCACCCTGAATTTCAATTGTCCGGTCCTGCTTTCGACAGAGCGCGGCGCTGGTGTCGCGGGGGCAGCGGCGACCTCGGGCACGGGGGCAGCTTCGAATTCCATCGCCTCGATCCGCTGGCCGCGCTTGTTGAGCTTATCCGACGAAGTGACGATCTGCTCGACATCCTTCTGGGCAGCGGAAAAATGCGTCTGCAGCTTCTGCACCCGGTCATCGAGCCGAACCAGATCTTCCATCAGACGTATCACCTCACCCTGGATCAGGTGCGCCTGCTCGCGCATCCGCTGGTCCTTCAGCACCGCCTGGATGACCTGGATCGACAGCATCAGCAGCGAGGGCGAGACGATGACGATGCGCGCCTTGTGCGCCTTCTGAACGACACCTTCGAAGTTTTCATGGATCTCTGCAAAGATCGATTCGGACGGCACGAACATGAAGGCCGTGTCCTGGGTCTCGCCGCGAAGCAGATATTTCTCAGAAATATCCTTGATGTGCACGTCGATATCCCGGCGGAACTGCTGGCTCGCTACCTTGAGGCCTTCGGGACCGGCGTCACGGATAGCGTTCCAGGCTTCTAGCGGGAATTTCGCATCGATGACCAGGGATGGTTGGCCGTTCGGCATCTTGACCAGACAATCCGGCCGCATGCCGTTCGACAGCACCGCCTGGAATTCAAATGCTCCCATCGGCAAGCCATCGGCAACGATCGTCTCCATCCGCGACTGGCCGAAAGCGCCGCGCGTCTGCTTGTTCGAAAGGATCGCCTGCAGCCCAACGACATCCTTGGCGAGCGCCTGGATATTGTTCTGGGCGGTGTCGATAACGGCAAGCCGCTCCTGCAAATGGCGCAGGTTTTCGTGGGTCGACTTGGTCTGTTCCGTCATCGTTACGCCAAGACGGTGCGTCATGCCGTCGATACGCTGGTTGATCGATTGGTTGAGCTCGGCCTGGCGCGAACCAAACACATCGGTCATCGCGGCAATCCGGCCCTGCATCTCGGTCTGAGCCTTGAGGATTTCAGCCATCCGGGCGTCGGCCTCCAGCGCACGTTCCTGAGCACGCGAACTCTCTTCCAGCGCCGCCCGACGCGCCGCACGCCATCCCATGAGAATGACGATGAGGAGCAAAACGACGACGATGCCGGCAGCGGCGAGCAAGCGGCCCAGCGTCACTGGCAGGGTGCTCAGCATGAATATGGGTGTGGTGAAGAGAGAATCGAATGTGTCCATGGCCGGAGAGTAGCAGATTTGTGTCCGGTTACCAGATCAAACCAAGAACATTTGCGGCGACGGCTTGACTTCCGTGCTCCCAGAATCCCCAGGCACACTTATTTCGGGTCAATATTGCCAGACGAATTGTCCTGTATTATGGAAGCGGAATGACCATCAAGCCGCTCATAATCCTTCCAGATCCCATCCTTCGCCAGGTCTCGACCAAAATCGAGCAGGTGAATGGGGAAATCCGCACGCTCGCAGACGATATGCTTGCCACCATGTATGACGCGCCCGGCATCGGGCTGGCCGCCATTCAAGTCGGCGTACCAAAGCGCCTGCTGGTGATCGACCTTTCCAAGGAAGGCGAGGACAAGGCGCCGCAAGTGTTCATCAATCCCGAGGTGGTTTCTTCGTCCGATGAGCGCTCGGCTTATGAAGAAGGCTGCCTCTCGATTCCGGATTATTATGCCGAAGTCGAGCGGCCAGCCAGGATTACCGTCAAGCACATCAATCTCGACGGCAAGGAAGAATTGATCGAGGCCGACGGCCTGCTGGCAACCTGCCT
Organism: Shinella sp. OV683; assembly: GCF_057787725.1. Classification (NCBI taxonomy): domain Bacteria; kingdom Pseudomonadati; phylum Pseudomonadota; class Alphaproteobacteria; order Hyphomicrobiales; family Rhizobiaceae; genus Shinella; species Shinella sp. OV683. The sequence goes on from NZ_CM173543.1 coordinate 4,319,468, forward strand.
GCAGCATGAGATCGACCATCTCAACGGCGTGCTGTTCATCGACCATATCTCGAGACTGAAGCGCGAGATGGTGATCAAGAAGTTCACCAAGGCCGCCAAGATCCGCGCCTGAGCGGGTTTCATTGATTCTTGGACGTGAGCGCACTATGATATCAGTGATATCATAGGAGATGCGCGATGGGCGATTTGCTGATCAGGGATGTTCCGGACGACCTTAAACAGGATCTTGCGGATGCGGCGCATCGCGCTGGCCTTAGCTTGTCAGATGAAGCCAAACGCCGGCTCCGCAGGGGCGCGACCGAGAACCGCAGCACTGATAGGCAACCCAAAAAAGGTGCCGGTGCTGCGCTGCGGGAGATTTTTGCTGGCATCCCCGACGACGAGCGCGAGGAATTCGCAAAGATTATGGAGGAGGTTGAGGCTGAGAGGAAAAAGGACTTCGGTCGTCCTTTCTCGTTTGGCGAATGATAGTGCTCGACACCAATGTCATCTCTGAAATCAATAAGCCGAGACCAAACGAACGGGTATTGAACTGGTTCGACCAACGCGTCACAGACGAGCTTTTCCTAAACGACATAACTGTTATGGAACTCGCTTATGGTGCTGAAAAACATCTTTTGAAGACAGGTTCAAATCGATATTACGTCGTGCTGGATCGCCTGATAAATGAGCAATTTCGCAATCAGATTTTGCGATCACTTCCGAACGCTAATTTTCTGGCTGGACAAATTCGCGCCCGACAGGAAATGGGCGGCCACTCCATGGGAATACAAGACGCCCAGATCGCCGCAATCTGTCTTTCCAATGGGGCGACACTTGCCACGCGCAATGTCAAAGACTTCGAGGGGCTTGATCTTCCGCTCGTAAACCCGTTTGAAGAGCCCTGAGATCATCTCTTCGGGAAACGTCATGCCGCTACGCATCATCTTCATGGGAACGCCGGATTTTTCGGTGCCGGTCCTGCGCTCGCTGCATGCGGCCGGGCACGAGATCATTGCGGTCTATTCGCAGCCGCCGCGACCAGCGGGCCGGCGCGGGCTGGAGCTGACCCCCTCTCCCGTCCACCAGGCCGCCGATGCGCTCGGCATTCCGGTGCTGACACCCGTCAATTTCAAGAATCCTGAAGATGTAGAACGGTTTCGTGCGCATCAGGCTGACGTCGCCGTTGTTGTCGCCTATGGCCTGTTGCTGCCACAGTCGATCCTCGATGGCACGAAACTCGGCTGCTACAACGGCCACGCCTCGCTCCTACCACGCTGGCGCGGTGCGGCGCCGATCCAGAGGGCGATCATGGCGGGCGATGCCGAGACGGGCATGATGATCATGAAGATGGACAAGGGGCTCGACACAGGCCCCGTCGCACTGACCAGCCGCATTGCCATCCCTCTGGAGAGGACAGCAGGCGAACTGCATGACAGACTTTCGGAAGCCGGCGCATCGCTGATGGTGGAGGCCATGGCGAAGCTCGAGGCCGGGAATTTGCCACTGACGCCACAGGCGGATGACGGTGTGCTCTACGCTGCCAAGATCAGCAAGGAAGAAACGCGGATCGATTTCAGCAAGAATGGCATTGAGGCCCACAATCATATCCGCGGGCTTTCTCCTTTCCCCGGTGCGTGGTTCGAGGCCGAGATCGCCGGCAAGCAAGAGCGCATAAAGGTGCTGCGGTCCGAGCCAGCAACAGGTAGCGGAGTCGCGGGGACGGTGCTTGACGATCACCTGACCATTGCTTGTGGCTCGGGTGCGGTGCGCCTGACGCGCCTGCAAAAGGCTGGCGGCAAGCCGCTCGATGCCGCCGACTTCCTGCGTGGCACGCCGATCGTCAAAGGCATGAGGATTTCCTGATGCCGCGTTTCCGCATGCTGGTCGAATATGACGGGGCGCCCTATGTCGGCTGGCAGCGGCAGGACAACGGCTATGCCGTCCAGAGCGCCATCGAGAAGGCCATCTTTTCGATGACCGGCGAGACGGTTTCGCTCAAGGCCGCCGGCCGCACCGATTCAGGCGTGCACGCCTATGGACAGGTGTGCCATGTGGATCTGACGCGCGCGTGGAAGCCATTGGTGCTGATGAACGCCGTCAATGCCTACCTCGCCCAGGAAAACGAACGAGTGGCCATCCTTGAGGCAGAGGCGGTGCCCGACACATTCGATGCACGCTTTTCAGCCACCAAGCGGCACTATCTCTACCGGATCATCAATCGGCTGGCGCCGACTGCCATTGAGGCCCAGCGTGCATGGCACGTCAAGAAGCCGCTCGACCACGAGGTCATGCATGCCGCTGCACAGGAACTCGTGGGCTATCACGACTTCACCACCTTCCGCTCCACCCATTGCCAGGCGAAGAATCCCGGCCGGACGATCGACCGGCTGGATGTGACGCGCAACGGCGAGCTGATCGAAATCCGCGCCTCGGCACAAAGCTTCCTGCACAATCAAATCCGATCGTTTGCCGGCACGCTCAAGCTGGTCGGTGAAGGCAAGTGGTCGCCCAAAGATGTGCGGGATGCGCTGGAGGCCAAAGACCGCACTCGCTGCGGGCCGGTCGCGCCGCCTTGGGGACTGTTTTTCATGCAGGTGGACTACGGCGATCTGTCGACGCTGTTGCGCTTCGACGACGACGATTCATGAATTGATCCACAGATCGAAGATCGTCGTCAGCTGGTACTGTGTCAGGAACGACCCGACAAACAGGCAGATGACCATTGCCGCCGGCACAACAGCATCTCCGCCGGTGATCGAGCGAATGATGCGATAATGCAGCCCGATCGATAGCATCAGAAAGATCAGGAACAGCAAGGCCGTCGCACCGTCGCTGCCGGGAACCAGCAGCTGGATGGCGCTCTGGGTCGAATAAAGCCACTGCAGCGGCACGGCAAACCAGTTCGTCGCCACGACGACCGGAACGACGAAGCGTGAGAGACCCGTGCCAATCGCGATCATCGCCACCAGCGCGATCGGAACAGTCCAGTTGGCGACTTCCATGACGGCCAGCTTGGCGAAGAAGATCGAGTCGACATGCGCGCCCGCCGGCAGCGAGCCGAGATAGGTCGCGCGAAAAGCCAGCCAGCTGAGGATTGTCGGAGGCAGGCAGAAGACCGCCGCCCACCAAGAACGCCAGAAACCACGCATGGTGAAATCGAGCCAAGCCCCACCTTCGTGGCGCCCCTTAATGAGCAGCCAGAGGCCCCGGAAATAGTATTCGAGCTCGTCAAGCCCCGGCATCGGCAAACCAGCGGGCGATGAACACTTCGTAGATGCGCGTCAGCGCTTCGAGATCGGCAACCGGCACATTCTCGTCGACCATATGCATGGTCTGGCCGACAAGGCCGAACTCGACGACCGGGCAGTAATCCTTGATGAAGCGCGCATCCGAGGTGCCGCCGGTGGTCGAAAGCCTTGGTGTGAGGCCGGTGCTCTTCTCGATCGCCGCGGTCAGCGAACTGATCAGGCGGTTGTTGCGGGTCAGGAAGACGTGGCTCGGGCGTTCGGCCCAGGTCAGCTCATATTTCGCTGCCGGCCGGCCCGGACGCAGGGCGGAATCGGTGGCGGCAACATCGAGGCGGCGCACGATCTCCGTCTTGACGCTGTCTGCGGTCCAAGTGTCATTGAAACGGATATTGAAGGCAAAACTGACCTTCGAGGGCAGGACATTGGTGGCCGGATTGCCGGTGTCGATGGTGGTGACTTCCATATTCGACGGCTGGAATTCATCCGTGCCGTGGTCGAATGGTGGATCCATCAGCGCCGAGGTCATGGATATCGCGGCTCGGACTGGGTTGTCTGCGAGGTGCGGATAGGCGACATGGCCCTGCACTCCATGCACAGTGACCTTGCCCGACACCGAGCCGCGCCGGCCGATCTTGATCATGTCGCCGAGCTGGTCGGGATTGGTCGGCTCGCCGACAAGACAGGCGTCCCAGCGCTCTCCCTTTTCATGCGCCCATTGCAGAAGCTTGATCGTACCGTTAATGCCCGGACCTTCCTCGTCGCCGGTGATCAGGAAAGAGATCGAGCCCTGAGGGGCGCCGTGCGCCTCGATATGGCGGGCGACAGCGGCGGCAAAGCAGGCGATGCCACCCTTCATGTCGACCGCGCCACGTCCATACATCATACCATCGGCGATCTCTGCGCCAAACGGCGGGTGCGTCCAGGCTGCGGCGTCGCCCACGGGAACGACATCGGTGTGACCGGCAAACATCAGGTGTGGTCCGGAGTCGCCAAGCCGGGCGTAGAGGTTCTCGACATCCGGCGTGCCGTCTTCCGTTGCGGTGATGCGCTCGACATTGAAGCCCAGCGGCTTCAGCATCGCTTCGAGCGCGCTCAGGGCGCCACCCTCGGCTGGAGTCACCGACGCGCATTGGATGAGTTTGGCGAGATTGTCGATCGGATTGGATGAGGTCATTGCAGATGTCACTCTGAGGGGCCTTTAAGCCCATGATATTTGACTTATATTGGGTTCTTAGCCGATCCCCATCAGGCTGTCACGCGCCTGGATGTATGAAAGCGCGAAGCCGGGACCCCAACAATCCAAGTCTCACATCTCAGCCATCATGGAATTCCAACAAGGAGTGAAACACCATGCGTTACAATCAGATGGGCAATACAGGCCTTTTCGTGTCCGAACTCTGCCTGGGCACCATGACATTCGGCGAAGCCAGCAACGGCATCTGGGGCAACATCGCCGGTGTCGACCAGGTCGCAGCAGACGCGATCGTCGAGCGGTCGCTGGCCGCTGGGATCAACTTCATCGACACGGCCGATGTCTATTCCGCGGGCAATTCCGAACGAATTCTCGGCCAGTCGCTCAAAAATCTCAATGTGCGGCGCCAAGATGTTGTCATCGCCACCAAGGTCTACGGCCAGATGGGCGACAAGCCCAATGATCGCGGCGCTTCGCGTGGCCATATCATGGATTCGGTAGAGGCCAGCCTTGAGCGCCTGCAGACCGACCATATCGACCTCTACCAGATCCATTCCACCGACCCCGTCACGCCGATCGACGAGACCTTGCGGGCGCTCGACGATCTCGTGTCGCGCGGGCTGGTGCGCTATGTCGGCGTCTCCAACTGGCACGCCTGGCGGATCGCCAAGGCGCTCGGTGTGTCAGAGCGCAAGGGTTTTGCGCGTTTCGAGACGGTGCAATCCTACTACTCCATTGCCGGCCGCGATCTCGAACGCGATATCGTGCCACTGATGACTGAGGAAAAGCTGGGGTTGATGGTCTGGTCGCCGCTGGCGGGTGGATTGCTGTCCGGCAAATACGGTCCGGGCGCGCCTGGCAACGGCGAAGGCCGCCGGGCCAATTTCGATTTCCCGCCGGTCAACAAGGACCGCGCCTGGGAATGCATCGCCGTCATGCGCGAGATCGCGGCCAAGCATGGCGCCAGCGTCGCTGAAGTGGCGCTTGGCTTCATCCTCTCCAAGCCCTTCGTCACCAGCATCATCATCGGCGCCAAGCGTATGGAGCAGCTGGAGCAGAATCTGGCTGCGACCAAGCTAGCGCTCGATGCAGATGATCTGACGAAATTGAACGAGGTCAGCGCGCTGCCGCCGGAATATCCGGGCTGGATGGTCGAGCGCCAGGGCGCCAGCCGCCGCCCCCTGCCCTTCGATCCCGCCTGAAAATGAAAAATCCGCGCGCCGTTTCGGGCGCGCGGATCAGTTCGGATTAAAACTATGCGATCAATCGCGCAGCAGTTCATTGATGCCGGTCTTGGAGCGGGTCTGCTCATCGACGCGCTTGACGATGACGGCGCAATAAAGGTTCGGTGCCGGCATGCCGTTCGGCATGTCCTTGCCCGACGCCATGGAGCCGGCAACGACCACCGAATAGGGCGGCACTTCGCCATAGGTGACTTCACCCGTGGCGCGATCGACGATCTTGGTGGACTTGCCGATGAACACGCCCATGCCGAGCACCGAGCCCTCGCGGATGATGCAGCCCTCGACGACTTCCGAACGGGCGCCGATGAAGCAATTGTCCTCGATGATGGTCGGGCCGGCCTGCATCGGCTCCAGTACGCCGCCGATGCCGACGCCGCCCGAAAGATGTACATTGGCGCCGATCTGGGCGCAGGAGCCGACCGTTGCCCAGCCGTCGACCATGGTGTTGGCGCCGACATAGGCGCCGAGATTGACGAAGGACGGCATCAGCACCACGCCCGGCGCGATATAGGCAGAGCGGCGGACGATGGCGCCCGGCACGGCGCGAAGGCCGGCCCTTTCAAATTCATTGGTGCTCCAACCATCGAACTTGGAGGCAACCTTGTCCCACCAGACGGCTTCGCCGGGGCCGCCCTTGATGATTTCCATCGGCCGGAGGCGGAAGGACAGCAGCACCGCCTTTTTCAGCCACTGGTGCACGGTCCATGTTCCGTCTTCTCCACGCGTCGCAACGCGTGCCTTACCGCTGTCGAGCAGGTTGAGTGCAGTTTCCACAGCATCGCGCACTTCGCCTCGCGTCGAGGTCGAGACATTGTCGCGGTCGTCGAAAGCGGCATCGATTGTCTTTTCGAGCGAAGCAAGTTCGGTGGCGTTCATGGGAATTCCTTAAGATTTGAAGGATTATTCTTCCGGCAATAACATGCGGGCCGTTGACGGCTCTATAGCGAATGGAAATGGCAATGGCAAAGGGGAAAACCGACAGCTTTCGGCGCAAGGACGGTGTCTGGGATCCGCTGGAAAGCAGTCGCGCCGACAGCAAGCGGGCCGAGCGCGTTCCTGAAACGCCGCAGACGCTTTCGCCGTCCTACAGGCTTGCCTATGCAGATCCGGATTTCCTTTCGAGCGAGGAATTGCGACCGATCCGCCTGCAACTCGAGCTTTTGAAGGCTGAAGCTGTACTCACCGAGCGCGGCATCAGATCCACTGTCGTGCTGTTCGGGGGCGCACGCATCCCGGCGCCCGGCCAGGCCGCATGGGCAGCGCGCAACCAGGTGCAGAAGAAAAACCTCGAGGCGGCATCGATCTATTACGATGAGGCGCGGCAGTTTGCGCGCCTGTGCTCGGAATGGTCAGCCAAATACGACTATCACGAATATGTCGTGGTCACCGGCGGTGGGCCCGGCGTCATGGAAGCCGGCAACCGGGGCGCGGCCGAAGCCGGCGCGCCATCAATCGGGCTCAACATCGTGCTGCCGCACGAGCAGGCGCCGAACCCCTATGTGACGCCGGAACTCAGCTTCAATTTCCACTATTTCGCCATCCGCAAGATGCATTTCATGATGCGCGCCAAGGCGATCGTGGTGTTTCCCGGAGGCTTCGGAACGCTCGACGAGATGTTTGAATCGATCACCCTGATGCAGACCGGGCGAATGGCTAAAATACCGGTGATCCTGTTCGGGCGGGAATTCTGGCAGAAGGTGATCAATTTCGAAGCATTGGCGGAATTCGGCACCATCGCGCCGGAGGACGTTCATCTCGTCCATTTCGTCGAGACGGCGGCCGAAGCCTGCGAGATCATCCGGGTATTCTACGAGAACGGCAATGGCAACGGAAACGGCCGCAGCTGAGCCCAGATAGCATGAACGCAAAACGGCCCGTGAGACACGGGCCGTCGCTGACTAAATGCATGGGGTTCAGGCCTTGAAATCCGCGGCAGAGATGTAGCCGTCCTTGTTGGTATCGCGGCGCTTGAAGACGCGGTCGGCGATGCCAGCGATCTCGCTCTTGGAGATGACGCCGTCATGGTTGGCGTCGATCTTGTCGAAGCGCTTGATCACACCCTTGGGCATGCGCATGACTCCGGAAACCTCTGAGCCGGATGCCTTGACCTTCTGCACATGCGCCTTGAAGACGCTCTTGCGATTTTCCAGCTCGGCCTTGCTCAGCACGCCGTCATGGTTGGTGTCGAGAACCACAAAGGTGCGGTCGATCGCCTGGAGCATTTCTGCATGCGAGACGCGCTGGTCGCCATTGGTGTCGGCGCGCTTGATCATGCGGGAAAAGTGCTTCTGCTTCTTGACCGGATCAGCGGCGGCAAATGACGGGGCTGCAGCGGTGAAGGCGAACACGGAGGCCAGGGCTGCAAGGACGATAGTCTTGGTTTTCATAAAATGAGGACCTTTCACTTGATTGCTCAAGTCGATGGGGACGCGTCAGCCGCATCCTGATTGTTTCCTCTGGGCAGTCCGGCAACGCAGTACCTGTGCCGTCTGCCAAAGTTGACCGTCGTTATAAGGGACGCGGCTGAATGCAGGCTGAATGGGCGGTTCATGTTCGAACCGCCACCGCGTCAAACTTCAGGGCGGCGCAACGCCCCACATTTCCGTTGGAAATGTTCTGAAATCACAGGACGGCTTTCAGGAAGCCGGTCAGATTGTTGGTGATGTAATCGATGTGCTCATCCGCCTCGTCGGCGATCTCCCAGCGTTCCATCTGCTGCTGGCCGGCGATCGGGATGATGAGCACCGTCTTCATGCCGAGCAGCTTCGGTGCCACGAGATTGCGCGGCAAGTCCTCGAACATCGCAGCCTTGTTCGTCGTCACCCGGTGCAGGCTGGCAAACTTGTCGTAGGTCTGGCCAGCCGGCTTCGGCACATAGTCGGCCGCGACGATATCGAAGATATCCTCGAAATGATCGAGAATGCCCAGCGCCCTGGCGGCGGCCTCGGCATGCTTGTCCGTGCCGTTGGTAAAGATGAACTTACGTCCCGGCAGCGCCTTGATCGCGTCGCTCAGACCGGCATCGGCGGGAAGCGGCGAGTAATCGATCTTATGGGCGGCGTCGAGAAAGCTGGCCGGATCGACGCCATGATGGTGCATCAGGCCGCGCAATGTCGTGCCGTGGTCATGATAATACTGCTTCTGCAGCTTGCGCGCATCTTCCAGCCCGAGCCCGAGGAGATCGGCAACATAGGCCGTCATGTTGCGGTCTATCTGCGCAAAGAGATCCACGTGATGCGGATAGAGCGTGTTGTCGAGGTCAAACACCCATTCGCTGATATCAGCAAAATCGGCGCGTTCCGGAAGATCTTTTTTGTCGGTCATGAGGCGGGTTTATGACAGGGATCGCGGATTTGGCAAGAAGGAATTCGCACTGGCTCAACTTGTGAGCCCTTACAATTCAAGTGGCCGACGCGCTACTATGTGCGGAGGCGGGGGAAGAACCGATGACAGGCGTGACAGACCTCAATGTCCTGCTCGCCAGCATGGAGCCCAAGTTACAGCCGGGTGAATTCTTGTTCTGCACGATTCCCCGGGGCCAAATACTGGGCGGGGATTTTGTGCCGCTTGCAACATTCATCGAGAAAGAAGGCCGGACGCTGATCCTCGAAGTGTCCTTGGCCGCATTCCTCGATTGCCCGAAGAGCGCACCGATGCGGCACATCAGCCTGACGATTCATTCGTCGCTGGAAGCCGTGGGCCTGACCGCAGCCATTTCCACGGAGCTTACCCGGCACCGCATCAGCGCCAATGTGGTCGCGGCCTTTTATCACGACCACATCTTCGTGCCGTCAGCTGATGCCGAACGGGCAGTCGAGGCACTTCGCGACCTGAGCATGCGAAGCACCGCCGCCTGATCACATCATGTCGCGTGGCACGGTCTTTTCCCAGGTCTTCTCGAAGATCTGCTCATGCCCCTCATAGGCGAGCACGCTGGCGCTGATGAGCCATTCGGTGTTCGTACAGGATATCTTCGCCATCGAGACCGTGCGGACCGACCAGCCCGGCCTCGACATGTCGCAGGTCCAGACGGAACGTCCGGTCATCGAGGTCGGATCGTTGTCGGAAATCGACCACAGCTCCTCGCGCAGCTGGCGCGTCGAAAGTCCCGTGCCGGGATGCTCGTGAACGCCCGTATCTTCGTGGATGAGATAGTCCGTGCGCGCCAGCGACAATTCGCGCGTCACGGCCCGGCGTGTCACGCCCGGATGGTGCTCGATATAATCCGGCAGCGGTGACGGATTTTCCGGTTCCTTCATGGAGATCCTGTCGGCTTCGCCCAGCTTCGGCAGCGCGAGATCGATCGACGAGACATCGATCGTCAGGCCAGCATCGGTGGGCTGCGGCAGGATCATCGGCCAATAGGCCGTCGACAGCGACAGCCGAATCTTGTGGCCGGGTTCGAAGCGATAGCCGCAGGCATCCAGCACCAGCGTGATTTCGGTCTTCTTACCGGGGACCAGCGGCTCGGGATGCGCATTGGAACTACGATGCGCGAGGTTGAGCACGCCGAACGAGACGCGCAGCGACGAGCCATCCGGATGTACATCGACGATGCGGGCGCAGAGATTGGCAAGCTCGGCATCCGACGACAAAGTGAGCTTGACGACCGGCTGGCCCAGATAGTCCAGCGCCTCGGTCAGTTCGGCGGTTTCGAACACCAGCGAGCCGGCATCGTCGCCGCGCTGGTCGACCGCCATTTCGGCATCCGGCTTGAGCGTGAAGAACTCGCCGGAATGGGTGCCCGTATCGAGCGGCGAGCGCAGGAAGACATCACCGCCTGCACCCCGGCTGGCACCGTGCGCGAGCTTGCCGCCGACATCGACGTGGAAATGATCGCCCGCCGGCTTTGTCCACTCATCCTTGGCAATCCAGAAGCCGGGATCGAAATCGCGGCGGGCAGCCGGCTTGACTGCATCCATGATGTAGGCGCGCACCTGCGGCAGGTTTTCGGCGCCATTCTCCTCCCCACGCAGCCATCGGTTCCACCAGCGGATCGCCTCGCCGTGGAAATCGGCGCGCGGCTTGGGCCAGGCGAAATGCGGATATTTATGCACCCAGGGGCCGATGATGGCCTTGGCCTTGGAGCCCAGGCCTTCGACCGCCTTGAGTGGCGTGTTGCGATAGCCATCGGCCCAGCCGGCGATCACCAATGCCGGAATTTCGACATCGCCGAAATTGTCGCCGATCGAGCCATGCTGCCAGAACTCGTCACGGCGCTGATGCTGAAGCCATTCTTCCATGAAGAAGGGTTCGGCCTCCAGCCGCTCTTGCCACATCTCCTTCCAGCGATTGCCGGTGAGTTCGGGATCGGGCGAACGCGACTGATAGGCGAGCATGGTCGCGGCCCAGGAAAGCTGGGCGGAGAGATGCGTGCCGTTCTTGTAGTGGATGTCGTCATTGTAGCGATCCACCGTCGAGGCGATGGAGATCACCGCCTTCAGCGCCTTTGGGCGAAGGGCGGCGACCTGCAGGCAGTTGAACCCGCCCCAGGAAATGCCCATCATGCCGACCGAGCCGTTGGACCATTTCTGGGCGGCGATCCATTCGATCAGCTCAACGGCATTGGCAAGTTCGAGCGGCGTATATTCGCCATCGATCACGCCATCGGATTCGCCCGAACCGCGGATATCGACGCGCACGCCGGCGATGCCAGCGGCTGCAAAGACCGGATAGGTCGATTCGTCGCGCGGGCTGGTTCCGTCACGCTTGCGATAGGGGAGAAATTCGAACACTGCCGGCACGGGATCGTTTTCCGCATTGTCGGGCATCCAGATGCGGGCGGCGAGGCGGGTGCCGTCCTTCAGGGTGATCCACTGGTTTTCAATGGTGGTGAAGGTACGGTCGGTCATATCGGTACTCTCGGGAAATTGGACATGCAGAAGTCGATGGGCGCAAAGCTGCCCACCTCACCTTAGTTTAACCCTCAATATTTGCCATGCAGATTGCGGCTTAAATACAGCCCAAAAACGCCCTACCAGCCCGGCAGCATATGGCCGGCCTTGAGGCGCGGCATACGCGGCCAGACCTTGACGTCGCGGTCGAGTTCATCCTCGACATTGGACGGCGTGATGTTGTCGAGGCAGGCGCTGATATGGGCCGTGATGGCATTGGTCAGCGAGGTCGAAAGGCCCGGCCGCTTCATGATGCCGATCTGCACGGGCGCCAGTGGCGGAAAGCCGTCGGGCTGGCCGAGCACCTTCATGCCGGTGCGCAGCGCCGATTCCGGCAGCACCGAGACGGCCATGCCAGCAAGCACTGCGGAGGCAACGACGGTCGACGACCAGCTTGTGAACAGGATCTGGTATTCACGGCCGACGGCGTCGAGCGATGCGCAGGCGAGCCTACGCCACTGGCAATCACGACGGCCCACTGCCAGCGGTACCGGTGCATTTTCCGGCAGCGGATGATTGGCCGAGGTTACCCAGCACAATGGCTCGGTGCGCACGACTTCAGATTCGCGCTCCAGTGGATTGTGGGTGACCAGCGCGATATCGAGTTCGCCACGGCCCATCTTCTCGGCGAGGTCGACCGAGGGTTCGCAGACGATGTAGAGCTCGACATTAGGATGCGAGCGCGCAAAACGCTGGATGATCTCGGGCATGTAGCGGTCGGCATAATCGTCCGGCGTGCCGATGCGCAGCGTGCCCTCGAGACGATTGTCGTCGAAGGCTGCAACCGCCTCGTTGTTGAGGCGGATCATCCGGCGTGCATAGTTCAACAGCTTTTCGCCCTCGGGCGTCAGCCGGTTGCCCCGTCCGTCCTTGACGAAAAGCGGCTTGCGAATGCGCTCTTCGAGGCGGCGCATCTGCATGGACACGGCCGACTGCGTCTTGAAGACGCGGTCCGCTGCCTTGGTGAAGCTACCCGCGTCGGCAATCGCCACGAAGGTCTGCAACTGGTCGATATCGAGAGGCGCGGGCATGTTTCCCACCCATAAGAGAGTTTGATGATTATCATTAGAAACATTCGTTGGACTGATCAATGATTATTTTTAATATTGTGATCATCGAACACGTCGCGTTCGCGGCGGCCAAGGAGAAAATCGATGTCTATGCTAGATCAAGCGCCCGTTTGCGCAGCAGCGGGCAGAGAAGAACTGTTGTCAAATTTTGGCCTGTCGACGCTTATAAGCCGATTGACCGCGGTAGTGCGCGCATGGCGCAGCCGTAGAGCAGTGATGAACATGAATGAGTTCGACGATGCGCAGCTCGCCGATATCGGCCTGAAGCGCAGCGACATAAGGGCGGCACTGGACCTGCCGTTCAGCGTCGACCCGTCGCACCACCTGATCAGCGCGCGGCTGAACCCGCTGCGTGGCATCAAGCGCTTCTAGGCGCTCCCGAGTTTCCCCGCAGGGTTAAAGCCAAGCAACCCTGCTTCTTGCCCGGTCCGTTGCCTCCCAGCAACCGGCCGGGTTTTTTCTTTCCAACAATCGTGCGGGCGTTCTGTCCCAAAACTGGAAACTGTTACCAACGAAACAACCCGCACTGCGCAAAGGCCCTAAAAGATCAGCCTTTGCAAAGGAGCAAAACATGACCATGACCCATGAAACCCAGATCGCTGCCGGTCATGCCGGTACTTTCCTCTCGCGGATCGCAGACGTCGCGCGGTCATTCGCCGCCTTGATCAAGGCTCGCCGGGAATTCAAGCATCTCAACGCGCTCGACGACTACATGTTGAGAGACATCGGCCTTAGCCGCGACGATCTCATCATCGCTGGTTCGGCGCCGCTAACAGAAGACCCGATGATCGCTCTCATCCAGGCCAGCCGTTCTCGCTGAGCAACGCCATGAGGCCAGACATCCTGAGACGGCCCGCTAGTTCCCTGAACTGCCGGTCGCTCGCATTTCCGCGCTGGAGCCCTGGGGCGTCGGCCAAGCCCGGCACACGTGCCAAATCTGGGCCGAGTTGCCTCAGGAACCGATCCCATCTCCCATGGGCGCTATCAGCGCTGCCAGCAAAGGAGAATGACATGATCTATTCCAACAATGCCAGCGGCACATGCCGCGCAGCACGTACGGGCCTGCTGGCTCGCATCCTCGCCCGTTTCGACCGCATGCAGACCAAGCGCGCCGACCGAGCGATGCTGAAAGACCTCGCGAGCCGTGACGACTATCTGCTTGCCGATATCGGCCTGACACGGTTCGACTTCGAACAGGCCTTGGCAAGCCCTCATGGCGAAGACGTCGCACTGGTCCTGATGCGCGCGCGGAAGAATCCGCTGAAAGACTGGCGCGACTGAGCGCGCGCCCGAGCCTCAGGCAGTGGCCGCGTTGTCGCGGACGAAATCGTTGAGCTGTACCCGGATGATCATCTTGTAATCGGAGAGGATTGCCTCGGCCTCTTCGGAGCTGCTGGCGGCAAGTGCCATCCGCACAGCGCCGTTGGCGAGCTGGAACATCATGAATGTCACCCGGTTGAAGGCATCGAACCGGCTTTCGGCGATCCAGGGCCTTGCGATTTCGCAAAAATAGGCGGTTTGGCTGCGGGTCTCCGATATGTCGATATTCTTCAGCGCCTTGTCGGCCAGCGTGGCATTGATCAGGTCGAGGATCGCCGGATCGGACTTTATCCGCTCGTAGTAGAAGTCGAGCAATGCCGCTGTCGCCGCAAACAGTTCGTCGAGATCCCGAACACCGGCGAGCGCCTGTTTCAACACCTCCATGATCTCGGACGACCATTGGTTATAGAGTGTCGCGATGATCGCCGATTTATTCGGGAAATACTGATAGATCGAGGAAATCGGTCCGCCGGTCAGACCCGCGATTTCCCGCATCTTGACCGCATCGATGCCCTTTTCGCCGATCAGGCGCTTGGCCGCACCCAGAATTTCATCCACCCGCTCGCGGCTCCGTTCCTGCTTGGGGGGGCGCCTGAGCACCGACTCTTGTTGAGGCATTTCGCAGTCCGGCCTTTCCTGCAATGTAGCCATTGACATGAATCTGATCGAGTGTCAGATTTTGTCCATGTGCCCGTGCTTATACAATATATAAGAACATTGATGTGCGGGCGCATTTAAAAATGCAAGTGCGGGGAACACTTATGCAAGAAAATGCACCCATGGGCGTGGGTAATCAAAGTACGAAGACAGCATTGTCGGGCCAACAATTGCCATCAGCGCTGGTGATCGGATCGACGGGCACCCTAATTCTCGGACTGCAGCCTGTGCTGCTCGGCGCGCTTCTCAACGAAAATCGCGTCACTTTCGATGGCCTGGCCCTGATGGCCACGGTGGAAATGCTGGCGATCGGCATCGGCTCGGCGCTGCTGGCACTGCTGTTTTCCGCACGGCACATGCGCCTCAAGGCCATCGTGCTTTTGCTTGGCGCTGCCGCCGGCAATTACTTGACCGCAGGCGCCGATGGCGCAACATCGCTGACCATTATCCGCGGCGTGACCGGACTTCTCGAGGGCGGGCTGATTGCCATCGCTGTCGAATTGATCGCCCGCAGCGCCACGCCCGGACGGCATGGTGGCTGGTTCGTCATTCTGCAAACGCTGGCGCAATGCATCCTGGCGGCAATCCTGGCGCTGATCGTGGTGCCGAAATTCGGATCCGCCGGCGGCTTTCATCTGCTTGCGGCTGCCAGCCTGTTGCCGCTGCTCGCCGTGCCGATGCTGCTGAATGATTACGGCAGCCTGCCCAAGCCCGTCGAAATCGCCGGAAGAGCCGCAGGCTGGGGGAAGCCGGCCATCGCGCTGCTAGTGATTTTCACGCTCTATCTGTTCATCGGGGCAATCTGGGCCTTTCTGGAGCCGATCGGCGGCCAGAACGGCATCGACGCGGCAACGGTTGGCATCATCGTCGCCGCCTCGCTGCTGGTGCAGGTATGCGGCGCGATGAGCGCGACTTTCCTCGAACCCCATCTGCGCTTTCCGATCGTCATTGGCGGCGCTGCGTTTGCGGCCGTGTTGATCAGCCTTGGCTTTGCCTCCGGCCCGTCAGTAACATTGTTCTGGGTACTGTCGCTGGCGACCGGCTTTCTCTGGCTGTTCGTCGTGCCCTGGCAGATCGCCATGGCAGTGGAAATCGACCCCAGCCGCAGATCGACCTTGCTGGTGCCGGCCGCCCAGTTGTTCGGCGCGGCAATCGGGCCCGCTGGTGCTGCTGCCTTCATCCAGGCAGATAATTTCCGGCCGGTCACATGGTTTGCGGCGGGATGCGCATTCGTCAGCCTGCTGCTGTTGCTCGGCCTCGTACTGGCCAGTCGGCGCGGCAAGGAGCTGCAAGCATGACCACGCCTGCCTCATGGACCAACTGGTCGGGCTTCGTCACCGCCAATCCCGCAAACCGCTCCACGCCGGCCACTGTTGAAGAGTTGCAAGGCGTGGTTCGTACTGCGCCCGGTCCGGTGCGCGTGGTCGGCTCCGGTCACTCGTTCACGCCGCTGGTGCCAAGCGCCGGCACGATCGTATCACTGGACAATATCTCGGGATTGCGGTCGCATGACGCGGGAAAAAACCAGGCCACATTCGGTGCTGGCACCCGCCTCGGCGAGCTCACGCCTGCGCTGCAGGGCATCGGCCAGGCGCTGGCCAATATGGGCGACATCGACAAGCAATCGATCGGCGGCGCGCTTGGCACTGCCACCCACGGCACGGGCTCGAAGCTCGGTGCATACCACACGCTCGTCGAACGCGTTGAATTGGTCGATGGCCGCGGCGGCGTGCGCAGCTATGACCGTACCGATCATGCCGAGATGATCGAGGCGATCGGCGTAACCCTCGGTGCCTTCGGCATTTTTACTGAGGTGACGCTCAACAACCTGCCGAGCTATCGGATGCACAAGCGTCGCTGGGTGCTGCCGATCGAGGACATGCTCGCCAATTTCCACGACCTGATGCTGGCCCATCGCTCGGCCGAGTTCTACTTCATTCCGTTTTCCGGCCATGCGATGTTTCTCGCCAGCGACATTACAGACGAGCCGGTAACCCATCGACCGCCGGAGGACGACGAGGAGGGGCTCAAGACCTTGCGGATGTTGCGCAACGGGTTGAAGTGGTTGCCATGGGCGCGGCGCGGGCTGATCCGCAATGCGATGAAAAAGCTGCCGCGCGAGGACTTCGTCGAGGATTGGCTGAAGGTCTATACGAGCGACCGGCAGACCCGCTTCAATGAAATGGAGTATCATCTGCCGCTGGAGGAAGGACCGAAGGCGCTGGCGGAGATCATCCAACTGACGGAAAACCTGTTTCCCGAGGTCTATTTCCCCATGGAAGTGCGCACGGTCGCAGCCGACAATTTTTGGCTCAGCCCGTTCTACAAGCGTCCGAGCTGTTCGATCGCCATCCATCATGATGCGAAGGAAGATCCGCTGGCTTTCCAGAAGGCCGCCGAACCGATCTTCCGTCGCTACGGCGGGCGGCCGCACTGGGGCAAGATGCACAATCTCACCGCCCTCGACCTCGCCAAGCTCTATCCTCGTTTCAAGGATGCGATGGAGGTTCGCCGCGAGATCGATCCCGACAATCGCTTCGTCACACCCTATATCAGCCGCCTGCTGGGGATCGAATGACCGATCAAACCTATTACGCCTCCCTCGACCGCGCGCTCCGGGAGGCTGGCTGCGCGCAGCCAGCGCTGGTCATCGACAAGGACAGGCTCGACGCCAATATCGACATCGTGAAGAGCAAGCTCGCTCCTGGAATGCCCATCCGCATCGTCGACAAGTCGCTGCCGATCCTGCCGCTAATTGCGCATCTGATGGAACAGCTAGGGACCAAGCGGGTCATGAGCTTCCACCTGCCGATCACGCATGCGGTGCTGGCGGCGTTCCCGGACGCTGAAGTGCTGTTCGGCAAACCGATGCCGGCTCCCGCATTGCGCTATTTTCTGCAGGCGAGCACGCCGGACGAGCGGCAGGATTTCTGCCGTCGCGTCGCGTTGCTGGCCGATAGCGCCGTGCGCCTTGCCGCCTATGCGGAAGTGGCACAAGAGTTCGACCTCGCCTTCCGCTTCGCAGCCGAGATCGATATCGGCATGCATCGCGGCGGCTTTGCCGCGCCGTCAGCATTGGCCGAAGCACTGCGGACGATTGCCGGCAACGGACGAATGAGATGCCAGGGGCTGATGGGCTACGAGGCACATCTGCCAAAAATCCCGGGGTTTGCCGGTGGCACAAAGGGCGAGCGCACAAAGGTCAGCGCCCGATTTGCCGCTTTCCTTGATGTCGTCCCCTCGGATTGCCGTGTTATCCTCAACACCGGTGGCAGCAACACTGCACTTGGCTATGGGCGAGATACGCTGGCCAATGAATTCTCGATGGGCTCCGGTTTCCTGGCGACGACGGATTTCGAGGGCGGCGAACTCGCCGCGCTCTCGCCTGCCGTGTTTATCGCCACACCTGCTCTGAAAATCGTCGAGGCCAAGCTACCGGGTCCGGAATTCCTCACCACGCTGATGAAGCGGCTTGGCAAGTTGCCGGCGCGTGGCTGTTTCACTTATGGCGGCAAGTGGATGGCAAAGCCCGCCTACCCCTCCGATCTCCGCGAAAACGCGTTGTGGGGCACGAGTTCCAACCAGCAATTTTTCTCACTGGCCAAGGATAGCACACTGAAAGAGGACGATTTCGTCTTCCTCAGGCCGACGCAAAGCGAGGCCGTGCTGCAGTATTTTGGGGCCGTCCTTGTCTATCAGGGCGGCAAGATCACCGATCGCTGGCAGCCATTGCCGACCGGCTAGAAAATCAATCCCGCAAAGCGGTTTCGTCCCAAACATTTGGTTGCTATAGCTCTCGGCGAACAATCCGCGGAGGGGACATGTCGGCACGCATCGCATTTTTGGGAACCGGATTGATGGGTGCGCCGATGGTGCGCAATCTGTTGAAAGCCAGCTTTACCGTCACCGCCTGGAACCGCTCGCCCGATAAGGCCGAGGCGCTTGTCGGCGATGGCGCACGGTTTGCTGCAGATGTCACAGAAGCCGTCGCCAATGCCGATATCATCATCACCATGGTCTCCGACGGCAACGCTGTACGGGCACTGCTGGACGATGCCGGCGTCGCCAGATCAGCGAAAAAGGGCGCCGTGCTGGTCGACATGAGCTCGATCAAACCGGCCGAAGCGCGCGCGCATGCCGAATTGCTCGCAGCCCATGGCGTGGGGGCCATCGACGCGCCGGTTTCGGGCGGCACGAAGGGTGCGACCGATGGAACACTGGCGATCATGGCCGGCGGCACGGAGGCGGACTTTGCCATTGTCGAGGCTGCGCTTTCGGCGATGGGACGGCCGATCCTGGTTGGGCCATCGGGTTCCGGCCAGCTCGCCAAGCTCGCCAATCAGGGTATCGTCGCCACGACGATCGGCATTGTTGCCGAAGCCATGCTGCTGATGAAGACAGCCGGCGCCGACATGAACCGTTTTCGCGATGCATTGAAGGGCGGCTTTGCCGATTCCATTATCCTGCAGCAGCACGGAAAGCGCATGGCCGACGAGAATTTCGTGCCCGGCGGCCGCTCTATCCTGCAGCTCAAGGACCTCAACAACCTGCTGGCAGAAGCCGGCGAGCTTGGTCTCAGTCTGCCGCTGTCAGAGCTGCAGCGCGAGCGCTTCAAGCATTTCGTCGACGACATGGATGGCGGCGAGCTCGACCATGCCGGCCTGTTTCTCGAGCTTGTGGCACGGCAGAAAGGCTGAATGCCCTTGCCGAACCGGAGTTAGGGACGATCACGCGGGATCGGAACGCCGCCTCTCGGCAGAAATTCTGAAAAGTCCTCGATCGACCGGAACACCGTGGTTTCCGCTATGGTCGGCTCCGCAAATGCCGCTTCCGCCACTGCGACTTCACCCGTTGCCTCAGCCGGGGCGCCATATGTGGCCGCTGCTACCGAGGTTACTGCCTTGTCATTCAGCACCATGCTGCAAGCCTTGGGCAATGACTTGAGCGTCAGGTATGTCGGCTTTACGGGCTTGGTCGGCTTTTTCACCACCTTTGGCGCAGGACGAGGCCTGAGCTTTGCAAACCAATCGGCCAGCGGCTTGCCGCAGCCGCTATCAAACGGTGGGTCGACCTGGTCGTCGCAACCGGCTGAGCCTGCCGGGCACTTGATACGAATGTGGAAATGATAGTGATGCCCATACATAGGCCGGACCTTGGACAACAGCGAGCGATCGCCGGTCCAGCTCTCGCAAAGCTTCTTCTTGATGCCGGGATGGACAAAAATGCGCTCGACCTGCGGATAGCTCGCGGCCCGCATGATCAGGCTGGCAGCAGACTTGCTCCACTTGTTGGGATCGACATAGAGCGAGCCCTTGCGCAGCATCGAGTTTTCCGGAAACGTTTCGCGTTCCTGGTAGGAAAGCTTGCGGTTCGGCATCGGTGTCAGCCAGACGTCGGCATCAAGACCGATCTGGTGCGAGGCATGGCCAGACAGCATTGGGCCGCCGCGCGGCTGCGAGATGTCGCCCACCAGCAAACCATTCCAGCCATCCTGGTCGTGAGCCTCGTGCGACAGTTTCTCGATCAGCGCCAGCATGCGCGGGTTGCCCCAGCGACGGTTGCGCGAGGGATGCAGCACCTGCCAGGTCGGACCGTCGGTCGGCAATGCTTCGCCGCCGGCGAGACAACCCTTGGCATAGAAACCCAGCGACGCCGTGTCGCCCCTGGTCGGCAATTCCACCGCGCCGAACAGCTGCTTTGCGGGGATCGGATCGCCGGCAAACGCGGACTGCACGCCCATTGTCAGACCGAGCGCGACAGCCGCGATGCGAAACAGGTTGAATCTCAATTCGCCATCCTTCAAGCGTAACCGGCGGATAAGCCGGCACAAAGTGATTTGCTTTTCATACCACAGATAGCGCCAATTTTGGTGAATCGATGAACAGTCCGAAAATTGCTTTGCCGCCAGCGGCAAATTTGCCACGATGATTTTTTCACATAAGATCAGCGACGGATTCGTTTGCAGAAGGAAATTGAGATGGGATTGCACATGCTTGGAAAGTTCTCACGCCTGCCGACAATGATGCTGGCGCTTTCCCTTGTGCTTCCCACCGCAGCTTTTGCCGATACCTGGACCAACGGGATTTCCACGATTGGCGAGCTGAAATACCCGCCGGGCTTCAAACATTTCGACTATGTCAATCCGGATGCGCCAAAGGGTGGCGACCTGCATCTGTCGCAACTCGGCACGTTCGACACGCTCAATCCGGTGCCCAACAAGGGCAATATCGAAGCAAGCGTCGGCCTGGTCTACGAGACGTTGATGAAGGCATCCTCCGACGAGGTGTTTTCGAGCTACGGCCTGCTCGCCGAGAGCATTTCCTATCCCGCCGATTTCTCTTCGGTTTCCTTTCGGATAAATCCCAACGCGAAATGGGCCGATGGCCAGCCGGTCACGGTCGAGGACGTGATCTATTCGTTTGACAAAACCAAGGAACTCGATCCCAGCAAGGCAAGCTACTATGCGCATGTCACCAAAGCCGAGAAGGTTGGCGATGCCGAGGTAAAGTTCACCTTCGACCTCAAGGACAATCGCGAGCTTCCCAACGTCATGGGCCAGTTGCTGGTCGTGCCGAAGCATTGGTGGGAGGGCACGAACGCAGCCGGCAAGAAGCGCGATATTACCGCAACCACGCTTGAGCCAGTGATGGGTTCGGGACCCTACAAGGTCGCCTCGATCAAACCCGGCTCGGCCATCAAATACGAACTCCGCGACGACTATTGGGGCAAAGACCTGCCGGTCAATGTCGGCCAGAACAATTTCAGGTCGATTGAGTACACCTATTTCTCCGATCGCAACGTCCAGTTCGAAGCGTTTCGCGGCGGCAATACCGATTACTGGACGGAGAACGCCGCTAAGCGTTGGGCGACCGCCTATGATTTTCCCGCAGTGAAACAGGGCAAGATCAAGCGCGAACTCTTCGAAAACGATTATCGCGCGCAGGGTGTGATGGTTGGGTTCATTCCCAATCTTCGCCGTGAGAAATTCAAGGATCAGCGCGTCCGCGAGGCACTGAATTACGCGTTCGATTTCGAGACGCTGCGCCGCACGATCTTCTACAACAGTTACCAACGGATCAGTTCCTATTTCTATGGCACCGAACTGGCATCCAGCGGACTGCCGCAGGGCAAGGAACTCGAAATCCTCAACAGCCTGAAGGACGAAGTGCCACCTTCGGTGTTCACCGAGGAATACAAGAACCCGGTGGCGGGCGACCAGACGAAGCTGCGGGACAATCTCCGCAAGGCGGTCGGCCTCTTCAAGCAGGCCGGCTACGAAATCCGCGGCAACAAGATGGTCAACAGCAAGACCGGCGAGGCTTTCAGCTTCGAGATCATGCTCAATTCGCCCATTATCGAGCCTGTTGCACTGGCTTTTGCCGCAAACCTGAAGCTGATCGGCGTGACGGCCACTGTGCGGGCGGTCGATGACTCGCAATTCACCGAACGGGCTCGCACGCGCGATTTCGACGTGATGTACAATGGCTGGGGCGAAAGTCTCAACCCCGGTAACGAGCAGGCGGAGTATTGGGGTTCTAAAGCGGCTGGCATCGAGGGCACGCGCAACTGGATGGGCGTTTCCGATCCGGCCATCGACAAGCTGATCCAGAAAGTGATCTTTTCGGTGAAGCGCGACGATCAGGTGGCCGCCGTCCACGCACTCGACCGGGTATTGCTGCACCACCACTACCTCGTCCCGAGCTATACGCGCCGCCAGGTACCCACGGCCTATTGGGATAAATTCGAGCGCCCCGCCAACCTGCCGACCTACTCGGTCGGCTTCCCGACCATCTGGTGGGCCAAGCAATAGGGTTGCGCGAGGCTGGCAAAAGGCTTGCGCTTTAGGCCGGGTTGGAATTGTTTGTAAGCATGCGAATCAGCCGATGCGGCTGTTTTCGCCGCGACGATTGGAGAATTTGTTGGCATTGACGGCGACGCACCTCATCCGGACGGAGACCTGACTTGGGAGCCTATATTCTCCGGCGCCTTCTGCTGATCATCCCGACGCTGTTCGGCATCATGCTGCTATCCTTCACCATCGTGCAGTTTGCTCCCGGCGGGCCGGTGGAACAGATCATCGCCGAGTTGACCGGACAGGACAACAGTGGCGACCGGCTCGACAGCGGCGGCAGCGACACGGGGATGAACGACACCGCCGGCAGCACGAACGATCGCTATCGCGGTGCGCAGGGGCTCGATCCCGACCTCATCAAGAAACTCGAAAAACAATTCGGCTTCGACAAACCAGCCTATCAGCGCTTCGGCGAGATGTTGTGGAATTACTCGCGCTTCGATTTCGGCGAGAGCTTCTTCCGCAATGAGACCGTGCTCAACCTGATCATCGAGAAGATGCCGGTATCGATCTCTCTCGGCGTGTGGATCCTGCTGTTTTCCTACGCCATTTCCATACCGCTCGGCATCAAGAAGGCGGTCTCGGATGGCTCGACATTCGATGTCTGGACATCGGGTGTCATTATCGTCGGCTATGCCATTCCCGGCTTCCTGTTCGGCATTCTGCTGATCGTCGTGTTTGCCGGCGGCTCGTTCTTCAACTGGTTTCCGCTGCGCGGCATCGTCTCGGATAATTTCGATGATCTCAGCATCGGCGGCAAGGTTTTCGACTATGTCTGGCACATGACCCTGCCGGTGCTGACGCTGGTGCTGTCCTCCTTTGCGACCACGACACTGCTCACCAAGAATTCCTTCATCGACGAGATCAGGAAGCAGTATGTGGTGACGGCCCGCGCCAAGGGCCTGACGGAAAACAAGGTGCTCTACGGCCATGTGTTCCGCAACGCCATGCTGATCGTCATTGCAGGCTTTCCGGGTGCGTTCATAGGCGCGTTCTTTTCCGGCTCATTGCTGATCGAGACGATCTTCTCGCTCGATGGCCTGGGGCGGATGGGTTATGAGGCAGTGCTCAAGCGCGACTACCCGATCGTCTTCGGTACGCTCTTCATCTTCTCGCTGATGGGCCTGCTGGTCGGCCTGCTGTCGGACCTGATCTATACCTGGGTCGATCCACGCATCGATTTCGACAAGCGGGAGGTCTGAGCGATGGCAAAAAGACCATTCCTGTCGCCTCTCAACAAGCGCCGCTTGCAGAATTTCAAGGCGAACAAACGCGGCTATTGGGCATTCTGGATCTTTGTCGTTCTGTTCGGGCTCAGCCTGTGCGCCGAGCTGATCGCCAATGACCGGCCGATCCTCGTTTCCTACAAGGGCGAGATGCTGTTTCCTTTCGCAGTTGACTATCAGGAAGACAAGTTTGGCGGCTTCCTGGCGCAGACCGACTTCCGTACCGACTATATCCGCGACGAGATCAACGCCCATGGCTGGATGATCTGGCCGCCGATCCGCTATTCCAACGGCACAGTCAATTCCAATATCCCCCATTCGGCGCCGACCGAACCGTGGTGGCTGATGGACGCCAAGGATCGCTGCGCAGGCTACCCGCTCGCTGATAAGGATCCGGGCTGCACGCTCGGCAACATGAACTGGCTGGGCACCGACGACCAGGCGCGTGATGTACTGGCACGGATCATCTATGGCTCGCGCATATCGATCCTGTTCGGGCTAGCGCTGACCTTTGCCTCGGCCGTCGTGGGCGTGATCGCCGGTGCGGTGCAGGGCTATTTCGGTGGCCGCACCGACCTGATCATGCAGCGCTTCATCGAAATCTGGTCAGCTATGCCGGTGCTCTATATCCTGCTGATCATCGCCGCCATCCTGCCGCCGGGGTTCTTCATCCTGCTCGGCATCCTGCTGCTGTTTTCATGGACCGCGTTTGTCGGCATTGTGCGCGCGGAATTTCTCCGGGCACGAAATTTCGAATATGTCCGGGCGGCCCGCGCGCTGGGCGTCGGCAACATCACCATCATGTGGCGGCACCTGCTGCCCAACGCGATGGTGGCGACGCTGACCTTCCTGCCGTTCATCCTTTCTGGGTCGATCACGACGCTGACCTCGCTGGATTTCCTCGGCTTCGGCCTGCCACCTGGTTCTGCATCGCTCGGCGAACTGGTAGGCCAGGCGAAATCGAACCTGCAGGCGCCGTGGCTGGGCTTCACCGCCTTCTTCACGCTCGGGCTGATCCTGTCGCTGCTGATCTTCATCGGTGAAGCCGTGCGCGACGCCTTCGATCCAAGGAAGACATTCGGATGACCGATCCCCTGCTTTCCGTGCGCGACCTGTCCGTCGCCTTCCACCAGGGCGGCGGGACGTCGATTGCCGTCGATCACGTTTCCTTCGATATCGCCAAGGGTGAGGTCGTGGCGCTGGTGGGAGAATCCGGCTCGGGCAAGTCGGTGACCGCCAATTCCATACTCAAGTTGCTGCCCTACCCTGCCGCAAGCCATCCTTCGGGGGCGATCCTGTTCAAGGGCAAGGATCTCCTGAAGACAGGTGTCGAACGGCTGCGCCATGTGCGCGGCAACGACATCACCATGATCTTCCAGGAGCCGATGACGTCACTCAATCCGCTCCATTCGATCGAACGGCAGATTGCCGAAATCCTGCAACTGCATCAGCCGATCGGCAAGGCTGATGCGCGCAAGCGGGTCATCGAACTGCTACTACAGGTCGGCATAAGGGAGCCGGAGAAGCGGCTGAGCGCCTTTCCGCATGAGCTGTCCGGTGGTCAACGCCAGCGCGTGATGATCGCCATGGCGCTCGCCAATCGCCCGGAACTGTTGATCGCCGATGAGCCGACGACGGCTCTGGACGTCACCGTGCAGGCGCAGATCCTCGAACTGCTTGCCAAGCTCAAGACCGAGCACGGCATGTCGATGCTGTTCATCACGCATGATCTCGGCATCGTCCGCAAGATCGCCGACCGCGTCTGCGTGATGACCAAGGGCAAGATCGTCGAGACCGGCCCGACGGCCGAGATCTTCGCCAATCCGCAACACGCCTATACCAAGCATCTACTTGCCGCCGAGCCCAAGGGCGAGCCGCCGGTATCGGACGCCACCAAGCCGATCATTGTCGAGACACAGGACCTGAAGGTCTGGTTTCCGATCAAGACCGGCTTCCTGCGCAAGGTCACCGATCATGTGAAGGCGGTGGATGGCATCGATCTCTCGCTCAAGGCCGGCCACACGCTGGGCATCGTCGGCGAATCCGGTTCGGGCAAGACGACGCTTGGGCTGGCGATCACCCGGCTGATCTCCTCGCGCGGCCGCATCGCCTTTGTCGGTCGCGATATCCAGGGCGCCAGCTTCTCTGCCATGCGGCCGCTTCGCCGCCAGATGCAGATCGTCTTCCAGGATCCGTATGGCTCGCTGTCGCCGCGCATGTCGGTGGGAGATATCGTCGGCGAGGGCTTGAGCATCCACGAGCCACACATCAATATCGACGAGCGTGACCGACTGGTGTCGGAAGCGCTGACTGAGACCGGCCTCGATCCGGAAACCCGCCATCGCTATCCGCATGAATTCTCCGGCGGCCAGCGCCAGCGCATCGCCATTGCCCGCGCCATGGTGCTGAAGCCGAAATTCGTCATGCTCGACGAGCCGACTTCGGCGCTCGACATGAGCGTGCAGGCGCAGGTGGTGGAATTGCTGCGCGACCTGCAGGTCAAGCACGACCTGGCCTACCTGTTCATCTCGCACGATCTGAGGGTGGTGCGGGCGCTTGCCAATGACATCATCGTCATGCGCAATGGCAAGGTCGTGGAACAGGGCTCCTCGAAGACCCTGTTCGCCACGCCGCAGGAGGACTATACCAAGGCGTTGCTGGCCGCGGCTTTCAACATCGAAGCTGTCAAAACTCCATCCATCCATCAGTGAGTTCGCCTATCATGCCTGCCAAGAGCCCCATCATCGTCGATCTACGCTTCCATCCCGACCAGGTGCGGGAGGGTCTGAAGCATGCTTTTCCCGGCCGCGAGGTGATCAACCGTGCCGATCCGCAACATGCCAATCGCGATCTCTCCGGCATTGATTATGCGCTGCTGTGGAAGCCGCTCGATGATCTCTTTTCGCGCGCAACCGATCTGAAGGTACTTTTCTCGGGCGGAGCCGGTGTCGATCACGTGCTCACCCTGCCCGGCCTCCCCAACCTGCCGCTGGTACGCTTCGTCGATCACACGCTGACGACGCGGATGAGCGAATGGATCGTGATGCAGTGCCTGATGCATCTGCGCCAGCATCTCGCCTATGATCGTCAGCAGCGTCGGAAGATCTGGAATGCGCTGACCCAACCGGAAGCCGCCGATCTCACGGTCGGCGTCATGGGCATGGGCGTGCTCGGCAGTGACGCCGCGCGCAAGCTCGGGGTCATGGGCTTCAAGGTGATAGGCTGGTCCAGGAGCGGCAAGGCCGTCGATGACTTCGAGATGCATGCCGAAAGCGGGCTCGACACGTTTCTCGGCAAGACCGACATCCTCGTCGGACTGCTGCCCTTGACCGAGGGCACGCGCAACATCTTCGACGGCAAGCTGTTTGCAAAGCTCAAGAAAGGTGGCGCGCTCGGCGGCCCCGTCTTCATCAACGCCGGACGTGGCGGCAGCCAGGTCGAGGGCGACCTGATTGCGGCTCTCAACAATGGCACTCTGAAGGGCGCGTCGCTCGATGTGTTCCAGACCGAGCCGCTGCCGGATACATCGCCGTTCTGGACGATGCCCAACGTCATTCTCACGCCACATTCGGCGGCGGACTCGGATGTCGCGGCGCTGTTCGGCTCCGTCCAGCGGCAGATCGAACGCTTCGAGCGCGGCGAACCGCTCGAAAATGTCGTGGCACGCGACGCGGGCTATTGATCAGCCGTCGATGAAAACCGCATCGAACGGGATCGGCACGTCGATCTCGACGGTCGGTTTTGCGGACAGGTTACCTGTCGAGAAATCCCAGCTGAAGATACTGACGCCGTCCGATTTCTGGTTGGCAACCGCCAGAAGTCGCGCGGATGGATCGAGACGGATCGCGCGCGGGAACTTGCCGCCGCAGTCCACTTCATCGCGGAGCTTGGCAATTCCGCTATGCGCGTCGACGAAAAACACGGCGATCGTATCGGCGTTGCGATTGGCGGCGAGCACGTAGTGCCCGTCCGGCGAGATTGCGATGCCTGAGGGGTAGTTGCGGAAATTGCCTGTCTTGCGCGTCGACGGCTCCGAGGTGATGAGTTCGGCTGCGGCGCCATCCTTTTCAAAGGCGATCGTCATCAATGTCGGGTCGAGTTCTCCCGTAATATAGATGAGCGGCCTAGATGGATGAAAGACCGGATGGCGGGGGCCGGTGCCGGGCGGCAATCGCAACTGACTGGCCAGCGAGATTGCGCCGGTTGTCACATCGAAGCGATAAAAATAGGCGCTGTCGGTACCGAGATCGACGGCGGCCAGCAGGCGATTGTCCGGGCTAATCGCCACGCCGTGGCAATGCGGGCGGCTCTGGCGCCCAGTGTCCGGACCGTGGCCGGCATGCCGGGCGGAACCGGTCATCACGCCTAGAGAGCCATCGGCCAAAATCGGGAAGACTGCCACCGAGACCTGATCGAGCGGGTCGCCGTCCTGGTAATTTGCAGCGAACAGGAAATTTCCGCTGCGATCGAGGCAGAGATGCACCGCGCCATTGCCGCCAGTTTCGACGTGTCCGAGCGAGGCAAGCCGATTGCCTGTGCGCTTGAGTGCAGTCACCTGGCCATCCACCTCGGGAAGTTCACCTGCCACATAGAGTGCCGACTTGACATCCGACCAGGCAAGATAGGACGGGTAACTCGTGGCTTCACTGCCTTGTACCGACTGTGCTGTGCCCTTGGCGGGATCGAGTTTGTAGAGGTGAATCCCGCCTTTCTGCTTATGTCCCGCACTGTCCTTGCCTGCGCCGGCCGCTACAGCGAGCAAAATATTGGTCATCCGTCATCCCTCTGAATCGCGAGGATTCTGTTCTCCTGTTTTTGTCGATCTTGCAAGCGTCCTGCGACATATTGCCGTTTACGTCAAAGTAAGATAGTTCGTGAATTGTCTTGCGGGGGCGCCGTTATTTGCGCATCCTGCTGGCGACGCAGAAACGGGAGTCTGCGGGCGGAACGGGAGTTCGCCGGCGGAATGGAGGAGACTATGGCATTGGTTGAAGCGGCTGGCGGCGACATCAGGACATCGCGGATTTGGCTAAAATCCTATCCCGAAAGCGTGCCGGCCGAGATCGGTCCGTTGGCCCATAAGTCTGTTGGTGCGCTGTTCGAAAAAGCCTGCATCGACAACAGCAGCAAGCCGGGCTTCACCTGCATGGGCAAGACCATGAGTTTCGGCGAAGTCGGCGAAGTCTCCACCAAAGTCGCGGCCTGGCTGCAGGCAAAGGGCGTCAAGAAAGGCGACCGCGTCGCCATCATGTATCCAAACATCCTGCAGTTTCCGGTCGTGGCCATGGCCGTGCTGCGCGTCGGCGCCGTGGTCGTCAACATCAATCCGCTCTACACACCGCGCGAACTGCATCACCAACTCGCCGATTCGGGCGCAACCGTGCTGTTCGCGCTCGAGAACTTTGCTGCCACCGTGCAGAATGCCATCGGCGGCACGGCGGTGAAGACCGTCGTCGTGGCAACGATGGGCGACCTCCTGGGCATCAAAGGCCATATCGTCAATTTCGTTGTCCGGCGAGTCAAGAAGATGGTGCCGGATTGGGCCCTGCCGGGGCACGTGTCGTTCAACACCGTGCTGGTGGAAGGCGCCCGATCATCCTTCAAGCCCGTCGATATCGGCCCCAGCGATCTCGCCTTCCTGCAATATACCGGCGGCACGACCGGCGTCGCCAAGGGTGCGATGCTGACCCATTCCAACGTGCTTTCAAACGCGGCCCAGACGACGGTCTGGTTGAAAACCATGTTTGACCTCAAGGGCAAGCCCGCCGACCTGACCTTCGTCTGCCCGTTGCCGCTCTATCATATCTTCGCGCTGACCGTGAACATGGTCATGGGCATGAACGAGGCCGCACGCAACATACTGATCCCCAATCCACGCGACATTCCCGGCTTCATCAAGGAGCTCAGGAAATATCGCTTCCATGTGTTTCCGGGCCTCAACACGCTGTTCAATGCGCTGGCCAACAATGCCGATTTCAAGACGCTGGATTTCTCGCACATGCTGCTGACGCTGTCGGGGGGCATGGCTTGCCAGCGACCTGTTGCCGAGCGCTGGCAGGCGGTGACCCATTGCGTGATTTCGGAGGGCTATGGTCTTTCGGAGACCTCGCCGATCGTCACCGTCAATCGGCTGGATGCGACAGGCTTTACCGGCAGCATCGGCCTGCCGCTGCCTTCGACCGAAATCGAGATCCGCGACGATGACGGCAACACACTGCCGCTCGGTGAGGTCGGTGAGATCTGCATTCGCGGGCCACAGGTGATGGCAGGCTACTGGAACCGCCCCGACGAGACCGAGAAGGTGATGACATCGGACGGCTTCTTCCGCTCCGGCGATATGGGCTTCATGGACGAGCAGGGCTACACCAAGATCGTTGACCGCAAGAAGGACATGATCATCGTCTCGGGCTTCAACGTCTATCCGAACGAGGTCGAGGAAGTGGTGGCCGCGCATCCCGGCGTGCTGGAAGTCGCAGCCATCGGCATCCCCGACGATGCTTCGGGCGAGGCCGTAAAACTGTTCATCGTCCGCAAGGATCCGACGCTGACCGCCGAGGCCGTCAAGGCGTTCTGCGCGACATCGCTGACCAACTACAAGCGCCCGCGCCAGATCGAATTCCGCGACAGCCTGCCGAAATCGAATGTCGGCAAGATACTCCGGAAGGAGTTGCGGGGATAGGCATGGCAGCGCATCTGCCCTCCTGCTGCATTGGAGCCATGCGTAAATTTCATTGAAATTTCATGAGCTGCCCTGTTCCCTTTGCACAATGAACATGGTACCAGCCCTCGTCATCTTCCCACAGGTTTTTCCTGTCCCCCGAGCTTCCCGCATCGGGCGGAGCCGATATAAGGAACATGGCATGGCGCGCATCATCGAAACGATCACCGGGCTTGAAGCTCTTACCTTTGACGATGTGCTGTTGCAGCCGGGTCATTCCGAAGTCATGCCCGGCCAGACCAATATCGCAACCAAGATTGCTTCCGACATCGAACTCAACCTGCCGCTTCTGTCGGCAGCGATGGATACGGTCACCGAAGCCCGCCTCGCCATTGCCATGGCCCAGGCCGGCGGCATCGGCGTCATCCACCGCAACCTGACGCCTGAGGAACAGGCCGAGCAGGTCCATCAGGTCAAGAAGTTCGAAAGCGGCATGGTCGTCAATCCGGTGACGATCGGACCGGATGCGACGCTGGCCGATGCGCTCGGACTGATGGCCAAGTACCATATTTCTGGTATTCCGGTGGTGGAGACCTCCGGCGCTGGCCGCACCGGCCGCCTCGTCGGCATTCTCACCAATCGCGACGTGCGCTTCGCCACCGACCCGTCGCAGAAGATCTATGAATTGATGACCCGTGAGAACCTGATCACGGTCAAGGAGAATGTCGACCAGATCGAAGCCAAGCGGCTGCTGCACTCGCACCGCATCGAAAAGCTGCTGGTTGTCGATGATGCCGGCCACTGTATCGGCCTGATCACCGTCAAGGACATCGAGAAGTCGCAGCTCAACCCGCATGCGTCCAAGGATGCACAGGGCCGTCTTCGCGCCGCCGCCGCCACATCCGTCGGCGATGACGGCTTCGAGCGCGCCGAGCGGTTGATCGATGCCGGCATCGATCTTCTGGTCATCGACACCGCGCATGGCCATTCGCAGCGCGTCCTCGATGCCGTGACGCGTGCCAAGAAGCTTTCCAATTCCGTCCGCATCATGGCCGGCAACGTCGCCACTCCGGATGGCGCCCGTGCGCTGATCGATGCGGGTGCAGACGCCGTCAAGGTCGGCATCGGTCCGGGCTCGATCTGCACCACCCGCATCGTCGCCGGCGTCGGCGTGCCGCAGCTGGCTGCGATCATGGGCGCCGTCGACGTCGCCTCGAAGATGGGCATTCCCGTGATCGCCGATGGCGGCATCAAGTTCTCGGGCGACATGGCCAAGGCGATCGCTGCCGGCGCGTCTGCCTGCATGATCGGCTCGCTGCTGGCCGGCACCGACGAAAGCCCGGGCGAGACCTATCTCTACCAGGGCCGTTCCTTCAAGGCCTATCGCGGCATGGGCTCGGTGGGCGCCATGGCCCGCGGCTCGGCCGACCGCTATTTCCAGGCCGAAGTGCGTGACACGCTGAAGCTCGTGCCGGAAGGTATCGAAGGCCAGGTACCTTACAAGGGACCGGTGTCTTCCGTGCTCCATCAGCTCGCTGGCGGCCTGCGTGCCTCGATGGGCTATGTCGGTGGCAAGGACCTCAAGGACTTCCAGGAAAAGGCAACCTTCGTGCGCATCTCCGGCGCCGGCCTTCGCGAGAGCCACACCCACGGCGTGACCATCACCCGCGAAAGCCCCAACTACCAGGGCGGCTCATAAGGCTTGGACGGCAATTTGACTTGAAAGAGGGCCCCTGCATCAAAGATGTGGGGGCTTTTTGTTTGTTCAGGCACAGTGTCCTTCTGGCACTTTTGATCCGTGCTCTGCAACTGGGCCGAAATTGGCTGTCCGCGGCGCTCGTGAGGATTCGCGCAGATGCTGACCGATCGCATCAGTCGTGACATGCACAATTTAGGGGTGCCGGGTTTACTTAAACTTTAAACATATTTGCTCTTTTTGAACCCGGACGGATCATTCGCCTGCGACGCCGGGCTGACGGGGACAGACATGACTGAAATGGATATCAAGCGGCCCATGTGGGTCCGGATCACCGCCTACGGATTTGCCGCAGTGCTGTTTGCCAGCGCCACGATTGGTGGCCTCGCATGGTATCGCCAGTCAGCGATGAATACACAAGCCTTGCAAAAGGAGCTCGACACGGACCTCTCGGTGATCGAATTCGACATGACCGCCCAGAAGCGCGCGGCATCTGCGCTTGCGCTGACGCTGGCCGGCGAGCCGGATACCGCCGACCTGATCCTCTCCAATGCACGCGACAAGATCGTCGCGAAATATGCAGGAAGCCTGCCCGACGTCTTCAAGAATGGCGGCTTGGAGCTCATCACCTTCAGCAGTGCCGACGGCATAGCGGTCGCCCGCGTCCACACCCCAGACAAGTTCGGTGACGACCTCAAGGGGCGTCGCAAGATGATTGTCGCTGCCATCGAACAGAGCAAGTTGATGGCGGGCACAGAACTCGGCCGCAAGGCGGTCAGCATGTTTGCATCCGCACCTGTCCTGAAGGACGGCAAGGTGGTCGGCATCGTTGATGTCGGCACGCAGCTTACCAACGATTACTTTATGCCCCTCGCCAAGGCCGTCGATGCGCAGGTGGCTGTCCATGTTCTCAAGGAAGGCAAATTCGAAAAGCAGTCCTCTACATTCACTGGCGACACGATCCTGACCCCCGAACAGATCCAGGCAGCCTATGATGGTGACACAAGCCGTCAAAGCACCGCTGTCGATGGCCACGACTATGTCGTTGAAGGCAAGGTGCTGACCAACTTCTCCGGCGACAAGATCGCCGTGATCGAAATCGCGTCCGACGTGACTGCCATTGTCGCCGCCAGCCAGGCTGCGGTCTGGACGACGATCGTCGGCACTGTCATCGTGTCATTGCTGTCGCTGCTCGGCTTCCTGATCTTTGCCCGCTCGTTGGCCGGCACGATCCGCAAGATCACCGACACGATGGCGCAGCTTGCCAATGGCGACCTCGATGCGGAAATTCGCGGACAGGATCGCGCCGACGAAATCGGCGCCATGGCGCGGGCCGTGCAGGTGTTCAAGGAAGCCGGCAGTGAGAACAAACGGCTGGAGCGAGTGGCTTTGGAAAGCCGTCAGGAACAGGAAGCGCAGCGCAATCGCCAGTCGGCGCTCGACAATGCCAAGGCAGAAGACCTGCGCGCCTTTGTCTACATGGTCGAACAGGGCTTCGACGGTCTCGCCGCCGGTGACCTGACCATCCGGCTCGATGCGGCGGTCGCCGCCGAATTCGAGCCGATCCGCTCCAAGTTCAACGATAGCATTTCCCAGCTTGAAGAGGTCATCGGCTCTGTGGTCGGCTCGGTCGGCACGATCCGCGCCGGCTTGCAGGAAATCTCCACCGCATCCAACGATCTTGCCAAGCGCACCGAACACCAGGCAGCGAGCCTCGAAGAAACTGTTGCCGCCCTTGGGCAGGTCACCGGTGCGGTCAACGACAGCGCCACCGGCGCCGGCAAGGCGCAGAACGTGGCTGCGGCGGCCCAGCAAAAGGCCTCGCGCGGCGGCGAGATCGTCGCCAGTGCCGTCACTGCAATGACCGCGATCGAGCAATCATCAGGCCAGATCAATACGATCATCGGCGTGATCGACGACATTGCCTTCCAGACCAACCTGTTGGCGCTGAATGCAGGCGTCGAGGCGGCGCGTGCCGGCGATGCTGGCCGCGGTTTTGCCGTCGTCGCATCGGAAGTGCGCGGCCTTGCCCAGCGTTCGGCCGACGCCGCCAAGGAAATCAAGGCACTGATCTCCATGTCGGCGTCCCAGGTCAAGCACGGCGTCGAGCTGGTGACCGCCTCGGGCGCATCGCTCAACGAGATCGTCGCTGAAGTCGGCGAGATGAGTGTATTCGTCAACACGATCACATCGAGCACCAACGAGCAGGCGATCAGCCTGCGCGAAATCTCCTCGTCCGCGGACCAGATGGACAAGGCGACCCAGCAGAATGCCGCCATGGTCGAAGAAACGACTGCGGCCACCCAGAGCCTGTCGCGCGAAACCGACAACCTCTCTGATATGGTCGCTCGCTTCAAGGTCAAGGGTGCGCAGGTGCGTCCCGCAGTCCAGCGTGCCCCTGCCCGACAGCCAGTTGCGTCGGCGCCAAGACCCTCGCCGGTCCGCCAAATGCGCAGCAGCGGTAGTGCCGCCGTCGCTGTCAGCGCGGACGAGTGGGAAGAGTTCTGAGCGGATCGACCTATCGGTCAATAAGATGCCCGCCTCACTGGCGGGCATTTTCTTTACATGGAATAGGCCACGTAAGCGAAACGTTTGGAATCGGGCGCCCAGCTATTGACGTTGATCGTTCCCTGCCCGCCGAAGAGATGCACGAGGTCGCGATGCGGCCCGCCCTCCGTTGCCATCAATCTAAGGATCACGTCCTTGTCCGGCGGATGTCCCAAAGTGCCCGTGGGATAGCTGAGATAGACGACCCATCGTCCATCCGGCGAAGGATGCGGGAACCAGTTGACCCGCTCGTCATGGGTCAGTTGCTCGACGCCGGATCCGTCCCTCACCATGCGGAAGATCTGTGCATGGCCGGGTATCGGCGAGGCCCGCTCCGAGTTGAAATAAATCCAGCGGCCGTCCGCAGAATAGTCGGGGCCATCATTGGGCTTGTCAATGTCGCTGAGCCGTCTGTCCGGGCCGCCGGCGGCTGGAATGGTGAACAGGTTGATGCGCCGATTGTCCGGCCCACCCTCGACCGCGACATAGGCAAGCTCGCTGCCATCCGGCGATATGCCGTGCAGATAGTAGTGAAAGGGCTGCTCGTGCTGATTGGAGACGCGTTTCGGCGTGCCGCCAGCAATCGGCACCGAATAGAGATGGCCGTCGTCCGAACTGAGATAGAGCGTGGTGCCATCCGGTGAGACGACATGATCGTTGTTCAGGTCGGCCAACGGAGCGGTGTCGATCAGTTCGGGACCGTCCTTGCCATCGGCGCCGATCCGCCAGAGCTGGCCGCCCGCGTTGAAGATCAGATCCTTGCCATCCGGCGTCCAGTTCGGGGCCTCGATGACCTCTTTCGATGTGAAGATGACCGAGCTGTCGCCGGTTTCGATATCGAAGATGGTCAGTTCGGTGATCTGGCCGGGGGCGAGTTCACGCCCTCTTCTCAAAAATTTTGGCATCTGCGACATGGACCCTACCAGACCGTATAGCCGCCGTCGGCAGCGACGATCGAGCCGGTCATCAGGCTCGAGGCCTCAGACGCCAGGAACAGGATGACGGCGGCGATTTCCGGCGGCTGGCCCATGCGGTTCATCGGCGTGTTGCCGACCCAGTGCTTCATCATGTCGGGATCGTCATAGACATAGCGGGTCAGCTCGGTCTCGATATAGGTCGGCGCCACCGCATTGACGCGAACGTTGCGCGTCGCCCATTCCGCCGCCAGCGAGCGCGTCAGGTGATGGACGCCGGCCTTGGAGGCATTGTATTGCGACTGCTCCTGCGGTCGGTTGACGATATCGGCCGACATCGAGCCGACATTGACGATATTGCCGCCGCCCTGTTCCAGCATCGCCTTGCCAAACGTCCGGCAACACCAGAAGACGCCGTTGAGATTGACGTCGAGCACCTTCAGCCAGGTCGGATCGTCCATCGTTTCGGCCGGACGATTGGAGATGGCGATACCGGCATTGTTGACGAGGATATCGACGCGGCCATGCCTCGCGGTGATATCAGCATGCACCCTCTCCACCGCGCGCGGGTCGGTGACATCAAGCACTTCGCTGAACACCTCGCGCCCCTTGGCGCCGAGTTCCTCCGCTGCTTTGGCAGCAGCCTCGCCGTTCATGTCGGTGATGACAACCCTGGCGCCGGCCTCGCTCAGCGCATCGGCCGTGGCAAAGCCGATGCCGCGCGCCGCCCCCGTGATAACCGCCGTCTTGCCCTTCAGGCTGAACAGTTCGAGATACATGGAACCTCCCAATTCTTGATCTCAGCACGATAGCGGCTCGCAGGAGATTGGGCGAGACCCAAAGCGCGAAATCAGAGGGAGAGTGCGTCCTTGAGGGTCAGCCCCTCCTGGACCCGCAGATCGAGATCGGTCTCGATGTGATTGATGTGGTGCAGCATCAGGTCGCAGGCCCGTCTGGTGTCATGTTGTTCAAGCGCATCGAGGATCGAGCCATGTTCATTGTGACCGCAGCTCGAAATGCCGGAGCGGCCATAGAGCGCGATCACCAGCGATGAGCGGGCAACGAGCTCGTCCATGAATTTCTGCAGGATGGCATTGCCGGAATAGCTCGCCAGCATCAGGTGGAAATCGCCCGAGGCCTTGATCTCGGCGCGGCGGGCGCTGGGGCCGCGTTCGTTCATGAAGCGGCTTTCCTGCTCGAGCTGGACGCGGAAGGCGGCGATGTCTTCCGGCGTCAGCCGCTCGGCCGCGGCCAGCACGATGCCCGGCTCGATCAGGCGGCGGGAATCGAACACCTGCCGCGCCTCTTCCGGTGTCGGGTTGGCGACGAAAGCGCCGCGATTGCGCTCGATCTTTACCAGGCCCTCATAAGCGAGCATCTGCAGGACCGTGCGGACAACCGTGCGCGACACATCGAACAGCGCGCCGACCTCGCTTTCGGCAAGCTTGCTGCCGGGCACCAGCCGGCGATCGACGATCGCGTCGCGCAGCGCGTCACGGATCGATTGTGCCCGGTCCTCCTGGCTCAGGTCGGCGGACTCTACCTTTTCGACGACATTCATATTTCGCTTCCAGATTGTCGCCCAATGTAACCCGAATTGCAGTGCGGAGGAAATCGAAGAGTGAATGGAATAACAAATATTATTGCATACAAATTACCCATTAGATTGGCGACAATCGCTCGTTTTTTGCCCAAATGAAAATCACCTTCTTTGGCGACATTTAGTTAACAACTATTTCACACGCAATTTCAACAAGTTACCGCAGCGCAATGGAAACTGGCACGGCTGATGCATGGTAGGAGGCGACGCAAAGGGAGCGCCGCATGACGAAAGCCGCCGAAATCGACATCGTCTCTGTCTCCAAAATCTACGGGCAGACGACCGCAGTTCATTCGATCAGCCTGAAAATTCCGGCCGGCACCTATTGCTGCCTGCTCGGCCCCTCCGGCTGCGGCAAGACCTCGACGCTGCGTATGATTGCCGGCCATGAAACCATTTCGACCGGCGACGTACGGCTTGGCAATGTCGTGGTCACCGACCTGCCGCCCGCCAAGCGCGGCACGGCGATGATGTTTCAGTCCTACGCGCTGTTTCCGCATCTCGATCTCGTCGACAACGTCGCCTTCAGCCTGAAAATGAAGGGCGTGGAGAAGGCCGAGCGCCAGGCCAAAGCCATGGAGATGCTGAAGCTGATGCAACTCGAGGCCTATGCCAACCGCCGCCCGGCCCAACTTTCCGGCGGCCAGCAGCAGCGCGTGGCACTCGCCCGGGCGCTGATCACCGATCCGGAGGCGCTACTGCTCGACGAGCCGCTCTCGGCGCTCGATCCGTTCCTGAAGATCAAGATGCGCGCCGAACTCAAGAAGCTGCAGACCACGCTCGGCATCTCCTTCGTGCATGTCACCCACAGCCAGGAAGAAGCCATGGCACTGGCCGACCTGATCGTCATCATGAATGACGGCAAGATAGAGCAGGCGGCCGACCCCCGCACAGTATTTGAGCAGCCGGCGACGGCGTTCGTTGCCCGGTTCATGGGCGACCACAACGTCATTTCCGGCCGCATTCTCGAGACCAATGACAACGGCGTGACGCTCGAGGTCATCGGCGGCGGCCAGTTCCTGGCGACCGGCCGCACGGGCGAGATCGGCGCTCCTGTCGACATCGCCATCCGCACCGATCACGTCAGGGTCGGCGAAAGTCCGACGCCCGGCCTCGGCTTCACCGGCATTGTTTCCAATGTCGAATATCGCGGCTCGACGGTGAAACTGGTGATCACCGGCGCGGGCATCGAGGATTTCACCGTCATCCTCGATGACGACGATTTCTTTGAAAAATCGATCGCGGTCGGTGCTGCCGTGCCGCTTTCCTGGGAGCCACGGGACGCCATCGTGCTTGGCCGTCTCGACAGTTGAACAACAAACAATAAACGTGAAGGAGAACAAACCATGACAGACAAGACTGAAATCACGACTGCCGCAAAAAGCAGCATTTCGCGCCGCTCGTTGCTGAAAACGGGCGCCGCTGCGGTGGGCGCCGCCGCCGGCACCGGCATCATCACCGGCTTCCCGACCATCTGGGCACAGAGCAATATCACGCTGCGCCAGTTCGGCACCGGCGTTTCGAACATCAATGCTATCGCCGAGAAGTGCAAGGCCGACCTTGGCATCACACTTGAAATGACCGCCACCGATTCCGACGCCGCCGCCCAGCGCGCCGTGACCCAGCCGAACTCCTACGACATCGCCGACATCGAATACTGGATCCTCAAGAAAGTCTTCCCCGCCGGCGTCATCCAGCCGATGGAAGTCAAGAAGCTCAAGTATTACGACCAGATCGTGCCGCTGTTCAAGAACGGCAAGCTCAAGCCCGACAGCGTGATCGCGCAGGGCACCGCCCCGCACACGGTGGGTTATGTCGAAAAGCCGGGCGACAAGACCTTCGCCAAGGGCGAGACCGATTGGTTCACGATGGTTCCGACCATCTACAATGCCGACACGCTCGGCATTCGCCCTGATCTCGTCGGCCGCGAAATCACCACCTGGGCCGACATCATGGACCCGGCCTTCAAGGGCAAGACCTCGATCCTCAACATCCCGTCGATCGGCATCATGGACGCCGCGATGATCTGCGAAGCCATGGGCGTCATCAAGTATGCCGACAAGGGCAACATGACCAAGGCGGAAATCGATACGACCATCGACTTCCTGATCAAGGCCAAGCAGGCCGGCCAGTTCCGCGCCTTCTGGAAGTCGTTCGACGAGAGCGTCAACCTGATGGCGTCCGGCGAAGTCGTCATCCAGTCGATGTGGTCGCCGGCCGTGGCCGCCGTCCGCTCCAAGGGCATTGCCTGCAAATACCAGCCGCTCAAGGAAGGCTACCGCTCATGGGGCGGCGGTCTGGGTCTCGCCTCCCACCTTTCCGGCGCGCAGCTCGA
The DNA here is from genome assembly GCF_057787725.1 of Shinella sp. OV683. Taxonomy (NCBI): domain Bacteria; kingdom Pseudomonadati; phylum Pseudomonadota; class Alphaproteobacteria; order Hyphomicrobiales; family Rhizobiaceae; genus Shinella; species Shinella sp. OV683. The sequence goes on from NZ_CM173543.1 coordinate 4,358,903, forward strand.
TGCGGCCTATGAATACATCAACTGGTACACGTCAGGCTGGGTGGGCGGCTATCTCAACCGCCAAGGCTACTACTCGGCAGCCATGGACACTGCCAAGAAGTTCATGACCGAAGACGAATGGGGCTACTGGATCGAAGGCAAGGCGGCCAAGGGCGATATCCTGTCGCCGGAAGGCAAGGTTATGGAGAAGGCCGGCGCCGTGCGCGACGGCGGCTCGTTCGAAGACCGCATGGGCAAGGTCGCCTGCTGGAACTCGGTGATGGACGAGGACCGCTACATGGTCAAGCGCTGGAACGAGTTCATCGCAGCTTGATGGATGCTCCCTCTTCTCCCCTTGGGGAGAAGTGCCGAGCGAATGCGAGGCGATGAGGGGTTCTCAGCGACAGACTCGACCGTCCTGGGAACCCCTCATCCGGCCCTTCGGGCCACCTTCTCCCCAAGGGGAGAAGCGGGAGTGCGCGGAACGCTCCCGGCACATCCAAGCAAGGAGACGACCATGGCAGCCGTAACCGACACCACAGCAGTCGCCGCCGCTGAAGAACGGAAAAAGAAGCCCGGCAGCCGGATTGCCGAGCACGCGTCCTATATCCAGGCGCTGCCGCTGCTGATTATCCTCGGAGCCTTCCTGCTGCTGCCGGTGCTGATGATCGCCGTGGTCAGTTTCTGGGATTACGACTTCGCCCAGATGTATCCCGGTTTCGTGACCTTCAACTACACCGACACGCTCGGGTCCTGGGTGACCTGGAAGATCTATCTGAACACGCTGAAATTTGCTGCCATCGTCTGGGTGATCACGCTGTTCATCGGCTTCTGGGTTGCCTACTTCCTGGCCTTCCACATCCGCACCACGGCCATGCAGATGGTTCTGTTTCTCGTCTGCACCGTGCCGTTCCTGACCTCCAATATCATCCGCATGATCTCGTGGATCCCGGTGCTCGGCCGCAACGGCCTGATCAACTCGGCGCTGGTGAGTTCCGGCATCGTGCCGCAGCCGATCGAATGGCTGCTCTATTCCGATTTCGCCGTGGTGCTGGCCATGGTGCATCTCTACACGCTGTTCATGGTGACGCCGATCTTCAACACGCTGATGCGCATCGACAAATCGCTGATCGAAGCAGCCCGCGATGCCGGCGCATCGAGCATGCAGATTCTGACCAATGTCGTGCTGCCGCTGGCCAAGCCCGGCATGGCGATCGGCACGATCTTCGTCGTCACGCTCGTCATGGCCGATTTTTCCACCGTACAGGTCATGTCCGGCGGCCAGAGTGCCTCTGTGGCGCTGATGATGAAGAACCAGATGTCGCTGCTGCAATATCCCGCCGCCGCCGCCAATGCCGTTGTATTGCTGATCCTCGTGCTGCTGATGGTGGCCGGCATCCTGCGCGTCGTCGATATCCGCAAGGAGCTTTGAGATGCATCGAGAATCCCGCGGCCGCGAATTCTACATCCTGGCTGTTTTCTTCACCGTCTTCGTGCTGTTCCTCTACGGGCCGCTGTCGGCGATCCTGATCCTGTCGTTCCAGGGGCCGAATGGCGGCCTGACATTCCCGCTCAATGGCGTGTCTTTCCACTGGTTCGCCAATCTGTTCGAAAAGCAGGCGGTCGGCGATTTCGGCGGGTCCTTCAAGCGTTCGCTGACGCTTGGCTTGATGGTGATGGTGGTCACGGTGCTGGTGTCGCTGCTGGCGGGCCTGGCTTTCCGCCGGAAATTCTGGGGTGCGACCGCACTCTTCTATCTGGCGGTCGCCAGCCTCGTCGTGCCGTCGATCATCATCTCGCTCGGCATCGGCGTGATTTTCCAGCAACTGGGCATCCAGCCCGCCTGGTTCTCCTCGGCTTTCGGTGCGCATCTGACATGGACGCTGCCGTTCGGCGTGCTGATCATGTTTGCCGTGTTCAATCGTTTCTCGCCGGCCTACGAGGAAGCAGCGCGCGACCTCGGCGCCTCGAACTGGCAGACCTTCCGGCATGTTCTGCTGCCGATGATCGCGCCGAGCCTGATCGGCGTCGGACTGTTCGGCTTCACGCTGTCCTACGACGAATTCGCCCGGACGCTGATGACCTCAGGCACCTACAACACACTGCCGCTCGAGATCTACGGCATGACCACCAATGTGACGACGCCGGTGCTCTATGCGCTCGGCACCGTCACCACCGTATTCTCCTTCCTTGTCATTGCCGGTACGCTCGGCCTGATCGTCGGGCTCAACCGCCGCCGGTTACGCGGATGAGCATCAAGCCCAATCCACGCATCCTGGTCGTCAATCCCAACACGACCACGAGCATGACCGCGACCATCGCCGACGCAGCAAAACGCGTGAAGAATTCTTCTACCGAGATCGTCGCCATCACCTCGTCGATGGGGCCGGTGTCGATCGAGGGCTATTATGACGAGGCCTTCGCCGTGCCGGGCCTGCTGATCGAACTGGCCAAGGGCGAGCGCGAAGGCGCCGATGCCGCCATCATCGCCTGCTTTGACGACACCGGGCTGGACGCAGCCCGCGCGCTCTGCGACATGCCGGTCATTGGTATCTGCGAGGCGGCGCTGTCGGCCACCGCCTTCATCGCGCAACGGTTTTCGGTGGTGACGACGATGGAACGCTCGCGCCTGCCGCTCGAACATCTCGTTCATCGCTACGGCATGGGCGGGCGTGTAAAGGTCCGGGCCGCCGATATCCCCGTCCTGTCGCTCGAAGACCCGCAATCCAACGCCAAGACGCGGCTGCGGGCCGAGATCACGCTGGCCCTACTCGAAGACCGCGCCGAAGCGATCGTGCTCGGCTGTGCCGGGATGGCCGACCTGACCGCCGAACTCAGCCATGAATTCGGCGTGCCCGTCATCGATGGCGTTGCCTGTGCGGTCAAGCAGGCCGAGAGCCTGGTGGCGCTGGGACTGCGGACCGCCAAGAAGGGCGCCTATGCGACGCCGGTGGAAAAGCCCTATCTCGGGCTGCTCGGGCAATTTCAGCCATCGGCGATGCTCGCACAGCGTTAGTCAGATTGTCATTGCCTTCCGTGTATCCTGCTGGCTCGCGACAAAGACGAATGTCATCATAATCGAAACAAGTTGGTGACACCGGCCTTGAAGCCTTCGGCCGCCAGCCCGAAATATGATGACAGGCTACTCACGAGGCATGCACATGGTGATGTTACACGAAGCAGTTCTTTCAGATGCCGAGATTGACGACGGCACTTGGCCTGCCCGAAGGCGGAAGGTCCTCGACTGGCTGGTGAACGACACGCAGCAGCAGCGGTTCGTCGACAACATACTGATCGAGATGTGCGAGCGGCTGGTCGACGCCGGTGTGCCTGTCGGGCGTGCCTCATTCCATTTTCAGACAAATCATCCGCAATGGCGCGGCGCCCGGCTGCTTTGGCGCTCGGGATTGAGCGAAGCGGAAGTGGACATGTACGGCTATGAGGTCGAGAAGTCGCAAGCGTTTCTCATGAGCCCGCTGAAGGTGATCCATGACGGAGCTGACGAACTGAGGAAGAATCTCGAGGAGCCTGTCCTCGACCCTCAATCGGAGTCGTCGCTTTATACCGACCTGCGCGAGGAGGGCCTGACCGAGTATGTGGCCTGGCCGCTCAACCACACGCTTGGCAAGCGGCATGTGGTCACTTTCTCGACGGCTCGCCCGGGTGGCTTTGCCGAACAGCATATCAGCTTCCTCAAGGATCTCGTGCCGGTGCTCGCGCTCATCACCGAGATCCGGGTAAAGAACATCATGGCGAGGACGCTGTTGAGAACCTATGTCGGGCCCCATGCGAGCGAAGCGATCTTGGCGGGTGCGACGACGAGGGGCAGCGGCGCAACCATGAGCGCCGCCATCATGATCTGCGACCTTCGCGACTTCACGACGCTTTCGTCGCTCTGGCCGCGCGACTATGTGATCGAACTTCTCAACGGCTATTTCGATGCGCTTTCCGGACCTATCGAGGAACATGGCGGCGAGATACTCAAGTTCATGGGCGATGGACTTCTTGCCGTATTCCCCCTTTCCGTGCCGACCGCCTGCAGCGATCTGCTCAGTGCCATCAGGGAAGGAAGAGCCGCGATGGCAGCCTTGAACGAGAAGAGCGCGAAGGACGGCCACCCGCAACTCGGCTATGGTGTCGGCGTCCATCTGGGTGATGTCATGTACGGCAATATCGGCTCTCAAAAGCGTCTTGATTTCACCGTGATCGGACCGGCCGTGAACGTGGCGTCGCGGCTCGAAAGCCTCACCAAGGAAGTAAAGCGCCCGGTGCTCCTCTCCAGGGCATTCACCGAGAAGGCCCAGTGCGAGTCGGCAGTCGACAGCCTAGGTGCCTTCATGTTGAAGGGAATCGAAGAGCCCGTCGACGCCTTCGCGCTGAAGTTCGATGCGGCGGCTTGAGCAGGGCGGTTTCAGCCGTGGTCGATGCTTGATTGCCGATCAGGAGCCCCCTTCCGCGTTGGCAGGTGAAAAGGGCGGGGATGACGGGGGTGAAAATATTTTTGAAAAACATTGTGGTTACCGACCGGCGCCACGAGCAGCCATTCAGGCTCCCAACACCGCGGGTGGGTTTTGGCTGGTTGACAGAGCCGCCACGGCTTCCTCCAGCTCGTCGAAAATCATGGAGGGTCCGATTTTGGCGAGGACGCCGGAGCGTCTCAGCATCTCCATTGGTTCGCTGTGAAGGTCTGCAATCCCGAATTTTATGCCGCGCTCCTCTGCGAGCGTTTGTATTTCGCCGAGCATAGCGGCTGCCGTGCTGTCGATCTGGGGAGCCGCCCCTGCATCGAAAATGACCCCCCGTACGTCCCGCGGCAGCTCTGAAAAAATGCCCTCAATCCGACCTTTGACATAATCGACATTGAGGAACAGCAGACTGCCCTGGAGAAGATAGATCACCACGCCAGGAACCGGTTCGGCGTGCGTGTGTCGATGGAGTTTGTAGAAGCCCTCACGGCCCTCTACTCGCCCCAGCAGCGCGTCGCGCGGCTTCATTCCCTTGAAAAGGAGATACAGCAGCGTTGCGCCGATCGCGATGATCACGCCCTTCAAAACACCGAGACCGACGACGCCCGCTATGCTGATCAGCGCAAACGAGAACTCGATGCGACTGATCCGCCATAGCTCTCGCAGCGCTCGCAGATCGATAATGCTGATCGCGGCCGACGCCAGGATAGCCCCCAGGGCAGGCGTCGGTAGTATTGCCAAGGCGTCGGTCAAAAACAAGATCGCAAGCGCAAGGGCGGCGGCGGAAACAACCGCCGCCAACTGCGTCCTGCCGCCCATCATGTCGTTGATTGCGGTACGGGAGTCCGAGGAAGTCACCGCGAAACCGCCAAACAATCCAGACGCGAGGTTTGCTGCCCCAAATCCAAGGAGTTCGCGATTAGCGTCCACGGGATATCCATTTTTGGCGCCAAAACTGCGCGCGGTCAAAATCCCAGACCCAAAACTGACGATCAGCACTGCCACGGCGCCCAGGATCAGGTCGTCGATGGCGATACCTTTTGGGATCGGCAGCGATGGCCAAGGGAGATGAGATGGGACTGCGCCGACAACGCGAATTCCCAACGCCGGAAAGTCAAACAACCACGATAAGGCCGTCGCGAGTCCGATAGCGACAAGCGGCCCTGGCACAGCTGGACGCCATGCGCTTAGTAACCGGAGCATGATAAACAGACCAATGCCCACTCCAAGGGAAGGCCAATGGATCAATCCCGCCTTTGACATGATTTCCATGAGCGGAGCGAACAATCCATTACTATCTATTTTGACGCCAGTGAGGCGGCCGATCTGGCCGACGAGTATCGTCAACGACACACCCGTCATGAACCCGGTCAAAATCGGACGCGACAGCAGGTTAGCAATGAAGCCAAGTCGAAGAAAGCTGGCCAGGAAGCATAAAAGCCCGACGATCGCGGCAATTGCGGCCGAGGCCACCACGTTTTCTGCAGTCGAGGACAGCCCAAAAGAAACGAGGACTGCGGCAAGCACCGTCACTGTGCCGGCGTCCGGACCAACGATGAGCTGGCGCGAGGAGCCTAGAAGAGCGTAGCCAAGAACCGACAGGATGCTCGCGTAAATGCCGATTTCCGGCGGCAGTCCAGCGAGTGCGGGATACGCAATGGCACTGGGCAATCCAACCGCAGCGATGGCTAGGCCAGAGGTCAAATCGTGCCGAAACCATTCAGCTCGATATTCTCTCATACTGGAAATGAATGGAAGTGTGAGCATTGGGTCTAACACACCAGCAATTGAATGAGTTGGCACAATTCAGCGTCCATCTATGGCCAGCACGGCTTTATGGGCGCAACCCGCATATCAAGAATCGGACAATTCAGGGTAGATGACGGCGCGGTTCGCAGATCCGCTCCGCACTCGTCCTGCATAGCTCAAAGTGGTTTGGGTTTGTGCCAGCCCAGAAAAAGACCCACATCGCCCGGCATCCCATGTGGCCACTCTACAATCATTGCCGAAAGGCTATATCCTGCGGGCTTCAATCGATCTCGCCACACTTCGTAGGCCTGCCGGGGAACGCCAGTGAGTGTGTCTGGCCAGTCGGGCTCATTGTTGTTGATCGCACGGCCCGAGTCGGTACAAAGCTCAACGGGGAACTGAAGGACCTTCAATTCGCTCAGCCCGTCGGCCGCGGCCTTTTTCAGTCTGGAAAGAACGCTGGCTCTCATCTCGTCCGTGACCGTTACCGGCTTGGACAACTTGGCCATCAACACTTTTCGCGCATCTTCCGCGACATTCATGGAATTGAAGGCTGCCGATGCACGCGCCGTATCGATTTTGTCTGCGTAATCCAGCAATTCTTCCGCGGTCATGAAAAGATCATTGGCGCCGGTCGGCTCACTTTGTTTGTTCAAACTGGTCATTGCTTCCCCCTGAGTTCAGACATTGCCAAGGCTGCATGCTTTGCAGTTGATTCTAGATGCTTCCTACAGTTGAATTGAATTTCAGCATGTGGATTTTTCGGTGAATAATGATAACATAATTTAGCCTTATATAATAGTGGATGACTTAACGAGTTAGCGCAAGCCTTTGGCTCAAAGCGCGAGGGGGGGAACATGAGATCCGATTTTGACTTTGACAAAAAGCGCAAAATGGCAGTGGGAACGAGCGGCGAGGTAGAGTTTCGCTTCCGGGATTTTGTGGTCGAACCAGGAAAATCCGTATCACTCAAAAAAGATTTCGACCCGGATTTTACCGGAGGATTTGACGACAAGGCCGGTGCACTCGAACATCTCGCGGCAAACGTGGAGGACCTGGCCGCAATGCAGGAAATGCTCTACGCCCAGGATACCTATTCCCTGCTCATCATCTTTCAAGCCATGGATGCCGCTGGCAAGGACGGCGCGATACGTCACGTCATGTCCGGCATCAATCCCCAGGGCTGCCAGGTGACACCCTTCAAGTCCCCCTCAGCCGAGGAGCTTGATCACGACTACCTTTGGCGGGCTTCGAAGGCGCTGCCCGCACGCGGCATGATCGGCATATTCAACCGATCCTACTACGAGGAAGTGCTCGTCGTTAGAGTGCATCCCGAATACCTGGCGAAACAAAAGATCCCGCCGACGACCCGGGAAGGGGACATTTGGAAAGGGCGGTTCAAGGAAATAAACAACTACGAAAAGTACCTCCGTCACAACGGCACCATTGTCTTGAAGTTTTTCCTCAATGTTTCCAAGAAAGAGCAAAAGAAACGTTTTCTTTCCCGGATCGACGTCGCTGAAAAAAATTGGAAGTTCTCTGCGGCCGACTACGAGGAACGAAAGTACTGGGACGACTATCAAAAGGCGTTTGAGCAGATGCTCGAAAACACAAGCACGGAGTGGGCTCCATGGTTTGTCATTCCAGCGGACAACAAGTGGTTTGCTCGTCTTGCGGTGTCGCAAGTGGTGTCGTCCGCTCTCGAGCGGCTGGATCTGAGCATGCCCGTTATCGACGACAAGCAGAAGAAGCGTTTGATGGATATTCGTGGCCAGCTTTTGGCTGAAGAGTGATGGTGTGAAGCTGATGGAACACGTCGCGGACGGTGCGTAAACTTGCCGTTTTGCCTGGATCGTCGATGTCCGCAATCCAGACGCAGGAGCGCTATCCCAATTCTGTCACCATCCCCGCGCCTGCCACCTTGGCCTCCCTCACCGCCCATGCTAACAAATCGCCCATGAAAAATGGTGATCATCTCTTCCTCGTCGACGGCTCCGGTTTTATCTTCCGGGCTTTTCATGCGCTGCCGGCGCTGACACGCAAATCCGACAAGCTGCCGGTGGGCGCTGTCTCCGGTTTCTGCAACATGTTGTGGAAGCTGCTGGCCGATGCGCGCAACACCGATGTGGGCGTGACGCCGACGCATTTTGCCGTGATTTTCGACTATTCGGCGACCACATTCCGCAAGCAGATCTATCCCGAATACAAGGCCAACCGCTCCGCACCGCCGGAGGACCTGATCCCGCAATTCGGGCTGATCCGCGAAGCAACCCGCGCCTTCAACCTGCCCTGCATCGAGATCGAGGGCTACGAGGCCGACGACATCATCGCCACCTATGCGCGCCAGGCCGAGGCCACGGGTGCCGAGACCACCATCATCTCGTCCGACAAGGACTTGATGCAGCTGGTGACCGAGCGGGTGCACATGTACGACCCGATGAAGGACAAGCAGATCTCGATTGCAGAAGTGATCGAGAAATGGGGCGTGCCGCCGGAAAAGATGATCGACCTGCAGGCGCTGACCGGCGATTCCACCGACAACGTGCCCGGCATTCCCGGCATTGGCCCGAAGACCGCGGCGCAGTTGCTGGAAACCTTCGGCACGCTCGAGGCGCTGATGGAGCGCGCCCACGAGATCAAGCAGGACAAGCGTCGCGAAAGCATCATCGCCGGCCGCGAGCTGGTGAAGATTTCCAAGCAGCTGGTGACCCTGAAGGTGGACACGCCGGTGACCGACGGGCTCGACGATCTGGCGCTCGAGGCGCAGGACGGGCCCAAACTGGTCGGCTTCCTCAAGACGATGGAATTCACCACGCTGACCCGCCGTGTCGCCGAAGCCACAGGCGTCGATGCCGCACTGATCGAGCCCGCCAATGTTCCCGTCGTCTGGGATGGCGCCGCCCGCGGCCCGGATCTCGACACTGCTGGTTCAAAGGGGGGCGAGGCCATTCCGCCCGCCGCCGGCACGCCGAATGCCGAGGCCTACACCACCACCACCAAGGACCCGGTCGCCGAGGATGCCTCGAAGCTGGCGCTATCGCGCGCCGAGTTCTTTGCCACCCATCCCATCGATCACACCACCTACGAGACGGTGCGCGACGGCGACCAGCTGGCGCACTGGGTCGCCATGGCGCGCGAGGCCGGCGTCGTCGGCTTCGACACCGAAACCACCTCGCTCGACCCGATGCAGGCCGAGCTTGCCGGCATTTCGCTGGCTGTGGCCGACAACACGGTTTCGCCGCGCGGCGATGTGATCCGCGCCTGCTATATTCCCCTGAGCCACAAGACCGGCCGCGGCGACCTCTTGGGCGGCGGCATGGCGGAAGGGCAGATCCCGCTGCGCGAAGCGCTGGACCTGCTCAAGCCGCTGCTGGAAGACGCTTCGGTGCTGGTGGTCGGCCAGAATGTCAAATACGACTGGCTGGTGATGAAGCGCCACGGCATCGCCATCAACAGCTTCGATGACACGATGCTGATGTCCTACGTGCTCGACGGCGGCGGCAACACGACCCACGGCATGGATTCGCTCGCCGAGCGCTGGCTGGGCCACACGCCGGTCGCCTACAAGGACGTGGCAGGCTCGGGCAAGTCTTCGGTCACCTTCGACATGGTGCCGATCGACAAGGCGACGATCTATGCCGCCGAAGATGCCGACGTGACGCTGAGGCTCTGGCATGTGCTGAAGCCGCGGCTGGTCGCCAAGGGTTTGACGCGCATCTATGAGCGGCTGGAGCGGCCCTTGGTCGACGTGCTGGCACGAATGGAAGAGCGCGGCATTTCGGTGGACCGGCAGATCCTGTCGCGGCTGTCCGGCGAGCTGGCACAATCGGCCGCCCGTATCGAGAGCGAGATCTACGAACTGGCCGGCGAGCGCTTCAACATCGGCTCGCCAAAACAGCTCGGCGATATCCTGTTCGGCAAGATGGGCCTCGATTCCGGCGGCGGCAAGACCAAGACCGGCCAGTGGTCGACCTCGGTGCAGGTGCTGGAAGACCTGGCCGCGACCGGCCACGAGCTGCCCCGCAAGATCGTCGACTGGCGGCAGCTGACCAAGTTGAAATCGACCTATACCGACTCGCTGCCGGGCTATATCCATCCCGACACCAAGCGCGTCCACACCTCCTATGCGATGGCGGCGACGACGACCGGACGGCTGGCCTCGTCGGAACCCAACCTGCAGAACATTCCGGTGCGCACGGCCGAAGGCCGCAAGATCCGCACTGCCTTCATCGCAGAGCCCGGCAACGTGCTGGTGTCGGCCGACTACAGCCAGATCGAGCTGAGGGTACTCGCCCATACCGCCGATATCCCGCAGCTCCGGCAGGCCTTTGCCGACGGCATCGACATCCACGCGATGACGGCATCGGAGATGTTCGGTGTGCCGGTCGCGGGCATGCCGTCGGATGTTCGGCGGCGTGCCAAGGCGATCAATTTCGGCATCATCTACGGCATCTCGGCCTTCGGGCTTGCCAACCAGCTCAGTATCGAGCGGTCCGAAGCCGGCGACTACATCAAGAAGTATTTCGAGCGCTTCCCCGGCATCAAGGACTACATGGAGCAGGCGAAATCGCAGGCGCGCGATCTCGGCTATGTCGAGACGATCTTCGGCCGGCGGATCAATTTCCCGGAAATCCGCTCGACCAATCCGTCGGTGCGCTCATTCAACGAGCGAGCCTCGATCAATGCCCCGATCCAGGGCTCGGCCGCCGACATCATCCGCCGGGCGATGATCAAGATGGAGCCTGCGCTCGATGCGGCGAAGATCAATGCCCGCATGCTGCTGCAGGTGCATGACGAACTGATCTTCGAGACCTCCGAGGCAGAAGCCGAAAAGGCGATCCCTGTGATCAAGCAGGTGATGGAAAACGCCACCTTCCCGGTCATCCAGATGGAGCCGGCGCTGGCTGTGGATGCACGGGCGGCCAGGAACTGGGATGAGGCACACTAGAGCCGGAAGGACTCTAGGCGCCGCGTCTGTCTTCGGTCAGCAGTTCTTCCAGTTTCGCGGCTGAATCAGCCCAGGAATATTTACGGGCGTTCTCGAGGGCAAGTTTCTGCCGCTCGGGATAGCCAGCCATATCGGCAAGAACGCCGTTCATCTTCTCCAGGCAATCCTCGGGCTTGCCTGGGTCGAAGAATTTGCCTGCGCTGCCGGCAACCTCGCGAAGAATGTCGATATCGGAAACGATCGCCGGCGTACCATGGGCGTTCGCCTCGAGGATGGGCAGGCAGAAACCTTCCCTCAGCGAGGTCACGACCAGGGCGTTTGACTGCTTGTATTCAAGCAGAAGGCGTTCATCGTCAACGGCGCCGAGCGAGTGAAAGTTGGCAAGCGGGCCATGCTTGGCCAGCCAGTCCGCCACGATGCTGCTGGGATCGCGGCCAATCCAGTTGACCTGCAAGGGAATGCCACGGCTTTCGGCCAGGCGCAGCGCCTCCAGCAGGCAACCGACATTCTTGGTGCCTTCGACATTGGCCACATAGAGGACCCGGCCGTTTCGCGCCTGGGCGAGTGCATCCGCTTCGTGCATCGGCAGGAACTTGGACGCCTCCTTGACGATGCGCACCTTCGACCGGCTGCGGCCGATCAGCTTCAGAGCATCCTCGAAAGTCGCGTCCGACACACAGACGACACGTTTGCTGACCAGCGCATAGATCGACAGCATGATTTTCGTGTAAAGAACATGCAGGCGCGGCCTGTAGCGGGCATCGACATCATACATGTCATGGATGACGATGGTCTGGCCGACGAACGGCAAGACACTGCCCTGTGGCGTGGTCGAGATATAGTCCCTTGCTTTGCGTGACCTTGCCTTGAAGCTGGCAACGACATGCGCGAGGATGCTGTAGATCTTGAACGGAATGGATCCGCGCACAAAAATCGGCACGATTTCAATGTTCGGGTGTTTGGTGAAAGCCGGGAAGATTTCCCCTACCGCATTGGTGAGAAACAGGATTTTGCGGTCGGCATGAAGCGTCGCATAGGCCGAGACAAGGCTTTCCGTGTAGCTGGACAGTCCCGTTATCTTCTGTGGTGTGGTTGAAATGAAGGAGAACGATATCGTGGCGCGATCGCCGGTTTTTCCAGATTCATTCATTCGACAGCAGCCATCCCATCCAATGTGTGCATTGCAGCATTAATCTAGCCGAGCGAGCGGCGATGCGCTACGGAATTATTCCGACGATACAGATCAGCCTTCTTGCTCGACGCAACTGCTATCGTGTTAATGAGAGACAGGATGATGAAAAGCCCGGAAGAACACCTCAGCGCCAATTGCCCGGTGATGGCCGAACTGGTCGCCCGTCATGGCCCTTGCACGCTGATGGCTCGGGATTACCAGCCCTTCGAGACGCTTGCCGCCGCGATCGTCGGACAGCAGCTTTCGGTCAAGGCTGCCGACACGATCGAGAAGCGTGTGCTCAACGTGATCGGTGGATGCTGGAGCGCCGATGGCATCCTGGCCGCCGAGCCGGAGCGCCTGCGCGAATGCGGCATTTCCAACGCCAAGGTCAAATATATAAGGGCGCTGGCCGAGCGCATCGCAGCCGGCACGATGGATTTCGATGCCATGGCGGCGGAGCCGGACGATGAGGTGGCGATCAAGGAATTGGTCACGCTTCCCGGCATCGGCAGGTGGACGGCGGAGATGTTCCTGATCTTCGGGCTCAAGCGGCCCGACGTACTGTCGCACGGCGATGTCGGTTTGCAGCGCGCCGTGCGTTTGCTCTATGGCGAGGACAAGACGCTGGCTGACGTTGCGGATCGCTGGGCGCCCTATCGCTCGATCGCTTCCTGGTATTTGTGGCAGCATCTGGACGCCGCGCCGATTGAATAGTTCAATTTCTTCTTGATAACTATTATTGGTCAGCTCATATTAATCGCCAGAGGTGATCGCATGGCCCACAGTGTTGAACTTGGAAATCTGGAGGCGGTGGTAACGCAGCTCGTCGAGAGCGGCCGCTACAATTCGAAAAGCGAGGTTCTTCGGGAAGGCGTTCGTCTTGTCGAGGAGCGCGAGAAGCGCCTCGCCGCCCTGGACGCGGCGCTTGCCAGAGGATTGGCGGATGTCGAGGCGGGGCGGGTCAAGCCGCTTCGTGAAGTCGCAGACCGCCTGATGGCAAAATACCAACGTATGGCGGACGAGCGCGGCGGATGATTGTTGTTATCACCGACGAAGCCGAAGCAGATCTTGAAGCGATCGCGGACTACATTGCCGCTGACAACCCGCAACGTAGCGCAACCTTTGTCAAAGAACTGGTAGATCGCTGCTATGGCCTGTCGGATATGCCGCGCAGATTTCCATTGGTGCCACGTTACGAACATACCAATATCCGCCGTCTTGTTCACGAGGATTACCTGATTTTCTATCGGATCGATGTGGATGCAATCAACATCCTGCATATCATCAACGGTTCGGTGGATTATGTGCGGAGACTTTTTCCTGAAGAATAGCACCGTCCGCCGCCAGCGCATAAAAACACCTCTGCGTCCTGGCATCCCTTTTCGTCACCGCAATCAGCCCCAAATCGGATGACAACGTCTCCACCTGGCGCAGCACCAGCGCGTGGCTGACGTCCAGCGCCTTGGCAAAGGCGATGCTGTCATGGGCGATATCGAGCCGGATCGCGGCCAGCACCCCGGCTGCAAGCGACGAAAGGCGACCGTCGGCCTGCATCAACGCCTCGACCTCGGCCATGTAGGCGGCCACAGCGCCGTCATCGCTCATGCGGCGACGGATGCCTGTGCGCGGGCGCGGAACGACACCAGCACCGACTTCGAAGCCGGCGTATCGCTTTCCGAGCCGAAGGTCGACAACGGCACCAGCACGTTGAGCTCGGGATAATAGCCGGCGACACAGCCGCGCGGAATGTCATAAGGCACCAGCCGGAAATCCTCTGCAATGCGCGAGATGCCGTCGTCGTGCTTACCGATGACATCAACCCGGTCGCCGGCCTTGGCGCCGAGCTGGTCGAGATCCTTCGGGTTGACGAAGACGACGCGGCGCTCGCCATAGACGCCGCGATAGCGGTCATCCATGCCATAGATCGTAGTGTTATACTGGTCATGCGAGCGGAAGGTCTGCATGACGAAGACACCGTCCTCGCCGCGTGCCATCTGGTGTTCGGTCGCTTCCGGCAAGGCAACGGTCGAGAAGGTGGCGCGGGTGGCCGGCGTGTTCCATTCGCGGTGGGCGGCCGAGTTGCGCAGGTGGAAGCCGCGCGGCTTGCGGACGCGGGTGTTGTAGTCCTCGAAGCCCGGAATGGTGCGGGCGATCATGTCACGGACGAGGTCATAGTCGTCGCAAACCGCCGCCCAATCGACCTTGGCCGAGCCGACAGTGGCGGCTGCAATACCGGCGACAATCTGCACTTCCGAGCGCAGCTCCGGCGAGGCCGGCTTGTTGATACCGCCCGAACCATGCACCATGCTCATCGAATCCTCGACGGTGACGATCTGGCTGACGCCTTTGGAATTCCTGTCGATCTCGGTGCGGCCCAGGCACGGCAGGATGTAGCCGGACTCGCCCGGCAACAGATGCGAGTGGTTAAGCTTGGTGGCGATGTGAACGGTCAGCTTCTGCGATGACAGTGCCTTGGCAATCAGTGCGCTGTCGGGGGTGGCGCGGGCGAAATTGCCACCGAGGCCGATGAAAGCCTGTGCCGAACCATCGAGCATGGCGCCGATGGCGCCCAGAACATTGTGACCATTCTTGCGCGGCACGGCAAAATCAAACTCGCGCTCCAACGCATCGAGGAAGGCCGGCGGCGCCTTCTCATTGATGCCGACGGTGCGATCGCCCTGGACATTCGAATGGCCGCGGACCGGGCAAACGCCGGCGCCGGGACGGCCGACATTGCCGCGCAGGAACATGAAGTTGGAGATTTCGCGGATCGTCGCGACGGAATGGCGATGCTGGGTGACGCCCATCGCCCAGGTGCAGATGACGCTGTCGGCGGCGAGATAGACGGCAGCAGCCTCTTCGATCTGTTCACGCGTCAGGCCGGACTGGTCGACAATCTGCTCCCAGCTTGTGGCTTCGACTGCAGCCCGGTAGCCCGCGAAGTCGGCGGTATGCTCGGCCAGGAAGGCATGATCAAGGACCGAGGCCTTGCCGGCTGCCAAGGCGGCATCATCGGCAGCGAAGACGACCTTGGCCATGCCGCGAACGGCAGCCATGTCGCCGCCCAGTTGCGGCTGGTAATAATGGCTGGCGATCTCGGTGGAACCGCCACGCAGCATTTCCAGCTTGCTCTGCGGATCGGAGAAGCGCTCGAGGCCACGTTCCCGTACAGGATTGAAGACGACGACGCGGGCGCCACGCATGGCAGCACGACGCAGATCGCCCAGCATGCGCGGATGGTTGGTACCGGGATTCTGACCGATGACGAAGATCGCGTCCGCCTTCTCGAAATCGCCGAGGGTGACGGTGCCCTTGCCGATGCCGATGGAGTGGCGAAGTGCCACGCCGCTGGCCTCGTGGCACATGTTCGAGCAATCGGGAAAATTGTTGGTGCCGTAGAGCCGGACGAACAGCTGATAGAGGAAGGCTGCCTCGTTGCTGGCGCGGCCGGAGGTGTAGAATTCGGCGCGATCGGGATGGTCCAGACCATTGAGGATGCCGCCGATCTCGGCGAATGCCTGCTGCCAGGCAACCGGCTGGTAGGTGTCCGTGGCCGCGTCATAGCGCATCGGATGCGTCAACCGGCCCTCGTGCTCCAGATCATAATCGCTCCAGCCACGCAGTTCAGAGACGGTGTGTGACGCGAAAAAGTCGGGGCGGACGCGCTTTTCCGTCGCTTCCCAGGCCACGGCCTTGACGCCGTTTTCGCAGAATTCGAACGACGAGCCATGTTCCGGATCGCCCCAGGCGCAGCCCGGGCAATCGAAGCCGTCGGGCTGGTTGGCCTTCAGCATGGTCCGGGCGCCTGCGAGCGGCGAGCCGCTTTCCATCAGCCGCTTGCCGCAGCTTTTCAACGCGCCCCAGCCACCTGCCGCGGAAGAGCGCTTGCCGATGAAGTCGGAATTGGACATGCGGGACAGCCTTTCAGCAGGAGATTGTGCGTTGCAATATAGTGCAGGAATGCGCTGAGATGAAGGAGTTCTGGTACTTTTTCAACGCTTTGACGCGGATATATGCGCGCGATTGTTCCTTGGCTCTCGCCTGCCTGCGGCTGCACAGTTCGCAAATGCGTTAAAACATGAGTATTATCAGAAGGGTTTTGGCGAGAGCGCCTTTACTTTACCGTCACCTTGCCAATGAAATCGTCCGGCGTGAACAATTCCATCGTGCCGAAGCCGCGGATCTCGTGTTCGCCGAGAGGGCGGAGCGTGCGCGAACTTTCCTTGGCCGCTGCCGGGCCGATGCAGATGGTGGTGCCCAGGAACTTGTTGGCGTCCTGCAGGCGGGCGGCGAGATTGATGGCATTGCCATGGGCGGTATAGTCAAGCTTGCCGGCCATGCCGACCTCGCCCAGCACCGCCAGGCCTGTCTCGATGCCGATGCGGGTTCGGCCGAACTCCTGCACCTTGAAGTCCAGCCTCAGACGCATCTCCTCGGTCAGCCGTGAAATGGTCAGCGCGCATTCGATGGCCTTGTTGACGTGGTCATCGAGATCCTGCGGAGCATTGAAGAAGGCGTGCACCGCATCGCCGACGATCTTGTCGACCATGCCACCATGATCCGACACCAGCTTGGTGACCTCGGCGAAATAGACGTTGAGCAGGCTGACCAGCACCTGCGGATGCACCCGGCCGGCGAGATTCGAGAACGCTTCGATATCGGTGAACAGAGCCGTGACCTGACGCTCCTCGCCGGTTGCCGGCTTGGCATTGGGATTGTCGATATAGCGATCGACGACCGATTGCGGCAGATACTGCGCGAAGCGCTGGCGGGCGGTGCGTTCGGCACGCCTTGTCTCGGCAAATTGCGAAAACGCGGTGACCAGCAGCACCAGCACCAGCGCCAGCGCCACGGTGAAGCCGTCGATCAGCCAGGCGGTGCGCGCATAGACGACCAGCGAAATGCCGATCGACAGCGCGATGACGACGAGACCTCCGAGCGCGATTGTCCAGGGCCGGAAACGCACGGTCAGCAGCGCGATGGCCAGGCCAGCCAGCAACACGAAACCCGCCTCGAAATCGAGGAACATGTCGTCGCGGGTGGGGACGAAATTCTCGATCAGCGAATTGGCGAGGTCGGCATGCAATTGCACCGAGGCGACCAGGGGTTCAGCCGCGCTGGAGCGCAGGCCGCCGAGATTAGGCAATGACGAGCCGACGAAGACGATCTTGCCCTTGAAGAAATCCTTGGGCGGATTGTCGGCCATGACATCGGCGGCCGAAACGGTACGCTTGGCGATGGCGGCGCGATCACTCGCCACGAAGCGCAGGCTGCCATCCTCGGCGAGACTATAGAGTTCGCGGCCAAGCTTCAGCCATGGTGGCGTGCCGCCGAGGATCGGCGTCTTGACCTTCATCAGCCGGCGAACGGCTTCGACACCGAGCGCAGGAAAGGGATCGGCACCGAGAATGGAAAAGGCCTGGGCACGGCGGACCAGCGAATCTTCGTCACCGATCAAGAAGGAAGCGGCAGCACTTTTGGCCGACTTCTGGAAGATCGGGCAGGAGACTTCAGCGCCGCCCAGAAACCAGATTTCCGGCACGGTCAATGATTTGGCGATGGCCAGCGGCGGCAGGGGCTGGGGCGGTTTTCCCTCGACATCCGACAGCAGGAAACCAAGCACCGTCGGCGCCTTGGCGAGCGCGGCGGCCAGCGACTGGTTGGCGCGAGAACTTTCGTCACAATCGGTGGAGAATATCAGATCGAAGGCGATGACTGCCGGTTTCTGTGCGGCGATCTTCTCCACAAGGGACGCTGTGTCGATGCGCTGCCACTTCTGGTCCTGAGCCAGCGAGAAGGCCTTGCGATCGATATCGACGACGGCAATGTCGGTGCTTTGTTCGAGCGGAAAGAGCTGCGTCAGGCGGTCGAAATACAGTTCGCGGCTACCCTCGAGCGACGTCTCCGGCACGAAGGCGACCAGAAACGCGGCAACGATGCTTGCGAGGATGCCGATATGAAGCGGGCGGACGCGAAAGTTCATCGGACGTTTTTACACGCTGTGCCGGTGAATTGCCGATTGTATTTGTCAGTTCCCATGCGCCCCCGCTAGCCTCGCTCAAAGCGTATGTCAGTCGTCGTCGGGCTCGGCAAGGTGCAACAGCCGGCCCACATTGCAATCTATCACATTGCCCTGACGTTTGATGGCGCCGTGTTCTTCGAGGGAAAGTATCGAGCGGTTGATTTTGGGACGCGACGCACCAAGGATGCCGGCGATCTCGGTCTGGCTGAGCGCGATATGCAAGTTGGCGTGATCCGGCAGTTCTTCGCCGTGGATCTGGCGCAACGTCGCCAGAAAGAAGCGGGCCACGCGGGAATCGAGATCGTAGAGTGCGATCGTCTCCAGCTGATCGGTGGTCTCGCGCAGCCGCTTGCAGAGATAGCGCATCACGGCTTCAGCCGCATCCGGATTGCGGGTGATCAGCGCCATGAACTCGTTCTTGCCGATAACATAGCCCTCAGTGGCGATCGACGCTGTCGCATCGGCCGAGCGGGGCTCGCCGTCGAGCACGGCCATTTCGCCCAGCAGGGTGCCGGGTTCGAGATGGCGCAGCGACAATTCCTTGCCCTGGGCGGTGATCAGCGACAGCTTGATGCGGCCTTCGGTGACCAGGATCATGTAGTTGCCGTCGTCGCCACGCTGGAAGATCACGGTGCCTGCCGTCCACCGACGCCACTGCGCCAGTGCGGCGACCTCGGCCACCAGTTCCTTGGTGAATTCCTCGAAGATTGGGAACGAGCGCCAGAAAGCCGGGCTCTTGTTGATCTCTGCCATGTCGTCTTCATCCCCCTGTCGCACCCGCCTGCCAAGACTACAGGAGGCACGGAAAATGTTAAGTGCAATTCGGCGTGGTCGTTCATGCATCTATGCTAAATCGCTGCATAATTTCATGTTCGGTATTGCAACAGCGAATGGCGCGATTAGAATTGCTGATGGCTGCCGCGGGTCCCACTATCCCGGACAGGCAAAGCGGAGCTGAAGCTCCCACAAAAGGTCGAGCCTAAACAAGGGGACAACAATGACCGATGAACTTTCCTACCTCAGCCGCCGCGTCGTATCGGGCAAACTGAGCCGCCGTGATTTTCTCGGTCGCGCCGCAGCGCTCGGCGTCGGCGCAGCCTTCGCCAACGGGCTGATCTCGACCGCGGCTCTGGCCGCCGGCCCGGTCAAGGGCGGCATCCTGAAGGCCGGCATGCAGGGTGGCTCGGCGACAGACAGCCTGGACCCGGCATCGTGGCAGAGCCAGGTGCCGTATTTCTACGGTCGCCAATGGGCCGAGCAGTTGGTGCAGGTCGATGCCAAGGGCGTCGTGCAGCCGG
This sequence comes from Shinella sp. OV683, assembly GCF_057787725.1. Lineage (NCBI taxonomy): Bacteria > Pseudomonadati > Pseudomonadota > Alphaproteobacteria > Hyphomicrobiales > Rhizobiaceae > Shinella > Shinella sp. OV683. The sequence continues at coordinate 4,378,539 of NZ_CM173543.1, forward strand.
CGCTCGCCGAAGAATGGGGCGCATCCAAGGACGCCAAGGTCTGGACCTTCAAGATCCGCAAGGGCGTGCAGTTCCACAACGGCAAGGAAATGACCCCGGCCGACGTGCTGGCGACCATGGAGCGCCATTCGGACGCCAAGTCCAAGTCCGGCGCACTGGGCATCATGCAGGGTATCGACAAGGTGTCCGTCGATGGCCAGAACATCGTCTTCGCGCTCAAGGAAGCCAATGCCGACCTGCCGTTCCTGCTTGACGACTACCACCTGATGATCCAGCCGAATGGCGGCAAGGACAATCCGACCGAAGGCATCGGGACAGGCCCCTACAAGATCGCCGAGAACAATGTCGGTGTCCGCCTTGTCGGCGAGAAATTTGCCAACTACTGGCGTGACGACCGTGGCCATGCCGACCAGATCGAAATCATCGTCATCAATGACGCCACTGCCCGCACCTCGGCGTTGCAGGGCGGCCAGGTGCACATGATCAACCGCGTCGAGCCGAAGATCGTCGACCTGATCAAGCGCGTGCCGGGCATCACCATCCAGAACGTCGCTGGCAAGGGCCACTATGTGTTCATCGCCCATTGCAACACCGCACCGTTCGACAACAACGACCTGAGGCTGGCGCTGAAATACGCTGTCGACCGCGAGGAAATGGTCCAGAAGATCCTGATGGGCTACGGCTCGGTCGGCAACGACACGCCAATCAACAAGTCCTATCCGCTGTTTACCGAAATGGAACAGCGCAAGTACGATCCGGACAAGGCGGCCTTCCACTACAAGAAGTCGGGCCATTCGGGTTCCGTGCTGTTCCGCACCTCCGACGTCGCCTTCCCGGGCGCCATCGATGCTGCCCAGCTTTACCAGCAGAGCGCTGCAAAGGCCGGCATCACCATCGAAGTCAAGCGCGAACCCGGCGACGGCTATTGGTCGGAAGTCTGGAACAAGCAGCCCTTCTCGGCCTCCTATTGGGGCGGCCGTCCGACCCAGGACCAGATGTATTCCACCGCCTACTACTCCAAGGCCGACTGGAACGACACACGCTTCTTCAACGAAAAGTTCGACAAGATGCTGTTTGCGGCACGCGCCGAACTCGACCCGGACAAGCGCAAACAGATCTATGCCGACATGGGCACGATCGTGAACCAGGAAGGCGGCGTGATCGCCCCGATGTTCAACGACTTCATCGACGCAACCGGTCCGCAGGTCGGCGGCTGGACGGCCGATGGCAACCAGGAAATGATGGGCGGCTACGCACTTTCCAAGTGCTGGCTCGCGGCTTGATGGCCGTGCGCCCATGTCCTCTCCTATCGTGAGACTCATTGCCCAGCGCGTCGCGCTGGGCATCCTGCTGTTGTTCGCCGTTTCGGTGCTGATCTTCGTCGGCACGCAGATCCTGCCGGGCGACGTGGCACAATCCATCCTCGGCCAGTCCGCGACCCCTGTGGCGCTCGCCAACCTGCGTGAATCGCTGGGGCTTAACGATCCGGCCTATGTCCGGTATTTCCGCTGGCTGTGGGGCATACTGCATGGCGATCTCGGCAAGTCGCTAACCAGCGGGCTGGATATTGCCAAGTCGATCAAGGAGCGGCTGTGGAACACATTGTTCCTGGCGTTCTGGGCGGCCATCGTCGCCATTCCGCTGGCGATCATCCTCGGGTTGACGGCAGTGCGCTATCGCAACGGCCCGGTCGACAAGCTGATCACCGGCGTCGCGCTGGCCTCCACCTCGGTGCCGGAATTCTTCATCGGCTATCTGCTGGTCTATTTCTTCGCCGTCAAATTTCAACTCTTTCCCGGTATCTCGACGGTCTATGACGGCATGCCGTTCATCGAAAAGATGAAGGCGATCGCGCTGCCGGCTGCGGCGCTGACGCTGGTGGTGCTGGCGCATATGATGCGCATGACGCGGGCGACCATCCTCAATGTCATGCAGTCCGCCTATATCGAGACGGCGGAACTCAAGGGGCTCACCGCCTTCGAGATCATCCGCAAGCATGCCTTCCCAAATGCGATCGCGCCGATCATCAATGTGGTGATGCTGAACCTCGCCTATCTCGTGGTTGGCGTTGTCGTGGTCGAGGTGATCTTCGTCTATCCCGGCATGGGCCAATATCTCGTCGACCACGTTGCCAAGCGTGACGTACCGGTCGTGCAGGCAGTCGGGCTGATCTTTGCTTCGGTCTATATCCTTCTCAACATGATTGCTGATGTGGCGTCCATTCTCGCCAATCCGCGTCTCAGGCATCCGAAGTGAGGGCGGCTGATGTTTAGACGTATCCCGCCCGGCGCGCTCATCGGTCTTGTCATCACCGCGCTGTTCCTGCTGGTGGCGATCTTCGCCCAATTCATCGCGCCCTATGGCCTCGGCGACATCGCCGGCGGCGTCTGGGAGCCGATGTCGGCGAAGTTCCCGTTCGGCACCGACAATCTCGGCCGCGACCTGCTGTCGCGGATGATCTATGGCGCCCAGACCACCATCCTGATTGCCATATTGGCCACCACGCTGTCGTTTTCGATGGGCGCGATTCTCGGCTTTGCGGCCGCCGTCATGGGTGGCTGGTTCGACATGCTGGTGTCGCGCTTCGTCGATTTGCTGATGGCGATCCCGACGCTGATCTTCGGCCTTGTGGTGCTGTCGGTGCTGCCGTCGAACATCGTCACGCTGATCCTGGTGATGGGCGTGCTCGACTCCACACGTGTCTATCGCCTGTCGCGGGCGGTCGCCGTCGATCTCAATGTCATGGATTTCGTCGAGGCAGCGAAACTGCGCGGCGAAGGCAAGATCTGGGTGATCTTTGCCGAGATCCTGCCTAATGCGCTGTCGCCACTGGTGTCCGAACTCGGCCTGCGTTTCATCTATGCCGTGCTGTTTCTTTCGGCGCTGTCGTTCCTCGGTCTCGGCGTCCAGCCGCCGGAAGCGGATTGGGGCGGCATGGTCAAGGAAAACAAGGACGGTATCGTGTTTGGCATTCCCGCAGCCCTGATTCCGGCGGCGGCGATTGCCATCCTGGCGATCTCGGTCAACCTCGTCGCCGACTGGATCCTCAACCGAACCACCGATCTCAAGGGAGGGCGCGGCAATGGCTGACACTTTGCTCGACATCCGCAACCTCCGCATCGAGGCGACGGTCTATCCACCCGGCGAGTTGCCCAAGAACGTGCTGATCGTCGACGACGTGTCGCTGACGCTCGAAAAAGGCAAGGTGCTGGGGTTGATCGGCGAATCCGGCGCGGGCAAGTCGACCATCGGCCTCTCCTCGATGGGATTTGGCCGTGGCGGCGTGCGGATCACCGGCGGCGAGGTCATCCTCAATGGCCGCGACATCCTCAAGCAGGGCAAGAACGGCATCCGCAAGCTGCGTGGCAAGGAAGTCTGCTACGTCGCGCAGTCGGCGGCCGCAGCCTTCAATCCCGCCCAGCGGCTGATGGAACAGGTGGTGGAGGCCGCGCTCAAGCACGGCGTTGCCAATCGTGCCGCAGCCGAAAAGCGGGCGATTGCACTGTTCAAGAAGCTCAGCCTGCCCGACCCCGAAAACATCGGCCGGCGCTATCCGCACCAGGTCTCGGGCGGCCAGTTGCAGCGGGTGATGACGGCCATGGCGCTCTGCCCAGAACCGGATCTGATCGTCTTCGACGAGCCGACCACGGCGCTTGACGTGACAACCCAGATCGACGTGCTGGCGGCCATCAAGGATGCGATCCGCGACACGCATGTGGCCGCACTCTACATCACCCACGATCTGGCCGTGGTGGCGCAGGTGGCCGACGAAATCATGGTGCTCAGGCATGGCAAGCTGGTTGAGAAGGGCACTACATACGAGATCATCAAGGAACCGAAGCAGCTTTACACGCAGCAACTGGTCGCCGTGCACCGGATCGAGCATGAGGAAAAGCAGCCTTCGCCCAAGCCGATCCTGTCGGTGAAAAATGTCACCGCATCCTATGGCCGCGGCATCGTCAAGGTGCTCGACAATGTCACGGTCGATATCCATCCCGGCCAGACGCTGGCGGTGGTCGGCGAGTCCGGCTCAGGCAAATCGACACTGGCACGCGCCATCACCGGCCTGTTGCCGCCGTCGGATGGCGAGATCACCTTTGATGGGCGCAAGCTATCACGCCGGCTTTCCGACCGGACGAAGAATGATCTGCGTGAATTGCAGATGATCTACCAGATGGCCGATGTGGCGATGAATCCGCGCCATACGGTCGGCACGATCATCGGCCGGCCGCTGACCTTCTATTTCGGGCTCAGGGGTACCGAACGCGACAAGCGCGTCGCCGAGTTGCTCGAAGAGATCGAAATGGGCAAGGGCTTCATCGATCGCTACCCAGCCGAGCTCTCCGGCGGACAGAAGCAGCGTGTCTGCATTGCGCGGGCGCTGGCGGCAAAGCCGAAGCTGATCATCTGCGACGAGGTGACGTCGGCGCTCGATCCGCTGGTCGCCAACGGCATCCTCAAGCTGCTGCTCAATCTGCAGAAGGTCGAGCAGGTCGCCTACCTCTTCATCACCCACGACCTCGCAACCGTGCGCTCGATCGCCGACTCGATCGCGGTGATGTATCGCGGCAGGGTGGTGCGCTATGGGTCGAAGAGTCAGGTGCTGACCCCGCCTTTCGACGACTATACCGACCTGCTGTTGTCGTCCGTGCCGGAGATGGAAATCGGCTGGCTGGAGAAGGCGATCTCGGGGCGCAAGATGGCGAGTGCGGGGAATTGAGGGTTTAGCACCCAAGATGCGATATCAATGTGATCGACTGTGGCTCACGTCGTGTTGGCGATGCCGCGTCGAGCGCTATGATCCCGGAAATCCACTCCATGAGCCTGGTCAGTGCCAGTCCTTCTGCTTCGGCGCGAAGCTCGGGCAGACGGTCTATTCTTACTGCACCCACACTGACGTATAGCCGCTCGTATCCGACATTCGGGTTCGGTGGCCAAAAATGCGCATCGAAAAGCCGCTTTCCCGGCCCACGAACAAGGTATGTATCAATCGACAATCCGGCTGCTTGCAATGACCGATCCAAAACGGCAGGCCGCAGGATAAACCCATATCCCTTTCCTATCTTTTCGGTTTTCGAGTCCATCGGCCCTCAATCCACAGGATGTACCACCTCAGCCGCAGCCCTGATCTTCGCCGGATCGACCGGTGCATGATGCGAATGCGTCCATTCCTTCCGCCCCAGCGCTTTTATGCCGTCAACGATCCTCGAAAAACTTTCCCGTGCCCGCGCCACCGAATGGCGGGCTCGGAGATAACCGTGCACCAACCCGGCCTCCTCATGCCACCACGCCTTGCCGCCGGCGGCCAGCACTCGGTCGCGATAAGCCTCGCCATCCGATGACAGCGGGTCGCATTCGGCTGAAATGATGATCGTCGGCGGCAGATTGGAGAAGTCGCTATCGACGAGCGGCATATAGGAGACATCTCGCGAGACGTCCTTTCCGCCGGTGCGGATATCCTTGTAGAAGATCAGGTCGCGCATGGTCAGCATCGGCGCTTCGGCATGGGTGACGTAGGATCCCCGCGACGTGTCACCGCCGAGGCCGGGATAGATCAGCATCTGGCCGATCGGCTTGCGCGGATGATTGCGGGTGCGATGCGTCAGGGCTGCGGCGAGATTGCCGCCGGCGCTGTCGCCGGCCAGCACCATCGGCAGCGAATAGGCTTCGGCTGCCCATTTGAAGGCTGTCATGCAGTCGTCGAAGGATGCGGGGTGCTTGTGCTCGGGTGCCAGCCGGTAATCGACCGAGACGACCTCGTAGCCGGTGCGATGACAAATCTCGGCGCAGACGTCGTCATGGCTTTCGAGCCCGCCGACGACAAAGCCGCCGCCGTGGAAATACAACACCAAGGCATGGGTATCGTAGCGCATGGCGCGATAGCGGCGGATAGGGATCTTGTGGCCGTCGGGTGCCTTGATCTCCTTGGTCTCGGCAGAGACGCCATCCGGATAGCCCGAGAAAAACTCGCGGCACATGCGATCATAGACTTCGCGCTGCTGGACGATGGTGTAGTCGATCGTATCGGGCGGATAGAAGGAATTGGTACGGTCGATGAACGCCCAGGTCTCGTCGTCGATCAAAGCCTGATAGTTCGTCATGACAATCCTCCCCAAAATGCCTGCGCGGCCTGACGCCAATGCAAAGTCTGGCCCAAGCTCCGCTAATGTCAAGGCAGGATAGTGGTTGGCCGGCAACCGCAGCCCTCTGTTTGCACCCGATCACGTCGCTCAAAGAGAAGTGAATTCAGCCGTTTGTGAAGTAGCGGACAAACCGGAAGCCGACCGTCGCGGCGGTGCCTGACAAGACCGTGCCCCACGGCAAGATCAGCCAGAGTCACAACAGTCGACCAAGTCTTGAGCGTCGCCTCGCGGCATCCCAACTATTTCTTCGAGTGGTTCGGTTGGTGCAACTGGCCGCTCCTGGCAATCGATCTCTCCGGCACACCCCTGGGGCTGGGTTGCGTTACTTGCGTCTGTCCTCATGTATCTTCTGCTTGTCCATGTCTCGGGTATTCCACCCCTGGAGGCATATATGCTAGAATCACGAGGCGAAGCATTCCGGTCGCTGCAATTCCGGGTCAACGCCTTCTTCCCGGTCCACGTCACAAAATCAACGATGCATAGCTGATGAGTTGAGGAGCCGGTCATGAATATTCTTGCAATTGCTATCGACGCCGCCGAACGGACGCCCCTCCCCGACAGCCTGACACTTGCGGGCATCGACTATCTCTGCGGCCGTACCAAGCGGCGCCTCAGCCTGGTGCCGGATGAAACCGAGGCGGCCTTCACCACGGCAATGAAATACTATCCGGTGGCGACCCATACGGGCGAGGCCAACGCCCAGCATTACGAAGTGCCGGCCGAGTTCTTCGAGCCGGTGCTTGGCCCGCAGCGCAAATATTCCTGCTGCCACTATCCCAGCAAGACCACGACGCTCGAACAGGCCGAAATGGTGGCGCTGGCCGAGACAGTCGCGCATGCCGATATCCAGGACGGGCAGACCATTCTCGAACTTGGCTGTGGATGGGGTTCGCTGTCGCTCTATCTTGCCGCACATTTTCCCTATGCACGAATCATGTCGGTCTCCAATTCGGCCTCGCAGCGTGCCTATATCGAAAGCCAGATTGCGGCGCGCGGGCTGTCCAATCTCGATGTACTCACCCGGGACATGAATGTCTTCACGCCGGAGAAGACATTCGACCGGATCGTCTCGGTTGAGATGTTCGAGCATATGTCCAACTGGCAGATCCTGCTTGAGCGGGCGCGCGAATGGCTGAACCCGGAAGGGCGGCTGTTCATGCATGTGTTTACGCATCGCAACCGTTCCTACCGCTTCGACCACGGCGACCCCGCCGACTGGATTTCCCATCACTTCTTCACCGGCGGTATCATGCCGGCCTTCGACCTGCCGCACCGCTTCAGGGATCTCTTCGAGGTCGAGCAGCAATGGCGCTGGTCGGGCACCGACTATCAGCGGACTGCGATGGACTGGCTGGCGAATTTCGACGCCAATCTCGACAAGATCGAGCCGATCCTGCGCGACGTCTACGGCGCCGACGCCTCGCTCTGGCGCCGCCGCTGGCGCCTGCTCTTCCTGGCGACGGCGGGACTGTTTGGCCATGCCGATGGCGAGGAATGGGGCGTCGGCCACTATCGCCTGAAACCGGTCGCGGCCTGAAGGCAATGACGGCAGGCAGCGCAGCGATGTCCCGAAAGGAAGCTAGCTCAGCCTGGTCACATCGATGCGGCGCGACTGTGCGGTGACGGTGATCTCATAGTGGTCGGTCTGCAGGACATCGGTGATATTTTTCGGAATATAGGCGACGACGGAGCAGCCGCCCTTGTAGCGCAGGCTGTCATAGAGGATGCCCGCCTCGCCTCTGGCGCGAACCTGTTCTCCGAAGACCTGCGATGCCGTGTAGTCGCTGGAGGAATAGACGTCGGGGTAGGTCGCTTGCATACTGCGGATATCACGGTAGTCGCCGAGCAATGTCGACGTATAGCAGCGATACTTACGCGACATCCGGTCGGTGCCGATGGCGACGGCTTCGCGCCTGAGGTGATGGGCGACTTCGGCGACCGAGGTGCGAACCATATCGCCGGCATACCATGCGCCAAGTTCCGGGCCATTGAACCGCATGCCGGTCGGCGCGACATGCAGGAACGAGGCCATGATGATGCTGGCATTGGCAACGCCCAGCGGCCACTGGCTGTCCGGCAGGCGGCGAACGCGCTCAGCCACCAGCCGGTCATTGGTCCAGCCGACCAGTTCCAGCACCGCCTCGAGATCAGCCGTCGTTGCCACCGTATCGAACAGGCCGATGGGCGGAAACTGCGACGGAATCAGCCGATAGGCCGGAACCGGCGCTGCGGCGAACGCGCTCACCGGAAAACGATCTCGCTGTCTTCGTATGGCTGGAAATCCACATCGATCGCATTCGGCGGCATGTAAACGCCACCCCGAGCCGCATCGAGGAAGCGGCGCACCGTCATCAGGCCGTCCTGCGTACCGCTTGTGACGAATGCCATCGGCTGCTGGCCGCCGAAGGTCAGCGAATGATGCGCCGTCTTCAGCCACTTTACGCCCTCGGCCTCCTGGCCGAACAGCACGATAAGCGCCTGATGGATGCCGAGAACAGCTGAAATGCGCAGCAGCACATCGACGTCGAGCGACACGTCGCCGTGCTGGCGAGCCTTCTGGCACCAATTGTGAAAAGTCGAGCGCGGCGGCAGGCCGAGAACGAGGCGGCGCTCCTCCTCATTGAGGTTCCAGAGGTCGGCTACCGCGAGGAACGTGCGCAGTGCCGGGCCACTGATGCGCTTGCGGTTTGCGGCCGAGAACCGCGATTGATCGAGGATCTGCGGACCCGCCTCAACCTGCCTGACTGCTCGCGCTACCATGGATATCTCCTTTGTCCAGACTTGAACATAGTCCAGATCTGGACAAACTTCAAGCGACAGCTATTCGGCAGCTTGCGGCAGGGGATAGACGTTGGCCTTGGATTCCGGTGTTTCGCCTTCCGTCGTTTCCGGCGTCGTATCCTTCTTCTTCGGTTCGCGGCCGAAGAACAGCGCATAACCAGCCGGCAGGACGAGGATGGTCAGCACCGTCGCAACCAGAATGCCGCCCATCATCGCGTAAGCTAGTGGTCCCCAGAACACGCCGCGCGAGATAGGGATCAGGGCCAGAACTGCCGTCATTGCGGTCAGCACGATCGGGCGGAAACGCCGGACAGCTGCGCCGATGATTGCCTCGGATCGCTCCATGCCCGTGGCGATATCCTGGTCGATCTGGTCGACGAGGATGATCGAGTTGCGCATGATGATGCCGAGCAGTGCGATGACCCCGAGGATGGCAACGAAGCCGAAAGGCGCGCCGCTGATCAACAGCGCAGCCGCCGCGCCGATGATACCGAGCGGACCGGTGGCCAGAACCAGCATGGCCTTGCCGAAATGCTGGAGCTGCGCCATCAGCAGGATGACGATGATCGCCAGCATCACCGGCGCCTTGGCGGCAATCGAGGCCTGGCTTTCGGCGGAATCTTCCGCGCCGCCCTGGATCTCGACCTTGTAACCGGCAGACAGGCTGTCACGCAGCGGCTTCAGCTCGTTGAACAGCTTGGTCACGACATCCTGCGACTGGATGCCATCCGGCAGCGTTGCACGGATCGAGATCGTCGGCAGGCGGTCGCGGCGCCATTCGATACCCTGTTCGAGCACTGGCACGACCTTGGCGACCTGCGAGAGCGGCACGAAGCCACCGAAGTCGGTCGGCACATAGACCGAATCCACGGCCGAGAGCAGATGACGGCTGGCGTCGGGCTCGCGGGCGACGATCGACACGGTCTCCTCGCCATCGCGGAAATCGTCGAGCGGGGCACCGGACATCGAGGCCTGCAGCATCTGGCGGATGCGCTGCGAGGTGACGCCGAGGGCGCGGGCGCGGTCCTGGTCGATGACCAGCTTCATGGCCGGCACCGGCTCAAGCCAATCGTCGTGGATTGCCGCCAGCATCGGGTTCTCGGCAAACTTCGCCTTCACCTTGTCTGCAATTGCCCGCACTTCGGCCCGATCGGGACCGATGACGCGCATCTGCACTGGCCAGCCGGTGGGCGGACCGAGGAACAGGCGGTCGACCTTGCCGCGGATCGAGGGGAAGTCCTGGGCGAGGATGCCGCGCAGCTTGGTGATCAGCCGCTCACGGGCCGGTTCGTCATTGGCCATGATCAGCAGCTGGGCGAAATTCGGATTGCGCAACTGCTGGTCGAGCGGCAGGAAGAAGCGCGGCGCGCCCTCGCCGATATAGGTGGCGATGAACTTCTTGTCCTTGTCGTCAGCCATCTTGGCTTCCAGCGCCTTGGCCTGGGTCTCGACTTCCTTGATGCTGGTGCCTTCAGGCAGCCAGAGGTCGACGAGGATTTCAGGCCGCGAGGACTGCGGGAAGAAGTTCTGCGGGATGAACTGGAACGCCCAGAGGCTGCCCGCAAAGGTGAAGAGCGTCATGGACAGCACGATGATCCGGTGGCGCACGGCCCATGAGACCGTGCCGCGCAGGCCGCGATAGAACCGCGTGTCGAAGACATCATGGTGTTCGCCAGCATGGGCTCGCTGCTTGAGGATCATGTTGCCGAGCCATGGTGTGAAGTAAACGGCCACGAACCACGAGACGCAGAGCGCAATTCCGACCACGTAGAACAACGTCCGGACATATTCGCCGGCGGTGGAAGCCGCAAAGCCGACCGGAATGAAGCCGGCCGTGGTGATCAGCGTGCCGGTGAGCATCGGAAAGGCGGTCGAGGAGTAGGCAAAGCTTGCAGCATCGACCTTGTGCAGGCCTTCCTCGAGCTTGCGCTCCATCAGTTCGACAACGATCATCGCGTCATCGACCAACAGGCCAAGCGCGATGATCAACGCGCCGAGCGAGATACGCTGCAGGTCGATGCCGAGTTCGTACATGATGGCGAAGGTGGCCGCGAGCACCAAGGGAATTGTGATGGCGATGACCAAGCCGGAACGCCAGCCGATCGACAGGAACGACACGATCAGCACGATGACCAAGGCTTCGCCGAGCGCCTTCATGAACTCGCCGACGGCTTCGGTGACGACTTCTGGCTGGTTGGAGATCTGGTCGACCTTGACGCCATAGGGCAGCGAGGCTTGGAAGCGCTGATAGGTCTCCTCGACGGATTTGCCGACATCGGTGACCTTGAACCCCTTGGCCATGACGACGCCGATCTGGACGCTGTCGGCACCATTGAAGCGGAACTTGCGCTGATAGGGATCCTCAAGACCGGAGGAAACGGTGGCGATATCACCGAGGCGGGTCACCTGGTCGCCAGCGCGAAGCTTGAGATTGCGGATGTCGTCGATGCGATCGACATCGCCCTGGACGGAGATGCGCACCGAGCGCGTGCCGGTATCAACCGAGCCAGCCGGATCGACATTGTTCTGGCCCTTGATGGCATTCTGCAGATCAGTCAGCGTCAGGCCGCGCTCTGCCAGCGCCTTGGAGGAGATGTCGATATAGAGCTTTTCAGGCTGGTCACCGATGATGACGGCTTTTTCGACGCCGGGCGTGGTCAGCAGCATGTCGCGTGCCTGGATCGCGAACTTCTTCAGCTCCGGATAGGAGTAGCCTTCGCCCGAAAGCGAATTGAGCGTGATGAAGGTGTCGCCGAATTCGTCGTTGAAATAGGGACCGAGCAGGCCCTGCGGCAACTCGCTGGAGATATCGCCGACCTTCTTGCGCACCTGATAGAAGGCGTCGGCAACCTCGGCGGAATTGGTGTCACCCTTGACCTGCAGCGTGATGATGGCGCTGCCGGCACGAGTGAACGACTTGACCCAATCGAGATGTGGCACTTCCTGCAGCTTGCGCTCGATCTTGTTGACGACCTGATCCTCCATCTCCTGGATGGATGAACCCGGCCAGACGGCCTGCACCACCATGACGCGGAAGGTGAAGTCGGGATCTTCCTTCTGGCCCATATTCATCAACCCGAACACGCCGGTGAGGATGATCAGTCCGAACAGGAACCGCGCGATGGATGGGTGACCAATAGCCCAGCGCGACAGGTTGAAGGGTTGCTTGCCTTCATTGGAGGTGTTCATCGGCGTGGTTCCGCGTTGATGGATCGGGTTTTACTGCAGGAGCTGGGTGGCGACCTGCGCGAGGAATTCAGTCGGCAGCTTGACCTTGAGATTTTCGGTCATGAACTGCGTGCCGGCCGCGACGACCACGTCGCCTGGCTTCAAGCCTTCCGCCACGCGCACGCCGTCATCGGTGAAATCGGCAAGCTTGACGGGGCGGGAATGCACTGTCTCGCCCTTGCGGTCGACGGTCCAGACGATCTGGCCGCCATCCTTCTTGGCAAGCGCGCTGAGTGGCACGGTAACGCCGCCGGCGACATCGCTGACATCGGCCTCCACGGTGGCCGTCATGCCGAGCAGGACGCGGGGGTCGTTCGGCAGGCTGACGCGCACTGAGAATGTCCGGGATTGCGGATCGGCACTGCCCGAGACTTCGCGTACCTTGCCGTCGAGCACCAGCTTGTCGTCGGACCAGAAGCTGGCCTTGACCGCCTTGCCCGGCTTGAAGCCGGCAATGTCGTTTTCCGGAACGGCGATTTCGACTTCCTTCTCGTTTTCGGCCACCACCGTCAGCACCGGCGTGCCGGCGGCAACGACCTGACCGGCATCGGCATTGATCGCCGTGACGATGCCTTCGCGATCGGCCTTGAGGTCGGAATAGCCCAGCTGGTTTCTGGCCTGATCGAGCGAGGACGCCGCTGCAATCCGAGTGGAAACCGCCTGGTCATAAGCAAGCTGTGCCTGCTCGACCTGTGCCCTGGGCATGGCGTTCTTCTCAAACAGCACATGCGCGCGCTTGTTGACGAGATCGGCGGTCTCGACGGCCTTTTCGGTCGCCGCGAGATTGGCTTCCGCCGAGGTGACCGCGAGCTTGTAGTCCGTCGTATCGATGCGCGACAACACATCACCTGATTTGACGAGGTCGCCGACATTGACGAGGCGTTCGGTGATCTTGCCGGCAACGCGGAAGCCGAGATTCATCTCGGTGCGTGATTTGACCGAGCCGGAATATTGCAGCTCGCGGATATTGGAGGTCTGGGCAATTTCCACGACCTTGACCGGGCGAATGACCTGCTGGGCCTCGACCTTCTCCTCGGTGCAGCCGGCAATCACACCAAGCCCGAGAAAGAGAACGCCAACTGCGGTTGCCCGCTTGAGAAATACGGTTTCGAGCGAAAACATCTTCGCACTCCTGATTGGTTCTGTTTATTGGCGCCCGAAGGCGTATGCCTATTTCTGCAGGCCGCGCAGGGCGAACTCGATGAGTTCGTCGGGGGTGGCACGATTGGTCTTGGCAAGGCACTGCGCCACCATTTGCGGGTGGCAGAGAATTATGGTTGCTGCCCCGAAGCAGCGCGCAGCCAAATGCGCGTCCTGTTCGGGGAATTCGCCGGCGGCGATCCCCTCGCGGATGACTTCAGCCTCAAGGTCATGCAAGCGATTGATGAAGGCATCGATGACATGCCAGTCGCGTTCCATCGCCACGACGACCATCTCGTGGACCTTTTCATGGTCCAGCATGGTCTCAAGCGTCATCTTGTGTTGCGCATGCACCCATTGGCGCAAACGCTCCTTGGCACTGATCTTCTGGCCGAGAACAACCTTCGCCTGTTCGACGAAGGCGTTGAGCATTCGTCCGCAAATCGCCTGATGGATCTCGGTCTTGGAGGCAAAGAAACGGTAGATATTGGCCGGCGACATGCCAAGGTCCTTGGCAATATCGGCGACATTGGTCTTGGCGTAGCCGTAGTGGCGGAACAGTCGCTCCGCGCTATCCAGGATCCTTGTGACGGTTTCCTGGCGCTGAATGTCGAGCGGAGTTTCAAGCGTATCGACCATGTGACGTATTCCGATTTACGACTGACGAATTTTGAATTTCGTCAGTCGTAAATCAAAACTCATGAACTGTCAACGCAAAACCTTCGCAACGGCGAGAGGGGGTGCGGGCATGCTGCCAGTTTCTGGAATGGAAAATAGATCTTGGTTTCCGGCTAGAGCTGGGCTTCGATGGCAGCCTTGTCGATGACCGACCACACGCGCCAGATCTTGCCGTCCCGAAACTCGTAGAATACGTTCTCAGCGAACGAAACCTTCTTGCCGCTTACGGGCAAACCGAGGAACGTTCCCACAGGTGTGCAGTCGAAGCCCAGCCTGGCCGCGATGTGAGGCGGATCGGAAATCAGTAGCTGAATTTCGAAGTGAAGGTCCGGGATTTCGCGGAAATCCCGCTCCAACATCCGACGATAACCCGACAGGCCGAGCGGCTGATTGTTGTGGGACACCTCGTCATCGACGAACTCTCCGAGCCTCTGCCAGTCCTGCCGGTTCAGGCAGGCAATGTAATCGCGGTAGATCTCGGAGAGCTCGGCTTTCGTCACTGAAATTCTCCACGTTCATAGCCTGGCAGGCTGGAGATGCAGTGGTAGCTGTTTTTGAGGCACAAACCTATCCTCCCTCATTCCCTGCCTCATGCAGGGAATCCAGCAGCGTCGCGTCGGCTGCGCGGAAGAGTCTTTTGCACTCAAGGACTTGAGTGCACTGGATTCCTGTGACCAGCACAGGAATGAGGGGATCCGGAAGCTCTGTTCAAACCTAATCACTGACTGCCTGCTAATCACTCTTCGGCATCGGCCAGGTATCCGACAGCCGGTAGCCGCCGGGAAACGGATCAGAGGGATCGAGCATCAGCTGTCTGGTGCCAGTGACCCAGGCGCGGCCGGAAATGATCGGCACGATACCCGGCTTGCCTCCGACGGAAACGTTGGAGTCGATCATGCAATGGAATTCTGTGCCGATCACCGATTTGCCGGTAAAGCGCTGGCCGACCTGCATCTGCCGCTTGGCATGCAGCACCGCCATGCGCGCCGAGCAACCGGTGCCGCAAGGCGAGCGATCGATCTTGCCCGGCCGGATCGCCACTGCGTTCAGTCCGGTCAAAATGCCGTCTTCCAACACGACCGGCGCCGTCATCTGGCAGAAGGAAATGTGATTCCAGTCCCTTTCGGGATGGCGGAAACCGAGCTGTTCGTTGGCGGCGCGAGTGATCTTCATGCCGGTTTCGGCGATATCGCGGGCTTCGTCCGGCGTCAGCGCAAAGCCGAGCGCCTTGGCATCGGTCAGCACGAAGCTGTCGCCGCCATAGGCGGTGTCGACGGTCAGGGTGCCGAGACCCTCGACCTCGATCGTCGCATCCAATTGGTCGGCGAAGGAAGGCACGTTGCGCACGCTGATCCGCTCGGCCTTGCCGTCCCTGCATGTTGCCGTCACCTCGATCAGTCCGCCGGGCGGCTCGAGGATCATCCTCGTTTCCGGCTCCTGCATCGGGATGATGCCGGTGTCGAGCAGCACTGTTGCCACGCACATCGAATTCGAGCCAGACATCGGCGGCGTGTCGGCGGGTTCCATGATGATCCAGCCCATCTGTGCGCGCGGATCCTTGGGCGGCACCAGCAGATTGACATGCCGGAAGACGCCGCCTCGCGGCTCGTTGAGCACGAAATTGCGCAGGGTTTCATCAGACGCGATGAAACGCGACTGCTCCCAGATCGTGTCACCCGGCGGCGGTGCGACACCGCCGACGATGACATCCCCGACCTCCCCTTCCGCATGACAACCGACGATGTGAATGACTTTGCTGGATCGCATTTTTGCCCCCTGGAAAGTAGCGGTAGATATGCTGCGCAGATAGGTTCAGGCACGCTCGCGCAGAAAGTCGCGCAGCGACTTGCCGGCATGCTCGATATGGGATTTCAACAGGCTGCAGGCTTCAGTGACCCTGCCGGCGGCACAGAGTTCGACCAGTTCGATATGCTCTTCGCGCGCCCGCTCGACATTGCCGGTCAGCGATAGCTGGATACGGGTGTGGCGATCGCATTCCTGCAAGAGATTGGCGACCAACGCCACCGAGCGCGGCCGCTCCGCGTGCGCATACATCAGCATATGCAGCTTGGTGTTGAGCTCGCCCCAGCGGCTGATATGCTTGGCGTTGAGCTCGCTATTGTAGTCCTCGAGGATTGCCCTGAGCTCGGCGAAATCGCCGGCTGTCAGCTTTGGTGCGGAGAGTTTCAGCAGTCGGGGTTCCAGCATGACACGGAGCTCGAACAGCTCATCAATCTCGGCGATCGACAGCTCCGAGACGATGGCGCCGCGATGCGGATGGATCTTGACCAACCCCTCGGCCTCAAGCTGCATCAGTGCCTCGCGGATGGGGATGCGGCTGACACCGAACTCATCGGCCAGCGCATCCTGGCGGAGCTGGAAACCGGATTTGAACGTCCCGTCCAGTATCCGCTGACGCAGTTCGTCGCCGACCGCCGACGAGATCGTCCGATGCTGGAGAGATTTCCTGACAGGTGCGCTTCGCGTGGAATTGGTGTCGTCCATTCGAGATTGATACCTCAGCACAGGGGGCCTCGTATAGGGGATTTCGACATTCGCTCTTGACATTGCATATTTTATACAATCTACATTATCCCAATGCAAGCCGAAAGAGGAGTTTCCCGATGGCGCCGAAAATCAACTGGTCGGGCGTGTTCCCCGCAGTCACCACGCAGTTCAAATCCAATTTCGACCTCGACATCGACGCAACCCGCAAGGTGCTCGGCAATCTTATCGACGACGGCGTGTCCGGCCTGATCGTCTGCGGCACGGTCGGCGAGAACACGTCGCTGACGCGGAGCGAAAAGATCGCGGTCATGGAAGCGGCCAAAGATGTTGCCAAGGGCCGCGTGCCGGTGATCTGCGGTGTTGCCGAATTCACCACCCAGAGCGCCACCGAAGTCGCCAAGGAAGCCGCACGTGTCGGCCTCGATGGCGTCATGGTCATGCCAGCGCTGGTCTATTCCTCCAAGCCGCACGAGACCGCCGAACATTTCCGTACCGTCTCCAAGGCCACCGACCTGCCGGTGATGATCTACAACAATCCGCCGATCTACAAGAATGACGTCACCCCGGAAATCCTGGTATCGCTGGCCGATTGCGACACAGTGGTCTGCTTCAAGGATTCCTCGGGCGACACCAAGCGTTTCACCGACGTCAAGAACATGGCCGGCGATCGTTTCGTGCTGTTTGCGGGCCTCGACGACACCGTGGTCGAAAGCGTCATGCTCGGCGCCGTCGGCTGGATTTCCGGGATGTCGAATGCCTTTCCGAAGGAAGGCGAAACGCTCTTCCGCCTCGCCAAGGCCGGCCGCTATGCCGAAGCGCTCGAACTTTATGCCTGGTTCATGCCGCTGCTGCATCTCGATGCGCGCCCGGATCTGGTCCAGTGCATCAAGCTCTGCGAAGAGCTGATGGGCCGTGGCTCGGCACTGACCCGCCCGCCGCGCCTGGCGCTGACCGAGTCCGAGCAAGCCTATGTCAGGAAGATCATGGACGAGGCGCTGAAGAACCGTCCGGTTCTCCCCGACGTCGGCCTCGACCGCGCCGCCTGAACCTGAAACAGTCACACGATCATCCAAACGGGCGGCGCAAGCCGCCCGAAATTTTCGGTTTTACCAAGGGGCTTCGCATGGCTGACGACACCGTTCATCTCACTCTGGCCGAGGCCGATGATCTCAGCCATCGCATATTGATCGGCGCCGGGCTGAGCGAGGCGCATGCGCGCGCCATCACCGACATCGTCGTTGCCGGCCAGCGCGACGAGTGCCATTCGCATGGGCTTTATCGCGTGTTGAGCGTGATGAAGACCATGGAGGCCGGCAAGGTCGATCCCAAGGCTGTGCCGGAATTGACCGATGTTGCGCCGGGAATCGTCAAGGTCGATGCGAAGCACGGCTTTTCGCTGCTGGCGTTCCAGCAGGGCCTGCCGGTGCTGATCGAGAAGGCCAAGACGCAGGGCATCGCTGCATTGGCCATTAACAATTGCTTCCATTTTTCAGCGCTGTGGCCAGAGGTCGAGCAAATCGGCGCGGCCGGGCTTGCAGGTCTTGCGATGACGCCGAGCCACGCCTGGGTGGCGCCTGCCGGCGGCACCAAGCCGGTGTTCGGCACCAATCCCATCGCCTTTACCTGGCCGCGCCCGAACACCTATCCATTCGTGTTCGATTTTGCCACGAGTGCCACGGCGCGCGGCGAGATCGAGTTGCATCGTCGCGCAGGCAAGCCGTTGCCGCTGGGCTGGGGCATCGATGCCGAGGGCCAGCCGACCACCGATCCGCTGGAGGTCTTCAAGGGTGCGATGCTGACCTTTGGCGGCCACAAGGGCTCCGCCCTGTCGGCCATGGTCGAGTTGCTCGCCGGGCCGCTGATCGGCGATATGATGAGCATGGAATCGATCAAGTTCGACAATGGCGCGGGAGCCGCCCCATTGCATGGCGAGCTGATCATCGCGCTCGACCCGGCCACTTTCCTAGGTGGGGCGATGGCCGCAAATCTCGATCGGGCCGAACTCCTCTTCGACGCCATCATCGGACAGGGCGCCCGCCTGCCCTCGCAGCGTCGCTACGAGGCGCGGGAGCGTAGCCTGAAGAACGGTGTCGATATTCCCAAGGCGCTTTACGAAGACCTCAAGGCGCACTTGCCGCAATAGAGGCCGAAATCAAGAGACCGTCTCGCCGCCATCGCAAACCAGGATCTGGCCGGTGATGTAGGACGAGCGGTCGGAGACGAGGAACAGGATGGGCTCGGCGATCTCGGTGACGTCGGCCCAGCGACCCATCGGCACCTTGGCCTTGATATAGGCTTCGATCGCATCGCGGCCGCCCACCTGGCGGATAAAGGGCTCGTTGAACGGTGTATCCACCCAACCGGGGCATAACGCGTTGACGCGAATGCCTGACTTGGCGTAGTCGCCGGCCATCTGCTTGGTCATGGCGATGACGGCGTGCTTGGTGGTGGTGTAGGCGATCATCTCCCGATCATAGAGGATGCCGGAGCTGGACGAGGTGTTGAGGATCACGCCTGAACCGGCCGCCTTCATGAACGGCACCGCCACACGCGTTGCCATGAAATGCGCGCGTACATTCAGGTCCCACGAGCGGTCGAACCCTTCAAGGCTGACATCTTCGAGATTGCCCTCGACCTGCGCGCCGGCGTGATTGTGGAGAATGTCGATCCGGCCGTAGCGGGCGTGGATCGCATGAATGGCTTCGGTCAATGCAGCGTCGTCGGTGACATCGAGCGCGACAGCCTCGGCCGTGCCTCCCTCGGTCCTGATCAATTCGACTGTTTCGGCGGCGCCATCTGCATCGCGATCGAAGATGACAACGGATGCGCCTTCGCGGGCCATGATCTGCACCCCTGCCCTGCCGATGCCTGAGCCGGCGCCTGTGACTATGGCAACTCTGTCTTTGAGGATCATGTCATTCACCGTCAGCCATACGAGTGGTTTTTTCGCGCATCAGGAAGCGCGCAGTGCCAATGAGAAACAGGGATGCCACCAGCACCGAGGTCGCAATCGCATTGATCTCCGGCGTCACGCCGCGGCGGATCGACGCGAAGACGTAGATCGGCAGCGTCGTCTTCGAGCCAGCCACGAAGAATGCGATGATGAAATCATCGAACGAGAAGGTGAAGGCCAGCAGGAAGCCTGCGAGAACGGACGGCATGATCTGCGGCAGCACGATCTGGCGGAATGTAGTCAACGGCGTGGCGTTGAGGTCGCTGGATGCCTCGACGATATCGCGGCCGAGGCTTGCGACGCGCGCCTTGACGATCATCGTCACCAGCGCCAGCGAGAAGAGGCCGTGGGCCGCGATGATCGAGGGATAGCCGAGGCCGAGTTTCGGCGGATGTTCCGAGGGCCACAGGCTGGCAAGCACCGGGTTGATGGCGCCGAATACGGCCACCAGCGCCACCAGCGTTGCGATTCCGATCACCACGCCCGGGACAACGATGGCGGCGGCAAACAGCCCATCGAAAATGGTGCGGGTCCGGGCGCTCATCCGCTCCATGCCGAGCGCCGCCATCGTGCCGAAGACGGCGGCGAGGCTGGCGGATACGAGGCCGATGATCAGCGAGTTCTGCAGCGCTTCCAGCAGGAAGCGGTTGGTGAAGGCCTTACCGTACCATTCGACGGAAAAGCCGGTGAAATCGGAGGCGTTGCGACCGGCATTGAACGAGAACAGCACGACCAGCGCGATCGGCGCGTAGAGGAACAGATAGACCGATGTGACCAGCGCCCTCATATCAGATCCACCTGTTTGGTGCCGGCGATGCGGAACGCGATGCGCATGGCGACCAGCAGCACCAGCACCACGACGGCCACCAGCGTCACGGCGATTGCCGAGCCGAATGGCCAGTTACGCGATTGCAGGAAGAGATCGACCAGCGCATTGCCGATGAAGAACACCTTGCCGCCGCCGAGCAATTGCGGGATCAAATACTCGCCCAGCAGCAGGATCGTCACAAGTGCGACACCCGTCATCACGCCCGGTAGGGACAATGGCAACGTGACCTTGAAGAAGGTGGTGACCGGGTTGGCGCCGAGATCGGAGGAGGCGTCGATCAGCCGCCGGTCGAGTTTTTCGAGGCTGACATAGATCGGCATGATCATCAGCGGCAGATAGCCGTAGACGATGCCAACCATGACGGCGAAGGGCGTATTGATCAATCTGACATCGTCGATGCCGATCATCGAGAGCAGATTGGGGATGCCGCGCGAGCCGAGGATGAACATCCAGGCATAGGTGCGGACCAGCAGGCTTGTCCAGAACGGCACGACCACCAGCGACACCAGCAGCAGGCGATAGCGGCGGTCAGCCCTGATCGCCAGATAATAGGCGACGGGATAGGCGACCAGCAGGCAGATGAAGGCACCGGCCGGCGCCAGCAGCATGGTGTTCCAGAAGGCAGTGGCGCGGGCGGGCAGGTTGGCGAATTGGGCGAATGTGAAGGCCGCTTGATAGCCGCCTTCCGGCGCACGCTCGCCGAAGGCAAAGACGACGATGGCAATGAAGGGCAGCACCAGGAAGACGAGCAGCCACAGCGCCGCCGGGGCCATCAGACCTGCGGTGATCATGTGCTTGCGTCTGTCGAGTGCTGTGGTCATCGTCTCTTTCAGCGGTTCATTGTTGCCCGGCGCCGAATGCCTGGCTCCCTCTTCTCCCCAGCGGGGAGAAGGTGGCCCGAAGGGTCGGATGAGGGGGCCTTTGCCGACATCGGTTGCCGCGCCCCCTCATCGCCTCGCTGCTCGGCACTTCTCCCCGCCGGGGAGAAGAGGGAGCAGGCCGCAAGCGCTCATTTCCATCACGATCGCTGCGGGCATTTTTCCAACCACCTCAAGCCGACTTGAAGCGCGCCATCACTTCGGCGCGAGCCGGGTCGGTGAGTGTCACGGCAGCGCCGAATTCGAGCGGCGTCAGCGATGCCTCGTCGGGATAGACGATCAGGTTGGACGTCACTTCCTTCGGCAGCAGCGCCAGAACGCGCGAATCCGTGGTCGGCGCACCGTTGAAGATGTGCTCCTTGACGGCGACTTCCGGCGTCATCAGGTAATCAAGTAGGGCATAGGCGGCCGGCTTGTTGGCGGCATCCTTGGGGATCGCGTAGAAATCGCACCAGATCTCGCCGCCATCCTTGCCGAGCACGAACTTGATCTCCGGCACATCGCGGTTGAGCTGGGCGCCGTCATTGGTCCAGCACATCGTCATCCAGGCATCGCCCGCACGCATGCCCGGCTGGTAGTCCGAATTGATGGCGAAGAGATGCGGCTTGACCTTGATCAGCAGTTCTTCGGCCTTGGCCAGTTCATCCGCCTTGATCGAATTGAAGCCATAGCCGAGCGCCACCAGCGCATTGCCGATGGTGGTGAGCTGGTAGTCGTGCACCATGACACGGCCGTCGGCTTCGCCCTGGGCGATGTCGAAGAAATCCTTCCACGAAGTGACCGGGGTCTTGATCTTGGAGGAATTGAAGGCGATGCCGGTGGTGCCCCAGTTTTTCGGCACTGCATAGGTCTTGCCGTCGATCGTGCCTTGATGGGTAAAGCGCTGGTTCTCGGTCGACGGCGAGAAGTTCGGCAGCTTGGCGAGGTCGAGCTCATCGATCAGGCCGAGCTTGTGATAGGTCGAGATCGTGTAGTTGGTCGGCACGAACAGGTCCCAGCCCGACGCGCCGGCCTGCAGCTTGGCGAGCATTTCTTCATTCGAGCCGAAGACATTGACCTCGACGGCAACGCCGGTCTTCTTGGTGAAGGCATCGAACGTTGCCGGGTCATGGTAGTTCGGCCAGGTGGCGATCGACATCTGGGTGCCGAGATCGGCCGCATAAGCTGGCGAGCCCATCACGCCGGTGCGGCCGCCGAGCACGCTGGCCGCCAGTCCAAGACCGGTCACGCCGAGGAAATGGCGGCGGGTGACCGAGCCCTTCTTGAAGCGCATCAATTCGTCGGCAAATTGTTTCTGGGTAATCGTCTTGTTGTCACTGCTGTTCGTCATCGTTGTGTTCCCTTGTTTTGTGGTTCTGATGCTTCACTGCTAAAGACATGCGGCGCATTCGGTTTGATGCGCAATTCCACCTCGGCGCCCGGTTCGAAGAGTTCGGCGGGTCCGCCCGCGTCCCGGTCCGCAATGACCAGGATGCCGCCGACGCCGGGCACGGAGATGGAATATTCAACGGACGAGCCGAGGAATATCCTATGGGTAACGTTGCCCTTGAGCGCATCTGCATGCGTCTGGGATCTCGTCGATGAAAGGGTGATGGCTTCGGGGCGGATCGACAGGGTTACCTTGCCACCTGTCAGGCCCGACTGCTTCTGCAAGATCACCACGCCACCATTTTCAAGCCGGGCCATGCCGGCCTTGCCATCGACCGTCTCGATGGATGCCACGACCTTGTTGGTCTTGCCGACGAAATCGGCGACGAACAGATCGGCGGGGTTGTCGTAGATTTCCTGCGGGCTGGCAAACTGGACGATCCTGCCAGCATTCATGACGCAGACCCGGTCGCTCATCGACAGCGCCTCTTCCTGGTCGTGGGTGACCAGCAGGAAGGTGATGCCAAGGTCGCGATGCAGGTTCTGCAGTTCCATCTGCATGGCGGTGCGCAGCTTCTTGTCGAGTGCCGCCAGCGGCTCGTCTAGCAACAATACGCGTGGCTTGTTGACGATGGCGCGTGCCAGCGCCACACGCTGCTGCTGGCCGCCCGACATTTCGTGAATACGGCGCTTGCTGAACTTTTCGAGATGCACCTGTTCGAGCACTTCGCCGACCCGGCGCATCACCTCGGCGTCGGACAATTTCGGCCGGATCTGGCGCAGGCCATAGGCAATGTTGGTCTCGACATCGAAATGCGGAAACAGCGCATAGTGCTGGAACACCATATTGACCGGGCGGCGGTAGGACGGAACGCCCTGCATCGGCCGGCCGCCGACCCAAAGCTCGCCGGTCGAGGGCTGCTCGAAGCCGCCGATCATCCGGAGGCAGGTGGTCTTGCCGCAGCCGGATGGGCCGAGGAGAGCGACGAAAGCACCACGCTCCAGCTTGAGGTCGATATCGGTAACGGCGGTCACATTGCCATACAGCTTGCTGACAGCCCGGAATTCCACATCGAATTCGGACATTACATTCACTCAGAGTTCCCCGCGGCTTGTCTTTATCGGCATTCTTCGATGCCATTCTATGCCCCGTCAACGCCAAGACTACTCAAATACCGCTCTTGGGGTATATACCCCGAAGGTGGTACTGCGTTAGAAAAAGGTCGTTTTGGGGAGTAGAACGACTTTGCGCGGAGGACGGATCATTGCGGGTTGATTTCGAACGCTTTTTCGAAGCCGCGGCCCGGCTGGTCAGCGGTGCGGAGCGATCGGATGCCGAGATCGGCAAGACTGTCGTCGAGATGCTGCAGGCACTGGTGGTCTTCGACTATTCGGTGACCTTCGCTTATCGCTACGACGAGCGGCCGCTCGATCTCTACTCCACCTTCAACGACGAGGAATACCACATTTTCGTGCGGCTTTACCAGCAAGGCCCCTACCTGCTGGATCCCTTCTACAGCGCTGCAACTCTGCCGAAACCCGGGATCTGGCGGATGCGCGAACTGGCCCCTGATCGCTTCTATGCCAGCGAATATTATCGCAGTTATTACATCCAGACCGGACTCTCCGAAGAGATCGGCTTCTTCGTGCCGGTCGGCGATCACGTGACTGTGGTCGTTTCACTGATGCGCAGTGAAACGACGGGGGCATTCAAGCCTGCCGAGCATGAATTGCTGCGCAAAGCGGCACCGTTTGTGAGTGCCATCTTGCAGACCCACTGGCGCGGCCTTTCGCAGCGTTTCGACAGCCGCATCGCCAGGCAGAAGAATAGTTCGAAGACCACGGCGGCGCGCGCCTGGGCCAACAAGAACCTCACCGAGCGCGAAAAGGCGATCATCGAACTGGTGCTGCAGGGCCACTCCTCGGAATCGATCGGGCTCAGGCTCGGCGTGGCCACCGGCACCGTCAAGGTCCATCGCCGCAACATCTACCGCAAGCTCGGCATCTCTTCACAGACACAGCTGATGTCCCATTACCTCGATAGCCTGAATGCGCGCGGCGGCGAAGCTGGCTGATTGGGCGCTGTCCTCCCAGAACCTGCTCGCCAAGAGTTGAAAATATTGTCGACAACATACATTCAGTCGGCACATCTCAAGCCTTGGAAGCATTGATGGTTTGACTTGGCGCCGCTGAGGTCTCATGACCAAATTGCAGATACAGGACTGACTGGAGGAACCGATTTCATGTCTGATCTCTTCGATCTCGGCGGCAAGCTCGCGCTCGTCACCGGCTCCAGCCAGGGCATCGGGCTTGCGCTGGCGGAGGGCCTTGCAGCGCATGGCGCCCGCGTGGTGATCAACGGCCGCGATGCTGCCAAGGTCGAGAAGGCCGTGCAGGCATTGAACGCCAAGGGTTACGCGGCTTTCGGCGCCGCCTTCGATGTTACCAATGCATCCGTCGGCGAAAGCGTCGACAGGATCGAACGCGAGATCGGACCGATCGAGATCCTTGTCAACAATGCCGGCATGCAGTTTCGCTCGCCGCTCGAGGACTTTCCCGCCGACAAGTGGGAAGAGCTGCTGCGCACCAACATCTCCAGCGTCTTCTACACCGGCCAGGCGGTGGCGCGGCATATGATCAAGCGCGGAGCCGGCAAGATCATCAATATCGGCTCAGTGCAAAGCGAGCTGGCGCGGCCATCGATCGCGCCCTATACGGCGACCAAGGGCGCGGTGAAGAACCTCACCCGCGGCATGTGCGCCGACTGGGCGAGATACGGCCTTCAGATCAATGGCATCGGCCCGGGTTATTTCCGTACGCCGCTCAACCAGGCGCTGGTCGACAGCGCCGAGTTCTCCGGCTGGCTGGAGAAGCGCACGCCGGCAGGCCGCTGGGGCGATGTCGAAGAACTGGTCGGTGCGGCCGTTTTCCTGGCCGGCAAGGCCTCTTCTTTCGTGAATGGACACATGCTTTATGTCGACGGTGGCATCACAACAGCGCTCTGAACCCATCTACGTGGTCATGGGCGTTTCCGGCTGCGGCAAGACCTCGGTCGGCGAAGCCGTTGCTGCTGATCTCGGGCTTGAATTCATCGAGGGCGACGCGCTGCATCCGCCAGCCAATGTCGAGAAAATGGCGCAGGGCATTCCCCTGAACGACGAAGACCGCTTTCCCTGGCTCGACCGCATCGGTGCTCGCATCGCCGAGGCTGACGGCCACGGATTGGTGGTCTCCTGCTCTTCGCTGAAGAAGATCTATCGCGACCGGCTGCGCAGCTTTGCCAAGGAGCCATTGACCTTCATCTTTCTCAAGGGCTCGGAGGAACTGCTGACCGAGCGAATGGCGCGCCGGGAGGGTCACTTCATGCCGCTGTCACTGCTGAAGAGCCAGTTGGCGACATTGGAGGATCCTTCGGAAGAGCCTGATGTCATCACAGTCGATATATCGGGGACATCCCGGGATGTTGCGGAACGCACACTCGAAGCAATTGCATTGGGACAGTGAGGCGATTCAAGGCCTACGCCTATCTGCTGCGGCACCGTGCAGAAATAGCTGCCAATTGGCCTCGAACAGATCGGCCTGGCTCTCGGCATTGCCGACATAGGCCTCGCCGAGCAATGCCCGTGACCAGATTTCGCCAACGGTCGTGAAATGCAGCTGGCCACTCAGACGCCGGGAGTCGCCGTGCTTCAGCAATCCCGCCTGCTGTGCTTTGATGATCAACGGCTCGAGAATATCGCGGATCAGTTTTTCACCAGCGAGGAACTGCGCGCCGATATTGGGAAAGCGCGGAATGGCGCCGATGCACATGCGGTAAAGGTCGGCGCTGCCTTGAGACACCGCGATCTCGAAGATTGCATGCGCCGTGTCGCGTAATGCCGCCAGCACATCGTCACTGTCGATGTCGACTTTGCCAATGCTGTCGAGGATCTTCTGCCGGTCCTTGGCGACGGCAGCTTCAAACAGCACATCCTTGCTGGCGAAGCGCCGGTAAATGCTGTGCTTGGACGTCTGGCATTGCTTGGCGATCTCGTCGATCGAGGCGGCCTTGTAGCCTTGCTGCTTGAATAGCTCGAGCGCGACGTCGACGATCATGACGGTGAGCTCCGAAGCCACCTCCGGAGTCGGGCGACCGCGCGTTCTCGCTTTCGCTGTGGATCTGGAAGGAGCTTTCAGCGGCGCGGTCCTTGTTCTTGTCGGTCGAATGCCGGTTTCGGCGGCATCATGGTCAGAACTGTGCTGACTGTAAACCCGAAACGAAACGGCGGCCGAAGCCGCCGTTGCAAGGTGATCCATCAAGACGGAATGGTCGAGATGCCTATCCCGGCAGCCGTCCATATTGCTGCATCAATGCCATCAGCGGTTCGTGGCGTATTGCATCGACGCGAAAGCGATCATGGACCGTTCCGCCCGCATCCTCGGCGGCCAGCATCGCATTGACTACCGCTTCCTCGACACTATCCACGACGGCCATGTAAATCGGATCGAGCAACTCGTCATTAACGATTTCAAGCTCAACACGGGCCGGCGCGCGATGCGCCATCGGCTGCGGATTAGCCGTGGAAAAAGCCAGGAAGATATCGCCGGAATTGTTGCCGCCCGGCGTACCGTTGCGGCCGATGCCGATCGAGGCCCGGCGCGCCACCCGCTTCAATTGGTGTGGAGCCAACGGCAGGTCGGTGGCGATGACGACGATGATCGAGCCGCGCTCCTGCAACTGGCTTTGCGGCGTGCCGTCACACATGTGCTGGCCGACTGGGACGCCGCAGATCGTCAGCCAATCGCGCTGGCCGTGATTGGCCTGGACGAGCACGCCGATCGTGTAGGTCTCGCCACCCAGTTCGACCAGGCGCGAGGACGTGCCCGTGCCGCCCTTGAAGCCATAGGCGATCATGCCGGTACCACCGCCGCAATTGCCTTCCTGCACCGGGCCGGTCGCCACCGCATCCAGTGCAGTCTTCACATCCGCCTCGGTCAGGTGCAGTCCGTTGATGTCGTTGAGCACGCCATCATATGTCTCGGCGATGACCGGCATGATCCAGAGGAAATCATCGGTCTGGTAGGTCGAGGCATAGCGGTCGATCATCCACTTGATCGTGGCGTGGTGGGCCATGCCGACCCCGTGGGTGTTGGTGATGACGACAGGGCCGAGGAAGGAGCCGCCGTCCTCGATCCAGTGCGTGCCGGTCATTTCGCCATTGCCGTTGAAGCGATGCACGCCCGCATAGACCGGCACGGGAGTTTCCGAATCCATATGCGGCAGGATGGCGGTGACGCCGGTGCGAACCGGACGCTTGCGGCCGGGTCGCGGCTCGTTTTCGAGGATAGTGCGGTAGCCGACGCCAATGCCGGCGACATCGGTGATCGCATTGTTCGGTCCCGTTCGGCCCGCAAAAGGCAGGCCGAGCTCGCGCCCGCGAGGCTTCTTGAGGATTGGTGAGGATATGTTCATGTCATTTCTGCCGGGAACGAAGGTAGAGGCCAAGCGAGGCCACAAGGAAGGAGAAGGTCAGCATCATCACGGCGATCGCATTGATCTCGGGCTTGATGCCGCGCCTCAGCATCGCGAAGATGAACATCGGCAGCGTCGTCACATCGACGCCGGCGATGAAATAGGTGATCACCAGATCGTCCATCGAGATGATGAAGGCGAGCAACGCGCCGCCGACAATGCCGGGCATCAGTTGTGGCAGAACCACGCGACGGAAGGTCATCCACTCGTTGGCGCCCAGATCGGCCGAGGCATGTTCGAGCGTCCGGTCCATGCCGACCAGCCGCGCCGAGACGACGATGAAGACGTAGGAGATCAGGAAGGTGCATTGGCCGATGATGATTGTCGCGAGACCGAGATGGATGCCGGCATTGACGAAGAAGATCAGCAGCGCGATGCCCAGCACGATGTCGGGCATCAGCATCGGCATGAACATCGAAACCTGATAGAAGCGCTGGCCGAGGAAGTTGAAGCGGTGGAGCGCGATGGCAATCGCCGTTCCCAGCACCGTGGAAATCAGCGTCGTCGCCGCCGCGATCTTTAGGCTATTCGTCACTGCAGCGACCAGCTGGTCAGTGGATTCGATATAGAGCGCATTTTCCGAAATGGTGGTCTTGAAGCCGAGTACCTGTGCGTACCATTCCGTCGTAAATCCGCTCCAGGTCATCATGTTGACCGGGTTGGAATTGAAGGAATAGACGGCGATCAACGCCAGCGGAATGTAGATGAATGCGAAGAACAGCACGGTGTAGAGTGTGAGGCCGCCGCGAAAGAGGGTTTGTGCAAGTTTCATTATCCCCTCCTCAGCGTGCAAGCGCGGCGGCACCATGCCGACCGGATACGATGACATAGGCGACCAGCAGCACCAGCATGACAGCCATGACCATCATCGCCAGCGCCGAGCCGAACGGCCAGTTGCGCGCCGACAGGAACTGCGCTTCGATCAGATTGCCGAGCATCATCACCTTGGCCCCGCCCAGCACAGCGGGCACGACGAAATTGCCGAGTGCCGGGATGAAGACGATGACCAAGCCGCCGACGATGCCTGGTGCCGTCAGCGGCAGGATGATCCTGAGGAAGGTGCGGATGGGTCCAGCGCCGAGATCAAGCGAGGCCTGCACCAGCCGCCAGTCGAGCTTTTCGACACTGGCATAGACCGGCATGAACATGAACGGGATGAAAACATAGACCATGCCGAGGATGATCGCGCCGTCGGTGTAGATCATCTGCAGCGGCCGATCGATCACGCCTGTCGCCAGCAGCGCTTCGTTGACCAGCCCGGTTTGCCGCAGGATCAGCACCCAGACGAACAGCCGCACGATCAGGCTGGAGAAGAACGGCAGGGTGATCAGGAACAGGCAGAAGTTCTTGGACTTCTCCGACAGCCGGCTGATGTGGAAGGCGGCGGGATAGCAGACCAGCAGGGTGACGGCGACCGTCAGCAGCGCGATCTTCACCGAGCGAAGGAAGATGGAGACATAGACCGGGTCGTATTCC
Source organism: Shinella sp. OV683 (assembly GCF_057787725.1). Lineage (NCBI taxonomy): Bacteria > Pseudomonadati > Pseudomonadota > Alphaproteobacteria > Hyphomicrobiales > Rhizobiaceae > Shinella > Shinella sp. OV683. The sequence goes on from NZ_CM173543.1 coordinate 4,408,033, forward strand.
TCGAATTCCGGATTGGCGAAGCCAAGGATGCGGCCGAAATTATCGGGGTAGAAGCTCCATTCGACGCCGCCATAGAGGCCTGGCGCCAGAAAGCTGGTGACCACCATGATAGCAAGCGGCACCACGAAGAAGATCAAGAGAAACAGTGTCACCGGCCCGAGGAGCAGGCCGAGCTGGAAGCGTCTTCGGCTTGCAATGCTCATGCCAGCGCCTCCGCTTGCGCGCAGATGACATGCACCGTGGCCGGATCATAGTACCAGCGCGCCTGGCTGCCTGTATCGAGTGCCCCGACGGCGGCACGCTGGGTCGCCGGGATTTCCGCCACCAGCGTCCGACCCGCGGCGGTGCGCCCGAACAGTTCGAAGGACGAGCCGACAAAGACGATCTGCTCGACAGTGACGTCAATGGCCGGATAGCCGTCGGTTGACGAGGTAAGGAAGAATTGTTCCGGCCGGATCAGCGCGGTGGCGCCACCCGCCGTGCTCGCCGAAGCCAGCTGAATTGGCGCTCCGTCATTGGTGACAAACGTCGCTCCATCGGCGCGGCCTTCGAACAGGTTGCTGGCACCGACGAAATTGGCGACGAAGGTGCTGGCCGGGTGGTCGTAGATCGTGCGCGGCGTATCGAGCTGCTGGATGCGGCCGTTTGAAAGCACCGCCACCCGATCCGACATAGTCAGGGCTTCCTGCTGGTCGTGGGTCACGAAAATGAAGGTGATGCCCAGTTCGTGCTGCAGCGTCTTGAGTTCCAGCTGCATCGACTGGCGGAGATTTTTGTCAAGCGCCGAGAGCGGCTCGTCGAGCAGCAACACCTTGGGCCGAGCAATGATGGCGCGGGCGAGCGCGACCCGCTGCTGCTGACCGCCAGACAGCTGGCGAGGCAACCGGCCTTCCATGCCCTCGAGGCCGACCATGCGCAAAGCCGCCTTGACGCGCTCGACCCGTTCGGCCTTGGCGACACCTGCGACCTCAAGCGCATAGGCGACATTGCCGCCGACCGTCATATGCGGAAACAGCGCGTAATTCTGGAAGACGGTGTTGACCGGACGCTTGTAGGGCGGCCGGTCGGTCATGTCCTCGCCATCGATGGTGATCCGGCCGGAATCGAGTTCGGCGAAGCCGCTGATGGCCTGCAGGAGCGTTGTCTTGCCGCAACCTGAAGGTCCGAGAAGGGTGATGAATTCATTGCGGCCGACTTCGATGTCTATTCCGTCCAGTGCCTTGACCTGCCGGCCTTCAGGCGTGGCAAACGCCTTGGCGGCCTTGTCCAGCCGCACGATTGCATCTCGCATGCACCGCTCCCCGAAATGTTATTAAATTAACTCTTGCGCGATTTAGATATGTTGATATCATTTTATTGTCGAAGTCAACGCCCCGCCGGCTCAGCGATTTCAATGTCCTAAACGTGAAATCTCAACTGAACCGGGGGTGGAAAAATCCATATAAGGGGAACTAAAAATGACACTCTTTCAGGGCGCTCTCCGGCGCCTGAGCCTGATCGCGCTCACCGCAATCTGCATTCCGGCTGGCGCTGCGATGGCCGACGAACTCAACATTTATAACTGGGGTGAGTATATCAACCCGGCGGTCCTGAAGAAATTCGAGGAAGAGACCAAGATCAAGGTCAACCTGTCGACCTATTCCTCCAACGAGGAAATGCTGGCCAAGATCCAGGGCGGCGCCACCGGCTATGACATCGTCTTTCCGTCCGTACACATGCAGGACATCATGGCCAAGCTCGACTTGCTCGAGAAGACCGACATCAACACCTATGAAGGCTTCAAGAACATCGATCCGCAGTTCCTGCGCACCAAGAGCGATCCGAAGGGCGAGTATTGCCTGCCCTACGCCTTCGGCACGGTCGGCATCCTTTATAACCGCAAGGTGCTCGGCAAGGATATCACCGGCTGGAAGGACTTGCTGGCCACCGTCAAGGCGAAGGGCCTGAAGTTCACCTTGCTCGACGATATGCGCGAAGTCATGGCCGTCGGCCTGATCCTCAACGGCTATTCCGTCAACTCGACCGATCCGAAGGAATTGCAGAAGGCGGCCGACACAGTGATTGCCATGAAGCCCGACGTCGCGGCATTTACCTATGACTCCCGCCCCATGGTCGCGTCCGGCGATGTTGCCGCGGCGCATTTCTTCGTCGGCGCGATGGTTGATGTGTTCGGCAACCCTGGGGATCTCGGCTATGTGATCCCCGAGGAAGGCGCGACCATGTACCAGGAGGACATCTGCGTGCTGAAGACGGCGCCCAACAAGGACAACGCCATCAAGTTCCTGCAGTTCTACACCAAGCCGGAAATTGCCGCATTGAATGTGTCGCAGCAGACCAATGGCACGGCGAATGTACCGGCGCGGCAATTGACGCCCGAAAATATCAAGAATAGCAAAGAGATCAATCCGACCGACGAGACCATGAAGCGACTGCAGATCTTCCAGGATCTCGGCGCCGGCCTTCGCCAGGTCGACCGGGTATGGACCAAGGTCAAGACTGCGCAGTAACATCAGCCAAAAATACTCCGCCCGCTTGCCGGGCGGAGTTTCAACGGGGCAGGAAATTGTCGAAAGATATCCTCAGGCGCATCCAGAGCATGGAGATGCGAAAGTCGAAGAGCGACAAGCTGATCGCCAATTATTTGGGACGCAATCTTCGCGATCTTCCCTTCGAGACAGCGAAATCCATCGCTACCAAGCTTGAAATCTCGCAGATGACGGTAGGCCGCTACCTACGGCGTCTCGGCTTCGAAGGCCTCGACGATCTCAAGGCCGCACTTCGGCAAAGCGTATCCAACCCCGCCTGGCAGATCAAAGGGTCGATGGACCGCTTCCAGGGAGATCTGCGCGACGGCAAGTTTCTCGCCGGCCTCCTGCAGCAGCAGATCGACAATCTCGGGCGAATCTACGAACTGACGGCAGCGCCCGAATGGCAGCAGAGCATCGACGCGCTGATTTCGGCAAGCGAGGTTTATGTCGCCGCCTACCAGAACGTCCGCGGCATCGCCCAGTATTTCGCCAGCCAGCTCTCCTATACGCGGCCGCGGGTGCAATTCGTCGATGGCGTCAATGGCACCTATGCCGAGTTGCTTGATGGTTCGGTCGAAGGCCGCGTACTGTTCCTGCATGACGTTCGTCGCTTTGCCGCAAAGGCACGCCCACTGGCGGACGAGGCACGCCGCGCCGGTGTCAAGGTCATCCTACTCACCGACGAATTCTGCCCATGGGCGGAGGAAGCCTGCGATATCGCGCTTGTCGTGCCCGGCTCGCACGGCCCGCTCTGGGATGGCGCGGCGACCATGACCGCCGTCATGGATCTGCTGCTCAGCAACATCATCGTCTTGCTCGGCAACGAGGTCGATGATCGCGTCCAGTTGCTGACACGGCTGCAGGACGTGTTCGGCGATTTCGAGAGCTGACGATGAAGGCCGGCTCTGCCGCCCGGTTGCGTCCCGGTGCGCCGGGATTGGGCCAGCCTCGATCCCGCCAGGCGTGACAAGTGACCCAAATGAACAACCGTTTTCCCGTTTTGATTCCCGTCTGCGCGCTTCTGGTATCGATGGTGTCGATCCTGTTCGGCGCATCGATCGCCAAAGGCCTGTTTCCGATCCTCGGCGCCCAGGGCACGACCGTCGTGCGTCTCGTTTTCGGGGCGACGATCATGTTCGTGATGCTGCGGGCATGGCGTGCCGAGATCAACAGCCGCAATTGGCAGGCACTGACGGTCTACGGCGTGGTGCTGGGCGCGATGAACTTGATGTTCTATCTGGCGGTCAACCGCTTGCCGCTGGGCATTGCGTCGGCGCTCGAATTTTTGGGACCGCTTGCGGTCGCGGTGATCTATTCGCGGCGGCCGACCGATTTTGCCTGGGTTGGCCTGGCGGCAATCGGGCTGCTGTTGCTGACGCCGCTGGCTGGATCTGTTCACAGCCTCGACCCGCTTGGCATAATATGGGCGCTCGGCGCCGCCACCTGCTGGGCGTTCTACATCGTCTTCGGCAAGAAGGCCGGCGCGCAGCACGGAACGTACACTGCGCCGCTGGGAACGATGATCGCCGCAGTGGTCGCGCTGCCTTTCGGCGTTGCTGAAGCCGGTACGACGCTGCTGGACGCCAAGCTGCTGCCGATCATTCTTGCGGTCGCTGTTCTGACGAGTGCAATCCCGTTCACGCTGGAGATGTTTGCGCTTCGCCGCCTGCCGGCGCGCGCCTTCGGCACGCTGATGAGCATCGAGCCGGCAATCGGTGCGCTCATCGGCCTCGTCTATCTCCACGAAAGCCTGACCAGCATGCAGTGGCTGGCGATCGCGCTGATCGTCACCGCCTCCATCGGCACGACACTTTCGGTGCGTCAACCCGCGCCGGCGTAAAGCATGTTGCGCAAAAGTGTGCTGCGGTTTTGCGCTTACAACATGCGCCAAACAAAGAGCTAAAGCGCGACAAACGAATCCTGAGGATCGTGGCGCGCTTTAGCCGCGCACCGGGATCGTGCTTTCCTTCGACCAGGTGAGCCTGACCTCCTCGCCATCCCGCAACAGTTCCATGCCGGCATTCGGCACCAGCACGCGCATGGTCATTCCAAGACATTCGACGAACAGTGTCGAACTGACACCGGCAAACATCCGCCGGATGATCTTGCCATGCACGACATTGTCGCGCGGGGCGGTGTCGGCGCCAAGAATGCGGATGCGCTCCGGCCGGATCGCTGACGTCACCGGATCGCCCTTGCTCAGTCCATCTGTACTGTCGATCTGAATCACCGTGCCATCGGCGAGTGCCATGGCCTGGCCGTTCCAGGTGCCGGTGAGGATATTGGCGTCGCCCAGGAAGGTCGCGGCAAACAGGCTGCGCGGCCTGTTGTAGATTTCTTCCGGCCGACCCTCTTCGATGACCCTACCGTCCTTGAGAATGCCGATCCTGTCGGACATCGTCAGCGCTTCTTCCTGGTCGTGAGTGACGAAGATGGTGGTGATGCCGATTTCACGCTGGATGCGCTTGAGCTCCACCTGCATGTCGACGCGCAGAGCCTTGTCGAGTGCTCCGAGCGGCTCATCCAATAGCAGCACGCGCGGATTGATGACGAAGGCGCGAGCGAGCGCCACGCGCTGCCGCTGGCCGCCGGACAATTGATGCGGACGGCGCGCGCCGAGCTTGCCGAGTTGCACAAGATCGAGCGCCGCCTGCACCTTGGCGGCGATCTCGTCGCGTTTCATGCCGCGCACGTCGAGGCCGAAGGCAACATTCTGTTCCACCGACATGTTGGGAAACAGCGCGTAGTTCTGGAACACCATGCCGATCTGGCGCTTTTCCAGCGGCACGCGCTCGACGCTTTCGCCGTCCATCTCGATACTGCCGGTATCGGGGAAATCGAAGCCGGCGATCATCCGCAGCAACGTTGTCTTGCCGCTGCCCGAGGGGCCGAGCAGCGCGTAGAAGCCGCCATCCTCGAAACGGACCGACACGTCATCGAGCGCCTTGTGGATGCCGAAGCTTCGCGACAGGTTCTTGACCTCGACACTTGCCATTATTTCTCGCCTCCGAATTTGTAGAATCGCGCGGTGAACAGCATCAGGGCCATAGACAACACAATGATGATGGTGGAAACGGCGTTGATCTCCGGGGTAAAACCCTTGCGGATGGCCGCATAGATCTCGACCGGCAGCGTCGTCTGGCCCGGCGTGGCGAGGAAATAGGACACCACGAACTGATCGAACGACACCGCGAAGGCGAAGAGTGCGCCTGCGATGACGCCGGGTGCGATCCACGGCAATGTCACCCGACGCGTCACCTGCCATTGGCTGGCGCCCAGCGAGCGGGCAGCTTCCTCAAGCTCCGGCGCAAAGGTCTTGAGCCGCGCATTGACGACGATGATGACGTAGGGCAGCGCCAGCGCCACATGGCCGAGAATGATGGCATGCAGGCCACGCCCGATGCCGACACCGAAGAAGAAGATCAGCATGGCAGTGCCGGTGATCAGCCAGGGAATGGCGATCGGCGGCAACAGCAGCGCCTGCAGCACCTTCTTGCCAGTGAACTCGTAGCGAAACAGCGCCAGCGAGGCGGCCGTTCCGAGGATGGAGGCGATGATCGTTGTCAGCACCGCGATGAACAGGCTGTTCCACGTCGCCGCGATCAGCTGACTATTATGAAAGAAGGATTGGTACCAGGTCGTCGACCATTCCAGCGGCAATTGATAGAACGGCGAGGCATTGAACGACATCAGCGCCATGATGATGATCGGCAGATAGAGGAAGGCCAGGAGCAGCATGACATAGAGCTTGCCGGCGCCATTCAGCATTCGCGTGACGGGGCTCATTCGGCTCTCCTCAGGACTGGCGAGGCCGCGGCGAGGATGATCAGCACCACGGCCAGCAGGATGAAGGACAGGGCCGCCCCCAGCGGCCAGTTGAACACCGCGACGAACTGGTCCTCAATCACCGTGCCGTAGAATGTGCCCGTGCGACCGCCGAGGATGCGCGGCTCCATGAAAGAGCCGACCACCGGCACGAATACCAGAACGGCGCCCGCGACAATGCCCGGCACGGCCAGGGGCAGGATCAGCCGGCGCAACACCGTGAGCCGCGATGCGCCGAGCGAGCGAGCCGCCTCGATGATGCTGTCATCGATCGCCTGCAAGCTGAGATAACAGGTCAGCACGATGTAGGGCACGTAGGAATGCACCAGCCCGATGATAACAGCCGGATAGGAATACATCAGGTCGATATTGATCCTGAACGGCAGTACGGCGTTGAGCCAGGTGTCGAGGATACCGCCTTCGCGCAGCACCATCGCCCAGGAAAATATTCGCACCAACCCGTTGCTCCAGAAGGGCAGGATGACCAGCAGAAAGATCGCCTCGCGGCTGCGGCCCTTGAACACCTTGGCCAGCACGTAAGCCGAGGGAAAGCCGAGCACGATGCACCAGAAGGTTACCTCCAGCCCCAGCCTGAGCGACGACAACAACAGCGTCGCATAGACGCCGATGCTGAAGAAGGCCGCATAGTTTTCCAGCGTGAACGACCAGCTTTTGCCTGACAATGGCAGGTCGGTCATGAAGCTGAAGAACACCATGGCCGAGAGCGGCAGGAAGATCGCCACGACGAGCCAGAGATAGGCGGGGAGCAGCAATGGCATGGCCTTGCGGAGACCCGATCGGCGCGGATTGAGTGCGATGCCCGCCATGTGTTTGCCTGCCTCCCTGTTGTCGTGATCTTTGAAAATTCTCTAAAAGCTCTCCGGTTGCCGCCCCCCCTCATCCGACCCTACGGGCCACCTTCTCCCCGTAGGGGAGAAGAGAGAAGTTGCCGCACCGTCATACCAACTCAATGGTCGTTGCGATTGCAGTTCATGCGGCCATGCGCGACCGGCGCAACAAGCGACCTCTTCTCCCCAGCGGGGAGAAGATGCCCGTAGGGCAGATGAGGGGGGCGCCGCGAGGACGGGCACTTGCAATGAAATACCCAACCTCACCCACCACGCCGCCCTTACTTCACGTTGACCTTCAGTTCCTGCCAGATCGCCAGCCATTTCTCGCGGTTGGCATCGGAGATCGGCTTCTGGAACTGGATGCGCTCGGCCACTTTCGGATCGCCCATCACGACGCGGTTGAAGGCATCCGCCGGCAGTTCGGCGACGGCCTTGGTGTTGGCAGAAACCGGTGCGCCGACCTTGTTGTCCCATTCGACATAGAATTTCGGGTCGATCATGTAGTTGATGAAGGCTTCGGCCCCCTCGACATTCTTGGAGCCCTTGGGGATGGAAAAGGCATCGAGCCAGCCAACCGCGCCCTCTTCCGGCACCACGAAGGTCACCGGCAGCTTGAAATTCTTCTTGGCGCGCGAGGCCGATCCGCTCCAATAGGTGCCGACATCGAGCTGGTTGGACGCAACCATCTGGTTCCAATCGTTTTCAGCGCTCCAGAAGGTACGGATCTGCGGCATCAACGATGTGAGTTTTGCCTTGACCGCATCGAGATCCTTGATCTCGTTGATATTCTGGCCGGTGGCGATGGCGCCGAACTGGATGGCTTCGACTGCATCGTCGCGCAGCACGACCTTGCCCTTGTGAGCCGGGTCCCACATCACCTGGATGGACGTCGGGGTCTTGTCGAACGACTTGTCATTGACGGCGAGCGCGGTCAGGCCCCAGACCCACGGTACGCCATAAACCTTGGCGTCGTGATTGAGCATCGGCGATTTCGCCTTTTCCGCGCCGATATCGGCATAGTTCGAAATCTTGGCGGTATCGATGGGCGCGATCAGGCCTTCGCTTGTCGCCTGGTCGTTGAAGGCGGCATTGATCATCACAACGTCATAGACGCCCGGATTGGTCCTGAGCTTGGTCAGCATCTCCTGTTCGGAGTTGAAATAGTCGTTGATGACCTTGTTGCCGGTGGCCTTCTCGAAAGCCTCGACCGCCCAGGGCTCGTCGGTGCCGTAGCCCTTCCAGTTGAGCACATGGATATCGGCAGCCATGGCCGTGCCGGCCATCAACACAGCCAATGCGGCGGTGGTCGTCATTGCGATTGCTTTATGCATGGTCATGACAGTTCCTCTCTGTTTTTCACCGCGTGCCTTGTTCCCTTGCGTTCCGCTAAGCGGAATTCTTTTCCCGGGCACGTCTCAGGAATTCATTGATCTCTTGCGTGGTCGGAGCCACCGAGCCGCCGTGGCGCATCGTCGAGATGGCTGCGGCCGCGTTGGCATAGCGAAGCGCCTCGCCAGGTGGTTCGCCCTGGCTCAGGGCCGCGACGAAGGCGCCGACATGGGTATCTCCGGCACCATTGGTATCGACTGTCTCGACCTGGAAGGCCGGCACGAAGACAGGCTGCGACCCGCGCAACGCCAGAAGCGCGCCGGCCGAACCAGCCCGAATGACGACGCCCGCCGCTTGTGGACAATGCTCCGTCAGCAGCCGGCTTGCGAGTTCCTCGTCGGACCCGAGACCCGCGATCACGGCCGCCTCGGCGCGGTTGCAGCTGAGCCAGTCGGTGCGGGCGAGCACGGTCTTGAGAAGGTCGCGCGGAATTTCGCCGACAATGCCGGTCGGATCGAAGGTGAAGATGGTGTCCGATGGCAATTGCGAGATGAACTGCGCCTGGCTGTCGCGACTGCCGGGATAGGCGAGCGTGTAGCCCGACGTGAACACCCAATCGCCGGTCTTCGGCTGCATATGAACGAAATCGGCGGGCGAGATGACGCCTTCTGCTCCGGGCTTCGAGACGAAGGTGCGCTCAGAGTCACTGGTGATCAGCACAACGCATGTGCCGCTGTCGATGCCGTTGGTCGGCGGCTGCAGACAGTCGATGTTCTCGGCTTTAAAAGCGACCGTCAGCATTGCGCCGCACAGCCCATCGCCGATCTTGCCGCCATAGGCAACCGTCATGCCGCTCCGCCGGGCCGCGACCATCATGTTGAAGCCGCCGCCGGGCAATGCAGCGAATGTCGAGGCCGTGAGATCGTCGCCCGGTGCAGGCAGGTGTTCGAGCCGGTAGATGAAGTCGATCACGGCGCTGCCGATATGGATGAGGCGGGGACTAGCCATGTTGCGCGCCCTTCCCTGCCAGCCGGGCGTCAACGAGGTCATGTGCCAGACGGTCGGCCTCTTCCAGATCGATGCCGACCAGCCGTTCGATCTTGTCCTTCGGCAGGCTGTCATAACCGGCGCAGGCGCCAGCCATTGAGCCTGCAATCGCGCCGATCGTATCGGTGTCGCCTCCGAGATTTGCGGAGATGACCGCGGCTTGCCACGCATCGCCCTTGGCAAGTTTCAGCACCGCAAAAGCCGCCGGCACCGATTCCTGCGAGGCGACACTGGTGCCGACACGATCGAAGATTCGCGAAATACCCTCTTCCAGCGTGCAGCCTTCGACGAGATCGAGCGCCCATTCGATGCGGGCTGCGACGCTGCCGCCGGCAACCCAGCGGCCTTCATTCTCGCCGGCTCGCGCTGCAGTTACGGCATGGCCAAGCGCCTGCTGCCAGTCGGCGCCATCGACGCCATGGCTGATAACGGTGGCAACCGCCGCTGCCGCCGAGATGGCGATGGATGTGTTGTGGGTGGCGCGGCAGGTCTCGGCCACGACTTCGATGAGACCGGACGACGGAGGCACCATGATGCCGACAGGAGCGATGCGCATGGCCGCGCCATTGGTGTCGCCATAGCGGCCGGCATCTTCGGGTGCAATGCCGCTGTTTATGGCGTCGATCGCCCGCTTGGTTGACGGGCCTAGCAGGTCATAGCCGCCCCGCGCCTTGATCTCTTCCTCCCAGCGGATCAAGGCATTGACCCATGCGTGATGATCGAGGTTGCCGTTGGATTTCAACAGAGCGGAGGCGAGCAACAGCGTTTGCTCGGTATCGTCGGTGATCGTGCCGACGACCAACCCCTTGGAAACGGGGTGCTCGTCTATCGGTCCGACGAAATCATCGACATGGCCATAGTGTTGCCTGATCTCGGCTGGCGACAGAAGCTGGGTCGGCATACCCATGGCATCGCCCAAGGCCCCGCCGAGAAGTGCGCCCAGTGCTCGATTGAATTTGAGATCGCCGGGCATGCTCATTCCCTAAAACTCCAGATGCAACGCGAAAAACGCTGAGTTGAGCAGGCTGGTCACATATTCGATCGGCCTGTTGTCGGCGCCGCGCGTCAGGCGGCGGGTGCGCAGGAACGCTGTGCCCACGGCAACACCGAGCAGACCGGCATCATCCTCGCCGAGCATCTCGATGTCGCACCATTCTTCGCCGTGGTCAGTGATCAGGCCAGCATTGCGTAGCGTTTCCTGCAAGGAGCCCGAGGTCAGCCCCTTGAGGGGCACATCCTCAAGCTCAATGGAAAGCGGCATGCGGCTACGTTCGATCGAAATGCCTTTGCCCGTTGCTGCGAGCGATCGCAGCCGGTCAACCGCGATGAAGGTCGTGTTGGGCAGTTCAAGAAAGTCGGCAAGCTCCGGATCGTCAATCAATTCGATGCGGAGTGTGCGCGTCTCTGTGTCGGCACCGACATCGGCCAGAGCTCTCGACCAACCAATGGCGTCATTGATCGTCTGCCCATTGAAGGTGACAAATGAGCCGATGCCCACCTTGGTGGTGATCAGGCCACGGCTGGTCAGCTCCTCGAGGCCCTTGCGGAGCGTATTGCGGCTGACGGAGAAGCGTTGAACCAGCTCGCTCTCGCTCTGCAAACGATCACCGAAGCCGAGCACGCCGGAACGGATCTCCTGTTCGAGCACGGAAGCGATCTGCTCGGGCTTGGGGGCACCCGGCTTTAGCTGCGTCTTCAGATCAGCCCGTCTTGCCATTTGAGACCTGTTTATTGAACCTGTCTAATCCTGTTCAATATTGGAGCAAGATGAGCCGCTGTCAAGCGGTTTTCTCAAGGGCGATTTTTAGGGTTTTGCGAGGTCAGGCGCGCTGCTTTTCGTCCAGCCAGTCCTTGATCAGCTGCCGGTAACGGGTGCCGGAAAAGCTCGGGAAATGCCCGCCATGAACGACGCGCACGGGGTAGTCGAGCAGGCGTTTCATCGAGGCATAATAATCATCAGCATTGGCATGATACGTGTCTTCGATCAGCGGCCCATCGTAAAGGATGTCGCCGGAAAACAGGATACCCGTCGCCTTTTCCCAAAGCGCGATGCCGCCCGGCGAATGGCCGGGCGTATGCACCACTTCGAACACGCGATCGCCGAGGTCAATGACATCGCGGTCTTCGAGAATGCGGGTCGCTGGCGCCCCTTTTACCGCATAGCATTTCGAGCAGTAGGGTTCGGGCGGCAGGGCATCGAAGATATCATCTGTGACATAGGGATCGGCGAGCGTATTTTCGCGCGTCGGATGCGCCAGCAGTTCGGCTTCGGCGGAATGGACGGCACGGCATTCGAATTCGTGATGGCAGCCGATATGGTCGAAGTGGGTGTGACTGGCTACCGCCAACAGTGCACGCTCGGTGACCAGCGGCACCCATTCGCGCAGGGAGACGACGCCCATGCCGCTATCGACCAGCATGTCGCGATCGCGACCACGGATATGCCAGATGTTGCAACGATAGAATTCCTGGATGTAAGGCTCGCTGATATAGGTGACGTCGTTGTCCAGACGCCTGACCGAATACCAGTCCTTCGCTGCAATGCGGTGCATGTTCACCCTCTTACGCTGCTGGCAGTACGGTAACGCCCTGCGGATCGACCGACAAGGCGATACGGTCGCCGGTCGAGATTCTCGCCGATTGCGGCATGTGGGCGACGAGGCTGAGATCGTTGGCTGCGTCCGGCGCCAGATGGCAGCGGAAATGCGTGCCGAAAAACGCACTGCCGGTAATACGGGCTTGGCCTAACGCGACGGCGGACGTATCGCCTTCCGCACAGAAATGTTCGGGGCGGATGCAGAGCGTGACCTTGTCGCCGGCATTCGGCTTCGCGGCGGTGAAATTCGTCGATGGAAGCGTCACAGGGCCTACCGACGTCTCGACCTCCGCCGAGCCGCTGCCGGCCGATTTCACCTTGCCGTCGAGGAAGTTCACCTCGCCCATGAAGCCGGCGGAAAACAGCGATTTCGGCCGCATGTAGATATCCGACGGCGGACCGAAATCTTCCACCCGACCCTGGTTCATCACGACGATGCGATCAGCGATGGCCATCGCTTCTTCCTGGTCGTGGGTGACGTGAACGAAGGTAGTGCCGACACGCTTCTGAATGGCCTTCAACTCATCCTGCATCTGTCGGCGCAGTTTGAGATCGAGCGCGCCGAGCGGTTCGTCCAACAGCAGAACATCGGGATCGACGGCCAGCGCGCGCGCCAGTGCCACCCGCTGGCGCTGGCCGCCGGACAGTTCATGCGGCTTCTTTTCGGCCGAGGTCTTGAGCCCGACGAGATCGAGAAATCCGAGTGCCTTCTCGTCGCGCTCAGCCTTGGCAAGCCCCCGCATGCGCAGGCCAAAACCGACATTGTCGATCAATCGCATATGCGGAAACAGCGCATAGTCCTGGAACATTGTCGTGGTCGGGCGCTTGGCGGGTGCGACGCCTGCCATGTCCTTGCCGCCGATCGCGATTCGTCCGGAGGTGGGCGTCATGAAGCCGCCGAGGATCGACAGCAGCGTGGTCTTGCCGCAGCCGGATGGCCCAAGCAGGACGATGAACTCGCCGGCCTCAATATCGAGCGAGACATTGTCCAGCGCGGTAAAACTGCCGAACGTCTTTGTGGCGTTGGTGACGGATACGGATGCGGTCATGATTTGCGGCTCCTGCCGAACAGGCCGAGTTCAAGGACCAGCAGCACGGCCACCGATACGAGGAACACCAGCGAGCCGATGGCATTGGTCTTGGGGTTGAGGCCGGAGCGCAGCATGCTCCAGATCTCGACGGGTAGCGTCACGTCGAAGCGCGACAGCAGGAAGGCGATAATGAACTCATCCCAGCTGAAGGTGACGGACAGAAAGAAGGCGGCAAGGATCGACGGCATCAGCATCGGCGCCGTCACCAGCGTCATGACCTTGAAATCATTGGCGCCAAGATCGCGTGCCGCACGCTCGATATTGATGTGATGATCGCCCATCGAGGCATAGATGATGGCAAAGCAGAGCGGCAGGTTGATCACCACATGGCCGATGCCCACCGTCCACAGCGACAGCGGAATATGCAGCGTGTTGAGCAAGGTCAGCAGGCCGAGCGCGATGATGAGGTAGCTCACCGTCATCGGCGCGATCAGCAGGCCACGCTGCAAGGCCGAACCCGGTAGCTTGTAGCGCGCCAGCGCATAGGCCGCGAGGAAGCCGAGCAGGCAGGCGACCAGCGAGGATATCGAGGCGACGAAGAACGAATTGGTCAGCGCCGCCATCAGCTTGCGGTCGGCAAATACCGCCTCGTACCATTGCAGCGAAAAGCCGTTGAAGGGCGGTACCGGCAAGCGACCGTCCTGGAAGGAGAACAGCACCAGCACCGCGACCGGCAGGAAGATGAAACCGTAAATGACGAGTAGGTAGAGCCAGCTGAACGTTGATCCGAGAGCCTTGTTCATTTCACGCCCTCTCGATCTTCAGCCAGCGGGCGCAGGCGACATAGGCCAAGGTCACTGCCAGCATGAGGATGATCGACAACGCCGCCGCCATGGGAAAATCTGCTCGCCGGCCGATCTGCAGCATGATGATCTGCGGCAGCACCAATTCGTTGTTGCCGCCGAGGATCTGCGGGGTGATGTAGTCGCCGATGCAGAGCACGAAAGTCAGGAACGCGCCGGTCATGATGCCCGGCAGCGTCAGCGGCAGGATCACATGCCAGAAGGTCTGGAAGGCATTGGCACCCAGATCGGCCGCCGCACGGCGATAGTTTGGCGAGAGCTGGATGAGGTTGGAATAGATGGTCAGCGTCAGCAGCATGACGAAGAAATGCACAAAGCCGATGATGGTGGCGGTGCGATTGCTGGCGATCTCCAAGGGCTCGGCAATCAGGCCGATATCCATCAGCGCATTGTTGATGACGCCGCCTTTCGACAGCACCAGCAGCCAGGAATAGGAGCGCACGACATAGGATGTCCAGAACGGCAGGATCGCCAGTATTAGCGCCATGCGTTGGAAGCGTTTCGGCACTCGCTCGGCGATAATCCAGGCCAGCGGATAGGCAAGCAGGATAGAAAGCACCGTGACCGTCAGCGTGATCTCGAGCGAATTGGTCAGCCCCTTGAAGAGCGCGCTTTCGGAGAAGAAGCGGGCGTAGTTATCGAGGTTCCAGACCTGGACAATCTTGCCGCTGGCGCGCGTCCACAGGCTCATGGCTGCCATGAACAGGAACGGCACGACGAAGAATGCAAGCGTCCAGAGCAGTGCCGGGGCGACAAAGCCCCAAGCCTTGCGGCGATCTGCATCTTCTAGGGTGGCAGCGGTCATGGCAGTCAAATACTTTCGATCGTCGATATCGATGGATGCTTGAGGTCTGCGAGACAGTTACCCCCTCACCAAGCGCGCCCAAGCGCTCAGCTTCGCTTCACGTGGGCTTGCTATCCTCTCCCACAAGGGGAGAGGTAGGGTTGCCACAAGCGCTGCCCTCACGTTTGGCACCGCGACGCCGCGGGTTTACCTCTCCCCTTGTGGGAGAGGATACTAATGCCGGGCGAGCTTAGCGAGCCCTTGGCCGAAGTTGGTGAGGGGTAAGCCCCCTCACGCAAATGCCCTTACTGCTGCATCATATTTGTCCAGGCGTCCTGCATCTTCTTGTCGAGTTCGGCGCTGGGGATTGGATAGAGTTGGGTGTTCTTGAGATAACCCGACTGGTCGTCCCAGCGAAGCGCCGTCTTCTGGGCGGCCGTCAGATGCTCGCCAGCCTTCTGATTGGTCGGCATGCCCCAATAGCACGACGAGGTTGCCAGCCGCGCCTGGCCTTCTGGGCTGACGATATACTGCACGAACTTGAGCGCCAGATCCTGTTTCTTGGAATCCTTCATGACGCCGATCGACTGGGCCCAGCGCACGGCACCCTGCTTCGGCACGATCCAGTCGAGATTTGGCTTGTCCTTGGAAAGCGATGCGGTGATCCATTCGCCGCCTCCGACGAGAATGTCGACTTCGCCGGTCGCCAGAGCGGTCTGCGAGGAAACGACGTCGCTGACCTGCTTGGAAACCTTCTTCATCGCCGCGAGCTTTTCCTCGATCGCAGGCATGTCGGCATCCGAAAGCTCGGCGGTCTTCTTGCCGAGGCCGAGTTGCACAAGGCCAATCATCGGCAGGTAATAGTCATAGAGCGCGACACGGCCCTTGTACTTGTCCGACCAGATCACCGAGAGGTCTTCCATGTCCTTCGGATCGACCTTGGTCTTGTCGTAGGAGATTGTGTTGTAGCCGAACTTCTCGGTGACGGCGTAGATCTTGCCGTCCTTGGAGTTATTGGCTTCCATGCGCACTTCCGGGAACATGTCGGCGCTTGGCAGTGCACTGGCGGGCATCTCGCCCAGCATGCTCATGTCGACGAGGCGATGGACATCGACGGCATCGACAACCATCACATCCCAATCGCCGGGCTGGGACTGTTCGAGGATCGAGATGCCGGCGCCGGTACCCTCATATTCCTTGAGGTTGACCTTGACGTCATTGGCCTTTTCGAAAGGCTCGATCAGCGTCGGGTCGGTATGATCGCACCAGACAAGTGCATTGAGTTCTTCCGTGGCAAAAGCCTGGCTTGACGCCACGGCCATGAGCGCGGTTGCGGCAACGGATGCAAATAAACGGCGTGCGAAACTGCCCGAAATGGGAGTGGTCATCGTTCTACCCTCTGTTTTTGGCACTCATCTCGGTGCCTTCACAAAAAGATTGAATGAATTCATTTTTTAAGTCAATATCAAAATTGAGGGCATTCAAAATAAGGAAGAACGCGGGTGACAGGACTTCGCGCAAAACAAAAAGCCGACAAGAACAGGCGCATACTCGAAGCCGCCACCAAGCTCTTCCGGGAAGTTGGTTATGACGCCGCCCGCATCGAAGACATCGCCGAGCGTGCCGAAGTCTCCGTCGGCACCTTCTACAATTACTACCAGAACAAGGGCGACATGCTGCTGGCGACGGTGGCCATGGAAGTCGAGGAAGTACTCGATGCCGGCGAGCCGATCGTGGCCAATCCTCCACTCGATGTGTTGGGTGCGATCACGGCGCTGATCAATCAGTACTACGACCATTCGCTGGTCTATCTCAGCAAGGAGATGTGGCGAACGGCGATGGCCATTTCGATTCAACAGCCCGAGACGCCTTTCAGCAAGCGCTACACCGAGCTCGACCGGACGCTGTGCGCGCAGGTCTCGACGCTGGTGCAGAAGCTGCAGCAGAAGGGCGCGGTGCTGATGGGCATCGACACCTCTGCCGTCGGCAGCATGGTCTTCAACAATCTCAACATGATGTTCACCGAGTTCGTCCGCGACGAAACCATGCCGCTCGAAAAGCTGAAGGACGATGTCGCCCGCCAGAACAGGCCGCTGGCCACCCTGATCAGCAGCCCCAATCGATAACAAAATCCGGGAGGAATGAATGAACCACACTCCAACGAGTGTCCTGGCTGCCGCCGACCGTTTGGTTGAAGCCTTTGGCAACCACGATACCAAAGCCTACTTCGCTGCCTTCGCACCGGACGCCAGTTTCATCTTCTACAATCTCGACCGTGTGCTGCGAACCCGCGCCGAATATGAGGCGGAATGGCAGCTCTGGGAGAGCCGCGACGGGTTTCGAGTCATGGGCTGCAAGTCGACGGATCGCGTTGTTTCAATGGCCGGCGACGCCGCAATCTTCAGCCATACCGTAGAGACCGACGTGGCCTTCGGCGAGCAGCAGGTAACCAATCTGGAACGGGAAACGATCGTCTTTTCACGAAACGATGCGGGCGAATGGCAGGCGATCCACGAGCACCTTTCGGCGATGCCCGTGGCCGCTTAACTGCTGGCGCACGCGCTAACCCTTGTTGGCGTCGGCGATGATATCGGTCAGTGTCGGTACATAATCGTCGCCGTGGCCAAGGCCGACTGCAAGCCCGAAGGAATTGCGGACCGCGGCGCCCAACGGATTTTGCGCCCCCAGCGAGGATGCAAGGCTTGCAAGATAGCTCATGTCCTTGAAGCCGTTGCTGATGGCGAATTTGTGGGCGTTGGGATCCTTGTCCAGGAACCACTTGGAAAAAGTCTGGTAGAAGCCGCAATCCATCCGGCCTCCGCGGATGACCCCATCAAACACCTGCGGCGTGATGCCCGTCTTGCCGGCCAGCATGAGCGCTTCGGAATACAGCGCCGCATAACCCATCGACAGGAAGTTGTTGAGCAACTTCATTGTATGGCCCGAGCCCGTCGGGCCGGTGTGGATGACGCGGCCTGCGAAGGCCTCCAGAACTGGCTTGATACGGGCGAAGGTGTCGTCCGCACCGCCGGCCATGACGTCGAGCGTTCCTGCCTCCGCATCTGCCGGCGTTCGGCCCAGAGGTGCATCGACGAGGATGATGCCCTTGCCCGCGAGCTCCACCGCGAGACTGACGGTCACGGAGGGATCCGACGTCGAGCAATCGACGATGACC
Source organism: Shinella sp. OV683 (assembly GCF_057787725.1). Classification (NCBI taxonomy): domain Bacteria; kingdom Pseudomonadati; phylum Pseudomonadota; class Alphaproteobacteria; order Hyphomicrobiales; family Rhizobiaceae; genus Shinella; species Shinella sp. OV683. The sequence continues at coordinate 4,426,062 of NZ_CM173543.1, forward strand.
AGCGGCTTGCCGGCAGCGGCGAGTCCATCGGGTCCGTTGACGACGGCCTGCACCTGCGGCGATCCGGTGACGCAGAGCACGACGACATCGACCTTCTCGGCCATCTCACGCGGGGTCTTTGCTTCGGTGGCGCCCAGTGACACAAGGTTTTCCACCGGCTGGCGATTGCGATGACCCATGACAACGAGGGGCCAGCCCTTGGTGACGATGTTCTTGGCCATGCCGTGGCCCATCAGGCCGACGCCGATAAATCCGATTCGTTCCTTGCTCATATCCGTTCCCTATATGCTGAAAAACTCGTGCTGGTGCACGGGACCAGGCGCCGGGGGTCCGTCGATCATTCGTCCCCGAGCAGATGCTCGGAGATCAGCATCGCGTCTTCCCCGAGCGGCCGGTCCTCGTCCAGCTTTGGAGCGAGGCTACGGACAAAGGCGTGGATGCGCAAGGTGCCCTGCCCGCAACGGTGGCCGGGACGCAGATCGACACCCTGCGCCGCCGCCAGCATTTCGCAGGCGATCAGCTGCCGCCAGAGATCCAGCATCTCCGCGCTTTTCTGGACAACCAGCGCCGACTGGGTGGCATGATCCTCGACGCCTTCGGAGACAGCGAGATAATCCAGCATCACGGGATTGGCCTTGTGGCGGATTTGCGCGGCAAGCGCGGCGACCACTTTCTGCATCGGCACGAAACCTGCGGATGCGCCACCGGCGGGCGAGAGATAGCGCGGCAGGCCATTGCGGCCGGAGCCGGTCAGCTGGATGAACCGCGCAGCACAGGCCATGGCCGCCTGCGCGATGGCTAGGCCGAGTGTCTCGAAGGCCAGCGACAGCGACGGGGTGTGGAAATTGCCGGTCGAGAGCACTCGCTCTTCCTCGACAATCACAAGCGGGTTGTCAGGCGTGGAATTCAGTTCGACTTGGACGACGTGCTCGGCATGTGCGAGCGCGGCCGACAGCGCCCCGTGGATGGGTGCCACGCAACGCAGGCTGAGCGGATCCTGTATGGCGACCGTGGATTCGAACAGCGAGGAACCGTCGAGTTCCCCCAGAATCGCAGCGGCTTCATCGACTTGGCCGGCAGCCGGCCGCGCCCGTTGGATCGCTGGAGTCAGGATGAGCGGATTGCCTCCCAAGGCCTCGAAACTCAAGGCCGCTGCTCGGCGCTGCGCATCCAGCAGGCGCCCGGCATCATGCAGCACCAGCGCGCCATTGCCGACCGAAACCGCCGACGCATTCAGCAGTGAAATGCCATCTTTCGGCTGGAGCACGACCGGCTCCAGTCCCGCCAGTTTCAGCGCCTCGCCCGCCTCGTAAATCTCACCGCGATATTCGGCACGGCCTTCGCCAATCAGGCAACGCGCCATGGCGGACAGCATCACAAGGTCGCCAGCGCCGATAGAACCGACGGAAGGCATGACGGGATGGACGCCAGCGTTCAGCATGGCCAGCAAAGCGGAAAACACCTCAGGCGAAATGCCTGAACCGCCAACCGAGAGCATGGAAAGCCGAGCAGCGATCACCACACGCGTCGTGTCGCGCGGCAGAGGCGGGCCGACGGCAACACCCCGCCCCCTGACCAGCTGGCGCTGGAACGCCTGGTAATCACCCTCCACGGCCGTCTTGAGATTGGCGCCGAGGCCGGTATTCATGCCGTAGATCTGCTGGCCGGACGCGGCTGCGGCTTCAAGGATTGTCCTGGCTTTCGTCAACTTGTCGAAGACTTCGGGTGTGGCTTCGACTGCGGCATCCAATCGGGCGATCGCGACGATATCACCGATAGCAATCCCGGATCCCTGAAGCCGGACGGTGGTCATGCGAAGCGCAGCCGCTGGCCGATATTGGCAGCACGCGCCTTTTCAAGCAGGGCATAACCGAGTGCGATGTCACTGAGCGAGAGGCCGCGATGCCAAAAAAGAATGCTCTCGTCGTCGTTCTGGCGCCCCGGCTTCAATCCGGCAACAATCTGCCCGAGCTCTGCATGCAAGGTCCGTTCGGATAGTTTGCCAGCCTCGACATGGGCACGCAGCGAACCGAACTTGCCGCCCTTGCACTGGCCCCAATCATCAACCACAAGCTTGCTCATAATATCGGTCAGCGACAGTTCGACCGCGCTCATCGTGCCATAGGGCACGACAAAGGCGCCCGGCTTGATCCATGCGGTCTTCAGCATCGGCGTCGGCTCGTTGAGACGCGAGGCTTCGACGACGATATCGGCGCCCTCGACGCAATCTCGCCAATTGTCGACCACGGTGATCTTCTTGCTGAGATCGGCTTCGAGCTTGGCGCCGAACGTGTCACGGCTTTCCGGACGGCGGGAGTGGACGCGGATTTCATCGAAATCGAAGAGGTGATCGAGCAGCCGCACGTTCCAGTAGGCGGTGCCGCGTGCGCCGATATGGCCGAGCACCTTGGAGTTCTTGCGCGCCAGATGCTTTGCACCGATGGCGGTCACCGCGCCGGTGCGCATATCGGTAATCACCGTTGCGTCCATGATCGCCTTGGGCACGCCGGTGCGCGGATCGAAGAGATTGAGTACGCCGAACTCGGAGGGGTAGTTGAGTTTATAGTTATCGACGAAATCGCCGACGATCTTCACGCCCGCCAGCCCCAATGGCGCTACATAGCCCCGCAGTACATTGAAATGGCCGTGGAAATCCGGATTGGGCTCAAGATGCACGCGCGGCTCGATGACCGTTTCGCCCTTGCCCTGCGCGCCCAGCGAGGTCTCGATCGCGGCAAGAATCTCGTCATTACCGATATCGAGGGCTTCGATGTCGAAAGCGTTGAGATAGTCGATATAGATAGGGTTCATGCCATTCTCACTTATTGGCTCGCATTATCGCTTGGCAGGCGCCGGCAGGCCAAGATTGTCACGCAACGTACGGCCTTCATACGCGTCACGGAAGAGACCACGGCGACGAAGTTCCGGAATCACCAAATCGACAAAATCCATCAGGCCGCTCGGAAACAGCGGCGCCATGACATTGAAGCCGTCGGCGCAGCCATTGGCAAAGCGTTCCTCCATCGCGTCGGCGATCTGCGCGGGTGTTCCGATGACCTGCCAATGGCCGCGTGCGCCGGCAAAGTGGCGCGCCAGTTCGCGGATCGAGAGACCTTCGCGTTTGCCGAGATCGACGATCAGCTTTTGGCGGCTTTGCATCGCCTGGGTCTGCGGCAGGTCCGGCAGTGGGCCGTCGATGGGGTAGCCGGAAAGATCGCCGACGCTGAGATAGCTGGCCAGCAGCGCCACGCCGACCGCATCGGGAATCAGTTCCTGCAGCGCGCGATACTTGGCTTTCGCCTCGTCCTCGGTGGCGGCGACGATCGGCGAGATGCCCGGCATGATCTTGATGTCATCCGGCTGGCGGCCATACTTGGCCAGCCGCGCCTTGACATCGGCATAGTAGGCTTGCGCCTCGGCGATGGTCTGGGATGCGGCAAAAACCACATCTGCGGTGCGCGCCGCAAGCTCCTTGCCGACATCGGATGCACCGGCTTGCACCATGATCGGCCGTCCCTGCGGAGAGCGCGGACTCTCGATAATGCCATCGACGGTGAAATGTGTGCCGTGGTGATGAACGGGATGCAGCTTCTGCTGGTCGACGAACGGACCATTTGCACCTTGGGGCATATAGGCGTCGTCTTCCACGCCATCCCAAAGCGCCAGCGCCGCATCGGCAAACTCTTCGGCGCGTTCATAGCGCTGCGCATGTGGCCTGAGGCCGGAGCTGGCAAAATTCTCGGCTTCAAGATCGCTCGCAGACGTTACGAGGTTCCAGCCTGCCCGCCCACCGCTCAACTGATCGAGCGAGGCGAAGGTGCGCGCCAGTCCATAGGGCTCGTTGTATGTCGTCGAGGCCGTGGCCACGAGGCCGATATTGGACGTGTTGACGGCCAATGCAGCGAGCAGGCTCAACGGCTCGAAACCGGTCGAGCGCGCCGCCTGGCTCGCCATATCAGGATTGCGCTCGCGAATGGCAGCGGCATCCTCGACAAACAGCATGTCGAATTTACCGCGCTCGGCGATCTGGGCCAACTGGATGAAATGTTCGATGTCGACACCAGCCGGGGCGTGGGCATCCGGATGTCGCCAGGCCGAAATGTGGTGGCCGCCCGCCATGAGGAAGGCGCCCAATTTCATTTTGCGCTGGCTCATGAGGCGCGCTCCAGACTGGCGGGATGGGCAGGTCGAGGCAGGCCGAGATGTTCGCGCAGCGTCGAGCCTGCGTGGCTGGTGCGGATCAAGCCGCGTCTCTGCAATTCGGGTGCAACGGAGTCAGCGAAGGACAGGAATGCGGCTGTCGTCGGCGGGGCAAGAATGAAGCCGTCGACGTCGCCGGATTCGAAATCGCGTTGAAGTCTATCGGCAATGTCGGCAGGCGAACCGGTGAAATCGGTGACTTCAGCCAGGATGCGGATGTCGGACCGTCCTCGTCCTCTTTGTGTCGCGACATGACGGGCGGCGGCCATATCCGATGCGAAGACGACTTCGGCCTGATCTGCTATTGGCGCATCGGCGTATGCTGCCAGCACCGGCTTGCCCTGTGGCGAGCGATTGACGTTCAGCGGACCGCGCACGGAAAAATTATCGCCCTTGTGATTGAGCACATGCATCTTGTCCGGCACGAAGAACCGGCCCTTCGCCTTGTCGTAGATGAAAGCGGCGTCTTCCCAGCTATCCCACAAGGCGGAAACGACATCGACATATTCGCGGTCACGCGACAGGTTGTCACCGCCAATGATGGCCCAGCCGGTACGGCCGCCGCTGATCGAGTCGATCGAGGCAAGGCGGCGGGCGAGATTGTACGGCTCGTGCTGATAGGTCGCCGCTGCCGCGATGAAGCCGATCTTCCTCGCGTGGGTTGTCAGGGCAGAAACCAGCGTCGTCGGCTCAAACGGCGTGGCAAGTGGAGAAAGCGTGTCGTTCGGCCTCCTACCCTGCTGATCGGCGAGCAGGACGAAGTCAAAGCCCGCCTGCTCGGCCCGGACGACCTGTTTCAGGAGACCGTCGAAGCCAAGTGGCTCGCGCGTGGCGGATGCCTTCCAAGCCGAGGCATCGTGACCGAAAGGCGAAAGTGAAAATCCAAGATGCATCATGCGCAAGACTCAAATGAAAGGACGAATATAGGCATTGGCCTAGCCCGACTTCAAATCGAAAAAATGGCGTTGCGTGTCAGTCGGCCAACCGTCAGTCCTGCTTCGTCCACGACTGCGAGTTCGTTGCTGTTGTGTGCGACCATCAACGACAGGGCATCGCGGAGATTGACCTCAGCGCGCACGGTGCCGGTGTCTTGCGAGGCTGCGCCCGCTTCCATCGCATCGGAAACGGCGAACAGGCTCAGTCTCTTGATCGCCCGATCGATGCCGACAAAATTGGCAACGAATTCATCCGCTGGCTTTGAGAGAATAGTATCCGGCGTGTCGTACTGAACGATCTTGCCGGATCGCATGATGGCGATGCGGTCGCCCAGGCGGATCGCTTCGTCGAGGTCGTGCGTGACGAGCACCACAGTCTTGCGCACCCGCTTGAGGATCTGCTTGAACTCATCCTGCAGGCGGGTGCGGGCGATCGGATCGATGGCGCCGAATGGCTCGTCCATCAACAGTACAGGCGGATCGGCCGCCAGCGCACGAGCAACGCCGATACGCTGCCGCTGGCCTCCCGAGAGCTGGCGCGGATAGCGCCGCAGCATTTCCTTCGGATCGAGCCCGACGAGATGCAACAGTTCCTCGGTGCGCTTGTCGATGCGTGGCTGGTCCCAGCCGAGCAACCGGGGAACCGAGGCGATGTTCTCTGATATCGTCATGTGAGGAAACAGGCCGACATTCTGGATGACATAGCCGATATGCCGGCGCAGCAGCACCGGATCGGCCTTGGTGACGTCCTCGCCATTGACGAAGATCTTGCCTTGGCTGGGGTCGATCAGCCGGTTGATCATCCGCATCGTCGTCGTCTTGCCGCAGCCGGACGGGCCGATCAGCGCAACCGTCGAGCCTTCCGGGATTTCCATGCTGAGGTTGTCGACCGAAGCGACTGTGCTTTCGGCATAGCGCTTGGTGACGTTTTCCATGCGGATCATGCGGTGGCTCTTTCTGCAAACAGGATCTTTTCGGCGCGGCCGAGGATGAATTCGGCCGACAGCGCCAGAAGTGCAATCGGCACGGCGCCGACCAGCAGTCGCGACATATCCATCATGCCGACGCCGGTGGCGATAAAGTCGCCAAGACCGCCACCACCGATGAACGGTGCCAATGTCGCGCCCGCGAGCACCTGCACGGCTGCGGTGCGGGCGCCGGCAAACATCGCGGGGGCGGCAAGCGGGATGCGGATCTTGCGCAACACCTGACCACGGCTCATGCCCATGCCAATCGCCGCTTCGACCGAATCGGGATCGACATCCCTGAGGCCGACATAGGCGTTGAGCAGGATCGGCGGCAATGCCAGCACGGTCAGCGCGACAATCGATGGCATCAGGCCGATGCCCAGCAACGGCATCATGATGGCAAGGATCGCAAGGCTAGGAATAGTCCGCAACCCGTTGACGGTGTTGATGACACCGAAGGCAAGGCCGGTGCGATTGACGATCAGCACCGCCAGGGGCAGTGCAACGATAAGAGCGATCGCCAGCGAGACACCTGACATGATGAGGTGCTGGCCGAGCGCGCGGAAGAACACGTCCTGATGATCGACGATCCAGAAAAAGGCTTGGCTGAACATCAACGCGCCCTCACTGCCAGCGGACCAGGGCTTTTTCAGCCCGGGTCAGGATGAGATCGAAGATAATCGCGAGCGCTGCGGTGAGCAGGCCGCCGACCAGGATCTTTTCGGCGTATTCCTGGTCGATGCCGATCAGGATGATCGTGCCCAACCCGCCACCGTCGATGAAGGCTGCGACCGTAGCGATGCCGATCACCGTCACCAACGCGATGCGTGAGCCGGAAATGATCAGTGGCAGTGCAAGGGGTAGCTCGATGCGGATCAGTCGCTGCCACTTGCTGTATCCCATGCCATCGGCGGCATCGAGCACATCGGCCGGCACACCGCGCAGGCCGGTGACGACATTGCGCAACAGGATCAGCAAGCAATAGGAAGACAACCCGACGAGAGCCGGCTTCACGCCCAATCCCAGGAACGGGATCAGCAGCGCAAACAGCGCCAGACTGGGAATGACGAAGATGATGTTGGTGATCGTCAGGGCCACAGCATAGAGCCTTGGCCGCCGCGCGCAGAGAATGCCGATAACAAGTGCGATTACCAGACCGATCAACACGGACGACACGGACAGGACGAGGTGCTGCCAAAGCGCCAGCGCAATTTCGGGAATATGTTTTGGAGCCCAGTTCAAACGGCCAATCCTGTCGATAAAGAAGCGGCGAAAGCTCCTCAGAGCTTCGCCGCTTTATTGCGTCGGAAAAAGGGAAAAATCAGATTCCCTGTTCCTTCAGGAATTCGGCGGCAACGTCGGCCGGCTCTTCCTTGTCGCGATCGACCTTGGCGTTCAGGCCGCGCATGTTCTCGTTGTTGAGAAGCGGGCTAACCTTGTTGAGCACTTCGGCAATCTTCGGGTTCTTGGCAAGCGTGTCCTGACGGACAACCGGCACGAGGAAGTAGGGAGGGAAGAGGTGCTTGTCGTCTTCGAGCACGACCAGCTTGTTCTCGGCGATCTGCCAGTCGGTGGTGAAGCCGTAGGACACGTCGAGCTGCTTGCTGGTGACGGCGCTGTAGCGGATGCCAAGCTTGGCGAAAATCTTGAATTCCTTGAACTCGATGCCGTAGACCTTCTTCAGGCCGGGCAGACCGTCCTTGCGCTCGCCAAAACCGCCTTCGGCGCCGAAAGTCAGATCCTTGGAGACCGGACCGAGGTCGGTCAGCGTCTTCAGCTTGTACTTCTCGGCGGTTTCCGGCAGCAGGATGATCGCATAGCCGTTGTTGATCTTGGTGGGCTCAAGCAGCGTCAGCTTGAGGTTCTTCTCGTAGTAGTCCTTGACCTCGCCATAGATTTTTTCGGCGGAGCCGGACAGGTCGCCCTTGACGACGGCGGCGAGCGCCGTACCGGTATATTCCGGATAGAAATCGATATCGCCGTTTATCAGCGCGGTGTGGGCGACCTGCGTCGTGCCAAGATTCAGACGCCGTTCAACCTTGATGCCGGCCTTCTCCAAAGCCTGGGCATAGATTTCGGCAACCACGAACTGTTCGGTAAAGTTCTTGCTGCCGATCTTGACGACGTCCTCGGCCAGGGCGGCGGAGGCCAACAGACCCGACAGGGCAATACCCGCTGCGGTGGCGAATAGCTTGGTGAATTTCATGAAACCCTCTTCTCTCTGAATTTCTATTATCTCTATAGACGAACCAGTCTACAGGCGTGGGAAATTATCCCAAATGATCGATCAATCTTGGAAAAGCATGCCAATCGAGGGGGCGGTTTCGATCGGCGCAATCTCTTCGAGAGACACTGCGAAAGCGCGAGAGCAAAATCAACCAATTGTCACTTATCACTTTGAAAGACATATATTTTATGTATTTCGAGGCGCAATTATACACAGCAATTTAATCGCCGCAGCAAGGGATTCTTAACCTTCCCTTCCTATTCGTTGGGGTAAGCAAGTCGTCCCTCCTGTGCTTGAAGGTATCATGCGTATTTCCCGAACAAATTTGCCGCCCGCCGCCTTCAACGACACGAATTCCCGGCCCGCGAATGAGCCGATGGCTGTCGAGGAGAGGGCCGCGTTGCGGCGCCTCAAGGCCATGGGCGAACGTGCGGGTAACCCGGACGATGCGAACTGGGAGAGCCATTTCTTCCTGGCACCGAATGTCCGTTTCACCCGCACGCCCGACCGCGACGTTACGGCTGTCCAACCGACAACGAGCGAATCGGCACAGGGCGAAAAACAGCCGGATCATTCCGACCAGACGCCATCCGTTGAACAGTTGCGCGAGGTGCTGTCGACAATGATGATCCTGCAGGGCGGCATGGACATGGGTACTGCAGGAGCTTCCGCGCCACCTGCCCAACCGATCAACGACAATGCCAATCCGGTAGCACCCGCGATGGGAGCTGCTGTCGTGCCCGTAGCGGCTCAACCTGCCAAGCCGTCTACGGCTTTCGCGCAGCTCTCGGATTTCGCCTTCTGGGAATCGATGGATTTTGCCGCGGAGTCAGAGCCTGACGCGGCGGCATCACTTCGCCAGATTGCTTCCGTCATGGCGGTGCCGGTTGCCAAGGATCCCGCTCAGGATCCGGCGATCTCGATCGTATCAAAATACCGTGCCGTGGAATGCCGCGTACCGCAGGCATTGCGCATGCCCGATTTCACCCAGCTGCTTTATCCGATGCCCCAGGTCCACAATATCGGCGTGATGCCGGATCTGCCGATCTGGAACTGGGCTCCGAGCATCACATTCGCGACTGTCGAACAACCGGCTGTCGCCGTGCAGCCGGAGGTAAAGGAAACGCTGGCGAAGGATCCCATTCCGGAAGAATTGACCGAGGCGCCTGCCCTGCCGATCGCCGTGATCGAGCCAATCAAATCCAAGCCGGTCGTCGCCGATCAGACCGGCGTCGCGATCACAAAACCATTCAAGATCGAGCAGATCTCCCACCTCCGCAAGGTACAAGGCGAATACGAGTTTCCGCCGCGCGCCCTGCTGCAGGACCCACCCGAAACCGTCGGGTTCGTGATGACGCAGGAGCAGCTGGAGCGTAATGCGGGCCTGCTGGAAAGCGTGCTCGAGGATTTCGGTATCCGCGGCGAGATCATTCACGTCCGTCCCGGTCCGGTCGTGACCCTCTATGAGTTCGAGCCCGCGCCGGGCGTCAAATCTTCTCGCGTTATCGGTCTCGCCGACGATATCGCCCGCTCGATGTCAGCGCTTTCGGCACGTGTCGCCGTGGTGCCCGGCCGCAATGTCATCGGTATCGAACTGCCGAACGCGACCCGCGAAACCGTCTATTTCGGCGAATTGATCGACAGCCAGGATTTCTCCAAGACTGGCTTCAAGCTGCCGCTGTGCCTCGGCAAGACGATTGGCGGCGAGCCCGTGATCGCCGAACTCGCCAAGATGCCGCATCTGTTGGTCGCCGGCACCACCGGCTCGGGCAAATCGGTTGCCATCAACACCATGATCCTATCGCTGCTCTACCGGCTGACGCCGGAGGAATGCCGGCTGATCATGGTCGATCCGAAGATGCTGGAACTGTCGGTCTATGACGGCATCCCGCATCTGCTGACTCCTGTCGTGACCGATCCGAAGAAGGCCGTCATGGCGCTGAAATGGGCCGTGCGCGAGATGGAGGATCGCTATCGCAAGATGTCGCGGCTCGGCGTCCGCAATATCGACGGCTACAATGTTCGCGCTGCGCAGGCCCGTGAAAAGGGCGAAAGCATCAGCCATATCGTCCAGACCGGCTTCGAGAAGGGTACCGGCGAGCCTATCCACGAGAACAAGGAAATGGATCTCGCGCCGATGCCTTACATCGTCGTCATCGTCGACGAGATGGCCGACCTGATGATGGTCGCCGGCAAGGAGATCGAAGGCGCCATCCAGCGCTTGGCGCAGATGGCGCGCGCCGCCGGCATCCACCTGATCATGGCAACACAGCGCCCCTCCGTCGATGTCATTACCGGCACGATCAAGGCAAACTTCCCGACCCGCATCTCCTTCCAAGTGACCTCGAAGATCGACAGCCGCACCATTCTTGGCGAACAAGGCGCCGAGCAATTGCTCGGCCAAGGTGACATGCTGCACATGGCCGGCGGTGGCCGAATCGCCCGCGTGCACGGCCCCTTCGTGTCCGACGAGGAAGTCGAAAAGGTCGTGGCCCATTTGAAGACGCAAGGACGGCCGGAATATCTCGAGACGGTGACCACCGACGAGGAAGAGGACGACGCCGAGGATCAGGACACGGCTGTATTCGACAAATCCGACATGGCCGCGGAAGACGGCAACGACCTCTATGACAAGGCGGTCAAGGTGGTCCTCCGCGACAAGAAGTGCTCGACATCCTATATCCAGCGCCGTCTCGGCATCGGCTACAACAAGGCGGCATCGCTGGTGGAGCGCATGGAGAAGGAAGGCCTGGTCGGCTCCGCCAACCATGTCGGCAAGCGCGAGATCATCAGCGGCAATCGCGACAGCTTCTCCGACGGCGGCATGTCCGGCGACGATTGATCGTCATCAAGCCATTTCCTTATCCCGAACGGGCATCCAACCGATGTCCGTTCGCTGATGTTTTGCGGCGCCTGCCCTCGATGTTTCCTGCAGGATTACTAACGCACAAACATGGTTAACGGAGACTCACACCCCCGGTGAGTTACTTTAATTTGTCTGTATTAACCTCGCCCCATCGACTCAAGAAACCCAGAGGACATCATGGTAGGGGCAATTTCAGGAACATCGACACTCACTACATCAACCACGTCGGCTTCGACATCTACGAGCACTGACACCGCAACATTGAAGGCGCAGTTGGCGGCCAAGCAAACCGCGCTGGAGCAGGCAAAGACCGACGACGAAAAGACCAAGCTCAACGCGGAAATCACCACGCTGAAGGCCCAGATCGCGGCAGCAGACTCGCAAAACAACCAGCAGACCTCCAATGCCAACGCGAAGGCCGATGGCGGCGATGGCAAGAGAGCACGATGGGAAGAAAGCAGGCCGCCGGAAGGCAAGATTTCCAGTGCCGTCATGTCGGTGCTGATGCAGCTTTCGCAGGGTGGCATGGCGCCGCCGGATGGCGATATCGAGGGCGGCGAGCGGCCATCTGCCGCTGATCTCTATACCAAGATGGACAGTGACAAGAACGGCTCGGTCTCCAAGAACGAGTTCGTTGCCGCGCGTCCCGAGCATGCCAGCGAGGAAGAAGCGACATCGTTCTACAACTCGATCGACACTGAGGGCACCGGTTCTATCACCGAGCAGCAATTGGCGGATAGCATGCAGAACAAGGGTGACCACGGTGGAGCGGATGGCCGCCACATGGGCCCTCCGGGCGGCGCGCCTGACATGGGTTCTCAGGACGTTGCCCTGCAACAATTGCTGGCGTCACTTTCGGCTTCCGCAGAGGCCGAGGCCAAGGTCGCCTGACGCAGAGCCTGCCACGGTGCGGCGGGGTGGCGAGCCTCCAGGGCTCTGCCCCGCCGACCACATGATCTCACATGGATTTCCGAGGCCAAACCGCTATCGCGCTTTCAGCCAGTCGCTCAGCTCCGATTCCGCACGTTCGAGCGACGAGTAGTTCAGCAGCTTGCGGAGGAAGGCCACGGTGACCGCGCGAGCGCGCAAATTGAAGCCACCCTCCTCGCTCTCCGCACCCAAGGGCTGATAGACATCAAGCTTCTCGTAGAGTTGCTGCAGCCGGTTCTGCACACTGCGCAGCGACAGGTTGCGGCGTTTCGCAATCGCCTTGTCGGTGAGGCCAAGAGCGATGTCGACGAGGATCTCGTATTCGCTGTCGGTGAAGCCGTTGGCATGACCGAGGCTCTTTTGTTGCAGGCCACGCACCTCGCGGTCGATGACGCATTGGCTTTCGATGAAGATGGAGCGCAAGGCCAGTCGCAGTCGATCATCGGACGCCGATTTCAGCACATATCCGTAAGCCGCGCCTTCCGGAACGATGCGCGAGACGCCGCGCACATAGGCTTCGTCGGCATAGTTGGACCAGAACAGGATGCGGGTGTCCGGCCGTTCCTTCCAGATGGTGCGTGCGGCCTCGATGCCGTTGCGCGGGCTCATCTGCAGGTCCATCACCACATGTGCCGATTTATGTTCGCGGGCGAGCTTTTCGCCAGCCACGCCATTTTCCGCCTCGATCACGGACTCGCATTCCGGCAGCGCCGCATGCACCGCTTCGTTGAGATAGGAACGGTGTAGCGGATCGTCCTCGACAATCAGCACCTTCATTTCTCGATTCCTTGCGCATTATGGGGCAACGTGACGCTGATCGACGTGCCGCTGCCCTCCTTGTTCTTGCCGATTTCAAACCGCGCCGAGATGAGCCGGGCACGCGTTCGCATATTGTCGATGCCGCCGCCGGGACGCCGGGTGGTCGATGGAATGCCGATGCCGTCGTCCAGCACTTCGATGCCGACGGTCTTGGCACTCGACCTCAACCGGACGACGATGCGGCTGGCATGCGCGTGGCGGATGGCATTGTTGATCGCCTCCTGGGCGATGCGGAACAGTGCCGTGGCAACCGGCTGTTCCAGCCCGTCAATGGCGCCGGACGTGTCGTCGGCAATGCGCCAGTCGATTGTCAGCCCGCTGTCGCGCACCGAGCGGTCGAGATGGTTCTCCACCGCCTGCGCAAAGCCGAAAAGCTGGAGTACGGCAGGTCGTGCCTCCTCGATGATCTGGCGGAGATCGTGCATCGAATGCTGCAGGCTGCGGAATAGTGGTTCCAGCGTTTCGCCCGTCACATCGGGTGTATGCGTCAACCGCTCAAGCCGGCGGGCCAGCCTGGTCAGGTCTGCGAGCGTCTGGTCATGCAGGTCCATGCCGATGCGTTGTCGCTCAGCTTCCAGCGCCTCAGTAAGCTTCAACGCACCAAGTCGCAAACCTTCTTCGCGGGCGCGGGCCTCGGCCTCGACGATGGCCGAGCGCTTGGCCTGTTCGGCGGCGCGCAATGCGAAGAAATACGGCGCGAGCAGATCGGCGATCGACCGGGCCTTGTCGACATCTTGTTCGGTGTAAATCCCCACCTCGTGGCTGGAGCAGCTGAGCGCCCCGATGATCTCACCCTGCACCTTGAGCGGTACATGCAGCCGGGCGCGGAGATTGTGATCGGTGATCGGGCCGGAAAAGGCACCTTCGTAGAGAAAGCGCGGGTCGGTGCAGGCGTCATCGGTCAGCATGGTCTCGACTTCGCCATACAGCACCGGGCGTATCGGACTGCCCGAGATCGGGGCCGGAGCGCTGGTGCCCCAATCCGTCTCGAAGCCGCTCTCATGGGCGGTGTGGTATTTCCCATCGAGCGTGATAATGCAGACATCCATGTGGTCATGCGGAATGATGTGCTTGACTTCCGCCGCCACGGCGCGGATGACGGAATGGAAATCCAGCTGCCCGGCAAGCAGGCGCGAAATCGTCAGGTATTGGCTGAGCAGCGATGGCTGGTTGAGCATCTGTCGCGTCCTCCCACGCGGAAGGGCGGCGACGCTGACCCCTCGAATGCTATTTAATCGAAAAGCCAGGCGCCGCGTCTTGCGGGATCCCGCATTTTTTGTGCGGCAACCCGCAATGCGAGTGCCGCGAACCGCCTATACATCCCGAACGATCTCATCCATCATACTTTTACTGAGCGCAAGACCCTCAGTGCAACAACAAATTCGTCGCCGTGGAGGAACGGTGCCGAAGCCGGCCTTGGAGAGGCCGGTCCAAAGGGAGAGAGACAATGAAGATCAGGACGATACTCCTGGCGTCGGCTGCACTCGTCTGCGCCGCCATGCCGCTTACCGCATCCGCAGAGACTTCCGGCAAGAAGATTGCCCTTTCCAACAATTATGCCGGCAACTCCTGGCGCCAGGCCATGCTGACCAGCTGGGACAAGGTGACCAAGGAAGCCGTCAAGGCTGGCGTCGTTGCCGCAGCCGACCCCTTCACCACGGCTGAAAACCAGGCGACGGAGCAGGCTGCGCAGATCCAGAACATGATCCTGCAGGGCTATGACGCCATCGTCATCAACGCCGCGTCGCCCACCGCGCTCAACGGTGCGGTCAAGGAAGCCTGTGACGCCGGTATCGTCGTCGTTTCGTTCGACGGTATCGTGACCGAACCCTGCGCTTACCGCATCGCCGTCGATTTCAAGGCGATGGGCTTCAGTGAAGTCGAATATCTCGCCAACAAGCTGCCGAAGGGCGGCAACCTCTTGGAAATCCGTGGCCTCGCCGGCGTGTTCGTCGATGACGCGATTTCCGAAGGCATCCACGAAGGCGTCAAGAAATACCCGCAGTTCAAGATCGTCGGCTCCGTGCATGGCGACTGGGCGCAAGACGTCGCACAGCGCGCCGTGGCAGGCATCCTCCCAAGCCTGCCCGAGATCGCTGCCGTGGTGACCCAGGGTGGTGACGGCTATGGGGCCGCGCAGGCTTTCCAGGCCGCCAAGCGCCCGACGCCGACCATCGTCATGGGCAACCGCGAAGATGAACTGCAATGGTGGAAGAAGGAGAAGGACGCCAACAAGTACGAGACCATGTCCGTCTCGATCGCGCCGGGCGTCTCCACTCTGGCCTTCTGGGTTGCCCAGCAGGTGCTGGACGGCAAGGAAGTCAAGAAGGACCTCGTCGTGCCGTTCCTGCGCATCGATCAGGACAATCTCGAGACCAACCTCGCCAATACCCAGAAGGGTGGCGTCGCCAATGTCGAATACTCGCTGGAAGACGCCCAGAAGGTGATTGAAGGCGCCAAGTAAGCGAAGGCTTTCCCACATGAACCGTCCGGCGGCAGACCGCGCCGCCGGACGGTATTTCCTTGTCCAGTTCCTGTTGCGGGCGTCATACTGATTTCATGACAGATATTGCGCAAAAGCCAGCCGTTGTTGCCGCCGAAGGCGTGAAGGTGCATTTCGGTGCCGTCAAGGCGCTCGACGGCGTCGATCTGGCTATCATGCCCGGCGAATGTGTCGGCCTCGTCGGCCATAACGGCGCCGGCAAATCCACCATCGTCAATGTGATCAATGGCGGGCTGACCGCCCATGAGGGCAACGTCCGCTATAATGGCGGCGGCCATGGTGGTCATGGCATCGCCCTTGCGCGCGCCAGCGGCGTCCGCTGCGTGTTCCAGGAACTGTCGCTGTCGCCCAACCTGACAGTGGTGGAAAACACCCGCATCATGCATTCCGAGCTCAGGGGCTGGAACTGGCGCACCAAGGCACTCGGCATCATCCGGGCCAAGCTCGGCGAAGTCTTTCCAGGCCATCACATCGACGCCAGGAGCACGGTGGGCGAGTTGTCGATCGCCGAGCGGCAGATGGTGGAAATTGCCATCACCTTTGCCACCGTCACGGAAGCACCAAGGCTGGTCATCCTTGATGAGCCGACCTCATCGCTTGATGCCGGCCTTGCAAAGCAGTTGATGGATTATGTCAGAAAATTCGTCGCCACCGGCGGCTCGGTGCTGCTGATCTCGCATATTCTCGGCGAGATCCTGTCGACGTCGGACCGCATCATCGTGATGAAGGATGGCAAGGTGGTGGCCAGCCGTCCGGCGGCCGGCTTCGGCACCAAGAGCCTGGTCGAAGCAATGGGCAGCGTTGTGCGCGAGCAGAGCAGACAGGCACGCGCGGCCAATGCGGCCGGCGCGAAGCCGCTCCTCAAAGCACCACCGCGTCGCGGCCATGGGCTGGAGTTCAAGGCTTACAAGGGCGAAGTCATCGGGCTCGCCGGCCTCGGCGGCCATGGCCAGACCGAGATGCTGCTCGACCTCTACCGCGGCCTATCCAGTGACTGGTTCCCCGGCCGCGACAGGAACGTCGCCTTCGTCGCCGGTGACCGCAGCCTCAACGGCACCTTCGCGCTTTGGAGCATTCTGCGCAATCTTTCGGTCGCCTCGCTCAGTGGGCTGTCCAAGGCAAGCCTGGTGAACTCGACCAGCGAGGAAACGCTCGGCGCCGACTGGAAGAAACGCATCGAGATCCGTACGCCCGATATGGACAATCCCATCCTGTCGCTTTCGGGCGGGAACCAGCAGAAGGTGCTGTTTGCGCGGGCGCTTGCAACCACGGCATCGCTGGTGCTGATGGACGATCCCATGCGTGGCGTTGACGTCGGCACCAAGCAAGAGGTCTATTCCATCCTGCGCAGCGAGGCGGCCGGCGGCCGGACCTTTATCTGGTATTCCACCGAAATGGACGAGATCCGGCTTTGCGATCGCGTCTACGTCTTTCGCGATGGCGCGATCGTCACGGAACTCACGGGGGAAGACGTGACCGAGGAGAATGTGCTGGCAGCTTCATTCGAGGGAGAGGCCGCATGACGGGCATTTCCGCCAACACCATCCGCCAGATCGTGCCAGCCCTATCGCTGGCCGTGCTGCTGGCTGCGGTATTCTATCTTCAACCACGTGCCATGAGCTATGTCGGGCTAAATCTGCTCTTCAATCTGGCGGTGCCGATCGCGCTCGCGACCATCGCCCAGATGATGATCATCGCCGTCAATGACCTCGATCTCTCCATCGGCACCTATGTCAGCTTCGCGGCCTGCGTCGCGGCAACCTGGCTGCAGACCGACCCGCTGATCGGCATAGCCATGCTGCTCGGTTCGATACTGGTCTATGCCGGTCTCGGTGTCGTCATTCATCTGCGCGACCTGCCGTCGATCGTAGTTACACTCGGCATGAGCTTCGTCTGGGGTGGGTTGGCCGTGCTGATCCTGCCTGCACCGGGTGGCACCGCACCGGAATTGGCGCGCTGGCTGATGACGTCGAAGCCGCCGCTAGTGCCGATGGCGATCATCGCCTCGCTCATCATCGCCGTGATTGCCCATTTCGTCGTGATGCGCACGACCTTCGGGGTGCTGGTGCGGGGCGTCGGGGGCAATGTCCGCTCGGTGGAACGTGCGGGCTGGTCGGTGCTGGCGATCCGCGCCGGTGCTTATGCCAGCGCCGCCTTCCTCGCGATCCTCGCCGGCATCCTGCTCGTCGGGCTGACGACCTCGGCCGATGCCAACATTGCGCTGCGCTACACGTTGCTATCGATTGCCGGTGTCATTCTTGGGGGCGGCGAGTTCGTCGGCGGGCGCGTATCGCCGGTGGGCGCCGTCATCGGCGCGCTGACGCTGACACTCGCGGGCTCCTTCCTCTCCTTCCTGCGGATATCGCCTGACTGGCAGATCGGCGCGCAGGGTGCGATCCTGATTATCGTGCTCGGTCTGCGCCTGCTACTGAATCGCGCCGAAAAGCGGGAGAAAGCCCGATGAACCCGCTTCGCGCGCTTGCCGCCAAACCGTGGCTCTGGTCCTATCTTGCCGTCCTGATCGTATGGGTCATCACCGTACTGTTTACGGGCGGAGCAAGCTCGGCAGGCCTGTCACAGGCGGCGCTGACCTTTGCGGCTTTCTCCGTTGTGGTCGGCATCGGCCAGATGTTCGTCATCACGCTGGGTCCCGGCAATATCGACCTTTCCGTACCTGCGACCATGACACTCGCCGGCACGATCGCGCTCAAGATCATGGACGGCAACGAGGCGATGATCATTCCGGGGCTGCTGATCGCCATAGCGATCGGCATTGCGGTCGGCATCGGCAATTACGCGCTGATCAAGATCCTGCGCATCCCACCGATCATTGCGACGCTGTCGATGAGCTTTATCGTCCAGTCTACCGCCATCTGGTATAACAGAGGCCTGAGGATCAAGCCACCGGATGCGCTTGCCAGCTTCACCACGTCTGATGTGTTCGGCATACCCAATGTTGCCATCGTCGCGCTGCTGATCGCGGCCGCCGCATGGCTGCTCCTGGAAAAGAGCATTTACGGTCGCTGGATCTCGGCTATCGGCCAAAGCCTGTTCGCCGCCCGCATGGCCGGCATTCCGGTCGACGGCGTGCGCTTCGTCACCTATGTGCTGTGTGCCGTGCTGGCTTCGGTCTGCGGCTATCTGTTTGCGAGCTTTTCAGGCGGCGCAGCCTTGAACATGGGGGCGGAATACCTGCTAATGTCGATTGCGGTTGTCGTGATCGGCGGTTCGGCGGTGGCGGGCGGCAATTCCAACGTGCCGGGAATTTGGGGCGCGTCGCTGTTCATGTTCCTTGTTGTCTCGATGCTCAACACCTATGGATTCGGTGCCGGCATAAGACTGGTGCTGACCGGCCTGATCATCATTGCGGTGATCCTCGTGGCACGCGGCAAGCCGCGTGACGCGCGATAATTCAACAAGAAGCCTTGGGGAGGAAACATCATGACGGATAAATCGATCTATGAAATCCATGATCCGCGGTTCCGATACCTGACGGTCGGCAGTGCTGCTCTGGACGAACTCTATTCCGGTTGCCGCTGGGCCGAAGGGCCGGTGTGGTTTGCCGACCTCAACTGCCTGATCTGGAGCGACATCCCAAACGAGCGCATGATGCGCTACTCGCAGGACGGCGATGTATCGGTGTTCCGTACGGCGTCGCAATTCACCAACGGCAATACCCGCGACCGGCAGGGCCGCCTGGTATCCTGCCAGCATGGCGGCCGTCGTGTCGTGCGCACCGAGATCGACGGCAGGCTGACCGTTCTTGCCGACTCCTACCAGGGCAAGCGATTGAACTCACCCAACGATGTCATCGTCAAGTCCGATGACAGCGTCTGGTTTAGCGATCCCAGCTACGGCATCCTTTCGAACTATGAGGGCTTCAAATCCGAGCCCGAACAGGCGACGCGCAACGTTTATCGGCTCGATGCAAAGACAGGCGAGCTGACCGTGGTCTGTGACGATTTCGGCCAGCCGAACGGCCTAGCCTTCTCGCCGGATGAGTCCAAGCTCTATATCGCCGATTCCGCCTCGAGCCATGACGCGAACTGGCCGCGCCACATCCGCGTCTTCGATGTCGTGGACGGCAAGAGCCTCGCCAATGGGCGCGTGTTCTGCAACGTCGATGCCGGACTGCCCGATGGCTTCCGTGTCGACATCGATGGCAATATCTGGACCAGTGCCGCCAACGGCGTGCATTGCTTTGCCCCGGACGGCACGCTGCTCGGCAAGATCCTCGTGCCGCAGACGGTGTCGAACGTGACCTTTGGTGGCCCGCGCCGCAATCGCCTGTTCATAACGGCGACGAAATCGCTCTATGCGGTCTATCTGGCGACCACGGGTGCGCAATATTGCTGATCCCGCTCCACTGCCTTTCACTTGAGCCGCATTCCGGTTTATAGAAGTGCAGGCAGAGGGATGGGGATGAATATCTGGCAGGCGGCGGCAGGCGCGCAGGATGCGCGCGGCCCTGAAAAGACCAAGCGCTATCTCGAGATCGCTGCGCGGTTGGGCGAGGCGATCGCGGCCGGTCGAATCGCGGCTGGGACGGTGTTGCTCGAAGGCCCGCTCGCCACCCAATTCGGTTGCAGCCGTGCGCCAGTGCGACAGGCGCTGAAGCTCTTGGAAAAAGACGATGTCGTCAGTCGTTTCGACGGGCGCGGCTACGTCGTCGGCGCACCCGGCACAACAGTGGATCGCAATCGGCCACCGGGAGAGTTTGCTGGCGAGACAAAGCCCGTACGCACGAGCTTCGGTTGGCAGACCCTCTATGAGGACGTCGAAAAACGCGTCGTCTTCCACTCGTTCTTCGGACGCTATCGGATCAACGAGATCGAGATGGCACGCCATTACAAGGTCGGCCGGACTGTGGCGCGAGATGCGCTGATCCGGCTTGAGTCGCTCGGGATCGTCGAGAAAGACGAGCAACTCAGATGGTCGATCGTACCACTCGACGATGTGAGGATCCGCAATCTTTACCAGTTGCGCGGGCTTATCGAGCCGGAAGCCATCGCCGAAGCGACCAGCCGCCTGGACAAAGCCGATATTGGCGGCATGCTCGAACGGCTGAAGGAGGCGCTCGCTCTCTATCCGGACGTCAGCACCGGCCAGCTTTATGAGCTCGAAGTGGACCTGCACGTCCGAGCAGTTGGTGCCTGTGGCAATGGTGAGATGTTGAGCGCCTTGAAGCGGACCCATGCCGTGCTGACGCTCAGCAAGCATGTGCTGGGTTTCCAGGTGAAAATGCCGGCGTCTGAGCCGTTCCTCGGCGAGCATATCGGCATTCTTGAAGCCGTTCAGAGGGGTGACTTGAATGCCGCCCGAACGGCCATGCGCGCCCATATCAGCAATTCCATGCCAAGCGTGGCTGCGCGTGCCGCCGAGGTGCGGATTTCGCAGAAACCGGTGCCTTGTGACTATATCGTCGAGGGGAAGTAAGCAGCAGGTTCATTCCAAGCGGAGGCCGACTATGAAGTTTCATGCAGCTATTCTTTTTTCACTTATGTTGCCGTCCGCGGCGATGGCCGCCGACGTGCCGCCTGAAGTGCGCGCTGCCTGCAAAGGGGATTTCACGACGCTTTGCAAAGGCGTGATCCCCGGCGGAGGACGGCCCCTTGCCTGCTTCATCAAGAATGCCGGCGCGCTGTCACCAAAATGTAAGGCTACGCTTTCCAAAGCGTCCTGCTCCGCCGATGCGCCGGCGAATTTGAAGGCGGCGTTTCCATGTGCGGGGTGAGGATCTCCCTCTTCTCCCCAGCGGGGAGAAGGTGGCCGAAGGCCGGATGAGGGGGCGCTCTTGCTCGGAGCTTACCCCCTCATCGCCTCGCTTTGCTCGGCACTTCTCCCCGCTGGGGAGAAGAGGGAGTAAGCGGCGGCGTCATCAGACAGCTAGGAACACCGGAGTGTTCAGCCGCAGTCGCTGGTCACGTAATCGCGCCGACCTGCCATGGCACGAATTCGTTGTCGCCGTAGTCGTAGACTTCGCTGACGGTCTTCTTGCCGGAGGCCACCGCGATGATGTCCTCGAAGATCCGCTTGCCGGCAGCCTCGATCGTGTCGTCACCGGTGACGATGCCGCCGCAATTGATGTCCATGTCCTCGTCCATATGCTCGTACATCTCGGTATTGGTGGCGATCTTGATGCACGGCGCCGGCTTGAAGCCCGAGACAGAGCCACGGCCGGTGGTGAAACAGATGACATTGCAGCCGCCCGCAACCTGGCCGGTTACCGCCGCAGGGTCATAACCCGGCGTATCCATGAAGACGAAGCCCTTCTCGGTGACCATCTCCGCATATTCGTAGACGGCCTTGAGCGGCATCGTGCCGCCCTTGGCGACGGCGCCCAGCGACTTCTCGAGGATGGTCGTCAGTCCGCCCTGCTTGTTGCCATAGGAGGGATTATTGTTGAGTTCATCGCCGTTGCGGGCGGTGTAATCGCGCCACCAATCGATGCGCGACATCAGTTTTTCGGCGACCGCCGGAGTGACCGCACGGCGGGTCAGCAGATGCTCGGCACCATAGATTTCAGGCGTCTCGGCCAGCACCGAGGTGCCACCGTGGCGGACCAGCATGTCAGATGCAACGCCCAATGCCGGGTTGGCCGAGATGCCGGAATAGCCATCCGATCCACCACATTCGAGCGCCAGCTTGAGCGTCGACAGCGGCTGTTCGGTGCGCTTGACGGCGTTGACCACCGGCAGCATCTCGCGAATGATCTGCTGTGCAGCCTCGATCGTCTTGCGTGTACCGCCGGTCTGCTGGATGGTCATCGTCTTCAATAGCGCGCCTTCGGCCAGCTTGTAATGCTCAAGGATCGGCGCGATCTGGTTGGTCTCGCAGCCGAGCCCGATCATCAGGATGCCACCGAAGTTCGGATGGCGCGCATAGCCCTGGATGGTGCGGGTGAGGATGCGGTACCCCTCGGACTTTGAATTGATTGCGCAGCCGCCGCCATGCGTCAGCGCCACGACGCCATCGACATTGTCGAAACCGTCCAGCCCGCCGGAGCGATTGAAATGCTCGGCGATGTAGCGCGACACCGTGGCGGAACAGTTCACCGAGGAAATGATGCCGATATAATTACGCGTGCCCACGCCGCCTGGGCCGCGATCATAGCCCATGAAGGTGCGGCGCTCGGCAACGGGGAGCAGGTGCTCGTCCTTGCTGCCGGTGGCGAAATGATGCTCGTGCGCGGATTCGATCATCTGCAGATTGTGCAGGTGGATGTGCTGGCCGGGCGAAATATCCGATGTGGCGATGCCGATGACCTGGCCGAATTTATGGACTTCCTGCCCTGCCTTGATCGGTTTCAGGGCCACCTTGTGGCCGCGGCCGATATGATCGATGGCATTGAGCTCGCCGATGCCGGTCGCGCCACCCTTCTGGATCGATCGGCGCGCCACGGCGACATCATCGATCGGATTAAGGAGGATGGCGGGTGAATTCATTTCGGTCATTGCGGCGCCTTTAAAATGACTATTGCACGCAAAGGACAAATTACCTTTTGCCTTCGGGGTCAAGCCCAATTCTATCCGCTGCAACGAAAGCTGCAAATTATTCGGGGACGGCCGGGAGGACCGATTCGGTCTTCTTGAGCGCCCGCTCCCGGAAGAAAATATAAAGGCCCGATGCGACGATCAGGGCTGCGCCGATTATCACCGGCACCGATGGGATATCGCCGAACACCAGCCAGCCGAACACGATTGCCCAGAACAGCAGCGTATATTGCAGGGGTGCGACGCTGGCAGCGGGCGCGTTTTTCATCGAATAGGTCATCAGCACATGCGCCAGCATGGCGACGACGCCGAGAACGGCCATCAGCGACAGATCGACCGACGTGGGTGTCACCCACTGGAACGGCGTCGTGCAAAGCCCTGCGATCGTGGCAGCAGCCATCTGCCAGAACACCAGCACGCTGCCGGGAGTCTTCCGCAGCGAACGCCCCAGCATCAGCATGATGGTGAACGCCATGGTGCCGAAAATCGAAATCACTGCTGGTAGCGTGAACATGGCGCTCGATGGTTTCAACGCGATGAGAACACCGAGAAAGCCGATTACGATTGCCGTCCAGCGCCGCCAGCCTACATGCTCGCCGAGAAAGAACGGGGAAAGGGCCGCAATATAGATCGGCGCGGCGAGCCAGAACGTCATCACATCGGCAAGCGGCAGATAGGACACGGCGAAATAGAAGGCGTAAACCTCTGCGGTGGAAAGAATGACCCTGATGATCTGCAGGACCGGCCGCTCCACGAACAGCACCTGCTTCAGACCGATCCGCCACATGAATGGCAAGAGCACGATGACCGCAACCAAGCTGCGCAGGAACAGCAGTTGGCCGACCGAGTAAGTCGTCACCATCCATTTTCCGATCGTGTCATTGAGCGAAAACAGCAGCATGCCAAGCAGCATGGCGAGAACCGCTGTGCCTGTGGCTGTCGATACGGCGGATGGCTGGGAGGCGGGGGCGGACATGGTAGACCTTGATTGGATTGGCTTCCGCTCTTGAGGTGATTTGGTGCGATTGGCAATCGGTTTGGCAGATTATTTGAAGCATCGAGCGTTCGCAGATGCCCGTAACAGCCAATCGCGGCTCAGAAATTCCCTGAATATCGGCAGATTCCCTGCATTTCAGCCTTTTCCGCGCCAGCGAAATACGCCATAGCTGGAGCGAAAAAAATCATGCCAAGGCTTGGAAATGACGAAATACGACGTCCTGACAATCGGTAACGCGATTGTCGATATCATCGCGCGCTGCGAGGAAGATTTCCTCGTCGACAATACCATCACCAAGGGCGCGATGAACCTGATCGACGCAGAACGCGCCGAGCTGCTTTATTCCCGCATGGGACCGGCAATCGAGGCTTCTGGCGGCAGTGCCGGCAACACTGCTTCGGGCGTTGCGAGCTTCGGCGGCAAGGGCGCCTATTTCGGCAAGGTCTCGGCGGACCAGCTGGGTTCGATCTTCACCCACGACATGCGCGCCCAGGGCGTTCATTTCGCAACCAGGCCGCTTGAGGGCTTTCCGCCGACGGCGCGTTCGATGATCTTCGTCACGCCGGACGGCGAGCGCTCGATGAACACCTATCTTGGCGCCTGCATCGAGCTCAGCATCGAAGATGTGGAGCCATCCGTGGTCGCCGATTCCAAGGTCACGTATTTCGAAGGCTATCTCTGGGATCCGCCGCGCGCCAAGCAGGCGATCCGTGAATGCGCCCGCATCGCCCATGAAAACGGCCGGCAGATGTCGATGACGATGTCGGACAGTTTTTGCGTCGACCGTTACCGCGATGAGTTCCTTGAGCTGATGCGTTCAAAGACTGTCGATATCGTCTTTGCCAACCGCGCTGAAGTACTGGCGCTTTACCAGACCTCCGATTTCAACACGGCGTTGGACCTGCTCGCCCAGGATTGCGCGCTTGCCGCCGTCACGATGAGCGAAGAGGGCTCGGTAATCCTGCATGAGGGCCGTCGTATTCCGGTCAAGCCACTGAAGGTCGAGCAGGTCGTCGACACGACGGGCGCCGGCGACCTTTATGCTGCCGGCTTCCTGTTTGGCTATACGCATGGTTTCGAGCTTGCCGATTGCGGCCGTTTCGGCAGCCTGGCGGCGGGCCTGGTGATCCAGCAGATCGGTCCGCGTGTGCAGACATCGCTGAAGCAGGCCGCAGTCGAGGCTGGCTTTATTTTGTAAAGGCCTCGCCGGGATAGGCGCCCCAGATCTCGGCCTGGCTCAGCCATCCCTCCGCACCGGACGCTTCGGCATGGCACCAGCTGCCATTGCACTCATCGATCTTGACGACGACGCCCGGCTGCAGCCGGGCAACGACCGTGCCGGTGTCGCGGGAATCGGCACGCATGTTGACGAAGACACCTTCGCCCTTGCCCTTCATCCATGGGGCGGCCAGTGCGCTGCGATCGCCCGACAGCATCGAGTGGAACACCCAGCCTTCCGTGCCATCGGCATCGCGGATGCGGCGCCAGTTGTCATATTCCTGGATGACCTCGACCGGCAGGCCGGATTTGAGGAAACGCCAGGAGACGGCGTAGTCCTTGCCCGGGCCGACACGCAGATTGATCTTCTTTGATTTCAGCGACACGAAACGCGGCAATGGCAGGCCTGTAGGCCCCTTGGTCGCCTGGGCAAAAACCTCTGTGCTGGCGAGAGGCGACAGCAGCACGAGAGCTGCCAGGCCAAGCGTGGAAATTTTTTTGTATGGCGACATCATCATGGGTCCCCTGTCAGCCGCGAGACCATCGCTTGCCACGTGGAGGGATCAAGGAAGCGATTGTTTTCGGTTGCGCGTCTGATTAAGAATATACTTACCGGGGGAGTGTCGCTCATCTTGGTTAACGTGCAGTCAACAAATGCGGTGGGATGGATGACTTCAAAGAAAAAACCGACCGTCTATATCACCCGCAAGCTACCCGACGTCGTCGAGACGCGGATGCGCGAGCTGTTCGATGCGGAGCTCAACATCACCGATGCGCCGCGCAGCCGTGATGAGCTGATCGCCGCCATCAAGCGGGTCGATGTGTTGGTGCCAACGGTGACCGACCGGATCGATGCAGCCCTGATCGAGCAGGCGGGGCCTCAACTCAAACTGATCTCAAGCTTCTCCAACGGTATCGACCACGTCGATGTCGAGGCCGCTGCCAAGAAAGGTATCACCGTCACCAACACGCCCGGCGTGCTGACCGAGGACACCGCCGACATGGCGATGGCGCTGATTCTGGCCGTGCCGCGCCGACTCGCTGAGGGTGCACGCGTGCTGACCGACAACAAGGGTGACTGGGAGGGCTGGTCGCCCACCTGGATGCTCGGACATCGCATCTGGGGCAAGCGACTCGGCATCATTGGTATGGGCCGCATCGGCAGTGCGGTTGCCCGCCGCGCCAAGGCCTTCGGCCTGTCGATCCACTACCACAATCGCCATCGCGTCAGCGCTGCAACCGAGGCACAGCTCGAAGCCACCTATTGGGACAGCCTCGACCAGATGCTGGCTCGCGTCGACATCGTCTCGGTCAATTGCCCATCGACGCCCGCCACCTTCCACCTGCTGTCAGCCAGACGGTTGGCGCTGATGCAGCCGACGAGCTATATCGTCAACACCTCGCGCGGCGGGGTGATCGACGAGACGACGCTGATCAAATACATCCGCGAGGGCAAGATCGCTGGCGCCGGGCTCGACGTGTTTGAAAACGAGCCGCTGGTGAGTCCGAAACTGCTGAAGCTCGCACATGAGAACAAGGTGGTGCTGTTGCCGCATATGAGTTCGGCGACGATCGAGGGCCGCATCGACATGGGCGAAAAGGTGATCATCAACATCCGCACTTATTTCGATGGCCACCGCCCACCGGACAGGGTGTTGCCGGGGCGGGATTAAAGATCGAAAGACCCCTCCCCAACCCCTCCCCACAAGGGGGAGGGGTTAACTCGCGTTGACGTCTTGGCTCAAACAAAGTCCTCGAATTTCTGGAGGCAATTGTTTGGCTTTGAGGCTGCTGCAGGTTGCCCCTCCCCCTTGTGGGGAGGGGTTGGGGAGGGGTCTTCATCAACCCCTGCGCTTATACTTAATCACGTCGAACCGTGCCGCCAGTGCATCATACATCATCAACCGGCCGAGCAGGGGTTCGCCGGCGCCGGTGATCAGCTTGATCGCTTCCATCGCCATCAACGTACCAATGACACCTGTCAGCGCGCCGACCACGCCGGTTTCGGCGCACACGGGCAGCATGCCGTCGGGGGGGATCTCGGGGAAGAGATCGCGGTAGCGCGGCCAGAGTTTTCCATCCGGGCCAGCCTCATAGGGTTTCAATACTGTCAGCGAGCCATCGAAGCGGCCGACGGCACCGGTGACCAGCGGGATCCGGGCGGCTTCGGCAGCATCGGCGGCGGCATAGCGGGTGGCGAAATTGTCGGAACCGTCGATGAGCAGATCATAGCTGGAAAGCAGGTCGGCAGCGTTGGCGGTGTCGAAGCGCATGTCGTGCGCGACGACCTTTATATGCGGATTGAGGGCGGAGACCCGCGCGGCGGCGCTGTCAATTTTCTTCCGACCGACGGAGTCCGTTGTGTGGATCATCTGCCGTTGCAGATTGGAAATCGACACGACATCGTCATCAGCAATGCCGATCGTGCCGACCCCAGCACCGGCGAGATATTCGATCACGGGCGAACCAAGCCCGCCGGCGCCGATTACCAGCACGCGCGCCGCCTTCAGCCGTTGCTGGCCGGGGCCGCCGATTTCGGGCAGCAGGATGTGGCGCATGTAGCGCGAGATTTCCGGCGAGGAGAGCGGTGCGTCATCGGTCATGTAATGGATGTAGCAAGCGGCAGCACAGGATTGAAGAGGCCATCCGAATTCAATGTGATGCCGGCGAGGCACGAACCACCGCGGCGGCGTCCTGCAGACCGCTCCATGCCTGCTTGCTTGGCGCAAAACGAGCCCGGACATAGCTGGCAAGGTCGGCAAGTTGGCGGTCGCTGAAGCTTTGTGCAAAGGCCGGCATCGACATGATTTCGAGATCATTGCCCTCAGCCTTCGCCGCCAACGCGGCGGGTGCATCCATTCCCGTCAGTACGGCTTGCAGGAGATTGTCGGGGCGGTCGCTGTGGATATTCGTGTTCAGTGCCAGGCTCGGCAGCAGCGAGCCATCCTCGTGGCATGACGAGCACGCACCTTCGAACAATCGTGCGCCCTCCGGCGAGATTTTTGCTGCATTCGGGATTGCAGCATTTGCGGCGGTAAGCGCAGCATTTTTCTGTGTGGCGACGATTTCTTCGGTGACTGTTCCATTGGCGAGATACGTTGCCATGGCGCGGATATCCTCATCCGGAAGTGCTGACAGGGACTCCACCATCGCCGCCATCGGTCCACCGGCGCTGCCGTGATCGGGCGAATGGCCGTGGCGCAGATAGTCGAACAGTGCCGCCTCGCTCCAGCCGACCGGTCCTTTACCTTGACCCAGGATCGCCGGTGCTTCCCAGCCGTCGGCAAAACCTCCGGCGAGATGCGCCTTGCCTGTCAGTTCCGCGCCCAGCGCGTTGCGCTCGTTGTGACAGGCCGAACAGTGGCCCAGGCTTTCAACCAGGTAGGCGCCGCGATTCCACGCTTCGCTCTTGGTCACATTCTGCGCCACAGGCTCGGCGCGCAGGAACAGCGTATTCCAGCCAGCCATCAGCGAGCGGATGTTGAAAGGGAAGGACAGCTCATTCTTCGGCGGATTGTTGGCCACCGGCGTGCCGTTCATCAGGTAGGCGTAGAGCGCCTGAAGGTCAGCATCCTCGGCATGGGTGAACGACGTATAGGGATGGACCGGATAGAGATGGCGGCCATTGCGGGCAATGCCCTGGCGCATGGCCCGCTCGAAGGCCGGATAGGACCAGTTGCCAATGCCGGTTTCCGGATCCGGGCTGATATTGGTCGCGTGGATCGTCCCAAACGGGGTCTCGAATGCACGGCCACCGGCAAAGGCCGCACCATCGGCGCCCACGTGGCAGGTGTTGCACGCGCCTGCCGCGGCGGCCAGGCGGCCGCGTTCGATAGTGGCGGCACTGAACACGGCCGGGTCCGGTCGTGGGATCTGTGGATAGGCACCGCGCCATGGCGATATGACGGCCAATCCACCGGCGGCGATGCCAGCAAGGCCGACTGCGCCAAGACCGAGTTGCCACCAGCGTCGAGATTTGCGGATACCTCCTGCCGGCGGTAATGTGCGCTGGTATTGCCGGCCCTCCAGCGCCGCCAGCACACGATCCGGCGTCAGTGGCAACTCCCGGAAGCGGATGCCGATGGCGTCATAGACCGCATTGGCGATGGCTGCAGCGCTCGGCACCGAGGCGGATTCGCCGACGCCGCGCGGCTCCTCGTCCGGTCGCGGCAGCATCAGCACGTCGATCTCGGGCACCTCTTCGAAGCTGAGGATCGGGTAGCCGCCCCATTCGGCGCTTTCGACCGCAGTGTCGGAAAAATCGATCTTTTCCTTCAGCACCCGGCTGACCGACTGGATAACATTGCCGTGGATCTGATGGCGCACGCCATCCGGATTGATCATCAGCCCACTATCCTGGCCCACCGTGATGCGGGTTACCGCGATCTCGCCGGTCCGGGTATTGACCGCGACGTCAGCGACCCATGCCGACCACGCGGCCGGCGTGCCCGGAAACTTGCCATGCACATAGAGCGCATAGGCAAAGCCGCGACCATAAAGCAGATCACCCTCGCCGCCCGAGGTGCCCCACTTGGTGCGTGGCGTCCACTTGGCTTTCTCGGTGACGGCCCGGACCAGATCGATCGCCCTGGTATCGGTGAGATAGCGCAGCCGATATTCCACCGGATCGACGCCGGCGGCAAAGGCCAACTCATCGATAAAACTCTCATGTGCAAAAGAATTCGGCATCGCCGAGACGCCGCGAAGCCATGAAGCGCGGGCGATCGGCGGCATGTCGTGGACAGTCACCCGCATATTGCCGAAGGCATAAGGTGGGATGGCCGTGCGGTCGCCCATTTCTGTCGTCATCGGCGGACCGGTGACGCGTCCGGTGAGGATCAGCGCCAGCGTCGGCGCAAGATTGGAGGGATAACGCGTCTCGAAATCATAGCCTGCCGGACCGCCTTCGAGATCGAGCCCGCCGCGCACATCGATGACCTGAGCCGCGCCCTTCGGCTCCCAGCCATGCTCCTGCTCGCGGGTCAATTGCACGCGCACGGGCTTGCCGACCGCGCGCGA
Organism: Shinella sp. OV683; assembly: GCF_057787725.1. NCBI lineage: Bacteria > Pseudomonadati > Pseudomonadota > Alphaproteobacteria > Hyphomicrobiales > Rhizobiaceae > Shinella > Shinella sp. OV683. The sequence goes on from NZ_CM173543.1 coordinate 4,456,237, forward strand.
CAGAAGTGCTGCATCTGCCGTGACATCATCGGCACAGTTGCGGCCATAGCAACCGGCCGCCTCCAGCCGCTCGACCTCGATCCGCTCCTCCGGCATATCGAGCAGCAGCGCCAGATCGCGCCGCATGGGATAGGGATTTTGCGTGCCGGACCAGACGACCAGCCGCTCCTCGCTCCAGTCCGCCACCGCGCAGGAGGGGCCGATCGAGCCATGCATCTGATACGGCCAGACATATGTCCGCTGCATTTCGGGCGAGGCGCCGGCAAGCGCTGACTCGACGTCACCGGTGTTGGCGAGAACGCGCGCGGTCGATGGGTTGTTGCGCAGCGCCTCCTCGGGCCGGTTGAGGTCCGGCCGCGCGGGCTGCTCGTGCCACAAAACCTTGAGCCGCCTGGCCGCCTCGATGGCATTCTCCTCGCGCGTCGCGACAACTCCGATGAAATCGCCAGCAACGACGACGCCCACCAGCCCGGTTATATCTGCGACTGAACTCTCATCGACAGAGATCAGGCTCTGGCCAACCATCTCGCCATGATCGTAGCCGACATAGGGCGGCCGAATGACGCGGCCATGCAGCATCCCGGCAATGCGAACGTCATGCACATAGGTCCATTCGCCGGTGGTCTTGGCCGCGATATCGTTGCGCTTCTGGGATTGGCCGACGATGCGGTAATCGCGAACGCGCTTCGGTGATACTTCCGGGTCGATCTCGATACGATCGTGCTGGCCTTTGACCAACTCGCCATAGCCGATGGACTTCGCCGTCGCGTGGTGAATAATGCCACTTTCGACACTGAGCTCAACGACCGGGACATCGAGCAATTCGGCCGCGCGGCCGAGCAGATAATGCCTGGCGGTAGCGGCTGCGAGCCTGAGTGGCTTGGCCGTCACCTGAATTGTTTCGCTGGCGATTGTCGCGCCCTGGTCGGGTGTGACCGTCGTCGTACCAAGCACCATGGTAACCGCCTCGAAGGGAACGTCGAGTTCTTCGGCAGCGATCTGCGCAAGCGCTGTGCGGATGCCGGTGCCCAGATCAACGTGGCCGTTGAAGGCCGTGACCTTGCCCTGGCCATCAATGGCCAGATGGATTTCCGGATTGTTGTCCGAGCCGCGGCGAATCACCAGCAACACATCGGACGCTTCCAGCCAACTGTCGCGAGAAATATCCTGCGGAGCACTCATGCAGCCGGCTCCGCCTGGCTGGTATCCCGCATCAGCCCGACGGCATGGCGCACAGCGGCCAGGATTTCCATATGCGTGCCGCAGCGACAGAGATGCCGGCTCAGCGCCTTGCGGATGGCAGCTTCATCGGGATCGGGCGCACGATTGATGAGCGAGACCGTGGCGATGATCATGCCGTTGATACAATAGCCGCATTGGGCCGCCTGCATATCGATGAAAGCCTGTTGCACCGGATGGGGATGCTGCGTCGAGCCGAGACCTTCCAGCGTCGTCACCGCCCGACCTTCGACGGCACCGACCTTGGTGGTGCAGGACCGGACCGCCCTGCCCTCGACAAGCACGGCACAAGCACCGCATTCACCCAGACCGCAGCCGAATTTAGGGCCATTCAAACCGAGATCATTGCGGAGGATATAGAGCAGCGGCGTGTCGGCCGCAGCCTCGACGGCGTATTGGCTGCCATTGACATCAAGCGAAATCGCGCGCGTGGCCATGCTCAAAGCTGCCCCACGTCAGACGCCAGCTTGACGCAGAATGCCGCCGTTGCCGGGAACCACAGCCTCGGCACGTCGCATGTCACGTTCCCCTTATGCTTCTTTTTTCGAGCACTCATTGCCGCCCATCTTATTCAAGATCCATTGGCATGCAAACGAATTTTGGGTTTAAAGCAACAGCATCAAAACGTCGTGCTTTTGGCTCAGCTGATCTTCACCAACAGCTCGATCAACATCATCCGTTCGGCCGAACTCAGCGGAGAAAGCGTCTCTTCGGTGACTGCGCGGGCGGTGTCGATGTTGCGTTCGATCGCGGCCAAGCCTTCTTCTGTGACCGAGAGCACCAGCCTTCTGCCATCATTTGGATCGGGCTCTGTGGCCACAAAATCGCGTGCGACAAGCCGGTCGATCACGCCCTTGATGGTGGCGACATCCATTGCCGTCTCGCGGCCGAGCTGGTTTTGCGAGCAGGGCTGGATCTCGCTGAGCTTCATCAAAGCAGCCCATTGGGTGGTCGTCAGCCTGTCACCCATCATGCCTGTGAAGATCGACACGTGCCGCTGGTTTGCCTGGCGCAGAAAAAAGCCCACCTGCTGATCGACGCGGTAAGTGGGCGCACCACCATCGTCCGTGGTGGTCTCGGTCTCCTGTTCGTTGCCCGTCGTCAATGTCATGCCAATTCCCGTTCGGCCTTGCCGCGTGTTTTGCAAAGGGTATAAACATGCAAGCAGATGGGCAACCCCGAATTCGTGCAAGCGTGATTTCATGGGGCAGGTGTCCGGCACAAGCCCCATTCTCGCGATTTTGCGGGCGACCGCTTGACAGAGGCGGATCTTGGGCGAATACTTGTTCGTATGCGAATGAATAAGCGAGCGCAGCGAACATATTCGTTTGCCGCCACGACGCCGCAGTCCATGACAGGAGGCTCCGCATGGTAAAGCAGCAAGTCGAAAGCGCAGTCAACGGCAAGATCCGTTGCGATGCCTGTCCCGTGATGTGTTACATCGCCGACGGCAGAGCCGGCGCCTGCGATCGCTATGCCAATGAAAACGGCGAGCTGATCCGCGTCGATCCCCTGACGATCATTGAAAACAGCGTCTCTGCGGGCGGCAAGGTCGTGCCCTTCATGCCGGATGGCGGCGAGGACAACTGGGACGGCGATCTCGTCCGGTCCAAGAGCCAGTTCATTACCGCGGTTGGCGCCGGTACCACCTATCCCGACTACAAGCCTGCGCCCTTCATCGTTTCGCAGAAAGCGAACGGCGTCGACATGGTGACCGTGGTCACTGAGGGCATCTTCAGCTATTGCGGTGCCAAGATAAAGATCGATACCGACCGCTTTCTTGGGCACGAAACGGCCGTGATCCGCGTCGACGGCGAACCGGTGGGCCATGTGACGACCGGCGAGTATGGTTCGCAGATGCTGTCGGTCGGCGGTGTGCATCACCTCACCGGCGGCTCCAAGAAGGAGGGCCGCCTCACCTGCGATACGATCCTAAAACTCTGTAATAGCGAAGCCGTCGAGCTTGCGATCGACGGTGGGGCAAAAATCGTTGTACAGGCAGGCAAGGCACCCATCATCAACGACGCCGAAGAGACGCGCATGCGGGTCGGCTGCGGCTCGGCGACGATCGGCATGTTCGCCAAGCAGTGGCTCAATCACGTCGACGAAGTCGTCGTGGTCGATGACCACATCACCGGCGTGCTTTCCGAGCACCAGGCCGGCAAGCTGCTGGACATTGCCGGCACCGGCATCAAGATCAAGGGCCGCCGCTCGACGCCCGGCCGCTATTTTCAGGTCGCCGAACCCGGTACCGGCTGGGGCGGCACCAACATCAGCGACCCGCTGACCATCCTCAACGACTTCGATCCCAAGACCGCCTATCCCGGCCTGCGCATGTTGATGGTGTCGACCACCGGCGAACAATACGCCTACTATATCCTCGACGAGAACCTGCGGCCCGAACTGCAGACCATCCTGCCGGCCAAGCTGCAGGAATCTGTTGATATCATCGCCGAAAATTGCGAGCCGGCGTTGGCCTCCGTGCTGTTTATCGGCGGCGCCGGCGGCAGCCTTCGCGCTGGGGTCACCACCAATCCGGTGCGCCTGACGCGCTCGGTCAAGGACGCGCTGACCCATGTATCCTGCGGCGGCGCGCCCGCTTATGTCTGGCCCGGTGGCGGCATCACGGTCATGGCCGATGTCACGCAGATGCCATCCAACTCTTTCGGTTATGTGCCGACGCCAGCAATCGTTGCACCCATAGAGTTCACCATGCGCATGGAGGACTATCGTGCGCTCGGTGGACATATGGAAGCGATCGTGCCAATCGAGCAGGCAATCGAAGTGGCCGAACGCAAGGTCGCGCCGCAAAGCGGAGCGTGGCCGATGGCCGAGAAGAATTTCAGATGGGGTGCGTGACCCGGATGCAGGAAGTGTTCGACCGATGACCGGTCCCGTAGGCAACTATCTCGATGGAGACAGGAACGGCCGGCTGCATTTGCAGCACGGCCCTATCGATCTGATGATCGGCGTTGACGGAGCGATTTCGCTCGAATTGGAAGCCTACCAGCGGACGCATGCTTTCGCGCTGGCAAATCGTCGTTTCAAGACCATTCTCGAAGAACTGGTGTCCGAACTGCCCCTGCTGAAAAGCCAGGCGCATCCGGATAGCCACCAGCCCGACGGATCGACCGCGCGGCGAATGATGGCGGCGGTGCTGCCTTATGCCGACACGCATTTCATCACGCCGATGGCCGCCGTTGCCGGCGCCGTTGCAGATGAAGTGCTGGCAGCGATGCTGGAGGGCTTTACATCAGAGAACCGGCCGAGGCGTATCTATGTCAACAATGGCGGCGATATCGCTATTCACCTCGACGACGCTGCCGAGTTCCATATCGGCATGTCGCGGGAAGATCGCACCGAACTCGGCAGTTTCTCGGTGGATTGGAAGAGTCCGACGCGTGGCATCGCCACGTCCGGACGTGGCGGCCGCAGCCTGTCGATGGGGATTGCTGATTCCGTCACCATTCTCGCCCGCAATGCCGCCGAAGCTGATGCTGCAGCGACGATCGTCGCCAATGCGGTCGATCTTCCCGGCCATCCGGCGGTTGTTCGGGCACGCGCCTGCGATGTGGTCGATGACAGCGATCTCGGCAAGCGGCTGGTGGTTCGCAGCTGTGGAACTCTGACGGATCGGGACATCGGTATCGCGCTCGAACGCGGCGTCGACGAAGCCGAGCGGCTGCGTATCGGCGGGCTGATCCAGAAGGCAGCGATCTTCCTCAAAAATCAGGGACGCGTCGTTGCTGCGCCCATCGCTGATGTCGAAATTCATTCCGGCGAGATTGCCGACCCATATCTGGAGACAAGACGCCATGCCTGAGCCCAAGGTCCGCAAATTCCTGACCATTGTCGAGGAAATCCTGCATGAGGGCGGCCCCGTGGCCGACAAGCCGCTGAAGCGTGGCGCGGTGCTGGCGGTGATCGAGAACCCCTTCGCAGGCCAGTATCACGAAGAGATTTCTCCCTTCATGAAGGATCTCGAGCCGCTCGGCCTCGACATGGCCAATCGCCTGATCGCAGCGCTGGGCGGCGACAAGAACGATATACAAGGTTACGGCAAGGGCGCCATCGTCGGCCAGGCCGGCGAGCTTGAGCACGGTGCGCTCTGGCACGTTCCGGGCGGCTACGCGATGCGCGAAGCGCTCGGCGACGCCAAGGCGATCGTGCCCTCGACCAAGAAGGTCGGTGGTCCCGGTACGCGGCTGGATGTCCCCGTCACCCATATCAACGCCTCCTATGTGCGCAGTCATTTCGACGGAATGGAAGTTGGCGTGCCGGATGCACCGCGCGCCGACGAGATCGTGGTAACGCTTGTCATGACCACCGGCGCGCGCATCCATGCCCGCGTCGGCGGCCTGAGCGCCGACGCCATCAAGGGCGAGGACGGGCTGCGGTGAAGGCGGAAATCCGCAAGCTCGCCGTCTTCGTCGAAGAGGTCCATAGCGAAATGGGCCGGGCGATCAGCCCGCCGACGCGAAAAGCGGCCGCCGTTGCGGTGATCCGCAATCCGTATGCCGGACTCTATGTCGAGGATCTCAGCGGATTGATGGAGATCGGCGCGGAACTCGGAGCGCTGTTGGGCCGGAGATGCGTCGAGGCACTGGGCGTCTACCCGAGCGAGACCGAGAGCTACGGCAAATCTGCGATGGTCGGCGAAGACGGCGAACTCGAACACGCCGCCGCGATCCTGCATCCCTCGATGGGAAAGCCATTGCGCGAGGCTGTGGAGCATGGCGCTGCGCTGGTGCCTTCTTCCAAGCGCCGTGGCGGGCTAGGCCAGATGCTCGACATTCCGCTCGGCCACAAGGACGCAGCCTATGTGCGCAGCCATTTCGACGGCATGGATGTCTGGCTGAACGATAGCCCGCGCGCGGGCGAGATCATGGTGGCTGTGGCCGTGACCACATCGGGCCGGCCATTGGCGCGTGTTGGCGGGTTGAAGGCCAGCGAGATCGAGGGCAAGGACGGCTTACGGTAGGCCATCTCTCCGCTTGACAGCGGCCATATTCGTCGTCAAATTCGTTTGTACACAAACAATAATGCGGGGACGTTGACATGCCTGAAACCTCCATGGAAAATGCTCCTTCGCAGAGCCAGGTGGCAGGCATAGATGTCGGTGGCACATTCACCGATCTCGTGTTGTTCGACGCTGTTCATGGCACTGTGCGCCTCGCCAAGACCCCGACGACGCTGGATAACCAAGCCACCGGCGTACTCAACGCCCTCGATGCCGCCGAGGCCGATATTGCCGCACTCGACTTGATCGTCCACGGCACCACCACCACGACAAATGCCGTGCTGGAGCGCAATCTCTGCAAGACCGGGCTGATCACCACGATGGGTTTTCGCGATGTGCTGGAGCTTGGCCGCCGCACGAGGCCGCAGCCCTATGGCATGAAGGGCGAGTTCAAGCCGATCATCCCGCGCGACCTGCGCCTTGAAGTGCCTGAGCGCATGGATGCCTCCGGCAAGGTTCTGACCGCGCTGGACGAGGAAGCTTTGCGCGCTGCGGTGACGGCCCTGATCGCGAAGGATTGCGAAGCGCTGGTCATCCATTTTCTGCACGCCTACGCCAACCCCGCGCATGAACTGCGCGCCGAGGAAATCGCCCGCGAGATCTGGCCAAACGAAAATATCACCCTCGGCCATGCACTGCTGTCCGAAAGCCGGGAATTCGAACGCGGCGTGACTGCCGCCGTCAACGCCTCGGTGCAGCCGCTGCTGCGCCGCTATGTCGAGCGGCTCGCCGACCAGCTGGCGTCGCGCGGCTATCGCCATGACGTGCTGGTGATGAACGGCAATGGTGGCATGGTGTCGGCCCGACATGTGGCCAAAGAAGCGGCGAAGACCGTGATGTCCGGTCCCGCGTCCGGTGTCATGGCAGCGGCCTATACCGGCCGTCGTGCCGGCATCCCGAACCTTATAACCTACGACATGGGCGGCACCTCCACCGACGTGGCGCTGATCCGCAATGCCGAGCCCGCCGTCTCCAACGAGATCGAAATCGAATATGCGATGCCGATCCATGTGCCGATGGTCGATGTGCGCACGGTCGGTGCCGGCGGCGGCTCGATCGCCAAGGTCACATCAGCCGGGCTGCTGCAGGTGGGTCCGGAAAGTGCGGGCGCCTCGCCCGGCCCGATCTGTTATGGTCGCGGCGGCATGCGGCCAACGATCTCGGACGCCAATCTCATTCTTGGTAGGCTCAAGCCGGCACGGCTGAACTCGGTACCAGGCGGCATGTCGCTCGATGACATCAAGACGATCTTCAAATCCGAACTCGGCGACAAGCTTGGGCTGGATGCGATCGGCGCGGCGGATGCGGTGATCCGCATTGCCAACGCCCGCATGTCGGATGCGGTGCGGATGGTGTCGGTCAGCCTGGGTGAAGACCCTCGCGATTTTGCGCTGTTCGCCTTCGGCGGCGCGGGGCCGCTGCATGCATCGGCCATCGCCCGCGAACTCGGCATTCCCAAGGTGCTGGCGCCGTCGCGGCCGGGCATCACCAACGCGCTGGGTTGCGTGGTGGCCGACCTCAGGCACGATTTCGTCAACACGGTCAACCGGCCGCTGGCTTCTGTCGATATCGATGCCGTACATGCGCTGTTTGCCCATCAGTCCGAAGAGGGCCGACGGCTGATCGGCAAGGAAGCCGTGGCCATCCGGGAAATCCGCGAGATCTGTTCGGTCGACATGCAGTTCATCGGCCAGACACACCTGCTGCGGGTTCCCCTGCCCGGTCCAATGCCAACGCTTGCCGAATTGCAGACCCGTTTCGAGGAAGCCTATTTCAACCGCTTCCATGTCGAGCTCAAGGAAATCAGGGCCAATCTGGTCAACGTCAATACATCGGTGATCGGCCGCCGCGCCGAGATCGACCTGTCTGTTCTGATCGATCCCAAGGGCCGCAGGGCGACGCTTGGCGAGGCACAGACCGGCAGCCGCCAGGTGTGGTTCGGGGCGTGGCACGAGACGCCGGTCTATTGGCGCGATCACTTGCCGGCCACCGCTGAAATCACCGGTCCGGCCATCGTCGAGCAGATGGACACAACGATCATCATCGAGCCCGGGGACATCGCACGCCAAGACCATGACGGCAATATCATCATCACACTGGGAGACGTCGCATGAGCCTCGACCCGATCACGCTGTCCGTCATCCAGTCCGGCCTGCAGCAGGTCTGCGACGAGATGGATCTCTCGTTCTCGCGTGCCGCCTTCTCGCCCGTCATAGCCGAGGCAAACGACCGTTCGGACGGCATTTATTCGGCCGTCGACGGTGCATTGATCGCGCAGGGGTCGACCGGCCTGCCGGTCTTTGTCGGCACGATGCAATATTCGACGCGGGTGCTGATCGAGATGATCGCCACTGGGAAGGCTGCCGCACCCAAGCCGGGCGATATCTATATCGTCAACGACCCCTATCTCGGCGGCACGCATCTGATGGATGTGCGCTTTGCCATGCCCGTCTATCGCGACGGCGAAATCTACTGCTGGCTTTCCAATACCGGCCACTGGCCAGATACCGGCGGCGCGGTGCCGGGTGGATTTTCGGCGTCGGCGACTTCGGTCGAGCAGGAAGGGCTGCGGCTTCCGCCCGTCAGGCTCTTCAAACAGGGCCTGCTCGACGAGGAAATCTACGCGATCATCTGCTCGAATATCCGCGTCGCCGACCAGCGCATCGGCGATGTCAAGGCACAGGCGGCGGCGCTGCTGGTGGGCGAAAGGCGGCTCACCCGCATTCTCGATCGCTATGGCGACCTGACCGTGAAGGAAGCCATCGAAGAGTTGCGCAAGCGGGCCAGCGAGCAGATGCGCGCCAATTGCAAGCTGATCCCGGACGGCACCTACAATTCCGTCGCCTATGTCGACAGCGACGGTGTGGTCAACGAGCCCTTGGAGATCCGCCTGGCCATCCATGCCAAGGACGGATTGCTGGATTTCGACTTCACCGGTTCGTCGAAACCCTGCATCGGGCCGATGAATTCGGTGCTGGCGACGACGCTATCGTCGGTCTACCTTGCCATGCGCCATATCTTCCCGGATGTGCCGATCAGTGCCGGCGCCTTCGAGCCGCTCAGGGTCAAGACACCGGTCGGCACCTTCCTCGATGCGCAATATCCGCGCCCGGTGTCGGGCTGCGCTGCCGAGGTCAGCCAGCGTATAGCCGAAGCCGTGTTTGCCGCACTGGTGGAGGCGCTGCCCGACCGGGTGACCGCATCTCCAGCCGGCAGCTCGGGCAATTTCGCGCTTGGCGGCCACGATCCGGAGCGCAATCGCGGCTTCGTCATGTACCAGATTTCCGGCGGCGGCTATGGCGGCAATGCCGACCATGACGGGCTGGCCAATGGTTGCTCGACCATAGGTATTTCCAAGGCCCCGCCGGTCGAGATCATGGAACAGCAGTTTCCGGTGCTCTACCACCGCTATGCGCTGCGCGAGGGATCGGGCGGCGCCGGCCGGCATCGCGGCGGATTTGGGCTGGATTACGAGGTGGAACTCCGCCGCGGCGAGGCAACCGCGAGCTTCGTGATGGATCACGGCCGCTTCGGCCCTCCGGGCGCGCTCGGAGGGCGGGATGGCAAACCGAATTCGGTTGTCGTCTGGCAGAACGGCAAGGCGATGGTGCCGGAACATCTCTCCAAGGCGCAGGACATTCCACTCAAGCCCGGTGACCGTGTGCGCGTCGGCACCCCAGGCGGTGGTGGCTATGGCGACCCGATGACGCGAGATCCGGCCGCTGTGGCGGAAGACGTGCGACTGGAGCGGTATACGGCCGAGCAGGCGAAGGCGCTGTTCGGGGTGGCGATTGGGGCCGAGGGGCAAGTGGATGTGGTCGGGACGGAGGGGTTGCGGGGCCAATAGGCCCGACGCCCGGCTTCAGAACCTTCGGCCCGATGGGGAGATGTGTGTAGCATTATAAACCAGGTGGAAAGGGCGGGGATGAAGGGGTGAGAAAAAAATTGGCGTTGGCTTGAAGTTGCCATGACGACTAAAGAGGCGCGTCAATTGATTCCCTTAGTCTCGGAGAAAGGGTCCACAAGGTGAGCTCAACGGAAGAGCCACCGACCCGTCGAGGTGGGCTCGTGGGGTTTCCTAGGAAAGGCGCATCGCGCCCAACAACACAGAACCGCTCTCATAAAGGATGTACGCGGCGACAGCATAAATCAGCATCGCGAAGAGCCTGTTGAGCAGGTTCTTGTAAACCGCGAGCCTCGTCGCGAGGAGCATACCTGCACCACCTCCGACCACACCACCTCCGATGAACTGCGCCGCCAATACCCAGTCGACCAATCCCGACGTCGCATAGTTGAATGCGGTGGCCAACCCGAACGCGCCCACTGCGAGCAGCGAGGACCCGATAGCGCTGATCATCGGCATGCCGGTGGCTGCCATCAGGCCCGGCACTATCAGGAACCCTCCGCCTATGCCGAAGAACCCGGATGCGAGACCGGACACAAGCGCAACGGCAGTGGTGGTCAGGCACATCTTTGCATCAACGGGCCGCGACGCGGCTTGCGCGGCCTTCTGTCCGCGCAGCATCAGGGTCGCAACCCCGACCATCACGAGGCCGAAGAAGAACAGCAGATGTGAGCCATCTGTGGCCTTGCCCAGTGACGACCCGGCGAGCGCTCCGATCGATCCAATGGTGGCGAACACCAAGGCGCAGCGCCACCAAATCTTGCCCTTCATCGCGTGAGAGGCGAGGTTTGCGAACGCATTTACCGACACCGCAAGCGCCCCTGTTCCGATCGCGATATGCGGCTGGGTGACCCCCACGACGTACAGCAGTAGAGGGGTGGCAAGGATCGAGCCGCCCCCGCCGAGCAGACCCAGCACGAAACCGACCAGACCGCCCGAGCCGACGGCGGCAATGAAGCTTGTGCTCATGTGACTTGCCTCGACCACCTGTCATGGGCGATCATTCCGACCACCATCGCGAGCACGAAAACAACGACCTCCATCTTTCCCAGTGCGAGCGCTGAGATCGCCGGGCCGGGACAGAACCCTGCAATACCCCAACCGACGCCGAACAGAGCGGAACCAGCCACGAGACGCCGATCGATCCTCCGCGTTCCAGGCAGATGAAACTCGTCATCGAAAGCTGGCCTCGAAAGACGACCGGAGACGACGACGCCGAGGAAAGCGACGATAACCGCGCCGCCGAGAACGAAAGCTAAGCTCGGGTCCCATGCGCCGAATACGTCGAGGAAACCTTGCACGCGCACGGGGTTCAGCATGCCTGAGAGCGACAGACCCAGTCCGAATATCAAACCGGAAACCAGGGCCGTCGCCAGTCTTGGAACACTGTTCCTCATGACAAAACCCCTCTGATAAGACTGACGGTTACGACGCCAGCGGTCAGGAAGGTAACAACGGCCACGAAGGAGCGCAGCGATAGGCGGGCGAGGCCGAGAACGCCATGGCCGCTGGTGCAGCCGGACCCCATGCGGGAGCCGAAGCCGACAAACAGGCCTGCGAGAATAAGCAGCGGCCATGACGCGGTGATCGTAGAATCAGGCGGCTCGCCCGCCACAAGGCTATAGACGATCGGTCCGAAGATGAGCCCGGCTACGAAGACGGCGTTCGTGCCGACATGCGAGCCCTGCACCAGTTTCCCGACGATGCCGCTGATACCAGCGATCCGGCCGTTGAGGAGCAGGAGCATCGACGCCGAGAGGCCGATGAGCATGCCGCCCACCAAGGATGGGAGAAATTCAGTCATTCCGTATCTCCGGGGGCACAGAAGATGTCGTAGAGCGCGCCAACGAGTCGCTCAGCCTTCTGTGCCGTCAATTTGTAGTAAATCTGCTTGCCTTCCCGGCGGGTTTCGACGATCTCCGCCTCCCGCAGCACAGTCAATTGCTGCGAAAGATTGGGCTGGTGGATGTCGAGTTTCTCTTCGAGTTCGCCGACCGAATGTTCTCCCTGAATGAGAGTGCAGACGATCATTAGCCGCATCGGGTGGGCGAGTGTCTTCAGAAGTTCTGAGACCTCCGACGCCCTATCTTGCAGGTCGGTGAGGTCCACCAAGCGCTTGTTTGCTTTCGTGCGGTTCATGTCGTCACCAAGCTGCGCCGTCCAAGGCGTCCAGAGGTATCTTGAGGTATCGCTTTCCGTTGTCCTCCGGCTCCGGTAGCCGCCCGCCGCGGATGTTAACTTGCAACGAGTGCAGGATGAGCTTCGGCATAGGTAGCGTCCTGTCGCGCTCGGTCCTGATCTTGACGAAGCTCGCGGCATCGCGCCCGGCAATGTGCTGGTTCTGCCGCTTCTGTTCGGTGACGGTACTTTCCCATCTGGGCTTTCGTCCGTCCGGTTGATAGTCGTGCCCGGTGAACAGTCGCGTCTCGTCCGGGAGCGCAAGGATCGCCTGGATCGAGTTCCAGAGTTCGGATGCGTTTCCACCCGGGAAATCGGCGCGAGCCGTGCCGCTGTCGGATTGGAAGATCGTATCGTGGACGAAGGCCGCGTCGCCGATCACATAGGTCACCGACGCCAACGTGTGCCCCGGCGAGAACATCACGCGTCCTCTGATCGACCCTACCGTGAACTCCTCGCCATGGGCGAACAGCTTGTCCCACTGAGAACCATCCGTCGCCAGAGACGGCCAGTTATAGATGCCCTTCCATAGTTTCTGGACATCCACCACGCGTTCGCCGATCGCGGTCGGCGCGCCTGTCTTCGATTTTAGGTACTGGGCGGCGGAGAAATGATCCGCATGCGGATGGGTGTCGAGAATCCACTTAACTTGCAGTCCTTTCGCCGAGACATATTCGAGGATGGCGTCAGCATTCTTCGTTGCCGTTGCTCCGGATTTTTCGTCGAAGTCCAAAACCGGATCGACAATCGCGCATTTGCCCGTGGCGGGGTCCGAAACCACGTATTGGACGCTCCATGTGCGGGGATCGAAGAAGCCTTTTACCTCGGGCCTCGTAGAGTGGCGCCGTGCAAGCCATTTTTCGGCCGCTGAAAGATCGAAGCCGTTCTCCCGGCCGAATTCCGCCACGTCGCGCAGTTCCATGCGTCCATCCAGGACTTCGCCGATGACGTGGAGAAGCAACGCTCTGGTGCCAGACTTGCAGTGGGCCAGCACTTTGCCCTCCGCATCGGCGACAGCCTTCTGGAAGGCGCACACATCGGCTTCGGTGATAGATGGACCAGTGACCGGAATGAAGGCGTACTCCATTCCGGCGCGATGTGCTGAATTCTTCTCCATGGCGTTACCGGGCTGGTCGGCGTCTTCGCCGTCGGGTCGCACGTTGATTAAAGTTTTGAAACCTTGGCCGCGAAACTGGTCGAACTCATCCACGTTTGGCTGTGCGCTGACCCAAAACTGATCTGTTATCCGAGTGAGGGACATCGTCTTCTCCTACTTCAATATACATTATTATATAATATATAATAATAGATGGTCAAGGGGCGGCGCGACCATTTTCAACGACAAGCGCGTGCAATCGGACTTCCGCGTACCCGCGTCTCCTTTTGGCGGCGCAAAGCAGACATGAACGTGTGAGTGAAAATCAGAGGCAAGAGCCAACAAAAAGCCGGCCCGATTTCCACCGGGCCGGTCCCATCAATTTACCCAGCTAACCTTCTCAGAAAAACGCCTGTATCCCCGTCTGCGCGCGGCCCAGGATCAGCGCATGCACATCATGCGTGCCTTCATAGGTATTGACCGTTTCGAGGTTCTGGGCGTGGCGCATGACGTGGTATTCGATCTGGATACCGTTGCCGCCGTGCATGTCGCGGGCCTGGCGGGCGATGTCGAGCGCCTTGCCGCAATTGTTGCGCTTCATGATCGAGATCATTTCCGGCGCGAACTTGTGCTCGTCCATCAGGCGGCCGACGCGCAAGCTACCCTGCAGGCCGAGCGTGATTTCCGTCTGCATGTCGGCGAGCTTCTTCTGGAAGAGCTGGGTGCCAGCGAGCGGCTTGCCGAACTGGATGCGATCGAGGCCGTATTGGCGGGCGCGGAACCAGCAATCTTCGGCAGCACCCAGCACGCCCCAGGAAATGCCGTAGCGGGCGCGGTTGAGGCAGCCGAATGGGCCTGCGAGGCCCGATACGTTCGGAAGCAACGCATCTTCGGTAACTTCGACGCCGTCCATGACGATTTCGCCGGTGATCGAGGCGCGCAGCGACAGCTTGCCGCCGATCTTCGGGGCCGAAAGACCCTTCATGCCCTTTTCAAGAATGAAGCCACGGATCTTGCCGTCATGGGCTTCGGACTTCGCCCAGACGACGAAGACATCGGCAATCGGTGCGTTGGAGATCCACATCTTGGAACCGCGCAGGCGATAACCGCCCGCGATCTTCTCGGCGCGGGTCTTCATGCCGCCGGGGTCGGAGCCGGCATCCGGCTCGGTGAGACCGAAGCAGCCGATCAACTCGCCCGAGACGAGACCCGGCAGGTACTTGTCCTTCTGCTCTTCGGAGCCATAGGCATATATCGGATACATAACCAGCGACGACTGCACGCTCATCATCGAGCGATAGCCGGAGTCAATGCGCTCGACTTCGCGGGCAACAAGTCCGTAGGCGACGTAGTTGGCAGCGGCAGCACCGTATTTTTCCGGCAGGGTGACGCCGAGCAGGCCGGCCTTGCCCATCAGGCGAAACAGTTCGGCATCCGTGTGCTCGTTGAGATAAGCCTCGCTGACGCGCGGCAGCAGCTCAGCCTCGGCGAAGGCCGCGGCGGAGTCGCGGATCATCCGCTCTTCTTCGGTGAGCTGGTCGTCCAGCAGGAAAGGGTCGTTCCAGGTAAAGGCGGCGGGCTTGCTCATGGCGGGATCCTTTGGAGAAGTGTTGTGCATTTATGGACCCGATGGCAGGGCAAGACAAACCATATTTACTCATGCCGCCATGAGGTTTAGTAATACCCCATGTCATCCATCCAGCGCCGTCTCTTGCCTTCGATCTCCTCGCTCACCGCCTTCGACGCGGTAGCGCGGCTGGGCAGCTTTTCGGCTGCGGCTGCCGAGCTTTCCTTGACGCAGGGTGCGATCAGCCGGCAAATCGCTGGTCTGGAGGACCAGGTTGGCATCGCGCTTTTCGACCGCAACAGCCGTGGCGTGAGCCTGACCGCGACCGGCCGGGAATACGCAAAAGGCATAGAAGAGGTGCTGGGCCGTATCCGCACGCTGACGCTGGAGGCCATGGCCAAGGGGCCGGCCAATTCGCTCAGCCTTGCCATCCCGCCAACCTTCGGGACGCGCTGGCTGATGCCGCGCATGCCCGGCTTCGTGCGTGAAAACCCCGATATCATCATCAATTTTGCCACCCGCATTGGCCGCGTCGATTTCGAGGCGGAGGAGATCGACGCGGCGATCCATGTCGGCCGGCCGGACTGGCCGGATGCGAAATGCGACCTGCTGATGCAGGAAATGGTGGCGCCGGTCTGCAGCCCGGAATTTCTGCGCGCCAATCCGGTGCGTTCACCTGAACGATTGTTGTCGCTGCCACTGATCAATCTTGCCTCGCGGCCGGGCGCATGGGAACACTGGTTTGCGAGCCTCGGCATTGAGGCAAGGCTTGCCGGCGGCATGCGGTTCGAGCAGTTTTCCAACGTCGCGCAGGCCTGCATTGCCGGCCTTGGCGTGGCGCTGATGCCACTCTTCCTCATAGCGTCAGAATTGAAGAGCGGACAGCTGGTGCGCGCTTACGATCATCCGGTCGAAAGCCTGAGCGCCTATTATCTCGTCCGGCCACTGCGCAAAGTGTCCTACCCACCCGTCATGGCCTTTTCTAATTGGCTGATGGAGGAGGCTGAGGCATTCGAAGCAGAGGGCAGCACCGACAGCGTCATCGCCTGGTAGTCTTTTCGCCACCAGAAAAAACATGCTGAGGCATTGTCGGCATCGGCAGATGTTGTTCGTCTTTCAGTCATCGCCGGCACAGGCCGCGCTGAAAAAGAGGAGAGGAATTCATGTTTCGTCGCTTGTTGATTGTCATGGCCATGCTTGTTGCCGGTCCGGCCTTCGCCCAGTCTCAACCGGTGGGTAACCGGGTAAAGGTCAATGGCATGGAGATGTACTATGAGGTTTCCGGCCAGGGCGAGCCGCTGATCGTGCTGCACGGCGCCTATATGAACATCCCGGCGATGGGGGCGATCATCCCCAGGCTCGCGGAGCACCACAAGGTCTATGCGCTCGAATTCCAAGGCCATGGCCGCACCACGGATATCGACCGACCCATCACCTACCCCAATCTTGCCGATGACGTCGCTGCCTTCATGGACGCGGTCGGCGTCAAGAAAGCCGATGTGTTCGGCTATTCGATGGGTGCCGCCGCCGGCCTGCAACTGGCGATCAGGCATCCCGAGAAGATCAACAAACTCATCCTAGCATCGGTCGCCTATGACGAAACGGGCTGGCAGCCGGCAATGAGGGCCTTCATTCCGCAGATGAGCGTAGAGATGTTCGTCAACATGCCGTTTGCGCAGGAATATAAGAAGCTCGCCGCCAATCCCGATGGATTCCCGGAACTGGTGCGCAAGCTGATCGCGTTGGAAAAGGAGCCGATGGCCTGGGAAGCAGACGTCAAGAAGCTGAAGATGCCCATCCTGATCATCTCAGGGGACTCGGATGTCGCGACGCTTGAACATACGGTCAAACTGTTCCGTCTGCTCGGCGGCGGCGAGATGGGTGATATGGGCAAGCCCCTGCCCGCCTCGCGACTCGCCGTGTTGCCCGCCACCTCGCACACCGCAGTCATCGACCAGACCGACCTGCTGATGGGCTTTATCGAACCGTTCCTGAAGGGCGAGACGCCGAAGGGTATGTTTCAATAAATGAGGAGAGATGAAGTCGTGAAGGGGCTGCCAGGTCGCAGCCCCTTCTTTCGCTTAACTCCAGGCGTGGAGCGGTGGCTTCTCGCCGTTGAGGTAGTACTTGCCAAGGATGGAGTATTTCCAGCGCACCGGATCATGCAACGTGTGTGTCCGGGCATTGCGCCAATGGCGATCGAGATTGTGTTCGGCGAGGGTCGAACGCGTACCCGCGAGTTCGAACAGCTTGTTGGTGGCCTCGATGGCGATCTCGGTCGACAGGATCTTGGCTTCGGCGGTGATGATCTGGGCTTCGGCGACTGTCTCGGCGGTCGGGTTGGCGACGGCACGGTCGATGGCGTAGCCTGCCTTCTCCAACAGCGCCTGCGCCGCATGCAGCCGAAGGTTCAGGGTGCCGACAGCCTGGATCGTGTAGGGATCATCCCAGGCGTTATCGACGCCGCTATCGACCCAGGCGCGCGACTTGGTGCGGACGAAGTCGACGGTTTCCTTGATCGCGGCAGAGGCAATGCCGGTATCGACTGCCACCTGGATGATCTGGAAGATGGCGCCGTCGGCCGTCGGCTTGTCGTAGCCCTTGTAGCCTGGCACGACCCATGCCTTGTCGACCTTGACATTGTCGAGGATGACGGTGCCGGAAAGCGTGGTGCGCTGGCCGAAGCTCGACCAGTCGTCGACCACCGTCAGTCCCGGCGCATCGCGGTCGGCGATCGCATACCAGGCGCGACCCTGATCATCGAGCGCGACGATCGGCACCTTATGGGCGAGCAGCGCTCCAGAAGAATAGAATTTCTGGCCGTTGACAACAACATGGTCGCCGTGATCGGTGAACTTGGTCTCGAAATCAGCGGCGCGCTTGGAGCCAAATTCCGAAAACGCGTTGCCGAAGCGAGTGCCCTTGAGCACCTCGCCGAACAGCAGCTTCTGCTGCGCCTTGTCGGAGACCGTGCGAATGGCAGCGACGACGCCCAGGTGGTTCTGGGAAATCTGGCCGATCGACGAATCCGCTTCCGAGATGATCTCGACCACTTTTGCAAGCGTCGCATAGGAGACTTCCGGGCCGCCGAATTCCTTCGGCACATTGATCGACCAAAGGCCGCTCTGCGAGAAGGCATCAAGCTCTGCTTGCGGCCAGATCCGTTCGCGGTCGCGCTGGGCGGAGTCCTTGATGAACTCCGCCGCCAGCTTGTGAGCGATGGCAATCGCCTCGGCATCCGACTTGATGATGTGCGCCGACTCGGAAGGACGCTCCACCGCCGGCACGCCGACGACGCTGGTGTTCTTGGCGAGGATATTCATGTCGTTTCTCCCATGGAAAACTGGTTCAGGCTGCGGGCCTGTCGGTGGCGAGGGCTGCGGCCTCACCGAGATAGAAAGCCTTGATGTCGGCGCGCTGGCGCAATTCCGATGCCGGGCCCGACAGCACGGCCACGCCGTTTTCGATGACGGTGGCGTGATCGGCATATTTCAGCGCGACCGTCGAATTCTGTTCCGCGACAAGGATGGACAGTCCCTCAGCCGCATTCAATCGCTTGAGCGACAGGAAAATGTCCTTGATGATCAGTGGCGCCAGCCCCATCGAGGGCTCGTCGAGTACCAGCAGGCGCGGGCGTGACATCAGGGCGCGGCCTATCGCGGTCATCTGCTGCTCGCCACCCGAGGTGAGGCCCGAGGATGTGTGGCGCTTCTGCTTGAGGCGCGGGAATGTCACATAGACCTTTTCAAGATCATCGGCGATTTCGCGCCGGGAGGAACTGCGACCGAGACCACCAGATACCAGGTTCTCTTCGACCGACAGGCTCTTGAAGCAGTGACGTCCTTCCAGCACCTGCACGAGGCCGGCGCGCACCAGCTCTGCCGGGCTTGAGCTGCGAACGTCACGACCCTCGAAGATGATCTGGCCCGATGTCACCTGGCCGCGCTCGGCCGGCAGCAGATTGGATACGGCCTTCAGCGTCGTCGATTTACCGGCGCCGTTGGAACCCAGCAGCGCCAGGATCTCGCCACGGCGAAGAGCGAAGCTCACCCCATTCAGCGCCTTGATCGTCTGGGAGTAGGTCGCGTAGACGGATTGTGCTTCCAGCAGGATCTCATTCGACATTGTGGTCTCCATGCCACCGGAGCGGCGAAAAAAGTCGGCATGCGGGAGCGCGAAGTGTGGGTGACGGGACCCCGCATGCCTCAGGCCCTTTCAGGCCTTAGGGTGAATGACCAGTTGATGGCCATCTTGTTTATGTGGTGTGAGATTACCCCTCACCAACTTCGGCCATGGGTTCGCTACGCTTACCCGGCCTGCGTATCCTCTCCCACAAGGGGAGAGGTAAACTCGCGGCGATCCCTCATCCTTGCCTCTCCCCTTGTGGGAGAGGATAGCAAGTCCGCGAGAGGAGAAGCCGATCGCTGGACGCGCTTGGTGAGGGGGTAACCGCCCGACGCCAATCAGTTCGTCGCCTGCTCGGCATCTTCCGCCGTGCGCAGCTTGATGTTCTTTTCCTTGGCATAGGCCTCGGCGGACTTTTCGATGATTGGGCGCAGCAGCTTCCAGTCCGGTGCGATCCAATCGGAAGCAACGTTCCACTTCTTGCCGTCCCACTGCTGGAAGGTCACGTAGCCATCGCCTTCATGGTTGTCCCAAGTGACGTTGATGGAGTGGAACAGATCCTTGGCGCCGAGCGCGGCGACCTTGGCTTCGTCGAGCTTGAGGTGCTCGAAGCCCCAGCGGACTTCATCGCCTGTCAGGGTGCGCTTGCCGAATTTCGCCTGGGCGATGCGGATTGCCTCGACGTTGAGAATGCCGTTGACGATGCCGAGATTGTGGTAGACCGAGCCGATACGCTTCTTGTCCTCAAGGTTGCCCTTGCCGTTGTCATAGAGCGTCTTGACGATCTCCTTGACGACCGGATACTCGGCGCCCGATGTCTGGGTGGTGATGGCGGTGTAGCCGATCGCCGCTTCGCCGGCCGGGATTACGTCCTCTTCCGAATTCGACCAGACATTGCCGACGATCTTGGTGGCGGGGAAACCGACCTTCTGGGCGGTCTTCAGGGCCACAGGGTTCATCACGCCCCAACCACGCAGAACGACGTAGTCAGGCTTTGCACGACGGATGGTCAGCCATTGCGACTGCTGTTCGTTGCCGGGATGCGGCACTTCGATCTGCTGGACGGTGAAGCCATATTTTTTGGCAAGCAGTTCATAGATCGGAATGGTTTCCTTGCCATAAGGCGAGCCGTGATAGAGCACGACGATCTTCTTGTCCTTGAGCTTCTCCAGGCCGCCTTCCTTGGAGGCGAGATAGTTGATGATGCCCGAGGTCTCGCTGTACGGGTTGAGCAGCAGCGGGAAGACATAAGGGAAGACGCGACCGTCAGTGGAGTCCGTGCGGCCGTGGTTGACGGTGATCAACGGCACCTTGTCGGCCGAGATGCGATCGATCATCGCATAGGCGATACCGACGGACAGCGGATTCCAGGCTGCGGCGGCCGGATGGCTCTTCTGGCGCTCGTAGCATTCGACGCCACGCTCGACTTCATACTGGGTTTCGCACTCGTCCCAGGTGAGCTTGACACCATTGACGCCGCCGTCGCGAGTGTTGATCAGGTTCATATAGTCGATGAACCCGCCGAAGAACCCCGTACCGCCGGCAGCATAAGGCCCGACGCGATAGCTCTGGAGCGGAAAGTACTGCTCGTCCGCATGGGCGGGCGCGAGGCTCGCAGCGGAGGTGAGAGCGAGCGCGGCCGCGGCCGTTCTCAACGTGGTTTTCAGTGTAGGCATCGGCATGCTCCTTGGTAGTGGACCGGACACCCCGGCCGATTGAATTGATGAATGCGTGTCCTCTAAGCGGCCACGCCGCCCAGTCTGACCCTGACCCACCGGACGGCACGGCTGCCCAGAGCAGCCAGGCCATCCGGCTCGAGGATCAGGAATGCAATGATGAGTGCCCCGAGAACGATGCGCTGGCTCATATCCAGCACGCCGGAGTCGAAGAGATCACCCAGCAGGAAAGAGCCGATCCGCGACAGCACCACCGGGAAGACCACGATCAGGGCCGCACCGAAGAAGGCGCCGCGAATGGTCGCCAGTCCACCGATGATGACGATGAACAGGATCTGGAACGAGCGATCGAGGTTGAAGCCCGCCGGCTCGACGGTGCGCAGATAGGCGAAGGCCCAGAGCACTCCGGCCACCCCGATGATGAACGAGGACAGTGCGAAGGCGAGCAACTTGGTCCGCAGCACCGGGATGCCGATGACCTTGGCGGCCGTCTCGTTGTCACGGATGGCGATGAAATTGCGCCCGGTCTGCGAGGTGACGATGCGCCAGGAGAGGTAGGTGAGTACGGTGACGACGCTAAGCGCGAAGATATAGCGGCCGATCGAGCCGGAGAAATCGACGCCGGCGACAATCAGTGCCGGGGCATCGATGACGCCGGACGGATTGTCGTTGGAGAACCAGCCGAACTTGGTCAGCGCCCATTGCACGAAGAACTGCGCGGCGAGTGTCGAGACGGCGAGATAGAAGCCGCGCAGCCGCAGGCTCGGCAAGCCGAAGATGATGCCGACACCGGCGGCGACGACACCGGCCGCGATGATGCTGATAATCAACGGCAAGCCATCGATGCGCAGGTTGAAATTGAAGGCTGCGAAAGCGCCGACGGCCATGAAGGCAGCGCTGCCGAGCGAAACCTGGCCGGCATAGCCCGTCAGGAGGTTTAGCCCGACGCCAGCCAGCGAAAGCGCCAGGAAAGGCAGCAGGATCGCCTCGATCAGGTAGCTCGACGAGAAGAACGGAACGATACCGAAGGCGATGGCGAGCACGCCAGCCGGCAGCAGCCAGGTCGGCAGCTTCTGCGGTTCGACGGATGTGGAAACGACTATGGCCATCGGTCAGACCCTTTCCACGAGCTTCTGGCCGAACAGGCCCGAAGGACGGATGAGCAGGAAAGCAAGCGCCAGCACATAGGCGAACCAGCCTTCGATGCCGCCGCCGAAATATTCGCCGATATAGACCTCGGCGAGCTTTTCCGACGCACCGATGATCAGGCCGCCGACGATGGCGCCCGCAATCGAGTCAAAGCCGCCCAGCACCAGAACCGGCAGCGCCTTGAGCACGACAAGCGAGAGCGAGAACTGAACCCCGAGACGCGCGCCCCACAGCAGCCCCGCCACCAGCGCCACCAAGCCCGACGCCGCCCAGACAGTCGCCCAGATGCGTGGCAGGCGGAGACCGACGGCAAGGGCCGCAAACTGGTCGTCAGCGACCGCTCGGAAGCTGAGGCCGACGCGGGTGTAGCGGAAGAACAACGTCAATCCGGCGACCATGACCGCCGCCACGCCTGAAGCGAAGAGGTCGAATTTCGAGATGAAGATGCCGTAGAATTCGAAGGGCACATCCTCGATGCCGAGGTCGAGCCCATGCACCTGGGTTCCCCATATCAGCTGCGCAGCGCCCTCGATCATGTAGGAGAGGCCCAGCGTGGCCATGAACAGCGTGATCGGCGGCTTGTTGACCAGGGGCCGAAGCACCGTCCGCTCGACCGCAATGCCCATCAGCACCATGATGCCGAAGGTGATGATCAGCGACAGCGCAAAGGGCACGCCGCGCTCGACCAGGCAGACGAAGGTCAGCGCTGCAAACAGCAGCATGGCGCCCTGGGCGAAGTTCAGCACGCCCGAGGTCTTGTAGATCAGCACGAAGCCGATCGCGACCAGCGAATACATGACGCCGGACAGCAGGCCGCCGGTGAGCACTTCGAGGAAGAAAAGATAGTCGAAATCGGCCATCAGAGGTCATCCTCTTCATGCTCGCGGTCGATGCCGAGATAGGCGTCGATGACGGCCTGGTCGTTGCGGACCTGATCCGGCGTGCCGTCGGCGATCTTTCGGCCGTAATCGAGCACGGCGATGCTGTCGGAGAGGCCCATGACCACGCCGATATCATGTTCGATCAGGATGACGGTCGTGCCGTAGCTTTCGCGGGCGGCGCGGACGAAGCCGGCCATCTCCTGCTTTTCGGTGGCGGTCATGCCGGCCATCGGCTCATCGAGCAGCAGGATCTGCGGATTGGGAACCAGCGCCCGGGCGAGTTCGACCCGCTTCTGCAGGCCATAGGGCAGCGCGCCAGCAAGCTTTTCTGCGACATCGCCAAGATGGAGGAACTCGATGATCTGTTCGGCACGTTCCCGCGCCTCTCTTTCTTCGCGGCGAGCGCGGCCTATGCCGATGGCCTGGCCAAGGAAGGTTGAACGACGAGCGAAGGCCAGGCCGGACATGATGTTGTCGAGAACCGTCAGCCCCTTGAACAGCGCCAGATTCTGGAATGTGCGCGCGATGCCCAGGCGAGCGGCTTTCTGCGCCGGCACCTGACGAAAGCTGCGGCCATTGATGTGAACGCGGCCAGAATCCGGCTGGTAAAGCCCGCACATGATATTAACGAGCGAACTCTTGCCGGCACCGTTCGGGCCGATAATGGCGCGGATCTCGCCGGATTTGACGGCGAGATCGACATTCGACAGCGCCGTTACACCGCCGAAGGAAATCGTGATGTCCTCAAGCGCCAGGACTGGTCGTTCCTGAAGAATGACCGCCTCGGCCTTCTCGACCGTCCGAGCTCTCGGCTCGGCATGCGGCAGCGAAGGATATTCGCGCAGCGTCGCCGTGCCATCGAGGGCCGAAAATGTGTAATGCGCGTCCAGCATTTCGTTCTCCCACATCGCTCGGAGCAAGGCTCCGCCGTCGCAGTTCGCGCAGGCGCGCGAACCACCTTTTCAATTCCTGTCGGAAACTCTGTTACTCGGCTGCGGCCAGCGTCCGTTCTTCCTCGGCTTCCAATTCGCGGATCAGCGGGATGACGTGCTTGCCGAAATACTCCACCTCTTCCTGGAAGTGCAGGAAGCCAAGCAGGATCAGGTCTGCACCAGCATTCTTGAGGCCGATGACGCGCTCGGCCACCTGTTCGGGTGTGCCGATCAGGTTGGAGCGGAAACCGTCATTGTACTGGACGAGATCCTGGAAGGTGGATTTCGCCCAATTGCCTTCCTTCTCAGGCGAAGCATTACCGGCATTCTGGACTTCATGATGGAAGCCCTTGACCGCATCGGGAATGGCCTTGTCGATGATCTCGGCCAGCAATTCCTGCGCTTCCTTTTCAGAGGAGCGGACGATGCCGAAGGCATTGATGCCGATCTTCGTCTTCCAGGGCTTGCCGAACTGCTTCTCCTTGGTGCGGATATCATCGACCTGGGCTTGCAAGCCTTCCGGTGTGTTGCCGTTGGTGAAGTACCAGTCGGAGACGCGCGAGGCCATGTCTCGCGCGGCGCGGGACGAGCCACCCTGGAAGACCTGCGGCAGGTCGCCGAGCGGCTTCGGGCGCATCGTGTAATCGGTGAAACGATAGAAGTCGCCGCGCAGGTTGAAGTTGTCCTCGCTCCAGATGCCTCGAACGGCGCGGATGAATTCCTCCGAGCGGCGGTAGCGCTCGTCATGGTCGAGCCAAGGCTCACCGATGGCGGCAAACTCGCCCCGGAACCAGCCGGACACGACATTGATGTCGACGCGGCCATTGGTGAGCTGGCTGATGGTGGCGATCTGCTTGGCGAGCAGCGCCGGCGTCCACGGACCCGGCAAAACGGCGGCGATGACGCGGAGTGTTTCCGTCGCGGCCAGCAAGGCATGCGAGAAGGACACCGATTCATGCTGATTGTCGGCTCCGTAGCCGGCGGTGAAACGAATCTGGCTGAGCGCATAGTCAAAGCCCGAGGCCTCGGCGATCTGCGCCAGCTTGCGGTTATAGTCGATATCCCAGCTGGTGCGCTGTTCGATCGAGCTGATTACCAGCCCGCCGGAGACATTCGGCACCCAGTAGGCAAATTTCAACGGTTCTTTCTTGAGCTGCGTCATAGCTTTCTCCATCCACACTTAAAGTTCACGCCCGGAGACGCGTTTGCCCAACCGGGCCTTCCGAATTGGCCTGGGCGATCAGGCCCGGCGTTGCTGGCACGATGGCGTCGAGTTCCCGCACTGCGGCTTCGATGCGCTTGGCGATTTCGGGATTCTTGACTGCATAGGCGTCGAAGTCGCTCTCGAGTGCATAGACGGCGGTGGGCAGCGTCAGCGCCTTGAAGAAACCGAACAGTGGCCGGAGCTGATGCTCGGTCACCAGCCCATGCAGCGGGGTGCCGCCGGTTGCGGCGAGAATCACCGGCTTGCCGATCAGCGACTCGAAATGCACGAGATCGAAGAGATGCTTGAGCGCGCCCGAGTAGGAGGCGCGATAGACAGGGGAACCGACCACGAGAATGTCGGCGCTTTCGACTGCCGCGACGATTTCCTTGCCTGCATTGTCCAATTGGTCCGAGCGCAACGCTTTGAAAAGGACAGGAGCGGCATCGATCAAATCGATCTTGCGCGTCTCGATCCCGAAGCGGTTTTCGATCGCCAGCAAAATTGCATCCACCAATGATGCAGTGCGCGACGGCGTGCGGACATTTCCGGAGATACCCAGGATCTTAAGGCGCTGCATCAATGCGGTTCCAGTTTCAAATTCACATAATACATATATTTAATAGATTTTATTGGCAAACGAAAATATTCCAGCCGACCCGGGGATGACGGGACCTTTGTTGCGGAAATTTGGCTTTAAAGAAAAAAATTACCGAAAGAGCGCATTCCGTCGCGCAGCGACCTGTGGTCAAAAAATGCCATTCAGACCAGAGGTTTACACATTTCAGTGCTGCAACCGGCGGCGGGAAGGCCGGGCCTGCGATGGAAAATGGCTTGCCTGCTCCAGCATGGTTCTGAGGCGAAGCGTGGTCTCGCAGATATGTTCGAGGCGATTGAGCCCCACGATTTCACTGCGCGCGGCCTGGGCGACATCGGCGTTATGCGGCAGTCGCAAGAACCAGGCGAGAAACAGATCCTCGGAGGACGCCGACTTGTGACTATCCAGCTGGTCTGCCGCCACATCCATGCTCTACGCCTCGATTTCGACCGCGGTCAGCGGTCGCGAGCAGCAGGCGAGGATGTAGCCGTCCTCGATCTCACGATCGAAGATGCCGCCATTGTGGTTCATCTCCACCTCGCCGGAACGTTTCCTGACCTTGCAGGTGCCGCAGAGACCGGATTCGCACGCTGCCGGGATTCGCACTCCGACCGCTCGAGCCGTCTGCAGAACCGTCTGCCCCGGCGCGCAAAGCGCTTGTTCGCCAGAGCCGAGGAAGCTGACGGAATGCCGAAGGCCGATCTCCTCGCCTTCGACCGCATCGTCATTGGCGGGCTTCTGCGCGGTCTCTGTGAGTGCGGTGGCGCCAAAGCTTTCCTGATGATAGCGGCCCATGTCGAAGCCTTCGGCGCGCACGATGTTACTCACCGCCTTCATGAAGGGGTCGGGACCACAGCAGAAGATCTCCCGGCCGATGAAGTCGGGTGCCAGCATCGCGAGCTTCTGGATGTCGATGCGTCCCATCAGGCCAGCCCAGGGCGTGACGCCCGACCGCGTCTCAGGCAGGAAGCCGAGCTTGAGGTTGGGCATGCGGGTGGCGAGATGTTCGAGCTCGCCTCTGAAGATGATGTCCTCCGGCCGACGCGAGGAGTTGATGAACGTGACGTCGGTGCCCGGTGCACAATCGGCAAGCCAGCGCAGCATCGACATGCCAGGCGTGATGCCCGAGCCGGCCGAGACGAACAGATATTTCCTGGCGGGACTGCGGCCCAGGGTGAAATGCCCGCTCGGTCCATAGGCGCGTACGCGGCTACCGGCCCGGACGTTGTCGAACATCCAGCGCGTGCCGATGCTATTCGGCTGCGCCTTGACGGTGATGGCGATGGCATAGGGCCGCGAGGGCGAAGACGAGATCGTGTAGGTGCGATGCAGGTCGCCGCCTTTGGCCCTGAGTTCCACCGTGATGAACTGCCCCGGCATGTAGCGGAACCAGCCGCCGCCCTCCACCGCGAAGGTGAAGGTCTTGACGTCAGGCGCCTCGTCGATGACGCCGGTGCAAACCAGCATCTGGCGGGCAGAATTCCAGGGCTGCATCTCATCGAGATGCGTCGGTGCCGAAACGGTGCTCATCACGTTCATCGCCATCTCCTATCGATCAGGCGACGGAGCGCAGGGCGGGCTTGCCCAAGCCGGCGAGGCGGTCTTCCATGAAGCTCGAATACCACTCGACGAACTGGGCGACGCCGCCTTCATGCACTTCCGAATAAGGGCCGGGCTGGTAAGCCGGCGAATGGATGCCGAAAGCGTTTTCCTCGACGATCTGGCGATCCTGGTCGTTGGTCTCGGTCCAGACATGGGTCAGTTCTTCGAGGCGATAGTCAATGCCTTCAACTGCATCCTTGTGGACCAGCCACTTGGTGGTCACAGCCGTTTCGGTGGCGCTGATCGGCATGACCCGGAAGGTGATGGCGTGGTCGCTCAGCACATGGTTCCATGTCGTGGGATAGTGATACAGCAACAACGAGCCGATGCGATCCATGTTGACCTGGTCGGACAGCCGCATCTGCACGGCCTTGCGGCCCGAGATCGTGTAGCTGATCGCATCGCGCAGCAGCGGAACACGCGTCGTGCGGAACTGGCCGCGATCGTCGATCACGAAGGCGCTCGGCAGGCCGGCGGCCTCGCATTTCTCCCAATGCGCAGCGATTTCCGGATCTTCGGCAGCGCCATTGACGCCAGTGACGCTGGGCGCCTCGGGGAAGGTCTTGCAAAGCTCGGGATGGTTGCCGGCGCAATGGTAGCATTCGCGGTTGTTTTCCCAGACGAGCTTCCAGTTGCCCTTTTCGATGATCGTGCTCTCGAAGGCGATCTTGGCGTCGCGCAGGCGATGCGGCAGGAAATAGGGTTCCATCGTCTTGGCAAACGGCGCGAAATCCATCGGCTCGTCGGCAAGACAGATGAAGATGTAGCCGCCGGCGTTCTCGCAGGCCACGGGCTTGAGGCTGAAATTCGACGTGTCGAAATTGTCGCCCATCTGGCGGGCATAGAGCAGCTGTCCGTCGAGCTCGTAGGTCCACTGGTGATAGGGGCAGACAAGCTTTGCAGTCGAACCCCGATGCTCCTGGCAGACGCGACTGCCGCGATGGCGACAGGAATTGTGAAGCGCATTGATCTTGCCGTCATTGCCGCGGACGATGACCACCGGATAGGCGCCCACCTGCACCGTCATATAGTTGCCGGCATTGGGGATCTCGCAATCGTGGCCGATGAACAGCCAGTCCTTGTACCAGATCTGCTCGAGGTCCATCTGATGATAGGCCGGATCGATATAGAAGGGCTGATCAAGGCTGTAGCCGGGTTTGCGGGCTCTGAGCCGCGAGAGCATTTCGGATGGAATGTCCATGGTCGGTCCTCGTTATTGCAAGGACTGGGCATGGTGGACTTGAGGGAAACGAGCGCCCGCAAACAGGCCGGACAGACATCCGGCAGTCACAGGTCATCCGTCTCTTGACCGCCCACCGCGATCAGTCGAGTTCAAAATCCGAGGCTGGTTTCCGGGCTCCGAAGTGGTCCGGCCGGACCCTTGCAACTCCTTCCCAGGTTTTCACCCAGTGGACTCCCGTTGCAAGCACACTTCGCTACCGTTGCGGGGGCAGCGCCGGAATTACACCGGCTTCCCAATTCTCCGAGCGGATCCAACCCGCCCAGCACCTCGATGACGTTGATATGACCATAGGCATTGCGACATCGGCGGTGCATTTGCGACATCGAGATGGCGCCGTGGAAACAAAATTATAGAATGCGAAAATAGCTGGCGCGAGGCCCAACCAATTTGCCAACTTATGCGTTATGTTTCGTCGGCTTTACCGCCCATCAAACCCAATGGAGGACGTCATGAAAAGAACCGCACAGGCAATCTGGCAGGGCACTCTCACCGAAGGCAGTGGCACCCTAAGCTCGCTCAGCGGCGCACTTTCCAGCCTGCCCTACTCGTTCAAGGGTCGATTCGTCGATGAATCCGGCCAGTCCGGCACCAACCCCGAAGAGCTGATCGCGGCTGCGCATGCCGGCTGCTTTGCCATGCAGCTCTCGCATTTCCTGGCCGAAAACGGCACGCCGGCGACGAAGCTCGACGCGACGGCCACCGTCTCGTTGGAGCCGGATGCAAGCGGCGGCATGTCGATCAAGTCGAGCAACATCACGCTTGTCGGCACCGTGCCGGGCATAGACGAGGCAAAGTTCAAGGAACTGGCCGACAAAGCCAAGGCCGGCTGCCCGGTGTCGCGGGCGCTCGGCGCAATCCAGGTCGGGCTGGATGCCAAGCTGGGGTGAGTTTTGAAAAGGCTGCGAACCGAGGGACAATCTATCGCCCCTTATCGTTGCCGCATTTCACCCCTCACCAAGCGCGTCCAGTGATCGGCTTCGCCTCTCACGGACTTGCTATCCTCTCCCACAGGGGGAGAGGTAGCGTGCCACAAGCTTCGCCCTTGCTTGAGGCAAGACAGTTTCGCGAGCCTACCTCTCCCCTTGTGGGGGAGGATACGAAGGCCGGGTAAGCGTAGCGAACCCTTGGCCGGAGTTGGTGAGGGGTAAATTCCCCTGCCAACGTATCGCTCTCACTCCGCAGCCAGCGCCACAGGAGCCGGCACATAATTCAGCACGGGCCCAAGCCAGCGCTCGACATCAGCTATCGGCATGTTCTTGCGGGCGGCATAGTCCTCGACCTGGTCCCGCTCGACCTTGGCGACGCCGAAATAGTAGCTTTCGGGATGGCTGAGGTAGATGCCCGAGACCGAGGATCCCGGCCACATCGCATAACTCTCCGTCAGGCTGACGCCGGCCGCGTTTTCAGCATCCAGCAGCTCGAACAGCGTCGCCTTTTCGGTGTGATCGGGCTGCGCGGGATAGCCCGGCGCCGGACGAATGCCCTGATAAGGCTCGCCGATCAGGTCTTCGGGCTGGAACGTTTCGTCAGCCGCATAGCCCCAAAACTCCTTGCGCACAACTTCGTGCATGCGCTCGGCGAACGCCTCGGCGAAGCGGTCGGCGAGCGCCTTGACCAGAATCGACGAATAGTCGTCGTTGGCGCGCTCGAAGCGTTCGGCAATGGCCACTTCCTCGATGCCGGCCGTGACCACGAAACCGCCGAGATAATCGGCCTTGCCGGAAGACACCGGTGCGACGAAATCGGCAAGCGCGACATTGGCCTTGCCGTCACGCTTGGTCAGTTGCTGTCGGAGTGTGAAGAAGGTCGCCAATTCCTCGGCTCTCGTTTCATCCGTGAACAGCCTGACGTCGTCGCCAACAGCATTGGCAGGCCAGAAACCGATCACGGCCCTGGGCGCGAACCATTTCTCCTCGATGATCTGCTTCAGCATCGCCTGCGCGTCATCAAACAGTTGCCGGGCTGCAGCACCCTGCTTTTCATCTTCGAGGATGGCGGGATAGCGGCCTTTAAGCTCCCAGGTCTGGAAGAACGGCGTCCAGTCGATATAGCGCGCGAGATCGGCGAGATCCCAGCCATCGAAGGTTTTCGTGCCGAGGAACGAGGGCTTGGGCGGCGTATAGTGGGTCCAGTCGATTTTGTGGGCATTGGCGCGCGCGGCCGTAAGCGAGACGCGCTGCTTGGCGGACTCCGCCTTGTGATGGGCATCGGCCACCTTGCGATATTCGGCCTGGATGGTTTCGACATAGCCGGGCTTCATCTCTGCGCTCAGCAGGCTGGAGACGACGCCCACGGCGCGCGACGCATCGGTGACATAGACCGTCTGCCCCGCCTCATAGCGCGGATTGATCTTTACCGCCGTGTGCACGCGGCTGGTGGTCGCGCCGCCGATCAGCAGGGGGATGTCAAAACCCTGCCGTTCCATCTCGGAGGCGACATGCACCATCTCGTCGAGCGAGGGCGTGATCAGGCCGGAAAGGCCGATAATATCGACCTTCTCGTCCTTCGCGATCTGCAGAATCTTCGCCGCCGGCACCATGACGCCGAGATCGATGATCTCGTAATTGTTGCAGGCGAGCACGACGCCGACGATGTTCTTGCCGATGTCGTGGACGTCGCCCTTGACTGTAGCCATCAGGATCTTGCCGGCGGTCTCACGCTCGCCGATGATTCCGTTGGCGGCATTGGCAAGCTTCTCCGCCTCCATGTAAGGCAGCAGTACCGCCACCGCCTGTTTCATGACCCTCGCCGATTTGACCACCTGCGGCAGGAACATCTTGCCCGCGCCGAAGAGGTCGCCGACGACATTCATGCCGGCCATCAGCGGCCCTTCGATGACATGCAGCGGACGCTCGACATTTTGGCGGGCCTCCTCGGTATCGAGGTCGATGAATTCGGTGATGCCGTTGACCAGCGCGTGTCCTAGCCGCTTCTCGACCGGCCATTCACGCCATTTCAGATCCTTTTCCTTGGCCTCCTTGCCGGCCGTGCCCTTGTAGCGCTCGGCAAGTTCCAGCATGCGCTCGGTGGCGTTGGAATTGCGGTTGAGCACCACGTCCTCGCAAGCCTCGCGCAGTTCCGGATCGATGGATTCATAGACCGCCAGCTGACCGGCATTGACGATGCCCATATCCAT
Organism: Shinella sp. OV683; assembly: GCF_057787725.1. Taxonomy (NCBI): domain Bacteria; kingdom Pseudomonadati; phylum Pseudomonadota; class Alphaproteobacteria; order Hyphomicrobiales; family Rhizobiaceae; genus Shinella; species Shinella sp. OV683. Next base: position 4,487,787 of record NZ_CM173543.1, read on the forward strand.
CCCAGCCTGGATGCAATGGTAGAGGAACACGGCATGCATCGCCTCACGCACCGGCTCGTTGCCGCGGAACGAAAAGGAGAGGTTCGAGACGCCGCCGGAGATATGCACATGCGGCAGCGTGGCGGTGATATCGCGCGTCGCATTGATGAAATCGACGCCGTAATTATTGTGCTCCTCGATGCCGGTGGCGACGGCGAAGATGTTGGGGTCGAAGATGATGTCTTCGGGCGGGAAACCGGCCTCTTCGGTCAGCAGCTTGTAGGCCCGGGTGCAGATCTCGACCTTGCGGGCATGGGTGTCGGCCTGGCCCTGCTCGTCGAAGGCCATGACCACGACGGCCGCGCCATAGGCCCGGACCAATCTGGCATGGTGCAGGAACGCTTCCTCGCCCTCCTTCATCGAGATCGAATTGACCAACGGCTTGCCCTGAACGCATTTCAGGCCGGCCTCGATCACTTCCCATTTGGAGCTGTCGATCATGACGGGAACGACGGCGATATCGGGTTCGGCGGCGATGAGGTTGAGGTATTCGACCATCGCCTGCTTGGAATCGATCAGGCCCTCGTCCATGTTGATGTCGATGATCTGGGCACCGTTGGCGACCTGATCGCGCGCGACGTCGAGTGCTGCAGCATAGTCGCCCGCCGTGACCAGCTTGCGGAACTTGGCCGAGCCGGTGACGTTCGTGCGCTCGCCGACATTGACGAACGGAATTTCCTTGGTCAGCGTGAAAGGCTCGAGGCCAGACAGCCGCATCAGCGGCCCATGCTCGGGAACCTGGCGCGGTGGATATTTGGCCACCGCCGCCGCAATCGCTCTGATGTGATCGGGCGTCGAACCGCAGCAACCGCCGACGATGTTGACGAGGCCGTCGCGAGCGAATTCCTCGATCTGCGCGGCCATGAATTCCGGGCTTTCGTCGTATTGGCCGAACGCATTCGGCAGGCCGGCATTGGGATAGGCGCAGGTCAATGTGTCAGCGACAATGGAGAGTTCGTCCAGATGCGCACGCATTGCGTTGGCACCGAGCGCGCAATTCAGGCCAATCGTAAAGGGGTTCGCGTGGCGCACCGAATGCCAGAAGGCCGTCGGGGTCTGGCCCGACAGCGTGCGCCCGGAGAGATCGGTAATGGTGCCGGAGATCATCACCGGCAGGTCGACGCCCTTTTCCGCAAAGATCTCCTTGCAGGCGAAGATTGCCGCCTTGGCATTCAGCGTATCGAAGATCGTCTCGATCAGGATGAGGTCGGCGCCGCCATCGATCAGGCCGCGCAGCTGCTCGCCATAGGCGATGCGGAGATCGTCGAAGGTGACCGCGCGATAGCCGGGATTGTTGACATCCGGGGACATGGAGGCCGTACGGTTGGTCGGACCGAGCGCGCCGGCCACGAAGCGGCGCTTGCCGTCGATCGCCTCGGCGCGAATTGCCGCCCGCCGAACCAGCCGGGCGCCATCGCGATTCAGCTCATAGACCATGTCCTGCATGCCGTAGTCGGCCTGGGCGATGGAGGTCGAAGAAAAGGTGTTGGTCTCGATGATGTCGGCGCCAGCGAGTGCGTACTGGAAATGAATCTCCTCGATCGCAGCGGGCTGGGTGAGAATCAGCAGATCATTGTTGCCCTGCTGGTGGCAGGCGCAGCCGCCGAAGCGCTCACCGCGAAAGTGATCTTCGGCATAGCCGAGACCCTGGATCTGGGTGCCCATCGCGCCATCGAGAATGAGAATACGCTCGCGCGCTGCCGACATCAGCGCGTCACGGGCATTGAGGGTTTGCTTGTTTGGGGTCTTGTCGAAAAGCTCGTTCAACGCAGCCGACATGGCGCACTCCCGTATTCACATAAAGATATCGTTATGTGTTTATATTATTTTCGTTGCGGTGACAACTATTCAATTTGCGCCAAGCTGAATTCGCAGATACGCGCAACGAAAAAAGCCGCCGTTGGCGAACCAACGGCGGCAAGGGAACGAGCAAGGCACTCGTCGGAGCTTAGAGGTCGAAGTAGCCGGCCTTCAGGGCGACTGCATCGTCGAGATGGATGGCGAAGTCGGCTTTGCCGTTGCCATCGGTGTCGCCGTAGATCCAGGTGTCGCTCTTTTCCATGACGATGCGCAGCTCGCCGGCCTTGTCATGGAAAGCGGCATCGCCGATGAACTTGAATGCCTGGTCTCCGCCTTTGCTGATATTGGCATCGATGTCCGAGAGATCGATCGTATCGCCCGACTTGCCATTGAAGTCGAAGATCGTGTCGGCCTTGGCATTCGTCTTGCCGGTGTCGCCGAGCGCAAAGAAGAAGGTGTCGGCACCAGCGCCACCGGTCAGGCTGTCGATGCCTGCACCGCCATAGACGTTCTCGGCTGCGCTCGAACCCTTGAAGGTGTCGGCGCCATCACCGAGCATGACATCGCCGATGACGTTCGAGCCAGCCTTGAACGTCACAGTGTCGTTGCCGCCGCCCATGACGATGTCGCCAATGATCGTGCCCTTGTTGGTCAGCGTGTCAGCCCAGTCGCCAACGATCTTGATCGCTTCGTCAGTCGCCTGGATGATGCCGGCATTGAAGATCGTCGTTGCAGCTAGGGCGTTGCCCTCAGCGCTGTCATCGACCTGGATGCCGCGCTGGACGCTGAAGATCGTGCCGCCGGCAAAGTTGTTGATCGTGCCGCCACCGACCGCAATGGCCTCGGAATGGTTGGTGCCGCCGTCATGTTCGCCATTGGCACCCATACCGCCGATAAAGCCGTAATTGTCGAGATCGAGCAGACCATCGGCATCGACCGCGTCGCCGTCGCTGTCCGCGTATGTCTTGGATTCGCCGAGGATCGTGCCGTAATTGGTGACGGTCAGCGTGCTGGTGGCATCGTTGTCGAAGTTCAGGCCGGCGCCGTTGCGGCCGACGATCTTGCCACCAAGGTCGTTGACGATTGTCATGCCGATATCGGCTGTGATGCCGTGGCGCGATCCCTCAATGATGGCACCAGCATAATTGTGAATGCTGTTGCTGGTACCTTCGCCGAGATCGATGCCGTCGCCGCCGGTCTCGCTGGGGTCGCCATTGGCATCGTATTCATCGCCGGAAACGATGATCTTGCCCCAGTTGTTGAGCGTCAGGTTGGAGGCGTCCTTGATGATGTCCTTGCTGGCATCGTCCTGGGTCATCACGCCGGTGGAATAATTGTTGACGATGAAAGTGGCGCCAGCCGTCGAGAGTTCCAGTGCATTGTTGTCGCGGCCACTCATCAGGCCGTAGTTTTCGACCGTCACGGTCGCGCCGGTGCCCAGGTTCTTGAACTTCATCTCGATGTCGACCAGCGCGCCGAGATTGTTGGTGAAGGTCAGTGTGCCGGTGGTGCCCGCGACCGAGATCAGCGACTGGTCGGCCGAATCGCTGATCGTACCGTTGTTGATGACGGTGACGGCGGTGTCGGTACCAGACCAGGTGATGGCATCATCGCCCGTGACATCAAGGATGTCGTCAACTGCGATCGTGTAGGTATCGGTGCCGGTGACAAAAACCGGCGTGGTGATGGTGGTCATGATCTTCTCCCAACATGGCGGCTCGGCGGGCGCGAAAAGCGCAAACGACCGAAACAATGGATTGTCCGGGCATGCCCGGCTAATGGCGAAGCAATGTCGCAGGCCGCGGATTTATGATCCCAGCAGATGCGTGACGGCTTTATCGACAGGGAAAATGACGTGGTCTTGACAGTTTGATGACAGCCAGATGACAGGGCGTGATCGTTTGCGGTTCATTATGACAGGGAGGTTAAGTCCCCTCCCCACAAGGGGGGCCAAGCCTCAGCCGGCTCACAATCCCGAATGTAAACTCTGTGAATCTTGAAATGTTGTGATTGAGCAAGTGGCTGCAGCAGACAAGCCCCTCCCCCTTGTGGGGAGGGGTTGGGGAGGGGAATCTTCAGCCTTGGTGGGAGGGAACCTGTCTTAACCGGCAGTCGCCGCATCGATCGCAGCGCGATACTCCACAATGGCGGCAGTCAATGCATCCTCGAACGCATCCGCCGGCAATTCCGATCTCAGCGTCTCGAAATGATCGATGAGTGAGGTGGCCACGATGACGCCGTCGGCGATCGTGGCGACACCCGCCGCCATTTCCGGCGTCTTGACGCCGAAGCCAACCATGACAGGCAGGCTCGATACTGCGCGGCAGCGCTCCACGGCTTCGGCGATCGCTTCCAGCGATGCTGACGGTCCGCCGGTCGGCCCCGCCACCGGAATACAATAGAGAAAGCCGCCGATCCCCGGCTTTTCGACCGTGAAGTCCTCGGGCGACAGCGTGGGCGCCGCAAGCGGGATCATCACAAGCCCGTGCTGGGCGAAGGCGGCGAGCAGGCTGCCGGCCTCGCGGATCGGAAAATCGGCCGCGATCACGCCATCGATACCTGCCTTCGCTGCCCGTTCTGCGAAGACTTCGTAGCCCATCACCGCAATCGGATTGGCATAGCCCATCAGGATGACCGGGGTGACATTGTCATGCTCGCGAAAGGCGGCGACGAGATCGAGCGTTCGCGACAGGTTGCCACCCGCCGCCAGACCGCGGCGGTTGGCCTTCTGGATCGTCGCGCCATCAAGGATCGGATCGGAATAGGGATGACCGATCTCGATGAGATCGATGCCCGAGGCAGCAAAGGCCTTGAGGCGTTCCAGGCTCTCTTCGAAGGACGGATCGGACGCCACCGTGAAGGTCACGAACGCCTTGCGCTTCTGGGCAGCCAGTCGGTCGAACATGGCATCGATGCGGCTCGCTTGCTTGTTCGCCATCGTCATGCCTCCGGCCAGATGATGTCGAGGTCCTTGTCGCCTGATGACGGCACCATGACCACGACGACCTCGGACGGCTGCAAAGCGAGCGCTATCGTCTCAGCGGCTGCAACCGCATGGCCAGCCTCGAGCGACACGAGAATGCCTTCGCGTTCGGCCAGATGGCGCACGGCGTCGCGGGCGGCTTTATCGTTGATCGATACCGTCTCGGCGCGACCCGAGGCAACCAGATTTGCGAGTTCCGGCGCCGACCCCGGATAGGCCAGCCCCGGCGCGATCGAGCCGGTCGGCAATATCTGGCCGTTTTCGTCGCATAGCACCAGCGTCTCTGCGCCATGGAAAATGCCGTGCCGGCCGTGCGCCAGCCGCGCGGAATGCACCGCGCCTGCCTCGCCAGAACCTCCGGCCTCGACTGCGATTAATCGGATTTGCGGGTCGCTCCCGAATGCGGAAAATATTCCTATGGTCGACGAACCACCACCGACTGCCGAGACGATGGCTGCCGGGAGCATGCCGGACTCGATCATCTGCAGGCGGGTTTCGCGGCCAATCACCGCCTGGAAGGCGCCTACCATCTGCGGATAGGGATGCGCTCCGATTGGCGCACCGGCGACATAGGCGGTGCTGGTGCTGAACCCCATCCAGTGGCGGATGGCTGCCGATGTTGCGGCGTGCAGGGTCCGATCAGCGTCTTCGACCACGCGCAGATCGGCGCCGAAGGCACGCATCTTCTTGACCGCCGCCGGCTGCTGGGTGGCATCCTTGGCGCCCATATAGATAGTGCAGGGCATCGAGAAGCGGGCGGCAACGGCTGCAGTGGCGATGCCGTTCTGTCCGGAGCCAGTGTCGGTGACCACGCTGGCGAGCCCCATGCGCTGCGCAAGCAGGCACTGGCCGAGCGCGGAATTGGCGTAGTTGCCGCCGTTGAAGGTGAGGTCGTCGCGCTTGAGGAAAATGCGCGCTCCGCGCTCCGGCGCGATCAGTCGGCTCGCCTCGAAAATCGGCGTCGGCCGGCCGACGAAACGCTGCAGCAAATCGTCAAAGGCGGCATGAAAGGCTGGATCGGCCCAAGCGTTGTTGAAGGCCGCTTCCAGCCTGTCGAGCACCGGTAGCAACACCGGCGCCACGAACTGGCCACCGAAAGCCCCATAGCGGCCCGGCTTTGACTTTGCAGCGGTTAGATTTTGCACGCCCACCTCTATGCTCCCTGCTTGCCGATGCGACGGACGAGCACGGCTGCGAGGATGATCGTGCCGGTGATGATGTCCTGCAGGAATGTCGAGACGCCGAGGATGGTCAGGCCATTGCCGATGACGGCGATGATGGCTGCGCCCACCAGCGTGCCCGGCACGTTGGCCTCGCCCTCGCGGAAGGCGGTCATGCCGAGGAAGACTGCGGCATAGGCCGACAGCAGGTATCCGCCGCCGCCGGTGGGATTGGCGCTGCCGATGCGGCCCGTGAGCAACATTCCGACCAATGCTGCCAGCATGGCCGAAAGGATGAAGGCGACCATGGTGTTGGGCACGATGCGGACACCGGCGAGGCGTGAGGCTTCACGGTTGCCGCCGATGGCATAGAGCCTGCGTCCGAATTCGACCTTGTCGAGCAGCAGCCAGACGACAACAGCAACACCGATCAGCCACCATGTCAGTGTCGGAATGCCAAAGGTGTGACCGCGCGCCAGATCGCGGAAACCGTTGGGGATGTCGCCGAACAGGGTCGCGCCATCGGAGAGCCAGAAGGTGACACCGCCGATGATGGTGCCGGCCGCCAGTGTTGCGATAAAGGACAGCACTTCAAACTTAGCGACGATATAGCCGGATATCGCGCCGAAGACAGCGGCCGCAGCCAGCACGAGGAGACAGGCGACTGGCCCGGGCACACCGAGCTTGAAGAGAAAGACAATGCAGATGCCGCCGAAGGAGACCAGGGCTGCGGTGGAGAGGTCGAACTCGCCAACCGCCATCACCATCGTCGCGCCAATCGCGACGATGGCCAGCAGCGACATCTGCTGGGTGATGTTGATCAGGTTGCTCGGCGTGCCGAATGCGCCCGGCGAAGCGATAGAGAAGACGACGACGATCGCGATCAGGGCGATCAGCGTGCCATATTTCCTGGCAAGGCCGGTCATGCGAGAGGCTCTTTCTGTTTGTCTTGGTAAAAGGCTGCGGCAACGATGCGCTGTGGCGAAAGCTCTTCGCCTGTGAGTTCGGCGGTGAACTCGCCATTGGCCAGCACGAGAACGCGGTTTGCCAGCGTCAGCAGTTCATCCATGTCGCTTGTGGTCATCAGCACAGCCACGCCTTCGGAGGCGAGCCGGCGGACGATGGTGTGGATCTCGGCCTTGGCCCCGACATCGACGCCACGGGAGGGTTCGTCAAGGATCAGCAGGCGGATCTTGCCACCGAACCAGCGGCCGAACAGCAGCTTCTGCTGATTGCCGCCAGACAGCGTCAGCGGATGCGCCCAGGGCGAGCCCATCTTGATCGACAGCTGCTGCTTGATATCGAGCGCGCGGGCCGCCAGTTGCCTGCTGCTGGTCAGCGGCAGGCCGGGCGAGGACCGCACCGAGGCGAGATTGGTGATCGCCAGGTTTTCGGCGATGCTGCGAACGGTGATCAACCCCTCGCCGCGCCGGTCCTCCGGCACATAGGCACCGCCAGCAGCAATGCGGGCGCCGATATCGCCCGAGCGCATTGTCGCGCCATCGATGGAAACCGTTCCTCCTTCCGTGGTCCGCGAACCCCACAAGGCCGTCATGAAGGAGGAACGGCCGGCGCCGACAAGACCGTAGAGACCCACGACCTCACCTTCGCGCACCTCAAGCGAGACCTTGGAACCGCGTCGGCCAAAAGGCAGGTCCCGCACGTCGAGTACCGGCTTGCCGCCGGTGATCGTGGCAGCCCTGCCGCCACGAATTTCGTCATGCCCCGACATCAATTTCACCAGATCGCTGCGGGTGACATCGGCAATGGCACCCGTGCCCGTTGTGGCGCCGTTGCGCAGCACCGTGTAGCGATCGCAGATGTCCAGCACCTCATCGAGGCGATGGGAGATGAAGACGACGGCAACCCCGCGGGCAGACAGCGCCTTGACGGCCTTGTGCAGGCGCTCGGCCTCGCCATCGGACAGGGACGCCGTCGGCTCGTCCATGACGACAAGACGCGCTGGTTCGTTCATCAGCGCCCGGATGATCTCGACAAGCTGTTTCTGGCCGGTCGCCATGCGGCCGACGGGAATATCGAGCGGCAGGTCCGGCGCAATATCGCGCGCGGTGGCCGCGACTTTCGCATGCATTGCCGCGCGGTCGATGAACGGTCCGCGCTTGGGATAGGGCCGGCCGACAAAGGCGTTCTCGACGGCCGTGAAATGCGGCACGAGGCTGAGCTCCTGATGAATGAAGCGAAAGCCGAGATCCTCGGCATGCCGGACGCTGGTAATCGCCTCGGCCTTGCCATCAATACGGATCTCGCCGGAATCGGGCGTTACAAGCCCCGAGAGCGACTTGATCAGCGTCGACTTGCCTGCGCCATTCTCCCCCAGAAGCCCGTGCACGGAGCCGGCTTCCACCGAGAGATCGGCGCCAGCAAGCGCCCTCGCCCCGCTGAAGCGTTTTTCCAGTGCACGGATTTCCAGTAGCATCGGACTTGTCCCTTCAGTACGCGCTTACGGGCACTTCACGCCGAGCGATTCCGGCGTGATCGGCACGGCGGGGACATAGATCTCATCCTTCTCAGGCTTGCCACCAGCGAGGATCTTTTCGAGCTGCTCAGCGCCAACGCTCGCCATCTTCGGGAAATCCTGGCGCAGCGTCGCCTTGTAATGAGTGCAGGACTTGATCATGTCGACCGCCTGCGCATTGCCGTCGATGCCCATGATGATCAGCGTGGAATCCGGCTTCTCGGAGTCAGTCGCCAGTTCCGCGCCGATGCCGGGATCGTCGAAGGCCGCCCAGACGCCGTCGATCTCGTCGCCATGCTGGCGAAGGATGTTTTCCATGGCGATGCGGCCATCATCGACCGGCCCTGGAACCTTGACGAAGTGATCGGCGATGATCTTCACATCAGGATGTTTCTTCAGCACTTCGTCGAGTCCGAGTTCGCGCTGATGCACGCCGGGATGAGCCGAGTGGTAGAACTTGACGATGTTGCCCTTGCCGCCGATCGCCTTGATCAGGGTTTCCGACAGCTGGACGCCGAGATCGAAATTGTTGGAGGTGACATTGACGGCGACGTCAGCGTTCTTGGCGCCGTCGAGCGAGATCACCGGGATGCCGGCCTTGTGGGCGAGCGCCACCTGATCCTGCACCTGCGCGGGATCGGTCGAGATCAGCACGATCGCGCTGGCCTTGGCATTGACCGTGTCCTCGATGCGCGAGGCGAGCTGGCCGAAATCGTTGCGGGTGTCGATGATGGTCACCTTCCAGCCGCGCTTTTCACCATCGGCCTTGAAGGCCTGCGCCATCTCGTTGGTCGGGATCGAGCTGATATAGGGCGTCAGGATCGACACGTCGGTCGCCCATGCCGATGCGGTGGTCGATAGTAGCGCGGCGATGGCCGCTGATATCATTGAAAGTCTCATTTTCCTGCTCCTCAACTGGATGGTGGTTTCACTGGTTTTCTTATTTTCCTGGAACCAGCCCGTCCGTACGGATCAGGCCGATGGGGCGTAGCGCATTGATTGCGCTGATATAGGCGTCGAACATCGCGTCATAGCGTGGCTGCATGCTGGGGTCTGGCTCGAAAATCCGCTCGACGCTGGTCATGGCCGGTACGGCATCGGCAATGGTCTGAAACGCACCAATGCCGACGGCAGCCATGATCGCGGCACCAAGGCAGCCGACATCGGCAAAGGCGAAGCGATGCAGCGGAATGCCGAGGCAATCGGCGCGGATCTGGCTCCAGAGATCGGAACGCGAGCCGCCGCCGCCATAGAGAAGGCGATCGGGCCGGTAGCCAGCGGCCTCGATCAACGACCCGAGCAGATGCCGGGCGGAGAGTGCGACACCTTCCAGAACGGCAAGCGCGAATTCCGGCCCCGCCGTGCGGCTGTCGAGGCCGATGAAGGCACCACGGATTTCCGAATCCCAGAGAGGAGCACGCTCACCTTCCAGCTGCGGCAAGAACAGGATCGGCCGGTCGTGACGGTCGGCACCTTCAGCCAGTTTCGGCACATCCAACGGTTCGGTGCCGGTCGCATTCCCCCACCAGCGCAGCGAGTCGCCGCCACTCTGGGTCGGGCCGGCATTGACCACCAGTCCATCGACGGTCGGGAAGGTCACGACGCCTGGCGCCCCAATACGGTTTGCGCCGGCCAGCGCCAGGATCTCGCTGGTGCCGCTGACATACATGCCCTGGCCGGCGCGAAAAACGCCCGAACCGAAGAGGTTGCCCCAGGCATCCATCGTGCCCGTGACCACGGGCACCTTACGGTTTGACGAGCCCAGCCGCATCTCCCCGGCAAGTGCGATCATCGCCCGCAGTGGCGGCAATCGCTCGGCGGCACCCGGCACGCGGGCGACCAGATCCGTGACATAGGCATGGTCCAGCCCAACATGGCCGAAGGCGGCAATGGGGTCGGCGACCGCATTGCCGGTCAGGTGAAAGAGACAGAAATCCTTGGGCGAGAAGACATAGGCCGTCTTTTCCCAGAGATCGGGATGGTGCTCGGCAAACCAGGCCATCTTGGCAAGCACATGGCTGGCGCCGATCGGCATTTCGGCACCCCACCAGGCCTGCTTGTCCTGTGGTGTGATCCTCGCATCGATTGCGGCTGCGGCGGCCGCTGCCCGCACATCCTGCCAGACGATAGCCGGGGCCAGCGGCCTACCGCCGGCATCGACGAATACGTCGGTATTGACCTGGCTACAAAGACCGACGGCTGCTATCGACGCAGCATCGCGCCCGACCAGCAACGCATCGATCGCATCGCGAACGCCATCCAGCCAATGTTGCGGATCCTGTTCGACCAGCCCGCCGCCGGGTCGCTCGGTCGGATAAGAACGGCCCCAGTGATCGACGACCGTGCCGTTCATGTCGAACAGTCCAGCCTTGACCGAAGTCGTGCCGATGTCGAAGCCGATGATCAGGTTACCCTCAGCCATCGAGGCCCCTCCGCAGATCGCGAAGCAGAGAGGTCAGCCGTTCGCGGCCATCCAATGCGGCGCGCAACACTTCGGAACCGACCACCACACCATCAGCGCCGAGATCGATTGCCGCACGCGCCTGATCACCGTTGGAAATGCCGAAGCCGAGCAGGATCGGGGTTTCGACACCAGCTTGGCGAAGCATCTCGATCCGAGATTTGCCTTCGCTGTCTACCGTGTCGCGCGGGCCAGTAACGCCTTCGGCGGCTTGCAGCATCACGTAGTAATCGGCTGATCTTGCAGCTTCCATGTCGGCAGGGGTTAGTGGCAACGGCGTAAAAGTCGAAACGGCGACGCCTTCTGCGCGCGCGCCGGCTTCCAGTTCGATCCGGATTGGATCGGCAGCGGATGCGACCACCAGCAGGCCATCGAGGCTCGACCAGAAATCCGGATTGGATCGCGCGGGATGGCCTGCATCGGCATAGGTCATCAACAGCATTGCAGGACGCGTGGACTGGCCATCCAGTCGTTGCACGATAGAATCGAGATCTGTCCTCGCAGATCCGCGGTCGGCGCGCGCCATGGAATTCCTGACGTCAGGACCGTCGAGGTAAGGGTCGGGCGACGACAGTCCAAGCTCGATGACATCGACACCCTCGCCGGCATAGACATCGAGAAGATCGACGGCCACCCTGGGATCGCCGACCGGAAAATAACAGGCAAGCCATGGCCGGGACGAAACCGCCCGCGCACCGCTGCCCTGTCTGTTCGCACTGAACTGCATGTCTCACTCCGAAGAATTCGACATAGTGTTAGTAGCGCGTCACAGAACTGTCATCCGGCTACAGGCACGGACGATTTGAATTCTGCAGGATGTGGATAGTGGAGGCCAGCTCAGTGCGGCAGGGCGGCGTCCTGCGAGGGCAGAATGCCGAAGACCTCGCGGTAGGTCGCGGAGAATCGACCGAGATGGCGCACACCGACACGATGCGCCGCCTCCGCTGCCGAAAGCCCATCCTGCCTCATCAGCCGGCGGGCGGTTTCCATGCGGATACGGGTCAGGATGTCATAAGGCGCGCGCTGGTAGTAACGCTGGAAGCCCTCATAAAGGGCCCGCTCGGAAATGCCGATCTCGCGGGCGACTGCCGGCATCATCAACCGTTCGGCATAGCGCGCCTTGAAGAGATCGATGGCCAGCTTCACCTGGCGCGGCGTCGCATGAAGCCGCTCGGGCACGATCGACGCGCCCTGGCGATAGGCGATATTCTGCAGCAGTTCGTCGATCAGTGCGGGCACGACCGCTTCGAGATCGTCCTGTGCCGCGACCTGGGGATCGGCGAGCGCCTCGGCCAATCCGGAAAAGGCCGATTTGATGTAGCGCCCATGGGCGGAGTTCAATGATATCACCGGGTTGAAGATCGGATGTTCGGCGCGCGGGCGGCGCGCCAGGGCGGCAAAACGCTCTTCCAGGGCTACCCGGTCAATCTGCAGCATCATCTGCCGGGTACCTGCCCGCCAGCGCGAGACAAAGCGTGGGCCGGGCGAGAGCAGCAGTGCCACGCCAGCGCCTGACTGAAGTGTTTCGGCGCCGAAATGGATGTCCACGCCGCCTGCTACCGGCATTTCCAGCATGTAGAAATTCTCGAAGCTCGAGGCGATCGAGACTTCCTCGCCATATTGCAGCAGGTTGAAACCGGAACGATCGAGAGCCAGCGACGCGTGGCGAAAATCCAGCGCCGACCGATTGGGTCCGGGCTCTAGATGATGGTCGCAATAGGACATCGACAGATGCGCTTCGGCGTCGGCGAACTCTGTCGAGCTCGTCTGGCGAATGCGCTGCTGTGCCTGCTCCATGTTCAATTCCACTGCCTCCCGAGGCGACGCGGGAGTATTTCCCAAGGCCAGCCCAGGCGCAAGCCCCTCGCGGTGGCTGCCGATGGCCCAGAATATTTTTCGCGGGGTTGTCGGGATGACATCTTCTGCCTCGTCCTTGGGTCAGGCCAACAGGAAAAAGGCCAGTTATTCGAGCGTTGAGGAGATCTACCGTGAACGAAGCTGCCATGAACACCCAGCAAGCCATGCCCGCCGCCAAAGGCGGCCTCGTGCCCTATCTCACTATCGATACCGGCAAGGCCGGCGAATTCTACAAGGCCGCCTTTGGCGCCGAGGAAGCCTTCTGCGTGCCACGCGACGAACAGGGCCGCACCATGCATCTGCATCTCTATGTCAACGGCAGTTCGCTGATGCTGTGCGACGCCTATCCGGAATACGGCCATTCGCTCGAGGCGCCGCAGGGCTATACGCTGCAGCTCATTCTCGATGACATCGACTTCTGGTTCGACCGCGCGGTGAAGGCCGGCTGCGAGGTTGTCTCGCCCGTGCAGGTGATGTTCTGGGGTGATCGGTTCGGCCAGGTCCGCGACCCATTCGGCGTGCTCTGGTCGATGAACGCGCCGGTGAAGTGAGCCATTGAAGTGACCGCCGGCGGCAAACGCTGCCGGCGCGTCCTGCCTCAGGCCAATTCGCTGGCGATCAGGCTATCGATCTCGGCGGACCATTCGGCGATCATCGCCTGTTTGGTCGCGTCGTCGAGCCAGGACGAAGCCACGCCGGCCAGCGCCATCTGCTTGAGCGTCTGCGGTGACAGGCCGAAATTTTGCGCGACCAGCAGATATTCATGATCGAGCGTGGTGGCAAACATCGTCGGATCGTCCGAATGGATCGTGACGTTGAGACCTGCCTCGATCATCTTGCGGATCGCGTGATCGGGTGAAGCAAGATCCCGCCACACCGTGGTGTATAGCGTCGTGCTCGGGCAACAAGTGAAGCATATCTGCGATATCAGGCATTGCTCCACCAACTGCGGATCGTCGGTAACGTGATAGCCGTGGTCGATGCGGCTGACATGCAGGATGTCGATGCTGTCGCGGACATTTTCCGCCGGGCCGCTTTCGCCGGCATGGGCCGTGACGTTGAGACCGTTGGCGCGAGCGCGGGCGTACATTTGCTTGAATGGCGCGGGCGGGAACGGTGCCTCGTTGTAGTCGAGGCCGATACCGACGACTTCAGGGATGCGATCGGCGAGCACCATGTCGACGAACTTCTCGCCCTCTTTGGGACCGAGCTCGCGGCTATGGGCGGGGATGAGGTTGGCCTTCACGCCATACTGCTTTTCAGCCTGCCTGAACCCGGCAATGATGCCTTCGAGCATCGTGGGATATTTCACGCCGTGGGCGAGATGCGCATGCGGCGAGAAGAACAGCTCGACATAGCGGGCGCCACCTCTGGCGCAGCGTTCCAGCGCCTCGAATGTCGTGCGCTGGAAATCCGGCGCGGTACGGATCGAGGCGCAAACCAGATCGTAGACCTTGAGGAAGGAAGGCAGGTCGTCGAACTTGAAAAGCTCGAACGGATCGGTGTGCGGCGGTAACTCGACGCCGTTGGCTTTGGCGAGATCGGCCAGCGTGCCGGGTGCGACCGCGCCTTCGAGATGCAGATGCAGTTCGGTCTTGGGCAGCTTCCTGACGAAGGTTTCGAGCGACATGACGGGTCCCCCTGTTTTTACCCAAGCTGTCGCAGTTGGCAAAAAAGTGCAAGCGCTATGCGGGACGATAAACCCGCGTGGCCGTGCCGCCCAGCATATCCGCTGCCTTGCCGGCGCCATGCTTTTCAGCAGCCACCTTGTGCGTGGCAAACAATGTCGGATAGTCGGTCCAGAGCTTTTCGATCGGGAAATTCGAGCCGAACATCAGGTGATCGCTCCCGAGAATCTCCACCGCATTGTCGACGATAAGCGAAATCAGCGCCGGATCGTTGCGATGGACGAAGGTGCCGAGGCCGGAGAGCTTGGCCGAAAAATTCTTCATGCCGGCGAAGTGCCGCAAGCCGTTGCGCCAGGCCTCGACCGTCGCGGGCTGTGTGTCGACGAGCATGCCGGCATGGGTCATGACGAACTCCGTTTGCGGATTCTCCGCCACCAGTTCGGCGCCATCCGCCATCTGGTCCGGAAACAGCTGCAAATCGAAAGCGAGGCCATAATCCTTGAGCCGCGCGATATTCCTTCGAACCACCGGATCGATGACCTGCCTGGCGTCCGGCGCGAAGCGATATTCCGGCACCTGATGCCAGTGGAGTTGCATGCGCACGCCGCGTAGCAACGGATAAGTCTTGAGCCGGTCAAGTTGCGGCCTGATATCATCGACGGTAAAATCGGTATAGCCGACGATGGCATGCGGCCAACCGACCTCCCTGGCGGTATCGCTGACCCAGGCGACCTCCTTTTCGAAATCGGCCTTGGCCCAATTGGTCTGCACATACACCGCCTTGTCGATACCAAGACCTTGCAGGTCCCCGAGATATTCCTCGATCGGATAATCCCTTCGCACCGGCTCATACGGGCCGAAGATACGCGGCACCATCGGGCCGTTCAGCCAGGGCAGATCCTTCTGCCGCCAGATATGAAAGTGGGAGTCAACGATCGTGCTCATTGGGCTGCCTCCGCCAGATCGTCTCAGCGGGCGGCGCGGCCCTTCCGAGCGAGAGAATGAAACATGTCAGCCGCTCGATAGAGGAACCGTCGGTGAGATCATCGAGTAGCGGCAGCACGGCTTTGAGCGCCGATGTTTCGGGCCGGAACCGGACATCGCCGGCCAGCGGTGTGCACAGCGACAGCCGGAAGGCGCGTGCCGAAAGCCGCCGCAGCGCCCGCTCCATGTCGGCGTGATCCCCGCGCTCAAGCCCATCCGACAGGATCACCACGGCCGCTCCCCGCGCCATCGCCGCATAACGCGGCACGGCAAGGAAGGCGAGCAGCGCAGGGCCAATGCGGGTGCCGCCGTCCCAATCATCAACGCCCTTGGCGGCTGCGGCAAGTGCCATGTCCCCGTCGCGGATGCGGAGCGCGCGGGTGATGCGCGTCAGTCGCGTTCCGAAGGTAAAGATCTCGGCATTGCCAGTTGCCTGCACCACGGCGTGGGCAAGCTTAAGGTAATCCTGCGTATGCAGCTTCATCGAGCCCGATATGTCGATCAGAACAACGATCCGCCGCGGCACCGCCTGCCGTTTGCGCAGCAGGGGGCGGGGCACGTCGCCATCGGACTGGACGATTTCGCGCAGCGAGCGGCGGAGATCGATCTGGCCACGAGACTTGGCGCGGTTACTGCGGAACGAACGCCGCACCGGCAAGGCCTGCGGAAGATCGCGGCGAAACTGCGAGAGCCTGTCTTCGACGGACAGCGCTTCGAAATCGCGCAGGGAGAGTTGCTCGATCGCCGACGTCAGGGCGCCGCCTTTTTCCTGTCTCAGACTCTCTTCCCGCTGCTGCTGAACGCCGCTGTCCTTGACGCGGATTTCCTCGTCCTCCTCGCCGCCTTCGGCGATGCTCGGCGTATCGCCCAGAAACACCGCCCTGAACACCGCATCATAGGCACCGTGGCGACCGGGTGGCGGCGCGAGCGTCGCGAGTCCTGCCTGCCTTATATCCTCGATGCTTCTTGGGCCAAGCAGAGATACCGCCGAGAGGAACGACCTGATCTGCTCCGGGGCGACTGCGAATTGTTGCGCGCGCAGTTCGCGGGCAAACTCCAGGAAGGGCTTTGCCGCCCGTGGCAAGTGGATGGCCGCGCTCATGCCAGCGCTTCCTCTACAATCCCATCCAGTTCGGGTGCAAGATAAGTGAGATCCTCCTCGTCCTTGATCAGCACGCCGATCGCCCGGCGGAACGCTTCCGGCCACGGACTACCGCCCTTCTCCAGCACAGTTGCGGCATTCGCCCATTCCACGGCTTCGGAAATGCCGGGCGGCTTGGCGAGCGGCCGGGCGCGGATGGCGTTGACGGCGCGGGCCACGGCACGGGCGGTGCGTTCGGCCACGTCGCCGGCGCGGGCCATGATGATCGCGGCTTCTCGTGCCGCGTCGGGATAGGCGATCCAGTGATAGACGCACCGGCGGCGCAGCGCCTCGGCAATTTCGCGGGTGCGGTTGGAGGTGAGGATGACGATCGGCCGGACAGCTGCGCTGATCGTGCCGCGCTCGGGAATGGTGATCTGGAAATCCGAGAGATACTCCAGCAGCAACGCCTCGAACTCATGGTCGGAGCGGTCGATCTCGTCGATCAGCAACACGGTCTGGCCCGGCGCCTGCAGCGATTGCAGCAGCGGCCGCGCGATCAGGAAGCGGTCGGCATAGATATCGACCTCGCGCTCCCCCGCCTGCCGGATGGCCAGCAGCTGGCGCTGGTAATTCCATTCATAAAGCGCATGTTGCGCGTCGATCCCCTCGTAGCATTGCAGGCGGATGAGATCGCGGCCGAGGATAGCCGATATTGCCTTGGCAGCCTCCGTCTTGCCGACACCGGGCGCACCCTCCAGCAGCAGCGGCTTGCCTAGATGGATGGCGAGAAACACCGCCGTCGCCAAACCCTCGTCGGCGATATAACGGCGCGCGGCCAGCCTGTCGGCCAGCGCTTCCGGCGATGCGATCTCGGTCAAGGCATGGGCCATATCGGCTCCTTACTCAGGGCAATTGCATATGGAACTCTGCCTGTTGCCGCGAACGTCCTCTTCTCCCCTTGGGGAGAAGTGCCGAGCATTTGCGAGGCGATGAGGGGTTTTCAGAAACACCTTCGGCGCTTCGCGCAACCCCTCATCCCGGCGCAACTTGTTGCGCTGAGCCCTGCGGGCCACCTTCTCCCCAAGGGGAGAAGAGGGAGCAAGCCATTACCTCGCCAACAATTCCATATGCGATTGCCCTTTCTTCCCATTACGTCGCCTGATCGCGCGCTTTCAGCGCCCGCAATATGCGCTCGGGCGTGATCGGCAGCGTGTCGATGCGCACGCCGACGGCGTCGAAGATGGCGTTGGCGACCGCCGGGATCTGCGGGTTCGCGCACATTTCGCCCGGTCCCTTGGCACCATAGGGACCGTCCGCGGCCGGCCGCTCCAGCACATAGATCTCGGTTTCGGCGAGATCGCCCGGTCCGGGCATCAGGTATTCGTTGAAATCGCGCCCTCCATGCTCGCGGCTGGGATAATAGGGTTCTGTGGTCTCGTAGAGCGCGTGGCTGATACCCATCCACGAGCCGCCGACCAGCTGCTGCTCGACCATCTTGGGGTTCAGCGCCCGGCCGATCTCGAAGACGTTTTTGACCGCCAATACGTTGACCTCGCCCGTCTCGTCGTCGACCTCGACATCCGCCACCGTGCAGGCATGGGCATAGCAAGTGGATGGCTTCATCGCCCCGGTTTCCATGTCCGGATAAGAGCGCGGGATCAGGAACATGCCACGCCCGGAGATCGAGCGACCGCGCTTGAAATGCGCGGAAAGGGCAGTGTCGAAGATCGAGATCGAACGCTGTGGGGCGCCCTTGACGTGAATGTTGCCCTGGCCGTCGGTGTCGAGGTCGGAGGCATTCACTTCAAGCTCTTCGGCCGCGACCTCCAGCATCACCTGCCGTGCTTCTTTCGCAGCCTGGATCACGGCGTTGCCGGCGCGGTGGGTGCCGCGAGAGGCGAATGTGCCCATGCAATGCGGGCCGGTATCAGTGTCGGCGGTATCGACAATGACGCGGTCGGTCGGCACGCCGATCGTCTCGGCGCAGATCTGCGCCATGATCTGCTTCATGCCCTGGCCGAGATCGACAGACGACAACGATACCATGAAATTGCCGGTGGGGGTCGAGTGGACGAGCGCCTGGGTGGGGTCGCCCCCGAGGTTCATGCCAGTGGGGTAGTTGATCGCGGCGACGCCGCGGCCTCGCTTGAGCGCCATGATCTCACCCCTCCCTCGTTGCGGACGACAGCTTGAAGTACTTCTCCGCCACCGGCCAGTTGGCGACGCGTGACGCCTCCTGCATGCATTCGATCAGCGCGGCACCCTCAGTGGGCTGGCGATGCGCCTTCATGTCGCCGTCGCGATAGGCGTTGATGAAGCGGAATTCCAGCGGGTCCATGCCGATCAGCCGCGCCAGCTTGTCCATTTGCACCTCAAGCGCAAAATCGCCGATCGTCACGCCGAAGCCGCGCATGGCGCTCGACGGCGTGCGGTTGGTGTAGACGCAGTGGCTGTCCACCCAGACATTCGGGATCGTGTAGGGCCCCGGAAAGTGGGCCGCCGATTTCTGCGCACCATAGGGCGAATGGCGGGAATAGGCGCCGGCATCGATATAGGCCTTGGCATAGCGGGCGACGATGCGGCCATCGTTCATCACGCCATCCTTGATCACCAGTTTTTCGGCGGCGCGCGGCGAGGAAATCTGCATCTCCTCTTCACGGCTGTAGATGAAGGAGATCGGCCGGCCGGTGAGCTTGGCGCCGAGAATGGCAATCGGCTCGACGATGACATCGACCTTGCCGCCAAAACCGCCGCCGACAGTGCCCCCGACCATGTGCAGCTTGGCGCCTTCCATCTGCAGGATGATCGACGTGTTGTCGAGCGTGAAGAACATTGCCTGGGTGTTGGTGTAGCAGGTGAAGCGACCATTACCCTCGGGCACCACCAGACAGCCGGTCGTTTCGGTCGGCGCGTGCTCGATCGGGCCGGAGGAATAGGTCTGTTCGAGGATGTGATCGGCCTGGGCAAAGCCCTGCTCGACATCGCCGAACCGCACCTTGCGAGCCATGCCGCTGTCATAGCGATAATAGTTCTGGCCGTGATATTCGTTGACGACAGGGGCACCGGGGGCGAGCGCATCGTCGATGCTGAGCACCGGCACCAGCACTTCGTAATCGACCTTGACCTTGGCGACGGCCTCGTGGGCGGCGCGCTCGGTCTCGGCGAGGATGGCAACAATGGCCTCGCCCTTCCACCGCACCTTGTCGGTAGCGAGCACCGTCTCGTCTTCCGGGCCGACCTGGATCAGCGTCAGGATCGTATAGACATTGTGGGGCACGTCCGCTGCCGTCAGGATGCGCACGACACCCGGATGCCTTTCGGCTTCCGACAGGTCGATGCTCCTGATGCGGGCATGGTGGTGCGGACTGCGCACCATTTTCAGATGCAGCAGACGCGGCAGGATGTGGTCGGCAAAATAAATTGACGTGCCGGTGACGTGGCCGAGCGCATCGGAGCGCAGGCGCGGTTGGCCAATCTCGTGCAGATCGTCCTTGCGCTCATTGGCGAAATATTGCTTGCGGAGTTCCATCATGCTCTCCTATGCCGCGCTCAGCGAGTTCGCGCGCGACGCCGCGAGGATCGCCTGAATGATAGGCTCATAGCCGGTGCAGCGACAGATGTTGCCCGAGATCGCCTCGATGACATCGTCACGCGAGGGTTGCGAATTGTTGTCTAGCAGCACCTTAGCCGCCATGATCATGCCCGGGGTGCAGAAGCCGCATTGGGTGGCGAAATGCTCGGTGAAAGCCAACTGGAGAGGATGGAGGACGCCAGCATCCGCCAGTCCGGCCGTCGTCTGGATCTCGCACCCTCCACAGGTCTCGGCGAGGGTCAGGCAGGAGACATGCAGATCGCCATCGACAATCACCGCGCAACTGCCACAGGTGCCCTGCCTGCAGCCTGCCTTGACCGAGAGGTCGCCGATCTTGTCGCGAAGCGCTTCAAGCAGCGTGGTGCCGCTCTCGACGAATTCCGCCTTTTCCAGCCCGTTGAGCACAAATTGTACCGGAACCTTGGTCATCGCATCCTCCCGTAACCCAGTCCGAATTGCTTTGCTGCCGAGCGCAGCATTTGTTGCTCCCTCTTCTCCCCTTGGGGAGAAGTGCCGAGCGCATGCGAGGCGATGAGGGGTTTTAACCAGGGTGAGAACCCCTCATCCCCGCGCAACTTGTTGCGCTGAGCCCTTCGGGCCACCTTCTCCCCAAGGGGAGAAGAGGACGCTTCACTATCCGCCGAGCAACAACCGTCCGAGATGGACCGGCAGCACTTCGGTCCGATACCAGGCACTGGCAATCGCATCCGTCACCGGCGCCGTCCCTTCGGTCGCGACCGCCAGGGCACTGGCGATGCCCTCTCTCGTGCGCGGCTTGCCAATGAGCGCTACCTCGACCGCATGTGCGCGGATCGGCCGATCTGCCATGCAACCATAGGCAACGCGCGCCCTGGCTATCACGCCGTCTTGCTCCTCGATATCAGCAGCTATGGTGACCACCGAGACGCCCTTCGGCCTGACACGCGCGGCTTTCATGAAGCGAAAGCTGCACTCTTTCGGTAAGTAAACACTAACGGACTTGACGAGCGAGTTCGTCAGCGCGCCGTCGCGGGCGGCAAAGAAATCCGCAATCGGCGCATTCCCCGGGCCGATCTCCGCTGAGGCATCGAGCGCCAGCAGTGCAACACCGAAATCGCCATAAGGCGCAGGCGCAAAGAGATTGCCGCCGACCGTCGCCATGTTGCGGATCGCCGGGCCACCGACCGCTTTTGCTGCCGGTGCAAGGAAACCCAGGCTCGGATGCCTGGCAATGGCAGACATCGTGACACCGGAACCGATGCGTACTTTTCCGGCGCCGACCGAGATTTCGAAAAGCGCTGAATCGGTTGACCTTATGTAAGTCGAAAAGGATATGTCGCCCTCATTGGCATCGCGAACCACCAGCGTGCCGCCGCCGAGATAGCGCGCCGCGGCGTCAGCCTTCACTGCCGTCTCGGCTTCTGCGAGTGTGGAGTAAGTCTTGAGGCTCAATCCCATGACCGTGTCCTCAACCGTTACCGACCAAAATACCCTTCAAGGCGTTGAAGCCGCCCTGAAAGACGTTGGTGCCCATGCCAGCCGCCACCGCATCTGCTTCCGCAGGCGGTGCATCGAAGGTCGCGGTCCATTCCGCGAATGTCTGGTCACCATCGGTGATCCGCGTCAACTTGAGCGTCGCCTTGTGATTGGTGATCGGCTGCGGCGTTTCAAGGATGCTGTAGCTGACAAGATGATCCGCATCGGAAAACGCCAGCAGTTTTTCGCGGATCGTCACGCCGCTCACCAGCTTGAATTTCCTGACGCAGCCAATCTGGTCGGCTGGCAAGCCGCCTTCGATTTCGCTTTCCACCATGCGCGGATGCCAGGTCGGCAAACCGTTGAAGTCGCGGATCTTCTCCCAGACTTTTTCGATAGGCGCGGCAATGACGGAGGATACGGTAGCGGTGACCATGGGCTGACTCCAAATTTGGCGCACAGATCTCCAATTGCGCACGCGATATCGCGAGCGGATCAAGCGCCGATGAGTTGTTGCAATGCCAATCCCTGAAGCGGGATTCTATGAAATTGAGCATATCGCAATGCCCGGCTTTTGCTTATCGACCAGTCTGAAAAAGCTGAGATCAGCGACAGAGCCCGTTTTCTGCGCCGTCGCGGCCAACACGCTGGGCTGGCAAGGCGGCAAGACCTTCGGAGATCGCCGAGCGATAGATTGTCGGCCGCACGCCGGTGTGCTCGCGAAAGAAGCGTGAGAAGTTGCCCTGGGTCGAAAATCCGAGATTGCAGGCGACCGATATCAACGGCTCATCGGACGCACGAAGACAGCGCACCGCTTCGGCAATCCTCAGCGTGTTCCAGAAGACGTTCGGCGTCAGATGCATATGCTCCTTGAAGAGCGCGAAGAAATGCGGCCGCGACAGGCCAACACTGCGGGCGACCTGATCAAAGCAGATTCGTTCGCCGACATTGGCCTCCATCAGCGCGATTGCCTTGCGGATGCGGTAATCGCGACCGGCGCGCTGACTGGCAACATTGATCGGTTTCTGCGCATCGGCGGCATCGATCAGACAGTCGATGTAGCGCTCGATCTCGTAAGCCAGCAGATCGTAGTCCTCGACGGAATCGCAAAGCCGGTTGGCAATGGCAACGCCGATCTCGATCAGCCAGCCTTCAAGCGGGATCAGCGGTCCGGCAAAGACCGGCGCGCCGGCAGGGATCCTGCGGCGTTCTGCCAGCCATGGCATGTCGATGTAGAATGCCAGGAAGCTGCCTGGCTCCTCGTTGTCGGCAAAGACATGGCTATGCGGCTGGAACGAATTGATCGCCACTGCTGACCAGGGATCAAGATCGATGGTCTCGTCGCCCACCGTCATCCGTCCGGGCGAACCGGACAGCCAGAGTATCATGTGCACTTCCGGATGCGCATGCGTCACCAGATTGCTGCAGACATTCAGAATCGAGACGTGCCCGAAGCTGCCGCGAAAGAGCCGGATGGATTCCGTCATCTGTTCCTCCTGCGAATGAGACCTCCCGTTTCGGCATGCGTCACCGCCTGCCGTCATTCGCAAGAGAAGTGTGCGACCAGTCCCCGCTCTCGTCAACCCGGTTGCTGCAGCACGAACCGGCTGCAGCATGTTGGAGACCGGAATTTCAGACTGATCGATTGGTACGGCGTCCGCAGGGGCTAGAGAGCGCCGTTGCGCGGCGGCGTTACGCCGTTGAGCACATAGTTTCCAACCACATGATACTTCCAGCGGACGGGATCATGCAGCGTGTGGGTACGGGCATTGCGCCAATGACGGTCGAAGTTCAGCCCCTGGCGCGCCGCTTGCGTGCCGGCAAGTTCGAACAGCGTGTTGGTGGCTTCGATGGCGATCTCGGTGGTCAGCACCTTGGCGCCGGCGACCGCAATCGTTGCTGCGACGACATTGTCCTCGACCGGGCTGACCTGGGCAAGGTCGACCTTGCGGCCGGCCTGATCGAGCAGTGCGGTCGCCGCATCGATGCGGATCGCCAGCTGGCCGATGCGCGTGATGGTCAGCGGATCGTCCGACGCACGCTCGACACCCGAATCCGTCCAGGGGCGGGCCTTGGTCTTGACGAATTCGACGGTGTCGCTGAGTGCGGCACGCGCAATCCCGAGATCGACGCCGGCATGGATGATCTGGCCGACAGAGCCGATCGTGCTGGGTCGCTCGAAACCCTTGTGATGATGCACGACAGAGTCTGCCTGGACATAGACGTTGTTGATCAGCGTCGTGCCGCTGCCGGTGGTGCGCTGGCCGATGCCGTCCCAGTCGTCGACGATCTCGATACCCTCGGTGCCCTTGGGTACGAAAGACATGGTGAGCTTGTCGTCGGCATCGTTGGCGAAGACGACAATCCAGTCGGCAAACAGGACGCCGGTCGAGTAGAATTTCTTGCCATTGATCCGGAAACCCGCGCCATCCGGCGTAATCTTCGTGTTGTAATGGCCGACCGTCTTGGTGCCAATCTCGGAAAGCGCATTGCCGAACTTGTCGCCCGCCAGTGCGCGGCCGAAGAAGAACTTCCTCTGCGCTTCGGTGCCGTCGATCCGCAGGGCCTCGAGAATGTAAAAATGGTTCTGCGGGATCTGGCCGATCGAGCTGTCTGCTTCCGAGAGAATGGCCGTGACCTCGGCGAGCACCGAATTGGAGACATCGATACCGCCATAGGCGACCGGCACGGTGATCGCCAGCAAGCCCGATTTGGCGAGCGTGGCCAGCTCCTCGTGCGGCAGCAGGCGATCGCGATCGCGCTCGGCGGCGCGCTTGGCGAACTCGGTGGCAAGCGCCCGGGCGACGATCAGCGCCTCGGCCTCTGTGGCAATCCGGTCGGCGGATATTGCGGGTTTTTGTAGCGTTGATATGTTGGACATGACTATCCTTCGTGTCGGATTGAGGCGCAACTAAAACATATAATCGATAATTTATATAGATATTTTGGAAATGACAGCACCGATTGTCCAATGTCGCGAACAATGGCAGGAAACTTTTCGGCGAACAGAGGCCAATATGGAATGCGATCACAATTGCGGAGCGGCGCAACGCAAACATAGGGTCGACCCCGCGTCAACGTCTCAGCGTGCGTCGATATCGCTCAGAAGTGCTACGACTTCATCATCCCTGACTTGAGGGAATTTCTCATAGTGAATGCTCACCGCCCGGAAATGAGCGAGTGCATGAAGGCAAACGAGGCGATCGACTTCCGCACGCAGCATATCGATCACTGCATGGGGCGCAACGGGCACCGCGAGCACGATGCTCTCCACTCCCGCGCCGCGTAGCCCCTTCAACCCAGCACGCACGGTGCCACCAGTGGCAATACCGTCATCGGTGAGAATGACGTTTCTACCGGAAAGCTCGAGCGGCTTGCGGTCAGCGAGATAGAGTCCTCGCAAGCGGTCGATCTCCAGGAACTGCCGCTTCGCCTCCTCCTTGACGTAGTCCAAGGTCGCGCCGCTGTCGTGCAGCATGTCTTCGTTGACAACCGTTTCGCGATGCCGGCTGTCGACCACCGCGCCGATGCCATATTCCGGATAGCCGGGTGCGCCGATCTTGCGCACGAAAAGAAGGTCCAGGGGTGCGTCGAGGCGCAAGGCAATCTCGTGAGCAACCGGTACGCCGCCGCGCGGCAACGCCAGCACGATGGGATTTTCCAGAGGGCCAGAGCTCGCGATCGCTTCCGCGAGCTGCCGACCCGCGTCGGCACGATCGACAAATTCGGGCCCGGCTTGCATCGTCACCGCCCGAAAGCACTGGTTTCCCGAGCACCCCGAGGCCGGAAGTCCAATAGTGTCATGCCTGCCTCCCGGCGCGCGTTCAGCACGTCTCAGTGCTTCGATTTGTGTTCGGGCTTGTCCTTGCGGGTCTGCTGCGCTGCAGATTTTGCGTGCATGACAGTCTCCCTTGCTCTTCGATGATCAGTGGACTTCGAAGGTTCCCATCAGCGATGCCTGGGAAAGCGTGTGTTTCTTGGCCTCGCGCCACATCGCCTCGACGCCGGCGGATGCCGGTACGCTGAGATCGGGAACATCCAGCGCCGCAATGCGGAAATGGTAGTGGTGGACGCCATGGCCCTTTGGCGGCTGCGGGCCATCGTAGTGAATGTTGCCGAAATCATTTTCGGCAAAGCGTGGTGCAGCGCCGGACATCGTATCGGCGCTTTCGGGCAACTCGGTCCAGTCGGCGGGAATGTTGAAGACACCGCAATGACGGAACGTACCGCTCGGCGCATCGGGATCCTCTACCATCAGCACATAGCTGCGAGCCTCGACTGGCGCCCCGCTCCATTTCAGCGGCGGGAAAACATTGTCGCCCAGTCGAGAGAATTTCTGCGGTATTTGAGCGCCTTCCGCGAAGGCGGGGCTAACGAGATTCATCGAGATGCCTCCTCTAACCGTTTTGTTTGAAATTTTCCGCTTGCCTGTCCGAACCCTTGCAACGCCCGCTTTTCAGATTCTCGCCGGGCGAAGGAAAAACAGCTGGGAACAAGAGATGTTCCCGCAAATCGCGATATTTCTAATATTTAATAAATGGACGTTGGCGCTTCAAGTCCACGGATGGACAGAGCCGGAAGTTCCGGAGGCCAACGGGCGCGCTTGCGATAGACCGGAGGCTCTAGATCCAGGAATGCAGCGGCGGCTCGATGCCGTTGAGATAGTACTGGCCCACAGCGTGATACTTCCAGCGCACCGGATCATGCAACGTATGTGTGCGGGCATCCCGCCAGAAGCGGTCGAGATTATGCTCGCCGAGTGTTGAGCGCGTGCCCGCCAATTCAAATAGCTTCGAGGCGGCGAGAAGTGCAACGTCAGTGGTCAACACCTTGGCTTCGGCAACGGCGATCTTGGCAAGACCGATCGTTTCGGTCGTCGGGTTGGCGATCGTGGTATCGAGTTGGCGGCCAGCGCGGTCAAGCAATGCTTCGGCAGCATGCAGGCGTATGGCGATGTCACCGACGGTAGCGATCGTGTACGGATCGTCCGAGGCGCGATCCTGCCCGCTGTCGATCCATGGACGCGCGTGGTTCTTCACCAAGTCAATCGTGGTTTCAAGCGCGCCACGGGCTATGCCGGCGTCGATGGCGGCATGAATCAGCTGGCTCTGCGGACCGACGGCACTTTGGTTTTCATAGACGATATGGGCGGGCAACAGCCGCGACGGCTCGATCCTGACATTGTCGAGCTCGACCGTGCCGCTGGCCGTGGTGCGCTGGCCAAAGGCCGACCAGTCATTGACAACGGTCAATCCCTGTGCTTCGCGGTCGGCGACGGCAACGACGACATGACCTTCCTCGTCAAGCGCCACGATCGGCACGAGATGGGCAAAGAGCGCACCGGTCGAATAGAACTTCTGGCCACTGACTGTGTAGTGGTCGCGATCGCGCACGATCCTGGTCTCGAATGCCTCGACATTCTTGCCCTTGAACTCAGAGAAGGCGTTGCCGAGTCGATAGCCCGCCAGCACCTTGCCGAACAGATCCTGCTTCTGCGCTTCGCTGCCCGTCAGTCGGATGACATCGATGATCTCGAAACTGTTCTGGGCGATCTGGGTCAGCGAGGGATCGCCGGAGGCAAGTGTCGCAAACACCCTGGCCAGCGTGACCTGCGATACCCCTGCGCCGCCATAAGCCCTGGGGATGGTGATACCCCAGAGACCGCTTTGGGAGAAAAGATCGACTTCCTCAAACGGCAGCAGCCTGTTGCGGTCGCGTTCCCTGGCACCGGCGGCAAACAGTGGCTTCAGCCGTTCGGCAATGTCGATCGCTTCGGCGTCCGTCGTAATAATATGGGCGGGGCTGGACGGCTTTAGCGGGAGCCAGCCGGGCTCTCCGGCCAGGGGGACGGCGGCTGCGGTCGCGGTGGTGCTCATGATCGATTTTCTCCTCGGCAGGATAGGCAAATGACGGCGGGTGTGGGCCTGCCGCCGAAATTTGAAGCTGGATTTCGAGGCGATCAGAAGGCCGCGATGATCTGGCCTTTGTAATGTTCCTTGATGAAGTTGCGCGTCTCGTCGCTGTTCAACGCCTTGGCAAGGATCTTAATGCGCGGATCATCCTTGGTTTCCGGACGGGTGACGAGATATTCGCTCCAGACGTTGTAACCATCCTGACCACGGTCGGCGAGCAGCGCCTTGCTGATGTCGAGCTTGGCCTCGAAGACGTAGTTGCCGTTAAGCGCACCCAGATCGACCTCGCTGAGCGCACGCGGCAGCATGGCGGATTCAAGCTCGACGATCTTGAGGTTCTTGGGGTTCTCGACGATATCCTTGATGGTCGGCAGCGTGTCGTCGGGCGAAGTCAGCACGCCCTTGCCCTTCACCTTGATCAGGCCTAGCTTTTGAAGCAGCAAAAGGCCGCGACCGCCATTGACCGGATCGTTGGGGATCGCCACGGTCGCGCCATCGGCAAGCTGGTCGATCGCCGTGATCTTTGTGGAATAGGCAACGAAGGGCTCGATATGCACCGGCACGATCGGCACGAGATTGGTGCCGCGCTGCTTGTTGTAATCGTTGAGGAACGGCCGATACTGGTAGTAATTGGCGTCGAGTTCGCCGGATACCAGCTGTGCATTGGGCTGGATGTAGTCAGTGAAGACGCGGATATCGAGATCGAGGCCTTCCTTGGCGACGATGGGCTTGACGAATTCCAGGATTTCCGCGTGCGGAATGGCTGTGGCGCCAACCACGAGCTTTTCGGCAGACCATGCGCCATGGGTCAGGCCGAGCGCGAAGGTGGCCGCGAGCGTAATGGACTTGAGGATGTTCATAGGGTGTTTCTCCTTAGGTTTATTGTTTATTTTCTTGAAAAGCGGGTGACGAGATGGTTGCCGCTCGCCTGGATGAGCTGAACGAGCACCACCAGAACTGCCACGCAGACCAGCATGATTTCCGTCTGGAACCGCTGATAGCCGTAGCGGATGGCGAGGTCGCCGAGGCCGCCGCCGCCGATGGCGCCGGACATGGCGGTGTAGTCGACCAGCACGATGGCCGTGACCGTGACGGCGGCGACAAGGCTCGGCAGAGCTTCGGGCAACACCGCCCGCAGGATGGTCTGCAACGTAGTGGCGCCCATGGCTTCGCTCGCCTCGATGATGCCGCGATCGACGTCACGCAACGCGGTCTCGACAAGGCGCGCGAAAAAGGGCGCGGTGCCGATGACCAGGGGAAAGATCACCCCGCGAATGCCGAGCGAAGTGCCGGTGACAATCACCGTGACGGGCATCAGCACGATCAGCAGGATGATGAACGGCACCGAGCGGATGACGCCGATGACGACCGACAGCGCGCCATAGGCGAGCGGCTGGTCGAACAGTTGCCGCCGACCGGTCAGAAACAGCAGGATGCCGAGCGGCAGCCCGAGCAGCACGGTGAGAACCAGCGCGCCGCTGACCATGGCCAGCGTCTGCAGGAGTGCTGCCGAGATATCGCCCCAATAGATATTTTCAAACGACACGGGCAAGCCTCCCCGCCTGGAGATGGGCCGGCGAACTCGCCCCGTCGATCAACTCGACGGTCACGCCGCTGGCCTCAAGACTGGCAATGGCGCCTCCGATATCGCGCCCGGAAAGCGAAATCGTGAACTGGGCATAGGGCGTCTGGCGGATATGACCGACGCGTCCGGAGAGGATCGCATAGTCGACCTGATGGTCGCGGGCGATCTGGCCAAGGATCGGTTCATGCGCCGTCTTGCCCAGAAGCGTCAGCCGCACAAGCCGGGCCGCCTGTACCACAACGGGCTTGTCCGTTGCCACGGCCTGATCCGGTTCGGCCTCGCGCAGAAGATTAATCGTTGCCTCATGGCCTGGATGCAGGAAGACATCTGCCACCGGTCCGGTCTCGACGATCTTGCCGTGATCGAGCACCGCGACCTTGTCGCAGGCGCGGCGGATGACATCCATCTCATGGGTGATGATGACGATCGTTACGCCGAGATCGCGATTGATCTCCTGAAGCAGATCGAGCACCGAAATCGTCGTCTGTGGATCGAGCGCACTTGTCGCCTCGTCGCACAATAGTACCGAGGGGTCCGAGGCCAGAGCACGCGCAATGCCAACGCGCTGTTTCTGGCCGCCCGAAAGCTGGCGCGGATACTTGTCGGCATGCGTCGTCAGACCGACGCGCTCCAGCAGCCTGGCGACCCGACGATCGATCTCCTGCCGGTCGTGAAGGCCGGCAAGCTCCAATGGATAGGCGACGTTGGCGGCCGCAGTGCGGGCATTCAGAAGGTTGAAATGCTGGAAGACCATGCCGATCTTGCGGCGAAGAGCGCGCAGTTGCGTGCCCTTGAAATGGGTGACACGGGTGCCATCGACATGAACGTCACCGCCGCTCGGCCGTTCCAGCAGGTTGATCAACCGCACCAGCGTCGACTTGCCGGCACCGGAGGAACCGATGATGCCGAAAATCTCGCCCTGCCCGATAGCCAGACTGATCCCGGAAAGGGCCTGAACGGCCCCGCCCTTGGTTGGAAAGCTCTTGGTGATGTTTTCGAGCCTGATCATCGCCTCGCCGCTCAGCCCGGAGCCTGGCCGATACGCCACTGATAGGGCGGCGGCGTGCCGTTGACCGCATAATCGCCGATGATGCGATCCTTGTAGATGCGCGGATTGTGCGACGACAGCGTCCGGGCATTGCGCCAGTGGCGATCAAGGCCGATCGGCTTCCTCGTCGAGGATGCCCCCAGAGCGTCGAAGATGACTGTCGATGCTTCGAGGATCAGGTTGGTGACGACCGTCACGGCCTGCGATGTCTCGAGTTCGGCGATGGCGTTGGCTTTTTCCTCCGCATCGGCGTCGCCGGCGAAATGCGCCTGATGGGCGCGCTCGATGGCTTGCGCGACCTGCAGGACGATGGCGCCAGCAGCATAGGCGTTGCTGCGGATGCGGCCTATCACCTGCAGCACCTGCGGATCCTGACTCGCCCGTGGACCGGCGGCGTTTGTATAATTGCGCGTACGCGCAGCAACGGCAGCGGCTGTTTCGTTGGCGATCGCCCGGCCGATACCAGCCAATGTGGCGAGATGGACGATCTGGTAGAACGCAGCGCCATAGCGGAACTTTGCTTCATCGATCACGACGTCGTCGGGATCGACGGAAACGTCAGTGAAGGTCGTTGTGCCGCTTGCGGTCAGGGTCTGGCCAAAACCGTCCCAGTCGTCGATGACGTTGACGCCCGGATGATCCCGGCGAACCTGGATGCCGACTCCCTCGCCTTCGAGGCCCGTGGCGCCGACATCGATCCAGTCGGCATAAAGCGAGCCGGTGGTGTAATATTTGGTGCCGTTGACGACCAGCTTGCCGTCCTTCTTCGAAAGACGTGTCGAGAAGGCGTCCTGCTTGGCATTGCCGATTTCGGTCCAGGCGTTGCCGGCGATCTCACCACGCGCGATGCGCTCAGCCCAACGCCTGCGGGCCTCGCCGCCTGGTTTGCTGACGATATCCTCGACAAATCCGAAATGGCCACGCAGCGCCTGGGTGATATTGGAATCGGCTTCGGAGAGCTCGATCAGGATGTTGGCGAGTTCCGGAAGCGTTGCGCCGAAACCACCTTCCGCCTCGGGAACACGCAGCGCGCCGAGGCCAGCCTTTTTCAACTTGACGATCTCGGCCACCGGCAAGGTGCGGGTCAATTCCCGCTCGATCGCGCCGGTCGAAATCTCCGCAAATATCGGCCGAAAGCGTGCAGCCAGTTCCTCGTAGCGCGCGCTGGGACCAGCGCCCCAGGCCAAATCGATCTGTGTCATCTATGCATTTCCTTGGAGTTAGAATCCGCTCCGTTGCGCGGGGCGGTCAGTGCGGTTTGGCGGCGTTGGCACCGCCGAGATAGAAGTCATGGACGTCCTCGCGGGCGCGGAGTTCCTCGGCCGTTCCCGAGAGGACAACGCGACCGTTTTCGAGGATGTAGCCGTAGTCGGCATAGCGGAGCGCCAGATTGGCGTTCTGTTCGGCGAGCAGGAAGCTGACGCCCTGCTCTGAATTGAGCGTGCGGATGATCTCGAAGATTTCCTGCACGATGATGGGTGCCAAACCCATCGAGGGTTCGTCCAGCAATACGAGACTGGGCTTGGTCATCAGCGCGCGGCCGATGGCGACCATCTGTTGTTCGCCGCCGGAGGTCAGGCCAGTCTTGACCTTGCGCTTCTCCTTGAGACGCGGAAACCAGGTGTAGATCTGCTCGACATCGCGCTGGAGATCTGCCCGGCTCGGCTTGCGGACGAAACCGCCCGAGAGGATATTTTCCTCGACGGTCAATTGCGGAAAGCAATGGCGGCCTTCGAGCACCTGGACCACGCCCTTGGCGACAAGCCGCGAGGCCGAGAGGCCGCTGACTGGCTCGCCCTGCCAGAGGATGCTGCCGCGACTGACCTTGCCGCGTTCAGGCCCCAGCAGGTTGGAAACCGCCTTCAGGGTGGTTGTCTTGCCCGCGCCATTGGCACCGAGCAGGGCAACGATCTTGCCCTGCTCGACTTTTAGCGACACGTCACGGACAGCCAGGATCGCCTGACCATAGAGTGCTTCCATATTCTGGATATCGAGGAAGCCTTTTGCCGGAATGGTCATGGTACGATCCTGTCTGTACTGGTCGATGTTAGTTCTGCGCTTCGCGGGGCTGGATGCCCTTTTCCTTGGCGTAGGCAGCAGCCTTGGCCTTGATCACGTCGGCAAACAGCGAGGCATCGGCCTTGATCCAGTCGGTCTTGGTGTCCCAGGACTGACCATTCCACTGGATGATCTTGGCAGCGATGGTTTCGCCCTTGTGATTGTCGATCGAGGTCTTCAGCGGGCTGATGAGACCCTCGGCACCCAGCTCGGCGATACGCTTCTGGTCGATGTTGAGATTTTCGAGCGCCCACTGGCCTTCGGCAGCGGTCAATGGCCGGTTGCCAAATTTCTTATGGCCGGTGCGCAGAGCCTCGACGAAGGTGATGGCTTCGATCACGCCGTAATTATAGTAGACCGTGCCGAACTTCGAATTGTCCTTGAGGTCGGACTTGCCTGTGTCGATAATGTCCTTCTTCAGCGTCTTGATGATGCCGTAGTCGGTGCCCGGCGGAAAGACGGAGACGGCGAGGTAGCCCTTGGCGGCAGGTCCTGCCGGGCGTGCATCGTCTTCCGATCCGCTCCAGATATCGCCGATGATCCGGTCAGCGGGGAAGCCGACACGGGCGGCGGTCTTGATCGCCACAGGCGTCATGACGCCCCAGCCACGCAGGAACACCCAGTCGGCGCCCGCACGGCGGATCTGCTGCCATTGCGCCTGCTGCTGTTCGCCGGGATGTGGAACCGGGATCTGGATGTCCTCGAAACCATACTTCTTGGCGAGGATGCCGAGCGGCTCGATCGTGTCACGGCCGTAGCCGGAGTCATGATAGAGCGTGGCGATCTTCACACCCTTGAGCTTCTCATAACCGCCAGCCTGCTGGGCGATGTAATCGACGATGATCTGGGCTTCGCTCCAGTAGTCGAACACCAGCGGATACTGGTACGGAAAGACGCGACCGTCGGTGGCGATGTTCTGGCCGCCGCCCGGGCTGACGATCGAGATCTTGTCGATGCGCGCCTTGTCGGTCAGCGCGACGTCGAGGCCGCTCGAATGCGGATAGATGGCTGCAGTCAGCGCGCCATTATAGCCGTTCTTGTAGCGCTCGTAGCATTCGATGCCGCGCTCGATCGTGTAGGCCGTCTCGCATTCCTGAACCAGGATCTTGACGCCATCAACGCCGCCTTCGACTTCGTTGATGTAGCGGAGATAGTCGATATTGCCGGCGCCGAACGGAATGAACGACGGTGCATAGGGTCCGGTGCGGTAGGTAAACAGCGGATAGAGCTGCTGGCCCGTGCCGTCTTCGGCGAAGGATGGGCTGCTCATCAACGTGACAGCCATCGTGGCCGCAGCCGCGAGCGTCATGGTCTTGGTAAACAGTGACATTGTGCACCCCCTGTGTGCGTGGTTTCAAAAAAGTGGCGCCGGATGCTTGGGAGGAGGCGGAATACCCGGCGCCGAGGCGTTCCGCCTTGTCTGGCGGTTCAGCCGGATGACTTGGCCTTGGGGCGAAGTGCTTCCACCCCGCGCCGGATCAGCCTGGACAAGCCATCAGGTTCCTTGATCAGCAGTACGATGATGATTGTGCCGAAAATGATGCGTTGCAGGTTGGCAAGCGCGCCCTGGTCTCCAAGGACCGACAGGTCGATCACCAGCGACAGCCGATCGAGCAGGATCGGCGTCAGCACGATGAAGGCGGCGCCGAGGAAGTTTCCAAAGATCGTCGCCACGCCACCGATGATGACGATGAACAGGATCTGGAACGACTTATCGAGATTGAAGGCATGTGCATCCGACGTGCCGAGATAGGCGAACGCCCAGAGCGCACCGGTGATGCCGAGGAAGAACGAGCTGATGCCGAAGGAAAGCAGCTTGCGGCGTGCAACGCGGATGCCGATCACGGAGGCTGCCGTATCCATGTCGCGGATGGCCATGAATTCTCGCCCGACTCGGCTTTTGACGACGGCGAAGGCGAGCGCGATCAGCAATGCCGTGGTTGCGATCACCAGATAATAGCGGCCGGCGGCCGACTGCAGGTCGTAACCCAGGATCTGCAGTCGCGGAGCCGAGATGGTCAGCGACTGGCTGTCGTTGGAAAACCAGCTGAAATTGGTGAACAGCCATTCGAAGAAGAACTGCGCACCGAGCGTCGAAGCACCGAGGTAGAAGCCCTTGATGCGGAGCGACGGCAGCCCGAAGATCACGCCGGCAATCGCCGCAATCAGGCCCGCTATGATCAGAACCACCGGCAGGGGCAGGAAGGGCGCGCGCAGCAGCAGATTATAGGTCGAGAATGCGCCGATCGACATGAAGGCAGCCGAACCGAGGGAGACGAGCCCGGTATAACCCTGAAGAAGATTGAGGCCGATGCCGGCCAACCCCATGATCACTGTCGGGATGATGATCGAGCTCAGCCAGTAATCATCGGCAACAGTTGGTACAGCGAAAGCAGCGACCAGACCGAGGATGAGAGCGATTGCGCTGAGCCCGACGGGCTGACGGATCGGCGCAGACAGGGCGGGTTCCTGAAGCGTGGTTATGATCAGACCCTTT
Organism: Shinella sp. OV683; assembly: GCF_057787725.1. Classification (NCBI taxonomy): domain Bacteria; kingdom Pseudomonadati; phylum Pseudomonadota; class Alphaproteobacteria; order Hyphomicrobiales; family Rhizobiaceae; genus Shinella; species Shinella sp. OV683. Next base: position 4,522,406 of record NZ_CM173543.1, read on the forward strand.
CGATTTCACGGTCGCCGAACAGGCCGGCAGGACGGATGAGCAGGAAGGCGACGGCGAGAATGTAGGCAAACCAGGTGGAGACGCTGCCATTGACCAGCGGGCCGATATAGATGTCGGCAAGAGCCTCGGTCGCGCCGACCAGCAAGCCGCCGATGATGGCGCCGGGGATGGAGGAGAAGCCGCCGATGATCAGCACCGGCAGCGCCTTCAAGGTCACCAGCGAAAGCGAATACTGCACGCCCTGACGTGAGCCCCAGACCAGGCCGGCGACCAGGGCAACGACGCCCGCCACGCTCCAGACGATGCGCCAGATCACCGGCAGGCGGATACCGATCGACTGGGCGGCAAGCGTGTCGTCGGCGACAGCGCGGAGTGAAATGCCCATCCGCGTCTTGTTGAACACCACGGCCAGCACGGCGACGAGCGTCAGTGCGATCAGCGAGGCAATGATGTCGAACTGGCTGACATAGATGCCGCCGACCTGCATGGCGATGTCGGGTATGCCCAGATCGAGCATATGGACGTCCATGCCCATCAGCAGTTGGGCAAAGCCTTCGATGACGAAGCTGAGACCCAAGGTCGCCATAAACAAAGTCAGCGCATCGCGGTTTCTAAGCGGCCGCAACACCAGCCATTCTATCAGCACCGCCATGACGACCATCACCAGCGATGTGACGATGAAGGCCAGCGCGAAGGGCATGCCTTTTTCGATCAGGGTGACGAAGGTCAGCGCCGAAAACAGCAGCATCGCGCCCTGGGCGAAGTTGAAGACCCCGGATGCCTTGTAGATCAGCACGAAGCCGATCGCGACGAGCGAATACATCACCCCCGCAAACAGGCCGCTGACCAGCGTTTCGAAGAAATAGGACATGAGTTCCTCAGTGAACCGTGCCGAGATAGGCGGCGATGACATCGGGATTGCTGCGCACCTCGTCGGGTGCGCCATCGGCAACCTTGCGGCCGTAATCGAGCACGACGACATGGCTTGCCAGGCTGAGGACGATGCCGACATCGTGCTCGATCAGCACGACCGTGGTGCCGAAGGCGCGATTGACCTCGCGGATCACGCGGCTCATCTCTTCCTTCTCTTCCTGGTTCATCCCGGCCATGGGCTCGTCGAGCAGCAGAAGCTTTGGTTCCGCCACCAGCGCGCGGGCGAGATCGACGCGCTTCTGCAGCCCATAGGGCAACGTCGAGACGATCTTATCCACATGGCGATCAAGACCGAGAAAGGAGATGATCCGTTCGGCACGCGCGAGAAAGGCGCGGCGCTCTTCGCCATCGCGACCCAGCCGGAAGATGTTTTCGACGAAGCTTGCCGTGCCATGGCGGGAGAGGCCGGCCAGCACGTTTTCACGTACCGACAAGCGTCGGAACAGCGCGTTGTGCTGGAACGTCCGGCCGATGCCGAGGAAAGCCGCCTTCTGCGGATGGATCGCCTCGAAGCGCAATCCGTCAAACACGACATCGCCGGAATCGGCGCGATAGACGCCGTTGATGACATTGAGCAGCGAACTCTTGCCGGCACCATTCGGGCCGATCAGGGCGCAGATTTCACCCTTGGCGACGCTGAAGCTCAGCGCGTTCAGCGCGCGCACGCCCTTGAAGGACAGGGAGACATCGTGAAGCTCTAGCAAGCCGCTCATCACGCGCCAACCGTTTTCAGATGTGGTGCCGATGCTCGTTCGGCATCGCGACGTTTGACGGCTTCAATGTCGCGATACTGGTCCGCAGGGTGATTGCTGGGGAGGTACGGTCCTTCGCCGAACAGCTTTTCGCGCAGGGTACCCGGCTTGTAGGCCGTGGGGTAGACGCCACGCTTCTGCAGTTCCGGCACGAGCAGATCGACGGCCGCTTCGAAGCTTTCCGGGGTCACCGCATAGGCAAGGTTGAAACCGTCAACATCTGTCTCCTCGGCCCATTCCTGCAGGATATCGGCGATGGTGCTGGGCGAACCGACGAAAACCGGACCGACACCACCGATGCCGCCCCACTTGGCCAGTTCCTCCACCGTCCAGGCCTTGTCCTTGCCGGCGAAGTGCTCGACCATCGAGACGATGGCATTGGTCTCGACCTTCTTGATGTCGTCGGTCGGCGCATATTGGCCGAAATCGATGCCGCTCCAACCCGACATGAATACAAGCGAGCCGTCATAGGATGTGTAGCTCTGATATTCCTCGAAACGCTTCTGCGCCTTCTCGTCTGTTTCGTCGATGATCAGGGTGGTGAGATTGTAGATCAGCACCTTTTTCGGATCGCGGCCCGCAGCGGCTGCCTTGGCGCGGATCTCCGAAACATAGGCCTTGAGCAACGATTTGGTCGGGGCGCCGACAAAGACGCATTCGGCATGCGCCGCCGCAAATGCCTTGCCGGGACCCGAAGCGCCTGCCTGATAGAGGACCGGCGTGCGCTGCGGCGAAGGCTCGGAGAGATGATAGCCCGGCACCTCGAAGAACTTGCCCTTGTGGCCGATCTCATGGACCTTGGTCGGATCGGTGAAGATGCCGCGGATCGGATCGCGTTGCACCGCGCCCTCCTCCCAACTGCCTTCAAACAGCTTGTAGAGGACTTCGACGTATTCGGCGGCGACTTCGTAGCGGTTGTCATGGCTCTTCAAGCCGCCCTGGCCGATGTTCTTGGCGCCGCTTTCGAGATAGGAAGTAACGATGTTCCAGCCGACGCGCCCCTTGGTGTGATGGTCAGCCGTCGCCAGCCGCCGGGCAAATGTGTAGGGATGTTCGAACGAGGTGGAGGCGGTGATGCCAATGCCGAGATGTTCGGTGGCGAGCGCGATGGGTGCTGCGAGCTGCAAGGGATCATTGACCGGGATCTGCGTCGCCTGCTCGATGGCGTGATAGTTCGAGCCCTTGTAGACATCGTAATAGCCGATGACGTCAGCAATGAAGATACCATCGAAGATGCCGCGTTCCAGGGTGCGAGCAAGATCCTGCCAATAGTCCAGATCCTTGTATTTCCAGGACTTGTCGCGAGGATGCTTCCAGAGGCCTGGGGATTGATGGCCGACGCAGTTCATATCGAAAGCGTTGAAACGGATTTGCCTGGTCATTATGTGCTCCGAATTACCTGTTGGCCGAACGACGCAAAGCTAGTCGTTGCCGGGGTCTCGCAACAGTTAATCGATATTTTATATGTATTATATAGAGAAATAAATTTCCGCGAAAGGGCGAATGTTTAGGATGCGGGCCGCAAGGGGGAAGGGTACCACGCGAAAACGTGTCGGAACGCTTCGACCGAATGCATCGCGACCGGGTTCTGCGCCGCGATGATGCCGGGACATTCAGCTCGGCAGCCCCCCTCACCGATCATCAGGACGGCGACCACCACCACGACAGTGAATACTGGAAGCACAATGGCGTACGTGTCATCAAGGGCAACCAGCTCGACGATAACACGCCGCAAACGCCGGGCATGTATCGCCAGGCGGCGATCAATCATGCCCGCGTCGGGGCCCAAAAGATTTGGGCTGGCACCGTGACCATCCAGCCGAACGCCAAGACCGGCGTGCATCATCACGGCGCACTTGAAAGCGTCATCTACGTCGTACGCGGCAAGGCGCGGATGCGGTGGGGTGACCGGCTGGAATACGTCGCCGAGGCAGATGCGGGCGACTTCATCTTCGTGCCGCCCTATGTGCCGCACCAGGAGATCAATGCTGATCCCGACTCACCGCTGGAATGCGTGCTGGTTCGCTCGGACGACACGGCGGTCGTGGTCAACATCACCGATGTCGATCCGGTGGAGAAGCCGGAATCGGTCTACTGGGTCGATCCTATCCACAAGCATCCCGACAGCAAATAACGCCTGCTCACTTCGCCAGGAATGCTGCGCCGATCTTGGCGACCATCGCAAGCGACGTGGCACCGGGATCGGCATGACCGATGCTCTTTTCCGCCAATGGCCGCGCGCGGCCAAGTTTCGGCGAAAGCACTGATGTCGCCGCAGCGGCGCTGGCGGCAGCGTCCGCCGCAGCACTCCAGGCGGCGGCCAGCGAGTTACCCGACTTGTGGGATGCTTCGAGCGTATCGACGAACGGCACCAGCGCATCGACCAGCGTCTTGTCGCCCAGCCTAGCGCGACCCAGCCTTGCGACACCCTCGAGCGCCAGCTTTGCGCCACTGACCACAGCGGCATCGCCAATCGCATCGTTGTCAGACAGCGCATTGCTCCAGGCGCGCAGCATCAGCCCCCAAAGCGCCCCGGATGTGCCACCGGCACGGTCTGCCCAGGCATCGCCCGCGGCGGCCAGCGTGCTCGCCGCGCCGGCACCCGCTAAAATGGCGGCGTTTGCAGCGTCCAGCGCTGCAGTCGATCCACGCCGCATGCCCATGCCGTGATCTCCATCACCGGCGATCGCGTCGAGTTGTCCAAGTTCAGCCTCCGCGTCCCTGAGCATTCCAGCAATGGCAGCGATCAGGGTGCCGATGCATTTGGCGCTTTGCCGGGAGGCCTCGCTGGCTGTGGGGTAGCTGAGCGGACCTTCATCATCCGCAAGAGCATCGGTCGCGGGTTCCGTGTCGATGGCCCTACCCCGGCGCAAGACGGGCGTGTCGCAGGCCGCAGTCCAATAGGTGTCAAGTTCGTGGTCGAGCCACATCAACGTCAGCGAGCAGCCGGCCATGTCGAGGCTGGTGACATATTCCCCGCATTCTGGCGCGACGATCTCCAGCCCGGCATTTCTGAGGATCGCCGAGACCGACGTCCAGAGCACGAACAGTTCCTCGTATTTGGTGGCGCCCAGCCCATTCAGCAGTGCAGCGACGCGGATCGTTCCCTCGGGGCGTTCGGCAAGCAGCTTGCCGGTCAACAGCTTTGCCAGCTCATGGGCGGTGACGACAGCCTCCTCCTTGATCCCCGGCTCGCCATGGATGCCGAGACCGAGCGCCATCTGGCCCTTGGGCACGGTAAACAATGGATTTGTGGCACCCGGCAGCGTGCAGCCATCAAAGGCAACGCCGAAGGATACGGTGCGCGCATTGGCGTGGCGTGTCACACGCTCGACTTCATCCAGCGAAAGCCCGGCCTCTGCCGCAGCCCCGGCGACCTTGAAGACGACGAGATCGCCAGCGATGCCACGACGAAGTGCCGGCGTTTCGACCGGCGCGCTGGCGACGTCGTCGGTCACCGGCACGATGCGCACGTCAATGCCTTCGGCGCGCAAGCGCTCCGCGGCCACGCCGAAATTCAGGACATCGCCGGCATAATTGCCGAAGCCAAGCAGGATGCCGCCGCCGTGATCGGCATGGCGGCAGACTCGCGCGACGCCCGCGGTGGATGGCGAGGCAAAGATGTCACCGGCGACTGCCGCATCGGCCATGCCTGGACCGACATAGCCGGCAAAGGCGGGATAGTGCCCGGAACCGCCACCGACGACCACCGAGACCTTGCCCCTGGGCGCCTTTGCGGCCCGCACCACGCCGCCCTTCACCAGCCGCACGTGGCTGGCATAGATCTCGGCGAAACCGGCGAGCGCTGTCGTGGCAAAGTCTTCGGCTGCGTCGAATATCCTGGTCAATTGCTAGCATCCTCGTGCGGTCTGGGCGTCTATCAGCTGCATGATATCCATAAGCAAGCGGGCTTGGGAAGCTGGTTACCCGACTAAAGACCGATGGCGCAGCCGTCCTTGCGCGGCTCGGAACCGCCCCTCAGCGTGCCGTTGTGCCAATCGATATGGATGGCCTGTGCTCCACCGATGGGCCCTTCCGACGAGACGATGCGGAAGCCGCGTCGCTCCAGTTCAGCTGCTGTGTTCGGGTCCAATGTGCGTTCGGCCTCCACATCCATGGTTCCCGAGACGGGCATGAGCCGTGGCAGGTCGATCGCCTGCTGCACGTCCAGCCCGTAGTCGAGCACCTTTGACAGGAAATGAGCATGGCCCATCGCCTGATAATGGCCACCCATCACGCCAAACGGCATGACCGCGCGACCGTCCTTGACCAGCATTCCAGGAATGATCGTATGCAGCGGGCGCTTGCCCGGCGCGACGACATTGGGATGGTCGGGCTCGAGCGAGAAGCTCTGGCCGCGATTGTGCAGGATCACGCCGGATTTCGGCGCGACAAGACCGGTGCCGAAGCTATCGAAAATCGAGTTGATGAAGCTGACGCAATTGCGATCCTTGTCGACCACCGAGATATAGACCGTGTCGCGATGCAATGGCGCCTGGAAGGGCGGCAGATCGGTTATCGCTCGCTTGAGGTCGATCATGCCGGCCAGCCGGTCAGCCAACCCGTCCGACAGGAGATAATCGACCGGCACATGAGCTTTGGCCGGATCGGCCAGAAGCGAATCGCGCGCCGCATAGGCAAGCCGCGTCGCTTCGATTTCGATATGCAGTCGATCGGCCGATTGCGGATCGCCCTTGGCCTCGAAGCGCGAGAGAATATTCAGGATCATCAGCGCGATAACGCCCTGGCCGTTAGGCGGGCATTCGTAAACGTCATGGTCGCGAAACGCCGTCTTGATCGGGGTGACATATTCACCGTGCGCAGTGACGAAATCATCCAGCGTGTGCAGTCCGCCAAGGCTTCGCAGATAGGAGACGATGTCCTCGGCGACAGCACCGGTGTAGAAAGCGTCCCGCCCCCGCGCGGCGATGCCTTTCAGCGTCTCGGCCAGTTCCGGCTGGCGATGCACTTCGCCGATCGCTGGCGCACGGCCGTTGGGCAGAAAGATGCGCTTGGCAGTGGGGTCCGAAGACAGCAATTGCTCCTTCAGAGACCAGTCGCGATGCACGCGTGGCGAGATAGCATAGCCATGCTCGGCAAACCGGATCGCGGGAGCCAGAATTTCTGCGAATGGCATGCGGCCATGATCGGCATGCAGGCGTGTCCAAGCGTCGATGGCACCAGGGATGGTCACGGGCGCGGGGGAATGCCGCTCGATCTCGGTCAGGCCGCGCTCGGCAAACCAGCCTTGCGTCAACGCCGCTGGTGTCCGGCCCGAGCCGTTATAGGCGATGATATCGGCCGAGCCGTTGCGAGATAAAAGCGCGAAGCAATCGCCGCCGATGCCGGTCGAGCCCGGCTCGACCACACATTGCACGGCGCAGGCGGCAATTGCCGCGTCCAGGGCGTTGCCTCCCGCAGCCATGATCTGGATCGCCACGAGTGTCGCGGAGGGGTGCGAGGTTGCCGCCATTGCATCGCGGGCGACAACGGCGGATCTGGAAGGTTTCTCGAAATCGCGCATGGTCACTCCTCCCAGCATCTCGGACAGCCATGTTTAGGGGTGGGAGAGCGCAACCGCAAGCCGCTCGATCCATTCCGCAATCCCCTTTTCCGAAGCGATAAGATCGTTGCGGATTTCGACCAGAATGGCGGGATGGCCGCGATCCTCCCCATGCACCGGGATGGCATAGTCGCTGATGCGATCGATCACATAGGGCACATTGGCACCGATGTTGAGCGTCTTGTCTTCGGCCAGGTGTGCGATCACGTGTTCTGCGAAATGCCTGGAGCGATTAAAGAGGATACCGGCATGCCAGGGCCGAGCCTCTCCGAGAAATATTGGTGTGAACGAATGGATAGCGACGATTCTTGTCTTCGATCCCCGCTTATTGCGCCCGTTGAGATAGCGGCTGACACAATCATGAAAGGGCGTGAACATCACGTCGATGCGGCGTTGCCGCTCGGGATCGGAAAGATCTGCGTTGCCGGGAATATCCGTGCTTTCCGAGCGGACCGGGATGCTGGTCGGGCTGTCGATCGGGCGGTTCAGGTCGATCAGCAGGCGTGAATAGGTGCCGAGAAAACAAGGCGCGTCAAGCCGAGCCGACAACCCGCGCGCCACGGCTTCGGCACCGATATCCCAGGCAATGTGGCGTGTCAGTTCGTGAGAAGGCAGGCCCAGCCCATTGAACTCTGACGGCATGTGGTTGGACGCATGCTCGCAAATCAGCACGATGTCGGACGTGCCATGTTCGTTCAGCACCTCGACCGCCGGCGGCCACTCCATGTCAGGCGCCCTCAATAGACTTGCCTGTAACGCTCGCAGATCGCGGCCTCGTCAAGGCCGTCGAGTGCCTTCATCTCTTCGGCCTTCACGCCACAGAACGACTCGATGAAGACGGGTGAAAACCAGCCGGTGACGGTCTCGTCGGATCTGAGTGCATCGAGCGCTGCGGGCAGCGTTTCGGGTAACCGTACGAGGCCGTTGGATTTCAGCTCCTCCTCGCTCATGACGGAAGGGTCACCCGACACGATGGGGGGCGCCGGCAGGCTTTGCCGCAATCCCTCAAGCCCGGCGCGGATGATCGCCGCCAGGGCCAGATAAGGATTGGCGGTGGCGTCGGCTGCCCGGTATTCGATATTGAAGGCGCGCGCCGGATCGCGGCCGCCGATCGTCACCGTCGGGCAGATGCGAAGCGTCGCCTCGCGGTCCTTGTCTCCGAGCCAGGTATAAGACGAACTCCAGTTGTGCGGCTTGAGGCGATAATAGGATGAGACGCTCGAAGCGGTCAGCACCGTGATCGCTGGCAGGTGACTGAGCACGCCTGCACAAAACGCGCCCGCAGCCGCAGACAGCCCGGCAGTGCCATTCCTGTCGTAGGTCACCGGTTCGCCCTGCGCATCGAGCAGGCTGAAATGGATATGCACGCCATTGCCGACCGAGTTTGGCGCAGTCTTCGGGGCAAAGCTCGCCTTCCAACCGCGATTGCGGGCGATCTCGCGGGTGATCTCGCGGATGGCGACAGCGCGGTCGGCGGCGGCGAGCGCATCGCAAGGCGCATGCGTCACCTCGAATTGGTCGAGGCCGAATTCCGAGATGATCACCTCAGGCGAAACGCCGGCCTCGCTCAACGCCCCCATGAGCTGGGCGGCGAATGGATCGGCGCGCCGCAAGCCTTCGAAGGACAGGACATGAGCGGGCGGCAAATCGGCGCCAAAAATCTGGAACTCCTGCTCGACGGCGGCAAGCAGAGTAAGCCCGGTTGCCGCCTTGAGGTCAGCCAGCGCGTTGCGCAGCATCGTTCGCGTACAACAGGACCACGGCGTGCCGTCAAGCTCGACCAGATTGCCGGGCACCAGGTCGAACGCAGTTGCCGAGCCTGTATTCTCAGTGCGGAACCGCGCATCGAGATCCGGCAGCAGGCGCAAATCGCCCGACGAGCCCCAGGGATTGGGATCAGCGATCGAATTGAAGGGTGTCAGCGACACATTGGCCTGCAGCCAGCCGATGCCGGTCTCGCGCATCTTTTCGATCCGGCTGGTAGCCACAAAGCGTCCACGCGTAACCGCCGAAATATCGGTGGTGACAATGCCGGTGAGCGGTTCATAGAGTTCACTCATGCGGCTTTGCTCACCGCGCTCATGCGACCAGCCACGGTGTCAGTGTCGGCGACCCAGCAATAGCCACCGAAGGCTTTCAAAGCGCCGTCGTGGCGCTCCTGCGAGGCAGCGCAGCAGGCATCCGAGACACAGGTGACGTAGTAGCCTCGATCGGCAGCATCGCGCACCGCCATGTCAACGCACTGGTCGGTCATGATGCCGGTGATGATGAGATAGCGGATGCCGAGATTCTTGAGGACGTAGTCGATATTGGTCGAGTTGAAGACGCCCGACGAAGTCTTGGGGATCAGGATCTCATCGCCGACGGGGCCGAGATTCTTGGGTGGCAGGCCTTCCGGACGCGAGGGCGCGATATGGATCGGCGTCAGCTTGTGGTCGAGCGAACAATCGCGGCCATCCTCGGTCAGACTTTGGATGATGGTATGGATCACCTCGATGCCATTGGCGCGGGCCGCTGCCAGCAGCCGCTCGTTGTTGGGAATGGTGACCGAAGCGGTCTGCCTGTAGAAATAGTGATCCGGGCCGCGCTCTGGATGGGAGGGATCGAGACCCGGCTCCAGCCAGATCCGCTGCATGTCGACCAGCAGCAGGGCGGTTTCGCCTGGAGCATAGGGCGCATCGCGCCTGAGGAGGGTCTGCGTCATCATCTCATCCTTGCTTGCTGGCTGGCTTACTTGTTTTGGGACCGGGAAAATCGCGGATCGTCGTCCCGGATTTGTCGTCGATGGTCTCGTGGTCCAGGGTCACCGCATTGGCGCGGCGAATGTCCTCCAGCCGTTCGATGCGGTTGCGTATGGTCTCGTTCATGCCGGCGAGGATATGGGCCACGAAGGCCTCCATCTGCGCCAGCGCCGGTGCCAGGGTGTCATAGGGTGATGCGGCCTCGATGGGGCTGGTGATCGTCACTTCCGCAAATTCGGCAATCGGCGACAGCCATGGATCGGTAAATAGCGCGATGCGCACCCCACGCGCCGCGGCCTGGCGGGCAAACTCCACGACATCGTTCTGGTAGCGCCGGTAATCGAAAACGACGAGCACGTCGCGCCGGTCCATATCAACCAACAGATCGAAGGCCTGCGGCGACAAAACGCCGAGATCGCGGACGTCGGCCCTGAGCTGGATGAGATAGCCGCCAAGCATGCCTGCAAGATGCCGGCTGAAGCGCCCGCCGAGCAGCGTCAGCCGCGCCTTCGGGTCGGTTACCAGCTTCGCCGCCCGATCGTAGGTCGCCGCCGGTGTCGTGAGAACGGCTTTTTCCAGCCCTGCAATGACTGAGCGCAGATAGGCGCTCGTTGGCTCTTGCTGATCGGCCTGACCGCCGTGCAGCTTGCTTTCCATCATCAGCAAGGGCGAGTGTAGCCGGGCCTCGACTTCGGCCAATAGCCTGGACTGAAAATCCGGATAACCCTGAAAACCGAGCTTGACGGCCAGCCTGACAACGGTTGGATCGCTGACCCCCGCCCGCTTGGCCAACGCGGTCGCCGTGCCGAACCCGGCCGTTGGATAATCGGCAAGCAGCACGTGCACGATCTTTTCCTCAGACGGCGTCAGGGAAAGGCCGCTACGCAGCAACAGGTCCCTCAGGCTCACACCTCACCTCCTCAAAAACAGGGATCGCATTCATGAAGAAAAACTTACAGATAAATCTTTTCTCGTCAATCGTGAAGAATTGTTGACAGAAAGATGAATCTGGATTTAACTTTTGCGCAATGCAGCAGAGACTGCCGGGAACAGCATCGCATCGCTTTGAGGACGTTGGATTTTTGACGCTTCTGTGGCTGCCTGTTTTTTTCGGATTTTGCTGCTCGGGAATAAACGACTTGGGTTTCGATCGGCCGGGGAACAAAGATCTAGAGACGCTATAGAAATTGACAAGATCGAGCGTCGACAGCCTTCTCTCCGGGTGTGCAGAATGGACCTACTATCAGCAAGGGACGTCTGGGCCATATGAGCGGTAGGAATTGGGGCAATATCCGGACTCTGAGTCAGGAGAAGATCGTCTTCGCCATAGCAGTGCTGATCTTCATCGCTGCCTCGATCGCATTGCCGGGCTTCTTTACCTCCGAAAACATCGTCTCGATCGTGCGCTCGGTGTCCGTGCTCGGCATTCTCGCGCTCGGCATGGCGATCGTCATTATCGGCCGAGGCATTGATCTCTCTGCGGTGGCGATCATGGCGATGTCGGTCGCCTGGTACCTGCAGCTGCTCAATGACGGCACGCCTGATATCTACGCGCTGGCGATCGTGCTGGCCGGCGTGCTGTTCATTGGCGTGCTCAACGGCTTTCTCGTCGCCTATGCCGATGTGCCGGCGATTTTCGTGACGCTCGCCAGCGGCTCGTTCGTGTTCGGCTATGTGCGCTCTCAGCTGATTGCCCAGGATGCGGTGCCGGTGCCGCCCGGCCATTGGGTCGAACTGTTCGGCGGCGTGCGCTATTTCAACATTCCGGTCGAAGTGTTCATCTTCCTGGCGCTGGCATTCCTGATCTTCCTGTTCCTGCGCTTCACCAAATGGGGCCGCTACGTCTATTACGCCGGCGACAATCCGGTGGCGGCGCGCAATGTCGGCATGCCGGTGCGGCCAATGCTGGTGCTACGTTATGTGATCTCGGCTCTGATCGCTTTCGTGGCCGGCCTGCTGACAGCCGCCAGCCTGCATTCTATCAACACTCGCGTGGTCAATTCGACGCTGCTCTACGACATCGTGCTGGTGGCGGTCATCGGCGGCATCGGCCTGTCGGGCGGCAAGGGCAGTGTCCGCAACGTGCTGTTCGGCGCAGCTTTGATCGGCATCATGCTCAACGCCATGACCATCATCGATATTCCGCTGATTTACCAGAACCTCATCAAGTCGACGATTCTACTCGCCGCGATCATCATCGACGGCGTGCTCAATCCGCGCGACGAGCAGACCGCGCAACAGGGAGACATCTGACTGCTCTGAAACAATCACGCCCAACCAAAACAGGGAAAACGCCATGAAATATGTGAAGGTATTCGCTGCTGCCGCAGCCACGCTCTCTATCTCCATGTTTGCGACCGCGCCGATGGCGCAGGAAGACCCGGGCCCCGCGGCCTATTCGGCGGCGCTGAAAGGCAAGCGTGTGATGCTGGTGCCGATGGCCATGGGCTTTGACCTGGCGCAGGGTTGGGCCCATTACATCAAGAAGGAAGTCGAGACCTTCGGCGGCACGTTCGAGACCCGCGATCCGAACTGGAGCGTTGAAGCCGGCGCCCAGGCAATCACCGAAGCCATTTCGTCCGATACGCGCCCGAACGTGCTGATCGTTCATTCGCCTGACCTCAACTCTTATGCACGGCTGCTGAAAAAGGCGCAGGCCGCCGGCACCTACGTGGTGCTGATCGACAATCCCGCCAACTTCCCCGCCGATGCGTTTGTCGGCTCGGATTGGGACCGCCTCGGCCAGCTTGAAGCCGAAGCGGTGATCAAGGGCTGCGGTCCGAACTCGTCGAAGAAGATCGGCCTCGTTCAGGGCGACCAGGTCAATGCCTCGAGCCTTTATCAATATGCAGGCATCATGAAGGTTCTGGCCAAGAACCCGGACTTCACAGTTGCCGCCAAGCCCGATTCCAACTGGGATGCCACGACCTCGCGCAACGTGACCACCACTATGTTGCAGCAGCATCCGGACCTGTGCGGCATCATCGATTTCTGGGATGGTGACGCGACCGGCGCAGCTGCCGCAATCCGCGACGCCAAGCTGCAGGACAAAGTGTTCCTGGTAACCACCGGCGGCGGCGAAAAGGCAGCCGATTGCGACCGCCTCGCCGATGGCACCTATGGCGCCGTCGTCATGACCGAATTGCACAGGCAATCCGGCGATATCAACGCCATCGTCAAGTTCCTGCTGCAGAGCGGCCAGCCGGCCGGCGCCTCCAAGACCTTCATCTACACGCTCGAAAAGGCGACCACAAAGGCAGACCTGAAGCCCGACAGCTGCTGGGACCTGAAGGCACTGCAGGCTGAGGCGGCTGCGAAGTAGCTAAAGCTTGTATGCGGAGCGCCCCCTCATCCGACCCTTCGGGCCACCTTCTCCCCGTTGGGGAGAAGAGGTAATTCGTTGATCCACTGCTGAAACTCTTGAGCCTCGTCGAGGCGGTGAGGGTCGGGAGGCATCAAAGCAAGCTCCCTCTTCTCCCCAGCGAGGAGAAGGTGGCCCGAAGGGTCGGATGAGGGGGCTTGCGACCAACGAGGCAGGGCATCACCTGCCTCAGCAAATTAAATCCGACGCGGAAAATACGGCAGATGACATTTCGTGAACGCTTGCAGGCATGGCGCTACAATCTGATCCCCGATCATCTGGTCGGCGAGATCCTGACCAAGCGCTGGACGGACAATGCAATCCCGTTTCTCGCATTGGTGATCGTGGTTGCGAGCTTCGGCACCGCCATTCCCGGCTTCTTCAAGCTCACGTCCTTGCAGGATTCCACCCGCCAGCTCGGTGAGTTCTCGATTGTCGTCACCGGGCTGACGGTCGTCATGCTCGGCGGCGGCATCGACCTTTCGGTCGGCTCCATCTTTGCTCTGGCCTGCTTTGCCGGCGTTTCGGTGTTCTTCATCTTCGACCTGCCGGTGTGGGTGGCACTCGCCGCCTGCATCGCCACCGGCATCGCCTGCGGCGCCATCAACGGCTATCTCGTCGGCTACCTGCGCCTGCGCGCTTTCCTCACCACGCTGGTGACTTTCATCATCGGCCGCGCCGTCTACGATATCCTCGTGGTCAATTTCGCCGCCCAGATCCAGATGTCCATGGCGATGTCGGATATCTGGGATTTCATCGGCGACGGCACCTTCCTCGGCATTTCCGCGTCGGTGCTGACGGCGATCGTGTTTGCGATCGTCACCCATATCGCGTTGACTCGGTCGCGGCCTGGCTGGCATGTGCTTGCCGTCGGCGGTTCGCGGCGCTCGGCCCACAATGCCGGCATCAAGGTGCGGCAGACCGTGTTCATGACCTATGTGTTTTCCGGCTTCTGCGCGTCGATCGCCGGCTTCCTGTTTGCCTGCCGCCTGTCGGGCGCAGGACCTGGCACCGGGCTCAATCTCGAAATCCTCGCTCTGACGGCGGCTGTGGTCGGCGGCAATTCGCTCGGCGGCGGGCGCGGCTCGGTGGTCAAGGGGCTGATGGGCGCGATTATCGTGCTGGTCATGACCAACGGCCTGATCCGGCTAGGTTACGGCACCGGCACCAACCAGATGGTGCTCGGCCTGATGCTGGCGGTGGCCGTCACCATCGACATCCGCTGGCTGAAGAACCGTCACAAGGTGCTTAACGAGGTCTATGTCGCCCCCGTCTATCTCAAGATGGGCGAGACGCAATCGGCCGAACCGGGCTCGGGCACGCCCTATGCCCTCAACAATGCGCTGTCGAAGACAGACTATATCGGGCTGGGCGAACTCGAAGGTCCCGAAGACGTCATCCTCGACCGGGACGACCATCTTTATGCGGGCACAAGGCATGGTGAGATCGTCCGGTTCTTCGCGCCGGACTACGTCAAGTCGGAGGTCTTTGCCCATGTCGGCGGTTTTCCGTTGGGGCTGGCGTTCGACAAGACAGGCAACCTGATAAGCTGCGTCGGCGCCATGGGGCTTTACTCGATCTCTCCGGACCGCGAGGTGGTGAAACTGTCGGCTGAAACATCGCGCTCCTGGACCTCCGTGGTCGATGACGCCCGCCTGCGCGACCCCAACGATTGTGACATCGCGCCGGATGGCCGGATCTATTTCACCGATTCCACCAAGCGTTACGACGCGCATGACTGGGCGCTGGATTCGATCGAAAACCGCGCCACCGGCCGCCTGCTGGTCTACGATCCCAAGGACGGCTCGACCACGACCCTGCTCGACGGCTATCGCTATGCCAACGGCGTCTGCATGGCCCATGACGGCAGGTCGCTGTTCTTTGCCGAGAGCTGGGCCTGCCGCGTGCATCGCTACTGGCTGGAAGGTCCGAAGGCCGGCACGGCCGAATGCGTCATCAAGGACATGCCGGGCTACCCCGACAATATCAACCGCGCTTCGGATGGCGGCTACTGGATGGCTTGGCTCGGCATGCGCACGCCGAGTTTCGACCTGTCGCTGCGCCACCCCGACATGCGCAAACGCATGACGCGGCGCCTGCCGCAGGACGAATGGCTGTTCCCCAACATCAATACCGGCGGCGTGGTAAAATTCAACGAGACCGGCCAGATCATCGGCACGCTCGGCGACATGACCGGCGTCTCCCATCCCTCGGTGACCTCGATGCGCGAGCACAAGGGCTACCTGTTCGTCGGCGGCATCCTCAACAATCGCGTCGGCCGCTATAAATTGCCGGATGCAGATCCCACCTGGACCGGTTCGGTCTCCTATTGGGGAGCGTCGAAATGATCTTTGATCCGATCCTCGATCTCTTTCGCGGCAAGGCCGTGACCATTCCGCCGCTTGATGGGGCGTTTCGTCCGAACACAGTGCTGGATGATGCGGACGTGGTTGCCGATCTCTCCGAAGTCGATAGTCTCCTAGTCCGCAATGGCGGGCTGCTGGCGTCCAGTGGCAACGCCGTGTTCTCGATCGTGGCTGGGAACGAGCCTGTCGTTGTCGAAACCTATCAATCGCCGGTGACCGCGCTCGCGATATCTCCTTCGGGCGAGATAGCCGTTGGTCTTGACACCGGCAAGCTGTCGGTCGCTGGCCGCGAAATAGAACTGCCGCCCTCCATTCGTTGCATCACGGCGCTGGCCTTCGGTCCGGATGGCGCGCTTTGGCTGGCCAATGGCTCGGCGCATCATTCGCCTTCCGCCTGGGCTGCCGACCTGATGCAGAAAGGTTCCTCCGGCAGCATCTGGAAACGCGACGGGGGTGCTTCAAGCTTCCGCGAAATCGCCAATGGACTCGCCTTTCCCTACGGCCTTCATGTCGAGGCTGATGGCGTGGTGGTCAGCGAAAGCTGGCGTCATCGTCTTGTCGGCATCGGCAATTCGGGTGACCGAAAGGTGGTGATCGACCATCTGCCGGGTTACCCTTCCCGTCTGTCGCCAGCTGCCGATGGCGGGGCGTGGCTGTCGATATTTGCGCCGCGCAACCGGCTGATCGAATTCGTGCTACAGGAAACCCATTATCGGCAGGACATGATCGACAGCGTGCAGCGCGAGTTCTGGATCGCGCCTTCGCTCGCCTCGAGCCGCAGCTTTCTGGAACCGCTACAATGCGGGGCGATCCGCTCGATGGGCGTACACAAGCCGTGGTCGCCGACACGGTCCTACGGCATGGCGGTCAAGCTCGATGCGTCGTTGTGGCCGGTTTCAAGCGTCCATAGCCGTGCCAATGGCACCCGTCACGGCACAACAAGCGCTATCGAAATTGACGGCAAATTGCTGGTCGCCTCGAGGGGTGGCGATTGCATCCTAGCGATCGATCTTGTGGAGGCATTCTGATGGAGACCACCGCTATCGGCGATGTCATCGTCCGGCTTGAAAACGTCACCAAGGCCTATCGCGGCGTGCCGGCCGTCAAGAATGTCAGCTTCGATCTGCGCAAGGGCGAGATCCATGCCCTGCTTGGCGAAAACGGCGCTGGTAAGTCAACGCTAACGAAGATCATTGCCGGCGTGGTCGACATGACCTCGGGCAAGATGTTTCATCACGGCGCGGAAATCGCCTACGCGACGCCGCATGCGGCACTCGATGCCGGTATCGCCATGGTGTTCCAGGAAACCAGCCTCGTGCCGTCCATGACGGTGGCGCAAAACCTTTATCTCGGGTCCGAAGGCTTTCTCAACCGGCTGCGCGGCATCTACATCGCGGCGCAGCAATTCCTGCAATCGCTGAATTTCCCGGTCGATCCGACGGCGATGGTCGAAACTTTGGGCGCTGCCAAGCGGCAGATGGTGGAGATCGCCCGCGCCGTGCATCACAACGCCGAGATCATCATTTTCGATGAGCCGACCGCGACGCTGACGCCGGAAGAAAAACGCCACTTCTTCGCGCTGGTCCGACGCCTCAAGGCGCGCGGCGTGTCGATCGTCTTCATCAGTCATGCGCTGGAGGAGGCGTTGCTGCTCTCGGACCGGATTACCATTCTGCGCGACGGCGAGTTGGTGGCCTCGGGCGAGACAAAGGATTTCGACCGCGAGAAAATCATATCCGCCATGGTCGGCCGCACGCTGTCGGGCGAGCTTTACCGTCAACGCAACGAGGCGACGTTGCGCAAGCCCGGCAAAAAGGTCCTGTCGGTGCAGGATATTTCGATGAGCAATGTCGTGCGCAACAATTCGTTCTCGATCTTCGAGGGCCAGATCACCGGCGTCTTCGGGCTGATCGGCTCGGGCCGCACCGAGACGTTCAAGGTGGTGTCCGGCATCTACAAGCGCGACTTCAATCGCGGCGGCACGATAGAGCTCGACGACAAACCGGTGCGCTACACCGTGCCGCGCGAGGCGGTGAACGACGGCATTGTCTATGTCACCGAGGACCGCAAGAGCGAGGGCTTCTTCGAGACCATGTCGATTGCCGAGAACATGTTCTCCGGCCTGCTGTCGGCCGGGCGCGAAAAGAGCGCCATCATCAGCATGAAGGAAATGCATGCGGTGTCGGCCGAGTGGAGCAAAATGCTGAACATCCGCGCCATCAACGACAATGCCCGCGTCGTCGAGCTATCCGGCGGCAACCAGCAAAAGGTGGTGATCGGCAAGGGGCTGGTGCAGAAGCCGCTCATCGTGATTTTCGATGAGCCGACCCGCGGCGTCGATGTCGGGGCGATCGCCGAAATCCACCAGATCATCAATGGCCTTGCCGACCAGGGGCTGGCAGTGGTGGTGATCTCCTCCTATCTGCCGGAGATCATGAACCTGTCCGACCGTATCCTAGTCTGCCGGCAGGGGCGCATTGTCGAGGAGTTCTCGCCGACCGAGTCGACTGAAGAAAAGATCATGTATGCCGCTGTTCACTGACAACCGGCACAAGGAGGAATAGCCATGGCAACCGTGAAACTGCTGACCGAGGCCGAGGTCGACGCCATTCCCACCGCCAAGGCCGTGTTCGACGATATCCGCACGACGCGCAAATCCGATTTCATCAACAATTTCTGGCGCGGGCTTGCCAATGACCCGCCGCTGCTGAAACGCACGTGGGAAGGCCTGAAAGCAGTGATGGCGGTGGAAGGCGCGCTCGATCCGCTGGTGCGCGAGATGATCTACATCGCCGTGTCGACCGCCAATGGCTGCTCCTATTGCGTCCATTCGCACACCGCCGCCGCCAGGGCGCGCGGCATGACCGACGCGCAGCATGCCGAGCTTTTCGCCGTGATCGGGCTTGCGGCACAGACCAACCATCTGGTCACCGCAATGCAGATCCCTGTGGATCAGGAGTTCGAGGTGAAGGGCTGAGAAATATAGCGCCTGAAGAATTGCTTCCATCGCTCGACGGAAGACAGTATCTCTTGAGCATAAAGTGTGGAGGCACTTTATAGCCAGTAAATTTTTGAGATCCAGGAGGAGGGATAGTACATGCCAGGCAAGAAAATATTGATGCTTACGGGGGAATTCACCGAAGAATACGAAATCTTCGTCTATCAGCAGGCCATGGAGGCCGTGGGCCACACCGTCCATGTCATTTGCCCGGACAAAAAGGCCGGCGATCTGATCAAGACGTCATTGCACGATTTCGAGGGCGATCAGACCTATACCGAAAAAATGGGCCACTACTTCACCATCAACAAGACTTTCTCGGAAGCGGAATCAAATCCCGGGCAATATGATGCGGTTTATTGCGCCGGTGGCCGCGGGCCTGAATACATTCGAACCGACAAGCGCGTGCAGGGCATCGTCCGCCATTTTCACGATGCGAAAAAACCGATCTTCACCATCTGCCACGGTGTGCAGATTTTGATCGCTGTCGATGGCGTCGTCAGAGGCAAGAAGGTGGCAGCACTTGGCGCCTGCGCGCCGGAAGTCGAGCTTGCCGGAGGAACCTATATCGATGTGTCGCCGACCGAAGCCTATGTCGATGGCACGATGGTTTCTGCCAAGGGTTGGACAGGTCTTGCCGCCTTCATCCGCGAATGTCTCAAAGTACTCGGCACCGAGATCAGACATAGCTAGCATTATCGGCGGTCAAGCGGCGTTACTTACGCGCCCGGCTGGCCTTCGCTTCTTCGAAGGCCGCTTTCTCCTGGGCCGTCACCAGCACATCGCTCCATTTGATATCCTGCTGCATGGCCTCGCGGGCAGCTTCCGGATTGCGCTGCTTTAGCGCTTCGATAAACTGGAAGTGCCTGTGGTTGCTGGCCGTCAGTTGCCGCACCGGGATTTCCTCGTGGAATGTCCTGAGAAACGGGCCCATCAGAGTCCACATATTCTCACAGATGGACTCGACGTAGGGCATGTCGGCATATTGCAGAATCCGGAAGTGGAAGTCGCGATTGGCACGGCTGGCCGCCTCGAGATCTGTGGCGCCATAGGCGGCCGACCGTGCAGCCAAGGCGCTACCCGACCGTTTGATATTTGCGTGACCGGCATACTGGCTATCGTCGCCGTAACCGCTTATGCGATATAGGCAAAAGCACGAATTCCCGCGCTAACCGATCCGATGTATAAGTCGAGACATGAAATCAATTTCAGGCACAAATCTCGCGCAGGCGAAATCCCACAATCGACGCGTCGTGATCGAGGCAATAAGGACCAATGGCCCCTTGTCGCGCGCGGCGATTGCCCGCCTGACAGCGCTCACGGCGCAAACGGTGTCCAACATCGTCGAGGAACTGGAGAGTTCGAAGCTGTTGCAGGCTGACGCCCAGCAGCGGCTGGCACGGGGACAGCCGATCATCCCGTATTCCATCAATCCAAACGGCGCCTATTCGATCGGCCTCGAACTGGAACGCGACCACGCCGCCGGTGTGCTGACGGATCTCTCCGGAACCGTGCGGGCCAGGATCCTGCGGCCGATCGACCGGCCGACACCGGCAGAGGCAATTCCCATCCTCGCCGAAATTACCGAAGAGTTGCAGCGCAGCTATCGCTTCGACCGTCATCGCCTTCTCGGGGTTGGCATTGCCATGGCAGGGCGCTACGCAACGGAAGGGGTAACCTCGCTGACGCCGATTGCTTTGCAGGGATGGCAGGACTTTCCGGTGGCGGCGGAGTTGCGGCGTCTGGTTGGGGTGCCGGTGCTGGTGGAAAACGATGCAACAGCCGCGGCCATAGGCGAACGGCTCTATGGCGTTGCCCGCGGCCTCAGCAGCTTTATTTATCTCTTCCTCGGCGGAGGCATCGGGGCCGGCATGTTCCTGGATGGGCACCTCTACCGAGGCAGCCGAAACAATGCCGGCGAAATCGGACACATCATCGTCGTCCCCAATGGACTGGCATGTCCGTGCGGCAAGCGCGGCTGCCTTGACAGATATGTGTCGCTTGGCTCCGCCTACGAACATCTGGGAATCCGCCCGCCGGAAAAATACTCCGCAGCGGAGAGCGACGACCCGATCAATACAATCGGTTCAGCGCTGGATGGCTGGCTGGATGCTGCGGTTGAACCGATGCGGCAGACGATCGACTTTCTCGAACTCGCCTTCGATCCCCAGACCGTCGTGCTTGGAGGACCGATGCCGCCGCCGCTGCTGAAGAGCCTGGCCCGGCGGCTGGAACCGCTTTACACCCCGGTCAACCCGACCGCGGAGCGGATCATACCGCGCATCATGGTGGGGGCGACCGGCAAGGATACGGCGATACTGGGCGCCGCGGCATTGCCGGTCTTTTCAGAGACCAACCCGCAATTCGATGTGCTGCAAAAGCCCGTCGGTTAGGTTTCAGGGATAGTCGTAGAGCACCGGCATCAGGCCGGCGGCCGCCTTGAAGCGGTCCCACGACTTGTCTTCCGGCTGTGTCCAGGCGCTTTCGGCGATAGCGGAAAGGCGTGGGAAAACCAGCCGGTCGAAGACGGCGCGGTCCGTCATGGCCTCCGACCAGATGCAGGCCTGTATGCCGCGCAGCTTCTGTTTCTGCGCGTCGCTCCAGCCTTCCGTCGGATCGAAATTGTAGGTCATTTCCGGCGCGGACCATCCGGCCCAGCAGGCGCCGGGCTCGTCCCAATCGGGGCTATTGGCCATGTCGAGATAATAGGCCTGACCGGGGCAGACGACCATGTCGTAGCCTTCACCTGCCAACGCTGCCGAGATTTCGACATTGCGCCAGCCGCAGAGATAGCTCCTGGATTTGTCGATGACATTGCCGTGCGCGGCCTCTTCCCATCCGCCGGTGATGCAGCCTTGCGCGGCCAGGAACTTCTGGACTCTCTCAAGGAAGAGGGCCTGGAGGATAGCGGTGCCCGATCCATTGATGTCGTCGGCGCCGTGGGTGTTGGTGATGACGTTGAGGCGCTTGGCATGGGCCTCGGCCATCGCCTCGCCGCCGATCTCGCGCAGTTTCGCCAATGCCTCCGGCGATCCGGACCATGCGCCCAAAGGCACCTCGTCGGCACCGATATGAATGGTCTTGAACGGAAACAGTTCGATCAATTCGAGCAGGATGGTTTGGAGAATTTGGTAGGTCTGTTCGCGGGCGGGATTGACGCAGTTGTCTGGGAAGCCCTGCACCGAATAATAGCTGCCGATCTCGTCGGGATCGCGAAGTTCGGGAATGGCCTTTTGCATGGCGAAGCAATGGCCGGGAACGTCGATTTCCGGCACGATCTCGATACCGAATTCCTGTCCATGAGCAACGATCTCGCGGATGGTGGCCTTGGTGTAATAGCCGCCGCTTCTTTCGGGACCCGTGCCAAGCAGCGGCGGCACCGCCAGTCCGTGGCCCCGCCAGGCGCCGATCTCGGTGAGCGCAGGGTAGGCGTCGATCTCGACACGCCACGCCTCGTCATCCGACAGATGCCAATGGAAACGGTTGAGCTTGTTCCATGCCAGGATGGCGAGGAGCTTCTTGATTTCGGCCTCGCCGTAGAACTGGCGGGCCACGTCGAGATGAAGGCCGCGCCAGCCCATCGCCGGTTCGTCGCGGATTTCACCAGTGCGCGGAAAACTGTAGGCGTGCGGGTAGAAGCGCGCGCCCCGCCAGATCTGGCCAAGGGTGACCAGACCATATAACAATCCCGTCTGCGTACTGCCCGATATCGTCACCGCTTCGGGAGAGAAGACCAATTCGTAGGCTTCCGCTGCATGGCCGTCTGTCAACCGGAGGGTGACCGGCAGTCCACCTTCGGACGCGCCACGCACGATGCCTTCGACGGCAAACAACTGTTCGGTCAAATCAGTGAAAGCATCCGCGGCAGCTTTGGCCTTGGGATCGACAGCGCTGAGCGCAAGGCCCGCCGGCACAGGACGGCCGCCGGATATGGAGACGTGGTTCGGCCATGGCACGATCGACAGGGGCGCCGGTGGCGTTTGAGGCACGGGATAAGTTTCCGCTCCCCGCTTCGGTGCGACATTGCTGCCGAAAAGCCGTGTCGGCGTCGTTTGGAGCGACAGGGTACTGCCGTCGTCGAATGCGACATAGGCACTTCGGGCGCCATCCGTCCAATGGCGAAACGGCCAGCTCAGGGCATGGACCGAGATCGTCCACGTTTCGCCGGTCGCCAGCACGAAATCCTCCGGCGGCAGGAATTCGGTGAAATTCGACAGCCTCTCGCTGACCGTGCCACCGTCGATCTGGACCGAGGGATCGACGCGGCCGGGGCCGCTGACGCATAGGCTGAAGCGAGAGAGCGGCTGCGATGACAGGTTTTTCAGGCTCAGCGCATAGGCCGGCGCGCGGTCGTCCGAGGCTGGCCTCCACGACGTCTCGAGCTGCAAGGCAGAGGGGAGCATTGTCGACATGATATTCTCTTTGAACGGGGTCAGACTTTGAGCAGGCCGGCATAGACGCCGGGTGCGGAATTGGGGATCGGCATGGCGCCGACTGTTTTTTCGTAGAACGCGGAGGGGCCGACATCGCCGATGATCGAGTAGCCGTAGCCCATCGTCTTCAAATCGAGCAGGCAGGCGAGCAACAGCGCGTGACCGATGCCTAGACCGCGTGCTTCCTTCTCGACGCCTGTTGGACCGAAGAAGCTCCGGGCTATGGATTCGTGGCAGGCAAAGCCGATGAGCTTCTGGTCGCGCGTGGCGATGAAGCATGTCGGCGGCTGGCGTGTCAGGGCGATGGCTGTTTCGCTTGCCCAGCCCTCGCCGAATTTCTCGGCGACCCATCTGGTCACGAGCATGGCTTCCGGAGCGAGCGCCCTGCGGATGGTGACGCCAGCTGTCTTCATCTTGTCTACGAGGGCGGCGTCAGGGCCGACGTGCGAGAGATTGACGAGATAATCCATGATGAATTCCTTTAGCTGGCCGCGAGCGCGCGGACGAAATGGTTCGGTCCGACCTGTGCGACCCCGGCCGAGGTCGGACGGCTCAGCGCGCGGACTTTCTCTGCCTGCTCGAGGAAGCGCGCGCTTTCACCGATGACGAAGGGACGGCTGCCATCGGGGACAGCCGATAGCAGCAGTTGCGTATAGGGATGGCGGGCCTCGCCGATGACGGCATTGGTGTCGCCCCATTCCACCATCTGGCCGGCAAACATCACAACGATCTCCTCCGCGACATGGGCCGCCGTGGCGATATCGTGGGTGATATAGAGCAGTGCCAGGCTCTGTTCGCGCTTGATGCGTGCGAGAAGTTCCAGCACGCCCAGCCGGATCGACACATCGAGCATCGATGTCGGCTCGTCGGCGACCAGCACGCTCGGCCGCACGGCCAGCGCCCGGGCGATGTTGACGCGTTGCCGCTGGCCGCCGGACAGTTCGTGCGGGAACTTTCTGCGGGTTAAAGCAGGGTCGAGGCCGACATTTGCGAGCAGCTCGGAAACTGCGTCGGAGATGTCAGCCTTTCCTATCGCATGGCCGTGCAGGATGACCGGCCGCGACAGATGATGCTCGATCGAGAACACAGGATTGAGCGAGGAGAACGGATCCTGGAACACCATCTGGACATCGCGGCGATAGGCGCGCTCGTCACTCGTCGTGCCGATTGAGGTGAACTCCCGCCCGCGAAAACGAAGGTGGCCCGCCGTGGGCTGATCCATCCGGGCAATGATGCGGGCACAGGTGGTCTTGCCGCAGCCGGATTCACCGACCAGAGCGAGGGCTTTGCCCGGGGTCAGTGACAGAGAAATGCCGCGCAACGCCTGAACGGGACCGAAGCGACGCTCGATACCTTCAAGCTGGATGATCGGCTCGGCGTCAACGACAGGAAAGTGGGGAGCGACGCTCATGCTATCTCTCCGGTCAGGCGGGGCCGGGTCGGAAGCTGCGGAATGGCATTCCAGAGCTTCCTTGTATATTCGTGCGCGGGCGATTGGCTGACCTGCCGGACATCGCCGACTTCGACCAATTCACCTTTCAGCATCACCCCGATCCGATGACAAAGCTGCGCCATCAGGTGCAAGTCATGGGTGATGAACAGCACCGAGAAGCCGTAGGTGCGTTGCAAGTCGATGACCTGTTCGAGGATTTCGCGTTGAACCACGACATCGAGCGCCGTCGTCGGTTCGTCCATGATGATCAGCTCAGGCCTGAGCGCCAGGCAGATGGCGATGACGATGCGCTGGCGCATGCCGCCGCTGAATTGGTGCGGATAATCAGAAACCCGGCTGACGGGAATGCCGACCAGCTGGAACATCGCCTCCGCCGTTTCTCGCGATTGGCTTCGGGAGCAACCCGCGTGCCGGTGGAGCACATCGTGAAATTGGGCCTCGACCCGCATCAGCGGGTTGAGCGAATTCATGGCGCTCTGGAACACCATGCCGACCCGTTTCCATCGGACCTTCTGCATCTCGCCTTCCGGCAGTTTCAGCAGGTCCTGACCGTCGAGAATGATCTCTCCGCCCGCGACCCAGGCCGGCGCCTTGGCAAGCCGCGTGATCGCATAGGCGATAGTGCTCTTGCCGCAGCCGGATTCGCCTGCGAGGCCGAACAACTCGCCCCGGCCGATATTGAAGGAGACATTCTTGACGGCCCGGAACTCGCCCTTGTCCAGGAGGTAGTCGACATCGAGATTGCGGATTTGCAGCAGGTCGTCACTCATCGCACGGCCCCCAGATTGCGGTTGCGGGCGCGGCTGAGCCGGAGCCAGCGGCTAAGCGCCGGGCCCGAGCGCAATTGCGGATTGGCAATCTCGTCGAAGGTGAAATTCACCAGTGCAAGGCCAAGGCCGATCAGCGCGATGCCTGCGGCGGGCGCACCGATATCCCACCAGGCACCGAGGATGATCGCCGAGGAATTCTGGGCATTGTAGAGCATCGTCCCCCAACTGACCAACAAGGGGTCGCCGAAGCCGAGATATTCCAGCGTCGTCTGGGCGACGATCGCATAGATGATACTGCCGACGAGGTTGATGCCGATCAGCGGCAGAAGGTTGGGCAGCAATTCGACGAAGATGATGCGCCAGCGCGGTTCGCCGATCATTTTTGCGGCAGTGACGAAATCACGGTTGCGCAGCGCCAAGGTCTGTGACCGCGTCATGCGCGCACCCCACGGCCATGAGGTCAGGGCGATAATGGTCATGATCGACAGCGGCCCGACCGTGCCGGCAAACGAGGCCAGTAATATCAGCAGCGGTATGTTGGGTATCACCAGCACTGCGTTGGTGGCGAGATCGAGCAGTGCGTCGGTGCGGCCGCCGACATAGCCGGAGATCAGCCCTATCGCCGTGCCGATGAGGGTGATGGCGATGCCCGTGGCAAAGCCCACCGAAATCGACGTCCGCGAACCCCACACGAACTGGGTGTAGACGTCGCGGCCCATCTTGGTCGTCCCGAAAACGTGCTCGACGGTTGGCGGCTGATGCGAGCGACCGACGCGGGCACCCGGGGCACCGGACGCGATGATCGGGGCGAAGATGGCCATGAGGCAGAGTGCGCAGATGATCACCATGCCGGCGACCGCCTTCTTCTGCTGCAGGAGAATTTTGAGACCCGACATCATTCGGCAGCATCCCGCAATCTGGGGTCGACGAGACCGTAGACGATATCGACGAGAAGGTTGGCACCTAGGGTCGCCAGTGTCATCAGCAGAAGCTGTCCCTGAATGACGGGGTAGTCACGCGCGACGCTGGCGGTAAACAGTGTCAGGCCGAGACCGGGATAATTGAAGACGATTTCGGTGACGATCGACCCGCCGAAGACGGCGCCGAGCATCAGTGCCAGATTTGTGAGGACCGGCAGCATGGCGTTGCGCGCGCCGTAGCTGAACATCACTGTGCTGGCCCTCAGCCCCTTGGCCCTGCCCATGGTCACATAGTCCTCGCCGAGCACCGAAATCATCGACGACCGCATGGTGGTCTGGAACTCGCCGATCAGATAGGGAGACAATGTCAGCACCGGCATGATGGCATGAAAGAACACGCTGCTTGCGAAGGTAAAATTCAGGCCGGGATCGAGGCTGGGATCGTAGGCATAGCCGACCGGAAACCAGCGCAGTGACACGCCGAACACGAACAGCGTCGTCAGTGCGACGATCACCGGCGGAACGGCGATCATCACCACCGATAGCGGCGAAACGATCGTGTCGAACCGACCGCCGCGCCGCCATGCGGCGATGGCGCCCAGCGTCGTGCCGACGCAGAGGGAAAAGATGATGGCGGTGGTGACCAGGAACAGGGTCCACAGCGTCGAGCGGCTGAGCACTTCGACCACGGTCTGTGGATAGTACTTGACCGAGACGCCGAGATCGAGCGTCGCAAGTCCCTTGACATAATCGATGAACTGGCCGGAGATCGACATGTCGACCGCGCCGAACCGCGCCTTGATCGCCTCGATCGCGGCGGGTGTCGCGCGCGATCCTAACTGTGCAATCATCGCATCCACGGGAGTCCCCGGCATGAGCCGGGGAATCGTGAAGTTCATGACGATCGCGAACACAAGCGCGGCCGCGTAGACGCCAAGGCGTCTGGGGGAAATATACATTCCGTTTGCTTCCTTCGGCCGTTGCTTATTGCACGGGCTTCAGACGCAACAAATGTATCAGGCGCATACGGTTGTTGTCGTGGTTTTCCGGGTTCATCACCGGCTCTTTCGAGGTCACCCAACCGGTGAACCGCTTGGTCGAATATTGATACCAGGTCGGGCCATTGAACACTGGGACCATTGGCATGTCGTCGGCGACGATGACTTGAACCTCATCGAACAGCTTTTTGCGGTCCGCGTCAGCCGTTGCCTTGCGGTAGGCGTTGAAAATCGCATCGAGCTTGGGATTGGAGTAACGCGACGGAGCCGTAGGAACGCGGCCGGCAAACGCCGTCGACATCGATTGATAATAGCCACGGAACGGTGTCGAGCCGTCGCCGCGTGATTGCAGCGCAACGTCGAAACTGCCGTCGAGCAGTTGCTTCTGCCACTGTTCATATTCCGGCGTGCCCACGGATGCGTTGATGCCGGAGGCCCGCAGGCCTTCCGCAGCAATCTGGGCTGTGTCGATCCAGTCGGTCCAGCCGTTCGGAATGACGATCGTAAACGCGATCGGCTTGCCGGTCGGCGTGGTCCTCAAGTCGTCGGCACCTTTCTTGTAGCCGGCATCGTCGAGGATCTTGTTGGCCTTGGCGACGTCAAAGCCCATCCATTCATCCTTTGGACCTTCGGCAGCCGTGTTGCGCCAAGCTTCGAAGCGCGGCGGCAGGCCGCTGGCGTGAAGATTGACCTTCGGATAGCCAAAGCTGGCAATATCGACCATCGAGGTCCTGTCCATCGCCAGGCTGAAAGCGCGCCGGAAATTCAGGTCGTTAAAGGCCTCGGCATTGCCGGCATTCTTGCTTTTCAGGTTCATCTGGAAAGCAACCGTCTCGGCCGGTGGCTGCCAATAGCCGTTGTGTTCGGGGTCGAGAGCCACGAAAGTCTTGTCGATCTCGGGCAGGAACGAGCCGATCCAGTCCATCGTGCCTTCGGGCAAAAGGGC
The DNA here is from genome assembly GCF_057787725.1 of Shinella sp. OV683. NCBI lineage: Bacteria > Pseudomonadati > Pseudomonadota > Alphaproteobacteria > Hyphomicrobiales > Rhizobiaceae > Shinella > Shinella sp. OV683. The sequence goes on from NZ_CM173543.1 coordinate 4,550,640, forward strand.
AAGCATCTGGTCGTTGCCGGCGATCTGCGGCAGCTTCAGGCAATCGACATGCAGCGAGGCGGCATCCCAGTAATTGGGATTGCGGCATTGCTCATAGACCTGCGGCGTAAAACGGCGGATCTCGGTCATCGGCCCGGAGCCAACAGGATTTTCGTTCTTGAATGCGATCGGATCAGCGACGTCTTTCCAGATATGCTCGGGCACGACAGCCAGATCGGCAAGCGATGCCGGAAATTCAGAATTGATATCCTTGAGGTTGATCTTGACTTCCTCAGGTGTCGGGGCCTCCACCGATGCAACGGTCTCGCCGACGCCGGCTGTGTCAGTGGCCGGATTTTTGAGCATCAGGTCGATTGTGTACTTCACATCCGCTGAGGTCAGCGGCTTGCCGTCGGACCATTTCACGCCGGGGCGCATCGTGTAGGTGATGGACTTGAGATCGTCGGAAAATTTGAAAGCCGTCGCGAGGCGGAAAATTGGTTTGCCGCCATCGTCGGCGTTAAAAATAACCAGCGGCTCGTAGATGAAGTCCAAGGTGCTCTGGCGGCGGCCGCCGAGATCGAACGGGTTGAAGTTCCTCACCCAGCTGGTCTGCTCCTCGATATGCATCGAGAGTACGGATTCGGCCTTGGCAGCGACACTGAACGCGCCGCCATAAGCCAGTGATGCACCGACCGCGGTAGCCGCCAGAAGCAGCGTGCGTCGGGTAACCGCGGCGTAACCATTTGTTTTCATGCTCATTTTATTCCCCTCTTCGTTTTGATCTTATAGAGTCAATCAAATTGATTTAATCAAACATTGATTTTCAGCGGCGGTCAATCCGGGCTCGACAAAAATCTGTTGTTCGCTCTGTTTTGGCGACCCCGGTGGGCGTGAAGTTCAATCAGAGATGACGGGCGCGCCGATAAGTGCCCGCTCAAATCGTGAAAGCCGTCAGCCATTCCTGACGCGGCAAGGGTACGGCGTTTTGAGGATGCTCGTCGCATCGACAGCCTAGCAGCCGGATTTTCTATCTACTAAACTTCATGGTTGTATTTTGCGGCAACCGCAGACGAAATTCGAGATTAAATCGCTCCAGGGAACGCAATGAAACCGTTGGCTTTCTTTCTTAATTTCAATAATAATTCGATACAACCGGCCAAATAACACGTGTAAATCACGCATAGTTTTCTGCTTTCTTGCATTTTTAGGTATCAAATCCCGCTGAAGCAACGACGTTACATTTATGCATATTGATTATATATTATTCAAAGGCTTATCACCTGTGATACGACTGCTATTCAGGCAGAGAGATAAGAATAAATGACTGAAACCCAGGCGAATCCTTGTGAATAATAGTCAAAGACCTGCCTGTCTGCAAAAATTTGATTGCATTTTGAATCAATAGCATCCTTAATGTGCAACACGGCCACGTTGCACAGCGCGCCGTAGTGGGGCACCTCATGGAATCGGTCACGCTGGTTCAGTCGAGTTCACTTGTCCTGAAATTGTCAGGCAGCCTTGCTGCTGTTCCAGAAGGCGGCGCATCAGGGGCAATCAAGCGGCTACTTGAAAAAATAGGCTTGAAAGGCAGTCTATTCGACCAGCAGTTCGATGCTGACGAATTAGGCCTCACCTCCCTTCACTACGCTGCAACCCTGGCAATGGGCAAATTCACGCTGCCAGGCGTATTCTTGACGGGAAGTACCGGAAATATTCGCCTTAGAAATCGAAGCGAAATCGAAGCGGATCTGGCGCAAATCGAGAGCAGCGCCAATCAAGGCGCGACGGCTGCACTGAAGGAAGAAATCCGCAATGCTATCACGTTGATCCAGCAGGAGCGCGGCAAGCTGGCTGCGGCGTTCGGCTCGATGAGCGTTGATTTGACATCGCAAGGCTTCTTCGGTGTGACCGGCGTTGGTGGAACCGGCAAGGCCAGGGCGACACTCGCGCTAAATGGCGACGCGCTGCAGGATCTTCTGGACTCAGGCAAGACCGACAAGACCCTGTTGACCGGCTCTTTTCAGGCCGCGCTGATCGTCACAAACCCACTTTTCACGGTGGCTGGAGAGATCAACCTTACGGTTGCCATAACGCTCGCGGACATCGACGCGCCCTATTCCGATCAACTGTTCAAACTCACGCCGTCCATCAGTCTGCCGAGGCTCAACGCGGTTCCCTTCCCGAAAATCTCGCTGCCGCCAATCTGGATGCCGAGCCTGGCAATTTCCGGCTTCCCTTTCGGGCCGCTGGACGATCTGCTCGATTTTGCGTTCAAGAACCCTTTTCCGGCTGGATCTCCAAATGTCAAAGTCAACTGGTCCACCGTTCCGGTGATTGCTGCGCAGGTCCAATCAGGCACGCTGACGATTGCAACAACGACGCCCGGCGTTGGAACGATTACCTACGATGGACAAGATCTGGGTGGGATTGCCGGTCTTGCCATCACTCTTGATGCTGGCGGACTTGCACTCGCTGGAACCCTGACACCGACCGCAATCACACGCGGGCGAGACATTCCCCTCGACCTGACTTCGATTTCCGAGGACTTTCCGTTCGAGTTGGACTTGCCGGTTATTAGGGTACGTGCGGACCGGCCATTCTCGTCGATGATGCGGGTCACACGGCGATCAGCGTTGCTTTCGAAAACGACAAGATCTCGTCCATCGTCGCGCAATTCGGCAATGCGATCGGCGTCCTCGACGGTGTGCTGTGGAGCGCGGAGAGATCGCCCACGGCTGAGGAAGTGCTGCCGACGCTGGCCGCAGGGCCGATCTCGCTATCCTCCCTGCCGGTTACTTTCGGCAATTCCCCGCCCATTGCATCCGACTGGAGAGCAACCGCAAAGATCGCGGACGACGCCGTCGGCGACGTCCAGATCGTTGTTCCAGCGTTAGAAGGCCGAAGCATCGTTCATTGGGGACCAGCCAGCTTCGAAGCCATGGCGCTTGTTGCTGCGATGAACATGACGCGAACGGCCCGCAATGCGACGTCACCATCACTGACGCGTGATCTTGTGCCCACAATCTACAAGATGGCTGATGGCAAACCCGTCAGCATATCGCTTGATTTCGACGACATGCCGCTGCCAAAGGTCGCTGGCATAACCGGCGGAACCTCTGCGAAACGTGGCTGGGGACTGGACAGCCCGCGCGATATGCCGATGGTGGCGGTGACTTTGCCGGGCATAGAATTCTCCACGGAGGACATAAAGCCGGCAACCGCCTGGGACGCCTCTCTCCGTTTCGACCTGCCATTGCTGGATGAATTCCACGCTGCGCAAGCGCCGAGCCGCGTGGCCGCCTCAGGCACTTTGAACGCCGAGCCCATCGTAACAGCGCTTGATATGGACGCCCTACAGGGCACATGGAACGATTCCGCTCGCCGGCTGAAGCTCGCCGGGACACAATCGCACCGTGCCACCGATTGGAAATCCACATTGGTCGATGCTCTCGTGGAGCCATTTGCATGGCAGACGAATTTCGAGGTCGTTGCCGATGTGGACGGGTTGCCACTGGGCCAATACCAACTCGGCGACGGATTTGCGGGCGAAGCAGCTCTTGCCGACAAGCACAGAACCTTCACGCTGCCCGCCGCGGCTGATGACAAGTATATCGTTGAGGACAAGGATGGTTCGATCGAGGTGACGGGCTTTGCGGTCAAGCCCTACGATTACTCGAGCGGTGGCCACCAGTACCGCATGGATACACGCGGTTTCGGTCTGGCGGCGGACCCGACCGTCGAAACGAAATTCACGACGCGCCCGTCAATATTCAGGGCAGTCGTAGGGACCCAGGTGCCGCGCTGGCTCCTCACCACCAATGCGCCGATCAAACTGTCCAACCATGGATCGGCCATTTCGCTGGAAGTTCGCGATCTGCCGATGGACTTGAAGAATAAGCTCTACACCTTTGCTCCTGACGGCACGCCCGAGAATGCCCCTGGTCCGGACCAGAAAGTATTCGAACGGCAGATCCTGCCAAAGGCCGTTTATGAGTGGAGGCTTTTTGAGGAACTCGACGGAAAGGTAACGCCGGCTTTCGATCTCCAATTTGGACCGCTGAGGTTGCGCCCGTTGCGCCTGCTTGGACTGGATATCGATACCGGCACGGGCGATGCGGTGGGAGCGATCATCGCCTATTCCGTGACCTTGGCGACCAGCGCGGCTTCAGATTTGCATACTCCCTTTGGACAAGAAGCGAGCTATGAAACCGGTAACCCGATAGCCGTTACCTATGTGATGAAGGATGGCGTATTGAAGCCCAGCGCGGTCAGAAACGTCTTCGCAGACAAGATCGTCGATCCGAAACCAACCAATCCAACCACGGCCGCAATCATTCTGGATTTTGAAGCGCATTCGAGCCCCATTCTTGGATCGGAAAAGTCGCCTTGTTGGGCTAGTGTCGAGTTGATTCTCGAGATCAAGGATGGGAAACTCGCACCCAGGAATGCCGCAGGATCGCTCAGCACGCGTCTGTTTGGCAGCAGGATCAAGGCTGCCATCGCCACGGTCGCGACCGATAGTGATGCGGTATGGACGATCACGACGGCCCTTGGAAAGGATACGAACACAACGCCCCGTCTGAGTTTGACGAGTTTTTCCTGCGCCCTCGGCATCCAGCCGACTGTCGAAATCGGCGGAACGATAGGGCTCGGCACACCGAGACCAGATGGCACGACCATTGCCAATTTCCCCATTCAGATCGGTCTCGATGGAAGTATCTCGATCCTTGCCTGGAAGCTCGCCGCCGACTGGAGGGGCCTGATAGTCGATCATGCCTCCGGCGTGCTGAGTGCAGGCGTGTTCGGCAAGAGTTCAACGTTCGAGGTCATTCGTGGGCTGCCGCTGGAGGTTTCGAAGCTTGAAGGTGCCCTTGCGTTGGCATTCGAGACTTCATCCGGCAATGACGCCTCGATAGATATCACTGCAGCCTATTGCGAGTTCAATGCGACCTACTCCGCCAACGACCTCGATAATAGCGTCCTGAACTACCGGGCAATCCATCCTTCCACGGACGACAAGAAAGACAAGACGGCCAGGGATCAACTGGTTATCTCGCTGCCCGAGACAGCGCGCGAATGCTCGATCGGGTGGCCCGACGTCGATGAGGCATCGATAAAGCCCTATCTCGACGGCTACTTCAAAGGCCAACCGAAGCAGGGCGAGAAACCGCTTTTGAAGCCTGCCGTTCTCAAGCACCACGTCACATCCAAGATCCTGGATTTGGAAATTCCCATCGAGTTTCTCAATCGGGCCGGTGCAGACTGGGTTCTCGGAAAGGCATTGCGGGCGAAAGCTTTCACTCAGCATGCCCTTAAGAAAGAAAATGAAACAGCGTTCGCATGGACAAGCATCGATGACGTCGCAATCGCAGACCTCGCTGTGCTGAAAGAAAACCTGGGCAAGGATGCCACCTATGCCTTTTCGCCAGGTTATCACAGTGATAGCTCCAGATTCGTCAGTGCCGGCATCACCGAAAGCGGACCGCTGGACTACGTGCTAACGCAGGTCGTTAGACAGGCTGCGGCGAGCAAGCAGCTTGCTATTTTTGGAAGCGCCACGCTCGAAGTCACGACATCGCAATCCGGCGGCGGACTGCGTCGCGGACTCGTCTTCGCACTTCCCTGGATCGTGCCGGTCGCTGCCGCAAAGCTGACGCCGTTCAGCACTTTCACGCAGCTTCCTTCAGGCGACAAGCGCTTTGCGCTCGCGGCCTTCGACATCGCCGCCGGATTGCCAAGTGAACTTGATGATGCGTTGCCGATCAATTTCTCGTTTGGCAGGGGCACGATCGCAGAGGTTCAAAGCGCGCTACAGACGCGATTCGGAGACCGCGTGAAGGAAGCGACACGGGCAGTCGACAGGGCATTTGGTGAAAACATCATCGGCAAAATCGATGCCAAAACGATCCTTCAAACGCCGGTTTTCTGGCAGGCCATCATGGCATTGAACGCGATCGCCTATGCTTCAGCGATTCCCAAAGCGGCTGACGGCGTCGGTATCGACGCAGCGACATTACTCGCTGTCGGGAATGAAGGGCGGCTCGCGCGCTTCACCGCGCAGCTGAGTACAGGCGGAACCCCTGATACGGATGAGACAAGAAACTACGATCTCTGCATCCTTGGCCGCAAGCAGGCGTTTGTCATGCCGGTTTCGGTTGCAGGTATTGATCGAGATGACGCCGGAAGCGCCAGACCGCTCGGCATCCTGGCCGCCGAGCGCGTTGCTGAGCCGCTTGCGATCGTTTTGGCGCGCGTCCGCTCCGTTGACAACGGCTTTAGCTGCCACGACCAGTTTAGCGGTGTTGTTGGCGCGCCAGCGGCGGCCGGCGGCGCACAAGTCAAACCGCTGCGCAATGTGAAGACCGCCGTCTATGCTTCGCCCGCGCTTGGCTGGCCGCAAGCCTCCCAGGTCGGGTCAACAAAGGTACACACGCTTTCGATCGGTGACGAGCAGCCGCTTCAGGATGCCACGGTGGCGTGGGCCGGACGGGCGCGCAGCTTCGGTGGGCATGTCAGGGCTTTGCATCGTGATACGGGTTTGCACAGTCCCACAGAACAAATGTTCCTCGCTATCGGCCAACACGTCCTGTTCGAGCGAGAAGGTGCGACGAAGACTCGATCGCCGTCAGACCGTGCGCTTATTCCAGTGCCGCCACGTGTCCGGGCGCCTGTCCCGCCCGCTTCGGGCGAAACGCCAATTCCGGGTGCGGCCATGTTGCCCGGACAGTACGAGGTGATCTCCACGGGCGTGAGACCGGGTGTGCTGGTCATGGAACATGCCGGTGTCATCGTCAGAGCTGAAAAGGCGTTGGCTTTTGACTCACAAGTCGCGCGCTTTGGCACCCCGGCAGACCGCGCTCCTGTTACTTGGACGCAAGGCCGTGCTCCCAGGTCAACCGGTCTTCCCAAGACCAACAATCTTGCTGAGCGCAGGCGCACCTATATCGGCGAGAATATTCGCATTCCCGTGCCTACGGCTGACGAGACAACGCAGTTGGCGCCGCTCGTGCTGACGCGCGGACCCGGCACCACGATACGCTATAGTCTCGACTCCGGTGAGTCGATTGCCATCATCGTATCAGTTGCAAGTCCGGCACTCGGCCGGCTTGGTCCGGATTTCAGGGGTACCATCGATCTTTCCTTTAAGCGCCCATCAGACAATATGCCCAAGGGAACTGAGCCGCTTGCCACGAGGCTGATGCTGCTCGGATTGCTGAGAGAGAACGAGCCGCGTTGCGAGCTGATTGTCGGAGACACCACCGTTGCCTTCGAGCAGGCGGTGTACACGGCGACGGATAGCGACACCATCACGCTGTTCTTGATGTCACTGGCTGGCGGTGCACGAGAATCACTGCGGGTTGCGCTTGCGCAGGCGGATGCCGACACCGATGCGCGGCTTTTGCTGCGGTTTGGCACCGGTGGCAAACAAGGCGCTGAGCCGGACAAACCATTTGCCCTCGCAAGCTCACCGGTTGGAAAACTCGTCGGCGGGCCACCCATCACACTTGCCTTGCCGCTGCCCTTAATCCCAACCAGGCGCCCTTGGTTGCCGATTGAAACAGCGACGGTGATGTTTGGCGATCCTGCCTATGACCGGGAGTTGGCTGGGCCGGCGCTATCAGCAGAAAGAATCGATGCCCACGGGACAACATGCCTTGCAGTCGATCGTTTTGAATATGATGCGGGCGAGACGATCCACCTCGTGTTCGGGAGGCGAAATGTGGCCTTCGACCTGCCGGCGAAAGAAAATAAGGACGCGCCACCCTTCGATGACAAAGCGGAGGCGCGGACGCTGACGATTACGCTCGTTCGCGAAGGCGCAGGTACGGCTGAGCCTTTGCAACTGTCATTGGCTTTAAGAGGCGTGGAATCACTCGCGGGGCTGCAAAGTGGTGTTGCCTACGCCATCGCTATCAAAGCCCTGGTCAGCGCCAAGGGCGGAAAAGACGTCGAAATCAGGGCGAGTGACCGCATCGTGCTGAACGTGTCAGAAATTGATGACAGCGGTGCGCCCGTCAATTCAATCTCGGTCTCCGTCGGAATCGTAGCCGAGCCGGTCGTCGCGCCGCCGTCGTCGGTGTTTGTCGTCGTAACCCTTGACCAACTCGATGACAAAACCAACTCGAAGGCTTTCACGGCGACACCTGTTCTCACGGCATCGGCGCCGCTGCCGCAGCGCATCGAGTTCGTAGATTTGGTGAGGGATCTGGCGCGGGGTCATGTCCGCAGACGCGCACTGTTCGAATGGGCATTTGCTGCCCGCACGCGCATAAAACCTGGGGTGGCCTTTGCCGGCCTTGTGAAAATCGACCGTCCCGGGGGCGGGCAGATTTGCGAGAAAACGGCCGATTTCATGAAACCGTTCAATCTCTAGGGAGACGGTCAGACAAGGCTGTTTCATCGCAACAGCAGCTGTTTCAAACCGGCCTCAACACCAAAGAAAGGCATAGGCAACATGACACGCACAGTCTGGCTCACTTTCGACGATGGCCCGAATCCGGCGAAAACCCCAACAGTTCTGAAATGTCTCAAGGACAACAATATTCAGGCCACATTTTTCATGGTGGGGGACATAGCGGAGAAGAACATGGCGACCGCCAAAAAAGTTGCGCAGGATGGCCACCTGATTGGCAACCATACCTATACTCATAGGGTGGTGAAGGGACTTCCTGCAAGCCAGATCCGCGACGAAATATCGAAGGCGGATGCCCAGCTCAGTCAATTGTCCACCTATAAAAAATGGTTCCGTCCTCCCCAAGGGGAACTTGATGCCACTGTCCGACAGGTGGCGGGCGAGATGGGATTCGGCATTTTCAAATGGAATGTCGATACCCAGGACTATCTCAGCAAGGATTCGAAGGTCTGGATTCCGCTGGGCATCAAGGGCATCAAGGCTGCCGGAGACACAGCTGTGGTTCTCAACCATGACATATGGCAATCGACGGCCGACCATGTGCAGGAATTCATCGACGAAATACGCAAGCTTCCGGACACTGTTTTTGGCGCACCATCATCCTTGCCGGAGATAAATTTCATCGGGGAAGCGGGTGTTTGAACGGTCGCCGGAATGCGGCGAGCGTCCTCCGCCCCGCCTTCTGACGATGGTTATGCGGCTTGGCGCTGCTGTCTCCTGTCGAGAGGCTGCAAGGGCGCGTTTACCGGTTCGGAACGTCAGATCAAGTCGGCCACGACTTCACCGGCCGAGACCTGACAACAACTCACCGGCCGCCGAAATCGCCGCCTGCTGGTGCGGCTGGATCTGTTGTCCATGGTAATTCTGGAAGACCGGCAGGAATGGATCGTCGATGTGGGTCTTGATGCCGGACATCTGTTCCATGACCGCCAGCCCGCAATAGGGCACGTAAGACGCGGAATAGCCGCCCTCATGCGACATCATCAAGCGACCGCCGCACAGGGCATCCGCAGCCTCCATCAACATCCCCGTCATTTCGCGATAGGTATCGCTGTGGAGCATCATGCGGCCGAGCGGGTCTGCGCCAGACGCGTCGAAGCCCGAGGGCACCACGATCAGGTCCGGCTTGTAGGCCGTGAGCGCCGGCAGCACCACTTGTTCGAATGCCGCGATGTACGCGCCATGACCACTGCCGGCCGGCAGCGGCACATTGATATTGTAGCCTTCGCCGGCGCCCGTCCCGCGCTCCTCACGGTCGCCGCTGTCATGCGGATAGAGCCGCTCCTGATGAAGCGAAATCGTCAAGACGCCGCGATCGGCGTAAAACGCGGCCTGCGTGCCGTTGCCGTGATGCACGTCCCAATCGACCGTCGCCACGCGCTCGAACTGATGTTTCGTACGGGCCTTCATGATTGCGACGGGGATATTGCCGAACAGGCAGAAGCCCATGCCCTTGTCACTTTCGGCGTGGTGCCCCGGCGGCCGAACAAGCGCATAGCCGTTGTCGAGTTCGCCGCTCAGGACGGCATCCATGACAGCAAACGTACCGCCCGCCGCCAGGCAGGCAATCTCGTAGCTACCGCGTCCGAACGGTGTGAGATAGCTGGCATCCCCTCCCCGGTCGTCGCTTTGCGCCTTGATGCTACGGACATAATCGCGGGTGTGGAAACGGGCGAGATCGTCCTCGGTCACCGGCGTCGAGTTGATCTTGATGAGTTGGTCGGTCAGCCCCGAGACCTCCATCAGGTTCTTGAAACGACGCTTGGTCGCGGCATTTTCCGCGTGCTCGCCGGGTTCGACCGTCAGCCCGGCCGGGAAGAATTGCGCTGCCGCCCCGGTATCGTGCCAGAGATAGAGTTCATGGAAATTCCAGCCAGTCTTCACCGCATCTACTCCCTGTTTTCGTCTTTTCAATTGCCGATCGTCACCCACACGCCCTTGCTCTGCGTGTAGGAGAGGATCGCATCCATGCATTTGTCGCGGCCATTGCCGGACTCCTTCCAGCCGCCGAAGGGCAGCTGCATGTCGCCGTTCATGTAGCTGTTGACATAGACCATGCCGGCCTCGACATCCCTGGCGAAGCGATGCGCCTTGCCGAGATCGCTGGTCCAGATGCCCGCCGCGAGACCAAAATTTGTGTCGTTGGCGACGGCCACCGCCTCGTCATAGCCGGACACCGGAATGACGGTGGCAACCGGCCCGAAGATTTCCTCGCGAGCGATGCGCATGTCGTTGCCGACGCCGGCGAAGATGGTCGGCGCGACATAGGCGCCATTTTCAAGCCCCTCCGGCACGCGGCCACCGAGGATGCAATCGGCGCCCGACTGCTTGCCGATCTCGATATAATCCAGAACCCGCTTCTGCTGTTCGCGGGCCACCAGCGGGCCCATCGTCGTTGCATTATCGAGCGGGTCGCCGGGGATGTAGCCGGCCTTGGCCTGCGCTTTCAATGCATCGAGAAAATCCGGAACAATCGACTTTTCGACAATGATCCGCGAGCCCGCGCAGCAGACCTCGCCCTGATTGCCGAAAATACCCATCGCCGCCCACCACGCGGCGGTCTGCAGGTTTTCGGAATCCGCCATCACCACATGCGGGGACTTGCCGCCGCATTCTGTGCCGACCTTCTTCATGTTGGACTGGCCGGCATAGATCAGCATCAGCTTGCCGACTTCGGCCGAACCGGTAAAGGCGATCTTGTCGACATCGTTGTGCAGCGCCAGCGCCTTGCCGGCTTCGGCGCCAAAGCCGTTGACGACGTTCAGCACACCAGCGGGGCCGCCGGCCTCCATGAACAGGCGCGCCAGAAGCAGCGCGCTGAGCGGCGATTGCTCGGCGGGTTTCAGCACGACGGAATTGCCGGCCGCCAGCGCCGGAGCGATCTTCCACATCGTCATCAGCAATGGATAGTTCCACGGCACGATGCAGCCGACAACGCCGAGCGGCTGGCGCAGCACATAGCTCAGTACCTCATTGGAGGTCGCACCGACAGTGCCTTCCATCTTGTCAATACATTCGGCGGTAAAGCGCAGGCAGGTCAGCGCCAGCGGAATATCGACCGTCAGCATTTCCTGGATCGGCTTGCCCATGTCGATCGTGTCGAGCAGCGCGAATTCATGCGCATGCGCCTCGATCAGGTCGGCAAAGCGCAGCATCACCGCCATGCGGGCGCGCGGGGCAAGCCGCGACCATGCACCCGATTTAAACGACTTGCGCGCCGCAGCCACCGCAAGGTCGATATCGGCGTCATCGCCACGCGAGATGGTCGCGATAACGCTGTCATTGGATGGATTGATGGTGTCGAACTTGGCGCCGGACGCGGCTTCCCGGAACGCGCCATCGATGAACAGCCTGGTCTCGATGGCGAGCTTGCCAGCCTTTTCGTGCCAGTTTCCTGCGGATTGAGCGATGTTCATTTCGATTCTCCTTAACCAGCCAAGATCATCTGCGCGGCCCGCTCGGCGACCATGATCGTCGGCGCGTTGAGATTGCCGGACACCATCTTGGGAATGACCGAGGCATCGGCGACATGGATACCTTCGAGACCATGCACCTTCAGCGTCGCGGGATCGGTCACCGCTTTGGCGTCCGTGCCCATGCGGCAGGTGCTCGACGGGTGATAGAGCGTCGTCATGTGGCCACGGACATAATTGCCGATTTCCTCGTCGGTCCGGCATTCGGCGCTGGGCGAGAGTTCGTAGGCAATCAGGTCCTTGATCGGCGATTGGGCAATGATATTGCGGTTGATGCGCACGCCGGCGATCATGGTTGCGAGATCGAGGCCGGTGGGGTCGCTGCTGAAATATTTCGGATCGATCGCCGGATGTTCGATCGGATTGGCCGAGCGCAGTTTGATCTCGCCGCGGCTGTTGGGACGCTGCAAGGTGCTGTGTCCGGTGATGCCGGACTGGCCACCGAGGAAGCGGGCATAGTCGCGATGCGGGCTTATCGCGCCATAGAGCTGCAGGTCGGGCTCGACGCCCGGCCGCGTGCAGACATGCCCGCCCGAGGCAACCCATGGCGAGGTGCGGATGCCGGTGCGCTTGTCCTGCCACTCGGCAAAACTGTCATTGATGATTTCGTCGGTCCAGGCGCCGATGCCCAGTTCTTCCTTGGTGTAGAAGCTGACCGGGATATTGAGATGATCCTGCAGATCCTTGCCGACGCCCGGCAAGTCATGCGCGACCTTGACCCCAACCTCTTCGAGTTCGGCGGCAGGACCGACGCCGGAGAGCATCAGCAGCTGGCATGAGCCGATGGCACCGGACGACAGCACGACCTCGCAATCGGCATAGGCGATCTCCGGCACGCCATCGACGAGATATCGAACACCCTTGACACGGCTGCCCTCAATGATCAGGCCGGTGACCAATACGCCGGATGTCAGCGTCAGGTTGGGGCGTTCCAGCGCCGGGCGGAGATAAGCCTTGGACGTGCCCCAGCGCTCGCCATCCTTGATGGTGAACTGGAAGAGGCCGACGCCTTCCTGCGTTTCGCCGTTGTAATCCGGATTGTAGGCATGGCCGGCAGCCTTGGCCGCCTCGATCCACATCAGTTCGTATTTGTCGACATAGGGGACATTGCCGATATGCAGCGGGCCGTCATTGCCGTGATAGGGGCTGTCCTTGATGTCGGCATTGCCCTCGGAGGCGAGGAACACCGGAAAGACATCCTTCCAGCCCCAGCCGGTGCAACCCATGGCTTCCCAGGCGTCGTAGTCCGACGGCAGGCCACGGATATAGATCATCGCATTCAAGGCACCGGAACCGCCGATCATCTTGCCGCGCGGCCAGAAGATGCGTCGCCCGCGGCAACCGGCTTGCGGCTCGGTATAGTAGCCCCAATCGGCCGCGGTGTTGAACATCGTCACCCAGTCCGACGGAATGTCCGACGCGACGGGGGCTGCGCGACCAGCCTCGAGAACCAGCACCTTGCGGTTGGGATCAGCGCTCAGGCGATTGGCGAGCACGCTGCCGGCCGAGCCGGCGCCAATGATGATGGTGTCGAACATATCTACCCCTTATTCCCCGGCCGGTGCCGGGCTTTGTGCAAGTTTCGTCTTCGGGTCTGAATTTCTGCGCCTGCGGATCCAGCCGACGAGATCGCTGACGCGACCGACCAATCCCTTGGGCATCAGCACGATGGACACGGCGATGATGATGCCGAGCCCGAAGGTGCGGAACTCGCCCGCCTCGCGCATCAGCTCATCGGCCGCGACCAGCACGATGGTGCCGACCAGTGGGCCCCAGAAAGTGCCGACACCGCCTACCACGGCAATGGCGATGATGAACATCAGCTGCGACATCGACAGCATTCCCGGACCGATCGCCTGGAAATGCGCAGCATAGAAGCCGCCGGCCAACCCGGTGAAGAAAGCCGAGATGCCGAACACCAGAAGCTGCGCCTGAAAGCGATTGACGCCACGCGCGACCGCGTAGCCGGGATTGTCCTTGAGCGCCCGGAAGGCCAGGCCGATCGGGCTTTTGACCACCGCATAGGTAAACAGCATGGTCACGGCGAAGAGTATGGCGATGATGGCGTAGTTGCCGACCAGCCAGTGCCCTTTCAGCAGCGCCCGCGTTCCGAGATCACCAAAGCGCGCAAAGCCAACCGCGCCACCCGTGAACTGCCGGCAGATCGAGCCGACCATGATAAAGCATTCGGTGTCGGTGACGATAAGCAGATACATGGTCTGAGCGATCGCCAGCGTCAGCAGCGCCACATAGACGCCCGTGAGCCGCAGGCAGGCGAGCCCGACGATCAGCGAAAAAACCATCGCGGCAAGCGCGCCGGGCACCAGTGCTGCCCAGACATTCCAGCCGAAATAGAAGCAGAGCATCGCCGTGACGTAGCCGCCGAACGCGAAGATCGCCATCTGCGCCAGCGAGAAGATGCCGGAAAAGCCGAACAGCAGGTTCCACTGCGAGGCGATGGTGGCATAAAACAGCGCGAGCACCACCTGACCGAGGACGTAGCGGCTGTCGACGAAGAAGGGCAGTGCGATGGCCAGGGCGATCAGCAGAAGCGAGATCGCCATGTCGAGTTTCGTGGAGCCGGAAATGCCCTTGGAGCTTGTTGCTTTTGTCACCTTGAGCTCCTCACATACGGCGGATTTGTGCGCGACCGAACAGGCCGGATGGCCGCCAGATCAGCACGGCGATGACAACGAACAGTAGCGACGGAAAACCCCAGCGCGCACCGGCGACATATTGGATAAAGGCTTCCAGCAGCGCCAGCCCGAAGGCGGCGGCGACCGCACCCGGCAGGTTACCGAGCCCGGCCACCACACACATGATAAAGGCCTTGAGCATAGGATCGTTGCCGAGCGGCGGCGACAGCTGAGTCATCGAGCTGACCATAACACCGCAGACGCCGGCAAGCGCCCCCGACAGGACCAGCACCTGCAGATAGACGCGGTTGACGGCAACGCCCATCAGCTGAGCGGCATCCCTGTTCTGCGCTGTGGCCCGGATCGCCCGCCCCATCCGGGTTCTGGCGAGAAGAAGTCCCAGCAGCACCATCAGCACGACGACGACGGCGATGATCACCAAATTCTGGTAGGGAAAATTAAGTGGCCCCAGCGAAAAAGACCCCGCCATCGAAATCGGCTGCTTCAGCGGCTGGCCGCCATAGGTGAGAAGGATCGCGTTTTCGAGCGCGATACCGATGCCGACGGTGGCGATCATCACGTTGGACTCGAAGGTCGCCTTGTCGTTTTTCAAGAGATTGCGGACGATGAGAAAATAGAGCAATCCGCCGGCTATGGCGCCGATCAGGATCGCCGCGACGAAGCCAAAGGCGATCGGCAATCCCATGGCGGTACAGGCCGTGAAAGCAGCATAGCCCCCGAGCGTCAGCATGGCGGCATGCGCCATGTTGAGCATTCCCATGGAACCCCAGACCAGCGACAGGCCGACGGTTGCCAGCGCATAGAGCGCGCCCGTGGTCAGGCCGGCGACGATGATGGACATCAGAATATCGAGCATGCCGGTCAGCCTCCGAGATAGGTTGCGAGCAGTTCGTCGCGGGCAAGAAGTTCGGCCGGCGGACCGGACCAGATGATTTCGCCATCGTCGAGCAGATGCAGGCGATCGGCGAGATCAGCGACGCGGGCCGGATTTTCCTCGACCAGCAGGATCGTCCGCCCTGCCTTGCTAAGCTCTGAAATCACGCCATAGATCTGTTCGATGATCAGCGGCGCGAGGCCAAGCGAAGGCTCGTCGATCAACAGGATCGCGCCACCCATCATCAGGCCACGGCCTATACCGGCCATGCGGCGTTCGCCGCCCGACAGGGTCGAGGCGATCTGATGGCGGCGATCAGCCAACTTCGGCAGAAGCGTGAAGACTTCTTCAAGCCGCCGGGCGATCTCTACCTTGTTTGGCGCCAGATAGGCGCCCATCAGCAGGTTTTCGAGCACGCTCATCTCCGGGAAGAGCATGTCACCCTGCGGCACATGGGCGACGCCCAGTGCGGCCACAGCATGCGGCTTGCCGACGATCGATTGGCCGTTGATGCTGATCGAGCCGCCGCGCAGCGGCACGAGGCCGGAAATCGTCTTCAGGAGCGTCGACTTGCCGTGGCCGTTCGGCCCAACGACGGTGACGAACTCGCCAGCCAAGACATCGAAAGACACGCCCTTGAGGACTTTCAGTTCGTTGTAGCCAGAGACAACATTGTTGAGGCTGAGAACGGGAGGTTTCTGGGCTGCGCTCACGAATGCGCCTCCCCTTCGGCAAAGTAGGTCTTCAGCCGCTTCTGTGTCCCTTCGCCGAGATAGGTTTCCACGACGACCGGATCTTCGGCCACCTGATTGGGCAATCCCTCGAAGATCTTCTTGCCGTGATGCATGATGATAACCCGGCTGGACAGCGCTAGCAGGAAGCGCATGACGTGCTCGATCAGCACCACCGTCAGCCCGTCGCCCTTCAGGCGAACCACGAGATCCATGATATGGTCGATCTCCGTGGTGTTGAGTCCACCGACAGGTTCGTCGAGAAACAGAAGCTTTGGCTTGGTGGCGATTGCGCCGGCTATCATCAAGAGCTTGCGATCCAGCACCGGCAGCTGCGCCACCGTCTCGTCCGCCTTGTCGGAAAGGCCGACAAAAGCCAGCGCCTCTTCCGTCTGCTCCCGCACATCCTTGCCAAACCGGAAGCCGGGGACCGGCCGCTTGTGGCGTCCAAAATAGGCGGCAATGTCGATATTCTCGCGCACGGTCAGGCTATCGAAAGCGGCGTTGAGCTGGAATGTGCGCGCGATACCGAGCTGGCAGATCCGATCGGCGCCGAGCCCACTGATATCGTTGCCATCGAAGAGCATGCGCCCTTCGGTCGCCGGTGTGATGCCGGTCACGACGTCGAAGAACGTCGTCTTGCCGGCGCCGTTCGGCCCGCCGATGCCGACGATCTCGCCCGGATTGACGGTCATCGAAAGGCCATCCACCGCCGCCAGCGATCCAAAACGCTTCACGACGTCGCTGCAATCGAGAAGAGTACCGTTCTCGTCACCCATTATCCCGCTCCTTGTTGCCGAGCACTGGCCGGAGACGGGCCAGCGCCATAGCAATGACATGCAGTTCCCGGCCGTCAGCCTGAGATTACTTGATCCACGGCGGCAGGATGAATTCATCCGTCGCGTAGAGGACCGGCGCGATGAGCTTCGGGTCGGTTTTGTAATCCTGATGCTGCAGGAACTGGTGTGGCATGCCGAGCGACGGGTCTGCGACCTGGGTCGGGTAGCAATAGGCCGACTGGCCGGCCGGGTCGGCACGATAGGTGCCATTGACACCGCGATAGACGTTGCGGCGCATGACGGAGGCGACCTTCTGGACCTGCTCCTTCTTGAAGGGCTCGCCTGGCCCTCCGGCAATCGCCGCTGCCAACGCCCACATCCACAGACCGTCGTAGGTCTGCGAACCTGTGATGTAAGCCGACTTCGGGCCGAACTTGGCGCGATAGGCTTCACGGAACGGCTTGGAGAAATCGTCCGGCAGGCAGCCAACCACCGTCGAATAGACGACGCCGTTGATCGCTTCGCCGCCGATTTCGCGGAAGGCCGGCAGCGACGGGCCATACTGCATGTAGACCAGGCTGTTGATCGGCTGGGCCAGGAACTGCACCATGAACTGCGCAAGGTCCTGCGGCAGGAAGTGGGTGACCAGAATGGCCGCTGGCGGATCCTGGCGCAACTTGGCAAGCGTCGGACCCCATTGGTTGGTCGGGAACGGCACGGTCTCGAACAGGCTGACTTCGAAGCCGTACTCCTTGGCCTTGTCACGGATCGCATTGGCGATGACGATCGAATATTCGTTGGCCGAGGGAATGATGGCGATCTTCTTGTTCGGGGCCTTCCACTTGCCGCTTTCGGAAAGCGTCTTGAGGAAGTTCAGGCAGCCGGGTCCGTACCAGTATTCCGGCGGGTCGCCCTGGAACGAGCCGTAATAGCGCTCCGGATCGGTCTTGAACTTCTCATTATGGGAGATCAGCGTGTTGTAATGCATCATGATGATGTCGTTGTCGGCGGCGACATCCATCTCGGCCATGTTGGTGCCGAGATTGTAGCCGTTGATCAGCACCGGCGTGTTATAGCGGTCGATCAGCCGCTGCATGGACTGGGTGACGAGGTCGGCGCCCATTTCCTTGGTGTCTTCGATGTGAAGCTCGATCGGCCGGCCGAGAATACCGCCGGCAGCGTTGATCTCTTCTGCCGCCAGTTCAAGACCGTTCTTGAATTCGATACCGTCGGCGGCGGCAAAGCCGGACATCGGCAGCGCCGACCCCACAGGAATCGGCGTCGCATCCTGCGCTTGCGCCGTATTGTTCATATCGGCAAGAAGTGCTCCACCGGCTGCGCCGGCTCCCAGAACCCCTTGAAGCATTGCACGTCTGTTTATCATAACGGTTACCCCTCTTATGTTTGTTTGTGGTCGTCATGCGTCAGTCTGTGCTTACCCGGAAAACAGCACCTCCAGGCTCGCGGCGGCAGAAAGAACGCGGGCATCTTCGCCACGCGCTCCGATGATCTGGAAACCGACTGGCAATCCATCCACGGTCAGTCCGCATGGAATGACGCAGGCCGGCTGCTGGCTAAGATTGATCGGGAAGCTGAAGCCTGCCCATTCCGTCCAGCGCTTGAATTCGCTGCCTTCCGGCACTTCGAGACCAGCGTTGAATGCCGGCAAGGCTGCTCCCGGTGAAACGATGAAATCGTAGTCCACCAGCAGCCGATCCATGGCGGCGCCGAACTCTGCTCGCCGCATCTGGGCCGCAACCAGCGCCGTCGACGTGATGGCAGCCCCTGCGCGCCCGACCTCAACCAGCCCCGGATCGAGCAAGCCATATTCGGAGAGCGGAATCTGCGACAGACGCGCGGCCGTACCCGTAAACCAATGATGGTGGAAGAGATCGAGAAGATCGTCTCCGGGCAGTGCGATCGGTTCAACGATTGCTCCAGCCGCTGTCAACCTGACAACAGCCTTGGAGACAACGGCTTCGATCCCGGGGTCAAGGTTACCTGCCGCAGGCATGGACCAATAGCCGACGCGCTTGCCCGCCAGATCGACTGGCGCCTCATCCAATGCAGCAAGCTCGCCTGCCCCCTGTGCCCAGTCGCTGATATCGCGACCCGACATGGCCTTCAGCATTGCGCTCGCATCGGCGGCACTGCGTGTCATCGGCCCGACATGCGCAACCGTGCCGAACGGGCTTGCCGGATAGGCCGGCACACGACCGAAGGTCGGCTTCAGCCCCACGATGCCGGTGAACGATGCGGGGATACGGATCGAGCCGCCGCCATCCGTGCCGAGATGAAAGACCCCAGCCCCGACGGCTGCCGCAACCGCCGCACCACCTGACGATCCGCCCGGCGTCTTGTCGGCATTCCAGGGATTGCGGGTAATGCCGAACAAGGCGTTGTCGGTGATCGCCTTCCATCCGAATTCCGGCGTCGTCGTTTGCCCGATGAATACCGTGCCGGCGTTGCGCAGCAACGCCACGGATGGCGCGTCTTGCTCATAGGGCCGGACGACGGTGGTCTTGCTGCCGTAGCGGACGCTCCATCCATTGACCCAAACGATATCCTTGAGCGTGGTCGGCACGCCGTCGACCTCGGACAGAGGTGCGCCATCCCGCCAGCGACGTTCGGACGCTGCCGCGGCTGCGAGCGCGCCCTTGCGGTCCACGAATGTGAAGGCATTGAACTTCGCATTGGTCTCTTCGGCGCGATCCATCGCGGCGGTCGCGACTTCAACGGGCGAAATCGTGCGCCGGCGATAGGCGGATGCGAGTTCGGCGGCGCTCAAAAGGCACGCGTCCGCCGCCCCTTCCAGAGGCATTTTCAATGGCATTCCTGATGATCCCGATTTTAGTTCCCACCTGCATCTGTCGGCAGGTTGTCTGGACAAGAGTGTGGAGTGTTCTTGCGCTTCTATAAAATGTATTCTTTTATGTAACTTTATACATTTTCTGGAAGTTTGAGGTTTCCCATGAATTTGACCGTCCGCCAGCTGCGTTATGTCTGCGAGGTCGCACGTCTCGGCAGCGTCCAGGCGGCGGCGAAATCACTCTATATTTCGCAATCTTCCATCCTCGCCGCGATCACGCTCGCGGAGGGAGAGATGGGTGCCCGCATTTTTGAACGCCGCCCCGCGCGCGGGGTGCAGATCACGCCGGCAGGCGAACGTTTTGTCAGCGCGGCGCGCGTCATGCTGTCGGCGGCCACCGAGTTCAACCGTGCCATCGGCGACCTGACAGACCGTGTCCCGAAGGTGCTGCGCATTGGCTGTTTCGAGCCGTTCGGCGCGCTGTTCATGCCCGAGATGCTGCGCAAATATGTGGACAGCGTCGGCGATGTCGAGATCGACCTGCTGGAGGGCGATCAGGTCCAGTTGCAGGCCTGGCTCGCGGAAGGGCTGATCGATCTGGCCATTCTCTATGATATCGGACCGATCCATACCGGCAGTATCACCCGCATCTGCAAGGTGCCGGCGCATGCCGTGCTACACGTCGACGATCCTCTTGCGGAGAAGGATGCGGTCTGGCTTTCGGAGATTTCGACGCGGCCATTCATCCTGCTCGATATGCCGCAGACCGCAACCTATCTGCTGACACTGTTCGATATTCTGGCAAAGCGGCCCGAAGTACGCTTTCACACCCGCTCATACGAAACGGTGCGCTCGGCAGTCGCATCCGGTTTCGGCATGTCGATCCTGAACATGCGGCCGATCGGCAGGGCAACGGCGGATGGGCAGGCCATCGCCCGCCGGCCGATCCTCGACGAGCTTCCGCCGCCCTCGGTGATCGTCATCGATCTCTACGGCAACGCCAAGCCGCTGTTCGTGCGCCTCTTCATCGAGATCTTCAAACGCTTCTTCGAGGAGGTCGGGCCGTCGGGCTTTTCGGTCACGCTTCCGGAGAAGGAGCGGTCGTTGCTTTGGCAATGACTGCCGTGCCGCCATTCAGATGAAACAGTCTCCCAACGCAGCGTGCGCATGTCCTCGCAGTCGGCTGCCTCGATATTGGCGCAGGTAGAAAGGGCGCTGATTTGAATGTCCCGCTGCTCAACGTGAAGGGCATAAGCGACCAATGCGCTACAGGTCCAGGCCTTGTTGATAAGCCCGCCCGGTCGTTCACGGAACTGCCGCCACTTGAGGTGGAAGCGTGTCGCATTGCTTAATTATCAACGACTTACGAATTTTTGCCTCCGAGCGAGCGCCGCAATCGGATGCTGACGGGGGATCTCGTGAAGCAGTCGCAGTGCCGCGATTTTCGACTGCCGCCCCGCAATCCTGGCGGCGAGCAGGTTTGGAGTCAGAGAGCCTCAGAGCAATCTTGCAAATTTGAAAGAGGCAACCTGCGGCGCAGGAACTGCTGGATAAGTGCAATTCTGGATGCCCTACGAAAAACGACATTCGACTGAAACAGTACTGAAATATACCTGTTGCACCGAGCGTTAAACGGATTTCATCCGCTGACATGTGGGTCAGATCTGCATCCCTCCAGTTGACGGGATTGGTCGAAAAGAACCAGGCGCTCCCTTGCTTTCTTGATCGTCTTTCCGAATTGGAGGCTTTGTTGCGCCATGACCACTGACCTTGTGCGCTTTTCCGGGTTTACGCTCGATTTCCAAAGAAGGGTATTGGAGCGAAACGGCGAGATCGTTCCCATACGAGCAAAGTCCTTTGCTTTGCTGGCTTTCCTTGCCGCAAATTCTGACCGGGTTATCTCCAAAGACGAGATTCTCGAAAATGTATGGGGTCATATGATCGTCACCGACGATGCCCTGGTGCAAACCATTAAAGATGTCCGGCGATCGATCGACGATCTTGACGCAAGGATCGTGGTCAATGTGCCGAAACGGGGTTATCTGTTCGCCTCGGAACGCTCGTCTCGCTCAAGCATTCCCCGCGCATTGATGGCGGAGGCCTATCTCGCGGCCTCAATACGCTTTCTCGATCCGATAAGAGGCGTGCGGATTCCCAAGCCGTAATCACGGCCAGACGCGAAAGACGGGAAATGGCGTCAGGTTCCCACCTCGGTTAATCGGGAAGCTCGTACCATATCCGCGGATTTTCGCCCGAGTGGATCATCCGCCAGTGGAGATCGACTCTGCTCCAGTGCTTTATCTGGTTCGTGCGATTGTCGAGCACGATGTCACCGCGATCAGTTCGGATCACGAGAACCGCGTGGCCTATTCCCGCGAATGTCAGTGCGACGGCAATGCGCAGCGCACGCGGGGACAAACCCATTGCAATCAAATGGTTGCGTTTCGTAAGAGCGTAGTCCTCGCAATCGCCGGACTGCACGTTGATCTCCCAATCGTCCACTGGTTCGTCGACGCTCCTGATCGAGCGATTGACAGCCAAATTGACGGTTTCGAGTTTCCGCACTGTCTGCTCATCGAGCGTAATCATCGGCGCGGCATCGCTCGACTTGCATTCTGCGGGGTGACGAGTGCAGAAGACGACGTGGGCAAACGGCGCAACCACGCGACGCCTTGGGGTCATGTAACCAGCGTCGTCATTGACGGGAGCGGAAATGCTGTCCCATGCGACAAGTGAGAATACGACAGCCACAAAACCAATTAAGTGCCTGCGCTTGCCTGTGAGCTTTTCCTGCAAAACAACATCTCGCTTGGCAAGACAGGCGTGAGCGTATCCAGGCGTCAAAATAGCCCGCATACCGGCGTGTCCTGTTCGTTGCCAATCATTGCAACCGGGTGAAAGATTCGACGAATGACAGCTGGACGCGAATCCCTCCGCCAGCTTATAAGCTATTGCTAACTTAAAAAACACTGGTGCCCGACCCTGCGGCGGGGCTGTCTGTCTAAGGGCGAAAACCTTTGCGGATTGGTCGCAACGGCCATTCCCACGGTGAGACCGGACAAGCGCCGGATAGAAGCGGCGATGCGTGGACCAGTGCGAGATCAGGGTGGCTGGCCATGCCGCCGCACTCTATGGGCGCTCAGTCGCATTCGCACGGGTACGCATGGTGGCAGCAATTTCGAGCACCCGCTTTGTCCGATAGGCGTGCAACGGAAGTAGGTTGGTGCTCAGCGCATTATCGTGCAATTGCTCGCGAATACGGGACAGGGCCAAATGTATTACATTGTCGGAAAGCGTTGAATCACCGGCGATGACGATTGCTGCTGAGCGAAGGTTGTTCATCCGAATCGTTCCTCGGTTGCATCTGTGAGGCCATTATTGGCGCCACAAATGTGATTGTTAAGAACTCCTTTACGCCCTCCGCCAGCATGCTTAAGTCTTTGTAAACGTCGTTTATTGAGATCGGCCACAACCAAGCAGAACGCCCAGTTCAGCACAGCACAACAATGTCCCGGAATGAGACTTGCGCTCCCTGGTTGTGTGGATAAATAGATGGCAAAGCGGTTGAGACCGCTTGTGACTTTTGCGATCATGGCGACATCGTGTCGTCGATCGCGTCTCAGCAGGCCGGCCGAGACATCTGTACTCGCCGGCCCCTTCGGCTACCTGACGGCTTAAATCAGCCCCCTGCGGGACAGCAGCGAGCGTTCGGCCAAGCGGCGTCGCGACGCCTACCTCGCTAGAAGACACCGAAGTGCGATGCTCTCAATGACGCCAACGCCTGTGATCCGCAGAGTCTCGCAGCTGTTGTAGAATTGCAGGATCCGTCGCCGACGGCATCACGCAGCCTTGTCAATTCCCACCAGGCAACCCGATGCCTTGAGCGCGTCAGCCGCTACATCGACAAAGAGGCGGCGGAACCAGATGGCGCGACTATCGGCCTTGTCCACTCTTCTGTAAAGCATCGAAATCGGGTCGGCGGGCAATTCGAGAGGTGGAACGGAAACCGTCAGGCCATGCAACTGTGCCATGCAGCGTCCTATCGACTCCGGCACCGTGGCGATTGCCGGCAAGGCCCGCAGGGCCGGTGGAACGGCTGAATAACGGGGTACCGTCGCCACGACCTGCCGGCTGCGGCCGATCAGGCCGAGCGCAACATCGATGCTGGTCATGGAATAGCCTTCGAATGATATCGCCACATGCGGTGCATTGACAAAATCATCCAGACTGAGCGGCATTTTGAGCGTCAATTGCCGAGGGTCATAAACGCAGACCGAACATTGGTTGAACAGCAGTGTACGGATATGCCAAGACGCCGGCTCGTCATGCACTGAAACGCTGATATCAAAGGCGCCTTCGTCGAGCCGGCGTGCCGAATCGCGCTTGTCGGAAGCGATGCTGACCAGCCGGGCTTTAGGCGCGTGCTCACGCAGACGGGCAACAAGCGGGCCAAAGAATGCTGATTCCAGATTGTCGCACATGCCGATGCGAAATTCGCCTTCCCAGGTTGCGGGATCAAAGGCCGCAGGCGGCCGGATCGCGCGTTCTAGGCCGGAAAGCGCATCCTCGATTGCCGGAGCAATGGCCAAAGCCCTGGGCGTCGGTTGAAGACCGCGTCCCACCCGGACGAACAATTCGTCGCCAAGCGCGTCGCGCAAGCGCCTGAGTGCGGCTGACAAGCCGGGCTGGCCAAGCAGCAGCCGCTCGGCGGCTCGGCTGACATTGCGCTCCTGCATCAACACGGAGAATGCAAGCAGCAGGTTCAGGTCTATTTTTCGAAGGGTCGCATCATTCATCATCGTCAGCAATATCTGGCATGGCTACTATCAATTTGCAATATGATTGTTCGGTGTACATTTTCTCGTTCCCTGCCGCCTCGCTCTCCCAAGCGGGATGCGGCTGAGAAAGGAACGATTCAATGACAAAATCTCAATCCAGAAAAGGCGCCGGGCTAGCGTTGCTACTGCTCTGCGCCGCCAACTTCCTTGACGCCATGGACGTTTCGACGATCGGCGTCGCACTGCCAGCCATCCAGGCAGAACTGGGGATGAAGGCCACGTCGCTGCAATGGGCTGTCAGCGCCTATGTGCTCGGCTATGGCGGCTTCCTGCTGCTCGGCGGTCGCGTCGCCGATCTGTTCGGACACAAGCGTGTCTTCCTCTGGTCACTCGGCGTCTTTGCGGTCGCCAGCATTGCCGGTGGCTTCGTCGACAGCGGCCCGACATTGATTGCCGCACGGCTGGTCAAGGGCATTGCGGCGGCATTCACGGCACCGGCGGCATTGGCGCTGCTACTTTCGGTATTCGGAGAAGGAGAAGCGCGGGCAAAAGCACTCGGCGTCTTCGCCTCCACCGGTGCCACAGGCTTCGTGCTCGGCATGGTTCTCGGTGGCGCCGCGACCGTTTTCAGCTGGCGCGCGACCCTCGTCATGGGCGCGCCGGTCGCTGTTCTGGCGCTCGCGGTCGCCTTTTTCGCGTTGCCAAGCGATGTGCGGCGGACAGGGCCGCGCGCCAAGTTTGACTGGGCCGGCGCGCTGACGATTACGCCGGGCCTGCTGCTGTTCGTCTTCGGCATCACAAATGCGGCAGCCGAAGGCTGGCAGGCGTTTGCAACCTGGGGCGCGCTTGTTTCCGCGCTCGTGCTGATCCTGCTGTTCCTGGCAGTCGAAGCAAAGCACGCCGAGCCGATGGTGCCTCTCTCCATGTTCCGCAGGGCCAAACTCAGCCATGCCAATGCAATCGCCGCGCTGTTCCAGGGCGCTTATGTCGGCTTCCAGTTCATCGCAACGCTCTATTACCAGAATGTCTTTGGCTGGTCGGCCTTCGTCACTGGCTTTTGCTTCGCCTTCGGAGGCGTTGCCGTGATGTTTCTGGCGCCACGCTTCGCGACCATTGCCCAAAACCGTGGAGCGACAGGTCTCATGACGCTCGGCGTGGCATTGCAAGCTGCAAGCTATATCTTCTGGGTGACTGCGCTCGGCCACGTCAATCCCTTCCTGCTGGTCGCGTTGTCGCAGATCCCGCTTGGCATCGGCTATGCAATGACTTACCCAAGCGTGCAGGTCGCTGCACTTTCGGATGTCGAGGACGACAAGTCAGGCCTGGCCTCTGGCTTGCTTTTCGCCGCCTTCCAGATCGGCGGCGGCATCGTGCTTGCGGCCACGTCGGCGATCTTCGGTGCGTCGGGCCGTTTCGGATGGGATCCCTACGTCGCGGCGATCACCTTCGTCTCACTGCTTGCGATCCTTATCACCCTGCTGGCCGCCCTCGGGCCAAGACGCCAAACGCGCCGTTCGACCGCCTATCAGGCTGCAGAGTAGGCAACTCTCGCCCGCGTCTATCCTGGCGCGGGCTTCCCGCATGATGACGCTTTCGATCACGAAGCGGTGGTGGTTTGCAATCCGCGTGGTTGAAAACGCGACGACGTTCCTCGCAGGATTCCATCTCAGGTTTCCTCAATAGCACTGACGAAACACCCCATCCGGCTGGCCGGACGGGGTGTTTTCATCATCCTCAATCGCTAGCAACGACCTTTGCCCGGTTGGCGGTCATCGACAAGGCATGGTCCAGCGCAAGGACCTTCATGCCGAGATTTAAAGCACGAAATAATCGGCCTTGAGGTTCATGGCATCATCGAGATGGATGGCGAAGTCGATTTTCTTGTCGCCGTCGGTGTCGCCATAAATGTAGGTCTCGCCGCCGGCCTTTTCGTAGCGCAATTCACCCGCATGCCCGGAGAACGTGTCGGTGCCGATGAAGCTGAACGCCTGGTCGCCAGCCTTGCTTTCCTTGGCATCAATCAGATGCAGATCGATCATGTCGCCCTTGTTGCCCTGCAGGTCGAATATCGTGTCGGCCTTGGACTTCGACGCAGATGTGTCGCCAAACGCAAAGACGAAACGGTCCGCACCCGCGCCACCCGACAAGGCGTCCTTGCCGGCGCCGCCGTTGAGCGTGTCGTCGCCATCGCCGCCATTCAGCGTGTCACCACCAGACCCGCCATTCAGCGTGTCGTCACCTGCCCAACCCATCAGCTTGTCATTGCCGGCGAGGCCGGAGAGCGTGTTGGCGCCCGCGTTGCCTGTCAGCGCATTGGCAAGGCCATTGCCGGTGCCGTTGAGGTCGCCTGTTCCCATCAGGGTCAGGTTCTCGACGGCGTCACCCAGCGCGTAGCTGGATGAGGCCTTGACGAGATCGGTACCGCCATCCTTGAGTTCCGTGACAACGTCGCCGTCCTCGGAGACGATATAGGTGTCGTCGCCGGCGCCGCCGACCATCGTGTCGCCGCCCGCACCGCCGATGAGCAGGTCGTTGCCGGCCTCGCCGTAGAGCAGGTCCTTGCCGCGAAGGCCCTGGATGATGTCGTCTCCAGCGCCGCCATGGATGGCATCGAAGCCGTTTGCGCCGGTTAGAATGTCGTCGCCACGAGTCTGGAGATCTGTCGTCGCACCGTTGGTGAAGGTGAGCGCCCCGTCGGCGTCAACCACGACGCTGCTGCCATCGCTTTCTTCGGAGTTGGTGACAAGGAGCCCGTTGAGGATCGTCGTGCCGCCGGTAACGTGGAACACGGGGGACGTTCCGCTGGTGCTGATGGTGATGTCGCTCTTGCCGTCGCCGTCGAGATCGCCCTCGATGGTGATGTTCTTCGACAGTGCGAGCTCCACGTCACCGAGGGTAATCGTATCGCCGGCCAGCGAGGCGTCGAAGGTGATGGTGTCGCCGGCGTCCGCCTTGGCGATGGCTTCGCGCAGGGTCAGGGACAGATCGTTGGCATTGGTGGTGTCGCCGGCTGAGTTGACGGTCCAGGTATGGGTCAGCGGTACGCTCGAACCTTCGCTCAGGACATAGGTGAACACCCGCGTATAGGTGTCGGCGTAGATGTCGCCTTCGGGGTCTACGATCAGTTCAACCGTTATCTCCACCTGGCCGTCGGCGTTCTTGCGGACCTCCAGGCCTTCGGTCTCCATGTCGGTGCCGGCCACACCGGGCAATTGGAAAAGCTCAGTGACGTGGCCGGTCGTCATATCAACGCTGTAGACCGACCGCGTGTTATTGTCGGAGGACATATACATCATGCCGTCCAGGACCTTGGCGCCCTGAATGCTCTTCAGGCTCTGGTCCATCTCGAGCGTGCCCTGGAAGCTCCAGTCCTCAAGGCTGTAGATGTTGATCGTATTGCCCATCTGGTATTCCTTGCCATAGCCAAGCCCGGCTTCGGCATCGATGGCGACCCAGCTTGCGACGTCGTTGTGCGGGTTGCTCGGAGCGCCGACCAGCTCGTACAATGTGCCGGTATAGCTCAGGTCGCTGGCGTTGAAGACCGCGACATAGCCGGTCTGGTAATCGACTTCAGAATTGTCGAGGGAGATGTACAGCTTGCCGTTGTAGTAATCGATATCGCCGATGTGATCGAGGCCCATATCGGCCAGCACCTGCGGGATGCCGCTGGTAATGCTCAAGGTCGAGGTGTCCACCGAACCCGTGGTCTGCATGAACTGGAAGTTCGAATCCAGGCGCGCAAGGCCGTATTGCCACGAAGAAATCCACTCGCCGGCGTCTTCATTCCACACTAGGCCCTGGCTGAACCGAAGGCCGGACGTGTTCGTGTCCAGGTAACGGAAATCGGCATAGCTTTCCACGATCCAACTGGATGTTCCGGAGAGTGTTTCGCTGGGACAAGTGGTCATTTAATCGCTCCTTGTTCAAGGCGTACAATTTGAGAGATATGCCCGGCCTGTTTGGCGCGGCGGTGAAATGTTTGTCTCAGGCGGTTGCTCCCGGGCGGGCTCCCGCAGCCAATGCGGGCGTCCTGTCGCTGAGGTCCAGCCGTCGATGTCCGGGATTTGTTAATCACCGACAATGACAGCGGAATGACAATGTTCATATTATTCATACTATATAGATTATCGCCGATTTCAGCTTTCGAAAGCGACATGTGCACAAGCACTGACGGTCATGGCGGGGAGCGATGGAAGAACTGTCAAACACGGCAGCTAAGAACCGGAGGACAATGCAACGAGGACCGCAGCCATGCCCGCAGATCCGCAAAACTACGCCACCTATCCAAGCCTTGCAGGGCGCAGCGTTTTGGTCACGGGAGGGGGCAGCGGAATCGGCGAAAGCCTGGTGCGTCATTTCTGCCTGCAGGGCAGCCGGGTGGCCTTCGTCGATATTGCGGAAGAGGCGTCGCGTGCGGTTGTCGAATCCGTCAGGGCTGCCGGCGCTCCGGCACCTCTATTCATTCCATGCGATTTGCGAGACGTAGAGGCACTGCGGGCGGCAATCGCAGAGGCGTGCCGCCAAAACGGCCCCATCGAGGCGCTGTGCAACAATGCCGGCAATGACGATCGGCATCAAACGGAAGATATCGACGTCGCTTATTGGGACGACCGCATGGCCGTGAACCTGCGCCACCAGTTCTTTGCCGCGCAGGCCGTGCTACCCCACATGAAGAACGCGGGCGGCGGCTCGATCGTCAATTTTGGCTCCATCACCTGGATGGTAGGCGATGCAGACTGTCCAGCCTACGTCACGGCAAAGGCAGCCATCTACGGCATGACCAGGGCCCTTGCCCGCGAATTCGGCCCGCACAATATCCGCGTCAATTGCCTCGTCCCCGGCTGGGTGATGACCGAGAGGCAGATGCGGCTTTGGCTGACGCCTGCGGGCGAACGCCAGATCGAGGAGCGGCAGTGCCTGCCACAACGCCTGCAGCCGGACGACATCGCCCGAATGGCGCTGTTTCTGGCCGCCGACGACAGCCGGATGTGCACCAGCCAGCAGTTCATCGTCGACGGTGGCTGGGTTTAAGCTTTTCAGATCGCGAGTGGCGAGGCAACCGTTTCCGGCTGGCCCGCTCGGCCGATCTCCGTCAAGGCCTGCAGCGAGCCTCTTAACAGCGGAGCGCAAGCCAGAATGGCGTTGCCGCGCCGCAAGCCGTCATCAGCTGTGAAATCGCTGACCCATCCGCCCGCCTCTTCCACCAGCAACGCACCGGCCAGCACGTCCCAGCTGTTGAGGAAAAGTTCGCAATAGCCGTCGATGCGACCGCTGGCGACATGCGCCAGCCCCATGGCTGCCGATCCGTTCTGGAGGAAGCCGTAGGAGGCGCCGGTCAGGCGCGACAGCAAGGCAATGTAGTCGGCGACCGGCCGCTGGCTGGAATAGCCGGCATCGATGACCGCTTCCCGAGGTGATGCGGTCGGACGCACAGCAATGGGCTCACCGTTGCAAAAAGCGCCGAAACCACGGCGGGCTGCAAACATCTCACCGGAAACGGGGTTGTAGACGACGCCGATCTCTGTCTTACCCGCTTGATGGAAGGCGATCGAGATGGCGAAATGGCCTAATCCCCGGGCGAAATTCTGCGTGCCGTCCAGGGGATCGATCACCCAGACGCTTTCCGTCCACTCTCCGCCCGACTCCTCCGTGACGGTCCCATCGGCGGGAAAAGCGCGCCCGATCTCGTCGGCGAGAAAGCGATCGATCGCAAGATCGGCCTCGGTCACCAGGTCGTGAAGCCCCTTCTCGCGTATGTTCAAGGCCGTGGGCTTGCGAAAATAGCTCGCCGCGATCTGTCCGGCACCCTGAGCCAATCTTTGCGCAAACTCGTATCGGGCGGCAACTTCAACCGGCGTCATCGGCCATTTTCCCAACTGGAGTTTGCGTCAGAACCGCGAAGCAAGTCTATTCACGCGGCTTGCGCCGGGCGGCCAGAGAGCGATTGACGTCGGCCTCCGCCAGATCCAGCAGCTCGATCAGCGCCGCACTCGTCCCGGCCGGATCGCGAGCCGCTATGCAATCGCAGACACGCCGATGCAGCGGCAGGGAGGGCCGCTGGCCATAAGGGTTGTCATCCGACAGTCTGAAGCTGATCAGCATTGCCGTTTCGGTCAGCGCCGCCAGCGAACCGAAGAGCTCGTTGCCGGTCATGCGCATGATGGCTTGATGGAAGGCGAGATCGGCTTCCGCGAAGCGATCGTTGTCGTCGACATACAGCTCCATTTTCCCATAGAGTTGCTCGAGCTTTGCGATCTCGGCCTTATCGGCGCGCTGTGCAGCAAGGCTGCCGGCCATCGGCTCGATCGCCCGCCTCAGCTCGAACAGAGAGCGCGCCTCATTGAAATCCGTCGTCGTGCCATAGCGCCATGCCAGCACATCCGGGTCGAGGAAATTCCAGTCGCTACGGTCGCGAATGCGCGTGCCGATCTTTGGGCGGGACTCGACCATTCCCTTGCCGGCGAGAACCTTGATCACTTCACGCAGGACGGTGCGGCTGACGCCGTGAGCGGCACTCCAGTCGTCAGCATTCGGCAAGGGGTCGCCGGGCGCCAGCTCAGCCCGCACAATGGATTGTCCAAGCTGGTCCAACAGCTTCGCATGCAAGCTAATTCCTGCGGAGCCTTTTGCTCGCGGACCCTGTAAAAGCATATTGCCGGCCACCCTCTGTGGGACTCATTATTAGTATTAATAATATGAATAATCCCCGCGCTGTCAATTGCTGGCTTGGAGAGGGTGAGGATCATCGACTAGAGACAGGGATGTGTGATGATAAGCGGACGAATGCGCCGCGAGGCCTTTTGCAGCCGAGCGAAAGCAATTCGCCTGGCTACTTGCAGTTCGTTAGCTGATAATGGGTGCTTTCCATCCAACCGTCTCTTACTGTGCCACCCTGGGTCAAATTGCAGGCAAACCGGCGTCCTGCGAAGCGGGCCAATTTTCCATAGGCTGCACGATCGTCTTTCTCCCAGATTGTTGACCTGATCGTGTAATCGCCGGGTTCGGATGCCTTGGAGCATTTCAACGTTGCGAATCTTTTTCCGCCGTGAGCGGATGCCGACACTGTGCATATGCCCTTCAGGACCTCGGCGTATGCCGACCCTGCAAACACAAAAGCGCTGACCGAGACGACGGCACTTAAAAGAAACTTCCGAACCATAATTGTTCCTTGCAACTCTGATCTGGTGAACAATCCTTCATGTACGTGGAATTCTGACCTGTCAACCATTGGTCGCCACAAGTATTAAATACAACTAATGTTCAAGCCTGTCCCTCAACGCAAAAAACGCCCGCTGACGAGGCGGACGTTTGCAAATGCTTGGCAGAGATGTCGCTGTTAGAGAGCGACTGAAGCCTGGGCTACGCGGCGGATATCGGCCCGTTCGATGCCGAGGTCCTGCAGTTCGCGGCTGGACATGCGGCCAAGTTCGGCAACGGTTTGACGGAATTTCACCCAGTTGGTGAAAGAGCGGGCGACGTTCATGATAATCCCCTTTCTGAGGGCTGTCTGACGTCAGCAACCTTTGTTTGGCTCCGGCGTCGTTTCGATGATTGGTATATAGACGACGCGACCATCCCGTAAAAGTCGTAACTCCTCATGCCACCCATGCAATGGATGCATAGGTGGTTGATTTGAATCGACGGAAGGTTTGTTCAGGCTCAGGAGCAGTTGAATGCCGCAGAGATTTCCATGCGCAGATAACAAGGATTACCACGATGCAGGATCGCGTCTGGAACGGCTTTGTTCGACAGCCAAGTCGGATATAAGCCAATCACAAAAGCAAATCAGGAGAAGAAAAATGGAGACGACCGAGATCGGCAGCCGGAGTGAATTTGCACTTTGGGCAATTCAGCGTGCGCAGGAGATCATCACGATTGAGGGTGCCGCCTTCGCCATTGCGGCGCGCGACATGAATGAGGATGCACTGGCGACCACCGCATCCGACCTCGGCAAAGCAATTGACGATGCGATGCTTGAAGTGTTTGACGGCCTAATCGCGGAATAAATCGGAAGTGCTTTCAAGCACGGATTCCCTGCTGTATCCAAAGCCGGAATTGTGCCATGAAGCGTAAACACACACATATCTGAGCGTTGTATCACCATGAAGAAGATCGGCTTTCTATCGTTCGGGCACTGGACGCCCTCGACGCAGTCGCAGACGCGCTCGGCATCGGACGCACTTCTGCAGTCGATCGATCTCGCCGTCGCTGCCGAGGAACTCGGCGCCGATGGGGCGTATTTCCGGGTGCATCACTTCGCTCGCCAGCTCGCCTCGCCGTTCCCGCTGCTGGCCGCCGCCGGCGCGAAAACCAGCCGTATCGAGATCGGCACGGCAGTCATCGACATGCGCTATGAGAACCCGCTTTACATGGCCGAGGATGCCGGTGCTGCCGACCTGATTGCCGGCGGGCGCCTGCAACTCGGCATCAGTCGCGGCTCTCCCGAGCAGGTGATCGACGGCTGGCGCTACTTCGGCTACGAACCAGCCGAGGGTGGCAGCGATGCCGATATGGGCCGACGTCATGCCGAGGCGCTGCTCGATGTATTGCGCGGCGAGGGCTTTGCGCAACCCAATCCACGACCGATGTTTCCCAATCCGCCCGGGCTGCTGCGCCTTGAGCCGCATTCCGCGGGCCTGCGCGATCGCATCTGGTGGGGCGCCAGCTCGAACGCGACAGCCGTTTGGGCAGCAAAACTGGGGATGAACCTGCAGAGTTCCACGCTCAAGGATGACGAAACCGGTCTGCCGTTCCATGTCCAGCAGGCCGACCAGATCAGGGCTTACCGGGAAGCGTGGAAGACGGCCGGCCACGAGCGCGAGCCGCGGGTATCGGTCAGCCGCAGCATCTTTGCACTGGTCGACGACCGCGACCGCGCCTATTTCGGCCGCGGAAATGAGGGCGAAGACCAGATCGGATTCATCGACGCGAAGACCCGCGCCATCTTTGGCCGCAGCTATTCAGCCGAGCCGGATGCTCTCATCGAGCAACTGGCAAAGGACGAGGCCATTGCCGAGGCTGACACTCTGCTGTTGACCGTGCCCAACCAGCTCGGCGTCGACTATAACGCGCATGTCATCGAGGCGATCCTGACCCATGTCGCTCCCGGCCTCGGCTGGCGCTGACGCGCTTCCAAAGGCGCGCCGGTGCATTTATCGCTGATGTGCGTGGATCACTTTCAAGAAGATATCCCCATAACGCTCCAGCTTTGACTGCCCAACGCCTGAGACGCCGAGCAGCGCGTCGCGGCTCATCGGCCGATCGGTGGCGAAAGCAACCAGCGTGGTGTCGGGAAAGACGACATAGGGCGGGACCGAAAGCTCCTTGGCGATGGCGGTTCGCGCGGCGCGGAGCGCTTCGAAAAGCTCCATGTCGGAACCTTCGAGTGCCGATCTGGCGCTTGCAGAACTCGACGAGGCCGATCTCGAGGCCTTGCCCGTCGTCGGGCGGTCCTTGCGGAAGCGAACCTCGCGTTCGCGCTTGAAGACGGCGCGGGCCTCAGGCTCCAGCTTCAGCGCGCCGAACGCCTCATGATCTACGCTGACGAGCCCAGCCGCCAGAAGCTGGCGGTAGACCGATTGCCACGTCTTGGACGGGATATCCTTTCCGGCCCCGAACACCGGCATGCCGGCATGGCCGAAGCGGGTGGTTTTCTCATTCTCGTTGCCGAGCAGCACGTCGATGAGATGGCCGGTGCCGAAGCGTTCGCCGGTGCGGTAGATCGCCGCGAGCGCCTTGATGGCGGCATCCGTGCCGTCCCAGGTCTCGACCGGCTTGAGACAGGTGTCGCAGTTGCCACAGCCACCTTGATGCGCCTCGCCGAAATGGGCGAGGATCGCCTGCCGGCGGCAGCCGGGTGTCTCGCAGATGGCGAGCAGGGCGTTGAGCTTGGCGCGTTCGACACGCTTGATATCGTCACCTGACGTGCCGCCGTCGATCATCCGTCCGCGCTGGATGACATCCGCCATGCCATAGGCCATCCAGACATCGGACGGCAGTCCGTCACGCCCGGCGCGGCCGGTTTCCTGATAGTAGGCCTCGACCGAACCCGGCAGGTCGAGATGGGCGACATAGCGGACATTCGGCTTGTCGATGCCCATGCCGAAGGCGACGGTGGCAACCAGGCAAAGATCCTCTTCCTTCAGGAAAGCATCCTGGTTGGCGTCACGAAGGGCGCGATCCATGCCGGCGTGATAGGCGAGTGCGCGCACCCCCTGGGCGTTGAGCCATTCGGCGGTGTCCTCCACCTTGGCGCGCGACAGGCAATAGACGATGCCGCTGGAACCCTTGTGGCGTTCGAGAAAGCGCAGCAGCTGTTGGCGCGGCTGGTCGCGCTCGACGATCTCATAGGCGATGTTCGGTCGGTCAAAGGAGGTCGTAAAGACCTCGGCCGAACGAAGTGCCAACTTGTCGATGATGTCTTCGCGGGTATGCGGATCGGCCGTCGCCGTCAACGCGATCCGCGGCACGCCGGGATAGGCCTCGGCGAGATGGCCGAGCTCACGATATTCCGGCCGAAAATCGTGGCCCCACTGGGACACGCAATGCGCCTCGTCGATAGCAAACAGCGCGATCCGGGCATCGCCGATCATGTCCTTGAAGGCGGATGTAACGATGCGCTCCGGCGTCACATAGAGAAGATCGAGATCGCCATTGGCAATGGCCCGCCGAACATCGACGAACTCTTCGCGCGTTAGGGACGAATTGAGCGCGGCAGCGCGGACGCCTAGCTGCTTCAGCGCTTCCACCTGGTCGCGCATCAACGCGATCAACGGCGAGACAACGATACCGACACCGTCGCGGCAGAGCGCCGGAATCTGGAAGCACAGCGACTTGCCGGCACCGGTCGGGAACAAAACCACAGCATCGCCGCCCGCGACGACCTGGCTGACCACGGCAGCCTGCTTGCCCCGGAAGGCCGAATAACCGTAGACCTGCTTCAGGATAGCAAGCGGATTTTTCGGACCATTGTTGTCTGATAGGGCGTTGTCGAACAGGGGATCGGTGCGGTTTTGGGTCTGCGGCATGGAATCGCTTTCATGAGAAGACCCGCATTATGGCACATGTCCAGCTGCCGCCGCGAGTGCCTGCCCAAGCGGCTCGGACATTAACCTCTTGCGCCGGGGTGATGTCCAAGATGTGATCGAGTGCTTCGATGATGCAGCGCTAGGCATTAGGGAAATATGGTGCCGCTTGCAGGACTCGAACCTGCGACCCCATCATTACGAATGTTACGGTGCAGTATCTCTGCTGATCTCTTTCGACACAGTTTGCACTGATTTTAAACGATAATTTTTCGCTCTGCCGACCTCAAAGACTTGCGAGTTCTCGCAAGTCTGAGTACTGTGCGAGTACTATATATTCGCCGGAGACACCATCGACATGAAAATTACCAAGCGTTTTCTCGACCAACTCGCACCCTCGTCAAGAGACAACTTCTACTTCGACGAAGGTTTGACCGGGTTCGGCGTTAAGGTGACGAAGGGCGGCAAGAAGAACTTTATTGTCCAAGCGCGCATTGAGGGAGTTGCGAGACGCTTTACCATTGGCGAGTATGGCCGGCCGTGGTCTTTGGATCAGGCTAAGGACGCAGCGGTCCAACTGCTTGCCGAGGTGAGTAAAGGTAATGATCCGCGCACTGCCAAAAAAGCCCGGCAAGAAGCGATCCTCCTGAACCAGCTCATTGAAGACTATCTCGAGCGGGGCACATCACAAAAAAAGCAATCAACGATCGATTTTGAGAACGGCCTCATAAAACGGCATATTGCCCCCCTCTTAGGAAAATCAAAGGTTATCGACCTCACTCGGGCAGATATCCAGAAATTTCAGGTTTCCATCGCAAAGGGAAAGACCGCAGCAGATGTAAAGACGCGGCCCCGGGGGCGGGCAATCGTCACCGGGGGCAAAGGGGCGGCAAACCGCACCCTAGCATTGTTGTCGTCCATTCTAACGTTTGCGGTGAACGAGGGACATCGAACGGACAATCCCGCCAAGGGCATTAAGCACTACAAGCTCGAGAAGCACGAACGCTACCTCACCGCCTCTGAATTGGATCGTCTCGGAACTGCTCTCTCGAATGCAGAAAAAGCCGGTGTAAGTCCATACGTCGTGGCTGCTATTCGGTTTCTGATTTTGACCGGATGCAGGCGCCATGAAGCGCTGACTCTGCGTTGGGAATGGCTTGACTTCGATCACAACCTAGCAAAATTGCCGGATAGCAAGACCGGCAAGAAGGCTCTTCTACTAGGTTCCGCAGCCATGGAACTTCTGAAGTTGTTGCCCAAAGTGTGTGGCTCCGAGTTGGTCTTTCCATCGGCCGCCGGAGGGATGACACCCATTAGCATCCAGAAGGTATGGGCCAAGATAAGGGAGGCAGCGGAACTGACTGATCTCCGGCTGCACGACCTCCGCCATAATTTCGCAAGCTCTGCTGTTTCGTCGGGAAATAGTCTCTATATCGTGGGCAAATTATTAGGTCATACACAAACGCAGACCACCCAACGCTATGCCCATTTGGCGGCCGACCCGCTCCATGATACCGCCGATTCTGTGTCATCGAAACTGAATGAACATCTGAAAAAGCCCTAAGCGGCTCCCCTGTCTTTACAACCGTCCGACTTGGTAAATTCACTCGGCCGCAGCGATTCGGTGTATTTTTCAGCAAAGTTTTGAATTCTTGTATAGGCTGTATAATTTTTTTTAGCACTCATGAGTACATCATTGTTTTTATTGATTTTTTTAGCTCGCCCGTTCTCATTTTTTCTGGCGCAAGTAATTGTTTTAATTTGGAAAACAGCTGCGTTGAAAAAAGCCCTTGTAAGCCCTTGAATCTCATTTCCTTTATTTTCGATTTTACGACGTTTGAGATTTGGAAAAATCGAGACATCTCGCGAATGACAGAAGTCGCGAAATTTGCTATATCTTTTCTGCACTAAGCAACTGAAAAACAACAGAAAATCTAAGAACCGGAGACGAAATACTCATCTCCGGAGAGGCCTATCTGTGACCGAAAAAAGGAGAACATACATGAAAAAACTAAGAGGGAAGTCGTCCATTCGACGGCGCCAGAAAGTGGTGCAAGCATTACTCCGGATAGCAAGCTCTCTGGATCTCGAACTAGATGACCCAGTTCTGACCGACGTCCTGATCAGCCGCCTACCGAATAGCTCCCCCGAACAAGTCGTATTCGGGGCAAAAGATGCAGCGAAATACCTCGGCGTCGCGCCCAAAACTTTGGCGATGTGGAGATGGAAGGGAACTGGCGGCCCTCCGTTTCAGAAACATGGTTCCAAGGTGGTCTACCGTCGCTCGGATCTGACCTCTTTTCTGCAAGCCACCCAAAGAACATCCACTTCTCAGCGACCCGCCTAATTGGAGTACTCCATGAATAGCATTTATCCGCGAAACCGATCGGTCGAAGTCCTCGATAATACGGGCCGTCTGGTTCATACTTTAGATCTGAAAGCGTCTACGAGGAGCCATCTATTCACACGCCATCATCAGTTGTTCGAACGGCGCGAGGCGGTCCGGTTGCGCCCGGCGCTATTACGCACAATTCAACTCCACGGCCTACCAGACCATGTTTCGGACGCGAACGCGGCCGCATGGGCAGGCGACGTCATATCGTTCTTGAACGACTTCCGTATCCCTTGCCCTTCAGGATATCTGTCTGAATACCTTCCACGTGTTGGCCCTTCAGATGGAGCTTTGGAATCACAATTGGCGACCCTCATGAGCGAGGCCCCGACATTCCCAACAGTTCAGCATATCAGAAACGTCGCAGACAACGTGGAAATTGGCTATCGGACTTCGATCTACGTCATTCTTCAAAAGCTCTACACCATCGCTGAAGCGTGGCGGGTTGATGAGATTCAATGGGGATTGTTCACATCAGCCCCAGACTGGCAAGGCAGAAAGAACCCTCCAAGCTATGAAAACCCTGAACGAGCCCTGCACTACCTAATCCGGTTCGTTTACGGCATGGTCACAACTGAAGGGAACCAGCGTGCTAACAAATACTCAAGGGCCTTGAGTCCATTATTCAACGCGCACGTGCCAGCAGCGAGCTTGATTGCTGAGATTGAGGCGCGTGGTGGGCTTGAGGCGATGTCTAGGCACCGGCCTGAAGATTTGGATGCGGCACCGCCAGACGACAATGCCGCTGGTCCCTTGGACCCCACGACGGATCGTGAAGTTAGCTCATCTATCTCATCTGGTCATCGGCGTGATGAAGAAGGCCCGTTCCTAGCAACAAGCATGGCCGTCCCACGCCATCTGATCGATAAGCTTTCCTCACTCATTGGAAGGAGCGCCGTTGCGGAGATCAGCGTAGATGACGCAGTGGGGCTTGGAATACAAATCAAGCTTATCGAGGTTTCAGGATAATGTTAAGTATCCTTTAAATACCTAATATCCCTCCTGATACCTAACATATCCCATCCTCAATATCCCCTTACACTCATCACCACATCCTTTCCTATTATACGGATGTGGTGATGACATGGAGAACCTATGCCCAAGAGAAAGCCAATTCGAGATATCGATGAGTATATACGCATTCACGATGACTTCAGGGCCACGATGATCGCCTATTTTCACACCAAACGCGGAAGAACCGTGAATGATCGTATTAAGTCGATCGTGTTCGACGATCGACCATCGTTACTTTACGCAACGAACATGGCGGCACGTAAGGCCGTGGCAGTCGCCTCTACCGAGGTTCTTAAATCGAGATTCGGCGCGAAAAAGCGAACTTGCTATTTCGTGACAGTCGCGTTTTCTGACCACGTTACCAGCATAAAGGACGGTACGAAATTTGACACCAAGCGCATCCGAGATTGGGCGGCAGACACTTTCTCGGACTTCGATTTCCTTGGAGCGATCGAAGCCGGCTACTTTACCAACATGCAAGCAATCAATGCGGCAGATTCGAACATGCTGTCTTGGCACTGCCACGCTATTGTTTGGGGTATCGGGCGTGACGCCTTACGTGACATCAGAGCGGCAACAAACGGACATCACACTACGTTGCGCCCCGACGGCAAGCCATTCCATTTCAAGAAAGTCGAGGGCGAAACGATCATCGAGCAGGTAGTGTACATGTTGAAGCACGCGGTCAACAGTTACCGCATCGTCCCACGTAGGGCTGATGTCGTAGACCGCGAAACTGGCGAAATTGTACGGCTGCCGACTGGCAAGACGTTGGTCAAAAAGCGGGCCCTGCGGCAAGGCGAAGCCGTCGAAATTTATAAAGCTCTCGGCAAGAGAACCATTAATGAATTGATGATCGCAGGGGGCAGAGGCGAGAAGCTAAGGAAGGCGATCCTAAAACGAGCGCACAACTTGCTCACGGCGAATGATTTGATGCCGACTGGTGGATAGCTAGCGGTACGGCTTCGGAATTGGCGATACCGCCCGGCTTCGCTGGAATACGCAGCCCGACGGTTAGCGGTAACCGTCCGATTGTCACCGCAGGAGTTTTGCCTTGATGCGCGCGATGAGTTCTTCGTCGTCGACGAAGTCTTGGAGGAAGTCGTTCCATTTGGCGGCTGAACGACGAGCGTCAGAGAGCATTTGACTGAGTTCATCGATCCCGTCATCGGTGAGAGCAGTTATCGCCTCGTCTTCTCCGATGTAGACGCTGATGATGTTGCCGTAGCTGAGATTGTCATCGTTGCGGACGATCGCCCGAAGCAGTTCGCAATCCTCATCGAGCATTTTCGCGGTATATTCGATGCTGAAGACATGGGTGATCGTCGCCATCAGGCGGCCTCGGCGTTGGTTGCGGAAGCGCTAATATGCGCCGCAACCCCGATCATCGTTACGGCGTCCGGTCCCTCATCACTCGGGCCAACCGCCGAGCGCTTGCAAAACGAGCATAAATAGCTCGCTCGCAAGGCTAAATCGTTCTTCGTCCTCTGAGTGAAGTCGTCTCTTGCGCGTGATATTTATTTGGAAAACGACCAGACACCCTTTGCATACGAAAACATCTCTCTTCCTCTCGCCGATATGTCTGGTTCAAGCCATTGCGTCGCATTGGGATTTTGGAAGCGAATGTTTAAGCGAAGTTCACTATTCTGCGCGATCGCGGGTCGCTTCTTCGAGAAAGGTCCATTACTGAGCAAAGAATTGAGAGGCTGCGTGACCAGTGTCAGGTTTCCAACGGCGTGAATCGCATTCTGCCTTCTCGCGGAAGCCGTAAGACCATCGGGCTGGGTTGGCTCCGGGGGATAGGGGTAATCTATTACGCTGCCATTCTGGGGCAGAAGATGTTCTACGCTCGAATTTTCCGGGGCGTGTTTGTAGTCATTCTTATTGGTACGCATAGCATTGTCGATAGCCGTCAGCAGCATGACTGCGCGATCTGGGCGTGACTTCACGTAGACAGCATTGTTCAACCATCCTTTTTCAAATTCACTGTCATCTGGCCAGCGCGTCGTAACATCGTGAGACCGTTTAAGCTCTTCGCGCACAGCGGAAACGAGCTTCCCGCCGATTGAGCCCTCATCATCCGTAGGTGTCTTTGCGAAAACTATGTCGCGAACCTTCGAAAGCATAGACACGAAAAACTTGTTGTAATTCTTATTGGTGAGCTGGCACACGAACCGCCGGATCATCCAACTTTCGATGTCGGAAAGTATTGTATCCCTGTCAACGCGAGATAGTTTTTCAGATGGCAAGCCGACAATAAAAAGAAGAAGTGGATATACCGTACTAGTATCTAGAGAGCGAAGCCTTCTTGCGAAAATAGAAAGCTGATCCGTCCCAGATGGTGAGATTAGATCCTTGAAAATTCCAGAAAAATGTTTCAGCTCACCGAGGAACTCCTCTAGCGTCTGATCCGATTGATCGCGCCAATCTCTAAATTCCTGAAAAATATGCCCTATGGAAAGCTCTCGGGCAGTCTGCATCACTAGGAAATGGAAGATGAACAGGTCGATACGCGGTCGGGTGAGTCGGCCTTGGCGCTCCGGGATATGCCAATACCTGTCTTCACCATTAACCGGGGTTTTCGTCCTGTCATTGTCGAAAGGCCGCCAGTACGTCTCGTATAATTCGTCAGCATAATGCGGATTACTGCCGTGTGCGGCGTCCGCCGACGCCTGATGAAAGATCGTGTTGCGTATGAGGTCGGACGGGAGAAGTGGTTGTCCTCGCGCATTTAGGGTTTCGAATATGATCTGCGGATCGTCGTTTTCCTCAAGCTCGATTACAACAAGCTGCAGGCCCGTTCTCAAAGCTTGCAAAAGCCCCCAAATGCGCTGCTCTCTTTTCTCTGGATCATCTCCTCCCGCATAGCTTTCGATCTGGCGTCGAAAATACATATAGGCGCCGATCAGCCGAGGCGGCTCGTCCTTTGAGGCCAAACCGTGTTGTTTTAAGAGAGCTGCCGTGCTGCCCGCCATCATGATCGATCGGAACATAGGCCGGTCTGCATTCGTCGGCCAAACCTTGAAGCTACTCTCCGCGCCGGGCTTTTCGTCTTCGTTGACCGTAAGGCGTTTTATTTTGTTGAAAGAGCTGGACTGGATCTCGTCAGCGAAATCGCGCAAGGCCGCTACGAAAATCTGAAGTGTTGTAAGGCGCTGCTGTCCATCGATGACTTCCGACCGGGCTACCGCGCTGCCTACGATTTTCTGCACATTGAGCACCACGGCCCCAAG
The DNA here is from genome assembly GCF_057787725.1 of Shinella sp. OV683. NCBI lineage: Bacteria > Pseudomonadati > Pseudomonadota > Alphaproteobacteria > Hyphomicrobiales > Rhizobiaceae > Shinella > Shinella sp. OV683. Next base: position 4,592,799 of record NZ_CM173543.1, read on the forward strand.
GAAATGGGCGCGGCGTGGCACACCATTCTCCGCTGCAAGGCAGGCATCGGCTTGGCGCTCGATGTCATCCCATAGTGGTTGCCATTGGTCATCTTCGTTCCAGACATAGGCGCGTTGATATAATGGAACGGTATAGCGGCGTTCTCGATGGAAAAGGTCATGAATAGACATTTTATCAGGCTTCATTCCGCGCGTGCCCCCAGATTTGAAGCAAAAGGTTCGACGGAGCTTTATTCTTGAGGCTCTTTTCTGCAACGAAAAAGGTGTAGTTTCCCCGACTATTTGCAACCTGTGTTTTGGTGCCACGCCTGACGCTCACGGTCGGCTATTATGGAAGCTTGGGCAGTGAATATCCGACGATCTCGTTGATGCCCTCATAGACATCCCGCAATGCAAAAAGCATGAAGAGGAGTGCCGCAATCCAAGCGGTCCAACGGACACGGTTGTGGAGTAATCCGAGGAGATAACCGGCAAGGATCATAATCGCCGTCGAGAGAAACACGCCTAGAATAAGCGCCGGCATATGATGGCTTGACGCCCCTGCCAGCGCCAAGACCGAGGCGAATGACATGCCGACGCCTGCGGCGGATATTTCGATCACCCCTCGCCTTGCCGAAATTTGTGTTTCGTCAGGAGAGTGAACGGCAAGCCGGTGGATTTGAATCCATGCGACGACGAGAGTGGCCAAGCTCATCAGAAGCATGAATCCGACAACGGAAAGCAGGACGCTACCCGAGCCCACCAGAAGCATTTTCGCAACCGATGTAAATAAACAAGAAGACAGGATTGTTTTCTTGGTTGCGATATTTGGTATCCAAATGAATATCACGGAAACCCCGAAAATTAGGGGGTAGCAAAGAAATATGTCAATCAAACTGACCTGCAGAAACGCTGCCAAGTTTACATATGAAATCATATATTTTCTCCTGTTTTGCCTGAACATGACTACGCAAGCGTCGATCATCAAGATCGTGGACGTAGTGATGTTAGTATGCGCCGCCTACATCCCATTGGTTTTGCGTGTTTGTGACCATTGAGGTTTCTGCCTTTCTGCCAAAAAGTGTTCGGCGACAGCTGGAGATTTGGCATGATGGATGGCGGTGATGGATTTGTCGGGCGATGCGATGTTGTTGAGCCTCGTCGTGGAAACCGGCGATGGCCCAACGAATGCGTTGGTCATTTGAGCAGCGCTTCCAGAAGTGGCTTTTTCAACCGCGCAAATTCGTCGTCTGCGAGAATACCCTGTTCGTGCAGTGCTTTTAGTTTTTGCAATTGATCCGACGCGGCGTCCTGAGTTTGGACCGCAGTCGGAATTTGCGTCACCTCGACCTTCGTCGTATCATTGACAAACAGGTTAAGGCCGCTTTCACCGCCATTGCTGCCTTCTCCACTTTTGTGAATCGCGTTGAGGGCCCAGACGAGTGAGCCCAACCACCCCAAACCGGTGCCACCGAATACCATGTTGATCACGCCAATGATCCATCGGTTTGGGTGTTTGCGGCTGAAGGCGACGATAGTCGGGATAAAATACACGATCAGGATGATGAGTAGGAGGACGACGATGCCGGTGTCGTCCTGCCCCGTATTTTGAGGCGTTTGTGCATAGGCTGAAGGCCCGTAGAGCCAAGCGGCTACAAACTGCACTTTGAAGGTCCAATGCCGCAAACTCATGAAAGGTAATCTGGCGATAAACATCATACACCACCACCGATAATACCGGCCTTCAAAGATTGAAACTCTTGATCGTCAATCGCACCCGCTGCGCGAAGCGACGCCAGCTTCTCGAGCTTTTCCAGATCCACGCCAGAACTTGTCGGTTGTGCGACAACGACGGGCTGATTGGGCTTGTCGACTTTTCTTTGGCGCACCGGAGCCGGAGCCGCCGGTCCATACCTGTTTGGTCCTGATGTTGGGGGAAAACTCGCGTAAATTGTCCAGAGGTGCAAAGGGAACAAAATGAATACAAGATACAAGCCCAGCACCGCGGCTCCTGCGCACGAATATGAAATCCATTTTTGAAGGAACGTTTCCCCTGACGCCGCGCTGCTGATCAAACCAGCTACGAGAGACATGATCGCCATGCCTACCGCAAATGCTATAGTGCTATCCTTAATTGGAGTCGCGCGAATCACGAGTTTGGAAACGGCGTAACCAAACATCCACATCGCAAGCATTTCCCCGATGAACTCAGACGCATATACTAGAAAATCCAATGCAACACCAAGAATCTCGGTCATTTTGTCCATCCATTCATTTTTACAAAATTTTGTTGTCCAGCGAGAGCAGATTTCGCTCTCGCTCCGGGTTGTCGTAAATTTGTCTGACGATATTCATCCCAGCAGTTGATCGAGAAGTGGTTTCTTCAATCGCACAAACTCCTCATCCGAAATAATTCCATCGTCCCGCAGTGCTTTTAAGTGATGCAACAGCGTAGCGGGGTCAGGGAGTTGAGTACGAGCAATTTTCTCGAATTCAATCTCTGCACTGCCAGCAAATGCGCTCTTACTGTCCGAAAGCACGCTTTCGGGATTTCGTATTTGTCGTTGGGGAGGTGGACCGAATCGGTTGGTTCCGGGTGTCGGAGACTGACAACCGTATAGGATGGCGAGGAAAAATGCGATTGCGGGCGTAGCTAGTAACGACACATACCATCCGCTTTTGTCGGTGTCATGCAGGCGTCGAACCGTCACGCTGACCACCGGCACAATATGCGTGAGCAAAACCAAACCAACCAGCGGCTCACGGCCTCTCCTGTTTCATCGATTGACCAGCCCGAATTGGCATCGATGATCTTCGCGCTAATGATCAGAGACGCGAAGACCAATTGAAAATACCAATATTGCGATCGCGTGGAGCGCCCGGAAAATCGGAAATATCGGCGCCACGCATCAAAATAGCCCATCGCAGGCATTCTCCCAAAAATATCGCTCAACTTTTGGGTGCTAACTGCGATCTCAGATCGATCGAGATCAACGACGCCCGTGCGCTCCCTCATTTTAATATGGGCGTATCAGACGGTCGATTGTCAAGGCTAGAATACGTTTCTTGGCGGCATGGATGCCAAGAAAATCATCGGATGGAATTTGAGGAAACTGCGGGTGCCGAAGGGGTGGTCGCAAGAGCGTTTGGCGTTGGAATCAAACATCGACCGGACCTATATCGGCAAGGTCGAACGGGGATCGGAGAATGTCACGATTTCCACGTTGGAGGTGATCGCCAAGGCCCTTGAAGTACCTATAGCAGCCCTCCTGATTGAACCCGAAAAAGGCGAAACACCACCACCGCCGATGAGGGCGGGGCGGAAATGGAAAAATCATGATCCGATATCTAAGGCCATCACCGATCGTTAGCGACTTTCGCGGCCACAAACGATGAACTGCTGGCATTGATGAGGCGCCGGCTAGCTAGACTAACTCTGCCGGTTCCTTTGTGAGGAGGTTATCGGCAACAGCTGTAATCTGCCCATCCGGCAGGACTGTTCTGAAACCGCCTTCACAGAACTCTTCATGGCTTGCAAGCGCGCTCAAAAGCACTGGGCGCCAATGGTTGCGATAGAACGCGACGGTTTCGACAGTAGCTTGCTTTTCAAGATAATACCGAACCCCAACCTTACCATTAAATTCAGCGGCCATATGTAGGCCGGTCGTGTGGGCTACGATATAGGTGTTCACATCCTTCTGAAACCTGTCGTTGAGCGATAGAGCTTTCATTTGGAATTCAAGTTTGGCGAGCAGAGGGGCGGCTATCTCCGCATTGCCGTCGATTGAATATTTGGTGATGAGCCCTCCACTCTCTATTGAAATCTCAACCTGAAGAAACTGTACGTCAGGTAATATGTCAAAGTAGGAGTGGACGAACTTACCAGCGTCGTCGGCCAGCTTGTCCCCATTACAAGCTTCGCACAACGGAATGAGATTCCACGCATATAGCGTAAGCGGCTTGAAAATCGCCTTAGGCAGATGATGATCAAGCTCGACAGGAGGATCGATACCGCAGATCGGGCAAAGGTCGACCTTCTCGAACGCGGCCTCTCGAATGTGAGGGATTTTGCCGTTTTCGTAGGTCTGTGGATATGCATGCCTGATGGCTCCGTTCAATCCTGCATTGAGATCCGGTCCTTTCAGCGCATCGGAAGGCATTCCAAAAGCTTGGTCATACAAATCATAGATCGCAAGGACGGCATCAATCTCGGCATCAGTTGGCTCGTATCCTCTAACCTCGCCCTTCCAATTATAGGTGTGAAGAACCGTTCTGAGGTCGTTTTCCGCAGTCGCTTTCGAGGGTTTCGGAAGGTTTTTCATTTTTGCTTAGCACGTCCTGCGAGTTTCGAAAGCACGTAACCGCGAGCTTGCCCGCTCAACGCTGGCGTGAAAAGATTGTCGATTGCCTCGAGGTCAAAGCCACCCTCGACGAGTAGATCGAGCACCTCGTGGAAGTCAGTGGCCGACGCCACAAGCCCGAAAATGTCATAGGTTAGAATGCCGACGTTCTCACCGAAAGTTTCGAGCCTAGGCTGCTTAAAGTGAAGCGTATCGCCGGCTCGCGTCACGACGCGCACGTGGCGTGCAAGCGTCTCTTGAATAACAACCGGCGAATGTGTCGCGACGACACAGAATGCGTTGACTTCTTCGAGAATGATTCTGATCGCCTGCATCAAAGCTGCGGTGAGTGGCGGATGAAGATGCATTTCAGGCTCGTCAAAGAGAACGAGCGACTTTCGCGCCGCGCGCGCGGTAAGCGAGGCAACGACATGCAACGCAATCTTGTGGCCTGTGCTCCAGCGTAGGAACGAACTCTTCGGATTATTGATGATGAAGTCTGCTTCGCCGTCGTCACCACGCTGCGCAAATGACGGTTCAGAAAGCAGTGGTTCCAGAGCTGCAAGAAAAAGCGCACGGCGACCACCGCTATTAATCATTGTGACATAACGCTCGAACTCAAGGGCGAGCGCCTCGATCGATTTGAGGCGCGTGATCGTTTGCGCAGCAGATTGCGAGGAATTTTCGTTTACGTCAGCGTTCTCGCGTTCATCTGTCTCGGCGGAAATATCACGCAGGCCACAGTATGCGAACCGGCCTTGCCCTACAGCAATGTCCTTGGCAATTTGAACACGGTCCCTTCCTTCAAACCCGGGAACATCAAAGCTGTCGAAGGCGCTGTAGGAGATCGTAATAATGCGGGAGAAGTTGATCTCGGGCGGTTCAAATACGCCGAGGCTGCGTATTGACTTCTGTTCGCGGGCTGAGCCGGATGCAAATGCAACGTGTGAAAGCCGCGAAAGTAGTGTGCTTTTGCCGGAACCGTTACGCCCGATCAGCGCGATAATACGCTGCGGCAACAAGACTTCTTTGCCACTTGGGCCCAGCGCTCGCATTTTTCCGTAGTAGCCCATGACGGGCGGAGCAGAGAAAGCGAACGTCAGAACGTCCGAGTCATCGTTCGGTTTGAACGAGAATGATGTTTCCAGATTAGCTAATTTTGAAAAGTCCTTGTTGTAAACGGCGGCGGCATCATCAAGAAAGCGCTCCCAACTCGCGTTGTCTCGGAACAGGGAAGTCCGCCATCCGCGTTGATTTTGAAACTCTGGAATGAGAGAAGGGCTGGCCACGACGTCGCGGAGCGCTGTTAAGATCTCGTCACGGTCGCCTTCATTAATATTTGAAAGCCGCTCGTAGTAATCAAGATCAGCGCCAACCGAACACCATTGATCATCAAGCCGCTCAAAGGGGTCGCTAATCTGGAGGGGCTCTGATCCCTCTTGCCCGAGCTTCAGTATCTTAACTCCACCAACGTAAAGAATATCTAGGCTCTTGGAGGGCTGATAATAAAGGCCATACGTGGTTTTGAAACTGTAGTCGTCCCAATTGTCCTGCTGTAGTGCTACTCGGCCAGCTATTGAACTTGGGTGCTTCCTAGACGGCGGATAGATTTCGAACTGCACGGAACTTCTCCTAGTGGCTAGTCAAGAAGTACGCGTGGGTTTGCAAGTTGGGAAATGGATAATGACTTAAGATCCAAGTTCCCCCAGATTTCGGGAGAGTCTTTGGTTTTCAATCTGGCGTCGTGCGGCCTGTTTTTCCATAGCCATTTTCATTACGAATTCGCAGGGCGTGATATTTCTGAACGATGAATGCGGTCTGGTTCGATTGTAATCCCCGTTCCATGCCGTGATGTCCGCCTGCGTCAGCGACGAGAACAGCGTTTCGCGCGAGATCTCACTCATGGCATTTGGCGATAAGTGCCATGAGTGACTCGCTGGTGTAAGGCCGTTGGCTTGACAGAAGCCGAAACCGTGCACCCTATTAGGCGGCTGAATTTTCTCGCTTTTTACGACCAGTAACGAATGAAGCGGCAGGGAAAGGAAGAAAAAGGGATGGAGGAGGCTTGTAGCGCCCTGACGTCTGCACGCGGGTTTGTAACGCAGGGACGTGTTGATCATGCGGCATTCATGGAAGAGGTCGGTCATCCTCCGCCGGTCGCGTTCCGGACTCAAAAGCATCTCGAATCGTGGCTTCGCAGCGTCTCGGATACCTCACGAGCGCAGCCTACTTGGTGAATAATCAACAAAAGGATATTGAATATGTTTGTATTTCTCGCAGCCGTCGCAATTGCCATTGGCGGGATCGTCATGGGCTTTGAACAAGGGGGGCTAATCCTCAAGCTGGCAACTTCTTCGAGTCTAACTCGCACGTCACCCACCAGTATTGGCGACATCGAGCCCCGAGAGGGGCTTTTTTAGTGCCTGTCAAGCATGAAATAGGGCTCTTGACCCGGCCGAGGGCGAACGTTCATTATCTTCCTTTCGAACATCGCAGCCACGTCTTTAACCTGCTTAAGAGTGAATACAATCGGTCGGTCGATGAAGAAGCGTTTCCCATAGGTGTGAATGAGGTTCGGACGGGGCTTCAGGTTCGCCTTTACGAAGCGGCGGTATGCCTTCATCTCGTGTGCTGGTAGGCCCATTTGCCGCGCATAGGTCAGAACCCGCTCCCGGCGCTCCCGGGCGAACTTGCCCTTAGTGGTCTTGATCACGTAGTTGACCAGCAGCTCGAATAGGTATTTTTCAGCCAGCCATAGGCGCGGCGAACCCTCCCAGATTTCATAGCAGACAGGCCCCAAGTCCTGCACTTCGAAAACCCGCTGATAGAATCTTACAGCCCGCTCTTCGATGTCGCCGGCTGCTATCTCCCGGTCGGAAGCGACAAGGGCATAGAATGGCGTAGGCTTGGTGATATCGAGGTCTTTGACGATGTGGAAGCCGAAACAGGCCAGCGATATCACACAGAGGCTATTACTGGTTGCTACGTTAATCTCACGGAAGCGCTCAACAACCTCAGCCCATGGTGCGTTTTCGCCACTGGCAACGATATGCAGGCCATTGTCGGCATGCCCATGCATATCGAGGTGGATGATCGGGCGGAATGTCCCCTCAGCCTTCACCCGCAGCGTGTTGAGGAAGTCGTAGAGATCGTCACGGGACTCGGGCTCGAACCGGGTGAAGCCGACGCCAAGCCCTTCAAGGTGAGGGACTAAATCTTCGAGGATACGATTGGTGACCCCTTGCTCAGCCTCTCGCAGCGAGGTTATCCAGACGAGGCTATTCACCCCAACTTCTGTTTCCTCGGCTTCAGCTACGTCTTCGTCCACCACCTCATTCATTACCACGGAGCGGCCCTCACTTAATCGCCACGAGATTGTCGACACGGTATCAAGATAAAGGAGCGGCGAGCCCATGAGGAACAGCAGCCCAAAGCCAAGGATCACCTGAATCACCCGCGACGCCGTATGATATTGCGGGGGTATCTTAAAATCTTCCGGGTCGCGTGCGGAAAGGCAAAAAGGCCTGCCCGAACAGCGCTAGTCCCAATTATCATCCACGACGTGAACTTGAAAAACTTGTCGGCAGCCCGGAAGGCGAGCGGCGCCAGAACTTTGATCATCGCGTCGTCACGAAATTCCATTTTTGCTCCCCTATGCGGCCTACCAAAAACCCATCGTCCGCCCCGTCAAGTAGCCCGCCCCACCCACAAGAAAGGTCAAGAGCATAGCCACACCTTTCACCAAAAAGAAAACGTGAAAGGCTGCTTGCTGCTTCGCAGATTGCGCCAGAATCAGGGGGTGCGCAAGGGTGACACCGAGTCCCCTCAATGCTCTATATATCTTCTGTTAAGCTTCACAGGCCGCTGAGATATCCCTGCGGAGTCCCGTGGGCGCCAGTGGACAAAATGTCCAGAACCTATTGCAGCGTGTCCGGCCCCTCCATGCTCCCCCCTTTCATGGAGACTATCCACTTAATAGCGTTCAGCATGGTTTCCGCCGTCATGTTCCCGCTGTCCTCATCCGGGCGGGAGCGGCACAGTTCCAGCATCTTGCCTGCAGCCTCCTGCATTTCTACGGGGAGCGCAGGTATGTAGCGTTCGAGGTCATCCATAGCCGACATGCAAGATCCTCCAAAAGAGGAGGATTCTACGCATTGGGATTCGCGGGGAAAAGAGTCCCGGAAGTTGAAAATGCAGTCTACCGCGGCGTCCAGAAGGAAGTCTCTTGCGCGATGCACTGGCCACCCTTCTCCTTTTGAAGGTCAACGCACTCCTGATACGTCATGACATTCCACGGGTTCACTCTGGAGCCGTACTGGAGACGTTTCCATCGGCGTAAAATCCCGATTGAAGCAAAAGAAACCACGCTATGCCGTTCATCGCGATCTACACTCCGTTTTCATTATCATTGCGACGGACATAAACCGTCACGGGTTTCAGGCCGAAGAACGCGGGAATCTTTTGCCCAACGTTGTTGCTGCCACGGATGACGCGCGTGACCATAGATTGGGATACGTCCATTGCGTCAGCGGCCTTGTATTGGTTGCCGAGATTGCCGATGAGTTCTGCCAGCTTGCGGCGCAGCTCCCCGGCCGTTACGCAGTCGAGTTTCTCAAATCTCATAATTAGGCTTTCATGGATTTTGGTTTGCGGTGCACCACTTTGACAGCGACGTGCGCCGGACCGAAGACGAGAACCAGTCCGGCAATGTCTACGGCAATGAGGAACGGCATATTGTGCAGGAGAGCCTCCACTATCGGCACCCTCCCCGTGGCTAACTGCGGCGATCAGGGCCGTTGAAGCTTTCCGACTTGACCCAGTTCGCCGGGACTTTGCCCATCCAGATATCGACTATCTGACTGTCATCGTCTAGTACGCCCCAGCGAGTGATTGTGTCACCGGGGGCCTTTTCGAGATTCGAAACATCACGGCGGCGCCGGTCTGGACGCCCGAACGTATAAACGGCGATAACCTCGCCCTGCAGCTTTACAATACCCGATGGCTTACGAGCATCAGCCGCCTTCTCCCATTCCCGGTATTTGGCAGTCTTCACCCGGCCACCACGGACCACGTTGTGGAACAGGTTGATGACCGAGGGCGGGAACGGAAGTGTGGCGGTGAAAGAAGCGATATGCGGGTCAGTCGTTGGTTATTGCCAAATACTACCGCGTTTCGTAGCGTCCGGCACGAGAATTGGGGGACGAATGTCAAAGGTCGGCGAATATCTGGGCTTAGTGGAGGAGCTTCATCACGAAGCTGAAGCGGCCTTTGCTAAGCTTCCAGTCAACACGCGGGGCATTGTCACTACGACACTTGCCTCGCTCTATGCCTCGATCTTCGCGTTCGCGGACACCGGGCTCTTTCTCCTTCGCCACAACAAGGAAGCGGGGCTGAGTGCCATAGGTCGGAGCACGCTCGAAGCTTGGGTTGACCTGAAAAATCTGGCGGCCGACGATGGCTATCTCGACCGGATGGAGGCTTCGTTCTATCACGAATACATAAAAATGCTTGAGGATGGCGCCACCGGCAACAATCCCTATTCAGCGGGGTTTGCAAACAATGCCAGCGTGACTCAGGGATTGGCCGACTTCAAAACACGGCTGGATAAGCTCAAGCAAAAGGGCTCAAAACCAATGACCGTCAGGGACAAGTTTGACGGCGTTGGGATGATAAACATCTACACGGCGGTCTATAACCAGCTTTGCGCCGAGGGGCACAACAACATGCGGGCACTGCGTGAGCGGCACTGGGATGTAGTTGACGGCGAGGTGAATATCACTGTCTTCAAGGAACCGCGAGAAAACCACCTTCTAACGATGATTGACCTGTTTGCAGACCCATTACGGGCCGGACTGGCCAGCATCTATCAGAACCAAGACGCGACGCTCCCTGACAGCTTTCTCGACGTTGAAAAGCGGCTGCTCGCATTCAGGGACACGTTGGGAACCTAGTTCTTGGTGGGCTTTCCCTTGCTGGCGATAATCTTCTGGATCTTAGCCGCTCGCTTAGCACGCCGCTCCTCGAATATCTCTATAAGGGCGTCCTCCAGCACGTCGAAGCAGTCCTGCACCGTTTGGAAATCCCCCTCGCCCTCATGGCTGCCGTGGTTCCCGACGTAGCGGAGAGCATGGAGAGCGTCCTTGTAATCCGGCTTCAGCTCGCCAAATTTGTCTATCCGCACCGAGAGGCTGTAAGGCGTGTCTTCGCCCTTCTTGTTCTTGTACTCCCGCTTTATTTCAAACTGGTCTAACAGGGCTTCCACGGCCGCCCGCAAGGCGTTCGAGCATGACCCTAAGTCCACCCAGAAGAGCGAGTACGCCCTCTTAACATGCTTATGGGCGACAGCGTTTAAAGCTTTCGGGACGGAAATGATTGGCGGCGGCGGGAACATCGCCCGGATGTAGTAATTGGTGTCATCCCACGAGATTTCCTCACCCGTCTCATTATCGTTGGTGTAGAAAAACCTAGTCTCGTATTCTCCTGATACCGCGACCACCTGCCCGCAAAAGGAGACACCGCGCACCATCAAGCAGGCGAATTGGCCGCTCTCGATTTCGCCGTGAAGATCGTCTGCTTCGTACTGGGCAGCCACATATCTAGGCTGCCGATTGAGGTAATCAGCACTTTTCCAAGTAAGCTTTCCATTCGCGCAACGCGGACAGGGAAACCGGGGGAAGCCGCCGTATTTTGCCTTCCAGAGTTTGTCGTCCACCGCACTCTCCCCAAGACCCACCGTGTAGCCGTGCTAGCATACAACCGGAGCGCCTGCTACACGCGCGTAAGCCAACCCTCCAAGGCTTTCCGACGCTGCAGGACATTGCCGCCGACCGCCAGCCTGACATCGGAGATGAAGACCGAGAGTGGAGGTAGCTTCCTCACATTCAGCCCATAATTGCTGCCACGTTTCTTTCCCCCACAGGCGGTCACCTACTTAGCCAAAGGGGCATTCAATATCCCGATGATTGCCCTCGAAAGTGTCGTCGGCATACGGCTGACCATTGCAGAACCCAAGGTCATCTAAGTGACCCCATTTCGGGACTTTTAGAATACGCCGGAGCTGAGTTTGTCTGCCGTCTAAGATGCCACGGACTTCGTGGGCTTTGAGAATAATAGGACGTTCCACATCCCAAGGCTTTCCTTTGTTTTTGCCTCCCAAGCGTCATTGATATTAGGCGGGGATGCGGGCTTGGGTCCGCACCCCTTGTGGGAATCGTCACTGATAATGTAGAAGTTGGCAACAACTTTCGCGCGCAGCACGTTTGAAAAGAGTAATTATGGAAGAACGTCGACCACCCCCACACATTGCTGTCCTAGAGCAATACGCTGTCGCAATCGCGAAAATCGTCTCTACCGGCCCTACAGTGTTGGTTTCCACGCAGAACTGAGCCGGTTAGGCGCATAATTTCCATTGAGAATTGAGCCATGTGAACCTTCCCCCCAACGCGGTCAGCGACGGGGGCAACGGAGTGATCCACATGGGACTTTTAAATATTATCCGGCGGATGGCGCTGCGCGAGAAGCAGTCGATCCGCGAGATCAGCCGGCGTACTGGGCTGTCACGCAACACGATCGCGAAGTATCTGAGCGCAGGCACCATCGAGCCGACGTTCACGGTACCGGAACGACCGAGCAAGCTTGATCCCTTTTCCGACAAACTGGCTGGCTGGCTGAAGACCGAGGCCGGGAGGTCGCGCAAGCAGCGCCGAACGCTGAAGCAGCTTCATGCCGATCTGGTGGCTCTTGGCTTTACCGGCTCCTATGGCCGGGTTGCCGCTTTCGCCCGTGATTGGCGGGCTGAGCAGCAGACGACGGGCCGCGGCATATTCGTTCCGCTATCTTTCCGCCCAGGCGAAGCATTCCAATTCGATTGGAGTGAAGATTATGCCGTGATAGGCGGCGAGCGCACGAAGCTTCAGGTTGCACATATCAAGCTATCGCACAGTCGGGCCTTTCTGGTCAGGGCCTACCTACTGCAAACGCATGAGATGCTCTTTGACGCCCACAGGCACGGCTTCCGTGTGTTTGGCGGCGTACCTGGTCGCGGCATCTACGATAACATGAAGACAGCGGTCGATCGGGTGGGTCGCGGCAAGGAGCGACAGGTCAACATCCGCTTCCTCGCTATGACGAACCACTACGTCTTTGCACCTGAGTTCTGCAATCCGGCGGCAGGCTGGGAGAAGGGTCAGGTCGAGAAGAACGTCCAGGATGCTCGTCCACGACTGTGGCAACAGATGCCTGACTTCCCGGACTTGGCGGCATTGAATGCCTGGCTGGAACAGCATTGCCAGGACCTGTGGCGGGACACGGCGCATGGCACCTTGTCCGGTTCGATCGCAGATGTTTGGGCTGATGAGCGGGCAGCATTGATGGCATTGCCTATCGCGTTTGACGGCTTCGTCGAGCAGAGCAAGCGCGTCTCGCCGACATGCCTGATTACCTTTGAGCGGAACCGCTACAGCGTGCCTGCGTCTTTTGCCAACCGGCCCGTCAGCCTGCGGATTTATCCCGAGCGACTGGTCGTTGCGGCGGAGGGCAATATCCTATGCGAGCATGAGCGGGTCATTGAGCGCAGCCACGACAAACCGCCGCGAACGATTTACGATTGGCGACATTACCTTGCCGTCATCCAGCGCAAACCCGGTGCCTTGCGCAATGGTGCACCCTTCCTGGAATTGCCGTTGCCCTTTCGGCAACTGCAGGACCAGATGCTTCGCCGCCCCGGCGGTGATCGCGAGATGGCCGATATCCTTGCCCTTGTCCTTCATCACGACGAACACGTCGTACTCAGGGCTGTGGAACTCGCCCTGGATGCAGGAGTAGCGACCAAGACGCATGTGCTGAATCTGCTGCATCGGCTGATCGACGGCAAGACGGCTGACGGTCCCGACATCGATACGCCACAGGCGCTGACCTTGCTGCGTGAACCCAAGGCCAACGTCGAACGCTACGATGGCCTACGCGCCCGGATCGCAGGAGGTCGCCATGCGTCATGATCCCGCAAGTGCTGCCGTCGTCATCATGCTACGGAGCCTCAAGATGTATGGCATGGCCCAGGCCGTCACAGACCTTATCGAGCAAGCGGCTCCCGCCTTTGATGCGACCGTGCCCATCCTGTCCCAGTTGCTGAAGGCTGAATTGGCCGAGCGCGAGGTTCGCTCGATCGCCTATCACATGAAGGCTGCCCGCTTCCCGGCTTATAAAGACCTCTCCGGCTTCGACTTCGCCGCCAGCGAGATCAACGAGGCCACTGTGCGCCAACTACACCGATGCGAGTTCATGGATGGGGCGCAGAACGTTGTCCTTATCGGTGGCCCTGGCACTGGTAAAACGCATGTCGCGACCGCTCTTGGAATCCACGCCATCGAGCATCATCGCCGCAAGGTCCGCTTCTTCTCGACCATCGAACTGGTCAATGCTCTCGAGCAGGAGAAGGCCAAGGGCAAGGCAGGTCAGATCGCTGAGGCCCTGGTACGGCTCGACTTGTTGATCCTGGACGAGTTGGGGTATCTGCCGTTCAGCGCGTCCGGCGGTGCATTACTCTTTCACCTGCTGAGCAAGCTTTACGAACGCACCAGTGTCATCATCACCACCAATCTCAGCTTCAGTGAATGGGCCACCGTATTCGGTGACGCCAAGATGACAACCGCTCTACTCGACCGCCTGACCCATCGTTGTCATATCCTGGAAACCGGCAACGACAGCTTCAGATTCAAAGCCAGCTCGGCGGCGGCAGCCCAGAAGAGAGGAGAAAAAGCCAACCCCTTGACCAAACCCTGATCAGAAAATCATACTTAGAGGTGGCTCACTTCTCGGTGGAAAAACCGGCTCAGTTCCGCGCGGAAACCAACAACTGACCAATGACTGAAATTGCTCTGCTCAACGTAGAGTATGACGGCGAACGACGTTTGAGCTTGGGCCGCTGTTAGCCACGCCCCGATATCTTGAATCGAAACGTTTAGCCCAATTTGCGTGGGTGCCAGCAGTTTGAATGCATAGCCCCTCCGACGCATATGCCTGATCCCGGCCTTGGCAACATATTCGAGTTCGATGCTGTTCATTCCTTCGCCGCAAAGCTCTTCCGGCGAGCACACTCGTGCGGCCGCCTTAATCATTGCGGAGAACACGTCACAGGCGCCGTCTTCATTGCCGAAGAAAGCTTCAGGCTTTAAGCGCAGCATGGCGTTGACCACGGCATACAGGCCACAATAGCAATCCAGCGAGCCTTGCTGGAACGGACGGGCAATTGTGGCAAGTTCACGTTGCGCATCCGTTCGCTCGACATGTCTCCCGGTCTTCACTCCCATGTTTCAGTACTCGTCTGAGAACATCAGCGTCATGACCCGCATTGTCACCGAATGATCGGCCGGATTGGGGGAATGGTGAGAGCCTCCCAGATCGTAGTAATCGATCTTAAACATGATCGAGGCACCGCCCACCTCAAACTCGCCAAAATCATGCTCGCCATAGGGATCATTATCAGGCGTAAAAGCATCGTATGCGCGGAGGGCGTTGATGACCCTCTGTCTACGTTCGTCACTCAACGCAGCGACGCTGGCTGTCATCAGGATTTTTCCGCCGCGTCCTTCAATACGGAGCTGATCATTCCGCCGTAAGGTGGCCGATACGGCTTCCTGACGATCGTGCACTTTGTTCATCGTTTGTTCTTTCACTGAAACCGCTCCGTCCATCTGCATCTTCCTTCACATCATTCGAATGAGGCGGCGCTGGATATCGTGATCGCCGTCGATATAGGCTTGCGTCGTCTCAATCGATCGGTGACCGGCAAGCTGTTGCACGTCGCGGAGAGAGCCGCCAGCCTTCGAGATCAAACGCGCGGCCCTTGTTACGAATGTCCGCCGACCCGAATGGGAGGAACATCCTTCCAAGTTGGCTTGGCGGCATGTTTGGGTGAACCAATTCACGATCGATTTCGGCGTCATCGGGAGTGGAGCTAAGGACTCACTCACAAACCCATCAAATAGTGTTTCAACAGGCCCTCTTTCGCTAACAATAACCGGACCCTTCCGCATGTTCCGGCTTCTGAGTTTGGCAAGTGAGCGCTTCAGCTCGCTATGTATGGGGAGGCGGCGTGCAAGGCCGTATTTGGTGATCGCACCGGGAAGCGTGATCACATTTGCCACATTGCCTCGCCCGTCCGTCACCATGGACCAGTCCAGCAGTGCGATTTCGGAGGCGCGCAATCCCGCGCGGACACTCAATTGAACGATTGCCGAATTGCGAAGGGGATGCCGCGATTCCTTGGCGACCTTCAGGAGTCGCCTGATATCCGCGTCGGATAGGATTTTTGACTGACCGCCGGCCATTTGATCCTCGGATTGGGGTGTGTTTGCACACCCATTGAATCACAGCGAAGCCGCACTATCAAGTCTAAAAATACAACAATATCATATACTTATGTTACTTTCCGGTCACGGTTTTATCCGCGCCGCAAGTGACTCCTCCCCGCTGCCCTCTTAACGATTGTGCCGCGGGGAGGAGTCACTTGCGGCGCGGATAAAACCGTGACCGGAAAATAAAAAAGCACACAGGAAGTTCTCTGCAGTTCTCTCCCAAGTGAGTACTGCGTGAGTACTGGCAAAAATTCACCGAGAAATGCCTTCAGGGCGCTTCTCGTCCAAACCACTGAATATGTTTGGGAAAAAGTGGTGCCGCTTGCAGGACTCGAACCTGCGACCCCATCATTACGAATGATGTGCTCTACCACCTGAGCTAAAGCGGCGACCGGCAAAGTCCGGCGCGGGGCGCGGACAGAGCGTATGCGGGCGCTGATAGCGAAATCGGCTGGGGAATGCAAGCCGCTATCGGCTATAAATCCTGAAAATTGGATGGGATGGGATCCACTGTGGTGCCGAGATGCAATTGCGCCTATCCAAAGCACGAAAACCAGGCCGGATGCCTCAGCCGCAGAGCTTTGCCTTGACCGCTCGATATTCGGATTCAAGCCGGCTGACCAAGGTCTCCACTGGCTCGACAGCCTTGACCGCAGAGATTCCCTGGCCGCAGCCCCAGATTTCCTTCCAGGCCTTCGGGCCGCTTTCGGTCTTTTCGAAATCCATTTTCTTCGGATCGGCTTCCGGCAGATGATCCGGATCCATGCCCGTGGCGAGGATGGAGCCCTTGAGATAATTACCGTTGATGCCGGTGAAATAGTTGGAATAGACGATGTCGTCGGCGCGGCTGTCGACGATCATCTGCTTGTAGGCGTCCGTTGCCCGCGCTTCAGGCGTGGCGATGAAGGGCGAGCCGATATAGGCCATGTCGGCGCCCATGGCCTGTGCCGCGAGGATGGCGCCGCCATTGGCAATCGCGCCGGAGAGCAGCAGCGGCCCATCGAACCATTCGCGGATCTCCTGCACCAGTGCAAAGGGCGAGAGCTTGCCGGCATGGCCCCCTGCCCCGGTCGCGACCGCGATCAGGCCGTCGGCACCCTTGCGGATGGCCGAATTGGCATGACGGTTGTTGATAACGTCATGCAGCACGATACCGCCATAGGAATGAATGGCGTCATTGACTTCGGGCACGGCACCGAGCGAGGAGATGACGATCGGCACCTTGTATTTGACGCACATCTGCAGGTCGTGCTCCAGCCGCCGGTTGGTGGTGTGGACGATCTGGTTGACGGCGAACGGGGCGCTCTTGCGCTCAGGGCTGGACGCATCATGGGCGGCAAGCGTCTCGGTGATCTCGGCGAGCCATTCATCCACCTGGCTTTCAGGCCGAGCGTTCAGCGCCGGAAACGAACCGACCACGCCGGCCTTGCATTGGGCGATCACCAGGTCGGGATGGGAAATGATGAACAGCGGGGCGGCAACGACGGGAATGCGCAGATTGTCTTTGAGAATAGCAGGCAGTGTCATGGGTCGATCCGGCAGAAAGCGATGTGATAAGGGAATCCGCCAAAGGTCGGCGCATCCTTTCTGCAAGATATCGTCATTTGCAAAAATTGTTCAACCTTGAATTTTCTCCTCCGCCCGAAGGAAGCCATTTTTCTCCGCCATTGGGATTTTTGCGGGGGAGCGATGGCCGTTGCGGTGCCCGGCGCTTGCAAAGGCGGAATCGAATGGTTACCGAAGAATGAAATTCTCGCGCCAGACACGGCGCCTTCAGGGTATGGCATATTGAGCGGACTGGAACAGGCGATCCGAAACGCATTGGAACGGGCAGAGCGGTCCAATCCGGAAATCCGCTCGCGTATCTATCAATCGGCGCGCAACGCACTGGACGCCGGGCTCCGCAAGCAGGAGATCGAGGACCCCGAGACAGTCGAGCGGCAGCGCCAGCGGCTGGAAATCACCATTCGCGCGATCGAGGACGAAGAACTAGAGCAACTGCGTAGTGCGGCGCGGCTGGAAAAAACCATCGTTGAAGATACGCCCGCCGAACCGATGGAACGGGAAGACACGATCGAGCCGGAACCGACGCTCAACGAGCCCGAGCCGATGCGGCAGGCGGAGGTCTTCCGGCGGAATCCGGTGATCGAGCATGTTGCGCCGCCGCCAGTTGTCACAGGAGAACGGTCCATTGCCAGCGACAACTATGCGGAGGAAGAAGACGGCTCGCTGTCGGGGCTTTCCGCCATCCGCGACGAGCGCCAGGGCAAGAACAGGAAGCAGGCTCGTAAAGCAGCACGCAAGCAGGGTCAGGTGATCCGTGAAGAGGAGGATCCCGCCTGGGCCGAGCCGTCGACGCCCGAGGGCCGCACAGTCACACCGGAGAGGCGCACCAGGCGCCGCCGAAAAGGCTCGTGGCTTGCCTCGCTATTCGTCTATTCCGTGCTCATCGGCGTGGTCGCGGCCGGCGTCTGGTGGGTCTACACGACGGGAATGCTCGATGCCGCCCTAAAGGGCAATTCGGATTTCGACCTGATCCCGAAGGAATTACAAAGCGAGAATTTCGATCCCAACGAGAAGAGTACCAGGCTCGACCCGTTGCGCGGTTTCTCCGGCGACTGGGTCGATGTCTTCAAGCCGAATGGCAAGGCGCAGATTACCGCCAGCGGCGATGCTGTCATCGGCAACGTGACGGACAGCGATGGCGCAGCTGTCACCATCGCTTCCAATTCGCCGGACAAGGATGGCGAAGTGCGGATCGAAGTGCCGGCCGGCATCCTGCAGGATCTCGCCGGCAAGAAGTCGACGCTGGCCATTACCTTGCGTGCCGATGGCGACAAGCCGGCGCAGATCTATATCCAGTGCGAGTTCACGACGCTCGGCGATTGCGGCCGGCATCGCTTCACCATCACCAACGAACGGGTCGATGAGCTGATCCCGATTGCCTTCGACGGCAAGCTCGGCCCAACCGATCCGGGCTACATCGTCATCAACAGCGACCTGACAGGCGAAGGCCGCGCCATCCGCCTCTATGGGATCAGAGTGCTGCCGGGGTCGTAAGCGCTCCGGCGCTCAGACTTCCATCGCATAGCCCGCGCCGCGAACGGTGCGGATCACATCGGGCATGTTGGAGAGGTTGAGTGCCTTGCGCAGGCGGCCGACATGGACGTCGACGGTGCGCTCATCGACATAGATGTCGTGGCCCCACACGCCATCGAGAAGCTGCGAGCGCGAGAATACCCGACCCGGCGACGCCATGAAGAATTCCAACAGCTTGAACTCTGTCGGTCCCAGGCGGATTTCGCGCGATCGGCGATGGACGCGGTAGGTCTCGCGGTCGAGCTCGACGTCACCGCATTTGAGCAACGAAGAGATGGCGTTCGGGCGCACACGTCGCAGCATCGCCTTGACGCGGGCCATGAGCTCCGGCGTCGAGAACGGCTTGACGACATAATCATCGGCGCCGGTGGAAAGCCCGCGCACGCGCTCGCTTTCCTCGCCGCGCGCCGTCAGCATGATCACCGGCAGGCGCTCGGTCTCGGGACGCATCCTCAGGCGACGGCACAGTTCGATGCCCGAGACGCCCGGCAGCATCCAGTCGAGCAGCAGAAGATCGGGAACGCGTTCCTGGAGGCGGATATCGGCTTCGTCACCCCTGGGGATCACTTCGACGTCGTAGCCTTCGGCTTCGAGATTGTAGCTGAGCAGAGTGCCCAACGCTTCTTCATCTTCGACAACCATGATTCTTGGCTGCATAAGGGCTTGCTCCGTTCGCAGTCGTCATCTGCCCCGCTATCATACCGCTTGGCGGTGGGCTCGGGCAGATCTCGGATCCGCGCCCGCCAATCGGGCGCGGATGGCTTATCTTTTACTCGGCGGGCTGCTGAATGACGGATGCCGTATTGTCATCCTTGGGGCGCTCGCCGGCCGGCTGCTCGCCGGTCGTCATGTAGTAGATGGTCTCGGCGATGTTGGTGGCGTGGTCACCGATGCGCTCGATGTTCTTGGCGCAGAACAGCAGATGCGTGCAGGGCGTGATGTTGCGCGGATCTTCCATCATGTAGGTCAGCATCTCGCGGAACAGCGAGGTGTAGATGGCGTCGATTTCCTCGTCGCGTAGGCGGATGGCTTCCGCCTTCTCGGCCGAGCGCGTCGAATAGACGTCGAGCACGTCCTTGAGCTGGGACAGGGCCAGTTCGGAGAGATGTTCGATGCCGCGTGCCAGCGGGCGCGGGATGCCCGAGCTCTGGACGGCGATGACGCGCTTGGCATTGGACTTGCCGAGATCGCCGACGCGTTCGAGGTCGGAGGCGATACGGATCGAGCCGATGATTTCGCGCAGATCCGAGGCAACCGGCTGGCGCTTGGCGATCATCAGGATCGCATTGTCGCCGATGTCGCGCTCGGTCTGGTCGACGACCACGTCCTGCGAGATCACCCGCTGTGCAAGGGCAGCGTCTGACGTGACCAGTGCGCGGATCGAGTCGGATACCATCTGTTCGGCCATGCCGCCCATTTCTGCGATACGGCGGGCAAGATGCTTCAACTCGTCGTCAAAGACGGAATAGATATGTGATGTTACCATGACGAGAACCCCATGCCTGCTGATGCAGGCGAAAAATGATCAGCCGAAGCGGCCCATGATATAATCCTGGGTGCGCTGGTCATCCGGATTGGTGAAAATCTTGTCGGTGTCGTTTTCCTCGACGAGATAGCCGAGGTGGAACATGGCGGTGCGCTGGGAAACGCGGGCGGCCTGCTGCATCGAGTGGGTGACGATGACGATGGTGAAGTTCTCGCGCAGTTCGTGGATCAGTTCCTCGACCTTGGCAGTGGCGATCGGGTCGAGCGCCGAGCATGGCTCGTCCATGAGGATGACTTCCGGGCTGACGGCAACGGCGCGCGCGATGCACAGGCGCTGCTGCTGGCCGCCGGAGAGGCCGGTACCAGCTTCCAGCAGGCGGTCCTTGACCTCGTTCCACAGGCCGGCGCGCTGCAGGCTGGATTCGACGATCTGGTCGAGCTGTGCCTTGTTCTTGGCAAGGCCATGGATGCGCGGGCCGTAGGAGACGTTCTCATAGATCGACTTCGGGAACGGATTGGGCTTCTGGAACACCATGCCGACTCGGGCGCGGAGTTCGACGACATCGAGTGTCGGATCGTAGATGTCGCCATCGTCGAGCGTGATCTTGCCGGTGACGCGGCAGCCTTCGATCGTATCGTTCATGCGGTTGAGGCTGCGCAGGAAGGTCGACTTGCCGCAACCCGACGGGCCGATCAGCGCCGTGACTGTGTTCTTGCGAACATTCAGGTTGACGTCGAACAGGGCTCGTTTCTCGCCGTAGTAGACGGAGACATCCTTGCCCACCATTTTCATTTCAG
Source organism: Shinella sp. OV683 (assembly GCF_057787725.1). NCBI lineage: Bacteria > Pseudomonadati > Pseudomonadota > Alphaproteobacteria > Hyphomicrobiales > Rhizobiaceae > Shinella > Shinella sp. OV683. The sequence continues at coordinate 4,613,854 of NZ_CM173543.1, forward strand.
GTTGGTTGCTCATGTTTCTTGCTACCGTCTTTTCGACTTCGACATCTGTCAGCATATTCATTTCAATATCTCCTTACCAGCGGCGTTCGAAACGCCGGCGCAGCATGATGGCGCCAAGGTTCATGATGATCAGGAACACGAGCAGGATGATGATCGCTCCCGAAGTGCGTTCCACGAAGGCACGTTCCGCCTCGTTCGCCCACATGTAGATCTGCACCGGCAGCGCGGTGGCCGGCTCGAATGGAGTGCTGGGATAGTCGACCACGAAGGCCACCATGCCAATCAGCAGCAGCGGCGCGGTTTCGCCCAGCGCGTTTGCAAGGCCGATGATCGTGCCTGTGAGGATGCCGGGCATGGCGAGCGGCAGGACATGGTGGAAGACCGTCTGCATCTTCGAAGCGCCGAGCCCGAGCGCGGCGGCACGGATCGAAGGCGGCACAGCCTTGAGGGCGGCGCGGGTGGCGATGATGATGGTCGGAAGCGTCATCAGCGCCAGCACGACGCCACCGACGACCGACGCCGACCGCGGCATGCCGAGGAAGTTGATGAAGATCGACAGGCCCAGCAAACCATAGACGATTGACGGGACGGCCGCGAGATTGTTGATGTTGACCTCGATAAGGTCGGTCCAGCGGTTCTTCGGCGCGAATTCCTCGAGATAGATCGAGGCGAACACGCCGATCGGCAAAGCGAGCAGCAGCACGATCAGCATCGTGTAGGCCGAGCCGATGATGGCCACGCCAAGGCCTGCCGCTTCCGGACGGCTCGATGCACCATTGGTGAACAGGGCTGGGTTGAAATGCTCTGCGAGCGCACCGCTCTCGGCGAGCTTTTTCATCACCGTGACCTGGGCGTCCGTAACCTTACGGTCGTTTTCCGGCACGGTAATGTCGATCTGCCCCTTGAAGGCCGAGTCGATGTTGGCTGCCGCGAGGAAAGTGACGGGAACGGTCTTGCCGACAATGCTTGGATCAGCAATCACCAGGTCTCGCAGCTGGGCACGGGCGCCATCGGAGATGAAGCCCTTGAGCTTGGCAAGCGCCGCCTTGTCGGTGGTGTCGATGCCGGCGGCCTTGGCCACCGCATCGCGCGCCAGAACCGGGTAGTTGGCGGTGACCAGCAATTTCGGGTTTTCTGTCCGCTTGCCTGTGGGGTCGATGACCTTTTCGGAGAACTCGACCGGCACGGTGATCATCGTCTGGAAGAAGGCGGTATAGCCCTTCGATACGATGGAGACGAGCAGCATGACCAGAAAGAGCAGGCCGAGCGTGATTGCAATCAGTCCGTAGGCGCGGAAGCGCTTCTCGGAGGCGCGGCGGCTGCGGATGCCGATGTCCCGTCTATCTGCGCCGGCGCTGGCGGCGGCTGGATTTAAGACTGCGTCGGTCATTCGTACTGCTCCCGGTATTTACGGACGATGTAGAGCGCGTAGACATTGAGCGCCAGCGTGATGAAGAACAGCGTCAGGCCGAGTGCGAAGGCGACCAGAGTCTGCGGTGAATTGAACTCGAGGTCACCCGTGAGCTGGTTGACGATCTTGACGGTGATCGTCGTCATCGGCTCGAAAGGCGAAAACTGCAGGTTGGCGGCAACGCCGGCTGCGAGAACCACGATCATGGTTTCGCCGATGGCGCGGGAGCCTGTGAGAAGAAGCGCGCCCATAATGCCCGGCAAAGCAGCCGGCAGGATAACGCGCTTCATGGTTTCGGAACGGGTTGCACCAAGACCAAGCGAACCATCGTGCATCGCCCGGGGCACCGCCGTGATGATATCGTCGGAAAGCGACGAGACGAACGGGATGAGGCGGATGCTCATGACGAAGCCTGCGGTCAGTACGCTCTGGGCCTCGATGAAGTTGAGATGGTTGCCAGTCAGGGCACCCCAGAGATCGGCAGAGAAGTCCCGGAGGAACGGACCGACGGTGATCAAGGCGAAGAAGCCGTAAACGATCGTCGGAATGCCCGCCAGGATCTCAAGCAACGGCTTTACGATCGAGCGGAAAGTCCTGGAGGCATACTCGGCCATGTAGATCGCCGCGAACAGACCGATCGGCACGGCGATGATCATGGCGACGATAGCGATATAGAGCGTGCCGAGAAGGAGCGGGATCAACCCGAACTGGCCGACGGAACTGCCGTCGGTCGAAAAGCGCGGATCCCACACGGTGCCAAAGAAGAAATTCAACGGCGGCACGACGGAGAAGAAGCGGATGGTTTCGCCGATCAGCGAGCCAACGATGCCGACTGTGGTGAGGATCGCGATCGCCGAGCAGACGACGAGTGTAACCAGCACGATCCGTTCCACCCGGTTGCGGGCGCGGAAGGTCAGCGAGGTGCGCGAGATTGCCCAGTAAGCACCGATGGCGGCGACGAGGATCGAGAGGATACCTACACCCCAATGAACGCTTGTGGAGACGCTGGCGAGCTTGCGCGCCGCCTCGACCATATAGGGTTGTGGCGCCTGGGCGAGCGGAACACCCTTGGAACCAAGCACTTCCTTGAATTTATTGATGTCGGAATTGACGAGCTTTTCCTCATCCACCGTCAAGCGGCTCAGGCCGCCGGCCATGGCGTTGACCATCTCGTAGACGACATTCTGTTCGCTCTGAGGCTTGGCCAGCACGTCGGCGGGGAAAGCACCGCGGACGGAACGCTCGACGATGCCGCCACCGACTACAAGGCCGATGATGAGCACAACCGTGGCAGGCAGGATGGCGAGAATGGCGGCGTAGGAACCGAAATATGTAGGACGTGAATGAAGGTTCTGAAGCTCGCCGCCGGATACAGTCGCGGCCCGAGAGCGGCCCAGGAAATAGGCGACGATGCCCACGACAGCGATAATCAGGAACGTGAGGGCGCTACCCATATCTAAATCCTAATCCGGGGCGCAATGCCCGCAAAATACTTAAGGAAAGGCCGGCGGGAAATAGCCGCCGGCCCTCGCAGGATTTACATGTTCTTCCAGGAAGAAACCGCCGTGCGGATTGCTTCGCGTTCCTTGTCAGGAGCCGGGACGAGACCCTGCTCGACGAGCGGGCCGTCAGGGCCGATCATCTGGTCGGAGGTGAAGAATTCGACATATTCCTTCATGCCCGGAACGGAGTCGAGGTGAGCCTTCTTGACATAGAAGAACAGCGGACGGGACACGGGATAGGTGCCGTCAGCAATGGTGGCCTGGCTCGGGGTGATGTCGCCAACGGTAGCGACCTTCAGCTTGTCGAGGTTGTTCTCATAGAAGAACAGGCCGAATACGCCCACGGCCTTCTTGTCGGCATTGAGGCGGGCCAGCGTTTCCGGATAGTCGCCGTCGATGTCGACAGCCTTGCCGTCCTTACGGATGGCAACGCACTTCTTTTCGGCGTCCTTTTCAGCAACGCCGGCCTTGACGTAGAGGTCGAATGCGCCGGTCTTCTTGCAGCCAGCGAGGACCACCTTCTGCTCGAACACTTCGCGCGTGCCGTGCTTTTCACCGGGGATGAAAGCCTGGATTTCCTGGTCCTTGAAGGCCTTGTTAACCTGGGTCCAGTTGGTGTTCGGGTTAGCAGCAATCTTGCCGTCAACCGGAACTTCAGCAGCGATGGCCAGATAGATGTCAGCCGGCTGGAATTTGAAGTCCTGCGAGGACTTGTCGGTCGCAAACACGATGCCGTCATAGCCGATCTTGACTTCGGTGATGTCGGTCACGCCGTTCGACTTGCAGGTCTCGATTTCGGACTTCTTGATCGGACGCGAAGAATTGGCGATGTCGATGGTTTCCGGGCCAGCGCCCTTGCAGAATTCCTTCAGACCTGCGCCCGAACCGCCGGACTCGACAACCGGAGCCTTGAAATCAGGATAGGTTTCAGCGAACTGCTCGGCAACGATCTTGGCATAAGGAAGCACGGTCGACGAACCGGCGACGTGGATCTGATCGGCGGCCTGTGCGGCGCCGGCGAAAGCGACAGACGCGATGAGCGCTGCCAGCGTGGATTTGGTGAATTTCATAGTGGTTCTCCCGTTCGGGCTGGATTTGGAGGCGCCAGGCGCGGCACCTTCGGCCTTTTTTGTCCGGCCGCAACTTCACTAGACCTTGGACACCCGTATTTTTATGTCAGTTTGGTGAAAGATTTGTGACAGTCTATCTATATGTATTTATTATGTAATTTAGAATTTGCGGGAATTCATTCGGAGTTTTATGTCAAAAACGTACTGTAAAGGTGCTGCCCTTGCCGATTTCGGAGCGGATGATCAGCCGCGCCCGGTGCCGGGTGAGAATGTGCTTGACGATTGCGAGGCCCAATCCGGTGCCTTTTTTGGTCCGACTGCTCTCGACATTGACGCGATAGAAGCGTTCCGTCAGGCGTGGCACGTGATCTTCCGGAATGCCTGGCCCATGGTCGGTGACGCTGACCTCGATGCCCTCCGGCCCGTCTTCTTCCAGCATGACATCGACGGCCTTGCCTTCCTGGCCATACTTGCAGGCATTTTCGATAAGGTTCTCGAAAACCTGGGTTAATTCATCGCGATTGCCGGCGACGATGACGGGATGATCGGGCAGTTCCTGGCTGATGACAACATTGACGTCGGCGGCCAACGGCGCCAGTGCATCGCAGACCGAACCGATCAGCGGCACGAGGTCGACCTGCTCCTCCGGCGCCAGCCGCGCCTTGAGTTCGAGCCGCGAAAGCGACATCAGGTCGTCGACCAGCCGGCTCATGCGCGTCACCTGCTCGAGCATGATGGTCAGGAAGCGCTCATGGGCTTTCGGATCGTTGCGGGCGGGACCCAGCAAGGTCTCGATGAAGCCGCGCAGCGAGGCGAGCGGCGTACGCAGTTCGTGAGAGGCATTGGCGACAAAATCGGTCCGCATCCGGTCGATGCGGCGGGATTCGGAGATGTCGCGGAAAATCAGCACATAGAAATCCGTCTTGCCGAGCGCCCCGTCCGCATGCACGCAACGCACCTGATAGACGCCCTCGGTCGGCAGCGTCGAGGTGTATTCGATCTGGCCGTTGCGACCCTGGGCCAGCGAGCGGCGGATCATCTCGACGATTGCCGGTGAACGGATGCGGGCGGAAATGTGCTGGCCGGATTCGATCTCTCCGAAGAGATGCCTCGCGGACGGGTTCTGATAGATGACAGTGCCCTGCGCATCCAGCAGGAATGCGGGGCTGTCAAAGCCTGCAAAGGCCGACTTCACCTCCGCCAACCGATCGGCATCCACGGCTTCGGTAGCGGACGGCGATCCGGCCTGTCGGTTGCTGGGAGCGGGTCCGCGGAAAAATGACGGCAGAAGTGCTATAAGGATTGCGGCAGCGGCCAGCCAGCCGTTAAGGCCTGCGGCAAGCAGGACCATGAGAGCGATGGCCGCACTGACGAAACTCAGGACATTCCGTGAAATCCAACTGAAAATCGCCTCTCGCATTCATGTCCCCGGCCGGCCGATGCCTCATTGCAATCAGCCGTCTTATCTGTCGAATGTAACAGCTTTTGCACTGCAAGCTTGAATTCACAAGCTGGATATGGCTGTTTCGGATAAAAGCCGGGAAGGCTGCAAGGAGGATAATATGGCGGAAAGTGAAAAGATAGCTCCGGTCGAGCTTGAGATCGATGGCAGGAAGCGGGTCTTCGATATCGACAATCCCGTGCTTCCGGCCTGGATCGACGATTGCGCTTTGGCTTCGGGTGGCTATCCCTACAAGAAGAAGCTCGTCCAGGAGGAATACGACACGACGCTGGAGGAGCTGCAGGCAGAACTGGTCAAAGTGCAGTTCTGGCAGCAGAAGTCAGGCCAGCGCGTGATATGCCTGTTCGAAGGCCGCGACGCCGCCGGCAAGGGCGGTGCGATCCATGCCCTGATGGCCTACATGAACCCCCGCACAGCACGCATCGTCGCACTCACCAAGCCCACCGAGACCGAACGGGGCCAATGGTATTTCCAGCGCTACGTCTCGACCTTCCCGACGGCGGGCGAATTCGTTAATTTCGACCGCTCCTGGTACAATCGCGCCGGTGTCGAGCCGGTCATGGGCTTCTGCACGGAGGAACAATACCAGCAGTTCCTCAAGAGCACGCCAAACTTCGAGAAGCTGATCGTCGATGACGGAATTCGCTTCTTCAAGTTCTACATCGATATCGGCCGGGAAATGCAGCTGAAGCGGTTCCACGATCGCCGCCACAGCAAGCTCAAGTCATGGAAGCTGTCGCCGATGGATATTGCGGCGCTGACCAAGTGGAAGGACTATTCCGAAAAGCGCGACGACATGCTGAAGGCGGCGCACACGGATCATGCGCCTTGGACCCTGGTGCTTGGCAACGACAAGCGCCGCGCCCGCCTCAACATCATCCGGCACATTCTCGACAAGCTCGACTATGACGACAAGGACAAGAAGATAATCGGCGACGTCGATGACAAGATTATCGGCAAGGGTTTGGGCTTCTTGAAATAGCGTGTTGGTGAAGCCGATGATTTATAAGGGCGGATGTCTCTGCGGCTCGATCCGCTACGAAGCGCTTGGGCCGGCCGGCAACCCGCATACCTGCTCGTGCAGGCTTTGCCAGCAGCACACAGGCGCGCTGACCGCGCTCTGGGTCGAGTTCCCTCGTGACAGGGTGCAATGGACGGGGCCGGGAGGCGCGCCTTCGACATTTCGATCCTCGGATTATTCCAGCCGGGCCTTTTGCGCGACGTGCGGAAGTTCGATCGGTGCGATCGACGATGATCCGACGATCGCCCTGCTGGTCGGAGGGTTCGATGACACTGGTGACGACGCTCTGGCGCCAACCTCTCATTCCTTTGAGGACGGCATGCCGGATTGGTGGCATGCCGGCGTCGGGCCGCTTGAAAAATCGCTGTGAGAACAAAAGCAAAAGGCCGCCATCAGGCGGCCCTTTGCTCGTTTTTGGTGCTTCGCTTGTTAGCGAACCCGACGACGCTCGGCAGAAGGCTGATAGGCGAGCTTCTGGTGGAAGCCGCAATACGGCGACGAATCCGGGGAGTCGTTACCGCAGAAGCAGAAGTCTTCCTTGAGCGGATCGCCGATCGGCCACTTGCAGGTGCGCTCGGTCAGGCGGATCAACGGTACGCGCTTGAAGATCGGCACGACGACATTGTTGGAGGATGTTTCCATCTCCTCGAACACTTCGATCTCGACCTCTTCCTTGAGCATGGTCGCACCACTCGGCCGGGTCACAGTCCGTGTGACCGTGCGCGGCGCATAGGATGCGGGACGCGCCTGGGTGGTCACCGTCGCTCGCTTCTGGGATCGGGCGACCGTCGTACCGCCGGCCTTGGCGCGGCCAGGCAGGCTGAGGCGGTGGACCTTGCCGATGACGGCGTTGCGGCTGACACCACCCAGTTGGGCGGCGATCTGACTTGCGCTTAATCCTTCGGACCAAAGCTTCTTAAGCCTTTCGACGCGGTCGTCGGTCCAATTCACGGTATTATCCATAGAAATGTTCCTTCTGGCGGAATCTCTCACCGAACTCCGGCATATACCGAAGTGCAACTCGCCTGAAATTTCGGTGACTAGTTCCGCCGCATGCGATCTAGTATTTGCATATAACCTAAAGAGCCGGGGACTCCATGACAAGAGACGAGCGAATCTGACGGAATCGATTTTCGAGTTATCCCCAAGATTGATTTGTCAACCATCTATCCTGCAGGAAAATCCGTCGGAGGCATGCCTCTCGGTTCGACTCGCTGCTTAGTCAGCAATTGCGGGTTTTTGTTGACGGCGGCGAAGGAAATGAGGATAGTGCCGCTGCCGCCCGTTGGGGCGGCTTTTTGATTTGTGCATGGCGCCACTCCGGCCACATTTACGCGGGATATACCCACCGGCTGCGGCGCGAACAGGGACGAACGACATGAGTGATGTCACACCGCTATACGACACTTACGCACGCGCTCCCATGCGGTTCGAGCGTGGCGAAGGCGTGTGGCTGATCACTGAAACCGGCGAGCGATATCTCGATTTTGCCGCCGGTGTCGCCGTCAACTCGCTGGGGCATGCCCATCCGCATCTGGTCGAGACGCTGAAGGCGCAGGCCGAAAAGCTCTGGCATACGTCAAACCTTTACCAGGCGCCCGGCCAGGAAAAGCTGAGCCGGCGGCTGTGCGAGAACACATTCGCCGACAAGGTGTTCTTCACCAATTCGGGCGCCGAAGCGCTGGAATGCGCGATCAAGACGGCGCGCCGCTACCACTATTCCAAGGACCATCCGGAAAAATTCCACATCATTACCTTCGAAGGTGCCTTCCATGGCCGCACGATCGCGACCATCGCCGCCGGTGGCCAACAGAAATACATCGATGGCTTCGGCCCCAAGGCGCCGGGATTTGATCAGGTGCCGTTCGAGGACATGGACGCGCTGAAGGCCGCAATCACGGATGCGACTGCCGGGATCCTGCTGGAGCCGGTGCAAGGTGAAGGCGGCTTGCGGGCGTTTTCGGCCGAATTCCTCAAAGCCGTCCGCGCACTCTGTGATGAAAAGGGCCTGCTGCTCATTCTCGATGAAGTACAGTGCGGCATCGGCCGGACCGGTACACTGTTTGCCTATCAGCACCTGGGTTTCGAGCCCGATATCATGGCCGTGGCCAAGGGTATCGGCGGCGGCTTTCCGATGGGCGCCTGCCTTGCGACCGCCGAGGCGGCTTCCGGCATGGTGGCGGGAACACATGGTTCGACCTATGGCGGCAATCCGCTGGCGATGGCGGTGGGCAATGCCGTGCTCGACGTGGTGCTGTCCGATGGCTTCCTCGAGCATGTGCGTGACGTCGCGCTCGTCTTCCGGCAGGGCCTTGCATCGCTGCAGGATCGTTTCCCGGAGATCATTTCCGAAATTCGCGGTGAAGGCCTGATGATCGGCATCAAGGCCAAGATCCCCGCAAGCGACCTCCTGCAGGCGATGCGTGCCGAGAAGTTGCTGGGTGTGATGGCCGGCGACAATGTCATCCGCCTGCTGCCGCCGCTTGTGACAACGGCCGAGGAAGCACGGCAGGGTCTGGCCCTGCTTGAGCAAGCCGCAGAGAAACTCGAAGCCGACCGCTTGCGATGAGGGTTTCCTCCGCAGGCGACAAGGCATAGTTTCTCATTCGGTTTGACAAGGAATTACACTATGGAATCCAGGCACTTTCTCGATCTTTCGGCGATGACGGCGGACCAGCTGCGGCATATCCTCGACGACGCCAAGAACCGCAAGGCGGCGCTGAAAGAGGGTACCGCAAGCAAGCCGCTGGCTGGCAAGATGCTGGCAATGATTTTCGAGAAGCCCTCGACCCGCACGCGCGTTTCCTTCGATGTCGGCATGCGCCAGTTGGGTGGCGAGACGCTGTTTCTGTCCGGCACTGAAATGCAGCTCGGCCGCGCCGAAACCATCGGCGATACCGCCAAGGTGCTGTCTCGCTATGTCGATGCCATCATGATCCGCACCACCGATCACTCGCGGCTGCTGGAGCTCGCAGAGCATGCCACTGTGCCCGTCATCAACGGCCTGACGGATGCCACCCATCCCTGCCAGATCATGGCCGATATCATGACCTTCGAGGAGCATCGTGGCCATGTGAAGGGCAAGACGCTGACCTGGACCGGCGACGGCAACAATGTGCTGCATTCGCTGATCGAAGGTTCTGCGCGGTTTGGCTATCGGATGAACATGGCTGTACCGCTCGGCAGCGAGCCCGACGACAAGTATCTGAACTGGGCACGCAACAATGGCGGCCACGTCATGCTCACGCATGATGCCGAAAAGGCGGTCGAGGGTTCCGATTGCGTGATCACCGATACGTGGGTGTCGATGAACCAGGAACACAAGGCGCGCGGCCACAATGTCTTCATGCCCTTCCAGGTGAATGGCGCCCTGATGAAGCACGCCAATCCGGATGCACTGTTCATGCATTGCCTGCCCGCCCATCGCGGCGAAGAGGTGACGAACGAGGTGATCGACGGTCCGCAGTCGGTGGTCTTTGATGAGGCCGAGAACCGATTGCATGCCCAGAAATCCGTGCTGGCCTGGTGCCTCGGCGCCATCTGAAGCCTGCGTAACCTTGAATTTCGCCGGTAATCGATTATTTGTGTCGCTTCAGTAGCGGCACGCACCGGCGTGCCAGATTTCCGAGACAAATGATGATTTCAGACACTCTTCATACCGGAGAACCCGGCTTTGCTGGCGATGACCATGTTGTGCCCTTCCAGGTCGAAGGCCTCGATGTGCGCGGTCGCGCCGTCACGCTCGGCCCTCTCACTGACACCATTCTCAGCCGCCACAAGTATCCGGCCCCGGTGGCGCGCCTGCTGTCGGAAGCCATCGCGCTGACAGTGCTGCTTGGCAGTTCGCTGAAATTCGAGGGCAAGCTGATCATCCAGACCCAGAGCGATGGGCCGGTGAACCTGCTCGTGGCGGATTTCGCTGCGCCCGATGGCGTGCGTGCCTATGCCCGCTTCGATGACGAGGCATTGTCGCAAGCAGTCAAGGACGGCAAGACCGAGCCGCATGAACTGCTCGGCAAGGGCGTACTTGCCTTCACCATCGACCAGGGTGCCGACACCCAGCGCTACCAGGGCATTGTCGCGCTCGACGGCGAAACGCTCGAGGAAGCCGCAGCGGCCTATTTCCGACAGTCCGAACAGATCCCGACCAAGGTGAAGCTCGCTTCGGCCGAACTCTTCGACCGCGACGAGGACGGCAAGCTGCGCCACACCTACCGCGCCGGTGGCCTTGTCGTGCAGTTCCTGCCGCAATCGCCCGAGCGCATGCGTCAGCGCGACCTGCATGGCGGCGATGGCGACGACGGTTCGCACAGTTTTGACGAAGACGACACCTGGGCAGAGGCGCAGATGCTGGCCTCGACGGTGGATGCGGAAGAACTGACCGATCCGGGCCTCGGCGTCGAGCGGCTGCTCTATCGGCTGTTCCATGAACGCGGTGTCCGCGCCTACGACGCCCAGCCGGTGTTTGACCGTTGTTCGTGCTCGGAAGACAAGATCCGTGGTGTGATTTCAGGCTTTTCAGCCGAGGAGATCGCTTCGACGATCGAGGATGGCGAGATCAGCGTGACATGCGAATTTTGTTCGACCACCTACCGCTTCAAGCCGGAAGAATTTCTGGTCAATTAAGCGTGCGCTGCAGGCCAGGGGAATCGAGGGAAAAGGCCGGGATGGCGACTTCAAACGTCTCGCCCGTCTCGGCCTGCATCTGGTAGTGGCCGAACATCATGCCTGACGGCGTGTCCAGCGGGCAGCCGGAATTGTATTCGAACGTGTCGCCGGGACCGAGCACGGGTTGTTCGCCGACAACGCCGGGGCCGGTAACCTCGTCGATCTGGCCATTTTCATCGGTAATATTCCAATAACGGTTGAGCAACTTGACCGTCAGGTCGGAATGATTGGAAATGACGATCTTGTATCCCCAGACATAGCGGCTGTCTGCAGGATCTGATTGCTCGGCGAGATAGTAAGGCTCGACAGCAACCTCGATATCCCGTGTAGTGGCCTGATACATGCGGTTCCTTCCCAGTCGGCCGCTATTTTGGCGAGTCCCTAACTGCAATGTGGGTTGCGGTCAAGAATAGTCTCCAAAACCTGAACATCAGGTGACCGAAACTGTCCGATTTTGTGACAGCCGACACCTTTTCCTAGCCTACCGGAACCGCAAACGGCTCTAAGCTGTCGGAAGCTCCGATACGCCGCCATGCGCGGCCGACCATGTGAGCGGCCCATCGAGAAATGCCTCGACGGAGTTGAGCGTTGCGGCATCGAAGAGCTTCTGGTCGCGTGCCACCTGCAGCACTTCCCGCCAAGTAGCGATGTGATGCAGGGCAACCTTGCCGTTGCCAAAGCGCGTCTCGGCCGCTTCAAAGATGCCGTAGTAGAACAGTGCCATGCCATGATCGACGATGCCGCCTGCTGCGCGGATCGCATCGATGAAGGTGAACATCGAGCCGCCGGCGGTGGTCAAGTCTTCGATGACCAGGACGCGGGCACCTTCCTTCATTTCACCCTCGATCTGGGCATTGCGGCCGTGGCCCTTTGGCGCCTTGCGGACATAGATCATCGGCAGCGACATGCGCTCGGCCAGAAAGGCCGCAAAGGGAATGCCGGCGGTCTCGCCGCCCGCCACGCAATCGAACTGTTCGAAGCCTGCTTCCGACATGATGGTCGCAGCGGCAAAATCCATCACTGCCGAACGGATACGCGGATAGGAGATCAGCTTGCGGCAATCGATATAGACCGGGCTCATCATGCCGGATGCCAGTTTGTAGGGCTGATCGGCGCGGAAATGCACCGCCTTGATCTCCCAGAGCATCTTCGCCATCAGATTGGCCATGGTGGATTTGTCGGTGAAGGCGTTGGAAAACATCGATCTGGCTCCTGGCTGGCGTTTTAGAGCGCTTAGCAAGAAGCGATCCAGCAGGGAAGACCGATCAGCCAGAAATGCACCGGCCCTGCGTTATTTGCCGGCGGCCGGGTTCCGCAGAGCCGCCCATTCGAGCAAGGCGTCCAGGGCCGGGCACAGCGCACTGCCCCATTCGGTCAGGCCGTATTCGACTTTTGGCGGTACTTGCGAATGGACGGTTCTAAAGACGATGCCATCGCGCTCCAGTTCGCGAAGCTGCTGGATCAGCATCTTCTGCGAGACGGCCGGGATTGCGCGTTCGAGTTCTGAAAACCGCAAAATGCCATGTGCAAACATCTGGAAGATGATGATCATCTTCCAGCGGCCCTCGATCAAATGCAGCGCGCCCTCGACGCCGCTGGCTGCCATGTCGGGCGTGACGTCCTCGACCTTACCAGTCGGTGAGTACCCCACTTTTTTGTCTGTTCTTGCCATTTCCACAGCTTATCACCAAGTTCGGAGAGAGCCAACAAAATGAAGGAAGCGGCCATGAGCTTGAGCCTCTCACCGACGCTAGTAACGTATTTCGCCGCGCAGAATGCGCATGATATCGAAAGACTAGTCGATTGTTTTGCGATCGATGCCAAAGTTCGCGACGAAGGCCAAGACATTGTCGGCCGCGACAATATCCGGGCCTGGAAGGAGCGGGTACGCGACAAATATAATGTCGCCATCGAGCCACTACACTCGAGCGCCGCAGACGGCTATGAGCTGGTCACTGCGCGGGTCGAAGGGACGTTTCCCGGTAGCCCCATCGAATTGACCTACCAGTTCAGCGTGATCAATGGGCAAATTGCTTCGTTGAAGGTGTTGTGAGAAGCGGGATGGACGGCAGCGCATCTGCCGTCCTATGCTGGTCGCACATCGCCCTGAGGAGGAACCATGCCCGTCACGCTTCATCCCGTTCAGATCCCCGATTTCGGCATCCCGCATTCAAGACCCATCATTCCGGCTGAGATCTATTCCGCGCGCGCCGACAGCGCCTATCAACGGGCGGGAGCCAAGTGGCTGGTGATCTACGCCGATCGCGAGCACTTGGCGAACATAGCGTTTCTCTCAGGCTTCGAGCCGCGTTTCGAAGAGGCACTGCTGATCCTCGGGCCTGGCAGGCGGCGCATTCTCGTGGTGGGCAACGAGAGCATGAGCTACGCACCCGTGGCTGGATTGCCCGGTATCGAGGTTCTGCTCTGCCAGACATTCAGCTTGATGGGACAGACGCGAGCGACGAAGCCAAACTTGATGGATGTGCTGACTGGCGCGGGTCTCGCCAAGGGTGACAGTATTGGGCTCATCGGCTGGAAATATCTGGCTCCGGATGAGTGGGCAGGCGTGCTGCCGAGCTTCCAGGCGCCTGCCCTTGTGGTCGATGCGCTGCGCGCGATATCGGGCGACCCGGCGGCTGTAAGTGACGCCACTGCCGTCCTCATGCACCCGCAGGACGGCTTGCGTTCGGTGGTCGACGTCCATCAGCTCGCTGCAATCGAATGGGGCTCAGCGCGGTCTTCCGCCGCCGTCTGGCGGATCGTCCACGGCGTGCAAGATGGTGATGACGAATTCATTGCCGCAAGCCGCATGGGTTACGCCGGCGAGGAACTGAGTTGCCATGTCATGCTCGCCTCGGCGTCATCGGGCAGTCCTGTCATCGGCCTTCGCAGCCCGAATGGCCGCAACATCAACCGCGGCGACGGCATCACCACGGCGGTCGGCTATTGGGGCGGCCTTTCGTCGCGTGCCGGCTTGTTTGTGGAGCATGACGACGGGTTTCTCGACATTGCCAAATCTTATTTCCGTGGGTTGGTCGAGTGGTACAGGACTGTCGACATCGGCGTCAGCGGCGGCGAGATGTTCGACAGGACGGTCGGGAAGTTGAAGGAGGGCGGCCTGAATTCCGCCCTCAATCCCGGCCACCTGATCGGCCACGACGAGTGGTCGCACACACCGATCCGGCCAGGCTCGACCGAGACCATCAGGTCCGGCATGCCAATACAGGTCGACATCATCCCGACGCCAATGCCGGACAACTGGGCGCTCAACAACGAGGACTCAATTATCATCGCCGATGACGGCCTGCGGGGAGAGCTGAAGCGGCTTTACCCCGACGTCTATTCACGCATCGAGGCACGGCGGGCCTTCATGAGGGACGAGATCGGCGTCGATCTCAAGCCGCCTGTTCTGCCGACCTCCAACATTCCCCTCTGCCTGCCGCCGTTCTGGCTGGCATCGGACAAACTGCTGACGCTGGGGTGATCACCTCAACACATAACTCAAAAACACCTTGCCGTTCTTGAAAACACGCGAGCGGCCCAGCGTGAAATCGGCGTGGTTTCGCATGCCTTCGAAGGGTGTGCGGCCCTCCCCGAGCGCCACGGGATTGACGACCAGCTGGTATTCGTCGATCAGCCGGGCTTCGGTCAGTTGCATGATCAGGCTGCCCGAACCGAGGATGGCGATATCGTCGCCTTCGCCCTTCTTAAGGGCAGCAATCTCCTCGACCAGGTCGCCTTTCAGCAACGTGGTGTTCTGCCACGAGGCTGTGCGCATCGTGTGAGAGGCGACGAGCTTGGGCATGGCATTCATCCGTTCGGCAACCACCGGAGAGCTTTCGGCGGCCATCGGCGTCGGCCAGTAGCTCGCCATCAGATCGTAGGTCACGCGACCCATCAGCAGCGTGCCGCCGCCTTTGGCATTGTCGGCGACGAACGCTTTGTACTCATCGTCATTGCCCTCATGGGCCCAGCGAAAGTCGCCGTCCGGGCCGGAGAAATAGCCGTCGAGCGAAATGTTGGTGAAGGATGTCAGTCGGCGCATTGGATCACTCCTTGTTGAACACGACAATGACGCCTGACCTCCGCGCATTTCGACAGGCTCGGAATTTATTCTCCTGCGCGGCCGGTCGCCGGCTAAGAGCTGGCGAACCTGCCTGTGATCCAATCCACGAAACGTCTCGCTCCCGGTGATATCAGCGAGAAATCGCGTGCAACGACGAAGTACGCGCCACAGGGAAAGTCGACATCGAAAAGCGGCAGTATACGACCAGCCGCTATTTCCTCATCGGCAAAAATCCTGTCCAGAAGACCGACGCCGTGGCCGCGCAGCACAGCCTGGAGCACAAGAGCGCCATCGGCAAAGACCGGGCCACGTTCATTCTCGGGCGGGTTGATGCCCGCAAGCTGAAACCACCGGCTCCAGATATTGCGGGTCTCGTCATGTAGCAATGTCTGGTCGAGAAGGTCAGAGGGCTGCCGAATCGGTGCGCTTCCGCCCACCAGCTGCGGTGCCGCGACCGGGACCATACTCGTCTGCGCCAGCCGGATTGCCTCGGTGCGCGGCCATGCGCTCAGTTTTTCGCTAAAGCGTATGGCGATCTCGGCCTGATGGGTGCGAAATTCGATGGCGCGCGGATCGGAGTCGATGATGACTTCGACATTCGGATGCATCATCCGGAACTTCTGGAGATAAGGCACAAGCCAAAGCGCCGCGAATGTCGGCTCGCTGCTGATCGTCACTTGCTGGGCCGCATCCGTGCCGATAATATCCGTCAGCGCGGTATCGATGCTGTCGAATGACGCGGTGAGGACGGCCAGCAGCCTGGCGCCATCCGCCGTCAGCACCACGCCGCGATGCACCCGCTCGAACAGCGGCCGGCCAAGCTGGAACTCGAGATCGCGAATCTGCCGGCTGATCGCCGCCTGCGAAACCAACAGCTCTTCAGCCGCACCGGTGAAGCTTTGCAGTCGCCCCGCCGCCTCGAAACTTCTCAATGCCGTCAACGGCAAACGACCACGCTTCATGCATAACCTCAAGTCATGTGAGGTGGTCACTATACTCGTTTGAGCAACGAGGGCAACGGGCGGACAATGCGGGCAATCGGAAAGGATAAAGCCATGATTGCCGCCATTTTACAGATCTATCTCGATGTCGTGATGCTGGTCACCCAGCAACGAACAGCACCAAGATGCGATTGCCCGACATGCAGGGATTATTGAAACGCGAAGGCCCGGCCGCGCCTATCAAGGGCGGGGCCGGGCCTTCGAAACGCATTTTGATATGTTAGGCGACCGGCGGCGGACCGAACTGGTTGTCGCCCGGGGTGCCTTCCGTGGCATACCAGTAGATCAGCAGAATGCCCCCGATGAGCGGCACAAGCGCGATCAGGATCCACCAGCCGGACTTGTCCTTGTCATGTAGGCGGCGAATGCTGACAGCGATACCCGGAATGAGGGTCGCAAGTCCAAAGATCGAGGCCAGGACAGGAAAACCGAGAATGGCGTTGTCGACAAATTCAAGGACAACGGAAACAATAATGGCGAAAAGGACATACCACCAGAATTCAGAGCGGCTCGCCCTGCCATTGAAATCGGCGTATTTCTGCGTGAGAACTGTTTTGACTGCATCGGCGAAATTCATTTGGACCCCCAAAAAGATGTGAATACTTCATCTCGCGCTCGACTGAATGAGTCGAGCCGCTAGCGTCATAACGGGACACAGGCCTGGTTTATTCATCCTCCCTGCAAGTCTCCCCACCCGCGAGACTAGCGTCTCATTCGGATATTGTCACATTATTTCGAAGAGCGTGAAAAAGGCGCTCCGAACCACTCCGAAGCGCCTTATTTACTGGTGATTTGTCGAAGCTTACTGCGCGGCTTCCGCCTGGTGTTCGTCAATTTCGCCCATCCGGTTCCAGGCATCGAGGCCGGCAATCTTGTAGGCCTCGGCGAGCGTCGGATAGTTGAAGGTGTTCTCGACGAAATAGTCGACCGTTCCCTTGAGGTTGAGCACGGCCTGGCCGATATGGATGAGCTCCGTGGCACCCTCGCCCAGGATATGGACGCCGAGCAGCCGGCGGGTCTTCAGCGAGAAAATCATTTTCAGCATGCCGTTGTCGAGACCCATGATATGGCCGCGTGACGTCTCGCGGAAGCGGGCAATGCCGCATTCATAGGGGATGTGGCGGCTCTTGACCTCTTCTTCTGTCAGGCCACAGGTCGAGATTTCCGGTACGGAATAGATGCCGTAGGGGAAGTATTGCGGCGGCTCGGATGTCGGTGCGCCGATGGCGTGACGGGCAGCGATGCGGCCCTGCTCCATGGCGGTCGAGGCAAGGCTCGGAAAGCCGACGATATCGCCGGCGGCATAGATGTTCGGCACTTCGGTCTGGAAGGTTTCCTGGTTGACCTTGATGCGGCCGCGGCCATCAGCGGTCAATCCGGCAGCGTCAAGATGCAGGGATGCGGTGGCGCCCATGCGGCCGGCCGCATAGAGAACCATGTCGGCGACAACCGTACGTCCGTTGGACAGCGTGACCTTGCACTTGCCGCTCGGCTCGCGCTCGATCTTCTCGGCGGACTGGCCGAACAGAAGCTTCATGTTGCGGTCACGCAGCTGATAGGCGAAATCCTCGACGATCTCGCGATCGATGAAGTCGAGCATGGTGGCGCGCGGCTCGATGACGGTGACTGCCGTGTCGAGCGCCGAATAGATCGTCGCATATTCGATGCCGATGACGCCGGCGCCGATGACGATCATTGAACGGGGAATATCCTTGATCTCGAGCAGTTCGTCGCTGTCGATGATCTTGTCGTCGAACGGCACGTTGTCTGGCCGGAACGGCTTGGTGCCGATCGACAGCAGGATCGCATTGCCGGTGACGCGCATGATCTCGCCGTCGCTCTTTTCGATCTCCAGCGTGTTCTTGTCGACGAAATGGGCGGTGCCGCGGATCTGCTGAACGCGATTGCGGGAGAACTGATGCTCCAGCACTTCGACTTCATGATCAAGGGTGATCAGCAGGCGGCGGCGAAGGTCCTCGGAACTGATTTCCTGCTTGACCCTGTAGGCACGGCCATAGAAGCCGCGTTCTCGCCAGCCCGTCAGGTTCAACGCGGTTTCGCGCAACGTCTTGGACGGGATCGTGCCGGTGTGCACGGAGACGCCGCCGACCCGCGTTCCCTTCTCGACCACGAGCACCCGCTTGCCGAGTTTGGCAGCCTGGATCGCGCCGCGACGACCCGCCGGGCCGCTACCAATCACGATAAGATCATACTGGTTCATAAGTCTGTCCCGATTTTCGAATGCATATTGCGCCGCAACAATAGCGCCCCCGCAAGCAGTCTATCAACTCAATGTTACTGATTCATAGCAGATGGACGATATGCCAAGCTTGTGGCGTAGCGCTGTGCAAGCGCGAATTCACGCCAGACAATAACGCATTTTCGCGGTGCAGTATAGATTTCTCGCCCCTTACGGAAGCATCTTGAATTCCAGCATCAGATTGCGCTCGAGCAGCGAATGATTGTCGTCGGAAATGACGATCAAATGTGTCGAGCCGTCCGCCGCCTTATAGGCATCCAGACCTTCCATATTATCGATCTGGTGGGAGAAGTCCGCCTCCATCAGCGTCTCGCCCTTCAGCGTCGCACCGGGAGTGATGTCAGCCGTCGAGAACTTGCGGATGCGCATGCCGATGCCGTCGTTGAGGCCGAATTTGCGTTCGAGCAGCAGGAAGCTGCCATCTTCGAGCACGACACCATCGGTGACGTCATAGGGCGCCAGCCGCTCGACGTAGAAGGAGCCCTTCTTCGGGCCGGATTGCACGCCGGCAATGAAATTGCCCTGTTTGTTGTAGCTGCGCTCAGCCACGAAAAACAAGGCACCGCCCAGCGGTCCACTGTCGGCGTCCTTCAATACCGCTTCCATGCCGCCGTTTTCGCGGAGATGTTCGCCAGGTGTCAGAACCGGCGCCTGCACATCGATCGGCGCAGACGTCTCGAAACCGGGATAGGGAAAGGCTGCGATGCGGTGGCTGCGCTCGAAGCTGACATAGACCCGGTCCTTGCCGAGCACCATGCCCTCGGCGTCAAAACCGTCCTTGTCATGGGCGCTGCGGCCGCTTGCATCCTTCATCGACCAGATCTTGTAATCCTTGATGCCGGCGAGCTTGCCGTCAGTGTCTCGCTCTACGTTGCCGGTCGCCCAATGACCGGTGTCCATGACCGAGAGGAATTTCGTTCCGTTGTCGGCGAGCCGGATCGAGGATACTGCGCCCATTTCACCATTCTTGGTGGCGAGAACGAGGCCACCTACGAATTCCAGCTTGCCGTAGACTTTGCCAGCGCCGCGTTTGAATTCGGGGATCTGCATGGCCTTGACCGGGATTTCCTTGCCGTCGGCCATAGAAGGCTGGCCGCCGAAAGCGACGGGAAAGGCAACTCCAAAGGCGAGGAAGGGCAGAAAGGCGAGGAGGGCGAGAACTTTTTTCGATGCCAAGCGAATTTCCTTTGTTTCAGAACTCATGGCCCGAAGCCCGGCTCCTCCAAACCGGGTCTGCCGGAGGGATAGCAGTAATCCCTCAGACTTGTGACAATCTTAAGCCCGCCGACGCTTTCGTCCCGAAGACTGCTGCGCTTCATCCGCAAAAAGCGCCGCGAGCTGCTCGGTCATGGCGCCCGCCAATTCGTCCGCATCGATGATGGTGACCGCCTTGCGATAATAGCGCGTCACGTCGTGGCCGATACCGATCGCCAGCAGTTCCACCGGCGATTTGGTCTCGATCTCCTCGATGACCGCGCGCAGATGGCGTTCGAGATAGTTGCCGGGATTGACCGACAAAGTGGAATCGTCGACCGGCGCGCCATCGGAAATCATCATCAGGATGCGGCGCTGTTCGGGCCGGGCCAGCAGGCGATTGTGCGCCCAGATCAGCGCCTCGCCGTCGATGTTCTCCTTGAGCAGGCCTTCGCGCATCATTAGGCCGAGATTGCGCTTGGCGCGGCGCCAAGGCGTATCGGCCGATTTGTAGATGATGTGGCGCAGATCGTTGAGACGGCCGGGCGTCGCCGGCTTGCCGTTTGCCAGCCACTTCTCACGCGACTGGCCGCCCTTCCACGCCTTGGTGGTGAAGCCGAGAATCTCGACCTTGACACCGCAGCGTTCCAGCGTGCGGGCAAGGATGTCGGCACAGGTGGCAGCGACCGTAATGGGCCGGCCGCGCATCGAGCCGGAATTGTCGATGACCAGGGAGACGACCGTGTCGCGGAATTTGGTGTCGCGTTCCGCCTTGAAGGACAGCGGCTGCATTGGGTCGATCACCAGGCGCACGAGACGGGCGCTATCGAGATAGCCTTCCTCGAGATCGAAATCCCAGGAGCGATTCTGCTGCGCCATCAGCCGACGCTGCAGCTTGTTGGCGAGCCTGCCGACCGCGCCCTGCAGGTGGGCGAGCTGCTTGTCGAGGAATGCCCTCAGCCTATCGAGCTCGGCTTCGTCGCAGAGTTCGTCGGCGGAAATGACCTCGTCGAATTCCTGGGTGAAGGTCGAATAATCGACCTTGAAATCGAGGTCCGAGAGCGGATTGTTGGGGCGCTTGACCTCGCCGGGTGTTTCGGAATCCTCGTCGGATTCATCGACCAGATCGTCGTCGGAAATCTCGGCGCCGTCGGTTTCACCTTGCTCCATCTGCTCTTCGGCAGCTTCGTTCTCGTCGGCAGGCGCCTCCTCGATGCCTTCCTCCTCGTCGGAGGCGTCGTCGTTTTCTTCCTGGCTACGGGGCTGGTCTTCCTCGGTGGAGGTGTCCTGGTCATCGGAGTTCTGCGACTCGTCGCCGATGTCCTCGGCCAGATGCATCGAGGCCAGCATGTTGCGCACCAGGCGTGCAAATGCTTCCTGATCGTCCATCGCCGACTTGAGCGAACCGATTTCCTTGTCGGCGGTCTGCTGGAAGAATTCACGCCAGAGATCAAGTACCTTGCCGGCGCTCTCGGGCGGACGCTCGCCGGTCAGGGCCTCCCGCACCAGCAGCGACATCGCTTCTTCGATCGGCGCATCTTCGCGCTCGCCAACGCCGGCGAAATTCGCCTTGGCATATTTCTCCGACAGCATCGACTTGAGGTTCGAGGCCATGCCGGTCATGCGGCTGGCACCGATCGCCTCGACGCGGGCCTGCTCGACGGCGTCGTAGATGGCGCGGGCATCCTGGCCTTGCGGCGCGAACTGCGTGTGCAGGCGTTCGTTGTGGCAGGCCTTGCGCAGCGACATGGAATCGCCGAGGCCACGCAACACCGAAAGTTCGGTGGCCGTGGGCTTCTTGGAAAGCTCGGGCAGGCGCATGCGATCGCCGGCAAAACCCGGCCGATCATTGGCAAAGGTGACTTCGACTTCGGCGCTACCCGCAACGGAGCGGATGCAGCCGGTCAGCGCCCGGCGGAAGGGTTCGAGATCGACACCCAGCCCAGCCCTTGCTCGCGAATTATCGCCCGGTCCCGCTGCCATTGCCTGCTCTCCCGTTGTTAGACGCCGAGAACCATATTGGCGGCGCTTTCCTTGAGTTCGACGCCAAACACGCGCTGATACTGCTCAGCCACCAGGGCGCGCTCGAGATCATCGCATTTGTTGAGGAACGTCACGCGGAAAGCAAACGAGATGTCTCCGAAGATCGCTGTATTTTCCGCCCAGGTGATCACCGTGCGCGGGCTCATGACGGTCGACAGGTCACCATTGATGAAGGCGGCGCGCGTGAGTTCGGCAACGCGCACCATCTTGGCGATCGTGTCGCGGCCCTTGTCGCCCGAAAGCGTCTTGACCTTGGCGACGACGATGTTCACTTCGTGGTCATAGGGCAGATAGTTGAGCGTGGTGACAACCGACCAGCGGTCCATCTGTGCCTGGTTGATCTGCTGCGTACCGTGATAGAGGCCGGACGTATCGCCGAGGCCAACGGTGTTGGCCGTGGCAAACAGGCGAAACGCAGGGTGCGGGCGGATAACCCGGCTCTGGTCGAGCAGCGTCAGGCGACCGGAGGATTCCAGCACGCGCTGGATGACGAACATCACGTCCGGGCGACCGGCATCGTATTCGTCGAAGACGAGCGCGACATTGTGCTGGTAGGCCCACGGCAGGATGCCGTCCTTGAATTCGGTGACCTGCTTGCCGTCCTTGAGAACGATCGCATCCTTGCCGATCAGATCGATACGGCTGACATGGCTGTCGAGATTGACGCGGACGCAAGGCCAGTTGAGGCGGGCTGCGACCTGTTCGATATGGGTCGATTTACCGGTGCCGTGATAACCGGAGACCATCACGCGGCGATTGTGGGCAAAGCCGGAGAGAATGGCGAGCGTGGTATCGCGATCGAACAGATAATCCGGGTCAAGATCCGGCACGTGGGCGTCGGCTTCCTTGTAGGCGGGCACGCGAATATCGGAATCGATGCCGAACACCTCCCGGACCGAAACGCTGGTGTCGGGAAGCTTTGCAATATCAACGTCTATCTTGTTCATCATATCTCCAGCGCGAACGACGGTCGTCGTCCGCCAAAATAACCGGCAATGTCCTACAACTGGTTCTCAGAGAAAGCCAGCCTGTTTCAGCAATTGATAGGCCTGAATCACCTCGCGAAATCGCTCTTCAGAGCCGCGATCGCCACCATTTGCGTCAGGATGGTGCTTTTTAACGAGATCCTTGTACCGCGACTTGATGTCGCTGGAGGTTGCATTGGCCGCAAGCCCGAGCGTTTCGAAGGCCTTGCCTTCCAGCGGCTTGAGCTTTCGGTCACGTCCGCTTTCCTCGTGCTTGCCACCGTTCATCCGCCAGCCGGCAAAGCCCAGCGGATCGCGCAGCTTGGCGGCACCGGTGCGCGCCTGGTTCATTGCCGGCGACCACTTGGCGTTCTTGTTGACACCCATGCTCCAGGTCGGCCGGTTGCCGGTCACCGCTTCCTTCTGGTAGCGGGCGACCTCGGTGTCGGAGAGGCCGGAGAAATAATTGTAGCCCTTGTTGTAATCCTTGACGTGCTCGAAGCAGAACACGAAATACTGGCCCTCGGCGTTACGTCCGACGGGGGCGCGATGGATTCCAGGTTTCTCGCAACCATCCCACTGACAGATGGGCTTGGTCGGCACGTCGTCTGCACGCGCGGTCTTGCTGCGCTTGGAACGGATGGAATCGAAATATTTTGAGTCGAGTTTCATGTCGCCCATTATGGGTCTCGCGTTCGTTTGCTTCAAGAATTGACAAAGCGGAAAGTTCTTGTCTTTGTGAAGGTTTTTGCAGCGGATACAGCATGACCCTCGAAGACAAAATCAAATCGGCTCTCAGCGATGCGTTTGCACCTTCTTATCTCGAAGTTATCAATGAAAGCCGTCAACATGCCGGACATAATCCGGAAGCGGCGGCAACGGGCCAGACGCATTTCCGGATAAGGATCACGTCCGATAAATTTTCTGGCGTCAATCGCGTAGCGAGCCATCGTGCCATCAATGAGGCGCTGGCCTTCGCTTTCGACGAGGGCTTGCATGCATTGGCGATCGAGATCCAAAAATAATTCTCAGCCGACGGCCCAGAACATCTCGAACATCGGATCAAACACCGTCACCGGACCCGCACCTGTTTCGATCCTGGCAGGATAGTCGATCGCCCGGTCCTGCTTCGTCAGCGTGATACGCTCCTCGTTCGGCTCCAGACCATACCAGGCCGGACCATTCAGCGACACGAAAGCCTCTAGCCGGTCCAAGGCATTTTCCTGTTCGAACACCTCAGCAAGGCACGACAGCGTGTTGATCGAGGTGAAGCAGCCGGCGCAGCCGCAGGCACATTCCTTCAACGGATCGACATGCGGTGCGGAGTCCGTGCCGAGGAAGAATTTCGGGTTACCCGAAGTGGCCGCCTTGCGCAACGCCTGCCGATGGCTCTCGCGCTTGGCAACGGGCAGGCAGTAATAATGAGGTCGGATGCCGCCCGCGAGGATCGCATTGCGGTTGATGATAAGATGGTGTGTGGTGATCGTACCCGCAAGGTTTTGCTTGGATTCTTTTATGTAATCAACGCCGTCGCTGGTCGTCACATGCTCCATCGTGACTTTCAGTTCCGGCAGGCGCTTGCGGATCGGATCGAGCACATCTTCGATGAACACTGCCTCGCGGTCGAAAATATCGACATCGGAACTTGTGACCTCGCCATGCACACAGAGCGGCAGGCCGATCTTCGCCATCCGTTCCAGCACCGGCATGGCATTGTCAAAATTGCGGACACCCGAATTCGAATTGGTGGTGGCGCCGGCCGGGTAAAGCTTCACCGCCTTGACCAGCCCCGATTTCGCGCCGGCCTCGACGTCGTCGGGATCGGTGCCCTCGGTGAGGTAGAGCGTCATCAGCGGTTCGAAAGAATGGCCCTCAGGCAGGGCCTCCATGATCCGCTCGTAGTAGCTTCGCGCATTGCCCGTCGTCACGACCGGCGGCACCAGGTTGGGCATGATGATGGCGCGTGCGAAATGCGCCGACGTATACGGCAGGACACCCCTCAGCATATCGCCGTCGCGCAAATGCAGGTGCCAGTCGTCGGGGCGGCGGATCGTAAGCGAGGTCATCGGAGGCATTCCTTAAGCGGGGATCTGCGACAGCCAATAGCGCCTAGGGTTGGGACTGTTCAATAGAAAAAGCCGGCGGATCGAAGTCCGCCGGCAATTCGGTCAGCGCTTCTTGGAGGAAACGGTCGTAGAAATCAGGCCGCCAGGGATTCCGCCGGCGGCGCCTTGGCCCCCGTCATGAACGCCACGGCATCCGACATCGTATAGTCCTTGGGATTGATGACGCACAGCCGCTTGCCGAGGCGGTGGATGTGGATCCGGTCAGCGACCTCGAAGACATGCGGCATATTATGCGAGATCAATACGATCGGCATGCCGCGCGACTTCACGTCGAGGATCAGTTCGAGAACCTTGCGCGATTCCTTGACGCCAAGAGCAGCTGTCGGTTCATCGAGGATGATCACCTTCGAGCCGAAGGCCGCGGCGCGCGCCACCGCGACGCCCTGCCGCTGCCCACCCGACAGTGTTTCCACGGCCTGGTTGATGTTCTGGATGGTCATAAGGCCAAGTTCAGTCAACTTGTCACGCGCGATCTTTTCCATTCTGGGCCGGTCGAGCATTCGAAAAATGCTGCCCATCGGGCCAGGTTTGCGAATTTCCCGGCCGAGGAACATGTTGTCGGCAATCGACAGGGCGGGCGACAAGGCGAGATTCTGGTAGACGGTCTCGATGCCGGCCGCGCGCGCCTCCATGGGGTTGGAGAAGTGCACGACATTACCCTCGAGGCGGATCTCGCCTTCGTCGGGCCGGACAGCGCCGGAGATCACCTTGATCAGCGACGATTTGCCGGCACCGTTGTCGCCGATCACGGCGAGAATCTCGCCGGGATAGAGGTCGAAATCAGAGTGGTCGAGCGCGGTGACGCGGCCGTAGCGCTTGACGACACCACGCGCGGTGAGAAGAGGTTCCATCAGCCTGCCACCTTTCTGATCCACTGGTCGACCGCCACGGCCGAGATAATAAGAACGCCGGTGAGCAGCACTTTCCATTGCGGATCTGCACCCAGCATGTTGAGGCCCATCGACACGACGCCGACGATCAATGCGCCGAACAGCGTGCCAAGGATCGATCCGCGACCGCCGAATAGCGAGATGCCGCCGATCACCGCCGCGGTAATGGCCTGAAGATTGTAGTCGGTGACCGCCGCCGAAGGTGAAATCGAGCCGTTGCGGCCTATCGAAACCCAGGCCGCGAGCGCTGCGATCAGACCCGCAATCGCATAGGTACCAAGAAGAACACGGTCCGTTCGGATACCGGAGAGTTTTGCTGCTTCCGGATCGTCGCCGACCGCATAGAGATGGCGGCCCCATGCGGTGTGATTGAGCATGTACCATAGCCCCACGACCAGCAGGACCATGGCGATGACACCGAATGTCAACACGGCCTTGCCGATATGGAAGCTGTTGCCGAAGAAATGCAGGAATGGGGCAACGGCGTCGATGTCAGCATCACGCAACGTCTCATTGGCGGAATAGATGAAATTCGTCGCCATGACGATGTTCCAGGTGCCGAGCGTGACGATGAACGGTGGCAGCTTGATCTTCGAAACAAGGAAGCCGTTAAGAAGGCCGCATAGCCCACCGACCAGAAGGCCGATCAGAATCGCGAACGGCGCCGGAATGCCGTAGGTAACGGCGCATTTGCCCATCACGACGGCCGAGATCACCATGATGACGCCGATCGAAAGATCGATGCCGGCGGTCAGGATCACCAGCGTCTGCGCCGCGCCCAGAATACCGACGACGGCGATCTGCTGCAGGATCAGTGTCAGCGTGTAGCTGGAGAAAAACTTGCCGCCGATGGCCAGGCCGAAGATGATGATCGATGCGATCAGCACAATCAGCGGCACGGCAGCCGGTGTGGAATGTAGGAAATGCTGTACTCTTCTGAGTGGCGAGCGATCCTCAAAAGATGCTACCGCTTTGTCGCTCTGGTCGAGGACTTTTTCGAATTCCTGGATACCCGCCATGGAATGTTCTCCCTCCCGGATCTTGTTGTTACGCAAATCATGTCCGCGCTGATGAAAAGGGCGGCCTCCCAACCGCCCTGATCGTTGTCATCTTCATCCTAAAATGCTTGAGGATCAACCCCAGCACTTGTCCGTGCCAGCCTTGGTGTCGATGGACTCGACGCCTGCTGCCGGCTTGTCTGTCACCAGCGCCACGCCGGTGTCGAAGAAGGTCTTGCCCGGGGTCGGCTTCGGCTTGGTGCCGTCCTTGGCATACTGGGCAATTGCTTCGATGCCGAGCGATGCCATCAGCAGCGGATACTGCTGCGAAGTCGCGCCGATCTGGCCATCGGCAACCGATTTCACGCCGGGGCAACCGCCGTCGACGGAAACGATCAGCACGTCGCCTTCCTTGCCGACAGCCTTGAGCGCCTGGTAGGCGCCGACAGCGGCCGGTTCATTGATCGTGTGGATGACGTTGATATCAGGATCCTTCTGTAGAAGGTTTTCCATGGCCTTGCGGCCGCCTTCTTCATTGCCGTTGGTCACGTCATGACCGACGATGCGCGGATCGTCTTCATCGCCGATCTTGTTAGGATCCTTCGGGTCGATGCCGAAGCCGATCATGAAGCCCTGGTCGCGCAGGACGTCAACAGTCGGCTGGGATGGGGTCAGGTCGAGGAAGCCGATCTTGGCATCCTTTGCCTTGTCGCCGAGGGTGGCGGCTGCCCACTGGCCGATCAGCTTGCCGGCGAGAAGGTTGTCTGTTGCGAAAGTCGCGTCAGCCGCTTCCGGCGGATCGAGCGGAGTGTCTAGTGCAATAACGAGCAAGCCGGCAGCCTGGGCCTTCTTGACCTGGTCGACGATCGCCTTGGTGTCGGAGGCAGCAATCAGGATACCCTTGGCGCCGTCGGCGATGCAGGATTCGATCGCAGCCACCTGGCTGTCGTGGTCACCATCGACCTTGCCGGCATAGGACTTGAGGTCAACGCCCAGTTCCTTGGCCTTGGCCGTCGCGCCTTCCTTCATCTTGACGAAGAAGGGGTTGGTGTCCGTCTTGGTGATAAGGCATGCAGAAACGCCGTCAGCACGTGCAGCGCCTGCAAAGGCTACGCCGAGTGCCAGTGCGCCAATCGTGGCAGCGATAAGAGATGTCTTCATGATTTCCTCCCAAGGAATTTAACGATGGCAACGGCTAACCGTCGCCGCTCAAGCGTTTCGCACTCGTCACGAGTATTCACCCACAGAGCTCCTCCCGCTCAGTGCGACCTGCCACCTTCAACTAAACATCAAACAAAATGCCTGTCAATAAATAAATCGAATTGATTTATTAATCATCTGTGGCATGCTTCGGGTGAAATCATATAGGCAATGCCCGGGAGGAGATTGGGCATGGCGGACCTTGGCTTGATCCAGGACCAGGAAAAATCGTCTGGTGTCGTCGACCCTATGGGCGGCGCCAATCAGATACGCGTGCGCGCCTATAACGAGCGTCTGGTGCTGTCGCTCGTGCGTCGGCATGGCAGCCTTTCAAAGGCGGAAATCGCGCGGCGAACCGGACTGTCGGCGCAGACAGTCTCGGTGATCATGCGCGCCCTGGAAAAGGACGGCTTGCTGGCCCGTGGCGCGCCACAACGCGGCCGCGTCGGGCAGCCCTCCATCCCCATGAGCCTCAATGCCGACGGCGTCTTTTCCTTCGGTCTCAAAATTGGGCGCCGCAGCGCCGATCTGGTGCTGATGGATTTCGTCGGCAATATCCGCATGCAGTTGCACGAGACCTATCGCTATCCAACGCCTGCCGGCGTGCTGCAATTTGCCGAGCAGGCGATTGGAACGATGTACGGGACGATGCGCGCTGGCGATCGTCGCAAGGTCGCCGGCCTTGGCGTCGCTCTGCCCTTCGAGCTCTGGAACTGGGTCGAGGAAATGGGGGCGCCACAGGAGGATATGGACGCCTGGCGCCATGCCGATATCGCAGCTTCGCTGGCTAAAAAACTCGACCTGCCGATCTTCCTGCAGAACGACGCGACAGCGGCCTGTGCAGCGGAACTTGCCTTTGGCAGCGGCTCGCAGTTTGCCGATTTCGCCTATTTCTTCATTGGTTCATTCATTGGCGGTGGTGTGGTGCTCAATCACGCACTCTATGCCGGCCGGACCGGCAATGCAGGCGCCTTCGGCTCGATGCCTTATCCCGATGGCGAGGGCAAGCCTTCCCAACTCATCGACAGCGCCTCGGTCTTCCTGCTGGAAAAAATGCTGATCGACGCGGATAAGGATCCTTCATCCATATGGCTCACCCCTGAGGATTGGGCGGATTTCGGACAGACCGGTAAAATCTGGATCGCGATGACCGCCCGCGCACTGGCCTCGGCAGCGGCGACGGTCTGTTCGGTGATTGATTTCGAGGCCGTGATCATCGACGGCGGCTTTGCGCCGGAAATTCGCAGCGCCATCGTCCAGGCGACACGCGACGAGATCCTCAAGCTCGATCTGCAGGGCATCGAGCCGCCTGTTATCGCCGAGGGCCGCGTCGGCTCGGCGGCCCGCGCGATCGGAGCAGGCAGCCTGCCGCTGTTTTCGCGCTACCACATCGACCAGAGTGTGTTGTTCAAGGAAACCAATTGATGCTTAGAGGTATCGACCCCGTACTCGGCCCGGAACTGCTCGCAACGCTGCGGGCCATGGGTCACGGCGACGAGATCGCACTGGTCGACGGCAACTATCCCGGCGCCGAACATGCTCGCCGGCTGGTGAGGGCCGACGGGCACGACGTGATCCGCCTGCTTGATGCGATTTTATCGCTGATGCCGATTGATGATTTTGTTGAAAACGCCATATTTCGAGCCAGCGTGCGCGGCGATCTCGTCGCTCTCGATCCCGTTCACGAAAATATGATCGCAATTTGCGCGAAATGGGAGCCGCAGCGATCTGTCATCGCGCTACCTCCTGATGCGTTCTATGCGCGGGTCAAGGCCGCGCACGCGGTGGTTCAGACCTCGGAATCGAGGCTTTACGGCAATATTATCCTGCGCAAGGGCGTGGTTCACGCCTGACGGCTGCGCTGGCGATCGCAACCTTCGGTACATTACAGAATTGTAATCAGTCTTCCCTTGAATTGCCGCAATTGGCCACTCACATAATAGACACAGGCGGTCATGAAAGATCGCCTCCACCTGGCTCCAATGGCCCGTCCCCCGCCTTGCCAGGTACGACGGACAAAGGCCCTTCCCCCCTCTCCGGGCCTTTGTCCGCCCTTGCGCTTAAGCCGTTCTGACATCCCCCCTCGTCAGAACGGCTTTTCTATTCGTGGCGATACATCGCATGCGATTTTTGTTGAGGCGCAACCAAATCTGGCTTACTGATTGCCATGGCCCACAACCTGATGGATTCGGCAACTTATCTTGCGAATTTGCTCGCCAAGGGCTTCTCCCGTTCGTTGCTGACCAAAGCCTCCGACCTCGGTTTTTCGCCCGGACAGTTCCCGGTGCTGATCGAACTCTGGAATGCGGATGGGCTGACGCAACGCGAAATCCTCGACCGGCTCGACATCGAACAGGCAACGCTGGCCAACACACTTGCTCGCATGGAACGCGATGGCCTCATTGACCGCCGGCCGCATCCCACCGACAGGCGCGCCACGCAGAACTATCTCACGGAAAAAGGCCGGGCGATCGAGGCGGAAGCCATTATCGCCGCAGAAGAAGCAGATCAAGCCCTGTTCAAGGGTTTCCGCCGGTTCGAGAAGGAATTGATGCTGGAATATATGCGCTGGGCGATCGAGAACGCCCGAAAGCAATAGTCTCTATTTTGCGACTGCCGTCATGGTCGGACGCCGGCTGCATCGGCGACCCAGAGCTTCGTTTCCTCGCCGCCATCCCTTGCATTCAACGTGACGACTTGGCCGCCAAACAGCGGGCTGACAGACCGGAAAGCAAAAGTGCGCGGCAGTTGTCCGCCACGGCTCTCGATTGCAAGCCGCAACAGATAATTCGCCTGCAGCGGCCCAGCCGCCGGCGTCTGGCGCGCCGCGATCTGCAATGAATCGTATTGCGAGCTGAAACTTATTTCCGAGCCCTCCCGTAAGTCCATTTATCCCGCGGGAAACGGGAGGACGCCGGACTTCGAGAAACGAAGCGGCGAGATCAACAGGAAGGGTTATCAGATGTTCAAGACCGCAATCCGCACCACAGCCATCGTCTCGATCGTACTCGCTTCGGCCTTTGCCGCTCAGGCCAAGAATCCGATGGTCGGCGGCGCAGCCATGTACAAGACCAAGAATATCGTCGAGAATGCCGTCAATTCCAAGGATCACACCACGCTCGTTGCCGCCGTCAAGGCTGCCGGCCTGGTTGAGACACTTGAAGGCACGGGCCCGTTCACAGTGTTTGCGCCGACCAACGAAGCCTTCGCAGCCCTGCCGGCCGGCACGGTCGACACCCTGCTGAAGCCCGAAAACAAGGCCCAGCTCGTCAAGGTACTGACCTGCCACGTCGTGGCGGCCGATGCGATGTCCAAGATGATCAGCCAGATGATCAAGGACGATGGCGGCGCGCACAAGATCACCACCGTTGGTGGCTGCGTGCTGACCGCCATGAAGAAGGGCAAGAAGATCATGCTGAAGGATGAAACCGGCGGCGTCGCCACGGTGACCATCGCCGACGTGCAGCAGTCGAACGGCGTGATTCACGTGATCAACAAGGTTCTGTTGCCGAAAGCCTGAGGTCAGCTAGGCCTGATAGACAAGAGCTTGCGCGACGGACCTGAGGCCGTTCCGGTTTAACCACCGGAACGGCTTTTCTATTTTGGAACGATGACGCTCAGGTGTTCAAAGCCGTGACGATGGCCTC
This sequence comes from Shinella sp. OV683, assembly GCF_057787725.1. Classification (NCBI taxonomy): domain Bacteria; kingdom Pseudomonadati; phylum Pseudomonadota; class Alphaproteobacteria; order Hyphomicrobiales; family Rhizobiaceae; genus Shinella; species Shinella sp. OV683. The sequence goes on from NZ_CM173543.1 coordinate 4,645,378, forward strand.
GCGCAATGTCTCGATGCCTTCGGCCTTTTCCGATGAAGTCGCGAGGATTCCCGGATAGGCTGCGGGGTGCTTGGCGATGGCAGCTGCGGTTTCGGCCAGCAATTTGACAACGGCCGGTGGCTTGATCTTGTCCGATTTGGTCAGCACGATCTGGTAGGACACGGCAGCCTTGTCGAGAAGCTTGAACACATCCTCGTCGTTCTTCTTGATGCCGTGGCGGCTATCGATCAGCACATAGACGCGCTTCAGCGTCGAGCGGCCGCGCAGGTAATCGAAGACGAGATTGGTCCAGGCGTCGACCTGGGACTTGGGTGCCTCGGCATAACCATAGCCTGGCATGTCGACCAGCGCGCAGGGCGGCAGATCGCCTGCCTCACCCGAATAGCCATCCGGGACGAAATAGTTGAGTTCCTGGGTGCGGCCCGGTGTATTGGACGTCCGCGCCAAACCGTTCTGGTTGACCAGTGCATTGATCAGAGACGATTTTCCCACATTCGAGCGACCCGCAAAGGCAATCTCGGCAGGGCCTTCCGGCGGCAGGAACTTCATGGCGGGAACGCCGCGGATGAAAATCCATGGCTGGAGGAAGATGCGGGCTGTAAGAGCCTCGGTGTTCATGGCTTTGCCTTGGGTGTTGATCAATCAACCCCGGCTTTCGGGGCTTTAGCGTCACTTGTCAAGGCGCAAGGCCGCGATCAGGCGGAAGCAGCCTGTTTCCGGAAGGCAATCGTCAGGTAGGCAATCAGGGCCGCGAGCACGATCAGGCCGCCGACAACGGTTTCGACGCCGGGGATCTCACCATGGAAAATCGCCACCCAGACGGGGCCAAGCATGGTTTCGGCCGTGCCCAACAGCGCTGCAAAAGCAGAAGGGATCAGCCGCGCACCGGTGACCCACAGTGCCATACCGAGGCCGAGATTGAGTGCGCCGAAAACGGCCAGGATGCCGAGCTCGCCGCCCGTGACCTGCAAGGACGATCCATGCAACACCGTCACGACGCCGGCAACGACGGCGGCGGCAAAGCAGCCGACACTGGCGCCAGGGGTCTGGCGGACATTGGCAAAGCGGCGCGTTACCACGGTCGTCATGGCAAAGACCACGGCGATCATCATCGCCAGCGCGTTGCCGATCCAGGCCTTGTCGCCATTTTCGATGAGATCGGGAGACGCCATGCCGCTATCGATGAAGCCGACCCCCAGCACATTGTCCAGCCAGTCCAGCATCGGGGCGCCGGTGACCATGATCGCCACCCCGAGGATGACGGCAATGATGGCGACCCAGGTCGAGAAGGCAATCCTCTCGCGATAGACGATCCAGGCCATCAGTGCGGCAAGCAGTGGTACGCCTGCCTGGATCAGCACGACGTTGGCGACCGTGGTGTAGGAGATGGCGATGACGAAGCAGGTGGAAGCAGTGGCAAAGCCGAAGGCGACGGCAAGACCCGGAATGCCCATGTTGCGATAGAGCCTGACCGTCTCCCTTGGTCCGTCGCGCCAGAGCAGGAAGCCGAGCAGGAACAGGCCGGAGAACAGGCAGCGCCAGAAGACCACGACCCAGCTGTCCTCGATGGTGAGATAACGGGCGATCGCGCCGCCAAAGCTCCAGGCAACGGCCGAGGCAAAGACCAGCGTCGCGCCCAGCCGCTCATGCGTTCCTGATCGTTCGGCAACCGTGCTGGTCATAGTCGCTCCCCACAAAGCAAAAAGGGTTTCCGAGCAAAGCAGGAAACCCTTCATGTCTAGATATTAGCGGGATATCTGAATGGCGGACTATGTAAATGCGACATCCGCCATCCATCACATCTTTTCAATATCCATTCACGCCGATGATGGTTTTCGCTTGAACAGACCCTTGAGGTTGTCGAACAGCTCGATCTTGGCGCCATTGCGCTTCATGATGATGCCCTGCTGGAGAACAGACAGTGTGTTGTTCCAGGCCCAATAGATCACCAGACCAGCCGGGAAGGCTGCGAGCATGAAGGTGAAGACCAGCGGCATCCAGGTGAAGATCATGGCCTGGGTCGGATCCGGCGGCGTCGGGTTCATGCGCATCTGCAGGAACATGGTGATGCCCATGATGATCGGCCAGACGCCCAGCATCAATGCATGCGGCGGCGTCCAGGGGATCAGGCCGAAGAGATTGAAGAGCGTCGTCGGATCGGGAGCCGAAAGGTCCTGGATCCAGCCGAAGAATGGCGCATGGCGCATTTCGATGGTGATGTAGATGACCTTGTACAGCGCGAAGAACACCGGCACCTGCAGGAGGACCGGCCAGCAGCCCGCAAGCGGATTGACCTTTTCTTCCTTGTAGAGCTGCATCATCGCCGTCTGCAGAGCCATCTTGTCGTCGCCGAGCTTGGCTTTCAGCTCTTCCATCTTCGGCTGCAGCATCTTCATCTTGGCCATCGAGGCATACTGCCGGTTGGCGATCGGGAAGAACAGCGTCTTGACGATGACGGTCGTGCCGAGGATGGCAAGGCCGAAATTGCCGAAATATTTGTAGAGCCAGTCCATCAGCTTGAACATCGGACGGGTGATGATCTTGAACCAGCCCCAGTCGATCAGCTTGTAGAAGTCGGTGATCTTGTACTCGTCCTGGTACCGGTCGATGACCGGAACTTCCTTGGCGCCGGCAAATACCTTGGTGGTGTAGGACCTGCTTTCGCCCGCCTTCAACGTGCCGGACTGTTCGCGGTAATCGGCCTGGAACAGCGGTTGGCCCTTGGTGATATGGCTGAAATCGGTATCGAAGACGACGCCCGCAGGCGGTACGATCGTGGCCGCCCAATATTTGTCGGTCATGCCGAACCAGCCATCCTTGTTGCCGGGATGCTTGACTGGATCGGTGTCCTTTGCCCAGGTCGTTTCCTGCAGCACGCCATCGAGAACGCCGACGAAGCCCTCATGCAAGACATAGGCCGGGGCCACAGCGGGAATCGTATAGCGGACGATGCGGCCGTAGGGCGTCAGCGGAATATCGGTGGCGGCAGCGTTTTTCACCGTGTCTTCCACAGTGAACATATAGTCCTTGTCGACCGAGATCTTGCGGCTGAAGGCAACGCCGGCCGGGTTGGTGTAGCTGAGCGTGACAGGCGTTTCCGCAGTCAGCTTGGCATTACCATCGACGGTCCATTCGGTCGTCATGCCGGGAACGGCGATATCCTTGTTGCCGCCGGTGAAGCCGAGCTCGACGAAATAGCCGTCCTTGCTGTTGCCGGGGTTGAGGAGCTCGATGATCGGAGAATTCTTGTCGACGGTCTCGGTGTACTTCTTGAGCTTCAGGTCGTCGAAGCGTGCACCCGTCAGGTTGATCGAGCCGGAAAGAGCCGGCGTGTCGATTTCGACGCGCTTGGCCTGGGACAGTGCCTGCGCACGATCGACCATGGCAATGTTGGTGCCTTCGACACCCGGAACAGGCTGGCCGTTGGCGTCGACGACGACGGGCTTGACCTGGTTTGGATTGGCCTTCTGCTGCTTGGCGAGCTCGGCCTGCTGGGCCTGCTCGATCTTCTGCTGGGCTTCCATCTTCGGGCCCATGTAGAAGAACTGCCAGACAAATACGATCAGGACAGACAGAACGATCGCGATATAATAATTACGGTTGTTTTGCATCATTCTTTCCCGATGTCCGGCCCTTCAAGTTCGGTCGGCTGGCAATGCGCGTTACAAGCGCGTTTGTCAATTCGTCAAATGGCACGCGCAGCAGGTCCCGGTAGCCGACGATCACATAGTCATGGCCTGGCTGCATTGCAAATTGGGCGGTGTGTCGCACGGCTTCTTTCAGCCTGCGGCGCATGCGATTGCGCTCCACGGCGTTGCCCTGCTTCTTGGTGACGGTAAAGCCGGCACGCGGCGCTTCATCGGCCGTCTTGCGGTCGAGGACTTCGAGCATGAAGTAACGCCCCTTGCGGCGTTCGCCCTCGCGCACACGCAAAAACTCCGGCCGGCTCTTGAGCCGACCGGCAATGTGGTCATATTTTTGGGTCGACATCGGCCCTCGGGTCCCGACCGCTTAAGCGGACAGAACCTTGCGGCCACGGCTGCGACGTGCAGACAGGACCTTGCGTCCACCCTTGGTGGACAGACGTGCGCGGAAGCCGTGGCGACGCTTGCGAACAAGCTTCGAAGGCTGGTAGGTACGCTTTGTAGACATTTATTTAATTACCGCGGAGTGCGGCCCTTCTTGGATGAGCGTGTTTTGGATTTCGATCGAAACGCCTGCCTGCCATGCAACAGATCGGTCCCTCCGAACGTGCCGGGCTTATAGGGAAAGAGGCCCGCAAAGTCAACAATGGCCGCGAATTTCCGTTTTTTGACCACATTCGCCGATTTGAATTGTGTTTACCTGTGCTAATAGGACCTGAGATGCCCGACATCGCATCGGGCGGCACAACGAGGTAAGGCGTGGATATCATTGGCGGACCGCCAGCCGGGCTCAAAGCTCCCGAAAGCGGGACAGTGCCTTTCTCGGCGCGGCTTTCCACCCGGATCCTGGCGCTGACAATCCTGTTCGTCATGCTGGCCGAAGTGCTGATCTTCGTGCCCTCAGTCACCACGATGCGGCTTTCCTGGCTGCGCGACCGCCTGAACACCGCCGCGGCCGCTGCCATCGTCATCGACGGATTGCCGAAGGTGGAATTGCCGCGCCCCCTGCAGGACTCGACGCTGATGGCCACCGGCACCAAGGCTATTGCGCTGCATAAGGAAGACATCACGCGGATGATCGTGGTTTCCGACATGCCGCCGATGATCAACGCGCAATATGACCTCAGCGACATGAGCTTCCTGCCCAATGCGCGCGATGCACTCTCCACTCTGATCTGGGGCGGAAACCAGGTTTTCTCGGTGCGCGGGCCGATCGGCAACAGCAAGATGGAGATCGAGCTGGTGATGGAGGATGCGGCATTGCGCAGCGCCATGCTGGTCTATTGCCGCGAGATCCTGCTGTTCACCATCATCATCTCCCTCATTACAGCATTCCTGATCTTCCTGGTCATCAACCGCATCCTCATCCGGCCGGTGGCCCGCATGACCGCGAGCATGCAGGAATTCGCGGCTGATCCCTCCAGTCCCGGCTCGATCATGCAGCCGCCGCAAGGCGCCGACGAGCTGGCGCTGGCGGGCCGGCATCTCGCCGCCATGCAGGTGGAGCTGCAAAAGACCATCAAGCAGCAGAAAAACCTTGCCGATCTCGGGCTGGCGGTTTCCAAGATCAACCACGACATGCGCAACATCCTGTCCTCGGCGCAGCTGATGTCGGACAGGCTTGCCGATGTCGGCGATCCAGTGATCCGCGGCCTGTCCTCCAAGCTGATGCGCACCCTTGGCCGGGCGATCGGCTATTCCTCCGAGGTGCTGGCCTATGGCCGTTCCAGCGAGACGGCGCCACGCCGCAATCGGGCGCCACTTCGGCCGCTGGTCGAAGATGCCGGGGAGATTCTTGGGCTGAGCAGCGGCACCGATATCAGCTTCGTCGCCGACTTGCATCGCGACCTCGAGGTCGATGCCGACCCCGAGCAGTTGTTCCGGGTCATCTACAATCTCTGCCGCAACGCCGTCCAGGCGCTGGAGAGCGATGAAAACGAAAGCAAGCGCATCACCGTTTCGGCCAGCCGCGACGGCAAGGTGGTGCATATCGTCATCGACGACAACGGCCCGGGCATGCCGGCAAAAGCGCGCGAAAACCTGTTCTCCGCCTTCCGGGGTTCGGCCCGGGCCGGCGGCACCGGGCTTGGCCTGGCGATCGCCCGCGAACTGATCGAAGCCCATCGCGGCACGATCATGCTCGAGGAAAAAGGCGAACGCGGCACCCGTTTCCGCATCGACCTTCCCGACCGCCAGGTCGGTTGAGCCTTCAAGCCTCTGTCTTTACTGATGATTTTGCAGATTGCGTGTGCGCAGAACGAACGTATACGCAATTTTTTTCACAAAGGCGCTTGCTTTCCGCGCGGCAAGTTAGTAGGAGAGCGCCACGTCAGCGGACACGTCCGCTCGGCACGCACCCGTAGCTCAGCTGGATAGAGCATCAGACTACGAATCTGAGGGTCGGACGTTCGAATCGTTCCGGGTGCGCCATTTTTCTCCCAAATCCGCACTAAACTTTCAGATCGCTGCGAAGAGTCGGCTTCCGGTCTCATGAGCGATGAGGCGGCCAACTCCGCTGCAAGCATCAACTCTACGCGCCGCTCCGCCCGCGACCCAGGATCGCGACATTTACGGTCGGTGGCTGAAGCGGGCGATCCGCGCATCCTTCATCAGGCTGCGAAAGTTAAGTCCGCTGACATGCACCAGTGTCTTGTGATCGCCGCCCTCGAAATAGACGTCGTTGGCGCCGTCGAGGCTTTCGTCGAGGATCACCGGCACATCATAGGCCGATCCGATGGGCGGCACCGCGCCGATATCGCAATCTGCGAAAAGCGAGCTGACCTCCTCCTCCGAGGCGAGGCCAAGACGCTTGTTCATCACATCCTGCAATGTGGAAAGCTCGATCCGGTGCGTGCTCGGAACAACGGCTAGGACGTAGCCCATTTCATGATGCACGACCACGGATTTGGCCAGTCTGCTGCCCGGAACATGTGCTGCTAGCGCCGACTGGCTGGTTGTTGCCGTGCGGTGATGAGGGACGGTGTCGTAGGCGACACCCTCGCCGTCGATGTAGTTCTGAAGTTTCCTTGCGATCGTCATCGTAGGCATCCTTCTGTTGCGAGGTGACGATATTTTCCTCTCATAAGCTGCGAAGTCAACGACCAATGGAAAGTCGCAAATAGAGGAACTGGTTCTGTTCGATTGACCAGCCTCCTCGCCCTGTCGGGTGCGCCATTCTTCTCCCTTCCGTTCACACATTGCGAAACGCAACCCTTTCTGGCACCATGCTGCAGGCTTGAGTTGTGGACCGTGGAGGGACCGGATGCGCAACGTGCTTTTGGCGAAGCTTGCCGCAGCTGGATGCTTTGGTCCGATCATCACCGCAGACCAGCGCGACTATGAGCGCTATCGAAGAGTGTGGAACGGCCTTGTCGACCGACGGCCCGCGGCGATCTTGCGAGCGCAAACCGTCGATGACGTTCGCAGAGCCGTGGAGGTTGCTGCGGAGAGCAAGGCGCTGCTGGCCGTGCGCTGCGGTGGTCATAGCTTCCCCGGCCTGTCGACCTGCAACGACGGCCTCGTTCTTGAACTTTCGCAATTGAACTCTGTCAGCATTGACCGGCAAGCAGGTACCATCGATGTCGGCGGTGGCGCGTTGCTTGGGGATATGGACCGGGCGACGACGTCGATCGGCCATGTCGTGCCGGCCGGCGTCGTTTCCCATACCGGTGTCGGTGGCCTGACGCTTGGCGGCGGCATGGGTTGGACCAACCGGAAGTACGGGTTGACTATCGACAGCCTGCGCGGCGCGGAAATCGTGACGGCTGGCGGCGATGTTATCTGGACCGACCGGGACAACGATCCGGAACTGTTCTGGGGCATTCGCGGCGGAGGCGGAAATTTTGGCGTCGTCACGCGCTTCAGATTCGAGATGCATCCGCTAGGGCCGATTGCGGTGGGCCTGTGGCATTATCCATTGGCTCGCGCCGGCAAAGCAATCTCAACGCTGCGGGATATCGCTCGTGAACGACCGCGCGACTTCGCCGTTTCCTTTACGCTCGCCGTGACGGGCCTCAGTGTTGCTACGGTCTGGCTGGGCGACGCAAGCCTTGCCGATTCCATGCTGTCACCCTTTGGAAGGCTCGCGGGTTCGGGAACCGGAACCATCGAAAACATGCCGTTTGTTCATTTGCAGAGCCGCAATGACGAACACTTCTCATGGTCGCGCCGATACTATGCCAAGGGCGGGTTCTGGAGAGATGTCGGCGATCAGGCGATCGACTATATGATCGAGGACATCGCCAAAGCGCCCACACCCGATTGCGAGCTTTTCGTGGCTCAACTCGGCGGCGCCACTGGCGACGTTGCGGAAGATGCAACCGCTTATTCCGGGCGGGCGGCGGGCTACTACTGGATTGCAGAACCCGTTTGGGACCGGCCCGCCGATGACGACAGCTGCCTCGCTTGGGGGCGGACGTCTGCGGCCAGGCTTGCCGCACTTTCCATGGCCGGCAACTATGTCAACGAGCAAAGCGATGCTGGTCCAGATGTAGCTCGCAGCGCCTATGGGGCAGACAAGTACAGCCGCTTGGTGCGTCTGAAGTCGCGAATGGATCCCGACAATCTCTTTCGCCTCAATCAGAACATTGAACCGGCAACGTGAGAACGAGCCATGGCCGCCTATTTCATCGCGCGCATCACTGTCAAAAATTCGGTTCTGTACGAGCAGTATCGCCATGAAGCGTCTGACATAACCGCACGCCATGGCGGTGGCCTAAACCGGAAACGTCATCGTAAAGACGGTGCCGTTCTCATTCTTCGATGAAACCGTGGCACCGAGTTGCGATGCAAAGCCGGCGATCAGGCGGCTACCCATGCCCTTCTTCACATCCGATTCGCCGCTGCCAGGGCCGTCATCGCGAATGGTCAGCAGTGCTGTGTTGTCGTCCTGCCGCGAAAGCTCGATCCTGAGATTGCCGCTGCCGCGATTGGCAAAAGCATATTTGAAGGCGTTGGACACGACCTCGTTGATGATCATGCCGATCGGCAACGCCCGGTCGGGATGAACGTTCAGCGGCTGCAGATCCATCTCGATCTGCACATCGTTGGGATAGGCGCGGGAGACATCCTCGACCAGGCGCTTCGCATAGGGCGCCACATCAACCTGCTCATACTGGTCGCCACCATAGAACTGCTCGTGGATGGCGATCATCGCGGCAATCCGGAGTTCTATGCTTTTCTGCGCCTCCTTCGGCAGCGATTGAAGGCGAACCAGAGAAGCGACCGCCTGGAAATTGTTCTTCACCCGATGATGGATCTCGCGCATCAGATACTGGTTGCGCTCGACCGCACGCTCGAGATCGCGATTGCGTGCCTCGTACCGGTCGAGAAGATGGGTGATCCAGAAAGCCCCAAACAAAAGCAAAGCGATCGCCGGAAGCCCGAAGGCCAATTCCGACTTCAGGTTCTTCCAGAACAGCTCGAGCGCCTCGTTGCTATCGACTCCTGCAGTCGCAACCAGCGGCCAGCCTTCGACTTTCCAGTAGCCGACAATGCGCGACAAACCGTCGGCTATCGAAATGGAGTTATGATAAAAACCGGAGGGGTTCTTCGGCAGATAGGTGGTGAAAAGCGGCGTTGCAGACAGGTTCATAGCGCCAGGCAGATGGGGATGGCGGGCGATGAGCGTTCCATCGATTCTGATAACAGACACCGTCGAATGCGGCCCAAGCCCAATCGATCCCCAGAATTCGTCCATCTTGGCATTCGGGATCTCGATGACCGCGACCCCACGAAAGCCCGCCCTGTCCACCCTGCCGGCGATGACAAAAATCGACCTCGTGTCGGCTGCACGCTGGGTCTGGGGGGCAATGGTGATTTTCGCGCCGGATTTGAGCGCCTTGAAATAGTCCTCCTGGGAAATATCGGTCAGGCCGGTCGTCAGCTTGCTGGCAAGCCTGAGCTGGCCGCTGGAATCATAGACGGCGTATTCGAAACCCTGCGGCAGGCCACTCACCGTCTCCGCGATATCGGGTATCGATCGTTCGGCTTCGTGAAACGGGTCCGGCCCAAGACTCGTATCGATGCGTTGCAGCGCCTGGGCGCTGGCCTCGATCATCCATTCGACGTGAGCAGCAACGACATGGGCGGATGAAACAGCCCGCGCTTCGCCAGCCGCAATGGCAGAGCGATAATTTTGCCAGCTCATCAACGCTGCGAGGCCAAGCAAGGCTGCGACAAACAGCGACAGCAGCCAGGGCGTGCCAATCCGCGCTTCGGTCAACTTCTGCCACAGGGATGGCTTTTGATTGTCCACCTCGGCTTGCTCCGGTCACACCACCTGCCCGCGGGCAACATGGAATAATTCGGCCGGCAAGTCACGCTGCGATCTGTGTTTTCCTCCCAACTTTCAACGCAAGGCCGAGGCCGCTCGGTCAAGCGCCAATTTGCGTTGCCGACAAGCGCTTCTACGCTAGTATGTGCACTCTCGAACTGTCGCTGAGGTCAAGTCCGATGGCAACCTTCAAGGGTACGAACAAGAACGAGACGATCACCCCAACCTTCGTGTCGCCGAGTGTCGTAGCAAACGGCGGCGATTTTCCTGGCTCCGGCGACGACACGATCCGCGCCGGCGGCGGTAATGACACGGTCGCGGGCTCGCAGCAAACGGTGATGGCACAGCCGATAATCTGTTTCAATTCGTGCTCAAATCTGCAAGAAGGCATCAAGAGCGCGGCCGCCATCAACTTTAGGATGGGGCCGGGCGGGCGATTGACGTCTACCTCGCTGCCACGAGCATACGTGGCCGCTCTGTTGACATTGAACTTCGATCGCTGAAAAGCCATGCTGACTTCAGCGAACTTTGCGGGGGCAGAGAATCGGGGGTAGAGAATATTGGCGCCACTTCGTGTCGCGATTCTGGGCACGTCGAATTTCACTACCCGGGAAGGATGGGCGACGGCGGTCAGTGAAATGGCGAGACTGACCGTCGTTGCGAATGCCTCGATGCGATCAAGTCACGCGACGATGATTCCCAACAGGCTGCCGGTTCTCGAAGAGGCGCGCGGAATCACACGAAATCAACGATCCGCAAAATTGAAGAGATTTGGCTGGGGAACCTGGATTCGAACCAGGACTAACGGAGTCAGAGTCCGTGGGTCTACCGTTAACCTATTCCCCAATAGCTGAAAATCAGCGTGTTGGCCTGAAGCGGGCGAGGTGTCGAGACACAGATATTGTCCACGGCAGGACAGGCTCGTTTCCGTTTCGTGCGGCCTTCTAGCATATTCGCGCGGTTGATCAAGAGCAAATTGCAGGCGGCTGCAAAGAATAATGCAAGGCGTGCGGGTTCGTGGCCTTGCGTATCGATGCGGATTGCCAAGTGTTGCTGCACCGAAAAAGAATTTGTCCATTTGATGACAAGCTGTTACATTCGCACCAACATTGACATCAAATGAGCATCTGCTGCGGCCTCAGGGTCTTGCGCGGTGCGGTGGATCAGTAACGTGAGTGACCCCGAATCCGGCGTAAAGCCGTCTGATGCCGGGGCGTCTGAAGCAGGTACAGCACCAGGATCACATCGGTCCCGGCGCGGTAAACGCAAGCGCAAGAGGGGTGGTCCCTCTTCATTGCCGCCTGCATCGTCCAGTCCGGAAAAGTCTTCCGGCGGAGCGACGCCCCAAGCAAATACCAGCGAGGCGAAAAGCCCGGAGCGCAAGAAGAAGCGCCGACGGCGGTCGCGTGGCGGCACGGAACCGCGCCCGCAGGAAACGCAGAACGCCAATCCGCAGCCGCAGGCCGTCAGCCAAAAGCACCCGTCCAAACAGAAGCATTCGCGCAATCGTCGCCGGCTGCAAGGACGACCCTTGCCGCCGCAGGAAGCGCCCAAGGCGGAACAACGCCAGCCGGAGCAGCAGCCGAAGCCGCAAGCGGTGCAGGAGAGTGCGCCCAATCCGCCGTCTCGGCGCAGCCAATACAACGACCCGCAGCACGACGGCCTCTATGCGGCCCTCGACCTCGGTACCAACAATTGCCGATTGCTGGTCGCGCAGCCGACGCGGCCGGGGCAGTTTCGTGTCGTCGATGCGTTTTCGCGCATCGTGCGGCTCGGCGAAGGGCTCGGCGCCAGTGGCATGCTGTCGGAAGAGGCGATGGACCGCGCCGTCGAGGCGCTAAAGGTCTGCGCCTCCAAACTCGCAGCCAAGCAGATCCGCCGTATGCGACTGATCGCTACCGAGGCCTGCCGGGCCGCTGGCAATGGCGAAGAATTTCTGGCGCGGGTGGTGGCGGAAGCCGGGCTTGAGCTTGAAATCATCAACCGCGAAACCGAGGCGCGGCTGGCGGTCTCCGGCTGTGCGTCGCTGGTCGGCCGCGAAGCGCGCTCAGCCGTGCTTTTCGATATCGGCGGCGGCTCTTCGGAAATCGCCGTGCTGCAGATCAACGGCATCCGTTCGCCCAGGCTGGCCAACCACATCACCCACTGGACGTCACTGCCGGTGGGGGTCGTGACACTGTCCGAGCGCTTTGGCGGCATGCATGTGACGCCGGAGATTTTCGAGGCGATGGTGCAGGAAGTCGAGCGCATGCTTTCGAGCTTCGAATCGCCGCTCGCCGAAGAGCTGAACGGCGACGACAGCGGCTTTCACATGATCGGCACGTCGGGCACGGTGACGACGCTGGCAGGCGTCTATCTCAACCTGCCGCGCTACGATCGCCGCCAGGTCGATGGATTGTGGATGAGCGCCGATGAAGTCACCGCCATGCAGGACAAGCTGGTGATGCTGGATTTTGCGGCGCGCGCCGCCAATCCTTGTATCGGCCCGGACCGGGCCGACCTCGTGCTTGCTGGCTGCGCCATTCTCGAGGCCATTCGCCGGCGTTTTCCGGCCAGCCGCATGCGGGTTGCCGACCGGGGCTTGCGCGAAGGCCTGCTAACCGAAATGATGGCGGATGACGGCGTCTGGCGGCGCCAGAAGCCACGCTCGCCCTACCAGAGGAATTGATCATGAAGCCTCCCGAAGGCGGCAAGGGTGCCGGCCGCAAGCTACTGACGCAGAAGGTCAAGAATACCAAGCTGAAGGAATCTTCACGTCGTTGGCTGCAGCGGCATATCAACGACCCCTATGTGCAGCGGTCGCATCTCGACGGCTATCGTTCGCGCGCCGCCTACAAGCTGCTGGAAATCGACGAGAAACACCATATCCTCAAGGGCGCGCGCCGGATCATCGACCTCGGCGCTGCACCGGGCGGCTGGTCACAGATTGCCGCCAAGGTCACCGAATCCACCAATGACAACATCCGTGTTGCCGCAATCGATTTCCTCGAGATGGATGCGATTGCGGGCGTGAATTTCATCCAGATGGATTTTCTCGAGGACGAAGCACCGCAGAAGCTGATCGATGCAATCGGCGGCAATCCGGACCTCGTCATGTCGGATATGGCGGCGCCGACGACGGGTCATCAACGCACCGACCACCTTCGCACGATGCATCTGTGCGAAGTCGCGGCGCATTTTGCCATTGAAGTTCTGCGTGAAGGCGGGCATTTTCTTGCCAAGACCTTCCAGGGTGGGGCTGAGCGCGAATTACTGACACTACTCAAGCACAACTTCACCAAGGTCGTGCATGTCAAGCCAGGGGCTTCCCGACAAGAGTCTGTCGAGATGTTCCTGCTCGCCAAAGGCTTCAAGGGGCGAAGAGCAGTTACCAACGATCCGGAGTGAGCATGCTGCTTTATGTGACCGTCGGCACCAACAATCTCGAACGCGCAATCGAATTCTATGATCCCGTCCTGGCCACGTTGGGCTATGCGAGGCGAGAGCTGAATGAAGACGAGGCCGGTTATGGTGCGCCGGAGGACCAGCGATGCCGCTTCTGGGTACTCTATCCCTACGACAAGCAGGAGGCCACGCATGGCAACGGCTCGATGACGACTTTCGTTGCGGCCGATCGTGCTTCGGTGCGGGCGTTCCACGCCGCGGCCCTGCTCTATGGTGGCGAGGATGAGGGCAAACCGGGTTTGAGACCCTTTCATCCCAGTTTCTACGGCGCCTATGTCCGGGATCCCGATGGCAACAAGCTGTCGGCGGTGTGCGAAGAAGCCGAAGACAACTAAAGCGCGTCGCGATCCCCGGGATTCGCTTGTTGCGCTTTAGCTCTTTGTTTTGACGCATGTTTTAGGCGCAAAACCGCTGCACACTTTTGCGCAACATGCTCTAAACCTCCAGTTTCTCCTCGATCTTTACGATTTGATGGCCGGACACCGCGCTACCGGCGCCTGGGCGCAGCCGCGAGATCGGCAGCACCGTGATCAGGTTCAGCGCCGCCACACCCAGGAAGGCGATGTGGAAGCTGGAAATGCCGAGCGGTTCACCGGTCGCCAATCCATGCAGTTCGAGCACGATACCCGCAAAGGCAACGCCCAGCGCCCCCGATATCTGCTGGATCACTGCGTTCAGCGCGGTCGCCTGGCTCGTCTGGTTCTGTTCGATATCGGCAAAGCCGAGAATGTTGATGCCGGTGAAGAAGAACGAGCGCACGAAGCCGGTGAGGAACAGCACCGTGATGAGAACGACATGCGGCGTTTCGGGGAAGAACAGCGCATTGCTGGCTGTACCGACAGCCGACAGCATGGCGGCCAGGATCAGCGTGCGACGAAATCCGAACCGGGAAAACACGATGCGGGCGATAAATTTCGTAAACAGCGCACCACCGGCAGCGATGAAGGTGATCATGCCGGACTGAAACGCTGTGAGCCCGAAGCCGAGCTGCAGCATCAACGGCAGCAGGAAGGGCACGGCACCCATGGCGATGCGGAAAATCGTGCCGGATGTGACGCAGATCCGGAACGTGTCGATCTTGAAGAGATCGAGATCAAGAACGGGATGCGGATGCCGCCGCGCGTGACGCACGAACAGGATCATCGAGGCCACACCGATCCCGACCGCGCTAAATCCAACGACAGGCGGCAGAGCCGGAAGGCTGACGACCGATAGGCCGAAGACGACGCCGGCGGCGGCGATGCCCGAAAGGAGGAAGCCGAGGATGTCCGCCGGCGGTGGCCGCAATGTTTCGATCTTCGGCAGAAAGATCGCCGACAGCGCGAGACCGATGAAGCCGATGGGAATGTTGATGAGGAAGATCCATTCCCAGCGGAAGAAGGTGGTGATGAAGCCGCCGATCGGCGGTCCGACCAACGGGCCGATCACGCCGGGGATGGTGAACATCGCCATTGCCGAAACCAGATCCGACTTCTTGGTCGAACGCAGCAGGATGGCGCGCGCCACCGGCGTGGTCATCGACCCACCCATGCCCTGCAGGAAGCGCGCCAGCACGAAAGACACCAGGCTCTGCGACATGGCGCAAAGCACCGAACCCAGCATGAACACGGCGATCGCACTCAGGAATACGCGTTTGGCGCCGAAGCGATCGGCCGCCCAGCCCGACAGCGGAATGAAGACCCCGAGCGCCACCAGATAGGAGGTCATGGCAAGTTTCAACGTGATCGGGCCAACATTCAGGTCGGCAGCGATGGCGGGCAGCGAGGTGGCGATCACCGTCGAATCCATCTGCTCCATGAACAGGGCGACGGCAAGGATGAGGGGCGCATAGCGATGCAAGGCGACATTCCGGAAGTGGCTGCGACTCGGAGACCCGAGAATGCGAGGATATCCTCACATAGACACCCAAATCCGCGTGACGGCAAGGTCAAGCCGTTCAAAATCGCATGTTCTGACCCGCCAGCCGTGCGACTTGCTCAAACCTCGTCGAGCGATCTCGCTTCGAACTGCGTCAACCGCCTAGATGCGGCGCGATCAAGCTCGTCCTTTTGCTCAGCGGGCAGATGCCGCCAGTCGATATCTGCCAGCGCAGCGGCGAGAGCATGCAACATGTTGCGGCTGATAACCTTGCCGAAGCGGAAACGCAGGCGTGCATATGCCTCCACAGCGCCAATCGCCCGGAGATCTTCAGATGTGGTGATGTCGATTTCTGCCAGCCGGGCACGTGACTTCGGACCGAGGTTGCGAAGTTCGCTCACCTCGGCCACGCGGTTTACACCTTGCGGAAACGGGCAATGGCGCTGCGTTCGATGGCAGCCGCCGTCAGCTTGTCGATATCGAGCCGGGCGCGCAGCAACTGCAGGAAACGGACCTCGGTGTTGTCAAGCCAGAGGTCGGCGGTGGCCACTTCGACGGCAAGCGCATAGGCCGTCTCATAAAGCCGCTGTGGCAGGGCATCACGGATGGTCTCGAGCGCGATCTCGAGGCCCTCGGGTCCGGCAACGATCGCCTGGATATCGCGAGCCGTGGTAATGATCTCTTCCGGATCAAAACCCTGGAACACCGGCAGGAAGCGGACAAGCCGTCCGATACGCTGCAGCTCCGTATCCGGCATATGGCCGTCGGCTGCGGCAACCATCACCATCACATAGATAAGAGCCGCCTGTGCCGTGACTTTCTTTGCCATCCGGATATGTCCTCACCAGAGATTGTTTCGCCTGAGTTAGAGCGACAGGACTGATAAATCAAGCCGGAGCCGAGATTTCTCGATCCGCATCGCCAGCAAAGAGTTCCGGGCTTGCCACGATGCGGAAGCCGTCCTACATCATGCGGACTTTGAGCCAACAGGAGCGCTAGGAATGGCTGGGATCAAGAACGTCGCCGTGCAGATGGATCATGTGAAATCCATCAACATTTCAGGCGATTCGACCTTTGCCATGAGCCTGGAGGCGCAACAGCGCGGCTATAACCTTTTTCACTACACGCCCGATCGGCTGTCGATGCGCGACGGCAAGGTCTACGCCTCCGTCGAACCGATGACACTGCGTGACACCAAGGGCGACCACTTTACGCTCGGTGAGCCGGAACGCATAGACCTGCAGTCCATGGACGTCATCCTGCTTCGCCAGGACCCGCCCTTCCACATGGGCTACATCACCTCGACGCATCTGCTCGAACGGCTGCATCCGAAGACGCTGGTGGTCAACGACCCCGCCTGGGTGCGCAATTCGCCGGAAAAGATCTTCGTCACCGAATTTGCCGACCTGATGCCGAAGACGCTGATCACCCGCGACGTCTCGGAGATCGCCCGCTTCCGAGCCGAAATGGGCGATATCATCCTCAAGCCGCTCTACGGCAATGGCGGCGCCGGCGTCTTTCATTCGTCGCGCGACGACCGCAACTTCTCCTCGCTGCTGGAAATGTTCGGCGAGATGTTCGTCGAACCTTTCATAGCCCAGGAATATCTGCCTGACGTGCGCAGGGGCGACAAGCGCATCATCCTCATCGACGGCGAGCCGGTCGGAGCGATCAATCGCGTGCCATCCGAAACCGATTCCCGCTCCAACATGCATGTCGGCGGTCGCGCCGAGCACACTGAGCTGACGGCCCGCGAAAAGGAAATCTGCGCCCGCATCGGGCCGGCGCTACGCGAGCGCGGCTTCATCCTCGTCGGCATCGATGTGATCGGCGACTACATGACCGAAATCAACGTGACGTCGCCGACCGGCATCCGCGAAGTGCGGAAATTCGGCGGCGCCGACATCGCTGCACTGTTCTGGGATGCCGTCGAGAAGAAGCGCGCCTGAGGCGCTGCCCGGAGCGTTCCCGGTCCGATCAGCTTTGTTCTATCGACCACAACCAAGCGCAACCAGATTACACTTTTGCGGCGATTTTCGTTCGTTAATTGTTCTTGTTTTATTCCTATTTCCATGCTTAGTTAACAACCGTACAGCGCCAGAAACGAGTGTTTCAATGAAAAGGCGCAGGGCTTCGGGGGCGTGGGCATGGTGGCGCGGGTCGGCACGGTTGCATTCCAGGGCATAGATGGGTTGCCCGTCGATGTGCAGGTGATGATTGCGCCTGGGAAAGTCGGCATGCAGATCGTCGGGCTTCCGGACAAGGCCGTTGCGGAAAGCCGCGAGCGGGTGCAGGCCGCCTTGCATGCCTCCGGGTTGGCACTGCCGCCCAAAAAAGTTACCGTCAATCTTGCGCCTGCTGATTTGCCCAAGGAAGGCAGTCACTTCGACCTGCCGATCGCGCTTGCGCTGATGGCAGCACTGGGCGCCATTCCGGCCGACACCTTGCAGGAATTCCTGGTTATCGGCGAGCTCAATCTCGATGGCACCATCGCGGCCGTTTCCGGCGCCCTGCCGGCTGCAATCGCCGCCAATGCAATGGGAAAGGGGCTGATCTGCCCGCATGACAGCGGGCCGGAGGCGGCCTGGGCCGGCGCCGACATCGATATTCTGGCGCCACGTAGCCTGATCGGGCTCGCCAACCATTTCCGTGGCACGCAGGTGTTGTTGCGTCCGGAGCCGGCGATACGACAGAACCCGGCAAACCTGCCCGATCTCGTCGACATCCGCGGTCAGGAAAGCGCCAAGCGGGCGCTGGAAGTGGCCGCGGCGGGCGGCCATAACCTGCTGATGATCGGGCCGCCTGGATCCGGAAAATCGATGCTGGCGCAGCGGCTGCCGTCCATCCTGCCGCCGCTATCGGCGGCCGAACTGCTCGAAGTGTCGATGATCCATTCGATCGCCGGCCAGCTTTCGGGCGGCAAATTGTCGGATCGGCGACCGTTCCGCGCGCCGCACCATTCGGCGACCATGGCGGCGATGATCGGCGGTGGCTTGCGCGCCAAGCCGGGCGAAGCATCGCTCTCGCACAAGGGCATCCTGTTTCTCGACGAGCTGCCGGAGTTCAATCCACAGACGCTGGATGCGCTTCGCCAGCCCCTGGAAACCGGCGAGTGCATCATCGCACGCGCCAATCACCACGTGACCTATCCCGCTGACATCCAGTTGATCGCCGCCATGAATCCATGCCGTTGCGGGATGGCCGGCGAGCCAGGCCACTCCTGTGCACGGGGTCCGCGTTGCGCGAGCGACTATCAGGGGCGGATTTCCGGGCCACTGCTCGATCGCATCGATATCCGCATCGACGTGCCGTCGGTCTCGGCATCCGACCTGATACGGCCGATGGCGGCCGAAAAAAGCGGGGTCGTGGCGGCCCGCGTGGCGCGAGCGCGTGAACTACAACGCGACCGCTTCATTGCGGCCGGGCTTCCCGGCATTACCTGCAACGCCCGTTGCTCGACCGCATTGATCGAGAAGATCGCCGAGGCCGATGCCGGCGGCCTGCAATTGCTGCGCGATGCTGCGGAAAGGATGAAGTTTTCGGCGCGCGGCTATCATCGTATCTTGAAGGTGGCCCGGACGCTGGCCGATCTCGATGGTGTGGGAACGGTTGGGCGCATCCATCTGGCGGAGGCAATCTCCTACCGCATTGCCGGCGACCGGTTGATGACTGCGGCGTGAGGCAGCGCGACTAATCGGCGGAATTGTAGACTGCTTCGAGATGATGGCCGTCCGGGTCGACGACGAAGGCAGCATAGTAGTTCGGGCCATAATCCGGGCGAGGACCGGGGCCACCATTGTCGGCGCCGCCATGCGCCAGCGCCGCGCTGTGAAAGCCCGCAACAGCCAGTCGGCTCGGGGCCGCAAGCGCGAGATGAAAGCCAAGACCCGGCGGCCGACCGCTGTCCGGCCGATGTTTGATCGCCAGTTTATCGCCGCCGCCCGGAACGCCGTAACCTATCGCCTGGTCTGGCTCTCCAGGGCGGATATCTTCCCAGACGCGGACGTATCCGAGAGGAGCAAGAGCAGCGTCGTAGAACCTTCCGGATTGCTCGATGTCCGCGACGCCAAATGAGACATGATGAAGCATGAATTCCGGTCTCCGTTATTCGCCGAACTGTCGAGCAGCTCAAGAAAAAGGCCGGCAATGACCCCGGCCTTTTGGATGAGATGTGGAGCGCGCCTAGAATTCGCTCAGCTGCCCAGGCCTTCAAACAAAGCCGTCGACAAATACCGCTCAGCGAATGAGGGAATGATGACGACAATATTCTTGCCGGCATTTTCCTCGCGCTGGCCGATCTTGATGGCAGCAGCGAGTGCCGCGCCCGAGGAAATGCCGACCGGCACGCCTTCGAGGCGGGCCACGAGGCGTGCATGGGCGAAGGCATCGTCATTGGTGACGGTGACGACTTCGTCATAGACCGACTTGTCGAGGATAGCGGGTGCAAAGCCTGCACCAATGCCCTGTATCTTATGCGGGCCGGGATTGCCGCCCGACAGGATCGGTGAGTCTGCCGGCTCGACGGCGATGACCTTGATCGACGGCTTCTTGGCTTTCAACACCTGGCCGGCGCCGGTGATCGTGCCGCCCGTGCCGATGCCGGACACCAGGAAATCGACCGTGCCATTGGTGTCGTTCCAGATTTCCTCGGCGGTGGTCTTGCGGTGGATCTCGGGATTGGCCGGATTTTCGAACTGCTGCGGAATGACGGCGTCGGGAAGCGTGGCGGCAAGTTCCTCGGCCTTGGCGATCGCGCCCTTCATGCCCTTGGAGCCTTCGGTCAGCACCAGTTCGGCGCCGAGCAGCGCCAGCATCTTGCGGCGTTCAACCGACATGGTTTCCGGCATGGTCAGGATGAGTTTGTAGCCCTTGGCGGCTGCGGCAAAGGCGAGCGCGATGCCGGTATTGCCCGAAGTCGGTTCGACCAGCGTGGTGCGGCCCGGTGCGATCTTGCCTTGGGCTTCGAGCGATTCGATCATCGCCACGCCGATGCGGTCCTTGACCGAGGCGATCGGATTGAAGAATTCGAGCTTGGCCAGCAGGTTGGCCTTGACGCCCTTCTCCTTCGCCAGCTTGTCCAGCCGCACGATAGGCGTATCACCGATAGTTTCGGTGATGGAATTGTAAATCCGGCCGCGACCAGGCTTGCGTGTATCCGACATGGCGTTTCTCCCTGTTGTATCGGGGCGAAGTTAGGCTGTCGGCCGCGTTCTTTCCAGACAGATTCGCGCGCGGAAAGGAATATTTTCGGAATAAACACCCAGATTGGCAGTTCCGGAGAAATTATTTTCTATCAATTCGCCCGAATTGCTATGTAACCTGCCGTCGCGGCGAGGAAGCTCGCGGAGATCCTGTTCAACCGCTTCAGCGCCAGGGGGTGACGGAAGAAGTCGCGGGCCTTGGCGGCGAGCAGAATGTAAGGGATGGTCACTACCAGCAGCACGGCCACCGAGACGACGATCAGGATGAAGTAGTCGCGCAAGGTGATCGACGTGATGTCGAGTAGCGTCGGCACCAGCGCGAGATAGAACAGCATCGCCTTGGGATTGCCGAGCGTCACGAACAGACCCGAAAGCAGCGATTGCACCATCGTGCGCCTGGGCGAGGCACCCACCTCGGTTTTCAACAAGCCAGCCGTCCACATCTTGTAGGCCATCCAGACGAGGTAGACGACGCCGGCATATTTGATGACCAGAAAGACCGTGCCGAATGTCTGGGCCACGACCGAAAGACCGAGCACGACAGCCGTTAGGAAGACAACATCACCAAGCGAAATACCGATCGCCATGGCTAGGCTCTCGCTGAATCCTGCGCCCAGCGCACGCGCTACCAGCGCCGTAATTCCCGGCCCGGGAATGAGCGCGACCATGAAAAGGGCGAAGGCGTAGGTTGCGATTGTGGCTGCTGTCATGTTCAGGCTCGACGATTTGCTATGAGGTCTGATATTACCATCTAGACGGAAATTGTAAAACAGAATTGAAGTTTCAGTGTGAATTTAGTTAAATATCCGCTTTATTTACGGAAATTTCCATCATTGCCGTTTCGTAGCCGATGCATACGAATGGCATCAGAACTCCGCCATTGGCGACAGCATGAAGGGCGCGCTTGGCAAGCGGATATCATTCATGTCAGCGACCATCAAATCACAATCGCCCAAATAGGGCTGCGCTTCGGCGGGCCAATCGATCCGATCCGGCGGGAAGCAAACAGTGACGCTGTCCTGTTCCAATCCAAGCCCCGCGACAATCGCAGCAAGCGGCGGGATTTCAGCCGCAACGACGTCCAGCAGCCTGACCTTTCCGCCGCTGTCCTTCCAGGCAACGACGGCATCGCAATCCGGCATATAGCCAAGACGGACCTCGGGATCGAAGCATGCGTTCAGCAGGAAATAGGCTTCCGTCGTCACAGCGAAAACATCGGAAACCGGCTGTCTTCGGGCGAGCAGGCGCTGAATGAGATCGACGTCGGCCGCGTTCTCGACTGAAAGCGCCCGTGCGGGGAGTTGCGGCTTTGAGGCCTTGGGGACTTTACCATGGAATGCGTACTGGCGCAGCGACCGGAAGCCATAGGGCTGATAGAGCGCCGGCTTGTCGGTCAGCAGAATGCCGAGATCGAAGCTCTGCGCCGCCGCCCAGCCAAAGGCGCGCTGCATCAGATCACGGTAGAGCCCCTGCCCGCGATATTGCGGCCTGACGGCGCCGGATTGATAGCCGACGGCACGCACGCCTTTGCCGTTGATGACGAGGGGCATGGAGAAGGCACTGAGATTGGCAACGCACCGGCCCTCGACCTCGAAGTAACCGAATGGCATCGAAGAAGGATTGGGACCGCCCAAGCGATCCTGCTGTGAGATGTCGATGTCGAACGTGTCACGCAACAGATCGACGAGCCCCTTATAGGCCGCCGGATTTGCAAAGTAGTCCTGCCGAAATGTAAGGCCGGCCGTCATCCAAAGATCGGCTTCATGAAGCTGCGTTCATAGCTGATGATGCAGCGCGTCTCCTCGGCATAGGCGAAGGCGGCTTTGCATTCAAAATCCGCTGCCATTTCCTTGCGATAGATCTCATAGGCGGCCAGCGACGGGAAACTGAAGAGAGCCAGCGCAATGTTGTTGGCGCCTTCGTGCGGCATGAAATAGCCGTGATGGGTGCCGCCCAGCCGGTTGACCAGCGGAATCCAGAGCTTCGCATAGTGCTCGAATTCGGCTGACTTGTAGGGATCGATGACATAGCGCAGGTAGCAGGTGATCATGCGAATTCTCCTCGCCGGGTTGTTTGCTGTGAAGGCAGCGGACGATCCTGTCAATTCGGATCGAGGCGGCCGGATACCCATGCCGCCGCTAGCGTCTGGTCAGCGCCAGCAAGCTCATGGCCGGCCGACACGCTGGCCCGCGTCACATCGACTTCAGCCGATTTCAACACTCGCTCAAGCGCTTCGGCCTCGGCTGCCAATGGATCATCGGCACCCTCCACGAGCAGCACCCGGCTACCAGCAAGCACAACGTCGGGCATTGTTTCCAGCACCATCATCGGCCGAAACAATATCGCACTCCTGATGAGATCGGGATGGAGCAACATGGTGGCGCCGAGCAAATTGGCGCCGTTCGAATAGCCCATAAACATCATCTTGCTTGCGTGGATGTCATAGGCGCTGACGGCGCCTTCGACGAAAGCCTCGAATGCTTCCGCTTCGGCTGCTATGTCCTTCTGGTCGAACGTCCCGGTATCAAAGCGGCGGAAGAAGCGCGCGACGCCTTCCTCGACGGAGCGACCGCGGACGCCGATCAATGTGGCGTTCGGCGCTACTCGTCGCCCCAACGGCATAAGGCTGGTCTCGCTTCCACCGGTTCCGTGCAGCAGGAACAGCATGGACCCATCAGGCACGTCAGGCACATGGACCCGGTGAACGAAGGGCAGGTCGCGATAGATCGTCCTCGGCTCGCCCGGCATGCCGAATTGCGGCAGGATCACCCTTATGTCGTCTTCGTTTTTGAGGAAATGCGGCGGGATGAACAGCTCGCTTCCCAGTGCTTGCACGGGTTCGTCGATCGCAAATCCCGGGCCGTCGCTGGCCATTTCCATCAACGTCCCGGAGGGTTCGCGAACATAGAGCGAATAGAAATATTTGCGGTCGTGGACCGAGGTCGGGCCGTGGCCCTTGTCATTGAGTTCGGCGGACACGTCCAAAACGTGGTGCCGGTCGGGCGCTCTTACCGCGATGTGATCGATCGTGCCGGTGCCCGGCGCGGCCGTCCAGAAACCACCGGCATCCCTGACGTCGATGACACCCCCGTCATCCGACCTCAGCCTCGTGCGGGTATCTTCGCGCGCGATCTCCTTGAACCCCATGCAGCGCTCGATGAAGGTGATCGTCTCCGCCGGCTGCTCGGACAGGATCGTTGCTCCCCTGAGCCCGACAATCGCTTCGTCTTTCGAGATATCGGCAGACCTCCAAGGGGTATTCAGCGAGGGGTCACGCGTGCCGACCAGCTTGACGATGATGCCATCGGGATCGCTCAGGCGCAGAACGGACTCTCCGAACTCCATCGCCGGGCCGCTCGTCTTCACGCCGAAACGCAGCGCCCGCGACAGCCAGAAACCGATCGCCTCCGGGTGGATTGCCAGTGAAATCTCGCTTGGCGCGCCGTGGCCAACGCGGCCCGGCGAGCCATCCTCCCACACGAGGAAGGTCACCAGCGAACCCGGATTTGCCTCGGCGTCCCCATAAAACAGGTGCAATTGGCTTGCGTCTTCGAAACCCGCCGTACGCTTGACCAGCCGCAGCCCAAGGAAGCCAGCGTAGAAATCGACGTTGGCCTGGACTTTCCGGGTAATAAGCGTGATGTGGTGCAGACCGCTGGTCATCGCCCATTGCCTTGTTTATTCTAGAGTTTCGACCATACATGAAACGGTAGCCAGGAGAATGCAATGGTGAAGCTTGTGGGAATTTCGGGCAGCTTGAGGAAGGGGTCCTTCAACAGCGCCCTGCTGCGAGCTGCAATCGCCGGGGTTGGCGACGGGGTGACCCTGACGCCGGGCTTTATCAACGCGTTCCCGCTCTATAACGGCGATGTCGAGGCGGCCGAAGGCATCCCGCTGGCGGTGCAAACGCTCAAGGACCTCATCCAGTCGGCCGATGGCGTCATTCTATTTACCCCCGAATACAACAATTCCATCCCGGGCGTCTTCAAGAACGCCATTGACTGGCTGTCGCGTCCCGCGTCCGACATATCGAAAGTTTTCGGTGACAGGCCATTTGCGATTGCCGGTGCATCACCCGGCAATTTCGGAACCCAATTGTCGCAGAATGCGTGGTTGAGCGTGCTGCATACGCTCGGCGCGCGCATCTGGTCGGGCAAACGATTGATGGTGCCGCGCGCCGGGTCGGTCTTCGATGCAGAAGGCAACCTGATCGATGAAGCCATCGCCAAGCGGCTGGAGGCATTCGTCTCCGCCTTCGCCGATTATGCCGGCTCCATCAAGTCAGCGGGCTAGTGCCTCTTGCCGCATTGATCCTGGCGCGGCGATAGGCGTCGGGGATGGACAGCGCCCAGACGAACAGGCCGCCGGCGTGGCGGCCGATGAAGGAGTGATCCGGCGTGGTCGTCATGTAGGTCAGCACTGAAAACAGCACCACGAACAGCGCGAAGGCAAGTCCGCGCCGTGCCTCGCCGATAGCGACATGGCCGGCGCCCGGCAGGATGATCGCCAACAGCAGGACCAGATAGGGGTTCATCGGCTTGGACATGGCAACCTCATGCTGACTGGGGAATTCTGGCGCGTTCCGGCTCCGCGAGAACCAAACTCAGGGATCTGGCCAGCAGGATTGCCCGCTCGATGCTCTCCGCCGGCACCGTGGCCAGGGAAAAGCTTGCCTGCCGCAAGAACATGTGGGCCGCGCGCTCACCTTGTGACACTTGCATCATGATTCGCGAGGCGCGTGGGGAGATCACCGCCTCCTTGACCAGCGGATCGGCAAACAGATTCTGGAAATGTGCGGTCACCAGAGCTGCCTGCATCGGCGTGGCGCGTCCATCGCCGCGCATCAGCATCGATATGCCGGTTTGCGGCGGCGCCATCCATTCCGGCATCCCATGAACCATTGAATAGTATTCGGCGCCGGTCGGCCGCGCCAATGCGCCGAGCGTCGGGCCGTCGCGCTTGACGCGATCGGCAAGTGTCACCCGCAGCCAGAGTTGCGGCAGCCTCCGCGCGATCATGGTGTCGGCGATCAGTTCGATCTTGACCCAGTTGCCGTCGCCTATGCGGCCGGTGACGACAGGAAACTGGTCGTCAGCGAAGGTGACGCTGGCATTGCCCAGCAGGCCACGCGCTTCCTCAAGCAGGCCATGCCGGCGAGCAATCGCCTCGCGGTGTTCGACCATGCCGCGCCAGACGAGCCAGGCGCAGGCAAGAACCCCGAAGACGCAAAACACTGTTGTCATCATGCCGACCGCCCCTGCGAAAAAGCCGGCGGCCGAGGTGGCCGCCGGCGATGGCATCAATAGCCCTGTGGTTTGGGCCACGGCATCGTGAACTGGTCGCCGCGACGCACATATCGGTAGCGCCGGAAGTGGAACCAGAGCGAGGCGATGATGTAGAATCCGACCATTGCGATCAGCTGCGTGCCATAGCCGAGGAACACGGCGAAATAGGCGGTGGCGCAGAGGATCAGCAACACGATCGTCGGCAGCGGATGCAGCGGATGCACATAGCCACGCTTGATCGTGCCGAGCGGCCATTTGTTGCGGAACATCACCATGTTGAAGGTCATGAAGGTGTAGCCCAGCAGCCCTGACAAGATCGAGAATGTCACGACCTGGTCGAGCGGCGCCCCCAGTGCGAAGATCAGGGCGATCGGCACCAGGAAGAC
Organism: Shinella sp. OV683; assembly: GCF_057787725.1. Classification (NCBI taxonomy): domain Bacteria; kingdom Pseudomonadati; phylum Pseudomonadota; class Alphaproteobacteria; order Hyphomicrobiales; family Rhizobiaceae; genus Shinella; species Shinella sp. OV683. The sequence goes on from NZ_CM173543.1 coordinate 4,671,469, forward strand.
GATCGAACGATACGGTGTCCGGTACTTCGGGTGCACCGCGCCGAACCAGCTCGGCAGGTAGCGGTCACGACCCATCGAGAACCAGGCGCGGGATGCATCGTTGATGCAGCCATTGGCCGAGGCGAGCGTCGAGAAGATCGTGCCGATAAACAAGAGCACCATCAATCCGCTGTTGCCCGATACGCGCGCCGCATCGAAGAGTGGCGTGCCAGCCTGGCCAAGATATTCCCAGGGGATAAGACCCGAGCAGACATACCAGGTCATGGTCGCAGCGATCAGCAGCGTCATGATGCCGGCCATGGTGCCGTAAGGCAGCGACCGCGCCGGCGAGCGCACTTCTTCGGCTGCCTGGCATGTGCCTTCGATGCCGAGATAGTACCACAGGCCGAAATGCAGCGAGGCGACGATGCCCACCCAGCCATAGGGAAGCGGATCCGTGGTTACCGCCGAGAAATCCAGCGGCACATTGGAGATACCGAACTGCACCGTAATGAACAGCGCGATGATAGCGAGGAAGGCGATGGCTGTTATGACGAGGTTGAAGGTCAGCGTTGCCAGCACGCCGCGATAATTCAGCCATGCCAGGAACATCACGCAGAGGATGATGAACGGTTGCTGGTGCAACCCGGAATGTCCCTGCATGCCCGCCACCGTATCCAAGAGGTAGCCGATGGTGATGGCGTTGGCGGCCTCCAGCATCGTATAGGCCATGACCAGGAACAGGCCGACATTGAAGGCCATCAGTGGCCCGACGATGTGCTTGGCCTGGGCGTACTGCCCGCCGGCGGCGGCGACCGTCGAGGTGACCTCGGAATCGATCATCGCCACGCAGGTATAGAGCAGGCCGGCCACCCAGCAAGCGATCAGGCCGGCAATCATGCCGCCTTTGCCAACCGAGAAGTTCCAACCCATATATTCGCCGACGAGAACGATGCCGACGCCGAGCGCCCAAATGTGAGCCGGGCCGAGCACCCGCAGCAGCTGCAGGCGTTGAGGCTCTGCCGCAGTGGATTTTGCGTCTACCATGTCAGCTCCCTCAAATGATGTGACGTTCGGCGGCCGCTTCGATCTCGCCTTCGCGTGATGAAGTCAGCAACTCGTTGTCATAGGTCGTGTCGATACGAACCAGGTCGTAGATCATCAAAACCGCAAAGATCGCCGAGAGTGCCCAGGCGGCGTATTCCAGAAAAGTCCAGATATCCATTGGAGCCCCACTACTTCTTCGAGCCGAAGCGTTCTTCGATGACGTCGCGATATTCCCGATCCGACAGCTTCACCACCAGCAGGAAATAGCCGATGACCAGCACCGCCATGACCACGACAGCCACCCAGCTGAACGAATAGTCAAACCGGGCCGTGATGATGTCATTGGCCGCGGCGGGATCAGTGACGCCAAGGGCAGCCCATTGCTGTTGCTCGGTAGCATTCTGGCCGAGCGCCTCCCATGTGGGGTTGGCAATGGGCTTGGGGATCTTGGCTGCGCCAGCGAGACCCAGATAGAGCGGTACGTAGAGTGCGCCGACCGTCAGCACGAGCAATGTGATGACGTCGAAAATCTGCGCTGCAAAACTTTGTTTTGGCGGTTGATAGGCCATGGTCCCCTCCTCAGCGCCGACGACGGCGCATCTCGTCGAGATGCTTGATGTCGAGGCCATAAATGAAGTGCTTGTCTTCGGTGTAGTGACGCAGCATGGCGACGATGGCCGCCGTGTTGAAGGCCAGAACCAGGCCGCAGGCGATTGCCAGGATGATGCGAATGGCCGGAATGGAAATGTACGGCCAGATGCTGAAAAGCGCGAATAAAAGCGTGCACCAGAGCACGAGAATGAAAATGATCAGTCCTACCCGATCGCGCGAATGCATCTTGTCAATGCGTCGCGCAAGGTGCTCATCGGCACCTTGTTTATGCGATGTCATTAGGTCCCCTCCCAGAGTACCGTTTCACCGGCCGAATATTGCCTCCCAGGCAATTTAATTTCCCAAAAGGAATACGAAGCGATGTTAGCGCTGTCAAGCGAACTGTGCGCTTTAATGTCGCATATGCACAATTATGCGGCGACAGCGGTCACGCGCCGACACCGGGCGAAGTCGGACGACCAATCTTAATGATGGAAAAGCCCTGGACGGGACGCTTACTGCAGGCCAGTCGATCCGAAACCGCCAGCGCCGCGCTCGGTCATTCCAGCCAGCGCCCGCTCCTCGACCAGCCCCTGCACGACGGGTGCGACGACCAATTGGGCAATGCGCATGCCGCGCTCGATGACGAACCGCTCTTCGCCGAGATTGATCAGCAAGATCTGCACCTCGCCGCGATAATCGCTGTCGATGGTGCCTGGTGTGTTGAGGCAGGTGACGCCATATTTGAAGGCGAGTCCCGAGCGAGGCCGCACCTGGATTTCGTAGCCGGGCGGGATCTCGAAGATGAAGCCGGTCGGCACCAACGCACGATTGCCGAGCTTCAATACCAGCGGCTTGTCTTCCGGAACTGCGGCACGAATATCCATGCCGGCGGCACCCGCGGTTTCGTAAGCTGGTAGCGGCAGATCGGCGCCATGCGGCAGGCGAACGAGACCGATGACGGGCGTGGGGGAGATTATCTGGGTCATGGATGCTTTCTTGCCTGTTGCCCGGGACGGGTCAATTGCAATTTCCGGCCCAAATGGCTAGAAGGCCGGCATTCAACAGGATTTTCTTTGATGACCGACGAACTGGCCGAGGCGATCTCCCGCCGCCGCACCTTTGCTATTATCGCACATCCGGACGCGGGCAAGACGACGCTGACCGAAAAGCTGCTGCTATTCGGCGGCGCGATCCAGCTCGCCGGCGAGGTCAAGGCCAAGAAGGATCGCATCCAGACTCGCTCTGACTGGATGAAGATCGAGCGCGAACGCGGCATCTCGGTCGTCACATCGGTGATGACGTTCGAATACGATGGCAATGTCTTCAACATTCTCGATACACCAGGCCACGAAGACTTCGCCGACGACACATATCGCACGCTGACAGCGGTCGACGCGGCGATCATGGTGATCGACGCGGCAAAGGGCATCGAGCCACGGACGCTGAAGCTTTTCGAGGTCTGCCGCCTTCGCAACATCCCGATCATCACCTTCGTCAACAAGATGGACCGAGAAAGCCGAGATCCGTTTGAAATCCTCGATGAAGTCGAGGAAAAGCTGGCGCTCGACACCGCGCCGATCACCTGGCCGATCGGTCGCTCGAAGACGTTCTGCGGCAGTTATCACCTGGCTGATAACGAGGTGCGCGGCTCCGACACGGAAGAGCATACCAAGAAGGTCAACGGGCCGGAGGCAGTCGCCAATCGACTGCCTCAGAACGAGCAGGAAGCCTTCATCGACGAGCTCCTGCTCGCTCGCGAAGCCTGCCGGCCCTACGATCAGGAGAGTTTCCTCGAGGGACATCTGACGCCGGTCTTCTGGGGCTCGGCGCTCCGCAATTTCGGCGTCCGCGACCTCATCAACGCGCTCGGCGTCATTGCGCCACCGCCCCGCGACCAGGTCGCGGATACAAGAACAGTCCATGCAAATGAAGAAAAGATGACGGCCTTCATCTTCAAGATCCAGGCCAATATGGACCCTAATCACCGCGACCGTATCGCCTTTGCACGCATCTGCTCGGGCACGCTCCAGCGCGGCATGAAGGCGCGGCTCGCGCGCACCGGCAAGCAGCTGGGTCTGACGGCGCCGCAATTCTTCTTCGCTTCGCAGCGTCAGCTTGCCGACACTGCCTATGCCGGCGATGTGGTGGGCATTCCCAACCATGGCACGCTGCGCATCGGCGACACGCTGACGGAAGGCGAACAGCTGGTATTCCAGGGTGTGCCGAACTTTGCGCCGGAAATCCTGCGCCGCGTCCGTCTCGAAGACGCGATGAAGGCCAAGAAGCTCAAGGAAGCCCTGCACCAGATGGCCGAGGAAGGCGTCGTGCAGCTATTTTCGCCGGAAGATGGCTCGCCGGCAATCGTCGGCGTGGTTGGCGCACTGCAGCTCGACGTACTGAAGGAACGGCTGTCGGGCGAATATACGCTGCCGGTCAGTTTCGAAATGTCGCGCTTCTCGGTCTGCCGCTGGATCTCGGCGGACAACCCGCTGGAACTCGACAAGTTCCTCACCGCCCGGCGCGGCGACATCGCCCGCGATCTCGACGGCGACCCGGTGTTCCTCGCACAGGATTCGTTTTCGCTGCGCTATGAGTCCGAGCGCTATCCGGCAATCAAGATGGTGGCGATCAAGGAATATCACGTCCTCAAGGCGGCGTAAGCGGATTGGGGTTGTTACCCCTCACCAAGCGCGTCCAGTGATCGGCTTTGCCTCTCATGGACTTGCTATCCTCTCCCACAGGGGGAGAGGCAAATCCGCGGCGGCGCTTTACCCGAAAGAAAGCGGAGCTTGTGGCACCCTACCTCTCCCCTTGTGGGAGAGGATACGAAGGTCGGGCGAGCTTCGCGAGCCCTTGGCCGCAGTTGGTGAGGGGTATGTTCCAACTGCAATTCAATCGAACTTCACCGCCGTCGTATTGGCCCCGCAGACCAGCACGGCGACACGCTCGTCCGGCGCCGGCTTGTATCTTCCCGACAGAACAGCGGCGAAGGCGGCGGCCCCGCCGGGTTCGGTGACGATACGCGCCCGGTCCCACAAGGCCTTTTGCGCGGCACGGATATCATCATCCGAAACCAGCACGGATTGCGCCACGTAGTTTTGCGCGATCGGGAACATCAACTGTCCGACCTGCTTCGGCGCCAGTGAATCCGCGGCGATGCCGCCGGCTGGCGAATCCACCGGCGCGCCGGCCGCCAGCGCGCGATTGAGCGTCGGGGCCTCCTCCGGCTCCACGGCGACGATCCTGATCCGGTTCTGATACCATGCGGCCACACCACCGATCAGCCCGCCACCGCCGACGGCAACCAGCAGCGTGTCGATATCAGGCAGATCCGCCTCGATTTCCTTGCCCAGCGTGCCCTGGCCGAGCAAAGTCTCGACCTGGTCGTAGGCATGCACTTGCAGCGCACCACTCTCAGCGGCAAAAGACTGGCTTGCGGCCAGCGCATCGGCATAGCGGTCGCCACCGATCACCAGATCAGCGCCATAGCTGCGGATGCGATCGGTCTTCGCCTGCGGGCTGACGCTGGGGACGAATATTGTCGCTTTGATACCGAGCTTCATTGCGGCATAGGCGACCGCAGCACCATGATTGCCGCCGGATGCAGCGACCACACCCGCCTTCGGCACGTCGCGCATGAGGAGATTGGTGAAAGCCCCGCGCGCCTTGAACGAGCCGGAATGTTGCAAGCATTCCAGCTTGAGATCGAGGGCGGCGTGCGAGAGCCCAAAGTCGGCCATCGCCACCCGCATCACCGGCGTGTGGCGGATATGCGGCCGGATCAGCCGCTCGACTTCGGCAATCCGTTGCGGGGTGATGGTGGTAGCGAAGGACATGGACATGGCCGGCCTCTTTTATGTTGACATTAATTCGTTACTTCGCAAAATAACGAAATGCAAGATGCCGATCTCTACAAAGCGCTCGCGAGCGACAAAAGGCTCGCCATTCTCGAATGGCTGAAGGATCCGCGCGCGCATTTTTCGCCGCAGGTCGATGGCGACCTCGTCGAAGACGGCGTATGCGCCCTCTTCATCGCAGAGAAACTGGGGGTCGGACAGGCAACGCTCAGCGAGCATATGCGTGTACTGACCACGGCTGGGCTGGTGACACCCAAGAAGATCAAGCAATGGATCTTCTACCGACGGAACGAGGAACGGATCGAGGCCGTCAAGAAGGCGTTCCTGGCAAACCTCTGACCCAAATTGCCACGTGACATCAGGCGGCAATTCTGGCATCTAAACCAATGAGAGACGGGGGCGTTTGCCGCAAGGTGGACTGAGACGAACCCTTAGAACCTGAACCAGATAATGCTGGCGGAGGGAGTCGCTCGGGGCCTTCGAACTCGATTCGCATTGAAGAACCCCCCAGCGTCTACCCCGCAAAATGAAGGGTAGACTGCGATGATCGACACTCCCGGAAGCCTGCTGACCGACATGCGCACTAAGGCGCCGCTCGTTCAGTGCATCACCAATTACGTGGCGATGAATATCGCGGCCAACGTGCTGCTCGCCGCCGGCGCCTCACCCGCCATGGTGCATGCGCCCGAAGAGAGCGCCGAGTTTGCCGGCATTTCCGGCGCACTGACGATCAATATCGGCACGCTGTCGGAGGAATGGGTCGAGGGTATGCGGCGTGCGATCCAGGGAGCCAATGCTGCCGGCAGACCATGGGTACTCGATCCCGTCGCACATTTCGCCACAAGCTATCGCCGTGAGACCGTCGCCGAGCTTCTGGCGCTCAAGCCGACGATCATTCGCGGCAATGCCTCCGAGATCATCGCTTTGGCCGGCGGCGCCAGCCAGGGACAGGGCGTTGACAGTGGCGACCCGGTGGAAGCCGCGGCCGATGCCGCCCGGCAGCTTGCGAGCCACCATAAGGCCGTCGTTGCCGTGACCGGCCCGACCGACTTCGTCACTGACGGAGACAGAACCGCGCGGATCTTCGGCGGCTCGCCGCTGATGCCGATGGTTACAGCGCTTGGCTGCTCGCTAACCTGCCTGGTGGGCGCTTACGCCGCGACCAATCCGGACGATCCATTCGAGGCGACGGTAACGGCGCTGGCCACCTTTGCCGTCGCCGGCGAGCGCGCCAAACGTGCAGTGGGGCCGGGCTCCTTTGCGTGGCAATTCCTCGATCATCTGGCTGCCCTTGACGGAGCTGGCCTCGATGACGATGCGCGGATCGAACGGTCATGAAGGCCTTCGATCTCAGCCTCTATCTGGTGCTGGATCCGATTCTCTGCGGAGACCTGGGGATGATCGAGACGGCGCGTGCTGCGGCGGCCGGTGGAGCGACGATGATCCAGTTGCGCGACAAGCAGGCTGATACGCGAACGATGATCGAGACAGGCCGAGCCTTGAAACAGGCGCTTGCGGGGAGCCGGGCTTTGCTGGTCATCAACGACGATGTCGAGGCGGCGATCGCTATCGAGGCCAATGGTGTGCATGTCGGCCAATCGGATATGGCGGCGAAGCTGGCTCGCGAGCAGATCGGCAACCAAATGATCCTTGGCATCTCCGTCGAAACCGTCGAGCGCGCGCTGGATGTCGATGCTCGCATCATAGACTATGTGGGCGCCGGGCCGGTCTTCGCCACATCGACCAAACCCGACCACGAGCCGCCGACGGGCTTTGACGGGCTCAAGCGGATCGTCGAAGCGTCCAGGCTTCCTGTGGTCGCCATTGGCGGGTTGAAGGCGGAGCATGCCGGAGCCTGCTTTGCGGCGGGAGCACGCGGCATGGCGGTCGTTTCCGCCATCTGTGGCATGCCGGATCCTGAAGCTGCAACCCTCGACATCGCCCGCGCGATCGCCGAGGCCCGGGAGGCGCGTCGATGATCCGTAACGTTCTCTCCATCGCCGGCTCCGATCCGTCCGGCGGCGCAGGTATCCAGGCCGACCTCAAGACGTTTGCCGCGCGCGGCGTCTATGGCATGGCGGCGATTACGGCTCTGACGGCGCAAAACACATTGGGGGTGACAGGCGTGCGTGCCGTGCCCCCGGATTTCGTCGCCGAGCAGATTCGTACGGTGTTTGCCGATGTCCGCGTCGATGCCGTCAAGATCGGCATGATCGCCAATGCCGAGATTGCCGAAGCAGTTGCCGGGGCTCTCGCGCCACACCGGACGATCCCGATCGTCCTCGACCCGGTTATGATCGCCAAGGGCGGTGCGCCACTGCTACAACAGGATGCCGTTGCCGCATTGACCAGACACCTGCTGCCGCTTGCGACCTTGTTGACGCCCAATCTGCCGGAAGCGGCCGCCTTGCTGGGCGAGGCAGAAGCGACGGACCGCCAGACCATGGAGAGCCAGGCCGAGCGTCTGCGGCAGCTCGGGCCCCGAGCCATATTGCTCAAGGGCGGACATCTGCCGGGAGACGAAAGTCCTGATGTGCTGGTGGCCGAGACAGGCACGACATGGTTTGAAGCACCGCGCCTGCGGACCGCCAACACCCATGGTACGGGTTGCACGCTCTCCAGCGCGCTCACCGCCGAGCTTGCCAAGCAACAGACGTTGGAGCAGGCGCTTCGCGCCGCCAAGCTCTATCTCACCATGGCCATCGCTGGCGCCGAACAGCTATCGGTCGGCAACGGTCATGGTCCGGTTCATCATTTTCATGCGCTGTGGGGCGCGGCCGGCTAAGCCTATTCCGGCTGGTGGCAAACGGCTTCAAGATTGTTGCCATCCGGATCAAGCACGAAGGCGCCGTAGTAGTGCTCATGGTATTGCGAGCGAATGCCGGGCGGGCCGTTGTCACGGGCGCCGGCATCAAGTGCGGCCTTGTAAAAGGCATCGACCGAGGCGCGATCGGTTGCGGTGACCGCCAGATGAACCGAGGAGGCACCTTGCCCTTCTCCAATCCAGAGCGGAATTTCCTGGCCTTGGCCAAAGCCTGCGGCAACGCCGAAGTCGCGCAATTTCGAATAGCCGAGCGGTGCCAGCACCTTCTCATAAAATGCCACCAGTTCCTTGACCTTCTGTGTCCGCAGTCCGACGTGATCGAGCATGCTTACATCTCCCGTTCCTCGTGCGAATACTGGCAGATAATATTCGCAGCACAAGGCGAATGCGGCGGGGACAAGGCACCGTCATGCTATCTCGCCCATGCTGCCTTGTGACGCATGCGCTTTAAAAACCGAAAAAACTATATAAGTTCCAGTTATGGTGCAGTGCGAAAGGCATCTCCATGGAACTCGGCGAAGACAAGAAACTCCTGGTGCTTCAAGGTGGTGGTGCGCTCGGCGCCTATCAGGCCGGCGCTTATGAAGCATTGCATGAAGTTGGCATCCGGCCGGAATGGATCGCCGGCATTTCCATCGGCTCGATCAATGCAGCGATCATCGCCGGCAGCCCCGAGGATCGACGCGTTGAAAATCTCCGCGCGTTCTGGGACATGGTGTCGTCGGGACCCGGAACGGCCGTCGCCACGCTCGATCCACCAATCCGCAAATGGTTCAACGAATATTCCGCAGCTGCGAGTTCGATGACGGGTATCCAGGGTTTCTATGTGCCGCGCGTGCTGATGCCCTGGCAGTACATGACCGACCCGACGGCCGCGATCAGCCTCTATGACACCTCGCCGCTGCTCAAGACGCTGGACGACCTCATCGATTTCGACCTCGTCAATAGCAGTAAAGTGCGGTTGAGCGTCGGTGCGGTGAATGTCGCGACGGGCAATTTCGCCTATTTCGACAATCACGGCAAAGAGCCCTTGACCGCAAAACATATCGCTGCCTCGGGCGCGCAGCCGCCCGGTTTTCCGCCTGTGGAAATCGACGGGCAATTCTATTGGGACGGCGGGCTGGTTTCCAACACGCCGCTGCAATGGGTGATGGACCGCAGGCACAATGGCGACGATGTCTGCATCTTCCAGGTCGATCTGTTTTCGGCACGCGGCAACCTGCCCCGCGATCTCTCCGACGTGCTGGCGCGCGAAAAGGAAATCCGCTTTTCAAGCCGCACGCGTTACAACACCAATGAAGTTGCCCGCAACGAGCGGATCGACAAGGCCTTGCACCGGCTGCTCGGCAAACTGCCGGCCAAGATGGTCGATGATCCCGACGTGAAGTTTCTGCGTCGCGAAGAGCATCGCGGCGCTGTCACCGTCGTCCATCTCATCTATCGCCGCAAGCCATACGAGACTCACTCGATGGACAACGAATTTTCGCGGCTGACGATGGAAGAACACTGGAAGGCTGGATACGACGACGTCAAGCAAACATTCGCCTGTTCGAGCTGGAAAAACCGTGCCATTCCCCACGACGGCTTCCTCGCCATCGATCACTGGAAAACCTGGAGCTAAGAAATGAAACTGAACGGCAAGATCTGCATCGTCACCGGCGCGGCCGGCGGTATCGGCTACGGCATCGCCAAGCGCTATGTCGAGGAAGGTGCCAAGGTCGCCATCGCTGACCTCAAGGCAGACGCCGCCAATGCCGCCGCCGCCGAGCTCAGCAAGATGGGTCCCGGCGAAGCGATCGGCATTGCCATGGATGTGACGTCGGAGGCCGAGGTCAACAAGGGCATCGCAGCCGTCGCGGAAAAGTGGGGGCGGGTCGATGTGCTGGTCTCCAATGCCGGCATCCAGATCGTCCACAAGATCGAGGATTTCCCGTTCGAGGACTGGAAGAAGATGCTGGCGATCCATCTCGACGGTGCCTTCCTGACCACCAAGGCCTGCATTCCGTTGATGAAAAAGCAGGGCAGCGGCGCGATCATCTATATGGGCTCGGTACATTCCAAGGAGGCGTCGCCGCTGAAGTCGGCCTATGTGACTGCAAAGCATGGTCTCTTGGGCCTGGCGCGCACGGTCGCCAAGGAAGGCGGTGAGTTCGGCATTCGCACCAATGTCATCTGCCCCGGCTTCGTGCGCACGCCGCTGGTGGAAAAGCAGATCCCCGAGCAGGCCAAGACGCTTGGAATTTCCGTAGAGGATGTCGTCAAGAAGGTCATGCTCGGACAGACCGTCGATGGCCAGTTCACGACCATCGAGGATGTGGCCGAGACGGCCCTGTTCTTCGCCGGTTTCGAAAGCAACGCGCTAACAGGTCAGTCGGTGATCGTCAGCCATGGCTGGCATATCGAATAGGCCAAGAGTGTAAAACGCCCTTGGGCGCTTGCAGTTCCATCACATTAATTTGATGGCGGCGGACATATTTTGTGGGTTGATCGCGTGGTTTGCTCCTACTCCTAGCGGCATAGTATGCCTCGGAAATCATAGGGAGAACGGATATGGACCAGCCGAAAATCACGCAGGCGATGATCAACGCCTATGATGAATATACCCATTTGACGCTCGACCGGCGCGACTTCATGCGCAAGCTGCAGTTGCTCGCCGGTTCGGGTGCTGCCGCTGCCGCGATCGCTCCATTGCTGGCTGCCAACAGCGCCATGGCCGATATCATCCCGCCCGACGACAATAGGCTTGAAACAGGCGACGTCACCTATCGCGGTGCGCCTGGCGACATCAAAGCCTATATGGCGATGCCCAAGGGCACGACGGGCAAGCTGCCGGCAGTGATCGTCGTCCACGAGAATCGCGGGCTGAACAATCACATCAAGGACGTCACCCGACGCGTGGCGCTTGAAGGTTTCGTGGCACTTGCACCCGACCTGCTGTCGCCCTCCGGCGGCACGCCCAAGGACGAGGACCAGGCGCGCGAGGCGATCTCGGCGCTCACCGACGATATCACCCGCTCCAATCTGCTTGCCGCGCATGAATTCCTCAAGACCTTCGCGCAGTCGAACGGCAATGTCGGGGTCATCGGCTTCTGCTGGGGCGGCGGCTGGGTCAACAAGTTGGCGGTAGCCGATCCCGACCTGAAGGCCGGCGTCGCCTATTACGGCATGCAGGTGCCGGCCGACGAAGTGCCGAAGATCAAGGCCTCCTTGTTGTTGCACTATGCCGGCCTTGATGACCGCGTCAACAAGGGCATCGACGCCTACAAGAAGGCCTTGGAAACCGACAAGAAGGATTTCCAGATCTTCGTCTATGACGGCGCCAACCACGCCTTCAACAATGACACTTCGGCCGCGCGCTACGACAAGAAGGCGGCGGATCTGGCCTGGTCGCGGACAGTGGAATTCCTAAAGGCGAAACTCGGGTAGCGTCACTCAACATCGCCAATCGTCGTCGTTCAGCCTTCTTTCAGCTTTTTTTGCATGGTTGGCGACAGAGGCTGGATGACGGAGCTAAAAGCTATGTTCTAAAATTCCCCGGCATTACCGTCATTTAATTTGTAAACCAACCGTTACCGTAATATGCCTGCCGCATCAAAAATCGATACACGGGCTTGGCGATGAAAAGACGGACGATCATTCTCGGCGGTACAGCGGCGATTGGTGCGGTCGGTGTTGGCGCCTTGTTCTGGCCGCATCCGCATGCCGTGCTTGCCGCCAAGCGGTTTGACTGGACAGGGAAGAATTTTCTCGCCGGTGGCACCAGGGAACTGGATGCGACATCCCTTCCCGCGCCCGTCTTCCGGCGCTTGCCCAATTGTGTCGTGACCGAAGCGCAAACCATAGGACCCTGCCATGCCAACGATGTACCCGCACGGTTCGACGTCACAGAGGGGCGCCCCGGATTGCCGACGCGGGTTGCCTTCCGGTTGGTGGATGCAGCGACCTGCAAGCCCATCCCCGATGCAGATATCGAGATCTGGCATACCGATGCGCGCGGCATCTATTCGGGCGCGGAGACGGACAGGATGTGTACTCTCGATGACAAGCTGGCGCTCAGCGGACTGGCATGCCGAGGCCTGCAAAAGACCGACTCAGACGGTGTTGCGTCGTTTCTCACGGTCTATCCCGGCTGGTACCGGGGACGGACGATCCACATTCACTGCCGCATCGTGGCCGGCGAGAAGGAGTTGCTGATCAGCCAAATCTATTTCGACGATGGCCTCACGGACATCGTCCACGGCGAGCACCCCGATTACGACTCGCGGCCAATGCGCGAGACGCGCAACAACGACGACAACCTCATTCCCGCCGAACACAGCGAGAATTACATCTTCGATTTCGAAAAACTCGCCGCGGGCGCGCTTTCCGCCAGCATCACAATTGGCGTGGCGTCCTGATCACGCCGTCGGGATGAAGCGAACCTTGGTGCCCCACGGATCGAGTGCTTCGATCACATCGCCCTTTTCGTGAAAATCCGCACCGCTGGCCTTCAGACGGTTACGCAGCCCGTCCATCAACGGCAGGGCGGTGGAAAACGCCACATCTCCAAGCCCGGACATCACATTGCTGCGCTGGCCGGCATTGCGGCTCTGCCAGACATTGGCGCCGATGTGGTGATGGTAGTGGCCATTGGCAAGGAAGGTGGCGCTGCCGCCGTAGCTGGCCATGCGCTCGAGCCCGGCCGTGCCGATATAGAACTCCTCGGCCTTCGGGACATTGCCGACACGAAGATGCACATGGCCGATACGGAAGCCGGATGGCGCGGTGTAGGGCAAGGTGTTGTCGGTCGGCTGGCCCTTGACCAGATCGTCGATATCAAGCCGTTCCGTCGCCATCTTGATCGAGCCGTCTTCCCATCTCCAACTCACCGGCGAACGGTCGGCATAGACTTCAATGCCGTTGCCTTCTGGATCATCGAGATAAGTGGCTTCCGAGACGAGATGGTCGGAGAATCCGGTAAATTTCACGCCATTCCTTGCCACCGTGATCAGCCATTCGCCGAGCGCTTCGCGTGACGGCATCAGGAACGCGGTGTGGAACAGGCCGGCGGACACCTTGTCGTCTGGCGCATCGCCCGGCCTGGCGATCAGGGTCAACAGCGTCTGGCCGTCCTTGCCGAGCACCGATTGATTGTCGGTGCTCGCGATCAGGTCGAGGCCGATGACATCGCGATAATAGCCGGTCATCAGCTTGAGATCACGGACCCTCAGCGAAACCGAGTTGATGTGAATGGGCGTCGTCACCGCAAAGGATGGAGCAGGCGCCGTGCTGGCTGAACTGGTGGGCGTTGTCGCCATGATGATCGCTCCTGTCGAAAGAAATTGAAGAACTGTGCGGCGCGTAATGTCGTTGGCGAAGATCATGGCATTCCATCCCTTGGTGTCCATGCTTCGATAACAACAAATAGGGGCTTGCGGAATTCAGGCCAAGATCACATGTCGGTGAAGGCGGCCTTTTGCGGCCAAACGCGGGACGACACACTGTTCATTATTTGCGGATGACGAAGCGATGTCCGGCATCGGTCTTTTCCTGCGAGACCAGAAGGTGTCCGTCCTCGTTGCAGAAGTGCGGGATATCGAGGCCTGCAAGCGGATCGGTGGTCTCGACAGAGACAAGGCTGCCCGCCTCAAGCGATGTCATTGCCTTGCGTGTCTTCAGCACAGGCAGCGGGCATTTCAGCCCGCGAAGGTCCAGCATAAGCGCCAAATGGTTCGGATCGGTCGCAGACACTGCCTTACCAGAGCTTCCAGAACGGCTTTTCCTTGGGCGCATTGTCGGTGGTCAGGGTCTGGACCGCAGGTGCTTCGACTACGGGCTGCTCGGCCAGATCAGCAGGCTTCTTTGCTGCAGCGTCCACCTTTTTCTTGGCAGGCTCGGCTGCTTCCGCATCCGGCATCGGTATAACCTGATCATCTGCCGTCACCGTCTGGACCGGCTTCGGCTTAGGCTCATCGCTCTTCCAGATCTGCCAGAAGGGCTTGGTATCGACGTCGCCCTGGTCCACTGTCTGGACGTTGTTGGCTACGACCACTGGCTTCAGCGGGTTTGCCTGCGGCACTGGAATGTTAGCCTTGGCCATTCGCTTTGCCAGCTTCTCATCTTCCTTGGCCTTTTCCTCGGCTGCCTTCTTGCGGGCCGCGACCTCGGCAACAGAGATCCACTCAACCTGATGTTCGGTGCCGTTCTTGCGGGCCTCGATCTTGGCATAGGCTGCGGAATAGCTGGTGACCGTGTCGGATGTGGCGGTCAGCTTGGCACTGGGATCGACGAGCACGTAGTCGGCGTCGTTCGGCACCTTCTTGGCCTTGCCCGTTCGGCGCGCCAGGCGTTCGGCGGCCTTGCGATCGAATTCCGGCGTGTCTTTCCAGCTGCTCTGGCCATATTTGCCGGATGCCGCTGAAAAAGCGGTCTCATAAGACTTGGAATAGGAGGAATAGGCCGAGACCAGTGCCGGCGGCGTGCTGTTGGAGCACGCGCCACCCACCTGGTTGAAGACGTACTTCTTGCCGCAGACATCGACTTCAGGCGGACGATGGGTGATCTCGAAGTAATCGTAGCCGGTCTTGATGTTCTTCCAGAAGTCATAATTCTCGGAAAAGCGATGCTTGGCCATGTTCTCGGCTGTCATCCGGAATGGGTAGGCCTGGACCTGGAAACTCTTCTGTCCGCCCTTGAAAGCTTCGCGTGCGAAAGCGTAGATCTGTAGCACCGCAGCATCCGACATCGAATAGCAGCCGGCAGACGAGCAGGCGCCATGCACCATGATGTTGCGGCCGGTACGGCCATAGGCGCGGTCGAACTTGTTGGGGTAGCCGATATCGAACGAGAGATAATAACTCGAATTCGGATTCATCTGGCCGGGCGTGATGTTGTAGAAACCCTCGGGCGCCTGGCGGTCACCTTCCTTCTTCTTCGGGCCCAGCATGCCGGACCAGGCGCAGATCGGATAGGTGGCGACGAGCTGATAGCGATCGGAGGCGTTCGCCTTCCAGACCTCCATGACCTCTTCTTCCTTGAAGAGGCGCATCATGATCGGCGACGACATTGCCAGATTCATTGTCCGCAGCTTGTCGCGCATCTTTGCCGGAAGCGGATGTTCGATCCGGTTTGAAACATTCTCGATCTGCAGCGTCTCCTGAGGGGTGCAGCCCGCGAGCGCACCCAGTCCAAGAGCCACGACAATTGCAAATCCGATATTTACGAGACGCATGCCAGACCGTTCCGCCATCACAACAATGCCAAAATGCCCGCCCGCCCGGGGTAGGGAATCACACTCAGAGCCTTATAAGGCAAAAACAGTTACCGGAATATTCACATCCGATTAACGCTATCAATTTGCAATGCCTTAAGATTCTGCCCGAGCCCATTTCCAATCCTTGGAATATGGCGTGATTGGGGCAGAATGCCGAGAAGCCTAGAGTTGACGGCCCATATCGAGGAATTTCTGCCTGCGATCGCCGCGCAGGTCGTTTTTCTGCGAAAGTTCGGCCAGCGCATTGGCAATGACGTCACCGGTCGCAGCAATGACCTTTTCCGCATCACGGTGGGCGCCGCCGACGGGTTCGGGGATGATCGCGTCGATGACGCCAAGCGATTTCAGATCCTCGGCGGTGATCTTCATATTGGAAGCGGCTTCCTTGGCGCGGGTCGAATCCCGCCACAGGATAGAAGCCGCGCCTTCCGGCGAGATCACCGAATAGATGGCATGCTCGAGCATGTAGACGCGGTTGCCGGTGGCGATCGCGATTGCGCCGCCCGAACCGCCCTCGCCGATAATGACGGAGACGATGGGCACGCGAAGATTGAGGCACATTTCGGTCGAGCGGGCGATGGCCTCGGCCTGGCCGCGCTCTTCGGCTCCGACGCCGGGATAGGCACCAGCCGTATCGACCAGCGTGACGACCGGCATGTTGAAGCGATCGGCGAGTTCCATGATGCGGATCGCCTTGCGGTAACCTTCAGGACGGGCAGAGCCGAAGTTGTGGCGGATACGGGACTTGGTGTCGTTGCCCTTTTCCTGGCCGATGACGGCGACGGCCTGGCCGCGGAATCGCGCAAAGCCTGCCTGGATCGCATCATCGTTGGAGAATTTGCGGTCGCCGGCCAGCGGCGTGAATTCGGTAAACAGGCTGGTCTGGTAATCGATGAAATGCGGGCGCTGCGGATGGCGGGCGACCTGCGTCTTTTGCCACGGCGTCAGCTTCGAATAAATATCGACCATCGCATCGCGCACGCGCCCTTCAAGGCGCGCGATCTCTTCCGACGTATCGACGCTCTCGTCTTGCGCGGCAAGGGTCTTCAGCTCGAGGATCTTGCCTTCAAGATCGGAGATCGGCTTTTCGAAATCGAGGTAGTTGTACATTTTTATCCGTTCCGTACGGCCAATTGGGTCAGGCGCCGTTCGTTGGGGCTCCTAATCCCTGTTTTTTGTGGCTTTTGCAAGAGGGTGGTGCGTTTCCACCAGATCTCGCAGCTTTTCGTCGAGTACATGCGTGTAGATTTGGGTCGTCGAGATATCGGAATGTCCCAGCAATTCCTGAACGGCACGTAAATCCGCACCATTGGCAAGCAAATGACTGGCAAAGGCGTGGCGGATGACATGCGGCGACAGCATCGCACTGCGGATGCCCGCGCGCGCGCCCAGGCTTTTGAGATCGCGCGCGAAAACCTGGCGCGGCAGATAGCCGGTGGAACTGTGGGCGGGAAACAGGAAGGCGAACTCCTTGTCGCCATGGATCCTGCGCAACTCCTCGCCATAGGCGGCCACAGCCGAGATCGCCGCCTTGGTCAGCGGCACCAGCCGGTCCTTGGCGCCCTTGCCACGAATGATCAGATAGCGGCCTTCCTCGGCCAGCACGCGGGCAGGCAGGGATACGAGTTCGCTGACGCGCATGCCGGTGGCATAGCAGAGTTCGATCAGCGCCAGCATGCGCAGTCGGTCGAGCCGTCCCGGATCAGGTGCCTGGGCTTCCTCGGCGGCAAGCGTGATCAAGCGGCTGACATCGGCCTCCGATAATGTCTTCGGCAGGGAGCGCTCCTTCTTCGGCGCATCGAGAATGCCCGATGGATCATCGTCGCGGATATTTTCGCCATACAGGAACTTGTAGAACTGACGGATGGCCGACAGACGGCGCGCCTGGGACGAAGCCTTGTAACCCTCGCGCGCCATATGGCTGAGAAAGGCCTGGAGATCGGCGGAGCCTGCGCTGTTCAAGGTCGACTTGCGTGACATCAGGAACGAGCGGAGCTCATCCAGATCCTTCTCGTAGGACAGCAGCGTGTTCCTGGCCGCACCGCGCTCGGCGCTCATCATCTCCAGGAAGGCTTCGGCATGCGCCGCCGACAGGTCATTCATGAGGCTCGCCTCTCAGGTCGCCGGCGGATTGGTACGCTCGGAGGGAATCTCGATCGTCGCTGGCCGCTCGCGCGGTTCGACCAGATAGGCAAGGCAGAACAGCACCGCATAGACGAGGCCCGCCAGCAATCCGCACCAATAGAGAAACCTGAAAAGCGTGGGCATTTATCTGATCATAACCCTGCGGGATCGATTCGTGTTCCGCACTCTATTTCCAAACAATTATGGTGTTCTTTATGGTTCGGCAAATCAGGCGGCGCAAGTGCGAAAGGAATTGCCCGGTATTACGTTGCGCAGGCGGCTCCCGGCCATAGCTCCGACTTGACGCCAACGGTTCTTTTTCCCATAGGAACGGAACGTACGATAACGAGCCGGCGGCTTGACCGGAAAAGGGGATATATGGAGGAGTTCAGCCCAGGCGCCGACTCCACGGTGGAGATGGCCCGAAAGGCACTCGGCCAGCGCAACCTTGTCTTGGTGGGTCTGATGGGCGCTGGGAAATCGGCGATCGGCAAGCTGGTTGCCCATGGGCTCGGTATTCCCTTCATCGATTCCGACCATGAGATCGAGCGCGTCTCGCGAATGACTGTGCCCGAACTCTTCGAGGCCTATGGCGAGCCTGAATTCCGCAAGCTTGAGCAGCGTGTTATCAAGCGACTTCTGAAGACTGGGCCGCGTGTGCTTTCGACCGGTGGCGGCGCCTTCATGAATGAGGAGACGCGGGCGGCTATCGACGATGCCGGCATATCGCTCTGGCTCGAAGCCGACCTCGATACGCTCTGGGAGCGGGTGATCAAGCGCGACAACCGGCCGCTGTTGAAAACCGAGAACCCAAAGAAGACGCTCGAAGACCTGATGAACCTGAGATATCCCACCTATGCGCTGGCGCATCTGACGGTCAAATCGCGCGACGTAAAAAAAGAAGTCATGGCAGACGAGGTGATCGCCGCCCTTGCCGCAACGCTGGAACAGATGAAAAGTGATGACTAGTGTGACGAAGACGGTGCGCGTCGAACTCGGCGATCGCGCCTACGATATCCAGATCGGCCCCGGACTGATTGCTGAGGCTGGCCGCGAGATCTCCAGCCGGCTCAAGGGCAAGCGCATGGCCGTCATCACCGACGAGCACGTGGCACCGCACTATCTCGACGCTTTGACGGAAAGCCTCAAGGCATCCGATATCTCCGTCTATCCGTTGGTGCTGCCCGCCGGCGAAAAGACCAAGAGCTTTGAGCCGCTGATGCAGGTCACCGACCACATACTCGCCTCCAAGATCGAACGCAACGATGCGGTTATCGCGCTGGGCGGCGGCGTGATCGGCGATCTCACCGGCTTTGCAGCCGGCATCGCACGGCGCGGCACGCGCTTCATCCAGATCCCGACATCGCTGCTGGCGCAGGTCGATTCCTCGGTCGGCGGCAAGACCGGCATCAATTCGCGCCACGGCAAGAACCTGATCGGCGTCTTCCACCAGCCGGATCTGGTGCTCGCCGATACGGACGTGCTGAACACGCTTTCCAAGCGCGAGTTCCGCGCCGGCTATGCCGAAGTCGCCAAATACGGGCTGATCGACAAGCCGGACTTCTTCGAATGGCTGGAAAAGAACTGGCAGGACGTGTTTGCCGGTGGCCCATCGCGCATCGAGGCGATCGCCATTTCCTGCCAGGCGAAGGCGGATGTGGTCGCCAAGGACGAGCGCGAGAACGGGCTGCGTGCGCTGCTCAATCTCGGCCACACATTCGGCCATGCGCTGGAAGCCGCCACACAATACGATTCTTCACGGCTCGTGCATGGCGAAGGTGTTTCGATCGGCATGGTGCTGGCGCATCAGTTCTCGGCACGCATGAACCTCGTGAGTCCTGATCTCGGCAAGCGGGTGGAGAAGCATCTGCGGGATGTCGGCCTGCCGGTATCGATGGACGAGATACCAGGCGAGCTGCCGCTGGCGGAAGTGCTGCTGGAAGCCATTACCCAGGACAAAAAGGTCAAGAGCGGCAAGCTGACGTTTATCCTGACGCGCGGTCTGGGCCAATCCTTCGTCGCCGATGATGTGCCGACTTCGGAAGTCTTGTCGTTTCTCAAGGAAAAGCTGGGCGAGAAGTAGAGTTAGTGGAGCTGACATGAGCGGCCGATCGATCTTCGCATGGCTGATTGAGTGCTTTACCGGCGAAGGGCGGCGGATCGAGCGCGATGCTGGGCCGAGCGATCGAACACCCTCACCGCAGCGTGAAAACAGCCCGCGCGACCGGCCCAGCGGCTGGGCTGAACTCGACCAGCGGGAAATCGCCGATATCCTGATCCATCGCACCCAGATGCGGATGATCAACGCCGACGACCAGCCGGAAATTGCCGTCCGCACCATTCTCGACAGTCCCTTCACCCGCATGCCGGTCTGGCGCGGCTCGACCGACAACATCATCGGCGTACTGCATGCAAAGGATCTGCTGCGGGCACTCGCCGAACCGGGAGCATCGCCGGAAACCCTCGAGATCATGCGCATCGCCGACCGACCGTGGTTCGTGCCCGACACGACCAGCCTGCGCGAACAGCTCAGCGCCTTCCTGAAGCGCAACACGCATTTCGCCATCGTCGTCGATGAGTATGGCGAGATGCAGGGCATGGTGACGATGCAGGACATTCTTGAGGATGTTCTCGGCGATGTATCCGACGAACGCGAGGTGGGCCTGACCGGCGTCCGCAAGGAGGCCGATGGTTCTATCGTCGTTGACGGTGATGTCACGGTACGCGATCTCAACCGGGCGATGGGCTGGGCGCTGCCGGACAGCGAGGCGACAACGATCGCGGGGCTGGTGATCCATGAATCCCGCTCGATTCCGGACGAAAGGCAGGCCTTCACCTTTCATGGAAAACGCTTCATCGTCATGAAACGGATCAAGAATCGCATTACACGGTTGCGGATCAGACCGGCGGCCGAAAGTGGCGCGGCACAGTAAGAGCGCTTGCTCAAATCGATTGAAATCGCTAGTTTCCCATCACGAATTCAGGGGATTTTTCCATGCAAGATATCGTTGCCAAGCTGAAAGAAGCAGCCCGTTCCACCAGTGCCGCCGACATTCGCGCAGCCTTTGCCGCGGATCCCCAGCGCTTCGACAAATACCATGCATGGTTTGATGACCTGCTGATGGATTATTCCAAGACGGCGGTGAACGACACCATCCTCGGCCTGCTCACGGAACTCGCCGAAAAGGCTGGCGTCGCCACCAAGCGCGAGGCGATGTTTACCGGCGAGATCATCAATTTCACCGAAAACCGGGCCGTCCTGCACACCGCGCTACGCAATCGCTCCAACACACCCGTGCTGGTCGATGGCAAGGATGTCATGCCCGACGTCAACGCCGTGCTGAAGGCGATGGGCGAATTCGCGGAATCCATCCGCTCGGGCAGGACAACCGGAGCAACGAGCAAGAAGATCACCGATGTCATCAATATCGGTATTGGCGGCTCGGACCTCGGCCCGGTGATGACGACGCTGGCGCTCGCGCCGTTCCATGATGGCCCACGGCTGCACTATGTCTCCAACATTGATGCCGCGCATGTCGCCGATACGATCAAGCTGCTCGATCCCGAGACGTCGCTGTTCATCGTCGCCTCAAAGACCTTCACCACCATCGAGACGATGACCAATGCCAAGACGGCCCGCGATTTCATCGCCACGGCGCTCGGCGAGGATGCCGTCCAGCATCATTTCGCCGCTGTCTCCACCGCGCTCGACAAGGTTGCGGCCTTCGGCATCGACCAGAGCCGCGTGTTCGGTTTCTGGGACTGGGTCGGCGGCCGCTATTCCATCTGGTCGGCCATCGGCCTGCCGCTGATGATCGCCATCGGTGCCGACGACTTCGGCAAGTTCCTTGATGGTGCTCACGCGATGGATAACCATTTCCGCTCGGCACCGCTCAACAAGAACCTTCCCTATCTCCTGGGGCTAATCGGCTATTACCAGCGCAATGTGCTCGGCCTGACCTCGCGCGCTGTGATCCCCTATGACCAGCGGCTCAGCCGCTTTCCGGCCTATCTGCAGCAGCTCGACATGGAATCCAACGGCAAGGGCGCGACGATGGATGGCTCGCCGGTGGCCGGTTCCTCGGGGCCTGTCGTCTGGGGAGAGCCAGGCACCAACGGCCAGCACGCCTTCTTCCAGCTTTTGCATCAGGGCACGGACATCATTCCGGTCGAGTTCGTGATCGCCAAGCAAGGCTTCGAGCCGGAGCTGCGTTATCTGCATGAGCTCTTGATGTCGAACTGCGTCGCCCAATCGCAAGCGCTGCTGAAGGGCCGCTCGCTGGAGGAAGCCAAGGCTCAGCTGAAGGGCATGGGCTGGGACGACAAGAAGATCGACCACATCGCCCCGCATCGCGTCTTTACCGGCAATCGTCCGACGATCACCTTTGTCCACGACAAGCTGACGCCATTTGCGCTCGGCCGGCTGATCGCGCTCTACGAGCACCGGGTGTTCGTCGAAGGCGTGCTCTATGGCATAAATTCGTTCGACCAGTGGGGCGTGGAACTGGGCAAGGAACTGGCGACCGGGCTGCTGCCGGTCATTCAGGGTAAGAAGGGTACGGAGGGGCTGGATTCGTCAACGGTGGGATTGGTGGCAGCGCTGAGATCGCCAAGCTGATTTTTATCTTCTCTTGAACGTCTCTGTATTTTCTGTATAATTCAGAAAATACAGAGAGGCCACTTCGATGTCGAAAAAAACCATTTCAACCGCTGAATTCATCCGTCACTTCGGTCAGTATCACGACGAAGCGCAACGTGCTCCTATCACCCTGACCAAGCACGGACGTGCGTCCGTAGTTGTAATGTCGGTAGAAGCCTTTGAACGACTGTCCGGACAAGATAACCCCAGAAGAGCCTACGCGATCGAGGAGACCCCCCCCGAACTCGCTGACATGATAATAAAGGAACTTGAGCGCCAAATAGAAAAATTCGAGGGCGAAGATGGCTGAGGGCTTCGAAAACGGCGATATCCTCCGCTACCCTTATCTGTGGCGCTGGCAACAGGATGAAGGTCGTTCGAACGCCGAGAAAGACAGACCCGTTTGTCTGGCGCTTGTGATGCGTGATGAAGCCAAGGATCTAACGCATCTCGTGCTTCTTGCCATATCCGGTACGCCACCGTATGCCGGGCAGCGAGCAATCGAAATGCCTGCACTTGAGATCAAACGTGCCGGGCTTTCCATCTTCAAGCAGGCTTGGATAACGGTTAACGAATACAACTATGATATTGCCGAACGTTCCTTTTTTCTCGAGCCGAGCCAGCGTAGAAAGGGTCGTTTTAGCAGCGTTTTTATGAACAGAGTTTGGAAGGAGCTACACATCTCATTTCGCGAGGGCACCGGTCGTGTCGACCGTACGCTCTGAGACCTACTCCATCGCCAATATATGGTTCCGCACCACCGGATAGATCTCGTTTTCCCAGCGCCTGCCGTTGAAAACGCCGTAGTGGCCGACATTGGCCTGCAGGTGATGGCGCTTGAGATGCGGCCGTAGCGAGTGACACAGATCATGCGCAGCCGCTGTCTGGCCGAGCGCGCAGATATCATCGCGACCGCCCTCGACGGTCAGCAATGCGGTACGGCGGATCAGGCCGGGATCGACCTTGTCGCCGTGGTAGGTGAAATCACCAGTCGCCAGTTCGGCCTTGTGGAAAATCCGGTCGATGGTTTCAATATAGAACTCTTCCGTCAGATCCAGCACGGCGAAATACTCGTCATAGAATGTCTTGATCTTTTCGGCGGCCTCGATTTCGCCGGCGGCGAGATGATCGTAGAGTTTCTGGTGGGCGCTCTTGTGGCGCTCCATGTTCATCGCCATGAAACCCATCAGCTGCAGGAAGCCGGGGTAGACCTTGCGGCCACCGCCGGCATAACGCCGGGGAACGGTCGAGATGACCGATTGCTCGAACCAAGCAAGCGACTTGGAAACGGCGAATTCATTGACTTCGGTCGGGCTTTCGCGCGGATCGATCGGGCCAGCCATCAGCGTCATGCTGCGCGGCGTTGCCGGATGATTGTCGGCCGACATGACGGCAACGGCAACCAGCGCCTGGACGCAGGGCTGACAGACCGCAAGGATATGGGCGCCGGGGCCGATCTCCTCAAGGAACCGGACGATGTAGGTGACGTAGTCCTCGACGCCGAACTTGCCGGCCTCGACCGGCACGTCGCGGGCATTGGCCCAGTCGGTGATATAGACATCGTGGTCACGCAGCAGCGTCTCGACCGTGCCCCTGAGCAGCGTCGAGAAATGTCCCGACAGCGGTGCAATCACCATCACCTTGGGTTGGCGGACATCCGAATCCTTGGCGAAATGCAGGAGATTGCCGAATGGGAGGGCAAGTGCCACTTCCGGCGTCACCTTGACTTCGGCATTGCCCGACATGACCTTCTCGATGGCGAAATCGGGCCTGACATGGGTGAGCTCGAAGCGGGATATCATCTCCAGCGCGGCGAGATACTGACCGCCCATCAATCCCTTGACGTTGCACAGGCTCGTTCCGAAAATGTTGAGCCAGCTTCGCGCCATTGACCGGAACGGCGCGACCAGGTCATCCTGGAACTGATAGGCCTGATAGAGCATAATCATGTCTCGCATTACCCATTGTGCAATGCAAAAAACTAGTGCATTTTTTATCACCTGACCAGCGAATAGTGTGATTTAAGCTTAACGTGTAAGGCAGACCCGATCATGGCTGAGACGACTCTGACCATTTCCTCGAAGAATTACTCGTCATGGTCGCTGCGCGGCTGGCTTCTCTGCAAGATGGCCGGTCTGGAATTCGTCGAAAAGCCGGTCGATATCGACGACGCCAGCGCACGGCGCGAGCTGCTGCTGCTGTCGCCTTCGGTGCTGGTTCCAAGGCTGACACATAACAAAGTGGTCGTCTGGGATACGCTGGCGATCGCTGAATATCTCAACGAGATCGTGCCCGAAAAAGGTCTACTGCCGAAAGCGGCGGCGGCCCGTGCCCACTGTCGCGCGGTTTCAGGCGAGATGCATTCCGGCTTTCACAATCTGCGCTCGGCGCTGCCGATGAACATCAAGGCGCATCACGACACGTTCAAGATCTTCTCCGGGGCCAAACCGGATATAGAGCGCATCCGCACGATCTGGTCGGAGTGTCTGGAGGCCTATGGCGGCCCTTACCTTTTCGGCAAGAAGCCGACCGTGGCGGATGCGATGTATGCGCCGGTCTGCTCACGCTTCAAGACCTATGCCGTCGATCTGGAACCTGAACTTGCGACTTACCGCGATCTGATCCTCAGCTGGCCGTTATTCACGGAATGGACGGAAGGCGCCCGCACCGAGGCCGATGAAATCATCGAGCTCGAGGTCGAATTTTAGAGCCCGATTTCATTTGCCCAGGGCGGATTGGCGCCGGCGCGTGATACGGTGACCGCCGCCGCCTTGGCCGCCAGCGACAGCGCGTTGTGGACGGCCTTCTCATCGAGATTGGCGACCTGCGCCTTGGTCAGCAGATTGTCGCGCTTCAGCGACGCCAGGACGCCGGCATCGAATGTGTCGCCCGCGCCGATCGTATCGACAACGGTGACACGCTGGCTCGGAACCGAGACCTTGACGTTCTTCGTATAGCCGTCAGCGCCGTCAGCGCCCTTGGTGATCACGACCAGCTTGCAGCCCATGTCGAGCCATTTCTGCGCGAGCGCATCGTGATCGCCGTGCATGTCGAACCATTCGAGATCTTCGTCGGAGAACTTGATGATGTCAGATTGCGCTGCCATCCGCAGGATGCGGGCGTGGTGGGCAGGCTTGTCCTTGATGAAGCCGGGGCGGATATTGGGGTCGAGCGAGATGACGCGGCTTTCGTGCTCGCGCGCCAACAGCGCCTCGTAGGTGCCGCCGCAGGGATCGGGGATCAGGCTGATCGCACCGAAATGCAACGCTTCGCAATCTGCGCTCAGCACCGGCAGGTCATCGGTGGTGATCATCCGGCCCGCGGTGCCTTCGTCATAGAAGGCGTAGGTGGCCGAACCATTGACCAGTTTGACGAAGGCGACGGTGGTCGGCCGGGCTGATATGGCGCAAAAACTGGCATCTACATTCGATGCGGCCAGCGTTTCGCGCAACACATCGCCCAGCATGTCGCTGGAAAGGCCTGTGAAGAAACCCGTCGGAATGCCGAGACGCCCGAGCGCAATGGCGGTGTTGAAGATGGCGCCGCCGGCATAGGGCGCATAGGCGGCCTCGCCGAGCGTTGACTGCCGCGGCAGCATGTCGATCAGGGCTTCGCCACAGCAGATAATCATTTTCGGATGCCTCCCCGCGGATTTTTCAATCGATTTAATACAACGCGGCACGAAACGCCAGTAGGCCCGAAAATATTTCCGGGCTGAGCATCGTCTGCATCACCGCGTTGTCAACGAAGGGGATTGTAATCGGGTTGATGTGTGGCGATCAAGCCGCCACGGTCGCGGTGGGGATTTCGAGGCCAAGCAGGAAATGGATCTGCGGACGGGCCTTGACGAGATCGTCGATCGTGTATTCGCTCAGCACATCGAAGAAAGCGTTGAGCGCGCGGCGAAGCGCGGAATTCAGCCCGCAGCTATCAATCAGCGGACAATCCGTCGCATTGTCGTCGAAGCATTCCGCCATCGAGAAGCTTTCCTCGCTGACGCGGACGACATCGAGAAGGGTGATCTTGTCGGCCGCGCGACCAAGGCGAACACCACCATTGCGGCCACGCAGGGTCTCAACCAGTCCCGCCTTGTGCAGCGGCTGCAAGATCTTGAACAGGAAAAGCTCGGAAACGTTATACGCTCTCGCAATTTCCGGGATGCGGCTGAGCTTGTCGCCATTGGCCGCGCAATACATCATGATGCGAACTGCGTAGTTCGTCTGCTTTGTCAGCCGCATTCCATGCTCCTCGGGATTTCGATGCAGTAGGCTTATATAGAGCCTCCTGCAGTTTGGAACAATTCCAAAAATAAGAAATTTACAATCAGGTTTTCGGGGCATGTTTTAGGACGCGGGAATTCACCGTCGATCATTGACAGCAACATGCGATGAATCATAGAGGTTTTTCTTTACTAAAAGACTCCAGTCCGGGAAGAACCCCATGGGCCCCAGCTCCAAGCAAGCCTCGATCCTCGCTACCACCCTTATCATCCTGTCTGCCAACGCGGCGCAGGCGGCAGGCGAGGTGAATGTCTATTCAAATCGCCCCGTTGAGCTCATCCAGCCGCTGCTGGACGCCTTCACCAAACAGACAGGGATTGAAACCAATCTGCTCTATCTCGACCAGGGTCTGGTTGAGCGCATCCAGTCGGAAGGCGAGTATTCGCCCGCCGATGTGATCCTGACCGTCGATGACAGCCGCCTCAGCGAAGCCAAACAGGGCGGCGTGACACAGGCGTTGACCGACGCCAAGCTCAATGCCGAGATCCCCGCGAAATATCGGGATAGCGAGGGGTATTGGTTCGGCCTGACATTGCGCCCACGCGTGTTCTACGTGTCGACCGCCATAGCGACGAAGATCACCTACGAAGAGCTTTCCCAGCCGGAATGGAAAGGCAAGGTCTGCCTGCGCGATGGCCGCCATGCCTCCAATATCGGCCTGTTTGCCTCGATGCTTGACCTGCACGGCGAGACCTTTACCGAGAAGTGGCTGACCGGCCTGAAGGCCAATCTCGCCCGCAAGCCCAGGGGAAATGACGGCAGCCAGGTCGAAGCCGTCGCTTCGGGTGAATGCGCGCTGGCGATCGGCAACACGGAATATCTCGCTGCAGTGATTGCCGAACCCGCCTCAAAGAATATTGCGGGCAAGGTGAAAGTGATTTTCCCGAATGCCGCCGACCGCGGCACGAGCGTCGGCATATCGGGCATGGCAATGGCAAAATTTGCGCCCAACCGTGACAATGCCGTCGCGTTGATGGAATTCCTCGCCGCCAAGCCGGCGCAGGAGCTTTACTCGCAGGAGACCAATGAGTATCCCGTGCTGCCGGGCGCCCAACCCTCAGAGATCCTGGGTGGATTTGGGCCCTGGAAGGCCGCGGATTTGCCGATGAGCCAGGTCAGCACGTTGCGCAAGCAGGCGCTCGACCTTGTTGAAAAAGTCCAGTTCAACGACGGACCCACAAATTAGGGCGTCTACTTTTCCTTTAACTCCTTGGCGTAATCCTCAATTGCCTGCCGGCGCTCGGGCGTGCCCGGATGGGTCGAGAGCATGCTGGTCGAGCCGTGATCACCAAGCTTCTTTTCGAGCAGCGCGAAGAAGCGGCCGATCGCTGTCGGATCATTGCCTGCCTTCGACATCAGTTCGACCGAGATGCGGTCGGCTTCGCTTTCAGCACCGCGCGAATAGGAGAGTGTCAGCAGGGCGGCGCCATCGGTGAGAATCTCCTCGCCGCCCGAACCGATATCGCCGGCGATCAGCATGATCAGGCCCGCCGTGCCCGCCGCACGATAGAGTTGGCGAAGCGAGTGGCTTTTCTCGACATGGCCGATCTCATGGGCCAGCACGCCGAGGATCATCTCGGTATCGCCGCCCGCCATCTCGACCAGTTGATCGGTCAGGACAAGCGAGCCATCGGGCAGCGCGAAGGCGTTCGGGCCGATATAGCCGCCGTCGCGGAAATTGAGCTTATAGCCATCAGCGCCACGGCTGGAGAATGATGCCAGCCGATTGAACCCGTCCTGGATGACTTTCTGCTCGGCTGGTGCCAGCTTGCTGGGTGAGAGAATGGTTTTGTCGAGCGATGCCATCGTGCCGCTTGCCATCATGTCGCTGACGGCGGGTGGCGTCGCCCAGACGGCGGCCTCCACCAGCGCCGGCAGGGCGAAGCGATAGATCAGCGCGCCGAGCAGGAAGACCAGGACGACAAATCCGGCAAGCCGCGGATGAAAGCGCTCGATCTCATGAATCCAGCCGGTGCGATTGCTGCCATGCGCCGCGAGCAGCATATCGACGGCGTCATTGTCCTCGGTGACGAAGGCGCCGCCATTGACGAAGCGCAGGCGGCGCGGAATGCGGCCGATCCGATCAGAGACATCGACCTTGGCGATATCGTCTGCCGCCTGCAGTGCCTGACCGGAAACCAACCGCACCGACAGGGTACCTCCCTGAGCCAGCAGCACGGCATCGCTTGCCTGGTTGGAGCCGGGCGGATGCCATGTACCCCTGGCGATGTCGACGGCACTAGAAACCAAAATCCATCCCCTCGATATCCATATACTCCGAACTGAATGCCGAGCCGCTCGCTTCGATCGACGCCATGATCACGCCCATATCGCCCTGCGGCGCGATGCCGGTGCGACTGACCACATAGCGCTGCTCACGCACCGCCGCCCATGGGCGCAAGAGGCCGATGGTGACAATGGTGACGACGGTATTGGAAAGCATGATCCAGAGCATTCTAAGGCGGGAGAGATCGCTGACCAGCAGATGCTTGCCATCGAGCAGGGTGCTGTTGAGCACGACATTGCGAACGGCGATGCGATAGACGAAGCCGGAAAGCACATAGATCAGGATCAGCGGAATGAGGATGCTATAGATCACCAGAATGCCGATGATCATCTGATGCTGTTCTGATCCATCGTTGTAACCCTCGGCAAACTGCCGGAAGGCCGGCCACGCGAGGACCCAGCCTAATGCCGCGGCAATGAGGATACCGATGACCACCATCAGCGCTGGCACCACCCAGGCGCCATAAAGCGATTTCAGCCGCGGATCGGACGAAAATGGCCGGTCGCCATAGTGTAAGTGGTTGAAGATGTATCGGTTGGCCCAGCGGCTGGCGAGCGGCGCCAGGATGCCAAGCGAGAATGTCGCGACAAGACTGCCGAGGATGATCGCAGTAAACGCGCCCCAGGACTTGCCAGTGAAATCGAAATGGATGTTGCGATAGCTTGTCACGCGCGCATTGAAGCGCAGGCTGCGAACGATAAAGAATGGCAGCGCCAGAAGAAACAGCAGCGGCGCGATCAGGGCTGCGATCGGCGAGATCGCCGAGATGACCTGGACGATGCCCAGCACGACAAAGACGATGATGCGCCCGATGAAGATCTGCTTTCCCTTGGCGTGATAGTCAAAGGAATAGCCGTCGAGAAAGGTGTTGCCGTAGAAATAGCGCTTGCGACGCACCTTAGCCCACGCGGAATAGATGCCAAAGGTGACGATCGTCAGCAGGATATTGACGATCCAGATACCAAAATATTCGCCCGCATTGCCGCGAAACTCGCCACGCTTTGCCGGCGCGCCGGCTGTTAGTGTTGCCGCCGTCATGCATGCCCCTCATCATCGCATCGTATTCAAGATACGGCCCGGTGGCCCCTCTTATTCAGAACCGGGTCGCCGGAGATGAGCATGGCGATGCGATGATTTGCAAGCGGAAATTGAAACGGGCCCGCAAGGGGCCCGTTCTTATTTTTGGGTGTGGATGCTTACTTCATCGTCGGGATGGAGAACTCGGCGCCATCCTTGATGCCCGATGGCCAACGCGAGGTCACTGTCTTGGTGCGGGTCCAGAACTTGATCGCGTCCGTGCCGTGCTGATTGAGGTCACCGAAGGACGAGGACTTCCAGCCGCCGAAGGAGTGATAGGCGAGCGGCACCGGGATCGGCACGTTGACGCCAACCATGCCGATGTTGATGCGCGATGCGAAGTCACGGGCCGCATCGCCATCACGGGTGTAGATCGCAACGCCATTGCCGTATTCATGCTTCATCGGCAGGTCGAGGGCTTCCTCATAGTTCTTGGCGCGAACGACCGACAGGACCGGTCCGAAGATTTCGGTCTTGTAGATGTCCATGTCCGGGGTGACGTTGTCGAACAGGCAACCGCCAACGAAATAGCCATTTTCATAGCCCTGGAGCTTGAAATCGCGACCGTCGACCACGAGCTTGGCGCCTTCTTCGACACCGCGGTTGATCAGGCCGGTGATGCGGGCCTGAGCCTCCTTGGTGACGACCGGGCCGAGATCGGCCTTGTCATCGGTATAGGGGCCGATGCGCAGCGATTCCACCATCGGGGTCAGCTTGGCAATCAGCTTGTTGGCGGTTTCTTCGCCAACTGGAACCGCAACGGAGATCGCCATGCAGCGCTCGCCGGCAGAACCGTAGCCCGCGCCGATCAGCGCCTGTGCGGCCTGGTCGAGGTCGGCATCCGGCATGATGATCATGTGGTTCTTGGCGCCGCCGAAGCACTGGGCACGCTTGCCGTTCATCGCTGCCGTGCCGTAGACATAGCGGGCAATCGGGGTCGAGCCGACGAAGGAGACGGCGGCGATGTCCGGATGCGTCAGGATCGCATCGACCGCACCCTTGTCGCCGTTGACGACGTTGAGGATGCCGGCGGGCAGGCCGGCTTCGATCATCAGCTCGGCCAAACGGATCGGAAGAGAAGGATCGCGCTCGGACGGCTTGAGGATGAACGCATTGCCGCAGGCGATGGCCGGGGCAAACATCCACATCGGGATCATGCCGGGAAAGTTGAACGGGGTGATGCCCGCGCCGATACCGACGGCCTGGCGGATCGAATACATATCGATGTTCGGGCCGGCGCCTTCGGTGAATTCACTCTTGGTCAGGTGTGGGGCGCCGATGACGAATTCGCAGACTTCGAGGCCGCGGATCACGTCGCCCTTGGCGTCTTCGATGGTCTTGCCGTGCTCCTTGGAGAGCATTTCAGCGAGTTCGCCCATGTGGGTATTGAGGAGTTCGACGAACTTCATGAACACGCGGGCGCGACGCTGCGGGTTGGTGGCAGCCCATTTCGGCTGGGCAGCCTTGGCGTTCTGTACCGCTGCATCGAGTTCGGCATCGCTGGCAAGCGCGACTTCAGCCTGGACTTCGCCGGTTGCCGGATTGAAAACATTGGCCTTGCGGCCGGACGTGCCGGCAACGTGGCTGCCGCCGATGAAATGACCGATCTGACGCATGGATGATCCTCCTGTTTATTTTGATGAGCGATCATTGCACTTGAATTTGCACAAAGCAATGATCTGGGATAAGCATCCGTTGTGCATGGATTGATGTAAGGTTCGCCAAATCATGGATGACAAAATGGTCAGAATTGCGGAACTGGAGATCGATCCGGATCAGCTGGACGCCTATCGAGCGCTGCTCTCCGAAGAGATCGAGGCATCGGTCGAGAGAGAGCCCGGCGTGCTGATGCTGCATGCCGTGGCGGAAAAGGACAGGCCCGAGCAGATCCGCATCCTCGAGGTCTATGCCAGCCGGCAGGCCTACGAGGCGCATCTGCTGACACCGCATTTCTTGAAATACAAGGTGGGAACGGCTGACATGGTCCGCTCGCTGAGGCTGGTGGATGTGGATCCGGTGATGATGCGAGGGAAGTGAGGATGCGGAACGCCAGATCCACCCCTCACCAACTACGGCCAAGGGCTCGTAAACTCGCCCGGCCTTCATATCCTCTCCCACAAGGGGAGAGGTAGAAGTGTGGCATCGCCGCAGGTTTGCCTCTCCCCTTGTGGGAGAGGATAGCAAGTCCGCAAGAGGCGAAGCCGATTGCTGGACGCGCTTGGTGAGGGGTGAAGCCCGACCACAACAGGATCAACCATGAACTGGGATGACATCCGCATTTTCCTCGCCGTTGCCCGCACGGGGCAGATCCTGGCTGCATCCAAGCGGCTGGGCGTCAATCATGCGACGCTTTCCCGCCGTGTCACCGCGCTGGAGGAGGCACTGAAAACGCGGTTGTTCATCCGCCGGACCAATGGCTGCGAATTGACCGCCGAGGGCGAAGTGTTTCTCGGCTCCGCCGAGCGGATGGAAACGGAAATGCTGGCGGCGCAGGCCAATCTCGGCCGCACCGATACCGCGATCGCCGGCACGGTGCGGATCGGTGCTCCGGACGGGTTCGGCGTCTCATTCCTCGCGCCGCGCCTCGGAAGGCTCATCGAGCGGCATCCCGAACTGAAGATCCAGCTGGTGCCGGTTCCGCGCTCGTTTTCGCTTTCGCAGCGCGAGGCAGACATCGCGGTCACGCTTGAACGGCCAGAGCAAGGCCGGCTGGTGTCGTCGAAACTCACCGATTACACGCTCGGCCTCTATGCATCCCGCGCCTATACCAATCAGCATGGCCTGCCGGAAGATGCCGAAGCGCTGAAGGCGCACCGCCGCATTGGCTATGTCGAGGACCTGATCTTCTCGCAATCGCTTGCATTCACCGGCGAAGTGATGCGCAACTGGGATGCGGGCTTCGAGATCTCCTCGGCCATCGGCCAGAACGAGGCCGTGCGTTCCGGCGCCGGCATCGGTATCCTCCATAATTACGTCGCCCGCCAATATGACGACCTTGTCCGCGTCATGCCGGCCACCTCGATTCAACGCACCTACTGGACGATCTTCCATGAGAGCGCGCGGGATCTGGCGCGGGTGCGGATCGTTGCAGATTTCCTGCATGAGATCGTGCGTGAGGCGCGAGGCATCTGGTGATCGCAGGTCGATTGACGCCTCCGTAAGCGGCACGCGCTATGACGGGGACATTATCTGGAGAAGGGTTGGCCATTGGAACCACTGATTCTGAGACTGGGCTTAGCTCTCGCCATAGGCTTGCTGGTGGGGCTGGAGCGCGGCTGGCGCGAGCGCGAAGCGCCTGCAGGCAGCCGCACAGCGGGTATCCGCACCTACGGTATTTGTGGCTTGCTGGGCGGCGTGGTGACGGCACTCGGCCAAGCCACTGCGAATGTGTGGCTGCTGCCTCTAGCTTTCGTCGCATACAGCTTCGCTTTCGCCTGGTTCAAGTGGAATGAAGCAGAGCACGACGAGGATTTTTCCTTTACCAGCGTTGCTGCCGCGCTAGCTGTCTTCGCGCTCGGTGGCCTCGCTGTCGCAGGCAATCATGCGGCGGCAGCGGCGGCGGGCGCCGCGCTGGCCGCATTGCTTGCAGGTCGCGAAATACTGCACGGCCTTCTTCAGCGGCTCTCATGGATAGAAGTGCGCTCGGCCCTGATCCTGGCGGTCATGACTGCGGTTGTTCTGCCATTATTGCCCAACCAACCAATCGATCCGTGGGGCGCGCTCAATCTGCGGGAAATCTGGGTCTTCACCCTACTCGCGGCCGCGCTCTCCTACCTCGGCTATATTGCTACCAAGGCGCTCGGGCCGGCGCGTGGCCTTCTCTATGGCTGTCTTGCAGGCTCCCTCGTCTCCTCGACGGCGATGACACTCTCGCTCGCACGCACTCCAGGGAATGGGCGACGCCTTGCCGGCGCGGCTTCGCTTGCAGCAATGGTCTCGACGCTGCGTGTACTCGTATTCGCGGCAATAATATCGCCCCTCGCGCTGCTGACGGCGGGGCCTGCCACCGTTGCTGCTGCCATCGTCTTTGGCCTTTGCGGGTGGCTGATGTTGAGAGGCATGTCGGAGGAAGATATGCCCCCAAATACCGTCCGCAATCCGTTTGAAATCAAGCCCCTCGTCCTGTTCGCCGTAATATTCGCAGTAGTGGCGGTGGTGAGTGTGCTCTCCTCGCGTTATTTCGGAAATAGCGGCCTTGCTGTCACCACGGCGATTTCCGGCATGGTTGATGTGGACGTCGCAGTCCTGTCCGTCTTGCGGCTGAGCGGCGGCCTCTCGAACCATCTTGTAGGAGAGGCCTTGCTGGCGGCGCTTGCATCGAACGCGTTTGTCCGGTTCCTGGGTGGAGCAGCCGTGGGACCGCGCGAGTTTTCGCTGCCTCTCGCTGGAGTAAATGTCGCTGCGGCGACAGCCGGCGTGGCGGCTTATTTTCTTGTTCCAACGCTTGCGGGTTCCGCTGGGGCCGGATAAGCCAGCCTCAATCGAGGCTCAAGCGCTTGCCCGACGTCAGGCACAAGCTATGTTCGACGTACGGCATGAAATGGATTATCGCGACATGAAAATCGGCTTCATCGGCACCGGCGCCCTCACTTCCGCGATCGTTACCGGGCTGAAGTGCGTTACGGACAATTCAATTTCCATCCTGCTGTCGCCTCGCAATGAGGAGATCGCGGCAAGTCTCGCGGCTCAGTTCAGCGATGTTCGTGTCGCGTCCGACAATCAGGCGGTGCTTGACGGCTCGGATGTCGTGATGCTCGGGGTTCGGCCGCAGATTGCGGCGGATGTCCTGCCCGCACTCAAGTTCCGCGCCGATCATCTCGTCATCAGTCTCATCGCCACGATTTCGCGCGAGGACATCGCCAGCTTTACCACGCCGGCCCGGCAGGTGATCAAGGCGCTGCCGATGCCGATGGTTGCCCAGCGGCAGGCACCGACGATCGTCTATCCGCCTGACCCGGTGACGGCGGAGATCTTTAGCCGGCTTGGCAAGGTCGTTGCAGTCGAGGATGCCGCCGAGTTCGATGCGCTCAGCGTGGTCACCACAACGTTTGCGACCTATTTCAAGTATCTGGATACGGTCACCAGTTGGGTGGCCGCTCATGGGGTGGCCGAGCCAAAGGCGCGCGATTACGTCACCGGCATCTACAAGGCGCTGGCGATCGCACCCGAAATTGATCAGGAGAGTGATTTTACGCAACTGGCGCAGGAATATGCGACGCGTGGCGGCGTCAACGAACAGGTGCTGCGCGAACTCATGGACGCAGGCATCTTCGATACGATGTCCGCAAGTCTCGATCGTATTCACCGCCGCATCAGAGGCGGCGTCGAAAATTGATGCGACCAATTGCAGCGCCAAGCCTTGCATCGCACATCTTCCCATCGCCGCCGCCCCTTCCTATCTCTCCTTGATAATCATTCCCCGGAGCTTCGCATGACCGACATCCAATCCATTCCCCTGTCCCGCATCGATGGCACATCAGCCACGCTTGGCGACTATGCCGGCAAGGTGCTGCTGGTGGTCAACACCGCCTCGAAATGCGGACTGACCAAGCAATATGAAGGGCTGGAAGCGCTCTATCGCGACAAGAAGGACGATGGGCTCGAAATCCTCGGCTTCCCCGCCAATAATTTCAAGGAGCAGGAACCGGACAGCAACGAGGATATCGCCGCATTCTGCACGCTCACCTATGACGTCACCTTCCCGATGTTCGGCAAAGTGTCCGTCAAAGGTGAGGACACGCATCCGCTCTACCGCGCATTGACTGAAGCCAAGCCTGAAGCTGTGGGCACCGAAGGCTTCCGCAAGCGACTCGAGGAAAACGGCATCGCCACGGGCAGCCCGTCCGACGTGCTGTGGAATTTCGAAAAGTTCCTGATCTCGCGCGACGGCAAGGTCATCGGCCGCTATTCGCCCAACATGACGGTGACCGATCCGGTGATCGCCGCCGATATCGAGAAAGCCCTGGCCTGATTTCGTCACGCTTGCCGGCTTGACATATTTCCATATTTGAGAATATTTCTCGTATATGGAAAATCTAGTTACCGACGACTCCGCTATCGACCGACAGATCGCCCAACGCCTCAAGGCGTTGCGCGCCGAGCGGGGCTGGTCACTGGACGAGCTTGCCAAACGCAGCACTGTCAGTCGTGCGACGCTGTCGAGGCTGGAAAATGCCGAGGTCAGCGCCACGGCAGCCGTGCTCGGGCGGCTATGCGCGGCCTATGGCATGACGCTGTCTCGGCTGATCCGGCTTGCCGAAAATGATTTTTCGCCCTTCATCGAGCGGAACGCCCAGCCAGTCTGGACCGATCCGAAGACTGGCTTTGTCCGGCGCTCGGTGTCGCCACCGTCGCAGATGCTGGCCGCAGAGGCGGTGGAATGCCGGCTCGAACCCGGGACGGAAATCGTCTATGAGCAGCCGCCGCGCCCCGGGCTCGAGCATCATATCATCCTCACCGAAGGTGCGCTGGCCGTCACAGTCGAAGGCCGGCAGCACGAACTCAAGCCGGGCGATTGCCTGCGCTACCAGTTGTTCGGCCGAAGCGAATTCGTGACCGGCGCCCTTCCCGCCAAATATTTCCTTTTCATGGTTTGAAACGATGATGACAGATCCGACCATCACACTTTCTAAATTTAGCGCCACAGACGTCGAGACCAGTCTCGACGAACTCGCCGGGCTCCTGCAGGCCTGCGTCGTCGACGGAGCGAGCGTCAACTTCATCCTGCCCTATTCGATAGAGGACGCGAAGAACTTCTGGCGCAGGAAAGTACTGCCGCGCATGCCCGATGGCGGGCTTGTCGTGCTGGTTGCCCGACAGGATGGTCGGATCGCCGGTTCGGTCCAGCTCGACCACGACACTCCACCCAACCAGCCGCATCGCGCCGATATCAAGAAACTGCTGGTGCATCCGGAGTTCCAGCGACGCGGCATCGGCCGTATGTTGATGAAGGAAATCGAGAGGATCGCAACGGATCTCGGCCGCACGCTGCTGACCCTCGATACCCGCACAGGCGACAAGGGCGAGACGCTTTACACATCGCTGGGGTTCCAGGTGGCCGGGATCATCCCGAACTACAGCCGAGACGCGCGCGTCGATCACTACGATCCGGCAACCTTCATGTTCAAGCAGATCTAGGCGACGTGACGCATCGAAAGATGATGACGTCCGCGGCCTTGTGTGCATGGCGCAGCCGGCGGAATTTCTTGGAGAATGTCGGAAGCCCGACCGCGAGATGAGCAATCCCTGAATCAAAAGGCCGGCATGAAGCCGGCCTCTGTCGTCGGAATGACGCTGCGATTATTTCATGTCGTAGATATCGATCGGGAAGTATTTGGCATTGATCTTCTGGTAGGTGCCGTTGGCGCGGATCGCGTCGATTGCAGTATTCAGCTTTGCCAGCAGTTCCTTATCTTCGAGGCGGACCGCGATGCCGGCGCCCTGGCCGATATATTTCTCGTCGCCGATCGGCTTGCCGATCAGTTCGCAGCACTTGCCGTCCTCCCCGTTCAGCCATGCCATCATCGGCAGCATGTCGCCGACTTCGAGATCGAGCCTGCCGTTGACCATGTCGATATTGACCTCGTCCTGGGTCGGGTAAAGCTTGATATTGGCGTCGGGATACATGGCCGTGGCATATTCGGCCTGGGTCGTGCCGGCTTGCGCACCGATCGTCTTGCCCTTCAGCGCTTCATTGGTGAACTCGGTGATGTTGGCACCCTTCGGCGCGATGTGGGTCATCGGCGCCTTGTAGTAGGATTTGGTGAAGGCGACTTTCTGGGCACGTTCCGGCGTGATGAACATCGAGGCGATCATGAAATCGAATTTCTTCGCCTGCAGCGCCGGAATGATGCCGTCCCAATCCTGAGTCACGACAGTGCATTCGACCTTCATCTCGGCGCAGAGTGCCAGGCCGATATCGATGTCGAAACCATCGACCTTGCCGGCGGAATCGACGAAATTGAATGGTGGATAGGCACCTTCCGTGCCGATCACGAGCTTGTCGGCCGCTTGTGCAGAAAGGCTGGACATGGCCGCGAAGGCCAATGCGAGTACGAGCTTTTTCATTGAGATTCCCCTGTTGCTGGCACCTTTGCGATGCCTTGATTTCCAGTCTATGCGCAGCTGCAACATAAGCGAAATAGATAGTTGCAATAGTCAATATCAATGTGATTTATTGCCTGTCACGCAAGCCTGGAGGGACTTTTGATGGCAGGCCGGCTGGAGCGCTTTGCCCACAATCTCGACTGGAACCTGCTCCGCACTTTCGTGGTGCTGGTCGAGGAAGGGTCGATTACCGCTGCAGCCAACCGGCTGCTGCTGCAACAACCCGCCGTGTCGATGGCACTCAAGCGTCTCGAGCAGACGACCGGGCATCGGCTGATCGACCGGCGTCCGGGACGGTTCGAGGTCACCGAAGCGGGAGAACGGCTGCACCGGCAGGCGCGCGAAATCTTTGCCGCCGTGGTGCGGTTGCCCGATGTGCTCGAAAGCGCCGGGACCGATGTTTCCGGTCATGTCAGCGTCCACGCCGTCAGCCATGCGCATCATCCCGGCTGGGACGAGCGGCTGTCGAGTTTTTTCGAGATGCATCCCAAGGTGACGATGAATGTGACCATCGAAACCACGGCCGATGTCATCACCTCGGTCGAGCGCGGTATCGCCACGGTCGGGTTGTGCGACGGCATCATTCCGCCAGGACTTAACAAGCTGCCTTACAAGCAGGAACGCTATGCACTCTATTGCGGTCCTGGCCACCGGCTGTTCGGTGTCGACGGCGCCGATCTCAACGCGTTGCGCGGCGATCCCTATGTCGCCTTTACCGCTGATGTGTTGGGTGGCCAGCACATGAATGCCGTCACCGCCGTTCGCGCCATGGGCTCCTTCGGCCATGAAGTGCGGGCGGTCTCCTCGCATGTCGAGGAGGTGATCAGGCTGGTCGCGGCCAATGTCGGCATCGGCATGCTGCCGCATCATCTGGCTGCGCCCCTGGCTGAGCAGGGAAAGCTATGGCAATTGCCGCCCTACGAGATCCTGCCAATCGCCGAAGTGTTTCGGATCACCAATCCCACAGCGATCCTCAATCCCGCTGAAACGGCGTTCCTGGCGCATATGGATGGGCTGGAGACATTCGATGACCTTTTCCATTATCAAGAGAATTGATATCGACCTTTCCGACTATAAATTTGAAGGCCTGTGCGTGACGCTTTAGGTTCGCCCGGAAATCAGGGGCGAGCCATGCAGACTTACGACATAGCCATTATCGGCGGCGGCATTGCAGGCCTGTCGCTTGCCTATTTCCTCGGTGATCGCCGCAGCGTCGTGGTGCTCGAACGCGAAAGCGCGCTCGGCTACCACTCGACCGGACGTTCGGCGGCAGAATTCGTGTTGCGCTACAACAGCGTCGAAGTCTGTCAGCTCGCGGCCATTTCCCGCGACTTTCTCGACAGCCCTCCACCCGGCTTTTCCGATACACCGCTGCTCAAACGCCGAGGCGGCATCATGATCGCCGATGCCGACAAGGCGGAACGGCTCAGGGCTCATTTTGCCGGCGAGGTCCACAATGCGCCACTCAGGATGCTTGATGTCGACCAAGCCATGTCCATGGTGCCGTTTCTCGATCCTGCCTATGTGACCGCCGCCTATCACGATCCGGATTTCTGGGACATCGAGGTCGAGAGCCTGCTGCAGGGCTATGTCAAAGGTGCAAGGCGAGCAGGCACCGAGATTAGAACCGATGCCGGCGTCACATCCGTTCGCCACGATGGGCAGAACTGGCGCATCGAAACA
Source organism: Shinella sp. OV683 (assembly GCF_057787725.1). Classification (NCBI taxonomy): domain Bacteria; kingdom Pseudomonadati; phylum Pseudomonadota; class Alphaproteobacteria; order Hyphomicrobiales; family Rhizobiaceae; genus Shinella; species Shinella sp. OV683. The sequence continues at coordinate 4,711,218 of NZ_CM173543.1, forward strand.
CCAGGCGGATCGCTGGCAGCCAAAACCGTCGTCAACGCAGCAGGCGGCTGGGCCGACAAAACAGCCGAAATCTTCGGGATACGGCCGATGGGCATCGTACCGCATCGACGGACAGCCATCCTCATCGACCTGCCCGGCGACATTGATCCGACCGACATGCCCGAGATCAACGAACTCGACGACACCTTCTACATCAAGCCGGATGCTCGCCGGATGCTGGTATCGCCCGCCGATGAAACACCTTGCGAGCCGGGTGACGTGCAACCCGAGGAGATCGACATCGCCTGGGCGGCGCATCATTTCGAGGAGGCCACGACGCTCACCGTCAAGCGGGTGGCGAAGAGCTGGGCGGGCATGCGGAGTTTTGCTGCCGACCGGCTGCCGGTGATCGGGCCGGCGCCGGATCACGAGAACTTCTTCTGGCTCGCGGGCCAAGGCGGATATGGGATCTTGAGCTCTCCAGCGCTGGGATCACTGGCATCTTCGATGCTGCTGGGGGAAGCTCCACCACAAGGATTTTCGCGCGAAGGCCTTGATCCCGCGAAGTTTTCTCCACTGCGCTTCTAACTTCCAGTCTGCCCAAAAACACCAAGGAAAATTTCTTTTCGAAGATATGTTGCCAACCACATATCTCGTTCCTAGATTTATGTGGTCAACCACATAAAAGGATCTCGCCATGACTTCACTCTGGACTCCGACCACGGTCGGCAATGTGCATCTGCCGCATCGGCTCGCGCTCGCCCCGATGACCCGCAGCCGCGCCCACGCCGATGGCACCCCCAGTGACCTCGTGCCCACCTATTACGCCCAGCGCGCTTCGCTCGGCCTTCTGATCACCGAAGGCACCCAGCCTTCCGAAGATGGCCAGGGCTATACACTGACCCCCGGCATCCACACACCAGCGCATATCGAGGGCTGGAAAAAGGTCGCAAGTGCGGTGCACGCCAATGGCGGCCACATCTTCATGCAGATCATGCATGCCGGCCGAATTTCCCATCCCGACAACACGCCGCATCACCGCCAGCCGGTGGGGCCATCCGCTATTGCATCTGGCCAGCAGATCTACACGCCGACCGGCATGCAGGATAATCCCGTGCCGCGCGCATTGACGCTCGACGAGATCAAGCAAACCATCGACGACTTCCGCAAGGCAGCCCGCAATGCGGTGGATGCCGGCATGGACGGCGTCGAAATCCACGCTGCCAATGGCTACCTGATCAACCAGTTCCTTGCCCCGAATGCCAACATCCGCACGGATATCTATGGCGGCTCGATCGAGAACCGTGCACGCTTTGCGATCGAAGTCGCTGCTGCCATTGTCGATGAGATCGGCCCGGAACGCACCGGCATCCGCCTCTCGCCCGGCTTCGAAGTCGGCGGTCTGTCCGATGGTCCCGAAGGCGAAGACCTCTATCGCTACCTCGTCAGCGAACTCGACAAGCTCAAGCTCGCCTATCTGCATCTCCACCACTTCGGCAATGATGCGCTGCTGGTCGATCTCCGCGGCCGCTGGTCGGAGAAGCTGTTGGTCAACCGAAACGGCCGACCGGTCGAGGCGCTTGGCCAGGATATCGACAAGGGTCTCGCAGATATCGCACCGATCGGCATATGGGCGCTCGCCAATCCCGATATCGTCGAGCGGCTGAAACTCGGCGCCGAATTGAACGCCCCGGACACCTCCACCTTGTTCAGCAGCGGTGCAAAGGGTTATACGGATTATCCGACACTGCAATCACAAGAAAGCGCGGTTGCGTAGCCGCCATGGACCATCATGCAAGACACCGATGATAGTGCACTCCTTGCGCCCTGCGCCTGTCTTTCGACGGACTATCCGGTGAGCTATGCCATCTCCGCCCTTGCCCGGTCTCATCGGGCGAGGGCAGCACAATTGCTCTCCGATATCGGACTGTTTCCCGGCCAGGAAATCCTGATGATGAAGCTGGCCGAGAAGGAAGGGGAGCCGCAGAAGTCGCTTTGCGAAAGCTCCGGCCTCGACCATTCCACCGTCGCCAAATCACTGACCCGGCTGGAACGGCAGGGCCTGATCGAACGGCGCAAATGTCCCGGTGACGGACGTATCAGCCAGGTCTATCTCACCGACAAAGGCCGACAGGCGCAAGCCGCGATCTCCGCCGTCTGGGCCGAGCTCGAGAAGCTGACAATCCGCGATCTGACCATCGACGAGCAAAGACAGGTGATCGCGCTCGCCGGGAAGATCAAGCCCTGCGTGGAATGAGGGTTACAGCGCCCTTCTTTCTTTTATCAGATCGATCATTGCCCTAAGTCCCGCCGGAACATGCCGCCGGCCAGGATAATAGAGGCAGAGGCCCGGAAATGGCGGGGTCCATTCGTCCATGACCCGCACCAGCCGACCATCGGCGATGTGATCGACGATCGTCCATTCGTTCATGAAGGCGACGCCGATACCGGCAAGCGCTGCGCTGATCATGTTTTCGGGCTCGTCGAGCGTTAGCGACCCGTCGACATCCAGCTTAACCAGCTCGCCGTGGCGTTCGAACTCCCATGCCCAGACATTGCCGCTCGGCATGCGCATGCGAATGCAGCGATGCGCCAGCAGATCGGCCGGCGATTTCGGCACACCGTGTCGGGCGAAATAATCGGGCGAGGCGACGACGACCATGCGCTGCTCGTCGCCCAGCGGCACCGAGATCATGTCCTGCGGCAGGTATTCCGTGAGCCGGATACCCGCATCGAAACCGCCGGCGACGATATCCACCAGCCGGTTCTCCGTTGTTATGTCGACCTTCATATCGGGATAGCGACGCATGAATTCGAGCACAGTCGGCATGAACTGGTGCGAGGCGCCGACCGACGTGTTGATGCGCAATGTGCCCATCGGTGTCTCGCGGTGGACATTGACCTCCTCCACCGCATTGCGAATATCGGCAAGTGCCGGTGCGATGCGGGCAACGAACTGCTCGCCGGCTTCAGTCAGCGACACGCTGCGCGTCGTCCTGTTGAAAAGCCTGATACCGAGCCGCAATTCGACTGCGGCCACCGCATGACTGAGTGCGGAAGGCGACATGCCAAGTTCAGCGGCCGCCGCACGGAAATTGCTGGTCCGCGCCAGACAGACAATGGCTTCATACTCGCTGGTGCTGTCACGCATTGTTTCGATTCCTGCATTATCGCATGCATTTTTATGCGGCTTATCTGATCAATCATAGAGCGCTATCTTTTGGCAATCAAAAGGAGATATGCCATGCACAGCATCGACCAGATCTATATCGACGGCGAATTCGTCACGCCGCACGGTGAGGAACGCTTCGATCTCTATAATCCCGCAACCGCAAAAGTGATCGGCAGTGTGCGGCTCGGCGATGTCGAGGATACGCGCCGGGCAATCGCCGCCGCCAAACGTGCCTTCGTCACCTATTCCCGCAGCACCGTTGCCGAGCGCGTCGAATTGCTGCACCGTCTCCACAAGGCCGTGGTCGCCCGCGAAGCCGATATGACGGCCGCCATGACGCTCGAATATGGCGCGCCACCCGAACGCGCCCGCTGGGCGTCGGTCTATGCCGCCCAGGCCTTCCTCGATGCTGCCAAGACGCTGGAGACCTATCCGCTCAGCCGCCGCATCGGCAGTGCCGAAGTGGTGATGGAGCCCGTCGGTGTCGCGGCGCTCATCACGCCCTGGAATGCCAATGCCGGCTTCATCTGCAACAAGCTGGCGACAGCGCTGGCGGCCGGCTGCACCGTGGTGATCAAGCCCAGCGAAATGAGCGCGATCCAGACACAAGTGGTGCTTGAGGCGCTGCATGATGCTGGCCTGCCAAAGGGCCTCTACAATGTCGTCAATGGTCTCGGCGACGTGGTCGGCAACGAACTTTCGACCAACCGCGACATAGCCAAGATCTCATTCACCGGCTCGACGCTGGTCGGCAAGACGATCATGCGCAATGCCACCGAAACATTGAAGCGCGTGACGCTGGAACTTGGCGGCAAGTCGCCGACCGTGATCCTGCCGGATGCCGATCTCGAAACCGCGATTCCGCTGGCGGTTGCCGCCGGTTTCATCAATTCCGGCCAGGCCTGCATCGCCGGCACCCGCATTCTCGTGCATGAGGACCAACTCGAAGAAGCCGGCCGCCTCGCCAAGCAGGTGGTTGAGAACACCAGGGTTGGCGATCCCAATGACGCCGCAACCGAAATCGGCCCGATGGTCAGCCAGAAGCAGTGGGAGCGCGTACAGCGTTATATCAAGCTCGGCGTGGAAAGCGGAGCCACATTGCTGGCCGGCGGCGAAGGCAAGCCCAACGGGTTGGAAGGCTATTTCGTCAAGCCGACCGTGTTTGCTGATGTCACCAACGACATGGTGATCGCCCGCGAGGAAATTTTTGGACCGGTCCTGTCGATCCTCACCTATCGCGACGAGGAAGAGGCGATCGCCATTGCCAATGACACGGACTACGGCCTGCAGGCCGCAGTGATCGGCGCCGATGTTGCTCGCGCCCGCGAGGTCGCAGCACGCTTGCAAGCCGGCCGGGTGCTGATCAACGGACTGCATCACGAACCGTTCGCCCCCTTCGGCGGCTTCAAGCAATCCGGCATCGGCCGCGAATTCGGCACCTACGGGCTGGAAGCCTATCTGGAACCGAAAACGGTGATGGGTGCGTAAGCCGTCTGAAATCCGAGCCGCGGCGGCATTGACCGCCGCGCCTTGCGATGGGAAACCAGACAAACCGCATTTCAGGAGTAGCGCGATGTCCTGGTCTCCCGCCCAATATGTGAAATTCGAGGATGAACGGACACGACCGGCCCGCGACTTGCTCGCCCAGGTGCCACTCGAGCATATCGAGCACGCGGTCGACCTCGGCTGCGGTCCGGGCAATTCAACCGAATTGCTGATCGAACGGTTTGGCGCCGCGGCTGTTTCGGGCCTCGACAGCGATGAAAACATGCTCGAAGCCGCCCGCAAGCGTCTGCCCAATACGCCATTCGCACTGGCTGATCTCGCAATCTGGCAGCCCGAACAGCCCTGCGATCTGCTCTACGCCAATGCCGTCTTCCAGTGGCTGCCGAACCATCTCGATATTTTCGAGCGGCTGATGGATGGGCTTGTGCGTGGCGGCGTGCTGGCAATCCAGATGCCCGATAATCTTGAAGAGCCAAGCCACCTGTCGATGGAAGAATCAGCGCATGCCGGACCATGGCGCACGGCGTTTGAAGGCAAAAGCGCCCGCCGCGCGGCGCTCCCTTCTCCCTCGGTCTATTTCCAACGACTGGCGCCGAAATCGTCCCGCGTCGATATCTGGCACACGATCTACAACCACCCGATGGAAAACGCGGCTGGTATCGTCGAATGGGTCAAGGGCACAGGACTGAGAACCTATCTTGACCGCGTGCCAGCCGAGTATCGCGAGGCTTTTCTCTCAGACTACACCGCGCGGATCGCCAACGCCTATCCAGCGATGACGGACGGCAGGGTGCTGTTCCGGTTTCCGAGGATGTTCATGGTGGCTGTCAAACGTTGATGGTTATTACCGTGCGCCGAATTCCGGGGATTTGACGGCATTGATGCATTCGGCGACAAACCAATCCCTGAACAGGGTGACGATCGGCTTGTGGGTGCTTGCTTCAGGCACGGTCACACAATAGGGCTGTCCAAGCCGGAACGCATCGGCGAAGGCAACGACCAGGCTTCCCTCCTTCACCGTGTCAGCCGCGTATATTCCCTGACCGAGAGCCACGCCCAACCCTCTCTCGGCCAATTCCAGCGCGGTGCGCGATCCATTCGCTGTCAAGCCGTGCCGGATCTGCCTGCCGGGATCGGTCCGCTGCGCTTCGAACCAGCCGCGCCATGAAGGATAGGCGGCAGCCGCTGATCCCCAATCCGTGTGAATGAGAGGAGCACCGAGCAGTGCTGCCGCTGTGTCAAAGCTCCCATGCCGGGCAAGAAAGTCTTTCGAACAGAGCGGATAAACCGCGTCCGTGACGATCTCCTGAGTGGCATGTTCGGGGTAGTGAAAACGTCCATACGAGAGCCTCACGTCTATGCGTTCACGCTCGAATGGCACCGGGTCATCTTCCCCTCGCATCGATATGTCGACCAGACCGTGGAGGGCAATGAAGGATGCGATCCGCTTCGGCAGCCATCCGACCGACATGGACGGTGGCACCGAGACGGTCAGAGACGGCCGCGTCTCCCCGCCCCGAAGTTTACGGCTGACGTTCCGCAACTCCTCGAATGCAGCGGCAAGGCGGGGAAGCGCCTCGCGTCCGGCCTCGGTCAGGATAATGCGGCGGTTCAGCCGTTGAAACAGTTTCCGGCCAAGCTGATCCTCGAGTGTCCGCACCAATTGACTGATCGCCGCGGGCGAAACATGCAATTCTTCGGCGGCCGCGACGAAGCTGCCGGTCCTTGCGGCAGCATCAAATGCCTGCAGGCCACGCAACGAAGGAATCGCATCCATTTTCCATCCGATCAGTAAGCTTGTCTTTTCTGAATATCAGAAAATATCATTTTGAAGAAGATTGCATTTTCTCTAGGTTGAGCGTCACACGAAAGGGAACTCCCATGGACCACCGAACCATCATCGCTTCCCTGCCCCCTGAAGTCCGCGACCGGCTGACCGAAAAGTCCGATCGCGCCGGACTGGTCCATCTCGCTGTGCATTGGGGGTTGATTGTCCTGCTGGGTGCACTGATCATCGCGCGGGTGCCGTTCTGGTGGCTGTTGTTGCTGCCACAGGGCATATTGATCGTGTTTCTGTTCACGCTCCTGCATGAGGCGGTGCATCTGACGCCATTTCGCACGCCGTGGATCAACAATGTTGCCGCGCGGGTTTCAGGCTTCCTGCTGTTCTTGCCGCCGGGCTGGTTCCGCTATTTTCATTTCGCCCATCACCGCTACACGCAGGATCCGGAAAACGACCCGGAACTTGCCTCGCCGAAACCCGATACGCTGATGCAATACATCGTGCATGTCTCGGGCATTCCGGTCTATTGGGGCGAGATCAAAGGCCTGTTCATCAACGCGCTGGACCGCAACCGCGCCAGCTATATTCCGCCCAAAGGCTATCCGAAGGTCAGGAACGAGGCGCGGGTAACGCTGGCGCTGTATGCGATGCTCACGGCACTTTCGATCTATTTCCACAGCGCAGTGCTGATCTGGGTCTGGCTGCTGCCGGCATTGATCGGCCAGCCGTTCCTCCGGCTCTACCTGCTGGCCGAACATGGCCGCTGCGCCTTCGTCGCCAATATGCTGGAGAATACGCGGACCACCAAAACCACCTGGCTGGTGCGCAAGCTCGCCTGGAACATGCCCTATCACACCGAGCATCACTCCTATCCGGGCGTGCCATTCCATCGCCTGCCGGAATTCCATGCGATCATCGAGGACCAGCTGAAGGTGGTGGAGAACGGTTATGTCAGGTTCAATGCCCGCTATATCGAGGGCCTTCACTGAGTGTTTGCTGTTCCCAGGGGATCGCGAGGACGTTGATTTCAGTGTGATAATGGCTCATTCGGAAAATTCGCAACGAAAGGGCTTGAAAAAAAATCCCAGCCCCCGTATGTGACGCCCACGAATGCCACACATTCGAAATGGTTAAGCGGTTGTAGCTCAGTTGGTTAGAGCGCAGGATTGTGGCTCCTGAGGTCGGAGGTTCGAGACCCCCCAACCGTACCATTCCCCACATCAATGTATTGAGGATTGAAGAAGCATATCCGGCGCATGCTGCCCGTTCGAACGGACAGACGAGCCCACCGACATGCCGTTCCCCCGCGCCTCTGGCAGACTCCAGCGAGTGGAACTACTACCTATCCGTTCTTGCCCTCTTCGCACTCGCAGCATAAAACTCGAGTCGTCCATTGGACAGTCAATTGATATTGGAGCTCTGTCATTTTCGTCAGACTTTAAAGCGAAGGGACCCTCTATGACCATTTCACTCAAGCGTTTGGATCAGTACGATCAGGGTGCAGTTGACGTATCGCTCGTCGGTAGCAAAGTGAGAACAGCCCGCCTGTCGGTCGGCTACTCTATCGACGATCTCGCCGAGACTTGCGGCCTGACTGGCGCGGAGATCACCGAGATCGAAGACGGCCAGGATGCCGATCCGGCACGCCTGAAGCGTATTGCCTCAGCATTGCAGGTCTCGCTCGAGAGCCTTCTCGACGAGCAATCCTAATTAGACAAGGCCGCTGGCCCAATCGGGCCGGCCGCCCTCTTCCGGGGCATGGGGCGCCCGCTACTCCCTCAGATCTTTGCAGCGATCGCCCGCACCAGCATGTCGTTGAGGCGCTCCTGCCAACCGGGGCCGTCCTCCTGGAAATGCGCGAGAACCGCGCTGTCAAGCTTGATCGACACCAGCTCCTTGGCGCTCGGCAAAGCCTTGCGCTCGACAGCCGCCTCAACAGGCCGCTTGGCCGGCTTGAACAGGGCTTGGGCTGCATCCATCGGATTGACCGGCCGGCGCGGGGTGTTTGCCATTTTACTCTTTCCCAGATGCATTGCTTGATTCGAAGATATCATTACCGCAGTGGCGTAAGGATGGCAGCACGGCGGCGGAAAAATGCCGCCGCTATCTTATGAGCAACCGCGTCAGTGATTGTGACGCGGCGGGGTCTTGGCGATCTGGCGGAAATCAGCCGCACCTTCGAGCGTGGCGCCATCGACGAGTTGGGTAACCGAGCGGCGATAGATGCGCTGCCACGGCGTCGCATCAGGCGGCACAGCCGGGATGCCGTCGCCCTTGCGGCGCTCGATCTCTGTTGTGTCGACCAGCATGTTGCAGAGGCCCTGGTTGAAATCGATGCGGATGATGTCGCCGCTGCGCAGCCAGGCAAGCCCGCCACCGGCCGCGCTTTCGGGCGAGGCGTTGAGAATCGACGGGCTGTCGGCAGTTCCGGACTGTCGTCCATCGCCGATCGTCGGCAGGCTCATGATGCCACGCTTCAGGAGATGATCCGGCGGCTGCATGTTGACAACCTCGGCCGAGCCCGGCCAACCGATCGGGCCGGCACCGCGGATGACGAGAATGGTGTTTTCATCTATATTCAGGTCGGGGTCGTTGATGCGCTTGTGGTAGTCCTCCGAACCATCGAAGACCACGGCCTTGCCCTCGAACACACCTTCGCGGCCCGGCTCCTGCAGGTAGCGCTTGCGGAACTCGACCGAAACGACGCTCATTTTCATGATCGCGAAATCGAACAGATTGCCCCTCAGCACCAGGAAGCCAGCGCGCTCCTTGAGAGGCTCGGCATAGGGCTTGATGACATCACGGTCCGAGGCCTCGCGGTTCTGCAGATTCTCGCCCATGGTCTTGCCAGTCACTGTGCGACAGCTGCCATCGAGCTTGCCGTTCTCAAGCAGTTCCCACATGACGGCAGGCGTGCCGCCGGCGCGATGGTACTTCTCGCCGAGATAGGCGCCCGCAGGCTGGATGTTGGCCAGCAGCGGGATATCGAAGCCGTGCACCTGCCAATCCTCTGGATAAAGCTCAACGCCGGCATGCTTGGCCATCGCGGCCAGATGCGGCTGGGCATTGGTCGAGCCGCCGATCGCCGAATTGGTGCGAATGGCATTGAGGAAGGCCTCGCGCGTCAGGATATCGGACGGCTTGAGATCTTCGAGCACGATCTCGACGGCCCGGCGACCTGTACGATAGGCCATCTGGCCGCGCTCGCGATAGGCGGCGGGAATGGCGCCACAGCCGGTCAGCGACAGGCCCAGCGCCTCCGCTAGGGCATTCATGGTCGAGGCGGTGCCCATCGTATTGCAATGGCCGACGGAGGGTGCGGAATCCATGGCGATCTGCAGGAACTCCTCCCCGTCAATCTGGCCCGCGGCCATTTTGCGGCGTGCTTGCCAGATCGCGGTGCCGGAGCCTGCAAGCTTGCCCTCGTGCCAGCCATCCAGCATCGGTCCGCCCGACAGAACGATTGCCGGAATGTCGACTGTCGATGCCGCCATGATGGCCGACGGTGTCGTCTTGTCGCAGCCGGTCGTCAGTACCACGCCGTCGAGCGGATAGCCGTAGAGAATCTCGACCAGGCCGAGATACGCAAGATTGCGATCAAGGGCTGCCGTGGGCCGCTTGCAGTTTTCGAAGATCGGATGGGTGGGGAATTCAATGGGGATACCGCCAGCGTCGCGGATGCCATCGCGGACGCGCTTGGCGAGTTCGACATGGACGCGATTGCAGGGCGTCAGGTCGCTGCCCGACTGAGCGATGCCGATGACCGGCTTGCCCGAGCGCAGCTCTTCCGGCGTGATGCCATAATTCATGAAGCGCTCGAGATAGATCGCCGTCATGTCGATGTGATCGGGATTGTCGAACCAGTCCTGCGAACGCAGACGGCGCACGGGCTTATCAGACATGATCAAACAATCCTCCCAAATCATTCCGGAATCAAAACGGCCCCGAAAATCGAGGCCGTAATATATTGCTTTAGCTGGCGATTCCGGCAAGAGCCCGATCGAAATCCTCGATCAAATCGTCACCATCCTCAATGCCCGCCGACAGCCGCAGCAGGCCGGACGAGATGCCGAGTTCGGCACGGGCTTCTTCAGTCAGGTTCTTGTGGGTGGTGGTGGCCGGATGAGTGATCAGGCTCTTGGCATCGCCGAGATTGTTGGAAATCTTGACGACTTCCAGCTTGTTCTGGACGGAGAAAGCAGCGCTTTTGCCGCCCTTGAGCTCGAATGCCACCAGTGTCGAACCGCCGGTCATCTGCCTGGCAATGATATCGGCCTGCGGATGGTCCTTGCGGCCGGGATAGATGACCTTGGAGACGGCCTTGTGGCCGGCCAGGAAATCGGCAAGGCGGGCAGCGCTTTCCGTCTGCTGCTTGATGCGCAGCGCCATTGTCTCGAGACCTTTGAGCAGCACCCAGGCATTGAAGGGCGACATGGCCGGGCCCGAATGACGGAAGTAGTCATGCAGGTTGGCGTCGATCCATTCCTTGTCGGACAGCACGACGCCGCCCAGGCAGCGGCCCTGGCCGTCGATATGCTTGGTGGCGGAATAGACGACGATATGGGCGCCGAGTTCGAGTGGCTTCTGGAACAGTGGCGTCGCAAACACATTGTCGACTACGACCTTGGCGCCGATCTGGTTGGCGAGCTTGGCGACGCCGATCAGGTCGACAACTTCCAGCGTCGGGTTGGTCGGGCTTTCCAGGAAGAACACCTTGGTGTTCGGACGCACGGCCTTTTCCCAGTTCTCGACGTTCTTGCCGTCGATGAGCGTGCATTCAATGCCGTATTTCGGCGCCAGCGTCTCGACCACCCAGCGGCAGGAGCCGAACAGGGCGCGGGCCGCGACGATGTGGTCGCCGGCCTTCAGCTGGCAGAGGATGGCGGCAGAAACAGCAGCCATGCCGGATGCCGTGGCGCGCGCATCTTCAGAGCCTTCGAGCATGCACATGCGCTTTTCGAACATGTCATTGGTGGGGGAGCCGTATCGCGCGTAGATGAAGCCATCGTCTTCGCCCTTGAACCGGGCTTCAGCCGCTTCGGCGGAGTCATAGACAAAGCCCTGCGTCAGGAAGATTGCTTCCGAAGTTTCACCAAATTGCGAACGCAAAGTGCCGCCGTGGACGAGTTTGGTTGCCGGCCGCCAGTTCTTGCTCATTTCTTGAACCCACCTTCAAAACAAAAAACCGGCCGCGTAAAGCAAGCCGGTTTCATCACGAACCCGGCCTTTTTAGCTACTTGTTTTACGTGGCTGCAAGCCGGCCGGCCAAATCACCACGGGATAAAGCGGGCTTACCTGATCTCATGGCTTGCGTCAATGATGCGGGATTTCTATTGTCCGGGCAAAGTGAGGATCAATGGCTGGAATTTTGGCAGACCGCGCAATAAAGGCGCTTTTCGACGAGGGCCGACTAAAGGCCGAGAAACCCCTCGAGGCCGACCAGATCCAGCCTGCCAGCCTTGACCTGCGCCTGGGTTCGAAGGCATTTCGCGTGCGCGCTTCGTTTCTTCCCGGCCCCTCAAAGCGGGTTTCCGACAAGCTCGGACGCCTCAGCCTGCATGTCTTCGACCTCGCAGAGGGTGCTGTGCTGGAGACGGGGTGTGTCTACATCGTGCCCCTGCTCGAAAGCCTGGAACTCCCGGAAATCCTGTCTGCCTCGGCCAATCCCAAGAGTTCGACCGGCCGCCTCGATATCTTCACGCGCGTGATCACCGATTACGCCCAGGAGTTCGACAAGATCCCGGCCGGCTACAAGGGACCGCTGTATCTCGAAATTTCGCCCAAGACATTTCCGGTAATTGTGCGGCGTGGCTCGCGGCTGTCGCAGATCCGCTTCCGCGACGGTCAGGCGCTGCTGCGCGAAGACGAGATGCTGGCGCTGCATCTGGCGGAAACGCTGGTGGCGAGCGAGACGCCGGCGATCTCCGGTTCCTCGATCGCACTGTCGATCGACCTCAAGGGTAGCGGTCCCGATGGTCTGATCGGCTATCGCGGCAAGCGGCATTCGGCCGTCATCGACGTCGATGTCAAGGCCGCCCATGACATCTACGATTTCTGGGAGCCGCTTTACAGCCGTGGCCTGAACGAGTTGATCCTCGATCCCGACGAGTTCTACATCCTCGTCAGTCGCGAGGCCGTGCATGTGCCGCCGCTTTATGCGGCCGAGATGGTGCCGTTCGATCCGCTGGTGGGCGAATTCCGTGTGCACTATGCCGGCTTCTTCGATCCGGGCTTCGGCCATGCCAGTGCCGGAGGCACCGGTTCGCGCGCGGTGCTCGAAGTGCGCAGCCACGATGTGCCCTTCATCCTCGACCATGGCCAGATCATCGGCCGGCTGGTCTACGAGCATATGCGGGAACTGCCCGAAGCACTCTACGGCACCGGGCTCGGCTCGAACTACCAGGCGCAGGGCCTGAAGTTGTCCAAGCATTTTCGCGCACCGGAGTGAGCCAGCCTCACGGGATGTGCCGCGCAAATGCGCTTGACAGGACGGCGCATCCCGTGGAATTGGATTGTGAGCGCGGGTGTAGCTCAATGGTAGAGCAGCAGCTTCCCAAGCTGAATACGAGGGTTCGATTCCCTTCACCCGCTCCACATCTTCAATAGCTTAGCGATATCGCGCGTCACTCGTCGCCGCATACTGCTTGTGAACCTTGTTTCGCGCTCGAAGACCTCGGAGCGGTTCGATGCATATCCTCCGCACGGGCGAAACAGAGCTATCCACATCGGAAAAGGCCGGCGAACATCTCGCCGGCCTTTTGTTCTTCAAAGATCGCTTGATCCAGTCATTCCGCCGCGAGCGGCTTGTCCTGGATATCGTTGGCGGCGGGATGGCGGCTCCTGGAGGAGCCCGGCTTGCCTTCGGCGACAGGCCGCTCGGCTTCCAGCGATTGCAGCCGCTCCTCGAGCGAAGAGATGGTGCGGCTGTTGTCGTTGAGGATGCGCGTCAGTTCCGCATTTTCCATCACTTCCTGCTCCTCGTCCTTCTTGCCGACCAGGCGGCCGAAGATCCAGGCGAGCAGCCGCGAGAGGTCATCCATGATCAGGAAGAAGCTGGGCACGACGACCAGCGACAGCACGGTCGAGACGATGATGCCGCCGATAACGGCGATTGCCATCGGCGCGCGGAAGGCACCGCCTTCGCCGACGCCGAGCGCCGAGGGCAGCATGCCGGCCGACATGGCGATGGAGGTCATGATGATCGGTCGGGCGCGCTTGCGGCCGGCTTCCACCATGGCTTCGGTGCGCTTCATGCCCCGATGCATCATCTCGATGGCGAAGTCTACGAGCAGGATGGCGTTCTTGGTGACGATACCCATCAGCATCAGGATGCCGATCAGCACCGGCATCGACAGCGAGTTGCCGGTGACGATCAGCCCCACCGCCACGCCGCCGATGGCGAGCGGCAGCGAGAACAGGATGGTGAACGGCTGGATGACGTCCTTGAACAGCAGGATCAGCACACCGAGCACCAGCATCAGGCCGAGCAGCATCGCCTTGACGAAGCCCTGGACCATTTCGCCCTGGATCTTGGTGTCGCCACTTTCCAGCTTCTGGACGGTGGCGGGCAGCTTGGCCTGATCGATTGCCTTTGTGAACGCGGCCGTCGCCGTATCCAGGGCAACGCCCGGCGGCAAGCTGGCACCCAAGGTGACGACGCGATTTCGGTCGTAACGCTTGATCGTGCTTGGGCCTTCCGAATAGTTGACATCGGCAACCGATGACAGCGGAACGACGGCGCCGGAATTCGTCGGCACCTTCAGCGCCTTGATCTCGGCCATGTTGCGGCGGACTTCAAGATCGAGCTGCACGCGGACCGGAATCATCCGGTCATCCAGGTAGACCTTGGAAAGCGCGGTATCGACATCGCCGATCGTCGCCACCCGCACAAGCTCGGAGACCTGGGCGGTGGTGATGCCTAGCCGGGCCATGCGGATCGGGTCCGGACGGATCTGGATTTCCGAACGCGGCAAGGCACCTTCAGAGCCGACATTCTGCAGTTGCGGCTCCTGGCGCAGCTTGGCTTCAAGCACTGCGGTTGCGTTATCGAGGTCCTCGGCGTTGGGCGAGGTGAAGTTGTAGGCGATGTCGCGCTCACCGCGGTCGTTGAGCTTCAGGATACGCGCATCGGGAATATCGCCAACGCGCTTGAAGATCTCGGTCTCGATATCCCATTGCGGAATCGTGCGGCCATGCACTTCCATCTTCGGGACATAGGCCCCGACAACCGGCAGCCCGCCCAGGCCCTTGTTGACAAGCGTCTTGACCAGCGATTGCTCGATCCTCTTGAGGTTGACGTAGACGGAAGCGCGGCGAAGCTCCAGGTCCCCCTTCGGCGAGGAACCGCCGATGACATAGATGCTGTCAATGCCTTCGATGTCCTTGATGCGATTGGAGACCTCGGTGGTCACCGCATCGGTGTCCGCAAGCGTTGCGCTCGGAGGCAGCTCGACGGAGAGAATAACGCGGCCGGAATCTTCCGGCGGCATGAAACTACCTGGCACCTGTGCCAACAGCATCACTGAACCGACGAGAAAGCCAATGGCGCAAAGCAGCGTCGCATAGCGGCTATACCAGTGGCCCGTCGTTGCCGTGATGAAGCGCGAATAACCGCGCATCAGCAAGCCATCGTTCTCATGACTGTCATGGCCGACATCGGCGTCCGACGACCGCATGAGGTAGGCAGCCATCATCGGCGTGATCAGGCGGGCAACAGCCAGCGAGAAGAACACCGAGATCGCCACGGTCAGGCCGAACTGGATGAAGTACTGGCCGGGAATACCGCCCATGAACGACACCGGCGCGAACACTGCGATGATCGTGAATGTGGTGGCGATAACAGCGAGGCCGATTTCGTCGGCCGCCTCGATCGCCGCGCGATAAGGCGTCTTGCCCATCTTGATATGGCGGGCAATGTTCTCGATTTCGACGATCGCGTCATCGACGAGAATACCCGTCGCCAGCGTCAATGCCAGGAAGCTCACCAGATTGAGCGAGAAGCCCAGCATATCCATGATCCAGAAGGTCGGGATAGCCGAAAGCGGCAATGCGATGGCCGCGATCAGGGTAGCGCGCCAGTTCCTAAGGAACAGGAAGACGACGATAACCGCCAGAAGCGCGCCCTCGATCAGGGTGTCGATGGCGGATTCATAGTTGCCGTAGGTGAAATAGACCGCGTCATCGACGAGCTCTATTTTCACGTCCGGATTCTTGGCGCGGATGTCCTTCAGGCCAGCCGCAACCGTCTCGGCGACCGTGACTTCGGATGCGCCCTTGGAGCGGAACACGGCGAAGGAAACCACCGGGTTGCCGTCGAAGCGCGAGAACGAGGTCGGCTCCTTGTAGGTGTCCTTGATCGTACCGAGGTCGGCAAGCTTCACGAAGCGATTGGCCGAGACATAGATGGTCGTATTGGCCAGCGCCTTGACGTCGCGCTGGTCGCCCAATGTACGGATTGCCTGCTCGGCGCCCGCCACCTGGCCGCGGCCTGAGCCGAGGTCAGCATTGGTGTCGCGCAATTGCTTGTTCACATCGGCTGCCGTGATGCCGTAGGAATTCAGCTTGCCCGGATCGAGCTCGATATGAACTTCGCGATCGGCGCCGCCGAAGCGGTCGATGCGTCCAATGCCGGGCTTGCCCTGAAGGGCGCGCTTGACCGTGTCGTCGACGAACCACGAAAGCTCCTCGAGCGTCATGTTCGGCGATGAGATCGCGAATGTCTGGATCGCGTTGCTTTCGACGTCGATCTTGGTGACGACAGGGGTTTCGGCGGTCGCCGGAAGATCGGACTGGATTCGGTCGATCGCGTCCTTGACGTCCTGAAGCGCCTTATCGGAAGGCACTTCGATCTTGAACATGATCGCGGTGGTCGACACGCCGTCATTGACGGTCGACTGGATGAAGTCCACGCCGGTGATGCCGGCGACTGCATCTTCGATTTCCTTGGTCACCTGCGTTTCGAGTTCGGCCGGTGCCGCACCTGCCTGCGCAACGCTGACGGAAACGATTGGCACGTCGATATTCGGAAATCGGGTGATCGGCAGCGCAAAGAACGAGCTGATGCCGAGCACGAGCAGCAGGAAGAACGCCAAAAGCGGCGCTATCGGATTACGGATGGCCCAGGCGGAAAAGTTCATGACTTACTGCTCCGTCAGTTCGACGCGGTTTTATTGGGAAAGACCGGGTTGATGCGGTCACCATCCCGGACATAGGCGCCAGCTTTTTCGACGACGACATCATTGGCCGCCAGCCCGCTCTGGATTTCGACAAAGTCGCCATCCTGCACGCCGGTCACCACTTTCGTCAGCTTTACCTTGTTATCTACAACCTTGCGGACGTAGAAACCATCCTTCTCGCTGTTCACCGTCGTCAGGGGCAGGCTCAACACCTTGCGCTCCGAAACAACAATCTCAGCGCTTGCATACATGCCGATTCTGGCAATAGCGGGATCGTCGATGGCAATCTTCACCGAGCCCAGACGGGTGGTCGCGTCAATCACGGGGTCAATCGTGCGAACCGTGCCGTCGACCTTGGTCAAGGTGCCTGCGACCGACATATGTACTGTCTGGCCCTGCTTGAGCTTGAGGATATCGCCCTCGGCGACATCGGCGTTCAATTCCACCGCATTGTCGCGGATGACGGTAAACAGCGGATCGCCGGTGCTGATGGCAATGGCGCCGACCTTGGCATTGCGCGCTGAAATCACGCCGCCCACCGGCGTCTTGACGGCGGTGCGGGCAAGCTTCAGATCGATATCGTCGAGCTGGGCGTCGACCACGTTGACATCCGCCTTGTTGGCCAGGATTGCCTGGTCGGCAGAATTGACCCGCGCGGTTGCAGCGGTCGCGGTGGCGCGCAGCTGCTCTGCCTCACCGACGGCGAATGCACCACTCTTGACAAGCTTCTCGGCACGATTGGCCTGGCGGATTGCCTCAGCCTCATTGGCCTTGGCCTCGGCTAGCTGCGCCAGCAACTGGGCGCCCACTGCTTCCGCCTTTGCGCGGTTGGCCTGCAGCTGGCTCTTCTGCAGGATGAGCGCATTTTCGCTGAGGGTGGCGAGCGTCTGGCCCTCTTTCACCGTGTCGCCGACATCGGCATTCAGCTTTTCGATCCGCAGCAACTCGACCTGCGGCTGGACAAAGACTTCCTCGACTGCCTCAACCGTGCCGGTGACGATGACGCGATCGGTCAAGGTGCGCTCAGCAGTCGAAACCACGCGGATTGCCGGGAAACTTGCGCTTGCGGCCGGAGCCTTGGCTACAGTCTCCTCGGCAGCCAAGGCTGGAAATGCAGGCGCTGCCAGCAGCATGGAGGCAGCCAGAAGGACTGCTTTCTTGGAATTGAGCATTACGAACTTCCCTCTCGTCAGTCTGCTGTTTTCCGGGGTAAGCGCTCTGCAACGATCTGTCGTTACACCGCCACGCACCGTCTGCCTGCACTTGTGCGGCGTCAACCGGTCCTCGTGGGCGCGCTATAATACCCGTTCCCCAGCCCGAAATTGTCATGATCCGGCTGTGCCGGCGCCATTCATGGGTCTGCTTATGGAGACCTATGTGGATATTCTTTCGCGTTGCACAAGACAAGAATGCCTCTCGACGCGCGAAAATTCGGAATATTCGACCAGATGGTAAAAATCAATTTCATATCTGTTACCCAGAGGTAACAGTTTTAGATGGATTCGAGTAAATGCATGCGATTTCAACATGCTATTTTGTTAAGTTATGCTGAGATCGCATGAAAACGGTATGACCAATACGTCAGGCGACGTTCACAGCAGGTTTAACCGAACGCAGCAACATGCCGAAGAGGTCGCGCGGCTCGTCGGGGTCGGCGAGCAGGTCGAGTTGCTCATAAAGACCGCTGCCCTGCAGACGGTCACGGAGATAGCGAAGTGCGGAAAAATCCTCGATTGCGAAACCGACGGAATCAAACAGGGTGATCTGGCGATCACTGGAACGTCCCGGTTCCTGCCCGGAAATCACCTTCCAGAGTTCGTGGATCGGATGATCCTTCGGCAACTGCTGGATCTCGCCTTCGATCCAGGTCTGCGGCGGGTACTCGACGAAAATATCCGAACGCAGGACGATGTCGCGATGCAGCTCGGTCTTGCCCGGGCAGTCGCCGCCGACGGCGTTGATGTGGATGCCTTCGCCGACCATGTTGTCGGTCAGGATCGTGGCATTCTTCTTGTCGGCGGTCACGGTGGTGACGATGTCGGCGCCGGCAACGGCTTCTTCGGGCGTTGACGCCTGGAGAATCTCAAAGCCGTAAGCGGCGAGGTTCTTGGCGCATTTCTTCGTCGCATTGGCGTCGATGTCATAGAGGCGGAGCTTGTCGATGCCGAGTACGGCCTTGAAAGCCAGCGCCTGGAATTCCGACTGTGCGCCGTTGCCGATGATCGCCATGGTGCGTGCACCCTTCGGCGCCAGATATTTGGCAGCCATGGCCGAGGTCGCTGCCGTGCGCAGCGCCGTCAGGATGGTCATCTCGGTGATCAGCATCGGATAGCCGTTGGCGGTATCGGCAAGCACGCCGAAGGCCGTGACCGTCTGACGGCCGCTGCGGGTGTTGTAGGGGTGGCCATTGACATATTTGAAGCCGTAGAGCGTGCCGTCGCTGGTCGGCATCAGCTCGATCACGCCCTCGGCGGAGTGCGACCCCACCCGTGGGCTCTTGTCAAACATCTCCCAGCGGCGGAAATCCTCTTCAAGATAGGTAACCAGTTCGGTCATAAACCGCTCGATGCCGATCCGCATGACCAGCTTCATCATGTTGTCGACGCTGACGAAGGGAACAACGTTGAGGTTGGGGATCGGGTTCATAAAAAACTCCTAGTGGGGCGGTCCATGACGCGCTTGCCGAGAAGGCTCGCGGCCAGATCGGCCAGTAAGACTGCCGTGCGGCCGCGTTCGTCGAGGAAAGGGTTGAGCTCGACCAGGTCGAGGCTGGAGACAAGACCGCTGTCATGGAGGATTTCCATGACCAGATGCGCCTCGCGGAATGTCGCTCCGCCTGGTACGGTCGTGCCGACAGCCGGTGCGATCGAGGGATCGAGAAAATCCACGTCGAAGCTGACATGCAGCATGCCGTTGGCGTTGTGAACCTGCTTGAGGAAACGCTTGAGCGGGGCGGCAATACCTTCCTCGTCGATCGTCCGCATGTCGCAGATCTGAATGCCGGCAGCGCTGATCGCCCTGCGCTCGGCGGGATCAACGCTTCGGATGCCGACCATGCAGACATTGGTGGGGTCGACCTTGGTGCTGAGTGGCGGGAAATAACCGTCAAAGCCCGGCTGGCCGGTAAAATAGGCAACGGGCGTGCCGTGCAGATTGCCGCTTTCGGTGGTGACCAGCGAATGGAAATCAGTGTGGGCGTCCAGCCAGAGCACGAAGAGCGGGCGGCCCGCCTCATTTGCCCGGCGCGCAATGCCCGAGACCGTACCGGCCGACAGGCTGTGATCGCCGCCGAGAAACACCGGCATGCCGTCAGCACTCGCATGATAGGCGGCATCGGAGAGCGCCTCGATCCAGGCCACGGTTTCGGCGAGTTGCTTCAGAGCCGGATTGGCGTGTTCGTGGCTCTTCAGCGGCGCCTTGGCGACATCGCCGAGATCGATGACATCATGACCAAGCTCGACAATCGACTCCGCCAGACCCGCTGCACGAAAGCTTGCAGGCCCCATATCGCAGCCACGTCGTCCTGCGCCATCCTGAACCGGCGCACCCAGCAACTTTACCAACATTCCGATATCCTTCTATTGAACGGCATTGAACCACGCTGAACTGGCGATGTGAACATATTGCTTTGGCAATTGTATTGGAATAACTTATCATTTTGGTCAATATGGATATCAAACTGGCATATGGATGATCTCGATCACAAGCTAATCACGCTGCTCAGGCACAATGGACGACGCAGCGTCTCCGATCTGGCGATCGAGCTGCGTGCTGCGCGCGCCACGGTCCGGGCTCGCATGGAGCGACTCGAGCAATCCGGCGATATTCTGGGCTACACGGTGATCCTGAAATCGGATGCGGTCGACCTGCCGGTGCGCGGCATCATGATGATCGATGTCGAGGGCCATTCGGCCGACAAGGTCATCCGCTCGCTTGGCGGCCTTGCCGAAGTCGGCGCCGTGCACACGACCAATGGCCGCTGGGACCTGATCGCAGAGCTGGGCGCTGCGACTTTGACCGACTTTGACGCCGTGCTTCGGCGCATCCGACTAATACCCGGCATCATCGGCAGCGAAACCAGCCTGTTGCTGGCCACGCCCCGGAGCACCAAAGCGCGGCTGTGACAGCAACAACGATTAGAGGATGAAGTCACCCGCCTTGAGCGAATTGACATCATCGACGAAGATGGAGAAGTCGGCCTTCCTGTCACCGTCGGTATCACCCTGAACATAATATCCATTGCCGGACACCACGATCCGCAGCTCGCCGGCATGGTGCGAGAACGCATCTGTACCGATGAAATCGAAGGCCTGGTTGCGCCCGTGGCCCTCATCGGCATCG
The DNA here is from genome assembly GCF_057787725.1 of Shinella sp. OV683. Lineage (NCBI taxonomy): Bacteria > Pseudomonadati > Pseudomonadota > Alphaproteobacteria > Hyphomicrobiales > Rhizobiaceae > Shinella > Shinella sp. OV683. The sequence continues at coordinate 4,732,174 of NZ_CM173543.1, forward strand.
ATTGACGAGAGATCGATCTTGTCACCCTGGCTGCGCGAAAAATCCGTGATCGTATCGCGACCGGAACCGGTGCTGTCTTCGATCTTCTTGTATATGAAAGTGTCGGCCGCCGAGCCGCCCGTCAGCAAATCCTTGCCCTGGCCGCCATAGAGCCTGTCCTTGCCTGCGCCGCCATTGCCGGCGTCATTGCCACCGCCAAGGGTGAGCGTATCGTTGCCGCCGCCACCGATGAATTCGTTGATATTGGAGAAATTGAAGCCGGTCATCGTATCCGTGATGACATCATCCTTCGACGTGCCGATCACGTCCGTAAAACCGTTGATGGAGTCGCCTTGAGCATCGCCTCCCTTGCCAATCGTCGTGGACCCGCTGGTAATCTTCACGGTAATACCCGCAGCGGAGCCGGCATAGGAGACCGTATCTCCAATATCTGCGCCGCCGGACAGAGTGTCGGCACCCTCACCGCCGATGATCACGTCAATGCCTGCATTTCCGCTGACTGAATCTGCACCGGCATTTCCGTAAAGCAGATCATCGTCTCCGCCGCCACCGATATCATCGTCGCCGCTGCCGCCATAGATCGTGTCATTGCCAAGGGCGCCGGATATCACGTCAGCGCTACCCGCCCCGGTTTGGGCATTGTCGCCGAAGAGAATATTGGCCAGTTCATTGCCGACAATGAAGTCCTCGCTGTTGCTGCCCCGAACATTCTCGATAGCGCCGTTGACAACGAGGCGACCGGAAGTGGCCATGTTGTCGGTAAAGTACGTACCGGATGCAGCCGTCGCGACGCCGCTCGAACTCGTCCACTGCAAGGTTATGCTGGTTTGTTGCGGGAAAGTGGCCCCGTCGGTGAAAACCAGCCAGCTGGCTTCATTGTCTTCATCGTCCACGGTAACCGTCGGTCCTACAGGAGCGAGCGTGTCGACAACATAATCCGCCATGCGATCTTCATCCTTCCAAAAATCAAGGAAAACCAATGCAAGCAAGCTCGGTCGGACAAGTGTCGGCTGAATATGCCGTGCGACCAGATGGCGAGTATGACCATGCAAGTCTGAGTATCAAGAGTGGAAACACCCCCGATTAGGTCCAGATTTGGCAAAGCCGCTGATGTGGCGATAAATGCCGCCACCATCTTGCCGCTTCCCCGGCCTAGCTCCTATATAGGGACAAAGTTTTCAAGGAACCCGCTGCCATGACTGAAGCTGCTGCTGCAAAGCCCATTCCCGTCACCGTTCTCACCGGCTATCTCGGCGCCGGCAAGACGACGCTGCTCAACCGCATCCTCACCGAAAGCCACGGCAAGCGCTATGCGGTGATCGTCAACGAGTTCGGCGAGATCGGCATCGACAACGACCTGATCGTCGAATCCGATGAAGAAATCTACGAAATGAACAATGGCTGCATCTGCTGCACCGTGCGCGGCGACCTGATCCGCGTCGTCGAAGGCCTGATGCGCCGCCCCGGCCGCTTCGATGCGATCATCGTCGAGACCACCGGCCTTGCCGATCCCGTGCCGGTCGCCCAGACATTCTTCATGGACGACGACGTCCGCGCCAAGACCCAGCTCGATGCCGTGGTCGCCCTGGTCGACGCCAAGCACCTGCCGCTGCGCCTCAAGGATTCTCGCGAGGCCGAAGACCAGCTGGCTTTCGCCGACGTGGTGCTGCTCAACAAGACTGACCTGGTGACCCCTGAAGAGGTCAACCGCATCGAACAGGTCATCAAGGTCATCAACCCGTCGGCGCGCATCTATCATACCGAGCGCTCCAACGTCGATCTCTCCAAGATCCTCGACCTCGGCGCCTTCGATCTCGATCGCGCGCTGGAGAACGATCCGCAGTTCCTCGAACATGGCCATGAAGACCATGTCTGCGGTCCGGATTGCGATCATGATCATGATCACGACCACCATGACCATGATCATCACGACCATGACCACCATGACCACCACGACCACGCCGCTGCCTCGGCCATCCATGATGTGACGGTGCAGTCGATTTCGCTGCGCGGCGGCGAGATGAACCCGAAGAAGTTCTTCCCGTGGATCGAAAAGATCACCCAGGTGCAGGGGCCGAATATCCTGCGCCTCAAGGGCATCATCGCCTTTGACCAGGACGACGAGCGCTATGTCGTCCAGGGCGTACACATGATCATCGAGGGCAATCACCAGCGCGCCTGGAAAGAGGGCGAGAAGCGCGAAAGCAAGCTAGTGTTCATCGGCCGCGAACTCGATCGCCAGAAGATCGAAGACAGTTTTAGGGCTTGCGCCGCCTGATGCTTCTGCCAGCCTTGCGAACCATTTGAGGCTAATGTGACCCAGACCTGGTCCAGCGATGGTGTAGGTAAACGTTGGCGACCACTCATCGATCTCCCCGACCAAAGCCTGTGGCGGGGAGATGTCATTAAACTGCCGCATCACCCGAGCATCGGCCCGCATTCACCGCCGGTCGAGCTGCTGATTTATGAGCTGTGGGGTTACGAGAGCATTCTTGGCCTGATGGTCATTAAAGGCTACAAGGCCGGCATGCCGTATTTCTACGCTCCACCCGAAAGTCAGGGGCAAGGCAAATTAACGCTTGAAACCTCATGGCTTCACGCTAATTGGAACAATTGGTTCGTTTACGCCTATGAACTCGATAAGAATGGCAATCCCAAACCGATGCCTATGGATGGAACATTAGTCATGCGCCGATCAAGCCCTGCACCAAGGTTGAAACTCTGATGCCGACTGTTGCGCCGCTTGACCTCGAAGGCCATGTGCTGGGTGCGTTCTTTCTTGGCGACGTGCCGTTCTTTGCTGCTTCCTCCGGCGAGATTCATCGGCTGGAGTTGGGCCAGAAAACGGTTGAGGCACATCAGGGGCTGCTGGCAGCCGTGGCCGATCCCGCGACCAATTCCATCCTGACAGGCGGCGAAGACGGCAAGGTCAACCGCATCCTGGCAGACGGCACCGTCAAGCAGATTGCCGAAACGCCGCGCAAGTGGATAACATCCGTTGCTGCCGGCCCTTCCGGCGCGGTTGCCTATGTCAACGGCAAGACGGCCACCGTCGTCACGTCAGACGGCAAGTCTCGCGAATTCACCGAAGCGCGCTCGATCGAAGGCGTTGCCTTCGCGCCCAAGGGACTGCGCATCGGCGTGTCGCGCTACAATGGCGTGACGCTCCACTGGGCGGGCACCAATGGCGCGCCGGTCGATCTCGACTGGAAGGGCGCCCATACGATGGTGACCTTCTCGCCCGATGGCCGCTTTCTCGTCACCGCCATGCAGGAAAATGCGCTGCACGGCTGGAAGCTCGACGGCAAGCCCGGCGAGGAAGCTCGCCACATGCGCATGACCGGCTATCCCGCCAAGATCAAGTCGCTTTCCTGGGCGCCGAAGGGCAAGTGGCTCGCCTCTTCCGGCGCGCCGGCAGCCATCGTCTGGCCGTTCTCGGCCAAGGACGGGCCGATGGGCAAGGCGCCGATGGAACTCGGCACGCGCGCCAATATTCTCGTCACATCAGTCGCTTTCCACCCAGCAGAAGAAGTGTTGGCGATCGGTTTCATCGACGGCATGATTTTGGGCGTGCGTCTTGCCGACCAGAAGGAAGCGCTGTTGCGTCGCCCCGGCAAGGGCGCGATCTCCGGCATGAGCTGGTCGCCATCCGGCAAGCTGATCGCTTTTGCATCCGAAGCCGGTGATTGCGGCGTGGTGGATATTTCGGTCTGACCGGATCAGCGAGCTTCTCGCTTTGGCCGTAGCAGAACCTGGTCGCTCCACACGGAAGATCGGGTCTGGGCGATGGCAAAACCCGCCGCCGCTGCTAGCGGCTCGAAAACCTCGAGACCCCTCAGGATCAGCTTGAGCCGGCTGCCAGCAACCAGCCGACGGCGCGCCTCGTCCGCCCGCGTCACCGAACCGACGACGAAACGCGCCGCATATAGCGCCTTCAGATTGGCGACAATGGCCTCGTCGCTGCCATATTCGAACAGGGCGCCTTCCGAGGAGGCTGCAACGACGGCGCCGTCGGATACTGCTCGTTCGACCAGTTCTCGAAGCGGCGACGGATCGTTCCAGTCATAACTGCGGTGTGAAAACGCAATATCGAGACCTGCAAGACGATTGCCATCCCGCATCATCGCAGCTAGCGCGTTGCGCCCGAACCAGGCACCTTTTTCGTCGAGATCCAGTACCTCGATGACAACCTTGCGGCCGGCCAGCGTGTCCTTGAGACGCGCAAGCAACAACAGCGCATTCAGACTGTCGATCGCCGGTCCACCACCGATATTTATCAAGTGCAGCGGAGCCTGCCCGTCGGCCATGATCTCCATCGCTAGGCCCTCCGCAAGCAGGCTCGCAACCTGCTGGGTGCGAAGACGCAGGAACGTCACGTGTGGAGAGGCCGCAAACTTCTTGTCCATTGACGAGTCATAAGGCGGCACGAGGTTTTCGGGGCCAAGCTTCATCACATAGGTGCTGATGCCATCAAGATATTCGGCATCCGAACCGAAAAGCGCATTCACAAGCAGCGACTTCCTGGCGGCCGACCGGATCATCAGCCGCATGAGGAAATTCGGGATGAGCCGACGCTGTCGCTCATTCTGCGTAAACGCTTCATGCAGCGCCTGCAGTGAGGCGGGGTCTTCCTTGACTGCAAAACGCGGGTTCGTGACATCTAGCACCGGCAATTCGAGGCCGTCGCGTGTCAGTGCATGCACGACGCCACCTGCTTTGGAAGGTGATTGCATGATCCCCATGCTCCTGTCCTGTGGTCCGTTGCGTCGGCATATTTTCGGAAGACTGAGACAGGATTAGGGCTACGCAAATGCAGATGAATGGGAGCGGCGGCCATGCCGCCGCCCCTGATCGACCGATCAGGTCATCGGTTTGGGTTCCAGCAAGCCGATTGTTGTCATCGCCGTGTCCATGACGATGGCAATCCAGCCGGTTCCTTCGATTTCGAAGGGCGGGCGGATGACCGAACCGCCGGCGCCGGTGACGGCCGAAATCGACGCATTGATGTCGGCGACGTTGAGATAGGCAAACCAGTCGCTGCTGCCCGGCTGGTCCTTGGGCCAATGCATCAGGCCCGCGACCGGCACAGGCTCGCCTTCGACAAAAGCCAGCGTATAGCTGCCACCCTCGTCCATCGGCATCTCCTGATAGCTCCAGCCCGCGACCTTTGCATAGAAAGCCTTGGACGCCTCAAGATCCGGTGTCATCAGTTCATTCCAGCCGAATGTTCCATGGATCGTCATTACCATCTCCCTTGGTTCTATTGGTGTGAACGCGTTGCTCCTAGCATAGAAATAAGAACATAGCATGAACAATATTTTTGTATGAGAGGCTTGACTCCAAAATGTCCATATCGTATTCAACCAATAAGTTGATAACTAATTGGTTGAATACGATATGGACACGCTGAGCATGACCCTTTCGGCATTGGCCGATCCGACGCGGCGCGGATTGCTTGCCCGCCTCTCGCTCGGAGAGGCGACCGTGGGCGAGCTTGCCGAGCCCTATGACATGAGCCTGGCGGCAGTCTCCAAGCATCTCAAGGTGCTCGAAAATGCCGGATTGGTGTCGCGCGGCAAGACTGCACAGTACCGACCTTGCCGGCTGGATGCCAAGCCGATGCAGGAAGCTGCGGACTACCTCGATCTCTATCGCCGCTTCTGGGAAGGAAATTTCAGCCGGCTCGATGCCCTGCTGGCAGAAATGAAAGCTGACGAAACCAAAAAAGGGAAGGAATGACAATGGATGTCGGACATATGACGATCGTCGCCCAAGGCGATCATGAAATCGCAATCACCCGCCTCTTCGATGCAAAGAGCCAGATGGTCTACGATGCGATGACCAAGCCCGAGCTGATGAAGCGCTGGCTGTTCGGCCCCGACGGCTGGGAGCTCGCGGTCTGCGAAATCGATCTCAGACCGGGCGGCGTCTTCCGCTATGTCTGGCGGCATGCCGAGCGCGGCACCGACATGGGCATGGGCGGCATTTTCATGGAGCTCGATGCGCCGGCAAAGATCGTTCACAAGGAGCTCTTCGACGAGGACTGGACCGGTGGCGAGACCGTCGTTACCACATGGCTGACCGAACTCGGCGGCCGCACCAGGCTTGAAATGACCATTCGCTACGCGTCGTCCGAAGCCCGCGACGGCGCATTGAAGAGTGGTATGGCCCAAGGCATGGAAGCCGGCTATGCCCGCCTCGACGAAATCTTCCAGCAGGCGTGAGCTGCCCGACATGACCTACCTTTGGTGGAGGCCGTCTTCCTGCCGGCCCCCTCCCCGGCATCGCCAAGATTTCCGTTGATGTTGAAGCGCCTTGCTCTATCATCGCGTCCATAATGTCTGGAGCAATGCATGGGGTTGTGGTCGAGACGCATATTTTGGGCTGTGCCGTTGCTGCTGACCGTGCTTATGCAGTCAGCATCGGCAGCAGAGGTCGATTTCCCGTCGCCGGATACCGCGGTGACGGCCAAGAGCACGACAACCTATCTCGATCTTGCCCGCCATTTCGTGCCTGACATCAAGGCCGCCGACGGTGCCTATGTCGGCAAATCCCTCATCCCGCTTCGTCATCTCGGCGGTTCTCCCTATCAGAACAGCGGCGAGGACAATTTCGGCTTCTACGATATCGGCACCGTGCACATGAAGGCCGAGGGCAAGGAGCGGCAGCTTGTGCTGTTTGATTTCGCCCAAGCTGGAAAGACGCTCGAAGGCGTCGCGGTGCTGGCACTTTACGACGTATCGGGTGAACCCAAGCTGCTGGATGCGGTGGATATCGGCTTTGACCAGAGTACCTTTTTCCTCGAGCAGGGCCTGCTGCCGATTTCGCCGGATTCGGACGCCATCCTGACGATGAGCTCGCATTTCAACTCCAGCCAGTCCTACGTGACCGTGGTCATGGCGATGGTGCGCAAGGACAGGTTGGAGCTCATCGACACGGTGTCGCTGTTCGACGAGAAAGCCTGCGGTTTTGAACGCCATCAGACGATTTCCTATGCGGCCAATCCCGGCGCGGGTAAACCCTACGCCCCGATCAACGTTGTCGTCACCGACGCCACGACCGCGACGCTCGAGGATTGCGGCGACGGCGCCCAGCCTTCTGCCAGCCAACGGCAGGTGCGCACGACCTATAAGTGGCAGACGGCAAGTGCCCGCTACACGCCGGATTCCGATGTCCTGTTGAAGCTCGCCAAGGAAAATGAAGGCCGGTTCTAGCCTGCCATGCAATCCTGCGGTTAACTGCAATCAAGCTATGTCTTGAGCGCACTCGACATTTCGTTCAATTCGCTCTATGTAGCCGCCACATTCAACAAAGCGACGCATTGTCGCTGGTATTGTATTCCCATCGGCCTCGCGCCGTCGAATGCATGACATCCGAAAGACATGAAATGACACAGTTTGAAGGCATTGAGCCTGCGCTTGCCGTTGCGCTCGAAAAACGCGGCTATACCGAATTGACGCCGGTTCAGAAGGCCGTTCTGGATTCCGAATTGAAGGGTGCCGATGCGCTCGTCTCCGCCCAGACCGGCTCGGGCAAGACGGTGGCCTTCGGACTGGCCTTCGCCCCCACCCTGCTTGATGGCCGCAAGCGCTTCGAGCGCGCCGGAGCGCCGCTCGCGCTCGCCATCGCCCCCACGCGCGAGCTTGCCCTGCAGGTGGCGCGCGAACTCGAATGGCTTTATGAAGAAACTGGCGCTGTGGTGACCACCAGCGTCGGCGGCATGGACGTGCGCACCGAGCGCCGCGCGCTTGAACGTGGCGCCCATATCGTCGTGGGCACGCCGGGCCGCCTGCGCGATCACATCACCCGCAACACACTCGATCTCTCGTCGGTCCGCGCCGTGGTGCTCGACGAAGCCGACGAGATGCTCGATCTCGGCTTCCGCGAAGATCTCGAGTTCATCCTTGAAGCATCGCCGGAAAGCCGCCGGACGCTGATGTTCTCGGCAACCGTGCCGAAGTCGATTGCCAAGCTGGCGGAAAGCTACCAGCGCGACGCCGTGCGCATCAGCACTGCCTCCTCCGAGCAGAGACAGCATATCGATATCGAGTATCGCGCACTGGCCATGGCGCCGGCCGATCGCGAGAACGCCATCATCAACGCGCTGCGCTTCTATGAAGCCAAGAATGCCATCGTGTTCTGCAACACCCGCGCCGCCGTCAATCACCTGACCGCCCGGCTACACAACCGTGGCTTCACCGTCGTGGCCCTGTCCGGCGAACTCAGCCAGAACGAACGCAGCCACGCGCTGCAATCGATGCGTGACGGCCGTGCACGCGTCTGCATCGCCACCGACGTTGCCGCCCGTGGCATCGACCTGCCCAATCTCGAACTGGTCATCCATGCCGACCTGCCGACCAATCCGGAAACCTTGCTGCACCGTTCGGGCCGCACCGGTCGCGCCGGCCGCAAGGGCGTCAGCGCCCTGATCGTGCCGTCCAATGCCCGCCGCAAGGCCGAGCGCCTGTTGCAGGCCGCCGCCATCCGCGCCGAATGGGCTGCCCCGCCGTCGGCCGATGAAGTCACCGCCCGCGACGACGAACGCCTGCTCGCCGATGAAATCTTCAACGAGAACGTCCGCGAGGAAGAAGCCCATCTGGTCCAGCAACTGCTCGAGAGCCAGGGCGCCGACAAGATCGCCGCCGCCTTCGTCCGGCTCTATCGCCAGGGCCGCTCAGCTCCGGAAGACCTGATCGATATCGGCCCGATCAATGAATATGCGCCGAAGGCACGCGAATCGCGGGGCGGCGACAATTTCGTGCCGCGCGACGATGCCGCGCCGCGCCGCCGCGAAGACTTCGGCCCGTCGACCTGGATTTCGCTGTCGGTTGGCCGCAAGCAGAATGCCGAGCCGCGCTGGCTGATCCCACTGCTCTGCCGCAACGGCAACATCACCAAGAGCGATATCGGCCAGATCAAGATGCAGCAGGACGAGACCTTCGTGCAAATTGCATCCGAAAGCCTCGACAGCTTCCTGTTCAATGTCGGTCCGAACAAGACGCTCGAGCGCGGCATGCGCCTGACCGTTGTCGAAGGAGAGCCCGATTTCGGTCGCTCGCCCCGTTCCGGCCCGAACAAGTTCGAAGGCGAGCGCAAGTCATTTGGCGACAAGAAGTCGTTTGGTGACAAGAAGCCATTCGGCGACAAGAAATCGTTCGGCGATCGCAAGCCGGCATGGGACAAGCCTGCACGTGACGCGGCACCTGCCCGCGAACGTCCGGCACGTCAGGAATTTGCGCCTTCCAAGCGCGCAGATCCGGTCGCCGAGGAATTCGGTGCGACCAACACCAAGAAGAAGTTTGGGCGCAAGCCGGAATTTGCTGGTGGTGGCGCAAACGATCGCGGCTTCTCCGACAGGCCCGGCAAGGACTGGGCAAAGCCCGGCAAGCCGAGTTTCGCGAATTCCGGCGATGCTCCGCCGAAACGCAAGAAGCCAAAGAGCAACGGGTAATCCGTTCGCAGCGTTTTCGCTTGGGGTGGCTCCCTCCTTCATCGATGGAGATAGCCCCCTCATCCGGCGCGACGCGCCACCTTCTCCCCAAGGGGAGAAGAGGGAACGCACCGTATTCGCGCTTCAAGTTCGTTTGAAGAGCGCGCAGAGGGTCCTTTTGGGAATGCCGACGGCCACGATCCTCTTCTCCCCTTGGGGAGAAGGTGGCGCGTCGCGCCGGATGAGGGGGCCGCAACCCGCAGCCTCCCCTTACACGCCCTACTCCAGCACCATATGCGGTGCGCCGTTCGAAGTCTTTTCCAGCGTCCGGCCATCCTCATCCAATGTGCAGGTCACGCGCTTGCGATAGGCCGACCAGCTCTCGAATGTGATGACATCGACCGCTTCATCGAAGTCGAACGTGACGCGCGACATGCCATAGGCGCTGGTGAGCATTTTGATTGCTATCACCGTGCCCACGAATTTCTGGCCGAGATATTGGCCCGAAACCCTGTCGCCAATCGCCAGCGCGCGCTTGGTCGGCGGCATGTTGCCGATTTTGGCGTGCAAGGTGTTCCAGTCGCGAAAGCCGTATTGGCCAGCGATCAGCTCGAGGGATTTCGAGTGGTTCACTTGTGTCCCTTGCCGGGCCAGCGCATCGCGCAGGCGTTTGGCCTGATCTTTCAGGTCTTCCAGCGAGGGGAGTTGGGTCGTATCGCCCATGACTGTCCTCTTTCCTGGCATTCTAGGCGATTACTTGGGTGCCCGCATTGCCAAAGGCCGGAATGCCTTCAATGGAAATAAGACGAGGTCTTGTTTCGGGGAGCTTCACCGTGTCTTGCGACTGCGGGCGGCAGGTGTCCCTAAACCTGCCGCCCGCATAGTCCACCGCACGCAAAAAGTCAAATTTCCACTCAGAACGGATAATGCTGATGCGGATCCTCTATGGTGATCCAGCGCAGATCGGTGAATTCATTGATCGCCGCCTTGCCGCCGAAGCGGCCATAGCCGGAGCCCTTGACGCCGCCGAATGGCATCTGGGCCTCGTCATGCACGGTCGGTCCGTTGATATGGCAAATGCCGGATTCGATGCGTGCTGCCACCGCCATTGCCCGCTGCACATCGCGGCTATAGACCGACGAGGAAAGACCGTATTCCGTATCATTGGCGATGTTGATCGCTTCTTCCTCGTCCTTGACGCGGATGATCGGCTTGACGGGACCGAAGGATTCTTCCTCGAAGCTGCGCATGCCGGGCTTCACATGATCCAGCAGCGTCGCCTCGACCACCGAGCCAGTGCGTTTTCCACCGGCCACCAGCTTGGCGCCCTTGCCGACACCATCGGCGATGAACTCTTCCATCTTCGTTGCAGCCTCCGGCGTCACCAATGAGCCGAGGACCACGTGGCCGCGCGGATCGCCCGCCGGCAGTTTCGAGGCGCGCGCTGCGAGCTTGGCGACGAATTCGTCGGCGATCTTCTCATGCACGATCAAGCGCTCAGTGGACATGCAGATCTGGCCCATATTGGCGAACGACCCAAAGATCGCGCCGTTCACCGCCGCATCGATGTCGGCATCCTCGAGCACGATCATCGGCGCCTTGCCGCCAAGCTCCAGCAGAGCCGGTTTGAGGTTGCGACCGCAGAGTTCGCCGATGCGTCGGCCGACCTTGGTCGAGCCGGTGAAATTGACGCGCCGGACTTCCGGTGCCGCGATCAGCGCCTCGACGATCTCGGCTGCGTTTTCGGGTGCGTTGGAAATGACGTTGACGACACCATCGGGAAGTCCGGCCTCGACGAGCGACTGGCCGATCAGCATGTGCAGGCCGGGGCAGGCTTCCGACGCCTTGAGAATGACAGTGTTGCCGCAGGCGAGCGCCATGGCAATGGCGCGGGTGCCGAGAATGATCGGGGCATTCCATGGCGCGATGCCGAGGCACACACCAGCCGCCTGGCGCACGGCCATCGATAGCGTGCCGGGCTTATCGGACGGGATGATCTCGCCCTGGATCTGCGTCGTCATTCCAGCGGCTTCGCGCAGTATACCGGCGGCCAGCATGGTATTGAAGCCGGCCCAGGGGGCGGTGCCACCCGTCTCCTCAACCATGATCTTGGCGAATTCGTCTCCTTTCGAGGCGAGGATGTCGGCGGCCTTCATCAGCAGCGCGCGACGCTCGCCGGGTCCCGTCTTTGACCACGCCGGGAAGGCAGCATGCGCTGCGGCAACCGCCGCCTTAACGTCCTCGAGCCCCGAGGCCGGTGCGCGGGTCGCGACCTTGCCTGTGAAAGGGTCGAGGCGGTCATATGTCTTGCCCGACTTGGACGGTACGAACTTGCCGCCGATGATCTGTTTGAGTTCCAACATGATGGATGTCCTTACCGTTGTTAGAAGCCGAGTACGTCGGCATTGATCGAGGCTTCAAGGCCTCCGTCACTAGCGATGTTGGCGCCGTTGATCCAGCGAGCACCGTCAGAAGCGAGGAAGAGAATGACCGGTGCGATATCCGACGCGGTGCCGGCACGGCCGACCCGCGAAATGTCGGAATCGACCTTTTCGTCACCCAATACCGAGCGGAATTCCTTGAGGATCTGGGTTTCGACCGGGCCGGGGCTGACGGCATTGACGCGGATGCCGTGGCTCTTGAACAGCGGCGAATGGGCCGCCTTCTGATTCCACAACAGCAGCAATTCCTTGGAGAGCGGATAGCCTTCCTCGTTCTTGACGCCGTTCTGTTCCATCACCGCCTTGATGTCCGGAAAACCCTGGACGCCGACCATGGCCTTGGCGCGTTCGAGATTGGCCCGCCAGCCATAGCCGGCGATCGAGGCAACGTTGACCACCGTGCCGCCCTCGCGGATGCGCGGCGCCACGGCTTCCGACAGGGCGCGCAAGCCATAGAAATTGATCGCCAGCGTCGCCTCGGCGCCGACTTTGCCGGATATGCCAGCGACATTCAGCAGCGCATCAAACTGCTTCGGGAGTTGTTTGACCACCTCTTCGATGCCGGCGGGGCTGGATAGGTCGCCCTTGATGAAATTCGCGGCTGGAACGGCCGGTTGCTTCATGTCGATGCCGATGACATCGGCGCCGAGGGCGACCGCCAGTTCGGCCGTGCGTGCGCCGATGCCGGACGACACGCCCGTGATCACGAGTGTCTTGCCGAAAATCATGTCATTCTCCCTGTCTTGAAATCTTGTTCTTGATTGTCAGGCGATAGCCGACCGGCATCAGCGAAATGCCGGTGCGGGTCTCGAATGCACCCCAAAGCCCCTTGGGAAAGAACAGTGCGAACACCAGTGCCACGACGCCCAGGCCGATGAGATACCAGACGCCCAATCCGCCGAACCATGTCTCAATAACGAAGAAGATCAGCGCACCAAGGATCGCACCCTCGAACGTGCCGATGCCCCCGACCAGCACCATGAAGATCATATAGGCCGTCCACTGCACCGAAAAATAGGTCTTCGGCTGGAAGCTGGTGGCGCTGGCCAACCAGAGCGCGCCGGCCACGGCCGTGCCGAACGCGGCCAGTACAAACAGCTTTCGCTTGGTGGCCATGACATCGACACCGAGCGATTGGGCCGCATCCTCGTTGTCACGGATGGCCTGGATCGCGGCGCCCGTCTTGCTTCGCAAGAGCACGAACAGACTCGCCAGGATCGCCGCCATGCCACCGAGCGCCAGCCAGAAGATGATGGCGCGCCGCGAGCCGGACGCATAGGCATTGAGCGAGATCAGCGATGTACCCGTCTCGCCCTGGATCAGGCCGTCGAGATTGACGAGCAGGTGGGTCAATGCCGAGACCACCCACATACCGATGGCAAACTCCCCACCCTTCAAGCGCAACATCGCAAACGAAAGCGGATAGGAGAAAGCCGCGACGACGAAGCCGGACACGACAATTGCCAGGAACGGATCGAGCCCCTTGTCGGCGAGCTTGACCGTGACATAGGCGCCGAGGCCGAAAAACACCTGCTGGCCGACGGAAACCAGCCCGCCAAAACCGGCCAGTGCATTCCACATCGCCGCCAGGATGACATAGATGAACAGCGCCGTGATCCGGTCGACAGCGCCGGCGCCCATGAAGCTCGGAAACAGCGCCAGCACCACCAGCACGCCGACCGCGAACCAGACGGCAATCCGCGAGGCGCGTGTCCAGCGATGGACGTCCCTGGCAGCACTGGACATTGTCGAAGCGCTCATATTGCGGCCCCCCGGTTCATGAGTTTGGCGGGCAGCGATGCAAGATCGGGGAGAAACAGCCGCGCCAGCAGGATGATGAGGAACACCGCATGGCCGGCAATCAGAAAGCCGAGCGGGTGGAACGACGCGCCTATCGTCTGGGCGACGCCAAGAATGATACCACCGATCAGCGTGCCCCAGAGCGAACCCGCGCCACCGATCACCGCTGCCTCAAACGCGAACAGCAATTGGGGCGCACCCGAATAGGGCTCGAAGGTCGCCCGCATGCCGAGGAACATGCCGGCGATCGTCACGGTCACCATGGCAATCGCCGCAGCGGCGGCGTTGACCCGCCCCGCATCGATGCCCATCAGGCCGGCCGTGTCCGGATCTTCGGCCGTAGCACGGATCGCGCGGCCGAGCGTCGTGTGGCTCAGCATCAGTTGCAGGCCGGCAAGCAGGACCACCGCCGTGGCGAAGATCAGTATCGGCAGCTTGCCGACATAGAGGCCGCCCGGCAATTCCCACGAGGCCCAGGACAGATCGCCGATGGCGCCCGCCAGCGATCGCGTATCGGCGCCGAACTGTTCGAACAGCGAGTTGTCGATGACCATGGCCAGGCCGAAGGTTGACAGGATCGGCAGCAACTGGCCGCCCCGCGCACTACGATCAAGGATGAATCGCTGCAACAACCAGCCGACAATGGCCATGACGACGACAGCGACGATGAAGCAGGCAAACAGCGGCAGATGGACCTTTTCGCCCAACATGAAGATCAGGTAGGCGCTGGCGACGGCCAAACTGCCATGAGCGAGATTGATGATCCGCATCACCGAGAACATGAAGGCAAGGCCACAGGCGATGACGGCGTAGTAGCCGCCGAGCAAGACGCCCTGAAGGATCTGGTTGATCATGCCGCGTCTCCCCTGTGCACGGATTTCCGGAGGCCAAAATAGGCTTGCGTCACCTCTTCGCGCGTCAATTCCTCCGCCCTGCCCTCCAGAACGGCTCGGCCTTCCAGCATGCAGATCAGCCGGTCGGCAACCGCCATGGCACGCGACAGGTCCTGTTCGACGAGGATGATGGTCGTGCCGGATTTCATCAGGCCGTCCAGTGACGCGTAGACGCGATCGACGATCAGCGGCGAAAGGCCCAGCGAGACTTCATCCAGCAGCAGCACATCGGGATTGCTCATCAGTGCCCGGCCGATGGCGGTTGCCTGCTGTTCGCCGCCCGAGAGGTGGCCTGTCTTGTGGTTTATGCGCTTTTGCAGATTCGGAAAGATTTCGAGAATCTTGTCGATCGACCAATCGCCCTTGCGTCCGGCCATGCCACCGAGCTTCAGATTTTCCGCCACGGTCATCGAGGCAAACATGCGCCGGCCTTCCGGCACCAGGGCAATACCGCTGGCGACGCGCTTGTGGGATGGCAGTGCCGTGACGTCCTCGCGCTTGAGCCTGATGTGGCCGGAGGCGACGGGGTGGGCGCCTGCCAGCGTGCGCAACAGCGTTGTCTTGCCGGCGCCATTGGCACCCACCAACGCCAGCGTCTCGCCTTTGCGGACATGAAAACTCAGGCCACGCACCGCTTCGAGCAGGCCATGCCGCGCCGTCAGATTTTCAACCTCGAGAATGTTCATTTCGGCCCTCCGCCCAGATAGGCCTTGACCACATGCGGGTCCGACATCACGCTTTGCGGATCGCCATCGGCGATGATCTTGCCCGCATCCATGCAGATCAGCCGATCGACGACTTGCAGCAGGACATGCACGATATGCTCGATCCAGACGATGCCGATACCACGGCGTTTCAGTTCCTGGATCGTCAGGACCAGTTCCTGCGCCTCCGAATCCGTCAGCCCGCCGCCGATCTCATCGAGCAGCAACACTTTCGGTCCAGTCGCCAGCACACGCGCCAGTTCAAGCCGCTTGCGGTCGAGCAGACCCAGTGTTTCAGCCTTGCGATTGGCGACGTCAAGCATGCCGCAGAGTTCGAGCGACTGGATCACCCGCTCATAGGCCTCGTCACGATTTTTCGCACCGTTGTGTGAAGCGGCGACATAGACATTTTCAAACGTCGTCATGCCCGAGAAAGGCTTTGGCACCTGATGCGTTCGCACCAGACCGGCGCGGCAGCGGTCCGCCGATGTCTGCCGCGTCACATCCTTGCCATCGAAGCTGACGGAGCCTGCGCTCGGCGGATAGGCGCCGGACAGCGTCGCGAGCAAGGTGGTCTTGCCCGCGCCGTTCGGCCCGACGATGCCGACCGCCTCGCTCAGTCCCATGGAGAAATCGACATCCTCAAGCACAAGCAGTGACCCGAAGCGCTTGTGGATGCCTATCCCCGAGAACCGGCCGGGGCCGGTTCCATTCTGTTGCAGATCCAGCATCTCAACCCTTAGCCGTTGTAAGGCAGCAGCTTGGCCCCGACCGGGACGTTGGGGTCGGTCGCATTTTCCGTGACGACATAGTCGAGCGGGAATTTCGAGCCTTCCGCCGCCTTGACCCACTGGGTGCCGATGATCGGGCCCGGCGAGACATTCGGGAACGGACCCGAGGTGAAATCGACCTTGCCGATCATCGTCGTCGTGTTGAGCGTCGACAATGATTTCGCCACCGCATCCTTGCTCTTCGGGTCCGACGCCTTCTTCAGTGCATCGAAGCCCGCGTCGAGCAACGACATGGTGGCACCGAGTTGCTGCGTCCACTGCTTGCCGGACGTTGCCTCATAGCCGTCGGCAAGTTCAGTGCCGCTGACACCGGTCGCTGTCGACTTGTAGGGGAAGGCCTTGTGCCAGTAGGCCGCACTGGCGAGATTGACGCCGAGTTCGCCGAGTGCTTCGACGCCCGAAGGAAACAGGCCTGTCTTGGCGACCTGAACGATCTTGACCTGCTTGTGCAGCCCCTGCTGGGCAGCCTGGCGCCAGAAGGTGGCGAAATCCGGCGGGATCGGGAAGGTGTTGATGATCTCGACGCCTTCCTGCTTGAACTTGGCGATCTGGCTGGAGAAATCGGTGGTGCCGGTTTCATAGGCGCCGGGATCGACGATGGTGAAGCCGTCCTTCTGAAGCAGCGGGGCCAGATGTGCACGGATGGCGTTGCCATCGGCATCGTTGGGATACATGACCCCGACTTTCTTGTTGGTCTCGATCAGATTCCATTGCGAGACATAGGTCTTGTGGAATTCTTCGACGCCGAAGCCGAAGTGGTAGGTCCATTTGAACGGCGACGGCTGGTCAGGCTTGGCGCCACGACCGAAATACCATGCTTCCCAGGGCATCACTGTGGACAGGCACGGAACGCCGGCGGCCTCGCATGCGTCGGAGACCGGGTTGATGGTTTCCGGCGTCGAAATCGCCAGCATCATGTCGATACCCTGGTTGTTGATGAGGTCCTTTGCCAACTGGCCGGCGCGGGACGGGTCTGACTGTGTGTCCTGATCGAGGATCTCGACAGCGTAAGTCTTGCCGCCAATCTCGATGCCCTTCTCGAACGCCTTGCGAGCTAGATCCAGTACATAGCCGTCGGTTTCGCCGAAACCGGCAAGCGGGCCGGTGCGCGGGCTGATGAAACCGATCTTCAATGTGTCCGCCGCAAAGGCCGGTTTGACGCCGAGCGCAACCGCCGCCGTCAGCGCACCGGTCGCCGCCATCAGTTCGCGGCGGGTAATACCGCCTTTTTGTCTGATATCATTGGTCATGAACATTCCTCCCGTTGTTGAACCCCATGCGCCGTCCGACTTGGTGTCAGATCGGGTAGTCTCCCGGCTGCGACGACAACGTGATCCACCTGAGTTCGGTGAATTCATCGAGTGCCGCCGCACCGCCGAATTTTCCATAGCCACTCGCCTTGACGCCGCCGAAGGGCATCTGAGGCTCGTCTCCGACCGTTGCCGAATTGATGTGGCAAATGCCGGATTCTATGCGTCGCGCCACATCCATCGCCCGGCCGATATCGCGACCGAAGACGGCACCCGAGAGCCCGTAGTCGCAATCATTGGCGATGGTGATGGCTTCCTCGACATCGGCGACCCGAATGATTGCCGCGACCGGTCCAAAACTCTCTTCTCGATAGAGCCGCATCGGCCGCGTCACGTGGTCGACGATGGCGGCATCCATCAGCGCATCGTGGTTTTCGCCGCCGGTCAGCAGTTCGGCACCCTTGGCGACCGCGTCCTCGATCAGCAGCCTGACGCGCCGCGCCGATTCCGCCGTGATCAGGCTGCCGAGCGGAAATTGCGGCATGCCGGGGTCGCCCGCCTTCAGCGTCCTTACCTTGGCGAGAAAGCGGGCGACGAATTCATCGGCCACCGCGTCCATGACGATAATGCGCTCCGTCGACATGCAAATCTGGCCCTGGTTGAAGAAGGCACCGAAGGCGGCCGCCTTCACCGCCTCATCAAGATCCGCATCGTCGAGCACCACGAAAGCCGCCTTGCCGCCGAGTTCGAGCAGGCAACGCTTGAGATAGCGGCCGGCGGTTTGGGCAATGACCCGCCCGACTCGCGTCGAGCCGGTGAAATTGATGCGGCGGATCACCGGATGGGCGATCAGCGCCTCGACGAGGGCAGCGGCATCGGCCGGCGCATTCGACAGGATGTTGACGACGCCTGCCGGGAAGCCGGCATCGGTGAGCACGTCGCCGAGCATGCGATGTGTCGCCGGGCAGAGTTCGGAAGCCTTGAACACGACGGTGTTGCCGCAACCCAGCGCCATGGCGATCGAGCGAACCCCGAGAATGATCGGCGCATTCCACGGCGGGATGGCTAAACAGACGCCGGCTGGCTGACGTACGGCGAACGACGTCATCCCTGGGCGATTGGCAGGAATGATCGAGCCGGTGACCTGCGTGGTCATTGCTGCCGCATCGAGAAAGACCTGGCTTCCGAGGCGGATATTGAACGCGCACCATTGCGGCGTCGCCCCGGTCTCGGCCATCATTGCAGCGGAGATTTCGGGCGCCCGTTCGGCCAACAGTTCGGCAGCTCTCTCGAGCAGTGACCGGCGAAAGCCGGGGGCCGTCGCAGCCCAATCCGGGAATGCGGCAGCGGCGGCGTTTGCGGCAGCGGCGGCATCTTCAAGACTCGCGGCGGCGGCCGTGGTTACCACTGCGCCGGTGACTGGACTGGTACGCTCGAATGTGGCCGAGGTGGAGGAATTCCGGTCCATGCCGCCAATCAACAGCCCAACCTGCAACTGCCGCGTTCCGGCAGGCGGGTTGGCCGCCGCTTGAGCGCGATCTTGCTGTGAAATAGCGGAAACGGATGCCATTGTTGCCTCCTCCCAAAGGCATGTTGGCTACAGACTATTCCTTGCTCTTTGAATATGAATGTGATTTTCTGGTAATCACTTGTCATTTTATGGCGTAGCACCAGCCCACTGGGACAGGAAACGGACTCTCGTGCACAACGACGCTGCCGTCCATCACGATGCGCGAGGCGAAACGATCGACCCCGCGATCAGCCGTCGGACCATCCGCATTGGCCGAGCGCCGCAGCGCTGGTTTCACCATGTCCTCTATGTCTCCGGCGGTGCGGTCGGCCTGACCATCGGCGAAGCGACGATCTCCATCCATGGGCCGGCGCTTGCCTTCTTCCCGCCCTCGGATGGCGAGAGCCTGACGATATCGGCCGGCACACATGGCTATCTCGTCGGTGTGTCGCCGGAGATCATGGGCGAGGCGATCGGCGACCATGCGGAATCGCCGTCGCTCCGGCTGTATTCCGGCAGCTTTTCACTAACGGACACGCTGGAAGGCGCTGTCATCCGCGAGCTGACATCCCTGTTCACCGGCTTCATTTCCGAACTGCAGCAGGAAGGACGCGCCTCGCGCATGGCTATCTCGGCCTATATGCGGCTGATCCTGATGTGTGCCTGGCGCGTCAGCGGCACAGACGAGACGGCAGCGACGCCGAGCGGCACCGGGCCGATCCTGCAACGCTTCCGGCAATCGGTGGAGATGAACTACCGGCTGCGGCGTCCGATCAGCGCCTATGCCACCGAACTCGGCATTTCGGCCGACCGGCTGCATGCCATCTGCCAACGGACGCTGTCGCGCTCGCCGATCGAGCTTGTCCATGACCGGCTGCTGCAGGAGGCAAAGCTGAGGCTGGAGCGCGCAGCACACAGCGTCCAGGACATTTCCTATAGTCTCGGCTTTCGCGATCCTGCCAATTTCAGCCATTTCTTCAAACGCAAGACCGGTATTTCGCCGGCTAAATATCGTTCGCTTGCTGCGGACAATACGGCGATGCACAGCCTGACAACATCGTCGGGCTATTCCGACTGGCCTTGAAAGAATGCCCCTCATCCGGCTGCCGCTACATCACCGGCGGCGCCGTCGATTCCCGCAGCACCAGTTCCACAGGCCAGATCTCGCTATGATTGGAGACATCGCGCCCGCCCAGCAATTGCAGCAGGATATCGCCGATGCGAATGCCTGCCTCGCGCATCGACGAGCGCGTGGTCGAGACCGTGGGCACCATGTTGTCGGCATTGATGTAGTTGAAGACGTCGTCGTGGGCGATCAGCGAGATATCGCGACCCAATGCCAGGCCAGCCGAGCGCACCGCCCGCATGACGCCCAGCGCCGTCATCATCGAGCCGGCCAGCACCGCCGTCGGCGGCTCGCTGAGGCTGAGAAAATCCTGCATCGAGCGATAGCCGACATCATCGATGAAGGCGCCGTTGGTGATCAGTTCCTCACGCACAGCGATGTTTCGCTCGCGGAGCGCCTTGCGATAGCCCTGCTCGCGATGCTCGGCGAAAATATCGCCCTTGCCGCCGTTGATCATGGCAATGGAGCGGTGGCCGATATCGAGCAGGTAGGACGTGGCGCGGTAGATCGCACCGAAATTGTCGATGTCGATCCAGGGGAAACCGCCGTTCTCGCCGCCGCGGCCGTGGACGATAAACGGCATCTTCAGCCTCTTGAGGAAATCCATGCGTGGATCATCCATCGTCGGCGTATGCAGGATCACAGCATCGACGCGCTTGGAGGCCGCAAGCCGCTGGTAGGCGACCAACTCTCCTTCCCTGTCCTCGACCACGGTGATCAGAATGTCGATCTGGCGCGTTTCCAGCCGGCTGCCGAGCCCGGCCATGAATTCCGTCGTATTCGGATCAAAGCCGTGGCCCTCGCGCAGCACGATGCCGACTGCGCCGGCGCGTCCAGTCGCAAGGCCCGCCGCCGAGCGATTCGGATGATAGCCGAGTTCGTTGGCGAGCTTGAGGATGCGCTGACGCGTCTCCTGCTTGACCTCCGGATATCCGGAAAGCGCCCGGCTGACGGTGGTCTGGCTCATGCCAATCGATTTCGCGAATTCTTTCAGGTTCATGAGCGCTACAATCACTCCTCCAGGATTGCCCGATCAAAGCAGCCCCCCGCCGCTTCCAATCTTCCGCATGGGAGATGATAGCGCAAACAATAGAAAATTGAAAGCGCCATCAATTTTAAACTTTGAACATGACCCTAGATGGCTGTCGCGCAACCGCCTGCGGGTACCGCCGACATGCAGATTCATCCTTGGTTATGCCACTGATATATATTGGTTTCGTTCAATTCACCTTGATCGTAATCGTTTCCGGAATGCTCGCGATTCGAATAGGGCTTGACTTTTGCCCGTGAAACACGTTTATTCATTTAAAGCGCTTTCAAATCGGGAGGACGATTTTCGAAAGACTGAATTCCGATTGACGCTTTGCAGACGGCCGCTCTCCGCAACCCTGGGCGGCCAAAACATATTCCAGATCCACGGGAGGATTATCGGATGAAGAAATCACTTTTGATGGGCGTTGCCGCCCTCGCTTTGTTTGCAGGCGCTGCACATGCGGCCGACCTCAAGTTCAAGCCGGGCGAGGAAGCCCGCTTCAACTGGGCAAGCTACGAAGAATTCAAAAAAGGCCACGACATGAAGGGCCAGACGCTGACGATCTTCGGACCGTGGCGTGGCGACGACGAAACACTGGCGCTGTCGATGCTTGCCTATTTCGAAGATGCCACCGGCATCAAGGTCAAGTACTCCTCGTCTGAGAACTACGAGCAGCAGATCGTCATCGACACGCAGGCGGGCAGCCCGCCTGACATCGCGATCCTGCCGCAGCCCGGCCTGCTGGCCGACCTAGCTTCCAAGGGTTTCCTCGTCGATCTCGGCGACAAGGACGCTGCCTGGATCAAGGAAAATTACGCGGCCGGCGATAGCTGGGTCAGCCTCGGAAGCTACAACGGCAAGGATGGCGCCTCGCACTTCTTTGCTTTCCCCTACAAGGCCGACGTGAAGTCGCTGGTCTGGTATTCGCCTGAAAACTTCGAAGACGCCGGCTATAAAGTTCCAAAGACCATGGAGGAACTCAAGGCGTTGACCGAGAAGATCGCCGCCGACGGCGGCAAGGCCTGGTGCATCGGGCTCGGTTCGGGCGGCGCAACCGGCTGGCCGGCGACCGACTGGGTCGAAGACATGATGCTGCGCACGCAGACGCCTGACGTCTACGACAAGTGGGTCAAGAACGAAATTCCGTTCAACGATCCGGCCGTGATCGGCGCCATCGACGAGTTCGGCTGGTTTGCCAAGAACGACAAGTTTGTTGACGGTGGCGCTGCAGCGGTTGCCTCGACCGACTTCCGCGACAGCCCGAAGGGTCTCTTCACCTCGCCGCCGAAGTGCTACATGCATCATCAGGCTTCGTTCATTCCGTCGTTCTTCCCGGAAGGCACCAAGCTCGGCGAGGATGCCGACTTCTTCTACCTGCCGCCTTATGCTTCCAAGCCCGAACTCGGCAATCCAGTTCTCGGTGCAGGCACGCTGGTGTCGATCACCAAGGACACCCCGGCAGCACGCGCATTCATCGAATGGCTGGAAACGCCAATTGCACACGAAGTGTGGATGGCCCAGACAAGCTTCCTGACACCTTACAAGAAAGTCAATCCGGACGCCTATTCGAATGCGCCTTCCAAGAAAATGGGCGAGATCCTGACCAGCGCCACCACCTTCCGGTTTGACGGTTCCGACCTGATGCCCGGCAAGATCGGTGCCGGTGCGTTCTGGACCGGCATGGTCGACTATGTCGGTGGCAAGCCGACGGCCGACGTGACGGCGGCTATCCAGAAGGCCTGGGACGAAATCAAGTAATGCCTTTTGGCGGGGATGGACACATCCCCGCCGCTCTGGCCATATTCGTGAGCGCATGTTTCGTGTGCGCCATACCAATCATTTGTGCTCGCTAGAAAGCGCATCGTTTTAACCGGGGAGGGGACAAGCCATGCAGCAGTTACTATATGCCATCGTGACGATGATCGGGGGTGTTCTGGGGTGTGCCGCGTATTTCTACGGCAGCAACCTCGTTCTCGATACGATCTATTCCTCCAAGGCCGCCAACACCAAGATCGCCGCGCAGAACATCCGCCGGGCAGCCCTGATCCGTCCTTGGCTTTTCCTCGGCCCGGCGCTGATCGCGCTGGTGCTCTATCTCGTCTATCCCGTGGTTGAATCGCTGCGTCTGTCCTTCATGGACAAGGGCGGCCTGAACTATGTGGGTTTCAAGAACTACATCTGGATGTTCAGCGACTCGCAGTTCCGGGAGTCGATTTTCAACAATTTCCTCTGGCTGCTGGTCGTGCCGGCTGCGGCAACATTCTTCGGCCTCGTCATCGCCGTGCTGACGGACCGTATCTGGTGGGGCAACATCGCCAAATCGCTGATCTTCATGCCGATGGCGATTTCCTTCGTCGGCGCCGCAGTCATCTGGAAATTCGTCTACGACTACCGTGACATCAACACGGCCCAGATCGGTATCCTCAATGCCATCGTCGTCTGGTTCGGCGGCGATCCGCAGGCCTGGATCACCATCCCCTTCTGGAACAATTTCTTCCTGATGGCGATCCTGGTGTGGATCCAGACGGGCTTTGCCATGGTCATCCTGTCGGCTGCGCTGCGCGGTATTCCGGAGGAGACCATCGAAGCCGCCGTCATCGATGGTGCAAACGGTTTCCAGATCTTCTTCAAGATCATGATTCCGCAGATCTGGGGCACGATCGCCGTCGTCTGGACCACCATCACTATCCTGGTGCTCAAGGTCTTCGACATCGTGCTGGCCATGACCAATGGCCAATGGAATAGCCAGGTGCTGGCAAACCTGATGTTCGACTGGATGTTCCGCGGTGGCGGCGATTTCGGCCGAGGGGCGGCGATTGCCATCGTCATCATGGTGCTGGTGGTCCCGATCATGATCTGGAACATCCGCAATGCGCGCAAAGAGATGGAGGGACGCTGATGTTTTCCAATAAACGCTCTCCCCTTCTCTGGGTCGTGCATCTTTCGGTGCTGCTGCTGGTCATTCTCTGGACCTTGCCCACTGCCGGCCTGCTGATCTCATCGTTCCGCGACAAGAACCAGTTGGCCATATCCGGCTGGTGGACGGCGCTCTCGACCTCGACCCAGAATGTGATTTTCCGGGCTCCAGGCGCGGATGCGCAGGTCGAAAAGGACGGCAAGTTCATCATTTCCGGCAATGTGCTGGAAGCGCGCGGCGGCAATGTCGGCCCTTGGGGTATCAATGTCGCCACCGCGACCGCCAACCAGCCAGGCGCAACTACCGACCTCAAGGACGGTGCAAAGCTGACGGTGCAGGCCAATGGTGATTTCCAGATCGTCTCGGACAAGAAGATCGAGGAAGGCCGCGGCCAGCGCATCTTCTTTACCGCAGAAATTCCGCCACGTTTTACCCTTGAGAACTACGGCGAGGTGCTCACCGCCCAAGGCATCGGCGCCTCGTTCATCAATTCGCTGACGGTGGCCATTCCCTCGACCGTGATCCCGATCCTCGTCGCGGCATTCGCTGCCTATGCGCTCGCCTGGATGAAGTTTCCCGGCCGCGCACTGATTATCGCAGCCGTGGTCGGCCTGCTGGTCGTGCCGCTGCAGATGTCGCTGATTCCTCTGCTCAGGTTCTACAATGGCGTCAGCACCATCTTCGGGGTGCCGCCCAAGACCTATCTCGGCATATGGCTGGCGCATACCGGGTTCGGCCTGCCACTGGCGATCTACCTGCTGCGCAACTACATGGCCGGCCTGCCCCGCGAAGTGATGGAATCGGCGCGGGTCGACGGCGCCAGCGACTTCGAGATCTTCATCAAGATCATCCTGCCGCTCTCCTTCCCTGCCTTGGCTTCGTTTGCGATCTTCCAGTTCCTGTGGACCTGGAACGACCTGCTCGTCGCCATGGTCTTCTTGGGAACGGGCAATGAGGAACTGGTGCTGACAGGACGACTGGTCAACCTGCTGGGCTCGCGCGGCGGCAACTGGGAAATCCTGACGGCCTCTGCCTTCATTACCATCATCGTGCCGTTGCTGGTGTTCTTCTCGCTGCAGCGCTACCTGGTGCGCGGACTACTGACCGGTTCGGTGAAGTGATCCGTCTGTAAAACATATGAAACTGGGAATGCCGGCTTCGGCATTCCAATGACACTATCTAAGAGAATGCGACAATGGCGAATGAGATTTCAAATTCCGTAGACAAGGACTGGTGGCGCGGCGCGCTGATCTATCAGATCTACCCGCGCTCCTACCAGGATTCCAACGATGACGGAATCGGCGACCTCAAGGGCATCACCGCCCGGCTCGGCCATATCGCCGCGATCGGCGCCGACGCAATCTGGATTTCGCCGTTTTTCACTTCGCCGATGAAGGACTTCGGCTACGACGTCTCGGACTACTGCGATGTCGATCCGATCTTCGGCGTGCTGGCCGATTTCGACGCCCTGATCGCCGAGGCCCACCGGCTCGGTATCAAGGTGATGATCGATCTAGTGCTGTCGCACACTTCGGACCTGCATCCGTGGTTCGTCGAGAGTCGCTCCTCGCGCAGCAACCCGAAGGCGGACTGGTATGTCTGGGCCGACCCGAAGCCGGACGGTACGCCACCTAACAATTGGCTGTCGATCTTCGGCGGCTCGGCCTGGCAATGGGATTCGCGGCGGCTGCAATATTACCTGCACAACTTCCTGACCTCGCAGCCGGATCTCAATTTCCACTGCCCGGACGTGCAGGAAGCATTGCTTGCGGTCACACACTTCTGGCTGACGCGCGGCGTCGATGGCTTCCGCCTCGATACGATCAACTTCTATGTCCATGACAAGCAACTCAGGGACAATCCGGCATTGGCGCCTGCTGAACGCAATGCCACGACGGCACCGGCCGTCAATCCCTATAACCATCAGCTGCATCTCTACGACAAGAGCCAGCCCGAGAACCTTGAATTCCTCAAGCGCTTCCGCACCGTGCTCGACGAATTCCCGGCGATTGCCGCTGTCGGCGAGGTCGGCGATTCCCAGCGCGGCCTGGAGATTGCCGGCGAATACACATCCGGCGGCGACAAGGTGCATATGTGCTATGCCTTCGAATTCCTGGCGCCCGATCCGCTGACACCTAAATTCGTTCGCGACACGCAGGAGAAATTCGGACGCGTCGCATCTGACGGCTGGGCCTGCTGGGCGTTTTCCAACCATGACGTTGTGCGCCACATCAGCCGCTGGGGCGCCGGCGTCACTGACCATATCGCGCATGGCAAGATGCTTGCGGGACTGCTGATGAGCCTGCGCGGCTCGGTCTGCATCTACCAGGGCGAGGAACTCGGCCTTGAAGAAGCCGATCTTGCCTATGAAGACCTTCAGGATCCGTATGGCATCCAGTTCTGGCCCGACTTCAAGGGCCGCGATGGCTGCCGCACACCGATGGTGTGGAGTGGCACCGAGAAGAATGGCGGCTTTTCCGAAGCCAAGCCGTGGCTGCCGGTCCCCGCGGCGCACTTGCCGCGCGCCGTGGATATCGAGGAGGCCGATGCCGGCTCGCTGCTCAATCACTACAAGGCGTTCGTCGCCTTTCGCAAGAAGCATCCGGCGCTCGCCAAGGGCGACATTACATTCGAGATCGCTGATGAAAATGTGCTTGCCTTCACCCGCAAGCATGGCAATGAAATCTTGCTCTGCGTCTTCAACATGACGGAGAACAAAGCTACCGCAAAGCTCCCCGAAGGCGATTGGGAGACGCTTGACGATCAGGTCTTTGCGGCCGAGATCAATGGAAGAAACGTCAACCTGCCGGGCTGGGGCGCCTATTTCGCCCGCAGGACCCAAGGGAAAAAGTGAGGAGGGAAAGCATGTCTGGGGTTGTTCTCAAGGATATCAAGAAGTCCTATGGCGCGGTCCACGTGATCCATGGCGTCGACCTGCAAGTCGAAAAGGGCGAGTTCATCGTCTTCGTCGGACCGTCGGGTTGCGGCAAGTCGACATTGCTCCGGATGATCGCCGGGCTCGAAGACATCACGTCGGGCGAGATGTTCATCGACGGCGAGCAGGTCAACGACACGCCGCCCTCCAAGCGTGGCATTGCCATGGTGTTCCAATCTTATGCGCTTTACCCGCATATGACGGTCTATGACAACATGGCCTTCGGTATGCGCATCGCCAAGCAGCCGCAGGAAGAGATCGACAAGCGCGTCCGCGCCGCCGCCGACATCCTGCAGCTTGGCCCCTATCTCGACCGCTTGCCGAAGGCGCTTTCGGGCGGCCAGCGCCAGCGTGTCGCCATCGGCCGCGCCATCGTGCGCAATCCGAAGGTCTTCCTGTTCGACGAACCGCTGTCCAATCTCGATGCAGCACTCAGGGTGCAGACCCGCATCGAGATCGCCAAATTGCATGAATCGATAGCGGACGCGATCATGATCTACGTCACCCATGACCAGGTCGAGGCAATGACGCTCGCCGACCGTATCGTGGTGCTGAATGCCGGCCGCATCGAACAAGTCGGCTCACCGCTCGAACTCTATGACAACCCGCAATCGCTGTTCGTCGCGGGCTTCATCGGCTCGCCGAAGATGAACCTCCTGAATGGCAAGAATGCCGCTGCCTTCAATTGCGAGACAGTGGGCGTGCGGCCCGAGCACCTCGATATCGTCGCGAGCGGCGGCCAATGGACCGGAACAGTGATCCACACCGAAAAGCTCGGCGCCGACAGCTTCCTTTATCTCGATGTCGGCATGGATGAACCGATGACGGTGCGCGAGGACGGCACAACCAAATACAACACCGGCGACACGGTTTCGGTGAAAGCCGAAGACGGCAAGATCCATCGCTTCGGCAAGGATGGACGCCCGGTCGCGGCGTAATTCACTTCAGGCTCGGACCGCTCAATATCCGATCTCCTCCCGGCAGCCCGGGCCGCCCTCCCCCAAGGGGGAGGGATTTTTGCGACGAAGATTGCCTTCAGTCCTCTTCCAGGACTGATTTTTGAGCCTCCAGAAGCTTTATTAACCTCCCAATTTCCCTAGGACCCATCTCGCCTTTTGTCAGAAGCCGCACGGAAGTATCGTGACCAAGTTTGTTGCGCATCCATTCTATCTCACCCGCTTCTGCGGGCTTACCGCCTTCGCCTTGTTCTCTGTCGAACGTAAACGATACACTCTCTCTTTGCTGTTCCTGATATCGGCCCACCACAAGGACTTCCGCCATGGGTATTCCTGTCTGGCTGCCTTCAATAGCTATCCATTTGCCATCGGGAGAAACCTGTCGCACGCGCCTGGGCGTGGCGAATTGCAGTACGCCTTGAGACTCCCACTGAACTAGGTCATTGATACTAGCGCCTCCGTACTGCGACATATCTTGCGAAGTTTTCTCTAGCCGTTTGTCGCCTCGAGACTTGTCTTCATGACTAGCACTGGAATTTAGCTCTTCTACGTAACTCATCGTTTGAAGGAAGGCTTTTGCCGCGGGCCTCACTGCCGTAGGATTAAAACCCTGCCTATTGAGGTAAGTAATTACACCATCTTCCGGAGGAATAGAGACGCCGCTGAAGCGCTCTCTCAAGTCACGGAACAACTCTGGCTCAGACGCCGCCGCTAGCAAATTTTCTCGCCGTTCAGTTTCGTTTTCTGCATGCAAAATCGCTCGTGAACGCTGAGAAACCCGCGTCTCCCCCTTCCCTGCCCGCTCAAGCAGGCCATAGGCCGCGATTGATGCCAACGTTTTACTCGCGGGACCACTTAATGACGTATACCCAAGCAGCTTGACCGCCACTTCCCGATCTACCGGAGACGAGCGATATTGACTTTCAATTTTTGCTACGGCCTCCACCGCCTCACGAAGAGGCAAACTGGGGTAGGAGGGACTTCTAATCGGTTTTGGGGGAGTGTCACTCATTCTCTCTCTCCATTTCACCGTATTCGAGTAACACGACAGCAACAAAATAGCAATTGCCATTACTCCATGACTTGACCGACCGCCAGCACTGAGTCATCATCCAATCGTTCCGCGCGATTCTGGGTAAAACTCTAGGGAGCATGTTGATTTGGAAACCGACCATTAGCCTCTCACGTCAGGTCATCGGCGCTAGAGAGGAGACTAATAAAAAGCCGCCAAATCCGGTAGGACGGATTTGGCGGCTCAGATGACCAAATAATCGATGAGAGGTAGTAACCTCATGCGATCTTTGGCGCGTAGCAACACCACTATCGCATTTTCACTGCCTCTCTTCAAGGTCTCACACCTAAAGAGGAGAGAAAATCAATGGTTTGGGTAAATCCCTACTATCGTTTTCGCTTTGGCAAGTTCGAAGCTGTCTGCGGACATTTTCGCTCTTTGCCCCACCACTAGCCCGACTTACGTCCAGTCTAAAGGTCGAGCTTCGGTTCGGCCCTTAGATCTGGCAATTGTCTAACAGGCCCTTCGTGCGGAACATTCACAAAACTCCTAAACCCGCATCATCTCTTCGAGATACCAGTTGATGTAGCGGAGCTCGATATGCTCCATCGGTGCGATCGGGCCGGGAACGAAGAAGTTCGACTTCACGCCGCGCGATGTGTGTTCGATGATCGCCTTGTCCTCGTCGGTCGTGACCTTCCAGAGCCAGGTGAGCTTGTCGAGATCGTAGTCCTTGCCTTCCTCCGCCTCGCCATTGACGAGCCAGATCAGTTCCATCTCGCATTTGTCGACGGCGATCGGAATGAAACGATAGATCATGCCGTGGTCGGGGTAGCAGACCAGGAAGCTGGTGCCGGCGAGATGGATGGAGGTGACGCCGCCGTCGAAATCGGAAAAACGGCCCATCAGCGGCGCGAGCGCCGAGCCATCCTCGCTGCCGGTCTTGACGCCGTCGTAGAGCGCATAGCGGAAGGCATGGATCGCCTCGGCACCATTGGCCGAATTCTGCCAATGATTGCCGGAGCCGATCTCGATGCCGAGCGAGCAGGTGCGCTCCTCCATCTTGGCATTCATTTCCTCGATCATATGCAGCGGCTTTTCCAGCGCATGAGTCTGGGAATATTCCGGATGGGCGGGACCGCAGTGGTAGCATTCGACATAGTTCTCGACGGCAAGCTTCCAGTTGGCGTCGAGCACATAGGATTGCCGATGCGCGACCTTGGCATTGGCCCAGCCATACTGGCCGGTCGTGGCATGCAACAGGTTTTCGACCTCGGAGAAATCAAGCGGTTCTTCGGCGAAGGAAATGAACACAAGGCCTTCGACGACACGCACATGCAGCTTCTTCAGTCCATGGTCTTCGCGCTTGAAATCCTTGGGCATCAGGCGGGCGGCGCGCAAGGATCCGTCCAAGCTGTAGGTCCAGGCGTGGTAGGGACACACGAAGCCGCGCGCATTGCCCTTGGGCTTGGTGCAGACTTCGGCGCCACGGTGGCGACAGACGTTCAGCATGGCATGAATGGAGCCATCGGCCGCGCGACTGAGGATGACGGCCTCGTTGACCATCTTGAACTGCTCGAAATCGCCCGGATTGGGGATGACGCTTTCATGGGCGATGCAATGCCAATGACGGAAGAACACCCGCTGCATGTCGCGCTCGAAGATTTCCGGATCCATGTAGAATGGCCGTGCCAGGCCATGGCCGGGCTTGTAGTCGGCTACGAGCTGGTCGATGCGGTCGGCGGAATCCGTGCTGACGGATGCTGCGATGGTTTTTGGCATTTGAACACCTCCGAATGGGTTCAGCAGGCGCCGCCGAACGGCGCCGTCTCATGATTACGTGTCTGTTGTATCGGCGCCGGCGGCGAGCATCGCATTGATCTTGCTGCCAGACGCTGCGGCCGAGAACTTCTTGAAACTACCCTCGCCGATAATCGCATCCATCTGTTCGGCGATCGCCGCATGGGTGACCCGCGCGATCATCGAACCGACGGAGATGCGGCGTACGCCCATATCGGCGAAGTCCTTGACCGAGAGCTGGGTGAGCGGGCCGGCAGCCAGAGCATTGACCGGTTTGCTGACCGAGGCGATGACCCGGCGCTGCTCCTCGGGACCGGGTGGCACCGGGATATAGAGTAGGTCGGCACCGGCCTTCTCGAAGGCCTGGATGCGGCGGATACCTTCGGCGAGATCATAGACGCCGTTCATGACGCCATCGGCGCGGGCACAGAGAATGAAGGGTTGCTTGAGCGAGCGGGCAGCATCGGCGGCCGCCTTGATGCGATCGACCGCCAGCTCGAAATCGTAGGCCGGCTTGCCATCGACCATCTGGGTATCTTCGATCGAGCAGCCGGAAAGCCCAGCTTCAGCGGCAAGCCGGATCGTCTCGGCAACACCGTCGGGCGCGTCGGCAAAGCCGTTCTCGAAATCGCCGGAGACAGGCAGCGGGGTCGCCCGGACGATATCTTCGGCATGCTTCAGCGCTTCCTCGCGTGTCACATGGCCCATGTCCGGCCGGCCCAGCGTGAAGGCAAAGCCCGAGCTCGTGGTCGCAAGCGCCTTGGCACCCGCCGCGGCCATCATTCGCGCAGAACCCATATCCCAGGGGTTCGGGATGACGAAACATCCCGACTGGTGAAGAGCATGAAAGGCGTTGTGGCGTTCGGCGAGCATGATCGTCCTCCTACATTTCTATAGGAGTGGTGTAGAGGTGATACTGGCAATTCCTGTCAGGAGGCATGCGGCTCACCGTCTCTTCTCCCCTTGGGGAGAAGGTGGCCCGGAGTGCTCGGCGCAACAAGTTGCGCCTGAGATGAGGGGTTGTGCGAAGCGCCTCGCGTGTCGCCGGGAACCCCTCATCGCCTCGCATATGCTCGGCACTTCTCCCTAAGGGGAGAAGAGGGAGAATGCTGTAGCCTCTTGATCCTGCTCTCAGCGCTGCTGTCCAAAAGGCACGTCTGAGCAAGTGGCTCAAGCCAGGTCGGAGCAGCAAAGATGAAGAGGGATTAGAGGATTCTCGCATCTTACGCCCTTACCCTTTCCGACTTCGGATCGTACATCGGCGCGAGCGATGCGGTGGCCGGCACGCGCTGGCCGGCGATCTCGATCTCGTAGGTGGAGCCCAGCACATCGGCCTCGCTCTCGCCTTCGCAGGGCACATAGCCGAGGCCCACGGCGCCACCGAGATAATGCCCGTAATTGCCCGAGGTGACAATCGAGACGATCTTACCGTCACGGACCACGGCCTCGTTGTGGAACAGCAGCGGCTCCTTGTCCTTGAGCAGGAATTGCAGCATGCGGCGCTTGAGGCCGCTTTCCTGCTTCCTCAACACCGCATCGCGGCCAATGAACTCGCCCTTCTTGGTGCGGACGGCAAAGCCGAGGCCGGCTTCGAGCACATGGTCCTCGTCGGTGATGTCATGGCCGAAATGGCGGAAGGCCTTTTCGATACGGCAGCTGTCGAGCGTATGCAGACCGCAGAGCTTCAGACCGACATCGGCACCTGCTTCGTCCAGTGCCTCGAAGACATGCGCCGCCTGATCCGACGAGACATAAAGCTCCCAGCCAAGTTCGCCGACATAGGTGACGCGGTGGGCGCGGGCGAGACCCATTCCGATCTCGATTTCGCGCGCCGAGGCGAACGGGTGATGCTCGTTGGAGAAATCGTTGGGGCTGACCTTCCGCATCAGCTCGCGGGCCCTGGGACCCATGACGCAAAGCACCGCTTCGGCAGCCGTGACGTCGGTGATAACGACGAATTCGTCCGAAGTGAGGTTCTTGCGCAGCCAGGCGAGGTCGCGCTGCAGTGTCGCTCCCGGAACCACCAGGAAGAATGCCGTCTCGGAAAGCCGCGTGACCGTCAGGTCGCTTTCGATGCCGCCGCGGTGGTTGAGCATCTGGGTGTAGACGATTTTGCCGGGCGCGACGTCCATCTGGTTGGCGCAGAGCCGCTGCAGGAAGGCCAGCGCATCGCGACCCTCGACGCGGATCTTGCCGAAGGACGACATGTCGAACAGGCCGACGCCATTACGCACAGCCAGATGCTCATCACGCTGGTTGTCGAACCAGTTCTGGCGGTTCCAGCTGTATTTGTATTCGCGCTCCTGGCCCTCCCTGGCGAACCAGTTGGCGCGCTCGTTGCCGGCGACTTCGCCGAACACCGCACCGCGCGCCTTCAGCTGCTCATGGATGGGCGAACGGCGGACCCCTCTCGCCGTCGCCATCTGCCGGTACGGGAAATGATCGGCGTAGAGCAGGCCGAGCGTTTCGGAGACGCGATCCTTGAGATAGGCGCGGTTCTTCTGGAACGGCTGGGCGCGACGGATATCGACTTCCCAGAGATCGAATGGCGGTTCGCCGTCGTTCATCCACTGCGCCAGCGCCATGCCGGCGCCACCCGAGGAGACGATGCCGATCGAGTTATAGCCTGCGGCAACCCAATAGTTCTTCAGCTCGGGCGCCTCGCCGAGATAGTAGCGGTCATCTGGCGTAAAACTTTCCGGACCGTTGAAGAAAGTGTGGATGCCGGCGGTTTCCAGCACCGGCATGCGGTTGACGGCCATTTCCAGGATCGGCGAGAAATGGTCGAAATCCTCCGGCAACTGGTCGAAGCAGAAGTCCTCGCGGATGCCGTCCATGCCCCAGGGCTTGGCCTTGAGTTCGAAGGCGCCGACCAGCATCTTGCCGGCATCTTCCTTGTAGTATGTGCATTCGTCGGGAACGCGCAGCACGGGCAGCTGCTTGAGCCCAGAGATCGGTTCGGTGACGATGTAGAAATGTTCGCAGGCATGCAGCGGTACGGTGACGCCAGACATGTTGGCGAGCGTGCGGCCCCACATCCCCGCTGCGTTGACGACGTGGTCGGTCTCGATCGTATAGGTCTCGCCGTCCTGTTCGCAGGTGACGCTGACGACGCGGCCATCCTTCTGGTTGACCGCAGTAACCTTGACGCCTTCGATGACCTGAGCACCGTTCTGACGGGCGCCCTTGGCGAGCGCCATGGCAATGTTGGCCGGGTCGCACTGGCCATCGAGCGGCAAGTGAACGGCCGCCTTGACGTCGCCGATATTGAGATGCGGATACATCGCCTTGGCTTCTTCAGGCGAGATCTCGCGGACATCGACGTTGAAGGCGCGAGCGAGCGAGGCCTGACGGTAGATTTCCTGCTTGCGCTCCTCGGTCAACGCCACCGTCATCGAACCGTTCTGCTTCATGCCGGTGCCGATGCCGGTCTCGGCTTCGAGCTTGACGTAAAGATCGGCGGAATATTTGGCGAGCCGGGTCATGTTCTGCGACGCGCGCAACTGGCCGATGAGGCCAGCGGCATGCCAGGTCGTGCCCGAGGTCAGCTGCTTGCGCTCGAGCAGCACGACATCGGTCCAACCGAGCTTGGCGAGATGATAGGCCACGGAGCAGCCCGATACGCCGCCGCCGATAATGACGGCGCGCGCCTTGGCCGGAATTTGCTTCTTGGCGTTCATGCACGCAGCCTTTCATTCATCGGATCGAACAGCGGCTTGTCTTCCTGCACCACGGCCTTGCGGCGGTCGCCGAAGATCTCGACTTCCACTTCCGTGCCCGGTTCCGCCAAATCAGCACGCAGCATGCCGAGCGCCACGGACTTGCCAATGCGGTAGCCCCAATTACCGGAGGTGGTTTCGCCGACGACCTTGCCGTCATGCCAGAGCGTCGACATGTAGGGAGCGTCGCAATCGGCGGCGTCGACCACGAGGGTGACGAAGCGCTTGGTGATACCCTGCTGCTTTTCGCGCTCCATCGCCGCCTTGCCCTTGAAATCCGGCTTGGCCCAATCGACGAAGCGTTCCATGCCGCCCTGCAGGATCGTGTAATCGGTGGAGAGGTCGCCCTTCCAGGCGCGATAGCCCTTTTCGATTCGGAGCGAATCCAGCGCTTCCATGCCGAATGGCTTGAGGCCATGCTTCTGGCCGGCAGCCCAGACGGCGTCGAATACATCGGCGGTATCCTCGACCTTGGTGTGCAGTTCCCAGCCGAGTTCGCCGGCGAACGAAACCCGGACGAGCTGCAGCCACTTACCGGCGATCTGACAAGACTGATGTGTCAGCCAGCCCTTGGCGAGATCGGCGTCGGAGACTTCCGCGAGAACGGCGCGCGAATTCGGTCCGGTGAGTATCTGGCAGGTGAAGTTGTCCGTGACATCGTCGATTGTGAAGGCAGCATCCTTGGGCAGGTGTTTCTTCAGCCATTCGAGATCGTGAAGCTGGGCAGTGGCCGCTGTGATCAGGAAGAAGAAATCCTCATCCAGCATCATCAGCGAGTTTTCAGTGACGATCCGACCCTGATCATCGGAGAAATAGGCGAGGCCGATGCGACCTGGCTTCGGCACCTTGCCGGTGATCAGGCCCTTCAGCCATTCCATGGCGCCCGGCCCCTTGACGCGGTAGCGCGAGAAACCGGGAAGATCGAGAATTCCGGCGGCATCGCGCACGGCGAGGCATTCTTCTTCGATGCGCTTGGCCCACGGACCCTGGCGGCTCCAGGTCTGGGTTGCCTCTTCGGACGTGTCATCGCCCGGCTTGGCGTACCACATGGCGCGTTCCCAGCCGTTATACGGCTTGAACTGCGCGCCGAGCGCCTTGATACGGTCGTGGATCGGCGAAAGCTTGCGATCGCGGCCGGCCGGCCAATAGTGCTTGGGGAAATGCATGGCATATTCGTGGCCGTAGATTTCCATGCCCTTGTCGATGCAATATTGCGGATCGGTGTAGCTGGTGTATCGGCGCGGATCGCAGGACCACATGTCCCATTCGGTCTCGCCATTCATCACCCATTCCGCCAGCACCTTGCCGGCACCGCCGGCCTGGCAGATACCGAAGGTGAAGACGCAGACTTCGAAGGCATTGGGCACGCCGGGCATCGGCCCGATCAACGGGTTGCCATCCGGCGCATAGGGGATGGGGCCATTGATCATCTTCGAAAGGCCGGCCGTGCCGAGGATCGGCACGCGCTCGATGGCGTCGTTGAGATACCATTCGAGGCGTTCGAGATCGTCCGGGAACAGCTGGAAGGAGAAATCCTCCGGCATCGGGTCGTCCTTGGTGATCCAATGCGCCTTGCAGTTCTTCTCGTAGGGGCCGAGATTCATCCCGTACTTTTCCTGGCGGAGATAGTAGGACGAGTCGACGTCACGCATCAGCGGCAGCTTGTGGCCGGCTTCCTTCGACCACGCTTCGAGTTCGGGGATGGTGTCGAACAGCATGTACTGATGGCTCATGACCATCATCGGCACGTCGCGGCCGAACATCTTGCCGACTTCGCGGGCGTAATAGCCGGCGGCGTTGACGACATATTCGCACCGCACCTCGCCCTTGGGTGTGGTGATCACCCACTCGTCATTTTCGCGGCGAACCGCGGTCACCGGACAGAAGCGGACGATCTTGGCGCCGAGATCGCGAGCACCCTTGGCCAGTGCTTGCGTCAACTGGGCGGGATCGATGTCGCCGTCATTGGGGTCGTAGAGTGCGCCAGTCAGGTCATGCGTCTCGGCGAAAGGATAGCGGCTCCTGATCTCGTCGGGCGACAGGATATCCAGATCCATGCCTTGATAGCGTCCCATGCCGACGACACGCTTGAATTCCTGCAGGCGTTCCTTGGTGTGACCGAGGCGAATCGAGCCCGTCACATGGTAGTTCATGGGGTAGTCGACCTGCTCACCCAGTGTCCGGTAAAGCTGGGCGGAATAACGCTGCATGTTCATCAACGACCAGGACGACGAAAAGGTCGGGACATTGCCGGCGGCATGCCAGGTGGAGCCGGCCGTCAACTCGTTCTTTTCGAGCAGCAGGCAATCGGTCCAGCCAGCTGTTGCGAGGTGATACAGGCTCGATGCGCCCACCGCGCCACCGCCGATGATGACGACGCGCGCCGTTGATGGAAGTTCGGACATTCAGGACCCCTGTGAGGAAGTTTTGGCAGAACTTCCGCGATAATTCCACGATCGTTCAATGCCGGCAACTCTACACCTCTTCGAAAGCCAATCTGCAAACAAAGGATAAGGCGCCAATGTCACCGTTTTTTTTGCGCGACATTCGTCACAAGGCGAATTCCCGGCGATTGCCACAAATTAATGCGACCCTTACAAGGATTTGACAGGTCGCGCGCAGGCGCGCGCGGCAAGCATTTTTGAGGGGCGTCATGCATTACGGTTTCATCGGCCTCGGCCATCTCGGACGCAACCTCGCGGGCTCGCTGCAGCGGGCAGGATTTGAGCTGACGATCAACGATCTCGACCGCGCGAACGCCGAAGGCCTACTGGCCGGCGGCGCCCATTGGGGTGATAATCCGCAAGCGGTGGCCGCCGGCGTCGATGCGGTGATCACCTGTCTGCCCTCGCCAAAGGTTTCCGAGGCAGTGCTGACCGGTCCGAACGGCATTCTCGCCAGCATGAAGCCAGGCGGCACTTGGATCGAGATGAGCACGCTGAGCTCAGAGGATGTCGAACGGCTTGCGGCATTCGTCGCCGCCAGGGGCGCGCGGATGATGGAAGCCCCGGTCACCGGCGGCGTCCACAAGGCGGCCAGCGGCGAGATCACCGTCATTGCCGGCGGCGACAAGGATCTGTTCGAGCTGCACAAGCCGGCACTCGAAGCGATGGGCGGCGAAATCTTCCATGCTGGGCCGCTTGGAAAGGCTGCGGTGATCAAGGTGATCACCAACATGCTGGCCTTCATACATCTGATCGCCACCGGCGAGGCACTTATGCTGGCGAAGAAGGGCGGCATCGACCTGACCGACGCGTTCAACATCATCAAGGCATCGTCCGGCAATTCCTTCGTGCACGAGACCGAGGGCCAGGTGATCCTCAACGGCAGCTACAACATCAATTTCACCATGGATCTTGCGGTCAAGGATCTCGGTTTCGCGCTCGGTTTCGGCAAGGAGTTCGGCGTGCCGCTCGATCTCGCCAGCCACGCAATGCAGACCTTCATCCGCGCCAAGAGCCAGTATGGTGGCGGCGCATGGTCATCGCAGGTGGTCAAGCTGCTGGAAGATGCGGTGGGCACCGATCTGCGCGCGCCCGGCTTTCCGGCCGAACTGTGATGAACACAATGGAATTCGACTATGTCGTGGTCGGCGCGGGCTCGGCAGGCTGTGTGCTTGCCGAGGGCTTGTCGCGAAGCGGCAAATATTCAGTCGCGGTGATCGAAGCGGGTGGCACGGATCGAAAATTCTTCGTGCAGATGCCGCTCGGCTATGGCAAGACCTTCTTCGACAAGTCGATCAACTGGAATTACATGGCCGAGCCCGATCCAGGTCTCAACGGGCAATCGGATTTCTGGCCGCGCGGCAAGATCGTCGGCGGTTCGGGCTCCATCAATGCCATGGTCTGGATCCGTGGCGATGCGCGCGACTACGACGACTGGGCCGCCGAGGGCAATGCAGGCTGGGCCTATCGCGATGTGCTGCCATTCTTCAAAGGGCTTGAGGACAACGAGGCCGGTGCCGACCCATGGCGCGCCAAGGGCGGGCCGGTGCATATCACCGACGCCAGCCGACATGCCCACCCGCTCGCGCAGCGCTTCGTCAGGGCGGCGACCGAAGCGGGCTTTGCCTTCAACGCGGATTTCAACGGCGCCACACAGGAAGGCGTCGGCATCTACCAGCTCAATTCCAAGGACGGCTGGCGGATGTCGGCCGCCAAGGCGTTCCTACGACCGGCGCTGAAACGCAGCGGAGTGCAGCTGTTTCTTCACAGTCAGGCGCTGAAGGTGGTGATTTCCGAAAAGCGGGCAACTGGCGTGGAAATCGAAACGCGCGGCGTGCGTCAGGTGATCCGGGCGCGTCGCGAAGTGGTGCTCGCGGGCGGCGCGATCAACTCGCCGCAGCTTTTGCAGCTCTCGGGCATCGGTCCCGGCGCGCATCTAAGATCGCTCGACATCGAGGTGGTCGCCGACAGTCCCGCAGTGGGTCACCACATGCAGGACCATCTCGGCATCAATTATGTCTTCAAGGCCAACATCCCGACGCTGAACCAGGTGCTGCGACCGTGGTGGGGTAAGCTGCGGGCTGGCTTGGAATTTCTCCTCGCCGGGCGCGGACCACTCAGCCTCAGCATGAACCAGGGCGGCGGCTTCGTGAAATCACGTCCAGAGCTTGAACGGCCGGACACGCAGCTCTACTTCCAGGCAATCAGCACATTTTCGGCAAAGAAAGGTACACGGCCGTTGCTGGTGCCGGACCCCTTCCCCGGTTTTGCGCTGGGCGTTTCCAACACAAGACCGACGGCACGTGGCACCTGCCTGATCCACTCAACGGATCCGTTTGCCCCACCGTCTATCCGCGCCAACGCCTATGGCACCGATGCCGACCTGCAAGGGATGCTCGACAGTGTCAAAGTCATCCGCCGGATCGCGACACAGAAATCGCTGCGCGACATCATCGTCGAGGAACTGCAGCCGGGCGCATCCGTCGTGGCCGACGAGGCGCTGATCGATGATTTCCGTAATCGCTCGGGCACCGTCTATCATCCCTGTGGCACCGCTCGCATGGGCAGCGATCCCTCTACATCGGCAGTCGATGGACGGCTGGGAGTGCGCGGCGTCGAAGGCTTGCGGGTGGCCGATGCCTCGGTTTTTCCATCGGTTATCTCCGGCAACACCAATGCTCCCACGATGATGGTTGCAGCCAGGGCAGCGGCGATGATCCTCGAAGACGCGAAGGCATAGCCAAATGCCGACACTCCCGGTAGACTCTCGGGCTCGATCCGTTACGCAAGCCCAGAAGATGAATGACAACAGCTCCCCTGCCGGCTACCAGTTGCCGCCGCTCGCTTGGCTTCGGGCATTCGAAGCGGCCGCGCGCCACCAGAGTTTTACGCTGGCCGCAGCAGAGCTGAGCCTTACGCAGGCGGCCGTCAGTCATCAGGTTCGGTCGCTGGAAAAGCATCTCGGCGTGACATTGTTCGAGCGACTGCCGCGCAGCCTGCGGCTCACCGAGAAGGGCGCGGCCTACCTGCCGCCGCTGCGCAACAGCTTTGACGAACTGGCTGCCGCCACCGCCGGCCTTTTCGGGCCGGTCGGCAAGCGGACATTGTCGGTGCGCGGACCGGTGTCCTTCATCGCCTTGTGGCTGGCGCCGAGGCTGCTGGATTTTCGTCAGCAATGGCCCGACGTGTCGCTGAGAATCTCGACGATCGTCTGGGCACCGACCTTGCAGGATGAGATGGCCGATATCGACATCCGCTTCGGCGATGGTAACTGGCCGGGCTACAAGTCGTCGCTGATCCAGTCGCACCGGGCGATCCCCGTCTGTCTGCCCGGCATGGCGCAAGGCGCCGACGATGCCGAGCGCCTGCAATCGGTGATGTCGGGCAAGCTGCTGATCCACGATACCGGCTACGAAAACCTTTGGCAGAAGCTGGCCAAGCAGGCCGGCCTAGCGTTTGCGCCCACCGCCGGGATGAATATCGACACGACAATCTCGGCGCTGGAAATGGCGGCCGCAGGTGTGGGGCCGGCGATCGTCATCGAAAGCCTCGCCGAATCTTACATCAAGTCGGGCCGGCTCGAACGTGTGGTCGACATGGCCATCCCGATCGAGGAATCGCACTATTTCGTCCAGCCGGAGGGCCAGAAGCGACTGAAGGCCGAGGCGATTCTGTTCCGCGACTGGCTGTTCAGGCAGGCAGCGAGTTGACGCGCCGGGCTTGGGGGCCACGTTTGGATTTCAAGGCGGGGCAGCATACTCCCTCTTCTCCCCTTGGGGAGAAGATGCCCGAAGGGCAGATGAGGGGGCGCTCTTGCTCTGAGCAAGCCTCGCCCCCTCATCGCCTCGCATGCGCTCGGCACTTCTCCCCGCTGGGGAGAAGAGGGAGTGTGCTGCACCGCTGACGCTGCCGGCTTTCAGCTGTATTGCCGAAAAATTTTGCTGCTGCAGAACATCAGCGCATCCCTTTGAGCCGGCTGCGATTTTTCGCGTAGTTGCGCGTATTCGGTTGATCGAAACAATCATTGTGACGCTTAATTTTTCTCGCAACATATTCCATTTCAACGATAATTATGATTATATTGAATGAACATTCAGCAAATATGGAGACGGCAATGAACGAGCTGGTGCGTGACCTGAGCATCCCCAACGATTGGGACCGCCGTGGCTTGCCCGGCTGGACGTATCACAGCGAGGCGCTGTTCGAGCTCGAAAAGCAGCATATCTTCCGCGAGCACTGGCAGATCGCCTGCCATATTTCTGATCTTCCCGAGCCCGGCAATTACCTGACGCTCGACATCGTCGGCGAGCGGGCATTGATCCTGCGCGGCCAGGACGGCGAGATCCGCGCCTTTCACAATATCTGCAAGCATCGCGGCTCACGGCTGGTGGCCGACAACAAGGGTGCCTGCCGCAATGCGCTGGTCTGTCCGTTCCATGGCTGGGTCTACAATCTCGACGGCACGCTGCGTGGGCCATCGCGCCCGAATTCATTTCCGCCGATGGACAAGGTCGAGTTCGGCTTGACGCAGCTCGAAAGCGAGATCTGGATGGGCTTCGTGTTCATCCGCTTCGAAAAGGGTCCGCAGGCTTCAGTTGCCGAGGTGCTGAAACCATTTGCGGAAGAGCTTGGTCATTACCAGCCCGAGACGGTCGTTCCCGCCAACAGCAAGATCTGGAGCCAGATCTCCGAGGTCAACTGGAAGTCGGTGCGTGACGTCGACAACGAGGGTTACCATGTCGCGATGGCGCATCCGGCGCTGCAGGATCTCTATGGCTCGACCTATTACGACGAGCCCTTCGTCAACGGCGTCTGCCGGTCCTTCGCGACTTTCAATCCACATGCCGGCCGCCGTTGGAGCGTGCGCAACTATGTTGAGATCGCCGAGGAGCCGCCGCGCCTGCCGGAACGACTGAAGAAGGCCTGGATCTATTTCGGCATGTTCCCGAATTGCGTCATCGCCGTGACGCCGGAGACCGTGCAGTTCTATCAGGAGTTTCCGCTTTCCAAAGGGCGAACGCTGCTGCGCGGCGCCGTCTATCGCTATAACGATGAGACGCGCCGCCAGCGCCTCGCCCGCTATCTCGCCATGCGCATCGATCGCGACACGCAGGCCGAGGACGTGCAGCTGACCATCTGGTCGAACGAGGCGATGGCGTCGAAGAATTTCAACAATTTCTACCTCTCGGATCTCGAATATGGCGTCCGGACCCATCACGACCATCTGCGCGCCGTGTTGCCGGTCATGACGCTCGACAAGCCACCACATGAGAGCGAGATTGCCGATATCAATCGCACCATGCGCAGGGCATAGGGATTGGCAGACTGATCGACGGCCATTTCAGCCAATAGAGGGCGGCTAGGGAGCCGCCCTTTTTTTCTGTCGAGATCAGCCGAGCATTGACCAAATAGTTATTTTATCAAAACATAATATTGCCGTGATCCCGGCGGGTGAAGCGCTTATGTAACACCTTGAAGGCAAACCGTTGCGCACACGGATTCGTTATTAGACGCGGCGGAACCCGGGTCCTAATGCCTGAGTTAATTGCAAGAAAAAGAATCGAAAGGCATGACAGTGCACCTCACACGCAGACTTTTCCTCCAGACCAGCGGCATCGCCGGGCTTTCGGCCCTGGCCAGTTGCACGACCACGGCGAGACCTGTTCAAGTCACCGAAGCCGAACCGGTCACTGCCCCATCTATGGCCTATGACGAGATTTATGGTGAAAAGCCGGATGAACTCTATCCGCTGCCAGCCATTCCCTACCAGAAGATCGATCCCAGATTTCTCCGGCAGGTGGTCGCCGATCCCACCGGTCAGCCGCCCGGAACATTGGTCGTCGATACCGGCAATCATTTTATCTACCTCACGCAGGGCAACGGCCAGGCAATGCGGTACGGCGTGGGCCTTGGCCGGCAGGGCTTCGCGTGGTCGGGTCGCGGCGTGATCCAGTACAAGCGGAAATGGCCGAAATGGACGCCGCCGGTAGAGATGGTCGCACGCCAGCCCGAACTGCAGGAGCGGCTCGGCCTCGAGGGCTCGATGCCACCCGGCCTGAAGAACCCGCTCGGTGCCCGCGCCATGTATATCTTCAAGGATGGCGAGGACACGCTTTATCGCGTCCATGGCTCGCCGGAATGGTGGACTATCGGCAAGTCGGTGTCATCAGGCTGCGTGCGAATGATCAACCAGGACGTCGTCGATCTCTTCGATCGCGTGGCGAACAAGACGCCGATCGTCGTGACCAATCTCTCGGGCGGCTATGAGGAACAGGTACAGAACCTCGACGAGCCGGCGCCGCGCTACAGCCAGGAGGATCAAGGTTTGGGCGAGGATCCCCGCTACCGAGATGACTATGCTCCCAACGATGATTTCCTCGAAGGGCCTGCATACTAAGGTGCGTCGCGATCTCCGGGATTCGCTTGTCGTACTTTAGCTCCTTGTTTTGACGCATGTTTTAGGCGCAACACCGCTGCACACTTTTGCGCAACATGCTTTAAAACGGGTTGCGCTCTGAAATGAAAAACGGGGCCGACTGGCCCCGTTTTGCTATCCGCAGATCAAATACTGGATCAGTCGTTCTTGTTACGGCGGGCCGGAAACAGGATGATGTCGCGGATCGACGGCGCGTTGGTGAGCAGCATGATCAAGCGGTCGACACCGATGCCGAGGCCACCGGCCGGCGGCATGCCCTGGTCTATGGCATCCAGGAATTCCTCATCGAGCTCCTTCGACTTCTCGCCGCGCGCATGCGCCTGTTCAAGCTGCTCGACCATGCGAGCCCGCTGCTCTTCCGGATCGTTGAGTTCGGAGAAGGCGTTGCCCAGTTCCCAGGCGTTGCAATAGGTCTCGAAGCGCTCGACAAGGCGCGGCTCGCCCGGCACTTCCTTGGCGAAAGGCGAAATGTCCTTCGGGAAATGCGTGACGTGGCTCGGCTGGATTAGCGTCCCTTCGACAGCCTCTTCGAAGATGAATGCCAGGCATTCGCCCCAGGTCGCATCCTTTTCGACTTCGAAACCGGCAGCACGCGAGGCGCCGCGGGCTTCCTCGTCCGTCTTGATGGCGAGGAAATCGATACCCGTGGCTTCCTTGACCGCATCCGGCATCGGCACGCGCTTGAACGGACCGGCAAACGAAATCTGCTTGTCGCCGAAAGCGAATTCCGTCGTTCCGTGGATCGACATGGCAAGCTCCGCGAACAGGCGTTCGACGAGGTCCATGATGTCCTC
This sequence comes from Shinella sp. OV683, assembly GCF_057787725.1. Taxonomy (NCBI): domain Bacteria; kingdom Pseudomonadati; phylum Pseudomonadota; class Alphaproteobacteria; order Hyphomicrobiales; family Rhizobiaceae; genus Shinella; species Shinella sp. OV683. The sequence continues at coordinate 4,776,165 of NZ_CM173543.1, forward strand.
GTAATCGGCATAGGCCCAGTAGCATTCCATCATCGTGAATTCGGGATTGTGCCGGGTCGACACGCCCTCATTGCGGAAGTTGCGGTTGATCTCGAACACCTTGTCGGTGAGCCCCGAGACCAGCGTGCGCTTGAGGAACAGTTCCGGCGCAATGCGCAGGTACATGTCGAGCTTCAGCGTGTTGTGATGGGTTTTGAACGGCTCGGCGGTAGCGCCGCCATAAACCGAATGCAGCATCGGCGTCTCGACTTCCATGAAGCCGTCATTTTCCATGAAGCGGCGAATGCCGGAGACGATCTTCGAACGCTGCTGGAAGCGGAGCTTGGATTCCTCGTTGGTAAGGATGTCGAGGTGACGCTTGCGGTAGCGCAGTTCGATGTCGGCCAGTCCATGATACTTCTCCGGCATGGGCAGGAGCGTCTTGGTGAGCATGGTGATTTCATGGGCATTGATGGACAGTTCGCCGCGCTTGGTGCGACGGACAGCACCGGTCACGCCGATGATGTCGCCGAGATCGATCAGATCCAGCAGGTCGCGTGCGGCTTGCGGCGTGACGTCCTTGTGGCTGAAGATCTGGATCTTGCCGGATGCATCATGGATGTCCATGAACATGCCGGAATTGCGCGAGGAATAGACACGGCCAGCAACGGTGACGATGTCTTGCGTCTCTGTGTCGGGCGCCAGATCCTCGTATTTTGCAATCAGTTCCGCATTGGTAATCGTGCGGTGGAAATGCGCCGGGTATACGTCACCGATCTTCTCGCGCAGCAGCTTGAGTTTCTGAGTGCGGACTTCAGCGGCGTCGGAGGAGAGGGCTGCGGTTTCGTTCTTGTCGTTCATGGTTTCAAATCCTGTTGCGGCGTTGCCGCTGCGACCATCGTCCCCTCATCCCTCATTCCTGTGCTTGTCACAGGAATCCAGTGCGCCCAAGTCTTTGGGCGCGGGAGACTCTCAATTCATTGGTTCACGGCGCAGACGCGCCGTGGCTGGATTCCTGTGACGAGCACAGGAATGAGGGAGAGAGGATTGACCCCTCCCACCCAAATCACTTTTCCGAACCGACCATGGATGCGACGACGGTGGCGGCGACCTTGAGGCGCTGACGTACGACCGAACGGCCGAGCAGCGCCATGGAATCAAACAACGGCAACGAGCGCTGGCTGCCGGAAACGGCAACGAAAAGCGGCGGGGTGACGAATTTCAGTTTCTTGCGAAGCCGGTCGCCGATAGCACGCAGTTCGGCCTCGATCGTCTCGACATTCCATTCGAGGATCTTTTCGAGATCGGCCTGCACCGTCTGCAGGATTTCCAGCGTCTCGGCAGGCGGCGTCTTCACACCCGCAAATGACGCCGGCGTCAGGCCGACATCGGACGACAGCATGAAGCCGGCGAGGTTAGGCAATTCACCGAGCTTGGAAATGCGCGACTGAGCCAGCTTCAAGCCTTCGGTGAGACGTGAATTTTCCGATGCCCATTCCAGCACGCGGCCGATGAAGGCTTCCGGCGTCAGTTTTTCACGCAGCCAGCGGCCGTTCAGCCAGTCGAGCTTCTGGATGTCGAAGATCGCACCGGCCTTGGAGAGGTTTTCCGGATCGAATTTTTCGGCGAGCTCGTTCATATCGAGCAGTTCCTCGCCCTCGGCGATCTGCATGAAGAACAGGCCGAGGAAGTTCATCAACGCTTCCGGCATGTAGCCAAGCGCCGAGTAATAGGAGATCGAGGTCGGGTTCTTGCGTTTCGACAGCTTCGATTTATCGGCATTGCGCATCAGCGAGAGATGCATGAAGACCGGCGGCTCGAGGCCGAGATAGCGATAGATTAGAATGTGCTTCGGCACCGAGGCCAGCCATTCCTCGCCGCGCGCCACGTGGGTGATCTTCATCAAATGGTCGTCGACGACATTGGCCATGTGGTAGGTCGGCATGCCGTCGGCTTTGAGCAGGACCTGCATGTCGACCGCATCCCACGGAATGTCGACTTCGCCATAGACGCCGTCGACAAACTTGCAGGAGCCCTCGGTCGGGATCTTCATGCGCACGACGGTGGGTTCACCGTCGGCCATGCGCGACGTCACTTCCTCGGCGGAAAGATTGAGGCACAGGCCGTCGTATTTCGGGGGCTTACCGGCGGCGCGCTGGGTCTCGCGCATTTCGGCCAGCCGCTCTGGCGTGCAGAAGCAGCGGAAGCCGTGACCGGCCTCGACGATCTTCTCTACGAAGGGGAGATAAAGGTCCTTGCGATCGGACTGGCGGTAAGGGCCGTAGGGGCCGCCGACATCGGGGCCTTCGGACCATTTCAAACCGGTCCATTTCAACGCATCCAGCACCTTCTGTTCGAATTCCGGCGTCGAGCGAGTGGCGTCGGTATCCTCGATACGGAGGATGAATTCGCCGCCGTGTTTGAGCGCGAAAAGATAGTTGAACAGTGCGATATAGGCAGTGCCGACATGCGGCTCGCCGGTGGGAGAAGGAGCGATGCGAACGCGAACGCCTGAAGGTGTCATTTTGAACGGCCCAGAATGATGCTGGCATCGTCGACCCCGCGCGGCGGGAAAGAGGATGCATGTTGCGGGGAACCGGCCCGCAACGCCTGCTAAGCAAGGCAGCGGGATATATCCCTTAGGGGCTGCCTTAGGCCATATTCACTTACGCGCGTCAAGAAAAAGCTGATTCCAGGTCGCCGCGGAAAACAGGTCCGGCTTTACACCCCGTAGGTGTTCAAAAAAAGCCGGATGGCGGACGCCACGTTCCTCTCGATCATTTCCGCCGTCGGCGGCGCCTTCATTTCACCAAACAGGCGCGGACGGAACAATCCGGCGAGACAGAGATCGCCGAACTGGCGGCCAACCATCATCGGATCGTCGACATCCCGGAGGTTCCCAAGTTCGGCCTGCTTATGCAGGTAATTGGCCAGCATTGCCGGACCGCTGTTCGGCCCCGCCACCATGAACAGGTTGGCAAGTCCCGGCATTCGATCGATAACGCCGATGACGATGCGCATGCCGCGGATGGTCTTGTCGGCAAGCAGGTGGGTGGCAAACAGCACGCCGAAATCGTGCAGGGTCTGCGCGACCGGCTGGTTCTTCTCGAGAATTTCCTGCAACCGGCCAAAGATCCTCAGCTTCTGCCGCTCGATCATCGCCGCGAACAAGTCTTCCTTGTTCTTGAAGTAGACGTATAGCGTGCCCTTGGAGACGCCAGCCTCGCGAGTGATGTCGTTCATGCTCGTGGCATCGAAGCCCATCTGCATGAAGACGCACAGCGCGCCGTCGAGAATCTGCTCGCGTTTGACTGGATCTTCGCCGGCCGCAGGTCTTCCGCCGCCCAAAGGCTCCGGCTGTACCAAGCTGACGTTATCGGCGGTGTCACCGACCTCGTTCATTTCCGTTTTCCCTATATTAATATTATTTCGAACCGATCGGTTCGATTGCCCTTGATATGATCCAAAAAAAGGAATATGTCAACTCGAACTGAACCGTTCGGTTCGATAACTTTGTGTGTGCTGAGAAGCGGAGCATCCTAAAATGGCAAGATCAACGAGCAGCGCCACAATGCGCGCAGTCGAAGACAACAATGAGGTCGCGGCCGAAAGTGAAGCCCCGATCAAGATGGAATCCGCTGCGCCTGCAGCCCAGGCCGCAGCGCCAGTCGCAGCAGAGCCCAAGAAGAAGGGCTTCCTGCGCCGTCTCATTCTGCCTGTCATCGTCATCGCTGCCATCGGCGGCGGCTCCTGGTATGGTCATGAATGGTGGATCAACGGCCGCTTCATGGTCTCGACCGACGACGCCTATGTCGAAGGCGACATTACAAATATTGCTCCGAAGGTGACCGGCTACGTCGCCAAAGTCAACGTGGTTGCCAACCAGCGCGTCAAGGCCGGCGACGTCCTCGTGACGCTCGACAACGGCGACTACCAGATCGCGGCCGAGCAGGCAGACGCCCAGATCGCCACGCAGAAGCTGGCTTTGGTCCGCTTCGATGCGCAGATCAAGGCTGCCAATGCCGCTGTTGCCCAGGCGAATGCCCAGAAGACGGCGCTGGAAGCTACCCTGCGCGGGGCCGAAATCACCTCCAAGCGCGCGACCGACCTGGCTGAAAAGAATGCCGGCACGCTGGCTGACCGTGACAATGCCCAGGTCGCACTCGACCAGGTGAAGGCAAACATCATCGGCGCCGATGCCGCCATCGCGTCCGCCCAGGCCAACATCGCCGTCGTCACCGCCCAGCGTGGCGAAGCCGACAGCCAGATTCGTTCCCTCGAATTGACCAAGGCCAAGGCCGAACGCGACCTGTCCTTCACCGTGCTCAAGGCGCCCTTTGACGGCGTTGTCGGCAATCTCGCCGTCCAGACTGGCGATCTCGTATCGCCCGGCCAGCGGCTTGCAGCTCTCGTCCCGGTCAGCGAACTTTATATCGAGGCGAACTTCAAGGAAACCCAGGTCGCACATATCAAGATCGGCGCCGAAGTCGAGATCCATGTCGATGCCATTGCCGATCACGTCATCAAGGGCAAGGTTGCGTCGATCGCACCTGCGTCCGGCGCCGTGTTCTCGCTGCTGCCGCCAGAAAACGCGACGGGCAACTTCACCAAGGTCATCCAGCGCCTACCGGTGCGGATCGCCTTGCCCAAGGATGCCTTGAACACCGGCAACCTGCGTGCGGGCCTGAGCGTCGTCGTCGATATCGACAGCCGCACCGGCCAGCCTGCAACGGCGCATGTGGCCGAGGCCAACTAAGGCAAAGTGGCTCGCCCTCCTTCTTCACGGTGAAGAAGGAGTGGCCACCGATAATTTCAATCTTGTTCTGGCCGCCGGAAGACGACCGCAGGGAGAACCGCCATGGCGGCTGCAACAACAACTGTCACCGCAATCAAGGTGCCACCGGCCAGACCGGCAGCCGCGCCTATGGCGCATGTCGCACCGGAATTGACCACGCGCCGCGTCATCGCTTTCTTTGCGATGGTGTTCGGCATGTTCATGTCGATCCTCGACATCCAGATCGTCTCCGCCTCGCTTGCCGAAATTCAAGCCGGGCTGAGCGCCAGCAATGATGAAGTCGCGTGGGTCCAGACCTCCTACCTGATCGCCGAAGTCATCATGATCCCGCTTTCGGGAACGCTGGCGCGAATTGTCTCCACCCGCGTGCTGTTCTCAGTCTCTGCGGCTGGCTTTACGGCTGCCAGTATCCTGGCGGCGACTGCGACCAATATCGACCAGATGATCGTTTACCGCGCCATCCAGGGCTTTATCGGCGGCGGCATGATCCCGTCGGTGTTTGCTGCAGCCTTTACGATCTTCCCGCCCTCCAAACGTAACGTCGTCTCGCCGATCATCGGCCTGGTCGCGACCCTGGCGCCGACGATCGGCCCGACAGCGGGCGGCTATCTCACCAGCGCGTTTTCCTGGCACTGGCTGTTCCTGATCAATGTCATTCCCGGCATTATCGTCGCCATCACGACCTGGTTCCTGATCGACTTCGACAAGCCGGAATACAGCCTGATGAAGAAATTCGACTGGACGGGGCTCGCCGCAATGGCCGTGTTTCTCGGCTCGCTCGAATACTTCCTCGAGGAAGGCAACGCCAAGGGCTGGTTCGACGACAACACGATCACGCTGTGCGCGGTTGCCGCAACTATCGGCGGGCTGATCTTCTTCTATCGGACGTTGACGCGGGATTTCCCGATCGTCGACCTGCGCGCATTCACCAATCGAAACTTCGCCTTCGGCTCGCTGTTTTCGTTCGTGATGGGTATCGGTCTCTATGGCCTGACCTATCTTTATCCGCTGTTTCTCGGCCGTATCCGTGGCTACGATTCGCTGATGATCGGCGAGACAATGTTCGTCTCTGGTCTTGCCATGTTCTTCACGGCACCTGTGGCCGGCATGCTCTCAAGCAAGCTCGATCCGCGCTTCATGATGATGATCGGCTTCACCGGTTTTTCGCTTGGCACCTGGATGATGAGCCACATGACAGCCGACTGGGATTTCTGGGAATTGCTGATCCCGCAGATCCTGCGCGGCAGCTCGATGATGCTGGCGATGGTGCCGATCAACAACGTCGCGCTCGGCACGCTGCCAATGGATCGCATCCGTGGCGCATCGGGTGTGTTCAACCTGACGCGAAATCTGGGCGGTGCGGTAGGTCTCGCATTGATCAACACGCTGCTGACGTCGCAGACAAGCGCCCACTTCTCCCGTCTTGCAGAGCATGTGAACTTCGCCAATCCCGAAGCCACTGAGATGATCGCCAACCTTACCGCGAAATACGATGCAAGCGGTATGGACGGCAGCCAGATCGCCATCAAGAAGATGGTCGGCATGGTGCAACAGCAGGCCTACCTGCAATCGTTCATCGACGTGTTCATGCTGCTAACGATTCTCTTCGCCGGACTGGTCCTCATGGCTATGCTTCTTTCGAAGCCCAAGCCGGTCGGGGCCGGCGCAGGGGGCGGACACTAGGGGCCTCACCCGCTCCGGTGTCCGCCAGCCCAGCGACATCGTGTCGTCAGTTGACCTGATTGAGAGCCAGCACCGCGTTTGGTGGCTCCAGCGATTCAAAATCCACGCCATCGCCAAGTCCCAGCGTTAGAAGTGCGCTGCCGGCACCATCAGTCAGCACCACAGTGCCGTCCTCGTTCTCGGTCCAGTTCCTGGCTCGCGCGAGGCCGGGCCAGACCGTATCGCAATCCTTGCCGGGACTGATCTGGTGCGAGCGGGACGAAACCGCCTTGCCGCTGCCGATCAGGCAGGCTGTGCCATTCTCCATGTTGGAGACGGTGTAGTCGGTTTGATCCTCAGACTTGATGGAGGCCGAAACCATCGCATCGACGGCGGGTTTATCTACGGGCATCAGCGCAAGATAGCCGATGCCGGCGGCGATCGTCATGAAGGCAAGCAGGCGAATTCCCATCATCCGCTCCTTGTGAAAAAGCAAGAGCCGGGAACGCGAAGAGATGCAACGTCGCCCAGTCCCACATTCGAGTATGCGCGGCCAAGCTTGCGGGAGCGTTAACATTCTTTCTAATATGGTTAAATTCTAACTAAAGAAGCCGGCGATTTATCGCCCTGCTCCCTCAAATAACATTTCGGCCTTGTTGTCGGTAGCGAGTTATCAAAGTGCATGGGGATGGATGCCGAGGCGTGCGAGGCTGAGGCAAGCAGCATATTTCAGCGCGAATTTGGTCTTTCCAGTACCTTTATGTAGCGTCCGCAGTATCTGCACCGCGTCATCGGTCAAGCAAATATCACTGTCTCGCTTTCTGACCAGACCGTGCATACTCCAATACTTCACCACGCGCTTCGTCAGCTCGTAGGAGTGGTCGGGGCTTTGCCGTGCGCGCTGATCAAGCTCCAGTCTCAGCGCGTCAAATTTTATGGACGGTATCGGCAGCCGCAAGGGTGTGTTCCAGAATTGTCTCCTGAAAGTTCGCCCCAACTCGCAGTAGAAGTCCTTGGAGTGCCCCTCCATCGCAGCCTTCGCCAGGATAAGGTCTCGCTGGATATCACGGAGCACTTGCTCGGCAAGGATTTCTGCAGGCGTCCCCTCGGGTGGAACGGAGAATTCACACAGCGCGACCTTGCCCGACATTTATGACCCCTCAATTCTTGAGGCCAACAATGGGATGAGCAAATCAATTGTCAACAAACCATGCATATGCCGAAAGTTGTATTCCCGGCCTCCGTGTCGCCGCGAACTAACGTGCCTTAACTTCCGGCACCGCCGTGATCGCTTTGCCGTCCTTGAACCAGGAAATCACGTTGTCGACCACGAGGTCTGCCATCAGGTTGCGCGTCACCACCGATGCGGAGGCGACATGCGGCAGAAGCGAGACGTTGTCGAATTTCAGCAGCGCGTCCGGTACGTTCGGCTCGTCGTCGAACACATCGAGGCCGGCGCCGGCGATATCGCCATTATCGAGCGCCTTGGCGAGGTCATCCTCGCTGACCGTCCAGCCACGACCGACATTGATCAGCACGCCGTTCTTGCCGAGCGCCTTGAGGATCTCGGTGTTGATGGTCCGGTGCGTTTCCGGCGTCTTCGGCACGATGCAGACAAGGGTATCGACGGTCTCGGCAAGTCCCTTCAGCGTCGGAACGTAGTCGTAGCCGACGTCTTTCTTCGGCGACCGGGTGTGGTAGCTGATCTTGACGTTGAACGCTTCGAGCCGCCCGGCGATCTGCTGGCCGATACGGCCCATGCCGTACATGCCGATATGGCGTCCGCGCAGTGACAGCGGCGACAGGCGGAACGGGCCTTCCTTGACCCACTTGCCGGCGCGCAGATAATTCTCGGCCTGCGGCAGCAGGCGGATCGTGTTGAGCAGCAGGCCGATGGTGGTGTCGGCGACTTCCTCGTCGAGTACTTCGGGCGTGTTGGTGACCATGATGCCTTTTCCGGCAGCATAGCGCGCATCGACGCCGTCATAGCCGACGCCGAAATTGGCGACGATCTTGAGATTGGGCAGAGCGTCCATCAGAGCCGGCGTCATCTGGTTGAAGGTTGTGGCGCCCTCGACCTTTGCAGCAAGCTCTGCCGTCACATCCCTGGGGTCCGCGCTTGGGAGTTCCAGGAGTTCGAATTCTGCGCCGAGGCGCTCACGGAAACGCGGGTGAGCTTTGCCAACCAAGAGAATCGTTGTCATGGGATTGAGAGCCGCTATTTTCTGGGTTTCATGGGTCCGGAAGACTGGCGGATGCGCATTTCCGGCTTGATAAGATGGAGCCCGTCAGGCTCATGGCTGCCTGCCAGGCGGTCGAGCAGCGCGCGGGCCGCCAGCCGTCCGACTTCGGACTGGCCGTTCCAGACCGTGGTCAGCGCAGGCGTGGCGATCGAGGCCTCCTCAAGGTCGTCGTAGCCGGTCACCGAGATATCGACGCCGGCCGTCAACCCGGCACGCGAAATGCCGTTCATCAGGCCGATCGCCACCAGGTCGTTCCAACACACTGCAGCCGTCGGCTTGAGCGGCAGCGACAGGAAATGCACGGCCGCCTCGAAGCCGCCCTGACGGGTTCTCGGACCGGAGATACGCAGTTCCGGCAGCACCTCGATATTGGCCTTGCGCAGCGCGTTGACATAGCCCTGGTAGCGGTCGCGGCCGGTGGAGGTCTGGTCGGTGCCGCCGACCATGGCGATGACCTTGTGGCCAAGCGAAATCAGATGGTTGGTGGCCAGCGAAATGCCATAGGTGTCGTCGCCGCGAAAGGCCGGCAGACTGCTGTTTTCGATGGTACGGGCGACAAGGATGGCCGGCATGCCATTGACTTCGGCGAGTTCCAGATCCTCGCTGGGTGTGCCGATGGCCGGCGACATGATCATGCCGTCGCCGCCGAGCTGCAGCATCGTCTCGATGAAATTGCGCTGCTTTTCAACGGAATCGTAGTGATTGGCGAGAATGAACGTGTGCTGGCTGCGGTCGAGCTCGCTTTCGATCGCTTTTAGAATTTCGGCGTAGAACGGATTCATGATGTCGTGAACGATGACGCCGATGATACCGGAACGCGAGGTTCGCAGGCTTGCGGCCCGCCTGTTGTAGATGTAGCCGAGCGCGCGCGCCTGCTCCTTGATCTTCTCACGCGTCAGCACCGCGACCAGCGGGCTGTCCCGAAGCGCGAGCGACACCGTGGCTGTCGACACGCCGAGCGTCTCGGCGATGGTCGACAATTTGATCTTCTGGGCCATGCAGCCTCCCGTGGCAAATGCCCGATCCGCCGCGCCAAGTATGACAGACGCAACGCTCGTATATATCTAAATCGATTGAGGTATCACATATCCAAGCATCTGCAATGTTCTTGAATTGGGGCAACCGCTATTATTCACCGAATCCATCCTCGTCCGATGGCTCCGCACCGAAATTCTGATTGATTTTGCGCAGCACCTTGGCGAACTGCCGGAGTTCCTTTTCGCTCAGGCCGGCAAAGGCGTAGGACTCCGTCGCCTTGACGGCATACTTGATCGCGCTGACGTGCTTTTCGCCCTCTGGCGTCAGGGCAGCGCGCATGTGGCGGCCATCGGTTTCGCCGGGGAGTTTGCGGATCAGCCCATGCGCTTCCATGCGCGTCAGCGTGCGCGTCATGGTCGGCGGCTTGACGCCCAGCAGCGAGGCAATCGCGCCGGCGGTCATGGCTTCCTTGCTGGCAAGCGCGGTGATCACACCATCCTGGCCGGCATAGACGCCGCTGGCCGACAGCGCATTGGTCAAAAACGTGCGCATCGACCGGGTCGCACGCGTCAGTTCGGGCTGGATGGTTCCCGCCGCGTAGGGAAGCTTCGGCTTGTCGGATTTCTCCTTCTTGTTCAGCTTGTCCTTCTTGACCATCCCCGCCCCGGTGCTTGCTATAAAATGCTTGATCTGTATGACGTTATACCGAAGGACATGGCAAGGGAAGTCAAGGCGATGAATGGCGATGGAAGCGTAAAAGGCGAGCTGCAGACGATCGCCATCCTGCCGCTCGGCGCACATGAATATCATGGGCCGCATCTGCCGCTCGACACCGATACGCTGATCGCCGAGGGGATCGCCGAGCGTTTGAAAGACGCGCTGCCGGCCGATCTTGAGGTGCTGTTCCTGGATGCCGACCCGATCGGCTATTCCGTTGAGCATGCCGACCGCGAAGGCACCCGTTCGTTGGCGTGGAACGAAGCGGTCGAGGGTTGGCTCGACATGGCTGAAAACCTGGCGTCAGGCGGCGTTCGCAAGCTAATTCTGCTGAATGCCCATGGCGGCAACTCCCCGCTGCTGACGGTGGTCGCCACCGAGGCGCGCGTGCGCTTCAACATGCTGTGCGTGGCCACCAGCTGGACGCGCTTCGGCGTTCCCGACGGGGTCATCACGCCGGAGGACAAGGCAGTCGACATTCACGGCGGCGCCATCGAGACTTCGGTGATGCTGGCGTTGCATCCGGAGATGGTCGATATGCAGAAGGCGAAGAACTTCGCCTCACGGCAGACCAACTTCGCCAGGGATTACGCACATTTGCGCGCCTATGGCCCGCATGCCTTCGGCTGGAAAATGCGGGATCTCAACGCGGATGGCGCTGCCGGCGATGCGACGGCGGCCACGGCTGAGAAGGGCGAACTGCTGATCAATCACGCCGTCAAGGGGTTGGTCGAGTTGGTAAGCGACGTGGCGCGTTTCGATGTCGATACGCTGACGTAGCTGAATTCAGGATGTGAAAGAGCGTTCACGCGGCGGGTTACCGTCCGTGGCATGGGTCTCGATCATTCTTGGCTCCGACGCGATTTGCTTCGCAAATGCTGAAGAGCCGGCCGGGGCGCAAATCGTGCCTCGTAAGTAAATAATATATGGCGCGCTTTGCACCCCGTTTCGGTGGTTTTTGCCTGCGAACCTGGAGATCTGCTTCCCCACCGCGACAGTGCGCCCGGTGGGGAGATGTGTGCCTCTAAGGCACGTCCGCGGCCAGCCACGTCCTTTCGAACGCCGCCGAAGAGGTCTCCGTTTCTCGCAGGCCCCCGATAAGAGAATTTACGTCGTCCTCTCCAACCGGGCACCGGCCCCACCTCTCTGTCACGCCTGACAGTGTATCCGTGATGGGACGGGAATCAGTATAAGCGGGTTGGAGAGGGCGGGGATATTGGCGAGTAAGCTATTGAGTATGTTGGTGTATCTCGCTTCATACGATTGACGATGATTTGCCTCATGAGCCCCTCATCTGCAATTTCTATCGTTTAGCAATTGCGCGAACTGTCGAGATCGGACGTTCTGTTTCCGGACGCAATCGCTAAGCCGATGAAATTGCTTCTTCTCCCACAAGGGGAGAAGCAGAGCTGTGGCGCTGCTCCGACTTTACCTCTCCCCTTGTGGGAGAGGATAGCAAGCCCGCGAGAGGCGAAGCCGATCGCATGGGCGCGCTTGGTGAGGGGTATTTCAGCCTTCGCGGACAGCGGCGAGATCGACCTGCCGCCCGAACACCTCACCGTAGAATATGCGCCTTGCCCTTGGCGGAAAGGCGGACGATGGCGCCGCGCTCGGGGAGGTCGTAGGCAGAGACCCGCATCGCCAGCTTCTGCGGCCTGGCGCAGTTGTTGCTGTCGGCAGGATTTATCGGCTGCATCAACTCGATTGTCACTGTGCACAGAGCACCCGCGAAATCGACGGCGGTGACCTTGCCGAGAATGTCATAGCCAAGCGCCGAGGGCGACGCCTGGTCCGGTGCGATCTCGATCGACAGCTGTTCGGGACGCAGCATCAGCGAGGCGGTTCCGTCGGGTGTGCCGGAATCGACAAACAGCAGGCCGAGCGCCGTCTGGGCCACGCCTTCCCTGATATCGCCCGGCAGGATGATGGCATCGCCGAGGAATTCGGCGACCATCTGGTTTTTGGGCCGGAGATAAAGCTCCTGCGGCGTGCCGGTCTGTACCAACGAACCGCTGCCCATAACGGCAAGCTGGTGGCCGAAGGACAGCGCTTCGGCCTGATCGTGGGTGACGAGAATGGTGGTGACGCCGGCATCGCCGAGAATCTGGCTGACGGCCTGGCGCATGGCTCCGCGCAGGCTGGTGTCGAGCGCCGAAAATGGCTCGTCGAGCAGCATCAGCTTCGGCTTGCGGGCAAGCGCCCGGGCGATGGCCACGCGCTGCTGCTGGCCGCCGGAAATCTGGTCGGGCTTGCGCTTCAGCATCGCCTGGTCGAGACCGACGATCTCGGCGAGTTCCGCTATCTGCTTGTGCCGCCCAGCATCGCTCTTGTCGATGCCGAAGCCGATATTGTCGCCGACAGTCAGATGTGGAAACAGTGCGCCATCCTGGGCGATAACGCCGACACCGCGCAGATGCGCGGCAAGCGAGATCCGGCCTTCGGCAAGCACCGTGTCGTCGAGCGTCACCGAGCCGCCATCGGGCGCATCGAAACCGGCTATCAACCGGAGAAGTGTCGTCTTGCCCGAACCGGAAGGTCCGACGATCGCCGTGCGCGTTGCGCCGCTGACCGTCAGATCGACATTGTCGAGCGCCACGACCGGGCCATAGCGCTTCGACACGGCCTTCAGCTGCAGGGAACTCATCGTCCTGCGATCCTTTTTGACTGATTATAGAGAATGATGGTCAGCGGCAGCGATGTCAGAATCATGATCACCGCATAAGGTGCCGCGCCCGCATAATCAATCTCGCTCGACAGCGCCCAGAAAGCCATCGCCAATGTCCGCGTGCCATTCGGCGCCAGCATCTGGGTTGCCGTCAGCTCGTTCATGATGCCGAGCGAGCACAGCGCGGCACCGGCGGCGGCACCCGGCGCAGCCAGCCGGATGGTGACCGACCAGAAGCTCTTCCACGGCGAGCGGCCGAGGCTGGCCGCCGCATCCTCAAGTTCGACCGGTGCCTGGGCGAGGCTGGCGCGCAGGCTGATCAGGGCGCGCGGCAGGAACATGATGACATAGGCGAGCAGGATGGTCGCCGCCGTCTGATACAAGGGCGTTGCCACACGCACCGTCACGGTCACCAGCGCCAGCGCCACGACCACCCCCGGCAGCGCGCTCGTGACGTAGTTGCCGCTTTCCAGCAGCCGCGACAACGATCCGGGCGAGCGCACGGAAATCCACGCCATGGGAATGGCGGCCAGCGTCGTCAGCACGCCGCCGAACAGCGCCAGCAGAACCGTCTGGTAGAGTGCGAGGCCGATTTCATCGAGCCGCCAGATCCCCGCACCGCCGGCGATGATCCATTCCGAGATGGTCAGCAGCGGCACGCCGATCGACATCAGCATGGCCAGGACCGGAACGGCGAGCAACGGCAGCATCCATTTGCCAAGACGCACCGGCTGGCGGGCGCGCGCGGCGCCCGGGCCGAGGCGGGCATAGCGGGCATTGCCTCGCAGGGTGAATTCCAGCGCCAGCAGCAGCAGGCAGAGCCCGACCAGAACGCTTGCCAGCATATTGGCGGCGTAACCGTTATAGGTCGACTGGAACTGGTCAACGATGGCCGTGGTGAAGGTGTCGAAGCGGATCATGACATAAAGGCCGTATTCGGCCAGCAGATGCAGGCCGATCAGCAGGCTGCCACCACATATCGCTAGCCGCAGTTGCGGCAGCACGACGCGAAACCAGACTTTCCACGGCGGGTTGCCGAGTGAGGCAGCCTGGTCCTCGAGCGCCGGATCGAGTTGCCGGAGCGCGGCCGACAGCGGCAGATAGAGGAAGGGGAAATAGGCCAAGACCGAGATCAGCACACCGGCGGGCAGGCCTTCGAGGTCGGGTGCGAAGGTGATCCAGGCGTAAGAATGCACGAAGGCCGGGATGGCGAGCGGCGCGACCGACGTCCAGGCCCAGAAGCGAGCAAAGGGCAGGTTGGTGCGCTCGGTCAGCCAGGCCAATGTCAGCGCCAGGACGAGGCATAGCGGCACGGTCAGCACCACGAGCAGCACGGTATTGATGGTCAGATCGTAGACGCGCGGGCGGAAGATCAGTTCGACGGAGCGCTGCCAGCCCGTATCCATCGCCGCCCAGACGACGAAGCCGAGCGGGATCAGCATCAACAGCGAAATCAGGCAAGCGACGACGGCGATGACAGACAGTCCCCGACCGGCGACGGGTCTTCCAAAAGGACCCTTCACTATTGCCGCCGGGGCATACTCGTCGTTTACCGTTGCTTGCATATCTTCTCGATGGCTTCTCGCCTTTAAGGCGCGATGCCGTGCAGTTTGACGACCACACGGCATTCGATGCGCGCAATAAGCATAATTTTATCTAGAGATCAAAGGATGCCCGCGGCCGTCATCATGTCGGTGACCTTTTTGTTGTTGAGCTTCGACGGTTCGATCTTCGGAGCATCCAGATCCTTGAGCGGCACGAGTGCGGCGTTCGACGCAGCGTCATTGCCGACGGCATATTCGAACGACGTACCGTCGCGCAGCACGGCCTGGCCCTGCTTGCCGGAGACCCACTTGAGGAAGGCCTTGGCTTCCGTCTTGTGCTTGGACAGAGCCAGCACGCCGCCGCCGGAAATGGAGACGAACGCGCCGGGATCCTGGTGCTTGAAGTAGTGGAGAGCGACGTTCTTGCTGTTCTCGCCGGTCTTGGCCTGATCGCCGAAGAAGTAGTAGTGATAGATCAGCGCGCCTTCGATCTTGCCGGCATTGACGGCCTTCATCGCCGTGCTGTTGCCCTTGTAGGGGACGGAATTTTCCTTCATTGCGGCGAGCCACCTGGCGGTTTCGGCTTCACCCTTGAGCGACAGGAAGGCCGCGACGATCGCCTGGAAATCGGCGCCGGTCGGAGATGCGGCCCAGCGACCCTTCCAGGCGGGATCGGCGAGATCGACCATCGACTTCGGCAGCTTGTCTTCAGTCAGCTTGGTCTTGTCATAGGCAAACACGGTCGAGCGCGCTGCAATGCCGATCCAGTTGCCATCGGCGGGGCGGAGATTTTCGGGCACCTGGGCGAGAATGTCGGCGTCCAGCTTTTCAAACAGGCCGGCATCATCGACAACGGCCATGGCCGGGGAGTTTTCCGTCAGGAACACATCGGCGGGAGACGCATCGTCTTCCTGGACGATCTGGTTGGCAAACTCCATGTCTTCGCCATTGCGGATGGTCACCTTGATGCCGGTTTCCTTGGTGAAACCATCGACCCATTCCTGGGTCAGGCTCTCGTGCTGGGCATTATAGACGATGATGCCTGCATCCTCCGCCGAAGCGACGGTGGGCAGCATCAACGCGGCCAGAACAACCGAACTTGCGGCGAGCCGCGCGAGGATAGAAAGGGCCATCTCAATCTCCAATCACCAGAACCGTCTTAGTGGATGCGGCTTCTCTTAATTAAAGATGAGTGCCATGGTCAAGTTGCAATGGTGCCACAGCGGGCCTGCGACAATGTGCTCACGGCAATGTGATTGCGGGACTAGGGATGCATCGCGGCGGCAATGGGCGTACCGTCGAACACGACCGACTCAAGCCGCATCCATGCCACCTTTGGGGCGCCAATTTCGAAGGTGACATATTCCCAGCGAAGAAACGAATAGCGCTGCGGCTTGTGGATTTCGCTCCAGGGGATGAACAGGGGCGGATGCGAAAAGCTGAAGATCCGCCTTGTCTTCACATGGATGCCCGCCTCGGTGACGGTGACGAGCAGCGTGCGGTTATAGCGTGCAATGCCGACCATGCCCGAAATCCAGGAGAAGGATCGTCCGCCGGCTGGAATTTCCGTGGCGGTATATTTACGCGCCAGTCGCCGCCAGCCACCGGCCGCCGACATGAGGAACAGGATGGCCGACCAGAGCAGAATGAAGAACAGTGGCCAGACGACAATGATCAGCAGGACAAGCAGCCACACCGATATCGTCGAACCATGACCCATTCCGCCCCTCCAGCGCGGCCCCCCACGCGAATGGAGCGATGCTAACCACTCTGCATCGAGAAGCAAGGGGCGGCGAAAGCACGTTAGGCTCGCCGCCCTGTCGGGCTTACTTGGAGGCCGTCAACACATCGACGCCGGGCAACGACTTGCCTTCCATCCATTCGAGGAACGCACCACCGGCTGTCGAGACATAGGTGAAGTCGTCGGCGACACCGGCATGGTTGAGCGCCGAGACGGTATCGCCACCACCGGCGACCGAGACCAGCTTGCCGGCTTTGGTCTCCTCGGCGGCATGTTTGGCAGCCGACACGGTCGCCGTATCGAAAGGTTCGATTTCGAAGGCGCCCAGCGGGCCGTTCCAAACGAGCGTGTTGGCCTTGCTGATCCAGGCATTGACTGCTTTGACGGAGTCAGGACCGACGTCCAGCACCATTGCATCAGCGGGGATCTTGTCGATATCAACGACCTCGTTTGCGGCACCGGCCTTGAACTCGCGGGCGATGACGCCATCGGTGGGCAGCACGATGTCGCAGCCGGCCTTGGCGGCCTCAGTCATGATCTCGCGGGCGGTGTCGGCGAGATCATGCTCGCAGAGCGACTTGCCGACGTTGATCCCCTTGGCAGCGAGGAAGGTGTTGGCCATGCCGCCGCCGATCACCAGTCCGTCGACCTTTTTGACGAGGTTCTTGAGTAGATCGATCTTGGTCGACACCTTGGCGCCGCCAACGATCGCCACGACCGGGCGCGTCGGCTGGCCGAGGCCCTTTTCCAACGCTTCGAGCTCGGCCTGCATCGTGCGGCCGGCATAGGCTGGGAGCAGATGGGCAAGACCTTCGGTCGACGCATGGGCGCGATGGGCGGCGGAGAAGGCGTCATTCACATAGATATCGCCGTTGGCGGCCAGAGCACGCACGAAATCCGGATCGTTCTTTTCCTCACCCTTATGAAAGCGGGTGTTTTCCAAGAGCAGAATGCCACCGTTTTCGAGCTCAGCCACCGCCTTGGCAGCAGCGTCACCGATACAATCGCTGGCGAAATGCACGCGACGATCGAGCACGGCTTCCACGGACGGCGCTACGATCGACAGCGAGAATTCGGCTTCCGGTCCACCCTTCGGGCGGCCGAAATGGGCGAGCAGGATGACCTTGGCACCCCTCCCGGAAAGTTCGAGAATGGTCGGCGCGACACGTTCGATGCGGGTGGCGTCCGTCACCTTGCCGTCCTTGGTGGGAACATTGAGGTCGACGCGCACGAGCACCCGCTTGCCGGTGATGTCGGTGAGATCGTCAAGGGTTTTGAAAGACGGCATGGCTGTTATCCGTAGAACAGAGGGACAGGAAATTCCGGCGCGAATATACGACTGTGCGTCGCTGACGCAAGTGCGCCACGGCGCGGATTTTACCTTTTAGGCGCCCTTCAGCCGATTGCGGATACGCTCGGAAATTTCCCTGAGATTGATGAAGACAGGCAGGGTCTTTGGCGGCTCGACCGCTTCCATCGAGATACCGACGGACGAGATATGGTTGTTCTCGTCGATGTCGCGAACGATCAGGATGATCGAGCCGAGACGGACGCGATCGGCGTAGTCCGCCTTGCCGCCCAGGCGGTGCAGCATCATTTCGCCGATTGTAAGGTTCTTCTCGACGTCCGCCAGCAATCCCGGTCCATAGGCGGCATCGAGTTCGCGCGCCGGTCGATTGGGCGAGATTGCGAAGGTGCCGAAGAACTCCTCATCATCAACGGTGAGTTCCGCGCGGCTGGCAAACAGCCGGTCGAGCAGGGGAATGAAAGTTGGCGTGACGAAGACATAGACCAGATCGTTTTCGCGCAACCGCCCAGCATATTGATAGCGCAGCGAACGGCCATCGCGGATCACCAGCGAAGGTGTTGCCCAGCGCGGGATGCGCACGCCTTTCAGTACCGGGCTGTCATGGATGACGCGATAGGAGACCAGTTCGTGGTTGGCGGCGCGCGGCAAGTCCACTTCCAGGCGGTCGACCTCGCCGGTCTGCTTGGGGATCAGCAGCCCGAGTCTTCTCGCGACCGGCTTGATCGTCCAGCCCTGGATCACCAGCGACACCAGCACGATGATGAAGGTGATGTTGAAATAGGCCTGCCCGAGCTTCATGCCGCTGAGGATCGGCAAGATCGATAGCAGGATCGACACCGCGCCGCGCAAGCCCACCCAGGCAAGGAACTTGATCTCGTTCTGGGCGTAATCGAAAGGCAACAGGCACAGCCAGACAGCCAGAGGCCGGGCGACGAAGATCAGGAACAGGCCGAGGATGACGGCTGGAACGACGATCACGTCGAATTGCGAAGGCGTCGCCAGCAGCCCCAGCATCACGAACATGATGATCTGCGCCAGCCAGGTCATGCCGTCCTGGAAACGCCTGATCTGCAGCTTCGATTGCATTTCGCGATTTCCCGCCACCAGGCCCGCAACATAGACCGCCAGGAAGCCGCTGCCATGCAGCGTGCCGGTGATCGCGAAGATCAAGAGCGCCAGCGCCAGCACAAGAATGGGCGCAAGCCCGCGATCCTGATCGAAACGATTGACGGCACTGACGATCAGCCAGCCGCCAGCGAGGCCGATGACCAGGCCGATGCCCATTTCCCGCCCGAATGACAGCAGCACGGCGGCGTCGATGCCGGCGACACCCTTGCCGGCCGCAACCAACTCGACAAGCGTGACGGTCAGGAAGATCGCCATCGGATCATTGGTTCCGGATTCGACTTCCAGCGTCGAGGTCAGCTGGTCACGGATATTGATGCCGGAAATGCGGATCAGGAAAAACACGGCGGCGGCGTCCGTCGAGGCGACGATCGAGCCAAGCAGCAGGCCCTCGATCCATGAAAAATGCAGCAGATACGCCGCGGCAAAGGCAAACATGCTTGCGGTGATCAGGACGCCGATGGTCGCAAGCGCCATCGCTGGAAGGGCGGCTGTCCTGAAGGACTTGACGGGCGTGCCGAAGCCGGAATCGAACAGGATGATCGCCAGTGCGATCGAACCGAGCCTGTAGGCGGCGTTGTTGTCGCTGAAATCAATGCCGAGCCCATCGACACCGGCAATCAAACCAACGGCAAGAAAAAGAAGAAGGAGGGGGGCACCAAAGCGAAAGGCAAGCAAAGAGGAGAAGGCGGCAAGCAAAACCAGCGAGGCGCAAACAAGAGTTATAAGATAAAAGGACTCCAAGCCCCGTCCCTTCCATAGGATTCGACTGCAACGAACAAGAATATCGCTCGCCTGTCGAAATAAATTGAATAATGAATCCGCTCAAACGAAACGTGCATGTCTGCGGGCGGCAATATGGAGTTGCCGAACGATCCTTTCGGCAACAAATCATTGGGAAAGTATATGGACAATTGTAAGGCTGACAACACCCGAAAGACAAAAAAGGCGAGCTTTCGCTCGCCTTTTTTAAACTATTTGAATTTTTTGATCCGTGATCAGATCAGCTTGCCCATCGCGACTGCGGTGTCGGCCATGCGGTTGGAGAAGCCCCATTCGTTGTCGTACCAGGAAAGGATGCGGACGAAATTGCCTTCGAGCACCTTGGTCTGGTCGATGGCGAAGATCGACGAATGGCTGTCATGGTTGAAGTCGCGGGAAACCAGCGGCTCTTCCGTGTAACCGAGAATGCCCTTGAGCGCGCCGTTGGAGGCAGCCTTGATGGCTTCGTTGACTTCTTCGACAGACGTGTTCTTCTTGGCGACGAACTTGAAATCGACGACCGAGACGTTCGGGGTCGGTACGCGGATCGAGGTGCCGTCGAGCTTGCCCTTCAGGTGCGGAAGGACCAGGCCGACAGCCTTGGCGGCGCCGGTCGACGTCGGAATCATCGACAGGGCGGCGGCGCGGGCGCGGTACAGGTCCTTGTGCATGGTGTCGAGCGTCGGCTGATCACCCGTGTACGAGTGGATCGTCGTCATGAAGCCGTGGTCGATGCCGATGGCGTCATCGAGAACCTTGACGACCGGCACGAGGCAGTTGGTCGTGCAGGACGCGTTGGAGATCACGACGTGATCCTTGGTCAGCTTGTCGTCGTTGACGCCGAAGACAACAGTCAGGTCGGCGCCGTCGGCCGGTGCCGAGACGATGACGCGCTTGGCGCCGGCTGTCAGGTGGAGGGCAGCCTTGTCGCGGCTCGTGAAGATACCCGTGCATTCCAGCGCGATGTCGACGCCGAGTTCGGCGTGCGGCAATTGGGCCGGATCCTTGACAGCGGTCACCTTGATCGGCTTGCCACCAGCCACGCTGATGGTGTCGCCTTCGACCTTGACGTCGGCCGGGAACTTGCCGTGGATACTGTCATAGCGCAACAGATGGGCATTGGTCTCGACCGGGCCCAGATCGTTGATGGCGACGACTTCGATATCCGTGCGGCCGGATTCGATGATCGCGCGGAGGACGTTGCGGCCGATGCGGCCGAAGCCGTTGATGCCAACCCTGATAGCCATACTCTATTCTCCCGCTTATAAAAGCTCACGAATGTTCAGTTGAGGTGGGGCCGGACAGGCCGGCCCCTGAAGGTAATCAGCCAAGCTTTGCAGTAACGGCTTCAACCACCGCTTCCGGGGTGATGCCGAAGAACTTATAGACGTCCTTATAGGGTGCGGATGCGCCGAAGCCCTTCATGCCGATGAAGATGCCATCGTTGCCAATGAAATGATCCCAGCCCTGGCGAACGCCCGCTTCAATGCCGACCTTGACCTTGGCCTTGCCAAAAATGGAAGCCTTATAGTCGTCGCTCTGCACATCGAACAGGCCGAAGGCCGGAACCGAGACGACGCGGGCAGCGATACCCTTGGCGGCGAGCAGTTCCTTGGCCTTGACGGCGATCTCGACTTCCGAACCGGAGGCGAAAATCGACACGGCGGCATTGGCGTCTTCGTGCAGGACATAGGCGCCCTTGGCAGAAAGATTTTCGGCCGAATAGGTCGTGCGAGCAGCAACCAGGTTCTGGCGGGTCAGTGCCAGGCCCGTCGGATGGTTCTTGCCCTCAAGCGCGATCTGCCAGCATTCCATGGTCTCCATGGCATCCGCAGGCCGCAGCATGACGAGATTCGGGATGGCGCGGAGCGCGGCCATCTGCTCGACCGGCTGATGGGTCGGACCATCTTCGCCGAGACCGATCGAATCGTGAGTCAGAACGTGGATGGCGCGGATGCCCATCAGCGAGGCCAGACGGATCGGCGGACGGCAATAGTCCGAGAAGATCAGGAAGCCGCCGGAATAGGGGATCAGGCCGCCATGCAGCGCAATACCGTTCATCGCCGCGGCCATGCCATGCTCACGGATACCGTAGTGCATGTAGCGGCCGGAGAAATCGGTCGGCGTGATCGAAATCATCTGGCTGGTCTTGGTGTTGTTCGACGGCGTCAGGTCCGCGGAGCCGCCCAGCGTTTCCGGCAACAGGCCGTTGACGATTTCAAGTACGTCTTCGGACGCCTTGCGGGTCGCAACTGTCGGCTTGGTATCGGCCAGCTTCTGCTTGTAGGCGCTGACGGCGTCGGCAAAACCGGCCGGCAGGTCGCCAGCGAAGCGGCGGTCGAATTCAGGCTTGGCTGTGGCAGCCGCATGACGGTTCTGCCATTCCTTGTGGGCCGAGGCGCCACGTGCGCCGGCCTGGCGCCACATGTCGAGAATGTCCTGCGGAATCTCGAATGCCGGGGACGGCCAGTTGAGGGCCACACGGGTCGCGGCGATTTCGTCGGCGCCGAGCGGCGAACCGTGAACCTTATGGGTGCCGCCCTTGTTGGGCGCGCCGAAACCAATCGTGGTCTTGGCCGCGATCAGTGTCGGCTTGTCCGACTTGTGGGCCGCATCGATGGCCGCAGCGATCGCCTCGGGGTCATGGCCGTCGACTTCGATCGCGTTCCAGTGAACCGATTTGAACCGGGCGATCTGGTCCGTCGAATCCGACAGGGAGACAGCGCCATCGATGGTGATGGAATTATTGTCCCAGAAGACGATCAGCTTGTTGAGCTTGAGGTGGCCGGCAAGCGCGATGGCTTCCTGGCTGATACCTTCCATCAGGCAGCCATCGCCGGCCAGCACATACGTGTAATGATCCTGCAAGTCGGGACCGAATTCGTCGCGCAGCTTGCGCTCGGCGATCGCAAAACCCACCGAGTTGCCGAGACCCTGGCCGAGCGGGCCGGTCGTCGTCTCGATGCCGGTCGCATGACCATACTCCGGGTGGCCGGCGGTCTTGGAGTGCAGCTGGCGGAAATTCTTGAGGTCGTCGATGCTCATGTCCTCATATCCGGTGAGGTAGAGCACCGAATAGAGCAGCATCGAGCCATGGCCGGCCGAGAGGATGAAACGGTCGCGATCGGGCCAATGCGGCGCCTTCGGATCGAATTTCAGGTAGCGGGTGAACAGCACTGTCGCCACGTCGGCGGCGCCCATCGGCAGACCGGGATGACCCGAATTCGCCTTCTCCACGGCATCCATGGAAAGAAAACGGATCGCGTTGGCCATCCGGTCGTGTGTTTCGCGTGAAATCATGTCTCTGTGCCGGCTCCGGTTATCGAGGAGGCAGCCTGATTGCGACTGCCGTCAAAGCAGGGGACACATAGCAGTTGGCGGCGCTGAGTCAACAAATACGCACACGCTTTAAGCGCGGTGCGGGCAAAAATTGTGCTGCCGCGAAGGCACTCGCTGCAACCGGCATTTTCGAAAGGGCAATGCAGAATCTAAAGTATTCCACAGAATTGCCTGATTTTGCGGCCTTTTGATTGATTGACGGAAGGCAAATGCTTCCCATACTATCGAGGTGAACATCACGCAGGCGACCGGGATCGATTCGTCTGCATTGCGACGATAGGGACAATGCCAGCAGGGGCCGCAGTCAGGACAGCAATCGACGAACTTCGCCAAGCGCTTGGCGAGCTCGACCGCGCAATCGACATGCGCTTCGAGCGAGAGCGCGATTCCGCCGAACTGGAAGGCGAAGTCAGGCGGGTTCACACCGACCGGCAGCGGCTGGCGCACGAACTCGACCAGTCGGAGTTCCGAGCCAACCGCCTCGAGGAAGTCAACCGCGAGGTGTCGCGGCGGCTCGTGACGGCCATGGAAACCATTCGTGCGGTTTTGGACCGCTGATCTCTATCAAGTGAACGAGTAACAGTATGGCGCAGGTAACAGTAACGATCGACGGCAAGGCCTATCGCATGGCATGCGAAGAAGGTCAGGAGCCGCATCTCGAAGGTCTGGCTGCCAATTTCGACCGCTATGTCGGCCACCTCAAGAGCCAGTTCGGCGAGATCGGCGACCTGCGCCTGACAGTCATGGCCGCCATCATGGTGATGGACGAGCTGTCGGAAGCCAATCGCAAGACATCGGCGCTGGAAGCCGAACTCGACGGCATCCGCAAGAGCCGCGACGGCATGGCGGCGGTGGCCGAAAAGGGCGACGAGCTTGTCGCGACGATGCTGTCGGAACTCGCCACCCAGGTGAAGGCGATCTCCACCAAGCTCAACAGCCCGCAGGACAGCGCATCTTAGGATAGACGCGATTGTTTCGGCTTGGGCCTTTTGTTTCCCCCGGATTCAAACTATATAGACAGCGCGGTCTGTGCCTCTCGACAGGATAATATTTTCCCAGGGCCATACTCGATCTAATGGGAGCTGTCCCTGTCCTGGCCCGTGGGCTGGGGTACACGGCACCCACCTACTTTGTAGGCACCAGGGATCGAACCATCCATCGGCTGTTATGGATCGCAACTTTTCTCCCTTTTCTAGAAATTTGACGCATGAAGAAGAAAACCAGCGTCTTCCTATTCAAACTATGGCTTTATCCACCAACTATTTTGCTCGGATCTTATTTCGCAATTGGTCTGGCGATGAGCGCATTTGGCGTTGAAGACCATCTACAGCATGCAATGCATTTCATCCGCGATAATTATGGACCGCAACAGCAGGCCATATACTACGCATATCTGATCGCATTCTTCATGCTTCTGGCATGCAATGTCTCATTCTGGGGATCGATCATATACTTCAAATCCGGGTTCTGCGTGCTAGCGCCGGAAAGCTTCAATGCGGAACTCGTGAGGAACAATCGCTTTATGTTTTGGGACGAGATCGTAGACCGATACCTAGATCCCAAATTCGACAAGAACTAGATCATCGACCCCAACCGAGCAGCATGGTGCCTACCGGATCAGAAGCGCCGTGCCCCACAGGCCGAGCGCGAAGACCGTGTGGCCGACGAGGTTCATGGCGCGAACCTTGTTCGGGTTCGGCGTCTTGGCGGCCGCCCAGCCGATGCCGAGGCCCGGCTGCAGCAGGAACCAGCCGCCGGCCACGGTGACGATACCCCAGATCCAGGCCGGCAGGAAAGTCGGGGCAGCCAGCCAGCCCGAGCCCATGAACAGCACCAGCACCACACCATAGATGATGCCGATGAGGTAATGGAAGATCCAGCCGAGCGCCTGCTCATTGGCATAGGGTGCAGCCTTGCCGATATCGTCGTGGAAGACTTTTCCCGATTGCAGATGCCAGCACCAGCGGCCGACCGGCGCCCAATTGGGGGCGCCCTGGCCGAACGCCTTCCAGAGCACGACGGCCCAGATATCCATGAGAATGGTTGCGCCAATACCGATGACGACGCCGGGCCAGATCAAATCGAACATGTATGGAATCCAATGAGGAGGGAATGGCTCATAGAAACCATTCCTCGCCGGCCGACGCAATACGTGCGTTGCCGATGACATGAAATAGTCCAGAGATACGCGAAGGCGCGCCGGAGTAAGGGAGGGCCCGGAAACCGGGCCTTCCCCTTGTCAAATCGCCAAGATCAGAACGAACGCTGGAAGCGGAGGAAGCCGCTCTTGGTGTCCGGTCCCTTGTCCGGGTTGTAGTAGATGCCTTCAACCAGGACGGAGAAGCCAGAAGCAACTTCCCAGTTGACATCACCAACCAGGCGCCAGGAACCATCATCCCACCACTGGATATCCTTCGACAGCGTGATGCTATCGGCGACCTTGGCCTGGAGGCCCAGAATCGCGCTGAAGCCGTCGTAGTCGAAGTAGATGTTTTGGTCGCTGCTGGACCACAACGGCATGAAGCGAACGCCGAACATACCGAAGCTGCCTGCAACGACGCCCTTAAGCGCGACTGACTCATCCGACTCATCGTAGGCAGCGTTGCCACCAACCTGCCAGTTGCCGAAAGTGCCGATAGCACCGGCAGAGACGTCAGGCATATACTGGTTGCCACGATCAGGCTTGGACAGACCACCACTGTGGTCTTCACCACGATAGATGATCTTGCCGGTGATCGGGTCGCGTGTCACCTGATTGTATTCATCAGCGTCGTTATCGAGCGAGATGAAAGCCTTGATGGCACCGAAGTCGGCCGTATAGCTGACATATTGACGCGAGTCAGGATAGTTCCAGTCAGTCGTGTGGATGCCGCCATCATCGGTGAAACCGCCCTCGCCCAGGAACTTGGCCCAAAGGCTATCGTAGTTACCGAATTCGAGACCGCCGATGCCGAAGATGTAGTACCACTTCAGAGTGTCGGCAGCGCCCGAGCCGTCAATCGCACTGCCGTTGTTGACCTGGTCGCCCTGGACGCGGATCCAGGAGTAAACCGTACCCCATTCGGAGTCGTTCTTGGCTTCGACGTCCAGTTTGATGCGGCCATGGTTGTCGTACTGAGTGTTCTGGTCGCCGGTCTTGGAGAAACGCTTTTCGTAGCGCAGCTCGCCGCCTACTTTCAGGCAGGTCTCTGTACCGGGAATGTAGAAGAAGCCGGTGCCGTAGGCGTCGCAGACCTTAACATATTCCATCGGTTCCGGCTCGGCCGCAACGACCGCATCCGCAGCGTGAGCCCCGGAAACGACTGCAAACGCAGCCGCGGAGCCAAGAAGAAGGCTCTTGATATTCATCTGTTGATCTCCAGTAGAAATATTCTGTCAGGAGCCGGGCTTTGCCGCGATGCGACTGCCCTGTCCGGTTCCTTGCGCGTAAGAGATCGCAAGCGTCGACCTCGATCGCCCGTCTAACATTTCATGAAATCGTGAACAATTGAAAAGCGGAGCAAATTCCGGTGTGTAGCGGGCTGTCAAAGGTGCCGCGTTGTATAAATAACACATTATATATATAATAACTAAAATGCCACTCTCCCCCACATCGAACGTGTGTATCGTGGTTGAAAATTACAAGACCACGGTGGACTTTATGTCGCACATCTCGCCCAAAAAGGGGAAGCTCGGTCCGCCAGTGTCGATAAGGGGTGACGCGGCCGGTCTTCTCGATACGCGGCTGGATCGAACTCTTTTCCGTCAGCGCCGCCGGCAGACGCTGCGGCCGGCCGACGCAATGGCTGAAATGCGTCAATCGCAATTCTAGGGGACGGGAATATCGAAAACCAGCAGGCCGGGTTTTTCCAATGGCAGTTG
This sequence comes from Shinella sp. OV683, assembly GCF_057787725.1. Lineage (NCBI taxonomy): Bacteria > Pseudomonadati > Pseudomonadota > Alphaproteobacteria > Hyphomicrobiales > Rhizobiaceae > Shinella > Shinella sp. OV683. The sequence continues at coordinate 4,802,885 of NZ_CM173543.1, forward strand.
GGCCACGACCTCGCCGGCCGGGTTGAGGACAGCTGTTGGACCCCACGAGATCCGACCGTCGCGCTCGCCCGTGACATCGGACGAGACGAGCCACAGTCCTGTTTCACGACACCGGTCACCCCGGACGGAATTGTGCGTGTCCCTGAGCGCCTCCGCCGTCTGGCGGCGGCTCATATTGTTGGCGGGGCAGACGATCAGGGACGCACCACGCTCTGCGAGCATCCGCGCCGCCTCGGGAAAATTTGTGTCGTAGCAGATGTTGATTCCGAAGCGCAGGCCGGCGATCTCGAAGACTGGAGTATCGGAGCCGGGATCGAATATTCTCTCGCCCTTGAGCAGGTGCGCCTTACGATAGCGACCGATCAGGACGCCATGATGGACCACGATCGCCGTGTTGAACAATCGCCCCTCCTCCACCTCGATCAGCCCCATGACAATCATCGGGCCGCTCTTGGGAAACCGGTTCAGCACCTCTTCGAATGCGGGGGAACTGAGATCGAAAGCGTTGCGCCGCGCCGGTATCTCGTCGGTAAGATAGCCCTGGAGGAAGCCTTCCGGAAAGCATAGCAGCGACGCCCCTTGCGCATCGGCACGCGCAAAGATGTCGGCAACGCAAGCCAGTGCCGCCCCGATATTTTCCCGAAATTCCTCGGTCTGTGCCGCTGCGATTCTGACATGTACCATCCAGAATGTGTGCTCTGCTTCGGCATGCCGGGTCAATCGCGCCGAACCGATACGTGACATAGCAATAGGGGAAGCCCGGTCCGGCAGGGCAGCGGACCGGGCTTCGGGGCAATCTGCGCCGTTGTTGAACGGGGTTAGGCGCAGACGCGTACTTTCTTCAGATAGGGATTGCCGCTGTAATCAACTTTCCAGACCCGCTTCAGCACACAGCCGGAGGCCATTGAATCGGCGCGCCAGCCGGTATCGACAAGGGTCACGCGGCCGGTCTTCTCGATGCGCGGCTGGATCGAACTCGCCACGGCCGGCGCCAGAGCAATCAATGCGATCACGGTTCCGGCAAGTGCGGCTGTTGTCACGATACGCATTGAACTGTTCCTTCATCCCTGTTTTGTCGAGCGGCAATCCGCTTGTTAAAACAGTTTTCGCATGAAGGAATTCCAGCGGCTGTTACGAAAGGAACAGCGCCTTCAGCCCAAGGGATGGCTGAACTTTTCGGTCAGGGCCGCCGGCAGACGCTGCGGTCGGCCACGCGGGTTGATGACGGCAACGATCACACGGGCCGCAATCAGCAACGTGCCGTCGCGGCGGATTTCCTGGTCGAGGATGAGCTTGGCGCCGGCCGCCTTTTCGGTTGACGTGCGGATGGTGAGGATATCATCCATGCGTGCCGGGCTCTTGAAATCGATCTCCATGCGGTGAACCACGAACACCAGGCTTTCGTCGCCCGCCGCCATCTTGGCCTGCTCTATCCCGAGGCAACGCAGGAAGTCCGTGCGTCCGCGCTCGAGGAAATGCAAGTAGCGGGCGTGGTAGACCACGCCGGAGAAATCCGTGTCTTCATAGTAGACGCGCTGGGTGAGGATGTGGCCTTCGGCGGTCAGAGTGCCGGAAAGGGGGACTTGTAGCTGGGACATAAGCAGGTCTCGTGAAAGATGGACGCTCGCTCATACAGTTTTCATATCCAACCTGCCAGACAGATTGAGCGGGATACAGACCCCCGCTCTGGCAAAATCTTGCAGTTAGCGATTGCGCGCGCCGTAGCATCCAGGGGCACGTTCCCAGACGCAATCGCTAACAGCTGATTTTGCTTTCTCGCCCGCCAGGGGCGAGATAGGAGCCTGCGGTACCCGCCTTGCCCAAATTGAACGTTGAGATCGTGATGCGACGGCGCATCTGGTTTATCTCGCCCCCGGCGGGCGAGAAAGCGATTTCAACTCTTAAGCTTTGCGTCCAGAAACAGCTCGGCGAATGTGACGTTTCTCGCAAAGCTTAAGTGTTAGAAATCGCAAGAGCGGGGGCGGCCCCAACCCGTCAATTCAAACCCTTACCCCTTCCACAATCCCTCGCGTACCAACTCGTCCTGGGTCATGACGATGCTCTTGTGGAGGATATCGGCCATCGTATCGATCTGGGCGCGATTGATGGTCAGTGGTGGGCTCATGACGCACATGTTGATCAGCGGCCGCACGAGCAGGCCGAGTTCCTGGCAGTGCCTGTCGATGCGTTTTCCCACTTCGAGATCAAGCGTCAACGGATTGTTGCTCTCGTGGTCAGCGACGCATTCGATACCGGCCATCAGGCCGAGGCCGCGTACTTCGCCCACCAGTGGCAGCGCTTCCAGCGCCTTCAGCCGCGACTGGAAATGTGTCGAGATGGCGCGGGTTTCTTCCAGTAGGCCATCCTCGAGGATATCGAGATTCTTCAGCGCCACCGCGCAGCCGATCGGATGGCTGGAATAGGTCAGGCCATGGGCAAACATCGCATCGGAATGGTTGGAATGGCGCAGGTCCTCGAACAGGCTTGACCGGATCATCACCCCACCGAGCGGAAAATAGCCCGAGGTGACGCCCTTGGCGAAGGTGATCATGTCGGGCTCGATGCCGAACACATCCTTCGACGCAAACACGTGGCCAAGCCGGCCGAATGCCGTGACGACCTCATCCGAGATATAGAGGATGTCATACTCGGTGCACAGCGCCCGCATGCGCTCGAGATAGCCCGGCGGCGGCACGATCACGCCACCCGACGCCATGACCGGTTCGCCGATGAAGGCGCCGATGCGTTCCGGGCCAACCTTTTCGACGGCGGCGCGGAATTCCTCGATGAGGAAATCCGCGTAGGCCTCGAGCGTCATGCCCTTGGGTCGGCGGAACGGATTGGGGCTCGAAAGCTTGATGACCTGTTCCCTGGCGCTATCCATCCAGTCGTGGTCGCGCGGGCGGCCGTTCATCGAGGCGGCGAGATAGGTCGAGCCGTGATAGGCGCCTTCGCGGCTGACAATCAGCTTCTTTTCCGGGCGACCACGGACATTGTTGTAGAACTGCATGAAACGCAGCGCCGTCTCGACCGCTGACGAGCCGCCTGTCGTGTAGAAGACGTGGTTGAGGCCTTCCGGCGCATGATCTGCGATGCGCTCGGCGAGCAATGCTGAAGGTTCGTTGGTCGTGTACCACGGCGAATTGTAGGAGAGCGCCATCGCCTGATCATACATGACCTGGGAGAGTTCCTTATTGCGGTGGCCGACATTGACGCACCACATGCCGGCGGGTCCATCGATGAGCTGGCGGCCCTGGGCGTCGGTGACATAGATGCCATCACCGCTCTCAATGAAACCGCGGGCTTCGGCGCCGATGGTTTCCGACACTGGCCACGGCTGCACGAGGTGCTTTTCAGCGATTGCCTCGACGGCATGCACAGCCTCGCCATCGAATTCCATCTCTTCCCGCTTCGCCGCCATGATCTGCTCCTGTCAGTTCCCGTTTTTGACGTTTTCGCACAACAATCTGTTTTTAATGTCTTTATTGCTTTTAAATTGACTGTGCGTTCAGTCAATATCGCAGAAGTGCCCGAAATAGGCAATGCAGATTCTGCAGCCAGTACCCCAGATTTTCTTTTCTCGAAGGGGTCGTGTCAGCCCGCGCGCGGCAGGCGCTTGCGGGTATCGGACGGGCTTTCGCTGAACTGCGCGCGATAGGAGCGGGAGAAAGCCGATGCCGAATTGAAGCCGGTAGCCGCGGCAATGTCTGCAAAGGAGGCTTGCGTTTCGATCACCTTCTTGCGGGCGGCATTGAGCCGCAGCGCCAGGTAATGCACGTGCGGAGAAACACCAAAGGACTGGTGAAACAGGGTCTGCAGGTGACGGGCGCTGATACCCGTTCGCCGTGCCAGCTTTTCCAGTGCGAAGGGCTGATCGACGGTCTCCTCCATCAGCCGCAATGCGGCGTTCAGCCGCGCATCCATGACGCCGAGTTCGCCGACCCGGGCCGGCAACAGGTCCCGCCCTCCCCCGTCACGCTCGTAGAGGAAGGAGCGCGATACTTCGAGCGCCATGGAATAACCCTGCCGCCGGCGAATGATCTCCAGCATCATGTCGAGCGTCGGCAGCGCGCCGCCCGTCGTCATGCGCTTGCGGTCGATGACATAGCGCTCCTTGACGATATTGATCTGCGGATAGCGGCCGGTGAAATCCTCCACGTCTTCCCAGTGGACGGTGACCTGGTGATTGTCGAGCAGGCTGGCCTCCGCCATCAGCCACGTGCCGGATTCGACACCAGAGATCATCGAGCGATAGCGTGCGGTCTGCGATAGCGCCATCTTCATCTGGGGCGTATTGTTGCGCCGCCAGTTGTAGCTCGAGACAATAAACAGTGGCTGCTCGTCCTTGCCGGGCCGAAACGCGCCGTCGACGGGGATGTTGATGCCGGCCGTGGTTTCTACCGGGTTTCCGTCGGGACTCAACAGTCGCCATTTGTACAGTGTCTCGCCTGAAATGCGGTTTGCAGCGCGCAACGGCTCGATCACCGCCGCCAGCAGGATCACGGTCGTTTCGGGAAAAGCCAGGATGTCGAACTCGATCGGCTGGTGCGGCGCAGCAAACATCAAGGGATCCGATTTCCGATTATGTATAGAATATTGCCGATAATGCAAAGCAAAGCAAGCGCGGCTCAAACTTAATTGCGCCAACAACTCCGAGGGAGGCCATCCATGCCATTGAATATGAATCGAGACGTTTTCATCACTGCCGCCGTCACCGGCTCCGGTGATACCGCCGGCAAGTCGCGCCACGTGCCGCGCTCGCCGAAGGAAATCGCCGCATCGGCCATCGACGCCGCCCGCGCTGGCGCCGCCGTCGTCCATTGCCACGTACGTGACCCGGAAACCGGTGCGCCGTCGCGCCGCAACGATCTCTACAAGGAACTCACCGACCTCATCCGCGCCTCCGACGTCGACGTCGTGCTGAACTTGACGGCCGGCATGGGCGGCGACATGATTTTCGGCGATGTCGAGCGTCCCCTGCCGCTCAAGGAGATCGGCACCGACATGGCGGGCGCCACCGAACGCGTCTCCCACGTCGCCGAATGCCTGCCGGAAATCTGCACGCTTGACTGCGGCACGATGAACTTCTCGCTCGGCGACTACGTCATGACCAACACGCCGTCGATGCTGCGCGCCATGGCCAAGATGATGACCGATCTCGGCGTCCGCCCGGAAATCGAAGCCTTCGACACCGGCCACCTGTGGTTTGCCAAGCAGCTGGTCGAGGAAGGCCTGATCGAAGACCCTGTGCTGATCCAGCTCTGCATGGGCATTCCGTGGGGCGCACCCGACGACCTCAACACCTTCATGGCGATGGTCAACAACGTGCCCGCCAGCTGGACGTTCTCGGCGTTCTCGATCGGCCGCAATGCGATGGCCTATCCGGCCGCCTCCATCCTCGCCGGCGGCAATGTCCGCGTCGGCCTCGAAGACAATCTCTACATCGGCAAGGGCGAATTTGCCACCAATGCGCAGCTGGTCGAAAAGGCCGTCGGCGTCATCGAAGGCATGGGCGCCAAGATCATCGGCCCCGCTGAAGTGCGCAAGAAGCTGAAGCTGCAGAAGCGGTAACCAGCGCTTTCGATCGGGACGGCACCCCTCACCAAGCGCGCCCAGGCATTCGACTTCGTCTCATGCGGGCTTGCTATCCTCTCCCACAAGGGGAGAGGCAGGGTGCCACAAATACGAGCCTACTGTGAAGCGAGGCAGTTGCTACGAGTTTACCTCTCCCCTTGTGGGAGAAGATACGAAGGCCGGGCAAGCGCAGCAAGCCCTTGGCCGAAGTTGGTGAGGGGTCAAGCCCACGCCCAAGACAGGTTCATGGATTCATTATCGAAAGCGGAACAATGACCAAAATCAACAAGGCAGCCTGCATCGGCGGTGGCGTTATCGGCGGGGCCTGGGCAGCGCGGTTCGTGCTGGCGGGTATCGACACGACGATGTTCGATCCGCATCCGGAGGCCCAGCGCATTATCGGCGAAGTGATGGCCAATGCCGAGCGCGCCTATGGCCTGCTGACATCAGCACCGCTGCCCCCGAAAGGCAAGCTCACCTTCTGCAAGACCATCGAGGAAGCCGTTGCCGGCGCCGACTGGATCCAGGAAAGCGTGCCGGAACGGGTCGACCTCAAGCGCGGCGTGCTGACGCAGATCGACGCGGCGGCCGATCCCAAGGCGCTGATCGGCTCCTCGACCTCGGGCATCATGCCGACCGAATTGCAGCGCGACATGAAGCATCCGGAACGGATGTTCGTCGCTCACCCCTATAACCCGGTCTACCTGCTGCCGCTCGCCGAGCTGGTCGGTGGCGAAAAGACCTCGGCAGCCACGCTGGAAGAGGCCAAGGCCAAGCTTGCGCCGATCGGCATGAAGGGCGTCATCCTAAAGAAGGAAATCGAAGCTTTCGTTGGCGATCGCCTGCTCGAAGCCGTCTGGCGTGAAGGCCTGTGGCTGATCAAGGACGATATCTGCGACACCGAAACGCTTGACGATGTGATCCGCTATTCGTTCGGCATGCGCTGGGCGCAGATGGGCATGTTCGAGACCTATCGCATCGCCGGCGGCGAAGCGGGCATGCGCCACTTCATCGCCCAGTTCGGCCCTTGCCTCTCATGGCCGTGGACCAAGCTGATGGACGTCGTCGACCTTACCGATGAGCTGGTCGACAAGATCGCCAGCCAGTCCGACGCCCAGTCGGGTGCCTATGGTTTCCGCGAACTCGAGCGCATTCGCGACGAAAACCTCGTCGGTATCATGCAGACCCTCAAGGGTTCGAATGGCGGCCAGGGCTGGGGCTCGGGCAAGCTGCTAGCCGAATTCGAAGCCCACCTCTGGAAGAATGCGCCTAAGCCGGAAGCCACGGCGAGCAACGAGCCGATCAAGCTGCTCGACATCAAGGTCAATCCGTCCTGGGTCGATTATAACGGCCACATGACCGAGTTCCGCTACAGCCAGTGCTTCGCCGACTCTGCCGATGCGCTGCTGCGGCTGATCGGCGTCGACATCGATTATGTCGCGGCCGGCCACAGCTACTACACGGTCGAAACCCATGTGCGCCTGCTGGCGGAAGCCAAGCTCGGTGACGATCTCTACGTCAAGGCGCAGATCCTGCCGACCGACGGCAAGAAGCTGCACACGTTCATGTGGCTCTACCGCGCCTCCGACAATGCGCTGCTGTCGACCTGCGAACACCTGATGCTGCATGTATCCTCGAAGGAAGGCAAATCCGTACCGCCGCTGCCTGCCATCATGGCCAAGCTGCAACCGCTGATCGACGCGCATGCGGGTCTGGCGCTGCCGGAAGCGGCTGGGCGGTCTGTGGGGCAGAAGAAGGCCTGAGTCTACGCAAGGGTCTCCCCCTCATCCGGCGCATTCGCGCCACCTTCTCCCCGCCGGGGAGAAGAGGGAGTTCCCAGCCTCCGCCTCGCCTAAAATGCTGGGCTACAAATATTTGAGAGGGTGCAACGACCACCCTCTTCTCCCCAGCGGGGAGAAGGTGGCGCGAATGCGCCGGATGAAGGGGGCCTTCGCGCTGCCCTGCAACTTGGATCTAGGGAGGGACCACTCCATGAATTTCGGATTGACTGAAGAACAGGACATGATCGTCAACACGGTCAGGAGCTTTGTCGAAACAGAGCTTTATCCGCTTGAGGACGAAGTCGAGAAGCAGGGCTTCGTAGCCCCCGAAGTCGGCCAGGAGATTGCCCGCAAGGTCAAGGAGCTCGGCTTCTTCGGCTGCAACATGCCGGAAGAGGTCGGCGGCGCCGGTCTCGACCATCTGACGTTTACACTGGTCGAGCGCGAACTCGGCCGCGCTTCGATGGCGCTTGGCGTGTTCTTCGGCCGCCCCTCCGGCATCCTGATGGGTTGCAACGACGAACAGCGCGAACGCTACCTGATCCCGGCCACCAAGGGCGAAAAATTCGATGCGCTCGCCATGACCGAGCCGGGCGCCGGCTCCGACGTGCGCGGCATGAAGTGCTTTGCCAAGCCCGATGGTTCGGACTGGATCGTCAATGGCACCAAGCATTTCATCAGCCATGCCAATATCGCCGATTTCATCATCGTCTTCATCGCCACCGGCGAGGAAGAGACGCCGCGCGGCCCGAAGAAGTTGATTACCTGCTTCCTGGTCGATCGTGGTACGCCGGGCTTCGAGATCCGCGAAGGCTATAGTTCGGTCTCGCATCGCGGTTACCAGAACTGCATCCTCAATTTCGACGATTGCCGCCTGTCGTCGGCGCAGGTCCTCGGTGAGGTTCACAAGGGTTTCGATCTCGCAAACGACTGGCTCTACGGCACCCGTCTGACGGTCGCCGCCAATTGCGTCGGCCGCGCGCGCCGCGTGTTCGATTACTGTGTGCCCTATGCCGCCGAGCGCAAGCAGTTCGGCAAGCCGATCGGCGCCAACCAGGGCGTATCCTTCAAGCTCGCCGACATGATCACCGAGATCGACGCGGCCGACTGGCTGACGCTGGCCGGCGCATGGCGGCTCGACCAGAAGCTGCCCGCCAACCGAGAGATCGCCTCGGCCAAACTCTATGCCTCGGAAATGCTCGCGCGGGTGACCGACCAGGCGATCCAGATCTATGGCGGCATGGGCCTGATGGACGACCTGCCGCTTGCCCGCTTCTGGCGCGACGCCCGCGTCGAGCGCATCTGGGACGGCACGTCGGAAATCCAGCGGCATATTATCAGCCGTGATTTGCTCAGGCCGTTTGGGGCGTAGTTTGGCTCACCCCTCACCAAGCGCGCCCAAGCGCTCGACCTCCGGTCTTGCGCGGGCTTGCTATCCTCTCCCACAAGGGGAGAGGCAGGGTGCCACGATCAGTGCCCACACGTGAGGCAAAAGCGGCGCCAGGAGTTTACCTCTCCCCTTGTGGGAGAGGATATGAAGGCCGCGAGAGGCGTAGCCGATCGCATGGCCGGAGTTGGTGAGGGGTGACGCGGCACCCGAAACAGTTTGGGGAATGCCCCTTTTCAATGACGAGGATTTCATGAAAACACTTTCCCCCAATTCCCTTAGCCGGCTAATCCGTCCTAAATCGATCGCCACTTTCGGCGGCAAGGAAGCCGGGCGCGTTGTCGAGCAATGCAAGAAGATGGGCTATACCGGCGAAATCTGGCCGGTGCATCCGACCAAAGACGAAGTGCACGGCTACAAGTGCTATCGCTCGGTCGCCGATCTGCCAGCGGCGCCGGACGCTGCCTTCGTCGGCGTCAACCGCAGCCTGACCATCGAGATCATGCGCCAGCTTCGCGACAAGGGTGCAGGCGGGGCGATCTGCTACGCGTCCGGTTTTTCGGAAGCCATCAAAGAGCTGCCTGACGGCGACGAACTGCAGGCGCAGCTCGTCGAGGCCGCCGGCGACATGGCGGTGGTCGGCCCCAACTGCTACGGCTTCATCAACATGCTCGACGGCGCGTTGCTGTGGCCCGACCAGCACGGCATGATCCGCACCGAACGCGGCGTAGCAGTGCTGACTCAAAGCTCCAACATCGCCTGCAACATTTCGATGCAGATGCGCGGCCTGCCGCTGGCCTATCTGATGACGGCCGGCAACCAGGCGCAGACGGGCCTTTCGGCGCTGGCTGTGGCAGCGCTCGAAGATCCGCGCGTCACCGCCGTCGGCCTGCATATCGAAGGGTTCGACGATATCGAAACGCTGGAACTGCTGGGCAAGCGCGCTCGCGAACTGAAGAAGCCGGTAATCGCACTCAAGGTCGGCAAATCGGAAGCGGCGCAGAAAGCGACCGTTTCCCATACGGCGTCGCTGGCCGGCAATCACAAGGTCTCGTCGGCGGTGCTGGCGCGGCTCGGCATCGGCCAGGTCAACACGCTGCCCGAGATGATGGAGACGCTGAAGCTGCTGCATGTCGCCGGCCCGCTTGCCACCAACGAGATTTCCTCGATGAGCTGCTCCGGCGGCGAGGCATCGCTGATTGCCGATGCCGGCGTTGGCCGCAACGTCAGTTTTCGCGACCTGAAAGCGGAGCAATACCAGCCGCTGCGCGACACGCTCGGCGCCATGGTGACGATCTCCAATCCGCTGGACTACCACACCTTCGTCTGGGGCAATGGCGAGAAGCAGACATCGGCGTTTACGACGATGATGCAGGGCGACTATGCGCTCAACCTGATCGTGCTGGATTTCCCGCGCAGTGATCGCTGCGATCCCGCCGACTGGATGACGACGGTGAACGCCATCATTGCGGCCCACAAGGCCACCGGCGCCAATGCCGGCGTCGTCGCCAGCCTCGGCGAAAACCTGCCGGAAGATGTGGCGTTCCGGCTGATCGAGGCGGGTGTCGTGCCGTTCCATGGCATCGACGAGGCCTTGGTCGCCGCAGAAACCGCGCATGCGATCCATCAGGCGTGGTCGGCCCCGGCTGCTGCGCCCCTGCTGAAGTCCGCAGCGTCCGAAGGCGAGGCAGTGACGCTGAGCGAATATGAATCGAAGGAAACGGTAAAGCCGTTTGGACTGCCGGTTCCCACGGGCAAGCTCTCGGCAACGGCCGAGGAGGCTGCCAAGGCGGCAAGCGCGATCGGATTTCCGGTGGCCCTCAAAGGCTCCGGCGTTGCCCACAAGACGGAAGCCGGCGCAGTCAAGCTGAACCTCAAGACCGAAGCCGAGGTCGTTGAAGCGGCCGAGGCGATGGCCGGCGTTGCCCAAGGCTTCCTAGTCGAGAAGATGGCCGCCAAGCCGGTGGCCGAACTGATTGTCGGCGCGTTGCGCGATCCGGTCGCAGGCCCCGTCTTGACGATCGGCGCGGGCGGCATCCTGGTCGAACTGATGGACGATTCCGCCGTTATCACGCTGCCTACCACGAAGCCCGACATCCGCAAGGCCATTGACGGCTTGAAGATTACCAGGCTCCTGAACGGCTATCGTGGGCAGGCGAAGGGCGACATGGCAGCGCTGGTCGATGCTGTTGCGGCGGCTGCGGATTTCGTCATCGCCAAGGCTGGGGATATCGAGGAACTGGACATTAATCCGCTGATGGTGCTTCCGGAGGGCCAAGGTGTCGTGGCTGCGGATGCGCTAGTGCGGATGCGGAAGTAGTCAGCGAGGGCGATACCCTCACCAAGTGCGTCCAGTGATCGGCTTCGCCTCTCACGGATTTGCTATCCTCTCCCACAAGGGGAGAGGTAGGGTGCCACGATCGCCGACGTCGCTTGGGGCAGAGCGACGCGGCAGGTTACCTCTCCCCTTGTGGGAGAGGATACGAAGGCCGGGTGAGCGAAGCGAGCCGCTGGCCGAAGTTGGTGAGGGGTGAACCTCGTCAACGCAATGAGATTAGAGGGAGCACAACAATGACCGACACCCCCATCAAGACCCGCCGAGAGGGCGGTATTCTCGAAGTCACCATCGACCGGCCGAAGGGCAATGCGATCGATCTGGTGACTAGCCGCATCATGGGTAAGATCTTTGCCGATTTCCGCGATGACGACAGCCTGCGCGTGGCCATCATCACCGGCGCCGGCCCGAAATTCTTCTGCCCCGGCTGGGACCTGAAGGCGGCGGCGGCCGGCGATGCTGTCGATGGTGACTACGGCGTCGGCGGCTTCGGCGGCATGCAGGAACTACGCGATCTCAACAAGCCGATCATCGCCGCAATCAACGGCATCTGCTGCGGCGGCGGCCTCGAGATTGCGCTGTCGACCGACATGATCCTGGCGGCCGAGCATGCGACTTTCGCGCTGCCGGAAATCCGCTCGGGCACGGTGGCGGACGCAGCCTCGATCAAGCTGCCGAAGCGCATCCCCTACCACATTGCCATGGACATGCTGTTCACCGGCCGCTGGCTGGATGCAACCGAGGCGCATCGCTGGGGCTTCGTCAACGAGATCCTGCCAGCGGACAAGCTGATGGAGCGCGCCTGGGAACTCGCCCGCCTGCTCGAAAGCGGCCCGCCGCTGGTCTATGCCGCGATCAAGGAAGTCGTGCGCGAGGCCGAGGGCAACAAGTTCCAGGACACGATGAACAAGATCACCCGCCGGCAGCTGAAAACCGTCGATGTGCTCTATGGCAGCGAAGACAATCTCGAGGGTGCACGCGCATTTGCAGAGAAGCGCGATCCGGTGTGGAAGGGGAGATAATTTTCCCATCGTGACTAGCGGCGCAAGTCACTGGTTTTTTCCGCCAATTCCGGGAGCCGTCGCACGCTGCCCGGATTGGCGTGTGGTTCTGGGTACGACGAAACCCATCGTGCGGCTTATCAATCGTGCCCAAAGCCGCCGAAACGACATTTGCCACCGTCCCCTGGCTTCGACACGTTCGTGCGACTGACTTCCGTCGCTGTCCAGGCAATAATGGATGCCGACATAGCCATCCGGCCCGCGAATGATCAAGAAACTGTTCTCTCTCTTCATTTCTCGCTCCATGATTTTCTATGGGGCAAGGTTTATTATCTTTCTCAAGAATGATAATTCTGTTATTTCTGCTTAGTCTCATGAACTGAGTTCAGGAATACGCCAATTCGTTCTGCCGATCATGAGATGCGTGCCTTTTGCCGGATTGTGGAGGCAGGCAGCTTTGCTTCGGCTGCCGCGGATCTTGTGCTCACCCCGTCCGCGATTTCGAAACTCGTAAGCAGGCTTGAAAATCGGCTCGGCGTCATGTTGTTGACGAGAACGACCCGGCGGCTTTCATTGACGGCGGAAGGGGAGATTTATCTTCGAAGAGCACGCGAGATTCTGGACGCTATAGAAGACACCGAAATGGAACTGATGCGGACCGCGAAAGCCCCTTCGGGCAATCTGCGAATCAGCGTCGGCACCGCCTTTGGTCGTCATGTCCTGATACCTGTGTTGCCTGATTTTCTCGCGCGTTATCCGAAAATTGCCATCGAGCTTGGCATCACCGAACGACAGGTCGATCTTGTGGCCGAACAAATCGATGTCGCTATCCGCACCGGCCCGCTCGGCGACTCAATGCTGCTTTCGCGAAAGATTGGAACTTCAGATAGAGTGATTTGTGCAAGCCGCGCCTATCTGGAGAAATTTGGCATCCCAAAGACACCGGCGGATCTTGCGCACCACAATTGCATATCGATTTCCGGATTTGCTCATCTCCGGCTATGGCCTTTTGTAACTCCGGAAGGAATCAATCGAATGGAAATTGCCGGTAATTTCAATTCGGACAATGCCGATGCCGTTCGTGATATGGCGGTCTCGGGACAAGGGATAGCACGCCTTGCCCGTTTTTTGGTGGCGCGGGATATTGAGCGCGGAGATCTCATCCCGATTCTCACCGAAATACATAGCGCCGATCCATTTCCTGTCACCGCGCTGATGCCGCCGGGAGGCAACCGCTCGCCCAAGGTGCGCGCCTTTGTCGAGTTTCTGATCGAGAAGTTCAGCGGCGATAGAGTCTGTTAGGTGCACCTGCTTACATCCGTCGTATGTCCGAGACACCTAAGGCCGCCCGCATCCGCTTCACCTTCTCAATCCACTCCCCACCCATCTTATACGCCCTGAGCGCATCGACCGCGTCCTCGTTGTCGAGCCGCGAACAGATGCGATAGATTTCCAGGACCTCGGCGGACATTTCCCCAGCGCGGTAGAAATACATTGCAGCCGCATAGCGCGCGCGGCCTGACCACTCGACGCCGGTGGGCGTGAGGATCAGTTGCCAGTTCTGGCGCGCCTCGTCGTCCATCACACCAGTCCCGGCGGATTGGCGCCGCGTCGGTCGAGCTTGAGGAAGGGTCGCGGCACGATTTTTACCCGCTTCATCAGCTTCTGGTAGTTGAGTTCGCGCAGTGCATAGATCTCGACCCAGAGGTCATTGACGAACCGCTCGCCATAGGGTCGCGTCAGGCTGGCGATGGCGATGTTCTTCTTGAGGATCGGCGACCAGGCGGAGGCGGTGACGATACCGACTTCGCGCTTCTTGTTGTGATAGATCAGCGACAGCGGACCGGCGACATTGCCCTCGACCTCGAGCCCGACAAGAATATGCTTCAGCGTCTTTTTCTCGCGCGCCCTGGCAATGGCATTGCGGCCGTTGAAATTCGGCTTTTCCAGATCGACAAGCCAATCCAGCCCGATCTCGTCCGGCATACGCAGGCGGTCTTCGCGGAGCGCGGTCTCCGAAGTGACGAAATCGGCATTGGCGACGATGAAGCCGGCCTCGATGCGGGCGTGATTGAGGGCGGCATAGCCGATCGCCCGCATGCGGTTCTTTTCGCCCACCGCCCAGAGCCGGTCCCAGAGGCTCAGCGCCAGTTCGCGCGGGCAGAACAATTCGTAGCCGAGATCGCCGGTAAAGCCTGTGCGTGAAATCGTCACGCTGCCGCCGTCATGCGGAAAGCTTGCCAGTTGGAAGACCTTGAGATTCTCCACACCCTCGAAGCCCGCATCGCGCAACACCGTATAGGAAACAGGCCCCTGCAGCGCCAGGCCGGCGATCTCGGCGGTCTCGTCCGATATCCGCACGTCGAAGCCCTCTGCGCTGTCGAGCAGCCATGGCAGGTGCCGCTCCTGCGAGCAGAGGCGAAACTCGTTCTGGCCAAGGCGAAACAGCGTGCCGTCGTCCAGCACATGGCCATGATCGTCGCACCAGGCGGTGTAGTGGACACGGTTGATGCCGAGCTTGCGGACATCGCGCACCGTCAGCCGGTTGCAGAAGGCTTCGGCACCCGGACCCGTGATCCGGTATTTTGTCATCGGCGAGATGTCGAACAGAGCCGCCGTCGAGCGGATGGCGAAATATTCGAGTTCCTCGTCCGACAGCGAATGCGGCGCCTTGTAGCCTGACCAAGCGTACCAGTCATTGTTGGTGTTGAGCACATCAAGTCGTGCGTGGAACGGCGATTCGCTCAGCGGCGTCAGGATGTGGCCCTTGGCCATGGCGCTGGCATTGCGGGAGAGTTTGAGCGTCTCGTTCATGCTGATCTCCTCGACAGGATATGCCTGGCCGCATTCATGCCCGGCAAGCCGGAAATGCCGCCGCCGGGATGGCTGCCGGCACTGGCGAGATAAAGCCCGGCGAGCGGCGTATCATAACCCGAGACTGCAAAGGTCGGGCGGTTGAGCAGCATCTGGTCGACCTGCAATTCGCCGTGGTGCCAGTGACCTCCCGGCATATTGTAGCGCGCTTCGATATCCGGCGGCACCAGCAATTCGGTCGAGGTCACGGAGGCGGAAATGCCCGGCGCATAGCGTTCCAGCACCGCCATGATGGCAGCGAGGAATTTCGGCTTGCCGGATTCCCAACCTTCTTTCAGCTCATAGGGCGCATATTGGACGACGGCTGAAAGCGTCGGCGGCAGCAATGTGTCGAACAGGTGAGGCAGCGTGATTTCCATCACCGGATCGGGCGAGAACTCTCCGTATTTCGATGGATTGAACGAATCTTCGACATGGCGGACACCACGAGCGATAACCAAACGACCCTTGAGATCAGCTGCGTTGACGCCCTTGAATGCCGGCGTCTTGTCGAGCGTCAATGTCAGCCGGGCCGCATCGCCCTTGGTCCTCACGTGTTTAAGGCTCATCGAGAGATGGGTGTCGACTTCGCCCGGCGCAGTCAGATCGCGTAGCGTCGTGACAGGATGGATTGCCGAGACGATCGCATTGGCGTCGATCTTCTCACCACTTTCCAGCACCACACCCGTTGCCCGGCCACGGTCGGAAACGATCTTTGCCACTGGCGCATTGAGGCGAATCTCGGCGCCGGCTTTCTCAACGGCCTTTTGCAAAGCGGAAGCCAATCCGGCCATGCCGCCCCTGGGAATGAACTGGCCGCCCGATCTCCCCAGCGCTTCGCCCGTCAGCCGGTAGTAAAGCCCGAGCAATGAGGTCGGCGAGCGCGGGCCGAGGTGGATGCCGAGCGTCGCATCGAAGGCGAGCAAGCCCTTGAGGCGATCGTCGGTGAGATATTCGTCTGCGATGTCAGCGACATTCATCAGCAGCATGCGGGCGAAATCACGCGCCTCGTCGCGGCCCCTCCGGATCAGGCTCAGGCCAGCAAAACCCATATCGGCCAAATCCTTGAAGCCGAGTTCGCCCGGACGCGGCGGGCGTCTGCCGAGGAAGCGTTTCAGCACTGAGGCCTGCAGCAGCAGCTTTTCGCGCATTTTTGACCAGGCCTGCGCTTCGGAAGCGCTGACGCCTTCAACGCTTTCGCCGTAGCCGCCGCGCAGGATTACTGGGCCTTTGTCGGGATCGAGCACCACGGTCGGCAATAGTTCGCCGGCTAATGATGGCATGTCGAGGCCGAGGCCGGAGACGACCTGCGGGTCCAGGCGATTGACGACATGGGAGAGGCCAAGGCCGCCGCCAACTTTGTCGGAAGCTTCCAGCACGAGCACCTTCCTGCCCGCCTTGGCGAGAAAGCCCGCGGCGACCAGCCCGTTGTGCCCGGCGCCGATGATGATGGTGTCAAAGGATGTCATGGGCGGGGCTCATATGGTCATTGGATTTGTTCATGCTGCGGAGGATCTCGGCGGCGGCATTGCGGCCCGGTGCGCCCATCACCCCGCCACCGGGATGGGTGGAGGAGCCGCACATCCACAGGCCCTCGACGGGGCTGCGATATTGCGCGTAGCCGGGCACCGGCCGGTTGAACAGCAACTGGTCGAAAGTCAGTTCGCCCTGGAAGATATTGCCCTCCGTCAAGCCGACTTCAGCTTCGAGTTCGCGCGGCGTGCGCACTTCCATATGCAGGATGCGGTCGCGGAAGCCCGGCGAATAGTCGGCGATCTGGCTGACGACGGTTTCCGCGAATGCATCGCGGTCGGCATCCGTCCAATCCCGGCCCTCGACCTTGGGTGGGCAATATTGCACGAAGCAGCTCATGAAATGCTTGCCCGGCTCGGCCATGGTCGGGTCGAGCGTGGTCGGGATCATCGCATCGAGGAATGGATCGGCGGACCAGCGACCGGCCTTCCAGTCGTCATAGCCGCGCTCGATACGCTCGACCGTATCGGTGAAATGCAGGTCGCCCTTGATGGCGGTCGAACCCTTCGGGAGGTTGGGGAATTCCGGCAGCCCGTCGAGGGCGATGTTCACCTTGCCGGAAGATCCGCGCATCTTGAAATGCTTGACGCGATGAACGAATTTCTCCGGCAGTTCCTTTTCGTCGACGAGCTTCAGGAAGGTGCGCTTGACGTCGGCATTGGAGATGACCAGATCGCCGCGGATCTCGTCGCCATTGCCCAGCGCCACGCCCTCAGCCTTGCCATTGCGGATGATGACATTGGCAACCTCACTGTCGGTCAGGATCGTACCGCCGGATGCCTTGAAGGACGAGGCGAGCGCCTGCGTCACCGCGCCCATGCCACCCCGGGCATAGCCCCAGGCACCGACCGAGCCATCGACCTCGCCCATATAATGGTGCAGCAGCACATAGGCGGTGCCGGGCGACATCGGCCCGAGCGCAGTGCCGATGATACCGGAGATCGCCAGATAGGCCTTGATCACGTCGGTTTCGAAATACTCGTCGAGGAAGTCCGAAATGGACATGGTCCAGAAGCGCAGTGTCTGCGCCATCTGGTCGGGGCTGAATTCGCCCATCTTCCTGGCGAGGAACATCAGTTCGGAGATATCGCGCGGCTTGAACGAGAATGGATCGGGTGCCGTGCGCATCAGCAGTGGCTGGATGAAGCGGCACTGCCGCGTCACATCGCGGGCATAGCGCTCATAGGCTTCGGCGTCGCGGGCGGAATAGCGGGCGAATTCGCGGCGATGCTGGTCGTGATCGCGGTAGGAGGCGAGATAGCCGCCCTCGCGGGTGAGCACCGCGCCGCCCTCATAGGCAACGATCTGCAGTCCATGCTTGGGCAATTCGAGATCGCGCATGATCTCCGGCCGGAACAGCGAGCAGACATAGGAGCAGTTCGAATAGGCAACGCCGGAGTCCGACAGCACGCGACTTGTCGCGGCGCCACCGACCCAGGCGTTCTTTTCGACCACCGCCACATTCAGGCCGGCACGCTGCAAGTAGCAGGCCGCTACCAGCCCGTTATGGCCGCCTCCGATCATCACTGCATCATATTTCGTCATGCCGATCCCCAGTTCTTGATCCGAGAATTGCCATAAGACACATCGACTTGTCCATATATTTTGAATGAACATTCAGTCAGTAAGATGCAATTACCTGAAATTGCGGCGGGATTTTTGTCTTGCTGGCTTTTCCATCGACCCCCGACCGCCCAATGAACCAGCCTTCGACTTCCGATTAGGAGCAGGAGGCTGGCGCATGACCTCACCCCTATAGTCGAATGCCGGCGCAAAGGATGTCGTTAAGCCAAATTGCAGCCCTCTGCGCTCCTCATCTACATGACAGATCCAGTTTAGGCGCTTGGCCAATCGGAAAATCCGCACCCGATGGAACATTTCACGGCAACCATAAACTGCAGTTCGCGGGTCGTCGCCATCACGATCACTTAATTTCTCCATACTTGATTGATTTTCCTTTTCTAATTCCGCGAAAACGCGATATAATTACTTCAGTTAAACTTCAGACCGGAGGTCTGACATGGCAAACACTATGATGGAAAGAAAGACAGCACAGGATTGGGCCATGGTGGCTCTGGCAATATGCGTGTTCATTTCGCCTTGGGTTATTGGCTTTGCCGCCGAAACCATGCCGAGCTGGAATGCGTGGATCGTCGGGGTCATCATCGGCGCACTGGCGTTCGCGGCGATCTCGGTTTTCGCCGAATGGGAAGAATGGGCAAACCTGGCGCTCGGCCTCTGGCTGACCGTATCTCCCTGGGTACTCGGTTTTGCGGCCAATGTGAACGCAATGTGGACCAGCGTAGTTATGGGACTGCTCGTCGCGGCAGTATCGATCTGGGTAGTTTGGGACCAGCACCACCCGCACGCTCACGCCTAAGCCTCAGATCCGAGGCTATTGAAGTGAGAGCCCGCCGCGCAAAGCGGCGGGAACGTTGAATTCATGCGCCCGGACGGTTGCTGATCGTTCCGCATTTCCTCATTCCCGGCGCGGTGGCTGGGCACGACACCAGCCTTTAGGCCGGCGCGCTCGCAGACCGCCTCCAGCCCGTTGTGCCCGCCACCAATCGTCATCATACCTTTTCAAACTGCTCCCCACCTGTTGGCAAAAGCAGACACAGGTGGCCGTGGCTTGCTTGTATATTTTGAATGAGCATTCAGTCAGTATCTTGCAATTGGCTGAATCTGCCATAGGATTTCTGTATCCGGAATGAACAAAAAGCAGCATCTGGGAGCCGCCGCGATGACTGAGGCCGAGCCTGAATATGATGACATCCACATGCGCTTCCTGGAGCTGCTGTGGGGCGACGGCTACCTCTCGCCCGGTGGGCCGGCGGAGGTGGAGCGGGTGCTTTCGGCCTTCGATCTCCGTGGCAAACGCGTGCTCGATCTCGGCTGCGGCTCGGGCGGCATCACGCTCTTCATTGCCGAACGCTTCGAGCCGAAGCAGATCGTCGGCTTCGACGTCGAGCTTCCGGTGATCGAGCAGGCCCGCCGTCGCGCGGCGAAAGCGGGGTTAGCGGGCCGGGCCGAGTTCACGCAAGGCGCGCCGGGCCGCCTTCCCTTTCCCGACGAAAGCTTCGACCTCGTCTTTTCCAAGGATGCGATGGTTCACATTCCCGACAAGGACACTATCTTTGCCGAAATCTTCCGGGTTCTGAAGCCGGGCGGCGTGTTTGCCGCCTCGGACTGGCTGATCGGCCATGACAATGAGCCGAGCGACGAGATGAAGGCTTATCTTGCCGCCGAAGGCCTGAGTTTCGGCATGGCATCACCCAGGCGCTACAGGAAGGCGATGAAAGGCACCGGCTTTGCCGACGTCAGCACGGAAAGCCGTAACGCCTGGTATCGGCAGGAAGCGGCGCGCGAGTTGAAACGGCTGCAAACGGAGCTATATGACGAGGCAGTGGCGCTGACAAATCAGGAGTTTGTTGACAAGAACATCCGCACATGGGTCGCGATGCAAAAGGTGCTTGACAGCGGGGAGCATTGTCCTACGCACTTGAGAGCAATCAAACCTCGGAACTGACGGCGAAGTTTCGCCCTGACAGATGGAATTGGCAGACGGTATGAATGTTGCCCAGCCGGTCGAAGCAGACAAGAGAAGCCGCAAGGCGTCGAAGGAAACCCGTCAGCAGCAGCTGATCGAGGCGACGATCGATTCGCTTGCCAAGCGCGGCTATTCCGACACGACGCTCGCCAATGTCGCCGATGGCGCTAAGCTGTCGCGCGGCATCGTCAACTTCCATTTCGAGAGCAAGGAAAAGCTGCTCGTCGCGACGCTGCAATACATGTCCGACGAATATGCCGCCCATTGGGCTACCGCGCTGGAAAAGGCGACGCCGACGGCGGCCGGCCGCATCTGGGCGCTGGTCAACGCCGATTTCGACCGCAAGATCTGCACCAAACGCAAGCTGGCCGCCTGGTGCGCCTTCTGGGGCGAAGCCAAGTCACGCCCGACCTACCAGGCGCTTTGCGGCGCCAGCGACCTCAATTACCAG
Source organism: Shinella sp. OV683 (assembly GCF_057787725.1). Classification (NCBI taxonomy): domain Bacteria; kingdom Pseudomonadati; phylum Pseudomonadota; class Alphaproteobacteria; order Hyphomicrobiales; family Rhizobiaceae; genus Shinella; species Shinella sp. OV683. The sequence continues at coordinate 4,823,350 of NZ_CM173543.1, forward strand.
AATACATTCGTCGCCCTCTGCGCCGAGCTGAAAGCCGAAGGCGGCTACGGCTACGATCCCGAACCGATGGCGCTGGGCATCTGCTCGATGATGGAAGGCCTGTGGTTCCGACTGATGATGAATGACGGGCTGACGCGCGAAAAGGCGCTGGGTGCAGCGATAGAATATGTCGCGGCGGTGCTTCCCAAGCATATTTCCACGACCGGCATAAAGTAGCCTTACAGATTCCTTATGCCTCCGGCCTGCCTTCCCGATCGAATGTTTATCCGGTTCGGGACTAATGTGTTCGCATCGTCAACAGGCGAAGCGAACCATTGAATGTCCTCTCATCCGCATCATCCGCGACCCTCACTCTCAACCCGACTGATCCAGGCAAGGCATGACCTCGCCCGCTTCGTGGCTGCGCGCCGCGCCGCCAGGAAACTCGCCGAACACCAGCACCCGGCTGAAAGGCCCGACCGGCTTTTCCCCATAATGCTTGCCACGCTGACTGTCATCGCTGCCGCAAGCCTCATTCATCTGTTCCTCACGGAAGCGGGATGAGTTGCTCGACGAATAGCGACACTATCAATCAATCCCCAGGAATGACCATGCAAGGCCCTCTTCAACGACCGCTCCCCGGCGGCGCTTACTGCGATCTCATAACGCCTTTCCGCAATGGTGCGCTTGACGTCGATGCCCTGACATCTCTCGTGCGCTGGCAGATAGACAGCAGCATTGCCGGCCTGGTGGTCTGCGGCCAGGCCGGCGAGGCAACCTCGTTGTCGCGTGACGAACGAGCCGAGGCGATCCGGGTGGCGGTCAAGGCGGCGGCGCATGCCGTGCCCGTCGTTGCCGGCACCGGCACCAATTCGACGGCCACGACCATCGCCCTGACCGAGGATGCAAAAAGCCTCGGCGCGGATGCCGTTGTCATCGTCACGCCCTATTACAACAAGCCCTCGCAGGAAGGCATCGTCCGCCATTACCAAGCCATTGCGGCAGCGGTCGATATTCGCATCGTGGTCTGCAATGCGCCCGGTCTGACGGCAAGCGACCTCACACCGCGCACGCTGGAGCGCCTCGCAGCGATAGATCAAGTGATCGGTATCCAGGATTGCACCGGCGATATCAGCCGTCTTGCCCGCACGCCTCTCGCGATCAGGAAACGGCTGCGGCACTATTCCGGCCACGACCTGACGGCGCTTGCATTCAACATTGCCGGCGCCGCCGGTTCCTTCTCGATCGCCGCAAATATCGCCCCGCGCTTCATCAGTGCCATGCATGACGCGCTTCGGACAGGCAACATGGACGCGGCGTTGGCACTGAACGAGCGCAACACCGCAATCATCCAAATCCTTGAGCGTGAGGCGGGGCCGGCAATCATCAAGCAGGCGCTTGGCGAGTTGCGCGGAATCCACGCCGATGTCCGGCTTCCCCTGACACCGGTATCGCCCGATGCCGCGGCCGCCATGCGCATGGCCATGACGTCACTACCGAACCAGGCCCTTGGTCGCAAACAGGCGCTCTAAGCGGCTTTTTTCCATCATCAACAGCAGGAACCCCATCATGGGCAGTCTTCATCATCCCGGCTGGAACACACCAGCCTCCACGCGCTTCACGATCGGCCGCGACCATCACGGCTGGTGGGTCGTGCACGACAAGCTGGGCCGCATCGGCGGACTGTTTGCCAGCGAGGAGGCCGCCAGCCACTTTGCCATTCAGGAAAGCGACCGCGATCCGCACATGGTCTGCAAGGCGCCCACCGACACGGCCGTCGAACCATTCGACGATCGCGATGACGAGCAGGCGGCATCGATCGGCCGGCGCGTCATGGCGCATAACCATCGCCTGCGCCGCGCCTGACGGCGAGGCCGCATCTTTCAGTGGCTTTCTAGTGGGCGTCCTGCTCTATCGGCGGGGAATCGTGTGCTGTTGCTTCGGCAGACTTTTCGCCATGGTCGTCGGCAGTAGGCACCGGCTCGATTGCATCGTCGGCGACTGCAGGGCCGTTGTCGTCGACCTTGGCTTCATGGCTCTCGGGAACTTGCTTGCCCTCGGGCACTTTCTGTTCAGAGCTTCCCAGACCAACCATGCTCAGGATCCCGTCGAGAAAGGACTGCTCCTTCTTCGGCGCCGTTTCGTGGCCGGCGGGATCCGCCTTGGCTTCGTCGCCAGTGGCAGCGTGTTCGCCCTTGGTGGCGGGTTTGCCATGTTCGCCCGCCGAGACGGTCTGGTCGCTCGGCTTGCCGTGCTCCTTGCCGGCGGCAGCGTCTTCGGGGCGCTCCGGCTCGGTGCAGCCTTCTAGATCCGGCTCCGATTTCATCGAGGTCATTAGCTTTTCGATACTGGCGACTTCGAGTGTCACCTTGCGGCCGTAGAAGCGACCTTCTGACGTCGGCACGCCGTCATAATAGCGCGCAGTGAACGGCTGCTTCATCTCGGGCAGGTAATGCGGTTCGAGCGCGAAGGTGACTTCGGCGCCAATGGCCCGGCCGCGCATATCGGCGCGCTTGTCCGGCCCGTGCGCATCCAGCACGCTGACCTGAATCAGATCGACGGCGTTGGATTTGGCCAGCACGCCGGCGACTCGCAATGCGGTGCGGATGCGCGTCGGCCCATCGGCATTGTCCATGCGGACATATTTCCGGAGCCACAGCCGCTTGGCGGGCGTCTTCAGCACCATGGTCTGGATTGTCGTGCATTGGCCGCCGGCAATGCTCGCCTGCGGCTCGCCCAGCAACTTGTCGGCACCGACATACAGCGCAGCGGCGCCCGAGCCGCCGAGCAGCGCCAGCATGCCGAACGATATGATGATGACTTTCCGGGTAAACCGGACCCTGGGCATGCCAATTTTCAACGCAACACTCCACCGCCCCGCCAAGGCGTGTCTTGATAAACCCCGGGGGACTATAGAGGTGTTCGCGTTTCGGAAACTTTAACGGGAAGTGGTCGATTGGAGCGATCGTGAGATCAGCTGCAGACCCGCACCTTCTGGACGACGACCTGGCCAGAGGCATTGGTGGTCGCGACCTTGCGCATGACGCAATTGGCGCCCGGCTTCTTCGTGTACCAGCCGCGTTTTTTCCAGGCGGCTTCGCCATCGCTCAGGCTCATGGAGAGACCGAGTGCGGCGAGAAGAGCAAGGGCTGCAAACTTTTTCATGATTTCCCCAGACAGACGATTGTTAAGTTGTTTTTCTGGGTTTCTTCTACGATTTTGCTCCACATTGCGCTGTTCCCATGGGTACATCAGCGAATCTGCTTGCGATTTTGCGCCGTCTCGGCCAAAACGCTCGCCAAATGAAGACATTCAGTTTCTAAGGAAAATAGCATGGGCAACGCCATCGAAAGCCTGAAATCCGAAACGCTCGACCTCCTGAAATCGCTCGGCGTCTCCGACAAAGCCGTCAGCGGCGGCACGCTTGCCGCACGCTCGGCGATCTCGGGCGAGATCCTGGCCAACCTGCCGGCGGATGACGAGAAAGTTGCGGGCGACGCCGTGAAAAAGGCGCAGGCCGCCTTCCTCGAATGGCGCGGCGTGCCCGCCCCCAAGCGCGGCGAGTTGATCCGCCTGCTCGGCGAAGAATTGCGTGCCAACAAGGATGCGCTCGGGCGCCTGGTTTCGATCGAAGTCGGCAAGATCGTCTCCGAAGGCCTCGGCGAAGTGCAGGAAATGATCGACATCTGCGATTTCGCGGTCGGCCTTTCACGCCAGCTGACTGGCCTGACGATCGCTACAGAACGCACCGACCACCGGATGATGGAAACCTGGCATCCGCTGGGCGTGACCCTGATCATCTCGGCCTTCAACTTCCCCGTCGCGGTGTGGTCGTGGAATGCGGCGCTGGCGCTGGTGTCGGGCAATTCGATCATCTGGAAGCCGTCGGAAAAGTCTTCGCTCGCAGCGCTGGCCACCCATGCCCTGTTCGAGAAAGCGGTCGCCCGCTACCGTGCCGCCGGCGGCACCGCACCAGACGGCCTTTCGCAGCTGCTGATCGGCGAACGCGCGCTCGGCGAGGCGCTCGTTGACAATCCGGCCGTGGCGCTGGTCTCGGCCACAGGCTCGACGGTCATGGGCCGCGCCGTCGGCCCGCGTGTTGCAGCCCGCTTCGGCCGCTCGATCCTCGAACTCGGCGGCAACAATGCCGCCATCGTCGGCCCGTCCGCCGATCTCGACCTGACGCTGCGCGGCGTGGCCTTCTCGGCCATGGGCACGGCTGGCCAGCGCTGCACGTCGCTGCGCCGCCTGTTCGTGCATGAAAGCGTCTACGACGCGCTCGTGCCGCGGCTGATCAAGGCCTATGGCTCCGTCAAGGTCGGCAATCCGCTGGAAACCGGCACATTGGTCGGCCCGCTGATCGACAAGGGCGCGTTTACCCGCATGCAGTCGGCGCTTGAAGCCGCCAAGACCGAGGGCGGCAAGGTGCATGGCGGCGAAAAGGTCGAGATTTCCTCGACAGGCGACGCCACCTATGTGCGCCCGGCTTTGGTCGAGATGCCCAAGCAGGCTGGACCGATGCTGGACGAAACCTTCGCGCCGATCCTCTACGTGACCAAGTATTCTGATTTCGACGCTGTGCTGGCACTGCACAACGACGTTCCGCAGGGCCTGTCGTCGTCGATCTTCACCAACGACATGCGCGAAGCCGAGACCTTCATCTCCGCACGCGGTTCGGATTGCGGCATCGCCAATGTCAATATCGGCCCGTCGGGCGCCGAAATCGGCGGCGCCTTCGGTGGCGAAAAGGAAACCGGCGGCGGCCGCGAATCCGGTTCGGACGCCTGGAAGGGCTATATGCGCCGCACCACCAACACGATCAACTACGGCCGCACGCTGCCGCTCGCACAGGGCGTCAAGTTCGACGTCGAGTAGTCTGCGTCGAAATTAAGGATCGCGGCGGACAGCCGCCGCGATCCTATTTCCTGTGGCTGTTGAACGCGCTTTCGATCTTGTCGATCTCGAGCATGATGTATGGATTTTTCGGGTCATATTGCACGTTCAGCGGCTGCCCATTGGGGCGCATGACGCCCGGAATCAACACGCCATTCTTGCCGAACATGTAGTCTCCGCCCGCGCAGAGATGCGCCGCTGTCCTCACATCCATGCCGCGCATGAAAGCCCCGACCTCAAACTTTGCGTCCTTGATGTCCTTCTCGCTGAAGGCACCGAAGCCGATTGCCCTCTCGTATTCGAAGAAAGTCTTGAGCCGGATATCGAGCGTTCCGCAACCGCTGAGCAAGGCTATGAGGTACATGTCGCGGTAATATTGAACCGCCGGCTTTTCAGACTTCTCGCTGTATTTCTTCAGAAAGAAATTGGTTGCCGGGTCGCCGGTCATGGTCTTTTTCCAGATCTCCGGCAACGGCTCGGCCACCGCATGGAGGGAGGCGAATATAGCGAGAGCTTGAACCAGCAGGATCGCCAAAACAGAAGGAAGACGCATTTTCAACACCTCATCGGAAAGGAACGCTTTCCCTTTTCCACGACTGACATGCGTTGACAATGGATTTGCATCACCGTCCGCGTGGTGTTTCAATGCACGAGGGAGGAAACTGATGATCACTGAAGCCCACCCCTTCGACCTCGACCGTTTCATCACCGCGCAAGCCGGCATCTTCGACCAGGCGCTGGCGGAATTGACGGCTGGCGCGAAGCGAAGCCACTGGATGTGGTTCGTCTTTCCGCAGCTGCGCGGGCTTGGCGTGTCTTCCACGGCGCAGAAATACGGGATCGTCTCGCTCGACGAGGCGAAGGCTTATCTGGAGCATCCGGTTCTGGGTCAGCGATTGAGACGGTGCACCGAGGCGGTCTTGCAGGTGCAGGGACGGACGCTTAACCAGATCTTCGGGTCACCCGACGACATGAAATTCCGCTCGTCGATGACGCTGTTTTCCAGGGCCGGCCGCGAAAGGCTGTATCTGGACGCGCTCGACCGTTATTGCGGAGGGGAGATGGACCGACGAACGCTGGAATTGCTGCTGCATCCGTCGGCATAATTTCTACGACAGCAGAAAACTCCGCATCGAAATCGAGCCCATATCGAAGCCTTCGTTGAAGAACCCGACTTTCTCGTCGTCGGCCATGACGGCCAGCGGGTAAAGGATCGGCAGGAAATGCTCGATGGTTGGGTGCGCGAGTGTCGCGACCCGGCCGAGCTGGCCGACTTCCAGCACTTTGCCGACATCCCTCACGGCGATTGCGTCGGCCATGTACTGGTCGAATTGCAGCGCCCATTCCGGCTTTGTGCCATCCATGCTGAGCATGCGCAAATTGTGCACGACATTGCCCGAGCCGATGATCAGCACGCCCTTTTCGCGCAGCTTCTTCAGCTCCTGCGCCAGCTTGAAATGCTCCGACAGATCCTTGGAAAGGTCGAGCGACAGCTGATAGACCGGGATATCGGCCTTGGGGAACATCTGGATCAGCACCGACCAGGCACCATGGTCCAGCCCCCAGCGCTCGTCGGAATGGGCGTGGCTTTCTTCCAGCAGATCGATGGTCGCCTGGGCAAAATCCGGTGCGCCGGGTGCCGCATATTGCTGGGCGAAAAGTTCGGGCGGAAAGCCGCCAAAATCATGGATGGTCTTGGGATTGTTGCCGATGTGGACCAGTGTCGCACCCCGCGTCATCCAGTGGGCGGAGACCACCAGGATCGCCTTCGGCACCGGCAATTCCTCGCCGATATGGCGCCACTCGCGACTGTATTCATTGTCGAGAATGGCGTTCATCGGGTTGCCATGGCCCACGAACAAAGCCGGCATGCGCGGCGTGGATTTCAGATTTGCGAATGCGTTGCTCAGCGATGCCATATTTCTAAACCTCCAACGGCCCTTGGCCGTTTACTTGAGACAGAGATAGCTCGCCGCGACCGTTCACGAAAGACGCGCCGCGGTCGACATATCGTTGCGGTTTTGCGAACGATGGAAATGTAAAAAGGCCGCGGATCGCTCCACGGCCTTTGCACATTCGTTCACACTGGATCAGATGCTCAGGCAGAGATACTTGATCTCAGTGTAGTCGTCGAGGCCGTATTTCGAGCCTTCGCGGCCCTGGCCCGACTGCTTGATGCCGCCGAATGGCGCCACTTCGGTCGAGATCAGGCCGGTGTTGATGCCGACCATGCCGTATTCCAGCTCTTCGGCGACCCGGAAGATCTTGGAGATGTCGCGCGAGTAGAAATACGATGCCAGGCCGAACTCGGTGTTGTTGGCCATCTCGACGACCTGCTCTTCGGTGTCGAATTTGAAGAGCGGGGCGACCGGACCGAAGGTTTCCTCGCGGGCGATCATCATGTCGGGGGTGACGCCGGTGAGGATGGTCGGCTGGAAGAACAGGCCACCCTTGGCATCCGGCTTGCCGCCGACGGAGACCTTGGCGCCCTTGGCAACCGCGTCAGCGATATGCTCCTCGACCTTCTCGACAGCCTTTGCGGTGATCAGCGGCCCGGCATTGACGCCGGCTTCGAAACCGTCGCCGACCTTCATGGCCGAAACCTTGGCGGCGAGCTTTTCGGCAAATGCATCATAGACACCGGCCTGGACATAGAGCCGGTTGGCGCAAACGCAGGTCTGGCCGTTGTTACGATATTTGGAGATCATCGCACCTTCGACGGCCGCATCGAGATCAGCGTCATCAAAGACAATAAAGGGCGCGTTGCCGCCCAGTTCAAGGCCGAGCTTCATGATCTGGTCGGCGCCCTGGCGCATCAGGATCTTGCCGACCTGGGTGGAGCCGGTGAAGGTCAGCTTGCGTACCTTGTCGTTCTCGGTGAATTCCTTGCCGATCGACGGCGAGTCCTTGGAGAGCACGACGTTGAAGATGCCGGCAGGCAGGCCTGCACGCTCGGCGAGAAGGGCCAGCGAGAGCGCCGACAGCGGTGTTTCGGCCGCAGGCTTGGAGATCATCGCGCAACCGGCCGCGACAGCCGGCGCGAACTTGCGGGCCAGCATGGCGTTGGGGAAGTTCCACGGCGTGATCGCCGCCACCACGCCCACCGGCTGCTTGATGACGATGATACGCTTGTCGGGCTGGTGACCGGGAATGGTGTCGCCGTAGACGCGCTTGGCTTCCTCGCCGAACCATTCGACATAGGACGCGCCATAGAGGATTTCGCCCTTGGCCTCGGCCACCGGCTTGCCCATTTCCATGGTCAGGATGGTTGCAAGGTCGTCCGCATTGGCGACCATCAGGTCATAGAGCTTGCGGAGAACGGCAGCGCGTTCCTTGCCGGTTTTCTTAGCCCAGAGCTTCTGCGCCTTGTAGGCTGCGTCGATGGCGCGCGCGGTTTCCGCACGGTTCATGTCCGGCAGCGTGGCGATGACTTCACCGTTTGATGGATTGGTGACCTCAAAAGTCTTGCCGCTGTCGCTCTTGGCGACCCATTCGCCCGCGATCAAAGCCTTGTCGACGACGAGCGATGGGTCCTTGAGCTTGGAAAGCAGCTTGTCAGAAATGGTCATGGATCAGGCCTCCGCGGCGCATTCGCGCAATGTTTCTTCGAGAATATCCATCGCTTCCGAAAAGACGCTATCCTCGATGGTAATGGGAGCGAGGAAGCGGATGACGTTGCCATAGACGCCGCAGGTCAAGAGGATCAGGCCCTTGGCAAGCGCCTTCTCGCGCACCTTGTTGGCGAAATCCGCATTCGGCGTCTTGCTGCCGGGAATGTTGAATTCCACCGCATTCATGAAGCCGGGGCCACGGATGTCGGCGATCTGCGGCACCACACCGATCAGCGACTGCAGGCGCTGCTTGAGGCGGTTGCCGAGCGATTCCGCCCGTTCGTTGAGCTTCTCTTCCTCGATGACGTCGAGGACGGCATTGCCGGCGGCGATGCCAATGGGGTTGCCGCCATAGGTGCCGCCGAGGCCGCCCGGGCCAGGTGCATCCATGATATCAGCGCGGCCGGTGACAGCCGCGATCGGGAAGCCGCCGCCGAGGCCCTTGGCCATCGTGGTGATGTCGGCGACGACGCCGAAATGCTCCATGGCGAACAGCTTGCCGGTACGGGCAAAGCCGGTCTGCACTTCATCGGCAATCAGCAGGATGCCATGCTTGTCGGCGAGTTCACGGAGCTTGACCATGAAGGCGCGCGGCACTTCGTAGAAACCGCCCTCGCCCTGCACCGGCTCGACGATGAAGGCCGCGACGCGGTTGGGATCGACATCGGCCTTGAACAGCTTGTCGAGAACCGAGAAGGAATCCTCGATTGTGGTGCCGTGCAGCTCGACCGGGAAAGGAACGTGGAAGACATCCGGCATCATCGCGCCGAAGCCGACCTTGTAGGGAACGACCTTGCCGGTCAGCGTCATGCCCATGAAGGTGCGGCCATGGAAGGCGCCCGAAAAGGCAATGATGGCAGAGCGGTTGGTGGCGGCACGTGCGATCTTGATGGCGTTTTCAACGGCTTCGGCGCCGGTGGTGACGAAGATCGTCTTCTTCTTGAAATTGCCGGGCACGGCATCGTTCAGGCGCTCGGCGAGGCGGACATAATTCTCGTAGGGCACGACCTGGTGGCAGGTGTGGGTGAAATGATCGAGCTGGTCCTTGACGGCAGCGATCACCTTGGGGTGGCGGTGGCCGGTGTTGACCACGGCGATGCCGGCGGCAAAGTCGATGTAGCGGCGGCCCTCGACATCCCAGATCTCGGCATTCAGCGCCTTATCGGCATAAATCTGCGTGGTGACGCCAACGCCGCGCGAGATCGCATCGGACCGTCTGGCCGCAACATCCGTGTTCAACATGGAAAACCCCTGACCTGTTTTGTGACAAAGCAAATACCCCGCCCCGCCGCCTCCCGGCGATGCAGGTCGAGGTGCTGAAAATATTTTTTGCATTTTTTCTGTAGACTTGCAATATGGGCATGCAGCAAAATTATTGATGGGTAGACACCGTATGAGCAGCGGCCAGGACGCCGGGATGACAGGTCGGGTGCGGTTCAAGATCGCCGAAGCCGCCCGAATGGCCGGCGTATCGCCCTCTACGCTACGCCTGTGGGAAAGCCAGGGGCTGATCGAGCCCGTGCGAACCGACTCCGGCCAGCGGCTTTACGAGCAGATCCATATCGAACGCCTGAAGGAAATCAGCTGGCTCAGGAACGGCAAGGGCCTGAACCCGGCGGCCATTCGCGAGGGCTTGGGACAGGGCGCCCCCCATCGGGCGGAGCCGAAGATCCGGGCAAAGGCACATCCCACTTCGGACATTGGCCGCAAGCTGCGCTATCTGCGTCGCGAGGCCGGCAAGACGCTGGAGAAGGTTTCAACTGAGACCGGCATTCCGGTGTCGATGCTCTCGACCTTCGAGCGCACGTCGCAGGGCCTGTCCTTCAAGGCGCTACATGAGCTCGTCGCATCCTTTGGCACGACGCTCGCCGTTTTGAGCGGGCAGGAAGACCGGCATGCGGGGGAATCGCTGATCCGCCGCGGCCAATGGTCCAACTGGCCGCCCTCGTCCTCCGGCGTCACGGTCCAGATCCTGTCGGAAGGCAAGAACCAGATGGAGTGTCACCGCTTCGTATTGGCACCCGGCGCATCCAGCGAAGGGGCGTACCAGCATGAGGGCGAGGAATTCATGCATGTGCTGGCGGGGCGCATCGAGATCATCCTCGATGGCGATCAGTTCTTCGAGCTTGGCATGGGGGATTCGTTCTATTTCGAAAGCCGGAGGCCACATTCCTGGCGCAACAGCTTTGCCGGCGAGACGGTGCTGATCTGGATCAACACGCCACCGACGTTTTGATTGGTCATCCCATCGCGGCGTATGCGCTCAACTCCTCGAGGTCGAGGTCACGTTCCAGTTCATGCAAGGTCTCGTCGTCGATATCGCCGGCGCGGTGAAGCTTGATGAGTTCCCGACGCCCGGTGGCCACCGCTTCGAGCACGACTGTGAAATGCGCGCGCAACAGGGGCGTATAGTGCTCCGTGCGTTCAGCGTAATCGACGATCCCCACCGCCCGTCGCTGATACCGGTCAAGCAACTGCGGATGAATGAGGGTGCCCTCGCCGTCATAGGCTAGGCCTTGCACGGCTGTGAACTGGACCTGGGCCATCGCGGCTTCGGCCTGGCTCATGCTCAGCCGAGGCTTTTCGGATATCGCCTCACTCAGTCTGGCCCAGTCAATCACGCGGCTCAATGTCGTTCCCTGAAGGAGCACAGTTCCGACGATAACGGCGAAAGCGGCCACCAAGATGAAGTCGCGGCCGGGGAAATTTTCGGGCACGCTGAGCGCCAGGGCCAGCGTGACCACTCCACGAACGCCCGCCCAGCTGAGCACGACGGCACTTCGGGCACCGAGCGGCGTATATCGCTTGATACCAAAGAAGTTGCAAAGCCGAATCATCCAGTCCGACGCGAAAACCCAGGCAAAGCGCGCCAGCGTCAGCGCAAGCAGGAGCGCCAGGATCGGCCATCCCATCGTTGCGGCGACGACGCCGAAGCCACCGCCGCGCTCAACCACACCCCGCAGCGACAGGCCGATCAGAATGAAGACCGCCGCTTCCATCAGGAAGACGATCACTGTCCAGAAGGACGTGCCGCGCATGCGGGTGGACGCGGACAGCACGGTGTGCTGATGCCAGCTCGCTATCATGCCGGCGGTAACGACGGCGATGACGCCCGAAACGTGAATCAATTCACCGAGCAGATAGGACGTCCACGAAATCAGCGCGGTGGACGCGATGATCAGATACTCATCCCCCAGGCGGCGCGCGAAGACGACCCATGCAGCGCCAACCGCGGCGCCGACAAGGGCTCCGCCGATCGCCAGCACAAAAAAGCTTTCCACTGCATCGGCGGCGCTGAACATGCCGGTCACACCAGCGGCGATGGCAAAGCGGAAAAGCACGAGGCCGCTCGCGTCGTTGAACAGGCTCTCGCCTTCGAGCAGGATCTGCAGACGCCGCGGCAACCTCACCCGCTGCAGCACCGCGCGGGCCGAGACCGCGTCGGGCGGCGAGACGATCGCCCCCAGTGCCGCGCAGGCCGCCCAGGGCAGTGACGGAAAGAGAAGATGCGTCACTACGGCGACGGCGATGCAGGTGAACAACACCGCCCCGACCGCAAGCGACACGATGCCGATCATGTGCCGGCGCAGGGGGCCGAGCGGGATGGACCAAGCCCCGTCCAGCAGCAGCGGCGGCAGGAATATCACCAGCACCAGCTCTGGATCAACCTCGATCGTCGGCAGGCCCGGCGCGAAGGCCAGAAGCGCGCCGCCCGCGAGCAGCGCCACGGAGGGCGGGAGTCCGAGCCGGTGGGCGGCATAGTGCAGCGCGATGATCGCCACGAACATTCCGATCACAAGCTCGAATAACTCCATTGAATTCATTGGTCTTATTCCTCGTGATCTTTGTTTGCCACCAACGTAGAACATTCGGTTCCGATTTGAAAACACTTCTGTCCGCTGCCGGGTGCGCGGCGTCTGCAGGGTCAACACTCTGGGATCTGGCTGCCTGCTTCGCGGGCGAGACGGTGCTGATCTGGATCAACAGGCCGCCTACGTTTTGACGCATTTCGCAGAAGCGCCATAGACTTTTAGACGCTTCGCAGGAATGTTGGGCGCGCGGGCGCATTTTCTCTTAATGCACGTTGATGATAAGACTGAGCGCTCCCGGGCGCATAGACGGAAAGGCGAATTTGACTTTCAACGAGAAGGGATGAGACCATGAACAAGAACACCATCTGCATCTGGTACGACAAGGACGCCGAGGCTGCTGCTCGCTTCTACTCCGAAGTGTTTCCCGATAGCGCGGTCAGCGCCGTCCATCGGGCGCCCAGTGACTACCCGTCCGGCAAGGAAGGTGACGTGCTGACGGTCGACTTCACGGTTGCGGGCGTGGCTTGCATGGGGCTCAACGGAGGCCCTATGTTCAAACACAACGAGGCTTTCTCGTTCCAGATTGCAACCGACGACCAGGAGGAGACCGACCGCTATTGGAACGCCATCGTCGGCAATGGCGGGCAGGAGAGCGCCTGCGGCTGGTGCAAGGACAAATGGGGCATCTCGTGGCAGATCACCCCGCGCGCGCTGACCGAGGCTATGGCCGCCGGTGGCGCCGAAGCAAAGCGCGCATTTGAGGCGATGATGGACATGGGAAAGATCGACGTCGCCGCGATCGAGGCCGCACGGCGCGGCTGATGTCGGAGAGCTATCGAGCGAAGGCGCGTGCGAGCCCGGCGGCGAGGAATTTTTGCACGTGCTGGCGGGCCGCATCGAGATCGTGCTCGACGGCGACCAGTTCTTCGAGCTCGGCGTGGGGATTCGTTCTACTCCGAGAGCCGCCGGCCACATTCCTGGCGCAACAGTTTTTGCCGGCGAGACGGTGCTGGTATGGATCAATACGCCGCCAACGTTTTGATTTAGAGGAGGCTGCGGCTTTTGGCCCGAAGCGGCCATAGAAAATGCACCCAACCAAGGCCTGCTTTGCGCCCACGTCGGCCGTAGGGCCTGCGGTGGGGTCTGCCAGAAAGCAGACCTCGATCAAGCTAGGCTTGAACGGCATCAGAAGACGGCGGCCGGGATCATGCAACCGCTGCTTCGCCTACGGCAGGAGTATTTTTGTCCGATGCGTGCTTCCGGGCATACCCAAAAGCCTTTGCTGGACGCTTGGTAGCGCCCATGTCGTACGAGCGTCCGCCACGATGCCGGGCTAACTGCCTCGCCAATTTCCTTGCCGCCTTCCACGCCTGCCTCGAAAGATTTAATTGTCGATCGCCTTCATCCGCTCCCTGAGGGTGGCTCGCTAAAATCCTGTGCGCAGCGTATTGCCCGCCATTGCAAACACAGGCGGCGTGCGCTAGGAACAGACAAGGAACATGAGAATGCCCAACGGTTACGACGGACGCGCCATCGCCAACTTCATACTCGACTTCTGTGACAGGAACGGCCGGGTCGTGACCAATCTCGCGCTGCAGAAGATTATTTACTTCTGTCATGTCTGGTCGCTTATCGAACTGGACCGACCGCTGGTACGTCACAAGTTTGAAGCTTGGGAGTACGGCCCGGTCCTGCCATACCTGTATCGTGAATTCCGGGCATACGACCGGTATCCCATCGAGGGCCGGGCAACGCAGATTAATACCGTTGATGGTAAACAGTGCGTAGTGGAGTATGATTTCGATTTGCAGACCGAGTCGCTGCTAAGCGAAATTGTCGCGTTCTATACAAAAATGCGCGCCAGCGATCTTGTCAGCTTGAGCCATGCGGAAGGCGGTCCGTGGCATAAAGTATGGAATCACGGGGGGAGAGTGAATCCAGGCATGAAAATCGACGATGTCGAGATTCAGGCCTTTTATTCGAAAGCAGTGCGTCCGTTCACAATCCAATAGATGGATGACTATATGGCTGAGTTGCGTATCCCCTCTCTTCAACACCTCGCGCGTAACTGGCGTAGCGAGCCCGCTATTATAGCCCGTGCATTGGTCCGGTTGGAGCAGGATCCGCCAAGGTTCAACTACAATCCGTTATACGGTGCCGTCCGTGACATGCTGGTGCTGGGTGTGCCCTATGACGATGTCGTCAAGGGCATTAAGAAGATCAGACGAGAGACGGTGCGCAACAACCTGCTGAGCGTACTGCCGCTAATCCGGGACCATTTCGCGGGCGTTTCGCCTGACTTCTACCAGACCATCGACAAGCGGTATTATCCCATCGGTCGCGACCTGATGGTGCCGTTCGAGCCGCCCATGATCTACGGTATCGGCGGGCAGCTCTATTTTCCCTGGTTCAGTTTCTGGCGCCAGAATCCGTTGGCAAAGGAACGGCTTTCCCTCTTCGTCACACTCGTAGACGAAATCATCATGCAGGACCCGGACCTGGAAACCGCGCGGTTCGAAATTCTGGATTTCAGCTCGCCTTCGCCCAAGCAGCCTAGAACGCTCCGTGTAATCGACGCACGCGACATTCCGCGCGTCGATTACCAGCGTAAGTCTGAAATGCTGGAGTGCTTTGCCGAAGGATATTATCGCGCGCTTGATGAACTCGCAGGTGCACAGCCACCACCGCCGCCAGGCGGACGGCCGGACAATCGCGCCCCCGATCCCGATCAACCCGATTTCTGGGATTGACCGTGGCGCGGGTGGCAGTGCTCGAAGCGAGCTGGTGCGCTATTGATAGCCAGCAAGGCTCGCATCCAAACGTGCGAGCTGACGTTTGCATCTGGCGCAACGGCGACCCCGACCAAATACAGACGGGCAACCTCACGCCGCCCGCTTCATCCCCGCGTCCATCATCCTCGCACCCGAAGCCGTCAGCACACCGACCGCACCTTCCAGCCATCCGCTCTTGAGTTCCAGCGCCAGGAAGCGTTCGCGGGCAAAAGGCCCAGGCATCATAAGAGTGGTGGTCTTATCGGCCGAGAAGCCGAAGCGCTCATAGTAGGGGGCATCGCCGACCAGCAGGATGGCGCCGTGGCCGCGCTTTTTGGCTTCGAGAATGGCGGCACGCATCAGTGCTCCGCCAATGCCCTTGCCTTCATTGTCGGCATCGACAGCCAGCGGGCCGAGCAGCAGGGCCGGCACGACATTGCCTTCCGGCGTGATGCCGGCATCGATGTTCCAGAGGCGCACCGTGGCGATGACATGGCCCGAGGAATCGCGGGCTACCAGCGCCAGGCCTTCGGCCGGCAGGCGGTTGCGGCGAAGCGCTTCGGAAGACTTCTTCTTGCGCATCGGACCCATGGCGCGATCGAGCAGGCTTTCACGCGCCACGACATCGGACGGGTTTTCCCGGTCGATCAGGAAGGCATCTTTGTTTTTTGGCGCAAGGAATGCGCGGACAGAATCAAGAACAGCGGCCATCTTGGCCTCCCGTACCCAATACCGAATTGCACGGCGATGATAGGAATTGTGAATTTGCCGCCCCGGCTGGCTACGGGGCTGGCAATGGAGATATCAGATCACGTAGGCCTTGAGCGGTTCGAAGCCGTTGAAGGCCACGGCCGAGTAGGTCGTCGTGTAGGCACCGGTGCCTTCGATCAGCACTTCGTCACCAATCGAGAGCGACAGCGGCAGCGGATACATGTTCTTTTCATACATCACGTCAGCCGAGTCGCAGGTCGGGCCGGCCAGCACGCAGGGCTCCATCTCGTCGCCATCACGCTCGGTGCGGATGGGGTAACGGATCGCCTCGTCCATGGTCTCTGCCAGGCCGCCGAACTTGCCGATGTCGAGGAACACCCAGCGATGGGTGTCATTGTCCGACTTGCGCGAGATCAGCACGACTTCCGACTTGATGACACCGGCATTGCCAACCATGCCGCGACCCGGCTCGATGATGGTTTCGGGAATGTTGTTGCCGAAATGCTTCTTCAGGCTTGCGAAGATCGCGCGGCCATAGGCCTCCGACGACGGGATGTCCTTGAGGTACTTGGTCGGAAAACCGCCGCCCATATTGACCATCTTCAGCTCGATGCCCTGCTTGGCAAGCGACACGAAGACGCGCTTGGCATCGGCAAGAGCCGAATCCCAGGCATCGACCTTGGTCATCTGCGAACCGACATGGAACGACACGCCATAGGAATCGAGGCCCAGCTGATGAGCATAGACGAGCACGTCGACGGCCATCTGCGGCACGCAGCCGAACTTGCGCGACAGCGGCCATTCGGCGCCGTCACCATCGGTGAGCACGCGGCAGAACACCCGGGCGCCGGGAGCGGCACGGCCGACCTTTTCGACTTCCTCGTGGCTGTCGACGGCAAAAAGGTTGACCCCCAGGCCATGAGCGCGCGCAATGTCACGCTCTTTCTTGATGGTGTTGCCGAACGAGATCCGGCTGGGGGTCGCGCCGGCATTGAGCGCCATTTCGATTTCAGCCACGGAGGCGCAATCGAAATTCGAGCCCATGCCAGCAAGCAGCTTGAGGATTTCCGGCGCCGGGTTGGCCTTGACAGCATAGTAGATGGAGCTGTCCGGCATGGCGTGACGGAATGCCTTGAAATTGTCCTTGACGACATCGAGATCAACGATGAGGCACGGGCCTTCCGGTCGTCGGGTGGCGAGGAAATCGCGAATACGTGCGGTCATGACAGAGTCCTTCCAAATCAGTTGGGCTGTCCTTTGCGGAAGCCGGACTCAACCGGCTCGACCGCATGGACAGGTGGCATTTCTCCGGCAACTCCGGAGGACAAGCGAAAGACGGAGCTACGATCACGCACCAGCCGATGGAGACCCCGGCGCGATCACGGAAAACCGTCAAGCGGTTTGAGCAAGCGCCGTTAGCGGGCGTCTGTTCAGTTTGTCTGCCTTAGATTGGATGGTTGTCCCAACCGCACTTTTGGCAATGAAGGTGTGCCTCTTCAGTAACCCCGGCTGATGGAAAGCCGGACGACACCAGAAAGGCCCGCACCGTCGTTGCTTCAGATGTCCTCGCATTATCCGGAAGGCCGGACTTGCGACTGGAGCGGTTAGTTCCAGGTACCATACCGATTTCCTCACCACTTAGAGGGTCGGCGGACACCCATGGGCACGTGCGACTTTGGGCTGAAGGTGAAATAGGGATGTTCGCCGTCATAATCAAGAATTTTCTTGCCCCCTATCGAATTTTTTTTCCCATGGTAAAACACTGGCCAAACGTGGTTTTCGACCGAAAAACAAAATGGGGATTTATGGACACTCTGACGCGTATGCGCGCCTTCATCGATGTGGTGGACGCGGAAGGATATTCCGCAGCGGCGCGCAAGCTCGGCCGTTCGAAAGCCCTGCTGTCGAAATATGTCAAGGAACTCGAGGATGAACTTGGCGCCTTGCTGCTCAATCGCACGACGCGGCAGTTCTCGCTGACCGAGGCAGGGCATACCTACTACAAGACTGCATCGGAAATCCTGAAGGAGATCGACAATCTCTCCGACATGGTCCGCGAGGGTGCGCAGGATCTCAAGGGGCGCGTCAAGATCTCCGTGCCGCGCTCATTCGTCGACGCTGAGATCGGCCGTTCGCTGATCGATTTTTCTATCGAACATCCCGACATTACGCTCGAGATCATCGCCGAGGATCGGTTCGTCGATCTGATAGAGGAAGGCTTCGACGTGGCGATCCGCATCACCCGGCTCGAGGATTCCGGCATGATCGCGCGGAAGCTCTGTGATTTCGGCCTGCACTGTTTCGTGGCGCCTTCGCTGCTGGAAAAATACGGTGATGTCGCCAAGCCGGCCGATCTCGCCAACATTCCCTGCATCGTCGACACCAACAGCCGCTACTACAACAACTGGCGCTTCGAGATGCCGGACGGGGGCAGCCAGACCGTCTCGGTCTCCGGCCCGATCGAGGTCAATTCGCCGATCGCCTCGACACGCGCCGCCATTGCCGGCCTCGGCGTGGCGCTGATCCCGGATTTCGTCGCCAAGCCACAAACCGAATGCGGCGAACTTGTCGTCATTCTCGAGGAATACATGCCGCATGGCGGCGGCATCTATGCCATCTACCCGCATCGGCGCTATCTGCCGGCCAAGGTGCGGCGCTTCGTCGACTTCCTGCATGCGTGGTTCCGCAAGAACGTCTAACGTTTGCCGGACTGCGATGCGAAAGAATGCCGCAAGGTGGCGGGATGGCCGGAATTTCGACTCATTGTTCCGCATGCTGCCATGCGAAGTAGGGATAGCTGTTTTTACAATGAAGAATAAAGTCCTGCCGCTCCTGGCTATGTTGGCATGCGCACCCGCCGCGGCCTTTGCGCACCCGCATGTGTTTGCCGATGCGCGGCTGGAAATCGTCGCCGGCGGCGACGGCAATGTCACCGAACTCCACAATGTCTGGCGTTTCGACGAAGTGTTTTCCTCGAGCGTGCTGATGGATTTCGACAAGAACACCAATCTCAAGCTCGACCCCGACGAACTCGCGGAGATCGGCAAGACGGTGCTGACGTCGCTTGAGGATTTCGGCTACTACACGACGCTGACCGACAACGGCAAAGCGGTTGGTGTCAGCAAGCCGGACATGATCCATGTGGATTACAAGGACGGGCAGCTGCTGATGTTCTTTGCCATCAAGCCCGCTGCGCCCATGCCGCTCAAGGGCAAGCTGACCTTCGGCATCTACGACCCCACGCTTTATACGTCGATCGATTTTCCATCGGACAAGGACGTGGTATTGTTGGGCAAGTTCGACGCCTGCAAGAGCGCCATCGTCCGGCCCGATCCCGACGAGGTGATCGCCGAGAACAAGTCGACGCTGACCGACGCCTTCTTCAACGACCCGACCGGCACCGATATGTCGAAGCTTTTTGCGACCCGCGCGGAGGTGACATGCCAGTGATGCGCCGAAATTCCGCCATTGTCGCCATGCTGCTGATGGCCACCGCCACCCTTGCCCACGCCTCGTCGCTCGGCCTGGGCAATGTCGAGCCCGGCGCCGGACCCTCGATGTTCGTGATGCACTATATGCCGTGGTTCGAGCCGGTGCTGCAGTTCATCCAGTCCAAGCAGCAGGAATTCTACCGTGCACTGACGACCTCGCTGAAGGCAATGCGCACCGATGTCTGGCAGCTCTGGTGGCTGGTCGGCATCTCGTTTCTCTACGGCATCTTCCACGCCGCCGGTCCCGGCCACGGCAAGGCCGTCATCTCTTCCTACATGATTGCCAACGAGACAGAGCTGAAGCGCGGCGTGCTGATCTCCTTCCTGTCGGCCTTCGTACAGGGCGGCGTGGCGATCCTCGTGACCGCAGCCGGATTCCTGATCCTGCGCGGCAGCACCATCACCATGACCGATGCATCGCGCTGGCTGGAGATTGCCTCGTTTGCGCTGATCATGGCCTTCGGTCTCTATCTGCTTTACCGCAAGCTGCGCGGCATGCTGCGGCGGACGGCAGCGAGCTTTGCGTCGGCAGGGCCGGAGCTGGCCATGGCCGGCGGCATGAGTTTTCGCGAGGGGCTCGATCATGGCCATTCGCATGGTCCCGGCCTGCAGCACGCTCATGCCCACGGCGCCGGTGAGGTCTGCGAAGTCTGCGGCCACGCGCATGCACCCTCGCCTGATATGGTATCGGGCGAAAGGTTTTCGCTGGCCGATGCCTGGACGGCAATCATGGCGGTGGGCCTGCGTCCCTGCTCGGGCGCGATCTTCGTGCTGACCTTCTCGTTCCTCAACGGGCTTTATCTCGGCGGCGTGCTGTCCGTGCTGTTCATGTCGATCGGCACCGCGATCACCGTCTCGATCCTGGCGACCATCGCTGTTACCGCCAAGGACGCGGCGATCCGCTATGCGGGTTCCGGCTCGCGCGCACTGTGGATCGGCAATGGGATCGAAATTGCCGGCGCTATCGTGATCGTTCTCTTCGGCTTCACGTTCCTGATGGCATCGCTGCAGGGCTGAGGACGGCAGAAATAAATAGTCGGTGGCGCTCGCAAATCGGTCGCGTCGGCCACACATTGGCGTTGCCACTCACTCTTTTGCTGTCAGGAAACACCATGTCAGTCTCTCTCCACGCCATCGCAACCATGTCCATCCTTCCTCGCTTTGCGGGCCTGAAGGCCGCCCTCAACCAGGCCGAAGCCTACTGTACTGAAAAGAAGGTCGATCCGTCCGTCCTGCTGAACGCCCGGCTTGCACCCGACATGCGCAGCCTGATCGGGCAGGTGCAGCTTTCGTCGGACCATGCCAAGGGCGCCTTCTATCGCACCGCCGGCCTGCCTTCGCCGTCGCTGGCGGACAACGAATCCACCTTTGCCGAGCTGCATGCCCGCATCGACAAGACGCTGGAACTGATCAGCGAAGTCACGGCCGAACAGATGAACGGCCGCGAAAACGCTGATATCCTGCTGAAATTTCCGCGCGGCGAGATGAACTTCACCGGCGAGGGCTACCTTCTCGGCTTTGCGCTGCCGAACTTCTATTTCCATGTCACGACCGCCTACGCGATCCTGCGCCACAACGGCATGCCGCTCGGTAAGAACGTGTTCATGGGCCGCGACTGACATCGATTTCTTCGGTATGAGGCGGGGTTGCGGGCCAGGTTGCGTCCGCCGCCCCGCTAACTTATGATGTAGCCGTTCTGACGAACAGCGCACAGGTGCATTCCGGGAGTCGGCCATGATCGACCTTGCAAGTGCCGCCACGGCCGCCGCGTTGCTCAACAATTCGGTCGCTGCCATAGACAAGGTCTACAACTGGTGGAAGGCCACTCGTGGAGAAAAGCCTGCCTCCATGGGGTTGCGCAGCGATCCTCAGAAACAAGTTCTGCAGTATGTGCCGCTCACCTCGGTGACCCAGCCTGCGCGCGTGGTCATGACCTATGCGGATCTGGCGAACAGGCTCGACCAGAACGATATCAACTTCATACGTTCGTTCGAAAATCGTATGGCCGTGGCGATGAGGCAATGGGAGGCGCTGAATGCCCGGCTGCCCTTGTCCGATCCCGTCGAAAGGGCGCGGATCGAGGCCAACATGGAAGATATGAAGAACCGCGACATCTGCCATAGCCTCAAGCAGATCGTTGATTTCATTGACAAGCTCGGCATTGACCTGATGGACCACTATCAAAGTGTCCGCACGATGTGCCCCGTCTGAGCACAAGCGACCAACGCTTCAAACACCCGTGCAGCCTCGTGGAATGTCTCGAAAACGCGTTCGTGAAAATTTCTGATTTACGTACCTCAAATTCTCCTGTAAGAGACGCGGCCAGGAGGAGATATGCGGCCAACGGTACATGACATTGCGGAAGCTGCGGGCGTTAGTCTCGCCACTGTCGACCGGGTTCTGAACCAGCGGCCGGGTGTCCGTGCGCAGACGCGCGCCAAGGTCGAGGAAGCGATCGGCAAGATCGGCTTCATCCGCGACATGGCCGCTGCCAACCTTGCCAAGGGCCGTATCTATCCCCTCGTCTTCATCCTGCCGCAGGGCGAAAACTCCTTCATGGCTGGTTTGCGGACCGAGATTGCCGAGGCGATCACGCGCTCTGCGCTCGAGCGCACCGATATCCGCATCATCGACACGCCGGCCTTCGATGGGGCAGCGCTGGCCAGGCGCCTGACTGGCTTGCTTGCCAATCCGCCGATGGGCGTCGCGGTCGTTGCCGTCGATGCGCCCGAGGTGCATACGGCGATCGAGGCACTTCGTGAAGCGGGAACCACTGTGCTGACGCTGGTGTCCGATCTGCCGAATTCCAGCCGCGATCATTTCGTCGGCGTCGACAACATAGCTGCGGGGCGCACCGCCGGCAGCCTGATGGGACGTTTCCTGAGCGAGGAGAGCGGCAAGGTCGCCGTGATTGCCGGCTCGATGCTGGTGGGCGACCACCGGGACCGGCTGGCCGGCTTTTCCGAACGGCTCGGTGCCATCAATCCGCGTATCGAGATCCTGCCCGTGATGGAGGGTCATGACGACCCCAGCGCCGTGCATCGGCTAATCTCGCAGACCTTCGCCATGCATGCGGGCATAGCGGGCATCTACAGTCTCGGCGCGGGCAATCGCGGCCTGATCAAGGCGCTCAAGGTGCTGAAGGGCGCGTCGTCGCGGCCCGTCGTGATAGCCCATGAACTCACTCCGCATACGCGGCAGGCTCTGCAGGACGACCTCATCGAAGCCATCCTCAACCAGGATGCCGGCCACGAAATCCGCAGCGCCATCCGGGTGCTGAAAGCCAAGGCCGACGGCCAGGCGGTGATTGCGGCGCAGGAACGCATTCGTCTCGACATATTCCTGAAGGATAATCTGCCGTGAAGCGGCGGAAGGGAGAATAAGCAATGTATCTCGGTCTCGATCTCGGCACATCGGGCGTCAAAGCCATGCTGATGGATGGAAATCAGAAAATCATCGGCTCCGCACATGGCTCGCTCGATGTCTCACGCCCGCATTCCGGCTGGTCGGAGCAGGATCCGGCCGACTGGATCCGCGCCACCGAGGAAGCCGTGGCAGGGCTGAAGACCGCGCATCCCACGGAACTCGCCGCCGTCAAGGGTATTGGCCTTTCGGGCCAGATGCACGGGGCAACGCTGCTCGACGCCAGCGACAAGGTTCTGCGCCCTTGCATCCTCTGGAACGACACGCGCTCCTATCACGAAGCGGCCATGCTTGATGCCGATCCCCGTTTCCGCGCAATCACGGGCAATATCGTGTTTCCGGGCTTCACTGCTCCCAAGCTTGCATGGGTGAGGAACAATGAGCCCGAGATCTTCAGCCGCGTGCGCTGGGTGTTGTTGCCCAAGGACTATCTCCGCCTGTGGCTTTCCGGCGAACACATGTCGGAAATGTCGGATTCCGCCGGCACAAGCTGGCTCGACACCGGCAGGCGGGTATGGTCGAGCGAGTTGCTTGCCGCGACCGATCTCGACGAAAAGCAGATGCCTGCGCTCGTCGAAGGCACGGAGCGTGCCGGCACATTGAAGACCGAACTGGCTTCCAGATGGGGCATGGGCGCTGGTGTGGTCATTGCCGGCGGCGCCGGCGACAATGCTGCGTCCGCCTGCGGCATGGGTACCGTTGGCGAAGGTCATGCCTTCGTGTCGCTCGGCACATCAGGCGTATTGTTCGCCGCCAATTCCAGCTACCTGCCCAACCCGGCCAGCGCCGTCCACGCATTCTGCCACGCGCTGCCCAACACTTGGCATCAGATGGGGGTGATCCTCAGCGCCACCGATGCGCTCAACTGGTATTCGGGCGTCACCGGCAAGTCGGCCGCCGAGCTGACACAGGAACTTGGCGACGACCTGAAAGCGCCGGGACCGGTGACCTTCCTGCCCTATCTCTCCGGCGAACGGACGCCGCACAACGATGCCACCATTCGCGGCGTATTCACCGGCCTCGGCCATGAAAGCGAGCGCGTCGTGCTGACCCAGGCCGTGGTCGAAGGCGTGTCGTTTGCCTTCCGCGACAATCTCGAAGCATTGAAGAGCGCCGGCACCAGCATTGCCCGGATGACCGCCATCGGTGGCGGATCGCGTTCCCGCTACTGGCTGAAATCGATCGCCACCGCGCTTGGCGTACCGGTCGATATCCCGGCCGACGGTGATTTCGGCGCAGCCTTCGGAGCCGCCCGCCTCGGCCTCATCGCGGCAACTGGCGCCGATCCGCTTTCGGTCTGCACGCCGCCGCAAACAGCCGAGACGATCGATCCGGACACGTCCCTCAACCCGAAATACGAAGCCGCCTACCAGCGCTACCGCGCGCTTTATCCGGCGATTTCGGCACTCACCGCTTAACACACAAGAAATACCACCCTGGAAGGAGATACCTATGGGAACCGGCTTTTTCGGAAATATCCAGAAGATCAAATACGATCCGTCGAGCACCGATCCGCTCACCTATCGTCACTACAATCCCGACGAAATCGTACTCGGCAAGCGGATGGAAGACCATCTGCGCTTCGCGGTCGCCTACTGGCACACATTCGCCTGGCCGGGCACCGACCCGTTCGGCGGCAACACCTTCGAGCGCCCGTGGTTCAAGGACACAATGGAAGCCGCCAAGCTGAAGGCCGACGTGGCGTTCGAGCTGTTCACCATCCTCGGCACGCCCTATTATTGCTTCCACGACGCCGACGTGCGCCCTGAAGGCAAGAACTTTGCCGAGAACACCAGGAACCTCAACGAGATCGTCGATTACTTCGCCGAGAAGCAATCCAAGACCGGCGTCAAGCTGCTCTGGGGCACGGCAAATATGTTCTCCAACCGCCGCTACATGTCAGGTGCCGCGACCAATCCGGATCCGGATGTGTTCGCATTTGCTGCAGCGACCGTGAAGACCTGCCTTGACGCCACGAAGAAGCTCTGCGGCGAGAACTATGTGCTGTGGGGCGGCCGCGAAGGCTACGAGACGCTGCTCAACACCGACCTGAAGCGCGAGCTCGACCAAATGGGCCGCTTCCTCAACATGGTCGTTGAGTACAAGCACAAGATCGGCTTCAAGGGTGCGATCCTGATCGAACCGAAGCCACAGGAGCCCTCCAAGCACCAGTACGACTATGACGTCGCCACCGTCTATGGCTTCCTCAAGAAGTACGGCCTCGAAAACGAGGTGAAGGTCAATATCGAGCAGGGTCATGCGATCCTGGCCGGGCACACATTCGAGCACGAACTGGCACTTGCCAACGCACTCGGCATCTTCGGTTCGATCGACATGAACCGCAACGACTACCAGTCCGGCTGGGATACCGACCAGTTCCCCAACAACGTTCCGGAAATGGCACTGGCCTACTACCAGGTCCTGCAGGGCGGCGGCTTCACGACGGGTGGCACCAACTTTGACGCCAAGCTGCGCCGCCAGTCGATCGACGCCGAAGACCTGCTGATCGGTCATATCGGCGGCATCGATTGCTGCGCCCGCGGCCTGAAGGCAGCCGCAAAGATGATCGAGGACAAGGCGCTTTCGGGCCCGCTCGATGCGCGCTATGCCGGCTGGGACTCGGCATCCGCCAAGAAGATGCTGGATGGCGGCGAGACGCTGGAAAGCATCGCCAAGCTGGTCGAGGACAAGGACATCAACCCGCAACCCAAGTCGGGGCGCCAGGAGCTGCTGGAAAACGTCGTCAATCGCTACGTTTGACGGCTGTCCAAAGTCAGATTTAAGAGCCGGGGAGTGAGAGCTTCCCGGCTCTTTGCATAAATTCAGAGCCCGCGTTAAGCTGGAGGCCTGGGCTTGAGAAGGCCTAGCCGGCAATGTGCGGCGACCTTGCACAACGGGGCGGGAAGGATCTATGGGCGAGAATGAAGCAGAGCTGACCGCCCTTCTCAAGGCGCTTGCGGAAAGCCCCAAACGCGACAACAGCACGTATCATCATGCCATGGCAGAAGCCCGGCGCGCTTTCGAAGCGGCCGAGGTTGCCCTCGCTGGACCAGTCCGGGTCAAGCTGAAGACCAAGGTCAAGCGCAACGGCGAATATGTCGTCAAGTGGACGTTCAAACCTGCAAAATAATCGAAATCGGATTGCCGTCTATTTCGAAAACTGCGTTTCGTAACGCATATCAGCGCTTGGTCCACTGCCGGGACGGCGCGGAAACCGAATTGCGGACCACGAGATCGGGCCGCAGCAGAATTTCGGTCTCGGCCGGCTGGCCGTCGCCGAGCAGTTCCAGCAACAGCGCCATGGCGTGCTTGCCGATTGCCGTGCGCGGCTGGCGGATCGTGGTCAGCGATGGCGTCATGAAGCTCGCTTGCGGCACATCGTCGAAGCCGGTCACCGAGAAATCGCGTGGGATATCGTAACCCCTGGCGGCAAGGCCGATCATCACCCCAATCGCCGTCTGGTCGTTGACGCACATGAAGGCCGTGGGCAGCGTGTCACGCATGAAGAGTTGTTCGAGCGCCAGCCGGCCGCTTTCGATCGTGCCGTCACCTTCGAGCACAGTGCGCAGATCGGTGCCGATGCCCGCCGCATCCAGACCGGCCTCATAACCCATGCGCCGGCGGCTATAGGCAAGCCGGGTCTTGGAATCACCGATGAAGGCGATCCGCTGATGGCCCTCTGCGAGCAACAGGTCGACCGCCTTGCGGGCGCCCTCGATGTCATCGACGCCGACATAGGGAATGCCGCCATTGAAGACCGGCTCGAAGACGCCGACGCTGGGCGGCAGGCGCGCTGTCATCGTCTGGTGGCCGAAGGGCAGGATGCCGGTGAACAGGATCAGCCCGGCCGCTTGGTTGGAATTGAGGAATTTCAGATATTCCAACCCACGCTGGGCGTCGTTCTGCGTATGGCCGATCAGGATGCCGTAGCCGTGCGCACGCGCCTCGTTTTCGAGGCCGACGAGAATGTTGGAGAAGTTGGGGTCGCCGATGTCGGGCGCGACGACGAGAATCATATTGGAGCGGCCGAGTCGCAGGCTGCGTGCCATCGCATTGGTCGTATAGCCGGTGATGGCGATGGCCTGATTGACCTTCAGCCGCGTCGAATTGGCCACTTTTTCCGGCATATGGATCGCCCGGGAAACGGTCGCGATCGAAACCTCGGCGATCCGGGCGACGTCTTCAATTGTTGCGGGCG
Organism: Shinella sp. OV683; assembly: GCF_057787725.1. NCBI lineage: Bacteria > Pseudomonadati > Pseudomonadota > Alphaproteobacteria > Hyphomicrobiales > Rhizobiaceae > Shinella > Shinella sp. OV683. The sequence goes on from NZ_CM173543.1 coordinate 4,850,239, forward strand.
TGGAATTCGACACTGTGCACCTTGGTCTCAATCGCCGCGACACTACACAGACTTGCAGAGAGGTCAAAGGCTGACCGGCCAAAATCTGCGATATCCCAAAATGTAAACCTTTACATAGCCGATGTAAAGGTTTACACAGCCTGTCATACGGATGGGAGCCGTAGGGGAGGGACTGATGGAATCGGAGATCGTCGAGGCTGGCGCCGTGGTGTTGTCCGCAAGGCGTATCAGCAAGTCGTTCAACGGCGTGCAGGTCCTTTTCAGCGTCAATTTCGATCTCCGTGCCGGTGAAATCCATGCCCTTATGGGTGAAAACGGCGCCGGCAAATCCACCCTCGTCAAAATCCTGTCAGGCTTCGAACAGCCCACCTCCGGCGAGATCCTGCTCGACGGCGATCCGGTCAAGCTGCCGCCGAATGGCGCGGCCGAAGCGTTGGGCATCGTCATCATCCACCAGGAATTCAACCTAGCCGAACACCTGACGGTCACCGAGAGCCTGTTTCTCGGTCGCGAGGTCACTCGTTTCGGCATGCTCGACCGCAAGCATATGCGCGCCGAGACACGCCGCGTGCTCGAGATGCTCGGTTCGCATGTCGACGAAAACGCGATGATCAGTTCGCTGTCGATCGCGGACAAGCAGATGGTCGAGATTGCCAAGGCGATCAGCCGCAACGCGCGAATCGTGTTCATGGACGAACCGACCGCCGTGCTGTCGCGTGAGGAAACCAATTTCCTGTTCAAACAGGTACGCAAGCTGCGTGACAGTGGGACGAGCTTCGTCTTCGTCTCCCACAAGCTCGACGAGGTCATGGAACTGACCGACCGCGTCACGGTGTTGCGCGACGGCCAATGGGTCAAGACATCGCCGACCTCCATCCTCGACGGCGAATCCATTGCCCAGCTGATGGTCGGCCGCGAACTGTCCAGCCTCTATCCGGCCAAGACCGAGCCCGATATCGATGAAGAGGTCGTGCTGAGCGTGAAATCGCTGACGACCGGTTACGTCCGGGACGCAAGCTTCGAGATCCGCAAGGGCGAAATCCTCGGCTTTTCCGGCATGATCGGCTCGGGCCGCACCGAATTGATGGAAGCCGTGGCGGGTCTTCGCGGGCGGTTGTCCGGCGAGGTGACGATCAAGGGCGAGTCCATTCCGCCAGCCGACGTGCACGCCGCCAATCGCGCCGGACTCGCCTACATGACCAAGGACCGCAAGTCCAAGGGGCTGCTGCTCAATTCCAACATGATCGCCAACCTGACCCTGCAGTCGCTCGACCAGCACGGCAAGCTCGGCTACCTCAATCCCGCCAGCGAGGCAGCGGCCCTGGCAAAGGCCCGCCGCCGCTTCGACATCCGCGTCCGCGACGGCAATATCGTCGCAGGCCGCATGTCCGGCGGCAACCAGCAGAAGCTGTTGCTGGCCAAGGTCATGGAGACCGAACCGCAGATCATCATCATCGACGAGCCAACCCGCGGCATCGATGTCGGCACCAAGCAGCAAATCTATCATTTCATCTCGGCGTTGGCCCGCGATGGGCGCGCCATCATCGTCGTCTCGTCCGAAATGCCAGAGATCATCGGACTTTGCACGCGGGTGGCCGTCATGCGCGAAGGCCGGATCGTTGGCGTACTCGAGGGCGACGAGATCTCCGAGCAGGAGATCATGCGCTACTCGGCGGGACTGAAGAAGAAGGCGGTCGCCTGAAAACAGGCGTGATTTACCGGCGAATGCAGAGACATTCCCGGACATAGAGGGCGGAGGCTGGTTTTAGACATGAGCGTGAACGAGGACACCACAGTGACTGACATTCGGCGTCGATCCTGGCGGGATATCGACCTGCGCGCCGTAGCCCCTTTTGCGGCCCTGGCGCTGCTCTTGATCGTTGGAGCCCTGGTCAATCCGAACTTCATCGGCATCAACAACCTCGCCAATGTCGCGACGCGCTGTGCCTTCATCGCCATCATCGCGGTGGGCGCGACGTTCGTCATTTCTTCGGGCGATCTCGACCTCTCAGTGGGCTCCATGGTGGCCTTTGTCGCCAGCCTGATGATCCTGTTCATGAATTCCGGCGTGATTGCCGATCCGGCGCTGATGCTGACCGCCGCCGTTGTGCTCGCCGTCGTCATTGGCGCTGCCTGCGGACTGGCAAACGGCCTGATCACTACCGTCGGCAAGATTGAACCCTTCATCGCCACCTTGGGCACGATGGGCATCTATCGCGGCCTGACCACGTGGCTGTCGCAGGGTGGGGCGATCACGCTACGGTCGCCGGAAATCCAGGAACTCTATCGGCCCGCCTATTTCGGCTACATCTTCGGCGTGCCGGTGCCGATTGTGGTGATCTTTGCGGTCACCGCCATTGCTGCCTTCGTCCTTTATCGCATGCGCTATGGACGACATGTCGTTGCCGTCGGCTCCAACAGCGATGTCGCACGCTATTCCGGTATTGCGGTCAACCGTGTCCGGACCATCGCCTTTGTCATCCAGGGCCTCTGCGTCGCTATTGCCGTGCTTCTCTACGTGCCGCGGCTGGGCTCGACCTCTGCCACCACCGGCATCCTTTGGGAATTGCAAGCCATCACCGCCGTCGTGGTCGGCGGCACCGCACTGAAAGGTGGCGCCGGGCGCGTCTGGGGCACGATCTGCGGTGCCTTTATCCTCGAACTGGTCGGCAACATCATGCTGCTGTCCAATTTCATCAGCGAATATCTGATCGGGGCCATCCAGGGCGCGATCATCATCATCGCGATGCTCGTACAGCGTTCGCTGATGCGGAAATCGTGAGTTACCGGGTTTATGGGTCACCCGGCCACACCGAAGACCTGAAATCACTTGGGAGAGTAGAAACATGCGTAAAGGACTAATGGGCCTGGCTGCCATCACCATGATGGCGCTGACAAGCGTAGCCCACGCTGAAGACAAGAAGGTCACGATCGGCGTCTCGATCCCGGCCGCCGACCATGGCTGGACCTCCGGCGTGGTGTTCCATGCCGAGCGTGTCGCCAAGTTGCTGATGGAACAGCATCCGGGCCTCAACATCATCGTCAAGACGTCGCCCGATCCGGCCAGCCAGGCCAATGCCGTGCAGGACCTCGAGACCCAGGGCATCGACGCGCTGGTGATCCTGCCGTCCGATCCGGATCCGCTCGTCAACGCCATCAAGGAAGTCAAGAGCAAGGGCACGTTCGTCGCCATCGTCGACCGCGCGCCTTCGGTCAACGACAACTCGGTGCGTGACCTCTACATCGCCGGCAACAACCCGGCGCTCGGCCAGACCGCCGGCGAATATATCAAGTCCACCACGCCTGACGCGCAGGTCGTCGTGATCCGCGGCCTGCCGATTCCGATCGACCAGCAGCGCCAGGACGGTTTCGACAAGGGCATCGAAGGCTCCAACGTCAAGGTTCTCGACCGCCAGTTCGGCAACTGGAACCGCGACGATGCCTTCAAGGTCATGCAGGACTACCTGACCAAGTATCCGAAGATCGACGTGGTCTGGTGCCAGGATGACGACATGGCCGTCGGCGTGCTGCAGGCCATCGACCAAGCCAAGCGCACCGACATCCAGTATGTCGTCGCCGGCGCCGGCTCCAAGGACATGGTCAAGAAGGTCATGGACGGCGATAAGATGATCCCGGTCGACGTGCTCTATCCGCCGGCAATGGTGGGCACCGCGCTCGAAATGACGGTCGCCAACTTCTACGGCCAGGTTCCGGTTCGCGGCAGCTACACGCTCGATGCGACCTTGATCACCAAGGACAATGCCAAGGATTTCTACTTCCCCGATTCCCCGTTCTAATCGAACGGTTCTCACGGAAGTACATGACATCGATCTGCCCGGCTTGTCCGGGCAGATTTATTCCGCAGACTGGATTCATCTCAGTTGTACCCGCCGTGGAAATTATCTAAACGTTTACGGCAACGTTGCAGAAGCATCTTTCGGGAGGAAAGCATGAAGACAATCAAGGGTCCGGCACTGTTCCTGGGACAGTTTGCCGGCGACGTGGCGCCATTCAATTCATGGGACGCCATCACCAAATGGGCGGCCGATACCGGCTATATCGGCGTGCAGGTGCCGACTTGGGCCAGCCAGCTGATCGACCTCAAGAAGGCCGCTTCCTCAAAGGACTATTGCGACGAATTTCTCGGCCAGGCTCGCCAGAACGGTATCGAAGTCACCGAGCTTTCGACCCACCTTCAGGGCCAGCTGGTGGCCGTCAATCCTGTTTATGACGAGGCCTTCGATGGCTTTGCGGCGCCGGAAGTGCGCGGCAACCCCAAGGCACGACAGGAATGGGCCGTCGAGCAGGTAAAGATGGCGCTGACGGCGTCGAAGCATATGGGTATCAAGGCGCACGCGACCTTTTCCGGCGCGCTTGCCTGGCCGTTCATGTATCCCTGGCCGCAGCGCCCTGCCGGCCTGGTCGAAACCGCTTTTGACGAGCTCGCCCGCCGCTGGACGCCGATCCTCGACCATGCCGACGCCAATGGCGTCGATATTTGCTACGAGATCCATCCGGGCGAAGACCTGCATGATGGCGTGACCTTCGAGATGTTCCTCGAACGGGTCAAAAACCATCCCCGCGCCAACATGCTCTACGATCCCTCGCACTACGTGCTGCAGTGCCTGGATTACCTCGACAATATCGACATCTACAAAGACCGCATCAAGATGTTCCACGTCAAGGATGCCGAGTTCAATCCGACCGGCCGTCAAGGCGTCTATGGCGGCTATCAGGGCTGGGTCAACCGCGCCGGCCGCTTCCGGTCGCTCGGCGATGGCCAGGTCGATTTCGGCGCCGTGTTCTCCAAGATGACCGCCAATGATTTCGACGGCTGGGCCGTGGTCGAATGGGAATGTGCGCTCAAGCATCCCGAAGACGGTGCCCGCGAGGGGGCTGAATTCGTCAAGGCGCACATAATCCGCGTGACCGAAAAGGCATTCGACGATTTTGCCGATGCCGGTACGGATGATGCCGCCAACCGGCGGATGCTGGGACTGTGATATCCCTCTTCTCCCCTTGGGGAGAAGATGTCCGAAGGACAGATGAGGGGAGAGCCACAATCTCGCTAGATCCCCTCATCCCCGGCATAACAAGTTATGCCTGTGCTGCCGCCACCTTCTCCCCGAGGGGAGAAGAGACTCGTGGCACCGTAGAAGCAAACCAATTTCCTAGGAGGAAAGAATGGCCATCGAAGGAACGACGGAAAAGCGCGAGCCACGGATCAAGCTCGGCATGGTGGGTGGCGGCTCGGGCGCCTTTATCGGCGCGGTGCATCGCATTGCCAGCCGCATCGACGACCAGTACGAACTGGTGGCGGGCGCGCTTTCCTCCACGCCCGAGAAATCGCAGCAGTCGGGCGCCGAGCTTGGCCTGCATCCGTCGCGCATCTATGACGACTTCAAGGCGATGGCGATCCGTGAAGCCAAGCTCAAGGATGGTATCGAGGCGGTGTCGATCGTCACGCCGAACCACATGCACTATCCCGCCGCAAAGGAATTCCTGCGTCGTGGCATCCACGTCATCTGCGACAAGCCGCTGACTTCCAACCTCACTGATGCCAAGAAGCTCTTGAAGGTCGCCGAGGAATCCGATGCACTGTTCATTCTCACCCACAATTACACCGGCTATCCGATGGTCCGTCAGGCCCGTGAAATGGTGAAATCGGGAGAGCTGGGCGAAATTCGTCTCGTGCAGATGGAGTATCCGCAGGATTGGCTGGCGGAACCCATCGAGCAGACCGGCCAGAAGCAGGCGGCATGGCGCACAGACCCGAAGCAATCCGGCGTCGGCGGCTCGACCGGCGACATCGGCACCCACGCCTACAATCTCGGCGCGTTCGTTTCCGGCCTTGAACTTGAGGAACTGGCCGCAGACGTCCACACATTCGTCAAGGGTCGGCAGCTCGACGACAATGCGCATGTGATGATGCGCTATCACGGCGGCGCCAAGGGTCTTCTCTGGTGCAGCCAGGTGGCGACAGGCCATGAAAACGGCCTCAAGGTCCGCGTCTATGGCACCAAGGGCGGCATCGAATGGGTGCAGGCAGACCCGAACTATCTGTGGTTCACGCCGCTCGGCAAAACACGCCAGCTGATCACCCGCAACGGTGCCGGCGCAGGTCCGGCCGCAGGCCGCGTCTCGCGCATCCCGTCGGGCCATCCGGAAGGCTATCTTGAGGGCTTTGCAACCATCTACACCGAGGCGGCGCGCGCGATCATCGCCAAGCGCAAGGGCCAGAAGGTCGATCCCGACGTGCTTTACCCCACCGTGCAGGACGGAGTGAAGGGTGTCGCATTCGTGGAAGCCTGCATTGCTTCGTCCAAGCGCAACGGCGCCTGGGTAAAAGTCTGACTCGTAGAAAGTCTGTTATCGCGGGCGCCCTGCCCGCGATGACTTACCCCGTCGAAGAGCAACGGCCGCTTTGTGTGAACGTATGACCCACTCGTTCAGACTGTCGGCATCATCCATGATCTCGGCAGGCGTTTCGTAGTAGCTCGCCACCGTTACCGGACCCGATGCCCCTGCATAGACGAATGGCTGGGCACCCAAGGCTTGCATTGCGGCTCGCCCATGATCATCGACCCGCAGGTAAAGCGAGCTCTTGATCACGAATGCAAATTGAATGCCGTCCAGTTTCAGCGCCGCTCCGCCAAAAAACCGGGAGGTCGTGATCGAGCCGAGACGGCTGGCGCCGTCCGCGACCTCCCGAGCCAATTCAAGCGAGGAAGCAAAGCTCATGGCTGGGTAGGTTCTTCCGCCGAATAGAAAAACCCGCTGATATCCTGAAGACGGCCATCATTGGCGATCGTGGCAAAGCTTGCGCCCGTCTGCAGCGCACCGCCGCCCGGTCCACGCAGCGTCCAGTTCGCAATCGATCGGCCATGATGATGCAAAACCGATCCGATCTCGAACCGCGCTCCAGGCACACCGTGCTGGAACTGCCGCATGTAGCCCGAAAGCCCATCCGGCCCTTCTATCAGCCCATTCGGATCACAATAGGTTGCATCGCTTGCGAGGCAGGCTGCAAGCTCACCTTCCCGTTGCTCGTCGCCCAGCGACCAGGTCGCAGCATATCGCTTCCAAATAACCTCAGCTGTCATAGTCACGCTCCAGTTCGAGAAATTCGGCGGCGACAAGCCGCTCGAGGATATTCTTGTCTTGCTGCGCGCGGACAAGCACCAGGATACCCTGGTAGAGCGCGAGCAGCTTGGCTGCTGCCACGTCGGGATCGATATTGGCCCGCAAGCTGCCTTCGCGCGACGCCGCATGCAGGCGATCGGAAAAGGTTTGCGAGAGAATTGCCAGACCTTCGCGCACGTGCCGATAGGCACCGCCTGACGCATCGAGTTCCACGGCGGCGTTGGTAATCATGCAGCCATAGCTTTCGCCATCAGCTTCATGCATCAAGGACACGAAAAGATCGCGCAACCCCTTAAGTCCGGCTTCGGCGGGGGCATAGCGGTCGATGCGGCCTTGCAGTACGGCGTGGTTGTAGTACTCGAAAGTAGCATCGAACAAACCTGCCTTGTCGCCAAAACTGTTGTAGATGCTGCCTGCCTTCAGGCCAGTCGCCTCTTCGAGGTCGCGTATCGATGCGGCCTGATAGCCATGCAATCGAAATGCACGCGCGGCACCTTTCAGCACCAAAGTCTCATCATAGGATCGTGTTCGCGGCATTGCGTGCCTCTTATTAAAATTCTTATTCTAGAATAAGAATTTTAAATCGCCGGTCAACCTGCAATTTCTGGGCAGGCCGCTGCGCGGCCTTATAAAAGTCTGACAAATGTCACTTGCCATTAAAGGGCGACAGGGCTAAAAACGCCTCGTCGCCTGCTTTCAATCGATTTAAATTATTTAAAAGCGGCGTAAACAATTTCAAAGAAGGCCGCATCATGGATCCGAAAATTCTCGCCGCCCGGTTTCCGGGAGATTTTGTGTTTGGCGTTGCGACGGCTGCTTTCCAGATCGAAGGCGCCTCGAAGGCCGATGGCCGCAAGCCGTCCATATGGGACGCATTTTCCAATATGCCGGGTCGTGTTCACAACCGCGACAATGGCGACGTTGCCTGCGATCACTATAACCGTCTCGATGAAGACCTTGACCTGATCAAGGAACTGGGCGTCGAAGCCTATCGCTTCTCGATTGCCTGGCCGCGGGTCTATCCCGATGGCGTCGGCCCGCTCAACGAAAAGGGTCTGGATTTCTATGACCGCCTTATCGATGGCTGCAAGGCGCGCGGTATCAAGACATTCGCGACGCTCTATCATTGGGACCTGCCGCTGACACTGATGGGCGATGGCGGCTGGACGTCGCGTTCGACCGCCTACGCCTTTCAGCGCTACGCACAGACGGTGATCCGTCGCCTTGGCGACCGGCTGGACTCGGTGGCGACTTTCAATGAACCGTGGTGTTCGGTAATCCTCTCGCACCTGCTCGGCATTCATGCGCCGGGCGAGCGCAACATGCAGGCGACCCTGCATGCAGCCCATTATACCAATCTCGCCCACGGCCTGGCTGTCGAAGCAATCCGTTCGGAAGCGCCGAAGCTGCCTGTCGGTATCGTCTACAACGCCATGTCGATAATCCCGGCTTCTGAAAGCGACGCCGACAAGGCCGCTGCTGTCCGCGCCAACGACTTCCACAACGGCATGTTCTTCGGACCCCTGTTCAAGGGTGAATATCCGAAGCCGTTGCTCGATGCCTATGGCGACATCATGCCGAAGATCGAGGACAACGATCTCAAGATCATTTCGCAAAAGATCGACTGGTGGGGCCTGAACTATTACACCCCTGCCCGCGTCGCCCACCATGCGGATCCGGCGGCGGCCTATCCGGCCGTCGTCAATGCGCCGCCCGTGCATCCTGAAAAGACCGATATCGGCTGGGAAATCGACTCCTCGGGCCTCAGCCACGTCGTGCGCGAACTTTATGCGACCTACGACCTGCCGGAATGCTACATCACCGAAAATGGCGCGGCCTACAATATGGGCATTGGTACCGACGGCTCGGTCGACGATCAGCCGCGCCTGAACTACTATGTCGACCATCTCTCGGTGACCGCCGAACTGATCAAGGAGGGCTATCCCTTCCGCGGTTACTTCGCCTGGTCGCTGATGGACAATTTCGAGTGGGCGGAAGGCTATCGCATGCGCTTCGGCCTCGTCCATGTCGATTATGAGACACAAGTCCGCACGGTCAAGAAGAGCGGCAAGTGGTATAGCGAACTGGCACAGCAGTTCCCCAAGGGCAACTTCGCCAAGACCAACGCCGCCTGAGCCGCATGGTAAGATTGCTGGCCATTTCAGGCAGCCTGCGCCGGGTTTCGACCAACTCGGCGCTGCTGCGGGCGATGGCAGGCAAGGCACCTGCCGGCGTCTCGATCGATCTGTTCGAAGGCTTGGGCAACCTGCCGATCTTCAATCCCGATCTTGAGGGTGACCTGACGCCGCAGCCGGTGCTGGATTTTGCCCGCCAGGTCGGCGAGGCCGATGGCCTGATCATCGCCTGCCCCGAATATGCGCATGGTATTCCCGGCGGGCTGAAGAACGCTCTAGACTGGCTGGTGTCGCGCGACGAGATACCATTCAAACCTGTGATGCTGGTGCGCGCTTCGAACCGCAACGACATTTCGGACGCCGCCCTTCGCGAAGTGCTGAAGACCATGTCGGTGCGATTGATGCCGCATGCGGGAATGGCGATCCACCTGCTCGGCAAGAAAGGTGATCAGATCGATCAAGCACTTACCGCACCCGAGGCGCAGGCCGATATGGTTGCGGCGCTCGAGCGGTTTGGGGAATGGATCGAACAAGGCTAGATCTTCGCTCACGCAACTCAGGTCGCGACCCTCTTGGCCCTGGTCATTTTCAATCCGTCGCGGAAATTCCTTCCGAGCAGGAACAACTGCAGCATTCCGCCGGCAATTTCCACCACCTGGACAGTCAAGAAAATCGCATCGAACTGGTTTGCCGCCGAACGGTAGTACAGGAAAATGGCCGACGGCAGCATCACCAGCAGCCCGTTGGCCGCGATCAGCTTCATCCGCTGCACCTTCCTCTTAATCACCGGGCTCACACGACCGCGCGCGAGGATGGCGCCACTGCCTCCGGTTGCTGCCATCGCGCCGACCAGCAGCGCGATCGTTGCGGCAATGCCGGCTTTGACGGCGGCGATACCCGGATAGGACAGAAACAGCTCGGCAAGGATCGTGGAGGCAAGGAAGCTTGCCACCAGGAGGATGGACAGTGTGCCGACGGCGGCATGCAGGAAGGTCTTCATGGCTGGCTCGCTTTGAGTGGGTCTATGGCTTCGAGGCGCGCTCCGAGGCTTTCGATGACATCGAGTGCCTTCCGAAGTTCCGGCTCTGACATTCCGTCGGCGAGAAGGTTGGCCCAACGGGTGTGTCGGTGGTCGATGTCTTCGAATGCGGCGATGCCTGCCTCGGTCAATCGGTAAAGCGGCGAGCGCTTGTGCCGCGGGTTCGGCATCGGCTCCACCAATCCGTCGCCCTCGAGGAGATTGACCTGCTTCTGCGCGCCTTGCCGGGTCATGCCCATGCGGTCGGCGACGTCAGGCACGCTCTGCGGCCGGTCCGAAAGGGCTATTGCGCCCAGCGCCTGCCATCTGGCGCTGGTCAAACCAAGCGCCCCCGACAGTTGGTCGCCTCGGGCGAGCAGTCGCCCATTGACGCGAAAGATCGTCAGCATGACATCGGTCAAGGCCTGGGCTTCAGCAGTTCGGACTATCATCTTCGTCTCCAATTTGACATCTAGTTACCATAATGGCAACTAGATGTCAATTTACCGGGAACAAAAAGAAAGCGGGCCGTGCGGCCCGCTAGAGATTGTGGTCAAGGTTTTCCTTAGAGCACCGAGACGACGGCCTTGGCCAGTTCGTCGAGCCGGTCTTCTTTGAGACCCGCCACGTTGAACCGGGAATCTCCGACCATGTAGATCCCGAATTCGTCGCGGAGACGTTCGACCTGCGCCGGCGTCAGTCCGAGCCGCGAGAACATGCCGCGATGGTCGGCGATGAAATCGAAGCGCGTGGAATTAGACTGACGGCGCAAGGCGTCGGCAAAGCCCTTGCGCAGATTGAGCATGCGCAGGCGCATCTGCTCGAGCTCGGCCTTCCAGTCGGCACGCAACGCATCGTCTTCGAGGATGATCCGGACGGCAGCGGCGGCATGATCCGGTGGCATGGAATAGAGCACGCGGGTGGTGGCGAGTGCCTGGCCGCCCGCGATCTTGACGCTGTCGGCGTCCTTGCCCATCAGGATGACGGCGCCGACGCGATCGCGATAGACCGAGAAATTCTTGGAGCAGGAGGTGGCAACCGCCATTTCCGGCACCTTGCCGGCCAGCAGCCGAACGGGCGCCGCATCTTCTTCCAGGCCGTCGCCAAAGCCCTGGTAGGCGAGGTCGACGAAGGGGAAAAGGCCACGCTCGACGATCAGATCGGCAACCGGTCCCCATTGCTCGGTCGTCAGGTTGGCGCCGGTGGGATTGTGGCAGCAGCCATGCAGCAGGATGATGTCGCCCGCTTTGGCCTGCTTCAGCCCTTCGAGCATTTCTTCGGCCTTGACCAGACCCGTCTCGGCATCGAAGTAGGGATAGGTGGCGATCTTGAAGCCGGCCGCCTTGGCGATCGGCACGTGGTTGGCCCAGGTCGGGTCCGACATCCAGACCGTGGCGTCGGGACGGGCCTTGTGAAGCAGGTCGGCCACGGTGCGCAGCGCGCCCGAACCGCCCGCCGTCTGGCAGGCGAACATGCGGCTGAGATCGGCGTCGTCGCCGAACACCAGCTTCAGCATACCCTTGTTGAAGCCCTCATCGCCGGCCATGCCGACATAGGTCTTGGTTTGCTGGCTCTCGTATAGCCGCTTTTCGGCTTCGCGCACCGCATGCATGATCACGGTTGCGCCGGCGGAATCCTTGTAGACCCCGACGCCGAGATCCATTTTCGTCGGCCGCGGGTCGTTGCGATAAAGAACCGAGAGGCTGAGGATCACATCCGGCGGAGCGGCAGTCAGGGTTTCGAACATGGATTTTCCTTTGGGCTGAATCAGGTACCGATATGCTTCTGGCCGCGCTGCCGGGCAAGCTTGGCCTGGCGTTCGCGTTCGCGGAAGCGGTTGCGATCGTCCTCGCTACGAACCTCGTAGCATTGCGGACAGGAAACGCCAGCTTCATAGTGCGGAGATGCCATGTCTTCCGGCGTCAGCGGATTGCGGCAGGCGCGGCAGAGCTTGTGATCGCCTTGCCTGAGGTCCTGGACGACGGAGACGCGCTCATCGAAGACGAAACAGGCGCCCTCCCACAGGCTTTCCTCGGCCGGCACTTCCTCCAGATATTTCAGGATGCCTCCCTTGAGATGGAAAACCTCGTCGAAGCCCTGTTCCTTCATATAGGCCGTGGCCTTTTCGCAGCGGATGCCGCCGGTGCAATACATGGCGATCTTCGGCTTGTTGTGCAGGCCTTCATTGGCCTTCACCCAATCGGGAAAGTCACGAAAGGTCTTGATGTCAGGGTCGACCGCGCCCTTGAAGACACCAAGTGCCGTCTCGTAGTCGTTGCGTGTATCGATGATGATCGTATCGGGATCGCTGATCAAAGCATTCCAGTCGCGCGGCGCGACATAGGTACCGACCACTCTGAGCGGGTCGATATCTTCGACGCCCATGGTGACGATCTCTTTCTTCAGTTTCACTTTCATGCGCAGGAAGGGTGCCTTGCTGGCGCGACTTTCCTTATGCTCCAACCCGGCGAATTCCGGTTGGGCGCGCAGGAAGGCGAGCACGGCATGCACGCCTGCATCGGGGCCGGCGATCGTGCCGTTGATGCCCTCGTGGGCAAGCAGCAGCGTCCCCCTCACATCACTGGCCTCGCAGAAGGCCTGCAACGGTTCGCGCAGCTCGCGAAAGCCGGGAACGGAGACGAAATGATAGAGCGCGGCCACCAGGTAGGGGCTTGCTGCGTCTGGGCTGGATTGGGTCGCAATCTCGGTCATGGCCGGGGAAATAGCGCTTTTGGGCGGCAAGTGCAATCACCGTCAAATAGCTTGCTGCCACGCATTGCGGGCAATCTTGTATTCCGATTCCAAGCTGATACGCTCGACGGCAAATTCGGAAATGCAATCAGGATGCCCGATGCTGATCCTCTCGCTGACTTACCAGACGCCCCTCGACCAGGCCGATGCCCATATGGATGCGCATATGGCCTGGGTGAAGCAAGGCTACGACGAAGGCTGGTTCCTGGCTTCGGGCCGCAAGGTGCCACGCACCGGCGGCGTCATTCTGGCAAGGGGCGACAGGTCAGAAATCGAGGATTTCTGCGACAACGACCCATTCGTGATCCACGGCATTGCGGTCTATGACATCACTGAAGTCGCCTTCACCACGGCAACAGAAGGGCTGGAGAGCCTGAAGGCATGACTGCCGATCTTTCCCTCTATATCGAAAGCCTTGAGCGGCAACTGCTGGATTTCGGGACCCGCTCCTCAGCCGAAGTGACGAGCCAGTTGCTGGCGGCGGATTTTCGGGAGTTTGGCAAGTCGGGCCGTGTCTTTGACAGGACGACGGTAATGGCGGCGCTTGCTGCAGAGACGATATCGATCGACTACCGCATCGGCGACTTCACGCTGCAGCTGCTGGGCAAGGACATCGCACTGGCGACTTATACGATCACCGTCCTGGCGAGCGAGAATGGCGCAAGCCGCAGCCTTCGCAGTTCGGTATGGCGTCTTGAACAAGACGGCCAATGGCGGATGGTATTTCATCAGGGTACGAAGACAGAATGACCACGCATCTCAAATACACCCCTTATGACGGTTCCTCAAAGCCCTTTACCATCGGCCTGTCCGCGCTCGATCCCAGCTGCTGGATCGAACCGGATGACGATCTTGAGCCGTTCCTTGCCGAAAAGGACCGTTTGGCGCGGGAGCATTTTGAAGAGATTTTCTATTCCGAGCAATCGTCGCTTCCTGCGCAGCAGGAATGCCTCGATCTTCTGGTCGAGCATCTGACTGCCAGGCATGCCGACCGCTATGCGCGCGCCGGCGACACAATCGAATTCCTGGAGAGAAAAGTCGTTCTTGCTGATCCGGGCACCACACCGATCCAGAAGGCGGCCGCCCTCGTTCAGGACGATCTCGTCATTCTCGAAAAGCGCTGGACTGGCTGGCATCTGACGGCGGCGCATCTGGCCTTCCCCTCCGGCTGGTCGCTCAAAGAAAAGGCTGGGCTGCCGATGGAGGGCGTGCACGCGCATGTGCCGGGCTTTGAAGGCGGCACGCGCAACGCGACCATGCTCAACCGCATCTTCGACAATTTGCAGCCGGACCTGCCGGCAGTGCGGATGAACTGGTCGGTCTATCCCGGCGGCGATCTCTTCTGGCCGCCTGAACGTGGCGCGCGGTCCGAGAAGATGGCTTTCACGCCGGCGACAAACTTTATCCGCGTCGAGCGCCAGACGCTCAGGCGCCTGCCGAAGAGCGGCGGCATCGTCTTCACCATCCGCATCTATGCCGACCCGGTCGCCATGCTGATGGCGCTTGGCGATGGTGGGCAGATGGCAGGGGCACTGGCCGAACGGTTGGACGGTTTCACGCCCGAGCAACTCGCCTACAAGGGCATGGTGACCAAGCGCGATGCGCTGGTGGGCTATCTCAGAAATGCCGATAATTTTGCGGGTAGCTAGCCCTAAAAGACGCCAAAACAGGTGTGAATCCCGTTAAGCAAGGCGTGTGATGGGCACAGTTTCCCCTTTTTTGTGACGGAGAAACGTGGTTAGTGGGGGCGTTCTTAACAACCACAGGAGTGCCTCCCCAAAATGAATGATCAAAACTATCCGGTATATGGCGAAATCACTGGCCCGATCGTAATGATCGGCTTTGGCTCGATCGGACGTGGTACTTTACCCCTCATCGAGCGCCACTTCAAATTCGACAAGAGCCGAATGGTCGTGATCGAACCGCGAAACGACGAAGCGGAGCTTCTCGCAAAGCATGGGATCAGGCATATCCAGGCACATGTCACCAAGGATAATTACAAGTCGCTGCTGAAGCCGCTCCTGACAGAGGGCGAAGGCCAGGGCTTCTGCGTCAACCTGTCGGTCGATATCGGCTCGGTCGACGTCATGAAGCTTTGCCGCAAGCATGACGTTCTCTATGTCGATACCGTGGTCGAGCCCTGGCTCGGCTTCTATTTCGACCAGGAGATGGATAATGCCGAGCGCACGAACTACGCGCTGCGCGAGACCATGCGCAAGGAGAAGGCCAAGAACCCCGGTGGGGCAACGGCGGTTTCCACCTGTGGCGCCAATCCAGGCATGGTGTCGTGGTTCGTCAAGCAGGCGCTGATCAACCTCGCCAACGAAATCGGCGTCAAGTATGACGAGCCCTCGCAGGACGACCGCGAAGGCTGGGCCAAGCTGATGAAGAAGGTTGGCGTCAAGGGCGTGCATATCGCCGAGCGCGACACCCAGCGCACCAAGAACCCCAAGCCGTTCAACACCTTCTGGAACACCTGGTCCGTCGAAGGCTTCATTTCTGAAGGCCTGCAGCCTGCCGAACTCGGCTGGGGCACGCATGAAAAATGGATGCCCAAGAACGGCAAGAAGTTCAAGAAGGGCCACAAGTCCGCAATCTATATCGACCAGCCCGGCGCCAATACGCGCGTCCGTACCTGGTGCCCGACCCCCGGCCCGCAATACGGCTTCCTAGTCACGCACAATGAAGCGATCTCGATCGCCGAATATTTCACCGTGCAGGACAAGGATGGCGACGTGACGTTCCGCCCGACCTGCCACTACGCCTATCATCCGTCCAACGACGCCATTCTGTCGCTGCATGAGATGTTCGGCAATGGCGGCAATGCGCAGCCGGTGCAGCACGTGCTCAACGAGGACGAACTGGTCGACGGTGTCGACGAACTCGGCGTGCTGCTCTACGGCCATGAGAAGAATGCCTACTGGTACGGCTCGCGGCTTTCCCTCGAGGAAGCCCGCAAGCTCGCACCTTACCAGAATGCCACCGGCCTGCAGGTGACATCCGCCGTGCTCGCCGGCATGGTCTGGGCGCTCGAAAACCCGACGGCCGGCATCGTCGAAGCCGATGAGATGGACTACAAGCGCTGCCTGGAAGTGCAAGCGCCCTATCTCGGTCCGGTCGAAGGCCACTACACCGACTGGACGCCACTCGACGGTCGTCCCGGCCTGTTCCCGGAAGACCTCGATACGTCCGATCCCTGGCAGTTCCGGAACATTCTGGTTCGCTGACAGGCTTGCGCATCTTGGAACCCGCAGCGATGCGGGTTTCAAACACCACCATTGAGGGCGGCCGGGCATGATCAAAGCATTGATGATCGATGTCGACGGCGTGCTCATTTCCGGCCGACCCCATGATGGCAAGCCGTGGGAAACAGGGCTGGAAGTGGATCTCGGCATCACGTCCGACGATCTGCATCGACATTTCTTCCTGCCCTATTGGGAAAACATCGTGCTCGGCCGCACCGACATCGCCGAGCAACTGCCGAAGGCTCTGGACAAAATCCCCTGCAATCTCAGTGCTGACGTCGTTCTCACTTACTGGTTCGAAAACGACGCCCGGATCAATGCCGCCCTGCTGGCGGGACTGGATGAGCAGCGGCAGCGCGGCATGCACGTCTATCTGACGACCAACCAGGAGCACCGCCGCGCGCAATATCTGATGGAAACGATCGGACTGGCAACACACGTCGATGGAATGCACTATTCGGCGGCGCTCGGTTGCCGCAAACCTGACAGGCTATTCTTCGACAAGGTAGCGGATTTGACAGGCCTTGCACCGCGCGAACTGCTGCTGATCGATGACACGAGTGCCAATGTCGAGGCGGCTCAGGCGGCCGGCTGGCAAAGTGCCCACTGGCATGCCGATAGCTCGCTTGCGGCGATTCTGGAGGCCCGTTGAACACACGGGAACCATCGTCGTCGCAGTTCGTTTGGAGCGTTCAATCCAATCGATGTTGCAATCATGTCTCGTGCCGCGAATGATGCTGGCCAATGCCTTGCTTTCATTCTGGAAAAGCGTCAAAATAATTTGTGACGAAATGCCGGTCGCGCCAGACTTTGGCCGGCGACCTGAAGGGGAGACCAATATGAAGATGCTTGCCATTCCGGCCCTGCTTGTGACTGCGGCCTTGGCTTCCTGCACAACGAGCAGCGACAGACCGCTGCCGACGCAACCAGCCGCCGCTTCCATCGATGGTGCATGGACCGACCCGAATGGCCTGATCTCGACCTTCCAGGCGGGCGCTTTCAACACGCGAACGACAGATACCAACCAGCTTCTGGCTTCCGGTACCTACATCAAGCTCCCCGGCAACAACCTCTACGAGATCAGCATGACCTCGCATGTGCAGAACAAGCAGTCCAAGGTCAATTGCGCGATGATTTCACCAAGTCAGGTCAATTGCACCGCCGATTCTGGCGCGCAGTTTATTCTGATGCGTAAATCCTGATGTGACTGCCGCATAAGCCGGCAGTACTTCCATTTTTGCTCCGGGGCTCCCATCCGGAGCGACTATCGACTTTGAACGACAAAGCTGACGAGAAACGGATAGTCCATTTCTCGCTGGAATTTTGGAATGAGAAGGAGAAAAATGATGAGCCATTACTTACGTTTAGCGCTTATGAGTATTTCAGGCCTAGCCGTCTCGGCTGGCGCCGCACTGGCAGACTACGAACTCAATATCCTTCACATCAACGATTTGCACTCGCGTATCGAATCGATCAACAAATACGATTCGACCTGCTCGGCCGAGGAGGAATCCAAGAATGAGTGCTTCGGCGGCGTTGCCCGCCTGAAGACGGCCATCGACCAGACCCGCGCGGGGCTCGCCGGCAAGAACGTGCTGTTGTTGAATGCGGGCGACAATTTCCAGGGATCGCTGTTCTACACGACCTACAAGGGCGCTGCCGAGGCGGAGTTCCTGAACCTGATGAAGTTCGACGCGATGACCGTCGGCAACCATGAATTCGACGACAGCGAGGACGGCCTCAAGATCTTTCTCGACAAGGTGACGTTCCCGGTGGTCACTGCCAACGTGCTGGCGAATTACAAATCCGTGATTAAAGACAAGATCGTGCCGTCGCTGGTGCTCGATGTCGGCGGCCAGAAGATCGGCATCGTCGGGGCGGTCGCCAATGACACCGACGAACTGTCCTCTCCCGGCCCGAACATCATGATCGGCATCGACGACAAGGCGATCTCCGACGAAGTGCAGAAGCTGAAGGCGCAGGGCGTCAACAAGATCATTGCGCTGACGCATGTCGGTTATCCCCGCGATCTCGCCGTGATCGCCAAGATCCCCGATGTCGATATCGTGGTCGGCGGCCATTCGCATAGCCTGCTGTCGAACACCGACAAGAGTGCCGCCGGCCCCTATCCGACGATGGTCGACAATCCCGGCGGCTACAAGGTGCCGGTCGTGCAGGCCGGCTCCTATTCGAAGTATCTGGGCGATCTCAACGTGGTGTTCGACGACGCCGGCGTGGTCAAGTCGGCCAAGGGCGACCCGATCCTGATCGACGCTTCGTTCAAGCCGGACGAGGCGATCGCAGCCCGCGTGAAGGAACTTGGCGCACCGATCGAGGCGCTCAAGCAAAAGGTGATCGGCTCGACCGCCGCCCCAATCGACGGCTCGCGCGAGACCTGCCGTACCAAGGAATGCGAAATGGGCAACCTGGTTGCCGACGCGATGCTCGATCGCGTCAAGGACCAGGGTATCGAGATCGCATTCGCCAATGGCGGCGGCTTGCGCGCTTCCATCGACGCTGGCGATGTGTCGATGGGCGAGGTGCTGACGGTGCTGCCGTTCCAGAACTCGCTTGCGACATTCGAGCTGAAGGGCGCCGATGTTGTGGCCGCACTCGAAAGCGGATTGAGCCAGATCGAAGAAGGCAAAGGCCGCTTCCCGCAGGTCTCCGGCATCAAGTATTCCTTCGATCCGACAAAACCTCCGGGCAGCCGCGTCGTCTCGGTCGAGGTCAACGAGGGTGGCACGTTCAAGCCACTGGACAACGCCGAGACCTATGGCGTGGTGGCCAATAACTATACGCGGGCGGGCGGCGACGGCTATGTCGTGTTCAAGGACAAGGCGATGAATGCCTATGACTTCGGCCCGAGCCTCGAAGATACGACAGCTGCCTATATCGCCAAGCATTCGCCATACAAGCCGTATCTCGATGGTCGTATCACCGCGGTCGCGGCTGCGGCCGAGATGGCAAAGCCAGCGGATACCGCACAACAGACGGAAGCAGCAAAACCCGCCGATGCCGCTGCGGATGCATCCAAGGTGGCGCCAGCCAGCGATGTGAAGACCCCCGAACTGCCGGCCGCCTCGACAGACCTCGTCAGCAAGGCGCCCGAGGTCAAGACCGAGCCCGCCATGAATGCCAAGCCGAAAACGGAGCCTGCCTTGACCACCGACACCAAGCACGTGATCGCCAAGGGCGATACGTTCTGGGATCTGGCCAAGCAATTCTACGGCGATGCCACGATGTGGGAGAAGATCGCCAAGGCCAATACCGACATGCGCGCGCGCCGCTTGCATGTTGGCGAGGAGCTCGAAATTCCCGCCAAGTAAGTGCCAGCGTCAATCTATCCCAACGGCCCGGCCTTTCCCGGGCCGTTGTTATTTTCTATATGCAGGAAAGCCCCATCCCGCCCGGCGCGTAGAAGAAGAAAAACAAAGGACCTGAAATGACTGAGCAACACACTCCCGCCAATCACGCGCCTGCAAAGCGGGGCAAGATCGGGGTGCTGCTCGTCAATCTCGGCACGCCCGACGGCACCGACTACAAATCTATGCGGCGCTATCTCAAGGAATTCCTGATGGACCGGCGGGTGATCGAATGGTCGCCCTGGAAATGGTATCCGATCTTGTTCGGCATCGTGCTCAACCGCCGCCCGCAGAAGGTCGGCAAGGCCTATGAGCTGATCTGGAACAAGGAGCGCGACGAAAGCTATCTGCGCACCTATACCCGCTCGCAGGCTGAGAAGATGGCCGCGCGGCTGGCCGAATTTCCCGATGTGATCGTCGACTGGGGCATGCGCTATGGCAATCCTTCGATCGCCGAAAAGCTGGATGCGCTACAGAAGCAGGGCTGCGAACGGATCCTGCTGTTTCCGCTTTATCCGCAATATGCGGCCGCAACGACTGCCACCGTCAACGACAAGGCGTTCGATGCGCTGAAGACGATGCGCTGGCAGCCGGCACTTCGCACGGTGCCGCCCTATCACGACCATCCCGCCTATATCGAGGCACTGGCCAATTCGATCACCACGCATCTCGCCACGCTCGACTGGGAGCCTGAAAAGGTGATCATGTCGTTTCACGGCATTCCGCAGAGCTATTTCGACAAGGGGGATCCCTATTATCGCCATTGCCAGAAGACGGGGCGTCTACTGCGGGAACGTCTGGGCTGGGACGACAAGAAACTGATGCTAACCTTCCAGTCCCGCTTCGGGCCGGAGGAATGGCTGAAACCCTATACCGACAAGACGGTGGAGAAGCTGGCTCAGGACGGCGTCAAGCGGATCGCCGTGCTCAATCCCGGCTTCGTTTCCGATTGTCTGGAAACGCTGGAAGAGATCGCCGAGCAGGCCGCCGAAAGCTTCCATCACAATGGCGGTGAGAAGTTCAGCCATATCCCCTGCCTCAACGACAGCGAGCCCGGCATGGATGTGCTGGAGGAGCAGGTGCGAAGGGAATTGATGGGCTGGGTTTAGATCCGCCCGTCCGATTTATAGTCCCGCCACCTTGCAAATAAAACGCCGGATACCAACGTCTTATGGTAGATATCAGGCGTGGGCTGCAACAATCCGCGCCTTTGGAGGAAATGATGGATTTCGATACCTTTTCAGGCATGGATTATGCGGTCATCGCGATCGTGATATTTGTTCTTTGGACATTGATCGCGGGCATCAAGACGGTGCCTCAGGGTTATAATTACACTGTCGAACGCTTCAAGCGCTACACTCGCACGCTACATCCCGGCCTCAACCTGATCGTGCCCTACATCGACACGATCGGTGCGAAATTGAACGTCATGGAGCAGGTGCTCGACGTGCCGACGCAAGAGGTCATCACCAAGGACAATGCCAGCGTCAAGGCCGATGCCGTCGCCTTCTATCAGGTGCTGAACGCCGCCCAGGCGGCCTACCAGATTTCCAACCTCAATCAGGCGCTGCTCAACCTGACCATGACCAATATCCGCTCGGTCATGGGCTCTATGGATCTCGACGAGTTGCTGTCCAACCGCGAAACGATCAACGAGCGGCTGCTGCGTACCGTCGATGAAGCCGCCAGCCCGTGGGGCATCAAGATCACCCGCGTCGAGATCAAGGACATCACCCCGCCGCAGAACCTGGTCGATTCCATGGCACGGCAGATGAAAGCCGAGCGCGAAAAGCGCGCCCAGGTGCTTGAAGCCGAAGGCTTTAGAAATGCCCAGATCCTCAAGGCCGAGGGCGCCAAGCAGGCGACCATCCTCAAGGCCGAGGGCGAACGCGAGGCCGCCTACCGCGAAGCCGAAGCCCGCGAACGCCTGGCCGAGGCCGAAGCCAAGGCGACGAAAATGGTGTCCGAGGCCATCGCCGCCGGCAACGTGCAGGCCATCAACTACTTCGTGGCGCAGAAATACACCGAGGCCCTGGCCTCGATCGGCACAGCAAGCAATTCCAAGATCGTGCTGATGCCGATGGAGGCATCTTCGCTGATTGGCTCGCTCGGCGGCATCGGCGCCATCGCCAGGGAAGTGTTCGGCAATGGCAATGACGGCGGCACCGCACCGGCAACGCCGCGCCAGGCAACTCGCTCGACACCTGTCGTTACCGCCAGCACGCCCAATCCGTTCGTGATCCGCCCGACCGAGCCGCAGAGTGATCTGACATGATCAGCAACCTTGTTCACAATGCCGGGCCCTGGGCCTGGTGGATCTTCGGCATCGTCCTGCTGGTGGCCGAAATCATGCTGCCCGGCAACTTCCTGATCTGGGTCGGCATTGCCGGCGTCATCACCGGCCTACTCTCCAACATGCTCTGGGAAACCGCCTGGTGGGGCTGGCAGGTGCAATGGCTGGTGTTTGCCGTGCTGTCATGCATCAGCCTGTTTATCGGCCGCACGTGGCTGATCCGCTCGGGCGCCAAGTCCGAGGAGCCGACGCTGAACGATCGCGGCGCCAGTCTGATCGGCCGCACCGCCGACCTGACGGATCCCATCCTGAATGGCCGCGGCCGCGTGCGCATCGGCGATGCGTTCTGGACGGTCAGCGGGCCGGACCTGCCGGCAGGCACGAAAGTGAAGATCGTCGGCAGCCAGGGCAGCGGCCTGAAGGTCGAAGCGTTCTAGGCGTCATAATTGCGGGCGTTCCATCCTGCTTCGATCGAAGCGCCGACCGAGGCAGGCCGTGAAGCAACCGTTTCACTTTTTCTCAATCAGATGATTGACTCTCGATCTAAAATCAATCAAGTGATTGATGGATAGATTTGATCGAGACACCATGACCGAGATTCCGCAAAAATATCAGCCCACCGACGACCGCAAGCGCGCAATCGCAGCCGTTGCGCGATCGCTGATCGTCGAGAAGGGGTTTGAGGGGCTGCGGACACGCGAGATCGCCGACCGGGTCGGCATCAACATAGCCACCCTTCACTATCATGTCCCCTCGAAGGACGCGCTCATTCAGTTGGTAGCGCAGTCGATGCAGGATGATTTCATGAGCCAACACGCGCGCCACCCTCGCGAAGGGCTTCCGCCGCTCGAGCAGCTGAAGATCGAGATCAACCAGCACCGCGAGACCCGGCGCGAAAATCCAGAATTGCTGCTGGTCATGGAGGAAATGGGACGGCGGGCTCGTCATGACGAGAGCATCGCCCGGTACATCACACCGATGCGTGCCTACTGGCACCGACAGATCGCCGAGATCCTCGAAGCGGGCGTGGCGGATGGAACGTTCCGCGCCGATCTCGATTCTCATTCCGCAGCGTATATGGTCATCGGCGTGCTGATTGCCGGGTCGATCTTCCGGCTCGATGACCGGCAAAGCATGGACCGCCCCGTCGCCGAACTGTTGCGCGCCCTTCTTTCCGATAAAGCAAAGGCACAATCCAATGTCTGACAATCCAACGCATCCCGCCCCGCATGGCGAAATGCATGCCTTCGAACGCCGGTGGATCGCAATGGGCGTGCTGCTGATGGCGAGCTTCATGAACATGATCGACGTGACCATCGTCAATGTCGCCCTGCCGTCAATGCAGAAGAATCTCGGGGTCTCGGAAAGCGGCATCGAATGGGTGGTGGCGGGATACATTCTTGCCTTCGCGCTCGGCCTGCTGCCGTTCGGCCGCTATGGCGATATCGTCGGCAAAAAGCGCATCTTCCTGATCGGCGTCGCCGCCTTCACCATCGCCTCGATGCTGTGCGGGCTTGCAGCCAATGTCGAGATGCTGATCGCATCGCGGGTCATCCAGGGCATTGCCGGTGCGGTGATGACGCCGCAGGTGCTGGCAATCGCCCAGATCATGTTTCCACCGAAGGAGCGGGCGGTGGCCTTCTCGCTGTTCGGCCTGACGGCAGGGCTTGCCTCGGTTGCGGGCCCGGTGACCGGCGGCACCCTGATCCACGCCGACATTTTCGGACTCGACTGGCGACCGATCTTCCTGATCAACGTGCCGATCGGCATTGCCTGCGTGATTGCCGGCCGCTACCTGATCCCCGACATCAAGGGCAATCCGAAGCTGAAGAACGACTGGGTCGGCATCGCCATTGCCGCGTTCGGTACCTTCTGCTTGATTTTCCCGCTGATCGAGGGCCGCGGCTTCGGCTGGCCCGCCTGGTGCCTGGCGATGATGGCGCTGTTTATTCCGTTCATCGCCCTATTCATCTGGTGGGAGCGCCAGCAGAATGCCCGGGGTGCCGCTGAGCTCGTGCCGCTCAGCCTGATGCGCAACCACAATTTCGTCTTCGCAGCCTTGGGCGCCATGGTGTTCTTCTCGGCTATGCCGGGCTTCTTCCTGATTCTGGCGATCTTCCTGCAGGGTGGATACAGCCTCAATCCGCTGGAATCCGGCCTGACGACCATCCCCTTCCCGATCGGCGTGCTGATCGCCTCGGTGGTCACGGGCCGGCTTGGTGGCAAGGGGCCGAAGCAGCGGCTCATCCTGGGCTGCGCGATCCTGATCGTCTCAGCGCTGATCCTCAGATACACGGTGGCCGGCGTCGGCGATGTCGTCATCCGGTCGCACTTCATCCTGCCTCTGTTTCTCGGCGGCCTTGGAACGGGCATCGCCATCTCGCCGCTGTTTCAGGTCGCTCTTGCCGGCGTGCCGCCGCGCGATGCGGGTTCGGGATCCGGCGCGCTGCAATCCATCCAGCAGATGGGCGGCGCATTTGGCGTGGCGATCATCTCGGAGATCTTCTTCTCGCTGCTGGGATCGCAGATGGCTGGCGGTGTCGTCCAACACGATGCCTTCAAGACCGCATTTGAGACGGCTTTGCTCTACAATATCGCCTGCTATGTGATCGTCGCGCTGGTGGCCACGCTGCTGAAAGCGCCGCCGACACATGCGGCGCAGCCGGCCACAAGGCCCGTTATCGCGGAATAGCAAGCATCGAGGCCCCGTTCGCCGGGCCTTTTCATTTTGCTGGCGTGAATTTGAACGAGTTGACGATCACCTCGACATTCTCGCCATCGCTGGGCTCCTGGCCGCGAAATCCCCAGAGATTGAAGAAGATCGGCATCGGGCTGGAACTGATGCGCTTGCCGGGGTTCTTCGGCTGGAAGGACCAGTAGGCATCCTGGCCGGCTGTGCCGTTGTCCCTGACGACAACGGAGTAATAGCTGACGCGATCGGGTTCCCACACGAACTTGTGCTCGCTCTTGGCGACACCATTCTTGAAGCTGAAGCTCTGGGTGGTTGCCTTGAGGCCGGGATCGACCGGCCAGACGGTGTAGTTCAACGGCGGGTAGCTCTTGTTTCCCCAGCGGGCGAACTCGATATCGATCTCGTTGGTCGCGTCAGGACCGACATCGGCGGGCGGATAGTTGAAAAAGCCGAACACGACATTCTTGTCCTGGCCGCCGATATCGCCGGTGAATTCGATCTCGTATTTGCCGAAGCCGAAGCGGCTGACGCTTTGGATCTCGCCTGCGTACCACTTGCCCTTCTTCTTGGAGAATCTGAGATGCAGCCGGCCCTTGCTGTCGACGAAGGCCTGCGAGGTCGCCCAATTATTGGGGCCCGGCCCGAGTCCCTCGCCCTGCTTGATCTTGAAGTCATAACCGGAAAAGCGGATGCGCTTGGCGTCGGCTGTCGCCGGCACCAGCATTGTCGCAATGAAAGCAACGACGAGAACAGGTTTGAGCATACGTTTCTCCAGCGGGACGCGACACTCTAGTCCCGCTGGCTGATTTCAGGCTGATCAGCGAACGATCAGCGTTCCGGCGCCCATTTCGGTAAACAGTTCCAACAGCACGGAGTGTGGTGTCTTGCCGTTGAGGATGACGACGCCTTCGACACCGCCTTCGATCGCCTCGATGCAGGTCTCGACCTTGGGGATCATCCCGCCCGAGATCGTGCCGTCCTTGATCAGCGCATGCGCCTGGGAGACTGAGAGCTCCTTGATCAATTCGCCATTCTTGTCGAGCACACCGGGTACGTCAGTGAGGAACAGGAGGCGCACGGCATTGAGCGCACCGGCGATCGCGCCGGCAAAGGTGTCGGCATTGATATTGTAGGTGTGGCCGTCGCGACCTGGCGCGACCGGCGCGATGACCGGGATCATTTCCGACTTGGCCAGCAGGTCGATCAGTGTCCGGTCGACTTCGACGACCTCGCCGACGAAACCGAGGTCGAGCACGCGCTCGATGTTCGAATCAGGATCGATGACGGTCTTTCGGGCCTTTTCGGCAAACACCATGTTGCCGTCCTTGCCGCAGAGGCCGATCGCCCATTCGCCGGTCTGGTTGATCAGGCCGACGATTTCCTTGTTGATCGAGCCGGCCAGAACCATTTCGACGATCTCGACCGTCTTCTGGTCGGTGACGCGCAGGCCGTTCTCGAAACGTGATTCGATGCCCATCTTGGCGAGCATGGCGCCGATCTGCGGCCCGCCGCCGTGGACGACGATAGGGTTGACGCCGGATTGCTTGAGCAAGCCGATGTCGCTCGCAAATGCTTTGCCGAGTTCGGGATTGCCCATGGCGTGACCGCCATATTTGACAACGATCGTCTTGTTCTCATACCGTTGCATGAACGGCAGCGCCTGGGCAAGCAAACGCGCCTGGGTCTCGTTCTCGGACTGGGACATCGGGGCCTCTCGGAAGAAAAAGTCGAGGCTTCTTTAGCGTAACTCTTTGTCACATGGAATGATCCGCAGACAGGTTTCTCGCGTAAACCGGACGTTCAGAACGATTTCGATTTCCCGAAAGCGATTTGGGGCCAGCGGCCCGGCGGATGAGAAACAATGGATGATCTCGGTGCTCTCTTGGGTCGCGTATCGCTGAAGGACCGCGCCGCCTTCTCCCGCCTCTATGTCCTGTATTCCCCGAAACTCTTCTCGGTGCTTCTCCGTATAGTTAGAGATCGGGGCGAGTCCGAGGATGCGCTGCAGGAGGTCTTCGTCAAGATCTGGCAGCGCGCCGACAGGTTTCGCCCGGAGGAAGGACGCGCGGAAACGTGGCTTATGGCGATTGCCCGCAATCACGCCATCGACATGCTCCGCGCCCGCAAACCACAGGCCTCGGCAATCGACGAGGCTTTCGATCTTGCTAGCGACGAAATAGACCCGGAAACCGCAGCTGTGAACCGCAGCGAGGGTGGCCGAATAGACAAGTGTATGCAGACGCTCGAATCTGATAAGGCTGATGCGGTAAAACGTGCTTACGTCGAAGGTTTGAGCTATCAGGAACTCGCGGAAATCTATAATATTCCGCTGAACACGATGCGAACCTGGCTGCGGCGCAGCCTGTTGAAACTGAGAGAGTGCCTCGGGCAATGAGCGACAGACCGCAGGATTGGGACAAAAGCCGGGATGAAATCATCTCCGGCGAATATGTACTCGGCGTCCTGTCCGAGGAGGACCGCCGCCGCGTCGAAGCGCGGATCGCCTCCGATCCGAAATTTGCCACGCAGGTTCGCCGCTGGCAGACCAATCTCGCCGATTTCAACGACGAATACCAGGATGCCCGCCCGCCGCAGGATGCTTATACCAAGATCGAGCAGCGCCTGTTCGGTGTACCCGATTCGACATCTTCGGGAATCTGGCAGTCGCTCTGGGGTTCGGTCGCCGTCTGGCGGACGCTGACGGCCGCCGCCTTGGTGCTCGCCGTCGGGTTTGGCATCTCCGGTCGCATCCAGCTTCCCTGGACGCCAAAGGCCGCGGCGCCGCTGGTCGCCGAACTCACCGGCATGGATTCGCCGATCAGTCTCGTCGCGACCTATGATTTTTCCTCCGGCAAGCTTAGCGTCACGCCGGCTGCGCTGAAGCAGGAGCAGCCGAAGTCGCTCGAACTGTGGCTGATCGAAGACGGCAAGCCGCCGGCCTCGCTCGGCGTGCTGCCCGAAGACGGCCACGGCGATATCCTGATCAATGCCAGCCTGCGCGACGCGTTCGCCGCCGGCAAGACCATCGCCATGACGGTCGAGCCCCTGGGTGGCTCGCCGACCGGCAAGCCGACTGGCCCGGTCATTGCGCTCGGCAAGACACGGCTGCTCTGAGACCAGAGCAGTCTGGCCTCTTAAACCTTCCAATACGACTCAAGTTTCATTAGAGATGTGGTGACTCGCTGTGCGACACATCTTGAATGAAGACGATGACATGACCGACGATAGCAGCGCTTTGGCAAGCGAAAGCGCCCAGAACCTTGATCACCTGTTTGGCGAGAAATTCCCCTACTGTCATGGAAAGTTCCTGCTCGGTACATCCCATCAAGATTCCATCTCATGCCGCGATCTCCTGGATCCTGATGTTTGCAACCGGGTATTCGATCGCTACGCGACGCGCTTTGGCGGCGTGGACCATCGAGCCGCAGCGTCGATGTGGACGATGTACTATTTCAGCGGACTGGTGATTGGCCCTGTCGTCGCCTGGCGCCAGCATCGCCGCATCTGCCGCTGTCGCTGAACACGATCCGCATCTGCCTCGAGCCCACGACTTCGGCACCCATTGCCTTCGCACTCGATCACGAGGGTCACGGCAATGCGGATGTCAGCCTTTCCGAGGCGTTGGAAGGCGCAATCTTTGACCATGCGGCACCGCTGGTTCAGGCACTCGCTGCAAACGCCGGACTGTCAAGAAAGCTGCTTTGGTCGAATTTGGTGGTTTATCTCGACTGGATTATCCGCGAGGCTGCAACGCAGATGGGCGAAGTGGCTTCCGCCGAGGAGCTTGCAATCATTGAAGGCGAGACGTGGCGGGATGGGCGAACCAATCCGGTCTTCGGCCTCATCCGCCGCGAATGCGGAACGGAGGGAGATTTCTCGCGCCGGCGCGTCTGCTGCCTGCGCTATATCCTGCCCGGTGTGCCGGGCTGCGGCATGGTCTGCCCGCTTCCGGCAGGGCGGGAATGACGCCCTTATGGCCGGATGATGGAAGAGCAATTCAACCTATGCTATGTATCCGGCATCTGGCGAGCAAGGAGCGACGGATGATTTCTGTTTCCAGGGCGGATTGCGCAGAGGATTTCGAAGTCGTAGCAAGGCTGGGCGATGCGCTCGGAGAGTGGGACGCACAGGAGGTGCAGGCCTATGGCGTGGCGCCCGAGGTCGTGCTCGGCCTCTTTCATGGCTATACCAGCGCCAGCCTGGCCGCCAGTTCAGCGGTGAGATTGCAAAGATATTCGTTGCCAGATGGGATGACGCAGCTGCGGGATGCATCGGCTTGGATACCTTCGACGATACCACCCTGGAACTTCAGAAATTCTATGTCGATCCCGAGTTCAGAGGCAAGGGCATCGGCAAAGCGCTTATCCAGAAAGCTCTCCTGGAAGCCGCCGAGGGTCACCACATCAAGCTTGTGCTGCAAACAACGGTCTACATGAGGAACGCGATCTCGGTCTACGAGGCCTTCGGCTTCGTTCGATGCCCGCAATTCCGTGAAATACCCGACACCATCAAGCACACCGAAGTCTTCATGGCGCGCCCGTTGTAAGGCGTTTACTTCGAAGCCGAGATCAGCTTCTGCGTGGTGGCCTGTTCAAGCTGGTTGCGCTGGCGGCCGGCTTCGTCACGCCATTTGCGCGCTTCCTGTGCCTCATCGCGGGCGCGCTTGCGGTGCTTGCCCTGCGCCAGCCACGTGGCCGAGGAGCCGATCAGTACGCCGATCATCAGCGCGATGAACAGGAAGACGAAGAAGGGCAGCGACAACGACAGAACGCTGTCTTCCGGGCGGAATGGGTTGAGGGCCAGGGTCACGAGGTGACGATTGGCGACCGACAACACGATCAGGATGATGGCGACCGGCACGATAACAACGAATTTGAGGATGCGTGTGATCATGGAACGGTTCTCCCTGCGATAAAATCTGCCCGCAGCACATGCGGCATCGCTTTCTGACCCGCCCTGACGGGGAAATCAAGGCACACATGGAATTCAGGACGGAATGCCATCCATCTCAACGCTTCTGATTTGCCGGAACGTCGAGGCAAAAACCTCTTATTCTTCGTCGTCATCCTCATCGGCGAGGTCGGGGTTGAGCCGCTCGCGCAATTCCTTGCCGGTCTTGAAGAAGGGAACCCACTTCTCCTCGACGAAGACGGCATCACCCGTGCGGGGGTTTCGGCCGGATCGAGACGGTCGGTTCTTGACGGAGAATGCACCGAACCCGCGCAGTTCGACGCGGTTGCCGCCAGCCAGCGCATCGGTGATTTCGTCAAGAACAGCATTCACGATGTTCTCGACGTCCCGATGGTACAGATGCGGATTTTTCGCTGCGACGATTTGTACCAATTCAGACTTGATCACAAGCGCCCCCTCTGACGATCTTTTCGACCTATTCTCATTATCTTTCAAACTGCCAAACGGAGACAAGACCGTCAAGTAACAACTTGTCATCACTCAGGTTTCCAAGGGAATTGTTCTGGTCCAGCCAGGCAAAACCCGACCATTGCAGAACCTGCCGCACCATGCTGCCGAACAGGAAGGGCGAACCGGTCTTCGGCGCCATCCAATCGACCACCGGCAGGTCCTTGCCGACCTTGCGGGTTTCGAGGAAGGCGCGGATCTGATCCATGCCGCCGATATCGTCGACGAGCTTGGACTTGAGCGCCATGCGGCCGGTGAAGACGCGGCCATCGGCCACCTTCAGTGCATCGGCTTTGGAAAGCTTGCGGCGCTCGGCAACGAGATTGACGAACCAGTCGTAGGAATCCATCACCATCTCGCGCATCACCGTCTTGGACTCCTCGCTGGCGTCGTGGAATGGCGACGGCTCGGCTTTCAGCGGTGCGGACTTGATCTCCTCAAGCGACACGCCGATCTTGTCGAGCAGGTTCTTGAGCTGCGGGTACTGGAAGATAACACCGATCGAGCCTGTGATCGATGTGTCCCCTGCCACGATCCGGTCGCCGGCAATGGCGATCATGTAGCCGGCCGATGCCGCAAGCGTCCTGACATCGGAGACGACAGGCTTTTTCTCGGCCACGCGGCGAATCGCCTTGTAGATCATCTCACCGCCATAGGTCGTGCCACCCGGCGAAGAAATCGAGACGATCAAAGCCTTGACCGAATCCTTCTTGGCGATCCTATCAAGACGATCGAGAAGCTCTTTATCGTCCTGGATGACACCTGAAATGGTGATCCGGGCGACATGATCCTTCTCCATTGGAGACGAAAATTGCCCGCCATTGGCGACAAACCAGAACAACACGATCGCGGCCGCAATCAGCAGAAAGGAGAAAATCCGCCAGAAGGACAGCTTGCGCCGGATGCGCCTGCGTTCGGCTATCTCGTTGATACTCATCGTCTTGGATCCAAATTGAAATTTGCGCTAGAGATAGCGCGTGACGCGCCAGAAGGAAACACCATGGCGCCAAATGCACCGGGCATGCAGCAAATTCTCTGCAAATAGTGTAAGCACATTGTATTTCCGCCATGATTTACCTATGTGTCAGACCGTAAGATCGCCCACCAGGACAGATTATGGATATCCGCGCCAGCAGCATACTACCGGCTCCGGCTGCGACCGCCTACAAGCGGGCGCAGTCGCATTCGGCGCGCGTGCGGCGCTGGAAGATCCTGCTGCCGATCGCGGCGCTGATCATTTCCCTCTGCTTCGTGGCCGTCTCCTGGGTTCGCACCATGTTTCCGGACAATCTGTCGATCGGCGGGGCCAAGATCGAGAACGGCAAGATCGTCATGGAAAAGCCGGCAATCTCAGGCCGCAATGACGAGGGCATCAGCTATTTCATGAATGCGCAACGCGCGCTGCAGGATATCATCAACCCCAACCTGATCTCGCTCGAGGACATCGACGCGGCGGTACCGATACGCGGAGATCTGGTTGCGCGCGTCAAGGCGAAGGGTGCGGATTTCGACCGTTCGACCGACCTTCTCGACATGACGGCGCCCTTCATCGTCACGCTGTCGTCCGGTGTGACGGTGCATTTCCAATCCGCCCATCTCGACGTTCATGCAGGCAAGATGAACACCAAGGACCCAGTCTCCGTGGAAGCAAAAGATTCCACCCTGGTTGCGAAGAGCCTGAAGATAACCGATAAGGGCAGGGTCATTACATTCGACGGCAATGTTAAGGTTGTGGTCAATCCGGCCGCCTATCGCACCAAGGAAAATCAGGGGCAACCATGAGGCTTATTCGTCTTTCCGTATGCCTGGCCGCGGCCGGTCTGTTGGCCGCATCGCTCTCGCCGATCGCAGTTTTGGCGCAGACAAGCCAGATCAAGGGCCTGTCGCTGTCCAACGACAAGCCGATCCAGATCGAGAGCGACAAGCTCGAGATTCATGAGCAGGAGAAGAAGGCCTTCTTCGATGGCAATGTCAGCGTCGTGCAGGGCACGATGACGCTCAAATCCAACCATATGATCGTGTTCTACAAGGAAGGCGGCGGCGGCATCTCGTCAGGCGGTTCCGACATCGATCGTATCGAAGTCTCCGGCGCCGTGTCCGTCGTTTCCGGCACCCAGAGCGCCACCGGCGAAACGGGTTCATTCGACATGCGCACCGAATTGCTCACCCTCGAAGGCAAGCAAGTGGTGCTTGCCGACGGGCCGAACGTTTTCACCGGCTGCAAGCTGACGGTGCAAATGAAGAATGGGCTCGCCAAGCTCGACAGTTGCGGTACCCGGGTGAAGATCCTGATCGACCCCAAATCCCGCAAGACAAATTAGTGCCGGCACTCCGTTGAAAATACCGTTTCTCACATCTGCGGGCAAACAGGGCCGCAAAGGCACCGATCCGCAGGATCCGGAGCAGAAGGCGCGCTATGAAGGCACGCTGATTGCGCGTGGCATCACCAAATCCTATCGCTCGCGCCGGGTCGTCAATGGCGTCTCGCTCGTCGTCCGGCGTGGCGAGGCCGTCGGCCTGCTTGGGCCTAACGGTGCCGGCAAGACCACATGCTTCTACATGATCACCGGCCTCGTGCCGGTCGACCAGGGCCGCATCGAGATCGACGGCAACGACGTGACCTGGATGCCGATGTACCAGCGCGCCCGTCTCGGCGTCGGCTACCTGCCGCAGGAGGCGTCGATTTTCCGTGGCCTGACAGTCGAGGAAAATCTGCGTGCCGTGCTCGAGGTAGCCATCAAGGACAAGAAGGCGCTCGAGGAGAAGCTGGAATCGCTACTGGCCGAGTTTGCCATCAACCATTTGAAGAAATCGCCGGCGGTGGCGCTGTCCGGTGGCGAACGGCGCCGGCTGGAAATCGCCCGGGCGCTGGCGAGCGACCCTGCCTTCATGCTACTTGACGAGCCGTTTGCCGGCGTTGATCCGATCTCGGTCGCCGACATCCAGAACCTGGTGCGGCACCTGACGCGCCGCGGTATCGGCGTCTTGATCACCGACCACAATGTCCGCGAGACGCTTGGCCTGATCGACCGGGCCTACATTATCCACGCCGGCGAGGTACTGACCCATGGCCGCGCCGCCGACATCGTCAGCAATGCCGATGTGCGCCGCCTGTATCTTGGCGACAATTTCAGCTTGTAGCGTGTTTTTTACGATGCTTTTGATGGTTTTGGGCGGATTTCGACGATTTTAACGTCGCAAATAAAGAATGCTTGACCGGATCGGATTAATAAGCAATTTTTGGGCCAGTTTGGAAAACCTGATCTTCTGATCGGGTTCGAAAACTGGATTTATGTCCTGTGAGGGGAGTATAGCGTCCGCCATGGCCTTGTCTGCCAGCCTCTTTTTGCGACAGTCCCAGTCGTTGGTCATGACCCCGCAGCTGATGCAATCCATCCAGCTGCTGCAGATGACGTTTCTCGAACTCAACCAGTTCATCGCCCAGGAAGTCGAAAAAAATCCGCTGCTCGAGCTTGCCACGCATCCCGAGCAGACCGAACCGGAATTCTCCCGCGAGATAGATGTGTCTGATATGCCCGCCGAGCACGGCGAAGCCATTGACGGCCAGTCGGAAAATGCTGGCGCTTTTGATGGTGCGGACTTCTCTGAGCGGCATGCCGAGCGCCTAAATGAAGCGCTCGACACCGGTTTCGAAAATGTGTTCCAGGACGATGGCGCGCCGCGCCGCGCCGATGCGCCCGAGTTGTTGCAGCAGTGGAAATCCATGCCGGGCGGCCTCGGCGAGAGCGGAGAATCCTACGACCTCGACGAGTTCGTCGCCGGCCAGATTTCGCTGAAGGATCATCTCGGCCAGCAGGTCCCCTTCGCGTTTCCGGATAATCGTGAGCTGCTGATCGCACGCTACCTGACCGATCTGCTCGATGAGTCCGGCTATATCCACCACGGACTGGACGAGCTTGCCGAGCGGCTGGGCACCGATGCCGTAGAGCTTGAAAATGTGCTTCTCAGGCTGCAGGAACTTGACCCGCCCGGCGTTTATGCGCGGTCGCTCAGCGAATGCCTTTCGATCCAGCTCAGGCTGAAGAACCGCCTCGATCCCGCCATGCAGGCGCTGCTGGCCAATCTCGATCTTCTGGCCAAGCGTGATTTTGCCAGCCTCAAGAAGATCTGCGGTGTCGACGAGGAAGACCTGCTCGATATGCTGGGAGAAATCCGCGCGCTCGATCCCAAGCCGGGCGGCGGCTTTGAGTCCTCGCTGTCGGAATCGATCATTCCGGATGTCATCGTCAAGGCGGCGCCGGATGGCGGCTGGTCGGTCGAGCTCAATCCAGAAACGCTGCCGCGCGTGCTGGTCAATCACCAATATTACGAGAGGATTTCCCGCACCCTGCCCAAGCAATCCGAGGATCAGGCGTTCCTTTCCGATTGCATGCAGAGTGCCGGCTGGCTGACACGCAGCCTCGACCAGCGGGCGCGCACGATCATGAAGGTGGCGACCGAGATCGTCCGCCAGCAGGATGGCTTCTTTGACCAGGGGATCGCACATCTTCGCCCGCTCAACCTGAAGACCGTGGCCGAGGCGATCAAGATGCATGAATCGACCGTCAGCCGTGTCACCTCGAACAAATACATGCTGACGCCGCGCGGCCTGTTCGAACTCAAATACTTCTTCACCGTGTCGATCGCGTCGTCCTCGGTGGGTGGCGATGCGCATTCGGCGGAATCCGTTCGCCACAAAATCCGGGCGATGATCTCCGGCGAAACGGGCGACAAGGTTCTCTCCGACGACGATATCGTCGACAATCTGAAAACCGGCGGCATCGACATTGCCCGCCGCACGGTCGCCAAGTATCGCGGAGCAATGAATATCCCCTCCTCAGTGCAACGAAGACGCGAAAAGCGCGTGCTCTCGAAAGTCTCGGGACTCTGCGAGGCCTGATATCCGGGCGTTCCGATAACAATCTATATTTGTACTATTTATTGGTTATGCACAGAGCCTCTCGCGCCACCCCTTGACTCGCATGGGTGTCGCAGCTAGAAGCCCGCCGCCATGAGCGCACTCTGAACACCAAAGTTCCTGAGGATTTTCGACCGACAAGGCGAGGTATCCTCACAGAAATGCTTGGATCAATGAGCGGGTTTGGCATAAGCTGCATTTTGATAGTTTGCGATTGCGTCGGGGGATTTCCGGACACGGCCGCCAAAAATGGTATCCTGGCCCGGAAGACCGATCCCTGCTGACGCAGTAGCGGAGCTTTTTCGGGGGCAGAGGCCCGCCTCGGAATAGCAAGTAAGCAAGCGGGCTTCGAAACGTTGTGTGCAGGAAGGAAAACACCATGAGTGTGCGTGTGACCGGCAAGCAAATGGATATCGGCGATTCGTTCAGGACCCGCATCACGGGGAATATCAACGACGCCATCGCAAAATACTTCGACGGCGGTTTTTCGAGTCAGGTCCTTGTTGAGAAAGAGGGCGCCAGATTCAATGCCGACTGCAAGATCCATCTGGATTCCGGTGCCAATCTCCACGCCGAAGGCAAGGCCAACGATCCGCAGGTCGCCTTCGATTCTGCCCTTGAGCGCATTGAGAAGCGCCTGCGCCGCTATAAGCGCAAATTGCGCGATCATCACCATGGCGAAAGCCGCAATGGAACCGAAGTGGCCTATGCGGTGTTTGATACTCCGGAAGGCGGCGACGATGAGATCGCCGAGGATTTCGCACCCGTGATCATCGCCGAAACCACGCGGCGCCTGGCAACGATGTCGGTGGCGACGGCCGTGATGGCGCTCGACATGACAGACGAACCGGTAATGATGTTCCGCAAGCCTGGCTCGGCGGACCTCAATATTGTGTATCGCCGCAACGACGGCAACATCGGATGGATTGACTCGGCCAATATCAAGGGCTGAGGCGGGACGATGATCAACGAGGGTCAGGCTGGCGGCGGTGCCGGCCTGACGAATACCGGGCCCAAAAAGGACAATATGAATGGCTTTGGCGGATATTTTGCATCCGGAAGGGATTCTTCCGGCTCTTCGCGTGCAGTCCAAGAAGCAGCTTCTGATGGAACTTGCGGCATGTGCATCCAAACTCACCGGAATTTCCGAGCGTGAAATTTTCGAAGTGGTGCTCCAGCGCGAAAAGCTGGGCTCGACGGGAGTCGGTGGCGGCATCGCGATCCCGCACGGCAAGCTGAAGTCGTTGAACCGGATCACCGGCGTGTTCGCACGCCTGGAAACGCCCGTGGATTTCGAAGCGCTCGACGACCAGCCCGTGGACATCGTGTTCATGCTTCTGGCCCCGGAAGGTGCTGGCGCCGACCATCTCAAGGCACTGTCGCGGATTGCACGCGTACTGCGCGACCAAGATCTCGTTGCACGCCTGCGCGCATCGGAATCGGTATCGGCGCTCGATGCCTGCCTCAACCAGGAGCAGGCCTCCAACGCTGCCTGAGTAATCGCTGGCGCGGACGATGTCCGCTCTAGCTGACGCTGTCCGCTTTAGCTGACGACCCAAGCCCAGAAAGTGACGGAAAGCACACCGAGTGCTGTCGTCAGGGTGATGGCCGAGGCTGCAAGTGCCTCGGCGGTTCGAAACTGCACTGAAATCAGCCAGGCATTGACGCCGGTGGGAACCGCCGCGATCAGCACCAGGGCCGCGCGCCAATCCGGCGAAAGGCCCAGAAGCGTCGAAAAGACATAGACACAGGCCGGCATTATCAGCAGTTTAAGTGCGGACGCGACCAGCGGCAGCACGCCATTGCCCGAAAAGCCATAGCGCCGCATCGCCATGCCGAGCGATATCAGCGCGGCCGGCCCGGCGATCGCCGAGAGCTGTTCGGCCAGCACCTTCGGCACGCCCGACAATTTCAGATCGAAGAGATGCCAGAGCCCGCCGCCGACAATACCGAAAACCAGCGGATTGCGGCGGAGGTTGCGGGCGAGCGAGCCAGCCAGATGCCACCAGGTTCCGGGCTTCTTGCCGATGTCATGCTGCTCCGCCCGCTCGATCAGCAGCGTCGAGACGATCATCATCACAGGCAGATGCACGGCGATCAGGATCGACACCGCCACCAGCCCCTCGGCCCCCACGGTGCGATCGACCAGCGGCAGGCCGATGAATACGGTGTTGGCAAATGCCGATGACACGCCGGTGACCGTCGCCGTGCGATGGTCAGTCTTGAACAGACGATTGGCAAGCTGGTAGGCGATCGTCCAGGTGACGCCAACGCCGGCGAAATAGGCGATCCACAGCCGGACCGGAAAGGCGCCATGGAAATCAGCCTCGGCGATAGTCTTGAACAGCAGCACCGGCACCGCGACCTTAAAGACGAAATCCGAGAGCGCATCGCCGGCTTCCGAGCGCAAATATCCGGAGGCAACGATCAGCCATCCGGCAAAGATCATCAGGAAGACCGGCAACACATTTTCGGCAGTGGATATCATTTCAAAGCCCAGATCGAGGTATAAGGGCCTCATACGCCGATCACAGGCCGTGGCAAGGGCAGTTCCCGGCAATTGCGTTCGCCGAAAATAATGTTTCACGACCAGCATTGGTGCTTGTCTCGCCTTGGCGGTAGTGGCAATTTCGCACCTGCGAACAGGAGCATTCATGAACGAATTTCAGGCTGGCGATTTCCGCGAGCGTATCGAGGCATCCTTTGCCAAGCAGGGCGCGATGGCCTTGATCGGCGCGGAACTGACGCTGATTCAGCAGGGTATCGTCGAGATCGAACTGCCTTTCAATGCAACACTCACCCAGCAGCATGGCTTCCTGCATGCCGGCGTGATTGCGGCGGCGCTGGATTCGGCCTGTACCTACGCCGCCTACACGATGATCGACCCCGATGTCTCGATCCTGACCATCGAATTCAAGGTCAACCTGATGTCACCCGGCAAGGGTGATCGCTTCCTGTTTCGCGGCGAAATCACCAAACCCGGTTCCAACATCATCGTCGCCGACGGCCGAGCCTATGCGATCGGTGACGGCCCGGCCAAGCTGATCGCCTCGATGACCGGCACGAAGATGGCCCTGCGCGGCCGCGAGGATATCCGGGGATGAGCGATCGTCTGAAATCGGTGGGCGGCAAATCCATCCTGTTCGTCATGGCCGCCGACGCGGAATATGGTCCGCACCTGCAGGCGCTGTTCCAGCCCGTGATGACCGGCGTCGGTCCGGTCGAGGCCGCGGTCGAACTGACAAAGGCTTTGACCAGCCTGGCTCTGGATGGGCGCAGGCCCGATCTGGTCGTCTCGCTGGGATCGGCGGGTGCTGCGAAGCTTGAACAGGCCGAGATTTATCAGGCGACGTCAGTGGCCTATCGCGACATGGATGCTTCGGCCTTCGGGTTCGAGAAAGGAACGACTCCATTCCTCGGCCTGCCCGCCGTGCTGCCGCTGCCGCTCGTAATTCCCGGCGTAAAGCAGGCAACGTTGTCGACTGGGGCCAATGTCGTCTCCGGCGATGCCTATGGCACGATCGACGCCGACATGGTGGAGATGGAGACCTATGCGGTGCTGCGCGCCTGCATGGCCTTCGATATTCCGCTGATCGGCCTGCGCGGCATTTCCGATGGCGTGGTCGAAGTCAGCCACATCAATGACTGGACGGAATACCTGCATATCATCGATGAGAAGCTCGCCGAAGCCGTGCTGAAACTCGAAGCCGCCATCGAAGGCGGCGCCCTCGCAATTTGACTGGCAGCTATGCGTAAAGCGCCTTGCGCAAACGGGCCATTTTCATTAAAGGCTCGACATGACCCAGATAGCTCCTTCCGACACCGTTCTCATTATCGATTTCGGCAGCCAGGTGACCCAGCTCATCGGCCGGCGCGTCCGCGAGGCGGGCGTCTATTGCGAGATCGTTCCCTTCCAGTCCGCCGAAGAGGCCTTCAACCGGCTTCGCCCCAAGGCGATCATCTTTTCCGGTGGTCCTGCATCGGTGCTGGATGAGGGCAGCCCCCGCGCACCACAAGCAGTGTTCGACTCCGGCCTACCAATCCTGGCGATCTGCTATGGCCAGCAGACGATGGCAACGCAGCTCGGCGGCAAGGTCGAAGGAGGCCATGCCCGGGAATTCGGCCGCGCCGATGTCGAGATCCTCAAGCCCAGCCCGCTGTTTGAAGATTTCTGGGAGGTCGGCAAGAAATATCCGGTCTGGATGAGCCATGGCGACCGCGTCACACAGGCGCCCGAAGGCTTCGAGATCATCGGCACTTCGGAAAACGCGCCATTTGCAATCGCCGTCAACGAAGGCCGTCGTTACTACACGACGATGTTCCACCCCGAAGTGGTGCATACGCCCGATGGCGCCAAGCTGCTGTCGAATTTCGTCCACAAGATTGCCGGCATCAAGAGCGACTGGTCGATGTCGGCCTATCGCGCGCGCGCCGTCGATGCGATCCGCAAGCAGGTCGGCGACAAGCGCGTCATCTGCGCCCTTTCCGGCGGCGTCGATTCCTCGGTTGCGGCCCTGCTGATCCATGAGGCGGTTGGCGACCAGCTGACCTGCATCCTCGTCGACCACGGCCTGATGCGCAAGAACGAAGCGCGCGATGTCGTCGAGATGTTTCGCGAGCATTACAATCTCCACCTCATCCATGTCGATGCCGTCGATATGTTCGTCAATGCGCTGGAGGGCGAGAGCGACCCGGAAACCAAGCGCAAGACCATCGGCCGCCTGTTCATCGAAGTGTTCGAGGAAGAAGCAAAGAAGCTCGGCGGCGCCGAATTCCTTGCCCAGGGCACACTTTACCCCGATGTCATCGAAAGCGTCTCCTTCACCGGCGGCCCGTCGGTGACCATCAAGTCGCACCACAATGTCGGTGGCCTGCCGGCTCGCATGAACATGCAGCTGGTCGAGCCATTGCGTGAGCTCTTCAAGGATGAAGTGCGTGTGCTTGGCAAGGAACTCGGCCTGCCCGACTCCTTCATCGGCCGCCACCCCTTCCCCGGCCCGGGGCTCGCCATCCGCTGCCCGGGCGGCATTACCCGCGAAAAGCTCGATATCCTGCGCGAAGCCGACGCCGTCTATCTCGACGAGATCCGCAAGGCCGGCCTCTACGACAAGATCTGGCAGGCCTTCGCCGTGCTGCTGCCGGTGCAGACCGTCGGCGTCATGGGCGATGGCCGCACCTACGAATTCGTCTGCGCGCTCCGCGCCGTCACCTCGGTCGACGGCATGACGGCGGATTTCTATCACTACGACATGAATTTCCTCGGCCGCGCCGCGACCCGCATCATCAACGAAGTCCGCGGCATCA
The DNA here is from genome assembly GCF_057787725.1 of Shinella sp. OV683. Taxonomy (NCBI): domain Bacteria; kingdom Pseudomonadati; phylum Pseudomonadota; class Alphaproteobacteria; order Hyphomicrobiales; family Rhizobiaceae; genus Shinella; species Shinella sp. OV683. The sequence goes on from NZ_CM173543.1 coordinate 4,890,521, forward strand.
ACCGCGTCGTCTATGATGTGACCAGCAAGCCGCCCGGCACGATCGAGTGGGAATGATTCAGGCCGCATCTGCCGCAGCAAAATGCTCCATCTGGTCCGCGTACGCTTTGACGAAGGATGGGCGAGCCGTGGCGCGCGCGACGTAGCCGCGACAAGTGGGATAATTCGCCAGCCCGTCGAACCGATCGATGAGGCGCAGCACATCCGCCATGAGGATGTCGGCTACGGAAAAGGTTCCGGCCAGCCATTCGCGTCCCGCCAATACCGCTTCCATATGCTGGAGGCGGTGAACCTTGAGGAACCCGTCCAAAATCTTCCAGGCCTCCGTATCGTGGCTCTCCCCCGAGAACACCAATATGGACCAGGGCAGGCTCGCCGCCTCGACCGAATTCAGTGCAGCGAACAGCCATTCCTTGGCGTCACTGCGACCGAGCGGATCGGCGGGCAGCAGCGCATCGCTACGCTCGCCGAGGTGCAGCAGGATCGCGCCGCTCTCAAAGATCGAGAGGTCGCCGTCGGTCAGCCACGGCGCCTGCCCGAAGGGTTGATGCGCGAAGTGCTCGGCCTTCCGGTCGCGAAAGGGCGTGCTCTCGACGCGGTAGGGTAACCCGGCTTCCTCCAGCGCCCAACGCACGCGTATGTCACGCACATAGCCGCGCGGCGTTTCGGGAACCCAGTCGTAGGTGGTGAGAATCAGGTCGGTCATTCGGCATCTCCAAGGAAAACCGGCAGCTTATCGAGGAGGCCACTCCAACCTGCCTCGTGACTTTTGCGCGCCTCTTCGTCGGGCAGGCCTTCGTGAATCAGCGTTAATGTGGTGCCACCATCAAACGGCTCGAGCAGAAACGTGACTAGCGACTCTCGTTCTGGCATTCCAGGCCATTCCCAGGTGAAAACGAGCTTCTTGTCAGGAACCACTTCCTGATAAATCCCAGTGGGATTGTGCTCCTCGCCGTTCAGCAGTCGGAATACGACGCTGAAGCGGCCGCCCGGTCGCACGTCCGCCTCGGCGCGAAGCGTCGGCCCGGCATCAGGTCCCCACCACTGCATCATTTGCCTGGGCTCCGTAATCGCCGCATAAACCTTGGCCGGCGCCGCCTTGATTCTGCGCACGATGGTCACGCTCGGAAGGCTCTTCGTCATCGGTCGTCATCCTCTTCTACAAGCGCAACAAGTCGATCGATGCTGACTGTCCAGAGGCGTTCGTACCGTCTGAGCCACTCCATTGCCTCCTGCATCGGCCCGACCGAAAGGTGAACCGATACGGTGCGGCCGGTTTTGGTCCGCGTGATCAAGCCCGCATCAGACAAGACATCTAGATGCTTCATCAGTCCCGGAAGCTTTAGCGACAGGGGCCGGGCGAGTTCGCTCACCGACAGCCCCGGCTCCTCCCTCAGCCGTAGCAGGACGTTTCGCCGCGTAGGGTCGGCAAGCGCGGAGAACGTGCGGTCCATATCTGATGCCTTATACTTCACCATGTAGCGAAGTATTTCTCATCTTGTGGGTGGAGTCAATCTTGGCCGCGCAGCATCGCAGGTTGGACTGTGCCTGCGATAAAAGCTGACGGCATCCGCCGCATCGCGCGTGATGGACATCCGAGCCGCCGTCGGACGATCGAATGGGAAGGACGTTTTCGAGCGCTGCGCTACGGCTATGGCGCCGCGCCCTTTGTCAAGCCGTCGGCGGCAGGCCGAAGGCCGCAAACAGGCTGCCACCAAGCGGTGGGGCATAGAGGACGATTTCCTCGATATCACCGCTACCTGCCAGCACATGCAGCGAATGCGGCAGATAGGGCGCATCGCCACGTCGTGCGTAAAGCGCTGTCGCAGGCTGCTCGTTGGCGATCAAACCAATCGCTTTGAAGCTGTCGTAGCGCGGCCAGACACTAGTCATGAAGTGCTGCACCTCGTTGCGGCCAAGGAATGGGCGGAGCGCGCTCTTGCTATCGATCAGGAAGACAGCCATGCCGTGTACAATGTTGCCTGTGTCTATTCGCTACTTGGCGAGGCCGACCGTGCCATCGACCTGCTGGAGCCCTACTTGCGGCTGGTGGGGAGCCACATGAAATCTTGGTTCAAGAACGATTCTGATTTCGATCCCATCCGCAACCATCCGCGCTATGAAACGCTTCTGAAGCTCATCGAGTAGATCCGCACTGGCGTTGGTCGCCGGCGTTGACCGGCCGCTATCGTCCTTTGCTGCACCACGTGCGAACCTACTGCTCCCGGCCCCAGAGGCGGCCGACCGTCCAAACGCTGCGGTGGCAAATCGAGAACAACGCGCTTAGCTTCTTATTTCCTGCTCGCATTACGCGAAAGCACCGATCTGCGCCCGCATTCGGAATGATGTAAAGTCGCTTCGACGAGCCGGAGCGGCTTGGCGTAGCGTAGCGTGCAGAAACGCGAAGTAGCGAAGAGCCAGGCGGCCGACCGCGGGATCGACGACTTCATGCCCCTCCCGCACCCACGCCCAGGGTGACAAGAAGCTCGTCCAACTGCTCGAACTGCTCGGGCAACCCATCCTCCCCCCCGGCGTTGGCTTCGAGAGCTTCTTTCGAGGGATAGAGTTCGTGCAGGACCAGCAGCGTCCTGCCGTCTTGTTCTTCGAAAGTCACCGTGGTCACGGCAGCGTCTTCACTTTCCTCATTCGTCCAGACGAGACGCGCGTTCGGGATCACTTCGATGTACTTGCCGAAGAATGCCCAAGCCTCTGAGGGATCGTGACCAAACTCAACACGGTACCCGCCTCCGGTACGAACATCCATCTCGCAGGAAAGCATGGGCACGCCCATTGACTTCGGTGCCCACCACCGCATGAACAGCTCAGGCTTGGTCCACGCCTCGAACACGATGTGCACCGGGCCGTTGAAGGTTCGCGTCACGACGAACTCACGCTCGGATTTCCGTTCGATCGTCGTGCGGTTATTCATGGGGGTGGATTCGCCATCACTTCTTTTGTCCATCGACTTTCTCCTTCCGTTTCAATTCCTCGACAACCTTATCCAACTCGTTGAAGCGTGCGTCCCAGATCTGGCGATGCCTCTCGATCCATGCCGCCTCTTCCTCCAGTCCGCGTAGGCCGAGCTTGCAGGTCCGCACGCGCCCGACCTTCTCGGTGGTGACGAGCCCCGCCTGCTCCAAGACACCGACGTGCTTCTTCATGCCCGTGAGGGTCATGTGGAACTTCTCGGCAAGCTCCGTGATCGAAGCATCTGCACGTCCGAGCTGCTCGAGAACGCCGCGCCGGGTGGCGTCCGACAGCGCGGCGAATGAGGCATCGAGATGGGGCCTAGAATACTGAACCATTTGGTTCAGTATATAGCGCACCGATTGGCGGCATGCAAGGGGAGACCGCGGTCAGCCGGCTGCAATCTTGGCGCGCTTCTCCATCTCGCAGATGGTGCTGTCGGCTAGCGGCACGGCAAGCCGAAATTCGTGTCGCCTACCGATGCAAAACCGCCGATAGCATTCGATAGATGAGCCAGGCATGTCGATGAAAATTCTGCAGCGAATTCAAGAGCGTATTTTTTTGACGGTCTTGCTGACGATAGCTTATCGGCGCGAATACTTTATCGCTTGAAAATTCAGTTGGTTATCGAGCGGAGGTACAATCGGGTGGGAATGACGCTGATGAGCGCGGCACGATAAGTATAGCGCCGCGCCCTTCATCAAACCGTTGGTGGCAGGCCGAAGGCCGCAAACAGGCTTGGGCCAAGCGGCGGCGCGTAGAGGACGATTTCGCCGATCTCGCTGCTGCCTGCAACGATATGCAGCGAATGCGGCAGATAAGCAGCGTCACCGCGGCGGGCATAGACAGCTGCCGTCGGCTGCCCGTTGGCGATGAGGGCCACGGCGCGGAAGCTGTCATAGCGCGGCCAGACGCTGGTCATGAAGCGCTCCACCTCGTCGCGGCCCATGAACGTGCGATGCCACGGCGGCATGGTCAGAACGATATCCCGCCGCAAAAGGCCGATCAGCGCACCGACATCGCCGGCATTCCAGGCGTCGACATAAGCTTCTATTGGCGCGCCGCTCGGAGCCACCGCATCCTGTGGCGGTAGGGCGGCTCGCGCCCTTTGCAGGGCACTGCGCGCCGCAGCCACGCTGATACCGAGTGCTTCCGCTGCTTCGGCCGCTGTCATGCCAACACCATCGTGCAGCAGCAGCACTGCGCGGGCGCGCGGCGACAGCCCGTGCAGCAGCGAGACAAAGGCCAGCCGGATGTGTTGGCTACGTTCCGGCCCGGATGACGGAACCCCGCCCGGCCAGGGCTCGACCCAGGGCTCCGTTCCCGGCGCGACTTCATCCAGACTGGGTCCAAACAGGATCTGCCGCCTGCGCCGCGTGCGCAACGCGTCGAGGCAGACGCGGGTGGCGATGCTATAAAGCCATGACCGCGCCGCCGTGCCATCGCGGAGACCGGCGAATTCTCGCCAGCCGCGCAACAGCGCTTCCTGGACGCAGTCCTCGGCATCCTGCACACCGCCCATCATGCGATAGCAATGCCGCTTCAACTCGCCATGCATGGCATCGGCCATGGCGGCAAACACGCCCGACGGATCCGGCGCGTTCAACATGTCAGGAGCAGTGATCGAATTCTCCATGAGCATCAGCTTAGCGCCGCCACGCCGTCAGAGGAAACGATAAAGTTGCCGCCCGGCTTTGGCTCCGCGATCAGGTCGAGCACTGCGTCGGCGACCTGCTGCGGCGTCTGCCCCAAGCCCATCGCGTCGAGGAAGGCGGCTTCGCTGGTGCCGTTGTAGGCGGCGTATCCCTTGACCCCTGCCGCGCCGATATCCGTCTGCGGCATGAGGCGCGCCGGTGCCAGCGACATGAACCGCAGATCGAGGCCGGCACGATCGGCCGCCTTCTGGGCATAGCCGGTCATGAAGATCTGCATCTGCTTGGCGCCGGCATAGCCACCTGAAATCGGCGAGCCCTGGCGCACGGCCCCGCTGCTGATGGTGACGATAACAGTGCCCGCCGGCAGGTGCCCCTTCAGCGCGGCCTGCAGGAAATGGAAGCTCATGCGCACATCGTTGTTCCAGTTGGCGCTGAAATCCTCCCAGTCGACCTCCGTGAACGGGCGGCACGGCGGCATGGCGCCGCCGCAGAGGACCAGAATGCGCGGCGCCTGGACGGCAAACACGCGCTCCGGTGCGTCGTCGGCCGACGCATCGCATGCAAGCACCGCCACGCCAGGCAGGTCGCGAGCCACAGCATCGAGGCCGCTTTGCCCCCGAGCCACGACCAGCACCTGCGCGCCAAGACGATGAAAGGTTTCGGCCAGGACGCGGCCAAGGCCGCGGCTAGCACCGATGACGGTAACGGGTGTACGGGAAAGAAGATCAGCCATTGCGAGGTTCTCCATTTTGGTGACGTGGAGTGAGACGACGCGACGCCTGCTTATGCATCGCGGTTGTTGAAATTTTTTCGACAGACTCAATTTGCCTCGACGTTCGCTGTCCGCAGCAGGACTGCGTAGTGGCCGCCGCTCCCGCCTTTTTCTTACGCAGCGTTGCCGGCCAATTTGCTGCAGCCAATTATGAAAATGATTAGTGTTGACTTATCAATTAGTATCCACTATTGAATATGCATGATCGAAACCGCCACAATCACCGCCGTCATGCGCACCCTTGCCGACCCCACCCGTCGGGCAGTCTTCGAACGGATCGTCCTGTCCGACGAGATCACCGTGGTCGAGTTGACGCGAGGCAGCGGTGTGACACAGGGTGCCATTTCCCAGCACCTCAAGTCATTGAAACAGGCCGGCCTGGTCGCCGAACGCCCCGAAGGCCGCAATGTCTATTATCGCGCCCAGCCTGAAGGCCTCGAGCCGCTTGTCGACTGGATGAGCCATTACGGCACCTTCTGGCGCGACAAGTTCGCAAACCTCCGTACCCTCCTGAAGGAGATCGACCCATGAACGACGCCGCTTTGAAAGCTGAGACGCAAGAGATTGTCGTCGACGAAATCTTTCCGTATGCACCCGAGACGATCTGGAAAACGCTCGTCTCGGGCGAACTGATGGGCCGCTGGCTGATGCCTCCAACAGGATTTGAGCCTGTGGAAGGCAAGCACTTCACCTTTCAGACGACGCCTGCCGGGGCGTGGGACGGCGTTATTCGCTGCCAGGTGCTGGAGGTGATGCCGAACGAGCGCTTCGCCTATGCCTGGAAAGGCGGAGACCAGGCAAATTTCGGCTACGGCTCGCCGCTGGACACGGTCGTCACATGGACCCTTTCCAGGGTTGAGACCGGAACGCGCCTTCGCCTCGTTCATTCCGGTTTCATCACGCCCCGGAACGATACGGCCTTCAACAATATGAGCAACGGTTGGAAAACGATTGTCCCACGCATTGGTGCGATCACTGGCGAACAGAACTGATGCCCGATGGCGCATCGCGAGAGGAGATGAGAGATGAGCAAGGCTTTTACCGGCGGGTGCGCATGTGGCGCGATTCGCTACAAGATTTCGGCCGAACCGGTTGTCATGATTGATTGCCAGTGTCGCCAGTGTCAGCGCGACAGCGGCACTGGACATCAATCGCACCTGACTTTTGTTGCGGCGGAGGTGAAGGTCGAGGGAGAAGTATCGCATTGGCAGACCGTCGGTGATGGCGGAACCGTGAAGCGGCGTGGCTTCTGCCCGATATGCGGTTCGTCCGTCCACCTGACATTTCCCGACATGCCGGATGTGTTCATCGTCACCCCCGCAAGCCTCGACGACCCAAGCCGCTATAAACCGCAACTGGTGTCCTGGACCGCAGCCGGACATGCCTGGGATCACCTCGATCCGGCACTGCCGAAATTCGACAGGATGCCGCCAACTTAAGTCGGGCGAGCATTCACGCCTGGCCCATCAGAATCCACTAAGCCCGGGGCGTCTGCTCCGGGCTTTTTCATGCATGCGCTTTCGTCCGCTGCTGACAATTGTTTGGCAGCAGCATCGCTATTACAAAAGCATCGCGGGCCATGTTTGTTTTCGGGTTTCGCTTCACAGTGCGGATAGTCTACCCCGATAGACGATCATTCGAGCGACTGGGTTCATTACGAAGGGCATTATGAAAGCAGAGAAAAGGATAGCGACGAGCAGGACCGACATCCGCATCATCACGCCGCATCGCGCCAGACAGATCTGGCTTGCCGCACAGGGCTTTACCGCCCGTATCGCCTCAGGTCGCGGCCCGAATGCCGTTGCTGATGTCGTCCATCATCTCGGCTATGTACAGATCGACACGATCAACGTTATCGAGCGTTGCCATCACCACATTCTCTATACCCGGCTTCCCCACTACAAGCGCAGCGATCTTCACAAGGCGCAGTCGGCCAAGAAGAGCGTCTTCGAACATTGGACGCATGCGCTGGCCTATATCGCCACGGAGGATTATCGATATTTCGTCCCGGCCATGGAAGACCACCGCGCCAACCCGCATGCAGGATTTGCCAAAGTGACTGCGGAGGATACCGAACGGCTGCTCAGGCGAATCGAGCAAGAAGGACCGATCTCGCTGCGTGACATTGATGACGATGTGCTGATCGAGAAGGACCACGCCTGGGCGAGCCGGAAACCCAGCCGTCGCGTGCTGTCGAAGGGCTTCTACGACGGAACGCTGACGATCTCGTCGCGGTCGGGCATGCTGAAAGCCTACGACCTCACCGATCGACATTTCGGATGGGAACGGCCGCCGGAACCCGCTTCGACGGATGAGGTGAACGCCTATGTGCTTGACCGGGCGCTGCGGTCACAGGGTATCATCAGCCTCGATTCCACCTGCCATCTCGAAGCCGGCAGGAAGCCCGTCATCCGCGCGCTGATTGAAAAGCGTGTGGCCGCCGGCCAGCTTGTGGCGGTGATGCTAAAGGGCGACAAGACGGAGCATTGGCTGGCGCCGCAATTGCTCGACAAGGCATCATCGCGTGCTACGCCCAAGGCCCATATCCTGTCGCCATTCGATCCATTGGTGATCCAGAGAAAGCGCCTGGAGCTGTTCTTTGGCTATGTCCACCGGTTTGAGGCCTACGTGCCGGCCGAAAAGCGAGTGCTGGGCTATTTCGCACTGCCGGTGCTGTACGATGGCCGCATGGTGGCGGCACTGGACATCAAGGCCGACAGGCAGGCCAAGCGGCTGTTGATCAACAAATCGACGACATTCTTTGATGGTGGCGCTGCGCAGCGTCAAGCCATCGAAAATGCCCTCGAGGCCTTTACGGCCTTTCAGTTTGCGACCTGACGGCAGCGGCGCCCTGTCAGAAATTCAGCGATTGCTGCACGGGCTTTGGCGGCGTGACATGTACGCCTTCCAACTCCAGCATATGCTGCTTGGCGATCGAACCGCCCGGAGCTGAAAAGCCGCCGATCTTGTTGCCAGCCGCCAGCACGCGGTGGCAGGGGATGATCAGCGCCACCGGGTTTTTGGCCATCGCCTGGCCAACATCGCGTGCGGCTTCGGGACCCGCTCCCAGTGTTTTCGCCAGTGCGCCATAGGTTGTTGTATGACCCCAGCCAATCTGCCGCGCTGCTGCATAGATCTGCTCGAAGAATGCATCCTGATGACCGAGGTCGACCCGGAATCCGGAAAAATCCACTTCTTCGCCGTCGAAATAGCGTTTTACGGCAGCGATCGCCTCGGCAACATCTTCCGGCGGAACAGCGGGCTCGGCCTCCGGCAGACGCCGCCCCAACAGCCTCCCGGTCTCTCCGGCACTTTTTGTCGGCAGCTGGAAACGGGTGATGCCGGCCTTGCTCCAGGCAATGCCGCAGAAGCCGCCGGCGGTTTCGAAGATCTGATAATGATGCATCGTGGTCATGACTTTGCCTCTGCATATCTCATGCCATGAAAATCGTGCTTGTCGAGCCCGAATTCAACCCGTTTCTTGCACAGGGCCGAGTTGCTGACAATTTCCGGGCAGCAGGAACCTCAGTCAATCTTGTGCGGCGTTCGTTCCCGCGTCGGCCTTGGCAAAGGCCTTTGCCGCGTCCTTGCCGATCCAGCGCGCAGTCTTGTCGGTCGTCTGCGAGAGGCGTGCAGCAAGGGCGCGGGTGGCCGTCTTCAGCGCACTATCCTTGCGGCTGCCAATGGCCCGCAGCGCCCAATTGACCGCCTTCCTGACAAAGTTGCGCTCGTCACCCGATGCCTGCTCGATCAGCTGAAGACCGCGCTCCATCTCGGCGGTCGAGCCACGGCCGTGCAGCGCCATCGAGGCCAGCAGCGCGAACCCGGCCCGCCGCCCGAACTCGTCGTTCAAGTCGGCCCATTGCTCGACCTTGGCGAATGCGCCTGGAACCTGGTCGAACAGCTTGAAACAGACCGTATCGGCAATCGCCCAATTGTCGAAATCGGCCCGCCAGCGGTCCATCTGCTCCGATGTGACGCGTGTGGGATCGTCGATGAGGCAGGCAACGATGCGCGCTTCATACCAGCCGGTGCCCCACAGCGCTTCGGCCAAGTCATGGTCCGGTGCCAGCGGTTTGGCGATCCGTTGCATTGCGGCCATCGAGACGCCAAGCGCCTTTGTCGTATGGATCCCGTAGCGCGGTCCCATGTCCGCCAGCACCTTGCCGTCGGCGTCCGCTTTGAGGGCCGCGATGACGGCATGGGCTCGCTGGTCGATGGAAATGCCGTCAGAATTGTTGGCGATCACACACTCCTCCGGCAAGCAATGGAAAGTGGTAGTCGTGAGCCCTGCACGAGACAGGGTCAAGCGCTTGCCATGGTGTCCTCAATCCGATCGTTCACCTTGGCCTCCCGCCGTCTCCCACTTTGCCGCAGCCCTTCCGCTCAGGCCACTTCACTCCAACTTGCCACACCAGCAAAAATGAATCAATGTTCTTGATTTGTTCACGTTCATATTGCATGGTCCTCCGTCGAATTTACCTGATGGAGGCGCTTATGATTGGTGAACAACTCAGCTTTCCATTCGAGGGCGACCTGGGGCTTCGGCCGCGGACACGACGTTTCGTTCCGGAAGACAATCTCTTCGTGGCGGCTCGGCCAGATCTAAAGGCTATTCGGCAGGCGATGGAGATCGCCTTCGACATGGCGCGGCGATACGACCTTTTGGCGAATCCTCAGCGGGAAGATTTGTTGCACGTGTCGATGCTGCGATTTGACCTCCGCGGCGTGCGCTTCGACGAAATCGTTTCGCGTGTCAGATGGGTGCTTGAACATATCACGTTCGAGCCGTTCGAACTGGTGTTTGACCGCGCTGTGAGTTTCAAAGGCAAAGAACGCAAGCCGCTGGTGCTCTGCGCCGGCAAGAATGCAAACGAGGCGCTTTTTGAGCTCACGCGTCAGATCGCCAAGGACCTCGGGACGGACATCAAGGGACCATTCAACCCGCATATGACATTGCTGTGGGACGATCAAATCGTCGCGGAGCAGATGCTTGACGTGCCGGTTCGATGGATCGTCAACGAGGCCTGCCTCATTCGCAGCCTTGTCGGCAAAAGGAAGCATCTGATTCTCTGGCCGGAGCAACCGCATATCCAGTAAAGCGCATCACCGCGAGTGGCGTTCATGTTCGAGCAGCCATCGCTTGCGTCCGATGCCACCGCCATAGCCGGTCAGCGCGCCTGTGCTGCCGACCAGCCGATGACAGGGCACGAACAAGCTGATGGGATTGAGCGCATTTGCCAACCCGACCGCGCGCGCCGCATTGGGCTTGCCGAGAATATCGGTCATCTGCCCATAGGTACGCGTCTCGCCAGCCGGGATCGTTCGCAGCGCCGCCCAGGCTCGACGCTGGAATTCCGTGCCGCCGCCATCGACCGGGATCGAATTCAAGGTGTCGAAATCGCCTTCGAGATAGGCCCGCAGCGCCAGCGCTATGTCATTGATGTCGTCACGCTCCTCCCGCAAGACATGATCGCCGAAGCGGGTCCGCAGCAGGCGCGACAAGCGGCCGTCCGGCGTTCCAAAATCAAGCGCCACGAGTGTACGTTTTTTAGTGACGATCAGGATCGGCCCGATTGGGTGTCGTTCTTCTACTCGGTAGAGTGAAAGCTGCGATGCGGTCATTGGAAATCATTCGTTGGAGATCGATTGGGTCATACAGCAAAGCAGCTGAAACGGTGTTTTTCCACCCGATTTCGTCGGAGAGCGAGGAGGGGTGTCAAAGCGACATATTCCAAATCCGCGACGGGCTTGATACACGAACCTGAAGACGCGCATCCGAGGAACGGAATTCATGCCGGTTACCATCTATGGCATCAAGAACTGCGACACGATGAAGAAGGCCTTCACCTGGCTTGACACCCACGGCGTTGCCTACAATTTCCATGATTATCGCGCCGAAGGCATCGACGCCAAGAGTGTGAAGACCTGGATCAATATCCTCGGCTGGGAGAAGGTGCTCAACAAGGCGAGCACGACCTTCAAGGAACTGCCGGATGAGGAGAAGGCGGATCTTGACGAGGTAAAGGCGATCGCGCTGATGGTGCGCAATCCCACGATGATCAAGCGGCCGATGCTGGTGACCGACGAGACCACCATGGCCGGCTTCAAGCCGGATCTCTATGCGGCAACCTTTCAGGACTGAGAGACTATGTCCAAATCCACCCGCGCGACGCTCGCGCTTGCAGCCGCCAAGGTCACGTTCGACGTCCTGACCTATGATTACGACCCGGATGCGGACCGCATCGGCATGCAAGCGGCCGAGGCGATCGGGGTTTCGGCGTCCATGGTGCTCAAGACGCTGATGGCGGAGGTCGACGGCAAGGCCGTCTGCGTGGTGGTGCCTTCGGATCGTGAAGTCAGCATGAAGAAGCTGGCGGCGGCCTTCAAGGGCAAATCGGCCAATATGATGAAGCCAGCGCTGGCGGAAAAGGCCACCGGCTATGTCGTCGGCGGCATCTCGCCGTTTGGCCAGAAGAAACAGGTGCCGACCGTCTTCGAAGCAGAAGCGATGGCGCATGAGCGCGTCTACATGAATGGTGGCCAGCGTGGACTGCAGGTACATCTTGCGCCTGCAGATGCAGCAAAGGCGGCGAATGCAATCATCGCCGCCGTCGTTGCATGATCAAGTCAGCCCTATCAGTATGATCGGGCGGCCCGATCAGGAAGCGGTTTCCGGATTGGTGGCATCGGCCTTCGGGCCGCCCTTGGAAACGCCGACCATGGCCGGGCGCAGCACGCGATCGCCGATCGTATAGCCGTCCTGTACCACCTGGATGACGGTGTTTGCCGGAATTTCCGGATTGGGGACCTCGAACATCGCCTGGTGGAAGTTCGGGTCGAATTTCTGGCCGTTCGGGTCGATCTTCTTGACGCCGTGGCGCTCGAGCGCGCCGAGCATTGCGCGTTCGGTCATCTCAACACCTTCGATCAGCGCCATGAGGCCAGCCTCGCCCGCAGCACGCACCTCGTCCGGGATGGCATCGATCGCGCGGCGCAGGTTGTCGGACACCGATAGCATGTCGCGGGCAAAGCCGGCAGCCGAATAGACCTTGGCGTCCTTAATCTCGCGCTCGGTACGACGGCGCAGATTGTCCATCTCGGCGGCCAGCCGCAGGAACTTGTCCTTCATCTCGTTGTTCTCGGCCTTCAGCAGCTCGACCGGATCCGGTTCCCGGGCAGAATCGGCCTGGTCGGCGGCTACGTTTTCCGGATTGGCTGCGTTTTCATCGGCGTCCGTCTGATACGCGTTCTTGTTGTCATCCGTCATGGCGGTCTCCGCAATTCCTGAATTTCTCGTGATTTGCAGCCGATATCGAGGTTTGCAGCGGAAAAATCAAGACTTTGCGTCAAGATTCTGCGCATCGCACCGTATACTGAGTGTTCGCAACTGCCTGAATATCAGCTTATCGGCCGCTGCCGGCGAGTTTTGACATCAGCTGCGCTGTATAGTCCACCATCGGCACAATGCGCGAATAATTGAGCCGCGTCGGGCCGATGACGCCGACGGCGCCGATGATCCGGTCCTCGCTGTTCTTGTAAGGTGCCACGATCAGCGAGGAGCCGGACAGCGAAAACAGCGTGTTTTCCGAACCGATGAAGATGCGCACGCCCTGGCCGCCTTCGGCGAGATCGAGAATGTCGGAAAGCGATTCCTTCTTCTCCAGGTCGTCGAACAGCATGCGTATCCGGTCGAGATCGCCCATGTCGTCAACGCCATCGAGCAGGTTGGAACGGCCCCGGACGATCAAACGCGCCGGCCGGCCTTCCTCGGCACCCGACCATGTCGCAAGGCCGCGCTCGACGAGGTCGCTGGAGAGTGCGTCGAGCTCGGTGCGGATGGTTTCCTTGAGTTTCTCGATGCGATCGCTGGCTTCGCTCAGCGTCAGGCCGGACATATGGGCGTTGAGGAAATTTGCCGCCGCCACAAGCTGCGAGGACGTCGTCCCCGCCGGCAAGGCAATGATGCGGTTTTCGACCTCGTCGCGCTCGCCCACCAGCACCACCAGCGCCTTTTCCGGCGACAGACGCACGAATTCGACGTGCTTGAGCAGCGTGTCGCTCTTGGTGGTGATGACGAGGCCCGCACCACGCGAAGCAGAGGACAGCATCTGGCTTGCGCCATTCAGCGCGGTCTCAACGGGGACATCACGATTGTCGGGGCGGATCTGCCGGTCGATGTCGCGGCGTTCCTCGTCCGACAGCGAGCCCACCTGCATGAAGGCATCGACGAAAAAGCGAAGGCCCTGCTGGGTGGGCAGGCGGCCGGCGGAGACATGCGGCGAATAGATGAGGCCGAGATCCTCGAGATCGCTCATCACATTGCGCACGGAAGCCGGCGACAGCGACATCGGCAAAAGCCGCGACAGCGAGCGAGAGCCCAAGGGTTCGCCGCTGCCGAGATAGCTTTCGACAATGCGTCGAAAAATTTCTCCCGAGCGGTCATCAAGACCTTTCATGCAGCTCTTCCCATCGGTACGCAATCCACACGCCGAAAATGACGATCAAGCTGAAATATAGGGATTTGATGGGACTAAGCAAAAGGAAAATCGCCCCTTTTCCTTTGCAAAATGCTGCCGCGCCGCTTAAGACGCAGCAATCGAGATCAAGGAGTTTGAAAATGCGGCCATCCGGACGGAAAACCGACCAAATGCGCAAGGTGAGTTTCGAGCGCGGCTATTCCAAGCATGCCGAAGGCTCCTGCCTGGTGAAGTTTGGCGACACCCACGTGCTGTGCACCGCAAGCGTCGAGGAAAAGCCGCCGGCATGGCTGCGCAACAGCGGCAAGGGTTGGGTCACCGCCGAATACGGCATGCTGCCGCGCTCCACCGGCGACCGCATGCGTCGCGAAGCAGCATCCGGCAAGCAGGGCGGTCGCACCCAGGAAATCCAGCGGCTGATCGGCCGCTCGCTGCGCGCCGTGGTCAGCCTTGAATCGCTCGGCGAACGCCAGATCACCGTCGACTGCGACGTCATCCAGGCCGATGGCGGCACCCGCACGGCATCCATCACCGGCGGCTGGATCGCGCTCTACGATTGCCTGAAGTGGATGGAAAACCGCAAGATGCTGAGCCTTGAGAAGGTTCTCAAGGATCATGTGGCGGCGATCTCCTGCGGCATCTTCGCCAGCCAGCCGGTGATCGACCTCGATTATCTCGAGGATTCCTCGGCCGAGACCGACGCCAACTTCGTCATGACCGGCAAGGGCGGCTTCGTCGAGATCCAGGGCACTGCGGAGGGCGCACCCTTCAGCGAGGAAGAGTTGCTGACATTGATGGGCCTAGCCAAGAACGGCGTTGCCGAACTCGTCGAGCTTCAAAAGCAGGCGATCGCCTAAGCAGCCCGAAAGGCAGGACCGGACATGCAGATTCTTGAATCGTCGCTCTATGCGCATGATCTCGACGCCGCCGAGATCTTCTACAGCAAGGTGCTCGGCCTGACGAAAATCATGCGTGCCGGCAACCGCCACATCTTCTACCGTTGTGGCCAAATGGTACTGTTGATCTTCAACCCGGATGAAACGGAAGTGCCGCCGACCGGAGATCAACTGGCCGTGCCGCCGCATGGTTCGCGCGGACCGGGCCATCTCTGTTTCCAGGCCACTGCCGGCGAGATCGACGATTGGGCGCAGCGGCTTTCCAATGCCGGCGTCGGCATCGAAGCCGTCGTCGAATGGCCGCGTGGTGGCCGCTCGATTTATTTCCGCGATCCGGCCGGCAATTCGCTTGAATTTGCCGAAGCGCGGATCTGGGGCATCTAAGAGGTTCTGAATGCGCAAGCTTGATACCAAGACGATCGTCGTCGCCAGCCACAACTCAGGCAAGATCGCCGAGATCCGCGACCTGATCGGTCCGCTGGGTTTTACCGCGAAGTCGGCTGCCGACCTTAAATTCGTCGAGCCGGATGAAACCGGCACGACTTACGAGGAAAATGCCCGCATCAAGGCGCTGGCCTCGGCGATGTCTTCCGGCCTGCCCGCGCTTTCCGACGATTCGGGCCTCGCCGTCGACGCACTTGATGGCGCGCCCGGTGTCTACACCGCCAACTGGGCCGAGCGCGAAGACGGCAGCCGCGATTTCCAGATGGCGATGGAAAAGGTCGAAGAGGCGCTGGTTGAGAAGGGCGCCACAACACCCGAGCAGCGGACGGGCCGCTTCGTCAGCGTGCTTTGCCTGGCCTGGCCGGATGGCCATACGGAAATCTTTCGCGGCGATGTCGAGGGCCATATCGTCTGGCCGCCGCGCGGCACCAGCGGTTTTGGATACGATCCGGTGTTCCAGCCCCTGGGCTACGACACCACCTTCGGTGAGATGAGCGCCGAGCAGAAGCATGGCTGGAAGCCGGGCGACGAGCAGGCTTTGTCGCACCGCGCCCGCGCCTTCAAGCTGCTGGTCGAGACCGGACTGGAACTCTAGACCATGGACCGCCAAGCCCCACTGCTTCCGGATACAGGTGAACCGGGCTTCGGCGTCTACATCCATTGGCCGTTCTGCGCGGCCAAGTGTCCTTATTGCGATTTCAACAGCCATGTGCGTCACGTCGCCGTCGACCAGGACGCCTTCGTTGATGCTTTCCTCAAGGAAATGACGGCAATGCGGGCGATTAGCGGCTCGCGCACCGTCACCTCGATCTTCATGGGCGGCGGCACGCCATCGCTGATGAAGCCTCAGACGGTGGACGCGATCCTCAATGGCATTGCCCGGCACTGGCATGTGCCCGATGGCATCGAAATCACCATGGAAGCCAACCCCTCCAGCGTCGAGGCGGAGCGGTTCCGCGGCTATCGCGCCGCCGGGGTCAATCGCGTTTCGCTCGGCGTGCAGGCGCTTAATGACAAGGATTTGCGTTTCCTCGGGCGGCTGCATAACGTCGAGGATGCGCTCAAAGCCGTGAAGCTGGCGCGCGACATTTTTCCACGCATGTCGTTTGACCTGATCTATGCGCGGCCCGGCCAGCAGGAGCAGGACTGGATCGATGAACTCAACGAGGCGATCTCCTATGCCGTCGATCATCTGTCGCTCTATCAGCTGACAATCGAGGAGGGCACGCCCTTCTACGGCCTGCACAAGAACGGCAAGATCGTGCTGCCCAGCCAGGAAGACTCGGCCCGGCTCTACGAGATCACCCAGGACGTGACATCAGCCGCGGGCATGCCGGCTTACGAGGTGTCCAATCATTCCGTGCCGGGCGCCGAGAGCCGCCACAACCTGACCTATTGGCGCTATGGCGACTATGCCGGCATCGGCCCGGGCGCCCATGGACGGCTGACGTCTGGCGGACGCAAATATGCCACATCAACCGAGCGCAATCCCGAGGCCTGGCTTGAAGCGGTGCGCGCTCAAGGTCACGGCATGATCGACAATGACAGCCTCGAGCACGAGGAGCAGGCCGACGAGATGCTGCTGATGGGCCTGCGGCTGCGCGAGGGTCTCGACCTCGTGCGCTGGAGCGAGCAATCCGGCCGCATGCTCGATCCTGAAAAGGAAGAGTTCCTGATCGGCCACGGCTTCCTCGAGCGGCTTGGCAATGCCCGCATCCGCTGCACGCCGCAGGGCATGCTGATTCTCGACGCAGTGGTCGCCGATCTCGCGTCCTGAGTGAATTCTACCAAATCCGTAGATTATTTTTTCGCTTGCCGGATCAAGCCTCTTGACGTCCGCGCAAGGTTGGCGCCATATATCTATACATAAGATAAGGTAGCGCCAGGACGATCCGCTCTCCGCGTTCAGAACCTGATTTTTGAAATTCGCGGAATACCATGGCCACGATTAATTTCGATGACCCTCGTTCAAGTGTGAACCGGCTCAAAAAGTCCCGTTTCACCATTGAATGGCCCACCCTTGCCCTTGCGACATTTATTTACACAGCGTGGTTCCTGCTCACCTATTTCTGGGCCTCTATCCCCTATGTGCTGCTGTTCATCGCCGGCGGCTGGTTGCTCGCCTGGCATGGCTCCTTGCAGCATGAAGTGCTGCATGGACACCCCACCCGGTTTCGCCGGATCAATGATGCCGTTGGCTGGCCACCGCTGGCGCTCTGGTTGCCCTACCAGCTTTACAAACGCGCCCATCTCAAACACCACAACGACGAATGGTTGACCGATCCCATCGAGGATCCGGAATCCTATTATCTCACCGGCGACGCCTGGGAACGCACCGGTGCCCTCGGGCGCCTGATCACCAGGGTCGACAACACGCTGGCCGGCCGGCTGATCATCGGGCCGCTGGTGTCGCTCGCGACATTCCTTGGCCATGAAGTGACGCATGTCGTGCGTGGCGATTTCCGCAATGCCGGCATATGGGGCGCGCATCTGATCGGCGCGGCACTTGTGCTGACCTGGGTGCTGGCGGTCTGCGACATGCCGCTATGGATCTATCTTACGGCCTTTGTCTATGCCGGCATCGCCTTTTCGCGATTGAGGTCGTTTGCCGAGCATCAATATGCCGGCGAGAAGGAAGAACGGACGGCCATCGTCGAGAACACCCCGGCCTTCGGCCTGCTGTTTCTCTACAACAACCTGCATATCGTCCATCATTCGCGTCCGCAGATGCCGTGGTACAAGATCCCGGCGCTCTACAAGGCGAATCGCGATGCCTTCATCAAGCTGAATGGCGGATTGGTCTATAACGGCTATCTGGAAGTGGCCCGACGCTTCTTCTTCAAGCCACACCACGAGCCGGTGCATCCGCAGCATCCCGAAACAGTGACCGGCACCGATCTGCCCGAGATCCAGAACGATCAGGCGATGATCGGATAACCCAGACGCTCGGCATCCGTGCCGAGCTGTGCGAGCCGCGCATAATCATCCTCGTCGAGGATTTCTACGCCGATGAGCCCGAGCGCGCGGGTGGCCCCGGCCAGATCCTTGTCGGCGATCGCATCCTTGATGGCCGTCTGCAGGATCTTCAGATCGGCATCTGAAGTTGCAAGGCTGGTGATATAGGGCAGTCCCGGTCCACGCGGTGTCTCGCCGACGATTCGCAGACCGTCGAGCATTTCGGGCGCGTGGCGTGCCAGCATTCCCCAGGACACCGTATCGATCGAGGCGATGTCGGCGATGCCATCCTGTACGGCCTTCATCGACGGCAGGTGGCCGCCGGTGACGACGACTTCGGAGAAGAACGGCTTGCCTCCGGCGATCGGAGCAAGCGCCGCCCGGAACAGGTTCATGCCGGAATTGGACATATGGTCGTTGACCGCGGCACGGCTGCCACGGAACGCCTCGAGATCGGCAAATTCGTTCTGGTCGCTGGCAACCAGGAAGCTTGCCCGCTCGGTGCCGGTGCCGCCGGCAAAGTCATAAATGGGAGTCGCCACCAGCCGCACCTTGCCCTGCAACTCCCTGATGAAGGGGTAGCCGCAGGTTTGCGCCAGCATCAGGTCCGGCTGCAGCCAGATGCCGCTATAGCTGATGTCGCGGTCGAGAGAATCGGGCGCCGAAAGGCCGGCAACCCGAAGCCGGTCGCGGATGCCGGTCCACAGCAAATCGTTTGCTGCCTGAACCGGCGCCAGCATATCGTACATTGCAAGGCTTGAACGCGGCATGGCTACTCGTTGATCAGGCGGCGCAACAGTTCGATTTCATGCGAGAGCTTCTGATCGCCAGAGATCAGTTCCTCGATCTTGCGCACCGCATGCAGAACCGTCGTGTGATCACGCCCGCCGAATCTGCGGCCGATTTCGGGGAAGGAGCGCGGCGTCATGGTCTTGGAAAGATACATGGCGATCTGGCGCGGCTTGACGATGACCCTTGTGCGGCGATTGGAGACCAGCTCCTGCCGCGAGACATTATAATGACGCGCCACGACACGCTGGATGTCTTCGATGCGCACCCGCTTGGGTTCACCGGCGCCGACGAGATGGGCGAGAAGTTCGTCCACCCGGTCGATCGACAGATCGGGCTCGAAGGACTTGCGGAACATCAGCTGGTTGAACGCGCCTTCGAGCTCGCGGCCCGATGCGGTGATGTTGGTCGCCACATGTTCGAGAATCGCCTGCGGGATATCAAGACCGGGATCTTCCACGCGGGCCTGGTCGAGGCGAAGCTTGAGCATTTCAAGCCGCATGTCGAAATCCGGTGCATCCATTTCGATGGCAACGCCGCCCTGCAGGCGCGAGCGCACCCGCGGGTCGAGCGATTCCAGCTCCCAAGGGGCACGGTCGGCTGCGACCACGACCTGCTTGGCGCTGTCGAGCAGCATGTTGAGGAGGTGACAGAACTCGTTCTGGATCAGCTTGCCCTGCAGGAACTGCATGTCGTCGATCACCAGGATGTCGATGTGGCGCAGCGATTCCTTCAGCGTCAGTGCATCATTGTCGCGGATCGCAGTGGCAAAGCGCCACATGAAATATTCAGCCGTCAGATAGACGACGCGCGGATTGCGCGGATTGGAAAGCGCGGCGGCGGCAATTGCCTGCAAAAGATGCGTCTTGCCGAGGCCGACGCTCGAATGAATGAAGAGCGGATTGAAGCGGACGGAGCCGGCGCCGGATTCGGCGATCGTACGGGCCGCTGCCAATGCGACACGGTTCGACGGACCTTCAATGAAGCTTGCGAATGTGTAGCGGCTGTCGAGCGGCGAGCCAAATAGCGTGGAGTTGCCGGTGGGCCGCTGTGGCTGGCTATGCTGCGTCTGCTGGGTGGTTGCAAAGAACGGTGTCCCGGCCTTGCGGGCGGGCTGCTGGACCGTGTTTTCAATGAAGGCAACGGGAGCGTCCTCGACCACGCCGGGCCGGGTTGGCCGCACAGCGGTGCGAACGAGGATTTCGACCTTGAGGATATCGGCATCCTCTTCCTGCAAGAGACCGGTCATCATGTCGAGATAGCGATTGTTGATCCACGATTTCAGGAACGTCGTCGGCACGGAAAGCCGCACGACGCTCTTGGATATCGAATGAAGCTTCAGCCGGCCAAACCAGCTCGCGAACACATCCGGCCCAACCTTCGCCTTAAGTCGCGCGGAAAAGCGCTCGAACAAGGCGTCGTGTTTCATGCCGGTTTCCCCTGTATCTGTCTTTATACCGCCTGCCGCAACGGTCTGCGCCGCTTCCAATCCGGAAAACGCGCCTTTTTCTGTTATTGCCATGTGCATGTCGCCGCCTTTGCATCTCAGTCTTTTAGAGCACGGGCAAATTCATTCACCCGACCCGCTTTGCGCGCCGCTTGCCATAATGACGCAAGCCTCGCGCAATCTTCCAATAGTACTGTGTGTGAGAAGCCCATTTGAGCTCCACGGCACATCAGCTGGATCCGGATACTCGGGACGTCCTCCGCTTCATCTGCAAAAGCAGTACACACGGAGGGCCTCGTCGCCCCGTCATCAAAATCCAACGTCGTCTGGCCTTGCTTGTTCCGAACTGCCAACTTGTCCCCTGGCATTTCGGCTCTCGCCCCTTCCTTGCGGCTTTCCTCCCTTTTCATTGTCAGGCTGGATTGGAGGACAAAGCGTCCCCGATGGGAGCCAAGGGCATCCCATACACAATCCAATCAAACTGGGATTGAAGAAACCGAAATTTCAGTCCGAAGTCTTGGCTGGCCGGCTCTCTTACCTGCCCTCCGGCAGGATTGAAAGGCCGCTTGCCCGTTCCTCGTGGAAAGCATTTAGGCAAGATCGGAGGGCAAGATCAATGGCCTTTTTTACGCATTCTTAAGAGAAAGCCATTGACAATTCTGACGCGACTAAAAGGGAAGAGGTTTCCGAAAAAGAATCGCTTGGAAATCAACGAGATTCCCTTTTTCCACCAAAAACACACGCTCGGAAAATAAAAAATAAAAAATTCACTTGACTCGATTTATAGGCGAACTGCCGTAAGGTGAGATCGGGGAATGTGACGAAACCTTTGGTAAACCATTGAAAAATATAAATTTTTCTTGTCATACTATTTTGCGGTAATCTAAATTTTCTTATAAAAAAACTGTCATTTTTAGTAAACGCAAAAAGCCCGGCGAAACGCCAGGCTCAATGCAAAATTTCTCAATAAGATCAGGCGCCGATCGAATTCACGCGATTGGCAAGGCGGGAGACCTTGCGGGATGCGGTGTTACGATGAAGCACGCCCTTGGTGGCAGCGCGCTGCAATTCCGGCTGGGCAGCCTTCAATGCGGCTTCGGCTGCAGTCTTGTCGCCGGATGCAATGGCTTCTTCAACCTTGCGGATGAAAGAACGCATGCGCGAACGACGAGCCTTGTTAACCTCGGTCTGGCGGGCGATCTTGCGGGTCGCTTTTTTCGCCGATTGTGTATTGGCCATGTATGCCTCTCTTAAACGATCTGTCCAACATGCCCCTGCTAGCCGCTAGCCCTTTGGCGGGCGGCCTCAATGCCGGGCAATGAGGGGAGCATTCAGAAAAGCCTTGTTGTCTCGGCTCTTCAAACTGTGGGCGGCGTATAACCCCTATGTGCCTGCACGTCAATCAGTTCAGCAAAAGAATCTGCGCCGCGGGTGCCGAACACCTGCAGCAGACTTATAGACTACTTCTGGCAGGTGCGGCAAAAGAAAGTCGACCGGCCAGCTTGGGCAATCCGCTCGATCGTTCCCGTGCATCCGGGTGTCTGGCATGGCTGGCCCTCGCGGTCGTAGACCTTGAAGCGATGCTGGAAATAGCCGAGCGAGCCATCCGTCTGGATATGGTCACGTAGGGACGAGCCGCCGGCCTCGATCGCCTCGGCGATCACCTCGCGAATATCCCCCGTCAGCTGCTCCAGTGCCTTGGCCGGCTTGCCGTTGGCCTTGACGATGGTCGAAGCTGCCCGTGTCGGCAGCAGGTGAGCGCGATAGAGCGCCTCGCAGACATAGATGTTGCCGAGCCCGGCAATGACCTTCTGGTCAAGCAACGCGCTTTTGAGCGGTTGCTTGCGGCCTTCGAAGCGAGCGGCGAGATAATCGGCCGAGAGAAAATTTCCGGTGGGTTCCGGACCCAGGCCGGCAAAGGCCGGATAGGTGTCGAGTTCCGAGGTCGCCATCAGATGCATGAAGCCGAAGCGACGGGGATCGTTGTAGATAATCCGTACCTGCCCATTCGTCCGTTCGATCTCGAAAATCACATGGTCATGCGCCTCGTCCTTGGAACGCGGATGGTGAAAGTCGCCTGGCATCTTGTCCTTCTCCGCCTCGATCCGGAACGAGCCCGACATGCCGAGATGAGCAATAATGGAGAGATCGCTCTCCAGATTGATCAGCAGGCATTTCGCCCGCCGGCCGAGCGCCACGATCGCCTTGTTTTCGACCCGCTCGGCGAACTGCTCTGGAAACGGAAAGCGCAGGTCGCCACGCCGTAGCATCAGCTTGTTGATCCGCCCGCCTTCCATGAACGGCGCAAGGCCACGGCGAACGGTTTCCACTTCGGGCAATTCAGGCATCAGGGCGATCTCGATTGGGTGGCGGGGTGGCGATCTGTTAACGGCGGGAAGATAAGGACTTTGGCGAAAGGATCAACCAAAGTGACGCAGCATTTTGCAGCGCACCCGGCTGGCATCCTGCCGAGCGATCCGTTATTGTCGCGCCGCACATAAGAATACATATAAGATTAAGACGTTGAGTGGAGTACCGGACATGACGACAGCACGCACCAAGGCCGAAGGCGGGATGGAAACATCCTACGGTTTTCGCGACGTCGGTGCGGGCGAGAAGCAGACCATGGTCAACGAGGTCTTCCACAAGGTCGCCAAGCGCTACGACATCATGAACGACCTGATGTCGGCCGGCATGCATCGCGCCTGGAAGGACGCGCTGATCTCGGCGCTTAACCCGCGCAAGAGCGCCGATTACCGGACGCTCGACGTGGCTGGCGGCACAGGCGATATTGCCTTCCGCATCGTCGAGGCCTCCGACCGTAAGGCGCATTCGACGGTACTGGACATCAACGGCTCGATGCTGGCTGTCGGTGCCGAACGCGCTGAAAAGAAAGGACTGACGCCGAACCTTACCTTTGTCGAGGCCAATGCCGAGGAACTGCCCTTCGACAACAATACGTTCGACGCCTATACGATCGCCTTCGGCATTCGCAACGTGCCGCGCATCGATGTGGCGCTGTCGGAAGCCTATCGGGTGCTCAAGCGCGGCGGCCGACTGCTGGTGCTGGAGTTCTCCGAAGTCGAAATGCCGTTGCTCGATCGGTTCTACGATGCCTGGTCGTTCAATGCGATCCCGCGCATCGGCAAGGCGGTGACCGGTGAGGCCGAGCCCTACCAGTATCTGGTGGAATCGATCCGCAAGTTCCCCAACCAGCGCGACTTTGCCGACATGATCGGCCATGCCGGGTTCTCGCGGCCGACCTTCACCAATTTCACCGGTGGCGTTGCGGCGCTGCATTCCGGCTGGAAACTCTAAATTTATGAGTGCCGTTGGAGCCTATTTTCGCCTGATGAATCTCGGCTGGGTGCTGGTTCGCGAAGGGGTTGTGTCCGCCCTTCCCGCCCACGACCTGCCGCTGTCTCTTCGTTTCGGCCATTCGATCGCCGGGCTGTTTGCCCGCAACCGCGCAAAGTCCTCGACGCAGTCCGATAATCTGTCGCGCGCCGTCGAGCGCCTTGGCCCCTCCTATGTGAAGATCGGCCAATTCCTGGCGACGCGGCCGGATGTCGTGGGCGCCGATTTCGCCGCTGACCTGTCGACGCTGCAAGACCGGATGTCGATGTTTCCGATGGCGCTGGCGAAGGCGCAGATCGAAGCATCGCTCGGCCGCAGCATCGCCGAGCTCTATGTGGAATTCGACGAGCCGGTGGCTGCGGCGTCGATTGCGCAGGTGCACCCCGCCGTGATCATCAAGGACGGCGTGCCGCAGAAGGTCGCCGTCAAGGTGATCCGCCCCGGCGTGCGCGAGCGCTTCGCGCGTGACCTCGAGGCCCAATATCTGGTGTCACATCTGCAGGAGAAATTCCATCCGCCGTCACGCCGCCTGAGACCGGTCGAGGTTACCAAGACGCTGGAGCAGACGACCAAGGTCGAGATGGACCTCCGCCTTGAGGCTGCGGCTCTCTCCGAACTCGGAGAAAACACCATTGGTGATCCCGGTTTCCGTGTGCCGAAAGTGGATTGGGAACGTACTGGCCGCGATGTCGTGACCATGGAATGGATCGACGGCATCAAGATGTCGGATATCGAAGGGTTGCGGGCAGCCGGACACGATCTCAATATGCTCGCCGAGCACCTGATGCAGTCGTTCCTGCGCCACACGCTCCGCGACGGCTTCTTCCATGCAGATATGCACCAGGGCAATCTGTTCGTCGATCCCCAGGGAATCGTCGTGGCCGTCGATATGGGCATTGTCGGTCGCCTCGGTAAAAAGGAACGGCGCTTCCTCGCCGAGATCCTGTTCGGCTTCATCACCCGCGATTACCAGCGCGTCGCCGATGTACATTTCGAAGCTGGCTACGTGCCGTCCCATCACGACCATGCCTCGTTTGCCCAGGCGATCCGGGCGATCGGCGAACCGATCCATGGTCAGCCGGCCGACACGATCTCGATGGCCAAGCTGCTGACGCTGCTGTTTGAAGTCACGCAACTGTTCGACATGGAAACGCGGCCGGAGCTGATCATGCTGCAGAAGACCATGGTCGTGGTCGAGGGCGTGGCGCGATCGCTCAATCCGCATTTCAACATGTGGAAGGCGTCGGCGCCGGTGGTCGAGGGCTGGATCCGCGACAATCTTGGACCGAAGCGCATCGTCGGCGACATCCGCGACGCCATGAAGGCAGCCTTCCGGCTTGCGGAGGCAGCGCCGGAGATCGCCATGAAGACCGAAAAGTTCGCCCAGCAGGTGACCGCCATGAGTGAAAACGGGCTGCGATTCGATGCCGAGACGGCCGAAGCGATCGGCAGGTCCGAAGCGCGGCACTCGCGTTCGGGACGAGTAGCGCTGTGGGTCATCGCTGTCGCGCTGGTCTACATCGCCTGGAAGGTTTCAGGCCTTTAAGATCGCACGTGCAGCAAAGATCTATCAATTCCGAGGATTGGGTATAAAATTACGCATTGACTGTCTATATTTCCGTTATTACCGGGTTATGCCCATAATCTTTTTACAGGCGGGACGGCGAATATGCCAAGTATGGCCATGCTCTTGGGCCGACTATTGATGTCGGCGATCTTTCTCCAGGCGGGATATTCGAAACTTGTCGATATCAGCGGCACGTCCGGCTACTTCGAATCCGTTGGCTTGCCTATGCCGGCAGAGACGACATGGCTGGTGATCCTGATTGAAATTGTCGGCGGCCTGGCAATTCTTACCGGATTCAAGACGCGGATTGCCGCCACGATACTTGCGTTATTTTCCATTGCGGCGGCCTTCATCGGCCATTCCAATTTTGCCGACCTCATGCAATTCCAGGCCTTCATGAAGGATATCGCGATTGCCGGCGGCTTGTTCTACGTCGCGGCGAACGGCGCCGGATTGCTATCGGTAGACGCTCGTCTCGATTAGAGCACCCGACCGCTCGTCTTCAGACGTTCGCGGATCGTTGTCATCATGATCGACAGCGACAGACTGGGTATGGCGTCGGCCCGTGTTGTCAAGCCGACAGCGCCCCGCGTCTCCGACGTTTCGACATCGAGCAGCGCGACGCGACCCGCCTGCACCTCGGGATAGACCACCCCGCGCGAAATGATCCAGATCGCATCATGGCGCTGGATATAAGCTCGGCCGAAACTGTCGGACACCGTCTCTATTATGTTGGTCAGTTCGGCGATGCCGTTGGTCAGCAACAGCCGGTCGACGAAGGGGCGGATCACTGCTCCCTGGGTCGGCATCAGAACCGTGTAGTTGGCGAGTTCGCCCAGCGAGAAATTGCGACGCGACAACAAGGGGTGGCCGGTGCGCACCGCAAATCCTATCTCTTCGGAATAAAGCGGCTCGAAATGCAGCCCCACCATGCGCTCCGGCGCCGCCAGCCGCCCGACGACGAGATCGAGGTCGCCGAGCCTCAACGCATCCAGCAGCCAGCGGTTCTCACCGGTGACGATGGTGACCAGACTGCCGGTGCCCGCCTGAAGAAATTCAGCCACGACATCAGGCAGGAAGGTCGCCGATGCGGTGGGCAATGCACCGATCCTGAGTGGTGGCCCCATGGAATTCCGCGCTTGGGCAATCGAGTCGACACCGCGATTAACGGCGGCGATGCTTTCGCCCGCATGCCGGAGAAACACCTCGCCAAAACGCGTGATGCGGATGCCGCGGCCTTCCCTTTCGAAGAGATCGACGCCAAGATAGTCCTCAAGCTCGCGGATCGTCCGCGTCACCGCCGGCTGGGTGAGCGCAAGCACGTCAGCCGCGCGGCCGACGCTTCTCTGGCGGGCAACTTCGATGAACGTCTCGAGATGGCGAAATTTGATCCTGCTATCCAGATACATATCCATTTCGTTATGAATTTGGACGAAAATATCATTATAACAGACGAAAATCATCCTGTAATTGTGACTTAAGAGGAAATGACCATGGCATTTGCTGAAATCAACGGCATCAATCTGCACTATGAATATCTGACGGAATTCGAAGACGAACCGGTCGTGGTGTTTTCCAACTCGCTGGGCACCGATTTCCGTATCTGGTTGCCGCTGATCGATGAACTCACCGACAATTGGTCTATGCTGCTCTATGACAAGCGTGGCCACGGTCTGTCCGATATCGGCCAGGCGTCATCGACGATCGAGGATCACGCGGACGACCTCATCGCCCTGCTTGCCCATCTCGGCATCAAGAAGGCGATCTTTTGCGGCCTCTCCGTCGGCGGGTTGATCGTCCAGAGCCTCTATGTGAAAAAGCCCGGCCTGGTCGAGAAGATCGTGCTCTGCGATACAGCGCACAAAATCGGTACTCCAGACTTTTGGAACGGCCGCATCGAGACCGCGAAGACGTCCGGCATTGGCTCGATGGCGGATGCCATTCTCGAACGCTGGTTCACAAGGGATTTCCATGACAGGCGCAAGGCCGATCTCGCCGGCTATCGCAATATGCTGAGCCGGCAATCGCCCGAGGGTTACGCCAATACCTGCGCGGCCATACGCGATGCCGATTTCACCGCGCATGCGCCGAAGATCAAGGTTCCGGTCCTGTGCATCGTCGGCGACCAGGACGGGTCCACGCCACCCGAACTCGTCAAGTCGACCGCCGATCTCATTCCGGGCTCGGAATTCGAGGTCATCAAGGGCGCGGGACACATTCCCTGCGTCGAGCAGCCTGCGGCGCTGGCTGAATTGTTAGCCGGATTCATCAACGAGGATTAACATGGCAGACGAGGTGCCGACGAGCCGTCTTGAACAAGGCATGCAGACCCGCCGGGAGGTGCTCGGCGGGCCACATGTCGATGCTGCGGAAGCAGCCAAGACGGCGTTCGACGAGCCATTCCAGGCGCTGATCACCGAGGCGGCCTGGGGCCATGTCTGGTCGCGGCCGGAATGGAGCCATCGGCAGCGCTCGATCGTCACCATCGCGCTGCTGGCCGCACTCGGCCACGACGAGGAGGTGGCGATGCACGTGCGCGCCACCGCCAATACCGGCGCGACCGCCGAGGACCTGCGGGAAGCGATGCTGCATGTGGCAATCTATGCCGGCGTGCCGGCCGCCAATCACGCCATCAAGATCATCAAGCAGACCTACGAGCAGATGGACGCGGCGGCGCAGACCGCGGGAGGAAAGGCATGAAGAATACACCGCCCGAAACCGGCGCGTTTTTCGCGCGCGACCGCGCCATGCATCCGCCGGCGCTGACGCCAATATACAAGACTTCGGTGGCGCGTTCGCCACAACGGGCTTTGCTGTCCTTCGAGGGCACGAAGACGGAGATCACCGGGCCTGTCTTCGGCCACAACATTCTCGGCCCGCTCGATAACGACCTGATCGTCAACTATGCCAGGCCCGGCGAGATGGCCATCGGCCAGCGCATTCTCGTGCACGGGCGCATACTGGACGAGCGCGGCCGTGGTGTAAGCAACACGCTGGTCGAATTCTGGCAGGCCAATGCCGGCGGCCGCTATCGCCACAAGAAGGAGATGTATCTCGCGGCCGTCGACCCCAATTTCGGTGGCGTCGGCCGGACGATCACCGACGAGGACGGCTATTACTGGTTCAAGACCGTCAAGCCCGGCGCCTATCCGTGGATGAACTGGACCAACGACTGGCGACCGGCGCATATTCATTTCTCGGTGTTTGGCTACGGCTTCGCCCAACGGCTGATCACCCAGATGTATTTCGAGGGCGATCCGATGATTGCCAAATGTCCCATCGTCAAGACGATCCCCGATCAGGCAGCGATCGACCAGTTGATCGCGCCGCTCGACTGGAACGCGACGATCCCCATGGATATGCGCGCCTACAAGTTCGACATCGTGCTGCGCGGCCGCCGGTCGACCTTCTTCGAGAACCGCAAGGAGGGCAACTGACCATGGTGCAACCGCTCAATTATCTCAAGGAAACCGCCTCGCAGACAGCAGGCCCCTATGTCCACATTGGCTGCACGCCGAATTTCGTCGGCATCGAGGGTGTTTTCCCTGTCGATCTCGGTTCCGGCCCGCTCTATAACGACAATGCCAAGGGCGAGCGGATCGTGGTGCGCGGCTTCGTGTTTGACGGCACCGGCACGCCACTCAAGGACGCGATGGTCGAAATCTGGCAGGCCGATGCGGATGGCTTCTACAACAGTCCGTCGGAAACGCGGGGTAAGTCTGATCCCAACTTCATCGGCTGGGGCCGCCAGCCCGGCGACATGAACACAGGAGAATTCGCCTTCGAGACGATCAAGCCAGGACGAGCGCCATTTCGTGACAGCGACCCGCGCTTGATGGCCCCGCATATCCTGTTCTGGATCGTGGCGCGCGGCATCAATATCGGCCTGCAGACGCGAATGTATTTCTCCGACGAGGAAGCCGCCAACGCGGAAGACCCGATCCTGAGCCGGATCGAGCATCGCGTCCGCGTGCCGACCCTGATCGGCAAGCGCGAGGGCGATACGGTGACGTTCAACATCCATCTCCAGGGCGAAAACGAAACCATCTTCTTCGACATGTGAGCGATGGTGCTCCACCCATGATTTACAACGACGAACGCGAGGTCCAGACGTGGCCAAGATAGTGACGCTGAAGGAGGCCGTGGCAAACAATCTCCACGATGGGGATACGGCCGCCTTCGAAGGGTTTACCCATCTCATTCCGCATGCTGCCGCCCACGAGGCGATCCGGCAGGGGTTCAAGGATCTCACCCTGATCCGCATGACGCCCGACGGCATCTACGACCAGATGATCGGGCTCGGCATGGTCAGGAAGGTAATCTTTTCCTATGCCGGCAATCCCGGTGTCGGCTTGCTCCGTCGCTTTCGCGATGCCGTGGAGAACCACTATCCGCACAAGCTGGAGCTCGAGGAGCACAGTCACGCGGCGATGGCCAATGCCTACGAAGCGGGCGCCGCTGGCCTCCCCTGCGCGATCTTTCGCGGCTATCTCGGAGCCGAGCTTGCGCGCGTCAATCCGAACATCAAGTCGGTGATCTGCCCGTTTACCGGCGAGAAGCTGGCAGCGGTGCCCGCCGTGCGCCCCGACGTGTCCTTTATTCACGCCCAGAAGGCCAACAAGAAGGGCGACGTGCTGGTCGAAGGGATTATCGGTATCCAGAAGGAAGCGGTGCTGGCGGCCAAGCGTGCCGTGGTGACGGTCGAGGAGATCGTCGATAATTTTGACGATATCAGCGTCAATGCCTGCATCATTCCCGGTTGGACGATCACCAACATCGCCGTCGTGCCCGGCGGCGCTCATCCCTCTTATGCGCAGGGCTACTATGCCCGGGACAATGCCTCCTATCTCGAATGGGACGACATCTCGGCAGACCGGGAGAAATTCCAGACCTGGATGAAAGAAAACGTGCTTGACGCCACTCCCGAGGATTTTGCCCGCCGGGTCGCGCATCTGAGGCCTTCCAAATGAGCCAGAACTTTACCCCCAATGAAATGATGACCATCGCCGCCTCGCGTGCTCTGTCGAATTCCGACGTCTGCTTTGTCGGCATCGGTGCGCCGTCCGCTGCTTGCAACGTCGCGCGGCTGACGCATGCGCCCGAGATCACGCTGATCTATGAATCGGGCACGATCGGCACGGCGCCGACCGTGTTGCCACTGTCGATCGGCGACGGTGAACTGAGCGAGACCTCGGTAACGACGGTTTCGGTGCCGGAGATGTTCCGCTACTGGCTACAAGGCGGCCGCGTGACCGTCGGCTTTCTGGGCGCTGCCCAGCTCGACAAATTCGGCAATATCAACACGACGGTGATCGGCAGCTACGACAAGCCGAAGACCCGCCTGCCCGGTGGTGGTGGCGCTCCGGAGATCGCCTCGTCCTGCGGCGAGATCTTCATCACCATGGCGCAATCCACCCGCGGCATGGTCGAGAAGATCGATTTCGTCACCTCCTTCGGTCACGGCGAGGGCGGCGACCATCGCCAGCGGCTCGGCATATCAACCAAAGGGCCGACTTTGCTGGTCACCGACCTTGCCATCTGGAAGCCTGATCCGGTAACCAAGGAATTCACCGTGGTTTCGCTCCATCCGGGCGTGACGCGGGAGAAGGTGCAGGAGACCTGCGGCTGGCCGGTGAAATTCGCCGACACGCTCGAGGAAACGCCGGCGCCGGACGAGCTCGAACTGACAACATTGCGGGACCTCAAGGCCCGCACCGATGCCGCCCACAAGGGTCAGTAAGGTATCGACGAGAAGAGGAATCTAGGGATGGCCGAGGCCTATATCTGCGCTTACATCAGAACTCCCATCGGCCGTTTTGGCGGATCGCTCGCCGCGGTCCGCACCGACGACCTCGGCGCCATTCCTCTCAAAGCGCTGATGGCGGCCAATCCATCGGTGGATTTCGAGGCGGTCGAAGACGTTATCTTCGGCTGCGCCAACCAGGCTGGCGAAGACAATCGCAATGTCGCGCGCATGTCGGCGCTGTTGGCCGGGCTGCCGGTTGGCGTTACCGGCACCACGATGAACCGCCTCTGCGGCTCGGGCATGGACGCCGTGATTGCGGCTGCGCGCGCCATCAAGGCCGGTGAAGCCGAGCTGATGATTGCCGGCGGCGTCGAAAGCATGAGCCGCGCGCCCTTCGTCATTCCCAAGGCGGAAAGCGCGTTTTCGCGCAATGCAGAGATCCACGACACGACAATCGGCTGGCGCTTCATCAACCCGCTGATGAAGAAGCAGTATGGTGTCGACTCGATGCCGGAAACCGGCGAGAATGTCGCCGACGAGTTCAAGGTCTCCCGCGAAGACCAGGACGCTTTCGCGGTTCGCTCGCAAGCCAAGGCTGCTGCCGCGCAGGCAAACGGCCGGCTTGGCAAGGAAATCACGCCAGTCACGATCCCGCAGCGCAAGGGTGACCCGATCGTTGTCGACAAAGACGAGCATCCGCGCGCGACCAATATGGAGGCGCTTGCCAAGCTCAAGCCGATCGTCCGCGCCGACGGCACGGTGACGGCCGGCAATGCCTCGGGCGTCAATGACGGTGCCGCCGCCCTGATCGTGGCCTCGGAAGCGGCCGCCAAGAAGCATGGGCTTACGCCAATCGCCCGCGTGCTGGGCGGTGCGACCGCCGGCGTGCCGCCACGGATCATGGGTATCGGCCCGGCGCCGGCCACCAAGAAATTGCTGGCTCGCCTCGGCTTGAAACAGGAGCAGCTTGACGTGATCGAACTCAACGAAGCTTTTGCCAGCCAAGGCCTTGCAACACTTCGCGATCTGGGCATCGCCGACGACGACGCGCGGGTCAACAGGAATGGCGGTGCGATCTCGCTCGGTCATCCCCTCGGCATGTCCGGCGCCCGCATTGCCGGCACGGCGGCCTTGGAACTGTCGCTGACCGGAGGCAGATACGCCGTCTCCACAATGTGCATCGGTGTCGGTCAGGGGATTTCAATCGCGCTCGAACGGGTTTGAAATGGCCGCTTTCCTTGCTGAGTTCCTCGATCCGCTGCTGACCGATCATGCTATGCTTGAGCTGATCGGCACCAAGGTCGAACTGCAAGCCATGCTGAGCTTCGAGATCGGCCTTGCCGAAGCCGAAGCGGAGTGTGGCGTGATCAGCAGGGAAGCCGCTTCCGAAATCGTCAGGGTCGGGCACGGTTTTCAGCCTGATCTCGGTGAATTGGCCGAAGCGACGTTGAGGGACGGGGTGGCTGCCCCCAATTTCGTCAAGCAACTCAAGGCGCATATCGGCGCGCCACAGAACGAGTCGGTGCATTTCGGCGCCACCAGCCAGGATGTGATCGACACTGCACTGGCGATGAAACTGCGGACCGTGTTTGATCTCTTTGACCAGCGGTTAGCCGGTCTTCTGGACACACTGGATCGTCTGACGGACGAGCACGGCAAAGCCACGCTGATGGGCCGGACACGCATGCAGGCAGCCATTCCGATCACGGTTGCTGATCGGCTCGCCGTGTGGCGTGGACTGGTCAGCCGCGCACATGCGGCGCTCGGGCCGGTGCGGTCCCATATGCTGGTCGTGTCGCTTGCGGGCGCTGCAGGTACGTCAGAAAAGTTCGGTGACAGGATCGATGCGGTTCGGCATTCATTAGCCGGCTCACTGGGGCTTACTGTACCCGATTACGTGCCCCATGCCGCCCGTGACCGTATCGCCGCCTTGGGCAGCTGGCTGAGTCAGGTTACGGGTGCCCTCGGGAAGATCGGCCAGGATGTGGCGTTAATGGCCCAGAACGAGATCGCTGAAATTGAGCTCTCCGGCGCCGGGACTTCTTCGGCCATGGCCCACAAGCAGAACCCGGTGCGTGCCGAGGTGCTCGTCTCGCTCGCCCGCTTCAATGCGGTTCAGCTGTCCGGTCTTCATCAGTCGCTCGTCCACGAGCAGGAGCGCTCGGGTGCCGCTTGGACGCTGGAATGGCTGATCCTGCCGCAAATGCTGAATGCCACAGGCACGGCGCTGCTGCATGCAGAGGCATTGCTGGACTCGATCAAGCGGATCGGCGCGCCCGCCTAATACTTCGCATCCTCCAGTTCACAGAACGGGTCCACTGGGCTTGTTTGATTGAAGGGCTTGCGTCCCAGCATGCAATCGACGACCGCTTGCTGCACACTCTCCATCGTCGAATAGGCATTGACATAGGCCGGTACGCGCGGCGCATCGTAGAGATAATAGGGATGCCCGAAGGAGATCATTGCCGATGGGATTGTCGTCCAAGGCCGGTACATTGCCTTGAACAGCCCGCCACCACCCATCTTGTGCCAATCGACGAAGATGCGGCCGCGCACCAGCAGCGACTCGTCGCCCATTGCGTAGAGAACAAGGTCGAAATCTTTCGGATCCGGAACGATCTCGGGCGTGTCGAAAGTGACACCGAAGCCTTCCTGGCGCAGCAGGTCTGGCAGAATGAATTTCATCGGCGCCGGAATGAGCGGATGGTTGATGCCGCCGTCGACGAACAGGATGCGCTTATGCTTCTTCGGATCGAGCGGGAAGATGCCGTCCACGTCCTTGACCAAAGTCGGGGACCGATCGATCATATCCTTTGAAACCGCGACATTTTCGGGCGTTGCGAGCGCTGCCCTGGCACTGCCTGCGTCGGGCAGCACGTCTGATTTGTCGAACAGTCCGAGCTTGGCTTTCAGTGCCAGTATCCTGACGACGGCTTCTTCGAGCCGGGTTTCGCTGATCCGTCCATCAAGGACGGCTTGCTTCACCGATGCCATGTCGGCCTCCGGTGCATCGCTGAACAGGATCACATCGCAGCCCGACGAGATCAGCTCCGGCATCGTGTCGCTGTGATGGCCCCAGGCGGACAGCCCGCCCATGGGAGTCGCATCGGAGACGACGATACCGTTGAAGCCGAGTTCTTCGCGCAGCAGCACCGTGTTGAGAAGATGCGAGACCGACGCCGGACGAAAGGCTTCGATGCCGGGATCCGCCATCTTCGACCTGACATAGGCCGGAAAGGCGATGTGGGCAGACATGACGGACATCACGCCTTCCGCAAACATCCGTTTGTACAGCCGACCGAACGTCGCCATCCACTCGGCCACGCCGAGCGGATTGATGGTCGTCACCAGATGCTGGTCGCGATCGTCATAGCCTTCGCCCGGCCAGTGCTTGACGGTGGCCGCGACGCCATTGTTCTGCAAGCCTCTTATATGGGCAAGGGCATGCCGTTCAACCCGATCGATATCGGAACCATACGAGCGCGTACCGACGATTGCCGAGCGAAAGGCCTTGTTGATATCGATGACGGGCGTGAACGACCAGGTGACCCCCATCGCCCTTCCTTCCTTGGCGAGGATTTCGGCCGATTTCTCGGTTGCCTCGAGATCATCGACCGCAGCAAGGCCGAGCTGGCCGAGCACCGGCGTGCCGAAGGAGAAGGAGTGGCGGCTGCCTTCGAGATCCGCCGTAATGAGCAGCGGCACCGGATTGGCGTCGATCATCTCCTGTAGGACGCGGCGCTCAAAATCCAGATCCGAGGTGTAAAAGCGCGTGATGCCGCCCGGCTTCAATGCCCGGATGCGCGCAAATTCCTGTTCGTCCGTGCCCATCATTATCAGCACGAAAAGCTGGCTTACCTTCTCATCCAGTGACAGGGTGGCGAACTTTTCGCGGACCCAGTCGATGGCTCTGGTGTCGAGACGGAAGGGCGGTTTTTCCAGTGTTTGGTAGATCGACATCATATCCTCCCGATTGGTCGCCGTTCAGCCCAGGCGCGTTATGTGATTGTCCCAGGCGAGCGAGGACTTCTGTTTGTCAAACCAGCCGCTTTCCGTCGAGCGGCTGAAAAGCTGCTTTTCCGTCGCCAGGCCGCAGACGCCGGCGATCTTTTCTTCATAGGCGAGCTTGCCACTCTCGACATCGAAGGCCGCCCACTGGCCGCCTTTGGGAGAGGAGACCGCGACGAGGCCCGCGCTTTGATTGACGGTGACCGAGCCGATGTAATTGTCGAAGCCGTCGAGCACATTTTCCGGCATTGCGATGAAGTTGACGCCTTCGCCACGGCGGAAATTACCGAGCAGTTGCGGGTGCCGGTTGCGTGCGCCCTCGAACTGGCAGCCGAACCAGACACGACCTCTATCATCGATGTCCATGTGCCGGGTTGACAATTGGCGGATGTCGGCGGGCATGTCGTGCTTTTCGATGAGCTGGCCGTTCAGAAGATCGACGATGACCAGCGACGGCTCCATGTGATCGATATTGAGCTTGGCCCGACCGGAATTGGGATGCTGCTTGATGCCGCCATTGGCGATGGCCAGATAGCGGCCGCCTTCGATCATCTGGATATCGTGGGTGTCCATGCCATGGGCCGGAAATTCGCCGACCTTACGGTAGCCGGCGCCGGTCTCGTAGATGCCGATCATGCCAGCATAGTTGTCGAAATCGTTCTCGGCGATGTAGAGTATCTTGCCATCGGCAGTGAAAGCGCCGTGACCGAAGAAATGGCGGTCTTCGGCTGCCTCGATCAGCTTGATCGGCGCACCGCTCCGTGTGTCGAAGACCAGCGCGAACGTGCCCGGTCGGCGCGCAAAGGCTACGGCGCGGTGCGACATCGGATCGAACGAGACGTCATGGCCGCGATCGGGCAGTGCCACGCGCGAGATCTCCTTGCCGGTCTCGGTGACCAGCGCGATGCCGTAGCTTTTGTCCTCGGCCATGAAGGCGCTGGCGAAGATGGCCTCGGAGCGCTCAAGTGCTTCGGCTCCACGCGGCAACAGGCTGGCTGCGAAGGTGAGGCCTGCGGCCTTCAGGAACGAGCGCTTGTTGATGGGTGCGGTAAACAGCATGGCTCAATCTCCGTCCGCAAAGGAAAACCCGGCTTCAAGCCCGACGGCTGCCCCTATGTCGCCGTTGACGTGGTTGATCGCGTCTTTCAGCGTTACCTCGATATAGTCGAGGTGCTTGAGATAGGCCTCGTCCTTCAGCGCATCCGCGGTTGGCTGTGTGAGCTTGTCGGCGGCGAGCTGCGCCGACTTGTATTTGAAGAAAATCGAATTTGCCGTCGCGCTCGACTGGCTGTCAAGCAGCGCGCCCATTTCCGAGACCTTCCAGAGCGTCTCAAGCCCCTCGATATTGCCTGATATCATTCTCGAGGTGTTGCCGGACCGCCAGAAGACGGCCAGCTTGGGAGACAGCTTGGCATCACGGCCCTTGTAGAACGGCTTGATGCGCTGATCGCGCACCATCTCGGCGCCATGGACATGCAGGCCGATCAGCGCCTGCATGGCTTCCGCCTCGTCGCGGTAGACGGGATTGTCTGCGGACGGGTTCTTCCAGTCCTTCTGCACGCCATCGGGCGCATTCCACGCCGCCTCCAACTCACCGGCGATGCTTTCGACATTGCGGGCGATCGCCAGGCCATAGCGGCAACGGAAACTCTCCTTCTCGCCGACCACGCTTTCCGGATAGGAGCCGAAGAACACATATTCAAAAGCACCGAGCCCCTGCATGGCGACGCTACGGCCCTTGAGTGCGACGGGATCGGTGGCCGCCTCATCCGGATCGGCGATCAGCGCCTGCACCTGCTTGAGGCCGGTGGCCTTGCGATCGGGATAGAACAGCACGCGCTCGAAGCGGTTTTCCTGCATAACTGGCCCATCGCGCAGGATTTCGATCTTCGACCAGCTGTGGATCGCATCGGCGAAGCGATCCGCGACGACCTGCAACTGCTCGTCCGAGGGCGCAGCGCACAGCTTCTCGGTCTGATCGGCCAATGCCTTGGCCTTGAGGTGGAAATCCGCATAGCCGGGTTTGATGTAGAGATCGACCGCCCGTTCCATCACGCCTTTGGCGGCCGCATTGTCGAGCGCCAGTGCCGGAAGGCTGCTCGCCAAAAGAACGACCAGCGCTGAAAAGGCGGGGAGTATTCGCATCAAAGGGACTCCAGGAATGAAATCAGTTTTTGCCGGTCGGCTTTTTGCAGTGCCGTATAATTGTCCCGCGCCTTGGCCGCCTCGCCGCCATGCCAGAGGATGGCTTCCTCCAGCGATCGCGCCCGGCCGTCATGCAGGAAGAAAGTGTGGCCGCTGACCGTCTTGGTGAGGCCAATACCCCAGAGCGGGGGCGTCCGCCACTCCTTTCCAGTTGCCGCACCGACCTGCTGGCCATCTGCCAATCCATCGCCCATGTCATGCAGCAGGAAATCGGAATAGGGCCAGATCAGCTGGAAGCGTAGCGACTTTTCCGGCCAATCCTTGCGCGTGACGTATTTCGGCTGATGGCAGGAAATGCAGCCGGATTCGTAGAACAGCTTCTTGCCCGCAAGTGTTTCGTCGAAACTCGCCTTGCGGCGGGCCGGGACGGCGAGATTTTGCGAATAGAAGGTGATCAACGATAGAATCGGATCCGGAGCTTCACTTTTACCGAGCCGAGCCTGTTCACCATTCGGGCGAGCAAGGCAATCCGCCTGCGCCGCGGTGCAATCGCCTTGCGGAAACTCAAGTTCGGGCGTGGAAATGCCGACATCGCCCACCAGCGCCTGCGCCGATTGCTCGCGGATGGAGAAATTCTCGGCCTTCCAGCCAAAGCGACCGACATGCACTTCGCCCTTGGGGTTGCGAAGCATCTGCGGCTGGCCCGAAATTCCGTCTGCGTTGCGATCCTCCGGGTCGGCATGCACGAGGATGTCGCTGTCGGCAATCGCCTCGATCAGCCCGAGCCCGATCATTGCGGGCGCCACACGGGCGGAGAGCGTCGTATGCCTGTCGAGCGGCCCGTAGCGCAGGTCGGCAGCCGCGTAGGTTGGCTTTCGCAATGTGGTCACCGAGCCATCGGGAAACTTGAACGGCTGCTCCGCGTAGGAGATGGCCATCTGTCCTTCAGCGATCAGGCCGGGCGTCGCCTTGTCCTGTAGCTGCTTGCCATAGACCGGATCGGGCAGGTTGAGGCCAAAGTGATCCGCCAGCGCCTTTTTATCGGCGTCCGAGTTCGCAGTCCGCGCCAGCCGCAGGAACATCGAGGTCGCATCCGGCTTGCCTTCGGGCGGATGGCCGCGACCATCCTCCTTGTGGCACTCCTCGCAGGAGCGGGCATTGTAGAAAGGTCCCAGGCCATCCGACGCCTGCGTGGAGGACGGCGCCGGCACCCACAACTTGCGAAACAGCGCATTGCCCAGCCGGAAGTTCATTTCGTCGCCGGCATCGAGATTGGCAGTGAAATGCGAGAAGGCTTTACGGTCGGGTTCCTCGATCGACGTTGCGGCGCCGGCCTGCATCGTCTCGTAGGCTTCCGGCTTGGTGAAATCCTTGGTTGGCCGGGTAACAGTTTCGACACGCAACCGGGTCTTGGCATCGAGATCCGGCCGGGCGGGTTCGCTGTCCGCCGAAACTACAAACGCTCCCGAACAGGCGAGCAGAAGTGCCGCCAGCAGGAGCGTTTGATTTGACCTTGTTGTCATCAGCCGTTCGAAGGGACGCGCGCCTTGGGCTCGCGCCCTTCCGCCTTGATTATTTGAACACGGCGTTAGGATTATCCAGGCTGTCGGAACCTTCAAGCTTAATCGCACCGAGATCCAGCGCCGTAATGACGCGCTCGATAGTCTTGGTCTGATCGACAAGACCATCGATGGCTGCCTGGACGACGGCGTTGCCTTCCTTATTGCCTTCACCGATCATCTGGTCGTATTTCTCCATTGTCTCGCCGCGCTTGGCCATGGCGTGCATGGCGTCGAGCGTCATGTTGAGCTTGGCGGTCATTTCCTTGTCGATGGCAGGATCCTTCTCGGCAACGAGCTGGGACAGCGACGGGCCTTCAATCTTGGTGCCGTCAACACGCGTGTACTTGCCCCAATAGGTGTCGGCGATGCCGATCGCGTCATTGAGATGCGAATTGTAGGTGTTGTCGGAGAAGCAATCGTGCTCTTCCTCGGGATCGTGCAGCAGCAAGCCGAGCTTCATGCGCTCGCCGGCGAGTTCGCCATAGGAAAGCGAGCCCATGCCGGTCAGCATGGTGGAGATGCCTTTCTTGGGGTCGGCAAGCACGGCCTTGGCGGCATCGCCTTCCGGCGTCCATTCCTTGGCCATGTCTTCGAGATCGCTGACCAGCAGGCCGGATGCCACCTTCAGATATTCGGCACGACGATCGCAATTGCCGTTGGTGCAATTCTTGAGATCGTAGTCGCTGACGGGTCGAGCGCCAGCTCCGGGGCCCGTACCGTTAAGGTCCTGGCCCCAGAGCAGGAATTCAATGGCGTGGTAGCCGGTCGCGACATTCGCATCGGTCTCGCCAGCGGACTGCAGCGTGCTGGACAGAAGTTCGGGCGTGATCTTGGTGGCATCGATTTCCTTGCCGCCGATGGTGAATTTCGGGTTGGCGATGACGTTGAGCGTATATTGCTCGTTCTCGTCGCTTTCCGTGCCGTAGGACTTGTCGACATAGTCGATGAGGCCTTCGTCGAGCGGCCAGGAATTGACCTTGCCTTCCCAGTCGTCAACGATCGGATTGCCGAAGCGGTAGGCTTCCGTCTGCTGATAGGGCACCCTCGCCTTGATCCAGGCGTCCTTGGCAGCCTTCAGCGTCTCGTCGGAGGGGCTGGCTAGAAAGGCATTGATCGCCTTGTCCAGGGTCTTGGCGGTAATCAGCGCATCTTCATATTTGGCATGCGCGAGCTCAACGTAGTTCTTGACGACAGCGGCCGGATCAGTGGCGGCAAAGGCCGAACCCGCGCTGAGCATTGCGGTGGCGGAAGCCAGGATTAGCGTGAGGCGGGCGAAAGGTCTGCTGATCATGGTCACTCCCCTAAAGAACAGCGTGCAGTTGGGGGTGTCATGCCTCAGAATTAAACTAGTGTCAAATGGTCTAGTTTAGAATGATTACAAGTATTTACGGCGTATCCGACAGTCACGCTTTCCGTAGCATGGCGAAATAAAAACCGTCGGTGTCGGTGGCTGCCGGCGACAAAGTGACGGATAGTCCATCGGGACTGTGCGGCTTGATCTCGAGGTGGCCGAAAAGCTTTTGCCAGCTCTCAAGGGCGGAGACCATTTCAAAGGAACGATCGGCCTCGAGAAACGAGGCGATCTGGTCCTGGTTCTCATCCGGCAGAACCGAACAGGTGACATAGCAGAGTGTGCCGCCCGGGCGCACATATTGTGCGGCCTTTTCAAGCGCGTCGCGCTGCTGGCCAATGCGTTCCTGCAGGTTCTTCTCTGTCAGGCGCCATTTGGTATCCGGGCGCCTGCGCCATGTGCCGGTGCCGGTGCAGGGTGCATCCACGAGCACGCGGTCGAACTTGGCCAGCAACGGCTTCAGCGATTTCTCGCTCTCATGGACCTGGACATTGCGGGTGCCGGCGCGCCGCAGCCGCTCGATGATCGGCGCCAGCCGCTTGCGGTCGGAATCATAGGCATGCACCTGGCCCTTGTTGGCCATGGTTGCGGCGAGTGCCAGGGTCTTGCCGCCACCGCCGGCGCAGTAATCGAGAACCTGCTCGCCCTCGGCAGCCATGACCAGATCGGCAACGATCTGCGATCCCTCGTCCTGTACCTCGAACCAGCCCTTGGCAAAAGAAAGCTCTGCGGTCACATTCGGCAATCGCGACGGGCCTTCGCCAGAAGGAATGCGAATGCCCTGGCGGGCGATGGACGAGGCCTGCGCATGCGCATCCTCGAGCGCCCGGATGACCTTTTCGCGGTCTGCCTTCAAGCTATTGGCGCGGAGATCGAGCGAGGGTCGGGCTGCAAGTGCCTGGGCCTCGGCAAGCCAGGCATCACGGAAGTTTCGCTGGAAGTTGGGAACAACCCATTCAGGGATATCGCCGCGGATGTAATCCTCGGCGTCTTCGAGCCTGCGGGTCTTGAAAGCGGAAAGACATTGCTCGTCGAGCGGTTCGGGCGCGAACTTGTCGCCCTCGAATTCAGCGGCGAGGCTTTCGGCGGTAAAACCCCACTGGCGGAACATCACCGCGTGGGCCAGCGCCGAAGCCGACGCGCTGTCCATCAGCCAGGCATGCGAAAGTTTCATGCGCAGGGCGTCGTAGACGATGTTGCCGACGGCGGCCCGGTCGCCCGAGCCGGCGAAGCGCCGGGACAGTCCCCAGTCCTTCAGCGCATCAGCGACGGGGCGACGGCGTGTCTCAATATCATTGAGGACCTCGATCGCCCCGGATAGTCGCCCGCCCAACCGCATCTAGCTTTGTCTCTTCATTAGCACTTCGGGCGTGGTAGCCGCGATTGGCCTGAAGAGCAAGCGCTTGGGCAGGCCAGAGGCCAAATTAGCCGATGATCTCGTAGCAGACCTTGGCAGTGCCCGACCGAACCATGCCGATCTGGGTGGCGGCTGCACGGGAGAGATCGAGCACACGGCCGCGGATGAAAGGACCGCGGTCATTGACACGCACGATGACGGCCTTGCCATTGCGGTTGTTGGTAACACGAAGCTTGGTACCGAAGCGCAGCGACTTGTGTGCGGCGGTCAGCTTGGACGGGTTCATCCGTTCACCGGAAGCAGTTTTCGAATGCAGTGCGTACCAGGAGGCACCTCCACAACCATTTTTTGCCAGCGCAACGTCAGAGACGAAACTGGAGGCGAGAATTGCCGACACGGTCATGATGCCAACGCGGTACTTTTTTACAAACATATGAACTTCCTAGAACGTTTATTTCTAGGGAGGAGTTATTTCGGGTCAAAAATGGCAGAAACGTGCTTTGTTCCATCACGGAATGTTAAAAATGTAATATTAACGGAGGAAATGGAACTTTACTGCGCTATCAAAAATACAACCGTAAGTTATTTATGCCTATGAATCAGCCATTAACGCAAGACGTCGAGGCTTTTCAATTTATTCGAGCCGACCTCACGGATTTTGCTCATTATTTTCGTTTTAACCACATCTTAACCCGGATTTTTCGGATTCCTTTCACCATTTGTGGCTGAAATGTGGCAACAAATGCCACATTTCAGCCTTTCCAGCTTCCGGCTTTCCACATCTCGTCCAGCGACATCTCGTAATCGGGGTAGGAAAAGTCAAAACCGAGGGCGCGGATTTTGGCGTTCTTGACGCGCTTGTTCTCGCCGTAAAAGGAGCGCGCCATCGGGCTGAGGTCGGCCGTTTCGAAGGGCACATCCGGCGGCACCGGCACACCCATGAGCCCCGCGGCGTATTCGATGACATCCTGGGCGGGCGCGGGACGATGGTCGGTGACATTATATATGCCACCCAACTGGCGCTCGATCAGGAACCGCGCGGCGCGGGCAATGTCCTCGACGCGGATGCGGCTGAAGACCTGATCCTTCTTGACCAAACGGCGCGCGGTGCCGTTTTCCAGATTGACGAAGGCATTGCGGCCAGGCCCGTAAATACCGGAAAGGCGCAGCACCGCGACGGGGATATTCTCCCGCTCTCCCGCCTCCAGCCACTGGTTTTCGGCCACCACTCGTTCGCGCGACCGTGCAGACAGCGGCGTCGGCGGCGCGGTTTCATCGACCCAGGCACCATCATGATTGCCGTAAACACCGATGGTCGAGAGATAGCCACCCCATTCAAGCCTTGGCATCAGTGCCTTCAGCGAGGGTGCGAGCTTCAGAAAGCCGTCGCCGTCCGCCTCGGGCGAGATCGACTGCACGAGATGCGTAACCTCACTGAGTGCCTGGCGCAAATCCTCCGAGATTGTCTCGCCATCGAAAGCGATCGGCGTGATGCCCAGCGCCTGCAAAGCCGGGAATTTCGTTTCGCTGCGGGTCGTTCCCCAGACTTTTTCCGCCGTGGCGCTCGCGAGCTTGCCAATCGCTTTTCCAGAAAACCCGGCGCCCAGTATCAGCATCTTCATCGGTTAAATCCTGCCCTCTGCCATTCCGCGAGCACATCCGGATCGGATTCGTGCTCGACACTCCTCATATATAGAGCGCTATCCAAAGCGCTCAATCGCCCCAGCGCCCAGATGGCCATCGCCCGCACTTCAGGCGCGCCATCGGCGAGCAGGCTTCGACAGAGCGGCGCCAAACTGGTGTCGCCGGAATTGCCCGCCGCGATTAGGCAATTGCGAATGAAGCGGTTGCGGCCAATGCGCTTGACCGGCGAGCCCGAAAACAGCGCACGGAAGGCGGTATCGTCGAGCTTAAGCAGGTCGGCAAGCGCCGGCGCCTGCAGATCAGCGCGCGCCCTGAGCTTCATCTCGCGGCCGGCCGCAGCAAACTTGTTCCATGGGCAAGCCGCCAGGCAATCGTCGCAGCCATAGATGCGGTTGCCGATCAGCGGCCGCAGCTCCGCATCCACCGTGCCCTTGTGCTCGATGGTGAGGTAGGAGATGCAGCGGCGCGCATCGATCTGGTAGGGCGAGGGGAAGGCATTTGTCGGGCAGGCGTCGAGACAGGCGCGGCAGGAACCACAGTGATCGGTGTCCGGCTCGTCGAAGTCGAGCGGCACGGCGGAGAAGATGCTGCCGAGAAACAGCCAGGAGCCGAATTCGCGGCTGACAAGATTGGTGTGCTTGCCCTGCCAGCCCAACCCCGCGGCTTCCGCAAGCGGCTTTTCCATCACCGGCGCCGTATCGACGAAGACCTTGATCTCACCTTTGGTGCGGGCGGCAAAGCGCGTGCCGATATCCTTGAGCTTGCCCTTGATCACGTCATGATAGTCGCGATTGCGGGCATAGACGGAGATATTGCCGGTGTCTTTCCTGGCCAAGCCCTCGCGAGGATCGCTCTCTGGTCCATAGTTCATGCCGAGCATGATGATGGCGCGGACATCGGGCCACAGTCTCCTGGGATCGGAGCGCCGCTCCAGAGTGTCCGGCAGCCAATCCATGGTGCCGTGATGGCCCGCTTCAATGAAGCGTGAGAGATCTGCGGGGGCATGGGGGATCGCGTCGGGCGA
Organism: Shinella sp. OV683; assembly: GCF_057787725.1. Taxonomy (NCBI): domain Bacteria; kingdom Pseudomonadati; phylum Pseudomonadota; class Alphaproteobacteria; order Hyphomicrobiales; family Rhizobiaceae; genus Shinella; species Shinella sp. OV683. The sequence goes on from NZ_CM173543.1 coordinate 4,934,686, forward strand.
GGTGATGCGGCAGACGTCGAAACCAGCCTCGCGCGCGAGCGCCTTTACATAGAGGGTCAGAGCCCGTTGCTGCCCTGATATGTCAGGGGCGGCGCTCATGATCTCAGAAATCGAGATCGGCGTAGTGGGAGACGGGTGTCACCCCACGGATGCGATCGTTGAGCAACGGGCGGAAGCCTGGCCGGGATTTCAGCCGCTGGTACCATTCCTTGACGGGCGGCGTCTCGTTCCAGTCGATCTCGCCGAGATAATCGAGAACGGAGAGCGCAGCGGCGGCGGCAAGGTCGGCATAGCTCAGCCGCTCACCGGCCAGCCAGGTGCGCGAGCCCGCGAGCCAGGCAAGATAGCGAAGATGCTGGCGGATATTGTTGCGCGCGGTGCGCAGGATCTTGGAATCAGGTGCGCCGCCACCCTGGTCCGGTGCCATCTGCAGCTTGAGCACCCGCTCCTTGACTAGTGGCCGCGTCACGTCCTGCTCCATCTTGAACAGGAACCACTCGGTCAGTCGCCGGATCTCAGCACGCTGGAACGGGTCCTCGGCGAGCAGCCGCCGGTCGCGCTTCAGGACACCGCTGGTTTCGTCGAGAAATTCCGAAATGATTGTCGCGCCGCACAGCGCCCGCATATTGTCATCGACATAGACCGGAAGCGTGCCTGCCGGATTGAGGGTCAGGAAATCCTTGCGCTTCTCCCAGATCTGTTCCTCGATCAGTTCCGACTGCACGCCGTATTCGGAGAAGATCAGGCGCACGAACCGCGAGGCGGTGGACATGGGGTGATGGTAGAGAACGGGCATCAGCAAACCGGAGGTGTGAAGGAGTTCGAACAGGCATCGACGATATCAGACAGGGACTCGCACCAGCAGGGTATAGAAATTTGGCACGGCAGGCACAAGCAATTCTCGACATTCTAATAGAGTCTGGACTGTTCCGGTAAACGAAACGACAACCGGCCGTCTTTGCACCGCTAAAATTTTAACGATTTACCGATCCGTAAACTGACTTTAGGAAAAAATGCTGCTAGTGCTCACTGCAGCCTGCTGCACCGCCGGCAAGGCCCACACAGGCGGGTTCGCCAATATTCCCACCGACCCACCTCATCCAAGCGATATTCTCAGAGGCACATATGGACCATTTCAGCGCCCTCATCCTCGGCCTTCTCGAAGGGCTGACCGAATTCATCCCGGTCTCTTCCACCGCACACCTGCTGCTTGCAAGTCATTTCCTCGGATTCAAGAGCACGGGCAATACGTTCCCGGTGCTTATCCAGCTCGGCGCCATCCTCGCCATCCTGCTGGTCTATTTCCGCAAATTGCTGGATATCGCGCTGACCCTGCCGTCGAGCGAACGCTCGCGCTGGTTCGTGCTGTCGATCCTGGTCGGCTTTTTGCCGGCAGCTGTGATCGGCGCGATTGCGCACGACTTCATCAAGCAGGTGCTGTTCGAATCGCCTATCTTGATCTGCTACGTGCTGATCGCCGGCGGCATCGTGTTGCTGGCCGTCGACAAGATGAAGTTTCAGCCCAGATACTTCGATGCCATGTCCTATCCGCTACCCCTCGCCTTCAAGATCGGCCTTTGCCAGTGCCTGGCGATGCTCCCCGGCACGTCACGGTCGGGTGCGACCATCGTCGGCGCTCTGCTGATGGGTACGGACAAGCGTTCGGCAGCGGAATTTTCGTTCTTCCTCGCCATGCCGACCATGGTCGGCGCCTTTACGCTCGATCTCTACAAATACCGCAACGAGCTGAATCTGGACGATATGACCAATGTCGCCATCGGCTTCATCGCTGCCTTTGTCGCCGGCCTCATCGTTGTCCGCTCGCTGCTGGCCTTCGTGTCGCGCCGCGGCTACGCACCGTTTGCCTGGTGGCGAATCATCGTTGGCACGCTTGGCCTGGTCGGGCTCTACACGATGGGCTGAGCCGAATACGCTCCTGCCACTTGATATAGCCAATCCGTCTCCCAAATCAGGACGACGGATTGGCACCCTGCCATCGACGGACACCGGGAGTTGAAATGAGCAGAGTTCTCGTGACCGGCGGATCCGGTTTCGTCGGCATCCATGTCATCCTACAGCTCCTCGAAGCAGGCCACGAGGTCCGCACTACCGTTCGAAGCCTCAAGCGGGAAGTCGATGTACGTGCCATGCTGACGGTGGCTGGCGTCGATGCCGAAGAGCGCCTGAGCTTCTTCGTTGCAGATCTTGAGCAGGAGGCCGGCTGGGCGGATGCGGTGGCCGGTTGCGACTACGTCATGCATGTCGCCTCGCCCTTTCCACCCGACGTTCCCAAGGATGAGAACGAACTGATCCGCCCCGCCCGCGATGGTGCCCTTCGCGTGCTGAGGGCGGCGCGCGATGCCGGCGTCAAACGCGTGGTTCTGACCTCTTCATTTGCGGCGATCAGCTATGGACAGAACCCCGAAAATGGCGTCTTCACCGAAGCCAATTGGACAGACGTCAATGCGCCGGACGCCCAGCCTTACCCGCGGTCAAAGACGCTGGCGGAACGCGCAGCATGGGATTTCATCGCCAGCGAAGGTAGTGGTCTCGAACTTTCGGTCGTCAATCCCGTCGGAATATTCGGCCCGGCGCTGGGATCGGACCTTTCGTCCTCTGTGGTGTTGATCCGGATGATGATGAACGGCGCCATGCCCGGCGCGCCGCGCATCTATTTCGGCGTCGTCGACGTTCGCGATGTCGCCGACCTGCATCTGCGCGCCATGACCCATCCGGCAGCCAAAGGCGAGCGGTTCATTGCTGTTGCCGGGCGATGCATGTCAGTGTTCGACGTTGCCACGCTGCTGCGCGAGCGGCTGGGCGATGCCGGCAGCAAGGCGCCGCGTCGGCAGTTTCCCGATTTCCTGGTGCGGCTGTTCGGACTGTTCAATCCGTCCGCCAGGGCGGTCGTGCCTCAGCTCGGCGTCATAAGGGAAGCCAGCGGCCAGAAGGCCAGGGATCTGCTGGGCTGGACGCCGCGCTCCAATGAGGAAGCGATCATCGCCAGTGCCGAGAGCCTGATGCGGCTCAAGCTCATCAAGGGCCGCTAGGGGCCATCGAATTTCCACAAATGCAAAGGGCCGCAAAAGCGGCCCAAACTTCGTCCCGGCGTGCAGATGTCAGTGGCTGGTGGGGATAGTCGCCGTGACCGTGCAGGGATCGACACCATAGGCCGGCGAGCACTTGGCCTTGTCTGCCGCCACGGTGCGCGGTGCGACGAACGAACCGGCCAGGATGACAAGCGCCGCAGACGCAAAAAACAGTGCGATCGATTTGCCCATGATATTCCCCTGCTAGACTGAAAAAACGCTACGCCCCAGCATTCGCGAACCAAACGGGGCGTGGCCGGGTTTTATTCAGTCGAAAGCCGAATATCAATAAATCAACCAAGCTGAATGCCGAGTTAACAAAGTATAGTAAGTTGTGATGCTTTTGTGCAACTTTGGCACTTGTGCGCAGAAATGTGCCTTCGGGATGAGCAATTTCACCCCGAGCAAATGCCGGTAAACGCTGTCCGAATAGAATGAGTTAAGCGGCCGAGCCGGTGTGGGTAAACTGACCTTCCGGCCGGAAACGCGAGAGGTAAGACGGCAGGATCGCCGCAGCGAGCGCCGGCTGGATGCCGAGACCCTCGAGCGTGCGGCCTTCAGCAATCGCTTGCTTGGAGACGACATTGTCGGACTTCAGCAGAATCACCTGGTCTTTCGTGATCGGCGGTGTGATGAACGGCACAAGCGAGGCCACCGATCCAATCAGCGAGGCGACGAAGAATGGCAGCGACACGAGTCGCTGCTCACGACAGGTGATCTCGAGGATATCTTCGACGATTTCCTTGAAACTTTTGACTTCGGCGCCGCCGAGTTCATAGATCTTTCCGCCCTCGACCTTGCCATCGACGGCGCGGGCCACAGCCTCGGCAACGTCAGCGACATAAACCGGCTGGAACTTGGTGTTGCCACCGCCGACCAGCGGGATCGCGGGTGCAAGCCGCGCCATGTCGGCGAACTTGTTATAGAAATTGTCTTCCGGGCCGAACATGACGGACGGGCGCAAGATGACGGCGTCGGACTTGGCGGCGAGGATCGCCTGCTCGGCCTTGCCCTTGGTGCGGGCATAGGACGAAGCCGAGTTGACGTCGGCGCCGATCGCCGAGATGTGGACGAGGCCGGCACCGGCATTGCGGGCAGCTTCGGCCACGGCGCGGGCGCCAAAATCCTGGACCGCGTCGAAGGTGTTGCGGCCACTCTGGTGCATCAGGCCGACGCAATTGATGACGTAGTCAGAGCCATGCACGGCTGCATCGACCGAGGCGCGGTAGCGGAGATTGGCCTGTGCCAACGAGATCTGTCCGACATTGCCAAGTGGCTGGAGATGGAAGGCCAGGTCAGGCCGGCGCACGGCGACACGAATGCGATAGCCGCGCTTGGCCAGCGTGCGAACGATATGACGCCCGAGAAATCCAGATCCACCGAAAATCGTCACGAGTTTCGGCACGTTGGAAAGCGTCATGGCATTGTCTCCTGATAGTCCTGCGTCTCATCGCTCATTAGCCCAAAGCCGGGCGAAGGTGAAGCGGAATTCGCGCCGGAATGCAGCGTTTCGCTGCAGTGCGAAGCGCTAGATCGCCTAAATGCCTTCGACGATCACCATCTCGGCATCGGCGACCTGCTGGCGGATGGCTGCGGCCTTCTGGTACTGTTCGGAATGATAGCAATCATGGGCCGCCTGCAGCGACGGAAACTCGATCACCACGTTGCGGGCGCGCACCTGGCCTTCGAGCCGATGATACTCGCCGCCGCGGGCGAGAAAGTTCGCGCCATATTGCTCGAAGGCCGGCTTGGCGGCTGCGACATAATCCTTGTAGCGCTCGGGATCGCGCACATCCACCCTGGCGATCCAATATCCCTTGGCCATGATAATCCTCCAGAAGACGATGATTGTTGTAAAACGATTATCTAGGACGCCGCGTTCATTTCGGCAAGGATCGCGCGTGCCGCTACCAGCGGGTCTGAAGCCTTGACGATCGGGCGGGCAACGACGAGATGGCTGGCCCCGGCGCGCAGTGCCTCGGCCGGCGTCATCACCCGCTTCTGGTCGCCCTTGTCAGCACCCGCCGGGCGGATGCCGGGGGTGACGACTGCCAGTTCGGGCCCGACGATCTTGCGAACCGCGCTTGCTTCTTCCGCCGAGCAGACGATGCCGCCCATGCCGGCCCGACGGGCCTGTTCGGCGCGGCGCTGAACCAGCGTGTGCGGATCATATTCATAGCCGGCCTCAATGAGGTCCTGCTCGTCCATCGAGGTCAGCACGGTGACGCCGAGCAGACACAGGCCGGACCCCTTGGCAGCTTCGACGGCTGCCCGCATCGCCTTGGGATAGGCATGCAGGGTGAGCATGGTCATGCCCATCTTGACGATGTTTTCGACACCGCTGGCCACCGTGTTGTCGATGTCGAGCAGCTTCATGTCGAGGAAGACCTTTTTGCCTTCGCGGGCAAGATCGCGGGCAAATTCCAGGCCTCCGGCAAAGGCCAGCTGGTAGCCGATCTTGTAGAAGGAGACAGAGCTGTCGAGCTTCCTGACGATCCGTTCGGCCTCACTGATATTGGGCACGTCAAGCCCGACGATCAGGCGATTCCTGGCGTTCATTCCGCTATCCTTCCCGTAGTTTTGGTGGGCAGACCAGTCGCATGCACGCGACCGGTCTGCAAGAAAAAAGGCGAAGGTGTCACTGGTAATTGATCGCCGATTCCTCAGTTCCAGGGCGCGCCGGCCACCTGCTTGACGCTGGCATTCAGCCGGTTCCAGACATTGATCAGCGCGATCGAGACGATCAGCGCAGCCAGCGACTTCTCCTCGTAGTGGCGGGTTGCTTCTTCCCAGATATCGTCCGGCACCGGGTCAGCGCGATCGCTGAGGCGAGTGACCGCTTCGGTCAGCGCCAGTGCGGCGCGCTCGGCATCGGTGAAATAGGGCGTGTCGCGCCAGGCGGCCACCGAGAAGATGCGCTGGTCGCTATCGCCTGCCTTCTTCAACTCCTGCGCATGCATGCCGACGCAGACGCTACAGCCGTTGATCTGGCTGGCGCGCAGTTGCACCAGCTTGCGCACAGTGAGCGACACATCGGCTTCCGTTGACTTGTTGAGCGCGAACAGCGCCTGCATGGCTTCGGGAAGGATGATGGCGGGGTTTGTCATTCTGGCTTGCATTTCAATTCTCCTTGAGTGTTATGTCTATGAATTACCGACGGTATCTCGCCCCGACCGATTGTGTGTCACATCGGCCGGATCTCGTTCGTCATAGCTTTGACGGAGCGAAGCGAAGGAATGTGACAGATGGACGAGAAGAATTTTCTGACCGAGCAATTCAATGCCAACCGCACGCATCTGCGCAGCGTTGCCTACCGCATGCTGGGTTCGGCGAGCGAGGCGGAAGACGCGGTGCAGGAGGCATGGATGCGGCTCAACCGCGCCGAATCCGCGGATATCCGCAATATCGGCGGCTGGCTGACGACGGTTGTCTCGCGCGTCTGCCTCGACATGCTGCGCTCGCGGAAATCCCGGCGCGAGGATCCGTTCGGCCCCGGCGTGCCGGAACCTGCCACAGACCCGCATGAGCCGGGCGGCTTTGAGCATGAAGCCGTGCTGGCCGATTCGGTGGGGCTGGCGATGCTGGTGGTGCTGCAGCATCTGGCGCCTGCCGAACGCATCGCTTTCGTGCTGCATGATATGTTCGATCTGCCTTTCGACGAGATCGCCCCGATCATCGATCGCTCCAGCGAGGCGACTCGCCAGCTTGCCAGTCGCGCACGCCGCCGCGTGCAGGGCAAGGCGCCGGACGAGCCGGACAATATCAAAGCCAATCGCAGCATCGTCAGCGCCTTCCTCGCCGCCTCCCGCGACGGCGATCTGGCTGGATTGCTCGCAGTGCTGGATCCGAATGTCGTCTTCCACGCCGATGCCGCGGCAATGAAGCTCGGCGCCAATGCCGAACTTCGCGGGGCGAATGCAGTCAGCCAGGCCTTCTCCGGCCGGGCACGCAATGCGCATGTTGTTCTGATCGACAATGCCGTCGGCGTCATGGTCGCACCGGACGGCAAGCTGTTGCTGGTCATCGACATGGAGATCAAGGACGGCAAGATCGTCGCTATCCATTCGATCGCCGATCCCGACCATTTGAGGGAACTGGAACTTGTGGAACTGGAAGGTTAGGTCAAACCTGACCAAGTATCCATCGCGACCCAGTCGCAAAGCAACCGCCGGTCCGGCAGACTGAACGCATAGAGATTGCCGCCGCCGGCGGGCTGGTCGTGATCACGGGCGATAGGGCTGCCGGTGAGATGGCATTTCAGCAGCGTGCCGACACCGCCATGGCCGACAAAGGCGATTGGCATGCTGGGATCATGATCAGCCAGAATTTTGTCGACAGCGGAGACGATGCGTGCCTGTGCGTCAATTGCCCGTTCCCAGCCGTGAAAGCTTTGCTCAGGATGCGCAAAGAACCAGTTCGCCGCCTTTTCGAATTCATCGGGCACGAGAAAGCCGGTGGCCGAGCGATCGTTTTCGCCCATGTCTTCGCCTATCTCGACCTCAATACCGGATGCGAGAATTTCTGCGGTCTCGATCGCCTTGGTCTCGTCGCTGGAGATGATCCTGCGGAGCTGCATCGCCCACGGCAATCGAGCCGCACTTTCGGCGCGCTCGCGGCCAAGCTGCGACAGGCCCCATTTCGGAACGGGAATATCCGGGTCGATCGCCACCTGCGGATGGGTAATGTAGAGGCCGAACACGATCTGCCTAGACTATCAGGAGGCGCGGCGTTTGCTGCAGCCGCACGTCGTGCCGCTGTCATCATCCGCGTGCGGATGACTGAGGTCGCCCGACAGCCTCTTGTAGTGCCAGATCTGCGCGGGCGGGATGTTGCGCACCACGAAATCGAAATGCTGGATCTTGTAGCTGTCGGGGCGGGCGATAACCGGCGAGACCGGGCCATAGGAGAACTGCACCACGGGGCGGCCGGCGGGCATCAGCTTGAGGAGATCCTCGATCAGCTTGACGCGCGCATGCATGGGAAAATTGAGCAGCGGGATGCCCGAAATCACGCAATCGAACTTCTGGCCCTCATATTCTTTCAGCGTTTCGGCGAGGTTGAAGGCATCGCCGTTGATGAAATTGACGCCGGGATATTTGGCCGTGAGGTGCTGGACGAAGGGCGTAGAATACTCGATCGACACGAGATCTTCCGGCTTCACGCCGCGATCGAGGATCGCCTTGGTGATGACCCCGGTGCCGGGGCCAAGCTCCAGAACAGGAAGACCGGAGCCTGTGTCGATGATGCTCGCCATCCTGGCGGCGGTGCGCGCCGAGGTCGGCATGATCGCACCGACCGTCTTTGGCTGCAACATGACGCCTTTTATGAAGCGGATCTCGTCATCAAATTTTTCTACAAACCGGCTCTTTAAGCTGCGCATGAAGTGCCTTTCCCCGTTTTCTTAGGTCGCATCATAGAGACGTTTGAAACAAGGTAAAAGCAAGACGAGCTTCTATACAGATTCGTATTTTTTTAATGATTAGCTCGGCCTAAATTACAATACTACACGCGCATCGGCATGAGCACGTAAAGCGCATCGCCATGCGCCGAGTCGAGAATGATGGTCGGCGAGCCCGGATCGGCAAGCTTGAAGACTGCATCGTCGCCGGTCAGCTGGCTGGTAATATCCAGGAGATAGCGGGCATTGAAGCCGATCTCCAGCGGGTCACCCTCGAAGGACACCGCAAGCTCTTCCGTGGCACTGCCGGAATCGGGATTGTTGACTGTCAGCGTCATCTGGCCATCTGCCAGTGCAATCTTGACGGCGCGGCCGCGCTCGGACGAAATCGTCGACACACGATCGACCGCGCTCGCGAATGTCGAGCAATCCACCCGCATTTCCTTGTCGTTGCCCGACGGGATGACGCGCTGGTAATCCGGGAAGGTGCCGTCGATCAGCTTGGAGGTCAGCACGATCTCGCCGAAAGACAGGCGGATCTTGGCGTCGGAGACCTCGAAACGGATCTCCGCGTCGGGATTTTCGACCAGTTTCTGGATTTCGCCGACCGTCTTGCGCGGAATGATAATGCCCGGCATGCCTTCGGAACCCGATGGCGCCTCGATCTCGGCGCGCGCCAGGCGGTGCCCGTCGGTCGCGACCGCGCGCAGCTTCAGCGCACCATCGGCTTCCATCGTGTGCAGGAAGATGCCGTTGAGATAGTAGCGGGTCTCTTCGGTGGAGATCGCGAACTGGGTGCGCTCGATCAGCATCTTGAGATCGGAGGCCTTGATCTTGAAGGCGTGGCTGAAGGTGCCGGCGGTCAGATCGGGGAAATCCGATTCGGGCAGGCATTGCAGCGAGAATTTCGAGCGGCCCGAGGCGACGCTCATCGTCGTGCCATCGGCATTGGTCGACAGCGCCACTTCCGAACCATCCGACAGCTTGCGGACGATTTCATAGAGCAGATGCGCCGGCACCGTGGTCGCGCCCGGCTGCTCGGTCATCGCCGGTGCGGCTTCGGTGATCTCGAGATCGAGGTCGGTCGCCTTCATCATCAGGCTCGCGCCCTCGGCCCTCAGCAGGACGTTGGAGAGAATCGGAATGGTATTGCGGCGTTCCACGACACGATGGACATGGCCAAGGGATTTCAAAAGATTGGAACGCTCAAGTGTAATACGCATGATCTCTACCGTATTTCTAATTTTGTGCCGGCATGATGTCCGGAAAACCCGCCCCCACGCGGACGGGCAAAATGGCAGATAAGATGTCGCTATTGCAAGTGCTTTCATTCGCGATAGACCGGTCTTGCACATGCGAGCGCGCTTGCCCATAAAGGCCGGTACGTGAACCCACCCGGAGCAGGCCTTGGCCGACGACGAGAATCCAGAGCCCATTTCCTCGAAAAGCTTCCGGTTTCGGACGCTGGAGGTGCCCGCTCGTCCGCTCGAACCCGCCCTTTATCTCGTCGCCACTCCCATCGGCAATCTCGGCGACATTACGTTGAGAGCACTTGAAACGCTTGCCGGTGCCGACGTGCTGGCGGCAGAAGATACCCGCGTCTCCCGCGTCCTGCTCGACCGATACGGCATATCGACGCGACCCTACGCTTATCACGAATACAATGCCAACGAGGTCGGCCCGAAGCTGATCGCGGCGCTGAGTGCCGGCAAATCGGTGGCGCTGGTATCGGATGCCGGCACGCCGTTGGTCTCCGATCCCGGCTACCGGCTGGTAATGGAAGCGCTGGCTGCGGGCCTGAAGGTCGTACCGATCCCCGGGGCGTCCTCGGTGATCACGGCGCTTTCGGCCGCTGGATTGCCGAACGAGGCGTTCTTCTTTGCCGGTTTCCTGCCGCAGAAGGAAAAGGCGCGGCGCGACCGGCTCACCGAAATCGCTGATATCCCGGGCACGCTTCTCTATTTCGAATCACCCCACCGCCTGCCGTCCAGCCTGAAGGATGCTGCCGACGTGCTCGGGAGCGATCGCCAGGCGACGGTCTGCCGCGAGCTGACCAAGACATTCGAGGAGTTCCGGCGCGGCACGCTTGCCGAACTCGCCGCCTATTACGCCGAGAACGACAATGTCAAAGGCGAGATCGTCGTCGCCGTCGCCCCGCCGCAGGCCAAGGCAGCGCCCGAGGGCCAGGCTTTGGACGATATGCTGCGGGCACTGGCCGAGCAGATGCCGGCTGCCAAGGCGGCCGGTGAGCTGGCCCGCCAGACCGGCCTGCCACGCAAGGATCTTTACGCCCGGCTGATGGCGCTGAAGGAATAAAGATGGCGCAGCGGACCCTCAGAGATCGCCGGAAAGCGTTCATGCGGGGTCACGTTTCCGAATATTTTGCCGCCGCCTTCCTGTTGTTCAAAGGCTACCGGATCGTCGCCATGCGCTACAAGGCGAAATCCGGCGAGGTGGATGTTATAGCGCGTAAGGGCGACCTCGTCGTCTTCGTCGAGGTCAAGGCGAGACGCGTAACTGCCGACGCGGTCTTCGCGGTCGATCCCAACACCCAGCGTCGTATCCGCAATGCCAGCCTCAACTGGCTGGCAAAGCAGAAGGACGCCGCCCTGCTCTCCCTTCGTTACGACATCATTGCCGTCAGCCCTTGGGGCTGGTCGAGGCATTTCGTGGACGCGTTCTGATTGTCAAAAACCTGACATCAAAGCGTTACAGCGACGTCACGCAACACGGCTAGTGCACTCCCCGAAACCAATGACTGGTGGAGAGGGAATTTCCATGTTCAAGAAACTATCGCTGGCCGCTCTGGCCCTCGTCTTTTCCGCAACCACATCGCTTGCCGCGACCGACATCACTTGGTGGCATGGCATGAGCGGCAAGAACGGCGACGTCATCAATGAAGTCTCCAAGAAGTTCAACGCCTCGCAGGCGTCCTGCGCCCTGACCCCGGTCTCCAAGGGCACGTATGAAGAAGTGCTGGCGGCCGGCATCGCTGCCTTCCGTTCGGGCGAACAGCCCAACATCCTGCAGGTATTCGACGCTGGTGCCGCCACGATCATCAACGCCAAGGGCGCTGTGATCCCGGCTGAAGACCTGATCAACGCGTCTGGCTACAAGTTCGACCGCAACGCCTTCATCGACGGTATCCGCTACTTCTATGCCGATTCCGAAGGCAAGTTCGTCGGCATGCCGTTCAATTCCTCGGCGCCGATCATGTATATCAACGACGAAGCCTTCAAGAAGGCCGGCGTCGATGTGCCGAAGACATGGGAAGAATTCGAGGCTGTCGCCCCGAAGCTCAAGGCTGCCGGCTTCATTCCGCTCGTGCAGTCACAGCTGACCTGGGAATTCACCGAGAACTTCTTCTCGCGCAACAACATCCAGTTCGCCTCCAACAATAACGGCTTCGATTCGACCGAAGGCACGACACTGAACGTCACCGACCCGAACCTCGAAATGATGTTCACCAAGCTCAAGGCCTGGGCTGACGAAGGCTATTTCGGCTACTACGGCGCCGGCTGGTCCGATAACCAGAAGGTTTTCGAAGAAAACAAGGCGGCTCTCTGGGTCGGTTCGTCCGGTTCGTTCGGTGGCCTGCAGAAGACTGCCCAGATGCCATTCTCGGCGACCTTCCTGCCCTATTGGAACAGCATCAAGGGTGCCGGCACCAATTCCTTCATCGGCGGCGCTGCCCTGTTTGCCATGTCCGGCAAGACGGATGCGGAAAACAAGTGCGTGGCCGACTTCTTCCAGTTCCTGACCTCGCCGGAAATCCAGAAGTTCTACCACGAGGAAACCGGCTACGTGACGGTGACCAAGGCAGCCTACGAACTGGCCAAGAAAGAAGGCTGGTACGAGAAGAAGCCGGTGGCCGAAGTCGGCATCAAGCAGCTGTCGCTGCCGGGTGGCGAATGGTCGAAGGGCTATCGCCTGGGTTTCTACCCGCAGATCCGCGAGATCATGGAACGCGAATATAACCGCATCTTCGCCAACGAAGTGTCGGTCAAGGATGGCCTCGCGACCATCAAGAAGGAAGGCGACGAACTGCTCGCCCGCTTCGCCAAGACGTCTGGTTGATTGGGGCCTGATTGCAAAACGCTGAGGCTCAAGGGTTCCTCTTCTCCCCTCGGGGAGAAGGTGGCCCGAAGGGCCGGATGAGAAGGGCGCCACACCCGCAGTTCCCCCTCATCGCCTCGCTTTGCTCGGCACTTCTCCCCGCTGGGGAGAAGAGGGTGCTCGCGGCACCAACCGCGATCAACAAGACTCCGAAAGACTACCACCATGAAGCGCGTCCAATTCCAGTCGTCCTACATTCCCTACCTGTTCATCGCACCGCAGCTTGCGGTGATTTTCATATTCTTTTACTGGCCGTCGGCGCAGGCTATCTATTCCTCGTTTTACATCGAAGACCCGTTCGGTTTTGGTTCGACCTTTGTCGGCATGGCCAATTACACCGACGTGCTGAAATCGGGCGAATATCTCGGCATTGCCAAGTTCACGGCCATCTTCACCGTGCTCGTGACGTTCTTTTCGCTGGCGCTGGGCCTGCTGCTGGCCGTCAAGGCCGATGGCGTCATCCGTGGCAGTTCCACCTACAAGACCATCCTGATCTCGGTCTACGCGATCGCGCCGCCGGTCGCCGGGCTCATCGGCATGATGTTCTTCGATCAGCACATCGGTGCATTCGTCAAGCTGGCAGCGATGTTCGGCTGGGACATGAAGGTCGGACTCGACTATTTCGACACCGCATTCGCAATGATCTTCGTCTCGGTCTGGAAGCAGATTCCCTACAATTTCATTTTCTTCCTGTCGGGCCTGCAGGGGATTTCGGTTGCCGTGCGCGAGGCAGCGGCGATCGATTGCCGCTCCGGCTTCCGCCGTTTCTGGACGGTGACCGCGCCATTGCTGATGCCGACAGGCTTCTTCCTGCTGATCATCAACTTCACCTATTCGCTGTTCGACACATTCGGCGTCATCGACGTGATGGTCAAGGACAAGGCCGCCAATAACCCCATCACGCTGGTCTACAAAGTTTACATGGATGGCTTCCGTGGCAACGATCTCGGCGGCTCCTCGGCACAATCGGTCATCTTGATGATCGTCGTGCTCGTGCTTACCATTTTCCAGTTCCGCTTCATCGAGCGGCGCGTTCATTACAATTAAGGAAGCCGACATGCACCGCACAGGCTTCTTCGATCACCTGATCCTCATCCTCGGCGCCCTGCTGATGATCGCCCCCGTCGTGGTTGCGTTCACGACCTCGACGCATGAAGCCGCCGAGATCCATCGCGAGGGGCTGACGCTGACGATCGGCAGCCACTTCACCGAGACCTATACCAAGGTGCTGACCCACGAGGGCGGGTTCACCGGCAAGGTCACCGGTTTGTCGATGATGCTGAATTCGCTGATCCTCGGCATCGGCTTTGCAGTCGGCAAGATCGTGCTGTCGATGCTGGCCGCCTATGCGATCGTCTATTTTCGCTTTCGCTTCGCCACCCTGTTCTTCTGGGTGATCTTCACGACGCTGCTGCTGCCGCTCGAAGTGCGCATCCTGCCGTCCTACGAGGTGATGCACAAGCTGCACCTGATCAACACCTATACCGGGCTGATCGTGCCGCTGCTGGCCTCGGCGACCGGCACGTTCTTCTTCCGGCAGTTCTTCAAGTCGGTGCCGGACGAATTGCTGGAAGCGGCACGCATCGATGGCGCCGGACCGTTCAAGTTCTTCATCGACATCCTGATCCCGCTATCGAAGACGATGATCGCGGCGATGTTCATCATCATGTTCGTCTATGGCTGGAACCAGTATCTCTGGCCGATGCTGATGACCAATGACGAGAGCTTCTACACGCTGGTGCGCGGCATCAAGCAGATCCTCGTCGTCTGGATCGGCGCGCAAATCCCCGACTACAACGAGGCCTTCGCCATCGCCGTGCTCGCCATGGCGCCCCCCATCCTGATCGTCGTCATCTTCCAGCGCTGGTTCATCAAGGGCCTGACCGAAAGCGACAAGTAGAAAGCAATCCCATGGCGAAGATCGAAATCGACACCGTATCCAAGACCTATGCCGGCAGTGCCAAGGCCGTGCACGACATCTCCATCGACATCGCGGATGGCGAGTTCATCGTGCTGGTCGGGCCATCAGGTTGCGGCAAGTCCACGCTGCTCAGGATGGTCGCCGGTCTTGAGGAAATCACCGGCGGTGAGGTGCGCATCGGCGGCCGCGTCGTCAACAAGGTCGATCCCGCTGACCGCGATATCGCCATGGTGTTCCAGAACTATGCGCTCTATCCACACATGAGCGTCTACGACAACCTTGCCTATGGCCTGAAGAACCGCAAGACGCCGAAGGGCGAGATCGAGGCGCGCGTTCGCGACGCCGCCAAGATGCTGGAGATCGAGCAGTATCTCGAGCGCAAGCCGCGCATGCTGTCGGGCGGCCAGCGGCAGCGCGTCGCCATGGGCCGCGCGATCGTTCGGCAGCCTGCGGCCTTCCTGTTCGACGAACCGCTTTCCAATCTCGACGCCAAGCTGCGCGTGTCGATGCGCGGCGAGATCAAGAAGCTGCAGAAGCGCCTGGGCACGACGTCTATATACGTCACCCACGACCAGCTGGAAGCGATGACACTGGCCGACCGGCTGGTGGTGCTCAACAAGGGCGAGATCGAGCAGATCGGCAGCCCACTCGAAGTCTATCACAAGCCGGCCTCCACCTTCGTCGCGAGCTTTATCGGCTCTCCGGCCATGAACCTGGTGACGGCCCGGGTTGCTGGCGGCCGGGTTCTGATCGGCGGCTTCGACATTGGGGCGTCGACTGGGGATATTGACGGTCCTGTCACGCTGGGCTTCCGCCCAGAAGACATACGCCTGTCGGAAACAGCACATGGAAAATTGCTGTTCCAACTCGATTATGTCGAGGAGCTCGGCGCACAACGGCTGCTGCATGGCATGATCGGCGACCAGAATGTTACCGTGGCGACCAGTGCGGAAGACAATTTTTCCGGCGACATGACGCTCGGCCTCCCCACTGAAAAACTTCACTATTTTACTGCTGAGACCGGCAAACGCATCTCAACGGATTCCGGCGCTCGATATGCACTGCACACTGGTTCGATCAGCGAAGCCGCGCTCTGATTTCGCAGCGCAACATAGTCGTATCTTTCGTAATCCGTGACTTACGCCGTGGCGGCCCAACATATCGCTCGCTTTCATATGCGGCCGCTAGCTTGCCGTAGCGACATGCGGAAACGATCAGGCAATTGACGCCTCACGCTTCATTGGACGCATCGCCGCAAGTGAAATTGCAGCGAGCAGCATGACGATGCCGCCATAGAGATAGGCCGCGTTGGACAGGCCGAGGCTTGGCGCGACCAGGCCGACGGCAATCGCCGGCAGCGAGAAAGCCAGGTAACTCTGGACAAAGAAGGTCGAGAGCAGGCCGGCCCGTTCGTGGGCATGGGCGAGCGGCAGAACGATGCGCAGCGCGCCCGAATAGCACGAGCCGAAGCCGATGCCGGTGATCACCGCGCCGACCATCATGATCTCAGCCATGTGCAGGTAGACGCCAAGCAGCGTGACCGCGACGCCCACGATCAGCGACACCGTGCCAATGGTCAGCACCTGCGGGCCGGGGCGGCTCTTGAGCACAAGCGCGGTGAGGGTCGCGGTCAGCGTCAGCACGGCGACGACGAGGCCGCCGACGAAGGGTGAATTCAGGCCGGTTGCAACGCGGATCAGCGACGGCATCATCGAGAAGTAGAAGCCACCCAGCGCCCAACCGGCAATATTGACTGGGGTGATCTTGAGCAGCGGCTTGCGCGTCTGCACGGGTATGGCGATGTGCGGCTTGAGCGAGGCCCAGGCACCCTTCTTGCCGGTGGTCGATTCCGGCAGCCAGTAAAGCAGCACGATCATCAGCAATGTCACCGCAAACAGCACGACGTAGACGAGCTGGGTCGGCAACGGTGCATAGGTGACCAGCGCGCCGGAGATCAGCGAGCCTGCGGTCAGGCCGATAAAGGCCGTGAGGCTGTTGTAGATCGGTCCGCGGGTCTTGTCGAAATCGAGGATGGCGGCGCCGAAGGTGGTCATCGCCGCCCCCGTGGCAAAGCCCTGGATGGCACGGGCCAGCATCAGCATGCCGGCCGAACCGGCCTCGGCAAACACCACCATGGCCAGCAGGTTCAGCGCCAACGCTGCAAAGATCACCGGCTTGCGCCCGACATAGTCTGACAGCGAGCCGACCGTCAGCAAGGCTGCCAGCAGGCTGAATGCGTAGATGGAGAAGATCGTCATCAGCACCACCGGCGTCAGGCCGAGCGTTTCTTGGTAGAGATGGTAGACGGGGGTGGGGGCACTGCTGCTGGCGGAAAACAGCGCTGCTGCCACAATCCCGTAGGCTATGGCGATAGAACGGGAGAAGCGTCCGCTTACTCTCGATGTTGAGGGGCTTGCACTGGACATGGACATCACCTATCCTTAAAGCTAAATCGTAGCGTTAAGCCCATATAGGCTACAAATGGGCTTAACGCAAATAATTTGCGTTAAGAAGGCGAAGAATAATTCGCCGGGATGGGCTTGGCATGGCGGTGAAGGAAAGAGTGCGGGTGGGTGGGCGCAGTGCGCGCATCCAGGCCGAGGTTCACAAGGCAGTGAAAGAGTTGCAGCGCGAGGCCGATCGCGCCGAGCTGACCGTACCGCTGATTGCCAGCCGCGCGGGTGTGACGCCCTCGACCATCTATCGCCGTTGGGGCGACCTCACCGAATTGCTGGCCGATGTCGCCGTCGAACGCCTGCGCCCGATCTCGGAGCCCGAAGATACCGGCTCGACGATGGGCGACCTGCATGCGTTTCTCGAGCAATACATGGAAGAGTTCGCCTCGCCCGTCGGCCGCGAGCTGCTGCAGGACCTGATGGCGAACGCGTCGGATGCGCCCTATACCGGCCAGTGCTGCGCCTTTACCTATGACAGTCTGCGCACCATTGCCTTGCGCGCCGAAAAGCGTGGCGAAACGCCGATCGACAGCGATGAGATCATCGACCACGCGGTCGCGCCGATCATGTACCGCATCCTGTTCGGCGGCCGCGAATTGACCACCGATTATTGCCGGTCGCTGGTGGATGGGCTTGTTTCAAGAAAAAAGCTGGCACAATCGCATTGAAGCCTTCGGGATAGATTCACCCCTCACCAAGTTCGCCATTCCAATCGGCTGCGCCTCTTGGGGCGAACTATCCTCTCCCACAAGGGGAGAGGAAGACTCTTCGTGCCGCTTTACCCCAACCAAAGAGCGGCGTGTGTGGCACCTTGCCTCTCCCCTTGTGGGAGAGGATAGCAAGTCCGCGGGAGGCGAAGCCGATCGCTGGACGCGCTTGGTGAGGGGTGAAATACCCAAAAGCGTCACCTTTGCCGGCGACGACAATATTCCTATTGGCTCGCCCAGATGATGCGGGCAATCCAGTCGAGGTCGGAGACATCAATCGTTCGGCCGGGGTGCTCGGGGTTGAGCGACATCAGTTCGATGGTCTTGGGGGTCTGGCGGATCAGAACCTTGGCCATCACTTCCCCCTCCTTGGTGCGAACAACGATGCGATCGTTGCGGCGGACCTGAGCGCCGGGCTCGACAATCAGCACGTCGCCGTCGCGATAGAGCGGCATCATGCTTTCGCCCTGCACCTCCAGCGCATAGACGCCGGATTTCTGGGCCGGCGACACCGGAAATTCCACCACGTCCCAGCCTTGGCCGGCCGGAAAGCCCCCGTCATCAAAAAAGCCGCCGGCGCCCGCCTGGGCAAAACCCAGAAGCGGGATCGATGAGCTTTGCGGCGGGAAGGCCCCGTCCGGCAGGCCGGATAGCTTTATCCGACCCTGCAGCACGGCCATGAAATCATCGATCGTCGAGCCGGTCGCCTCGAGGATCTTGTGGATCGATTCGGTCGACGGCCAGCGCTGCCGCCCATCCCCCGACTGGCGCTTGGATTTGTTGAACGAGGTCGGATCAAGACCGGCCTTGCGGGCAAGACCCGACGGGGTCAGGTCATGGCGCGCCGCAAGCTGGTCGATCGCGTCCCAGATTTTGTCATGTGAGAACATGGCCACGGTCCCGATACGGCACTGGATGAGGTCAGCTGATGCATGCTGCGAATGGCGGCAGACGGTATTGGCGGGATATTAGCTTTTGTCCGGTCAGGTTTCAAGTCGGACAGGAATAAAATCCTTCAATGAGAATTTTTACTTCCGAGTATTATCACACCGAGGGCATGGCGCCGATCTTGCCGAGCTGGATCACCGCCTGGGTGCGCGAATCGACATTGAGCTTCAACAGTACAGCCGAGACATGCGCCTTGATCGTCGCTTCCGAGACGCCGAGTTCATAGGCGATCTGCTTGTTGAGCAAGCCTTCGCCGACCATGCCGAGCACGCGGGTCTGCTGTGGCGTTAGCGTCTTCAACCTGGCGATCAGGGCTTCTATCTCCGGATCGCCTTCGCGGTCCGGCTCATAGCCCGGCGGCACCCACAGGCCACCGTCGAGTACGACCGATATCGCGTTGCGAATCTCCTCGAGACCACTCGATTTCGGGATGAAGGCTGACGCGCCGAGTTCAAAGGCACGGCGGATGGTCGGCTGGTCGTCGCTCGCCGAAATCACCGCCACCGGCATGTTCTGGTATTCGGCACGGATCATCATCAGGCCGGTGAGGCCGGAGACGCCGGGCATTGTCAGGTCGAGCATCATCAGATCGGCATCGGGATGGGCGGCGGCCGCCTTGCGTGCCGACTCGAAATCGCCGGCCTCGACGATTTCAGCCTGGCTGTCAGGTCCCGACAAAGCCTGTTTCAGGGCACCGCGAAACAGCGGATGATCATCGGCGATGATGATGGTGGTGGCCAGCCGTATTCTCCCCCTCGACACGCCGGCCTCCCGTGCCGGCGTCATTCTTCTCGGAGTGAAGGCTACAACAGGGCAAGCCGATCCGAAAGCGGTTTCTCTGGGAGATCAGAGACTGCAGCTCTTGTCGGCTTCCTTGGTAATGGACATGAAGCTTTTCATCGCCCGTTCCATCATGCCGAGCGCCTGGTCGAAATCCTGCAGCGACGTGTTCTTGCCCTCGGAGGGCCTCACATCTGGCTTGGCTAGGGTGGCCTTCGGTTCGTCGGTGGCGATCGCTGTGCAGCTCAATCCGTCGCCCGCGTCGCGACAGTGGGTCATGGCGCCGGTTTGCGTGTCGAGCCGGACAACGCCGTCGGACACGGCAACGATCTGGAACCGGGCTGTCGCCGTGGTCTCGGCACCCGCGGTCGCGGGAACGCTTGCCAGTGCCATGGCGACGGGAAGAAATGTCAGCAACATCGGAATTACCTCCGGTTTGAGCCCATCTATTGCCGCGCAAGACTTTCCGGCGGCGTCAAAAAGCGGTAGGGAGCGCCAGTTCCAGGCGCGGGAGTTCACGATGGGCATAGTCTACAAGATCGTTCCAACCGATTTATGGCAGGCAGCCGAAAAAACCGGCACCTTCACCGGGGCCATGATCGATGTGCAGGACGGCTACATCCACTTCTCCACGGCCGCCCAGTCAAGACGAACTGCCGAACTCTATTTCGCCGGTCAGACGGATCTGTTGCTGGTGGCGGTGGACGCTGATGTGCTGGGCGACGCACTGGTTTATGAGCCCTCGCGCGGTGGCGATCTCTTCCCGCATCTCTATGCGCCGCTTCGGCTCGCGGACACGCTCTGGGTCAAGCCATTGCCGCTCGGCGCAGACGGCAAGCATGTCTTCCCGGAGGACATGGCGTGAGGGATGCGCTGTGGCCGCTGATCCGCACCGGGCTTTTCCGGATCGATCCGGAAGTCGCCCATGGCATGTCGATCCAGGGTTTGAAGACCGGCCTGATGCTGGGCGTCTCTATCACACCCGATCCGCGGCTGGCAGTCACGGTCGCCGGGCTCACATTTCCCAATCCGCTGGGCCTTGCTGCCGGCTATGACAAGAATGCCGATGTGCCGGAAGCGATGCTGAAACTCGGCTTCGGCTTTACCGAGATCGGCAGCGTCACGCCCAAGCCGCAGGACGGCAACCCCAAGCCACGGCTCTTCCGGCTGGTGGCTGACGAGGGCGTCATCAACCGCTTCGGCTTCAACAACGAGGGCCATGGTCCCGTTCTCGCCCGCCTGCAGCGATTGCGCGGCGGCGGCATTGTCGGCGTCAATATCGGCGCCAACAAGGATGCGGCCGACCGGGTCGCCGACTACGTCGCCGGCATCCATGCGTTTTATGCCGTCGCGCGCTATTTCACTGCCAATGTCTCCTCGCCCAACACGCCGGGATTGCGCGACCTGCAAGCGCGAGACAGCTTGCGCGAATTGCTCTCGGCGATTCTTGCCGCCCGCGACGAACAGGCAAAAAAGTCCGGCCGCATGGTGCCGGTATTCCTGAAGATCGCTCCGGATCTCACCGAGGAGGGCCTCGACGATATCGCGACCGAGGTGCAGGCGAGTGCGCTGGACGGCATCATCATTTCAAACACCACCCTGTCGCGGAATGGGCTGCGCGACCAGGTGACGGCAAAGCAGGCAGGGGGGCTTTCGGGCAAGCCGCTATTCGAGAAATCGACAGTCGTGCTCGCCAAGATGCGCAACCGGCTCGGCCCGGATTTTCCGATTATCGGCGTCGGCGGCGTGCATTCGCCGGAGACGGCGGCCGAAAAGATCCGTGCCGGTGCTGATCTCGTGCAGTTCTATTCGGCCATGGTCTATGAAGGGCCGGGCCTGCCCGCCCGCATCGTCAGGGGGCTGTCGGAGCTTTGCAACCGCGAGAAGCTTGGATCGATCCACGACATCAGGGACTCACGTGTCGACTATTGGGCCGCCCGGAATATCTGATCGCGGAGTTTCGGGACGCCTGCCGCGAGCAGGATGCCGCGCAGCCATAAAAACACATTCAGCGCGATCCACAGGCCGGCATTGCCGCCGGCCGGTACCAGCACGGCAAGCGCTGCGATATAGCCGATGAAGGACAGGATCATCCGATTGCGCATCGCATGCGACCAAGTGGCGCCGATGAATACACCGTCCATCAGAAAGGCGAGGCAGCCGCTGATCGGCACGATCGCCGCCCAAGGTAGATTGTCGTAGGCCACCTGCCGCACGCTTTCGACCGTGGTGAGAAAATCGATCACCGACCGGCCGAACACGGCCAGGATCATGCAGATCAGGATCGCTAGCGCCAGCGACCAGTAGCCGGTCAGCCGCAAGCCGCGATCGAAGGCCGGGCGAAAGCCGGCGCCAACCGCACGGCCGATGATGGTCTCGGCAGCATTCGCCAGCCCATCCAGCCAGTAGCCGCCGATCAGGAAGAAATTCATCAGCACGGCGTTTGCCGCCAGCGTCACCGGACCGAGATGCGAGCCGATGCGTGTCATCAGCAGGAAGGCGCCGAGCAGCACGAAGGTGCGGATCATGATGTCGGTGTTGAGCGAGAACAGGCTCAACAGCTTCTGCCGGTCGAAAAGATCAGGAACACGGCGCGGATCGCGATTGGCAAATCCCGGCAGGATCACCGCCAGCCCGGCCAGCATGCCGACGACTTCGCCGGTGACGGTGGCAATGGCGATGCCCGATATGCCCCATTTCAGCATCAACCCGAGCAGGATGCATAGCACGATATTGATGCCGTTGATCAGGGCCTGCAGCACCAGCCCGATTCGCGCCTTGCCGCGCCCGAGCAGGAAGCCAAGGATCGCATAATTGGCAAGCCCGGCCGGCGCCGACAAGATCCGCAGCTGGAACCAATGCGCCGTGGCATCACCGGCCGCCGTATCGGGCGCCATTACCACGAGGCCGAGCTTCAACAGCAGGGGCGACAGAGCAGCGATCACCACGCCCAATGCCAGCGCCAGGAGCAGCGCACGCCAGAAGATCGCCTCCTGTTCCGGCCCGTCGTTGCGCCCCCAAGCCTGCGCCGTCAAAGCCGTGGTCGAGGCACGCAGGAAATTGAAGGTCGCAAAGATGATGTCGAACAGCACGGCGCCGATCGCCAGACCGGCAAGGATATTGGGATCACCCAGCCTTCCAGCCACTGCCGTATCGGTGATGCCGAGCAGCGGAATGGTCAGAAAGCCGAGCGCCATCGGCACGGCGAGCCCCAGCACCATGCGATGCGTGACCTCGAAGGCGCCGGATTGGCTCACGGTTTTTTCCACTCATGCGCCCCGCGAGAAGAAGGAATCGTCCGAATTGGACAGCACCATGGCCCAATAGGGACGGTCGCCGGTGCCGGTGTTGCGGGCCACGGCGACGCCGAGGCCGCGGTAGCGCCCCAGCATGTTTTCGAGATGCTTCCTGGAATGTATCCAGGCGGCCACCGCTTCCTGCACCGTATCCTGGCCTTCAGCGATGTTTTCCGCCGCCGGCAGCCGCACATCCATGCGCTTCATCCGCGCCAGGAAGGTTTTGTCGTCGCCGAGATAGTGGGTCATCTTGCCATAGCGTGACATGCGCACCGCCTGGTCCTTGGCGGCATTGACTGCAACCGGATCCGTGCCGAGTTTCGACAGCCCCTGCTTGCGGCGCACCGAATTGACGAGCGGCAACGATGTTTCGGTCGCGTCGACCACCGTGCCCGCCTCGATAGGTGCGAGAACAGTGCTCGAGGTACAGCCCGACAGCACGACAAGGCCTGCGGCAGAGAAGGTTCCGCCGAGAAAGACACGGCGGTTTAGGAGAAGTGAAGTCAAGATTTGCGCCAGTTCATAATACGAAGCACGATAAAGACCGGGATGACGATCGCCGCCCCGAGGATGAGATAGTCGCCGACCCGGCCCAAAGCCGCAAAGCCATTGCGCCAGAGATCGAGGAAGGAGCGGCGGACCCAGTTGAGGATGTCCATCGGATAGAGGCCGAACGTGCTCATGACAAAGCCGACGACCACGCAGAGGATGACGAGCTTGACGATCGTGCGTCCTGGCGTATCGCCCAGCAATCTGTTCAGCCCATCGGCCATGTAATTCTCCATCGTTAATATCGGCGGAATCGCTTGACCGCTTGGCAAGGCGGAAATTAGACAATCCTTGCAACAAAGAAAAGAAAAAGCCATGGCGCGCGCTTCCCAACGCAATTTGACCTCCGGCGACCTCACGGCCGACCGCCGCGCCGACTATGCCGTGATGCTCGCCGAAGGCGGCGATGCGGCTGCAGCCGTCGAACTGATGGAGCAGGCGCTGGAGCTCACCCCGCTTTGGGCGGCCGGCTGGTACCGGCTCGGCGACTACGCGGAAAAGGCCGGCGACACGGCGAAAGCCATCGCCGCCTGGCGACAGACGCTTGCGCTCGAGCCGGGCGATATTTTTGGGGCGCGCCTGAAGCTCGCCGTGATGGGCGAGGCAGAACTGCCCTCTTTGCCACCCAGCGCCTATGTCGAGGGCTTGTTCGACGACTATGCCGATCGATTTGATTCGGCCCTAGTCGAGACGCTCAAATACACCGTGCCGGAAAAGCTCGCTGCCCTGATTGCCGCCGAGACCAAGGGCCGGACATTCCGGCACGCCGTCGATCTCGGCTGCGGCA
Source organism: Shinella sp. OV683 (assembly GCF_057787725.1). Classification (NCBI taxonomy): domain Bacteria; kingdom Pseudomonadati; phylum Pseudomonadota; class Alphaproteobacteria; order Hyphomicrobiales; family Rhizobiaceae; genus Shinella; species Shinella sp. OV683. The sequence goes on from NZ_CM173543.1 coordinate 4,958,733, forward strand.
CCGGGTTGTTTGCCGCGGCACTCGGCGCACGCGCCGGCGACATCGAAGGCTACGATCTCTCCGAGCGCATGCTGGCCAAGGCAAACACCAAGAAGCTCTATGGGCATCTCGGCAAGGCTGACTTGTCGCTTGCGCCGGGCGAATCGGGGCTGTTTGACGACTTTCCCCGCCATCGCGCCGACCTGGTCGCGGCGGCCGATGTGATGATGTATCTCGGCGACCTCGACGCAGCCTTCGCCAATGCCGCAGCGCTTCTGGCGCCGGATGGGGTGTTTGCGTTTTCGGTCGAGAAGTTCGAGGAAGGCTTTGCGCTGCGCCCATCGCTGCGCTACGCACATTCGACCGCCCACGTCACCGACATGCTCGGCAGGCACGGCATGGAGCCCTTTGCCGTGATCGAGACGACGATCCGCTGGGATGCCGGCGCAGAAATCATCGGGCTGCTGTTTCTCGCGCGCCCGGTTCGTTGAGCGGATTCCCACGCCCCGGGGTTCTGAATTTTCAGGATGTGAAAGAGCGTTCACGCGGCGGGTTACCGTCCGTGGCATGGGTCTCGATCCCTTTCGGCATCAGCTTCGCTGAAGCCTGTCGGGATATTGGCGATCTGCTACGCAGACGCCGGGCCGGCCGGGGCGCAAATCGTGCCTCGTAAGTAAATAATATATGGCGCGCTCTGCGCCCCGTTTCGGTGGTTTTTGCCTGCGAACCTGGAGATCTGCTTCCCCATCGCGGCAGTGTGCCCGATGGGGAGATGTGTGCCTCTGAGGCACGTCCGCGGCCAGTCGCGTCCTTTCGAACGCCGCCGAAGAGGTCTCCGTTTCTCACAGGCCCCCGATAAGAGAATTTACGTCGTCCTCTCAAACCAGGCACCGGCCCCACCTCGCCATGACGCCTCATGGTGTATCCGTGATGGGACGGGAATCAGTATAAGCGGGATTTTGGGGGCGGGGATATTGGCGGATAAGGCATTGAGTATGTTGGTGTATTTTGATTCATACGATGGCAGGTTTGGTTTGTTTCCACCTCATGACCCCCGCTCTTGCAATTTCTAGCACTTAGCTTTCGCGCGGTCTGTCCAGCGTGTTGAAGCGTCTCGTTCGCTCAGGCTAAATACTGAAATTGCTTTCTCGCCCGCCGGGGGCGAGATAGATATGCCGCACCCTCGCTCGACAATCTCGACGTTGAATTTGAGCATAGCAAGAACCGCGAGCTCCTATCTCGCCCCTGGCGGGCGAGAAAGCGATTTCAACTCTTAAGCTTTGCGTCCGGAAACCTCTCGGCGAATGCAGTGCTGCTCGCAGAGCTTAAGTGTTAGAAATCGCAAGAGCGGGGGTCATGAAGCGTATGAAGGCATGGCAGGCCGTCCGCACTCCACCTCATAAGCCCCTCATCTGCAATTTCTATCGTTTAGCGATTGCGCGCACCGTCCCACTTGTAGACACCCTTTTCGGGCGCAATCGCTAAGCCGATGAAATTGCTTCTTCTCCCACAAGGGGAGAAGCAGAGCTGCGGCGCTGCTGCGACTTTACCTCTCCCCTTGTGGGAGAGGATAGCACGCCCGCGAGAGGCGCAGCCGATCGCATGGGCGCGCTTGGTGAGTGGTGTCTTTCGTCCAAGATTGCACAAGCAGCCTTTTCCGGCACGATCTCAGCGAAAGCCAAGGCGTTTGAAATTGCAAAAGCAGCGGTCCGCCGAGGCTGGCGACATATCCGTGCCCCTCACCGATACCCCGTGACATCTGCCGGCTTGCCGACATCCTGCACTTCCAGCATGTAGCGCCAAGCATCCGGCTGCGAGCCGTCGAGATCGGTGAAGCCGTAGACCTGTGCCAGACCGCCGCTTGACAGCGACTGGCCGTTCCAGCGGCCACGATCGGGATCGGCGGCGAGTGCCAACACCGCCCGGCCGACAAAGCGGGGTGTCTCGGAGATTGCAAAATGCGGGACGTTCTGCAGCGCATCGCGCCAGTTCTCTTCCCGCACGCCGAATGCTTCGAGCATCATTTCCGAACGCAGCCAGCCCGGGGTCAGCGACACCGACGTCGCACCATGCGCCGCGAGGTCCTGGGCATGCGACCAGCCCATGCGATTGACCGCCGTCTTGGCGAGATCATAGAAGGGCGACAGGCGATAATGCGTGGCGTTGTATTCCGCCGTGCCGTCGGTCACCTCCACCAGCAGTCCGCCGGGGTTCTCGATCAGCAATGGCAGGGCGAAATGAGCGGTGATGAGATGCGTGTCGATGCCGAGCCGCAGCATGCGCAGGCCGTTTTCGAGATCATGATCCCAGACCGGCTTGTCCCATTCGAACAGTTTTTCGCCGCCCCAGATGTCGTTGACGAGGATATCGAGACGACCCTGTTCACCACGGATTCGCTCGACCAGTCCTCGCACCTCTTCCGGCACAAGATGGTCGGCCTGGACGGCGATGCCCTTGCCGCCAGCCGCCGTGACAAGTTCGGCGGTGTCCTCGATTGTTTCGGGCCGCGCATATTCGGATGCTTGGGCGCGCGTGGTGCGGCCGGTGACGTAGACGGTTGCGCCTGCGGCACCCAACTCCGTGGCGATACCGCGACCTGCGCCGCGCGTGGCGCCGGCGACCAGTGCAATTTTGCCTTCGAGCATGCTTTACCCTCCCCGGCGGAGCCTGTATCGTGTTTTTTCATTTATAAATGATCGTTCGGTTATATTGGATTGTCAAGATGCCCAGGCCTAAAACTCAAACGGATGACGCACTGCTGGAGGCCGCATTCCGGCTGATCCGCGAACGCGGCCCCGATGCACTGACCTTCGCCAGTATGTCGGCGATCTGCGGACTTTCGCCGTCGACGCTGGTCCAACGCTTCAAGAGCAAGTCGGGATTGATGCAGAATGCGCTGCTCTTTGCCTGGGACCAACTCGACGCGAAAACTGCCGAACTGGCGCAGACGATGCCGAAGACGCCGGAAGGTGCGATCGCCATCCTGGTTGGCCTGTCGGGCGATTATGGCGACATCGAAACCTATGCCGACGGGCTGCTGGTGTTGCGGGAAGACTTGCGCGATCCGGTGCTGCGGGGTCGGGGGGCGGCGTGGAAACGGACGCTCTGCGCGGCGCTCGACGCGTGCTTTACCGAAGTGCCTAACGCTCCCAACGGTGCTGGCGCGCTGATATCAGCGCAATGGCAGGGCGCGCTTCTCTGGTGGGGCTTTGATCCCAGCGATAGGGTCGAAGTCTATGTGGCGGAGAGCCTTGAGCGGTTCGTTGCTGCTTTCGCAGTGCCGATCCATGCCTGATGTTGCGTCGCACCCAGTCCCGCGCTACACCGGATCCAGCTCATATTCGGATTTTTCATGGCCAAGATCGGACTCTGGAACACCACGCCCACCAAGCATTCGCTGTTCGAGGATGCGCAGGGCGTGTTCACCGGCACGGTTTTGGCCGCGCTTGGCGTCATGCTGCTGACCAAGGCTGGCCTGCTGACCGGCGGCGTCGCCGGCATGGCTTTCCTGCTGCACTATGCGTTCGGCTGGAGTTTCGGGCTGGGGTTCTTCGTCATCAACCTGCCGTTTTATTACCTGGCTTACAAACGGCTGGGTAAGGCCTTCACCATCAAGACCTTCGCCTCGGTGGCGCTGCTGTCGCTGATCACCCAGTATCAGCCGAAGCTCCTGGAGATCGGCTATATCAACCCGGTCTGGGCGGCGATCCTCGGCGGGTTGCTGATCGGCATGGGCATGCTGGCACTGTTTCGGCATCGCGCCAGCCTCGGCGGCGTCGGCATCCTGGCGCTCTATATCCAGGACCGGTTCAAGTGGCGGGCGGGGCTGGTGCAGCTCGCCATCGACCTCTGCATCCTGGCCATGGCGTTCTTCGTCGCCAGCCCGTTCATTGTCGCCTGCTCTGTATTGGGGGCCGTGGCGCTGAATTTCTTCATTGCGATCAACCACCGCACCGACCGCTACATCGCGATGTGATTTGACGGTCACGCCCAACCGGCATATTCGTATCTCACGCAATGCTTATGGACTTGAGGTCACGCGCTTGGGAGGGCGGTGTCATGGAAGTCGCAGGCAGCAGCAAGCAGGACGTGCCCTATATTCTCGTCCATTCCGACCGTGAAATCCGGCGTCTCAAACATCAGGCTGATATCATCAACCCTATCACCCGGCGCATTCTGGTCGCGGCAGGCGTGGCGCCCGGCATGCGTGTGCTCGACGTCGGTTGCGGCGCCGGCGACGTCACCCTGCTGATCTCGGAACTGGTGGGCAGCACCGGGCATGTCGTCGGCGCCGACCGGGCGCCTGCGGCATTGGCGGCGGCCGAACAACGCGCGCATACCCATTCCATTCGCAACATCTCCTTTCGCGAAGGCGATCCCGCGGCACTTAAGTTCGAACAGAAGTTCGATGCCGTGGTCGGCCGATACGTGTTGATGTTCCAAGCCGATCCTGTCGTCATGCTGCGCGGCGTGGCGCATCATGCGCGGCCGGGCGGCATCGTGGTTTTCCACGAGCCGGACTGGGCGGGTGTTCGCTCGCATCCGCCGTCCCCGACCTATGACCAGTGCTGCCGCTGGATCGTCGAAACCTTCCGGCGCACGGGAATCGAAACGCGTATGGGCGACAAGCTCGAGGCAACGTTCCACGCGGCGGGATTGGCCGCGCCGGCCATGCATCTGGAATCGGTCATCGGCGGCGCCAATGGCGGCAGCGACTGGGCGCACCAGACGTTCGAGCTGCTGGTGACGATGTGTCCGGAGGTCACTGCTCGCGGCGTGGCATCGGAGCTGGAGATAAAAATCACCGGCCTCGAACAGCGCATGCTGCACGAGATCGAGGCCGGCAGCGTCATCGTCGGGCGCTCGGAAGTGGGCGCCTGGTCGCATGTCGCGTCTTCGTCGTGACGATCAGGCAGCCTTTGCGGCCTGATCGACCGGATGCTGCGAGCGGAAGCCGACGGCCAGCCGGTTCCAGACATTGATGGCGCCGATGCCGACAGTGATCTTGACCATCTCGTCTTCGCTGAAATGGGCACGCAGCGCTTCATAGGCGTCGTCGGGCGCACCAGTCTGGGCAAGATTGGTCACCGCATCGACCCAGCCGAGCACGGCGCGTTCGCGGGCGTCGTATACGGTGGATTCCCGCCAGACCGACATCAGGTTGATCCACTGCTCGGGCAGGCCATCATGGCGCGATTCCTTGACATGCATATCGACGCAGAAGGCGCAGCCATTGATGATCGAGGCGCGCAGCTTGATCAGATGGATGAGCCGGCGTTCAAGTCCGGATTTCTGGAAGGAGTCTTCCAGCGCCATGACGGCCTTGATGGCTTCCGGTGAGGCTTTGTAGAGGTTCAGACGAGCGTGCATGGTCGTATCCTTTGGGTTGGGATTTCAGGCGGATTTGCGTTCATTGATCTCGAGAAAGGCGCAGCCACGGGCGGCGATTGCGCCGTCATGGTCTGTCTCGCCGAGATCGTCGAGAATGTCGGCGATCGTGGTACGGCCGAGCTCTGCCCGATAGGCCTGTTCGGCCCTCAGCATCGCCGAGGCGATGCCGCAGGGTTTAGTCGGCTTGCCCAGCGGATTGGGACCGCGCTGGCGGATTTCGTTGCAGCGGAATGCGGGCGCCGGGCCTTCGACCGCCAGCACGATGTCAAGCAGCGTGATCTGATCAGTGGTTCTTGCAAGCCGATAGCCACCCTTGGGGCCGGGCACCGTTTCCAGAATGCCGGCGCCAGACAGCGCCTGCAGATGCTTGAGGAGATAGCTCGATGAGACGCCATGGAACTCCGCCAGTGCAGATGCTGCCAGCACGCTGCCAGCGGAAAGCGTCGACAGCATTGTGACGCTGTGGATGGCCTGTTCGACACCGTCGCTGAGTTTCATCGTTCATCTCCAAATCATGGATAATATTTATCCGTGATTTGTCCGCTCGTCAACTCACTCTTTTGGTGAACACTGCGTCCGATATTGCCATCGGGAACAAAAGGATTATTTTCCTCGTCTTACCCAAGAGGATCATGGATGGACAAGCGCGCGACGGAGGAGACTGGATATGCCGCCCTGCCGCAGCCCTTCGCCGGCTGGTTCGCCGCCAAGGGCTGGGCGCCTCGTGAGCATCAGCTGGCACTGATCGACAAGACATCCGAGGGTAAATCGGCGCTGCTGATCGCGCCGACCGGCGCCGGCAAGACGCTGGCCGGCTTCCTGCCGTCGATGATCGCGCTCAACAGTCGCGGCAGGAGAAAACCGGGCACGGCGTTCCAGGGCATTCACACGCTATACGTCTCGCCGCTCAAGGCGCTTGCCGTCGATATCGAGCGCAATCTCGGTCGTCCGGTTGAGGAGATGGGGCTCAATCTGACCATCGAGACCCGCACCGGCGATACGCCGCAGCACAAGCGTACCCGCCAACGGCTCAATCCGCCCGATATCCTGCTGACCACGCCCGAGCAGGTGGCGCTGCTGATTGCCTCGAACGAAGCGGAGCGCTTCTTCAAGGACCTGAAATTCGTCATCTTCGACGAGTTGCATTCACTGGTGACCTCCAAGCGCGGCCACCTGTTGTCGCTGGGTCTGGCGCGGCTGAGGAAACTCGCGCCCGATCTGCGTACAATCGGCCTGTCGGCGACCGTGGCCGAGCCTGACGATCTGCGGCGCTGGCTGGTGGCGCAGCAGCCGGATGCGAGCAATCTCTCGTCGCTGGTGACGGTGACAGGCGGCGCGCGGCCGGAGATCAGCATCCTCGGCACCGAGGAGCGCATTCCCTGGCAGGGGCATTCGGCACGCTATGCGATGGGCGAGGTCTATCAAGCGATCAAGCAGCACCGGACGACGATCCTGTTCGTCAACACCCGCTCGCAGGCCGAGATGCTATTTCAGGAGCTCTGGCGGATCAACGACGACAGCCTGCCGATCGCGCTGCATCACGGCTCGCTCGATGCCAGCCAGCGCCGGCGCGTCGAGGCTGCCATGGCCGAGAACAGGCTGCGGGCCATCGTTGCCACCTCGACGCTCGATCTCGGCATGGACTGGGGCGATGTCGATCTCGTCGTGCATGTCGGCGCGCCCAAGGGCGCCTCGCGGCTTGCCCAGCGCATCGGCCGCTCCAACCACCGCATGGACGAGCCGTCGAAGGCGATCCTGGTGCCGGCCAATCGTTTCGAGGTGATGGAGTGCCAGGCGGCGCTGGATGCCAACTATCTCGGCGCACAGGATACGCCGCCGGTTGGTTCGGGCGCGCTCGACGTGCTCTGCCAGCACATCATGGGCATGGCCTGCGCCGATCCGTTCGATGCTTTGCTGCTCTATGACGAGATCATCAGCGCCTCGCCCTATGCACATCTCAGCTGGGAGATGTTCGAACGCGCGATGGATTTCGTCGCCACCGGCGGCTATGCGCTGAAGAGTTATGAGCGCTACGCCAAGATCCGCAAGAACAAGGATGGCCTCTGGCGCGTCTCCAACCCGCAGTTTGCCCAGCAGTATCGACTGAATATCGGCACGATCATCGAGGCGCCGGTGCTCAACATCCGTCTGGTGCGGCCGGGCAAGGGCGCGGTCGGACGCGGCGGGCCGGTGCTCGGGCAGGTCGAGGAGTATTTTCTCGAAACGCTGGCGCAAGGCGACACGTTCCTGTTTTCCGGCAAGGTGCTGCGTTTCGAGGGTATCCGCGAGAATGAGTGCCTGGCATCAGAGGCGCGCTCGCAGGATCCACGTATCCCTGCTTATGCCGGCGGCAAGTTTCCGCTTTCGACCTATCTCGCCGACGGCGTCCGCGCCATGCTAGCCGATCCGGAAAAGCGTGCCGGTCTGCCCGACCAAGTGCGCGACTGGCTGGCGATCCAGGAAGAGAAATCGGTGCTGCCTAAGCGCGACGAGTTGCTGATCGAGACCTTTCCGCGCGGCAACCGTTTCTACATGGTCATCTATCCCTTCGAGGGCCGGCTGGCGCACCAGACACTGGGCATGCTGCTGACCCGCAGGCTCGACCGCGCCGGCGCCAAGCCACTCGGCTTTGTCGCCACCGACTACTCGCTGGCGATATGGGGACTGGAAGATCTCGGCTTGCTGTTCTCAAAGAAGAAGACGTCGGTTTCCGAGCTGTTCGACGAGGACATGCTGGGCGACGATCTCGAGGCATGGTTGAGTGAAACGTGGCTGCTGAAGCGCACGTTCCGCAATTGTGCGGTGATTGCCGGGCTGATCGAGCGACGCCATCCCGGCAAGGAGAAGACCGGCAGGCAGGTCACCGTATCGGCCGACCTGATCTACGACGTGTTGCGTGCCCACGAGCCAGATCACATCCTGCTCGAGGCGACGCGGCACGATGCGGCACAGGGGCTTTTGGACATAAAGCGACTTGGCGATATGCTGATGCGAATCAAGGGGCACATCAGGCTGATGCGGCTCGACCAGGTTTCGCCGCTCGCCGTGCCGATCATGCTGGAAATCGGCAAGGAATCGGTGGCGGGCGCTGCCGACGAGTCGCTGCTGGCGGAAGCGTCCGATCTCATAGAGGATGCATTGGGAACGAATGCGCATGAACCGGCTGGCAACGGCAAGAATTGACAGTGAGATGATACCGGCGCCCTCTCAGGAAACAGAGATCAATGGCCAGCGCATCGTGCTGGATCCGGCGGGGGCCATGTATTTGCCTGACCACGGCGTGCTTTGTGTCTCCGACCTGCATCTGGAAAAGGGTGCTGCCTTTGCGCGGCGCGGCCAGTTACTGCCGCCATGGGATACGCTGGCGACGTTGCGGATTCTCGAGGGCGTGATCTCTCGGCACAATCCGAAGATCGTGATATCGCTTGGTGACAATTTCCACGACCGGACGGGCTCGGTGCATATGCCGGTCGAGTTCCGGGTGATGATCAACGAAATGGCGCGCGGCCGCGAATGGATCTGGATCAATGGCAACCACGATCCCGATGGCGTGACCGATCTTGCTGGCACCTCGGTCGATACGCTCGATCATGCCGGGCTGCATTTTCGTCACGAGCCGCAGAAAAAGCCTTTAGCCGGCGAAATATCTGGGCATCTGCATCCCTCGGCAACGCTGTGGCGACGCGCGCGGGCCGTCCGTCGGCCCTGCTTTGCCATTGACGGCAAGCGGATGATCATGCCGTCCTTCGGGGTGCTGACCGGTGGTCTCGATATCGACGCCAGCGCCTTTGCCGGCCTGTTCGAGAAGAGCACCCTGACAGCCCATATGCTCAGCCAGGGCCGCATTCATAGCTTTGCCTACCACGCGCTGCGTGGCTGATCATTTGACGTTTTGAGGCATGTAGCGGACGATCACCGTGCCGGATTTCAGCGGCCTCGCCTCGATCAGGGTGAACTTGGCTTTTTCCCCGCTTTGCTTGAGGAAGGGATTGCCCTTGCCAAGCGTCACCGGCACGATGCCGAGCATCAACTCGTCGAGCTGGCCGGCTTTCAGAAGCCCATCCGTCAGGTCGGCACTGCCGAAGATATAGATGTCCTTGCCAGGCTCCTTGCGCAACCGGGTGACCTCGCCGACCGGGTCCGAGGTCATGCGCGTGTTGTTCCAGTCCGATGCGGTCAGCGTCCGCGAGGCGACCAGTTTTGGCAGTGCGTTCATGTAGCGCTTGGTCTCACCGTCTTCCTCTGATGTCGTCGTCCAATAGGATTTCATGCCCTCGTAAGTCTCCCGACCGAACATCAACAATCCGGCCTTTGCGCCGAATTCATGGCTCATCACATTGAGCTCGTCGCTCCAGCCATCGCTGTGGAAGCCGATGTCCCACTGTTTTTCACCTTCGAAGAACCCGTCCAGCGTTACCATAGACCATGCGATTATCTTGACCATGTCCATTCTCCATGACTTGACCAGTTGCATACTGCAAGCAGTTGCTTTGTAGCGAAACTGCTTTTATATTGCAAGCAGTTTTTGGAGAGTGAAATGCAAGACGCCCACCGGTCGGGATGCCCGATCAACCTGACACTGGAAATTCTCGGCGATCGCTGGAGCCTGATCGTGCTGCGCGACATGATGTTCGGCAATCGGCGCCATTTTCGTGAGCTGCTGACGAAGTCCGAGGAGGGCATCGCCTCCAACATCCTCGCCGATCGCCTCAAGCGGCTGATGGAGGAAGGACTGATCAGCAAGCAGGATGATCCCAGCCACAAGCAGAAATCGATCTACAGCCTCACCGAAATGGGCATCGCGCTGGTGCCGGTGTTTGCGGCGATGGGCGCATGGGGGCGGAAATTCCTGGCGGTCTCGGAGGAACTCAGCATCCGCGCCGAACTGCTGGAAAATGGCGGCCCGGCTCTTTGGGAGGATTTCATGCAGGAGCTGCGGGCGATGCATCTCGGCGCGCCGACACCGCAGGAATCGGTGTTTGCCAAGCTGCGGCAGGCCTATGAGGATGTGGTGGCGCGGAAGGCTGTCTCTTAGCCGCCGCCTCATTCTTTCCTGAATATCAGGCTCGCGCCCCAACCGGTGATGACGGCCAGCAGCACGGAAAACAGCCCGTAGTAGAGCGAATTCTCCTCGGCGGCACGGGTGATGGTCTGCTCAAGGCCGGTCTTGACGACATGCAGCTTCAGCTGACTTTCGGCCACCACGCTGCCGGTCTTGAAGACCACGGCGCGGATCGTATGCGTGCCGTTGGGGATGTCGGCGGGGATGTGGATATTGGCCTGGAACAGCGATGAAGACACGAAGGTCACGCCGCCCGGATTGCTCTGGAAGAGCTTGGATTTCTGCTTGAGATTGAGGAAGGCATCGCGATATTCGGCGACTTCCTCGGCACGGCCCGAAAAAGTCGAGGGCACAATGCGCGCCCGCGGCAGGCCGACATTGTAGGTGGTCAGCTCCATCGGGGTGGCGATCTGGTCCAGCACCCTGGTCGAAGCCATCGAATAGGATTGCGGCATCGATTCGAAGGTAACGCCGCTGCGGTTGACCCAGACGCCCAGAACGCGCTGTTTCTTGCGCATGGTGATGAAATCACGCGGGCCTTCCAGCGACACGACGATGTCATAGGCACCGATCGCTAGCAGATAGGTATCGGGGTTGTCGATCGCGCCGAACACCGTGACATCAGTGCCAGCGAAATCAGGAGCAATGGCGATTTCGCGCGACGATACGCCGATATTGACCGTTTCGGGAATGCGAGGCCTCGCCTCCGTCGCCGGCTCGGCCTGGGCGACCGTGGCGCAGAAGATTGCCAACAACACGGCCGTCAGCGCGATCCTCATCTGGCCGCTCCCGTACGCGCAATAGAATAAAGATCGGCCGGCGGCACGAAGAGATCGATCGCCAGGCGCACGCCGACCGCGAGGATCATCAGCGCCAGCAGTGCACGGAGTTGCTCGGCCTTCAGCCGCTGGCCGACGCGGACGCCGTATTGTGCCGCGACCACGCCCGACAGCATGAGGATGAAGGCGAGCACGATATCGACGGAATGATTGGTGACCGCCTGGACGACGGTGGAATAGGTGGAAACGAAAATGATCTGGAAAAGCGACGTGCCGACCACGACGCTGGCCGGGATGCGCAGGAGATAGATCATCGCCGGCACCATGATAAAGCCGCCGCCGACGCCCATCACCGAGGTGAGAATACCGACGCCGAAGCCCAGCGCCACGACCGGAACGACCGAGAGATAGATCTTCGATTTCTTGAAGCGCATCTTGAACGGCAGCCGGTGCACCCAATTGTGCTGGCCGGTGCGCTTGAGCGTGACAGTCTCATTGCGACGGGCGCGGCGCAACGCGTTGATGCTTTCCCACATCATCAGGGTGCCGACGGACGTCAGCAGCACGACATAGAGCAGCGAGATGGTCAGATCGAGTTGGCCGAGCTTCCGCAAGGCCGCGAATATCCAGATGCCGAGCGTGGCGCCGAACAGGCCGCCCACCAGCAGCACCGTGCCCAGCTTGAGATCGATCGTACCACGGCGGAAATGGGTGATGGCGCCCGAAATCGACGAGGCGACGACCTGGTTGGCACCGGTGGCGACGGCGATTGCCGGGGGGACATTGTAGAAAATTAGCAGCGGCGTGATCAGGAAGCCACCACCGACGCCGAACATACCGGAGAGGAAGCCCACCGCCGCGCCCATGCCCAGGATGATGAAGATATTCACCGAAAGCTCGGCTATGGGCAGGTAGATTGTCACGCGCGGATCCCTTGCCGGCAATAGGTGTGAAACAGTCCGGATTTCTCGGGGCTGTTCAAAGTGTTACATATTGATTTTAAAATAGTCTTGCGCCCGGTCCATGGCAGTGTCAATCGATAGGAAGACATGATCCGGCGCGAAATCGATAATCAATACAATAGTTTCCGTCGGGCAACATCTGCGCTAAGTCTAGCGGGAAAGTCGTGATTGCTTCAGGGTGCAGCAACGTTGCGGATCTACTTGTCAGGGATCACGTCCAAGAAACACAAGATGACTGGATGGAGTGTTCGGCAGGTGCAACTCAGCAAAGCCCTGGCGGGTCCAGAAAGCGTGTGCTCCGCCATTGAGCGGGTTGACGCCGACATGCACCCCGTGCCCGGCAGCAACCTCCAGCCAAGCCCGAAACAAGGCCGAGCCCACGCCGCGTTTCTGCATGCGCGGCAGGAGGTTCATATGCATGTGAGCGGGGTAGCGATGCTTGACCGCATCGGGAACCAGGACGGGATGATGGATCATGAAAGCGCGCCGTTGGTCCAGCGTCCGGCTTTCGGGCGGTATCTCCGACGGATCCTCGTATCTGGCCCTGAGCGTCGGCCACCATTCGTGCTCCAGCCGCTCTTCCCAGGCGGAGGTGTCGAGCGCGCCGACGGTAAAGCCCGCGACGCCTTTGTCGTCTTCGACGACCAGTGCCAGCCGCGGCTCCAGCACAATGTAGGGAGCGGAGTAGATGTGCCCCATCATCTGCGGATCGCGGTAGAGATGTGCCGCCCCAGTACCGGCATTGCCGGTGGCCAGCGAAATGGCATAGCAGGCATCGAGGTCGTCAGCGCGTGCGGGTCGGATGGTGAACATGGGGGATGTCCGCGATTGAAGTTGCGCCAATATTCGCCACTCGGCTGCAAGCGGTCAATCGAACCAAAGGACTTGTTTCGCGATCAGACAAGAAAACCCGGTGGCGCCATCTGCACACAGTCCCAACAGATGAACGTTAGCCAAACGACGGGTTCATGCTCCCTCAGCGTCGCTTGTCGGTCGACAGGTTAGTCGGCAAAGGAAGGCCGATCAGGCCTTCTTGTTGCGCGCCAGCAATTCCTTGACCAACGCGTCGTTGATCTTGCCCGATGGCTCCTGGCCGACCGACTTCTGGAAGGACTTGATGGCCTCGACCGTCTTCTTGCCCATCTCGCCATCCGGCTTGCCAGCGTCGAAACCATTGTTGTTGAGGATCGCCTGGATGTTGCGGATCGCCCGCTTCATGTCGATCGACGCCGTCGTGTTGCTCTTGGCCACCCATTGGTCCGGAACGACCGCGTTGTTGGCTTTGTCGTCGAGCGCCTGCGGCTTCCAGAGGTCGAGCTTGGCCTTGGCGCTCTTCAGCTGGTCGGGCTTGAGGGCATTGGCCACTTCATCGCGCTTCTGGGCAGCATCCTTGTCACCCTGATTGGCAGCGACCGCAAACCACTTGTAGGATTCCTCGAGATCCTGCGCCACGCCATTGCCGCGCGCATAAAGGATAGCCAGGTTGAACTGGCTGTCGCGGACATTGAGTTCGGCCGCCTGGGTGAACCAGCGAGCCGCCTCGTTGAAATCGGGCGTGCCGGCAGCGCCGGTGGCGTAGAGGACGGCCAGATTGTGCATGGCGCTGGCATTGCCCTTTTGCGAGGCGGAGAGATAAAGCGCCTTGGCTTTATCCATGTCGCGGGCGACGCCAGTGCCCTTCTCGTAGAAATTGGCGAGGCGATATTCGGCCGGTGCCAGACCCTTGTCGGCGGCGAGCTGATACCACTTGGCGGCCTCGGTCAGGTCGACCTTCATGCCACCGCGGCCATCGGTGAAACGCGCGCCGATCTCGAAATAGGCCAGCGGATCGCCCTTCTTGACGGCTTCGACCAGCGATGCCGGCTGCAGGCCGGCAGGTATTTGGATCTCGGCAGGGGCGGTAGCGGGTGCCTTGGCAATCTCTGCCGCGACGGGATCCTGAGCATCCGCCGTCACCGTCGGCTGATCGACCTGCGGAATGGCTGCGTCCTCGACGGCCGGCTCGGCAGCATCCGATTTGGTCAGGGCTCCGGCTTGTGATGCGTCATCGGCCGGCGCCATCAGTTTTTCGGCGCCGGTTTCGATATTCTCGGGCGCCATTGCGGGCGTTGCATCGACTGTTGCCTGATCCGCCGGCTCGACCGATTTCGAATCGAGTGCACGGTCTGCCTGGACGGGCTGATCGACGACCGGATCGATCGCAGAATCCTGCTTTGCCGGTTCGACGGCGACCGGCTGCTGTTCGCTCTGGATCTCGGCCTGGCGGCCGCCAATCAGGTTGGAGACCAGCGGATAAGACATCACCACCAGCAACACCGCGGCGGCAGCAAGCAGGATCGGGCGGCGTACTTCGCTGTTGCCGCCAGCCTTGGGCACCTTGGCATCCCTAGCGGCAGGCTTGCCCTTGGCGGCGGCAGGCTGCACCAGCTTCTGCTGGCCTGCTTCCTGGGCAGCGGCCTGGGCAGCGCGGCGAGCGGCAGCGATCACGTCGGCCTGGCCGATTGGGGCAGCCTTGGCGCCGGCAGTGCCGGATTTCTGGCCGGCGCGCACCTTTTCCATGATCTTTCGGACATCCGGCACGCCGGAGCCGGGTTCCATCAGCATGTTGCTGTCTTCGCCGACCAGCATCTCGCTGGCATCGAGCGAGGGCGTGGGGTCGACCGAGACGCGCTCGCCAGTTGCCGGCTTTTCCTTCTTCGCCGGCTTGAGGCGGGCGGCAAGGCTGGCAATCAGGCTCTTGGACGCAGGCTTTTCCTTGCGCGCGACGGCCTCGACCGCATCGACGGTATCATGGGCGATATCGGCGTCGGCCGCATCTTCCAGCAGATCTGGCTCCTGCAGCACCTCGACCTTCGGATTGTCAGGCGGGCGGCGCACCGGCTCATCAGCCGGCACGAAGCGGGCCGGAGTAAATTCGCTGTCGGCAAAGGCGGGCTGCGACGCCTTGGGCATGAGGGCTGCGGGAATGTCGGCGGGTTTGTAAACCTCGCGCTCATAGGCAGGCGCGGGCTTTTCGCGGCCGAATTCATCGAGACGGCTGGCGATCTGTACCAGCGTTTGATGAAGGGCAGTAAAGGTCTCGGCGGTGCGCTCCTCGCTGACGCGGGTGTGGGCCTCAAGCGCACGGAGATCTTCAGCCAGACCAGACAGCGCCGACATTTCGGCCGGGCTGGCATTGCCTGCGCCGATGCCTGTGCGCGAATAAGCCTCGACGACCGCTTCGGCCGCCTGGCGCGCGGCCTCGACGATGAATTCGTCGCTCGAGGAAATGTAATCCTCAAGCGCTGCCATGCGATGGGAGACGTCATCCGGTGTCGCTGCGGCGACAAGCGGGGTGGCGCCCGGCTGACTAAGCAGACTGGACAGCGAGGCGATCTGGCGTTCGAGATTCTGCAAGGCACCGGTATCGGCGGGCGCAGCAGCGGCACTCTCGTCAAGCCGCGTGGCAATATCGGAAAGACGGGTTTCGAGCCGCGACATCGCCGTCAGATCGGCCATGGCGCGCGGCGACGAATCGACCGGCCGCTCGAAATCCTCGATCTGTTGCGACAAACGCTCAAGACGTTCCATCAGGCCATCGGCCGGGTTGGCGCCGAGATCGTCGATCTTGCGGGAGATGTCGACGAGATGGTTCGACAGGTCGGGCGATTTGTTGTCGCGGAAATTCCGCTCGATCAGGTTGGAGAGCTGGCCGATCCGCTCTTCGAGTTTTTGGGCCGCATCCTCATTGGCAAGTTCCTCGATCCGCAGTGACAGCGCGTCGATCCGTTCGGCGATCTCGCTTTCCGGATTGGATTGCTGCAGCGAATCGACATGAGTGGCAAGTTCGCCAATGCGGCTTTCGAGCCGGCGCAGGCTGGCATTGTCGATGGCGCTGGTGCTCTGGCTGGCGCTTGCGGCAATCGCCCGGCTGATTTCATCGAGACGATGATCGAGCCCGGCAAACTGGCCCGACATATCGGACCTGGCCTCAACATTGCGGCCGAGGGCCTCGATCGCACTGGCAACCGCAATCAACTTGTCCTCGAGCGAACGTACGGCCGGTGCCGCGCTGAACTCGCCGAGGCCGGATTTGATGCTGTCGATGCGCCACGCGAGTTGGACGAGTTCTTCCTTCAGCGCGTCGGGTTCAAAAGCCGCAAGCCTGGTTTCTGTCCGGTCCCAGCGCTTTTCGAGATTGCGGATACTGTCCTCGCGGGCAAGACCGGCGGTCATGGCGCGCAACTCGTCGAGATCGGCGCGGAGATCGCTGCCAGCATCGAACCGGTTGCCGCCTTCAAGCCGCGCAATGCTGTCGCCGAGGCGGGCCAGTTCGTCGCGCAGGTCAGCCGTGCCAGCAGACGCGCCCAGCGTCGTCGTCTTGAGATTGCGCATGTCGCTGACGATTGCGTTGAGATCCGGCGCGATCGTGTCCTGGATGCCGTGCTTGAGTTCGGCACGCAATGCGGCAAGCGTCGCGGCGATCTCGCCCATGGCGCCGACCTGTGCCTGGCGCTCGAGAGCAGGTTCCAGTTCGGAACGATAGGCTGGCTGCCTGACCTCTGGCTCGGCGCGATAGGAGGACTGGCGGACTTCGGGCTCCTGGCGCGGGGTCCGCACCATGGCGGCGGCAACCCGTTCGCGGGCGCCGCCGAGCATGCGCTGGCGCTCCATGATTTCACCGAGTGGATCCGCGTTGCTTGGGACCGGCCGCGCCTGCGCCTGCTTGCGCTCGCTCACCAGTCCCTGGATTCTCGCCTCGAGGCCTTCGATCGTCCGATTCAGCTGGTCCAGCGAGGACTTGCTGCCGTAATTCGGTGTGTTTGATCGCGATCCGTTCATTTCACCAGCCCGCTCATCTCTGTTGCCGGACTGTAATTCCGGCATTTACTTCCGGATTCGTGCGTCACTGCCACCCCCCGGGAATATGTGCGCCAAATCTAATCTTACCAGCCGGGACTTTCGCCTGGCTTTCGCATCAGATTATGCTTCTGCGGAGAGCGGGGCGAATAATGCACGACACCGCTTTTCATTAACGAGCTTTTACAAATCGTGGTAAACAACCCGTTAACCGATCTGAAAATTATTTAACCTTTGCCACTGATGCGCATTTTAAGCGTGTTTTTTCGGCACTCGGCCTGCCTCAAGAGCACTTTCTCGGTTTTCCCGACAGTTTTGGCCGCGGCATTTTGCTTCAGCGCAAATTTTGACGTTTACGCAAACGTCAAAATTTTGTAGTAACTTTTTTGAGGTAGACGTGTTGTCGGATTTTGGTGAGGAGAGATTGCATGCCCGTTTACAAGCCACCCGTCGAAGATACGCTGTTCGTCCTGAACGATGTGCTCGGCATCGAGAAATTCAACAACCTGCCCGGCTTTGCCGATGCGACAGCCGACATGCTCGAAGCAATCGCCGGTGAAGCGGCGAAACTGTCCGAGGAAGTGCTCTTCCCGCTGAACCTGTCCGGCGACCAGGAAGGTTGCAGGCGCAACGACGACGGTTCGGTCGAGGTGCCCAAGGGCTTCAAGCAGGCCTATGACCAATATTGCGAGGGCGGCTGGAGCGGTCTTTCGGTGCCCGAAGAATTCGGCGGCCAGGGCCTCCCCTATACGCTGCATTCCGCCGTCGGCGAATTCATGTCGTCGGCCAACATGGCGCTGATGATGTATCCGGGCCTGACCAATGGTGCGATTGCCGCGATCCTCGTGCATGGCTCCGACCAGCAGAAGAAGACCTATCTGCCGAACATGGTCTCCGGCGTCTGGTCCGGCACCATGAACCTGACCGAGCCGCATTGCGGAACCGACCTCGGCATGCTGCGCACCAAGGCCGTGCCACAGCCCGACGGCACCTACAGGATCACCGGCCAGAAGATTTTCATCTCTGCCGGCGAACACGGCATGACCGAAAATATCATCCATCTGGTGCTGGCCCGTATCGAAGGCGCGCCGGAAGGCACCAAGGGCATATCGCTGTTCATCGTGCCGAAATTCGTGCTCAAGGACGATGGCACGCCGGGCGCCCGCAATGGCGTTTCCTGCGGCGCGATCGAGCACAAGATGGGCATCCACGGCAACGCGACCTGCGTGCTCAATCATGACGATGCGACCGGCTACCTGATCGGCGAAGAGAATCGCGGCCTGGCGGCGATGTTCGTGATGATGAACGAGGCCCGCCTTGGTGTCGGCCTGCAGGGGCTGGCTGTCTCGGAGGCTGCCTACCAGAACGCTGCCAACTATGCCCGAGAGCGCATCCAGGGCCGTTCGCTGACCGGACCAAAGGCGCCGGACAAGAAGGCCGATCCAATCATCGTGCATGCCGATGTGCGCCGGACGCTGATGCAGATTCGCTCGATCAACGAGGCAGGCCGCGCCTTCATGCTCTACACGGCGCTGCAATCCGACATCGCCCACCGCTCGCCGGATGCGACCGAGCGCCAGAAGGCCGATGACATCCTGTCGATCATGACGCCGATCCTCAAGGGCGTGATGACCGATCGCGGTTTCGACAATGCCGTGCAGGCCCAGCAGATGTATGGTGGCCACGGTTATATCGAAGAGAACGGCATGAGCCAGTATGTGCGGGACGCGCGCATCGCCATGCTCTATGAAGGCGCCAATGGCGTCCAGGCCATGGATCTCGTCGGCCGCAAGCTCGGCGCCAATGGCGGCCGCGCTGTCATGGCCGTGTTCAAGGAGATCGGCGATTTCTGCGAGGAGAACCGCGCCGACGAGCGTCTGGCGCCGTTTACCAAGGCACTCAAGAAAGGCTTGAACGACCTTCAGGCCGCCACCATGTGGTTCATGAGCAATGCGATGGCCAAGCCCGACAATGCCGGTGCCGGCGCCACCGACTACATGCATCTGTTCGGCCTTGTCATTCTCGGCTTCATGTGGGGCAAGAGCGCCAAGGCGGCACTCGAAAAGCAGGACGCCGGCGATCCGCGCACGGACTTCCTCGCCAACAAGCTGTTGACCGCAAGGTTCTACATGGAGCGGATGATGCCGGAAACCGCGCTGCGCAAGGCCCGTATCGAAACCGGCGCCGACAGCATCATGGCGCTCGATGCGGCAGCGTTTTGAGCGACAACTGCGACTTAGGATTTCTGCGAATCAGGCGTATGAAATCAACTTGAAGATTTCAGGCACCCCAGTGCCAAAGGGAGAAAACAACCATGACCGAGGCTTATGTCTACGACCACGTCCGCACGCCACGCGGACGCGGCAAGAAGGATGGATCGCTGCACGAAGTGCCGCCCGTCCGCCTTGCTGCCCACACGCTGGAATGGATCCGCGACCGCAATGGGCTCGACACCAAGACCGTCGACGACATCATCTTCGGCTGCGTCGATCCGGTGATGGAAGCGGGCTCGGTGATCCCACGTGCCGCTGCGTTTGAAGCCGGCTATGACAACCGCGCGCCGGGCATGCAGATTTCGCGTTTCTGCGCCTCGGGTCTCGATGCCGTCAATCTTGCTGCCGCCAAGGTCGCACAGGGTGCCGACGACATCATCATTGCCGGCGGTGTCGAATCGATGAGCCGCGTCGGCATGGGCATGTCGGGCGGTGCCTGGCCGGTCGATCCTTCGGTCGCCGTGCCGGCCTATTTCATGCCGCAGGGCGTGTCGGCCGACCTGATCGCCACCAAATACGGCTTCTCCCGCGATGACGTCGATGCCTATGCGGTCGAGAGCCAGAAGCGCGCGGCCAATTCCTGGGAAAAGGGCTATTTCAACAAGTCCGTGGTGCCGGTGAAGGACCTCAACGGCATGACAATCCTCGATCGCGACGAGCATATGCGTCCATCGACCGACATGCAGTCGCTGGCGGCCTTGCAGGCGTCGTTCCAGATGATGGGCGAGATGGGCGGCTTTGATGCCGTCGGCATCCAGGCGCATCCTGATATCGAGAAGATCAACTACGTCCACCACGCCGGCAATTCCTCTGGTATCGTCGATGGCGCCGCAGCCGTGCTGATCGGCTCCAAGGCCGGCGGCGAGTCCATGGGCCTGAAACCCCGCGCCCGCATCAAGGCGATCGCCAGCATCGGCTCGGACCCGGCATTGATGCTGACCGGCCCGGTAGATGTGACCGAGAAGCTGCTGAAACGCGCCGGCATGACCATCAGCGACATCGATCTCTTCGAGCTCAACGAGGCGTTTGCGGCTGTCGTGCTGCGCTACATGCAGGCCTTCAACATTCCGCATGACAAGATCAATGTGAACGGCGGCGCCATCGCGCTCGGTCACCCCTTGGGTGCCACCGGGGCGATGATCCTCGGCACCGTGCTGGACGAGCTGGAGCGTCGAGGATTGCAGACCGCACTGGTGACGCTCTGCATCGGCGCCGGCATGGGCACTGCCACCATCATCGAACGCGTCTGAGTTCCGGGAGAGAGACATGACCTACAAGAATTTCACCGTCGAAACCGACGCCGACGGCTTTGCCCTGGTCACCTGGGACATGCCAGACAAGTCGATGAACGTCTTCACCATGGATGTGATGGATGAGATCGATGCGATCGTCGATCAGGTGGTGGCCGACGAAGCCATCAAGGGCGTGGTCTTCGCCTCCGGCAAGGCGGCCTTCTCGGGCGGCGCCGACCTGACCATGCTCAAAGACATGTTCTCGATGATCGAAAGCGAGCGCGCTGCCGATCCGGAAGGCGCAACCAGGAAGCTGTTTGACGCGGCCGGCCGCATGAGCTGGCTGTGGCGCAAGATCGAGACCTGCGGCAAGCCATGGGTCGCCGCTATCAACGGCGTCTGCATGGGCGGGGCTACCGAACTGGCGATGGCCTGCCATGCACGCGTCATTTCCAACGGCAAGTCGGTGAAAATGGCACTGCCGGAAGTCAAGGTCGGCATCTTCCCCGGCGCCGGCGGCACCCAGCGCCTGCCGCGCCTGATCAACACGCAGGATGCGCTGCAGATCATGACCACCGGCCAGGATATCACGCCATCGCGTGCCAAGGCGCTCGGTCTCGTTACCGAGGTTGTCGAGCCCGACCAGTTGATCGCGGCTGCCAAGGCGCTGCTGAAGGCCGGTGTCGATCCGGTCGCGCCGTGGGACAAGAAGGGCTTCAAGGCATCGGGCGGCACGATCTGGTCGCCGCAGGGCGTGCAACTGTTTTCGGCCGCCAATGCCATCCTGCGCCGCGAAACCAACATGAATTATCCCGGCGCCCATTCGATCCTGAAATGCGTCTATGAGGGCCTGCAGGTGCCGATCGACCTCGGTATCAAGATCGAGCAGCGCTATTTCACCGCCATCCTGCAGACCACCGAAGCCTATTCGATGATCCGCTCGCTGTTCGTGTCGATGCAGGAACTCGGCAAGGGCGCTCGCCGCCCTGCCAACGTGCCGCCGACCAAGTTCACCAAGGTGGGCATTGTCGGCGCCGGCTTCATGGGCGCGGGCATTGCCTATGTGACGGCCAAGGCCGGCATTCCCGTCGTCTTGATCGACCGCGACCAGGCCGCCTGCGACAAGGGCAAGGCACATTCCGAGGATTTGGTGAAGGCAGCCATCTCCAAAGGCAAGTCGACCCAGGAACAGGGCGAAAAGCTGCTGTCGCTGATCACGGCGACGCCGGATTACGGCCAGCTTTCTGACGCCGATCTGGTCATCGAGGCGGTGTTCGAGGATCGTGGCATCAAGAAGATCGTCACCGAAGCCGTGGAAGCGGTGCTGCCGGCAACATCGATCTTTGCCTCCAATACCTCGACCCTGCCGATCTCGGGCCTCGCGGAAAACTCCAGGCGTCCCGACCAGTTCGTTGGCGTGCATTTCTTCTCGCCGGTCGACAAGATGGGGCTGGTGGAAGTCATTCTCGGCGAAAAGACCGAAGACAAGGCGATTGCCGTGGCGCTCGACTATGCCGCCGCGATCAAGAAGACACCGATCGTCGTCAACGACACGCGCGGCTTCTATGTCAACCGCTGCGTCTTCCGCTATATCAACGAGGCCTACGACATGCTGGCCGAAGGCGTGCCGGCCATCATGATCGAGAATGCCGCGAAATTCGCCGGCATGCCGGTCGGCCCGCTGTCGCTGAATGACGAGGTGGCGATCGACCTTTCCCAGAAGATTATGAAGGCGTCGATTGCCGATCTGGGCGAAGCCTCGGTTGAAAAGCATCATATGGCGCTGGTCGACAAGATGGTCACCGAACTCGGCCGTCTCGGTCGCAAGAACCAGAAGGGTTTTTACGACTACCCGCCGAAGCCGGCGAAGAAGTCGCTTTGGCCGGGCCTCAAGGATCTCTACCCGCAGAAGAAGGCCGAGGACGTCGATTTTGCCGAACTCAAGCAACGCCTGCTGGTGACCATCGCGCTGGAAGCGGCCCGCACCGTCGAGGAAGGCATCGTCACCGATCCGCGCGAGGCCGATGTCGGCTCGATCCTCGGGTTCGGCTTCGCACCCTATACCGGCGGTACGCTTTCCTATATCGACGGCATGGGGGTGAAGACCTTCGTCACCCTTTGCGAGACGCTGGCAGCAAAGTATGGCGCTCACTTCGCGCCGACGCCGCTTCTCAAGGACATGGCCGCCAAGGGCGACACATTCTACAAGCGCTTCGACCCCTATGCGAAGAAGCTCGCGGCGTAAGCTGCCACTGAGCATGTCAATGCGCCCTCGGGTACCACCCGAGGGCTTTTTTATGTGCTGGCAAATTCATCAGACTGAGAATTGATTTAGTATGACAAATGGGGTAAGCCACTGCCCATAAGGATGCTTCATGCGTTTCGTCGGCACGGCCGGCAATGCAGGGACCATCTCCGGAGTGGGGGCATCGGGTGGACACATCGATCGATCGCAGCAAGCCAGGGCCCGAGCAGCCCTCCGGCAAACGACCGCGCGTGCAGAAGAATGTCACGGCAGCCATCGGCACCGATATCTGCATGGGCCGTTATCCCGAGCGCAGTCCGCTGCCGCGCGAAAGTGATCTCTGCGAACTCTATGGCGTCAGCCGCACCGTCATCCGCGAGTCGCTGAAGATCCTGGGAACGAAAGGCCTGGTCACCAGCCGGCCGCGCGTCGGCACGATTGTCTGTGGCAAGGACGACTGGAGCCTGCTGGATCCGCAGATTCTGGAATGGATGGGGCCGAATGTGTTGGGCAAGGGTCTGCTTGACTGCATTCTGGAGACACGCCGGATCGTCGAGCCTGCCGCCGCAGCCTTTGCCGCCGAGCGCGCCACGACCCAGGAAATAGCCGATCTCGACCGCGCCTGGCGGCGCATGCGCGATGCCGGCGACGACATCGAGGCTTTCACATCAGCCGACGCCGCCTTCCACGAAATCATGCTCAAGGCAAGCCACAACCAGGTGTTCCGGCAGCTGTTCTCGATTATCCACGCAGCCCTGATGCACGCGCTGCACACATCAAACGAGGCCGCGGAGAAGCGCGACGAGGCGCTGGCCGTCCACAAGGAACTCGTTGAGGCCCTGCGGATGCGAGACCAGGAGGCCGCGCGCGCCTGCTCCAACCGGATGCTCGATCTCGCCGCCCGCGACATCTCCGCCGCGCTGAGCCGCAAATCCTCGACCTGAAATCCGTTCCCGGTGCCTTGCCGCGCCTCGCCATCAACCGGACAGACCCATCATGAAGATTACCAAGCTTACCACCTACATCGTTCCGCCGCGCTGGTGCTTCCTCAAGATCGAGACGGACGAGGGGATCGTCGGCTGGGGCGAACCGGTGGTCGAAGGCCGCGCGCTAACGGTCGAGGCAGACGTCCATGAACTCGCCGACTACCTGATCGGCAAGGACCCGATGCTGATCGAGGATCATTGGCAGGTCATGTACCGTGCCGGTTTCTACCGCGGCGGTGCCGTGCATATGTCGGCTATATCTGGGATCGACCAGGCGCTCTGGGACATCAAGGGCAAAGCCTATGGGCAGCCGGTGCACGCGCTCTTGGGCGGCCAGTGCCGCGACAAGATCAAGGTCTACTCCTGGATTGGCGGCGACCGCCCCTCCGACGTCGCCAACAACGCCAAGGACGTCGTTGCGCGCGGCTTCAAGGCAATCAAGCTCAACGGCTGCGAGGAAATGCAGATCGTCGACACCTGGGACAAGGTGGAGAAGGCTGTCGAAACGATTGCCACCATCCGCGAAGCCATCGGCCCCTATATCGGCATCGGCGTCGATTTTCACGGCCGCGTCCACAAGCCGATGGCCAAGGTGCTGGCGAAGGAGCTGGAGCAGTTCAAGCTGCTGTTCATCGAAGAGCCGGTTCTGTCGGAGAACTACGAAGCGCTGAAGGAAATCGCCAATCATTGCTCGACGCCGATTGCGCTGGGCGAGCGGCTGTTCTCGCGCTGGGATTTCAAGCGCATCCTGTCGGAAGGCTATGTCGACATCCTGCAGCCGGATCTTTCGCATGCCGGCGGCATCACCGAATGCCGCAAGATCGCTGGTATGGCCGAGGCCTATGACGTGGCGCTCGCACCGCATTGCCCTCTCGGCCCTATCGCTTTGGCCGCCTGCCTGCAGGTCGATGCCGTCAGCTACAATGCCTTCATCCAGGAACAGAGCCTCGGCATCCACTACAACAAGGGCAACGACATCCTCGACTACATCTCCAACAAGGAGGTGTTCCACTATGCTGACGGCTTCGTGTCGATCCCGCAGGGTCCGGGCCTGGGCATCGAGGTGGATGAGGCTTATGTCATCGAGCGCGCCAAGGAAGGCCATCGCTGGCGCAACCCGGTCTGGCGCCACGAGGACGGCTCGGTCGCGGAATGGTGAGCCGGCTAACCTCCTGAAAAAGGTTCGCCGAAGATGTTCTATGGGCTTTTTACTTCGGCGCCTCGCCAAGGACCCCTCACCCCGCCTCCGCTACGCTCGGCGGACGACCGGGGTCGAGCCACCGGTCTCAACCCGTCCTTCGGACCCCCAAGGGGCGAGGAGGAACGAGACGGCGCGGCCAATTCCCTCTTCTCCCCTCGGGGAGAAGGTGGCCCGAAGGGTCGGATGAGGGGGGTACGCCAGCTTCGTCGACATCAATCGGTGCGAAATCGCAACGCGATAGCACTAATTCGCCAGAACCCGCTGCGGCGGGAAGGTGATTTCCACCAGCGTGCCCTCGTTGGGTGCCGACTGGATGGAGAACTGGGCGCGATTGGCCTCGATCATCGCCTTGGTCAGCGGCAGGCCGAGGCCGGTGCCGTCGCCGCGCTTGCGGGCGCCGGGCTGGACCTGGCCGAAGGGCTTCATCGCCTGCTCAAGCTCCGACTTCGACATGCCGACACCGGTGTCGCGGATGCGCAGCGTCACCGAACCGGTGGGCTCATAGGCCGTCGAGACGACGATCTGGCCGCCTGAGGGCGTAAAGCGAATAGCATTGGCCAAGATATTGATGGCGATCTGCTTGATCGAGCGGAGATCGGCCACGACATCCGGCACCGATTGCGACAGTGACGTGCGGATGATCACCCGCTGGGCATTGGCCTGCGGCTGGACGAGCGACACGGCTTCGGAGATGCAATCGTTTAGCCCGACCGCGGCAAACTCGACATCCATCTCGCCGGCCTCGATCTTGGAAATATCCAGGAGGTCGTTGACGATATCGAGGACATGCCGGCCCGAACGACCGATATCGTGCGCATATTCGACATAGCGCGGGTGGCCGGCCGGACCAAAATGTTCACTGGCGATCATGTCGGAAAAACCGATGATCGCATTGAGCGGCGTGCGGATCTCATGGCTGACGCGGGCGAGGAAATCGCTCTTGTGCTGGTTGGCGGTTTCGGCCGAGCGCTTGGCGGTCCGAAGTTCTTCCTCCGAACGCTTCCACTGGGTGATGTCGCGGATGACGGCGCAATAGCTGTTGGAGCCGGCCATGCGCCCCATGGTCATGAACAGCGGAATGAAGCCGCCCGACGCTTCGCGGCCGATGACTTCGCGGCCGTCATTGAGCACGCTGGCAACGCCGTGGCCGGAAAGGCCCGCGACATAGTCCTGCACGGCCTTCTGGCTCTCATGAGCAAACAGCATTGCGAACGGCTTGCCGCGCGTCTCGTTGTCGTCGAAATTAAAAAGCGCGCTCGCCGAACGGTTCATCGAGCGGATACGGCCATCGGTATCGAGCACCACGACACCATCTGTGGCGGTTTCCAGTATGGCGCGTAGTTCGTCAGCTTCCACCTGGAGCGCCGACAGCCTGCGGGCTGCCTGCTCGTCTTCGGCCGAGGGTTCCTCGACCAACGGCACACTCGCCGGCATCAGCGTCAGCATCAGCGCCGTAGCACCTTCATATTTCACCGACTGCAAACGCGCCGCGACCGGCAGCTGGGTGCCATTAGCGCGCACCATGTAGACGCCGCCATCGGGGCCTTCACGGCGGCTGATCAAGCTGTCGAGACCGCCGGCGTTATCGAGCGCGTCGACGCTGTCGTAGCCGGAGAAGCGGCGGAATTCGGAGTTGGCGTGGATCAGCCGATCGCCGGCATGGATGAGGATCGCCAGCGGCACCTCGTCGGCGGCGGATGCCGTCAGGCCCGGACCATCGGCTTCCCCGGTGGTCTCTCCATCGTTTTCAGCGGCGGCAAGGAAATCATCCGTTTCAGCGGCGGGCGCTGCGTCGGATACCGGCACCTCGGCGGCGTCTTCGCCCGTCGTCAGCTCGCTGGCAGCAATAGCAAATTCCTCATGGCTGTCATCTGAGGTGATATCGACGGCGTCATTCTCGTTTTCGGTCGTCGCGTCGGAATCGGTCTCTTCACTTGCACCGGCGACAAGCTCGTTCGGCCGCTTGCCGAATGGCTCGAGCTGACGGGCGATTTCCTTGAGTGCGTTCTGCTCGGCCTGGGTCAGGCCCTCGCGCGCCCTGTTGCGGCGCTCTTCGAGGTGGACGATCTTTTCCGAGAAATTCGCCAGCGGATTGGAGACGATATTGAGCGCCGGCTTTTCGCCATGGAACTCATCCTGCAGGTCTTCGACCGGTGCATCATCGGCGACTGGTTCTACCGCATCGGCTGCCTCTGCGAACTGATCGTCCACCGTCAGGCTGATGTCTTCAACGCGTTCTTCGGGTTTGTCGGCCGGCTCACTATCGGCAATGCCGATCTGCAGGCCGAGCGCACGGGGATCTTCCTCCGCATCGCCGACGCGAATGATGCCGAAGCCGCGGAAACCATCGAATTCACGATTGCGCGAATAGGTCGGCAGGGCAGCGAGATCGACGGGAACCGCAAGGTTGGTGCCTTCGACCGGCCACCGGATCATCCGCCCCGACCAGGTGTCGCGGCGCTCGAGCAGGCGACCGATCTCGCCATTGGCGTCGAGGTGGAACTTGTGGGCGAGTTCCTGGAAATGCAGTCCGTTGATATCGCCGGAATGCGGACCGACAGTGCGGGCGAATTCGTCGGAAACCTCGGCGAAACGCCCCTGGGCATCGAGCTTCCAGACGAAACGCACCGGACGACCTTCGCGACGGAAGATGAAGGGCTGGCTCGCATCGTGGGCAGGTTCAGCAAGGGCAGCAACGTCCTCGTTGACCGCAGCGGCATTCTCCGAGCCATCTGTTGCAATTGGCGCGACGAGGGGCTCATCTTGGGCAACGGGCGCCTCATCCTCGGCGGATGCTTCCAGCTCGGCGGAGGGCTCGACGTCAGTCACCTCGGTATCGACATCTTCGTGTTCCAGACCGCCGTCTTCGATTGCTGCCTGGATCTCATGCGGCTCGGCGCCATCGAGTATTGCCAGCTCGCCAATCTCTTCCAGGTCATCGGCGTCTTCGATATCCTCGACGTCAACGGTGGGCTCGGCCTCGAGGAAATCCTCCGGCGGCGTCAACTGTTGATCCACGGCTTCCGCCTCGTCGGCAGCCAGTTCAGTCTCGTCCGGCGCGACCGTTTCCTGTTCAGGGGCAATATTGTCGGCGAGGTCTGCGGGCTCAGCTGCGGTCTCTTGAACAGTCTCCGAGGCGACCTCCTCCTCGACAGACTCCACCATGTCATCCGCGAAAGGCTCTTCGGGCATATCGATGGTGTCTTCAGCCACGTCGCTAGCGAAAGCGGCGGCTTCCGCAACCGGCTTGATGTCGGCCCGCGGCTCATGTGGCGGGTCCATGCGCCCCAGCACCGTCTCGACGCAGAACAGCAGATGCAGCGGCGGATGCTCGGACACCGTGCCGATTGCTGCGGGCAGATAGCCGGCGGCAGTGGCGATCGGCCGCTTGATCAGGCCATCTGTGTGACGCAGCGAGGCGATGAGATTGCGTGATGTGTCAGGGGAGATACCAATGGTGCCGAAACCGTGCGAGGCTTCGAGCACATTGCCCTCGCTGTCAAGCACGGCCATATGGGTATCGGGATCGTCAAAACCCTTGAGCATTGCCGATATCCGCGCCTTTTCGCTAACCGCATTGGCGGCGACGGGGGCGGAAAAGATCACCACGGTGTCACCCTTGCGAAGCTCCACCAGGGTGACATCGGCCATCACGGTGGCGCTCTGGAAACCGCTGCTGGTGCGGATGGTCAACGAGCGGCGGTCGCCCGCCTCGCGCAGCTGGGCTGCGGTCGCGGCCAGTTGCCGGAAGGAGACGCTGGCGCGATTGGGGCCATTGTCGAGCAGCCCATAGATATCGGAGTAGCCGAAAAAGCCGGCGCCCTCGCCATTGGCCCACAGTACGTTGGCCATGTCGGGCGAAAACAGCGCGATCGCATCCCCCGCGGCAAAGCGTGCGCGCACGGCGGGGTGCACGGCAATGTCGATGAAGGGATACTGGAATTGCGGCATGGCTGACCTTAGATGACGCGAGACTAAAGCGGGAACAACTCTTAACAAAACATTAATACTGCCTGACGTGCCCGGGGTCCACAACCCCGCTGGGGAATCCATTCGCAGGGTTAATTCTGCCGCGTCGCAAAATTATGTTGCACTGCACAATAAGTTATGTTACATAATATTCATACAAGAAATCGGGCACCGCAAGGCGGGCCGGAAACACACAAGGAGCATGCGCATGGCTACGAAGAAATCTGAAGATGTATTCTCCATCTCCTCTTTCGACCCCTCCAAGTTCACCGAGAGCTTCCGCGATTTCGCCGAGAACAGCTCGGTGAAGACCAAGGAAGCCCTTGCCAAGGTCAAGGACGCGACTGAAGAAGCTGGCAAGACCGTCGAAGCGACCCTCCAGAACGCCCAGGCCGGCACTGTCGAATTCGGCATGAAGGCCATCGAGATCCTGCGCACCAATACCGAGAATTCCTTTGCGCATTTTGAATCGCTGCTCGGCGTGAAGTCGGTTTCCGAGCTTTTCGAATTGCAGACCGCCTTCTTCAAGAAGCAGGCTGAACTCGCCGTCGAGCAGGCCAAGTCGCTGCAGGAAACCTCCAAGAAGGTTGCCGAAAGCGTCTCCCAGCCGGGCAAGGCTGCTGCCGAAAAGGCAATGTCGACCTTCAAGATGTCCGCTTAATCAGCGCATCTACGAGTTGTTTGAGTCGAAGGCCGGGGAGCGATCCCCGGCCTTTTGTTTTGTCCGCCGCAGCCAATGGACACAAAATGTGCGAAATCACAGTTTGATTATATTTTAGCCTTTTCAATTCTTAATGTATGCAGCAATATCGGGCTTCCACGGCTCCAAGGAATGTTGCATGAACGCCTCACCTCAACGATCGCCCATCGATGCAGTGCTTGCGAGCCTCGCCCGACTTGCCGAGATCAGTGACCCGGCCATCTTCCTGGCGCTGAAGGATAAGGCCACGCTGCTTGCCGAAGCCGAGGTGCTGCAAGCCGCAGGCCCGGCGGGCAAGCCGCTTTACGGCATGGTGTTTGCGGTCAAGGACAATATCGATGTTGCCGGCCTGCCGACAACGGCCGCCTGCCCTGCATTCTCGCGGATGCCTGAGCGCTCGGCGACGGTGGTCAGCAAGCTCGAAGCTGCCGGCGCCATCGTGCTTGGCAAGACCAATCTCGACCAGTTCGCCACCGGCCTTGTCGGCGTCCGCTCGCCCTATGGCGTGCCGCGCAACGTGCTGCGAGCCGATCTCATTCCCGGCGGATCAAGTTCGGGCTCGGCGGTGGCCGTGGCGGCCGGCATTGTCGATTTTGCGCTCGGCACCGATACAGCGGGTTCGGGCCGCATTCCCGCCGGGATGAACGGGATTGTCGGATTGAAGCCGTCGCTCGGGCTGGTGTCGTCGACCGGCATGCTGCCCGCCTGCCGGACACTCGACACGATTTCGGTATTTGCCCGTACCGTCTCCCTCGCCGCAGAGGTTACCGCGCTTGCTTCCGGATATGACGCGGAGGATGCCTATTCACGGCGCCTGCCGCCAGTCTCTATAACGTCGCCACATATCGGCCTGCGGATCGGCGTGCCTTTACCTCAGCAGCGATTGTTCTTCGGCGATGCGGATGCCGAGGCAGCCTATGGCGCCGATCTCGAAACGCTGGCCGTCATGGGTGCTACCATCGTCGAGATGGATTTCGAGCCGCTGCATGCGGTGGCGCGGTTGCTCTATGAAGGCCCGTGGGTGGCCGAGCGCTATGCGGCGACCAAGCCGCTGGTGGAGGAAAATCCGGCCGCAATGCTGCCGGTGACGCGTTCGATCATCGAACCGGGCGGCAAACTCACGGCGGTTGCGACATTCGAGGCGCTCTACAAGCTTGCCGAATTGAAGCGCAGGGTCGAGCCGCTGATCGCCGCGGTCGATTGCCTTGCCGTGCCGACCGTGCCGCGCTTCTATACGCTTGCGGATCTCGACGCCGAGCCGGTCAAATACAATTCCAACCTCGGCAGCTACACCAATTTCGTCAACCTGCTCGATCTTGCGGCAATCTCGGTGCCCGTAGGCATGCGCGGGGATGGCCTGCCGTCGAGCCTGACCTTTATCGCATCGGCTGGCCGCGATGGTTTTCTCGCCGGCATCGGCATGGCGGTCGAGTCTGGCGGACTGCCAGGTTCAGGATCAGCAGGTGGCGATAACCACATTGAACTTGCGGTCGTTGGGGCACATCTCTCCGGCCTGCCGCTCAATCATGAACTGACCAACCTGGGTGGCACCTTCCTGCGCAAGGTCGAGACATTGCCGAGCTACAAGCTGTTTGCGCTGGCGGGCACGACACCGCCGAAGCCGGGCCTGCTGCGGGTCGCCAATGGAGAAGGCCGCGCCATCGAGGCGGAGATCTGGGCTCTGGAACCTTCCGCCTTCGGCCAGTTCGTCGCGAAGATCCCGGCACCGCTCGGCATCGGCACGCTCAGCTTTTCCGACGGCAGCAGCGCCAAGGGCTTCCTGGTCGAGGCCGTGGCAACATCGGGTGCCCGCGACATCAGTGACTTCGGCGGCTGGCGACCATTTGTGTTAGCCGGCTAAGGGTTAGTGAGTGGCGCGCCATTGGCGCAGCCATTCCAACCCTGCCAGAGTTTCGCCTGCAGGGCGATATTCGCAGCCGACAAAGCCCTCATAACCCATCGCGTCGAGATGTTCGAAAATCCGTGTGTCGTTCAGTTCGCCTGTGCCGGGCTCGTTGCGCAGGGGCACCGAGGCGATCTGGATATGGCCGATCAACGGCAGCATTGCCTCAAGTGATTTCATCACATCGCCATGCAGGATCTGCCGGTGATAGATATCATACTGCAGCAGTACATTCGGCCTGCCACTTTCGCCGATCAGATCGGCGGCCATGATGAAGTCATTGAGGAAGTAAGCAGGCATGTCGCGCCGGTTGATCGGCTCGACCAGGACCGATACGCCGTCGGACGCCGCCTGATCGGCAGCCCATCGAAGCCGCGCGAGATAATTCCTGCGCACGGAGGCGTCAGTGGAGGGCGCATTGCCGGCCATCATATGCAGGCGGGCACAACCGGTTACCCTTGCATAGGCAAGCGCCGTCGCCACGGACGTCTCGAACTCCTCGCGCCGTCCATCCAACGATGCCATGCCGCGCTCGCCAGCGGCCCAATCGCCCGGCGGCAGGTTGAACAGCACCTGCGTCAGGCCATTGCTACGCAGCAGTTCGCCCACTGTTTCCGGTGGCAGTTCATAGGGAAAGAGATATTCGACGGCATTGAAGCCGGCTTTCGCGGCCGCTTCGAACCGCTCGGCGAATGGCACTTCGTTGAACATCATCGAGAGATTGGCGGCGAAGCGCGGCATGCGTCATTCTCCCTGCGGCAGCGTGATGCCGGTGATACCGGCGATCATGCGGATGATCGAGGTATCGTCGTCGCGGCCCATACCCGCAGCGGCCGTGGCGATGAACTGCTGGAGCGCGGTCGCGGCGACCGGCATGGGAAACTGCTCCTTGCGGCCCATGTCGGCAATAATGCCGAGATCCTTGGTGAAGATGTTGACGGCGCTGAGCGGCCGGTAATCGCCGGCCAGAATATGTGGCACTCGGTTTTCGAACATCCACGAATTGCCGGCGGCACCGACGATCACCTCGTAGACTTTTTCCAGATCGAGCCCCAGCTTGGCGGCCAGCGACATCGCCTCGCAGGCAGCGGCAATATGCACGCCGGCCAGCAACTGGTTGACCATCTTGAAGGCTGCACCCGTGCCGGCTTCATCGCCGAGACGATGCAGTTTCTCCGACATAGCATCCAGCGCAGCATTGGCTTTCGCGAATGCTTGCGGCGTCCCCGACGCCATCATGGTCAGCCGCCCGTCGGCGGCCTTGGCAGGCCCGCCGCTGACCGGCGCATCTATGTAATCGAGGCCATGCGCCTCGGCATCGGCCGCAAGATGGCGGGCGTCGTCTGGTGACATCGTAGCAGAGGACAGCACGACCGCGCCGGGCCTGGCGCCCTTGGCTGCGCCGTCGGCGCCAAACAGGGCCTCCCTCGTCTGGACCGCATTGACCACGACGACGACAATCACATCGGCGCCCGAGACGGCCTCACTTGGCGAAGCCGCCTTCGTGCCGCCCGCTTCGGCGAGTTTCTGCAGGGCTTCAGGGTTGAGATCAAAACCGCAAACATTGAAGCCGGCACGATGCAGCGACTTCGCCATGCCTAGCCCCATCGATCCCAGGCCGATCACAGCCACAGTCTGCTTTTTCTCACTCATGGTCGTTCTTCCCAATCATCTCGCGCCATATGACAGCGCTGTCATTCGACGTCTTAAAGGCTTACCGAAGGATCGCAAGTAGAATCTGCCGAGATGCCCCGGCCGAAAAGCAAGACGCCCCGGCGATGCCGGGGCGTGCTTCTGATGCGGAACAGCAAAGATCTAGAGCTGGACGAAATGTGCGTTGCGCGGCAGTTCCGAAAGGATCTCCGGGCCGTCCTCGCGCAGGATGACGATATCCTCCAGCCGGATGCCGAAGCGGCCGGGCAGATAGATGCCGGGTTCGATCGAGAACACCATGCCCTCTTCCAGCACCGTATCGGACGTTGCGGTGATGTAGGGCGGCTCGTGGCCGTCGATGCCCATGCCGTGGCCGGTGCGATGGACGAAGTATTCGCCGTAACCGGCATCGGTGATCACGCCGCGTGCCGCCGCATCGACTTCCCTGGCCAGAACGCCGGGTTTGGCGGCTTTCAGCGCTGCCTGAACGGCCTTTTCGACGATGGAGTGGATCTGGCCGTAACCTTCCGGTGGTTCGCCGATCACGGCCATGCGGGTGATGTCGCTGGGGAAACCGCTCTTGCGGCCGCCTATGTCGATAACCACGGCATCGCCTTCGCTGATGACCTTTTCGCTCGCAGAGTGGTGCGGGAAGGCGCCATTGCCACCAGCGCCGACGATCCAGAATTGCGGCGAGGCGCCTTCCGAGGAGAAATGCGCACGAATTTCGGCCGCGACCTGGTTTTCCGTCATACCCGGCTTGATCTTGGAGAATGCCGTCTGCATGGCACGATCGGCAATGCCGGCATTCATCTTCAGCTTCTTGTATTCAGCGCTGTCCTTGCGCATGCGCAGTGCACCGATGGTGTCGGTCGTGAAATCGCGCGCGGTATCAGCCGGCAGCGCGTCGAGCAGCAGCAGCGCGAAATCGGCACGCATCGTCTCGTCAAGCGCGACGAGACCGGGAGCGGATGCACCGATGGCGGCAAGCGCCTCATCGAGAGCGGCGACCGGGCCAACATCATCGGCCCAGTTGAAGAATTCGATATCGGTGAATTCGCGGCTGCCCTCGGCATTCAGCGCCGGCATCAGGAAGCATTCCTTCTCGGGCGCCACGAGCAGCAGGCAGGGGCGTTCGTCGGGATGCGGATGGAAGCCCAGCACCCAATCCATGTGCGAGCCCGGCGAAATGGCAACGAGGCCGGTGACGGTGGCAGCCATCTTCTCGCGCAACGCGGCGAGTCGTTTTTCGGTTTGTTCGGTCATGAGAAAATGTCCTTGATCAATTGGCTGGAATGACAATGCGGCTGCCGAAGACCGGCTCGTTGCCGCCGAATGCGTTGAAGGCTTCGAGTTCCGCTTCCGATGGCGACTCGCACGAGCCAGCCCGGCTGGGGATCCAGCCGCATTGGCGCTTGAGGATTGCGGCATATTCCGCCCGTTTCAGCGCCGCGATCGACGGATCGATCACCGGCACGCCGAGCTGGCGTTCGATTTCCTTGTAGAAACCGATTTCCATGGTGCAGCCGAGGATCAGCGATTCCGCGCCACCTTCCTCGACCGCCTTGCGGCCGGCGGCGATCAGCCGGCGGTTGGTTTCGTCGTGGTCCTTCTGGAAGTCATCAACGCCGAGGCCGACATCGTAGAAGCCGGCGAGCCGATGGCCGTGGCCATATTCGCGCACGGTCGATTCCATCTGGTGGATCCATTTGCGGCGACCAACGATGATGCCGAAGCGGTTGGAAAGCGTCGCCGCAATTTCACAGGATGCGTAGCAAGGCGCCGTGATGATCATGTCGCCTGAGATCTCGCGGGCATCATGTAGTGCTGTGTCATAGAAACAGCCGATGGCGAATGCATCGAAGCCCTCGGCGGCAGCGGCGCGCACGGCGCGCAGGATGCCGCGTGTCACCAGCGCCTCATAAGTGCGGAATTCGATATGCGAGAAACCGTAATGCTGTTTGGGAAGTGCTGTGACATGCACTTCCGTTCCCGGCAATTTATGATCCCGCGCCATGTCGGCAAAGATCTGGTCGACGATTGCGTCTTCGCCGACCGGGTTGAGGTACATGATCTTCAGCGGCTTTTCGGGCATGATTTTTCCTTCGTCTCAGTGTGGGACCCGGTAGTGAGGCTTGCTCGACTCGTCTTCTCCCCAGCGGGGAGAAGTGCCGAGCGCATGCGAGGCGATGAGGGGGTGGGGCTCGCTTGGAGCAAGAGTGCCCCCTCATCTGCCCTTCGGGCATCTTCTCCCCGACGGGGAGAAGAGGGATCTGTCTAGGCCCTGTAGCCGTGCACTTTGGCTGCCCGTTCCGGGGTGATGAAGCCGTTGCGGATATCCTCAGCCACCAGCTTGGGATCGCGTTCCTTGGGGTCGCCGAGGCCGCCACCCGCGCCGGTGATGATGCGGATGACGTCGTCGGTATCAACACGAACGCCGGAGGCAAAGGCGTAGCGCTCGCTGGTGCCATCGGTGCGCATGACAAGCGCGTAGTTCGCCGAGCCTTCCTCAGCGCCTTCAAGCGCCCATGGCACGATGCGAGAGCGGGTATAGCCAAGCGTCAGGAACGAGTTGTCGCGACGGATACGATAATCCATGCGGATACCGTGGCCGCCGGACCATTTGCCTTCGCCACCGGGATCGACATTGAGCTCCATGCGGTCGACGAACAGGCCGTTGCGGGCTTCGGAAATCTCAGCCGGGCAATTGTAGGTCTCGCCGTGCACGCCGGAGAAGATCGCCGAATTGCCGTCACGGCCCTTCGACGCCCCCCAGCCGCCGATCTGCGGCTCGATGATCGTGTATTGACGGCCAGTGTCGGGATGGATGCCGCCGATGAACGTGCCGGCGATCGAGGAGAAATGGCCGGCGGGAAGCTTCTCCGGAATGTGCGGTGCCAGGCAGCGCCAGACCAGATCGTAGCCGCGAATGCCGATCTCGTAATAGAAGCCGACTGCGGCCGGTTCCTTGGCATGGAAGCAGGAGCCCTCGCGCGTCAGTACCTTGAGCGGCCTGAACGAGCCTTCGTTGGCCGGCGACGTCGGATCGGTGAGCGCCTTGAAGATGACCTGCATGCTGACCAGCGTGTCGTCATGGCCGGCATTCGAGGGACCCGCATCCTGGTCCGGATTGTCGCGAAGGTCGACGACGAATTCGGTGTCGGAGATGGTGATCTTGACGTTGAACATGCGTCCATCGTCTTGCTCTTCGGTCAGCTCGAATGTGCCATGCGGCAGCTTGGCGAGTTCGGCGAGCGCGATCTTCTCGCCGTGATCCATAAAGCTTTGCATCGCGGCTTCGAAGGTCGCGACGGTATATTTCTCGGCGAGTTCGGCGAGCCGCTTTGCGCCGATGCGCACAGAGGCAATCGCCGCCCAGAGATCGCCCTCGAGGAAATCGGGCATGCGTGAATTGACCGTGATGATGTCGAAGATGCCCGGGATGGGCTGGCCCTTCGAGATCATCTTGATCGCCGGCAGGCGCAGGCCTTCCTGGAAGATTTCCGTCGCGTCCGCCGACAATGAGCCGGGTGACTTGCCGCCGACGTCGGAATTGTGGGCGATATTGGCTGTCCACGCGATGATCCGGCCATCGGCGAACACCGGCATGGCGACGACGAGGTCGTTGAGATGGGTGACGCCACCATAGTAGGGATCATTGGTGATGAAGACATCGCCGGGCTCGATGTCGCCGGGCTTGGGGAACTTCGCCAGCAACACTTTCACCGATTTGTCGAGCACGCCGATAAAGCCCGGAATGCCGGCGCCGGAAGAGGCCAGCTGGCCCTTGCCGTCGGTAATACCCGTGCCCATATCGAGCACTTCGTAGATGATCGAGCTCATCGCCGTCTTGCGCATGGCCGCAAACATTTCGTCGGCGGTCGCCTGCAGCGAATTCTGGATGATTTCGAGCGTGATCGGATCGTGGGAAACTGTGGTCATGTTTCGCACTCCTTAGGATTTCAGATTGATGTGGATGTTGCCGAAGCCATCGACCGCGACACGATTGCCGGGATGGATGACGATGGTCGTGCCGGAATCCTCGACGACGGCCGGCCCCGTGAAGCTCATGCCGGGCTCGAGCTTGTCGCCGTCATAGATGGAAGCCTTGTGGATGCCTTCGAGCGCATAGTCGACATCGCGTTCGCCCTTCAGAGCTGCGGAGGCCGGGGTTGTCGATAGCGGCTTTTCCTTCATCGTCAGCTTGCCGACCTCGGCGGAGGCGACGAGATGGATACCGACCAGCTCGACAGGCGCAGTGAGGCGGTAGGTGTATTCGCGCTCATAGGCTTCATGGAAGGCGGTTTCGATCGCCGCAAGGCCGGCATCGGAAATCGTGCCTTCGACCAGCACCTCGGTCGTGTGCTCCTGGTTCTGGTAGCGGAATTTGCCGTAGCGCAGGAACTTGACCTTCGACTTCTCGACGCCTTCCTCGCTGAACTGTTTCAGCGCCAGTGCCTCGGTCTCGGCAAACAGGGCTTCGATGGCTGCGGCCGAGCCCGGCTTGAGATCAGCAAGCTTGGTGACGAAATAGTCGCGGCGCAGGTCCGACATCATCATGCCCCAGGCCGAGAACACAGCGGCGCCGGCGGGGATGACGACCTTCTTGACGCCGAGTTCGACGCCGAGCGCTGCGGCATGCATGGCGCCGCCGCCACCGAAGGCGACCAGGGTGAAGTCTCTGGGGTCGAAGCCGCGATTGAGCGACACCAGTTTCAGCGCATTGACCATGTTGTTGTTGGCGATGCGGACGATGCCGCGCGCCACGTCGTCAGCGGAGACGCCGAGCTTGTTGCCGAGCTCGGTGAGCGCTTTTTCCGCCGCGACCATGTCGGCATCGATTGCGCCGCCGCAGAAGTAATCGCGGTTGATGCGGCCGAGCCAGAGATTGGCGTCGGTGGTCGTGGCGCTGGTGCCGCCACGGCCATAGGCCGCCGGTCCCGGCATGGCGCCGGCCGATTTGGGGCCGACATGCAGCTTGCCAAAATCATCGACCCAGGCGATCGAGCCGCCGCCATTGCCGATCTCGACGAGATCGACCACGGGCACCATGATCGGATAGCCGGCAGAGACGCGGTCGCGCTCGATCCAGTAGTCGGTCATGATCTTGACCTTGCCGTCCTCGATCAGTGAGCATTTTGCCGTCGTGCCGCCGATGTCGAGCGCCAGCACGTTCTTCTCGCCGATCAGCTTGCCGAGTTCGGCCGCCCCCCAGAAGCCCGAGGCCGGGCCGGATTCGACCATGGTGATCGGGATCTTCTTGACCGAATCGAGCGAGTCGACGCCGCAGTTGGACTGCATGATGAAGAGGTTGCCGTCAAAACCCTTGGCGGAGAGGCCGTCATTGAGGCGCGACAGATAACGCTCGGCGGTCGGCTGCACATAGGCCGACAGAACCGCTGTGCTGGTACGCTCGTATTCGCGCCATTCACGGGTGATCTGGTGGGAGGCGACGGCGGCGATTTCCGGCCAGAGGCGCTTGATCTCGGCAATGGTCGCCTGCTCATGGCTGGGATTGGCGTAGGAGTGGATGAAGCAGACGGCGATCGCCTTGACGCCGTCAGCGCGGAAGTCGTCGAGGATTGCCGGAAGGCCGGCCAGATCCAGCGGCTTCATTTCCTGACCGTGGTAGTTGAAGCGGCCCGGCAATTCGCGGCGCAGATAGCGCGGCACGAAGGGCTCAGGCTTCTCGTAATGCAGGTTGAAGAAATCCGGGCGATTGCCGCGGGCGATTTCGAGCGAATCGCGGAAGCCCTCGGTGGTGATCAGGCCAACCTTCACGCCCTTGCGTTCGGTCAGCGCATTGATGACCACTGTGGTGCCGTGCGCCAGGAAATCCACTGATTTGGGATCGACGCCGCCCTTCTCCAGTACATTGAGCACGCCCTGCTCGAAGTTGGGCGGCGTCGTGTCGGATTTCGCGGTTGTAATCCGCGATTCTCCGGTGGCGTGATCGGTTTCGAAGCAAACCAGATCGGTGAAGGTGCCGCCAACATCGGTGGCGACGCGAATTGTCTTGCTCATCAGCGGCCTTCCTTCTTCTGCTGGGCGTGAAGCAGCATGCAGACGGCGCCGGGCAGCTTGAGCGCCTCAGCCGCCTGGATGCGGTCTTCGGTGTAGAAGCCCTCATCATGCAGGCAGTTGAGCGTGCCGATGACTTCGCCATCGACGATGATCGGCACGTTGATGACGGATTCGCAGCCGAGCGACTTGATCAGCTCGTGGTCATCGAACACATCGGCAATGTCCTTGATCGTGTTGGCGACGAAGGTCTTCTTCTGGTTCAGGGTGATGTCCGACCAATGCGTCTCGTTGTACGGCTTGGTGCCGGAGACAGGATACGCTTCGGGCATGTTGGAATAGATGCGCTCGGAAAGCTTCTCTGATGTGTCCGAGGTCATGATGGTGAAAAGCTTGACGCCAACGAGTTCCTTGGTCAGCGCCTCGAGCGCCGCATAGGCCTTGTCGGGCTGGGTGCCGGCTTCAGCGACGGCGGCGACGAATTTCGTGTAATCAGGCATTTCCATTCTCTTGCTCCATGAGACGATCCCGAAGTGCTGCCTCCTCGCGGCTGACGACGGGAACTGCGCCGATCAGCCGGCGCGTATAGGGGTTTTGCGGGTTGGTGAAGATGGCGCCGGTAGTGCCGAGCTCGACCAGCTTGCCGCGCT
Organism: Shinella sp. OV683; assembly: GCF_057787725.1. Classification (NCBI taxonomy): domain Bacteria; kingdom Pseudomonadati; phylum Pseudomonadota; class Alphaproteobacteria; order Hyphomicrobiales; family Rhizobiaceae; genus Shinella; species Shinella sp. OV683. The sequence continues at coordinate 4,998,578 of NZ_CM173543.1, forward strand.
CGAAAACGGCGACGCGATCAGCGATGTTGCGCACCACGGAGAGGTCGTGGGTGATGAAGACGTAGGTCAGGCCGCGCTTGTCCTTGAGGTCCTTGAGCAGCTTGAGCACACGGGCCTGTACCAGCACGTCTAGCGCCGAGGTGGGCTCATCGAGCACGACAAGCTCGGACTGGCAGGCAAGCGCACGGGCAATCGCCACGCGCTGGCGCTGGCCGCCCGACAGCGACGACGGCGAACGCGTGCGGAAATCGGCGGGTAGGCCGACCTCTTCGAGCAATTCGCCGGTGCGCCTCGTTCTTTCCGTCTTGTTGCCGATATCATGGACATCGAGCGCCAATCGCAGGGAGGCCCCGATCGAGCGGCGCGGGTTGAGCGACGACAGCGGATTCTGCTGCACGAGCTGGATGGCGCGGCGATGCTCGCGGGCGCGCTTGGCCGGCAGTTCGCTGCCGTTGAAGGTCAGGCTGCCGGATGTCGCGCCGTAGATGCCGAGAATGATGTTGGCAATGGTCGACTTGCCCGAGCCGCTCTCGCCGACGATCGCCAGGCATTCGCCCTTGTCGACATCGAAAGACACGCTGTCGAGCGCCTGGACCTTGCGACCATTGACGTCGAACTGTTTGGAGACGTTTGCAACGGAAAGCAGCGCGCTCATGCCAGAAGCTCCTTCTCGCTATAGCCGGCATGGGCAACAAGTGGCGCCAGGAACTGCGCGGAATCGTCATCGAGGTCGGGAATTCCACCACCTGTAATGCGCGGCACGGCGGCCATGAGGGCCCGCGTATAGGGGTGCTTGGGCTCCGCAAACAGCTGTTCGGTCGGGCCCTGTTCGACGATGTTGCCCTTGTAGATGACGTAAACACGGTCGGCGAATTCGCGGACGACACCGAGATTGTGGGAGATGAACAGCACTGACGTGTGGTGCTTTTCGACCAGCTCGCTCATCAGCTTCAGCGTCTGCGCCTGCACCGTCACATCGAGTGCCGTGCCGGGCTCGTCGGCCAGAAGCAGTGCCGGATTGTTGGCGAGCGCCATGGCGATCATGACGCGTTGGTTCATGCCGCCCGAGAGCTGGAAAGCATAGGATTCAAGCACGCGATCCGGCTCGTTGATGGCAACGTCGGCGAGGGCGGCGATCGCTTTCGCGCGCGCCTTCTCGATCGTGATCCCCGGCTCAGCCCGCTCCAGCACTTCCTTGAACTGGGTGAAGATCGGATAGACCGGATTGAGCGACGAGGTCGGATCCTGGAAGATCATCGACATCTTTGTGCCGCGCAAGGCGTGTCGCGAGGCTGGCCGCAGAGACTCCAGATTTGTGCCCTCGAACTCGACGGTGCCGGAAATGCGCGCCGTCTTGATCTGCTGCAGCATGCCCAGCACGATACGGGCGGTGACCGACTTGCCGGAACCGGATTCGCCGACCAGCGCCACGCGTTCGCCGCGCTGGATGTGCAGGGAAATGCCGTGCAGCACCTCTGATATGCCGGAATAGGTCTTGAAGCCGAGCTTGAGGTTTTCGATTCTGAGAGTAGGCGCACTCATTGGTCGACTCCCAGGATTTCGCGCAGCGCATCGCCGATCAGGTTGAAGCCGAACACGGCCACCAGAATGGCGACGCCGGGGAATACCGTCAGCCACCAGCTGTCCGGCAGGTATTTCGCGCCTTCCGCCACCATCGAGCCAAGATCCGGTGTCGGCGGCTGGACGCCGAGGCCGAGGAACGACAGCGATGAGGCAATCAGGATGACGAAGCCGAAATCCAGCGTCATCTTGGTGACGATCGACGGCACGCAATTCGGCAGGATTTCGCGGAACATGATGTGCATCTTCGAAGCGCCGATGACTTCGGCGGCCAGCACATAGCCCTCTTCCTTCTCCGAGCGGGCGATGTTGTAGACGAGCCGCGTATACCAGGGCCACCACATGGCCGTGACCGCGATCATGCCATTGGTTAGCGTCGGCTCGAGCAGGCCCATGATCGACATGGCCAGCACCAGCGGCGGGATCGACAGGAACACGTCGGTCAGCCGCATCAGCAGATATTCGGTCCAGCCGCCGAGATAGCCGGCCGCCAAGCCGATAGCGACGCCGATCGGCACGGCGATTGCCAGCACGACGATGCCGAGGATCAGCGAGATGCGATAGGCATAGACAACGCGGGTAAAGAGATCGCGGCCGACCAGGTCGGTGCCGAAAATGTTTGGCCAGTGCGGCGGCTTATTGAAGTTGGTGAAATCCACGACTGCGCCGACATGGGCCGGGAACGGTGTGATGAAATCAGCCAGTAGTGCCGACAGCACGACGATGCCAACCAGGATCAGTCCGATCAGCGACAGCGGATTGCGGGCGAGAATGACGAGGGTCTTTTTCATGATGCCCTCTGCGAAAGACGGATGCGCGGATTGATGATCGACACCAGCAGGTCGACGATGAGATTGACGATCAGGAACATCGCCGAAATGATCAGCACCGTGCCGACAATGGCGTTGAGATCCTTGCGCAGAATGACGGCGACGCCATAGCGCGACAGGCCCGGCCACGCGTAGACAGCCTCTACCAGGAAGGCGCTGCCAAGCATGGCGGCGAAATCGAGCCCGATAATGGTCAGCGACGGGATCAGGGACGGCCGGAAGGCATAGCGGTTGGCGATGCGCTTGGCGGGAAAGCCATAGGCCTCAGCCATTTCGATATACGGCTTGTCATAGGTTTCGACCATATTGGAGCGGACGAGCCGCGCCGCCTGTCCAATACCGGAGAGTGCCAGCGCGAAGGCAGGCAGGATGATATGCCAGACCGCGTTGCCGAAGGCCTTGAAATTGCCCGCGATCAGCGTGTCGACCAGTAGGAAGCCCGTCACGCTCTGGATCGTCATCGAATCGGAGATGCGACCCGCGATCGGGAAGATCTTGATGAAGTACGAAAAGACCAGCATCAGGACGACGGCCCAGACGAAGGCGGGTGCTGAGACGCCGAGGAGTGTTACCAGCCGGATGATGTGGTCGATCCACGTGCCGCGATACCTCGCGGAAAGAATGCCGAGCGGCAGGCCGAAGGCCACCATCATGATACCCGAGATAATCACCAGCTCCAGCGTTGCCGGCAGGAACTGGGCGATGTCGGCCATAACAGGCCGGTTGGTATAGAGCGAGATGCCGAGATCGCCACGCACCAGGTCCGACAGGAAATAGCCATATTGGGCGATGAAGGAATCATTGAGATGCAGTCTCTCTCGCAACGCTTCGACCGCAGCTGCCGTGGCATTGGGGCCGAGCGCGATGCGTGCCGGATCGCCGGGAATGACCCGGGCGATGGCGAAGATCAGCAGGGAAACCCCGATCAACACGACCAATGAGGTTCCGAACCGCTTCGCGAGGAGGCGGGTGAGCGAGGACATCAGTTCATCTTTCGTTACAAGCTCCGACCTCTTGGGTCGACGTTGTGGCTGCCCCTCATCCGGCTGCCGCCACCTTCTCCCCGCACACGGGGAGAAGGCGATGTGGCGCCGTTTGATTCCCCATCAAGCGGCTGCGGATGCGCCAATGGAGCGGCAGTTTCAGATCAGATTCCCTCTCCCCGTTTTAACGGGGAGAGGGTTAGGGTGAGGGGCAATTCTTCACCCAGCGACCCCAGCTATTCCTTCATTTCCATGAAGCGGAAGTTGAAGCCGAAGCCAGACAGGGCATAGGCCTTGGCCGGGTCGGACAGAGCCGGAACGGAGACGCGGTTGCTGGCGGCAAACACGGCCGTCTGATCCTGCGCGAAGATGGTCGGTGCAAGCGCGATCAGGCGCTGGTTGAGCTCGGTATAGATCTTGGCGCGCTCAGCATCGTCGATCGTGGTGCGGCCCTTTTCAAGCAGCGCGTCGACGTCCTTGTCCTTCAGGTACTCCGGAGACATCCAGGTGCCGCCCGCCGTCGAATGATACATGCCGTAAAGCAGCGTATCGGGATCGCCGGTCATCGTGTTGACGAAGACCTGGCTGATATTCGGCGTATTTTCAGGCTTGGTGACCTGTTCCGAGAACAGTGCCCAAGGCAGCTTCCTGACCTCGGCCTTGATGCCGATCTCGCTGAAATTGGCCTGCATCAACAGTGCGAAACGCTCTTCGAGCGGCACTTCGCCGATCCAGGAGAGCTCGACCTTCATGTCTTCGGGCTTGTACTTGCATTTGGCGAGATGTTCCTTGGCCTTGTCGAGATCGCGCTTGATGGCCTGATCGGCCGGGAGCGAGCCCAGCATGCCGACCGGTAAGGCGCCGGTTGCCGGGCTGCCCTGCGAAACCTTGTCGGTGACGGCAACCATCTGCACGCCGGCCTGATAGTCGAAGGCGTAGGAGACCGCGAGGCGGCATTCGATATCGTCGAACGGCGCCTTTGACGTGTTCATCTTGATGTAGAATTCGCTTGAGCCCTTTTCGGTCAGAAGCTGAGCACCATCGGCCGCCAGCGACTTCAGGACTTCGGGCGGCAGCCATTGCGACGAGATGTCGTGTTCGCCCTGGGCGATCAGCGTGCGGACGGTTGCGGCTTCCAGACCGTAGCGAAGGCGCACGGTGTCCGGAGCCTTGGCGGGGACTTTCAGGAAGTAGTCGGCGTTTTTCGCCATGACCGTTTCTTCCTGCGGATTGTGCGACACGATCTTGTAGGCGCCGGTACCGGCGGAATGGCCGGAGAGATAGGCCTGGCCCCAATCCTTCATGTCACCGGTGCCGGCGGCGAGGTTTTCCATGACCAGCTTCTTGTCGACGATCGGCAGGCGGGTCAGCGACGAGACGAACGGCGCATAGATCTCCTTGAGCGTGAACTTTACGGTCGTGGGATCGACTACCTCGGCCTTTTCTACATTGGTGAAGAGGTAGGAGAGGCCCTGGCCAAGCGCCATCATGCGCTGGTAGGAGAACACCACGTCGTCTGCCATGACCGGATTGCCGCTCTGGAACTTCACATCCGGACGCAGCTTGAATGTGTAGGTCTTGCCGTCGGTTTCCCAGGACGCGGCAAGCAGCGGATCGAAGCCAGGCTGACCGGCCTTGGGCATCACCAGCGTGTCGTAGACGTTGTACATCAGGATGGAGTCGGCGTAGTCGGAGGCCTTCGCCGGATCGAGTTCACCGACCGCTACCTCGTCGAGGCGCAGCACAGTTTCGGCGGCGGCATAGCTATGGATGGAAGCGGCGGCGAGCAGTGCTGCGGCCAGCATTTTGAATGGCGTTCTCATTTTTTAGTTCCCCTTGCTTACTTTGAGTTTCTTAGGCGCACTGCGCCGGCTTGCAGCGCGCGTGACCACCAGGCTGGTATCTGGATCGCCGGATGGAACGCCGTCGCCGAAAACATCCATCGTGCAGGTATGGAAGATCGTCGCCGGTTTGTCGGTGTGGTTCCAGGTCGTGTGGGTGCGGCTCGACGGAAAGTGCACCGTGTCGCCGGTTTCAAGGATCATGACTTCGCCATCGATCTCGATCGTTAGCGCACCCTCGACCATGAAGAAGATCTCCTCGCCCTCATGTGACATCGGCTCGCTTCGGAAGCCCGGCGGCTCATGGATCAGCGTCGAGCGCAGCACATTGCCCGGGAAGGCGGCCGACAGCCGCTCATAGGTTACGGCGTTACCGGTGATGCCGCCAAGCCCATAGACGGGGCGGCTTTCGCGCCTTGTGACCGGTGCTTCATTCTTGGGCTGCTTGAAGAACGAGCCTATCTCGACCTTCAGCACACGGCAGACGGAAATCAGCGAAACCAGCGAGGGAACCGTGATGCCGCGTTCGATCTGGGAGATGAAGCCGACGGAGAACCCTGCCTGATCGGCGACCTCCTGGAGTGTCAGCTGAAGCGCCTTGCGCCGAAGGCGGAGGCGTTCACCGAGTGGATCGATCTCGGCGTCGCTGGACTCAGCTCTGATGTTTTCGTCTGTTCCCAATGGGATTCCCCATTTTTAGTATTACTTCAATTAAGCGGCGAGGATAGTTTATTGTCAATGACAAATTTTAGTGTCACTAAAATTTTGATGCTGCAACGCAACGGTAGCGCGCAGGAGTTGTCGCGGCCCCGGACGAAAATGTAAAGGACAGCCCAGGGCTGTCGAATGGGGTTGTTCAGCCGCCGGCGAATTCGTTCCAGGCGTCTTCCACCAGCGTGATATGCGAGCGCATATCGGCTTCCGCCTGCTGGCTGTTGCCGCGGAGGATCGCCTCGACGATCAGTCCATGTTCGGCATGCGATTTGGCGAGACGGCCAAGCGTGGAGAATTGCGCACGGCGGAAGGGCTGCAGCCTGAGACGCGTCGAGCGGGTCACGTCTTCAAGATAGGCGTTGTGCGAGCCGCAATAAATCGCGTTGTGAAAGGCTTCATTGGCCTTGATGTAAGCCAGACGATCACCAGCCGAGACGATCGCGGCCATGGAAATGTGCATCTGATCGAGGCCGTTGCGCTCGGCACCTGTCATCCGTTGCGCGCAATAGCCGGCGCACAGCGCTTCGAGATGACCCATCAGCTCGAACATACCAGCAAGAGCATCCGGGGCGGGCTTGGCGACGATGGTGCGGCTATGCGGCTTCTGCTCGACCAGGCCGCTGGCTGCCAGCAGCCTCAACGCTTCACGAATCGGCGTGCGCGACACCGAGAATTCGGTGGCGAGATTGGATTCATCGAGCACCGAGCCCGGAGACAGGATGCCGCCGATGATCCGCTCCGACAGCTGCCGGCGGATGTCCTCCGTCGATGTACGGGGGGTTTTCTTTAGCACGCGTCTAATCCGTGGGTTTCAGCCATCCATCATGCTCACATGCGCGGCGGCCACCTTCCAGCCACTCGCCGTCCTGACCCAGACCTGCGTCTGCCGCCCGATCTTGCCGGGCGTGTCGTCGCGCAGGAACTCGGTCGAGGCGGTTGCGCAATCGCGTCCGTAGCTGGTGATGACGGTACGGTCAAGCTTGCGCTCGAACGGCGCCTGCGTCTGCCGCCAGGCGATGATCTCAAGGTAGCCGTGCTGGACGTCGTTCAAGCCGTAGCGGACAGTCTGGGCGCTTTCGAGAAACATGGTGGCCAGCAGCGCATTGTCATTGACCAGCAGCGCCTTCTCGTAGACGTGGAATATCGCCTCGACTTCGGCGATGACTTCGGGATCGTTGATGACCATCAGCCTGCCCATTCATGCATGCGCGCGTTCCTTCTCGACCGCCATCTCCAATGCCGAGAGCGGCGCCACCCAGCCGACGATGCCACCTTGCGCCACGATCATCTCGATGGCTGCCGCTTTGAACGCTGCAAAATAGCTCTCGGTGGCATCCTCGACCAGCAGGCATTCATAGCCGCGATCATTGGCCTCGCGCATGGATGTCTGCACACAAACCTCGGTCGTCACGCCGGCAAACACCAGATGGGTGATGCCAAGCTCCTTCAGAGTTTCCTCAAGACCGGTCGCCCAGAACATGCCTTTGCCGGGCTTGTCGATGACGATTTCGCCGGGGATTGGGGCAAGACTGCCAACGATCTGGTTACCGGGTTCGCCGCGCACCAGCAGCCTGCCCATGGCGCCAGCTTCACCGATCTTCAGCGAGGGGTTGCCACGCCGGATTTTTGACGGCGGGCAATCTGACAGATCTGTTTTGTGGGCCTCGCGGGTATGTATGACCGGCCAGCCCTGCTTGCGGAACAGACCGATCAGGCCGACGACGGTCGGGATGATCGCCTCCAGCCGCGCGACATCGTTGCCGAGACTGTCGCCGAAACCGCCCTTTTCGATGAAATCGCGCTGCATATCGATAACCACCAGCGCCGTGTGCGCCGGATCGAGTTCATATGGACAGGGACGCGCTTTGACAGAAATCGCCATGTCAGTGCCCTGCCATATGCTGACCGATGGTGTTACGGTCGGTTTGCTCGATGGGTGAGATATAGGAGATCGTGCCGCCGGACATCACGGCGACGCGGTCTGCAAGTTCGAGGATTTCGTCGAGATCTTCCGACACCAGCAGCACGGCAGCGCCCCGGTTGCGCGCCTCCATGATCTGCGACCGGATATCAGCGACCGAGGCGAAATCCAGGCCGAAACAGGGATTGGCGACGATCAGCACGTCGACATCGCCGGAGAGTTCACGCGCCAGGATCGCCCTCTGTACGTTGCCGCCCGACAGAGTCTCGATCGGTGCTTCCGGCGAGGTGGTCTTGACGTTGTAGCGGGCGATCAGGTCCTGCGCCCTCTTCTTCATCGGACCGGGCCGCATCCACCAGCCGAGACTGGCGATCGGCGGTTTGTCGAACGAACGGAAGGCGATGTTTTCAGCGACGCTCATGCGCGGCACGGCGGCATTCTTCAGCGGTTCTTCCGGCAGGCCGAACACCTTGAAGCGGTCGAAATTGCCGCGCGTCGGGGTGAAATCCTTGCCGTGGATGAAGATCTGGCCCTGCCAAAGCGGCCTCTGGCCGGCCAGCGCCTCCACCAGCGCGCTCTGACCATTTCCCGACACGCCGGCAATGCCGACGATTTCGCCGGACTTGACCTTGAGATTGACGGCATGGATCGCCGGCAATCCGATTTCATCCTCGGCGAACAGGCCGGCGAGATCGAGGACGTCCTTGCGCTCGGTTTGCGGCATGCGGACCGCGCGCTCGCGCACCTCGGTGTCGCCGATCATCATCCGGCTCATGTCCTCGACGCTCGCCGTCTTGGCGTCGCCCTCGCCGGTCAGCCGGCCGCGCCGGAGCACCGAGAAGTGGTCGCAGAAGGTTTTTACCTCTCGGAACTTATGGGAAATCATCAGCACAGTGATCTCGCCGCGCTCGGTCATGCCGCGCAGCAGGCCAAGCATTTCGTCGGCCTCGCCCGGAGTCAGCACCGAGGTCGGCTCGTCGAGGATCATGAAACGCTGGTCGAGATAGAGCAGCTTGAGGATTTCGAGCTTCTGCTTTTCTCCAGCCGAAAGCGAAGACACCTGCTGGTCGAGCGGAACTTTGAACGGCATCGTCTCCATGAACGCGCCGAGCGCCTTGCGTTCCTTGGCCCAGTCGATGATAGCAGGCACGTCGGCGCGGGAGATGACGAGGTTTTCGGCGGCCGTCAGGCAGGGCACCAACGTGAAATGCTGGTAGACCATGCCGATGCCATGGGCCAGCGCATCCTTCGGCGAACCGATGGCCACCGGCTTGCCATCAAGTAGCACCTCGCCGCGTGTGGCGGAGTAGAAGCCCATGATGCATTTCACCAGCGTCGACTTACCGGCGCCGTTTTCGCCGAGAAGCGCGTGAAACGACCCCGGCTCGACATTGATCGAGACATCGCCGAGCGCGGTGAAATGCCCGAAGATCTTGGTCATGCCCCTGGTTTCGAGTGAGGGCGCGCGCTTTGGAGAAAGGATCATCCCGGTCATGATCTATCCCCCGGCAAAGCAGCGATGAAATCGACCGAATTGGAGACCGCACCAAACACGCCGCCTTGCATCTTGATCATATCCACGGCAGCAAGGTGGTTCTCAACCTTGGTCGCCGCACAACAATCCTCCAGCAGCAGGCACTCGTAGCCGCGGTCATTGGCGTCGCGCATCGTCGTGTGCACGCAGACATCGGTAGTGACGCCGGTGAAGACGATGTTGCGGATGTTCTTCATCGACAGGACCAGCTGGAAATCGGTGGCGAGGAAGGTGCCCTTGCCCGGTTTGTCGATAATTGCTTCGCCGGCTAATGGTTGCAATTCCGGGATGATCTCCCAGCCCGGCTCGCCACGCACCAGAATGCGTCCACACGGCCCCTGGTCGCCGATGCCGGCGCCGATACGCTGCGAGCGCCAGCGCTTGTTGGCGGGGAGGTCGGAGAGATCCGGCTTGTGACCCTCGCGGGTATGGATGATGAAGTAGCCCTTGGCGCGCATCGCAGCGAGCATGTTCTGGATCGGCCCGATCGGGGCGCGGGTCAACGAGATATCGTAGCCCATCGAGTCGACATAGCCGCCCGGCGCGCAGAAATCGGTCTGCATGTCGATAACGACAAGCGCCGTGTTGTGAGGACCCCAATCGCCGTCGAAGGGCCAGGGATAGGGATCGGCCGCGAGCGTGGTGCCGCCCTTTACGAATGCTGCGTCGACACGTTCATCCATCGTCGTCATGTCAGACCTCACTTATTGATGGAAAGCTCGCCGGGAACCTCGCGTGCCGCCGACTTCGATTGCGCCGAGGCAATCATGATGAACAGCGTCAGGATGTAGGGGGCGGCGTTGAAGAAGTAGTAGCCCTGGGAAATGCCGATCGACTGCAGCGCCGGCCCCAATGCACCGGCAGCGCCGAACAGCAAGGCTGCAGCCAGGCAGCGGATCGGCCCCCAGCGGGCAAAGATCACCAGCGCCACGGCCATCAGGCCCTGGCCTGAGGACAGGCCCTGGTTCCACGAACCGGGATAGTAAAGGGACAGGAAGGCGCCACCGATGCCGGCCATGAAGCCGCCGGTGGCGGTGGTGAGGAAGCGGACGAGATCGACCGAAACGCCCATGGCCTTGGCGGCAGGTGCGCTATCGCCGGTCATGCGGACGATGAGGCCCCATTTGGTGTTCTTGAGCGCCCACCATAGAAAGACGCCGAGCGCGATGCCGACGAAGAACAGCGGGTTGACGTCGAGCGCCTGGGCCAGCCGTGGGTCGCTGCTCCACGAACCCAGCGGAATGGCTTCGAGGCGTGGCGCGGTCGGCTGGATGTAGGGCTTGCCGAAGAAGAAGGCGAGGCCAGTGCCGAAACTCATGATGGCGATGCCGACCGCCATGTCGTTGACCTTCGGCAGCTTGCAGATATAGCCGTGGATAGCACCGAGCACCATGCCTGCAAGGCCTGCCGCGAACACGCCGAGCCAAGGACTGCCGGAGAGATAGGATCCCGCATAAGCGACCATCGCGCCCAGCACCAGCGAGCCCTCAAGGCCGAGATTGATCCGGCCGGATTTCTCCGTCAGGCACTCGCCGAGTGCGACGAACATGAAAGGGGTGGAGACACGGATCGCGCCGCCCAGCATGGCAATCAGCGCGGTAATCAGCATGTCGTCGCCGGTCATGTGCTGGCTCCCCGTTGCTGGAAGAATGGTATGCGGCCGTAGAAGGTCTCGCTGGTGAGCAGGATGACGAAGATCATGCCCTGGAGCACGAGGATCGTCGCATCCGGCAGGCCCATGCGCCGCTGGATGACCCCACCAGCCGCCGCCAGCGCACCGAACAAGACGGCAACCGGGATCACCGCCAGCGGCACCTGCCGGGCCAGAAAGGCGACAAGGATACCGGTGAAACCGTAGCCCGCGACAAGCGACGCATTTGCCTGGCCATGAATCGCGGCAACTTCGAAGAAGCCAGCAAGACCGGCACAGGCACCGGCAATGGCGCAGCACGAGACCAGGAGCAAGCCGACTGGCAGTCCCTGCGCTTTGGCAGCACGAGGATTGCCGCCGGTCATGCGCGCGGCAAAGCCAAACGTGGTGCGCGTCATCAGGAGATGCAGCAATATGGCGAGGGCAATGCCAGCCGCCAGTCCCCAATGGACCGAAGTGCCGGGGATCGACCCGACGCGATAGATATCACCGATCGGCATGGTCGACGGCTTGTTGGCCGATGCCGGATCGCGGAGGATGCCCTCGACGAAGAAATTCATGATGGCGATGGCGATGTAGGAAAGGAGCAGCGACGAGATCGTTTCGTTGACGCCACGATAGTGCCGCAGCCAGCCGGTCAGGCCGAGCCAGAAGCTGCCTGCCAGCATGCCGGCGATGGCCATCAACGGCAGGGTTATGATTGGCGGCACACCGTGGGTGACCAGCGGAATGGCGATCGCCGCCGACGAAAAGCCGCCAAGCACCAATGCTCCTTCGCCGCCAATCATCGTCAGTCCGATCCGGGCGGGGATAGCGAAGGCAAGCCCGGTCAGTACCAGCGGGGCTGCGCGTTGCAGCGAGTTCTGAAACGAGAAGCTCGAGCCGAAGCCGCCAGTCCAGATCAGCGAATAGAACATAGCGGGCGATTTACCGAGCGCCAGCAGGAAGATCGAGAACAGCAACGCAGAAACCAGAAGCGCCGCGATGGGTATGAACAGGGCTTCTGCGAATTTCAACGTCGCCAGGCTGGGCACTCTGATGGTTGCCGTGGGCGCGATGGCTTCAACGCTCATCGTCTTGCTCCTTCAGTTCATCGAGGAAGCGCCAGGCGCGTCGACCGCGCCCGGGCAGGTCGCGACAAAGATCAGGTGATCGAGCCCTCGACGCCTTCGAGCAGCCAGTTCATGCCGTCGAGATAGGGGTCATAGTTGGTGTAGGTCTTGTCGACGACGACCTTGCCGGTGTTGTCCTTCAGCGTGCCGGCATAGATCGGGTCACCCTTGCGCATCTTGTCGATCGCGGCGTCAGCCGCCTTGATCGCCTCCGGTGTTGCGCCCGCGCCATAGGACGTGTTGCGCAACATGTCCTGGTCATAGCCACCGACCAGGAAATTCGGCAGCGGCTTGCCGGCAGCAATGTCGGCAGCATAGGACTTGTAGATCGTTTCCCACTTGTATTCGGCGCCGGTAATGAAGCCCTTGGGCGCCAGCGATGCCTGCGAGGCATTGTGACCGCAGGTCTTGACGCCACGACCCTCAGCCGTTTCGATCACCACTTTGGGACTGTCGACGTGACAGGTGATGACTTCACAGCCGGCATCGACCAGCGCATTGGTGGCTTCTGCCTCGCGCACCGGCAGCGACCATTCGCCGGTGAAGATGACATGCACGGTCGCCTTGGGATTGACGCTGCGGGCGCCCAGCAGCACCGAATTGATGTTGGATAGCACGGACGGGATGGGCTTGGCGGCGACGAAGCCGATCTTGCCGCCGGGCGCCGAGAGGCCGGCGGCGACGCCATCCACATAATGGGCCTGATTGAGATAGGGGAAGTACGAGCCCGCGTTCTTGGGATCCGTGTCCTTGTTCCAAAGTGGCGCGGCATGGCGAAATTCGACCGCCGGATATTTTGCCGCCAGCTCAGCCACGAACGGCTTATAGTAGCCAAACGAGGTCGCCAGAACGAGGTTGGCGCCATCGATGTTGATCATCGACTCCATCGATTTCGACACGGCGTCGGTCTCAGGGACATTCTCTTCCTCGACAACGGTGACGCCGGGGACGGCCTTCAGCGCCGCGATGGCGACGGCATGGGCCTGGTTCCAGCCGAAATCGTCACGCGGGCCGACATAGACGACGCCGACGATGACGGCGGTTTCGGCGCGGGCGAAAGAGAAGGGCAAGGCACTGGCAGCCAAGCCGGCAGCACCGACTTTAAGCAATCTACGGCGGGAAATTTCCGAATAGGTCATGGCAGGCTCCCTCAACAAAGGCGCATCATGCGCTCCGGGAGTAGAAACGCAAATTGCATGCCAGATTTTTCGGTGCGATAAGCCCATGAAATTATAGAGGAAAAAATCTGAGTAGAATTCAATTCAGCGGGACAAGCCCTATTTACAGCCTAAAATTGCGTCATATAGAAATCGATGACTAAAATTTAGCCTTTTGGTGGCGAATTGCATACAACTCTTCGCGTGGGATAGTTCGACTGCCGCAATTATCTTCTGCCCAGTCTCGGGAAATGTCGAGATGAATCTCGGAAAGCCCTGGATATCAGCGCTTGAAGGCGATGCCGACCAAGCCGGTGAAGACCTCCTGGTTCGGGGCCTTGCTCTGCTGGGTTCGTTCCCAGGTTACATCGCTGGTCAGGTCGATCGAACGCGACAGGCCCCATGTCAGGCCGGCGCCGGCATTGAAGACCGTCTGCTGGGGCACGCTTTGTTCCGAGTAGTCGCGCCAGGTGAACGAGCCGGAAACACGGCCGGACAGCTGCTCGATGATTACCTGCGTCAGGGCGGCACTTGCCGTGTAGGCTACTGAGCCGCTGGCTCCGGCGGTGGTCGATGGCTCGATTTCGGTCTTCAGGCCAGCCAGGACATCGGTGCCGCGTTGCGGCGACCATGTCGCATTGCCGTCGACTGTCCAGGCGGAGATTGCCTTGAGCCTGTCGTCATCGAACTCCGCACGTGCCAACCCAGTCGACAGTTCGCCGCGCAGCTTGTCGCCAAAATCGCCCTCGACGCCGGCCTTCAGCGCGTAGAGCGTGGCATCCCGGACATAGCCAAGCGAGTCCTTCTGATTGTCATAGATGACCTGCCCGTAGGAAGCCTCGAGGAATGGGATCAGGGCCGGCGACAGTTCGTAGCCGATCCGGCCACGCACTATGGCTTCGTTGTTGTCGCGATCGGATTGATCGATCCGCGTGCCGTTCTCGAGTGTTGCCTCCCCATAGGTTTCGCGCGTGAAGTCGATGCCGGCCGTGCCACGAATGAGGCCGAGATCGTGGGTTACTTCTGCGGTTGCCGTGTAGGTGGAGACCTGCGCCTGATTTTCGGCGGCGGAAATGGCATTGGGGTCGCCGACATCTTCGCGCTGCAGCGAATACCCGGCCTTCAGCCGCGCTGTTGTGTCGTTGGACAGATCGAGCCGCAGCTCGGCATTGATATCGCCTTCCGGATTGTCATCGGGAATACCGCTCAGGGTCTTGTCCCATGTACCTTCAGCATCGATCTTCAGCTGATGCAGCGACCAGTCTGAAACCAGCGAACCCTTGAAGCCGGTCTGCAGGTAGGTCCGCGTCGATGTGTCCTTGCCAGTCGTGGTGCTTTCTGTGCCCAGCGATTCCGAGATCGTCGGCCGGAAGGTCATCGTGCCGACAGCAATGCCGGGTGTTTGGGTGGGATCCTCGGGCAGCTTCGGGCGCAGGCCGTCGACAGTTTCCTCGCGGTCGTTCTGCCGGCGTAGCTCTTTGAGGGCCGCCGCGTTGAGCGTTGCGTCGGTCACGTCTTCGGCATCCGGATCGGGCACAGTCGCAGTGTCGGGATCGGCGTCCTGATCGTCGGCAGACTGTTGCACACCTATTGTCGTCGTGCGGAGCTTGCTGTTCGTCTGGTCGAATGTGGGATTATTGGTGTCGTTGCTGCTGGTTAGCGTCGCGGACTGGGAAAGCGCCTGCCCCGGCACGCCGAAAGCAGCCAGATGCACCGCCAGCAATGCTGCCGGCAGACATCTCAATGCGAGGTCGGTCGATGGGCTACGGGTGTTCATGCGGGAAGCGGCCGGTGTTTGGCGGATCAATAGTTATTACCTAGGGGTAAAGGAGCAAGGTTAACCAATCGTTTCCCGGGGCGTCAGCGACTCCTCGATCGGCCATAAAAGCGGCGGATTTCTATTGTGTCAGCGCTCTGATCAGGAGGAGGAGACTCGCAAACTCGTGGATATCTCCCGGTTGTGGGCGGCTTTTCAATCGATTGAGAGATTTTCCGGTCTGGACAGAGCAAAAAAGAGGAGTAAATCAACCGCATGACAGAAAACATCCTGAAGCTGCCAGACAGCGACGCCGCCCGTTCCGCGATCCGTACGTTGAAGGCGGAAAAATCCGGCCTTGCCGATCTCGAAAAGGCGCTTGGCAACGGCCTTGCGCGGCCGTTCGAGGAAACCGTGCAACGCATCGTGACGCTGCCGGGTCGCGTCGTCGTCACCGGCATCGGCAAGAGTGGTCATGTCGGCACCAAGATCGCCGCCACCTTTGCCTCGACCGGCACGCCGTCCTTTTTCGTCCATCCCGTCGAGGCCAATCATGGCGACCTCGGCATGATCACCACACGCGATGCGATCATCGCGCTTTCCTGGAGCGGCGAGACGTCTGAGCTTCGCGGCATCGTCGCCTATTCGAGGCGGTTTTCGATTCCGCTGATTGCCTTGACCTCGGGCGAGAATTCGACGCTGGCGCGCGAGGCCGATATCGTGCTGTGCCTGCCAAAATCGCAGGAAGCCTGCCCGCATGGGCTGGCGCCCACCACGTCCTCGATCATGCAGCTTGCCATGGGCGATGCGCTGGCCGTGGCTCTGCTCGAGGCACGTGGCTTCACCGCCGTCGATTTCAAGACCTTCCATCCCGGCGGAAAGCTGGGTGCGACGCTCGCCCATGTCGGCGACGTCATGCATGGCGATGAAAGCCTGCCGCTGGTGGCCCTCGGCACACCTGTACCGGAAGCGGTGATGACACTGTCGCACAAGCGCTTCGGCTGCGTTGGCGTGGTGGGAGAAGACGGCGTGCTGGCCGGGATCGTCACCGACGGCGATATCGCCCGGCGCCTCGACAAGAATCTCGTCGAGATGAAGGTTGAGGAGATCATGACCAAGAACCCCAAGACCGTGCGCAAAAACACGCTGGCGACGAGCGCCATGGGCCTGCTCAATCTCTACAACATCTCGGCGCTGATGGTGACCGACGAGGACAATCGTCCGGTCGGTATCGTGCACTTCCACGATCTGTTGCGGATCGGCGTCGCCTGATCAGCCGAGTTCCTTCTTTAGCGCATAGAGCGCTTCCAATGCATCGCGCGGCGTCATTTCGTCGGGATGCAGGGCCTTGAGCAGGTCCTCCACCTTGGACGGCTTGGAGGATTTCGGCTCCTCGCGGCGCACTGCCGCCTGAAACAGCGGCAGGTCGTCGATCAGGGTTACCGCCGGGTTCTTGCGGTCGGCATCTTCCAGCAAAGTGAGAACCTCGCGGGCACGCGATACGACCGAGGCCGGCAACCCGGCCAGGCGAGCGACCTGGATACCGTAGGAACGGTCGGCGGCGCCGGGTCCCACTTCATGCAGGAAGATGACGTCGCCATCCCACTCCTTGACCCGCATCGTGGCATTGGCCATGCGCGGCAGCTTTTCCGACAGCACCGTCAATTCGTGGAAATGGGTAGCAAACAGCGACCGGCATCGATTGACCTCATGGAGGTGCTCGACCGCCGCCCAGGCGATCGACAAGCCGTCGAAGGTGGCAGTGCCCCGGCCGATCTCGTCGAGAATGACCAGCGAGCGCGGCGTGGCCTGATTGAGGATCGCCGCCGTCTCGACCATCTCGACCATGAAGGTCGAGCGGCCCCGCGCCAGATCGTCGGACGCGCCAACGCGTGAAAACAGCCGGTCGACGACCCCGATGTTGGCGGCGGCGGCAGGCACGAAGGAACCCATCTGCGCCATGATGGCAATCAGGGCATTCTGGCGCAGGAACGTCGATTTACCACCCATATTCGGGCCGGTGATCAGCCAGATCGCCCCATTCACCTGGCCATCGAGCGGCGAGAGGTCGCAATTGTTGGCGACGAAGGCATTTTGCGCTGACTTGCGCAGCGCCTGTTCGACAACCGGATGGCGGCCGCCCTCGATGCGGAAATCCTGGCTGTCGTCCACCGCTGGTCGGCAATAGGCCTGCTCGTCGGCAAGAGCCGCGAGCGATGCGGACACATCGACCACCGCAATCGCGAGCGCTGCAGCCTTGATCGCATCGGCCGACTTGACCACCGCTTCCGTGAGCTGGTCGAAAATGCCGAGTTCGATTGCCAGT
The DNA here is from genome assembly GCF_057787725.1 of Shinella sp. OV683. NCBI lineage: Bacteria > Pseudomonadati > Pseudomonadota > Alphaproteobacteria > Hyphomicrobiales > Rhizobiaceae > Shinella > Shinella sp. OV683. The sequence continues at coordinate 5,015,984 of NZ_CM173543.1, forward strand.
GCCTTTTCGGCGGCGTTGGCGATGCGGCTTTCAAGGTCGGACAGTTCGACAGTGGTGAACCGCATGGCGTTGGCAATGGTCTGGCGATGGATGAAACGCGCCCGCCGCTCAGGCGTCTCCGTCAAGGCACCGGCGGTGCCTGCCGTCAGTTCGATGAAATAGCCCAGCACATTGTTGTGCTTGATCTTCAGCGACTTGACGCCGGTTTCCTCCGAATAGGAGGCCTGCAGCCCGACGATCACCCGGCGCGACTGACCGCGCAATTCCCGGAGTTCATCGAGATCGGCGAGCGCGCCATCGCGAACGAAACCGCCGTCGCGCTTCAATAACGGCAGGTCTTCGGCGAGCAGGTCGGCGAGTTGGTCGGTCAGTTCGAACGGCACGGCGCCCAGGCCGGCAAAGGCTTCGGCAAGCTCCGATGGAAGACGCTTGGCCGACAGCATCGCGGCTAGCGAACGAGCTGCCTCGAGACCCCTCAGCACCGCTGCAAGATCGCGTGGTCCACCGCGATCGAGCGCTAGCCGTGACAGCGCGCGCGGCATATCTGGTGCGTGTTTCAGCTCCTGCCTGATGTAGTCGGTCAAGCGCTGCTCGTCGAGGAAAAACGAAATGGAATCGAGCCGCTCATTGATGCGCTCCGCGTCGGTGAGCGGCGACATCAGCCGTTCGCCGAGCAATCGCGCTCCGCCACCCGTCACGGTCCGGTCGATGGCCTTGAGCAGCGAGCCATTGCGGTCGCCGGAGAGGGTTTTGACCAGTTCCAGATTGGCGCGGGTGGCCGGATCGATCAGCAGGGTCGAGGCGGCATTTTCGCGTTCCGGGTGGCCGAGCGCCGGCCGCTCGGCCAGCTGCGTCTTTTCGACATAGGCGACGGCCGCGGCACCTGCGGAAAGCTCGGCGCGGCTGAACGTGCCAAATCCATCGAGTGCTTTGATATCATAATAGCGTGCTATGCGATTCTCAGCAGTGGCGGAGTCAAACAGCACAGCCGGCTGTGGACTGACGACTTTACCAAGGATATCGAAAGTCGGGCGCAATTCGGGATCGTGGAACAGCGTGTCGGCGACGATCAGTTCCTTGGGGTCGATGCGCATGATGTCGGAGAGCAGCCGATAGACATCGGTCTCCGCCAGCCGGAAAATGCCGGTCGAGATGTCGATCCAGGCCAACGCATATTGCGGGCGATCGCCACCCTTGATGCGCGCCAGCGTCATCAGGTAATTGGTGTCGCCGGGATTGAGGAGTTTCTCCTCGGTGATTGTGCCGGGCGTGACCAGGCGAACGACGTCGCGCTTGACGACCGATTTGCCGCCGCGCTTCTTGGCTTCCGCCGGATCCTCGGTCTGCTCGCAGACCGCCACCCGATAGCCGAAGCCGATCAGCTTCTGCAGGTAATCGTCGGCGGCATGCACCGGCACGCCGCACATCGGGATGTCCTGACCGAGATGCTGGCCACGCCGCGTCAGCGTGATGCCGAGCGCGCGCGATGCCTCGACGGCATCTTCAAAGAACAGCTCGTAGAAATCGCCCATGCGGTAGAACAGCAGGCTGTCGGCGTTGTTCGCCTTGATCTCGATATACTGCTCCATCATCGGCGTGGCGGAGAGACGGCTCTCTTCCGTGGCCAACTGGGCAACTGTCAGGGCATCGAAATTTGTCATACTGTTCTTTGACAATGGGTGGTGGGTGTCTAAAGTAGGCGACACTAGCCGCAAGGGAGGCGGTGACACAATAAGAGGCTCGGTCAAAAACCAACGTGCCCACAGAAGCTTGGGAGGAAGCATGGAATCGAACGAGAAGCGCGACCGGAGTCTGCCCACTGTCACCAGACAGGAGGCACTGGACTTCCACTCGCAGGGCCGACCGGGCAAACTTGAGATCACCCCCACGAAGCCGATGGCGACGCAGCGGGATCTGTCGCTCGCCTATTCGCCGGGGGTAGCCGAGCCCGTCAAGGCCATCGCCGCCGATCCATCCACCGCCTATGACTACACCGCTCGCGGCAACATGGTCGCGGTGATTTCCAACGGTACCGCCATCCTCGGCCTTGGCAATCTGGGCGCGTTGGCCTCCAAGCCGGTGATGGAAGGCAAGGCGGTGCTCTTCAAGCGGTTTGCCGATGTTGACGCCATCGACCTCGAGATCGATACCGAGAACGTCGACGAGTTCATCAATTGCGTGCGCTATCTCGGCCCGTCCTTCGGCGGCATCAATCTCGAGGATATCAAGGCGCCGGACTGTTTCGTGATCGAAAGCCGGCTGCGCGAGCTCATGGACATTCCGGTGTTTCATGACGACCAGCACGGCACGGCCATCATCGCTGCTGCCGGCCTGATCAATGCACTCGACCTTACCGGCCGCGACTACAAGACCACCAAGCTGGTCTGCAACGGCGCCGGCGCCGCCGCCATCGCCTGTATCGAACTGATCAAGGCCATCGGCTTCAACCCGGCCAACATCACGTTGTGCGACACCAAGGGTGTTGTCTACCAGGGCCGCACCGAGGGCATGAACCAGTGGAAATCGGCCCATGCCGTCAAGACCAAGGACCGGACGCTGACAGAAGCTATGAACGGCGCCGATGTCGTGCTCGGCCTGTCGGCCAAGGGCACACTGTCGGAAGAGATGATCCGTTCGATGGCGCCCAATCCGATCATCTTCGCTATGGCCAATCCCGATCCGGAAATCACGCCGGAGGAAGTCGCCCGCATTCGCGATGATGCGATCATGGCAACCGGCCGCTCGGACTATCCAAACCAGGTCAACAATGTGCTTGGCTTTCCCTACATCTTCCGCGGGGCGCTGGACGTGCGTGCCTCGACCATCAATGATGCGATGAAGATCGCCGCCGTCATGGCGCTTGCCAATCTCGCCAAGGAAGATGTACCCGACGATGTCGCCGCTGCCTATCAGGGCAACCGGCCGCGCTTCGGGCCGAATTACATCATCCCCGTGCCGTTCGACCCCAGGCTGATCTCGTCGATCCCGGTGGCGGTAGCAAAGGCTGCGATGGAATCGGGCGTGGCGCGCAAGCCGATTGCGGATCTCGATGCCTATGCCAGGCAATTGCGCGGCCGTCGCGATCCGATCGCCTCGACGCTGCAGCGTATCTACGATCGCGTCCGCCGCATGCCCAAGCGGGTGGTGTTTGCCGAGGCCGAGGAAGAGCAGGTGATGCGGGCGGCGATCGCCTATGTCAACCAGCAGCTCGGCACCGCCATCCTGCTGGGACGCGACGACATCATCCAGGCAACGGCTGAAAGGGCGGGGATCGATCTCAATCGGCCCGGCATCCAGCTGATCAACGCGCGCACATCGAAGCGGCGCGAGGTCTATATCGACTATCTCTATGCGCGGCTGCAGCGGAAGGGCTACCTCTATCGCGATGCGCAGCGGCTGATCAACACCGACCGCAACCACTTCGCCGCCTCGATGGTGGCGCTGGGCGACGCCGATGCGATGGTCACCGGTATCACCCGCAACTATTCCACGGCACTAGACGATATCAGGCGCTGTATCGACGCCAAGCCCGGTCACCGGGTGATCGGCGTGTCGCTGGCACTGTGTCGCGGCCGCAACGTGCTGGTTGCCGACACAGCCGTTCATGACATGCCGTCATCGGAAGAGCTTGCCGATATCGCCGAGGAAGCCGCCGGCCTCGCCCGTAAGCTGGGCTACGATCCGCGCGTGGCGATGCTGGCATACTCCACCTTCGGTCACCCAGAAGGCGAGCGCTCCGAACGGGTCCGCGAGGCCGTCAAAATCCTCGACAAGAGACGCGTCGATTTCGAGTATGACGGCGAGATGGCCGCCGACGTGGCCCTCAATCCGAAGCTGATGGAGCAGTATCCGTTCTGCCGATTGAAGGGACCGGCCAATGTGCTCGTGATGCCGGCGTTCCACTCAGCGTCCATCTCGACCAAGATGCTGCAGGAACTCGGCGGCTCGACCGTCATCGGTCCGCTGCTGGTCGGCCTCGACAAGCCGGTGCAGATCGCCTCGATGGGCGCCAAGGATTCCGACATCGTCAATATGGCGGCGATCGCGGCCTATAATGCCGGGACGTGAGACCTGTCAAAATACGCATCGAGCGCATCCATGCTCGATGCCAGTTCCTTGCGCAGCCACGTCTTGAAGACCTTGACCTTGTGGCTCTCGCGCTGGTCCCTGGCGGTGACGAAATAGTGGCCGAAGCCCGTTCGGGCGCGGATCTTGAAGGGCGCGACGAGACGGCCCTCGCAAATCGCATCCGACGTCAGCGTCTGCCAGGCAAGCATGACGCCCTGTCCGGCCATGACCGCGTCGATACACAGCGACGCCTCATTGAAAAAATGCCGCGCATTGATCGTCTCGCCGGCAAGGCCCGCCTGGTCAAGCCAGACATCCCAGCCGAACATCGCCTTGGAATCGATCACCGCCGGCAGCGCAAGAATATCGCGTGGGCTCTTCAATTCGGCGGCCAGCGATGGCGCGACCACCGGAAACACCTCCTGAGGCAGGATGAGTTCGGCAACGACATCCGGCCAATCGCCCTTGCCGACCCGGATGCCGAGGTCGATATCGGAGATCGCGGGGTCGACGAGCCTCATCGTCGCGTCGATCCTGAGCACGATATCCGGAAACTGCCGCGCGAAACTCTCCAGCCGGCGCACCAGCCAGCGGGCGGCAAACACGGGCGCTACCGAAATCGTCAGGCAGTTGTTGTCGCGCCGCTGGGCGAGCGCTACGGCCTCGGACATTTTCGCAAAGCTGTCGCTGAGGCGCGCGAGCACCGGCCGTCCGATATCCGTCGGCACCAGGCCCTTCGGGCGCCGTTCGAACATCAGGTGACCGAGCTGCGCCTCGGCTTTCGATATCTGCTGGCTGACGGCACCGACCGACACACCGAGCTCATCCGCGGCGGCCTGCAGGGAACCGAGACGACCAACCGTTTCAATAGCGCGCAGGCCATTGAGGTGCACGAGATTCAAATTCTTCATTTAGCTTTTCTAAAGCAGACACCATTTTTTCTCAATTGAATAAGTAGACGGTGAAGCCGATATCTGAACCATGCAGGAGACACCCAAACGAGGTGAGTCACCATGGTTACAGCGCAGAATTCTCAAACGCCTAAATCACTCATCGCAATTGCAGCCCGCGTGACAGGAGCAACGATGATGATGACCAGATTGAAATACATGATCCGCCGGCTGGGCGAGACCGAATATGACGGCGGTACCGATACGTTCCGCGATCCGCTTGCGCATCCCGCGCTGAAGGTGATGTCGTCGCGCGAGCTCGCCGACTTGCCGTTTCCCCGTCCGGCAAGCAGGAACCGCTGCCGTTAGATCCTTAGCCGGCTGAATAAAAAACCGGAGCTACCGGGGATGGCCGCTCCGGACCTGCTGAAGGAGGGGTGGATGTTCAGCAGGCAAAACGTTGCGCATCCGCGCCGTAGTGATTGACATAGCGGCCGGAGATGCTCTCGATCGGCAGCACGACCAGCACGTCGGTCGTGCCGAAGGCTTCATCGACCACCGCGCCTTCGCCGATCATCGCGCCGAGGCGCAAGTAGCCCTTGATCAACGGCGGCATGGCGACCAGCGCCCGCTTGGCATTGACCGCTTCAGTCGGCATCAGGTCCATGTTGCGGCCAAGGCCGGCCTGGGCCTTGACGGACCAGCCGCCGGTTGCCAGCGAATTGTGATGCAGGAACGACAGCGGCAGCGCGTGCAGTTCCGGGAAACGGCCATGGAACGAGGCGCAGCCGAACATCACGTCGAGTCCATGCTTCAGCGCATAGGCCCAGTTGCCCTGCCAGAGCAGTTCGACGGTGCGCTTGGTGCGATAGGGCGCCAGCACGCATGAACGGCCGAGTTCCATGAAATTCTTGCCGGGATTGCGCGCGATCAGTGGCGCGATGTCGAATTCCGACGCCGAATAGAAGCCGGAGTGGCGCATCGCCACTTCCTGCCGCAGCAAGCGGTAGGTCGCGACGATCTGGTCGGCCGAATCACCTTCGATCGCGGTATCGAGCACGATCAGGTGATCGCAGATTTCATCGAAAGCGTCATAGTCGCGCCTGGCCCGCATGGCCTCGACGGGCAGTTCGGCGCCCATTTCCTCGACGAAAACCCGGTAGCGGATGACCTGCGCCGCTTCGATTTCAGCGCGCGTGGTGGCAAGGCGCGTCACAAGCGAACCGATACGGCCCATGACGGCTTCGGACCGGCCAGGCAATGCAATGCGGCTTTCCATGGGAGAGGCTATTTCCGCTTTCTGCTCGAAAAGCTCCAGTGTCATGACCCGCATCCTTCTATCAGCGATGCGGCTCTATAACCATAGCTCTGAGACAGGATGATGACAGTTGCAAGGTGAGATAGTTACCCGGCTCACGCGGACCGGGCGCGCTCGCCTGCAAGATGTTCGATCGCTCCGTTGAGGATCTTGGGGCCGGCTGGCTTGACCAGAACGAGATCGGCGCCGGCCGCCAGCAGATTGCGGCGGGTGTCATCGCTGCCGTCGGCGGTCAGCACGAGAATCGGCATGCGCCGACGGTCGTCCAGCCGCTCGCGCTTGCGCGTCGCCTCGATGAATTCTTCGCAGGTACCGCCCGGCATGGAGTGGTCGGTTAGCACAATGTCCGTGTCGCCTTCGGCCAATCCGGCCTCAAGCGCCGAGAATGTCTCCGTCAGCCGCACCCGATGACCCGAGCGCTCCAGCAGCGCCTGCGAGATCATCGCATTGACCGGATCATCCTCGCCGAGCAGGATGGAAAGCCCCTGCTTCGCATCGGTCGTTTCCGGCGCGCGCTCGTCCTCTGTCGGTTCGGCCGGGAGGACGGGAAATGCCTCCCGCTTGACGGGCCGAGGTTCGAGACCCTTCAGTTTGCCGGTCAACACGTCGATCAGGGATTGCTCGCGCAGCGGCCGGATCAGCCAGCTGTCATAGCTGCTGCCGGACATGCGCGCCGGCCGCGATTCGGGATTGACCAGGAAAATCCGCTTGGCGCTGGCGAGCCCCGGTTCGTGGCTCAGAGTATCGGCAAAATCCGCGTCCAGCCGATGATCGATGATGATCGCAGAGAAAGGCCCACGTGTTTCGATTGCCTGACGGGCCTCGCTCAAATCGGCCGCAAGGACAATGCTTGCGCCCAGCCCAATCATGGTCTCGCAAAGCGCAGCCGCAGCCGGACCGCGCGGCGCAAACAGCAAGATACTGGCGCCGGAGAGCTCATGGCCGTCGCGCATCGGCCGCGCATCCCTGCCGACCGGCAGCCGGATCAGGAATGTACTGCCCTCGCCGATCGTGCTTTCAACGGAAAGGCCGCCGCCAATTTCCGCCATGATGCGCGCCGAAATCGCCAGGCCGAGGCCAACACCACCTTCGCGCAGCCGGCTGAGATTGCCCTGCTCGAACTCCCCGAAGATGCGCTGCATCTCGGCTTCGTTCATACCCGGCCCGCTATCCTTGACCCGGATGACCAGCATCTCGTTTTCCAGTGCGGCCTTGACCAGCACGCCGCCAGCCTCGGTGAATTTCACCGCATTGCCGATGACATTGTAGAGCACCTGACGGAAACGCGCGGGATCGAAGGTCAGCACTTCGGGCAAGCTCACCGATATCGTCGAGCCGATCTCGATGCCCTTGGCATGGGCGCGGCTCGACAGCATCTCCACCGTGTTCTCGATCAGCGACCGGATGGCCTCGTCCTTCAGATGCAGCTGGAACCGGCCCGCGGCTATAGTGGAAAAGTCCAGCAGGTCCTCGACCAGTTGGACGAGGGCGGCACCCGATTGACGAAGGCCGTCGAGATAGTTCATCTGTTCGGGCAAGAGTTTGGTGCCGGCCAGCAGATGACCCATGCCGAGCAGGCCGCTGAGCGGCGTGCGGATTTCGTGGCTGACCGTGGCGATCAACCTCGACTTGCGATCGCTTTCGTCCTGCGCCTTGAGCCTCGCCTGCTCTCGACGTGCCGCCTCCTGGCGGTCCTCCGTCACATCACGCGCGACGCTCTGGATGACCAGATCGCCAAACACGGGATCGCGCATCACCACATCCTGCCAGAAGTAGATGCGCGCGCCGGACGTTGTCGTGAATTCCACATCGTAGCAATGTTCTGCGATACCCGGCCGGAAGCGTATCCGCAGTTCCTCGCAGGTTCGTCCTTCGGGTCGCGGCTGGCCGGTGATCTCGCGAAAGACCCGGTTGGCCGACAGGATGAGACCATCAAGGCTGCGGCTAAGGACAATTTCGCCCAAGGCATCATGAACGGAACTGAAGGGCAGAACGGCGCCCGGGATCACCCGGCTGCGAAGTTGCCATTCGGGCTGCCGCGCCTCGAACAGCGGGAAGTCGTCATGCCCCCTCGCGGTGCTCGCGGAATCCAGTTTTTGCGCGTAGAAGTAAAGACCCGCAGCAATAGCGCCGGCACCCAGGCAAACGGTGACGATGACATAGCCCGCATCCAGGTGAACATAGAGCGCCAGCATCAGCACCAGCAATCCGCCAGAGATCAGCATGTAGGGGAACAGGTTTTCTTTTTCGCCCCGATCGGCATGCGGCGGAAGCGGGCCTGCGGGACGCCGAACCGGCCTTTCCGGAACATGCCTGGGCTTCGAATCGCGATCGTCCGGCGTCCCTGGGGTGGAGTGGGGGGCCGGCTCATTGAACGCGATCGCAACGCGGTGTTGAAGTTTCTTGGCTTCGTTCATGCCCCGGTTTTAGCATGAGGCGACTTACAAAGCCTTGCGGAGTGTTGTTAACGAATCGTCTCAGCTCTGTCCGGCAGGCTTGTGATGCAGGAAGATTTCGGAGAAACCAACCGCTACGGCGCCCAGGGTAATGAGGCTGTCGGCCAGGTTGAACACGGCAAATGACCACGTTTCGGTGTAAAACAGCACGTAGTCGACCACGTGTCCATAAATGAAACGATCGACGATATTGCCCACCGCGCCGGCGACGATCATCGCAAATCCGAGATGCATCAGGTTGGCCGACCGGCTCGCCCCCTTCCACCACCAGAAGATGAAGGCGACGATCAGCAGCCGCATCGCAACGATCGCCCAGCCGCTCATGCCGGAAAGGAAGGAGAAGGCCACGCCCTCGTTCCAGGTGCGATAGAGCGCGAGATAGGGAATGACCGGAACCGCCTCTTGGAACGGCAACATCACCTCGACCAGATATTTGATCAACTGGTCGATCAGCACCATCGCGACGATAAATACACCGGCCAGCCACGGACGAGCAAAAAGCGCTGTCTTCTCAGGCATCGGCATCGCCGAGGGTCAGGAGATGGCGGCGTGCCTCAAACAGCATGACTGCCGTAGCGACCGCAAGGTTGAGTGAGTCGGCGCGTCCTTGTTGCGGGATGCGCACCTTGGTGGTGGCGGCCTCGGCGAGATCGTCGGGCAGGCCGGCCTGCTCGTTGCCCATCAGCAGCACGACGGGCCTCGATTTGTAATCGGCGGTTCGGTAGTCGATCGCGCCCTTGAGGTGGGTGGCAACCATGTTGGTGCCGGATGTCTTTTGCCATTTGACGAATTCAGCGGCGGTGGCGCGGACAAGCGGCATCGAGAAGACCGAGCCCATGGTCGCCCGCACGGTCTCGAGCGAGAACGGATCGGTGGTCTCTCCGACCAGGATGACGCCGGACGCGCCAGAGGCATCGGCGGTGCGGATGATGGTGCCGAGATTGCCGGGGTCGCGCACGCGGTCAAGCGCCACCCAGGTCTCGCCCTGCTTCGGCTTGATATCGGCAAGCGTGTGCCAGCGGGATTCGAAGATGCCCACCACCATCTGCGGATTGTCGCGCCGCGTAACAGACGACAACACCTTTTCGGTGACTTCGAGCACGAGGCCACCTGTGGCGATCGTCCGCGAGGCCGCCTTTTCGATCAGCGGCTTGCCGATGCCCGCCTTGGAATACATCAGGGTATCGATCTTCCAGCCGGTTTCCAGCGCATCGAGCACAAGCTTCAGGCCCTCGGCCATGAAGGTGCCGCTACGCTCGCGGTTCTTCTTTTCGCTGAGTGCCTTGATGTCCTTGATGATCGGATTGGCAAGCGAGGTGATCTCCTTGACCTGCCCCGGCCGGCGCGGACCGTCGTCATTGTTTCTCTGGGTCATGCTCTTGTCCAGCGGCTGAAGAGGGAGGTGGACAGCGCGCGCGCTGCCTGATCTGGCATGGTGGGATGCTCGCGAATGATCAGTTCGCCGGATTCGACCAGACCGCCCATGCCACGCATCGTCTCCATCATCAGTTCATGCATGGAATAAAAGCTGGCGCGGATCGAATAGGCCGTCAGCACCAGGCCGATCGGCTTGGGCGACAGCAAGTCACGGCAGATGTCGAGCATGACAGGCAGGTGGTCGAACAACTGCCAGACCTCACCGTCCGGGCCGCGGCCGAACTTCGGCGGATCGGTGAGGATGATGTCATAGGTGTTGCCGCGGCGTCGTTCGCGTTCGATGAATTTCATCGCATCGTCGAGGATCCAGCGGATCGGCCGATCGGTGAGCCGCGCCAGAGTCTGGTTCTCCTTGGCCCAGTTGATGGCTTTCTTCGAAGCATCGACATGGGTCACTTCCGCGCCAGCCTCTGCAGCGATCAGCGAGGCGACGCCGGTGTAGCCGAAAAGATTGAGCACTTTGGGCTTGCCGCCACGTGCGCGGATCTGCTCGGCCATCCACGACCAGTGGACGATCTGCTCGGGAAAGACGCCTGTGTGCCGAAACGATGTGAAGCGGCCGAAGAAATCGACGCCCAGCAATTTCATCGGCCAGGTCTCACCATAGGCTTCGCGCGGAAAGCGCCAGCGGCCCATGCCTTCCTCGTCGGTGTCGCCGGTGAACACCGCATCGGCCTTGTCCCAGGCGCTTTCGGGAAGAGCTTTCGGCCAGAGTGCCTGTGCCTCCGGGCGGACAACAGAGATATCCCCGTAGCGCTCAAGCTTGACGCCGGCGCCGGAATCGAGAAGCCGGTAGCCTTCCTCACCAGCCGTTTCCAGGATGACGGGTGTCTTTTCCGCAGGACGTGCCCCATCGCGCCGTGGCAGGGTGATCTGGGCTGCAGGTGCGGCTTCACGCTCGCGCCTGGGGCGCGGCTCATCGGCCGGTGGCGCTTCTTTCTTCGGACGTTCCGTTGGCCGCGGCTTGGCGCTATAGGAGGCGGCCGGCCGGGCGCTGGCGCGGTTGTCCGGTCGGTTGCCCGAGGGCTTTGTCCCGCGCGGGTGGTTCTTGCTCTTCACGCTGTCTCGTTTTCTCATTTATGCGACATCGGCGATGAAATAGCACCGCTCGGCCTCTTGGCAAAGCGCTTTGACGGCGGCAATAAGAACGAAAGCACGACAGAACAGGGAGAACACCATGGAAATGTCCGGAGAAGAGCGGATTGCTGCCAGCAGGGAACAGGTCTGGGCCGCGCTCAACGACGCCGATATCCTCCGGCGCTGCATTCCTGGATGCGAGACACTCGAAGCAAGCTCGCCAACCGAATTCACCGCAACGGTGAAAATCAAGATCGGCCCGGTCTCCGCCTCGTTCAAGGGCAATGTGTCGCTCTCCAACCTCAACCCGCCGGAAAGCTACACGATTTCGGGCGAAGGATCGGGCGGCATTGCCGGCTTTGCCAAGGGTGGCGCTGATGTCGTGCTAACCGAGGAGGGCGAGGAGACGGTGCTGACCTACAAGACGACAGCCAAGATCGGCGGCAAGCTGGCCATGCTCGGCTCACGATTGATCGATTCTTCATCGAAGAAGCTAGCAGGGCAATTCTTCGAAAAGCTCACCAAGGTGATCAACAAGGGCTCCGCCTGACCCAGTCCACACTTTGGCACTTCAACGGGGTGCTATGGATGGTGGAGGAGGATATTGCACTGACGGATTGGCTGAAGCCATTCGTGGAAACGCTTGGTCACAAGAAGCGGCGGCAGATGTGCCCGGTGTATATTTCGGATCTCATCGGACCTGGTGATCGCAAGAGTATTGAGCCGATGGCGGAACGCCTCGCGCCGGATAATCTGAAGGGTTCTAACGTCTCTTCGGCATGCGACCGAATCAATCGTCGCGCAACGCGTATTCCGACCGGTTGATACCATGGCGCAGAAGCTTGTCGTAGAAGGTCTTGCGGGCAATGCCGAGTGCCATGATCGTCTGTCGCACATCGCCCTGATGGAGAGCCAGCACTTCACGAATGATCTCGGCCTCGTGGCGTTCGAGGCGCTCGGGCAACGTGGAACTCGGATTGTCGACAAGCGGTGCCCTTACCGGCTCGTTGCTTTCCAGGCCCAGCACGAACCGTTCGGCAAAGTGCGACAGTTCACGAACATTGCCCATCCAGTCGCGCTTTTGCAGCTGGTCGAGCAGCCCCCGGGAAACCTCCGGAATCTGCTTTTTGAAACGCCGTGCCGCGCGCTCGGCAAAATAGGTGAACAACAACGGGATATCGTCACGACGTTCCCTGAGCGGCGGGATGGAGATCGTCACCACATTCAGCCGATAATAAAGATCTTCGCGGAAATCAGCGCGCGCAGCTGGGTCCGACAGATCGACCTTGGCGGCCGCCACCACCCTGAGATCGACAGACCTGACCTCGTTTGTCCCGAGCGGGGTGATTTCGCGCATTTCCAGCACCCGCAGCATTTTGACCTGAGTGGAGAGCGGCATGCTCTCGATCTCGTCGAGAAACAGCGTGCCGCCACTGGCATGCTCGATGCGGCCGATGCGCTTCTTCTGGGCGCCGGTGAAGGCGCCAGCCTCGTGTCCGAAAAGCTCGCTTTCGATGACGGTCTCGGGCAGGGCGCCGCAATTCAACGCCACGAAATGACCGCGGCTGCGGCGGCTCCAGCGATGCAGCAGGGTGGCGACCACTTCTTTGCCGCTGCCGGTCTCGCCCCTGACGAGGACATCGACATCGGTGTTGGCGATCTGACGCAAGGTGTGGCGCAGCCGGGCCATGGACGTCGTCTGACCCAGCAATGGCATATCGTCGTCGGCTGTATCGATAGCATGCCGCAAGGCCCGGTTCTCCAGCACCAGCGTGCGTTTTTCCTGCGCGCGCCTGAGGCTCTGCACCAGGCGCTCGGCCGCAAAAGGCTTGGTGATGAAGTCGTAGACACCGTCCTGGATCGCCTGTACCGCCATCGGTATATCGCCGTGACCGGTAATGAGGATGACAGGCAAGTCCTGATCCATGGACCGGATGCGCTCGAACAGTTGCAGCCCGTCGATCTCCGGCATGCGGATATCGCTGACCACCACGCCCGGAAAATCTGGCGGCAGCGCGGCGAGTGCATCAGTCGCTCGTGCAAAGGCAGTCACTGCAAATCCCGCAAGTTCAAGTGTCTGCGCGGTCGCCCTGCGCAAGTCCTTGTCGTCGTCGACCAGAATGACCGAGTTTACAGGATCCATGTCAGGCCTTTTTCAGGTGGATAGTGAAGCATGTGCCGCCGCCATTGCTTTTCACGTCGATGCTGCCGCCGTAGTCGGCGAGGATTTCCTTGCTGATCACCAGGCCGAGGCCAAGACCGCGCTCTTTTGATGTGTTGAAGGGGGTAAACAGCACGTCGAGAATCTCCGGCGGAATCCCCGGGCCATTGTCGGCGATCGTGATTGTAACGCCCAGCGATGCCTCCTCCGCCCGCACCTCGATCCGGCCGGGTGTCGTGTTCTCCAGAGCTTCCAAAGCATTCTGGAAGAGATTGATAAACACCTGTTCCAGCCGAATGCGATTGCCCAGAACCTTGAGCTCGGCGGGCGGAAGACGAATGTCGAGCGCTTCCATCCGGCCCGCAAATCGGCTGCGCAACAGCACGACGGCGCCTTCGATGACATCGCGCAAGGCGATTGGTTCCGGTGCGGTGCGGCCTTTGCGGGCGAATGCCCTGAGTTCGTCGGTGATCGCGCCGATGCGCTCCGTTAGCGCGGCAATCGATGTGAGGTTTTCGACGACCGGCGCCGTCTGGCTGCGCTCGAGGAAGACGCGGGCATTGTCGGCATAGGCGCGAATGGTGGCGACCGGCTGGTTGATCTCGTGCGCGACGCCGGCCGCGACCTGGCCCAAAATGGCAAGCCGATTTGCCGCCACCAGTTCCTGCTGCACGCCCTGCAGCTTTTCCTCGGTGCTTCGGTGCTCCGATATCTCGATTTCGAGCCGGTCACGCGCGCGGGTGAGAGCCTCAGTGCGCTCCAGCACGCGCTGTTCCAGATTTTCTCGCGCCTGCAACTCACGCGCCAGTCGCAGAGCTGCAGCCTGCCGGCGCCACAGAACCAGCGCGGCGAGCAGAAACAGCGGTATCAGGCCGGCAGACGCGGCCAACATCGCCTGGCGCATGCCGGCGGACAATGCAGGTTCGAGCGGCAGGAGATACTGAAGCGCCCATGGCGTGGTCGCAACCGGTGCGGCAAGGCGAAGGAATGCGCTCTCGCCCGTGCCGGGCAACACCGCCCGCAGTTCGACCGCGTCGGTGGCAAGCACGGCCTGCTCCCAAAACGGCAATGGCTGCAAGGGGGCGTCGCCGAACTGCAGGCTGCTGCGAATAGTCGACAGACGGTCCGCGGCGAGCGGCTGGATGGTCATGAAACGCCAGGAGGGAATGCTGGTGACCAACACGACGCCGCGATCGTCGATAATATAGGTCGGCCGGCCAGTGTCGCGCCAATCTGCTTCAAGCTGATCGAATTCCATTTTCACGACCACAACGCCCAACGGCGTCTCAGTCGCGCCGACCCGCCGCGAGATGTAAAGGCCCGGCCGCTTGCTGACGCTGCCCAGGGCGAAATGTTCGGCGATGCCGGACTTCATGGCGCCACGGAAGTATTCCCGGAACGTGTAGTCGTTGCCGACGAAGCTCAACGGCTCCTGCCAGTTGCTCGACGCGATGGCGATCCCATTCGTGCCGATGACATAGATCACGGCGGCTTTGGTGTCCTTGATCAGTCCTTCCAGCTTGCGATTCAGCTTGTCGATCGCCGATGGGCTTTTCGTCGCAAGCGCATCGGTGATGTCGCGATCCTGCGAGAGCACCAGCGACAGCGCGCGCGGACGCTCCAGCACGGCGCGCAGCAAGGCTACCTTCAGATTGGCTTCCGTTCGTCCCTGCTCTTCGAGAGCTGTAATTGCCGACGATCGACCAAATTCCCGCGATGCAAAGGCTGTGACGCCAGCGGCAAGCAGCAGGGCGACAGCGAACCACAGCCAGGCGTGTCGCGCCCGGCGTTGCAGATTCCCCAGACTTCCCTTGGTCGATCCCGACATATTCGACATCGCTTATTGTGTGCATGGTTTCACACGGATGGCAATGTCTTTTGTGTGTAAATCCGCACAAATGCCGTCAGCGAGTTTTGAAATCTTGAAATAAATAACGCTAATTCAATTGCTTGCGTATCCGGAACGCACTTGGCACGCCAGTTGCAAACTCCATCCTGACAGCCAGGAGGCTGTCAACCTGTCAACGATTTTGCTCCGGGAGGCCAGATATCTGGTTGGGGCATGGTGGAGGATAGCATGGACGCATCATTCGCAACCGCGGAACCCCGCGGCAAGCTGCCGCTTTATCGGCAACTCTATGTGCAGGTTCTCGTCGCCATCGCGGCGGGCATCCTGCTCGGACATTTCTACCCCCAGATTGGGGAAAGCCTGAAGCCACTCGGCGACGCCTTCATCAAGCTGGTGAAGATGATTATCGCCCCTGTAATCTTTCTGACAGTCGCTACCGGCATCGCCGGCATGTCGGACCTGCAAAAGATCGGCCGTGTCGCCGGCAAGGCGATGATCTACTTCCTGACCTTCTCGACGCTGGCGCTGGCCGTCGGACTCGTCGTGTCGAATGTCATCCAGCCTGGTGCCGGCATGCATATCGATGTATCGACGCTCGATACATCCAAGGTGACCGATTACGCCGCAAAGGCGCATGATCAGAGCGTCGTCGGCTTCCTGATGGAGATCATCCCGAGCACGATCGTCGGCGCATTCGCGGAAGGCAACATCCTGCAGGTGCTGTTCTTCTCTGTTCTGTTCGGTGTAGCGCTCGCCATGGTCGGCGATCGTGGCCGACCCGTCGTCGATTTCCTGCAGAGCCTGACGGTTCCGATCTTCCGGCTGGTGGCAATCCTGATGAAGGCCGCGCCGATCGGTGCGTTTGGCGCCATGGCCTTCACCATCGGCAAATATGGCGTCGGCTCGATTGCCAATCTGGCAATGCTGATCGGCACGTTCTATTTCACCGCAATCTTCTTCGTTGTCGTCGTCCTCGGCGCTGTCGCCCGCTACAACGGCTTCTCCATCCTGGCGCTGATCCGCTATATCAAGGAAGAGCTCTTGCTGGTGCTCGGCACCTCGTCTTCGGAAGCAGCCCTTCCGGGTCTCATGAACAAGATGGAGCAGGCCGGCTGCAAGCGCTCGGTCGTCGGCCTGGTCATTCCGACCGGCTACTCGTTCAATCTTGACGGTACCAACATCTATATGACGCTGGCCGCGCTGTTCATCGCCCAGGCAACGGATACGCCACTGTCCTTCGGCGACCAGATCCTGCTGTTGCTCGTCGCGATGTTGAGCTCCAAGGGTGCGGCCGGCATCACCGGCGCCGGCTTCATTACCCTCGCAGCAACTTTGTCCGTGGTCCCGACCGTGCCTGTCGCCGGCATGGCGTTGATCCTCGGCATCGACCGCTTCATGTCGGAATGCCGGGCACTGACCAACTTCATCGGCAATGCGGTCGCCACCGTCGTGGTGGCGCGCTGGGAAGGTGAGCTTGATCAGGAGAGGTTTGCCGCTGCACTCGCGGGTAAGGATCTCCCGAATGCCGCGGGCGTCCCAAGTGCATTGCCGGCGGAGTGATCAGCCGTTGTATCATCAGTGGATCCCCGCTGCTCATACGATCAGCGGGGATCCACTCTGAAACAACTTTGATTCGACCGGCACAAGTCCCTCACGCCCATCCGGCAGGTTTGGAATGGCTCGGGCTCTATAGCAAGAATTATAGCTGAGTTGGTCTGATGGCTTGAGAAAAGCTCAGCCGTTCGCCCGTCTCTCGGTGTGTTTCAACGTTCTGATCACTTCGCTCGCGATGCGGGCGCAATCGGCGTCTGATCGCCGAAGATCGGGGTCCTGAGCAATGCGGGTGCGGGCGAGTTCGTGGTTGATATGCGCCAGCATGGAGGAACTGACCATGTCGAGTTCCTGGGCAATCTGGCTTTCACCTTTCTCTTCGAGCTTCAGGACGTTGTTGGATATGATGGTCAGTGGTGTCTTCAGGCCATGAGCAAGGTCCGAAGCCCGCGCGCGAGCTTTCTGCATGGCCACGACGATCATAACCCGCGACGGACTAGCTCATTCGTGATTTCCGGAAGCTTTGGCCAAGCGCGCCCTCGACGGTACGGTGACGCAGCGGCTATGCGCGACTTTGATGATTCCGTCGTTTCGCAGCCGAGTCATTTGGCGACTGACCGTTTCGATGGTGAGTCCGAGGAAGTCGCCCATGTCCTGGCGCGTCAGGGGCAGGTCGAAGCAAATTCCGTCACTGTTCAGCGTATCGAAGTGCGAGGCAATGAGATTCAGAAAGCTCGCAACCCTTTCACGGGCCGTCTTGCGGCCGAGCGTGAGCATCCAGTCGCGAGCTTCGTCGAGTTCTGTAAGTGCCTGATTGTAAAGCTTGTGTTCCAGATCCGGATTGTTTGCCATAAGCCGGTCGAGTGCCGGTTTGGAGACGGTGCAGATTTCCATATCGGTCGCCGCCTCGGCGGTGATCGCGCTTTCGTCCGCAAAGGGGCGGCCAATGAAATGCGGCGCAAACTGCAATCCCACGATCTGCTGGCGACCGTCTGCCATGATCTTTGTCAGCTTGATCACGCCCCGGAGGATATTGGCGTAGCTTTGGATCTGATCGCCCTGGCCATGCACCTCTGCACCGGTTGGAATGACCTTGCGCGATGTGAAGCGGTTCAGTTCGGTCAGGTCGGCGGCGGTCATGGCGGCACAAACGCCGTCCCTCCGGGCACCGCAGCCCTGACACTGTGCAGGGACTTGTGAGCGAATGTCTCTGGAATGCATGTTCATAAAAGTGCCCCTGGCTCCAGCGCCCTGTGCCGCGCCTGCGTGGACATTGGCGTTTGGTCGAAACGCCTTCACCCACGCATGCCGCTATACTAATCAATCCCCTTTGGGATGTGATTGATCTGAATCAATTCGTCACTCATTTCTCGATCGGATGTCGCGTAGGCCCACAGGGCACCGGCCGGCGAGCCTTATCTAGTGAAGCACGCCGTGCGATCCACTCGCGGCCGCAAAAAAGCTCTGCTCGAAGGCCACATGCCGCCGCAATGCCTCGAAAAAACCGCGCAGCATGTAGCCGGTGGTTTCCATGTTTAGATCGGTACCGCCCGCGCTGAGATATTTCAGACGCTCGACAAGATCTTCGGCATAGCTTTCGTCCGTCATGTGCTCGAGCTTCAGTCTCTCGATGGTAGCGATCAGCTCATCTTCGTTCGCAGCGACGCTCCTTGCCTCGGGAAAGAAACTGTCTTCCTCGAAGCGATGAATTTCCTTTATGAGGTTTCCCAGCCCCCGCGCGGCACGCAGGCAAGCGGCATGGTCGATATTCGACGGAAGAGAATCGGCGATCTCTTCGAGCTCGTCGCAGAGCCGCAATTGCAAGGACTGGCCGAGCTTCCATCTTGCCTCGCGTGGCAATCTCGCGCTCATGCGCCAATCCTCGATCGCTGCGACATTGTCAGTCATCGCTCTTACCCCAATGCCTAATGTGCGCTCATTGTCGCCAGCCAAGCCGAATCCGCTTTGATCTAGATCAAGGCCGATCCGAGCGAAAACATGGGATGGCAGGTGCAGGGACGCTGCCGACTCTTGGCGGAAGTTTTCCGAACGGCATTCGGTTCGTTGGGGACACCAATATGGACACTACACTAAAGATAGGCTCGCTTGTCACCGGGGCGTTTATCACGCTGCTCGCGGCAGGCTTCACGCATGATGGACTGTTTCGGGCCCACATGACGATCGCAGGCCTGGTATTGCTCATCGGGGCTTTTCTGATGATGCGGCAGATCGATTTCTCCCATGACGCGGCGTCCAGGAAAATCGACAAGTCAGGCTATTTCGACGAAGTCATTCGGTACGGCGTGATTGCCACCGTATTCTGGGGCGTGGTCGGCTTCCTCGTCGGAGTCGTTGTAGCCCTGCAGTTGGCGTTTCCCGATCTCGACATTGAGCCGTATCTCAATTTCGGCAGGCTTCGGCCGCTGCATACATCGGCAGTCATATTTGCCTTCGGTGGCAATGCGCTGATCGCCACATCCTTTTACGTCGTCCAGCGCACCTGCCGCACCCGCCTGTTCGGTGGCGATCTCGCCTGGTTCGTCTTCTGGGGTTACCAGTTCTTCATCATCATGGCCGCGACCGGTTATCTCCTGGGCATCACCCAGGGCCGCGAGTATGCGGAGCCGGAATGGTACGTGGACATCTGGCTGACAGTCGTCTGGGTCGCATATCTCGTGGTCTTCCTGGGCACGCTGGTGAAGCGCGAGGAGCCGCATATCTATGTTGCTAACTGGTTCTACCTGTCCTTCATCGTGACCATCGCGATGTTGCATCTTGTCAACAATCTGGCGGTACCGGTCTCTTTCCTCGGGACGAAAAGCTACTCGCTTTTCTCCGGCGTACAGGATGCCCTGACCCAGTGGTGGTACGGACACAACGCGGTGGGATTCTTCCTCACTGCCGGCTTCCTCGGCATGATGTATTATTTCGTGCCCAAGCAGGCCAACCGCCCGGTCTACTCCTATCGTCTGTCGATCATCCACTTCTGGGCCCTGATCTTCATGTATATCTGGGCCGGTCCGCATCATCTGCATTACACCGCGCTGCCCGACTGGGCACAGACACTCGGCATGGTTTTCTCGGTGATGCTGTGGATGCCCTCCTGGGGAGGCATGATCAACGGCCTGATGACGCTTTCGGGTGCCTGGGACAAGGTGCGCACAGATCCGATCATCCGCATGATGGTCATGGCCATCGCTTTCTACGGCATGTCGACCTTCGAAGGTCCGATGATGTCGATCAAGACGGTCAATTCGCTCAGCCACTATACGGAATGGACCATCGGTCACGTGCATTCGGGTGCACTCGGCTGGGTTGGCATGATCACCTTCGGAGCGGTCTACTTCCTGGTCCCCAAGCTGTGGAACAGGGAGCGGCTCTATAGCTTGCGCCTGGTCAACTGGCACTTCTGGCTCGCGACAATCGGCATCGTGATCTACGCCGCCGCATTCTGGGTCGCGGGCATCCAGCAGGGCCTCATGTGGCGCGAATATAACGAGCAGGGCTTCCTGGTCTATTCGTTCGCCGAATCCGTCGCCGCCATGTTCCCGTACTACCTAGTGCGCGTCTTCGCAGGCGTCCTCTATCTCGCAGGCGGCGTGATCATGGGCTTCAACGTCCTGATGACCATCTACGGCCATGAGCGTCAGGAGGCTCCGCTTGCGGGCATTCCTGCCGCCGTACCAGCTGAATAAGGAGGTGACAGGCAATGTCCATTCTCGAAAAACACGCAGTCCTGGAGCGTAACGTCACGTTGCTTCTCGTCGGGTCACTCCTGGTGGTGACGATTGGCGGTATCGTGGAAATCGCACCACTCTTCTATCTTCAGAATACGATCGAGAAGGTCGAAGGCATGCGGCCCTATACGCCGCTGGAGCTCGCCGGTCGCAACATCTATATCCGCGAAGGCTGTTATGTCTGCCACAGCCAGATGATCCGACCGTTCCGCGACGAAGTCGAGCGCTATGGCCATTATTCACTGGCCGCGGAATCGATGTTCGATCACCCGTTCCAATGGGGTTCGAAGCGCACAGGTCCGGATCTCGCTCGGGTCGGCGGCCGTTATTCCAATGAATGGCACGTGCAGCATCTCACTGAGCCGCGCGACGTCGTGCCGGAATCGGTCATGCCGAGCTATGCGTTTCTCAAGTCGACGGAAATCGATCTGGGTGCGTTCGACGTCAAGGGCACTCTCAAGGCCAATCAGATGGTCGGGGTTCCATATTCGCCCGACATGCTCACCAATGCCGATATCGACATGAAGGCGCAGGCCGATCCCGATGCGGATACGACAGCGCTGCTCAAGCGGTATCCCAAGGCCAAGATCGGTGATTTCGACGGTGACCCGCAAAAGCTTACGGAGATGGACGCGCTCGTCGCCTATCTCCAGATGCTCGGCACACTGGTCGACTTCTCGACCTACAACGACGCGTCCGGTTACCGGTGAAGGGGCGACCATGAGCACTTACGAAACCATGCGCCATTTCGCCGACAGTTGGGCAATGCTGGCGATGCTCGTCTTCTTTGCGAGCAGCATCGCTATCCTGTTCCTCCCCGGCTCGAAAAGGCGCGCCGACGAGGCTGCGCAAATCCCCCTGAAGGAGGATTGAAATGTCAGAAAAGCAGATTGATAAACTCTCAGGCGTTGAGACGACCGGCCATGAATGGGACGGCATCGAGGAACTCAACAATCCGCTGCCGCGCTGGTGGCTATGGACTTTCTACGCAACGATCGTCTGGTCGATCGCCTATACGATCGCGTTCCCGGCCTGGCCGCTTGTCAGCGATGCGACCCGGGGCATGCTGGGCTATGCCAGCCGGCAGGATCTCCAGCACGAAATGAAGACCGCTGTCGCCGCTCAGAAAATCTATCTCGACAAGATCGCTGCTCTTCCTGTCAAGGAGATCGCCGGCGATCCCGAGCTTTCCCAGTTTGCGATGAATGGCGGGGAGGCTGCATTCAAGATCAATTGCACCACTTGTCATGGAACCGGTGCCAGTGGTCGGCCGGGCTATCCCAATCTCAACGACGACGACTGGCTTTGGGGCGGCACGATCGACGAAATCTACCAGACGATCTCGCACGGCATTCGTAGCGACGATTCCGAGACGCGCTTTTCCGAAATGTCTCCTTTTGTGGATATGCTGGACAGCACCCAGATCCGTGATGTCGCCGCCTATGTGGTCAGTTTGACCGGAACGCCGGCAGATGCGGCCATGATCGAGCCCGGCATGAAGGTCTTCAAGGAAAACTGTGTCGCCTGCCACGGCGATAGTGCAGAGGGCAAGCGTGACTTGGGTGCGCCCAATCTCGCCGATGCCATCTGGCTGAAAGGAGAGGGCGAGGATGCGATCGCACGTCAGGTCTCGGCGCCCCGACATGGTGTGATGCCGGCATGGGCCGGTCGGTTGCCCGACACGACGATCAAGCAGCTGGCGGTTTACATTCACTCCCTTGGCGGCGGGGAGTAGCCCCAATCCTCTGCCGCCGTGAACCCCATGCCTCTCCTGAGCATGGGGTTTTTTCGGGGCGGCAGCAGCGAGTGACGACAGTTGACCTAAATCAAAGCAGCCCATGGACTGTCGGGATAGGTCAATGGCGAATGATGGATGTGCCATGACCCTCGATTCCTCTCCCACGACAACGAATGCCGGCGTTGCGGTCGAACAGCTGGAGGCCGAGCCTGTCAACTCGGCAAAAATCCGGCAGCCGCTTTATGAGAAGCGCAAAAAAATCCACCCGAAGCGAGCCGAGGGACAGTTCCGGCGCTTCAAGTGGCGCATCATGGCGGTCACGCTCGGCATTTATTATCTCGCGCCGTGGATCCGTTGGGATCGCGGGCCGCATGCGCCGGACCAAGCCATCCTGCTCGACCTCGCCGATCGGCGCTTCTATTTCTTCTTCGTTGAGATCTGGCCGCAGGAATTCTACTTCGTCGCCGGTCTGCTGATCATGGCAGGTCTGGGCCTTTTCCTCGTCACATCGGCAGTGGGGCGGGCCTGGTGCGGCTATACCTGCCCCCAAACCGTATGGGTCGACCTCTTCCTTGTCGTCGAGCGAGCCGTGGAAGGCGACCGCAATGCGCGCATCAAGCTGGACGCAGCGCCTTGGTCGCTCGACAAGATGGCCAAGCGAACAGCCAAGCACGGCATTTGGCTGCTGATCGGCATTCTCACCGGCGGGGCATGGATATTCTACTTCGCGGATGCCCCGACGTTGCTGGTTGATCTCGTCACTTTGCAGGCACAACCCGTCGCCTATTTCACTGTCGCGATCCTGACCGCCACGACCTACGTGTTCGGCGGCCTCATGCGTGAACAGGTGTGCACCTACATGTGTCCTTGGCCACGCATTCAGGGAGCGATGCTGGATGAGAATTCGCTGGTCGTCACCTACAACGACTGGCGCGGCGAACCTCGCACCCGTCACACCAAGAAGGCCGTGTCAGAAGGGTTTGCGGCGGGCGATTGCGTAGACTGCAATGCCTGCGTGGCAGTCTGTCCCATGGGGATCGACATTCGCGACGGGCTGCAAATGGAATGCATCACCTGCGCGCTGTGCATCGATGCCTGTGATGGCGTCATGGACAAGCTCGGCCGGGACAAGGGGCTCATCGGCTACTCGACCCTGCACGATTACACTTTCAACATGGCCCTCGCCACTGCCGGCAATTCTGTCCCGATCAACCCCTCGCTCGTTCGTGATTCCAACGGCGGGTTCAACAACAAAGTCAGGCATTTCAACTGGCGGATCATCTTCCGCCCGAGGATCATCCTCTATTCAGCCCTTTGGACATTGGTCGGCATCGGCCTTCTGGTCGGCCTTGCGATGCGCGACCGCCTGCAACTCGACGTGCTGCATGACCGCAATCCGCAGTTTGTGCTGGAATCGGACGGGTCCATACGCAACGGCTATACGATCAAGGTGCTTAACATGCAGCCGGAGCCCCGCTCTCTGGTTCTTTCCATCAGTGACCTGCCCGGCGCCGATATGACAATTGCCGGAGAACCCCAACGGAAGGGGCGCTCCTTCGAGATCCAGGCAGACGCCGATTCCGTGCGCAAGCTGAAACTCTACGTCACGGTGCCCAAGGACCAGCTCCCGGCTGCGATGCGTGATTTCACTTTCCACATCGAGCACCCGCCCACGGGCGAAAGCTATGACTACAAATCAACCTTCATCGCGCCGGAGAAACGTCCATGACGATCCCTTCAGTGACAGTAAAATCTGCGAACTTCACCGGCTGGCACATGCTGGCCATCATGTGCGCCTTCTTCGGCACGGTCATCGGCGTCAATGTACTGATGGCCTATTACGCCAGTGCGAGCTGGAGCGGCATCCTCGCCAAGAACACCTACGTGGCGAGCCAGGATTTCAACTTGAAGGCCGCCGAGGCGCGAGAGTGGGCCAGGGAGGGTTTCAAGGGCAAACTGACTGTCGAAGGCGATCTGTTGAAATACAGACTTGAGGGACCTGCCAAGTCCGTCGAGGCGCTACACGCCGTGTCCGCCATTTTCCATCGCCCGGTGGGCGAACAGCAGGATTTCGTCCTCACCTTGCCGCGAAGCGCCGATGGGATCTTTGTCGCCCGCCACGGGCTCGCGCCTGGACAATGGATCGCCGATATCGCCGCCATCGAGGATGGCCGGACGATCTTTCACGAGGCAATGCGACTTCACATAGCGGGTGACACGCCATGACCTGCTGCAGCGTCGATAGCCGAGGGATTCTGGCACTCAGCTTGCCGAGCACCGATGAACTCAAATTCGCATCGCGAGATCTTGGCGATGGCCGGCACCAGCTCGACCTGAGTGCCCCTGAAATCCATTGCGGCGCGTGCATCACGACCATCGAAGGAGCGCTCGCCAAGCTCCCTTTCGTCGAACGCGCCCGCGTCAATCTCTCGGCGAAGAGAATAGCGGTGATCTGGCGCGACAGTTTCAATGGCCGCCCGACGGATCCTGTCGACCTCGTCATGGCAGTGAACGGGACTGGCTACGAGGTTCATCTTTTCCAGGATGCGGGCGAACTGAGTGACGAACTGCGAAACAAGCTCCTGCGTGCGGTTGCAGTCGCAGGTTTCGCCGCCACCAACATCATGCTGCTTTCCGTGTCGATCTGGTCGGGTGCGGATGCAACGACCCGTGATCTCTTCCACTGGATCTCGGCAATGATCGCCGCACCGGCGCTGATTTATTCCGGGCGCTTCTTCTTCGTGTCGGCCTGGAAAGCGCTGAAGCACGGCCATACCAACATGGATGTGCCGATCTCGCTCGCAGTCCTTTTGAGCTACGGTGTTTCGCTCTGGGAGACGATCCACCATGGTGAGCATGCATGGTTCGATGCCACAGCATCGCTGTTGTTTTTCCTGCTGATCGGCCGCACCCTGGATCACTTCATGCGGGACAAGGCGCGGTCGGCGATATCAGGACTTGCACGTCTGTCTCCCCGCGGTGCGATGCTTGAGCTGGAGAGCGGGGGCAGGGAATACCGACCTATCGAGGATATTCGCCCCGGCAACAGGCTGTTGGTTGCCGTTGGCGAGCGCATTCCTGTCGACGCCGTGGTCCGGGCCGGTGAAAGCGATATCGACTGGTCAATCGTAAACGGCGAAAGCACACCTGCGGCGGCACGGTCTGGCACGCGCTTGCTTGCGGGAACGCTCAACCTGACGGGATCGCTGGTTGTCGAAGCCGTAGCCGAGGCAAGGAATTCCTTCCTGGCGGAGATCATGTCGTTGATGGAGGCTGCCGAGGGCGGCAAGGCGCGCTACCGTCGGATTGCGGACCGGGCCGCACAACTTTATTCGCCTGCGGTCCATCTTCTTGCGCTGCTGTCCTTCCTCGGCTGGGGATTCTACGATGGCGACTGGAAGCATGCGATGCTCGTGGCCGTCGCCGTGCTGATCATTACTTGCCCATGCGCGCTCGGGCTTGCGGTGCCGGTCGTGCAGGTTGTCGCGGCCGGCCGGCTTTTTCGAAACGGCATCATGGTGAAGGACGGCTCTGCAATGGAGCGGCTGGCCGAGATCGACACCGCCTATTTCGACAAGACGGGAACATTGACACTCGGCAAGCCGATTTTGCGCAATTCCAGGGAGATCCGCGCAGACGCATTTGCCGTCGCCGCAGGCCTCGCCGGGCATTCCCGACATCCTATCGCGCAGGCAATCAGCGTGGCATGCCTGGTTGTGCCGCAACGCTTTGGCAGCGTCACCGAAATCGCCGGAGCAGGATTGGAAGCGCGCGATGGGAGAGGCACATGGCGGCTCGGCCAGCGCGCCTTCGCACTTCAGAACCCAACCGGAGGAGACGCGTCCAACGATTTCTCCGAGGCCATTCTTTCTTTCGATGGCAGCGAGATCGCCACGTTCCGGTTCGAGGATCTCGTCCGGCCGGATGCTGCGGCGACGATCCGCAGTTTACATCGGCACGGTGTCAAGACATCAGTGTTGTCCGGCGACCGGACGCGTATCGTCGAGGGCGTGGCGCGCAAGCTCGGTATTGAACAATGGGCCGGTGGGCTGGCGCCGCAGGGCAAGGTCGACGCGATCGCCGCGGCACAGGCGGCTTGTGCGAAGGTCTTGATGGTGGGAGACGGCATCAATGACGCCCCAGCGCTTCGGACCGCTTATGTCTCGATGGCGCCCTCGACCGCCGCCGATATCGGCAGGCAGGCCGCCGACTTCGTTTTCCTGCGCAGCGAACTTGCTGCCGTGACCCATGCGATCGACGTGGCGCGACGCGCGGGGCGGCTTATCAGGGAAAATTTCGCCCTCGCAATCGGCTACAATGTCATCGCGGTGCCCATAGCCATCCTGGGTCAGGCATCGCCACTGGTTGCGGCAATCGCCATGTCGACGTCGTCACTCATCGTCGTTGCCAATTCGCTGAGGCTCAATGAGCTTGGCGGAAAACCGACGCCGACGGAACGCGAGCGTGAACCTCGCACGACGAATGAGGTTGCAGCATGAACGCACTGATTTTCCTGATTCCGATCGCGCTTGGCCTAGGTGGGCTGGGCCTTGTCGCCTTCCTCTGGTCGCTCAGGGCGGGTCAATACGATGATCTGGAAGGTGCGTCCTGGAGGGTGTTGGAAGACGACGTTAGAGATGCGGCCGCCCCTGAAAAACACCGCCGGTAGACCTCGGGCGTTGGGAGCCTATCCACCAGGGCGTACTCCGATCCGGCAAGTACGATCAAGGGATGAAAGCTACACGCAAGGGTCGATAGCCATCCGATCTATGCTGCCGGGAGGCGGCGCATCAGTTGGCTTCCAGCATCCGATAGATCTCTTCCTCCTGGTCGAAATGTAGCCTGGTGATGGCGTCGAGGCCATCGAGAAGACGCTGGATTTCTCGCCGTTCCGCGTCGCTTGGCGTGCTGGACAGGGAGCGGACAAGGGCGCCGAAGGAGTTGCAGCGACGCCGGATCTCCATATGTGTTCGGCTCATACCTGTCATTGCATGAACGTTGCCGGACTTGCCGTTGAGTCGAGGGTAGAGTTCGCTTTCATCACGCCTTTCGTGCGGCAACAGATGTTCGTTTAGCAGTGCCTCAAGTTGACCCAGGCGCTGACGCAGTTCGATATACGACAGATAGGGAACTGCGTCGGCCGCGCTGCGAATTTCATCGACGATTCCAGAGAGATGTCGGTGTTCGTCTTCGAGGGTCACAAGCTCTTTGGCGCTGACGCTGCTGCTCTGTAGCCAGTTGGGCCCACCCAACGCCCGCAACGCGTTGAGTATCACGGCGACATCGATAACTTCCTGCAAGACAGCGCCCTTGATCGCCGGCAGATATCCGAGCATGGCCGCCACCATCGCGACCAATGACAGAGCAATTCCCGCAAATGCGCTCTGCAGTGCGATTGCGCGCGAGCGGCGTGCAATTCGAAGAGCCGTGACCAGCCGGTCCAGGCGATCGAGGAGGATGACAACATCAGCAGCTTCACTTGAGGCCGCCGCCCCGCGTGCGCCCATCGCAACGCCAACATCGGCCGCAGCGAGAGCAGGAGCATCGTTCACGCCATCGCCAACCATCAGCACCCGACCGTTTGCCTTTTCGGCCTGGACCGCCGTAGACTTGTCGGAGGGTTTCATGTCGCTCTTGAAGCCGTCAAGACCGAGAGACGTCGCAACCG
Source organism: Shinella sp. OV683 (assembly GCF_057787725.1). Taxonomy (NCBI): domain Bacteria; kingdom Pseudomonadati; phylum Pseudomonadota; class Alphaproteobacteria; order Hyphomicrobiales; family Rhizobiaceae; genus Shinella; species Shinella sp. OV683. The sequence goes on from NZ_CM173543.1 coordinate 5,043,934, forward strand.
CTGCCGCCAGTTCGGCATGATCGCCCGTCAACAGGACGATACGGTCAACGCCCGACGCCCTCAATTGCCTGAGGACCGTTGGCGCTTCGGGTCGCATATGGTCGGCAAGCAGCAGCGCACCTGCGACACGACCGTCAATCACCACGATGACCGAGCTCGCGCGCTTGCTCGTTGCCCAGAGGTCGATCTCGGCGACCCGTTGCGGATCCCCGCCTTTCGACAGGATGAAGCCGGAGCCGCCCAGTGCAACTTGGTGGGTGCCCACGCGCCCCTGGAGTCCACTTCCCGGTTGCTCCTCAATCTCCTCCGGGCTCTCGAGTGTAAGCCCTCGAGTCCGGGCGGCTACGACAAGAGCTTGGGCGAAGACATGCGGTGAACCTTGGTCCAGGGATGCCGCGAGGCCAAGCAAAAATTGCGGTTCCAGACCGTCGAAGGTTTTCGTTTCGATCAGTCGCGCCCGCCCATCGGTGATGGTTCCTGTCTTGTCCAGCAGAACGATGTTGATGGCGGCCAAGCGTTCCAAAGCTTCTCCACCCTTGACCAGAACGCCGCGTCTGGCGCAATGCGATACGCCTGAGAGAATGGCCACCGGCACTGCGAGGATAAGAGGGCACGGTGTGGCGACGACAAGGACCGCCAATGCTCTGTGCGGATCGCCTGACAGCAACCACGCCGCGACACTCGTCGCAATCGTCAGGAGCAGGAAAAGCAAGGCATATCGGTCGGCGATCCGCATGATCGGTGCCTTGGACTTCTGGGCGGCTTCGACCAGACGGACAATACCGGCGTAGGTGCTGTCTGCGCTGGAATTGCTGGCCTCCATCTCAAAGGCTTCGCCGGAATTCGTCGTACCACTCAGGACCGGATCATCGGCCTGGAGGCGAACCGGGAGAGCTTCACCGGTAAGAGTCGATTGATCCAGGATCGCGCTGGCCGAACAGATCCGACCGTCAACAGGTACGACCTCGCCGCGCTTGATCAGCATCCGATCTCCACGGACGATTGCGGAAACCGGGACTTCTTCCAGCCGACCGTCGCGATATCGCGAGGCGCTGCGAGGGGCACCTGCCAACAATGCGTTCATCTCGCGAGCGACGCGCCCCTGCGCGAAGTCCTCAAGCGCCTGCCCGCCAGCATACATGACCGCGATAATCATGCCGGTCAGCGGCTCGTTCAGCGCCAGGGCTGTGGCCATGGCAACCGCTGCCACCACGTCGAGCGCAAACTGGCCGCGCAAGGCATTTCTCAAAATCTCTATTGCCAGCACTGCGAGCGCGATCGCTGTTCCTGCCTGCCACGCCAGAGCCGCGACTGCTGGCTCGGAGGCAGCATACAGGACCGCACCCGTGCACAGCAAAACGACAAGCAATGGAAAGGATGCGCGTATGGCCAAGGCCCATGATTCACGCAGTTTCATCATGCCCTCCTGAAGCAAGAAATCTCGCGCCACTCGCGTATCTTCGAGCCACTAAGCGTGCTCATCAAAATGCTTCGCGGCCCGTCAATTCATCGATATCGATGGCATAGAAGACGTGGTTGCGTTCGCTGGCTATGGCCTGCGGGCCCGGTTTGAAAGAGCCCGGTTCCCACCAGTCGTTGTCGGCCTTGAGAGCGAGCCAGGCGCGATCGCGTTGTTCATCCCGGGCCTGTTCTTTAAATACGCCGTTGACGAGCAGGCACTGCCAGCGGTGTTTGTCGGTGATGTCGTCGATCTGAAGACAAACACGCGGATTCAACCTCATCCATTCGATCTTCTGACCGGGAAGTGAAAAACTGACTATGCGGTTGTCGACATAGGCGAACTGAATGGGCACCACATAAGGCACATTCTCCTTGCAGCATGCCAGGCGCCCGATCCGGCTTTTCGCCAGCAGCGCAACGCAATCCGCATGCAACATCTCACGAATCATCATGGCTGGTTCCTCCCTTGACTAGAATTTCCTCAGACTTCGATCGCTTGACGATCAAGCATCTGATTGCTGCAAAGGTATCGCGATTATCGCATCGCCTGTTGCACATGGATTGATCCAGGACAAAACGTCCGCAGAATTTGCGAGAGGCGCCATGTGAGAGAAACGCTGCGGAGACGCTACCCTAACAGATCAACGGATATCAGCAGAGCGCTTGTTGCCAACCCTGCAACAGGCACCCAGATCGTGAGGTGTAAAGAGCTCCCTCTACAAAGCTATCAAAAGAGTACGCGGGTGCTAAGTCTCTTATCCGAATTGGACGCTCTTGAAATCCGGAATGGACGTATGTAAATTCCGAGCTGGACGTAGGTAGATTCCCAATTGGACGATCATGACCACGCAGGCACTTCTCTATCCACGATATGCAAATGACCGTATCACCATTGCACTGGCGGATACGCCTGTTGTGATGGTGAACGGGCCTCGCCAATGTGGCAAGACGACGCTTGTAAGAGGGCTCGAAAATGGCAGCCGTCGCTATTTTACGCTTGACGATGAGACGGTTCTGGCATCCGCGCGTGCTGACCCAGCGGGTTTCATTCGAGAGCTTGACGTTGCGACCATTGACGAAGTTCAACGCGCACCCGACCTGCTGCGCGCCATCAAACGATCGGTGGATGATGACCGCCGGCCCGGTCGCTTTCTGCTAACGGGCTCGGCCAATATCCTTGCTATGCCGACGATTGCGGAAAGCTTGGCCGGGCGCATGGAGGTAGTTACCTTGCTTCCGCTGTCTCAAGCGGAAATCGGAGGACGTAAAACCGATTTCATCGAGGACGCCTTCACTGGCAAGATTGACCAGCCAACAAATTTAGCTCTCGGCAAAGAACTGGTCGATGTTGTTGTAACCGGGGGCTATCCAGAGGTTCTTGCCCGCCACAACAGTCGCCGTCGAGCGGCATGGGCGAGAGAATACATTCGAGCAATCATTGAACGAGATGTTCGCGACATCATCGAGGTAGACAAGCTTGAGCGGATGCCACAATTGTTACGGGCACTCGCCAGCCATGCGAGCCAACTCACGAACTTCTCACAGCTTGGCGGCCAACTCCACCTCGATGACAAGACGGTACGGCGTTACATCGGCATACTCGAACACGTCTTTCTCGTAAGGCGTATCGAGCCTTGGTTTCGCAACGACCTCAAGAGAATCGTCAAGACACCGAAGTTGCACTTCCTAGATACTGGGCTGCTATCCGTTCTGCTCGGCGCCAACTCCGAACGGATTACGGCTGACCGCTCGCGGTTCGGAGCGATTCTGGAGAGTTTCGTCATCTCCGAAGTACTCAAGATCGCCAGTTGGTCCAGTGTAGAGGTTCGGCTTTCGCATTATCGCGATAAGGATCAGGACGAGGTCGACCTCATCATGGAAAATGAAGTGGGTTCACTGGTGGCAGTGGAAGTCAAAGCATCCGCAACAGTCTCAGCCTCTGATTTCAAGGGGTTGCGAAAAGTAGCGCAGGCTGCAGGTACAGATTTCCGTCTGGGTCTTGTGCTTTATGACGGTGACACGGTTCTCCCCTTCGGCGAGGGCCTCTTCGCAGCACCGCTGTCATGCCTTTGGAATTGAGGACCGCGATGATGACCCATCCGGCCGCGCGTGTTCTTGCTGAAGTCGATGCCACAGGCCTTCCGGCATCACAGCTTTCCAAGAAAGCCGAGCAAGTCAGTGTCGACGCGCATCGCCATGAGAATATCGATTTGAAACATCAACAAGTTGGTGATAACCTTTAAATGTCAGGGCTTGAGCAAGATAAGCGATGGTTGAATCGTGATCACTGCCAGTCAGCTGCGGGCCGCCAGGGCCCTTCTCGGAATTGACCAGCGCCAGCTGGCCGAACTCGCGGGAGTTTCGGTTCCCACCATACAGCGCATGGAGGCGAGTGCTGGTGTGGTGCGCGGCAATGTCGACTCTCTGATGCGTGTGCTCTCTGCCCTGGATGCCGCTGGCATTGAGGTGATCAACGAGGAAGCCGTCAGCCAAAGCGGTGGACGGGGGGTTCGGCTGAAGGCAAACCCCGGCGTCAAGCCAGTGCTGCCCAAAACCTCCGAATTGTCCCGACCCGTTCCCGGAGCGAAGGTGCACCCATGACGTCGGTTCTGGCGATGCTGCTGTGTGCGATGACACTCTTGGGAACGGCAGTCCTGGCAGTTCTTATGGCGCGCTCGAAGTGGGCGACCGGGGTCATTTACAGCGCTAGCTTCGTCGCCTCAAGCGTCGCGTTTGCGATAGCATTCATGCAGTTTGCAGCAGCTGTTTCCACGATCCAGGAACCAACTCTCACCTTACCGATAGGCTTGCCATGGCTGGGAGCGCACTTCCGGCTCGATGCGCTCGCCGCCTTCTTCCTTGTGGTTGTCGATCTTGGTGGCGTTCTGGCCAGCCTCTATGCCATTGGCTACGGCCGTCATGAACATGCGCCGCATCGGGTACTGCCGTTCTTTCCGGCCTTTCTTGCCGGCATGAATCTGGTGGTTCTGGCGGACGATGCCTTTACCTTCCTGCTCTGCTGGGAATTCATGTCGCTGGCCTCTTGGGCGATGGTGATGGCACATCATCATGACGCCGACAACCGGAAGGCCGGCTATCTATACGTCGTCATGGCGAGCTTCGGCACACTGGCATTGCTGCTTGCCTTCGGCCTGCTTGCTGGGCCTGACGGTAATTACGGTTTCGCCACGATGCGGGTTACTCAGCACGCGCCGTTTACCTCTGGCATCGTGCTCGTTCTCCTGTTGATCGGCGCTGGCTCCAAGGCCGGGCTGGTGCCGCTGCATGTCTGGCTGCCGCTGGCTCATCCCGCCGCGCCGAGCCACGTCTCGGCGCTCATGAGCGGCGTCATGACCAAGGTTGCTGTCTACGGCTTCATCCGCGTTGTCTTCGACCTGCTCGGCACGCCCACAGCCTGGTCAAGTATCGTTGTGCTGCTGTTCGGCGGAGGGACAGCGGTGCTGGGGATCCTGCACGCGGTTATGGAGAGGGATATCAAGCGCCTGCTAGCCTATAGCACGATCGAGAATATTGGCGTCATATTCGTCAGCCTCGGGTTAGCACTCGCATTTGCGGCGAATGGTATGGGCCTGGCTGCTGCATTGGCGCTCAGCGCCGCACTCTTCCATGTTCTCAACCACTCGTTCTTCAAGAGCTTGCTGTTCTTCGGCGCCGGTGCCGTGCTGACGGCAACTGGCGAGCGAAACATGGAGAAATTGGGTGGACTCATCCATCGCATGCCGTTCACCAGTTGCGCCTTTCTGGTCGGCAGTGTGGCAATCTCCGCGCTGCCACCGTTCAACGGCTTTGTTTCTGAATGGCTGGCCTTCCAGGCTATTCTGCAGAGCCCCAACCTGCCGCAATGGGGGCTCAAGATCATAGTGCCGGCCGTGGGTGGTTTGCTGGCATTGTCGGCAGCGCTTACTGCTGCCTGTTTCGTCAAGGCTTTCGGCGTGATCTTTCTGGGGCGCCCACGAAGCGTTGTTGCAGAGCATGCGCGAGAGGTCGACCGCTTCTCGCTTGCAGCGATGTTTACATTGGCGACACTCTGCCTTCTCGCGGGCATTGTTCCCGGAATCGTCGTCGACGCTCTTGCACCGGTGACACTTTCCCTGGTCGGCGACCGGATGCCGGTGCAGATGAGCGTACCGTGGCTGTCGATCGTGCCGATCGCCGAAAGCCGGAGTTCCTACAACGGGTTACTGGTGTTGCTGTTCACGGTGTCCTCGGCCGCGCTTACGGCCTACATCGTCCATCGCTTTGCCTCACGGCAGTTGCGTCGAGCACCGGCCTGGGACTGCGGCTTCCCGGATACCAGTTCCGCGACCCAATACACCGCCGGCAGTTTTGCGCAGCCCATCAGGCGGGTGTTCGGGACCCTGGTCTTCCAGGCACGCGAGCGGGTCGAGATGCCAGCACCGGGAGATCTCCGTCCCGCACGCTTTACAGTTGTATCGCGTGATCTGATCTGGAGCGGACTTTATGCGCCGATCGCAGGGGCCGTCGGGTTTACAGCCGAAAAACTCAACCACCTGCAATTTCTTACCATCCGGCGCTATCTGGGTCTGGTTTTCCTAACCTTGGTTATCCTGCTTCTGGTGCTGGCGCTATGGCCGTGATCTCCGCTCTGTTCGTCCAGGCTATCCAGATGACTGTGGTCGTGTTGCTGGCGCCGCTGCTGACCGGCTTCATACGAAAGGTCAAAGCGCGACTGCTGCGTCGGCGGGGGCCGTCGATATTCCAGCCGTACCGAGATCTCCTGCGGCTGCTGCGCAAGGAAGTGGTGCTCGCGGAAAATGCATCCTGGCTGTTCCGGGTGGGCCCCTACGTGATTTTCGCCGTGACCTGGGTTTCGGCAGCGCTCGTCCCCACCTTTGCCATTGGCCTCATGTTCAGCTGGACCGCGGACCTGATTGCCATCATTGCCCTGCTTGGCAGCGCACGCTTTTTTCTGGGGCTCGCCGGCATGGATGTCGGCACCAGCTTCGGCGGCATCGGATCGAGCCGCGAGATGCTGATCGCGACGCTCGCCGAGCCGGCAATGCTGCTCATCATCTTTACCCTCGCCCTGGTGGCTGGATCGACCCAGCTTTCCACCATCGCCACCTTCATGACCTCCCCGCAGGTGGGATTGCGCGTTTCGCTCGGCATTGCTGTCATCGCTCTTACCATGGTGGCGATCGCCGAAAATGCTCGCATTCCCGTTGACAACCCGGCGACCCATCTCGAACTCACCATGGTGCATGAGGCCATGGTGCTCGAATATTCCGGTCGCCATCTCGCCATGATAGAATTGGCCGCATCTCTCAAGCTGTTGCTCTACATCTCGCTGATCGCCTGCATGTTCGTGCCGTGGAAGCTGGCGACACCGGAGGCCGGTGCCAGCGCCTACCTGGTCGGCCTGCTTGCCTATCTTGCCAAGCTTGCGATCGGCGGCAGTTTCCTTGCCTTTTTCGAGACCGCAACCGCCAAGATGAGGGTGTTTCGCGTACCGGAATTCCTGGGGGCGGCGCTTATGCTCGGCCTGCTCGCCACCCTCCTGCTGTTCGTCTCCAGGAGCTTATGATGAACAGTCTTGTCTTCGATGTTGCTCATCTGCTCGCCGGTGGTCTGGTCCTGATCAGTATGATGATGCTCTACCAGGACCGCCTTTATGCGCTGCTGAACGTCTTCGCACTGCACTCGTTGGTGCTGACGCTGTCGGTCGCCTGGCAAGCCTTTGTCCAGGACGCCCCACACCTCTATGTCACGGCTGCGATCGCTCTCGTTTTCAAGGCCATCATCATTCCCGTCGTGCTACACCGCATGATCCGGCAACTCGGAATCCACCGTGAGATCGAGACCGTCGTCGGCATTGGCCCGACGATGTTGGCCGGCATCGGCCTTGTCGCTCTGGCGATGGTCGTCATGCTGCGGGTGACACCCGAAGCAGACCCACTGGCGCGTGAGGATCTAGCATTCGCACTGTCGGTTTTGCTGCTTGGGCTTCTGATAATGGTTACCCGTCGCAATGCCGTCAGTCAGGTCGTCGGGTTCATGTCGCTCGAGAACGGACTGGTGCTCGCAGCCACCGGTGCCAAGGGCATGCCGCTGGTTGTCGAGATCAGCGTCGCCTTCTCGATCCTGATCGCTTTCATCGTCATCGGCGTTTTCCTGTTTCGCATCCGCGAGCGCTTCGACACGGTGGATGTCCGTGCGCTCGATGATTTTAAGGGAAGGAGGCGGAGATGAGTGCCTTTTCTTCCGCCCTGCCTTTCGATCCGGTATTTGCCGTTCTAATGATACCGATCGTTGCCGCCGTTCTCCTCGCTCTCTTGCCGGGCTATCGAATGACGGCGCGGCTGAACGTGAGCGCAAGCCTGTTGACCCTGATTGCCGCGCTCCTCCTGCTTGCAACCGAGCGGCGGGAACCGGGACAATATCTGCTGGTCGATGATCTCAACATTGTCTTCATAATTCTCAATACCTTCGTCGGCTTCACGACCAGCGTCTTCAGCGCCAGCTACATCGCGCATGAACTGGAGACGGGCCGGCTGACACCTGCGAACCTTCGTTTCTATCACGCCATGTATCAGGTCATGATGTTCGGCATGAATCTCGCGTTTGTGTCTAACAATATCGGGCTGATGTGGGTTGCGGTCGAGCTTGCGACGCTGACGACCGTGTTGATGGTCGGTATCTATCGGACGCACGAAGCGCTCGAAGCCGCATGGAAGTACTTCATCCTGGGAAGCGTCGGCATCGCGTTTGCACTCTTCGGCACCATCCTCGTCTATATGGCAGCACAGCCAGTCGTCGGTGAAGGTTATGATGCGATGGTCTGGACACTGCTGATCAAGCACGCCGTCGCCTTCGACCCGGCGCTCCTCAATGTCGCTTTCGTGTTTCTGCTGCTCGGTTATGGCACCAAGGTCGGTCTTGCACCGTTGCATGCCTGGCTGCCCGACGCGCATGCCGAAGGGCCGACGCCGATCTCGGCAGTGCTCTCGGGCCTGCTCCTGAATGTCGCGCTTTACGCTGTTTTGCGTTTCAAGATCCTGCTTGCCGCCAATCCCGAGGCGATCGCCCCCGGGCCATTGATGATGACGATGGGGCTTACATCGCTGATATTCGCCGCCTTCATGCTCTATCGCCGCCGCGACATCAAGCGCATGTTCGCCTACTCCTCGATCGAGCATATGGGCATCATCGTTTTTGCTTTCGGGCTGGGTGGTCCGCTTGCCAATTTTGCGGGCCTTCTGCACATGGTCATGCATTCGCTGACCAAATCGGCGATCTTCTTCGCCGTTGGCCATATCGCCCAGATCAAAGGGACGCAAAGGCTCTCGGCCATTCGCGGCCTGACCGAAACGCATCCCGGGCTCGGCTGGGGCCTGCTGGCGGGCGTCGTCGCCATAGCGGGCTTGCCGCCGGCGGGAATGTTCATGAGCGAGTTCCTGATCGTCAGCTCCGCCTTCTCGAAGCAGCCGATGCTCGCCGTTTTGCTGGTTTTCGGATTGCTGGTCGCCTTCGGCGCGCTACTGCTGAGGCTGACGGGAGCCGCCTTCGGCCAGCCGCGCGGCAGCACGGCGCCGGCCGAGGCATCTTACGTGCCGATGTATGCCCATCTCGCGCTAGTGCTCATCGCCGGCATCTATCTGCCGCCGCCGCTGGTCGCCTGGTTCCAGCATATAGCCAACCTTTTGCAGTGATCGGGAGGAGCCATTATCGTGCCAGCGCCCACCGATTTCTTCTCCCAAGGCCACTTGATAGAGCACCATCATCCCTGGCGGCGTGTGATCGTCGACCAGGACGGCTGGATATCCGCAGCCGGTGCGATTGCGGAAGGACGCTGGACCTTGCTCGGTCTTTGGGGCGAAACGAATGCCGTTCACATGGCGCTGTTCGACGAACTTGCGGGCACGATCAACGTTATCAGTCTGGAGGGACTGGAGAGCGGCTACCCCTCGGTTGCCCAGCAGCATGCGCCAGCACTTCGCCTGGAGCGTGCGATTCATGATTTGGTCGGGCTGGAGGCACAGGGCTTGCCCGACACGCGTCCATGGCTCGACCATGGGTGCTGGGAGATGCGGTTTCCGCTGGGAGATCGCCCGGCGCGCTCGGTCGATGCCACGCCTTATGAGTTCCTTAGCGCGGAGGGCGAAAGCCTGCACCAGATTCCTGTTGGCCCGGTTCATGCCGGCATCATCGAGCCAGGGCATTTCCGGTTCACCGCCAATGGGGAGACAGTGGTGCGTCTCGAAGAACGTCTCGGATATGTCCATAAGGGCATCGAGGCGCTGATGGGCGGAGCAAGCATCGACCGAGCGGTGCAACTTGCCGGGCGAACATCCGGCGACAGCATGGTTGCCTATGCGTATGCCTTTTCGCGGGCGGTCGAAGCCGCGCTGCAACTCAAAGTCCCGTTGCGTGCCGTCTGCTTGCGCGCCCTTATGGCCGAACTCGAACGACTCGCCAACCACCTCGGCGACATCGGCGCTATCTGCAACGATGCTGCTTTTTCACTTATGCATGCGCATTGTGGCGTATTGCGCGAGCGCGTGCTGCGTGCAGCCGATGCCGCTTTCGGCCATCGGCTGATGCGTGATTGCATCGTGCCGGGCGGTGTTGCGATTGATATAAACCTTGAGGCAACTGTAGCACTGCGGGCCTTGGTCGGCGAGATCCGCCGGAAGTTCCCAACATTGGTCGAGCTTTATGACAACACCGCCTCACTGCAGGATCGAACCGTCGGTACGGGGATACTCAGGCCGGAACTAGCTCGCCAGTATGGCGCCGGCGGTTTTATCGGGCGTGCGTCGGGGCGCGGTTTCGATGCCCGGCGTACACTTTGTTATCCACCCTACGACCGCCTCAATTTCGAGGTCCCGATCTTAAGCGAGGGTGACGTTAATGCTCGCGTCTGGATTCGCATTCGCGAGGTAGAACAAAGCCTGTCATTGATCGAACAGATACTCGATCAATTGCCCGAGGGGCGGGTGCACAACGAGATTCCCGAGATTCGCGAGTCACGCGAAGGCCTGGCACTCGTCGAGGGGTTCCGCGGCGACGTGTTTGTTTGGCTTCGCCTTGCCGAAAACGGCAACATCGACCGTTGCCATCTGCGTGATCCGTCCTGGTTCCAGTGGCCGCTACTGGAAGCCGCGATCGAGGGCAATATCGTTGCCGACTTTCCGCTCTGCAACAAGTCATTCAACTGCTCCTATTCCGGCCAGGATCTCTGAAGGCAAGCCATCATGCGCAAGCTCCTCTTCGAAAGCCTGTTCCGAGCCCCGCTGACAGAGCGGGTTCCGGCTCGTTCGGATGCTGCGCTGGACGAGCTTGCGTCCGCCATCGACAAAACCGCCCGCCGGCGTCTCGGCCGCAGCCTGTCGATCCGCGCTGTTGATGCCGGCTCCTGCAATGGCTGTGAGCTGGAAATCCACGCCCTGAACAACGCGTTTTACGATATCGAACGTTTCGGCATCCGCTTCGTCGCATCGCCACGGCACGCCGATATCCTGCTGGTCACAGGGCCGGTAACCAGGAATATGCGAGAGGCTTTGGAGCGGGCATATAACGCCACGCCCAACCCAAAATGGGTCGTCGCCCTGGGCGGCTGCGCGCGCGATGGCGGCTGTTTTGCTAGCAGCTACGCCGTTTTGGGGGGTGTTTCGGCGGCCATTCCGGTCGATCTTCATATCCCAGGCTGTCCGCCATCACCGACAGATATACTGAAGGGGTTGCTGGCACTGCTTGAGTATGTACATGCGGGAGACCGCACATCGCAGCCGTAAGGTTCGATCAGGCAACGGCTTGAGGTCTGACTTTGAGCGATGCGTGTCCGGACAGCCGCATCACAGGCGATTTCGTCCCCGTGACGGGCAGTTCGGCGAGTACCGCACTCCGCGTGTGGCTCGACCTCCGAAGGGACTTCCGCGCTATCACCCCGGCTCGACGGTTGGCGTGAACATGTACCCGACATGGAAGGCAGTTCCGAATGGGATATGCATAAAGCCAGACGTGCTGGCTGAGCGATGCCTTGAGTTGTCGCGCACGCAGGCTGGTATTACGGCCTCTCAGAATGGAAAGACTATTTTAATTTTAAGGCGGTGAGAGGGCCAAGCTATTTGGCCCTTCGCCGATCGGGAGGATGTTGCTCGTTCGCTGTCATTTTAGGAGGCTATGGGCCGTGGACACGCAATAAATTGCCTGCTTGGGTCTACCTGCGAATTTCAGTGACCCGCCACGCGTAATTTCCTCGAGACTGGAGCAGAGTCAGTCCGATCATGGACGGACGAATCAAGAGTTGGAGATTCAGGAAGGGCAGATTGCCGACACTTTTACGTCTCTCAAAGAGAGCTGTCTGCTTTCATCGCAGTACTGCGTCGTGGGAAATTACAGTTTCGGCCAGCCTACCCGCGTGGCGGCACACCAAAAAGCCCTCGGCATATTTGCGAGGGCTTTTTGATTGTATTTGTTTGTTTGGTTGCGGGGGCAGGATTTGAACCTGCGGCCTTCAGGTTATGAGCCTGACGAGCTACCGGGCTGCTCCACCCCGCGCCAATCTCCGCATTCTGCGCCGCAGAATGTCGGAACTTTGAGCTGACGGGGTGTTTTCCCCGGTCTTTTCTGATCCTTGTTGCCTTGTTTTGGCTTTAGGGCTCGTTGGGCTGCTCGGCCCGTTTGATTTGTCTACAACAGGAATAGGCCGCTTTGAGGGCGGCCCGTCTGTCACCGCGATATTATGCGGTATTGTTGATCGTGTTTTGAGAAGAATGATTTGCGTTTTGCAGACCTGGCAGCGACCTACTCTCCCGTGCCTTAAGACAAAGTACCATCGGCGCTGGGGCGTTTCACGGCCGTGTTCGGAATGGGAACGGGTGCAGCCACCCCGCCAGAACCACCAGGTCGGCAAAGCGCAAATCATTTTATGCAGACGGATTTAATCGTCTGTCGAGAAGCTGGATTTTGGTTTTATTAGAATGTGCAGTGTTTTGTTTTTGATCATCTCACCACCGTCTTCCGAAGCGAAGCTTCGCAAGGCCAGAGGCCGTCGCCAACAGTTTGGCGGCCCGTCCGGAGCGCTTTCAGCGCGTCAGGACAAAGATTGATCAAAGCGCTATCGCGCTTTGATGAGCATGAACAATGAGAACGATAAAGCCTATCGAGCTATTAGTAACGGTAAGCTTCACACATTGCTGCGCTTCCACACCCGTCCTATCAACGTGGTCGTCTTCCACGGCTCTCAGGGAACACTCGTTTTCAGGTTGGTTTCCCGCTTAGATGCCTTCAGCGGTTATCCATTCCGTATGTAGCTACTCTGCTATGCCCTTGGCAGGACAACAGATCCACCAGAGATACGTCCATCCCGGTCCTCTCGTACTAGGGACAGATCCTGTCAATATTCCTACACCCACGGCAGATAGGGACCGAACTGTCTCACGACGTTCTGAACCCAACTCACGTACCGCTTTAAATGGCGAACAGCCATACCCTTGGGACCTGCTCCAGCCCCAGGATGCGATGAGTCGACATCGAGGTGCCAAACAACCCCGTCGATATGGACTCTTGGGGGTCATCAGCCTGTTATCCCCGGCGTACCTTTTATCCGTTGAGCGATGGCCCTTCCACGCGGGACCACCGGATCACTATGACCGACTTTCGTCTCTGCTCGACTTGTCAGTCTCGCAGTCAGGCGGGCTTATGCCATTGCACTCGACGAACGATTTCCGACCGTTCTGAGCCCACCATCGCGCGCCTCCGTTACTCTTTCGGAGGCGACCGCCCCAGTCAAACTACCCACCATACACTGTCCCGGACCCGGATGACGGACCGCGGTTAGACATCCACGAAGATAAGGGTGGTATTTCAAGGATGGCTCCACTCAAACTGGCGTCCAAGCTTCAAAGCCTACCACCTATCCTACACATGCCTTGGCGAATGCCAGTGTAAAGCTATAGTAAAGGTGCACGGGGTCTTTCCGTCTGACCGCAGGAACCCCGCATCTTCACGGGGAATTCAATTTCACTGAGTCTATGTTGGAGACAGCGGGGAAGTCGTTACGCCATTCGTGCAGGTCGGAACTTACCCGACAAGGAATTTCGCTACCTTAGGACCGTTATAG